>NZ_JAVIZW010000001.1:0-4734308 GCF_031453695.1 Enterobacter sp. SORGH_AS_0287
TACCCCCTATAATGCGCCTCCACTGACACGGAACAACGGCACACACGCCGCCGGGTCAGCAGAGATAAGCGAAAATAAATGCTTGACTCTGAAGCGGGAAAGCGTAATATGCACACCCCGCGCCGCAGCGAAAACGAAGCGGCACTGCTCTTTAACAATTTATCAGACAATCTGTGTGGGCACTCAAAGTGACATGGATTCTTAATGTCTTCGGACACTAAATGAATACCAAGTCTCTGAGTGAACATACGTAATTCATTACGAAGTTTAATTCACGAGCATCAAACTTAAATTGAAGAGTTTGATCATGGCTCAGATTGAACGCTGGCGGCAGGCCTAACACATGCAAGTCGAACGGTAGCACAGAGAGCTTGCTCTCGGGTGACGAGTGGCGGACGGGTGAGTAATGTCTGGGAAACTGCCTGATGGAGGGGGATAACTACTGGAAACGGTAGCTAATACCGCATAACGTCGCAAGACCAAAGAGGGGGACCTTCGGGCCTCTTGCCATCAGATGTGCCCAGATGGGATTAGCTAGTAGGTGGGGTAACGGCTCACCTAGGCGACGATCCCTAGCTGGTCTGAGAGGATGACCAGCCACACTGGAACTGAGACACGGTCCAGACTCCTACGGGAGGCAGCAGTGGGGAATATTGCACAATGGGCGCAAGCCTGATGCAGCCATGCCGCGTGTATGAAGAAGGCCTTCGGGTTGTAAAGTACTTTCAGCGGGGAGGAAGGTGTTGCGGTTAATAACCGCAGCAATTGACGTTACCCGCAGAAGAAGCACCGGCTAACTCCGTGCCAGCAGCCGCGGTAATACGGAGGGTGCAAGCGTTAATCGGAATTACTGGGCGTAAAGCGCACGCAGGCGGTCTGTCAAGTCGGATGTGAAATCCCCGGGCTCAACCTGGGAACTGCATTCGAAACTGGCAGGCTAGAGTCTTGTAGAGGGGGGTAGAATTCCAGGTGTAGCGGTGAAATGCGTAGAGATCTGGAGGAATACCGGTGGCGAAGGCGGCCCCCTGGACAAAGACTGACGCTCAGGTGCGAAAGCGTGGGGAGCAAACAGGATTAGATACCCTGGTAGTCCACGCCGTAAACGATGTCGACTTGGAGGTTGTGCCCTTGAGGCGTGGCTTCCGGAGCTAACGCGTTAAGTCGACCGCCTGGGGAGTACGGCCGCAAGGTTAAAACTCAAATGAATTGACGGGGGCCCGCACAAGCGGTGGAGCATGTGGTTTAATTCGATGCAACGCGAAGAACCTTACCTACTCTTGACATCCAGAGAACTTTCCAGAGATGGATTGGTGCCTTCGGGAACTCTGAGACAGGTGCTGCATGGCTGTCGTCAGCTCGTGTTGTGAAATGTTGGGTTAAGTCCCGCAACGAGCGCAACCCTTATCCTTTGTTGCCAGCGGTCCGGCCGGGAACTCAAAGGAGACTGCCAGTGATAAACTGGAGGAAGGTGGGGATGACGTCAAGTCATCATGGCCCTTACGAGTAGGGCTACACACGTGCTACAATGGCGCATACAAAGAGAAGCGAACTCGCGAGAGCAAGCGGACCTCATAAAGTGCGTCGTAGTCCGGATTGGAGTCTGCAACTCGACTCCATGAAGTCGGAATCGCTAGTAATCGTAGATCAGAATGCTACGGTGAATACGTTCCCGGGCCTTGTACACACCGCCCGTCACACCATGGGAGTGGGTTGCAAAAGAAGTAGGTAGCTTAACCTTCGGGAGGGCGCTTACCACTTTGTGATTCATGACTGGGGTGAAGTCGTAACAAGGTAACCGTAGGGGAACCTGCGGTTGGATCACCTCCTTACCTTAAAGAACCTGCCTTTGTAGTGCTCACACAGATTGTCTGATGAAAAGTAAATAGCAAGGCGTCTTGCGATTGAGACTTCAGTGTCCCCTTCGTCTAGAGGCCCAGGACACCGCCCTTTCACGGCGGTAACAGGGGTTCGAATCCCCTAGGGGACGCCACTTGCTGGTTCGTGAGTGAAAGTCACCTGCCGACATATCTCAAAACTCATCTTCGGGTGACGTTTGAGATATTTGCTCTTTAAAAATCTGGATCAAGCTGAAAATTGAAACGACACACATGTTATGTGTGTTCGAGTCTCTCAAATTTTCGCAAACCGGTGGTGAATCGAAAGAAACATCTTCGGGTTGTGAGGTTAAGCGACTAAGCGTACACGGTGGATGCCCTGGCAGTCAGAGGCGATGAAGGACGTGCTAATCTGCGAAAAGCGCCGGCGAGGTGATATGAACCTTTGACCCGGCGATGTCCGAATGGGGAAACCCAGTGTGTTCCGACACACTATCGTTAACTGAATACATAGGTTAACGAGGCGAACCGGGGGAACTGAAACATCTAAGTACCCCGAGGAAAAGAAATCAACCGAGATTCCCCCAGTAGCGGCGAGCGAACGGGGAGCAGCCCAGAGTCTGAATCAGCTTGTGTGTTAGTGGAAGCGTCTGGAAAGTCGCACGGTACAGGGTGAAAGTCCCGTACACGAAAGCACACAGGCTGTGAACTCGAAGAGTAGGGCGGGACACGTGGTATCCTGTCTGAATATGGGGGGACCATCCTCCAAGGCTAAATACTCCTGACTGACCGATAGTGAACCAGTACCGTGAGGGAAAGGCGAAAAGAACCCCGGCGAGGGGAGTGAAAAAGAACCTGAAACCGTGTACGTACAAGCAGTGGGAGCCTCTTTTATGGGGTGACTGCGTACCTTTTGTATAATGGGTCAGCGACTTATATTCTGTAGCAAGGTTAACCGTATAGGGGAGCCGAAGGGAAACCGAGTCTTAACTGGGCGTTAAGTTGCAGGGTATAGACCCGAAACCCGGTGATCTAGCCATGGGCAGGTTGAAGGTTGGGTAACACTAACTGGAGGACCGAACCGACTAATGTTGAAAAATTAGCGGATGACTTGTGGCTGGGGGTGAAAGGCCAATCAAACCGGGAGATAGCTGGTTCTCCCCGAAAGCTATTTAGGTAGCGCCTCGTGAACTCATCTTCGGGGGTAGAGCACTGTTTCGGCTAGGGGGCCATCCCGGCTTACCAACCCGATGCAAACTACGAATACCGAAGAATGTTATCACGGGAGACACACGGCGGGTGCTAACGTCCGTCGTGAAGAGGGAAACAACCCAGACCGCCAGCTAAGGTCCCAAAGTCATGGTTAAGTGGGAAACGATGTGGGAAGGCACAGACAGCCAGGATGTTGGCTTAGAAGCAGCCATCATTTAAAGAAAGCGTAATAGCTCACTGGTCGAGTCGGCCTGCGCGGAAGATGTAACGGGGCTAAACCATGCACCGAAGCTGCGGCAGCGACGCTTATGCGTTGTTGGGTAGGGGAGCGTTCTGTAAGCCGTTGAAGGTGTCCTGTGAGGGGTGCTGGAGGTATCAGAAGTGCGAATGCTGACATAAGTAACGATAAAGCGGGTGAAAAGCCCGCTCGCCGGAAGACCAAGGGTTCCTGTCCAACGTTAATCGGGGCAGGGTGAGTCGACCCCTAAGGCGAGGCCGAAAGGCGTAGTCGATGGGAAACAGGTTAATATTCCTGTACTTGGTGTTACTGCGAAGGGGGGACGGAGAAGGCTATGTTAGCCGGGCGACGGTTGTCCCGGTTTAAGCATGTAGGCGGAGGTTCCAGGTAAATCCGGTTCCTTATTAACGCTGAGGTGTGATGACGAGGCACTACGGTGCTGAAGTAACAAATGCCCTGCTTCCAGGAAAAGCCTCTAAGCATCAGGTAACATCAAATCGTACCCCAAACCGACACAGGTGGTCAGGTAGAGAATACCAAGGCGCTTGAGAGAACTCGGGTGAAGGAACTAGGCAAAATGGTGCCGTAACTTCGGGAGAAGGCACGCTGATATGTAGGTGAAGCCCCTGCGGGTGGAGCTGAAATCAGTCGAAGATACCAGCTGGCTGCAACTGTTTATTAAAAACACAGCACTGTGCAAACACGAAAGTGGACGTATACGGTGTGACGCCTGCCCGGTGCCGGAAGGTTAATTGATGGGGTTAGCGGCAACGCGAAGCTCTTGATCGAAGCCCCGGTAAACGGCGGCCGTAACTATAACGGTCCTAAGGTAGCGAAATTCCTTGTCGGGTAAGTTCCGACCTGCACGAATGGCGTAATGATGGCCAGGCTGTCTCCACCCGAGACTCAGTGAAATTGAACTCGCTGTGAAGATGCAGTGTACCCGCGGCAAGACGGAAAGACCCCGTGAACCTTTACTATAGCTTGACACTGAACACTGGTCCTTGATGTGTAGGATAGGTGGGAGGCTTTGAAGCGTGGACGCCAGTCTGCGTGGAGCCAACCTTGAAATACCACCCTTTAATGGCTGGTGTTCTAACGTAGACCCGTAATCCGGGTTGCGGACAGTGTCTGGTGGGTAGTTTGACTGGGGCGGTCTCCTCCCAAAGAGTAACGGAGGAGCACGAAGGTTAGCTAATCCTGGTCGGACATCAGGAGGTTAGTGCAATGGCATAAGCTAGCTTGACTGCGAGAGTGACGGCTCGAGCAGGTGCGAAAGCAGGTCATAGTGATCCGGTGGTTCTGAATGGAAGGGCCATCGCTCAACGGATAAAAGGTACTCCGGGGATAACAGGCTGATACCGCCCAAGAGTTCATATCGACGGCGGTGTTTGGCACCTCGATGTCGGCTCATCACATCCTGGGGCTGAAGTAGGTCCCAAGGGTATGGCTGTTCGCCATTTAAAGTGGTACGCGAGCTGGGTTTAGAACGTCGTGAGACAGTTCGGTCCCTATCTGCCGTGGGCGCTGGAGAATTGAGGGGGGCTGCTCCTAGTACGAGAGGACCGGAGTGGACGCATCACTGGTGTTCGGGTTGTCATGCCAATGGCACTGCCCGGTAGCTAAATGCGGAAGAGATAAGTGCTGAAAGCATCTAAGCACGAAACTTGCCCCGAGATGAGTTCTCCCTGAGACTTTAAGTCTCCTGAAGGAACGTTGAAGACTACGACGTTGATAGGTCGGGTGTGTAAGCGCAGCGATGCGTTGAGCTAACCGATACTAATGAACCGTGAGGCTTAACCTTACAACGCCGAAGATGTTTTGGCGATGAGAGACGATTTTCAGCTGATACAGATTACAGAATTTGCCTGGCGGCTTTAGCGCGGTGGTCCCACCTGACCCCATGCCGAACTCAGAAGTGAAACGCCGTAGCGCCGATGGTAGTGTGGGGTCTCCCCATGTGAGAGTAGGGAACTGCCAGGCATCAATTAAAAGAACCCCGTACCGTATGGTGCGGGGTTTTTTGCTTTGGTTTTTTCCCGCCGCCGGAGACGGCATCAGACTGCACACCGCCACACCAGCCAACGACCCTTAGTCTTTATCCTATAACTTACCTTGCTAACAGAAAATGTGATCTTACTCTCAATGTTATTTATAACAAAATAATAACATTTGCTTTACAAGATCGTGAGTTCTCAGGACTCAGCATGCCGTTTTTATGGCAGGAGCATAATCACAATGACAGAAAGCATAACATCGAACGGGACGCTGGCTGCCAGTGATTCCCGTAGAAGGGTATGGGCAATCGTCAGTGCCTCTTCAGGGAACCTGGTGGAATGGTTCGACTTTTACGTCTACTCATTCTGTTCACTTTACTTCGCACATATCTTCTTCCCGTCCGGCAACACCACCACACAGCTTCTGCAAACGGCTGGCGTATTTGCTGCGGGCTTCTTAATGCGCCCCATTGGTGGATGGTTGTTTGGACGGATCGCAGACCGTCGAGGACGTAAGGCATCCATGCTGATTTCGGTCTGCATGATGTGCTTTGGCTCGCTGGTGATCGCCTGTCTTCCCGGTTATGACGCTATCGGGACATGGGCGCCGGCTCTTTTGCTACTGGCTCGTCTGTTCCAGGGACTTTCTGTTGGAGGAGAATACGGTACCAGCGCCACTTACATGAGTGAAATTGCCCTTGAGGGCCGGAAAGGGTTTTACGCCTCTTTCCAGTACGTCACGCTTATTGGTGGCCAGCTTCTGGCCATTCTGGTGGTGGTTATTCTGCAGCAGGTGCTTACCGACAGCCAGCTTCATGAGTGGGGATGGCGAATTCCTTTCGCGATGGGCGCTGTACTGGCGGTCGTCGCACTCTGGTTGCGTCGTCAGTTGGATGAAACCTCGCAAAAAGAGGTCCGGGCGCTGAAGGAGGCGGGGTCGTTTAAAGGGCTGTGGCGTAACCGCAAAGCTTTCCTGATGGTTCTCGGGTTCACCGCGGGCGGTTCTCTCAGCTTTTACACCTTCACCACCTACATGCAAAAATATCTGGTGAACACCACGGGCATGCACGCCAACGTCGCCAGCGCTATCATGACCGTCGCGTTGTTTGTCTTTATGCTGATTCAGCCACTTATTGGCGCGCTCTCCGATAAAATAGGGCGTCGCACATCAATGCTGATCTTTGGCGGCATGTCAGCGTTATGTACTGTTCCCATTTTAACTGCGCTTCAGCACGTTTCCTCACCGTACGCCGCCTTTGGTCTGGTCATGCTGGCGATGGTTATTGTCAGTTTTTACACATCGATCAGTGGGATCCTGAAGGCTGAGATGTTCCCGGCACAGGTACGCGCTTTGGGGGTAGGGCTTTCTTATGCGGTCGCCAATGCACTGTTCGGTGGCTCTGCGGAGTACGTCGCGCTGTCGCTTAAATCATGGGGAACGGAAACAACCTTCTTCTGGTACGTGACGGTGATGGGGGCACTGGCCTTTATTGTCTCCCTGATGCTGCATCGAAAGGGTAAAGGTATTCGTCTCTAATAGCGAGCCATCTGCCACACGGCATAGCCGGTCGTGGCACCGGCTACGTCCCAGGCAAAGTCTTTCCAGCTCCAGCCGCTCCCCGCGGGGCGGCTATCCCACAGTTCTTTTGAAGCCCCAAGGCTTACAGAGAACATCAGGCCGATTGCCGCACTACGATCCCGACTGTACCCTTGATGTTGTGCATACTCATTACCGGCAGCGGACAACATTGCGGAGGCGAGAAAGTGTTGCGCTTTATCCTGCCCGGACCAGCTATCGTTAGCCATGTGGCTACAGCCACTGAGAAAGAGAGCACTCAGCAAGAGAAGAACACGCATTAGCGGACTCCAAAAAAAAGCCCTGTCGCTGACAGGGCCTGGACATCACAGAATACGGCTGATAAGTCTGTCAATACGGATTCGACGCAGGCGACGAATAAGCTTGCGGACTTTCACCGGGTAATCGGCAATGCTCTGCAGTTCGCGGTAATGCTGAACCACAGTGGTATGCGTCCGAATAAGCTCGAGCTCACGTTCACGACTGGTCGCTAACTCATGTTTCGGGTCATGGATCAGGATGGCATTTTCGAGATCCAGACGCCAGGCGCGAGGGTTCAGGTTATTGCCCGTAAGCAGCATCCATTCATCGTCGACCCACATTCCTTTCAGATGATAACTGTTGTCTTCATCTTTCCACAGACGCACGACCAGCTGGTCAGTGTTAACGTAATACTGTAAACGGCTCAGGAAACGGCGCAGGTTAATCTCATAGAGATAAGGGAGGGCACCGATAATCTTGAACGGTTGATCTTCAGGAATAAAGAAGTCGTTAGCCGTTTTGTCACCGACGATAATTTCAACTTTTTTACCATCACGCAGCAGCTGAATGATATTACGCACCAGCACGGCGGGAAGGTTGAAGTAAGGGGTGCAGATGATGAGTTTCTGCTCCGCACACGGCATCAGGTGGAAAATCGTTTTGTTCAGCAGGCTTGATTTGCCTAACCCCACCAGCGGTGTAACGGACAGCTCTTCGTTATTGGCATCGCCCTGGAAATGGTAGACCGCATCACGCAGTTCCTGGCGGAACGCGCGGATATCATTTTTAATTTCCGGGCTTTTAGGACGGTGTGGATCGTCAAGACGATTTACGCCGCGACCCTGTACTAAGTTCTTATCAACCCAGTTAAACATGATATCCGCCATCTGCGGATTACGAACCAGATGGTAACGGTCATATCGATATTTATCGAGCTGATGGAGGTAAACATCATTCAGGCTCGCGCCGCTGTACAGCACGCTGTCATCAATGATGAACCCTTTGAAATGAAGGACGCCGAGCGCTTCCCGGGTATTTACAGGTACGCCGTAAACGGGCACATCGACGCCAGGATTTTCCTGCGCCGTGCGGCAATACCAGTCAGCATTGGTGTTTGAAGCAGCAGCGCCTATACGGCCACGCTGAGCGCGGTGCCAGTCGACCAGCACGCGAACATCCAGTTCCGGACGTTGACGCTTGGCTTCATAGAGCGCATTTAAGATCGCGCGCCCACCTTCATCTTGTTCAAGATACAGGGCCACAATGCAAATGCGACGCGTAGCGCCGGCAATCTTTTCCAGAAGCGTCTCCCGAAAATGGGCGGGAGCGTAAAAGAACTCTACATCATCAACTGACTGAGAAATCTTCGGTAGTTGAGCAAGGTGTTGTTGATGTTTATTACGCTTAAATTTTGACAACATCACAGTGCGTTTCTTCTCTGTTCATTGAAGGGTTGTCTGTACCATGCAAACAACATAAGCGGACAATGATACCACCAGTCCCGTCCAAAGTGGGTAACATTTCCAGTAGCTTACTCGGCTTTATCCGCTGATATCAGGCTCAGGGATAAGGCCACAATACCTTCGTCCAGCTGAATATCAACGTCAAATCCAAGTTTTCGCGCCAGGGTCACCATACCGCGATTGTTAGGCATAGTAATGCCATTGAGGCGTAACAATCCGTGATCTCGCGTATAACTGATGAGTTTTTCCAGCAGCCGTCGCCCCAGACCCAACCCTTTCAGATCGGAGCGCACCAGCACAGCAAACTCCGCATCAACATTATCCGGGTCGGAAATAGCACGCGTAACGCCGAGGATCTCATCGCCCTTATCGGAACGACGAACGGCGACAAATGCCATTTCTCGATCGTAGTCGATTTGGGTCATATTGGCTAAATCATCGTGGGTAAATTCGTTGATTTCGCTAAAATAGCGATAGTAAAGATCCTCTTTCGTTACCTGAGAGATGAACGTGCGCAGCTGCGGTTCATCTTCCGGCAGGATAGGGCGGAACAACACGCGCTCCCCGTTTTTCATCTCCACCCACTCCTCCAGCTGCAGAGGATACGGACGGATCGCAAGGCGGCTCTCCCTGTCACCCTCGAAAGGCGCGATATCCAGCGTGACGTCCAGGGCCGTAAACTCACTGCCGGAGGCGAGCAGCGGGTGGATGTCCAGCCGCTGGATCTCCGCGCAATCAACAATCAGGTTAGACACCTGCACCAGGAACTGACTCAACCCGGCAATATCAAGAGGGCGCAGCGCGCTTCGGCCCCGTATTTTTTTGCTTTTGATGGCCTGAATGATCAGATAACGCGCCAGGTTCATGTTCAGTGGTGGCAAAGCCACGACCGCCTGCTCCTCAGGACGCCACTCGACGCCGCCTTCCCCCAGCATGATAAGCGGGCCAAAGACAGGATCGTATTCAACCACCACGCGCAGCTCCTGAGCGCCCGCGCGATTAGCCATGCTTTGCACCAGCAACCCGTGGATCCGCGCCTGAGGCCAGGCCATTTTGACCCGGTCGAATATGGCATCAGCGGCTTGCTGTACCTCGGTCGCAGTCCGCAGGTATAACATCACCCCCTGGACATCAGACTTATGCGGGATGTCCGGTGAGCGAAGCTTGAGGGCAACGGGATAGCCAATCTGTTCGGCAATATGCACGGCTTCGGCGCTGTCGCCGGCAATCCAGGTGGGCAGGGTTTGCATCCCGTAGCTGCCCAGAATCGGCTGCACTTCGTGCGTATCAAGCGAGGTGGCTCCCTCTTCGATAGCCTGCTGTAAAAGCCGGTGAACATCCGCCGTGTTCGCCGTCAGGTTCCCCGGTAAAGCCGGGGTTTCACGAAGCTGCTTCTGGTTGCGGCGATACTCCACCATATGCATAAACGCCGTAATCGTGCCTTCCGGAGTGCGGTAGGTGGGCAGACCGGCTTCACTGAACAGGCGTCGTGCCTCCTGGGAAGAGAACTCACCGCACCAGTTGGTCAGCAGGGTGACATATTTACCACGAGGATGGTTCCGGACGGCGTCAATCAGTGCGCGCGCGCTTTCACTCCCGGGAGCGACCGCGCTGGGGGAGTGAATAATCATCAGCGCGTCGAAATCCTGGCTATCCAGTAAAAGGGAGATCGCCCTGATATAGTGATCGCTACTGGCGTCATCGCGCAAATCGAGGGGATTGCCTGGGCTAACGCTTGCCGGCAGCGCCTCTTTCAGGCGTTGTAGCGTCTCCTCACCCAGGGTGGCCAGCTTGCCATTGCGCAGCCACAGTTCATCCAGTGCAAGTGCGGCAGGAGCCGCGCCATTACTGACAATCATTAACTTCTCACCGCGTAACGGACGCATATGGCTTAACGTCTCGACGGCGGAAAAAAGCTCGTGTGTATCCTGAACCCGTAGCAAACCTGCGCGTTGAATCGCGGCATCCCAGGCGGGATCCATGCCGGAATGCGACTGCAGCAGACGCTGAGCGGCGGGGCTACGCCCGCTTTTAATCACCAGAATCGGCTTGTTACGGGACGCGCTACGGGAAGCCGACACAAAACGACGGGCGTCGCTCAGGTGCTCAAGATAAAGAAGAATGGCGCTGGTTTTGCTGTCGCGAGCCAGAAAATCGAGCAGTTCATCAACGTCGATGTCCAGGCTGTCACCCAGAGCAATGAAGTAGGAAAACCCCATCTCACGCTGTTGTGCCCAGTCGAGGATCGTGTTCGATACCGCAGCCGATTGCGAAATGAAAGCGAGTTTGCCTTTGCGGATAGGGACCGGGGAGAAGCTGGCATTCAGCCCCTGCCACGGGGCGAGCAGGCCCAGACTGTTTGGCCCAAGAATGCGCATCTGGTAGCGACTGGCGCATGCCAGAAGCTCCGGCTGCTGTTCGGGCGGAGACGAGAGAATAATGCAGGTTTTACATCCTTTCCTGCCGAGCGACTCCAGCAGGGCTGGATTACGTTTCGCATTTGTACACAGGATGGCAAGGTCCGGTATGAAAGGCAGGCTCTGCACGTCCGGCCATGCCAGCACCCCCTGAACAGCCTTATAGGCAGGCGTCACGGGCATGACGGGGCCATTAAATCCGCCGGCCAGCAGGTTACGCATCATCAGATAGCCTGCGCGATCCGGTTTCATTGATGCGCCGATAACGGCAATGGATTTAGGACGAAGTAGCGCTTCTAACCCTCGCTGGCTCATGCAGGCCTCCTGTGAATGCAAGCGACCTGATGATTTTAAACGTTTTCTGTCTCCGTTGCTGTGACGCTGCCCTTATGAACGGTTTTTCCTGCCAGGTAGCGTTCACGAAAGCGGGAGAAATGGCTCCCCAGCGCACCTGCCGCGACGGTATCTCCCGCTAAATCCAGAAGGGCAATCGCCACTTCAGCGGTACAGTACTGCCCGTCAGCATGCGCTTCTCGCAGGCGGTAGGCCGAGACGCGTGAAAGGTCGACCGAAATCACCGGCAATGAATCGAGATAAGGACTTTTGCGGAACATTTTTCGCGCTTCGGTCCAGGTTCCGTCCAGCATAATAAACAGCGGCGGTTTACCAGATGGCGGTGCCGAAAGCACCTGGCGATCTTCGCCAGCATACGAGGCCGGAAATACGACCATTGGCTGATAGTCCGGGTTTGCCACTAAGTCGAGCAGGGCTTGAGGCGGTTCCGTGCGTGACCACTGAAATGCCGCGGTATCCGGCAGAATGTCGGCAATAAGGCGTCCGGTATTGCTGGGTTTCATTGGTTCGGTATCGAACATGACCAGGCAAAAACGACTCTTCGCCGTGCTCGGCGCAAGGGTCTCGCACAGACAAACTTTTAGCGGCAGCAGACAACGCTGACAGCGGCGAACACGATTGCCGCGGGCAAGAAAAGGGCGAGTCGCGCGGGCCAGGCGTGCGGCGCGCAGTTGAAGAACAGCGTTATCAGTCATGGGCGAAGTGCAGGAAAAACCCTATTTTCGCAGAGGAAGGAACGGGGCACAAGATGCGCCCCGTTAATGTTACAGCGATTCGTTTAACCAGCTATCAAACGGTGCTTTAGGAACGGCACCGTTAAGCATGTCGATCACTTCACCATTTTTGAAAATCATGATGGTTGGGATGCTGCGAATGCGAAAGCGTGCGCTCAGCTCACGTTCTGCTTCGGTATTGACCTTAACAAAACGCATTTTGCCGCTGCGTTCTTCGGCAACATCTTCGAAGACTGGCGCGAAGCTACGGCACGGACCACACCACGGTGCCCAAAAATCGACAACCACCGGAAGATCGTCCTTGAGGAGTTTGTCCAGCGTAGCACCCGTAGCGTTGATAACATCGCCATCAAACAGTTCATGGCCACAACGCCCGCATTTCGCACCATCTTCAATCCGATCGTCCGGAATGCGATTAAGAGCCTGACAGTTGGCACATACGGTATTCATAACTAACCTCTGATAGAGCCGTGGGACAGCGGCAGAATGCCGATAATGTTTCTAATATGTTACATATTATCATTCAGCCTGTTTGAAACGACAATGCGTTTTATTCAATGAGAACAATAGTCACAGGCTTTTGTACGAATTTATGGCTATGAGCTTGCACATCGGGTAATCTGCGCGCTTCGCGCAGCGCTGGTGGAGAAAAGCATGAACGACGAAATGAAAAACAAAAGCGGCAAGGTCAAAGTGATGTATGTCCGCAGTGATGATGACTCTGATAAACGCACCCAAAATCCGCGTACCGGAAAAGGTGGCGGGCGTCCGGCGTCTTCTCGTGCAGACGGTGGCCGTCGCCCCGCCCGCGATGACAGAAATAACCGCGGTGATGACCGCAAACGTGACGATCGCAAACGCGATGATTTCTCGCGCGAGGGTTCATCCCCCTGGCGTACCGTTTCTCGCGCCCCTGGTGAAGAGGCGCCTGAAAAAGCCGATCACGGCGGTATCAGCGGGAAAAGCTTTATTGACCCGGAAGTGCTGCGCCGTCAGCGTGCAGAAGAGACCCGAGTCTATGGCGAGAACGCCTGCCAGGCGCTGTTCCAGAGCCGTCCTGAGTGCATCGTTCGCGCATGGTTTATCCAGAGTGTAACCCCACGCTTTAAAGAAGCGCTGCGCTGGATGGCGGCAAACCGTAAAGCCTACCATGTGGTGGATGACGCTGAGCTGACGAAAGCATCAGGCACTGAACACCACGGTGGCGTGTGCTTCCTGATCAAAAAACGTAACGGGACTACCGTACAGCAGTGGGTTAGCCAGGCGGAAGCCGATGACTGCGTGCTGGCGCTTGAAGATGTGGGCAACCCGCATAATCTGGGTGCAATGATGCGTAGCTGCGCGCACTTTGGCGTGAAAGGCGTGCTGTTACAGGATGCCGCGCTGCTGGAATCGGGTGCCGCGATCCGTACCGCAGAGGGCGGGGCAGAGCATGTTCAGCCGATCACCGGCGACAGCGTTCTGGATGCTATTGAGCAGTTCCGTAATGCGGGATATGCCATCGTCACAACCTCCAGCCATGCCGCTACGCCGCTGTTTAAAGCGACACTGCCGCGTAAAATGGTGCTGGTGCTGGGTCAGGAGCGTGATGGCCTGTCGGATGCTGCGCTTTCCAGCGCGGATCTGAGCGTCTCTATCGACGGTACAGGCAATGTTGAAAGTCTGAACGTTTCCGTTGCGACTGGCGTACTGCTGGCGGAATGGTGGCGTCAGAATAAAGCATAAGACTGTGCGTCGGATGTGCCCGCTAAAACGGGCACATCCGATGCGTTACTCACTCTCAGCCGGTAACACTGGCATCCAGTCAATTGGCATTTCGCCACGTTTTTCCAGCCACTCGTTCGTCAGAACAAAATGATTACAACCAAAGAAACCACGATGCGCTGACAGCGGTGACGGATGCGGTGCCTTCAGGACATGATGACGCTGCCTGTCGATAATCGCCCCTTTCTTCTGCGCGTGGGAACCCCACAGTAAAAACACCACCCCTTCACGATGCTCGTTGATAAGGCTGATGACTTTATCGGTAAAGGTTTCCCAGCCCAGGCTGGCGTGAGAATGTGCCTGACCGGCACGTACGGTGAGTACCGTATTCAGTAACAGCACGCCCTGGCGCGCCCAGCTTTCCAGATAACCATGAGTGGGCCGGGTAAACCCGGGCACGGTCTTTTCGAGTTCTTTGTACATGTTCAGAAGCGAAGGGGGGATAGCAACCCCAGGACGTACAGAGAAAGCAAGCCCGTGAGCCTGTCCCGGTCCGTGGTAAGGATCCTGACCGAGGATAACAACTTTCACATCGCTGAGTTCGGTATAGCGAAACGCGTTGAAAACATCTTTTTGTGGCGGATAAATCGTCTGGCCAGACTGCCGCTCTGCCGCAACGGTGCTGAGGGTGTTAATAAAATAGGGCTGCTGTTTCTCTTCTGCCAGCACATCGTGCCAGGTCAACGGTGTCGTCATCTCGCTCTCCTGCGAATCACATTCTGCGCCTAGCTTAACCGCTAAAACCCGGGGTGCAAAATCCCAGGCATAAAATCACCGTAAGTCATTCAATTTATTTTGAATAGATGCGAAAGGAGTTGAGCTGGCAAAGCAATGAAATTGATCTGGAACAATAAAATCAAACCACACTCTTTGTGTGGTTGGTGTTTTTGTTGATTTAAATCAATAAATGACCGGGGTGCGAGTGATATATATACACACAAGAAACAATGGTTTTACCAATTGGCCGCGCGAGGCCGACACCAGTTAATGTAGCCTAAGGGAGGCAACACATGATTACAGGTATCCAGATTACTAAAGCTGCAAATGACGACCTGCTCAACTCTTTCTGGCTGCTGGACAGCGAGAAAAATGAAGCGCGCTGTGTAGTAGCGAAAGCGGGTTTTGCTGAAGATGAAATCGTTCCGGTGAACAAACTGGGCGAAATCGAATACCGTGAAATCCCAATGGAAGTAAAACCGGAAGTGCGCGTTGAAGGTGGTCAGCACCTGAACGTGAACGTGCTGCGTCGTGAAACGCTGGAAGATGCGGTTAAGCACCCGGAAAAATACCCACAGCTGACCATTCGTGTATCAGGTTATGCAGTACGTTTTAACTCTCTGACCCCGGAACAGCAGCGCGACGTTATTGCGCGTACCTTTACTGAAAGCCTGTAAGGTTTCAGTCTCGGGGGTGGAATAAAAAAGCCGGGGTTTTCCCCGGCTTTTTTTACTCTTCAGTTTTCGTCTCTGGTGCGGCAGAGCTTGGTTTACGGCGCTTACCAATATTCTTGGTATCGCGGTGGCGCTGCTTCACGCGCGGCTTCTCTTTTTCTTTCTCTTTTTTCTCAGCACGTTTTGCGAGCGCTTTTTTAGACGGTTTGCCCGTCATTTTTTCACTCGGTGCACGTGTGGTCGGGCGAAGCTCATCAATAACGCGTGCTTTCAGTGGCTCATCAACGTAGCGGCCAATTTTCTGCAGCAGCAGGTAGTCATGCGCTTCGACCAGAGAGATCGCGATACCTTTGCGTCCGGCACGGCCGGTACGGCCAATGCGGTGCAGATAGGTGTCGCCGCTGCGTGGCATATCGAAGTTAATGACGTGACTGACGTCCGGAATGTCGATCCCGCGTGCAGCAACGTCTGTTGCGACCAGCACGTTCACGCGACCATCAGTCAGACGTTTAATTCCTTCGGTACGCTTAACCTGCGCCATCTCGCCTTCGAGGTAGCAGTTATTGATCCCGGCATTACGCAGCATTTCAGCCAGTTCATGCACACGCTCGCGCTTACGCACAAAGACGATGGTACGGGTGGCATCGTCCTGCTTCAGCAGGTGCTTAAGTAACTCAACCTTGTGTTCAAGGTTATCTGCACGGTAATACCACTGGTGGATCTTCTTGCGCTCGCGCGTGGACGGCGTCGCGGAAACTTCCACCGGATCTTCAAGCAGGCGCTCTGCGAAGTCTTTGATCGCGTCCCCTTCAAGGGTGGCAGAGAACAGCATCGTCTGGTTACGCCAGCGTGTCTCACCCGCGATATGTTCGATATCCTGCGCGAAGCCCATGTCCAGCATGCGGTCAGCTTCATCCAGAATCAGTGTTTCTACCGCGCGGCAGTCGAAGTTCTCTTCTTTAATGTACTGCAGCAGGCGACCGGTCGTCGCAACGACGATGTCCTGGTTTTCGCTGAACACTTCGGCGTGGTTCATATACGCAACGCCGCCAGTGATCGTGGCGATATCCAGATGGGTATTGGCCGCCAGCTCTCGGGCGTGATCGGCAACCTGCATCGCCAGTTCGCGCGTCGGCGTCAGAATCAAAATACGCGGCGGGCCTGATTTTTTACGTGGAAAATCGAGCAGATGCTGCAACACAGGCAGCAAGTAAGCTGCTGTCTTCCCCGTGCCGGTTGGCGCAGAACCGAGCACATCGCGGCCCTCAAGCGCAGGCGGAATGGCCGCTGCCTGAATGGCGGTCGGGCGTGTAAAGCCTTTGCTCTCAAGTGCATTGAGCAGGCTTTCATCGAGTTCAAGTTCGGAAAAAGTCGTTACAGTCATGTTCTACCTCTGTGTGGGGCGCTGATTATAGACGTTACGGCTGTAATCTTCATCTGTTTGTATGGATATCGCTTTGCGGCCACTTCGCTTTCCCCTATGCTACTCCAGTTTCACTTAGAAGGTTGCCCTGACATGTCTCAACTCAAAGCGCAGTTGCGCCGCGATGGTTTTACGTTTAAACAATTTTTTGTCGCTCACGATCGCTGTGCCATGAAAGTCGGTACAGACGGTATTTTACTGGGTGCCTGGGCACCTGTCGCAGGTGTAAAGCGTATTCTGGATATTGGGACGGGCAGCGGGCTGTTGGCGCTGATGCTGGCGCAACGTACCGAAGCGCATGTCACCATAGATGCGGTGGAGCTGGATGCGCAGGCGGGCGGAGCAGGCGAGTGAAAATACGGCTGAATCTCCGTGGGCCGCCCGGATTAACGTTGAATGTGCAGATGTGCTCGACTGGACGCCGGAGCAAACCGCGCGTTACGACCTGATTGTCAGTAATCCTCCCTACTACGCGCCCGGTGTTGAGTGCGGAACGCCTGAGCGTGAACAGGCCCGTTATACCGGCTCCCTCGACCATAAGGCGCTGCTGATCAGTGCCGCAGAGCTTATTTCAGAAGAGGGGTTTTTCTGCGTGGTTCTGCCAGAAAGCACCGGCAATGCGTTTATTGGCATAGCGCAAGAGATTGGCTGGAAATTACGTTTACGCACCGATATTGCAGATACCGAAGGGCGATTACCGCACCGTGTGCTGCTGGCGCTCTCACCCAAAGAAGGTGAATGCTTTAACGACCGAATGGTGATCCGTGGGCCAGATCAGCGTTATTCCGAAGATTACACCGCTCTGACCCAGGCGTTTTATCTGTTTATGTGAACCTGCGGGGAGAGGATCGACGGGCCGGACTCGGCCAGCTGATCGGGGTAGTCGAGGGTATAGTGCAAACCGCGGCTCTCTTTGCGCATCATCGCGCAGCGAACAATCAATTCGGCAACCTGAACCAGATTGCGCAGCTCCAGCAGATTATTGGATACGCGGAAATTGGCATAATATTCATCGATTTCCTGCTGCAGCATCGTGATACGGCGTAATGCGCGTTCAAGACGTTTCGTGGTCCGCACAATCCCGACGTAGTCCCACATAAACAGCCGCAGTTCGTGCCAGTTATGCTGAATAACGACCAGCTCATCCGGGTTCTCCACGCGGCTTTCATCCCAGGCAGGCAGATTTTCTGTCTGACGGGCGTAAGGCATGCGCTTCGTGATATCTTCCGCGGCAGACCAGCCGTAAACCAGACACTCCAGCAGTGAGTTCGACGCCATCCGGTTCGCGCCATGAAGCCCGGTATAACTTACTTCACCGATAGCATACAGGCCATCCACGTCGGTGCGACCGTGATCGTCAACCATTACGCCCCCGCAGGTATAGTGGGCGGCAGGCACGATGGGCACCGAATCGCGGGTTAAATCAATCCCCAGACCCAGCAGCTTTTCGTAGATCATCGGGAAATGCTGGCGGATAAACTCTGCCGGCTTATGGCTGATGTCCAGATACATGCAGTCCACGCCAAGACGCTTCATTTCATGGTCGATGGCGCGGGCAACGATATCGCGCGGTGCCAGCTCGCCCCTGGGGTCAAAGTCCGGCATAAAGCGGGAGCCGTCAGGACGTTTCAGGTATGCGCCTTCACCGCGCAGGGCTTCTGTCAGCAGGAAATTACGCGCCTGAGGATGGAACAGGGCGGTCGGGTGAAACTGATTGAATTCAAGGTTTGCCACGCGACAACCGGCGCGCCAGGCCATGGCGATCCCGTCTCCGGAGGCAATATCGGGGTTGGTGGTATACTGATACACTTTGGATGCACCGCCAGTCGCCAGCACCACGGCCTTCGCCTGACAGGTCTCAACCTTCTCTTTATTGCGATTCCAGACCCAGGCACCCACGACACGACGCGTACCCGGAAGGCCAATCTTGTCGGAAATAATCAGGTCAACGGCATTGCTGCGCTCAAGGACCCGAATGTTAGGATGGCTGAGGGCTTTGCTGACCAGCGTGGTTTCGACTTCTTTACCGGTAGCGTCTGCGGCATGCAGGATACGGCGGTGGCTATGCCCGCCTTCGCGGGTCAGGTGGTAGCTCTCTTCACCGTTTGGCTGTACCTGTGTATCAAATAATACGCCCTGATCGATCAACCACTGCACGCAATGCCGGGCATTACTGGCCACAAATTCTGCGGCATGTGCATCCACGATCCCGGCCCCGGCAATCAGCGTATCGTCGACATGCGACGCAATGCTGTCTGTCTCATCAAACACGGCGGCAATACCGCCCTGGGCATAAAACGTGGAACCTTCACTTATCGGCCCTTTGCTCAGAACGATAACGCTCTGATGTTCGGCCAGACGCAGTGCCAGGGAGAGGCCGGCAGCGCCGCTACCGATGATCAGTACATCACAATGCAGTTCAGGTGTTGTGTTCATGATTTTTGTTTAATTTACTAAACAGTGTTTGGTCAGAATAGCATCCGAATGCGAGATATCGCACGTTTTTTTTGATGTGAGTTGTAACCGCTAAACTCGAGGCGGAGGATTAAAACCACGTAAAAGAAAGAAAATATTTTGCGAAGCAGATCGTTAGCGTCAGATTTTGTGGTGAAATAAAGACTGGGTTGCGTTACTCTTCTGGCGGGAAAAGAGATGTTTCTTGTCATAAAGTGGTGCGTATCGTGAACAGACTTATAATGAGAGAAAATGAACAGTCTGCGGCGCGATGAACAAAAACAAAGGCGTTACGGAACTTATTGAAGATCAGACACTCTAATTCGGTGCTTGCTCAAAGTGCGGTTTTTTAAGAGTGGCGTTTCGATAACGCGTGGAATTTAGGTTTGGGGAGACATTACCTCGGATGAGCGAGCAGTTAACGGACCAGGTCCTGGTTGAACGGGTCCAGAAGGGAGATCAGAAAGCCTTTAACTTACTGGTGGTACGCTACCAGCATAAGGTGGCGAGCCTGGTTTCCCGCTATGTACCGTCAGGCGATGTGCCTGATGTAGTACAAGAGTCTTTTATTAAGGCCTATCGCGCGCTGGATTCATTCCGGGGAGATAGTGCTTTTTATACCTGGCTGTACCGTATTGCGGTCAATACGGCAAAGAATTATCTGGTCGCTCAGGGCCGCCGTCCGCCTTCAAGTGATGTGGATGCAATCGACGCCGAAAACTTCGAAAGTGGCGGTGCGCTGAAAGAAATTTCGAACCCTGAGAACTTAATGTTGTCAGAAGAACTGAGACAAATCGTTTTTCGCACGATCGAATCGCTCCCGGAAGATTTACGCATGGCAATTACGTTACGGGAGTTGGATGGTCTGAGCTATGAAGAGATAGCCGCCATCATGGATTGTCCGGTCGGCACGGTACGTTCACGTATTTTCCGTGCGCGAGAAGCAATTGATAATAAAGTTCAACCGCTTATCAGGCGTTGACGATAGCGGGATACTGGAAAAGGTATTAGGCATGCAGAAAGAAAAACTTTCCGCTTTAATGGATGGTGAAACGCTGGATAGTGAGCTGTTCAATGAGCTGTCTCATTCTCCCGAAATGCAAGAGACCTGGGAGAGTTACCATCTCATCCGTGACACCCTTCGCGGTGACACCGGCGAGGTTCTCCATTTCGATATCTCAGCTCGCGTGATGGCGGCCATTGAAAATGAGCCTGTCCGTCAGACCACTCCGCTGATTCCTGAAGCTCAACCTGCGCCTCACCAGTGGCAGAAAATGCCGTTCTGGCACAAGGTGCGTCCGTGGGCCAGCCAGCTCACCCAAATGGGTGTGGCTGCATGCGTATCGCTTGCAGTTATCGTTGGCGTCCAGCACTATAATACTCAGTCTGAAACTAATCAGCAGCCAGAAGCGCCAGTGTTCAACACACTGCCGATGATGGGCAAAGCCAGCCCGGTAAGTTTGGGTGTTCCGGCTGATGCATCCGCCAGCGGCGGCCAGCAACAGCAGGTTCAGGAGCAACGCCGTCGCATTAATGCGATGTTGCAGGATTACGAGTTGCAGCGTCGTCTGCACTCTGAACAGCTTCAGTTTGAGCAGGCACAAACCCAGCAAGCGGCTGTGCAGGTGCCCGGAAACCAAACTTTAGGAACGCAATCGCAGTAATGAAGCAACTTTGGTTCGCCATGTCTCTGATGGCGGGTAGCCTGTTCTTCTCTGCCAACGCCTCGGCTGATGTTTCATCCGGGGCGTTGTTGCAGCAAATGAATCTGGCCAGCCAGTCACTCAATTACGAGTTGGCATTTATCAGTATCAATAAGCAGGGCGTCGAGTCGTTACGATACCGCCATGCCCGTCTTGATAACCAGCCGCTCGCCCAGCTTTTACAGATGGATGGCCCGCGTCGGGAAGTTGTCCAGCGTGGTAACGAGATCAGTTATTTCGAACCCGGTCTGGAGCCTTTCACGCTGAATGGCGATTATATCGTCGATTCTCTGCCATCGCTTATCTACACCGACTTCAAACGTCTTGCGCCTTACTATGATTTCATTTCAGTAGGGCGTACGCGCATTGCGGACAGACTGTGTGAGGTGATCCGCGTTGTTGCCCGTGACGGAACGCGCTACAGCTATATCGTCTGGATTGACGCCGAAACCAAGCTGCCAATGCGTGTAGACCTGCTTGACCGTGATGGTGAAACGCTGGAACAGTTCCGCGTTATCTCCTTTAGCGTGAACAATCAGGTGGGTAATAGCATGCAGAATCTGGCGAAAGCCAGCCTGCCGCCGCTGCTTTCGGTACCGGCGGGTGATTCCGTCAACTTCAACTGGGTTCCTTCCTGGATCCCGCAAGGGTTTAGCGAAGTCTCCAGCAGCCGTCGACAACTGCCAACCATTGAAACACCGGTTGAATCGCGTCTTTATTCCGATGGTTTGTTCAGTTTCTCGGTGAACATTAACCGTGCATCGGCAAACAGTTCTGAACAAATGCTTCGTACCGGACGCAGGACGGTCAGCACCACGGTTCGCGATAACGCAGAGATCACCATTGTGGGTGAATTACCGCCACAAACGGCGAAGCGTATTTCCGACAGCATTAAATTCAGGGCTGCACAATGATTAAAGAGTGGGCTACGGTCGTATCGTGGCAGAATGGCATTGCGCTGGTGAGCTGTGATGTTAAGGCCTCATGCAATAGCTGTGCTTCCAGAGCCGGTTGCGGTAGCCGCGTGCTGAACAAGCTCGGGCCGCAAACCTCGCATACCATTTCCGTACCAAGCGATCGGCCGCTGATGGTGGGGCAAAAGGTGGAGCTGGGAATTGCAGAAGGTAGCCTGCTCACGTCCGCCATGCTGGTTTATCTCTCTCCGCTGGTGGGGCTGTTTGTTATGGGCGGCGTATTCCAGATGCTGTTTGGTACCGATGTGGCCGCCATGTGTGGTGCGGCATTGGGCGGCGTAGGAGGATTCTGGCTGGCCAAAGCTCTCTCCCCGAAGCTTGTCGCACGCGAAGAGTGGCAGCCTGTTATTCTCAGCGTTGGGCTGGCACCCGACCAGCTTCGTGTTGAGACGCTCTCTTCTGAGGCCCGGTGATCCATCGGGCTTTGTCCTTTTTTACGTCCTAAAACAGAAAACGTCATTTCTTCACGCTATACCTGGCGCTAAGTACATTTCCAGGTAACGGGGATGTAGTGTAGAATGCGGCGTTTTCGCACTGAAAAACGTCAGGCTAAGAACAGCGGCCTCCAGGAATTCGTAAGGCATAATTATTTAACTATATGAAGAACATACGTAACTTTTCGATCATTGCTCACATTGACCACGGTAAGTCGACGCTGTCTGACCGTATTATCCAGATTTGCGGTGGCCTGTCTGATCGTGAAATGGAAGCCCAGGTTCTGGACTCCATGGACCTGGAACGCGAACGCGGTATCACCATCAAAGCGCAGAGCGTTACGCTTGATTACAAAGCGGCTGATGGCGAAATCTACCAGCTGAACTTTATCGACACCCCAGGCCACGTTGACTTCTCCTATGAAGTTTCACGCTCGCTGGCGGCCTGTGAAGGCGCGCTGCTGGTTGTGGATGCCGGGCAGGGCGTTGAAGCCCAGACTCTGGCAAACTGCTACACCGCGATGGAAATGGATCTCGAGGTTGTGCCGGTTCTGAACAAAATTGACCTGCCAGCTGCCGATCCTGAGCGCGTAGCGGAAGAGATTGAAGATATTGTCGGCATCGACGCGACCGATGCGGTGCGCTGCTCCGCTAAAACGGGCGTGGGCGTGACCGACGTGCTGGAACGCCTGGTGCGTGATATCCCGGCACCAGAAGGTGACCCGGATGCCCCGCTGCAGGCGCTGATCATCGACTCCTGGTTTGATAACTACCTGGGCGTTGTCTCGCTGGTGCGTATTAAAAACGGCACCATGCGTAAAGGCGACAAAATCAAGGTAATGAGTACTGGCCAGGTTTACAACGCAGACCGTCTGGGTATCTTCACGCCAAAACAGGTTGACCGTACCGAGCTGAAATGTGGCGAAGTAGGCTGGCTTGTCTGCGCCATTAAAGACATCCTCGGCGCGCCAGTGGGCGATACCCTGACCGGAGCACGTAACCCGGCAGACAAAGCGCTGCCAGGCTTTAAAAAGGTTAAACCGCAGGTTTACGCGGGTCTGTTCCCGGTCAGCTCTGACGACTATGAAAACTTCCGTGATGCGCTCGGCAAGCTGAGCCTCAACGATGCTTCCCTGTTCTATGAACCAGAAAGCTCCACGGCGCTGGGCTTCGGCTTCCGCTGCGGCTTCCTTGGTCTGCTGCACATGGAGATCATCCAGGAGCGTCTGGAGCGTGAATACGATCTGGATCTGATCACCACGGCACCGACCGTTGTGTACGAAGTGCAGACCACCAACAAAGAGATCGTCTACGTCGATAGCCCGTCCAAGCTGCCACCGCTGAACAATATCGAAGAACTGCGCGAGCCCATTGCAGAGTGTCATATGCTGCTGCCGCAGGAGTTCCTGGGTAACGTTATTACGCTGTGTATTGAGAAGCGTGGCGTACAGACCAACATGGTTTACCACGGTAATCAGGTTGCGCTGACGTACGAAATCCCTATGGCGGAAGTGGTCCTCGACTTCTTCGATCGTCTGAAGTCTACCTCTCGTGGCTATGCGTCACTGGATTACAACTTCAAACGCTTCCAGGCGTCTAACATGGTGCGTGTGGACGTGCTGATCAATGGCGAGCGTGTGGATGCGCTGGCACTCATCACTCACAACGACAATGCGCCATACCGTGGCCGTGAGCTGGTTGAGAAGATGAAAGAGCTGATCCCGCGTCAGCAGTTTGATATCGCGATTCAGGCCGCCATCGGTAACCACATTATTGCCCGTTCTACTGTGAAACAGCTGCGTAAAAACGTTCTGGCGAAATGCTACGGCGGTGACGTCAGCCGTAAGAAAAAGCTGCTGCAGAAACAGAAAGAAGGTAAGAAGCGTATGAAGCAGGTCGGTAACGTCGAACTGCCGCAGGAAGCATTCCTTGCCATCCTTCATGTTGGTAAAGACGGCAAATAACCCTAAGGAGTTGGCATGGCGAACATGTTTGCCCTGATTCTGGTCATTGCTACCCTGGTGACAGGTTTGTTGTGGTGTCTGGATAAGTTTATTTTCGCCCCAAAACGCCATGAACGTCAGGCTGCCGCACAGGCAGCCACTGGCGATGGGCTGGACGCGAAAACCCTGAAGAAAGTCGGCCCTAAACCGGGCTGGCTGGAAACCGGGGCATCGGTATTTCCGGTGCTGGCGATTGTGCTGGTTGTCCGCTCGTTTATTTACGAGCCGTTCCAGATCCCGTCTGGTTCAATGATGCCAACGCTGCTGATTGGCGATTTTATTCTGGTTGAGAAGTTTACCTACGGGATTAAAGATCCGATCTACCAGAAAACGCTGATCGAAACCGGTCATCCAAAACGTGGCGACATCGTGGTGTTTAAATACCCGGAAGATCCGCGTCTGGATTACATCAAGCGTGCAGTGGGTCTGCCGGGTGATAAAGTCACCTACGATCCGGTGGCGAAAGAAGTTACCGTTCAGCCTGGCTGCAGCTCCGGCACCGCGTGTGAAAACGCGCTGCCAATCACTTACTCAAACGTTGAGCCAAGTGATTTTGTGCAGACCTTTGCTCGCCGTAACGGCGGTGAAGCGACCAGCGGTTTCTTCCAGGTGCCCAAAGGCGAGACCAAAGAGGACGGTATTCGCCTGGTTGAACGTAAAGAGACGCTGGGTGATGTGACCCACCGTATCCTCACCGTGCCAATCGCGCAGGATCAAGTGGGGATGTACTACCGGCAGCCAGGCCAACAGCTGGCCAGCTGGATCGTACCACCGGGACACTACTTCATGATGGGTGATAACCGCGATAATTCCGCGGACAGCCGTTACTGGGGCTTTGTGCCGGAAGCGAATCTGGTAGGTAAAGCGACCGCTATCTGGATGAGTTTTGAGAAGCAGGAAGGCGAATGGCCGACCGGCGTTCGCCTGAATCGTATCGGCGGGATCCATTAATTCTCATTAAATGAACGCGTAGCCGCGTTAATTAGCGGCTACGTGAATTATTTCAGCGATAAATCTCTTTGGACTAACGACATCCCCTGTCGTTGTGTATAGAATATTCCCCCGAAGTTTAAGGTTGGCCCTGCAAGGGTGCCACGGCACACGAAACCGCGTTGGTCTTCTCAGGTCGGTTTCGTGTGCTGCATTTTTGACGCATTCATTTACTGGTATCGCATGAACCCCATCGTAATTAATCGGCTTCAACGGAAGCTGGGCTACACTTTTCATCATCAGGAGTTGTTGCAACAGGCATTAACCCACCGCAGTGCCAGCAGCAAGCATAATGAGCGCCTCGAGTTCCTGGGTGACTCTATTTTAAGTTTCGTGATCGCGAATGCGCTTTATCATCGTTTCCCACGTGTGGACGAAGGTGATATGAGCCGCATGCGCGCGACGCTGGTTCGGGGTAATACCCTGGCGGAAATCGCTCGTGAATTTGAACTGGGCGAATGTCTGCGACTTGGGCCGGGTGAACTGAAAAGCGGCGGCTTCCGTCGTGAATCTATTCTTGCCGACACGGTCGAAGCATTAATTGGTGGTGTGTTCCTGGACAGCGATATTCAGACCGTAGAAAAGCTGATCCTTAACTGGTATCAAACCCGTCTGGACGAAATCAGTCCGGGCGATAAACAAAAAGATCCGAAAACGCGTCTGCAGGAATATTTGCAGGGTCGCCACCTCCCGCTGCCATCCTATCTGGTGGTACAGGTGCGGGGCGAAGCGCACGATCAGGAATTTACCATCCATTGCCAGGTCAGTGGCCTGAGTGAACCGGTGGTCGGCACAGGTTCTAGCCGTCGTAAGGCTGAACAGGCTGCCGCCGAACAGGCGTTAAAAATGCTGGAGCTGGAATGAGCGAAGAAAAAACGTATTGCGGGTTTATTGCCATCGTCGGACGTCCGAACGTTGGCAAATCTACCCTGTTGAATAATCTGCTTGGGCAGAAAATTTCCATTACTTCCCGTAAGGCGCAGACCACGCGTCACCGCATCGTCGGTATCCACACGGAAGGCGCCTATCAGGCGATCTACGTTGATACCCCGGGCCTGCACATGGAAGAGAAGCGCGCCATCAACCGCCTGATGAACAAGGCGGCGAGCAGCTCTATTGGCGACGTAGAGCTGGTGATTTTCGTGGTGGAAGGCACCCGCTGGACGCCTGACGACGAAATGGTGCTCAACAAACTGCGCGACGGTAAAACGCCGGTGATCCTTGCGGTCAACAAAGTGGACAACGTGCAGGAAAAAGCCGATCTGCTGCCGCACCTGCAGTGGCTGGGAAGCCAGATGAACTTCCTTGATATCGTCCCGCTGTCTGCCGAGACCGGTCTGAACGTCGATACCATCGCAGGCATCGTGCGCAAACATCTGCCGGAAGCGATTCATCACTTCCCGGAAGATTACATCACCGATCGTTCTCAGCGCTTTATGGCCTCTGAGATCATCCGTGAAAAACTGATGCGTTTCCTTGGCGCGGAACTGCCGTACTCCGTAACGGTTGAGATTGAACGTTTTCAGACCAACGAACGCGGCGGCTATGACATCAACGGCCTGATCCTCGTTGAGCGTGAAGGGCAGAAGAAGATGGTGATCGGCAACAAAGGTGCCAAGATCAAAACCATCGGCATTGAAGCGCGCAGAGACATGCAGGACATGTTTGAAGCCCCGGTTCACCTTGAACTGTGGGTGAAGGTGAAATCAGGCTGGGCCGATGATGAGCGTGCATTGCGCAGCCTCGGTTACGGCGACGACGTCTAAGACTGAACATCGTGGATGGATGGCAGCGTGCCTTTGTCCTCCATAGCCGTCCGTGGAGCGAGACCAGCCTTATGCTGGACGTTTTCACGGAAGAGTCGGGCCGTGTGCGCCTTGTTGCTAAAGGCGCACGTTCCAAACGCTCCGGCCTGAAGGGCGCCTTACAGCCTTTCACTCCGCTGCTGGTACGCTTCGGCGGGCGTGGGGAAGTCAAAACCCTGCGCAGTGCCGAGGCCGTCTCTCTGGCGCTCCCCCTTTCTGGTATCACGCTGTACAGCGGTCTCTATGTCAACGAACTCATCTCACGTGTTCTGGAGCATGAGACTCGCTTCTCTGAACTTTTCTTTGATTACCTGCACTGTATCCAGGCGCTGGCCGGCGCAACCGGTACGCCCGAACCTGCCCTGCGTCGTTTTGAGCTGGCGCTGCTTGGACATCTGGGCTACGGGGTCGATTTTTTGCATTGTGCAGGGAGCGGAGACGAGGTAGAGGATGCGATGACCTATCGCTACCGTGAAGAAAAAGGCTTTATCGCCAGCGTCGTGATAGATAACAGCACCTTTACCGGGCGACAGCTTAGAGCGCTGTATGCGCGTGAGTTTCCCGATCAGGATACCCTTCGCGCAGCAAAACGCTTTACCCGGATTGCGCTCAAGCCGTATCTTGGCGGCAAGCCCTTAAAGAGCCGCGAATTGTTCAGGCAGTTTATGCCGAAACGTTAACGTATCAGACCCTCGCTCCAGCCCTCTCACTGAGGGAGAGGGAGGCAGGGACACGAACTAAAATACCGAGGATTGTCATGGCTGAATTACTGTTAGGCGTCAACATTGATCACATCGCCACGCTGCGTAATGCACGCGGCACGGCTTATCCCGATCCGGTTCAGGCGGCGTTCATCGCTGAGCAGGCTGGCGCCGATGGCATTACCGTTCACCTGCGTGAAGACCGCCGTCATATTACCGACCGCGATGTGCGCATTCTGCGTCAGACGCTGGACACCCGCATGAACCTGGAGATGGCGGTCACGGAAGAGATGCTGACGATTGCCTGCGAGACGAAGCCGCATTTCTGCTGCCTGGTACCGGAAAAACGTCAGGAAGTGACCACCGAAGGGGGCCTGGACGTGGCGGGTCAACGCGACAAAATGCGTGATGCCTGCAAGCGTCTGGCTGAGGCAGGTATCCTGGTCTCTCTGTTCATCGACGCCGATGTAGCACAGATCAAAGCGGCTGCCGAAGTGGGCGCGCCCTATATTGAAATTCATACCGGCTGTTACGCTGATGCGAAAGACGAAACTATGCAGTCCAAAGAGCTGGAGCGTATCGCCAATGCGGCCACCTATGCCGCGAGCCTGGGTCTGAAAGTTAACGCCGGGCATGGCCTGACCTACCATAACGTCAAGGCTATTGCAGCCCTGCCAGAAATGCATGAGCTGAATATCGGCCACGCTATTATTGGCCGTGCGGTAATGAGTGGCCTGAAAGAGGCGGTCTCAGAAATGAAACGCCTGATGCTGGAAGCGCGTCAGTAATGGCTATTCTGGGCTTAGGCACCGATATCGTTGAAATAGCCCGCATTGAAGCGGTGATCGCCCGTAGCGGCGATCGCCTGGCACGACGCGTGTTGAGCGATAACGAATGGGCCATCTGGGAGACGCATCAGCAGCCGGTACGTTTTCTGGCCAAGCGCTTTGCCGTCAAAGAGGCGGCAGCCAAAGCCTTCGGCACCGGTATTCGTAACGGTCTGGCGTTTAACCAGTTTGAAGTGTTTAACGATGAGCTGGGTAAACCGCGCCTGCGTTTATGGGGTGAGGCGCAAACGCTGGCAGAGAAACTCGGCGTAAATCACATGCATGTCACGCTCGCCGATGAACGACACTACGCCTGCGCGACGGTGATTATCGAAAGTTAAAGTTTGTCCGCGTGATGCAGCAGGACAAACTTATCCCAAAGCTGCTCTTCGCTCTCGACGTGTGCCGGATCCTTCAGGATGGTATTGGGGATTGGGCACACTTTCTGACAGGTCGGCGTTTCGTAGTGGCCGATGCATTCAGTGCAGCGGTCGCTGTTAATCTCATAAATGCTCTCGCCCATCGAAATCGCCTGGTTCGGGCATTCCGGTTCGCACATATCGCAATTGATGCATTTTTTGGTGATTAACAGCGCCATCAGGAAATTCTCAGAAACAACACAAACAGGGCGGGCATTATACGCTCATTACCTGTTCAAACCAGTTTTTTTACCAGCTCTTCACTGTGCCGGATACGCTCTGGCGCATGCTCCAGATCCTGTTGCACCAGGGCCATAAACAGCAGGTCGGTCAACATCATTTGCGCACTTGTCGAGGAGATCGCTGCGCTGCGCGTGGCCTGCTCTTCCGCGATAGTATATAAACAGCGCGTAGCCCGCTGCTGCAGCGCGTTGGGAGTAAACCCGGTGATGGCCAGAATCTTACCGCCTACGCGTAAGGCTTCATCGGTAGCCATATTGATCTCGCGGCGTTCGCCGGAATAGGAGATCGCCAGCAGCAGATCGTTAGCATCCATCGCCTGCACGGTCGCCAGCAGGGCGTGCATATCCTGCTCGACAATGGCGTTGTAACCTATTTTTGTCAGCTTCCAGCCAAAGTTACGTGCCACCAGTCCGGACGCGCCTATCCCGGTCAAAATAATACGTCGCGCTGCACGCAGCATCGCCACGCTTTCCAGTAATTTTTCTTCGGTATTCACATCAAGGGTGGCATGCATGGCCGCGACATTCTCTTTGATGAGCTTCTCTCCCACCAGACGCATCGGGTCATCGCCACGAATTTGATTATGCACCGGCATCGACTGCGGATTGGGGTTACTCACCAGTGCTTCGCTAATCGCCAGCTTGAGAGCCGGGAAGCCTTTAAAGCCAATCTTCTGGGCAAATTTCACCACGCTCGATTGACTCA
The DNA here is from genome assembly GCF_031453695.1 of Enterobacter sp. SORGH_AS_0287. NCBI lineage: Bacteria > Pseudomonadati > Pseudomonadota > Gammaproteobacteria > Enterobacterales > Enterobacteriaceae > Enterobacter > Enterobacter sp. SORGH_AS_0287. The sequence continues at coordinate 29,924 of NZ_JAVIZW010000001.1, forward strand.
CTCCGGCCTCACTCGCCAGCTGCTGCGAGCTGAGATGGCGGGCATGGTCGGGCTGAGAGAGCAGAAAATCCGCCAGCTTTTTGTCGCTTTGAGCAAAGCCTGCATAACGCTGGCGAATGCGAATTAAACAGTTCATAGGTTCTCCTGGCGAAATTGTGATTGTCTGCGCAAATACGAATTTTGCTCGCCTGAATGAATTTTATATTCCATTATAGTGAGATTATTATGAATTAAAAATTCTTGAGGTACAAAAGATGAATCTTGGCTCACTTGTTTCTGAAACGCGTAACCCACAAACCATGGATCTGGATGCGCTCAGCACCCTGGAGCTGGTTAACCGTTTTAATCAACAGGATACGCTGGTCGCGCAGGCAGTGAAAGAGACATTACCGGAGGTGGCGAAAGCCGTCGATGCGGCGGCGGAAGCATTGAAGGCCGGTGGTCGCATTATCTACATGGGCGCCGGAACCAGCGGGCGTCTTGGTGTGCTGGATGCCTCTGAATGCCCGCCAACGTTTGGTGTGCCGCACGGTCTGGTGGTCGGGTTGATTGCTGGCGGCCCTGGCGCGCTGCTGAAAGCCGTGGAAGGAGCGGAAGACAACAAACAGCTCGGCGAGAATGACCTGAAGGGGCTAAATCTGACCGCTCAGGATCTGGTTGTTGGGCTGGCGGCCTCCGGGCGTACGCCGTACGTTATCGGCGGTCTGGAGTATGCCAACAAGACGGGCTGTACCACGGTGGCGATTTCCTGTAATCCTGGCTCGCCGATTGCGCAGGTCGCTGCTATCGCTATCTCTCCGGTTGTCGGCCCGGAAGCGTTAACCGGTTCTACGCGGCTGAAATCCGGCACCGCGCAAAAGCTGGTGCTCAACATGATCTCCACTGGCGCGATGGTGAAGTTTGGCAAGGTTTATCAGAACCTGATGGTGGATATGCAAGCGACCAACGTCAAGCTGGTGGACAGAGCCTGCCGTATGGTCATGGAGGCGACGGGAGCAAGCCGCGAAGAGGCGGAGGCGGTACTGAAACAAACCGATCACGATGTTAAACCGGCCATTCTGATGATCCTGAGCGGACTGGACGCTGCGGCCGCCAGAGCAAGGCTCAATGCCCATAACGGGTTCTTACGGGCGGCATTAGAAAACTAACAGAGGCGTGTATGGACAAAACAGCAGCGCTCGCCAGCGATATCCTGCAGGGGATCGGTGGGGAAAAAAATATTCAGCGTCTGGAAAACTGCATGACGCGCGTGCGCGTCGAGGTGCGTAACGACGAGCAGCTTGATGTGCCGCGTCTGAAGCAGCTTTCCGGCGTGAGTGGTTACGTTAAACAGGGGCAACAGCACCAGCTGATTGTCGGGCCGGGAAAGGCGGCGCAGGTTGTGGATGCCATGCGTGCGCTGATGGTCGGCGGCGAGAGCGTGGCGATCGATGACGTCGAACGTACGAAGGCGCAGGCAAAGGCCCGATACAAAGCCCCCATGAGCGATGCGCTGCGACAACTGGCCAACGTCTTTATTCCGCTGATCCCGGCGTTTATTGCCTCTGGCTTAATCACCGGGATCATCAATATTCTTAAGCGTCCGGATATCGTAGGGGACTTCGCGACCCACTACCCTAATTTATTAGGCATTCTCGGTATTTTCGGCAGCGCCGTGTTTGCCATTATGAACATTCTGGTGGGGGTCAACACCGCGAAGGTTTTTGGCGGCTCGCTGGCCATGGGCGGGGTGATGGCAGGTATTCTGTCCAGCCCACAACTGGCGCAGATAACCCTGTTTGGTGAGGCGCTCCAGCCTGGACGCGGCGGGGTGATTGCCGTGCTGCTGGTGGTCATCCTGATGTGCTGGATCGAGAAGAAACTGCGCACTCTCCTGCCTGGATCAATTGAGCTGATCCTCAATCCACTGTTAACGACGTTAATCACCGGCAGCGTGGCTATTGTGGCGTTACAACCGCTGGGGGGCTGGATCTCTGAGGCCATCGCCCATGGCGCATCGCTGGCTATCGATCGCGGCGGTCTGTTAGTGGGTGCCGTGCTGTCAGGCACCTTCTTGCCGCTGGTACTGACCGGTCTGCATCAGGGGCTGGTGCCGATCCACGTCGAGCTGGTGCAGGCGCACGGTTACAACGCGCTGCTGCCCATCCTGTCGATGGCTGGCGTGGGGCAGGTCGGGGCGGCGATTGCCGTACTGATGAAAACCCGCAACGCGCGGCTGAAAAAAGTGATCAAAGGTGCGCTCCCGGTCGGATTACTCGGAATTGGCGAGCCGCTGATTTTCGGCGTCACGCTGCCGCTGGGGAAACCGTTCCTCGGTGCTTGCCTGGGAGGGGCGGTAGGCGGAGCGCTGATCAGCTACTGGAAAGTGGCAACGGTGATCACCTTCGGGATCTCCGGGCTGCCGCTGGCGCTCACCATCGTGACCGGAAAAGTTATGCTCTATCTGTTAGGCTATCTGGTAGCGGTGATCGCCGGGTTCCTGTTTACCTGGCTGTTAGGATTCAACGATCCAGAGGAGTAAGGTTTGGCAAATCACGAGCGTCGCGTTGTTTTTTTCGACCTGGACGGTACGCTGCATCAGCAGGATATGTTTGGTACGTTTATGCGCTACCTGCTGCGGCGTCAGCCTTTGAATGCGCTGCTCGTATTACCTCTCTTACCCGTAATTGGCATTGCGCTGCTGCTAAAAGGTCGGGCAGCGCGCTGGCCAATGAGCCTGTTGCTCTGGGGCTGTACCTTTGGACGCAGCGAAGCGCGGCTTAAACAGCTTCAGCAGGACTTTGTGCACTGGTTTCGCGGGCATGTGACCGCGTTTCCGGTTGTTCAGGCAAGGCTCACCAGCTATCTCGACGCGAACGATGCCGACATCTGGTTGATTACCGGATCCCCGCAAGCGCTGGTGGAACAGGTCTATTATGATACCCCGTGGCTGCCGCGGGTGAATCTTATCGCCACGCAAATTACCCGCGGGTACGGTGGATGGGTACTGACCATGCGCTGCCTGGGGCATGAAAAGGTGGTGCAACTGGAGAAGCGAATCGGTACGCCACTGCGTCTTTACAGCGGCTACAGCGACAGCAAGCAGGACAACCCGCTGCTCTATTTTTGCCAGCATCGCTGGCGCGTCACGCCCGCAGGCGAACTTCAGCAACTCGAATAGTCTTATCTATAGCGGGTGTGTATAATGCCGCCCGCTTTTAGACTGGAGTATCAACCGTTGTGCAACCCTGAACGCGATCATGAATACTGGATGCGCCATGCGCTTACGCTTGCCCAGCGCGCCTGGGACGAGGGGGAAGTGCCCGTGGGTGCTGTGCTTGTCCACAATAACCAGGTGATAGGGGAAGGGTGGAACCGCCCGATTGGCCGTCACGATCCGACTGCGCACGCTGAAATCATGGCCCTTCGTCAGGGCGGAATGGTGCTGCAAAACTATCGTCTGCTTGATACCACGCTGTATGTCACGCTTGAGCCGTGCGTTATGTGTTCCGGCGCGATGGTGCATAGCCGTATCGGCACGCTGGTCTTTGGCGCGCGGGATGAAAAAACCGGAGCGGCCGGTTCGCTGATGGACGTACTGGGACACCCGGGAATGAACCACCAGGTGCAGACTATCGGTGGGGTACTTGCACCAGAGTGTGCGGGGCTATTAAGTGATTTCTTTCGAATGCGCCGTCAGCAGAAAAAGCAACAAAAGGCAGAATTGAAGTTGTCGGGCGAGTAAGTTCGTCCGGTGCCACCACCGGATAACTCTGGGCCAGCTGATTTGCCTCTGCCGCCTCTTTTTCCTTCTCCAGCAGATAACCCACCAGGCTAATCTGATATTTACGGATATTTTCCACGTAGGCGTAGGCTTCATGCCCGCGTGCGTAACCGTAGGTCAGCTTGTTGTACCACGGCTTCTGGCTCAACAGCGGCAGGCGCTGTTTTACGTCTGACCAGCTGTCCGGGTTACCTTTCGTTTTCGCCGTCAGCGCGCGCGCGTCAAGCATGTGCGCATAACCCATGTTGTAGGCTGCCAGCGCAAACCAGATCCGTTCCTCTTCAGGCACCGTCTCCGGCACTTTGCCCATCATGTCCTGCAGATACCGTGCGCCGCCGCTGATGCTCTGTTCTGCATCGGTACGGTCAGTCAGCCCAAGGCTCTGAGCGGTATTTTTAGTGAGCATCATTAAGCCGCGAACGCCAGTGGGCGAGGTGGCCTGAGTATCCCAGTGGGATTCCTGATAAGAGATCGCTGCCAGTAATCGCCAGTCGATCTCCTGGGCATACTTTTCAAATAACGGCTGCAGGTCTGGCAGCACGCTATCGACCGCGCGCAAGAAGCTTCGGGTGTCGACGTAATCAAAATCGTCACCGTGGCCGAGGTATTTCTCTTCCAGACGCGCCAGCGTACCGTCTTCATTGATGGTGTTGAAGAAATCGAGCATCGCCGCAGAGAGGGTCTGATCGTCATCAAGCTGGCTAAACCAGGTCACCGGCTGTTCGTCTGTCACGTCCAGCGCCACCGCGATTTCGGGGTGCACGCGCTGGAAAAGGCTGATCGCGACCGAATCAGCGATGGTGTAGGGCAGTTTTTTATCTTTTACCTGGTCCAGCAGCTCAGTCGTGCCGAGCTTAGGATCAACCGTCCAGCTCAGGTCCGGGAATTTCTTCTCCTTGAGCTCACGCAGATCGTCAATCACGACGTGACCCGGGGCGATGGTCAACTGTTGTGCATTAATCGCCGCCAGCGTTCGCGGGCGCAGGCTCCCGACCCGGTAGACCAGCTGTTGCGAAACGGAGTAGTAGGTTGGGCCTGGCTGATAGTTCTTGCTGCGCTCGCTGTTGTACACCAGCCCGGCCGCAAGGATATCGGCATCGTTGTTATCCAGGTCATCAAACAGCTGGCTGATATTCTGACGGACGGTAATTTTGAGCTTCACGCCAAGATAGTCGGCAAACTGCTGCGCCAGTTCATAATCCAGGCCAATCGTTTTGCCGTTAATGTCGCTGTAAATCAGCGGCGAGTTGAGGGTACTGACGCGCAATTCCCCCCGCTCCTGTATGGCGGCGATACGGTTTTCGGCTTTACCGAACCAGGGGATGGAAGGCCAGAGGGCCACTGCCAGCAGCAACGTTACAATGCCGATGAGCAGATAATTAATCTTTAATTTTTTCAATTAGTTAATTCTCTGCGACGCCGGATGCCTCAGTATGCTGTAGCCATGTTAAGAATAAGGTTTGCCATTGAATGAGCGGCATTTTGCGTAAAGTTACGCCACTTGGCAACAAATTAGAGAGAGAGGTCACATCTATTGTTAAACGTAAACGTTGATTTTATTTCGACGCAAACGGTTTCGTCGACGCTCAGGATTCTCTATAATGACGCCCGTTTTCCCCCCTTGCGCACACTGTAAGCGCCCCGGCGCTTCGAAGACGAGAGACTTATGATGGAAATTCTGCGTGGTTCGCCTGCACTGTCTGCCTTCCGTATCAATAAACTGCTGGCACGTTTTCAGGCAGCCGACCTTCCGGTAAGCAATATTTACGCTGAGTATGTCCATTTTGCTGACCTGAATGCACCCCTGAATGCAGAGGAGCGAGTACAGCTGGAACGCCTGCTCAAATATGGTCCAAGCCTGAGCAGCCATACGCCAACCGGCAAACTGATCCTTGCGACGCCTCGTCCAGGCACCATCTCCCCCTGGTCTTCCAAAGCCACCGACATCGCCCACAACTGTGGTCTGAACCAGATTAACCGTCTGGAGCGCGGCGTGGCGTACTACGTTGAAGCCTCTACCCTGACCGATGCGCAGTGGCAAACCGTTGCCGCTGAGCTGCACGACCGCATGATGGAGAGTGTCTTTGCCTCTCTGGACGATGCGCAGAAACTCTTCTCCCACCATCAGCCTGCGCCGGTACAGAGCGTCGATTTGCTGGGGCAGGGCCGTCAGGCGCTGATTGACGCCAACCTGCGTCTCGGTCTGGCACTGGCAGAAGACGAAATTGACTACCTGCAGGATGCGTTTGTTAAGCTGAACCGCAACCCGAACGACATCGAACTTTACATGTTCGCTCAGGCAAACTCTGAGCACTGCCGTCACAAGATTTTCAACGCCGACTGGATTATCGACGGTGAAGAGCAGCCGAAGTCGCTGTTCAAAATGATCAAAAACACCATGGAAAAAACGCCTGACCACGTGCTGTCTGCCTACAAAGACAACGCCGCGGTGATGGAAGGTTCTGACGTGGGCCGCTTCTTCGCCGATCGCGAAGCAGGGCGCTATGATTTCCATCAGGAGCCGGCGCATATTCTGATGAAAGTCGAAACGCATAACCACCCGACGGCGATCTCGCCGTGGCCGGGTGCGGCGACCGGGTCTGGCGGGGAAATCCGCGACGAAGGCGCAACCGGACGGGGGGCTAAACCAAAAGCCGGTCTGGTCGGTTTCTCCGTCTCCAACCTGCGCATCCCGGGCTTTGAACAGCCGTGGGAAGAGGATTTCGGCAAGCCGGAACGTATTGTGACCGCGCTGGATATCATGACCGAAGGCCCACTGGGCGGGGCGGCGTTCAACAATGAATTTGGACGTCCTGCGCTGAACGGTTACTTCCGTACCTACGAAGAGAAAGTGGAGAGCCACAACGGCGAAGAGCTGCGCGGCTATCACAAACCGATCATGCTGGCTGGCGGGATCGGTAACATTCGCGCCGATCACGTGCAAAAAGGCGAGATCGTAGTCGGTGCGAAGCTGATCGTCCTGGGTGGCCCGGCAATGAACATCGGCCTGGGCGGCGGGGCTGCCTCCTCTATGACCTCCGGTCAGTCTGATGCGGATCTCGATTTTGCATCCGTACAGCGTGATAACCCGGAGATGGAACGCCGTTGCCAGGAGGTCATTGACCGCTGCTGGCAGTTGGGTGATGCCAACCCCATCCTCTTTATTCATGACGTAGGCGCGGGCGGTCTGTCCAACGCCATGCCGGAGCTGGTCAGTGACGGTGGTCGTGGCGGTCGCTTCAACCTGCGCGACATCCTGAGTGATGAGCCAGGCATGAGCCCGCTGGAAATCTGGTGTAACGAATCCCAGGAACGTTATGTTCTGGCCGTCGCTGCCGATCAGTTGCCGCTGTTTGACGAGCTGTGCCGCCGCGAGCGTGCCCCGTATGCCGTCATCGGTGAAGCGACCGAAGCGCTGCACCTGTCCCTGAGCGACACCCATTTCGACAACCAGCCGATCGATCTGCCGCTGGACGTGCTGCTCGGCAAAACGCCGAAGATGACCCGCGACGTTGAGACCCGTAAAGCGGCTGGCAAAGCGCTGGATCGTCAGGGCATTACCGTGGCTGACGCGGTCAATCGTGTTCTGCACCTGCCGGCCGTGGCGGAGAAAACCTTCCTAGTCACCATCGGCGACCGTACCGTGACCGGTATGGTGTCGCGCGATCAGATGGTTGGCCCGTGGCAGATCCCGGTGGCTAACTGTGCCGTCACCACCGCGAGTCTCGACAGCTACTACGGTGAAGCGATGGCGCTGGGCGAACGTACCCCGGTTGCTCTGCTGGACTTCGCCGCGTCTGCTCGCCTGGCCGTTGGTGAAGCACTGACCAACATTGCCGCAACGCAGATTGGCGACATTAAACGTATCAAACTTTCCGCGAACTGGATGGCCGCAGCGGGCCACCCGGGCGAAGATGCGGGCCTGTATGAAGCCGTGAAGGCGGTGGGTGAAGAGCTCTGCCCGGCACTTGGCCTGACCATTCCGGTGGGTAAAGACTCCATGTCGATGAAGACCCGCTGGCAGGAGGGTAACGAGCAGCGCGAGATGACCTCTCCGCTGTCGCTGATCATCTCCGCGTTTGCCCGCGTAGAAGACGTGCGCCATACCGTGACGCCACAGCTGGTGACTGAAGATAACGCCCTGCTGCTGATTGACCTGGGTAAAGGCCATAACGCACTGGGAGCGACCGCGCTGGCGCAGGTTTATCGTCAGCTGGGTGATAAGCCGGCAGATGTACGTGATGTGGCGCAGTTAAAAGGTTTCTACGACGCCATCCAGTCCCTGGTGGCACAGCGTAAACTGCTGGCCTACCACGACCGTTCCGACGGTGGCCTGCTGGTTACTCTGGCTGAGATGGCCTTCACCGGCCACTGCGGCGTCGAAGCGAACATCGCGACGCTGGGCGAGGATCGTCTGGCGGCGCTGTTTAACGAAGAGCTGGGCGCGGTGATTCAGGTGCGTGCCGCAGATCGTGACGCGGTTGAAAGCGTACTGGCTCAACACGGCCTGGCAGATTGCGTGCATTATCTGGGTAAAGCCGTGCAGGGCGACCGCTTTGTCATTGAAGCGGATGGCCACGCGGTGTTCAGCGAGAGTCGTTCTACCCTGCGTATGTGGTGGGCTGAAACCACCTGGCAGATGCAGCGCCTGCGTGACAACCCGGAGTGTGCCGATCAGGAACACAACGCGAAGGCTAATGACAACGATCCTGGCCTGAACGTGAAGCTCTCCTTCGACATCAACGAAGATATCGCCGCGCCGTATATTGCGACCGGCGCGCGTCCGAAAGTGGCCGTACTGCGTGAGCAGGGCGTCAACTCCCACGTTGAGATGGCTGCTGCCTTCTACCGTGCGGGCTTTGATGCCATCGACGTTCACATGAGCGACCTGCTGGCCGGGCGTACCGGTCTGGAAGATTTCCAGGCGCTGGTCGCCTGCGGTGGTTTCTCTTACGGCGACGTGCTGGGTGCAGGTGAGGGTTGGGCGAAGTCCATCCTCTTCAACAGCCGTGTCCGCGACGAGTTTGAAACCTTCTTCCACCGTCCGCAAACGCTGGCGCTGGGCGTATGTAATGGTTGCCAGATGATGTCCAACCTGCGCGAGCTGATCCCCGGTAGCGAAGCCTGGCCGCGCTTTGTGCGTAACCAGTCTGACCGCTTTGAAGCGCGTTTCAGCCTCGTGGAAGTGACCCAAAGCCCGTCTCTGCTGCTGCAGGGCATGGTAGGGTCGCAGATGCCAATCGCCGTTTCCCATGGCGAAGGCCAGGTTGAAGTGCGCGATGCAGCTCATCTGGCTCAGCTTGAAAGCAAAGGCCTGGTGGCGCTGCGCTTTGTCGATAACTTCGGCAAGGTGACAGAATCCTACCCGGCTAACCCGAACGGTTCGGTGAACGGTATCACTGCGGTGACCAGCGAAAGCGGTCGTGCGACCATTATGATGCCGCACCCGGAACGTGTGTTCCGTACCGTGAGCAACTCCTGGCACCCGGAAAACTGGGGCGAGGACAGCCCGTGGATGCGTATCTTCCGTAATGCGCGTAAACAGCTAGGTTAAGCGTACCGCTACTCCCACAGCAGGCCCGGTGCGCGAAAACGCCACCGGGCTTTTTTGTGCCTGTCGCAAAACCGCGACAATCCGCTATTCGTGGTGTCTCCAAAAGGAGACGCTTAACTCATTGAATTCCATAGAGTATGGTGGGTTGTCGTTAAGGTGTTGCTTTTTAGCGACACTTAGCCTGGAAATCATTCAGCGGGCAATTAACGGCATAATTGCATAAAATACATAAATATCAACAAGATAATTTATTGTTTTGCATTATGGCACGAGTGTTGCATAATATTAATCAGTGGCTCATTCACCTTCTTATGTCAGCCCCTTCGGGACGTGCTACATAAACTTCGAATGACGCACAAAAAGGTGCCTGCCGTCCAACTACTGATCATAGCGTTGCTTTATCAGGCCAGGGCGAAACGTCGAGTTAGGCACCGCCTCATTCCATGACAAAGCCGGGTTTTTACCCGGCTTTGTTGTATCTGAAGGGCAGACTCAGTTACGCTCTCCTTAAACCCCGATAAAGAGAGTAATGCGTTGAAACGCTGGCCCGTTTTTCCTCGTTCCCTGCGACAGCTTGTCATGATGGCCTTTCTGCTGATCCTGCTGCCTTTGCTGATCCTGGCATGGCAGGCGTGGCAGAGTCTCAACGCGCTCAGTGCGCAGGCGGCACTGACTAACCGCACGACGCTGATCGACGCCCGACGCAGTGAAGCGATGACTAACGCCGCGCTGGAGATGGAACGCAGCTATCGCCAGTACTGCGTGCTTGACGATCCTACTCTGGAAAAGGTCTATCAGAATCAACGTAAACGCTACAGTGAAATGCTGGATGCCCATGCAGGGGTGCTGCCGGACGATAAGCTTTATCAGGCGTTACGTCAGGATTTGAACGATCTGGCGCAACTGCAGTGTAAGAACAGCGGCCCGGATGCCGCAGCGGCTGCCCGTCTGGAAGCCTTTGCGAATGCCAATACCGAGATGGTGCAGTCTACCCGCACGGTTATCTTCTCGCGCGGGCAACAGCTGCAGCAGGAGATTGCGGAACGTGGCCAGTTCTTTGGCTGGCAGGCGCTGGTGCTGTTCCTCGTCAGCCTCGGTCTTGTTCTGCTCTTTACCCGCATGATCATCGGCCCGGTGAAGGGTATCCAGCGCATGATTAACCGCCTGGGCGAGGGGAAGTCTCTCGGGGATACGGTCGCCTTTAAAGGCCCGCGCGAGTTGCGCTCTGTTGGCCAGCGCATTATCTGGCTTTCTGAACGTCTGGCATGGCTGGAATCCCAGCGCCATCAGTTCTTGCGCCATATTTCCCATGAGCTTAAAACGCCGCTTGCCAGCATGCGCGAAGGAACGGAACTGCTGGCGGATGAAGTGGCGGGGCCGCTTACGCCCGAACAGAAAGAGATTGTCGACATCCTGGATGCCAGCAGCCGCAATCTGCAAAAGCTGATTGAGCAATTGCTGGACTATAACCGCAAGCTGGCGGATGGCGCGGTGGTGCTGGAAAACGTCGATATTGCGCCGCTGGTGGATATGGTGATCTCCGCCCATAGCTTGCCAGCAAGAGCTAAAATGATGCATACCGGGGTGGAGCTCAGTGAGCCAACCTGCCTCGCGGAACCGATGCTGTTGATGAGCGTTCTGGATAATCTTTACTCCAATGCGGTGCACTATGGTACTGAATCCGGTAACATTTATATCCGAAGTTATACGAATGGTTCACGGGTGTTTATTGACGTCGCTAATACCGGCACTCCAATCCCTGATGACGAAAAAACCATGATCTTTGAACCCTTTTTCCAGGGAAGTCATCAGCGGAAAGGGGCGGTAAAAGGAAGTGGGCTGGGCCTGAGTATTGCCCGGGACTGCATACGACGCATGCAGGGTGAGCTGAAAATTGCCACGGACGAACGGTCAGATGTTTGCTTCCGTATTGAACTGCCCCTGAGCCGGAAAAATCAATGAAATGAATCTATGCCTGGTGAGTATGTCACACGTCTTTTCCCGCGCCGTGCGCGCGGTGTTTTCCAGCAATATGTTTCGCCTGAGCCTGCCCTGTTTATTTCTGGCGGGCTGTGTTTCCCATGTGCCGCAAAGTGCGATTAGCGATAAGCAACAAGATAAATGGCCAGATAATCAGCTGGCAGATTTCCTGTCGACCCGCTGTGACGACATCTGGAATCTGTCGGGGCATGACGTCGAGAGCAATCCGCTGTTCTGGCTACGTGGAATAGATTGCGCCCAGCGTCTGGCGCCGGTTGAGGGCGCGCTCGCAAGCGGCGATGCTCAGTGACGATACCTGGCAGGACGCGTTCAAGCGTGGGATTTTACTCGCGGATGCGAAAATCACCCCCGTCGAGCGTCGCACCAACGTCACGCGGCTGGACACGTTTGTCGGAAATCTTCCGGCGCAGGTGCGCCCGGTGTATCAGCTCTGGCGTGATGGTCAGGCGTTACAACTGCAGTTATCTGAAGAGCGTTTTCGCTACAGCAAATTACAGCAATCCACCGACAGCGAGCTAGATACGCTGCGCCAGCAGGAGCAGCACTTGCGTGCTCAACTGGATACCACGACGCGCAAGCTTGAAAACCTGACCGACATCGAAAGACAGCTCTCGACACGTAAACCGGCCGGAAATTATCTGCCTGATGCGCCAAAAGGGTCAGCCGCGACGCCAGACGGTGATGCGCAGAAACAAGAGGATGTGAAGCCATGACAAGCCGAAAACCTGCCCATCTCTTACTGGTGGATGACGATCCGGGGCTGTTAAAGCTGCTGGGGATGCGTCTGGTCAGTGAAGGCTACAGCGTGGTGACGGCGGAAAGCGGGCAGGAGGGGCTGAAAGTCCTGAGCCGCGAGAAGGTTGATCTGGTGATTAGCGACCTGCGAATGGATGAAATGGATGGCCTGCAGCTGTTCGCGGAGATCCAGAAGCAGCAGCCTGGCATGCCGGTGATCATCCTGACGGCGCACGGATCGATTCCGGATGCCGTTGCCGCGACGCAGCAGGGGGTATTCAGCTTCCTCACCAAGCCGGTAGATAAAGATGCCCTCTATAAGGCTATCGACAGCGCGCTTGAGCACGCGGCTCCGTCGAATGATGAAGCGTGGCGGGAGTCTATCGTCACCCGCAGCCCGATTATGCTGCGTCTGCTCGAACAGGCCCGGATGGTGGCGCAGTCAGACGTTAGCGTGCTGATTAACGGCCAGAGCGGTACCGGGAAAGAGATTCTTGCTCAGGCTATCCATAACGCCAGCCCGCGCAGCAAAAACGCCTTTATCGCGATTAACTGTGGTGCGCTCCCTGAACAACTGCTTGAGTCTGAACTGTTTGGTCATGCCCGCGGGGCGTTCACCGGGGCGGTGAGCAGCCGGGAAGGGCTTTTCCAGGCGGCAGAAGGCGGCACACTTTTCCTGGACGAGATTGGCGATATGCCGGCACCGCTGCAGGTCAAATTGCTGCGTGTTTTGCAGGAGCGAAAAGTGCGCCCCCTCGGCAGTAACCGCGATATCGATATTAACGTGCGTATCATTTCGGCCACGCACCGCGATTTACCAAAGGTCATGGCGCGCAACGAGTTTCGTGAAGATCTCTACTACCGTCTGAACGTGGTGAACCTGAAAATTCCGGCACTGGCCGAGCGGGCGGAAGATATTCCGCTGCTGGCAAACCATCTTTTGCGCCAGGCGGCCGATCGGCATAAGCCTTTTGTCCGGGCGTTTTCCACCGATGCGATGAAACGGCTGATGGCTGCAAGCTGGCCGGGCAACGTGCGCCAGCTGGTGAACGTTATTGAACAGTGCGTGGCGCTGACTTCGTCACCTGTCATTAGTGACGCGCTGGTGGAGCAGGCGCTGGAAGGGGAAAACACCGCGCTGCCGACGTTTGCAGAAGCGCGTAATCAGTTCGAGCTGAACTATCTTCGCAAGCTCCTGCAGATAACCAAAGGCAACGTAACCCATGCGGCGCGTATGGCCGGGCGCAACCGTACCGAGTTCTACAAGCTGCTCTCCCGCCATGAGCTGGAAGCAAACGATTTTAAAGAGTAGTACCGCAAAATCTGAATGAGTATGATACTGTGAGCAACCGATTACGAAGCAGCTTACAGGCAAGAGTTTAAGGACCCACCATGAAAAAGATTGATGCGATTATTAAACCTTTCAAACTGGATGATGTGCGTGAAGCGCTGGCGGAAGTGGGCATCACCGGGATGACAGTGACGGAAGTGAAAGGTTTTGGTCGCCAGAAGGGCCACACCGAACTTTACCGTGGCGCAGAGTACATGGTGGACTTTCTGCCAAAAGTGAAAATTGAAATCGTGGTGAGCGACGATATCGTGGATACCTGTGTGGATACCATTATCCGTACGGCGCAGACCGGCAAAATTGGCGACGGTAAAATCTTCGTCTTTGATGTGGCACGCGTGATCCGTATCCGTACCGGTGAAGAAGACGACGCCGCGATTTAATCGTCAGTACCTGATTCCTGATTCAGCCGGGTGGCGCTATGCTTACCCGGCCTGCAAAACCTCACCGGCCGGGAAAGTGTAGCGCCATCGGGCGATTACAGTACTTTATGCGGCCCGAAACATTCGTAATGAATGTTGTCTTTATTCACACCCAACTCCACCAGCTGCTTCGCGGCATACTGCATAAACGCGACCGGTCCGCAGACGTAAAACTGCATCTCCGGCGCGCTGAATGCCCCCTCGTGCTGACTCAAATTCATCAGACCTTCGCTGTCAAAGCGTGCGGCTGCACGGTCGGCATCCGTCGGCAGACGATACCAGGTATGGGCGGTAAAGCATGGCAGACCGGAAGCCAGCGCATTCACTTCATCGGCAAACGCGTGCACTGCACCGTTCTCGGCGGCGTGGAACCAGTTTACCTGCGCGCTGTGGTTTGATTTAGCGAGGGTATCGAGCATCGCCAGCATTGGCGTCTGACCCACCCCGGCTGAGATTAGGGTGACCGGCGTATTCGCCTCAACCGCCATAAAGAAGTCGCCCGCAGGCGCGGCCAGATGAACCACATCACCCACGTTAGCCTCGTTATGCAGCCAGTTTGATACCTGGCCGCCATCTTCGCGTTTTACGGCAATGCGATAACGTTTACCGTCTGGTTTGCGGGTCAGGGAGTACTGGCGAATCTCCTGGTGCGGGAAACCTTCAGGCTTCAGCCACACGCCCAGATACTGTCCCGGCTGATAATCAGCGACCGGCTTGCCATCCACCGACTCGAACTCAAAACTGGTGATGAGCTGGCTGCGCGGCGTTTTCTCGACGATGCGGAAAGCGCGGGTACCTTCCCAGCCGCCAGCCTTACTGGCGTTTTCGCTGTAGATCTGTGCTTCACGGTTAATGAACACGTTTGCCAGCACGCCGTAGGCTTTTCCCCACGCGTCCAGCACCTCCTGGCCCGGGCTAAACATCTCATCCAGTGTGGCCAGCAGATGGCCGCCGACGATATTGTACTGCTCTGGTTTGATCTGGAAGCTGGTGTGCTTCTGCGCAATTTTTTCCACGGCAGGCAGCAACGCCGCCAGGTTTTCGATATTGCTGGCGTAGGCTGCGATGGCGTTGAACAGGGCTTCGCGCTGATCGCCGTTACGCTGGTTGCTCATGTTGAAAATCTCTTTCAACTCCGGGTTATGCGTAAACATACGATCGTAGAAATGGGCGGTGAGTTTCGGGCCGGTTTCGACCAGCAGGGGAATAGTGGCTTTAACTGTGGCGATGGTTTGAGCGTCGAGCATAGCAGCGTCCTTCAGTGGTGTTTTTAATGATGTATTTTAAATGCATCTTATAAAAAATACCCCTGCGTTGTAAATGGTTCTTTGCAACGTGAAAAATATGCATCACAAACCTGAAAAGAAATCCGTTGAAAATGATGAGGGCTTTATTCCTCAAACCCTTGCGTGGCGGGTAGGAAAACGTTTGCGTAAAATCGTTTGTCAAGACCTGTTATCACAGAACTAATCAGTTATACTGTTGCCCGTCGTCCAACAGGACTGCCTTTTCAGGCCAAAATTTTATTGTTAGCTGAGTCAGGAGATGCGGATGTTAAAGCGTGAAATGAACATTGCCGATTATGATGCCGAACTGTGGCAGGCTATGGAGCAGGAAAAAGTACGTCAGGAAGAGCACATCGAACTGATCGCCTCCGAAAACTACACCAGCCCGCGCGTAATGCAGGCGCAGGGTTCTCAGCTGACCAACAAATACGCTGAAGGTTACCCGGGCAAACGCTACTACGGCGGTTGCGAGTACGTTGATATCGTTGAGCAACTGGCCATCGATCGCGCTAAAGAACTGTTTGGCGCCGACTACGCTAACGTACAGCCACACTCTGGCTCTCAGGCTAACTTCGCGGTCTACACCGCGCTGCTGCAACCGGGCGATACCGTTCTGGGTATGAACCTGGCGCAAGGCGGCCACCTGACTCACGGCTCTCCGGTTAACTTCTCTGGCAAACTGTACAACATCATTCCTTACGGCATTGATGAGTCCGGTAAAATTGACTACGAAGACATGGCGAAGCAGGCGCAGACCCACAAACCGAAGATGATTATCGGCGGTTTCTCTGCTTACTCCGGTATCGTTGACTGGGCAAAAATGCGTGAAATTGCAGACAGCATCGGTGCTTACCTGTTCGTTGACATGGCGCACGTTGCCGGCCTGATTGCTGCAGGCGTTTATCCGAACCCGGTTCCGCATGCTCACGTTGTGACCACCACCACGCACAAAACCCTGGCGGGCCCACGCGGTGGCTTGATCCTGGCGAAAGGTGGCGACGAAGAGCTGTACAAAAAGCTGAACTCTGCCGTATTCCCAAGCGCGCAGGGCGGCCCACTGATGCACGTTATCGCGGCGAAAGCGGTGGCGCTGAAAGAAGCGATGGAGCCAGAGTTTAAAGTTTACCAGCAGCAGGTTGCTAAAAACGCCAAAGCGATGGTGGAAGTCTTCCTGAACCGCGGTTACAAAGTGGTTTCCGGTGGTACTGAGAACCACCTGTTCCTGCTGGACCTGGTTGATAAAAACCTGACCGGTAAAGAAGCTGACGCTGCCCTTGGCCGCGCCAACATCACCGTGAACAAAAACAGCGTGCCAAACGATCCGAAGAGCCCGTTCGTGACCTCCGGTATCCGTATCGGTTCTCCGGCTGTTACTCGCCGCGGCTTTAAAGAAGCGGAAGTGAAAGAGCTGGCAGGCTGGATGTGTGACGTTCTGGACAATATCAATGACGAAGCGGTTATCGAGCGCGTTAAAGGTAAAGTTCTGGAAATCTGCGCACGCTTCCCGGTATACGCATAATCTTTCTGTTTTGCAGAAATAAAAAAGGCCGCGATTGCGGCCTTTTTTTATGGGTTAACGCCGGTCAAGGGAGAGGGCTCCCGGTCCCACTATCGCCAGTAAAATAAACGCTCCGGCAATACTGATATTCTTGTAGAAGTTAATCATATTCGGCATGACGGTATCACCGGTCATATCCCAGTAGTGGTGGCCGATAATCGCGGTACCCAGCGTGTAAAATACAAAGAGTACGGCAACAGGGCGGGTGAAAAAGCCCAGCACGATCAGGATGGCGGCAGGCACCTCCATTACCACCGCAATAATGGCCGCCAGCATGGGCATGGGTGTACCCAGCGACGTCATATATTGTACGGTCCCGCTAAACCCCGTCAGTTTTGGATAGCCGAAGATAATAAACAGTACGACAAGCGCGATACGACCTATTAACAGCAACAGGTGACGTGCCTGGCCGAAATCTAAATAGCGAAGTGAGTTCATGGCAGAAATACCTCTGCAAGTGGAGTAATTTAAACGTAATACACATTTTCATTCCCTGCCATAAGTCAGATGACTGCACAATATGTTAAATTTTCGTTAATTTATAGCAGGCTATCGACTTGCTTAATTTTTGTATTCTCGCCAGACTATGGCCTCCATTTCGGGAGGGATTCATGGTCTTGCATTCCACGCGCTGGCTGGCGCTCAGTTATTTCACCTATTTCTTTAGCTACGGTATTTTTCTGCCTTTCTGGAGCGTCTGGCTCAAGGGGATCGGCCTGACGCCCGAGACCATAGGTATCCTGCTTGGCGCTGGTCTGGTGGCACGTTTCCTGGGAAGCCTGCTGATCGCACCGCGCGTCAGCGATCCCTCCTTGCTGATTAAGGCGGTACGCATTCTGGCGCTGTTGACGCTGGTCTTTGTCGCCTGTTTCTGGGTGAGCCACCAGTTTGCATGGCTGATGGTGGTGATGGTCGGTTTTAACCTCTTTTTCTCGCCGCTGGTTCCGCTGACGGATGCCCTGGCAAACACCTGGCAAAAACAGATAACGATGGATTATGGCCGCGTGCGGCTGTGGGGCTCAATTGCCTTTGTCATCGGCTCTGCACTGGTGGGTAAACTGGTTAGCCTTTACGATTACCGTGCGATCCTTGCGCTGCTGAGTATCGGCATTGCCTCCATGCTGCTGGGGATGCTGTTGCGTCCATCGGTAATGCCGCAAGGTGAGAGCCGTCATCAGGAAAGCGCCGGCTGGCCGGCCTGGCGAAGCCTGGTGGCACAAAGCTGGCGTTTCCTGGCCTGCGTCTGTCTGCTGCAGGGCGCGCACGCGGCGTACTATGGTTTCAGCGCCATCTACTGGCAGGGGGCAGGATACTCCGCATCTGCAGTGGGTTACCTGTGGTCGCTCGGTGTGGTCGCTGAAGTGATTATCTTCGCGCTGAGCAAAAAGCTGTTCCGGCGCTTCGGCGCGCGCGATCTGCTCCTGCTTTCTGCAGTCTGTGGTGTTATACGGTGGGGCATTATGGGCTGGACGACGGAACTGCCGTGGCTGATCGTGGCGCAAATTCTGCACTGCGGCACCTTCACGGTATGTCACCTGGCGGCCATGCGCTATATCGCCGCGCGTGAAGGCGGGGATGTCATTCGGTTGCAGTCGGTTTATTCGGCGGTGGCGATGGGCGGCAGCATTGCGGTGATGACGGTCTTTGCGGGCTTCCTTTACCAGCATCTGGGACACGGGGTCTTCTGGGTCATGGCGCTTGTCGCCCTACCGGCGATGTTCGTTCGTCCTAAAGTCGCCGCGCGCGCCTAGCTACGATTCCAGCATGGCGCGAATATGTTCTTGCTGCTGCGTGTTCAGCGTCTCAACGGCGTGGATCAGCGGTGGTGAGAACAGGGGCAGGGCGGTCGGATAAGGGGTGATGACCAGCGCCGCTTCGCGCGGTGCCCCCTCTTTCTGATAGGCCTGCAGCGTCTGATATCGAATGTTGAGCGGCAGCAACGTCAATTCGCGCAGTTGCTGCTCTATCACGTCCTCACAGGATTTATCCTCTCCCGTCAATAACACCACCTGCTTCTCATGCAGATCGGTCTCCTGCATCAGCCAGGCGCCGAAAATGACCGCCACCAGGCTCATCTCTTCATCAGAAAAACGCAGCCCGAATTCCGCTTCCAGCTCAAACAACGCCTCTTTGGTGGTGCGTAACAGGCGGGGGTAGAGACGATGGATCTCTTCCGGCAGGCTATTGTCGATGCCTATCTCAAACAGCGAACGGTCCAGCGCCTGGGCCAGATGAATATAAAGCTGATCGGTCAGCCCCTGTTCATCGCTGAAGTTCATCCCGGTTTGCGCCCGAAAACGGGCGACCATGCGCACAATTGCCCGGCGCAGACGCTGATCCTGCTGATGCTTATCAAGCACAGGGTCAGGAGTGCGCAGCATCATAAACAGCAGCGCGAGAAAAAGTTGTTCATCGCTGTGGGTCCCTTGTGGCACACGGCGTTTCCAGTGACGAACAATCTCCTGAGCGGTGAAATATTCCCCTCTTGATTGCGTCCAGTTACGCTGCACCGATGAAAACTGCGGGGTATTCCCCAGATGATGCTGCATCAGGCAATACTGCAGATAGAGCTGTAAAAACTGTACGTCCCGGCAATCAAACGGGCGCTGAAGCTTGCGCGAGCAGAAGCTGATCAACGCCCGCAGGTTGGTATCGTCATAGAGAGGCCGGGCAATGCCCTGCTGTTTAAGCGCGGTTTTCAGCGCGGGGGTAAACTGATGCGAAACGAATTGCGGACACAGCCGCAAAGCCCTGCGCAGCCAGTGCAACAGGCATAAACGTTGATTCAGGGCTGAGCCTTCAATCCGGTAGCTGCCGTCATGGTACGTGACGATGTCGAGCCGGTGATAGCGCTGGATTTCATCGCGCGTCTCGGCTATATCTTGCCGTGCCATAGCGTCGTCCACGCCATTGGCAGCGATAATGCTCTGTGCGGTAACGGCAGCATCGGGCAGGTAAAGCATTAAAAGCACCTGGCAGCGGCGCTGCGAACTGGAAAGCACAGATGGAATTTCAAGCGTCGTCATCATCTGTCGGGTATCCAGTGGGAATGTTTGATAAGAATAGCTAAAGGATGGGCGCTGAAAAGCGCGCCGGCAGGCCTTTCACTCAGGATTGCTGGCGAACATCACAGAATTTATGACGTGAGGAATTGATGCAAACAGTTAAACAAAGCGCAATGGCGTTATTTTTGACGGTGATCCCCTTTGCTGTCGTCGCGCATCCTCACAGTTTTATCAGCCTGAAAACCGAGCTGGTAACGGACGGAACGCAGCTCAGTGGCCTGAAAATGCGCTGGACGATGGATGAAATCACCTCGGCTGACCTGCTGTACGATGCCGGGAATGCAAAACCCGGGGATGAAATCTGGAAAAAGCTGGCGGCGGAAGTGATGGCCAACGTGCTTGGTCAGCACTATTTCACCGAGTTCTGGCATAACGGACAAAAAGTGAAATTTATGAATCGGCCGACGGAATATGGCATGACCCGCGACGGACATCAGGCGGTACTGACGTTTGTCCTGCCGCTGGCGCATCCGCAGCCGCTGGCTGGGCAGACCTATACGTTTTCCACCTTTGATCCCACTTACTATGTCGATATGCATTACGCAGAGGAGAGTGATGTGACGCTACCGGCAGCCCTGCAAAAAACCTGCACGATGGCAATGCACACGCCAAAACCGAGCGAAGAGACGCTCAATTTTGCGGTCTCTCTCGATAAAGAAGATGCACCACCCGAAGACATGGAGTTGGGTAAACAGTTCGCACAGCAGGTGACGTTGCAATGTCAGTGATCGCATCTCCGGTACGAAAATCACGCCGCTGGCTTCATCTCTGGCCGCTGGCGCTCTTTTTGCTGCTGGCCGTGTGCGGCGCGTTGTGGCTATGGCACGCCTGGCCGCAGGTGATGATGAAAAGCATTGTCTGGCAGCGCGAGGTCAACCAGCAGATGAGTGGCTTACTGAAGGCGGTGGCGGAGAACCCGACGAAGGCAGGCGGTTCTCTTCTGGCCTTCAGCTTTCTCTACGGTGTCCTGCATGCGCTGGGGCCGGGACACGGCAAAATCGTGATCGCGACCTGGCTTGCGACCCATCCCTCCAGGCTCAAATCAAGCATTGGGTTGACCCTCGCATCTTCGCTGCTTCAGGGCGGCGTGGCGATTGCGCTGGTGGTGGTCGTCCTGTCGTTATTACGCCTTCCTGCTCGTCAGCTGCATATCAGCAGTTTCTGGCTGGAGAAGGGGAGTTACGCGCTGGTCGGTGTGCTGGGCTTGCTCCTGTGCTGGCGGGCACTGAAAAAACTGCGGACTTTGCTGCACAAACCCCAGTTCAGAGCTTTTACGCCGCACCATGAACACACTGCGTACTGCGGCTGTGGGCATCAGCATCTGCCGACGCAGGCGCAGCTGAAGAACGGTGATGACTGGCGAGCGCGGCTGATGGTTGTGCTCTCAATGGGCATGCGTCCGTGTTCAGGGGCAATCATGGTGCTGTTGTTCAGTAAGGTGATGGGTGTATTTGGCTGGGGAATGCTCTCGGCATTGGCCATGGCGGCCGGGACGTCACTCACGATTTCGTCACTGGCACTGCTGGTGCACAGTTTCCGTCAACTGGCGGTCAAACTCAGCGGCAATAAAACGCCGGTGCTGTGGCGGCAGGTCGGATGGACAACGCTCGCGCTGGCGGGCGGGATGATTCTGCTGGTGGCTGCGGTAACGATGTGGATGAGTGCGGTGCCGGTGGGAAGGGGATTAAGGCCGTTTTAGTCAGGTACAGCATGGTGCCCTTTCCCGGCGGGAGAGGGCACCGCAGGCTGGATTAACGCTTCAGCGCGTCGCTCAGCTCATCACGCATGTTTGCCAGCATGGCTTTAACAACACGTGGGTTACCTGCAACGATGTTGCCAGTCGTCAGATGGTTGTGGCCGCCGGTGAAATCGCAAACAATGGCGCCTGATTCACGCGCGATCAGCTCGCCCGCTGCAAAATCCCACGGCTTCAGTGACAGCTCAAAGTAACCGTCAACGCGACCGGTAGCCACATAGGCCAGGTCCAGCGCGGCAGAACCGGTGCGACGGAAGTCCGCGCATTCGGTGAACAGTTTGCCCAGAATATTCATGTAAGTGGTTGCGTGCTGCTTCGCCTTGAACGGGAAGCCGGTCGCCAGAATGGTACCGTCGAGGTCGCGTGCATTGCTGCAGCGCAGACGGTAGCCGTTCAGCTGCGCGCCCTGACCGCGGGTTGCGGTGAACAGTTCGTTACGCATTGGATCGTAAACCACGGCGACTTCAGTACGGCCTTTAATGCGTACTGCGATAGACACGGAGAAGTGTGGCAGACGTTTGACGAAGTTGGTGGTGCCATCCAGTGGATCGATAACCCATTGAACATCCTGATCGGTACCTTCAAGTTCACCGCTTTCTTCGGTGATGATGGTGTGCTGCGGGTAAGATTTGCGGATGGTATCGATAATAATCGCTTCAGCGGCTTTATCGACGTTGGTTACGAAATCATTGCTGCCTTTCTGGCTGGTTTCAACAGAATCTGGCGTTTCGTAGTGTTTGGCAATTACATTACCCGCCTTGCGCGCTGCGCGCACGGCGATGGTCAGCATCGGATGCATCGGTCTCTCTCACTGGATGTTAAAGAACGGGAAAATCGGCGCAGAGTATAGCAGCGAGATCGGAATATGTCTCTCGTTTATGATAATATGGCCGAATATTCTTCAGACACAGAATCCAGACATTAAAACTATGCTGCAAAACATTCGAATCGTGCTGGTCGAGACATCGCACACTGGCAATATGGGCTCCGTAGCCCGCGCTATGAAAACCATGGGCTTAACGAACCTGTGGCTGGTTAACCCACTGGTGAAACCCGACTCACAGGCTATCGCTCTGGCTGCGGGCGCCAGCGATGTCATTGGTAACGCGCAGATCGTGGATACTCTGGACGAAGCCCTGGCAGGGTGCAGTCTGGTGGTCGGGACCAGCGCCCGCTCCCGTACACTGCCGTGGCCGATGCTGGATCCGCGTGAATGCGGTCTGAAAAGCGTCTCTGAAGCCGAACAGGCTCCTGTAGCGCTGGTATTTGGCCGTGAACGCGTGGGCCTGACCAACGATGAACTGCAGAAGTGCCATTACCACGTGGCCATTGCCGCTAACCCGGAATATAGCTCCCTGAACCTGGCAATGGCCGTTCAGGTGATTGCCTATGAAGTGCGTATGGCGTGGCTGGCGACGCAGGAAAAAGCAACGGCAGAGCCGCAGGAAGAGGCCGTCTACCCGCTGGTGGACGATCTGGAGCGCTTCTATGGTCACCTGGAGCAGACCCTGCTCTCTACCGGTTTCATCCGTGAAGGTCACCCGGGGCAGGTAATGAACAAGCTGCGCCGCCTGTTTACCCGTGCGCGTCCGGAAAGCCAGGAATTGAACATTCTGCGCGGGATCCTGGCGTCGATTGAGCAAAAGAATAAAGAGTAGTGCCCATCCTGGTGATACGGCACGGAAGGTTAAATACCTGACTAAAACAGTCAAGTAAATAGTTGACCATTTTAGTCAGGAATGTCAGACTTGGCCCTGCTATGCAATACCCCCATTTTACTATAAAAAACCCCGGGCAGGGGCGAGTTTGAGGTTAAGTAAGACATGAGACTGACATCTAAAGGGCGTTATGCCGTGACCGCGATGCTGGACGTTGCGCTCAACTCCGAAGCGGGCCCGGTTCCGTTGGCTGATATTTCTGAACGACAAGGGATCTCCCTCTCCTATCTGGAGCAGCTGTTCTCCAGACTGCGTAAAAATGGACTGGTTTCCAGCGTTCGTGGCCCAGGCGGCGGTTATCTGCTGGGTAAAGACGCGGGCAGTATTGCAGTTGGCGAAGTGATCAGTGCCGTTGACGAATCCGTTGATGCGACCCGTTGCCAGGGTAAAGGCGGCTGCCAGGGCGGCGATAAGTGCCTGACCCACGCGCTGTGGCGCGACCTGAGCGATCGTCTGACCGGCTTCCTGAACAACATCACCTTAGGTGAACTGGTAAATAACCAGGAAGTTCTGGATGTCTCTGGCCGTCAGCACAGCCAGGACTCCCAACGCAGCACCCGCGGGCAGGACGCGATCGACGTCAAATTACGCGCGTAATAAAAAGATAAGTATTTCAGAATCAGGCCGGAGCGTTCGCTCGCTCCGTGTACTCGGTCGTACATCCAGCCGGTTGCCTGATTCCTTGCATTGAAGCGATGTACGGAGTTTATAGAGCAATGAAATTACCGATTTATCTCGACTACTCCGCAACCACGCCGGTGGACCCGCGTGTTGCCGAGAAAATGATGCAGTGTCTGACCCTGGACGGAAACTTTGGTAACCCAGCTTCCCGTTCACACCGTTTTGGCTGGCATGCTGAAGAGGCGGTAGATATCGCCCGTAATCAGATTGCTGACCTGGTGGGTGCCGACCCGCGTGAGATTGTATTCACCTCCGGTGCGACCGAATCCGATAACCTGGCGATCAAAGGTGCGGCCAACTTTTATCAGAAAAAAGGCAAGCACATCATCACCAGCAAAACCGAACACAAAGCCGTGCTGGATACCTGCCGTCAGCTCGAGCGTGAAGGTTTCGACGTGACTTACCTGGCACCACAGAGCAACGGTATTATCGACCTGAAAGAGCTCGAAGCGGCCATGCGTGATGACACCATCCTGGTTTCCATCATGCACGTAAACAACGAAATCGGCGTTGTGCAAGATATCGCGACCATCGGCGAAATGTGCCGTGCGCGCGGCATCATCTACCACGTAGACGCCACCCAGAGCGTGGGCAAACTGCCTATCGATCTGAGCCAGCTGAAAGTGGACCTGATGTCCTTCTCCGGCCACAAAATCTATGGCCCGAAAGGTATTGGTGCACTGTACGTTCGTCGTAAACCGCGTATCCGCATCGAAGCACAGATGCACGGTGGCGGTCACGAGCGCGGTATGCGTTCCGGTACGCTGCCTGTTCACCAGATCGTGGGTATGGGCGAAGCTTACCGTATTGCGAAAGAAGAGATGGAAACCGAGATGGCGCGCCTGCGCACGCTGCGTAACCGTCTGTGGGATGGCGTGAAAGATATGGAAGAAGTGTATCTGAACGGCGATCTCGAACAGGGCGCACCAAACATTCTCAACGTCAGCTTCAACTATGTTGAAGGTGAATCGCTGATTATGGCGCTGAAAGACCTGGCGGTTTCTTCCGGTTCTGCCTGTACGTCTGCAAGCCTGGAGCCATCCTACGTGCTGCGCGCACTGGGCATGACTGACGAGCTGGCACACAGCTCTATCCGTTTCTCTTTAGGTCGTTTCACTACCGAAGAAGAGATTGACTACACCATCAAGCTGGTTCGCAACTCCATCGGTCGTCTGCGTGACCTTTCTCCACTGTGGGAAATGTTCAAGCAGGGCGTGGATCTGAACAGCATTGAATGGTCACATCACTAATCGGTACATAAGGAGAATTCAACATGGCATACAGCGAAAAAGTTATTGATCATTACGAAAACCCGCGCAACGTTGGCTCTTTTGACAACAGCGACGAAAGCGTAGGTAGCGGTATGGTCGGTGCGCCAGCGTGTGGCGACGTGATGAAGCTGCAGATTAAAGTCAACAATGAAGGTATCATTGAAGACGCGCGCTTCAAGACCTACGGCTGCGGTTCTGCTATCGCCTCCAGCTCCCTGGTCACCGAATGGGTGAAGGGCAAGTCTCTGGACGAAGCACAGGCAATCAAGAACACGGATATTGCTGAAGAACTCGAACTGCCACCCGTGAAAATTCACTGTTCTATCCTGGCAGAAGACGCGATCAAAGCCGCCATTGCGGATTACAAAAGCAAACGTGAAGCAAAATAATTGAGGTTTGAGTATGTCGATTACCCTTAGCGACAGCGCTGCCGCGCGAGTAAGCTCTTTTCTGGCGAACCGTGGTAAAGGCTTTGGCCTGCGACTGGGCGTACGTACCTCCGGCTGTTCTGGTATGGCTTACGTACTGGAGTTTGTTGACGAACCGGCGTCTGATGACACCGTGTTTGAAGACAAGGGCGTGAAGGTGGTGGTCGATGGCAAAAGCCTGCAATTCCTCAATGGCACTCAGCTGGACTTTGTAAAAGAAGGCCTGAACGAAGGGTTCAAATTCACGAACCCGAACGTCAAAGACGAGTGTGGTTGCGGCGAAAGCTTCCACGTTTAACCGCGCGTCATCCGAAACCCCACCGCAGGACTCCTGTGCGTGGGGTTTGTTCTAACAGGCTACCCCTGAGATTGTTATGGATTACTTCACTCTCTTCGGACTACCCGCTCAATACCCGATTGATCTGCAGGCGCTGACGATCCGCTTCCAGGATCTGCAGCGTCAGTATCATCCGGATAAATTCGCCAGTGGTACTCAGTCAGAGCAATTGGCTGCGGTATCGCAATCTGCGACCATCAATCAGGCCTGGCAGACGCTGCGCCATCCACTGTCTCGCGCTGAGTATCTGCTCTCGCTTCATGGCTTTGATCTGGCGAGTGAACAGCACACCGTGCGTGATACGGCGTTTTTGATGGAACAGCTGGAACTGCGTGAAGAGCTGGATGAGATTGAACAGGCCAAAGATGAAGCGCGTCTGGAAAGCTTCATTAAGCGCGTAAAAGGCATGTTCGATACCCGCCATCAACTGATGGTGGAGCAACTGAACAACGAGACCTGGGATGTGGCGGCAGACACTGTGCGCAAACTCCGTTTTCTCGATAAACTGCGAAGCAGTGCTGAACAACTCGAAGAAAAGCTGCTCGATTTTTAATTTCGGAAGCAATTATGGCCTTATTACAAATTAGTGAGCCTGGCTTAAGTGCCGCACCGCACCAGCGTCGTCTGGCGGTAGGTATTGATCTGGGCACCACCAATTCTCTCGTGGCGACCGTGCGAAGCGGCCAGGCGGAAACGCTGGCTGACGAGCAGGGCCGTCATCTGCTGCCTTCCGTGGTCCACTACCAACAGCAGGGCCACGCGGTTGGCTACGACGCACGCGCGAACGCCGCGCGCGATCCGGCGAACACCATCAGTTCCGTAAAACGCATGATGGGCCGCTCCCTCGCCGATATTCAGACCCGTTATCCGCATCTGCCGTATCAGCTGCAGGCCAGTGAAAACGGCCTGCCAATGATTGCCACGGCAGCGGGGCTGCTGAACCCGATCCGCGTTTCTGCTGATATCCTCAAAGCGCTGGCGGCGCGTGCTACGGCAACGCTCGGCGGCGATCTCGATGGCGTGGTCATTACCGTTCCGGCCTACTTTGATGATGCACAGCGTCAGGGCACCAAAGACGCGGCGCGTCTGGCGGGACTGCACGTTCTGCGCCTGCTGAACGAACCGACGGCGGCCGCCATTGCCTACGGCCTGGACTCCGGTCAGGAAGGGGTGATTGCGGTTTACGATCTGGGTGGCGGGACCTTTGATATCTCTATCCTGCGCTTAAGCCGTGGGGTGTTTGAAGTGCTGGCTACCGGCGGTGATTCTGCGCTGGGTGGCGATGACTTCGACCATCTGCTCGCTGATTTCATTCGCGAGCAGGCGGGTATCCCCGATCGCAGCGATGCACGCGTGCAGCGTGAACTGCTGGACGTGGCCATCGACGCGAAAATCGCGCTGAGCGATGCGCAGTCTGTCACCGTCAACGTGGCGGGCTGGCAGGGGGAAATCACCCGGGAACAGTTTAACGACCTGATCGCGCCTTTGGTGAAACGCACCCTGCTGGCCTGCCGTCGCGCACTGAAAGATGCGGGCGTTGAGGCTGACGAGGTGCTGGAAGTGGTCATGGTTGGCGGCTCCACGCGCGTACCGCTGGTGCGTGAACGGGTGGGTGAATTCTTTGGCCGCACGCCGCTGACGTCCATCGACCCGGATAAAGTGGTTGCCGTGGGCGCGGCTATCCAGGCGGATATTCTGGTCGGCAACAAGCCGGACAGCGAGATGTTGCTGCTGGATGTTATTCCGCTCTCCCTGGGTTTAGAAACCATGGGGGGACTGGTGGAGAAAGTCATTCCGCGTAACACCACCATTCCGGTGGCGCGCGCGCAGGAATTCACCACCTTCAAAGACGGCCAGACCGCGATGTCCATCCATGTGATGCAGGGCGAGCGCGAGCTGGTGCAGGACTGTCGTTCACTGGCGCGCTTTGCGCTGCGCGGTATTCCTGCGCTCCCTGCGGGCGGTGCGCATATTCGCGTTACCTTCCAGGTGGATGCGGACGGCCTGCTGAGCGTCACGGCGATGGAGAAATCCACCGGCGTTGAGTCGTCTATCCAGGTGAAGCCGTCCTACGGCCTGACCGATGGTGAGATCGCCTCCATGATTCAGGATTCAATGAGCTACGCCGAACAGGATGTGAAGGCGCGTATGCTGGCAGAACAGAAAGTTGAAGCCGCACGCGTGCTGGAAAGTCTGAACGGTGCGCTCGCTGCCGACGCCGCGCTGTTAAGCGCCGCTGAGCGTCAGGTGATTGACGAGGCTGCCGCGCGCTTAAGCGCAGTGGCCGAAGGCAATGATGCTGATGCAATAGAAGAAGCCATTAAAAACGTTGATAAACAAACCCAGGACTTTGCTGCTCGCCGCATGGACAAATCTGTCCGCGTCGCGCTGAAAGGCCAGTCCGTGGACGAGGTTTAATATGCCAAAGATTGTTATTTTGCCTCATGCGGACCTCTGTCCGGATGGTGCTGTTCTGGAAGCGAAGACCGGTGAGACCATTCTCGATGTTGCCCTGCGTAACGGTATCGAAGTGGAACACGCCTGTGAAAAATCCTGTGCCTGCACAACCTGCCACTGCATCGTGCGTGAAGGTTTTGACTCTCTGGCCGAGAGCACCGAAGATGAAGACGACATGCTGGATAAAGCATGGGGTCTGGAGCCAGACAGCCGTTTGAGCTGCCAGGCTCTGGTGACCGATGAAGATCTGGTCGTGGAATTCCCACGCTACACCATCAACCACGCACGCGAGCACTGATATGGGACTGAAGTGGACTGACAGCCGTGAAATCGGCGAAGCGCTCTACGACGCTAACCCGGATCTCGATCCTAAAACCGTACGCTTCACCGATATGCATCAGTGGATCTGCGATTTAGACGATTTTGACGACGATCCAAACGCATCCAATGAAAAAATTCTGGAGGCGATTCTGTTAGTCTGGTTAGATGAAGCAGAATAAATCACCTTACGGGCTGCCTTCAGGCGGCCCGTTTGCTAATAAGGATAAATAAAATGACCGAAGCGATGAAGATTACGATCTCGAATCAGCCTGCTGACGCGCGCTGGGGCGAGAAAGCCACCTACAGTATCAACAACGACGGTATTACCCTGCACCTGACTGGCAACGATGATTTGGGTCTGATCCAGCGCGCGGCGCGCAAAATTGATGGTCTGGGCATTAAACATGTCACCCTGGACGGCGAAGGCTGGGATATCGACCGCAGCTGGGCATTCTGGGCGGGTTACAAAGGACCGAAAGGCAGCCGTAAAATCGAGTGGGCGACGCTCGACGAAGCGGGTCAGAAAGAGCTGGAAAGCCGTCTGACCATTATCGACTGGGTGCGCGATACCATTAACGCCCCGGCAGAAGAGCTGGGTCCTGAACAACTTGCGCAGCGCGCCGTTGACCTGCTGTGCGGCGTGGCCGGCGACAAAATGTCTTACCGCATCACCAAAGGTGAAGACCTGCGCGAGCAGAACTATATGGGGATCCACACCGTGGGTCGCGGTTCCGAGCGTCCTCCGGTATTGCTGGCGCTGGATTACAACCCAACCGGTGATAAAGCAGCACCGGTATTTGCCTGCCTGGTCGGGAAAGGCATCACGTTCGATACCGGCGGTTACAGTCTGAAGCAGAGCGCGTTCATGGACTCCATGAAGTCCGATATGGGCGGTGCGGCAACCATCACCGGCGCGCTGGCGTTTGCCATTACGCGCGGTCTGAACAAGCGCGTGAAGCTTTACCTGTGCTGTGCGGACAACATGGTGAGCGGTAATGCCTTTAAGCTCGGCGACATCATTCGCTACCGTAACGGTAAAAACGTGGAAGTGATGAACACCGATGCGGAAGGTCGTCTGGTGCTGGCCGATGGTCTCATCGACGCGTCTGCGCAGAAGCCAGAGCTGATTATCGACATGGCGACCCTGACCGGTGCGGCGAAAACCGCGCTGGGCAACGACTACCATGCGCTGTTCAGCTTTGACGACAAACTGGCAGCTCGCCTGCTGGCAAGCGCGGCCGCGGAGAACGAACCGTTCTGGCGTCTGCCGCTGGCCGAATTCCACCGCAGCCAGCTGCCGTCTAACTTCGCCGAACTGAACAACACCGCGAGCGCAGCCTATCCGGCGGGTGCGAGCACGGCGGCCGGTTTCCTGTCTCACTTCGTTGAGAACTATCACGAAGGCTGGCTGCATATCGACTGCTCCGCAACCTACCGTAAAGCGGCCGTTGAGCAGTGGTCTGCAGGGGCAACGGGACTGGGCGTGCGTACTATCGCAAACCTGCTGACTGCCGAGTAATTGTCTTTGTCCGGCGGCGCTGTGCTTGTCCGGGCCTACGGTTTTGTAGGCCTGTTAGCCTTGCGCCAGCCGACATTATGTTGAAGTAGCCAAACTATGTCTGAAACGAAAAACGAATTAGAAACTCTGCTGGAACAGGCGGCGACCGAGCCCGCCCACCGTCCGGCATTTTTCCGCACGTTGCTGGAGTCCACCGTCTGGGTTCCGGGTACCGCAGCGGAAGGCGAACAGGTTGTTGAAGACAGCGCGCTGGACCTGCTCCATTGGGAGAAGGACGACGGCACTTCGGTGATCCCGTTCTTCACCTCGCTGGAAGCGCTGCAGCAGGCTGTTGAAGACGAGCAGGCGTTCGTGGTGATGCCGGTGCGCACTCTGTTCGAAATGACGCTGGGCCAGACCTTGTTCCTCAACGCCAAACTGCCAACCGGGAAAGAGTTCACCCCGCGTGAAATCAACCATCTGATTGGCGAGGAGGGCAACCCGCTCAGTACGCAGGAAGTGCTGGAAGGAGGCGAAACGCTGCTGTTGTCTGAAGTAGCCGAACCCCCTGCGCAGATGATTGATTCGCTGACCACGCTATTCAAAACCCTCAAACCCGTGAGGCGCGCGTTCCTCTGCTCTGTTAAAGAGAGCACGGATGAACAGCCGGTACTGCTGATTGGCATTGAAGCAGACGGCGATATCGAGGAGATTATTCAGGCTGCGGGCAGTGTTGCCACCGATACGCTGCCGGGTGATGAGCCGATCGATATCTGTCAGGTGAAGAAGGATGAGAAGGGCATCAGCCACTTTATTACCGAGCACATCACGCCGTTTTACGAGCGTCGCTGGGGCGGATTCCTGCGCGATCTCAAAACCACCCGCATTATCTGATTACGCGGGGTGATTTTTCACCCCGTCGCTTCCAGCAGCAGTAAATCCATCAGCAGGACCAGATTCGACTCAAACGACGTCACGCCAGCGGCTTCTGCGGCGTAATGTACCGCCTCGTCATATAAGGCAAAGTGCAAATCTGCCATTCCCGCCAGCGTATTGGCCGAAGCGCGCGTAAAAGCCACGACCGTCATCCCCACGTTTTTCGCGATCCGCGCTTTATCCAGCACCTGTTCGGTTTCACCGCTGCGTGAGACGGCGATAAACACCTGATACCGCGCAGCGTTGCTGAGGAAAATGTTTCGGCTATCGCCCGGCCCGGAAATAAACGCCGTTTTGCCCAGCACCTGCAATTTCTTGGTGAGGTACTCGGCGAAGAGATAAGAGAAGCCGGCGCCATAAAGAAAGAAGCTCTCTTTCTGGCGCAGTAACGTCGAAAATTGCGCGCGCTTCTCCTGCGTTACCCACTGAAAGGTGTGTTGATAGTTCGCGATAAATTGACTGAAAAGCGCCGGCAGTTCCGGGCGCTGTTGTGCCTGCGCGGCGATATACGGCGTCTCGGTTAACAGCTGTTTGCAGTGCCAGATAAATTCACTGAAACCGCTGAAGCCTAATTTCTGACACAAACGCATAATGGTAGCGGTTGAGACGAACGTCGCCTGCGCCAGTTCGCGCACCGTAATATTGCCCACCAGCAGAGGATGCTCTGTCAGGTGGGCCAGCACGCGATATTCCGCGCGGGTCAGTGACGCCCCGCGCGTTAACAGCGTGGCCAGACGGTTATCCATTATTTGGCCGGTTCAACGGGCAAATCGTCTCGTGCACCCCATTCACTCCAGGCGCCATCATAAAGCGTCACGTCGTTTACACCGAGTGTGGCGAGCGCCAGAATCACCACGCAGGCCGTGACGCCGGACCCGCAGCTGGCAATAACGGGACGATGCACATCCACGCCCTGACGATCAAAAATAGCGCGCAGCTCATCGGTCGTTTTTAATTCACCTTCAAACACCAGATCGCCCCACGGCACATTTAACGCGCCGGGAATATGGCCGCGATTCAGCCCCGGACGCGGTTCATCCGCCTGGGCGTTAAAGCGCGCTGCAGGGCGGGCATCGACAATTTGCGCCGTTTTTTCATGGCTGACCACCAGCACGTCGGTCAGACGTTTTACCCGATGCGCGTCAAACGTCGCGTCGAACTCGCCTTCCGGCAGCGTCACGTCGCCCTGCTGTAATGGCAGTTCATCACGCTTCCAGCCCGCGAGGCCGCCTGCAAGAATTGAGACTTTCTCCACGCCAAAGTTTTTCAGCATCCACCAGGCGCGCGGTGCGGAGAAGAGGTTACCTTCATCGTAAACCACGAGGTGCTTGTCACGATTGACGCCAAGTTCGCGCATCGCCACGGAGAACGCTTCCGGGCGCGGCAGCATATGCGGGAGAGGGGAGTTATGGTCGGACAGGGCTTCAATATCAAAAAATACCGCGCCCGGCAAATGCCCTGCGCGGTATTCTGCGACCATATCGCGAAGGTGTTCCTGCCCGGCAGGTGCCATACGCGCGTCAATAATCTGTACTTCCGGATCGTCACCGTGCTCAATCAGCCAGTCGGCGGCGACAAAATATGAGGTGGACATGGGTTGCCTCCATTCTTTTCCGTAAAAAAGGATTGTCGGTGTTTTTTCTGACACCGACAAGCAAACCACGTTCAACTCGCGAGCACGACCCTATTTTTTCACCGCTTCACCGTTCTGCCAGGCTTTTTGCAGCGCAGGCCAGTAGTCACGGTTGGCGTCAATCATGTCATCGAGAATCGCTTTTGCGTGCTCCATGGTAGGCACGGTACGGTTCAGGGTGAACGCCTGCAGCGCTTTTTCGTAGCTGCCTTCAATGGTCGCTTCCACCAGCAGCTGTTCAGAGGCGAGCTGCTGCTGTAGCAGCGTCTGATGGAACAGCGGGACCCGACCCACGCGGATCGGCTCTGGCCCTTCAGAGGTGATGTAGGCCGGGACTTCCACCACCGCGTCGTACGGCAGATTGGTTATCGCCCCGCGGTTTTCCACCATTACCAGATGGCGCTGACGCAGGTTAAATGCCAGCGAGCAGGCGACATCGACAATAAACTCGCCGTGGACGCCCACGTGGAAGGCATCCGGTAAAATCCCGGTACGCTTATACTCTTCTGCGGCGGCAAACAGCTTTTTCTCACGCCCGTTCATCACTTCGTTCGCGCGGGTATAGTCCGGGTTCTGATGTTCCACAATCTGGTTTGGCATCAGGTAATACTGCAGATAGGGGTTTGGCAGATATTCCGGGAAGTTATCCATGATGGGCTTGATGTTGCGCCAGGTTTTCACCCACGACGGATCCGAGTGCTGCGGATCGGTTTTGGCCGCATCTTCCGTCAGCAGGCCGAACCTCGCGATATGCCGACGCAGTTCCGGCAGCTTGTCCTCGCCGTCCACCCGCACGCGGGTAAACCAGCCGAAGTGGTTCAGACCAAAGTAGTCCACCTCCAGCTTGTGGCGGTCCACACCCAAAATGGCCCCCATGTTACGCATCGCCGCCACTGGCATATCGCAGATATTAAGCACGCGGGCGTCCGGTCGCAGGCGGCGCACCCCTTCCGCAACGATCGCTGCCGGGTTGGAATAGTTCACGATCCAGGCTTTTTCATGCGCGTAGCGATCCACCAGATCGATCAGCTCGACCATCGGCAGGATCGTGCGCAGGCCGTATGCCAGCCCGCCAGGACCGCAGGTTTCCTGGCCCACCACGCCGTGGCGCAGCGGGATCTTCTCATCCTGCTCACGCATTCTGTACTGGCCGACACGCATCTGGGAGAAGACAAAGTGCGCCCCGCTGAACGCGACTTCCGGGTCTGTAGTCACGGTGAAGGTAATGCTCTGGCTATGGTCGCGAATGACCTTCTCCACCACCGGTGCAATGGTGTTCTGGCGTGCTTCGTCGATATCGTATAGGCGAATCTCGGCCAGCGGGAAGTCCTGCAGGCGTACCATCAGGCTTTTCACGATACCTGGCGTATAGGTGCTGCCGCCACCGGCAATCGACAGAATAAAAGGGGGTGTAAACATCTTTAGCTCCTCTCAGAGAAACGTCTCAACGGCTTCTCGCATTTTTTTGACATGCAGCCCGTAGACCACCTGAACGTTGTTACCTTGTTTGATAATCCCTTTCGCGCCGGTCGCTTTCAGGCGCGGCTCGTCGATGATGGAGACATCCTTCACCGTGACGCGTAAGCGGGTGTAGCAGTTATCCACTACCTCAATGTTTTCCCGGCCTCCCAGCCCCACCACGATGGATTCACCCAGCCCGTCATTGTTCCCCTTCGCCTGATACTCCTGTTTGCTGTACAGGCGCGTCTCCTGATCGTCATCCTCGCGTCCCGGCGTCTTCATGTTGAAGCGCAGGATCAGGAAGCGGAACACCACAAAATAGAGCGCGAACATGATGAGCCCGACCACGATGTACATCGGCCAGTTGGACTTCTCCGTACCGAGCGGCAGGTTATAAAGAATAAAATCGATAATTCCGTTAGCGCCGATGGCATGAACACCGAACAGGGAGAAAAGCATCATGCCGATGCCGGTCAGCACCGCATGTACCACAAACAGCAGTGGAGCGACGAACAGGAACGAAAACTCAATCGGCTCGGTAACGCCCACCAGCAAAGAGGTTAATGCTGCCGGGATCAGGATGGCTTTGGCTGCCGCTTTGCGCTCCGGCCTGGCGGTCATGTACATCGCCAGAGCCGCCGCGGGCAGGCCAAACATTTTGCTGATGCCGCGCGCGTCCCACACTACCGTGCTGCTCAACTGCTTCACTTCCGGACAAGCCATTTCGGCGAAATAGATATTGCGTGCGCCCTGATAAACCGTGCCGCATACCTCTTGCGTCCCCCCAAGTTCGGTATACAGGAAGGGGGTATAGACCAGATGATGCAGGCCGGTCGGCACCAGAATACGTTCCAGGAAGCCGTAAATGGCCACCCCAAAAGGCCCGGAACCTTTGATCGCCAGCGCCAGTGCGCTGATGCCATGCTGGGCAAATGGCCACAGTTCGCTCATCACAACGCCAAGCAGCATTGAGACAGGAAGCATGACGATGGCGACGAAACAGTGGCCGGAATAGATGGCCATCGCGCCGTTAAACTGTACGCCGGAGTATTTGTTGTACAGGTATCCGGACAGCGCCCCGGTCAGGATCCCGGCGAAAACGCCCATCTCCAGCACCTGCACGCCCAGCACCATACTTTGCCCGGCGGCTTTCATCTGGTCAGCGGGGGCCAGTTCGCCCTGGAGCTGCAGCGTAACGTTCATCGCGTTAATGAAAACAACAAAGGTCACCAGGCCGATCAGGGCCGCATAGCCTTTATCACGCGTGGCCAGGCCAATCGGTATCCCGACGGCAAACACCAGCGCCAGGTTAACCAGTACTGACACGGCCGATTTCGCGATAAGCTGACCAACATGCTGAATCAGCGGATGGCCGAGAAACGGCACATACTCTGCGAGGTTACCGTTCCCCAGGACGTTACCGAATGCGATAAACAGACCGACGATCGGTAAGATAAGTACCGGTCCGTACAACGATTTTCCGAAATTTTGTAGGGCGTTCACGGCTCGTTTCATGACTGTCTCTCTTAGTGAACCGCGCACTCGGGGTGCGTCTTGAGCTTAAAGCTAGCAGGCTAGAGGCGAGGTAATCCAGCTATCTTCTTGTTTTAAAAACAAATGACGTAAAAGGTAACATGTGACGTTTGCGACTGTGATCGGCATAGCAGTGCCTGAGTAAAGGCGTCGTCGCTCTGCGAGGTGCTTTCCAGATTCTAAAATTAGACTTTTTGTATTAATGAAACTTGCGGATAATACTTATCCGGAAGACGACCAACAGGCTCCATGGGCCAGGGACAAAGGATGACACCGTTTCGCTTAGCCGCGATTTCTCTCGCGCTGCTTACCACATTTTCGCTTGTCGGCTGTGATAACAGCGACGATAACTCTCAGGCTGCGGCTCCCGCAGCATCCACAGCAACGACACCGAAAGCACCGGAAAAGCCGGACGCTGAAAAGCTGGCAACGCTGGCGGCACAGAGTCAGGGCAAAGCGCTCACCCTGCTGGATACTTCAGAGGTGCAGCTTGATGGCGCGGCCACGCTGGTCCTGACCTTCTCTGTTCCGCTTAATCCCGATCAGGATTTCGCCAAAACAGTGCATGTGGTGGATAAAAAAAGCGGCAAGGTTGACGGGGCGTGGGAACTCGCACCTAACCTGAAAGAGCTACGCCTGCGCCATCTGGAACCCAACCGCAATCTGGTTGTCACCGTTGAACGTGATCTGCAGGCGCTGAACAAAGCGACATTTGGTATCGATTACGAAAAAGCCCTGACTACCCGGGATGTTGAACCGACGGTCGGTTTTGCCAGCCGTGGCTCGCTGCTGCCGGGCAAGGTGGTGGAAGGTCTGCCGGTAATGGCGCTCAACGTCAACAATGTTGACGTGAATTTCTACCGCGTGAAGCCTGAATCCCTGGCCTCCTTTGTCAGCCAGTGGGAGTACCGTAACTCCCTGACCAACTGGGAGTCCGATAATCTGCTCAAAATGGCGGACCTGGTGTATACCGGCCGGTTTGACCTCAATCCGGCACGCAACACCCGTGAAAAACTGCTGTTGCCGCTGCGGGATATTAAGCCGCTCCAGCAGTCAGGCGTGTACATTGCGGTCATGAATCAGGCCGGGCACTATAACTACAGCAATGCCGCGACGCTCTTTACCTTAAGTGATATTGGGTTGTCCGCTCACCGTTATCATAACCGTCTGGATATTTTCACCCAGAGCCTGGAAGATGGCGCGGCGCAATCCGGCGTTACCGTCACCCTGTTGAATGATAAAGGGCAGACGCTTGCCGAAGCGAACAGCGATGCTGACGGCCACGCAAAACTTGAGACTGACAAAGAAGCCGCGCTGATTCTGGCCAGCAAAGACGGGCAGACCACGCTGCTTGACCTCAAACTTCCGGCCCTCGATCTGGCGGAGTTTGATATCGCAGGTAGCCCAGGCTACAGCAAGCAATTCTTTATGTTTGGCCCGCGCGATCTCTATCGCCCTGGCGAAACGGTGATCCTCAATGGTTTGCTGCGCGACAGCGACGGTAAACCGCTTCCTGCCCAGCCGGTTAAACTCGACGTACTGCGCCCGGACGGACAGGTGGCGCGCACGGTTGTCGTCCAGCCTGAGAACGGCCTCTATCGCTTCAATTATTCCCTGGACGGCGGGGCGCAGACCGGTATGTGGCATATCCGCGCCAATACCGGCGATAACCAACAGCGCCTGTGGGATTTCCACGTTGAAGATTTTATGCCGGAGCGTATGGCGCTTAATCTGACGGGACAAAAAGCGCCGGTTTCCACCGAGGATAACGTCGACTTTAACATTGCGGGTTATTACCTGTATGGCGCACCTGCCAACGGAAATTCCCTGCAAGGCCAGCTTTTCCTGCGACCGCTGCGCGAAGCCGTCGCTGCACTGCCGGGCTTCCAGTTCGGTGATATTGCCGAAGAGAACCTGAGCCGCAGCCTGGATGAAGTTCAGCTAACCCTTGATGAACAGGGGCGCGGACAGGTCTCGACCGAAAGCCAGTGGAAAGAGGCGCATTCACCGCTGCAGCTGATCCTGCAGGCCAGCCTTCTGGAGTCGGGCGGTCGCCCGGTGACGCGCCGTGCTGAGCAGGCCATCTGGCCGGCGGCTGAGCTGCCGGGTATCCGTCCTCAGTTTGCCAGTAAGGCCGTTTATGACTACCGCACTGACACCACCGTCAACCAGCCGATCGTGGATGAAAACGGCAATGCCAGCTTTGATATCGTCTATGCCGATGCCAGCGGGGCAAAAAAGGCGGTTTCCGGGTTACAGGTTCGCCTGATCCGTGAGCGCCGTGACTACTACTGGAACTGGTCAGAGAGCGATGGCTGGCAGTCACAGTTTGATCAGAAAGACCTGGTGGAGGGCGAGCAGGAGCTGACCCTTAAGGCCGATGAAACCGGTAAAGTGACCTTCCCGGTGGAGTGGGGCTCGTACCGTCTGGAGGTCAAAGCGCCGGACGATATGGTCAGCAGCGTGCGCTTCTGGGCCGGCTACAGCTGGCAGGATAATAGTGACGGCACCGGTGCTGCTCGCCCTGACCGTGTGACCATGAAACTGGACAAGCCTTCCTATCAGCCGGGAGATACCATCCAGCTGCATATCGCTGCTCCGGCGGCGGGTAAAGGCTATGCGATGATCGAGTCCAGCGAAGGGCCGCTGTGGTGGAAAGAGATCGACGTACCGGCCAACGGGCTCGATCTCTCAATCCCGGTGGATAAGGCCTGGAAACGTCACGATCTCTATCTCAGCACGCTGGTGGTACGCCCTGGCGATAAATCCAAATCAGCGACGCCGAAACGTGCCGTCGGGTTACTGCATCTGCCGATGGGCGATGAGAATCGCCGCCTGAATGTCGCGCTGGAAAATCCGCAGAAAATGCGGCCAAACCAGACGCTGTCCGTGAAGGTGAAGGCCAGCGTCAAAGAAGGCGCCGTTCCGCAGAAAGTGAATGTGCTGATCTCGGCAGTGGACAGCGGCGTGTTGAACATCACCGATTACGTTACCCCGGATCCGTGGGAAGCGTTCTTCGGTCAGAAGCGCTACGGCGCGGATATCTACGATATTTACGGTCAGGTCATTGAAGGGCAGGGCCGCATGGCTGCACTGCGCTTTGGTGGTGACGGCGATGAGCTTAAGCGCGGCGGTAAACCACCGGTGAACCACGTGACTATCATTGCCCAGCAGGCGCAGCCGGTCGAGCTCGATGCTAACGGTGAAGGGACCGTGACGCTGCCCATTGGAGACTTCAATGGCGAGCTGCGTCTGATGGCGCAGGCCTGGACGGAAGATGATTTCGGCAGCAGCGAAGGTAAAGTGATTGTCGCCGCCCCAATCATTACCGAACTGAACACGCCGCGCTTCCTGGCAAGTGGCGATACCTCACGCCTGACGCTGGATGTGACCAACCTGACGGACCAGCCGCAAACGCTGAACGTTGCTTTTACCGCTACCGGCAAGCTGTCGCTTGAGGGCGCACAGCCGCAGCCCGTGAAGTTACCGCCGGGCGCGCGCAGCACCCTGTTTATCCCGGTACGTGCGCTGGATGGCTACGGTGATGGTGAAGTAACCGCTCAGGTGACCGGCCTGCAGCTGCCGGGCGAGACTTTCGCTGCACAACAGAAGAGCTGGAAAATCGGCGTTCGTCCGGCATTCCCGGCGCAGACCGTTAACACCGGTGCCATGCTGAATCCTGGTGAGTCGTGGAGTGCACCGGCGCAGCACCTTAATGGCTTCTCTCCTGCCACGCTACAGGGACAATTGCTGCTGAGCGGGAAACCGCCTCTGAATCTGGCGCGCTATATTCGTGAGCTGCAGGCATACCCGTATGGCTGTCTGGAGCAAACCACCAGTGGTCTGTTCCCGTCGCTCTACACCAACGCGGCGCAGTTGACCGCGCTTGGCATCAAAGGGGATACGGATGACAAGCGCCGTGCGGCCATTGATATCGGAATCTCCCGTCTGCTGCAGATGCAGCGTGATGACGGAGGTTTCGCGCTTTGGGATAAAAACGGTCCGGAGGAGTACTGGCTCACCGCCTATGTCACTGACTTCCTGGTTCGTGCAGGCGAGCAGGGCTACAGCGTGCCTGCTGAGGCGGTTAACAACGCCAACAGCCGCTTGCTGCGTTACCTGCAGGACCCGGGCATGATGTCCATCCGCTACAGCGATGATACCCAGGCCAGTAAATTTGCGGTGCAGGCCTATGCCGCGCTGGTGCTGGCTCGCCAGCAAAAGGCCCCGCTTGGTGCGTTGCGTGAAATCTGGGAACGTCACGGACAGGCCGCTTCCGGGCTGCCGCTGATGCAGCTGGGGATGGCGCTAAAATTGATGGGCGACGCACCGCGCAGCCAGCAGGCACTGGGTCTGGCCATCAAAACGCCGCGTAACGACAGCAAAAACTGGATGGCCGATTATGGCAGTGCGCTTCGTGATAATGCGCTGATGCTCTCTCTGCTTGAGGAGTACAAGCTTCTGCCGGATGCGCAAAATACGCTGCTGAACGCCTTGTCGGAACAAGCTTTCAGCCAGCGCTGGCTCTCGACCCAGGAGAGTAACGCCCTGTTCCTGGCCGGACGCTCGCTGCAAACTTTATCCGGCGCATGGCAGGCGCAAACGTCTCTGGCGGATACCGCATCAGGCGGTGATAAAGCCCTGGTACAGAACGTGAACGGCGACCAGCTTGGCGCGCTGCAGGTGACAAATACCGGTAGCACACCGCTGTGGGTACGCCTTGATAGCACCGGTTATCCGGCATCTGCACCTCAGCCATCGTCTAACGTGCTGCAGATTGAGCGCCATATTCTGGCAACCGACGGCAGCACAAAGTCGCTCACGTCACTGAAGAGCGGCGAGCTGGTGCTGGTATGGCTTGAAGTGAAGGCCAGCCAGAACGTGCCGGATGCGCTGGTTGTCGATCTCCTCCCGGCGGGGCTGGAACTTGAAAACCAGAACCTGGCGAGCAGCAGCGCCAGCCTGCAGGACAGCGGCAGCGAAGTGCAGAACCTGCTCAGTCAGATGCAGCAGGCGGATATTCAGCATATGGAATTCCGCGACGATCGCTTTGTGGCGGCGGTGCCGGTTAACGAAGGGCAGCCGGTCACGCTGGTTTATCTGGCGCGCGCCGTGACGCCGGGAACCTATGAGGTGCCGGTCCCGATGGTAGAGTCCATGTATGTTCCGCAGTGGCGGGCAACAGGTGCGGCCAGTGGCCCGCTGATTGTTGTACCGTAATATGCGGCTTGTACGTCTGATACGCTCCCGCTGGCTGTGGCTGGCGGGAGCGCTTCTCATTTTATGGGGGCTGATTCTGGCCGCTGATCGCCTGTGGCCGTTGCCTCTGAAAGAGGTCAACCCCGCACGGGTGGTGGTGGACGAAAAGGGCACACCGCTCTGGCGTTTTGCCGACAGCGAAGGGATCTGGCGCTATCCGGTCACTCTCGAAGAGGTTTCTCCCCGCTATCTTGAAGCCTTGATCCAGTATGAAGATCGCTGGTTCTGGGACCATCCAGGCGTGAATCCGTTCTCTGTGCTGCGCGCCGCCTGGCAGGATCTTACCTCCGGGAGGGTTGTCTCAGGCGGTAGCACGCTCACCATGCAGGTGGCGCGCCTGCTGGATCCGCATCCGCGCACTTTTGGTGGCAAAATTCGTCAGCTCTGGCGAGCCATGCAGCTTGAGTGGCACCTCTCTAAGCGCGACATCCTCACGCTTTATCTTAACCGTGCCCCGTTTGGCGGTACGCTGCAGGGGATTGGTGCGGCAAGCTGGACCTATCTCGGCAAACCACCTTCGCAGCTTAGCTATTCCGAAGCGGCGCTGCTCGCCGTATTGCCGCAGGCGCCAAGCCGGTTACGTCCTGACCGCTGGCCGGAACGTGCAGAAGCGGCACGCAACAAAGTGCTCGATCGGATGGTGACGCAGGGCGTCTGGTCGGCAAGCCAGGTTAAGGAGTCCCGTGAAGAAGCGGTATGGCTGGCGCCCCGGCAAATGCCGCAGCTGGCACCGCTCTTTTCGCGCATGATGCTCAGCAAAAGTCGCGATACTAAAATTGTGACTACCCTGGATGCGTCCCTGCAGCGGCAGCTTGAAGAACTGGCGATGAACTGGAAATCCCGCCTGCCGGCACGCAGTTCGCTGGCAATGATCGTCGTCGATCACACGGATATGAAAGTGCGTGGCTGGGTGGGATCGGTCGACATTAACGATGATACCCGGTTTAGCCATGTGGATATGGTGAATGCGATCCGATCGCCGGGATCGGTGCTCAAGCCCTTTATCTACGGTATGGCGCTGGACGACGGTTTGATCCACCCGGCATCGCTGCTCCAGGATGTTCCAAGAAAAACGGGGGATTATCGCCCGGGTAATTTCGACAGTGGGTTTCATGGGCCGGTGAGTATGAGTGAAGCGCTGGTACG
Organism: Enterobacter sp. SORGH_AS_0287; assembly: GCF_031453695.1. Lineage (NCBI taxonomy): Bacteria > Pseudomonadati > Pseudomonadota > Gammaproteobacteria > Enterobacterales > Enterobacteriaceae > Enterobacter > Enterobacter sp. SORGH_AS_0287. The sequence goes on from NZ_JAVIZW010000001.1 coordinate 72,091, forward strand.
CTCTCTTAATCTGCCCGCCGTGCAGGTGCTCGAGGCATACGGACCAAAACGTTTTGCTGCGATGTTGAGTAATGCAGGTTTGCCGCTGATTTTACCTGCTGGCGCACAGCCAAATTTATCGCTGATCCTGGGCGGGGCAGGGGCGCGGCTGGCCGATATCACCGCGGCCTATAGCGCGTTCGCCCGACACGGTAAAGCGGGCCGGCTGCGCTTACAGCCAGGCGATCCCCTGTCAGAGCGGCCGTTGTTATCCCAGGGGGCGGCGTGGATCATTCGCCGTATTCTGGCCAATGAGGCGCAGCCGCTGCCGGACAATGCGCTGCCTCAGGTGGTACCTCTGGCATGGAAAACGGGAACCAGCTATGGCTACCGTGATGCATGGGCGGTAGGGCTGAATGCCCGTTACGTTATTGGGATCTGGACCGGACGACCGGACGGCACGCCTGTGGCGGGTCAGTTTGGGTTTGCGAGCGCGGTACCTCTGCTTAACCAGGTAAATAATGTTCTGCAGTCTGGTTCAACGCTCGATCAGGCGCGTCTGCCACGCGACCCGCGTCCTGACGGTGTGGGACGCGGCGTCATCTGTTGGCCGGGCGGCCAGTCGCTGCCGGAAGGGAGCGAAAATTGCCGTCGTCGTCTGGCGACCTGGCTGCTGGACGGCAGCGAGCCGCCGACATTGCTCTTACCGGAACAGGAAGGTATTCGCGGGATCCGTTTCCCGGTCTGGCTGGATAAAGAGGGCAAACGCGTGGCGGCAGACTGCCCGGATGCGACCGAGAAAGTTCTGGATGTCTGGCCGCTGCCGCTGGAACCCTGGCTGCCTGCAGCCGAGCGGCGCTCAGCACGGATCCCTTCGCCATCGGCTACCTGTCCGCCCTTGTCGCAGGACTCACCTGCACCGCTGATGTTGACTGGCGTGCGTGAAGGCGCGGTTATCAAGCGTCTGCCGGGGGAATCCCGCGTCTCGTTACCGCTACAGGCCACCGGCAATAGCGGTGAACGCTGGTGGTTTTTGAATGGCGAACCGCTGGCGGTGAAGAGCCGGGTTTACACCTTGCAGCTTGATAAATCAGGCGATTATCAGGTGCTGGTGATGGATGAAGCGGGGCAGGTGGCGACGGTGAATTTCACGCTGCAGTAGCGTTAAACGTCTCTTCTGCTGTGAGCTGTTGCTAATCTTCGTCTCATTTTAAAAAAATGTTACCTGAATCCATAGGCAATGGCGCTATTGCTCATTATAATCCGCGCCACACCATACTCAGGTATGAAAAACAACAGAACATTTACAGAGGTTATCATGGCTATTGAACGTACTTTTTCCATCATCAAACCAAACGCGGTGGCAAAAAACGTTATTGGCAGCATCTTTGCTCGCTTTGAATCAGCAGGGTTCAAAATCGTTGGCACCAAAATGCTGCACCTGACCGTTGAGCAGGCTCGCGGTTTCTACGCTGAGCACGAAGGTCGTCCATTCTTCGACGGTCTGGTTGAGTTCATGACTTCTGGCCCGATCGTTGTATCCGTACTGGAAGGCGAAAACGCAGTACAGCGTCACCGTGACCTGCTGGGTGCGACCAACCCGGATAACGCACTGGCTGGTACCCTGCGCGCCGACTATGCAGACAGCTTCACCGAGAACGGCACCCACGGTTCCGATTCTGTTGAATCTGCCGCTCGTGAAATCGCGTTCTTCTTCGCTGAAGGCGAAGTGTGTCCACGTACCCGTTAATTTAACGGTTTCGTTTACACATTATTTTCGTAAATGCCGCGTGCAGACGTGGCATCCCTGCGCCAGACTTTGTACAATGCAACGCCCCGGACGAGCAGACTGCTTTCCGGGGCGTTTCTTTTCAACCCTCCATGGGCCATAACGTGTAACAACGAGGCCGGAAAAAATTATGTCTGAATTAGTGAATACCTCCGAAGTCGCCATTCCTGCGGTTCCAAATAAAAATGGAAAAATTAACCTGCTGGATCTGAACCGTCAGCAGATGCGCGAGTTCTTTAAAGAGATGGGCGAGAAGCCGTTTCGTGCCGATCAGGTCATGAAATGGATGTACCACTATTGCAGCGACAACTTTGATGACATGACTGACATCAACAAAGTGCTGCGCAATAAGCTCAAAGAAGTGGCTGAAATCCGTGCACCAGAAGTGGTGGAGGAGCAGCGCTCTGCCGATGGCACCATCAAATGGGCGATTGCCGTTGGCGATCAGCGCGTTGAAACCGTCTACATCCCGGAAGAAGACCGCGCCACGCTGTGCGTCTCCTCTCAGGTAGGCTGTGCGCTGGAGTGCAAGTTCTGCTCAACCGCTCAACAGGGATTCAACCGTAACCTGCGCGTGTCTGAAATTATCGGCCAGGTGTGGCGTGCGGCGAAAATCGTCGGTGCGGCGAAAGTGACCGGGACCCGTCCAATCACCAACGTAGTGATGATGGGCATGGGCGAGCCACTGCTGAACCTGACCAACGTCGTTCCGGCGATGGAAATCATGCTGGATGACTTCGGCTTTGGTCTGTCCAAGCGTCGCGTAACGCTGTCGACGTCAGGCGTAGTGCCTGCACTGGACAAGCTGGGCGACATGATTGACGTTGCGCTGGCGATCTCCCTGCATGCACCGAACGACGAAATCCGTGACGAAATTGTACCCATCAACAAAAAGTACAATATCGAAACTTTCCTCGCCGCCGTGCGTCGCTACCTGGAGAAATCCAACGCGAACCAGGGCCGCGTGACGATCGAGTATGTCATGCTCGATCACGTAAACGACGGTACCGAGCATGCGCATCAGCTGGCTGAACTGCTGAAAGATACGCCGTGCAAAATCAACCTGATTCCATGGAACCCGTTCCCGGGTGCGCCTTATGGCCGTAGCTCGAACAGCCGTATCGACCGTTTCTCCAAGGTGCTGATGGAGTATGGTTTCACCACTATCGTGCGTAAAACCCGTGGTGATGATATCGATGCTGCATGCGGACAGCTGGCAGGTGATGTGATTGACCGTACCAAACGTACCCTGCGTAAACGTATGCAGGGCGAGACGATTGCGGTCAAAGCTGTTTGATTCTTATGCACTCACGGCGCATTATTTGCGCCGTGAAGCATAATCTTACTGAATAATCAGTCAGATTCGTGATGACTGATCAATAATTACGGTGCGTTTCATCCGACTTTCGGGCAGTATGTAACGACGTAACAACAGTTTATCCTGACGGGCAGGGCTGTGCTGTCATCTCCGGGCTGACAGACTTATACTGTCTGTTCAAGGTTAACTGATCAGAACTTTCGCGGTGCGGGTGGCATTGTGACTTACCGGCACCTGAACCCTTTTTTTTCACGTACCAGTAGTTGTAGCGAATGAATACTGAAGCCACTCACGACCAACATGAAGCACTCTCCACTGGCGTTCGTCTTCGCAACGCCCGTGAACAACTCGGACTCAGCCAGCAAGCCGTTGCAGAACGCTTATGTCTGAAGGTTTCCACGGTTCGCGATATTGAAGAAGATAAGGCTCCGGCCGATCTGGCTTCAACATTTCTGCGTGGTTACATCCGCTCTTATGCAAAACTGGTGCATATCCCTGAAGAAGAATTACTGCCAATGATGGAGAAGCAGGCACCGGTCCGCGCAGCAAAAGTTGCGCCGATGCAGACCTTCTCCCTGGGAAAACGTCGTAAAAAACGTGATGGCTGGCTGATGAGCTTTACCTGGCTGGTGCTGTTTGTGGTGATCGGCCTGACGGGCGCATGGTGGTGGCAAAACCACAAGGCGCAGCAGGAAGAGATCACCACCATGGCCGATCAATCCTCCGCCGAGCTCAATCAGTCCGGCAATGACAACGCTCAGAGCGTGCCGCTGAATACCGAAGGTGCTGCCACCTCCAGCGAGCCGCAGACTGCCGCGACCGATGCGCCTGCAACCGATGCCGGGCAGGCACCCGCCGCAACGGCTAATACCCCTGCGCCTCAGGCTCAGGATCCAAACGCGGTGGTTGCCCCTTCTCAGGCAAACGTGGATACCGCGACCAACGCGCCAGCGGCCACTCAGCCTGCGGACAACGGTGCTGCGTCACTGCCAACCAATCCGGCCGGAACGGCTGCGCCGGCGGCGGACCCAAATGCGCTGGTGATGAACTTCTCTGCTGACTGCTGGCTGGAAGTGACCGATGCAACAGGTAAAAAACTGTTCAGCGGTCTGCAGCGTAAAGATGGCACGTTAAACCTAACCGGCCAAGCACCGTATAAACTTAAAATCGGCGCTCCGGCAGCAGTACAGATCCAGTATCAAGGAAAACCTGTCGACCTGAGCCGCTTTATCAGAACTAACCAGGTTGCGCGTCTTACCGTTAATGCCGAACAATCAGCAGCACAGTAACAGACGGGCAACGCGGGAGATTTTTCATGCATAACCAGGCTCCGATTCAACGTAGAAAATCGAAACGGATTTACGTTGGTAATGTGCCAATCGGCGATGGGGCTCCTATCGCCGTCCAGTCGATGACCAACACGCGCACCACAGACGTGGAAGCGACGGTCAATCAGATCAAAGCGTTAGAACGTGTAGGCGCGGACATTGTTCGCGTCTCCGTGCCGACAATGGATGCCGCTGAGGCGTTCAAATTGATCAAACAGCAGGTCAGCGTTCCGCTGGTTGCTGATATCCACTTCGATTACCGCATTGCGCTGAAAGTTGCTGAATATGGCGTCGACTGCCTGCGTATTAACCCGGGCAACATCGGTAACGAAGAGCGTATCCGCATGGTGGTGGATTGCGCCCGCGATAAAAATATTCCTATCCGTATCGGCGTTAACGCCGGTTCCCTGGAAAAAGATCTGCAGGAAAAATACGGTGAGCCAACGCCGCAGGCGCTGCTTGAATCCGCGATGCGTCACGTTGATCATCTTGATCGTCTGAACTTCGATCAGTTCAAAGTCAGCGTAAAAGCCTCAGATGTGTTCCTGGCAGTAGAGTCTTATCGCCTGCTGGCAAAACAGATCGATCAGCCTTTGCACCTCGGGATTACGGAAGCCGGTGGCCTTCGTAGCGGTTCCGTTAAATCGGCGATCGGCCTGGGGCTGCTGCTCTCGGAAGGGATCGGTGACACCCTGCGTGTTTCGCTGGCGGCCGATCCGGTAGAAGAGATCAAAGTCGGTTTCGATATCCTCAAATCACTGCGTATCCGCGCACGTGGGATCAACTTCATTGCCTGCCCAACCTGTTCACGTCAGGAATTTGACGTGATTGGCACGGTGAATGCGCTTGAGCAACGTCTGGAAGATATCATCACCCCGATGGACGTCTCCATCATCGGGTGCGTGGTAAACGGTCCGGGTGAAGCCCTGGTGTCAACGCTCGGCGTCACCGGCGGTAACAAGAAAAGTGGTCTCTATGAAGATGGCGTGCGTAAAGATCGTCTGGATAATAGTGACATGATCGACCAGCTTGAAGCTCGCATCCGTGCCAAAGCAACAATGATGGATGAAGCGCAGCGCATCAGCATTCAGCAGGTTGAAAAATAACGTGATGGGAAGCGTGGCGCTTCCCATGTATGATTGAACCCATTCTTTGGGTTCTTTTTTGTATATAGAAAGAGAATAAACGTGGCAAAAAACATTCAAGCCATCCGCGGCATGAACGATTATCTGCCTGGCGAAACCGCCATCTGGCAGCGCATTGAAGGCACACTCAAACAGGTGCTCGGCAGCTACGGTTACAGCGAAATCCGTTTGCCGATTGTAGAGCAGACCCCGTTATTCAAACGCGCGATCGGCGAAGTGACCGACGTGGTTGAAAAAGAGATGTACACCTTTGAGGACCGCAACGGCGACAGCCTGACACTGCGTCCGGAAGGTACGGCGGGCTGCGTACGCGCCGGCATCGAACATGGTCTCCTGTACAATCAGGAGCAGCGCCTGTGGTATATCGGCCCGATGTTCCGCCACGAACGTCCACAGAAAGGTCGTTATCGCCAGTTCAACCAGTTGGGTGTGGAAGTCTTTGGCCTGCAGGGCCCGGACATTGACGCCGAACTGATTATGTTGACTGCCCGCTGGTGGCGTGCGCTCGGCATTGCTGAGCATGTCTCACTGGAACTGAACTCCATCGGTTCTCTGGAAGCACGTGCGAACTACCGTGACGCACTGGTTGCGTTCCTGGAGCAGCACAAAGAGAAGCTGGACGAAGACTGCAAACGTCGTATGTACAGCAACCCACTGCGCGTGCTGGATTCCAAAAATCCTGACGTACAGGCGCTGTTGAACGATGCACCTGCATTGGGCGACTACCTGGACGAAGCGTCACGTGAGCACTTTGCGGGTCTGTGCAAACTGCTGGAAGCCGCGGGCATTGCCTATACCGTGAACCAGCGTCTGGTGCGCGGTCTGGACTACTACAACCGCACCGTGTTCGAGTGGGTGACATCCAGCCTCGGTTCCCAGGGCACCGTGTGTGCCGGCGGTCGTTATGACGGTCTGGTTGAGCAGCTTGGTGGCCGTCCAGCCCCTGGCGTAGGCTTCGCCATGGGTCTTGAGCGACTTGTTTTGCTGGTTCAGGCAGTTAATCCGGAATTTAAAGCAGATTCCGTTGTCGATATATACCTGGTAGCCTCAGGCGCGGAAACGCAGCCTGCGGCAATGCAGCTTGCGGAACGCGTGCGTGATGCATTGCCGGACGTGAAGCTGATGACCAACCATGGCGGCGGCAACTTCAAAAAACAGTTTGCTCGTGCCGATAAATGGGGCGCAAGTATTGCACTGGTGCTGGGCGAGTCCGAAGTGGCTAACGGCGAAGTGGTTGTGAAAGACCTGCGCTCTGGTGAGCAGACAACGGTAACGCAGGACGGCGTTGCGGCGCACTTGCGCACTCTATTGGGCTAAGGAGAAGGACTGCGTGGAAATTTACGAGAACGAACACGATCAGGTCGACGCGATTAAACGCTTCTTTGTCGAAAACGGCAAGGCGCTGGTTGTTGGGGTTATTTTAGGTGTCGGTGCGCTGGTAGGCTGGCGTTACTGGAACAGTCATCAGGCGGACTCCGCGCGTGACGCGTCGCTGTCGTATGAAAATACCGTTAGCGCAATCCGTGCCGATCAGCCGCAAACGCTGACGGCGGCAGAGAAATTTGCCGCTGACAACAAAAACACCTACGGTGCGCTGGCCGCACTGGAAGTGGCGCAGCAGTACGTTGATAAGAACGAACTGGATAAAGCCGCTAGCCTGCTGTCACAAGGGCTAACCGCCGCCAGTGATGAAAATCTGAAAGCGGTAATCAATCTGCGCCTGGCTCGTATTCAGGTTCAGCAGAAAAAAGCTGACGATGCGCTGAAAACGCTCGATACCATCAAAGGTGAAGGTTTTGCTGCCATTGTTGCCGATCTGCGCGGTGAAGCACTGCTGAGCAAAGGTGACAAAGCGGGCGCGCGTAAAGCGTGGCAAGCTGGCGTAGAGAGCAAAGCTTCACCTGCGCTGAGCGAAATGATGCAGATGAAAATAAATAATTTGTCCGTCTGAGAGGGACCCGATGCAATTGCGTAAATTACTTCTGCCAGGACTGCTTTCTGTTACGTTATTGAGTGGCTGTTCACTGTTCAGTGGCGAAGAAGACGTTGTGAAAATGTCCCCACTGCCGACTGTTGAAAACCAGTTTACCCCGTCCACCGCGTGGAGCACCTCCGTGGGCGATGGTATTGGTGATTTTTATTCCAACCTGCACCCGGCTTTTGCCGACAGCGTTATCTATGCGGCTGACCGCAAAGGTACCGTGAAGGCGGTTAATGCCGATGACGGGAAAGAAGTGTGGTCGGTTAACCTGGCGGAAAAAGACGGCTGGTTCTCTCGTAAACCGGCACTGCTTTCTGGCGGTCTGACCGTTGCCGGTGGGCATGTGTACGTGGGTAGCGAAAAAGCCCAGGTCTATGCTCTCAACACCAGCGATGGTTCTGTTGCATGGCAAACCTCCGTGGCCGGTGAGTCTCTGTCTCGTCCGGTCGTGAGCGACGGCATGGTACTGATCCACACCAGCAACGGCCAACTGCAGGCGCTGAACGAAGCCGATGGTCTGGTGAAATGGACCGTGAACCTGGATATGCCTTCCTTGTCCCTGCGCGGTGAATCTGCGCCGGCTACCGCCTTTGGTGCCGCCATTGTTGGCGGTGACAACGGTCGTGTAAGCGCGGTACTGATGCAGCAAGGCCAGATGATCTGGCAGCAGCGTATTTCTCAGGCGACAGGCTCAACGGAAATCGATCGTCTGAGCGATGTCGACACGACCCCGGTTATCGTTGACGGTGTGGTTTACGCACTGGCCTATAACGGTAACCTGACCGCGCTGGATCTGCGCAGCGGCCAGGTCATGTGGAAACGTGAACTGGGTTCGGTAAATGATTTCGTGGTTGATGGCAACCGTATCTATATGGTCGATCAGAACGACCGTCTGCTGGCGCTCAGCACCGAAGGTGGTGTTACGCTGTGGACGCAAAGCGATCTGCTGCACCGTCTGCTGACCGCACCAGCACTGTATAACGGTAGCCTGGTGGTGGGTGATAGCGAAGGGTATATGCACTGGATTGACCCGGACAACGGTCGTTTTGTTGCTCAGCAAAAAGTCGACAGCTCAGGTTTCCTGACGGAACCGGTCGTGGCTGACGGCAAACTGCTGATTCAGGCAAAAGACGGCACGCTGTACGCGATCACGCGTTAATTACCCAGCGGTTGTAGTATACTAAACGGCTCCTGTTCACTCAGGAGCCGTTTTGACATTTTTAAAAACGCCGCAAATGCGACGTTTATTTGAATTTTATGAGGCTTCAAACATGGTACCTGTGGTCGCGCTTGTCGGGCGCCCTAACGTTGGAAAATCCACTCTTTTTAACCGTTTAACACGCACCCGTGATGCGCTGGTTGCGGATTTCCCGGGGCTGACGCGTGACCGTAAGTACGGTCGTGCAGAAGTAGAAGGACGCGAGTTCATCTGTATTGATACCGGTGGTATTGACGGGACAGAAGATGGTGTTGAAACCCGCATGGCGGAACAGTCGCTGCTGGCGATTGAAGAAGCTGACGTGGTTCTGTTTATGGTGGACGCTCGCGCAGGCCTGATGCCGGCGGACTCCGCTATTGCGAAACATCTGCGCTCGCGTGAAAAACCCACTTTCCTGGTGGCGAACAAAACTGACGGTATTGATGCAGACCAGGCGGTTGCGGATTTCTGGTCCTTAGGTCTGGGCGAAATCTACCCGATTGCGGCATCTCATGGCCGTGGCGTGACCAGCCTGCTGGAAACCGTTCTGCTGCCGTGGGTTGATGAAGTTAACCCGCCGGAAGAGATCGATGAAGACGCCGAATATTGGGCGCAGTTCGAAGACGGCGAAGCGGGCGAGGAAGAGCCTGAAGACGACTTCAACCCGCAGGATCTGCCGATCAAACTGGCTATCGTGGGCCGTCCAAACGTAGGTAAGTCTACACTTACTAACCGTATCCTCGGCGAAGAGCGTGTGGTCGTTTACGACATGCCGGGCACCACCCGCGACAGTATTTATATCCCGATGCAGCGCGATGAGCGTGAGTATGTGCTCATTGATACCGCAGGCGTACGTAAGCGAGGGAAAATCACCGATGTGGTGGAAAAATTCTCCGTTATCAAAACCCTGCAGGCGATTGAAGATGCCAACGTGGTCATGCTGGTCATCGATGCGCGTGAAGGTATCTCCGATCAGGACCTTTCTCTGCTCGGCTTCATTCTGAATAGTGGGCGCTCACTCGTTATCGTGGTCAACAAATGGGATGGCCTGAGTAATGAGGTGAGAGAGCAGGTGAAAGAGACGCTCGACTTCCGTCTGGGCTTTATCGACTTTGCTCGCGTGCACTTTATCTCTGCGTTACACGGCAGCGGTGTAGGTAATCTGTTTGAGTCCGTGCGTGAAGCGTACGACAGCTCCACCCGTCGTCAGAGCACCGCCATGCTGACCCGTATCATGAACATGGCAGCAGAAGACCATCAGCCGCCGCTGGTGCGTGGTCGTCGCGTGAAGCTGAAATATGCTCACGCCGGTGGTTATAACCCACCAATCGTGGTGATTCACGGCAACCAGGTTAAAGACCTGCCGGATTCCTACAAGCGCTATCTGATGAACTACTTCCGTAAATCACTGGACGTCATGGGCACGCCAATCCGCATCCAGTTCAAGGAAGGGGAGAACCCGTTCGCCAACAAGCGCAATACCCTGACGCCAAACCAGATGCGTAAGCGTAAGCGTTTGATTAAGCACATTAAGAAAAGCAAATAAGCGTTGCCGTTCTTTCTGAAGCCCGCGTTGATCGCGGGCTTTTTTTCGCCCACTCATACCGCCAGTCCTCTCTGTGTGATGTCAATCACTATTCACTTTTAACCAAGTTTAAATCTAAGAAAGTAGACAATCATCGAATTTTCATCTTAAAGTCCAGGGTCCGGTACTAGACAAAACTAGCGACTGGTTATCAAATGGTTAACTAACTTTTCGCCGCATGTAAAAAATCGGTCAGATACGTAACTGGCCGGCGTACATGCTGGTGTTTACAAGCACGACACATACCTTCCTGGGAGAATTATGCAATCCTCTGTTAATCAAAAAGAAAGCCGAACGTTCTTCGGCCATCCTTATCCGCTCGGTTCGCTGTTCTTTACCGAGATGTGGGAACGTTTCTCGTTTTACGGCATTCGCCCATTACTGATCCTGTTTATGGCCGCCACCGTGTATGACGGCGGGATGGGGCTGGCACGTGAAAACGCGTCGGCAATTGTGGGCATCTTTGCCGGCACCATGTACCTGGCCGCACTGCCGGGGGGCTGGCTGGCGGATAACTGGCTCGGCCAGCAGAAAGCCGTCTGGTACGGATCCATCCTGATTGCGCTCGGCCACCTGTCGATTGCGCTTTCGGCCATCATGGGCGATAACCTGTTCTTTATCGGCCTGATGTTCATCGTGCTCGGTTCTGGTCTGTTTAAGACCTGTATCTCGGTCATGGTGGGGACGCTGTACAAAAAAGGCGATGCGCGTCGTGACGGCGGTTTCTCGCTGTTCTACATGGGCATCAACATGGGCTCGTTTATCGCGCCGCTGATTTCCGGCTGGCTGATTAAATCTCACGGCTGGCACTGGGGCTTCGGCATTGGTGGCATCGGGATGCTGGTTGCCCTGATCATCTTCCGTGTGTTTGCCGTTCCGGCAATGAAACGCTATGACAGCGAAGTGGGGCTGGACTCGACCTGGAACAGCCCGGTGGTGAAAAGAAACGGCGTAGGCGCATGGTTGCTGGCGCTGGCTGTGGGTGTGGCGGTTATCGTTACGCTGATCGCGCAGGGTGTGATTGTGATTAACCCGGTTGCGGTAGCCAGCGTGCTGGTTTACGTGATTGCGGCGTCCGTTGCCCTCTACTTTATCTACCTGTTCCTTTTTGCGGGCCTGAATCGTAAAGAGCGTGCCAGACTTCTGGTCTGTTTTATTCTGCTGGTCTCCGCTGCGTTCTTCTGGTCCGCCTTCGAGCAAAAGCCAACGTCATTCAACCTCTTTGCCAACGACTACACTAACCGCATGATCGGTGATTTTGAAATCCCGGCGGTATGGTTCCAGTCGATTAACGCCCTGTTCATCATCCTGCTGGCACCGGTATTCAGCTGGGCCTGGCCGAAACTTGCCAGCATGAACATTCGTCCGAGCAGTATCACCAAGTTTGTTATTGGTATTTTGTGTGCCGCCGCAGGCTTTGGTCTGATGATGCTGGCTGCGCAGAACGTACTGAATAACGGTGGCGCGGGCGTGTCGCCATTCTGGCTGGTGGGGAGCATTTTGATGCTGACGCTGGGGGAACTGTGCCTGAGCCCGATTGGTCTGGCGACCATGACGCTGCTGGCACCGGAAAGAATGCGTGGGCAGATGATGGGCCTGTGGTTCTGCGCAAGTGCGCTGGGCAACCTGGCGGCAGGTCTGATTGGCGGTCACGTGAAGGCCGACCAGCTGGATATGCTGCCGGATCTCTTCGCACGTTGCTCCATCGCGCTGCTGATTTGTGCCGCGGTGCTGATCGTCCTCATTGTTCCGGTACGTCGCATGCTGGAAAATGCGCAGACTAAACCGGCCGCTAACGCCTGATAACGCCTCGCTCGTCGATACCGGGGCAGGCGTTTGCCCCGGTAATTTACTCGACGAGGTAGAACATGCTGTTAGGGTTTGTTGGTCTTGGCGCGGTGGTGGAAACCGCTTATTTACCTGCATTACACAATCTGTATGGCGATTCACTGCACTGCCTGGGTTTTGATGTTCAGCCTGGCAGACACCCTGAAGGCGTGACGCGCTGCGCCTCTCTCACCGAACTTCTCTCGCATCCTCTTGATACCCTGTTTATTACCACGGCTTCTCTGCAGCATCTTGAGGTGCTGGAGCACGCCCTGGCGTCTCCTGTGGTGCGGATCGTGGTTGAAAAACCCATCGTCGCCACGCTCGCGCAGCTCGAAAAACTGAACAGGCTGCTGGCGTTGCCCGGTGCGGCGTCCCGTGTGCTCGCACTTGACCACTGGATGGCGCGCCTCGCAACGGTTCAGCTTGGGCTGATCGGGACTTTTGCTGATATCGCCAGAATTGACGGTTTTTTGCAGGAACCGAGCGGGTTTAACGCAAAAGGAGAACCTGTCGCGCTTAACTTCGCCACGGGTGAAATGGACACCCGCACGCTTCGCCATCCTGACGGCGTTATCCTGGACATCGGCACGCATGTGCTGGCGATGCTGCGTGAAACGGTGCGTTATCTGGGGGGCGGGGATGATATGACGCTGCAGGTGGTGGCCGCTACTGACCGGCTTGGGCGTGAGATCAAACAGGGCGATCTCACCACGGCAGAGGGCAGCGCTCATCTTCGCGGGCAGCTTAGTGGCATTCCGGTGGAGATTTGGCTCAACAAATATGCGGGACCGTCAGGCGGGCGAAAAGGGTTACGGCTGTATCTGCATGACGGGCGCGTCATAAGCCACGATCGTCACGGAGCGGAAGATGTGCTCGTGCTGACGGACGGCGATCGGGTTCAGCGCTGGCATATTCCAGGCACGATTTATACGCACTGCCTGGCAGAGCGCATTCTGGGGCAGAAAAGTCTGTTCGAATGTGACCCGGAAGAAGTGAGCCGGACGACACGCCGTCGAATGGCGGAAGTAGAACTGCTGCTGACCTTACAGCAACAGCTGCGTGGCCCGCACTGAGTGCTGCGTGTTAATATCAACGCATTACAGAATGCCCAGCAAAGGAGTCATCATGTCGATTACCTGCCCGGATTGCCACGCAGAGCTTGAAGCGCAAAATGGCATCGCCCACTGTGAGCACTGCGATAAGGATATCGCGCTCGAAGCCCGCTGCCCGGAGTGTCATCAGCCACTCCAGGTCTTAAAAGCCTGCGGTGCGGTGGATTATTTCTGCCAGAACGGCCACGGCCTGATTTCGAAAAAGCGCGTGGAATTTGTCCCGGCTGAAGTTTAATCACACACGCAGCCTTCGCCTTTCTGCCACAGCTCGACCAGCGACTCAGGGGCTTCCTGCTCAGGCACCAGCACAATCATATCGGTGTACTGGGCCTGATTGTGCTGAGTCCAGATTATCTGGATGCGAAAATAACGCTGATCGCCACTCCCCGGCGAGGTGGGTTCACCCGGCGGCTGGCCGCGTGGAAATGCCTGCTCCAGGATGCTTACCACGCGCTGACGCTGGGCCTCATTGAGTGACGAAAGCGTAATGGTGCGTTGGCCGCTTAGCTTAGGGATAAAAGCGACGCCGCCTTCCCGGGCCAGCTCAACGACGGCGTCATCTGTGAGTTCCGGAACCTGCATTTACAGCACTCCCACCTGTTCCCAGGCTTGTTTTATCGCAGCCGCCACGTCGCCACCGGACCGTTTCTCGCCGTGGGCAACCGTCAGTTTTGCGAAGGCCTCAAAATCGGCATCTTGCGCCAGGTGACGGTCGCAAACTGTGTCGTACCAGGCATATCCCGCTTTTTCCCAGGCATGACCCCCAATCGTCTTCGCGGCCAGATAAAACGCCCGGTTGGGAATACCTGAATTCAGGTGTACGCCGCCGTTGTCTTCGCGCGTTTTGATAAAGTCTTTCATGTGCCCAGGCTGCGGGTCTTTACCGAGCAGAGGATCGTCATAGGCGGTGCCGGGCGCTGACATGGAGCGTAGCCCTTTGCCGTTAATACCGTCTGCCAGCAGCCCCTCACCAATCAGCCAGTCGGCTTCATCGGCGGTCTGTTTGAGGTGGTACTGTTTGACCAGCGAGCCAAACACATCTGACAATGATTCATTCAGCGCGCCAGACTGCTCAAAATAGATAAGCCCGGCTTCGGTCTCGGTGACACCGTGGCTTAGCTCGTGGGCCACGACGTCAATGGCAATGGTAAAGCGGTTAAATATTTCGCCGTCGCCATCGCCAAAGACCATCTGCTGACCATTCCAGAAGGCGTTCTGATATTCCCGGCCATAGTGCACGGTACCGGTCAGGATCAGGCCTTTATTATCAAGCGAATCGCGCTGATACATTTTCCAGAAGAAATCATGGGTGACCCCCAAATAATTGTAGGCTTCATCAACCGCCACATCGCCATTTGACGGCTGGCCCTCATAACGCACCTGAGTACCCGGCAGCTCCTGCGTCTGTCTGGCATCGTAAATATCACGCTCCAGTTGACCGGCTTTATTGACGTGCGGCGCGGCGGGTTTGCCCGGCATATGCGCCATGAGCGTTTGCACATGCGTTAACGTCTGACGGGCGCAGCGCTGCTGCGGCTCAGAGCCACTTTCGATAATGCGACGAAGAATATAGGGGGGAATGACGCTGTGAAGATAAGACATGCTGCTCTCCTTAGTTCGGGCAAGGCCAGATAAAAGGGAATAGCAGCAGTATAGTTTGTAACCGACGAAGAATTATCCGGTTTTTCGCTGGCGCGTTTTTTTCACCGGTTTAATCTCTTTCACTTCGCTCTCCACCCAGCCGTCTGACAGACGGGTGGTGAGAACATCTCCGGCTTTCACCTGCTTCGTTTGCTTCAGCACTTTACCGTCGGTGGCGGTCGTTACGCTATAGCCTCGTGCCAGCGTCGAGAGCGGGCTGACCGCCTCGAGGTGGGTCACGGCGTTGCCAAAGCGTTCACGTGTGATGCTAAGACGTGCGCGGATAGTGTCTGCCAGTCGATACTCAAGCTGTTGAATACGCGTTTGCGCGCGATAAATCTTCGGCTGTGGGGTCTGCTGGTTCAGGCGCTGAGTAATACGCTGCTGGCGCGAGACCGCGCGCTTGAGCTGAATATCCAGCGCGATGTTCATTCGCTGACGCAGACGCTCCAGCACGGTTTGCTGACGGGCCAGCCGCAATTGCGGATGCTGCTGTTGCAGGCGATGATGAAGCTGGGTAAACCGGCGCGTCCGGTTGGCCAGGAAATAGTCCATCGCCATTTCAAGACGCTGCTGACCATTCTGCAGCTGGCGCAGCAGCTCCAGCTGATTGCGGCTCACCACTTCCGCGGCTGCGGAGGGCGTTGGCGCGCGTAAATCCGCCACAAAATCAGCTATCGTTACGTCCGTTTCGTGGCCGACGGCGCTGACGACCGGGATCTGGCTTGCGAAAATGGCCCGTGCCACGCGTTCGTCGTTAAAGCTCCACAGGTCTTCCAGCGAACCGCCGCCACGCCCGACAATCAGCACGTCGCATTCCTGACGTGCGTTTGCAAGTTCAATGGCGCGGACAATCTGACCCGGTGCGTCATCACCCTGAACAGCGGTCGGGTAGATGATAACGGGCAGGGACGGGTCGCGGCGTTTGAGGACATGAAGTATGTCGTGCAGTGCCGCCCCGGTTTTTGACGTAATCACCCCAACGCAGTGGGCAGGTGAAGGGAGCGGTTTTTTGAACTGCTGATCGAACAGACCCTCTTGCGAGAGTTTGTCTTTTAGCTGCTCGTACTTCTGCTGCAACACACCTTCGCCCGCAGGCTGCATACTTTCGACGATGATTTGATAATCGCCGCGCGGCTCATACAGGGTGATATTGGCACGAACCAGAACCTGCTGACCATGCTGAGGGCGAAACGTCACGCGGCGGTTGCTGTTGCGGAACATTGCACAGCGCACCTGAGCGGTGTCGTCTTTTAACGTGAAGTACCAGTGACCAGATGAAGGCTGCGTGAAGTTAGAAATTTCACCGCTGATCCAGACCTGCCCCATTTCCTGCTCAAGCAGCAAACGAACCGTCTGATTAAGGCGGCTGACAGTAAAAATTGAGGGGGATTGAGTGGATAACATGTGAGCGGGATCAAATTCTAAATCAGCAAGTTATTCAGTCGATAGTAACCTGCTGAGAGGGGAGTGCAAGGTTTTTTTATAAAAAAGTGTGGATGCAATCGGTTACGCTCTGTATAATGCCACGGCAATATTTAACCACCCACCAGGTCAGAGATATTGCCCATGCTACGTATCGCTAAAGAAGCACTGACGTTTGACGACGTCCTCCTCGTTCCCGCTCATTCCACCGTTCTGCCGAATACTGCCGATCTCAGCACGCAGTTGACGAAAACGATTCGCCTGAACATTCCTATGCTCTCTGCGGCAATGGACACCGTGACTGAAGCGCGCCTGGCTATCGCCCTGGCACAGGAAGGTGGCATCGGCTTTATTCATAAAAACATGTCTATTGAGCGTCAGGCTGAAGAAGTTCGCCGCGTGAAGAAACATGAATCCGGCATCGTGTCTGACCCACAGACCGTTCTGCCAACCACCACCCTGCACGAAGTGAAAGCCCTGACCGAACGTAACGGTTTCGCCGGTTACCCGGTTGTCACCGAAGATAACGAACTGGTGGGCATCATCACCGGCCGTGACGTGCGTTTCGTGACTGACCTGAACCAGCCTGTCAGCGTATACATGACCCCGAAAGAGCGTCTGGTGACCGTCCGTGAAGGCGAAACCCGTGACGTCGTGCTGGCTAAAATGCACGAGAAGCGCGTTGAGAAAGCACTGGTTGTGGACGCGAACTTCCACCTGCTGGGCATGATCACTGTTAAAGATTTCCAGAAAGCAGAACGTAAACCTAACGCCTGTAAAGACGAGCATGGCCGTCTGCGCGTAGGTGCTGCCGTTGGCGCGGGTGCAGGTAACGAAGAGCGTGTTGACGCGCTGGTGGCTGCGGGCGTTGACGTACTGCTGATTGACTCCTCTCACGGCCACTCCGAAGGCGTTCTGCAACGTATTCGTGAAACCCGTGCGAAATACCCAGACCTGCAGATCATCGGCGGTAACGTTGCAACGGGCGCAGGCGCTCGCGCACTGGCTGAAGCAGGCTGCAGCGCGGTGAAAGTCGGTATCGGTCCTGGCTCTATTTGTACCACCCGTATCGTGACTGGCGTAGGCGTTCCGCAGATCACCGCGGTATCCGACGCGGTTGAAGCGCTGGAAGGCACCGGTATTCCGGTTATCGCTGACGGCGGTATCCGCTTCTCTGGCGACATCGCGAAAGCGATCGCTGCAGGTGCTGCAGCCGTCATGGTTGGCTCCATGCTGGCCGGTACTGAAGAATCCCCGGGCGAAATCGAACTCTACCAGGGCCGTTCTTACAAATCATACCGTGGTATGGGCTCCCTGGGCGCGATGTCCAAAGGCTCTTCCGACCGTTACTTCCAGAGCGATAACGCCGCTGACAAACTGGTACCGGAAGGTATCGAAGGCCGCGTTGCCTATAAAGGCCGCCTGAAAGAGATCATTCACCAGCAGATGGGCGGCCTGCGCTCCTGTATGGGTCTGACCGGCTGTGGTACCATCGACCTGCTGCGTACTAAAGCGGAATTCGTACGCATCAGCGGTGCGGGTATCCAGGAGAGCCACGTTCACGACGTGACGATCACCAAAGAGTCCCCGAACTACCGTCTGGGCTCCTGATAAATTTCCGCGCCCGGCTCATGCCGGGCGCTCTGTATTTGTTTCACTTGCCTCGGAATTAGCGTCAATGACGGAAAACATTCATAAACATCGCATTCTCATCCTGGACTTTGGTTCTCAGTACACTCAACTGGTGGCGCGTCGCGTGCGTGAACTGGGCGTTTACTGTGAACTGTGGGCATGGGATGTCACGGAAGCACAGATTCGCGAATTCAATCCAAGCGGCATCATCCTGTCCGGCGGCCCGGAAAGCACCACCGAAGAGAACAGCCCACGCGCACCGCAGTACGTGTTTGAAGCGGGCGTGCCGGTATTCGGCGTTTGCTACGGTATGCAGACTATGGCCATGCAGCTGGGCGGCCACGTAGAAGGGTCTAACGAGCGTGAGTTTGGTTACGCGCAGGTTGAAGTCGTCACCGACAGCGCGCTGGTTCGCGGTATCGAAGACTCCCTGACCGCAGACGGCAAACCGCTGCTGGACGTGTGGATGAGCCACGGCGACAAAGTCACCGCCATCCCGTCTGACTTTGTGACCGTTGCCAGCACCGATAACTGCCCGTTTGCGATTATGGCGAACGAAGAAAAACGCTTCTACGGTGTGCAGTTCCACCCGGAAGTGACCCACACCCGTCAGGGTATGCGCATGCTGGAACGCTTCGTGCGTGATATCTGCCAGTGTGAAGCACTGTGGACGCCAGCAAAAATCATCGACGACGCCGTTGAGCGTATCCGCCAGCAGGTTGGCAATGACAAAGTGATCCTCGGCCTGTCCGGCGGTGTTGACTCCTCTGTCACCGCGATGCTGCTGCACCGCGCAATCGGCAAAAACCTGACCTGTGTATTCGTGGACAACGGTCTGCTGCGTCTGAACGAAGCGCAGCAGGTTATGGATATGTTCGGCGACCACTTCGGTCTGAACATCATTCACGTGGAAGGCGAGAAGCGCTTCCTCGACGCGCTGGCCGGCGAGAACGATCCGGAAGCGAAACGTAAAATCATCGGTCGCGTCTTCGTTGAAGTGTTCGATGAAGAAGCGCTGAAGCTGGAAGACGTTAAATGGCTGGCGCAGGGCACCATTTACCCTGACGTGATTGAATCTGCGGCTTCCGCAACCGGTAAAGCACATGTCATCAAATCTCACCATAACGTGGGCGGCCTGCCGAAAGAGATGAAGATGGGCCTGGTTGAACCGCTGCGTGAGCTTTTCAAAGATGAAGTACGTAAGATCGGCCTGGAACTGGGTCTGCCATACGACATGCTCTACCGTCACCCGTTCCCGGGTCCTGGTCTGGGCGTGCGTGTGCTGGGCGAAGTGAAGAAAGAGTACTGCGACCTGCTGCGTCGTGCGGACGCTATCTTCATTGAAGAGCTGCACAAAGCTGACCTGTACAACAAAGTGAGCCAGGCGTTCACCGTGTTCCTGCCGGTGCGCTCTGTCGGCGTGATGGGCGATGGCCGTAAGTACGACTGGGTTGTTTCCCTGCGTGCGGTAGAAACCATCGACTTCATGACCGCGCACTGGGCGCACCTGCCGTACGACTTCCTGGGTCGCGTCTCTAACCGCATTATCAACGAAGTGAACGGTATCTCCCGCGTGGTGTATGACATCAGCGGTAAGCCACCGGCTACGATTGAGTGGGAATGATTTTCCCCTGATATCACCCCAAACCCTCTGCTTGCGCAGGGGGTTTTTTATTCTCCGTTACTTCCCACTTCCCAGCCGATATGCCAGCGCTACCACCAGCGACTGCACGAGGCACAGCGTCGCCGACTGCGAGCGAAACGCGTCAACCTGCGCCTCTTTCACCACAAAACAGAGATCGCTGAAGGTGGCCAGCGGGCTTATCTGGCTGTCGGTGATCACAATCTGCCGCGCGCCGACGCTGGCGGCGGTTTCGCTGACCATCACCGTCTCTTCCGCATACGGCGAGAAGCTGATCGATACCACGATGTCCTGCGCCTTGATGCGGTTGATCTGCTCACGCAGCATCCCCCCCATTCCGTCGAGCAGAATAGGGCGGCACTCCAGGTGGCTCAGGGCGTAGGTCAGATAGGCGGCAACGCTAAACGAGCGGCGTAACCCGGCGATATAGATTGTGTCGGCGTCGGCCAGCAGTTGTACGGCGCGCTCCAGCATCTCCGGCTCGGCGCGGGCGGCCAGCTGCTGGAGGGCCTGCGCATTTGAACGGGCGAACTCCTGCAGAATATCGAGCGGGGTTTCCGGGACGGCCTGGCTTTCCATTTCGCGAAACAGCCGGGCGCGGTCACTGTAGCTGGCGGTCTCTTCCACCAGGTTCATGCGAAACAGCTGTTTCATCTCGTTGAAACCGGTGAAGTCAAAAGCATTGGCAAAACGGATCAGCGTTGACGGCGGCACATCGGCACGCTCGGCAATGACGGCGACCGTATCAAAGGCCACGCTGTTGGTATTATCCAGCACATAGCGGGAGACCTGCTGCAGCCTCTTGCTCAGGCTATCGTAGCGATCGCGGATTTGCTGCTGCAGCTCATTCAGGCTGGTTGCTGTGGTCATTTTACCCCCTATGCATAGTTTTATGATTCTAAACGCAAAACCGCGTCTTTTAAATGCCGGCCGTCCATCTGGCCTCAAAAATGAAACAGAAGCTTCACGCATTTCAACGCCTGAAATGCCTTAATAGCGCAGGCTGCACCGGTGATGGTGGCTGTTAACATAAAAATCCATCCTTGATCACAATAATCATCATTTATTTTATTTCAACTTAAAATGGAATATTTGTTTCATATATAGTGTTCAGGTAACAGTCACGTATCAACAGCGAGAGGTTAAGGATGGAGACGGTAGCGAATTTTATTCACGGCGAGTGTGTCACCGGTTCAGGCCAGCGCGTTCAGGCAATCTTCAACCCGGCCACCGGAGAGCAGATCCGCCAGGTGGTGATGAGTACGGCACAGGAAACCGAACAGGCGATTGCCGCAGCACAGCAGGCTTTTCCTGGCTGGGCGCGTCATTCTCCACTTAAACGCGCACGCGTGATGTTCCGCTTCAAAGCGCTGCTGGAAGAGAACATGGAGCGCCTGGCCCGCATCATCAGCGAAGAGCATGGCAAAGTCTTCTCCGACGCGGTGGGCGAGCTGACCCGCGGCCTGGAAGTGGTGGAGTTTGCCTGCGGCATCCCGCATCTGCAAAAAGGTGAGCACTCCGCTAACGTCGGCACCGGTGTCGACAGCCACTCGTTGATGCAGCCGCTCGGCGTATGTGCCGGGATCACGCCGTTTAATTTCCCGGCAATGGTACCGATGTGGATGTTCCCGATTGCGCTGGCCACCGGCAACACGTTCGTGCTGAAACCGTCGGAAAAAGATCCCTCTCTGGCGCTCGCGCTGGCAAAACTGCTGAAAGACGCCGGCCTGCCTGACGGCGTGTTTAACGTGGTGCAGGGTGATAAAGAGTCGGTTGACGTGCTGCTGACTGACCCACGCGTGCAGGCTGTGAGCTTTGTCGGTTCAACGCCGATCGCCCAATACATTTACGAGACCGCCTCCGCCCACGGTAAACGCTGTCAGGCACTGGGCGGGGCAAAAAACCACTGTATCTTAATGCCGGATGCCGATATGGATATGGCGACGAACGCGATTATGGGCGCTGCCTTCGGCGCGGCGGGAGAACGTTGCATGGCGCTGTCGGTGGTGCTGGCGGTGGGGGATAACACCGCTGATGAACTCTGTTCCCGGCTGGAAAAACAGATTGCCGCGCTGCGCGTCGGACCGGGTCTGGACCAGACGCCAGAGAACGAAATGGGGCCGCTTATCTCCTCGGCACACCGTAACAAAGTGCTGGGCTATATCGACAGCGGGGAAACTCAGGGAGCGCGCCTGCGCGTGGATGGCCGTGGGTTCAGCGTGAAAGGCCACGAGCAGGGCTATTTTGTCGGACCAACGCTGTTCGATAACGTCACGCCGGAGATGACCATCTATAAAGAAGAGATTTTCGGGCCGGTACTTTCTGTGGTGCGTGTTGCAGATTACAGCAGCGCGGTGGGCCTGATTAACCGGCATGAATATGGTAATGGCTCGGCAATATTTACCCGTGACGGTGGCTGCGCGCGCCGCTTCTGCGAAGAGGTGCAGGCGGGGATGGTTGGGGTGAACGTGCCGATCCCGGTGCCGATGGCGTTCCACAGTTTTGGTGGCTGGAAGCGTTCGATCTTTGGTGCGCTGAATGTCCACGGCAACGACGGCGTGCGTTTCTACACCCGAATGAAAACCATCACCGCACGCTGGCCGGAAATGCAGCAGGAGACTGGCGCTGCGTTCTCCATGCCGACGCTGGGCTGACAGGAGGTTTTATGCAAACCGAACGTATGACCATGGCTCAGGCCCTGGTCAGATTCCTTAATCAACAATATGTCTCCATTGATGGACACGAAACGCCCTTCGTGGAGGGCGTGGCGACCATTTTTGGTCACGGCAACGTGCTGGGTATAGGCCAGGCACTGGAGCAGGATCCTGGCCACCTGCAGGTGATGCAGGGGTGTAACGAACAGGGCATCGCCCATATGGCGACCGGATTCGCTAAACAGCATCGCCGTCGGCGCATTTTTGCCGTCACCTCATCCGTCGGGCCCGGCGCGGCTAATATGGTGACGGCCGCGGCGACCGCCACCGCGAACCGCATTCCGCTCCTGCTGTTACCGGGGGATATCTATGCCAGCCGCCAGCCCGATCCGGTTTTGCAGCAAATCGAGCAGTACCACGATCTCAGTATCAGCACCAACGACTGCTTCCGTCCCGTTTCACGCTACTGGGACCGCATTAACCGTCCCGAACAGTTAATGAGCGCGATGTTAAATGCGATGCGAACGCTTACTGACCCTGCAGCGACGGGGGCAGTGACCATTTGCCTGCCGCAGGACGTGCAGGGCGAAGCCTGGGATTATCCCCTGAGCTTCTTTGCGCGTCGCGTGCATCACATTGAACGCCGTCCGCCTGACCCCCAGCGTCTGGCCCAGGCACAGGCGTTGATTGCCCGTAAACGCCGTCCACTGGTGGTGTGTGGCGGGGGCGTGCGTTATTCCGGCGCGCATGAGGCATTTCGGCAATTTGTCGAGACGCTGCAACTGCCGTTTGCCGAAACCCAGGCCGGAAAGGGGGCGCTGGTAAGCGATCATCCCCTTAATCTGGGGGGGATCGGTGTGACGGGCGGAATGGCCGCTAACCAGCTTGCACCCAGGGCGGATTTGGTGATTGGCATCGGCACGCGCCTGACGGACTTTACCACCGGCTCTAAAGCGCTCTTTTCCCATCCGGACGTCGAGTTCCTGCTTTTGAATGTCGCCGAGTTTGATGCCCTGAAACTGGATGCCACGGCGCTGATTGCCGATGCGCAAACCGGGCTGCACGCTTTAACGCAGGCGCTCCCCGCGTACCGAAACCACTGGGGAGAGGAGATTGCTCAGGCGAAATCTGCCTGGCATGCGGAGTGCCAGCGCTTATGGGGCCGTCAGTGGCATCCCGACGATGCGCCTGAAGTGGCAGGGCACCTTGATGCGCAGTTGGCGGAATACGGTGAGGTGCTCAACACCCGTCTGACCCAGACGCGGGTGCTGGGGCTTATCAATCAACATATTGAAGATAACGCCATCGTTGTGGGCGCGGCCGGATCGCTGCCCGGGGATTTACAGCGCCTCTGGCAGGTGAAGACGCCGGACAGTTACCACCTGGAGTACGGCTACTCCTGCATGGGGTATGAGATTGCGGCGGCGATAGGCGCGAAGCTTGCCAGCCCGCATCAGCCGGTTTACGCCATGGTGGGGGATGGCTCCTACATGATGCTGCACTCCGAGCTACAAACCGCGGTGCAGGAGGGGATTAACGTCACCGTTTTGCTGTTTGATAATGCCAGCTTCGGCTGCATTAATAACCTGCAGATGGGGCACGGGATGGGGAGCTTCGGTACGGAAAACCGTCATCGAAATCCAGATTCAGGCCGGCTTGACGGACCGCTGGTAAAAGTCGATTTCGCCCAGAACGCGGAAAGCTACGGCTGTCGCGCGTGGCGGGTCCACGACGAGCAGAGTCTGCTGGCGGCGCTGGAGGCGTCGCGGGCGCATCCAGGCCCAACGCTGCTGGATATCAAAGTGCTGCCGAAAACCATGACCCATGATTACGCGTCATGGTGGCGAACCGGTGATGCGCAGGTCGCGGGATCGCCTGCGGTGCGCAAAGCCGCTGAGCAAACCCAGGCGCAGGTAAAAAAAGCACGCCAGTATTAAGTATTTCCCGCCATAACGAAATTTTCATTTCATTTTTCACTGCCTACATTCTCACCCTCTCCCGCCACGGGAGAGGGCACACCTGTCGCCATTTTGTCTCCTGTGTTTCTGTGGCAAGTGCATCGCGGCGCGGCTGCAATGTTGTGATATTGATAACAAAATTTATCTCAATCATCTCAAAAGTGTTAACCCGCACTCAAAAATATAATTTTCACTATTTATAAAAATGAAATAAATGTTTTATTTAAGGGGTCGTTAGTTCACAGCATTCACCAACACCGGGAGCCGTTATGTTTAACATTGCTTTACTGGGCGCTGGCCGAATTGGCCAGGTACATGCAGCTAACATCGCCAGCCACAGTGAGACCACGCTCTGGTCTGTGGTCGACCCGAATCAGGAATTTGCCACCCGCCTCGCCGCGCAATATCAGGCTCGTCTGCAGAGCCTGGAGGACGCGATGAGCGACCCAAACGTTCATGCCGTGCTGATCGCGTCTGCGACGGATACCCACGCGGATCTGATTGAGATGGCCGCCCGCCACGGCAAAGCGATCTTCTGTGAAAAGCCGGTACACCTGGATCTTGCCCGCGTGCGCGACTGCCTGAAAGTGGTTAACGAGTACAACGTACCGCTGTTTATCGGTTTTAACCGCCGCTTTGACCCGCAGTTTCGCCGGGTCAAAACCGAGGTGCAGGCCGGGCGGATCGGCAAGCCCGAATCGCTGCTGATTATCTCCCGCGACCCGTCCCCGCCACCGGCGCAATATGTGCGCGTTTCCGGCGGTATGTTCCGCGACATGACCATTCACGATTTTGATATGGCGCGCTTCATCATGGGCGAAGAGCCGGTGTCGGTATATGCCCAGGGCAGCAATCTGGTGGATCCGGCGATTGGCGAGGCGGGGGATATCGATACCGCGTTTATCGTACTGAAGTATGCCTCCGGCGCGATGGCGACCATCGTCAACAGCCGCCGCTCTTCTTACGGCTACGACCAGCGCCTGGAACTGCACGGCTCAGAAGGCCTGCTGTGTGCGGGCAATATTCTTGAAAATCAGGTGCAGCACTACGGCAAACAGGGTTGCACCGGCGCACTGCCGGAACACTTCTTCCTGCAGCGCTACAAATCCGCTTACGCCGCGGAATGGGAACACTTTGTTGCGGTGCTGCGCGGCGAAGCGACGCCTGACTGTAGCGGCGATGATGGTGAACGTGCGCTGTACCTGGCGGATAAAGCGCTGGAATCCCTGCGTAGCCAGCGTGAGATCGTCCTCTAAACACAACCACCCTACACAGAGAGACATAATAATGAAAAAACTGATCTTAGCCGCCCTCATCGCCATGACCGCCGGGGCAGCAATGGCCGAAAACGAGCAAATAGTTTTCAGTACACCAAACCTGGCGATGCCGTTTGAAGTTCACATGCAGCGTACCGCGGTAAAAGCCGCAAAAGAGATGGGCGTAAAGCTTCAGGTACTGGACGGGCAGGGCAGCTCGCCGAAACAGGTCGCTGACCTGGAAAACGCCATCACCCGTGGTGCGCAGGGGTTCATCGTCTCCCCGAATGACGTCAATGCCGTCTCCAGCGCGGTGGATGAAATTCAGGATGCGAATCTGCCCGTTGTGACGCTTGACCGCTCCGTCGACAGCCAGAAGAAGGTGCCGCATTTTGGTGCTAACAACTACAAAGGCGGCCAGGCGATTGGCGACTTCGTTAAAAGCAAATTCCCCAACGGGGCAGACATTATTCTGCTCACCGGCCAGCCAGGTTCCTCCTCCAACATTGAACGTACCAAAGGGATCCGCGACAGCCTGAAGGCGGGCGGGGACAAGTACAAGATCGTTGCCGATCAGACCGGCAACTGGATGCGTTCTGAAGGGATGCGCATTGTGGAAAGCGTTCTGCCGTCACTGCCGAAACGCCCACAGGTGATCCTCTCCGCCAATGACGACATGGCACTGGGCGCAATTGAAGCGCTGCAGGGCCAGGGCGTGAAGCCAGGTGAAATTCTGGTGACCGGATTTGACGCGGTCCCTGAGGCGCTGGCGCGCGTGCGCGACGGCTGGCTGGCGGTCACGGCGGATCAACGCCCGGGCTTCGCGGTACAAACGGCGATGAGCCAGCTGGTGGCCAACGTGCGTGAGAAGAAAGCCATCACCGGCGCGGACTACCCGCCAACGCTTATCACCAAAGAAAATCTGCAGCAGGCTGAGCGCATCAGTGAGGCCGGTAACTGATTTATCCGGAGCCGCCGCACAGGTGGCGGCTCACTATTAAGGAGGAGCAGACCGATGTCGCAACCCTTACTGAAAGTGACCGACCTGGCAAAAAGCTTTTCTGGTGTCTGGGCGCTGAGCAGCGCACAGCTCACCGTCGGTGCCGGGGAGATCCACGCGCTGCTGGGTGAGAACGGAGCGGGGAAATCCACGCTGCTGAAAGCCCTGGCGGGCGCACAGCCGCAAACGCGCGGGGATATCTGGTTCAACGGCGACACGCTGCCGGTGGACGATTCACCGGTTGAGCGGCAGAACAAGGGCATTATCACTATCTATCAGGAATTTAACCTGCTGCCCAATATGACCGTCGCGGAAAACATGTTTCTCGGGCGTGAGCCGCGTAAACGTAACCTGATTGTCGACGAAAAAGCGGTGAACCAGGAGGCGCAGGTGATCCTCGATTATCTGCAGCTGAACGTTGCGCCAACCACGCCTGTCGCCCGTCTGAGCGTAGCCCAGCAGCAGATGGTCGAGATTGCCCGGGCGCTGACGCTGAACGCCAGGCTGATCATCATGGATGAACCCTCCGCGGCGCTGAGCGACAGCGAGGTGGAAAGCCTGCACCGCGTGGTGCGCGAGCTGAAAAACCGGGGGGTGAGCATTATTTACGTTACCCACCGACTGCACGAAGTTTTCCAGCTTTGCGATCGCTTTACCGTTTTCCAGGACGGCCGTTTCACCGGCAGTGGCGCCGTGGCGCAAACCAATGTCGAGCAGCTGATCCGTCTGATGGTGGGGCGTGACGTGGCCTTTAATCGTCGTCCCGCCAGCGAAACCCATCATGAAAACAAGCCGGTCCGTCTGGCAGTAAAAGGGCTAAGCCGCGAAAAACCGCCGCTGGATCCGCACGGCATTGCCCTGCATGACATCAGCTTCCATATCCACGCCGGAGAAGTACTGGGCATTGCCGGCCTGGTGGGGGCAGGGCGCACCGAAGTGGCGCGCTGCCTGTTCGGGGCGGATGCCTTTACCTCGGGCAGCTTTGAACTGGACGGCGCCCCGTATCAACCGCGCGACCCGATGTACGCCCTCGAGCAGGGCATCGCGCTGGTCCCGGAAGATCGCAAGAAAGAGGGGGCGGTGCTGGGGTTATCGATTCGCGACAACCTGTCGCTCTCCAGTCTCTCTTCTCTGATGCAGTGGCGCTGGTTTGTGAATACCCGCAAAGAGGACGATCTGATTGAGTCCTACCGCAAGGCGCTGCAGATCAAAATGGTCAACAGCGCGCAGGAGGTGCGCAAGCTCTCCGGCGGTAACCAGCAGAAAGTTATCCTGGCGCGCTGCATGGCGCTGAACCCTCGGGTGCTGATTGTCGATGAGCCGACGCGCGGTATCGACGTGGGCACCAAGTCGGAAGTGCACCAGGTGCTGTTTGATATGGCCAAACAGGGCGTGGCGGTGATCGTGATCTCCTCCGATCTGCCTGAAGTGATGGCGGTATCCGATCGGATCATCACGCTCAGTGAAGGCCGGGTGACCGGTGAGATCCACGGCGACGACGCTAACGAAGAGCGGCTGATGACGATGATGGCCATCAACCACAACGCCCTCAACGCGGCATAACGGAGTTTTCCATGACGCAGATGATTTCTAAAACGCAGGTTCCGGTGAAACGCAGCGGACGCCTCGATCCTATCGCCTTCTTCGAGCGCTTCGGGGTACTGATTTTCATGATCCTGCTGCTGATTTTCTTTCAGTCGCAGAACAGCAATTTTTTCTCTGAACGCAATATTTTCAACATCCTGACCGAGGTGTCCATCTACGGGATCATGGCCGTGGGGATGACCTTCGTCATTTTGACTGCCGGTATCGATCTTTCTGTCGGCTCCATCCTGGCGGTCTGCGCCATGACCGCCGCATACGTGATTAAGGGCGACAACTTCACCACCGTTGATCCGAACGCCTGGGGCGGCATGAGCTGGCTGATTGGGCTGGGGATTTGCCTGGCGATGGGCACGGCGATTGGCTTCCTGCACGGCCTGGGCGTAACCCGACTGCGCCTGCCGCCGTTTATCGTCACGCTCGGCGGGATGACCATCTGGCGTGGTCTGACGCTGGTGATTAACGACGGCGCGCCCATTGCAGGTTTCGACCCGGGTTACCGCTGGTGGGGACGCGGGGAGCTGCTTGGCATCTCCATTCCAATCTGGATTTTCGCCATCGTGGCGCTTGGCGGGTACCTGGCGCTGCATAAAACCCGCTGGGGACGCTTCGTCTATGCCATCGGCGGTAACCCGGAGGCAGCGCGCCTGGCGGGGGTCAACGTGAAGCGCGTGCTGGTGAGTGTCTATGTGCTGATTGGCTGTCTGGCGGGACTGGCGGGCTTCATTCTCAGCGCTCGTCTTGGCAGTGCGGAAGCGGTCGCCGGGATCTCCTTTGAACTGCGCGTTATCGCCTCGGTGGTCATCGGCGGCACCTCGCTGATGGGCGGCTATGGACGCATCGGCGGCACCATCATTGGTTCCATCATTATGGGGATCCTGATTAACGGTCTGGTGCTGATGAACGTCTCGGCCTATTACCAGCAAATAATCACCGGATTAATTATCGTTCTGGCGGTGGCATTCGACACCTATGCCAAGAGCCGTCGCGGCGCATTGTGAGGATCAGGATGAAAGAGGTTCGTATTGGATTGATTGGCACCGGGTATATCGGCAAGGCGCATGCCATCGCCTATGCCCAGGCGCCGACGGTATTTACCCTGCGCGGCAAACTGGTGCGCGAGATGGTGGCGGAAGTGACGCCCGCGCTGGCGGCAGAGCGGGCGCAGGCCTTTGGCTTCAACCGCTCAACCGGCGACTGGCGGGCACTGGTGGCTGACCCGGCGATTGATGTCGTGGATATATGCTCGCCCAACCATCTGCATAAAGAGATGGCGCTGGAGGCCATTCGCCACGGTAAGCATGTCTACTCGGAAAAGCCGCTGGCGCTGAATGCCCATGACGCACGTGAAATGGTGGACGCCGCGAAGCGGGCAGGGGTGAAAACGCTGGTGGGTTTTAACTACATGAAAAACCCGACGGCACAGCTGGCGAAAGAGATCATCGCCCGCGGCGAGATTGGCGAGGTGATCCACTTCTACGGTACCCACAACGAAGATTATATGGCCGACCCGCTTTCTCCCATTCACTGGCACTGTTTTAAAGAGACCGCCGGGCTGGGTGCACTGGGGGACCTGGCGGCGCATATCGTCAACATGGCGCAGTATCTGGTCGGGGACATTCAGCAGGTCTGCGGTGATTTAAAAATTGTTGTGCCTGAGCGCCCGGCGCAGGCCGGTTCGTCGCAAAACGTTGCGGTTGAAAACGAAGATCAGGCGCACGCGATGGTCCGTTTCGCCGGCGGAGCACAAGGGGTGATTGAAACGTCCCGCGTCGCCTGCGGGCGCAAGATGGGACTGTCGTACGTGATAACCGGCACCAAAGGGGCCATCAGTTTTACCCAGGAGCGGATGGCGGAACTGAAGCTCTATCTGCATGACGACCCGGTAAACCGCCAGGGATTCCGCACGCTGCTTGTGGGTCCGTCACATCCGGACTATGGCGCGTTTTGCATGGGAGCGGGCCATGGTATCGGCTTTAACGATCAAAAAACGGTGGAAGTACGCGACCTGGTCGACGGTATTGCCGCTGATGTGCCGATGTGGCCGGACTTTGAAGAGGGCTGGAAGGTTTCGCGGGTGCTGGATGCCATCGCACTCTCACACCAGGAAGGCCGCTGGCTGAACGTGAACGACATTGTCTGATGAGGTATCAACGTGGAAAAGCAGTTTGATGTGATATGCATGGGCCGCGTGGCGGTAGACCTCTACAGTCAGCAAATTGGTGCCCGTCTTGAAGATGTGTCGAGCTTCGCGAAATATCTCGGCGGCTCGTCCGGCAACGTAGCCTACGGGACGGCGCGTCAGGGGCTGCGCTCATCGATGCTGGCACGCGTCGGTGATGAACATATGGGACGCTTCCTGCGAGAAGAATTACACCAGGTGGGCTGCGATACCAGCCATCTGATCACCGACAAAGAACGCCTGACGGCGCTGGTGCTCCTCGGCATTAAAGACCGGGACACCTTTCCACTGATTTTTTATCGCGATAACTGCGCGGATATGGCCATCACGGCCAGCGATGTGGACGAACGCTACATTGCCTCCGCACGGTGCCTTGCCATCACCGGGACCCATCTCTCGCACCCTCAGACCCGTGACGCGGTGCTGACGGCGCTTAACTATGCCCGCCGTCACGGTGTTCGCACGGTGCTGGATATCGACTACCGGCCGGTGCTGTGGGGGCTGACCTCGTTAGGGGACGGGGAGACGCGCTTTATTGCCGCGGAAAACGTGACCCGTGAACTGCAGGAGGTGCTGCACCTTTTCGATGTCATTGTCGGCACCGAAGAAGAGTTTCACATTGCAGGTGGCAGTACCGATACCCTGCAGGCGCTGGGTCGCGTGCGCGCCGTGAGTAACGCCACGCTGGTTTGCAAGCGTGGAGCGCTTGGCTGTTCGGTGTACACCGACGCTATACCGCCCCGGCTGGATGAGGGTCTGACGGTGACCGGCGTGCGCGTTGAGGTGCTGAACGTGCTCGGTGCGGGCGACGCGTTTATGTCCGGCCTGCTGCGCGGCTACCTTAACGACGAAGGCTGGGAGCAGGCCTGCCGCTATGCCAACGCGTGTGGTGCGCTGGTGGTTTCCCGCCACGGCTGTGCCCCGGCGATGCCGAGCAAGGCTGAGCTGGACGACTACCTGTCGCGTGCGGCGTCGGTGCCGCGTCCCGATCTTGACGCGCGCCTGAACCATCTGCACCGCGTCACTACCCGCCGCCGCGAGTGGCCGGAGCTGTGCGTGATGGCCTTCGATCATCGCAGCCAGCTGGAAGATATGGCGTTGCAGTGCGGGGCATCCCTGAAGCGCATCCCGGCGCTGAAGCAGCTTATTCTGCAGGCCAGCCGTGAGGCGGCCAGCAGCGCAGGGCTTGAGGGCAAAGCCGGCCTGCTGTGTGACGGCACTTTTGGTCAGGACGCCCTGAACGCGATTACCGGTGAAGGGTGGTGGATAGGCCGCCCTATTGAGCTGCCGGGCTCCCGGCCGCTGGAGATGGAGCACGGTAACATCGGCACGCAGCTCATCAGCTGGCCGCAGGAGCATGTGGTGAAATGCCTGGTCTTTTTCCATCCGGAAGATGCGCACGGCCTGCGTCTGGAGCAGGAGCAGAAAATCGCAGAGGTCTACCACGCCTGCTGCCAGTCCGGTCATGAACTGCTGCTGGAGGTGATCCTGCCAGCCAGCATGCCGCGCAGCGATGAGCTTTACCTGCGCGCCATCTCGCGTTTTTACAACCTGGGGATCTCTCCCGACTGGTGGAAACTGCCGCCGCTCTCTGCCGATGGCTGGACGGCGCTGAGCGAGATTATTGAACGTCGGGATCCACACTGCCGTGGCGTGGTGATCCTCGGGCTGGACGCCCCGGCTGAGCAGCTTCGTGCTGATTTTAAAGCCGCCTCGGGACACGCGCTGGTGAAGGGCTTTGCCGTAGGACGCACGCTGTTTGGCGATGCGTCCCGTGCATGGCTGAAACACGATATTGACGATGCGCAGCTGGTGGCACGCATCCGGGACAATTACCTGCAGCTTATCGCCTGGTGGCGCGAGCGCGGACACGCATAATTCAGGAGACGACAATGAGTGTGCAATTAGGCATTAACCCGCTGACATGGACGAACGACGATCTGCCTTCACTCGGCGCGGAGACGCCGCTGGATACCTGTCTGAGCGAAGGGAAAGAGGCCGGTTTTGCCGGTTTCGAACTGGGCAATAAATTCCCGCGTGAGGCGCGCCTGCTTGGCCCCATTTTGCAGCGCCACGATCTGCAACTGGTCTCCGGCTGGTATTCAGGGCGTCTGCTGGAGCGTAGCGTGGAGGAGGAGATTGCCGCCGTGCAGTCCCACCTGACGCTGCTGCGCGAACTGGGGGCAAAGGTGCTGGTATTCGCCGAAGTGAGCGGCTGTATTCACGGCGAGCAACAGACGCCGGTTCATCTTCGCCCGCGCTTCCCGCACGGGCGCTGGCAAGAGTACGGTGAGAAGCTGACCGCTTTTGCCCGCTACACGCAGCAGCAGGGGGTGCAGATTGCCTACCATCACCATATGGGAACGGTCATTGAGTCCGCTGAAGATGTCGATAACCTGATGACCCATACCGGTGAAGAGGTGGGCCTGCTGCTGGACACGGGCCATCTGACCTTTGCCGGGGCTGATCCGCTGGCGGTGGCCCAGCGCTGGGCATCGCGCATTAACCATGTTCACTGCAAAGACGTGCGCGCCGACGTGCTGGCGGACGTCAAAAACCGCAAAACCAGCTTCCTTGATGCGGTGCTGAGTGGGGTCTTCACCGTACCGGGTGACGGCTGCGTGGACTATCCGCCCATCATGCGGCTGCTGAAGGCGCAGGATTATCACGGCTGGCTGGTGGTGGAGGCGGAGCAGGATCCTGCTATCGCTCACCCGCTGACCTACGCCCGTCTGGGGTATAACAACCTGAGCCGTCTGGCGCGCGACGCCGGGCTTATCTGAGGAGGTGACATGTCACGTCTGTTATCACGCTGGCAACCGCCGAGTGCGGAGGGCCGCACCCAGTCCGTCACGCCGGAACGCGCGGGCTGGGGATACGTTGGCTTTGAAGCATATGAACTGCAGGAGGGGCAGACGCTGACGCTGCCCGCCGTCAGCGAAGAGCGCTGTCTGGTGCTGGTGGCCGGACGGGCCTCTATCAGCACACCTACCGCGCAGTTTACTGACATCGGCGAGCGGATGAGCCCGTTTGAGCGCATAAAGCCCTGGGCGGTCTACGTCACGCCGCAGGAGACGGTGCAGATTAAGGCGCTGACGACGCTGGAGCTGGCGGTCTGCGCCGCACCCGGCAAAGGGACCTTTCCGACACGGCTTATCGCTCCGCAGAATATCGACGCGCAGGCGCGTGGCAAAGGCCATAACCAGCGCTACGTGCACAACATTCTGCCGGAAGATCAACCCGCCGACAGCCTGCTGGTGGTTGAGGTCTGGACCAATGAAGGCTGCACCAGTTCATACCCGAGCCATAAGCACGATACGGATAATCCACCGCAGGAAACCTACCTGGAGGAGACCTACTATCATCGCCTCAACCCCGGGCAGGGGTTCTGCATGCAGCGGGTCTATACCGACGACAGGTCGCTGGATGAGTGTATGGCCGTTTATAACCGCGACGTGGTGATGGTGCCGAAGGGGTACCATCCGGTGGCGACGCTGGCTGGTTATGACAGCTACTATCTCAACGTGATGGCCGGTCCGGTGCGAAAATGGATGTTCACCTGGGAAGACGATCACGCGTGGATCAACCGCGACTATCCACGTTGACGTTGCAGAAGCCCGCACCCCGCGGGCTTTTTTTATCACCCTTATCCTGTCTTGCGCGTTACCCACCAGAACACCAGCGCCACCAGGCTCACCGCTGCGCCAGTCAGGCAGACGCCCTGCCAGCCCGCGATGGCATACGTCATCGTGGTGCTCAGCGCGCCCAGACCGCTGCCGACGGCATAAAACAGCATGTAAAGCCCGACCAGCCGGCTATGTGCCTCGGGGCGGGCACGAAAGATCAGGCTCTGGTTGGTGACATGCAGCGCCTGCCCGCCCAAATCGAGCAGCACGATGCCAATGAGCAAAATGCCGAGCGAACGGTCCATCAGTGAAATCGGCCACCACGCCAGGAGTAACATGACCAGTGCAGCCGCGCTGGTGCGCCGGGCATATCCTCGATCGGCCCACTCTCCGGCCCGGGTTGCCGCTAACGCGCCTGCCATTCCGGCCAGGCCAAAAGCACCAATGGCGGTATGCGATAAGTTATAGGGTGGGGCACTTAACGGCAGCACCAGGGCGCTCCAGAAAATATTGAACGCAGCGAACATCAGTAAAGCCAGTACGCCGCGCACCTGCAGGACTTTTTCTTCCCGCAGCAGGATCAGCATTGAGTGAATCAGGCGCGGGTAACTCATCGTTTCAGGCACCGCAGGCAAGCGGGGCAGCCTCCACCACAGCGGAAACGCAATAATGACCATCAGCCCGGCGGCAGAGAGATACACGCCACGCCAGCCCGCGATATCACTGATGCCTCCGGAGACGACGCGGGCCACTAACAGGCCCATAAATACCCCGCCTTGTGCCGCACCAATAACGCGGCCTTGCTCATGCGGCGACGCGGCGTTGGCGGCATAGGCGATTAGCCCTTGCGTCATGGCCGTTCCTGCCATGCCGGTGGCGAGCATACCCGCCAGCAGCATCGTTGACGTCTGCGCCATGCCGACCGTGACCAGTGCGGCGACCAGTACGACAAGCTGTAGCGCCATCAGGCGCCGGCGATCCACTTTATCCCCCAGAGGAACCACGAACAGCAGAGCCAGAGCACAGCCAATCTGTGTGGCGGTGACCACGCCGCCAATGGCACCATGGCTGATGCCAAAGTCTCTGGACAACGCGTCAAGCAACGGCTGTGCGTAATAGACATTGGCCACGCTTAGGCCGCTGGCGAGGGCGAACAGCCACACCAGGCTACGCGGCATGTCGCCTGAGCGGACGTGCCCGGTTTTTCGATCTGACGGTAGTGGTGACGCATGTGACATGTACAAATCCTCGCCCTGGGTAAAGTGGTTTTAAAAAGAAACCAGTTGAAGGCTAGGCTATGCAGTTTTAAAATGCAACCAGTTATTGTTGACTGACCTGCCGGGGTAACGCTGTGCCGTCTCGTAAACCGATTGAACAGGAATTTTGTCCCGTTGCCCGCAGCGTCGATCTGATTGGCGATCGCTGGTCGCTTCTGATTGTGCGTAATGCTTTTGACGGCATGCGCCGTTTCGGGGATTTTCAGCGGGATCTCGGGGTTGCGCGTAACATTCTGGCTGACCGGCTGCGCAAGCTGGTCGACGCGGGCATTCTCGCGATGCAGGGGGCGTCAGACGGTACGTCGTATCAGGAATACGTCCTGACGGACAAAGGCGAAAGCCTGTTTCCCATCGTCGTTGCGCTTCGCCAGTGGGGAGAGCAGCATCTGTTTGAGAGCGGGGAGCGCCACTCGCTGTTGATCGACAGGCGTACCGGCAAGCCGGTTCCCCTGATGGCGCCAGCAGCGCAGGATGGAACGGCGCTGAAGGCGCAAGATACTGAAGTGCAGAAAGTGACGTAACCCGACGCTCTGCAAGCCCGCGCTACGCGGGCTTTTGTTGCATTCTTAATGGTTTATTATTGCCTGCTCAATCGTGCGGGCAATATCATCCGGCTGACTCACCATCGACACGTGGCTTGCTGCCACTTCCGTGGTTTTCGCGTGGATCGTTTTCGCCATCGCACGTTCAAGCTCCGGGTTAATCATCCGGTCATTTTTGCTGACCACAAACCAGCTTGGCTTTTCATGCCAGGCCGCATGGCTCACTTTTTCCGCAAACGCGTCGGCCTTGATCGGCCCCTGAGTGGCTGCAATGGTCTGCTGTTCAACGGCGCCTGCATCCGGTGCGAAGTCTTTCATCACGGCTTCTGGCGGGAGATACAAATACCCGTCTGCCGTTTTTGCGATATCCGCACTCCCCGCTGGCGGTGGGTAACTTCCCGCCAGGTCCGCCGTCGACTGGCCGGAATCAGGCGCAAAGGCCGCTACGTACACCAGGGATTTTACCCGTGCATCGTTGCCCGCTTCGCTGATCACCGTTCCGCCCCAGGAATGACCTACCAGCACCACATCGCCCTGCGCCCGTGCAATGGCGCGCCGGGTGGCGGCAACGTCATCTTTAAGCGACGTGAGCGGCAGCTGGACGGCAATCACCTCGGTATGCTGTTTTTGCAGCCGGGTAATGACCTTGTTCCAGCTGCTGCCATCGGCAAACGCGCCATGGACCAGCACCACGCTGGTTTTGCTCTCAGCAAAGGCGCTGGCTGAAAGCGCCAGCAGACCCGCCGTCAGTACAGAAAGTGCTTTCATTGTCTGGCTCCTTAAAAATGATGGACCGTTGCGTGAGGCGGTACGGTGAATTCAATGGTTTTATGGTCGATGGGTTTATGCGTGGGGTCGGCCAGAATTATGGTCACTTTATGCTTCCCGGCGGGTAACCCAACCAGAATGATTGGCTCTCCGCTGGTATCGGCCCAGTGCCAGGGGGCGTCATCCACCACGACATGGATATGGCCGATACGTGGTGTGACCTTCAGCGCATCGGGCCCGAATACCGGCTCGATGCGCAGGTTTTCAGCCCGGTATTGAATAAAGACCGCCCCCTTGCTCAGCGGGCCGGCAAGCGGTGGATCGACAATCAGCTTAGCGGCCGGCTGTGGACGTTCCAGCGGGGCAACAGCGGCAGGGCCGTTGACGTCGGCAGCGCTGAGGTTATCCAGCGGTGCGGCCCAGGAGCAGGTTGCTGACGCCAGAACAAGTGCAGGGAGCAGTAAATAACGACGGATCATCTGAGTCTCTCCTCAATCGGTTTCAAATTCGGTTTTAAACAATGACAGACACAGAAAACCATTTTTATGTATCCGGGATGTTTGCGGGGAACGGCGTTTTGTACCGGCTTGTCAGCGTGGCGCTCCGGATACAGTGGGATACATTTCATTATTCCGCGCGGGGTCGGCACTGCGCACAATCGCTATCGCCAGCCCGGCAATCACCAGCGTTAGCGCGGTGGAAACCCACATTGCGCCGGCGATCCCCAGCGTTTTGTTTAGCCACGCATAGGCAAACGGCGATGCCGCGGCCATAAGCTGTGCGGGAATGAGCAGCATGCCGGTGCGGCGGGCATAGCTTTCGGCGCTGAAAAGCGTCAGCGGCAGGGTGGCTTTTACTATCGTCATCAGCCCGTTGATGGCGCCGTAGCCCAGCACAAAACCGGCGGCACACCCGTCAAACAGCGAGCTGCTTAACCCGATAACAAAGCAGAGCGGCATGGCGAGGGCGGTCAGGAGCGTCAGGTTGAGCGGGGTTAAGCGTGCACCCGCCAGCACCTCCGTGGCGCGTGCGCCCGTCTGGCCAACTCCCCACAGCATGCCGATGGCGACCGGCAGGCCAAAACTGGCAATAAACTCTGGCAGATGGGTGGACGTGCCGTTAGAGACAAAGGTCATGAGGGCAATAAACGTGGCATACCGCCAGCCGTTACGCCGTTCCTCGCGCACGGGCGGCGCGGTAACGTGCGGGGGGGCCGCCAGCCGCTGGTGGGGAAGCGTGCGAATCAGCACCGCACTCAGCAGGCCAAAGAGGGCGTAGATCTGCAATGCGTGTTGCCAGCTCATCACTTTCAGCAGCCCATCACCCAGCGGCCAAAAAACCGCTGATGCCAGACCGCCAGCGAGCGTAATGCGCGAGATCGTTCTGCGTGCCTGCTGGCCGTACAGGTTCACCAGCGCGGCGAACAGCGCATCATACAGCGACAGCCGCATCCCGATACCGGCAACCAGCCAGGCACCGTACCAGCCGAACAGCGTCTGCGTATATGCCATGCCCGCGCAGCTTGCGGCAATCAGTAACGTTCCGCTCATCACCACGTTCTGCCCGCCAGCGTACGCCAACAGTCGGGCGACAAAAGGGGAGACCATCGCCATTACCAGCATCGCCAGCGTCAGGCCGAGGTAGAGCTGCGGTGATGACCACCCCCGGTCGGCCACAATCGCCTGGGCAAAGGTCCCGGGCATATAAAACGAGATCCCCCAGTTGATAAGCTGATGACAACCTGCCCGGAGGGCGAGGTGACGGGGAAGGACACGTGTTTTCATTGTTTTTCATTCCGTTATGCAGTTGTCCTGAGCATAGCGAGCGCGCTATTGTGCTGGCAGGTCAGCCACCTTATGCGCTGTATAAGAGAAACTTTGAATGACAACGCTCAACCTGGGCTATCTCGCGACGTTCCGTCTGGTTATCCAGCGCGGCAGTTTTTCCGCGGCGGCGGACCTGCTGGGCATTTCCCAGCCGGCCGTCAGCCTGCAAATCCGCCAGCTGGAGCAGTTTCTGCAAACCCGGCTGGTAGAGCGTACCGGGCGGGGTATCAAACCCACGGCTGCCGGGCAGGCGTTGCTGGTGCACGGGGAGCGTATTCAGCAGGCGGTGGATGAAGCCATTCGGTCCGTGAGTGAGTTCAGCCACGACGTGAGTGGCACCATTACGCTTGGTACGGGCGCAACGGCCTGCATTCATCTTCTGCCGCCGCTGTTGCAGCAGCTCGGACGTGACTATCCGCTTCTCAGAGTGGGCGTGACGACCGGCAATACGCTCGACATCGTCCGGGCAATTGAAGAAAACCGACTTGATATGGGGCTGGTGACGCTACCGGTGAGCGGAAGAGCGCTCGACGTTACGCCGGTGATGGACGAAGAGTTTGTTTTTATCGCGTCGCTGGACCAGCAGGACGGTTTTCAGTCGTTGACGCCGGCTGCGTTGCACGCGCAGCCATTCATTGCTTTTGAATCAGGCAGCGGCACCCGGGCGCTGATCGACGGCTGGTTTGCGGCCGAGGGGCGAATCCTCACGCCGGTGATGCAACTGGGCAGCATCGAGGCGATCAAGCGGATGGTACGTGCGGGGCTTGGCTACAGTATCGTGCCGCGTATGGCCGTAGACCTGGCGGCTGACCGCGAAGGGCTATGCGTGATGTCGCTCACGCCCGTGCTGCAGCGACAGCTGGCTGTGGTGATGCGCCAGGATAAAATCCTGAGCAAAGGAATAGCAGGGATCATTCGGATATTACAAAATCCTTCGACGCGTTAGCGATCGGCTGAATCAACGGTCAGGCTGGATTGCTGTGACTGGGCCTTGTCCTGATGGTGATACCAGGCGCCAATAGAGGAGTAAACGAAGCGGCCGAAGAAAAACAGGAAGCTGATAAGCAGTATGATGCGGGTCATCCGGGTGTTGAACTGATGTCGTTTTCGCATACGCGTGGCCTGACTCACTGTGTTTTTCCTGGGCATGCCCTTTTGGGCGACAGGGATATTAAGGCACAGCGGGAAGAGAGGGTCAATTCGCAAATGTGTAAATAACCGTCAATAATTACATTAATTAATGTTATTGAAATTAATAATTGCATTTACCATATTGATAATATGAAGAAAACCATTTCAAAAAAAATGTAAGAAAGGATCGTTTGAGTAAATTAGTTTGATTTAAGTCAACGGTTTCCCTGGCCTGGTATTTAAAATCCCACCTCCATACTGTTCGCCCCGCACGTTGTCGGGCGGCAGGTACGTCAGGTTGGATGCCTGTCTTCATTTCCCTCTGGAGCGAAAGGGGTTTAAACGGGCATCTATGAACATTATTTCTTTCCTGAAAAACAATAAAGACCGCTGGTGGGCTTTACCGCTTATTTTACCGGTGGGTTTACTGCCTGTATTAAGCGTTGCCAATACCTTTACCCGATTGGGCGATGGTCTGGTGGCACTCTATTATTTACCTCTCTCCTTTCTGCTTTCGGTGATGATGTTTTTTGGTCTGGAAGCGCTGCCCGGCATCGTATTGTCACTGTTCATCCGCTACTACCCGTCGGTTGGGTTGTTCGAAACCATCGCCGGCATTTTTCATTTTATTGTCCCTGTTGTGCTCAGCTGGGGAGGGTATCGGGTGTTTGCGCCCAGACGCAGCATGACGGCTTACGGGGATGTCAGACTGATGGCGCAGCGTATCTTCTGGCAGGCCTTTTGCCCCGCGACGCTGTTTCTGGTGCTGTTCCAGTTTGCCCTCTATCTGGGTGTGTATGAGAGCCGTCAG
This sequence comes from Enterobacter sp. SORGH_AS_0287, assembly GCF_031453695.1. NCBI lineage: Bacteria > Pseudomonadati > Pseudomonadota > Gammaproteobacteria > Enterobacterales > Enterobacteriaceae > Enterobacter > Enterobacter sp. SORGH_AS_0287. The sequence goes on from NZ_JAVIZW010000001.1 coordinate 112,329, forward strand.
AGCCTGGAGGGGTTGACCCCGCTTAATATTCGCACGCTGATTAACTATCAGACGCTGCTGGTCAGCGGGCTGACGGGCGTGCCGTTAAGCTATTTACTGATCCGTCTGATTCGCCATCCGCGGTATATCAGAAGTCTTGTCTCGCAGGTGCGAATGCAGATAGACAAAAAGGTGACGGTCATTGAATTTCTGCTGTGGGCCATTGCGCTTGGCGGGCTGCTTACCCTGCTGCTGCTCCCGATGAACGAAAACAGCTCGATTTTCACCACCAACTACACCCTGTCGTTGCTGATGCCGGTGATGCTCTGGGGAGCGATGCGGTTTGGCTATAAGCTGATGTCGCTTATCTGGACCCCGGTGCTGCTGGTGTCTATTCACTATTTTTACCGCTATATCCCTCAACAGTCCGGGTATGACATTCAGCTGGCAATTACCTCTTCCAGCTATCTGGTCTTTTCGTTTGTGGTGATTTACATGTCGATGCTGGCCACCTGCCAGCGCGCCGCGAATAAACGTTCCCGCAGGCTGGCGCTACTCGACCCGGTTGTCCATATGCCGAACCTGCGGGCCTTGTCGCGCGATCTTGCTAAAAACCCCTGGTCGGCGCTCTGTCTGCTGCGCATTCCGGAGCTGGAGGTGCTGGGCCGAAATTACGGGGTGTTGTTGCGGATCCTGTATAAACAGCAGCTGGCGCAGTGGGTCAATGGCACCTTGCAGCCCAGTGAGCGGGTCTATCACCTCACCGGCTGTGACCTGGCGGTTCGCCTTAACGCGGAATCGCACCAGCAACGCATTGAGGCGCTGGACGAGCATATTAAACAGCTCCGCTTTGTCTGGGATGGGATGCCGCTGCAGCCTCAGGTGGGCGTGAGCTACTGCTATGTGCGCTCACCGGTGACCCATCTCTATCTGGTCCTCGGTGAGCTGGGGGTGATTGCCGATCTATCGATTTCGACCAACCATCCGGAAAATCTGCAGCAGCGCGGTGCTGTCCATCTCCAGCGTAGCCTGAAGGACAAGGTTGCGATGATGAGCCGTCTGCAAAGTGCGCTCGACAGTAACGCGTTTACTCTGCTGGTCCAGCCGGTTTGCGGCGTGCGGGGCGATTGCTACCACGAGGTGTTGCTGCGGATGTCGGATGCAAACGGGGCGTTGCTCTCTCCCTTGCAATTCCTGCCCGTCGCCCAGGAGTTTGGTCTGTCGTCTCGGGTTGATTTGTGGGTACTGGAGAACACGCTACGCTTCCTGGCAGAGCATCGGGTACATCTGCCTGGCCAGCGTTTTGCCATTAATCTGGGCCCTTCCACCGTGTGCCGTGCGCAGTTCCCGGCTGAGGTGAGTCGTCTGCTGGCGAAATACGCCGTGGAACCCTGGCAGCTGATATTTGAAGTGACCGAGTGCAGCACCTTCGGCAGTGGTGAGCAGGCGTTACATACCCTCAGGCAGTTGCAAAAAATGGGGGTACGCATTGCGATTGATGATTTCGGTACCGGCTATGCGAGCTACGCGCGGCTAAAAAGCGTGGACGCCGATATCCTTAAGATAGACGGAAGCTTTATCCGCAATATCGTCAACAACAGTCTGGACTATCAGATAGTGGCCTCGATTTGCCATCTGGCGCGAATGAAGAAAATGCTGGTGGTCGCGGAGTATGTCGAAACAGAAGAGATACGTAGCGCGGTTCACGCGCTAGGTATCGATTATGTGCAGGGTTATCTGATTGGCAGACCGGTGGCGCTTGAGTCACTGCTGGAAGCAGAGGCGTCGCCGGTCGAGACCTGAGCCGTTACGCCGCGACGTCTGAGCTCTCTTCTTCGATTTTGAGTAGCCAGCCGGTGACCGCTTCCCAGTACTGCTGCTCTTTTTCCAGATCCAGCAGCACCAGCGCATTCTGGCTAAACCAGTCTGGCGGGAAGCTCAGGGTCCAGTGGTTGTCATCCGTTTTGAGCTTCAGCGTGGGCGGGGTGGTCGTGGCCTGACGCTGGTTATTGAGCAGGACGCCGAGACGCAGCAGCTGGATAAGCGGCAGGAATTGCTTCTTCTTAAACAGCGTGAAGCGCGGCAGATCGTCAAGCTTGATGGCTTTACGATGGTAGCGCACCAGGGTCGCCATCATAGTTTGCTGCTCCTGGTTGAAGCCAGGCAGATCGCTGTTTTGCAGGATATAGGCTGAGTGGCGGTGCATTCCGCTGTGGTTAATATTCAGTCCCACCTCGTGCAGCATCGCTGCCCATTTCAGCAGGGCGGCAAGCTGCGGATGCGCCAGCTTAGGGTTCTGCTCCTGCCACTGGTCGTATATCTGAACGGTTGTTTCCAGCACGCGCTTCGCCTGTTCGCGGTCGATATTGTACTGGTTTGCCAGGCTTTGCGCGGTGCGGCTACGAATATCCTGGTGGCGGAAACGGCCTTCCATTTCATACAGCACACCTTCACGCAGCGCGCCGTCGGAAAGACGCAGCTCTTTAATTGCCAGCGCATCAAATACGCCGCACAGGATAGCCAGCCCCGGTACGAATACCGCTTTGCGCTCGTCGGAAAGACCCGGCAGGCTTAAGGCGTCAAAGCTTTTATGTTTCAGCACCTCTTCGGTCAGCAAGGTCAGGCGCTCTGGGGTGATAAATCCATCTTTTTCACCCATCGCCAGCAGCACTTCATGTGCCGCTTTGATGGTGCCCGATGCGCCCAGCGCTACGTTCCAGCCCTGAATACGGTACTGCCAGGCCAGGTTCTCCAGTTTCTGGATAGCGGCCATGCGCGCGCGCTGGAAGTTTTCGCGGCTGATTGCGCCACCCGGGAAATACATCTGCGCAAAGCTGACGCAGCCCATACGACGGCTTTCGACCAGACGCGGCTCAAAATCTTCGCCGATCACCAGTTCCGTAGAGCCGCCGCCGATGTCGATGACCAGCTTGCGTCCTTTTTCCGGCTGAGTGTGTTCAACACCCATGAAAATCAGACGGGCTTCCTCGTTACCGGAGATGATCTCAATGGGGTAGGGGATCACTTTTTCGGCCCGCTTGAGGAATTCAGGCGCGTTCAGCGCCTGGCGCAACGTGTGGGTGCCCACAATGCATACGCTGGAAGGCGAGAAGCCCTGCAGGCGTTCAGCAAACAGCGACAGGCAATTTAAGCCTCGCTCCATTGCCTCTTCGCTGAGCATGCTGCGCTCATCAAGACCATCCGCCAGGTGTACACGCTGCTTCAGACGACCGATGATCTGCAACGCGCCATCCACCTCACGGGCGATGACCATGTGGAAACTGTTAGAACCAAGATCGACCGCGGCGAATTCCTGCGGGCGTGGGGTCTTATCATTTATCGGCATAGGTTAATCGGGTTGCTCGAGTGATTTGATATAGTCGTAAATCGCCAGTTGCGACCGCACTTTACGGCGATTGCCGCGCGGTACATAGCGGTTACTGAGTTCTTTGTCGATATAGCGTGCTTTCACCGTATCGCTGAACAGAATCTCGATGATATCGAGGATCTGCTGCTTCAGCCGCGGATCCAGGAGCGGTGTCGCGACTTCAATTCGGTAGTCAATATTGCGCGTCATCCAGTCTGCAGAAGAGAGATAGACCTGCTTATCACCCGCATTATCGAAAATATAGACCCGATCGTGTTCCAGGTAGCGGTCAACAATGCTGATCACGCGAATATTGTCGCTAATGCCTTCGAGTTCAGGGATCAGTGAGCACATACCGCGTATCAACAGATTGACCGGAACGCCGGAGCTGGACGCCGCATACAGACGATCCACCAGTCCTTTGTCGACCAGGTTGTTGAGTTTCAGCGTAATGCCCGACGACAGCCCTTTCTGGGCATTGGCGATCTCTTTATCGATCATGTCGTACAGCAGGCGGCGTGAGTTCTGCGGCGAGACCAGCAGATAATCGAAGCTGACCGGGCGGTACGGGTTCTCAATAAAGTTGAACACCCGGCGAACCTCGTTAGTGATGCGCGCATCGGCAGTCAGCAGCGAGTAGTCGGTATAAATTCGCGCGGTTTTTTCGTTAAAGTTCCCGGTCCCGATGTGGGCATAACGCACCACGTCCTCCCCCTCTTTACGGGAGATAAGGAACAGCTTGGCGTGAATTTTCAGCCCAGGTGCTGAGAAGATAACGTGGACACCGGCTTCCGTCAGACGGCGCGCCCAGTGAATGTTTGCCTCTTCGTCGAAGCGTGCCTGCAGCTCAACCACCACGGTCACTTTTTTGCCGTTGTGCGCCGCATGGATCATCGCATCGATGATGCGGGAATCTTTTGCCACACGGTAGATGTTGATTTTGATCGCCAGTACGTTCGGGTCGAACGAAGCCTGACGCAGCAGTTCCAGCACGTGTTCAAACGTATGATACGGATAGTAGAGCAGGACATCGCGCTCGCGAATGGCGTCGAAACCGTTGCGGAATTTATCGAACCAGAGATGGCGCAGACGCGGCAGCGGTTTGTTCACCAGATTGGCCTTGCCGACGTTCGGGAAGCCAATAAAGTCTTTAAAGTTATGGTAACGACCGCCCGGCACGATGGAGTCATAGCGAGAAATGGTCAGCTTGTCGCGCAGCATTTCCACCATGGCATCTGGCATATCGCGCTGATAAACAAAGCGCACCGGCTCCGCCGTCAGGCGCTGTTTCAGGCTGGATGACATCAGCTCCATCAGGCTGGCTTCCATCTCGTGCACCAGATCGTATTCGGCGTCACGGGTCATCTTCATGGAGTAGGCGTTTAACGCGTCGTAATCGAAGAAGCCCTTGAAGATATCGTCCAGGCAGTAACGCAGGATGTTATCGAGCAGGATCATTGGCTTGCGTCTGCGCGGGGTTTCCGGCGGCAGGTTCACAAACCGCGGCACCTTATCGGACGGGATCTCAAGCAATGCGTAACGAATCGTGTCGCCACGAATAATTTCCACCGCGAGGTAGGTGTAGTCATCTTTCAGGAACTGCACCAGATCGGTTTCGCGGTTGATCAGAATCGGGGTAATGTGCTGGCGCAGGTAATGTTTGAAATAGTGGCGCAGCCAGGTTTGTTGGTTAACAGAAAGCTGACGTTCGTTAATCAGGAAGATTTGATTGCGTGCCATTTCCAGCAGCAGTTCGTTATACAGGCCGTCAAACTCCTGATCGGCTTTCAATACGCGCGACTGAATTTTGCCCAGCAGATGGCGCGAGTGAGAGTTTAAGCCCTGTTCTTCGCTGATGATGATTCGCCGTTTCAGTTCGGCAAAGCGAACCTTGTAGAACTCATCCAGGTTGTTGGAGTAAATCCCCAGAAAACGCATACGCTCGATAAGCGGGTTACTTTTGTCTGCCGCTTCCTGGAGTACACGTTCGTTGAATGCTAACCAGCTTAGCTCTTTCTCGATATATAACTTTTCCTGACCCATTACAGCTCACACTCCAGTTCAATCACAGGACGTGGTAAATCCGTCTCGTCTTTATTATGGCGAGCATTTCCACGATATGTCCAACAGTGCCAGAAAAGTATGACAGTTATTTTTTTTCTGGGGGATTTTAGAGGGTTGGGGGAAGGGCATGTCGGGAAGCGCGGTGCTCACCCGACAGTGAAGACCACAGGCCCGTGCAGGCGTCGCGCCGCCGGGCACATCAAACAAACTACTCGTCAGCGGCATAACCCTGTGCAGGGAGCCTGACGCCGTCCAGCCAGGCGGCACCGTCGCGCATCTGAAGACGCCCGTCAACAAACCAGCTTACCACCAGAGGATAAATGGCGTGTTCCTGCGTCTGCACGCGTTCGGTAACGTCGTCTTCGCTGTCACCTTCAAAGACCGGCACCTTTGCCTGCAGGATCACCGGCCCGCCGTCCAGCTCGTCGGTAACGAAATGCACGGAGGTACCGTGCTCTTCATCGCCGTTTTCCAGAACCTGACGATGGGTGTGCAGGCCGGGATACTTCGGCAGGAGGGAAGGGTGGATATTCAGCAGACGACCAGCGTAGTGCCCGACAAATGCCGGGCTCAGGATACGCATATACCCCGCCAGCACGACAACGTCAGGCGCATAGGCATCAATCTCCTGAACCAGTTCCCGGTCAAACGCTTCACGTCCGGAGAACTGGCTGGCTTCCAGCGCGTGCGCGGGAATGTTCTCTTCCCGGGCACGTTCAAGGCCGAACGCGTCGGCCTTATTGCTGAATACTGCCCGAATGGTGCCGTTGATTTTCTTCTGTTTGCAGGCGTCAATTATCGCCTGCAAATTGCTTCCGTTACCGGAAATGAGCACCACAATGTTTTTCATTCAATGACCACACGCTGTTCGGAATCGGATGCTTTGATAATACCGATTTTCCACGCGTTTTCACCTTTGTCGGTCAGCAGTTTAATCGCCTTATCCGCTTCGCTTGCTGGCAGCGCGATAACCATGCCCACGCCACAGTTAAAGGTGCGGTACATCTCGTGTGAACTCACGTTGCCCGCAGTCTGCAGCCAGTTAAAGACGGACGGCCACTGCCAGGACGATTCGTCAATCACCGCCTGGGTGTTGTCCGGCAGTACGCGCGGAATGTTTTCCCAGAAGCCGCCACCGGTCAGGTGGGCAATGGCGTGCACGTCAACCTTCTCAATAAGCTCCAGCACGTTTTTCACGTAGATGCGGGTCGGCGCCAGCAAATGGTCAGCCAGTGGCTTGCCATCAAGCTCGGTGGTCAGTGGATCGCTGCCGCTCACGTCGAGGATTTTACGCACCAGAGAGTAGCCGTTCGAGTGCGGGCCGCTGGAGGCCAACGCGATCAGCACATCACCATCAGCCACTTTACTGCCGTCGATAATTTCTGATTTTTCTACTACGCCAACGCAGAAGCCTGCGACGTCATAATCTTCGCCGTGATACATACCGGGCATTTCGGCGGTTTCACCACCGACCAGCGCACAGCCAGACTGCAGACACCCTTCGGCAATGCCGTTAATGACGCTTGCTGCGGTATCCACGTCCAGTTTTCCGGTCGCGTAGTAATCCAGGAAGAACAGCGGCTCTGCGCCCTGAACCACCAGGTCGTTAACACACATCGCGACCAGATCGATACCGATCGTGTCGTGACGTTTTAAATCCATCGCCAGGCGCAGTTTCGTCCCTACACCATCAGTACCCGAGACCAGAACAGGTTCACGATATTTTTGCGGCAGTGCGCACAGTGCGCCGAATCCACCCAGACCACCCATCACTTCCGGGCGGCGGGTTTTTTTCACCACACCTTTGATTCGGTCAACCAGCGCATTACCTGCGTCAATATCAACACCGGCATCTTTGTAGCTGAGAGAAGTTTTGTTGGTCACGGCTCAAGTCCCCACGCGATTGCATAGCTAGTAAGAAAAATCGGCGCAATTCTAACAGTCCAGGCAAACGTTTGCGAGCCTATTCTCGGCGAGAGGATTTTTTTTTCAGCAGGCCCTGCGAATGCGCCCAAAGTTGAGTCTGTTCACGAAAATGAAACCGGTTTCGGTTTTCTCCTTGCAACAGAAAGCCCCTTTGCACATCATCAGGATGAAACCGGTTTCTGTAATTGTTTTTGCAGAAAATAACGCAGAATGAGGGAAAGTGTATGTCTGGATTCAAAGCAGATTTTCTGTGGGGCGGTGCGGTCGCAGCGCATCAGCTGGAAGGGGGCTGGAACGAGGGCGGTAAGGGGATCAGCGTTGCCGATGTGATGACCGCCGGCGCGCACGGCGTGCCGCGTGAAATCACCAACGGCGTGCTGCCAGGGAAAAATTACCCTAACCATGAAGCCATCGATTTCTACCATCGCTATAAAGAGGACATCAAACTCTTTGCCGAGATGGGCTTCAAATGCTTCCGTACCTCCATCGCCTGGACGCGTATCTTCCCGAAAGGGGACGAGCTGGAGCCTAACGAAGCTGGCCTGAAATTCTATGACGACCTGTTTGACGAGTGCCTGAAGTATGGCATCGAGCCGGTTATTACCCTTTCCCATTTCGAGATGCCGTTCCACCTTGTCACCGAATACGGTGGCTGGCGTAACCGTAAGCTGATCGACTTCTTTGTTCGCTTTGCGGAGGTGGTGTTCAGACGTTACCAGCATAAAGTGAAGTACTGGATGACCTTTAACGAGATCAATAACCAGGCTAACTTCCACGAAGACTTTGCACCGTTTACCAACTCCGGCCTGAAGTACGAGCCGGGCGAAGACCGCGAGCCGGTGATGTTCCAGGCAGCACACTATGAGCTGGTGGCCAGCGCCCTGGCGGTGAAGGCCGGGCGCGACATTAACCCGTCGCTGCGGATCGGCTGCATGATTGCCATGTGTCCAATCTATCCGCTGACCTGTGCCCCGGACGATATGATGATGGCGATGAACGCCATGCACCGTCGCTACTGGTTCACCGATGTCCACGTGCGCGGCAAGTACCCACAGCATCTGCTTAACTACTTTGCTCGTCGCGGTTTCACGCTGGATATCACAGAAGAAGATAACGCGGCGCTGACGCAGGGGTGTGTCGATTACATCGGCTTTAGCTATTACATGTCTTTCGCCACCAAAGCGACGGCGGATAACCCGGAGCTGGATTACGATGAAAGTAAGAGCCTGGTCTCCAACCCGTACGTGCAGAAATCTGACTGGGGCTGGCAGATTGATCCGGTGGGCCTGCGTTACTCCCTGAACTGGTTCTGGGATCACTATCAGCTGCCCCTGTTCATCGTGGAGAACGGCTTTGGCGCCATCGACGTGCAGGAGAGCGACGGTTCGGTGAATGACCAGTACCGTATTGATTACCTTGCCGCGCACATCCGCGAAATGAAAAAAGCGGTGGTCGAAGATGGCGTTGATCTGATGGGGTATACCCCGTGGGGCTGTATCGACCTGGTGTCTGCCGGAACGGGTGAAATGAAAAAACGCTACGGCTTTATCTTTGTCGACAAAGACAATGAAGGTAACGGCACCCTGAACCGCAGTAAGAAGAAGTCGTTTGACTGGTATAAGCAGGTGATAGCCAGCAACGGCGACACTCTTTAATTCCAGCAGAGTAAAAACGCAAAAAGCCGGAGCTTGCCCTCCGGCTTTTTTGCCTCTAAAACACTTTGCTTGATGTACGTCAAGCAAGTTGGGTATGGTGCAATCCGAAAAAAGCGGTATAATCCCGCGATTTTTTTGCGGTTGCCCCTCAGAGGAGAAAGAGAATGAAGATTGTGGAAGTGAAGCACCCACTCGTTAAACACAAGCTGGGCCTGATGCGTGAGCATGACATCAGCACGAAGCGTTTTCGCGAACTGGCTTCTGAAGTCGGCAGCCTGCTGACCTATGAAGCGACCTCTGACCTGGAAACGGAAAAAGTGACCATCGAGGGCTGGAACGGCCCGGTTCAGGTTGAGCAGATCAAAGGTAAGAAAATTACCGTTGTGCCCATCCTGCGTGCCGGCCTCGGCATGATGGAAGGCGTGCTGGAGCACGTGCCAAGCGCGCGCATCAGCGTGGTCGGGGTCTACCGCGACGAAGAGACCCTGGAGCCGGTACCGTACTTCCAGAAGCTGGTGTCTAACATCGACGAGCGTATGGCCCTGGTGGTTGACCCGATGCTGGCGACCGGCGGTTCAATGATTGCCACCATCGACCTGCTGAAAAAAGCCGGTTGCAGCAGCATCAAAGTGCTGGTGCTGGTTGCCGCACCAGAAGGTATCGCGGCGCTGGAAAAAGCGCACCCGGATATCGAACTCTATACCGCGTCTATCGACCAGGGGCTGAATGAGCACGGGTACATCATCCCGGGGCTTGGCGATGCCGGCGATAAGATTTTTGGTACTAAATAATCGAATAACGATAATGAAGCCGACTTTGATAGTCGGCTTTTTTTTGAATAAAACGCCAACAACAATACTACTCAGAGGAAAACACTATGACGCGCCGTGCTATCGGGGTGAGTGAAAGACCGCCGCTTTTACAGACAATCCCGCTTAGTCTGCAGCACCTGTTCGCCATGTTTGGCGCAACCGTGCTGGTGCCAATCCTGTTTCACATTAACCCGGCTACCGTGCTGTTGTTCAACGGTGTGGGTACGCTGCTTTACCTCTTTATCTGTAAAGGCAAAATCCCTGCCTATCTCGGCTCAAGCTTCGCCTTTATTTCACCGGTTCTGCTGTTGCTGCCGCTGGGGTATGAAGTGGCGCTGGGCGGCTTCATTATGTGTGGCGTCCTCTTCTGCCTGGTCTCTTTCATTGTGAAGAAGGCCGGTACCGGCTGGCTGGACGTTATGTTCCCGCCTGCCGCAATGGGGGCCATTGTCGCCGTCATCGGTCTGGAGCTGGCGGGCGTGGCGGCCAATATGGCCGGCCTGCTGCCTGCTGACGGGCAGTCACCGGATTCCAAAACCATCATCATCTCGATGGTGACACTGGGCGTAACGGTATTTGGTTCCGTGCTGTTCCGCGGTTTTATGGCGATTATCCCGATCCTGATCGGTGTGCTGGCGGGGTACGCGCTCTCCTTTGTGATGGGCGTTGTTGATACCACGCCTATTGCTGAAGCGCACTGGTTCGCACTGCCAACCTTCTATACCCCGCGCTTTGAATGGTTTGCCATTTTCACGATCCTGCCCGCGGCGCTGGTGGTTATTGCTGAGCACGTAGGTCACCTGGTGGTGACGGCAAACATCGTTAAACGTGACCTGATCCGCGACCCGGGCCTGCACCGCTCGATGTTTGCTAACGGCCTCTCTACCATTATCTCCGGTTTCTTTGGTTCTACGCCTAACACCACCTACGGTGAGAACATTGGCGTGATGGCGATTACCCGCGTCTACAGCACCTGGGTTATTGGCGGCGCGGCAATCATCGCCATCCTGCTCTCCTGCGTGGGCAAACTGGCGGCGGCTATCCAGATCATTCCGGTACCGGTAATGGGAGGCGTCTCTCTGCTGCTGTACGGTGTGATCGGCGCGTCCGGTATTCGCGTGCTGATTGAATCGAAAGTGGACTACAGCAAAGCGCAAAACCTGATCCTCACCTCCGTGATCCTGATCATCGGCGTGAGCGGCGCGAAGGTGCACATCGGTGCGGCTGAACTGAAAGGCATGGCGCTGGCGACCATCGTGGGTGTGGGCCTGAGCCTGATCTTCAAACTGATCTCCGTCCTGCGCCCGGAAGAAGTGGTGCTGGATGCTGAAGACAGCGAAAAAGCGTCACATTGATCGTAAAACCGGGCGGACGATCCGCCCGGTTCTCTCCTTGCACGTTCCGTGCTAAACTCACCGCCGATTTTATGTAAGATCTGGTTGAGGTACTTCTGAACGGACCGGCACAGCTCTCTCTGCCACTCTATCTCCCTGACGACGAAACTTTTGCGAGTTTCTGGCCGGGTGATAACCCCTCTTTACTGGCTGCACTGCAAAACGTGCTGCGTCAGGAACACAGCGGATACATCTATATCTGGTCACGCGAAGGCGCGGGGCGCAGCCACCTGTTGCATGCCGCCTGTGCGGAGCTTTCCGCGCGGGGTGATGCGGTAGGCTATGTGCCGCTGGATAAACGTACCTGGTTTGTGCCTGAAGTCATGGAGGGAATGGAACATCTCTCACTGGTCTGCATCGATAATATCGAATGTGTGGCGGGGGATGAGCCATGGGAAATGGCGATCTTTAACCTCTATAACCGCATTCTGGAGTCGGGGAAAACCCGGCTGCTGATCACCGGCGATCGTCCGCCGCGCCAGTTGAATCTGGGGCTGCCGGATCTGGCTTCCCGTCTGGACTGGGGGCAAATCTATAAGCTGCAGCCGCTGTCGGATGAAGACAAACTTCAGGCGTTACAGCTGCGCGCAAGATTGCGCGGCTTTGAACTCCCGGAAGACGTGGGGCGTTTCCTGCTCAAGCGCCTGGACCGGGAAATGCGCACGCTCTTTGATACGCTCGATCAGCTCGATCGCGCTTCGATTACCGCGCAGCGCAAGCTGACCATTCCTTTTGTGAAAGATATTCTGAAGCTGTGATGCGATTTTCTCCCTCTGCCTGGCGCAGAGGGAGAACCAGTGCCACTGGCTAAAACTCACCTGTCTTCCAGCAAATGCTCAACCAGAAGTGGAATGGGTCTGCCCGAGGCCACGCTTTTTCCGTTCTCACGCCACAGCGCCGTGCCGCTAATATCCAGATGGGCCCATGGAATGGTCGGCGGGCAAAAATGGTGTAACAGCCAGGCCGCCGATGCGCTGATCGCCGCATTATTGGGTGGGGTATTGCACAGGTCGGCGATGGCGCTGTCGGTCTGTTTTTTTAACCGTGCATCCAGCGGCAGGGACCACACCTCATCACCGCTCCGTTTCCCCGCGTGGGTGAGCGCCTGACGCAGCGCTTCGTCCTGCGTCATTAACCCACTCAGCTCGTACCCCAGCGCTTTCACGACGGCACCGGTTAAGGTCGCCATATCAATAATATAGCGAGCCTGCGGATGACGCTGGCTGGCCCAGGCGATCGCATCCGCCAGTACCAGCCGGCCTTCGGCATCGGTATTGTTGATTTCAACCGTGATACCGTTGCAGGCGCTGGCCACCGTGCCCGGCTGCATTGCATCCGGTCCTATGGCGTTTTCCGCCAGCGCCAGTACGCCCATAATACGAACCGGCAGGCCGAGTTCTGCCACGCTCAGCATCAACCCGAGCACGTTCGCTGCCCCGCACATGTCATATTTCATGGTGTACATGCCCGCGCCTTCCTTCAGCCACAGGCCACCGGTATCAAACGTTATGCCTTTGCCCACGTAACAGCGTACCGGGCCATCAGCGATGCCGTTATAGTGAATGGCCAGCAGCCGCGGTGGACAGGTCGCGCCTTTACCGACGGCATGCAGAAGCCCCAGTCCCTGTTCAATAATTTGCTTTTCATCAAGCACTTCACACCGCAGGGCGGGGAAGGCGGCGCACAGCTTTTGCGCTTCGTCGACGACATACTGCGGCGTACAGCGATCGGACGGCATATCCGCCAGACGTCGCGCGGCGACCATTCCTCGGGCAATGGCCTGCTGTCGCTGGAAGAGAGCGTCCAGCCTTTCACGCTGTTGCGGATGACACAGGGCGGTGACATGGCGAAGGCGAACGCTTTTGCCATCGGTTTTCTTAAGCTGCAGATCGCGAAGGTCATGCGCCTGGTTAAAGAGAAAACGCAGAACCTGCGTCAGCACCACCTCGTCAATATCCGTGACATCCAGTACCACATCGGCGCTGACCGGGGCTGCCAGCAGTGGACGGAGGGCGGCGAGTAACCCTTCTGTCAGACTGTCCTGCCAGAGCGCATCCGGCAGCAGCGTGATTCTGGCAAACGGGGCACAGCCAAAGCGGGTATCCGCGACGGCGTTTTGTTCACGCATTTCAGCGATGAGTGCGGTGTCCGGCAGTAACGCGCAGGCGGCCCGGGCAATAAGATGACTCTGGGGCTTTGCGTCTGCAAGGGCGGTGATAAGCTTAAAGGTAATCATTGTGACTCCTCAACTGGCGCGCGGATCCGCGCGGCATAGGCCTGCATCCATTCCTCATCCACGGGCTGATAGTGCGTTTTTTCCCGCAGGCGCTCGGCGCGAAATACGGTGAGAGGCTGGCGGGCCGTTGCCACCACAAATGAGAAGGTTTTGATGTTGGTTGCGGCGCCGAATTCGCCTTTATTATTCATGCACACCACCGAGAGATCGCCCGCGCGGCCAAAGCGTGACATCAGTTTGTCTTCCAGTTCGAAGACCACCGAGTCCGCCGCCTGCTGCGGTGACATGCCCTGTGCCATGCGGCGAACAATCTCGTAGCTGGTGCAGCCTTTCATCAGGTCTTCCCCCACGCCGGTGGCGGTGGCGGCACCGGTTTCACTGTCGCAGTAAAAGCCGGAGCCGATAATCGGCGAGTCGCCAATACGGCCGCGCTTTTTCATAAACAGACCGCTGGTGGAGGTCGCCACGCTCATCGACCCCATTTTGTCGAGGCCAATAATCCCGACGGTGTCATGCCCATCGTACGGGCTTAAGCCTTTGTCCAGCGTCTCCCGGCAGCGCTTACGATAATGCTGCATCGCGCGGTCGGTAAGCATGGTTTTGTTGGCAAACCCCTGACTCAGCGCCCATTCGCGCGCGCCCTGGCCGACCAGCAGGCTGTTATAGCGCTGGCGGCTTAGCGCATGGGCGACACGCACCGGGTTCGCAATATCAACCAGATCTCCCACGGCCCCAAACGCAAGCGTATCGCCATCCATATACGCCGCGTCCAGTTCGACTTCGCCATTTTCGGTTGGCAGCCCGCCGTAGCCGACGGATTTATACAACGGGAAGTCCTCGACGGCAGCAACGGCATCGACCACCGCTTCTGCTACCGGTTTCCCCGCAGCCAGCGCAGACGCAGACTCCGTGACCCCTTCAAGCGCCATTCGCCAGGTTGCGATAATTCCCCACATGCTTTACTCCTGTTTTGCAAGGGTTGGGTCGGTTTGCGTCACGGTGGCAATCTCCGCGGCGCGGTATTGTTTATCCACGATACGCATGAAAGGCAGATACAGCATGGCGCCAATCAGCAGGTTGATAAGCTGCATCACGCTGCCGCTGAGATGCCCCGTGACGATAAACCCGCTGATCACCGGCGGTAACGTCCAGGGGATAAACACCCCGGTGGTCACAGCGACGGCACCCATTTTCATCGCAGCATATTGCACGGTAACCAGGACCAGCGGCACCAGATTGAACGGGATCAGCATGATGGGGTTCATGATAACCGGCAGACCAAACAGAATCGGCTCGTTGATGTTAAACACCGAGGCCCCCGCGCCGAGACGCGCCACCTCGCGCATGTTTTTGCTGCGGGCAAAAATCAGCATCGCAATCACCAGCGAGAGCGTTGCCCCTGCGCCACCCATCCAGATCATGTCAAAAAACTGTTCGGTGATAATGTGCGGCGGCGTCGTACCCGCCTGGATGGCGGCGATGTTATCGGTCTGGTTCTCCATCCACAGCGGGCGAATGATGCCGTTGATCATTGAGCCTGAGTTAATGCCCACAGACCACAGAATGGTGATGCTGAACACCGTCATCAGCGCGCCGAAATAGGAGGTCCCGTAGTGGCGAACCGGCGTGGCGACCACCTCGTAAATAAACTGGTGAATGGTGTTGTAGTGGGTGTTTTCGAAAATGATGCGGATAATAAGCACCAGAATCATTACCAGCAGGGCCGGGATCAGCGCGGCGAACGACTCCTGCACCGCTGGCGGCACGCCATCAGGCATTCTGATGACCAGCTTTTTGCGCTTCAGCCAGCAGAACAGCTCCGTCCACAGCAGAGAGCCAATCATCGCCACGAACAGCCCTTTGCTGCCAATCCACTCCACCGGCATGACCGTGATACCGCCGTTTTCGGCCACTTTGATAAAAGGTGTCAGGATTAAAAAGGCAACCAGAGCCAGAATGCCGCAGGAGATGCGATCTTCGCCGTAGTGTTCAGCCAGGCGAAACGCCACCAGGAAGCTGATAAACAGCGACATGGTTGAGAACACCGCGTTGAACGGAATTTCAATGATGGCACTCCAGCTTTCACCAAATGCCTGAGACATAAACTGCTGATAGGTTTGGTTCGGAAAAGAGGAGATGACCAGCAGAATCGAGCCGACGATGATAAACGGCATGAAGGAAACATAGGCCCCGCGTATGGCGCCCAGATGCCGCTGTTGCGCAGTTTTGGCCGCCAGCGGCATCAGTTTTGCTTCAAGAAATCCCAGAACATTGTTCATTGTGAACTCCGTACAAGATTGAGGGGTGTTGTTATGTTATGTCTGTGGATTATCAGTGAAGCGCGGTGGCTGAAAGGTGAAACAGGTCACAAAGCACTCGCTAAGATATTATAAATCTCATGAGATTGGTTATGGAGTTACAGCGATGGAAATCAAATTGCACGCCAATGCCACCACCACGCCGCGGATCCGTCGCTATCTGCAACAATCCAATAAAAGCGACAGAGAACTGGCTACGGAGCTGGGTATTTCCGTGACGACCGTGCGGCGATGGCGCAATCGCGATCGGGTTTCTGACAATCATACGACCCCAAAATTGATACACAAAGCGATGAGACAAGAGCAGGTTGACCTCGTTAATGCCCTGCGTGATATCACGGGCGCACCGCTGGATGAACTCCTGCTGCTGGTTAACGCGGTGCTGGGGATTTCCGTTTCGCGGGCGACACTGAACCGATATCTCCGTCCCGCTCCTGCGAAACGTAAAGGCGTTGAACTTCAGGGGAAAAAAGCGCTAAAGGCAGGCGTTTTACCCACAAAACTGCTGGTGCATCACCAGCCTTTATCGCTGCATATGGATGATGGCGGGGAGCAGCATCTGCTGTGGGGGCGCGAACCGGTGAGCGGCTGGTGTTATGCCCGGCTCTATGCGGGAATTTCATCACAGCTGCTGAACAACTGGATGTGTGAGTTGCTGAACGCCTGTCCGGCTGGTATCCAATCTGTTGAGACTTTCGGTTTTGAACCCGACTTACCCACGGGTGAACCTGTCGTAAAAGTACAGCCGACCAGGCACAAGGCCGTGCAGGTTGCGGTACCGCTCGGCGACATCATTCCACGAGTGAATGCTGTTCCGTTAGGGCAGGTGTTGATCGAGATGTGCGAGTTCTACAATCGGGGCAAAGCGCAGAAAAAGCTGGGAGAGAGCACGCCGCAGGCCTTTCTGGAAGCGCTGCGGCGTAAGGATTAGAGAATCTCGAGCACCTCTTCCGGCGGGCGTCCAATACGCGCCTGACCGTTTGCGACCACAATGGGGCGCTCAATCAGTTTCGGATTTTCAACCATCGCCTGAATCAGCTCAGCCTCGGTTAGACGACTGTCATTCAGATTGAGCGACGTATACAGGTCCTCTTTCTGGCGCATTAGCTCTCTGGCACTGCCCATTCCCAGCATGTGCAGCAGCTGACGAAGCGTCTGTGCATCGGGCGGTGTCTCCAGATACAGCACCACTTCCGGGTCAATGCCGTTCGACTTCAGCAGGCTAAGGGTGTCGCGGCTCTTCGAGCAGCGTGGGTTGTGGTAGATTTTTACCGCGTCTGTCATGACCTGAATTCTCCTTTATTACATCTTCTCGTACGGCTTAAAGCGCTGCTGCAGACCGCGAAGCTGATCGATACGCGCATCGTAACGGGCCTGCTGCAGACTGCCGAGCTTAACCTGTGAACTGGCACTGCTCAGGAGGGAAATCGCCTGATCAAGACGCCCCACCAGGGCAAAGCCTTCGGCGCGTGCCGCAAGCTCCTGATCGCGGTTGCCCAGCTGCGCTTCTGCCTGGGCAAGCAGATCCCAGCCGTTCTGATCGTCTTTATTGTTAAAGGTGTAGCGGTTCAGAATGTTCGCCGCTTCAGCAGGCTGACCACCCTGTAAGTAAGCATTCGCCAGGTTAAGCTGCAGCACCGGGTTAGTCCGCACCTCTTTTGCCCCTTTCAGGCGATTAATCGCATCGGTGGCTTTTTTCTGCCCCAGATCGATATCCGTGGCGAGATCGAGATACCACGGGTTATTCGGATCGGCGGCGAGAAGTGGCTGCAGCGTTTTACGCGCTTCGTCATATTTGCTGGCTTCCATCGCCTGTAACGCCTGGCCATACTGAGCCGCGTTTTTCTCACGCACGTTGCCTTTTGCCAGCGCATCCAGCAGGTCGCTGGTCAGCTGGTTACGCCCGGAATTGTACATTCCAAGCGTTCGCACTTTTGCCATGTAGAAATCCTGCGACGACTGAACCACGACCGGGCGCATCTGGTTGGCACGGTTACGCGCATCCGACAGACGGCTTTCCGGTAAGGGGTGCGTCAGCAAAATTTCCGGTGGACGGGAGGAGTAGCGCGCCTGGTCGAGCAGCTTTTCGAGGAAGCTCGGCATGGCCTGCGGGTCAAAGCCCGAACGTTGCAGCACCTGAATGCCAATACGATCCGCTTCCTGTTCGTTTTGCTGGGTGAAACTGATCATCCCCTGACGTGTTCCCGCCAGCGTACCGGTTAACGCCGCCATCCCGGCCTGCGGGCTGGCCATTGCCAGCAGAATGGAACCCAATGCGCCAACCCAGGTCAGCGGAGCGTTACGCTTCTGGTCTTCCATTGCCCGGGCAAGGTGGCGCTGGGTGACGTGAGAGATTTCGTGCGCCATGACCGAGGCCAGCTGACTTTCGTTATCAGAGTAGCGGAATAACGCCGAATGCAGCACCACGTTGCCGCCAAAGAAGGCGAAGGCGTTGATTTCGTCATTATTGATTAAATAGAAGTGGAAGGGGGTTTTTACCGAGTTGGCGTGCGCGACCAGGCGCATGCCCAGCCCGTTGATGTACTGAACCAGCAACGGGTCGTTAATCAGCGGCGCGCTGCCACGCAGCTGACGAACGTAATAATCCCCCATCTGCATTTCCTGCCCAATGGAGAGCGTGCTTCCTGCTGTAGTGCCCATGTCCGGCAATGAATCGGACGAGTCAGCGAAAGCTGGCAACACCTGACCGACCGTCAGTGCGGCAATCAGTGTCGCAACCAGTGTTTTTCTCAACTGCCTGAACATAACCACTGTCCTGTATTTGGGATGTGCTAATTTGACCGATGAACCGGCATATCGTTCATCTCCACTGCCCTGCGAGTGTAGCCGTGTTGAAGCATGAAGAAAATCCCATTCATCAGGGTTTTGCGGATCGTGGCAGGGAGACAAAAAGCGAAAGTCTTTTTTGTGACAGTTAGATACAATTCACGTTCTCACTCCCGCCATCCGATTCAGGGAAGGGTTGTATGCTCGAAATGTTAATGCAGTGGTACCGCCGTCGGTTTAGCGACCCGGAAGCCATTGCTTTGTTGGTTATTCTCGTCGCCGGGTTCGGCATTCTGTTCTTCTTCAGCGGTCTTCTCGCCCCCCTGCTGGTCGCGATTGTGCTGGCGTACCTGCTGGAGTGGCCAACGGCGCGTCTGGAAAATATAGGCTGTTCCCGACGCTGGGCGACCAGTATCGTCCTGGTGCTGTTTGTCGGCATTCTGCTGTTAATGTCGTTTGTCGTTATGCCTGTGGCCTGGCAACAGGGGATTTACCTTATCCGCGATATGCCCGGCATGCTGAATAAGCTTTCTGATTTTGCCGCCACGTTGCCGCGCCGATATCCCGCCCTGATGGATGCCGGGATCATTGATGCGATGGCCGAAAACATGCGCGCCCGCATCATGACAATGGGCGATTCCGTGGTGAAATATTCCCTGGCGTCGCTGGTAGGGTTGCTCACGCTGGCCGTCTACCTTGTCCTCGTTCCGTTAATGGTTTTCTTCCTCGTCAAAGATAAAGAGCAGATGCTGAACGCGGTGCGGCGCATTCTGCCGCGTAATCGCGGGCTGGCCGGGCAGGTGTGGGAAGAGATGAACCAGCAGATCACCAACTACATTCGCGGCAAAGTGCTGGAGATGATTGTGGTGGGTGTGGCTACCTGGATTGGTTTTTTAATTTTCGGGCTTAACTACTCGCTGCTGCTGGCGGTGCTGGTGGGGCTGTCGGTGCTCATTCCCTACATCGGTGCCTTTGTGGTGACCATTCCGGTTGTCGGCGTTGCGCTGTTCCAGTTTGGTCTGGGGACCGAGTTCTGGAGCTGCTTCGCGGTGTACCTGATCATTCAGGGACTTGATGGCAACCTGCTGGTGCCGGTGCTGTTCTCCGAAGCAGTGAACCTGCATCCGCTTGTGATTATCTTATCCGTGGTGATTTTCGGCGGGCTGTGGGGATTCTGGGGCGTGTTCTTTGCCATTCCGCTGGCAACGCTGATCAAAGCAGTGGTTCACGCGTGGCCGGATGTGCCTGCGGTTGAGGATAAGTAGATAGTTGTGCGGCCTGATACCCTCTCCCGTGGGGAGAGGGGCAAATATCAAAAACGGTAACCTGCGTTACCGTATTGCATTTACCGCGTAGGTCGGGTCAGGCGAAGCCGCGGCCCAACGATCAGGCGCTTTGTTTGAGCCAGTTCAGCACCACGTCGTGGTGGTTGCTGGTTTTGAAGTCATCAAACACATGTTCAACTTTACCGTCAGCGTCAATCAGGAAGCTGATACGGTGAATGCCGTCGTAGGTTTTGCCCATAAAGGTCTTCTCGCCCCAGACGCCAAACTGCTCGCATACCTGGTGGTCTTCGTCAGAAAGCAGCGTGAAGTTAAGCAGCTCCTTTTCAGCAAATCGTGACAGCTTTTCTGGCTTATCGGTGCTGATACCCAGCACTTCCACGCCGACTTTTTTCAACTCGTCCATGTTGTCGCGTAAGCCGCAGGCCTGTACGGTGCAGCCCGGGGTCATGGCTTTCGGGTAAAAATAGACCAGAACACGCTGTCCCTGGAAGTCGGTCAAATTTACTTGCTCACCATCCTGGTCAGGTAAGCTAAATTTCGGTGCGATGTCACCGGCTTTCAGTGGGTTCATTACTCAACTCCATCCTGTTCATGCTGCGAATAATTGACGACGCTTATACTGCCTTGCGCGTTTAATTCTGTACAGAGGGCTTTGAACGCTTGCTCGATATTTGACGCATCCTGCGAGGCAGGACTGTGCGCGGTAATCTGAATAAAAAGGGTGGGAATGGCGCTGCCGTCACCCGGCTGCGTTCGGGAAACGAGTTCGGCAATATTCATCTGATGGCTGTCAAATAACGCGGTGAAGCGCTCAATCAGATGGGGTGAATCGGGGACTTCAACCTGCACCCAGACAGTCGCGGGCAGGGCCGGACGTGGGCGAGCAGTGGTGCGTTTCATCACGATCAGCAAATCCAGCTCCGCACCTTTGAGCGGCAGGGTCGATTCGATAAGGGTAATGGCATTCCATGTCCCGGACAGCAGCATAATAAACGTGAACTCTTCGCCCAGCATAGCCAGACGACTGTCCTCGATATTACAGCCGCAGCTGCTCACATGGCGGGTGATGGTGTTCACGATACCCGGCCTGTCAGCACCCAGCGCAGTGATAACCAGGTAATGTTGTGATGAGGTTGTCAAACCTGTTCTTCCTTTGCATGGTTAAGTCTTCCTAAGGAAAGCATAAAAAAAACATGCATACAACCGCCTGAGGGCCTCAGGTCGCTTGCTTTTATTACAGTTCCAAACGTACCATTGAGGCTCTTGTTCGCACAGAGGATGGCTCATGTTCACGGGAAGTATTGTCGCGCTTGTTACACCGATGGATGAAAAAGGTAATGTCTGCCGGTCAAGCATGAAGAAGCTGATTGATTACCATGTCGCCAATGGAACCTCGGCGATCGTTTCGGTAGGGACTACCGGTGAATCTGCAACGCTAAGCCACGAAGAGCACGGCGATGTGGTGATGCTGACCCTGGAACTGGCTGACGGGCGTATCCCGGTCATCGCAGGGACAGGCGCTAACGCCACGGCAGAAGCTATCAGTTTGACCAAACGTTTTAACGACAGCGGCATCGTGGGCTGTCTGACGGTGACCCCTTATTACAACCGTCCTACTCAGGAAGGTCTGTTCCAGCATTTCAAAGCCATCGCAGAACATACTGACTTGCCACAAATTCTGTATAATGTGCCGTCCCGTACTGGCTGCGATATGCTGCCGGAAACCGTTGGTCGTCTCTCGAAAGTAAAAAATATTATCGGGATTAAAGAGGCGACAGGGAACTTAAGCCGCGTTCATCAGATCAAAGAGCTGGTTTCAGACGACTTTATCCTGTTGAGCGGCGATGATGCGACCGCACTGGACTTTATGCAGCTCGGTGGCCATGGCGTGATCTCCGTAACGGCGAACGTTGCGGCCCGCGATATGGCTGAAATGTGCAAACTGGCGGCTGCCGGTCACTTTGATGAAGCTCGCGTGATTAATCAGCGTCTGATGCCGTTGCATAATAAATTATTTGTCGAACCCAATCCGATCCCCGTGAAATGGGCGTGTAAGGAGTTGGGACTTGTAGCAACCGATACGCTGCGTCTGCCAATGACACCGATTACCGACCACGGTCGTGAAATTGTCACAGCAGCGCTGAAGCATGCCGGTTTGCTGTAGAGTTTAGGGAGATTTGATGGCTTATTCAGTACAGAAGTCGCGCCTGGCGAAGGTTGCGAGTGTTTCGCTTGTTATGCTGCTCGCTGCCTGTAGTTCAGACTCGCGCTACAAGCGCCAGGTGAGCGGTGATGAATCCTATCTGGATGCGACCCCGCTTGCTGAACTTCACGCACCGGCTGGTATGATCCTGCCGATTCAGAACGGCGATTACAATATTCCCGTGACCAACGGCAGCGGCCTGGTCGGTAAAGCGCTCGATATTCGTCCGCCAGCACAGCCTCTGGCGCTGGTGAGCGGGGCGCGTACCCAGTTCACCGGTGATACGGCGTCGCTGCTGGTTGAAAGCGCCCGCGGTACCACCCTGTGGCCGCAGGTTGTGAGCGTCATTCAGGCGAAGAACTACACCATCGATAAACGCGATGATGCCAGCCAGACCTTGACCACCGACTGGATCGAGTGGAACCGTCTGGACGAAGATCAGCAGTACCGTGGGCGTTATCAAGTCTCCGTTAAACCTCAGGGTTATCAGCAGGCGGTTACCGTTAAGCTGTTGAACCTGGAGCAGGCGGGTAAACCGGTTGCGGATGCCGCATCAATGCAGCGTTACAGCACTGAAATGCTGAACGTGATTGCCGCGGGTCTGGATAAGAACGCCAGCGACGCCGCTAACGCAGCGCAGAGCCGCACACGCAACGGCGCGACGTTTGACGTTCAGAGCGGTGCGGATGACACCGGTCTGCCAATGCTGGTTGTGCGTGCACCGTTTAACCAGACCTGGCAGCGCCTGCCAGCGACGCTGGAAAAAGTGGGCATGAAAGTGACCGACAGCACCCGTTCAACCGGTAGCATGACGGCAACCTATAAGCCGCTGTCTGACAGTGCATGGCAGGAACTGGGCGCCACCGATCCACAGCTGGCTTCCGGCGACTACAAGATTCAGGTAGGTGACCTCGATAACCGCAGCAGTCTGCAGTTTATCGATCCGAAAGGCCACACGCTGACCCAGTCGCAGAACGATGCGCTGGTGGCCGTCTTCCAGGCTGCATTCAGCAAATAAATACGAGGGCTGGTTAATCCAGCCCTTTTTATTTTCGTGCTACGCAAACGTGTGCGTGGCATAATATCCCCAGTTTTGAACACCAATCATCACACCAGGAGTAATGAAGATGCAGAAGCAAGCTGAGTTGTATCGTGGCAAAGCGAAGACCGTATACAGCACGGAAAACCCGGATCTGTTGGTGCTCGAGTTCCGCAATGATACGTCAGCAGGGGATGGCGCACGCATTGAGCAGTTCGATCGTAAAGGCATGGTGAACAACAAGTTCAACCACTTCATTATGACCAAACTGGCCGAAGCGGGTATCCCGACCCAAATGGAAGCGCTGTTGTCCGATACGGAATGTCTGGTGAAAAAACTGGATATGGTTCCGGTTGAGTGCGTCATTCGTAACCGCGCAGCAGGCTCCCTGGTGAAGCGTCTTGGTATTGAAGAAGGTATTGAGCTGAATCCACCGCTTTTTGACCTGTTCCTGAAAAACGATGCCATGCACGATCCGATGGTCAATGATTCTTATTGCGAAACCTTCGGCTGGGTGAATAAAGAGAACCTGGCGCGCATGAAAGAACTGACCTACAAAGCCAACGACGTGCTGAAAAAACTGTTTGATGACGCGGGTCTGATCCTCGTCGACTTCAAACTGGAGTTCGGCCTGTTCAAAGGCGAAGTGGTTCTGGGTGATGAGTTCTCTCCGGACGGCAGCCGTCTGTGGGATAAAGAAACGCTGGATAAAATGGACAAAGACCGTTTCCGTCAGAGCCTGGGTGGCCTGATTGAAGCGTACGAAGCGGTTGCTCACCGTTTAGGCGTTAAGCTCGACTAACTCCCTCATCGCCAAAGGATATGTATATCCTTTGGCGTCTTACCCTTGTTTCCTATGGTAATCTTGCCGTTAACCGCCTACGATCATAGCTATTATTAATGGAATAGTTCGAGGTGGTTATGCGCTGGCAAGGGCGTCGTGAAAGTGACAATGTAGAAG
Source organism: Enterobacter sp. SORGH_AS_0287 (assembly GCF_031453695.1). Taxonomy (NCBI): domain Bacteria; kingdom Pseudomonadati; phylum Pseudomonadota; class Gammaproteobacteria; order Enterobacterales; family Enterobacteriaceae; genus Enterobacter; species Enterobacter sp. SORGH_AS_0287. The sequence goes on from NZ_JAVIZW010000001.1 coordinate 136,356, forward strand.
ACAGGCGCAGCGATAGCGGCGGCGGTCCTTCAATGGGTGGGCCTGGCTTCCGGTTACCCAGCGGAAAGGGCGGTATTATTCTGCTGATTGTGGTGCTGGTCGCGGGGTACTACGGTGTCGATCTGACCGGTTTAATGACCGGCCAGCCTCTGCAGCAACAGCAGCATTCTGAGCGCTCAATCAGCCCGAACGAGGATGAAGCGGCCAAATTTACCTCCGTTATTCTCGCCACCACAGAAGAAACCTGGGGTCAGCTGTTCGAGAAAATGGGGCGTACCTATCAGCAACCCAAGCTGGTGATGTACCGTGGCGCAACCCGTACCGGATGCGGCACCGGACAGTCGGTGATGGGGCCGTTCTACTGTCCGGCAGACAGCACCGTCTATATCGATCTCTCTTTCTATGATGACATGAAACGCAAGCTTGGCGCTGACGGCGATTTTGCCCAGGGCTACGTCATTGCGCATGAAGTCGGGCACCATGTGCAAAAACTGCTGGGGATAGAACCCAAAGTACGCCAGCTTCAGCAAAACGCCTCTCAGGCTGAGGTAAACCGTCTTTCCGTACGCATGGAACTGCAGGCGGACTGCTTCGCGGGCGTCTGGGGGCACAACATGCAGCAGCAGGGCGTGCTGGAATCCGGTGACCTGGAAGAGGCGCTCAATGCCGCGCAGGCTATCGGTGACGATCGTCTTCAGCAGCAGAGCCAGGGCCGCGTCGTCCCCGACAGCTTTACTCACGGCACATCACAACAACGATACAGCTGGTTCAAACGCGGTTTCGACAGCGGTGACCCGGCGCAGTGTAATACCTTCGGCAAAGCCATGTAATGGTGGCGTTTGAACATCTGATTCGCGAGCTTGAGCACAAAGGTCATCGTCGGCTGGTGGTGCTCAGCGGCGATGAGCAGTGGACATTCACGCAGGCATCAGCCCTGCGTGATGCCTTGCCCGGAGACTGGCTGTGGCTGGCGGATAACGTGTCCAGAGCCATCAGCGGGCTGCTGGGACGCGAGTTCCGGCACGCAATTTTTGATGCCCGCGCCGGGTTTGACGTCTCAGCCTTTGCGGCCCTGAGCGGGACGCTGCGTGCCGGTAGCCTTCTGGTGCTGCTGGTACCGCCCCCTGACGTGTGGGCGGAACAACCTGACAGCGATTCCCTGCGCTGGAGTGACAGCGCCGAACCCATCGCCACGCCAAATTTTATTCACCACTTTTGCCGGACGATTGCCGAGGATCCTGAGGCGATAGTCTGGCTTCAGCACCAGCCTTTATCGCTTCCCGCACGATCCGACGCCCCTGACTGGCAGCCTGCCAGCGGTGCGCCGCAGCGCGAGCAGGCTGAGATCCTGGCAGCACTCCTGGCCATGAAACGCGGCGTTGTGGCCGTTACGGCCCCGCGCGGACGCGGAAAGTCTGCGCTGGCGGGCATGCTGCTGAGCAGCACGCAGGGCAGTGCCATTGTCACCGCGCCATCAAAAGGGGCGACGGAGGTTATCGCCCGTTTTGCCGGCGAACGTTTTCACTTTATGGCCCCGGACGCGCTGCTGGCCTCTGAAGAGCAGGCCGACTGGCTAATTGTTGACGAAGCCGCTGCCATCCCCGGACCGCTGCTTGAAAAGCTGGTCGACCGTTTCCCGCGCGTCCTGCTGACCACAACGGTGCAGGGTTACGAAGGAACAGGAAGAGGCTTTCTGCTTAAGTTCTGTAGCCGGTTCAGCGGGTTGCAGCGGTATACCTTATCAACCCCGGTACGCTGGGCTGCAGGATGTCCTCTTGAGCGGGTCGTTGCCAGCGCACTGCTGTTTGACGATACGCTTATCGATCGCAGCCCAACAGGCGCCATACAGTTGACCTCTCTGGCCCCGGATGCATGGGCGAGCAACCCGGCGCTGGCGGCGAGTGTGTATGAGCTGCTTTGTGCGGCACATTACCGCACCTCACCGCTTGATTTACGCCGCATGATGGACGCGCCCGGCCAGCACTTCGCCGTCGCCCAAACGGACTCTGTCATTGCCGGGGCGCTCTGGCTGGTGGAAGAGGGGGGATTAACGGCGCAGCTCAGCCGTGCCGTCTGGGCGGGGTTCCGCCGCCCTCGCGGGAACCTGGTGGCGCAGTCCCTTGCCGCGCATGGCGGCTCCCCGCTGGCGGCAACGCTCAAAGGCCGACGGGTGACCCGAATAGCGGTACATCCTCGTCGTCAACGGGAAGGCATCGGACAGGCACTGATCCGCAACGCAAGCGGCGAGGATTACCTGTCGGTGAGCTTTGGCTATACCGATGAACTGTGGCGTTTCTGGCAGCGATGCGGCTTTGTGCTGGTGCGCATGGGCAGCCATCGCGAAGCCAGCAGCGGCTGTTATACCGCAATGGCCTTGCTGCCGCTCAGCGACGCGGGGCGACAGCTGTGTGAGCAGGCGCATCAGCGACTGCGCCGCGATGCGCGCGTGTTATCGGCCCTGAACGGTGAAAAGATCCCGGTGGACGATGGCTGGGAGGCTACCCTTAATAGTGACGACTGGCTGGAGCTGGCGGGGTTTGCCTTTGCCCACCGCGCGTTTTCTACCTCCGTCGCGGCGTTAACACGGTTGCTGCTAAGCGTGGACATGCCGCTGCCCGCCCTGCGCGGGAAAGTGGAGGCGAGAAGTGATGACGCCCGGCTCAGCGCTGAACTGCTTCTTTCGGGGCGAAAAGCGTTACTGGCCAGGCTTCGCAGTGAAACGGCGCAAGCGCTTGAAAGCCTTGAATCTGCACGCTGTCAGCAGCTGAAAGACGACATTTTGCAATGGCAATTTTTTCAATGACTTCTTCAGTAAAGTGGCATGGTCATTCCTCCTGAGAGGCGTAGAATCCAGGCCATCAAATAAGGAGACCGCCATGAAACACGATCATTTTGTTGTTCAAAGCCCTGATAAACCGGCTAAACAGTTACTGCTTCTGTTTCATGGTGTTGGCGATAACGCCGTCAATATGGGCCAGATTGGCAGCTGGTTTGCCCCGATATTTCCGCAGGCGCTGATTGTCAGCATTGGCGGGGTGGAGCCGTGTGGTCCGAACGGACGGCAGTGGTTCTCCGTTCAGGGCGTTACGGAAGAGAACCGTCAGGCACGTATTGACGCCGTCATGCCTGTCTTTATCGACACCGTGCGTTACTGGCAGCAACAGAGCGGCGTTGGTGCCGATGCGACCGCGCTGATTGGCTTTTCGCAGGGGTCTATCATGTCCCTGGAGAGCGTAAAAGCGCAGCCAGGCCTGGTGTCGCGTGTGATTGCTTTTAACGGTCGCTTTGCGACGTTACCGCAACGCGCGACGACGCAGACCACGATCCATCTAATCCACGGTGGTGAAGACCGCGTGATTGAACTTTCGCATGCAGTTGCCGCGCAGGAAGCACTGATCCGCGAAGGCGGGGATGTGACGCTGGATATTGTAGACGATCTGGGGCACGCGATTGATGACCGCAGCATGCAGTTTGCGCTCGATCATCTGCGTTATACCGTACCGAAGCACTACTTTGATGAAGCGCTCAGCGGCGGCAAGCCAAATGACGATGATATCGTCGAGTTTATGTGATGTAGCCCCCTCTCCCACAGGAGAGGGGACAGAGAATCACTTCTTCTGGTCTTTCTTCGGCCAGTCGTCATCATCGTCCCACTTATCGTTAAAATCACGATGCGGTGGAAGATCCGGTTTGTTGGCGAGAAACTTTTTGTGATCAACGCGCTTAAGATCTTTAATGACGTTAAGTAACACGCCGACCAGAAACACTAACACCAGAATCCACCAGTACTTTGAAAGCCAGTCCATTCGCTATTCCTCTCAGAGCGTTCGTCAGGCGACGAGTTGCTCCATAATTCGTTGATACATACGGGCCAGCAGCTGCAAATCAGCAGCATTCACACATTCATTTATTTTATGAATGGTTGCGTTCACCGGCCCCAGTTCGACAACCTGGGCCCCCATCCGGGCAATAAAGCGTCCGTCTGAGGTGCCACCTGTCGTCAGCAGTTGTGGCTTAATTTCATTATAGTGCTCGATGGCGTTCACTACCGCATCCACCAGTTTGCCGCGCTGGGTCAGGAACGGCTGGCCGGAAAGCCACCAGTCCACGGTGTAACGCAGATTGTATTTTTCCAGCAGCGCGATAACGCGCGCTTTGATCATCTCATCGGTCAGTTCAGTGCTGAAGCGGAAGTTAAACTGGACAAAGAAATCACCCGGGATCACGTTGTTGCTGCCGGTACCGGCCTTCAGGTTTGCAATCTGCATGCTGGTCGGCGGGAAGAACTCATTGCCTTTATCCCACTCGATGGTCACCAGTTCGTTCAGCATCGGTGCCGCGCGATGGACCGGGTTATCGGCCAGGTGTGGATAGGCAACGTGCCCCTGAACGCCATGAAGGGTCAAATTGCAGGTCAGCGAACCACGGCGACCATTTTTGACGACGTCTCCCACCACTTCCGTACTGGACGGCTCGCCGACCAGGCAGTAGTCGAGACGCTCATTGCGGGCCATCAGCGCCTCAACGACCTTCACGGTGCCGTTGTGGGCGCTGGCTTCTTCGTCAGAGGTGATCAGAAACGCGAGGCGGTTTCTGTGGTTCGGATGTTGGGCAACGAAGCGCTCTGCCGCCACGACCATCGCCGCCAGCGAGCCTTTCATGTCTGCCGCACCGCGCCCGAACAACATGCCATCGCGGATGGTCGGTTCAAACGGCGGGTTGATCCAGCGATCCGCATCACCTGCGGGAACGACGTCGGTATGTCCGGCAAAGGCCAGCGTTTCGCCCTGACCGCGCCACGCCCAGAAGTTCTGGGTGTCGCCAACGTCCATGCGTTCAACGGTGAAACCGATGGCACGCAGGCGCTCAATCATTAATGCCTGACAACCTGCGTCGTCCGGGCTAAGGGAGGGACGGCGAATAAGCTGCTGAGTCAGCTCAATGACCGGGCATGACATAAACTACACCTCAACGAAAAAAGTCGGAATAAAGGGTTTCACTGAAACCCAGCAGCATAGGCTGCCCGGGCGCGCAGAGCAATGGGCGTTTGATGATTGCCGGCATTTCGAGCATCAGTTTGGCGGCACTGTCGGCGTCGTTGATGCCAGCCCGGACGGCTTCATCCAGTTTACGCCAGGTGGTACCACGGGTATTCAGCAGCGCCTCCCAACCCAGTTCCTTGATAGCGGTATGCAGAAATTCTGCATCAAGCCCGTCAACGCGATAGTCATGGAAACAGTACTCCACGTTGTTCGCTTCCAGCCAGCGGCGTGCTTTTTTGATGGTGTCGCAATTTTTAATGCCGTACATCACAACCATGGTGAATCCTTTTGTTCTTATGATGATTAAATGTTCAGTAATTTCGAAGATATATCCTTAAGTGGAATATAACACATTCAGGAATTGTCTTGATTTACACTTCTTCTTAATTCAACTCACAACTGTACGCTGAATATTCTTTCATCATTTAAGCATAGATGTCCATAAGACCGAAAATGCTAATGAACTCAGGCGGTAATTTAAATCTCACCTGCCTGTATGGTTATTTCAAAATATTGCTGAGCGTCACACAAAATTTAAGGCCCTGCGTTCATATTTATCATAAATCCCTGACAGTAGCGGGGTACAATCACAGCGATAGGTTAGACGGTCTTCACAATGATGATACGTTTTCGTAGAATGCGCATAATAATAAGAGAGGTAGTTATGATTGAACGTGAACTGGGGAACTGGAAAGATTTTATCGAAGGCATGCTTCGTAAATGACATTCAGTAAGAATTGCAAGAGCACTTAAATAAGTAAAATAACCATAGTGTGAATTAATCACACACCCTAAAAGGCGGCCCTGAGAGCCGCCTTTTTTATTACGTACTGTTATTCAGGACGTTCCTTCAGCGGGAAGCGGCGACGCACCAGCACAAAGAACAGGGGCACAAAATAAATGGCCAGGACGGTTGCCGAAATCATGCCCCCCATCACCCCTGTACCTACCGCATGCTGGCTGCTGGAGCCCGCACCGGTGCTGGTTGCCATCGGTAATACCCCAAAGACAAATGCCAGCGACGTCATCAGGATCGGACGCAAGCGCTGACGGCAGGCGTGCAGTGTGGCCGCCATCAGCTCGTGGCCTTTGGCATTCATCTCGTTGGCAAACTCAACAATCAGGATCGCGTTTTTCGCCGACAGGCCGATCACGGTGAGCAGCCCTACCTGGAAGTAAACATCATTCTCCAGACCGCGCATCCAGGTCGCCAGCAGCGCACCGATGACGCCAAGCGGCACCACCAGCATGACCGAGAACGGAACGGACCAGCTTTCATACAGCGCGGCAAGACAGAGGAAGACCACCAGCAGGGAAAGCGCGTAAAGCGCAGGCGCCTGTGCCCCGGAGAGCCGCTCCTGATAAGACATCGCCGTCCACTCCAGCCCAAATCCGGCAGGCAGCTGTTGCACCAGTTTCTCCATGGTGTCCATGGCGGTACCGGTACTGATGCCCGGCGCGGCTTCACCGACGATTTCTACCGCCGAATAGCCGTTATAGCGTTCCAGACGCGGCGAACCACTCTCCCAGTGCGACGAGGCGAACGCCGAGAACGGCACCATCCCGCCTGCGTTATTACGAACAAACCAGCGGTTAATATCATTCGGCAACATACGGAACGGCGCGGCGGACTGGACATACACTTTTTTCACACGCCCACGATCCATAAAGTCATTCACATAGCTTGAGCCCCAGGCCGTCTGCAGGGTGTCGTTAATGTCGTCGATGGAAACACCCAGAGCCTGCGCCTTACGCTGATCAATATCCACCTGCAGCTGCGGGCTGTCATCCAGGCCGTTATGACGAACGCGGGTCAGGTCAGCGTCTTTGCCCGCCAGCGCTAACAGCTTATCGCGCGCCGCCATCAGCGCCGTGTGGCCTGCACCGGCGTGATCCTGCAGCTCCATGTCAAACCCGGCAGAACTGCCCAGCCCGCTAATGGCCGGTGGGCTGCTGGCAAAGACGCGCGCTTCGTTGATCTTCGTAAAAGCGTGGGTTGCACGTTCAATGATGGCCGACGCGGTCCCCGTTTTTGTGTCGCGCTCGTCCCAGTCCTTCAGGCGTACAAACATACGGGCGACGTTCTGCCCGTTACCGCCCGGGCCAGAGCCCACGGTGGAGAAGACCGACACCACATTATCTTTCTCCTGGGTAAAGAAGTACTGTTCGACTTTTTCGACCACTTTCAGCGTCTGCTGCTGCGTCGCGCCGCTCGGAAGTTGCACGGAGGTGGTGAACATTCCCCGGTCCTCCATTGGCAGGAACGAGGTAGGCAGATGCAGGAATAGCCAGACCATTCCACCCAGCAGCACTACGTAAATCAGCATCCAGCGCAGGCTGCGGTGCAACACTTTACCGACAGCGGATTCATAACGCGCGGCATTGCGGTTAAACATGCGGTTAAACCAGCCGAAGAACCCTTTCTGACCATGCTGCTCGCCTTTGTGCAAAGGCTTAAGAAGGGTAGAGCAGAGCGCAGGGGTCAGGATCAGCGCCACCAGTACCGAAAGCACCATTGCCGAGACGATGGTTATCGAGAACTGGCGGTAAATGGCGCCGGTTGTGCCGCCAAAGAAGGCCATCGGGATAAAGACCGCCGAAAGCACCATGGCGATGCCGACTAACGCGCCCTGTATTTGCCCCATCGATTTACGCGTGGCCTGGCGCGGGGAAAGGCCTTCCTCGCTCATGATGCGCTCGACGTTTTCAACCACCACGATGGCGTCATCCACCAGAAGGCCAATTGCCAGCACCATTGCAAACATCGTCAGCGTGTTGATGCTGTAGCCAAACGCGTAAAGCACCGCGAAGGTGCCCAGCAGGACCACGGGGACGGCTATGGTCGGGATCAGCGTCGCCCGGAAGTTTTGCAGGAACAGGTACATGACCAGGAAGACCAGCGCGATGGCTTCCAGCAGGGTCTTCACCACATCCTCAATCGACGCTTTAACGAAGGAGGTGGTTTCGTAGGCGACTTTGTATTCAAGGCCGTGAGGGAAATAGTTCGACAGCTCGTCCAGGCGGTCTAACACCAGTTTCGCCGTCGCCATTTCATTTGCGCCGGAGGCCAGTTTAATCCCCAGGCCGGAGGCGGGATTACCGTTAAAGCGGCTCAGGTAGTCGTACTTTTCCGCGCCCATTTCCACCGTGGCGACATCGCCCAGCCGCACTTCTGAACCGTCCTGATTCACGCGCAGGGTGATGTTGCGGAACTGGTCCGGAGTCTGAAGCAACGATTGCGAGTTAATGGTGGCATTCAGGGCTTGTTTTTCGACGGAAGGCGTTCCTCCCAGCTGCCCTACGGCAATCTGGGCGTTCTGCGATTTGATGGCGTCCGTCACGTCAGTCGCCGTCATCTGGAAGCTGTTCAGCTTGTCAGGATCGAGCCAGATGCGCATTGAATATTGTGACCCGTAGGCGTCGATATCCCCTACACCGTTAATACGGCTGAGCGGGTCCTGAATGTTACTGGCAACGTAGTCCGCAATATCCTGCTTATCCATGGAACCATCGGTGGAGACAAACGCGATGGTCAAAATATTGGTATCCCCCGTTTTACGTACGGTAACGCCCTGATTTTGCACTGCCTGCGGCAGTTTTCGCATGGCTGACTGCAGCTGGTTTTGTACCTGCTGCACCGCTTCATCCGGGTCAGTCCCGGCCGTAAAGCTCAGGGTCACCGTCGCCTGGCCCGTGGCACTGCTTTGTGAGGACATGTACATCAGGTTATCCAGACCCGTCATGTTCTGCTCGATAACCTGCGTCACGGTATTTTCCAGCGTCTGTGCCGAGGCGCCGGGATAGTTTGCTGTGACACGCACGTTAGGGGGTGCCAGATCGGGGTATTGCTCAACGGGAAGTGAAGTAATGGCCAGGACACCTGTCAGACACAACAGAATGGCAAGTACCCAGGCAAAAATGGGGCGATCGATGAAAAAATTCGCCATGAAAAATTGACCTCGTTTTGCTGCACGTCATTATTGTTTATTGCCCGTACCACTTTAGCGGCAAGACGAAGACCAAACGTGGAGAAATAAAGGAGATAATGTAAATTATCATGCGCGTTTCTCTGCGCTGCCCCCTTTACGGTTATTTACCTGTTAACGCCAGCGACGAAGGGAATGTCACGCTCACCTGCGTTCCCCCATTTTGTGGCTGCGAAAAGTGCAGGGTACCGCCGAGCCGTTCCGCGCGTTCACGCATTATATTCAGCCCGTAATGTCCCGGCGGCTCGCTGGCTTCGCCAATCCCGATGCCATTGTCGCGAATGCTCACGCTGTGCGTGCCGTCCACGGCGGTGATACAGCTTACGGTGATCTCGCTGGCCTGCGCGTGCTTGATTGCGTTCAACACCGCTTCACGCACGATCTGCAGCAGATGCACCTGCTTTTGTGCGTCAAGGGCCAGCGAGGAGAGGCGACAGTCAAGATGCAGCTTTGCCTGCGTCTGGCTCTGCAGGCCGTCGAGTGACTCCTGAAGGGCTGCCGGCAGGTTAGCGTGGTTGAGCGTCAGGCGGAAGGTGGTGAGCAGCTCGCGAAGCTGATGCCAGGCATTGTTAAGCTCGCGGGAGAAGTCGGTGATGATGGTTTGCGCCGGGGCATTCTCTTGCGGTACGGCACGCTTAAGCAGCGCAAGCTGGATCCGCAGATACGACAACACCTGCGCGAGGGAATCATGCAGTTCGCGGGCAATCGTCGCGCGCTCCTCCATCAGCAGCAACTGCTGGTAATGCTTTTGCGCCTGGTTGAAGTAAAGCCCGCGCCCGAGCATTGTCGCCACGCTTCTCATCAGCGGAAGCGGGACGCTGTCCGTCTCGCTCTGCCAGCGCAGCTCGCCGTAGAGCGTGTCCTGCATCAGCACCGGCAGGTTTTGCAGCGGCATGTCGGCTGCCTCACTCCCTTCACACAGACGCCAGTCGTCGCTGGTCCGTAACTCCAGATAATTCATCCGGGTGTATTCATGGACGATTTGCAATATATGCCGGAAACAGTGACTGTCTATCTGTCCGGTGTTGAGCGCCTGCGAACATTTGAACAGCATTTCGAGCTGCTGATGCGCCTCGTTCAGGTGCCGGGTCTTTTCCGCAACCGAATCTTCAAGCGAGCGATAGAGGGTGTGTAACTCCGCCGACATATGGTTAAAGGCGCGGGACAGCTGACCGAGTTCATTCGGCAAAGCGGTATCCGGTGCCGGGGTATCAAATTGTCCCCGTTCAACGCGTTCGCTTGCGGCGACCAGATTGTTGAGCGGCAAGACCACCTGGCGACGGATGCGTCGCAGGGTAAACACCGTCAGCAGCAGGATCCCCAGCGCGCCAGCCAGAGAGAGCAGGGTCACCGTCTGAATTTTATGTTCGGTATAGTGCTGAAGGGCGAGCACAAAGGCATCAATACGGCCAACAAAATCTTCGATATGGGTTTGATACCACGCGAGATCGCCGCGGGCGATGTGCGTATCCATCTCCTGCCAGGCCAGATGCAGCTGCTGGTAGCGCTGTTTGACATCGTCCGGCACGTACCAGCGGTTCAGCTTTTGGAGTGCAGGTGCGCTCAGGGTGTGTTGCCAGTGTTGGCGATGCTGTGTCAGGGAAGGGCTATTGCGCTGCATCTCATAGCCCAGCCGGTAACTCTGCATACGCAGTGAACCCGCAATATTGATGGCTTCGGCGTCACGCTGGCTGCTGGCAAGCGTCAGCAGCGCGACGGTGCTGGTCAGAACGGATAACACAATCATCGAAAAGAAAGCCCAGGCCAGGCTTGCGGAAACAGGGCGTTTAACGGTCACAGAACGGCTTCCTGAATAAAATTGATCTGCCACAGGTTCACTGGAAATAGTTTGGCATTCCGGGTAATTGAACATTGCCTGACGACGCTGTGATGAGTAAATACCATATTCATACAAAGAATAAGGTTATTGAACCAAAAACAGGTGTCGTTATGAATCGTTTTATTATGGCTAACAGCCAGCAATGTATTGGGTGCCACGCCTGCGAAGTTGCCTGCGTAATGGCGCATAATGATGAGCAACATGTCCTGAGCAAGCGCCATTTCCATCCCCGTATTACGGTCCTTAACTCTGGCGCGCAGAACAGCCCCGTCACCTGTCACCACTGTGAAAATGCCCCGTGTGCACTCAGTTGCCCGAACGGCGCCATCAGCAAACGCGATGACAGCGTACAGGTGAATCAACAAAAATGCATCGGTTGTAAAGCCTGCGTGGTTGCCTGTCCCTTCGGCACGATGGAGATTATCGTTACGCCACTCGACAACGGCAGTGCAAAAGCCTCGGCGTATAAATGCGATCTCTGCCTGACCCGCCCGCAGGGCCCGGCCTGTATCGAAAATTGCCCGGCAGATGTGCTGACGCTGGCGACGCCAGACGTGCTGGATAACCTGGCAAAATCGCGCCGTCAGCGCACCGCCAGGCTGGAGGCGCAGCCCTGGCACAGTGAGGCAGTCAGCGAGGGGACGGCACCCACCAAACTGCAGCAAATGCACAACACACCACCACGCGGCGAGCCCGACAAACTGGCTGCCGAAGAGCGGGTTGGCCATTTCAATGAAATATACCTGCCGTTTCGGACCGAACAGGCCAGACGCGAGGCATCGCGCTGCCTGAAATGCGGGGAGCACAGCATATGTGAATGGACCTGCCCGCTGCACAACCACATTCCGCAGTGGATTGAACGGATTAACGCCGGTGACATCCTCGGCGCGGTCGAACTTTCTCATCAGACCAACTGTTTACCTGAAATTACCGGCCGGGTCTGCCCGCAGGACAGGTTATGTGAAGGTGCCTGCACCGCGCGCGATGCGTCAGGGTCGGTGACCATTGGCAACCTCGAGCGCTACATCTCTGACCAGGCGCTGGCGTTGGGCTGGCGACCGGATATGTCTGGCGTTTCTTCGGTGGGAAAACGCGTCGCGATTATCGGCGCGGGGCCTGCCGGGCTGGCATGCGCGGATGTGCTGGTGCGCAGCGGGGTGAGCGTGACGGTCTATGACAGGCATCCCGAAATCGGCGGCTTGCTGACATTCGGCATTCCGGCCTTTAAGCTGGATAAATCCCTGCTCGCACGACGCAGAGAGATTTTTACTGCGATGGGGGTTCACTTCGAGCTGAACTGCGACGTGGGCAGCGATGTGTCGTTGTCTCAGTTGCAAACAGATTACGACGCCCTGTTTATTGGCGTGGGAACCTATCGTTCGATGAAAGCGGGCATCCCCCATGAAGATGCGCCGGGTGTCTACGATGCGTTGCCGTTCCTGGTGGGGAACACGCGCCACGTCATGGGGCTGGACGCGACGGCCAACGAACCGTTTATCGACACCCGTGGGCTCAACGTGGTGGTGCTGGGCGGGGGGGATACCGCAATGGACTGCGTGCGCACCGCGTTACGTCACGGCGCGGCAAAAGTCACCTGCGCCTATCGCCGGGATGAAGCCAATATGCCGGGCTCGAAAAAAGAGGTGAAGAATGCGAAAGAAGAGGGAGCCGCATTTGAATTTAACGTCCAGCCCGTTGAATTGACCCTTGCTGCTGACGGCAAGGTTAACGGCATCCGGATGCTGCGCACCCGGATGGGAGAGCCGGATGCGCAGGGGCGTCGTCGACCCGTCCCGGTGGAGGGCAGCGAGTTTGTCATGCCGGCCGATGCGGTGATTATGGCTTTTGGCTTTAACCCACATGCCATGCCCTGGCTGGAGAGTCAGGGCGTCAACACCGATGACTGGGGGCGAATCATTGCCTCGGTGGAAAGCCGCTATCGTTACCAGACGTCTAACCCGCAAATTTTCGCCGGCGGTGATGCGGTGCGCGGCGCTGATCTGGTGGTGACGGCGATGGCGGAAGGGCGTCATGCGGCGCGGGGGATCCTCGACTGGCTTGAGGTCAGTGTGCCGAAAATGCACTAAACCAGGCGGGCGACAAAGCGGGTTTCACGGCGTACTATAGGAAGACTCATTGTGTCGTGGAGCCCGTATGACCCTGAAAATTGACGTTATCAAAGACAAAATCCTTTCTGAAAACTACTTTGTCCTGCGTAACATCACTTACGATTTAACCCGTAATAACGGTGAAGTGATCCGCCATAAACGCGAGGTCTATGACCGCGGCAATGGCGCCACCATTTTGCTCTATAACCGTGAAAAGCAGAGTGTGGTGCTGATCCGTCAGTTCAGGGTAGCAACATGGGTCAATGGCAACCCTGACGGCAGGTTGATTGAAACCTGTGCGGGCCTGCTTGATGACGACGAGCCGGAAGTGTGCATCCGCAAAGAGGCCGTCGAAGAGACTGGCTTTGAAGTGGGAGAGGTCAAAAAGGTCTTCGAGCTGTTTATGTCTCCTGGCGGCGTGACGGAAATCGTCCACTTCTTCATCGCGGAATACAGCGATGCGCAGCGTACTCACCGCGGCGGTGGCGTGGAAGATGAAGATATTGAAGTGCTGGAGTTGCCGTTTTCCCGGGCGCTGGAGATGATGCATGCCGGGGAAATCAGGGATGGTAAAGCTGTGATATTACTACAGTATCTTCAAACGACCGGGCTGATGAACGCCTCTTTCGAACGGTGATAGAATGTATTTCGGATAAATCTATCCGATAAATCCGATTGAGCAACCCGGGCGGGAACACGAAGATACAGCCCAGTTAAGCGTTTTCGTTCCGGGATTGTGCCATTCATGCGCTATTGCGTCTCTCTTCTCTGCCTGTTTTGCGTGCTCACCTCCTCGCAGGTGTGGGCTGCGCCTGCCCAGCAATTATTTTCTGACTGGCAGGTGACCTGCAATAACCAGAATTTTTGCCTCGCACGCAATACCGGTGAACACCGGGGGCTGGTCATGACGCTCAGCCGCAGTGCCGGCGCGAAAACCGACGCTACGCTGCGTATCGATCTCGGCGGCCTTGCTGACCCTGCCGTGAAAGAAGCGGATATTGCGCCGCGGTTGTTGCTGGATAAGGTTCCTCTCAAGCTGGATCGGCAGCACTGGCAGTTAACCCCGTGGCATCTGAAAAGTGATGATGCCGCCACCATCACGGCGTTTCTGAAAAATATCCAGGAAGGAAAAGCCCTGACCTTGCGCGGCGGTGACCAGGTTATCTCTCTGAACGGCCTGAAAGCCGCGCTGTTGTTTATTGACGCGCAGCAGAAACGTGTCGGGAGTGAAACGGCCTGGATTAAAAAAGGTGACGATCCGCCGTTAAGCGTGCCGCCTGCACCCGCCTTAAAAAAGGTGGCGGTAGTCAATCCGACGCCGACGCCGCTCTCCCACGCCGAATTGAACGACCTGCTGGATTATGGCACCTGGCGGATGAACAACAGCCAGTGCTCGCTCGATCCTAACCGCCGTGAAGTGCGCGTTACCGCGTTAACCGATGAAAAAGCATTGCTGATTATTAGCTGTGAGGCAGGGGCGTATAACACGGTCGATCTGGCCTGGCTGGTATCGCGCAAAAAGCCGTTTTCTTCCCGCAGTGTAAGGCTGCGTCTGCCTTTCACCCCTGCAGACGATAGCAGTGAAATCGAATTGATGAATGCCCGCTTTGATGAGAAAACGCGCGAGCTGACTACGCTCGCGCTGGGGCGCGGTATTGGCGATTGTGGGGTCCAGACGCGCTGGCGTTTTGACGGCCAGCGTTTCCGCCTGGTGCGTTATGCAGAAGAGCCCAGCTGCGATAACTGGAATGGGCCAGATGCCTGGCCCACGTTGTGGATCACGCGCTAAATTACGCTCAGCGCCTTCTCAACCACATTCTCAACGGTAAAGCCAAAATACGGGAACAGCTTGTCGGCAGGCGCCGACTCGCCGTACCCACGCATCCCGACGATAGCACCTTTCAGCCCGACATATTTGTACCAGTAGTCGGCGATACCCGCCTCGACGGCCACACGGGCTGCGACGTTAGAGGGCAGGACCGATTCACGGTAGGCCTCATCCTGAGCATCAAAAATGTCGGTGGACGGCAGGGATACCACGCGTACCGCATGACCTTCGGCGGTCAGTTTTTCCGCGGCCTTCACGGTAATTTCCACCTCAGAACCGGTAGCAATCAGGATGACATCCGGTTTGCCGCCGCTGTCTTTCAGGATGTACCCGCCGCGGGCGATATTTTTTACCTGCTCCGGCGTGCGTTCAATCTGGGCCAGGTTTTGCCGCGACAGAATTAATGCCGTTGGCCCCGTGTGGCGCTCAACCGCCAGCTTCCAGCCAACCGCCGCTTCGACCTGATCGCACGGACGCCAGGTGCTGAAGTTTGGCGTCAAACGCAGGCTCGCCAGCTGCTCAACGGCCTGGTGCGTGGGACCGTCTTCACCCAGACCAATCGAATCGTGGGTGTAGACCATGATCTGCCGCGCTTTCATTAATGCCGCCATACGCGCCGCGTTACGGGCATACTCAACGAACATCAGGAAGGTAGCAGTGTAGGGCACAAACCCGCCGTGATGGGCGATGCCATTGGCAATGGCGGTCATCCCGAACTCACGCACCCCGTAGTGGATATAGTTCCCGGCAATATCCTCTTTCAGCGATTTTGAGCCAGACCAGATGGTCAGGTTACTTGGAGCCAGATCCGCGGAGCCGCCCAGCAGTTCGGGCAGGAGGGGGCCGATGGCGTTCAGCGTGTTTTGCGAGGCCTTACGGGTGGCAATTTTCGCCGGGTTAGACTGCAGATTTTCAATCAGCGCCTGGGTTTTCACTTCCCAGTCCTCCGGCAGGCCACCGCTCATGCGGCGTGAGAATTCAGCGGCCAGTTCCGGGTGGGCTTTTTGATAGGCGGCAAATTTTTCATTCCACGCGTGCTGTGCTTTTTCACCCTCTTCGCGGGCGTCCCACTCTCGGTAGATCTCTTTCGGGATCTCAAACGGTGGGTATTTCCAGCCCAGTTTCTGCCGGGTCAGCGCCACTTCTTCTTCACCCAGCGCCGCGCCGTGGGCTTCCTCTTTACCCGCTTTGTTCGGTGAGCCGAAACCGATGGTGGTGCGACAGATGATCAGGGACGGTTTGTCCTTCACGCTTTGCGCTTCCTGAATCGCTTTTTTCACCGCTTCTGGGTCGTGGCCGTCAATTTCATGCACTACGTGCCAGTGGTAGGCCTCAAACCGTTTTGCCGTGTCGTCGGTAAACCAGCCTTTGGTCTCCCCGTCGATGGAGATACCGTTGTGATCGTAAAATCCGATCAGCTTGCCCAGCCCCAGCGTGCCCGCCAGCGAACAGACTTCGTGAGAAATCCCTTCCATTAGACAGCCGTCGCCCATAAACACATAAGTGTAGTGATCGACAATCTCGTGGTCTGGCTGGTTAAACTGCGCCGCCAGCGTGCGTTCGGCAATCGCCAGCCCGACCGCGTTGGCTAACCCCTGGCCGAGCGGCCCGGTGGTGGTCTCCACACCCGGCGTATAGCCTATCTCCGGGTGGCCCGGCGTTTTTGAGTGCAGCTGGCGGAAGTTTTTTAACTCGGATAGCGGCAGGTCGTAGCCGGAAAGGTGCAGCAGGCTGTAGAGCAGCATGGAGGCGTGGCCGTTAGAGAGAATAAAACGGTCACGATCGTACCAGCTGGGGTCGTTCGGGTTGTGCTTCAGGAAATCATTCCACAGCACTTCGGCAATGTCAGCCATGCCCATGGGGGCGCCAGGGTGGCCGGAATTGGCCTTCTGCACGGCATCCATACTGAGGGCGCGAATGGCATTGGCTAGCTCTTTACGGGACATAATTCACTCCGTGGCAAGGTTAAAGTTTGGCGGCAAGAAGATCTTCAAGTTTGCGCTGGTCGACGGCGAACAGGCGGATGCCTTCCGCCAGTTTTTCGACGGCCATTGCGTCCTGATTGTGCTCCCAGCGGAATTCCGCTTCGGTCATGGCTTTAGGTTTGGGGAGAACGGTTGATGTGGGCACCAGTTTGCGGATAACCGTCTCCTCTTTGTCCTGCAGCTCTTTAAGCAGGTTAGGGGAGATGGTCAGGCGGTCACAGCCTGCCAGGGCGAGGATCTGCTCGGTACGGCGGAAGCTGGCGCCCATCACGATGGTTTCGTAGCGGTGCTGTTTGTAATAGTCGTAGATATTACGCACCGATTTCACGCCCGGGTCCTCATCCACCACGTACGGATCCATCGGCTGTTTAGCCTGATACCAGTCATAGATTCGCCCGACGAACGGAGACACCAGGAAGACGCCGGCTTCGGCACAGGCGCGCGCCTGCGCAAAGGAGAACAGCAACGTCAGGTTGCAATGGATCCCCTCTTTTTCCAGAACTTCCGCCGCGCGGATCCCTTCCCAGGTTGAGGCCAGCTTAATCAGAATGCGCGATTTATCGATGCCCTGCTCCTGGTAGAGCTCAACCAGGCGGCGGGCTTTCGTGATGCTCTTCTCCTGGTCGAAGGAGAGGCGGGCGTCCACTTCGGTAGAGACGCGTCCCGGGATGCTTTTCAGAATTTCCGCACCGAAATTAACGGCCAGCTTGTCGCTCGCTTCGGCGACCTGCTGCTCCTGTGTTTTACCGCGCTGTTTACCGTAGTCGATAGCGTCATCAATCAGATGACTAAAATGAGCAAGACCGGCCGCTTTGAGCAGCAGCGAAGGGTTAGTGGTCGCATCTTCGGGCTGATAGTGGCGAATCGACTCGATATCACCGCTGTCGGCGACCACGGTAGTGAATTGTTTGATGCCGTCTAGTTGGTTCATAAATAATTACTCCTTGGAAATAAAAGAGTTACTCGAGTGCGTTAGTTCACACTTCTGCGAAAATCATGATGGACTTAACAAAAAAGCATAGCAGACGGGGGAGGCATTGCTTTCTGAGACGGGTAACATGGTTGTTATAAATTGATAACAATTTTTATTCTGCAATGGTGAGAGTTTGGCAGCCTTCAAAGTTTATGTGGCTGCCTGCGGCGATACTAGGCGGCACACCAGGGTGTGCTTCAGGATCGCAAACGTCACCCTTTTGACCGATACGTGAAAGGAAAAATAAGATGGATGATCAGTTAAAACAGAGTGCTCTCGATTTCCACGAGTTCCCTGTCCCAGGTAAAATTCAGGTCTCCCCGACAAAACCGCTGGCGACTCAGCGCGATCTGGCGCTGGCCTACTCGCCGGGCGTCGCGGCGCCGTGCCTCGAAATCGAAAAAGATCCGCTGGCAGCCTATAAATACACCGCGCGTGGCAACCTGGTCGCCGTGATCTCTAACGGGACGGCGGTGCTGGGATTAGGCAATATTGGTGCGCTGGCCGGTAAGCCCGTGATGGAAGGCAAGGGCGTTCTGTTCAAGAAATTTGCCGGTATTGACGTGTTCGATATCGAAGTGGATGAGCTCGATCCTGATAAATTCATCAACGTGGTTGCCGCGCTGGAACCGACCTTCGGTGGGATCAACCTCGAAGACATCAAAGCGCCGGAATGTTTCTATATCGAGCAGAAACTGCGCGAGCGTATGAACATTCCCGTGTTCCATGATGACCAGCACGGTACTGCGATTATCAGCACCGCGGCCATTCTGAACGGTCTGCGTGTGGTCGAGAAAAATCTCTCTGACGTCCGTATGGTGGTCTCCGGCGCAGGCGCGGCGGCAATCGCCTGTATGAACCTGCTGGTGGCGCTGGGCATGCAGAAGCACAACATTGTGGTCTGCGACTCCAAAGGCGTTATTTACAAGGACCGTGAGCCGAACATGGCGGAAACCAAAGCGGCCTACGCGGTAGAAGACGACGGTAAACGCACGCTGGAGGACGTGATTGACGGCGCGGATATCTTTCTTGGCTGTTCAGGCCCGAAAGTGCTGACCCAGGAGATGGTGAAGAAAATGGCGCGTGCGCCAATGATTCTGGCGCTGGCAAACCCGGAACCGGAAATTCTGCCGCCGCTGGCAAAAGCCGTGCGTGAAGATGCCATTATCTGTACCGGTCGTTCCGATTACCCGAACCAGGTGAACAACGTTCTCTGCTTCCCGTTCATCTTCCGCGGGGCGCTGGACGTGGGCGCGACGGCGATCAACGAAGAGATGAAGCTTGCGGCCGTTCATGCCATTGCGGAACTGGCGCACGCCGAGCAGAGCGAAGTGGTCGCCTCGGCATATGGTGATCAGGATCTGAGCTTTGGCCCGGACTACATCATTCCAAAACCATTCGACCCGCGTCTGATTGTCAAAATCGCCCCGGCGGTTGCTAAGGCGGCAATGGACTCCGGCGTGGCGACGCGCCCCATCAAAGATTTCGATGCTTACGTCGATAAGCTCACCGAGTTTGTCTACAAAACCAACCTGTTTATGAAGCCCATTTTCTCCCAGGCGCGTGCCGACGCGAAACGCGTGGTGCTGGCGGAAGGGGAAGAGGCGCGCGTTCTGCATGCCACGCAGGAGCTGATCACCTTAGGTCTGGCGAAGCCAATCCTGATCGGTCGTCCGAGCGTTATCGAGATGCGTATTCAGAAGCTGGGGCTGCAGATCAAAGCGGGTGTGGATTTTGAGATCGTTAATAACGAATCCGATCCGCGCTTTAAAGAGTACTGGAACGAATACTACGCGATCATGAAACGTCGCGGGATCACCCAGGAGCAGGCCCAAAAGGCCGTGATCAGCAACACCACGGTGATCGGGGCGATCATGGTCCACCGCGGTGAAGCGGATGCGTTGATCTGCGGCACGATCGGTGATTACCACGAGCACTTCAGCGTGGTGCAGGAGATCTTCGGCTATCGCGAAGGGGTCCACACCGCCGGGGCGATGAACGCGCTGCTGCTGCCAAGCGGCAACACCTTTATTGCCGACACCTACGTTAACGACGATCCGAGCCCGGAAGAGCTGGCGGAGATCACCGTGATGGCGGCAGAAACCGTGCGTCGCTTTGGTATTGAACCGAAGGTAGCGCTGCTGTCGCACTCCAACTTCGGTTCGTCGAAATCAGCGGCGGCGTGCAAAATGCGCCAGACGCTGGAGCTGGTTCGCCAGCGTGCGCCGGAACTGATGATTGACGGCGAGATGCACGGTGATGCTGCGCTGGTGGAGAGCATTCGTAACGAACGCATGCCGGACAGCCCGCTGAAAGGTTCTGCAAACGTGCTGATTATGCCGAACGTGGAAGCGGCCCGCATCAGTTACAACCTGCTGCGTGTCTCCAGCTCTGAAGGGGTCACCGTAGGACCGGTGCTGATGGGCGTGGCGAAGCCAGTGCACGTGTTGACGCCGATTGCTTCGGTGCGTCGTATCGTGAATATGGTGGCACTGGCGGTGGTTGAAGCGCAGACGCAGCCGCTGTAAGCGCTGCGCCTGCCGGTATTACACCCAGTCCCGAATCGTAATAAAGTCTTTCAGGGCAGCCTCCGGGCTGCCTTCTTTTGGCTCGTAGCTGTACTCCCAGCGAACCAGCGGCGGCATCGACATCAAAATGGACTCCGTGCGCCCGCCGGTCTGCAGGCCAAACAGCGTGCCGCGATCCCATACCAGGTTGAACTCTACATAGCGCCCGCGGCGGTAAAGCTGGAACTCGCGCTCGCGCACGCCGTAGTCGGTATCTTTACGCCGCGCCACGATCGGCAGATAGGCCCCGGTATACCCTTCACCTACCGCCCGCATAAAGCTGAACGCGGTATCAAAATCTGGCGTGTTGAGATCGTCAAAGAACAGCCCGCCAATGCCGCGCTGCTCATCGCGGTGCTTCAGATAAAAATAGTCATCGCACCATTTTTTAAATTTCGGGTAGATGTCGTCCCCAAACGGCTGACAGAGATCGCGTGCGGTGGTGTGCCAGTGCACGGCATCTTCTTCAAACCCGTAGTAGGGCGTTAAGTCAAAACCGCCGCCAAACCACCAGACCGGATCGGCCCCGGGTTTTTCAGCAATGAAAAAGCGCACGTTGGCATGGCTGGTCGGCACATATGGATTGTGCGGATGAACCACCAGCGATACGCCCATTGCTTCGAAGCTGCGGCCTGCCAGTTCTGGTCGATGGGCCGTGGCGGAAACGGGCATCGCGTCTCCGTGGACGTGGGAAAAATTGACGCCAGCCTGCTCAAAGATGCCGCCGTTACGCAGCACGCGGCTGCGTCCGCCGCCACCGGCTTCGCGCTGCCAGCTATCTTCCTGAAATTCACCGCCATCTGCGGCGGCCAGTTTCTGGCAAATCTCATCCTGCAGCTGCAGCAGGAATGTTTTTACCAGCTGTGCATTGGGTTTCATCAACGTTTCCTGGAGTGCGCTTTCTGGTTATCGAACCAGTTGAAGTAACTGATTATGCCTGAGGCGATGGCGTTGGCGATCTTCTGGCGAAACGCGGTGGTGCCGAGCAGGCGCTCTTCCTCCGGGTTGGTGATGAACGACGTCTCCACCAGTACGGACGGAATTGATGGCGACTTAAGCACCACGAACGCCGCCTGTTCGGTGCTCCTGCTGTGCAGGCGATGCACCGGTTTAATCTTCTTCAGAATATGCGAGCCGAGCGTCAGGCTGTTTTTAATGGTGTCCGTCTGAACGAGGTCAAACAGCACCTGCTGTAACAGATGATCTTTGTCGGTGGCTTTTTTCCCCGCAACCTCATCCGCCCGGTTTTCACGATCGGAGAGATATTTCGCCATGGCGCTACTCGCCCCACGGTTGGAGAGGGCGAACACCGAAGCCCCCGCCGCCGACGGGTTGGTAAAACCGTCCGCGTGAATCGACATAAACAGATCGGCACCGTGCTGGTGGGCGATCTCTACGCGGTCGTACAGCGGAATAAACGTGTCGCCAGAACGCGTCAGGCGGGCGTCAATGCCATTGCTGCGTAAAATTGCGCGCACATTTTTTGCAATCGCTAACACGACATGCTTTTCTTTCGCACCGTTTTTACCAATAGCGCCGGTGTCAATTCCGCCGTGACCGGGGTCCAGCATGACCAGACGCTTCGCGCCCGGCTTTTTCGATTTCGGTTTACTGTGTCCGTTACTGGTTTTGAGCGTGCTCTCTTCTTTTGCCTGAGCCTGCTGTGCGATGCCCGTTAACGTTAAGGCCGCCAGCCCCGCTTTGAGAACCTGACGACGCGATGTGAGTGCTTTTAATGGTTTGAATGTGCTCATGCGGCCTGAATTGTAAAAATTGGGGTCCTGGTGTTATATCGTATCGTGATTAGCGTTACGACAGTCCTTATTGAGAATTGTTTTACTTTTCATTTCAATACGTGACAAAGTGACATTATGCCAAATTTTGGCGAGTTTTTCCCCGGTTATTGGCTAAACGCGATGTTCACGCCATAATCACTGTTTTTAAACCCGAAAAGGCGGTTAATACCATGGAGATACGCGTTTTTCGCCAGGAAGATTTCGAAGAGGTGATCACCCTTTGGGAGCGCTGCGATCTGCTGCGTCCGTGGAACGATCCGGAAATGGATATTGAACGTAAGCTGAATCACGACGTCAGTCTGTTTCTGGTGGCAGAAGTCAACGGCGAGGTGGTGGGAACAGTGATGGGCGGGTACGACGGCCATCGCGGCTCGGCCTATTATCTGGGCGTGCACCCGGAATTTCGTGCGCGCGGCATCGCCAATGCGCTGCTCAATCGGCTGGAAAAGAAACTCATTGCCCGCGGCTGCCCGAAGATTCAGATCATGGTGCGGGAAGATAACGACGTGGTGCTGGGCATGTATGAACGTCTGGGTTATGAACACGCGGACGTACTGAGCTTAGGTAAGCGCCTGATAGAAGATGAAGAGTACTGAGATCCATCCGGCAGATTATGATGCGCAAGGGCGTGTCAGGCTGCCCTTTTTGTTCTGGTGCGTTCTGCTGCTGCAGGCCCGTACCTGGGTGCTGTTTGTGATGGCCGCCGCCTCGCGCGGGCAGGGCGATACGCTTCTGACGCTCTTTTATCCCGATCACGATGCCTTCTGGCTCGGCTTGCTGCCGGGCGTGCCGGCAGTGATGGCGTTTTTATGCAGCGGGCGACGGCATACGATCCCGCGCCTGTGGGGTGCGCTTCGCTGGCTGCTGATCCTCGCTCAGCTTGCGCTGCTCGTCTGGCAACCGGTGCTCTGGTGGAACGGTGAACCGCTTACGGGTATCGGTATTGCGCTGGTCGTGGCGGATATCGTGGCGCTGCTGTGGCTGCTGACGAATCCCCGCCTTCGCGCCTGTTTTACGCATCAGGAAGATTAACCTGGCACTTTTTGCCGATACCGCACTCCAACAAGCGTTGATTTAACTCGTAAGGACGTTTCAATGAAATCGCTGCGTTTACTTTTATGCGCTCTCCCGCTGGCGTTAACCGGCTGTTCAACGCTCTCATCAATTAACTGGTCTGCGGCCTATCCGTGGAACTGGTTTGGCTCTTCAACGGAAGTGACCGAGCAGGGCGTGGGTAAAATTACCGCCGCGACGGCGCTGGATCAGGACGCCCTTCAGGATGCACTGGGTGGCGGTTATCGCCTGCGCAGCGGCATGAAAACAGAAAACGGCAATATCGTGCGTTATTTCGAGGCGCTGAAGGGTGACACGCTGGCGCTGGTGATTAACGGTGATAAAGGCACGGTAAACCGCATTGCTGTGATGGACGACGACATCCCAACCGAAAGCGGTGTGAAAGTGGGAACCCCGTTTAGCGAACTCTATAAACAGGCCTTCGGCAACTGCACCAGCGCCCCGTCTGACGACGGCGTGGCGGTGGAATGTAAAGCGCAGGGCAGCCAGCACATCAGCTATCTCTTCACCGGTACCTGGAGTGGCCCGGAAGGTTTAATGCCGTCTGACGACACGCTGAAAAGCTGGAAAGTGAGCAAAATTATCTGGAAGCAGTAATTTGCGCCTGGACAAACCGTCTCGCTGAAATACGGGTATAATAGCCGCCATCAATGCCACGCTGACGTGGCATCTTTATTTCAGGAGGAGCGATGTCTCAGGTTCAGAGTGGCATTTTGCCAGAACATTGCCGCGCGGCGATTTGGATTGAAGCCAATGTTAAAGGGGATGTGGATGCCCTGCGTGCGGCCAGTAAAGCGTTCGTTGATAAGCTGGCCACCTTCCAGGCCAAATTCCCGGACGCCCACCTGGGCGCGGTCGTTGCCTTTGGTCATAACGTCTGGCGTCAACTGAGCGGTGGCGAAGGCGCCGAAGAGCTGAAGGATTTTATCCCTTACGGTAAAGGCCTGGCACCCGCAACGCAGTTCGACGTGCTGATCCACATTCTCTCGCTGCGTCATGATGTGAACTTCTCCGTTGCCCAGGCGGCGGTTGCGGCTTTTGGTGACAGCATTGACGTTCAGGAAGAGATCCACGGTTTCCGTTGGGTGGAAGAACGCGACCTGAGCGGCTTCGTTGACGGAACTGAAAACCCGGCGGGTGAAGAGACGCGTCGTGAAGTGGCAGTGATCAAAGACGGCGTCGACGCGGGCGGCAGCTATGTGTTCGTCCAGCGCTGGGAGCACAACCTCAAGCAGCTGAACCGCATGAGCGTGCATGACCAGGAGATGATGATTGGCCGTACGAAAGAGGCCAACGAAGAGATCGACGGCGATGCCCGTCCTGTCACCTCTCACCTGAGCCGCGTTGACCTCAAGGAAGACGGGAAAGGTCTGAAGATTGTTCGCCAGAGCCTGCCATACGGCACAGCAAGCGGTATCCACGGTCTTTACTTCTGTGCGTACTGCGCGCGCCTGCATAACATCGAACAGCAGCTGCTGAGCATGTTTGGCGATACCGACGGCAAGCGTGACGCCATGCTGCGCTTCACCAAACCGGTGACCGGCGGCTACTACTTCGCCCCGTCCGTCGAGCGTCTGCTGGCGCTGTAAGTGCTTTCCACCCTCTCCCGCACGGAGAGGGCTGGGGTGCGGACCACGACGGGCTGCACCCTTATTCTCTTTTCTGCTTGTAAATCACCAAACGGTATATAAAACCGTTACTCCTTTCGTCCTCGTTATAAATATTATGACTATAAGATAGTCATCACATTTATAAGGGTGCGCAATGGCCGTTACTGTACTGAAAAAAGGATCGCTGGCACTGGCAGGTTTGCTGCTGGTGGCACAGGCGCAGGCTACTGAGCTGCTGAACAGTTCGTATGATGTTTCCCGCGAGCTGTTTGCCGCCCTTAACCCACCGTTTGAACAGCAGTGGGCGAAAGACAACAACGGCGACAAGCTGACCATTAAACAGTCACACGCAGGGTCGTCCAAGCAGGCGCTGGCCATTCTCCAGGGGCTGAAAGCGGATGTGGTGACCTATAACCAGGTCACTGACGTGCAGATCCTGCACGACAAAGGCAAACTGATCGGCGCTGACTGGCAGAGTCGTTTGCCGAACAACAGCTCACCGTTCTACTCCACCATGGGTTTCCTGGTGCGTAAGGGCAACCCGAAAAATATCCACGACTGGAATGACCTGGTGCGTTCCGACGTGAAGCTGATTTTCCCGAATCCAAAAACCTCCGGTAACGCGCGCTATACCTATCTGGCAGCGTGGGGCGCGGCGGACAAAGCTGACGGTAACGATAAAGCGAAAACCGAGCAGTTCATGACCCAGTTCCTGAAAAACGTCGAGGTGTTTGATACCGGCGGTCGCGGCGCGACCACGACCTTTGCAGAGCGCGGCCTGGGCGATGTGCTGATCAGCTTTGAGTCGGAAGTGAATAATATCCGCAAACAGTACGAGGCGCAGGGCTTCGAGGTCGTTATCCCGAAAACCAATATCCTCGCCGAGTTCCCGGTAGCGTGGGTAGATAAAAACGTGCAGTCCAACGGTACAGAGAAAGCGGCAAAAGCTTACCTCAACTACCTGTACAGCCCACAGGCGCAGACGATCATTACCGATTACTACTACCGCGTGAATAACCCGGATGTGATGAACAAACTGAAGGATAAATTCCCGCAGACCGAGCTGTTCCGCGTGGAAGACCATTTCGGCTCCTGGCCTGATGTCATGAAAACGCATTTTGCCAGCGGCGGTGAGTTAGATAAATTGCTGGCGGCGGGGCGTAAGTAATGTTTGCAGTCTCTACCAGACGCGTGCTGCCGGGCTTTACCTTAAGCCTCGGGACCAGCCTGCTGTTCGTCTGCCTGATCTTATTGTTGCCGCTCAGCGCGCTGGTAATGCAGCTTGCGCAAATGAGCTGGGCGCAGTACTGGGAAGTGATAACCAACCCGCAGGTCGTCGCAGCCTATAAGGTGACGCTGCTGTCGGCGTTCGTGGCGTCCATTTTTAACGGGGCCTTTGGCCTGCTGATGGCGTGGATCTTAACCCGCTACCGTTTCCCGGGCCGTACGCTGCTCGACGCGTTAATGGACCTGCCGTTTGCGCTGCCGACGGCGGTGGCGGGGTTAACCCTCGCCTCGCTCTTTTCCGTGAACGGGTTTTACGGTGAGTGGCTGGCGAAGCTTGATATCAAAGTGACCTATACCTGGCTCGGTATCGCGGTCGCGATGGCCTTTACCAGCATTCCTTTTGTTGTACGCACCGTGCAGCCAGTGCTCGAAGAGTTAGGTCCTGAATACGAAGAAGCGGCGGAAACGCTGGGTGCCACGCGCTGGCAGAGCTTCCGCAAGGTCGTCCTGCCTGAGCTTTCTCCAGCGCTGCTGGCCGGTATCGCGCTGTCGTTTACCCGTAGCCTCGGTGAGTTCGGCGCGGTTATTTTCATTGCCGGGAACATTGCGTGGAAAACCGAAGTTACCTCGCTGATGATTTTTATCCGCTTGCAGGAGTTTGATTACCCGGCGGCGAGCGCGATTGCCTCGGTCATTCTTGCCGCATCGCTGCTGCTGCTCTACTCAATTAACACTCTGCAAAGTCGCTTTGGTCGACGCGTGGTAGGTCACTGATGGCGGAAGTTACTCAATTGAAGCGATACGATGCTCCCCGTATCAACTGGGGAAAATGGTTTCTGATTGGTACGGGCGTGCTGGTGTCCGCCTTTATTCTCGTCGTGCCGACGATTTATATTTTTGTTCAGGCGTTCAGCAAGGGGTTGATGCCAGCGCTGGAAAACCTGGCGAACCCGGATATGCTGCACGCCATCTGGCTAACCGTACTGATTGCGCTTATCACGGTGCCGGTCAACCTGGTGTTCGGTACGCTGCTGGCCTGGCTGGTAACGCGCTTTAACTTCCCGGGACGTCAGCTGCTGCTGACCCTGCTGGATATCCCGTTTGCCGTGTCGCCGGTGGTGGCCGGTCTGGTGTATCTGCTCTTCTACGGCTCTAACGGCCCGCTGGGCGGCTGGCTGGATGAGCATAACCTGCAGGTCATGTTTGCCTGGCCGGGCATGGTGCTGGTCACGGTGTTTGTAACCTGTCCGTTTGTGGTGCGCGAACTGGTCCCGGTGATGTTAAGCCAGGGCAGCAACGAAGATGAAGCGGCAATTCTGCTGGGCGCATCCGGCTGGCAGATGTTCCGCCGCGTGACGCTGCCGAATATTCGCTGGGCGCTGCTCTATGGCGTCGTGCTGACCAATGCCCGCGCCATTGGCGAGTTCGGTGCAGTTTCGGTCGTCTCGGGCTCCATCCGCGGCGAAACGCTGTCGTTACCGTTACAGATTGAATTACTGGAACAGGACTACAACACCGTCGGTTCCTTTACTGCCGCAGCGTTACTGACGCTGATGGCGATTTTGACCCTGTTTTTGAAGAGTGTGGTGCAGTGGCGTTTAGAGAACCAGGAAAAACGTCAGCACCAGGAGGGAAATCATGAGCATTGAGATTGCCAATATTAAGAAGTCTTTTGGTCGCACCCAGGTGCTGAATGATATCTCGCTGGATATCCCTTCCGGACAAATGGTGGCACTCCTCGGGCCGTCTGGCTCGGGTAAAACCACGCTGCTGCGCATTATCGCCGGGCTTGAGCATCAGACCAGCGGACATATTCGTTTTCACGGTACCGACGTAAGCCGTTTGCACGCCCGCGACCGTAAAGTGGGCTTTGTGTTCCAGCATTACGCGCTGTTCCGCCATATGACCGTGTTTGATAACATCGCTTTCGGTCTGACCGTGCTGCCTCGCCGCGAGCGTCCGGATGCGGCCACCATCAAAGCGAAAGTGACCAAACTGCTGGAGATGGTACAGCTTGCGCATCTGGCTGACCGCTTCCCGGCGCAGCTTTCCGGCGGCCAGAAGCAGCGCGTTGCGCTGGCGCGGGCCCTGGCCGTTGAGCCGCAAATTCTGCTGCTGGATGAGCCGTTTGGCGCGCTGGATGCGCAGGTGCGTAAAGAGTTACGCCGCTGGCTGCGTCAGCTGCATGAAGAGCTGAAGTTCACCAGCGTCTTCGTCACCCACGATCAGGAAGAGGCGATGGAAGTCGCGGACCGCGTGGTGGTGATGAGTCAGGGGAACATCGAGCAGGTTGATGAGCCAGAGCAGCTCTGGCGTGAACCGGCGACCCGATTTGTCCTCGAGTTTATGGGCGAAGTTAACCGGCTGCAGGGCACCATCCGCGGTGGGCAATTCCACGTGGGCGCACACCGCTGGCCGCTGGGATACACCTCCGCACATCAGGGGCCGGTCGATCTGTTCCTGCGTCCCTGGGAAGTGGACGTGAGCCGCCGGACGAGTCTGGATTCACCGCTGCCGGTGCAGGTGCTGGAAGCTAGCCCTAAAGGGCACTACACCCAATTGGTGGTACAACCGCTGGGCTGGTATACCGAGCCGCTGACGGTGGTGATGCGTGATGACGAGCCGCCGTACCGGGGCGAACGCCTGTTTGTTGGGCTGCAGCATGCCCGTATTTATCATGGCAATGAGCGCATAGAGACGCGCGAGGATATTGCTCTGGCGGAGTCAGCCTGATAGGTTAATGACACGTAGTTTGACCGGAGGCGCTGCGCTTAGCCGGTCTGGAATATGATCTCCGTATGCCCGGAGCGCTGCGCGCCACCGGGCTTTTTATTGGACAGCGATCTTGAACACATTAGAACACACCATCGGCAACACCCCTCTGGTCAAACTTCAGCGCATGGGGCCGGACAACGGCAGCGAAATCTGGGTCAAACTCGAAGGCAATAACCCTGCCGGTTCGGTGAAGGACCGGGCTGCGCTCTCCATGATTGTGCAGGCCGAAAAACGCGGTGAAATTCAGCCCGGCGACGTGCTGATTGAAGCCACCAGCGGTAACACCGGTATTGCGCTGGCGATGATTGCCGCGTTGAAAGGCTATCGCATGACGTTGCTGATGCCCGATAACATGAGCCAGGAGCGCCGTGCGGCGATGCGTGCCTATGGTGCCGAACTGATTCTGGTCTCTAAAGAAGAAGGGATGGAAGGGGCGCGCGACCTGGCGCTAGCCATGGCCGAACGCGGTGAAGGCAAACTGCTCGATCAGTTTAATAACCCGGATAACCCGTACGCTCACTACACCACTACCGGTCCGGAAATCTGGCAGCAGACCAACGGGCGCATCACTCACTTCGTCTCCAGCATGGGCACGACAGGCACCATTACCGGCGTATCCCGTTTTCTGCGCGAGCAGGAAAAGGCGGTAACGATTGTGGGTCTGCAGCCGGAAGAGGGGAGCAGCATACCGGGTATTCGCCGCTGGCCGGCGGAATACATGCCGGGTATTTATAACGCCCAGTTGGTGGATCAGGTGCTGGATATTCATCAACGCGAGGCGGAGAATACGATGCGTGAACTGGCCGTGCGTGAAGGTATCTTCTGCGGGGTCAGCTCGGGTGGCGCGGTAGCGGGAGCATTGCGTGTTGCGCAGGCACATCCCGGGGCTGTCGTGGTGGCGATTATCTGCGACCGCGGCGATCGCTATCTTTCTACCGGCGTCTTTGGTGAAGAGAGTTATACGCAGGGGGCGGGGATTTAAGCGTCATGGAGATGATTTTATTCCGGGATAACACCCGGGCGCAGCAAACCGATATTGTCGCGGTACAGTCGCAGGTGGTTTACGGCAGCGTGGGGAACAGCATTGCGGTGCCGAACATTCGTACCCACCGGCTGACCGTCACCGCCGTGCCGACCGTGCTGTTCAGCAACACGCCGCACTACGATACCTTTTACGGCGGCGTGATCCCCGATGAGTGGTTCAGCGGGTATCTTAAGGCGCTGGAAGAGCGCGAGATCCTACGCGAGCTTAAAGCTGTTACCACGGGCTACATGGGCAGTGCCAGCCAGATAAAATGCCTGGCGCAGTGGCTCAACACGATCAAAGCGCAGCATCCTGACCTGCTGGTGTTGGTTGACCCCGTTATTGGCGATATTGACAGTGGGATGTATGTGAAACCTGATATCCCTGAGGCGTATCGGGAGTACCTGCTGCCACTGGCGCAGGGGATCACGCCTAACGTCTTTGAGCTGGAAGTGTTAAGCGGTAAACCGTGTCGTACGCCTGAAAGCGCTATAGCGGCAGCGCAGGGGTTACTATCCGACACGCTGAAATGGGTGGCCATTACCAGTGCGCCGGTGGCGGACGATCCGGAGAATATTCACGTGGTGCTGGTTACCCGAGACGGTGTGACCGTCAGTGCGCATCCGCGTGTTGAAACGGACCTGAAAGGCACAGGTGACCTTTTCTGTTCAGAGCTGGTAAGCGGGATCGTTGAGGGCAAAACCGTTGCCGATGCGATTCGCATGGCCGGAGACCGCGTCACAGACGTGATGATTTATACGCAGTCGAAAGGCTACGACGAGCTTATCCTGCCCGCATAAACAAAAATGGCGCCCGAAGGCGCCATTTTTCTGTGCGGCAAGAATTACTTCTTGATGCGGATAACCGGGGTTTCACCCACGGTGACGCTGCCAGACAGTTTGATCAGTTCTTTGATTTCGTCCATGTTGGAGATAACAACCGGCGTCAGGGTAGACTTGGCTTTTTCTTCCAGCAGTGGCAGATCGAATTCAATGACCGGGTCGCCAACTTTAACACGCTGGCCTTCTTCCGCGATACGTTTGAAGCCTTCGCCTTTCAGTTCAACGGTGTCGATACCGAAGTGAACGAACAGTTCGATACCGCTATCAGATTCGATAGAGAACGCATGGTTGGTTTCAAAAATTTTACCGATGGTGCCGTCAACTGGAGCAACCATTTTGTTGCCAGTTGGTTTGATAGCAATGCCATCACCAACGATTTTCTCAGCAAACACTACATCCGGCACGTCTTCGATGTTGACGATCTCGCCGGAGAGCGGAGCAACAATCTCAATAGTTCCGGAGTCTTTCTTATCATCAGAAACCAGAGATTTCAGTTTATCGAACAAACCCATGATCTTCTCCTAAGCAGTAATTTGGGCCGCATCTCGTGGATTAGCAGATTGTTTTTTCTTCAATGAACTTGTTAACCAGCGTCATTAACTCGTCCGTTGTCGGTTGAGCAAGAGCCTGCTCTGCTAACACCTTCGCATCTTCGAAGTTCGTGTTACGGATAATCTTCTTAATGCGCGGGATGGAAATGGCGCTCATAGAGAATTCGTCCAGACCCATACCCAGCAACAGAAGTGTAGCACGTTCGTCGCCTGCAAGCTCACCACACATGCCAGTCCATTTACCTTCTGCATGAGAAGCATCAATAACTTGCTTGATCAAGTTCAGTACGGACGGTGACATTGGCTGGTAGAGATGTGAAATCATATCATTACCACGGTCAACTGCCAGGGTGTACTGCGTTAAATCATTGGTACCGATACTAAAGAAATCAACTTCTTTGGCTAAATGACGCGCAATGGTCGCCGCCGCAGGTGTTTCCACCATCACGCCGATCTCAATTGACTCGTCAAATGCTTTACCTTCGTCGCGCAGTTCCTGTTTGTAGATTTCGATCTCTTTCTTCAGTGCACGCACTTCTTCAACAGAGATGATCATCGGGAACATGATGCGCAGTTTACCGAAAGCAGACGCACGCAGGATAGCGCGAACCTGATCGCGCAGGATCTCTTTACGATCCATCGCGATACGAATCGCACGCCAGCCCAGGAACGGGTTCTCTTCTTTCGGGAAGTTCATGTACGGCAGCTCTTTGTCGCCACCGATATCCATGGTACGGACGATAACCGCCTGAGAGCCACACGCTTCAGCCACAGCTTTGTACGCAGCAAACTGTTCTTCTTCAGTTGGCAGCGCGTCACGGTCCATGAACAGGAATTCAGTACGATAGAGACCCACACCTTCCGCGCCGTTGCGCTCAGCGCCATCGACGTCACGTACGGTACCGATGTTTGCGCACACTTCAACCTGATGACCGTCCAGAGTGATGGCTGGCAGGTCTTTCAGCTTAGCGAGTTCCGCTTTTTCAGTCGCAACCTGCTCCTGAACCGCGCGCAGTTTTTCGATCTCTTCGTTAGTTGGGTTGACGTAAACCACGTTGTTTACGGCATCCAGAATCAGATAATCGTCGTTTTTAACCTGAGAGGTGACGCTACCGGTACCCACAATGGCAGGCAGTTCCAGAGAACGCGCCATGATAGAGGTGTGGGAGGTACGGCCGCCCGCGTCAGTGATGAAACCGAGGACCTTTTTCAGGTTCAACTGTGCGGTTTCAGACGGGGTCAGATCGGCGGCAACCAGGATGACTTCATCCTGAATAGCGCTCAGGTCGATAATGGCCAGACCCAGGATGTTGCGCAGCAGGCGCTTACCGATGTCACGTACGTCAGCCGCACGCTCTTTCAGGTATTCATCATCCAGTTCTTCCAGGGCAGTTGCCTGACCTTCGATAACTTCATGCGCAGCAGCGTCTGCCGTCATGCTTTTATCTTTAATCAGGGCTATGATTTCCTGCTCCAGCTCCTCATCTTCGAGCAGCATGATGTGCCCTTCGAAGATGGCTTCTTTTTCTTCACCGAAAGTTTCGCCAGCTTTAGTCTTGATTGCTTCCAGTTGCGCAGATGCCTTGGCACGACCGCTCAGAAAACGTTCAACTTCCTGATCAACCTTGTCGGCAGAAATTTTTTTCCGGTCGATGACGATCTCGTCTTCTTTCAGCAGCAGTGCTTTGCCGAAAGCGATACCCGGGGATGCTAAAATGCCTGAAATCATAACCCTACCTTACTTGTGACTGATATTTAAAAGAACCCGGAAACTTACTCGAGCTCAGCCATCAGTTTTACCAGATGCTCAACTGCTTTCTGCTCGTCTTCACCTTCAGCAGAGATGGTGACAACGGTACCCTGAGTCAGACCCAGAGTCTGCAGTTTGAACAGGCTTTTTGCGCTGGCGCTTTTGCCGTTGGAAGTCACAGTGATTTCAGAAGTGAAGCCTTTCGCTTCTTTAACAAACTGAGCAGCAGGGCGGGTGTGCAGACCGTTCGGAGCGGTAATGGTAACTTCTTGCTGGAACATTGTATTTCCCCAACTTATAGGTTTAGTGTTGTGGAACTAAAGTCTAGCCTGGCGACTTAACTTTAGCCTGTATTGTTAGCGCTGACGTTTCGATCGTCATTAAACATTATGCAGCGAAAGCAAGACTTGAACCAAATCATAAAATCGATTCAGCAAGGCTATTTCGTTCACTGATTAATTTCACGCATCAAAATAATTGCTGGTTTAAATACCAGACCCAACGGGGTGAATCAATGCCAGGAGGGGTAAAACTTTGAAGCAGGCCACAAAAAAGCACCCAAAAAGGTGCTTTTTTACGCGTTATTAACATGCTGGCATTACTGTTGCAGTTCTTTTTCAGTGAACAGATCGGCAAACAGTGCGGTGCTCAAGTAACGCTCACCCGATGAAGGCAGGATAACCACAATATTCTTGTTGGTAAAGGCCTCATCTTCCTGAAGTTTGAGCGCTGCCGCAACAGCAGCACCGGAAGAGATGCCCGCCAGAATACCTTCCTCGTCCATCAGACGACGTGCGGTAGAGATAGCTTCTTCGTTGGTGATGGTCACCACTTTATCAATAAGCTTCAGATCCAGGTTGCCCGGAATGAAGCCGGCACCGATACCCTGAATTTTATGTGGGCCGGGTTTGATCTCTTCGCCCGCCAGCGCCTGGGTGATCACCGGTGAGTCGGTTGGTTCCACGGCAACGGTGATCAGGTCTTTTTTACCTTTTGTGCCTTTTATATAGCGCGACACGCCAGTCAGGGTTCCGCCGGTGCCTACACCGGAGATAAATACATCAACCTGACCGTCGGTATCTTCCCAAATTTCCGGGCCGGTGGTCTTTTCGTGAATTTCCGGGTTCGCCGGGTTGCTGAACTGCTGCAGCAGCAGATATTTCGCCGGATCGCTGGCAACAATCTCTTCTGCTTTCTGAATCGCACCCTTCATGCCTTTGGCACCTTCGGTCAGCACCAGGTTCGCGCCCAGCGCTTTCAGCAGTTTGCGACGTTCGATGCTCATGGTTTCAGGCATGGTCAGCGTCAGTTTATAACCGCGTGCCGCCGCAACATAGGCCAGTGCGATACCGGTGTTACCGCTGGTCGGTTCAACCAGCTCAACGCCTGGCTTCAGCACGCCACGTTTTTCAGCATCCCAAATCATATTTGCACCGATACGGCACTTCACGCTGAAGCTTGGGTTACGTGATTCGACCTTCGCCAGAATGCGTCCATTACCGATACGGTTCAGTCGAACCAGGGGCGTATGACCGATAGTCAGCGAGTTGTCTTCATAAATCTTACTCATGGCCTGTCCTTAACTGTATGAAATTGGGATACCGTCCCAGCATACCTGTTGAACAGGTAGGGGGAAGTAAGGAATTCGCATATCTATATACTGCAAGGAAATAATGGGGATCAGTATGGAATAAGGGGCGGCATAAGCCACCCCCTTTTTACACATTTTTGCATTACTTCCATAACGCGTGCTTAGCACGGTAGCAGTCAACCCACATCGCCGTTGCGCCGCAAACGGCGACCGGCATGATGAACAGGTTGAGCACTGGGATCATGGTGAACAGACTGGTCAGCGCCCCGAACTGCATATTCGCGACTTTTTGCGTGCGCAGGGCGCTGCGCATCGTTTTGAACTGCACCTTGTGGTTATCGAAAGGATAATCGCAGTACTGGATTGCCAGCATCCAGGCGCTGAACAGGAACCACAGCACCGGGGCCACCGTCTGACCGACGCCAGGGACAAAATAAAGGATAAGCAGCACAATGGCGCGGGGAAGATACCAGGCAAACTTCTGCCATTCGCGCTTCATGATGCGTGGGATATCTTTCATGATCCCCAGCATGCCCGTATCCGGCGGCGTTGCACCGGTAAGACGTGCTTCCAGCTGTTCTGCCAGCAGGCCGTTAAACGGCGCAGCTATCCAGTTTGCAATCGTCGAGAAGAAGTAGCCGAACACCAGCAGCACGGAGATAACCGCTACCGGCCAGAGCAGGTAGTTCAGCCACTGCAGCCAGTCCGGCACATGGCTCATCAGCGAAGGGATCCAGCTCTCCAGTCTGGTGAACAGCCACCAGAACGCGCCGCCCATCAGGATAATGTTAATCAGCAACGGCAGAATGACGTAGCGACGAATCCCCGGCAGTGAGACCAGTTTCCAGCCCTGAGAAAAATACCAGACGCCGCTGCGCGGGGGAGAAGATGATGTTGAAACCATAACCAGGCTGTACTCCTTTTTTCACAACCAGTGGAATTACCCGCCTATATTATCCACTTACGGACCAATGACCAGTTCGGAAATGTTCGAAAAAACAGCAAAAAGCACGATTTAGTTCATCTTTATGCTGTGAATGCTCTGCACACACTTGCACTTGACGTAAACGGCAAATACTCTTAGTGAGTAAATGTTTGCCGTGGTGGCAAGGTGTTAGAACAACAGAGAATATAATGATGCAGGATTTGCGTCTGATATTAATCATTGTTGGCGCGATCGCCATAATCGCTTTACTGGTACATGGTTTCTGGACCAGCCGTAAAGAGCGTTCCTCTATGTTTCGCGATCGCCCACTGAAGCGCATGAAGTCCAGTCGTGATGACGATGACAGTGAAAATGACATCGACGGAAGCGACGACGACGGCGTGGGTGAAGTTCGTGTTCATCGGGTCAATACTGCGCCCGGCGCGGCTCATGGGGAGCATGAAGCCCCTCGTCAGCCTCCGCAGCACCAGTATCAACCGCCGTATGCTTCTGCACAGCCGCGCCAGCAGGCGCCGCAGCCTGGAGAAGAGCCGGTGCGTCAGCCGCCGCAACAGCCTGTCCATCAGCAGCCTGCTGCGCCACAGCCGGTTCAGCAACAGCCTGTGCAGCAACCCGCGCCACAACAGCCTGCACAGCCGGTACACCAACCGCAGCAGCCTGTTCACGTGCAGCCTGCACCTCAGCCTGCGCCGGCCCCGCTCGTTGAGCCAGAGCCCGTAGTTGAGCCAGAACCGGTTGTTGAAAAACCGCAGCGTAAAGAAGCGGTCATCATCATGAACGTGGCTGCGCATCATGGCACCCACCTGAATGGCGATGTCCTGCTTAACAGCATTCAACAGGCAGGCTTCAAGTTTGGCGACATGAATATTTTCCATCGTCACCTGAGTCCTGACGGTAGCGGTCCGGCGCTGTTTAGCCTGGCCAATATGGTTAACCCTGGCACCTTTGACCCGGAAATGACCGGTGATTTCGTGACGCCGGGTGTCACTATCTTCATGCAGGTGCCGTCCTACGGTGATGAACTGCAAAACTTTAAGCTGATGCTGCAGTCCGCACAGCACATTGCTGACGAAGTCGGTGGTGTGGTGCTCGACGATCAGCGTCGTATGATGACGCCGCAGAAACTGCGCGAGTATCAGGACCGCATCCGCGAAGTTAAGGAAGCCAACGCGTAATCATCGCGTTTACATCGACTCCTCCTCAACCCCCGCATGTCGGGGGTTTTTTCTCATTGATGGTGTGATATGGACTCAATCGAACAACAACTCACTGAACTGCGAACCACGCTTCGCCATCATGAATACCTCTATCATGTTATGGACGCGCCGGAAGTGCCGGATGCGGAGTATGACCGTCTGATGCGCGAGTTGCGCGAGCTAGAGGCGCAGCACCCGGAATTGATTACGCCCGACTCACCCACGCAGCGGGTGGGCGCGGAGCCCCTGGGTGCTTTCAGTCAGGTACGTCATGAAGTGCCAATGTTGTCTCTGGACAACGTCTTTGATGAAGAGAGCTTCCTCGCGTTTAACAAGCGCGTGCAGGATCGCCTCAAAAGCAGCGACTCCCTGACCTGGTGCTGCGAGTTGAAGCTGGATGGTCTGGCGGTCAGCCTTCTCTATGAAAACGGTGTGCTGGTGCGTGCCGCGACGCGGGGTGATGGTACGACGGGTGAAGACATTACCACCAACGTACGCACCATCCGTGCGATCCCGCTGAAGCTGCAAGGGGATAATATTCCAGCCCGTCTGGAAGTGCGCGGTGAGGTATTCCTCCCGCAGGCGGGCTTTGAGAAAATCAACGAAGAGGCGCGCCGTACCGGCGGGAAAGTGTTTGCTAACCCGCGTAATGCGGCGGCAGGCTCCCTGCGCCAGCTTGATCCCCGTATCACTGCGAAACGACCACTTACTTTCTTCTGCTATGGCGTCGGGATTCTGGAAGGCGGTGAACTGCCGGATACCCATCTCGGACGTTTATTGCAGTTTAAAGCGTGGGGCCTGCCGGTGAGTAACCGTGTTCAGCTGTGCGACTCCCCGGAAGCCGTGCTGGCGTTCTACCACAAAGTGGAAGAAGACCGCCCGACGCTTGGTTTTGATATTGATGGCGTGGTTATCAAGGTTAACTCACTTGCGCTGCAGGAGCAGTTAGGCTTTGTGGCGCGCGCGCCACGCTGGGCAGTGGCGTTTAAATTCCCGGCGCAGGAGCAGATGACCGTTGTCCGTGACGTGGAGTTCCAGGTGGGCCGTACGGGCGCGATTACCCCGGTTGCCCGTCTGGAGCCGGTGCAGGTTGCCGGCGTGCTGGTGAGTAACGCCACGCTGCATAACGCCGATGAAATTGAACGTCTCGGCCTGCGCATTGGTGACAAAGTGGTGATTCGTCGCGCGGGCGATGTTATCCCGCAGGTGGTGAACGTGGTTGAGTCAGAGCGTCCTGACGATACGCGCGCCATCGTGTTCCCGACGCATTGCCCGGTATGCGGATCTGACGTTGAGCGCGTTGAAGGTGAAGCGGTGGCTCGCTGTACGGGCGGCTTAATCTGCGGGGCACAACGTAAAGAGTCACTGAAGCACTTCGTTTCCCGTCGGGCGATGGACGTCGACGGAATGGGTGACAAAATTATCGATCAGCTGGTAGAGAAAGAATATGTTCATACGCCTGCAGATCTCTTCAAACTGACCGCGGGTAAGCTCACGGGTCTTGATCGCATGGGACCGAAGTCGGCCCAGAATGTGGTTAATGCCCTGGATGCTGCCAAAGAGACGACCTTTGCCCGATTCCTTTATGCGCTCGGTATTCGCGAAGTGGGCGAAGCCACGGCGGCGGGGCTGGCGGTGTATTTCGGTACGCTGGAAGCTCTGGAAAAAGCGAGTATTGACGAGCTGCAGAGAGTCCCGGACGTGGGGATTGTCGTCGCGACGCATGTCTTTAACTTCTTTGCCGAAGAGAGCAACCGCGAGGTGATCGGCAAGCTGCTGGAAGAGGGCATCAGATGGCCGGCCCCGGTCGTGGTCAACGCCGATGAGATCGACAGCCCGTTTGCCGGCAAAACGGTCGTTCTGACCGGCAGCCTGAGCCAGCTTTCACGTGATGATGCTAAAGCACGACTGGTTGCGCTGGGTGCAAAAGTGGCAGGCAGCGTGTCGAAGAAAACCGACCTGGTTATTGCCGGGGAAGCCGCCGGTTCGAAGCTTGCTAAAGCTCAGGAGCTGGGCATTGAGGTTATCGACGAAGCGGAAATGATGCGCCTGTTAGGAGAGTAACGTGGAGAAAGAGCAGCTCGTTGAGATCGCCAACACGGAGATGCCATTCGGTAAATATAAGGGCCGCAGGCTGATTGATTTACCGGAAGATTATTTACTGTGGTTTGCCCGCAAAGATGGGTTCCCGGCCGGACGACTGGGTGAACTGATGGCTATCACGTTACTGATTAAAACCGAGGGGCTGACGCAGTTGGTTCAGCCCCTGAAACGTCCTTAAGCTTTCGCGGCGCGGGTCTCTTCCTGCGCCTGTTTTTCCGTCTGGCGTTTGTAACGACGCGCCAGCACCGCGCAGACCATCAGCTGGATCTGATGGAAAATCATCAGCGGCAGTACCATCATCCCTATCATTGAGATCGGGAAGAGAATGTTTGCCATAGGAATGCCGTTCGCCAGGCTCTTCTTCGAGCCACAGAAGACAATGGTAATTTCATCGGCTTTGTTGAAGCCGCACTTGCGGGCCACAAAGACGTTTACGCCAATCACAATCGCCAGCAGAACAAGGCTGACCACCACGATAAACAGCAGCGAGCCTGCGCCCACCTTATGCCAGATGCCATTCACAACCGCTTCGCTGAAGGCCGAATAGACCACCAGCAGAATCGACGACTGGTCGGTTTTTGAGATCCATTTTTTGTGCTTTGCAACAAACGCGCCCGTCCACGGACGAGAGAGATGGCCCAGCACAAACGGCAGCAGCAGCTGCAGACAGATTTTACCTACCTGTTCCAGGCTACCTTCCGCGCCGTGCATGTTCATCAGCAGACCCACCAGCAGCGGCGAAACGAAAATCCCTAACAGGCTGGATGCCGACGCTGAACAGACTGCGGCTGCGACGTTACCGCCCGCCAGAGAGGTAAACGCGATAGCGGATTGCACGGTGGCCGGCAGAATGCACAGATACAGGAAGCCGGTATAAAGGGCCGGGTCGACATTCACCGGTGCCCACCATGCGAACAGCACGCCGAGTACAGGGAAGAGGATGAACGTGCTGCACATCACCCACAGGTGCAGTCGCCAGTGGCTCCCCCCCGCAATAATGGCTTCGCGCGAGAGCTTTGCGCCGTGCATAAAGAACAACAGCGCGATGGCCGCGGTCGTC
This sequence comes from Enterobacter sp. SORGH_AS_0287, assembly GCF_031453695.1. Taxonomy (NCBI): domain Bacteria; kingdom Pseudomonadati; phylum Pseudomonadota; class Gammaproteobacteria; order Enterobacterales; family Enterobacteriaceae; genus Enterobacter; species Enterobacter sp. SORGH_AS_0287. The sequence continues at coordinate 176,230 of NZ_JAVIZW010000001.1, forward strand.
AGTCCTTCAAAAAAAGGAACGAACCCGCCCCGCGCAGGGAAGAAGGAGGCCAGTAATACCGTGACAACCAGAGTAAGCGTAAACGGATCAAGAATACGAAATAGTTTCATAATGACTCCTGAAAACAGATATCGCTATTGTGCTTTTTTCTGTTTGAGAAATAAAATTGATTTATTGCATCCATTCATGAATTAAACAGATGAATTATTCCTTACGCCAGCTTCGCATCTTCGTCACCGTAGCCCATGCCCGCAGCTTCAGTCGGGCAGGGGAGAATCATCGGCCTGAGCCAGTCCGCGGTAAGCCACAGCGTGAAAGAGCTGGAGAGCCAGACGGGTGTCCGGCTGCTTGATCGCACCACGCGTGAAGTCGTGCTCACGGAAGCCGGACAGCAGCTGGCTCAGCGCCTTGAACGGCTGCTGGACGAACTCAACAGTACGCTCAGAGATGTAGGTCGACTGGGACAGCAGCTGTCGGGTACCGTGCGGGTTGCGGCCAGCCAGACGATATCCGCGCACCTTATCCCGCAGTGTATTGCAGAGGGTAATCATCGCTATCCGGATATCGATTTTGTTTTGCATGACAGGCCGCAGCAGTGGGTGCTGGAGAGCATCCGTCAGGGCGATGTGGATTTTGGTATTGTTATCGATCCCGGTCAGGTGAGTGACCTGGAGTGTGAAATTGTGCTTTCTGAGCCGTTTCTGTTGCTTTGCCGGGACGACGATCCGCTAGCCGCGCAGCCGTCTGTTCTCTGGCAGGCGTTGCAGGGAGCGAACCTGGTATTACAGGATTATGCCTCGGGCAGCCGTCCGCTGATTGATTCTGCGCTGGTGACGCAGGGCGTTAAGGCGACCATTGTGCAGGAGATTGGACATCCGGCAACGCTGTTTCCCATGGTGGAGGCCGGCATAGGGATCAGTGTATTACCCGCCCTGGCGCTCCCTTTGCCGCAGGGAAGCCGTCTGGTCGTGAAGCGACTGACGCCTGCTATTGAGCGAAAACTGATGCTGGTACGGCGAAAAAACCGTTCGCTCTCCGGGGCTGCGCAGGCTATCTGGGAAGTGGTGCGTATCCAGGCGCAACGATTAACCGAGGCCCGTATACGCGATCCACTGTTTAACTCAACAGAGCGTTAGACGTAGATGTCTATTTGATGATTGTCTGATGCGTTCTTCGGGCCTTCCACGTTGACCAGACTTTGCTCTTGTTTCTTCTGGGCTTCTTCCGCCTGCTGGCGCTGCAGCTGTGCGAGCTGCGCCTGCAGCACTTTGATTTGCACCTGGATAAGCTCCTGCTGTTTCTTCTTCTCTTCCGCACTGCCGGAACCGTTCGCAACCTCTTTTAACTGTTGAGTCAGCTTGGTTATCTTGTCAGTGATACGGCTGATCTGGGCAGCGATATCGTTGCCGCCGGAAGAACGACTCCCGCCACCGCTGGTTTGAATGGGCTGGGTTGTAGCCTGAATGGTCGTCATACTTTTTCCTCTCGCTGTAAAACAGAGGTATCGGCGCCAACGCAATTAGCTTGAGCAAAACTGCCATATCTGGCAGGGAAAGGTATTGATACCAAATCAGTATTGATGGTGCAGAGAAAGTGTATTGGAGGTAACCCGCAGGCTCCAGATATAAGACTAGGGTCATGCGATCGGTGATATCGCGATCTTAATTCTCAAGGAGCTTTTATGACCCTCTCGAATAATCCCTGGTTCTCTGCCGACATCATTCGTGCCGCTAAACCTGATTTCACTCCGCGGGTTGCGTTTATTCTCGGCTCAGGTCTTGGCGCGCTCGCCGAGCAGATTGTTGACGCTGTGGTACTGAGCTATGAAAAACTGCCGGGCTTCCCGGTGAGCACCGTTCACGGTCACGCCGGTGAGCTGGTGTTGGGGCATCTTGCCGGTGTTCCGGTCGCCTGTATGAAAGGGCGCGGTCACTTCTATGAGGGCCGCGGCATCGCCGTCATGACCGATGCAATCCGCACCTTCAAACTGCTGGGCTGCGAACTGCTGTTCAGTACCAATGCCGCCGGTTCGTTACGTCCGGAGGTTGAACCGGGAAGCCTGGTTGCCCTCTGCGACCACATCAACACCCTGCCGGGTACTCCGATGGTCGGGCTGAACGATGACCGTTTTGGCGACCGTTTTTTCTCGCTGGCCAATGCTTATGATGCAGATTGCCGTGCCCTGCTGCAGACCGTGGCGAGCGAGAAGGGCTTTCCATTGCATGAGGGGGTGTTTGTCTCTTATCCAGGCCCTAACTTCGAAACTGCGGCTGAGATCCGCATGATGCAGATCATCGGCGGAGATGTGGTGGGAATGTCAGTGGTGCCGGAAGTGATCTCGGCGCGCCACTGTGGCCTGAAGGTGGTCGCCGTTTCGGCCATAACCAACCTTGCTGAAGGTCTGAGCGATGTAAAACTGTCGCATGAACAAACGCTTGCCGCCGCCGAACTCTCTCGCCAGAACTTCATCGATCTTATCTGCGGTTTTCTGCGCCAGCTTGCCTGAGCGAAACAACATCGTGGCCCGTGAGGGCCACTCTGCTATAAGGAATCGGGTATGAACATCACGACGCGCTTAAAGATGATGTCCTTTATGCAATATTTTATCTGGGGAAGCTGGCTCGTTACTCTCGGCGCTTACATGATTAACACCCTGGGTTTTTCCGGCTCTGACGTGGGTATGGTCTACAGCTCGAAGGGGCTTGCCGCGATCGTGATGCCCTCGCTGGTGGGCATTATTGCCGATAAGTGGCTGCGGGCAGATCGTGCATACGTGATTTGCCATCTCGTCTGTGCCGTTGCGCTTTGCTATGCCGCGCAGGTCAATGAGCCGGGGTTGATGTTCTGGGTCATGCTGGTTAATGCCATGGCCTTTATGCCAACCATTGCGCTTTCGAATACCATTTCCTACTCCTGTCTTGAGCAGGCAGGGCTGGACACGGTGACCCATTTTCCAACGGTGCGGGTCTATGGCACGGTAGGCTTCATTGTGGCGATGTGGGCCATAAGCCTGATGGGGGCAGAGTTAACCAACATTCAACTCTACATTGCTGCTGCCGCGTCGCTGGTACTGGCGCTCTATTCACTGACGTTACCGGCCATTCCGGTGGCGAAGAATAAAACCTCATCGTCGCTGACAAGCAAACTTGGCCTGAATGCGTTCGTCCTGTTTAAACAGCCCCGAATGGCGGTGTTCTTTTTGTTTGCGATGCTGCTGGGCGCCGTGCTGCAAATCACCAATACTTTCGGTAGCCCCTTTCTGTATGATTTTGCGCGTAATCCGGCGTATGCGGAAAGCTTTATCGTTAAATACCCTTCTATTTTGCTCTCCGTCTCGCAGATGTCAGAGGTGCTGTTCATCCTGACCATTCCTTTCTTCCTCCGACGTTTTGGCATAAAAACCGTGATGCTGATGAGTATGGTGGCCTGGATGCTGCGTTTTGGACTCTTTGCGTATGGCGATCCTTCCGCGACAGGCGTCGGGCTGTTGATGCTGTCAATGCTGGTCTACGGTTGCGCGTTCGACTTCTTCAACATCTCCGGTTCGGTGTTTGTCGAACAGGAGGTAAGCGCTGATATCCGCGCCAGCGCGCAAGGGCTGTTTATGACGACCGTTAACGGTATCGGTGCTTATTTCGGATCGGTATTGAGCGGCGCGGCGGTAGATTATTTCTCCGTGGATGGGGTGAAAGACTGGCAGACCATCTGGCTGGTATTTGCGGCGTATGCGTTGGTGCTCGCCGTGGTGTTTTATTTCAGCTTTAACTATCGCCACACCAGTAAAAACAGCGAGTTGTGCACAGTTGCGCATTAAAGTTTTCCCGGCAGGCGGTGAAAGGCTTTAAGGTGGGAGCATAAGTGTTATCGCCAGGATATGTGTTGATGGAACGCGTCTACCGAACCGACCTTAAGCTGCTGCGCTATTTTCTGGCCGTCGCTGAGGAACTTCATTTTGGACGGGCTGCGGCCCGGCTCAATATGTCGCAGCCGCCGTTGAGCCTGCATATAAAAGAGCTGGAAAGTCAGCTCGGTACCTTACTGTTTATTCGCCACTCACGAAGCGTCGCCTTGACCCATGCGGGTAAAGTGTTGATGGAAGAGTCCCGTCGACTGCTTGCCAGCGCAAACCAGGCACTGGCGCGGGTCGAACAAATTGGACGGGGTGAGGCGGGGCGGATTGCGCTGGGCATTGTCGGTACCGCCATGTGGAGCGAAGTGCGCACGGTCATGCGCACATTTTTGAAAGAGCATCCGAACGTTGATGTCGTCTTTCGCGAAAAGTCGCCGGTAATGCAAATGGCGCTGCTGGAGCGTCGGGAGTTGGATGTCGGGATCTGGCGAATGGCAACCGAGCCCACCGCAGGGTTTACCAGTATCCGCTTACGGGATGCGGCGTTTCTGGTTGCGCTGCCGGAGGATCACCGGCTGGTGGGGGAAAGCGCAATTGCGCTCACCGAACTGCAGAATGAGTACTTTGTAACTATGCCGTCTGCGCATTCTGACTGGTCGTTCTTACAGCGCGTGTGCCAGCAGGCCGGTTTTTCACCGATGATAGTGCGTGAAGCCGATGAACCACAGACGGTGCTGGCAATGATCAGCATGGGAATGGGGATTACGTTAGCTGCTGACAGCTATGCGCAAATGCAGTGGCCCGGTGTGGTATTTCGTCCATTACAGGTACGTATACCGGCAGATTTGTATGTGGTGTATGACGAGAAGCAGGCGACGCCGGCGATTAAGTCGTTGATAGCAACGTTGACGGAAGAGTGATGTTATACCGCAGATAGCAAAAAAGCGCCTTTAGGGCGCTTTTTTACATTGGTGGGTCGTGCAGGATGACTCGCTTCGCTCGCCCTTCGGGCCGTCGCCGTAAACGGCTCCGTTGCCTCACTGCGTTCGGCTCGGACCTGCTGCAGGTTCGAATCATCCATACCGCAGATAGCAAAAAAGCGCCTTTAGGGCGCTTTTTTACATTGGTGGGTCGTGCAGGATTCGAACCTGCGACCAATTGATTAAAAGTCAACTGCTCTACCAACTGAGCTAACGACCCGAAATGGTGGGCGATGACGGGCTCGAACCGCCGACCCCCTCCGTGTAAAGGAGATGCTCTACCAACTGAGCTAATCGCCCATTTCGGAACTGCTGCGATAAGGTGAGAATGGTGGGCGATGACGGGCTCGAACCGCCGACCCCCTCCGTGTAAAGGAGATGCTCTACCAACTGAGCTAATCGCCCAATCTCAATACTTATCTACACTGCGAGTCTACTTAAGTAGATGGTGGGTGATGACGGGCTCGAACCGCCGACCCCCTCCGTGTAAAGGAGATGCTCTACCAACTGAGCTAATCACCCCCGCTGTGTGGAGTCGCATTATAGGGAGAGTTGAAAATGAGTCAACGCATTTTCTAAAGTTTTTATTCGTTCGTCGTAAAATTAAACAAAACGATCGCGAAACGGGCGATGACGCATGATTTCTAAACAAAAATCGCAAACTCCCTCACGATAAAGGGATCAACATTGAGGAATCCCCCCACAGTGATAGAATATTGCCCATTGTTTTTTTCCCAGGATTTGCCGATTGCCGGCATCTTTATAACGTAAGGCCATTTCATGAAAATCAAAACTCGCTTCGCGCCGAGCCCGACAGGCTATCTGCACGTCGGTGGTGCACGTACCGCTCTCTATTCCTGGCTTTTTGCACGCCACAACAAAGGTGAGTTCGTACTGCGTATTGAAGACACCGATCTTGAGCGCTCCACGCCGGAAGCAATTGAAGCCATTATGGATGGTATGAACTGGCTGAATCTGGAGTGGGACGAAGGCCCGTATTTCCAGACCAAACGTTTTGACCGCTACAACGCCGTGATTGATGAGATGCTGGTCGCGGGTACAGCGTATAAATGCTATTGCTCCAAAGAACGCCTTGATGCGCTGCGTGAAGATCAGATGGCGAAGGGTGAAAAACCGCGTTATGACGGCCGCTGCCGCCATGACCATAGCGAGCATGCAGCTGATGAACCGTGCGTGGTGCGTTTTGCTAACCCGCAGGACGGCTCGGTAATTTTTGACGACCAGATCCGGGGCCCGATCGAATTCAGCAACCAGGAGCTGGACGATCTGATCATCCGCCGCACCGACGGTTCCCCAACCTATAACTTCTGCGTTGTGGTTGACGACTGGGATATGGAAATCACGCATGTTATCCGTGGCGAAGACCATATCAACAACACCCCACGTCAAATCAACATCCTGAAAGCGCTGAACGCCCCTGTTCCGGTCTATGCGCACGTGTCCATGATCAACGGCGACGACGGCAAAAAACTGTCTAAACGCCACGGTGCAGTCAGCGTCATGCAGTATCGCGACGACGGCTATCTGCCGGAAGCGCTTCTGAACTATCTGGTGCGTCTGGGCTGGTCGAGCGGCGATCAGGAGATCTTTAGCCGTGAAGAGATGATCAATCTGTTCTCTCTGGGCGCGGTGAGCAAATCTGCGAGCGCGTTTAACACTGATAAGCTGCTCTGGCTGAACCACCACTACATCAATACCATGCAGCCGGAATATGTGGCGACATACCTGCAGTGGCACATCGAGCAGGCAAATATTGATACTCGTACTGGCCCTGAACTGGCGGAACTGGTGAAACTGCTCGGCGAGCGTTGCAAAACGCTGAAAGAGATCGCTGAAAGCTGCCGCTACTTCTATGAAGAGTTTGACGAGTTCGACGCGGACGCGGCGAAGAAGCACCTGCGTCCGGTTGCGCGTCAGCCACTCGAAGTGGTGCGTGACAAACTGGCGGCGATGACTGACTGGACTGCCGAGAATGTGCATCATGCCATTCAGGCGACGGCAGATGAGCTGGAAGTTGGTATGGGCAAAGTGGGTATGCCACTGCGTGTGGCAGTCACCGGTGCGGGTCAGTCTCCGGCACTCGATGTTACTGTTCATGCCATTGGTAAATCACGCAGCGTAGCGCGCATTAACAAGGCGCTGGATTTTATTACTGAGCGCGAAAATCAGCAGTAATAACGCCTGAACCATGAAAAACGGCAGGGAGACCTGCCGTTTTTTTATGCATTAAATTCAGCAATGCCGAGACGTGCAAGAAAGCCGCGTATCCCTTCACGCTTTAGTAAGGCATCCAGACGCTCCTGCTCAAGGTGCGTCATATTCTCCAGCGTCTCGATGATCCCAGGACGCAAAGTAGAGGAGGGGTCACTGTACAACGATGTCACCTCCGCCAGATGGTACACCGCCTGACGGTTACGGACAGCCGGGAGGCTCATGATGTGCTCCTTCACGCGGGCATCAATGTGAATCAGCCGTGCACGTCCGCCTTTCACCCCATTGACGCCCTCGGTTTTCCATCCCTGCTGGCGTATCCAGCGGTTCACCGTTTGCCGTGCAACACCCAAATTTTCTGCCAGCTCTTCGGTGGTCATTTTGCTACGGAATCTTTTCATATCAGTTCTGGTCGCGTATCCCTAAACGTTGCAACAATCCGGTAATCCCTTCCCGCAGTAACAGTGATGTCATCTGCCTTTGCTCTTCCGGCGTCATTTCATTTGCCAGCGTCAGGAGCAGGGAGTGAAGCGAGCCATCATGGCTGGCACTTTCTGGTATCTCAGACGTTTCACTTGCCCGGCGCGCGCTGCGGATAAACTCACGCACTTTTTCATTAACGTGCACCAGACGCGCTTTGCCGCCCTGGACTCCTGGTTTTGGCGATGTAATCCAACCCTCTTTGCGTACCCATTTATTGATGGTCTGGCGGCTATAGCCAGTGAGCAGGGCTAACTCTTCTGGCGTCATTCGTTCCTTGATCATGCAATTTCCTGAATATTCGTGGGGTTAATTAACGGCTCATTTTATAGCACCGTTTTAGAGGAAAATGTGACAGGCTTAACTCATGACTGCGAGCAGACTCGCAAAGTGATTCATTTGCATGATTTTTCGGCGATTGAACCGCCGTCATTGATTTTGCCGTTGACACTCCGCAGCGGAATTCATATTATGCCGCCCGTCAACATGACAGCTTTACGATGGGGCTATAGCTCAGCTGGGAGAGCGCTTGCATGGCATGCAAGAGGTCAGCGGTTCGATCCCGCTTAGCTCCACCACACTCTGAACCCAACAGAGTGCGGTCAGTAAAGTCAACATGTGGGGCTATAGCTCAGCTGGGAGAGCGCTTGCATGGCATGCAAGAGGTCAGCGGTTCGATCCCGCTTAGCTCCACCAAAATTTGAACCCTCGTCGAAAGACGGGGGTTTTTTTTATGCTTTTGTAAAACTCTTCACCCTAATTTGTTGCTGAAATAGAGGTATTTTTGTACCTCACCTCAATCAAAATCAATAAAGCGGTCTATAAATAGACTTCAACTTGATTCGCGCAATTAATAAACATATTATCCATCCGGTCAATGATACGAATGGAAAATAGATTATCTAACTTAATGAATAGAAAAACTTACAATAATGTAAAGATATTTATAACTGCCCTGGCGCTTTGCCTGGTTGCGGTGCCATTCTCCCGTTATATCTCTCCGCGCGCTGTTGTTAATGGTCATGACGTATATTTAGCATGGCTGCCTTTAAGCGTAATGCTGGCGGTTATTCTGGTATTTGGGCGTCGGGCGGTTATTCCTGTTCTGTTAAGTTTTACTATCACTAATATATTCAGCATTGATTTAGCACCGCTACAATATTCAGTTTTATTGTTCTGTCAGACGTTCTCGGTGTTTGCGGGGTGCGGCATCCTCAGGATCATACTGGGCAAGCGCTGGCGCTACTGCGTGCCGAACAAGCATATTGGGTTACGGATATTTTGGCTCGGCTTTATGGTACCGATAGGCATAAAAGTGTCGATGTACCTGGCAGGTTATTTGTTCCATTTCCCGGTTACTATCTCAACCTTCTTCGGTGAAGGTACCGCAATTTATAACGTAGTCGATATACAAAGTCTGATCTGCGCGGCGTTGATATTTACCATGATGTTCTATTACCCGTTAAGAATGATAATTAATCCACGTTATGCCATCACCTTCTGGCGACGCAGTGTGAAGCCCGTGTTTTTTCAAAAGAAATCGCTATATATATTAGTCTGGCTGATGCTTTTAATCGTCATCCTCGCAATTTTATGTGCTCCTTTTGAGTCACCTATTATTGCGGGCTATTTAATGCCAGTGATTTTTATTCTCTTTACGTTAGGGATCAGTCGCCTGAGCTACGCGCTCATTTCTCTTTTCTGGGCGGCATCCGCACTTCTGCTGTTGACCTATAACTATAATTTCCTCAATGGCGTGGAGTCAGGCCATTCGCTCTCCTTTATTTTGTCTGTCCTTATCTCTTTCGCCATCTGTTTGCTCTACATGTCGCGGATTTATCAGCGCAGCGAGTGGCTGAAGCAGGACTGGCAGGACAGGGCGCTAACCGATCCGCTGACCGGTTTACCGAACATTCGTGCACTGGAAGATTTTTTGCAGGACCACCCTGATGCCAAAGTGTGCTGTCTGCGAATGGACAACCTCGAGTTCTTGAGTCGTCACTACGGCATTCTTATGCGGGTGCATTGCAAACGGATGGTGACCACCTCGCTGCAGCCATTTTTGCAAAAAGATGAGCGGCTTTTCCAGCTCCCGGGCAGCGAGCTGGTGCTGGTATTGCTGGGGCCGGGAACCGCTGAGCGCCTCCAGCATATGGTCGATCAGCTGAACAGCCGTAAGATTGTCTGGAACAACACCGGGCTGGATATTGAATTTGGCGCTTCCTGGGGAATGGTTGAAAACGGTGAGAAGTTACACCATACGTTGGGGCAGCTCAGCTGGCTGGCTGAGCAATCTTGCGGAGCGCATAATGTACTGGCGCTAACCAATAGCCTTGAGGTGGCATCAGGACAAACAACCGAGCGGGTTTTGATGTTAGCGCGCATTAAACATGCTCTGGATGCCGGACAGTTTCATTTATACGCCCAGCCAATCCAGAAGGCAGATGGTAGCGGGTATTACGAAATACTGACGCGCATGGAAAGCGAGGGCGAGATCATCACCCCAGACCGCTTTATACCGCTGATTGCCCAGTTTAACCTGAGCCACCGCTTCGACATGTGCGTGATGGAAAAATTACTGGTGTGGCTGCGCGATCATCCAGCGACGCATGCCGGAGTGCGTTTTTCTGTCAATCTGATGCCCCTGACGTTGATGCAAAAAGAGGTGGCCATCGAGATTTGCTCGCTCTTTGAACGCTATGGCGTAGCACCACAGGCGGTGGTGATTGAGATCACCGAAGAGCAGGCTTTCTCTAATTCGGGCAGCAGTATCAAAAACATTCAGCAGTTGCGGGATTGTGGTTTCCGGATCGCGATTGATGATTTCGGCACCGGATATGCCAACTACGAACGTCTCAGACGTCTGCAGGCGGACATCATCAAAATTGACGGGTGCTTTGTGAAAGATATCTGTACCGACGATATGGATGCGATGATCGTGCAGTCGATTTGCAACCTGGCGAAGACGAAATCACTGAGTGTGGTGGCCGAATATGTTGAAACGCCGGAACAGCGGGAGAAGCTGTTTCACTTCGGGGTCGACTATCTGCAGGGTTACCTGATTGGCAAACCCAAACCGCTTAATGAATTACGGACATAAAAAAACCGGGAGCTGAGCTCCCGGTTTTTATTTCGCTGCAGGTGTTACAGTACCAGTGCCGCAATAGAGGCAGACAGTACGCTCACCAGCGTAGAACCGTAAACCAGCTTCAGACCGAAGCGAGAAACCACGTTACCCTGTTCTTCATTCAGACCTTTAATCGCACCGGCGATAATACCGATGGAAGAGAAGTTAGCGAAGGAGACCAGGAACACGGACAGGATGCCTTCCGCGCGTGGAGAGAGCGTGCTGGCAATTTTCTGCAGATCCATCATTGCAACGAATTCGTTAGAGACCAGTTTGGTCGCCATGATACTGCCTACCTGCAGCGCTTCATGTGCAGGAACACCCATCACCCAGGCAACCGGGTAGAAGATGTAGCCCAGAATGCCCTGGAAGGAGATACCCAGAACCGCTGCGAACAGGGCGTTCAGGGCAGAAATCAGGGCAATAAAGCCGATCAGCATCGCCGCAACGATAATCGCCACTTTGAAACCAGCCAGAATGTACTCACCCAGCATTTCGAAGAAGCTCTGACCTTCATGCAGATTTGCCATCTGCAGGTTTTCTTCGCCTTCGTCAACACGGTACGGGTTGATCAGAGAGAGAACGATAAAGGTACTGAACATGTTCAAGACCAGCGCGGCAACCACGTATTTAGGTTCCAGCATCGTCATATACGCACCCACGATAGACATGGAGACGGTAGACATTGCGGTGGCTGCCATGGTGTACATGCGGTTGCGGGACATCTTACCGAGGATGTCTTTATAGGCGATGAAGTTCTCAGACTGACCCAGGATCAGGGAGCTGACGGCGTTGAACGATTCCAGTTTACCCATGCCGTTAACTTTGGAGAGTACGGTACCAATGGCGCGGATAACGACGGGCAGAACACGAATGTGTTGCAGAATACCGATCAGCGCAGAGATGAAGACGATAGGGCACAGTACCTTCAGGAAGAAGAACGCCAGACCTTCGTCGTTCATTTTACCGAAGACAAAGTTCGTCCCTTCGTTGGCGAATCCGAGCAGTTTTTCGAACATTTCGGAGAAGCCTTTTACGAAGCCAAGCCCCACGTTGGAGTTCAGGAAGAACCACGCGAGCAAAACTTCAATAACGAGAAGCTGAACAACAAAGCGGATGCGGATTTTTTTACGGTCATGGCTGACCAGTAACGCAAGCGCAGTAACGACAACGAGTGCCAGGACAAAATGAAGGACGCGGTCCATATTTGCTCCAAATATGAGGCAGGTTTAATTTTCGTGCACATTCTATGTAACAAGCGAAAAGAAAACGAGATCAAGGACACACTATAGTTACATCCTGTGACGAGTCTCAAAATTAGTGATCCACAATACATTTTTGTTATGTTAGGTAAATGCGTGAAAAGTTAAGTTTGTGTGCTAGTCTTCACAAAAGCGTGCGCGATTGCAGGTTTTGTTAGATCGCCCCACCTTACCCGCCCGTCTATTGTTCAAAGCTATCAGAGAAATCACTATAAACTCACTAAATGATCTTGATAATCATTCTCATTTTGATAGCATTAAACATAGCAAAGGCTATATTTCCAGAGGCAGAAATGACAAACAGTCGCGTAGAGGGTAGCAGTGGCAGAGCAGCGCGCAAGTTGCGGTTCGCGTTAATGGGACCTGCGTTCATTGCTGCCATCGGCTATATCGATCCAGGTAACTTTGCGACCAATATTCAGGCCGGGGCCAGCTTCGGCTATAAGCTGCTCTGGGTGGTCGTGTGGGCTAACCTGATGGCCATGTTGATCCAGATGCTGTCTGCGAAGCTGGGGATTGCCACGGGCAAAAACCTGGCTGAACAAATTCGCGATCATTATCCGCGTCCGGCGGTATGGCTTTACTGGGTTCAGGCGGAAATTATCGCCATGGCAACCGACCTCGCCGAATTCATCGGGGCCGCGATTGGTTTTAAATTGATCCTCGGCGTCTCGCTGCTTCAGGGCGCGGTGCTCACCGGGATTGCCACTTTCCTGATCCTGATGCTGCAGCGTCGCGGTCAAAAACCGCTGGAAAAAGTTATCGGTGGGCTGCTGCTGTTTGTGGCGGCGGCCTATATCGTCGAGCTGATTTTTTCTCAGCCGAATCTGGCACAGCTCAGCAAAGGGATGATTATCCCGAGCCTGCCAACCTCTGAAGCGGTATTCCTGGCCGCCGGTGTGCTGGGCGCAACCATCATGCCGCATGTCATTTACCTGCATTCCTCGCTGACTCAGCACCTGCACGGCGGGACGCGCAAAGAGCGTTACTCTGCGACGAAATGGGATGTGGCGATCGCCATGACCATTGCCGGTTTTGTGAACCTGGCGATGATGGCGACCGCTGCCGCCGCTTTCCATTTTAACGGTCACACCGGTATTGCCGATCTCGACCAGGCATACCTTACGCTGGAACCGTTACTGAGCCACGCTGCTGCCACGATATTCGGGCTGAGCCTGGTGGCGGCCGGTCTCTCGTCAACGGTTGTGGGGACGCTGGCAGGGCAGGTGGTGATGCAGGGCTTTGTCCGTTTCCACATTCCGCTTTGGGTTCGTCGCTCCGTGACCATGCTGCCCTCCTTTGTTGTGATTCTGATGGGGCTGGATCCCACGAGAATTCTGGTCATGAGCCAGGTACTGCTGAGTTTTGGTATCGCGCTTGCACTGGTGCCGCTGCTGATCTTTACCAGTGACAAAAGCCTGATGGGCGAACTGGTGAACAGCACGCTGGTGAAACGAACCGGTTGGGTCATTGTGGCGGTAGTGGTGTCGTTGAACCTGTGGCTCCTGGTCGGCACTGCTCTGGGGTTATAGCATCGCGTTGAACCAAATAAAAAGGAGCCGGGAGGCTCCTTTTTGCATTATTGATGATGCATTACTGATGACGCATTAGTGATGATGGCCGTGACCACCGCGTCCTCTGCCACCGTGACTCCAGCCACCGCGGCGGTCGTCACGATCGTTCCAGCCTTCACGGTAACCACGTTCATAGGCGTTGTTTTTGTACCAGCCGCGATGCAGGCCATTATCATGTCTGCGCCAGCGGTCGCCGCGCCACTCATAGTGACGGTTCCAGTAATCACGGTCGCGCCAGTAGCCACCGTCCCAGTATCTGCCGTAGTCGTCACGATCGCCAATTTGTAATTTAACTGATGGCAACAGGGTGATTTCGCCCGCAGTGGCGATCAGCGGGGCCGAAGCCAGTAATACCGCTGCAAGAATCAGTGACCTGAACATACTCTTTCTCCTTCACGATCGGGGCCTTTGTGGGGCCTGTTAACGCAATATTACGAGTTGGTAAAGGCTCGTTTCATCGCCTCAACTCCTAATTCATGAATGAGAGCACTTTTTGCTAAAAGTGATTTTATTTTGAGCTGTTCAGGATCCCATCAATGATTGCCAGTTCTTCCGCCGAGAAATGGCGGTTTTCCAGCATTGCCACGGCATCGTCAATCTGGGCAGTTTTACTGGCCCCAATCAGGACTGACGTTACCGACTCGTGTCGTAAAATCCACGCCAGCGCCATCTGTGACAGTTTCTGGCCGCGGTTTTCCGCCAGCGCGTTCAGTTGACGAACCTTCTCCAGCTTCTCTTCGGTGATCTGATCGGGATTAAGGAACTTACTGTCGCTTGCCGCACGCGAGTCTGCAGGAATACCGTTCAGGTAGCGGTTAGTCAGCTGTCCCCCCGCCAGCGGCGAGAAGGGAATGCAGCCGACGCCTTTTTCCTGCAGCACGTCCAGCAGGCCTTCCTCTGGCGCACGTTCAAACATCGAATATTTCGGCTGGTGGATCAGACACGGCGTCCCAAGGTCATTCAGGATATCGATAGCCTTGCGGGCCTGTTCTGCAGGGTAATTTGATAACCCGACGTAAAGGGCTTTTCCCTGACGCACCACATGGTCAAGCGCTTTCATGGTTTCCAGCAGTGGCGTTTGTGGGTCAGGACGGTGATGATAGAAGATATCCACATATTCCAGCCCCATACGCTTCAGGCTTTGATCCAGGCTGGCAACCAGATATTTGCGTGACCCCCAGTCGCCGTATGGGCCGTCCCACATGGTATAACCCGCTTTGGTCGAGATGATCAGCTCGTCGCGCCATGACAGGAAATCTTCCTGCAAAATGCGACCGAAGTTACGTTCGGCTGAGCCGGGAGGAGGACCGTAATTATTGGCAAGGTCGAAATGCGTAATACCCAGATCGAACGCGCGTTGTAAAAGTTGACGGCTGTTTTCGACAAGCGTGGCGTCGCCAAAATTGTGCCACAACCCGAGTGAGATGGCGGGCAACCTGAGTCCGCTTTGCCCGCAGCGGCGATACTGCATTGTCTGATAACGATTTTTGTCCGGCTGGTAACCCATTCTGATGCCCTCTGGCGCTGAAAGGAAAAATCAGTGTATACGTTTACATTTACATGAAAAAAAAGAGCATAGCGCAGCCTTTTTTGTAAAGCATTCTTTCCATGCCCTTCTTACGACCAATTCTGGACAGCCATCACGCTTCTTTAATACTCAAAGTGAGGTCAACGTCAGAAGGACACCTGTTATGCGAACCCCATACTGCGTCGCCGATTACCTGCTGGACCGTCTTACAGATTGTGGTGCCGATCATCTG
The DNA here is from genome assembly GCF_031453695.1 of Enterobacter sp. SORGH_AS_0287. NCBI lineage: Bacteria > Pseudomonadati > Pseudomonadota > Gammaproteobacteria > Enterobacterales > Enterobacteriaceae > Enterobacter > Enterobacter sp. SORGH_AS_0287. The sequence continues at coordinate 191,495 of NZ_JAVIZW010000001.1, forward strand.
TTTGGCGTGCCGGGCGACTATAACCTGCAGTTTCTCGACCACGTAATAGACAGCCCGGATATTTGTTGGGTGGGCTGTGCCAATGAGCTGAACGCATCCTATGCCGCTGACGGATACGCCCGATGTAAGGGCTTTGCCGCGCTGCTGACCACATTCGGCGTTGGGGAGTTAAGTGCCATGAACGGTATTGCCGGCAGCTATGCCGAGCATGTCCCGGTTTTACATATTGTGGGGGCGCCGGGTACGGCGGCACAGCAAAGGGGAGAGTTGCTGCATCATACGTTGGGGGATGGGGAGTTCCGTCACTTTTATCATATGAGCGAGCCGATCACCGTCGCACAGGCGGTCCTTACCGAACAAAATGCCTGTTATGAAATCGACCGTGTGTTGACAACCATGCTTCGGGAACGTCGCCCCGGTTATCTGATGTTACCCGCCGATGTGGCAAAAAAAGCCGCCACGCCGCCTGTAAACGCTCTCACTCATAAGCAGGCTAATGCCGATAGCGCCTGCCTGAAAGCGTTCCGGGATGCTGCTGAGAACAAACTGGCGATGAGCAAACGTACCGCGCTGCTGGCCGACTTCCTTGTTCTGCGCCATGGCCTGAAGCATGCGCTACAGAAGTGGGTGAAAGAGGTACCGATGGCCCATGCCACCATGCTGATGGGGAAAGGGATATTCGACGAGCGTCAGGCGGGTTTTTACGGCACATACAGTGGTTCAGCCAGCACTGGCGCGGTAAAAGAGGCGATTGAAGGGGCTGACACGGTATTGTGTGTTGGCACGCGTTTTACCGATACCCTGACGGCCGGGTTCACGCACCAGCTTACCCCGGCGCAAACCATTGAAGTCCAGCCGCATGCCGCACGCGTCGGGGATGTCTGGTTTACCGGCATCCCAATGAACCAGGCGATTGAGACGCTGGTCGAACTCTGCAAACAGCATGTGCATGCTGGCCTTATGTCGTCATCATCCGGCGCAATACCTTTCCCGCAGCCGGACGGTTCGCTTACCCAGGAGAATTTCTGGAGAACGTTGCAAACCTTTATTCGCCCGGGGGACATTATCCTTGCCGACCAGGGAACATCGGCCTTCGGTGCGATTGATCTGCGTTTACCGGCTGATGTTAACTTTATCGTCCAGCCGCTGTGGGGCTCGATTGGTTACACGCTGGCGGCGGCGTTTGGTGCACAAACCGCATGCCCGAACCGGCGCGTGATTGTGCTGACGGGGGATGGCGCGGCCCAGCTCACCATTCAGGAACTAGGCTCGATGCTGCGTGATAAACAGCACCCCATTATTCTGGTGCTCAACAACGAAGGCTACACGGTTGAAAGGGCTATCCACGGGGCGGAGCAGCGGTATAACGACATTGCTTTATGGAACTGGACGCACATTCCACAGGCGTTGAGCCTCGATCCTCAGTCTGAGTGCTGGCGGGTCAGTGAAGCGGAACAGCTAGCGGACGTACTTGAAAAAGTGGCGCACCACGAGCGGCTCTCGTTGATTGAGGTGATGCTCCCGAAAGCGGATATCCCGCCGCTGCTCGGGGCGCTTACCAAAGCTCTGGAAGCGCGTAATAACGCCTGATTACTTGTCGTTTCGCCAGGCCATCATCATCGGTTTGCCCGCCAGCAGGAGCCAGGCGGGTAACATCACGATACAGAGCAGGGGGAAGAGCGTTGAATCTGGCACCACTACCGCCGCCATAAACAGGCTCAGCCACGCATCGCGCGTCACCACCAGCACCAGCCCCAGAATTGAGCAAGAGACCGTTATCGCTGCCGGCACCGCATCCACATGTTCATGCAGCATCAGCCCCAGCGCCACGCCGATAAACACCGCCGGGAAGATACGCCCACCGCGGAACCCACATGCTGCAGCTACCACCAGCGCCGCCAGTTTCACCAGCGCAAACAGCAGGTAATCAGACACGCTGAACACCTGGCTGAAAGCCAACTGCTGCATTTCATCAAGGCCTTTAAACAGCGTTACCGTTCCGCCGATAGCCCCTAATACGCCCAGCATCAGACCACCCGCCCCCAGAATCAGCACCGGGTGCTTCAGCCGGTGCATCAGACGGTGCAGGCGCGGAAGGCACCATACCGCAATCATCCCGAGTGCAATGGCGATCGCGACGACGATGGCACCGCTGAAAATATCGGCAATATGCATCTGACCGTAGTGGGGCAGAGAGAGTGAGAAATGAGGATGGAAAAACAGACTGGTCGTGAGCGCACCAGCCGCAGCGGCCATCAGCGGCGCAAAGAGTTTATCCCAGAGCGGGACGTCGTTATTGCTGGTAAGCGTCTGAGAAAAAATAAGGGCGGCGGCAACGGGCGTGCCGAAAAGCGCCCCGATGGTGCCTGCAGAGGCGAGGATGGTCCAGTCCAGCGCACCGACCCGGGGTAAAATGCGCGAACCGAGAAAGACCGCCATACCAATGTTCACCGCCATGATGGGGTGTTCAGGACCAAGGCTGACACCGCCCGCCAGACCCAGGATCAACGCGATAATCAGCCCCGGCAGCGCCGAGGGGGGAACGGGCGCACCGATCAGTGGCTCAAGCGCCGGATCCGGCCCGGCGTGCCCGGGGCTAAAGCGGATCACCAGACCCACCGCAACGCCGGTGAGCGTCAGCATCAACATGATCCATCCCGGCGAATCCACACTGACGCCCAGTTGTGCAGGAAGCGCCGTCCATAACATCGCCTGCAACACCGACGCGACTTTCATCACGACAATGAGCACCAGACTTGAGGCAACGCCAATGATCAGCGCCGGTATTGCCAGTAAGAGCATGGTTCTGGCTCGCGGATGGAGCATGATGATTTCCTTGTACAAAACGCTATTACGTTACTTTGCACAATCAGCTTTATGGCAATAGTGCAAAAGGTGCTGAAACGGTAAAGTTATTCTGTGACGAAGATCGATAATCCACGGGCATTCACCTTCCGGTCGTTGTTGTTATCACGCCTTGAACTTACAGTGTCCCAAAGATTTATTCTGACTTTAGCGGAGCAGTAGAAGAATGACAAAGTATGCTTTGGTAGGCGATGTGGGCGGCACGAATGCTCGCCTTGCCCTATGCGATGTAAATAGCGGTGAAATTTCCCGGGCGAAAACCTATTCAGGGCTGGATTATCCAAGTCTTGAGGCCGTTGTTCGGGTCTATCTTGAAGAGCAACAGGTGAGCATCGAAGACGGATGTATCGCCATTGCCTGCCCGATTACCGGTGACTGGGTGGCGATGACCAACCATGTCTGGGCATTTTCCATCGCTGAGATGAAAAAAAACCTGGGTTTTGCGCATCTTGAAATCATCAATGACTTTACTGCCGTGTCCATGGCGATCCCGATGCTGAAGCCAGAGCATCTGATTCAGTTTGGCGGTACAGCGCCAGTAGAAGGTAAGCCGATTGCGGTCTACGGTGCCGGTACCGGTCTTGGCGTTTCACATCTGGTTCACGTCGACCAGCGCTGGGTAAGCCTGCCGGGTGAGGGCGGTCACGTGGACTTTGCGCCCAACAGCGAAGAAGAGGGCATTATCCTCGAAGAGCTGCGCGCTGAAATCGGCCACGTCTCCGCCGAGCGCGTGCTTTCCGGTCCGGGTCTGGTGAATCTGTACCGTGCGATTGTAAAATCAGACGGCCGTCTGCCGGAGAATCTGCAGCCAAAAGATGTGACCGAACGCGCGCTGGCGGACAGCTGCATCGACTGTCGCCGTGCGCTGTCGCTGTTCTGTGTGATCATGGGGCGGTTTGGCGGCAACCTGGCGCTGACGCTGGGTACCTTCGGGGGAGTCTATATCGCGGGCGGGATCGTACCGCGTTTCCTCGACTTCTTTACAGCCTCAGGCTTCCGCGGTGCGTTTGAAGACAAAGGTCGCTTCAGAAGCTATGTGCAGGACATCCCTGTGTATCTGATTGTGCACGATAACCCTGGCCTGCTTGGCTCGGGCGCGCACCTGCGTCAGGTACTGGGTCAAATCCTCTGACGACTATCCCTCTCCTGCGGGAGAGGGGATTTTTACAGATGCATCAGCTGGCGGAACTCTTTCACCTTGCTGCGACTCACCGGGACCTGAAAATCAAGATCTTTCAGACGCAAAATATAGGTGTTGTTAAACCACGGTTCGATCTCGCGGATCTTGTTTAGATTGACGCAAAACGAACGGTGGCAGCGGAAAAAGTGTGCCGCCGGCAGTTTGTTGCAAAACTCGGTGATGTTCATTGCCATCACGTACGATTCACGCCGTGTATAGACAAACGTCATCTTCTCGTGCGCTTCGGCATAGTAGATATCGTCGATAGGCGTCACGATGATGCGTTCATCCTTGACCAGATTTATGGTGTCGTTTTCACGTATCGCCGGGCTTGCGTTAGCAGGCGTGGCCTGTTGTTGCCATGCGGCTTCCAGCTTTCGCAGCATGCTGACAATACGCGATTCCTGGTAAGGCTTCAGAATATAGTCAAACGCTTCCAGTTCGAAGGCTTCTACGGCGTGCTCTTTCCAGGCGGTAACGAAAACAATAAACGGCTTATGAGCAAACTGATTAATATTTTGCGCCAGTAATACACCGTCCAGCGATGGAATGTTGATATCCAGAAAAATGGCGTCGACCCGGTTATGCTGCAAGAACTTGAGCACGTCCAGACCATCCTCAAAGGTACCCACAATCTCCATCTGGCTGTGCGTTTTGATAAGCCAGCTCAGCTCCTGTTGAGCCAGAATTTCATCTTCCACGATGATGACTTTCATTGATTACTCCGGCCTATGGCAACAGTGATGTCGCCGCATGAACGGGGGAGCGTTCATTCGGGACGTAAAAAGCAATTTCGGTGCCGGGTTCGAGACGGTGAATGTGCAGTCCGTCGCCGAACAACAGCTTGACCCGATGGTGCACGTTCAGCAGTCCAATTTTATTGCCCGGCATTTCGTTAGACTCCACGCGCTCAATGACTTTTGGATCAATACCGTGGCCGGTATCGCGCACGGCAATGCGCACGCGGTTACCGCTTTCGGTTACGCTGATGGTGACCACGCCTTTACCTTTACACGGCTGAATGCCGTGAACAATCGCGTTTTCCACCAGCGGCTGGATCAGCAGGCTTGGGATCACACAGTTGACCTCTTCATCGATATCGTAAATCACCGTGAGCTTGTCACCAAAACGGGCCTGCTCAATCGCGATATAGTCCTTGATCTGATACAGCTCTTTTTTGATGTCGATCTGCTCGTCATCGTTCAGTTCAATGTTGTAGCGCAGGTAGCGCGACAGATTGAATATAAGCTGACGCGCGGTGTCCGGATTCATCCGGATGGAGGACGAGATGGCGTTCAGCGCGTTAAACAGAAAATGAGGATTGATTTTGCTCTGAAGCGCGCGCAGTTCTGCCTTATTTGCCATCTCGCGCAGCTGTTCTGCACGGGAAACTTCCAGCTGGGTAGAGATAATCTGCGACAGGCCGATGGCCATCTCCTGAAGCGTGGAGGTGATCTGGTGCGCGTGGCAGTAGTAGATTTTTAGTGTGCCCGTTACCACGCCTTTTTCCCACAGCGGAATCACCAGCATGGAGTGGATTTCCGGCGTTCGGTGAGCTTCATCATTGTTCTTAATGATGATTTTACCGTAGTTGATCGCCTGTCGGGTGGTGGGGCTAATGGTATCGTCATTATCGCGGTAATTGTGTTCCCCGACGCCGACGTAAGCCAGTACGTGGTCGTTATTGGTAATGGCGACCGCATCGGCATGAATATCGCGGCGGATAATATCGCAGACCTGACGTAACGACTCCGCGTTCACATGGCGGAAGAGTGGCAGCGTTTTGTTGGCGATATCCAGCGCCAGCTTCGCCTGACGCGCGGCACTGGCCTCTTTTTCTCCCTCAACGCTTTGTACCAGCAGCACGATAAAACCGATGCAGACGCTGCCGAGGATCATGGGAATACCGATTTTCGAAACGATATCCAGCCCCAGTGCGATAGTGGGGGCCCACACCACCACCAGGATCATGGTCAGCGTTTCGCACACCATGCCGGCGATGATCCCGGCGCGCCAGCGCTGCTTTTTCGGGATCTTGCGGTTAATCCATCCTGACAGTACCCCGGCAATAATACTGGTAATAAAACAGGGAATTGCCGTCACGCCACCGATATCAATCAGGTAACGGTGCGTACCGGCAATCAGTCCGGTGATGACGCCGACCCACGGGCCAAACAAAATCCCGCCGGACATGACGGCAATGATACGCACGTTAACCAGCGATCCCTCGACCGGCACGCCGGACCAGGTGCTGAACAACGCGAACAGCGAGAAGATAGCGGTTACGGCCAGCAGCTCTTTTGGCGAGTGCGCAGACTTGTGCAAAAGCTCGCGGAACAGGCGAATGCGGATAAGGAAAAACAGGCAAATCAGCATTAATGCCGCGCGGTCAAAAACCGCCAGCAGCATATTGAATATTTCGTGCACGAGTAGACCAGGGAAAACGGGAAAGAACCATGATAAAAAAACCTGGCGCGTATTGACCAGCTATCCGTCAGGTTTATCAAATGGGGAAAAACCCTGTTTTGCAAAGGGGATTATCAGGAGAGGGCTGAAGTCTCCCGATTTTTTTGTGATAACGCCTGAGCAGGTAACGGTTTTGATATCATCGTGTTACACAACAGATATCAGAAAGAGGCTGTCACTTTGGACGCTTCCGCTTTTCAATGCAGCAGGGTTCCGATTTTAGTGCGCACTCTTTTTTTTCATTTCCCTCTCGACAGCATGATTTTTTTTAGGTTATTTTCTAAACATGCCACATCGGTGGTAGCGTCGCTCGGACGGTCCGGGCGCTAACGTTAATCTGAGGAATCTATGGCTGAATTCAGTCCTGAACGCCGTTTTACGCGTATCGATCGTCTCCCCCCTTATGTATTCAACATCACTGCTGAACTGAAAATGGCTGCGCGTCGGCGCGGCGAAGACATTATTGATTTCAGCATGGGTAACCCTGACGGCCCAACACCGCCGCATATTGTTGAGAAATTATGTACGGTTGCTCAGCGTCCGGATACGCACGGCTACTCCACCTCTCGCGGTATTCCTCGATTACGTCGTGCAATTTCTCGCTGGTATCAGGATCGCTACCAGGTCGATATCGACCCTGAAAGCGAGGCGATTGTCACCATCGGCTCAAAAGAGGGGCTGGCGCACCTGATGCTGGCGACTCTGGATCATGGTGATACCGTACTGGTACCCAATCCGAGCTACCCGATTCACATTTATGGCGCAGTGATTGCCGGAGCGCAGGTTCGCTCCGTACCACTGGTGGAAGGGGTCGATTTCTTTAACGAACTGGAACGTGCGATTCGCGAAAGCTATCCGAAACCTAAGATGATGATCCTCGGTTTTCCGTCGAACCCGACGGCGCAGTGCGTAGAGCTCGATTTCTTTGAAAAAGTGGTCGCCCTGGCCAAACGTTACGACGTGCTGGTGGTGCATGATTTAGCCTATGCCGATATTGTCTATGACGGCTGGAAAGCCCCTTCGATTATGCAGGTTCCTGGCGCACGCGATGTGGCGGTTGAGTTCTTTACGCTGTCGAAAAGCTACAACATGGCTGGCTGGCGCATCGGCTTTATGGTGGGCAACAAGACGCTGGTGAATGCCCTGGCGCGCATCAAGAGTTATCACGACTACGGTACCTTTACCCCGCTTCAGGTCGCGGCTATTGCAGCACTTGAAGGCGATCAGCAGTGTGTGCATGAGATTGCTGCGCAGTATAAGCGTCGCCGTGATGTGCTGGTCAAAGGGTTGCATGAAGCGGGCTGGATGGTGGACATGCCGAAAGCGTCCATGTACGTCTGGGCTAAAATTCCGGAGCCGTATGCGGCAATGGGATCGCTGGAGTTTGCCAAAAAGCTGCTGCAGGACGCGAAGGTATGTGTCTCGCCGGGCATTGGCTTTGGTGATTATGGCGACACCCATGTGCGATTCGCTCTGATTGAAAACAGTGACCGCATCCGCCAGGCGGTGAGGGGCATCAAGAGTATGTTCCGCGCCGACGGACTTCTCTCATCGAAAAGCGTCACCGAACCTCACGCGTCATCATGACATAAAAAAACAGGAGCCATCGGCTCCTGTTTTTTTGACTGCATGTTCTTCACTAGATCATCAGGGCAAACGTTCCGGCCCAGACTAAAACAATCACCGAAATGCCCATAAAGAAATATTTCACGTTTCATCGCTCCGCGTATCTTGTGGTACGCATTTAAAAACAGAGTCCACCTGATTATAGAGAGCTGAAGTTGGCTTATAGCGGAAATAAGATTTTTCCCGTAATACCGCCGACTCCCGCTCAGAATTCTGTACTTTCCTGTTGCCAGACGGCGCTAATGTACGCCTAAAAATGGGGGGTGACAAGAGGGATTTTTTTAAATAATTTCCGTCACTTACGGGTGTCGTGGAACGGCGACAGTTTGATTTCAGAACGCAATAAATTCACTTTGAGCGACGCAAAGAAAGACAGTACACAGCGTGATTACAGGTCATTGAAAAGGTTAGTTTCTTAACGAAACTAACCTTCTGGAATTTAGATATACAGCGAGGCTTCGCCAAGAGGGCGTGTTTTGAAACGGCGATGCATCCAGAGATATTGCTCGGGCGCACGCATGATTTCCATTTCGATAACTTTATTGATGAACGTAGCGGCTTCGCCTTCGTTTTCCGGATAGTTAGCCATCTCAGGGGAGATATGCAGGCGATAGCCTGATTTATCCGCTTTTCTGACCATCGTGACGGTCAACATGGAGGCACCGGAAAGGCGTGAAATCACAAAGGTACCATTGGTCGTGGCGACATCTTTCACTGCAAAGAACGGAGCGAAGCTACTGCCTTTACGCCCATAATCCTGGTCCGGTGCGAACCAGACGGCCTCACCTTTTTTCAGTGCGCCAACCATGCCGCGCAGGTTGTTACGGCTGATCATCGCCTTATTCGAGCGCATACGACCACGTGTCTGCACCCATTCCATCACAGCGCTGTTGTGCGGACGGTAGGTTGCCATCATCGGCTGGCAAAGCCCCATGACGCGCCCCCCCAGTTCCAGAGACATAAAATGAACGCCGACCACCATCACGCCGCGGTTTTGCAACTGGGCACGTTTCAGGTTATCCAGGCCTTCCACATCAAACCATTTACGAACACGCTCATCAGACCAGAACCATGCCATACCGGTTTCAAGCAGAGCCATGCCGATAGATTTAAAGTTTTCAGCAATCAGTTTTTCGCGCTGTTCCGCATTGTACTGTGGAAAGCAAAGTTCGAGATTTTTACGCGCAATAGACTCACGACGCTTAAGGAAGTGGCGCGATGCGCTGCCAAGCCTGGAGCCCAGAATGCGGATTACGGGATAAGGAAGCTGAACCAGTAACCAGAGCACGCCAAGACCAAACCATGTGAACCAGTAACGCGGGTGCAGAAACGCGCGTTTGAATTTGGATTGTGACAAAATAATGGGAACCTATATAAAGTCGGTGAAAGTCACGCATTGCGTAACCACGTACCTGTTAGACCGTAGTACAAGGTCATGGTTGCAGGCTTTACCGATCTTTACGGCGTTGCCTGGCCATTGCTGACGTTGGGTGGGCGGTATAATGTAGCACCCTTTATACGGTATGTGCTATTACTCGTTCTTGATTAAAAAAGCGGCAATTCGAAAGGTCTTTGATTTTTCTGTTTTTATAAACCAGAACAGATGCGCGACGGCATCTGTTTGGATATTTTGAAAGCAGTCGTTATGCTTTCCAGGCCGCATCGCCAGGCTGTACCTGTTTATACCATGCCATCAGCGCGGCTGTACCGGGCTCTCCCTCGGCGGGGGCCCAGGTAACGAAATCCTCATCAGCCACCGGTTGATAGCCACCGTGTTTAACTTCAAAAATAACGCCGCCATGATCCAGTGACAGCACGGCATGCCAGGTTCCCGCCTCCATCTCCAGCGCCATACACGCTTCACCTAATACGACGCGACGGGTGACGACGCCCTGGTCGTCAAAATTCAGCACGACAAAACGCCCGCGAAGGGGAAGTAACAGCTCAAAGGTATGCGGATGACGATGAGGGCGAACATAGGTGCCAGGTTCCATCGCGATGGCCAGTCGCTGAACCGGGTCGCTCAGTTCAGGATGAAAGTTACGATGCGCGCGTAAACGCGGGGCGTTAGCCGCCGCTTCACTTTGTTGCGTCAAATCGGAGAGCGTGATTTGTTTCATGATGGTTGCCTGAAAGAGAAGAGGGTCTGTGGAGCAAAGCAGTGGAATTGTAATACGGAATAACATAACCCATATAAATGAGGGTTCAATCACTGCACATCACCTCTGGAGCATAATAACCTGTGCTGCTAAATTCTCTTTAGCGGCTAAAACGTGACTGACAGGGAAAAGCGGGTGACAGAGCAAATCGATTATCAGATTGAAAAATACAGATTTACCGAGGCGAATGAACCTCCGCGTCTTACCCGTCAGTGGGCCGACGTTTTAAGCGAGTGCAAGGCGATCCAGGCCGGGGCCGAGGCGCGTCTGCGTATTGCCCTGACCAATGTCGATTACGTTACCAGCTTTGAGCTGCCTTTCCGCCTGCTGCTCGTGCGGACACCTCAGTTAATTGCCGGGTTGCGTGATGAACTGCAGCTCAGCCAGAAGAATGTCATTTTTAACGGGAAGCGGTTTGGCTGTGTCTGGAGCGTGAAGTCCGATTTGAGCGGTGTACCTGACGTTTTTCAATATCATCTGTCCACACGTATACGGCGAACGGAAGCGACACAATTGACCGCGGAACCTTTTCTGCAGATAGCCAAAGAAATTAAGCCCCCCACGGAACGTCTGAAGCGTGCTCTGTTAAGTGGTCTGGAGGTAACCGCGCTTGATGCGCTGTTCTGGTTTGGGATCCAGCGGATTGCTGCTGAGGTGTCACGTCTGAGAAAGGCCGGAATGAGAATTATCACTGCGGAAAAACAGGTATTTGATAATCTTACCGGAACCACTCGCCTTGTACCGGTGTATCGGCGCGCCGATGAGAGCATGGTGTCCCCTGCAGGAATCGAACCTGCAACTAGCCCTTAGGAGGGGCTCGTTATATCCATTTAACTAAGGGGACAAGGCGGCACGAGTATAGCCTCATTTACACTTTGCGTTAAGCTCATCGCCGCCTGACTGCTCAAAGAGTCACCATTCAGGTCGATTTTTTTGCTGATTTATCATCGTTTTCCCGCGCTTTCTGTTCGGCCTTGAGTTTATTAGACATGTCGTTACGGATTTGCGCATGGCTTAACAGTGCGAAGATAAACGTTCCGCCGCAGATATTGCCTGCCAGCGTCGGCAGGGCGAACGGCCAGAAAAAATCGCTCCAGTGAAGCGTACCATTAAAGACCAGATAGAGGATTTCAACGGTTCCGACCACGATGTGCGTGGTGTCAGCCAGCGCTATCAGCCAGGTCATTAATATGATCACGACAATTTTGGCGCTGCCCGCGGAAGGAAACATCCACACCATGGTCGCGATTATCCAGCCGGAGATAATGGCATTCGAGAACATTTCGAACGGCGTGTTTTTCATTACGTCCATACCGATTTTCACGAAGGCATCCCGGGTGGGCTCATCGAATATCGGCATATATTCAAATGCCCATGCCGCCACGCCTGTACCGATGATATTCCCCAGCAGCACCACGCTCCATAAACGCATCAGTAAACCGAAATTACCGAGGGTAGGGTTTTGCATTACCGGGAGAACGGCGGTAACGGTGTTTTCAGTAAACAACTGCTGGCGCGCCATAATGACAATCACAAAGCCAAAGGTGTAGCCGAGATTTTCAAGTAAAAATCCACCGGGTACCCCTTCCAGTTGCACATGAAATATGCCCTTGGCGAGGAGTGAGGCGCCCATCGACAAGCCTGCCGCGATGGCCGACCAAAACAGAGCCATGGCATCACGCTCCATCTCTTTTTCGCCATCCTGTCGGATATGTTCATGGATCGCCATCGCACGGGAAGGAAGGCGATCTTCATTGATTTCTATCTCCTCACCGCGCTCTTTTTCCTCGCTTTCAATTTCAATTTCCTCATTACTCTCGCCAATTTTTTCTTCGCCCACTTCTTTCATAGCCACTCCAACACGATGATCTTTCTATAAAGCGTAGCGGCTTTTAATGAAATGCCCGTGGGGATGCTCTTAAATTGGCGGCAATGGCAACAAAGGCGATACATCTCATTAAAAGACATTATAAAATTGCCAGCGAAACGAATTCTAAAAGCCAGGCTATGCTGAGATCAGAGTGACGGTGGTTACTGCCCGTAATTGTGCTCGTAGACATCGGTAAACGTGCTGTTACAATCACTTGCACGTTTACAGGCGGAGCAACCCATGCTCCGTTACGGATGGCAATCAACGATAGCCATACTGAACAGGGAGATATTTATGAAACTTCGGCTGTTGGCGCTTGCGCTGGGCGCGACGATGCTTGTGGGCTGCGCCAGCTCTGGAGAGCAAACGGGACGCTCCGATCCTCTCGAAGGATTTAACCGCTCAATGTACAGCTTCAACTACAACGTGCTGGACCCGTATGTGGTTCGCCCGGTGGCAGTTGCATGGCGTGATTATGTTCCACAACCTGCGCGTAACGGGTTGAGTAACTTCACCAGTAACCTGGAAGAACCTGCGGTGATGGTGAACTACTTCCTGCAGGGCGATCCGTATCAGGGTATGGTGCACTTTACCCGCTTCTTCCTGAACTCATTGCTGGGGATGGGGGGCTTCATCGATGTTGCCGGTATGGCGAACCCGAAACTTCAGCGTGAGCAACCGCACCGTTTCGGCAGTACGATGGGGCATTATGGCGTGGGTTATGGTCCGTATGTTCATCTGCCATTCTACGGCAGTTTCACCGTACGAGATGACGGCGGCGACATGGTGGATACGCTGTATCCGGTTCTGTCGTGGCTGACCTGGCCGCTGTCGGTAGGGAAATGGACGGTGGAAGGGATCGAGACGCGTGCGCAACTGCTTGATTCGGACGGTCTGCTGCGTCAGTCTTCTGACCCGTATATTATGGTCCGCGAAGCTTACTTCCAGAATCACGACTTTATTGCTAATGGCGGCAAGCTGAAGCCGGAAGAGAATCCGAACGCGAAAGCAATCGAGAACGAATTAAAAGATATCGACTCGGAATAAAGATATCGACCCGGAATAAAGAAAAAAGGTGAGCCATGCTCACCTTTTTTAATCCCTGCGCGATTAGAACGCGTAGTTGAAGTTCATGCCATACAGCCAGGCTTTACCTTCAGAAGAGAACTCATACGGCCCCTCCTTAAAGTTAACTTTTTGACCGTGCATGTAAGAGATGCCCGCATCGATAGAAGCATCTTTATTGAAGGCATAGGTTGCACCTGCGCTCAGCCAGAAGCGGTCCTGGTCCGGAATGGAGATGGAACGCTTGTCAGCCGGTACCGGACTATCATCGAAGGCAATACCGGTACGGAATGTCCAGTTGTCATCCATATAGTAGGTGGTACCCAGCGCGATACGGTAGGCATCACGGAAGCTTTCATCTTTATAGAAGAGCGTGTCACCATTGCTGTTGGTCGCTTTCAGCTCCTGGAACTGACTCCAGCTGGTATAAGTCAGGCTATAGTGAACCGCCCACTGCGGCGCCACTTTGTTATAACCCGACAGTTCCCACATTTCTGGCAAGTGCAGGCTCAGAGAACCGCCAGTGGTACGGCCGTCGGTGCCCATTGGCAGGCCGAAGCTACCCAGAATCTGGTTATAGGCTGAAGGCAGGCTGCTCTTATAATCGCCATCGAAGTCAATTTTCACTTCGGAACGGTAGGTTAAACCGTAGCGGTTATTTTTATCGATTTCATAAAGGATACCGGCGTTCCAGCCGAAGCCCCATTCGTCACCCTTAAGGTAAGCAATCTGGGTATCTGCCGGAATACCTGCAACCTGCTGTGCCAGACCCGGAATCGGCGGCAGAGCGCCTGAGCCAGCAACGACTTTACCCAGGTCACCCGCGTAGCGCTCGATCTTCGCTTTAGCATAAACCGCATCAAAGCCGACGCCGAAGCTCCAGTGGTTGTCCAGACGGTAAGCACCGCTCAGGTTCAGGTTCAGGGTTTCAAGGTCGGTTTTACCGCCATACGCCCCTGCGGCGTAGTTATTATTAAACTCGGTAGCCAGACCGTAGTTAGACGTCACGGAAGCGCCCCAGCCGAACTGGTCATTAATTGGCGCAACGAAGTGGAGGTTTGGCACCCAGGCTGTTGGCGCGATGTTGTCTGCCTTCAGGCTGGCGCCTGTTGGAGAGCGGCCTGAGATATCAACACCCGGATCAACAAAGATTGCACCAGCAGAGAAGGTCGGACGATCGAACATCATGATCAGTGCAGGGTTACGACTCGCGTTGCCCGCATCATCAGCAATTGCGCCTTCCCCGGAATACGCACGGCCAAGGCCAGAGGAAGAAAATTCGTTTAACTGAAAGCCCGCGGACCAGGCGGACGTAGAGACGATTGCCACTGCGACTGCCAGCGCAGTCTTTTTGAACAGGGTTTTCTGGCTCATGACCATAACCTCATTGAGTTATTTTTATTCAATAATTGTTACATACCGTAACAGGAGCGCGAAGTGTAGGGTCTGAGGTATGACATACAAATCAGACCAGTGGCGAGAGTATAGGTCTGACCAGCCAGAATGTTGCAAGTTTGTTTATTAATATTTTCAAACATGTTTCTTGAAACGAGATCTGGTTGGCAAAATTGTGACCATTGCGAATCGTCTGAAAGGGTGATTTTTGTTCTAGATCATTTTTTAGTGTGATATTGGTCACTTATCCGCTTTTGCGCCATTAACGGCTGGAGAGAGCCAGCCCCGGGGCGTAAAATAGCAGCATCGTGTTTATCTCGCGTCTTGCGCGAATACAGAGGAAATTGAGCTATGAGTAAATGCAGTGCTGATGAAACCCCGGTTTGCTGCTGTATGGATGTTGGTACCATCATGGACAACTCCGATTGCACCGCCTCTTACAGCCGTGTATTCAGCAACCGCGCCGAAGCGGAAGAAACCCTGGCCGCGCTGAGCAAACGTGCACGTGAAGTCGAATCCGATCCGTGCGAAATCAAATCCACCTTTACTGACGTGGACGGTGGTGTGAAGCTGGATATCGACTTTGTGTTCGCCTGCGAGGCGGAAACGCTGATTTTCCAGCTGGGTCTGCGCTAACCTCAACGGCGTAATGCCCTCATCCTGGCCCTCTCTCACAGTAGAGGGTGCACACTAAAACGGTAACCTTCGGGTTACCGTTTTGCTTTTGTTTTCGCAGAGACATTTTCTTTTTCTTCTCTGTGCCTTAGCTCGCACTTTTTCGTTTCCCTGATTGGCTGAATGTAAAAAAATGGTTAAGACTGTTATCAGGTCAGACCACTTTATGTTTGAGTAAAAAATTTTACAGGGGAAGGTTATGAGTCAGGCGGTTACCGCTTATTACCCGTCAGGGCGATCGCATTGCCATTGTCAGTGGATTACGTACGCCATTTGCACGTCAGGCGACAGCGTTTCATGGCATACCGGCTGTCGATCTGGGGAAAATGGTGGTGGGGGAGATGATGGCTCGCAGCGAAATTCCGCCTGAGGTCATCGAGCAGCTGGTTTTTGGCCAGGTTGTGCAGATGCCTGAAGCACCCAATATTGCGCGAGAAATCGTCCTCGGTACGGGGATGAACGTCCACACTGATGCCTACAGCGTCAGCCGGGCATGTGCTACCAGTTTCCAGGCGGTGGCTAACGTGGCTGAAAGCCTGATGGCAGGTACCATTCGCGCTGGGATCGCCGGCGGGGCGGACTCCTCTTCGGTTCTGCCGATTGGGGTCAGTAAAAAGCTGGCCCGGATCCTGGTTGACGCCAACAAAGCCCGTACCGTCGGTCAGAAACTCAAACTTTTCTCACGCTTACGCCTGCGTGACCTTATGCCTGTACCGCCCGCAGTGGCGGAGTATTCCACCGGTCTGAGAATGGGCGATACCGCCGAGCAGATGGCAAAAACTTACGGGATCACCCGTGAGCAGCAGGATGCGCTGGCTCATCGCTCACATCAGCTGGCGGCGAAAGCCTGGTCGGAAGGCAAACTGGCTGATGAAGTCATGACGGCGTACATCCCGCCATACCGTGAACCGCTCTCAGAAGATAACAATATTCGCGGCAGTTCGACGATGGCGGATTACGCCAGGCTCCGTCCGGCATTTGACCGCAAACACGGTACCGTCACGGCCGCCAACAGTACTCCGCTGACGGACGGTGCCGCCGCGGTGATCCTGATGACGGAATCCCGTGCCAAAGAGCTGGGCATAAAACCGCTGGGCTACCTGCGCAGCTACGCCTTCACGGCGATAGATGTGTGGCAGGACATGTTGTTAGGGCCGGCGTGGTCCACTCCGCTGGCGCTGGAACGCGCGGGACTGACCCTCGCGGATTTAACCCTCATTGATATGCACGAAGCCTTTGCCGCACAAACCCTGGCAAACATACAACTGCTGGCGAGTGAACGTTTCGCGCGCGATGTCCTTGGCCGGGCGCATGCCACTGGCGAAGTGGATCAGAGCAAATTTAACGTTCTGGGTGGTTCCATCGCCTACGGTCATCCATTTGCGGCGACGGGAGCGAGGATGATCACCCAGACATTACATGAGTTACGTCGCCGGGGCGGTGGTTTTGGTCTCGTAACCGCCTGCGCAGCGGGTGGTCTGGGCGCGGCAATGGTTCTGGAGGCTGAATAATGGATATGCCATCTGCATTTAATCTGACGGTACGCCTCGATAACGTCGCCGTTATTACTATCGATGTTCCCAACGAGAAGATGAACACCCTGAAAGCCGAGTTCGGCGTTCAGGTGCGCGCGATGCTAAAGCAGATCCGCGAGAACAAAGCGATTCGCGGCCTGGTGTTTATCTCGGCGAAACCGGACAACTTTATTGCCGGAGCCGATATCAACATGATTGCCCGGGCGCAAAACGCACAGGAAGCCGAAGAGCTGGCGCGTCAGGGGCAACAGGTCATGGCGGAGATCCATGCGCTGTCTATCCCGGTCATCGCGGCGATCCACGGTGCCTGTCTGGGCGGTGGGCTGGAGCTGGCGTTGGCCTGTCACAGCCGCATTTGTACCGACGATGCGAAAACCGTTCTGGGCCTGCCTGAAGTGCAGTTAGGCCTCCTGCCAGGCTCCGGCGGGACGCAGCGTCTGCCGCGTCTGGTTGGGGTCAGCACTGCGCTGGAAATGATATTAACCGGCAAACAACTGCGTGCGCGTCAGGCGCTGAAAGCCGGCCTGGTCGACGAGGTGGTTCCTCACGCCATTTTGCTTGAGGCGGCGGTTGAACTGGCGCTCAAAGGACGGCAGGCAAAACGTCCTCTGCCGGTGCGTGAGCGCGTGCTGGCCGGGCCACTGGGCCGCACACTCCTGTTCAGCATGGCGGGCAAGAAAACCGAACAAAAAACTAAAGGCAACTACCCGGCGGCGAAACGTATCCTTGAGGTTATTGAAGTGGGCTTATCTCAGGGCAGCAGCAGCGGCTATGCCGCAGAAGCAAAAGCCTTTGGTGAGCTGGCGATGACGCCGCAGTCTCAGGCGCTGCGTAACATCTTTTTTGCCAGTACAGAGGTAAAAAAAGACCCCGGCAGCGAGGCGCAACCTGCCCCGCTGCATGCCATTGGCGTACTGGGTGGCGGGCTGATGGGGGGCGGAATATCTTTTGTTACCGCCAGCAAAGGCAAATTGCCTGTACGTATCAAAGACATCAATGCGAAAGGAATCAATCACGCGCTGCAGTACAGCTGGCAGAACCTTGATCAAAAGGTTAAACGCCGCCATATCAAGGCCAATGAGCGTGATAAAACCCTGGCACTGATCTCCGGCACGACAGACTACAGCGGTTTTGCCCATCGCGATCTGGTGATTGAAGCGGTGTTTGAAGACCTGGCGCTTAAGCAGCAGATGGTGGCTGACGTTGAGCAACATTGCGCACCCCATACCATTTTTGCGTCGAACACCTCGTCATTGCCCATTGGCGATATTGCGGCCAGGGCCCAGCGTCCGGAGCAGGTGATTGGCCTGCACTATTTCAGTCCGGTTGAAAAAATGCCGCTGGTGGAGGTTATCCCGCACGCCAGCACCAGCCCGCAAACCGTTGCTACCGTGGTTAAACTGGCCAAAATGCAGGGGAAAACAGCGATAGTGGTGGCGGACAAAGCCGGCTTTTACGTTAACCGCGTTCTGGTGCCTTATATAAATGAAGCGATGCGGCTGCTGACGGAAGGGGAGAAGATCGAACACGTCGACGAGGCGCTGGTGAAGTTTGGGTTCCCCGTTGGCCCAATCCAACTTTTGGATGAGGTGGGAATCGACACCGGCACTAAAATTATACCTGTGCTGGAAGATGCTTATGGAGATCGTTTTAGCCCGCCTGCAAACATTGTTTCTGCAATTTTGAAGGACGATCGCAAAGGCAGAAAAAATGAACGCGGTTTCTATCTTTACGGCACGAAAGGGCGTAAAAGCAAGAAACAGGTCGACCCTTCGGTTTATGGGCTTATTCCGACAACCGGTCAGGGGAAACTGTCACCCGTTCAGTGTGCTGAACGCTGTGTGATGATGATGCTTAATGAAGCGGCACGCTGCTTTGGTGAGCAGGTAATTAAAAGCGCGCGCGATGGTGACATCGGTGCGGTATTTGGCATTGGTTTCCCGCCGTTCCTCGGCGGCCCGTTCCGTTACATGGACACTCTCGGTGCGGGTGAAGTGGTTGCAATCCTGCAACGTCTGGCCTCGCAATACGGTCCGCGGTTTACACCGTGTGACGAATTATTGCAGATGGCGGAACGGGGCCAGACATTTTGGCCTTCAAGGGAAACTGTCCTCGTAAGTTGAGGTCAAAAAAGGGTAAATCCTGAAGTGTATGAACCTGTTTTGGCGATTTTGTAAACAGAGATTGACTATACTTACGCCATTGAGGTAAAAAACAGCGTTTCATTCACCGAATGGATCAGGCACAATGCCCGACCATCGGGTTTTCTACCTCGGAGCGGTAATCGCGGGTAGTCAACGCCGGTGATTCTGGTTAACAAAAGCGGTGCAATATGCAAGTTTTTATCATGCGTCACGGCGACGCGGCACTCGATGCCGCCAGTGACTCAGTACGTCCTTTGACCGTCTGTGGCTGCGACGAATCTCGTCTGATGGCGACCTGGCTTAAAGGTCAAAAAGTGGACATCGAACGCGTTCTGGTGAGTCCGTTCCTGCGTGCAGAACAGACGCTGGAAGTGGTGGGGGAGTGTATGAACCTGCCAGCCAGTGTGGATGTTCTCCCGGAACTCACCCCGTGCGGTGATGTCGGCCTTGTCAGCGCTTATCTTCAGGCGCTGTGCAATGAAGGTGTCGCTTCCGCGCTGGTCATTTCCCACTTGCCACTGGTTGGCTATCTGGTATCTGAGCTGTGCCCGGGCGAGACGCCGCCGATGTTCACGACTTCCGCCATTGCCAACGTCGCTCTCGACGAAACGGGCAAAGGGGTCTTCAACTGGCAAATGAGTCCGTGCAATCTGAAGATGGCAAAAGCTATCTGATGTGACGTGCGATATGGCGGGGAGCAGAACATGCCTCCCGCCGTCCTGTCAGGGTAATTCTGGCGGCTGCCACTCTTCTACTTCAATCAACACCAGTAATGCGGCATCTCCGCCGTACTCTTTGGGTGCCTGATGAAACGCCATCACGTGGGGGTGCTGAGCCAGCCACAGCGGTGTTTGTTGCTTCAGGATATGTTTGCCGTGGCCGTGCATCACGCAGGCGCAGAAAACATGTTCGCGACGACAGGCGGCAATTAACGCGCCCAGCTCCTGCTTCGCCTGCATCTGCGTCAAACCGTGCAGATCAAGAAACAGTTCGGGCGAGTAATCCCCCCGGCGTAATTTTTTCAGCTCAAAGTGGCTGACATCTTCCCGTACGTACTTCACCGCGCCCTGCGTATTGAGCAGGGGCTGAAATTCATCTGAAAAATAGTGGCTATTATCCGCCTGCTCCTGGAGCAATCGCTTGACCGGGACTTCCGTGATTTTTTTGCGCATCGGACGGTGGACAATGATGTCCTGCTTGATTTGACGCGTCCCGGTCATCAGCTGACGGAAGAGCGCCTGATCCTCCTCGCTAAGGGATGTTTTCTTTTTCATGGGTCATTCTCATCTCGTATTTCCGACAGTGTACCCGACTAAACGCATTTTTTAACCTCAAGCGCGACGCGTCATTGCTGATTTATCGCCGTCTTCATGGCAAACTAGCCGCCGAAAATTATGCGAGCATGCCCTGGAGGAAAGAGTGGATAAAATTTTTGTCGATGAAGCAGTAAACGAGCTGCATACCATACAGGACATGTTGCGCTGGTCGGTTAGCCGCTTCAGCGCCGCAAATATCTGGTACGGGCACGGTACCGATAACCCGTGGGATGAGGCCGTTCAACTGGTGCTGCCGTCCCTCTACCTGCCGCTCGACATTCCGGAAGACATGCGTACCGCACGCCTGACCTCCAGCGAAAAGCACCGTATCGTGGAGCGTGTTATCCGCCGCGTTAACGAGCGCATTCCGGTTGCCTATCTGACCAACAAAGCCTGGTTCTGTGGACACGAGTTCTATGTTGATGAACGCGTTCTGGTGCCGCGCTCGCCGATTGGCGAACTGATCAACAACCACTTTGAAGGCCTGATTAACCATCAGCCAGAGCATATCCTTGATATGTGTACCGGCAGCGGCTGTATCGCGATTGCCTGTGCGTACGCCTTCCCGGAAGCGGAAGTGGATGCCGTGGATATCTCCACCGATGCGCTGGCTGTTACCGAGCACAATATTGAAGAGCACGGTCTGATCCATCACGTTACGCCAATCCGCTCCGATCTGTTCCGCGATCTGCCAACGCTGCAGTACGATCTGATCGTCACCAACCCGCCGTATGTTGATGCGGAAGACATGTCCGATCTGCCAAACGAATATCGCCACGAGCCGGAGCTGGGTCTGGCGTCAGGCTCTGATGGCCTGAAGCTTACCCGTCGCATTCTGGCCTGCGCGCCGGATTATCTGACCGACGACGGTGTTCTGATTTGTGAAGTGGGCAACAGCATGGTACATCTGATAGAGCAGTACCCGGATGTGCCGTTCACCTGGCTCGAGTTCGATAACGGCGGTGACGGCGTCTTTATGCTGACCAAAGCGCAGCTGCTTGACGCGCGCGAATACTTCAGCATTTACAAAGATTAATCCAGCGGGCTTCGGCCCGTTTCACAACGCTCAAACACAAATAACGACATCGGAGCCGTGATGGCAGGAAACAGTATTGGACAATTATTCCGGGTGACCACCTTTGGTGAATCGCACGGGCTGGCACTGGGCTGTATCGTTGACGGCGTACCGCCAGGCATCGAACTGACCGAAGCCGATTTACAGCACGACCTCGACCGTCGTCGTCCGGGGACTTCTCGCTACACCACGCAGCGTCGCGAGCCGGACCAGGTCAAAATTCTTTCCGGCGTTTTCGAAGGCCGCACCACCGGCACCAGCATCGGGCTGCTGATTGAAAATACCGATCAGCGCTCGCAGGATTACGGCGCCATCAAAGATGTGTTCCGTCCTGGACATGCCGATTACACCTACGAACAAAAGTATGGCTTCCGTGATTATCGCGGCGGCGGACGTTCGTCTGCCCGTGAAACCGCGATGCGCGTTGCGGCAGGGGCTATCGCCAAAAAATATCTGCAGCAGAAATTTGGCATTGTGATCCGCGGCTGTCTGACCCAGATGGGCGATATTCCACTGGCTATCAAAGACTGGGATCTGGTCGAGCAAAATCCGTTCTTCTGTGCCGATGCAGATAAGCTGGAAGCGCTGGACGAACTGATGCGTGGCCTGAAAAAAGAGGGCGACTCCATTGGTGCCAAAGTCACCGTCGTGGCTGATGGCGTACCGCCAGGCTGGGGTGAACCGGTATTTGACCGTCTGGATGCGGACATCGCTCACGCACTGATGAGCATCAACGCGGTGAAGGGCGTAGAAATTGGCGACGGTTTTGACGTCGTTGCGCTGCGGGGCAGCCAGAACCGCGACGAAATCACCAAAGACGGTTTCCAGAGCAACCACGCGGGCGGCATCCTCGGCGGTATCAGCAGCGGTCAGCAGATTATTGCCAATATTGCGCTGAAACCGACTTCCAGCATTACCGTGCCAGGCCACACGATTAACCGCTCTGGCGAAGAAGTTGAGATGATCACTAAAGGACGTCACGATCCCTGTGTGGGGATCCGTGCGGTGCCGATCGCAGAAGCGATGCTGGCGATCGTACTGATGGATCACTTCCTGCGCCAGCGCGCGCAGAATGCGGATGTGACGACCACCATTCCACGCTGGTAAACATGAAAAAAACCGTCATTGCTCTGCTGGCACTGCTTGCCAGTGGAGCCAGTCTGGCCGCGACGCCATGGCAGAAAATCACCCATCCTGTGGCGGGCAGCGCGCAGTCTATTGGCGCGTTCTCGAACGGCTGTATCGTTGGGGCACAGGAACTTCCGCTGCAGTCCGATACCTATCAGGTGATGCGTACCGACCAGCGTCGTTATTTTGGCCACCCGGATCTGGTGCTGTTTATCCAGCGTCTGGGAAACCAGGTGCATAACCTGGGGCTGGGCACGATGCTGATTGGCGATATGGGGATGCCTGCCGGCGGTCGGTTCAACGGCGGACACGCCAGTCACCAGACCGGTCTCGATGTCGATATCTTCCTGCAACTGCCGAAAGCGCGCTGGAGTTCAGCCCAGTTGCTGAAACCGCAGGCGCTGGATCTGGTGGCGCGCGACGGTAAAAACGTCGTGCCATCGTTGTGGACGCAGGACGTCTTCAGCATGATTAAGCTGGCGGCGAAAGATAACGATGTCACGCGGATTTTCGTGAACCCGGCCATCAAGCAGCAGCTCTGCCTGGATGCCGGCACCGATCGCGACTGGCTGCGTAAAGTGCGCCCGTGGTTCCAGCATCGTGCACATATGCACGTTCGTCTGCGCTGCCCGGCAAACAGCCTGGAATGTGAAGATCAGCCGTTACCCCCGCCAGGCGATGGCTGTGGTGCGGAACTGCAGAGCTGGTTTGAGCCGGCAAAACCTGGAACCTCTAAGCCTGAGAAGAAGACACCGCCTCCGTTGCCGCCTTCCTGCCAGGCGCTACTGGATGAGCATGTACTTTAATGGATAATTTCGTCGAACTGTTTATGGTGTCGCCGCTTCTGCTGGTGGTGCTTTTCTTTGTGGCGATGCTGGCCGGATTTATTGATGCTCTGGCGGGCGGCGGTGGTTTGTTAACCGTACCGGCGCTGCTGGCCGCGGGCATGAGCCCGGCACAGGCGCTCGCCACTAACAAGCTTCAGGCGTGCGGCGGCTCGCTCTCCGCGTCACTCTATTTTATTCGCCGTAAGGTCGTCAGTCTGGCTGACCAGAAGCTCAATATTCTGATGACCTTTATTGGCTCGACCTCGGGTGCACTGCTGGTTCAGCATGTACAGTCCGATATTTTGCGCCAGATCCTCCCCATTCTGGTTATCTGCATCGGTCTCTACTTTTTGTTGATGCCAAAGCTCGGGGAAGAAGACCGGCAGCGTCGTCTGCATGGCCTGCCGTTCGCTCTTATCGCGGGTGGCTGCGTCGGGTTTTACGATGGCTTCTTTGGCCCCGGAGCAGGCTCGTTCTATGCCCTTGCGTTCGTGACGCTGGCCGGCTTTAACCTCGCTAAATCCACCGCCCACGCCAAAGTGCTCAATGCGACGTCAAACGTCGGCGGCCTGCTGCTGTTTATCATTGGTGGCAAAGTTATCTGGGCAACCGGATTTGTGATGATGGCAGGGCAGTTTTTAGGCGCACGCGCGGGCTCGCGTCTGGTATTAAGCAAAGGACAGAAGCTCATTCGCCCGATGATTGTTGTCGTCTCAGCGGTCATGAGTGCCAAACTGCTTTATGACAGCCATGGACAAGAGATCCTCACCTGGCTGGGAATGAATTAATGAACACAACGCATAAATACGAACAGCTGATTGAGATTTTTGATGGCTGTTTTGCTGATGATTTTAATACCCGTCTGATTAAAGGCGACGACGAACCGATCTATCTTCCTGCTGATGCGGACGTGCCGTATAACCGTATCGTGTTCGCGCACGGCTTTTACGCCAGCGGGTTACACGAGATTTCGCACTGGTGTATAGCGGGGAAAGCGCGTCGTGAGCAGGTGGACTTCGGATACTGGTATTGTCCGGACGGCCGTGACGCCGCCACGCAGAGCCAGTTTGAAGATGTGGAGGTGAAACCGCAGGCGCTGGAATGGTTATTCTGTGTGGCGGCAGGTTTCCCGTTCAACGTCAGCTGTGACAACCTCGAAGGAGAGGTCGAGCCAGACCGTATTGTCTTCCAGCGCCGCGTTCATGCGCAGGTGATGGAGTATCTTGAGAAAGGCATCCCGGAACGTCCGGCGCGCCTGATCGAGGCCTTACAGAATTATTACCACACGCCGGAGATCACGGCGGAATGCTTCCCTTGGCCGGAAGATCTTTAACAGAGGAAAGAAGATGATCGCAGAATTTGAATCACGCATTCTGGCGTTAATTGATGACATGGTGGAACACGCCAGTGATGATGAGCTGTTCGCCAGCGGTTATCTGCGTGGTCACCTGACGCTGGCTGTCGCTGAGCTGGAAGCAGGGGACGATCACTCTGCCGAGGCCATTCATGATGAAGTGAGCCGCAGCCTGGAGAAAGCGATCCAGGCAGGGGAACTCTCTCCGCGTGACCAGTCATTAGTGCTGGGTATGTGGGACACCCTGTTCCAGCAGGCAAAAGCCAGGTAGTCATTTCTCCTCCCTTTCCCGGTGGGAGAGGGAGGACATCGGCCCGCACGTTACTTCACCCTTTTTCCTTTCAGTAACTTCCGTACCCACAAACGGTTGGGATTGAGCCCCGCAAGCGTAACGCTGTCCAGCGGAACGGGCTCATCACTCATCTGTGCCGCCAGCACTTCGGCCAGCAACGGCGCTGAGCATAATCCCCGTGAACCGAGTCCCCCGAGCATAAACAGCTGCGGATAAACTGGCGCACTCACCGCGGTATCACGGTTTTCAGCAAGATCCTGATAGGCCTCAAGCGTTGCTTCATAGTCAGGCACATTTCCCGCCATCGGCAGATGGTCCCGGGTGGCGCAGCGTACGCCACAGCGCGCGTCACCGGCGCTGATATCAACCTCTTTTGCCCAGTCGGCCTGCGGGAAGCAGTTGAGCAGGCGCTGGCGATTTTGCTGCTGATCGTCTTCGCTGTAGCGCATGTCGGTCTCACCGCGATGGTAGCTGGCACCAATGCAGTGGTGGCCGTTGGACGGATTTTGTGGCGTCAGATAGCCGTCGTAGCAGAGTACATGCTGCAGTTTTTCCAGCGCTGGCGAGGTGGGGATATGGCTGACCTGGCCGCCGACAGGGTAAAGCGGCAGCTTTTCCGTCTGGTTGAACTGGCTGATAGGGTGACCGTTGGCCAGCACTACGCAGGTATGCTGCGCCTCTTCGCCGGTGGTGAAATGCAGGTTCCAGTGCTCCGTGTGGTGAAGTGAGGCGACCTGGCGGGAATAGTGCACCGTCAACCCGCGCGACTGCGCCAGCGCAATGGCTGCCGTCGTCAGATCTGCCGGACACAGCCAGCCACCGAGCGGATAGTGGATACCGTCGCAGCCCGTATCGACGCCCGCGGTTTCGGTTATCTGCTGCGCATTCACCGCCCGGGCAATTTCGAGCGGCAGACCCAGCGACAACATGTGCGCGATTTTTTGCTGGCTCTTCTCATCCCAGCCCAGTTGCGTAACGCCACACCAGTCGTGGTCAAACGCCACAGGCAGGGCATCATACAGGCGCCGGGCAAAGGTAAAGGCTACCGGGAAAAACTGGCTCAGCGCCGGATCGTGAGCGCTTAACAGTGGGTAGAGCGCCCCCTGGCGGTTGCCGGAAGCGCCCTTTGCCGGCGCGTCGTCGGCGCAGTAGAGCGTTACCTGCCAGCCACGGTGTAAAAGCGCGAGCGAAAGCAGGGCGCTGGCAATCCCGCCGCCGACAATTGCTACCTCTCGTGATGTGCTGGCGCTGCGTGAAAACCAGGGCGTCTGAGCGGGGATCTCCAGCGTCTGATCCATTCTTCCGACCAGCATGTCGCGCTTGCGACCAAAACCTTTGGTCTTTTGCATGGTAAAGCCGGCCTCCTGCAATCCGCGGCGGACAAAGCCTGCCGAGGTGAAGGTCGCGAGCGTTGCGCCAGGACGCGCCAGGCGTGCCATTGCGTTAAACAGATGCTGGCTCCACATGTCCGGATTCTTGGCGGGGGCAAAACCATCAAGGAACCATGCGTCCACTTTCTGATTCATTGAATCATCAAGCTTATCGGTCAGTTCATTGATGTCGCCGAGCCACAGATCCAGCGTGACGCGCCCGCCGTCCAGCAGCAGACGATGACAGCCGCCGAGGTGCGGCGGCCACTGCGCCTGAAGCTGCTCCGCCCATGGCGCAAGTTCCGGCCAGTGCTGATGGGCGAGACGAAGGTCATGCGCGGTGAGCGGAAATTTTTCTAAACTGATGAAATGTAATCTTTGCAGTGTAGCGTCAGAGTGAGCAGCGTGAAACTGATCGAACATCTGCCAGAGGGTGAGAAAATTCAGACCGGTACCAAACCCGCTCTCAGCGACCACGAACAGACTGCGCGGATGCGTGGGGAAACGGGCGTTTAACTGGTTTCCGTCGAGGAAAACATAGCGGGTTTCTTCCAGTCCGTTATCATTAGAAAAGTAGACGTCATCAAAATCTCGGGAAACAGGTGTACCCTCAGCGTTGAATTCGAGGTTGGCGGGTTGTATAGCGTTTTGTTTCACGTAAGTTACTCGTCTGACAGGCAGTGACACGATCTTAACGATGTGCGTCCATCGGTGCAAATTTCCGCAGAAAATGTCTGATCGGACTTGTTCGGCGTACAAGTGTACGCTATTGTGCGACTCGAAACTTAATATAGTGCGACTTACAGAGGTATTGAATGAAACGTGCAGTGATTACTGGCCTGGGCATCGTTTCCAGCATCGGTAATAACCAGCAGGAAGTCCTGGCATCTCTGCGTGAAGGACGCTCCGGGATCACTTTCTCTGAAGAGTTTAAAGATTCAGGTATGCGTAGCCACGTATGGGGTAACGTCAAACTGGACACCACCGGTTTGATTGACCGTAAAGTGGTTCGTTTCATGAACGATGCCTCTATTTATGCTTATCTCTCCATGCAGGAAGCGATTGCGGATGCGGGTCTGAGCGCGGAAGTTTACCAGAACAACCCACGCGTAGGTCTGATCGCCGGTTCCGGTGGCTCATCTAAAGCGCAGGTCTTTGGTGCCGACGCAATGCGTAGCCCACGTGGTCTGAAAGCGGTAGGTCCTTATGTTGTGACTAAAGCCATGGGTTCAGCGGTTTCCGCTTGCCTGGCGACCCCGTTCAAAATCCACGGCGTTAACTACTCCATCAGCTCTGCCTGTGCGACCTCCGCACACTGCATCGGTAATGCGGTTGAGCAGATCCAGCTGGGTAAACAGGATATCGTGTTTGCTGGCGGCGGCGAAGAACTGGGCTGGGAAATGGCCTGTGAATTCGACGCAATGGGGGCACTGTCCACCAAATATAACGAAACTCCGGATAAAGCATCCCGTACCTATGATGCGCACCGTGACGGTTTCGTTATCGCAGGCGGCGGCGGTATGGTTGTGGTTGAAGAGCTGGAGCACGCGCTGGCGCGTGGTGCGCACATCTACGCTGAGATCGTGGGCTACGGTGCAACGTCTGACGGCGCTGACATGGTGGCTCCATCCGGTGAAGGCGCAGTGCGCTGCATGAAGATGGCGATGCACGGCGTTGACACACCAATCGACTACCTGAACTCCCACGGTACCTCTACTCCGGTAGGCGACGTGAAAGAGCTGGGTGCGATCCGTGAAGTGTTCGGCGACAACAGCCCGGCTATCTCCGCGACCAAAGCCATGACCGGTCACTCTCTGGGTGCTGCTGGCGTTCAGGAAGCGATCTACTCTCTGCTGATGCTGGAAAATGGTTTTATCGCCCCAAGCATCAACATTGACGAGATGGACGAGCAGGCCGCAGGTCTGAACATCGTGACCCAGCCAAAAGAAGCGACACTGACTACCGTCATGTCCAACAGCTTCGGTTTCGGCGGTACTAACGCCACGCTGGTGATGCGTAAGTACAACGCATAAGTTCTGACTGATTCAAAAGGGGAGCCTGACGGCTCCTTTTTTTATGCATTGACAAGCGGCTGATCTCGCAGGCAAACTTCCTACCTCAACATTATCCTCACGATAATGCGTAAGCGTTCAACGTCAACCAACGCACCTAAATCCTGGTTATCAGGAAGAGGGGGCGTGGTTTTTCCCCGCCTTACTCTTCATTTCGGAGTAAAGCATGACTGCAGTCACTCAAACAGAAACAACCTCTTCAGCGAACGTCTCGCTGTTTCGCATCGCGTTTGCGGTGTTCCTGACCTATATGACCGTCGGCCTGCCGCTGCCGGTGATCCCGCTGTTTGTTCATCAGGAGCTGGGCTATGGCAACACCATGGTCGGCGTCGCCGTGGGTATTCAGTTTCTGGCTACGGTATTAACCCGCGGTTATGCCGGACGTCTGGCGGATCAGCACGGGGCAAAACGCTCGGCGTTACAGGGCATGTTTGCCTGTGGTCTGGCGGGAGGTGCATGGCTGCTGGCCGCTCTCCTGCCGGTTGACGCTGCGTATAAATTTGCGCTGCTGATCGTGGGGCGTTTAATCCTGGGCTTTGGTGAAAGCCAGCTCCTGACCGGTACGCTGACATGGGGTATGGGACTGGTGGGGCCTGCGCGCTCCGGCAAAGTCATGTCGTGGAATGGCATGGCCATTTATGGCGCGCTTGCCGCAGGCGCCCCGCTCGGGTTGCTTATCCACAGCCACTTTGGCTTTGCCGCGCTGGCAGCGACCACCCTGATGCTGCCGCTGCTGGCATGGGCATTCAACGGTCCGGTGCGTAAAGTCCCTGCCCATAAAGGGGAGCGCCCGTCTTTGTGGAGCGTGGTGGGCCAAATCTGGCAGCCGGGCCTTGGCCTGGCCCTGCAGGGCGTCGGTTTTGCGGTAATTGGTACGTTCGTCTCGCTCTACTTTGTGAGCCGCGGCTGGGCGATGGCAGGTTTTACGCTGACCGCCTTTGGTGGCGCATTTGTCTTAATGCGCGTGCTGTTCGGCTGGATGCCGGATCGTTTTGGCGGCGTGAAGGTTGCAGTGGCATCACTGGTGATTGAAACCCTGGGTCTGCTGTTACTGTGGAGTGCACCCGTTGCGTCCGTAGCGTTGTTAGGCGCGGCATTGACCGGCTGCGGATGTTCGCTTATTTTCCCGGCGTTGGGCGTGGAGGTGGTAAAACGTGTCGCCCCACAGGTGCGTGGCACGGCGCTTGGCGGCTATGCGGCGTTTCAGGATATCTCATACGGGGTAACCGGGCCGCTGGCAGGTCTGTTAGCGACGTCGTTCGGGTATCCGTCTGTTTTCCTGGCGGGCGCGGTTGCAGCGGTTGTGGGCATTGTGGTGACGCTGGTGGCGTTTCGTCAGTCTTAGCGGTTAAGTGCCGGGGCGGCAAGCCTTCCCCGGTGTGCTGTCGGCCCGGCAGGCGTAGCGCCACCGGGCGAAACCGTTATGCGACCAGCCAGAAAATCGCCAGTGCAATCATTAACGCAATAAACATCAATCCTGGACGGGCAGAGAGGGTTCTGAACGTTTCCACCACCGGCGCAAACAGCGGATTGTAGATTGGCTGAATGTTTCGTGCTTCCGGCACGCCCCCTTCGCGTTCGGCGCGGCGAACGAAAATCTGGTTGAGCACATCCTGCACCTGCGCGGTGGTCAGTACCGTTTGCGGTGTGGCCTGCCAGGTCTGCTGGGCGTAATCACGAATGGCGTCAAATTCGTTCGGCTCCAGCGGCTGCTTAAGTGCCGCCTGAACCGTGTGCAGGGTTGGAGCGGTCTGGGTGCTGAGCGTCTGACGCGCCTGTAGCCAGGTCACCAGATGCGTAAACTGTTTCGCCGGGATCAGCTCGCCCGCTTTTACGCCGGAGAGTTCCAGCATTGATTGCCAGATAAGCTTCGTCGGTTCGCCGGTGGCGGCGGCCAGCTTGGTCACCATCTGCTTGAGCGTGTTGTGCTCGGCAGGCAGCAGCGGACGCTCGGTCGCAGGGCGTTGCTGAGGCTGTGGAATTGACAGCTGATTGGTTTGCAGCAGCGTCAGTACGGTTTTGAGCTGTTCCGGGGTCAGCTGGCTCAGGGCGGTCTGACCAAACTGCTGGCGAATAAAATCACTCACCGCCTGGCGGTTATTTCCCTGGCCCAACAGCTCGGTCAGCTGCGAGACAATCTGGCGTGTGCTGTGATTCTGCTGTGCAGTATCAATCCGCTGGTTCAGATTTTGCTCGGCAGCAGGGAAATGGCGCGACTGCAAAGGTGCGTCGTTCCTGACACCTAAATCGTGCTTTACCCCAGCCCAGACTTCCGCGTTTTGCTGCGACGTCAGCGCGATCAGGCGCGTGATCAGTCGCTCCAGCACGGTGCGCTGTTGTGTGGATAGCGGTTGTTCGCCTGCAACGTTTGGCGTGACAGGGCCTTCACCCGGAGGGCGCGGCGGCGTACCTGAAATGGGCTGCATCGTCAAAAAATCCTTAAAGTCAAAACTCAGCGTAAACCTGGCAGACGTATATGCCTGGCGGCCAGATTATGGCACACTTGATGGGTTTTCTTCCTCTCAAACAGGTACTCAGACGTGAAAATCCTCGTTGATGAAAATATGCCTTATGCCCGCGAGCTCTTTAGCCGCCTCGGCAACGTTAAGGCTGTCCCGGGTCGGCCGATCCCGGTAAACGAGCTGGATGATGCAGACGCGCTGATGGTGCGCTCGGTAACCAAAGTAAATGAGGCGTTGCTCTCCGGCAAAGCGGTGAAATTTGTCGGGACCGCAACGGCAGGGACGGATCATGTGGATGATAAATGGCTTAAGCAGGCGGGGATCGGTTTTTCAGCCGCGCCGGGCTGCAACGCCATTGCGGTCGTGGAATATGTCTTCTCCTCTCTGCTGATGCTGGCAGAGCGCGACGGTTTTGCGTTGCAGGACCGTACCGTCGGGATTGTTGGTGTGGGCAACGTGGGCGGGCGCCTGCATAAACGTCTTGAGGCGTTAGGCATTCGCACTCTGCTGTGCGATCCGCCGCGTAAAGACAACGGTGATGAAGGCGACTTCCGTTCGCTGGATGAACTGGTTGCACAGTGCGATGTGATCACTTTCCATACGCCGCTGTTTAAAGAGGGGCCTTATAAGTCGCTGCACCTTGCTGACGAAGCCCTGATCCGTCGTCTGAAGCCTGGCACTATTCTGATAAATGCCTGCCGGGGTCCGGTGGTCGATAACCTTGCGCTGCTGAAATGTCTGGAAGAGGGGCAGGCGCTTAGCGTGGTGCTGGACGTCTGGGAGCCGGAGCCTGAGCTTAACGTTGCGCTGCTTAACAAGGTGGACGTCGCAACGGCGCATATAGCCGGTTATACCCTTGAAGGAAAAGCCCGCGGCACGACGCAGGTCTTTGAGGCCTATAGCGCCTTTATCGGCCATCCACAGCAGGTGGCGCTGGATACCTTACTGCCTGCGCCTGAATTTGGCCGCATTACCCTGCACGGGCCACTCGATCAGGCAACGCTGAAACGACTGGTCCATTTGGTGTATGATGTGCGCCGCGATGACGCGCTGCTGCGTAAAGTGGCGGGTATTCCGGGTGAGTTTGATAAGCTGCGCAAGAACTATGTTGAGCGCCGCGAGTGGTCTTCCCTGTATGTGATTTGCGACGACGCAACGGCTGCGACGCAGCTGCATAAACTGGGTTTTAACGCCGTTCATCACCCGGCACATTAATGTCTTCTTAATGCTCCCTGTTGGATACTCCGACAGGGACGCTTTTTTATTTCTGGAGTAAACCACCATGTCTGAAGGCTGGAACATTGCCATTTTAGGTGCCACGGGTGCCGTGGGTGAAGCCCTGCTCGAAACCCTTGCTGAGCGTCAGTTCCCGGTGGGTGATATCTATGCGCTGGCGCGTACAGATAGCGCGGGTGAACATCTGCGTTTTGGCGGTAAATCTGTCATGGTTCAGGATGCGGCCGGGTTCGACTGGACTCAGGCGCAGCTGGCGTTTTTTGCAGCCGGTGCTGAGGCTACGGCGTCTTACATTGAAGAGGCCACCAACTCGGGTTGTCTGGTGATTGATTTAAGCGGTCTGTTCGCGCTTGAGCCGGATGTGCCGCTGGTGGTGCCGGATGTGAACCCGTTTGTGCTGGCAGACTACCGTAACCGCAACGTTATCGCCGTACCGAACAGCCTGACCAGTCAGCTGCTTACCGCGCTGAAACCGCTGATCGACGAAGGCGGCCTGTCGCGTATCTTCGTTACCAGCCTGCTGTCTGCGTCTGCCAACGGCAAGCAAGCGGTTAACGCGCTGGCCGGGCAGAGCGCGAAATTGCTGAGCGGCGTTCCGATTGATGAAGACGACTATTTTGGTCGCCAGCTGGCGTTTAACATGCTGCCACTGCTGCCGGATCGCGAAGGCAGCGTGCGCGAAGAGCGCCGTATTGTCGATGAAGTCCGCAAAATCCTGCAGGATGATGGCCTGATGATCTCTGCCAGCTGCGTGCAGTCTCCTGTCTTCTACGGCCACGCACAGATGGTCGGTTTTGAAGCGCTGCGCCCGCTCGCCGCAGAAGAAGCGCGTGACGCGTTTGGTCGCGGTGAGGATATCGCCCTCTCCGAAGAGAGTGAGTTCCCGACGCAGGTTGGTGATGCGACCGGTAGCGCACATCTGTCTGTTGGCTGCGTGCGTAACGATTACGGAATGCCTGAGCAGATCCAGTTCTGGTCAGTTGCCGATAACGTTCGCTTTGGCGGCGCGCTGATGGCGGTGAAAATTGCGGAGAAACTCGTGCAGGAGTACCTGTACTGATGTCAGACGTGGATCACAAGCCTGTTCATAAAATTGCCCTCGGTATTGAGTACGATGGCAGTAAGTATTATGGCTGGCAGCGTCAAAATGAGGTGCGCAGCGTCCAGGAAAAACTGGAAAAAGCGCTCTCTCAGGTGGCGAACGAACCGATAGTCGTTTTCTGTGCCGGGCGTACGGATGCCGGCGTTCACGGCACGGGGCAGGTGGTTCATTTTGAAACCACCGCTGTGCGAAAGGACGCCGCATGGACGCTGGGGGTGAATGCGAATTTACCTGGAGACATTGCGGTTCGTTGGGTTAAAGATGTTCCCGAAGATTTTCATGCGCGTTTCAGCGCCACCGCGCGCCGTTACCGCTATGTCATCTACAATCAGCGTCTGCGTCCGGCGGTGTTAAGCCAGGGCGTGACGCATTTTTATGAACCGCTTAATGCTGAACGTATGCATCGTGCGGCGCAGTGTCTGATTGGTGAAAATGACTTTACCTCGTTCCGTGCGGTGCAGTGCCAGTCCCGTACGCCGTGGCGTAATGTCATGCACATAAACGTCAGCCGTTATGGCGCGTATGTGGTGGTGGATATCAAAGCCAATGCCTTTGTACATCATATGGTGCGGAATATTGTGGGCAGCCTGATGGAAGTGGGTGCCGGACACCAGCCGGAGAGCTGGATTGCAGAACTGCTGGCAGCGAAGGACAGAACGCTTGCGGCAGCCACGGCGAAAGCGGAAGGGCTGTATCTGGTCTCGGTAGACTATCCGGATCGGTTTGACCTGCCGAAACCGCCAATGGGCCCGCTGTTTTTAGCGGACTAATCAAAGGTGCAATTAAGGCTTAGACAAAATGGACGTAATACGTTTTTTGATTGATTTCATCCTGCATATTGATGTTCACCTGGCGGAGCTGGTCGCGCAGTACGGCGTCTGGGTTTACGCTATTCTGTTCCTCATTCTGTTCTGTGAAACCGGTCTGGTTGTCACCCCGTTCCTGCCGGGGGATTCACTGCTGTTCGTGGCCGGCGCGTTATCCGCGTTACCGACTAACGATTTGAATGTGCATCTGATGGTTGTGTTGATGGTTATCGCCGCGATTGTTGGTGATGCGGTGAACTACACGATTGGACGGGTGTTTGGTGAGCGGCTTTTCAGCAATCCGGACTCGAAAATTTTCCGTCGCAGCTATCTCGACAAAACCCATGCATTCTATGAACGTCATGGCGGCAAAACCATTATCCTTGCCCGTTTTGTGCCTATTGTGCGTACATTTGCACCGTTTGTGGCGGGAATGGGGCATATGTCCTATCGTCACTTTGCGGCATATAACGTTGTTGGCGCGCTGCTGTGGGTGCTCCTGTTTACCTACGCCGGCTACCTGTTTGGCGATCTCCCGGTGGTCCAGGAAAACCTTAAGTTACTGATTGTAGCGATTATTGTGCTTTCGGTACTGCCTGGGGTTATTGAGATTATCCGTCACCGACGTGCGGCAGCAAAGCAAGCGAAGTAAATGCATACTGGCGGTTCGACCACTTTTTTATCCAAAGTTTCGGGCTGTTATGTTTTAATGTGCAACATTCATGGTCTGTTGGAGGCAAAAATGGCATTATTCGCCTCTTATAGCAAAACTGGCATACGACCAGGTTCAAGCAGAAAGGTTATCAATGAGCTGGATTGAACGAATTAAAAGCAACATAACCCCGACTCGTAAAGCGAGCATTCCTGAAGGGGTATGGACGAAGTGTGATAGCTGCGGCCAGGTTCTGTACCGCGCAGAGCTGGAACGCAATCTTGAGGTGTGTCCGAAGTGTGACCACCACATGCGTATGACGGCGCGTAATCGCCTGCATAGCCTGCTGGACGAAGGTTCTCTGGTAGAACTGGGTAGCGAGCTTGAGCCAAAAGACGTGCTGAAGTTCCGTGATTCCAAAAAATACAAAGACCGTCTGGCCTCTGCACAGAAAGAGACCGGCGAGAAAGACGCGCTGATCGTCATGAAAGGCACCCTGCACACGATGCCGGTGGTGGCTGCCGCGTTTGAGTTCTCCTTTATGGGTGGCTCAATGGGCTCTGTCGTGGGTGCGCGCTTTGTGCGTGCCGTTGAGCAGGCGCTGGAAGACAACTGCCCGCTGATCTGCTTCTCCGCTTCCGGTGGTGCACGTATGCAGGAAGCGCTGATGTCGCTGATGCAGATGGCGAAAACCTCTGCTGCGCTGGCGAAAATGCAGGAGCGCGGTTTACCGTACATCTCCGTGCTGACCGACCCGACGATGGGTGGCGTTTCCGCAAGCTTTGCCATGCTGGGCGATCTGAACATCGCTGAGCCGAAAGCGCTGATCGGTTTTGCGGGTCCACGCGTCATCGAACAGACCGTACGTGAAAAACTGCCGCCGGGCTTCCAGCGCAGTGAGTTCCTCATCGAGAAAGGCGCTATCGACATGATCGTCCGCCGTCCGGAGATGCGCCTGAAACTGGCAAGCATCCTGGCGAAGCTGATGAATCTGCCAGCGCCGAACCCGGACGAGCCGCGCGAAGGCGTGGTGGTGCCGGATCAGGAACCCGAGGCCTGATAACTGAAAAGGGCAGGGCCGGATGGCGCTGCCCTTTTGCTTTCTCAACTGTTAATGACCGGGCATCATGGAAAATAAAAGCATTCCCCAAGCCACGTCGCCCCTGGCCGCGTGGCTTTCTTATCTGGAAAACCTGCACAGTAAAACCATCGATATGGGGCTTGAGCGCGTAAGCCAGGTTGCCGCGCGTCTCGACGTACTGAAACCAGCGCCGTTTGTGTTCACCGTTGCCGGAACGAACGGTAAAGGCACGACGTGCCGCACGCTGGAATCTGTCCTGATGGCAGCAGGCTATAAGGTTGGCGTTTACAGCTCTCCACACCTCGTGCGGTATACCGAGCGGGTGCGTGTGCAAAACCGCGAGCTGCCGGAATCAGCACATACTGCCTCTTTCGCGGAAATTGAAGCCGCGCGCGGTGAAATTTCATTAACCTATTTTGAATACGGCACCCTGTCGGCACTGTGGTTGTTTAAGCAGGCGCAGCTGGACGTGGTGATTCTGGAAGTCGGCCTCGGCGGGCGTCTTGATGCCACCAACATGGTGGATGCGGATGTGGCCGTCGTGACCAGCATTGCGCTGGATCATACCGACTGGCTGGGGCCGGATCGCGAAAGCATTGGTCGCGAGAAAGCCGGGATTTTCCGGGCGAATAAACCTGCTGTGGTCGGCGAGCCGGATATGCCGCACACCATTGCAGAGGTGGCGAATGAGACGGGTGCGCGTCTGCTGCGCCGTGGCGTAGACTGGCAGTATGAGGTTCAGGCAGACGGCTGGCGCTTTAGCGATGCGCAGGGCGCACTGGACAACCTGCCATTGCCGCAGGTGCCGCAGCCTAACGCGGCAACCGCGCTGGCGGCACTGCGCGCAAGCGGTCTGGCGGTGAGCGAGCAGGCGATTGGCGAGGGCATTGAGCGGGCGATTCTGCCCGGGCGTTTCCAGATTGTCAGCGAGTCACCGCGCCTGATCCTCGATGTGGCGCATAACCCGCATGCCGCGGCGTATCTCGCGGGACGTCTCAAATCGTTACCAAAAACCGGGCGCGTGCTGGCGGTTATCGGTATGCTTCATGATAAAGATATTGGCGGTACGCTGGCCTGCATGGAGAGTGTGGTCGATAGCTGGTATTGTGCTCCTCTGGAGGGGCCACGCGGGGCGACCGCTGAGCAGTTGATGGAACATCTCGGCAAAGGCGCAATCTATAATAGCGTGGCTCAGGCCTGGCATGCCGCGATGGCGGATGCTAAACCAGAAGATACCGTGCTGGTGTGTGGTTCGTTCCACACGGTGGCACATGTCATGGACGTGATGGACGCGGGGAGAACCGGTGGCGAGTAAGTTTCAGAACCGTTTAGCAGGAACAATAGTGCTGGTGGCGCTGGGAGTCATTATTCTCCCGGGCCTGCTCGACGGGCAGAAAAAGCACTATCAGGATGAGTTTGCAGCCATTCCTCTGGTACCGAAACCGGGCGATCGCGACGAGCCGGATATGCTGCCTGCGGCGACACAGGCCCTTCCTGCTCAGCCGCCGGAAGGCGCAGCGGAAGAGGTTCGCGCGGGTGATGCGGCTGCGCCGTCTCTTGATCCGTCTCGTCTGGCGGCGAGCAACACC
Source organism: Enterobacter sp. SORGH_AS_0287 (assembly GCF_031453695.1). NCBI lineage: Bacteria > Pseudomonadati > Pseudomonadota > Gammaproteobacteria > Enterobacterales > Enterobacteriaceae > Enterobacter > Enterobacter sp. SORGH_AS_0287. The sequence goes on from NZ_JAVIZW010000001.1 coordinate 228,837, forward strand.
AACGATATCGATCCTGTACCGGTTCCGGTCGTGCAGCCTAAACCGGCTGAGAAACCGAAGCCGGTCGAAAAAACGCAGCCGAAACCGCAGCGTGATAAAACGAGCGAACAGCTTGCCGCAGCGACTGAGACACCGCCTCCGGCGAAACCGGCTCAGCAGGAAGCCGCACCGACGGGCAAAGCCTACGTCGTGCAACTGGGTGCGCTGAAAAATGCCGATAAGGTCAATGAGGTCGTGGGTAAACTGCGCAGTGCGGGATATCGTGTTTACACTTCACCTTCCACGCCGGTACAGGGTAAAATTACCCGTATTCTCGTGGGGCCAGAAGCGTCCAAAGATAAGCTTAAAGGATCGCTGGGTGAGCTGAAGCAGATCTCCGGCCTGAGCGGTGTGGTGATGAGCTACAGCGCGAACTAACCCCTCCCTCACCCTTATCCTTTCTATGAAGAGAAGGTGGGGGGGAAGAGTGACGGCAGACGTCCACAGAGACGTAAAAAGCCACGGCGTTGAACATTTTTTCAGCGCCTTTTTTATTTACGCGTGGGAAGGAAATCCCTACGCAAACGTTTTCTTTTTCTGTTAGAATTCGCCCCGAACTGGATGACAGGGCGTTAAATCGTGGGACACATATGGTCTGGATTGATTACGCCATCATTGCGGTGATTGGTTTTTCCTGTCTGGTTAGCCTGATCCGTGGCTTTGTTCGTGAAGCGTTATCGCTGGTAACCTGGGGTTGTGCTTTCTTTGTTGCCAGTCATTACTACACTTACCTGTCTGTCTGGTTCACGGGCTTTGAAGATGAACTGGTCCGAAATGGAATCGCTATCGCGGTGCTGTTTATCGCGACGCTGATTGTCGGCGCTATCGTAAATTACGTGATAGGTCAGCTGGTCGAGAAAACCGGTCTGTCAGGAACAGACAGGGTACTCGGGATCTGTTTCGGCGCACTACGAGGCGTGCTGATTGTGGCCGCGATCCTGTTCTTCCTGGATACCTTTACCGGGTTCTCCAAAAGTGAAGACTGGCAAAAATCGCAGCTCATTCCAGAGTTCAGTTTCATCATCAGATGGTTCTTTGACTATCTGCAAAGCTCGTCGAGTTTCTTGCCCAGAGCGTAATGCGCTCTGAGATGTGGCTTAACGAGGAAAAGACGAATGTGCGGTATTGTCGGTATCGCCGGTTTCATGCCGGTAAACCAGTCGATTTATGACGCGTTAACGGTGCTTCAGCACCGTGGGCAGGATGCTGCGGGTATCATCACCATTGATGCAAACAACTGCTTCCGTTTACGTAAGGCGAATGGTCTGGTAAATGATGTGTTTGAAGCCCGCCATATGCAGCGTCTGCAAGGTAATATGGGGATCGGTCACGTTCGTTATCCTACTGCTGGCAGTTCCAGCGCCTCTGAGGCTCAGCCTTTCTACGTCAACTCACCGTATGGCATCACGCTTGCCCACAATGGCAACCTGACCAACGCGCACGAGCTGCGTAAGAAGTTGTTCGAAGAGAAACGTCGCCACATTAACACCACCTCTGATTCTGAAATTCTGCTCAATATCTTTGCCAGCGAGCTGGATAACTTCCGTCACTACCCGCTGGAAGCAGACAACATTTTTGCCGCCGTTGCCGCGACTAACCGCCAGATCCGTGGTGCGTATGCCTGCGTGGCGATGATTATCGGCCACGGGATGGTTGCCTTCCGCGATCCAAACGGCATCCGCCCGCTGGTGCTCGGTAAGCGCGATCTCGGTGATGGTCGTACCGAATACATGGTTGCCTCTGAAAGCGTGGCGCTGGATACCCTGGGCTTCGAGTTCCTGCGTGATGTTGCGCCTGGCGAAGCGGTCTATATCACTGAGAAGGGCCAGCTGTTCACCCGCCAGTGTGCTGACAACCCGGTGAGCAATCCGTGCCTGTTTGAATATGTTTACTTCGCCCGTCCGGACTCGTTTATCGACAAGATTTCCGTCTACAGCGCGCGCGTGAACATGGGGACAAAACTTGGCGAGAAGATTGCCCGCGAATGGGACGATCTGGATATCGACGTCGTTATTCCTATTCCGGAAACGTCCTGCGATATCGCTCTGGAAATCGCCCGCATTCTGGACAAGCCATACCGTCAGGGGTTTGTGAAAAACCGCTACGTTGGTCGTACCTTTATCATGCCGGGTCAGCAGCTGCGCCGTAAGTCCGTGCGTCGTAAACTGAACGCAAACCGCGCTGAGTTCCGCGACAAAAACGTCCTGCTGGTGGATGACTCCATCGTTCGCGGCACCACCTCAGAACAGATTATTGAGATGGCGCGCGAAGCGGGTGCGAAGAAAGTGTATCTGGCCTCAGCCGCACCGGAAATTCGTTTCCCGAACGTGTACGGCATCGATATGCCAACCGCCAACGAGCTGATCGCTCACGGTCGTGAAGTGGACGAAATTCGTCAGATCATCGGTGCCGACGGCCTGATTTTCCAGGATCTGAACGATCTTATCGACGCAGTACGCGCTGAGAACCCGGATATTCAGCAGTTCGAATGCTCCGTGTTTAATGGCGTCTACGTGACGAAAGACGTTGACCAGCAGTACCTCGACTACCTTGATTCGCTGCGCAACGACGATGCGAAGGCCGTCCAGCTGCAAAACGATCTCGAAAGTTTAGAGATGCACAACGAAGGTTGATGTCTGTGCAAGTGAGGGCATTTGCCCTCACTTGCAACTCCCCGTAAAATCCTGCACAGTCTGCCCTGAAATCAGTTAGGGCGAAAATCATGAAACGACTCATTGTTGGGCTCAGTGGTGCCAGTGGCGCGATTTACGGCGTACGTCTGTTACAGGTGCTGCGTGACGTGGCAGAAGTGGAAACGCATCTGGTCATGAGCCAGGCGGCACGTCAGACCCTCTCTCTTGAAACCGACCTCTCACTGCGTGATGTCCAGGCGCTGGCGGATGTGGTTCACGATGCCCGCGATATCGCCGCCAGCATCTCCTCTGGCTCGTTTAAAACGGCGGGTATGGTTATCCTGCCTTGTTCCATTAAAACGCTCTCCGGCATTGTAAACAGCTATACCGACACGCTGGTGACCCGCGCCGCGGACGTGGTGCTGAAGGAGCGCCGTCCTCTGGTTCTCTGCGTGCGGGAAACGCCGCTGCACCTGGGACATCTGCGTTTAATGACTCAGGCTGCTGAACTCGGCGCGGTGATCATGCCACCGGTACCGGCGTTCTATCACCGACCCGTTTCACTGGATGATGTGATTAATCAGACGGTTAACCGCGTTCTCGATCAGTTTGATATCGACCTGCCTGAAGACCTTTTCACCCGTTGGCAGGGTGCCTGAATCTGTGCACCCACAGCGTGCATGAAAAGATAACGTGCCCTGTTTCAGGGCAATTATGCAACGGCGATCATATCCTCGACATTTAATTCGCTTTTTCCCTTTTTCTCTTTCCGGTTCGTTCGGCAGACCTGCTATCTTTCACCATTAAGGCAATATCGCAACGTTTTATTAACATATTTAACGTCGAACTTTTCACCAGACGGCAATGTGGCATAAGACCTGCAAGAGAAGCCTGCAACACAACACACAACACAATACATAATAAAATCACGGTACTTGAGGGTAAATGTATGAAGAAGACGGTTCTGGCTCTGTCTTTGCTGGTGGGGTTAAGTGCGGCAGCAGGTAGCTACGCAGCGCTTCCACAGACAGTTCGTATCGGTACAGACGCAACCTACGCGCCATTCTCTTCCAAGGATGCGAAAGGCGATTTCGTTGGGTTTGATATCGATCTGGGAAATGAAATGTGCAAACGCATTGCGGTGAAATGCACATGGGTGGGCAGCGACTTTGATGCGTTAATCCCGTCGCTGAAAGCCAAGAAAATCGACGCCATTATCTCTTCTCTCTCTATCACCGAAAAACGTCAGCAGGAGATTGCCTTCTCTGACAAGCTTTACGCTGCAGATTCACGTCTGATTGCCGCTAAAGGCTCCCCGATTCAACCCACCATCGACTCGCTGAAAGGCAAGCATGTCGGCGTGCTTCAGGGCTCAACGCAGGAAGGGTTTGCTAATGCGAACTGGCGTGAAAAGGGCGTCGACGTGGTGGCGTACCAGAACCAGGATCTGATCTACTCTGACCTGGCGGCAGGCCGTCTGGATGCGGCATTCCAGGATGAAGTCGCCGCGAGCGAAGGCTTCCTGAAACAGCCAGCGGGCAAAGAGTACGCTTTTGCTGGCCCGTCCGTGAAAGACAAAAAGTACTTTGGTGACGGTACGGGTATCGGCTTGCGTAAGGATGATACCGAGCTGAAAGCCGCCTTCGACAAAGCGTTTGCTGAGCTGCGTAAAGACGGTACCTACGACAAACTGGCGAAGAAATACTTCGACTTCAACGTCTACGGTGACTAATACCTGACGACAATGCACTGCTGAGGTGCATTGTCGGGCGGGATGATCCAATATGGTGCAATTAATGCACTGTATTGGATCGCTGTGTGCATACTTACGCATTTATAATGCAAAAAATCCCGGCTCAAAGGCATTATTCTTTGCCTGACGGAGGGGATTGATGGCACATTAGCACCACCCCGTCGTCGTAAAAATCCCGTATGTAGACAGTTTGTTGAGGACAGATATGAAAAAACTAGTATTGTCACTTTCTCTGATGCTGGCCTTTTCCAGCGCCACCGCGGCATTCGCAGCAATTCCGCAGAAAATTCGAATCGGTACCGATCCTACCTATGCACCGTTCGAATCGAAGAATTCTAAAGGTGAATTGGTTGGTTTTGACATCGATCTGGCCAACGAACTGTGCAAACGCATCAAAGCGCAGTGTACCTACGTTGAGAACCCACTGGATGCGCTGATCCCGTCGCTGAAAGCGAAAAAAATCGACGTGATTATGTCCTCGCTCTCCATTACTGAAAAACGCCAGCAGGAGATTGCTTTCACGGACAAACTCTACGCGGCAGATTCACGTCTGGTCGTCGCCAAATCTTCCGACATTCAGCCCACTCTCGAGTCGCTGAAAGGCAAACGCGTGGGCGTGCTGCAGGGGACCACTCAGGAAACCTACGGTAACGAACACTGGGCACCGAAAGGGATTGAAATCGTCTCTTATCAGGGCCAGGAAAATATCTACGCTGACCTGACGGCAGGTCGCATTGACGCAGCATTCCAGGATGAAGTCGCGGCGAGCGAAGGCTTCCTGAAGCAGCCGGTCGGCAAAGACTATAAGTTTGGCGGTCCATCCATCAAGGATGTGAAGTTGTTTGGTGTAGGCACCGGTATGGGCCTGCGCAAGGAAGACAACGAACTGCGTGAAGCGCTGAACAAAGCGTTTGCCGAAATGCGCGCTGACGGCACGTACGAGAAAATTGCGAAAAAATACTTCGATTTCAATGTTTACGGCGGCTAATCGCCCCGTCAAATAACGTGCAGCCCCTCCCACTGTGGGAGGGGAAAAGACACGGTTCCACCACTCACGATACGACAGGGCTCGCGGTATGCTGTACGGATTTTCTGGCGTTATTTTACAGGGCGCGCTTGTCACCCTTGAGCTGGCTCTCAGCTCCGTGGTGCTGGCGGTGCTGATAGGTCTGGCGGGCGCAGGGGCGAAGCTTTCGGCTAACAAGCCGCTGGCGCTGATTTTTGAAGGCTATACGACGCTGATTCGCGGTGTTCCCGATCTGGTGCTGATGCTTCTGATCTTTTACGGTCTGCAGATTGCGCTTAACAGCGTGACGGACGCAATGGGTATGGGACAAATCGATATCGACCCGATGGTGGCCGGTATTATTACGCTCGGTTTTATCTACGGGGCCTACTTCACCGAAACCTTCCGCGGCGCGTATATGGCTGTGCCGAAAGGCCACATTGAAGCGGCAACCGCATTCGGTTTCACCTCCTCACAGACGTTTCGTCGAATCATGTTCCCGGCCATGATGCGCTATGCGCTTCCAGGTATCGGTAACAACTGGCAGGTTATTCTTAAGGCAACCGCGCTGGTCTCTCTGCTTGGCCTGGAAGATGTGGTGAAAGCGACCCAGCTTGCCGGCAAAAGCACCTGGGAACCGTTCTACTTTGCGGTGGTATGTGGCGTAATCTATCTGGTCTTTACGACCGCCTCCAATGGTGTGCTGCTTCTGCTCGAACGTCGCTACTCCGTGGGTGTGAAGAGGGCTGATCTGTGATTGAGATTATTCAGGAATACTGGAAATCGCTGCTGTGGACAGATGGCTATCGCTTCACCGGCGTCGCCATTACGCTCTGGCTTCTGATCTCCTCCGTGGTGATGGGCGGCATTCTGGCGGTATTTCTTGCCATTGGTCGTGTGTCGAACAATAAATTTATCCAGTTCCCAATCTGGTTGTTTACCTATGTGTTTCGCGGTACGCCGCTATACGTGCAGCTGCTGGTGTTCTATTCGGGGATGTACACGCTTGAGATCGTAAAAGGCACTGAAATGCTCAATGCGTTCTTCCGCAGCGGTCTGAACTGTACGGTGCTGGCATTGACGCTCAATACCTGCGCCTATACCACCGAGATTTTCGCAGGGGCGATTCGCTCTGTCCCGTACGGTGAAATTGAAGCGGCGCGTGCGTACGGCTTCTCCTCCGTGAAGCTTTACCGTTGCATCATTCTGCCGTCGGCGCTGCGTATTGCGTTACCGGCGTACAGTAACGAAGTGATTCTGATGCTGCACTCCACGGCGCTGGCCTTTACCGCCACGGTGCCGGACTTACTGAAGATTGCCCGGGATATTAACTCGGCAACCTATCAGCCGTTTACCGCATTCGGTATTGCGGCAGTGCTTTATTTGATAATTTCATACGTCCTGATTAGCCTGTTCCGTAAGGCAGAAAAACGCTGGTTGCAGCATATAAAACCTTCTTCGACGCACTGAGAATGATGATGGCTGAGAACAAATTAAACGTTATTGATCTGCACAAACGCTACGGCGAACATGAAGTGCTGAAAGGGGTGTCGCTGCAGGCAAACGCGGGCGATGTCATCAGTATTATCGGCTCATCCGGCTCCGGTAAAAGTACTTTCCTGCGCTGCATTAACTTCCTCGAAAAACCGAGCGAAGGCTCAATTGTGGTGAGCGGGCAGAACATCAATCTGGTGCGTGACAAAGACGGCCAGCTGAAGGTGGCGGATAAAAATCAGCTACGTCTGTTGCGTACGCGCCTGACGATGGTTTTCCAGCACTTTAATCTCTGGAGCCATATGACGGTGCTGGAGAACGTAATGGAAGCGCCAATCCAGGTGCTGGGTCTCAGCAAACAGGACGCCCGCGACCGTGCGGTGAAATACCTGGCGAAAGTGGGTATTGATGAGCGCCAGCAGATGAAGTATCCGGTACATCTGTCCGGCGGGCAGCAGCAGCGTGTATCCATTGCCCGCGCGCTGGCGATGGAGCCGGAAGTCTTGCTGTTCGACGAACCGACTTCCGCGCTGGACCCAGAACTCGTTGGCGAAGTGCTGCGCATCATGCAGAAGCTCGCCGAAGAGGGCAAAACGATGGTGGTGGTGACGCACGAGATGGGCTTTGCCCGGAACGTTTCTAACCACGTCATCTTCCTGCATCAGGGTAAAATCGAAGAGCAGGGGCATCCCGATGAGGTGTTAGCGAACCCGCAAAGCCCGCGTTTGCAGCAGTTCCTGAAGGGGTCTTTGAAGTAGGTTTTGCCTTTCCCCTCTCCCGGTGGGAGAGGGCCGGAGTGTGGGCATCAGACCGCACCACACTCCAGTCGATACACCCAGTCGTCATACCGCACACCGTTAATCTCATACGCTTTTTCCAGCACCTGCGTGCGCACAAAACCCACTTTCTCCAGTACCCGGACTGACCCGCCGTTGTCTGCCAGCACATATGCGTTAATCGCCTTTACGCCCGTCTGGTTAAATGCGTAGTCACACACCGCGCGCAGTGCCTCACTGGCGATGCCCTGGCCCTGCGCGGCAGGCACGACCGTATAGCCAATATCCGCCTCTTCACGATTTTCAGCGCTGATTTGCAGGCCGATATCGCCCAGCGGGGTCTCTTCATCGCGTAAGCGGATAACGAACACATGCGCTGCCGTCAGACGTGCGGCAAACAGGCGTCGGGTCTCTTTTTCCGGGGCGATAGCGGCCATATACTGCATGATGGCGCGATCCTCGCGCAGGGCACGGAAAAAAGGCCAGTCAGTGGGTTCGAAGGGCGTGAGGTGGAGCCGGGGAGTGGTAATGGTTGCCATAGATATGCCATTTCGTCGGAACATGGCATATCACTGTAACATTATCTCACCACATCCCCCAGCGCCTCTTCTAAGTCATACCAGCGGAACGCAAACCCGGCCGCTTCCAGTCGTTTTGGCAGGGCCCGTTGCCCGCCTAACACCAGCACGGACGCTTCACCCATCATCAGGCGGATCACCGTAGCAGGCACGCGCAAAATCGCCGGGCGATGCAGGGCATGTCCGAGAGCATGGGCAAACTGTTCATTTCGCACCGGGTAGGGCGCAACCATATTAAACGGCCCGCGCAGATCGTTATCCAGCAGCCAGAGAATACCGTTGACCATATCGTCGATATGGATCCACGCCAGATACTGACGGCCATTGCCGATTGGCCCGCCAAGACCGAGCCTGAAAGGGGGGAGCATCTTCGCCAGAATGCCGCCTTTTGGGGCAAGGACCACACCGGTGCGGAGCAGGCAGACGCGGGTATGATCGCTTTGCGCAGCACAGGCGATACGCTCCCACTGGGCGCAAAGTTTATGGGTAAACTCGTTGTGGGGCGGCTCTTCTTCCGTTACCACCACCTCGCCGAGATCGCCGTAATACCCTACGGCGGAACCCGAAATGAGAACCGACGGCGGGGTATGACTGTTACGGATAAGCTCAACCAGCTTCTCGGTAAGGGTCCACCGGCTGCTGCACAGGAGCTGTTTTTGCTCTTCCGTCCAGCGCTTATCGGCGATCGGTTCGCCTGCCAGGTTGATGACGGCGTCAAATCCGTCCAGATTCTGCTGCTCGGCCAGATTTCTCCAGATGTCGATACCTGCGCCCAGTACCTGGCGCGCTTTCTCTGGACTGCGCGTCACCACGGTAATGTCGTGATGCAACGCCTGCAGACGCGCAATGAGATGGCGACCAATCAGGCCGGTACCGCCGGTCAGCAAAATCTTCATACAACCTCCAGGGTTACGCCTGGCGTTGCCAGCTTAACGTCATCGAGACGGAATCGGCGTAACGCAGGGCGTGAAGTTTATCGATCTCTACTTCAGCATAAGTGACCCAGTGATGATCGCGTGCGATGTCGAGCACATCCTGAGTTAATTTTTCCAGTAAAGAGAAGCGGTTGTTTTCCACGTACTGGATGATTTTTTTGGTTATCGTGCGGTAGTTCAGCGCATCATTAATATCTTCGCTGGCCCGCGCTTTCTCAGCCGGGTAGTGGATAACCACATTAATCACGATATCCTGACGGTTGGCGATCTCTTCCTCTTTGATTCCGATGAAGGTGCGTAGGCGTAAATTTTTTATACGAATAATAGCGTCATGCTGCGACATTGCAGGTCTTCTCCGTGTCAGAATTTCCTTCACATAATACATGAGAGCCTCTCCGGCACACACCAGCCACCGGCTTAAATTTGCTGGATTTTTTGCATGGCGCGTTCGGTGGCCGGACGCGTGCGGATTCGTTCAAACCAGTTGTTCACCGCCGGGTAAGACGCCAGGTCAATGCGGTGCTTTTCATGGGTATTCACCCAGGGCCAGCAGGCAATGTCGGCGATGCTGTAATGATCCCCGCCGAGCCACGGTGCTTTCTCCAGCCGACGGTTCAGAACGCCGTATAACCGCTGGGTTTCCACCTGATAGCGTTCGATAGCATAAGGAATCGGCTGCGGCGCGTAGGCGGTAAAATGGTGGTTTTGTCCGAGCATCGGCCCCAGACCGCTCGTCTGCCAGAAAAGCCACTGCAGCGTGTGGTGACGCTCGCGCAGCTCTCCGCTCAGCAATTTGCCAGTCTTCTCTGCCAGATAGAGCAATATTTCTCCGGATTCAAACAGGCTCAACGGCTTGCCCCCATCGGCAGGATGGTTATCAATAATGGCCGGGATTTTATTGTTTGGCGATATAGCCAGAAAGAGAGGACTGAACTGATCGCCTTTGCTGATATCCACGCGAATGATCCTGTAATCCAGTTCGGCTTCCTCAAGAAAGAGGGTGATCTTATGGCCGTTCGGGGTAGGGGCATAATAAAGGTCGATCATTCTCAACTCCTGTCAGTGAAAATAGTGACGCCATGAAAAATGAGTATAGGTGGTTGTTGTAAATCGTGAGTTTTCATCAAGTGACAGCGAGGCAAAGAGATTATATGTTGAATGAAAACCGATCAGCCGATGAGGATGTTATGAACCAGCCCGTAATCACGTTATGGTCCGATGCAGATTTCTTTTCTCCCTATGTTCTGAGCGCGTATGTGGCGCTGGCCGAAAAAGGACTGTCATTTACGCTAAAGACGGTGGATCTGGACGGCGGTGAACATCTGAAACCCCAGTGGCAGGGCTACGCCCTGACCCGTCGCGTGCCGGTGCTGGACATTGATGGCTTCGCGCTGAGTGAATCGTCGGCGATCGATGAGTATCTGGAAGATCGGTTCGCACCGCCTGAGTGGGAGCGCATCTACCCTCACGATCTGCAAAAACGTGCCCGCGCACGTCAGATCCAGGCGTGGCTGCGCAGCGATCTGGTGCCGATTCGCGTGGAACGCTCCACGGATGTGGTGTTTGCCGGGGTGAAAAAACCGGCGCTGAGTAAAGACGGTGCGGCCAGTGCCCAAAAACTGATCGATACCGCGTCTTCTCTGCTGGCTCATGGTAATCCGAATTTATTCGGCGAGTGGTGTATTGCCGATACCGATCTGGCGCTGATGCTGAACCGTCTGATCCTCAATGGAGATGAGGTGCCTCAGCTGCTGGTGGATTATGCCGCGTTTCAGTGGCAACGCGCCTCAGTGCAGCGCTATGTGGCACTCTCCGCTAAGCGGGCGGGCTGATATAGCCTGACGCTTCAGGTATGATAGGGCAGTCTGATTTCCAGGGAGTGACTGATGAAACTGATGTTTGCGTCTGATATCCATGGTTCGCTGCCCGCGACCGAGCGTGTTCTTTCTCTGTTTGCTCAAAGCAGGGCGCAATGGCTGGTGATTCTGGGGGATGTGTTAAATCATGGTCCGCGCAATGCGCTGCCGGAAGGCTATGCACCGGCGCAGGTAGCGGAAAAACTCAACCAGTATGCTTCGCGCATTATCGCCGTTCGCGGTAACTGCGACAGTGAAGTGGACCAGATGTTGCTGGATTTTCCCATCACTGCCCCCTGGCAACAGGTGCTGATGGAAAATAGCCGTCTGTTCCTGACCCATGGTCATCTTTTTAGCCCGGAAAATCTCCCGGCACTGGCGGCTGGCGATGTCCTGGTTTACGGTCATACTCATATTCCGGTGGCAGAAAAACGCGGCGAGATATATCACTTTAACCCCGGTTCGGTCAGCATACCGAAAGGTGGAAATCCAGCAAGCTATGGCATGCTCGATGAGAATACGTTAAGCGTAATCGCACTTAATGATCAGCAAGTTATTGCGCAAATAGCGATTAATCCGTAAGTTACACCTCAACTGCAAACGCGCCGAAAGAGCGCTTAGACGAGAAGGTTTCCCGATGGTGGAGCAGAGTCATTTGGCAAGTACAGAGTGGGTTGACATTGTCAACGAAGAGAATGAAGTGATCGCGCAGGCCAGCCGCGAACAAATGCGCGCGGAGCGTCTGCGTCACCGTGCGACATACATCGTTGTGCATGACGGGATGGGCAAAATTCTGGTTCAGCGCCGCACGGACACCAAAGATTTTCTCCCTGGTATGCTGGATGCAACTGCAGGCGGCGTTGTTCAGGCGGATGAAGTTCTGCTGGACTCCGCGCGTCGTGAAGCGGAAGAAGAGTTAGGGATTGCCGGCGTGCCGTTTGCCGAGCATGGTCAGTTCTATTTCGAGGACGAGCATTGCCGCGTCTGGGGCGGGCTGTTTAGCTGCGTTTCCCATGGCCCGTTCGCCCTGCAGGAAGAAGAAGTGAGCGAAGTGAACTGGATGACGCCGGAAGAAATTACCGCGCGTTGCGACGAGTTCACCCCGGATTCGTTAAAAGCGCTGGCGCTGTGGATGACCCGCAACGCTAAAAACGAATCCACGAAAGCGGAAAAAGAGGAAGAGGCGGAGTAAGCCTCAACAGCTCTCCCGCAGACACAGGCTGGACGCGATAGGTTTATGATCGCGCCAGTCTCCATCATTCAGACGTTCCAGTAACGCGCGTCCCGCTTCAATCCCAATCTTACGATGTGGCACAGCCATGGTCGTCAGCGGTGGCTGACAGACCCGGCTGACGTCGCTATCGCCAAAACCCACCACGGCCAGATCGTCCGGTACTTTTATACGCCGACGCTGGCATTCATAAAGTGCTCCGCAGGCCAGTTCATCCGACACGCACACCAGTGCATCCAGCTCCGGCCACGCCAGCAGGAACTCCGGCAGTTGCGCCGCACCCGTGGAAAAACTCGGTGGCATGGCGGCGTTAATCACCCGGTTTGGTGACATATGGTGGCGAAGCATCGCTTTGTACCAGCCCTGTAAATGCTGCTGGAAAATCCACTGCTCCTGGTTAGCGCACAGCAGGCCAATATTCTGGTAGCCGCGCTTAATAACCATCTCCGTCAGTTCGTACATCGCCGCGACGTTATCAATCCCGATATTCATATCGATAGGATCGGCGCGCATGGCCCCCATTTCCATGACCGGAATGGAGGCGTTTTTCAGCCAGTGGCGGACAGTATCGGAGTGTTCAACGCTGAGCAAAATCGCAGCGGCAATGTTCGACGCCAGCAGCGTCTCCAGCAATTTTTCTTCCTGCTCGAGTCGATGCTGTGATTCGGCCAGCATGATCTGGTAGCCGGCAGGCTGCAGCACCTGCTGAAGCCCGGCGAACATCTCCGAGCAACCGGATTCGGAGAGATTAGGAACGACCATCGCAATCGTCCATGACGATGCCGAGGCCAGCGCGCTGGCAGCGAGATTAGGCATGTAACCCAATTCCTGTACAGCGGCTTCTATTTTTTCTCGCAGTTTATCGGAAACCTGTTCAGGCGTGCGGAGTGCACGGGACACGGTCATCGTGCCCACCCCGGCAAGCTGTGCGACATCGGCGAGTGTCACTTTACCGGTACTGCGCCGTTTTCGGGTTAGAGACATACACCTTCCTGCTGACCAGACGCGTTTTTATTATCATCCTTCGTTTCACGTGAAACGCAGTATACGCCTTAAATCCCTTTTTTTGCTGTGAATTCACACCATGATTACAATTTGATAGCGCTATCACACTTCTGAATGTTAGCGATTGGTAGCGCTATCTTTGTGATCCCGATCGCAGTCAATATGGGATGTGTTGAATAAAGTTTGCTCATCTCTTGCATTGTGGCGGGACGGAGAAATGCTGAAAAAGTGGATATATGATACAACCATCACGCTGCAGGAGAGCGTGGAAAGCTGGCCGCAGGCGCTGGAAATATGCGCGAAACCGTTGCTGGATCTGCAGGTGATTGGCCCGGAATACGTGACGGCCATCATTGAGCAGCATCATGCATTAGGACCTTATTATGTGCTGGCACCAGGGCTGGCCATGCCGCATGCGCGGCCGGAAGAGGGGGCCAAAGGATTAGGCCTCTCATTATTAAAACTGAAAAAGGGAGTCTCTTTTGGTGCCGGTGAGTTCGATCCCGTGGATGTTATTATTATGCTCGCGGCGCCGGATAAACATAGCCATATCGACATGATCTCTGCCCTCGCTGAATTATTTTCCAGCGACGACGATATGGCTGAATTGCATCAGGCGAATACCCTGGAGGACATTAAAACGATTATTGACCGCTTCTGATTTAATTCTCTCATCCGATTTATCACAACATTACGTTTAGCGTGATGGGGCGTGCTCTACTCAAAAAAAGGGGACAACAATGAAAATTATGGCTATTTGCGGTTCAGGCCTGGGCAGTAGTTTTATGGTCGAAATGAATATTAAAAAGGTGCTCAAGAAGCTGGCCATTGACGCCGACGTTGAACACTCCGATCTCTCCTCGGCAACGCCGGGTGCCGCCGATCTTTTCGTGATGGCGAAGGACATTGCCGCCAGTGCCAGCGTGCCGGAAAGCCAGCTGGTGGTGATCAACAACATCATTGATATCAACGAACTCGAAGCGCAGCTCCGCGCCTGGTTCGACAGACAATAATCCTGATAAGGCGAGGTGGATATGTTTATCCTTGAAACGCTGAATTTCGTTGTTGATATATTAAAAGTCCCGTCGGTTCTGGTGGGCTTAATAGCCTTAATTGGCCTGGTCGCTCAAAAGAAATCTTTTTCTGATGTGGTGAAAGGGACCATTAAAACCATACTCGGTTTTATTGTGCTTGGCGGCGGGGCTACGGTGCTGGTTGGGTCATTAAATCCGTTAGGCGGAATGTTTGAACACGCCTTTAATATTCAGGGCATTATTCCCAATAACGAGGCAATTGTTTCCATTGCGCTGGAGAAATACGGTGCCTCTACCGCGCTGATTATGGCATTCGGTATGGTGGCAAATATCATTGTCGCCCGCTTTACGCGTCTGAAGTATATCTTCCTGACCGGGCATCACACCTTCTACATGGCATGCATGATTGGGGTCATCCTCACCGTGGCGGGCTTTGAGGGCGTTGGTCTGGTCTTTACCGGGTCGCTGATCCTCGGTCTGGTAATGGCCTTCTTCCCGGCGCTGGCGCAGCGTTACATGAAGCGCATTACCGGCAACGATGACATTGCTTTTGGTCACTTCGGTACCCTGGGCTATGTTCTCTCCGGCTGGATTGGCAGCAAGTTCGGCAAAGGCTCTCGCTCGACTGAAGAGATGAACCTGCCGAAGAACCTGAGCTTCCTGCGCGACAGCTCTATCTCCATCTCGCTGACCATGATGATCATCTACCTGATCATGGCGGTGAGCGCCGGGCGTGACTACGTTGAGGCGACCTTTAGCGGCGGTCAGAACTACCTGGTCTATGCCATCATCATGGCCATCACGTTCGCCGCGGGGGTGTTCATCATCCTGCAGGGTGTGCGCCTGATTCTGGCGGAAATCGTCCCGGCCTTTACCGGCTTTTCTGAAAAACTGGTGCCGAATGCACGTCCGGCTCTGGACTGCCCGGTTGTCTATCCGTATGCGCCAAATGCGGTGCTGATTGGCTTCCTGTTCAGCTTCCTTGGCGGGCTGGTGGGTCTGTTTATCTGTGGGCAGTTCAGCTGGGTGCTGATTCTGCCTGGTGTGGTGCCGCACTTCTTCACCGGCGCTACCGCGGGCGTGTTTGGTAACGCCACCGGGGGACGTCGTGGAGCGATGATTGGTGCGTTTGCCAACGGCCTGCTGATCACCTTCCTGCCGGTTCTGCTGCTGCCGGTGCTGGGGGCAATTGGATTTGCCAATACCACGTTCTCAGACGCTGACTTTGGCGCTGTCGGGATCGTGCTGGGTAACCTGGCGCGCTTCCTGTCGCCGCTTGCCATCACCGGCCTTGTTGTGGCGTTGTTCGCACTGCTGGTGGCGTACAACGTATTCGCTAAAAACAAATCTGCGGGCGATAACGCGCAGGAAAACACCGGAGCCAAATCATGAATGAGAATGAGATAACCCATCTGGCGCGTCAGATCCGCCTTGAAACGCTGAAAGCGCTGACCGAGCTGGGCTTTGGTCACTACGGCGGCAGTATGTCGGTTGTTGAAACCCTGGCCGTGTTGTACGGCGCAGTGATGAAAATTGACCCAGCCGACCCGGACTGGCCAGAGCGTGACTACTTTGTCTTGTCAAAAGGACATGCTGGTCCGGCGCTGTACAGCACCCTGGCGATCAAAGGTTACTTCCCGATGGAAGAGCTGAGCACGCTGAACCAGAACGGTACGCGGCTGCCGAGCCATCCGGACCGGCTAAAAACGCGCGGGGTGGATGCCACCACCGGCTCGCTGGGGCAGGGGATTTCCATCGCCGGTGGAATGGCGCTGTCGCATAAGCTGGCGGGACGCCCCAACCGGGTTTTCTGTATCGTCGGCGACGGCGAGCTGAACGAAGGGCAGTGCTGGGAAGCGTTCCAGTTTATTGCACACCATCGACTGAATAGCCTGACGGTATTCGTTGACTGGAACAAACAGCAGCTTGATGGCGAACTCGACGACATTATCTGTGCGTTCGATCTGGAAGGAAAATTCCGTGCCTTCGGGTTTGACGTGGTGACGGTGAAAGGAGATGACATTCCGGCACTGCTGGAGGTGACATCGCTGGTTCCGGCGGCGGATGCTCGCCCGCTGGTGGTGATCCTCGACAGTATCAAAGGGCAGGGCGTGCCGTATCTGGAGCAACTGAGTAACTCGCACCATCTGCGATTAACCGCCGAGAGCAAGGCGGCCCTCAACGAGACGATTCGCCAACTGGAGGCTTCACATGATTAAGGTTGCACCTGCAGGTCAGAAAGACGCCGTCGAGATGCGTAAAGTCTACGCGGGGTTTGTGGCACAGCAGATTGAAGCCGGGAGCGACATTATCGCCCTCGAGGCGGATCTGATGAGCTCAATGGCGATGGATGGCGTGGCACGTGATTATCCGCAGCATGTGATTAACTGCGGCATCATGGAAGCGAACGTTATGGGGACGGCGGCGGGGCTGTCGCTGACCGGACGCAAGCCGTTCGTGCATACCTTTACCGCCTTCGCCAGCCGTCGCTGTTTCGACCAGCTGTTTATGTCCCTGGACTACCAGCGTAACAATGTGAAGGTCATTGCTTCAGATGCCGGCGTGACGGCCTGTCATAACGGCGGCACGCATATGTCGTTTGAAGATATGGGCATCGTGCGGGGGCTTGCCCATTCGGTGGTGCTGGAGGTAACGGATGCGGTGATGTTTGAAGATGTACTGCGCCAGCTTATTGACCTCGAAGGTTTCTACTGGGTGCGTACCATCCGTAAGCAGGCCCCGAGCGTGTATGCGCCGGGTTCGACATTTACGCTTGGCAAGGGCAACGTACTGCGCGAAGGCAGTGATATCACCCTGATTGCCAACGGCATTATGGTGGCGGAAGCGCTTGAAGCGGCGCGTCAGCTCGAACAGGAGGGCGTCAGCGCCGCGGTGATCGACATGTTTACCCTTAAGCCGATTGACCGGATGCTGGTGAAAAACTACGCCGAGAAAACCGGACGTGTCGTGACCTGCGAAAACCACAGCATTCATAACGGGCTGGGATCGGCAGTGGCGGAAGTGCTGGTGGAAACCTGTCCGGTGCCGATGCGCCGGGTGGGCGTGAAGGAGCGTTACGGCCAGGTGGGGACACAGGACTTCCTGCAGAAGGAGTATGGCCTGACGGCACACGACATTGTGTCGGCGGCGAGGGAGTTGTTGTAAATAAAAAAGGCGACCCTCGGGTCGCCTTTTTAGTCAGTAACGTATTACTGCTGTTGTGAAGACTGGATCGCGGTCAGAGCGATGGTGTAGACGATATCGTCAACCAACGCGCCACGGGACAGGTCGTTCACAGGTTTGCGCATACCCTGCAGCATTGGCCCGATGGAGATCAGGTCTGCAGAACGCTGTACCGCTTTGTAGGTGGTGTTACCGGTGTTCAGATCCGGGAAGATGAACACGGTAGCGCGACCCGCAACCGGTGAGTTCGGTGCTTTGGATTTCGCAACGTCAGCCATAACCGCAGCATCATACTGCAGTGGACCGTCGATCATCAGGTCAGGACGTTTTTCCTGCGCCAGACGTGTCGCTTCACGGACTTTCTCTACATCGCTACCTGCACCAGAAGTACCGGTGGAGTAGGAGAGCATTGCCACGCGAGGTTCAATACCGAAGGCAATCGCGGAATCGGCAGACTGAATAGCGATCTCAGCCAGCTGCTCTGCAGTTGGATCCGGGTTGATCGCACAGTCACCGTAAACGTAAACCTGTTCAGGCAGCAGCATGAAGAACACGGAAGACACCAGAGAACTGCCTGGCGCCGTTTTGATCAGCTGCAGCGGTGGACGAATGGTGTTCGCCGTGGTGTGAACCGCACCGGAAACCAGACCGTCAACTTCGTCCTGCTCCAGCATCAGCGTGCCCAGCACAACGTTGTCTTCAAGCTGCTCACGCGCAACGGCTTCGGTCATGCCCTTGCTCTTACGCAGCTCAACCAGACGTGCAACGTAGCTTTCGCGAACCACTTCCGGGTCGACGATTTCAATGCCTGCACCCAGCTCAACGCCCTGAGAGGCAGCAACGCGGTTAATTTCATCCGGGTTACCCAGCAGCACACAGGTCGCGATGCCGCGCTCTGCACAGATGGCAGCCGCTTTAACGGTACGTGGTTCGTCGCCTTCTGGCAGAACAACACGTTTGCCCGCTTTACGCGCCAGCTCGGTCAACTGGTAACGGAAGGCCGGAGGAGACAGACGACGGCTGCGCTCGGAGGTCGCCGTCAGGGATTCAATCCAGTCTGCGTTGATGTAGCCCGCAACGTATTCCTGCACTTTCTCGATACGCTCATGGTCATCAACCGGCACTTCCAGGTTGAAGCTCTGCAGGCTCAGAGAGGTCTGCCAGGTGTTGGTGTTCACCATAAAGACTGGCAGGCCAGTGGCGAACGCACGCTCGCACAGCTTGCTTACGCGTGGATCCATCTCGTAAGCACCGGTCAGCAGAATGGCGCCGATTTCCACACCGTTCATCGCGGCCAGGCACGCAGCAACCAGCACGTCAGGACGGTCAGCGGAGGTCACGAGCAGAGAGCCTGCGCGGAAGTGTTCCAGCATGTGCGGAATGCTACGCGCACAGAAGGTCACAGACTTCACGCGGCGGGTATTGATGTCGCCTTCGTTAATCACGGTAGCGTTCAGGTGACGCGCCATGTCGATTGCACGGGTAGCAATCAGGTCGAAGCTCCATGGCACCACGCCCAGTACTGGCAGCGGGCTGGAATCCTGCAGAGTCGCCGGATCAACTTTAACCACTTTCGCTTTAGAAGAGTCATCGAAGATTTCGGACAGGTCAGGACGGGTACGACCTTGCTCATCAACCGGTGCGTTCAGTTTGTTAACGATAACGCCAGTGATGTTGGTATTTTTCGCGCCGCCGAAGCTGCTGCGGGTCAGTTCGATACGCTCTTTCAGCTGTTCCTGGTTATCGGTACCCTGGGACATGACGAACACGATTTCCGCATTCAGCGTTTTCGCGATTTCGAAGTTCAGAGACTGAGCGAACTGGTGTTTGCGGGTCGGGACCAGGCCTTCAACCAGCACCACTTCCGCGTCTTGCGTGTTAGCGTGATAGTTGGCGATGATCTCTTCCATCAGCACGTCTTTCTGGTTGCTGGAGAGCAGAGATTCAACGTGGCTCATCTTCAGCGGTTCAGCCGCTGGCAGATTGGAGTTCTTACGCACGATGGTGGTGGTCTGGTCTGGCGCATCGCCACCGGCACGAGGCTGGGCGATAGGCTTAAAGACGCTCAGACGAACGCCTTTGCGTTCCATAGCACGGATAACGCCAAGGCTGACGCTGGTCAGACCGACGCTGGTTCCGGTAGGGATCAGCATAATAGTACGGGACACGGTTTATCCTCTTTCGTTACCGCCGACAGGGGGCGGGCTACAAAACAGCACCGCCAGCATTGCTGGCGGTGTGGAATCAGGCAGTCAGGCGGTGCGCGTCTTGCGCGATGACCAGCTCTTCGTTAGTTGGGATAACGATAGCCGGACGGGTGCCTTCTTTGTTGATGAAGCCAGACTTGCCGAAGCGGGCAGCCAGGTTACGCTCGTGGTCAACTTCGAAGCCCAGAACGCCCAGTTTACCCAGGGACAGTTCACGAACCATTGCCGCGTTCTCACCGATACCACCGGTGAAGATAACCGCGTCCAGACGACCGTCCATCAGCGCAGTGTAAGAGCCGATGTACTTCGCCAGACGGTGGCAGTAAACGTCCATTGCACGTTTAGCGTCTGCTTTTTCTGCGTAGTTGTCTTCAACATAACGGCAGTCGCTGGTGACTTCGGTCAGACCCAGCAGGCCAGACTCTTTGGTCAGCATTTTGTTGATCTGATCAACGCTCATGCCCAGGGTGTCGTGCAGGTGGAAGATGATCGCCGGGTCGATGTCACCGGAACGGGTACCCATCACCAGACCTTCCAGCGGGGTCAGACCCATGGATGTATCAACACATTTACCGTTGCGGATAGCAGAAACAGAACCACCGTTGCCCAGGTGGCAGGTGATGATGTTAACTTCTTCAACCGGCTTGTTCAGCACTTTAGCGGCTTCCTGAGTCACATAGAAGTGGCTGGTGCCGTGTGCGCCGTAGCGACGAACGCCGTGCTCTTTGTAGAGGCTGTACGGCAGGGCATAGAGGTAAGATTCTTCCGGCATGGTCTGGTGGAACGCAGTGTCGAACACAGCCACGTTTTTGTCTTTCAGCTGCGGGAAGGATTTCAGCGCTTCAGCGATACCGATCAGGTGAGCTGGGTTGTGCAGCGGTGCGAAAGAGGCAGAGTCTTTAATGCCCTGGATAACCGTTTCGTCGATAACGACGGAACGGGTGTATTTTTCGCCGCCGTGGACGATACGGTGACCAATCGCAGTCAGCTGAGCAGACAGTTCTGGTTTTTGTGCCAGAATAGTGTTAACGATAAAGTTCAGCGCTTCACTGTGAGCGGCGCCTGCACCTAAAGCCGCTTCCTGTTTGCTGCCGTCCATCTTCCACTTGATACGTGCTTCAGGCAGATGGAAACATTCGGCCAAACCAGAGAGGTATTCGTCACCGTTGAGCGCATCGATGATGGCGAATTTCAGTGAGGAGCTACCGCAGTTCAGAACCAGTACTAACTTACTCGACATGGAAGTACCTATTATTGATACGTGGCTAAAAAAACGTCAGGGAGTCTAAAAGCGTAACGCATAATGACTCAGACATTTATGATTAACATCATGCCAAACGAACATTGTGGCATGATGGAAGAAATACATATGATTTTATGCCATTTTGAACATTTTTCAGCCAATGGCATAATATGCGATAATTTGACGAGTTAATGGTTCTCGTCTAAGGGCCTATCAGGCTGGCACAGAATACCCGATACGGGGTGCTGATGACAAAATATTTTGAACGTTGTCATAGCCTGTTGTGGTTTTGCACGAAAATTTTAATTTTTATATGTGAAGTTGAGGTACAGCCATGTCGACACCAGAGAACCCGTCCGTGAATTTTTTCAGTCTGTTTCGTCGGGGACAGCATTACGCAAAGACGTGGCCAATGGAAAAGCGCCTTGCGCCCATGTTTATTGAGAACCGCACGATCCGCGCCACGCGCTATGCGATTCGCTTTATGCCACCTGTCGCCATCTTTACGCTCTGCTGGCAAATCGCGCTGGGCGGGCAGCTTGGCCCGGCCGTTGCGACGGCACTTTTCGCGTTAAGTCTGCCGATGCAGGGTCTGTGGTGGTTAGGTAAACGTTCTATCACGCCACTCCCGCCTTCTATTTTACACTGGTTTTATGAAGTTCGCGGGAAACTGGAGGAAGCCGGGCAGGCGCTTGCCCCGGTCGAAGGCAAGCCCGATTACCAGGCGCTGGCTGACACGCTCAAGCGCGCTTTTAAGCAACTCGACAAAACATTCCTCGATGACTTGTGATTGATCATCGAAACGACGAATAAAAGAAGGCACAGTAACTCACCGTTACCGTGTCTTTTTTTTACAGTGCAATGCGCTACAGGAGTCGAAAGATGGAAATGACCCATGCTCAACGTCTGATTTTGTCCAACCAGTACAAAATGATGACTATGCTTGATCCCGATAACGCTGAGCGCTACAGCCGCCTGCAGACAATCGTCGAACGTGGCTTTGGTTTGCAGATGCGTGAACTGGACCGCGAGTTTGGTGAGATGAAAGAAGAAACCTGCCGCACCGTGATCGACATTATGGAAATGTATCACGCCCTGCATGTTTCCTGGACCAATCTCAAAGATCAGCAGTCCATTGACGAACGTCGCGTCACCTTCCTGGGCTTTGATGCCGCAACGGAAGCGCGTTATCTGAGCTATGTGCGTTTTATGGTGAACACGGAAGGGCGCTATACCCATTTTGACGCGGGCACACACGGCTTCAATGCGCAGACCCCAATGTGGGAAAAATATCAGCGCATGCTGAGCGTCTGGCACGCCTGCCCGCGCCAGTACCATTTAAGTAACAATGAGATTCAACAAATTATTAATGCCTGACGGAGGTGCTTGTGCAGTGTAGAGGTTTTCTGTTTGATTTGGACGGTACGCTGGTGGATTCGCTGCCGGTTGTGGAGCGTTCATGGTGCCATTGGGCGGACAGACATGGCATTGACCATCAGGAAGTACTGAATTTTATCCATGGCAAACAGGCCATAACCTCATTGCGGCACTTCTTAGCAGGACGTTCTGAGGAAGAGATTCAGGCGGAGTTCAGCTATCTTGAGCACATTGAAGCCACCGACACGGATGGCATTACAGCGCTGCCGGGGGCGCGTGAACTGCTTGAACATCTGAACGAAGCCCAAATCCCGTGGGCGATCGTCACCTCCGGCTCGGTGCCCGTTGCCCATGCTCGTCATAAGGCCGCAGGGTTACCGACGCCCGAAGTGTTTATCACGGCAGAGCGCGTGAAGCGCGGCAAGCCTGAACCGGATGCCTTTTTACTCGGTGCCGAACTGCTTGGCCTGGCACCAGCCGATTGTGTGGTGGTGGAGGATGCGGCAGCAGGCGTCCTGGCGGGGTTGAACGCCGGAAGCCACGTCATCGCCGTTAACGTTCCGGCGGGGTCACCCCGCCTGAACGAGGCGGATCTGGTGCTTAACACGCTGACGGCCATTAACGTTGCGAAGGCACCGGACGGAGTTGTAACCGTCTCGCTTAAAATGTAATCCCATGATATAGCCCCACATTGTTGGGGCTTTTTTGTGGCAAAATTTTGTCTCCTCCACTGACAAGGATATGTTGTGAACGGTGAACTGATTTGGGTCCTGAGCCTGCTTTTAATCGCCATCCTTCTCTTTGCCTCAGGCAAGGTGCGCATGGATGCCATCGCCTTGTTTGTCATCGTTGCCTTTGTGCTGAGCGGTACGCTCACGCTTCCGGAGGCTTTCTCCGGATTTAGTGATCCCAACGTTATCCTGATTGCCGCCCTGTTTATTATTGGCGACGGACTGGTGCGCACCGGCGTGGCGACCATTATGGGGTCGTGGCTGGTCAAGGTGGCCGGCAACAGCGAAACCAAAATGTTGATCTACCTGATGCTGACGGTTGCCGGGCTGGGGGCGTTTATGAGCTCCACGGGCGTCGTCGCCATCTTTATCCCGGTGGTGCTGAGCGTCTCCATGCGGATGCAAACCTCGCCGTCGCGCCTGATGATGCCTCTGAGCTTTGCCGGTCTTATCAGCGGGATGATGACGCTGGTGGCGACCCCACCGAACCTGGTCGTCAACAGTGAGCTAATCCGCGAAGGGTTTGAAGGCTTTAGCTTTTTCAGCGTGACCCCACTTGGACTGGTGATTCTGGTGCTGGGTGTGGTCTACATGCTGTTAACCCGTTTTGCCCTGAAGGGGGAAAAACAGGATAAAAGCAAAGACGGCTGGAAACGACGGACCTTCCGCGATCTGATCAAAGAGTATCGTCTGACCGGGCGAGCGCGCCGTCTGGCTATCCGCCCTGGCTCGCCCCTCATTGGCCAGCGTCTTGACGACCTGAAGCTGCGCGAGCGCTATGGCGCGAACGTGATCGGCGTAGAGCGCTGGCGTCGTTTTCGGCGGGTGATTGTTAACGTCAACGGGGTGTCGGAATTCCGTGCACGCGACGTTTTGCTGATTGATATGTCCACCGCCGATGTCGATTTGCGCGAGTTTTGCAGTGAACAGTTGCTGGAACCCATGGTGCTACGTGGGGAGTATTTCTCAGACCAGGCGCTGGATGTCGGCATGGCCGAAGTGTCGCTGATCCCGGAATCAGAATTACTGGGTAAAACCGTGCGCGAAATCGGCTTCAGGACCCGCTATGGGCTAAACGTGGTGGGCTTAAAGCGTGATGGCGTGGCGATGGAAGGGGCGGTAGTGGATGAGCCTATCCTGCTCGGTGATATCTTCCTCGTCGTCGGCAACTGGAAACTGATCGGTCAGCTCGGGCAGAAAGGCCGCGACTTTGTGGTACTTAATATGCCGGTTGAAGAGAGCGATGCTTCTCCGGCGCACAGCCAGGCACCGCATGCGATTTTTTGCCTGGTGTTGATGGTCGCACTGATGCTGACTGACGAAATTCCAAACCCCATTGCGGCCATTATCGCCTGTCTTCTGATGGGGAAATTCCGCTGTATTGATGCCGAAAGTGTCTACAAAGCCATTCACTGGCCGAGCATCATTCTGATTGTCGGGATGATGCCCTTTGCCCTGGCGTTACAAAAAACCGGTGGGGTGGATTTGATCGTCAAGGGACTCATGGACGCAGGCGGTGGATACGGGCCTTACATGATGCTGGTCTGCCTGTTTATCATGTGCGCCACGATAGGCCTGTTTATCTCCAATACGGCCACGGCAGTCCTGATGGCACCCATTGCACTGGCGATGGCGAAATCAATGGGGGTTTCGCCGTACCCGTTTGCCATGATCGTCGCTATGGCGGCATCTGCAGCGTTTATGACTCCGGTCTCGTCACCGGTCAATACGCTGGTGCTTGGCCCGGGAAATTACAAATTCAGTGATTTTGTGAAGATAGGCGTGCCCTTCACCGTGCTGGTGATGGTGGTGTGCGTGATACTGATTCCCGTACTGTTCCCGTTTTAAACCCTGATGCCGGGTAGCGATGACGCGACCCGGCATACCGTCAGAGAGGGGAGTCCTGACTGATCTCGTCCAGCGACAAATGGAAGCTCGGCACAAACACCTGCATGAAATAATCCATCTCTTCGCTGCGGCGTGATTCCAGCGTTTTTTCCAGACGCGTTTTCGCCAGCAGAAATTCGTTATTCCCCGCGGACAGCTCTTCCAGACATTTCAGGTAAGCGCATAGCGCATCCGCCTGCTTAACCAGCAATTTTTCCTCTTCCGTGTACTGATGCTCATCAATCAGCGGCTCAAAAATATCGCGCAGCTCGTCCGGCACCATGTCGATCAGTTTCTGCTGAGCAATCTTCTCAATGGCCTTATATTCCTGGGCTATCTGCGAGTTGAAATATTTCACGGGTGTCGGTAAATCCCCGGTCAGCACTTCCGAGGCATCGTGATACATCGCCAGCAGGGCAATACGCTCAGCATTAACCTGCCCGTTGAATTTCCGGTTTTTAATGGCAGCCAGAGCGTGAGCGACCATCGCAACCTGCAGACTGTGCTCCGACACATTCTCAGTGCGGACATTGCGCATCAGCGGCCAGCGGTTGATCAGTTTAAGGCGGGAGAGGTGGGCAAAGAAATGACTCTGACTCATAGGTTACCTTTTGTCTTCACTGCGACAGACTTCATTGTGCGGGGAGGGGAGGCAAGATGCAAATCAGGCTACCGAAGTAGCCTGATTTTAAGATTACTGGTGGTAACCTGAGAGGAAACGTCCAAAGCGGCTGATGGCCATCTCGAGGTCATCTTCACGCGGCAGGGTAACGATACGCACGTGATCCGGCCACGGCCAGTTAAAGGCGGTACCCTGCACCAGCAGCACTTTTTCCTGCAGCAGGAAATCGAGCACCATCTTCTGGTCGTCATGAATATTAAAGCGTTTCGCGTCGATTTTCGGGAACATGTAGAGCGCGCCGTTCGGCTTCACGCAGGAGACGCCTGGAATATCGTTGATAAGCTCCCACGCGCGGTTACGCTGCTCATATAAACGCCCGCCCGGCACGATAAACTCGCTGATGCTCTGATAGCCGCCGAGTGCGGTCTGGATAGCATGCTGCGCCGGCACGTTGGCACATAAACGCATAGAGGCGAGCATTTCCAGCC
Organism: Enterobacter sp. SORGH_AS_0287; assembly: GCF_031453695.1. Lineage (NCBI taxonomy): Bacteria > Pseudomonadati > Pseudomonadota > Gammaproteobacteria > Enterobacterales > Enterobacteriaceae > Enterobacter > Enterobacter sp. SORGH_AS_0287. The sequence continues at coordinate 254,915 of NZ_JAVIZW010000001.1, forward strand.
CTTCAATATAGCCTTTCGCATGTTTTTTCGGGCCGTTTAAGACCATCCAGCCCTGACGGAAACCGGCCACGCGGTAGGTTTTAGAGAGACCATTAAAAGTCACGGTCAGCAGGTCCGGAGCCAGTGCGGCGATAGAGTGGTGCTGCGCCGCGTCATACAGGATCTTGTCGTAAATTTCGTCGGCAAAGATGATCAGGTTGTGCTGGCGGGCGATCTCCACGATCTCCATCAGCAGCTCTTTTGAGTAGACCGCGCCCGTTGGGTTGTTCGGGTTAATAATGACGATGCCGCGCGTGCGTGGGGTAATTTTCGCGCGAATATCATCGAGATCCGGGAACCAGTCAGAAGACTCATCGCAAAGATAGTGCACGGCTTTACCGCTGGACAGGGATACGGCCGCCGTCCACAGCGGATAATCCGGCGCGGGAACCAGCATTTCGTCACCGCTGTTCAGCAGCGCCTGCATGGCCTGCACGATCAGCTCAGAGACACCGTTGCCGATATAGATATCTTCAACGGTAACATCACGCATATCGCGCGCCTGGTAGTGCTGCATGATGGCTTTTCGTGCGGAGTAAAGTCCTTTTGAATCGCAATAGCCTTGCGCAGTGGGCAGGTTGCGGATCACATCAACCAGAATCTCATCCGGCGCTTCAAAACCAAATGGCGCAGGGTTACCAATGTTGAGTTTCAGAACCTTATTGCCTTCTTCTTCAAGGCGTTTAGCCTCTTTCAGAACCGGGCCACGGATGTCGTAACAGACGTTATCTAGCTTGCTGGATTTTTCGATAGGGGACATGAACCTTTAACCTTTTCGCGATTGTTGCCACTCCCTGCCGTGGAAGTCAGCACGGAATAATGTACTCCCCCCTCGCTTCGTTTTGAAGGGCGGGCAGGAGAAGATTTTGTGGAGTGAATGAAAATGGGGTGAATCTTTTTCGCTATCAGCGAACAATTTAACTGACGTAAAGTAAGGTTAATGGTGTGAAAGTAGGTTTATTGTGCTGTTAAATAATATAAAAGTTGTATATTGTGCTGATAAAAATAAATAATATCCGCAACCTGCGTGGCAGTTACGCTGAGTGACCTTTCGTAAAACCTGAATGCTTCGTTACGTGGCGTTGTAATAGTGTGCATTGGCTAAAAGTTACTCATGTGAAATTAATGTTAAATGTTATTAATGAATGGCCTTAATCTAAATTAAAATTTATTTATTATTAACCAACAAAATGCAACTTTAGTTAATTTTAATAAAATTAGTTGAGAAGCTTAACAACCCTCATAAATCCTCAATATTGCAATAAGACTTATAAATAAAGTGGATTTGGGTTAAGATGTCTTTCAGGAAAGCTGGGCACAGATACATATGTTTTGTATTTGTGGAACAGGTTTTCTGAATTAATTGATTGTTATTGTTAGAGTTATCTCTGGCCGGAATGGGTTAAACATCTCCTGCTACGTTGACAGCACTGCGAGAAAGATGGCAGAAAGGGTGTATCACCCTTAATGGAATTTACATAAACCTGCAAACATCTAAATATCCTGAACGTTTAAGAGAATAAAAATAACGTCATGAAACGTGCTTTCTGACTGTTGATATTAAAACAGCACAATAACTATCTGTCAGGCAGTCTGCCGGGCCGGGATGCGAGGGAAAACCTTCAGAGGGAATTGCTTAACTGTTACACACACAGCTTCAACCCGGGCAGCTCCGCACGAGCAACCTGAAAGTGAAAAGATATGATAAATGCAAATCGTCCGATAATGAATCTCGACCTCGATCTGCTGAGAACGTTTGTTGCGGTCGCCGATCTCAACACTTTTGCAGCTGCTGCTGCCGCCGTTTGCCGAACCCAGTCCGCCGTTAGCCAGCAAATGCAACGGCTGGAACAACTGGTTGGTAAAGAGCTCTTTGCCCGTCACGGGCGTAATAAGCTCTTAACGGAACACGGTATTCAGCTTCTGGGTTATGCCAGGAAAATACTTCGCTTTAATGACGAAGCATGTATGTCATTAATGTATAGCAACCTGCAAGGGGTGCTAACGTTAGGTGCGTCTGATGAGTCAGCAGACACAATATTGCCATTTCTTCTCAATCGAATTAGTTCGGTTTATCCGAAGCTTGCGCTGGACGTTAGCGTAAAACGAAATGCTTTTATGATTGAGATGTTAAATGAGAATAAGGTCGATCTGGTGGTGACCACGCACCGTCCAGGGCAATTTAATTGCCTGACGTTGCGCACGTCTCCGACGCATTGGTATTGCGCTGCTGAATATGTGCTGCAAAAAGGTGAGCCAATTCCATTGGTATTACTGGATGATCCGAGTCCGTTCCGCGATATGGTGTTGGCGGCGCTCAATGAGGCCAATATTCCATGGCGTCTGGCTTATGTGGCTTCCACATTGCCAGCGGTACGTGCTGCCGTGAAAGCGGGGCTTGGAGTAACGGCCCGTCCGGTCGAAATGATGAGCCCGGATCTGCGCGTACTGGGTAAATCAGATGGTCTTCCTGCTTTGCCTGATACGGAGTATCTGCTCTGCCACAATACGTCCAGCAATAACGAACTGGCGAAAGTCGTGTTCGAGGCGATGGAAAACTACCATAATCCATGGCAGTTCGAACATGTTACCTCCGAAGGGGGGGATGATTCCCTGATCGTTGAAGGGGACTTTGAGTGATCGACAGCTCAAAATTCTGGTAACAATTTGTAAATGTAAAAAAAAGCCACTCACGCGATTTTCGCCTGCAGTGGCTTTTTTTTGGCAGTAATACCCGCGATCACCGCGTGGATTTTTAGGATAGTGTCTATTTATCAGTGAGATAAATGCTTTTGTTCAAATGTTGTGCGTTTCCCGTTCAGTCTCCCTCCAGCTCGCCTCGATGTTAATAAAACAGGAAATATGTTGCTGGTTTTTTGGGTGAATTAACAAAAGCGTGTCTCAGATCAAGAAAATACTCCTATTTGGGGGGAGGAATCGTTGGCAAATCCTGTCAAAATAGGAGGGTTATTTTTTTTACTTCCAAAACGGACACGATTCAACAACATGCATTTGACGTAAACTCAGGTACCCACCAGGGTTAAAGGGCACCAAATGTTAATGAGAATCGCTCGATGTAATTTAATGTGAAGAAACCTTTGTTAAAGTTGACAAAAGGTTATAGAAAGGAGTAAAAAACCCCATCATTTTGCTGTCTACGTCTCATTTCTGACAGTTAGTGTAAGGTTTTTCGTTCCTCCCCATGAATCGATGTGATGCCCATCTGCCAGCAAGAGCAGTGTCGTAGGTATCACTTTTGATGAGTAAGCAATGAGTATGTCAACATCCACAGAAGTCATCGCTCATCACTGGGCATTCGCAATCTTTCTTATTGTAGCCATTGGCCTGTGCTGCCTGATGTTAGTCGGCGGCTGGTTCCTGGGCGGTCGCGCCCGTGCAAGGCACAAGAACACACCTTTCGAATCAGGTATTGATTCAGTAGGTTCCGCTCGCTTACGCCTGTCTGCCAAGTTCTATCTGGTAGCCATGTTCTTCGTCATCTTTGACGTGGAAGCGCTTTACCTTTTCGCATGGTCAACTTCCATCCGCGAAAGTGGTTGGGTGGGCTTTGTCGAGGCCGCAATTTTCATTTTAGTGTTACTGGCCGGTCTGGTTTATCTGGTGCGTATTGGCGCGCTTGACTGGACGCCTGCGCGTTCACGTCGTGAACACATCAACCCGGAAAACAGTATCTCTAATCGTCAGCAGTAACAGCGAGGCAATAAGATGGATTATACGCTCACCCGCATAGATCCTAACGGTGAGAATGACCGTTACCCCCTGCAAAAACAGGAGATCGTAACCGACCCCCTGGAGCAAGAAGTCAATAAAAGCGTGTACATGGGCAAACTCGAGCATGCCATGCACGATATGGTCAACTGGGGTCGTAAGAACTCCATCTGGCCTTACAACTTTGGCCTTTCTTGCTGCTACGTTGAAATGGTGACGTCATTCACTGCGGTGCATGACGTTGCGCGTTTTGGGGCAGAGGTACTGCGTGCTTCCCCACGTCAGGCTGACCTGATGGTGGTGGCAGGTACATGCTTTACCAAGATGGCACCTGTTATTCAGCGTCTGTATGACCAGATGCTGGAGCCAAAATGGGTTATTTCCATGGGCGCATGTGCAAACTCTGGCGGTATGTACGACATTTATTCCGTCGTACAGGGCGTAGATAAGTTTATTCCAGTGGATGTTTACATCCCGGGTTGTCCGCCGCGTCCGGAAGCTTACATGCAGGCGCTGATGCTGCTGCAGGAGTCTATCGGTAAAGAACGTCGTCCGCTCTCCTGGGTGGTTGGCGATCAGGGTGTTTACCGCGCCAACATGCAGTCTGAGCGCGAGCGTAAACGCGGCGAACGTATTGCAGTAACCAATCTGCGTACGCCTGACGAAATTTAATTTGCGCCTGTGGGCATGGAGTTAACCTTCGCATATCACTACTCAAATAGCGCGAAGCCACGCCCTACAGTCACCACGGACCATTTGCAATGGTGAACAATATGACCGACTTAACCGCGCAAGAAGCCGCCTGGCAAACACGGGATCATCTGGATGACCCTGTCATTGGCGAACTGCGCAACCGTTTTGGGCCGGATGCCTTTACTGTTCAGGCGACCCGCACCGGGGTACCCGTTGTTTGGGTGAAGCGTGAGCAATTACTGGAAGTGGTCGATTTCCTCAAGAAATTGCCAAAACCTTACGTCATGCTGTTTGACTTACACGGCATGGATGAACGTCTGCGTACGCACCGCCAGGGTCTCCCTGCTGCGGATTTTTCCGTTTTCTACCACCTGATCTCAATAGACCGTAATACGGATATCATGCTCAAGGTGGCATTGTCTGAAAACGACATGCATCTGCCGACGATCACTAAACTTTTCCCGAACGCTAACTGGTATGAGCGTGAAACCTGGGAAATGTTCGGGATGACCTTCGACGGCCACCCGCATCTGACGCGCATCATGATGCCGCAGACGTGGACCGGCCACCCGCTGCGTAAAGACTACCCGGCACGTGCAACTGAATTCGACCCGTTTGAGCTGACGAAAGCCAAGCAGGATCTGGAGATGGAAGCGCTGACCTTCAAGCCGGAAGACTGGGGCATGAAACGTGGGACGGAAAACGAGGACTTCATGTTCCTCAACCTCGGTCCAAACCACCCCTCTGCGCACGGTGCTTTCCGTATTATTCTTCAGCTTGATGGCGAAGAGATTGTCGACTGCGTACCGGACATCGGTTACCACCACCGTGGTGCTGAGAAGATGGGCGAGCGTCAGTCCTGGCACAGCTACATTCCGTATACCGACCGTATTGAGTACCTCGGCGGTTGCGTAAACGAAATGCCTTACGTGCTGGCCGTTGAGAAACTGGCAGGTATCACCGTACCGGATCGCGTTAACGTCATCCGCGTGATGCTCTCCGAACTGTTCCGTATCAACAGCCACCTGCTGTATATCTCCACGTTCATTCAGGACGTTGGCGCGATGACCCCGGTCTTCTTCGCCTTTACCGATCGTCAGAAAATCTACGATCTGGTAGAAGCCATCACCGGTTTCCGTATGCACCCGGCCTGGTTCCGTATCGGCGGTGTGGCACACGATCTGCCGCGCGGCTGGGAGCGTCTGCTGCGTGAATTCCTCGACTGGATGCCAAAACGTCTGGCTTCATACGAGAAAGCCGCACTGCGTAACACCATCCTGAAAGGCCGTTCCCAGGGCGTTGCAGCCTACGGTGCGAAAGAAGCGCTGGAGTGGGGTACGACAGGTGCGGGTCTGCGCGCAACCGGTATTGATTTCGACGTGCGTAAAGCCCGTCCTTACTCTGGCTATGAGAACTTCGACTTCGAAGTCCCGGTTGGCGGCGGTGTTTCCGACTGCTACACCCGCGTGATGCTGAAAGTTGAAGAGTTGCGCCAGAGTCTGCGCATCCTTGAGCAGTGCCTCAACAACATGCCGGAAGGCCCGTTCAAGGCGGATCACCCGCTGACGACGCCGCCGCCGAAAGAGCGCACGCTGCAACATATCGAAACCCTGATCACCCACTTCCTGCAGGTTTCCTGGGGTCCGGTCATGCCGGCGCAAGAATCCTTCCAGATGATTGAAGCGACCAAGGGTATTAACAGTTACTACCTGACCAGTGACGGCAGCACCATGAGCTACCGTACCCGCGTGCGTACACCAAGCTTTGCGCACCTGCAGCAGATCCCGTCCGCCATCCGCGGCAGTCTGGTCTCCGACCTGATTGTGTATCTGGGTAGTATCGATTTTGTTATGTCAGATGTGGACCGCTAATTATGCACGAGAATCAACAACCACAAACCGAGGCTTTTGAGCTGAGTGAAGCAGAACGTGCCGCTATTGAGCACGAGATGCACCACTACGAAGACCCGCGTGCGGCGTCCATTGAAGCGCTGAAAATCGTACAGAAACAGCGTGGTTGGGTGCCGGATGGGGCGATCTATGAGATCGCAAAAGTGCTGGGCATTCCGGCAAGTGACGTAGAAGGCGTAGCCACGTTCTACAGCCAGATCTTCCGTCAGCCGGTGGGTCGCCATGTGATCCGCTACTGTGACAGCGTGGTTTGTCACATTACCGGTTATCAGGGCATTCAGGCAGCGATTGAGAAAAAGCTCAATATTAAGCCAGGCCAGACCACGTTCGATGGCCGCTTTACGCTGCTGCCAACCTGCTGCCTGGGGAACTGCGACAAGGGGCCGACCATGATGATTGATGAGGATACTCACAGTTATCTGACGCCGGAAGCCATTCCTGACCTGCTGGAGCAGTACAAATGAAAACTGTAATTCGTACTGCTGAAACTCATCCACTGACCTGGCGTCTGCGTGATGACAAACAGCCGGTATGGCTCGACGAATACCAGAGCAAAAACGGCTATGCCGGTGCGCGTAAAGCCCTGGGCGGCATGGCGCCGGACGACATCGTCAGTGCGGTCAAAGACGCTGGCCTGAAAGGGCGCGGCGGCGCAGGCTTTTCCACCGGTTTGAAGTGGAGCCTGATGCCAAAAGACGAATCCATGAACATCCGTTACCTGCTGTGTAACGCTGATGAAATGGAGCCGGGCACCTATAAAGACCGCCTGCTGATGGAACAGCTGCCGCACCTGCTGGTGGAAGGCATGCTGATCTCCGCGTTCGCGCTGAAAGCGTACCGGGGTTACATCTTCCTGCGCGGTGAATACATCGAAGCGGCTGAAAACCTGCGTCGCGCGATTGCCGAAGCCACTGAAGCGGGCCTGCTGGGTAAAAACATCCTTGGCACCGGTTTTGACTTCGAGCTGTTCGTGCACACCGGGGCAGGGCGTTATATCTGTGGTGAAGAGACCGCACTGATTAACTCCCTGGAAGGCCGCCGTGCGAACCCACGTTCCAAGCCACCGTTCCCGGCAAGCTCTGGCGTCTGGGGTAAACCGACCTGTGTAAACAACGTCGAAACCCTGTGTAACGTCCCGGCAATCCTCGCCAATGGCGTGGAGTGGTATCAGGGCATCTCGAACAGTAAAGATGCCGGTACCAAGCTGATGGGCTTCTCCGGTCGCGTGAAGAACCCTGGCGTCTGGGAACTGCCGTTTGGCACCACCGCACGTGAAATTCTTGAAGACTACGCTGGCGGCATGCGTGATGGCCTGAAATTCAAAGCCTGGCAGCCAGGCGGTGCAGGGACCGACTTCCTGACCGAGGCCCATCTTGATCTGCCGATGGAATTCGAAAGCATTGGTAAAGCAGGCAGCCGTCTGGGTACGGCGCTGGCGATGGCCGTCGACCACGAGATCGGCATGGTATCGCTGGTGCGTAACCTCGAAGAGTTCTTTGCCCGCGAGTCCTGCGGCTGGTGTACACCGTGCCGTGATGGTCTGCCGTGGAGCGTGAAGATCCTGCGTGCTATCGAACGTGGCGAAGGCCAGCCTGGCGATATCGAGACACTTGAGCAACTGTGTCGATTCCTGGGCCCCGGGAAAACCTTCTGTGCCCACGCACCAGGCGCCGTTGAGCCACTGCAGAGCGCGATTAAATATTTCCGCGACGAATTCGAAGCAGGCATCAAGCAGCCGTTCAGCAATACCCATGCCATCAATGGGATTCAGCCGAACCTGCTGAAAGCGCGCTGGTAAAACAGAATTTTGATTAACGCTCAGTTACGACTGAGCCAACTGGAAGCATGCTAATGGCTACGATTCATGTAGACGGCAAAGAGTATGAGGTCAACGGGGCGGACAACCTGCTGGAAGCTTGTCTGTCGCTCGGCCTTGATATTCCGTATTTTTGCTGGCATCCGGCGCTGGGCAGCGTCGGTGCTTGCCGCCAGTGTGCGGTGAAGCAATATCAAAACGCGGAAGACACGCGTGGTCGCCTGGTGATGTCCTGTATGACGCCAGCCACCGAAGGCACTTTTATTTCGATTGATGACGAAGAAGCCAAACAGTTCCGTGAAAGCGTTGTGGAATGGTTGATGACCAACCACCCGCACGATTGCCCGGTCTGTGAAGAAGGCGGTAACTGCCACCTTCAGGATATGACCGTAATGACCGGTCACAGCTTCCGTCGCTATCGCTTTACCAAACGTACCCACCGCAACCAGGATTTGGGGCCGTTCATCTCTCACGAAATGAACCGCTGCATCGCCTGCTACCGCTGCGTGCGTTACTACAAAGATTACGCAGACGGACAAGATCTGGGCGTGTATGGCGCGCATGACAACGTCTACTTCGGTCGTCCGGAAGACGGTACGCTGGAAAGCGAATTCTCCGGTAACCTGGTCGAGATTTGTCCAACCGGCGTCTTCACCGATAAAACCCACTCCGAGCGTTACAACCGTAAGTGGGACATGCAGTTTGCACCAAGCATCTGCCAGCAGTGTTCGCTGGGCTGTAACACCAGCCCGGGTGAGCGCTATGGCGAACTGCGTCGTATTGAAAACCGTTATAACGGTACCGTTAACCATTACTTCCTGTGCGACCGCGGTCGTTTCGGCTACGGCTACGTGAACCTGAAAGACCGTCCACGTCAGCCCGTTCAACGCCGTGGTGATGACTTCATCACCCTGAACGCTGAACAGGCGATGCAGGGCGCGGCAGATATTCTGCGCCAGTCGAAGAAAGTGATCGGTATCGGCTCCCCGCGCGCCAGCATCGAAAGTAACTTCGCGCTGCGTGAGCTGGTTGGGGCGGAAAACTTCTACACCGGTATCGCTCAGGGCGAGCAGGAACGTCTGCAGCTGGTACTGAAAGTGCTGCGTGAAGGCGGTATTCATACCCCAGCGCTGCGTGAAATTGAATCTTATGATGCGGTTCTGGTGCTGGGTGAAGATTTGACGCAGACCGGCGCTCGCGCTGCCCTGGCGGTTCGTCAGGCGGTCAAAGGTAAAGCTCGTGAAATGGCGGCAGCTCAGAAAGTGGCTGACTGGCAGATTGCGGCAATCCTCAACATCGGTCAGCGTGCTAAGCATCCTCTGTTTGTGACCAACGTCGACAGCACGCGTCTGGACGATATCGCGGCGTGGACCTACTGCGCGCCGGTTGAAGATCAGGCCCGTCTTGGCTTTGCGATTGCTCATGCGCTGGACAGCAATTCTCCGGCCGTTGAAGGTCTCGATCGCGACCTGCAGAACAAGGTTGATGTGATTGTTCAGGCCCTGGCGGGTGCGAAGAAACCCCTGATTGTTTCCGGGACTAACGCCGGTAGCGCGGAGATCATTCAGGCTGCCGCGAACGTGGCTAAAGCGCTGAAAGGCCGTGGTGCAGACGTTGGCGTGACCATGATTGCCCGTGCGGTGAACAGCATCGGTCTGGGAATGATTGGCGGTGGCTCTCTGGAAGCTGCGTTAAGCGAATTGGAATCCGGTGCTGCTGACGCCGTTGTGGTGCTGGAAAACGACCTGCATCGCCATGCTTCTGCCGCACGCGTTGACGCAGCGCTCTCCAAAGCGCCGCTGGTGATGGTTATTGACCATCAGCGCACCGCGATCATGGACAAAGCGCACCTGGTGCTCTCTGCGGCAAGCTTCGCGGAAAGCGACGGCACGGTTATCAACAACGAAGGCCGCGCACAGCGTTTCTTCCAGGTGTATGACCCGGCGTACTACGACAGCAACACCATAATGCTGGAAAGCTGGCGCTGGCTGCACTCTCTGCACAGCACCGTTCAGAGCCGTGAAGTGGACTGGACGCAGCTCGACCATGTTATCGACGCGGTCGTGGAAAAACTGCCTCAGCTGGCTGGCATCAAAGATGCGGCTCCTGACGCAAGCTTCCGTATTCGTGGCCAGAAACTGGCGCGTGAACCGCACCGTTACAGCGGTCGTACCGCGATGCGAGCCAACATCAGCGTTCACGAACCTCGTCAGCCGCAGGATAAAGACACGATGTTTGCCTTCTCAATGGAAGGGAACAACCAGCCGTCTGCACCGCGCTCTCAGGTTCCGTTCGCATGGGCACCAGGCTGGAACTCCCCGCAGGCATGGAACAAATTCCAGGCTGAAGTGGGCGGCTCTCTGCGCCACGGTGACCCGGGCGTGCGTCTGATTGAAGCTTCCGACACCGGTCTGGACTTCTTCACCACCGTGCCGGCGAGCTTCCAGGCGCAGGAAGGGAACTGGCGTATTGCGCCGTACTACCATCTGTTCGGCAGTGACGAATTGTCCCAGCGTTCTCCGGTATTCCAGAGCCGCATGCCGCAGCCGTACATCAAGCTTAACCCGGCAGATGCCGCGAAGCTTGGCGTTAACGCGGGTGCGAACATCGCCTTTAGCTATGATGGCCAGACAATCAGCTTGCCGCTGATTATCTCTGAAAGTCTGACAGCAGGGCAGGTGGGTCTGCCGATGGGTATGCCTGGCATCGCGCCGGTACTGGCGGGTGCGCGTCTTGATAATCTGCAGGAGGCAAAAGCATGAGTTGGTTAACGCCGGATCTTATCGACATCCTGCTGAGCATTCTGAAAGCGATAGTTATCCTGCTGGTGGTCGTCACCTGTGGCGCGTTCATGAGCTTTGGTGAACGTCGTCTGCTCGGTCTGTTCCAGAACCGTTACGGACCGAACCGCGTGGGCTGGGGTGGTTCACTCCAGCTGGTAGCGGACATGATCAAGATGTTCTTTAAAGAGGACTGGATCCCGCGCTTCTCGGACCGCGTGATCTTTACTCTGGCACCGATGATCGCCTTTACCTCGCTGCTGCTGGCGTTCGCGATTGTTCCTGTCAGCCCGACCTGGGTGGTGGCTGACCTGAACATCGGCATTCTGTTCTTCCTGATGATGGCAGGCCTCGCCGTGTATGCGGTGCTGTTCGCGGGCTGGTCCAGTAACAACAAATACTCCCTGCTGGGTGCGATGCGTGCTTCTGCGCAGACGCTGAGCTACGAAGTATTCCTGGGGCTTTCCCTGATGGGTGTGGTGGCGCAAGCCGGTTCATTCAACATGACCGACATCGTCAACAACCAGGCTGACATCTGGAACGTTATCCCGCAGTTTTTTGGTTTTATTACCTTTGCTATCGCGGGCGTGGCGGTGTGTCACCGTCACCCGTTTGACCAGCCAGAAGCCGAACAGGAACTGGCCGACGGTTACCACATCGAATATTCCGGTATGAAATTCGGTCTGTTCTTCGTGGGCGAGTACATCGGTATTGTCACCATTTCCGCGTTGATGGTAACGCTGTTCTTTGGTGGCTGGCATGGCCCGTTCTTACCGCCGTTCATCTGGTTCGCGCTGAAAACCGCGTTCTTCATGATGATGTTCATTTTGATTCGCGCAGCGTTACCGCGTCCGCGTTATGACCAGGTAATGTCCTTCGGCTGGAAAGTGTGCCTGCCGCTGACGCTCATCAACTTGCTGGTAACGGCGGCTGTCATTCTCTGGCAGCAGCCATAAGGGGCTATAGACCATGACCTTAAAAGAATTATTGGTAGGTTTCGGCACTCAGGTACGCAGTATCTGGATGATCGGCCTGCACGCGTTTGCCAAACGCGAAACCCGGATGTACCCGGAAGAGCCGGTATATCTGCCGCCGCGCTACCGTGGCCGTATCGTGCTGACGCGCGATCCGGACGGTTCAGAGCGCTGCGTTGCCTGTAACCTGTGTGCGGTAGCGTGTCCGGTGGGCTGTATCTCTCTGCAGAAAGCAGAGACGGTAGATGGCCGCTGGTATCCTGAGTTCTTCCGCATCAACTTCTCACGCTGCATTTTCTGCGGTCTGTGTGAAGAAGCGTGCCCAACCACGGCGATTCAGCTGACCCCGGACTTCGAACTGGGTGAGTATAAGCGTCAGGACCTGGTGTACGAGAAAGAGGATCTGCTGATTTCCGGTCCGGGCAAATACCCGGAATATAACTTCTACCGGATGGCGGGTATGGCAATCGACGGCAAAGATAAGGGCGAAGCAGAGAACGAAGCTAAGCCTATCGACGTCAAGAGCCTGTTACCGTAAGGAGAGGGCAATGGAATTCGCTTTTTATATCTGTGGCCTTATCGCCATCCTGGCTACGCTGCGAGTGATTACGCACACCAATCCGGTGCATGCGCTGCTGTACTTAATTATCTCGCTGCTGGCTATTTCCGGGGTGTTCTTTGCGCTGGGCGCGCATTTTGCTGGTGCGCTGGAGATCATCGTCTACGCCGGGGCCATCATGGTGCTGTTCGTCTTCGTGGTGATGATGCTGAACCTGGGCGGCTCTGAAATTGAGCAGGAACGTCAGTGGTTAAAACCGCAGGTCTGGATTGGCCCGGCGATCCTGTCGGCCATCATGCTGGTGGTCATTGTTTACGCCATTCTGGGCGTGAATGATCAGGGCATCGACGGCACGCCAATCGGCGCTAAAGAGGTGGGTATTACGCTGTTTGGCCCATACGTCCTGGCGGTTGAACTGGCCTCTATGCTGCTGCTGGCGGGCCTGGTTGTCGCCTTCCACGTTGGCCGCGAAGAGCGTGCTGGTGAGTTGCTGAGCAACCGCACTGACGACCGCGCGAAAAGAAAAACGGAGGAACGCGCATGATCCCCTTAACACATGGACTGATCCTCGCTGCGATTTTATTCGTTCTGGGCTTAACCGGTCTGGTTATCCGCCGCAATCTGCTGTTTATGCTGATCGGTCTGGAAATCATGATTAACGCCTCCGCGCTGGCCTTCGTGGTCGCCGGAAGCTACTGGGGCCAGACCGATGGTCAGGTGATGTACATTCTCGCCATCAGCCTCGCGGCTGCCGAAGCGAGTATTGGCCTGGCGCTGTTACTGCAGCTCCATCGTCGCCGCCAGAACCTGAACATCGATTCAGTAAGTGAGTTGCGTGGATGAACATGCTTGCCTTAACCATTATTTTTCCGCTGATTGGCTTCGTGCTGCTGGCGTTTTCTCGTGGCCGCTGGTCTGAGAATCTGTCCGCCACCGTCGGCATGGGCTCTGTGGGTCTGGCTGCGCTGGTGACAGCGTATGCGGGTATCGACTTCTTTAACAACGGGCGTCAGGCCTTCAGCGTACCGCTGTGGACCTGGATGTCGGTCGGTGATTTCAACATCGGTTTCAACCTGGTGCTGGATGGTCTCTCTCTGACCATGCTCTCCGTGGTGACCGGCGTGGGCTTCCTGATCCACATGTTTGCCTCCTGGTATATGCGCGGTGAAGAGGGTTACTCCCGCTTCTTCGCCTACACCAACCTGTTTATCGCGAGCATGGTTGTTCTGGTGCTGGCCGATAACCTGCTGTTGATGTATCTCGGCTGGGAAGGCGTGGGTCTCTGCTCTTATCTGCTGATCGGCTTCTACTATACCGATCCGAAGAATGGCGCAGCGGCCATGAAAGCGTTTGTCGTGACCCGTGTGGGTGACGTCTTCCTCGCCTTCGCGCTGTTCATTCTCTACAACGAACTGGGCACGCTGAATTTCCGCGAAATGGTGGAACTGGCGCCAGCGCACTTCGCTGCCGGCAATGACATGCTGTGGTGGGCAACGCTGATGCTGCTGGGTGGTGCCGTGGGTAAATCCGCGCAGCTGCCGTTGCAGACATGGCTGGCCGACGCGATGGCAGGTCCAACGCCTGTCTCCGCGCTGATCCACGCCGCAACCATGGTTACCGCTGGGGTCTACCTCATTGCGCGTACGCATGGTCTGTTCCTGATGACGCCGGAAATTCTGCATCTGGTGGGTATCGTTGGTGCGGTAACGCTGGTGCTGGCAGGCTTTGCCGCGCTGGTGCAAACCGACATCAAACGCGTTCTCGCGTACTCCACCATGAGCCAGATTGGTTATATGTTCCTGGCACTGGGTGTTCAGGCATGGGACGCAGCCATTTTCCACTTGATGACGCACGCGTTCTTTAAAGCGCTGCTGTTCCTCTCATCCGGTTCCGTGATTCTGGCCTGCCACCACGAGCAGAACATCTTCAAGATGGGCGGACTGCGTAAGTCCATTCCGCTGGTTTATGTCTGCTTCCTGGTGGGCGGCGCGGCGCTGGCGGCACTGCCGCTGATTACCGCGGGCTTCTTCAGTAAGGACGAAATCCTTGCCGGTGCCATGGCGAATGGTCATATCAATCTGATGGTTGCGGGTCTGGTCGGTGCGTTCATGACCTCCCTGTATACCTTCCGTATGATTTTCATCGTATTCCACGGTAAAGAACAAATTCACGCTCACGCAGGGAAGGGGATTACTCATCACCTGCCGCTGATTGTGCTGCTGGTACTCTCCACCTTCGTTGGCGCACTGATTGTGCCACCGCTGCAGGGCGTACTGCCGGACACCACCGAGCTTGAGCACGGTCGCGTTCTGACGCTTGAAATCACCTCGGGTGTGGTCGCTATCGCGGGCATCCTGATCGCAGCATGGCTGTGGCTGGGCAAACGTACGCTGGTGACTGCCGTTGCCAACAGTGCGCCAGGCCGCCTGCTGGGGACCTGGTGGTACAACGCGTGGGGCTTCGACTGGCTGTACGACATGATCTTCGTCAAGCCGTTCCTGGGCATTGCGTGGCTGCTGAAACGCGATCCGCTGAACTCTCTGATGAATATCCCGGCGATCCTTTCCCGCTTTGCAGGTAAAGGCCTGCTGTTCAGCGAGAACGGTTACCTGCGCTGGTATGTGGCGTCCATGAGCATCGGTGCGGTTGTCGTGCTGGCGCTGCTGATGGTGTTGCGTTGATCGTTAAGTGAATTTTATTCGAATTCGTTGAAAATCAGGCTCCTGCTGGGGGCCTTAAAAAGGAATGTAAATCGCCATGTTACTACCCTGGCTAATATTAATTCCCTTCATCGGCGGCTTCCTGTGCTGGCAGACTGAACGCTTTGGCGTGAAGATGCCGCGCTGGATCGCGCTGATCACCATGGGATTGACGCTCGCGCTTGGTCTGCAACTGTGGTTGCAGGGTGGCTACTCTCTGACGCAGTCTGCGGGGATTCCGCAGTGGCAGTCTGAATTTATTCTGCCGTGGATCCCGCGTTTTGGGATAACCATTCACCTGGCTATCGACGGTCTGTCGCTGCTGATGGTGGTGCTGACGGGTCTGCTCGGCGTTCTGGCGGTACTGTGCTCCTGGCGAGAAATTGAAAAATACCAGGGCTTCTTCCACCTGAACCTGATGTGGATCCTGGGCGGCGTTATCGGCGTGTTCCTTGCCATCGACATGTTCCTGTTCTTCTTCTTCTGGGAGATGATGCTGGTGCCGATGTACTTCCTGATCGCGCTGTGGGGCCATAAGGCGTCCGACGGTAAAACGCGTATCACGGCGGCAACCAAGTTCTTCATCTATACCCAGGCGAGCGGTCTGGTGATGTTGATTGCGATTCTGGCGCTGGTGTTTGTTCACCATACCGCGACCGGTATCTGGACCTTCAACTATGAAGACCTGCTGAAGACCCCGATGTCTCACGGTGTGGAATACCTGCTGATGCTCGGCTTCTTCATTGCCTTCGCGGTGAAAATGCCGGTGGTTCCCCTGCACGGCTGGCTGCCAGACGCGCACTCACAGGCGCCAACGGCGGGTTCCGTTGACCTGGCGGGGATCTTGCTGAAAACCGCGGCCTACGGTCTGCTGCGTTTCGCTCTGCCGCTGTTCCCGAATGCGTCCGCTGAGTTCGCGCCAATTGCGATGTGGCTTGGTGTGATCGGTATCTTCTACGGTGCCTGGATGGCCTTCACGCAGTACGACATTAAACGTCTGATTGCGTACACCTCCGTTTCCCACATGGGCTTTGTACTGATTGCCATCTACACCGGCAGCCAGCTGGCTTACCAGGGTGCGGTTATCCAGATGATTGCGCACGGTCTGTCCGCAGCCGGTCTCTTCATCCTGTGTGGTCAGCTGTACGAACGTCTTCACACCCGTGACATGCGTATGATGGGCGGTCTGTGGAGCAAAATTAAATGGCTGCCAGCGCTCTCTATGTTCTTCGCGGTGGCCACGCTGGGTATGCCAGGCACCGGTAACTTCGTCGGCGAATTTATGATTCTGTTCGGCAGCTTCAAAGTGGTGCCGGTCATTACCGTGATCTCCACCTTTGGTCTGGTGTTCGCTTCCGTTTACTCGCTGGCGATGCTGCACCGCGCTTACTTCGGTAAAGCGAAGAGCGAAATTGCTGCAAAAGAACTGCCGGGGATGTCGCTGCGTGAGCTGTTCATCATCCTGCTGCTGGTCGTACTGCTGGTGCTGTTGGGCTTCTTCCCGCAGCCAATTCTGGATACCTCGCACTCCGCGATGGGGAATATCCAGCAGTGGTTTGTTAATTCTGCTTCTACTACAAGGCCGTAATTCGCCATGACAATAACTCCACAACAACTGATCGCGCTGCTACCGCTGCTGATCGTCGGATTGACGGTGGTGGTTGTGATGCTCTCCATTGCGTGGCGACGCAATCACTTCCTGAATGCCACGCTGTCGGTCATCGGTCTGAACGCCGCATTAGTCTCTCTCTGGTTTGTTGGCCAGGGCGGGGCGATGGACGTCACTCCGCTGATGCGCGTTGACGGCTATGCCATGCTGTACTCGGGTCTGGTTCTGCTGGCGAGCCTGGCAACCTGTACGTTTGCGTACCCATGGCTGGAAGGCTACAACGACAACAAAGAAGAGTTTTACCTGCTGGTACTGATTGCCGCGTTGGGCGGTATTCTGCTGGCGAATGCGAACCATCTGGCTGCGCTGTTCCTCGGTATTGAGCTTATCTCTCTGCCGCTGTTCGGTCTGATTGGTTACGCCTTCCGTCAGAAACGTTCTCTGGAAGCGAGCATCAAGTACACCATTCTGTCTGCTGCCGCGTCGTCTTTCCTGCTGTTTGGTATCGCGCTGCTGTACGCACAGTCCGGAAACCTCTCTTTCATGGCGCTCGGCAAGAGCCTCGGCGACGGTATGCTGCACGAACCGCTGCTGCTGGCGGGTCTGGGCATGATGATTGTTGGCCTTGGCTTTAAGCTCTCTCTGGTTCCGTTCCACCTGTGGACGCCAGACGTCTACCAGGGCGCGCCTGCTCCTGTCTCAACCTTCCTGGCGACGGCGAGCAAAATCGCTATCTTCGGGGTGGTGATGCGTCTGTTCCTGTATGCGCCGGTGGGTGACAGCGAAGCGGTTCGCGTGGTGCTGGGCATCATCGCGTTTGCTTCCATCATCTTCGGTAACCTGATGGCGCTGAGCCAGACCAACATTAAACGTCTGCTGGGCTACTCATCTATCTCCCATCTGGGCTACCTGATGGTGGCACTGATTGCGCTGCAGAGCGGTGAGATGTCGATGGAGACCGTCGGTGTTTACCTGGCCGGTTACCTGTTCAGCAGCCTCGGCGCGTTCGGCGTGGTGAGCCTGATGTCCAGCCCGTACCGTGGTCCGGATGCAGATTCCCTGTTCTCCTACCGTGGTCTGTTCTGGCACCGTCCGATTCTGTCCGCCGTTATGACCGTAATGATGCTCTCTCTGGCGGGTATTCCGATGACGCTGGGCTTTATCGGTAAGTTCTACGTGCTGGCAGTGGGTGTGCAGGCACACCTGTGGTGGCTGACGGCGGGCGTGGTTATCGGCTCTGCAATCGGTCTCTACTACTACCTGCGTGTGGCCGTGAGTCTGTATCTGAGTGCACCTCAGCAACTGAACCGCGATGCGCCGCGTAACTGGCAGTACAGCGCCGGTGGTATCGTGGTACTGATCTCCGCGCTGCTGGTACTGATCTTCGGTATCTATCCACAGCCGCTGATCACCATCGTGCAGCACGCGATGCCGCTGATGTAATCACGTTGCTGTTTGACCGCAGTGAATAAAAAAACCCGCCTCGGCGGGTTTTTTGTTGGCTTGCGGCCTTGCCCTGTCGGGAAGGCGTGAGCCTGCTGAAAGTTAAGCCAGCTGTTTACGGCTAATCAGCGGACCGTCAATCTTCTTCATTGACCGATCCAGGACTTCTTCAATGACTGACGACAGTTCATTGAGTTCAAACTTTGCCACGTAACCGTCGGCTTTCACCTTGCGAATATGATCTTCGTTAGCATTGCCGGAGAGGGAAGAGTGGATCACCACCGGAATATCTTTCAACAGTGGGTCGGTTTTGATTTTACGCGTCAGGGTAAAGCCGTCCATCTCCGGCATTTCCAGGTCGGTCAGCACCAGTGCAATCTTATCGGTAATCGGCACACCTTCAGCCTGAGCCTGTGCCGCCAGCACGCTAATTTTCTCCCACGCGTCTTTGCCGGTGATATGCAGCTGCGCCGGGATCTCCATCGCCTGCAGACCTTTTTCCAGCATCGAGCGTGCCACTTTAGAGTCTTCGGCGACAATCGCGACGGCACCGGGCTTGATGTGGAATTTCGTGGTCTTCAGATCCGTGGCATGCAGGTCGTGGTTGGCCGGGGTGATGTCATACAGGATCTGCTCAACGTCGAGCACCATCGCCAGCTCATTGGTATCGGTCTTCTCATCCAGACAGGCGATACTGGTGATGTACCGCCCGCTGACGGCAGTTTCCGCCGCGTGCACCTGCTTCCAGTCAAGACGCATGATGTTCTCAACGGATTCCACCGCAAAAGCCTGCACGCTGCGGGCATATTCCGTGATCAGCAGGATGTTCAGCCCGGTGGTTGGCTTACAGCCCGCCACGGCGGCCAGGTCGATCACCGGGATAACCTGATCGCGAATATTCACCATGCCCATCAGCGGTGATTTCATCCCGGCGGGTTTCGTGAACTCTGGCATCGGCACAATTTCACGCAGCTTAAAGACGTTAATGCCAAACAGCTCGGATTTATTTGCGTTCAGAGAGGTGCCAAGACGGAACAGCAACAGTTCAAAACGGTTCGACAGGGTGAGATTCGCCCTGTCATCAATATCTTTCTGGAAATTATCCATTCTACCCTCGAGAGAAATGCTGACCTTTTAATCGTTATCGGCACTCTGAGAGAAAAATGAAGGACTAAACGCTGACCTTAGCGAAATCTTCGGCCAGCTCACATTCCTGGAACCGTTCACGGCACTCTGCCAGCAGGCGTTGACAGCCCCGGGCGTCGTAGCGCGAGCTGACATGGGTGACGATCAGTTTCCCGACGCCCGCGTCACGCGCAAGCTGCGCCGCCTGGTGCGTAGAGCTATGGCCCCGGCTGTTGGCTTTCTCTTCCATCGCCGCCTCCAGGGTGGCTTCATGCACCATGAGATCCACACCCTGCGCCAGCAGCAACGCCGCCGGGCACGGGGCTGTGTCGCCAAGAATCGCCAGTTTTTTCCCGGGCTGCGGGGCGGCGAGATAATCCTGCCCGTTGATGATGCGCCCGTCTTCCAGCGTCACGGTTTCGCCCTGCTTCAGGCGCTGGAACAGCGGCCCGGGTTTGATTCCGTCGGCCAGTAATGCCGACGCATTGAGCGCACCGGGTTTATCCTGCTCCTCAATGCGATAACCATAGCACTCTACAGGATGGCTCAGGGGTTGGGCTGTCACCCGATAAACCCCGTCATCCAGCACCAGACCAGTGGTTATCTCCACCACCTCCAGGGGATAATCTGTCCATGAGCCGCTCAGGCGCAGCGTGGTGTCGACAAATTCCCGAATACCCGCAGGCCCGTAAATCGTCAGCGGGTTGGCATTGCCCGCCATTGAGCGGCTGCACAGCAGGCCAGGCAGGCCAAACAGATGGTCGCCATGCAGATGGGTAATGAAAATGTTATCCAGTTTGCCGGGATGATACGGGGTATGTAACAGCTGATGCTGCGTCCCTTCACCGCAGTCAAAAAGCCATAATCCACCCCGCGTCGGGTGCTGCAAATCCAGCAGAATCGCGGTCACATTTCGTGATCGGGTTGGCACTCCAGCGGACGTACCGAGAAAAATCAGTTCCATAACGTAATCAGCCCTTTGCCGAACGGGGAGGGGTTTAGTATAACGTGATGAACCCAGGAAGGAGACTGACATGATCCAGTGGCAAGATTTACACCATAGTGAGCTCACGGTAACGTCACTTTACGCGCTGCTCAAACTGCGCTGCGAAGTGTTTGTTGTTGAACAAACCTGCCCGTATCAGGATATCGATGGCGATGATCTTATTGGCGAGAATCGCCATATTCTTGGCTGGCGGGACAACGCGCTGGTGGCGTATGCGAGGATTCTGAAAAGCGAAGACGATTTTGAGCCTGTCGTGATTGGTCGCGTGATTATCAGCGGCAACGCGCGTGGTGAAAAACTGGGCTATCAGCTGATGGAAAAAACGCTGGAAGCGTGCCAAAAACAGTGGCCGGACAAGGCATTATATCTGGGCGCGCAGGCGCACCTGCAACCGTTTTACGGGCATTTTGGGTTTACCCCCGTGACGGACGTGTACGATGAGGACGGTATTCCACACATCGGCATGGCGCGGGAAGCGAAACAGGCGTAATGGCGAGTCGTTGGCTATAGTTAGCGGACTGGTGTACTAACATGGAGAAAAATATGTCATTTCAATCCTGGGATACCCGTATCGATGACGACCTGGCCTTGCTGAGCGAAACGCTGGAAGAGGTGTTACGTTCGTCGGGCGACCCTGCCGATCAGAAATATATTGAGCTGAAAGCCCGTGCCGAAAAAGCGCTGGATGATGTTAAAAATCGCGTCAGCCATGCTTCGGACAATTACTATTACCGCGCGAAAAAGGCGGTATACCGTGCCGATGATTACGTCCATGAAAAACCATGGCAAGGCATCGGGGTAGGGGCAGCTGTCGGACTGGTGCTGGGGCTGCTTTTAGCCCGCCGTTAACGTTCCTTATACGGTTAACCACTCCCTATACGTGGGTACTGCTATTTATGGTCAGTACCCCGTATAATATGCGGTTTTAACAGGGAGAGGTTCGCGTGAATTCGATTTCCACCGCGCTGGAGCATCTGCGTAGCCAGCTTACGCAAGCGTTACCCACTGCACCCGGTTTACATCACTTCGACGTCTCTTTCCCGTTAAACGACGCCTTCGATCCCCTGGCCTGGCTGGGCGTTCAGCATTGCTATCCTCAGTTTTACTGGCAACAGCGTAACGGTGATGAAGAACTTGCTGCGCTTGGTGCCGTCGCGCATTTCTCCTCTCTGGCATTTGCCTCACAGTTTTTGCAGGCGCATGATGCGGCCCGCGACACGCGTATCTGCGGCCTGAATGCGTTTAATCCCGAGCAGGGCAGTCTGTTTTTACCGCGTCTGCTGTGGCGACGTACCGCCGGACAGGCCACGTTACGCCTGCAGCTGTGGAGCGACAGTTCACTTCACGATGATGCCCGCGCCGCGCTGGATTTTCTCCAGCAACTCGGTGAGGCGAGACCCATTCGTCCACTGTCCGTTGAGGTTGTGCAGGAAAAGCATCATCCGGAACAACCCGAATGGCTGCGCCTTATCCGCAAGGCAACCCAGACCATCGCTCGCGGTGATTTTGAAAAGGTGGTGCTCGCCCGGGCAACCGACCTGCAGTTTAAGCACTCTGTTAACCCTGTCGCACTGATGGCTGCCAGCCGCGCCCTGAACCTGAACTGCTACCATTTCTGCATGGTGTTCGATGCCAGCAACGCGTTTCTCGGCTCGACCCCCGAGCGCCTGTGGCGCAGACGCGGCAAGCTGCTGCGCACGGAAGCGCTGGCAGGCACCGTCGCCAGCCATACCGATGATAAACAGGCCAAACGGCTGGGCGACTGGCTGATGAACGACGACAAAAATCAGCGTGAAAATATGCTGGTGGTGGAAGATATTTGCCAGCGGCTCCAGCACCATACCCAGACGCTGGAGGTGCTGCCCGCCCAGGTTGTTCGGCTGCGTAAAGTACAGCATCTGCGTCGCTGTATCTGGACCGAGCTCAAACACGCTGACGATGCACAATGCCTGCATGTTCTGCAGCCCACGGCGGCCGTCGCCGGTCTGCCGCGTCAGGCGGCGCGCGACTTTATCCACCACAACGAGCCGTTCGACCGCGAGTGGTACGCCGGTTCTGCCGGGTATTTATCCCCTGAACAAAGCGAGTTCTGCGTGGCGTTGCGTTCTGCCCGTGTTTACGAAGACGCCCTGCGGCTGTACGCCGGGGCGGGAATTGTCAGCGGCTCTGACCCGGAGCAGGAGTGGCAGGAGATAGAAAACAAAGCGGCCGGACTGCGCTCTCTGCTCCTAAGGGATTAAGACTGATTCGCGCAATCCCGATTCATATCAAAATTCCAATTTTTTCTATTATTTATACTGTGTCGTATTCTTGATACCGGACAATCTCATGTCAGTAAGTTCTTTTAACCGACGCTGGGCGGCGGTGATCCTTGAAGCCCTGACTCGCCATGGCGTCAGGCACGTGTGTATTGCACCGGGTTCTCGTTCAACCCCGCTGACGCTGGCGGCCGCTGAAAACCGGGCATTTATTCACCACACTCATTTTGATGAACGCGGTCTTGGCCATCTGGCGCTGGGGCTTGCGAAAGTCAGCAACGAGCCTGTGGCGGTGATTGTGACCTCCGGTACCGCGGTGGCAAACCTCTATCCGGCGCTGATCGAAGCCGGATTAACCGGGGAGAAACTGATCCTGCTGACCGCGGATCGTCCCCCCGAGCTTATCGACTGTGGCGCCAACCAGGCTATTCGTCAGCCGGGCATCTTTGCCTCGCATCCTTCACAGGCAATCGCGCTACCGCGTCCTACTCAGGATATTCCGGCAAGCTGGCTGGTCTCGACAATCGATCATGCCATCGGGACACTGCGCGGCGGGGCGCTGCATATTAACTGTCCGTTTGCCGAACCGCTGTATGGCGAAATGGATGACACCGGTCTTGAATGGCAGCGCACCCTGGGTGAGTGGTGGCAAAGTGAAAAGCCGTGGCTGCGTGCACAACCGCATCCTGAAAGCGCCAGACAACGTGACTGGTTCTTCTGGCGGCAGAAGCGTGGCGTGGTGGTTGCCGGGCGCATGAGCGCCGCGCAAGGCAAGCTGGTTGCGGAATGGGCGCAAACCCTTGGCTGGCCGCTGATTGGCGACGTGCTTTCCCAGACCGGTCAGCCGCTGCCGTGTGCCGATCTCTGGCTGGGGAATGCGAAGGCGGTCACCGAGCTTTCGCAGGCGCAGATTATTGTCCAGCTCGGCTCAAGCCTGACCGGTAAACGGTTACTGCAGTGGCAGGCAACCTGTGATCCAGAAGAGTACTGGCTGGTGGACTCGCTGGAAGGGCGGCTCGACCCGGCACACCATCGTGGTCGTCGTCTGGTCAGTGAGATTGACGCCTGGCTTGCACTCCATCCGGCTGAAAAACGCAAGCCCTGGGCCGTTGCGATCCCGGCGCTTTCGGAACAGGCCTGGGCGTTAACCCAGGCGAGCTGCGAAGCATTCAGTGAGGCCGGGCTGGCACACCGTATTCGTCAGTATCTGCCCGAGCAGGGGCAGCTGTTTGTCGGCAACAGTCTGGTGGTTCGCCTGATAGATGCCTTTTCAAAGCTGCCAGCCGGTTACCCGGTCTACAGTAACCGGGGGGCCAGCGGCATTGACGGGTTGATCTCCACGGCGGCGGGCGTACAGCGTGCCAGCGCGAAGTCTACGCTGGCAATCGTCGGCGATCTCTCCGCGCTGTACGACCTCAATGCCCTGGCGCTGCTGCGTCAGGTTTCGGCACCGTTTGTGCTGATTGTGGTTAACAACAATGGTGGACAGATTTTCTCCCTACTGCCCACCCCGCAGAGCGAACGTGCGCGTTTCTATCTGATGCCCCAGAACGTGCAGTTTGAACACGCCGCGGCAATGTTCAGCCTGAAATACCATCGCCCGGAAAGCTGGGAGGCGCTTGATGCGGCCCTGAGCAGCGCCTGGCGACAGCCCGGTGCGACGCTGATCGAGCTGGTGGTGAACGATGCTGACGGCGCGCAGAAACTGCAAAGCCTGCTGGCCCAGGTAAGCCACCTGTGATCCTCGCGGGCGTGCAGCAGGCTGGAAAGCCGGGTTATCCCTGGCTGGTCTTTTTGCACGGTTTTTCCGGGGATTGCCGCGAGTGGCAGACGGTCGGGGCGGCGCTGGGCGATTACCCGCGGCTGTATCTCGACCTGCCGGGGCACGGTGGTTCCGGCAATACTGGCGTGACCGGGTTCGAGGAGATGAGCGATTTGCTGACCCGGACTCTGCTTAGTTACAACATACTGAATTTCTGGCTGGTGGGGTACTCCCTCGGCGGCCGCATTGCGATGTTCCATGCCTGCCAGCAGCCAGAGGGGCTGAAGGGCATTATTGTGGAAGGCGGCCATCCCGGGCTACAGGATGCCGGTGAGCGGAGTGCGCGGCTGGCATCCGATCGCCGCTGGGCGCGGCGCTTTCGTACCGAGGCACTCGACGTGGTTTTCACCGACTGGTACCGACAACCCGTATTTGCTTCCCTGACGGACGTTCAGCGGCAGGCGCTTATTCGCCTGCGTAGCCAGAACAATGGCGCGACTCTGGCGATGATGCTCGAGGCCACCTCGCTGGCCGTGCAGCCTGATTTGCGTCCGGGACTGAGCGCCTGCAACGTCGCTTTTGATTATTTATATGGTGAACGTGATGAGAAGTTCAAAGCCCTTGCGGCTGAACTGCACGCCGTACGCCATGCGATCCCCCATGCCGGACACAACGCCCACCGGGAAAACCCCGCTGCGGTTGCTGCGAGTCTGGCTCAGATACTGCGTCTTCGAATAAAGGACTCTCTATGATCTATCCTGATGAACACATGCTCTATGCGCCGGTTGAATGGCAAGACTGCTCCGAAGGTTACTCCGACATTCGTTACCACAAATCCGCAGACGGCATTGCCAAAATCACCATCAACCGCCCGCAGGTGCGTAACGCGTTCCGTCCGCTGACCGTCAAAGAGATGATTCAGGCGCTGGCAGACGCGCGCTATGACGACAACATCGGTGTTATCGTCCTGACCGGCGAAGGTGAAAAAGCGTTCTGTGCCGGTGGCGATCAGAAAGTGCGCGGCGATTACGGCGGATACCAGGATGACTCTGGCGTTCACCACCTGAACGTGCTCGATTTCCAGCGCCAGATCCGCACCTGTCCAAAACCGGTGGTGGCGATGGTGGCAGGCTACTCCATCGGCGGCGGCCATGTGCTTCACATGATGTGTGACCTGACCATTGCCGCAGAGAACGCCATCTTTGGCCAGACGGGCCCGAAAGTGGGTTCGTTCGATGGTGGCTGGGGTGCTTCCTACATGGCTCGCATTGTCGGTCAGAAAAAAGCCCGCGAAATCTGGTTCCTGTGCCGTCAGTACACTGCTCAGGAAGCGCTGGATATGGGCCTGGTGAACACCGTGGTGCCAATTGCCGAGCTCGAGAAAGAGACCGTGCGCTGGTGTCGTGAAATGCTGCAAAACAGCCCAATGGCGCTACGCTGCCTGAAAGCGGCCCTGAACGCCGACTGTGACGGTCAGGCAGGTCTGCAGGAGCTGGCAGGTAACGCCACCATGCTGTTCTACATGACCGAAGAAGGGCAGGAAGGTCGCAACGCCTTTAACGAAAAACGCCAGCCTGACTTCAGCAAATATAAACGGAATCCGTAATGCGTCGCGCGCAGGTTTATCGTTGGCAGATACCGATGGACGCGGGCGTGGTGCTGCGTGAACGGCGGTTAAAAACCCGTGATGGCATGCTGGTGCATCTGCAGCAGGGCGAGCAGGAAGGCT
The DNA here is from genome assembly GCF_031453695.1 of Enterobacter sp. SORGH_AS_0287. Classification (NCBI taxonomy): domain Bacteria; kingdom Pseudomonadati; phylum Pseudomonadota; class Gammaproteobacteria; order Enterobacterales; family Enterobacteriaceae; genus Enterobacter; species Enterobacter sp. SORGH_AS_0287. The sequence continues at coordinate 281,046 of NZ_JAVIZW010000001.1, forward strand.
GGGGCGAGATTTCGCCGCTGCCGGGCTTTAGCCTTGAATCGCTGGATGACGCGCAGGCGGTATTGCTGGCGTGGGCCAGTGAGTGGCGTGAGGGCGCGAACCCGGCGTTGCCGGAGGTGCCTTCCGCGGCTTTTGGTATTAGCTGCGCGCTGGCGGAGCTGGACGGTAGCTTGCCTGCAGAGGCTAATTACCGCGCGGCACCGCTCTGTACGGGCGATCCGGATGAGCTGTTTGCGCTGCTCGCCGCCATGCCGGGCGAGAAAGTGGCGAAAATCAAAGTCGGTCTCTATGAAGCGGTACGCGATGGGATGGTCGCTAACCTCTTACTGGAAGCATTGCCCGACCTGCATCTGCGTCTGGATGCTAACCGCGCCTGGACGCCGCTGAAGGCGCAGCAGTTCGCGAAGTACGTAAACCCGGCGTACCGCAGTCGTATCGCGTTTCTGGAAGAGCCGTGTAAAACCCGCGACGATTCCCGGGCGTTTGCCCGTGAAACCGGCATTGCCATCGCGTGGGATGAAAGCCTGCGTGAAGACGGCTTTGCGTTTGTCGCCGAACCGGGTGTCCGCGCGGTGGTCATTAAACCGACGTTGACCGGCAGCCTTGCTAAGGTACGCGAGCAGGTCGCGGCGGCCCATGCCGCCGGGCTGACGGCGGTCATCAGCTCTTCGATTGAGTCCAGCCTGGGGCTAACCCAACTGGCGCGCATTGCCGCCTGGTTAACGCCAGACACTGTCCCCGGTCTCGATACGCTGAACCTGATGCAAAATCAGCTTATCCGTCCGTGGCCAGACAGCACGCTGCCGCTCCTTGACGTTGAGGGGCTGGAGCCGTTGCTATGAGTTTTACCGACTGGCCGTGGCGACACTGGTGCGCGCAGTATGCTGATAAACCGGCCCTGAGGCTGAACGATGAGACGCTCAGCTGGCAACAGCTGTGTGCGCGCATCGACAGACTGGCCGCGGGCTTTCAGCTGCAGGGTGTGCAGGAGGGCGACGGCGTACTGCTGCTGGCGCATAATCACCCGCAAACCCTGATGGCGTGGCTGGCATTGCTTCAGTGCGGGGCACGTATTCTTCCCGTTAACCCGCAGCTGCCGCACCCGCTGCTGGACGTGTTGCTCCCGCAGATGACGCTGCGCTTTGCCCTGGTGCTGGACGGCGTCTACGACGGGCTGGTCGCGCTCAGTATGCGCGAGGCGCCGGGCGGGTGTCGCGTGGCGTGGCAACCATCGCGGCTGGCTTCCATGACGCTGACATCCGGTTCAACCGGTTTACCCAAGGCGGCGGTCCATACCTGTGCCGCCCATCTTGCCAGTGCGCGCGGCGTGCTTTCGCTGATGCCCTACGACGATGAAGACGACTGGCTGCTCTCCCTGCCGCTGTTTCATGTCTCCGGGCAGGGGATTTTGTGGCGCTGGCTGCAGGCTGGCGCGCGCTTAACCGTCCGCGAGAAGCAGCCGCTGGCGCAGGCCCTGCAGGGCTGTACGCATGCCTCACTGGTACCGACGCAGCTCTGGCGTCTGCTTAATGCACATCAGCCTGTCGCGCTGAAAGCCGTACTGCTTGGCGGGGCCGCGATCCCCGTTGACCTGACTCAGCAGGCGAGCCAGCGGGGGATCCGCACTTTCTGTGGCTACGGTCTGACGGAGTTTGCCTCAACGGTTTGTGCCAAAGAGGCAGACGGTGAACCGGACGTCGGCGCTGCGTTGCCGGGCAGAGAGGTGCGGGTGGTTGACGGTGAAGTGTGGATCAAAGCGCAAAGTATGGCCGCAGGTTACTGGCGGGACGGTGCATTGATTCCGCTGACCAATGCTCAGGGCTGGTTTGCCACCCGCGATCGCGGGGAATGGCATGACGGGCGCCTGACGATCCTTGGCCGAATGGACAACCTCTTTTTCAGCGGGGGCGAAGGGATCCAGCCGGAAAGCCTTGAGCGGGTTATTGCCCGCCATCCGCAGATAAACCAGGCGTTTATCGTCCCACTCGATGACGCCGAGTTCGGTCAGCGTCCGGTGGCGGTGGTGGAGTGTGAACCGGGAACCGATATCACCGGCTTCCCGGCGTGGGTACAGGGCAAACTGGCGCGCTTTGAGCAGCCGGTGCACTGGCTAATGCTGCCGGCAGAGCTCAAAAATGGCGGGATTAAGATCTCCCGCCAGGCATTAAAACAGTGGGTCACCCGTCTGTTGAAAGGATAATCAACCGATATCCGGTGCCGGTTTGCGCTGGCGGCGACGCAGCAGACGCAATACCGGCGGAACCACAATCACCAGGATGGCCATCGCTAACAGCACCTTCGTCACGCTGCTGTCCCACAGAATAGACATATTGCCGTTGCTGATGGACAAGGCGCGGCGCAGGTTCTGCTCCAGCATCTCTCCCAGCACAAAGCCTAAAATCAGCGGTGACATCGGGAAGTGCATCTTACGCAGGATGTAGCCCAGTACGCCAAGCAGCACCATCAGCACCAGATCGAAAGTGGTGCTGTGTACCGCATACACCCCCACCGCAGAGACGGCCGCGATAGCCGGCACCAGGAACCACAGGGGAATTGTCAGCATCCGGGTGAACAGACCAATCAGCGGAATGTTCATGACCAGCAGCATCACGTTGGCGATTAGCAGCGCTGCAATCAGCCCCCAGACAATATCCGGCTGCTCGGTAAACATGGCCGGTCCAGGCGTAATGTTATAGAGCGTCAGCGCGCCCATCATCACCGCCGTGGTGCCCGAGCCCGGTACGCCAAGGGTCAGCATCGGGATAAACGAACCGCAGGCCGAGGCGTTATTCGCAGCCTCTGGGGCCGCTACCCCGCGAATGTCGCCCTTGCCGAAGCTGTCACTGTTGCCGCTGAGCTTTTTCTCGGTCATGTAAGTGATGGCGCTGGCGATGGTGGCCCCGGCCCCCGGCAGAATGCCGACGAAGAAGCCAATCACCGACGAACGCAGCGTCGCGCCGATACACTGTGCGCCCTCTTTGGCACTGAAAAGCATGCGGCCCGTTTTACGCACCAGCGTCTGTCCGCTGCTGGTATGTTCCAGCATCAATAAAATTTCAGAGACCGAGAACAGGCCAATCACGACTACGATAAACTGCACGCCGTCGGAAAGGTGCACGCTGTCAAAGGTAAAGCGATAAACCCCGGTGTTGGCATCCACGCCGACGGTGGCTAACCCTAAGCCAATCAGCGCGGACAAAAACGATTTCAGCGGATTCTGCGCCATCATGCTGCCGAGACAGGCGATGGCAAAGACCATCAGCGCAAAATACTCTGCCGGACCAAACGCCAGCGACCACTGGGCCAGCGCAGGGGCAAACAGAATGATACCGCCGATGGCAATCAGTGAACCACAAAACGAACTGACCGCGGAGATGGACAGCGCCACGCCACCGCGACCCTGCCGTGCCATCGGGTAGCCATCCAGCGCGGTCATAATGGCCGCCGCATCGCCGGGCACGTTCAGCAGAATGGAGGAAATACGCCCGCCATATTCACAGCCTATATACACCGTCGCCAGCAGGATCAGCGCCGATTCCGCAGGCAGATGCAGGGCAAACGCCAGCGGGAGTAAAATAGCGACGCCGTTAATTGGCCCAAGGCCGGGCAGCAGACCCACAATGGTCCCGACAAAGCAGCCGATCAGGGCTATCACCAGGTTTTCCGGGGTCATCGCCACGGCGAACCCCTGCGAGAGATAAATCCAGGTATCCATAGCGTGCTCCGTTAATTAAACCATGCGCCGAGCGGTAAGGTCACATCCAGCAGGCGGTCAAAGGCAAACCACAGCAAGATCCCCATTACCGCGCCGGAAATCCCCGCCGCCGGGAGGGTGGCGTTAAACAGCATGCCGATCACCATCGTCAGGATGGCGGTTGCAACCGGAAAGCCGAGCCACTCAAAACCCCAGGCGTACATCAGCAGAACGATGACCATCACCAGCAGACGCTGCAGAATACGGCGCGGTGGCCACTCTACGGTATCCGGATGACGGAGCAGCAGGGCCACCGAGCAGAGCAGCATCAGTCCAACAATGCCCATCGGGAAGGGGCGCGGCCCCACCGGTTCATAGCTGTATTCGCTGTGGATCTGCCAGGCGACGAACATCCCACCGACGCAGAGCAGCAGCCAAATCCCGGCAAAAATACGATCGCTCATACCGCCTCCGGTTATTTGGCAAGGCCAAAGGCTTTCGCCTGTTCGCGATAGTCATTGACCTGTTTTTTGACGTACTCATCCAGCGGCTTGCCGCTCAGGTTGAACTCAAACAGCCCGCGCAGATCGCGCTGCTTTTTAAACGCTTCGGTCTGCTGGAGTTTATTGAAGGTTTCGACCCACCACTGATATTCGGCATCGGTCACTTTTGGCCCGACGAAGAAACCGCGGATAATCGGCCAGACCAGGTCATAACCCTGTTCTTTTGCGGTAGGGACGTTCGCCAGTTGGCCCGGCAGGCGGTTCTCAGAGAAGACCGCCAGCACGCGGATTTTATCGCCGTTCAGGTAGGGCACCATTTCACTGAGATCGCCGGATACCGCCTGAACGTGATTTCCCATCAGCGCCGTCACCGGTTCGCCGCCCCCTTCAAACGCCACGTAGCGCATCTTGTGAGGATCAACCTTCGCCTGCTGTGCCAGCAGGGCGGCTTTCATCCAGTCCTGGCTGCCGATGGAGGCACCGGCGCCAATCACCACGCTGTTCGGATCTTTTTCCATGGCGGTCAGCAGGTCTTTCAGGGATTTCCACGGTGAATCCGCGCGCACGGCAATCATGCCGTAGTCAGTACCGACGGTTGCCAGCCAGCGCACGTCATCCACGCCGTAGCGGCCAAACTTCCCCTGAGACAAGTTCAACAGCGAGCCACCGGAGAAAGCCACCACCGTGCCGGCTTCCGCAGGGCGTTGCGCGACAATCGCGTTGTACGCAACGGCACCCACGCCGCCGGGCATATAGGTCACACGCATGGGTTTTGCGATAGCGCCGGTCTCCAGCATGCTGACCTGAATGAGTTTGCAGGTGAGATCGAAACCGCCGCCGGGTTTCGCCGGCGCGATGCACTCGGTGCGGGACGGGGCATCCTGCGCCTGAACGGCAGAGGCACTTATCATCAATACGCTTGCAGCAAGAGTCGAAAGTAGTTGTTTTTTCATCGTTTATCCTCACGCCGGAGTTCCGGGAGTACGGGTACGGGTCTTTTTTCTGATTATGTGAACCACCTTGTAGCGGTTCCGTTGCGTGATTGTTAAAACAATAACCTTTCATTTCCCTTTCAATGCGACACCAACTTTACAGGATGTGATATGCGTCTCTTACTCGCGGAAGATAATCGTGAGCTGGCTCACTGGCTGGAGAAAGCGCTGGTGCAGGAGGGCTTTGCCGTGGACTGCGTTTCTGACGGGCGCGCCGCCGACCATCTGCTGCAGGGAGAAAGCTATGCGGTTGCCATCCTGGACATCGGAATGCCCGGCTTTGACGGTCTGGAGGTCGTGCATCGTCTGCGTAAACGCGGTCAGACGCTGCCCGTCCTGTTTCTCACCGCGCGCAGCAACGTGGCGGACCGGGTGAAAGGGCTCAACGCCGGGGCGGATGATTATCTGCCGAAACCGTTTGAGCTGGAGGAGCTTGACGCGCGGCTGCGCGCCCTGTTGCGCAGAAGCGAAGGGCGAACGCAGGAGCGTCAGCGCCTTGGGGAGCTGGAATATGACGACGAAGGCTTTTTCCTGCTGCGCGACGAGCCTCTGTCGCTCACGCCGCGCGAACTGTCGCTGCTGAAGGTGTTGATGCATCGCCGGACCCGGCCCGTTTCCCGGCAGCAGCTGTTCGATCAGGTGTTTAGCCTGAATGACGACGTTAGCCCGGAGAGTATCGATCTCTATATTCATCGTCTGCGCAAAAAGCTCAGCGGTAGCGGCGTGAGGGTCACCACCCTTCGCGGACTGGGTTATGTGCTGGAGTGCGGCGATGAGGTGGGTTAAGCCGCAGTCGCTTTACCTGCAACTGCTGCTGTTTCTTGGGCTTCCGTTGTTGTTGCTGTGGGGGTTGTCGGCATTTAACAGCTATGTCAGCGCATTGCAGGCGGCCACGCAGGCTTACGACCGCACGCTGTTATCCTCTGCCCGAACAATATCGGAGCGGCTGGAGGTTCACGACGGCAGGCTGGGCGTGAATGTACCCTGGGTGGTGCTCGACAGCTTTGAACTCAATATGAACGACCGGCTCTATTATAAAGTGGTCGATCCCGACGGGCGGGTGATCTCGGGTTATGACGATCTGCCCCGGATGCCCCCGGCAACATCCCGTACCACGCTCTATCCGGCGCTGGCCTGGTTTTATCACACCGAATACCGCGGGCAGGCGATCCGTGTCGCGCGTCTGCTGCAGCCCGTCAATGAAGGGAATATCGTCGGCATGGCGGAGATTTATGTTGCGGAGACGCTCCAGTCCCGCCGCTATCTCGCCAGTCAGTTGCTCTTTTCATCATGGGTCTCTCAGGGATTGCTGGTGCTGCTGACCCTGGTGTTGACCGCGTGGTTGTTGCGTCGCGTACTGCGCCCAATGCGCCAGCTCTCTTCGCTGATGGTGCGCCGTGATCCAGGCCTGCTCGCGCCGCTGCCGGAGTTGTTGCCCTGGTCTGAGACCCGGCTGCTGATTGTGGCGTTCAACCGCTATATCGACAGGCTGCGCGGCGTGCTGTCGCGTCAGGAACGCTTCAACGCGGATGCCTCGCATCAGCTCAAAACCCCGCTGGCGGTGCTGAAAACCCAGGTCTCCGTTGCCCTGACGCGTCAGGATCCCGCCCTCTGGCAGGAGAGCCTGCGGGCAATGAATGCGACCCTGGATGACACCATTGTACTGACCGAACGGCTGCTGCAGCTTTCCGCGGTGAAGCGTAAGGAGCAGGGGGAGGGCCAGTTTGCGCCGGTGGATTTGGTTCAGGTGGTGCAAAACTGCTGCTTCTCACGGCTGGCGCAGGCGCGCAGTAAAGCGATTGACCTGGGCTATGACGGTCTGCAGCAGCCGGTCATGATCGAAGGCGATGACGTGCTGCTGGGGGAGTTGTGCGCCAACCTGCTGGAGAATGCGATCAAATATACCCCTGCAGAAGGGACAGTGACCGTGTTCCTGCGAACGGACCAGGGCGCCGTTGAGCTGAGCGTGGAGGACAGTGGTCCGGGCATCGAAGAGGACCAGATCCAGCAGGCGATGCTGCCTTTCCACCGGCTGGATAACGTCGGAGATGCCGCCGGGTCAGGGATCGGGCTGGCGCTGGCCGCTGATATTGCCCGTCTGCACAGAAGTCCTTTGCAGCTGACGCGCAGCGAAACGCTGGGTGGCCTGAGCGTTAAAATGCGTTTTCTGCTGCTCACGTAAAAAAACACCGGGTATCAAATCGTTACAAACTACTTGTCTGCCGCACGCAGAGTGCTTGATCCCCGGGCGACTCAGGTTAAAATCTCGCGGTTTTGGGACTTCTCTATAAAATTGTGCGGGATCACGACAATGAAAAAAGTGGCATTAGTGGGCTTAGGCCTGATGGTTGTTTCTTCGGCGGCGAACGCCATCAGCTTCAACGGCTCGGCGGGTCAGGATTATACTCACCTCGGCTTTGGCCTTGGGACCGAGACCTCCGGTCTGGCGATGACCGGCGGCTGGACACATAACGATGACGATGGCGATGCGGCAAGCCTCGGTCTGGGTCTGAACATTCCGCTTGGCCCGTTCCTGGCCACCGTGGGCGGTAAGGGGATTTACACTAACCCGAACGACGGTGATGAAGGTTACGCGGCGGCGGTAGGCGGCGGCCTGCAGTGGAAAATTGGCGATAGTTTCGGCCTGTTCGGCGAGTATTACTACTCACCGGATTCGCTCTCCAGCGGTATCGACAGCTATGAAGAAGCCAACGCGGGCGCGCGCTGGACCATCATGCGTCCGATTACGATTGAAGCAGGCTATCGCTATCTGAACCTGGCGGGTAAAGACGGCAACCGCGACAACGCACTGGCTGACGGCCCGTACGTGGGGGTCAGCGCAGGGTTCTAATCACGCCGGCGCGGCATTCTGTCGCGCCAGTTTCACTCTTCTCCCGACATCCATTTGCGCTATAGTGTTTTGACCATATAAGCGGGAGAACACAATGATTAACGTGGAGATGTTATCCACCGGCGACGAAGTGCTGCATGGACAAATTATTGATACCAATGCTGCCTGGCTTGCCGATCTTTTCTTTGAGCAAGGATTACCGTTAACGCGTCGCAATACGGTGGGCGACAATCTTGAGTCACTGGTGAATGTGCTGCGCGAGCGTAGCGAACACGCCGACGTGTTGATTGTGAACGGCGGGCTCGGTCCCACCAGCGACGATCTCAGCGCCCTGGCCGCCGCGACCGCAAAAGGTGAAGGGCTGGTGCTTCATGAAGAGTGGCTGGCGCAGATGGAGCGTTTCTTCTCCGAACGTGGCCGTGTTATGGCACCCAGCAACCGCAAGCAGGCGGAAATTCCCGCCAGCGCCGAACTGGTCGATAACCCCGTGGGTACCGCGTGTGGGTTTGCCATTACGCTGAACCGCTGCCTGATGTTCTTCACGCCGGGCGTACCGTCAGAATTTAAAGTGATGGTTGAGCAGCAGATCCTGCCGCGCCTTCGCGAACGTTTTACCCTGCCTGAGCCTCCGCTCTGCCTGCGTCTGACCACGTTTGGCCGTTCCGAAAGCGATCTGGCCCAGAGTCTTGATCATCTTTCCCTGCCACCCGGTGTCTCAATGGGCTACCGCTCCTCCATGCCCATCATTGAACTCAAGCTGACAGGACCGGCCTCAGAGAAGGCGGCGATGCTGGCGCTCTGGCCGGAGGTGCAGCGCGTGGCAGGTGAAAGCCTGATCTTTGAAGGCACCGAGGGGCTGCCGGCGCAGATTGCGTCGCATCTGCAGTCTCGCCAGCTGAGCGTGACCTTAAGCGAACAGTTCACCGGCGGGCTGCTGGCGCTACAGCTGTCGCGCGCCAGTGCGCCGCTGTTGGCCAGTGAAGTGGTGCCGTTCCAGCAGGAAACGCTGGCGCAGACCGCGCGCTGGGCTTCGGAAAGAAGGGTGAAACATTTTGCTGGCCTGGCGCTGTTTGTGGGGGGGCTGGATGAGGAACATCTCAACTTTGCGCTGGCGACGCCGGAAGGCACGTATGCTTTGCGGGTTAAAATGAGCATTACCCGCCACAGTCTGGCGGTACGTCAGGAGGTCTGCGCCATGATGGCGCTGAACATGCTGCGCCGCTGGCTGAAGGGTAAAGAGGTGGCCAGCGAACACGGCTGGATTAATGTTGTCGAATCGCTGTTTGTTGAGTGATGCCTTTGCCGGGGCGTTTTGCCCCGGCACGGTTTAGCCCAGCGCCTTCGCCAGCAGAGTGATCGGATGCTCGCAGCGCTTGCTGGTAGACATCTCTATCTGCCACTTGCAGGTTTCGCAGTCGGTGACCACGATATCTGCGCCGCTCTCTTCAATCTGGCGAAACAGCGGGGCGCCGATCGCCTGTGACGTTTCGTAGTTTTCTCGCTTAAAACCGTAAGTGCCCGCGATGCCGCAGCAGCGCGAGTCCAGCACCGTCAGCTCCAGCCCCGGAATGAGCCGCAACAGCTCAAGCGTATAGAGCGACCAGCCCATTTTCTCCATATGACACGGTGTGTGATACACCACTTTCAGCGGTAGTTCCCGCAGCGGCAGCGTCTGCCCGCTGTCCAGTTTGCGCCACAGGAAACGCGTCGCCAGCTCAATGTGCTCGCGCAGACCGGTGTTATCCACGTCCAGCAGGTGCGGATACTCATCACGCAGGGTGAAGGTACAGGTGGACGAGGTGGCCAGTACCGGAATTCCTTTATCAACGATGGCCTCGCGCAGGGACGTGACGTTGCTTTTGGCTTGTTTGCGCGCCTTATCGGTAAAACCGTTGGCAATCAACGGCACACCGCAGCACTTCTCTTTATTCAGGAGCTGCACGCCGGTCCCCATCGCGTTGAGTACCTTCAGCAGATCTTTTCCCAGTTGCGGGTGGTTGTAGTTGACATAGCAGCCGTGGAAGAACGCGACCTGATCGGTGTACTGCGCCTGTTCCGCTGCCACGGATGTATACCAGCGCCGGAAGGTACCGTGAGAGTATTTTGGCAGGCTGCGGTGGTGGTCTATCTTCAGCGTCGCATCCAGCAGTTTTCGCACCGGCTTGAGAGACGTTGCAGCATTCACCAGCGGGGCAAAAGGCGTGGAGACACTGCCCATCAGGTCGGTGTGACTCAGGATCGCATCGCGCAGGGACGGCTTTTGCGTGCTGTAACGCGCGCGGGCTCGCTGGATGATATCGCCGATCTTCACGTCCGACGGACAGGCCACTTCGCAACGTTTACAGTTGATGCAGTATTTCAGCGCCTCATCGTACAGCGCACCGTCTTTAAGACGCAGGCGCTCGCCGTCAGGCCCGGCTTGTTTCGGGCCCGGGTAGCGCGGATTCACACCGCTGACCGGGCAGACGGTGGTACAAACTGTGCATTTGATGCAGCTTTCAAACCGGGTATCGTTCATTGCTCAGCCTCCATGCGCTGGCCAATTTGCTCTGCCACATACAGCGCCGTGATGGCGCAGACCCCGCCGCCGCAACCCTGAGCGATGGGATCGTTTCCCCCCAGAAGAGAGCCAATGGCATAGAGATTACTGACTGGCTGACCAGAAAGTTGCGGGTGTAGCTGCTTATCGACAATTACGCCGAACTGCTGCCAGGGTTGCGGGGTGAAGAAATCACTCTGATACCAGTCTGCGCGGGAGGGCGTTTGCCGGACATCCAGCCCCATAATGGCCTCCTGGATGCCGTCCCGACGGCTCAGCAGCCCGTTGCTGAAGAAACTGCCGCTTGCCAGCACTGTATAACGCGCGCGAAGCGGAATATCAGCGTGATTACGCGTCCAGACTTCGCTCACCGAGCCATCCGTCAGGGTGATTTTTTTCACCTCGTCACCCGCCATCCACACGCCACCCTGAGCGATAAACCGCCGCTGAAGCTGGGTATGCAGGCGAATGCCGGGGACAGAAGGGGGAAGCGTCGGCAGCAGGCCAAGCGAGTAGGGCAGGCGATCCGAGAGCCAGCGCCAGAGCCGGTTGTCGCTTAAGCCAAAGCAGGCGGGCATAAACAGCGTGTCGCAACCTTCGGCAAGCGGCCGGAGCGCGGCATACAGCAGCGGCCATTTATCGTCGTTGTCGAGAAAACGGGCAATATTCACCGCGCGAAACTCGCTCGGGTTGTCGCGCAGGACGTCAAGCTCAGGAAGCTCTATCTCAGCCGTTTGTGCATTCACGCCCTGACGACAGAGCGATGCCGCAGCGAGGTGGGGCTGAAAATCAAGAAAACCGCTAATACCCACGACCAGGACCCGTCCTGCGTTAAAGGGGGCAACAGGCACCTCTTCCGGGCTGAGCCAGGCAGAGCGCAGGGTGCCGAGCGGGGTAACCCGATGATGATTTTTCCGGGCGTTACCCTGCAGCCGTGCGCCACACTCGGCCAGAAGGGTTTCGGCTTCATGGGCGAAGCGGTCGACGGTGTCTCTGCCCGTCAGGTTATAGGGATGCTCTGGCGGCAGGGCATCGCGATATGCCTCATCCAGCAGATCCAGCGAACCCGACGAGAAGTGCAGTGCGCTCTGGCCCCGGGTGATGATGGCGCAGCGCAGCCCCTGCTTCGTTAGCCTGATACCACAGAGCAGACCCGCCAGCCCACCACCGACAATCACGGTATCAAATTTCATCCTGTTGCTCCTTCTCAAGACCGCACAGCCCCTGGTAGACCCAGCGGGTAAACTCGCTTTCACGCAGGGCATCACCCCAGGCGACAGGCTGAATGCCTTTCCAGCGTTCGTTCAGGAAATCACTGAGTTGTGCCAGCGACTGGGTGGCAGTGGTGGTATGAAAACGTTGTAACAACCCGGCGGCACGGCAGGCGCACAGCTCACCCTGGCAGGTGCCCATGCCCACGCGGGTGCGCCGACGTAAATCAAGCAGGCTGTTGACGGTCAGATTCTCCACGGCGTATTGCACTTCACCCGCCGTGACGGCTTCACATTCACACACCAGGCTACGGCTCAGCCGTCCTTCCCCCAGCCAGAGCGGCGTGCGGTCTCCGTGGCGATAGATGGCGGAACCGCGCAGGGGGGCGGAAAGGGAGATGATTTTTTGCAGCGTTTTCTCGGTGGACTGACGCGAGCCGGGCAGAGGTTGTTCTGCGGTCACACATCGTTCGCTATTACCCAGCTTGCGGCAGACGGCATCGGTTGCCCATTCGGCCATCAGGCGGTAGGTCATCAGCTTGCCGCCGGTGATGGTGATAAACCCGTCCAGACCATCGCGCGCGGCGTGGTCGAGCAGCACGATGCCACGGCTGACGTTGCGCCCGCTCGGGTCGTTATCGCTCGCCACCAGAGGGCGCACGCCGGCATAGGCGCGAAGAATTCGGGTCTGCGCCATCACAGGGGCCAGCTTTTCCCCTTCGCGCAGCAGGATATCCACCTCGTCGGCGGTCACGCGGTTGTAATCAATCTCGCTATAGTCCACGTGGGTTGAGGTGGTGCCGATAAGCGAAATGGTATCGCCCGGCACCAGGATGTCGGCATCAGAAGGTTTGCGGCAGCGGTTGATCACGTGGTTGTTAATGCGGTGGTCGAGGATCAGCAGCGAGCCTTTTGCCGGGAACATGCGCACAGACAGCTCGGCGTACTCCGCGATGCGTTGCCCCCAGATCCCCGCCGCGTTGACCACCACGGCGGCGTACAGTTCGCCATGCTCCTTATACTGCGTATCAAAAACACGTACGCCGCAGACGCGGTTCCCTTCACGGATAAGCCCGGTCACTTCCTGCCCGGTCAGAACCTGTGCGCCGTGTTCACGGGCGTCCAGCATGTTCGCGGCGGTCAGGCGGAAAGGGTCAACCGTACCGTCCGGGGACCTTCACCGCACCGATAAGGGCCGGGTTGACAGACGGTTCCAGACGACGCGCGAGTTCGGGGTCGATAACGTCAGCCTCAATCCCTGCAGCGCGGCAGGCGGTCACAAAGGTTGGCTGAAATGAGAGATCGTCTTCGGGAAGCGTAATGAACAGACCGTTGGTCGGTTCAATGCAGTGGCGGGCAATGCGTCTGAGGATCTGGTTTTCAGCAATGCATTCCCGCGCGGATTCGGGGTCGGTCACCGCGTAACGGGCACCACTGTGCAGCAGGCCATGATTGCGCCCGGTTGCGCCCGTCGCAATGTCATGGCGCTCCAGAAGCGTGACGCTCAGCCCACGCAGGGCGCAGTCGCGTGCGATGCCGGCGCCGGTCGCGCCACCGCCAATGATAATCACATCGCTGTAGCGAGGATCGTGAATTGTCATTGTTATCCCTCTGTGTTCGTTTTTTACCATTTAGCCACATTAAAACTGTGGTTTGTTTGATTTCGAACATAAACGAACGAAATTCGAAAGTGAAACGTGATTACATGCGCTTTTTTGCGCACATTGTCATATTTCTGTAACAATTTGTGCGTTGATTCACAGTAACAATCACCGTGATTTCTTAACATCGCCGCCTCTCTGGAGTGTGGGGCAGTTAAACCCCTGTAAATTCAATACCTGGCCACGGAGGCTGTCATGCTCAGTATCTTCAAACCTGCGCCGCATCGGGCGCGTCTGCCAGAGGCAGAAATTGATCCGCTATACCGTCGTCTGCGTTGGCAAATCTTCCTGGGGATCTTCTTCGGGTACGCGGCGTACTACCTGGTACGTAAAAACTTTGCGCTCGCCATGCCGTATCTGGTGGAGCAGGGCTTTTCTCGTGGCGATCTGGGGTTCGCGCTGTCGGGGATCTCTATCGCCTACGGTTTTTCCAAATTCATCATGGGTTCAGTGTCCGATCGCTCGAATCCACGCGTGTTCCTGCCTGCGGGTCTGATCCTGGCGGCAGCGGTGATGCTGTTCATGGGCTTTGTGCCATGGGCAACCTCCAGCATCGCCGTGATGTTCGTGCTGCTGTTCCTCTGTGGCTGGTTCCAGGGAATGGGGTGGCCGCCTTGCGGGCGCACCATGGTGCACTGGTGGTCGCAGAAAGAGCGTGGCGGCATCGTGTCGGTGTGGAACTGCGCGCATAACGTCGGTGGCGGTATTCCACCTCTGCTGTTCCTGCTGGGGATGGCGTGGTTTAACGACTGGAAAGCCGCGCTTTATATGCCTGCCTTTGGTGCCATTCTGGTGGCGGTTATCGCTTTCGCCCTGATGCGTGACACGCCGCAGTCCTGTGGCCTGCCGCCGATTGAAGAGTACAAAAACGACTATCCGGATGATTACAGCGAGCAGCATGAAGAAGAGCTGACGGCCAAACAGATCTTCATGAAGTACGTCCTGCCCAACAAACTGCTGTGGTATATCGCGGTGGCCAACGTCTTCGTGTACCTGCTGCGTTACGGCATCCTCGACTGGTCACCTACCTATCTGAAAGAGGTGAAGCATTTCGCGCTGGATAAATCCTCCTGGGCTTACTTCCTCTATGAGTACGCCGGGATCCCGGGGACGCTGATTTGCGGCTGGATGTCGGACAAAGTGTTCCGGGGTAACCGTGGTGCGACGGGCGTCTTCTTTATGACGCTGGTGACCATTGCCACCGTGGTTTACTGGCTCAACCCGCCGGGTAACCCGTCAGTCGATATGGCCTGTATGATCGTTATCGGCTTCCTGATTTACGGCCCGGTTATGCTGATTGGTCTGCATGCCCTGGAGCTGGCGCCGAAGAAAGCGGCAGGTACGGCGGCCGGCTTTACCGGTCTGTTCGGTTACCTGGGCGGTTCGGTCGCGGCGAGCGCCATTGTGGGCTACACCGTTGACTTCTTCGGCTGGGACGGCGGCTTTATGGTGATGATTGGCGGTAGCGTGCTGGCGGTGCTGCTGTTGATTGTGGTGATGATTGGTGAAAAACGTCATCACGCCGAAATGCAGGCGCGTCGTCAATAAGGAGAAGAGAAGACTGATGAAATTAACTTACGTAGCAACGGGCCTGCTGCTGGCGGGCCTGATGACAGGCTCAGCGCTGGCTAACGAGAAAATGGTTATCGCCCATCGCGGCGCAAGCGGCTATCTGCCAGAGCACACGCTCCCGGCAAAAGCGATGGCCTATGCGCAGGGGGCTGATTATCTCGAGCAGGATCTGGTGATGACCCGTGACGACCAGCTGGTCGTCCTTCATGACCACTATCTTGACCGCGTGACGGACGTGGCTGAGCGTTTCCCGGCCCGCGCCCGCAAAGATGGTCGCTACTACGCCATTGACTTTGCGCTGGATGAGATTCGTTCGCTGAAGTTTACCGAGGGTTTCGAGGTTGAAAACGGCAAGAAGGTGCAGGTCTATCCGGGACGTTTCCCGATGGGTAAATCTGATTTTCGCATTCATACCTTCGAAGAAGAGATTGAGTTTGTTCAGGGACTGAACCACTCAACCGGGAAAAACATCGGCATCTACCCGGAGATAAAAGCGCCGTGGTTCCACCATCAGGAAGGGAAGGACATTGCCGCGAAGACGCTGGACGTGCTGAAAAAGTACGGCTACACCAGCAAGCGCGACAAAGTCTATCTGCAGTGTTTTGACGCCGCTGAGCTGAAGCGCATTAAAACCGAGCTGGCGCCAAAGAGAGGGATGGATCTCAATCTGGTACAGCTGATTGCCTACACCGACTGGAATGAAACTCAGGAGAAACAGCCCGACGGCACGTGGGTGAATTACAACTACGACTGGATGTTTAAGCCGGGCGCAATGAAACAGATCGCGCAGTACGCCGACGGTATCGGACCGGATTACCATATGCTGGTGGCGGAAGGCTCAACGCCGGGCCACATTAAGCTGACGGCAATGGTGAAAGAGGCGCACGCCAGTCATATGCAGGTTCATCCGTATACGGTGCGTGCGGACCAGCTACCGGCTTATGCGACGGACGTAAACCAGCTGTACGACGTGCTGTATAACCAGGCCGGGGTGGACGGGCTGTTCACCGATTTCCCCGATAAAGCCGTGCAGTTTTTGAAGTAAAAAAAAGGGCCGTAAGGCCCTTTTTTATTTCGCCCGGAGAGGCGGTTTACATCTCAATCTCTATATCGCCTTTTGCCCGGCAGCAGCAGGGCAAAATTTCACCTTCGTTGATGAAGGCCAGCGGTTCGGTCAGCCAGTCCACTTGTCCGGCGACTAAACGGCAGCGACATGAGCCGCAATAGCCTGAGCGGCATTGATACTCCACTTCAACCTGATGCGCCTCAAGCGCAATCAACAGGGAAGGGTGTTCTTCCCGGCACAGCACTTCGGTACCGGAAAGGCTAAGCGTTACGCGGCTCATCAGAGCTGGAAGTCGCTCAGGTCGTCGGTGTTAACTTCAGAGTCAATCTGCCCGACCAGATAAGAACTGACTTCCACTTCCTGTGGCGCAACCTGCACGTTATCGGATACCAGCCAGGTGTTGATCCACGGAATTGGGTTAGAGCGGGTTTTGAACGGCAGCTCAAGCCCGACCGCCTGCATACGGATGTTGGTGATGTACTCAACATACTGGCACAGGATGTCTTTGTTCAGGCCAATCATGGAGCCGTCGCGGAACAGGTAGTCTGCCCACTCTTTCTCCTGCTGAGCAGCCAGCACGAACAGGTCATAGCACTCCTGTTTGCACTCTTCGGCAATCTCAGCCATCTCCGGATCGTCTGTACCGCTGCGCAGCAGGTTCAGCATATGCTGGGTGCCGGTCAGGTGCAGGGCTTCGTCACGGGCGATCAGACGGATGATTTTGGCATTACCTTCCATCAGCTTGCGTTCCGCAAAAGCGAAGGAGCAGGCGAAGCTCACGTAGAAGCGGATGGCTTCCAGTGCGTTAACGCTCATCAGGCACAGGTAAAGCTGTTTCTTCAGCGCGCGCAGGCTCACGGTGACGGTTTTGCCGTTCACGGTGTGGGTGCCTTCGCCCAGCAGATGCCAGTAGCTGGTCATCTCGATCAGTTCGTCGTAGTAGTGCGCAATACCTTCAGCACGTTTCTGGATCTGCTCGTTAGTGACGATATCGTCAAACACCACCGCCGGATCGTTAACGATGTTGCGGATAATGTGGGTGTAAGAGCGGGAGTGGATGGTCTCAGAAAACGCCCAGGTTTCCACCCAGGTTTCCAGCTCCGGAATGGAGATCAGCGGCAGCAGCGCCACGTTCGGGCTACGGCCCTGAATGGAGTCCAGCAGCGTCTGGTACTTCAGGTTGCTGATGAAGATATGCTTTTCGTGCTCCGGCAACGCCTGGAAATCGATACGATCGCGAGAGACGTCAACTTCTTCCGGGCGCCAGAAGAAGGAGAGTTGCTTTTCAATCAGCTTTTCGAAGATGTCATATTTTTGCTGATCGTAGCGTGCCACGTTGACCGGTTGCCCGAAGAACATCGGCTCTTTGAGCTGGTCGTTTTTCGTCTGTGAAAAGGTGGTGTATGCCATGAATTGGAGTCCTGTCTTACGAAATAAAGGCGGGGATATCCCCGCCCTTCATTAGATCTTACATGCGCCGCTTTCGCAGCCATCGTCCTGAATTGACGGTGCCATGTCATCCTGAGCGTCTTCCGCACCATCACGGGTGTTGTGATAGTACAGGGTTTTCACACCAAATTTGTAGGCGGTGAGCAGGTCTTTCAACAGTTGCTGCATCGGTACCTTGCCAGACGGGAAGCGCGTCGGGTCGTAGTTGGTGTTAGCAGAAATCGACTGGTCGATAAACTTCTGCATGATCCCCACCAGCTGCAGGTAACCGTCGTTGTTTGGCATTTCCCACAGCAGCTCGTAGTTGTCTTTCAGCAGCTCGTAGTCAGGCACAACCTGACGCAGGATACCGTCTTTCGACGCTTTAATGCTGACGTGGCCGCGCGGTGGTTCAATACCGTTGGTGGCGTTAGAGATCTGCGAAGAGGTCTCAGACGGCATCAGGGCAGACAGCGTGGAGTTACGCAGGCCGTGAGTCTTGATGGATTCACGCAGCGCTTCCCAGTCCAGATGCAGCGGTTCGTTAGAAATCGCATCCAGGTCTTTCTTATAGGTATCGATCGGCAGAATGCCTTTCGCATAGGTGGTCTCGTTGAACCACGGGCACGCGCCTTGCTCTTTCGCCAGCTCGTTGGAGGCTTTCAGCAGGTAGTACTGAATCGCTTCGAACGTTTCGTGGGTCAGGTTGTTCGCGCTGCCGTCGGAGTAACGCTTACCGTGTTTCGCCAGCCAGTAGGCAAAGTTGATAACGCCGATACCGAGGGTACGACGGCCCATTGCTCCACGTTTTGCCGCCGGGATTGGGTAGTCCTGGTAATCCAGCAGGGCATCCAGCGCACGCACGGCCAGCACCGCCAGCTCTTCCAGCTCTTCCAGGCTCTTGATAGCGCCCAGGTTGAAAGCAGAGAGGGTGCAGAGCGCGATTTCGCCGTTTTCGTCGTTAACATCTTCCAGCGGTTTGGTCGGCAGGGCGATTTCCAGGCACAGGTTAGACTGGCGCACTGGCGCAACCACCGGGTCAAACGGGCTATGGGTGTTGCAGTGGTCAACGTTCTGAATGTAGATACGGCCGGTAGAGGCACGTTCCTGCATCATCAGGGAGAACAGGTCAACCGCCTTAACGCGCTGCTTACGGATGCTGTCGTCTTTTTCGTATTTGGTGTACAGACGCTCGAACTCATCCTGATCGGCGAAGAACGCGTCATACAGGCCCGGAACGTCGGACGGGCTGAACAGGGTGATGTCTTCACCTTTCAGCAGACGGGTGTACATCAGCTTGTTGATCTGTACGCCGTAGTCCATGTGACGAACGCGGTTGCCTTCAACGCCACGGTTGTTTTTCAGTACCAGCAGGCTTTCCACTTCCAGGTGCCACATTGGGTAGAACAGGGTGGCTGCACCACCGCGTACGCCGCCCTGAGAGCAGGATTTTACCGCGGTCTGGAAGTGTTTGTAGAACGGGATACAGCCGGTGTGGAACGCTTCACCGCCGCGAATCGGGCTACCCAGTGCACGGATGCGACCGGCGTTGATGCCGATACCGGCACGCTGGGAGACATATTTCACGATGGCGCTGGAGGTCGCGTTGATGGAATCCAGGCTGTCACCACACTCGATCAGGACGCATGAGCTGAACTGACGGGTTGGGGTACGCACGCCAGACATGATTGGCGTAGGCAGAGAAATCTTGAACGTGGAAACCGCATCGTAGAAACGCTTCACGTATTCCAGACGGGTGTCACGCGGGTAGTTAGAGAACAGGCAGGCGGCCACCAGAATATAGAGGAACTGGGCGCTTTCGTAGATCTCACCGGTCACACGGTTCTGAACCAGGTATTTGCCTTCGAGCTGCTTCACCGCCGCGTAAGAGAAGTTCATGTCGCGCCAGTGATCGATAAACCCGTTCATCTGCTCGAACTCTTCTTCCGTATAGTCTTCCAGCAGATGCGTGTCGTATTTGCCCAGCTCAACCATTTTCACCACGTGATCGTAAAGCTTTGGCGGCTCAAACTGGCCGTACGCTTTTTTACGCAGGTGGAAAATCGCCAGACGTGCAGCGAGGTACTGATAATCCGGGGCTTCACGTGAGATGAGATCCGCCGCAGCCTTGATGATGGTTTCGTGGATATCAGACGTCTTGATGCCATCGTAGAACTGAATGTGAGAGCGCAGTTCAACCTGGGAGATAGATACGTTATTCAGTCCTTCTGCTGCCCAGTCGAGAACACGATGGATTTTGTCCAGATTGATACGCTCGGTGGTACCGTCGCGCTTAGTCACCAGCAGACTCTGATTCATGTGGGTTTTACCTGTCCGTGAAATAAAAAATATCCCCCGCTTATCCACAGATCCGTCTTGTGACTAACTCTGTGGATAAATACTACATATAGGGGGTTTGCGATAAGAAAAACGCTATATGGTGAGTATTCTAGTATCGAATCTTTTCAGCACAAGGGTTGATTTTGACGTTAAATTGAGGTTGTCAAAGGGTAAAAAAGGCTAAGTCCTCGTACCGTAAGGCCTGGAAGAGATGTCAATAATTAAGAAAAAAAATTCAAAATTTGATCGAGTGCTGATTTCTTCAACGGGAGGTCAGAATTGCGCAACATGATGTCGCGCAATCTTTATAAGAATAATGGATGACGTCAGTCGTTTTTGGCGGTTGTATGCAACATATAGTTAACATCTACACCCGGTGCGAGTTTGAATTTATCGGTCAATGGATTGTAATGCAGACCGGTGATGTGCTGCTCCTTGAGCCACGTCTGATCAACCCAGCTCAGTAATTCAGCAGGCTTGATGAATTTCTTCACGTCGTGCGTGCCTTTTGGCACCATACGCAGCACATACTCCGCCCCGACGACCGCCATCAGCCAGGCTTTACCGTTTCGGTTGATCGTCGAGAAGAAGACCTGGCCGCCCGGTTTCACCAGTTTTGCACAGGCGTGAACCACGGACTGGGGGTCGGGAACGTGCTCCAGCATTTCCATACAGGTCACCACGTCGTACTGATGGGCATGCTTCGCCGCATGTTCTTCGACGGTTTCCTGCACATATTCCACCTGCACTCCGGATTCCAGCGCATGAAGACGGGCAACCTGCAGCGGTTCAAAGCCCATATCCAGACCGGTGACGGTGGCCCCTTCGCGCGCCATGCTTTCTGCCAGAATGCCGCCGCCGCAGCCGACGTCGAGCACTTTCTTACCGAACAGGCCGCCGGAACGCTCCGCGATATAGCCCAGACGCAGCGGGTTAATGCGGTGCAGAGGTTTAAACTCACCTTCGAGATCCCACCAGCGGGATGCCACCGCTTCGAATTTGGCAATCTCTTCATGGTCAACGTTGTGAGCCACCGGGGATTTTTCGGCATTCATGGGCGCTTTTACTCCTTATTTTGCAAGACTTCGGAGTATATCAGCCCGCGCGGTTGAATAAAGCTTATTGGTTTACCTCAATCACCGCGGCTGTGTTATAATTTGCGACCTTTGAATCCGGGATACAGTAGAGGGATAGCGGTTAGATGAGCGACCTTGCGAGAGAAATTACACCGGTTAACATCGAGGAAGAGCTGAAGAGCTCCTATCTGGACTATGCGATGTCGGTCATTGTTGGCCGTGCGCTGCCGGACGTCCGCGATGGCCTGAAGCCGGTACACCGTCGCGTACTATACGCCATGAACGTATTGGGCAATGACTGGAATAAAGCCTACAAAAAATCTGCCCGTGTCGTTGGTGACGTAATCGGTAAATACCATCCCCATGGTGATTCCGCGGTGTACGACACTATCGTCCGAATGGCGCAGCCATTCTCGCTGCGTTACATGCTGGTAGATGGTCAGGGTAACTTTGGTTCTATCGACGGCGACTCCGCCGCGGCAATGCGTTATACGGAAATCCGTCTGGCGAAAATTGCCCATGAGCTGATGGCTGACCTGGAAAAAGAGACGGTTGATTTCGTTGATAACTATGACGGCACGGAACGCATTCCGGACGTTATGCCAACGAAAATCCCTAACCTGCTGGTGAACGGTTCGTCCGGTATCGCCGTCGGTATGGCAACCAACATTCCACCGCATAACATCACGGAAGTGATCAACGGCTGCCTGGCCTATATTGAGGATGAAGACATCAGCATTGAAGGGCTGATGGAACACATCCCGGGTCCAGACTTCCCGACGGCGGCGATCATCAACGGTCGTCGTGGTATTGAAGAAGCGTACCGCACCGGACGTGGCAAGATTTATATCCGTGCCCGCGCCGAAGTGGAAGCGGACGCCAAAACCGGCCGTGAAACCATCATTGTTCACGAGATCCCGTATCAGGTGAACAAAGCGCGTCTGATTGAAAAAATCGCCGAGCTGGTAAAAGAAAAACGTGTTGAAGGCATCAGCGCGCTGCGTGACGAATCTGATAAAGACGGCATGCGCATCGTGATTGAAATCAAACGCGACGCGGTGGGCGAGGTTGTACTGAACAACCTGTATTCCCAGACTCAGCTCCAGGTCTCCTTCGGTATCAACATGGTTGCATTGCACCATGGTCAGCCGAAGATCATGAACCTGAAAGATATTCTGAGCGCGTTTGTGCGTCACCGCCGTGAAGTGGTGACTCGCCGTACTATTTTCGAACTGCGTAAAGCCCGCGATCGTGCGCATATCCTTGAAGCGCTGGCCGTTGCACTGGCAAACATCGACCCAATCATTGAGTTGATTCGCCGTGCACCAACCCCTGCGGAAGCGAAAGCGTCTCTGATTGCCCGTCCGTGGGATCTGGGCAACGTGGCCGCCATGCTGGAACGCGCTGGCGACGATGCTGCGCGTCCTGAGTGGCTGGAGCCTGAGTTCGGCGTGCGTGACGGTCAGTACTACCTGACTGAACAGCAGGCCCAGGCGATTCTGGATCTGCGTCTGCAGAAACTGACCGGCCTTGAGCACGAAAAACTGCTCGACGAATACAAAGAACTGCTGGAACAGATTGCCGAGCTGCTGCATATCCTGGGTAGCGCAGAGCGCCTGATGGAAGTGATCCGTGAAGAGCTGGAACTGGTCCGCGATCAGTTCGGCGATGAGCGTCGCACCGAAATCACGGCGAACAGCTCTGATATCAACATTGAAGATCTGATCAACCGCGAAGATGTGGTGGTCACCCTGTCTCATCAGGGCTATGTGAAGTATCAGCCGCTGACCGACTACGAAGCACAGCGTCGTGGCGGTAAAGGCAAATCGGCAGCACGTATTAAAGAAGAAGACTTTATTGACCGTCTGCTGGTGGCAAACACCCATGACACGATCCTCTGCTTCTCAAGCCGTGGTCGTCTGTACTGGATGAAGGTCTATCAGCTGCCAGAAGCGAGCCGTGGTGCACGTGGTCGTCCAATCGTGAACCTGCTGCCGCTGGAAGCGAACGAACGTATCACCGCGATTCTGCCGGTACGTGAGTACGAAGAAGGCGTGAACGTCTTTATGGCGACCGCCAGCGGTACCGTGAAGAAAACCGCGCTGACCGAATTCAGCCGTCCACGTTCTGCCGGTATCATCGCGGTGAACCTGAACGACGGTGACGAACTGATTGGCGTTGACCTCACCTCCGGTTCCGATGAAGTGATGCTGTTCTCCGCCGCCGGTAAAGTGGTGCGCTTCAAAGAGAACGCGGTTCGTGCAATGGGCCGTACTGCAACAGGTGTTCGTGGTATCAAACTGGCCGGTGAAGATACCGTCGTTTCCCTGATCGTTCCGCGCGGTGAAGGTGCTATCCTGACCGTCACGCAGAACGGCTACGGTAAACGTACTGCCGAAAGCGAATATCCGACCAAGTCTCGTGGCACGCAGGGCGTTATCTCTATCAAGGTTACCGAGCGCAACGGATCCGTTGTGGGCGCGGTACAGGTAGACGATGCCGACCAGATCATGATGATCACGGATGCCGGTACGCTGGTGCGTACACGCGTATCTGAGATCAGCGTGGTTGGCCGTAATACTCAGGGTGTGATCCTCATCCGTACCGCGGAAGATGAGAACGTCGTGGGTCTGCAGCGTGTAGCTGAGCCTGTGGATGACGAAGAACTCGACTCCATCGACGGTAGCGTCGCAGAAGGTGATGATGAAATCGCACCAGAAGCCGATACCGAAGATGATGCAGCGGATGACGCTGACGAGTAATGTCTCCTGATGCAAAAAGGGCCGGTTTCCGGCCCTTTTCTTTTGCACAAGCAGATAAGTGAACGTTGCGACAAGGCGCGTTTACCGCTACCTTAACCACATTCTTTTTGACCCCGACGGCGGAGCCTCGCCCCTTTGAAATACCTCGTCTCCTTTCGTACCACGCTGAAAGTCTCTCGCTATCTGTTTCGGGCGCTGGCGCTCTTGCTTTGGTTGCTGGTGGCATTATTGTCGGTGTTTTACATCGTTAACGCCCTTCATCAGAAAGAAGCGGAGATCCGCCAGGAGTTTAACTTAAGCTCCGATCAGGCCCAGCGCTATATTCAGCGAACGTCCGACGTGATGAAGGAGCTGAAGTACATTGCCGAGAATCGGCTGACCGCGGAAAACGGCATTCTTGCCATCCGTGGGCGTAATGACAAAACCGAAGTACCGAATTTCGAGCCGCTGTTTCCGGATTCCGATTGCTCTGCGATGGGCAGCACCTGGCGTGGTTCACTGGAGTCGCTCTCCTGGTTTATGCGCTACTGGCGTGACAACTTTTCCGCCGCCTATGATCTGAACCGCGTCTTCCTGATTGGCAGTGAAAATCTCTGCATGGCCGACTTTGGCCTGCGCGATGTGCCCGTTGAGCGCGATGATGCGCTGAAAAGCCTGCACGAACGTATTGTGAAATATCGCAATGCGCCGCAGGACGAGCGCGGGAATAACATCTTCTGGATAAGCCAGGGGCCACGCATGGGCGTGGGCTATTTCTACGCCCTCACGCCGGTCTATCTGGGCAATCGTCTGCAGGCGCTGCTGGGGATTGAACAGACCATTCGCATGGAAAACTTCTTCACGCCGGGCAGTCTGCCGATGGGCGTGACCATTCTGGATGAAAACGGACATACCCTGATCTCACTTGCCGGTCCGGATAATCGACTGAACGTCGATCCGCACTGGATGCAGGAGCGGTCGTGGTTTGGCTATACCTCAGGCTTCCGTGAGCTGGTGCTTAAAAAGAGCTTGCCGCCTTCGTCGCTGAGTATTGTCTATTCGCTGCCCGTGGATATGGTGCTTGAGCGGATCCGCATTCTTATCATGAACGCGATTTTGCTGAACCTGCTGGCCGGGGGGGCGCTGTTTACCCTGGCGCGAATGTATGAGCGCAAAATCTTTATACCCGCCGAAAGCGACGCCCAGCGGCTGGAAGAGCACGAGCAGTTTAACCGCAAGATTGTCGCCTCGGCGCCGGTGGGGATCTGCATCCTGCGCACGCAGGACGGGACCAATATCCTCAGTAACGAGCTGGCGCATAACTACCTGAACATGCTGACGCATGAGGACCGACAGAGGCTGACGCAGATTATCTGTGGCCAGCAGGTGAACTTCGTTGACGTGCTGACCAGCACGCACACGAACCTGCAAATCAGCTTTGTGCACTCCCGCTATCGTAATGAGAACGTGGCAATTTGCGTCCTGGTAGACGTCTCGGCGCGTGTGAAGATGGAAGAGTCCCTGCAGGAGATGGCGCAGGCCGCTGAGCAGGCCAGCCAGTCGAAATCCATGTTCCTTGCCACCGTCAGCCACGAGTTGCGTACCCCGCTGTACGGGATTATCGGTAACCTTGATCTTCTCCAGACCAAAGAGCTGCCGAAAGGGGTCGATCGCCTGGTGACGGCGATGAATAACTCCTCCAGCCTGCTGCTGAAAATCATCAGCGATATTCTCGATTTCTCCAAAATTGAGTCGGAGCAGCTGAAAATTGAGCCGCGGGAGTTTTCTCCGCGCGAGGTGATGAACCACATCAGCGCCAACTATCTGCCGCTGGTGGTGCGTAAACAGCTGGGCCTCTACTGCTTTATTGAGCCGGACGTGCCGCTGACGCTGCATGGCGATCCGATGCGTCTGCAGCAGGTCATTTCTAACCTGCTCAGTAACGCCATTAAATTTACCGATATCGGCTGCATTGTGTTGCATGTGTGCCGGGCAGGGGACTACCTGAGTATTCGCGTGCGTGATACCGGCGTGGGTATCCCGGCGAAGGAAGTGGTGCGTCTGTTTGACCCGTTCTTCCAGGTCGGTACCGGCGTACAGCGTAACTTCCAGGGGACCGGGCTGGGTCTGGCGATCTGTGAGAAGCTCGTGAGCATGATGGACGGCGATATCTCCGTTGATACCGAGCCAGGCATGGGAAGCCAGTTTACTATCCGCATTCCGCTCTATTCTGCCCAGTACCCGGCAAAAGCGGTGGTGGACGGCCTGAGCGATAAGCGCTGCTGGCTGGCAGTACACAATGCCTCACTGAATGATTACCTGACGGCGCTTCTTACCCACAGCGGCGTGCGCGTGTCCCGCTATGAAGGGCAAACGCCGGATGTCGACGATGTGCTGATCACCGACGAGGTGCTGGAACAACCCTGGCAGGGCAGAGGGGTGGTTCACTTCTGCCGTCGCCATATCGGTATTCCGGTCGAACGAGCTCCGGGTGAATGGGTGCACAGCGTGGCGACGCCGCATGAGCTCATGAGCCTGCTGGCACGTATCTACAGCGTGCAGCTGGAAGATAGCGACGGGGCGACGGAGTTGCCGTCACCGGATGCGCTGGCATCGCTGAATGACGATATGATGATTCTGGTGGTGGATGACCATCCGATTAACCGTCGCCTGCTGGCAGACCAGCTGGGTTCGCTTGGCTATCAGTGCAAAACCGCCAATGACGGCGTGGATGCGCTGAACGTGCTGAGTAAAAACCACATTGATATCGTTCTTAGCGACGTCAACATGCCGAATATGGATGGCTACCGTCTGACGCAGCGTATACGCCAGCTTGGCCTGACGTTGCCGGTCGTGGGCGTGACGGCGAATGCGCTGGCGGAAGAGAAACAGCGCTGTCTGGAGTCAGGGATGGACAGTTGTCTGTCGAAACCGGTGACGCTGGACGTCCTGAAACAGACGATCTCCGTGTATGCGGAGCGGGTCAGAAAAGCGAGAGTATAAAAAAAGGCCCGTCAGGGCCTTTTTTGTTGTTTCCCTCACACGCCGGGAGGGGGAGGAGGTGAGGCCATCAGGCCGCACACCCGGTCAACATCAATCCTTATCCGACGCGCTCAGCGTAACGGAGGAGAGATAGTTCAGCAGTGCAATATCGTTATCCACACCCAGTTTCATCATTGCTGATTTCTTCTGGCTACTGATGGTTTTAATACTGCGGTTCAGCTTCTTGGCAATCTCGGTGACCAGGAAACCTTCGGCGAACAGGCGCAGAACTTCGCTCTCTTTCGGAGACAGGCGTTTGTCGCCATAGCCACCGGCGCTGATTTTTTCCAGCAGACGAGAGACGCTTTCAGGCGTGAACTTCTTGCCTTTCTGCAGCGCAGCGAGCGCTTTTGGCAGATCGGTCGGCGCACCCTGTTTCAGCACAATCCCTTCGATATCCAGATCCAGCACGGCGCTCAGAATGGCCGGGTTGTTGTTCATGGTCAGAACAATGATCGAGATGTCCGGGAAGTGACGTTTGATATATTTGATGAGTGTGATCCCATCACCGTATTTGTCCCCAGGCATGGAGAGATCGGTGATGAGCACATGCGCATCAAGCTTTGGGAGGTTATTGATCAGTGCTGTAGAGTCTTCAAATTCACCGACTACATTCACCCACTCGATCTGTTCAAGTGATTTGCGAATACCGAACAGTACAATCGGATGGTCATCGGCAATAATTACGTTCATATTGTTCATGTATAAGGCTACCTTGCTACAGCAAGCTTTTGACGTAGGCGTCAATGTCGCTGATGTATTTTTCAATGCCAGAGGCATCTTTCTCACGAATTAGATGTTCCAGCGTTTCACATAACTGCTTGCCGGGAACCAGATTAAGCATGGCAAACACCCCTTTAAGCCGGTGTGCTGTCTGTGCCAGCGCTGCAAAATCATTCGCAGCGGACTCAGTATACAACCGCTTAACATCATCTGGTACTGTATCAACAAAGAGTGAATAGTATCCGCTGGCGTGAAGCTCGGCATTTTCATTGCCGCCTAACGGTGATTCCGCTATCTCTTCCTGCGCCAGTTGCTCTTCTATTAGTTGTAGTACAGCTTCCTGCATCGCATTGCTTATATTAAAGTTGACGCGCAGCTGGCCTGGGCCGATTTTTCGCACGCCTGGCTCATCATCGCTTAAAAGCAAGCCGGAGGCAGTAAGATTAGACGGATTATCAGTTAAAAACAGATCAAATTCTTGACTTGAGAGTCTTTCATCCGGCGTTATGCAGGCCGCGCCCCAGTTTTCTAACTGACGAACCACAATATTGCGGATCTCATTCGAGGTCACATCCACCATCACGACCACATCATCCAGCAGGCGTTCTTCGTCTTCTTCCTGTGGATTCGCCGCCATTTTAACGTGCAGTGAGTAACGCGTGCCAAGTGATTCGCGGGCCTTGATATTCAGATGGCCACCGAGCTTACGTGCCAGCTGATCGCACAGCCAGAAGGTCAGGGCATTGGCCTTGCCGTAATGATCGCTCTGGGTGTCATTCAGGAACGGGAAATGCAGATTATCAATTTCACTTGTCGTTACGCCTTCCCCGGTATCCAGGATACGGAACGTCAGGCGATCTTCAGCCGACTCGTCGGTACTGACTTCCAGGGTGATCTTGCCGATCTGGGTGGTGGTGACGGCGTACTGAATAATCATCAGCAGAATGCGACGCAGCGCTTCGCGATCGCCATGACGTTCATCATTCGCCGGTAAATGGTTATTGATCAGCAGCTGCAGCCCTTTGCGCTTAATCACGGGCAGGACCTCAGGCACCACTTCATCGATCAGATTCTGGATAGAGAAGAGAGTCGGCGTTCCTTTCCAGAAATCATTTTCGAGCATATTCGCCAGCTGGATCTCATCTACCATGCGCACCAGCGAGTCGGCCTGGCAGGCAAGCTGATGGCTTTCAGATGTATTCAGCGCCGCCGCCTGGGTCGCCAGCATTTTTAACGGCTTCTTGAAGGCATCACCAATATTCTGCATAAAGGCAGCGCGCCCCTGCTGGTTTTTCTCATACAGACGTTGTGCCTGCTTGAGCTTTTTATTCACCAGCACTTCACGATCCTGATCGCGGATGATGAAGATCTGCGTGCGGGAGGCGATCTGGCTGCGGAACTGTCGGATCTCATACAGCTCGTTATTAATGGTGGCCTGAATCACGCCCTGATGTTGATCCGCCATAGCGGTGATGTTCTGCAGATTGAGATGAGGCAGCAGGTGGTCAGCAATTTTATTGCTCATCACCGTACGGTTGGCTTCCTGATCGTGAACCAGCACCCCAAGCGGCAGCACGGAAATAATCTCTTCATTCAGCGCGCGCAACACGCGCAGTTCGTTACTGGTTCCTGCCGGGACCGGGGCGGCATCGCTTTGACGCCCTGACTGGAAGCGGAACGTGCTGTAGCCAAACAGCGCCAGCGCCAGCAGGCCGATATTCAGCAGCAGGGGCAGCAGGATATTTTGCAGCGTATCAAGCAGCAGGGTGCCGAACGGCACTTGCCACACCAGACGCATACCGGTTGAGTTCAGCGAAGAGGCAATTTCGATTTTCGAGCCGTTAAAGGAGATCGATACGCTCTCTGCGGCCTCTTTATCCGATGCGGCACGCATATTCTGAGTGCTGCTGTCCGGCTCCAGACGGAAGCTGTCGAGCGGCATATCCGGTGGAATCAAGTCATTGATGGGCAAATCGAAGGCCACCACCGTCGCCAGATGGCCTGGCTGGTTAAAGGTGGTACGCAGCGTAAAGTAATGGCCATTCTGCCAGGCGAGGCGGCGCAGAGATGAGAAGCTCTCACGTTCATCAAGGGCGTTCGCCTGCTGCAGCATTTCTGCCCGGCGGGAATCGACAATGCTGCCCACGGTCGTCTCTTTGAAACCGGAAGAGAGATCTTTTAGCGGCAGGGTTGAGATCAGGATCATGCTGTTGTCCTGACCGTTCAGATAGTACATTGACCACGGCACCGTCTCGGCACCCCAAAGGGTATCAAGATAGGTTGAGATGCGCTGGGTCATCTCAAGCGTCGCGCTGTCATGAGAGCCGAAGATCAGCGCTTCGGTTTTGCGCTGTGGTTTTTCCAGATAATAGACGTCCTGCTTCAGGCGAGTCTCCTGAAGCCCGTCTCCGGAGGAGGTTGCCGGCGCGGCCGCGATGTTGTCGTAAATCTGCCAGGTTGCATAGCGCCAGGTATCAATGCGCTTGTGGACGGCGTGGGTGATATCAACAACCTGATAGCTCTTGTCCTTCAGCCAGGCGTTAACCGCGCTCTGAACCATAACCCCCATTGTGACTAGCAGCACAACGATCAAAAGAAGAAAGAAACGGGTGATGCTCCCGGGTAAGAGGGAGAATTTGCTCGGAGCGGTAGTTTCAGTCTGACTCATTGATATCTTTAACCCGTAATGGTCGTGCTCTATGGCGATAGGGCAGTATAAAGGGTAATACCTGAATTTCCAGCGTCACGCTCTTTGAACCCGCCACTTTTTCGACTGACAATATCGGAGAACGCCATTGCATGAAACATGTACAAAGCGAGTGAGAGTGTACAAATAAAAACCGATACATACCGGTAAATAGCACGAATTAACAAGAAATTGAGATTTGCAGTAATGACGCGGTTCTCGAGGAGAGAGAAAACGAATTTAGTTAATAGTCGTTACAATTTCAGTGCGGTAGCACAAAAAATCGCATGCTACGTAAAGAAAGGTAAAAAAAAAACCGAATGCCAGGCATTCGGTAGAATTAGGGATAAACAGACATTCAAATCTGAATGACGGTAATAAATAAAGTTAATGATGATAGCGAGAGTTATTTTAGAGATAACGGCCGATCTTGTTTTGTCATTCAGTGCTGTAAATATTTTTAATGTAGTTTACTGAATTTAAATGTTTTTTCTTCTCGCTTGATGATAAGTGCTAAATTCTTAAGCTCTCTGTGCTTTGTAAAAGTTCCTTGATATTTACATTTTGAAACATGTTTATCGTGAAATGAAACATTTTCAAAGTTTTCGTATCATATTCCCGTTGGATTATTCTGTAATTTTGCGGAGAATGAAATTGCCGACTGGTTAATGAGGGTTAATCAGTAAGCAGTGGCAATTATAAGGCATATAACAGAGGGTTAATAAAATGAAAGTTAAAGTACTGTCCCTCCTGGTACCAGCTCTGCTGGTGGCAGGCGCAGCAAATGCGGCTGAAATTTATAACAAAGATGGCAACAAATTAGATCTGTACGGCAAAGTTGATGGTCTGCACTATTTCTCTGACGACAAGAGCAATGATGGCGACCAGACTTACATGCGTCTTGGCTTCAAAGGCGAAACCCAGGTTAACGATCAGCTGACCGGTTACGGCCAGTGGGAATACCAGATTCAGGGCAACACCTCTGAAAGCGACAACCAGTCCTGGACGCGTGTAGCGTTCGCGGGTCTGAAATTCGCTGACGCGGGTTCTTTCGATTATGGTCGTAACTACGGTGTGATCTACGACGTAACGTCCTGGACTGACGTTCTGCCAGAATTTGGCGGCGACACCTACGGTGCAGACAACTTCCTGCAATCCCGTGCTAACGGCGTAGCAACCTACCGTAACCAGGACTTCTTCGGTCTGGTTGATGGCCTGAACTTTGCTCTGCAGTATCAGGGTAAAAACGGCAGCGTAAGCGGTGAAAACGATTCCGGTCGTAGCACCCTGAAACAGAACGGTGACGGTTACGGCGCGTCTGTGACCTACAACCTGGGCGAAGGCTTCAGCATCGGTGGTGCGATGTCTTCTTCTAAACGTACTGCTGACCAGAACGACACCGCTAACCTGGCGCTGAAAGGCGAAGGCGATCGTGCTGAAGTTTACTCTGGTGGCCTGAAATACGACGCCAACAACATCTACCTGGCGGCGCAGTACTCTCAGACCTATAACGCAACCCGTTTCGGTAACTCTCAGAGCAGCAGCGACATTTACGGCTTTGCTAACAAAGCACAGAACTTCGAAGTGGTTGCTCAGTACCAGTTCGACTTCGGTCTGCGTCCATCCGTGGCTTACCTGCAGTCCAAAGGTAAAGACATCGAAGGTTACGGCGATCAGGATCTGCTGAAATATGTTGATGTTGGCGCGACTTACTACTTCAACAAAAACATGTCCACCTACGTTGATTACAAAATCAACCTGGTTGATGAAAATGAATTCACCCGTCAGGCGGGTATCGGTACTGATGATATCGTAGCGCTGGGTCTGGTTTACCAGTTCTAATCGCTTCATCGTGTGACAAAGGGGGCCTTATGGCCCCTTTTTCGTGCCTTTTCGGTTCTTACAATTCACCCTTTTGGTGTACTCTTGCCGCCCTGGCATGAGGATAATAATGAATGGACATGACTTTTTTACGCGCCAGCTTCCTGGCTATACTTTTTTTCCTGACAGCATGTGACTCTTCCACGCCTGTGGCCAAAACGGATGCTCCCGCGGCGACGGTGCTGGAAGGCAAAACGATGGGCACATTCTGGCGTGTCAGCGTGATGAATCTCGATAAGACACGCGCTGACGAACTTCGCAGCAAAATTCAGTCGCAGCTGGACGCCGACGATCAGCTTCTTTCGACCTACAAAAATGACTCTGCGCTGATGCGCTTTAACCTCTCTACCAGCACTTCCCTGTGGCCGGTGAGTGAAGCAATGGCCGATATCGTGACCGAATCAATGCGCGTGGGCTACAAGACCAACGGCGCGATGGACGTGACCGTGGGGCCGCTGGTTAACCTGTGGGGGTTTGGCCCGAACAAGCAGCCTGTCACCACACCTGACCAGGCGGCGATAGATGACGCCCGCGCCCGGACAGGGTTGCAGCACCTGTCGGTGATCAACCAGTACGGGCAACAGTACCTGCAAAAAGATATTCCCGATCTGTTTGTTGATCTGTCGACGGTAGGGGAAGGGTATGCGGCAGATCATCTGGCCGCGCTGATGGCCCAGGAAGGTATTTCGCGTTACCTGGTGTCCGTGGGCGGTGCGTTAGTCAGCCGCGGCATGAATGCCAGCGGTAATCCGTGGCGGGTGGCGATTCAAAAACCGACCGACCAGCAAAACGCCGTACAGGCGATTGTGGATATCAACGGTCACGGTATCAGCACCTCCGGAAGCTACCGTAACTATTATGAGCTCGACGGGAAGCGGATTTCGCATGTCATCGATCCGCAGACCGGCCGCCCTATCGCGCATAATCTGGTCTCGGTGACGGTCATTGCCCCCACCGCGCTGGAAGCCGATGCCTGGGATACCGGTTTAATGGTCCTCGGTCCGGAGAAAGCCAAAGAGGTGGTCCGCCAGGAAGGACTGGCTGTCTATATGATCACCAAAGAGGCTGATGGCTTCAAAACCTGGAGTTCGCCGCAGTTCGACAGCTTCCTGGTGAGTGATAAGAATTAAAAAGCAAGGTTGCGGGTTTTTAATCAGTGGCACTCGGGCACGCTGTATGTATGCTTGTAAGAGGAGCTGATGATGAAAAACCCGACCTTTACTACCGATGACGATCGCTGGCTGGCCGTGCTGGCTCGCGATCCACGTGCTGACGATCAGTTTGTCTTTGCCGTGCAAACGACGGGGATCGTCTGTCGTCCGTCCTGCCGTGCCCGCCACGCGTTACGTAAAAATGTCCGCTTCTACCCCGATGTAGATCATGCCCTTCAGGCAGGGTTTCGCCCGTGTAAACGCTGTCAGCCGGACAAACGCGATCCGCAGGAACAGACGCTGGCAAAAAGTTGAACATGCCTGCCGTCTGCTGGAGCGCGATCCCGCGTTAACGCTGGAAATGCTGGCGCAGCAGGTCGCCATGAGTCCTTTCCACTTCCACCGCTTGTTTAAGTCCGTTACCGGTATGACGCCTAAAGCCTGGCAACAGGCGGCGCGGGTACAACGCCTGCGTACCGCGCTTGCGCAGGGGGACAAAATTACCGATGCCGTGCTGGCCGCCGGGTTTCCTGACAGCAGCAGCTATTATCGTCAAGCCAACGCTGCGCTGGGCATGACGGCGAAGCAGTACCGGAAAGGGGATGTGGCGGTGCGTTATGCGATTGGTGAGTGTTCGTTAGGCCGTTGCCTGGTGGGTGAAAGCGAGCGCGGGATCTGCGCGATTCTGCTGGGTGACGACGATGCGACATTAACCGAGGAGCTTTTGACGCTGTTTCCAAAAGCAGAGCGAGAAACGCTGGAAGGAGAATTCGCCCGGCGTATTGAGCGGGTGATTAGCGCTATCGATGACCATACCGTGCCGCTGGCACTTCCGCTGGATATTCGGGGCACCGCTTTCCAGCAGCGTGTGTGGCAGGCGCTTCGTGACATTCCCCGCGGTGAAACGGCAAGTTATCGCCAGGTGGCGCAGACGATCGGTAGCCCAGGCGCTGTCCGTGCGGTGGCGGGAGCCTGTGCCGCAAATAAACTGGCCGTTATCATCCCCTGCCACCGTGTTGTTCGTCACGACGGTGCGCTTTCAGGCTACCGCTGGGGGACAGAACGAAAGGCGTTGTTACTGAAACGTGAGGCAAAGAACCCGGAGGGATAATGCTCGATCTTTTTGCGGATGCGGAACCCTGGCAGGAGCCCCTTGCGCCCGGCGCGGTGATCCTGCGCCGCTTTGCGCTTTCCCGCGCGGCGGCGCTGCTTGCCGGCATCGATGAGGTGGCGGCGGTCTCGCCGTTTCGACACATGGTGACACCCGGGGGGTACACCATGTCGGTGGCGATGACGAACTGCGGGGAACTGGGCTGGGCGACAAACGCGCAGGGCTATGTATATGCCCCGGGCGATCCTGTAACCGGCCAGCCATGGCCGCCGATGCCTGACGTTTTTCGGGCGCTCTGCCATGACGCCGCCGTTGAAGCGGGCTATGCCGACTTTCGCCCGGATGCCTGTCTGATTAACCGCTACGCCGTGGGGGCAAAGCTCTCGCTGCATCAGGACAAGGATGAACCCGATCTGCGCGCGCCGATCGTCTCGGTATCCTTAGGCCTGCCCGCGGTCTTCCAGTTTGGCGGATTACGCCGTAACGATCCGCTGAAACGGCTCATGCTTGAGCACGGTGATGTGGTGGTTTGGGGCAGGGAATCGCGGCTTTTTTATCACGGCATTCAGCCCCTCAAACCGGGAGTACATCCTCAGACCGGCGAGTTCCGTCTTAACCTGACGTTCCGGCAGGCATCCCGTGGCCAATAAAAATAAGAATTATTCTTGATGTAACCGTCCGGCAGTTTAAACTGCTGGCTGATTTTTATTGCCCGGATTGCCTGCATGCAACTACTTCTCCTCGTCTGGCGTCAGTATCGCTGGCCCTTCATTGCCGTCATGGCGTTAAGCCTCGCCAGCGCCGCGTTAGGTATCGGCCTGATCGCGTTTATTAACGTGCGCTTGATTGAAATGGTCGATACCTCACTCGCCGTCCTGCCGGAGTTTCTTGGCCTGCTACTGCTGTTGATGGCGGTGACGCTCGGCTCGCAGCTGGCGCTGACGGCGCTGGGACACCATTTCGTTTTCCGTCTGCGCAGTGAATTTATCAAGCGTATTCTGGACACGCAGGTAGAACGCGTTGAGCAGCTTGGAAGTGCCTCCCTGCTGGCAGGGCTGACCAGCGACGTGCGCGCCATTACCATTGCCTTCGTTCGTCTGCCGGAGCTGGTGCAGGGCATTATTTTGACCTTTGGTTCGGCGGCGTATCTCGCCTGGCTCTCCACAAAAATGCTGGCGGTCACTGCGCTGTGGATTGTTATCACCATCTGGGGCGGTTTTCTGCTGGTGTCGCGCGTCTATAAACACATGGCGGTGCTGCGTGAAACCGAGGATAAGCTCTATAACGATTACCAGACCGTGCTGGAAGGGCGTAAAGAGCTGACCCTGAATCGCGAGCGTGCCGAGCATATCTTTAACCATCTCTATATTCCCGATGCCCGCGAATACCGGCATCACATCATTCGCGCCGATACCTTCCACCTGAGCGCGGTGAACTGGTCGAACATTATGATGTTGGGCGCCATTGGTCTGGTCTTCTGGATGGCGAACAGTCTGGGATGGGCGGATACCAACGTCGCGGCGACCTATTCACTGACGCTGCTGTTTTTACGTACACCGCTCCTCTCCGCCGTGGGCGCATTGCCAACGTTGCTGAGCGCTCAGGTGGCGTTTAACAAGCTCAATAAATTCGATCTCGCACCGTTTAAAGCCGAATTCCCACGCCCGCAGGCCTTCCCGAACTGGCAAACCCTGGAGCTGCGTAACGTCATGTTCCGCTATCAGGACAACGCTTTTTCCGTCGGACCGGTAAACCTGACGATTCATCGCGGCGAACTGCTGTTCCTGATTGGCGGTAACGGTAGCGGGAAATCCACGCTGGCGATGCTGCTCACCGGTTTATATCAGCCGCAATCGGGCGAGATTTTGCTGGATGGCAAAGCGCTGAGCGCGGAGAAACCTGAGGATTATCGCAAGCTCTTCTCGGCGGTCTTCACCGATGTCTGGCTCTTTGATCACCTGCTGGGGCCGGAAGGGCAGCAGGCTAACCCTGCGCTGGTGGAGAAATGGCTTGGGCAACTGCAGATGTCCCATAAGCTTGAGCTTCAGGACGGTAAAATCCTGAACCTGAAACTCTCGAAGGGGCAGAAAAAGCGCGTGGCGCTGCTGCTGGCACTGGCTGAAGAGCGCGACATCATCCTGCTTGATGAATGGGCGGCAGACCAGGACCCGCATTTCCGCCGCGAGTTTTATCAGGTGTTACTGCCGTTGATGAAGGCGATGGGCAAAACTATTTTCGCCATCAGCCATGACGATCACTACTTCATTCATGCCGACCGTCTGCTGGAGATGCGCGACGGCAAGCTCAGCGAGTTGACCGGCGAGGAGCGCGATGCGGCGTCTCGTGATGCGGTAGCACGCACGGCCTGATGTCTCGTCTGACCCTCTCCGACCGGGAGAGGGGATAAAATCGCGGCCGATGTGCCGCTTTTTTATGCATCCCGTCCCGTTGTTTATTCTTATTTACATATCCCCGCGCTATGCTTAATGCCATCTCATTTCATGGATTTATGATTGATGTCGGTATTAAAGAAAAACAGCGCCCGGCAGCGTGACCAGGAACGTGCGCGTCTCATCTGGCTTCTCACGACCGATAAAGCGGTCACGTCTGCGTTACTGGGAAAACTGACCCTGGCTGAGCAATATGATGTCGGCACTTTAGCCGACGATATTGCTGAGGTAGGTGCACTGGTTGCCCATTTGCCTCCGCCCGACCTGGCGGATACCCTCGAAGCACTTCCCTCGGAAGAGCGTCACGCCCTGTGGCGTCTGGTGCAGGATCACGAGCGCGGGCAGGTGCTGCTGGAGGCGTCGGAAAACGTCTGGGATGATCTTATCGATGAGATGAGCGACCGGGATATTCTTGATGCCCTGCAAACGCTGGATATCGACGAGCAGATTTACCTTGTTCAACACCTGCCGCGTAACCTGACCGGCCGACTGCTGGCCTCGCTGCCTGCCGATGAGCGGGCGCGCGTGCGCCAGGTGATGCACTACGATAAACACAGCGTTGGCGCAATTATGGAGTTTGGCGTCATCACGGTGCGCCCGGACGTCACGCTCGGCACGGTGCAGCGCTATTTACGCCGCCTGGGCAGTATGCCCGACAACACCGATAAACTGTTCGTGACCTCGCGGGATAAAACCTTGCTTGGTGAGCTGGAGCTGAAAACGATCCTGCTCAACAGCACTCAGCGGCGGGTGAGCGAGGTCATGGAAAACGAGCCGATGGTCTTCTCGCCGGAGGATGACGCGGAAAAAGCCGCGCGTACCTTCGAACGTGACGACCTCGTGAGTGCGGCGGTCGTGGACTCGGTCGGCAAGCTGATGGGACGTCTGACAATCGATGAGATCGTTGACGTGGTCTACGAAGAGACCGATAACGATCTGCGTGCGCTTGGTGGGATCAGCGCCGAAGATGACGTCCATGCCTCCGTGGGCAAGGCGGTCAAAACCCGCTGGGCCTGGCTTGCCATTAACCTCTGTACCGCGTTTATCGCCTCCCGCGTGATTGATGGCTTCGAACACACCATTTCGCAGCTGGTCGCGTTAGCCTCGCTGATGCCGATTGTGGCCGGGATAGGCGGCAACACCGGCAACCAGACCATCACCATGATTGTTCGCGCGCTGGCGCTGGAGAACATTCAGCCGGGTAACTTTGCCTTCCTGATCTTCAGAGAGATGGGCGTGGCGCTGATTAATGGCCTGGTGTGGGGCGGAATTATGGGCGGCATTACCTGGTGGCTGTACGACGATATGGCATTAGGCGGCGTGATGATGCTGGCGATGGTGCTGAACCTGCTGGTTGCGTCGATGATGGGCGTCATCATCCCGTTGACGATGACAAAACTCGGGCGCGACCCCGCAGTGGGGTCGAGCGTCATGATCACTGCCATCACCGATACGGGCGGCTTCTTTATTTTTCTTGGGCTGGCAACGCTTTTTCTTCTTTAACCCGACGCTTAATTCGGGCGGGAAGGAGTGCCATCACGATAATCCCGCCCAGCACGCCAATGGCCAGGTTACCGGTTGATACCGTGGCTGCAACGGTCACCAGCATCACGACCGTTTCCGCAAGGGGGGCATTTTTCACCGTCGCGGGCTGCAGGCTATGCCAGCTGAAGGTTTTGACGGCGACAATCGCCATAATCCCGGCCAGCACGGCCATCGGGATGCTGGCCATCACTTCACTCAGCGCCGTCACCAGCACCAGAAGCACCAGACCGGCCGCAACAGTGGAAATGCGGCTGCGGCCTTTGCCCATCTCCACGTTGACGATGGTTTGACCAATCATGGCGCAGCCTGCGATACCGCCATACCAGCCGGCCAGAATGTTACCGATGCCCAGACCAATGCTTTCGCGGCGCTTGCCGGACGGG
The DNA here is from genome assembly GCF_031453695.1 of Enterobacter sp. SORGH_AS_0287. Classification (NCBI taxonomy): domain Bacteria; kingdom Pseudomonadati; phylum Pseudomonadota; class Gammaproteobacteria; order Enterobacterales; family Enterobacteriaceae; genus Enterobacter; species Enterobacter sp. SORGH_AS_0287. Next base: position 319,692 of record NZ_JAVIZW010000001.1, read on the forward strand.
GTCGCCGTCAGCTCATCCACCAGTTTTGCCGTCAGCAGCGACTCCAGCAGGCCCACAAACGCAATGCTTAATGCGCATGGCCAGATAATGCTCAGCGTATCGGTGTTCAGCGGGACAAGCAGCTGCGTCAGCCCGGGCAGGCCACCGCTCATGGTGCCTTCGTCACCCACGGTCGGCAGGATTTGCCCGGTGGTCACGGTAAACAGGGTTAACACCACAATGGCAATAAGCGGCGCGGGGATACTTTTGATATAGCGGGGCACCCAGAGGACGATCAGCAGCGTCAGCACGAACAGGCCCACAATCAGCGGGCTTCGGCTCCAGAAATGGGGAACTTGGGCGAAGAAAATCAAAATACCGAGCGCGTTAACAAACCCGGTCATCACCGACTGCGGAATAAAGCGCATCAGTCGCGCCATACCGAGCACGCCGAAGAGGATCTGGATCGCCCCGGCCAGCAGAACGGCCGGCAAAATGTACTGCACGCCATGCTGATGCACCATCGGGCCAATCACCAGCGCCACGGAACCCGCTGCCGCCGTGACCATTGCCGGGCGGCCGCCGAGCACGGACAGGGCAAGACACAGCACCACGGAAGCAATCAGGCTGACTTTAGGATCAACCCCTGCCACGACAGAAAACGAAATCACTTCAGGAATAAGCGCCAGGGCAGTAATCACGCCCGCCAGCGTTTCACGCATCAGCAGCCGGGGAGAGCGTAACACCGAGGCGACATGGCCTTCATGGGGTAAAGAAGAATCGGGTAATGACATAACACTTCGCAGGTTAGGGCAGGCTTCCGTGCGCGCGATCACAAAACGCAACATACTAGCCAGAAAAGCCGCCTTTTGCCAGCCGCATAGGTAATCCCTCACAAACAATCCATCATTAAATTTCACAATTACAATAATTTCTTAACCTTTAAACACCATTTAAAAGTTGTTACCGTTCCCGCGCAGCTTTTTTCACCTGCAATTTCCACGCATCACGCACTTTTACACTAAGGCATAAATTATGAAAAAAATGACTGCCATGCTCTTGTCTCTGGCCGTGGGGCTGAATACCGTCTCAATGGCGGCAAAAGCTGACACGCCAAAAGAGCAGGAAACGGACGTCCTTTTAATTGGTGGCGGTATTATGAGCGCCACGCTGGGAACCTATCTGCAAGAACTGCAGCCAGACTGGTCTATGACCATGGTCGAGCGCCTCGATGGCGTGGCGCAGGAGAGCTCGAACGGCTGGAACAACGCCGGTACGGGCCATTCGGCACTCATGGAACTGAACTACACACCGCAGAAAAAGGACGGTTCCATTAGTATCGAGAAGGCGGTTGAGATCAACGAAGCATTCCAGATTTCTCGCCAGTTCTGGTCTCACCAGGTGAACAGCGGCGTAATGCACGATCCGCACTCCTTCATCAACACCGTGCCGCACATGAGCTTTGTGTGGGGCGAGCAGAACGTTAACTTCCTGCGTGCGCGCTATGCGGCTCTGCAGCAGAGCACGCTGTTCCGCGGCATGAAATACTCCGAAGATCACGCGCAGATTAAAGAGTGGGCTCCGCTGGTCATGGAAGGTCGTGACCCGAACCAGAAAGTCGCCGCGACTCGTACTGAAATTGGTACTGACGTGAACTACGGCGAAATTACCCGCCAGCTGGTAGGTTCCCTGCAGAAAAAAGAGAACTTTAATCTGCAGCTCAGCACCGAAGTGCGTGGCTTTAAGCGCAATGCGGATAACAGCTGGAGCGTGACCGTTGCCGATCTGAAACACAATGAAGAAGAGCACGTCATCAAGGCGAAGTTTGTCTTTATTGGTGCGGGCGGCGCGGCGCTGAAACTGCTGCAGGAAACCGGTATTCCGGAAGCTGACGATTACGCAGGCTTCCCGGTGGGCGGTCAGTTCCTGGTGTCTGAAAACCCGGAAGTGGTGAATCGTCATCTGGCAAAAGTCTACGGTCAGGCTTCCGTTGGTGCGCCACCCATGTCCGTTCCACACATCGACACCCGCGTGCTTGACGGTAAACGTGTGGTGCTGTTCGGGCCATTCGCGACCTTCTCCACGAAGTTCCTGAAAAACGGTTCCCTGTGGGACCTGCTGAGTGCGACCACCACCTCTAACGTTAAGCCCATGATGGACGTCGGTCTGGATAACTTCGATCTGGTGAAATACCTGATTAGCCAGGTGATGCTCTCTGACGATGAACGCTTTGACGCGCTGAAAGAGTACTATCCGCAGGCGAAGAAAGAAGACTGGCGTTTATGGCAGGCGGGTCAGCGTGTACAGATCATCAAACGCGATCCGAAAGAGGGCGGTGTACTGCGTCTGGGTACCGAAGTGGTCAGTGACAAAGAAGGCACTGTTGCTGCGCTGCTGGGTGCGTCACCGGGGGCTTCTACCGCTGCGCCAATCATGCTGCATCTGATGGAAAAAGTGTTTAAAGACAAAGTTGCCAGCCCGGAATGGCAGGCAAAACTGAAAACCATTATTCCTTCTTACGGCACTAAGCTGAACGGTAACGTTGACGCGACGGAACAGGAACTGGAATACACCAGCCGCGTTCTGCAGCTGCAATATGTGAAGCCGCAAGCTGCTGCTGACGCAGCACCGAAGGCAGAGCTGAAGCCTCAGGCGGAAAACAAACCGGTCGCGGATATCGCACTCTGATGTGAAAAAGCCGGGTAGCGTTAGCGCTTACCCGGCTTATTAAACCGCACAGTATCATGGCCGGGTCAGGCGAAATCGCCACACGGCTTATCCTTAACGGACTTCTGCGGTGCCCGTCTCTTCTTCCGCCTTCCACACGCGATATTTCACTTCCACGTTTGCAGGCGTATAAACGACGATTGGCAGCTTGCTGTTATAGCGCAGCAGACTGTTGTCACCCAGATACGCGGTAACAAATTTCTTCTCTTTCTTGCCATCCTGGCAGGCCATCATGGTCGAAACCGGAGACGTCACTTTATCAAAGACGTAATAGTCGTAGCCCCAACCTTCCAGGGTTTTGCTTTCCAGCTGACCGCCCAGACGGTGCTGGTTGCAGTCCACTTCCAGCGTCTGGCCAATTAACAGTTCCACTTTGAAATTCGCTTCATCCTGCTGAGCGGGTAACTGAATGACCTGACGCTTCATCCCTTTTTCCGCTTGCGGATAAGGCGCTACTTTTTCCAGAGGCTGCGCTTTAGGGGTGTCGCTGGCGAAAGCGCTGGTGCTAACGCATGCGGCGGCAATCAGGGCAATGGCAAATTTAGGTGCTTTTTTCACAGTCATTCCTTTATGTCAAACTATCAGGCACAGGTTAACATAATGTTCGTGAATGGTTAGTGTAATTTACTTACATTTTCAATATTGGCAGCGTATAAAACTCTATTCATGCGCAATGAGTGGTTGTTTGTACTGCATTGGAGTCTGGCGGCAGATCGTGTTATTTTAAGCGCCACATAATGTTATTCATCTGTGAAGGGAAGAGAGAGATGGTACGTGCAAAACTGAAAACACCTGAAGGCCGCAAGTTCCTGTTGGCGCTACTGGTTGTGTTTATGATTGCTGCCGCGTGCGTTGGGCGGGCAACCATTGTTGGCGTTATTGAACAATACAACATTCCTCTCTCTGCCTGGACGACCAGCATGTATGTCCTGCAATCAGCGATGATCTTTGTTTATAGCCTGGTGTTCACCGTGCTGCTTGCCATTCCGCTGGGTATTTTCTTCCTGGGTGGGCGTGATAAACATTAAACGCCTTTCCTGCGATAAAAAAGCCAGCCTGAGCGCTGGCTTTTTTATTGGCTCGTTGTTCTTCCTCAGGTTTTTTAATCCGTCGTATCCTATTCTGTAAGCAGTCAGGCCACTGTTTTCAGAGCAGGAGTTACAGATGCTTTCCAGATTTACGGTACTCAGCCGGATCCCTCGTGGGGTCTGGGTAGTGGGTGGCGTCAGTATGTTGATGGACATCTCGTCAGAGAGTATTCACAGCCTGCTTCCGCTGTTTATGGTGACTACGCTTGGAACGAGCGTGTTGGTTATCGGCCTGATTGAAGGACTCGCGGAGGCTACCGCTCTCTTTATCAAAGTCTTTTCGGGGGCGATTAGCGACTATCTTGGCAAGCGTAAAGGGCTGGCGCTACTCGGGTATGGCCTCGGTGCGCTGAGCAAACCCTTTTTCGCCCTCGCATCCTCTTCGGGGATGGTTTTAGGCGCGCGCCTGATGGATCGTGCGGGGAAGGGGATCCGCGGTGCTCCACGGGATGCACTGGTCGCAGATATCACCCCGCCGGAACTGCGTGGGGCGGCATATGGCCTGCGTCAGTCTATGGATACCACCGGCGCATTTCTGGGGCCACTACTGGCCGTGGGGTTAATGCTGCTGCTACACAATGATTTTCGCGCGGTTTTCTGGATAGCCCTGATCCCCGGCTTTCTTTCGGTTGCGCTGCTGTATTTCGGCCTGAAGGAGCCGAAAACCCCTGTCGAACATAAACGCACTAATCCCATCAAAAGAGAGAATTTAACGCGGCTGGGAAAATCGTGCTGGTGGGTCATTGGCCTGGGGGCGGTATTCACACTGGCACGTTTTAGCGAGGCTTTTCTTGTCCTCCGTGCGCAACAGTCTGGCGTTCCCCTGGCCTTAATCCCGCTGGTGATGGTGGTGATGAACGTGATCTATTCTTTCTCGGCCTATCCGTTTGGCAAACTCTCTGATGGTATGAGCCATACCCGGCTTCTGCAGTGGGGGCTAGTCGTATTGATTGCCGCTGATGTCGTTCTGGCCCTGAGTACCCACTGGACCGGTATTATTATTGGCGTTGCGCTCTGGGGCATGCATATGGGGATGACTCAGGGACTGTTGGCCGCGATGGTGGCCAAAACTGCGCCAGCGGATTTGCGCGGTACGGCGTTTGGTCTTTTCAGTATGGTCAGCGGGGTCGGGTTACTGATGGCCAGCGTAGGTGCCGGCGCTATCTGGGAACTGTGGGGCGCAGAATATACCTTTTATGCCGGCGCGGTGATTTGTTTGCTGACGCTGCTTTATCTGCGTAAAACGCCTGCCGAAGTGCGGTAAGAATACGGTCATTAAAATGCTTTTCTTTTTTTAGTCGTACGAATCAGGGCTGGACAGCATTCATGTTGATTCAACCAGCCCTGTCATCAATTGCAATAAATTCCTGCCTCTGTAATTAGACCCCCGCTATACCGCCATGTTATTCAATTATCACACCTCTTATCGCGTGAAATCCGGGCATGTATTCCTCTCTGCATTGCTGACGGTGTCTGGCTTGGGGCCACACCAGCTATGCAGGGACAGGGCGCTTTATCCAGGGTGAGGGATGCTTTCGTTACGTCAATGCACGTGCACTGAAACATTATTTCACTTTTTTATTCAGGGTAATGAGCCGGAAAAATTCACCATCTTAGTGTTATCCACTAAAAAAATGATTGGTTGCGAAAACAATAGAGATGTTTTGAAACGAATTAACAGGGAAATGTAGGGGTTGAGTTGATTGTTATTTCTACGATTTGAATTAGGGATATTGATAAATATCAAAAGTGTAATCGTTTACAGTCGTTATTATGCGCGGTTTGAAGTGCTTGTTTCGTTTGTTGAAAAAAGTCCCCGACATGTGCCGGGGTAGTTAATTGTTGTTTCTGTTTTCCCTTAACATAAATTAAAGGTAATTATTGTAATGAACCGCCATTCTATCATTTCTTTATCCGTAATAATTGCGCTTTCATGCGGAAGTGTGAACGCCTTCGCTTCTAATTTCATGACCATGGATGAAAAAGCCACTGCTATTCAGTCGATTCGTAATGAAGCCAATCAGGCCATGGAGGATAAGCAGGCTGCACTAAAGGCTTACAATGCCGACCGTTCACCTGAAAATATGGCCCGTTTAGGGGACATCGAAAACAGCTTACGCACTGCAGGCGATCGTATTAATGCAGTACAGGCAACTGAAACGGCTCCCGATGCGCCGCGACCTGTAACACAAAGAACGCCGCAACCCCTGCAGCAGAAAACGCCACACATTACGGGCATGACTTACCGGAACGCTGTGATTTCAATGCAGCAAGTCACAACAGGGCCAGCCTTACCTGCAGGAACTGCCGTTAACACCCCTGACGCCACCAAAACGTCTGCAGTGGCTGCGCCACAAATCACAGGCACAACTTACCGCGCCGCAGTGGTGTCTATGCAGCAAGCGACAACAGGTCCAGCCTTACCCGCTGGCACGGCGGTTACTGCGCCCTCGCTTACTCATACTCCAGCCACCACGAAAGCACCTGATAACGTTACAAGTGTTGCCATAACAAAAGACACGGGCTCGATTAACGTTGCTGTGTCCAGTATGAAGCCGGGGACGCCTGTGAATATCACGGTTAACGGTGTCACCACTACCACCACCGCAGGGGAGATCGCCAAAGTCGATCCGAATGTGCAAATCGCAGTTCCGCATGTAGACGCGTTGATCGTCTCTCAGCGTCAGGGAAGCGATCATAACCGTAATAACTCACGACATGAGCATGGAACGGGGAACGGCAGCAACAATGCAGCCAACAGCAACAGCGCCCACGGCTTAGGCGGTGGCAATCATATTGGTGGTGGTAGCGCTCAGTCTGGCTCCAGAAACGTGGGTCACTGGTGATAGTCAATCTCTTGATGGGGTGGTTTTTGGGGGTTGTCAGTGGCTGGTGTATGGCTGGAATAGTGGCAAGCCTGAAAGAAATCAGGCGACAACATGTCGAGTTTGGGAAGTATTTTAAGTGAAACCCTTAAAAAAAGCGTTACTGATGAAAAAGGCTCAGTGGACATTCATCATTCTGGCAGCGGTGACTACAACAGCATGTAGCATTGCTTCTCAACCCGAAACGGATGCATTAAGCACCCGGCCTTTCATGGGGGGAAATGGTAAACGTGTTGCGGCAATGTCAGATTTTCAAATCTGCGAGGCGTTGGGCTATGCACAGGCCCACCACGAAACGAAAGTTTACAACACGCTTTCCGCATTGTTGGAGCAACGCCAACAGGCGGGCACGCTCAGGATCGCTCAGGGTGATTGCACCGCAGCAGCGCTAAACGTCATCAATGAGGAAAAGGCCAAAGTGAAACAGTAACGCATCAGGGGGCCTAAACGGGCCCCTTTTTTTCCAGTGAGTTACATGACACGAAATTCCCTTTGCAGAAATACAAAAACAACCCGGAAGGGTTGGTTTTCAAGATTATGTTGGTCGGAAAAACGCTTCTTGGGGATGTCCTCATGTGGCTTATGAAGACATTACAAACATCGCGGTGTGTTAATCAATGGGGAGCAGGGTAGGGTTAGATATGTATCAGCTCAGACTCGTTTTGGCTGTCTCAATACACCGAACCAAACCTAATATGGCAGTAAACGCTCAATCGCGACGTAACAGATTTGGACTTACACTCGTAGCCCATCCACACTTACTCGTGGCAGATCAATTACTGTCTTAATGCTTGTTTCGATGCAGTCAATGATGGACTCACGAGGCCCGCAGCGCCAGTCTGCACTCGCGTAGAAAGAATTAAGCACCGTATTCATATTTTCAATACTTTCAAAGGCTCGAATGAGATAGTAGCAATCAAGATCGTGCAGAGAGTGACCAAACGACACCACATCGATGCCGTGGCGTTGATGTAGGGGAACGCTAATTTCTGCCATGACGTTATGAAAAAATGCTCCGGTGCCTTTGTGTAAATTGTATTGCAGTATCTCGACTGTTTTCATCATCACTGCTCCAGACGTTGGTGTATCGCACTAAGTCGATTGTCCAATGTTATTGTGTTACACAAAGGAAAATTATCAGCTAAAGTCCGCGCCAGTACATTCGATATGAGGGCTTCAACGAAATTTATTCATTTGTAAGCCACATATCAGACTCTTCAAACATATCCTCCAGCATGCGGTTCAACTTTTCACGATCGCTTTTGCTGGCATCGCTATTGAGTCCGTTAGCCTGCATAGGCTTAACCTTCACTTCAGCATCAGGGAAGATGTTATGCACTCGCTTCGTAAGCTCGGCCAATATAATTTCTCTGGCTCCATCCAGGCCCTGAACATTTCGCTTATCGTAAACCAATTCAACAAACATAAAACCTCCGTAATAACTTCAAGTGGGGGGAGGTATTTTTACTGTAAAAATATACAGCGTCAAGCGTGGCGGAGTGTTTTAAGGGGGGGTGTTGACCGTTGGTGCTGAAACTACAGGTAATGATTCCCATCAGAAATTAAGCAATAAAAAAACCAGCCATAGCTGGCTGGTTTTAAAGAGTATTTTTGGTCGGCACGAGAGGATTTGAACCTCCGACCCCCGACACCCCATGACGGTGCGCTACCAGGCTGCGCTACGTGCCGACGCATAAAAAGAATACTACTCGATTCCGTTTTGAATGCAAGGGAATCTGTTGCTAACTGGTTTATAATTAATCAGTTAGCGATAAAGCGCTTCTCATCCGTCAGAACCTGCAGCAGCAGGCTCAGCTGCGGTTTTTGGTCTTTCAACCGCTCACCCTGCAGATTATACGTCTGATACTTCCCATTGTTGTTCAGCACCAGCGTCAGCGCTGGCGTAGTCACCACCAGCGTGCTCTCTCCGGCAGCCGTCACCCAGTTATGGCGGCGGGTGGCACTGAAGAGATCCTGCCCCTGTGAATATTCGTTTGCTGGCGTGCTGACGTGCAGCAGACGTTGCATCAGGGTCGTCATCACATCTTTATGTTCAGTCAGCATATTAATGCGCTGCGCCGGCGTTCCCGGCCAGTGGATCACCAGCGGAACATGCAGATTTGGACGCGACCACTCCATGCTCTTCGTCTCGTCACCCAACGGGATACCATGACCGGCCGTGACGATCACGACGGTGTTATCCAGCTTGCCAGACTCGCGCAACGCGTCGAGCACGCGGCCGATTTGTGCATCCACATCACCGGCAGCGCGGCTATAGCGGCGCGCAAAGCTTTTCTGATTCGTGTCCTCAAGGTTGGTGCCGTTTAAGGCAACCCACGAGAACCAGCGGTTATCTTCCTGGGCGTAGCGTTGCAGCCAGCTTATCCACTGACTGGCGGTCTGTTCATCTGTCTGGCTCTGTGCCGCCGGCAGTGAGAAGTCTGACAGCAGCGCCTGGCGATAGAGCGCGCTGTTAAAGCCATCCGATGAGAATAGCCCTAACTGATAACCCTGCTGATTAAGCCCGGTGATCAGTGCCGCAGGAATACGGGCGGACAGCACGCCATCCATGTATCCGGCTGAAATGCCGTAGAACAGACCAAAGATACCCGCGTCGGTCGAGTTACCGGAACTCATATGCTGTGTAAACGTCACGTTCTTACTGGCGAAATCAGCCAGAGCAGGCATCTGCTTCTCGTAACGTGAATAATTCAGGCCATCGACGGTGATTAACAGGACGTTTTGCCCGCGGCCCATATCGCGATAGCGTAGTTCGCTCAGCGGATACTGAACGCTGACCGCTTCCGGATTACCCTGTTCGACCAGACGGCGCTGATACTCCTGCGCATCCAGCAGGCCGTGTTTTTCGAGGAAACGGCGGGCCGTCATCGGATAAGAGAGCGGCAGGTTAGCGCGCTGCATGGTAATAGGGCGATAGAAGTTCGCATCCGCCCAGATATACATGATGTGCGAGCTAATAAAGGAGACGAAAAAGAGCGTCGCAACGGGCTTCGCGTAATGGCGGCGCCGGGTCAGGCTGCGCAGTTTTTGCCAGCTCCAGGTGGCAAACAGCATCTCAATAAGCAGGATCACCGGAACGCTGATAAACATCAGCTGCCAGTCACGGGCCGTTTCGTTTTGATCCGGGTTGATCACCAGTTCCCAGACGATGGGGTTGAGATGCAGGTGAAAACGGGTAAAGACTTCGCTGTCGATAAGCAGCAGCGTTATCCCCGCCGTCGCGAGGATAGCGGACAAGAAACGCATGAGCCGCTGCGACATGACGATAAACGTCAGGGGGAACAGGATCAGCAGATAGGTGGCGAAAACCAAAAAGCTAAAGTGACCCACAACGCTCATCCAGGAGTAAATACGCCCGGTTAGCGTTGTCGGCCAGTCTGCGACAAACAGATAACGACAGCCAATGACCGTCGCTAACAGAATGTTGAACAGGGCAAACCAGTGTCCCCAACTGACCATCTGGGAGACTTTTTCACGGTAGCGCTGACGATTCGTCACCATAAACTGTTGTTCGTTTCCCTTAATGGGCCTGGTCGTCGCTGACGGAGGACTGTAACGCCTGGGCGAAAGATTTGGCGATCGCCTGACGCTGAGCCGGAGCAACGCTGGTATTGATAAGGTTGGTGACCATATTTCCCAAAACCATCAGGGAGAGATCGGTCGGCGTTTTATGTTTTTCCAGTACGTTGACCAGCTCACTGAGCAGTTGTTCAACGTGTTCATCACTGTAGCGGGAATGTTGTGGCATAAATCAAAATCAGTTTGTTGATGAAAGGGCAACATATTACCGTAGCGACAGCTTTTTTTCCCCTTTTTTATCTGTTGTTGCACACATGACCTGGTGGTGGTTGAATACCGCCCGGTCTAAAAGGAGAGTTTATCATGAGTCTGGAAATCAACCAGATTGCCTTGCACCAGCTTATCAAGCGTGATGAGCAAACCCTTGAAGTGGTGCTTCGCGATTCGTTACTGGAACCCACGGCGACCGTTGTGGAAATGATGGCGGAGTTGCACCGCGTCTACAGTGCTAAAAATAAAGCCTATGGTCTGTTCAGCGAAGAGAGCGAACTGGCTGATAGTCTTCGTCTGCAGCGTCAGGGCGAAGAGGATTTCCTGGCGTTTAGCCGCGCCGCCACCGGACGTCTGCGTGACGAACTGGCAAAATACCCGTTCGCAGACGGCGGTATCGTCCTGTTCTGTCACTATCGTTACCTGGCAGTAGAGTATCTGCTGGTCACCGTGCTGAACAATTTAAGCAGCATGCGCGTGAATGAGCAGCTGGATATCAGCTCTACCCATTATCTTGATATCAACCATGCGGATATCGTGGCGCGTATCGATTTAACCGAGTGGGAAACGAACCCGGAATCGACCCGCTACCTGACCTTCCTGAAAGGCCGCGTCGGCCGTAAAGTGGCTGATTTCTTTATGGACTTCCTCGGCGCCAGCGAAGGTCTTAACGCCAAAGCGCAGAACAAAGGGCTGCTGCAGGCGGTTGACGACTTTACCGCCGAAGCGCAGCTCGATAAATCTGAGCGTCAGACCGTGCGCCAGCAGGTGTACAGTTACTGCAACGAACAGCTGCAGGCGGGAGAAGAGATTGAGCTGGAGTCGCTGTCAAAAGAGCTGGCGGGCGTCAGTGAAGTCAGCTTCCAGGAATTTACTGCTGATAAAGGCTATGAGCTCGAAGAGAGCTTCCCGGCGGATCGCAGTACGCTGCGACAGCTCACTAAATTTGCCGGTAGCGGCGGTGGGTTGACCATCAACTTTGATGCCATGCTGTTGGGTGAACGCATCTTCTGGGATCCGGCCACCGATACGCTGACCATTAAAGGCACGCCGCCGAACCTGCGCGATCAGCTTCAGCGCCGCACCTCTGGCGGGAAATAACAGGCATAAAAAAAGCCCCGCAGAAGCGGGGCTTTTTTTCGACGTGTTTGCGATTACGCGCGAACGAAGTCGATGTGAGTGACTTTTGGCTTGAACGCGTGACGCTGAACAGCCTGAACTTTCACTTTTTCTTCTTTACCGCCAACAACGATGGTCAGAACTTCGCTGTAGAATTCAGGTTTGTTCTGCAGGTTCCACACTTTGTCGTGATCCAGTTCGATTGCAACTGGAGCAGCTTCGCCACCGTAAACGATAGCCGGGAACTTGTTAGCGTTACGCAGGCGGCGGCTCGCACCCTTACCCTGCACGTTACGTACTTCTGCTTCGATAGTAAACATTGATTTCTCTCTGTATTTTAAACCCTACTACAGGCGACCCAGCAGCAGGTGAGTGTTCTGCTTCACGGATATGAAGCGGGCGGCATTTTATACTCAAATGCCCATCACATCAATGAAAAGTCCCCTTAACCGCGCAATTCGTTGGCGCGACGAAAACGGCCTTCGTAATCAAACACCTTTTCCCGAACCTGCCAGAACTGTCCTTTCATACGAGCCACAACAAAATCCGGGTGGCGCAGTAACACCTGCTGGCGCACGATATCGGCCACGGTAATCCAGCGCAGCGGTACACCGGGCGTACGGGTGTGTGGGCGAATAAAGAGTTGTTCGAAGGCCATACGCTGGGCAGGCGTATGTACCCTGAAGCGCTCGCTGACGTCTGCGCCGTCTTCATCGTAATAGGTGATTTTCAGCCACTCGCCTTTGTCATCCGCGCCGGGTTGCAGTGCCATACCGGAACAGCGTAGCACCAGCGCATCTTTTAACTTCAGCGCTGCTTTTAGCATGTCATCAGGATCGACCAGAACCGTATCGCATTCGCGACAGCGACGGGCGGCAATATCGTTTTCCGCATTGCACTGCGGGCAGTTTTTAAAGCGGAAACGGAAATCGCACTGTTCGCGATGTCCTTCGTCATCTTCAAACCAGCCCTGACAGCGGCGGCCAAAATGTTCAATCAGCGTGCCGTCTGCGGTGGTTTTACCCCAGAAGGTGTTGGCAAAACCACAGGCAGGGCAAAAGACCTGAACGGGGACGTTGTCGCTTTTGCCTTTTGGCGTGCCGACTTCCGGAGAGTAGAGATCGTGCGGGTTTCCGGCGTAATCCAGAATAAGACAGTCGGTTTTCCCGGGCGCCAGGCGCAGGCCGCGCCCCACAATCTGCTGATAAAGACTGACCGATTCGGTCGGACGTAAAATGGCAATCAGATCGACATGCGGGGCATCAAACCCGGTGGTTAACACCGACACGTTCACCAGATAGCGGAATTGTTGCGCTTTGAAGGCGTCGATCAGGCGGTCGCGCTCCGGCCCGGGCGTCTCGCCGGTGATTAAGGCCGCGTCCTCGGCGGGCAACAGCCCGGTAATTTCTCGCGCATGCTCCACGGTGGCGGCAAAGATCATGACCCCTTTGCGCGTCGCGGCGAACTCTTCTATCTGGCTAATGATATGCGGGGTAATGCGCTTTTGCTTTTTCAGCTCCTGGTTCAGCTCCGCTTCGCTGAATAACCCGTTGCTCTGCGCCTGTAACCGGCTGAAATCGTACTGCACCACCGGCATGTCCAGCCGCTCGGGCGGCGTCAGGTAGCCATGCTTGATCATGTAGCGCAAAGGAAGTTCATAGATACAGTCGCTGAACAGCGCTTTCTCATCGCCGCGCACCATGCCGTGATAATGGTAGCGATAGATCCAGCCTTTACCCAGGCGAAACGGGGTCGCCGTCAGGCCAAGCAGGCGAAGGTGCGGGTTCACCTCTTTCAGGTGAGTGAGGATTTGCTGATACTGGCTGTCGTCGTCATCGCTGATGCGGTGACACTCGTCGACAATCAGCAGCGAAAATTCACTGCGAAACAGATCAAGGTTGCGGGCCACCGACTGTACGCTGCCAAAGACCACTTTGCCGTGGCTCTCTTTGCGCTTTAGCCCGGCAGCGAAAATGTCAGCTTCCAGCCCGAGCGCGCAATACTTGGCATGGTTCTGCGCCACCAGCTCTTTGACGTGGGCCAGCACCAGCACGCGTCCGCGTGCCAGACGCGCCAGTTCGGCGATCACCAGGCTTTTGCCAGCACCGGTCGGAAGCACAATGGCCGCCGGTGCCTGGTGTTTACGAAACCAGGCGAGAGTGGCGTCAACGGCTTCCTGCTGATAAGGACGAAGTGTAAAAGTCATGGGGTCTCGGTTTAGTTATTTCGCATATAGTATGCCACGAAACTTTTTCCCTTGAGTGGCGCAACCAGACCATTATACTGAGCCATTCCAGACTGCTTCTTTTTCGGACCTGTTGTCCGACTTCCAGCACCATTAAGGCTAAAAAGATTTCATGCGACTTGATAAGTTTATCGCTCAGCAACTCGGCGTAAGCCGCGCTATTGCCGGGCGTGAAATTCGCGCCAGCCGCGTTACCGTGGATGGCGACATTGTGAAAGACACTGCATTCAAACTCCAGCCTGACCATCAGGTTGAATATGACGGCAACCCGCTGACCCAACAGCACGGGCCGCGCTATTTCATGCTCAATAAGCCGGAAGGCTATGTCTGTTCTACGGACGATCCGGATCATCCAACGGTGCTTTATTTCCTCGACGAACCGGTCGCGCACAAGCTGCATGCCGCTGGCCGTCTCGATATCGACACCACCGGGCTGGTGCTGATGACCGACGACGGGCAGTGGTCGCACCGTATCACGTCTCCCCGTCATCACTGCGAGAAGACGTATCGGGTGACGCTGGAGTCTCCGGTCGCGGATGACACGGCAGAACAATTTGCCAACGGCGTTCAGTTGCATAATGAAAAAGATCTGACCCGGCCTGCCGTGCTTGAAGTGATCGCGCCTACCGAGGTTCGTCTGACCATCAGTGAAGGGCGCTACCATCAGGTGAAGCGTATGTTTGCCGCGGTGGGTAACCACGTTGTCGGTCTGCATCGTGAACGTATTGGCGCAATTGAACTCGATCCTGAGCTGGCGCCCGGCGAATATCGCCCGTTGACGGAAGAAGAGATCGCCAGCGTTGGTCTGCCTTCGCATTAATTTCAGGAGAACTCTGTGACCACCAGGCCACACTCGTCGTTCAAAATCGTCTTCATTCTTGGCCTGCTGGCCATGCTGATGCCGCTGTCTATTGATATGTATCTGCCTGCGCTGCCGGTTATTTCCGCGCAGTTTGGCGTACCGGCAGGCAGCGCGCAGATGACGCTCAGCACCTATATTCTCGGTTTTGCCCTCGGTCAGCTGTTTTATGGCCCGATGGCGGACAGCTTTGGCCGCAAGCCCGTTATTCTTGGCGGGACCCTGATTTTTGCAGGGGCAGCGGTGGCCTGTGCGCAGGCGCAAACCATCGATCAACTGATTGTCATGCGCTTTTTCCACGGTCTGGCGGCGGCAGCGGCAAGCGTGGTGATCAATGCCCTGATGCGCGATATCTACCCGAAAGAAGAGTTCTCCCGGATGATGTCGTTTGTGATGCTGGTGACGACGATTGCACCGCTGGTGGCCCCTATGGCCGGTGGTGCGGTACTGGTATGGTTCAGCTGGCATGTGATTTTCTGGATCCTGGCGCTTGCCGCGCTACTGGCCTCGGCAATGATCTTCTTCTTTATTGATGAAACGCTACCCGCGGAGCGCCGACAGAAGTTCCACATCCGAACCACAATGGGGAATTTCGCCTCACTGTTTCGCCATAAGCGCGTGCTGAGCTATATGCTGGCGAGCGGTTTCAGCTTCGCCGGGATGTTCTCATTCCTGAGTGCCGGGCCGTTTGTCTATATCGAACTGAACCATGTTTCTCCGCAGCACTTCGGTTATTACTTTGCGCTCAACATCGTCTTCCTGTTCATTATGACCATCATTAACAGCCGCTTTGTCCGCCGAGTCGGGGCGTTGAACATGTTCCGCGCCGGGCTTTGGATCCAGTTTGTGATGGCTATCTGGCTGGTACTGAGTGCTTTTACAGGCGTGGGCTTCTGGGCGCTGGTGGTGGGGGTTGCGGCCTTCGTCGGCTGCGTGTCGATGGTTTCCTCCAATGCGATGGCGGTGATCCTCGACGAATTCCCGCATATGGCAGGCACCGCCTCGTCGCTGGCCGGAACATTCCGCTTTGGCATCGGCGCCATCGTCGGGGCGTTACTGTCGATGGCCACGTTTAATACGGCCTGGCCGATGCTGTGGGCGATGGCGTTTTGTGCAACCAGCTCCATTCTTTTCTATCTCTACGCCAGTCGGCCGCGAAAGGTGGCCAGCTAACGCGCAAATAAGGCCCAGTCAGGGCCTTTTTTGTTGACACACATCAACCAAAGCTGCGTTCGTTTACCCTGTGTTTGTTTCTTTTATGTAAAATCTATTTGTGTAAAAAGTCACATCATTGTATTTAAAAAGGTTGAGTTAGATCGCAGAAACGGGTACATATAGCGCCGACGCGAGCCTGAACACCTATAAAAAAGCGCCGAATAGTGCAGGCTGGCGATGATGTGTTACTATAAATGTAAATAAATTGTGAAGTAAATTTTGCTTCCGGGGAACGAACGTGAATACATTACAACTCTCCATAGTCCATCGCTTGCCCCAGAGCTATCGCTGGTCGGCGGGTTTTGCAGGTTCGAAAGTTGAACCGATTCCGCAAAGCGTCGCGGGTTGCGAGAATTGTCTGGTTGCACTTAAGCTGCTGAGCCCGAGCGACGAAAATGCATGGCGAGTCATGGAGCGTCTCAGCGAGGCCCTGACGGATATTGAAGTGGACAGCTCCGTACTGGAGTGTGAAGGTGAACCCTGCCTGTTCGTGAAAAGCCAGGATGAATTTGCCGCGACCTGCCGTCTGAAAAACTTTGGTGTGGCTATCGCTGAGCCTTTCTCGGGCCAGTATCCTTTCTGAGCGCTAGTCTGCGGACAACAGCTGGCGCGTGTAGCTCTGCGTTGGCGCAGCAAATACGCGCTGGCACTCTCCCTGCTCGACCACTTCTCCCTGTCGCAACACAATCACCTGATGGCATAACGCCCGCACAACCTGTAAATCATGGCTGATAAAGATATAGGCCAGCCTGTGCTTTTCCTGCAATCCTTTCAGTAATGCCAGGATCTGAGCCTGAACGGTTCTGTCCAGCGACGACGTCGGTTCATCCAGAATGATCAGCTCCGGTTTGAGGATCAGCGCGCGGGCAATGGCGATACGCTGGCGCTGACCGCCGCCGGAAAATTCAGCCGGGTAGCGGTGCCGGGTATCCGGATCTAAGCCAACTTCTGCCATAACGCGTATCACTTCTTCTTCCCGCTGCCGGACGGTCAATGCCGGCTGATGAACGCGCAGACCCTCTTCGACAATCTGTAATACGTTCAGCCGTGGATTAAGCGAGGAGTTTGGATCCTGAAACACAACCTGCATGCGGGGACGAACGGGCAGCATCTGGCGACGGTTCCAGTTGTGCAGCGGCATACCGTCAAAGAGGATCTCACCCTGCGAGGCGATTAAGCGCAGCAGTGCCAGGCCGGTGGTGCTTTTTCCCGAACCGGACTCGCCCACCAGCCCCAGCGATTCGCCCGGACGCAGGGAAAAATGGATATTTTTCAATACCGGATGCTGGTCGACGATGCGCCGCAGAATCCCTTTGCGAACAGGAAACGACACGCCCAGCCCCTCAACGCGCAGCAACGGCGCGCTGTCGGCCGGCAGGGGAACCGGGTCACCCGTGGGCTCGCTATCAAGCAGACGCTGCGTATAGGGGTGCTGAGGCGCTTTCAGCAGGATGGCTGCGGTGTTCTGCTCGACGCAGCGTCCGTTTTGCATCACGGCGACGCTGTCGGCGAGCTTTCTCACAATGCTGAGGTTATGGGTGATAAACAGCAGGCTCATGTTCAGTTCGTCACGCAGCTCCCGCAGCAGCCGCAGAATTTGCGCCTGCA
This sequence comes from Enterobacter sp. SORGH_AS_0287, assembly GCF_031453695.1. Classification (NCBI taxonomy): domain Bacteria; kingdom Pseudomonadati; phylum Pseudomonadota; class Gammaproteobacteria; order Enterobacterales; family Enterobacteriaceae; genus Enterobacter; species Enterobacter sp. SORGH_AS_0287. The sequence continues at coordinate 337,227 of NZ_JAVIZW010000001.1, forward strand.
CCGTCACGTCCAGCGCGGTGGTGGGCTCATCGGCAATCAACAGTTCGGGTCGCGTGAGCAGGGCCATCGCAATCATCACCCGCTGACGTTCGCCGCCGGAAAGCTGATGGGGAAAATCGTTCAGCCGTTTTGCAGCATTGCGAATGCCGGTTCGTTCAAGACAATCCAGAATCTCCCCCCGCGCCGCCTCTTTGCGCATGCCCCGGTGCAGGGACAGCACTTCATAGAGCTGTTTTTCCAGCGTGTGCAGCGGGTTAAGAGAGACCATCGGCTCCTGGAAAATCATGGCAATGTTATTGCCGCGAATCCCGCGCAGGGTTTTTTCATCAGCATGCAGCAGCGAGTGACCGTGAAACAGAATGTCGCCTTGCGGATAGCTGACGGGCGGAGACGGAAGCAGGCGCAGGATCGACAGTGCCGATACGCTCTTGCCAGAGCCTGACTCGCCTACCAGCGCCAGCGTTTCGCCGCGCTGGATCTGCAGCGACAACTCCGTGACCACGGTACGCGCCTCACCCTGTTTCGAAAAGGCAATCGACAGGTTATCAATACTGAGAAGGGGCTGCGTCATCTTATACCGCCTTGTTGGGATCAAAAGCATCGCGCACGGCTTCGCCAATAAAAATCAGCAGTGAAAGCAGCACGGCCACGGCAAGAAAGGCGGTGATGCCTAACCACGGTGCCTGCAGGTTGTTCTTGCCCTGCAGCAGTAGCTCGCCGAGCGACGGGGAACCGAGAGGGAGCCCGAAGCCAAGGAAATCAAGCGAGGTGAGGGTAGTGATGGAACTGCACAGAATAAACGGCAGGAAAGTGAGGGTCGCTACCACGGCGTTAGGAAGCATATGGCGGAAAATGATCCCGCGGTCGCTCACCCCCAGCACCTGGGCAGCGCGAATGTAATCGTAATTACGGGTGCGCAGGAATTCCGCCCGCACCATGCCTACCAGCGCCATCCAGCCGAAGATGACGGTAATGCCTAACAGCCACCAGAAGTTTGGCTGTACCACGCTTGAAAGCAGAATGATCAGAAACAGCGTCGGCATGCCTGACCAGACTTCAATAAAACGTTGACCCCACAGGTCGATCTTCCCGCCGTAGTAGCCCTGAACGGCACCTGCTACCACACCCATCACGCTGGAAAAGACGGTCAGCATCAGCCCAAAGAGGATCGAGATCCGCGTGCCGTAGAGGATGCGTGCCAGCACATCGCCACCGTTGGCATCCGTTCCCAGCCAGTTTTGCGCGGAAGGCGGGGAAGGGAAGGGGGTGGTGGTCGCAAAGTTAATGCTGTTTGCGCCAAAACGCACCGGCGCCCAGAGTGCCCAGCCGTGCTGTTCAATTTGCTGGCGAAGCCACGGATCCTGATATTCAGCGGGCGTCGCAAACGGGCCACCAAAATCGCTTTCGCTGTATTGGGTGAGAACGGGCACATACCAGCGGTCGTTAAAGTGCACCAGCAGCGGTTTATCGTTGGCAATCAATTCCGAACACATGCTTAAGACAAACAGGACGGCAAAGATCCACAGCGACCAGTAGCCGCGGCGGTTGTGGCGAAAACGGGCCCATCGGGCCTGGTTGACGGGGCTTAAACGCGGCATCAGCGGCCCTCAAAATCAATTCGGGGATCAACCAGCGTATAGCTGATATCGCTGATGATATTCAGCAGCAGGCCAATCAGGGTGAAGATATAAAGCGTGCCAAACATGACCGGATAATCGCGCGACACGGTGGCTTCATATCCCAGCAAGCCCAGTCCGTTGAGAGAGAACATCACCTCTATCAGCAGCGAGCCGGTAAAAAACATACTGATGAACGTGGCAGGAAATCCGGCAATCACCAGCAGCATGGCGTTGCGAAAGACATGTTTCCACATGATCTGTTTTTCGCCGACGCCCTTCGCACGGGCAGTCACAACGTACTGTTTACGGATTTCATCGAGAAAGGCGTTTTTGGTCAACATGGTCAGGGCCGCAAAGCCGCCAATAACGGTCGCAAGCACCGGCAGCGTGATGTGCCAGAAATAATCGGTGATCTTCTTGTACCAGGGCAGGGTGCTGAAATCCGCTGACACCAGCCCCCGCAGCGGAAAGATATCGAAATAGCTGCCACCGGCAAAAAAGACAATCAACAGAACGGCAAACAGAAACGCCGGAATGGCATAGCCGATGATGATAAACGTGCTGCTCCAGACATCGAAGCGGCTGCCGTTGTGAACCGCTTTACGGATCCCCAGGGGGATAGAGACGAGATAAATAATCAACGTTCCCCACAGCCCCAGGGTAATCGACACCGGCAGACTTTGCTTAATCAATGTTAAAACCGACGCGCTGCGAAACAGGCTGTCGCCAAAATCAAAGCGGAGGTAGTCCCAGAGCATGTTGAAATACCGCTCGTGAAGCGGTTTGTCGAAGCCATAACGATGGGTGATCTCGGCGATGACTTCCGGATCCAGGCCACGTCCGCCGCGATAATGGCTTTCACTGATATTTCCCAGGCCGGTGCGGGCATGGCTCGCGCCCATTCCTTCGCCACCGCCGCTAGGCATGCCGCCGCTGTTGCCAAATTCAATGGCTGCAATAGCCTGGTCGACCGGGCCGCCGGGCGCGATTTGCACAATAAAAAAGTTAATCGTGATGATTGCCCAGAGGGTCGGGATAATCAGCAGGAGACGGCGGATCAGATACGCACCCATGATGATTCCTTATCGCCGCTCAGCGGGAAGTCTGGCGGCTTTGTTAACGTCATACCACCAGGTGTCGAAGCCCAGTGAATAGACAGGGCGTACGGCAGGCTCGGAGAACTTGTCCCAGCGCGCAAGCCGGTCTTCGCCCATATACCACATTGGCAGCATGTAGTAATTCCAGGTTAAGACCCTGTCGAGGGCGCGTCCCAGCGGCAGGAGTTTTTCTTTATCACCCTGCGCCGCCACAATTTTCGCAATCAAGGCATCAATCGCCGGGCTTTTCACCCCCGGCGCATTGTAGGAGGAGTCGATATAGCTGGATGCCCAGGAGATTTGCAGATCCGAACTGGGCCACGGCTGCGCGGGCCACAGGGTTTGCATCATGTCGTAATCACGGCTGCGTTTGCGGTTGGTGAGCTGCGCGTTGTCGACCTGGCGAATGTTCATGGTAATCCCCAGCCGTTCAAGATTGTGCTTAAACGGCAGCACCCACTGATCGTTGCTTCCGGACGCAAGCAGCAGCTCAAAGCTTAACGGTTTGCCCGTTCTGGAATCGACGCGTTTTTGATTCTTCAGTGGCCAGCCTGCGTCATCCAGCAGTTTACTGGCTTTAAGCAGGTTGTCGCGATCGTAGCCGTCGCCCTTTGACGCCGGAGGCTGAAATACCGTCGTGAACACCTCCGGTGGCAGTTCTGCTTTCAGCGGTGCCAGCAGGACAAGTTCGTCCGCTTTTGGGTAATCGCGAGCGGCATATTCAGTGTTCTGGAAATAGCTATTTGCCCGGCTGTAAGCGCCGTAAAATAGCGCTTTGTTCATCCATTCAAAATCAAAGGCCAGGGTAATGGCTTCCCGCACCCGGCGGTCAGTAAATACCGGACGCTGAATATTAAACGCCAGCCAGCGCGTATCCTGAGCGGACGCGTTTTTATGCTCGTCTTTAACGATATACCCGTTAGCGAAGTTTTTGCCGATATACCGTGTCGCCCAGTTTTTAGCGCTGCTCTCCACGCGCATATCGAACGCACCGGCTTTGAAGGCTTCAAATGCCACGTTATCGTCAAGGTAATAATCGTAGCGAAGGGTATCAAAATTCCAGCGGCCCCGGTTTACCGGCAGGTTTGCCGCCCAGTAGTCTTTGACCCGGGAATAGACAACATACTGCCCCATGCGCCAGTCGGTGATGCGGTATGGGCCACCCGCCAGCGGGGGCGTGGAGAGCGGGTCGCTAAGTTTGTGATCTTTCCAGAACGATTCAGGCATCACGGGCAGGGAGAACAGGCTGAGCATGTTCTCTTTATTCGGCTCACTCAGCTCAATACGCACCGTGAGCGGGGCAATGGCTTTGACCGTAACGCCTTTGTAGACAATGCGGAACTGGGGAACGCCCTCAGTCATAAATTTGTGAAATGTGAAGGCAATGTCGCTGGCTTTGACCGGCGTCCCATCGTGAAAACGCGCCCGTGGGTTAATCGAAATTTCCGCCCACGCGAAGTTATCCGCGTAACGCACGTTGTCCGCAATCAGCGGGTAGTAACTGCCGGGTTCATCATCAGACGTAACAAACAGCGTATCGTAGAGCGATTCTGTTCGCGCTGCCGCCACGCCGCGCAGGGCGAAGCGGTTGAAGTTGTCGAACGTCCCCGTGGCGGAGAGGGTCACGTTCCCGCCTTTTGGCGCGCCAGGGTTGACGTAATCAAAGTGCGTAAAATTGACCGCGTACTTTGGCTCACCAATCACGGAGAACGCGATGTTCTCTTTGATGGTTTGCGCCTGGCTGGACAGGCTCGTTAATGCCAACAGCAGCAACATAAAGCGCATAAGCATCTCGCGGCGGCTCCCTTTCGACTGACCGGCTCAGTTAAGCTGAATAATAAGTGACGTCACGGGCAATGTGAAATCATTCAACGTTCAGGCTGCCATTGGCGGAACTGCTCCAGCGGCATCGGGCGGCTAATCCAGTAACCCTGAAGGAAAACAACGCCATGTTCGCGCAGCCAGGCTGCCTGCTCCGGCGTCTCCACCCCTTCGGCAACGGTCGACATATTCAGTCGTCTTGCCAGGGTGAGTACGGCATCAAGCACCGGGGAGGTCACGGTTTCCGTCCCGATCGCATTGACAAAACCCCGGTCAATTTTGATGTAATCCATGGTGAAACGCTCAAGGTAAATCAGCGCACTGTGGCCGGTACCAAAATCATCAATCGCAATTTCAAAGCCTTCATTGTGCAGCCATTCGAAGAGATTGTTGGCTTCCCGATGGTTAACCATGTCGCGCTCGGTGATTTCCAGCACGATCTGGAAATGATCCGGCGGCATTAAGTCCAGGAATGTGCGCATATCCTCTTTGAAGCTTTCCGCATGAAGATGCCCCGGCGCAATATTGATGCCCAGTTTTGCGCCCGGTGGCAGAAGGGTCTGTAATACCGGCGCGTCGCGGATGATGAGGTCAAAGAGATGCAGCGTCAGCGGCACAATCAGCTTCTGCGCTTCGGCGAAGTTGATAAAGGCATCAGGCGGAATTTCCCCCATCGTCGGGTGTTTCCAGCGCATCAGGACTTCGACACCACGCATTTGCAGCGTCTCGGCATCCACAACAGGCTGATACACCACATAAAACTGGCCGCGTTTAATGGCGCTCAGGATCTCTTTGCCCGGGTTAAGACGCGTGGTGAGGATATAGAAATTAAGCGAGCCGGCCGCGATCCCGCAGACCAGTCCAAAGAACACCGCGAACAGGATTTCATCGCTCGTCCACTCTTCGGCGTACAGTTTGATCGTCAGCGGAACCTCTTTTAGGGTCGCGGTACGCGCCGGCGTTTCATGTAAATCCTGTGCCTTCACCAGTGTGGCGGACCTGGTCGACAACGCATTGTCGCCAATGATGATGGCAATGCCCGCGAACTCGTTCTGGCGTGCGGTGTAAAGCATGTACGGAGTCAGGTTGATGTTTACCGAAGTAAACACGCCGCCGTCCTTAACCAGCGGATTTCGATACCAGATGGCAATCGCGGGTCTGTGCGGCATCATTGGTGTACCCGGCAGTAACGCCATATCAATCTGTTTATCGATGTGCAGCTCGGGTATCAGTTCTTCCATCGGGACGTTCATCGGACCGGTGGCTGAAGAGCAGTACGCCAGTTTATCCCTGACCAGCAAAAAGGCGCGCACGTTAAGGCTAAACGCCGCGCGAGAGGTCAGCTCCGCGTTGACGTCGTGGCAGCTGTTCAGCGTGAGCGGCTGAAGGAGATCGATAGAGCTTTTCAACTCATCGAAGTAGCTTTCCATGTAGATGCTCACGTCGTCAATCAGGGTGTCGAATCTGACTTCCCGCTTGTGGTAGCTCCAGAAAAATTGCAATGAACCCAGGAGCAGGGCTGTGATCAGGCCGGTGATAAGGCTGAGGAAAAGTATCTTGCGATTACTGGAGAAGTAGCGGGTGAACATAGACGTCGTGGTTCCTGGATTGCCGCTGAATGTATTCAGTGTAACGGGCAAAAAAAAACACCGCCGAAGCAGTGCTTTTTTTTATCATATCGTCGGCCAAGGGATAACCAACGATACAATGATTATTTTAACTGCGGGTCAGTACGCGTCGCGCTTCGTTATAGCGCTTCTTCCAGTAAGGTTCGTTCATGCTGGAAATGGTTACACCGCTGCTGGTGGAGGCATGTACAAACTGGTCATTGCCAATGTAGATGCCAACATGTCGACCTGTCGAACCCGCACGGAACAGGACTAAATCCCCGGTGCGCAGTTTAGTGCGTGAAATCGACTTGCCCATCTCCTGCTGTTCGTAAGTTGAACGCGGAAGATCTAACCCAAACTGCTCACGGAAAGTACGCTGTACGAAACCGGAACAATCAATGCCTTTTTTGGTGCTGCCGCCAAGACGATAACGCACGCCTTTCCAGTCAGCATACTGGTCCATAATACGGGACTTCACGTCCAGATTACGTACCATATTTTCAAATTCATCCTGAGAGGCTTGCAGTGACGAGGAATCTTCCATTCCCACAACACGCGTCTCAGGATGCATATTCTTTGCGGTGTTCGATGTACTACATGCAGATAACAGTACCGCCACTGCTATCGCCGGGATCCCCCGTAAGATATATCTCAAAATCGGTTGAGATTTGACCATTTTGTTTATTATCCCTTGAAGTCCTTAACGACAAATATCGTTATAAAAAATGCCAAACGTGACGAGACTAATTATCTGTTCACAATGAGACAATTCTTTCTGATCACATTTGTGGCGTAGCGCACAAATTTATTCACCAGCGAAATAATTATCTCTATGGGGCAAAACGAGTTCGAGATTAACCGATTGCCTGGGGTATTGCGAGCAAAAAAAGCCTTTTTTTTATAAGAAATTGTGATACAGAAAGTAAAAATTGATAATTGTTCAAAAAGCGCACGATCAAGGTTAAAAACCGTGCAACACATTCATTTTTATCACGAATATTGTGACGAAATGATGACGGGAGGGGGTGAAAGGGGAGAAAAGCGCATCAAGGATCAAAACGATCCCTGATGCATAGTGTTAATTAAGGTTAATTATTGGTTTCTGATTTGTTGCGTTTTGCCGGGGAGGTAGCGATCGAACACGGCTATTATCTTGTCGCTCAGCGGTGTCATCAGACACCACGGCAGCGCAACCAGCACAGAAGAGAGCGAACCGACTGCAATATCAGTGAACCAGTGAGCGCCAATCATTACCCGTGGGAAGGCAAAAACCACAAAAATAATCAGGGCTATCGCAAAGGCTTTTCGGCCGAAATAGCGGAGCATCACGCCGGAAAAAATAAGCAGCATCATTCCGTGATCGCCCGGGAAACTGGCCTTCGACGCATCTTTCGTTGGAATATGCAGCAGCTCGCTGACGCGATAAATATCGGGGAAGAAGAGCGTTGGGCTGGAACGCTTAACCGGAATAATGGCCGTTGCCAGCTGGTTAATTACCACCGCAAGCAGCAACATCATCAAACCAATAATCAGAATACGGCGGCGTCCTGTTTTGTCCTCTTTCAGCCAGAAAGAGAGCATCAGGCCGCCCATCGCCAGCAGCGAGCAGCCGTCAAAGGCGCGGTTATTCGTGATAGCAACCAGCCACAGGAAGGCTTCACTCTTCACCAGTTCCTGGTTGAAGAAGTGAAAAATGGCAGAATCCAGCGGAAACCAGACACCATGATTCGCCGGGATATACCAGGAGAAAAAGAGCGCCAGACCGGCGACATTAAGCAGTAATATCAGGGGAAGTCGAGTCGTCATAACATTCAGCATAGAGTGAAATCTGGGGCAACGTTAGCCGCCCAAACTTAAACGAAGCTTCAACAGGCTGGACTGCAGGGCATTCCAGTCGGCGTTAACCGCACTAATTAACTCTATTCGGCTATCAGGTGGCGCCACATTTTGCGTTTCGATAAAGAAATCTTCGCCCTGACGGTTGATCCGCACCAGCCCGTCCGGGGTGCGCATGATCCCTTTAACACGATCGACCGGAGCCAGTCTGGCCCATTCGAGTATGCCGATGGTGTCGAATACGGTATCCGCATCGAAAATCCATCCGCAGGCCTGATAGCCCTGGCCGCTGTTAAGGTTACGACGCCAGCGCTGGTGTTCCGGCAGACTCAGGGCAGCCAGACCCTGTTTTTGCGGATGGCTGTGGGCATGTTCCGCGCTTGCCGGGAGCGCCGCCAGGTTCAGGCGAGGCAGGTCAAGCAGGGCGTTATCAATTTTCCCCTGGGTGGTCAGCACCCGCTGACGGTTGCCACCGAAGTGCTGCCACCATGTCTCCAGCGCGGACTGGCTTTCCGCCGTTGCGCGATCCTCTTTATTGGCGACGATAATATCTGCCGAGGCGAGCTGGTCGCGGAAGTTCTCGTTGGTCACGGCTTTTTCGTCCAGCAACTGACGGGGGTCCAGCAGGCACAGCGTGGCACGCAGATCGATCCACGGCTCGTAGACCGGCGCGGTCAGTAAATCGAGAATTTGCTTCGGATGACCCAGCCCGGTCGGTTCAATCAGCAGACGGTCTGGTTTGCCCTGACGCAGCAGCGTATTCAGCCCGACCTGCATCGGCAGACCATTTACGCAGCACATGCAGCCACCGGGGATCTCTTTGATCATCGCGCCGCTGTCTGCCAGTAATGCGCCATCAATACCCACTTCGCCAAATTCATTGACCAGTACGGCCCATTTTTCTGCCGGATCCTTATTGGCTAGCAGGTGGAGAATTGAGGTGGTTTTACCGCTGCCGAGAAAACCGGTAATGAGGTTGGTTTTGGTCACGTGCGCTCCAGTCGATAATTGTGATGCTATAACAATTATCCATCATCCTGGCGAAAAACGGGCGCAATGAGAAGGGGGAGGGCGAACGGAGGCAATCGCCGTTCGCCTTAAGCGCAATAATCGCTAAATATTTAACGTTTCGATAACAGCCTGACGCGCGCCATGGCGGGCGATGCGCTGATAGGCCTGGCTGATGGCCTCCACGAATAGGCTATTTTGTGCGAGATCGTGACCAAAGATTTCACTCAGCCCCAGCAGGGCGTTGACGCGCTCAGCGTCGCTGCTGGCTGCAACAAGGGTGCGGATTTTATCACTCAGCGGATCGCGCACATCAATCGCGTCGCCACGCTCGTCGGTACCGCTGACGTAGCGGATCCAGCCTGCAACGCCCAGGGCCAGCAGCGGCCACGCGGTTTTACGTTCAAGATGGATGCGGATCCCATCCAGCATGCGTTGCGGCAATTTCTGGCTTCCGTCCATCGCAATTTGCCAGGTCCGGTGCTGCAGTGCCGGATTGGCAAAGCGTTCAAGCAGGCTATCGGCATAAGCCGTGAGGTCGACATCCTTAATACGCAGCGTAGGAGCCTGCTCATTCAGCATTAACCGACGTGCGGCTTCGCGAAAAGCGGTGTCTTCCATACATTCGTTAATGTGCGCATACCCGGCGAGGTAGCCCAGATACGCGAGGAAAGAGTGGCTGCCGTTGAGCATGCGCAATTTCATCTGTTCCCACGGCAGCACGTCCTGCACCATTTGTACGCCAGCCACTTCCCATGCCGGGCGTCCGGCAACAAAATTGTCTTCCACTACCCACTGAATAAACGGTTCGCAGCTGATGGCACAAGGATCTTCTACTCCAAGCTCCTGCGTGATTTCTGCCAGCGACGCCTCGGTCGCGGCGGGAACAATTCGGTCGACCATGGTCCCCGGAAAGCTCACATGTGAATCAATCCACTCTGCCAGCGCCGGGTCGCGTTTCTGGGCCATCCCCAGTACCGCGTTTTTCACCACATGGCCGTTATCAGGGATGTTGTCGCAGGAGAGGACGGTAAAAGCGGACAAACCGCGTTCACGGCGGCGGTGGAGCGCCTCGACCAGGATCCCGGGCGCGGAGTGCGGTTCAGACGGGTTCTCCAGATCGTGAACGATCCGGGAGTTGTGCAAATCCAGATTACCGGTGGCGGGATCGATGCAATAACCTTTCTCTGTGATGGTGAGCGACACAATGGCGACCTGAGGTTCACAAAATTTCTCAATGATGGCAGGCAGAGAATCCAGTTTTGCGTTCAGACATTCATGGACGGCACCGACGATAATTGGCTGGTTTCCCTCCGCCCCTTTTTCCAGCACGGTGAAGAGATGATCCTGTGCGCGCAACTGGCTCATCAGCACGTCGCCGCTGAAGAGGCTAATCTCACAAATACCCCAGTCGCCGCCTTTCTCATTCAGCACCCGGTTTGTTAACAAGGCCTGATGCGCGCGGTGAAATGCGCCGAAGCCAAAATGGACGATGCGAGAGCGTAACTGCTTACGATCGTAGCGAGGGAGCTGGACATGGGCAGGAAGCGAGGTGGAGGCAATTGTCTTCATGAAATACACACCTGATTAACCATTAATTAACAACGCCAGTGTAAAGTTATATGACAGCAAATAAAATTGGTGAGCCGTAAATATCCCCGAAGTGTGAGTTTGATCAATCAATGTGTGGCGGTGTGTTGACCCTTTACGGCAAACATGTATGGTAGTCGTCATCGTAGTCATCCATATTGGTATAACAACTTTAGAGGTGAGGCAATGGAACAGACCTGGCGTTGGTACGGGCCGAACGATCCGGTTTCTCTTGATGATGTGCGTCAGGCTGGCGCAACGGGTGTCGTGACGGCGCTGCATCACATTCCTAATGGTCAGGTATGGCCGATTGAAGAAATCAAAAAGCGTCAGGCGCTGCTGGCGGAAAAAGGCCTGACCTGGTCTGTGGTGGAAAGCATCCCGGTTCACGAAGATATCAAAACCCATTCAGGTGATTATCAGACCTGGATTGCCAACTACCAGCAGAGCATTCGTCACCTGGCGGCCTGCGGTATTGATACTGTTTGCTATAACTTCATGCCCATTCTTGACTGGACGCGAACCGATCTTGAGTACACGTTGCCGGACGGCTCAAAAGCGCTGCGTTTCGATCAGATTGCCTTTGCCGCATTTGAGCTGCACATCCTGAAACGTCCTGGTGCAGAAGCCGATTACACGGCTGAAGAGCAGCAGCAGGCGCTCGCGTGGTTTAACGCAGCCAGTGACGCCGAGATTGAAAAGCTGACCCGCAATATTATTGCTGGCCTGCCGGGCGCTGAAGAGGGCTATACGCTGGATCAGTTCCGCGCGCGACTGGCGGAATACGGGAATATTGATAAAAACCAGCTGCGTGAAAACATGGCGTTTTTCCTGCGCGCTATCGTACCGGTAGCGGAAGAAGCGGGCGTACGTCTGGCTGTGCACCCGGACGATCCACCGCGTCCTATTCTCGGTTTACCGCGCATCGTGTCCACGATTGAAGATATGCAGTGGCTGAAAGAGACCGTGGACAGTATCTATAACGGATTCACCATGTGTACCGGCTCTTACGGCGTGCGTGCGGATAACGATCTGGTGCAGATGATTAAAACCTTCGGCGATCGTATTCACTTCACGCATCTGCGTGCGACCTGTCGTGAGGATAATCCAAAAACCTTCCATGAAGCAGCGCACCTGGGCGGCGATGTGAATATGGTCGCGGTAGTGGATGCGATTCTGGCGGAAGAGGTACGTCGTAAGCACGCGGGTGACGTTCGTCCTATCCCGTTCCGTCCCGATCATGGTCACCAGATGCTGGACGATCTGCGTAAGAAAACGAACCCAGGTTATTCGGCGATTGGTCGTCTGAAAGGCATGGCGGAAGTGCGGGGCGTTGAGCTGGCGCTGAAGATGACGAAATACCCGGAACTGCTCTAACGTCTGTTGCCCGGTGGCGTTGTGCCACCGGGCGAATATCGCATTAGTCTGCGCGACCCATATAGCGTTTTTCTTCGATATGGATGCGGATTTTCTCGCCCGCGGAGAGGTATTCTGGCACCTGCACCACCAGACCGGTCGTCAGGGTTGCTGGTTTGTTGCGGGCACTTGCGGATGCACCTTTGATGCCCGGAGCCGTTTCCACGATTTCCAGATCCACGGTCTGCGGCAGTTCCAGCGCCAGCAGCACGCCATCCCAGGTCAGAACCTGCATGTCAGGCATCCCGCCTTCAGGAATAAAGAGGAGTTCTTCTTCAATCTGATCTTTGGTGAAGATATACGGGGTGTAATCTTCTTTATCCATGAACACGTATTCGTTGCCATCAATGTAGGAAAAATCAACATAGCGGCGGGTCAGGGTCACGGTATCAACGATATCGTCACCTTTAAAACGTTCTTCCACTTTCAGACCGGTACGCACATCGGCGAAACGCATTTTGTACAGCGTTGCTGCACCACGGGCGCTCGGGGCCTGAATATCGATATCTTTCACAATCAGCAGCTTGCCGTTGTAATTCAGTACCATACCTTTCTTAATTTCGTTCGCTCTTGGCATTGCAGTAATCCTGTTTACGGGTGGTAAAAAATATCGCGCCAAATTACTCGTGCTCGGCCTTTCAGGCAAGCGGAATTCGTGGCTTTTGCTATCTATACACAAAAGGTGTTACTGTGCGCGCAATGCCCGACTGCGCGGGCGTTCTTCAGCGAAAGAGAGCCTGTATGGATTGTCGTCCCGATTGTGGCGCGTGTTGTACCGCACCGTCCATTTCAAGCCCCATTCCTGGCATGCCGGACGGCAAACCTGCCAATACCCGCTGTGTGCAGCTTGCTGAAAATAACCTGTGCATGATCTTTGGTTCCCCGCTGCGCCCGAAAGTCTGTTCCGGCCTTCAGCCGTCCGCGGAGATGTGCGGCAGCACGCGCACGCAGGCGATCACCTACCTTCTTGAGCTGGAAGCGCTCACCGCCCCTTAAACGTCCTTAATTCGCACCAGACACGCTATCGTCAGCGTACACATCACCAGCGCAATCCAGAATACCGTGTGATAGCTCCAGATCTCGGCCACGATGCCGGCCATTGAACCTGCAATAATCCAGCCCACGCGAGTGGTATTGGTATAAAGGGTGGTGGCGGAGCCTGCCTGGCCTGGCATCAGGTCCTGGAAGTAGAGCATGCCAATCCCGGCGAGTATGCCGATATAAATGGCGTTGAGAAGCTGCAATGCCAGCAAGAGTCCCGGCGTGTGCACCGTCAGCATACCGATATAGAACAGCAGTCCTGCGACAGCCGCGATGCGCATTAAAAAACGCTTTCCGAAACGCTTCGCGTAATAGCCCGCGATCAGCATGGTCGGGATCTCAAGCCCGGCCGCGGTTCCCATCATAATGCCCGCCAGCTTCTCTGGCAGATGCAGCTCATCAATAATAAACAGCGGCATGTTGATAATATAAAGGCTGTTTGTTCCCCACATCAACGTACAGATAACAAACAGGAGCAGCGCATCACGACGGTTACGGCGCGGGGCTTCCAGTACGCCTGAAGCCACTTTGGGCTCTTTGCGCATCGACGGCAGGAAGAACCACACCATGGTGCCGCACACCACAAACGCGACAGCCGCACTCAGGTACATCACCGTAAAGCCAAACCCCATCGCCAGGGCATACGCCAGCGGCGGGCCAATGACCCATGCCAGCGACACCTGGGCACGCAGAATAGAGCTGAACATCACCGCTTCACGACCGGTATGGTCGGCGTGCTCGCGGGCGAGGGCGAACATCTGCGGGTTCGCCGTGGAACCGAAGCTGCTCAGGAACACCCCCACGAACAGCAGGATGAAATAGTTGCGGTTAAAAGCAAACAACACGCAGGCAAACACCCCGAGAAGGCAGCAAAAGACGATCAGACTTTTACGATCGCCTTTTCTGTCGGAACGCCCCGCCAGAAACTGACTCACCAGAATGCCGATGATGGCACTGCCGGTAAAAAAGAAGCCAACCATTGCCGGACGGGCGTGGACTTCATTGGTCAGAAACAGGCTCAGCGTGGGCGTCTGTAACGCCCCGGCAATGCCGGTAAGGAAGGCAACAATCAAAAACGCCGTGGACGTCAAATCAAAGGGTTTTGGCGAGGCGGCGGCAGGGGTGTTATGCATACTTTCAGTATCAGCAAGTCATAAAGAGACGCGGAGTGTACGACGCTTGTCAGAAAATAAACAGGTACTGCGGTCAATTTCGCCACGAAAAATCAAAATGCCATTTCAATTAACAGTCGCGGGCTGAACTTAGCTGAAACTGACTTGCTGAACGTCAGCAAGATTCAGCTGAGCGAAGAAGAAATGTGCTGTATCTCTAAATTCTGCATCGCCATTTGTAACTTTTCTTGCAAGGTTAAGCAGAAAGCGCAAGACTTTTTGAAACGTTTCAGCGCTATCTTGTTTTAACAAACGGAGCAGGCTAGCGCATTTTTTCTCATTTAAGCTGAAACGATTCAAGTTCAGCAGGAGAGGAGAACCATGTTCCAGTTATCTGTTCAGGATATCCACCCGGGCGCTCAGGCCGGGAACAAAGAAGAGGCCATTCGCCAGGTTGCCGCTGCCCTTGTGCAGGCGGGTAATGTCGCGGACGGCTACGTTAACGGCATGCTGGCGCGCGAGCAGCAGACCTCCACTTTCCTCGGCAATGGCATCGCCATTCCGCACGGTACAACGGACACCCGCGATCAGGTGCTGAAAACCGGCGTTCAGGTTTATCAGTTCCCTCAGGGTGTGGTGTGGGGCGACGGTCAGGTTGCTTACGTGGCAATCGGTATCGCTGCCAGCAGCGACGAGCACCTGGGCCTGCTGCGTCAGCTGACGCATGTGCTGAGCGATGATTCGGTGGCTGAACAGCTGAAGTCCGCGACGACGGCGGAAGAGCTGCGCGCGTTGCTGATGGGCGAAAAACAGAGTGAAGCGCTGAAACTGGATAATGAAACATTGACCCTGGATGTTGTGGCGAGCGATCTGGTCACGCTGCAGGCGCTGAACGCAGGCCGTCTGAAAGAAGCCGGTGCGGTAGACGCGTCCTTTATCACGCGCGTTATCAATGAGAAACCGCTGAACCTGGGACAAGGTATCTGGCTGAACGACAGTGCTGAAGGCAACCTGCGCAGCGCTATCGCGGTGAGCCGCGCGGCCAACGCGTTTGACGTTGAGGGCGCGCACGCGGCGATGCTGGTCACCGTCGCGATGACCGATGAACAGCCTGTTTCCGCGCTAAAACGTCTTGGCGATCTGCTGCTGAATGACAAGGCTGAAAAACTGCTGAACGCTGACGCAAGCACGCTACTGGCGCTGCTGACCAGCGATGATGTGCTGACTGATGACGTGCTGACCGCTGAGTTTGTAGTGCGTAACGAGCACGGCCTGCATGCCCGTCCTGGCACCATGCTGGTGAATACCATTAAACAATTCGAAAGTGAGATTACCGTGACTAACCTTGATGGCACGGGCAAACCGGCCAACGGCCGTAGCCTGATGAAAGTTGTCGCGCTGGGCGTGAAGAAAGGTCACCGTCTGCGCTTTACCGCACAGGGTGCTGATGCTGAACAGGCGCTGAAAGCGATTGGCGACGCCATCGCGGCAGGTCTGGGGGAGGGCGCATAATGAGCAGACGTGTTGCGACTATTACGCTGAACCCGGCATATGACCTGGTGGGGTTTTGCCCGGAGATTGAGCGCGGCGAAGTAAACCTCGTGCGTACCACTGGCCTGCATGCTGCAGGTAAAGGGATTAACGTCGCGAAAGTGCTCAAGGATCTCGGTATCGATGTCACCGTGGGCGGATTCCTCGGTAAAGATAACCAGGATGGTTTCCAGCAGCTGTTCAGCGAGCTGGGGATTGCTAACCGTTTTCAGGTTGTTCAGGGCCGTACCCGTATCAACGTCAAGCTGACGGAGAAAGACGGCGAAGTGACCGATCTGAACTTCTCAGGCTTCGAGGTGACTCCGTCAGACTGGGAGCGCTTCGTGAACGACTCTCTGACCTGGCTTGGTCAGTTCGACATGGTCTGCGTCAGCGGCAGCCTGCCGTCCGGCGTGAGCCCGGAAGCGTTCACCGACTGGATGACGCGTCTGCGAAGCCAGTGCCCATGCATTATTTTTGACAGCAGCCGTGACGCGCTGGTCGCCGGCCTGAAAGCCTCGCCGTGGCTGGTGAAGCCGAATCGCCGCGAACTGGAGATCTGGGCTGGCCGTAAGCTGCCAGAATTAAAAGATGTGATTGACGCTGCCCATGCGCTGCGCGAGCAGGGTATCGCTCACGTGGTTATCTCTCTTGGTGCAGAAGGGGCGCTGTGGGTTAACGCTTCTGGCGAATGGATCGCCAAACCGCCATCGGTTGACGTTGTCAGCACCGTTGGCGCAGGGGATTCAATGGTTGGCGGTCTGATTTATGGCCTGCTGATGCGTGAATCCAGTGAACATACTTTACGTCTTGCCACCGCCGTTGCTGCCCTGGCCGTTAGCCAGAGCAATGTCGGTATTACCGATCGTACCCAGTTAGCCGCGATGATGGCGCGCGTTGACTTAAAACCTTTTAACTAACAGCAGGAGAGGAATAATGAAAACGCTGCTGATCATTGACTCCGGTCTCGGACAGGCTCGCGCCTATATGGCGAAGACCTTGCTGGGAGCGGCGGCGAACAAAGCACATCTTGAGATGACGGATAACCCGGGCGACGCCGAAATGGTGGTTGTTCTGGGTGATAAAATTCCCGCTGACAGTGCGCTGAATGGCAAAAAAGTGTGGCTGGGCGATATCAATCGCGCGGTGGCACACCCGGAACTGTTCCTGAGCGAAGCGAAAGGTCATGCGTCTGTTTACAGCGCACCGGTCGCGGCGCCGGTTGCCGCGTCCGGACCAAAACGTATTGTGGCGATCACGGCCTGCCCGACGGGCGTGGCTCATACCTTTATGGCGGCTGAAGCCATTGAAACCGAAGCGAAAAAACGCGGCTGGTGGGTAAAAGTTGAAACACGTGGATCCGTTGGTGCGGGCAACGCAATCACCCCAGAAGAGGTGGCTGAGGCCGATCTGGTGATGGTTGCGGCTGACATCGAAGTGGACCTGGCGAAATTTGCCGGTAAGCCGATGTACCGCACGTCAACGGGCCTGGCGCTGAAAAAGACCGCTCAGGAGTTTGATAAAGCGCTGGTGGAAGCGAAGCCGTATCAGGCAACGGGATCCACGCAAACTGCGACGGAAGGTAAGAAAGAGTCAGCTGGCGCCTATCGCCATCTGCTGACCGGTGTGTCTTATATGCTGCCGATGGTGGTGGCGGGCGGTCTGTGTATTGCCCTCTCGTTTGCGTTTGGTATTACCGCGTTTAAAGAAGAAGGCACGCTGGCTGCTGCCCTGATGCAGATTGGTGGTGGTTCCGCGTTTGCCCTGATGGTGCCGGTGCTGGCAGGCTTTATCGCCTTCTCCATCGCTGACCGTCCGGGCCTGACGCCGGGTCTTATCGGCGGTATGCTGGCGGTGAGCACCGGTTCTGGCTTTATCGGCGGTATCATTGCCGGTTTCCTGGCGGGTTACGTTGCGAAGCTTATCAGCTCGAAGCTGAAACTGCCGCAGAGTATGGAAGCGCTGAAACCGATCCTGATCATCCCGTTGATTTCCAGCCTGGTGGTGGGCCTGGCGATGATTTACCTCATCGGTAAACCTGTAGCGGGTATCCTGGCGGGTCTGACCCACTGGCTGCAAACCATGGGTACCGCGAATGCGGTACTGCTGGGAGCTATTCTCGGTGGCATGATGTGTACCGACATGGGTGGCCCGGTGAACAAAGCAGCATACGCATTCGGTGTTGGCCTGCTGAGTACCCAGACCTACGCGCCAATGGCAGCGATTATGGCGGCCGGTATGGTGCCACCATTGGCTCTTGGCCTGGCAACCATCATTGCACGTCGTAAGTTCGACAAAGCGCAGCAGGAAGGGGGGAAAGCCGCCCTGGTACTTGGCCTGTGCTTTATCACCGAAGGGGCAATTCCGTTCGCTGCGCGTGACCCAATGCGCGTGCTGCCATGCTGTATCGTGGGGGGCGCGGTAACCGGTGCTATCTCCATGGCGGTTGGCGCGAAACTGATGGCACCACATGGCGGTCTGTTCGTGCTGCTGATCCCAGGTGCAATCACGCCAGTGCTGGGTTATCTGCTGGCGATTGTGGCCGGTACGCTGGTGGCAGGTCTCTCTTACGCGGTGCTGAAACGTCCGGAAGCGGAAGGGGTCGCGAAAGCGGCGTAAGCGGTAAAACAATAAAAAAGCCGGGTGCTTATGCGACCCGGCTTTTTTTATGCCGCCTGTTCAGCGGTTTGCTGTGCCTTCAGCCAGGCAATCTCTTCTGCCCAGATGTCCGGATTAATGGTTTCCAGCACCATCGGGATACCGTCGAAACGGGCATCCTGCATAATAAAGCGAAACGCATCGTGGCCGATATTGCCTTCACCGAGGCTGTGATGGCGGTCCACGCGGCTGCCAAACGCGCTTTTCGCATCGTTCAAGTGCATTCCGCGCAGATACTTGAAGCCCACAATGCGTTCAAACTCATCGAAGGTCTTTTTCGTCTCATCAAGCGTTCGCAGATCGTAACCCGCGGCAAAGGCATGGCAGGTATCAATACATACGCCCACGCGGGATTTATCCTCCACGCCGTCAATAATGGCCGCCAGATGTTCGAACTTAAAGCCGAGGTTACTGCCCTGGCCGGCGGTGTTCTCGATGACCGCCGTCACGCCCTGGGTTTTATCCAGCGTGATGTTAATGGATTCGGCAATGCGCGCCAGACAGGCATCTTCGTCAATCTGCATCAGATGACTTCCCGGATGGAAGTTCAACAGCGTCAGTCCAAGCTGCTCGCAGCGCTGCACTTCATCAAGAAAAGCCTCGCGGGATTTCTCCAGCGCCTCCTGCACGGGATGGCCGAGGTTAATGAGATAGCTGTCGTGGGGAAGGATTTGACCCGGCCCGTAGTGGTATTTCTCACAGGCGGCTTTGAAATCATCAATCACTTCAGAGGTGAGCGGGGCGGCGCGCCACTGGCGCTGGTTCTTGGTGAACAGGGCAAAAGCGGTCGCCTCAATTTCGGCGGCGCGAATGGCGGCATTCGCAAGGCCACCTGCAGCGCTGACGTGCGCTCCAACATATTTCATAAAGGGACTCCTGTTAACCCGAAATACGTATGATAGCGGGTTAACAGGAGAAGGATGAAGTGGTTTATGCCATCAGGCTATGTACCGCGAGGTTAATCGCACCGCCGCCAACGATCAGCCAGATGAAGAGTACCAGCGCCATCAGCAGCGGTTTTGCACCTGCTTTTTTCAGCGCGCTCACGTGTGTTGTGACCCCGAGCGCCGCCATCGCCATCGCCAGCAGGACGGTATCAAGCGTGACCAGCATATCCACCACGGCTTTCGGCAGCAGGTGGAAGGAGTTAAATACCGCCACCACGATGAAAAGAATCGCAAACCACGGAATGGTGATTTTACTCTTCTGGCTACTGCCTGCCGGCGCGAGTTGTTTTACGCGAGCGGCCAGGATAATCAGGAACGGAGCCAGCATCATCACGCGCAGCATTTTGGCAATGACCGCGGCATTTTCCGCATCCGGATTAATGGCGTGACCCGCCGCCACCACCTGAGCCACTTCATGCATGGTTGAACCAATATAAATGCCGTAGGTCTCCGGGCTAAACCAGTGCGCAACCAGCGGGTACATGGCCGGGTAGAGGAAAATCGCCAGCGTACCGAAAATAACCACGGTCGCGACGGCAACCGTCACTTTGCTGGATTCTGCCTTAACGACAGGTTCGGTTGCCAGTACCGCGGCGGCCCCGCAGATGCTGCTGCCGGCACCAATCAGCCAGCTGGTTTGTTTATCCAGCCCAAACACTTTCTGGCCGATAAAGCAGGCCAGTAAAAAGGTGCTGGTCAGGGTCAGGACGTCAATAGCGATCCCGCTGACGCCGACATCCGCAATCTGTGAAAAGGTCAGGCGGAAGCCGTAAAGGATAATCCCGAGGCGCAGCAGATGCTGTTTGGCGAAAATAACCCCGCCATCACAGGACTTCCAGATATGGGGGTAAACGGTATTTCCCACCACCATGCCGAGCAATATTGCCAGCGTTAAGGCACTAAAACCTGCCCCGGCGATGGCCGGAATGCTGCCGCCCCATAACGCTACGCCAGTTATCACCGCGCTGAGCGCAAGACCCGGCACGAAGTGCCACAATGTACGTTGATGCTGTAAGGTGTGTTCTGACATAACCTTCTCCTTTATCTGGCTAAAAGGTTACGGCGTTGTGGCTTAAAAATAAAATTGATTATATACTTATAATCAATCTATATAAGTGGTAAGTGACCATGCACATTACGTTGCGTCAGCTGGAAGTTTTTGCCGAAGTGCTGAAAAGCGGGTCGACGACGCAGGCCTCGCAAATGCTGGCGCTGTCCCAGTCCGCGGTTAGCGCGGCCCTGACCGATCTGGAAGGGCAACTGGGGGTTCAGCTTTTCGACAGAGTGGGGAAACGGCTGGTCGTCAATGAACATGGCCGCCTGCTGTACCCGCGCGCGCTGGCACTGCTGGAGCAGGCGACTGAAATCGAACAATTGTTCCGCGAAGAGAACGGGGCCATCCGCGTTTACGCCAGCAGTACGATCGGCAATTACATTCTGCCGGAAGTGATTGCCCGCTATCGCCGGGATTTCCCGACCCTGCCGCTGGAGATGAGCGTTGGCAATAGCCAGGATGTCATCAATGCGGTGATCGATTTCCGCGTGGACATCGGTTTGATTGAAGGGCCGTGTCACAACGTCGATATCATTGCTGAACCCTGGCTGGAAGATGAGCTGGTGGTGTTCGCCTCGCCAGCCTCTTCTTTATTACAGGGTGAAGTAACGCTGGAACGGCTGGCTCAGACGCAGTGGATCCTCCGGGAACAGGGCTCCGGTACGCGTGAAATTGTCGATTACCTGCTGCTCTCCCACCTGCCGCATTTCCGGCTGAGTATGGAGCTGGGCAACTCGGAAGCCATCAAACACGCGGTCCGTCATGGGCTGGGCATCAGCTGTCTCTCCCGGCGGGTGATTGCTGAACAGCTTGAGGCCGGCACGCTGGTCGAAATACCGCTCCCGTTACCTAAACTGGTGCGCACGTTGTGGTGCATTCATCATCGTCAGAAACACCTTTCCAGCTCGCTGCAGCGTTTTCTGCGCTATTGCGACATGTAAACCCGGCAATGCGGATCCTCTCTCCGTTGGGAGAGGGGAGATGCAGATGCGTGCTTTACTTATAATCCTGGCCGAGTCATGAAGCTCTCTTATAACTGAGCATTTCTGCCGGAAGGAACGCGTATCGTCTGCTACAATCGCGCCTCATTTGTTGAAGGGACAGCATTTTCACATGGTTTCAGAAATTAAAACCACAGAAGCGCCCGCGCTACGTCGCGAACTTAAGGCGCGTCACCTGACGATGATCGCTATCGGCGGTTCAATCGGTACAGGTCTTTTTGTTGCCTCTGGCGCAACAATTTCGGCAGCCGGCCCGGGTGGGGCACTTTTCTCTTATATCCTGATTGGCCTGATGGTGTACTTCCTGATGACCAGTCTGGGCGAACTGGCGGCGTACATGCCGGTATCCGGTTCGTTTTCGACCTACGGTCAAAAATACGTTGAAGAAGGCTTCGGCTTCGCGCTGGGCTGGAACTACTGGTACAACTGGGCTGTTACTATCGCCGTTGACCTGGTCGCCGCACAGCTGGTGATGAACTGGTGGTTCCCGGACACGCCAGGCTGGATCTGGAGTGCGCTGTTCCTGGCGGTGATCTTCCTGCTCAACTACATCTCCGTGCGTGGTTTTGGCGAAGCGGAATACTGGTTCTCTTTGATCAAAGTGGCAACCGTCATCATCTTTATCGTCGTCGGTGTGGCGATGATCGTTGGTATTTTCAAAGGCGCTCAACCTGCAGGATGGAGTAACTGGAGCATTGGCGATGCGCCATTTGCGGGTGGATTCTCGGCCATGATTGGCGTGGCGATGATTGTCGGCTTCTCCTTCCAGGGAACCGAGCTGATCGGGATTGCTGCCGGTGAATCCGAGAACCCGGAGAAGAACATTCCACGCGCGGTGCGTCAGGTATTCTGGCGTATCCTGCTGTTCTATGTGTTTGCGATTTTGATTATCAGCCTGATCATTCCTTACACCGATCCAAGCCTGCTGCGCAATGATGTGAAAGACATCAGCGTTAGCCCGTTCACGCTGGTCTTCCAGCATGCCGGTCTGCTCTCCGCCGCGGCGGTGATGAACGCCGTTATCCTGACCGCCGTGCTCTCAGCGGGTAACTCCGGCATGTATGCGTCTACCCGTATGCTCTATACCCTGGCATGCGACGGCAAAGCGCCACGCATCTTTTCTAAGCTGTCCCGTGGCGGCGTACCGCGTAACGCCCTGTATGCCACAACGGTGATTGCCGGTCTGTGCTTCCTGACCTCCATGTTTGGCAACCAGACGGTGTACCTGTGGCTGCTCAATACGTCCGGTATGACGGGCTTTATCGCCTGGCTCGGGATTGCTATCAGCCACTATCGCTTCCGTCGCGGTTACGTTATGCAAGGTCATGACATCAATGACCTGCCGTATCGCTCAGGGTTCTTCCCGCTGGGGCCTATTTTCGCCTTCATTCTGTGCCTGATTATTACGCTGGGACAGAACTATGAAGCGTTCCTTGCGGACCGTATCGACTGGGGTGGTGTAACGGCGACCTACATCGGTATTCCGCTGTTCCTGATAATCTGGTTTGGTTACAAACTGACGAAGGGGACGCGCTTTGTTCGCTACAGTGAAATGGAATTTCCGGGACGCGTAAAACAATAACCGCACTTCCTCTCTTTAGCCCGCTCGGTTGAGCGGGCTTTTTTATTGGCGATCAGAAGCTGTAGGTCATGCCGACAGTGTAACGGCGGCCATCAAGTACGGTATCGTAAGTCTCGTAATCAATCTGTTTATCCAGCACGTTATACACGCCTGCGGTTACCAGCAGGTTCTTGTTGGCGTTATAACGCAGACCCACATCAACCTGCGTGTAAGACGGTGTGCCCTGTGACATTGAGGTTCGGCTGAGATACTCAGAAGATTTGCCGCGGAAGTTCAGGCGGCTCCAGAAGCCCACATCCTGCGTGGCCTGCCAGTCCAGCGTGGTGTTGAACATATGCTTAGGCATTTTATTTAGTGGCTTACCGGAGAACTGACCGCTCTTCTGCTCGGATTCGGTATAGGTGTAATTAGCCGTCCAGTTAACATCCTGGGTGATTTTCCAGCCGAAAGTGGATTCCACACCGCGCATGTTGGCTTTGTCGACGTTGACCCGGTCGCTGACAAAATCGTAGGCATGACCGCCAATCGTACAGGCAGGGTCGGCACTGCTGTTACAGCGACGTACTTCAGTGATTTTGTTTTTGAAGTCGGTATTGAACAGCGTAACGCCGGCGTTAAGACTGTCATTGTTATCCCAGAGCAGGGCGATCTCTTCGCTCAGGCTCTTCTCCGGCTTGAGGTCCGGGTTACCCACGATCATGCCATCCAGCCGACCGCCGCCCGTTGCCTGACCCCAGCTGGCGGAGGACTGACGCAGATCCGGTGCACGGTAGCCGGCAGAAACGCCCCCTTTTAACGTCCACTGTTCTGCAAGGTGCCACACCCCATAACCGCGAGGCGTCCAGTTGGTGCCATAGTTCTGGTCTTTATCCATACGCAGACCACCGGTCGCCGTGAAGCTGTCGGTCATCGCCCACTCATCTTCAGCAAACAGCGCCCAGCTCCAGCGCGTCAGTTTGTTGAGCCCGTCCGCCGCCTCAAGCTGGTTACCGTTGTCACGCAGCTTCTCATAGCGATACTGGCCACCGAGGGTCAGGGTATGGTCGCCGAGGAAGATCTGGTTCTGGTTGTTGAAAGTGGTGTTATACGAACGCATTTTGCGAACCGGGTTATTGGTCTCTTCCTGCTGGATGTAGCTGGAAGTGTTGAAGTCGCTGTAGTAACCGCTGTGGGTAAGGGAATAGGTCGTATGTTCGTAGCGGGTTTCGCTTTTGCTGTTTGGCGTGCAGGTTGCCCCGCGGCAGGTTTCAGTCGCTTTCGATTTGCCCGGCGTGCTGTTTCGGTCCTGAAGTTCGCGGGCAAAATCGAGGTCAAAATCGTTCTGCTCGTCCGGGGTAAAGTTCAGCGTGATCCCGCCGTTACGCATTTTCTGCTCATTGAAACCGTTCAGGATCTGATCTTCCGCGCGACGTGAGAGCAGGCCTGTCACTTTTGCACCGAGCAGTCCGTCAATTAACGGGCCGGAAGCGTAGGCGTTGGTCTGGAAGATATCCCCGGAATCATGGTTCTCCTGGAACGTGGCATCGCCGTGTAACGATCCGGTCCAGGCTTTGGTATTCGAGACTTTTTTGGTAATGATGTTGATTACGCCGCCCATTGCATCTGAGCCATAGAGCGATGACATGGGCCCGCGGATCACTTCGATGCGCTCGATAGACTCCAGCGGCGGTAGCCAGCCTTGCTCAATGCCCGAGTTATCGCTGTTCGGGCGCGTGCTGCGTGTGCTGACGCGCTTGCCATTGACCAGGAACAAGGTGTATTGGGACGCCATGCCGCGAATGCTGATATCGCTGCTGCTTCCGCCGCCCGTGACGACGACGCCCGGGACATCTTTTAGCGCATCGGTCACATCGCGGTAAGCCTTGTCTTCAATCTGCTGCTTTGAAATGACGGAGATAGAGGCTGGGGCATTCTGGATTTTTTGCTCAAAACCCGTGGCGGTCACCACCACGGTATCCGGGTCGGCTGCGTGAGCAAGAGGGGAGAGCATGGCGGCGCTGATGGCAACAGCCAGTAACGTAACGCGTGGTATTGTCATTTGAACATTCCATATCAAAAAGAAAAACACTCCATCGGGTAACCCTGAGAACTGTATGTATTTGTCTTGTAAGAACTCTTTGTGATGGAGAAGAGCCTGGAATTGTACAAAAGAATGTGAAATTGTAAACACAAATGATAATCGAAATCATTTGTGTTTTGATGTTGATCGAAGAAACAGGCTTTTATTCAAAGGGATAGGGTTTTGAGGCCCGGCAGACGGAGCGCCACCGGGCAAGAAGGGAGGAACTTACTTAAACAGATGCGCCGCATGGAAGCGGAGATGATCTTCAATAAATGACGCCATAAAGTAATAGCTGTGGTCATACCCTGGCTGGATACGCAGCGTCAGCGGCCAGTCCTTCTGGCGTGCCGCTTCGGCCAGCACCGCAGGTTGTAGCTGACCGGCGAGGAACTGATCCGCATCGCCCTGATCGATCAGCGTCGGGATGGCGTCCCCCGTGTTGCTGGCCAGCATCAGCACACAGCTGTCCCACGCCTGCCATTTATCCGTATCACTGCCGAGATAATGGGTGAAGGCTTTCTGACCCCATGGCACCTGGGTGGGGTTCACAATCGGAGCAAATGCCGACACGCTGGTGTATTTTCCCGGATTTTTCAGCGCCATTATCAACGCGCCGTGTCCACCCATGGAGTGTCCGCTAATGGCGCAGCGGTCGCTTACCTCAAATTCGACCTGAACCAGCGCAGGCAGTTCGTCACGAATGTAATCATACATGCGGTAATGACGTGCCCAGGGCTGCTCTGTCGCGTTCAGGTAGAATCCGGCGCCTTTGCCCAGATCGTACCCGGCATCATCGGCGACATCATCGCCACGCGGGCTGGTATCAGGCATGACCAGCACAATCCCCAGTTCAGCCGCAATACGCTGCGCGCCCGCTTTGGTGGTGAAGTTTTCGTCGGTACAGGTTAAACCGGACAGCCAGAACAGCACGGGTGGCTTTATGCCCGTTTCAGTTGGCGGCAAAAAAATGCTGAACGTCATGGCACAGTTCAGTACGCTGGAGTCGTGCCGCCAGCGCTGCTGTCGACCTTCAAAACAACGATGCTCTTCGAGCAGTTCCATGCAGGGCTCCTTAATACGAATTGCTATTTACTCGGCCCATAATACAGAGTTTTCATTTACCTGTGAGCAACTTTCACTTTCGCAGGACGGTAAGATGCGGCATCATAAATTAACTTTTCTTTAACAATTGGAGCGGTCATGGCGCTGCGTATCGCGCTCAGTGGGTTTGTGGTTCTGGTGGTAGCGATGGGGATAGGGCGCTTTGCTTTTACCCCTCAGGTGCCGCTAATGATTGCCGCGCGGGCAACTCACGCTCACCAGCGCGGGCCTGGTGGCGGCGATGAACTATCTGGGCTATCTGGTGGGAGCATGGGATGCAATGCGTGCGCACCGCTTCGTTGAAACACGCCTCTGGTTGGGTATTTTTGGTGCGGTTGCGCTGACGCTGCTTTCCGCTGCGGCCGATAACGCTGTGGTACATGGCCTGCTGCGCTTTGTGATTGGCTGCATGAGTGGCTGGTCGATGGTGCTGATTGCCGCCTGGACCAACGAGCGGCTGGGACAACTGGGGAAACCGGGTCTCAGTGCCGCGGTATTTGCCGGGCCAGGTGCAGGTATTGCGCTCAGCGGGCTGCTCGCCGTCTATATCCAGGCTAAGGCGCTCTCCGCCGGTGCAGCATGGCAAATCTACGGCGTGCTGGCACTGGTGCTTATCGCGCTGGTGGCCCGGTATCTGCCGCGTGCGGGTCAACTTCACCGGCCGGGCAGCGCACCGGAACCGCTCGTCCTGACGAAGAATTTAAAGCGCCTGGTCTGGAGCTACAGCCTGGCTGGCTTTGGCTATATCCTTCCGGCGACCTTTTTATCGCAAATGGCGGCCGTGCGTTTTCCCGGCAGTCTGTTTGCCCAGTTTGTCTGGCCGATATTTGGTATTGCCGCCGTGGGGGGCATTGCGCTCAGCATCGTTTTACGCCACACCTCAACCTCAAACCGCAGGCTGGCTATCGTATTATGGTTGCAGGGAGCCGGTGTACTGGCAGCCTGGCTGCTGCCGGGGATCGGCGGGTTACTGACCGGCGGCTTGCTCGTTGGGGGCGGGTTCTTGTGTGCCGTTCAGCTCTCTTTACTTTATGGGCGCGAGCTGGCACCAGATCACACGCGCTACATGGCGGGACTGCTTACTACCGGTTATGCCATCGGTCAGTTGATTGGCCCGGTAACGTCGGCGTTGTCGACGTGGCTCACGCACCGACTGGAGCCTGCGCTGGGGCTGGCGGGCGTCGCGCTGTTCATCGGCGGCGCACTGGTCTGGGATCGTCAGGCCGAAAGGCAACAGCAATTGCAATAATTATCGTCGTGAATACTGGATTATGTGCGCCGCCTCACGCACAATGAGCGCAAACTTTTGCCACAACGAGGGCAAAAGACGCCACACCTGCAGGAGAAAAGAATGCCATCACTCAGTAAAGAAGCAGCCCTGGTTCACGAAGCTCTGGTTGCGCGTGGTCTTGAAACGCCACTGCGTCCACCCGTTCAGGAACTGGACAATGAAACCCGTAAGCATCTGATTGCTGGGCATATGACCGAGATCATGCAACTGCTGAATCTCGATCTGAGCGACGACAGTCTGATGGAGACGCCGCACCGTATCGCAAAAATGTACGTTGACGAAATTTTCTCCGGCCTGGATTACGCCAATTTCCCGAAAATCACCGTCATTGAAAACAAGATGAAGGTGGATGAGATGGTAACGGTACGTGATATCACGTTAACCAGTACCTGCGAACACCACTTCGTGACCATCGACGGTAAAGCGACCGTGGCTTATATTCCTAAAGATACGGTGATTGGTCTGTCGAAGATCAACCGCATCGTGCAGTTCTTTGCTCAGCGTCCACAGGTGCAGGAGCGTCTGACGCAGCAGATCCTGACCGCGCTGCAAACGCTGCTGGGCACCAATAACGTGGCAGTATCTATCGACGCCGTTCACTACTGTGTGAAAGCGCGCGGCGTGCGTGATGCCACCAGTGCGACCACCACGACGTCGCTGGGCGGTCTGTTTAAATCCAGCCAGAACACCCGCCAGGAGTTTCTGCGCGCCGTGCGTCACCACAACTAATCTGACAGGGCAGGCTACATGGAGCGAAACGTCACGCTCGATTTTGTTCGAGGCGTCGCCATTCTCGGTATCCTGCTGCTTAACATCAGTGCCTTCGGCTTGCCGAAGGCGGCGTATCTCAATCCTGCGTGGTATGGCGACATCACCCGCAGCGATGCCTGGACGTGGGCCCTCCTCGATCTCTTTGCCCAGGTCAAATTCCTCACCCTGTTTGCCCTGCTGTTTGGCGCGGGCCTGCAGCTACTGCTCAGGCGCGGCACGCGCTGGATCCAGTCGCGTCTGACGTTGCTGGTGATCCTCGGCTTTATTCACGGGCTGTTCTTTTGGGATGGCGACATTCTTCTCGCCTATGGCTTAGTCGGGCTGATTTGCTGGCGGCTCATTCGCGATGCGCACAGCGTAAAAAGCCTGTTTAACACGGGTGTGATGCTTTACGTCATGGGCCTTGGCGTGCTGTTACTGCTGGGGATGATCTCCGGTGATGCGGCAAACCGTTCATGGATCCCCGATGCCGCCAACCTTCAGTACGAGCAGTACTGGAAGCTGAAAGGAGGCACGGAAGCGATAAGCAACCGTGCGGATATGCTTGGCGATAACCTGCTGGCGCTGGGGGCGCAGTATGGCTGGCAGCTGGCAGGGATGATGCTGATGGGGGCATCACTGATGCGCACCGGCTGGCTGAAAGGGGAGTTTTCCCTTCGCCACTATCGCCTGACGGGAGCCGGGTTAATTCTTCTCGGCGTGCTGATTAATCTGCCGGCCGTGATCATGCAGTGGCATCTGCACTGGAACTACCGCTGGTGTGCGTTTCTGCTTCAGGTCCCGCGCGAGCTGAGTGCGCCCTTCCAGACGATTGGCTATGCGGCACTCATTTACGGCTTCTGGCCACAAATGTGTCGCGCATGGATTGTCAGTGCCATTGCCTGCGTAGGCCGTATGGCCCTCAGCAATTACATTCTGCAGACGCTGATATGCACCACGCTTTTCTATCGGTTTGGCCTGTTTATGAAATTCGACCGGCTTTCGCTGCTGGCGTTTGTTATCCCGGTCTGGATGGTTAACCTGGCGTTTTCTGTTCTCTGGCTACGTTATTTCCGCCAGGGGCCGCTGGAGTGGGTGTGGCGTCAGTTAACCGCACATGCTTCAGGGATATCATTGAGAAATACATCCAGATAACGATCTGGATCACAATCATTAACAAAACGGATGTAAACGTTTTCATCTGTGTGAGCTTCTTCACGTAGTCCCCTTTCTCTCGCTGCCAAAATAGCCACCTTGCTAAACACAGGGGGTGTCTGTGAGTTGCTGCAATCCTTTGAAGGATGGTGAATATGATCACCATTCGTGACGTCGCCCGTCAGGCGGGTGTTTCCGTGGCTACCGTCTCACGCGTGCTGAACAACAGCGCGCTGGTCAGCCCTGACACCCGCGAAACCGTAATGAAAGCCGTGACCCAGTTGGGTTATCGCCCTAATGCCAATGCGCAGGCGCTTGCCACGCAGGTCAGCGATACCATTGGCGTGGTGGTGATGGATGTCTCTGATGCCTTTTTCGGTGCGCTGGTTAAAGCGGTAGACGTTGTCGCTCAGCAGCATCAGAAATACGTGCTGATTGGCAACAGCTATCACGAGGCTGAAAAAGAGCGTCATGCGATTGAAGTGCTGATCCGCCAGCGTTGTAACGCACTGATTGTGCACTCAAAAGCCTTAAGCGATGACGAGATTTCCGGGTTTATGGAGCAAATCCCGGGCATGGTGCTGATCAACCGTATTGTGCCAGGGTATGCCCACCGCTGCGTCGGGCTGGATAACGTCAGCGGGGCGATGATGGCCACCAAAATGCTCATCAACAACGGGCATCAGCGGATCGGTTTTCTGGCCTCCAGCCATCATATTGAAGATGATGAGCTGCGGCGCGAAGGCTGGCAAAACGCCCTTAAAGAACAGGGTATTACGCCGTCTGAAAGCTGGGTTGGAACCGGAACGCCGGATATGCAGGGCGGGGAGGCGGCGATGGTGGAGTTACTGGGCCGTAATCTGCAGTTGTCTGCCGTGTTTGCCTATAACGATAACATGGCGGCCGGGGCGCTGACTGCGCTGAAGGATAACGGCATTGCGGTGCCACAGCATTTATCGTTGATTGGTTTTGATGATATTCCCATTGCCCGTTACACCGACCCGCAGCTGACCACCGTGCGTTACCCCATTGCCTCTATGGCCAAACTGGCCACTGAGCTGGCGTTACAGGGGGCGGCAGGGCTGCTGGATCCGGGCGCAACACACTGTTTCATGCCGACTTTAGTGCGTCGACATTCTGTCGCTGCCCGGCAAATTGTGGTTCCGATCACTAACTGATTACATCAGCTGATGTAACCGTTTTCAATCTGTGAGTAAATTCACAGTATCTTAACAAGGCGCTGACTATGATGTCAGCGTTTTAGGGGCTGAAACGCTATGTAACAGTGATTAATCACTTTCACCATAGCCAATGTGCCGCAAACAACGAATAAAACGCATTTCTGGAGCGTTACCGAACACGGAAGATAGAAATTTTATAAGTGAACTTCGGCTGTCAGTAACGTTTTATTAACACCTGCCTGCCGATCGTTATTCACAAGAACTACCCTGCATAAAAAAAACCGGAGATACCATGAATAAGAAGGTGTTGACCCTGTCTGCTGTAATGGCAAGCATGCTTTTTGGTGCAGCAGCTCACGCTGCGGATACCCGTATTGGTGTGACCATCTATAAATACGACGACAACTTCATGTCTGTTGTCCGTAAAGCTATCGAGAAAGATGCTAAAGCAGCGCCAGATGTTCAGCTGCTGATGAATGACTCCCAGAACGACCAGTCCAAACAGAACGACCAGATCGACGTTCTGCTGGCAAAAGGCGTGAAGGCACTGGCCATCAACCTGGTTGACCCCGCTGCGGCAGGCACGGTCATTGAAAAAGCGCGCGGCCAGAATGTGCCGATTGTCTTCTTCAACAAAGAACCTTCCCGTAAAGCGCTGGACAGCTATGACAAAGCGTTTTACGTCGGTACTGACTCCAAAGAGTCCGGCATTATTCAGGGCGATCTGATCGCTAAACACTGGGCGGCGAACCCGAACTGGGACCTGAACAAAGACGGCCAGATCCAGTTCGTGCTGCTGAAAGGCGAACCAGGCCATCCGGATGCTGAAGCCCGTACCACTTACGTTATCAAAGAGCTGAATGATAAGGGTCTGAAAACCCAGCAGCTGGCATTAGATACCGCGATGTGGGATACCGCTCAGGCGAAAGATAAGATGGACGCGTGGCTGTCCGGCCCGAATGCTAACAAAATCGAAGTGGTGATTGCCAACAACGATGCGATGGCTATGGGTGCGGTAGAAGCGCTGAAAGCGCACAACAAATCAGCCATTCCTGTGTTCGGTGTGGATGCACTGCCAGAAGCTCTGGCCCTGGTGAAATCCGGTGCAATGGCCGGGACCGTGCTGAACGATGCCAACAACCAAGCGAAAGCAACCTTCGATCTGGCGAAAAACCTGGCCGATGGCAAAGGTGCGGCAGACGGTACGACCTGGAAAATTGAAAACAAAATCGTTCGCGTACCTTACGTTGGCGTAGACCAGTCCAACCTGGCTGAGTTTATCGGTAAATAAGTTATTTGAATTGTCTTCACTGGGCGCAACTTGTTGCGCCCTTTTATAACGCGATATGCGAGGCCAACAAGGTATAATTATGGTCAGCACAAATACTCAGTCATCTGGTGAATACTTGTTGGAAATGAGCGCTATCAACAAGTCATTTCCCGGGGTTAAGGCACTCGATAATGTTAATTTAAAAGTTCGTCCTCACTCTATTCACGCATTAATGGGGGAGAACGGCGCAGGTAAATCAACATTATTAAAATGTCTTTTTGGGATCTATCAAAAAGATTCTGGCAGCATTCTTTTTCAGGGGAAAGAGATCGATTTCCATTCAGCAAAAGAAGCACTGGAAAACGGTATCTCAATGGTTCACCAGGAATTAAACCTGGTGCTGCAGCGTTCTGTTATGGATAACATGTGGTTGGGCCGTTATCCGACCAAAGGTGTCTTTGTCGATCAGGATAAAATGTATCGCGACACCAAAGCGATTTTCGATGAACTGGATATTGATATCGATCCGCGCGCCCGCGTGGGAACGTTATCCGTGTCCCAAATGCAGATGATCGAAATTGCCAAAGCGTTCTCCTATGATGCGAAAATCGTCATCATGGACGAACCGACATCGTCATTAACGGAAAAAGAGGTTAACCACCTTTTTACCATTATTCGTAAGCTCAAAGACCGCGGCTGCGGCATTGTTTATATCTCTCACAAAATGGAAGAGATCTTCCAACTGTGTGATGAGATTACCATCCTGCGCGATGGCCAGTGGATTGCCACCCAGCCTCTCGAAGGGCTGGATATGGACAAGATCATCGCCATGATGGTGGGGCGCTCTCTGAACCAGCGCTTCCCGGACAAAGAGAACAAGCCGGGTGAAGTGATCCTTGAGGTTCGCAATCTCACCTCGCTGCGTCAACCGTCTATTCGCGACGTCTCTTTTGACCTGCATAAGGGCGAAATTCTCGGTATCGCAGGTCTGGTTGGGGCAAAACGTACTGATATTGTCGAAACCCTGTTCGGTATTCGTGAGAAAGCCGCGGGCACTATCACGCTGCACGGTAAGAAAATCAATAACCACAGCGCTAACGAAGCCATTAATAATGGTTTTGCGCTGGTCACGGAAGAGCGTCGTTCGACCGGTATTTATGCGTATCTGGATATTAACTTTAACTCGTTAATTTCCAATATTCGCAACTATAAAAACAAAGTCGGGCTGCTGGATAACTCCCGCATGAAGAGCGATACCCAGTGGGTGATTGACTCCATGCGCGTCAAAACGCCAGGTCACCGCACGCAAATTGGTTCGCTGTCAGGCGGTAACCAGCAGAAGGTCATTATTGGCCGTTGGTTATTAACCCAGCCAGAAATCCTGATGCTGGATGAACCGACCCGCGGTATTGACGTCGGCGCGAAGTTTGAGATTTATCAGCTGATTGCCGAGCTGGCGAAAAAGAATAAAGGGATCATTATTATTTCTTCCGAAATGCCGGAATTGTTAGGGATCACAGATCGTATTCTGGTTATGAGCAATGGTCTCGTTGCCGGTATTGTTGACACCAAAACGACAACGCAAAACGAAATTTTGCGTCTTGCGTCTTTGCACCTTTAAGATCAGGGGCTCCTCATGAGTGCGTTAAATAAAAAAAGTTTTCTCACTTACCTGAAAGAAGGCGGTATTTACGTTGTTCTTTTAGTACTGCTGGCTATCATCATTTTCCAGGACCCTACGTTCTTAAGCCTGTTGAACCTCAGTAACATCCTGACCCAGTCCTCCGTGCGCATTATTATCGCGCTGGGCGTGGCGGGACTTATCGTGACGCAGGGGACTGACCTGTCAGCGGGACGTCAGGTTGGCCTCGCGGCGGTTATCGCGGCAACGCTGCTGCAGTCGATGGAAAACGCCAATAAGGTGTTCCCGGAAATGGCGACCATGCCCATTTTCGTGGTGATCCTGATTGTCTGTGCGATCGGCGCAGTGATTGGTCTGATTAACGGCATCATTATCGCTTACCTGAACGTGACGCCATTTATCACCACCTTAGGTACGATGATCATCGTTTACGGTATCAACTCCCTGTACTACGACTTCGTGGGGGCGTCGCCAATCTCTGGCTTCGACAGCGGGTTCTCGACCTTTACGCAAGGGTTTATCGCGCTGGGCAGTTTCCGCCTGTCGTACATTACCTTCTACGCCCTGATTGCCGTCGCTTTTGTCTGGATCCTGTGGAACAAAACCCGCTTCGGTAAAAACATCTTCGCTATCGGCGGTAACCCGGAAGCGGCGAAAGTGTCCGGCGTCAACGTTGCCCTGAACCTGCTGATGATCTATGCCCTGTCAGGTGTGTTCTACGCCTTTGGTGGGATGCTGGAAGCGGGCCGTATCGGCTCTGCAACGAACAACCTGGGCTTCATGTACGAACTGGATGCGATCGCAGCCTGTGTGGTCGGCGGCGTCTCCTTTAGCGGCGGCGTGGGTACCGTGTTCGGCGTGGTAACCGGTGTCATCATCTTTACCGTAATCAACTACGGTCTGACCTACATCGGTGTGAACCCGTACTGGCAGTACATCATCAAAGGCGGCATCATCATCTTTGCGGTCGCCCTGGATTCACTCAAATACGCGCGTAAAAAATAATCGCCTCTGGCATTACCTGGCCCGCTCATCGAGCGGGCTTTTTTGTGCTTCACGCCAGACTCGACTCCTCCCGGGTGACAATGCTCTCGAACCAGTCGAGTTCGGAGAGTTTGCAGGCAACCCACTGTTGAGAAAAAGCCTCTCCCAGGCTGTCGGTAAGATACTGACAGCGTGCAAATGTCTCGATCGCCTCCTGCTGAAACAGCGGCAGATCCGGCCCGTCCTGCTGAGGTTCAGGTAAATCCTGCTCGTCAAAATTTTCCAGCCCGTACAGCATTCCGCTCAGAAGCGTTGCCGCCACCAGATACGGGTTGGCATCAGCCCCGGCCAGCCGGTACTCAATACGCCGGTTATGGTCATCAGAGCAGGGAATACGCAGCGCGGCGGAGCGGGTGTTATAGCCCCAGGAGTTAAATAGCGGTTCCGTGAGGTTTTTACGCAGGCGGCGGAATGCGTTAACGCCAGGGGCGAGAATGGCGATGGATGCGGGCATCAGCGCCAGCTGGCCAGCGATGCAGAGGCGCATCATGCTGTTCAGCGCTTCCACCGGAGACGCGAATACGTTTTCGCCATGAATATCGTTCAGGCTGAAATGGAAGTGCAAACCGCTGCCGGACTGCTGGCTGAACGGTTTGGCCATAAAGTTGGCCTGCA
Organism: Enterobacter sp. SORGH_AS_0287; assembly: GCF_031453695.1. Lineage (NCBI taxonomy): Bacteria > Pseudomonadati > Pseudomonadota > Gammaproteobacteria > Enterobacterales > Enterobacteriaceae > Enterobacter > Enterobacter sp. SORGH_AS_0287. Next base: position 372,260 of record NZ_JAVIZW010000001.1, read on the forward strand.
GACCCTGTTTCTCCGCAACGTAGCGGGTCAGGCGTCGCAGGGCCAGCACATTATCGCAGACTTCAACGACGCGATGGCTATGCTTCAGGTTTAACTCAAACTGGCCGGATTCGGCTTCGGCCACGATCCCTGTCAGGGGGATACGCTGCAGGTGCGCCAGCTGCTCCAGCTCGTCAAACAGTGCCGCGTGTGCCGTTGAGGTATCCATATGAAAGCAGCCCTGATTTTGTGGATCCTGCGTGCCGCGTCCGGTCAGATAAAACTCAATTTCCGGGGCAATCACCGGGAAGAGCCCGTGCTGATGGAAACGAGCCAGAACGTTTTGCAATATCACCCTTGGCTCGAGCGGGCACGGTTTGCCGTCGCTCTCTTTCATGGTCAGCAGGATCTGCGCGTTATGCTGAGGGTCTTGCGAACAGGGGCGCAGGGAACCGCCGACGGGAACGCAGAGCCGGTCGGGCTCATCATCAAGCGGGGCGGCTATTTTGCCTTTTTGGTCCATGGAGTAGACGGAGAGGGGGAAGTAACAGCCTTTTTCCAGATTCAGCATGCTTTCCACCGAGAGCCGCTTGCCGCGCATAATACCATTGATATCGTTCAGGTAAACGTCAATATGTTTTGTCTGCGGGTAACGTTCCAGGTAATCCGCCACTTCCAGCGAGACGTTGTGCTGCATGGCATCAAGTTTGTCATCAAGCCAGAGGCCAGCGTTGAGCGCCGTCGGGAGTGATAAACCCGGGAAGTTAAAATAGGGGCGGATATTTTTCAGGAAAAACGCATTCATTATTGAGTTCATAGTCATTCTTCAATGAAGCCGTAGCGGCAGTGAACTCAGCTTAAAAGGGGCGGCGTAAAGGCGGGATAAAAAGCGTTACGCCCGGTATAAAGAAAGTATAAAGGCCGAGGCTATTTTTTCTCTTTTTTCTGCATATCAAGCAGTTGTTCTGGCGTGACGGCCGGGTAGCCCTGCGCATCTTCCGGCACTTCATGCATTGCCGGAATGGGTACCAGCGGACCTAAAAAGCGCGGTTCACGTTTGAAGATGTACAGATCGGCCAGAGCGCCAAAACGCGCGCCAAACTCACGTACGCGGACGCTCAGCATATCTTTAGGCGACGGCACGGCGTAGCACTGCGCCTGAATACCCATATGCAGTGCGATAAACAGCGCGCGTTCGCAGTGGAAGCGTTGGGTGATGATGATGAAATCGTTGGTATCGAACACCTTGCGCGTACGCACGATGGAATCCAGAGTGCGGAACCCGGCGTAGTCGAGCACGATATCGGCCGGATCGACGCCAGCGGCAATCAGGTCTTTGCGCATGGTGACCGGTTCGTTATAGCTTTGCAGCGCATTATCGCCGCTCAGCAGCAGGTAATTCACTTTGCCGCTGTTATACGCGTTCAGCGCGCCCTGAATGCGGTAACGGTAATACTGATTAATCACCCCGGTGCGGTAATACTTGGCGGTACCCAGCACAACGCCGACCTGACGATAGGGCAGGTCCTGCAGGTCGTCAAAGATATACGGAGCCGTTTTCCAGCTCATCCAGCGATCAAGACCCAGCACGATCAACAGCAGTATGCCGACCAGGACAGACAGGCTGTAAAAAGCGCGCTTTAACATGCAGATGGCTCGTACCGAAGGTGAAATTTAACTCAGGCTACTTTACCCGCCTGGTTAGCGCAAGAAACAGCGAATCAACTGAGGGGTTTTTCAGCAAAGCGGCGGGCATTTCTGCCCGCCGGAGGCATTACGCAAGCAAAACACGGTCAATAGTTGAGCAGCCGAGCGCTTTCAGCGTTGCGGCGGTGGCATCCCACTGGATTAACGGCGCGTCGGCTTTCTCTGCCAGAATAGCGCGCTGAATGTCCGGGTAGTCATAGCCATTGAGGCTCAGCAAATTCAGGGCGCCCTGAAGCGGTGGCAGCGTCGGGTTAAAGGCGGCGTTTTCGGCATAGCTTCCGGTGAAGATGCGACCATCACGACACTGCAGCGCCACACCGCTTGGGGAGTGACTGTATGGCGTGTGGCTCTTGTTCGCCGCACGAATCGCGGCTTCGCTCAGCGCATCGCCGGAAAGGGCAAAACCGTGATCCTGTTCATCCATCAGCAGCGTTTTGATGTCGAGATCTTTCGGACCAAACGCGTCAGGCAGGTAATCCCCGAGGGTATGCGGCGCACGGCCTGGCAGATTGATGCGTAACTCCAGCCCGCTGTTCAGCTCGTTCATGAACTGGCGGCAGTGGCCGCAAGGGGTGTAGTTAACGGTAATGGCGCTCAGCGCTTGTTCACCGCGCAGCCAGGCGTGGCTGATGGCGCTTTGTTCCGCGTGAACGGTCTGCTGCATGGTCGCGCCCAGGAACTCCATGTTGCCACCGAAGTACCAGGTTCCACTTACGCCGCGTGCAATCGCACCGACGTTGAAATGAGAGAGATCGGCGCGGGCGCAGGCTGCCGCCAGCGGCAGCAGCGCGAAGGCCAGCGCGTCGTCGTCCAGCCCTGTGGCTTCTTTCAGTGCCGTGACGTGTTCAGCCGTCAGCAGGGCCGGGAAATGCTCATCCGCCAGAATCGGGGCCAGAGCTGATTGCACATTCTCTGCAAGCTGGGCGAAAGCAGCTTGAAAACGTGGATGCATGGCGTTTGCCTCATGAAGGTTAATGGATCGGTAGTTTACGGAGCCGCTGGGGCTTTATATGTGATCCACTTCTCATTATGTATGCAACTTATGAAAACAAAATGAAATTTGCGCGACGCATCGCAAATTTTAACCCATGACGGCCACAATCAGCGGGAAAATAAACGGTGCGAGCAGGGAGGTGATAATCCCGCAGATCACCAGTGCGAGTGAGCTAAACGCCCCTTCCTGATAATCCAGTTCAGCGCAGCGCGCGGTGCCCAGGGCGTGCGACGCGGTACCCATCGCCAGACCTCGTGCCGCTTTGGTGTGGATACGCATCACATTCAGCAGGGTATGTCCAAAGACCGCGCCGAGGATCCCCACGAATATCACACACATGGCGCTGATGGCCGGAATCCCCCCCAGGCTGCCGCCCACGGCCATCGCAATAGGCGTGGTGACCGACTTAGGCAGAATAGAGGCTGCAATTTGCGGGGACGCGCCCATCAGCAGCGCCACCGAGGTGCCGGTGATCATCGCCACCAGGCTCCCGACAAAACAGATGGTAATGATGGATTTCCAGCGGGCGCGGATCTGGTGCAATTGCTCATATAAAGGAAAGGCCAGCGCCACCACGGCGGGCTGCAGAAGGTCGTTCAAAATTTTGCTGCCGGCAAAGTAGCGTTCATAAGGAATGCCGGTGAGAAGCAGAAACGGGATAATCACCACCATCGCCACCAGCAGCGGATTAAGTAACGGCATTTTGAAACGTGCGGCGAGTTTGCGTGCGGCGAAGAACACTGCCAGCGTTAACGGCAGCGACCACCAGATATTGGCCATCATTGTTTTGTTCCTTTCTGCCCAACCACTTTACGTTCGCCATGCACCAGATGCGAACTCCAGCTTACTACCAGGAAAACCACCAGCGTACTGACCGCGCAGGAGACCACAATGGGTCCGAACTGCGCCTGGAGCAAATCAAAATACTGCATAACCCCGACGCCGATAGGCACGAACAGCAGCGCCATATAGCGAATAAGGACAAAGCAGCCAGGGTTAACCCATCTGGCAGGCAGAATTTGCAATGCCAGCAAAACAAAGAGGATCAACATTCCAATGATGCTGCCGGGAATGGTAATGGGAAGCAGGGATGCGATAAAGATTCCGGCATACAGGCAGGCGTAAATCAGAACGAATGCGCGAAGATATTGCCAGATAATGTTCAATGATTTTCTCATGGTGAAAGTCCTTGATGAAACGCATTCATCATACAATTAAACCTAAAAATGTGCCACGGATCACATCATGAATTTTGAGCATACCAGACATTCCGAAATGGAACGTCTGGTATAACCTCACCGGGTTAACCGCCGGGCTTTCCTCATGCCGGGAGAGCGGCTACTATAGCGCGTCTTTTTTCACAGGTACTGCTATGCGTGTTTTACTGGCCCCAATGGAAGGCGTGCTCGACTCCCTCGTGCGCGAGCTTCTGACCGAGGTGAACGACTACGATCTCTGCGTGACGGAGTTTTTGCGCGTGGTCGATATGCTGTTGCCAGTAAAATCATTCTATCGCCTTTGCCCGGAACTGCATCATCAGAGCCGCACCTCTTCCGGCACGCTGGTGCGCATTCAGCTATTGGGTCAGTATCCCGAATGGCTGGCGGAGAACGCGGCTCGTGCCGTAGAGCTTGGTTCCTTTGGGGTTGATCTCAACTGCGGTTGCCCATCAAAACTGGTGAATGGCAGCGGCGGCGGCGCCACCTTGCTGAAAGATCCGGAGCTGATTTACCGTGGCGCAAAAGGCATGCGTGAGGCTGTACCGTCGCATCTGCCGGTGACGGTAAAGGTGCGTCTGGGATGGGACAGCGACGCGCGGCAATTTGAGATTGCCGATGCCGTGCAGCAGGCCGGGGCCACTGAGCTGGTGGTGCATGGCCGCACCAAAGAAGATGGCTATAAAGCCGAACGTATTAACTGGCAGGCGATTGGCGAGATCCGCAAAAGACTCACCATTCCCGTTATTGCCAACGGCGAAATCTGGGATTACGAAAGCGCGCAGGCGTGCCTGAAAGAGACTGGCTGCGATGCGGTGATGATTGGCCGCGGCGCGCTTAACGTACCAAACCTCAGCCGGGTGATTAAATATAAAGAACCACGTATGCCGTGGGCCGATGTGGTCACGCTGCTGCAAAAATACAGCCGCCTCGAAAAACAGGGTGATACCGGGTTATATCACGTCGCGCGAATTAAGCAGTGGCTCAGTTATTTACGCAAAGAGTACAGTGAAGCACTGGGGTTATTTCAGGAGATCCGCACGCTGCAGACTTCCGCTGATATTGCACGGGTGATTCAGTCCAGGTAACGGAATGTGCCCGGCGCTGAGCCGGGCAATGAAATCAGAAAATCATCTTGAATACACCGGTCACCACCAGCAGCCCTATCAGAAATATAATTAAAATAACCCACAGTAATATTTTCATTCGCTTCTCCTGCGTCTGTTTGTCGAAAGTAAGTGTAGCAGTGAATTTATAATGAAGATGAATTCACTCATTTAATTAATTCTTATGATGAATAATTTTCCGAATATGAAAATGTATGACAAATTGCGGGTTGCCACGCGTTACTAAAAAAAAGAGCGACGTCTGGCGTAAGTTGCGCCTTTATTTTTCGCGTGAATGGCGTAATGAAACCTTTATCTCTGAGTATTCCCCTGGTTTTTATTCTGGTGGCCTGCGCGCCGGAACATGCCTCGGTTTCCCCTGTAAATATGCAATCAACAACGGCTGCGGTGAATACTACGCTGAGCCATACCGCGTGGCCGAAAGATGCATGGTGGAAAACGTATAATGATCCTGAACTCAATTCGTTGATTGCGAAGGCGCTGAACGATGCGCCGGATATGCAAATTGCTCGTCAGCGCATCACGCTGGCGGAAGCGCAGGCAAAAGCCACCCTGGCCGCCGGGGGGCCGGAAATTGATTTCGCAGCGGATGCTGAACGGCAAAAAATGTCGGCCGAGGGGCTGATGGGGCCCTTTGCGATAACCGATCCGGCGGCGGGAACTACCGGACCGTGGTACACCAACGGTACTTTTGGTCTGAGCGCGGGCTGGGATCTCGATTTGTGGGGGAAAAATCGTGCACGGGTTGAAGCCCGAATTGGCCGGGTAAACGCGCAAAAAGCGGAGCTTGAGCAAACCCGGCAACTGCTTGCCAGCAGCGTGGCGCGTCTTTACTGGGCGTGGCAAACCCAGGCCGCGGTGGGGGATGTTCTCACGGAGATTAAACACCAGCAGGACACGATTATTGCAGCCGACCGCGAACTGTATCAGCATGGGATCACCTCTTCCGTAGAGGGCGTCGAAACCGACATCAACGCCAGCAAAACTGACGAGCAGCTGGCAGAAGTGAACGGAAAAATGAAAGCCGTTGAGGCGCGTCTGAGCGCCCTGACGAACACCTCCTCAGTGACGCTTACACGCCACGCCTTACCCACAGTAGAAGCCTCGCTCCCGGCCACGCTGGGGTATGAACTGCTGGCACGTCGACCGGATTTGCAGGAGGCTCGCTGGTATATCGAGGCCTCCATGAGTGATGTTGAGGCCGCCAGAGCAGCCTTCTATCCCGATGTGAATCTGATGGCTTTCTTACAGCAGGATGCCCTGCACCTGAGCGATTTGTTCCGCTCTTCTGCGCAGCAGATGGGCGTCACCGCCGGTCTGACGCTGCCCATTTTCGACAGCGGCAGGCTAAACGCCGAGCTGGATATTGCCCAGGCGCAGAACAATCTCTCCGTCGTGCGTTATAACAAAGCGGTGGTGGATGCGGTGAATCAGGTGGCGCGCACGGCCAGCGAAGTCGAAACACTGACCGCCAAAAACCAGCACCAGCAGCGTGTCGAAAAAGAGGCTGCCCGCGTTGTTGCACTGGCTCAGGCCCGCTTTCGCGCCGGCATTATCGCCGGCTCCCGCGTGAGTGAGGCCAGAATACCGGCCCTCAGGGAGCAGCTCACCGGGGTGATGCTCAAAGGCCAGTACGTTGACGCCACGCTGCAGCTGACCTCGGCGCTGGGTGGCGGCTATCATCAGGGCTAAAAAGCGCGATTATCTATACTTACCTCTTTGCAGCTTTTCTGGAGGTGAGTATGACCAAAGTCGCGATTGTTACCGCATCGGATTCCGGGATTGGGAAAACCACGGCCCTGATGCTGGCTGAACGAGGGTTTGATATCGGCGTCACCTGGCATTCCGACGAAAAAGGTGCGCTGGAAACCTGCCGCGAAGTCGAGGCGAAGGGGCGGCGTGCAGAGGCGGTTCAGCTTGATTTAAGCACTCTCCCGCAGGGGGCGCAGGCCATTGAAACGTTAATTACGCGCTTTGGTCGGCTGGACGTGCTGGTCAACAATGCCGGGGCGATGACCAAAGCGCCGTTTCTCGACATGCCGTTTGAGGAGTGGCGGGGGATTTTTACCGTTGACGTGGATGGCGCGTTTCTCTGTTCACAGATCGCTGCGCGTCAGATGGTGAAGCAGGGAGAGGGGGGGCGAATTGTGAACATTACCTCGGTGCATGAACACACGCCTTTACCGGATGCCAGTGCGTATACGGCGGCCAAGCATGCCCTGGGCGGATTAACCAAATCCATGGCGCTGGAGCTGGTCGAGCATAACATTCTGGTGAATGCCGTTGCGCCAGGAGCCATTGCCACGCCAATGAATGATATGGACGACAGTGAAGTGAAGGCCGGTTCGATGCCCGCGATCCCGCTCGCGCGGCCGGGGCATACCAAAGAGATTGCCAGCCTGGTGGCGTGGCTGTGTGACGGTGACGCCAGCTATGCTACCGGGCAATCATTTATTGTCGACGGCGGTTTTATGCTGGCGAATCCACAATTTAAGCCCGCCGGGTAGAAACTTTTCGCCCTCTCTTTGTGCGAGAGGGCGCCATTGCACTTACTCTTCATCCCGCGTCTTTTCCCGATGCTTCAGCCACAGCCGGACCGCAATCACCACCACGACAATCAGGATAACCCATGCCCAGTGCTTCAGATGCTGGTCAACATTATGCAGCCACGGACCAATCACTTCTCCACCCACATAACCGAGCGTGGTAAAGATCAGGGCCCAGGCAATCGCGCCAAGAATGTTCAGCGGCAGGAAAATTTTCGGCGGTAAATGGCTGGCGCCAATCAGTATTGGGCCGATAATCCGAAAGCCGTACATAAAACGGGTGCCAATCACGAACAGGTAAGGGTGACGCTGGATAAGCCGTTGGGCACGGTGAATTTTCTTGCGGTGCTTTGAAAAGCGCTTCAAAAGCGTGGGGCCAAAGCGCAGTCCCAGAAAGTAGAGCAGCTGATCGCCAATCATCCCGCCGAGTGCGACTGCGGCAACAACAAGTGGGAATTTGAGTAACCCCTGATGCGCGGCCACCCCGCCGAGCAGCGTGATGGTTTCTCCTTCCGCCACGCTACCAACGACCAGTGCAGCGTATCCATAGTGTTCAATAAGACTGTTGATATCCATTACGTCAATGTCATCTCCCTTATTATGCCTCGGTTAATCATATACCCCATGAATCAATAACGGGGCAATCAACGGAAATTTCCCACTGTACATAAAATAATCTCAGGCCTGCATTATACTTAAGATATTGCTGACGGGCCGACAACAAGGGGGCGTTATGAACCATGTCTGGGGACTTTTCTCCCATCCCGATCGTGAAATGCATGTCATCAAAACGGAGAACGAAACGGTCTCGCATCATTACACGCATCATGTGCTGCTGATGGCAGCGGTGCCTGTAATTTGCGCGTTTATTGGCACAACACAAATCGGCTGGAACTTTGGTGATGGCACCGTGGTTCAGCTTTCCTGGTTTACCGGTCTTTCACTGGCCATTCTCTTTTATGGCCTGATGCTGGCGGGTGTGGCTGTCATGGGGCGTGTCATTCACTGGATGGCGCGTAACTATCCGCAACGTCCATCGCTGGCACACTGTATGGTTTTCGCCGGGTATGTCGCGACGCCGCTGTTCTTAAGCGGTATTGTGGCGCTGTATCCACTGGTCTGGTTGTGCGCGCTGATCGGTACTATTGCCCTCTTTTACACCGGTTATCTGCTGTATCTGGGGGTACCAACCTTCCTCAATATCAATAAAGAAGAGGGCCTGAGCTTCTCCAGTTCAACGCTCGCCATCGGCGTGCTGGTGCTGGAAGCGCTACTGGCTCTGACGGTTATTCTGTGGGGTTATGGATACCGTCTCTTCTAGGCTCACTGCATTGCTGGCGTAAATGCCAGCAATGCAGCATCTGTTCACGATTATCCTCTGGCGACAAAGCCCGGTGACCGCTATGATGCCGAAGCCAGCCTGCGTTTCTCCATCGACACAGGCGGTGTACGTCATAACGTGCGTGAATAATTATCAGAAGTCTCACCATGCTGAAATTCCGAGTCTCTTTACTTAGCCTGGCCCTGTTGCTGGGAGCGTCCGCTGCCGCGCCAGCGATCGCCAAAACGCCCGCCGTGACCACCGCTGCTGCCCAGCCGCAAATCGCTTCCGGCAGTGCGATGATTGTTGATCTCAACACCAATAAGATGATTTACGCCAGCCATCCGGATCTGGTACGCCCGATCGCCTCGATTACCAAATTAATGACCGCGATGGTGGTGCTTGATGCACATCTGCCGCTGGACGAAAAACTGAAAGTGGATATCAGCCATACGCCGGAGATGAAAGGGATCTACTCCCGCGTGCGACTGAACAGCGAAATCAGCCGTAAAAACATGCTGCTGTTGGCGCTGATGTCTTCTGAAAACCGCGCGGCGGCGAGCCTGGCCCACCACTATCCGGGTGGCTACGACGCATTTATTCGTGCGATGAACGCAAAAGCCAAATCGCTGGGGATGACCAATACCCGTTACGTCGAGCCGACTGGCCTGTCGATTCACAACGTCTCCACGGCCCGCGACCTGACAAAACTGCTGATTGCCAGCAAACAGTACCCGCTGATTGGTCAGCTCAGTACGACCCGTGAAGAGATGGCGACCTTTGCGAACCCGGCCTATTCGCTGCCGTTCCGTAATACTAACCATCTGGTGTACCGGGATAACTGGAATATTCAGTTAACGAAAACCGGGTTTACCAACGCGGCGGGCCACTGCCTGGTGATGCGTACCGTATTCAACGGTAAACCGGTGGCGCTGGTGGTGATGGATGCCTTTGGTAAATACACTCACTTCGCGGATGCAAGCCGACTGCGTACCTGGATTGAGACGGGGAAAGTGCAGCCGGTACCGGCCGCGGCGTTGACCTACAAAAAGCAGAAAGCAGAGCAGATGGCAACCGCCCAGAACGACTGAGCCGGATTGCTGATGACTGTGTTTTCGCCCTCTCCCGCGGGAGAGGGCAACAGACCTCGCTGCGCCTTACTCCGGCAGCGTCCAGTCTCCGTCATTGAGTGAGCGCTGCATGATCACCGTATCCCGCCAGTCACCTTTCTTATACCCGACGCTGCGTAACTGACCGACGATTTCGAAGCCGTATTTCTTATGCAACCGTAACGAGCCGGCATTGTTGTTGCCATCCCCCACAACGGCAATCATCTGCCGCCACGGACCTTGCTCGCAGCGGGCGATCAGCGCATCCATCAGGACGGAGCCAAAACCACGACCGGTAGTACTCGCATCCACGTAAATCGACTCTTCCAGAGTGTAGCGATAGGCATGGCGCGGACGGTAAGGCGTCGCGTAGCAGTAGCCTACGACGATGCCGCGATACAGCGCGACAAGCCACGGTAAGCCGTTCTCGGCCACGCTTTTCATTCGCTGACGCATTTCATCAATGGTGGGGGGAACTTCTTCAAAGGATGCGCGCCCGTGAAGCACATGCCAGGCGTAGATAGCGGCGATAGCATGCACATCGTCGGGAAGGGCATCGCGCACTTCCACTTCGGTTTCGGATAAAATATCAACAGCCGACATGATGTGCCTGCTCCTCGTAACAGATGCCGGAGAAACGTTTCTCCGGCGACAGAACGCTACTCTAGTACGATTAAGGCGCGCTTAACAATCTCTCAAATTTGGCTGTGGGAATTAATCAGACGCTTGCGTCACGGGCTGCTCCGCGTCAGGACTCTCTTTCCAGTATTTATTCCGCGTTGTTTTACCAATGCCGGGGTTCATGCTGTTTGTGGGGTCATTCTCGCGATAAAACTGCTTAAGTGCGTCAGGAGCCTTATAAAGATGCCCCACGTTATGTTCCGCAGGATATTGTGCGCCTCGCGCGTGCAGCAGCGCGAGCATCTGCTCTTTCAGCGCGTGCGCATCCACCCCTTTCTTAACGATGTAATCCTGGTGGAAGACGTAGCACATAAAGTGGCCGTAATAGAGCTTGTGGACCAGCTTGCTGTCGATTTCCGGCGGCAGGTGTTCAAACCACTCGGTATCGTTGCGGCGAAGGGCGATATCCAGCGCCAGAATGTCTTCCACCTCGTCTGAATGCACCGCCTGATAACGAATGGCGGCACCCGCAGCGGCGAAACGGTGCAGGAAGGCTTTGCTGCCCTCTTCAGGGGTACAGGCAAAGAAATCGCCTTCGGCAGTTTTGAAGAATTCACTGAGCCAGGTTTGCGCTTCGGCAATTCCGTCCCCGGCCATTTTCAGCAGCAGGTGATGCTCGTACTTATCGCGCCAGGTTTTCATCCGCTCCGGCAGATGTGACGGGAAGACGTTGCCCAATTTCTGCATAAAGCGGTCGGTAAAGTGGGGTTTAAAGAGCGGCACTTTTTCCAGCATCGCGTCGGTACGGCCCTTCATGGTGAAGAAGAACGGCATTTTATCGGTGCCGAGCTTGTCGATCATCAGAAACGTATCTTTGCCGTAGCGTTCCGCGATGTCGTAAATATCACGGTGCATGTACTCGCCCGCCACCGGCAGGTGAGCGAACTCGCCCAGAATATGACGACGGATCTCGGTCAGCACGTCCGGCTGATTGGTGCCGATGTAGAACACCTGCTGTTTTTTCTCGGCCGGGAAGGTGTCGAGGCGCACGGCAAAAACAGCCAGCTTGCCCGCACAGCCCGAAGATTCAAACAGGCGATCAGGGTCGGCGTTGTAACGTGCCGGGGTATCCGCTTCGATATCCCGCACGCGGGTGATGTAATCGTGGTCGTGAGCATGACGACCGTCGTGCTGGACGTCTTCATCTTTCACCCGATCGTCGTCGAGCTTACTCAGGATCTGTTCCGGCGTTACGCCAAGATCAATGCCCAGATGGTTGACTAGGGTCAGCTTGCCATTTTCGTCGATACGGGCAAAAAGTGACATCTCGGTGTAAGCCGGGCCGCGCTGCACCAGCGAACCGCCGGAGTTATTGCAGATCCCGCCGATCACGGAGGCGCCAATACAGGATGAGCCAATGACCGAATGCGGTTCCCGTCCCAGCGGCTTAAGCGCTTTTTCAAGGGAGTAGAGCGTCGTGCCAGGGAACGCGAGCACCTGCTCGCCTTTATCCAGCAGATGCAATTTGTCGAGACGCAGGGTGCTGATGATCACGATGTCACGATCGTAATCGTTGCCGTTCGGCGTTGAGCCTTCAGTCAGGCCGGTGTTAGCCGCCTGCATGAGAATAATTTTGTCGGCGGCCACGCAGGCGCTCAGGACGCGCCAGAGTTCAAGCAGCGTGCCGGGAAATACCACCGCCAGCGCCTCGCCCTGACCGGAACGAAAGCCCTTACGGTAGCGGGCGGTTTTTGCCGGGTCGGTAAGCAGGTGAGAGGAGCCAACCAGGCGCGACAGTTCGTTAATAAACGTCGTGTTATCGTGAGTTCGAACAGAAGACATCTTCCACTCCTTGTGGTGGGGCAAATTTCTCGCTGTAAAGCATAGCGCGATTAACTGTTAAGCGGTCGAGTATTCATGAGAAAAATCAGAGAATAACCCTGCAACGTTCTGAGGGTTTGTGGCACACTGCGCTTTTCGCACGGTCTGGCCGAGTTCTTCCGGCGGTTATTGATGAGAGAGTAAAACGACATGAAATGGCTATGTTCTGTAGGTGTCGCCGTCAGCCTGGCGCTGCAACCTGCGCTGGCAGAGGATTTGTTTGGCAATCACCCGCTCACGCCTGAAGCCCGGGACGCGTTTGTCACGGAATTGCTCAAGAAAATGACGGTCGATGAGAAAATTGGCCAGTTGCGTCTTATCAGCGTCGGCCCGGATAACCCGAAAGAGGCCATCCGCGAGATGATCAAAGACGGGCAGGTCGGGGCTATTTTTAACACCGTCACCCGCCCGGATATCCGCAAAATGCAGGATCAGGTGATGGAACTCAGTCGCCTGAAAATTCCGCTGTTCTTCGCCTATGACGTGGTGCACGGTCAGCGTACCGTCTTCCCTATTAGCCTTGGCCTGGCATCGTCCTTTAACCTTGATGCGGTGAAAACCGTGGGGCGCGTTTCCGCCTATGAAGCGGCGGATGATGGCCTGAATATGACCTGGGCACCGATGGTGGACGTCTCCCGCGATCCGCGCTGGGGCCGCGGCTCAGAAGGGTTCGGTGAAGATACCTATTTAACAGCCACGATGGGGAAAACCATGGTGGAAGCGATGCAGGGTAAGAGCCCGGCAGATCGCTACGCGGTGATGACCAGCGTCAAACACTTTGCGGCCTATGGCGCCGTTGAAGGGGGTAAAGAGTACAACACCGTGGATATGAGCTCGCAGCGGCTGTTCAACGACTACATGCCACCGTACAAAGCGGGGCTGGATGCCGGCAGCGGCGCGGTGATGGTGGCGCTGAACTCCCTCAACGGCACGCCGGCGACCTCCGATTCGTGGCTGCTGAAAGACGTTCTGCGTGACCAGTGGGGCTTTAAGGGCATTACCGTCTCTGATCACGGGGCCATTAAAGAGCTCATTAAGCACGGTACCGCCTCCGATCCGGAAGACGCGGTACGCGTGGCGCTCAAGTCCGGCATCAACATGAGCATGAGCGACGAGTACTACAGCAAATACCTGCCGGGGCTGGTGAAGAGCGGTAAGGTGACCATGGCGGAGCTGGATGACGCCACGCGCCACGTGCTGAACGTGAAATATGATATGGGGCTGTTTAACGACCCGTACAGCCACCTGGGGCCGAAAGATTCTGACCCGGCGGACACCAACGCGGAAAGTCGTCTGCACCGTAAAGAGGCCCGCGATGTGGCACGCGAAAGTCTGGTGCTGCTGAAAAACCGCCTCGACACGCTGCCGCTGAAGAAATCCGGCACCATTGCCGTGGTGGGCCCGCTGGCTGACAGCAAGCGCGACGTGATGGGAAGCTGGTCTGCAGCGGGGGTGGCCGATCAGTCCGTCACGGTGCTGACCGGTATCAAGAACGCCGTGGGTGAGAACGCGAAAGTGGTCTACGCCAAAGGGGCGAATGTCACCAACGATAAAGACATTGTCACCTTCCTCAATCAGTACGAAGAGGCGGTGAAGGTCGATCCGCGTTCGCCGAAAGAGATGATTGATGAAGCGGTGAACACCGCTAAGCAATCTGACGTGGTTGTTGCGGTAGTGGGTGAAGCGCAGGGAATGGCGCATGAAGCCTCCAGCCGTACCGACATCACCATTCCGCAAAGCCAGCGCGATCTGATTGCCGCCCTGAAGGCGACCGGCAAGCCGCTGGTGCTGGTGCTGATGAACGGTCGTCCGCTGGCGCTGGTTAAAGAAGACCAGCAGGCCGACGCGATCCTGGAAACCTGGTTTGCCGGTACTGAAGGCGGTAACGCGATTGCCGACGTGCTGTTTGGCGATTACAACCCGTCAGGCAAGCTGCCAATGTCCTTCCCGCGCTCGGTCGGGCAGATCCCGGTTTACTACAGCCACCTGAATACCGGCCGTCCGTACAACGCCGACAAACCGAATAAGTACACCTCCCGTTACTTCGATGAAGCGAACGGCCCGCTGTATCCGTTTGGTTACGGTCTGAGCTACACCACCTTCAAGGTTTCTGACGTCAAAATGTCTGCGCCGACCCTGAAGCGTGACGGCAAAGTTACCGCAAGCGTCGAGGTGAGCAACACCGGTAAACGCGAAGGGGCAACGGTCATTCAGATGTACGTCCAGGATGTGACCGCCTCCATGAGCCGTCCGGTGAAACAGCTGCGTGGCTTCGAGAAGGTCAACCTGAAGCCGGGCGAAACCAAAACCATCAGCTTCCCCATCGACGTGGATGCGCTGAAGTTCTGGAACCAGCAGATGAAATATGATGCGGAGCCAGGCAAGTTTAACGTCTTTATCGGGGTCGATTCCGCCCGCGTTAATAAAGGCGAGTTCGAGCTGCTCTGACGTTTCCCTCCCTTGCATCCCCCGCTTTGCGGGGGATGCGTCTTACCTTATGTTAAAAAGGCATTTTGACGGTTAATTCCGCCGTTTTAAGCTACGCTTTTCTCTCAAGCCTCTGAAAAAGGCAGCAAAAAAATGAGGACAGTGGAATGACGATTGCAAAGGGGATGTTGGGTTCAGCGGTGTTACTGGCGGCGCTGAGTCTGCCATTACAGGCGGCAGAACCGGTAAAAGTGGGTTCCAAGATAGATACCGAAGGCGCGCTGCTCGGTAACATTATTCTGCAGGTACTGGAAAGCCACGGTGTTAAAACCGTCAATAAAGTCCAGCTGGGAACCACGCCTGTGGTACGCGGCGCGATTACCTCCGGCGAGCTGGATATCTACCCGGAATACACCGGCAACGGCGCGTTCTTCTTCAAAGATGAAAACGATCCGGCGTGGAAAAATGCCAAAGCCGGGTATGAAAAAGTCAAAAAACTCGACGCTGAGCAAAATAAGCTGGTCTGGCTGACGCCGGCGCCGGCCAACAATACCTGGACCATCGCGGTGCGCAAGGACGTGGCGGAGAAAGGAAAGCTGACCTCGCTTGCGGATTTGAGTCGCTACCTGAAAGAGAAGGGTGACTTTAAGCTTGCGGCTTCCGCTGAGTTTATTGAGCGTCCGGATGCGCTGCCGGCGTTTGAAAAAGCCTATGATTTCAAACTGGATCAGGCCCAGCTGCTCTCTCTGGCGGGCGGTGATACCGCGGTGACCATCAAAGCCGCTGCGCAGCAAACGTCGGGCGTTAATGCGGCGATGGCTTACGGCACCGACGGCCCGGTCGCGGCGCTTGGCCTGCAAACCTTAACCGATCCAAAAGGCGTACAGCCGATTTACGCCCCGGCACCTGTCGTGCGGGAAGCGGTACTTAAAGCGTACCCGGATATTGCTGAATGGCTCAAACCGGTCTTCGAAAAGCTGGATGCAAAAACGCTGCAACAGCTGAATGCCAGCATTGCCGTTGAGGGACTGGATGCCAAAAAAGTGGCCGCCGATTTCCTGAAACAACAAGGGCTTGTGAAGTAACAGGACAGGGCTGTGCCAATAAAATGTCATAACCGCGTACTGCTGCTGTTGGCCAGTGTGGCCATCGCGGCGGTCGCGTTACCGTTTGTGAATGTGGCCCCGAATCGCCTGATGTCGGGGGAGAGTCGCTCCCTCTGGCAGGTCTGGTCATTTACGCCGTGGTTGCTGGTGACGGCGCTGGGCGCGTGGGTTGCGTTGTCGCTCTGGCAAGGACGCACGGCTCAGTGGCTGACGCTGCTGCTTTGTGAAGGGCTGTTTATCGCCTTATTCTGGGGAGGCGGGCTTGCAGCAACGCACATGACCTCGGCGGAAAGTCCGCTGGCAAGAACCTCTGTGGGTAGCGGTTTGTGGCTCTGGCTGGCGCTGTGTCTGCTGGCCTGCAGCGATGCTATTCGCCGTCTTATCTCAACATCCGTCTGGCGCTGGATACTCAATGCCCAGATATGGTGTATTCCATTGCTGCTGCTGTTTAGCGGTGAGCTGAATAATCTCTCGCTGTTAAAAGAGTACGCCAACCGTCAGGAGGTGTTTAATGACGCCCTGGCGCAACACCTCACGATCCTCTTCGGCACCCTGATCCCGGCCTTACTGCTCGGCATACCGCTGGGTATGTGGTGCTATCGCCATCCTTCACGTCAGGGTGGGGTGTTTGCCGTACTGAATGTGATTCAGACCATCCCGTCCGTCGCTCTGTTTGGCCTGTTGATTGCTCCGCTGGCCGGGCTGGTGAAGTCGTTCCCGGTGCTGGGAACGATGGGGATCGCCGGAACCGGTTTAACGCCAGCCCTTATCGCGCTGGTGCTCTATGCGCTGCTGCCGCTGGTGCGCGGCGTGGTGGCCGGGCTGAGCCAGGTCGCGCCGGACGTGCTGGAAAGTGCCCATGCAATGGGGATGAGCGCGAGACAATGTTTCTGGAAGATCCAGTTGCCGCTGGCTTTGCCCCTGCTGCTGCGCAGCCTGCGGGTGGTGGCGGTGCAAACCGTTGGCATGGCGGTGATTGCGGCGCTGATTGGCGCGGGCGGCTTTGGCGCGCTGGTTTTCCAGGGGCTGTTGAGTAGCGCCCTGGACCTGGTGTTATTGGGCGTGGTGCCCACGATTGCGCTGGCGGTTGTCATCGACGCGCTGTTTGCCTTATGGCTCGCGCTGCTCAGGAGAAGAGCCAATGATTGAATTTCACGATGTCAGTAAAACCTTTGCGGGTCGTCCGGCGGCAAGCCATCTCAACCTGAATTTTGCCGAGGGCGCATTTTCCGTGCTGATTGGCACTTCGGGGTCGGGAAAATCCACCACCCTGAAGATGATTAACCGCCTGGTTGAGCATGACAGCGGTCTGATCCGCTTTGCCGGAGAAGAGATCCGCAGCCTGCCTGTGCTGGAGCTGCGTCGTCGTATGGGGTATGCCATCCAGTCCATCGGCCTGTTTCCGCATTGGACGGTCGCGCAGAACATCGCCACCGTGCTGCAGCTGGAGAAATGGTCGCGGGCAAAAACTGCCGACCGGGTTGATGAACTGATGTCTCTGCTCGGGTTAGAACCTGCGCTGCGTGAACGCTACCCGCACCAGCTTTCCGGAGGCCAGCAGCAGCGGGTGGGCGTAGCGCGTGCGCTGGCGGCCAATCCGCAGGTGTTATTGATGGATGAACCCTTCGGCGCGCTGGATCCGGTCACGCGCGCCGCACTGCAGGCGGAAATGACCCGCATTCATCGCATTCTGGGGCGAACAATCATTCTTGTGACGCACGATATTGATGAGGCGCTGCGTCTGGCCGACCATCTGGTGCTGATGGACCATGGCGAGGTGGTGCAGCAGGGGACGCCGCTTGAGCTGCTGACCTGGCCGAAGAACGATTTTGTGCGTGAGTTTTTTGGCCGCAGCGAGCTGGGCGTCAGGCTGCTCTCGCTGCGTACGGTCAGCGACTATATGCGTCGACAGGACGCGACGGTGAGTGGCGAGCCTCTGCAGGAACAGATGAGCTTGCGGGATGCGCTTTCGGCGTTTGTTGCCCGTCAGTGTGAAGTGTTGCCCGTTGCGGATGCCCGTGGCGCGCCAAGTGGCACCCTGCATTTTCGCGATCTGCTGGCAGGGGAGGTGACACGTGAAGGCACTTCGTGATCCGCTGCTCTGGCTGGTCGTGCTCTTTGTCGCCTTGCTGTTTCTGATGCCGCACAGCGCGGCGCTGTTTAGCACGCTCTTCCCCGACCTGCCGCGCCCGGTGTATCAGCAGGAGAGTTTTATTAATCTTGCCCTGGCCCATCTCTGGCTGGTGGTGCTCTCAAGTGCCGTCGCTATTGTACTGGGCGTGGGGGCGGGCATCGCGGTCACGCGGCCCGCGGGACGGGAGTTTCGCCCGCTGGTGGAGACCATTGCGGCGATTGGCCAGACGTTTCCGCCGGTGGCGGTGCTGGCGATTGCAGTGCCGGTGATGGGCTTTGGTCAGCAACCTGCCATCATTGCGCTGATTTTATACGGTGTGTTGCCCATTCTGCAGGGTACGCTGGCCGGTATTGCGGCGGTACCTGCGTCGGTACTGAGCGTTGCTGAAGGGATGGGGATGAGTCGCGCAGAGCGGCTGCGCAAAGTTGAACTCCCCCTGGCGGCACCGGTCATCCTTGCGGGGATCCGTACGTCGGTGATCATCAATATCGGGACGGCGACCATTGCGTCGACGGTGGGAGCCAATACCCTGGGAACGCCGATTATCATCGGCTTAAGCGGGTTCAATACGGCCTATATTGTGCAGGGGGCGTTGCTGGTCGCGCTGGCGGCAATCGTCGTCGATCGCGTTTTTGAGCGTCTGGCGCAGTATCTCAGCCGACACCGCCACGAACAATAAACGAATACCCGGCCAGCATCACGCCGCCGATACCGCTTACGGCCATCAGAACAAAAAGGGTAATTACGGCCAGTTTGGTTGCCTTCATCATGTGCTCCTGTTGTTAACGGAACAATTATACGGTGAAGCGCAGCTGTTAATGAACCATTAAATGCCGTTACGGCTCTTCCGGGCCAAGCGAGTAAACCGGGTAACCATGTTCACGCCATTCCGTCATCAGCTGTTGCTGCGAGGCGGAAGGCACTTCCCCGCACCAGACCAGCAGGGTCTGGCCGTCGAACAATTCAGGGCGAAATTGCGCCAGCGAGTGCACAAGGACATCAACGCGCCAGCCATTCTGGGTGGCAATCCAGGCCTCCAGCCACAGGCGAGTAGTATCGTGCACGTTCCAGCCGACCACCAGCGCGTCTTTTCCGTGCTTGTTCTTCGCCGAGGCAAGGCAGACGGCAATGTAGTTGATCAGGACGCCGTCGAGCATACTCAGCAGCGCCTGCAGGGTGGTCTGCTGGCACTGCAGGCGTCGACGGAGCGGGATGAAAAGATGCGTGATCAGCGTTTGCGCGGGATAATCGCGCCCTTGCTCTTTTATCCATGCGCGCAGGCGCTGCAGATTGCCCGCCTGCAGAAGGCGCAGCAACGTTTCCTGTTGTTCGCGCCAGAGAAGCTGCGTGTCTGGATCGTCATGGCTGAGCAGGGATTTCACTTTGCCAACCTGCACACCGTTATCGATCCAGCTTTTGATCTCGCGGATCCGGTCGATATCGGCATCGTTGAAGAGACGATGGCCTCCGTCCGTTCTCTGCGGTTTGAGTAATCCATACCGTCGCTGCCATGCCCGTAGCGTGACGGGATTGATATCACAAAGGAGTGCCACTTCACCGATTGTGTAAAGCGCCATATTCGCCCCCTGGCTTACGCGTCCCCAGCTTAACTGTAGTCCCTGTTTACTGAACCAGGAAGAAATGGTTGTTTTTTGCACGAATAATGCGAAGCAGGCGTTAGGTTCGGCAAAAGGTGTGATGCCGGGCACGAATTGCAGCTTTTTTGCCGCGCTTCAAAGAAAGTTTACCGCCAGCAGTGTATGTTACGCGTTTTGAGGGTGTGCGGTTTTGAGTATGTACGAGTTTAATCTGGTGCTGCTGTTGCTTCAGCAGATGTGCGTGTTTCTTGTCATCGCCTGGTTGATGAGTAAAACGCGTCTGTTCATTCCGCTGATGCAAGTTACCGTACGCCTGCCGCACAAGCTGCTCTGCTATGTGACCTTCTCTATTTTCTGCATTATGGGAACCTATTTTGGTCTCCATATCGAAGACTCCATTGCCAATACGCGAGCCATCGGTGCCGTGATGGGCGGGTTGCTTGGCGGCCCTGTGGTCGGTGGGCTGGTCGGGTTAACCGGTGGCCTGCATCGGTATTCGATGGGTGGCATGACGGCGCTGAGCTGTATGATCTCAACGATCGTCGAAGGGCTGCTCGGCGGCCTGGTTCACAGCTATATGATTAAGCGCGGTCGTCCGGATAAAGTCTTTAGCCCGCTCACCGCCGGGGCGATCACCTTTGTCGCTGAAATGGCGCAAATGGCCATCATCTTGCTGATTGCCCGACCGTTTGAAGATGCGCTCCATCTGGTGAGCAATATCGCCGCCCCGATGATGGTGACGAATACCGTGGGTGCTGCGCTGTTTATGCGTATTCTGCTCGACAAGCGCGCCATGTTTGAGAAGTACACCTCGGCGTTTTCCGCAACGGCCCTGAAGGTCGCCGCTTCGACGGAGGGGATCCTGCGTCAGGGCTTTAACGAAGAGAACAGCATGAAGGTGGCGCAGGTGCTTTATAAGGAGCTGGATATCGGCGCGGTGGCGATAACCGACCGTGAACGGTTGCTGGCTTTTACCGGCACGGGCGACGATCACCATCTCCCCGGGAAACCGATCTCCTCCGCCTATACGCTGCGCGCCATTGAAACCGGGGAAGTGGTGTATGCCGACGGCAACGAAATTCCTTACCGCTGTTCGCTGCACCCGCAGTGTAAACTGGGCTCCACGCTGGTCATTCCGCTGCGCGGGGAAAACCAGCGGGTAATGGGCACCATCAAGCTTTATGAAGCGAAAAACCGTCTGTTCAGCTCTATCAACCGTACGCTGGGAGAGGGCATTGCTCAGCTGCTCTCCGCGCAGATCCTCGCCGGGCAGTATGAGCGTCAGAAAGCGTTGCTGACGCAATCCGAAATTAAACTCCTGCACGCTCAGGTGAATCCGCATTTCCTGTTCAATGCGCTTAATACGCTCAAAGCGGTGATCCGCCGCGACAGCGATCAGGCTGCGCAGCTGGTTCAGTTCCTGTCGACGTTTTTCCGTAAGAACCTTAAGCGTCCGTCCGAGATTGTAACCCTGGCCGATGAAATAGAACACGTTAATGCCTACCTGCAGATTGAGCAGGCCCGCTTCCAGACTCGTCTGCAGGTGTCGTTATCCGTCCCGGATGAGCTGGCGTATCAGCATCTTCCGGCCTTTACCCTGCAGCCTATTGTGGAAAACGCCATTAAACACGGTACGTCACAGCTGTTGGGGATTGGGGAGATCACCATTTCCGCCAGCCGCTTTAACCATCATCTGGTGCTGGATATTGAAGATAACGCCGGGCTTTACGTGCCTTCCACCTCAGGCGGATTAGGGATGAGCCTGGTGGATAAACGCCTGCGCGCGCACTTTGGTGATGACTGTGGCATTACCGTTGCCTGTGAGCCCGACCGATTCACCCGTATTACGTTACGACTGCCGCTGGAGGAAAACGCATGCTAAGAGTGCTGATTGTGGATGATGAGCCGTTAGCACGGGAAAACCTGCGCGTTCTGTTGCAGGAGCAGCCTGACATTGAGATTGTGGGGGAGTGCGCAAACGCCATTGAGGCCATTGGCGCCGTGCACAAACTGCGCCCGGACGTGCTGTTCCTCGACATTCAGATGCCCCGAATTAGCGGCCTGGAAATGGTCGGAATGCTCGACCCGGAGCATCGCCCCTACATTGTGTTTTTGACCGCCTTCGATGAGTACGCCGTCAAAGCCTTTGAGGAGCACGCATTCGATTATTTACTGAAACCGATTGAAGAGAAGCGTCTTGAAAAGACTCTCAGCCGTTTGCGCCAGGAGCGCACCGTGCAGGATGTCACGCTGTTGCCGGAAAACCAGCAGCCGCTGAAATTTATCCCCTGCACCGGCCACAGTCGGATTTACCTTCTGCAGATGGACGATGTGGCGTTTGTCAGCAGCCGTTTGAGCGGCGTATTTGTTACCAGCGCGGAGGGGAACGAAGGCTTTACCGAGCTGACGCTGCGGACGCTGGAGAGCCGAACGCCGCTCGTTCGTTGCCATCGCCAGTATCTGGTGAACATGGCGCACCTGAAAGAGATCCGGCTGGAAGACAACGGACAGGCAGAGCTGGTGCTGCGTGCCGGGCAAACCGTCCCCGTCAGTCGCCGCTACCTTAAGAGTTTGAAAGAGGCGATCGGCCTGTAAAACTGGTACACTGCGCCCCATTGCATCATCGACAGTTAAGTTAAAGGCACCCATGCTCAGTAATGATATTCTCCGTAGCCTGCGCTACACCCTGAAAGCAAACAATAATGATATGGTGCGCATTCTTGCGCTTGCTGGCATGGAGTCCACCTCTGCCGGTTTCGACACCTGGATGACAAAAGAGGATGAAGAGGGGTTTGTTCGCTGCCCTGACATTATCCTGTCTGGCTTCCTGAACGGCCTCATCTACGACAAGCGCGGGAAAGATGACTCAGCACCAGAACTGGCGCTTGAGCGTCGGGTGAATAACAACACGGTGCTGAAAAAGCTGCGTATCGCGTTTTCACTGAAAACAGACGACATTCTGGCGATTATGACAGAGCAGAAGCACCGCGTGTCGATGCCGGAGATCACCGCCATGATGCGTGCGCCGGACCATAAGAACTACCGCGAGTGCGGCGACCAGTTTTTGCGTTATTTTTTACGCGGACTGACTCACCGGGTGCATCACGCTAAGCCGTGAGTGGTACCAGGGCGTGAAGGATGAAGAGGCAAAAAAAAGCCGGAGATTATCTCCGGCTTTTTTATTATTTCACCTGCTGACCTGGTTTGGCGCCTTCATCAGGGCTTAACAGGAAGATATCTTTCCCGCCAGGACCTGCCGCCATCACCATGCCTTCCGAGATGCCGAAGCGCATTTTGCGCGGTGCCAGGTTGGCGACCATCACGGTCTGACGACCAATCAGCACCTGCGGATCAGGATAGGCAGAACGGATTCCGGAGAAGACGTTACGCTTCTCACCGCCCAGATCCAGCGTCAGGCGCAGCAGTTTGTCCGAGCCTTCGACAAATTCCGCGTTTTCAATCAGCGCGACACGCAGATCGACTTTGGCGAAATCATCAAAGGTAATGGTCTCCTGAATCGGATCGTCTGCCAGCGGGCCAGTCACCGGCGCAGCGGCAGCCTTCACCTCTTCTTTAGACGCTTCCACCAGGGATTCTACCTGCTTCATCTCGATGCGGTTGTACAGCGCCTTGAAGGTATTCACCTTGTGACCGAGCAGCGGCTGCTGGATAGCATCCCAGGTCAGCTCGGTGTTGAGGAACGCTTCAGCGCGGGAGGCCAGCTGTGGCAGTACCGGCTTCAGCCAGGTCATCAGCACGCGGAACATGTTCAGGCCCATGGTGCAGATCGCCTGCAGGTCGGCGTCACGGCCTTCCTGTTTCGCGACAACCCACGGTGCCTGCTCGTCAACGTAGCGGTTAGCCACGTCAGCCAGCGCCATGATTTCACGAATCGCTTTACCGAACTCACGGCTTTCCCAGGCTTCGCCAACCGCCGCGGCGGCGTCGGTGAAGGTTTTGTACAGCTCAGGATCGGCCAGTTCGGCAGACAGCACGCCGTCGAAACGCTTGGCGATAAAGCCCGCGTTACGGGAAGCCAGGTTGACGACTTTGTTGACGATGTCGGCGTTCACGCGCTGCACGAAATCTTCCAGGTTCAGGTCGATATCGTCGATGCGGGAAGAGAGCTTCGCCGTGTAGTAGTAACGCAGGCTGTCCGCGTCGAAGTGGTTCAGCCAGGTGCTGGCTTTGATGAACGTACCGCGAGATTTGGACATCTTCGCGCCGTTGACCGTCACATAGCCGTGCACAAACAGGTTGGTTGGTTTACGGAAGTTACTGCCTTCCAGCATCGCCGGCCAGAACAGGCTGTGGAAGTAAACAATGTCTTTGCCGATAAAGTGATACAGCTCGGCGTCGGAATCTTTCTTCCAGTATTCGTCAAAGCTGACGGTGTCGCCGCGCTTGTCGCACAGGTTCTTGAAGGAACCCATGTATCCGATTGGCGCATCCAGCCAGACGTAGAAGTATTTACCCGGTGCGTTCGGAATTTCGAAACCGAAGTACGGTGCATCGCGGGAGATATCCCACTGCTGCAGACCGGATTCGAACCACTCCTGCATTTTATTCGCGACCTGCTCCTGCAGCGCACCGCTGCGGGTCCACGCCTGCAGCATTTCGCTGAAGGACGGCAGGTCGAAGAAGAAGTGCTCGGAATCACGCATTACCGGTGTGGCACCCGAAACAACAGATTTCGGATCGATAAGCTCGGTCGGGCTGTAGGTTGCGCCGCACACTTCGCAGTTATCGCCATACTGATCCGGTGATTTACATTTTGGGCAGGTACCTTTGACAAAGCGGTCCGGCAGGAACATGCCTTTTTCCGGATCGTACAGCTGAGAGATGGTGCGGTTTTTAATAAAACCGTTCTCTTTCAGGCGAGAGTAGATCAGCTCCGACAGCTCACGGTTTTCGTCGCTGTGCGTGGAGTGATAGTTGTCATAGCTGATGTCAAAGCCCGCAAAATCGGTCTGATGCTCCTGACTCATTTCGGCAATCATCTGCTCTGGGGAGATCCCCAACTGCTGCGCTTTCAGCATGATCGGCGTGCCGTGGGCATCGTCCGCACAGATGAAGTTAACCTCGTGGCCGCGCATTCGCTGGTAACGGACCCAGACATCAGCCTGGATATGCTCCAGCATGTGGCCGAGGTGGATTGAGCCGTTGGCGTACGGCAGTGCGCACGTTACCAGAATTTTCTTCGCGACTTGAGTCATAGTAGGCATTACTTCTTTTAACTGTGAAAAGGGTTTTTGATATTACCAAAAGGGGCATTATTAAGTAAGCACAAACCACGGCCTTTCAGGTAAACTTGTTCATCTAAGGTCTTATTCACAAGAACAAAGGAGTCGGGATGAGTTCTCAATCCCAGGCCAAATCACCGGAAGCCTTAAGAGCAATGGTCGCCGGGACGCTGGCTAACTTTCAGCATCCAACCCTGAAGCACAATCTCACCACGCTGAAAGCGTTACACCATGTCGCATGGCTGGACGATACGCTGCACATCGAGCTGCAGATGCCCTTCGTCTGGACCAGCGCGTTTGACGCGCTGAAAGAGCAAACCAGCTCTGAGCTGTTGCGCATTACCGGCGCGAAAGCCATTGACTGGAAGCTGACCCACAGCATCGCCACCCTCAAGCGTGTGAAAAACCACCCGGGCGTGAACGGCGTGAAAAACATCATTGCCGTCAGTTCAGGCAAGGGTGGGGTGGGTAAATCCTCCACGGCGGTAAACCTGGCGCTCGCGCTGGCAGCCGAAGGGGCGAAAGTCGGTATTCTGGACGCCGATATTTACGGACCGTCTGTGCCTAACATGCTGGGCGCGGAAAACCAGCGCCCGACCTCGCCGGATGGCACGCACATGGCACCGATCATGGCCCACGGTCTGGCAACCAACTCCATTGGTTATCTGGTGACTGACGATAACGCCATGGTGTGGCGTGGCCCGATGGCCAGCAAAGCGCTGATGCAGATGTTGCAGGAGACAATGTGGCCCGATCTGGATTATCTGGTGCTGGATATGCCGCCGGGCACCGGTGACATTCAGCTGACGCTGGCGCAAAACATTCCGGTCACGGGAGCGGTCGTGGTAACCACCCCGCAGGATATCGCGCTGATCGACGCCAAAAAAGGCATCGTGATGTTCGAGAAAGTGGACGTGCCGGTGTTGGGTATTGTCGAGAACATGAGCATGCATATCTGCAGCAACTGCGGACACCATGAGCCTATCTTTGGCACCGGTGGGGCAGAAAAACTGGCTGCGCAGTATCACACCCAATTGCTTGGGCAGATGCCGCTGCACATCTCGCTGCGTGAAGATCTGGACAGCGGGAAGCCGACGGTCGTCAGCCGTCCGGACAGTGAATTTGCAGAGATGTATCGACAGCTGGCGGGGCGCGTTGCGGCGCAGCTTTACTGGCAGGGCGAAGTCATCCCGAGTGAAATTGCGTTTCGCGCGGTGTGAGTGCTTTAGTCTGAATTGCCGGGCGGCGTTTGCGCCTTACCCGGCCTACGGAGATAACGTGTTGTAGGCCGGCTCAGCGAAGCGTCACCCGCGTTTAACGCTGTACGTAATGCATTAAAAAGTACTCGCCTTCCGGCGAGTCACCCTTCGCTTCAATATGCCAGCCGTGGCGCTGGTAAAAGGCAACAGCCCGCTCATTTTTTACCAGACACTTCAGCGAACCCGTACTGGTGAACGCGTTTTGCACCTGTTCAAGGAGCAAATGACCGACGCCCAGACCTTGATACTGCGGATCGACAAACAGATTATGCAGGAAGTTGTCGTTCGTCCACACCGACGCAAAACCCAGTCGATGCCCGTCCTGAACGGCCACCCAAATCACTTCGTCGCGGGTTGCCGCGTCAAAGTCTTCAAGCTGCCACTCGGAACCGTCCAGCCATGGCCAGGCCTCGCGCCGTGCGTGGAGATAGAGTGTTCGCAAAAAGGGGCGATCGCTCTCCTGCCAGGGCCGAATTAAAATGTCATTAGCGGTGATAGAAGATATCTCCATTGTAGGCTTTGTAGATTTTGCCATCTGCATCGCCAATCAGGACGTAGTTCTCGCCCATATAGGTCCAGTGGGTACCCGCATCCGGGGCCGGCAGGTTACGCAGCTGGTACTGTTTAATGGTGTACTCAGGCGTTTGATACTGCGCCGGTGCGGTGTCGCCAATCTTGAATTTGGTGAAATCAGCGATGAACTCTTGTTCCTCATAGGCTTTAATGCCTGATGGCGCAGCGGCGGTTTGCGGGGCAGAAAACGCGGAACCCGCCAGAGACAGTAATACACCCAGAAGCAGCAATTTACGCTTAGCCATTTTTTCTCCAGTGATATCGTTACAGATACTTTTCGTCTGCGGGTTCATGGAACGCGAGGCAGACGGTCCATTTTAAGTACCAAAGCATGGTGTGTTTGAAAAAAAATGTAACAAAAGTGGACGGTTTTGTGTAGTCGTAATGACGTGTGCAGTATCACTACAGTCAATATCTCCCGAGTTTGATATTTCCAATATTTATTATTTCATTAATCAATTCTGAAAATACCTTCTCACTTCGCAAATGGACTGTTCAACGCATGCTTTCCCACGTAAGAACATTTAATATCGCCTCCGTATGACATCAATCTCTTTCCATTTTTTCCAAAAGAATGGGAACGATTTTGCTTTTTTATCGCCAGGAAGGGAAACGTTGTCTGTTTTTTGTAATACGTCCGCTAAAACAATAACCCGTTGAAAATTTTAATGTAAATGAATTTATTTTTTATCTGTTTAACAACAAACATAACAATAAAAGAACTTTTTATATAAATGAAAAATACAACGCTATTTTCACTTTTATTTCTTTCAGTCGGCCAGTTAACTGGTTGCGTATTTTCGCCAGGTCAGGATCTCAGCATTACCGGGAAAAAAGTCATGGCTGACGGAGAAGCGAATTATCAGCTCGATCAACACGTGGAAATTTATCCCCTGACCCCGGCGCTCATTGAAAGATTGCGACCGCCTGTCCTCAAATCTCAGGCAAATCCTACTCTGGATGAGCAGGTCAAAAACTGGGAATACCGCATAGGCACCGGCGACATCCTGACGGTCACCGTCTGGGATCATCCGGAATTAACCACGCCCGCAGGGCAGTATCGTGCCGCGAGTGACGCGGGTAACTGGGTGAATGCGGATGGAACGCTCTTCTATCCCTACGTCGGAAAACTGCATGTTGCAGGCAAAACGGTCGCGCAGGTGCGTGAAGCAATCACCGCACAACTGGAGAAGGTTATTGAGAGCCCGCAGGTGGATGTCAGCGTGGCGTCTTTCCGCTCACAAAAAGCCTATGTGACGGGAGAGGTGGCAAAATCAGGCCAGCAACCGATAACCAATATTCCGTTGACGGTAATGGACGCGGTCAACGCCGCAGGTGGGCTTTCCGCGGATGCCGACTGGCGTAACGTGGTCCTCACGCATAATGGCCAGGACGCGCGCCTTTCGCTCTATGCGCTGATGCAGCACGGTGATTTAAGCCAGAATAAGCTGCTGTATCCGGGCGATATCCTCTTTGTTCCGCGTAACGATGCCTTAAAAGTGTTCGTGATGGGCGAGGTGGTGAAGCAGAGCACGCTGAAGATGGATCGTAGCGGAATGACCCTGGCGGAAGCCCTGGGGAATGCAGGCGGGCTGGATCAGAATATGGCCGATGCAACCGGGATTTTTGTTATTCGCTCGGTAGCGAAAAAAGGGGCGACGGACAAAATTGCCAATATCTATCAGCTCAATGCGAAGGATGCCTCCGCGATGGTACTGGGGACGGAATTCCAGCTGGAACCGTATGACATTGTCTACGTCACCACCGCGCCGTTGTCACGCTGGAATCGCGTGATCACACAGCTGGTACCCACCATCAGCGGTGTCCATGACCTGACCGAAACCGTCCGCTTCATCCGTTCATGGCCGCAATAATGTTCAACTCAATCTTAGTGGTTTGCACCGGCAATATTTGCCGTTCGCCGATGGGGGAGCGGCTGTTGCGACAACAGCTGCCCGGCAGACTTGTGACATCGGCTGGGATTTACGGATTTGAAGGACGCCCGGCGGATGCAACTGCACGGGAGGTGGCCCGGTGTTACGGCGTTTCGCTGGAGGGGCACGTGGCACGCAAGATGACGCGCAGCATGTTGCAAACCTCCGATTTGATTCTGGTGATGGAGCCGGAGCACCTGCGTTTTATTGCCGCTGTGTCGCCCGAATGTCGCGGAAAATCGCTGCTGTTTGGCCAATGGCTGGAAAACAGGGACATTCCCGATCCTTACCGCAAAAGTCGTGAAGCGTTTGAATATGTTTTCGGGCAGCTGGTAAAAGCCAGTCAGGAATGGGCTCGTCGTGTGGGTCAAAAAGGAATGAAGCGTTAATGTCTTCTCATACATCAGACAAATACGGTGCTGCCGCACCGCACAGTAATGAAATCGATCTTATGCAGCTACTTGCTGAGATGATTGATCACCGCATGCTAATCGGGCTGGTCACGCTCCTGTTTACGGTGTGCGCGGGGCTCTACGCGTTTAGCGCCACGCCGGTCTACCAGGCGGATGCCCTGGTACAGATAGAAGCAAAGCAGGACAACTCGTTGCTTAAAAGCTTAAGCCAGTTTGGGTCTGACCTTTCACCCGACGCTGAACCTGAACTGTTGCTGCTTAAATCGCGCATGATCCTGGGGGGAACCGTTGATAATCTGGGGCTGACATATCAGGTAAAACAGCGCGTTCTCCCGGTTGTGGGGCGCCTCTGGGAACGTCTACGCGGCAGTAAACCGGGCAACATGACGATAGGTGAGCTTACCCTGCCCCAGCAGGAGGGGAAACCGCAAGCGATTGTCCTGACCGCGCTGGGGCAGGGCCGGTATCGCCTGGAAGGGGAGACGCTTAAGGCTGACGGTAGGGTTGGCAAACGGCTGGTGAAAGACGGGGTCACCCTTCTGGTGACCTCGCTCAGCGCGGAGCCGGGGACTCAATTTACCCTTCAAGCCTTTACCAGGCTTGAGGCAATTAACGCGCTGCAGAAGAGACTCTTTGTCGCGGAATCCGGTAAACAGAGCGGTATGATCACCCTGACGCTGACG
This sequence comes from Enterobacter sp. SORGH_AS_0287, assembly GCF_031453695.1. Taxonomy (NCBI): domain Bacteria; kingdom Pseudomonadati; phylum Pseudomonadota; class Gammaproteobacteria; order Enterobacterales; family Enterobacteriaceae; genus Enterobacter; species Enterobacter sp. SORGH_AS_0287. The sequence continues at coordinate 402,132 of NZ_JAVIZW010000001.1, forward strand.
GGTGAAGACCCGGACAGGATAGCGGTGGTGCTCAATACGATTGCTGAAAATTATCTCAGCCAGAATATTGCGCGCCAGGAGGCACAGGATTCCCGAAGTCTGGCGTTTTTACAGGAGCAGTTGCCTAAGGTCCGTCACGAACTGGATGAGGCCGAAGCACGACTTAATGCCTATCGGGCGAAGCGCGATTCCGTCGACTTATCCCTTGAGGCGAAGTCCGTACTGGATCAGGTTGTTAACGTGGAAAATCAACTCAACGAACTGACCTTTCGTGAGGCAGAGGTTTCTCAGCTTTTCAAAAAGGATCACCCGACCTATCGCGCATTACGGGAGAAGCGACAAACGCTCGAAGAGGGACGCGCGCGCCTGAACAGCCGGGTTTCATCTATGCCTTCTACCCAGCAGGAAGTGTTGCGCCTGAGCCGTGATGTCGAGTCCGGGCGTACCATTTACCTGCAGCTGCTGACACGCCAACAGGAACTGAACATTTCACGCTCCAGCGCCATCGGCAACGTGCGGATCATTGATACCGCGGTTACGCAACCTGAGCCAATAAAGCCCCGTAAAGCGCTTATTATTCTGCCTGGTGTGCTGTTAGGGCTGATGGTCTCCATGGGCTGGGTGTTGGTTCGTACTGCCTGTCGGCGAGGGATCACCTCGTCTGAGCAAATAGAAGAGCAGGGGATGCCGGTTCTGGCGACGCTGCCGCGCTCGGTCTGGCTGTGGAAAAAAACGCATTTGCGCCGAAAGCACTTTTTGGCGCCCCACGGGAAACACAAAACCTCGGATATCCCCTTCCTGCCCACAGACCGGCCAGCGGATATGTTTGTTGAAGCGATGCGTGGACTGCGTACCAGCCTGCATTTCACGATGATGGACGCCTCAAACCAGATCGTGGTGATTACGGGCCCCACGCAGAATTGCGGCAAAACGCTGGTCAGCACGTCACTGGCATCAATAGCGGCTCAGGCCGGAAAGCGGGTGCTCTTTATCGATGCGGATATGCGTAAAGGCTATGTGCATAATCTCTTTAAGCTGAACAACCATCACGGATTATCCGCTGTCCTTGAGGGAAATGTGGCATGGCAGGAGGCGATCCAGCGCGTTGATAAGGCGGGCTTTGATGTTCTGACCTGTGGTCCCCAGCCGTTACGTCCCGTGGAGCTGCTCATGGGAGAACGCTTCCAGGAGGTGATGTCGGGGATGAATGCACACTATGACGTTGTTATCGTTGATACACCGCCGGTGCTGGCCGTGACCGATGCGGTGCTGATTGCCAGAGTGGCCGCAACCACGTTACTGGTTGCCCGCTTTGGTAAAACCAACGTGAAAGAGACGGAAAACTGTGTAAAGCGTCTGCAGCAGATGGGTGTGCAGGTGAACGGTGCCATTCTCAATGATATCGTGAAATCTGCGGCTCTGTATTACAGCGCGGGGTATAGCCATTTCGATTACGGCTATACCCCGAAGGAAAAGCGGCGTGAGGGTTAGTGCTTCACCAGCGTGGCGAAGTAATACACCAGGGGAATGGCGAGGATCCACAGACCGACGGGGATATCGCGCCATTTCCCGGCAATCGCTTTGATAACGATATAAAACAGCAGCCCGCCCGCAATACCGGTCCCGAAACTGTTGGCAATCAGCGTAATCATTACCATCATCAACACCGGCAAGCCGTCGGTGAAGTTCGCCAGATCAACCTTACGTAAACCGCTAAACATATTCAGCCCGATGAGGATCAGGGCGGGCGCCGTGGCTTCTTTCGGGATCATCAGCGCCACAGGGGTAAACAGCAGCATCAGCAGGAACATTACCGCCGCGGCCAACGCGGTCATGCCGGTTTTGCCGCCGGCTTCCGCGGCTGCGGACGATTCAATCAGCGCCGTGGCGGCAGGGATGCCTACCCACGGGCCAATTGCGGCGGCAATGGAGTCCACCATAAACGGGCGGTTAATGTTTGGCATATTGCCTTCTTCATCCAGCAGCCCTGCTTCCCCGCCCACTGCCAGCGTTGTTCCCATGGTGGAGAAAAACTCGGAGGCGAAGAAGACAAACAGGAACGGCAGAAAGGCAATATTCAGCGCGCCCAGCATATCGACATGCCCGAGGACGGGAGCGATGGAGTGGGGCACATCGATAAAACTGGCGGGTAATTTCGTGACGCCCATCGGAATACCCACGAGGGTCGCGAGCAGGATAGCCCACAGGATCGCACCCGGAATACGACGAGCCTGCAGGCCGATAGCCAGGAACAGGCCGAGCAACGCCACCAGCGCACCGGGTGATAAAAAATCTCCCAGCATCAGTGCGTTCGTTTTGGCATTCGCCAGCACCAGCCCGGCGTTGCGGAAACCGAGTACGGCGACAAACAGCCCGATGGAGGCCGTCAGCCCCAGCTTGATGGACTGCGGCACCGAGCGGGTCACCACTTCACGCAGGCCAAACCGGGTCAGCAGAAAGAATAAAATCCCCGACCAGCAGGCGATACCCAGACCAATTTGCCAGCCAATGCCTTCACTGCCCGCAAGCGTCACCCCGACCAGCACCGAGCCACCAATTCCTGGCCCGACGATAAACGGCAGGTTGGCGTAAAACGCCATCAGCAGCGTCCCGGCAACGAAGACCAGAATGGTGCCCGTGGTCGCGGCGCCTTTATCCATTCCTCCCACGGCCAGCAGCCCCGGGATCACCACCAGCAAATAGGCGGCGGCGAGAAAACCGGTGATACCCGCCAGGCACTCGGTGCGCACGGTGCTCCCGCGTGCACGGAGTGCAAAACGACGTTCAAGCCAGCGCCCTTGTGCTGGCGAATTAACGGTATTGTCGGCCATTATCCGGCTCTCCTTCGATATTATTGTGTGTTGTCCGGGGTTTCCCGGTAAGAAATCAGCGGATCGACAATCTGGCGCGTGCTGCCATCGGTCAGTCCAAGATCGGTCAAATGTGGCCCGGCATTACAGGCAAGGCAGGTTCCTTCGATGGCCTTAAAGACCCGATACGGCGGTTCCCAGTCGGCAATCAGACTGCTGCGATCGCGCAGCGTCCTGAACTGCAGCGCCAGCTCGGCAGGTGGCAGTTCCGACAGCATGCCCGCAATCGGCATGGCAACGTGGGCAATCACGTCACCCTGTTGCGCCAGCGCCATGCCACCACCGCTGTTGATAAGCGTATTGGCAGCCAGCGCCATATCGTTCGGATCGCGGCCCAGAACCACCAGGTTGTGAGAGTCGTGCGAGTAGCTGGTGGCAATCGCCCCACGCAGTTCCCCCCAGCCTTCAAGCAGGGCAATTTGCGGTTTTGCTGCATGACGGGCATGGCGATGCTGAACCCAGATCAGGCTAAAGCCGTCCGGGATCTGCACGCACCCGTTGCGCACCTGCACATCTGTTTCACCCCAGCGGGTAAAGCGCGCGCCGCAGATGTGGCGCAAGCGAGCCACGCCATGGTTCGCGTTGCCAATGCGCATGCAAAAATCATCAGCGGTCAGGGCAGGCAACCGTACGGTATCACGCGGCAACGTAAGAGGCGTATCAGCAACAGGTTCGAGCGTTGCCCCGTCCCGGGCAATCAGCTTTCCGGCGACGTAGACCTGGCGCGCCGTCAGTTTATCCAGCGAGTCAAACACCACCAGATCCGCGCGACGCCCGGCGGCAATCAGCCCCAGGTCGTTACGCTGCAGGCGTATGGCCGCATTGAGCGTTGCAAAACGCAGTGCGTCGGTGGCCGCTAATCCATGTTCAATCAGCAGGTTCAGCAGCGCGATGATCCCGCCTTTTTCCATGAGGATGTCTGGCGGAACATCATCGGTACAAACCGTGATGTGAGACGAAAGATGGGGGAGCGTTTTCAGGGCGCTGACAATATCGGGCAGCAGATAAGGGTGCGAACCGCGGATCTCCAGCGTCAGCCCGGCACGCAGTTTTTCCAGCGCATCGTCAGCTGACGTTAACTCATGGTCAGAAGTCACGCCTGCTGCCAGATAAGCCTGTAAATCCGCACCGCTGAGACCGCGGGCATGGCCTTCAATCAGCTTTCCGCTGTCGAGCCCGGCCTGCATAATTTCAAGCATACGCTGGCTGCCATTAAGCACCCCGTGCATGTCCATCACTTCAGCCACACCGCGCACTTCCGGCCAGCCAAGCAGGGTGTTCATCTCGTCTCCGGCAAAATCCGCCCCGGACATTTCCAGGCCGGGCGTTGAGGGCACGCTTGAAGGCGCGGCGACCATCACCTGCAGCGGCAGATTGCGGCTGGCCTCAATGGCAAAACGGACGCCGTCAATGCCCAGCACGTTGGCCAGTTCATGCGGATCCCAGAAGACCGCCGTGGTGCCCTGTGCAAGCACAATCTCCGCGTAGCGGGCGGGCATAAGATGGGAGCTTTCAAGGTGGACGTGGGTATCCATCAGCCCTGGCGACAGAAACTGGTTTTTCAGCGCGTGGGTCTCATACGCGTCCTTGCGGCTGCCGCGCGGATGGACGCTGGCAATCAGTGAGCCCACGATACCGACATCCGCTTCGCGGATCTCACCGGTGACCATATCCACAATACGGGTATCGGTGAGCAGCAGGTCAAAGGGCATTTCGCCTCGTGCAGCCTGAACGGCGCGGCGTCGGGTTTCAGCAGTCATGCAATTAACAGTTCCAGCATCAAAATAATGACGCTACTCTATGCACACGGCAAACGTTTGCCCAGCTGATAAAATTTATCGCCCGATAACCCCGGGTTATTCTGTGACGCGCGTAATGTAATGGATAATCATGACGGAACCCTGGCAGCGCTTGCCCGCGCTCTCTCTTCGACAGCTACAGTATTTTGTCACTCTGGCGCAGCTGCGTCATTTTACTGATACCGCCAGCAAACTGGCTATCAGCCAGCCGGCGCTCAGCAGTGCGTTGCGGCAAATCGAGACGGTGCTTGGGGGCAAACTGGTTAACCGGACCGCCTCGGCCGTGACGTTGACGGAGCTTGGCAATGCCATCCTGCCGCACGCGCAGCGGGTGCTCAGCGTGGCGCAGCTTGCGTTTGACGACATGCAGCACATTGTTCAGGCGGGCGGAGAAGGTACGGTGCGTATCGGGCTGATCCCTTCCGTGAGTTCGCTGCTGTTCCCCTTGTTGCCCCGGACGCTCGCGCAGGCTTTTCCCCGCCTCAGGGTGGAATTTCACGATCAAACCAACGATGCGCTGGTGGCCCAGTTGCTGAAAGGGCAGATTGATTTCGGCATTGGTGCGCTCGATAACTCTGTTCCCGGCCAGCTGAACGTGTTTCCCTTGCAGGATGACCCGTTTGTCGCGGTCATTCACAGCGACGATCCGCTGGCCGTGTCGGCGCACCTGCCCTGGAAGCAACTGGCAGGGCGGGATATCGCCGTGTTCTCAAAAGGCAATATTCAGCGTCTGGTTGCGGCGCTCGCGGAAAGCCACCGTTTGTCGTTGCCGACACGCTATCAGGTGGACTACATCGAAACTTTGTACGGTCTGGTGCGCTCGAAACTCGCCGTGGCGATTTTACCGCAGCTCTATACCACGCACCTTCAGGACCCGCAGCTCAGGGTGGTACATCTTCAACAACCGGCCCTGGCCCGCACGGTGGCGTTAATGCGCGCGCCGCAGCCGCTTCCTCCGCTTATCGAATCCTGCTTTACGCTGATGGCCGACACGTTGCGAACGAAATGACCCGACACTTCTTTACAGCGTGATGGCGCATTGCTCGCTAAGATGACCGCCGATTCATCAAGAGGTCACAATGGAAAACCGCACATTCAGTCGACTGCGCCGCTGGGCGCGGGAAGGGATCATCTTCTTTCTGCTCGCGCTGGCCGTCATGTGGGGCGTGGATCAATACCGCAAGCCCACACTCCCCGCCAGCTTTAGCGCTGCACCGATGCACAGCATCGACGGAAAGATCCACGATATAACGGCACTCAGCCAGGAACGCCCGCTGCTGATATACGTATGGGCAACCTGGTGCAGCATCTGCCGGTTTACGACGCCCTCGGTCAATACGCTGGCAGAACAGGGTGGCAACGTCGTGAGTATCGCCATGCGTTCCGGCGACGATGCAAAGCTGGCGCGCTGGGTCGATAAGAAACAGCTGGTCATGCCGGTGGTCAACGATGCCAACGGTGCGCTGTCACAGGCGTGGCAGGTGAGCGTAACACCGACGCTGGTGATCGTGTCGAAGGGGGAAGTGGTCAGTACTACTACGGGGTGGACAAGTTACTGGGGAATGAAGCTCAGACTGTGGTGGGCAGGGCTGTAAAGAGAGCCCCTCTTCCGGCGGAAGAGGGGCTGGATATTACTTCGCCAGAACTTCCTGTGCGGTACGCTCAACCAGCGACAGCAGGACTTTAATGTCCTCCAGGGTCACGGTTGGGTTCAGCAGAGTCAGCTTCAGGCAGGTGACGCCGTTATGCTCGGTCACGCCGACGTTAGCACGGCCGGATTCCAGCAGCGCATCACCAATTTTCTGGTTCAGCAGGGCGATACCCGCGTCGTCCATCTGTACCTGTCCACGGAAGCGGAACAGTACGCTTGCCAGCTGCGGCTGCATAACCAGTTCCAGAGCAGTCTGCTCTTTCACGTAAGCCGCAACCTGCTGTGCCAGCGTAACACCGTGATCGATGATCGCCGCGTATTGTTCCTGACCCAGTGCTTCCAGGCTCATCCACAGCTTCAGCGCGTCGAAACGACGGGTCGTCTGCAGAGATTTGGACACCAGGTTAGGCACGCCAGCTTCTTCATCGAACTCAGAGTTCAGATAGGCCGCCTGATAGCGCATCAGCTCATAGTGGCGCGCTTCTTTGAGCAGGAACGCACCGCAGCTGATGGTCTGGAAGAACTGCTTGTGGAAGTCCAGAGTAACGGAATCCACCAGCTCGATACCGTCCAGGTAGTGACGATACTGCTCAGACATCAGCAGCGCGCCGCCCCAGGCCGCATCAACGTGTACCCAGATATTCTGTTTCGCCGCCAGTTCAGCAATGGCACGCAGCGGATCGATTGCACCTGCATCGGTAGTACCGGCAGTGGCAACAATCGCCAGGATCTGCTCGCCGTTAGCATTGCACTGCTCAATTTTCGCTGCCAGATCGTTGAGATCCATGCGCGAGAATTCATCCGTTTTCACCTGCACGACGGACTGGTAGCCCAGACCCATCAGCGCCATGTTCTTCTGCACGGAGAAGTGTGCGTTTTCAGAGCACAGCACGCGGATTTTACGCAGATCGCCAACCAGGCCGTCCTGCTGAACGGAATGACCCTGACGCGCGAAGAACGCATCACGGGCCAGCATCAGACCCATCAGGTTGCTCTGCGTGCCGCCGCTGGTGAACACACCGGCGTCGCCAGCCTGATAACCCACGCGGGTACGCAGCCATTCGATCAGCTTGATCTCAATGATGGTTGCGGACGGGCTTTGATCCCAGGAGTCCATGCTCTGGTTAGTGGCGTTAATCAGTACTTCCGCCGCCTGGCTAACCACCAGGCTTGGGCAGTGCAGGTGCGCCACACACTGCGGGTGATGAACGGACAGGCTGTCTTTCAGGAAGAACTCCACGGCGCGTTCAATCGCCGCTTCGTTGCCCAGCCCTTTCGGGTTGAAATCCAGCTTAATACGGTCGCGCAGTTCCGCGACCGTTTTGCCCTGATACATCTCAGGCTGTTTCAGCCACTGCATCACAGCCTGAGTGCTTTGTTCAATCGCCTGCTGGTAAGCTTCAATGCTCTGTGCAGAGGAGAACAAAATTGGGTTTGAATCTGACATCGTGTTCAACAACTCCGGTTACGCCGGGCGAACGCCCGCAGCAAGCAGTGCCTGCTCGAATTTATCCAGGAAGACTTTCAGCTCATCATCGCTGATCAGCAGGGAAGGCAGCAGACGCAGAACAATACCGTTGCGACCACCGCGCTCCAGAATCAGGCCGGCTTCGAAGCACTTCTTCTGAATCAGTGCAGACAGCTCGCCATCACCCGGGTAGCAACCCATGTGGTCTGCCGCTTCGTGTGGCTTAACGATCTCAATCCCGATCATCATGCCCAGGCCGCGAACGTGACCGATAACCGGATAGCGTTTCGCCATCTCGTTCAGCTGGCCTTTCAGCCATTCGCCCTGTGCGGCCACTTTGCCCGCGATGTTCTGGTCTTTCAGGATTTTCAGCGTTGTCAGACCGGTTGCCATTGCCAGCTGGTTGCCGCGGAAGGTACCGGTGTGGTGGCCTGGTGCCCACGCATCGAACTGTTTTTTGATGCCGAGTACCGCCAGTGGCAGACCGCCGCCAACCGCTTTAGACATCACGATGATGTCTGGCTCAATGCCCGCGTGTTCGAAGGCGAAGAATTTACCGGTACGTGCAAAGCCAGCCTGAACTTCGTCGAGGATCAGCAGAATGCCGTGTTCCTGAGTCACTTTACGGATGCGCTGCAGCCACTCAACCGGAGCCGGGTTAACGCCGCCTTCACCCTGAACGGCTTCAAGGATCACTGCCGCAGGTTTACGCACGCCGCTTTCAACGTCGTTGATCAGGTTTTCGAAATAGTAGGTCAGCGCTTTCACACCCGCCTCACCGCCGATACCCAGTGGGCAACGGTACTGGTGTGGGTAAGGCATGAACTGCACTTCTGGCATCATACCGTTAACCGCTTCTTTCGGAGACAGGTTGCCGGTAACGGCCAGTGCGCCGTGAGTCATACCGTGGTAACCACCAGAGAAGCTAATGATACCGCTACGACCGGTCACTTTTTTCGCCAGTTTCAGCGCCGCTTCAACGGCGTCAGCACCGGATGGACCGGTGAACTGCAGGCAGTACTCTTTGCCCTGACCAGGCAGCAGAGAGAGCAGATATTCTGAGAACGCGTCTTTCAGAGGCGTAGTCAGATCCAGAGTATGTAACGGCAAGCCGCTGGTAATGACATTTTGGATGCTTTTCAGCACATCAGGATGGTTATGTCCAAGCGCAAGGGTGCCTGCGCCTGCTAAACAGTCAAGGTATTCTTTATTGTCTGCATCGGTGATCCACACGCCTTCTGCTTTAGTGATTGCTAAAGGCAGTTTGCGCGGATAACTCCTGACGTTAGATTCAAACTCGGCCTGACGGGCCAGATAGGTTTCGTTGCTTTTGTGGGCATCTACGGTGTCAATACGGACTTTATCCGTCATCATATCACTCCTACAACCGCCGCTTCGTTATGAGCAACGATTGAATAAAAAGTTAAAAAACAGATGGGGGCCTGAAAAAAACGCCGCCAATATAGAGCCTTTTGTCACGAGGCTCAATGGTTAATTTGTTTACTGTTTTGTGACATGCGGTACGGGGGAGGGAATATCCTCATTTTAAGAATAAAAATTGCGCTTTATGCCAAACAAAAACAGCCGGTTACGCGTATTTTGTCAGGACTGTAAAAAGAGAGGAAAGTGTGTGACAAATCGTGCCATTGAGGGACGTTAAGGGGGGCAGATAGCCCCTTTAAGCGCATTATCTCGACATTACCTGCAAAATACCGGGGTCACGACAGGTTGTTTTTATTCCCGGACATAGCGGTTACAGGCTTCTCATTACATCTGATTGGTATAACAAAATCATGAAAGCGAGAAATCAACAGGCCTTGCATCACTGGTACTCTTCCCCTAATCTGCCAAATGTAAGTGAATTCTTACCAATGACTCGGGGTGCCCTTCTTAAATGAAGGCTGAGAAATACCCGTATTACCTGATCTGGATAATGCCAGCATATGGCGTTAATTATTTATATATTTCAATCGGTTAAATGTTCTTCTGTCTACTTGACTTTCATCACTGAGACAGAGGCTGTGTTGATTTTGATTACTAAACGCATTCGTTACACCTTCCTCCGCGATTCCATTTACTACGTCCAATTCTGTTTACCAGACGGTAAAATGTTTAGACGTTCCCTTGCTACGGATAGCCATAGGGAAGCTAATACATTGATGATAGCTTTAATGCCTTCCGTGCTTAATGTTAAAGCGGGGACGTGTCCCCCGGAAAATCTATCTAGCCGGATTGAAGAACTCACCCAGACCAGAATGCTCTATAGGGCTGCAAGAGTTTCACCTGATTTGTATACAAAGCCCACCATCACCGCACCAATCAATAATGTGGATGTAATTACCGTGGGTAGAAGCGTACTCACCTTAGGGGAAGCTTGGGAGCGGTACGTTAAGGAGAGGGGAAAGTCTTGGACTGCGGCAATTCACTCCGCTAATGAGCGTTACATGGAGGTGATGTTAACTGTATTAGGCGCAGAGAGGGAAGTAAGAAGTATCACAAGGCAAGACATCAAACATGTTATGGAAGCTGTTACTGGCCTCCCCAAACGTGTTGTTCAGCCATACCGCTCAATGACAATAGAGCAACTCTTATCCTGTGATGACATCCCCGAGGAGCATTTGCTAGGAACTGAGGCAATCCATAAGCATCTTAAAATCTACAAATCTCTTTTCAAAACACACCTGACCGAGGATAAAGGCGTACTTTCAGTATCTCCTACTGACGGCGTAACAGCCCCTCCATCGTCTGCGAGATATGGGGCTTACACCAATAGCGAAATGAAATCTTTGGTTAGGTATGAAATCGAAGAGGCTAAACAGGATTGGCTTAAATGGATTATCTTATTGCTAGCATACACTGGAGCTAGAAGGGGAGAGCTAGCCACCCTCACCACATCCCAAGTGCGCATTGATGATGATAGTAATCGTCACTATCTTCTAATCAAAGAAGGGAAGACCGATAACGCAGGGAGACAGGTTCCTTTGCATCAGCATCTAATTGATTTGGGGTTCTTAGAATTTGTTATGGGGAAAGCTGATAAGCTGTTTCCGGAAGTGGCAGGAAGTAACATGGCTAAGATTGGTAAGGTGTTGTCTGATATTAGGGACGCTTTACACATCCCATACAGGGATATCCAAAATCAACGGCGTATTGTTCACAGCTTCAGGCATAGCGTTGTCACTGTGGCCTCCGGTTGGATGAATGACATTACTCACCTTCAACAGGTCATAGGTCATGAGAAAACCGGTACGGGGATAACAAGACGATATCTCCACACCTTCCCTCTATCGGTTGTATGCCATATCATTGATGGACTTGACTGGCGTTAAACGCTTCATAACTAACACAGCGATAAGGCACATAAGCGATGGCTAGACCGTTCTCTCAAAGATATGGACACGTTAAAGTTGAAGAAGTAATTCAGCTGGAGAGTATTTCTAAAGACTCCAGAATGGTTATATGGAACTGCATCCATGAGGAGCTATTGAGGTATAAAAGTCAGAGCAACGATGCTGTGGAAAATATTGTTAGAAGTGTATGGATTAATTTTTTAAAAAATGATTCGTCTAAAGTACCAATATACCGATCTACCGTAGGTGCCCCAGATTTAGTAGGGGAGGTTAAGAGGGCTATAATTAGCGCTCCTTGGTATCATGTTTACGACCTTATTGAGTTTATTGTTAATGAAACTCAAGGGACAAGCTTCGATGATTTATCAATCTATTTGAATTCTGTTTTCAAATCTGAAGGATTAGCGTACTCCATTATTGAGGGTATGGTTGTTCCTGTGTCCACCCCTGTTGAGGTTGAAAGCATACAAGAAGGGATTGACACTGGCAGTGATTCTTCAAGAAAACATTTCGAATGTGCATTAGAGTTACTATCTAACAGGGAACAACCTGACTTTAGAAACTCAATTAAAGAATCTATTTCTGCTATTGAATCCCTCTGCAAAAAAATCTCTGGTAATGATAAAGGAACACTTGGGGACTGTCTTAAAACCATTGAGGATAAAGGCCATATTCATCCAGCAATGAAACGAGCCTTCCAACAACTATACGGATATACAAGTGACCAGGGTGGAATACGTCACGCTTTAATGGATGGAAGTGAAGAGCCAACCTTAGAAGAGGCTCGTTATATGTTAGTCATCTGTAGTGCATTCAGTAATTATCTTATTTCTAAGATGAGTGATTAATTATTATAATGCGAGGCTAATTGACCTGTTCCCCGTTGATTAATACACCGTGATGTTAGTAATGTCTTCATAAGCCACATGAGGACATCCCTATGAAGAAGCGATTTTCCGACGAACAGATCATCAGTATTCTCCGCGAGGCAGAAGCCGGTGTTTCAGCCCGGGAACTCTGCCGCAAGCATGCCATTTCAGACGCCACCTTTTACACCTGGCGCAAGAAGTTCGGCGGCATGGAGGTCCCCGAGGTGAAGCGGCTCAAGTCGCTTGAAGAGGATAACGCTCGTCTCAAGAAGCTGCTCGCTGAAGCCATGCTGGATAAGGAGGCGCTTCAGGTGGCTCTGGGCCGAAAGTTCTGACGACAGACCAGAAGCGGGAAGCCGTGGAGGCCATGTGTGAGGCAACGGGTCTGTCGCAACGCCGTGCCTGCAGGCTGGCCGGTCTGTCACTTTCAACCTGCCGTTATCCGGCCCAGCGTCCGGCTGCTGACGTGCAACTGTCTCTACGCATCACAGAACTGGCACTTGAACGCAGGCGATTTGGTTACCGGCGTATCTGGCAGTTATTGCGTCGGGAGGGCCTTCACGTCAACCACAAGCAGGTTTACCGCATCTATCACCTTAACGGTCTGGGTGTAAAACGCAGGTGCCGCCGTAAGGGTCTGGCGACTGAACGGCTTCCGCTTCTTCGCCCGGATGCGCCGAACCTGACCTGGTAGATGGATTTTGTCATGGATGCACTTGCCAGCGGCCGCCGGATTAAGTGCCTGACCTGTGTGGATGAATTTACGAAGGAGTGTCTGACGATCACCGCCGCTTTCGGGATTTCAGGTGTTCAGGTCGCGCGTATTCTGGACAGCATTGCGCTGTTTCGAGGATATCCTGCGACGATAAGAACCGATCAGGGCCCGGAATTTACCTGCCGCGCGCTGGATCAATGGGCCTTTGAACATAGTGTTGAGTTGCGCTTAATCCAGCCGGGCAAGCCAACTCAGAACGGATTTATTGAGAGTTTAAACGGTCGCTTTCGGGATGAATGCCTGAATGAGCACTGGTTCAGCGATGTTCTTCATGCCCGGAAAATCATTAATGAGTGGCGACAGGACTATAACGAGTCCAGACCTCATTCATCGCTGAATTACCAGACGCCATCTGAATTTGCAGCAGGCTGGCGAAACGGAAAACATGAAGAAAAATCAACCGACATTACTAACTGAAGGTTGTATCTAATACAGGGGGCAGGTCATTGCCTGTGGTGTATCGTCCGGATTTCACTACACGACTGACGAACGACGCAGCATAAGACAGCGGATTTTGGGGCTGACTATTTGGCCCCACCGTGAAGAATGGCCTGAAAAGGCGAGGCAAAGAAGAGGTGATTACTATGAAAATTCAATTTCAGACTAACAACGGCTTCCCGTTGCTGACAGTTGCAGACGAGCGCGTTTTAGATTTTCTGAACGTTAGCGCCGTGTGTCGTTTCCTGAAGGTTCCGCGCTCCTCATTCATGATGGACGTTGAACAAAACGGGCTTGAGAAGGCTATTAGTGAAGCGTTGTTGAAATTGAGAAAGAATAAAACATGAGAGCCGGGTTAATCCCGGCTTTTTTTGTTAACTTTGCTGAAGTCAAACAAATCATCGAACTTAATAATATCTATCCCGGCGATAGCGTAATTAACGCCTTTCATCCGTTCACCATGTTCATCATAAAGATTACGAATTGTCTCGAATTCCTCCGCTGTTATCTGCTCTTTAAGCAAGGCCTGCATGATGAGGTTTACTAATTTTGATATAGCTATTTGCGTTTCACCAGCAGAGTGTAGAAGAGCGTTGAATGGTTCCCAGGCTGGTTGTTTAATGGCAACGTTATAGTGACGAACTTTGACGAAACAGCTACCAATACAAAAGGTGTTTTCCGCCATATCTCTCAAGGAACCTTGAATCTGATAGTAGCTTTCTTGATCTACTTTTTGACCAGTCTTTGCGAGCGTGTCGATAAATGTCATTATGCGTGTAAGGTCAAAACGCATACGATTATAACGGCCCCTCGTAGCATCAATCTCATCTTTAAGCGCTATTGCAGAGGCGAAAGCTTGCTCCATTTTTCTCGTCTTCACAATCTCCTGAAGTTTAACCCCTCCGAAGATGACGCCGCCAACCACACTCAACGCTGTTACAGCATTCGAAGCGATAGAGATAATGTTATCCCATGCTTGTAAATCCATCACGACCTCTTTTTTTTATGCGGTAGTTGACGACATAAGAGCATTCTACATGGCACACATTGTGTCACTCAACCTGTCACACATAGACCAAAAGGGCCGCTTTTGCCGTTTACAAGACTTCCCGCTGGCATTACTATCCTGATCAGGGATTAATGAGGAGCATTAATCGCAAGCTTTTGATTTTTTTTATTTGACTCGGGGTGCCCTTCTTTGTGAAGGCTGAGAAATACCCGTATTACCTGATCTGGATAATGCCAGCGTAGGGAAGTCAGATGCCTTCCCGGTCATCGCTTCTTCACGCACGGCAGGAGCGATACCATGCAGCCTGACCTGCTCGATTTACACGTTTTACATCAGTTTCGAACCCGTTCCCCACTTACCCACTGTATGACCAACGATGTGGTACAGACCTTTACGGCCAATGTGTTACTGGCGCTTGGCGCTTCCCCGGCTATGGTGATTGAAGCCGAAGAGGCCGAGCAGTTTGCCGCGCTCGCAGATGCCCTGCTGATTAACGTCGGGACGCTGACGGCGCCGCGCGCCCAGTCGATGCGCCGGGCGATTGAGCGTGCAGTGGCAGCAGGGAAACCCTGGACGCTTGACCCGGTTGCCGTAGGGGCGCTGACGTTCCGCACCCGTTTTTGCCACCAAATCCTCGCCCTGAAACCGGCGGCCATTCGCGGCAATGCCTCGGAAATTCTCGCCCTTGCCGGGATGAGTGTGGGCGGGCGTGGCGTCGATACCACCGACACGGCGGCGTCTGCGCTGCCTGCCGCGCAGGCGCTGGCTCGCCAGACGAATGCCATTGTGGTGGTCACCGGTGAACGGGATTACGTCACCGATGGGCAGCGCACCCGCACGGTCGTGGGCGGTGACCCGATAATGACCCGCGTGGTGGGAACGGGATGCGCGCTCTCGGCAGTCGTGGCGGCGAGCTGCTCGCTTCCCGGTGACCGGCTGGATAACATCGCCGCCGCCTGCGGATGGATGAAACGTGCCGGATCGGCGGCCGTCGCCCGGTCTGGTGGTCCCGGCAGTTTTGCCAGTGCGTTCCTTGACGCGCTCTACACTCTGGAGGAACGGGCATGAATCGGATTAACGCCCTTACCATTGCCGGTACCGACCCAAGCGGCGGCGCGGGCATTCAGGCTGATTTGAAAACTTTCTCCGCACTCGGCGCATACGGCTGCTCGGTGATTACCGCGCTGGTGGCGCAAAATACGCGTGGCGTGCAGTCGGTTTACCGCATTGAGTCGGACTTTGTCGCCGCACAGCTGGATTCGGTTTTCAGCGATGTGCGAATCGACACCACCAAGATTGGGATGCTGGCCGAGACCGACATTGTTGAAGCGGTGGCAGAACGGCTTAAACGTTACCAGGTGCAAAACGTGGTGCTGGATACCGTGATGCTGGCAAAAAGCGGTGACCCGCTGCTGTCCGCCTCCGCCGTCGAGACGCTGCGAAATAAGCTGCTGCCGCAGGTTGCGCTTATCACGCCAAATCTGCCTGAAGCCGCTGCGCTGCTGGATGCGCCGCACGCGCAGAATGAGCGCGAAATGAAAGAGCAGGGGAATGCGCTCCTGGCGATGGGCTGCGGCGCCGTGCTGATGAAAGGTGGTCATCTTGATGATGAAGAAAGCCCTGACTGGTTGTTTACCCACGACGGTGCGCTGCGTTTCACGGCCCCGCGGGTACAGACCAAAAACACCCACGGGACCGGCTGCACACTCTCTGCCGCGCTGGCGGCTTTGCGCCCCCGTCGTGACAACTGGGGGGATACGGTCCGCGACGCTAAAATCTGGCTCTCTGAAGCGCTGGCAAAAGCCGATACTCTCGAGGTTGGTCACGGTATTGGTCCGGTACACCATTTTCATGCCTGGTGGTAAGCCGTATACTGGCAACACACACCAGGCCTGAGAAAAACAGAGATGGAACAAGCGCATACCCGGTTAATCGACCAACTGAATGAACGCATTGCCGCCCCGGACAACACGCCGCTGTATCTGAAATTTGCCGAAACGGTAAAAAACGCGGTACGCAACGGGGTGCTGGAGCATGGGAATATACTGCCCGGCGAGCGCGATCTCAGTCAGTTAACCGGCGTGTCGCGCATTACAGTGCGCAAAGCGATGCAGGCTCTGGAAGCCGAGGGCGTAGTGACGCGTGCCCGGGGCTACGGGACGCAAATCAATAACATCTTTGAATACTCGCTCAAGGAAGCGCGCGGTTTTTCTCAGCAGGTGGTGCTGCGCGGCAAAAAGCCCAACACGCTGTGGGTGAATAAACGGGTGGTGAAATGCCCGGAAGAGGTGGCCAGCCAGCTGTCAGTGCCGCCGGAGAGCGAGGTCTTTTTGCTTAAGCGCATCCGCTATGTGGATGATGATGCCGTATCGATTGAGGAGTCCTGGGTGCCGGTAGGGTTGATTCACGATCCGGATGCAATTGGGATTTCCCTGTATGACTACTTCCGTAGCCAGAATATCTTCCCGCAACGCACCCGCTCACGCGTCAGTGCCCGCATGCCGGACAGCGAGTTTCAGACGCATATCCGCATGGATGACAAAATCCCGGTGCTGGTGATCAAGCAGGTTGCACTTGATCAGCAGAACCGGCCCATTGAGTTTAGCATCAGCTACTGCCGTAGCGATTTATACGTCTTTGTGTGCGAGGAGTAACGCCTCGCGCCCTGGCGCGCAGTCGCCGCCGCGGTGGCTAACGACCCAGGCCGCCACTGCATTGCCAAGCGTAACGGCATCAGCCAGCGACCATCCTGCCGCCAGCCCGGCAAGCGTGCCACCGGCGTGGCTGTCGCCCGCACCGATCGTGTCGACGACGGTTGCGGGAAACGCCGGAACGTAGCCCGATTTATCACCCTCATACCAGGCGGCACCGTCTTTATCGTGGCGAATAATCAGCGCAGAACTAAACCGCTGTAGCCACTGCGGGCCGAGTGTTTCAGCTTCCATGCCAAATCGTCCCGCTGCCATCTCCGCTTCCTGGCGATTAAGCGATACCATCGGCTTACAGGCCATGATCCGCGCCATCAGCGCATCAGGAATATCGGCAATGCGCGGCCCAAAGTCGATAAACGCGGTAACGTTTTCCAGGCCTTCCAGCCAGTCCGTCAGGAGCTCTCCGCACGGTGACGCCAGCTGATAGCCTGAGAGGTAGACCAGGCTTTCAGGCGGCACGTGCAGCGCATCCAGCCAGCGCTGTTGCCACTGGTTCTCCACGCCGCTAAACGACATAAAGGTCCGCTCACCGTCCGGTTCGACCAGCGCCAGACACCAGCCGTTGTCGCCCGTTTCTACTTCAACGACGCTGTGCAGATCCTGTTTTGCCATGGCGTTACGGATGATGTCTGCCCACACTCCGTGGCCGACGGGGAGCGCGTTTTGCGCGGCGATCCCGAGCCGTTTCAGCGCAATAGCAATATTCAGTGCACAGCCGCCGATATTGACACCCTGTTGTTTGAGTTCGATATCACACCCGCGCCAGGGGAGGGCATAGGCGTCGGCGATCACGTCGATGACCGCGGCACCCAACACCGTGACCGGGCGAGTGGCGTGCAGTGTTTCAAGGCGTGCAGCAAAAGCACTCATACGCCCTCCCTTTGCTCCCGGAAGTGCAGCAGTTTTTCACAGTAGTGGTTAAAGTCGAGGCGGTTTACGGCGTCGAGTTCCTCCTTGTACGCCGGGTCAATCGCCTGTACGCCGTGAAGCGCACCGCAGATTGCCGTCGCCATCGCGCCGATGGTGTCCGTATCACCGCCGAGGTTGGCACACAAAATGGCGCAGCGGTTCGGGTCGGTGCCTGCCAGTTCGACCATCGCAATCGCCGCTGGAACCGACTCAAGCGTGCTGGTGCCCGCGCCAATAAGCTGGTAAACCTGCTCGCTGGCGGAATCGATGCCGTTGGCTTCACGCACGGTCTTAAGGGCGAGCTCAATCCGTGCCGCCAGCGATGCGCTGAAGGTGGTTGTTTTCGCTTCCTGTGCGTAGCGGGCAATACCTGGCAGGGCATCGACGATGTTCTGCCAGCGTTCACCGTCAATGGCACGCGACACTGCCCAGGCTATCACCACCGCGCCGGCAATCGCGAGGTCGGATTTATGGGTCGGGCTGGAGGCCAGCGCCACCTCTGCGACAAAGTGCTCCAGACGCGTGGCCGGCAGCAGGCAGCCCAGCGGAGAGGCGCGCATCGCCGCACCGTTGGTGACGCCGTTGTTTTCCAGTTCACTGACCGGCTTGCCGTCACGAATGGCGTTAAGCGCAATCTTCGATGTCGGACCTAACACATTCTTGTTAAACGCATCGAACGACTCCGCCCAGTGCAGAATATGTTTGCCGATAACATCCGCGTTGATCTGCCCGTCGCATTCGATAATCGCATCCGCCAGGCATAACGCCATTGACGTATCGTCGGTAAATTCTGCCTGCTTAAAATAGCAGGCGGCGTTATTTTCTGCCGGTCCGGGTAAAAAACGGTCGATCCAGCCGAAGTGCGCTTTGACGCGCTTTCTCGGCCAAAGCTCCGACGGCATGCCCATCGCATCCCCTAACGCTTGCCCGTAAAGGGCACCGAGAACACGTTCTTGTTTCATTTAACTTCCCCTCGTGTCAGCGCGGTATCGCCTTCAACCACCTCAATTGCGGTGATCTCTTTGTCCGATTCGCGGAAAAACAGCATAAACAGCACGGCGATCACGGCAATCATGATCCCTCCGAATGCCCACATTCCGGCCCAGTTGAAGGTCAACCCATTCACCGGCTCTTTGTATGCGAACATTTTTTCCATCATCACGCCGCCCAGGCGGTAACCTAACAGGCTACCAAACCCCTG
This sequence comes from Enterobacter sp. SORGH_AS_0287, assembly GCF_031453695.1. Classification (NCBI taxonomy): domain Bacteria; kingdom Pseudomonadati; phylum Pseudomonadota; class Gammaproteobacteria; order Enterobacterales; family Enterobacteriaceae; genus Enterobacter; species Enterobacter sp. SORGH_AS_0287. The sequence continues at coordinate 421,182 of NZ_JAVIZW010000001.1, forward strand.
ACAGCACAGCGTAATCAGGCCTTGTGCGGCGGTGCGCATATGCACCGGCGCTTTTTTATCCACGTAGATATACGCGGTCACATAGTAGAAGTCGTAGCTCACGCCATGCAGCAAAATGCCGAGGAACAGCAGGGCATAGGTGAAGTACTGGTCGGCACCACCGTAAACAAAGAAGCCATAGCGGATGGCGGCGGTGAGCAGGCCCAGCAGCAAGACCTTCTTAATACCAAAGCGTTTGGTGAAGAACGGCAGCGCCAGCATAAAGAAGATTTCGGAGAACTGGCCGAGCGTCATCCAGCCGGTGGCGTTTTTCATCCCCACTTCGGTGAGATAGCCGTTGGCAAAGATGTAATAGAAGGCCAGCGGCATTGCGAACAGAAATGAGCAGAAGAAGAACACCAGGAAGTTTTTATCGCGCAGCAGGATCAGCGCATCCAGCCCCAGCATGACTTTGAAATCCATCTTGCCGGTACTCTTCGGCGGGGTGTTCGGCAGGAACAGCGCAAAGACACCGAGCAGGGCGGAGCTGCCCGCCGTCATCAGCAGCGGAATATTGGTATCGGAAATGTCGTTATAGCCCATCATCTGCGGCAGGAAACCGCACGCCAGTCCCGAGGCGATCCAGCCGAGGGTGCCCATCACGCGGATACGCGGGAAATCAGCCTCCACATCATCCACATTGGCGAAGGCAATACTGTTGGTCAGCGCAATGGTCGGCATATAGGTCAGGGAGTAAATCAGCAGCAGCGGGAAAAAGGTGCTGAACTGGGTTTGCTGTGCGGCGAAGTACATCACGATGGCACCGGCGAACATCAGTACGGCCAGTACTTTCTGCGCAGCGAAAAAGCGGTCGGTCAGTGAACCCACCAGAATGGGGGAGAGGATCGCGGCAATCGCGGTACAGGCATAAGACCAGCCAATTTCCCCGGCGGTAAAACCGCTTTTGCTCAGCCACAGCCACAGCGGTACAAACCACGCGCCCCAGATAAACCATTCAACAAACATCATGAATGACAGTTGGACTTTCGTTTTCATTGTTTAATCCTGCATGTCAGAGAGGGTACGCCTTTAACATACCACCTAATAATACCTTTTAAATACCTTTGCGGTGATTGTTTGATCAATGTAACAGTTTTGTTGTACACGAATCGAGCCAGCAGATTGTGCTGAAAAAAAATGCAAATGGTGGAAAATCTGTTAAGTCGGTACCAGGCTTAGTCTGCCCATAACGCTATGGGTCTGGATAAACACTCACCGACATCACGTCGGGCTTACGGGAGCATCACATGACTGATATTGCGCAGTTGCTTGGCAAAGACGCCGACAGCCTTTTACAGCATCGTTGTATGACCATTCCAGCCGACCAGCTTTATCTGCCTGGCCACGATTACGTCGACCGCGTGATGGTTGATAACAACCGTCCGCCTGCGGTACTGCGAAATATGCAGACCCTCTATAATACCGGGCGACTGGGGGGAACCGGGTATCTTTCTATTCTGCCGGTTGACCAGGGCGTTGAGCACTCCGCGGGCGCCTCCTTTGCGGCGAACCCGCTGTATTTCGATCCGAAGAACATCGTCGAACTGGCGATAGAAGCGGGCTGTAACTGCGTGGCGTCCACCTATGGCGTACTGGCCTCCGTATCGCGTCGCTATGCCCACCGCATTCCATTCCTCGTCAAACTGAATCACAACGAAACCCTGAGCTACCCGACCGAATACGATCAGACGCTTTACGCTAGCGTAGAGCAGGCGTTCAATATGGGTGCGGTCGCGGTTGGGGCGACGATCTACTTTGGTTCTGAGCAGTCGCGTCGCCAGATTGAAGAAATTTCTGCTGCCTTCGAACGCGCGCATGAGCTGGGTATGGTCACCGTTCTGTGGGCGTATCTGCGTAACTCCGCATTTAAGAAAGACGGAGTGGACTACCACGTTTCTGCCGACCTGACCGGCCAGGCGAACCATCTGGCGGCAACCATTGGTGCAGATATCGTGAAGCAGAAGATGGCGGAAAATAACGGCGGTTATAAAGCGGTAAACTTCGGTTACACCGATGACCGGGTCTACAGCAAACTGACCAGCGAAAACCCTATCGACCTGGTGCGTTATCAGCTGGCGAACTGCTATATGGGACGTGCCGGGTTAATTAACTCCGGTGGTGCGGCGGGGGGCGACACCGATCTCTCCGATGCGGTGCGCACGGCGGTTATCAATAAGCGCGCGGGCGGTATGGGGCTGATCCTGGGCCGTAAGGCGTTTAAAAAATCGATGGCTGACGGCGTGAAGCTGATCAATGCCGTGCAGGATGTGTACCTGGACAGCAAAGTGACTATCGCTTAAGACTTTTTGTAAAACGCTGGCCGGGTCAGGCGTTACCGCCGCCCGGCCACACTGTCAACGCAGAAGCTGGCAGTCCGGTGGCAGCCGGCACTGTAGCGCGCCCGGTAACACCTCAATGCGGAACTGCTTCCCGCTCAGCGGCTCCCCGTCAAGATTAAACGTCATGCCGTGTGGGGCATTCACTTCAAACCACGCGGATTTACCGGCAATAATATTCGGGCTCTCTTCTGGCTGGGTCAGGGTGGTAAACAGCGCAGGCAGCAAGCCATCACCCGTGAAAATACGCAGCTGTAACTGACCATCATTGATCAGCGCCTCCGGGCATAACTGCTGTCCGCCACCGGCCTGACGGCCATTGCCGATACCAATCACCAGCGCATCACCCTGCCACTGAAAGTTCTCGCCGTGAATCTCACAGCGGTCCGGCTTCAGGGTATCCATGCGCATCAGACCATGGATCAGATACGAGACGCCACCCAGCGCTGCCTTCAGCTTTTCAGGAGTTTCGCTGGTAATGCGCGTCCCGAATCCACCGGTCGCCATATTGATAAAACAGGTTTTTTCATTCACCTGAGCAATATCCACGTCGGTGGCTTTGCCGAGGATAGCCAGCTGCAGGGCTTTTCCCAGCTCTTCGGGGATTCCGGCGCTGGTGGCGAAATCGTTGGCCGTACCGAGCGGCAAAATGCCCATCACCGGGCGGTCGGTTGCGGGAAGATCTATCAGAGCGCCAGCAATTTCATTAATGGTGCCATCGCCCCCGCCAGAAATAATGGTTTCGACCCCGAGCTTCAGGCCTTCGTCGATATAGCGTGCCGCATCACCTTTTTCCCACGTCACTCGCACGTGTATACGCGCACCGTCTTCACGCAAATCCGTCACTGCCTGGCGCAACAAATCGTTGCCCGCACTTTTGCCATTGAGAATCAATAAACTGTCTGGATAGATTGCCATCCGCGCTGCTCCCTTTTTTAGCGTTAGTAAGAGTGTATAGCAGGGAGGAAAAAAGCGGGTAAGAACAGGATGAAAGGGAAAAAATAAGCCTGTGTAAAGGAGATTTTTCCCCCGTATAACGTAATCTGTGCCCGGTGTCGTTTACACTTTTTACGTCTGTCAATCACTGGGCTATTGCACTCAACGTTTGAGTCGCGACATTTGCCTTGTCTCTATTTTCAGCTGTTTACGCCAAATCCGATTATGTAGCGTTAGGGCGATTGAACGGTAAAAGAGTGATGTATTCATCCACACGACATTCATGCAGAAAAATCCCAACCCTAAAAAAGAGGTTATTTGCGGGGTGTAATTCTCAACAGAGCCGAATAAAAGTGAACTCCACGTCCAGATAAAATAAACGATGCTCATCAGTCCAGTCAGCGTGATAACGGAAATATGCGCTTTAAATCCAGCCAAGGACCCCCGAGCAGTCAGAAACATAGTACTCATCGCAATCATGCAATACGCCACTGCTGCAAGAAATACACCCATCATGACTTTAAATTCGGGTAAGCCGAGCAGGCGAAATAGTAATATCCAGACAGAAACTTGTAGCATGGCGTAGCAAAAAATGGCGAGTAACATACTGATAGACAAGGGAATTCCTGTCATATGTACACCTACAGGAACGCCAAACTGATCTTTTAAGCCATCTTTTAAAGACTCAAGCCGTTGGAGATCGTCAGTCGCCATTTGATTTGTGATCACAGTACTTAATGCCAGGCTCTTCTTGATGTATTTTATCATGCTCAGGTCAATAACTTCCTGTAAATGAAAAAGACTGGATCAAACCAAAAACGTATTTTCCAGATTGTGTAATATTCTGAGGATTCCTGATTGTACCCGAGACCGCACTTCCAACAAAAGCTGAGGAGTTGGAAATGGCATTCAACAGCTCACGCTGTAAGAGCAACTGCAGCGCTTCCGATGGGTAACGTTTAGGGTAAACCCCAGCTTTCATCGCTGCTTTAACACCTGAATTCGAGATGCCGGGATTTCGGATGCGAATAATTTCCTCCGTTAACCTCGTGCGGTCCGATCGGCTCATTTTTTGTAATAAAGAGAGTAAACTTTCAGACGTCGAGCGATTAAGAAGGCGGTAGGTCAATACCGCGCTTTTTAGACCCGCAGCGGCCCCAGCAAGTGAAATCGCATCCAGAGCGGTATTGGTTGCAGTATACCATTCCTGGGAATCCATCCACGCTACATAGTCATTATGATTCATGGCAATAAGTGACAAGCGGCCAAGCCCGTTCGCACACTGAATTCCTTTTGCCACACCACCGGCGACAATCACGGCAGCAACAGCACCTGAAGAGCCTGCGGTGAGAGGAATGGCCATACCTGCGCCAGCAGCAAGTACGACAGTGAGAATGGCGGCTCCGCAAGAAATTGCCGTAGAACCGATTTCAGTCGCCAATGAAGGTGACTGAATCGTAGTCGTTGCCTGAATGGCACTACTTGAGGAAGCATTTACTTTGGTGATGACTACATGGCTTACCGAGCTTTCGTTTGGTGTCGCAATCCGCCTTGAGGGCTTTACTAATTACTGACGCGCACCGTCTGAGTAGAGGATCCCAACCTGGCTAAAGTTTCGGCTACAGTCCAGGTGACTGGCAAAATCGTTGAAATTAATATCGCCGCCGGAGGCAAGGCCCAGACTGCGTGCGAGTTCGTAATCCGGAATGTCCTTTGAAAACTGACCGGGGAATGTCATGTCGTCTCTCCGTCCATGTGAAAACGTATTGTGCTAAGAAATCAAGAGTAAAGGGCATGCTATGGTCGGGAATTAGGAATGCTCTGAATAACACTCCCGCCTACCAGATCCAATAATAGTTGTGATGAATATCATAGGTCCGTCCGATTTTCATGAACGGTATTCCGGCATACGTTATCGCGAATACACACCCTTCATATGGTGGGTCTATGCAATTGCATTCTTATGCATTCTTAATAAGTGGACTGAATTGTACAAAAAAATAAGCCCGCGTAAGGGAGATTACGCAGGCTAAGGAGGTGGTTCCTGGTACAGCTAGCATTTATGGGTTATGTTTTTCAGCGGGGGGATAATACCCGTATTGAACGAAGCGGTATGTGATCCGATTCTAAGAATTATCCCAGCGCGAAAAAATTTCCCTGCTTGACTATTTACTGTGCGGGTTACGGGTACTTTCACCGTTGAAATTACGCATCAGCAGCGCAAACTCCAGCTCCACTTCTTCGGGTACCGGCAGCCAGACGGTATGGCCGTTGCCTGGCGCCACGTCAATTGCTTCGCCTTTACCGTTTTCCAGATGTTCCAGGGTGAAGTTCATGTTGCCCTGCGGGGTCATCAACTCCAGGCTGTCGCCTTTGGTGAATTTGTTCTTCACCGCCACGGCGGCCAGCGCACCTTTGCGCTCACCGGTAAAATCACCGACAAACTGCTGGCGCTCGGAAACGGAATAGCCGTGTTCGTAGTTCTGGTAATCGTCATGGGTGTGACGACGCAGGAAGCCTTCGGTATAACCGCGATGCGCCAGGCCTTCCAGGGTTTCCAGCAGGCTGGTATCGAACGGTTTGCCGGCAGCGGCATCGTCGATGGCTTTACGGTACACCTGAGCAGTACGCGCGCAGTAGTAGTAGGACTTGGTACGGCCTTCAATTTTCAGGGAATGTACGCCCATCTGCGTCAGACGCTCAACGTGCGCAATCGCACGCAGGTCTTTGGAGTTCATGATGTAAGTGCCATGCTCGTCTTCAAAGGCGGTCATGTACTCACCCGGACGTTTGGCCTCTTCAATCATGAACACGCTGTCAGTTGGCGCGCCGATGCCTAAGGTTGGCTCCACGTTGGTCACCGGGATAGGCTCATGTTTGTGGACGATATTGCCGATGTCGTCTTCTTTGCCTTCCTGAACGTTATATTCCCAGCGGCAGGCGTTGGTGCAGGTACCCTGGTTCGGGTCACGCTTGTTGATGTATCCCGAGAGCAGGCAACGACCGGAGTAGGCCATGCACAGCGCGCCGTGAACGAAGATTTCGATTTCCATATCCGGCACCTGCGTGCGGATCTCTTCAATCTCTTCCAGCGAAAGTTCACGAGACAGAATGACGCGGGTCAGCCCCATCTGTTTCCAGAATTTCACCGTTGCCCAGTTAACGGCGTTGGCCTGAACGGAGAGGTGAATATCCATCTCCGGGAAGTTCTCCCGAACCAGCATAATTAAACCCGGGTCCGACATGATCAGCGCGTCCGGTCCCATATCAACCACCGGCTTCAGATCGCGGATGAACGTTTTCAGCTTGGCGTTATGCGGCGCAATGTTGACCACCACGTAGAATTTTTTGCCCAGGGCATGTGCTTCGTTAATGCCGAGCTGCAGGTTCTCGTGGTTGAATTCATTGTTACGCACGCGCAGCGAGTAGCGCGGCTGGCCAGCATAGACGGCGTCAGCGCCATAGGCGAAAGCGTAACGCATATTTTGCAGCGTTCCCGCCGGGGAAAGGAGTTCCGGTTTAAACATGTTTGTTCTCGTTCTGATGACAGGTCAGATCCGCATGCACCAGGTGCAGCGGTAAGGGGAGATCCCCCACTTTAAGGGCGGGCATTGTAGCGCTGAGGGACAGGGAGGTAAAGCGCCGGGTCGTACCATCGCTAACCCGGCCGGAGGCGTGTCGTCAGGTATTGTCTTTTACCGTCTGGCTTGAACCGTTAGTTTTGACCGACGCGATGCCTTTATCTCGCGACTGTTCCGAGGCATACATCTGGCTGCTGCCAATAACCTGATGATTCCCGGCCTTCAGATTGAAGTGGAATTTACCGTTGGTGGCCACCTTCTTCTCATAACGTTCATCAGAAGGGCTATTGGTGCGAACGGAGGCGATACCGTTTTCGGCGGAATTTTTGGTGGTGTAAAGCTCACTGGTCAGGATCGTTTCTCCGTTTCCTGCTTTGAGAACAAACCTGAACTGACCATCACTGCTTTTGTTTAACTCGAACCAACCAGACATAGGAACTCCTTGAACGAAGTGGAATTATCTGCACCAGTTATCAATAAACGAACCGGTAATGTGAGTATGGTTGATTCTTCGTTGCTTTCCAGAAATGAAAAACCCGCCAGCAGGCGGGTTCGGTAAGCTAAATGCTCAGGCTATCCTGCAGGCATCGGCTTCCCATCGGTATCCCACGCCATACACCGCGCGGATAAATGACTGCTCCGCATCGAGCGCTTCCAGCTTGCGGCGCAGGTTTTTAATATGGCTGTCGATGGTACGGTCAGTCACGACGCGGTAATCATCATACAGACGGTTCAGCAGTTGCTCGCGGGAGAAGACCTTCCCCGGCTCGTGGGAGAGGGTTTTCAACAGGCGGAATTCGGCGGGGGTGAGATCCAGCAGCTTGCCGCGCCAGCTCGCCTGGAAGCGGCTTTCATCGACGATAAGTGGGCTTTCCGCGTCCAGTACCTGCAGTTCACGATGGGGCTTACAGCGGCGCAGAATGGTTTTTACGCGCGCGACCACTTCACGCGGGCTGTATGGCTTGCAGATGTAATCATCCGCACCAATTTCGAGGCCCAGCAGGCGGTCGATCTCTTCGATTTTCGCCGTCACCATCACCACCGGCACGTCTGAGAAGCGACGAATTTCCCGGCACAGGGTCAGGCCATCGGTTCCGGGGAGCATCAGATCCAGCAGGATCAGGTCCGGCGGCGTCTGGCGCACATAAGGCAGCACCTGATCGCCATGGCTGATAAGCGTGGGGGCATAGCTTGCCGCGCGTAAATAGTCGATCAGTAACTGCCCGAGCTTCGGCTCGTCTTCGACAATCAAAATGCGTGGCGTGTTTTCGTCAATCGGTAACTCGGTCATGCTTCTCTCGATAAATCCCGTTCCAGAGGTAACTCTACTGTAATGCTTACCCCGCCAAAAGGCGAATGGGCGGCGCGGATCGTGCCATTATGGGCCTCGACGATGTTTACGCAAATCGCCAGTCCCAGACCGGACCCGCCGCTGGCGCGATTGCGGGAGCCTTCGGTGCGATAAAATCGCTCAAACAGTTTTTCCAGCTGTGCATCCTGCACGCCGGGGGCGGAATCCGCAAAGGTCAGGGCAAAATGCCCGTTTTCTTGTTTGCCGGAAATATGCAGGCCACCGCCGCTGTCGGTGTAGCGCAGGCTATTTTCCAGCAGATTGTTGAACAGCTGCATCAGGCGGTCTTTGTCGCCAAACACCACGGCGCTGTCAGGCAGTGAGAGATCGATTTTCAGGTTGCGGCTGGCGAAACGTTCGCGGAAGGCACCGCTTACCACCTCCAGCACGTTTATCACATCGACGGGCGCTTTCTGGTAGGCCAGCGCGCCTTCGTCCGACATGGAGAGCTGGTGGAGGTCATCGACCAGTTTGGTCAGCGTGCCCACTTCCGCCTGCAGCGAGGCCACCGATTCGGGAGTGAACTGACGCACGCCGTCCTGAATAGCTTCCAGCTCGCCGCGCAGCACCGCCAGCGGCGTGCGGAGTTCATGGGAAATATCGGCCATAAAATCGCGTCGCATCTGCTGGTTTTTTTCCAGGGTGCTGGCGAGCTGGTTAAAGTCCTGCGCCAGCTTGCCGAGTTCGTCCTGGCTACGGGTATCGACGCGGGTGGAGAAATCCCCGGCGGCCAGCTTATGCGTCCCTTCCACCAGCCGTTTAACCGGCGCGAGCAGGCCACGGGCCAGCGGGAAGGTCGCGAGCGCGGCCAGCAGGGTGGAGAGCGCGACAATCAACCAGCTGGTGCGGCGCTGCTGACGATCAAAGTTGATATCGGTGTTACGCGTCAGGCGTTCAACCGGCGAGGCGATCACCCAGCCGACGGTGGCGTTATTCACTGTGATCGCCCGCTTTGTGCCATCCGGCGGAATGGGCGCGCGCGGGCCAACCAGTACGCGCATATCCTGGTCTATCACCCAGAACTGGGTGCGCCAGCCGTGCGGCGGCATCCCGGGGCCCGGGCGATCGTCACCGGTATCATGCTCAAGCGAGCGCAGGATCTGGAATACGAAGCGGTCGTTATTGCGCAGAAAACGCCAGTTACCGTGCAGGGCATACTGATCGCTCAGCGCATCGCTCAGCCCCTGTAAACGCTGTTCATTACCATGCTTAATGTAATCAATAAAACCCCGTTCGAAACTGACCCGCACGGCCCAGTGCATGGTGACCAGCAGCACGATACAGGTGGCAAATATCGCCACAAAGAGTTTACCGGTAATGCCCGGACGCCAGAATTTCATGGTGCACTCCTTTTGCCGTGTCGGATAACGACGTTCTTACGGGTATCATCCGGCACTCTGGCGAAGATGAACGCGGGCAGGGCGATAATCACCGCCATGCTGAGATAGGTATACAAAAAGACCTGATGGGCGACCGGCGTGTCGACGCTGAGATGATGCTGTCCGTACATGCCGAGCAGTAAACCGGCAAGGGTCACCCCTACGCTCATGGAGAGCTGCATGATCATCGACAGCAGGCTATTTCCGCTGCTCGCCAGGTCATCCGGTAGTGCTTTTAACGTCAGGGTATTCATTGATGAAAAGCGCACAGAGTTAATTATGCCCTGGCAGAACAGCACCAGCGGCAGCGCGTAGTACCAGCCCAGCAGCGCCACGGCCATAAACAGCAGGCTCACCAGGGCTAACCCAAGCGTCGCGGCAACCAGGACGTGGCGATAACCAAAACGGTTAACCACCTGCACCACGATGCGTTTCATTCCCATGCTGCCAAGTACCATCGGGATCATCATCAAGCCGGCGTGAAACGGTGAAAATCCCATTCCAATCTGCAAAAAGACCGGCGTCATAAAGGGCAACATGCCGCTGCCGACGCGCCCGGCAAAGCTCCCGAACAGGCCCAGACGATAGGTGGGGTTTTTAAACAGATCGAGCGTGAACAACGCGCTCTCGTTACCTCTGGCATGCCAGAGATACCACAGGATAGCGGTAATGCCGAGCGCCACCAGAAGGCCAAGCGTCAGGGCGGAAATCCCGAGGCCTTTTTGGCCATCAAGCGCGAGGGTGAGCATCGCCATCCCCGCCGCCAGCAGGATAAAACCCAGGAAATCAAAGCGCCGGGTCTGCATGGTGTAGTTAGGCATCAGCATCAGGGTGGCAATCGCGCCGATGATGCCCACCGGCAGGTTGATTAAGAAGATCCAGTGCCAGGAGGCATACTCCACCAGCACTCCGCCCAGCGCCGGGCCAAGCAGCGGGCCGACCTGGCCGGGCAGGGTGACGAAGGTCATTGCGGCCATGTACTGCTCGCGGGGCACAATCTTCATCACCGTCAGCCGCCCGACAGGCACCATCATCGCCCCGCCAATGCCCTGTAACGCGCGGGCCATCACCAGTTGATCCAGCGTATTCGCCTGGGCGCAAAACAGCGAGCCTGTGGTAAACAGCACGATGGCGGTGAAAAAGATATTCCGCACGCCCACTTTGTCCGCCAGCCAGCCGCTGGCCGGAAGCATAACGGCCACCGTTAATACATAGGAGACAATCACCATATGCATATGCAGCGGACTCTCCCCCAGGCTTTTTGCCATCGAGGGGAGGGCGGTATTGACGATGGTTGTATCCAGCGACTGCATAAAGAAGCCGAAGGCGACAATCCACAGCTGCCAGCGTACGTGACGTGGGAGGTCGGTCATTTATTCGGTTACCGTCGTTCTGTTTTTACGCGAAAAACGCACCCGCAGACGGTCAAAGAACAGATAGACCACCGGCGTGGTGTAGAGCGTCAGCAGCTGGCTCATCACCAGCCCCCCGACAATGGTGATCCCCAGCGGCTGGCGCAATTCTGAGCCGTCACCGCTGGAAATCACCAGCGGCAGCGCGCCAAACAGCGCCGCCAGCGTGGTCATCATGATCGGACGAAAACGCAGCAGACAGGCCTGGAATATGGCCTCTTCTGGCGTCAGGTTGCCATTTCGCTGGGCGTCCAGCGCGAAGTCCACCATCATGATGGCGTTTTTCTTCACGATGCCAATTAACAGCATGATACCAATCAGCGCAATCAGGCTGAAGGGCGCGCCGAACAGCTCCAGCGCCAGCAGCGCCCCGACGCCCGCCGACGGCAGCGTGGAGAGAATGGTCAGCGGATGGACGTAGCTTTCATAAAGAACGCCCAGCACGATATAGACTGTCGCAATGGCGGCCAGAATCAAAATCACCTGCGAATTCATCGTCTCCTGGAACACCTGCGCGGTACCGGCAAAACTGCCGCGTACCGTGGATGGCACGCCAAGCTGGGTCATCGCACGGTTGATCGCATCGCTGGCCTCAGAGAGGGACGAACCGGCTGGCAGGTTAAAGGAGATGGTCGACGCCGCCGAAAGGCCCTGGTGGTTCACCGACAACGGCGCGTTCGCCGGTTGCCAGCTGGCAAAGTAAGAGAGCGGGATCGCCTTACCGTCGTTATTAATCACAAACATGTTGTCCAGCGCGCTGATGTCCTGGGTGTAACGTGGGTCCACCTCCATCACCACCTTGTATTGGTTCATGGGCTGGTAGATGGTGGAAATCTCACGCTGGCCGAAGGCATTGTTCAGCAGGCTGTTGGCGGCATCGACGTTAATCCCCAGACGTGACATGGTTTCACGATTGTAGGTTAGCGCCATTTCTGCGCCGTTGTCCTGCTGATCGGAGTTAACGTCCGCCAGCTGTGGCAGGGCGGCCAGCGCCTTGCGGATCTTAGGCTCCCACTCGCGCAGGGCGGCTAAATCGTCAGAGAGTAACGTGTACTGATAGCTGGCGTTTGCCTGACGCCCGCCGACGCGGATATCCTGAACGGCCATCAAAAACAGATTAGCGCCCGGCTCTTTGGCGAGCTTCACGCGCAGGCGGTCGATAACCTGCTGGGCGGTTTCATTGCGCTCGTCACGCGGCTTCAGGGTGATAAACATCATCCCGCTGTTCACCCGCGAACCGCCGGTAAAGCCGGTTACGTTATCTACCGCTTTATCTTCGCGGATGATCTTCATAAAGTCCTGCAGCTTGCCGCGCATGGCCTGAAACGAAATACTCTGGTCTGCCTGGATCCCGCCCATCAGCACCCCGGTGTCCTGCTCCGGGAAGAAGGTTTTGGGGATAGTAATGTACATCCAGACGTTGAGCACGATGGTGCCAATCAGCACCAGGCCGACGATGCGCGTATGCCTCAGCACCCACTTCAGGGACTTGCCATAGCTCTCCTGCATCGCCAGCAGGAAGCGACCAAACCCCTTACGGCGCGGCTGAGAGTGGGGCTTGCTGCGTTTTAACATCCAGCCGCACATCATCGGCGTGAGCGTGAGGGACACGATCAATGAAATACCGATGGCGACAGAAAGCGTGACGGCAAATTCCCGTAACAGCCGGCCAGGCAGGCCGCCCATCAGCAGTAACGGCAGGAACACCGCCACCAGCGACAGGCTCATCGACAGTACCGTAAAGCCCACTTCACGCGTTCCCTGCAGTGCGGCCTGCAGCGGTTTCATCCCCGCCTCCAGATGGCGCGAGATGTTCTCCAGCACCACAATGGCATCATCCACCACGAAGCCGGTGGCAATCGTCAGCGCCATCAGCGACAGGTTGTTAAGGCTAAATCCGCACAGGTACATCGCCGCGAAGGTCCCTATCAGCGAGACAGGCACTGCCACCGCGGGGATCAGCGTGGCCCGGCCTGAACGCAGAAACAGGAAGACCACCAGAATCACCAGCGCAACGGAGATCACAAGCGTCTGTTCCACCTCTTCGAGCGAGGCGCGAATGGTGGGGGAGCGATCCTGGGCAATCTGCAGATCGATCGCCGCCGGGATGGTCTGCTGGAGTTCCGGCAATCTCGCGCGGATACTGTTCACCGTCTCAATAATGTTGGCTTCCGGCAGCTTGCGGATCATCAGCAAAATGGCCGGTTTGGCGTTGGTCATCCCGGCGTTGCGCACGTCCTGCACCGAGTCGGTGACGCTCGCGACATCGCTCAGGCGCACCGCCGCACCGTTGTTGTAGTGAATGATCAGCGGCTGGTATTCCGCAGCGGTTTTCAGCTCATCGTTAGTCTGGATCTGCCAGCGGTGGCTACTGTCCTCAATGGCCCCCTGCGGTTTGCGCACGTTTGCATTGCTGATGGCGGAGCGCACATCGTCCAGTGAAACACCCTGGTTAAACAGCGCCTGCGGGTTTAAGCCCACGCGCACGGCGGGCAGAGAGCTTCCGCCAACGCTGACATCACCCACGCCGTTAATCTGGGCGAGGGTCTGCGCCAGTTGGGTGGAGGCGAAATCGTACAGTTGCCCCTGCGAATAGGTGTCCGAGGTAAGCGTCAGGATCATGATCGGCGCATCGGACGGGTTCGCTTTACGGTATGTCGGACGGCCCGGCATCCCGCTCGGTAGCAGGTTCTGCGCGGCGTTGATCGCCGCCTGCACATCGCGCGCGGCGCCGTTAATATCCCGGTCGAAGCTGAATTCCAGAATGATGCGCGTGCTGCCAAGCGAGCTGCTGGAGGTCATCTCGTTGACCCCGGCAATTCGCCCGAGTGAACGTTCCAGCGGTGTGGCAACCGACGAGGCCATGGTTTCCGGTGATGCACCGGGCAGCGAGGCGCTGACCATGATCACCGGGAAATCCACCTGCGGCAGCGGGGCCACCGGCAGCAGCCGGAAGCCCAGGACGCCGCACAGGGTGATGGCGAGTGAGAGTAAAATCGTCGCCACCGGGCGATAAATGAAGAGGGCGAAAAACTTCATTTACGCCTCCTCTTCACGTTTCGGGAAGCGGCTTTTCGTCCACAGCGCCAGACGGTCAAACAGCAGATAAATGACCGGCGTGGTGAACAGGGTCAGGACCTGGCTTACCAGCAGGCCACCGACCATACCAATCCCCAGCGGACGACGCAGCTCGGCACCAACACCGGTACTGAGCATCAGCGGCAGGGCACCTAGCAGGGCGGCGAGCGTGGTCATCAGGATCGGGCGAAAACGCAGCAGGCAGGCCTGGAAAATTGCCTCGCGCGGCGACATCCCCTGCTCGCGCTCGGCGGCAAGGGCAAAGTCGATCATCATGATGGCGTTTTTCTTCACGATCCCGATAAGCAGGATGATCCCAATGATGGCAATCACGTCCAGCTCGCTCCCCGCCAGCATCAATGCCAGCAGTGCCCCCACGCCCGCCGTTGGCAGGGTGGAGAGGATGGTAATAGGGTGAATAAAGCTTTCATACAGCACACCGAGCACGATATACATCGCCACCACGGCCGCGACAATCAGCCAGATGGTGTTGCCCAGCGCGGCCTGGAACGCCAGCGTGCTGCCCTGGAACTGGGTCTGAATATCGGACGGGAAGTTCAGCGTCTTCTCTGCGGCCAGAATGGACTCCACCGCTTCGCCCAGCGAATAACCGTCCGGTACGTTAAACGAGATGGTGGTGGACGGGAACTGATCCAGATGGTTAATCGACAGCGGTGTGTAGCGCTCTTCCACCGTCGCGATGGCGCTGAGGGGCACGATGCCCCCGTCTTTGCTGGTCAGGCGCACCGAATCGAGCGCGGCCAGGCCGGGCGTGTTTTCCGTGTTGTGTTCCAGCACCACGCGATACTGATTCGCCTGGGTATAGATGGTGGAGATCAGACGCTGACCGAATGCGTTATACAGCGCGTTATCCACGTCGGCCATGGTGATCCCAAGCCGGCTGGCGGTATCGCGGTTAACGTTCACATATGCCGCCAGCCCTTTGTCCTGCCAGTCGCTGCTGACGTCCGAGAGCTGCGGCAGGGCGTTGAGTTTATCCACCAGTTGCGGTACCCAGGTGCTGAGTGCATCAAGGGTGGTGGCCTGCAGCGTGAACTGGTACTGGGTACGGCTCACCTGGGTATCGATGGTTAAATCCTGAATTGGCTGGAGGTACAGCTCAATACCCGGGACGCGCGCCACGGCAGTTTGCAGGCGGTCGATTACCGTCTGCACGCGGTCGTCGCGATCGTCAAGCGGTTTAAGGTTGATCTGCAGGCGGGCACTGTTTAGCGACGGGTTGGTGCCATCGACACCGACATATGACGTCAGGCTCTCTACTGCCGGATCTTTCATGATGATCTCTGACACCTGCTGCTGACGCTGCGCCATGTTAGCGAAGGAGACCGTCTGCGGTGCCTGAAGCGTACCCTGGATAATGCCGTTGTCCTGAATCGGGAAGAAGCCTTTTGGGATGAAAATCCACAGCATAACGCTGAGCGCCAGCGTACCAAGCGCCACGCCAAGGGTTGCCCATGGATGGTTAAGCACTTTCGCCAGCACCCGTCCGTAAGCGGCAATAATGCGTTCGAACATCCGCTCAGAGGCGCGCGAGAAGCGGTTTTGCTTGCGCAGGGAGGCGTGGCTCAGCATACGGGCGCACATCATCGGCGTGAGGGTCAGTGACACCACGGCGGAAATCAGAATGGCGACGGCAAGCGTCACGGCAAATTCGCGGAACAAACGCCCGACGATATCGCCCATAAACAGCAGCGGGATCAGTACCGCAATCAGTGAGAAGGTGAGGGAGATAATGGTAAAGCCGATCTCGCCCGCCCCTTTCAGCGCCGCGGCTAACGGTTTTTCACCTTTTTCGATATAGCGCGAGATGTTCTCGATAACAACGATAGCGTCATCGACCACAAAGCCGGTGGCAATGGTAAGGGCCATCAGCGTCAGGTTGTTTATCGAAAAATCGAGGAACACCATGACGGCAAATGTTCCCACCAGTGAGAGCGGCACGGCGACGGCAGGAATGAGGGTCGCCGGCACGTTACGCAGGAACAGGTAGATGATCATCACCACCAGCGCAATCGCCAGCATCAGTTCAAACTGGGTGTCAGTCACGGACGCGCGAATATTGGTGGTCCGGTCAGACAGCACTTTCACGCTAACTGACCTGGGCAGGCTTTCAATCAGTTGCGGCAGCATAGTGCGAATGCTGTCTGCGGTTTCAATGATATTGGCACCCGGCTGGCGCTGGACGTTCATCACGATCGCCTGCTGTTTGTTGGCCCAGGCGCCGAGCCAGCTGTTTTCCGCACCTTGCTCAACGGTTGCCACATCGCCCAGACGCACCGGCGCACCGTTCTGGTACGCGACGATCAGCTGTCGATATTCATCCGCGGACTGCATTTGATCGTTCGCCGAAAGGGTCACGGCCCGGGTTGGGCCATCAAGCGAGCCTTTCGCCGAATTGACGTTGGCGTTACTGATGGCGCTGCGGATGGTTTCGCTGGTGAGGCCCAGCGCGGCAATGGCCTGGGCGTTGAGCTTCACGCGTACCGCCGGACGTTGACCGCCGGCAAGCGTAACCAGCCCCACGCCAGAGACCTGTGAAATTTTCTGCGCCACGCGCGTTTCGACCATGTCTTCGACCTGAGTCATCGGCATGGCGGAGGAGGTGACGGCGAGCGTCATGATCGGCGGATCCGCCGGGTTTACTTTGCTGTAGACCGGTGGGTTGGGCAGGTCGGATGGCAGCAGGTTGGTGGCCGCGTTAATCGCGGCCTGTACTTCCTGTTCGGCAACGTCGAGTGAGAGCGTAAGCTGGAACTGCAGCGTCACCACGGATGCTCCGCCGGAGCTTTGCGAGGACATTTGCTTCAGGCCAGACATCTGACCAAACTGGCGCTCCAGCGGCGCGGTGATGGCCGACGTCACCACATCAGGGCTCGCACCCGGATAAAGGGTGACCACCTGGAT
This sequence comes from Enterobacter sp. SORGH_AS_0287, assembly GCF_031453695.1. Classification (NCBI taxonomy): domain Bacteria; kingdom Pseudomonadati; phylum Pseudomonadota; class Gammaproteobacteria; order Enterobacterales; family Enterobacteriaceae; genus Enterobacter; species Enterobacter sp. SORGH_AS_0287. Next base: position 438,219 of record NZ_JAVIZW010000001.1, read on the forward strand.
GGTGGGATAATCCACTTCCGGCAGCGCCGAGACGGGCAGGAAGCGATAGCCAATAATCCCGGCCAGCAGGATTGCCACCATTAACAGCGTGGTGGCAACAGGGCGCAGAATAAACAGGCGTGAAGGCCCACCTGTAGAGCTCGGTGGCATAACCTGCATCAGGACGTCGCTCCCTGCTTAGCAGGCTGTTGCTGGCCTTCTACCACTTCGACTTTCGCCCCCTCGGTGAGACGATCAATGCCGTCGGTAACCACGCGGTCACCTGCGGAAAGGCCGGCGCTGATCACCACCGTCTGGCTGTCCTGAATGCCGGTTTTCACCAGATGCTTGCTGACGTTATTCTCGCTGTTAAGCACCCAGACAAAATTCCCTTCGTTGCCCATCTGCAGCGCCGCCGTCGGGATAACGACCGCATTTTCTTGTGTCGCGACCAGCATCCGCGCATTCACGAACTGATTTGGGAAAAGCGCATCATCCTGATTGTTAAAGCGGGCTTTTAACTTGATGGTGCCGGTGGTGGTGTCAATCTGGTTATCCAGACTGAGCAGGGTGCCTTCGCTCAATTTTTGCTTGTTGGTGCGATCCCAGGCTTCCACAACCAGCCCTTTGCCGGCTTTCTGCGCCTGAACCACGGTTGCGATGTCGCTCTCCGGCAGGGTAAAGACTAAATCGACAGGATGCGTCTGGGTGATGACCACGATACCGGTGGTATCGCCGCTGGAAATCTGGTTGCCAATATCAACCTGCTTCAGACCGACGCGGCCGTCAATCGGGGCGGTGATGCGGCTCCAGTCGAGCTGTAACTGTGCGCTGGCCACGGCGGCTTCGTCAGCTTTAAGGGTGCCCAGCGCTTCGCTGACCAGAGACTGCTGCGTATCCAGTTCCTGACGCGATACCAGGTTGGTTTTCACCAGTTGCTGGTAGCGTGCCAAATCGCGTCGGGCGTTCGCGAGCGTGGCCTTGTCTTTCGCGAGCTGGCCCTGCGCCTGCGCGAGGGTGACTTTAAACTGGCTTGGGTCAATTTCCGCCAGTAAGTCCCCGGCTTTAACCTGCTGGCCTTCCTGGAAGTGAAGCGCCATCAGCTGCCCGTCCACACGGCTGCGAACCGTAACGGTGTTGGCGGCGGTAATGGTTCCCAGCCCGGAGAGATAACGGGGCACCGCTTTATTTACCGCAGTAGCCGCCTGAACGGGAGCCAGCGCACCGCCGCGCATGCCGTGACGTCCGCCACTCGCGGGACGCTGAGATGGGCTGCTGGCACCTGCGGAAGTGTCAGAAGAGTGATTGTGCCAGAACCAGGCGGCGGCAAGAGCCACCACAATGATGCCAGCGGCGATTGCCCAGCGGGATTTGTTACTGCCTTTCATCGTTATACGTTCTCATCCTGAATACTTCGGGGAATGATACTAGTTTAGTCAGGCAACACGGCAGAAAAATGGAGGAAATATGGAAGACTGTCTGGATTTGTCTGATTGGCAGGGGAAGGGGCGCGGCGTGAGGCGGACTTCAAATCGGATCAATTGGCAGTGCATAATTTACCAGGAATATTCCCTGCCACCTGAAATATTCTTATTATTTATCTGCCGGGTGAGAAACGGAGAAAGATAACAATTGGTTTTATTATTTAATTTGTCTTTAGGAAAATTTCATTATTCATCATGTAAGGATCGGAATATTCTCTGTTATACCAATATTTTTCATCTTGTTATCAAATCATTAACAAACTAATGATTTTTTGCAATGTGACGTATTTATTTGATTTGAAATATGTTTTTGTTATTCCTTTCAATGCACCACTTTTGATTTGTATCAAAAAGCTAAAACAGTTTAAATTACCTAAAATTGCGATAATTATAGATTTTTATTTTAAAAATGTTATTTAAATGGTTTTATGTTTTTATTTAAGCGATCTCGTCATGAATGATTATGAGAAAAATCCTAACGACGGAGGGTTTTTTCGTCATTCGATTGGTTGTCCTGAAACATAATTCAAATAATACTTTTTTGGCGCGGTAAATCCCGTTCGCATTTAAATGGAGCTTCCAGGTTATTTATTAAATGGCACCTGGCAGTACGTTTGTTCTCAGGAGATGAAAATGAAAAAATTATTACTGGTGGCCTCTCTGGTTTCTGTATTTGCTGCTGCAAATGCTATGGCTGATGTTACGGCATCTGCCACTGCATCATGGGATGCAACGGCCACGAAAGATACAACCAGCCTGCTGGTCGTGACCCCATTGAACTCGCTGACGTTCCAGTATGCAGAGGGCCTGAATGGGTTTAACACTCAGGATGGCGCTTTCGATGTGACGATTCAGGGACAGGAAAGTGCAACCGATTTTGAACTGACTGCTCAGGTCATCAGCAATACGCTGACCAATGCAAGCGGTGATGCATCTACCCTGAATGTGGGCGTGGCATGGAATGGTCAGGCGCTGTCTAACTCTGCCGAAACCGTTCTGGTGAATGCGGCTTCCACTTCAGGTCTGGAAAGCCTGCTGGCCGATGGCGCCTATAACGGCGCTGAGCGTGTAAGCGATCAGTCCAGCTTCAAATTCTCCATCGCTTCAGCGACTTCTGACGGTTCGACTGCTGTAACTGACTATTCTGCGCTGCCGGACGGTTACTGGACGGGTGACGTAAAAGTTCAGTTCAATGCAACCTGGACCACTCCAGCGTAATGAATATTAATTCGGGAGAGGCTCTCTCCCGAATTTCGCAGGAATGCACTGATGAAGAAATATTTGCCACTCGCAGCGCTGGCAGGGATGGTCGTATCCTTTTCCAGTCTGGCGATTAATGTGGGTGATATCACGTCAATAATGACGGCCGATCAAAACGCGTTATCAAAAGAAATTATTAACACCACTGATTCCGCCCGCTATGTGAGCGTTACCGTAAAAAGGCTCTCTTCACCGCTGCCTGACGGAACAGAAATGCAATTTGAAACGTCGGGAGAATTACTTTCTACACCGGCGAGCCTTATTTTACCCGGTGATGCGAAAGATGTTTTTCGCTTTTTCTATAAGGGCCCTGAAGATGACAAAGAACGTTATTACCGGCTGCAGTGGGTTGACGAACCCGTAAGCGAAAGCGCATCGACTAAGGCTGGCAAAGCCGCCATTGCGACGGCGTCGGCAGAAATCGGGACAATTCTGGTCGTGGCGCCCCGCAAGGAGCGATTCGAATACGGTCGTGACGGGGATGTCATCACCAACAAAGGCAACGTCTCGTTTCGGGTCATTGCTTACGGAGCCTGCAAAGAGGCGTCACAGGATCGGGGTCGCGGGTGTCGCGAGCGTTATTACGTCATGCCAGGCACAAAAATAAGATTGCAGAAAAGCGATGTGTCAAACAGTCGCACCCGCATTGGGATTTGGCATGGCAAGCAATTTATTACAGTGAAGTAATACACGGCGTCATTTCCGGTACCAGTAATAAAAATACCGAAAAGTAAGGATGCGTATGTCTTTTAAATATCTTATAGGAGGGAGTTTATTACTCTCTTATGCGCTAACATCAGGGGTTGCGCATTCTGCACCGGTTAAGATTGGTAATTATGTTATTCCAGGGGCATTCGCGCGTTCTCTTGAACAGGGGATGACGGTCCCCGTTTATATCCGCTACCAGGAGACGGATACAAAAAGCCAACAAAAAATCGCTGATGCGGTCATCTCGCTGGTTGAGGGAAATATCATTGTAAAATCCATTATGGTTGCCGATCTGCCCAATAACGCGGTGCTTTCAGAGAAAACGCGCGAGATGGTGGAAAAAATAGGCGATGCGAAATTTATCGACAATACCTCTCTTGCCCTTTCGCGAGACGCACGGCTGAAATTAAACGTCTCCTCTTTTCATCTGGAGATGATTGTCAGTCGGGATGCCCTGACTGAAGCGGTAGTCGCCCGCAGTTCATTGCTGGGACCGTCCAGCGTTGATCGACTGTCTACTGTGCTGAATTACAACTTTGGCACCTATTACAATGACTACCGCAATGGCAGCAGCTCTCGCAGTTATTTAACCCTGGATAACACCACCTCGTTGAGAGAGCACCACCTCAATATCAATGGCTCGGTCTATGGTATTGGCGAGAGTAACCGCTCCAGCAAACTGTATCGTGCCATGTATGAGCGCGATTATGAGGGTTATCGTCTGGCGTTGGGCATGCTCGACACCTGGAACGTTCAGTCGATCGCCAGCCTCAATGCGCTGAATGGCGGCAAGATCTACGGCGTCAGCTACGGCAATAAAGGCAGTACGGTGGTTGAAAACACCTCCCTGTCCTTGATCCCAATAACCATATTTTTACCGTCTGCCGGCGAAGTGCATGTGTTTCGTGATGGGCGCTTGTTAAGCGTTCAGAACTTCAACATGGGCAGCTACGAAATTGACACCAGCCGGTTCCCTTACGGTGTGTATGACGTCACGGTGGATGTCGTGGTAAATGGCCGGACGGTGAACACCCGCGTCAGTCGGGTGAATAAAATATTTGCCCGCCAGCAGGCCGCAGGCCTGCATGAAGTCGCATGGCAAATTTTTGGCGGTTCACTTGATTACGACCGCGTGAGTTATAAACGCAATCATTACCGTGATGCCGGCAGTGAACAGACCTGGATTGCGGGTGGTGCGGCCTCGTTAACCCTGGCAATGCTCTCCGGGCTCACCCTGAAAACGACAGGTTATGGGTTTGATGACAATGCCGTCAATGAAACGGACATTACTCTTAACGTCAACGAATATGTCAGCGTCGGGACACAAACGCTGGTGGCGAACGACGGAACATGGCGCAACGTCAGCAGCGCCAGTCTTAATGCTCCAGGCGGGTTTGGCTCGCTGTGGGCGTCGCGGGAAGACAGCAAAATCGGTAACCGTCTGCCGGTGCAGGAGCGGGATAACTATTCGGTTGGCGCAACATTGAACCTGAGCCGGTTTATTCCGCACGGTGGCACGTTAACGGTCAGCCAGACCGAAAACCGCTATTCCGGTAATACCTACCGAAACCTGGATTACAGTACCACCCTCTATGCGGGACGGTACGCCACAGTGGGGTTACGGGCCGGGATACAGCGCTATTACTACAACAATACGAATGATGACGGACGTCAGGAACGCTATGTCAGCCTGGATTTATCGCTGCCGCTGGCCTCGTGGATGAGTGTCGGGGTTTCACGCGATCGCTACGGCGCAACACAGGGCAATATCAGCGCGCGTAAACAATTTGAGGATAGCGTTATTACGTCTGCAGGCATTTCCGCCTCGACTCGCCTGAGTGGAGAGCAGAACTACGACAACAATTACGCTGTAAATGGCAACCTGAGTTATGACACCCGCTATAACGGCGGGACGGTTTCGGTGACCCGTTCAGCGGACAACTCGACCAATATGAACTTCTCCTCTCAGGGTTCCGTTGCCTGGGCGGGCGGCGATTTTGGTCTGAGCAAAGAGCGACAGCGCTCGGGCATTATTGTGAAAACCGATCTTGTGGGTGATGGAAAGCTGGCCGCAAAAATAAATAACCGAAATTATATTCTTAGCGGCAAATCGAGCTTTATTGCACTCCCGCCTTACGCGCAATACAAGCTGGAAATTATGAATGATAAAAACTCTGAAGACAGTTTTGACATTGTCTCGGGCCGTAAACAGGCGCTTAACCTTTATCCCGGTAACGTCGGCGTGGTGTCACCTGAGGTGAAAAGCATGGTGACCGTGTTTGGCCGGGTGCGATATCCCAATGGTGAACTGGCGTCAAATACCGACATTCATAACCACATTGGCAAAACGCGCACCGACGCGAAAGGTGAGTTCGCCATTGATATTGATAAGAAGTATCCCGTTATTACCCTGGTGTCCGCCAACGGTAATATCTGCGAAGCGGATTTAGATCTGGAAAAAGCCAGGGGCGCTGCGTGGGTAGGGGATGTTAAATGTGCACCGCAAACCACGATGGCGCAGAGATAATGCTATGAAAAAAAGTGCTTCCGTTTTTATTTCGCTCCTGTTTTTGGCGGGGTTAATTCCCTTCTCCGCAAGGGCACTGACTGCCTCATCGTCAGGGGCGATCAACAACACGTTTTTATTTATCGAGAACGACATTGACGGTGAGTATTTCATTACGCCGTCCGCGTTAGATCCCCGTTTCAGCGGGTCAAATACCTGGGTTAAATACGGCACATCCCAGGTCAGCCTCGGTTACCTGGGTTATGTGATTTGGACTGCGCCGGCCAATAATTATCAGGATATGTGGATTGATAATTCGCCCATTGATGCTCCTTTCACAGGAATACGCTGCTACCGAGGTTCGCAGTGTCCGACGACGGGCTACATTGCCGGGCAGGGGGTGGATAACAATGGTTTTTACCACGCGCAGGTTGGATCCGTGGCGGGGGTTATTGGCGGAGCGTATGGCTTTGCTTCGCTGAGCAACTCAGCCTATGAGTATTTTCGTAATATGCCGACGGGTGGCAGCGAAACCTATGTTTTTAACCGCTGCTATACCTCGGTTAACTATGATTACGCCTCAGGACAACGCTGTAAGGATCAGACAACAGGTCGCTGGAATTACATCAATTACACGTTAAACAAGCGGGGACATCTGGCGCTGGAATCAACAAGTGCCTTTCAGGAGCTGTGGATCGCCAGTGATGGAACCCCAAGCATCACAAATGATTCCGGATCCTGTGAGCTGGGTGTCGTCAGTAACGTTGATGGCGTAATTTGTAAAATGGTCAAATACAACCTTGAGCAGGCGCAAAATTTGACGGCATCGTTGACGTTCAGAGCGTATATCGATTCTGCTGCGTTGGGTTTTACCCCTTCCGCAACCACCGTGAAATATTCTGGAAATGGCTCGACATGGTATAACTTCAGCGCCTCGACGGCGTATTACAACGTCTTTTCGACATCTGGCCAGTATATCTATGTCTTTTTGTCGAAAACATTCCTTAAGAATCTGGTGGATGCAGGCGTCAGTATTACCAACAGCCAGCCCTTTACGTTTGCGTTTACGAATGCATTAACTCCGGAGTCAGGCTATTACCAGTTTACCCCCTCTTTGCAGCTCAATATTGTGCCGAAGGAGTATGGGATTAGCATTGTCTCATCGAATAATACGGCCTCTGCCAGTGGAAGCGGCACCATCGGAGATGACGCGCCGATCGAGATGGATTACGTCGTCACCGTATCGGGACCCCGTCAGGCTGACAGTATTACGGCCCAGGTTATCGGGGACAGCACGACAATCAACGATACCCCTTACTGCCTGTTTACGTCGGCCCAGGGGGGAATAAACGTGCCTGTCCCTGCCTATCTGCAATACAACACCGCGTCGGGAAGCCCTACTCAGGTGAGGAACAGCTGCAGTGAAAATGCCATTAGTCTGAACGATGCGTTATGGCAACAGGTGCCATGGGATGCCAACAACACGGATGATGGCAGCTTTTTCAGCACCAACTTAACGCTGCTGTTCCCGATGAATGATTCCCGCTCAGCACTGACGGTGGCTGGCGCTGACTGGGAAGGCGTGGTCAGCGCCAGTGGTGAAATCAAAGTCACCGCGAACTGGCTGGGAGTAACAAAATGATGCGCTGGCGGAAGGTCACGGAGGGTGTGGTGGGACTCTGCATTGCGCTTTACACGCTTTCTGCCCACGCGCTGTATCTGGACTCCACGATCTATGATATCCCCGCAGAGCGGTCGTTCATTAGCAAACGTATTTACAACGACAGCCACAAACAGAATGTGTACAGCATTTCGGCGATTAAAATCGACCGTCCAGGACCGGGTGGGGAAAAGCGTCTGCCAAAAGAGGACGGGGAGTTGCTGTTTACACCGCTCACGTTTTCGCTCGCCCCGGACGCCGGGGAGTATTTTAAGATCTTCTATCGCGGGCCCGAGGATGACAAAGAGCGTTACTACCGGATTCAGTTTCGCGAGATGCCGGTAACGCTGTTTGCTGAACGTCATTCAGGCAAAGCAAGTGAAGCTGTGCCCGCTATTGCATTGGATACGATACTGGTGGTCAGGCCCAGAAAGCTGACGCTAGCTTATACTCTGGATGAGCAAGAAGGGGCGCTGACAAATACCGGCAATACGTTTTTCAGGATCATCGTACACAAGGGATGCCAGTCAACCGATGACGAGGCGACGATGCGCTACCTGCTGCCTGGAGAGACCTACCGAAGCAGCGCGTTAAACACTAAAAATAAAAAATTCATCGTTGCGTTGAAAAAATATATACCGATAGGCGATGGTTGTTTTAAAAATAACAGTTAAAGTTTAAAGAAACAGTTCTTATATTGCTAACTGAACTCTGGGAATATATTCTGTGCTGCGTGCTGGCATTGCCGCCGATAATAAAAGAGTTCCCGGATGAAAAAGATAATCAATGATCATATTGTATACGATTCAGAGACCAGAGCGCTAAGTGTACAGGGAGAAAGAGTGGTTCTGTCCGCTGCAACGGCAAGATTACTGGAGCTCTTTATTGCGAATAACCGCAAACAATTACATCGGGATCTGATTATAGAAGAAGTGTGGGGAAGGTATGGGTTGATCCCATCAGGTCACAGTCTGAATAAAAATGTCAGTATTTTGCGCAAAACGTTAGCAGAACTGGGAATGGATAATCTGATCGCAACTATCCCCCGAGAGGGATTTGTTTTTCAGGCGCAGATCGAAAACGTAAAAGAAGATGCGTTGCCGCATAGCATCACTGCATTAACCTCCGCCACCAAACCCGGGTTAAGGCGATACGGTAAAACGATCGTTGGCGGAATGTTAGGCATCAGCCTGGTGATATCTGGCTTTGTCCTTCTGCCAAAATTATTACGAGATACCGATGGTGTCGTGCATGTACAAAAATCCGGTTCCTGTGAAATATTTACGACAGATGATAATTCAGTTGAGAAAATATCCACTTTTTTGAATTCATCCCGATGGCAGCAATTCAAATCTATCTGTAAGGGAAGAAATAAGGTCATTGTGTTTTATGATGACAATGGATTGTCTGCGGGTAATAAACTAAAGGAATCATTTTTCAGTATATGTACGTTAGGCTCCCGGGGAGTTGCACATGCGTGCGAAAATTATGTATTTTAGTCTTGCCGTAGCGCTTGTTATCATTTTTTTGTTTTTATTTAAACGTCATGAGGTTCCGGCAGCGCTGGTATGCTCAGCGAAGAACCATCTTGTGCTCAATACGCAAAAAACAGGTATGCACATCGAAGGGGAGGTATTGCTGGTTTTCAGGATATCATCTGCTGAAGAGGGGGTATTGTCACAAGTGGGCGTGATTAATGTTAATGGGAAAAGCTACGCCATTAACCGTTCCACGATGCTTAAATTTTTAGGTAATGATAGTGACGGCTACATACGTACCCAACGGGTTTCTGTGATCAAAAATGATAATGATGATTTGCCTGATGAGATCACGGGATTAATTATGTCTAAGCAACACAACTTCTATTATAAAATAATGCATATTGCGCACAATGTGTACGGTATACGCGATTTGCGACGCACCCTGTTGGTGTGTCGGGCAGCGTAATCCTCAGAATAGGGTATCGTCTTATTCTGAAATAATAACCTATGTGTAGCATCATTTATGGTTTTTTATTCTGTTAAAATAGTGTTTATTATCACTAAAGTTTGTCAGAATGTGAATATAAGCGCATAAGTTTGTACTCATTTCGGACCTCAGAATTCGCTACCGATACAGCAAGAATATTCTTATCATTTCCCCTGCGCTCAGTTTTATTGCAAGGGGGATGAGCTACTACACACTATGCAATCTAAAGGCATTTTATTTGTTTTACCTTAAGTCTATGTGAATACCAGGTCAATTGTGAATACACTTTCCTGTTCGGGAAGGCTGCGTTTTACAATGAAAACGTGATGGTGATTATTATGAATAAGAAAAAGGTCTTCCTGCTCAGTTATGACATTTATCTTTTCGCCGGGCTTAGGGCTTTTTTGCCTAATCTGGTACTGGTCGACAGTCAGACATTTATATCAGAGTCAGACCTTTCTTTTCAGCAATACAACTCCTGTCTGTTAATTGTTGATAACCGGATGCCCTTTTTCCTGGTGAAGAAATGGCTACATCGTAACAGTAGCCAGTTTATCATGGTAAACAGCGTTGTTCTCAGGTTGAGCGAAAATGAGTGTATTAATCGAGGCTATGAATACAGTACCTCAATTGATGTAACACTGCATTATTCGACCGTCATCGATATACTCACGCGTATACTGATGACCACCCCGCAACCGGAATCACGCGTAAAATCAGATGAGCTGGACGTTTTCGCGTTAACCGAATTTGAGGCAGACATGCTTAATGCCATGATGACGAAAGAGGGGCAGGCCGAATTCTGCCGGGCAAATTCATTGACCACAAAATCCCTGTATCGCTACCGGGATAAAATAACGCACAGGCTTGGTTTTAAAAATTTTATTGAATCTATTATTTTTCTTATCCGCAATGGTTTCCTGACTGAAAGAGATGTGGGGCAGAACAGTACGTTAATGCGCAAATCCACCGGGCGTAGTTATGATAATAATGATGCGGGGCGTCTGAGTCTGGCACTCAAAAATGATGAAATTTTACCTTATTATCAACCCGTTGTCGGTGCAGGTGGTGAACTGTGCGGTATAGAGATTTTGGCCCGCTGGCCATTAGGGCATAATTACACGATTTCGCAGCGAGAATTTATTCCGCTGGCAGAAAGCTGTGGCCTGATTAACGAACTCACCAGCTATTTAATGCATAAAGTTGCCAGTGACTTAAAGCAAAAGAGCAACGGGTTAAATACACCGCTGTTTGTGGCGTTTAATGTCAGTCCAACCACGTTAAGTAACCCGGTGTTTTATTGGGAGTGCCTCAATTTTTTAGAGCTGACAGAATCGTTACCGGTGAAGCTCATGATTGAGATTACCGAAAATCAAACGCTGGCCGTGACGCCTGCAATAAAAGAACTGATCCGTTCACTGCGTAATCGCGGGGTGATGTTTGCTCTGGATGACTTTGGTACAGGATACGCGAATTTATGCTATCTGAATGAACTCGAACTGGATGTCATAAAAATTGATAAGACCTTTATCAACGCTATCCAGGCTGATAACCAACCGCTGCCGATGCTGGAATCGATTATTAATCTGGCGATGATTCTGGGGCTGCGTACCGTGGCGGAAGGGGTGGAGTACGCTTATCAGCGAGAGTGGCTTATCAGCAAGCAGGTGGATTACCTGCAGGGGTATCATTTCCTGCCCCCGGTGCCGTTCGCTGATTTCCGGCGATTTGTCGAGCAAAGCCAGCCGACGACACGAGAAGCGGCATGCAAAAAGGGCAGCGTGCTGCCAGGTAAAAAGGAAAATGTGCGTTTTAACGCGCTGTAAACGACGGAAGCCCTGCGCATTTCGAGGGCTTCCGTCGGGGCTTAACGGAACATCACCTGTGCCCAGCGGGCCAGACCTGCCGTTACGGAGCCAAAGTCATCGCCACCGGCAATCGGAATACCCGGAAGCTGTTCCGCCAGCGCTTTCTTGATAAGCGGTGAGCGGGCGCTACCGCCGGTCAGGTAAATCACATCCGGCTTCTCTTTACCATTCTCCAGCGCCAGTTGCACCTGCTCGAGGATCCGCTGCAGCGGCTGGGCGAGTGCCGTTTCCAGCCCTTCCTGCGATATCGCGGTCGCCAGCTCATCACTGATAAAAGGTAATGAGACAGCGTGTTCAGCACGGTCAGAGAGGGCGATTTTGCTCTCTTCAGCGGTACGCACCACGCGATAGCTGAGACGCTGACGCCACACTTTATAGAGCAGGGCGACTTTATCCGCGTCCTGCGCGTCGCGTACCAGATCGTTCAGGAAGCGCCCGTTCGCGGTGCTGTAAAAATCACTCTGCGCCGGAACGTCGTTGATGGCGATGGCGTTCCACCAGGGCAGAATTGGCAGGGCAATGCCTTTTTCGGTTTGTCCGCCCATGCCGAGCAGCGGCATCAGGCTTTTAAATGCCAGAGCAATATCCAGGTCGTTACCGCCTACGCGGCAGCCGCTGTGGCCCAACAGGCTGGTTTCGCGGTCACGACGCTGATGCCATTGTGGCCCCATCAGCAGTAAAGAGCAGTCGGTGGTGCCCCCGCCGATATCCACAACGAGCACGCGTTGCTCTTGCGTTAATGTGGCTTCAAAATCCAGTCCTGCCGCTACCGGCTCATACTGGAAGACCACGTCACGGAAACCGGCTCGGTGTGCGGCGCGCTCGAGGATCCCCTGCGCTTGCTGGTTAGCCTCTTCACCGCCCAGACCCTGGAAGTTGATCGGGCGACCAATAACGGCCTGCGTGATGGGATCGGGTACCTGGGTCTGCGCCTGGTTACGGATGTGCAGCATCATGGCGCACACCAGGTCTTCGAACATCGCCACCTGCTGTGGTTTTAACCCACTGGCGCCCAGAAACGACTTCGGTGATTTAACGAAGTAAACCTCTTCCGGATCGTCAATGTAATGGCCCAGCGATGAGAGGCCAAACTGCACGCTGGAAGGGGTCACGTCGATATCTTCGTCGCGGTTAAAACTGACCGCCCGGCGCAGCAGCGCCTGGGTTTCCGCCGCGGTAGCGGGCACCTGATGATGACGGAACAGCCATTCGCTGACCGCTTCGCGAGTGGGTGCGCAGAGCATTGATGGCAGCAGCGTGCTCTCTTTTTCCATCTTCAGGAGCTGTGGTTGCCCGTTTTGCATAATGGCAACCGAACAGTTTGCCGTACCGTAGTCAAATCCAATAAACACGATTAATCCCCATGCCAGTGAGAAGGGGCGAGACTTTAGCGAAATGTCTGCCTGGCGACAACAGGAATATGAAAGCAAGGCGAAACAAGGCCTTTCGGTTTATGCTGAGGGGAACAAAAAAGGAGCGATGATGTATACCCTGACCTGGCAACCCCCTTACGACTGGCAATGGATGTTTAGTTTCCTTAGCGCACGTGCGGTAGAGGGCGTAGAGACCGTCACGGACCACTATTACGAGCGCAGTTTCGCCTGCGAGGGGCATCAGGGGATATTTCGCGTTACGCCTGACAGCCAAACCCCTACGCTTACCGTGACGCTCAGCCCGGGCTTGATTCCGGTTGCGCAGACCTGTCTTGAGCGTATCGGGCGACTTTTCGATCTTGGCTGCGATCCTCAGGCGATCCGCTCGACACTGGGGGATCTGGGGGCCGCACGGCCAGGCTTACGGTTGCCGGGGGCGATGGATGCCTGGGAGCAGGGTGTGCGGGCGATACTCGGGCAACTGGTTAGCGTGGCGATGGCGGCAAAATTGGCTTCCCGCGTTGTCGCCCTGTGCGGGGAGCCGGTTGAAGACGCCCCGGGTTATCTCTGCTTCCCGACCCCGCACGCGCTGGCCGCAGCGGACCCGCTGGCGTTGAAAGCGCTTGGAATGCCGGTAAAGCGGGCGGAGTCGATCGTTCATCTGGCTCAGTCTGTGGTGGACGGGACGTTTCCGCTTTCCCCTCCTGCGGATATTGAGGCGGGAATGAAGGCCTTACAGCAGCGGCCCGGGATAGGACGCTGGACGGCAAACTACCTGGCCCTGCGCGGCTGGCAGGCGAAGGACGTTTTTCTGCCGGATGATTATCTGATTAAGCAACGTTTTGCCGGGATGACGCCTGCGCAAATTCGGCGCTACGCCCAGCGCTGGCAGCCCTGGCGCTCGTATGCGTTGCTGCACATCTGGTATACCGACGGCTGGGCGCCATCAGTTGATGGCGAAATAGCTGGTATTAAGCAGTAGATCCAACGGCTGCGGCTCGGCGATGGTGTCGCCGTAAATAAAATCAATGCCGATGCCGGAGAGCGTGTCCATCATGATGGGCTGGTTACACGGACCGGCGATGGTTTTCATGCCCAGGCGCTGGGCGTGCCCCTGAACGATCGTCACCATCATCTCATCCATCAGGTTGCCATAAACATTCGTCACCATTTCCGTATCAAGCATCAGATAATCGGCCATATTGGCGCTGAGGTGGCTAAAGACGTTCATATCGCGTCCCACCTGGCTGAGCACGACGCGGCAGCCAGCATGGCGAAGTTTTTGCAGGCCCTGCTGCAGGTTCTCATCCGGGTTACATACCACGTCGGCAGCGATAACCAGATGCAGCAGACGGCCCGGCATGGGGCTCTTCTCCAGCAGGTCGACAAGTTCATCAACCAGCGTGACGCTTGCTAAACCCGCTTCAGACAGCGGAAGCGCGACCCCCATGCCTTTGTGGGCGACCTGTGCGGCGGAGGTGCGGAAAAACTCGTTGAAGATACGTCTGTCAAGGGCGTGCAACAGTTCAGGCTCCGCAAGTCCGGAGCGGAACGCATGCTCTTCCTGCACTTCGCCCTGGCTGGTCCACAGGCGTAATGAAATCAGCCAGAAGTTGCAGCTTTCCGGTATCCGTGGAGACGCGACGCTGCGGGCAATCATCATCAGGTGATTGTCTTTAATCATGTGCCACTGCTCATCAAGCGACATCATGCTGCGCATGCCGTGGTCCCGTTCCTGCTGGGGTTCGTAAACCGTGACGACGCCGCGTCCGCTGTTTTTCGAGGCGTAACAGGCGATATCCGCCTGTGACATGATTTCCGAAGCCTGATGGTTATTTTCATCAATCAGAGTGATACCCGCGCTGGCGCCGATCCGGTGCAGACGTCCTTCCCACATAAAGTGATAGTCATTGATGGTGTTAATCAGGCGGCCGGTAATATAACGCGCGCTTTCGATATTGCAGTCCGGGAGCAACAACCCGAATTCGTCCCCGCCGAGACGAGCCAGCACGTCGCTGGAGCGGAGCATAGTCAACATTAATGACGAAAGCTCCCGCAGCAGAGCATCACCCGCCGCATGGCCTGCGGTGTCGTTGACGGCTTTAAAACGATCGAGATCGATAAACACCAGCGCATGACGCTGGCGTGTCTCCTGTACAGTCTGTAAGAGCCGTTTGAGGTGATTTTCGAAACTGACCCGGTTTGCGAGGTGGGTGAGGGCATCGTGCGAGGCACTGTAACTGAGCTGACGCAGCATTTTGCGCGATTCCGTCACGTCCTGAATCACGATCACGGAGCCAATGTTTTGCCCGTCCAGCGTACTGAGCGGGGTGATGCTGTAGTGGATATCGTAGTTGCCGCCGGTACGGCAGTTCAGCACCACGTCCTGGTCTATATCGGAACGGGACATATCGCCGCTGTGAATATTCTCCATCAGCGGTCCCTTTTCACCAAAGGTGATGTGCAACACTTTCAGGACAGGCTGCCCGATAGCCTCGGTCTGCAGCCAGCCGCTCATCTTCTCGGCAACCGGGTTCATAAAGGTGACATTCATGTCGATATCGGTACACAACACCGCTTCGCCGATGGAATCGAGGGTAATGTGCAAACGCTCTTTTTCCTGGAACAGCGCTTCGTTGAGTTGCTTCACCTCGGTCATGTCCATGTTGATGCCGAGCAGGCGTTCGACTTCACCCTGTTTGTTCAGTACCCGGTTCGCCAGAGAGCGTATATGGCGCACGCCTTCTTTAACACGAATGCGGAACTCAAGCTTAAACGGCAAACGTGAAATGAGGGAATCCCGGAGCACCTTTTCAGCGTGAGCGCGGTCTTCCGGGAGCATCGTTTCGTGCCAGAGCTGCCAGGTGGGCTTGATGTGCGGCGGGATCTCATACAGCTCAAACATCCGCTTATCCCAGCTGATAATGTCCGGCTCCAGATCCCACTCCCAGATGCCGATACCGCCCGCTTCGTTGGCGAGGGTGATGCGCTCCATCAGGCGTTTATTGACCCACTCGGTCTGCTTCAGGTCGTTAATATCTTCAATCTGGGCGATAAAATAGAGCGGTGAACCGTCGGTGTGGCGCACCACGGAGACGGCAAGCAGGGCCCAGACCACTTCACCATTGCGGGTGTAGTAACGCTTCTCAAGGGTGTAGGTGTTGATGTCGCCGTTGACCAGCTGCTCCAGCTGTTCGAGATCGGTATTCAAATCTTCCGGCCAGGTTAACTGCTGGAAGGTGAGGGCCTGAAGCTCCGTCTGGCTGTATCCCAGGAAGTTACACAGGGCTTTATTTGCCTGAAGCCACTGCCCCTCAATGCTGACCAGCGCCATGCCGATGGCGGAATACTCCATCGCGTTACGAAAACGCGCTTCACTTTCGGTGATATGTTTGCGTTCGGCGCGAAAGGCATACATCACCATGGTCATAATATTGGCCGGCAACAGCATCATCAAAAAGGGCAGCCAGGGCGCGTTTAGCGTTACCTGCAGGTTTTGCGGCGTCATGGATACAGGGTTACGCGTCATGATCAGCGAGACCATCATCACGGTGACCAGAAATACCAAAAACGCCTCCATTCGCGGCAGGCGCACGGCGCTCCACATAAGCAGAACGATAACGCAGGTGAAGGGCCACGGCAGCCAGGTAATCGCCATCCAACTGAGAGCCAGCGTCACGGCCATGGTGGCCAGCGTTTCCAGCAGCAATTTTGGGTTGCGGTGACGCAGCAGATAATGTGGTTTAAACAGTAACCCTAACGGCACCAGCGCCAGCGCACCAATGGCTTCTGATAACACCCAGACGAGGAAATTACGCAGCGGCTCCGGACCCGGCACCAGAAGATACACCAGCACCCCGCCAACCAGCGGTGGCACCAGCGCACTGCCGATGGACAGACGGATCCAGTCATTCAGATTCTGCAGGGGGTTATACCACGGGAGCAGTTTACGCAGTAACACCGCGCCAATCACGGCTTCAACCACGTTGATAGCGGTAAAGGTCGGGTTGATCGACGACCAGGAGAAAAGCATCCACGCGGCCAGGATATTGCCAAACGAGCAGGCCAGAGCGATACCCGGCCACATCTTTCCTGCATGACGGTAAAAGGCCACCATCATGATGGCGGTAGGGAACCAGAGCGGGGCGAGCAGGGTGCCGAAGCGGGTCAGCTCCAGCGAAAATAAGGTAAAGATAAAGGTGACCAGGCCCAGACAGACAAGTCGCAATAAAGGATGTGGGGTGGTAACCAAAACCCGCTGGTATTGTTTATTCATTACCGCTTTATCCAGAGACGCCATGCCGTCAGGAGAGAAGTCCGGACGAGTGAATTTGATAATTTGGTTTATGCTAGTACAAACAATTTACAATTCATATGGCGACTGCTCATAATTTGACATCATAGACTTATTAAATAGTTACTCGGTAAAAAATCCCCGACAAACGCTGAAAAAACGTGCGTTTAAATTTCACAAAGGGATCATTTCGTCGCTTTTCACCCTGTCTCGCAGAACCTGCGCTTTCGACTGGTATCATGCCCGCGAAATCCCTATAATTGCCGCGTTTGACGCTCCGGCGTCGTCCTTCCTTAACATCCAGGTTAATCAGGTCGCTAAATTTATGACTGATAAGTCTCATCAGTGCGTCATTATAGGCATCGCCGGCGCATCGGCTTCAGGTAAAAGTCTTATTGCCAGTACGCTTTACCGCGAACTGCGTGAACAAGTTGGTGATGAGCATATCGGCGTCATTCCCGAAGACAGCTATTACAAAGATCAATCCCATCTGTCGATGGAAGAACGCGTAAAAACTAACTATGACCATCCTAATGCGATGGATCACAGCTTACTGTTCCAGCATTTAGAAGCACTTAAAAGCGGCCAGGCAATTGAACTTCCCGTCTATAGTTATGTAGAACATACCCGTACGCAGGAAACGATCCGTATCGAACCGAAGAAGGTCATTATCCTTGAAGGTATTTTGCTTCTGACCGACTCCCGTCTGCGTGAATCAATGAACTTCTCGATTTTCGTCGATACGCCGCTGGATATCTGCCTGATGCGCCGCATTAAGCGTGACGTGAATGAGCGTGGACGTTCGATGGACTCCGTGATGGCGCAATACCAGAAAACTGTCCGCCCGATGTTCCTGCAATTCATTGAACCATCCAAGCAATACGCCGATATCATCGTGCCTCGCGGCGGTAAAAACCGCATAGCCATTGATATCTTAAAAGCGAAAATCAGCCAGTTTTTTGAATAAGCCGCGCGAATTGTGTACCGTTCAGGGATAACCTGGTTTTGCCCTGAGTCTTTATGGCTTCAGGGTACGATGCATGAAAGGAGAAAGTGCGATGCGTCTTTGTGATCGCGATATTGAAGCCTGGCTGGATGAAGGCCGTCTGTCTATTACACCACGTCCACCCGTGGAGCGTATCAATGGTGTGACTGTTGATGTGCGCCTGGGAAATAAATTCCGCACTTTTAGCGGCCATACCGCACCGTTCATCGACCTTAGCGGGCCGAAGGATGAAGTCAGCGCCGCGCTTGATCGCGTGATGAGTGATGAAATCGTTATTGACGAGGGCGAAGCCTTTTATCTGCATCCGGGTGAACTGGCGCTGGCGGTGACCTATGAATCCGTGACGCTGCCTGCGGACCTGGTCGGCTGGCTCGATGGCCGTTCTTCTCTGGCGCGACTGGGGCTGATGGTTCACGTGACCGCGCACCGTATCGATCCAGGCTGGTCGGGCCGTATCGTGCTCGAGTTCTTTAATGCCGGTAAACTGCCTCTGGCACTGCGTCCGGGGATGATGATCGGCGCACTGAGCTTTGAACCGCTAACCGGTCCGGCAGATCGTCCTTATAACCGCCGTCAGGACGCTAAATATCGCGACCAGCAGGGTGCGGTCGCGAGCCGTATTGATAAAGACTGATCGTTAGTCCACTGAGGATGCTATGAGAAGAGTTCTGACAACGCTGATGATTTTGCTGGTGGTTCTGGTTGCTGGCCTTTCGGCGTTAGTCCTGCTTGTTAACCCTAATGATTTCCGTGCTTACATGGTGCGGCAGGTCGACGCGCGTAGTGGTTATCAACTGAAGCTTGATGGGCCGCTGCGCTGGCACGTCTGGCCGCAACTCAGCATTCTCTCAGGCCGCATGTCGTTAACCGCGCCGGGTGCCTCCCAGCCGCTGGTCTCTGCCGATAACATGCGTCTTGATGTGGCGTTGATCCCGCTCTTTTCACACCAGTTGCAGGTCGACCAGGTGATGCTGAAAGGGGCGGTGATTCAGCTGACGCCGCAAACTGAAGCCGTGCGTGACTCGGATGCGCCGGTCGCCCCGCGGGAAAATACGCTGCCCGACGAGCCGACGGATACGGGCTGGTCATTTGATATAGCCAAACTGAAAGTCGCCGACAGCGTGCTGGTTTTCCAGCATGAGTCCGACGAGCAGGTAACCGTCCGTAACATCAACCTGAAGATGGAGCAGGACGCCCACCATATTGCCTCGCTGGAGTTTAGCGGAAGGCTGAACCGCGATCAGCGCGATCTGAACCTGTCGCTGAACGCCAATGTGAATGCCTCAGATTACCCCCATCAGCTCACGGCGGATATTCAGCAACTGAACTGGCAACTGATGGGAGCCGATCTTCCTGCCCAGGGGATCACCGGTCAGGGAACGCTGCAGGCCGTGTGGCGCGAAGAGCAAAAACAGCTTGAGCTGGATAACCTCAATCTGCAGGCGAACGACAGCAGTCTGACAGGGCAGGCGAGCGTCACGCTTGAGGAGAAGCCGAAGTGGGTAATGAATCTGCAGTTTGACAAGCTCAATCTGGAGAACTTACTTCCGCCTCAGCCAGCAGGTGCAACCGACGGTAACGCTGCTCAGAATGGGCAAAGCCAGCCGTCTAAGCCGCGTCCGGTCATCTCCTCGAGTCTTGATCAGCCAGACTATAACGGTCTGCGCGGATTCACGGCCGATATCTTACTGAAAGCTAACAGCCTGCGCTGGCGCGGTATCGATTTTACCGACGTGAGCAGCCAGATGTTTAACCATAACGGTTTGCTGGTGATCTCCGAACTGAGCGGCAAAATGGGTGCTGGACATCTTTCTCTGCCGGGCACGCTGGACGTGCGTAAAGAGACGGCCAGCGCCGAATTCCAGCCGCGTCTCGACAACGTTGAGATTGGTACCATCCTTAAAGCCTTTAATTACCCGATCTCCTTAACGGGCCAATTGACGCTGGCGGGTGACTTCTCGGGGACGAAGATTGATGCTGAGGCTTTCCGCCGCGAATGGCAGGGGCAGGCCCATCTTGATCTGAAAGATTCCCGTATGGAAGGGCTTAACTTCCAGCAGCTGGTGCAGCAGGCGGTGGAGCGCAGCAGTGATGTCAAAGCCCAGGAAAACTACGACAGCGCAACGCGTCTCGACAGCTTTACCACTGACCTGACGCTGGATAACGGGCAGCTCACCCTCGACGGAATGCAGGGAACCTCTTCACTCCTGTCGTTAACCGGTGAAGGTAAGCTGGATCTGGTGAAAGAGACGGCGGATACCCGATTTAACGTGCGGGTACTTTCCGGCTGGCAGGGTGAAAGTAAACTGATCGACTTCCTTAAAGAGACGCCGGTTCCGCTCACTGTCTATGGCAAATGGCAGGCGCTGAATTACAGCCTTCAGGTGGATCAGATCCTGCGCAAACATCTGCAGGACGAAGCGAAACGTCGTCTGAACGACTGGGCGGATCGGAATAAAGATTCACAGTCAGGGAAGGATGTGAAGAAGCTGTTAGATAAGCTTTGATGCCCGAGCGCCCGGTAGCGCACATGCTACCGGGCAAAACAACTCACTAAACCTCATAGTCCAGTTCTTCTTCATCCCGCAGTGGAATGAGCTGCACCTTCTGTACACGGTGGCTCTCAACCTGCAACGTTTTAAGCAGATAGTCGCCCACCTGAACCTCTTCTCCCGGTTGCGGGATACGCTGCAAATATTCCATCAGCAGACCGGCAATAGTGTGATACTCGCGTTTTTCATCCAGCGGTAGCGGCACATATTGCACCAGGTCTTCCAGCGGCATATGGCCGTTCGCCGTCCACGACCCGTCGGCATTTTTCTGGATGTCGTGGCGCGCATCAATCTCATCCACTTCGTTGGGCAAATTACCGGCGATGGTTTCCATGACGTCGCTGAGCGTGACCAGTCCTTCAACGGAACCGAATTCATCCACCACAAAGGCAAAGTGAGTGCGCGCGTTACGGAACTGCTCAAGAGCAGAAAGCAGCTGCAGTCCCTCAGGGAAGACCAGCGGCTGGCGTACCAGGGCACGCAGATTGAGTGCTTCACCGTGCAGCTGCTGTTGCAGCAGGTCGATGACGTGCACCACGCCCAGCAACTCCTCTTCCTCTTCACCACCGGTGACAACCACGCGGGTGTGCTGGTTTTTATCCAGCAGGGCGCGAATGTGCTCCTCCGGTGCCGTCAGGTCGATATGCTCAATGTCATGCCGTGATGTCATGATGCTGCTGACCGTCCGCTGATTCAGATTGAGCACTCGCTCAATCATCAGTCGCTCCTGCGGATTAAAGATCAGCCCGTCACTGTGATCGGCAAGCATCGCGGCGGATTCCGCATCCAGTTCTGCATCCTCTTTTTTCCCGCTCAGCAGGCGCATGACCGTGTCGGCCGTGCGTTGACGTAACGTCTGATTCGCTGAGAGGAAACGGCGACGGTTGAATATCGCCAGCTGGTTCAGCGCTTCAATCATTACTGAGAAACCAATGGCGGCATACAGATAGCCTTTCGGAATGTGGAATCCAAACCCGTCTGCCACCAGGCTAAAGCCAATCATCAGCAGGAAACTCAGGCAGAGAATAACAATGGTCGGGTGGCTGTTAACGAACCGGGTCAGGGCTTTACTTGCCATCACCATCAACGTGATGGCAATGATCACTGCGGCCATCATCACGGCCAGGTGGTCAACCATCCCGACGGCGGTGATCACCGAGTCCAGTGAGAAGACGGCGTCCAGCACCACGATTTGCGCCACCACAGGCCAGAATTTTGCCCCGCGTCGCTGGGTCGGGTTTTCACTGTCTTTGCCTTCGAGCCGCTCATTAAGTTCAACTGTCGCTTTAAACAGCAGGAACAAGCCACCGAAGAGCATGATCAGGTCACGGGCGCTGAAGCTCAGGCCGTGAACGGAGAACAGAGGCTGTGTCAGCGTGACCAGCCAGGAGATAGAGGCCAGCAGCAGCAACCGCATCACCATCGCCAAAAGCAGGCCCGTTACGCGAGCGCGGTCACGCTGAGAAGGGGGCAGTTTTTCGGCGAGGATGGCGATAAAGACCAGATTATCAATACCGAGCACCAATTCGATGACAACCAGCGTCACCAGTCCGGCCCAGATTGATGGATCGGCAATCCATTCCATAGTAATAGCAATACCTTCTGTTATATGACGAATGTCACACTTCGATCATGGATAAAGCGGCGGGAAATTGCAATGCCGGGCTGAGATTTCTCTTAATAAGGCCGAACAAAAAGAGAGCAATACGCTGGCGCTGTAAATAAGGTAATTACGTATATTTTATTACGCACAGTACATTTTAGGATATATCGCAATTAATGGTTTTTATTGTTGCTTTGTCAATATAAAGAAAATCCTAAAAGGTCAAAAGTTTGCTCTTAATATTAATCTTAAAAACAGTTATTAGGACAGTTGTCTCCTTGCCTGCTATTAGGTTAGCTGCAACAATTCCTCCAGCATCAAATGTTAAATCTCCTTGTTGCTATTATTGTTTCGGTCTTCAGGAATGGTTATTGATTATCCGTCGGGCGTTTTTGCGGCTGATATATTTCCAGAAGACCTTGTTCAAGAGGGTGTCTATCCATAACACATTGTTTAGTCAGTGGATTGGTAACTGAAAGCCAAGGGCGGTAGCGTGCCTGAAAGCGTGTGAATCAGCCTCGATTATTCTGTCAATAGCCAATGGATGAATAAGCTTTTTTTAGGACTGATGCCAGTTATATTTCTATTTGATTAACTGCATGCTGAAACCCAATACGACCCGGCTTATTTTAAATTGCACAGGATAATTACTCTGCCAAAGTGATAAATAATCAATGATGAAATCCAAAATGAAATTGATGCCATTATTGGTGTCTGTGACCTTGATGAGTGGTTGTACGGTCTTTCCCGGCAGCAATATGTCAACAATGGGTAAGGATGTGATCAAGCAGCAGGATGCCGATTTTGATCTCGACAAAATGGTGAATGTTTATCCACTCACGCCACGTCTGGTCGAACAATTACGCCCACGTCCGAATGTTGCTCAGCCGAATATGTCTCTGGATCAGGAGATTGCCTCCTACCAGTACCGCGTGGGGCCGGGTGATGTCATCAACGTCACCGTCTGGGACCACCCTGAACTGACCACACCAGCGGGCCAGTACCGTAGCTCAAGCGACACCGGTAACTGGGTACAGTCAGACGGCACCATGTTCTATCCCTATATTGGCAAGGTACACGTTGCCGGGAAAACGCTCGCCGAAATCCGCAGTGATATTACCGGCCGCTTAGCGCAGTACATCGCCGATCCGCAGGTGGACGTTAATATCGCCGCATTCCGCTCGCAAAAAGCCTATATCTCCGGACAGGTGAATAAATCCGGTCAACAGGCCATCACCAACGTACCGCTGACCGTTCTGGATGCCATTAACGCCGCCGGCGGTTTAACCGACGGTGCCGACTGGCGCAACGTGGTTCTGACGCACAACGGCAAAGAGCAGCGCATTTCGCTGCAGGCGCTGATGCAAAACGGTGACCTGACTCAGAACCGTCTGCTCTATCCGGGCGACATTCTTTACGTACCGCGCAATGACGATCTGAAAGTGTTCGTGATGGGCGAAGTTAAGAAACAGAGCACCCTCAAAATGGACTTCAGCGGCATGACCCTGACCGAAGCGCTGGGTAATGCAGAGGGTATTGATCTGACCACCTCCAACGCCACCGGTATCTTCGTGATCCGTCCGCTGAAAGGTGAGGGCAGTGCGAAAGGTAAGATTGCCAACATCTACCAGCTGGATATGTCCGATGCGACGTCTCTGGTGATGGCAACGGAGTTCCGTCTCCAGCCATACGATGTGGTGTATGTCACCACCGCACCGGTTGCCCGCTGGAACCGTCTGATCAACCAGTTGCTGCCAACCATCAGTGGCGTTCGCTACATGACGGATACGGCGCGCGACATTCATACCTGGTAATCCGCGATGTTTAACAAAATTCTGGTGGTATGCGTGGGGAACATTTGCCGTTCCCCCACGGCTGAACGGCTGCTGAAACTCTACCAGCCCGAACTGACCGTTGAATCCGCAGGGCTGGGTGCGCTGGTCGGTAAAGGTGCCGATGAGCGCGCAACGAGCGTGGCCCGCGATCATAACCTTTCTCTCGACGGGCACATCGCCCGTCAGGTCACCGGCCGTATGTGCCGGGAGTATGATCTGATCCTGACGATGGAAAAACGCCATATCCATGCGCTGTGTGATATCGCACCGGAGATGCGCGGCAAGGTGATGCTGTTTGGTCACTGGGACAATGAACGCGAAATCCCCGATCCATATCGCAAAAGCCATGAGGCCTTCGAGGCGGTATACACCTTACTTGACCAGTCTGCCCGTCAGTGGGCGCAGGCACTGAAAGCTCAGCAGGGATAACAATGACAGAAAAAACAAAACCTTCTGCCGCCCCGACTTCGGGCAGTGATGAAATCGATATTGGTCGCCTGGTCGGCACCGTCGTAGAGGCAAAGTGGTGGGTGCTTGGGATCACCGCCGTGTTTGCCGCGGCGGCCGTCGTCTATACGCTGTTTGCGACGCCCATCTACAGTGCCGATGCGCTGGTGCAGATTGAGCAGAATACCGGTAACTCGCTGGTGCAGGACATTGGCTCCGCACTGGCGAACAAACCGCCGGCCTCCGATGCGGAAATTCAGCTGATCCAGTCGCGCCTGGTTCTGGGTAAAACCGTTCACGACCTCGGCCTTGATATCTCCGTCACCAAAAATACCTTCCCGATCTTTGGTGCCGGCTGGGACCGTTTGATGGGACGCAGCAACGACACGGTCAAAGTGACTGACTTTGTGCTGCCAAAAGGAAGCGCGGATCAGACCTTTACCCTGACGGTGTTAGGCCCGAAACAGTACCAGTTGACCAGCGATGCGGGCTTTAGCGCGCGCGGTGAAGTGGGGCAGATGCTGACGAAACAGGGTGTCAGCATGATGGTCAGCGCGATCCACGCCCAGGAGGGCGGTGAATTTACCGTGACCAAATTCTCCACGCTGGGAATGATTAACAATCTGCAGAACAACCTGACCGTCACCGAAAACGGCAAGGACACCGGTGTCCTGAGCATGACCTTTACCGGTGAAGATAAGGATCAGATCCGCGACATCCTCAACAGCATCACCCGTAACTATCTTGAGCAGAACGTTGAGCGTAAATCGGCTGAAGCGGCGAAAAGCCTGGCATTCCTCGCCAAACAGCTTCCGGAAGTCCGCGCCCGTCTGGATGATGCCGAGAACAAGCTGAACGCCTATCGTCAGGATAAAGACTCTGTCGACCTGCCGCTGGAAGCGAAATCCGTTCTCGACTCGATGGTTAACATTGATGCCCAGCTTAACGAGCTGACCTTCAAAGAGGCGGAGATTTCCAAGCTTTATACCAAGCGTCACCCGGCCTACCGTACGCTGCTGGAGAAACGCCGCACGCTGGAAGAAGAGAAGGCGAAACTCAACGACCGCGTCACTGCGATGCCTAAAACGCAGCAGGAAATCGTACGTCTGACCCGCGATGTGGAATCCGGACAGCAGGTGTACATGCAGCTGCTGAATAAACAGCAGGAGCTGAAAATCACCGAAGCCAGTACCGTTGGTGATGTGCGCATCGTTGACCCGGCCATCACCCAGCCTGGGGTGCTGAAGCCGAAGAAAGCCCTCATCATTCTCGGCAGCATTATTCTGGGTCTTATCCTCTCTATCGTTGGCGTGCTGCTTCGCTCGCTGTTCAACCGTGGAATCGAAAGCCCGCAGGCACTGGAAGAGAGCGGTATCAACGTCTACGCCAGCATCCCGCTGTCGGAGTGGCAAAAATCGCGTGACAGCGTCAAAACCACCAAAGGCGTTAAGCGTTACAAACAAAGTCAGCTGCTGGCCGTGGGTAACCCAACCGATCTGGCCATCGAAGCGATTCGTAGTCTGCGTACCAGTCTGCACTTCGCCATGATGCAGGCCAAAAACAACGTCCTGATGCTGACCGGTGTCAGCCCGTCAATTGGTAAGACCTTTGTCTGTGCCAACCTGGCGGCGGTAGTGAGCCAGACCAATAAACGGGTGCTGCTGATCGACTGTGATATGCGTAAGGGCTATACCCACGAACTGCTGGGTACCAATAACGTCAACGGGCTGTCGGAAATCCTGCTGGGCAAAGGTGAGATTAGCCAGAGTGCAAAACCGACGACGGTGCCGAAGTTTGACCTTATTCCGCGTGGTCAGGTGCCGCCAAATCCATCAGAGCTGCTGATGAGTGAACGTTTTAGCGAGCTGGTGGAGTGGGCGAGCAAAAACTATGACCTGGTGTTGATTGATACCCCACCGATTCTGGCGGTGACCGATGCCGCCATTGTGGGCCGCCATGCCGGCACCACGCTGATGGTGGCGCGTTACGCAGTGAACACGCTGAAGGAAGTGGAAACCAGCCTGAGCCGCTTCGAGCAAAACGGAATTGAAGTGAAAGGGGTGATCCTGAACTCCATCTTCCGTCGTGCGACCGGTTACCAGGACTACGGTTACTACGAGTACGAATACAAGTCTGACAGTCACTAATCGTTAGCTTTCGGGGAAGACCATGACTACACAACGCCCTTTAGTTTCTATTTATATGCCGACATGGAATCGTCAGCAGCTGGCGATCCGCGCAATAAAATCTGTGCTGCGACAGGATTACGATAACTGGGAACTGATCATCGTTGATGACTGTTCTTCCTCGTACGAACAGCTGCAAAAGTTTGTGACTGACCTTAACGACCCGCGCGTGGTTTACACGCACAACGAGATTAACTCCGGTGCGTGCGCGGTGCGTAACCAGGCGATTATGCAGGCTAAAGGCCAGTATCTGACCGGCATCGACGATGATGACGAATGGACGCCGAACCGTCTGTCGGTCTTCCTGTCGCACAAAGCACAGCTGGTGACGCATGCGTTTTTGTATGCCAACGACTATGTCTGTCAGGGGGAAGTTTACTCGCAGCCTGCCAGCCTGCCGTTGTATCCGAAATCGCCTTACTCACGCCGCCTGTTCTATAAACGCAACATCATTGGTAATCAGGTCTTTACCTGGGCGTGGCGCTTTAAGGAGTGCCTGTTCGATACCGAGCTGAAGGCTGCGCAGGATTACGACATCTTCCTGCGCATGGTGATGGAGTATGGCGAGCCGTGGAAGGTGGAAGAGGCGACGCAGATCCTGCATATCAATCACGGGGAGATGCAAATCACCTCGTCGCCGAAGAAATTCTCTGGTTACTTCCACTTTTACCGCAAGCACAAGGACAAGTTCGACCGTGCCAGCCGGAAGTATCAGCTGTTTACCCTCTATCAGATCCGCAATAAGCGCATGAACTGGCGCACGTTGCTCACGTTGTTGTCCGTGCGTAACGGCAAGCGTCTGGCTGATGGACTTCGGGGGAAATAATGTTTCTGGAAGATTGCCGCGCTAACAGCTGGAGCCTGCGCCCGTGCTGCATGGTTCTGGCGTACCGCATCGCGCATTTTTGCTCGGTGTGGCGCAAGAAAAATGTTTTAAACAATCTCTGGGCAGCACCGGTGCTGGTGCTGTACCGCATCATTACTGAATGTTTTTTTGGTTATGAAATTCAGGCCGCTGCCACCATTGGTCGCCGTTTTACCATTCATCACGGTTATGCCGTGGTGATCAACAAATTCGTTGTAGCCGGTGATGATTTCACTATTCGCCACGCGGTCACCATCGGTAACCGTGGGCCCGACAGCCTGGCCTGCCCGGTGATTGGCAATAACGTCGAGCTGGGCGCGAACGTGGTCATCATTGGCGACATCACGATTGGTAACAACGTCACGATAGGCGCAGGGAGCGTGGTGCTGGACAGTATTCCGGATAACGCGCTGGTGGTGGGTGAGAAAGCCCGCGTGAAGGTGATCAAATGAACATTCTGCAATTTAACGTCCGTCTCGCAGAGGGCGGGGCGGCCGGTGTGGCGTTGGATCTTCATCAGCGCGCGCTGCAAAAAGGACTTCAGTCTCGTTTTATTTACGGTTATGGCAAAGGCGGTAAGAAAAGCGTCAGCCACGATAACTACCCGCAGGTGCATAAGCACACGCCGCGCCTGACTTCCGTGGCCAACATTGCCTTGTTCCGCCTGTTTAACCGCGATCTGTTTGGCAATCTTAATACCCTTTATCGCACCGTGACGCGCTCCCAGGGGCCGGTTGTACTGCATTTCCATGTGCTTCACAGCTACTGGCTGAACCTGGAAGAGGTGGTGGCGTTTTGCCAGAAGGTGCAGGCCCACAAACCGGATACCCGCTTCGTCTGGACGCTGCACGATCACTGGAGCGTGACCGGTCGCTGCGCCTTTACCGACGGGTGTGAAGGCTGGAAAAGCAACTGCCAGAAGTGCCCGACGCTGAGCAACTACCCGCCGGTGAAAGTGGATCGTGCCCATCAGCTGGTGGCCGGAAAGCGCCAGCTGTTCCGCGACATGCTCTCGCTCGGCTGTACGTTTATCTCCCCAAGCCAGCACGTTGCCGATGCCTTTAACAGTCTGTATGGGGCAGGGCGCTGTCAGATCATCAATAACGGTATCGACGTGGCGACGGAAGCGATTCTGGCCGAACTTACCCCGGTTGCAGAAACCCCGGGTAAACCAAAAATCGCTATCGTTGCGCATGACCTGCGTTACGACGGCAAAACCAATCAGCAGCTGGTGCGCGACATGATGGCGCTGGGTGACAAGATTGAACTGCACACCTTCGGCAAGTTCTCGCCGTTCGAAGGGGCTAACGTGGTGAATCACGGGTTTGAAACCGACAAGCGCAAACTGATGAGCGCCCTCAATGGGATGGATGCGCTGGTATTCAGTTCGCGCGTGGATAACTACCCGCTGATCCTGTGCGAAGCGCTCTCCATCGGTGTGCCGGTGATTGCCACCCACAGCGATGCGGCACGCGAAGTGCTGGAAAAATCGGGCGGGACCACGTTTGCGGAGCATGAGGTGCTGCCCCTGGTGCAACTGCCGAAGGCGCAGATCGCGCAGGCCGTTTTTGGCACCGACCTGGAATCGTTCCGCAACCGCAGCCGCAAGGCCTACAGTGGACAACAGATGCTGGAGGAATATGTCTCGTTCTATCAGAGTCTGTAGTTATCTGCTGCTGCCGCTGATTTACCTGCTGGTCAACGTCAAAATTGCCCAGCTTGGCGAAAGCTTCCCGATAACCATAGTGACCTTCTTGCCCGTTCTGCTTCTGCTGTATGTCGACAAAATCAACCTCAAGAAGCTGATGATGGCCTTAGGGCTGGGCGTGGGTCTGACGCTATTTAACTACATCTTTGGTCAGTCTCTGGATGCCAGTAAATACGTCACCTCCACCATGCTGTTTGTTTATATCGTCATTATTATTGGCATGGTCTGGAGTATTCGTTTCAAGGTTATTTCGCCACACAATTATCGGAAAATCCTTAGGTTCTTTTATATTGCCGTTGCGTTAATTGTTATGCTTGCTGCACTGGAAATGGCACAAATTATTTTGACCGGTGGCAGTAGCCTGATGGAGATAATTTCGAAATATCTCATTTACAGTAACAGCTATGTATTGAACTTCATCAAGTTTGGCGGAAAACGTACGACAGCCCTCTATTTTGAACCGGCGTTTTTTGCTCTGGCACTAATCTCAATTTGGCTCAGCATCAAACAGTTTGGTATCAAAACCCCTAAGACCGATGCTATGATTCTTGCAGGAATTGTTCTGTCAGGATCGTTCTCAGGGGTAATGACATTTATCCTGTTTTACCTGCTGGAGTGGGCGTTCCAGTACCTGAACAAAGATGCGATTAAGAAAAAACTGCCGCTGGCGATTATCTCTCTGACGGTATTTATGGTTGGCGTGATATTTGCCTTCCCATACATCTCAGAACGTCTGGGAGATTTGGGAACCGAAGGCTCGTCATCCTATTATCGTATCATTGGTCCGCTGGTGATGGTGGGTTATTCCTTAACCCATATCGATGGTGTAGTAAGATTCGGCTCACTTTACGAATATGTTGCATCATTCGGAATCTTTAACGGTGCGGATGTCGGTAAAACCATAGACAATGGCCTGTATCTGTTAATTATCTATTTTTCGTGGTTCGCCGTACTGTTGACACTGTGGTATCTGTTTAAAGTTTTCAAAATGATGATTAACGCGTTTGGTGATAACCAGAACTTTCGCGTGCAGCTTTATCTGTTTACACCGGTGTCGTTGTTTTTTACCGGGTCAATATTTAGCCCGGAATATGCTTTCTTGATTGTCTGTCCGTTTATTCTGCGCAAAGCGCTTAATATTACGAACGTATGACGAAATGAGGTGATTTATGTTTCTTAGCGTCATTACTGTCGCTTTTCGTAATTACGAAGGGGTGGTAAAAACCTGGCGCTCGCTGCGCAACCTGGCGCGCGATCCAAGTCTCACCTTCGAGTGGATTGTGGTCGATGGCGGCTCGAACGATGGTACGGCGGAGTTTCTGGAAAAACTCAACGGTGAGTTCAACTTACGTTTCATCAGCGAGAAAGATAAAGGCATCTACGATGCGATGAATAAAGGCATCGACATGGCGCAAGGCCGTTATGCCATCTTCCTGAATTCCGGTGACGTATTCCATGAGGATGTGGCGTTATTTGCCCGTCAGCTGGCGCGCCAGAAAGAGGATGCGATGTACATTGGCGACGCGCTGCTCGATTTTGGCGATGGGCATAAAGTTTGCCGCAGTGCGAAACCCGGCTGGTATATCTACCACAGTTTGCCTGCCAGCCATCAGGCCATTTTCTTCCCGGTAAAAGGTCTGAAAAAACAGCCTTACGATCTGCAGTATAAAGTTTCTTCAGATTATGCGCTGACCGCCAGCCTGTATAAATCAGGTTACCCGTTCCGTCGAATTAAAGGGCTGGTATCTGAATTTTCAATGGGCGGTGTGTCAACGTCTAATAATCTGGAACTGTGCCAGGATGCCAGAAATGTGCAGCGTAAAATATTAGGCGTGCCGGGGTTCTGGGCGGAATTATCTTATTTATTACGTCTGCGTACCACGGGTAAAACGAAAACCTTATATAACAAAGCCTGAATATAAGGAAACGTAATGCAGGATCTTAAAGGTTTCTCCGTGCCGAAAGGCTTTCGGGGCGGGAGCGGTATTAAAGTGCAGTTGTGGTGGGCCGTACAGGCCACCTTATTTGCCTGGTCACCGCAAATACTGTACCGCTGGCGAGCTTTTTTATTGCGTCTGTTTGGCGCAAAAATCGGAAAAAACGTAGTTATTCGCCCGTCGGTAAAAATTACCTACCCGTGGAAATTAACGCTTGGGGATTATGCGTGGGTAGGGGATGACGCGGTGTTATATACCCTTGGCGATATTACGATTGGCGCAAATTCAGTGGTTTCACAGAAGTGTTATTTGTGCACCGGCAGTCACGATTTTATGAGTCAGCATTTTGATATTACCGCCACTCCGATTGTGATTGGCGAAAAATGCTGGCTGGCGACAGATGTTTTTGTTGCACCTGGTGTTTCTGTTGGCGATGGCACGGTAGTCGGTGCCCGCAGCAGCGTTTTTAAATCGCTACCGGCAAATAAAATTTGCCGTGGCAACCCCGCAGTGGTGATACGCGAACGCGTTGAAACTGATTAAATTCATAAGTAGAGGAATATAAACATGTCTAAAGTCGCTCTCATCACCGGCGTTACCGGACAGGATGGTTCTTACCTGGCAGAACTGCTGCTGGAAAAAGGTTATGAAGTACACGGTATTAAGCGTCGTGCTTCTTCATTCAACACCGAACGTGTGGATCACATTTATCAGGATCCTCATGCGGCGAACCCGAAATTCCATCTGCACTACGGCGACCTGACCGATACTTCCAACCTGACCCGTATTCTGCAGGAAGTGCAGCCGGATGAAGTGTACAACCTGGGCGCGATGAGCCACGTTGCGGTCTCCTTCGAATCTCCGGAATACACCGCTGACGTTGACGCAATGGGTACGCTGCGTCTGCTGGAAGCGATTCGCTTCCTCGGCCTTGAGAAGAAAACCCGTTTCTACCAGGCATCCACGTCTGAGCTGTACGGTCTGGTGCAGGAAATTCCTCAGAAAGAGACTACCCCGTTCTATCCACGTTCTCCGTACGCCGTAGCGAAACTGTACGCGTACTGGATCACCGTGAACTACCGTGAGTCCTACGGCATGTATGCCTGTAACGGCATTCTGTTCAACCACGAATCCCCACGTCGCGGTGAAACATTCGTTACCCGTAAAATCACCCGCGCTATCGCTAACATCGCACAGGGTCTGGAATCTTGCCTGCACCTCGGCAACATGGATTCCCTGCGTGACTGGGGCCATGCCAAAGACTACGTAAAAATGCAGTGGATGATGCTGCAGCAGGAAAAACCAGAAGACTTCGTTATCGCAACCGGCGTGCAGTACTCCGTACGTCAGTTCGTTGAGATGGCTGCCGCTCAGCTGGGTATCAAACTGCGCTTCGAAGGTACCGGCGTGGAAGAGAAAGGCATCGTGGTTTCCGTAACGGGCCATGACGCACCGGGCGTGAAACCGGGCGACGTGATTGTACAGGTTGACCCACGTTACTTCCGTCCTGCTGAAGTGGAAACCCTGCTGGGCGACCCAACCAAAGCACACGAAACACTGGGCTGGAAACCAGAAACGACTCTGCAGGAGATGGTTTCCGAGATGGTTGCCAAAGATCTTGAAGCAGCGAAAAAACACTCCCTGCTCAAGTCTCATGGCTACGAGGTTGCCATCGCGCTGGAGTCCTGAGAATGACAAAACAACGTATTTTTGTCGCGGGTCATCGCGGAATGGTGGGTTCCGCGATTGTTCGCCAGCTTGAACAGCGCGGTGATGTCGATGTGATTGTCCGTACCCGTGACGAGCTGAACCTGCTCGACAGCAAAGCGGTACAGGACTTCTTCGCCAGTGAACGTATTGACCAGGTGTATCTGGCGGCGGCGAAAGTGGGCGGCATTGTTGCCAACAACACGTATCCGGCGGATTTCATCTACGAGAACATGATGATTGAGAGCAACATCATTCACGCAGCGCATCTGCACAACGTGAATAAGCTGTTGTTCCTCGGCTCATCCTGTATCTACCCGAAAATGGCGAAGCAGCCGATCGCTGAGAGCGAACTGCTGCAGGGCACGCTGGAAGCAACCAACGAGCCGTATGCGATTGCCAAGATTGCCGGGATCAAGCTGTGCGAATCCTACAACCGTCAGTATAACCGCGACTATCGTTCGGTGATGCCGACCAACCTGTACGGACCGCATGACAACTTCCACCCGAGCAATTCACACGTGATCCCGGCGCTGCTGCGTCGTTTCCACGAGGCAACGGCCGAAAATGCACCGGATGTGGTGGTGTGGGGCAGCGGGACGCCAATGCGTGAATTCCTGCATGTGGATGACATGGCGGCTGCCAGCATTCACGTAATGGAGCTGGATCGTGAGGTGTGGCAGGAAAACACCGAACCGATGCTGTCACACATTAACGTCGGTACTGGCGTGGATTGCACCATTCGCGAGCTGGCGCAAACCATCGCGCAGGTGGTGGGTTACAAAGGCCGCGTGGTCTTTGACGCCACCAAACCGGACGGCACGCCGCGCAAACTGCTGGACGTGACCCGTCTGCATCAGCTGGGCTGGTATCACGAGGTATCTCTGGAGCAGGGGCTGGCAAGCACCTACCAGTGGTTCCTTGAAAACCAGCACCGCTTCCGGGGGTAATGATGTTTTTAAGTCAGGAAGATTTTGCCACGGTAGTGCGTTCCACTCCGCTCATCTCAATTGATTTGGTGGTGGAAAACGAACGCGGCGAGTTCTTGCTGGGAAAACGAACCAACCGTCCTGCACAGGGCTTTTGGTTCGTGCCCGGCGGGCGCGTGCAGAAGGATGAGACGCTGGAAAATGCTTTTGAGCGTCTCACTCTGGCGGAACTGGGCCTGCAACTGCCGATGGCGGCAGGCCAGTTTTACGGGGTCTGGCAGCACTTCTATGACGATAACTTTTCGGGCACCGGTTTCACCACGCACTATGTGGTGCTCGGTTTTCGCCTGAAGGTGAGTGAGGCAGACCTGCGTCTGCCTGATTCTCAGCATGACGACTACCGCTGGCAGACGCCAGAGGCGTTGCTGGCCAGTGACAATGTGCATGACAACAGTCGTGCCTATTTCCTGGCCGATCGTCAGTCCGGAGTGCCGGGCTTATGAAAATTCTGGTGTACGGAATCAACTATTCGCCGGAGTTAACCGGCATCGGTAAATACACCGGCGAAATGGTCGAGTGGATGGCGAGCCAGGGACATGACGTACGGGTCATTACCGCGCCGCCATACTACCCGGAATGGAAAGTAGGTGAGCGCTATTCAGGCTGGCGCTACCGTCGCGAAGAGGGTGCCGCGACCGTCTGGCGTTGCCCGCTGTACGTGCCGAAACAGCCCTCAACGCTGAAGCGGTTACTTCATCTGGGCAGCTTTGCCCTGAGCAGTTTCTTCCCGCTGATGGCGCAACGTCGCTGGAAGCCGGATCGCATTATCGGTGTGGTGCCAACGCTGTTCTGCACCCCAGGCATGCGCCTGCTGGGCAAACTCTCCGGCGCGCGCACGCTGCTTCACATTCAGGATTATGAAGTGGACGCCATGCTCGGCCTGGGAATGGCCGGCAAAGGTAAGAGCGGGAAGGTGGCGAAACTCGCCAGCGCCTTCGAGCGCAGCGGCCTGCATAACGTGGATTATGTCTCGACCATCTCGCGCTCAATGATGAACAAAGCGCAGGAGAAGGGCGTACCGGCGGAAAAAGTGATCTTTTTCCCCAACTGGTCTGAAGTGGCGCGTTTTCGCGACGTAACAGACAGTGACGCTCAGGCGCTACGCGCTCAGCTCGGTCTGCCTGACGACCAAAAAATCATTCTTTACTCAGGCAACATCGGCGAGAAGCAGGGGCTTGAGAGCGTCATCGACGCCGCACAGCAACTGAGCCATCAACCCTGGATGTTTGTCATCGTCGGGCAGGGCGGCGGAAAAGCGCGACTGGAAAAAATGGCCAACGAACGCGGCCTGACGAACGTGAAATTTTTCCCGCTTCAGTCTTACGAGGCACTGCCTGCGTTGCTGAAGATGGGCGACTGCCATCTGGTAGTACAAAAGCGCGGCGCGGCAGACGCGGTGCTGCCGTCCAAGCTGACCAACATTCTGGCAGTGGGCGGTAACGCGGTGATCACGGCGGAAGCCGAAACAGAATTAGGCCAGCTGTGCGACAGCTATCCGGGGATCGCCGTTTGCGTGGAACCGGAATCGGTCCCGGCGCTGGTCACTGGCATTGAACGGGCACTTGCCATGCCAAAAACGAACACGGTGGCACGTGAATATGCCGAACGCACGCTCGAGAAAGAGAACGTGCTGAGCCAATTTATTGCAGATATACGGGGATAAATCATGAGTCAAACCACTTTGTATCCGGTTGTGATGGCAGGTGGCTCTGGTAGCCGGTTGTGGCCGCTGTCCCGCGTGCTCTATCCAAAACAGTTCCTCTGCCTGAAAGGGGAGCTCACCATGCTGCAGACGACGGTTAACCGCCTGCAGGGTGTGGAGTGTGAAAGCCCGGTGGTGATTTGTAACGAACAACACCGCTTTATTGTCGCCGAGCAGCTGCGCCAGCTGAACAAACTCACAGAAAATATCATTCTGGAGCCTGCCGGACGTAACACCGCCCCCGCGATTGCGCTGGCGGCGCTGGCGGCCAAACGCAGCAGCCCGGATTGCGATCCGCTGATGCTGGTTCTGGCGGCAGACCATGTTATTCAACAGGAAGAGTCGTTCCGCGAGGCGGTACGCGCGGCTATTCCTTACGCCGAAAACGGCAAACTGGTGACTTTCGGCATCGTGCCTGACCTGCCGGAAACCGGCTACGGGTATATTCGTCGTGGCAATGTGACCCCGGGCGAAGGCGACAGCGTAGCGTTTGACGTGGCGCAGTTTGTCGAAAAACCGAATCTGGAAACCGCGCAGGCGTATGTGGCCAGCGGTGAATATTACTGGAACAGCGGGATGTTCCTGTTCCGCGCTGGCCGCTACCTGGAAGAGCTGCGCAAATATCGCCCGGATATTCTGGACGCCTGCGAGAAAGCGATGGCGGTAGTGGATCCGGATCTCGATTTTATCCGTGTTGACGAAGCGTCTTTCCTCGCCTGCCCGGAAGAGTCAATTGACTATGCGGTAATGGAACGCACGGCCGATGCCGTTGTGGTACCGATGGATGCGGGCTGGAGTGATGTTGGCTCCTGGTCCTCCCTGTGGGAGATCAGCGCCCATACCCCGGAGGGTAACGTCCACCACGGTGATGTTATCAGCCACAAAACGGAAAACAGCTATGTCTACGCCGAGTCCGGTCTGGTGACCACAGTTGGCGTGAAGGATCTGGTGGTCGTACAGACGAAAGACGCCGTGCTGATTGCTGACCGTAATGCCGTGCAGGACGTTAAAAAAGTGGTGGAGAAGATCAAGGCCGATGGTCGCCATGAACACCATATCCACCGCGAAGTGTATCGTCCGTGGGGCAAATATGACTCCATCGATGCCGGTGAACGTTACCAGGTGAAACGCATCACCGTGAAACCGGGTGAGGGGCTGTCGGTACAGATGCACCACCACCGTGCCGAGCACTGGGTCGTGGTGGCGGGTACCGCCAAAGTCACGATTGATGGCGAAGTGAAACTGCTGGGCGAAAACGAGTCAATCTATATTCCGCTGGGGGCCACGCACTGTCTGGAAAACCCGGGGAAAATTCCTCTCGACTTAATTGAAGTGCGCTCCGGTTCGTACCTGGAAGAAGACGATATTGTCCGTTTCCAGGACCGTTACGGGCGGGTATAGCGCCGTCTCTAAAGCCGGATAGCGTTTCGCGCATCCGGCCTGCGAATGAATAAAAACAAATTTGCCTGTTAATCGGGCGGGCCAACTGTTGCCTGAAAAAGGGGTCATCATGGAAAAATTAACCTGTTTTAAAGCCTACGATATTCGCGGCAAGCTGGGCGAAGAGCTGAATGAAGACATTGCGTGGCGCATTGGCCGCGCATACGGCGAATATCTTAAGCCACAAACGATTGTCCTGGGCGGCGATGTGCGCCTGACCAGTGAGTCCCTGAAGCTGGAGCTGGCAAAAGGGCTGCAGGATGCGGGAGTGGACGTGCTGGATATCGGCTTGTCCGGCACCGAAGAGATTTACTTTGCCACCTTCCACCTCGGCGTGGACGGCGGTATCGAAGTGACAGCCAGCCATAACCCGATGGACTACAACGGTATGAAGCTGGTGCGCAAGGGCGCGCGTCCTATCAGCGGCGATACCGGTCTGCGTGACGTGCAGCGTCTCGCCGAAGCTAACGATTTCCCGCCGGTGAATGAAGCGAAACGCGGCAGCTATAAGCAGATCGACCTGCGTAAAGCGTACATCGACCATCTGCTGGGCTACATCAACGTTGCAAACCTGAAACCGCTGAAGCTGGTGATCAACTCCGGTAACGGCGCGGCCGGCCCGGTGGTGGATGCGCTCGAAGCCCGCTTTATGGCCCTGAACGTCCCGGTAACCTTCGTTAAGGTCCATAACACCCCGGACGGCAACTTCCCGAACGGTATCCCGAACCCGCTGCTGCCGGAGTGCCGCGACGACACCCGTAACGCGGTCATCGAACACGGTGCCGATATGGGTATCGCCTTTGACGGCGATTTCGACCGCTGCTTCCTGTTCGACGAAAAAGGCCAGTTCATCGAAGGCTACTACATTGTCGGTCTGCTGGCGGAAGCGTTCCTCGAGAAGAACCCGGGCGCGAAGATCATTCACGATCCGCGTCTGTCCTGGAACACCGTGGATGTGGTGAACGCCGCGGGCGGCCAGCCGGTGATGTCCAAAACCGGTCATGCCTTCATCAAAGAGCGTATGCGCGAAGAAGACGCCATTTATGGCGGCGAGATGAGCGCCCACCACTATTTCCGTGATTTTGCCTACTGCGACAGCGGGATGATCCCGTGGCTGCTGGTGACCGAGCTGCTGTGTCTGAAAGGGCAGACCCTTGGCGAGCTGGTACGCGACCGCATGGCGGCCTTCCCGGCAAGTGGCGAAATCAACAGCAAACTGGCGCAGCCGGCCGAGGCCATTGCCCGCGTGGAGCAGCATTTTGCCCTCCATGCGCTGGAAATTGACCGTACCGACGGCATCAGCATGGCGTTCCCGCAGTGGCGTTTTAACCTGCGCTCTTCAAATACCGAGCCGGTGGTGCGCCTGAACGTGGAATCCCGCGCGGATACCGCGCTGATGGAAGCGCGAACGAAGGACATTCTGGCGCTGTTGAATCAGTAAATAGCTTTCCCCCTCACCCTGATGTGGGGTGAGGGGGCAGGTGTTGAACTAAAGGAACAACGATGACGAATCTAAAAAAACGCGAACGAGCGAGAACGAATGCATCGTTAATCTCCATGGTGCAGCGTTTTTCTGATATCACCATCATGGTCGGCGGATTATGGGTGGTGAGTTGGGTAAGCGGGCAATCCTTCTTCTACATGCATCTGCTCATGGCGCTGATTGCGCTGGTTGTGTTCCAGATGATCGGGGGGATGACCGACTTCTACCGTTCGTGGCGTGGTGTGAAAATGACCACCGAACTGATGCTGTTGCTGCAGAACTGGACATTAAGCCTGATCTTCAGCGCAGGGCTGGTGGCATTCAGCCATGATTTTGATAATCGCCTGGTGACGTATCTGTGCTGGTACCTGATTACCAGCGTCGGCATGGTCGTATGCCGCACTCTGATCCGTTTTGGCGCCGGCTGGCTGCGTAACCGCGGTTATAACCGTCGCTTTGTCGCCGTGGCGGGGGATTTGCCGGTAGGGAAGGTGCTTCTCGATAGCTTCCGCAAAGAGCCATGGTTAGGTTTTGAAGTGGTCGGGATTTATCACGACGCGAAGCCTGGCGGCGTGCCTTCAGACTGGGCCGGTAATTACGAACAGCTTATTGAGGACGCGAAAGCCGGCAAAATTCATAACGTCTACATCGCGATGCAGATGAAAGATGAATCCCGCATTAAGAAACTGATGCGTGAACTGGCCGATACCACCTGTTCGGTGATCCTGATCCCGGACGTCTTTACCTTTAACATCCTCCATTCCCGTATTGAAGAAGTGAACGGCGTGCCGGTCGTGCCGCTGTATGACACCCCGCTGTCGGGTATCAATCGCGTGCTCAAGCGCCTGGAAGATATCGTGCTCTCTTCACTGATCTTACTGCTGATCTCCCCGGTGCTGTGCTGCATTGCTCTGGCGGTGAAGCTGAGCTCTCCGGGCCCGGTTATTTTCCGTCAGACCCGCTACGGCATGGACGGTAAGCCCATCATGGTGTGGAAATTCCGCTCAATGAAGGTGATGGAGAACGACAAGGTCGTGACCCAGGCGACGCAGAACGATCCTCGTGTTACGCGGGTGGGGAACTTCCTGCGCCGTACCTCGCTGGATGAGCTGCCGCAGTTTATCAACGTCTTTACCGGTGGCATGTCGATTGTCGGACCCCGTCCCCATGCCGTGGCTCACAACGAACAGTACCGCTCGCTGATTGAAGGCTACATGTTGCGCCATAAAGTGAAGCCAGGCATTACCGGCTGGGCGCAGATCAACGGCTGGCGCGGCGAGACCGACACGCTGGAAAAAATGGAAAAACGCATCGAGTTCGACCTGGAGTACATCCGTGAATGGAGCCTCTGGTTCGATATCAAGATCGTCTTTCTGACCATCTTCAAAGGTTTCGTGAACAAAGCGGCGTACTAAGATGAGCTTACGTGAAAAAACCATCAGCGGCGCCAAATGGTCAGCGATGGCGACCATTGTCATCATTGGCCTCGGCCTGGTACAGATGACGGTGCTGGCGCGCATTATCGATAACCACCAGTTCGGTCTGCTGACCGTCTCGCTGGTGATTATCGCGCTGGCCGATACGCTGTCTGACTTCGGCATTGCTAACTCGATTATCCAGCGCAAAGAGATCAGCCATCTGGAACTGACCACGCTCTACTGGCTGAACGTTGGGTTGGGGGTGTTCGTTTTCGTGCTGGTGTTCCTGTTGAGCGATACCATCGCCAGCGTGCTGCACAACCCCGATCTGGCACCGCTGATGCGTACGCTCTCGTTTGCTTTTGTGGTGATCCCGCACGGGCAACAGTTCCGCGCGCTGATGCAGAAAGAGCTGGAATTCAACAAGATTGGGATGATCGAGACCAGCGCCGTTCTCGCAGGGTTTACCTTTACCGTGGTCAGCGCCCATTTCTGGCCGCTGGCCATGACCGCTATCCTCGGATATCTGGTTAACTCTGCCGTGCGTACGCTGCTGTTCGGCTACTTTGGCCGCAAGATTTACCGTCCTGGGCTGCATTTCTCTCTCGCTTCGGTGTCATCCAACCTGCGTTTTGGCGCGTGGCTCACCGCCGACAGCATCATCAACTATGTCAACACCAACCTCTCCACGCTGGTGCTGGCACGCATCCTCGGCGCGAGCGTCGCGGGCGGGTACAACCTGGCGTACAACGTCGCGGTAGTACCACCAATGAAGCTCAACCCGATTATCACCCGCGTACTGTTCCCGGCGTTCGCCAAAATTCAGGACGACACCGAGAAGCTGCGCGTTAATTTTTACAAGCTGCTCTCTGTGGTGGGCATTATCAATTTCCCGGTTTTGCTGGGGCTGATGGTGGTCTCGAGCAACTTCGTGCCGCTGGTGTTTGGCGAGAAGTGGAACAGCATTATCCCGATCCTGCAGCTGCTGTGCGTGGTGGGGCTGCTGCGATCCGTTGGCAACCCGATTGGCTCACTGCTGATGGCTAAAGCGCGGGTTGATATCAGCTTCAAATTCAACGTGTTTAAAACGTTCCTGTTTATTCCGGCGATTATCGTCGGTGGACATATGGCCGGCGCCATTGGGGTCACGCTTGGTTTTCTGCTGGTGCAGATCATCAACACCATACTGAGCTACTTCGTGATGATCAAGCCGGTGCTGGGCTCCAGCTACCGGCAGTACATTCTGAGCCTGTGGCTGCCGTTTTATCTGTCACTGCCTACCCTTGTGGTGAGCTATGGACTGGGCATCGTGCTCACTGGCCATCTGCCGCTCGCGGCCATGCTGGCAATACAGGTCGCAGCAGGTGCACTGGCGTTTGGCGTGATGATTGTGCTGTCACGTAATGCGCTGGTGGTGGAGATGAAGCGCCAGTTTTGCCGTAACGAAAAAATGAAAACGCTGCTTCGCGCAGGCTAGTTATTTAAGAGGCCATTATGAAATTACTTATTCTTGGCAACCATACCTGCGGCAACCGTGGCGACAGCGCCATTCTGCGCGGTTTATTGGATGCGATTAACACCCTTAAGCCTGAGACTGAAGTGGACGTGATGAGCCGTTATCCGGTCAGCTCTTCCTGGTTATTGAACCGCCCGGTAATGGGCGACCCGCTCTACAGCCAGATGAAGCAGCACAACAACGCCGCCGGCGTGATGGGACGCGTGAAGAAAGTTCTGCGCCGTCGCTATCAGCACCAGGTGTTGCTGTCCCGTGTAACTGATACCGGCAAGCTGCGTAACATCGCCATTGCTCAGGGCTTCACGGATTTCGTTCGACTGCTGTCGGGCTACGACGCCATTATTCAGGTCGGCGGATCGTTCTTCGTCGATCTTTACGGTGTGCCTCAGTTTGAGCACGCACTTTGCACATTCATGGCGAAAAAACCGCTGTTTATGATTGGTCACAGCGTCGGGCCGTTCCAGGATCCGCAGTTTAACCAGCTGGCAAACTATGTCTTCGGCCACTGCGATGCTCTGATCCTGCGTGAGTCGGTAAGCCTCGATATGATGAAACGCAGTGAGATTGACACCTCTAAAGTGGAACACGGGGTGGACACCGCCTGGCTGGTGGATCATCAGGACGACAGTTTCCAGGCGAGCTACGCAGTGCAGCACTGGCTGGACGTGGCGGCGAAACAGAAAACGGTCGCCATCACCCTGCGCGAACTTGCACCGTTTGATAAACGTTTAGGCACCACCCAGGCGGCGTATGAGAAAGCGTTTGCTGACGTAGTGAACCGTGTGCTGGACAGCGGATACCAGGTGCTGGCGCTTTCAACCTGTACCGGCATCGACAGCTATAACAAAGATGACCGCATGGTGGCGTTGAACCTGTGCAACCTGGTAAACGATCCGTCCCGTTATCACGTGGTGATGGACGAACTGAACGATCTCGAGATGGGCAAATTGCTCTCAGCCTGTGACCTCACCGTGGGCACGCGTCTGCACTCGGCGATCATTTCGATGAACTTTGGCACGCCGGCCATTGCGATTAACTACGAGCACAAGTCAGCCGGCATTATGCAGCAGCTTGGCATGCCTGAAATGGCCGTTGATATTCGTCATCTGCTGGATGGTTCGCTTGGCGCGATGGTGGGCGATACCCTGGGGCAATTGCCTGCCATCAATGAACGCCTGGCCGTCGCGGTGAAAGCCGAGCGCGAGAAGGGAATTGGGATGGTGAAATCGGTGCTCGACCGCGTCCGGGAGGGGAAATGAAGGTTGGTTTCTTCTTACTGAAATTTCCGCTGTCGTCTGAAACCTTTGTGCTGAACCAAATCACCGCGTTTATCGATATGGGATACGACGTGGAGATCATCGCCCTGCAAAAGGGCGATACACAAAATACCCATGCGGCGTATACGCAGTATGGGCTGGAGGCGAAAACCCGCTGGCTGCAGGACGAGCCCTCAGGGAGAGTAAATAAGCTGCGCCACCGGGCCAGCCAGACCTTACGCGGGATCCATCGTGCGTCGACCTGGCGCGCGCTGAATGTTTCCCGCTATGGCGCGGAATCGCGTAACCTGATCCTGTCCGCCATTTGTGGTCAAACGGCGCAGCCGTACCGCGCCGATGTGTTTATTGCTCACTTTGGCCCGGCGGGCGTGACCGCCGCCAAACTGCGTGAGCTGGGGGTGATTGACGGTAAGATTGCGACCATCTTCCACGGTATCGACATCTCCAGCCGCGAGGTATTGAACCACTACACGCCGGAGTATCAGCAGCTTTTCCGCCGTGGCGACATGATGCTGCCCATCAGCGACTTGTGGGCCGGGCGTCTGAAAAACATGGGCTGTCCGCAGGAAAAAATCACCGTTTCGCGTATGGGCGTGGATTTAGAGCGCTTTACTCGCCGCCCGGTCAAGGTACCGGGAAAACCGCTGCAGATTATTTCTGTGGCGCGTCTGACGGAGAAAAAGGGTCTGCACGTGGCCATCGAAGCCTGCCGCCAGCTGCGAGCGCGCGGCGTGGATTTCCGCTATCGCATTCTCGGTATTGGCCCGTGGGAGCGTCGTCTTCGCACGCTTATCGAACAGTATCAGCTGGAAGATTACGTGGAGATGCCAGGTTTTAAGCCAAGCCACGAGGTGAAGGCCATGCTGGATGAGGCGGACGTATTCCTGCTGCCTTCCGTGACCGGCGCCGATGGCGATATGGAGGGGATCCCGGTTGCGTTAATGGAGGCGATGGCCGTCGGTATTCCGGTGGTGTCGACCCTGCACAGCGGGATCCCGGAGTTAATCAAGTCTGATTACTCCGGCTGGCTGGTACCGGAGAATAATGCGATGGCCCTTGCGGATCGCTTAGCCGAATTTAGCGGCATCGACCAACAGGCGCTGGAGCCCGTTATCCACAACGCCCGACAAAAAGTTGAAGCAGATTTTAACCAGCAGGTGATTAATCGCCAGTTAGCGAGCCTGCTGCAAACGTTGTAACGCCGAGGTTGTATGCTGAAAAAGATTACCCGACGCACCTTTGTCTCTTCATTATCCGTCCTGGCGGCTACGCCGCTGCTGTCGTCCCGCATTGCGCGGGCGGCAACCGGAAAGACGGTCTCTGTTAACCAGTACAACAACAACGACTGGATCGCCGCCTTTAAGCAGGCATTTAACGAAGGCGACACCGTTGTTGTCCCTGCCGGGCTCACCTGTAAAAACATCAATACGGGCATTTTCATTCCTGACGGTAAAACGCTGTTGATCCGCGGTGCGTTAACGGGAAATGGTCGCGGACGCTTTGTGCTGCAGGAAGGCAGTAAAGTGATTGGTGAAGGTGACGGCCGCACGGAGAACATTACGCTGGACATTCGCGGTTCAGACTGTGTGATCAAAGGGCTGGCAATGAGCGGCTTTGGACCGGTGACGCAGATCTACATTGGCGGCAAAAAGCCGCGCGTCATGCGCAACCTGCTGATTGATAACATCAGCGTAAGCCAGGCGAACTACGCCATCCTGCGCCAGGGATTCCATAATCAGATAGATGGCGCGCGCATCACCAACAGTAAATTCAGCCATCTCCAGGGCGACGCGATTGAGTGGAACGTCGCCATTAATGACCGTAACATCCTGATCTCC
Source organism: Enterobacter sp. SORGH_AS_0287 (assembly GCF_031453695.1). Lineage (NCBI taxonomy): Bacteria > Pseudomonadati > Pseudomonadota > Gammaproteobacteria > Enterobacterales > Enterobacteriaceae > Enterobacter > Enterobacter sp. SORGH_AS_0287. The sequence goes on from NZ_JAVIZW010000001.1 coordinate 482,828, forward strand.
GATCATGTGATTGACAACATTAACTGTACGAACGGCAAGATCAACTGGGGCATCGGCATTGGTCTCGCCGGCAGCACCTACGACAACGATTATCCGGAAAAGCAAACCGTGAAGAACTTCGTGGTGGCAAATATCACCGGCAGCAACTGTCGTCAGTTAGTCCACGTCGAAAACGGTAAGCACTTTATTATTCGCAATATTAAGGCCAAGAATATCACTCCTGACTTCAGCAAGAAGGCGGGAATAGACAACGCCACGGTAGCCATTTATGGCTGTGATAATTTCATAATTGATAATGTCGATATGGTCAATAGTGCCGGCATGCTGATCGGCTACGGTGTAATAAAGGGCGACTATCTCTCGATACCTCAGAACTTTAAGCTGAACGACATTCGCCTGGATAATCGCCAGCTTGCGTACAAACTGCGCGGAATACAAATTTCCTCCGGCAACGCCACCTCCTTTGTGGCCATCACCAACGTTGGGATGCAGCGGGCTACGCTTGAGTTGCACAACAAACCACAGCACCTCTTCTTGCGTAATATCAACGTGATGCAGGAAGCTGCCGTCGGCCCGGCGCTGAAGATGAATTTCGACCTGCGTAAGGATGTCCGAGGCAAGTTTATGGCTAAAGATGAGACCTTACTGTCGCTGGCGAACATCAAGGCTGTGAATGAGAAAGGGCAGAGCTCCGTGGATATTGACCGCGTGGACCAGCAGGTGGTGAATACGGAGCGGCTGAATTTTGCGCTCCCGCACAGATAATCGACAATGGTCTTTTTTTGCGACTATTCCTGGCACAGAAACGCGATCTATTCAGATTACAACTACTGTTTTTTGTGATGTGGTCCCCTAACATCATATAAGAATCACGGCAAATCATGCTGGCGAAAACAGGTTAAAGAGCTATAATTCGTCAACCATTTTAAGGTGGAAGAAATAATGATTAATTTGAAAGCAGTCATTCCGGTAGCAGGCCTGGGCATGCATATGTTGCCAGCCACAAAAGCCATTCCTAAAGAGATGCTGCCGATTGTCGACAAACCGATGATTCAATACATTGTCGATGAAATTGTTGCTGCAGGGATCAAAGAAATCGTCCTGGTTACGCACTCCTCCAAGAATGCGGTAGAAAACCACTTCGACACCTCTTACGAACTCGAAGCGTTGCTTGAGCAGCGCGTAAAACGCCAGCTGCTGGCTGAAGTGCAGTCTATCTGTCCTCCTGGCGTAACCATCATGAACGTGCGTCAGGCGCAGCCGCTGGGTCTGGGCCACTCCATTCTTTGCGCGCGCCCGGTCGTGGGTGACAACCCGTTCATCGTTGTTCTGCCGGATATCATTATCGACAGCGCATCTGCCGATCCGCTGCGTTACAACCTGGCGGCAATGGTGGCGCGCTTCAACGAAACGGGCCGTAGCCAGGTGCTTGCTAAGCGCATGAAAGGCGATCTCTCCGAGTACTCTGTTATCCAGACTAAAGAAGCGCTGGAGACGGAAGGGCAGGTGAGCCGTATCGTTGAGTTTATCGAGAAACCGGATCAGCCGCAGACGCTGGATTCTGACCTGATGGCCGTTGGCCGTTATGTTCTCAACGCGGATATCTGGGCCGAGCTGGAAAAAACCGAGCCGGGTGCCTGGGACCGTATCCAGTTGACCGATGCGATTGCTGAACTGGCTAAGAAGCAGTCTGTTGATGCGATGCTGATGACCGGTGACAGCTACGACTGCGGTAAGAAACTGGGCTATATGCAGGCATTTGTGAAGTATGGCCTGCGTAACCTGAAGGAAGGTCAGAAGTTCAGAAGCCGGATTGAGAAGTTGCTGGCTAACGACTGATTCCTCTCTGACTTTTGAATAAGCGGCAGTTATCATTTGGCTATGTAAAACATAACCAAAATGGTGACTGCCGTTTTTTGTTATTAATTATAATGATAACATGGGGTTATCTGATTCAAATGTGGACTGATTTGTAACGATTTGTGCTTGTTTCTAAGACCATTTAGGATGACAATTAACGCCAGTTTTTGTCTGAGATCAGACCATAAAATCATTTTTTCAACATTCGCTCAGTGCACTGGTAGCTGTTAAGCCAGGGGCGGTAGCGTGCATAATTCCTGAACTCTATATTAAGAATAGGGTTCAGAGCGCCAATATCTCGACATATCCAACAGACGGAATAGATAACGTGAAAATTCTTGTGACGGGCGGTGCCGGTTTTATCGGTTCAGCGGTTGTGCGGCATATTATTAAAAATACCCAGGATGAAGTCGTCAATGTGGATAAACTGACATATGCAGGTAACCTGGAGTCACTCACCGACGTCAATGGTAGCGATCGTTATGTCTTTGAACATGCAGATATTTGCGATAAAGCGGCCATGGATCGCATTTTCGCCGAGCACAAACCGAATGCGGTGATGCACCTTGCGGCAGAGAGTCACGTTGACCGATCTATTACCGGCCCCGCTGCGTTTATTGAGACCAACATTGTGGGTACCTATGTCCTTCTGGAAGCCGCGCGAGCTTACTGGTTGACGCTGGATGACGCGGCCAAAGCGGCGTTTCGTTTCCACCACATCTCTACGGATGAAGTGTACGGCGATTTGCCGCATCCTGATGAACATCCTGCGTCTGCTGAGCTGCCGCTGTTTACCGAAACCACAGCCTATGCACCAAGCAGCCCGTATTCCGCCTCTAAGGCGTCCAGCGATCACCTCGTACGCGCATGGCTGCGTACCTACGGTTTCCCAACAATCGTGACCAACTGCTCAAATAACTATGGCCCGTATCACTTCCCTGAAAAGCTGATCCCGCTGGTGATTTTGAATGCGCTGGACGGTAAAGCGCTGCCAATTTACGGCAAAGGCGACCAGATCCGTGACTGGCTGTATGTTGAAGACCATGCTCGTGCGCTGTACACCGTTGTAACCCAGGGTAAACCGGGTGAAACTTATAACATCGGTGGGCATAACGAAAAGCAGAATCTGGATGTGGTACACACCATTTGCGATCTGCTGGATGAAATCGTGCCGAAAGAAGGTTCCTATCGCGATCAAATTACTTACGTCGCTGACCGCCCCGGGCATGACCGCCGCTACGCGATTGATGCGCATAAAATTGGTGTTGAGCTGGGATGGAAGCCTGAAGAGACGTTCGAAAGCGGTATCCGTAAGACCGTGGAATGGTATCTGAGCAACCAGGACTGGGTTAACAACGTTAAAAGCGGTGCTTACAAGACCTGGATCGAACAGAATTACGGAGAACGTCAATAATGAACATTCTTCTGTTCGGCAAGACAGGGCAGGTGGGTTGGGAACTCCAGCGCGCACTCGCACCGTTAGGAAACGTGATTGCACTGGATGTGAAGTCGGAAGAGTACTGTGGTGATTTTAGTAACCCTGAAGGCATCGCTGAAACCGTCCGTGTAATTAAGCCTGACGTCATCGTCAATGCAGCGGCGCATACCGCAGTCGATAAAGCTGAATCAGAGCAGGAATTCGCACAGCTGCTCAACGCAACCAGCGTCGAGGCAATTGCGAAAGAAGCGGCTAAAATCGGTGCCTGGGTTGTACACTATTCTACGGATTACGTCTTTCCAGGCGATGGCGAAACGCCATGGCGCGAAACGGATGCGACCGCACCTCTTAATGTGTATGGACAGACCAAGCTCGACGGTGAAAAAGCGCTCCAGGCACATTGCGCTAAACACCTGATTTTCCGCACAAGTTGGGTTTACGCCGGCAAAGGCAATAACTTTGCAAAAACAATGCTTCGCCTGGCTAAAGCGCGTAAAGAACTCTCCGTAATCAATGATCAGGTTGGTGCGCCAACAGGCGCTGAGTTACTGGCTGACTGTACCGCGCATGCTATCCGTGTGGCCATGGTAAAACCTGAAGTGGCTGGCCTCTATCATCTCGTTGCATCAGACACGACCACCTGGTATGACTATGCCGCGTTAGTCTTCGATGAAGCCAGAAAGGCGGGAATTGAACTGGAAATTGAAAAGCTCAATGCCGTTCCTACCACCGCGTATCCTACGCCTGCGCGTCGTCCTCAGAATTCGCGTTTAAATACAGAGAAATTCCAGCGCAACTTTGGCCTGGTTTTACCGGCATGGGATGTTGGCGTTAAGCGAATGCTCACCGAGCTTTTTTCCGCTGAATCAATCTAATATTAAATAATTGCCCGGCTTCGGGCAATTTGCATTTATAGAGAAATTACAATGGCTACGCGTAAAGGTATTATTCTTGCTGGTGGATCTGGCACTCGTCTCTACCCAGTTACTATGGCAGTGAGCAAGCAATTGCTGCCAATTTATGACAAACCAATGATTTACTATCCGCTGTCAACGCTGATGTTGGCAGGGATCAAAGATATTCTCATCATCAGTACGCCGCAGGATACCCCGCGCTTTTCACAACTTCTGGGCGACGGCAGCCAGTGGGGATTGAACCTTCAGTATAAAGTCCAGCCAAGTCCTGATGGACTGGCACAGGCCTTTATTATTGGCGAAGAGTTCATCGGTGACGACAGCTGTGCGCTGGTGCTGGGCGATAATATTTTCTATGGTCATGACCTGCCAAAACAGCTGGAAGCCGCAGTTGATAAAGGCGAAGGTGCTACGGTATTTGCTTATCATGTTAATGACCCTGAGCGTTATGGTGTGGTGGAATTTGACAAAGATGGCACTGCTATCAGCCTGGAAGAAAAGCCACTGGAGCCGAAGAGCAACTATGCCGTAACAGGGCTTTACTTCTACGATAACGATGTAGTGGAAATGGCGAAGAACTTGAAGCCTTCAGCGCGCGGTGAGCTGGAAATTACCGATATCAACCGAATTTATCTGGAGCAGGGGCGTCTGTCTGTTGCGATGATGGGGCGTGGCTATGCGTGGCTGGATACAGGAACACACCAAAGCCTGATCGAGGCGAGCAACTTTATTGCCACAATTGAAGAGCGTCAAGGTTTAAAAGTTTCTTGTCCGGAAGAAATTGCTTTCCGAAAAGGTTTTATCGATGCGGAGCAGGTCAAAAAACTTGCAGAACCACTGAAAAAGAATGCTTATGGTCAATATCTGCTCAAAATGATTAAAGGTTACTAATTAATGAATGTGGTAAAAACTGATATTCCCGATGTAATGATTTTTGAGCCGAAAGTATTTGGTGACGAACGCGGTTTTTTCTTTGAAAGCTTTAGCCAAAAAATTTTCGAGGAAGCAGTTGGGCGAAAAATTGAATTTGTACAGGATAACCATTCGAAATCGTGCAAAGGCGTTTTGCGTGGACTGCACTATCAGTTAGAACCGCATGCGCAAGGTAAATTGGTTCGCTGTGTTGCGGGGGAAGTATTTGATGTCGCAGTGGATATTCGTAAAGCCTCCCCTACTTTTGGCAAATGGGTAGGAGTAAATCTTTCTGCTGAAAACAAAAGACAATTGTGGATCCCTGAAGGATTTGCGCATGGTTTTTTAGTATTAAGTGATTCTGCTGAGTTTGTTTATAAAACTACAAATTATTATGCACCGAAGTATGAGGCTGGAATAATTTGGAATGATAAAAGTATAAATATTGAATGGCCATCAATTGATGTTATTTTATCTGAGAAAGATAAACAAAACTCGCAGTTTCAAAAAGCTATTGGAGTAAAATAAAAATGATCGATATTTTAAAGTTAATCGGTAGAAATAAAGCATTGCTCGATACTGATGTTGTTAATCATGAGAACGAACTGAGAAAGATTGTTTCAGCTTCAAAGTTTCTGGTGCTTGGTGGAGCAGGGTCGATAGGTCAGGCGGTAACTAAAGAAATATTTAAAAGAAATCCTAAAAAGTTACATGTTGTTGATATCAGTGAGAATAATTTAGTTGAACTTGTACGTGATATCCGGAGTTCATTTGGATATATCAATGGGGATTTTAAAACCTTTGCTTTAGATATTGGTTCTATCGAATATGATGCATTCATTAAAGCTGATGGTAAATATGATTATGTTTTAAACTTATCTGCTTTGAAACATGTTCGTAGTGAAAAAGACCCTTACACGTTAATGCGTATGATAGATGTTAATGTGTTTAATACTGAGAAAACAATCATTCAATCTCATTTACACGGAGCTAAAAAATATTTCTGCGTCTCAACGGATAAGGCCGCAAATCCCGTCAATATGATGGGGGGCTCTAAACGCATCATGGAAATGTTTTTAATGGAACAAAGTAAGAATATAAATATTTCAACGGCTCGATTTGCGAATGTGGCCTTTTCCGATGGTTCATTATTGCATGGTTTTAATCAGAGGATACAGAAAAGACAACCAATTGTAGCGCCTAATGATATTAAACGTTATTTTGTCACTCCGCAGGAATCAGGTGAATTATGCTTGATGTCATGTATATTTGGAGAGAATGGGGATATATTTTTCCCAAAACTAAGTGAAGAATTAGATTTGATAACTTTTTCAGAAATAGCAGTATTGTATTTACAACAATTAGGTTTGAAACCATATTTATGTAACACAGAGGAAGAAGCCAGAGACTTTGCAAAAAATAATATCGGCAAAGATTTTTGGCCGTGTTTGTTCACTCCTAGTGATACGACAGGTGAAAAAGATTTCGAAGAATTTTTCATGGCTAATGAAACTGTCGATATGAATAAATATAATAATATTGGCATTGTTAAAAATTCATCTTCTCTTGACACTAAAAAAATCCAGAATTTCCGTAAAAAGATTCATGATATGAAAAAAGATTTATCCTGGACTAAAGATGAAATCGTTTCTTTGTTTCACGAGACTATTAGTGGTTTCGGACATCAAGAAAAAGGCAAATATTTAGATGGCAAAATGTAAAGGTTGAAACATGAACGCTGATATCCTGGTAACTTTTATTAGAGATCTGTATAAAACGGATGATTTCATTCCTCTCCATGTGCCAACATTTAAGGGAAATGAAAAGGCATATGTTGCAGATACTATTGAATCAAGTTTTGTTTCTAGCGTTGGGAAGTATGTGGATGAGTTCGAAAGAAAAATCGAATCTTACACAAAAAGCCCTAGGGCAGTAGCAACTGTAAATGGTACCGCTGCGCTACATGCGGCACTCTATCTTTCTGGAGTGCAGCGTGGTGATTTAATCATTACACAAGCATTAACTTTTGTTGCAACATGCAATGCGATATATCATTTAGGTGCAGAGCCTGTTTTCATCGATATATCACCTATCAGCATGGGCCTTTGTCCAATAGCAATGAATAATTGGCTTGATGAAAATGCTGAGCGCACAGAATTAGGGGCTATTCACCGTAAAACGGGTAAGAAAATTAGAGCGGCAGTGCCTATGCATACATTTGGTCATCCTGTTGAATTGGATGAATTACTTCAAGTATGCCAAAAGTGGGGGATTGCTTTGATAGAGGATGCAGCAGAAAGCCTTGGTTCTTTTTACAAAGGAAAACATACTGGCACGATCGGTAAGTATGGATGCCTAAGTTTCAATGGTAACAAAATTATAACTACCGGTGGCGGTGGCATGATCTTATGTCACTCAGAGGAAGAAGGTAAAAGAACTAAACATGTAACCACAACGGCGAAGATACCACATCCCTACGAATTCAATCATGATGAGCCAGGGTTTAATTATCGTATGCCAAATATTAATGCTGCTCTTGGTTGCGCACAAATAGAAAATATTAACTTGTTCTTGTCTCAAAAAAGAGAACTTGCGAAGAAATATCAAGAGTTTTTTGCTAATAGTGAATTAAAATTTGTTTCTGAACCTGAATATGCACGCTCTAATTATTGGCTAAATGCTGTTGTATGCGACACAAAAGAAACCAGAGATAGACTGCTTATTGATATGAATCAAAATGGAATAATGATTAGACCAGTGTGGAAATTAATGCATCGTTTACCGATGTATAATGGATACATTCGTGACGATTTGAAACAATCTGAAATCATCGAAGAAAGGTTAATAAATCTTCCAAGTACACCTATTAATAGTTTGTAGGAAAGTTTGGTATGACAAAAAAAATTGCTGTCTTTACTGGTACAAGAGCTGAATATGGTTTGCTATATTGGTTAATGCAAGACATTAAAGATGATAATGCTCTTGAACTCCAGGTTTTAGTCAGCGGGATGCATTTGTCTCCTGAATTTGGCTTAACATGGCATCAGATAGAAGAAGATGGTTTTAAGATTGATGAAAAAGTAGAAATCTTACTATCTTCGGATAGTGCTGTTGGGGTAGTGAAAAGTATAGGGCTTGGCCTAATTGGATTTGCCGATGCATTAACCAGGATGAAACCTGATCTGATTATCATTCTAGGAGATCGGTATGAAGCTTTTGCGGCAGCTCAGGCAGCGATGTTTTTAAAAATACCAATCTTTCATTTACATGGTGGAGAAATTACTGAAGGTGCCTATGATGATGCGATTAGGCATGCAATAACGAAACTAAGTTATTTGCACGGAGTATCAACTGAGGAATATCGAACAAGAGTCATTCAATTGGGCGAGGAACCTAATAGAGTATACAATGTTGGCGCGTTAGGCCTTGAACATCTTCACCGTACAAAACTACTAAGTTTAGATGCATTAAGTAAATCATTAAAATTTTCGCTTGATCGCCCTTATTTTCTTGTCACATACCACCCTGTTACTCTTGCAAATGAATCTCCAAAGCGTTCATTTGAAGCATTATTAGATGCACTTGATGAGTTTAAAGATCACAAAGTGATTATTACTTACCCGAATTCGGATGACGGTGGTAGGCAAATAATTCCAATTCTAGAAAAATATGCGAAAACTCAAGTGGAAAGAGTCTATGCCATTCCATCTTTGGGACAGCTACGCTATCTTTCTGCCTTAAAATACAGTTCAATGGTAATTGGGAATTCTTCAAGTGGTATTATTGAGGCGCCATCGTTTTGTGTCCCGACAATAAACATCGGCTCTCGGCAAAATGGCAGATTAGCGGCAAATTCAGTCATTAATTGTCAACCAAATAAATATGATATAGTTGAGGCAATTAAAACAGCTGTTCAAATGAAAGATGAATTTAATTCTCTAAAAATTGATAATCCTTATGGGGAAGGTGATTCGAGTAAGAAAATCATTAATGCTATTAAGGCCCTCGACTTTCAACCCATGAAAAAATTTCACGATTTAGGATAATTATTATGACTCTTATCATTGCAGAGGCCGGTGTAAATCACAATGGTCAGCGTGACCTGGCTTTTCGTTTGATCGATGCAGCACACAATGCTGGTGCAGATATAGTTAAGTTTCAAACATTTAAATCTCAAAATCTGGTTACAGCAAGTGCTGCTCAAGCTGAATATCAAGTTACAAATACTAATAAAACTGAATCACAGCTAGCCATGTTAAGCCGATTAGAGCTATCTTATGAAACCCATAAGGAACTAATTGACTATTGCAATCAATTAGGAATTGAATTCTTATCAACTGCATTTGATGAGGATAGTTTAAAATTTTTGGTGAATGACTTAAAATTAAAAACATTGAAAATACCTTCAGGGGAGATAACAAACGCTCCCTTTGTATTATCACATGCATTGACCGGCTGCAATATTATGCTATCTACCGGAATGGCAACATTGTCCGAAATTGAAGATGCTCTGGGTGTACTGGCATTTGGATTTACTTCTAGTGGGAATGTAATACCTTCACGCACCGAATTTCAAAAAGCATATTCATCGGATGCAGGACAGCGTGCTCTGAAAGAAAAGGTACGTATATTACATTGTACTACTGAATACCCTGCACCAATGAATGAAATAAATCTTAAGGCGATGGATTCTTTGGCTGTAGCCTTTGGCTTACCGACCGGTTATTCAGACCATAGTCAGGGTATTACTATCCCAGTAGCAGCTGTTGCCAGAGGTGCAGTGATAATCGAAAAACATTTTACTCTTGATAGAAATATGGAAGGACCAGATCACAAAGCGTCTTTAGAACCAGACGAGCTTGCTGAAATGGTTAAGGCAATTAGAAACGTCGAATTAGCTTTAGGTGATGGAGTAAAAAGACCAACAGCCTCGGAGCAAAAAAATAAATCGATAGCACGACGCAGCATTGTTGCTGTGAAAGATATTAGTGCGGGATCTTATTATAGCAACGAAAATATTTCGGTCAAACGTCCCGGAGATGGTATTTCTCCGTATGAATTCTGGGATATGCTAGGGAAAATGGCAAAAAAAGATTATTGCGAAGGTGACAGAATTAGCAATGACTAAAACAATTGCACTATTGGGGGGGGGAGGGCATGCCTCCGTAATAGCAGATGTCTTGCTCAAGCTTGAGTATAAAATAGAAGTTATTGTTGATAAACAGCTAACTTTAAATCGTGAAATTTTTAAAGGAATTCCCGTTATTTCTGATGATCTTTTTTTCAGTAAATATTTACCAGGGACAATTAAAGTTGCTAATGGATTAGGCTTTGTGCCTGGTTCTTGTAAAAGAAATACGATCTTTGCAAAATTAAAAGCTATGGGTTATGTGTTCGAAACAATAGTATCTAAGGACGCCTTAGTTTCATCGTATTCAGAATTAGACGAAGGTGTGCAAGTTTTACCCGGAGCAATAATTCAGCCCGGCGTTAGGCTGGGTGAGAATACGATTATCAATACACGCGTTATCATCGAGCATGATACAATTATCGGTAATAACTGCCATATCTCCCCTGGTGGGGTCTTATGCGGTGGTGTAAATTGTGGCGACAATGTATTTATAGGCGCTAATGCGACTGTTATACAAAATATAAATATTGGAGACGAAAGCATTGTTGGTGCTGCAGCTCTTGTCCGGAAAAATATTCTTCCTAAATCAACTTTTTACTAAACATTATGATTACTCTTTAGTCAGGGGGATACAATGAAAAAAAAATGGCAAAAAGTTCTTATATCACCAAATGACAGTATTCGAAGTGCACTGAAAATTATTAATGACGAAGCCTTACGGATAGGCCTTGTTATAGATGATGAGAGTAGGTTACTTGGAGTGCTGACCGATGGAGATATCCGTCGTGGAATTTTGAAAAATGTTGACCTTGATGCAAATGTAAGCTGCGTGATGAATAAATCACCCGTTACTGCAACTGTTGAAACAACGAAAACACAGCTGATTCAGCTCATGTCTAATAGATCTATTTTGGCGATACCAATTATTGATCCTCAATCTGGGAAAGTTCTTGGGCTAGAAACGTATGAAACAAGTATTGAGAAACGTAGCTATAAAAACCCAATTTTTATCATGGCGGGAGGATTTGGCACTCGGTTAAAACCCTTAACAGATAATTGCCCAAAACCAATGCTTAAAGTTGGTGATAAACCAATTTTAGAGACACTTTTAACTCAGTTTATCGCCTCTGGATTTGAGAATATATATATATCTACGCATTACATGCCAGAGTATATTTCTGATTATTTTGGTGATGGCTCTAAATGGGGTGTGAAGATAACCTATGTATATGAGGCAGAGCCATTAGGTACTGGCGGTGCACTCGGGCTTTTACCTAAAGATATTGATGATTTGCCGTTGATCATGATTAATGGCGATGTGCTTACTACGTTAAATATTGAGAAGCTATTGCAATTTCATATTGAATCAAAATCAATAGCGACAATGTGCGTGCGAGAATACGAATATCAAATTCCATATGGAGTTGTGCGAGGAAAAGGTAATGTTATTACGGACATGGTTGAGAAGCCAATTCAGAAGTTTTTTGTAAATGCCGGGATTTATGTCGTTAATCCAGAAATATATAAAAATGTTGCAGCAAATATAAAGATTGATATGCCAACTTTATTAGAGCAACAAATAAAAATGGATAAACAAGTAACAATGTTCCCAATCCATGAATACTGGTTAGATATTGGCCGTATGGACGACTTTTATAAAGCGCAACAAGATATACAAGGGTTGTATTTATAATGATGAAGATAGCGATAATTCCTGCAAGAGGCGGGAGTAAAAGGCTTCCGGGTAAGAACATTAAAAACCTTTGTGGCCGCCCTTTAATTGAATGGACAATAGATGCGGCCTTAAAATCTGAGCTATTCGATAGGATAATAGTTAGTACGGACTCAGAGCAGATTCGAGATATCTCTATACGAGCTGGAGCGGAAGTTCCTTACCTTCGTTCGCCTGAACTTTCATCTGATACAGCAACGACAAATGATGTGGTAACAGATATAATTAGATGGCTAGAAGAAACTGGCGTTGAAGTTTCTACTGTTATGATATTACAGCCAACTTCTCCACTAAGAACCGAGACTGATATAGCAAAAGCTTTCGATTTAATGAATGAAAAAAAAGCTAGGGCTATAGTTTCAGTATGTGAAGTCGAACATCCTATCCAATATTGTAATACCTTGCCTAATGACTTATCAATGGATAATTTCATCCCGGCTATTAATATTCAACGTTCTCAAGACTTACCCACATATTATAGGCTAAATGGCTCCATTTATTTGTTTAATAGAGATTATGTTTCTAATATTAATAATCTCTACAGCAAGGGAACATTTGCATATATAATGAATCGGTTTAATTCCATTGATATTGATGAGCAAATAGATTTTGAATTGGCTGAAATACTACTGTCTAAAAGAGTTGATTAATACAGGTATCCTATGTCATTTCTAAAGAAATCATCAGTATATTTGATTTCAAACATATTAAATGCATCAATACCCTTTATTCTATTACCAATTTTGACTCGATATCTTACGACATCTGAGTATGGAAAAATTGCTATTTTCCAAACCATCATTACAGGACTGGTTTCAGTTATAGCATTCAACACTCTTGGTGCAACCGCTCGGGTTTTTTTCGATAAAAAAGATAAACATTATCTAAAGAACTACAATGGTGCTTGTTTTTGTCTCTTGATTTTAAGTTTAGCAATTATTATTCCTTTAACTTTTATTTTTTCAACAGGTCTGGTATTTTTTACTGGAATAGATAGGAACTGGATTCTCGCGGCTATATTTATAAGTGGCATAAATTTTGTAGTTCAATTTCGGTTAAACCAATGGCAGATTACTGAAAAAGCAATATCATTTGGCTTGTTGCAAATTGGGCAAAGCCTTCTTCTTTTTATATTTACATTAATATTTGTTGTTTTTCTTGCGCGACATGCTGAAGGGCGAATTGAAGCGCAGATGTATTCAATGATGATTATTTTTGTAATTACTATTCTTCTGATCCAAAAAGATAAACTGCTCAGTTTTAGAAATATCAAGAAAGGCATGTTTTTAGATGCATTAAGCTTTAGCGTCCCTCTAATACCACATGTTTTTGGCATGTATCTTATTAGTTCAGTTGATCGGTTTTTCATAAACTCGAAATTGGGATCTGATCAAGCTGGTATATACATGGTTGCAATGCAATTGAGTATGGGAATGGTGATTGTTTTCGATGCTGTAAATAAAGCATTTATGCCATGGCTTTTTAAGGAATTAAGCAATAGTTCTTTTATTCAAAGAAAACATATCGTTAGCAAAACATATTATTACTTTATTTTATTAATCTTTATTGGTATTTTATCATTTTTAATTTCTCCATATGTTTTAACTTTAATTGCTGGTGAGAAATATAAGGCTGGAAAGTTGGTTATAGGGTGGTTATGCTTAGGGCAAGTTTTTCTTGGCATGTATTTAATGGTAACCAATTATTTGTTTTATGCAAAAAAAACAGGACAGTTATCAGTATTAACTATAGCCTGTGGCGTATTTAACGTAATTCTCCTCTTGTGCTTAATTGCTCCATTGGGTATCGAAGGAGTAGCAATTTCCTTTGCAGTTTCGATGCTTTTACGTTTTTTGGGAACTTGGTTCCTTGCTTATAAAACAAAACTTGTACCATGGACTTTAGGGAATGTATGATGGAAAATAGTCGTAAGTCACCATTATCTAAATTTTGCGTTATTAATAATATTCATGGTCTTTTCATATATTATCTTTTAAATCCTGAAGATTTTAAAAAAACAACCTTTGTTATTTCGGATGGGATTTCGAAAGATATTCAAAAGAAATTACCCACAACAATTGTCTTTCCTTCATTTAATAATTACCCTAAATTAATTAGCCTCTTGCTAAGAGTCATTTATTATAATTACAAAAAAATTTTGCTGCATTTTAGTAGACAAAATATTCAAGTATATGGGCATGATCACTTATATTTCTCTCAACTATATATCAAACGCAGTAACAGCTTTATCTTAATTGAAGATGGGTTGGCAAATTACTCCTCTACGAAGGTTAGTCGTTATTCTTTTATTAGAGAAATTTTATTCGGTTCAAAAGGTCCATTTTTTGGATGGAGTGATGATATTGATAAAATAATTCTTTCAGGCATTGTTACCATACCGGAAAGAATCAGCAATAAAGTTACTGAGATTGATATTACAAATGAATGGAACCACCTAACATTCATACAGAAAAATTATTTTTTAGATCTATTTTCTGAAGAACCTTATATTCCTCTCTCTAAGGTTGTTATTTTCACTCAGCCTTTTTCTGAAGACGGGATGATGACTGAGCATGAAAAAATTGAAATCTATAAAATTATTTATGAACATTATTGTAGTATTTATAGTAAAAACGAAATTTGCATAAAATCTCACCCACGAGAACAAACTAATTATTCTAAATATTTTGACTGTGCTTCAATTCAATCGAAGATCCCTGGTCAGATAATGATTTTAATTGATCAACCTGAGGTATTAGCAACAATCTATTCAAGCGTAGGTTTTGTAAAAGGTAGTGCTCAAGCGCATGTATGGGGAACCTCTTTTAACGAGTTTCTTTTGAAAAAAGTAGGTAAGTTTGAAGGAAACTATAATGGATTTAAAAGAAATGAGAAAAATTGTTGTTATTCATCCATTGGATGATAGTTATGGGGCAACGAAGATTTTATCTTATGTAATCTCTATTTTGTCAAATTATTTTTTGATTGAAGTATGGTATAAAAATGATAAAAAGTGCCTGGAGGCCTTTCTCCTACAACAGTCAAGTAAAATGGAAAATATAAACTATAATAGAGTTACTAGTATTCCTGTTGTGCATAGTAAAATTTTTACTGCAAATGGTGTTTTTTGTCTTTTTAAAGATTTCATAGAGTTCAGTTTTCATCTCTTCAGAAATAAAAAAAAGTATGATTTAATTTATATTAATACATATGCTGCTGGTTTGGTTGCATTTGTCTGTAAATTATTGCGCGCAAAAAATATTATCCATTGCCATGAGAATCAGAAACAAAAATTTTCAGGCAGGGCGTTGGCTTTTTTGGTAAGAAAAAGCGCAAATCAAATCATTTGTGTATCTAATGTTGTGAAAGAGTATGTTACTAATGGCGATAAGAAAATATGTGCCAGTGTTGTGAAAAATGGGGTTTCCGATATTTTTGAAAATTCTATTAATGAAAAGCGCATTGATCAAGCTAATCCAAAATTTCTTATAGTAGGTAGAGTTATGCCTGAAAAAGGATATTGGTTGTTAGCCGATGCAGTTAAAAAACTCACAAATAATGGAAACCAAAGTATTCAAGTTGATGCTTATGGAGATGCACCACCTAATCGTTCTTACTTACTCGAAGAGTATCGTAATTATCTAAAAGAAAATGATATAGATCACCACATCAGGTTACTCGGTTTCAGTGAAAGCGCTGATCGCGAAATGTTTAATTATGATATAGTTTTGGTCCCATCGGTCATGAGTGATCCTTTTCCGACAACAGTGTTGGAAGCAATGCGAGCGAAGTGCGTAGTGATTACAACTTCACACGGAGGAGCTGCAGAAATAATTAGCAATAATTATAATGGAATACTTATCGATAAAGACGATAGTGATGCTTTTGCTGAAGTATTAAAAAATATATGCCAGCAAAACGTTGATGTTGAGCTCTTGGCTTCGAGAGCCAGAGATTATTACACCAGTAACCTTACTAAAGCTCACTTTGAAAAGAATATCCTTAATCATGTTCAAAAATTCATAAAAGATCATATCGATGAATAACATTTTTAAAACAGTGTTTTTATTATTAACTGCAATTTATCTCTTTTCAATGACATTTGATGGTGTATTAATTCGACAAGTTGTAACTGTCCTTTTTTTGGCATTTTCTCTTTTACTATTTATCTTTGATAAGACTTACTTTTCTCCAGGCATTATTGTTGGAATCGCTATTCTTATAATCATTTTCTCTGTATCAGCTTTATTATCACCAAACGATGACTGGAAACTAAAAGTCTACTTTATATTTTCTGGTGTGGCTTTTTTAGCATTTTCATACGCTTTGTATATTTTAGATTATAAACGCTATTTCTTTCACTTTTTTGTGTTGGCTTGCACGTTAATTATTATTAGGCTGCTAATTACTCATGATGAAAATATAATTTTCTTTGAGGCTAGTAGGAATATTGTAGCAACTTTTATTATTTTCCCAGTTGTTGGTAGTTTTTTGTTCACTTTACAAAATAGAAGTTTACTACCAATGGCTATTATTACTGTATTTATGTGCTTTATATTAAAAGGAAGAACTGCTTTATTAATATCTGCTGTAATTCTTTGCGTTGCGTTATATAAAACTTTTGGTTTGAAAGGAATGGTGATTGTTATACTGATTTGCTCGCCTTTCATGATGTTTATTGATGTAGGTTCTCTTAACGAAAGGATTGCTGATAATACTAACTTTTCTGAAGGGTTAAAAACTACACGAAGTGTTATTTATAATGAGTATTTTTCTAATTTCAGTTTGACAGATTTTGTTTTAGGTCGTTCATTTAATGGAATGGAAATAATCAATATATTAAATAATAACCCTCATAATTCTTTTATATTAATACATTCATTATTTGGTTTTCTACCTGTCTTATTACTTCTAATCCTTTTTTTATTTGTGACATTAAAAACACTAGTTCGTTATGGTGCAATATGTGCTTTGCTGTTTGCATTAATTCCTATTAAAGCAATGACAGATAGTGTGATTTTTTTCAATTTGTTAGATGTTTTTTATATGTTCCCTATTATGTTGTTAATGAATGGAAAGCGAACAATTAATTCAGTTGGCGCGAAGAATGAAGGTTATTAATGAAAAAAATATCTATAATTGGTATTGTTGGTATTCCAGCCTCTTATGGTGGGTTTGAGTCACTTGTAGAGAACCTGACGAGATTTTCTAGTGATGATATTGACTATCAAGTTTATTGCTCATCAAAGCAACTTCCAACTCGCTTGGAACACCATAATGGAGCTACATTAAAATATATTCCTTTAAAAGCAAACGGAATTCAAAGTGTTGCATATGATATTGTTTCGATCATGCATACCTTGAAAACTAAACCAGATGTAATACTGGTACTTGGCGTTTCTGGTGCAATTTTTTTTCCAATATTTAAGCTTTTTAGTCGTAGCAAAATCATTACCAATATTGATGGATTGGAGTGGCGGCGTGAAAAATGGGGCAAATTTGCGCGTTTATTCTTAAAGTTTTCCGAATATATAGCCATTAAATTTTCTGACGTAATTATCACCGACAATCAAGCTTTGTCTGATTATGTTTATAGCAAATATAATCTACGGAGCGAAGTTATTGCATATGGTGGTGACCACGCAATTAGTGTTGATGAGCTTTTAGAGCCAACTGGAACTGATTATTTTCTCCATGATGATGAAGAATTCTTCCTAAGCATCTGTCGGATAGAGCCTGAAAATAATATACATTTAATTCTTGATTCTTTTACTAAAACTGAAAAAAAGATCAAGTTCATTGGCAATTGGAACTCGAGCGAATATGGACGTGCGCTAGTTGAGAAATACAATCATTTCTCTAATATCGAGCTAATAAATCCAATTTATGATATAAAATTGCTTTATCAAATAAGGATGTCTTGTTCTGGCTATCTTCATGGACATTCTGCTGGAGGTACGAACCCATCCTTAGTTGAAGCAATGCATTTTGGTAAACCAATATACGCATTCGATTGCAGCTTTAACCGTTTCACAACCGAAGGGCAAGCTTTTTATTTCACTGATAGTGATAATCTTGTACAACTTTTGAATGATCCTCAGCTTAAAATTTATGAAAATTCTGCTGCAATGCAGGAAATTGCAGAGCGTAGATATACATGGCAGATTATAACCAGTCAGTACGAAAGCCTGTACTAAAAGTAAGGTTGACATGCAATGCATTGATAATAAATAATTTTATTTAAAGAGCATCTTCCACTACCTTTCTCCATAAATCCTGAGTTAACATCATAGATACATTCAAGCCGCGTATTTTTCGTGGCGACCATCCCTGACAGGAGTATGTAATGTCCAAGCAACAAATCGGCGTTGTCGGTATGGCAGTGATGGGGCGCAACCTGGCGCTCAACATCGAAAGCCGTGGTTATACCGTCTCCGTTTTCAACCGCTCCCGTGATAAGACCGAAGAAGTGATTGCTGAGAACCCGGGCAAGAAACTTGTTCCTTTCTATACGGTGAAAGAGTTTGTTGAGTCCCTGGAAACGCCTCGTCGTATCCTGTTAATGGTGAAAGCGGGCGCAGGTACCGATGCTGCTATCGACTCTCTGAAACCTTTCCTCGAAAAAGGCGACATTATTATTGATGGCGGTAACACCTTCTTCCAGGACACCATTCGTCGCAACCGTGAACTGTCTGCTGAAGGTTTTAACTTCATCGGTACCGGTGTTTCCGGTGGTGAAGAGGGCGCACTGAAAGGCCCATCTATCATGCCTGGTGGTCAGAAAGAGGCGTACGAACTGGTTGCGCCAATCCTGACAAAAATCGCTGCGGTTGCTGAAGATGGCGAGCCGTGTGTGACCTATATTGGTCCAGACGGTGCGGGCCATTACGTGAAGATGGTTCACAACGGCATCGAATACGGCGATATGCAACTCATCGCAGAAGCTTACTCTCTTCTGAAAGGCGGCCTGAACCTCTCTAACGAAGAGCTGGCTGAAACCTTTACCGAGTGGAACAAAGGTGAGCTGAACAGCTACCTGATTGACATCACCAAAGATATCTTCACCAAGAAAGATGAAGAGGGTAAATACCTGGTTGATGTGATTCTGGACGAAGCTGCGAACAAAGGTACCGGTAAATGGACCAGCCAGAGCTCTCTGGATCTGGGTGAACCGCTGTCTCTGATCACCGAATCCGTCTTTGCACGTTACATTTCTTCCCTGAAAGAGCAGCGTGTTGCGGCGTCCAAAGTATTGTCTGGCCCACAGGCTAAATCCGCCGGTGAAAAAGCTGAATTCGTCGAGAAAGTTCGCCGCGCTCTGTACCTGGGTAAAATCGTCTCCTACGCGCAGGGCTTCTCTCAGTTGCGTGCCGCGTCAGACGAGAACAACTGGGATCTCAACTACGGTGAGATCGCGAAGATCTTCCGCGCAGGTTGCATCATTCGTGCACAATTCCTGCAGAAAATCACCGATGCTTATGCGGAAAACGCGGGTATTGCTAACCTTCTGCTGGCGCCATACTTCAAGAAGATTGCCGACGAATACCAGCAGGCGCTGCGTGACGTTGTGGCTTACGCTGTGCAGAACGGTATTCCGGTTCCGACCTTCTCCGCAGCAGTGGCGTACTACGACAGCTACCGTGCTGCCGTTCTGCCTGCGAACCTGATTCAGGCACAGCGCGACTATTTTGGCGCGCATACCTATAAGCGTACTGATAAAGAAGGTGTATTCCATACCGAATGGATGGAATAAGTTAAATAACGCGTTGTAATTAAGGCCCGGAGCTCGTCTCCGGGTTTTTTTTACGCAAAATTTGGCTCGCGATACTCGAAGTAGTCTGAATGTCATCCTGCGAGCAGGGATTACTCCTGGTTTGCCTTGACAGTTCTGTTGGCCAGGAGGTACAAAGCCCAACAGTCAGGTTTATCGCGATGGTCAGGCGGCCATCAGTACAGTTAACTCACAGAAGTCATTAGCGAATGAAAATAACAATCTCCGGAACAGGCTATGTCGGTCTCTCAAACGGCATTCTGATTGCCCAGAACCATGAAGTGGTTGCGCTGGACATCGTACAGTCCAAAGTGGATATGCTGAATCAGAAGAAATCGCCGATTGTAGACAAAGAAATCCAGGATTACCTTTCGAACAAACCGCTGAATTTCCGTGCTACCACCGATAAAGAAGATGCTTATCGTGATGCGGACTTTGTCATCATTGCGACCCCAACAGACTACGATCCAAAAACTAACTATTTCAACACTTCGACGGTTGAAGCGGTGATCAAAGACGTTATCGCGATTAATCCGAATGCAGTGATGATCATTAAGTCGACCATTCCGGTCGGTTTCACTAAATCAATCAAAGAAGAGTTGGGTATTGATAATGTCTTCTTCTCGCCAGAGTTTCTGCGCGAGGGCAGGGCGTTATACGATAACCTGCACCCATCCCGTATCGTGATCGGTGAGCGCTCTGAGCGTGCGGAGCGTTTTGCTGCTCTCCTTCAGGAAGGCGCAATCAAGAAAGATATCCCGGTGCTGTTTACCGATTCCACTGAAGCCGAAGCGATCAAGCTGTTCGCGAATACCTACCTGGCAATGCGCGTGGCTTACTTCAACGAGCTGGACAGCTATGCCGAGAGTCTGGGCCTGAATACCCGCCAGATCATCGAAGGCGTGTGCCTCGACCCGCGTATCGGCAACCATTACAACAACCCGTCGTTTGGCTATGGCGGCTACTGCCTGCCAAAAGATACCAAACAGTTGCTGGCGAACTATCAGGCTGTGCCAAACAATTTGATTTCCGCGATTGTGGATGCCAACCGCACGCGTAAAGACTTCATTTCCGATTCCATTCTCGCGCGTCAGCCGAAAGTGGTGGGCGTATATCGCCTGATCATGAAGAGCGGTTCTGATAACTTCCGCGCCTCTTCCATTCAGGGGATCATGAAGCGTATTAAGGCCAAAGGCGTTCAGGTAATTATTTATGAGCCAGCGATGCAGGAAGATGAATTCTTCCATTCCCGTGTTATTCGTGACCTGGATGCGTTCAAACAGGAAGCGGATGTGATTATCTCTAACCGTATGGCGGAAGAACTGGCCGACGTGGCGGATAAAGTGTATACCCGCGATCTGTTTGGTAGCGACTGAGTCTCTGCTTAAGGCGCATAAAAAAACCGGCACTTGCCGGTTTTTTTGTTTTTATACTTTGTAGAAGTCGCGATACCAGTCAACGAAATTCTTCACGCCTTCTTTAACGGAAGTCTGCGGTTTGAAGCCAATAACGTCATACAGCGCTTTAGTATCTGCGCTGGTTTCTAGTACGTCACCCGGCTGGATTGGCATCATATTCTTTTCTGCTTCTATCCCGAGCGCCTCTTCAAGAGCCGTAATGTAATCCATCAGTTCAACCGGAGAGCTGTTTCCGATGTTATAGACGCGATAAGGCGCAGAGCTGGTTGCCGGTGAACCGGTTTCAACGGTCCAGTTTGCATCGGCCTGAGGGATAACATCCTGCAGACGGATAATGGCTTCGGCGATATCATCAATGTAAGTGAAGTCGCGCTTCATCTTACCGTAGTTGTAGACATCAATGCTTTTGCCTTCAATCATCGCTTTAGTGAACTTAAACAGCGCCATATCCGGACGACCCCACGGACCGTACACGGTAAAGAAACGCAGGCCCGTCGTGGGCAGGTTGTACAGGTGGGAATAGGTATGCGACATCAGTTCATTGGCTTTTTTGGTCGCGGCATAAAGTGAGACAGGGTGGTCGACCGAATCGTCAGTCGAAAAAGGCATCTTGCGATTCAGACCGTAAACGGAGCTGGAAGATGCATACAGAAGATGTTGTACCTTGTGATGGCGACAGCCTTCCAGCACGTTGAGATGCCCTACCAGGTTGGCATCTGCATAGGCGTGAGGGTTTTCAAGCGAGTAGCGTACACCTGCCTGTGCGGCCAGGTGGATGACGCGATCAAATTTCTCACGGGTGAACAGTGTGGCCATGCCTTCACGGTCGGCCAGGTCCAGCTTGTGGAAGGCGAAATTGTCAGATGTCAGCAGATCCAGACGTGCCAGCTTAAGATTGACATCATAGTAGTCATTCAGGTTATCAATACCGACGACCTGATGACCGGCATCCAGGAGTCGTTTGCTGACATTTGCGCCGATAAAGCCTGCTGCACCCGTTACCAGAAATTTCATACCTTCCCTCATAAAAATGTGTTCTTACTGATGCCATAACGCATCACATTGCGTCTATCATAGCGCGGCGGATGCCAGTTACATAACCCATCTTTCCGATTTAACTCATCGGATTCTTATAGAAAAATCCGTAGCAACAGATACACTATGTGAACATGTTTATTTTTGCCCTTTTTTATCTGTTAGGGATTGTATGACGCAGAACAACAATAGCCTGGTCAGCAGAAGTAATGACCGGGAGCAAATTGATTTACTTGATATAGTGCTGCAACTGTGGCGTGGAAAGTGGTTAATTGGAGCTTTTATCGCTTTTTTTATCCTACTGGCGGGCGTTTATATCACCACAGCTAAAGAAAAATGGACATCGTCCGCGATCATTGCTCAACCTGATGCCGCTCAGATTGCAACGTATGCAAACGCGTTGAATATCCTTTATGGTGGAGCCGCACCATCGATTCTGGATATCCAAACTCGTGCAATTAGTCGTTTTAATTCATCTTTTTCAGCATTAGCGCAGGCGCTTGAAAATCAGGAAATGCCGGAAAAGCTGACCATCGATTCCACGGTTAAGGGACAAGCATTTCCATTGACCGTCAGCTATGTAGGTGAATCTGCTGAAGCAGCTCAAAAGCAGCTAGCCCAGTATATTCAACAGGTTGACGAGCAAACCGCGAAAGAGTTAACCGTAGACCTTAAAGATAACATTAAGCAGCAGATCACAACACTGAATGACTCGCTGGAGAACCAGGAGAAAGTCTCGCAGGAACAAAAAGATCTGCGCATTAAACAGATTACGGAAGCGCTGAAGAACGCTGAAGCGGCCAAAATCACTTCTCCACAGATTCAGCAAACTCAGGACGTGACGCAGGAAACCATGTTCCTGTTAGGCAGCGAAGCGTTGAAATCGATGATTGAAAACGAAGCTTCACGTCCGCTGGTGTTCTCTGGAGCGTACTATCAGACTAAGCAGAACTTGCTGGATATCGAGAAGTTGAATGTTAACCCGGACACCATTCATGTCTATCGCTATGTCATGAAACCGGATCTTCCTATCTATCGTGACAGTCCGAAAAAGGCCATCACTCTGATCCTTGCTGTCCTGCTTGGCGGGATTATCGGTTCGGGTGTGGTGCTGGGCCGCAACGCATTGCGGAACTACAAACTAAAAGCGTGATTCTCATCAGATAAAAAAACCGGGGACATTCCCCGGTTTTTTTATTTATGTCTCTTACGTAGATTCTCAATCACCACCGTCAAATCCAGCTCCTGATCCTGCAGCAGCACCAGCAGGTGATACATCAAATCCGACGCCTCGTTGGTCAGCTCCTCGCGGTCATGTACGGTCGCGGCCAGCGCTGTCTCAACGCCTTCTTCCCCCACCTTTTGTGCGATACGTTTGGTTCCGCTGGCGTAGAGTTTCGCCGTATACGAACTTTCAGGATCCGCTGTTTTACGCTCAGCGAGTAACTGTTCCAACTGATACAGGAACAGCCACTGGTGGCTTGCGTCGCCGAAGCAGCTGCTGGTGCCCTTGTGGCAGGTTGGGCCGATCGGATTCGCCAGTACCAGAAGCGTATCGTTATCGCAGTCCGGCGTAATGCTGACCACATTCAGGAAATGGCCAGAGGTTTCCCCTTTGGTCCACAGGCGCTGTTTGGTGCGCGAGAAAAAGGTGACCTTACCGCTGTGGAGCGTTTTTGCCAGCGCGTCCTGGTTCATATACCCCAGCATCAGCACTTCACCTGAAACAGCATGCTGTACAACCACCGGCAGTAATCCGTCAGTTTTTTCCCAGTCCAGCTGCGCCTGTTGTTGCTCTGTTAACATACCCTGATCTCCACGCCCTGGTCGGCCAGGTACGTTTTTAACTCACCAATATTAATAATCTGTTTGTGGAACACGGAGGCCGCCAGCGCGCCGTCAACGTTTGCATCGCGGAAGGCTTCGAGGAAGTGTTCCATGGTGCCTGCACCGCCGGAAGCAATCAGCGGTACGTGGCAGACCGCGCGGACTTTTTTCAGCTGCTCAAGGTCATAGCCGTTACGCACGCCGTCCTGGTTCATCATGTTCAGCACAATTTCGCCCGCGCCACGTTTCTGGACTTCCTGCACCCAGTCCAGCGTCTCCCATTGGGTCACGCGGGTACGGCTCTCATCGCCAGTATACTGGTTGACGTGATACTTGCCGGTGGCTGCGTCATACCAGGTGTCGATACCGACAACAATACACTGTACGCCAAAGCGATCGGCCAGACGGGTAATCAGCTCCGGGTCTGCCAAAGCAGGGGAGTTAATGGAAATCTTATCGGCACCAAAGGAGAGGATTTTTGCCGCGTCTTCCGCAGATTTAATCCCGCCTGCCACACAGAAGGGAATATCAATCACTTCTGCCACGCGCGCCACCCAGCTTTTATCCACAACGCGGCCATCGCTGGAGGCGGTGATATCGTAAAACACCAGCTCATCTGCGCCTTCTTCAGCGTAGCGTTTTGCCAGCGGGACGATATCGCCAATGATTTCATGGTTGCGGAACTGCACGCCTTTCACTACCTGGCCGTCACGTACGTCCAGGCAAGGGATTATCCTTTTTGCCAGCATTGAATCGCCTCCGTCACAGTAAATTTACCTTCCAGCAGGGCCCGGCCCACAATCACGCCCTGTACGCCCGTTCCGCGCAGCGCGGCAATATCAGTGATATCACCAATACCGCCCGACGACTGGAAGGCCACCTGCGGATAACGCGCGCAGATTTCTTGATATAAAGAAACGTTAGAGCCTGCCAGCGTGCCGTCGCGGGAGATATCGGTGCACAGCACGTGCTTCAGGCCAACGGGCAGATACCTCTCAACCAGCTCTTCCAGCGTCACCCCGGAGTTTTCCTGCCAGCCGCTGACTGCAACCTGCTTGTTACCCTGTTCGTCGATACGAACATCCAGCGCCAGCACCAGCGCGTCAGCGCCAAAGCGGCGGAACCAGGCTTTAACCTTTTCAGGATCGTTAACGGCAGTCGAGCCGACGACCACACGCGCCACGCCAGCGTCCAGCAGCGCCGCAACGTCATCTTCCGTACGCACGCCACCGCCTATCTGGACGGGCACATCCACGCCGGCCACCAGTTTTTTAAGAAGTGGGATTTGACGTTTTGTCGGATCTTTTGCGCCAGTCAAATCCACCAGGTGCAGCACCTGCGCACCCTGGGCGGCGTAATCCTGCAGACGTGGCAAGGGGTCGTTACCGTAGTCGCGTTGCTGCCCGTAATCGCCCTGATGGAGACGGACAACCGTGCCGTCGATTAAATCTAAAGCGGGAATAATCATTACATCTCCAGGAAGTTTTTCAGCAACTGTGCGCCTGCGGCACCCGAACGTTCCGGGTGAAACTGCACGCCGAAGAAGTTATCTTTCTGCACCGCCGCGGTAAATGCTTCGCCGTAATTGCACTGGGCAATGGTGTACGGATTTACCGGCATGGCGTAGCTGTGCACGAAGTAAAAATAGGCCCCGTCTTCAATGCCGCGAAACAGTCTGTCACCGGCTTTGGCATAAACACGGTTCCAGCCCATGTGCGGCAGAGGCAGACCGTGATCGGTCATTTTCGGCACGTCTTCGTCGATAATCCCGAGCAGATCAACACCGTTGCTCTCTTCACTGCGTCGGCCCAGCAGCTGCATGCCGAGACAAATTCCCAGCACCGGTTGAGTACAGGCTTTGATGAGACTCACCAGCTCGCGCTCGTGGATCTGATCCATCGCCGCCTGCGCTGTCCCTACGCCGGGCAGAAAAAGCTTATCGGCGCGCAGTACGACGTCCGGGTCGCGACTCACGTCCGGTGCATAGCCGTGACGGGCAATTGCCGACTTTACGGAGTTCAGGTTGGCGCATCCGGTATCCAGAATCACCACATTCATTACAGCACTCCTTTCGATGAAGGCAGGGCGTCACCTTCCACGCGGATCGCCTGGCGAAGGGTACGGCCGAAGGCCTTGAAGAGACTCTCTACGCGGTGGTGGTCGTTCTTGCCCTTGGTCTTCAGGTGCAGCGTCAGGCCCATGGTGTAGGACAATGAGCGGAAGAAGTGCTCCACCATTTCGGTGCTCAGATCGCCCACGCGCTGGTAGTTGAAGTCTGCTTTATATTCCAGGTGCGGGCGTCCGGAGATATCCATGGCGCAGCGCGCCAGACATTCGTCCATCGGCAAAACGAAGCCAAAACGGTTAATACCGCGCTTATCGCCGAGCGCCAGCTTCAGCGCTTCACCCAGCGCCAGGCCGGTATCTTCCACGGTGTGGTGATCGTCGATATACAAATCGCCTTTCACGGCGATCTCCATGCGGAAACCACCGTGGGTCGCGATCTGGTCCAGCATATGGTCAAAGAAACCCACACCGGTGTGGATCTTGCTGCCGCCTTCACGATCCAACCAGACCTTAACGTCGATTTGCGTCTCTTTGGTGTTGCGCTCAACGTGCGAGTAGCGGTCACGCTGGGTCAACTGCTCACCAATTTTTGCCCAGTTAAGGGTGGAACGGTCATAGCGCAGCCCGGAGATACCCATGTTCTCCGCCAGCGTAATATCGGTCATGCGATCGCCAATGACATAGCTATTGGCTTTATCCAGCACGTCATCCGTCAGGTAGCGTTCGACCAGCTTTACCTTCGGCTTGCGGCAGTCACATTCATCGGCAGGCAGGTGTGGGCAGATCAGCACCTCATCAAATTCAACGCCCTGAGAGGTCAGCACCTGCATCATCAGGTTATGCGGGCCGTCAAAATCCGCCTGCGGGAAACTGTCGGTACCCAGCCCGTCCTGGTTAGTGATCATCACCAGCTTATAGCCGGCTTTCTGCAGCTTGAGCAGCACCGGGATTACATCGGGTTCAAAAGCCAGTTTGTCGAAACGATCGACCTGAAAATCGGTTGGCGGCTCCGAAATAAGGGTACCATCACGATCGATAAAGAGGGTCTTCTGGCTCATACTTTCTCCGCTTTCAGGGCGTCAATCACGCGCTGACTCTCTGCTCGGGTGCCTACGGTAATACGCAAACAGCCGCTTAAGGATGGTTGTTTATTTTGGTCTCGTAAGATAATGCCCTGATCCCATAAAGATTTAAATACGGCACTCGACGCGGTAAAGCGTACCAGGATGTAGTTGGTTTCAGAGTCGAATACCTGCTCCACGCAGGGAATATCTTTCAGGGCCGTGACCAGATACTGCCGTTCTTCAAGGATTTGCGCCACGCGTTCGCGCATCGCCTTGAGCCCCTGAGGGGCCAAAGCCTGCGCCGCAATGTCGGCAACCGGCGTAGAGAGTGGATATGGCGCAATCACTTTCATCAGCAGGTCGATGACTTCTTTATTGGCCAGCGTAAAGCCGCAGCGCAGGCCAGCGAGGGCGAAAGCTTTTGACAGCGTACGCAGTACAACCAGGTGCGGGTACTCCTCGAGCCAGCCAGCCAGCGTCGCCTGCGGGCAGAACTCAATATAGGCTTCGTCAGCCACCACCAGCGCTTTACCGCGCGTCATCTCCAGCAGGGTTCGAATGTCCTGCGGGTTGATAATCTGCCCGGTCGGGTTATTTGGACTGCAGACGAACACCACTTTCACGCCGTCAAGATTATCGGCAATCCCCTGTAGGTCGAGCTGCCAGTCTTCCAGCGAAAGCACGTTACGGCACGCCACGCCAAAGGTTTCTGCACTGACGCTGTACATTCCGTAGGTTGGCTGGCAGTACATGACAGCATCTTTGCCCGGTTCGCAGAAGGCTCGGATCAGCAGTTCAATGCCTTCATCTGCACCCCGGCTGACCAGCACCTGCTCAGGCTTTACGCCTGCGTACCGGGCGTAATTTTCGATAACCGTTTTCGGCTGGCATTCCGGATAGCGGTTCAGCGTTTGCTGCGACAGCTCGAACTGTACGGCCGTCGGGTATTCGTTGGCGTTCAGCCAGACATCACCGTTGCCACCCAGACGACGAGCAGACTGATAAGGCGTCAGGCGACGGACATTTTCGCGGGCTAATTCTTCAATGCTCATGCTTGCTCCTTCAGGGCTGCAACGCGCAGCGTAACGGCGTTTTTGTGGGCGGTCAGACGTTCGGCAGTGGCCAGGGTCTCAATGGTGGAGGCCAGAGAGGCAAACCCCTCGCGGGACAGCTCCTGTACGGTCATGCGTTTCTGGAAATCCGCCAGCCCGAGGCTCGAACAGGTTGATGTATAGCCGTAGGTTGGCAGAACGTGGTTGGTGCCGGAAGCGTAATCGCCGGCGGATTCCGGTGACCAGTCGCCAAGGAAGACCGAACCTGCGCTGGTAATGCTGTCAACCAGATCGCGCGCATTTCGGGTCTGGATAATCAGGTGTTCCGGGCCGTACTGGTTGGAGATGGCAATGCACTGCGCCAGATCGCGCGCCACAATCAGGCGGCTTGCTGAGAGTGCCTGGCGTGCCGTGTCGGCGCGCGGCAGGTCGGCAAGCTGACGTTCAACGGCTTCACCCACGCGTTTTGCCATATCCGCATCCGGCGTCAGCAAAATAACCTGTGAGTCCGGGCCATGTTCTGCCTGGGATAACAGATCGGAGGCGACGAAGTCCGGCGTTGCACCGCTGTCGGCAATCACCAGCACCTCAGAAGGACCGGCAGGCATATCAATTGCGGCACCGTCCAGACGCTGGCTGACCTGACGCTTTGCTTCGGTCACATACGCGTTGCCCGGGCCAAAAATTTTGTCCACTTTAGGAATGGATTCGGTACCAAACGCCAGCGCGGAAATTGCCTGTGCACCACCCACTTTATACACCGCCTGTACGCCACACAGTTTTGCCGCATAGAGAATTTCATCGGCAATCGGAGGCGGCGAGCACAGTACTACTTTCTGACAACCGGCGATGCGTGCCGGGGTTGCCAGCATTAATACGGTAGAGAACAGCGGGGCGGAACCGCCGGGGATGTAAAGCCCCACCGACGCAACCGGACGCATGACCTGCTGGCAGCGTACGCCGGGCACGGTTTCCACATCGACCGCCTGCAATATCTGCGCGGTGTGGAAGGTATCAATGTTTTTCACCGCGACGGCCATCGCCTGTTTAATCTCGTCACCGAGGCGGCTTTCCGCGTCCGTGATTTCCTGTTCTGTTACCTTTAAAGCGCTAACCTCGGTTTTATCAAACTTTGCGCTGTATTCCCGCAGCGCATCGTCGCCACGGGCTTTGACGTTATCAAGGATCTCGGCCACGGTGCGGGTAATGCTTTCTGAAGCGGAAATCGCCGGACGCATCAGCAGCGCGCGCTGTTGTTCTTGCGAACAATCGTTCCAGTTGATGATTGTGTTAAAGCTCATGGCCATCACTCCATCATCTTCTCAATTGGCAGCACCAGAATTGAGCTTGCGCCCAGCGCCTTCAGTTTTTCCATGGTTTCCCAGAACAGGGTTTCGCTACTGACCATGTGCATGGCGACGCGCTGCTGGTCACCGGCCAGAGGCAGGATGGTCGGGCGCTCTGCGCCTGGCAGCAGGGCAATGACCTCATCAAGACGTTCGGTTGGCGCGTGCATCATGATGTATTTCGATTCACGGGCCTGAATCACGCCCTGAATACGGGTCAGCAGTTTGTCGATCAGTTGCTGTTTCGCATCGGCCATTTCGCCGTCGCGCTGGATAAGGCACGCTTTGGATCGGTAAATCACTTCCACTTCGCGCAGACCGTTTGCTTCCAGCGTGGCGCCCGTAGAGACGAGGTCACAGATGGCGTCAGCCAGACCCGCGCGCGGCGCCACCTCAACAGAGCCGTTCAGCAGGCAGGATTTAAACTGCACGCCTTTCTGATCCAGGTAACGTTTTAACAGGTGAGGGTAGGAGGTGGCGATACGTTTGCCGTTCAGCGCGGCCGGGCCGTCCCAGGCTTCATCGACAGGCGTGGCCAGCGAGAGGCGGCAGCCGCCGAAGTCCAGACGACGCAGGGTAAAATAGCGTGGATCTTCACCCTGGGCACGGCGGGTCAGGAGCTCTTCTTCCAGCACGTTTTCACCGATGATGCCGAGGTCAACAACGCCATCCATCACAAGGCCGGGAATATCGTCATCACGCACGCGCAGAATGTCGATGGGCATATTTTCAGCCAGGGCAATCAGGCGCTGGGTGTGCAGGTTGATTTTAATCCCACAGCGGGCGAGCAGTTCGCGTGAATCATCACTCAAACGGCCTGATTTTTGAATAGCTATGCGTAAACGTGAGTTATCTAACATTCTGTTTTCCTCGTTAACCTGTTTTAACCTGTCTGAATTTGGTCCAAAAAAAAGCCCCCGGAAGAAGATCTTCCGGGGGCTTTTTCATGCGTTCATGCACCACTGGAAGATCCAAACGTCTTCCAGCACACATCGCCTGAAAGACTAGTCAGGATGATGGTGATGATGGTGGTGTTTAAATTGAACGCGTGTCATAAAATTCTCGATGAATGCTTATTCATTTGATGTCTTTTAACCTAAACCAGTTGTATGACTGATTGCAAGGGCTTTTTTTGATCATTAATTCATTTCATATTGACGCTATGAATTGTGTGTTCTGTCGGGCTGGCGTAGCCTTAAGAAAGACGAGTAAAAGTCAGGAGAATTCGCATGAAAAAGGTCGCGATTGTCGGTTTAGGTTGGCTGGGAATGCCGCTGGCGATGTCATTAGCCGCAAAAGGCTGGCAGGTGACCGGAAGCAAAACCACGGCGGATGGGGTAGAAGCGGCGCGCATGTGCGGTATTGACGGCGTCGAGCTGCGTCTGGAACCTGAACTGGTGTGTGATGCTGACGATCTGGACACGCTGATGAACGTTGATGCGCTGGTGATTACGTTACCGGCACGGCGCAGTGGCCCGGGCGAATCATTTTATCTGCAGGCGATGCAGGAGATTGTCGACAGCGCGCTGGCGCATCACGTCCCACGCATTATTTTTACCAGCTCAACCTCGGTCTACGGCGATGTTGATGGCGTGGTGAAAGAGACCTCTGAGCGTCATCCCGTTACCACGAGCGGTAAAGTGCTGAAAGAGCTGGAAGACTGGCTGCATCATCTTCCCGGCACCCAGGTCGATATCGTACGGCTGGCAGGTCTGGTTGGCCCCGGGCGACATCCAGGGCGCTTCTTCGCGGGAAAATCCGCGCCAGACGGACAACATGGCGTCAATCTTGTGCATCTTGATGACGTAATTGCCGCAATAGAACTACTCTTACAGGCTCCAAAAGGTGGGCACATCTATAATATATGTGCGCCTTCTCATCCAGCGCGTAGCACGTTTTACCCGCTGATGGCACGCCAGCTGGGTCTGGTTCCGCCTGTTTTTGGTGAAGCAAAGGACGAAAGTAAAGGCAAAATTGTTGATGGCAATCGCATTTGTCATGAACTGGGGTTTGAGTATCAATATCCCGATCCGCTGGTGATGCCGATGGAATAAGTTTCTCAGCGGAAACGATCGCACACCGGAAGGGGGCGAACATGAAACCGCTGCTGGATGTTCTGATTATTCTGGATGCACTGGAAAAAGAGGGGAGCTTTGCCGCTGCTTCGGCAAAGCTCTTCAAAACCCCGTCGGCGCTGAGCTATACCGTTCATAAACTGGAAAGCGATCTTAATATCCAGATCCTCGATCGCTCTGGTCACCGCGCCCGTTTTACCCGTACCGGGCAGATGCTGCTGGAGAAGGGGCGCGACGTCCTGCATACCGTTCGCGAACTGGAAAAACAGGCCGTCAAACTGCACCAGGGTTGGGAGAACGAACTGGTCATCGGCGTTGATGATACTTTTCCGTTTTCTCTTCTGACGCCGCTGATTGAGGCGTTCTATCAGCACCACAGCGTAACCCGGTTAATCTTCATTAATGGCGTGCTGGGCGATTCATGGGATGCCTTAACTCAGGGCAGGGCCGATATTTTTGTCGGTGCGCTGCATGAACCGCCCCAGTTAAGCGATTTCGGTTTCGCCCGGCTGGGTGTGCTGGAGCAGGTTTTCGCCATCGCGCCACACCATCCGCTCGCGCAGGAGCCGGAACCCCTTAGCCGGCGCACGATTAAAGGCTACCGCGCCATTGTGGTCGGTGACAGCTCGCGTCCCGACTGTGCGGCCTCCACGCAGTTGCTTGATGAGCAGGAGGCGATCACGGTGTTCGACTATAAAACCAAGCTGGAGCTGCAAATCAGTGGCCTGGGGTGCGGCTATTTACCCCGCTATCTGGCGCAGCGGTTTTTAGACAGCGGTGCGCTTGTTGAAAAACAGGTGCTTGCACAAAGCAGCAATGAATCGGTGTGGGTCGGCTGGAATGAACAAACTGCGGGGCTGGCAAGCGCGTGGTGGCGGGACGAAATTTTAGCAAATAGTGCTATTGCTGCCGTTTACTCGCAAAGCAGCGTCGAGAAATCAGCCAGTTAGAAAAAAGAAAATCGCCCCGGGCGTTGCAAAGTATTGCCTTTTGTATCCGATGTGGGGCAAAATGCGCCGCTGCAACCAAATGAATAATCGACGATATAAAAGGCGTCGGTTATTTTTTTTTGCACGTATGAAACGAAACTAAAAACCAAGAGGCCGGGCTTCGTACCGGATAGATATTTACTAAAATCCGACAGTTGTTGTCGCTGAGGAATACAGAAATGGGGCAATTTTTCGCTTACGTGGCGGTTATCACCGTAAAGGAGAATAACTATGTCGCATAACGCAACTCCAAACACCTCTCGCGTGGAATTACGTAAAACCCTTACGTTAGTTCCGGTTGTTATGATGGGCCTTGCCTATATGCAGCCAATGACGCTGTTCGATACATTCGGTATCGTATCAGGCCTCACAGACGGTCATGTGCCGACGGCTTACGCCTTCGCACTGATTGCGATCCTCTTTACCGCGCTGAGCTACGGTAAACTGGTCCGTCGCTATCCGTCTGCCGGTTCCGCCTACACCTATGCCCAGAAATCCATCAGCCCGACCGTTGGCTTTATGGTGGGCTGGTCTTCGCTGCTCGACTATCTGTTCGCGCCGATGATCAACATTCTGCTGGCTAAAATTTATTTTGAAGCACTGGTGCCGTCGATCCCTTCGTGGATGTTCGTCGTGGCGCTGGTGGCCTTTATGACGGCGTTCAACCTGCGCAGCATCAAGTCCGTTGCGAACTTTAACTCCGTTATTGTTGTGCTTCAGGTCATCCTGATTGCCGTGATTCTGGGCATGGTTATCTTTGGTGTCTTCCACGGTGAAGGCGCAGGTACCCTGGCGAGCAGCAAGCCGTTCTGGTCTGGTGATGCGCATGTGATCCCGATGATTACCGGGGCAACCATTCTGTGCTTCTCCTTTACCGGTTTTGACGGCATCAGCAACCTGTCTGAAGAGACCAAGGACGCAGAGCGTGTTATCCCGCGTGCTATCTTCCTGACGGCGCTGATTGGTGGTCTGATCTTTATCTTTGCGACCTACTTCCTGCAGCTGTACTTCCCGGATATCTCTCGCTTTAAGGATCCGGATGCCTCTCAGCCAGAAATTATGCTCTATGTGGCGGGTAAAGCGTTCCAGGTTGGCGCGTTGATCTTCTCCACCATCACGGTACTGGCATCCGGCATGGCCGCGCACGCAGGCGTTGCACGTCTGATGTACGTAATGGGTCGTGACGGCGTATTCCCGAAAAGCTTCTTCGGCTACGTTCACCCAACCTGGCGTACGCCGGCGATGAACATCATCCTGGTCGGCGCTATTGCTCTGCTGGCGATTAACTTTGACCTGGTGATGGCAACTGCGCTGATTAACTTCGGTGCGCTGGTGGCGTTCACATTTGTTAACCTGTCGGTTATTTCTCAGTTCTGGATCCGTGAAAAGCGTAATAAAACGCTGAAAGACCACTTCCAGTATCTGTTCCTGCCGATGTGTGGTGCGCTGACCGTGGGTGCGCTGTGGGTTAACCTGGAGGAGAGTTCCATGGTGCTTGGCCTGATTTGGGCGGGTATCGGCCTGGTTTACCTGGCGTGCGTCACGAAGAGCTTCCGTAACCCGGTTCCTCAGTACGAAGACGTTGCGTAAGAGCTAAGTAAAAAAAACCGGAGACCATCGCCTCCGGTTTTTTTTCGCCCAAAATCTGTCAGACGATTTCCTGCGCATACTGATACAGCGCTTTTAACAGCGCCTGCTTTTCAGCATTTCCTTCATACTGGCTATACAGCATCTCCAGCTCCTGCGCGTAGCTCTGCAGAAACTCCGGTGTAAACACATTACGACGATGCTGAAGCCAGCGCGCCTGTTCGGTTTCATCCAGCGTGCCAGGATAGTTGCGCGCGCGGTAATTAAACATCAGTTTTTCGATACGTGCGTCCGCGAAGGTAATATCCAGCGCGGGTAAGTTACGCGGTTCGGTTTGCAGAACAATATTCATTGCCGCACGGTCTGCGTCGCTGAAAAAGCCGTTGTACAATTGTGCATCGACGTTGTCTGACGGAATAAAGGGTTCGGCTTCGGCAAAGATCGCCACCGCTTTCTCACGTACCTGCGGGTTTTCACGCAGCACCTTGAGGTTATCCAGGCAACGCTGACGGTTAATCCCCAGCCTGTCGGCATCCTCTGCGCGCAGCGTATTGGCCTGGGCCAGGACCGGACATTTATTGATATGGACCAGTTTGACCGGCACCGCGGGCAGATCGCCAAGTTCATCTTTTGGGGTATAGAGCCGTTCGCGCAGCGTATCGCTGTCGAGATCGAGCAGCGGTGTAATATCACCGGCTAAATCCACCATAATCACGGCATTACGGTTATCCGGATGCCAGGCCAGCGGAGCGACCCAACTGGTATTGCCGCGCCAGGCGCCAAACATACCGGAGATATGTACCAGCGGTTTCATCTGCGGCACATCAATCAGCGTGGTGAGTTTCTGCTTGCTGCGGTGGCTCAGCAGATAGTCAAACAGCCGTGGCTGAGCGGTTTTCACCAGCTTTGCCATAGCAATGGTGGCGTAGACATCGGCCATCGCATCGTGGGCATTGCTGTGCTCAATACCGTTCGCGCGCGTCAGGTGTTCCAGTCTGAAGCTCGGCAGCCCTTCATCATTCTCAGGCCAGTTGATGCCTTCCGGGCGCAGCGCATAGCAGGCACGCATAATGTCGAGCAAATCCCAGCGCGAGTTGCGGTTCTGCCAGCTCCAGGCATAAGGATCGTAGAAGTTGCGGTAGAAGATATTGCGCGTCACTTCGTCATCGAAACGGATGTTGTTGTAACCGACCACGCAGGTATTCGGGACGGTGAAGAGGTCGTGAATGCGCCGGGCGAATGCGGCCTCGTTCACGCCTTTGTCCCGGGCTTCCTGTGGGGTGATCCCGGTGACCATTACCGCGCCGGGCTGGGGCAGGTAGTCATCGGCCGGCTTACAGTAAAAGACCTCAGGCTCGCCAATGATGTTGAATTCGTCGTCGGTACGGATGGCCGCAAACTGTGCCGGTCTATCCAGCGCCGGGTGGGTGCCAAAGGTTTCGTAGTCGTGGAACAAAAAAATGTAGGGCGCGCGGCTGAATCAGACACCAGTAATACCATCCTGTTAAAAAATGACGTCTCTATGGTAAACGATCGTGCAGGTCAGTCCGAATAAAAAGCGCCATCACCGTGCAAATTTGCGAGGGCGCTTCAGCGTAAAATCTGCTTTCTGTCACATTTTTTTGCAATTAAGCCAGGTAACGACAACAGAACTCCCGTAAAAAGGTCATCGATTTTTAATGACCTGAGGATATACCGTTGAAACGCCGTCTGTTTATTGCTGTTTCTTTACTCGCTTCGAGTGTCTCTTCTGCCTTCGCGGCCGATCCGCTGGATTTTTCGCCGCAGCCTCCGGCCATTCAGGCGGGCTCCTGGGTGCTAATGGATTACACGACTGGTCAGATCTTAACGGCGGGCAACGAACATCAACAACGTAATCCGGCGAGCCTGACCAAGCTGATGACGGGCTACGTTGTCGATCGGGCCATCGACAGCCACCGCATTACCCCGGATGACATCGTTACTGTTGGCCGCGACGCGTGGGCAAAAGGGAACCCGGTGTTTGAAGGATCGTCGCTGATGTTCCTGAAAGAGGGCGATCGCGTCTCGGTGCGCGACCTGAGCCGTGGTCTGATTGTGGATTCCGGTAACGACGCCTGCGTGGCGCTGGCGGATCACGTAGCGGGTGGTCAGCCGCAGTTTGTGAAGATGATGAACGACTATGTACAAAAGCTGAACCTGCGCGATACCCACTTTGAAACCGTCCACGGTCTGGACGCGCCGGGCCAGCACAGCTCTGCCTATGACCTGGCCGTGCTCTCCCGGGCTATCATTCACGGCGAGCCAGAGTTCTACCACATGTACAGCGAAAAGAGCCTTACCTGGAACGGGATCACCCAACAAAACCGTAACGGCCTGCTGTGGGATAAAACCATGAACGTTGATGGTCTGAAAACGGGGCACACGTCGGGAGCGGGCTTTAACCTGATTGCGTCAGCGGTTGACGGTCAGCGTCGTTTAATCGCGGTGGTGATGGGCGCTGACAGCCCGAAAGGGCGTGAGGAACAGGCCCGGAAGCTGCTGCACTGGGGGCAGCAGAACTTTGATACGGTGCAGATCCTGCATAACGGCAAAAAAGTGGGAACAGAGCGTATCTGGTACGGCGATAAAGAGCAGGTGGAACTGGGCACCGACCAGGATTTCTGGCTGGCCTTGCCTAAAACAGAAGTTCCTAACATCAAAGCCAAGTACGTGCTGGATAAAAAAGAGCTGGAAGCGCCGATTGCGGCTCATCAGCGGGTAGGGGAAATCCAGCTTTACGATCGTGACAAAGTCGTGGCGCACTGGCCGCTGGTGACGCTCGAAGCGGTGAATAAAGGCGGCCTCTTCTCCCGTCTGAGCGATTATCTGCATCACACGCTGTAACGGCCTGCGTTAAAGCTCATGAGCAGACTGGCGCGGTTGCGAGTCTGCTCACATAATAAACACTCCTCGTTTGCTGAACAGTTAAAACCTGCTTTAAAGTGTATAAATATACAGTAATAAAAGGAGGCAGCATGGACTACAGCTTCAAGCAGCAACAGAAACGTAAAATCGCCGGCTTTCATCTGGTCGGGCCGTGGGACAAAACGGTAAAAAAGGGCTTCGAACAGTTAGTCATGTGGGTGGATGGACGTCACATTCAGCCGCTGGAGTGGGTTGCGGTTTACTACGATAATCCGGACGAGGTCCCGGCAGAAAAATTGCGCTGTGACACGGCCGTAACGGTACCGGACGATTTTGTCATTCCTGAAAACAGCGAAGGCGTCATGATGACGGAAATCGCCGCTGGAGAGTATGCGGTGGCGACGGCGCGCGTTGAAAACCATGACTTCGCGACCCCATGGAACCAGTTCTTTAATTCCCTCTTGCAGGACAACAGCTACCAGATGGCCCCTAAACCCTGCTTTGAGCGCTACCTTAATGATGGTAACGCGGACGGTTACTGGGACATCGAAATGTATATTGGTGTAGAGCACAAAGTCGGTTAAGCCTGGTTATTACAGGGTTTTTCAGCCGGGTGTGATCCGCCCGGCTGAAAACACAGTACAATTGTGATTTGCCGTGTAGCTGGAGAGCGGGTGTGCGTCCCGACAAATCATTAACTCCTTTTGAAATTCGTCTGTACAAACACTACCGCGTGGTACATGGGTGCCGTATCGCGCTGGCCTTTGTGTTGACGTTTGTGCTGGTTCGTTTGCTGGATGTTCCTGAGGGAACATGGCCGCTTATCACGCTGGTGGTCGTGATGGGGCCTATTTCGTTCTGGGGGAACGTTGTTCCACGTGCCTTCGAGCGCATTGGCGGTACCGTTTTAGGCTCTGCCCTGGGGCTTATCGCGCTGAAGCTTGAGCTTATCTCGTTTCCGGTTATGTTGATCTGGTGCGGTGCCGCGATGTTCCTTTGCGGCTGGCTGGCTTTAGGCAAAAGGCCCTATCAGGCGCTGCTGATTGGTATCACGCTGTCGGTGGTGGTCGGTGCACCGGCGGGGGATATGACGACTGCCCTGTGGCGAAGCGGGGACGTTATCCTCGGCTCACTGCTGGCTATGCTCTTTACCGGCATCTGGCCACAGCGTGCTTTTCTGCACTGGCGTATTCAGATGGCTAACTATGTCACCGCGTTCAACCGCGTCTATCAGGCCGGATTTTCCCCTAACCTGGTTGAGCGCCCCCGGCTGGAAAAACACCTGCAAACGATCCTCAACGATGTGGTCAGGATGCGCGGGCTGATTACCCCGGCCAGCAAAGAAACCCATATCCAGAAATCCATTTTCGAAGCCATTCAGACGGTAAGCCGCAATCTGGTATGCATGCTTGAGCTGCAAATCAACGCGCACTGGGCTTCTCGTCCCAGCCACCTTTTAATGCTCAACGCCCATACCTTAAAAGAGACGCAGCAGATGACGCAGCAAACGCTGCTCACCATCGCCCACGCGCTTTATGAAGGTAACCCGCAGCCCATCCTGGCGAACAGTGAACGTCTGAATGAGATCGTTGCTGAGCTGAAGCAGTTAATGAATGAGCGTCAGAGCGATAACGTTGCGGAAACGCCTATTCATGGTTATGTCTGGCTGAGCATGGAGCTGGCGCGGCAGCTGGAGCTACTGTCGCATCTCATTTGCCGGGCGCTGCGCAAATAAAGAGCAGCTATCTCCATATGTGACGCCTGCTGCTTCGATTCAGCATCAATTGGGGTTATGATAGCTTTAAACGATATACTCATTGTCATTCGCAGCCGCTGTCAGTAAGGTTATTGTTACAACGGTTGCTTTAACGAATCCGAATCTCACATTATCAGGGGTGTAAAAATGGAAACTACCAAGCCTTCGTTCCAGGATGTTCTGGAATTCGTCCGCCTGTTCCGCCGCAAAAACAAACTGCAGCGTGAAATCCAGGACGTTGAGAAGAAGATCCGTGACAACCAGAAACGTGTCCTGCTGCTCGATAACCTGAGCGACTACATCAAGCCAGGCATGAGCGTTGAGGCTATTCAGGGCATCATCGCCAGCATGAAGAGCGACTACGAAGACCGCGTTGATGACTACATCATCAAAAACGCTGAGCTGTCTAAAGAACGCCGTGATATCTCCAAGAAACTGAAAGTAATGGGCGAAATCAAAAACGGTGAAGCCAAAAGCGAGTAATCGCCGATGAATACAAAAAAGGCTCTCTGGTGACAGAGAGCCTTTTTTATTACGCAGTACGCGGCTGTAGCTGATAAATCCAGGCGTTGATCTGTTTTCCATCCGGCGTGGTCACATTGACCTCAACCCGATCGTAGCCGTCTTCAAATTCGTCCAGCATTGGCCAGTGTGCACTCAGGCTATCAGAGATAAACAGAAAGCCCTCCACGCGTGGGCCGTCCGGGTGCAGCACTATCCCCGGAAAATCTGCCGCCGCGCCCCAGCCACGTTCGTAAAACGTCCCGGTGACAAAACCGGCCTGCCATTCGCCACCGATGTTTTCAAGAATATGTGCATTCGCGTAACCCGGGCGTAGCGTGCCGTAGACAAACAGAGCGTTCATTTTCCCTCACCAGCAAAGCAAAAAGCCTGCTATAAAAGCAGGCTTTTTAAATTTGGCTCCTCTGACTGGACTCGAACCAGTGACATACGGATTAACAGTCCGCCGTTCTACCGACTGAACTACAGAGGAATCGTTGTGGAGGCTTATCTTAGCGGCGAAAAAAGTTTTGTCAAACCTGATCTTAGCGATTAGCGATCGATTGATGATTCTGTCGACAGTTTGTTGTAAATCCACACATCTTTTTATGGAAAATACTTTGCAGGTTTAGCATTTCTCCCCCATCATTTGAAATGGAGTTTCAACTTTCTCGTTAAGGTCCATTTTGAACGTCACTGCCCCCCTACGCCAGGCGATTATGCGCACGCCATGGTATGCAAAGCGTAAAAGCTATCGTGTTCTGTTCTGGCGTGAAATCACCCCCCTTGCCGTGCCTATTTTCCTGGAAAACACCTGCGTTCTGTTGATGGGGGTGCTGAGTACCTTCCTGGTCAGCTGGCTGGGTAAAGAGGCGATGGCCGGTGTCGGGCTGGCGGACAGCTTTAACATGGTGGTTATTTCTTTTTTTGCCGCCATTGACCTCGGGACGACGGTTGTCGTCGCCTTTAGCCTCGGTAAGCTCGATCCTAAACGTGCGCGCGAGGCTGCCCGACAGTCGCTGATGATCATGACCATTTTCTCGATCGTGCTGGCGGCGGTGATCCACTATTTCGGCAGGGAAATTATCGATTTTGTCGCCGGTGAGGCCACAAATGAAGTTAAAGACCTGGCGCTGACCTACCTGGAAATGACGGTCCTGAGTTATCCGGCTGCAGCCATCGCGCTGATTGGCAGCGGCGCGCTGCGCGGGGCGGGCAACACCAAAATTCCGTTGCTGATAAACGGCGGGATGAACATCCTGAATATCATTATTAGCAGCGTGCTGATCTACGGTGTCTTCTCCTGGGACGGGCTCGGGTTCGTGGGGGCCGGGCTGGGGTTAACGATTTCACGTTATATCGGTGCAGCCGCCATTCTCGGGGTGCTGATGGCGGGGATCACGCCGTCACTGCGCCTTACGCTGAAGAGCTATTTCCGCCCCTTTAACTTCGCCATTATCTGGGAAGTGATGGGAATTGGTATTCCCGCCAGTATTGAATCCGTGTTGTTTAACGGGGGCAAGCTGTTGACGCAAATGTTTGTCGCCGGGATGGGGACTGACGTTATCGCCGGTAACTTTATTGCCTTCTCCATCGCCTCCCTGATAAACCTGCCGGGCAACGCCCTCGGTTCGGCGTCGACCATCATCACTGGTAAACGGCTGGGAAAAGGGCAGATAGGGCAGGCGGAACGGCAGTTGCGGCACGTCTTCTGGCTGTCAACCATTGGCCTGACGCTGATCGCCTGGGGAAGCGCCCCCTTTGCCGGGCTTATGGCCTCTTTTTATACCCACGAAGATGATGTCAAAGAGGTCGTTAAGATCCTGATCTGGCTGAACGCGGCCTTTATGCCCATCTGGGCGGCTTCATGGGTTCTGCCTGCCGGGCTGAAAGGGGCACGCGATGCACGCTTCGCGATGTGGGTGTCGATGCTCGGCATGTGGGGTTGCCGCGTGGTGGTGGGTTACACGCTCGGGGTCATGCTTGGCATGGGGGTAGTCGGCGTCTGGCTGGGGATGTTCCTCGACTGGGCGGTGCGTGGGGCGTTGTTCTACTGGCGCATGGTCAGTGGGCGCTGGCTCTGGAAATACCCGCGAATAAAACAGGAACCGACGACCACAGAATCAACAGAATGCCTGACAAATGCGCGAAGTGGAGAATAATTCGGCAAACAGTCAGAAATATGCATTCTGCCTTTGACATCATCGGGGAGCATCGATAATATGCGCCCCGTTCACACGATTCCTCTGTAGTTCAGTCGGTAGAACGGCGGACTGTTAATCCGTATGTCACTGGTTCGAGTCCAGTCAGAGGAGCCAAATTTAAAAAGCCTGCTTTTATAGCAGGCTTTTTGCTTTTCTGCGTTCTGAAAAGGTCCGATGCGACGGGCTTACAGCCGGGTCAGGCGAAACCGCCGCCCGGCATCCACCTGATATTTCTAGTGGTTAACCCCAACCGGCATCGTCGCCTCAAGCAACCATTGCCGAGCGTCGCTGTCGACTAACGGTAACAGGGCCTCACGCACCTGCTGATGATACTCATCCAGCCACTGTTTTTCCTGTTCGTTCAACAGCTGTAACTCGACCTGGCTCAGGTCGATCGGGATCAGCGTCAGTGAGGAAAACGTGCAGAATCCCGGACGGCTTTCGACAATCTCCACCTGGTTTTCAATGCGGATTCCATGGCTGTCCGCCAGATAATATCCAGGCTCGATAGTCATGATGGTGCCGGCCACCAGGGGCCACGGGTTAACCTTTTTGGCGAGACGATGCGGGTTCTCATGGATAAGCAACTGATGTCCTACGCCATGCCCTGTCCCGTGATCGTAATCCAGCCCCATTTCCCACAACGGGCGACGCGCGAAGGCATCGAGCTGATGGCCCTGGCTGCCGGAGGGGAACGGTAAGGTTATCAACGACAGGAACCCTCTCAGTACGGCGGTGTAGTGCAACTTCTGCTGTGGCGGCACGCTACCCCATGCCAGCGTACGCGTGGCGTCAGTGGTGCCGTTATGGTACTGACCGCCGGAATCATTAAGGTAAAAATGATGATGACCGATGGGCTTATTGCTGGCTTCGCTTGAGTGATAGTGGCACATCGCCGCATTACTGGAGGAGGCGGAGATGGTGGCAAAACTTTGCTCAATAAATCCAGGCTGCTGTTTACGGAACGCAAGCTGCTGCGCCTGCGCTTCCAGCTCCGTCAGCGGTTTTCCCGCCGCCTCACGCAGGGGGACTTCACGGCTTAGCCAGGCCAGGAAATTTACCCAGGCAGCACCGTCCTGGTGATGACACTCGCGGTACCCGGCAAGTTCGAGCGGGTTTTTAGTGGCTTTCATCAGAGTGATGGGATCGGTTCGCCAGACTATTTCGCCCTCTGGCTCAATGGCAAAGCGCAGGGCGACCGGCGCGGAATCGGCATCAACCATCACCCGCTTACCTTGTGACAGGCGCTGACAGCGTTCGATAAAGGCATCCTGTGGCGCAATCCTGAACGCGTTTCTCACGCTCTCGGGTAGCTCGCTAAGCTTATTGTCGTTAACAAACCACTCCACGCTACCGTCACGGTCAAGAAGGGCAAAGGAGAAGGGAACAGGACTGGATGGAATGTCGGCGCCACGCACGTTCAACAGCCAGGCGATGTTATC
Organism: Enterobacter sp. SORGH_AS_0287; assembly: GCF_031453695.1. Lineage (NCBI taxonomy): Bacteria > Pseudomonadati > Pseudomonadota > Gammaproteobacteria > Enterobacterales > Enterobacteriaceae > Enterobacter > Enterobacter sp. SORGH_AS_0287. Next base: position 525,835 of record NZ_JAVIZW010000001.1, read on the forward strand.
CGGCAGAGTCACGGCCAGATAATCGGCATCGTGTGCGACCAGCACGGCGGCAACGCGCAGGCGTTTGGCGAGGCTGCTTTCGCCACTGACCTCCACCGGCATTTCTCGAATACGTCCCGCCGGCGCGGCAGGGCGATCGTGCCATAAGGTATCAAACGGCGACTGACTGAGCGGAACCAGTTCACAGGGTGTTGCAGACAGTTGCCCGAACTCCGTATTGGTCATCAGCAGTGCTTCAAACCCAATACGCATGCCAGACCCGACGTTGGCTGTGAGCCATTCGGCCAGCGGTTCATTGTGCAGATGGTGGATTTCAATTTCATCCATATTGACCTGAAGGCGAGCCTGAACCTGATAGCGGCCATCGACAAACAGCAACGCTGTGTTTTTCAGAATCAGCGCCAGACCTGCGGAGCCATTAAAGCCCGTCAGCCAGGCCAGCTTTTCATCGTACGGCGCGCAGTACTCACTCTGCCAGGCATCCGCGCGCGGCACGATCATGCCATCAAGATTGTTTTCCTGTAGCCATCGGCGCAGGGCCGATAAGCGTGATGGGGTGTGCATGGTTATTCCTTGTTCTGGTTAGCGGAATGGCGGCTCGTTGAAGGTACGTAATTTACGGGAATGCAGCCTGTCACCTTCCGCACGCAGCAAATCAATGGCGCGAATGCCGATTTGCAGATGTTCGGAGATTGCCCCTTCATAGAAACGGTTGGCCTGACCCGGAAGCTTAATTTCGCCGTGCAGCGGTTTGTCGGAAACGCACAGCAGCGTGCCGTAAGGGACGCGGAAGCGATATCCCTGTGCGGCGATGGTGGCGCTTTCCATATCAATCGCGACGGCACGGCTGAGGTTGAAACGCAGCGCGGAGGCGGAGTAACGCAGCTCCCAGTTGCGGTCATCCGTCGTCACTACCGTACCGGTACGCAGACGCTGTTTAACCTCTTCACCCGGCATACCGCTCACCTCTTTGGTGGCGTCATACAGCGCACGCTGCACTTCGGCGATGCTCGGGATAGGAATATCCGGTGGAAGCACAGCGTCAAGCACATGGTCATCACGCAGATAGGCGTGGGCCAGCACGTAGTCGCCAATCAGCTGGCTTTCACGCAGGCCGCCGCAGTGTCCAATCATCAGCCACACGTCCGGGCGCAATACCGCCAGATGGTCGCAGATGGTTTTGGCATTTGACGGACCAACCCCGATGTTAATTAAGGTGATCCCCTGGCCGTCAGCGGTGATCAGGTGCCAGGCAGGCATCTGGTGTTTTTTCCACGCCAGGTCGGAGATGGCCTGCTCGGGTGCCTCGGTTTCCGCGGTGATCCAGATCCCGCCGGCGCAGGACAGCGCGATGTAAGGGCTATCCGGGTCGAGGATCTGGCTACAGCCCCAACGGACAAACTCGTCGACATAGCGGGTGTAGTTGGTAAACAGTACAAAGGGCTGGAAATGGTCGACGGGCGTCCCGGTGTAGTGTCGCAGGCGCGCCAGAGAGAAATCCACGCGGCGGGCATCAAAGTGCGACAGCGGTGAAAATTCTGCCGGGTGGTAGATACCATCCGCCGTCTCATCGCCAATCTGCGACAGCTCGGTGGTCGGGAAATGGCGCGTCAGCCCCGCGCTCATGGAGCGGTCAAGGGTTAATGCCGAACCGTCAATCACATACGGATACGGGATCTCATGCTGTGAGGGTTCAACGGCAATGTGCGCGCCGTAATCCTGATACAACAGCGTGAGTTGCTCTTCAAGATAAGGGCGGAACAGTGCAGGGCGGGTGACGGTGGTGCTGTAGCAGCCGGAGTGGGTAAAGCGTGCGTAGGCGCGCGTTTTCGGCGTGTTAGTCGCGCTGCCGTCCCAGGTGACGGAAAGCGATGGATAAACAAAAAGGCCCTTACTTCTGGCCTTTTCGTCGGGGAGTTTCCCTGTTTCGATATACTCACTGATGGCGCTGCGCAGCGCGTTGACGGACTGTTCATACAGTGCATCGAGTTTTTCCAGTGCCTGAGCCGGGGTCAGGCTGGAGCCCTTATTATTCATCTCTGTCTCCTTGTTCCACAGGTGTGCGACTCTACCCGATAGTATGTCACACGCCTGTGAAACAAAAGTGAGATCAGGTGTGGCTCGTCTCTTTCATCAATAGCGCCGTCGCTGCTGACAGCAGGCAACCGGCCAGCAGATAAAGTGCCACACTGTGCCAGTTGCCGCCGGAGAAGGTCACCAGCGCGGCGGCAATAAATGGCGTAAACCCGCCGCCGACCACGCTTGCCACCTGATAGCCTACGCCCGCGCCGCTGTAGCGATAGCTCGCCCCGAACAGTTCGGTAAACATGGGCTGCTGCACGCAGACCACCATATCGTGGGCGATGTTAGCGAGCATGATGGCAAAGAAGACAATCCAGAAGATCGACTGTGCCTCCAGCGCCATGAAGAACGGCCAGGCGCTGAGGGTGCCAATCAGCGCCCCGGTGATATAGACGCGACGGCGACCAAACCTGTCCGCCAGCCAGGCGAAGCTGGGGATAGTCAGGCAGCTGATCCCGCCGACCAGCAGGCCAATGTTCAGGAACAGCTCGCGGGGCAGACCGAGATTTTGCGTTGAATAATTGAGGGCAAACGCGGTCACGATATACATCGTCAGCAGTTCGCACAGGCGCAGGGCGATAATTTTCAGAAAAGCGCCAGGATGCCGGACAAGCGCCTCCATCACCGGCAGTCGTTTTCTGGCAACGGGCGGTTCTTGCCGCTGTTGTTCGAACTCAGCAGATTCCTCCATTCCGTTGCGGATCCACAGTGCAGCGACAACCAGCACGATGCTGAAGATAAACGGAATGCGCCAGCCCCAGCTCAGGAATTGTTCATCGGTGGTGAAGTGGCTCATCAGCGACACCAGCCCGGTGGAGAGCAGCAGACCTACGCCATAGCCCACCTGCACGCCGCTGCTGTAAAACGCTTTCTTGTTCTTCGGGGCACTCTCAACGGATAACAGCGCCGCGCCACCCCATTCGCCGCCTACCGCGAAGCCCTGAATGGCGCGCAGCGTAACCAGCAGCACCGGCGCCCACCAGCCAATGGTGGAAAATGAAGGGAGAACGCCAATCAGCGCGGTGGCGATGCCCATCATCCAGACGGTGAGCATCAGCATGCGTTTGCGACCGAGACGGTCACCGAAGTGGCCGAAGATCACTCCGCCCAGTGGACGAAACAAGAAGCCGACGCCAAAGGTAGCAAACGCGGCGAGCGTACCCATTGCCGGGCTAATCTGGGGGAAGAATTCGCGGTTAAACACCAGCGCGGCAGTAATGCCGTAAAGCAGAAAATCATACCAGTCGACGACGGCACCCGCGAAGCTGCCGAGCGCTGCGCGGCGGGCACGATTGAGCGAAGGTGTCTCCTCGTTGGGATGTGTGGAGGTGAGAGTGGAGTCCATAGTTGTCCTGTCTGCACGTATTTCTAATTATTGGTATAAGAAAAGGTCACTCACATAGCCACCGTCATATAAACGGAACGTATGAGACTACCGCGCCAGGGCGCGTGTGCAAACTGATTTTATTTCCTGATGGGTAATGCAAAGCGGCTACGCTATGCTTAGCAAATCGAGGTGCGACTGAGGAAGGGAATATGTGTCGTATAAATGTGTTGAGTTGTCTTGCTGCATTACTTATCAGCCAGAGCGTTCAGGCGGTAAGTTATCCTTTACCGCCGACAGGCAGTCGGCTGGTGGGCACTTCGCAAACCATTACCGTGCCGGAGCACAATACGCTACCGCTCGAAGCGTTTGCCGCGCAATACGGGCAGGGTCTGAGCAATATGCTGGAAGCGAACCCGGGCGTGGATCCTTTTTTGCCTAAATCCGGTACGCAACTGGTGATACCCCAGCAGCTGATTTTGCCTGATACCGTCCGCGAGGGAATTATCGTTAATGCGGCAGAAATGCGCCTCTACTATTACCCACCAGGCAGTAATACCGTTGAAGTGTTACCCATCGGCATTGGTCAGGCCGGGCGCGAAACCCCGCGAAACTGGGTCACGGCGGTAGAACGTAAGCAGGAAGGCCCCACCTGGTCTCCTACGCCGAATACGCGCCGTGCCTATGCGGCAGAGGGGAAAACGCTGCCTGCATTCGTGCCCGCCGGGCCCGATAACCCAATGGGACTGTATGCGATTTATATTGGCAGGCTGTATGCCATTCACGGGACAAACTCCAATTTTGGCATCGGACTGCGGGTGAGCCAGGGGTGTATTCGTCTGCGCAATAACGACATTAAATATCTTTTCGATAACGTCCCGGTAGGCACCCGTGTGCAGCTTATCGATCAGCCCTTTAAAGTGACGACAGAGCCGGACGGCAGCCGCTGGGTAGAGGTGCATGAGCCGTTATCACGGAACCGGGCGGAATTTGAATCGACCCGGAAAGTGCCTTTGCCGATATCTGCCTCGCTGCGAACCGAGCTTGTCAACGAGGGAGCGGGCGCGGAACTGGAACGTCGGTCAGGGATGCCGGTTAAGCTCAGCAACTGAGGGCAATTTTACCTGCCGCAGAAAAGCAAAAAGCCTGCTGTAAAAGCAGGCTTTTCAAATTTGGCTCCTCTGACTGGACTCGAACCAGTGACATACGGATTAACAGTCCGCCGTTCTACCGACTGAACTACAGAGGAATCGTGTGAACGGGGCGCATATTATCGACGTCAGCCGGCCTTGTCAAAGGGTGGATTAACGCCTTTTGATCGTTTGCTGACAAAATCAGCAAAATGGCGTTTTTGACGCCGGAATGCACCGTAATGGTGCGCACATACCCCTAATGGGGCAGATCATAAACTGCTGTTTCAGTAATAAAACCGCTGCTTATGATTAGCTTTCCTTATTTTCAGCCGCTTAGCGACAAATCAGACCTCTTCGTAAAACTGGCATTCATATTGCAAAACCCTATCAACAATGAAAAGCCAGTACCGGCACAGCATTTCGAACAGGGGGCAAAATGAACTTAAGACGACTGAAATACTTCGTAAAAATCGTCGATATCGGCAGCCTGACTCAAGCGGCGGAAGTGCTGCATATCGCGCAGCCTGCGCTGAGCCAGCAGGTGGCTACTCTGGAAGGCGAGATGGATCAGCAGCTGTTGATCCGCACCAAACGTGGCGTGACGCCAACGGAAGCAGGCAAAATCCTTTATACCCATGCGCGCACCATCCTTCGCCAGTGCGAACAGGCGCAGCTGGCGGTGAATAACGTGGGCCAGACGCTGAGCGGCCACGTATCCATTGGGCTGGCTCCGGGAACGGCCGCGTCCTCTATTACCATGCCGCTGCTGCAGGCCGTCCGCGCAGAGCTGCCAGAAGTGCTGGTTTACCTGCATGAGAACAGCGGTTCTGTGCTGAATGACAAACTTCTTAGCGGCCAGCTGGATATGGCGGTGCTGTACGACCGCTCACCGGTGGCCGGGATCACCAGCCAGCCGCTGCTGAAAGAAGATCTCTACCTTGTGGGCACCCGCGACTGTCCGGGGCAGAGCGTCGATCTGACGGCCGTTGCAGAAATGAATCTGTTCCTGCCGCGTGACTACAGCGCGGTGCGCGTGCGTGTGGATGAAGCGTTCTCCCTGCGCCGCCTGACGGCAAAAATTATCGGTGAAATTGATTCCATCTCCACGCTAACCGCCGCTATAGCCAGCGGTATGGGTGTGACCGTTCTGCCAGAATCCGCAGCACGTTCGCTGTGCAGCGCAGCCAACGGCTGGATGGCGCGCATCACCACGCCTTCCATGAGCTTACCGCTGTCGCTGAATATGTCCGCGCGCGGATCGCTGTCACCTCAGGCGCAGGCGGTAAAAGAGATTCTGATGTCGCTGGTCAGCAAACCGTCTCTGGAGAATCGTGAGCTGCAGCTGGTGAGTTGATATTCCATAAAAGCATAAGATGCTGGTTTTTATTATTTGTTCTGCAGGTCGGCTGACTCTAACAATAGCGTTATGTCAGATGCGCCGGAGTGAATCGTGAATTTCCAGCAACTTAAAATTATCCGTGAGGCGGCCAGGCGGGACTACAACCTGACCGAGGTCGCCAATATGCTTTATACCTCTCAGTCCGGCGTCAGTCGCCATATCCGCGAGCTGGAAGAAGAACTGGGGATAGAGATTTTTATCCGTCGCGGCAAGCGTCTGCTTGGCATGACGGAGCCGGGAAAAGCCTTGCTGACCATCGCTGAGCGGATCCTCAACGAGGCCAGTAATGTTCGTCGCCTGGCGGATCTCTTTACCAATGACGCCTCGGGCGTCCTCACTATCGCCACCACCCACACCCAGGCGCGTTACAGCCTGCCGCCGGTGATTAAAGCCTTCCGTGAACTTTTCCCTGACGTCCGGCTGGAGCTTATCCAGGGCACACCGCAGGAAATTGAGGTGCTGTTGCAAAACGGTGGGGCAGATATCGGCATTGCCAGTGAACGGTTGAGCAACGATCCGCTGCTGGTGGCTTTCCCGTGGTTTCGCTGGTACCACAGTCTGTTACTTCCCGTCGACCATCCGCTGAATCAGGTTACGCCCCTGACGCTGGAAGATATCGCGAAATGGCCACTGATTACCTACCGGCAGGGTATTACCGGACGCTCGCGCATTGATGAAGCCTTTAACCGCAAAGGCTTAACGCCGGATGTGGTGCTGAGTGCACAGGACTCTGATGTGATCAAAACCTACGTCGAGCTGGGGCTGGGCATTGGTCTGGTGGCGGAACAGTCCGGTGGTGAACGCGAGACGGAGAACCTGGTACGACTGGATACGCGTCATCTCTTTGATGCCAATACCGTATGGCTCGGCCTGAAGCGTGGACAACTGCAGCGCAACTATGTGTGGCGCTTTATCGAACTCTGCAACGCCGGGCTGTCCGTTGATGAGATTAAACGTCAGGTGATGGAGCCAGAAGAAGTGGCGATTGATTATCAGATTTAAGCCCCTTATAGCACCCGTCCCCGTCGACAAGAAGCACAAGCCTGCAATTAAAGCAGGCTTTTTTATTGAAACCGTTTAATTTCCTGACAGCTTGTTCTCAAGAATACCCTGATGAATAACGATACCTTGTGACGTCATAAGATTGTTTTATATTGAAATATTTCTCATATTTTCCATTGGGTTACATATAAGAATAAATAAAGAAATATGATTCTTTTAGATGAGGATATTATTCCTGTGCGGCAAAAAAAGGGCTGAAAAGCCCTATAACACGCCGAGCGAAGCGTTAACTAAAAGGGTATTTTTTAAATGCCGCCTGGTTTTCGAAAATGTCGGCTACCGCTTGAATCTTTTTAAAATCCCCGGCGTTAACGACGTGAGGGATCATTGACTGAATAAATGTCCAGATAACCGTACTGGTAACAGCAACCTGATCGGCCACCGCGTTTTCCGGACGTGCTTCCAGCAGCGCGTTCCATTCCCGACAGGCAGCCAGCAGCTGGACGGTAATACGTTCTATCCACGGATTATGTTGTTTCTCCGCCGGGCGCAGATTGTGTTCGTACACATTTTGCACAGCTTTCTCTGCGGCGGCGAGGATAAAGCCCAGCGTCTGGAGATCGTTCGCCAGTGCATCCGGCGTCACGGGCAGGAGTCTCCGTTCAGGCGCGGCCTGAGCCTCAAAATAATTCAGTATGAGAGACGAGTCCATCAGACGTGTTCCATTCTCCAGAACCAGCGTTGGCGCTTTTACCGCAGGGTTAATCCGGGAAAATTCCTCAAACGTGCTGAATACGGACAACGGCTGGCTTTCAAACGCAACGCCATAAAGTTCCAGGGAGACCGCCACGCGGCGTACATAAGGAGAATCCATCATGCCAATCAGCTTTATCATGATTCCAGTTTTCCTGTCTGAGTGAAATAACGCTTCATTGAAGATGATAAACAGACATTACAATAAATTCGTTATGGCGAATATCATCAGTATCTTACGGCCTGAGTGAGTATTACTGACAGATTGACCGGTTGACCTGCTCCCCGTTGATTAATACACCGCGATGTTAGTAATGTCTTCATAAGCCACATGAGGACATGCCCATGAAGAAGCGTTTTTCCGACGAACAGATCATCAGTATCCTCCGCGAGGCTGAAGCCGGGGTTTCTGCCCGTGAGTTCTGCCGTAAGCACGCCATTTCCGACGCCACCTTTTACACCTGGCGTAAGAAGTATGGCGGTATGGAGGTGCCCGAGGTTAAGCGCCTGAAGTCGCTTGAGGAAGAGAACGCCAGGCTCAAGAAGCTGCTTGCCGAAGCCATGCTGGATAAGGAGGCGCTTCAGGTGGCTCTGGGGCGAAAGTACTGACGACAGGGCAGAAGCGTGAAGCCGTGGTGTTGATGTGTGATGCGACCGGTTTGTCGCAACGTCGTGCCTGCAGGCTTACAGGTTTGTCCCTGTCGACCTGCCGTTATGATGCTCAGCGTCCGGCTGCTGATGCACATTTATCAGGGCGTATTACTGAGCTGGCGCTTGAACGCAGACGTTTTGGTTATCGGCGCATCTGGCAGTTGCTGCGTAGGGAGGGCCTTCACGTCAATCACAAGCGGGTATACCGTATTTACCACCTTAATGGACTGAGCGTAAAACGCCGACGACGCCGTAAAGGGCTTGCGACCGAACGGTTTCCGCTTCTGCGCCCGGATGCGCCGAACCTTATATGGTCGATGGATTTCGTTATGGACGCACTGGCCAACGGTCGCAGGATCAAGTGCCTGACCTGTGTGGATGATTTCACGAAGGAGTGTCTGACGATCACCGCTGCTTTCGGTATTTCAGGCGTTCAGGTCACGCGTATTCTGGACAGCATCGCGCTATTTCGGGGCTATCCGACGACAATAAGAACCGATCAGGGCCTGGAATTTACCTGCCGCGCGCTCGATCAATGGGCCTTTGAGCATGGTGTGGAACTACGGCTTATCCAGCCAGGTAAGCCAACGCAGAACGGATTTATTGAGAGTTTTAACGGACGCTTTCGCGATGAGTGTCTGAATGAACACTGGTTCAGCGATATTCTTCATGCCCGGAAAACGATTAATGACTGGCGGCAGGATTATAACGAGTGTCGGCCACATTCGGCACTGAATTATCAGACGCCATCAGAGTTTGCAGCACGGTGGCGAAATGGAAAATGTGAAGGTAAACAAACCGACATTACTAACTGACGGTTGTAGCTAATACTGGGGGCAGGTCACCTGCACCGTAAAACGCCCGACCTGCGGATCGTAATAACGGAACAGATTATAGTGTAATCCCGTTTCACTGTCGGCATAGCGCAATGGCTGATGAGCGAGGGCTGTTTGAAAATCATCCTCAACAAAAGAATTAAGTTAGAATAATGGCTTTCACGAATGTCATGAAATGATTACAAGTTATTGCCCTCGCGAGACTAACGTCTGTTCATATCCTCAGTTAATTTCTGGTGAAGATGGTGCTGAAAATAGTTTAATACAGCCTGCAACCCTTAAAAATAGTGTGCAGGCTGTCTGGATAAATGTCAGAAATCTAAAAAATCATCATTTTCAAGGTAATAGTTTAAAGCATCAATAAAATCTTGATTACTGGCAGAAGGTTTTTGTTCGATTACTGATAAGATTACATCAGCAAACTGCTCACCAGAATAAATATATGATAAACCTCTGCTAGCCGCATCTTGCGGATAGACTTCTTTATCGTTTTCATCTACCTGTGGATAACCGGAGACAAAATATTCTTTTTCTCCGAATAACTCTCCGTCTGAGCCATAAATGCAAAAATTATCATCTTCACAACGCGATTTAACCATGATATCAATTATATCTTTCAATTTCATATGGTTACCTTTAATCGACATACTATCCCCTTTTTATTTAGGTTTAGCTACAAATTTTTCTACCAGTAGGACCATCAAGCTTACCTTGTCGTCCAGGTTTTCCACCACCCCATATATCACGTCCACCTTTACCAGTTGGATGATATAAAGAATGATTAGATCTGTGGTCTGCTCTGTCGACCAGAGTCAGTCTGTTTATATCTTCATGGTGATGGCAGGTTAATCCCGAAGGACTTCTGCTCATATCCCCATCTTTGAGCCAGTCATTTAGTTTTGGATATCTGTTGAGCATATCTTGGCGAAATTCCGGATTCGTCTCCATTTTCTGAACAAAATCCACATTAGCTCTGTTGAACTGGACTGCATCACTGGAATATCGATATTGAGGGTCAAGTGAATAATCATGAAAAATATGATATTCACCATTATTTGGCCTGTTAGCTAACCCCCACGGATCAATCCAACCCAGCGGATTCGGTGCATACTGATAAAGATTCCAGCCTCCCAGTAATCCAATCGGGTCCTGCACCGTAAACCGCCCAACCTTCGGATCGTAATAACGGAACATATTATAGTGTAATCCCGTTTCACTGTCTGCGTACTGCCCGGCATAGCGCAGTGGCTGATGAGCGAGGGCAGTTTGCTGCGTGAATCTGTGGAAGCCTTCCGTCTGTCGTGCAACCTCACCAAAACTCCCGTAATGACCGCTCCACCAGAGTTGTCCCTGTTCATCAGTGATATCCAGCGGTGCACCGTTCAGATCGGTTGTGAACCAGAGAACCTCTCCGCTGGTTTCGTCACGCAAATGGACAATACGCGCCAGCGGGCTGTATGTTTCGTTCGGGTCGTAAACATATGTCTGACACTGTCCGTTCTGCTGCTGTTCCTGCAACAGCCGGTATCCCTGCCACAGAAAGCGGGTCTTTGTGGTGCCGTGTGGCATGGTGACCGTTTTGCGTGTGCGGCGGCCCAGGGCGTCATAATGGTAGCGGGCGGTAAAATTGCCTTCTGGTCCATTGCCCCCGGCCCGTATCAGGCGGTTTTCCGCGTCGTATACATAATGCTGTTCATACAGACCACTTCGGCGAAAGACCAGGTTACCCCACCAGTCGTATTTCATAAACAGGTTCTGCCAGTGCGTGAGGCGGTTATCCCTCAGCGACAGGGCAGAAAGGTCATCATCCGGCAGCAGGTTATCCGCAGTGTCGTACCGGAACCTCCTGTTACTGTGGTCCGGACGGGCTTCGTAGTGCCTGAGAAAACGGCCTTCCTCATCATAGCCGTAAATTGTGTTGCCACGCAGGGGGTCACTGACGTCTGACAATTCTCCACTCCCGGTGTAGTTGAAGGCGCGTTCGAAGATTGTCTGTTCCGGCAGGTCGGGTGAGAAACTGCGCTGCCCGGTACGTCTGCCGAGACTGCCATACCGGCGGGTCTGTTCACGGGTTCCCTGAGTGCGTGCCACCTCCCTGTGAATGCGGTCGCGTCTAAATTCAGAGATGATTTGCTGACCGAACCGGATGGCACTGACGTGTCCGGAACCAATTGTGCTTGGCGGTGAGGTGGCAAAGTATCTGGGGGCTGGATATTAATCATGATTTGTTAATTGGTTTTCTACTGACTTTCGCCAGCTCGACAGATGTACAACGAAAAACCTGGTTAAGTAACGGGGTCAGAGCCAGAGAAAATGAAAGTCTGAGAAAAGAGCAAAGAAATAAAAATTATATAAAAATGCTCATGAAAAAGACGATATTAAGTTATATCATGAATCGGGAAGTGTTATTCAGCCTGATACAATGACAAAAAATACTGAAAAGGGAAAGGCAATGCAGCTTAATAACACTTTTTCCGCAATGCTCGAAAAGAAACTGACAGAGAAGAAAAATAAAAATGAATGAAATTAATTTGGAAGGTAGAGAAAGCAATGATGAGATCATTGCGGCAGCAACAGATCATATGGCTTTTTTTCTGTTCTCCATTCTCTCAGGTTGTTATCCGGAGATTGCGACATCTGAATTTGAAAACATCTTCAATGATGAGTTTAAGTTTGATATTGAAAGTTTTATTAAAAATTACAGGAAAAACGGTGGAAACATAATGACGATGTCGGGTAAAGATATCGCTCAGATATATTCAAATCAGCGGTTTCATGAAAAGTTGTCCAGAGCACTCGAACAGTGTAAAAAAGATAAGACAGCTTTAACTGCTATGAATCAAGTAAAGGCTTTTCAGATATAACGCTGAACTGACTAAAACTTGTTTTGGTCTGTGAAGGGTTGGACAAACCCACCGGGTGCGGCAGGAATTAAATTTAATATTCAGTATTAACATTTTTTGCTTGAATGTCATTGCTGGATTTTATTATTAATTTTTCTTTACCATTTAGCCCCTTATAGAGGGGCCTTCCCGTTATCATTATTCTAATGATTTTTATTAGTTGCGAAATCAAACGGTCTTACTATAGAATTCTTATTTGCATCGAGAAAATCAGCCCACCATTGTAACATTAAGCGGCGCTGTTCAAGATGTTTGGCCTTATGTGTGTAGGCTGCACGGACATTGTTCTTTTCCATATGGCTCATTTGAAGTTCAACAACATCTTCTGACCAGATACCTGATTCAATCAGAGCACTACAAGCTAGGGTACGGAAACCATGACCGCACAAGTCGGTTTTGGTTTTATAGCCCATTTTACGTAGCGCCTTGTTGATTGTGTTTTCACTCATAGGCTTCATCGCGTCATAACAGCCCGTAAAGATAAAATCGTTATCATTGTTTACGCCATAAGTCAGCGTCTTTATCTCTTCAATAATGATTAGAGCCTGATTACACAGTGGCACGTAATGTTTCCTTCGCATTTTAGCACCACGAGCAGAATGCTTAATGCCCTCAATTGCTTCACGCTGTTCCGGGATGACCCAAAGCCCACCCTTAAAATCGATTTCTGACCATCTGGCGAATCGTAGTTCACTGGAACGCACAAACGTCAGGGGATTGAGCTTGATCGCCAGTAACGTGAGCCTGCTAAGTCCCTGATAACCATCAATACGTTCCAGAAGTGCTGGTATATCTTCCAGTTCAATTGCAGGTCGATGTTCTGTCTGTGGCTTCTGTACTGCACCTTCCAGATCATAGGCAGGATTGAAGCGGATTATCTTTTGCTGAACAGCATATCGTAGGATAGCGGTAGCGTACTGTTTTACACGCATAGCGATTTCAAGATAACCGAGTGTTTCAATCTTCTTGATTGGAACCAAAAGATCACCCGTATCTAACTCACCTATATCTTTGTTACCGATATCAGGAAACAGGTAAGTTTCAAGACGAGTCCAGACTGAGCGCTGATAATCTTCTGACCAGTTAGTTTTGGTTGCAAACCAGCTTTTTGCAACGGTTTTAAAAGCGCGGGTATTGTTACGCTTTTCCATCGTGGTTTTGTTGTCAGCCTGTTTTTTAGCGCTGGGATCAACTCCTGATGCTAAAAGCTTTTTGTCTTCGTCGCGGCGTTGCCTTGCGTCTGCCAGAGAAACGGCAGGGTAGACACCTATGGAAAACACCTTTTGTTTCGCTTCAAAGCGATAACCCAACTGCCAGTACTTTGAACCGTTAGGATGTACCAGAAGGTAGAGGCCGAACCCACCAGTGAGCTTAACGGGCTTTTAAGCGGGTTTAGCATTTTTTACTTTAGTATCAGTAAGTGGCATGGCGGTTACCCCTGGATGCTGGTAAAAGAAAAACCGAACCAGCTTTACCAGCAAAAGGGTGTAGCTTCGAGTGTTTTTTACTAGACGTGAGTAGACAAGCTAGAAGGATTAACCAATTGATAGAAAGCAAAAAACCAGACGTCAGTAGACATCTGGTTTCTTTAAATTGGCTCCTCTGACTGGACTCGAACCAGTGACATACGGATTAACAGTCCGCCGTTCTACCGACTGAACTACAGAGGAATCGTGTGAACGAGGCGCATAGTATCTACCTCAGTTCGTCTTGTCAAAGGGGGAAAACGCACTTTTCGTTCGCTTGCCGACAATTTCAGCAAATCGCTGATTTTATAGCAAATTCGCGCTGAAATTACACAGTAAATTGCGCCGCCCGCAGGCGGCGCGCAGGATTAGAACAGTACGGAGTAGTTCAGACCAAACGTACGGCCACGGCCTTTATAAGTATACAGACTTGGTGCACCGTAGGTTGGGCTATACAGCCCCGGCGCACGCTGACCCCAGGCGGTGGTGTAGTCTTTGTCCAGCACGTTTTCCACGCTGAAGCTCACTTTACCCACCGGCAGGTCGTAGCTGCCCAGGAAGTCGACCGTGTTATAGCCATCGATTTTCTTACCGTCGGCATCTGACACGTCAAAGGTCTGCGTACTCTGCACCCGCAGGGTCCAGTCGCCCGGTGCCCAGTTGACCCAGGCGCTGGCTTTTGACGGGCTGGCGCTGTCTACCGTCAGCTTCTCCCATTTACCGTTCTCGCGGGTTTCAGACTTAATGGCGTTAAAGTTCGCGCCGGTGCTCCAGTCGCTGTCGGTGAAGAAATAGTCCACCTGGCCTTCAATCCCGTAGATACGACGCTTGTCGTCTTCGAGGTTGATGGTCATGTCCGTCTTGTTGATGGTGATGGTTTTGTCCGAGAGCGAGTAATACGCCGCAACCTGCGTGCGCAGGTTATCGCCGGTGTAGCGCCAGCCCAGCTCATACGCGTTAACCTTAATGCCGTCCAGCGTCGAGTCGTTAACGTTCACGCTGTTCAGCAGGCGATAGTGCCCGTCGACAAGCTGGTAGGTACCGGAGCCGTAATACTTCGCCAGGTCCGGAATTTCGAAGCCCTGGGAGAAATTAAACCACAGCTGCTGCTGTTCGGTCAGACGGCCAAGGATCCCGGCGTTGAACAGGAAGTTGTTGTAATTGGTTTTCCCGCCAGGTACCGCATCAGCCGATGTGGCTTTCCCGTTAGCGATGGCCTGTTGCTGGGTATAACCAACGAAGTCATCCACCTTGTTTTCGGTGTACTGATAGCGCACGCCGCCGCTCAGGGTAATGGCATCAATGTCGTAGCTGGCCTGCAGGAACGGGGCGAGGTTGGTAATGCTGTAACCCGGGTAACGGCCCACGTTATAGGCGTTCTCCAGATCCATACCGCCGCTTGCTGCCGCTTTGTCCAGATTGAAGAACTGCTGGTTAGCGTCGAAGGTTTCGTGGTCAGCATCCACACCCCAGGTCAGCGTTAAATCATCCATCGGTTTGCTGTTCAGCGTCAGCTTGCCGCCGTAAAAATCGGTTTTCTGCTGCGACGCACCGATGCTGCTCACCACGCCTTTGGTCAGTGTCGGGAACGGGTAGTAGGTCAGGCTTTCGTCACGATAGTAAATCTGTGCGACCAGATCCTGGCCCCAGAAATCGGTGTTGGAGTACTGCAGGTTAATCAGATGCCGCTCTGTGCCCGGCAGGCGGTCAGAGTTCAGGTTGCCTTTATTGTAGGCTTTGGCATCACCCGTAACCGCGGAGAAGTTTTCCCCGAGGAACAGGCCGTGCTTCCCGTCAGACTCGCTCTTGTAGTATTGCGTCGTAAGCTGCAGCTGCTGGTGATCGTCGATGTTGAGGGTGCCTGTTCCCATCACATCCAGACGGTCGGAATATTGTAATCCGGTCTGGGTGTTATCAATAATCACCTCGTTGCCTTTGCCGTCGTACCAGCCGCCGTAGCGCTGATACGATACTGACAACCGGCCAGAGGCATTGTCGTTGCCGCCGCTCACCGCGGCTGACACGTTCTCATCGTGATCGTTATGGCTGTTAAAGCCACTCTTTGCTCCGGTCTGGAACTCCACTTCGGTATCAGGCTGGCCTTTTTTGGTCACGATATTCACCAAACCGCCGGTACTGCCACCACCATAAAGCGAGGTGGCACCTGAGATCACTTCGATACGGTCAATGTTGAACGGATCGATAGAGTCGAGCTGGCGGCTGTCGCTGCGGGAGGAGTTAAGACGCACGCCATCCACCATCACCATCATGGAACGACCGCGCAGGTTCATACCGTAGTTGGTGCGGCCCTGGCTGCTGACGTCCATGCCCGGGATCAACTGCGCCAGTACCTCTTTAATCTCTTTTCCACCCTGAACCTGCTGTTCAATCTCAGCACGCTCAATAACCCAGGTAGTCTGCGCCATCTCCGCCACGCTGCGGTGCGCGCGGCTGGCGGAGACAACAATATTTTCTTCCTTTTGTTCTTCCGCCCACGCAGAGGTAGAAAGCATTGCAAGCAAGCAAGGATTTAAAACCCAAAGATGAGAACGTTTCATTGTTATGTAGTTCCTGAATGTGTGTGTCAGTACTCGGTGGTTCTTGCTAAAGATTGATAAACCTGGCTGCTGTCCGGGCGGGGAGTGCTACGCCAGTGGATCACGCCAGGGGTGGTGGCCAGCTCAAACGGCTCGTCGTCGTGCGCGCGATTCAGAATTCGCGCGGCGCGCCAGGCCATCAGGCTGAGCTGGGGTTCGGCAATGCCAAGACGGTGCATCCCGGCATTCACGGCGAACAGGCGGTTGCTCTGCGGACCGTCCCATTCAAGGGTGAAATCATTGTTGATGCAGAAGGTTTCGTCGGCGTCCAGACGCAGGCGATGGGAGAGCGGTGCCAGAAACGCAGGCTGCACGGTGCGATAGCCGGTCGCGAAAATCACCACGTCGGTATCGAGTTGTTCACGGCCGCCGTCAAGGTGATGCTGTAACGTCAGGCGCTTGCCGTTTTCCTGCTGCGCGATCGCGGTGACCGAGCGAGAGGGCAGGAGGTGTGCCCACGGTTTTTCCCGCAGCACTTCGAAGCGGTGATACATGGCGCGATAAATCGCCAGCAGAGACTCCGTGGTGATGCCGTCGGAGGTCATCTTCTGCTCGTGCAGCATCTGACGACGCGCCTCTTCGCCAAGCGTGGAGAAGCTGTCTACATATTCCGGTGTGAAATACTCGTTGGCGAAAGCCGCTTCATCCAGCGCGTTATAATTGTTGCGTCGGGAAACCCAGTTCAGGCTCAGTGGCTGACCCCACTCCCCGCGGAAGATATTTAGAAACAGATCCGCACCACTCTGACCTCCGCCGACGACGGTGACGCGCTTGCCCGCTAAGTCCGGCGTGCGCAGCATCATCTCGCTGGCGTGGAAGCAGCTGTCATCCTGCGCCGGAGCGCAGTCAGGCAGGTTAATCTGTTTGCCAATTCCCACGCAGACGTGACGCGCCAGGAAGCGATCGCGCTGAGTCACCACGTCGAACAGACCGTTTTTTTCATCAAAACTGACCTGCTGTACCTGCTGGCTGAAGGACAGGTTGGTGAGGTTTTCCGCGGCCCAGCACAGGTAATCGGCAAACTCTTCGCGAGAGACGGTACGCTGCTCGGTGGTTAGAAAACGATAGAACTTTTTACGCTGCACCAGATAGTTAAGAAAACTGTGGCGATTGGTGGGCTCCACGGCGCTCACCAGATCTTTCAGGAAGCTGGTTTGCATATGGCAGTCCGGCACCATCATGCCAGGGTGCCAGGAGAAATGCGGCTTGCGTTCAAGAAACAGCGAACTAAAACCGTCCAGTCCCTCAGCCAGTGCGGCGATGCTGAGGTTAAACGGGCCAATACCAATGCCGATGAAATCATACGTTTTCATTGCGCTGACTCCTGGGAGACCAGAAAAAGAGGGTTATCAAGATCGGTGACATAGTTCGGCAACATGCGGCTGCCGCCGTCGTGTTCGGAGAAGGTCAGTTTGACCGGGTTGAGGATCACGCGAATAATTTGCGGCTTAAACAGATCAAACTTCGCAAAGCGTTCGGCGAGATCGGGATGCGCGGCCATATAGCGGCGCAATACCTCGGCCAGTATCTGGTAGAAACGGGTTTCGCTGACGCCGCTTTGCAGGGTAAGGCGTGAAATAAACCGCAGCACCGTGACAAAGTTACCGGTTTGCAGATCGTGAATGATGTAATCCGCACTCAGGCGCGCCGTGACGGACTTCACCTGTTCAGGCAGGCTTGCTGCCTGCGGGAAATCTTCATCCACCAGGCGCATGTCCCCCTGGAAATCTTTCAGCAGGATGCGTTGCGGGATGGCGTCTTTCATCACCAGCGTCACGTTCTGGCCGTGGGCGATAAGCGCCACGCCGTAGCGGCAGAGCAGGTGATAGAAGGGGATGACCGTCGCGTCAAAGAGCTTTTCCAGCCAGGCTTCAGCGGTCAAACCGGATTGGGCAATCCATGCGTCAATCAAGGGGCGTCCGGCGTTATCGCTCTCCATCAACGCAGCCATCAGCACCGCTTCTTCACCCTGCTGAAGATAACAGGACGGATTTTCGCGCCAGATAACCCCCAGCATCTCCTGATAGCGGTAAGGCGCTTTCGGCAGCGCGGCGTAACCCGGGTGGGAAAGATACCCGGCCGCGGGCTCGCCAAGCACCTGCGCGCCACAGCGAATAAGCGTGGCATCGCTGGCGAACTGCTGCTGTAACCAGCGTGAGGCCAGCGGGCCAGCGGCAATGTACTTACCCGGAATACCGCGATAGCAGGAGGTGTTGTAAATGGTCAGCGGCAGCTTGATGTCAAACGGCGCGCGGCGGCTGGCATTGGTGAGGGTACGCAACGATTGCTGCGCCAGGTACTCGTCGCCAAACTCGCCCAGCTCAACCATTTCGCCGCGCGCGAGTTGCGCCAGGAAATGGACAGCAATCTTTTGTTGCCACTGCCACGGATGCAGCGGCACGGGCAGCCAGTTATCATCAAGATCCAGCGCCTGCCAGCGGGCATCAAACCGGGCGCGCTCGGCGTTATCCATGGCGCTCGCCAGCAGAGTATTGATATCGCAATCAACATCGCTGCTCCAGACCAGGTGCGCACGTTGCACGGCGACCCAGTGCAGGCGAAAACGGCCACGGTATTCCGGGGCATACTGGCGTAGCGCATCCAGCCCCCAGCCGCGCCGTCCCTTGTTAAAGATAAACTTAGGATGGCCGCTCATCAGGCATTGTAATTCGTCCGGGTCAAGATGAATGAGCGCGTCAGCATCCAGCGTTTCGCGCGCCTGTAACAGCTGAATATCACCCCGCAGCGTGGCATAGAGATCTTCCAGATGCTCCGCGGTCTGCGCGTCGCTCATCTCCAGTACCGTCGCAAGCTGCAGCAGTGCAGTTTCTGCGTCCACTGCGTTACCGCTGACGGTGGTTAGGCTCTCGGGGTCGATATGCAGCCAGCCCCAGATCCCGCGCGTGGCCTGGAACTGCCAGGTCTCCGCGCCCATGGTGATTTGCCAGCGATTGTCTGCCAGCTGCCGGGCGCTCAGGGTGCGTTCATATTCCAGCTCGGCGAGGATTTTCGCCACCATGTCGCGGTTCACTTTCTGCCAGTACACGTTCACAGTCCCACCTCGCTGAAGAAGCGGTGACGCTGGTTCATGATGAGGCGCGAGCGTTTATGCGGGAAGTCGAACTCTTTCACGGTCTCGAAACCGGCAGACGAAAGATGGCGGAACAGGCGCTGGTTGTCGAAACGCGGCTCGGCAACGATGCGTGTTGTGCGTGGCTCATCCAGCCACAGATAATGGCTCAGACCGCGCAGCCAGCTGCGGATATACTGCGCGCCGCGCCAGTTTTCTTCCCCAACCAGCATGTGCAGGCCGCGGTCAAACGGCTGCCAGCGATAGTGACGGCCAATACGGTCTTCCGCCGCCCAGTAAATTTCAAAGTAGCCGAACGGCTGGTCATCAAAGCAGCCAATAAGCGGATAACAATAGGCCGAGTCGAGCTGACGGCGCAGGTAATTTTCCTGCTCCGCCTGCGGGCCGGCCATCTCCCAGAAGGCGTTAACGCGCGGGGTGTTCATCCAGCGGGTGAAACGTTCGCCGTCCTGCGCCACATCGGCCACGCGGAAACTCAGGGTGCGTTTAATCTGCGGGTCGTAACGGCGATAGACTTCGCCTTGCGGACGGTGAGGGCGCAGCGGGAAGTAAAGCTGACGGCTTTCATCGAACTGCATGCCGCCGTGGTTCTGGGGCCGTTCTCCCTGCAGCCACAGAGGCAACTGCCAGAACGTTTCGCGCGCCAGATAATCCCCGCTGGCAAGCGTAAACAGCGCCTGCGCCTGCGGTTCATCCTGCCAGGCAGACCAGGGGAGCGTGACGCCGGTCAGTGCCGGTGCGGCGATGAACAGCTGATCCAGCGCGTCGACTAACCAGCCTTCCGGGATACCACTCACGCGCTCAAGCACTGCGCTGCCGTCGAGACCTAACGTCAGGGGCAGAGTGTTCTCCGTTTCGGTGCAGCGAAAGCCATAGCCAGAATGGACGATATTCGCGTTTGCCATCACGCCTTCTCCTTGTAAAACGGGTTGCTAAAGTCGAAATAGATCACTGCCGGATCGGCGATGGTGTTTTCGTTGCGATCGTGCAGATAGCAGAAAAAGTTGCCTTTACAGTTCCAGGTTGGGCTGTCGAGCACGTAGTCGAGGCAGCGGGTCTGTTTCGCTGTTTTGCGTAATTCGGCCAGTGCGTCACGCACCTGCGCCATCAGGCTCTCTTCGCTGTCGAAACCGGCGGCGGCGAGGGCGGCAGTCACGGCAAGCGTTGAGTTCAGCAGCAGGTAGTAGGGGAAGTAGCGCAGCAGCTGGCTTTCGCCAAAACGGTTTTCCACATCATGTTCACCCGCCTCTTTTAGCCATTCATCGGCCCCTTCAGTCCAGGCACTGCCCTGACAATCGCGGTAGATCAGCCCGACGGGGAAATCCTGCTGCATCTCAACGAGGATATTTTGCTGGTGCGCCAGCAGAACCAGGCCGTAATCCGCCTCCGCACTAAACAGCGGAAGTAAGACGCGATCGCAATACGCCTGCACCCAGCAGCGCGCAGCCTCGGCGAGGGGTAAATTCAGGCGATGGCTCAGACGACGTACCGCCGCAACCAGCAGACTGTCACCTCCGTCCGGTGCCGCCTGCGTCAGGCTCACCAGTACGTTGGTCTGGCTGTCTGGCGTCTCAAACAGCAGGTTCACGCGCAGGGCCATCAGGCTCTCTTCCTGGATGACGCCATTTTCATCACGCAGCCCCGCCCAGCCGTCTTCCTGCATAACACGCAGGGTCGGGTAGCGTGCCTGTAAGGTCTGCCAGCGCGCTGTCTTAGCCAGACGCGCCAGGCGCATACCGCGTTTAACCTCTTTCACTGACAGCGTGCGCACGGAGTTGGTCAGGCGCACGCTGAGGGAAAACTTGATCATGTCGCTGTTGGTTTCGCTGTAGAGCGAGCGCGAGGAGCTGGTGGGCAGCCACTGCGCGCCCGCTTCGCCCAAATCCTGCAGGTCGCCGTTAGCCACAAGACGCTGGCACCAGGCCTGACCCAGCAGATGCTCGGCCTGCCACGGATGCATCGGCAGCAGCCAGCAGGTATCAGTGAAGTGACCGAGGAGCTCAGGGGCACTCTGCGCTGCGAAGCGTAGCAGGCGTTCGCGAAGAGAGACGGCCAGGCTGTCGCCGGCAATCAATTCACGCTTAACCGCAAACCAGCGCAGCGGGAAGCGGGAGGCAAAATCAGGCAAATAGCGGCGCGCTTCACTTTCGTTAAACGGCTCGTGAGATTTGGGGGCCGGGTGAAACGCATGGCCCACCAGCAGCGCCTGTTCTGCTTGCGCAAAATTCAGCGGTTTGTCACGCAGGGTTGCCCAATTGTGGCGCAAATCTATGGCCTGCCAGGTGTGGGCATGGCTTTCAAGGGCGCGTTGCTTAAAGCGAGCCAGCGTTTCGGTATCGAGTGAGCCCTTAACTGAAGGTTTTTCCAGAATTAAGTCAATCAGTTGCGTGAAAGTGACGGCGTCACCGCTGTCGCTGTCGCGCTGGATAAGCGTCGCCGGAAAGTGATACTGATGATGCTGAGTTGGAGAGAAATAGCGTACCGGAACCCGAATGGCCTGGGTTGAAGAGAGCGGAATATGAATCTGCGATAGCTCATCCGCAACGGTAGCGGGGAGATAGCGCCAGTCCTTCGTTTCACGCAACAGGGCGTTCAAAAAACACTGGGCCGCAACGTCTGTACCGGCGGAGCGGGGCAGAGTACGCATAGGTGTACCTCATTCCATGATTGATAATAATTATCGTTATGATATGCATTCTGTTTACAGCCGCAACTATTTTTGCAATATTTGTTTTCATAAACTTCATGATTTCCACACATTTATTGACACTATGTTCACATTCTCATGCGCACTTACCCTGAAACACTGACGGAAAACCTCACCCCGAAAGCGAACTGGCCACTGGCGTTATGCGCCGGATTGTTAGGTATTGGACAAAACGGTTTGCTGGTCATGCTGCCGCAACTGGTCACCCTGACCGGGTTATCGCTCTCCGTCTGGGCGGGGCTGTTAATGTTCGGCTCCATGCTCTTTTTACCCGCATCGCCGTGGTGGGGACGCCAGAGCGAGCGACACGGCTGCAAGGTCGTGATGCTGGCCTCGCTAAGTGGCTATCTGGCAAGTTTCGTCGTGATGGCGCTGGTGGTCTGGGCGATGGCAAGCGGGATGATGAGTGCTGTCTGGGGGCTGGCGGGCCTGATCCTCTCGCGTACGCTGTACGGCCTGACCGTCTCAGGGCTGGTGCCCGCGGCTCAGACATGGGCCATTCAGCGCGCGGGTCTGGATAAACGCATGGCCGCGCTGGCGACCATTAGCTCCGGCCTCAGCTGCGGTCGTCTGCTGGGGCCGCCGCTGGCGGCGATGATGCTTAGCGTCAATCCGGTGGCTCCCCTCTGGTTGATGGCGATTGCACCGTTTATTGCTCTCCTGCTGGTCCTTCGAGAGGTCGCCGATCCGCCGCTGCCGCCGGTCGCGCATCAGGCGACGCGTGTGCAGGTTTCAATGCTGCCGTACCTTGTGCTGGCGTTGCTTCTGGCCGCACTGGTGAGCCTGATGCAGCTTGGCCTGTCACCGCATCTCAGCCCTCTGCTGGAGGGTAACCCGCGAGAGATAAGCCATCATGTCGCGCTGCTGCTGAGCCTGGCCGCGCTGGCAACCCTCGCTGCGCAATTTCTGGTGGTCCGTCCGCAGCATTTCAGCCCGGTGACATTGCTCTGCCTGGCCGCGGTACTGATGGTGACGGGACTGGGGCTAATGTGTATTGCCGGTCTGGCGTTGTTCTACGTGGGGATTGTCATGACGTCGCTGGGAGCCGCCATGGCGACGCCGGGATATCAGCTGCTGCTGAATGAACGGCTGACCACCGGAAAAGGGGCGGGAGTGATTGCCACCAGCCACACGCTGGGCTACGGCCTGAGTGCGCTGCTGGTGCCTGTCGTCACGCGTTTATTCGGCGAGGTATTTTTAACGCAGGCCGCGTGGGTGATGGCGCTGATGTTTCTGGTGATGAGCCTATGGGTACGGGCGGTCAATCGTACCCATGTCGACCCGTCTTAATGGAGCTGGTGAGATGAATTGCCGGCAGGATCCTCATTTTGCCGCAGACGCAGCAGAGGGTCTTGCTGATAAAACTGACAGAACCGTTGCCAGAGGGCCGGGAAACGGGGGGCGAAAAGCTCAGGCGCGCTAAAGAAATATTCTGACAGCACCGCAAAGCACTCCGCAGGATCGGTTGCCGCATAGGCATCGATGCTGGCGGCACTTTCGCCCACCAGATCTATCTCATCCTGGATATTATCCATTGCCGCATGCAGATCGTGTTCCCAACCTGCAACCTCACGAAGCGGGATCAGCGGTACACCGCTGGCACGATCCCCGTTGCGGGTATCCAGCTTATGCGCCACTTCGTGAATGATCAGGTTAAAGCCTGATGCGTCGAACGAGTCCTGAATATCAAGCCAGTTCAGAATGATCGGTCCTTGCTGCCAGCTTTGCCCGGACTGCACCACCCGCTGGTTATGCACCAGGCCGAAATCGTCCTGCCATTCATCGTCCACCACAAACGGTGCAGGGTAGATGAGTACTTCATGGAAGCCATCCAGCCACTCAATACCGAGTTCCAGTACCGGCAGACAGAAAAGCAGGGCGATACGCGCGTTTTTCAGGGGATCCAGCTCGAAGCCCTGCAGCGGAACCAGACGTTTTTGCTGCAAAAAGCGATCCGCCAGTTGAACCAGTTTTGATTGTTCATCCGGCTGAAGATTAGCCAGAACAGGGATCGCCAGCGCTTCATCCCACGGCAGCGCCATATTTCGGCCAGCGTCATTCGTTTTCCAGGGCCACTTAATCATCGCTTTGCTCGCAAACTCGTCACTTGAACAAAAGGGGAAGGTAAGGTTCTGTTAAAATGCCAGACATTCGGTCATTGCTTCAATTCCAGCCTGGATAAACTATCACTTCGTACGTAACGGTGGATAGTGGTTTGCTGGTATCACCTTCATTTTGTGAACTCAGTCGAAGCCTAATCTTATGACACTTACCCCATTATGGTCAGCGTGAAAACCAACTCCTTAAGGGATTTCGGTGCTTCACCGGTTGCGGCTGGACAATAAGCCGCTATTATTTTTGACTTTCGTTCGTATTGCCAGACAGGACATTCAGACGCTATGCCCGTAAATTTTGACCTTAACGATCTTTATGCTTTCAGAGCGTTAGTGGAATACGGCAACTTTCGGGTTGCTGCTGAATCTATCTGTTTGTCCCCGTCAGCACTGAGCCGCAGGATTGAAAAACTGGAGGCGGCGCTGGGAGCGAAGCTGTTTGACCGGACCACCCGCCACGTGGCTCTGACACTGTACGGGCAGAACTTTGCTGAACGTTCAGCGCAGTTGCTCGATAACGTTGAGTCCATGCTGGCTGATATTGATAAAGTGAGTGAAGAGCGGACCGGGCTGATTACCGTCGCTACGGTACCGTCTGCGGCCTATTACTTTATGCCGGATGTCATTCGTCGCTTTCAGTCCCGTTATCCGCGTGTCCGGATTAAGCTCATCGACAGCAGCGCGGGGAATGTCATTGACGCGGTTGCCCGTAGCCAGGCGGATTTCGGGATCTGTTTCGCCGGGAGTGTGCCCTCTGAAATTGAGTTTTTCCCCCTTGTGGAAGATAGCTATGTCGCCGCGTGCAGGCGCGATCACCCTCTGGCAAAAAAGACTCACCTGACGTGGCAGGCGTTTTATCAGCAGGACTATATCATCCTCGACAAAACGTCAGGCAACCGTAACCTGCTCGACCGGATGCTGGGGGATATCGTGCCTGCGCGTCCCAGCGTTTGCGAAACGCGCCATGTGACCACGATGCTCGGTATGGTAGAGGCGGGCATCGGCATTGCTGCCGTGCCCGCCATGTCGATGCCGACGTCAGAGCACTCGCTACTGACGTCTGTCCCGCTCGTGGCACCGGAGGTGAAACGCACTGTGGGGCTGATTCGACGCCGGGGGCGCATCCAGTCTTACATTGCGGCTGAACTGGAAAAACACATTACTGAGCAGTACCGCGGGACGTAACGGGGCTCATCCCCGTGTCGCGAATCACGGCGCTGGACTGTGTCGAGGAAAGGTAATCCAGCAGCGCTTTCCCTTCGCCAGGATGGTCGGCGTGGCGGGTCACGGCACCAGCAAAGCGGGTGATGTATTGCAGGTTGTCCGGGAGTTTGCCAATAAACGTCACCCCTGGAATCGGCAGCAGTTCGCTGACCTGCTGGAAACCTACCGCGTATTTCCCTTTCGCCACTTCTTCGGCGACGGGGATGCGCTCAACCTTCGTTGCTTTACCCATCACCTCTTTTTCAATCCCCAGCGTTTTGAACAGCGTCTGGCTGACGTATCTGCCGCTGGCGCTGTCGGAGTAGGCGATGGACTCCGCCTGAAGCAGCGTATGGCGAAGTTTCGCCTCGTTACTGATATCCGGGACGTCAGCGCCTTTTTTTTACCACCATACCGACAGGGGAGTCCGCAAGTTCCGTGCGCGAGCCTGGCTGAGTCAGGTTGTCCTTTTCAAGTGTTGCCAGCGCATCGCCCACCATGATCACCACGTCGGCTTTTTCCCCGCGCGCAAGCCGGTTAGGAATTGCCTGCGGAGTCGTTCCCATAGACGGGCCGGGAATGAGCACAATATTATCTCCGGTCTGGCGTTCATATTCCGGTGCCAGCTTTTCAAGGGCGGCTTTAAAACCGCCTGAGATCATGACCGTCACCCCTTTCGCTGAGGCACTGAAGCTCAGGACGGTCAGTATCAACGCGCCGGCGGTCAGTCGAGGAATCAGTCTCATGCCGCCCCCTCTGATTTCACGGTATTTTGCAGCGTCACTGCACGACGACGGTACAGGTAGAGCGTTGCCAGCAGGGCGCACACCGCGGCGAAACTCATCCAGTAGCCGGGAGAGGCTTTATCCCCGGTATATTCTATCAGCGCGGTAGACATTACCGGCGTGAACCCCCCAAATACCGCCGTTGCCAGGCTGTAGGCCAGAGAGAACCCCGCCACCCGAACTTCAGAAGGCATGATCTCCGTGAGCGCCGGGATCATCGCACCGTTGTACAGGCCATAGAGGAAAGAGAGCCACAGCAGGACGCTCAGCATCATTGAGAAGCTCGGTGCCTGCGCCAGCAGCGTCAGTGCCGGGTAGCTCGTCGCCAGAGCCAGCAGCGTCATGGCGATAAGCACCGGTTTACGCCCAAAGCGGTCCGATAGCGCACCGCCTATCGGCAGCCAGATAAAGTTGGAAATTGCCACCAGAAGCGTGACCAGCAGGCTGTCCGAGGCGCTGAGCATCAGCACTTTTTTCCCGAAAGTCGGCGCGTAAACGGTGATCAGATAAAAGGCCGTGGTGGTCATTGCCACCATCAGCATGCCGGCAATGACCACCTGCCAGTTACCGAGCAGGGTTTTAAAGACCTGATGCATCTCCAGATGATGGCGGCGTGCGTTGAATTCCTCTGTCTCCTCCAGCTTGCGGCGCAGGAAAAAGATAAACGGTACGATTAAACAACCGACCAGGAACGGGATACGCCAGCCCCATTCACGAATGGCGCTCTCTGCCATCAGCGCATTCAGCGCAAACCCCATGGCTGCCGCAACCATAATAGCGACCTGCTGGCTGCCGGACTGCCAGCTGGTGTAAAAACCTTTGCGGCCGGGCGTGGCAATTTCTGCCAGATAGACCGATACGCCACCCAGCTCCGCTCCGGCAGAAAACCCCTGCAACAGTCGGCCAGTCAGAACCAGTAACGGTGCCCACAGACCTATGCTGTGATAAGACGGAATAAGCACGATCAGGAAGGTACCCGCCGCCATAATCGACAGGGTCACGATGAGTCCTTTTCTGCGTCCAACCTTGTCGATATAGGCACCCAGTACGATTGCCCCGATAGGGCGCATTAAAAATCCTGCGCCAAAGACGGCAAACGTCATCATCAGGGAAGCAAATTCACTGCTCGCCGGGAAAAAGGTGTGCGCGATGTAGGTCGCATAAAAGCCGAAGAGAAAGAAGTCGAATTGCTCGAGAAAGTTGCCGGACGTCACGCGAAGTATCGCGCCCGCTTTCGAGCGAACGGTTGCTGGTGAGGTTGAGGAAAACATGGTTATCTCCAGTTTATTGTTGACGTTTTGCTCGTCTGTTTCTGAAAACTGGATCAAGAACCCCAAATTTATAAGCGCAATTAATACATGGACTGATGCATTTAACGCATCAATAGCGCGTGGTCGATCGGGAGTGATTGTCGTAACAACAACTTAACAATTAATTGATTTTTTATTCACCAGTTTGGGTAAGTCACTGATATTGCCGTTTTGTGACATCGCGCAGAGGCACCCTTGTTTGCAGCGAATACAAAAGCCAGGCGATGCCTGGCTGTTAACTATCACTTACCGCGACTTACCGCAACGCGTTGGCAATCGCACTGAACATCAGTGAGGCTTCCAGCGGCTGTGCGCTAAACGACGGTTCGGCCTGCGGCCAGGTGGACCACTGAACGATCACCAGATTTTCCGCCTGGTTTACCATGATCATCTGCCCAAAGATCCCCAGCGCCCAGAGCGAGCCTTTCAGCGACTCATTCGCCGCGGGCACCACCTTCGTGGCCGTGACGGGCACTTCGTTGTTCCACCACTGATAGCCGTATAAGCCGGTCGGGTGTGCGTCAGAGACAGATCCATCAGCCTGCGTCCAGCGTGAGGCGTCTTTCACCCAGTTGTCAGGCAGGATCTGTTTGCCATTCGGTAGTGTGCCGTTATGCAGGATAAACTCCCCGAAGCGTCCCCAGTCTTCCAGCGTGGCGTTAAAGCCATGCGCGCCGACATCATGCTGACCTTTACGGTAGGCATGCCATACACCGTCGCTCGCCATGCCGTACGGCTGCCAGATGCTCTTCTCAAGATAGGCGGCCAGGGTCATGCCCGTTGCACGCTCAAGCACGTCACCCAACAGCCAGGCGCCACCGGAGGAGTAAGACCAGTGCTGGCCTGCCGGGTGTTCGCGTTTCAGCCCGGACACCAGCTTACGCACGCAGTCATAGGTGCCTGGTTTCGCTTCGCACTCGGTGAGCTGCGCGAAATCGGAGGCGGGATTAGTGTAGTCTTCGTTCCATGCCACGCCGGAGGTGTGGGTGATCAGCTGTTTTAACGTCACGCCGTCCCAGGCGGTGCCTTTCAGGTCTGGCTCGTATTGCGTGACCAGGTCGTCGAGTGAGCGAATTTTTCCCTCTTTGAGAGCCACGCCAACCAGCGTTGAGACCACGGATTTCCCGACCGAACGGGAGGTCCAGAGCGTCGTATCCGTATTGCCTTCGCCGAGATATTTCCACGCGATTTTGCCGTCTTTCAGTACCAGCATGCCGCTCACGTTCTGACGTTTCAGGTAGTCCTGCAGGTTATAGGTCTTGCCGTTGACCTGATAGCGGGCGTCAGTGAGCGGTTTCTCTGCGCTGAGCAGCGGCGTGGCGTTGCCGTGATGGAACACATCTCCCGCGTAGTTGCGGTAGTCATTTCGAAAGCCGACCACGCGATCCGCCTGGCTCCAGGTGAGCATCTTGTGCGTGTCAGGAAGCTGTTTGTCGAACGGAGCAGGGCAGGTGTTCAGGTCAGTACCGTTGCAGGCCGCCAGCGCGACAGGCGCAAACAGAGCGCTGCACAGGCTAATTACAACGCCCGCCAGCAGCGTGCGGTTCAGTGAAGGATAATTCATCATTTTTCTCGCTGTGAATAGGAACGCCTTCAGTTTAAGAACCCGCGACTTATAATAAAAAACGCGTAATGGGGGAAATTCCCCCCGAAAACTGAATGGAGAGTGGCGTGACGACGGTAATTTATTCCTTTGCCCAACTGGAAGCGTTTACCGCCGTGGTGGAATACGGTGGCCTGGCAAAAGCGGCGATGAAGCTCGGGAAAGATCGTACGACGCTGCGCGACCTGATTGATTTTCTCGAAGATGGATTAGGGTACAGGCTGTTTGTGCGTGAAGGACGCACGCTGCGTCTGACCCCTGAGGGTGAGCAACTGCAGCGGCAGGCGCACCTGCTGATGCGCCAGGTGAAAGCCTTTGAGGCATTTGCCAGCGCGGTACCGGAGCGTGCTACGCAGGACATCACGCTGGTTTACGATCCCTTTACCTCGAGGCCATTTTTGCAGGCGCTGATTGGCGAGATGGCGAAGCGACACTTACGTCTGAGCCTGGTCAGCGCCTCCCGGGATGAGGCTGAAGCGATGCTGGCCAGCGGGCAGGCGGATCTGGGCATTTGCCAGGCACGTAATCGCAGTGTGGGTAATGAAATGGAGTGGCGGGCGCTCGGGGCGATCGATATGGATTTCTACGCCTGCAACACGCTGTTCGCTGAAGCCACGCAGCCGCTGTCGCTGCTTGAGTTATCGCTGGTGCCGCAGGTGATTATGCACGCCGCCTCGGATGAGCCGGTGGCACGTCGTCTGCAGATTTCGGGGCACACCCTTTTCACCAATGAGCTGGAGATGTTGCGGGGTCTGCTGGAGCAGGGATGCGGCTGGGGATTCTTACCGACGCATTTCCAGCCGACCGGGTGGAAAAAGGTAAAAAGGCTGCCCACCGAAGTGGGCAGCCAGGGGATAAGTCAGACGATGGTGACCATCTGGAAGCCGGGAAGCAACAAGCGAGAGTGGATCGCTGAAACGCTGTCGCTGTTACCGGCGTTGTGGAAAAACTCAGCGCTGTGAACACCCATTGCACTGCTGATTCTGGATCTGCTGGAAGAAGTCGTTACCTTTGTCATCCACCAGGATAAATGCCGGGAAGTTTTCCACTTCGATTTTCCAGATGGCTTCCATACCCAGTTCAGGATAGGCCACGCACTCCAGACGCTTGATGCTGTTTTGTGCCAGTACCGCCGCCGGACCGCCGATGCTGCCGAGGTAGAAACCGCCGTGCTTATGACAGGCATCGGTCACCTGCTGGCTACGGTTGCCTTTCGCCAGCATGATCATGCTCGCACCGTGAGACTGCAGCAGGTCGACGTACGAATCCATCCGTCCAGCCGTGGTTGGGCCGAGAGAGCCTGATGCATAGCCTTCCGGAGTCTTGGCCGGGCCTGCGTAGTAGATTGGATGGTCTTTGACGTACTGCGGGAGTTCTTCACCGTTGTCGAGCAGCTCTTTCAGCTTCGCGTGGGCAATGTCGCGCGCCACGATGATGGTGCCGTTCAGTGACAGGCGGGTAGAGACCGGATGAGCAGAAAGCTGGGCCAGGATCTCTTTCATCGGCTTATTCAGATTGATGTTGACCACGTCGCCTTCACCCTGTTGACGCAGGGATTCAGGTATATACTGGCCCGGATTGTGCTCCAGTTTTTCAATCCAGATACCGTCGCGGTTGATTTTGGCTTTGATGTTGCGGTCAGCGGAGCAGGAGACGCCCATGCCAATGGGGCAGGAGGCGCCGTGGCGCGGCAGACGGATCACGCGAATATCATGGGCGAAGTATTTCCCGCCAAACTGCGCGCCCAGGCCGAGGTTCTGTGCTTCCTGAAGCAGTTCCTGTTCGAGCTGAACATCACGGAACGCCTGACCGTGTTCGTTGCCTTCGGTGGGCAGCGCGTCGTAATAGCGCGTTGAGGCGAGCTTAACGGTTTTCAGCGTCGCTTCTGCCGAGGTTCCCCCAATCACGAAGGCAATATGGTAAGGCGGGCAGGCCGCGGTACCCAGGGTACGCATTTTCTCAACCAGATAGTTTTTCAGCTTCGCCGGGGTAATCAGTGCTTTGGTTTCCTGATAGAGATAGGTTTTATTCGCGGAACCGCCGCCTTTTGCCATGCACAGGAATTTATACTCGTCCCCGTCGACGCTGTAGAGATCGATCTGCGCAGGCAGGTTAGTGCCGGTGTTGACCTCTCTATACATATCCAGCGCGGCATTCTGGGAATAACGCAGATTATCTTCGATGTAGGTGTTATAGACACCCTGACTCAGCGCGGCTTCGTCACCGCCACCGGTCCAGACGCGCTGGCCTTTTTTACCCATGATGATCGCCGTGCCGGTATCCTGGCAGGTGGGCAGCACGCCTTTGGCCGCGATTTCAGAGTTGCGCAGGAACTGCAGGGCAACGTATTTATCATTTTCGCTGGCTTGTGGGTCGTTAAGAATCGCGGCAACCTGTTTCTGATGCGAAGGGCGCAGCATAAAGGCGGCGTCGTGGAAAGCCTGCTGTGCCAGCAGCGTCAGCGCTTCGGGTTCCACTTTCAGGATCTCCTGTCCCTCAAATTCGGCAACAGAGACGTGTTCTTTGGTCAGCAGATAGTATTCGGTATCGTCGTGTGCGAGAGGGAAGGGGTTCTGGTAGTAAAACGGTTTGTTTGACATAGCGTATTGCTCCAAAAAAATAAAACCGCCGGAGAGGTAGCCCGGCGGTCAGGGATCAGAACATCATGGACATCCACGGATAACCAATCAGCAGCAGGGCCGCCAGGAAGATGGCACCAAAGATGGTGCCGAGGCGCCAGTAGTCTTTGGTTGGCAGGTAGCCGCTACCGTAGTAGATAGGGCTAGGGCCGGTACCGTAAGGGGTGATAATCCCCATGACACCCAGGGAGGTCACCATCAGCAGGACGAACACCTCCATATTCATGCCAGGAATGGTAGAGGCGATGGTCAGCATCGCTGGCAGCAGCGCCGTGGTGTGTGCGGTGGTGCTGGCAAACAGGTAGTGCAGCAGGTAGAACGCCAGCAGCAGTACGATGGTGGCAACACCCGGCGAGATACCGCTCATCAGCAGACCGCCTTCTTTACCCAGCCAGCTAATGAAGCCCGTGGAGGAGAGGCCATCCGCCAGCGCAACCAGGGTGGCGAACCAGACGAAGGTGTTCCAGGCGGCTTTATTCCCGGTGATATCGTTCCACTCCAGCACCCCGGTCCACAGCATCAGACCCACGATTAACAGTGCAGCCATTGCCGGTTCAATCCACGCGGCGGCGAAGATCCACATCAGCAGCGCGCAGCAGACGAAAATCAGCAGCAGGATTTCGTTACGGGACAGTTTGCCCAGTTTTTCCAGTTCACGGGTCGCCCACAGTGGCACTTCGTTGTTCACTTTAACTTCAGGCGGGTAGAACCAGTAGGCCAGCAGCGGCATGGTCAGAATCAGCAGCACGCCCAGCGGCAGGAATGCGATAAACCAGGTGCCCCAGGAGATGTCGATCCCCACGGTGCTTTTCACCAGCGCCAGCGCCAGCAGGTTCGGCGCGAGGGCAGACAGGAACATTGAGCTGGTAATACAGGCCGCGGTGATCGCCACCCACATCAGGTAAGAACCAATTTTACGCGCGCTTGGATCGTTCGGTTTTGAACCATACAGCGGCGGCAGGTTAGCGATAATCGGATAGATGGTCCCGCCGCTACGCGCGGTGTTGGAAGGTGTAAACGGTGCCAGCAGCAGGTCCGCGAAGGTGATAGCGTAACCGAGCGTCAGGCTGCGACGACCCAGATATTTCACCAGAATCAGCGCCAGACGGCGGCCGAAGCGGGTTTTGTCATAGCCTGCGGCAAACATGAAGGCACCGAAAATCAGCCATACGGTAGAGTTACCAAAACCGCTCACGGCCCATTTAAAGGAGGCACCCGCCAGTTTGAATTTCGGGTCGGCCAATTGTTCCGGGCTGAACAACACCCACTGGCTGCAGAGCGCAATCGCCACGACGCCGGTCAGGCCAATGACCGCGCCTGGCAGCGGTTCGAAGATCAAACCGACAATCACGCCGACAAAGATAGCGAAGTAGTGCCACGCGTAAGGAGGAAGCCCTTCCGGGACCGGAACAAACAGTAACAGCACGGCAACGACAATGGGCAATGCCATCATTAGCAGACGTTTTGCCTTTCCGTTGGATGCTTGACTCGCCACAGGGGGCGTTACAGCAGTTTTTGTATTCATAGTTTCGCGTCTTAAGTTGTCAGGAATTCGGTTATGCGCTGAAATATTCATTTGATTTCTTTAGTTTGTTTTTATTTTCTTTAGTTACCAAAGGTGCGCATTTGCTATTTAAGTAATAGCGACTTAACGCATTTTTGATGCGCTAAATTAAAAATTGATGATATTTATATATTGCGCCTTTGACTGTCTCGATGCTTGATCGCGATCAAAAAAATAGAGTTGCGGTGGTGTTTTTGTTCAACTGATAATAACCACTCTGGCGTATGTGGGTATTATTTATTTTGATATGGATTTTACTCAATGTTGTTAACATTTCAAATAACCATTTTCATATAACTCTTTGTTTTTAATGGTTTGTTTTTGTCTCTTGGGATCGTAAAAAGGTCATTGATACGTTAACAGTGTTTAAAGGATTGTGAATGGAGTAATTAATATTGCTAACACCAATGTGTTATTAATGTTATTGAAGGGATTAAATAGTTTTTTAACTAACGTAATAGCTTTAGAAACTAAAAAAATCATTATATTAGTATTATGACATCGGAATAAAAAAATCGAAATAAAACTGAGCCCGATAACGAATTCTTAATTTTAAAGTTTGGAGTTTCTATTATGAGCACTAACGAACGTATTCTAAGCCCCTTCACATTACCGAATGGTACCGAACTGAAAAACCGTTTGTTAATGGCCCCTATGACGACCTGTACCGGTTATTACGACGGTACGGTGACCAGCGAGCTGGTTGAGTACTATCGCGCCCGCTCAGGCAGTATTGGTACCATTATTGTTGAGTGCTGCTTTGTTGACGATCTCGGTCTCGCCTTCCCGGGTGCGATTGGCATTGATAACGACGAGAAAATCGCCGGGCTGGCGAAGATCGCTGAGGCGATTAAGTCCAAAGGCTCTAAAGCGCTGCTGCAGATCTACCACGGCGGCCGCATGGTTGATCCGAAACTGATCGGTGGCCGCACGCCGGTGGGGCCAAGTGCCGTTGCCGCGCCACGTGACGGCGCCGCCACGCCGGTTGCCCTGACGGGGGAAGAAGTCGAAGGGATGATTGGTAAGTTCGGTGAAGCAGTACGCCGTGCGATTCAGGCGGGTTTCGATGGCGTTGAAATCCATGGGGCCAACACCTATTTGATTCAGCAGTTCTACTCTCCAAACTCTAACCAGCGTGACGACGAGTGGGGTGGCAGCCGCGATAACCGCGCGAAATTCCCGCTGGCCGTGCTCGACATCACCCATAAAATGGTGCGCCAGTACGCCGATGACGCCTTTATCATCGGCTATCGCTTCTCCCCTGAAGAGCTGGAAGAGCCGGGCATCCGCTTTGAAGACACCATGTACCTGCTGGAAAAGCTGGCCGCGCGCGGTGTGGATTATCTGCACTTCTCTGTTGGCGCAACCCTGCGTCCTTCTATTGTCGACACGCAGGATCCGACCCCGCTTATCGAAAAATACCGCGCAATGCGTTCTGACACGCTGGCGCAGGTGCCGGTCATGGGCGTCGGTGGCGTGGTCAATGCCGCGGATGCGAACGAGGCGCTGGAACATGGCTACGATCTTATCGCCGTAGGCCGCGCCACCATCGCCTATCCAGACTGGACAGACCGCATCGCGGCGGGAGAAACGCTGGAACTGTTTATGGACAGCACCCGACGCGAAGCGCTAAGCATCCCTGAGCCGCTGTGGCGTTTCTCGCTGGTGGAGGCGATGATCCGCGATATGAGCATGGGTGAATCGAAATTTAAACCGGGCATGTTTATTGAAAATGTTCGGGACGATAGCAATGAACTGGTGATTAACGTCAGCCTGGAGACCGACCGCATCGCCGACATTGAACTGGCTTCTGGCCCGACCCAGGACGTTGAGTTTGTCACCAGCTTCGAAGAGATCCGCACCCGTATTCTGGATGCAAACACCCCGCACGTGGATGCCATTACCGGTGCAACCAGCCAGAGTGAAGCGGTCAAAAAAGCGGTGTCTAAAGCCATGCTGAAATCCAGCAAAGCGCTGGCAGCCGAAGAGGGTGTCGACCCGAACGAGACCCGAAGCGTTGACGTTGTGGTGGTCGGTAGCGGTGGCGCGGGTCTGGCCGCAGCAATCCAGGCGCATGACGAAGGCGCAAGCGTGCTGATTGTCGAGAAAATGCCCTCCATCGGCGGTAACACCATTAAAGCGTCTGCGGGGATGAACGCCGCGGAAACACGCTTCCAGCGGGTGAAAGGGATTCAGGACAGCAAAGAGCTGTTCTATCAGGAAAGCCTGAAAGGCGGTAAAAACAAGAACAACCCGGAACTGTTGCGCCGCTTTGTTGAAAATGCCCCACAGGCGATCGAGTGGCTGGCGACCCGCGGCATTATGCTCAACGACATCACCACCACCGGCGGGATGAGCATCGACCGTACTCACCGTCCAAAAGACGGTTCTGCGGTGGGCGGCTATCTGATTAGCGGCCTGGTGCGTAACGTCAACAAACGCAACATCGAGGTCATGCTCGATACGTCGGTCAGCGACATTCTCTTCGAGAACGGCGAAGTCACCGGCGTACGTCTGACCACGGAAGAAAACGAAACCCTTACCGTAGCAACCAAAAGCGTCATTGTGGCTACCGGCGGTTTCAGCGCCAATAGCCAGATGGTGGTGAAGTACCGTCCTGACCTGGAAGGTTTCGTGACCACCAACCACAAAGGGGCGACAGGGGGCGGTATCGCGCTGCTGGAGCGTATTGGCGCCGGTACGGTCGATATGGGTGAAATCCAGATCCACCCAACCGTTGAGCAGAAAACTTCGTACCTGATTTCCGAATCCATCCGCGGTGGCGGGGCGATTCTGGTGAACCAGCAGGGGAACCGTTTCTTCAACGAGATGGAAACCCGCGATAAAGTCTCTGCACAGATTATCGCCCTGCCGGAGAAATACGCTTACATCGTCTTTGATGAGCATGTCCGCGCCAAAAACAAAGCGGCAGATGAGTACATCGCCAAAGGGTTTGTCACCAGCGCCAGCTCACCTAAAGCGCTGGCTGAAGCCCTGGGTATGGATTATCACGCCTTCCTGGCGACCCTGGAGCGTTACAACGGCTTTGTTGAAAAACAGCACGATGACGATTTTGGCCGTACGACCGCGCTGCGTGCACCAATCAACGAAGGGCCATTCTATGCCATTCAGATTGCGCCGGGCGTGCACCACACCATGGGCGGTGTGACCATTAACACCGAAACCTGCGTACTGGACAGCAACCACAACGTGCTGCCAGGGGCATTTGCGGCCGGTGAAGTGGTCGGTGGTATCCACGGTGGTAACCGCATCGGGGGTAACGCGGTGGCAGATATCATTATTTTTGGTACGCTTGCCGGACATCAGGCGGCGATGCGCGCGAAAAGGGCGTAAGTCAGCCGTAAGGGCATGCCGGATACGCGCCGTGTATCCGGCATTTCAACCAGGGAGCTTGCACCATGTCTTCTGACCACCGCGTCTACAGTTACTCCGCCGTTATGATGGGATCGCCCATTCTCCTGAAGCTTTTCTCTCATGATGAAGCCCTCGCTTCTCGCGTTTTTAGACTGATTAAACAGTATGAAGACCTGCTGACCGTCAACCGTGCCAGCTCGCAGGTGATGGATATCAACCATGCTGCCGGTCTGCATCCTGTCACCGTCAGTCGCCCGGTTTTTGAGCTTATCCGCTGTGCGAAAGCGGCAAGCCAGCTCAAGGACAGCGCATTTAACCTGGCCATCGGCCCGCTGGTGAAACGCTGGAAAATCGGTTTTCGGGGAGATAGCGTTCCGCCTGCCGATGAAATCGCGTCGTTGCTCGCCATTACCCATCCTGAGGATGTGGTCCTTGATGAGGCCAGCAGCAGCGTGTTCCTGACCCGGGCGGGCATGGAGATTGATCTGGGGGCC
The DNA here is from genome assembly GCF_031453695.1 of Enterobacter sp. SORGH_AS_0287. Classification (NCBI taxonomy): domain Bacteria; kingdom Pseudomonadati; phylum Pseudomonadota; class Gammaproteobacteria; order Enterobacterales; family Enterobacteriaceae; genus Enterobacter; species Enterobacter sp. SORGH_AS_0287. The sequence goes on from NZ_JAVIZW010000001.1 coordinate 562,866, forward strand.
ATCGCCAAAGGCTATATCGCCGACAGAGTGCGCGATTACCTGCGTAAAGAGGGGGCTCAACTGGGGCTTATAAATCTTGGCGGTAATATCCAGACGCTGGGTTCACCAGAAGGGGGCTGGAGCGTGGGGCTCAAAAAACCGTTCGCCGGGGAGGCGCTGATCGGTACGATGACCGTAGAGAACATGTCGGTGGTGACATCGGGTACCTACGAACGCTTTTTTGAGCAGAACGGCAGGCGTTATCACCACATACTTGACCCGCGCACCGGCTATCCGCTGGATAACGAACTGGACAGCGTCACCATCATTTCGAAAAACTCCATTGATGGTGATATCTGGACCACGCTGATGTACGGCATGGGCGTCAGTAAAGGCTGTTCAGCGCTGCGTGCACGACCCGACATTGAGGCAATCTTCGTGACCAAAACAAAAGAAGTGGTGCTCTCTTCAGCGCACCACTTCCGCTTTACCTTGCTGGATAACAGCTACCGCGTTACTGACAGTACTGCTTGAGCAGTGCCGTCTGCTCGGGCTGCAGGCGATAGCGATACACCGGCCGCCCGGTGGCACCGTAGTGAATGCTGGTGAACAGAATGTTAATTTGCGCCAGCCAGATCAGGTATTTGCGACAGGACACGCGCGAGATATTAACCGCGTTTGCCAGATCATCGGTGGAAAACTCCGTCTCCGGGTGCGCATCAATCCACTGACAAATCGTACGCAGCGTTTGCGGCGTTAACCCTTTCGGCAGTTTTTTACTGTCCGCCAGTTCCGGCGCACCGCCGTGGATCAATCTGTCGACGTCGGCCTGCTCATAGTACTGATGCGATCCCATCAGGCTGTGCTTTGCCTTCCAGCCGTTCAGCGCCTCTTCAAAACGCGGGAACTGGAACGGTTTAATCAGATAATCCACCACACCGTAATGGATGGAGGTCTGGATGGTGGCGGCATCGGCGGCGGAGGAGATCATAATGACATCAATCGGCCGGCCTGAGGCACGGATGACGGGAAGGAGATCCAGCCCGTTATCCTGCTGCATATAGACATCCAGCAGCACCAGATCGACAGGCTGGCCGGGGTCGTTAATGATGGCCCTGGCCTGGTTGAGCGTGGAGGCGACGCCGCAGCAGCTAAAGCCTTCAACACGGTTGACATACAGACGGTTGAGGTCGGCCACCATGGCGTCATCATCGACAATTAACACATTTATCACGCGATATTCCTCTCGCTATCCCAGGGGATGTGAACAAAAAATTGGGTAAATACACCAGGCTCAGACTCGACGGTAATGTCTCCGCCCAGGTTCTGGATCTGCTGACGAGCAAGGAACAGCCCAACGCCGCGATTTTCGCCTTTGGTTGAGAAGCCCTTTGTAAAAACAGCCTCGAGCTGAGCCGGATCAATACCGGGGCCATCGTCGCTGACTTCGCAACTGAGCCAGCCATTCTGATAATGTAGAAGCAGGCCAATTTCGCCTTCCTGCTGTCCTTCCATCGCGTCGAGCGCGTTTTCAATGAGGTTACCCAGCACGGTAATCAGTACCGCAACCTGCTCTTCGTTGGCGGTATCCGGTATCTGGCACTCATCGGCCAGCGTCAGGGCGATCCCTGCTTCCTTAGCCCGGTTGATTTTACCCAGCAGGAACCCGGCTATCACCGGAGATTTAACTTTGCTTTGAATGGTACCAATATCGGTCTGATAATTATGCGCCGTCTGGATGATGTACTCTTCAAGTTTGTCGTAGCGCTTCATATGCAGCAGACCGAGGATCACGTGCAGTTTGTTCATAAACTCGTGCGTATGGGAGCGCAGGGCATCGACATAATTGACCATGCCATCGATACGCTGCATCAGCTGGCTGATTTCCGTTTTATCGCGAAAAGTGGTGATGGCACCAATAACCCGCTCCTGGCTTTTAACAGGCACCATGTTGCACAGCAAGAGTCGCCCGTTGCAGCTGATCTCCTGATCCTTGCGTGCAATGCCGCTCTTCGAGACTTCCCGCAGGCTTGCCAGCAGGGGAGCACTGGCATTTTCGGTCTGTTTGCCGGAAGGCAGAAGCAATATTTCTCTGGCGGTGTGGTTAATCATCGTCACCCGACCCTGAATATCCACGGCCAGTACCCCTTCGCGAAGCGACTGCAGCATCGCCTGCCGCTGTTCGAACAGCGCAGAGATCTCATACGGCTCAAGGCCGAACAGGATACGTTTGAGCACGCGAACCAGACCCCAGATGGCCAGCGAGCTCATCAATATACTGAATAATATGGTCCAGACGGCGTTAAGCCGCCCACGGGCAATCTGATCTTCCACTTTTTTAAGGGAGATACCGACCACCACCACGCCGATCTGCTCGTGCTGGCTATCAAAGACGGGAGTAAAGACGCGAAGCGCTTCCGCGAGGGCACCCCGGTTAACGGCGACATGTTCCTTTCCTTCCAGCGCGGGCGTCAGGTCATCGCCGATAAAGTGCAGACCTAGCAGGGCTTCGTTCGGGTGCGAGTAACGAATACCGCGCATGTCGGTGACCACGGTGAAGAGCAGGTCGTTGCGCCTGGTGACCGCCTGGGCGATGGGCTGAATAATATCCGCCTGGGGAGCCTGCATCAGACCGCGTTGAATTTCGGGACTGTCGGCCAGCGTTCGCGCGATCCCAAGGGCCGTATCCTTAACATCATCGCGGGTGGCGCGGGTGATTTGGACGGAATAGAGCGCAAATACCAACAGCAGCACAGAACCGATAATCGCGCACACCATTAACGTGACCAGGGTGTTCAGTTTCATGGGGCGCTTGCGCGTCAGGGGGAAGGGCTGCAAATCGCTCATCAAAACTCCGCGATGATTAAGAAAGGGGTAATTATCGCCGATGACGCGCGTTTCTTAAAGCCATGTAAAGGCATGGATTCGGTCCTCTTTTCGTGACCCTCCTCGCAGGTCACCTGTCTAAAACACTTTATAGTGTAGGGGTACTCATAATAAGGAGGTTGTTTATGAGCATTACGCTTACCGGTTCGGTCAAGGAAAGACGGCACGCCAGCACGATGAATATCGATAGATTGTCCACGCTGGACATGCTGAAAGTCATTCACCAGGATGATGCCCTCATCTCCGCTGCAATAACCCCATGTTTAACAACGATCGCCCGCGTGGTGGATAACGCCGCTGCGACCCTGAGTCACGGTGGTCGTCTGGTCATTGTTGGCGCCGGCCCGTCAGGCCGTGTCGCGCAGCAGGCAGCCGATGAGTATGCCCCGGGAAAAACGCCTGTGATCGCCATAACGGCGGGAGAGGAGGCGGGCAGCTACGAGCGCGGTGTCGCCGACCTGCAGGCCATCAAATTTGGTGAACAGGATATGATGCTGGCGGTCACCGTCAGCGGAAAAACACCGTGGGTCTGGGGCGCGATGCGCCATGCGTGGTCGTTGGGTTCCCCGGTCGCGGCTATTACGGATGACGCGCAAAGTGAAGCCGCGCAGCTGGCGAGCATGGTGATTGCCCCGGAGCTTGGCGCGGACGCGATCGCGGGTTATATCAATACCAAAGCCGGGATCGCACAAAAAATGATCCTGACCATGATAACCACCGGCCTGGCGGTTCGAACCGGACGCGTGTTCAGCAACCTGCGCGTGGATCTGGACGCCAGCAACACCAAATGGTCTGAACGGCAAATTGCCATCGTCATGGAAGCGGGGGGATGCACCCGGTCAGCGGCGAAAGCCGCGCTGGAGAGCTGCAACCATAACTGTAAAACAGCGGTGCTGATGGTGCTGACAGGGCTGGATGCCTGGAAGGCGCATGAACTGCTGGCGCAGAATAACGGCTTTATTCGTCTGGCACTGCAGGAAGCTCCGTAACATTTCTCTGTTGAATAAAAAAAAGCCCGCGATGCGGGCTTTTATCATAGTGGGAAGTTAGAACTGGTACGTCATACCTACGCCAACGATGTCATCTGTAGAGATGCCGTTTGCTTCGTAGAAGCTTTCGTCGTTGTCCAGCATGTTGATTTTGTAATCAACATAGGTGGAGAAGTTTTTGTTAAAGTTGTAGGTCATGCCGACGTCGATATAGTTAACCAGATCCATGTCGCCATGCTGGCCCTGTGGGTTACCCGCATTGCCAGGATAAGTCATGTCCTTGCCTTTGGAGTAAACCCATGCCAGGGACGGACGCAGGCCGAAGTCGAACTGGTATTGTGCCACGGCTTCAAAGTTCTGCGTCTCATCCGCAATCCCGGTATCGCCATATGGCGTCATATTACGGGTTTGCGCATACATCATCGCCAGATAAACGCTGTTGGCATCATATTTCGCGCCAACGGTCCACACTTCCGCAGTCTTACCGCCGGCGAAACGTGCGCTGTCTTGTATACCCTTCGCTTCCTGCTCATTGGTACGATCAGAAGAGGAGTAGGCCGCGCCTAAGGTCAGGCCAGACAGATCGCCGGAGAAATCATAGCTAGTGGACATACCGAAGCCGTCACCGTTCTGGAAACGCACGTCGTTATGACCGTTCTTGGTCCCTTCCTGATCTTCTGTTGCGTCCTGACCTTCGTTTGCCCCCTGATACTGCAGCGCAAAGTTCAGACCCTCAACCAGGCCGAAGAAATCGGCATTACGGTAGGTCGCCACGCCGTTTGCACGGCCGACCATGAAGTTGTCGGTCCAGGTATAAGAATCGCCCCCAAATACGGGCAGCATATCGGTCCAGGCTTCAACATCATACACGACGCCGTAATTACGACCGTAATCGAATGAACCGTATTCGCCATATTTCAGGCCAGCGTACGCCAGACGGTTAAATGAAGTATCACCGGCACTTTCGGTATTATTAGCGTAGGTTTTATATTCCCACTGGCCATAACCAATAACATCGTTAGTGATTTGTGTTTCGCCTTTGAAACCAATTTGTACATAGGTTTCATCGCCATCATCCCCGGGGTGGTCAGAGAAGGTATGACGCGCATCGATCTTACCGTACAGATCAACTTTATTGCCGTTTTTGTTATACATTTCAGCTGCATGTGCTGCGCCAGCCATTAATAATGCGGGTACGAGAATTGCCAGAACTTTTCTTTTCATTATATATTCCCTTTAAAGATAATTAATATGAATATATGTAATCACTCTCTGTCATTACAGAATTGATACTATTCTACGCAATGTCATTTTGGTTCAAAAATAAATGTAATTAAAATCGTAGAAATATTGCAAAATATTTCTATCTGTCGCTTTATTTTTCTGGTGAATTAGAGTTTAGGATATATAGAAATAAATTATCATTAAGTATTTAGCGGCGGTATTATTTAATATCTCCAATTGATATTAAATATATTTCCTCGGGAATGCAGGGTATACGCGTCCCTGTCAGGACAGCCGTGATAGCGGCGGGGAAAGTTGCTATTGTAGCCGTTTTAACAACAGGACGTGATGATGGAACTTACGCAGTGGCAGTCTCGCTTTGAGCGTTGGCTCGATGAAAACCACGCGACCCACGACGCCGCGCATGATATTTCGCACTTTCGTCGTGTCTGGATGACGGCGCAAAAAATCATGGCGAACCAGGCGGTCGATTCACTGGTGGTACTGACCGCCTGTTATTTCCATGACATTGTCAGCCTGCCGAAAAACCATCCCCAACGCAGCCAGTCATCACGTCTGGCGGCCAGCAAGACGCTCGACATTCTGCGTCGCGATTTTCCGGATTTCTCCTCTGAACGCTATGCGGCCGTGGAGCATGCCATTGAAGCGCACAGTTTTAGCGCCGGTATCGCGCCGCACAGTCTTGAAGCCAAAATTGTTCAGGATGCTGACCGGCTGGAAGCGCTTGGTGCTATTGGTCTTGCGCGCGTCTTTGCGGTATCGGGGGCGCTGGGCGTGGCGCTCTTTAACGCTGAAGACCCGTTTGCCGACGCGCGCACCCTTAATGATCGCGCCTTTGCCCTCGACCATTTTCAGACCAAGCTGCTGCGCTTGCCTGATACAATGCACACAGACGTGGGGCGCGAACTTGCGCAACACAACGCCGATTTTCTCATCCAGTTTATGGCGAAATTAAGTGCCGAATTACAGGGCGACTGCCTGGGGCTGGATAGCCAGGTGTTGAGCCGCTTCCGTCGCAGTTTGAGCGAGTGAACTGTGGTAATCTGTTTCCAGTCTTTATTCTCCGGTTAAAAGAATGCAGGAAAATCGATCAGTGAGTGAGCCCGCGCCAGAGCAGGCTGAGAAATCAACGGCAACGGTGCAGGCTTTATTGCGCCAGCTGCTGGATATCTATGATGCTAAAACGCTGGCGAATCAGCTGGTGGCGCACGGTGAGAGCCACTGGAGCCCGGCAATCCTGAAGAGACTGCTGACCAGCGAGCGGGCAGGGCAGCGTCTGAGTGAGGGCGAGTTTCGTTATCTGCAAAACCTGCTTCCGCGTCCTTCAGCCGCGCACCCGAACTATGCCTTCCGTTTTATCGATCTGTTTGCCGGCATTGGCGGCATTCGACACGGGTTTGAGGCCATTGGCGGGCAGTGTGTGTTTACCAGCGAGTGGAACAAACATGCGGTCCGTACCTACAAAGCCAACTGGTACTGCGATCCCCATGAACACCGTTTCAACGCCGATATCCGTGATGTTACGCTGAGCCACAAAATCGGCGTGAGTGATGAAGAGGCGGCTGAGCACATTCGCCAGTCAATTCCGGCCCATGATGTCCTGCTGGCGGGCTTCCCGTGCCAGCCTTTCTCGCTGGCCGGCGTGTCGAAAAAGAATGCCCTCGGACGCGCCCACGGTTTTGCCTGCGATACGCAAGGCACGCTGTTCTTTGATGTTGTCCGCATTATCGATGCCCGTCGTCCGGCGATTTTCGTGCTGGAGAACGTCAAGAATCTCAAGAGCCATGACGGCGGGAAGACCTTCCGCATTATCATGCAAACGCTCGATGAGCTGGGGTATGACGTAGCGGACGCTCAGCATATGGGCGCGGATGACCCGAAAATCATCGACGGTAAGCATTTCCTGCCGCAGCACCGCGAACGCATTGTGCTGGTTGGTTTTCGCCGCGACCTCAACCTGAAGGGGGATTTTACCCTGCGGGATATTCCCTCTTTATATCCTGCGCGTCGCCCAACCGTGGCCGACCTGCTGGAACCAGTCGTCGACGCGAAATTTATCCTCACCCCGGTGCTGTGGAAATACCTCTACCGCTATGCGAAAAAACACCAGGCCAAAGGCAACGGTTTTGGCTTCGGGATGGTTAATCCGAACGATCCGCACTGTGTGACGCGCACGTTGTCCGCTCGCTACTATAAAGATGGCGCAGAGATCCTGATCGACCGGGGCTGGGATAAAGCGCTGGGGGAGAAAGATTTTGACGATCCCGATAACCAGCGTCACCGTCCGCGCCGCTTAACGCCGCGTGAATGCGCTCGGCTGATGGGGTTTGAGACCCCGCAGGGGTACACCTTCCGCATTCCGGTGTCGGACACCCAGGCTTATCGGCAGTTTGGTAACTCGGTGGTCGTTCCCGCGTTTGCGGCGGTGGCAAAACTGCTGGCCTCCCGCATCAGACAGGCCGTGGCGTTACGTGAGAGTGAGGCCGTCAATGACGGATGTTCACAATAAGGCGACGCGCAGTAAAAACATGCGTGCCATCGGCACGCGTGATACCGCCATTGAAAAGCGGCTAGCCGGGCTGCTGACCGAGGCGGGGTTTGATTTCCGCGTGCAGGATGCCGCGCTTGCGGGCCGTCCGGATTTCGTTATCGATGCGTATCAATGCATCATCTTTACCCACGGCTGTTTCTGGCATCACCACGACTGCTACCTGTTTAAGGTTCCCGCGACGCGTACGGATTTCTGGCTGGAGAAGATTGGCAAGAACGTTGCGCGGGACAACCGTGACCTTAGCACGCTTCTCGCGCAGGGCTGGCGGGTGTTGATTGTCTGGGAGTGCGCGCTGCGCGGCAGATTAAGACGTACCGATGCCGACCTGACAGAACGGCTGGAAGAGTGGATCTGCGGCGGCGGGCAGGCCGCGCAGATCGACACCCAGGGTATTCACCCGCTTACGGTTTCTCCACCTCACACGGCGTAACAACCGGCTTCGCAGGAAGCAAATATTTCCCCAGCGTTACCAGCACAACGGCAAAGACAATCACGCCCAGCGCCAGCCATTCCACCGGAGATAACGTTTCGCCCGCAAAGCTGGTGCCCAGCAGTACGGCAACCACCGGGTTCACGTAAGCGTAGCTGGTCGCGATCGCCGGCGAGACATTGCGGATCAAGAACATATAGGCGTTAATGGCGATGACAGAGCCAAATAGAGCCAGGTAACCCACGGCCAGGAAGCCCGAAAGGTCCGGCATGGCTGTCAGTTTTTCGCCCGTCAGCGTTGAGGCAATCAGCAGCACAATTCCCGCCGCGAGCATCTCAATCGCGCCCGCCATCATGCCGGTCGGTAGCTCAATTCGTGAACCGTATACCGACCCAAATGCCCAGCTCATGGAGCCGATCAGGATAATCACTGCGCCCCACGGATTTCCGCTCAGGTTACCGCCGCTGTTGAGCAGGATGATCCCGGCAAGCCCGATCCCAATCCCTACCCATTCGAGCTTGCGGGTGCGGATGCCGAAAAGACGGCTAAAGCACAGGGTAAACAGCGGGACGGTCGCGACCACGACGGCGGCAATTCCGGACGGCACGTTCTGGTGCTCGGCGACCGTCACAAACCCATTCCCTATGGCCAGTAGCAGCAGGCCAATCAGGGCGGCATTGAGCATCGGGCGAAGCGGAGGCAACTTATGGCCCCGTAACAGCAGAAAGGCCATCAGTAACACGCCCGCCGAGAGAAAGCGTACGCCCGCCATCATGAGCGGCGGCCAGCTCTCCACGCCGATACGAATGACAAAGTAGGTGGAACCCCAGATGATATACAGCGAAAAAAGTGCCCCAATGAGCGGTAGCAGTTGCCGGAAACGCATAATCCCTCGCGACAAAATGAAAAGGTCGCTGACAGTAAACGCCAAAACTATCGGCCTGGCGAGCGCTTTAATTGTGTAGTTGATGTGAATTTTTTGTTGACGCGAGGTGCCTGTTTCCGGGTTTACACTTTTGCTCCATACTATTCACTTAATTACCAAAAAAAGAAGGAATGAGATTTTGGCAGGAAGTAGCTTATTAACATTACTGGATGATATTGCCACCTTACTGGATGACATTTCGGTGATGGGAAAACTGGCGGCGAAGAAAACCGCCGGGGTTCTGGGAGACGATTTATCGCTCAACGCCCAGCAGGTGAGCGGCGTTCGGGCCAACCGTGAATTACCGGTGGTATGGGGCGTAGCGAAAGGCTCATTCCTGAATAAGGTGATCCTGGTGCCGCTTGCGCTGCTGATCAGCGCGTTTATCCCATGGGCGATCACGCCGTTGCTGATGATTGGCGGCGCATTTTTATGCTTCGAAGGCGCTGAGAAGATCCTGCACTCGTTCGCCGCACGTAAGAACAGCGACACGCCGGAAATGCGCCAGCAGCGTCTTGAGGCGCTGGCCGCGCAGGATCCTAAAACTTTCGAGCGTGATAAGGTGAAAGGTGCCATTCGTACCGACTTTATTCTGTCGGCGGAGATCGTGGCCATTACGTTAGGTATTGTCTCTGAAGCACCGCTTCTGAACCAGGTCCTGATCCTCTCCGGGATCGCCATTCTGGTCACGGTGGGGGTGTACGGGCTGGTGGGGCTTATCGTTAAGCTGGATGATATCGGCTACTGGCTGGAAGAAAAATCGAGCGCTATCGCCAAAGGTATCGGTAAAAGCCTGCTGGTGACCGCGCCCTGGCTGATGAAGAGCCTGTCAGTGGTTGGTACGCTGGCGATGTTCCTTGTCGGAGGCGGTATTGTGGTTCACGGTATCGCGCCGCTGCACCATGCTATTGAACATTTCGCCTCGGCGCAGGGCAGCATAGTGGCGGCAATTCTGCCCACGCTGCTTAATCTTGTGCTGGGCTTTATCATTGGCATTATCGTGGTTGGGGCCGTAAAACTGGTCGAAAAAATCCGCGGAACGTCGCACTAATTGTTACCTGTTGCGGGGTGCAAAAAGATCATTCCTCGTCTAAATTGAAAACGTTTCACCCTGATACAGGAGGCAGGTATGGTCTTTTTGGTCAGTGATGAAGTTAAGCCTAAGAAGGGCGGCCCACGTATGATAGTCACCGGGTATTCCAGCGGTATGGTGGAATGCCGGTGGCACGACGGTTATAGCATCAAGCGGGAAGCGTTCCGTGAAGATGAGCTTCAGCCGGGAGACGGGCAGCGCAAGCGAGACAAGGCTTAATGACATAACGCCCGGCTTTGCCGGGCGTTTTTACCTTCCGTATCCGGCGTCGGGCAGTAATCAGGGAGTGTGTGTGCAGCGCGAGACCTTTGTTGTAAGACGATCTTTTCTGCAATGGCTGCATATGCGTAGCAATCCGGGGTTGATTGTTAATCTCTGTTTTCTCATCGTACTGATATTTTCCACGCTCCTGACCTGGCGAGAGGTGGTGGTTCTGGAAGATGCGTATATCTCCAGCCAGCGTAATCATCTGGAAACGGTAGCCACTTCGCTGGACCGGCAGTTACAGTACAGCGTGGATAAAATGCTTTTTTTCCGCAAAAGCATGCGTGATGCCATCCAGACGCCGCTGGCCTTTGATGTCCTGTATGAAGCGATTTCACGCTTTAACGCCTTTCGCACGCGCCCCAGCTGGCAGCTCGCCGTTGATAAAAAACGCACTCTCCCCATTAACGGCGTGTCGGATGCGTTCGTCGAAAAAACCACGCTGTTGAATCGTGACCCTGAGCGTATCAGCAATGAAATTTCTGCCGCCCTCGAAGTGGGGTATTTACTCCGACTGGCGTCCTCGGTGGGGCAAAGTGAAGAGCGGGTTATCTATGCGTCTCGCGCCGGGTTTTACCTTGCGACGGACACGCCTGAACAGACGAGTGATATTAGCCAGCGCTATTACTATCTGGTTACCCAGCCGTGGTTTACCCAGCAGTCTGAACGTAACAATCGCGCTCGTGCGGTGCGCTGGTTTATCTCCAGCCCGTCGCCCTGGACCGGTGGTGAACGGATGATCACGGCCAGCGTGCCGATCTATTTTGACCATTACTGGTATGGCGTTGTGGCGATGGATTTCTCATTGAAGACCATGAAACATCTGCTGGAAGAGGCAACGCAAGAGCGTACAGAGGGGGAATATCAGCTGTACGACACCCGGCTGAATATGATTGCCACGTCAGAAGAGGCCGGCAGCCTGGTGAACCGGTTTGACGAACGCGAAACGGCGCAGATAGCACACGCAATCGAGAACGATACCGGCGGGGGGATCCGCCTCGGAAGCCGCTTTATCAGCTGGGAGCGGCTCGATCACTTCGATGGTGTGATTTTACGCGTTCATACCCTTCATGAAGGCGTTAAGGGGGACTTCGGCAGTATCAGTATCGTGCTCGCGCTGCTCTGGGCACTCTTCACCGCCATGCTTCTTATCTCGTGGCTGGTTATCCGTCGGATGGTCAGCAATATGTATACGCTTCAGCACTCTTTGCAGTGGCAGGCCTGGCACGATCCGCTCACCCGCCTGAATAACCGTGGTGCCCTGTTTGAGCGTGCCAAAATGCTGTCGGAAAAATGTCGGCAGCAGTCGCTGCCGTTCTCGGTGATTCAAATCGATCTCGACCATTTTAAAAGCATTAACGATCGCTTTGGCCATCAGGCCGGGGACAAAGTGCTTTCCCATGCCGCGGGCCTGATTGGCAGCGCACTGCGCAAGAATGATGTTGCCGGACGCGTGGGTGGGGAAGAGTTCTGCGTGGTACTGCCCGGCAGCGGGCTTGAAGAGGCGAGGGGGATTGCGGAACGCATTCGCTCACGCATCAACAGTAAAGAGATCCTGGTGAAAAAGAGCACCACCGTGCGTATCAGTGCTTCACTGGGGGTAAGTAGCGCCCAGGAAAAGGACAATTACGATTTCGAACAGCTGCAGTCAGTGGCGGATGCCCGGTTGTATCAGGCCAAGCAGTGCGGGCGCAACCGGGTGTTCTGGCACGATCAGGATAAGAAGTGATCCAGCCCCTCCTGCCAGCCCGCGGGGCCGGGCTGTTGCGTGTGGTACACCCGGGCGGGGTTATCGTCACGTAACGTGATGCCCTGCCGGTTAATGCCCTTAATCACCACGGCGTAGTCTACGCTGTCCAGCAGCGGGGCATCATTTGGACCATCGCCGAGCCCCAGGGTGACCGGTACGATGCCTTCCCGCTCACGGTACTGCTCAATCAGCCAGTCAACCGCAACGTCTTTACCGCAGCGAGCATCCAGAACATGCCAGAAGCGGGCTCCCTGCAGGCATTTCAGGCCACACTGCGCCAGCGCCTCGTCAAATTGCGCCATTTTTTCATCGCTGTCGCGCCAGATGAGCGTGACGGAGGCTTCGTGTCGGCGCGCGAGGGTCGAACGATAGCGCGTCAGCCCCGTCCACTCGCTGATAACCCGTTCGTCGACGTCATCAAAGGTGGTGAATTTAAAGCCCCGCTGCTGGCGAATCTGGTCGATCAGCGGGCGAATGTCGCGGTGTGTCATCCCCCTGATGTGGCGTTGACCTGTCTCCCAGCGCACGTCGGGTTGAATCACCGCGCCATTCTCAGCTATGAAGGGTAACCCCTCCAGACCCAGATCCTGCTGGATATCCAGCATTTCTGCCGCGGTCTTGCTGCTGCAGAGAATAACCGGCACCTGATTATCCTGGAGGGTGTCCAGCCAGGGCATGGCCGGTTGCCACTCGTACGTATGAATATCGAGTAACGAGCCGTCGAGATCGGAAAAGATCAGCAGGCTATCCTGCAGTGAAGGCATAACGACTCCTGATAACTGACAAACTGCCACCTAAGAATATTCCTAAAAAAATTCCTAATGCTTAAGTCAGGCAAAAGGGTATCTCTCCTGCCAAACCCGCATGCAGCGCATGTTGTCCCTCATAACTAAATTTATTATGTACCAAATATTATATTCGCCATGAGAATATATGCTTGTCATACAAAATGGTTGAGGATAGTGTTTTGTGTACATCAGATTTCCTGGTGTAACGAATTTTCAAGTGCTTCTTGCATAAGCAAGTTTTGATCCCGGCCATCCCCATGACCGGGATTTTTTTCGTCCTAACGATTTGCTTCAGACACGCTAAAATCGTGGATATCAAGCTCGAAGGCCTCCGCCAGTTCACGGTAGGTGTGATAATCCCTTCCATTCACAATGACCCTGTCTGAATTGTCGTCTGAACGACGGACTTCTGACTCACTGATCTCATTGATGGCGGCCAGCAGGGCATCGACATCCACCTCAACCTCGCGTTTGATGGTGTCGCTGTACTCTTTGTCGGTCTTCATTACGGGGTACCTCATTTTGCCGTCTCCAACCCTAAGTATAGACTGCGCACAAAAACGCCATTCACACCGGGCAGCGATGCCAGTTAAGGCGTTTTGTTCTACACTGGCTCAAAACCAGAGGAGGAACGTATGAAGGTCAACGATCGGGTAACCGTTAAAACGGACGGTGGGCCGCGCCGCCCGGGTGTGGTCCTGGCAATTGAAGAGTTTAGTGAAGGCACGATGTACCTGGTATCACTTGAAGACTACCCGCTCGGCATCTGGTTTTTTAACGAACTGGGACACCCGGATGGCATCTTTGTAGAGAAAGCGCAATAGCATGGCGTCGGGTGGCGACTGGCGTGCCCGACACTGTCCACAGAAGCAAAAATCTCTGGCCAGGCCAGAGATCAAAGGTAGGGTGCAAAGGGTTTTTTTAGCGACTAACGCATGTTGACGAAAATCCCGTTCGTCACATTATCGGTGAGGCGTACCACGTGATAGATCACTTGCTTATTATGCGTTTTAATTTTCCTTTTAATATTTCCTTTATGTGACGAAACGGTTTTGGCTTTAATATTCATCTGGTCTGAGATCTGAATAGTCCCTTGCCCTGCCATCCACATTCGCAGCATGCTTGATTCAGTCCTGCTTAATGATAGGGTGGGTAAGTTAACCGCTCCTACATTTTTAACTTCTTTATTCAAATAATCACCCAGAATGTCATCCAGCGACTCTGGTTTAATCGATTTAGAACTGATCAATAAATTTTTACGAACCAACAAATACTCATCGAAATGGATATTCGCGATCGCCATAAAAACAATAAACAGGGTTTTTGGATGCTGATTAATGATTTGCTTAATGTGCTGACTGTTGGCTGGATCGTGAATGAAACAGTCCTCATTAATAAACACCACGCCTGGTTTAAGTTCGTCACAAGCGGCTGCGAGTTCGTCAACGGTGTGTGCATCGTTGATGTCTCTCTTTCTTACCCCTCTGCTTGCCAGGTACCCGGTTAACCCTAGCCGGGTATAGCTGCATAAATCCATAATGATCGTTGACATGGCATACCCTCACTCAATGCGTAACGATAATTCACCATCTGCCTGAGAGCTCATAACAGCCATACGGGATGGAAAAAATTAATAAACCTGTGAGCATGACAAAGACTTTCAGGCGGACTCACTATCCCGTAAAGTTACGTATAATTTGCCAGGAATCTTCTTAAAGTAAAGTAAATATTAAGTATTGTGAGGTGGTTAGAAACAATTAAACCGCGTCAGATATATCCTGGAAGATGTTTTTCACGTTTTATTTTAGGAATATCCTCAGAAAGACAATATCAACTGTGAGGGCTATTATTTACGCGGTAGCTCACTGACAATATCTGCTAACAGATTGAATATCTCGCCGAATAAGTGCTCACAGAAGGGGGCGATAAGGGGCATCAGTAATGACATTAATAAAATACCGACCGTCAGCGTCAGCGGAAAACCAATGACGAACACCGAGAGCTGCGGTGCCATTCGGTTGAGTAAGCCTAAGGCGAGGTTCACGGTCAGCAGCAGGGTAATGATCGGCAGCGCCAGCATCAGGCCGTTCAGGAAAACAAGCCCGGCCGCACGCGTAAGCGCCAGAAACGCGTTGCTGTTCACCGGGTTTTCCCCAATCGGCAGCGTATGGAAAGTATCCACCAGCATGGAGATGAGCCACAGATGGCCGTTGAACGACAGGAACAGCAGCATGGCGAGCAGATCGATAATGCGCGCCAGCACCGGCATGTTGAGGTGGCTGCCGGGATCCACAAACGTGGCGAATGATAAACCCATTTGCAGGCCAATCAGTTCGCCGGCGGTCCGCACGGCCGCGAAGGCAAGCTGCATGGTAAAGCCTACGGCCACGCCAATCATCACCTGTTGCAGTGCAACCCACACCGCTTTCGCCGAGAAGATCGGAATATCCACGGGCGGGAGAGAAGGGGCGACGATAATGGTGATGATAATGCCCAGCCCCACTTTGACGCGCTTGGGTATCGTTTTCTCACTGAGAATGGGGGCCGTTGTAATCAGCGCCAGGATACGCAGCATCGGCCAGAAATAGACGCCAAGCCATTGAACCCACTGGTCACTGGTGAAGTGCAGCATCGTCGGGTCAGCCGATGATGTACGGCAGATTGGTAAACAGGTTGCGCATATAGTCCAGCAACAGGTTCAGCATCCACGGCCCGGCAACGATAATCGCCACGAACACGGCGATGATTTTTGGGATAAATGACAGCGTCATTTCGTTAATCTGCGTGGCGGCCTGCAGGATACTGATAATCAGACCGGTCACCAGCGCGACAAGCAGTAACGGCGCGGCAACGGCTATCGCGATTTTCATCGCTTCCGTGCCCATCATCATGACCGATTCTGGCGTCATTACGGCTCCTTAACTGTAGAAACTCTGCGCCAGCGAACTGACCAGCAGTTGCCAGCCATCGACCAGGACAAAGAGCATGATCTTAAAGGGCAGGGCAATGGTGGCCGGGGGGACCATCATCATCCCGAGCGCCATCAGAACGCTGGCGATCACCAGATCGATAATCAGGAACGGAATAAAGATGGTAAAGCCAATCTGAAAGGCCGTTTTCAGCTCACTGGTGACATACGCAGGCAGCAGAATACGCATCGGAACGGCTTCCGGTCCCTGAAGCTCGCCGGTATTGGACAGGCGGGCGAAGAGTGCCAGGTCCGCTTCCCGGGTCTGGCGGAGCATAAACTCCCGCAGCGGCTGAGCCCCTTTATCGAGCGCCTCCTGCATGGAGATTTTATCTTCGCTAAACGGCTGGTATGCGTCGGTATAAATCTTGTCGATAACCGGCGACATAATGAAAAAGGTTAAAAACAGCGCCAGACCCAGCAGTACCTGGTTAGGCGGCGCGGACGGGGTGCCCAGCGCATTGCGCAGCAGACCAAAGACGATGATGATTCGGGTGAAGCTGGTCATCATCAGCAGGATCGCCGGAATAAACGTCAGCGAGGTGATGAAAACCAGCGTCTGCACCGGCAGAGACCAGCTTTGCCCGCCGCCTGCAAGAGGGGTTGAGACCAGACCGGGCAGTTGTGCATAAACCGCAGGGGCAAACAGGCCGACGCCCGCAAGCGTAAGGGATAACAAACGGCGCATCAGGATCTCCCGGAACGCTTAAGCAAACTCTTCATGACGGACTGAAAATCCGCAGGGACTTCTGCGCGCTCGTCACCCGTTGCCGGGGCTGGCGGCAGTTTATGCAAGACGTTGATGCTGGAGGCAGTCACGCCCAGCACCAGCCGTGCATCTTCCACATCGACAACGACCACGCGCTCGCGTGGCCCCAGTGTCGTGCTGGCGCTGACCTTCAGACCGCGGGTGCCGGCGGTTTTACCCGCCAGGCCGAAGCGCTTCGCCAGCCATGCGGCGATAAGAATAAAGGCAATAATACCGAGCAACGCGCCACTCACCTGGAGCAGCGGAGAGCCGGGAATGGCAGAGGGCTGTGATATTGTTGCCTGGGTTTTCATGCTTAACGGCTCAGACGACGCATACGTTCAGATGGCGTAATAATGTCGGTGATGCGCACGCCGTATTTATCGGCAACCACCACGACTTCACCCTGGGCAATGAGATAACCGTTGATCAGAATATCCAGCGGTTCGCCGGCGAGACCGTCAAGGGCCACCACGGAACCCTGCGTCAGACGCAGCAGCTCTTTAATGGTCATGCGGGTGCGGCCCAGTTCCACGGTCAGCTTAACCGGGATATCCATAATCAGATCAATATCCTGCAGCGTACCGCTGACATCGCCGCCGCCGAGCTGCTGGAACACAGCATCCGCTGCACTTTTGGCCGGAGTCGTTTTTTGCTCGTTTAACGCGTCAGCCCACAGATCGTCCAGTGCTCCGCTGTTTTCATCGGACGGATTGTTCATGTCACTCATTTGGGCTGTTCCTCATTCAGCGAATTCAATATCGGGTTGATCAAGTGCTCAACGCGTAACGCATACTGACCGTTAATTGTGCCGTACTGACTTGTCAGCACGGGGACACCATCCACATGGGCAATAATGCGGTCGGGTTTTTCTATCGGCAAAACATCGCCGGGTTGTAATTTCAGGATCTGGGATAAGCGCAGCGGGATATCCGCGAAGCTCGCCACCAGCTCAAGCTGAGAATGCTGAACCTGACGCACCAGGTTTTCACGCCAGTTCTGATCTTCGTTGCGTGAGTTCTCCAGCGGCGGGTTGACCAGCAGTTCACGCA
Source organism: Enterobacter sp. SORGH_AS_0287 (assembly GCF_031453695.1). Lineage (NCBI taxonomy): Bacteria > Pseudomonadati > Pseudomonadota > Gammaproteobacteria > Enterobacterales > Enterobacteriaceae > Enterobacter > Enterobacter sp. SORGH_AS_0287. The sequence continues at coordinate 580,534 of NZ_JAVIZW010000001.1, forward strand.
GCGGTTCGATCATGCTGAACGGCAGGCAGATGTTGAACTCACCGGTCAGGTTACCGATCTCCACATGGAACGGGGTATTCACGACGATATCGTTCGGGGAGGTGGTGATATTGGTAAATTTCACCTGCATCTCAGAACGTACGTACTCCACTTCCAGCGGGTTAATCGCTTTCCACGCGTCGCTGTAAGATTCCAGCGCCAGCTTCAGCATGCGGTTGATGACGCGCTGCTCGGTGTGGGTAAATTCACGCCCTTCCACTTTGGTTGGGAAACGCCCGTCGCCACCAAACAGGTTATCCACCGCAATGAACACCAGGCTTGGCGAAAACACCACCAGACCTGTGCCGCGCAGCGGTTTCAGGTGGATCAGGTTAAGGTTCGTTGGCACCGGCAGGTTGCGGGCAAACTCATGATACGGCTGGATGCGGATCGCACCGACCGTGATATCCGGGCTACGACGCAGCAGGTTAAACAGCCCCATACGGAACTGACGTGCAAAGCGTTCGTTAATGATCTCCAGCGCCTGCAGACGTTCACGTACTACGCGGCGCTGGGTATTGGGATCATAAGGACGAATATCGCTATCGCCGCCAATACCCGGTTGCGGATCATCGTTCTTATCGCTGTCGCCGTTAAGAAGCGCGTCGATTTCTGCCTGAGAAAGAATACTGTCGCCCATGTCGTTACCGCAGTATGAAGGCTGTATACAGAACGTCAGTGACTTCCTGCTTGGGTTGACCGTTTACCAGCGGGGTCGCCAGCGTCTGTTTAATGGCGTCGACCAGCTTTTGCTTACCGTCATCGGTAGCAAGCGTTGAGGCGTCCTGACGAGAGAACAGCAGCAGCAGACGGCTACGCACTTCAGGAAGATAATCATTCAGGCGCGCACGCGTGGCTTCATCTTTCAGGCGTAACGTAATACCCACATACAGCACACGATCCGCATCACCCAGATTCACGGTGAAGGTATCCAGTGGGAAGAATACCGGTGCCGGCGGAGGAGGCGGTTCGGCTTTGGCCGCAGCGGTAGAAGGTTCCTGCTGCATACGCCAGTAACTATAGCCCGCGGTAGCGCAGGCGGCGAGCGTGATTAACACCAGCAGCGGGATCCAGATGGAACGCTTGCTTTTTTTGGTGATCGCGGAGTCAGTCATCTGATACGAGCTTCCTGTTTCGGTACAGCTTAATAAGGTGATTATCCCGTGTCCTGCTGTCGTCAAAGCGTGGAAAAGACGGGGATAATCACGCTACCTCTGGCGTTTAGGCAAAGATGTCTACGGCACTGTTGCCACGCGCCGCGGATTGCAGGGCGGCAGGGGCAGGCAGTAACTCATCGCTCTCCTCATTAAAACCGCCGGTATTACCGGAACGTGAAGCCTGTTGCTGCTGTTGAGAGGAGGACTGCTGCTGTCCGGCAAAGCTCTCGCTGCTGACACTGCTTTGCGCGAGCTGAATGCCACTCTCAGCAAGCGACGTGCGCAGGACAGGCAGTGCAGCTTCCAGGGCCGCACGCACGTGGCTGTGCGCCGACACCATTTGCAGCTGTGCCTGGTTATCATCCAGTTTCAGGGTAATCTGGACCTGGCCCAGATCTTCCGGATGCAGACGCAACTCTGCGGTCTGCTGGCCCTGTTTCGTGAACAACGTAATGTGCTGACTCAGGGATTGCTGCCACTCCTGGGTTCCCAGCGGCTGGCTCAATACCGGTGCCGTGGCAACGGTTGCGGCAGTGTGGCTGGTGACGTTGCTGGAAATGACGGGCGCAAGCGTTGCGGTCGGGGCTGTTGAAGAGGGTGAACTGGCGAGATCCTGCTTCTCAGCGGCGGCGGCCACGATCGGGGTCGCCGGGGCGTTGACCGGTTGAGACGGATCGGCGTTTTGCGCCTGCGCCTGATAAGTCGACGCTTGTTGCGCTTTTTCATGGCCCGCCAGCAGGGTGCTCATGGACTGTTGACCTGCACCATTTTGCGAAAGCGCGGCAGCGTTCAGCGTTGATTTCGCCGTCACGCCAATACCTGTCGCGCCAGAGGCCACCGGCGTTGCCGTCTGCTGGTGGGGCAGCATCGCCATCAGCGCGCTCAACCCTGCCAGCTCTTCTTCGCTCAGCTCGCTTTTGCTGTCATCCTGCGTTTTCACCGCGCTCAGGGTCTTCAGGGCATCACCTTTTGAAACCGGCACCAGCCCGGAAACGAGGGTTTCCAGCGGGGTGGCTGCTGTCGGTTCATCGCCTGTCAGGGCTGGCTGACGCGAGAGCAGGTTGGCTATTTTGGCCTGCAGGGTGTTCTCTCCCCCGGCTTCCTGAGCAACTTTTGACAGCTTACTGCCGGCTGCTTTCAGGTCAGCCAGCGTCAGCGGCGCATCGTTGCCCTGGCCTGTTGCGTCCGTCAGGGCGCCTGCCAGCAGAGAAAGAAAGTCTTGTGCACCGTCGGTGCCTTTCCCTGTTTGCATGCCGCCCGACAGGTCGCTGTCGGTCATCAGCAGTTGTTGCAATGTGATCATTCCGGTTTCCTCATTGATGCGCGCTGGGCAAACTCATCCATTTTCTTCTGATCCAGACGGTTTTCCGCCAGGGTCGTTGCCGCGATCTGTCGGTCCTGTAAGGTCTGCCAGGCCTGCAGTCGCTGCTTTTTCTCGCGCCAGAAATTCAGCGCGGTGTCGACTTTCTGGGTCCACTGGTTAAGCTGCTGGCGATGCTGTTCTATCGCCTTTTCCAGCGTCTGAATAAACTGCTGATAGTTAATCCAGCGCTGGCTTCCAATGCCCTGTGTCATATCGGTATTGAGGTTGGTGCGATATTCATGCTGATAGTCGATTAACATCTTCAACTGCTCTTCAGCCTGCTGGCACCCGCGTCGCATTGCGCCAAGCTGCAATGCGGCATCATCAACTTCTTTCTCAGCCAGATCTTTCAGCGTTGATAACGCGCTGTTTTGCGCCATGACCTTCGCCCTCCACCTGTGTTACACCTGCGGGAAAATCAGCTCCAGTGCCTGGAGTGAGTCTTCCCAGTCGGCGCGTTCAAAAATACCTTGTTGCAAAAACGCCTCCAACTGCGGCCACAGGCTAATCGCTTTGTCGAGCATCGGGTCGCTGCCTTTGGCATACGCCCCCACGCTCACCAGATCGCGGTTGCGCTGGAAGCTGGAGAGGAGTTGTTTGAAGTTACGCACGCGGGCGTAGTGCTTCTCTGTGATCAATGCCGTCATTGCACGGCTGATTGATGCTTCGATATCAATTGCCGGGTAGTGGCCGGCTTCGGCCAGACGGCGCGATAACACAATATGACCGTCGAGGATCGCACGCGCGGAGTCGGCGATCGGGTCCTGCTGGTCATCGCCTTCGGTCAGAACTGTATAAAAAGCGGTGATTGAGCCGCCGCCGCTGATGCCGTTTCCTGCACGTTCGACCAGCGCCGGGAGCTTGGCAAAGACCGAAGGCGGATAACCTTTGGTCGCCGGAGGTTCTCCGATGGCGAGAGCGATTTCACGCTGCGCCATCGCATAGCGGGTCAGGGAGTCCATAATCAGCAGCACGTGCTGGCCGCGGTCACGGAAATCTTCCGCGATACGGGTGGCATACGCAGCACCCTGCATACGCAGTAACGGTGAGACATCCGCCGGTGCGGCGATGACCACCGAGCGGGCACGGCCTTCTGCACCGAGAATGTTTTCAATAAAATCTTTTACTTCGCGACCACGTTCACCGATCAGACCCACGACGATAACATCGGCCTGGGTGTAGCGTGCCATCATGCCAAGCAGGACGGATTTGCCCACCCCTGAGCCGGCAAACAGGCCCATACGCTGCCCGCGGCCTACGGTCAGCAGGGCGTTAATCGGGCGCACGCCGGTGTCGAGGACATGTTCGATGGCGGTACGCTGAAGGGGGTTAAACGGCTGGGTGATCAGCGCGCCGGTTTCGGTGGTGTCCGGCGAGGGCAGGCCGTCCAGCGGTTTACCGCTTCCGTCCAGTACGCGGCCAAGCAGGGCAGGGCCAAGCGGGAGCTGTTTCCCGCTTTGCAGTCCATCGCCGCTGATGTTTTTCGCATACACGCGTGCACCGGGCAGAATGCCTTCAACTTCTTCAAGGGGCATCAGGAACAGACGCTGGCCGTTAAAGCCGACGACTTCGCTCTCAACTTCACGCGTCTCTCGTCCATCCTGACGCTCAATCACGCAGGTGGCTCCCAGCGGAAGCTGCAGGCCAGTGGCTTCCAGCACCAGGCCGGTGGCCCGCGTGAGTCGTCCGTAACGGCGAACGGACGGCAGCTGCGTCATCTTCGCTTCAAAATTATCGAGCGTGTTGAGCCAGCGGGTGAGGCGTGCAGTCATCAGACAACTCCCGGTGCTGCCAGGCGGCACAGTTCCTGCCAGCGGGTCGCAACGCTGGCATCCAGGTCGCCTTCATCGGCAGAGACCTTGCAGCCTCCGTGATGCAGCGACGGGTCGCCGCGCAGACGCCAGCCGTGCAGGCTCAGCGTCGCGCCCAGACTCTCTTCCACGCGCTGGAGGTCGTCCGGATGCACGCGCAGCTGCGGTTTCCCACTGAACAGCGGCTCCTGCTGAAGCAGGCCCTGAATTTGTTTAATCAGCGCGGTGTTGTCCACCGCCGGCGCGTGGCCGATCACCTGACGGGCGGCTTCCAGCGCCATCTGCATCAGCCTTGAGGCAATGACGCTGTCCAGCGCATCCAGCGTGTGCTGAAACTCGCTGACCAGCTGCTGCATACGGGCGTGAAGCGGAGCCTGTTGCTGGCGCGCCTGTTCAATGCCGTGTTCTAACCCTTTGGCCAGACCTTCCTGATACCCCTGATCGTGGCCTTTCTGGCGTCCTTCGTTCAGGCCAGCCGTGTAGCCCTGCTCATGGGCCTGCATCTGCAGCTGGGCCAGCATCTGCGCGCGCTGCTCTTCTTCGCTCAGCTCAGGCTGCTCGACATCCGGGTCGTCCTCTTCGGGCGACAGCACGGCGGGTGTGAATTCTGACAGGGGAGGCGCCAGATCGTCGGGCGTCCAGCGCTTCCACGGCAGTTCATTAGACATAGGTGTCGTCTCCGCTGCCAATCACCATCTCGCCGGTTTCCGCCAGACGACGAACGATAAGCAGGATGGCTTTCTGTTCGTTTTCCACCTGAGACAGACGGACCGGGCCACGGTTGGCAAGGTCGTCGCGCAGGATATCTGCCGCACGCTGAGACATGTTGCGCAGGAACTTCTCGCGCAGTGGCTGCTCGGCACCTTTGAGGGCGATAAGCAGCGACTCGGAGTCCACTTCCTGGAGGAGACGCTGGATGCTGCGATCGTCCACTTCGACCAGGTTTTCGAACAGGAACATCTCGTCGATAATTTTCTGTGCCAGCTCGCCGTCGAATTCGCGAACGGCGGTAATGACCGCCTCTTCCTGCTGCGTTTTCATCAGGTTGATGATCTCTGCCGCCGTTCTCACGCCGCCCATTTTGCTGCGCTTGAGGTTCTGGCCATCGAGCAGGTTGTTCAGCACTTCGGTCAGCTCCGCCAGCGCGGCTGGCTGGACACCACCGAAGGTCGCGATACGCAGCATCACATCGTGACGCAGGCGCTCTTCGAACAACGCCAGAATATCGGCCGCCTGGCCACGTTTGAGGTGGACAAGAATGGTGGCGATAATCTGCGGGTGCTCGTCGCGGATAAGGTCGGCGGCACTCTGCGGCTCCATAAAGTTGAGCGTCTCGATACCGCTGGCGGTATCGCGCGTTTCCAGAATGTCTTCCAGCAGGCTGGCAGCACGCTCTTCGCCCAGCGCCTTGACCAGCACGGAGCGCAGATAGTCGTTGGCGTTGACGTTGAGCGCGGCAAACTGTTCGGCTTCCTGCTCAAATTCAGACAGCACTTCCGTCAGCTGTTTGTTAGAGATCTGGCGTACGTTTGCCATCGCCGCACTGAGAATCTGTACTTCGCGCTGGGAGAGGTGTTTGAACACCTCGGCCGCACGGTCTTCGCCAATGGTCATCAGCAGGATGACGCTTTTATCGGTGCCTGAAAGCGTGTTACTCATGTTCGTTACCCATCCACTGGCGGATGACCAGCGCCACGACGCGCGGATCGTTATCTGACATTTCGCGAATGCGCTGGCTCATGACCTCGGCGCCCATACGCTGGTTTGCACGGCGTTGCTGCATCTGTTCGTCTTTGCTGAGGCGAACTTCAACCGCATCTTCCACTTCCTGACGGGTACTGACCTGTTCGCGCGCCGCTTTTTCAGCTTCAGCACGACGCTGGAGCTGAGGACGAATGCCCTTACGCCACAGCAGCCACGCGACAATCAGAACCAGCAGCCAGCGACCTGCGGACAGCAGTTGATCGATAAACGCCTGCTGTTGCCAGAACGGCAGTTCGCCACCTGACTCTTCAACCGAGTTGAACGGTGAGTTCACCACGTTGAGCGTGTCGCCGCGCTTCTCGGAGTAACCCATCGCTTCACGGGTCAGGTCTTCAATCTGTTTCATCTGCTCGGCGGTCAACGGCAACGGTTTGCCATCCGCCAGCGTTTTGTAGTTCACCACCACCGCAACCGACAGACGCTGTACATCGCCCACATTCAGTTTGGTGTGGCGGATAGTACGGTCCACTTCGTAGTTGGTGGTTTCGTTACGACTGCTGGTACGCGGACCGGCGGTGCTGGCTGTTGATGTGGTCTGCTGATTCGTTTGCTGACCGTTCTGCTGATTAGCCGGTGGCGTTGAGATTGGCGCCGCGTTAGCCGGTGCTGGCTGGTTAGACAATGCACCCGGCACACCGCCGGGGTATGCGCCGCCAACCTGTTCGTTTTCATTGACCTGACGAGAGCGCATTACCGCCTGAGCCGGGTTGCCATTCGGGCTGTATTGCTCTTCGGTCTGTTCTTTATTAGAGAAGTCAATCTGCGCGGTAACCTGTGCATGCACGTTGCTGTTACCCACGACCGGGCCAAGGATGGCTTCGATGCGACGCTGCACGCGGCTTTCCACGTCCGCGGCATATTTCAGCTGCGCGTCATTCAGATCGCGGCCTGCGGTATTGGACTGGGTCAGCAGATGACCACTTTGATCAACCAGCGTCACGTTACCCGGCGGGAGACCGGCAACGGCGCTGGAGACCAGATGGGTCACCGCGCTGATTTGTCCTTCATCCATTGCACGGCCAGGCTGGAGGTTAACGGTGACGGAGGCCGACGGGGATTTCTGCTCGCGGACAAACAGGGAGGGTTTAGGCATGGCCAGGTGCACACGGGCACTCTTCACCGGACCCAATGTTTCAATCGTACGGGCCAGCTCACCTTCCAGCGCACGCTGGTAGTTCACCTGCTCGCTGAACTGGCTGATACCGAATTTTTCCTGATCCAGCAGTTCAAAACCTACCGCACCGCCCTTTGGCAGTCCCTGTTGCGCCAGGCGCAGACGAAGTTCGTGCACCTTATCAGCCGGTACCTCCAGCGCACCGCCGTTATCCGCAAAGCGATAAGGGATGTTCATCTGGGTAAGCTGGGTGACGATGGCACCGCCATCCTGATCGGAAAGGTTACTGTAAAGCGTGCGGTAATCAGGGCTTTTCGCCCACAAGACCATCGCTACAAGGATCGCAATTGCGGCAGCGCCTGCCACGATCAACGGGATTTTAGGATTCGCGCGAAGGCGGTTCATCCACTCGAGTGATTTATTTTGTGGCGCTGTCGATGCTGTTGCACTCATTGCGCACCTCTTAAATCCTGGTGGTTTACGTTATTCGTGTAGAGAAACAAAACTGACTCCCGGGTCGGCAAACACGACAAAAGTTCCATATTGATGGCCCTGCCATTATTTGATGATTCAGGATTTTCTATGCGTCAAATAACCTGGTTTTTTCACGCTATTTACCGCCATTATCTTATTGACAAGCTGTTAGTCTTGACCCCGTAAAAAACCATTCAGGGGAGAGTCATGGCTATACAGGGTATTGAAGGGGTGATCAGTCAGTTGCAGGCAACGGCGATGACGGCCCGTAATCAGAATGTGGCAGAACAACCGAGCATCAGTTTTGCAGGACAACTGCACGCCGCGCTTGACCGTATCAGCGATACCCAGACCGCCGCACGTACTCAGGCGGAGAAGTTCACCCTCGGCGAGCCGGGCGTGGCACTGAATGATGTGATGACCGATTTGCAAAAAGCCTCGGTTTCCCTGCAGATGGGGATTCAGGTGCGTAACAAGCTTGTGTCTGCTTATCAGGAAGTGATGGGGATGCAGGTTTAAGACCCGTCGATCTTCGCTGGCAGCCCAAGCGCTTTAATGCCACAATATTTTTTTCTTCGAATGCAGGAAAGATGATGAAAAAAATAGCAATTGCTGGCGCGCTGCTGGCACTGACCGGGTGCGTTCAGGTGGATAACTATCAGGAAGTGATCAAACACCCCGTCCCGGCGCATCTGGCAGGGTACTGGCAGTCAAAAGGGCCGCAGAGCAAAATGGTGAGCCCAGAGGCGATTGCCACGCTGGTGGTGACGGAGGAGGGCGATACGCTGGACTGCCGTCAGTGGCAGCGCGTGATCGCTGTACCGGGTAAAATCATGCTGCGTTCAGACAGTTATTATAACGTCACCCGCAAGCTGGATATTTATCCGCTGGAGCGCGATGGCTCTGTTCTTGAGTATGATGGTATGGAGCTACAGAAGGTCGATCGCCCGACGGTAGAGTGCGCAGATTATCTGAGCAAAAATCCGCTGGAGAGTAAACTTCCGTAGTGCATGTTGCCGGGTGGCAGCTTCGCCTGACCCGGCATTCAATTCACGTCAGATGCTTTTACAACTACAACGCATCCTCAATCACCCACACGCTGACGCTTCCACCTTTGCAGGTAAAGGTGCCTTCGCCATCCGCCGCGGTAATGACCGTTTCTTCGCGATTGCCGAGAAAATCACGCCACGTTTTGTTGCCGTAGTTTTCACCCAGACAAATCACTTTCTCGCCGTCATCGCCATTCGACATCACCACCACACAGCCAGGATCGTCTTCGGTGCCGCTGCGGCTGAAGGCGATACAGTTTGGGTGATCGAAGAACAGCGTCTGCACGCCGTGGGCAAAACGCTGGCGGGCGAGGATCAGCTCGTGAAGCTGCTCGATGACCGGCATATCAATATGGTAGGTTTCGCCGTCACCGCCCGTATCGTCATAGCTGGCACCGAATAAATCCGGATAAAAGACGCTGGGCACTCCGTTTTCACGCAGCAGGATCAGGGCATAGGCCAGCGGTTTAAACCACGCTTCAACCGGCGCTTCCAGCGCCTGCAAAGGCTGAGTGTCATGGTTGGCAACCAGAGTTACCGCATGGAACGGATCGGCTTCGACCAGGGTGCCGGTAAAGATTTGGCTCATGTCGTATTCCCGACCCTGGCGCGATGCTTCGTGGAATTTCATCTGCAGGGGGGCATCGAACAGCATCGTCTTGCCATCGACCTGGTCAATATAGGCCTGCAGTTTATCCACTTCGTGGGACCAGTATTCCGCCACGATAAACAACGGTTGCGTTGCGACTTCCTGAACGTGCTCAATCCACTCCTTATAAAACCAGGCGGGAATGTGTTTGACGGCGTCCAGACGAAAACCGTCACAGCCAGTTTGTTCCATGACCCAGCGGGCCCAGTACTTGATTTCCTCGGTGACGGCATGGTTGCGAAAATCAATGTTTTCGCCCATCAGGTAATCAAAATTACCCATCTCATCATCAACCTGGTCGTTCCAGCCTTCACCGGTGTAGTCGTTGACGATTTTAAAAATGCCGTCTTCATCGGGGTTTTCAATATGGTCGACGCCGCTGAAGCATTTGTAATCCCAGATAAACTGCGAATATTGCCCGGCACGGGCAGGGAAGGTGTAGCGTGTCCAGGCTTCACACTCAATGATCTCATCGTCGATCTGCGTGCGATCCTGTTCGTTGACGCGCTGAACGCGGACGGGTTCTTTCTCGTCTGCGCCCATTTTGTGGTTAACCACCACGTCAAGGAGGACGGCGATCTCATTACTTTTGAGTGCGTCGATGGCCTCCAGCAGCTGAGCTTTATCACCGTACTTGGTGGCGACGCTGCCTTTCTGGTCAAACTCACCGAGGTCGAAGAGATCGTAAGTGTCGTATCCGACCGAGTACCCGCCGGATGCGCCTTTACAGGCTGGCGGCAACCAGATCATATTGATGCCGATTTCGTTAAGATTGGGGGCTAACGCCGTGACCTCTCGCCACAATTCACCGCCCGCAGGGTAATACCAGTGAAAACATTGTAACAGGGTGGGGTTTTTCATCGTCCGTGCTCCAGAAGCCGTTTGGCAGACTTCTGGAGTATGGATCAAGAATCGCTAATGTGAATTAATGATTCATCTCTCCGGGAAATAATATGTTGCCTGACAACTTCCCGTAGGTAACGTTAACGTTTTTTTGCTTGTTGGTTTGGGCAATAAGACCGCTCAACTCACTCATTCTTTCCTGCAACAAATCCTTGAGGAGGAGCTCATTCTGCAGCACCTGATTCAGTATCACCATCGCCTGATCCTGGATGTGTTTGCTGTCGGGCGGAAAAGGAGTCGTACTGATCTCTTCAACCAGCGAAACGTATGCAACCTCCTGTTCGATGAGCTCATCCCATTTCCCGGATTGAGCAAGGCTCAGCATTGTATTGCTAAGCGCATAAAGAGCATGCCACTTTTTAAGGGATAAGCTGGAGTCGTTCATTAAAGTTAATCCTGCTTGGGAGTATAACCCGGGCCGATTTGCTTCCAGGCGTCGGAAATATTGAGCAGCAGAGCCTCGACTTCGGTAATAGCTTCGATGTCATTGCGCAGATTGGCATGTAACAAACGGCGTACCATATAGTCGTAAAGCGCAGAAAGGTTGCGGGGGAGTTCTCCTCCCACATCCATATTTAACCCAGCCTTAAGGCCATTTTCGATAATATTAATGGCCTTAGACAGGGCCTCTCCTTTTGCCGGGATGTCCCCCTGCTCAAGGAAAAGGCGCGCCCGGATAAGCGCGCTATGGATACCGTCGAACAACATGACAACCAACTGGTGCGGGCTGGCACTCAAGACAGCAGATTCAAGACCTACCTGCTGATAGGCTTGTACACCAGATTTGCTATACATATCGTTTCCTTTCTTACTTACTGCTGAACTGTTGGGTCAAATAAGTGGCCGTACCATTGAATTTAGTGACCAGCTTATCTAAATCGTTAAATTGCTTTTTATAGCGCGCCATCGTGGCTTCAATCGTCAACTCCATCGCGTCATAACGTTTACCGATGGATTTGAGCGTGGCGTTAATACCGTCCTTCGCATTCTGAATGACGCCTTCTTTACCTACAGAGGTGCTCAGCATGTCAGTCAGCGTATTGTTCATCTGGGTGGCGAAACCGGTGGTTTTACCATCCCCGACAAAATAGGCCTGCACGCCAGCCGGGTCATCCGTGAGGATCTTGGTTAATTTCTTATCATCAATTTTCAGGTTGCCAACCGCGCCGTCCGCGCCTTTGACCGGGTCCTGTGTGATGCCAAGTTGGGCCATAATGGCATAGGAACCGCTCTGCACATTGGTCAATAAAGCACGCAGATCGGATTGTACTCCGCGGATAGTACTGTCACCCATCAGTACGCCGTTATTCGAAGACTGGGCGGTTGCACCCACCGCAGGTGGCTCATATTTCGTCAATGAGGCAATGGTGGACTGCAGAGAGTTATAGGCAGTTACCCATTCTGTAATGGCTTTTTTGTTATCGTCTGTAGAGCGGGTTACGGTCAGGGTTTCATCGGCTGTGCTCTGTGCTTTCAGGGTTAATGTTACCCCTGGAATGGCGTCAGTGATGGTATTGGTCTGGCGGACAATCTGGATACCGTTGACGTTAACGACGGCATTTTGTGATTTTACCTGTTCGGTAAGTGCGCCACTGCCAATGATGCCTTTCAGCGTATCGTCGCCGGTCACGGTTACCGTCATATCAGAATCGGTACCGGTGGTTTTGGAGGTCAGCATCAGACGATAGTCGCCATCATCCGCTTTCACCACACTTGCCGAGACACCGCCGTTGGCAGCATTAATGGCTTTAGCGATCCCATTCAGGGAGGTATCGCCATCGGCCAGGGTTACCGTCAGTGGTTTACTGTCAGCGCCTGCCTGGGTAATGGTAATGGTTCGGCTGTTGGTGCCCGTGGTGCCACCTAACTGCTTAGTATTGCTGTCGATAGTACCTGGCGTGGTCGTCAGCACCTGGCCTTTAGCAATCTTGCTGACGTTGACTGTCACATCACCAACGTTAGCGCCGGAGGTGCTGATAGCCGAAAATGCAGTATTGGTGCTGCTAATGGAGGTTGAGTTCCACGTATCTGTTTTTGCGAGCTTAGCAGCTGCGGTTTGCAGATTCGTCAGGGCGCTTTGTAATTTGCCGTAACCGGTAATCTGCGCGTCGTAGGTGGTTTTTTGCTTGGCAATAGCCGTCAATTTTGTTTCTTCTGCTGCCTGCAGCTTATCGTACAGATCTGACAGGCCGGGCATGCCCACCCCGAGATTACTGATAGTCGCCATGTAGTGTTCCTTCTTAATGGATGTTTCAGTCGTTTATCGGCCCGTTCGACGAAAAGTTTACGGCAAGCTTAAAAAATATATCGCTGAATAAGCGACCTAAATGACGCGTTTTAAATCAACAGGGTGCATGACGAAGAAATATACCGAAGAGAATAAGACGGTGATTTTTTGCGTTAATCTTTTATTCATCATGCACTCTGTAGCCGCTTTAGCGTAAAATAAATTCTTATAAAACAAAGAATTAAATATTTTCTTCGATATTTTCTAAAGTCTGCTGTTCGAGCGTCGATAACCTTGTTGACGGTGAGAGACGCCGTGAGTGTTAGGCACCGACCCTAGAAACCATTTTTGAAGGAATTAAAATTATGTCAGTTATCAATACTAACCTGTTGTCCCTGACCACTCAGAACAACCTGAACAAATCTCAGTCTTCTCTGGGCACCGCTATTGAGCGTCTGTCTTCTGGTCTGCGTATCAACAGCTCTAAAGATGATGCTGCGGGTCAGGCGATTGCAAACCGTATGAACTCTCAGATTAAAGGGATGACTCAGGCTGCTCGTAACGCCAACGACGGTATCTCTCTGGTTCAGACCGCTGAAGGTAACCTGAACGAGATCAACTCCAACTTACAGCGTATCCGTGAGCTGGCTGTTCAGGCTGCGAACGATACTAACGGTACCACTGACTACACCTCAATCAGCACTGAAATTACTCAGCGTCTGGGTGAAATCGACCGTATCGCTGGCGCTGCTAACTTCAACGGCAAAAAACTGCTGGACGGTAGCCAGACTGCTTCTCTGAACATCCAGGTTGGCGCAGGTACTGGTGCAACTGATAGCATCGCTATCACCACTGGCGCACTGATTGATGCTAAAGCTACCAGCCTCGACACTGGCCTGACCGGTACTATCACCGATAACAGCACTGCTAAAGCGTTCATCACTGCAGCTGACAACGCTATCTCTAAAATTGATACCGCTCGTTCTAACATGGGTGCGATTCAGAACCGTTTCGAATCTACCATTAACAACCTGAACAACTCTATCACTAACCTGTCTGCTGCTCAGTCTCGTATCCAGGATGCTGACTACGCAACTGAAGTATCTAACATGTCCCGCGCGCAGATCCTGCAGCAGGCTGGTACTTCCGTGCTGTCTCAGGCAAACCAGGTTCCACAGGCGATGCTGTCCCTGCTGCGTTAATAGACGCACTATCTTTAAAAAAGGTTGCTGGAAACAGCAGCCTTTTTTTTCACTATTTTTCCGTAAAATCACCGGATCGTAATCTGTAAAATAAGGCTGCATTTAGCAGCGTTTTCCCGCCATCACCCCCCGAAACACAGTGTTACTCTGCCTAAAATCTCCTTTTCCGGTCGTCTGACGACAGTTTACCGAAGAGTTATAAGATGAGTGAATTCGCACGTAGCCGGGCTATGCGTCAGTTTTATCGGAATGTGTTTACCCGATTCATTGATCTGCCAGAAGCCGATGTTATGCCCGCCAACATCACGGCCGAAATTTTCAGTTTTAAAAGCACTAATTTCACTGCGCTCGAACCCATGATTCGTGTGGCCGAAACGGGGCTGGATGCTGAAAAGGATACGGCTTTAAAAGACATGCTATGTGCCATCGTGCTGGCAAACACCGCACTGGATGAGTCCGTCATTGGCGAAAAACAGACTCTTTCTGCCGAGATGAGTACCCAACTGACAGAATATATTGTGTCGGCGTTAAAAGCCGATGACAACATTCACTATCTTGTCGCCGCCATTCAGCTCCTGTTCCGCGTCAATGAAATCAGCTCAGCGTTATTTTTAATTAACAACAACCTTTCGCTGGTTAGCAATTCGGCACCTGTGCTGAAAATCCTGCTGTTGATCTGTTTAATGGAAAATGATTTCAACCAGGCGATGGTTGTTATCCAGGCTCTGACGGCAGACGCTGCATTAATCGGTGAAGATCCTATGGCCCTGTTGATGATTACCTGCGGCATCTACAGGCTGGGGGGGATACCCGATTCGTACATCGATTTTCGATCGCTTCACGTGAGCGAGCACGCGGTGGAAAATCAATCCTACGATTACTGGATCGCAAAAAGCACAGCTGCCAAAACAACGGTGCTAGTCACGTGCGACAGCGAGGATTATTTCGAGCACGCTGTGCCGATGCTCTATTCACTCTATGAGACCAATCGCGACGTCCTTGATGTGCACGTGCATCTAATTAACGGCAATGATGATGTTAAACATAGCCTGATGACCCTTCGCGAACAGCTACCTGAGCTCAACCTCTCTGCAAGCCATGAGCAAATAACCCGTAATGAGGACATGTCGGTAGTCCGTGCTGCACGTCGCATCGTTTTCCTGCACCACGCACTGCAGGCGTTTAACACTCCCATTATTGCCATTAACCCTAATGTGCTGGTGCGTAAGCCGTGGTGTGAGCCAGAAACGGCGCTGTTGCTCCTGCAAACCGAATCCTCACCTTTCTGGGAAGAGGTTTTTGCCGGTTTTATTTACGCAAAACCCGGCGGCGTAGCGCAACGATATTTCGACCGCGTTGTGCCGTTCATCCATACCAACCTCGCCAGCGGCAATCATGCGCCTGGTCTGGAGCAAGTCGCACTCTTTTCCTGTCTGGACACGCTTTCGCCAGAAGACCGTCTGGCGATCGCGCGTGCCGAGCGTAGCGGAATACTCGATAGCCAGTCGGGTGAGGAGGCGTTCTGTTGGGTGGCAAGGAACACAGCAGGCCCATACCAGGAATATAAATCGTCGCTTATTCGCACGTATCAACACTGAAGCATTTGCCCTGTGACCGTAAGAACAGAATCTGGAAAAAACGTGACGACACAGTACCCCTATTATCGGGTCAGCCCCGAGACCATTCATGCCGCTGCGGTGCTTAATCATCTGACCACGCCACTGCCTGCGTTTGCCCGTGTCATGGAGATTGGCTGTGGTTCAGCAACGCGTCTGATTATGCACGCCTGGGCGCATCCTGAGAGTATCGCGCTGGGTATCGATATTGACGAAGAGGCGATCGTGAAGGGGCAGAAGTTTGCTGCCGAACTGGGATGTCATAACGTTGAACTGTTTGCTGCAGGATTAGGGGATTTGCTCGCCGCGGATCCGGGTGAGTTAGATTACATCATTATTCATCAGACCTTTGCTTTTCTTGGAAAAAGCGAACGGGAAGCGTTGCTGACATGGTGCCAGGCGCATTTATCTGCCAACGGCGTTATCGCCATTAAGTGGTCAGTACTGCCTGGCAGCATAGCGCGCATAACGTTGGGTGAAGCGTTGCGGTTCCATCTTGAACGCGCAGAAGAGGGCTGCGACCTGCTGGCGTCAGCCCGCGCCATGCTGAGCTTTATGTTGCTCACGCTGGAAGAGGGTTCGCTGAAAAATGAAGTCCTTCTCGCTGAAGAAATGGACGATAACGCGCTAATTCTGGCCTATTTAAGCCCGAGTGACGGGGCATGCACCCTCGGGGATTTTAACGCACAGGCTGAACTCGCCGGTCTGCAGTTCCTGGGCGATTTGCTGCCACAGTCGGAACTGGGAAGCTTCTATAGTCCGAGAATCGAACAGTTGCTGGGTGCCGTCAGCGACGGGGCAAGCAGAACCTTGTCACAGCAATATCTTGATTATGCCGTTCAACGCGAAGAACGCTTTTCCTTGCTGTGCCACCTAAATCGCCTCTCGCCGCCGGTTCACCCGGATCTGAACCTCCTGAGAAACCTGCACTGGGCCGGAAGCTTTATGCCGATCGAACTGGATTCTGCAAAAGCGCCCCGTGTGTTCAGAAATAATAATGGACGGATCATGCGTACCGACAATGCCATTATTATCAGGATCATGGAGTTGTTGGGCAATGCCTGGCCTATGTCCTTAAGTTTCGAACAGCTTGTGCTCAATTGCCGGGCTCCTGAAACGCATGAGGATTATCAGGAGACGGTGTGGGAAGCATTAAAAACGCTGTTTATGACCTGTGCTGACGGATTTTTCTGGAGTGCCACCCCCGGGGCATACAACGCTGCGCAAAATGATGAACTGGCACCGGTAGGGTTGCTACCACCAGCGTGTCCTGCGAACGATGTAAGCATCATGAACCTGTGGGGAGAGTGGGTTTCATTGACCCCCGCTGAGTGGAATTATCTGCGCTTCGAAAGGGGGCATGCCGGGCAGACGAACTGGGAACACTACTCTTCATTGAAAATTAAAGGGTTGCTAACCGGCTCGCCTGAGGCCTGGAAAAAGCAACTGCAGTGTTTTCTGCGTGCAGGCATGCTCGACGTACTGAAATCGCAACTTTCTCTGTTGTTGTTGCTTAGTGTCGATCAACAGCAGGGCGGAATGCTTATCAAGAGCAATGCCGAACCCGTATTAGCCGACCCGGACGTGGACGCTATCTACGAGCGCGCAAACAGCCTTATCCAAAAAGGCCGTTCTAAAGAAGCCCGCGAGTATGCTCGTGATTTAATGGAAAAAAATCCAGACAATATTCACGTCCTTCGCTGCTATTCAAAAACATGCGTGCTGACTTCCGCCTGGGATGACGCGCTGGCGTCGCTTTGTAAACTGATGGGCTATTATTTCTCGAGCCTTGATATCTATTATGATCTTGCCACGGTGTTGCAGCGCAAGCGTGAATTCTACGGTTCACGGCAAATTGTCCGCACCTTGCTTCGTCTGAATAATAAAAATATTGATTACTGGCTAAGTCTGGCATCGCTGCATCATGCCTATGGCGATATGGCATTAGCGGAAAAATGCTGCAGGGAGATTATGCGCTTCCAGCACCCGGGGCCCAGTTCACTTGGGCTCACCGGGATTGTATTGAGTGACAACCATAAAATGGCAGAAGCGCGCTATTTTATGGAAAAGGCCGTAGAGCTTAGCAATTATAATTTCGGCTACTTCAGTAATTTACTGTTTGTAATGAGCCACGACGCTAGCGTAACGGCCGAGACGTTGCTGGAAAGGCACCTTGAATACGGCCGCCGCGCAGCAACCTGGGCAACAGAGAGCGGGGTAAAACTGGTTCTCAATAATTCCAGAGAACCTCAGCGTAAGCTTCGACTTGGCTTTGTTTCAGGCGATTTGCGTAAGCACCCGGTGGCGAATTTTCTTCTGCCTTATTGGGATGCCATCAATCGTGAACAGTATGATTTGGTGGCCTATAGCACCCTGTTCCTTGAAGAAGATGACACGTATTGTCACCTTCGCCAGAGCGCAACGCTATGGCGTCAGGTTGATGCTATCAGCGATATTGAACTGGCGAAACTGATAGCTGAAGACGGGATTGATATTCTGTTCGATTTATCGGGTCATACAGCCTACAACCGATTGCCTGTTTTCGCGTTGCGTCCGGCTCCGATTCAGATCACATGGATAGGTTATCCGGGCACGACGGGTTTGAAAGAGATGGACTATATACTTCTTTCGGCGAGCCTGGCGCAGTCTCAGGAGCTTGAAAAACAGCTGGTGGAAAACGCGATGTTCGTTGCGACACGCAAGAGTTTCGAACCTCATCCTCTCAGCCCGGACATCAATCCATTACCTGCGCTGCGTAACGGTTATATTACCTTTGCCAGTTTTAACCGCTCTAAAAAAATTAACGATCAAGTGCTGAATGCATGGGCATCTATTTTAACGGGTTACCCTGAAGCCAGGCTGTTAATCGGTAACATGACTGATGCCGAAATGATTTCGGCCATGACAAAACGCCTGCAACAGCGCGGAATTTCTCGCGACAGATTGCTCTTCCGGGGACTCGTGGAAATGGATGAGTACCTCGCGATGCACCATGAGATTGATATTTTACTTGATGCATTCCCTTATAGCGGCGGAACGACGACGCATCATGGCGCCTGGATGGGCGTCCCGACAATCACCATGAATGGCCCGACCATACCGTGTCAGCAGGGCGTCGATATTATGCGTTCTTACAGACTGGAGCAGTTTATTGCGATTGATGAGGAAGATTATATTTCCAGAGCAATCGCCTGGGGGCAACGTATTCCAGAACTTGCTGAAATCCGACTGGGGATGCGAGACAGGATCCCCGTAGATCACGTGCCAGATTTTAATATTGCAGAAAACTTTGAACGGGCGCTGCGTGAAGCGTGGGGAATTTATTGTCGGGGAGAAGAGCCGCATGCGTTTCTCATCACTGAACAGCATTCCTGACTCGCAAGGGTTAACTAAGCCGGCCATGTGGGCAAAATTTAACGGTATCATTACCGAGGTAGGATATGAGTAAAATTTACGTAACCAGTCCATTCTTGCCCCCTCTGGAAGAGTTTATCCCTTATCTGGAGCAAATCTGGCAAAATAAAACTCTGACAAACGGCGGACCATTTCATCAGCAGCTGGAACAGGCTCTGGCGGAATATCTGGGTGTAAAGCACCTTTCGCTTTTTGCAAACGGAACGCTGGCGCTGCTGACGGCATTTCAGGCGTTGCGCCTGACTGGCGAGGTGATCACCACGCCGTATTCCTTTGTTGCGACCTCGCATAGCTTATTGTGGAACGGATTAACGCCGGTCTTCGCTGATATCGATCCCCAAACCTATAATATTAATCCGGATCGCATTGAAGAATTAATTACGCCTAACACCACCGCAATTTTGCCTGTTCATTGTTATGGGATTCCCTGTGACATCGATAAAATTCAGAAAATTGCAGATGTGTACGGTTTACGGGTTATTTATGACGCAGCACATGCATTTAATGTCCGCAAAAACGATATAAGCATTTTAAATCACGGTGATTTATCCGTACTCAGCTTCCATGCCACCAAAGTCTTTAACACCTTTGAGGGCGGGGCCATTATAAGTCACGATCTCAAAACCAAACAGCGCATCGATTACCTTAAAAATTTTGGCTTTGCTGGTGAAACCCGCATCGTGGCTCCTGGCATTAACGCCAAAATGAATGAGGTGGAAGCTGCATTCGGTCTTCTGCAGCTTAAACATATTGATAAAGCACTGGACGAAAGAAAGGCGATTTATCAACGCTACTGTGAAATGTTAGCCGGGCTGGAAGGATTAACGTTTGTCGACGTACCCGACGATGTGAGCTGGAACCACGCCTATTTCCCGGTGCTCATCGAACCGCATTTCGGGATGAGTCGTGATGGGGTATATGAGTTATTTAAAGCGGATGCCATTCTGACGCGTCGCTATTTCTACCCGCTCATCAGTTCATTTGCCATGTACAGAGGTTTCCCTACTTCGGCGGAAGAACATCTGCCCGTTGCGAATGATATCGCCGGAAAGGTGCTGTGCTTGCCGATTTATCCAGGAATGACGCTGGAAGAACAGGATCGGGTCGTGAATGCTCTGAAGCGTGCTTCCCTGGTAGGACAGGCGCAGGGTAACGAACCGACGCCAGTCACGGAGATTGCGGTATGAGCATGATGCCTACAGCGATGATCCTTGATGCAGGGTTTGCCTCGTTGCCATTACAGCAGGCCATAAAAGCCGCAGGGTTTCGAACGCTTGCCTGTAGCGGTAAAGCCCAGGATGCAGGGATGAAATATGCCGATGCGACCTGGGCGCAAAATTACGCTGACAGCGAGGCGGTACTGGCCATTGCCCGCCAGGAAAAAATCACGGCGCTGTCGCCTGGTGTGACGGATGTTTCTTATCTTTCTGGCTGCCGCGTGGCGCAGGCGCTGGGCCTTCCCGGCTATGACTCTCCCGAGGTAAGCGATCTCCTTTTCCTCAAGGACCGCTTCAGGAAATGGGCCAGCGAGAAGGGATATCCTATTCCAAAAGCTGCCAGTAACGTGCAGGAGGCGCGTACGATGCCTTTCCCGCTACTGGTAAAACCTGTCGACGCATACAGTGGAAAAGGGATCTCATTGATTCATCAGCCAGATGAGCTTGATGAGGCGGTCAACGTCGCGCGTGCTGCGTCAGCGGGCGGACATTGTGTCATTGAAACGTTCTGCCAGGGGGCGCTGTATAGTCACTCGGCGTTTATTCGTGGGGGGGAAATCACTTGCGAATTTTTTGTCGATGAATATTGCACAGTCTATCCGTGGCAAGTGAACAGCAGCTGTCTGAGTGTCAATCTGACCGAGTCGATGCGTGATCAAATCAGTGAATGTATGCAGGCCATTGTCAGCGACTTAGGCCTTGTCGATGGACTCTTACATACTCAACTTATTGCTGACGAACGGCAATTTTGGCTGATTGAAGTGACACGCCGCTGTCCGGGCGATCTCTATTCGAAATTGATTGAGCTTTCCACGGGCGTCGATTATTGCCGTGAATTTGTTGCGCCTTTCATCGGACAGACAAGTCACCTGGCGCACCGGCGTCCCGCACGTCGGCGCAATATTGCCCGTCATACGGTCTCTTCAACTCATCGAAGCCTTTTCTTCGGGTTTAACTGTGCGCCTCTGCCAGCCAACATCCTTCAGGCGATACCGCTTAAACAACCCGGCGATGAAATCGGCCCTGCGCCAGGGGATCGGGCAGGGTTAATTTTTGCTGAGTTTACCGATCTTGACGCCATGGCAAGCCACACGCCTCAGCTTAAAAACTATTTTTCTTTTTCTTCTTTGTAAGGACCGGACTATGAACAGGCCTCTATCTCTTGGGTTTATTGGCGGAGGGATCAATTCAGCAATTGGTCTGACGCACAAAATTGCCAGTCAAATGGACGGCCATTTCGAGTTGGTGACGGGATGTTTTAGCCGCGATAAAACGCTTAGCAAACAGACGGGGCTGGCATGGGGACTAAAGGATGAAGCCATTTATACGAATGCGGCGACCCTGCTGGAAGAGCAGCACGCACAAATGGATGCCGTTGTCATCCTGACGCCGACCCCGGCCCATCGTGAAATTATTCTGGCCTGTCTTGAATACGGTCTTCCGGTTATCAGTGAAAAAGCCATGGTCGCCAGTGTGACGGATGCGCGCGATATCGCCCAGCGCGTGGCAGACATCAATGGACAACTCTACGTCACCTATAACTATACCGGCTATCCGATGGTACGCGAATTGCGTGAACGGTTACGTCGCGGTGAACTGGGGAGCATTCAGCATGTCATGGTGGAAATGCCTCAGGAAGGATTTATTCGCAGCCGGGAAGATGGCAGTGTGGCTCAGCCTCAGGAATGGCGTCGCGTTGATGGTGACATCCCGACCGTTTCCCTCGACCTTGGGGTCCATGTGCATCAACTGGTGGAGTTTCTGACGGATAAACGTGCCGAGGATGTCTATGCGATTAACAGCACGTTTGCGCGCGTCCCGAATGTTGTCGATACGGTGAATCTGGTTTCCCGTTACGACGACGATATGGTGTGTAATTACTGGTACGGCAAAGCGGCGCTGGGTTACCGAAATGGTTTGCGGATACGAATTTATGGTTCTGAAGGCAGCGCAGAATGGTTGCAAATGGAGCCTGAGTATCTCCATCTTGCTGATGTACATGGGAATATTCGCTTGATCGACCGAACAGCCGGAGACAATACGGTGGCCAACCAGCCCCGCTATTGCCGCTTCAAAGCAGGGCATCCTGCCGGATTCATTGAGGCATTTGCAAACTATTACGCCGATATTGCCGCCAGTTTACGTGGTGAACCTACGGGATACAGCCTCAGTTGCGATACGGCCGTCCGTGGGCTGGAATTTCTCGAAAAAGCGCAGCAGAGCGCACTGACGTCTGCCAAAGTCGAATTATTACGTTAATAACGGTTGTGCTGAGGACTATATGACATTACTGGAACAGTTACAGGGTTACGATAACGCCTTTTTTGAGAGCATCAACTCAATGCAAGCCAATGGGCTCCCGATTGTGCTTTATGGGGCAGGCTGTCTGGGGCAGATGACGGCAGAATTTATGTTCCGGGAAAACATGCCGCTCCATAAAGTCGCACTTAACAGAAAATATATTACAGAAGGGATGAGCTTCCACGGTCTCCCGGTTGTGGCAATCGAAGATCTCCTTGAACAACCCGGTGAATTCAACTGTATCGTGGCGTTGCAGTATGTTAGTGACGCGATGCAGGCAGAACTTCGGCAGGGGGGCGCCAATGTGCTTGTATTTGATCCTGCTTTTATCGGCGTCAGCACAACTCTCTGGTATACCCCGTCATTTTGTGATGAACATAAGGACCTTCTTGAACATCTGTACGCGAGCCTGGAAGACGATCGTTCGCGGGAAACGCTGGTCGCATTTCTTAAACAGCGTTTAAGTGCTACCCGTGGCTATTACCAGGCGGTATACGAACCGGTACATTATTTCCCGTCAGATATTGTCCGCCTGCAGGATAACGAAGTGTTTATTGATTGCGGGGCCTACAATGGCGATAGCATTGGGGCGTTTATGCAAGAAGTGGCCCGTCAGCAGGTCGCGCAGCCAGAAAGCGTTATTGGCTTTGAGCCTGATGCCAGTAATTATGCTCAACTTTGTGAAAATACGCGCCAGTGGCCATTTTGTCAGCCAGTGCAAAAGGGCGTATGGGATGAAAACACCGTTCTCTCTTTTCAGTCGGGAAATGCACTTTCTTCACGCCTGATGGAACAAAGCACCAACACGGTGACCATTGAACTGGATAGCATCGATAATATCCTGCAGGGGCGCAAAGCCACCTTTATTAAAATGGATGTCGAAGGCGCTGAACTAAAAGCCTTGCAGGGCGCTGCAAGCACGATTCAGGACTGGAAACCTTTACTGGCAATAAGTCTTTACCATAAGCCGGAAGATCTCCTGACAATTCCTCAATATATTGCCTCTCTCAGTGCTGATTATGTGTTTTATCTGCGCGGACATCACCCTGAACTGGCCTTCGAACTGGTTTTATATGCTGTGCCTAAGTCACGGTATATAAAGAAATAGGCAAATAACCCCCCATTTTACCCACTATTCATCCAATTGAACGCCCTGCAGAATCGGATAATCATGCCGATAACTCAACTAACGCAGGGCTGTTTATCGTGAATTCACTCTATACCGCTGAAGGTGTAATGGATAAACACTCGCTGTGGCAGCGTTATGTCCCACTGGTGCGTCACGAAGCATTGCGCCTCCAGGTGCGTTTGCCGGCGAGCGTGGAACTTGACGATCTGCTACAGGCGGGCGGTATCGGGTTATTGAATGCAGTTGACCGATACGACGCTCTGCAAGGAACGGCATTTACGACTTACGCAGTTCAGCGTATTCGTGGTGCGATGCTGGATGAGCTGCGCAGCCGCGACTGGGTGCCGCGCAGTGTTCGCCGCAACGCGCGCGAAGTGGCGCATGCGATGGGGCAGCTGGAACAGGAACTGGGACGTAACGCTACGGAAACAGAAGTGGCGGAACGTCTTGGCATTGCTGTTGAAGAGTATCGTCAGATGTTGCTCGATACCAATAATAGCCAACTCTTCTCTTATGACGAGTGGCGAGAAGAGCATGGCGATAGCATCGAGCTGGTGACGGATGAGCATCAGCAAGAAAACCCGTTACACCATTTAATGGAAGGTAATTTACGCCAGCGCGTAATGGAAGCGATTGAGGCTTTACCTGAGCGCGAACAGCTGGTGTTGACCCTCTATTATCAGGAAGAGCTTAATCTCAAAGAGATTGGCGCTGTTCTGGAAGTGGGAGAGTCTCGGGTGAGCCAGTTGCACAGCCAGGCCATTAAACGTTTACGCACAAAGCTGGGTAAGTTATAGGTGATTGATTCACCTGAAAAATGCCGCACAACGTATTGACAACCAGGAGTTATCATGACGGTGCAGCAATCTAAAAGACGGCCTTTAAGCCGCTACCTGAAAGACTTTAAACACAGCCAGACGCATTGCGCCCACTGTAACAAGTTACTCGATCGTATCACGCTGGTTCGTCGAGGCGAAATCGTTAATAAGATCGCGATTTCACGCCTCGACACGTTGATGGATGAAGCAGCATGGCTCGAAGAACAAAAAGAGTGGGTGGCGCTTTGCCGTTTCTGCGGTGATCTCCACTGCAAAGAGCAAAGCGACTTCTTCGACATTATCGGCTTCAAACAATTCCTGTTTGAACAAACGGAGATGAGCCACGGAACCGTACGCGAATATGTCGTCCGCCTGCGCCGTCTCGGACAACATCTCACCGTGAACAACATCTCCCGCGATCTGCTGAAGACCGGCTATCTGGATGAGAATCTTGAGCCGTGGCTGCCTGCGACCAGCACCAACAACTACCGCATTGCGCTGCGCAAGTATGCACAATATAAGGTACAAATGCCGGGTGTGATAAAGCAGAAAGCCCACGCTGGAACAACTTCTGATATATATTAAAAAAGAATAAGATGTAGCGCAGTCGCCTTTGACCTTGCAGGTGATTTCTCTACACTACTCAAAAATTCCACTATATCGGGGTATTTATGAAATTAGCACTTCTGGGTCGTCAGGCGCTGATGGGTGTAATGGCAGTCGCGCTGGTCGCGGGTATGAGCGTGAAAACGTTCGCCGCAGAAAATCTGCTGAATAAAGTGAAAGAGCGCGGTACGCTGCTGGTCGGGCTGGAAGGAACCTATCCTCCGTTCAGCTTCCAGGGCGATGACGGTAAACTCACCGGTTTTGAAGTGGAATTTGCACAGGAACTGGCGAAACACCTTGGCGTGAAAGCCTCCATCAAACCGACCAAATGGGACGGTATGCTGGCGTCGCTGGATTCCAAACGTATTGATGTGGTGATTAACCAGGTGACCATTTCTGACGAGCGTAAGAAGAAGTATGACTTCTCCACGCCGTACACCGTGTCCGGTATCCAGGCGCTGGTGAAGAAAGGTAACGAAGGCACCATCAAAACGGCCGCTGACCTGAAAGGCAAAAAAGTCGGTGTCGGTCTGGGAACCAACTATGAAGAGTGGCTGCGCCAGAACGTTCAGGGTGTGGATATCCGCACTTACGATGATGACCCGACAAAATACCAGGATCTCCGCGTAGGTCGTATTGATGCAATTCTGGTTGACCGTCTGGCCGCGCTGGATCTGGTGAAGAAAACCAACAATACCCTGGCGGTAGCCGGTGATGCGTTCTCTCGTCAGGAATCCGGTGTAGCCGTTCGTAAAGGCAACGACGACCTGGTTAAAGCGATTGACTCCGCGATTGCTGACATGCAAAAAGACGGCAGCCTGAAAGCCCTTTCTGAGAAGTGGTTCGGGGCAGACGTCACGAAATAAGTCTTTGACGTTAAAAAAAGGCGCTTTTAAAAGCGCCTTTTTTATTTCTTACGCGTCTGCGTGCATAATGAAAAATATCACCTTGAGTCTGTGTTACCGGAGAACCCATGTCACTACAGAATTTAACGCGCTTTCCCCGCCTGGAGTTTATCGGCGCGCCGACTCCGCTGGAGTATCTGCCGCGATTTTCTGACTATTTAGGACGCGATATTTTTATTAAGCGCGATGACGTAACGCCGATGGCGATGGGGGGCAATAAGCTGCGTAAGCTGGAGTTTCTGGCCGCTGACGCCCTGCGTGAAGGCGCGGATACGCTCATTACCGCAGGTGCCATTCAGTCTAACCATGTCCGCCAGACCGCCGCGGTGGCCGCAAAGCTGGGTCTCCACTGTGTGGCATTGCTGGAAAACCCAATTGGAACGCAAGCAGAAAACTATCTGACTAACGGCAACCGTCTGCTGCTGGATCTGTTTAACGTACAAGTCGAAATGGTCGAGGCATTAACCGACCCGACCGCACAACTTGATGAACTGGCGACGCGTCTGGAAGCGCAGGGTTTTCGTCCCTACGTTATTCCTGTCGGCGGCTCGAATGCGCTGGGCGCGCTGGGGTATGTGGAAAGTGCGCTGGAGATTGCCCAGCAATGCGAGGGAGCGGTCAGCCTCTCTTCTGTCGTTGTTGCTTCCGGCAGTGCAGGTACCCACGCAGGGCTGGCCGTAGGCCTGGAGCAATTATTACCCGATGTCGAGCTTATTGGCGTGACGGTATCGCGTAGCGTCGCGTACCAGAAGCCGAAAGTGGTCACCTTACAACAGGCGGTGGCAGAGCAACTGGCGTTGAAGGCAACGGCTGATATCCAGCTCTGGGACGACTATTTTGCACCAGGCTACGGCACGCCTAATGAAGAGGGGATGGACGCGGTGAAATTGCTGGCGCGCCTCGAGGGTATACTGCTTGATCCCGTGTATACGGGCAAAGCGATGGCCGGTCTTATCGATGGCATTGAACAGAAGCGCTTTAAGGATGAAGGGCCGATTTTGTTTGTTCACACCGGCGGGGCACCTGCGCTGTTTGCCTACCATCCTCATGTCTAAAATCAGGTCGAAAAATAATAATGCAAGAAAGTATTCAACTGGTTATTGATTCCCTGCCGTACCTGCTTAAAGGTGCGGTATTTACGTTACAGCTCAGTATTGGCGGGATGTTCTTCGGTCTGGTACTCGGGTTTGTGCTGGCCTTAATGCGTATGTCACCCGTCTTACCAGTACGCTGGGTGGCGCGTTTTTATATCTCCGTGTTTCGCGGCACGCCGCTTATCGCGCAGCTCTTTATGATCTACTACGGTTTACCGCAGTTTGGTATTGAGCTGGATCCGATCCCGGCGGCGATGATTGGTTTGTCGCTCAATACGGCGGCATACACCTCTGAAACGCTGCGTGCGGCAATCTCGTCCATTGATAAAGGGCAGTGGGAAGCGGCGGCCAGTATCGGTATGACGCCCTGGCAAACGCTGCGCAGAGCCATTCTGCCTCAGGCGGCGCGTGTGGCGCTTCCGCCGCTCAGCAACAGCTTTATCAGCCTGGTGAAAGACACGTCGCTGGCGGCCACCATTCAGGTACCGGAACTGTTCCGTCAGGCGCAGCTTATTACCTCGCGCACCCTGGAAGTGTTCACCATGTATCTGGCGGCCTCGCTGATTTACTGGGTAATGGCGACGGTGTTATCCGCCTTGCAAAACTATTTCGAAAACCAGCTTAACCGCCAGGAGCGTGATCCAAAATGAGTGCTATCGACGTTAAAAACCTGGTGAAAAAATTCCACGGTCAAACGGTGCTCCACGGGATTGATCTGGAGGTTGAGCAGGGTGAAGTGGTCGCCATTATCGGCCCGAGTGGTTCCGGGAAAACAACGCTGCTGCGCAGCATCAACCTGCTTGAACAGCCTGAAGAAGGCACGATTCGGGTGGGGAATATTACGATTGATACCGGCAAATCCATCAGCCAGCAAAAAGGTCTGATTCGCCAGTTGCGCCAGCATGTGGGCTTTGTTTTCCAGAACTTCAATCTCTTCCCACACCGGACGGTGCTGGAGAACATCATTGAAGGCCCGGTCATTGTAAAAGGGGAAGCCAAAGAGGACGCGACGGTTCGCGCGCGCGAGTTGCTCGCAAAAGTCGGGCTGGCCGGTAAAGAAACCAGCTACCCGCGCCGCCTGTCAGGCGGTCAGCAGCAGCGTGTGGCGATTGCCCGCGCGCTGGCGATGCGCCCGGATGTGATCCTCTTTGATGAACCGACCTCTGCGCTCGACCCTGAGCTGGTGGGCGAGGTGCTGAACACCATACGCCAGCTGGCACAGGAGAAACGCACAATGGTTATCGTTACCCACGAGATGAGCTTCGCTCGTGACGTGGCGGACCGCGCCATTTTCATGGATCAGGGAAGGATCGTGGAGCAGGGGCCGGCAAAACACTTATTTGCCAACCCACAGCAGCCGCGAACCCGTCAGTTCCTTGAAAAATTCCTTATGCAGTAGAATTTTTGCACTAATTTGCTCCAGAAAATTCATCTGGGGCAAATTATTCTCCCCCTGCGCCCGACACCGTGTTTTTTTATTCCGCTCAGGCCCAATAAACCTTATCAAACGTAAAGTTAATTGTGCTGTTGCCGATATTTTGTAGTTAGAAATAAGTTTTATGTGTTAGGTTATATTCACCATAATAATGAATATCATTTCAGAGGCTTCATTTAGTAAGTATGAAGGATTCAGACTTTTTCACCTGGCGACGGGAATGCTCCCTCCGGTTTCAGAAATTGACCTGTGCCGACGAGGTATATCAGGAACTTCAGCGACAAACTCAGGCGCTAGAATTCGATTATTACGCACTCTGCGTACGCCATCCCGTGCCTTTTACGCGGCCTAAGATTTCTGTGCATACCACTTATCCGCCACAGTGGCAGGCGCAATATCAGTCGAAGAATTATTTCGCCATTGACCCGGTGTTAAAACCGGAGAATTTCATCCAGGGGCATTTACCCTGGACTGACGAATTATTCGCGGATGCTGAGGAATTATGGCATAGCGCACGGGAGCACGGCTTACGTACAGGAATAACGCAGTGTCTGATGCTGCCGAATCATGCTCTCGGTTTTCTGTCGGTTTCTCGTACTAGCATGCTGGAGAGCCCGTTAGACCACGAGGAAATAGAGCTGCGGTTACAACTGCTGGTGCAAGTGGCCTTAACATCGTTGATTCGATTTGAAGATGAGATGGTGATGCCGCCTGAGATGAAATTCAGCAAACGTGAACGGGAAATTCTTAAATGGACCGCAGAAGGGAAGACCTCGGCGGAAATTGCGATCATTCTCTCCATCTCAGAGAATACGGTTAACTTTCATCAGAAGAATATGCAGAAAAAATTCAATGCGCCTAACAAGACGCAGATCGCGTGTTACGCGGCGGCGACCGGGCTTATTTGAGTAGAGAGTACGTTCTGCGTGTCAGACGAGGCAACGGCTGAATGCACCGCATCCAGCCGTTTTTTATTACTGGCGGTAGGCTTGTTTAATTTGCTTAACAGTGTTGGCAAATACCGCGGATTCAGCCTGGTCTTCCATCTGCGCGATTTGTTTTTCCATTTTAATGATCACACGACCGGCGTCAGCCTGGCCCATCGCCTGTAGCATCAGCGTTAGCAGCGATTTCAGGCAGTTTACTTCCTGTGCCAGTTCCTGGTTATTCTCCGCAGTGGCAAATTCAGGTGTGCTCATTTATTTTCCTCATTATAAAACGGCGCTCGTGCGCGACGATGAAAGTCAAGGCGGCGGAGTATACCACAAGGCGCAGCAAAAAATGCAGCGGTTGTTTTTCGTACTTTTACACTGGATGTTTATTTGCGTAAACAACGCGTGCCGCTAAACTGTACGGCGTTAATAGCGACGAATTGTTTATACCCGGTTCGCTTGCCGTTAATTATTGTTACAAAAATTTAAGAACTGTTTTTTTACGGACTCAGGCGACAGGTTTTTTGTAACTTTTTGAATACAGATGCTTAAAAAAAGCTGCACAAGCCCTGGTGGCGCGGGCTCTCTTTCCACGTTCTGTACAGCCTAATTTCCAAAAACGAGAGCGAAATCGAATAGCCGATTTTTTAACGTTTTAATCTTGTGAGGAAAACCGTTAATATAAACCAAATTATCACTCAGTAGCGTTATCCCTATTCTGGAGACATTTCCTTTGATCAACGTCCTTCTTGTTGATGACCACGAACTGGTGCGCGCAGGGATACGACGCATTCTTGAAGATATAAAAGGTATTAAAGTTGCTGGTGAGGCTTGTTGCGGCGAAGATGCCGTAAAATGGTGCCGCACTAATTCGGCCGATGTGGTGTTGATGGATATGAACATGCCCGGTATCGGTGGTCTTGAAGCAACCCGCAAAATCGCGCGTACCTTTGTTGATACAAAAGTCATCATGCTGACCGTGCATACTGAAAACCCGCTGCCCGCGAAAGTGATGCAGGCGGGCGCTGCCGGTTACCTGAGTAAAGGTGCCGCGCCGCAGGAAGTTGTCAATGCTATCCGTTCCGTGTTTGCCGGACAGCGTTACATTGCTTCCGACATTGCTCAGCAGATGGCCCTGAGTCAGATCGAACCCGAGAAAACGGAATCGCCGTTTGCCAGTTTGTCCGAGCGTGAATTGCAGATTATGCTGATGATCACCAAAGGTCAGAAGGTAAATGAGATCTCGGAACAGCTGAATCTTAGCCCGAAAACGGTGAACAGCTATCGTTATCGCATGTTCAGCAAACTGAACATTCATGGTGATGTTGAACTGACTCATCTGGCCATCCGGCATGGTTTATGTAATGCGGAGACGTTGTTAAGTCAGTGAGTGATGTGTTCGATTCAAAAGCATTTCTGAAAACCGTAACCAGCCAGCCTGGCGTCTATCGTATGTATGACGCTGGCGGTACGGTTATCTACGTGGGGAAAGCGAAAGATCTCAAAAAGCGCCTCTCCAGCTATTTTCGCAGTAACCTTGCCTCCCGCAAGACCGAAGCACTGGTCGCACTCATACAGAATATTGATGTTACCGTCACGCATACCGAGACGGAGGCGCTGCTGCTTGAGCATAACTATATTAAGCTCTATCAGCCGCGCTACAACGTGCTGTTACGCGATGATAAATCCTATCCGTTCATCTTCCTGAGTGGCGATACGCACCCCCGGCTTGCTATGCACCGCGGTGCAAAACATGCCAAGGGTGAATATTTCGGCCCGTTTCCCAACGGCTATGCCGTACGTGAGACGCTGGCGCTGCTGCAAAAAATCTTCCCTGTTCGCCAGTGTGAAAACAGTGTCTATCGCAATCGCTCACGCCCGTGTCTGCAGTACCAGATTGGCCGCTGTCTGGGGCCATGCGTTGCCGGGCTGGTGAGTGAAGACGAGTATGCGCAGCAGGTCGAGTATGTGCGCCTGTTTTTAGCCGGGAAAGACGATCAGGTATTAACGCAGCTGATCGCCCGGATGGAGAAAGCCAGTGCAGCGCTGGAGTTCGAAGAGGCCGCGCGGATCCGCGACCAAATCCAGGCGGTGCGCAGAGTCACTGAGAAACAGTTCGTCTCGAACACCGGTGACGATCTCGACGTGATCGGTGTTGCCTTTGACGCCGGCATGGCCTGCGTGCATGTGCTGTTTATTCGTCAGGGTAAAGTGCTCGGGAGCCGCAGCTATTTCCCGAAAGTGCCGGGAGGGACGGAGCTGGGTGAGGTGGTTGAAACCTTCGTCGGCCAGTTCTATCTGCAGGGGAGTCAGATGCGCACGCTGCCATCGGAGATCCTGCTTGATTTCAATCTCGATGATAAAACGCTGCTGGCGGATTCGCTGTCAGAACTGGCTGGTCGTCGGGTTAACGTGCAGACCAAACCGCGCGGTGACCGCGCGCGTTACCTGAAACTTGCCCGGACCAACGCGGCGACGGCGCTTACCACAAAACTGTCCCAGCAATCGACGGTCCACCAGCGTTTAACGGCACTGGCTACGCTCCTGAAGCTGCCGGAGGTTAAACGGATGGAGTGCTTCGACATCAGCCACACGATGGGCGAGCAGACCGTGGCCTCCTGCGTGGTGTTTGATGCTAACGGCCCGCTGCGCGCGGAATATCGTCGCTATAACATCACCGGGATCACGCCGGGTGATGACTATGCCGCCATGAACCAGGTGCTGCGCCGTCGCTACGGTAAAGCCATCGAAGAGAGCAAAATCCCGGATGTGATACTGATTGACGGCGGGAAAGGGCAGCTCGGGCAGGCGAAAGCGGTCTTTGACTCACTTGATGTGAGCTGGGATAAAAACCATCCGTTGCTGCTGGGTGTGGCAAAAGGGGCCGATCGTAAAGCCGGTCTGGAGACGCTCTTCTTCGAACCGGAAGGGGAGGGCTTCAGCCTGCCGCCGGATTCTCCGGCACTGCATGTTATCCAGCATATCCGCGATGAGTCACACGATCATGCTATCAGCGGGCACCGGAAGAAACGGGCGAAGGTAAAAAACACCAGTACGCTTGAGACCATCGAAGGCGTCGGGCCAAAACGCAGGCAGATGTTGCTTAAATATATGGGCGGATTGCAAGGATTACTCAATGCCAGCATGGAGGAAATTGCAAAAGTGCCGGGTATTTCGCAAGCGCTGGCAGAAAAGATCTACTACTCGTTGAAACATTGAGGGCTCTGTAGCAACATAGAGCTAAATTTTACTGACAACAAACAGTTACCGTCATTATGCAATTTAATATCCCTACGTTGCTCACACTTTTTCGCGTTGTGCTTATCCCGTTCTTTGTACTGGCGTTTTACCTGCCAGTCGTCTGGGCCCCTTTTGCCTGTGCACTGATTTTCCTGGTGGCTGCGGTTACGGACTGGTTTGACGGTTATCTGGCACGCCGCTGGAACCAAAGCACCCGCTTCGGTGCCTTCCTCGACCCGGTCGCCGATAAGGTCATGGTCGCTATCGCGATGGTGCTGGTGGCTGAGCACTACCACACGTGGTGGGTAACGCTGCCTGCAGCAACCATGATTGGCCGTGAGATCATCATCTCTGCGCTGCGTGAGTGGATGGCGGAGCTGGGTAAGCGCAGTAGCGTCGCGGTATCGTGGATTGGTAAAGTGAAAACCACCGCGCAAATGGCCTCGCTGGTCTGGATGCTCTGGCGTCCAAACGCCTGGGTTGAGTGGGCGGGGATTGGGCTGCTGTGGGTTGCTGCGGTACTGACGCTGTGGTCTATGCTGCAATATTTAAACGCTGCCCGCGGCGATTTGCTTGATCAGTGATCGTTTCGACGTAATTTTCAGCAAACGATCCGGGGATGCAAAAAATAACGTTGACTCATACCGTCATATCAGTAGAATGCAACGCATCGAACGGCGGCACAGCTAGCCGGACGATAATGAAATCAAGTGGTTAGAAGTTAACTTGATGACATGCGGGAATAGCTCAGTTGGTAGAGCACGACCTTGCCAAGGTCGGGGTCGCGAGTTCGAGTCTCGTTTCCCGCTCCAGATTAAAGACATGCGCAATAGCGGGTGTCGTGCAAAAAAGTTTTACGGCGCGTTAGCAAAGCGGTTATGTAGCGGATTGCAAATCCGTCTAGTCCGGTTCGACTCCGGAACGCGCCTCCACTTTCTTCCCTGGCCGGATGGTGGAATCGGTAGACACAAGGGATTTAAAATCCCTCGGCGTTCGCGCTGTGTGGGTTCAAGTCCCACTCCGGCTACCATGGGAAAAAGCAGAATAATCAAAGCAATAAGCAGTGTCGTGAAACCACCGAAAGGTGGTTTTTTTGTGCCTGTTTTTCGCCGTATACCATAGTTTCACCCTTCAACTTCGCCACAATAAGAGGGCAATCATGCCCAACAATGGCCATTAGCGATAGGATCTGTCGGCGTCGGTCGTCAGCTGCGAAATCACGGTTTTAAATACTGATGGCACTGTCTCTCTGCGTCACCCGGCCCAGAAGGGGCCTCTAAACCGGGTAACGCAGTCGCACTACCAGGCGGTATGGTACAGCTCGCTAATATCTGCCAGGCTCGCTTCCCGTGGGTTGCCGGCAGTACAGACATCATCATATGCCGCCTGGGCGAGCATCGGGATATCTTCTTTTTGTACTCCAGCCTCACGCAGATGGAGCGGGATCCCCACATCGTGATTAAGCCTGAAGACGGCATCCACGGCAGCATTGCGCGCGTCTGCAAGGCTCAGCCCTTCAACCTTCACGCCCATCGCCCGTGCAATATCGCGGAATTTATCGCCGGTAAAGTCAGCGTTGTAACGCATGATATGAGGCAGCAAAATGGCATTCGCCACGCCGTGCGGTGTGTCATAAAAAGCACCCAGCGGGTGCGCCATACCGTGAACCAGCCCCAGGCCAACGTTGGAAAAGCCCATGCCGGCAACATACTGGCCCAGCGCCATCGCCTCGACGGCATCTCGATCGCCCTTGACTGAATCGCGCAGTGCGCCGGCAATAATCTCAATCGCCTTGATGTGTAGCGCATCGGTCAAGGCCCATGCACCCCGGGTAATATACCCTTCAATCGCATGAGTCAGTGCATCAACGCCGGTTGCTGCTTTCAGCACTGGCGGCATACCGTCCATCATATCTGCATCGATAAAAGCGACCTGCGGAATGTCGTGCGGATCGACGCAAACAAATTTACGCCGCTTCTCTTCATCAGTGATTACGTAGTTAATGGTCACTTCAGCCGCTGTTCCGGCTGTAGTGGGAATGGCCAGAACGGGTACGCTGGGGTTACGGGTTGGGGACAGGCCTTCAAGGCTACGAACATCCTTAAACGCCGGGTTATTGCTGATAATACCGATTGCCTTACAGGTATCCTGAGGCGAGCCGCCCCCGATAGCGATAAGGTAATCTGCGCCGCTGTTCTGAAAAACACCCAGCCCTTCCTGTACTATTCCGATTGTCGGGTTAGGAAGCACGCCGAAGTATATTTCCCAGGCCAACCCCGCTTCGTCCAGCTTATCCGTGACCTTCGCCACCACGCCACACTGTATCAGCGTCCTGTCGGTGACAATCAGCGCTTTTTGATAGCCGCGACGCTTTACCTCATCGCAAAGCATCCCTGTCGCGCCCCGGCCAAACCAGGCCGTTTCGTTCAAAATCATTCTTTTCGCCATGGCATTTCTCCTGTTTGCTATGCGATGTCATTCTTCAATGCGCAGTCCGTAGGTTTTGAATTTTTCCAGCACAATGGCGATAGCATCGTCATCCAGTACCGGGACCGGATCCGTTATTGCCAGCGTGCAAAGGTACAGTTGTGCCAGTACTTCAACTTCATGCGCCAGCCACAGGGCTTTTTCCAGATTTGCTTCACAGGCAATTAAGCCGTGGTGCTGTAACAGGGTTGCTTTGCGGTTCCTGAGGGCAAAGGCGACATAGTCGGACAGTTCGCGTGTCCCAAATGTGGCATATGGCGCGCAGGGTATGGAATTACCGCCTGCGGCGGCAATCATGTAATGAATGGCCGGGATAGGGCGGTTAAGAATAGACACGGCGGTACAGTGCACCGCATGGTTATGCACCACCGCCTGCGCATCCGGGCGCGTCTGGTAGGCGGCCATATGGAAACGCCACTCGCTGGAAGGCAGTTTGCCCTGTTCATGCTGACCGTCGGCATCAATATAAACGATGTGTGACTCCGTCAGTTTTTCATAGGGGATCCCCGTTGGCGTTATCAATATCCCGTCCTGATAGCGCACGCTGACGTTGCCAGCCGTGCCCTGATTTAGCCCCAGGCGGGTCATTTCCAGGCAGGTATCAATAATCTGCCGCGCCAGTCTATTTCGTTCCATTTGTTACCTCTCTTGATGATCTAAAGCACCAGCAGAACAAGCCTGTTGTCCTGATGAATTAACCGTATATTTGCGCACCATCTTTATAGGGAATAACGCTAAAAAAAATCCGGTGGTTTCACTTTGTG
This sequence comes from Enterobacter sp. SORGH_AS_0287, assembly GCF_031453695.1. Lineage (NCBI taxonomy): Bacteria > Pseudomonadati > Pseudomonadota > Gammaproteobacteria > Enterobacterales > Enterobacteriaceae > Enterobacter > Enterobacter sp. SORGH_AS_0287. Next base: position 616,244 of record NZ_JAVIZW010000001.1, read on the forward strand.
ATCACCGTCAATTAATAGTCTGGAATTGATCCTTATTCAATTAATTCATTTCGGTAAAAATGACCGATTCAGAAGATTTTTATTCAAACAGTCGTTTTGATGATTTTTACCGTGAAAATGCCCGTTTTCGGAGTAATGCATTAAATCGGTCACTGGGGTTGTGGTTTTTCATGTTTATTTTCCCCGATGGGGGTTGTTTTTATTAAATTTAAAGTGATAACGATCACATAAAGATATCGCGTTGCCGTTAAATGTGATTGTCATCATATTCGCCCCCCTTTTTTACATGAAAATGCATTCACGAGATCATTCCGATCGCCAGATTCGCGCCAGTAAGAGTAAAGCACCTTTTTATTTTTACCGTCTGGCAAGAAAGGAAAGTCACATTCTGACGCTTCTGACTAACGAGGGTGTTATGGGAAATACAACAATACCAACGCAGAGTTTTCGTGCGGTCAATGCCGGGCAAGCCCAGCGTTACATTATTCCTTTCGCGTTACTCTGCTCACTGTTTTTTCTTTGGGCAGTCGCTAATAACCTGAATGACATTTTACTCCCCCAGTTTCAGCAAGCCTTTACCCTGACAAACTTCCAGGCTGGCCTGATACAATCTGCGTTCTATTTCGGCTACTTTGTCATTCCAGTTCCTGCCGGGATACTAATGAAAAAACTCAGCTATAAGGCAGGTATTATTACCGGGTTGTTTTTATATGCCATTGGTGCTGCATTATTCTGGCCTGCGGCTGAGTTAATGAATTATACATTGTTTCTTGTCGGTCTTTTTATTATAGCGGCGGGGTTAGGTTGCCTTGAAACTGGTGCTAACCCCTTTGTGACAGTGCTGGGGCCAGAGAGTGGTGGTCATTTCCGTCTTAATCTGGCGCAAACTTTTAATTCTTTTGGCGCGATTATTGCCGTTGTGTTTGGACAAAGCCTAATTTTGTCTAACGTGCCCCATCACTCTCAGTCGGTACTCGATAAAATGACGCCAGAACAGCTAAGCATTTATAAGCATAGCCTGGTGTTATCCGTACAAACGCCTTATATGATTATCGTGGCAATTGTATTGTTGGTCGCCCTGCTGATTATGTTGACCAAATTTCCGGTCCTTCAGAGCGATAATCACGTCGACGGCACACAAAGCACATTTTCTGCCTCTCTTTCCCGTCTGGTCCGTATTCGCCACTGGCGCTGGGCGGTGCTGGCGCAGTTTTGCTATGTCGGCGCGCAAACTGCCTGCTGGAGCTACCTGATCCGGTACGCTATTGAAGAGATCCCCGGCATGACGCCAGGTTTCGCCGCCAACTACCTGACCGGCACCATGGTGTGCTTCTTCATCGGTCGCTTTACCGGTACATGGCTAATCAGCCGCTTCGCACCGCATAAAGTACTGGCCGCTTATGCCCTGCTTGCCATGGTGCTATGCCTGGTCTCCGCCGTATTCGGCGGCCATTTCGGCCTACTGGCGCTAACACTGTGCAGTGCATTTATGTCTATTCAGTACCCAACCATTTTCTCCCTTGGGATTAAGAACCTGGGTCAGGACACCAAATACGGCTCGTCATTCATCGTCATGACCATTATCGGCGGCGGGATTGTGACGCCGGTCATGGGCTTTGTCAGCGATGCTGCAGGCAATATCCCAACAGCAGAACTGGTTCCGGCAGTGTGTTTTGCCGTCATCTTCATCTTTGCCCGTTTCCGTTCGCAAGCGGCAACGAATTAAACCTGTATCCGAAAACGTGAGGGATCTGTCATGAAAAAAATCAGCTTACCGAAAATAGGTATCCGTCCGGTGATTGATGGTCGTCGTATGGGGGTTCGTGAGTCTCTGGAGGAGCAAACCCTGAATATGGCCAACGCCACCGCCGCGCTGCTCACTGAAAAGCTTCGTCACCCCAACGGCGAGCAAATTGAATGCGTCATTGCTGACGGTTGCATTGCGGGGATGGCCGAATCTGCCGCCTGTGAAGAAAAATTCAGCAGCCAGAACGTCGGCGTGACCATCACCGTGACGCCGTGCTGGTGCTACGGGAGCGAAACGATCGATATGGACCCCATGCGTCCGAAAGCCATCTGGGGTTTTAACGGGACTGAACGTCCGGGTGCCGTTTATCTGGCCGCCGCGCTGGCTGCACACAGCCAGAAAGGGATTCCGGCATTCTCTATTTATGGTCATGATGTCCAGGACGCCGACGACACCTCGATTCCCGAAGATGTTGAGGAAAAACTGCTGCGCTTTGCGCGTGCCGGTTTAGCCGTCGCCAGTATGAAAGGGAAAAGCTATCTCTCCATTGGGGGGGTGTCGATGGGGATTGCCGGTTCCATCGTCGACCCTAACTTCTTCGAATCCTGGCTGGGGATGAAGGTACAGGCAGTTGATATGACTGAACTGCGCCGCCGCATTGATCAGAAAATCTTCGATGAAACCGAACTGGAAATGGCGCTGGCCTGGGCGGACAAAAACTTCCGCTACGGCGAAGACCAGAACGCGCAGCAGTATAAGCGTAACGAAGCGCAAAACCGTGAGGTGCTGAAAGAGAGCCTGCTGATGGCGATGTGTATCCGCGACATGATGCAGGGCAACCCAGCACTGGCGGAAAAAGGGCGGGTGGAAGAATCGCTGGGCTACAACGCCATTGCGGCAGGCTTCCAGGGCCAGCGTCACTGGACCGATCAATACCCGAACGGCGATACCGCCGAAGCATTGCTTAACAGTTCCTTTGACTGGAATGGCGTGCGTGAACCCTTTGTCGTCGCGACCGAAAATGACAGCCTCAACGGCGTCGCGATGCTAATGGGCCACCAGTTGACCGGCACAGCACAGGTGTTCGCCGACGTGCGCACCTACTGGTCTCCAGACGCGGTAGCGCGCGTGACCGGTCAACCGCTCAGCGGTCTGGCTGAGAAGGGTATTATCCACCTGATCAACTCCGGCTCTGCGGCTCTCGATGGCTCATGCAAACAGCGCGGCAGCGATGGCAAGCCAACGATGAAACCATTCTGGGACATTAGCCAGCAGGAGGTTGATGCCTGCCTGGCGGCCACCGAATGGTGTCCGGCAATACATGAATATTTCCGCGGCGGCGGTTTCTCTTCTCGCTTCCTGACGGAAGGCGGCGTGCCGTTCACTATGACCCGCGTGAATATCATCAAAGGTCTTGGCCCGGTTCTGCAGATTGCAGAAGGCTGGAGCGTGGAACTGCCGAAAGAGATGCACGATCAGCTTGACGCCCGTACCAACTCAACCTGGCCGACCACCTGGTTTGCACCACGTCTGACGGGTAAAGGTCCCTTTACCGACGTTTATTCAGTGATGGCGAACTGGGGGGCAAACCATGGCGTGCTGACCATCGGCCACGTCGGCGCAGACTTCATCACCCTGGCATCAATGCTGCGAATTCCGGTCTGCATGCATAACGTGGAAGAGTCGAAGGTCTATCGTCCTTCCGCCTGGGCTGCGCACGGCATGGATAGCGAAGGCCAGGATTACCGCGCCTGTCAAAACTATGGCCCGCTGTACAAACGTTGAGTAAACGTTTTTGCCCGGTAGCGTATGTTTACCGGGCCTGTAAAACACCGAATTGCAGGCCGGATAAGCGACATGTTAGCCGGCGACGTTTCAGGAGTTGCTATGAAACAAGAGGTTATTCTGGTTCTCGACTGCGGAGCGACCAATATCCGGGCCATTGCCGTTGACCGGCAGGGCAAAATTATCGCCCGTGCCGCTACGGCAAATGCCAGCGACATCGCCATAGAAAATAGCGCCTGGCACCAGTGGTCTCTCGATGCCATTATGCAACGCTTCGCGGACTGTTGCCGCTCGCTGAAGACGAGTCTGGCAAACTGCCACGTTCGCGGCGTCACGGTGACCACCTTCGGCGTTGATGGCGCGCTGGTCGATGAGCACGGCAGGCTACTCTACCCAATCATCAGCTGGAAATGCCCACGCACCGCCGAAGTGATGAAAAATATTGGCCGCTTGCTGTCACCTCAGCGGCTTCAGGACATTTCCGGCGTGGGGGCATTTGGCTTCAATACACTGTATAAGCTGGTGTGGCTAAAAGAAAATCACCTGCAGCTGTTGGAACAGGCACACGCCTGGCTGTTTATCTCGTCGCTGATTAACCACCGTCTGACCGGCGAATTCACCACCGACGTTACTATGGCAGGGACCAGCCAGATGCTGGATATTCAACAGCGCGATTTCAGCCATGAAATTTTGCAGGCGGCGGGTTTGCCGCGTCGGCTCTTCCCACGTCTGGTGGAAGCCGGTGAGCTCGTCGGTAAATTACAGTCTGATGCTGCCCAATGGCTTGACCTACCCGCCGGTATCCCGGTGATTTCCGCCGGACACGATACCCAGTTTGCGCTGTTTGGTGCAGGTGCCGCGGCGGATGAACCCGTCCTCTCCTCGGGAACATGGGAGATCCTGATGGTGCGCAGTGCGCAGGTCAACACGCCGCTGCTCAGTCGCTACGTCGGTTCTACCTGCGAACTGGATAGCCAGCCAGGGCTGTATAACCCTGGCATGCAGTGGCTGGCATCGGGCGTACTTGAATGGGTACGTAAACTGCTTTGGACCGAAGAGACGCCCTGGCAAACGCTGATTGAGACAGCCCGCCGCATACCCATGGGGTCCGAAGGGGTGAAAATGCACTGTGATCTCCTCGGCTGTCAGCATGCAGGCTGGGAGGGCGTCACACTCAACACCACACGCGGTCATTTTTATCGCGCTGCGCTGGAGGGCCTCACCGGGCAGCTGGCGCAGAATCTGCGCACGCTGGAAAAGATTGGTCACTTCAACGCGACTGAACTGCTGCTGGTCGGCGGTGGCAGCCGTAACATGCTGTGGAACCAGATCAAAGCCAATATGCTCGGCATCCCCATCAAGGTACTTGATGATGCAGAAACCACTGTCGCGGGGGCAGCCCTGTTTGGCTGGTACGGGGTCGGAGAATTTACGAGCCCGGAACACGCCAGAGCGCAGATGCATTATCAGTACCGCTACTTCTTTCCGGAAACCGAATCTGCACCGATCGAGGGAGTTTGAGATGTTAAAAACGATTTCACCGTTAATATCACCTGAACTACTGAAAGTCCTGGCCGAAATGGGCCACGGCGATGAGATTATTTTTTCTGATGCCCATTTCCCCGCCCACAGTATGGGGCCGCAGGTTATACGCGCCGATGGGCTAAAGGTCAGCGAATTGCTGCATGCGATTATCCCGCTGTTTGAGCTCGACAGCTACGCGCCGCCACTGGTGATGATGGCTGCGGTTGAGGGTGACTCCCTCGATCCCCGTGTTGAGGCTCGCTATCGCGATGCGCTTTCACGTCAGGCACCCTGTCCTGCAATTACCCGCATTGACCGCTATGCGTTTTACGCACGTGCCAAAAAATCCTTTGCGATCGTTGTCACAGGGGAGTGTGCTAAATACGGGAATATTCTTTTAAAAAAGGGGGTAACGCCGTAATCTCATGCCGGTGCGCCCGCCAGCGCGGGCGTATATCGAATGATGGGTGAGAAAAAATGAAAGAGGCACGTCAGCAAACGATAATCGACCTGTTGATTCAGCATCATAGTCTGACGACGGACGTTTTATCCACCCAGCTTAACGTCAGTAAAGAGACCATTCGCCGGGATCTCAGCGAACTGCAGGCGCAGGGAAAAGTGCTGCGCAACCACGGGCGGGCGAAATATATTCACCGGGAAAACCAGGACAGCGGCGATCCTTTTCATATTCGCCTTAAGAGCCACTTCACGCATAAAGCGGATATCGCCAGAGAAGCGCTGGAGTGGATTGAAGTCGGGATGGTCATTGCTCTGGATGCCAGCTCAACCTGTTGGTATCTTGCGCGTCAACTGCCTGACATCGATATTCAGGTCTTTACTAACAGTCACCCCATCTGCCTGGAACTGGGCAAACGTGAACAGATTCAACTTATTAGCTCCGGCGGTAAACTCGAGCGTAAGTATGGCTGCTACGTTAACCCCTCGTTGATTTCACAACTCAAACTGCTGGACATCGACCTGTTTATCTTCTCCTGCGAAGGGATAGACAGTCATGGAGGGTTATGGGATTCCAACAGGGTCAACGCTGGCTTCAAATCGCTGCTACTCAAGCGCGCTTCTCAGTCTTTATTGTTGATAGATAAGAGTAAGTTTAATCGTTCAGGGGAGGCCAGAATTGGGCACCTGGATGAGGTAACGCATATTGTGTCTGACACACAACTGAATGAATCAGGGCTGAGACAATAAGCCACCTGACACATCATGACGCAATTAAGTCTATTAGGGATGTGTTTGTTCGCGATAGCGTTAACGTATTATTCATTCCGTATTAGGTTTTTAACGCGGGGGAGGGTACACAAAAGATGTTAGCAGCACAAATAAGAAGGGGATTACCCTTAAATAAGGGCATCTACAAGAACAGCCATACATTCAGAATAATTATAAATATTTCTTAGCCGCATCCAGAATTTCCTGAGAAGTCAGCTCCCTGTCCGACGCCACATAAACCACTTCATGATCGCCGGTCAGAGAAGGAAAACCTGCGGACATTATCTGCAGGTTTATCGCTTCACCATTCGGATATTCCTGCCGTATGGATGTAATACCCTTAAGCACGGTGACAACATTGCTCGGTTTACCATTGAAAAAGACGATGACTTTCTTCATATCTCACCTTGTTGGTCGTTATCTGCTTAAGCACCTTCTCTGTGAAGGCGAGGGGGATCAGGACGGCGCGAAAATTTTTGTCTGGCTGTCAGGTCTGTCTGCGAATGTCATCGTCGATTTGCAGAAAATGCATTTAGCGCCATACGGATTTTTTTCAGACACATCAAAAATCGACGTTCTGTATTGGGAGCCATGACAACATGGGCATCTGAAGTGAATATTTAAGTTGATATCATTTACCTTTTTTAACATTAGCGGTATTTAATTTTCGAAAAAACGTTGCATTTGTACTTTCTTTGGTTTTTGCAATCATTCGGAAATAAAAGCAAGCAATCATCTTCGTGAACGTGTATGGTGACAGTCGTTTAAATCAGGAGATGCCTATGTCAGGACGTAAAAATACACAATTCCGTCGCAATTACTTAGTTAAATGTCCATGTCCAAACTGTTCAAAAGACTCTGAGCATAGTTTCAGCCGTGTACAAAAAGGGGCTCAACTTGTCTGCCCACACTGCAGCACTCTTTTCAAAACCGCTCAAAAATTCTAAAAATGCATTTGCCAGATGATGAATTTGCGTCTTTACAGACGATCTCATTTGGCAAAGCAACATTGAAGAAGTGATGCTTTTGGAGGTTGCCTGACCTCTTACGCACTTTGATATTTTACAAGCAGCTCGCTTCTGCTTTAAGACTCTTCGTGCAGCAGACCTGCACTTCATCACATCGGTCAGCACACTCTTTCTACGAGAAAAATATGCTGACCTGTTGCTCAGAAAAAGCCTTCTAATCCAGGACCCGTCTACTCAGGAAAAATCCATCATCGTGATCGCGGGTCCGTGATAACTTTATCTATCGCAAAGTATTACGCTTGCAGCAGCAGGGCCTTTTTCGCCACTCTGGATAGCAAATTCGACCTTCTGGCCTTCAAAGAGAGTTTTAAAATCATCGCCCTGCAGAGCAGAAAAGTGCACAAACACATCTTTGCTGCCATCGACAGGAGAGATAAAACCGAAACCTTTATCTTCGTTAAACCACTTAACCAAACCTATAATTCTTGAAGACATGCAGACTCCTTGTGAGTATTTGAAATGCTAAGAAACGTATAATATTAAACGTATGGACTCAAAAGGAGGGGATATCAGCGATAGCGCCTGGTTATGAGGACTGCCGGGTAAAATTTTTTACGCTCGTGTGTGGATTAAACCAACGACTTCATTAATGCATGAGGCGGGAGAATTAGCAATTTTTATTTTAGCCTTCCGGAAGGCTCACATAAAAAGTGTCACACTGCATTAGCTTAAAATTAATTTATGTGTATAGTTAATGCATGTTTTCTAAGAGGATCTTATTTGTCTCGTAAAATGACAGGAATTGTCAAAAGTTTTGATATGCACAGTGGTAAAGGCCTAATCATCCCTTCAGATGGTCGAAAGGACGTTTTTCTCCACATTTCAGCCTTTAATAACAACGAAAAAGAAACGCTCCTTCCCGGGATTCGCGTTGAGTTCTGTCGCATCAACGGACTCAGCGGACCGATGGCCGCAAATGTCTATCTTTCATAAATAATCAGCGAAGATGTTAATAGCGGTATATTGAAACATCCGCGTCGCATCGCCTGACATATATTTACATTTATGCGCGACATGAGTATGACACGCGTATGAATTACACTCCGCCTAAATAGGCTTTTCTTACCTCCTGGTTTCCCAGCAACTCCTCGCCGCTGCCGCTGAGGCGAATTTGCCCGTTGACCATGACGTAGCCACGGTCAGAAAGCTTCAGAGCATGATGCGCATTTTGCTCTACCAGAAAAATGGTCATGCCGTTGCGAGCCAGCTCGCGCAGCGTCTGGAAGATCTGCTTAACCACTATGGGCGCCAGACCCAGGCTGGGTTCATCCAGCAGTAGCAGTTTAGGGCGGCTCATTAGCGCGCGGGCGATGGCAAGCATTTGCTGTTCTCCGCCGGACATGGTCATGGCTCGCTGTTTACGGCGTTCTTTGAGGCGCGGGAACAACTCAAACATGCTCTGCATATCGTCGGCGGCAAATTGATTGCCGACAGGAATGGTCCCCATCAGCAGGTTCTCTTCAACCGTCATATCCGGAAAAATACGCCGCCCCTCGGGTGCCTGCGCTATGCCGCCGGAGGCCACATAGTGGGTAGATTTATGGCTGATGTCTTCGCCGCAAAACAGGATTTGCCCGTTACGAATACGCGGCTGGCCAAAAATAGACATCAGCAATGTCGATTTACCCGCGCCATTCGCGCCGATAAGCGCCACCGTTTCCCCTTTATGCACTTCGAGGGATACCTGCTTCAGCGCCTGAATCACGCCATAGAACACATCCACCTCGCGAAATGCCAGCAGCGGCTCATTCATAGAGTGACCTCGCTTTCATCGGTGCCCAGATAGGCGGCAATCACCTTTTCGTCATGCTGGATCTGCTCAGGTTTCCCCCGGGCAATCACATCGCCATGGTCGAGCACAATAATGTCGTCCGATATTTCCATCACCATCCCCATGTCGTGCTCAATCAGTAATACCGTTATGCCGTGGTTGTCGCGCAGAAAACGAATAATGTTACTCAGCTTATGTGTCTCTACCGGGTTCAGCCCGGCGGCGGGTTCATCCAGACAGATCATTTCCGGGCCGGTGCACATGGCCCGCGCGATCTCCAGACGCCGCTGTTGGCCGTACGACATCTCGCCCGCCAGGCGGTTGGCGCACTCCACAAGATCGACCACCTCCAGCCAGTAAAAGGCCCTGTCCAGCGCGTCGTTTTCCGCCCGTCGGTACGCTGGCGTATTGAATACGCCAGCCAGCAGGTTGCGATTGACGCGCATGTGCTGGGCCACGAGCAGGTTTTCCACGACCGACATCTCGCGAAAAAGACGAATATTTTGAAAGGTGCGCGCAAGTCCGGCGCGGTTCACCAGGTGAGTGCCGCCGAACATTTTGTAGAACAGGCGTTGCCCAAACTGCGCAGGGTGGATCCAGTCTCCTGGCTGGAATTTTTGCCCGAGGATCTGAATGACGTTGGTCGTCTTATTGCGCGTATTAAAGAAAATAATGAAGAGAAGAAAATATAAAAAGAAAGAAAGAAAAAAAAAAAAAAAAAAAAAAAAAAAAAAAAGAAAAAAAAGAAAAAAAAAAAAAAAAAAAAAAAGAAAAAAAAAAAAAAAAATAAAAAAAAAAAGAAAAAAAAAAAAAATAAAAAAAAAAAAAAAAAAAAAAAAAAAAAAAAAAAAAAAAAAAAAAAAAAAAAGAAATAGAAAAGAGTAAAAAAAAGAAAATTAAAAAAAAAAAGAAAGAAAAAAAAAAATAAAAAAAATAAAAAGAGAAAAAGAAAAGAAAAAAAAAAAAAGAAAAGAAAAAAATTGAAAAAATTTGCCGCCGGAAGCCTTATAGAAACCGGTCAGGCAGTTGAAGACGGTGGTTTTTCCCGCGCCGTTTGGGCCAATAAGTGCAGTAATTGAACCGCGCTGCACGTCCAGGTTGACGTCGTTTAACGCCTTGATCCCGCCGAAATGCATCATAAGATGTTCAACGCTTAATATCGTTCCGTTCATGGCGCTACGCCCTTACGCACGGCAAACCCGCTGCGGTTAATGCGAATCAACCCGCGTGGACGCCAGATCATCATCACCACCATCAGCATGCCAAACAGTAAAACCCGGTACTCGGCAAAACTGCGCAGCAGCTCCGGCGTCACCGTGAGCACAAACGCCGCCAGCACCACGCCAAGCGTTGAGCCCATACCGCCGAGCACCACAATCGCCAGGATCAGCGCCGATTCAAAAAAGGTAAACGATGTCGGGTTGACAAAGCCCTGATAAGTGGCAAAAAACACCCCGGCGATGCCGGCAGTCGACGCACCCAGCGTAAAGGCCGAGAGCTTGACCAGCACATGATTTAATCCCATTGAGCGACAGGCGATTTCATCTTCCCGCAGGGCTTCCCATGCCCGACCAATCGGCATCCGCGTCAGACGATGCTTTATATACAGCACCAGCATCACCACCAGGAACAGCACCGTGTAGATAAAGATAAACTTCATGTTCGGGTTGTAGGTCAGATGGAAAAATTCGTGAAAGGGCACGCCTCCTTCTTTGGCGCGGCGGCCAAACTCCAGTCCGAAAAAGGTGGGAGGCGGGGCAGAAACGCCGTTCGGGCCACCGGTGAAGGTCAGCCAGTTGTTGAGGATCAGGCGAATAATCTCCCCAAAGCCAAGCGTGACGATCGCCAGGTAATCACCGTGCATGCGCAGCACCGGAAAGCCGAGCAGGGCGCCGGCCGCGGCAGCCATAATTGCCGCCAGCGGCAGCATGCTCCAGAATCCTAATCCCAGATACTGATACCCCAGCGCCAGCCCGTAAGCGCCGATGGCATAAAAAGCGACATAACCGAGATCCAGAAGCCCGGCCAGACCGACCACAATATTCAGCCCGAGACCGAGAAGCACGTAGATAAGACCAAGAATGGCGACGGTGAGAACGTACTTGGTGGCAACAAAGGGAAAGCAGATCGCAAGGGCGATAATCAGCGGGATTATCCAGCGCATGCGGCTTTTGTATTCCGGCGGCCGGACATAAACCCCCGCGCTGTCGGCTTCAAAACGTGCCTGGAAACGTGCACCCGGAGCGGTACCTAAAAAAGCGCTCAGCAGAAAACGGCCCAGCATCACGATGCCGACTATCCATGCGAGCCGCTGTCCGGCGAAATTAAAGCTGTATCCGTCCAGCACCACGCCGGCAATCGGGCCAAAAATTATTAACGCAATCAGCCCGGAAAAAATGGCGTCCAGAATGCAGCGCTTAAGCGAAAAGCCGTGAGAGGTCATCGTATTCTCCTTCACACTTTGGCGACAATCGGGCGGCCAAGCAGACCCTGAGGACGAAAAATCAGGATCAAGACCAGCAAGCCAAACGAGAACACATCTTTATAATCTGAGTTCACCATGCCGGAAAATTGCGCCTCGGCGACGCCCAGAATCAACCCGCCGAGCATCGCACCGGGCAGGGAGCCAATCCCGCCGAGCACCGCTGCGGTAAACGCCTTGATGCCAATGACAAATCCGACGTAGAAATCGAAGGTGCCGTAATTCATGGTGATGAGCACACCCGCCAGACCGGCCATCGCCGCGCCAATCACAAAGACCAGCGAAATGATTCTGTCGGTGTTAATGCCCAGAATGGAGGCCATTTTGCGGTCCTGCTGCACCGCACGGCACATCCGTCCAAGCCGGGTATTGTTGATTATCCATGTCAGCAACAGCATGCCGGCGAACGAGGCAACCAGAATAAACACTTTGGTGTAGGTTATCTGAACGAACCCCTCACCGATATGCAGGCGAAGTACGCCATCCAGCATCGTGGGCACCCCTTGCTGACGCGGCCCCTGGCTCAGCTGCGCGTAGTTTTGCAAAATCAGTGACATCCCGATGGCGGAGATAAGCGGTGCCAGACGGGTGGAGTTGCGTAGCGGCTTATAGGCAATGCGCTCGATAGTCCAGCCGTAAACACCGGTCACCACAATCGTGAAGATCAGCGTACCGAGGATAAGCAACGGGAACGACTGCAGGCCGAAGAAAGAGAGCAGCGCCAGGCCAATGGCGCAGAGGTAGGCGGAGATCATATACACTTCGCCGTGGGCGAAATTAATCATACCAATGATGCCATACACCATGGTGTAGCCGATGGCGATTAATCCATAGACGGAGCCCAGCGTTAAGCCATTTATTAACTGTTGCAGGAAGAATGTACTCATCATAGCGCGCTCGTTATTTTAAGCTGCGCGGCACGCGCAGCCTGATGTTTATTACGCGCCGACAGGCGAACCTGCCGGCGTTGAGCGTGACTCCGTCCCGTTACTGAACTTCCTTATATTTTCCGTTATCGTCCCACTGATACACCACGTAGTCAGACACTTTCAAATCGCCTTTGCTGTCCCAGGCTTTTTTGCCCATAACCGTGTCGACGGCATTGGCTTTCAGCCATTCGCTGGCTTTGGCCGAGTCTTTACCGCCCGTGGCCTTGAAGGCCGCGGCAATGGCCTGAACGGAGGCATAAGAGTAGAGGGTATAACCTTCAGGCTCGAATTTTCCGGCGCGGAATTTCTCAATGACCGCTTTCCCATCCGGGATCAGACGCGGGTCTTTACCAAAGGTCATATAAATCCCCTTGGTATATTGTGGCCCACCCGCCGCGGTCACCATCTCTTCGTTGACGATACAGTCGCCGGAGAAGAATTTCGCTTGCACACCCTGTTCACGCATCTGGCGAACCAGCGGGCCGGCTTCAGGGTGACAACCGCCGAAGAACACCACATCCGGCTTTTGTGCGCCGATTTTAGTCACCAGCGCGTTAAAGTCTTTCTCACCACGGGATAAGCCCTCATACATCACATCCTGAACCCCGCGCTTCGCCAGCGCAGCTTTGGTGGCGTCTGCCAGCCCCTGACCGTAGGTGTCTTTGTCATGGATGATGACCACACGTTTGGCTTTCAGCTTATCGATAATGAAATCGCTGGCGACCTGGCCCTGCTGGTCATCGCGACCACACATGCGGAACATATCGGTCATGCCTCGTTCGGTAATGAGCGGGTTGGTCGAGCCGGGGGTAATGGCAAGGATCCCCGCGTCGCTGTACACCTCGGAGGCGGGCATTGTGGAAGAGGAGCAGAAATGGCCGACCACCGCGTTGACTTTATCCTGGTCGACCAGACGGTTGGCGACGGCCACGGCTTGTTTCGGCTCGCAGGCATCATCCCCCTGAACCAGCTTAATCTTCTCGCCGTTAATGCCGCCTGCGGCGTTAATGTCTTCAGCGGCCTGCGTTGCACCGTGCCAGTACTGATCGCCATAGGTGGCGTTTGGGCCGGTAAACGGCCCGGCCACACCAATGACAATATCTGCATGCGCAGAAAATGCCGTCACCAGACAACCGGCCAGCACGAGAGAAAGGGGAGTTCTGATAAATTTCAGCGACATTATTATGTTCCTTAGCAAAGAGGTTTTTGCACCACGGCGTAAACCCGGACGCCGACGGCGCAGCCAATCCAAAAACACGAGCAAGAACAAAATGCACTAAACGAACAAGATCCAGACAACGCCTGCGTAATACGGCGAGGTTTCCCTGCGCAGGTTCGCGCGAAGAACATTAAGCAAAATCGTTGCCAGAATGGTTAACCCATTGAGCGGGTTGTGACATGTTTGAGTATAGAGTGCGGTGATATGGCACCTTGTGGGACGCGATGAAATTACAGCGGAGATCACATATCGTTAACAACAAAGCCCATAAGTTGTGCAATGGTCACGATTTGCACGTTTTTGCAGCAATAAAGACCTAAACTTCAGATAGGAAAGCCGTGAGATATGTGTCAGGATCTTTTCCTTTTTTATCAGGAGTGTCAGCGATGACTGAAGGCCCATTGAATGAAAGCGAAATGGCGTGGCTTGAAGAGACATTAATGTCTTACGGTCATGACGATGCGTCCGTGATTGACGTGTCTGAACTGGACGGCATGCTTACCGCAGTCCTTTCCGGCCCTGTTGTCGTTGAGCCAGATACCTGGCTGGTGGCCGTGTGGGGTGGCGAGAAATACATTCCGCGCTGGAAAAACGATCGTGAAATGCACCGTTTTATCGATCTCTGCTTTAAGCATATGAACGACATTGCTGAGCGACTGAGCGAATACCCGGATCAGTTTGAGCCGATGTTTGGTTACAACGATGTCGACGGCGAGAGCTATACCGTTGTTGAAGAGTGGTGTTATGGCTATATGCGCGGTGTGGCGCTGACGGACTGGTCAGCCTTACCGGAAGCACTGAAGGCCGATCTTGATGCGATTGCGCTGCACGGTACAGACGAGAACAGCGAGAAGCTGGATGAGCTGAGCGAAGACGAATATAAAGCCAGCATTGAGAGCATTCAGCCTGCGGCACTGCGTTTGTACAATTACTGGGTGGACAACCCACAGCAGCCGGAAGCAAAAAAACCGATTGTTAACGGCACAAAGGTCGGGCGTAACGATCCGTGTCCGTGCGGCAGCGGTAAGAAGTTTAAGAGCTGCTGTTTGCACTAATAAAAAGGGGCTGATTTCAGCCCCTTTTTTGTTAACCCACTTCCGGTAGCATCCCCGCGGCAATCAAGCACTGCACCAGAATAATCATCACTCCGCAGGCAAACACAATGCACAGCAGCGGTTTGCCACCCATGACGCGGTACCCTTGCTGAGGATGCTGCTGGCGGCTCTGCCAGGCCAGCAGGGAAGGGAGCAGCAGGGCCAGCACGGATAACGCCACACCTGCATACCCCAGCGCCATCACGAACCCACGCGGGTAAAACAGTGCGAACGCCAGAGGAGGCAGGAAGGTGACAGCCCCTGTCTGTAAGCGTCCTGCGGCAGTATTACGACGCTGGAACAGATCGGCCAGGTAATCAAACAGGCCGAGCGCCACGCCCAGAAATGAGGTGGCCAGCGCCAGGTCGGCAAACAGATGGACCGCCAGCTCAACGTGCGGGGAGGTGACTACCTCGCGCAGTGCCAGCAGAAAGCCGTTCAGGCCAGCGTGTTCCGCCATCAGCCCGGTAAAGGTCGACGCGTCAATGCTCCCCAGCGTCACCAGTTGCCAGAAAATATAGGCAATCAGCGGGATGGCGCTCCCCACCACAAAGACGCGGCGTAGCTTACGGATATCGCCGTTCATATAGCTCACGATGCTGGGCACGCTACCGTGGAAGCCAAACGAAGTGAAAATAACCGGGATCGCGGACAGCGCCAGCCCTTTTTCCAGCGGCAGCGTCAGCAGATTGACCTTGTGAACATGCGGTACCAGCAGAACCAGCATCACAATCAGGAACAGTATTTTGGCGCTGAACAGAAAACGGTTAAACAGATCGACCAGCGAAGTCCCCACACAGACCACACCCCCGCCAATAAGCGCAAAAAAGATAACGCCCGTTGAAGGCGTGATGTCAGCGTCGAACCAGTCGTTAACGCTGGAGGCGATTAACTCCCCGGCGCCGCTGATATAGGCTGCGGTCAGGGCGTACATCAGGAACATCATGCTAAAGCCGGTTATCCACTGGCCATAGCGTCCCAGGTAGCGTGCCGCAAGAGAACCCAGGCCGGTATCCGCGGGCACATGCTGATAAACCTCAAGCAACAGCAGGGCGGTGTAGCACATCAACGCCCAGAGTGTGCCAAGGAGCAGCAGTGTCATTCCAAATCCAACGCCTGCGGCAGCCAGAGGCATCGCCAGCATTCCTGCGCCAATCGTCGTTCCGGCGACGATAAAAATACTTCCCAGGGTTCTGTTTTTCACACATTCCTCTACAACGATTCGTAATCGCGACAAATTCTGCGGCGCAGAGTAAGGGAAAAGCCCCGCTTCGTCAAATGACCGTTACAGTAGGTGTAATGAATTATTTACGATATTTTTCGACTTTAGGTAATTTACCCGGACCTGCCCCTTTGGGAGGGGATACCTACTTCGTAAGGGCACTATTTTTGCCGAAAAATCAGGCGTAATTTAAACAATAACTATAAGTTTTCAAATAAAGTGAGGGCGGATGGCGGGAAATAATCCCTTTACCGCGGCGTGGAGTCGGGGCGGTAATTTACTGTGCCATGGTCACTGGATAACCAGCTGGCAGAACCAGGCCCTGCAGCTACCTGAATCGCGTCGTGAAAAGGATATGGGTACCTGGGCCATTTATTCGATCATCGATCCTGAGGACGACACCTTTGCGCAAGGGCTAAAAGAAGATGAGTGGATCATCGAAAACGTAGACTGGCTGACAGATGTTTTTTTTGACGCCGGTATTCCGCTGGAGACGGCTAACTACCGGTATTTTTACCAGGCGGTCAATGCGCAGGACTGGCGGTGTACAAGCTGTGCGGGGTGTATGTAAATCTGTGCGCGGAGAATAAAAAGTGCGGCGCTGAAAACAGCACCGCAGCAATATTATTTCTGTGTATCGAGGGTAGAAAGTTCTTTATCGATAAAGTAAAGACCTTCGCCTGTTTTCCCCACCAGAGACAATTTATCCAGCACGGATTTAAACAGTTTCTCTTCTTCGTGTTGCTCTGCCACGTACCACTGCAGGAAATTAAAGGTCGGATAATCCTGGCCGATCATTGCCGCATGAACCAGTTCGTTAATTTTTTGCGTAATCAGCTGCTCGTGCTCATAGGTCGCACGGAACAGCTCATCAAGCGAATTATACTCGGCAAACGGGGACGCAACGTTATCGATGCGCGGCAGGCTGCCCGTGTCAGTCAGATAATCAAACAGACGCTGCATGTGGGTCATCTCTTCCTGCGCGTGGCGGCGCAGGAAGGCGGCAGCGCCTTCAAAACTGTGGTAACTGCACCAGGCGCTCATCTGCTGGTAGAGAAGGGATGAAAAAAGCTCAAGGTTCATTTGCGCATTGAGCTTGTCGATCATTTCAGTTTTCAGCATGGTGACGCTCCGGGTTATTAATTCTGGTTCACAATGAGCGACACTATAATTTGTTATTTAATTATTTGCAAAACGTAAAATAATTATTTCTTTATTTAAAATACGAATGGGAATAAAACGCATTGCCGATTTATATTTTATTAATGAGAATTGTTTTTGTTCGTAATGAAATACACTGCCAGTCAATACTGGCAGCACAGATTAATACCACGGGTTATTTGCCTTAGGGTTTACGGCAAAGCCCATGCATTTATACTGGATCGTCACGCTCTCATTGAGACACAGAGAGCCGCTGGTCAGGGTGCAGGTTTTAATGGGCTGGCCATAGGCAGAGGCGGTGGCATACCCCATGCTCTGACACGCTTTAGCTGCGGTGCCGTTATTAACATACTCATCGGAATAGGCGTTTTGCAGCATTGCTTGCCCGTAGTCGAGGCGGACGATGCCGTTTGGCGCGTCCAGGGTGCTGACCTCAGCCTGGCGATTAATGTTACAGCCCGCCAGCAGCAGGATCGTACCGGCGACGAAGACTCTTTTCATGGTTCGCTCTGAGTGAGTGGAAATACGTTATCGTACCTGCAGATGTGAGTCGCAATGCGAGGAATAGCCGGGCAATCTGCGCTTTCTCTTTGCGACGGGCCGTTTAGTCGGCCAGGCTGTCAAAAATGGTTTTAAACTTAAGATGATGCAGGCGAAACAGCGCAATAAGCTGCGGGTCAAAATGGCGGCCGTCACCCTCCAGAATGATCTTGCAGGCTTGCTCGTGAGTGAATCCCGGCTTATAGACCCGCTTTTGCCGCAGGGCATCATACACATCGGCCAGCGCCAGAATGCGGGCTTCCAGCGGAATCTGTTCTCCCCGCAGCCCCTGCGGATATCCGCTGCCATCCCATTTTTCATGATGGAAATGGATAATATTCTCCGCAACTGCGCCCAGCTCTAAGCCCTGAATAATCCGCCACCCTTTCACGGTATGAAGTTTCATCTCGGCAAACTCGTCCTGGGTCAGTGGGCCTTGCTTACGCAGAATACGCTCTGGCACGGCAATTTTTCCGACATCGTGAAGTGAGGCAAAATGTTCTATCTCACGGGTCATTTTGCGCGAAAGCCCAAGCTCACGCGCCATCAAGCCGCAATATCGGGCGACGCGCTGAATATGGCTGCCGGTCTCGTCATCGTGCGCGCGGTTTACCTTCTCCAGCGCCTGCACCATATTGCGGTTAACCATCCGGTTCTGGCGTAAATGGCGACGCATCATGATCAGCATACCGATGCTGAACAGGGCCACGATCAGCAAAATCACGCTGATAATCTTCAGCGTGTTTTTAGAAAAATCGGGTAAGTAACTCTGCTCATCCTGACGTTCTATTTGCGTGCGGTATTCTGACAGGCGATGAACCTGAGTCAGCAGATGAAAGAGCGGATGCTGCGGATCCACCCAGGGGCCAATAATAAATTCAGAGCGGGTGACCCCCGCGACTTTCAGCACCCCGCGAAACAGTTCGTTGCCGCGAAGCGTGGACTCCAGCGAACTGAGGTCGCCCAGAATATAGTCAATCTCATCGTTCTCAATCGCGTCGATAAGACCGTCAATGGTTGGCCGGGTCACGATGATCACATCGCTGCCAAAACGCTGGCGTAAATAGGCTGCGGCAAACGAACCGTCGATTACGCCGACGCGCTGGCTGCGAATACTCTCTTCGTTCCACAAGAAGGGCTGACTGCTGCGATTGTAATAGGCGTTGTGCCAGGCGATGTCGGGGCCGATACGACCCTGTGCATGCGCACTGTCGCTTCGATCAACGATATCAATCAATCGAACCGCCCACTGCTGTCGCGGAAGACTCGAATAGTGATCGATAAAATTGACATCAACCTTCATGCCCAGTAAATCGCGCATGTCGTTAATCATATCAATGGCTGTGCCGTGGTAGCCCTTGCTGTCCCGCCAGATAAGCGGGGCAAAATTCTCGTTTTTGGGCAGGTTGATCTGCAGGCGGTTATGCGCGATCCAGGTTCGCTCCTCCTCTGACAGGGTGATACGGCTTAGCAGGTAATTGCGCTTGCTCTCCTCCAGCATCGTGTTGATTTCGCCGTTGCGATACCAGGTGCCAATCAGCGCATTGATTTTATCCCGCAAGGGAAGCAGGTCAGGGCTGAAGGCGAGGACGACAGGAATGCGTAGCTCAGGAAAGGGCCGGGAGACCAGATAATAGCGCTGGGTATTCTCCATCTCCGGAGCGTCATTAATATAGAAATCAGCCTGGTTGTCGCTCAGTAAGCGAAAAGCCTCGTCGCTGGTGGCGACGAGGCGCAGAGAACGAAATTTAAGGTCGGGATAACGTTGTTGCACACTGTCGAGCGTCGCGTCATCTTTACGGAACAGCACCCGGGCATGGCTGAGCTGTTCGGCAGTTGTCACCGTCATCGATGGACTGGCGGCCACCACGTCGTTATCAAACAAACGTGCTGAGAGAATTTTGGTTCTGGCTCGCTTCTCCGTGCGCAATACCCCGGCATACACGCCATACTCATTTTGTGCAAAACGCTGGCTAATATCGGCTCCGGAGAGCGGTCGCAGCTGCAGCTGCGTACCCGCCTGTTTATTGATGGCCTTAATCAGTTCAGGATAAAAACCCTGCCACTCTCCTTGCGGTGTGCGCCAGAATTCGAAGTTGTTAGCATCAAAGATCCAGACCGGTACAGGCTCTTCTGCCCGGGCAGGGGGGCAAGCAAGCAACATACCCGTCAACGCGAGTAGAAAGAGGGAGCGAAGCATCCGGCAGCGCTGATTCACAGGTCAACCCCATACGGTTTTAGCGTGTACTTTTGCAGTCTAGCTAACGGGCTGAAGCGGCAACAGGTTTGCTTTAACTTTTTAATGCACGTTTGGCGTACGGTCTCATTCTCGCTAAATTGTGAACCCGTCTTTGTTTTTTAAAACAACCTTTCATTTAATTTGAAAGGTTGTTTGTTTGATAGTAGGGTGAACAGGTAAAGGTATCCATAGCGGGATCTCCCGCCACGCATTCAGGAGAGATGAAATGAAAATTGCACTGATGATGGAAAACAGCCAGGCCGCGAAAAACCCAGTGATACTGAAAGAGTTGAAAACGGTAGCCGATGAAAAAGGGTTCCCGGTTTATAACGTGGGCATGAGCGACGAGAATGACCATCACCTGACCTATATCCATCTGGGGATTATGGCGAGCATTTTACTGAATGCGAAAGCCGTTGATTTTGTTGTGACCGGCTGCGGTACGGGGCAGGGGGCATTGATGTCGCTGAACATCCACCCGGGTGTTATCTGCGGCTATTGCATTGATCCTGCGGATGCGTTCCTGTTTGCTCAGATCAACAACGGTAACGCGCTCTCCCTGCCGTTTGCCAAAGGCTTCGGTTGGGGGGCTGAACTGAACGTTCGGTTTATCTTTGAAAAAGCGTTCACTGGTCGAAACGGTGAAGGTTATCCGCCCGAGCGCAAGGAGCCGCAGGTGCGTAATGCCGGTATTCTGAACCAGGTTAAAGCGGCGGTCGTGAAAGAGAACTATCTGGATACGCTGCGCGCAATCGATCCCGAGCTGGTGAAGACGGCCGTTTCGGGTCAGCGTTTCCAGCAGTGCTTCTTTGAGAATTGCCAGGACAAAGAGATCGAAGCTTTTGTTCGCGGGATCGTAGGCTGACGCTTTAAGGTGCCGTGAGCCCCACTTTTCAGGTTTGGCAGGAAGAATAAAATTGTGATGTACGTCACAAAAATATTGATTTTTGTGACGATGGTCATATTATAAGCACATTGACGATAAAGTTGTATAACAAGTTAATGGAGCTACCTGATGAAACTTCGCAAAATCCTGAAAAGTATGTGGGCTAACTACTGCAACACTTTCAAAGATGTGCCACCGGGCGCAATGTTCTGATGAAAAAAACCTGCTTCGGCGGGTTTTTTTGTGCCCGTAAGCGACGAGAGGGAGATGAAAGGGCCTTCGTTTTGTTACTATGGCGGCCTTTAAATAAGGAGAAAGCCCCATGTCACAAAACCTGAGCGCCGATCAGGAGCTGGTGTCTGACGTTGTCGCCTGTCAGTTAGTTATCAAACAAATCCTTGATGTCCTGGACGTTATTGCGCCGGTTGAAGTGCGCGAGAAGATGTCCACGCAGCTGAAAAATATCGATTTCAACAGCCATCCCGCTGCGGCTGACCCGGTCACGCTTCGCGCTATTCAGAAAGCCATCGCGCTGATTGAACTGCGATTCACGCCGCAGGGCGAGTCTCACTAAAGCCCGCCTGACGCTAAAAAGGGCGACCGTTTGTCGCCCTTCGCTCACCTTAAAAGAACGTCTGTACCAGCAGATAGCTCGCCGCACACGCGCAGCTTACGCCAATTAATCCCGGCAGAATAAAGCTGTGGTTAATGATAAATTTGCCGATGCGGGTTGTGCCCGAACGGTCAAAGCCGATGCAGGCTAAATCGCTTGGGTAGGTCGGCAGGACAAAATAGCCGTAAGAGGCCGGGAAAAAGGCGATCAGCATTTTCGGGTCGATTCCCAGCATCAGTCCCATAGGCGCAACGGCCGTCAGGGCTGCCGCCTGGCTGTTCACCAGCTTTGATACCAGGAACAGCACAATCGCGTAGGTCCACGGATGGCTTTTCACCACGCCTTCCAGCGCCAGCTTTAACTCATCAAGATGCGCCTGGAAAAAGGTATCGCTCATCCACGCCACCCCGAACACCGAGAAGATCGCGACCATACCCGCCTTAAACACCGCGCCGTTAGAAATGGCAGACGCATTGACCTTGCAGGCCATCAGCATTACGGCACCGGCAATTAACATCATCATCTGGATGACAAGGTTCATCGACAACGCCGTCATTTTTCCTTTTATCTCAAATGCAGGGCGCAGGTCAGGGAATGCCCCCAGCAGGACAACCACGGCAATGCCGGCGAAGAAAATCCACGTGGACCAGTAGGCCTGTTTTGGAAAACGTTGATTCATTAACGTTTCCGTCCCGCCGTAGATGAATTCACGCTGCTTCGGATCTTTGAGCTTTTCCTGAAACTCCTTATCGTCCGCTAGCGCTTTCCCACGACGCAAACTCCACAGCGCAGCAATCGCCACACCGAACAGTGAGGCAGGAACCGAGACGGCGAGAATTTCCAGTATTCCCCACGCGTGGCCGAGCCCATGCTGCGCGCCCAGAATGGAGACCAGTGACACAACGGCCACGGAGACCGGCGAGGCCGTAATTGCCATCTGCGATGCCACTGATGCCACGGCCATTGGGCGTTCCGGGCGGATCCCTTTTTTCAGGGCGATATCCGCAATGATGGGAAACATGGTGTACACCACGTGTCCGGTCCCGCAAAGAAAGGTCAGCATCCAGGTGGTAAAAGGGGCGAGAAGCGTGATGTGTTGAGGATGTTTGCGCAGCAGGCGCTCAGCAAATTGCATCATGACGTTCAGGCCGCCTGCGGTCTGAAGCGTTGCGGCACATCCAATGACGGCGAGAATGGTCAGCATCACGTCAACCGGCGGTTTGCCGGGTTGCAGACCAAAGACAAAACATAAAATAAAAAGCCCAATACCGCTTATCAACCCAAGTCCCATGCCGCCGAAACGCGTACCTGTCAGCAGGCAGAGGAGGATGACAATAAACTCAATGGTGATCATGATGCTCCCTCGTCAATGATAATGTAATTAAATAAATCATTACATGTTGTGTGGTTAATCATTGAGAGCGAGATCTGATTTGTTAAATCTTAGCAAAAGCAGAAGGTTGGCGACGAGAGGGGGAACCTGCTCCCGGTAGGCCGAAAAGCGCGCCTGGCAGGGAGCAGGAAAATGATCAGTGGTGCTGTACCGTCACAAGGTCAAGCAGATGACGGTCGGTTTGTTCCGGACATAAACCCGCCTGCTGCGCGTTATGGATTTCGTCCGCCAGCGTTTTGA
Source organism: Enterobacter sp. SORGH_AS_0287 (assembly GCF_031453695.1). Lineage (NCBI taxonomy): Bacteria > Pseudomonadati > Pseudomonadota > Gammaproteobacteria > Enterobacterales > Enterobacteriaceae > Enterobacter > Enterobacter sp. SORGH_AS_0287. The sequence continues at coordinate 639,344 of NZ_JAVIZW010000001.1, forward strand.
GCAGCATGCCGTCCTGCTGTTGCGCTTTATCCATATCGCGTAAGAATTTAAGGGTTTTGGTGTCGTGTTGTGCTCTGGCTTCATCGGCCAGCTTGTTAAGCGTGCTGCAACGCTGTTCGTACTGTTCCAGCGTTTTCTCAAACAATTCTTCCAGAGAAGAGTAGTTATCGTCGATCGTATCAAGCGCTTTTACGGTTGGGTTCGCCCCTGCGGCTTTCATGAAGTTAAAAACACGCATCATATGGGTGACGTTGCTTTGCGCCTGGCTGCGAAAAAAAGTGGCGGAGCCATTGAGACTGTTTTCGGAACACCACGAGCTGATATGCAGGTGCAGATTCGAGGCATAGAACTCGAGGTTCAACTGGGCATTGAGTTTTTGCATCATCGTTTGGGTAGTCATACTCATATCCTTATTGACTGTGGGACGTGATGTCCGCGGCTAACCTGACCCGGCAGACACATCTAATGGAATGCAGAAATGGCATTTCTGCGGCGACAAAAGTCGATCGAATATTCACTTCCTGTGTTCGATATAAATAAGCATACCCTTGTATTCTTTCTAAGAAAACTCTTAATTAGGCTGTGTTTACCATACATTACAAAATTTAATATAGTACAGAAATGAAAACAGGTGGATATAAATTAACACATTAATAACTAATTGATTTTTATGTGTTTGTGTATTGTTTGTCTCGTTTTTTCAAGAGTGAAAATATTAAGGCAACAGAATCTTCTGTGACGATGTGAAAAACAGATCAATCAATCAGGATATATTTTGAGGAATAAAATTGCGCTAAATCAATTTATCGCAAAAAGGCGAGTGTGTGATCGCTGTGCAAGATTGTTCTTAATGATTATGTAAAAATGAAACACTGTTTTATCTTGTTTCAATCATTGAGGTCTATGATGGCAAAGGTTGCGGTGCTGTTGGCACCCGGTTTTGAGGAAGCAGAGGCGATTATCACCATTGATATTTTGCGCCGGCTGAACATCGACGTGGAAACTCTGGCCTGCGCGCAGTCGCGTGCAGTGGTCAGTTACCATAACATTTCCATGGTGGCAGACAGCACCTTATCAGAACGCCGTGATTCGCTTTACGATGCGATTGTTCTACCTGGGGGACCCCAGGGCAGCGCAAATCTGGCCGCGGATCCGCAGGTTATCCGTTTTATTTCTGCACATGACGCGCGCGGAAAGCTGATTTGCCCTATTTGTTCAGCAGCGGCGCGCGTGCTGGGGGGAAATGGGCTGCTTCGGGGGCGTCGCTACGTCTGCTCAGGGGATTTATGGGAGACGGTAAAAGACGGTGAATATGTGGATGCACCGGTCGTCCAGGATAAAAACCTGCTCAGCGGCAAAGGTCTTGGTCATGCGTTTGACTTTGCGCTGGCCCTTGCTGCTCGACTGTTGGGTGACGAAACGCCCGTTCGCGATCATGCTGACCACATCTATTACGCCTGGTAAATTTCCCGCCGGATGCTAGAGCGTCCGGCGCTCAGGGACTTCTTAGCTGATCTTATGGATAATTCTGCTTAACCCCGTTTCATTTGTCCGACAATTCCTGCCGTTTTTATGTCATTTTCCGCTGAATTTATGTACGCAATTACTGTAATTCTGCGGTGTGATGGCGCTCTCTTATGGATGATTAATTTCCCGCTAAAACTATCACCAGCAATAACGCTTATGACGAGGTAAGCGCTAATGCCTTGTTTTAAGTCCGATTAAATAAGAAGCACGCAAATATTCCCTACAGAAAAGAATGCTAAAGCTGGAGTTTACCATGCACAAATTTACTAAAGCGCTGGCGGCCGTTGGTCTGGCTGCTGTTATGTCACAATCCGCTATCGCAGAGAATTTAAAACTCGGTTTTTTGGTAAAACAGCCAGAAGAGCCGTGGTTCCAGACTGAGTGGAAATTCGCCGATAAAGCCGGAAAAGATTTAGGTTTTGACGTCATTAAAATCGCCGTGCCTGACGGTGAAAAAACCCTGAACGCCATCGACAGCCTGGCGGCCAGCGGTGCGAAAGGTTTCGTTATCTGTACACCCGATCCAAAACTGGGGTCGGCAATTGCGGCTAAAGCGCGCGGTTACGACATGAAGGTTATTGCCGTTGACGATCAGTTCGTCAATGCCAAAGGCAAGCCAATGGACACCGTGCCGCTGGTAATGATGGCCGCGACCAAAATTGGTGAGCGCCAGGGTCAGGAACTCTATAAAGAGATGCAAAAGCGCGGCTGGGATGTAAAAGAGACGGGCGTCATGGCCATCACGGCTGATGAGCTGGATACTGCACGTCGTCGTACTACCGGTTCCATGGACGCTCTGAAAGCCGCCGGCTTCCCGGAAAAACAGATCTATAAAGTTCCTACCAAATCCAACGATATCCCCGGCGCGTTCGACGCCGCGAACTCAATGCTGGTTCAACACCCGGAAGTTAAACACTGGCTGGTGGTCGGTATGAACGACAACACCGTGCTGGGTGGCGTGCGTGCGACAGAAGGTCAGGGCTTCAAAGCTCCGGATGTTATCGGTATCGGTATCAACGGCGTTGACGCCGTCAGCGAACTGTCCAAAGCGCAGGCGACCGGCTTCTACGGCTCTCTGCTGCCAAGCCCGGACGTACACGGCTACAAATCCAGTGAAATGCTCTACAACTGGGTGACCAAAGGGGCTGAACCGCCGAAATTTACTGAAGTGACCGACGTGGTGCTGATTACCCGCGACAACTTCAAAGAGGAACTGGCGAAAAAAGGACTGGGCGGTAAGTAATACGCTGTGATTGCGCCCCTCATTCACCATGAGGGGCCAGACGTACACACTACAGGAATCACGGAGACGTTATGCGACAGTCTGATCCGTATCTCTCATTTCGCGGCATCGGGAAAACGTTCCCCGGTGTTAACGCGCTGACCGATATCAGTTTCGACTGCTATGCCGGCCAGGTTCATGCCCTGATGGGTGAAAACGGCGCGGGAAAATCCACGCTGTTGAAAATCCTCAGCGGCAACTATTCCCCTACGACCGGCACATTGGCCATTCGTGGCGAAGAGGTGGCTTTTGCTGATACCACGGCGGCGCTTAATGCCGGGGTGGCCATTATCTATCAGGAACTGCACCTGATCCCAGAGATGACCGTGGCCGAGAACATCTATTTAGGACAGCTCCCGCACAAAAGCGGCGTGGTTAATCGTTCGCTACTTAATTATGAAGCAGGGCTGCAGCTTAAACATCTTGGGCTGGACGTCGATCCTCAGACGCCGCTGAAATACCTCTCCATCGGCCAGTGGCAGATGGTTGAAATTGCCAAGGCTCTGGCGCGTAACGCCAGAATTATTGCCTTTGACGAACCCACCAGTTCGCTTTCCGCACGTGAAATCGAAAACCTGTTCCGCGTGATCCGGGAGTTGCGCCAGGAAGGCCGCACGATTTTGTATGTTTCGCACCGTATGGAAGAGATATTTGCCCTGAGCGACGCCATCACCGTGTTTAAAGATGGCCGCTATGTGCGCACCTTTAGCGATATGGCGCAGGTGAACCATGACCAGCTTGTCCAGGCGATGGTCGGACGCGATCTGGGGGACATTTACCACTGGAAACCGCGTGAGTACGGCCCTGAACGCCTGCGACTGGATAATGTAAAAGCGCCGGGAGTACGCATGCCGGTTTCGTTATCGGTACGCAGCGGTGAAATCGTCGGGCTGTTCGGCCTGGTGGGCGCAGGGCGTAGCGAGTTAATGAAAGGGTTGTTCGGCGGCACGCGCATTACCGAAGGCGTGGTGTCTATTGACGGCGCAGCGGTGGATATTCAGAAGCCCGCCCACGCGATTAAGGCAGGCATGATGCTCTGCCCGGAAGATCGCAAAGCGGAGGGGATTATTCCGGTGCATTCGGTGCGTGACAACATCAATATCTCCGCCCGTCGCAAATTTATCCGCGCAGGATGCCTGATCAACGATAGCTGGGAATCGAGCAATGCCGATCACCACATTCGTTCACTCAATATCAAAACGCCGGGACCGGAACAGCTGATCATGAATCTTTCCGGGGGCAACCAGCAGAAGGCCATTCTGGGCCGCTGGCTGTCGGAGGATATGAAGGTCATTTTACTGGACGAACCGACGCGCGGTATCGATGTGGGGGCAAAACACGAGATTTATAACGTGATCTATGAACTGGCAAAACGCGGCGTGGCGGTGCTCTTCGCCTCCAGCGATCTGCCTGAAGTGCTTGGCGTCGCCGATCGCATTGTCGTCATGCGTGAAGGTGAAATTGCCGGTGAATTGCTTCATGAACAGGCGAATGAACAACAGGCGTTGAATCTCGCCATGCCTAAAGTCAGCCAGGCTGTCGCCTGAGTAAGGAGTTAATGATGTCCTCTGTTACTACATCCGGAGCGCCAAAGTCGGCGTTCAGTTTTGGCCGAATCTGGGATCAGTACGGCATGCTGGTGGTTTTTGCCGCCCTGTTTGTCGCCTGTGCGATCTTCGTTCCTAATTTTGCCACCTTTATTAATATGAAAGGGCTGGGGCTGGCCATTTCCATGTCCGGCATGGTGGCCTGCGGTATGCTGTTCTGTCTGGCCTCGGGCGATTTTGACCTGTCGGTGGCCTCGGTTATTGCCTGTGCCGGTGTCACCACGGCTGTGGTAATCAACATGACGGAGAGTCTGTGGATTGGCGTGCTGGCGGGTTTGTTACTGGGCGTGCTCAGCGGTCTGGTGAACGGCTTTGTCATTGCTCGTCTGAAGATTAACGCCCTGATCACAACGCTTGCGACCATGCAAATTGTGCGAGGTCTTGCCTATATCATCTCTGACGGTAAAGCGGTGGGGATTGAAGACGAGCGCTTCTTTACCCTCGGTTACGCTAACTGGCTGGGGCTGCCAGCGCCAATCTGGCTGACCGTGGCCTGTCTTATCCTGTTCGGGTTCCTGCTCAACCGGACCACGTTTGGCCGTAATACCCTGGCTATCGGGGGCAATGAAGAAGCCGCACGTCTGGCCGGTGTGCCGGTGGTGCGTACCAAGATTATTATCTTTGTTCTCTCCGGGCTGGTCTCTGCAGCCGCAGGGATTATTCTGGCGTCGCGAATGACCAGTGGCCAGCCAATGACCTCTATCGGTTATGAGCTGATCGTCATTTCAGCCTGTGTTTTGGGGGGCGTTTCCCTGAAAGGCGGCATCGGAAAAATCTCATATGTGGTGGCCGGTATCCTGATCCTGGGGACGGTAGAGAACGCCATGAACCTGCTCAATATTTCGCCGTTCTCTCAGTACGTCGTTCGTGGCCTGATCCTGCTGGCAGCGGTGATATTCGACCGTTACAAGCAAAAAGCGAAGCGCACCGTCTGAGGTTTTTCCTATCTTTATATTGCTCAACTAATAACCTTAGCTGACCCCCGAACCGCCTCGCCAGTTTTGCTGGCGAGGCGGTTGTCAAATGGCGAGCGACGTCACACTGTCTATACTTACATGGCTATGAAAGAGGTAAAGGCGTTTACCTCTCGTAAACCGTAAGGAGGAATAGGGTGGCTGACTTGTTAACTGCACCGCCTGTACTGCCCGGACACTATGCTTTCTTTTTTGATCTCGACGGTACGCTCGCCGAGATAAAGCCGCATCCTGACCTGGTGGCGATCCCCGCCACGGTTCTTCAGAAGTTGCATCAGCTCTCGCAGATGACTGAGGGAGCAGTGGCATTGATATCAGGGCGCTCGATGGCCGAACTGGACCAGCTTGCCAGGCCTTATCGCTTTCCGCTGGCCGGTGTACACGGAGCGGAGCGCCGCGACATCCATGATCAAACGCATATCGTTTCACTCCCCGACGCATTAATCCAGGCGCTACAGGTACAACTCTCGTCTGCGCTGGCAGAACTGCCCGGTACGGAGCTTGAAGCCAAAGGGATGGCTTTTGCCCTGCATTATCGCCAGGCGCCGCAGCACGAAGCGGCTGTGCTTGCGCTTGCGACCGCTATAGCAAATGCACATCCGGAGCTGGCGCTGCAGCCGGGTAAATGCGTGGTGGAGCTTAAACCTAAAGGGATCAATAAAGGCGCGGCGATTGCTGCGTTTATGGCGACACCGCCTTTTAACGGCAGGACGCCCGTTTTTATTGGGGATGACCTGACCGATGAGGCAGGGTTTCGTGTGGTGAATCAGGCCGGAGGGATCGCCATCAAGGTCGGGCCTGGTGAGACTATCGCCGAATGGCGTCTGGCGGATGTCGCCAGCGTCTGGCAGTGGATATCTGACATCGCTAACCAGCAACAACAACAAATAGCGCAAAACAAAGGGGGAAACCATTATGGGTCGCTTAGTCGTCGTCTCTAACCGAATTGCACCGCCTGATGATAAAAAATCCAGTGCAGGTGGCCTGGCGGTTGGGGTATTAGGTGCCTTAAAAGCCGCCGGTGGGCTGTGGTTTGGCTGGAATGGTGAAATCAGTGAAGAACAGAAACCGCTCAAGAAAGTGACGCGCGGAAATATTACGTGGGCGTCGTTTGCGTTAAACGAAAAAGATTATGACGAGTATTACTCGCAATTCTCCAATGCTGTGCTGTGGCCAGCGTTTCACTATCGTCTGGATCTGGTTAAATTCCAGCGCGAGTCCTTTGAAGGCTACACGCGGGTGAATTCGCTGCTGGCGGATAAACTGCTGCCTTTAATCGAGGAAGACGATATTTTATGGATCCACGATTATCACCTGCTGCCCTTCGCCAGAGAGTTGCGTAAAAGGGGAGTGAATAACCGGATTGGTTTTTTCCTGCATATTCCGTTCCCGACGCCGGAAATCTTTACCGCGCTGCCGCCGCATGAAGAGTTGCTGGATGCGCTGTGTGACTACGATCTGCTGGGCTTCCAGACTGAGAATGATCGACTTGCGTTCCTCGATTCTGTGTCCGGCAAAACGCGAGTGGTGACCAAAGGGGGGAAAACCCATACGGCCTGGGGCAAGACATTCCACACTGAAGTGTATCCCATCGGTATTGAACCTGAAGAGATTGCCGAGCAGGCTTCCGGTCCGCTGCCGCCCAAACTGGCGCAGCTTAAGAATGAACTCAAGCACGTGAAGAATATTTTCTCGGTGGAGCGTCTTGATTATTCCAAAGGGCTGCCGGAACGTTTCCTGGCGTATGAAACGCTGCTGGAGAAGTACCCGCAGCATCACGGTAAAATCCGCTATACGCAGATAGCGCCCACCTCGCGCGGTGAAGTGCAGGCTTATCAGGATATTCGTCACCAGCTGGAGACGGAAGCAGGGCGCATTAATGGCCGCTACGGTCAGTTGGGCTGGACGCCACTGTTTTATCTCAATCAACACTTTGACCGTAAGATCCTGATGAAAGTGTTCCGCTATGCGGATGTCGGGCTGGTTACGCCATTGCGGGACGGGATGAACCTGGTCGCGAAAGAGTACGTCGCCGCCCAGGACCCCGCCGATCCGGGTGTGCTGGTGCTTTCCCAGTTTGCCGGGGCCGCCAATGAATTGACGTCTGCGCTTATCGTTAACCCTTACGATCGTGACGACGTGGCGAATGCCCTCAACCGTGCGCTGACGATGCCGCTCACGGAGCGTATTTCCCGCCATGCCGAGATGATGGAAACGATCCGTAAGAACGATATTAACCACTGGCAGGCGCGTTTTATTCGCGATCTTCGTGATATTGCGCCGCAGAGTAATGAAGGCCACCTGCAAAAAAAGATCGCGACATTCCCTAAACTCGCCTGATTTTCCTCTGGGGGTTTAACGACCCCCAAGAGGCACTAACAACACATCCACCTGGCTTGACGCCACAATCGATTTCGCCGCACAGGCTGCGCGAGAAAAAAAGCTGTGGTTATGATTCCCGCATATTACTAAATCAATATTCTGCTTACTGCATATGCTGAGAATATGCGCATTAAGCTCCCCGGTCGCAATAATGGTGTCATATATAGGATATTGCGCCTTTTCTACCAGCTCGCGCATAAATTGCTGCGTTTCTTCCTGTAAAACCTCACGAATATCTTCCAGCATGGGGGCAGCCAGTTGATTATACATCTCAGGCTCGGCCGCGAGGGTGATCAGGCTGATACGGGCATTATGCGGTCTGGCAATGGAAACCGCCCGGGCGATGAGTTCATGGCTTTCGGGCGAAACCGCAACAGAAACAAGAAGATGGGAGTAACTCATAACGCACTCCTTAGGTGTCTGAAAGACAGCGTCTTAGTCACCATTACCGCGATTTCACCGGATCTGCAAGAGGTGAATACGACATAAGTGTGAAGCTAATCATAATTATTCATTAATTATTCTTATAAGAAGAATAACGGGAAAACGTGCCTAAATGAAAAAAATTAACAACTTAACCTGAATCACACTTTTTTACGTTTCCGGTGTTAAATCGTTTTAACGCGTTATAAACACATTTCTAATGATTACCATGTGAAACAATTGTTATGGGCGTTTTGCATAACTACATGTTTTTTATAGGTAATGAAAATGTGACCTTACGATGGATTCGCTGTGACGCGCATCCGGTCGCTGACACGTTTCGAACAGCACATGTCATGCCACTGCTGCTCATACTCCTGCATGAGTATTCGCCCATAAAGAATAGAAAACAGTGTCGATCGTTCAAAAAACAACCAATTTACAAGTCATACTGATGGATTTATGGGAGATATTCACTTAAATTGTGTGACGTAGATCACATTTTTTTTAAATTTGGGGGTGGCTGCATTGTATGTGTCAAAACTGACGAGTAGAGTTTGCGTCGAATTAGGAAAAATCTTAGTTATTTGTAAGAAATGATAAAACGTGTAAGAGACGTAACCGCGTTTCAGCTGTTGCGCGTTTCAATGAATACAAACCTAAATTCGACTATGCATTTAGCCTTTTCTTTTTTATACCGGGTGATTTCCCGGCGACATCACGGGGTGCGGTCTTTCCGCATAAAAATAATAGTTGGTTATTCGGGATGGGAACAATGCATACATCCGAGTTGCTAAAACATATCTATGACATCAATTTGTCGTATTTACTGCTCGCGCAGCGTTTGATTAGTCAGGACAAGGCGTCCGCGATGTTTCGTCTGGGTATTAATGAAGAAATGGCAACCATGCTGGGTGGGTTAACCCTTCCTCAAATGGTTAAACTGGCGGAAACAAACCAACTGGTTTGCCAGTTCCGTTTTGACAATCCTCAGACTATCACGCGTCTGACGCAGGATTCCCGTGTTGACGATCTTCAACAGATCCATACCGGTATTCTTCTTTCCACTCGCTTGCTTACCGAAATCAGCCAGCCTGATGACGCAGCCCGTAAGAAAAGGGCCTAGCAATGAGCGAGAAAAGCATTGTTCAGGAAGCGCGTGACATACAGTTAGCAATGGAGCTGATTACGCTCGGTGCTCGTTTACAAATGCTGGAAAGCGAGACTCAGCTGAGTCGTGGTCGCCTCATCAAATTGTATAAAGAGTTACGTGGTAGTCCCCCGCCGAAAGGAATGCTGCCGTTTTCAACGGACTGGTTTATGACCTGGGAACAGAACATTCATGCCTCCATGTTCTGTAATGCCTGGCAGTATCTTCTCAAAACCGGTTTGTGTAGCGGCGTTGATGCCGTGATCAAAGCGTATAAACTTTACCTTGAACAATGCCCGCAGCAGGACGAGGGTCCTTTGCTGGCGCTCACCCGCGCATGGACGCTGGTGCGTTTTGTTGAAAGCGGAATGCTTGAGCTGTCGCGCTGTAACTGCTGCGATGGCAATTTTATTACCCATGCGCATCAGCCTGCAGGCAGCTTCGCCTGTAGTTTATGCCAGCCTCCATCCCGAGCAGTAAAAAGACGTAAACTTTCCCGGGAAGCTGCCGATATTATTCCACAACTGCTGGATGAACAGATCGAACAAGCTGTTTAACCCGAACGTGTGGGCAAGATTCCAGCAGCGGTAAGCAATTACCGCTGCTTTTTTTTACCCCGCAAACGGTAAACGCTGCGAGCTGAACATCCTTGCCATAGTCACTAGCGGAAGGATGATGTCGTGCTTATCTTATTAGGTTACCTGGTAGTTCTCGGTACAGTTTTCGGCGGTTACATGATGACCGGCGGGCACCTTGGAGCACTCTATCAACCGGCTGAACTTATTATCATCGGCGGCGCAGGGGTAGGGGCTTTTATCGTTGGTAATAACGGTAAATCGATCAAGGGCACGCTGAAAGCTATTCCACTGCTGTTCCGTCGCTCTAAATACACCAAAAGCATGTATATGGATCTGCTTGCGCTGCTCTATCGTCTGATGGCGAAGTCGCGTCAGCAGGGCATGTTCTCGCTTGAGCGGGATATTGAAAACCCGAAAGAGAGCGAAATTTTTGCCAGCTACCCGCGTATTCTCGCTGACGCAATGATGCTGGATTTCATCGTCGATTACCTGCGACTGATCATCAGCGGCAACATGAACACCTTCGAAATCGAAGCGCTGATGGACGAAGAGATTGAAACGCATGAAAGCGAATCCGAAGTGCCGGCAAACAGCCTGGCGCTGGTGGGCGATTCCCTCCCTGCGTTCGGTATCGTCGCGGCGGTGATGGGCGTGGTACACGCGCTGGCCTCGGCGGATCGTCCTGCGGCAGAGCTGGGCGCGCTGATTGCGCATGCGATGGTGGGCACCTTCCTCGGTATTTTGCTGGCGTATGGTTTTATCTCTCCGCTGGCCAGCGTTCTGCGTCAGAAAAGCGCGGAAACGACCAAAATGATGCAGTGCGTGAAGATCACGCTGCTCTCTAACCTTAACGGTTATGCGCCACCTATCGCAGTTGAATTCGGCCGTAAAACGCTTTATTCCAGCGAGCGCCCGTCGTTTATCGAGCTTGAAGAACACGTGCGTGCGGTGAAAAACCCAAACCAACAGACGACAACTGAGGACGCATGAAAAATCAGTCCCATCCGATCGTCATCGTAAAAAAACGCAAGCACAAGGGGCATGGGCACGGCGCGCATGGTTCCTGGAAAATCGCGTACGCCGATTTTATGACCGCAATGATGGCATTCTTTCTGGTGATGTGGCTCATCTCCATCTCCAGCCCGAAAGAGTTGATCCAGATTGCCGAGTATTTCCGAACGCCGCTGGCGACCGCCGTGACCGGTGGGCAGCGAATCTCTAACAGCGACAGCCCGATCCCTGGCGGCGGCGATGATTACACCCAGCAGAAGGGTGAGGTGAAGAAAGAGCCGAACATCGACGAGCTGAAAAAACGTATGGAGCAAGCGCGCCTGAAGAAACTGCGCGGCGATCTCGATCAGCTGATTGAGGCGGATCCTAAACTGCGTGCCCTGCGACCACACCTGAAGATCGATCTGGTGCAGGAAGGTTTACGTATACAGATTATTGATAGCCAGAATCGCCCGATGTTCAAAACGGGCAGCGCGGAAGTTGAGCCATACATGCGCGACATTTTGCGCGGCATTGCGCCAGTGCTGAACGGTATTCCTAACCGTATCAGCCTGTCTGGACACACGGATGACTTCCCATACGCCACGGGTGAGAAGGGATACAGCAACTGGGAGCTTTCTGCCGATCGTGCCAACGCCTCGCGTCGCGAGCTGGTGGCAGGTGGGCTTGATGATGGCAAGGTACTGCGCGTGGTCGGCATGGCATCAACCATGCGTGTCACTGACCGCGGGCCGGATGACGCCATCAACCGTCGTATCAGTCTTTTAGTGCTGAACCAGCAGGCGGAGCAGGCCATCCTGCACGAAAACGCCGAAAGTCAGAATGAGTCACTGGACGATTTAAAACAGCCTGGGGCCGTTCCTTCGGCTGCCGTTCCAACATCGCCACCAGCCAATCCGAGGTGATAGCGTGAGCATGGATATTAGCGATTTTTACCAGACATTCTTTGATGAAGCCGACGAATTGTTGGCCGATATGGAGCAACACTTGCTGGATTTGGTGCCTGAAGCACCGGACTCCGAGCAGCTCAATGCCATCTTCCGTGCAGCGCACTCGATTAAAGGCGGAGCCGGAACGTTTGGATTTACCATCCTGCAGGAAACGACCCATTTAATGGAAAACCTGCTGGATGAAGCACGACGCGGTGAGATGCAGCTCAATACCGACATTATCAACCTGTTTTTGGAAACCAAAGATATTATGCAGGAACAGCTCGACGCCTATAAAAGCTCGGCAGAGCCTGATGCCGCCAGCTTTGAATACATCTGCAATGCGCTGCGCCAGCTCGCGCTGGAAGCCAAAGGTGACGCAGCCGCAGCTGTTGTTCCGGCAGCCAAACTGAGCGTTGTCGATGCCGTTACCGCACAAGAGGCGGCCCCGGCCGCCGCTGCGAGTAAAGTGCGCGTGGTGCTGTCTCGCCTCAAAGAGAACGAAGTTGACCTTCTTGAAGAAGAGCTGAGTAACCTGGCGAAATTAAGCAACGTGGTGAAAGGCAAAGACAGCCTGAGTGCGACGCTGGAAGAGGGGATCAGCCAGGACGATATCGTGGCGGTCCTGTGCTTTGTTATCGAAGCCGACCAGATCGCGTTTGAAACCGAAACGGCGGCGGTGGACGTGCCAGCGGCAGTGGAAGAGGTGGCGGTTGTTCCTCAGGCGGCTGCACCTGCCGTTGCGCCTGCGGCGCCGGTATTGAAAGCGGTGCCAAAAGATGCTGCCGCGCCAGGCCGTGGTGACAAACCGGCCGCGCGTTCCAGTGAATCCACCAGCATCCGTGTCGCCGTCGAGAAAGTTGACCAGCTGATTAACCTGGTGGGTGAACTGGTGATTACCCAGTCGATGCTGGCACAGCGGTCTAACGAACTGGATCCGGTGACCCACGGCGATCTGATTACCAGCATGGGGCAGTTGCAACGTAATGCCCGCGACCTGCAGGAATCGGTGATGTCCATCCGTATGATGCCGATGGAATATGTCTTCAGCCGCTTCCCGCGTCTGGTGCGTGACTTGGCCAGTAAACTGAATAAACAGATTGAACTGACGCTGATGGGCAGCTCCACCGAGCTGGATAAAAGCCTGATCGAACGCATTATCGACCCGTTAACGCACCTGGTGCGTAACAGCCTCGACCACGGTATCGAACTGCCGGAAAACCGCATTGCCGCCGGAAAATCCCCGGTCGGGAATCTGATCCTCTCCGCCGAACACCAGGGCGGGAACATCTGCATCGAAGTGACCGATGACGGTGCGGGCCTGAACCGTGAGCGCATTCTGGCGAAAGCCATTTCGCAGGGAATGGCGGTCAACGAAAACATGACTGACGAAGAAGTGGGCATGCTGATCTTCGCGCCAGGCTTCTCGACCGCAGAGCAGGTGACGGACGTTTCCGGCCGCGGCGTGGGAATGGACGTGGTGAAGCGTAACATTCAGGAGATGGGCGGCCACGTTGAGATCAAGTCTAAGCAAGGTTCCGGCACCACCATTCGTATCCTGCTGCCGCTGACGCTGGCAATCCTCGACGGCATGTCGGTGAAAGTGGCGGACGAAGTCTTTATTCTGCCGCTGAACGCGGTGATGGAATCGCTGCAGCCGCGTGAAGAAGATCTGCATCCGCTGGCGGGTGGCGAGCGCGTTCTTGAAGTGCGCGGTGAGTACCTGCCGCTGGTCGAATTGTGGAAAGTGTTCGAAGTGGATGGCGCGAAAACCGAGGCCACGCAGGGGATCGTGGTGATCCTGCAAAGTGCGGGTCGCCGCTACGCGCTGCTGGTTGATCAGCTGATTGGCCAGCACCAGGTGGTCGTGAAGAACCTCGAAAGCAACTACCGCAAAGTGCCAGGTATTTCTGCCGCCACTATTCTGGGTGACGGTAGCGTGGCGCTGATCGTTGATGTGTCGGCGCTTCAGGGATTAAATCGTGAACAACGTGTGGCGTACACAGCCGCCTGATTAAGTAGAAGGTAATAACATGACCGGTATGAGTAATGTAACGAAACTGGCGGGCGAGCCATCAGGGCAGGAATTCCTGGTATTCACTTTAGGCGATGAGGAGTACGGCATCGATATCCTGAAAGTGCAGGAAATTCGTGGTTACGACCAGGTTACCCGCATCGCGAACACGCCTGCATTTATTAAAGGTGTCACCAACCTGCGCGGCGTGATTGTGCCTATCGTTGACCTGCGCGTGAAGTTCAGCCAGGGCGACGTGGACTATAACGAGAACACCGTGGTGATTGTCCTGAATCTGGGGCAGCGCGTGGTTGGGATCGTGGTGGATGGCGTATCTGATGTGCTGTCCCTGACGTCCGATCAAATCCGTCCGGCGCCGGAGTTTGCGGTCACGCTGTCTACCGAGTATCTGACGGGGCTGGGAGCGCTGGGTGAGCGTATGCTGATTCTGGTGAATATTGAGAAGCTGCTGAACAGTGATGAGATGGCGCTGCTGGATATCGCGGCGAATCACGTGGCGTAATGTTTCTCTAAACGGTTCTGTGAGGCTTTCGTGGAACCGTTTCGTTCAGTCGGGCATTTCGGTTATCTGATTCGCCCGCTGCGGTGAACGTATTAAGGGGGCTATTGCAGCCCCCTTATCTTATTCACTTACTGCAGACGTAGTATTTTCTGCTGGTCTTAAGGTGAACGAAACCATGCCGCCAACCCGTTATGCTTCCTGCTCTACCAGCTCAGTCTCTGCTTCACGCGCCCCTTCATTTTGCGACAGCATCGCAGTCGCAATACCGTTACCCAGCACGTTAATCGCTGAACGTCCCATATCCAGGAAATGATCGATCCCCATCAGCAGCAAAATACCCGCCACCGGAATATTGAAACTCGGGATGGTTGCCGCCAGCACCACCAGCGACGAACGAGGCACCCCCGCAATCCCTTTTGAAGCCAGCATCAGCGTCAGCATCAGCACGGTCACTTCGGTGAAGCTCAGGTGAATATTGTACGCCTGGGCGATAAACATCGAGGCGAAAGAGCAATACACCATAGAGCCCACCAGGTTAAAGGAGTAACCGATCGGCAGAACGAAAGAGGCGATATTGCGCGAGCAACCAAAACGCTCAAGCTGTTCCAGCGTTTTTGGATACGCCGCTTCTGAACTGCTGGTGGTAAACGCCACCAGCACCGGGTCCTTCAGCATGCTGACCAGGCGGAACACCTCTTTCTTCAGCACCATATAACCGACGGCCAGCAGCACCATGCAGGTGAGAAGGATTGCCACGTAGTAGCCGCCAATAAAGGAGGCATAGTTCAGCAGAATGCCCAGACCCTGAGTGGCAATCACAGATGAGATGGCGGCGAAAATGGCCAACGGGGCGACGTACATCACGTAACCCGTCACCTTCAGCATGATATGGGAGACCACATCCAGCGCGGCCACCAGCGGGGCATTGAATTTTTGCCCCAGCGACGCGCCGGCGATGCCGAAGAACATAGAGAAGACCACAATCTGCAGGATTTCATTGTTCGCCATCGCACCGGCGATACTGGTCGGAATGGTATGGGACAAGAACGCTTTCAGCGTCATCCCTCCCACCGCAAGGCCGGTGTCTACCGCCTCTTTCGGGATAGCCAGGTTCAGGCCGCTGCCCGGACGCTCCAGCGTGACGATAAACAGTCCCACCAGAATGGAAAGCACGGATGAGCTAATAAACCACACCATCGCTTTGCCGCCCACGCGACCAATGGTGGAGGTTTCACCCAGTTTCATAATGCCTACGGTCAGCGTGCTGAAGACCAGTGGTGCAATAACCATTTTAATCAGACGCAGGAAAATATCGGTCAGCAGCGTGATGTTATCCGACCATGCTTTGATGGCATCCGCAGAGGCATACTCATGAATCGCCGCCCCTGAAAGAATACCCGCCAGCATGAATATCACGATGAAGAGTGTGAGTTTGTTTGCACTTGCCACGAAAAAAGACCCTCTATGCGCTTTGGTTGCCGTCTGCGCCGATGTATATAGATTTTTTATTACGACGCAGGAAATTATTCGGCACATAAATTGAAGTAAAGCGGAGGGAGATACAACTAGTTTTTAATTTTTATTAATTTTGTTGTTAACGCCTCGACGATATATTGTGATGCAGATCACATTTCGATGGATATATCCTCTGCGTATACGAGAAATAAGGCATTCACAAAGTATTAACATCCTGTTTTATAAATAAATATTCAGTCAATAAGCCCTTAGTCTTGCCCTCCACGGCGCGGGTGGTCGAAGCGGTATCCATAAACTAAATTCTCAATAACCCCCGGAAGAGGAACGTTAAGTGGGGCTAACATCTTGAACAGCAAAAATAAAATGTGGCAAGCGAACGGAAATGTCTTCTGGAGGGTGGTAAATGAAAAGAAAACTCCTTTTGATCTGTGCAGGCACGTTGCTGACGGCGACAACAGCCCAACAGGCGCTGGCGGTGACCAGCAGCGGTACTATTGGCGCGACGTTAACCCTGACGAACGGTTGTCTGATAAACGGCTCGCCCACGCAAAATGGCATTAACTTCGGGACCCTGGATTTCGGCACCCATCCCGCAACGTTTTCCACCCTGACGACGCAGCTGACCGGTGCCAGCGGCGGTAACACGTTCACCATTCAATGTACGACCGCCAGCTATACGGTGGCGATCACCGGGAATACCAACTCCACCGCGCCGGGTACCGTTGTGGGGACGCCAGGCACGCCTGCGCGCTATCTGGTCAACACCACCAATGCTGCACAGGGTGTGGCTTACAGCCTGTATAGCGACAGCGGATTTAACAACGTCGTTGCCAATAACGCGGCACTGCCAATAGCGTCAACCGCCGGGGGCATCGACAGTTACACACTTTACGGGCGCATTACCGGGGGCGGTAACAGCGTTACGGTCGTTCCGGGCACCTACACCGACACGATTAACGTCAGCGTCACCTACTAGTTTCATGCAGCCATGAAGGCATCCATTTTGCGTCTGCGCAACAGCGCGGAGGGGATCGTGCACCCTTTGTACGCGCTGATCGTCTGCCTGATGCTGGTGCCTGCGGCGGGTGCTGTGACGTCACAGTCATTTAAGGTCAGCGCGACCATTGTGCCCGGGTGCGCGGTATCCGCGGGCAGCGGAGGACTTTTCGGTACGCTCGATTTCGGTACCCATAACGGGGTGGAGAGTGCCCCGGTGAGCACCAGTTTTGTGCCTAACGGGGCCTTGTCCATCGCCTGCACGCCCGGCGTGGCGCTGAGTATGAGCATTAACGGCGGACAGAATTACTCCTCCGTTCGGCGTATGAAGCGCTCAGGGGGAACGGAAGTGGTGGGATATCGCCTTTACAGCAGCAGTTCGCTGGCGGCGAACAGTGAAATTGGCGTCAATCAGGCAATACCGGTGACCTATACCAACAGTAATAACATTGCGCTGCCGCTTTTTGGCGTGGCGCTGCTGACCGGGTTTAGCCCGGCAGGAACGTATTCTGATCAGCTCACCGTGACCTTGTCATGGTGATAAAGGGAGACAGTCGATGAAGCCATTTTTCAGACACCTTTGTCTGGTGAGTTTGTTGGGGGGAATGGCTGCGGCGACAGGCCAGGCGCAGGCGGCGGCAACCATTCTGTTGTGGCCCATCGATCCGTGGCTGTCAGCGGATGCCAAAGCCACTGAATTATGGATCCAGAATCAGGGGAACAGCGCAACGACAATGCAGGTTCGCATTGTGCGCTGGAAGCAGGAGGGCGGTTATGAACGCTACTCCGCACAGCAGGACGTGGTGGCCAGCCCGCCCATCGTCACCATTGGCAAAGGCAGTAAGCAGCTTATTCGTCTGATTAAGCAGGGTACGGTGCCGCTCGGCGTCGAACAGGCCTACCGCATTATTGTGGATGAAATCCCCCAGCCGGATGCCAAAGCCGAGCCGGCCATTGGCCTGAAATTGCAAATGCGCTACTCCATTCCTTTGTTCGTTTATGGGCAGGGGATCCCGACCCTAAAAGAGGGGGCGCATCATGCGCTGGTGGAGACCAAAAATCTGAGCTGGCGGGTGACGCAGGAGAAGGGACATCCTGCCCTGGAGGTCCGTAATCAGGGGGATGTGCACGTCAAACTCAGCCAGGTGGCGCTTGAGCAGGGCGGGCAGAAGCGGACGGTTGCAGACGGATTACTCGGGTATGTTCTTGCGGGCAGCACCCGCACCTGGTCAATCCCGGCCGGAATAGGCCAGCCAGACCGGCTGAGCGCGCAGATTAATGCCAGGGATACGCAATGGCAGTCGACGCCCGTCAACTGAAACCGGCGATGATGATCCTGCTCTGCGTCAGTACCAGCACCTGGGCTGAGCCCGGCGATGACAGTTTACCGCCGCCGCCGCAGGCTCAGGCGTTGAACGGCGAAGCGGTCTTTCAGCTCTCGATTGTGTTGAATCACTACGACACCGGTATGGCGGTGCCCGTGACGCAGCGCGAGGGGGCATTCTTTATTTCCAGCGCCGACCTGCTGCGGGCAGGGCTTCCGCCGGAGCATGTGCCTGCCGGAGACGTGAACCTTTCTACCCTGCCGCAGGTGCGCGTAGAGTACGATAGCGCGGCGCAGCGTCTGCTGCTGGGCGTTCCGGCCGACTGGGTCGCCTCACGCGTGACCCCTTTCAGCGGACAAATGTCACAAAGCAAACCACACTTCGGGCGTGGAGCGCTGCTCAATTACGATCTCTACACCAACCATACGGAACATGTCGGCGGACAGGCCTCGCTCTGGCATGAATTCCGCTACTTCAATGAGAACGGCTCCTTTTCTTCAACCGGCTATGCCCGGGAAAATTTCACCGGAAACGACGGTCAGCAGGAAGGGTATGTGCGCTATGACACGACGCTTCTGATGACGAACGAGGACGAGGCAACGACCTGGACCGCCGGGGATGTGATCAGCGATGCCCTGAGCTGGAGCACCAGTGTGCGCATGGGCGGGATCAGCTACGGGCGGGATTTCTCCCTGCGTCCTGACCTCGTGACCTGGCCACTCCCAGAGTTCTCGGGCGAAGCGGCGGTTCCCACCTCGGTGGATCTCTTTATCAATGGCTATCGTTCCGGCTCGACCCAGCTTCAGCCGGGACCGTTCACCCTGACCAATCTGCCCTATATCAACGGAGCAGGGGACGCGGTACTGGTCACCACCGATGCGCTGGGCCGCCAGGTGAGTACCACGCTGCCGTTTTACGTCACCAGCGAATTGCTGAAACAGGGCCTGAGCGACGGGGCGGTGACGCTCGGCAGCCTGCGGCGTAATTACGGCATAAAGAATTTTGACTACGGCCCGGCGGCGGGTAGTGGGTCGTATCGCTATGGCGTTACGGACTGGCTGACGCTGGAGGGCCATGCCGAAGGGGCAGAAGCGCTGGCGCTGGGCGGGATGGGGACGGTGGTTAAATTGGGTCGGTTTGGCGTCGTGAATACCGCGTACTCTCAAAGCCGCATGCGCGGAGATAATGGCGGGCAAATCAACTGGGGCTATCAGTACAGTACCAGTGAATTTAGTGTAGCGACACAGCATACGCGGCGCGATCGCGACTTTGGCAACCTCGCCCTCTACGACCAACCGACGGTATATGACGAAAATGACCGGCCCATCGCCAGTTTTAGTCGCAACACCGACCAGTATTCTCTCACCTTTAACCTGGGCGAGTATGGCAGTCTCGGTGCTGCGTGGATCGGCGTGGAGAGCTTTGACAACCAAAAAACCGAACTGCTGAATCTCTCCTGGAGCCGCAATCTGTGGGGGGCGAGCAGTATTTATCTGGCCGCAAGCCGCGATCAGCAGCGGGGAGACTGGACGGTGGCCATGTCGCTTCAGGTGCCGCTGGGAGAGCGTGACAGTGCCGCCGTAACCTATGAAAACACGCCAGATGCCGGCAGCACGCAGCGTATCAACTACAACCACTCCATGCCTTCCGACGGTGGCTTTAGCTGGAACATGGCATGGGCCAACCAGTCGAAAGCCAATGATTATCAGCAGGGAACGCTGGGCTGGCGCAATAACAACATCGAACTTCAGGGCGGTGGTTATGGCGAAAGGGGCATGATGACCTGGTGGGGAGAGGCGATGGGCGCGGTTGTGCTGATGGACGGCGAGCTGTTTGCGGCAAACAAAATCAACGATGCGTTTGTGGTGATCAGCACCGACGGTCACCCGGACGTTCCCGTCAGCTATGAGAACCAGCCGGTCGGCAAAACGAACAATAACGGCTACCTGCTGGTCAGCGGTGTATCGGCTTATTACCCGGCCAGTTATCGCATTGACACCCTGAATCTGCCCGCGGATACCCGGCTGAAAGAGACAGAGCGGCGGATCGCTATTCGCCGCCACAGCGGTTATCTGGTCGATTTCCCGATGGAGCAGGAGCGGGTGGCAAGCGTCATTCTGCATGACAAGCAGGGGCAGGCTATCCCGGTAGGCAGCCAGGTTCGACGCGCCTCGCGCAACAATGCGGTGGTGGGGTATGACGGCATCGCCTGGCTGGAAAATCTCAACGATGTGAACCCGCTTGAGGTGATTACGCCAGACGGAAAACACTGCTCGGCCACGCTGACCGTGGGGGCCAATCCGGAACATAAACTGCAGACATACGGACCGCTGATTTGCCGGGAGGAACGGTGAAGCGCTTACTGCTGTTGATGCTGCTGCTGTTTTCCGGCGGCGGCTGGGCGGCGTGTACCGTCAGTACGGTAAATGCGTCATTTGGTAGCGTCACCTCGTTCGCGCTCAGCGGAACCGGGGAGGTCGAAACCACCGGCAGGCTGATCGTGGCATGCGACGCTGTGCTCAATCTTCTGACCAACGACTCGGTGACGCTGAACTACACCGCAGCGTCGGTTTCAGGCAACAGCCGTGCCACCATGAAACGCACCGACAATGCGGCCATCACGGATGTGATCCCCACCCGGTTGTGCGGGTTAACGGGGTGTTCGGGCAATAGCGAAGTGCAAATCAGCAAAGCTTATACCTGGAGCGGCAACACCCTGCTGGGATTACTGGGGTCAAAACAGTACAGCATTCCGCTTTATTTCCGCACCGTTGCCGGACAAAACGTCACGGCCGGGCCCTATCAGGTGCTGCTCACCTTCAGCATCAACTACAGCGTCTGTTCCGTGGGCGTGCTGGGCCTTTGCACCGTTCCCCAGACAGGCACGGCGACCACCAGTATTCTTCTCAACATGACCGTTACCAACGACTGCAGCGCCATGACCACGCCGGACGTCAACTTCAACAGTGCGCCGCTGGTGCAAAGTTTCCCCACTGTCTCGCAGGCGATTGCCGTCACCTGTACCAAAGGAAGCACTTACACTATCGGAATTAATAATGGTGCCAACGCGCTGAATAACGTTCGCCGCATGGTGAGCGGCAGTAACTACATGAGTTACGACATTTATAAAGAAGCCACGACCAACCGTTGGGGTGGCAGCGGTACCGAGCGCTGGACCAGCGCAACCTCCTCGCAGGTCAGTACCGACGGTTTATTGCGAACCTACAACTACACTGCCAAAGTCCTTACCAGCCAGTCTACGCCGCCTGCCGGCACCTATACCGATACGCTGATCGTTGACGTTGCGTTTTAACCCCGCGCTTTTCCCTTTCTCAAATGTAAAGTTCCTGTAGTCAGTGCCGATAACACCGTTAATAAATCTATGAGAAGGTGTTGTATGTTGAACCGTATCCGCGTTGTCACAATGCTTATGATGGTGCTGGTCATTTTCGCACTTCTTCAGCTTACCTCCGGCGGGCTTTTTTTCTCGTCACTTAAACAAAACCAGGACAGTTTCGCCGCCTCGAACGATCTCCGCGTACAGCAGAGTGAACTGACGTCGACGTGGGATCTGATGCTGCAAACGCGTATCAACCTGAGCCGCTCTTCCGCCCGCATGATGATGGATCCAAATAATCAGCAGAGCAGTGCGAAAACGGAACTGCTGAAAAATGCGCGGGCGACCCTTGCTGACGCCGCGAAACACTACGACGCCTTTAAGAAAATCACGCCACAGCCTGCCATGGCGCAGGTGAGCCAGAATATCGATGAAAAGTACAACGCCTACTATGCCGGTCTGACGGAGCTTATTCAGTTCCTGGAAAGCGGCAACATGGACGCGTATTTCGCGCAACCTACCCAGGGGATGCAAAACGCCCTTGGTGCGGCACTCGGGGAATACGCCAAAGCCAGTGGCGACCTGTATCACTCGGCCTTTACGCAAAGCCAGAATGATTACCGCTTTGCCAAATGGCAGATGGCCGTCATGGCGCTGGCGCTGGTCATCGTGCTGGTGGGCGTGTGGTACGGCATTCGCCACATCCTGCTTAATCCTCTCGGTCGCGTCATTGCCCACATTCGCGAGATTGCCGGTGGTGACCTGACCAAAACGCTGACCGTCTCCGGGCGCAATGAAATTACCGAGCTGGCAAACAGCGTTGATCATATGCAGCGCTCGCTAATTGAGACCGTCGCCAACGTGCGTAACGGATCGGAAGCGATTTATACCGGTACCAGCGAAATTGCGATGGGCAACAACGATCTGTCGTCGCGCACCGAACAGCAGGCGTCGGCGCTCGAAGAGACCGCCGCCAGCATGGAGCAGCTTACCGCGACCGTGAAGCAGAACGCGGACAACGCCCGTCAGGCCTCACAGCTGGCGGAAAGCGCGTCCGAAACGGCGCAGCGAGGCGGTCGCGTGGTGGACGGCGTGGTGAAAACCATGCACGAAATCGCCGACAGTTCGAAGAAAATCGCCGACATCATTAGCGTTATCGACGGCATCGCTTTCCAGACCAATATCCTCGCCCTCAACGCCGCCGTTGAAGCCGCACGTGCGGGCGAGCAGGGGCGCGGGTTTGCCGTGGTGGCCGGGGAAGTGCGCAACCTTGCCAGCCGCAGTGCCAACGCGGCGAAAGAGATCAAGGCCCTGATTGAAGACTCCGTTTCCCGCGTCGATACCGGCTCCGTGCTGGTAGAAAGCGCAGGGGAAACCATGAATGACATCGTGAATGCCGTTACCCGCGTAACGGACATCATGGGTGAAATCGCCTCTGCGTCTGATGAGCAGAGTCGTGGTATCGACCAGGTCGCTCTGGCGGTATCGGAAATGGATCGCGTGACACAACAAAACGCCGCGCTGGTGCAGGAGTCCGCTGCGGCGGCCGCTGCGCTGGAAGACCAGGCAAGCCGTCTGAAGATGGCCGTCTCGGCGTTTCGTCTCGCTTCACTCGCTGGAAACACGGTCACCCCGCAAGCAACGTATCTCGCGCCTGCCGCAGCAGCGGCAGCGACCCGTAAACCTGCAGCGACGACCGGACATGAAAACTGGGAAACATTTTGACTGACATTTAAACCGCGGCTGCTTGCCGCATGATGGGAGCGTGGATGTTAAATCGTATTCGTATCTCGACCACACTGTTTTTGATTCTGATCCTTTGCGGTGTGTTGCAGGTTGGCAGTAACGGGTTGTCTTTTTGGGCGTTTCGCGATGGCTATCAGAATTTGCAGGAAGTTGAGGCGAGTAACCAGCAGCGCGCCGCCGTGGCACAGACGCGCGCCGTACTGTTACAGGCAAGCACGGCGCTGAACAAAGCGGGAACCTTAACCGCCCTGAGTTATCCGCCGGATGACATCAAGGCGTTGATGGTGACCGCGCGCGACAGCCTGAAGCTGGCTGACGCGCAGTTTAACGCCTTCGCGGCACAGGAAGCCGGCAGCGCGGAAGTGAAAGCGCTGAAAGTCGCGATGAAGAAGCGTTTTGATCAGTGGCACAGCGACCTGGATCACCAGGCGACCTGGCTTGAGAACAACCAGCTCTCGGACTTTATGACCGCGCCGGTCCAGGCGTCCCAGGCGGCGTTTGATGCGAGCTTTAATGCCTGGCAGCAGAACATTAACCAGTTTGTCCAACGCGCCGGGAATGACAGCCGTAAAAACTACCATATGTCAGGCGTGATTTTTGCTGTGGTGGTGATTCTGGCGGTGCTGCTGACCGGCGGTGCCCTGTACTGGTCGCGCAGAATGATTGTGCAACCGCTGGCGATCGTCACCAGCCACTTCGACAGTATTGCGAAGGGTAACCTGGCGCGTCCGGTGGCGGTGTACGGCAAGAACGAAATTTCGGCGATTTTTGCCAGCCTGAAGGCGATGCAGGGCGCCCTGCGGGAAACGGTCTCCGATGTGCGACAGGGCAGTTATGCCATGCACACCGGGATCTCGGAGATTGCGGCAGGCAATAACGATCTCTCGTCGCGCACCGAGCAGCAGGCTGCTTCGCTGGCGCAAACGGCTGCCAGCATGGAGCAGCTCACCGCGACGGTAAGCCAGAACGCGGATAACGCGCGTCAGGCGTCTGACCTGTCCAGACAGGCGGCGATGACGGCGAAGAAGGGGGGCGATCAGGCCTCTCACGTGGCCAGTACCATGCAGGATATTGCCGCCAGTTCACAGAAAATTGGCGACATCATCAGCGTGATTGACGGTATTGCGTTCCAGACCAACATTCTGGCGCTGAACGCGGCCGTTGAAGCGGCACGAGCCGGTGAGCAGGGGCGTGGTTTTGCGGTTGTGGCCGGTGAAGTCCGTAATCTGGCGAGCCGCAGCGCCAACGCCGCGAAAGAAATTAAAGGACTGATTGAAGAGTCCGTTTCGCGCGTCCAGCAAGGCTCTGCCCTGGTGGACACGGCGGCGAAAACCATGCACGAAATCGTCACCTCCGTTACGCGGGTTAACGACATCATGGGCGAGATTGCTTCTGCGTCCGATGAACAGCGTCGCGGAATTGAGCAGGTGGCCCAGGCGGTAAGCCAGATGGATCAGGTCACGCAACAAAACGCCTCGTTAGTGGAGGAAGCGGCAGCGGCAACCGATCAGCTGGCCAGCCAGGCGGATCATCTGACCGGGCTGGTCGCGGTATTTAATGTGAAAGAGCACGTTGAAGCAGTAACAGAAGTCGGGCGGTCGCAGGCCGTGCCAGTTGTATCCTGAATGTAATTAAGAAGGCGCTATGACATCACCAATGCCCCCAGGGCAAACGTCATTACTGTTGCAGATGACACAGCGCCTCGCGCTGTCCGACGCGCATTTTCGTCGGATATGTCAGTTAATCTACCAGCGTGCGGGGATTGTGCTTGCCGATCATAAGCGAGACATGGTCTACAACCGTCTGGTGCGGCGCTTGCGTACGCTGGGGCTGGACGATTTTGGTCGCTATCTGAGCATGCTCGAAGCGAACCAGAACAGCGCAGAGTGGCAGGCTTTTATTAACTCGTTAACCACCAACCTGACCGCATTTT
This sequence comes from Enterobacter sp. SORGH_AS_0287, assembly GCF_031453695.1. Taxonomy (NCBI): domain Bacteria; kingdom Pseudomonadati; phylum Pseudomonadota; class Gammaproteobacteria; order Enterobacterales; family Enterobacteriaceae; genus Enterobacter; species Enterobacter sp. SORGH_AS_0287. The sequence goes on from NZ_JAVIZW010000001.1 coordinate 664,557, forward strand.
TCCGTGAAGCTCACCACTTCCCGGTCCTGGCGGAGCACGCGCGTCGCCGCAGCGGGGAGTATCGCGTCTGGAGTGCGGCCGCCTCAACCGGGGAAGAGCCGTACTCGCTGGCGATCACCCTTGCCGACACGCTGGGCATGGCGCCTGGACGCTGGAAAGTCTACGCCAGTGATATTGATACCGAAGTGCTGGAAAAGGCACGCAACGGCGTGTATCGCCAGGATGAACTGAAAACGCTGTCACCTCAGCAGTTGCAGCGTTACTTCATGCGCGGAACCGGCCCGCATGAAGGCCTGGTGCGCGTGCGCCAGGAGCTGGCGAACTGTGTCGAATTCGCGCCCGTTAACCTGCTGGATAAGCAGTACAACGTGCCGGGGCCATTCGACGCTATTTTTTGCCGTAACGTCATGATCTATTTTGATAAAACGACGCAACAGGACATTCTGCGTCGGTTTGTTCCGTTGCTCAAGCCTGACGGTTTACTGTTTGCCGGGCACTCGGAAAACTTCAGCAACCTCGTGCGTGAGTTTAGCCTGCGTGGGCAAACGGTATATGCGCTGAGTAAGGAAAAAGCATGAGTAAAATCAGGGTGTTGTCTGTCGACGATTCTGCGCTGATGCGCCAGATCATGACTGAAATTATCAATAGCCACAGCGACATGGAGATGGTGGCGACAGCGCCTGATCCGCTGGTAGCGCGGGATTTAATTAAAAAATATAACCCCGACGTGTTAACGCTGGATGTCGAAATGCCGCGCATGGATGGCATTGATTTCCTGGAAAAATTGATGCGCCTGCGGCCCATGCCGGTGGTGATGGTCTCATCCCTGACCGGAAAAGGATCTGAAATTACCCTGCGTGCGCTGGAGTTAGGGGCGGTGGATTTTGTCACCAAACCTCAGCTTGGCATTCGTGAAGGGATGCTGGCGTACAGCGAAATGATCGCCGAGAAGATCCGCACCGCGTCACGTGCGAAGCTTGCCGCGCACAAACCGATGGATGCACCGGTAACGCTGAAGGCCGGTCCTTTACTCAGTTCGGAAAAACTGCTGGTGATTGGGGCGTCAACCGGGGGAACAGAGGCAATTCGTCATGTACTCCAGCCATTGCCGCTTTCAAGTCCGGGTATTCTGATCACGCAGCATATGCCGCCAGGCTTTACCCGCTCGTTCGCCGAGCGTCTGAACAAGCTGTGTCAGATCAGCGTGAAAGAGGCGGAAGACGGTGAGCGCGTACTCCCCGGCCATGCGTATATCGCACCGGGTGACAAGCATATGGAGCTGGCGCGCAGTGGCGCTAACTATCAAATCAAAATTCATGACGGGCCGCCGGTAAACCGGCACCGTCCGTCGGTGGATGTGCTGTTTCATTCGGTGGCGAAACATGCGGGGCGCAACGCCGTTGGGGTGATCCTGACGGGGATGGGTAACGACGGTGCCGCCGGAATGCTTGCAATGCACCAGGCTGGCGCCTGGACGATTGCGCAGAATGAAGCAAGTTGTGTGGTGTTCGGCATGCCGCGCGAGGCCATCAATATGGGTGGCGTGAGCGAAGTGGTCGATCTTAGCCAGGTAAGCCAGCAGATGCTGGCGAAAATCAGTGCCGGACAGGCAATACGTATTTGACTCAGGAGTATTATTTTATGGCGGATAAAGAGCTTAAGTTTTTGGTTGTGGATGACTTTTCCACCATGCGTCGTATCGTACGCAACCTGCTGAAAGAGCTGGGCTTCAACAACGTTGAAGAAGCAGAAGACGGCGTTGATGCGCTGAACAAACTGCAGGCGGGCGGGTTTGGTTTTGTTATCTCCGACTGGAACATGCCAAACATGGACGGTCTGGAACTGCTGAAAACCATCCGTGCGGACGCGGGAATGGCATCATTGCCGGTTCTGATGGTGACCGCAGAAGCGAAAAAAGAGAACATTATTGCCGCAGCACAGGCGGGCGCTAGTGGCTATGTTGTGAAGCCGTTCACTGCGGCCACCCTGGAAGAGAAGCTCGGTAAGATCTTCGAGAAACTCGGCATGTGAGGTGTTGGTTATGATGATGCAACCTGCTATGAAACCCGTTGAAGAACACTCGCCCAGCGATATCATTGCCCGCATCGGCAGCCTGACACGCATGCTGCGTGACAGCCTGCGTGAACTGGGGCTGGACCAGGCAATTGCTGAAGCGGCGGAAGCCATTCCGGATGCCCGCGATCGTCTGGACTACGTTGTGCAGATGACCGCTCAGGCGGCTGAACGTGCGCTGAACAGCGTTGAAGCGTCACAACCGCATCAGGATGCGATGGAGAAAGGCGCGAAAGCGCTGACCAAACGCTGGGATGAGTGGTTTGAGAATCCAATCGAGCTGGCGGATGCCCGCGAGCTGGTCACGGATACCCGTCAGTTCCTGGGCGATGTGCCGGGCCACACCAGCTTTACCAACGCGCAGCTGCTGGACATCATGATGGCGCAGGATTTCCAGGACCTCACGGGCCAGGTTATCAAGCGCATGATGGATGTGATTCAGGAAATTGAACGTCAGCTGCTGATGGTGCTGCTGGAGAACATTCCGGAACCGGCCGCTCGTCCAAAACGCGAGAACGAAAGCCTGCTCAACGGTCCACAGCTCGACGCCACCAAAGCGGGCGTTGTGGCAAGCCAGGATCAGGTAGACGACCTGCTGGACAGCCTTGGTTTCTGATTGAGGTGATGACCCTCAGGTTGCGTACGCAACCTGAGGGTATGCCGCTTAATTTTGAGTGCATAACGCTGGGGTGGCTGGCCCTTGCTCACGCCCTGCTTGCTGACAGTGTTGCCAAACGCTATCTCAAATTTTTTTTTTGCCGTTTTTTACTCATCACCCGATTGCTCCGACGCTGAACTGGCTAAAAGAACCCGGTTATTGGGTTTTTTCAACCCATTGATGAAAGGTCAGGCTGGCATGATACCCGTGACTAAATGGGCTGCGAGCAGGCACTGTGGCAGAAGAGAACGACGACAAAACGGAAGCCCCCACACCCCACCGACTAGAAAAAGCGCGTGAGGAAGGGCAGGTCCCCCGATCCCGAGAACTGACATCCCTGCTGATCCTCATCGTAGGCGTGTGCATTATCTGGTGGGGTGGGGAGGCGCTCGCCCGCAAACTGGCGGGAATGCTCTCGGCTGGCCTACGTTTTGACCACAGTATGGTCAACGACCCTAACCTGATCCTCAGCCAGATAATCCTGCTCGTTAAAGATGCCATGCTTGCGCTGTTGCCCCTGATTACCGGCGTCGTGCTGGTGGCGCTGGTCTCGCCCGTGATGCTGGGCGGTCTGGTGTTTAGCGGGAAATCGCTGCAACCCAAGTTTTCGAAACTGAACCCGCTGCCGGGGATTGCGAAAATGTTCTCGGCGCAAACCGGTGCGGAGTTGCTTAAAGCGATTCTTAAATCGGTCCTGATGGGCAGTACCGGCGGTTTTTTTCTGTGGCACCACTGGCCGGAAATGATGCGCCTTATCAGCGAATCGCCGTTAACCGCGATGAGCAATGCGCTGAACCTGGCCGGGCTCTGTGCCCTGCTGGTGGTGCTCAGCATTATTCCCATGGTGGGTTTTGACGTTATCTTCCAGCTTTACAGCCACTTCAAGAAACTGCGCATGTCTCGTCAGGATATTCGGGATGAATATAAGCAGATGGAAGGTGACCCGCACGTGAAAGGGCGTATCCGCCAGATGCAGCGTGCTGCCGCCCGTCGACGGATGATGGAAGATGTGCCAAAAGCCGACGTCATTGTGACTAACCCGACACACTATTCCGTTGCGCTGCAGTACGACGAAAACAAAATGAGCGCGCCGAAAGTGGTGGCGAAAGGGGCGGGGCTTATCGCCCTGCGTATTCGTGAAATTGGTACCGAAAACCGGGTGCCCATACTCGAAGCGCCTCCGCTGGCGCGCGCGCTGTATCGCCATGCGGAAATTGGACAACAGATCCCAGGACAACTCTACGCCGCGGTGGCGGAAGTGCTGGCCTGGGTATGGCAGTTGAAACGCTGGCGTCTGGCTGGCGGTCAACGGCCTGTGAAACCTGAGAACCTTCCGGTGCCTGACGCGCTGGATTTTATGAACGAGAAGGACACTGATGGCTAATCTGGTGGCAATGTTGCGCCTGCCCGGCAACCTGAAATCGACGCAATGGCAGATCCTTGCCGGACCGATTCTCATCCTGCTAATTCTGTCGATGATGGTCTTGCCGCTTCCGGCGTTCATCCTCGACCTGCTTTTCACATTCAACATTGCGTTGTCCATTATGGTTTTGCTGGTGGCGATGTTCACCCAGCGCACCCTTGAGTTCGCCGCATTCCCGACCATTCTGCTGTTTACCACCTTGTTAAGGCTGGCGCTGAACGTGGCGTCAACCCGTATCATTCTGATGGAAGGCCATACCGGTGCTGCTGCGGCGGGTAAAGTGGTTGAGGCATTCGGCCACTTCCTGGTCGGCGGTAACTTTGCCATCGGTATCGTGGTGTTCGTCATTCTCGTCATCATTAACTTTATGGTTATCACCAAAGGTGCCGGACGTATCGCGGAAGTGGGCGCGCGTTTTGTGCTTGACGGGATGCCGGGCAAGCAGATGGCCATCGACGCGGATCTGAACGCCGGGCTTATTGCCGAAGATGAAGCCAAAAAGCGCCGCTCGGAAGTGACGCAGGAAGCTGACTTCTACGGCTCAATGGACGGTGCGAGTAAGTTTGTTCGCGGTGATGCCATTGCGGGCATCCTGATCATGGTGATTAACGTGGTCGGCGGCCTGCTGGTGGGCGTGCTGCAGCACGGTATGGACATGGGCCACGCGGCGGAAAGCTATACGCTGCTGACCATTGGTGACGGTCTGGTGGCTCAGATCCCGGCGCTGGTCATCTCAACGGCGGCGGGGGTTATCGTGACCCGCGTCAGTACCGATCAGGATGTTGGCGAGCAAATGGTCGGGCAGCTCTTCAGCAACCCGCGCGTGATGCTGCTGGCCGCTGCGGTGCTGGGCCTGCTCGGTTTGGTGCCGGGAATGCCAAACCTGGTGTTCCTGCTGTTCACTGCGGCATTGCTGGGCCTTGCCTGGTGGATGCGTGGACGTGAGATGACCCCGGCAGCGGAACCTGCTCCGGTAAAAATGCCGGAGAACACGCAGGCCGTGGAAGCGACCTGGAACGACGTTCAACTGGAAGATTCGCTGGGAATGGAAGTGGGGTATCGCCTCATCCCGATGGTCGATTTCCAGCAGGATGGCGAACTGTTGGGCCGAATCCGCAGCATCCGTAAAAAATTCGCCCAGGACATGGGCTTCCTGCCGCCGGTGGTTCACATCCGCGACAATATGGATCTGCCGCCTGCGCGCTATCGTATTCTGATGAAAGGCGTAGAGATTGGCAGCGGTGATGCTTATCCTGGCCGCTGGCTGGCCATTAACCCAGGCACCGCGGCGGGTACGCTGCCAGGCGAGCAAACCATCGACCCGGCCTTTGGCCTGGCTGCTATCTGGATTGAAAGCGCGCTGAAAGAGCAGGCGCAAATTCAGGGCTACACCGTGGTGGAGGCGAGTACCGTGGTGGCGACCCACCTGAACCATCTGATTGGACAATTCTCTGCAGAGCTGTTTGGTCGTCAGGAAGCCCAGCAACTGCTCGATCGCGTCACGCAGGAGATGCCGAAGCTGACGGAAGATCTCGTGCCAGGCGTCGTGACGCTGACCACGCTGCACAAGGTGTTGCAAAACCTGCTCGAGGAAAAAGTGCCGATCCGCGATATGCGTACCATTCTGGAAACCCTCGCCGAGCATGCACCGTTGCAAAGCGATCCGCACGAACTGACGGCGGTGGTGCGTGTGGCACTGGGACGGGCGATCACGCAGCAGTGGTTCCCGGGCACCGGGGAAGTGCAGGTTATCGGCCTCGATACGCCGCTTGAACGTCTGCTGCTGCAGGCTCTGCAGGGCGGTGGAGGGCTGGAACCTGGCCTGGCCGACCGTCTGCTGGAGCAAACACAAGAGGCGCTGGCGCGTCAGGAGATGCTGGGGGCGCCACCGGTTCTGCTGGTGAACCATGCGCTGCGTCCGCTGCTGTCACGCTTCCTGCGCCGTAGCCTGAACCAGCTGGTCGTGCTGTCGAATATGGAGTTGTCGGATAACCGTCATATCCGTATGACGGCGACGATCGGAGGAAAATAATGCGTAAGTGGTTATGGATTTTACTTTTTCCGCTGGTGGCCCAGGCCGCCGGGGAAGGGACCTGGCAGGCCAGCAGCATTGGCGTGACCCTCAGCAACCGCGGTGTCGCCATGTCTTCGCGACCGCTATCACCGACTGAGCCGGTGTCCGGTCTGATGACCCTGGTGGTCTGGAACTACACGCTTATTGGCCCAACGCCTGCAGGGCTTCGGGTACGGCTGTGCTCCCAGACACGCTGTACGGAAATTGACGGAGAGAATGGCACCACTCAGGCCTTCAACGGCGTGCCTGCTGTCGAACCTTTGCGCTTTATCTGGGAAGTGCCGGGCGGCGGACGCCTGATCCCTGCGCTGAAAGTTCAGCGTAATTCCGTTATCGTCAACTACCGCTAATACCCCGCTTTTTACGCCAGCCATCAGTCATTTCTGATGGCTGGCTCGCAAAAAATGACCTCCTCTTTTGATGTAAAAGAAACGCTGTTTTATAAATCAGTGACACGCGTAACGACACTCTTTGCATTTTTGCCAGCCGCTTGCCGGTGATGGCAAAAACAGAAAGGTATCACCAGGTCGATACTCTTACTGTAGCCGTGTAATAACTCCCGGATCAGATTTTGCTTACAGGGAGTCTCCCAAAACTGAGTAGGGTTGACGGCAATGAAAACACGAAAAATTGGACTCGCAAATTATCTTGCTTACGGGTCAGGCGATTTCCTCGGGGCGGGAACCACCGCCCTGACGGCGGCCTGGCTTTTGTATTTTTATACAACGTTCTGTGGACTCTCCCCGATTGAAGCAACCTTCATCTTTGCTGCCGCAAGGGTACTGGATGCCGTCGTCAGCCCTTTGATGGGCTTTTTGACCGATAACTTTGGCACGACCTGGCTCGGCAAGCGCTTCGGTCGGCGTAAGTTCTTTATTCTGCTGGGGATCCCGTGCGTGTTCAGCTACTCCCTGATGTGGGTGGGGGAGATGAGTTTCTGGTATTACCTGCTGACCTATCTGGTGTTCGATATCGTCTACACCATGATTCTGGTGCCGTACGAAACGCTGGTGCCGGAAATGACCGATGACTTTAAACAGAAAACCCGCTTCTCAGGTGCCCGTATCTCGATGGCGCAAATGTCTGCCATCCTGGCCTCATTCCTGCCGGGGATCCTGCTCACGCATTTCGGCAAAGACAACGCGGTCTCCTTTTTCTATGCAAGCCTGGTCTTCTCCGTGCTGTGCGCGCTGATGCTGATGCTCGTCTGGTTCTTCACCTGGGAGCGACCGCGGGAAGAGTGGAGCGAAGCCGCCCTGCGTGCCGAAGAAGAGAAGAAGAAACTGTCGCTCGGGCAGAGCCTCAACCGCCTGTTTGTGGAGTTGAGCTCTACGCTGCGCGTGAGAATTTTCCGTCAGCATCTGGGGATGTACCTTGGCGGGTATATCGCCCAGGACGTCTTTAATGCCGTGTTTACCTACTACGTGGTTTTCGTGCTGATGCAGGAAGCATCCATGGCCTCCAGCCTGCTGGGCACGATGGCCATCTTCCAGTTTATTGCAGTTATCGCCATGATCCCGCTGTGCATTCGCTTCGGACCCGCGCCGTCCTATCGAATGGTCGTGGTGCTGTTTGGCCTGGCATCGCTTTCCTACGCCGTGCTGTATTACGCGGGCCTGAGTGATATCTACTCTCTGTTATTGCTGGTCTCTGCAGTTGCCGGGCTGGGACGCGGTGGGATCAACTATGTACCGTGGAATACCTACACCTACATTGCTGATGTCGATGAAGTGATCACCGGCCAGCGCCGCGAAGGGATTTTCGCCGGCATCATGACGCTGACCCGCAAAGCCTCGCAGGCGGGGGCGGTAATGCTGGTGGGCATTGTGATGCAGATGTCCGGCTTTGTCAGCGGACAAAAGACCCAGCCCGCGGAAGTGAGCCACACCATTCTGCTGATCCTGAGCGTGGGAACGCTTCTGGTTCTGTTCTGCGGCTTCCTGGTTTCGCTGCGTTTCAAACTCAATTTGCACACCCACACCACGCTGCGTGAAGAGACCGCCAAAATGCGCGCGTCTGGCCGCGCCATTCCTGAGAGTGCGACACCAGAAGCCCGCGCCACCGTGGAGATGCTGGCCGGTATGCCTTATGCGTCGCTGTGGGGCAATAACAACATCGGTTATCTGAATCGTAATAAGCCTGCGGCACCTTCGCTGAAGGGGCGTGCGGTACTGAATTCGACATACAACAGAGGTTAAGATAATGAAAGTTTGGCCGGTCAAACACAGTCCACTCCTGCGTCAGCCTGCGCATTTCATCGCCCGGGACGAGCTGAAATCGCTGATTGAAAAGGTGACGCATAACCTCGTTAATATCCACGACACAACAGGTGAGTTTTTACTGCGCCTGGACGACGGGCGGGTCATTGACACCAAAGGATGGGCAGGCTGGGAGTGGACCCACGGCGTGGGGTTATACGGTATCTGGCAGTATTACTGCCAGACGGGCGACGAAGCGATGCGTGACATCATTGACCGCTGGTTTGCCGATCGTTTCAGGGAAGGGGCGACCACCAAAAACGTGAATACCATGTCACCGTTCCTGACGCTGGCTTATCGTTACGAAGAGACCAGAAACCCGGCCTGGCTGCCGTGGCTGGAAAGTTGGGCGGAGTGGGCCATGAATGAGATGCCGCGCACCGACCATGGCGGCATGCAGCACATCACCCTGGCGGAAGAGAATTCTCAGCAGATGTGGGATGACACGCTGATGATGACGGTTCTGCCGCTGGCGAAAATCGGCAAGCTCCTTAATAAACCGGAGTACGTTGAAGAGGCGGTGTATCAGTTTCTGCTGCACGTGCAGAACCTGATGGATCGCGAAACCGGCCTGTGGTTCCACGGCTGGAATTACGAAGGCCACCATAACTTTGCGAAGGCACGCTGGGCACGAGGCAACAGCTGGCTGACCATCGTGATCCCGGATTTCCTTGAGCTGGTGGGTTTGCCTGAACATAACGCCGTTCGTCGCTACCTTGTGCAGGTGCTGAACGCGCAGATTGCGGCCCTCGCCAAATGTCAGGACGATAGCGGCCTGTGGCATACGCTGCTCGACGATCCGCATTCCTACCTTGAGGCGTCAGCCACGGCAGGCTTTGCCTACGGTATTCTGAAAGCGGTGCGTAAACGCTATGTCGGCGCGGAATATGCTGAGGTGGCGGAGAAAGCGATTCGCGGCATTGTGGAAAATATCTCGCCGGAAGGGGAGTTACTGCAGACGTCGTTCGGTACGGGGATGGGCAGCGATCTGGCGTTCTATCGCCAGATCCCACTCACGTCGATGCCCTATGGACAGGCCATGGCAATCCTGTGTTTAACGGAATACCTGCGCAAATATTTTTGAACATAAAAAACCCGGCGATGGCCGGGTTTGTTTATTACATGCGCTCTACGGTTTCGATACCCAGGGTATCCAGACCCAGCTTCAGGGTCTTCGCCGTCAGCTGAGCCAGCTTCAGGCGGCTGTTGCGGACTGCTTCGCTTTCCGCAGACAGGATAGGGCAGTGTTCGTAGAAACCGGAGAACAGACCCGCCAGATCGTACAGGTAAGAGCACATCACATGCGGGGTACCGTCACGTGCGACAACGGCCAGCGTCTCTTCAAACTGCAGCAGACGTGCCGCCAGCTGGGCTTCGCGATCTTCGGAAATGATCACCTCAGCATTGGCCAGCGCGCTTTCATCGATACTGGCTTTACGGAACACGGAGAGCACGCGGGTGTAGGCATACTGCATATACGGCGCAGTATTACCTTCAAAGGCCAGCATGTTATCCCAGTCGAAGATATAGTCGGTGGTACGGTTCTTGGAGAGATCCGCGTACTTCACCGCACCGATACCCACGGCGTTGGCGAGTTTTTCCAGCTCATCGGCAGGCATATCCGGATTCTTCTCGGCCACCAGACGGCGGGCGCGTTCCAGCGCTTCGTCCAGCAGGTCGGACAGCTTCACGGTACCGCCCGCACGGGTTTTGAACGGCTTACCGTCTTTACCCAGCATCATGCCGAACATATGGTGTTCAAGCGGCACGGAATCCGGCACGTAGCCTGCTTTGCGCACGATAGTCCACGCCTGCATCAGGTGCTGGTGCTGACGGGAGTCAATGTAGTACAGCACGCGGTCCGCATGCAGCGTTTCGTAACGGTATTTCGCACAGGCGATATCGGTGGTGGTGTAGAGATAGCCGCCATCCTTTTTCTGGATTATCACGCCCATCGGTTCGCCTTCCTTGTTTTTATACTCATCAAGGAACACGACCGTCGCGCCTTCGCTCTCAACCGCCAGGTTTTTGGCCTTCAGGTCAGCCACAATGCCAGGCAGCATCGGGTTATAGAGGCTTTCACCCATCACATCGTCACGGGTCAGGGTGACGTTCAGACGGTTATAGGTGAGCTGGTTCTGGGACATGGTGATGTCAACCAGTTTGCGCCACATCTCGAGGAAGTACGGGTCGCCGCCCTGCAGTTTTACCACGTAACTGCGCGCGCGCTCGGCAAAAGCGTCGTCTTCGTCGTAATGTTTTTTAGCTTCGCGGTAGAACCCTTCCAGGTCTGCCAGGGCCATCTCACCCGCGTTTTCCTGTTGCTGTTTTTCCAGGTAAGCAATCAGCATCCCGAACTGGGTACCCCAGTCGCCCACGTGGTTCGCGCGGATCACTTTGTGACCGAGGAACTCCAGGGTACGCACGGCCGCGTCACCGATAATGGTGGAACGCAGGTGCCCGACGTGCATCTCTTTCGCCACGTTTGGCGCTGAGTAGTCAATCACCACGGTCTGCGCTTCTGGCTGGGAAACACCCAGACGGTCAGATTTCAGCGCCGCGTCAACGTGGCGTGCCAGGAAAGCAGGCTCAAGGAAGATGTTGATAAATCCAGGGCCGGCGATTTCAGTTTTGCTGGCAATACCGGTGAGATCCAGATGAGTCAGCACCTGCTCGGCGAGTTGTCGCGGCGGCATACCCAGTTTTTTAGCCACTGCCATCACGCCATTAGCCTGATAGTCGCCAAACTGTACTTTTGCTGACTGACGAACCTGCGGTTCGCAATCCGCAGGCGCACCTGCTGCAATCAGTGCCTGACTGACTTTTTCGGAGAGAAGAGCCTGAATATTCACCTGGATACCTTACATTTTTGATGCGGGCAAATAACCGCCCGCGCCAGTTAAAGAATTTAGGGCGGGAGTATACTGCAAATGCCTTCTGGCGTCAGCATTGCGGGGGCCGAAGATTGCTCAGAATCCAGGCTGAGAAAGCATGCATAAACATGCAGTCGTAAAAACCGCTATTCAGAGGTTGGTCGAAAGAGGGCAACAGAGTAAATTAGCGGCTTTGCGACACGATAAGAGACTGACGTATGGCGAACTGGCACTCCATTGACGAACTGCATGATATTTCCGCAGATTTACCGCGCTTCACCCAGGCGTTCACAGAACTTGCCACCCGCCTTGGTCTGGATATTGCGCCGCTTGAGGCCGATCACATCTCCTTGCGCTGCCATCAGAACGCAACCGCCGAGCGCTGGCGTCGCGGATTTGAACAGTGTGGCGAGTTGCTCTCAGAGAACGTCATTAACGGTCGCCCCATCTGCCTGTTCAAACTGCATGAACCGGTGTGCGTGGCTCACTGGCAGTTCAGTGTGGTCGAATTGCCCTGGCCGGGCGAGAAACGCTATCCGCATGAAGGCTGGGAGCATATCGAAATTGTCCTGCCGGGTGAGCCCGAAACGCTGAATGCTCGTGCACTGGCGCTGTTGTCTGATGAGGGTCTGAGCAAGCCTGGCATTTTTGTGAAAACAAGTTCCCCGAAAGGCGAACGTGAGCGTCTGCCAAATCCTACTCTGGCCGTCACTGACGGACAGGTTACCGTGAAGTTCCATCCCTGGACGATTGAACAGATTGTTGCCAGCGAAGCATAAGATGTGACCGTACGCTGAGACCGGGCGTAGCCTGCGTGTCATGATGGTGCGTTAAGTGGGTATTAAGGAGGATGTAATGGCGCTGCTGGAGATTTGTTGTTACAGCGTGGAGTGTGCCGTCACCGCGCAACAGCACGGGGCAGACCGCATTGAACTGTGCGCCGCACCCAAAGAGGGTGGGTTAACGCCTTCATACGGGATGCTGAAGTCTGCCCGTCAGGCTGTCACCGTTCCGGTACACCCGATTATTCGTCCTCGCGGCGGCGATTTCTGTTACACGCCGGGCGAGTTCAGTGCCATGCTTGAAGATATCACTCTCGTTGGCGATCTGGGATTCCCCGGCCTGGTTATTGGGTTGCTTGATGAAGACGGCAATGTCGATCTGCCGCGCATGCGTCAGGTCATGAACGCGGCAAAAGGGATGGCGGTCACTTTTCATCGCGCGTTTGATATGTGTAAAAATCCCCTGCAATCCTTTGATATTCTTGCTGAACTTGGCGTGGCGCGGGTTCTGACATCGGGTCAGCAGTCCTCTGCTGAAAAAGGACTGCAATTAATTACGGAACTAAAAGCACATTCCGGTGTTCCAATAATAATGGCGGGTGCGGGAGTGCGTGCCAGCAATATGGAACTGTTTTTAAACGCCGGGGTAGAGGAGCTTCACAGCTCTGCGGGCAAATGGATGCCATCGCCCATGCGTTATCGCAACACAGGGTTGTCAATGTCGACGGATGCTGAAGCGGATGAGTACTCACGCTACGGTGTAGAGGGAGAGTCGGTTGCGGTAATGAAATCGATGATTGAACGTCATCACGTGTAGCAACGTACCGATTTTTACCGCGCATCATGTCGCCCAATATGATGCTTGCTTGTACCAGGCCCCTGCAATTTCAACAGGGGCCTTTTTTTATGCCCCTAACCCTCTCCCCAAAGAGGAGAGGGACAGTACGGTGCGGTCTTTTCTCCCGCGCCCCTTTGGGAAGAGGACCGGGGGAATCTACGGTTTCGTCGCGATCAACACCGCGCGCATTGGCGCAGGATACCCTTCGACAGTCTTGCTGTGGTCTGCCGGGTCGAGGAATTCCGCCAGCGATTCGGTGATCATCCAGTCGGTGCGACGCTGTTCTTCAGTTGACGTTACGCAAACATCGGCAATACGGACATCCACAAAACCGCACTTCTCCAGCCAGTTTTTCAGCGCCGGCGCGGAAGGGATAAAGTAAACGTTCCGCATCTGCGCATAGCGATCGCCCGGCACCAGAACGGTATTTTCATCACCCTCTACCACCAGCGTTTCCAGCACCAGTTCGCCGCCGCTGACCAGCTGATCTTTCAGCTGCCACAGATGTTCGAGTGGGGAGCGGCGGTGGTACAGGACACCCATCGAAAACACGGTGTCAAACGCCTTCAGGGCAGGGAGCTGCTCAATACCCAACGGCAGCAAGTGCGCGCGCTGGTCGTTACCCAGCAATTTACGCACCGCTTCAAACTGGCACAGGAATAGCTGCATAGGGTCAATCCCCACCGCCAGATGTGCCCCTGCGCCAATCATGCGCCACATGTGGTAACCGCTGCCGCAGCCAACATCCAGAATGGTTCGCCCGGTCAGGTCGGAAAGGTGAGGCAGCACGCGATCCCATTTCCAGTCAGAACGCCATTCAGTATTAATGTTAACGCCGTAGAGTGAGAACGGACCTTTGCGCCATGGCATCAGGTTACGCATCAGCGTTTCAATGCGGTTTATCTGCCCGGGCGGAAGCGGCGTTTCGCTTTGCGCGGTAACGCTGTGGAGCAGATCCAGACGGTGTGGGGTCAGTTCCGGCAGAAACTCCACCGCGTTGGACCACTGCTTTAACAGACCATGCTGCTGATCCCGCTGCCAGGCAGCAATTTGTGCAGGCAGCGTCTCCAGCCAGTGGGAGAGGTGGTTTTTGGCAATCAGCTGATAGAAATTACTGAACTCGATCATGCGATGTCCCCACCTTTCAGCGCCACCAGCGAGCCGAAGTTGAAGCACTGGAACCACAGTTCGCTGTGCTCGAAGCCTGCCTGACGCAGGCGTGCTTTATGGGTTTCGACGGAGTCCGTCAGCATCACGTTTTCGAGCATGCTACGTTTCTGGCTAATTTCCAGTTCGCTATAGCCGTTGGCCCGTTTGAAGTCGTGGTGCATATTGAACAGCAGCTCACCCACTTCGGCATCTTCAAAGCTGAATTTCTCGGACAGCACCAGCGCGCCACCGGGTTTCAGGCCTTTATAAATTTTGTCCAGCAACAGCTGACGGTCTTCAGGCACCAGGAACTGCAGAGTAAAATTCAGAACCACCAGCGACGCGTTATTGATGTCGATATCACGGATATCACCTTCCACAACCTCGACTGGCGTCGGGGCTTTATACGCGTCGATGTGGCGACGGCAGCGTTCCACCATGGCCGGGGAGTTATCGACGGCAATGATTTTGCAGCCTTCATGGTGAACGTTACGACGAACAGACAGCGTTGCCGCGCCGAGCGAGCAGCCCAGATCATACACCTGCGTGCCGGGTTGAACGAAACGCTCAGCCAGCATGCCGATCATAGAGATGATATTGGAATAACCGGGAACAGAGCGCTGGATCATATCCGGGAAGACTTCGGCTACCCGTTCATCGAAGGTCCAGTCGCCCAGGCTGGCGATAGGCGCGGAAAAAAGCGTGTCGCGATCTGACATAACGTAAAAATCCGGGAAAAATAAAGTGGCGTATTGTGCGCTAATGGAAGGAGAAAACCAACTCCCACGGCATATACCAAAGGTTAGCCAGCACCATCAGCAAAAGCGAACACCAGGTCGCGCTCATGCCGGAACGACGCCAGCGGAATAAGCGGTGGTGAAAGCCGTAATAATGCATTAACCGGCCGGCAATCAGAAGCAGGCCGCAGACGTGCACCATCCAGGTTTCCGCGCCGTTCATTTCCATAAACAGCAGCAAAATTAACGCAACGGGGATGTACTCAACCGCATTACCGTGAATGCGGATAGCGCTTTGTAACTCCGAAAAACCGCCGTCACCGTAGGAAACACGATACTGCATTCGCAGGCGCACAACATCAAATGAAAACTTAATCAGCAGTAATGCACCTAACACCGCATACAGCGCGCTGACCATACTAACTCCCTGTTTTTGGCAGATGGCACCTTCCTATGATAGGGGCTGATATCAGAAAAGAGAAGATTGTTGTGGGATAGAAGGGGCGCTGCCTACAGACGGAACCGCAGCCTGCAAGGCCTGCCAGAGAACATCGACCAGTTCGGGGGCATGAGCGATATCCGGCGTATGGAGAAAGAGATACGGTGTGGTGGTTTGCTCCCATTTTGCTAATTTTTGCAGCCAGACGGCGAACATCTCCTGGTTTTGCTGCATATTATCGCTGCCGATAAACCTGACCATCGGGTTTTGCGCGGTGACCACGGCGTGAACAGGCACTCTGGGCTTTTTACGCTGGGCATCAATGATGGCCTCGTTATGCGGGATGGCGCTGTGCACGGGACGGCTGTCGAGAATCACCCGGTTCACCCCGCGCGCATGTAAGCCACGGTTAAGCGCCGTTTCAGCCTCTCCCTTGGCAAAAAACGCCGCATGTCTCACCTCAACGCCGTAGGTAAAGTCTTTGGGCAGGGTATCAAGAAACTGCCATAGCGCAGGCAGGTCGCGTGGGCTAAAGGTGGCCGGAAGCTGCAACCAGTACTGACCGATGCGGTTCGCCAGCGGCGACATCCGGCCAAAGAACTCGTCGGTCAAATCACCGCAGTTTCGCAGCGCAGCGGTGTGGGAGATCGTCGCCGGAAACTTGAAGCAGAAGCGGAAATCATCGGTCGTCTGGTCGCGCCAGCGCTCAACAATCTCTGCTCTGGGCAACGCGTAGAGGGTGGTATTGCCCTCGACACAGTTGAAATGACGGGCATATTCTTCAAGGCTGGTAATACCCAGGCGCACCCATTTCGGGTGCGACCACTGGGGCAGGCCAAGGTAGATCATAGGGCGCTTATAATGTCGTCCGTGCTACGCACGCGGCCAATGCGCGGGAAGATGTGGGTCATACTGCCCTGGTGCTGCTCCGCAGACGCTGCGCTGCATGCATCCTCAACAATCACCAGGTTAAAGCCCAGTTCCCAGGCGTTTCGGGCGGTGGATTCCACGCCAATGTTGGTGGAGATCCCACAGAGAATCAGGGTGTCGATACCGCGCCGACGCAGCTGCAGCTCAAGATCGGTGCCGTAGAATGCGCCCCACTGGCGTTTGGTCACTTCGATATCGCTGTCCCGTTTGCCGAGCGAAACCGGATAGGTCCACCAGTTTTCAGGTAGTGAATGTGCTGCAACCTGAGCATCGACAGGCTGTTTTAAGGCCTCAGCGAAATCCGCTGACCAGCCAACGCGCACCATGATCACAGGGGCACCGCTGGCACGGCATTTTTCTGCCAGACGCGCGGCGCGGCTGACAACATCTTCGGCGCTGTGCGGGCCTCCGGCAAACGGCAGGATCCCTTCCTGTAAATCAATCACCACAAGCGCGGTTTTGCGGGCATTAAGTGTTAACATGGTAACTCCAGTGAAATGAGTCGCTTCCGCTACACCTTACGACGTAATGACCTGTTATCGGTCGGATAATTTTGTTAATTTTTGTGAGAATACGCAATAAGCGCGCAGCAAACGACCGTCTGGCCGTGGTTCGCTCTTATCGTCTGGCGGAATTTCCAGTATAATAGCCGCCTTTTTTCATCCAGTTGTGACATACAGAAAGCTGCGACATAGTAGCCTGCATTCCAGGCGACATTTAGCCTGCGGCTAATTAAGGGATATCTCATGCGTACAGAATATTGCGGGCAGCTGCGTCAGTCCCACGTTGGACAGCAGGTAACCCTGTGTGGTTGGGTCAATCGTCGTCGTGATCTTGGGAGCCTTATCTTCATCGATATGCGCGACCGCGAAGGTATCGTTCAGGTGTTCTTCGACCCAGATCGCGCAGATGCGTTGAAGCTGGCTTCTGAGCTGCGTAATGAGTTCTGCATTCAGGTCACCGGCACCGTACGTGCGCGTGACGAGAAAAACGTTAACGCAGACATGGCGACCGGCACAATTGAAGTGCTGGCGTCGGATCTGGTTATCATCAACCGTGCTGAAGCGCTGCCGCTGGACTCCAACCACGTCAACACTGAAGAAGCGCGTCTGAAATACCGCTATCTGGACCTGCGTCGTCCGGAAATGGCTCAGCGCCTGAAAACCCGTGCGAAAATCACCAGCCTGGTGCGTCGCTTTATGGATGACCACGGTTTCCTCGACATCGAAACCCCGATGCTGACCAAAGCCACACCGGAAGGCGCGCGCGACTACCTGGTTCCATCCCGTGTACACAAAGGCAAATTCTACGCGCTGCCACAGTCTCCTCAGCTGTTTAAACAGCTGCTGATGATGTCCGGCTTCGATCGCTACTATCAGATTGTAAAATGCTTCCGCGACGAAGACCTGCGTGCTGATCGTCAGCCAGAATTTACCCAGATCGATGTGGAAACCTCCTTCATGACGGCCGAGCAGGTGCGTGAAGTGATGGAAGCCCTGGTGCGCAGTCTGTGGAATGACGTGAAAGGCGTGGAACTGGGTGATTTCCCCATCATGACCTTCGCTGAAGCTGAACGTCGCTACGGTTCTGACAAACCAGACCTGCGTAACCCGATGGTGCTGGTGGACGTTGCAGACCTGGTGAAATCCGTTGAGTTCGCGGTATTTGCCGGCCCGGCTAACGACCCAAAAGGTCGCGTGGCTGCCCTGCGTGTACCGGGCGGTGCGGCGCTGAGCCGTAAGCAGATTGACGATTACGGCAACTTCATCAAGATCTACGGCGCGAAAGGTCTGGCCTATATTAAAGTGACCGAACGTGCGAAAGGTCTGGAAGGCATTACCAGCCCGGTGGCAAAATTCCTGAACGCGGAAATCGTGGAAGCGATCCTCGAGCGCACCGGCGCACAGGATGGCGACATGATCTTCTTTGGTGCAGACAACAAGAAAATCGTTGCTGACGCAATGGGCGCGCTGCGTCTGAAGCTGGGTAAAGACCTGAGCCTGACGGACGAGAGCAAATGGGCTCCGCTGTGGGTAATCGACTTCCCAATGTTCGAAGACGACGGTGAAGGCGGCCTGACCGCAATGCACCACCCGTTCACCTCGCCAAAAGACATGACGGCGGCAGAGCTGAAAGCGGCACCGGAAGATGCGGTAGCAAACGCGTATGACATGGTTATCAACGGCTACGAAGTGGGTGGCGGTTCCGTGCGTATTCACAGCGGCGAAATGCAGCAAACCGTGTTTGGTATTCTGGGAATCAACGAGCACGAACAGCGCGAGAAATTCGGCTTCCTGTTGGACGCCCTGAAATACGGTACGCCGCCACACGCGGGTCTGGCATTCGGTCTTGACCGTTTGACCATGCTGCTGACCGGCACCGACAACATTCGTGATGTTATCGCCTTCCCGAAAACCACGGCTGCGGCCTGTCTGATGACGGAAGCTCCAAGCTTTGCCAACCCGGCCGCGCTGGCTGAGCTGGGCATTCAGGTGCTTCCGAAAGCTTCAAAAGAGATTTCGGAGAACGAATAATATGCAGTATAAGCGTCCCGTTTCGGTTCTGGTTGTCATTTATGCAGAAGATACGAAACGGGTGCTGATGTTGCAGCGGCGCGATGACCCTGATTTCTGGCAGTCGGTTACCGGCAGCCTGGAAGAGGGGGAGACCGCGTCGCAGGCCGCCGCGCGCGAAGTAAAGGAAGAGGTCACCATTGACGTTGCTTGCGAGCAACTGACCCTGAAGGACTGTCAGCGCACGGTGGAGTTTGAAATTTTTAGCCATTTACGTCATCGCTATGCGCCGGGTATTGAGCGCAATACGGAATCGTGGTTCTGTCTCGCGCTCCCCCATGAACGGGAGATCGTGTTTACCGAACACCTGACCTACCGCTGGGTGGATGCGGCGGATGCCGCTGCACTGACCAAATCGTGGAGCAACCGGCAGGCGATTGAAGAATTTGTAATTAACGTAGCCTGAAAAGGCGCGCTCTTTGAGGAAATTTTTATGGCAGGTCATAGTAAGTGGGCCAACACCAAACACCGCAAAGCGGCACAGGATGCCAAGCGCGGTAAGATCTTCACCAAAATTATTCGTGAGCTGGTTACAGCGGCACGTCTGGGCGGCGGCGATGCGGCGTCTAACCCGCGTCTGCGCGCGGCAGTGGATAAAGCCCTGTCCAACAACATGACGCGTGACACCCTGAACCGTGCTATCGCACGTGGCGTAGGCGGTGATGAAGACGCGAACATGGAAACCATCATTTATGAAGGTTACGGTCCTGGCGGTACGGCGGTGATGGTTGAATGTCTGTCCGACAACCGTAACCGTACCGTAGCGGAAGTGCGTCATGCCTTCAGCAAATGCGGTGGTAACCTGGGCACTGACGGCTCCGTGGCCTATCTGTTCAGCAAAAAAGGCGTCATCTCCTTCGAGAAAGGCGACGAAGACGTAATCATGGAAGCGGCGCTGGAAGCCGGTGCAGAAGACGTTGTGACCTATGATGATGGCGCAATCGACGTCTACACCGCGTGGGAAGAGATGGGCGCAGTACGTGATGCGCTGGAAGCGGCGGGTCTGAAAGCCGACAACGCTGAAGTCTCCATGATCCCGTCAACCAAAGCGGACATGGATGCGGAAACGGCACCTAAACTGCTGCGTCTGATCGACATGCTCGAAGACTGCGACGACGTGCAGGAAGTGTATCATAACGGTGAAATCTCTGATGAGGTTGCAGCGACTCTCTGATGAGAGCGTATAAACCGTTTACGGGAGACGCGTGATGTCGATTATCCTCGGGATTGACCCCGGCTCGCGCGTCACCGGTTATGGCGTCATCCGGCAGGTAGGGCGCCAGTTAACCTACCTTGGCAGCGGCTGTATTCGGACCAAAGTGGACGATCTGCCGTCGCGCCTGAAGCTAATCTATGCTGGCGTGTCGGAGATCATCACCCAGTTTCAGCCCGACTTTTTTGCCATCGAGCAGGTCTTTATGGCGAAAAACGCCGATTCAGCGTTAAAACTGGGTCAAGCACGGGGCGTCGCCATTGTTGCGGCGGTGAATCAGGATCTTCCGGTGTTCGAATACGCAGCCAGACAGGTCAAACAGACCGTCGTGGGGATTGGTAGCGCGGAGAAAAGTCAGGTGCAGCATATGGTGCGCACGCTTCTGAAGCTTCCCGCGAACCCGCAGGCAGACGCCGCCGATGCGCTGGCGATAGCCATTACCCACTGTCATATAAGCCAGAACGCGATTCAGATGAGCGAATCGCGGCTTAATCTGGCGCGAGGCAGGTTACGATAATGACAAATCAGGCTGGATGTTTATCCAGCCTTTTTTTATTATGTCGGCAGTTAATTTCTTCCAGAACGCAGGAGCGTCACGTGATAGGCAGACTCAGAGGCATCATCATTGAAAAACAACCCCCGTTAGTGCTGCTGGAAGTCGGTGGCGTGGGCTATGAAGTCCATATGCCGATGACCTGCTTCTATGAGTTGCCGGACGCGGGCAAAGAGGCGATTGTCTTTACCCAGTTTGTGGTGCGTGAAGATGCCCAGTTGCTGTATGGCTTCAACAACAAACAGGAACGGATGCTGTTTCGCGAGCTGATCAAAACCAACGGCGTCGGGCCGAAGCTGGCGCTGGCTATTTTGTCCGGCATGTCCGCTCCGCAGTTCGTCAATGCCGTTGAGCGCGAAGATCCTGCTGCGTTGATTAAACTCCCGGGTATCGGCAAGAAAACCGCGGAGCGTCTGATTGTCGAGATGAAAGACCGCTTTAAAGGTCTGCATGGCGATCTGTTTACGCCAGCCGCTGATCTGGTGCTTACCTCGCCGGGCGCACAAGCCTCTGACGATGCTGAACAGGAAGCGGTTGCTGCGCTGGTGGCGCTGGGATATAAACCTCAGGAGGCCAGCCGGATGGTGAGCAAAATTGCCAAACCGGATGCCAGCAGTGAAACCCTGATTCGTGAAGCGCTACGCGCGGCATTGTGAGGTAAAGGATGATTGAAGCAGATCGCCTGGTATCGGCAGGCACCCTTCAGGCAGAAGACGTGGTGGATCGCGCCATCCGCCCGAAACTGCTTGATGAGTATATTGGCCAGCCGCAGGTTCGTTCTCAGATGGAGATCTTCATCCAGGCGGCAAAACTGCGCGGCGATGCACTCGATCACCTGCTGATTTTTGGCCCCCCCGGTCTGGGGAAAACCACGCTGGCGAACATTGTCGCCAATGAAATGGGCGTTAACCTGCGCACAACCTCTGGCCCGGTGCTGGAAAAAGCGGGCGATCTGGCGGCAATGTTGACCAACCTTGAACCGCATGACGTGCTGTTTATCGATGAGATCCACCGTCTGTCGCCGGTCGTGGAAGAGGTGCTCTATCCGGCGATGGAAGATTACCAGCTGGACATCATGATCGGTGAAGGTCCGGCAGCACGTTCCATCAAAATCGATCTGCCTCCGTTTACCCTGATTGGCGCGACGACGCGTGCCGGGTCATTGACCTCTCCGCTTCGCGATCGTTTTGGTATCGTTCAGCGTCTGGAGTTCTATCAGGTTGCGGATCTTCAGCATATCGTTGGCCGCAGTGCCCGCTATATGGGGCTGGAGATGAGCGAGGAAGGGGCGTTTGAGGTAGCGAAGCGCTCCCGGGGGACGCCGCGTATTGCGAACCGCCTGTTGCGTCGCGTACGTGACTTTTCCGAAGTAAAACACGATGGCACGATTTCGGCTGAGATTGCAGCGCAGGCGCTGGATATGCTGAATGTGGATGCCGAAGGCTTTGACTACATGGACCGTAAGCTGTTGCTGGCGGTACTGGATAAGTTCTTTGGCGGTCCGGTCGGACTGGATAACCTGGCGGCAGCGATTGGTGAAGAGCGCGAGACAATTGAAGATGTGCTTGAGCCGTATCTGATCCAGCAGGGTTTCTTGCAACGTACCCCGCGCGGTCGTATGGCAACGGTGCGGGCGTGGAACCATTTTGGTATTACCCCGCCAGCGATGCCGTAGCAGAGGTTCCCTCTCCCGGGGGGGAGAGGGGAGAGTCGATCAGCTTGCAGGCTTCTTCATCATACTGAAGATAAACAGCAGCGCCGCACACAGCACCACAGACGGGCCGGCAGGGGTATCGTAGAACGCCGAGAAGGTTAACCCTCCCGTTACCGCAATCATCCCGATGATAACCGCCACACCGGCCATTTGCTCCGGCGTACGGGCAAAACGACGCGCAGTGGCCGCGGGGATAATCAGCAGGGAAGTGATGATCAGCGCGCCCACGAATTTCATCGCCACACCAATGGTTAACGCCGTCACCAGCATCAGCAACAGCTTCACGCGCTGCAACTTCACGCCGTCGACAAACGCCAGATCCGGGCTGACGGTCATCGCCAGCAAATTACGCCACTGCCAGAGCAGAATACCCAGCACGACCACCACACCAGCGGCGATGGAGATCAGATCTTCAGGCGTCACGGCCAGCAGGTCACCGAACAGGTAGGCCATCAGATCAACACGAATGTTCGACATCAGGCTCACGACCACCAGACCCAGCGACAGGGCGCTGTGGGCCATAATACCAAGCAGCGTATCGATGGCGAGGTGAGGGCGCTTTTCCAGCCATACCAGCCCTGCGGCCAGCAGCAGCGTGACCACAATCACCGCGTAGAAGGGATTCACGTCCAGTAACAGGCCAAAGGCAACGCCCAGCAGAGACGCGTGTGCCAGCGTATCGCCAAAATAGGACATTCTGCGCCACACCACAAACGAGCCCAGCGGGCCCGCGGCGCAGGCAAGCATAATCCCGGCCAGCCAGCCGGGCAGTAACAGTTCAATCATGAGTGTCCATTTCCCCGGCGCAGGACAATTCGTCCCTGTAAATCATGGCGGTGATTGTGATGATGGCGATAAATTCCCAGCTGCTCAGCGCCGCGAGGGCCGAACATGGAGATGAATTCAGGGTGCATTGACACCACTTCCGGCGTGCCGGAACAGCAGATGTGATGGTTAAGGCACAGCACTTCG
This sequence comes from Enterobacter sp. SORGH_AS_0287, assembly GCF_031453695.1. Classification (NCBI taxonomy): domain Bacteria; kingdom Pseudomonadati; phylum Pseudomonadota; class Gammaproteobacteria; order Enterobacterales; family Enterobacteriaceae; genus Enterobacter; species Enterobacter sp. SORGH_AS_0287. Next base: position 687,816 of record NZ_JAVIZW010000001.1, read on the forward strand.
TCGGTCTTGGCCATCACCAGATGGAGATCGTGGGAAACCATCAGCACCGCACAGTTGAGTTCGCGGCGTAGCTGGTCGATTAAATCGTAAAGTGCGACCTGACCATTCACGTCCACACCCTGCGTCGGCTCATCCAGCACCAGAAGCTGTGGGCTGCTCAACAGGGCGCGGGCAAGCAATACGCGCTGGGTTTCACCGCCGGACAGTTTCTGCAGCGGGGCATCAATCAGATGGCCTGCCTGCACGCGTTTCAGCGCCGGAAGAATATCGGCCTTATGTGTCCCGGGGCGAAGACGCAGGAAGCGGCTAACCGTCAGCGGCAGTGTGGCGTCGAGGTGGAGTTTTTGCGGTACATAGCCGATGCGTAATTTTTCCTCACGGCGGATAATCCCTTCGTCAGGTGTTACCAGACCCAGCACCACGCGCACCAGGGTGGATTTCCCTGCGCCATTGGGGCCGAGCAGCGTCAGAATTTTGCCGGGTTTCAGATCCAGCGACACGTCAGAGAGGACGCGGCGTTGGCCAAATGAGACCGAAATATTGTCGAGAGAAACCAAAGTTGTCATGTCAATTTAAGCTTGCAGAAGTCAACGAATGTTATAATATCACATCCCACGCATTCATTACGATGATTAGTCGCATTATGTTACATAAAAATACGCTTCTTTTCGCAGCATTATCCGCTGCCCTTTGGGGTTCAACAGCACAAGATGTTAACGCTGCTGTTGTCGCTTCGCTTAAACCGCTCGGTTTCATTGCTTCCGCGATTGCAGATGGGGTTACTGACACCCAGGTTCTGCTCCCTGATGGGGCTTCCGAGCATGATTATTCCCTGCGTCCATCTGATGTAAAACGCTTACAAAACGCGGACTTAGTTGTCTGGATTGGTCCAGAGATGGAAGCGTTTATGCAGAAGTCGGCAAAACAGGTGCCGGGCGAAAAACAGGTCGCCATTGCCGAACTCCCGGGCGTGAAACCGTTGCTCATGAAAGGGGCTGACGACGACGGTGATGAACATGATGCCGGACACGCCGACGGCGAAAAAGGTGATGGGGATCACCATCACGGCGAGTACAACATGCACCTTTGGCTATCCCCAGAGATAGCGCGGCTTTCGGCGGTTGCAATCCATGACAAATTAGTGGAACTTATGCCGCAAAGTCGAGCCAAACTAGACGCCAACCTGAAGGATTTTGAGGCACAATTAGCCGCAACTGATAAGCAGGTGGGTAATGAGCTCGCACCGTTGAAAGGAAAAGGGTATTTCGTTTTTCATGACGCCTATGGCTATTACGAGAAACACTACGGCCTGACCCCGCTGGGGCACTTTACCGTCAACCCTGAAATTCAACCTGGTGCGCAGCGTTTACATGAAATCAGAACACAGTTGGTTGAGCAGAAAGCGACATGCGTTTTTGCTGAGCCACAGTTCAGGCCAGCGGTCGTAGAAGCCGTGGCCAGGGGAACATCCGTGCGCATGGGAACCCTTGACCCGCTAGGAACGAATATCCAGTTGAGCAAAGCGAGCTATTCGCAGTTTCTCAGCCAACTGGCGAACCAGTATGCGAGCTGCCTGAAAGGAGATTAACGAGGAAGTGAATACGTGCAACAGATAGCCCGCTCTGTCGCCCTGGCATTTAACAATCTGCCTCGACCCCATCGCGTTATGCTGGGGTCTCTTACAGTTCTCACGTTAGCGGTCGCCGTATGGCGGCCCTATGTTTACCATCCGAGTTCTGCCCCAATCATCAAAACCATCGAGCTTGAGAAGAGCGAGATCCGCTCTCTCCTCCCTGAGGCCAGTGAACCTATCGACCAGGCGGCTCAGGAAGATGAAGCCATCCCGCAGGATGAGCTGGACGATAAAACCGAGAATGAAGCGGGGATCCACGAATATGTCGTTTCGACGGGCGATACGTTAAGCAGCGTTCTGAACCAGTACGGTATTGACATGGGAAACATCAGCCAGCTGGCGGCGGCGGATAAAGATCTTCGTAACCTGAAAATTGGTCAACAGCTCTCCTGGACGTTAACCGCTGATGGCGATCTGCAACGCCTGACCTGGGAAATGTCCCGTCGCGAAACGCGCACCTACGATCGCACTGCAAACGGTTTCAAAATGACCAGTGAAATGCAGAAAGGCGACTGGGTAAACAGCGTGATGAAAGGGACCGTAGGCGCAAGCTTCGTCTCCAGCGCGCGCGATGCGGGGCTGACCAGCGCCGAGATCAGCTCGGTAATCAAAGCTATGCAGTGGCAAATGGACTTCCGCAAACTGAAGAAAGGCGATGAATTCTCCGTCCTCATGTCCCGTGAAATGCTTGACGGCAAGCGTGAGCAGAGCCAGCTGGTGGGCGTGCGTCTGCGCTCTGATGGCAAAGATTACTACGCCATTCGTGCCGAAGACGGTAAGTTCTACGACCGCAGCGGTACCGGGCTTGCGAAGGGGTTCCTGCGCTTCCCGACGGCTAAACAATTCCGTGTCTCATCCAACTTTAACCCGCGCCGTCTGAACCCGGTCACCGGGCGTGTTGCGCCGCACCGTGGCGTTGACTTTGCCATGCCGCAGGGGACCCCTGTGCTGGCTGTGGGTGATGGCGAAGTGGTGATTGCAAAACGCAGCGGTGCAGCCGGGTATTATGTCGCGGTGCGTCATGGTCGTACCTACACCACCCGCTATATGCACCTGCGTAAGCTGCTGGTTAAGCCGGGCCAGAAAGTGAAACGTGGCGACCGTATCGCGCTCTCCGGGAATACCGGGCGCTCTACCGGGCCGCATTTGCACTATGAGGTGTGGATTAACCAACAGGCAGTGAACCCGCTTACGGCGAAACTGCCGCGTACCGAAGGCCTGACAGGTAAAGATCGTTCCGATTACCTGGCGCAGGTGAAAGAGGTGATTCCACAGCTGCGCTTTGATTAAGCCCTCTGTTTTGTGAAAAAGCCGGCCTCAGTATGTGCCGGCTTTTTGTTTTGTGCGCGAGCGGCTGCCTCGCTACACTATCTGAATGAAATTTTGCGTCACCAGACCCTGGAACCAGCATGGAAACCCAAAAAAACAATATTGAGTACATTCCTGAGTTTGAAGAATCTTTTCGCCACCCGCGCAACTGGAGTGCCTGGCTTGGCGTTTACGCATTTGCGGGGATTGCGATGTTACCTGCCTCGGTTCGCGATCCGGTACTGGGAAAAATAGGCCGCCTGGCGGGCCGGTTTGGTAAAAGTGCCCGTCGCCGTGCGCAGATTAACCTCCTGTACTGTTTCCCGGAGAAGAGTGACGCCGAGCGCGAAGCGCTGATTGACGACATGTATACGACCGCGCCTCAGGCCATGGCAATGATGGCCGAACTGGCGCTCAAAGGGCCGGAGAAAGTTCAGACGCGTGTTGACTGGAAAGGGCTGGAAATTATCGAAGAGATGCGCCGCAACAACGAGAAGGTGATCTTCCTCGTTCCTCACGGCTGGGGCGTAGATATTCCTGCGATGCTGATGGCGTCACAGGGGCAGAAAATGGCGGCAATGTTCCATAACCAGGGCAATAAGATCTTTGATTACGTCTGGAACACCGTGCGTCGCCGTTTTGGTGGCCGTCTGCATGCGCGTAATGATGGCATTAAACCGTTTATACAGTCCGTGCGTCAGGGCTACTGGGGTTACTATCTGCCGGATCAGGACCACGGCCCCGAGCACAGTGAGTTTGTGGATTTCTTCGCGACGTATAAAGCCACGTTGCCGGCGATTGGCCGCCTGATGAAAGTCTGCCGTGCGCGCGTGATTCCGCTGTTTCCGGTATACGACGGGAAAACCCATCGCCTGAGCATTGAAGTGCGTCCACCGATGGATGATTTACTGACGGCGGACGATCACACCATTGCGCGTCGAATGAACGAAGAGGTCGAAATTCTGGTGGGACCGCATGCTGAGCAATACACGTGGATACTGAAGTTGCTCAAAACGCGTAAGCCCGGTGAAACAGAGCCGTATAAACGCAAAGAGCTTTTCCCGAAGAAATAAGCAGAAAAAAAAGCCCGCTCCGAAAAGAGCGGGCTTTTTAACAGGGGCGTACTTACTCGACGGTCAATACGCGAGTGGTATTGGTCGAGCCGATGGTGCTCATCACGTCACCCTGAGTCACAATCACGATATCACCGGAGACCAGATAGCCTTTGTCGCGCAGCAGGTTCACGGCGTCGTGGGCAGCCGCGACACCGTCGTTGGTGCTGTCGAAGTGAACCGGCGTGACACCGCGATACAGCGCCGTCAGGTTCAGCGTACGCTCGTGGCGAGACATGGCGAAGATGGGCAGACCGGAGCTGATACGGGAGGTCATCAGCGCGGTACGGCCAGATTCGGTCATGGTGATAATCGCCGTTACGCCTTTCAGGTGGTTAGCGGCGTACATGGCAGACATCGCAATCGCTTCTTCCACGTTGTCGAACTGCACGTCCAGACGGTGTTTAGAGACGTTGATGCTTGGGATCTTTTCAGCACCCAGGCAAACGCGTGCCATCGCGGCTACGGTTTCAGCAGGGTACTGGCCGGCTGCGGTTTCTGCAGAAAGCATTACGGCATCGGTACCGTCCAGCACGGCGTTAGCCACGTCCATCACCTCTGCACGGGTCGGCATTGGGTTGGTGATCATGGATTCCATCATCTGGGTTGCGGTGATCACGGCGCGGTTAAGCTGACGTGCACGGCGGATCAGGGCTTTCTGGATCCCCACCAGTTCAGGGTCGCCAATTTCCACGCCCAGATCGCCACGGGCAACCATCACCACGTCAGACGCCAGAATCACGTCATCCATCGCGTCCTGATCGCAAACGGCTTCCGCACGTTCCACTTTAGCAACGATTTTGGCATCACAGCCCGCATCACGTGCCAGACGGCGCGCGTAGTTCAGGTCTTCGCCACAGCGTGGGAAGGAGACGGCCAGGTAGTCAACGCCAATCAGCGCAGCGGTCACGATATCCGCTTTGTCTTTATCGGTCAGCGCTTCGGCTGAGAGGCCACCGCCAAGTTTGTTAATGCCTTTGTTGTTTGAGAGCGGGCCGCCGACGGTGACTTCGGTGAATACCTTCATCCCCTGAACTTCCAGCACTTTCAGCTGAACGCGACCGTCGTCGAGCAGCAGGATATCGCCAGGCACGACGTCAGCCGGCAGACCTTTATAGTCGATCCCAACTTTTTCTTTATCGCCTTCGCCTTTACCCAGGTTGGCATCAAGCAGGAATTTATCACCGATATTGAGGAAGACTTTACCTTCTTTGAAGGTTGAAACACGAATTTTTGGACCCTGCAGGTCCCCGAGGATAGCAACATGACGGCCAAGTTTGGCCGCAATTTCACGCACTTTGTCGGCACGTAATTTATGGTCTTCTGGCGTACCGTGAGAGAAGTTCATACGCACCACGTTGGCACCCGCGGCGATAATTTTCTCGAGATTGTTATCGCGGTCAGTGGCCGGGCCTAAGGTGGTTACGATCTTGGTTCTGCGAAGCCTTCTGGACATGTAATACTCCGTTGACTGAAACAACTTTGGTGTTGCGTGAACATTAAATCGGCCTTCATCTGCTGCAAGGCAACAGAGAGAGGACCGAATGCCGTAAATCGTTACATCGTAGTTATTAAACTATTTAGGGAACATCGCTTTTCATAAGCAATTCTTTATCAAAACGCGATTCCTTAAGCGCTTCCTTGACACGCTTCAAGTTATCTCTGAATTTTGCGCCACGACGCAGGGTGAAACCGGTTGCCAGCACGTCAATCACCGTGAGCTGCGCCAGACGGGAGACCATCGGCATATACATGTCGGTGTCTTCCGGGACGTCAAGGGTGATGGCGAGCGTTGCTTCTCTTGCCAGCGGCGTGCCCGCCGTCGTGAGGGCAATAACCATGGCATCGTTTTCACGCGCCAGTTGCGCCAGCTCCACCTGGCTTTTGGTGCGCCCGGTGTGCGAAATGAGTACCACGACATCATCTTCACTGCAATTCATACAGCTCATGCGTTGCAGGACAATGTCATCGGAATAAATGACCGGGACGTTAAAGCGGAAGAACTTATTCATGGCGTCATGCGCCACGGCCGCCGACGAGCCGAGGCCAAAGAACGCAATGCGCTTGGCCTGGGTCAGTAAATCCACCGCGCGGTTCACGGAATTCATATCCAGGGACTGGCGAACGTGGTCCAGCGTAGCCATGGCCGACTCAAATATTTTCGCCGTATAGGCATCAACACTGTCGTCTTCATCCACATTGCGATTAACATAAGGCGTGCCGTTTGCCAGACTTTGTGCAAGATGCAGTTTAAAATCAGGAAAGCCGCGCGTTTCAAGGCTACGGCAGAAGCGGTTAACCGTCGGTTCGCTGACGCCTGCCTCCTGCGCCAGAGCGGCGATGCTTGAATGAATCGCCTGAGCAGGAGCGGCAAGAATGACTTCGGCCACTTTTCGCTCGGATTTGCTAAGGTGTTCCAGTTGGAACTGGATTTTTTCCAGCATGTTCATTGTTAACAGGGCGCTCATGGGTGGAAACGATTTCATTAATACATGAAATCATGATTCGATTTAGCCGATATTACCCCTGTGGCTTCCATAAAGGGTAACAGTCGACAAGATAATGTTGTTGTTTTTTTTCATTACTTGATCGGTGTCGGGTTTTGTTATGACCCTGTAGTTCAAAGAATCAACGCTTTTTGCGTGATTCCGCCACCACACGCGTCTGACGGCGAAAAAATCGCGGTATCGCACGCGAGGTTAAGCGCTAATGGTTTCGGGAATGACGTAAAAGCAGTACAGTGCAACGTAATAAAATTACAACGATACCTGGCAGAAGTACCAGGTGATCCAACTGAGGAGAATGACATGGCGGTAACGCAAACAGCCCAGGCATGTGACCTGGTCATTTTCGGCGCGAAAGGCGATCTTGCACGCCGGAAATTGCTGCCTTCCCTGTATCAACTGGAGAAAGCGGGCCAAATTCATCCGGATACGCGTATCCTGGGCGTTGGGCGCGCCGACTGGGACAAGGAAGCTTATACCAAGGTCGTACGCGAGGCGCTCGAAACTTTCATGAAGGAAAAGATTGATGAAAGTTTGTGGGATACCCTGAGCGGACGTCTTGATTTCTGTAACCTGGACGTGAACGACGTCAGCGCGTTTAACCGTTTAGGCGCGATGCTGGATCAGAAAAACCGTGTCACCATTAACTACTTCGCCATGCCACCAAGCACTTTCGGTGCAATCTGCAAAGGTCTGGGCGAAGCGAAGCTGAACGCTAAACCGGCACGCGTGGTGATGGAGAAACCGCTGGGGACCTCTCTTTCAACCTCACGCGAAATTAACGACCAGGTCGGCGAGTACTTCGAAGAGTGCCAGGTCTACCGCATCGACCACTATCTTGGTAAAGAGACGGTACTGAACCTGCTGGCGCTGCGTTTTGCCAACTCCCTGTTTGTGAATAACTGGGACAACCGTACCATCGACCATGTGGAAATCACCGTGGCCGAAGAGGTAGGTATCGAAGGCCGCTGGGGTTACTTTGACCAGGCCGGTCAGATGCGCGACATGATCCAGAACCACCTGCTGCAAATCCTTTGCATGATTGCCATGTCTCCTCCGTCTGACCTGACGGCGGACAGCATTCGTGACGCTAAAGTGAAAGTGCTGAAGTCACTGCGTCGCATCGATCGCTCAAACGTGCGTGAGAAAACGGTACGCGGCCAGTACACCGCAGGCTTTGCTCAGGGTAAAAAAGTGCCGGGCTACCTGGAAGAAGAGGGCGCCAACAAGGCGAGCAATACCGAGACGTTTGTGGCGATCCGCGTGGATATCGATGACTGGCGCTGGGCGGGTGTTCCGTTCTACCTGCGTACCGGTAAACGTCTGCCGACCAAATGCTCTGAAGTGGTCGTTTACTTCAAAAACCCTGAACTCAACCTGTTCAAAGAGTCCTGGCAGGAGCTGCCACAGAACAAACTGACCATTCGTCTGCAGCCAGACGAAGGGGTGGACATCCAGATCCTGAACAAAGTGCCGGGCCTGGATCATAAACATAACCTGCAGACCACCAAGCTGGACCTGAGCTACTCCGAAACGTTCAATCAGACGCACCTTGCCGATGCTTACGAGCGTCTGCTGCTGGAAACTATGCGCGGTATCCAGGCGCTGTTCGTGCGTCGTGATGAAGTGGAAGAGGCGTGGAAATGGGTCGACTCCATCACTGAAGCCTGGGCTGCGGATCAGGATGCGCCGAAACCGTATCAGGCGGGCACCTGGGGGCCTGTCGCGTCCGTCGCGATGATCACCCGTGATGGCCGCTCCTGGAATGAGTTTGAGTAAAATAATCAGCTGCCTCTTAGGTGTTATTTTACCGGTAACATGATCTAACACAGCTCGTGGCACAATTTATAAACTTTTAAGCTCCGCGTGGATTCACCCGCGGAGCTTTTTTTATTACACTGCCGGAAGTGATTTTGCCCCTGAGCTCCGGACAGCAAGCGTTTCAGCGTTGTTAATAATCGCCAGCGACTTTGTAAACTCCCGAGCCCGGACAGATAAATTAGAGGAGCTTTTATGAATCCGACATTGTTACGCGTAACACAACGCATTATTGAGCGCTCGAAAGAGACCCGTTCTGCCTACCTCGCCCGGATTGAACAGGCCAAAAGTAATACCGTTCATCGCTCACAACTCGCCTGCGGTAACCTGGCGCACGGTTTCGCCGCCTGCCAGCCCGACGATAAAGCCTCGCTGAAAAGCATGCTGCGTAACAATATCGCCATCATTACCTCCTACAACGACATGCTTTCTGCGCATCAGCCGTACGAAGTGTATCCGGAGATCATCCGTAAAGCGCTGCACAGCGTCAATGCGGTAGGCCAGGTTGCGGGCGGCGTGCCGGCCATGTGCGACGGCGTGACGCAGGGTCAGGATGGGATGGAGCTCTCTCTGCTGAGCCGCGAAGTGATTGCGATGTCGGCCGCAGTGGGCCTGTCTCACAATATGTTTGATGGCGCGCTGTACCTCGGCGTGTGCGATAAAATCGTCCCGGGGCTGGCCATGGCAGCGCTGTCGTTTGGTCATCTGCCTGCGATCTTCGTGCCATCAGGTCCGATGGCAAGCGGTCTGCCAAACAAAGAAAAAGTGCGTATCCGTCAGCTGTATGCGGAAGGTAAAGCAGACCGTCAGGCACTGCTGGAAGCGGAAGCCGCCTCCTACCATGCGCCGGGCACCTGTACTTTCTACGGTACGGCCAACACCAACCAGATGGTGGTGGAATTTATGGGGATGCAGCTTCCTGGGTCCTCTTTCATTCAGCCGGATGCGCCACTGCGTAAGGCCCTGACTGAAGCAGCTGCCCGCCAGGTAACGCGTCTGACCGGTAACGGCAACGCATGGATGCCGCTGGGTAAAATGGTCGACGAGAAAGTGATCGTCAACGGTATCGTTGCGCTGCTGGCAACCGGCGGTTCAACCAACCACACCATGCATCTGGTGGCGATGGCACGCGCGGCGGGCATCCTGATTAACTGGGATGATTTCTCTGATATCTCGTCTGTGGTGCCACTGATGGCGCGCCTGTACCCGAATGGCCCGGCTGACATCAACCACTTCCAGGCTGCCGGTGGCGTGCCGGTGCTGATGCGCGAGCTGCTGAAAGGCGGTCTGCTGCATGAAGATGTGAACACCGTGGCGGGCTTTGGTCTGCAGCGTTATACCCATGAGCCGTGGCTCAATAACGGTGAGCTTGACTGGCGTGAAGGCGCCACCGCCTCGCTTGACGCACAGGTTATCGCCACCTTTGAACAACCGTTCTCTCGTCACGGCGGCACCAAAGTGCTCAGCGGTAACCTGGGGCGTGCGGTGATGAAAACCTCCGCCGTACCGGAAGAGAACCAGATTATCGAAGCGCCGGCCGTGGTGTTTGAAAGCCAGCATGACGTTTTGCCTGCGTTTGATGCCGGTCTGCTCGACAAAGATTGCGTCGTTGTGGTACGCCATCAGGGGCCAAAAGCGAACGGGATGCCAGAATTACATAAACTTATGCCGCCACTTGGTGTATTATTGGACCGCCGTTTCAAAATTGCGTTAGTGACCGATGGACGCCTCTCTGGCGCATCAGGTAAAGTGCCTTCTGCCATCCACGTGACCCCGGAAGCTTACGACGGCGGTTTGCTGGCGAAAGTTCGTGATGGAGACATGATCCGCGTCAACGGTCAGACAGGTGAGTTAACCCTGCTGGTGGATGACGCTGAACTGGCGGCACGTAAGCCACATATTCCTGACCTTAGCGCATCGCGCGTGGGAACCGGACGCGAAATGTTTGGCGCGCTGCGTGAGAAACTCTCCGGTGCGGAGCAGGGCGCAACCTGTATTACGTTTTAAGACGACTTGATTTTATCGATCTGGCGAGAGAAAACTCTGATGAAAAACTGGAAAACAAGTGCAGAAGCAATCCTGACCACTGGCCCTGTCGTGCCGGTAATCGTGGTGAATAAGCTGGAACATGCTGTCCCGATGGCGAAAGCCCTGGTCGCGGGTGGTGTTCGTGTTCTGGAAGTCACCCTGCGTACCGCCTGCGCGATGGACGCTATTCGCGCTATCGCCAAAGAAGTGCCGGACGCGATCATCGGTGCGGGTACCGTACTGAATGCACAGCAGCTGGCTGACGTGACCGAAGCGGGCGCGCAGTTCGCTATCAGCCCTGGCCTGACCGAGCCGCTGCTGAAAGCTGCAACCGAAGGCACGATCCCTCTGATCCCGGGTATCAGCACCGTATCTGAGCTGATGATGGGTATGGATTACGGCCTGAAAGAGTTCAAATTCTTCCCGGCTGAAGCTAACGGCGGCACCAAAGCGCTGCAGGCTATTGCGGGTCCATTCTCTCAGGTTCGCTTCTGCCCGACGGGCGGTATCTCTCCGGCAAACTACCGTGACTACCTGGCGCTGAAAAGTGTCCTGTGCATCGGCGGCTCATGGCTGGTTCCTGCGGATGCACTGGAAGCAGGCGACTGGGATCGCATCACTAAACTGGCTCGCGAAGCGGTTGAAGGCGCGAAGCAGTAAGCGAAGACAGTATGAAAAACGGGCCTGCTGGCCCGTTTTTTTTATCCTGCAACCTTCACATTCGCGGCGGCTGTTTTGGCTCTTGCTACAGCCTCATCCACGTTTTCACCGGTCGCTAGCGCCACGCCAAGGCGGCGCGTGCCGTCAATCTCCGGTTTCCCGAACAGACGAACCTGCAAGCCTGCACCCATAGCCCCTTCGACGTTATCAAAGGTGACGTTCTGGCTGGTTAATTGCGGCAGGATCACCGCCGAAGCCGCCGGGCCGTACTGACGAATGCCGCCAACGGGCAGGCCGAGGAAGGCGCGCACATGCAGGGCGAATTCAGAAAGGTCCTGTGAAATCAGCGTGACCATCCCGGTATCGTGCGGGCGAGGGGAGACTTCACTGAAAATTACCTCATCGCCGCAGAGAAACAGCTCCACGCCAAACAATCCGTAACCGCCCAGCGCCAGAACCACTTTACGGGCAATTTCCTGCGCACGTGCCAGCGCCAGGTCGCTCATCTGCTGCGGCTGCCAGGACTCACGATAGTCGCCATCTTCCTGACGGTGGCCAATCGGATCGCAGAAATGGACGCCATCAACGGCGCTGACCGTCAGCAGCGTGATTTCGAAATCAAACTTTACGACACCTTCGATAATCACGCGACCGGCACCGGCACGTCCTCCCTGCTGGGCATACTCCCACGCCTTATCCAGAGTGCTGCTGTCGCGGATAAAGCTCTGTCCTTTACCGGAGGAACTCATGACGGGCTTAATGATGCACGGGTAGCCAATTTCGTCGACAGCCTGCAGGAAAGCGGCTTTATCGCCGGCAAAACGGTAGCCGGAGGTAGGTAAGGCCAGCTCTTCAGCTGCCAGACGACGAATGCCTTCGCGGTTCATGGTCAGTTTGGCCGCTTTTGCGCAGGGCACCACGTGCTGGCCTTCCTGCTCAAGGGCGATCAGCGTATCGGTGGCAATGGCTTCAATTTCGGGTACCACGAAATCCGGTTTCTCCTGCGTAATCAGCGTACGCAGGGCATCGCCATCCAGCATATTGATCACATAAGAACGGTGGGCGACATGCATGGCAGGTGCGTCAGCGTAACGATCCACTGCAATGACTTCCACGCCCAAACGCTGGCACTCAATGGCGACCTCTTTACCCAGTTCGCCCGATCCTAACAGCATCACACGGGTCGCCGCAGGTCGCAGCGCGGTTCCTAAACGAGTCATAACAATCCCCCTGAAAAAGTTGCGCGCATTATAAACGTAAACGTTTGCGTCTGTCTTGTTCAGGGCCCGAGAGCGGTTAAGAAATTTGCGCTTCTTTAGCCGTGGCAGACATTTCCTGACGCCTGCTCGCTTACGCTGGGAGACATATTTACCGTTAAGTGAGGGAAACCATGTCAGGCTGGCTAAATCAATTGCAATCCATGTTGGGACAGAAAACGTCGTCATCCGGCGAGCAGGGGCTGAGCAAACTCCTGGTACCGGGGGCGCTTGGCGGGCTGGCTGGACTGCTGGTTGCCAATAAATCCTCGCGTAAGTTACTGGCAAAGTATGGTACCGGCGCGCTGCTGGCGGGCGGCGGCGCTATTGCGGGTACCGTACTGTGGAACAAATACAAGGACAGAGTGCGGACCGCGCACAGCGACGAACCCCACTTTGGTGAGCAGACCTCGCCGCTGGATCTGCGTACCGAACGGCTCATCCTGGCGCTGGTGTTCGCGGCGAAAAGCGACGGGCACATTGATGACCAGGAACGATCGGCGATTGAGCAGCAACTGCGCGAGGCCGGTGTCGAAGAAAGGGGCAGAGCGCTGGTGGCGCAGGCCATCGAACAGCCACTCGAACCGCAGCGTCTGGCGCAAAGCGTGAAAAATGAGGAAGAGGCGCTTGAGCTCTATTTTCTGAGCTGTGCCGCCATCGATATCGATCACTTTATGGAGCGCAGCTATCTCAATGCGCTGGGTGATGCCCTGAAGATCCCACAAGATGTTCGGGACGGGATCGAGAAGGATATTCAGGAGCAAAAACGGGCGTTACAGGGCTAACTGCCACCGTCGCAGCCATGTTTCGCTTGCATCATGCGTGGGTTTTGCCAACCTTATAGGGTGTAAAACTCAAAAGAATGATGACATGCCACCGAAAGCCCGACGTACTCCTTATGCGATCACCACGCATGGCGATACGCGTATAGATAACTATTACTGGCTGCGGGACGACTCCCGTTCCCGGCCAGAAGTGCTCGACTACCTGCACGAGGAAAACGACTATGGCCGCAAGGTCATGTCCAGCCAGCAGGCGTTGCAGGACCAGCTGTTAAATGAAATGGTGCAGCGTATCCCCCAGCGCGATATTTCCGCGCCATGGACCAAAAATGGCTATCGATATCGCCATATCTACGAACCTGGCAACGAGTATCCCATCTACCAGCGACAGTCGGTGTTATGCGCCGAATGGGATGAGTGGGATATCTTGCTGGATGCCAACCAGCGCGCCGCCCATAGCGAGTTTTATACCCTCGGCGGCATGTCCATCTCTCCCGATAACACCATTATGGCGCTGGCGGAGGATTACCTCTCCCGTCGTCAGTACGGTTTGCGTTTTCGCAACCTGGAAACCGGTAACTGGTATCCGGAAATGCTGGATAACGTTTCGCCGGACTTTGTCTGGGCGAATGATTCCGAAACGGTCTACTACGTCACAAAGCATGCCTCCACGTTGTTACCTTACCAGGTGTGGCGCCACACCGTTGGGACGGATTCTGCTGACGACGAACTGGTTTACGAAGAGAAAGACGAAACGTTTTATGTCAGCCTGCACAAAACCTCGTCCCGCCACTATGTGATTATCTTCCTGGCCAGCGCCACAACCTCTGAAGTTCTGCTGCTGGACGCCGAGCTACCTGATGCGCAGCCGCTGTGCTTCCTGCCGCGACGTAAAGATCATGAATACAGCCTCGATCACTTCCAGCACAGCTTTTACCTGCGCTCTAATCGGGAGGGTAAAAACTTTGGCCTCTACAAAACCAAAGTACGCGATGAACGTAAGTGGGAAGTGTTAATCTCCGCCCGGGAGCAGGTAATGCTCGAAGGGTTTACGCTGTTCACCGACTGGCTGGTGGTTGAGGAGCGCCAGCGGGGGCTGACCAGCCTTCGGCAAATTAACCGCAAAACGCGGGAAGTGATCGGGATTGCGTTTGACGACCCGGCCTATGTCACGTGGATAGGGTTTAATCCTGAGCCGGAATCGTCGCGTCTGCGCTACGGCTACTCGTCTATGACCACGCCCGATACGCTCTTTGAGCTGGATATGGACACCGGGCAACGTCAGGTGCTTAAACAGTCCGAAGTGAAAGGGTTTGATTCCGACAACTACCGAAGCGAACACCTGTGGGTTACCGCCCGCGATGGCGTCGAGGTGCCGGTCTCGCTTGTTTATCATCGGGCGCATTTCCAGAAAGGTAAGAATCCGATTCTGGTTTACGGCTACGGCTCCTACGGCTCAAGCATGGACGCTGATTTCAGCAGCAGCCGGTTAAGTCTGCTGGATCGCGGTTTTGTGTTCGCCATTGCGCATGTTCGCGGCGGCGGGGAGCTGGGTCAGCACTGGTATGAAGACGGGAAATTCCTGAAAAAGAAAAATACCTTCAATGATTATCTCGACGTCTGCGATGCGTTGATTGAGCAGGGCTATGGCGATCCTGGGCTTTGCTTTGGTATGGGCGGCAGCGCGGGAGGATTATTGATGGGGGCCGTCATCAATCAGCGTCCCGAACGCTTTAAAGGGATTATTGCGCAGGTGCCGTTTGTCGATGTGGTAACGACCATGCTGGATGAATCCATCCCGCTGACGACCGGAGAGTTTGAAGAGTGGGGCAACCCGCAGGATGAGATCTACTATCGCTACATGAAAGAGTACAGCCCGTACGACAATGTAGAAGCGAAAGCGTATCCGCACATGCTGGTGACCACCGGATTGCACGATTCACAGGTGCAATACTGGGAGCCTGCAAAATGGGTAGCGAAACTGCGGGAACTGAAAACCGACGACAATCTGCTGCTGCTGTGCACGGATATGGACTCCGGTCACGGCGGGAAATCGGGACGATTTAAATCTTACGAAGGCGTGGCACTGGAGTATGCGTTTTTGATTGGCCTGGCGCAGGAGACGCTGCCAGGCCGTGCGGAGCGTTAAGCTTCGCCAAGATAGTGCTTAAGCGTTAAACGCAGTTCCGGGCTCATCTTATCGAGGTTGTTATAGAGCCAGCGCAGATAGCCCGGATCTTTATCCGCAATATCGGAAACCGCCCGACCGCGGTATTTGCCAAAGGTGAAGGTAGTCAGCAACGCCGGACGCCCGGTAATGGTCGCCATATCATCAGGGGTCCAGCCGGAGTTATTCATAATATCAATGAGTAACGCGGCGGTGATGTAGCAGTCATACAGGGCGCGGTGATGGTGCAGACCCTCCGGCGTTCTGACACTCAGCTTACGGGATTTGTACAACGCCATATTGCTGTACTTAATCCCGGGCCAGAGACGACGCGCCAGTTTCATCGTGCAAATCCATTCTCCGGGCATGTCGGGGAGCACCCGGCGGTCAAAACTGGCGTTGTGCGCGACGTACCACGGGCTACCGTAATAGTGGGGTATCACCTCTTCTATCCACGGTTTGTCCGCCACCATCGATTCTGTAATGCGATGAATAGCCATTGCCTGCGGGCTGATCGGGCGGTCGGGACGTACCAGATGGCTCATTGGGTTGACTATTTTTCCATCAATCACGTCGACAGAAGCCACTTCCACTATTCCGCCCTGAAGATCGCAGGTTTCGGTATCGATGACGCGCAGCATTGAACTCTCCTGAGCCTAAAACGCCTAGCCTAAAGGAATGATATCGCCTTGCCAACCCTGTCTGCCAAGAGATCCGGTCAATAGCAGTTCACCTTTGTCCGCGCGGACGATCAGCTGACCTTTTTCATCCCATAACGCGCTGCCGCCGCGCGCGTTCGCCATTAACACCGCAATGGCATATTTGTGTGCGAATCGCTGCAGGGTACTGATGGACTGCCGCCAGCGGCTATCTCCCACTGACTGGCAGCTGGTAAACAGCGTCGCCTGCGGGTCGAGATTTGGCGAATCAGCATGTGCATCGATGATCGTCAGCTGTTTATCTCCCGGGATCAGGCTTGCACCGCGACCCTGAGGGTAGCGCAGGATGCTATGGCGAGAGGGGGTAAACAGGGCAAGGCCTTTCTGACGATGGCCATTCACGTCGAGCGGAAGCCCGGCAATAATAGTAATCCGGTATAATTTCGCGGCGTTTAGCAACGGGGCCAGCTGTTTATCATCGGGAGGGGCGGGGAGCGTCGTTGTCCCTGGGCCAGTTAATGAGAGCTCCGGGAATACCAGCAAATCGCACTGCTGGCGTGCCGCTTCGGCAATGAAACGGAGATGGTGCGCGACATGTTCATCTACACTGTGGTGCAGCCCGGCATACTGGGCCGCAGCAATATTCCATTGTGACATCGTGACTTCCTTTACACAGAGTCGCAGTGATTTAAGAATACACCTAATTTAATCAGGGTTTCTTATCCTGCCATATTCCGCGTAAGGAAGTGTAACGACTCGTTAAGCTTATTTAACTTTAGGTTCGTACGGTAAACGAGAAAGGTTAACTGAGGCGAGACGATGCGCAATTAAGCGTTCGCGAAACCAGTCGCGCAGATGAGCAGGTTGCTCACGTTCAACCACTTCAGCCACGATGGGCATGTTGTAACGCTCTTTAAATGCGACGCCAGCGGCAGCGAGATCGACATTCACTTTATCCATCTCGTCCTGAGGAAGGGCGGCCAGATTGATCTTCATTACCTTCTCCTTTTTAGACGGCGGCAACGTTACCGCGATTGCTCGACGATGACAAGCATAGGTGGGATGATCCTCGACTCGCTTATTATACAGAGTTATTCTTTGCCATACAGGCATAACAAAAAGGAATGATTGCGATGGGTTTATCCTCTTCCCGCGCGGCAGGCGCACTGGTCTTTTTGGCCTCTTGCGTGATGTCACCCTCCGTGCTGGCGCACGCTCACCTTAAACAACAGACTCCGGCAGCAGATAGCCTCGTGACGGCACCGCGGACGCTGACACTGACGTTTTCAGAAGGTATTGAGCCCGGTTTTAGCGGTGTGGTGGTGACGGATGCACAAAAGCAGACCATCAGGACCGGTGCCGTTAAACGCGACGAGAAAGACAAGACGCAGCTGAATGTGCCGCTGGATCGCGAGTTGACGCCCGGAACCTACCAGGTTGACTGGCATGTGGTGTCGGTAGACGGCCACAAGACAAAAGGCAGTTATCACTTTAGCGTGAAATAGCATGCTGGCGATGTGCTACGTAGGGCTGCGCTTTCTCCATTTCGGCGCGTTAATGCTTATTTTTGGCAATGCGCTTTATAGCGTCTGGTTTGCTCCTTCCTCTCTGCAACGGCTCATGTCCCGGCGTTTTCAGTCGCAGCAGAGAATGGCGGCGTTAATCAGCCTGGTGACAGCGCTCCTGATGTTTACGCTTCAGGGCGGGTTAATGGGGAATGGCTGGGGCGATGTCGTCAACCCCGACATCTGGCGTAGCGTGCTGGGGACGCAGTTTGGAAGCGTCTGGCTGTGGCAAATTATTCTCGCGGTCCTTACTGCCGGTACAGCATGGCTGGCACCGCATAAAGGCTCACGGCTGTTACTGCTCGCCATGGGACAGTTCATCCTGCTGGCGGGAGTAGGGCATGCGACAATGAACGAAGGCGCGGTGGGCGCATTACAGCGTCTTAATCACGCTCTTCATGTGTTATGTGCTTCAACCTGGCTTGGCGGATTACTGCCGCTGCTGTTTTGCATGCGTCTGGCGAAAGGGCAGTGGCAGCCTGCCGCAATCTACACCATGATGCGCTTCTCACGCGTGGGGCATTACGCCGTAGCAGGCGTGGTGCTTACCGGCGTTTTCAATGCGCTGTTTATTCTGGGTATCGATATTCCCTGGCAGGCCCGTTATGTGCAATTTTTGTTGTTCAAATGTGCGCTGGTGGCTTTGATGGTGGTAATTGCGCTGGCAAATCGGTATTTTCTGGTGCCACGGTTTCGTGCGCAAAGCGGGCGAGAACAACAAATATTTATCAGAATGACACAAGCAGAAGTGGTGCTGGGTGCGCTGGTGCTGGCTACAGTCAGTCTGTTCGCGACCTGGGAACCCTTCTGACAAGGTTAACTATCCTATGAAAAAGACATTACTTTCTCTCATCTTGCTGGCCTGCACGGGGAGTGCCCTGGCCGCACCACAGGTCATTACCGTCAGCCGTTTTGAAGTGGGTAAGGACAAATGGGCGTTTAATCGTGAAGAGGTGATGCTGACCTGCCGTCCGGGGCACGCCTTGTATGCGATTAACCCAAGCACGCTGGTGCAATACCCTTTAAATGATGTCGCAGAGCAGCAGGTCGCCAGCGGCAAAAGCAGTGGACAGCCAATCAGCGTTATTCAGATTGATGATCCCGCGCATCCAGGGCAGAAGATGAGCCTGGCACCGTTTATCGAGCGTGCAGACACGCTTTGTTAATCTTCGGGTTTCCAATAAAAAACCGCAGATGCTTGCGAAAGCACTGCGGTTTTTCACTTTTAATGATGCTCATACGCTTTTTTTCCGGCCGCTTTAACTGAGGACTGGAAAACCTGGCGTCGTCATCTATTCTTAAAAGGCAAGGCGACTTAGCCTGCATTAATGCCAACTTTTAGCGCACGGCTCTCTCCCAAGAGCCATTTCCCTGGACCGAATACAGGAATCGTATTCGGTCTCTTTTTATCTATTTTAAATTTCAGTCACTTACAGCGATCTGCCACCAAAGTACCCTAAAATTGTCCGAACTTGAATATTCGGTATTTCCCGTTATACCACACCGTTTTTAACATTCACAATTCATTTACACGCAAATTTAGGGATCATCACGCACTCTTTTATCCTGCATCCCATTGTGTCCATGCGACGACAGTCAGTGCTGTTTGCCGCTTGAGTGTATGTCGGGACAGTGGCAATCATGGAAGATCGCTTGCAAATTTGCTTACAGGAACTGGGGTAACGGAGAGGTGTAGCACACATATGCGCGGCCATTAACCGTCAACTGTTGCGGAGCTATATCTTTTATCCGGGAAAGACTACGTTAAGGACAACCGGGAAAGGAGAGGGGGCATGGCATCAATGTTGATATAACCACAACACCCCGTTATGTTTGCTGGAAAGATATGACGTGATTAAAGGATAAAGTCTTTAAACTTATCTTTATTGTCAACGAGATAGGCTGGGAATACGGGTTTTTCTAGCGCCTGCCTGATTAGCTTCCTGTCTCTTCCCCAAATATCTTCTGCATTTTTGAGTACTTTCATAATGTGTTCTGGATTATTGAAATCAGGAGTATTGTATTCCTGATGAGAAATAGTCGCCATCTTCTCAGAAATGCGTTCAGGGGACATTACCCAGGAGAAATGCCAGCCACCATTATCGATAGTTTTATTCTTTAATTTAAAGAAGTTCCATTTAAACCACGACCAATTTTTATTTTTACGGGCATGCTTTATATTTCTGAAAGATTCAGGTTCACCATCAAAATAATTTAATAAATTTTTATATGTTGTTGCTCTCGGTAACGTGCATTTTCGGGGAGTACCATTAGTATTAAATACTTGCATATTAAACTGATAATTATAAAAATTTTGATGGATAGTCGTGCACAGATGGCGTGGGTTAATCCTGTCGATCACTGCGGGATCAAAAATTTCGTCTACATCAGAAACAAGAATGATATCGTCAGGCTGTGCGTTTACAAGCCCTTGCATAATGCTATTGCGGTGGTGCGATTCTACAGCCCAGGGATCAACTTCATTATCAGTGGTATATTTTGCACCCGGAATTTTTGTTGGGTCCGTATCGTTTACAACATAAATGATTTTATCGGCGAAACACGTGAACTTCTCGATGTCGAAATTGAGTTTCTTTGGTTTCCCGGTAAAAGTATATGTTGATTCAACAATAACGAATTTGTCAACGACATCCGAGAGTGTGTGTAGACGGATGTCTAACAACATATCTTCATCATAATATAAAAAACAATCATAAATCATCATCAATTCCTTAATCTTTTGCACCGATATCGCGCATTTTTCCTGTCACTTTATTTAATTCGTTTTCATTTAAAACTAAATGAGCGGCCAAAAAACACCTTGTACATCCCCATTACGCGAGGTAACTCACCGCCGGTGTATTTTCGCCAGCGATTGCTTCCTGCAAGCCCGGCAAACTTTGCCATTTGGGTACCCGTAAGACCGAGCGATGACTTGAGTAGAGCAAGGTCTTCCGGCGTAGGTGAGGCATAGTTTTCAATCAGAGGCATAACACACCAGTAAAAGCCGAACGGACATAGTTGGTTATCTAAATATAAGAAAATTAGGGTGGAGACAGCAATTGCATTCGTAAATCAGTATACAATTATAATCGTATCCCAACGAAATATCAGCAAAGTTTAGACACTTCAGTAATGAATAGCACCAGCATTTCTGTGACGATGATTGTACTACCTTTCGGGAGGTGAGACCCCGTGGCAAGAGGGCACGCTTTCGCACAACGGTAGCCCCTTCAGGATTTTTCATCAACGAACCAAAACAGAAACAAGCTTAATGTTCAGTCCGTTATTGTAAAATACCTTTGCAACAGCGGCAGAGTGGAGAGTAAATCACATTGAAAAGCGGGGCAAATGAACTGGGAGGAAGGTCAATTTTATCCCACAGATCGTCTGTTCTGGCCGGACGTAACCTCAAGGATCACTTTTTACCTATAAAAATACCCTTCGACCGAATCGACATCAATCACCCGGCAAAACAGCATGCCCTTTTTGCCGGTTTTGTTAAATTTTTGTGCAGAGTTGAAGAAAGCTCTCAGCGCGCTTAAAAGCGTGATTTCACCTCAGCCTCAATGCAGTCAAGCAGTTCAAAGCGACGGCGATATTCCGCCCGTTTTTTACTGGCGATATCTTCCAGGGATTTACGCTCCATCTGTAACGGCAGTTGCCAGCAGAAAGAGGATATTTTTTTACCGTCCAGACTTGCCCAGAATTCGTCATAGCTGGCATGGAAATGACGGCCTTTGCTCAGGCGGTAACGCAGTGCGCGGAAAACGTGTCCCTCATCACCAACAGCAAAAATTGCCCGGACGGATGAATGTGCGGCCAGCTGGAAAACCACTTCCATCAGCACGCGTTTTGGAAACAGGCCATGGCAGGCGCGGGTCGCCAGTTTAATGGCGTCATGCGAGACGTTGCGACGTGGCCCCTGAAGCCCACCAATCACCAGCACTCGCTGCCCGTTACTGCGGGCGACGCTAAACGTCAGGCTTGCGAGCACGGTATTCTCGCTGTCGCGCAGCCACAGCGTGCTTTCACCTTCCCGCTCGGCTTTGCCGGCAGAGGAGGCACTCACGGTATAGGTCGCGTCGTTTTTTGCCTGAAATTGCACTATCGTCTGCTCTTGCGGGCTGGTCAGCGCGTTGGCGAGGGTGATATTTTTCAGGCTATCGACCCAGTGATAATGGCTGATGATAGCGTCAGCCCGATCGCCGGCCGTCAGGCCACGCATCAGATACTGCCTATGGGTTTTACTCGGTAAGGTAATTTGAGAGGCCAGCAGACGGTCAAAATCATCACGTCCTGAGAGCGTTTCCAGCACGCGATGGGTGGAAGACCAGAACAGGAGCGAGCGCAGCAGGAACTTCAGACGATACTCGCGCTTCTGCCAGATTGGACCCGGAACGCGTTTTCCTTTCACCAGCTCGGAAATGATATTTGTGCGATGCGGATAGAACACATCGTTGTGCAGGTGCATATTAGACACGTTAAGACCTCTCGTTTAATTCATGCCTTATTCTAAAGAGTCAGCAAAAAGGGATTAATAGCGCGCGGATCTTTATTTCCATTTGGTTTACCGTTCGTTTGGCTTTGTGAATGCTGCGCGTGTCAGCTGTAATTTCTGCTGCGTCTATACTTAAGCAAGGAGGTTTTATGTATCAGCGAATCGATGGTGGGAAGTGGCGGCATGTCTGGGTTGTCAGCGACATACATGGTTGTTATCAGTGGCTCATGGATGAACTGAAACGCCGGCATTTTAATCCTTATGAGGATTTGCTTATTTCCGTAGGGGATGTAATTGACCGTGGCCCTGATAGTATTAAATGTTTACAGCTCATGAATGAAAAATGGTTTCGTGCAGTACGGGGCAACCATGAACAAATGGCTATCGACAGCCTTGATAATAATGATTTCGCACTCTGGACAATGAATGGCGGAATTTGGTTTACCCGCCTTGAGCACACACAGCAGCAGCTGGCGCTGACGTTACTTAATGCGTGTCGGGAACTGCCGCACATAATCGAGATAACCTGTGCAAACGGTTTGAATGTGATTGCTCACGCTGACTATCCCGCAGCGGAATACCGCTGGCAAAAACCCGTAAGCGCCCAGCACGTACTATGGGATCGCGACCGGCTGATGGGGTTTATGGTCGGGAAAGGGCAGGGGATCGGCGGTGCGGACCATTTCTGGTTCGGACATACGCCACTTGACCGGCGGTATGATTTTAATAACCTGCACTACATTGATACCGGCGCCGTTTTCGATGGTTACTTTACGCTGGCGCAGCTTCAGTAATAAATAACCCGCCTTCGGGCGGGTTCTCTTTAGGTCAGGCAAGACGCATGACCCAGGCATCGGATTGACTATCGTAATGCTCACGGTAAAGGACTGAGTGTTCGCCATCAAGTATTGCCGGTACGCTGGTATCGGCATCCCAGGCATCCAGTTGCATGCACAAATCCGGGTCGGATTTGCAGGGAATACTTAACGTTCGTTCGCCCTGTGCTTCGCCGCGCAATTCTGCGTCGTCGATTTCGAAAGCGCCAATACGCACGCTGGTTTTCGTCATATTGCTCTCCGGGTGTGTTATCAAAATCTGGTATGACCAGTATGGGCATCCATTTTTGATCGTAGACAAGGAGAGCAAAATCGCCAGTAAAAAAATGCGCTTTTTTCAGCCGGTGCGATCGTTACCGGTAAACAATCGCCCATCACGAACCAGCTCTCGCGGATAGCTGTTTTTCAGTCGTGAGCCTACCTTTTTCGCCAGCCCTAACGGATAACCCTGATAGGTCACCACCACTTCATCATGCGATGGCGTGTTGTCCGGATATACATCACGGCCCCGGTACCACTCTTCGGCTTCCTGGTGCGTCAGGGCGAACGTATTCTCGCTGCCGGCGAGGGCGATAACAGCCTCATGCTGCCAGCGATAGCCTTTATTGTGCACTTCCGCCAGGCGGATCCCGATGCGGGAAAAACGTACCTTGCCGATAAGCGGCTCAATATTTGCCGGGAAAAGCCAAATCTCTTTATCGCGAATCCAAAGATGGCATGTGTCATCCCAGGCCAGCCCGACCTTAGCGGCGGCGGTAGTGACTTGCTCCGCCTCACGCCTTTTCATGGGGGCGAAGGGGAAATTGCCGACCTTAAACGTCGGGGCTGGCAGTGGCTCAACCGTCTGCGTTTTACGCAACCGTGCGACAAAAAAACCTTCGCAGTCATAAATCTGGGGGAAAACGTGCAGAAATCCTTCAGGCGTGACGGCTTCATTGGCTGAAGCGAACAAGCCGTTTAACGGCAGGAACTCGACGGCATCAGGGTATTGCGCCTTGAGCCACAGACAGACGTCCTCGTTCTCGTCACGGTTTAAGGTGCAGGTCGAATAAACCAATGTGCCACCGGGACGCAGGGCATGGAAGGCGCTGTCGATCAGTTCGCGCTGGGTGGCGGCAATCTCAAGGTTACTCTCCACAGACCAGTTTTTTAACGCATCAGGATCTTTACGCACCACCCCTTCGCCGGAGCAGGGCGCGTCCAGCAGGATGGCATCAAACGCTTCTGGCAGGGCTGCGCCAAATACGCGGCCATCGAAGTGCGTCAGGGCAACGTTATGGATCCCGCAGCGGCTGATGTTAGCGTGCAGAACTTTAACGCGACTGGCTGAAAACTCGTTGGCGAGAATGGCCCCGCGATTTCCCATCCTGGCGGCAATCTGCGTGGTTTTGGAGCCCGGTGCGGCAGCGACATCCATGACGCGTTCTGGCGCATTATCATCCGTAAACAGGGCGGCAACCGGCAGCATCGAGCTGGCTTCCTGGATATAAAACAGACCACTCAGATGTTCTGCGGTACTGCCCAATGGCAACGACGCTTCGTCATCCCGTTCAATCCAAAAACCCTCTGCACACCACGGTACTGGCGTCAGTTGCCAGTTATACGGCGAGACCAGCGCCAGAAAATCGGCGACGCTTATTTTCAGCGTGTTGACGCGAATACTCCGGCGCAACGGCCGCTGACAGGCGGCGATAAAATCGTCTAACGAGAGGTGAGAAGGAAGCGCCTCGCGCATCTGCGCCAGGAATTGTTCAGGAAGAAATACGGAGTTTTGAGCCACGTGCACACCACAGGGAAAAGTTCAGGGGCGCAGTGTAACATAAAGGCTCCGGTGCGTTGACACCGGAGCCCTGAGATTAACGCGGCAGGGCAGTGCCCCATTCACGCCACTCTTTCGGCTCGCTTTCGAGCAGCAGGAAGTGTTTGCCCGGTTGCGCTTTCGGCGCCAGCGGCGTCCCCGGTGGTGTAGCGAAAGCAATACCGCCACGAATGAACTGGTTGAAGGTGCCGGTTTTCACCACCCCGCCCGTCAGACCGAAGTCCAGTGAATAGCCGGAGGCCAGCCAGAACACCGAGTTATTACGCACCAGGTGCTGGTAACGATCGCTGATGCGTAATGCCACCATCACGCGGTCAGAGAGCGTACCGAGCGTCAGGCCCGTCACTGTGCCCACCTCAATCCCGCGGAACAGCACCGGTGTGCCGATGTTCAGCGAGCCCGCTTCCGGCACTTCCACCACAATGCTCAGGCCATCCAGATAGCGAGAGTCAGTGATCGTGGCTTCCTGCAGTTCAAAGTCACGGCGAGCATTCCCTTTACCGGGTTCGACGTTGATATAAGGCTGCAGGATAGTGTCGAGGTGCTCAACGCCAGCGGCCGAAATCTGTGGCGTCACCACCGAGAAGCGGGAGCCTGAGCGGGCGAAGGTTTGAACATATTCCGGGTAGAGCACGGCGGTGGCCTGGACCTCGTTACGCGCGGTGATAAGCGTCAGCTTCTGGATCTGCCCGATATCAATACCCAGATAACGGATAGGCATCCCTTCCGCCAGCTTCCCTGCATCAAAAGCATGCAGGGTAATCTGCCCGCCAACGGCACGGGCAGCGGTTTCAGACGGGAAGAGAATACGCTTATCGCCTTTACGCAGGTTTGCACCCGCACCGCTGAGGTTATCGAAGCTGATCGCTCCGCGCAGCGCACGTGAAAGCGGGGAGGCCTGCACGGTCAGCCCGTTACCGTTAAGCTGCACTTTCGCACCACCTTCGGCCCAGAACACGCTATTCGGGGTCAGCAACTTGCGATACTCCGGTTTGATATGCAGTTCGATATCAAACGCGTCCGCATGAGGGCGTACGGCAATCACTTCCCCGACCTCAAACTTACGGTACAGCACAACGGAGCCAGCCTGGACATCAGGAAGCGTCTCGGCGCTTAGCGTCAGTGTCGTGGTTGGGAGATCGCTCATGCTGTTTTCAATCGCTTTGTCCAGGTTGGCATACAGCGGATAACTGTCGCGCACCGGGCCTTTATTGCCCGGTAAAATGCGGATCCCGCCGTTAACCCATTCGCTGGCGCTGGCACCGAGGAACTCAACGCCGTCGAGGCCAACCTTCACGTCGACGCGGCTGTTCACCACAAATTTACTGTCGCCATGGACAAGGTCGCTGTATTGCGGATCGATAGCCACCGAGAAGCTCACGCCGTTTTCAGAGAGCGTACGCTCCAGCACCTGGCCCACCTGGACGCCATGCAGAATCAGAGGCTGGCCGGCTTCGATACCGTAACTTTCAGGCGCGGTCAGTTTCACCGTTACGACGCCCGGTTTTTGCAGCAGCGCTTTATCTGCTGGCGCAACAACGAAACTGTTGCTGGGTTGACCTTCACCGGGGATCAGTTCAAACGTATTGCCGGTCAGAAGATTGCTCAGGCTGGTATCGTTCAGAGACAGTTTTGGGCTGCGCATCTCGATACGCGTTTTTTCACGCAGGAGATCAACCACGCTCGGGTCGACGGTCATCTCACCGGTCACGGAACCGCCTGGATTGAGCGTCATTTTGGTGAGCTGACCAACCTGTAATCCCTGATACATAAGCGGTGTGGAACCCGCTTTCAGCCCTTTAGCGTCGGGCAGGGCGAGTTTGACGATCACGCCGCGCTGGCTGTGCGCCAGGTCAGCATACAATC
The DNA here is from genome assembly GCF_031453695.1 of Enterobacter sp. SORGH_AS_0287. Taxonomy (NCBI): domain Bacteria; kingdom Pseudomonadati; phylum Pseudomonadota; class Gammaproteobacteria; order Enterobacterales; family Enterobacteriaceae; genus Enterobacter; species Enterobacter sp. SORGH_AS_0287. The sequence continues at coordinate 714,330 of NZ_JAVIZW010000001.1, forward strand.
CGAAGGTATCATCTGCCGTGGCCGGGCTGGAGTTTTCCGGAGAGTCGAAGGCAACGGCACCGTTGACCAGTGCGGCCAGGCTCTCGAGCTTCACTTTGGCACCGCTCAGGCTGAGATCGGCATCCACGCCGGAGACGTTCCAGAAACGGCTGCCTTTTTTCACCAGGTTAGTGAAGCGGCGATCGATTAACACATCAATCGTCACGCCCTGTTTATTCGGGTTGATGGCGTAATCATAAACGCGACCTACAGGAATTTTACGGTAATAAACCAGTGAGCCACTGTTGAGGGAACCCAAATCTGGTGCCTGCAGATGGATCATCAGATCGCCGTTGTTCAGTCGGTATTTTGGTTGGGTATCCAGCGCAACAAAGTGATCCTGCGGTTCACCTTTACCCGGCATCATGCCGATGTAGTTACCGCCAACCAGTGCATCCAGCCCTGAAACACCCGCCAGAGAGGCCTTAGGCGTTACCAGCCAGAACTGCGTTTCGCTGCGCAGCGCATCCTGCATATCGGACTTAATGCTGGCGCGGACCTGAATTTTATTCAGCCCTTTTCCAAGGCTGATATCCTGAACGGTACCCACCTCAACCCCCTGGAAGCGGACAGGGGTTCGCCCGGCCACAATGCCGTCGGCAGACTGGAAGTCAATGGTGATGGTGCTTCCGCGATCTTCATAGCTCGTCCAGATAAGCCAGCCTGCAATCATCAGGGCGATGACAGGCAGCAACCAGAATGGAGAAATGCGGCGTTTTGTTTTAATTCTCGCTTCAGTCGGCGAAGCGGGCGTTTCCTGACTCATGTGCATCCCAAAGTAAGCGGCTATCCAGCCATTCCACAGCAAGAATAGTCAATATCACCGCGGAGCCGAAATAAAAAGCTGCGGGTCCCATTGTAAAAGCTAATAACTGGTCGCGATTGATCAGCGACATCATCAACGAAATCACGAACAGATCCAACATCGACCAGCGGCCAATCCAGGTGACGAATCGCAAAAGCAGAATTCGGGTACGTAAACCTTGCTCACATTTGAAGTGAATACTCAGGAGCAGGGTAAACATCACCACCACTTTGGTAAACGGCACCAGAATACTGGCGATAAACACAATTGCCGCCACCCCCACGTTGCTGTGGGCGAGGGAGATGATCCCGGAGAGGATGGTATCCTCCTGGCGCCCACCATTCACGTAAATGATGGAAATCGGCAGCATATTGGCCGGGATCAAAAAGACCAGCGAGGCAATCAGCGCGGCCCAGCATTTTTGCAGACTGTTGTTGCGCCGCAGTCTCAGGGGAATATGACACCGCGGGCAACGGCCACGTGGGTCGGGCAAGCCAGTATAGTGACACCCCAGACAGACCCGGAGACTTTCATCCGGTCGCGTGGCCGGGCGCTGAGGGTAAAAGCGCTCCCAGAGCTGTTCGACGTTCAGATGAATGAGTGTGAGGATGCTGAGCAAGACCAGACAAATAAATGCAAAGAGTCCGACCCCGGGCTGCAAGAATGCATAGTCCTGCACTTTTATGGACGCCACGCCGACGCCCACCAGGTAGATATCCAGCATGACCCACTCTTTCAGTTTGTCCAGCATCAGCAACACGGGGCGGAGATTCATCCCCAGAATGTTACCAAACCAAAGATAGGCAATGGCGGCGACCAGCACCAGCGGCGCGCCGACCGTACAGAACAGCACCATGGCGGCGGTGAGCGGGTCACCCTGGCGCGTCATCTGCCAGATCCCCTGCAGTACGTTGGCATCAATACGCACACCAAGCAGGTACAGCTTCAGCAGCGGTTCGCCCCAGGCAAACGGCATAAGAAGCAGCATGGTGATGGCCATCGCGGCGAGACGGGTCAGCGACCAGTCGCGGCCGTCGCGAATTTTAGCGTCGCAGCGGGGGCAAAAAGCACTTTCATGCGATTTCATCTTCGGCAACATAAAAAGCGTATCGCACTGCGGGCAACGCTGATAATGTGCACGAGGCAAAGCTTCGCTTACCGTATGGACAGTTATCTTTTTTGTCGGCGTAATTTTGGTTGTTTTTAAGGCCATCAGCTGCGCACAAATAAGTATTGTTGAACGTTATATTAACTCATGAACGGATTCATCTTGAGCATGAGCGCATTTAATGCTTATTTTAATAGGCTATGCGGTAATTTTGTAAGACAACTAAGTGATTGAATAATGAACAAAACAGAATTCTACGCGGATCTTAACCGCGATTTTAAGGCATTGATGGCGGGTGAGACCAGCTTCTTAGCCACTCTGGCAAATACTAGCGCATTGCTGTTTGAACGGCTATCAGACGTTAACTGGGCCGGTTTTTACCTTCTGGAAGGTGAAACGCTGGTGCTTGGCCCGTTCCAGGGGAAAATTGCCTGCGTGCGTATTCCCGTAGGACGCGGCGTTTGTGGTACAGCGGTCGCGACTAATCAGGTACAGCGCGTCGAAGACGTCCATGCGTTTGACGGACACATTGCCTGTGACGCAGCCAGTAATTCTGAAATCGTTCTGCCTCTGGTGGTAAAAAATCAGATTATTGGCGTTCTGGATATCGACAGCACGGTCTTCAGTCGCTTCACAACCGAGGACGAACAAGGGCTGCGCGAGCTGGTGGCTAACCTCGAAAACGTTCTCGCCGCAACCGATTATCAAAAATTCTTTGCGAGCGTAGCAGGATAATCAACGGATAACGTAGCATTTACTGATAGCGTCATTATAATGACGCCTGTTCATGCCTGCGCTTGTTGGCAACGTCCGTTGTAATCAGGAAATTTCATGGAAAATCAACCTAAGTTGAATAGCAGTAAAGAAGTTATCGCATTTCTGGCCGAGCGTTTCCCACAGTGCTTCAGTGCTGAAGGTGAAGCTCGTCCCCTGAAAGTCGGTATTTTTCAGGATCTGGTGGCACGCGTTGAGGGGGAAATGAACCTCAGCAAAACTCAGCTTCGTTCCGCCTTACGTCTTTATACTTCGAGCTGGCGTTACTTGTACGGTATCAAAGCGGGCGCGACGCGTGTTGATCTTGACGGCAACCCTTGTGGTGAGCTGGACGAGCAGCACGTTGAGCACGCACGTAAACAGCTGGAAGAAGCCAAAGCACGCGTTCAGGCACAACGTGCAGAACAGCAAGCGAAAAAACGCGAAGCCGCAGCGGCAAACGGCCAGGAAGAAGCGCCTCGTCGTGAGCGTAAACCACGCCCAGCGCCGCGTCGTAACGATAATAACGATCGCAAACCGCGTGCTGACAAACCAGCAGCTAAAGCCCCGCGCGCCCCTCGTGAAGAGCCGCGCCATACGCCGGTTTCTGACATTAACGCCCTGAGCGTGGGTCAGGCACTAAAGGTGAAAGCGGGTAACAACGCAATGGACGCCACCGTACTGGAAATCACCAAAGATGGCGTTCGTGTACAGCTGACTTCTGGTATGTCAATGATTGTACGCGCAGAACACTTGTTGTTCTGAAACGGAGGCCAAGCCTGGCATGAACACTTTTTTTAAGCTCACCGCGTTGGCGGGCCTGTTTGCTATAACGGGCCATGCTTTCGCAGTGGACGATATCACGCGTGTTGATCAAATTCCGGTCCTCAAGGAAGAGACGCAGCACGCGACGGTGAGCGAGCGTGTGACCTCACGCTTCACCCGTTCGCACTATCGTCAGTTCGATCTCGATCAGGCCTTTTCGGCCAAAATCTTTGACCGCTATCTGAACTTGCTGGATTACAGCCATAACGTACTGCTCGCCAGCGATGTCGAGCAGTTCGCTAAGCGTAAATCCGGGGTGGGTGACGAGTTGCGTTCAGGCAAGCTGGATCTGTTCTACGATCTCTATAACCTGTCGCAAAAGCGCCGCTTTGAACGCTATCAGTATGCGCTGAAAGTGCTGGAACGTCCGATGGACTTCACCGGCAACGACACCTTTAATCTGGACCGCAGCAAAGCGCCCTGGCCGAAAGACGAAGCCGAGCTGAATGCGCTGTGGGATGGAAAAGTAAAATACGACGAGCTGAGCCTTAAGCTGACCGGCAAAGATGAAAAAGAGATCCGTGACACGCTGACGCGTCGTTACAAATTCGCTATTCGTCGTCTGGCTCAGACCAACAGTGAAGATGTTTTCTCACTGGCGATGACTGCTTTCGCTCACGAAATCGATCCGCATACCAATTATCTCTCGCCTCGCAATACCGAACAGTTTAATACCGAAATGAGCCTGTCTCTGGAAGGTATCGGTGCGGTGCTGCAGATGGACGATGATTACACCGTGATCAACTCAATGGTCGCCGGTGGCCCGGCGTCGAAAAGCAAAGCGATAAGCGTAGGCGATCGCATTGTTGGTGTGGGTCAAACCGGACAGAACATGGTCGATGTGATCGGCTGGCGTCTGGATGATGTGGTTGCGCTGATCAAAGGTCCGAAAGGCAGCAAAGTTCGCCTTGAAATTCTGCCAGCCGGTAAAGGCACCAAAACCCGTATCGTTACCCTGACGCGTGAGCGTATCCGCCTGGAAGACCGCGCGGTGAAAATGTCGGTGAAGACCGTGGGTAAAGAGAAGGTGGGTGTTCTGGATATCCCGGGCTTCTATGTCGGGCTGACTGATGATGTAAAAGTCCAGCTGCAGAAGCTTGAAAAGCAGAACGTGAGCAGCGTCATCATCGACCTGCGCAGCAACGGTGGTGGGGCGCTGACCGAAGCGGTTTCACTGTCCGGGCTGTTTATCCCGTCTGGTCCGGTGGTTCAGGTGCGCGATAACAACGGTAAAGTACGTGAAGATGCCGACAACGATGGTGTGGTCTATTACAAAGGCCCGCTGGTGGTCTTAGTCGATCGCTTCAGTGCTTCCGCGTCTGAAATCTTTGCCGCCGCTATGCAGGACTATGGCCGTGCGCTGATTGTCGGTGAGCCGACATTTGGTAAAGGTACCGTACAGCAGTATCGTTCTCTGAATCGTATCTACGATCAGATGCTGCGTCCGGAATGGCCTGCACTGGGTTCGGTTCAGTACACCATTCAGAAATTCTATCGTGTGAACGGTGGCAGTACGCAGCGTAAAGGCGTGACGCCGGATATCATGATGCCGACAGGCACGGAAGAGACTGAAACCGGCGAGAAGTTTGAAGATAACGCATTGCCGTGGGATAGCATTAACGCCGCGACCTACGTGAAAGCGGGTGATATGACGCAGTTTGGTCCTGAACTGCTGAAAGCGCACAACGATCGCATCGCCAAAGATCCGGAATTCCAGTACATCATGAAGGATATTGCTCGTTTCAATGCCCTGAAAGATAAGCGGAATATTGTTTCTCTCAACTACGCTCAGCGTGAGAAAGAGAACAACGAAGATGATGCAACGCGTCTGGCGCGTATCAACGATCGCTTCAAGCGTGAAGGTAAGCCTCTGCTTAAGAAACTGGACGATCTGCCAAAAGATTACCAGGAGCCGGATCCTTACCTCGACGAGACGGTGCATATCGCTCTTGACCTGGCGAATCAGGAAAAGGCGAAGCCCGCCGTGCAACCCGCACCGGCAAAATAATCCCCCAACAGGCACAAGAAATTGTGCCTGTTTCTTTTTGTTCCGCATTCTCCCGTCAGGCAAATTTCCAATTGTGTAAAGTTGTGTCTTTCTGGTGACTTACGCCCGATGGATGCTTGAAAATAGCCGTAATACCCATACGATGTGGGTAATCGCATAGTGCGCTTTGTTAAACTGAGGTTAAAAGAAAATTATGATGCGAATCGCGCTCTTCCTGCTCACCAACCTTGCGGTGATGGTGGTTTTCGGGCTCGTGCTAAGCCTGACAGGAATTCAGTCGAGCAGCGTTCAGGGTCTGTTGATTATGGCGCTGCTGTTTGGTTTTGGTGGCTCATTCGTTTCACTTCTGATGTCGAAATGGATGGCACTGAAATCGGTAGGTGGTGAAGTCATTGAGCAACCGCGTAACGATATGGAACAGTGGCTGATGAATACCGTGGCTCAGCAATCGCAGCAGGCGGGTATCGCCATGCCGCAGGTGGCCATTTACCACGCGCCAGATATTAACGCCTTTGCTACAGGTGCCCGCCGTGATGCGTCGCTGGTTGCCGTCAGCACCGGGTTGTTGCAGAACATGAGCCGTGACGAAGCCGAAGCGGTTATCGCTCACGAAATCAGCCATATCGCTAACGGCGACATGGTCACCATGACCCTGATCCAGGGCGTAGTGAACACCTTTGTTATCTTCATCTCCCGTATTCTGGCGCAGATCGCCGCAGGCTTTATGGGCGGGAACCGCGATGAAGGGGAAGAGAGCAACGGCAACCCGCTGATCTACTTCGCGGTTGCGACGGTTCTGGAGCTGGTATTCGGTATTCTGGCCAGCATCATCACCATGTGGTTCTCCCGTCATCGTGAGTTCCACGCGGATGCTGGCTCGGCGAAACTGGTTGGCCGTGAGAAGATGATTGCCGCGCTACAGCGTCTGAAAACCAGCTATGAACCGCAGGAAGCGACCAGCATTATGGCATTCTGCATTAACGGTAAATCAAAATCGCTGAGCGAACTGTTTATGAGTCACCCGCCGCTGGATAAACGTATTGAAGCGCTGCGCAGTGGTGAATACCTGAAGTAACGCTAAGAAGAGCAATGAGCCGGGCTGGAGATATCCGCCCGGCTTTTTTTATGCCTGTACTCTGGGCTGGGTAATGCGCAGCCCGCTGATGATGGCGGCGAGGGTGGCAAGGGCGCCTGCGGTGAAAAGTGCAACGTGGTTGCCATTTTGCCCGGCAAGATTAAACATCAGCGCGACCAGGGCCGCGCCGGTGCTTTGTCCCAGCAGACGTGCGGTGCCTAACATACCGCTGGCACCACCGCTGCGATGGCGCGGCGCTGAGGTGATGATGGTGTGGTTGTTAGGCGACTGGAACAGACCGAACCCTGCACCGCACAGGATCATGCGCCAGATGATATCCAGATCGGTGGGTGATGAGGGGAGTAGTGCGAGTGCGAACAACCCCGTGGCCATGACGGCAAGCCCCAGCGCGCCAAGCAATCCGGCGTGGACGCGCTCAATCAAATACCCTGCCAGCGGCGCCATTACCATCGTCGCCAGTGGCCACGGCGTTAACAGCAGTCCGGTCTCGACTTCAGTACGTCCCACCACACTTTGCAGGAAGAAGGGCAGAGAGACCAGGGCCAGCATCTGAGCGCAGAATGAGCAAACAGAAGTACAAATCGAGAGAGAAAAAAGAGGAATACGCAGCAGGTCGACAGGCAATAAAGGGACAGGGAGCGCGAGCTGGCGGCGTACAAAGAAGAAGCCAATCACCAGCAACGCAATGAGCTCCGCGGCGGTAAGTAAAAGGGACTGACCTTGTGCAAAGCCGCTCAGGGCAGTAATCAGCAGGCCAAAGGTCAGGGCATTCATCACTGCGCTGATGAGGTCAAAGCGCGGCATCGTGCTTTTGGGACCGTTCGCGGGAAGATAGCGCAGAGCAAAGAAGAGGGCCACAATACCCAGCGGTACGTTAATGGCGAATAACCACTGCCAGGACGCGACAGAGAGTATGGCCGCCGCAAGGGTTGGCCCGGCCGCAGACGAGACGGCGACAATAAACGAGTTTATCCCCATACCGCGTCCCAGATGACGCTGCGGATAGATTAAGCGGATCAACGCCGTGTTGACGCTCATCAGTGCCGCCCCCCCAAAACCCTGCGCTATGCGCGCAAGCGTCAGAGTATGCAGCGAATCAGAAAGGGCACAGAAAAGGGAAGTAAAGGTGAATACCAGCAGGCCGCATTGATACACCCGTCGGTAACCGAACATATCGCCCAGGAAAGAGAACGAGAGCAGTGAAACCACGATCGCTATCTGGTAGGCATTGACTATCCATATAGAACTGGCAGGGGAGGCATGCAGGTCGCTGGCAATGGTTGGCAGGGCAACGTTAGCGATTGCACCGTCAAGGACGGCCATTGAAATACCGATAACAATCGTGGCGATAGCGCCATACCGCTGGGGCAAAGGCAGGCCATCGGACAAGTTTTTTTCCATTAGGGATGAAAAGCTCAGTGTGAAATTATTCTCAGGGTAACTATTTTAGCATCGTTATTTCAGTTTTATGTCGCAGATTTGTAACGAAGTAAACGAGGATCGATTGCAGGTAACATGACGGGAATTTATAATAAAAACCGGTTCTGATTTTTATAAAACACTCTCTATGAGGTGGTAAATGGCAATTGCAGATTTGGATAAACAGCCAGATTCTGTTTCTTCCGTGCTGAAGGTGTTTGGCATCTTACAGGCGCTCGGAGAAGAGCGTGAAATTGGTATTACAGAGTTGTCGCAGCGTGTGATGATGTCGAAAAGCACCGTTTATCGCTTTTTGCAAACCATGAAGTCACTGGGTTACGTCGCACAGGAAGGCGAGTCTGAAAAGTATTCTCTGACGCTGAAACTGTTCGAGCTCGGGGCCCGTGCGCTGCAAAACGTGGATTTGATCCGCAGCGCAGATATCCAGATGCGTGAGATCTCTCGCCTGACCAAAGAGACTATCCACCTGGGGGCACTGGATGAAGACAGCATTGTCTACATCCATAAAATCGACTCCATGTACAACCTGCGCATGTATTCACGCATCGGTCGTCGTAATCCGCTTTACAGTACCGCGATTGGCAAAGTGCTGCTGGCGTGGCGCGATCGCGAAGAAGTGAAGCAGATCCTCGAAGGCGTGGAGTATAAGCGCAGTACTGAACGCACTATTACCAGCACTGACGAATTATTGGCCGTGCTCGACAAAGTACGTGAGCAGGGGTATGGCGAAGATAACGAAGAGCAGGAAGAAGGGCTGCGCTGTATCGGTGTGCCGGTATTTGACCGCTTTGGCGTTGTCATTGCCGGGCTGAGTATCTCTTTCCCGACCCTGCGCTTTTCTGAAGAACGTCTGCATGAGTATGTGGCGATTCTCCATACAGCCGCACGCAAGATTTCTGAACAAATGGGCTATAACGACTACCCGTTCTGATCCTTACGGGCACAAAAAACGCCGCACACAGTGCGGCGTTTTTTGTCAGTATCAATCGGGGTGATTAGCCGTTATCAATGACGACGGATGTTTTACGCAGAACCGGGCAGTTGGTTAAACCAATGATCCCGCTGTCTGAATGAATATATTGTGCCGTGCTCATGCCCTGCGCGGTCATGTATTTGCATTGAATACCTAATCCAGCGGCGTTTTCGGTGCTTCCCACAAGCACGCCATAGCCGGTTAACAGAAGGCCAACCCATACTACGGCCAGTGCAATAATTGTACGAATGATTAAATGCATCATTGCCTCTTTATCTTTGTTGTCATGCAGTAAGCCTAAACGGTTTACTCTATGAAACAAGTGCATGATTCTGAAAACGACCAGATGGCGGTACAGTTAGTCCTTGTTTAAGATAGCCGTGATAACCTGGTTATATCGGGCCTTTAGACGGAGTGTGGAGTGAAAAAAAATACGCTGGGTGATTCTGATTATTGTGCTGGTAGCCTGTGTGGTGTTGTGGACGCAGACTATCAATGTGATGTGCGATCAGGATGTACAGTTTTTTAGCGGCGTTTGCGCAATCAATAAGTTTATTCCGTGGTAACACGCATTTTTTCTCAAGGTGATTTCCTTCCTTCGCACCAGTGGTAAGATAGACGTTTTTATTGAGGTGGTGAAATGGGTGAGTTACTGAATTCAGGGCTGCTAAATATGGCATCCCTGATGATCTCGTTGGTTGTTCTGCTGGTGGGGCTTGTCATTTGGTTTTTCGTAAACCGTGCCAGTTCCCGTACAAACGAGCAGATCGAACTGCTGGAAGCGCTGCTTGACCAACAAAAACGTCAGAATGCGCTGTTACGTCGTCTGTGCGAGGCTAACGAACCAGAAGAGAAAGCGTCGGCGAAAGACGCGGTTGCTGAAGACAACACTGAGCAGGATGACTTTATCCGCCTGGTGGCTGAGCGTTAATTTGTCTTATCCGGGAGGTGGCTGTGGTCTGGAAAAATCCCTGGTATGACCCCTCCCTGAAACATCACACACCGAACGGTTTTCGTAATACTGACCCCGTCGGGCATCAGCCCGGTGACGTTGATCGCTGGCGAAAAGCGCGTAAAGAAGCTGGCTTACCCCGCCCCCCGGCAAACGGATATGAGGACTTTATCCGCCAGTGGTGGCAGCCGGCAACGCTTAAGCAGCCGCAGGAAAATGGGGTATGGTGGCTCGGACACGCAAGCCTGTTGTTGCACATTGATGGCAACACCCTGCTGACCGACCCCGTTTTTTCTCGCCGCGCCTCTCCCTTACCTTTCCTCGGACCACAACGTAAAACGCCTCCCGCTCTGTCTGTCGAACAGCTCCAGCAACTCGATGCAGTGGTTATCTCCCATAATCATTACGATCATCTGGATGACGCGACCATTCGCCGGATCCTTAAACGCTTCCCCGACGTCACTCTGTTTGTTCCCTTAGGTCTGGGAGACTGGTTTCGCCGCCGGGGGGCAAGACGCATTGTTGAGCTCGACTGGTGGCAGAGTTTCACCTGGCTGGGGATTACGCTTTCCGCCGTACCGGCGCAGCACTGGAGTATGCGCACGCTCTGGAACCGCAATCGCTCCCTGTGGTGTGGCTGGGTGTTTGAAGGGCGGCATCATCGTTTCTGGTTTAGCGGCGACACGGGCTATTCACCTGAACTGCTGCGAATACCGGAAAGGCTGGGTAAAATTAACGCCGCGGCGTTGCCCGTTGGCGCTTATGCACCACGGTGGTTCATGGCCATACATCATATGGATCCGCAATCTGCCGTTGCGTTGTGGCAACAGTTGGGATGCCCACTGGCATTTCCCATTCACTGGGGCGTGTTTGAACTGGCTGATGAATCGCTTGATGACCCCGTGCGAGAGTTAACTGCAGTCCTCGATAATTTAGCACCGGTTAATAATTCCTTCAGGATACTGAAAATTGGTGAATATTTATCCTTATAAACGAAGCGCTGGATTGTTGCATATATTCTGTATGTCTAAGGTCTAAAGAATGTTTTATTTTTATCGAAACGTTTTGCTTGCCTTGTTTTGATGCAGAGTCATAAAAATTTCATTATTTTGGTGCATAACATTCTTTATTAACTGGTGCTTTTTAATACAGTTTAGCGTGAAGGATTAACATTGTATTTCCACTGTAACAATACAGGGGCGTTACAATGATTTAAGCATAAGTTTTCACAAATTGTTCTAACTCAATCAATGTAGGGGTTTTTCTTAGCGGGTTGCTGGACGCACTGGAATGATTGAGCTATGTTAAAAAAGTCTTAGATAACAGCGGTTGTGAAAGCAACGGCGAGTCTGTGTAAGTGAGCAGGGCTGTCCATATGTCATGCGCATAATTGTGCAAAAGCATACCGGCACAGTTCGAATTTGTGCGGCGGATCGAGACATGTTTAAAAATGGCTTGCCATATTAAACATAGTGTGTGATAACACGTTTTGGGTCAAACGAGGTACAGTTCTGTTTATGTGTGGCATTTTCAGTAAAGAAGTCCTGAGTAAACACGTTGTCGTTGAATACCGCTTCTCTGCCGAACCTTATATTAGTGCCTCATGCAGTAATGTCTCAGTTTTATCTCAGTAATGCCTGCGGGCTAAGAAAACACTCTAAGGAATTTTGCAAATGGCAAAGATTAAAGGTCAAGTTAAGTGGTTCAACGAGTCTAAAGGTTTTGGTTTCATTACTCCTGCTGACGGCAGCAAAGACGTGTTCGTACACTTCTCTGCAATCCAGGGTAACGGCTTCAAAACTCTGGCTGAAGGCCAGAACGTTGAGTTCGAAATTCAGGACGGCCAGAAAGGCCCAGCTGCAGTTAACGTAACTGCTATCTGATCGAACCACTGCTGACTGAAGCACGTAGTACTTCACTCTCAGACATAAAGCCTCGCATATAGCGGGGCTTTTTTATGTGCCTTATCTTTCAAAATATTACCATCCCCGCTCTTGTTAGTAACTTGTTGCAAAGCTACGAGGTTAGTAGCACTGTTTTCCCTCCCTCTGGCCGTCTTTTCCCGTTAAATCAGGGCGTTGTTTAACAGTCCTGGGGTTCAGGTGAAGAAGAAAATGATAACGACCGCCGGCAATTTCACGCCGGCGCGTTTTGCGCTGCTCTGTTTAGCCATTTTTTGCAGTCTGGCGTTTTTGCTGGGCCGCGTTGCCTGGCTGCAAATTATTAAACCTGACAACCTGGTCAAGCAGGAGGATATGCGATCGCTACGCGAACTGCCGATTGATGCTCCCCGCGGAATGATCATGGATCGTGAGGGCCGGCCGCTGGCGGTCAGTGTCCCGGTCAGGGCCGTGTGGGCCGACCCAAAAACGGTGCTGGCAAAAGGGGGCGTGGGCTTTGACGATCGCTGGCAGGCGCTGGCGAATGCGTTACATCTCTCCCTGAACACCCTGTCATCACGGATTAACGCGAATCCACAGGGGAGGTTCATCTACCTTGCCCGGCAGGTAGATCCTGCTCAGGCAAAATGGATCGATAAGCTGAATTTGCCGGGTATCAATTTACGCGATGAATCACGCCGTTTTTATCCTGCCGGGCATGTGGCGGCAAACCTGATTGGTTTCACCAATATTGACGGTCAGGGCATTGAGGGGGTGGAAAAAAGTTTCAACACCCAGCTAACAGGCAAGCCGGGCGTCCGGCAGGTCAGGGAAGACCGTTACGGTCGCGTGGTGGAGAATCTGACGGAAGTCGCGCCGGTGCCTGCGCACAATATTCAGCTCAGTATTGATGAGCGCCTGCAAACCATCACCGAGGATGCGCTAGATAACGCTGTGGCCTGGAACAAGGCGGAGTCGGGGGCATCAGTGCTCATTAATATCCCCACCGGTGAAATCCTCGCGATGGCGAGCTATCCGGATTTCAACCCCAATAACCGCCAGGGCGCGACAATAGACGATTTTCGTAACCGTGCCATCAGCGATACGTTCGAGCCAGGTTCAACCGTGAAGCCGCTTGTGCTGATGACGGCATTGCAACAGGGGCTAGTGCAGCCTGACAGCGTCATTGACACCCATCCGTATGTGCTTGACGGGCACCGCATTCGGGATGTGGGTTACTACCCTGAACTCTCGATGACCGGGATCCTGCAAAAATCGAGCGACACTGGCGTATCGCGCCTCTCGCTGGCGATGCCTGTTCAGCACCTGATTGATACCTACCGGAACTTTGGTTTTGGTACAAACACCGGGCTTGGCTTAACCGGCGAGAGCGCCGGTCTGTTACCCCAGCGTAAATACTGGAGCCAGCTCGACAGGGCGACCTTCGCCTTTGGCTATGGTCTGATGGTCACCCCCCTCCAGCTGGCGCACGTCTATGCCACCATCGGCGGCTTCGGGCTGGAACGGCCCCTCTCAATTACCCGTATCGATCCACCCGTTATCGGGCACAGAGTCATGCCGGAAGAGATTGCTCATCAGGTCGAGCATATGATGGAGAGCGTTGCGCTGCCGGGCGGGGGCGGCGTTAAGGCTGCGGTGCGTGATTACCGTGTGGCGGTGAAAACCGGTACGGCGAAGAAAATCGATGATAGCGGCAAATATGTCGATAAATACGTTGCCTATACCGCGGGCGTCGCGCCTGCCAGCGATCCGCGTTTTGCGCTGGTGGTCGTGATTAACGATCCTCAAAACGGAGCGTACTATGGCGGCGCCGTCTCCGCACCGGTATTCAGCGAGATTATGGGTAACGTATTGCGTCTTGAGAACGTCAAACCCGATGGTCTGGCACCTGATTCCTCGCACCTTATCGTCATGCGTTAACCCAGGCGTTTTATACCGGGGCGAATAGCGGTACACTTCGCCCTTTGATTTACGCCCCGGAGCTGCCATGTCCTTCAGTTGTCCCCTTTGCCACGCGCGTCTGACGCGATCAGAAAAAAGTTATGCCTGTCCGCAGGGACATCAGTTTGATATGGCGAAAGAAGGCTACGTGAATCTTCTGCCGGTGCAGCATAAGCGCTCGCGCGATCCGGGTGACAGTGCTGAGATGATGCAGGCACGCCGGGCATTTCTCGACGCCGGGCACTATCAGCCACTCAGAGAGGCCGTCGCGCAATTGCTGGAAGATAATCTGACTGACAGTGCAGCAGGCGTGCTGGATATTGGCTGCGGGGAAGGGTATTACACCGCGCGGTTTGCTGAGGTTGCACAAGAGAAGGGCGCGCAGACATTTGGTCTGGATGTTTCCAAAGTGGCTATCCGCGCGGCGGCAAAACGCTACTCCGGCGTGACGTTCTGCGTGGCATCGAGCCACCGACTGCCGTTTGACGATGCCAGCATGGATGCGGTTATCCGCATCTATGCGCCCTGTAAGGCGCAGGAGCTGGCACGCGTTATCAAACCGGGCGGATGGGTCATTACCGTCACGCCAGGTCCCCGACATCTGATGGAGCTTAAAGGGCTTATCTATGATGAGGTTCGGCTGCATGCGCCACATTCTGAGCAACTGGCGGGCTTTACGCTGAAGCAGGAGCAGACGCTGGCCTACGAGATGAACCTGGCAGGGGAAGAAGCTGTAGCGTTGTTGCAGATGACGCCATTTGCATGGCGGGCGAAACCGAACGTGTGGGAAACCTTAGCGGAGCAAACAACGTTTCGCTGCCAGACGGATTTCAGTATCCACTGCTGGCAGCGCGAAGATTAACCGGCGAAGTGTGCCCAGAGGATCTGGGCACCAATGCCAATCAGCACGATACCGCCCAGGATCTCGGCGCGTTTGCCCAGCAGGGGGCCAATAAACCGGCCAACCATCATTCCCAGCGTCGACATAATCAGCGTGGCACAACCAATGGCCAGCGCGGTCGCAATAATATTGACCTGCAGGAATGCCAGGCCCACACCGACGGCCATGGCGTCGAGACTGGTGGCGATGGCGGTGGTCACCAGCAGCCAGAAACCGTGGCGGTGCTGCGGCTCGTCTTCCTCATCGCCATTGCCGCGAAAACCTTCAATCACCATTCGCCCCCCCAGAAATACGAGCAGCACGAAAGCGATCCAGTGGTTCCACTCCAGTATGAACTGGCTTGCCAGCATACCAAGACCCCAGCCGATGAGCGGTGTCAGCGTTTCGATAGCACCAAAGATAAGGCCTGTGCGTAGCGCTTCAGAGAATTTGGGTTTGTGCAGCGAGGCACCTTTACCGATGGAAGCGGCAAAAGCGTCCATGGACATACCGAAAGCAAGAAGAAGGGTTGCGGAGATATTCATTAAAGCGTCCAGACCGGGAGATATCCATATGACACATCACTGCCCCCAGTAAACAGCAGTTGATGTATCTATGGTCTCGCCTGACCGCCTTGCACAAATCTGTGCGGCAAACGGTCCGTACGTGCCACGTTTTTCAACGAGTATGTTGACACGTACATTTCCTGCGAACAGGAAATCAGCTACTCCCCAACGACGGGCGCAACCTTAACATATTTTGAGAATATAAAACAACAATGAAACGGCATTATTTCTCCAAGGTGTTGATAACGATTTTCATTTAGATTTATGCGTGAAAATAACGTTAATAAATATAAGAGAAATGACAGAATGGAATATAGCTTTGGCTATATCAGGTGCGCAAAATAAACGCAGAATATAGCCAAAGCTATGTAGTTAACTTACTGAGTTTTAAGCATTAGTTTGTATATTCTTTCCAGGTCATCAATATTCTTGACCCGAATAAGCAGCCGGCGTTGCTCTAATTGCATCACCAGTACACCGTCTTCCGATAAATTCATCTCTTTAATACGGTTATATTCTATCCATACATTGGCAAAGAAAAACCCGCGGCTTTTAAAAATGATTTTCGGCACACGGATCCAGAACAGATAAATCGCCATTAATGCCAGCGCACATAATAACCATGTGGTTAATAATGCACCATGACCGGTCACGTTGTTGTATATAAGAATGACGATGAGACCGGCGAAGATAAACGCATCCACGCGGCCGCGTCGCAGAAGGGGCAGGGAGAGCAGCGTTTCGCCGTGGCGGCGGGGCATGATGAACTCGTCATAGATCGCATATGCCAGAAGGGCCACAATAAACAAAACCAGTACGATGTCCGTGACAGTCATTCATCCTCCAGATAAAAAAACCGGGGGCAAGCCCCCGGCGTATTACGTGATGTCTTACAGGCCCAGCAGACCGACAGCGTAGCCCGCGATACCGATGACGAAGAAGCCAACAATGATCCACAGCGGGTTAACTTTCTTACGCAGCAGCCACATACAGGCGAAGGTCAGCAGCAGCGGTACCAGACCCGGCATCAGCTGGTCCAGAATCGTCTGCACGGTGGTAACACGGGTCTGACCATCCTGACCGGTGATGGTGGACACCACCAGCGGGATGTTCACGTGCGTCCACTTGTTAACCAGTGCCCCCATGACAAACAGGCCGAGGATTGACGCCCCCTCAGTCAGTTTCTGCAGGAAGCCGCCGCCCATATCCTTAACGATGTCCACCCCTTTACGGTAACCGTAAGCCACACCGTAGTAACGGGTCAGCAGACGCACCGCATTGAACAGGATGAAGAACAGCAGTGGCCCAAGCAGGCTTCCGCTCATGGCGATACCGGCACCCAGCGCCGCGAAGACCGGACGCACGGTACCCCAGAAGATCGGGTCACCGACGCCTGCCAGCGGACCCATCAGACCGACTTTGATACCGTTGATGGCACCATCGTCAATCTCTGCGCCGTTTGCACGCTGCTCTTCCATCGCCAACGTCACGCCCAGAACCGGAGCCGCCACATAAGGATGGGTGTTAAAGAATTCCAGGTGACGCTTAATCGCCTGACGGCGCGCTTCGTTGTTTTCCGGATACAGGCGTTTGATAGCCGGTACCATGGAGAAACAGAAGCCCAGCGCCTGCATACGTTCGAAGTTCCATGAACCCTGAAACAGGTTAGAACGGATGAACACGCCACGAATATCACCCGGAGTGAGTTTTTTCTCGGTGGTAGTTTTTGTCATATCAACCATTTCGCTCACCTGCTAGTCCAGTTCGTTATCGAGATCGTTATTACCAGCAGCCTGCGCTGGGGCACCCGCAACGCGGTTATATTTCGGGCTGAGCTGGATGTAGAGAATCGCCATCACTGCACCAATCACACCCAGCGCAACCAGGTTGAAGTTGGTGAACGCAGCAGTAACGAAGCCGAGGTAGAAGAACGGCATCAGGTAGCCTGCGCGCATCATATTGATAACCATCGCATAACCAACCACCACAATCATACCGCCTGCGATGTTCAGACCGCCGGTGACCACTTCTGGAATGGCGTTCAGCATGCTCTGTACTTCACTGGTACCGACGGAGATCGCAACGATAACGGCCGGGATCGCGATACGCATCGCCTGCAGGAACAGGGACGAGACGTGGATCCAGGAGAGCGCCGTCAGGTTGCCATTTTCGGCCGCCTTATCCGCCGCGTGCTGGAAGGCCACGGTGATAGTACGCACGATGATGGTCAGTACCTGACCTGCTGCTGCCAGCGGGATGGCCAGGGCAATACCTGCACCGATACTCTGGTGACCGGCAATAACCAGAACCGTAGAAATGATGGACGCCAGCGCGGCATCAGGCGCAACTGCCGCACCGATGTTCATCCAGCCCAGGGCAATCATTTCCAGGGTACCACCGATGATGATCCCGGTTTTCATATCACCCAGAACGGCACCAATCAACGTACAGGCCACCAGAGGGCGGTGGAACTGAAATTCATCAAGTACGGATTCCATACCCGCAATACACGCGACGATGAACACCAGCACAATCTGAAGAGTGGTAATCTCCATTGTACTTCTCCTATTACATAAGCTTTATGTGAAAAACCGGCGCGGGCTTATTTCCCAACTTTACCGATCAGATCCATCATTTTCAGTTTCTGATCCGTGGAAACCTTACGGGCTTCCAGTTCGATACCGCGTGCATTCAGCTTGTTGAATGCCTCGATATCTTTCGCATCGACTGAAATGGCGTTGTTGACCTGCGTTTTGCCCTGACGGAATGCCATACCACCAATGTTTACGGAGGTAATTTTCACGCCGCCTTCAACCAGGCGTTCAACGTCTGTCGGGTTTGTGAACAGCAGCATCACGCGCTCGCCCGCATATTTCGGGTTGTTATAAACGCGGATCATTTTGGCGACATCCACCACGTGCGCGGTAACGCCAGGAGGAGCAACCTGTGTCAGAAGGGTTTTACGTACGGTATCAGCAGCAACTTCATCGCTGACGACAATAATGCGTCGAACGTTGGTCTCTTTGGTCCAGCGCGTTGCCACCTGGCCGTGGATTAAACGGTCATCGATACGGGCAAGGCCGATCACCATGTAATCATTCGGGCCCATGGGCTTCGCCGGGGCTGCGGCTTTTGGCGCCGCGGCCACCTGAGCAGGCTTCTCAACCGGTTGTGCTTTCAGCGCTTTCACGCCTTCGCGACCGGTTTCAACTGCCAGAGCGACCAGTTCATCAAAACTCGGATTGTCGTCGCGTGCCATGAAGGTTTCCACCAACATGGGGATATTCACCCCGGCGACAACTTCATAATGCTCTTTATCGACGACAATGCGGCTGGCAGCATTGAACGGACTGCCTCCCCATGTATCAACGAGAAACAGCACGCCTTTGCTGGTATCCAGTTTCTGCAGTTGAGCAGTGTACTTCTCAATCAGCGTTTCAGCGTTTTCACCGGGAACGAAATCGATCCAGCCGACGTTTTCCTGCTCACCCAACAGCATCTCTGCTGTTTTGAGTAACTGCTCTGCAGCCCAACCATGTGTGCCTATGACAATAGCAATGGTCACTTGCTACCTCCTTTTATTATCATTAATACGCCTGCCAGGCAGTCGCACTGTGAATCGTATCTGGCCAACCGAATCGATTCAGAAAAGGGTTAGAGTTAAATAACTAAGACTTCCGCGAATTATTTTAGATAGTGAAAAAATAATTTATGTGATGAAGATCCGTAATTTAGCTATGGGTTACAGAATTATCTGTAAGGTAAAGCAGCTGTGTTACAGATCTTTGCAAAGGAACGTAAATCTTTGCTAAAAACGCATTGTCTCTGATATGTTTAGCATCCGTTTAATTGTTCAGGAGTATAGGGCTAAAGCCCACTATATGGACCGTCACCGACGTCAGTCATCCTCCAGGCCATTCCGCGCCTGTTTCACCGGCGATCCTCGCCACGTATCGACTCTGTCTGCCTCTGTTTTTCCCACGTTGAGTGGGGCACCGTTTGGTCATTCCGTTAGCAGGAGCGTTTCATGGAATTCTTAATGGACCCGTCAATCTGGGTGGGATTGCTCACGCTGGTCGTGCTTGAGATTGTTCTCGGCATTGATAACCTGGTGTTTATTGCCATCCTTGCGGACAAACTGCCGCCAAAACAACGTGATAAAGCGCGTCTGATCGGCCTCTCTCTGGCACTGGTCATGCGTCTGGCACTGCTGTCCGTGATCTCGTGGATGGTTACGCTAACGAAGCCGCTTTTTTCCGTCATGGATTTCACTTTCTCCGGCCGTGATTTGATCATGCTGCTCGGGGGGATATTCCTGCTTTTCAAAGCAACGACAGAGCTTCACGAGCGGCTGGAAAATCGCCAGCACGATGATGGACACGGTAAAGGCTATGCCAGCTTTTGGGTCGTGGTACTGCAGATCGTGGTGCTTGATGCGGTCTTCTCGCTGGATGCGGTGATCACGGCTGTCGGCATGGTGAACCACCTCCCGGTGATGATGGCTGCGGTGGTTATCGCGATGGCGGTGATGCTGCTGGCGTCTAAGCCACTGACGCGCTTTGTGAATCAGCATCCGACGGTCGTGGTGCTCTGCCTTAGCTTCCTGCTAATGATTGGTCTGAGCCTGGTGGCGGAAGGTTTTGGCTTCCATATACCAAAAGGCTACCTGTACGCCGCCATTGGCTTCTCGATCCTCATCGAGCTGTTTAACCAGATTGCACGACATAACTTTATCAAGCAGCAGTCTACCCAGCCGCTGCGTGCGCGTACGGCTGATGCGATTCTGCGTCTGATGGGCGGTCGCCGTCAGGTCAACGTGCAGAATGACAATGAAAGCCGTAACCCGGTTCCCGTCCCGGAAGGGGCATTTGTGGAAGAAGAGCGCTATATGATTAACGGCGTGCTCTCCCTGGCCTCCCGCTCGCTGCGTGGCATCATGACCCCGCGCGGTGAAATCAGCTGGGTCGATTCCCGCCTGAGCGTTGATGAGATTCGCCAGCAGTTGCTCTCTTCACCGCATAGCCTGTTCCCGGTATGCCGGGGTGAACTGGACGAGATCATCGGCGTGGTGCGTGCGAAAGAGATGCTGGTGGCGCTGGAAGAGGGGATTAACGTCGAAGCCGTCGCCGCCGCATCACCGGCGATTGTGGTGCCGGAAACACTGGATCCTATCAACCTGCTTGGCGTCCTGCGCCGCGCACGCGGTAGCTTTGTTATCGTCACCAATGAATTTGGTGTGGTGCAGGGTCTGGTGACGCCGCTCGACGTGCTTGAAGCCATTGCCGGTGAATTCCCGGATGCGGATGAAACCCCGGAAATTGTCTCCGACGGTGACGGCTGGCTGGTGAAAGGCACCACCGATCTGCACGCGCTACAGCACACGCTGGGTCTGGAAAACATCATCAACGATGAAGAGGACATTGCGACCGTGGCTGGGCTGGTTATTGCCGTTAACGGACAAATCCCGCGGACCGGCGATATCATTGAACTGCCTCCGCTGCAGATCACGATAATCGAAGCGAATGACTATCGCGTCGATATGGTGCGCATTGTTAAAGAGCAGTCGGCCCACGACGAAGAAGAGTAACTGAGCCTAGCGTAACGGCATCAGCGGAACGATATGCCCGTTACGCGGTGCTGGCGGAGACGAACTCTCCGCCAGCCATTGCGGAAATTCCCTCAGCGGCATAGGCTGCGCAAACAAAAATCCCTGCAGTACCTCTACCCCGTGATGACGCAAATACCGCGCCTGCTCGGGCGTTTCTACCCCTTCAGCCACCAGCTCAATGCTAAGCCGTTGTCCGAGCGCAATGATGATGTCCGTCACCGTGGAGTTCACAGCATCAGTGCCGATAGCGCTGGTAAAGGACTTATCAATTTTCAGCACGTCCGGATGCAGCTTTTCCAGCCACGAGAGAGAGCTATTGCCGGTGCCAAAATCATCAATGGCCAGCTTCACGCCCTGACGGTGTAACTCTCTTACAATGCGATAATCCACGTCCTGCAGCGCGTCACGCTCCGTCAGCTCCACAATCAGCTGCTGGGTGGGATGCGCGCTGAACCAGTAGCGGTTCAGGTCCTGAATGAGCGTTCCATGCCGGAAATGGCTGGCGGCGGCGTTGATGCCAATGTGGAAGCCGGGCGTTGCCGGAAAATAGCCAATCTGACTCACCGTCTCGTTAATGACGTAACGTGTGAGAGGGATAATCAGGTTGTGCTCTTCGGCGAGCGGAATAAAAACGTCCGGGGAGATCCATCCCTGACGGGGGTTGTTCCAGCGCAGCAGGATCTCCACCCCCACGCATTTCTGCGTGCGGGCATTCAGCAGCGGCTGGCAAAACAGCTCAAATTCACGCGCGGCCAGGCCAAGGTTAATTTCCCAGGTAAAACTCATGCGGTTCGCGGTCGCAAGCCAGGCGACGTAACCCATCAGGAGACTGAGCATCAGCGCCAGCGGCAGCTGAGAGGGCAAATATATCAACGCCAGCTCGCTGGCTCCCGGGCCACTGACGGTAATGGTGAACGGGAAATGGCTGGATTGCTGGCGCAGAACCCTCTCATCATCGTTTATTGTCAGCGAGTCGGAGACATTTTCACCGTAGCGCAGGTATTTATCCCCCACGGTCAGGGCCACGTCGGTGATAAGCGGGCGCTGTGGCTCCAGCATCAGGCGAGTGATGAGATCGATATTCACAATCTGCATCACCCCATCTTCTCCGCTATCAGAAACCGGATACCACTGGATCAGGATCGGGCTTCCCTTAAGCAAGGATTTGTCGGTGGAGAGCACCAGCTTTGTTTCGGCGGAGGGCAGGGCAGGCTGAATCTCTCGCAACGGGACGTCGCGATTGCCGAAAATACTTGAACAGTAAAGGATACCGTCTTTGACCAGTGCAATTGAGCGCACCGTTTGCAGTGAGGCCGCCTGTTTTCGTAACACTAAATGCGCCTGAGAGCAGGGCGCTCCGACCAGTGCCAGCAGCGGGTTGCGCCCTTTTTCCAGCGGCAATAAGACGTTATCCAGCACGTTGACGGAGTGCGCCGCAAAGTTCAGGGTGTTTTGCTGATTTACGTTACGCTGTGAAATAAAGCGTATACCCAGCGTAATGATGAGCGTAAGAAGCGCAACCATCACGCAGACGATGACGCGTTTTCGGCGATACTTTTTTATGATCCTCTGTGCTGTTTGCATGGGAGGCCGCCCAATACGCCTTCAGCACCAAAAGCCGAGGCAACACAGCAAGTGTAGTGGGGAAATATTAAGTCGACGAGAAAGGGATAAAAATTCGCCCATCCGTGGAAGATGGGCGAGAGAGGCGTTGAGGCGAAACGGTTAGTCGCACTGCACCTTTATCGCCAGACCGCCGCGGGAGGTCTCACGATATTTGGCGTTCATGTCTTTACCGGTTTCGTACATGGTCTCGATAACCTTGTCCAGCGAAACGCGTGGCTCGCTGGTACGGCGCATGGCCATACGCGTGGCGTTGATCGCTTTTACCGACGCGATAGCGTTACGTTCAATGCACGGTACCTGCACCTGACCCGCAACCGGATCACAGGTGAGACCGAGGTTATGTTCCATACCGATTTCAGCCGCCACACAGACCTGCTCCGGGCTGGCGCCCAGCAGTTCTGCAAGACCGGCCGCGGCCATAGAACAGGCCACGCCCACTTCACCCTGACAGCCCACTTCAGCGCCAGAGATAGACGCATTCATCTTGTACAGCGCACCAATCGCCCCTGCTGCCAGGAAGTAGCGAATGTAGATATCAGGCGTTACGGGTTCAATAAAGTGATCGTAGTAGGCCAGTACCGCCGGAACGATACCGCACGCGCCGTTCGTTGGTGCAGTCACCACCCGGCCACCCGCGGCGTTTTCTTCGTTCACCGCCAGCGCAAACATGTTCACCCAGTCGACCACGTTCATCGGGTCGTTAGAGAATTTGTCTGTGGTGACCAGCATACGGCGCAGCGCAGAGGCGCGACGCGGTACGCGCAGTGGCCCAGGCAGTACGCCTTCGGTGTTCATGCCGCGATCGATACAGGCCTGCATGGTTTGCCACACGTTCGCAAAATAGTCTTCAATTTCTTTTTTGCTGTGCAGCGCCAGTTCGTTCTGCATCACCATGCCGGAAAGTGACAGACCGGTTTCATGGCAGTAGTCCAGCATCTCTTTGGCGGACTTGAACGGGTAAGGTACGTTCACATCACCCGTTGTATCTTTGCCGAAGTGTTCCTCATCAATGATAAAACCACCGCCAATGGAGTAATAGGTTTTGCTGTAGATCACTTTGTCGCCGCTAAAGGCGTGGATCTGCATACCGTTTTCATGCAGGGACAGGTTATCGCTACGAAAACGCATGCCGTCATCATGCGGGAAATCCACTTCATGCTGACCGTTTGCCAGCAGCAGGCGGCCGCGCGTTTCCACGTCGCGGATAAATGCCGGAATGGCATCAATATCTACGGTATCCGGCATATTGCCCGCCAGACCCATAATAATGGCGATATCGGTGTGGTGGCCTTTACCCGTTAATGACAGTGAGCCGTAAACATCCACGGCGACACGGGTAACGCTTTCCAGTAATCCTTTTTCGACCAGATCATCGACGAACTGTTTACCGGCCTTCATCGGGCCAACAGTATGGGAAGACGAAGGGCCAATTCCCACTTTGAACATGTCGAATATACTAATCACTTTCACACTCCTGACAGGGTTACCGGGGTTCCAGTAACGATGTTATAACTGCGCATAGTGTAAGAGGGAAGACCGACCTCGGCTTAACTATTCACATGAATTAAACTAATGGTTAGCGATGGTTTTGCTAATAGCGCGACGCCGATCGCAAACCTGGCAGAAGAGGGTGGAATGTAAAGTATAGTCAAGGCTTCAGGCCGATTTGCAGCGCCAGTTCACGAATGATGCCCGCCGTCATGCCCCAGACAAAATAATGCTGATACCAGGACAACCACACCCGGTGCGCATGACCCCGACGCTGGATATCCAGCGGATGATAACGCCCGAGCCGAAGAGCCTCTTCCAGTGGCATCTCAAACACCGCAGACACTTCATCGACGCTGGCGTGATATTGCAGATCCGGTGGGATAATGCCGACCACCGGTGTGACCTGAAAACCGGTCACGCTGTCGACCGGCGGCAGCACGCCAATGATCTCAACCGCTTCAGGCGGAATGGCGACCTCTTCCTGGGCTTCACGCAGCGCGGCGGCAATCAGCGAGGCGTCAGAACTGTCCACGGCACCACCCGGAAAGGCGACCTGACCTGCGTGCTTACGTAAATGTGGCGAACGCTGGGTGAGCAGCAGACCCGGCTGCTCACGACGGACCACCGGGATCAACACCGCTGCCTGACGTTGATTCAGGGCTTCGCGGCTCACGTTGGGCCGCAAAAGCTGAAAGCGCGACAGAAAATCATCCAGCGTCAGGTTCTCTTTATCCACCCGTCATTACTCCAGTTGTTTCAGGATACGGTTAACTTTATCAAAGGTTTCCTGATATTCCGCATCGACCTGGCTATCAGCAACAATTCCGCCCCCTGCGGAACAGTAAAGATGCCCGTTACAGGCGGTCAGCGTTCGAATGGTGATGCTGGTATCCAGCGTACCGCAGAGACTGATATAGCCAATGCTGCCGCACCAGGCGTTTCGTCGATGCGGTTCCAGCTCATCGATTATTTCCATTGCCCGCACTTTAGGCGCGCCGGTTATCGAGCCGCCCGGGAACGCGGCGCGAAGCAGATCGCAGGCCGTGCGCGAGGCGGGCAGTTGCGCGGTAATGGTGCTGACCAGGTGATGCACCGCGGGGAACGGCTCGACGACAAACAGTTCAGGGACACGCACGCTTCCCGGTACGGCGACCCGGCCAATGTCGTTACGCATGAGGTCGACAATCATCAGGTTTTCAGCGCGATCTTTTAACGAGGCCGCCAGTTTTTCCGCCTGCTGGCGGTCGGCAACAGGATCGGCCAGCCGGGGAAGCGTGCCTTTAATCGGTCGCGTCTGAATAGTGCCATCGGCAAGATGAATAAAACGCTCGGGCGAGAGGCTCAGGATAGCGCCCTGTTCCAGGCGCAGAAATGCACTGAACGGTGCCCGGTTACTGGCGTTGAGGCGGGTAAATGCCTGCCACTCATCGCCTTCACAGGTTGCCTGAAAACGCTGGGCAAGGTTGACCTGATAGCAATCACCGCTCTGCAGATAGCCCTGAACCTGCTCAAACTTCGCGGCGTACTCCCGCGCGGTCATGTTGGCGCGCCACGCAGAGGTCAGATGGAAATCCGCTGTCGCGACGGGAACCTGTGCCTCAAGCCATGCAAGCCGGGCGGACACATCCTGATGGCTGAGCAGAGAGACCGCCTGCTTGTGGTGATCGACGATTATTGCCCAGTCGTAAAGCCCCACCGCCATATCCGGCAGCGGAATGTCGTCCTGCGCAGTCTCCGGCAAGGTTTCGAAGCGGCGACCTAAATCATAGCCGAATAAGCCCAGCGCACCTCCCTGGAAGGGAAGGTCGGGATTTTGCGGAACGGTTAAGCCCAGCGCGTCCAGCGCCTGCTGAAGTAATGACAGCGGATCGTCCGTTGACTGCGTTTCGCCCGTCGTAGTCACATTCCCTTGTGTTATCAGGGTCTGCAGAGGGTCGGCAACCAGAATATCAAAGCGGCTATAGGGATGATCCGCATAACCGGAGTGCAGCAACATCGCAAAAGGAAGATGGCTGAGGCGGGCAAACCAGAATTCCGCGGCGTCTGAACGCCAGGGTAATGAAATGACTGTAGGGGGTAACGGGTTCATGTGTGGCATACTACCGGGCAGCGTGAAATAATTAGCGCGGATAATTTAGCAGGAGTTGACAATGTTTGCAGGTTTACCTTCTCTGAGCCATGACCAGCAGCAGAAAGCGGTGGAGCGTATTCAGGAACTGATGTCCCAGGGGATGAGCAGCGGACAGGCGATTACGCAAGTTGCTAATGAACTTCGCGCCACCCACACCGGCGAGCGGATCGTGGCGCGTTTTGAGGATGATGAAGAGGAGTAATCCGGCTTAAACCGCCGCGATGATCTTAATTTCGACTTTGTATTCCGGCTTCATCAGCGTCGCCTGTACGGTACACCGTACGGGCGCATGTCCCGCCACAACCCAGGCATCCCAGGCTTTATTCATCGCCGCAAAATCGTCTTTACTGGCAAGAAAAATGGTCGCATCCAGAATGCGTGATCTGTCGCTGCCTTGCTTTTCCAGCACGGCGTCAATCTGCGCCAGCGTATTCGCCGTCTGTTCGAAGGCATCTGCGTCGAGATTTTCCGGTACACCGGTGTAGTAGAGCGTCTGGTTATGGATGACCACATCAGACCAGCGTGCTTCGGCATCAATGCGCACAATTGTCATAAACGTTTCCTCGTTATTTTCATGTCAGTCGGCAAGACTGCCATATTGTGTTCCCCTCGTCACTATTTGGGGTGGCACTGGAGAGGATGGGCTGACATAATCCCTGTGCAAAAATACAGTGAGAGAGCAACGTGGCAGACGATTTTTCCCCAGAAGGTCAGTTAGCACAGGCGATTCCCGGTTTTAAACCGCGTGAACCCCAGCGGCAGATGGCGCATGCCGTGGCCCGCGCAATCGACACCGCGCAGCCGCTGGTGGTGGAAGCCGGTACCGGCACGGGCAAAACCTATGCCTACCTGGCGCCAGCGCTGCGGGCTAAAAAGAAAGTGATCATCTCCACCGGGTCTAAAGCGCTGCAGGACCAGCTTTACAGCCGCGATCTGCCCACGGTTGCCAACGCCCTGAAGTATAAAGGCCGCCTGGCGTTGCTGAAAGGCCGCTCCAACTACCTCTGCCTTGAACGGCTTGAGCAGCAGGCGCTGGCAGGCGGCGATCTGCCGGTGCAGACGCTCAGCGATGTCATTATTCTTCGCGCCTGGGCCAATCAGACGGAGGAGGGGGATATCAGCACCTGCGCGAGCGTGCCGGAAGACTCTCCCGCCTGGCCGCTGGTCACCAGTACCAACGACAACTGCCTGGGGAGCGACTGCCCGCTGTATAAAGATTGTTTTGTGGTGAAAGCGCGTAAAACCGCCATGGATGCGGATGTCGTGGTGGTCAACCACCATCTCTTCCTTGCCGATATGGTGGTTAAAGATAGCGGCTTTGGCGAACTGATCCCGGAAGCGGACGTGATGATCTTCGATGAAGCCCACCAGCTTCCTGACATCGCCAGCCAGTATTTTGGCCAGTCGCTCTCCAGCCGCCAGCTGCAGGACTTAGCGAAAGATTTCACCATTGCCTACCGCACCGAGTTAAAAGATACCCAACAGCTGCAGAAGTGTGCTGACCGCCTGGCGCAAAGTGCGCAGGATTTTCGCCTGCAACTGGGTGAGCCGGGCTATCGCGGTAATCTGCGTGAGCTGCTGGCAGACAAAAATATCCAGCGCGCGCTGTTGTTGCTCGATGATGCCCTTGAGCTTTGCTACGACGTGGCGAAACTATCGCTCGGCCGTTCCGCACTGCTGGATGCCGCCTTCGAGCGCGCCACGCTCTATCGGGCACGCCTCAAACGGCTGAAAGAGATAAACCAGCCGGGGTTCAGCTACTGGTATGAATGCACCTCCCGCCATTTCACGCTGGCCCTGACGCCGCTGACGGTGGCGGATAAATTCAAAGAGGTGATGGCGCAAAAACCGGGAAGCTGGATCTTCACGTCGGCAACCCTTTCGGTGAATGACGATCTACATCACTTTACCGGGCGTCTGGGGATTGAGCAGGCGGAGTCGCTGCTGTTGCCCAGCCCGTTTGATTATGAAACACAGGCGTTGCTCTGCGTTCCGCGTAATCTGCCTCTGCCTAACCAGCCCGGCGCGGCGCGCCTGCTGGCGGCAATGCTCAGGCCGATGATCGAGGCCAACAACGGCCGCTGTTTTATGCTCTGCACCTCCCACGCGATGATGCGCGATCTGGCGGAGCAGTTCCGCGCCACCATGACTTTGCCGGTTCTGCTTCAGGGCGAGACCAGCAAAGGGCAACTGTTACAGCAGTTTGTCAGTGCCGGTAACGCCCTGCTGGTAGCCACCAGCAGCTTCTGGGAAGGGGTGGACGTGCGGGGAGATACCCTGTCACTGGTGATCATCGATAAACTGCCGTTTACTTCGCCTGACGATCCGCTGCTGAAAGCACGTATGGAAGATTGCCGTTTGCGCGGCGGCGATCCTTTTGATGAGGTCCAGCTACCGGACGCGGTGATCACCCTTAAACAAGGGGTAGGGCGCCTGATTCGCGACACAGACGACCGCGGCGTGCTGGTCATATGCGATAACCGGCTGGTGATGCGCCCTTACGGTGCGACCTTCCTTGCCAGCTTGCCGCCCGCGCCGCGCACGCGGGACATTAAACGCGCGGTTCGCTTCCTGGCAAACCCAACGGCGGAGTAATTTGCCCGTGAGTATGCTAAGATGCGCGCCATTTTGTGACTGACCATTGCGAGAGCGCGACGACTGATGCGAATTCTGGCTATTGATACCGCGACAGAGGCCTGTTCTGTTGCTCTGTTGAACGACGGTGCTATCTCTGCTCATTTCGAAGAGTGCCCACGAGAACACACCCAACGCATTCTGCCTCTGGTTAAAGAGATTTTAACCCGGGGCAACACCACCTTAACCGACCTTGACGCACTGGCCTTTGGCCGTGGCCCCGGCAGCTTTACGGGCGTACGCATTGGAATTGGCATTGCGCAGGGGCTGGCGCTGGGCGCAGAACTGCCGATGATCGGTGTTTCCACGCTGGCAACCATGGCGCAGGGCGCATGGCGCATGACCGGGGCAACGCGCGTTCTGGCGGCCATTGACGCCCGAATGGGAGAAGTTTACTGGGCAGAATACACCCGCGATGAAAATGGCATCTGGCACGGTGAAGAGACCGAGGCTGTCCTCAAGCCGGAAGCGGTGACCGAGCGGCTGAAACAGCTGTCCGGCGAGTGGGCGACAGTAGGCACCGGCTGGCCGGCATGGCCAGAGATGGCTAACGGCACCGGGATCACGCTGACAGACGGCAACATGCTTCTGCCCGCCGCAGAGGATATGCTTCCCGTCGCCTGCCAACTGCTTGAGGCGGGCAAAACCGTGGCCGTTGAACATGCGGAGCCGGTTTATTTGCGAAACACCGTCGCGTGGAAGAAACTTCCAGGCCGGGAATGAATCTCAGTAACAGGAACTGAGAAAAAGGAGTCGCATCATGGCGGTTCAGACTAAAGTTGTACGCCTTTTTATGGCAGGCGCAGTGGCCATAGCACTGAGCGGATGCGTTTCCGTTCCTGATGCGATTAAGGGCAGCAGCCCCACGCCACAGCAGGATCTGGTTCGCGTGATGAATGCGCCTGAGCTTTACGTCGGCCAGGAAGCGCGCTTTGGCGGCAAGGTTATCGAGGTGCAAAACCAGCAGGGGAAAACCCGTCTGGAGATTGCCACCGTTCCGCTGGATAGCGGTGCGCGGCCGATCCTTGGCGAACCTTCCCGCGGGCGTATTTATGCCGACGTTGGCGGTTTTCTCGACCCGGTCGATTTTCGCGGACAGCTGGTCACCGTCGTCGGCCCGATTACCGGTTCGGTAGAGGGCAAAGTCGGCAACACGCCGTATAAATTTATGACCATGCAGGTCAACGGGTATAAGCGCTGGCGGCTGACACAGCAGGTCATCATGCCACCTCAGCCGATGGATCCGTGGATGTGGGGTCCACATCCTTATCGGTATGGCTACCCGGGCTGGGGCTGGTATAACCCGGGGCCTGCACAGGTTCAGACAATCGTTACTGAGTAACTCCCTGTAATTGTTAGAAAAGAGACAGCGGCTCAGCCGCTGTCTCTGTTTTTTACGAATAAAACGAAAAAAAAGAGTGACGCGCTTCGCAACCTTAAATCTGAACAATTAATAAACTGGTACGCTGAGTTAATATAATGTTAACAAACTGTTTATTATCGGGGTTGTGATGACGACGAACACTCATTTCAGAGGTGATGCATTGAAGAAGGTTTGGCTTAACCGTTATCCCGCAGATGTTCCTGCCGAGATCAATCCTGACCGTTATCAATCCCTGGTTGAATTGTTTGAACACTCGGTAAGGCGTTACGCAGACCAGCCTGCTTTTGTGAATATGGGCGAGGTCATGACGTTCCGTAAACTTGAGGAGCGTAGTCGGGCGTTCGCCGCCTATCTGCAGGAAGGGCTGGGGCTGCAAAAAGGGGACCGCGTCGCGCTGATGATGCCGAACCTGCTGCAATACCCGGTGGCGCTGTTCGGTGTCCTGCGTGCCGGGATGATTGTTGTCAACGTTAACCCGCTGTATACGCCGCGGGAGCTGGAGCATCAGCTCAACGACAGCGGTGCCGCCGCCATTGTGATTGTCTCTAACTTTGCCCACACGCTGGAAAAAGTGGTCGACAAAACCCAGGTTAAACACGTTATCCTGACGCGTATGGGGGATCAACTCTCTACCGCCAAAGGGACACTGGTTAACTTTGTCGTCAAATACATCAAACGTCTGGTGCCGAAATACCACCTGCCGGACGCGATCTCTTTCCGCAGTGCGCTGCAGGCGGGCTACCGCATGCAATACGTTAAACCGGAAGTGGTATCAGAAGACCTCGCGTTTCTGCAGTACACCGGCGGCACAACGGGTGTGGCTAAAGGCGCCATGCTGACCCACCGTAACATGCTGGCAAACCTTGAGCAGGTGAATGCCACCTACGGACCGTTGCTGCACCACGGAAAAGAGCTGGTGATCACCGCGCTTCCGCTTTATCACATCTTCGCGCTGACCATGAACTGTCTGCTGTTTATTGAGCTGGGCGGTCAAAACGTATTGATAACGAACCCGCGCGATATTCCGGGGTTGGTGAAAGAGCTGGCGAAATATCCGTTCACCGCCATGACCGGGGTGAATACGTTGTTTAACGCGCTGCTCAACAACAAAGAGTTCCAGAAGCTCGATTTCTCCACGCTGCACCTCTCTGCAGGTGGCGGTATGCCGGTTCAACAGGCCGTTGCCGAACGCTGGATGAAACTGACGGGTCAGTATTTACTGGAAGGCTATGGCCTGACGGAGTGCGCCCCGCTGGTCAGTGTGAACCCGCACGATATCGACTATCACAGCGGAAGCATTGGCCTGCCGGTTCCGTCGACGGAAGCCAAACTGGTTGATGATGACGATAACGACGTGGCGCCAGGTGAACCGGGCGAACTCTGTGTCAAAGGGCCGCAGGTGATGCTGGGCTACTGGCAACGTCCCGATGCGACCGATGAAATTATCAAAGACGGCTGGCTGCACACCGGTGATATCGCCGTGATGGATGAAGAGGGCTTCCTGCGTATCGTCGATCGTAAGAAAGACATGATCCTGGTTTCCGGTTTCAACGTCTACCCGAATGAAATCGAAGATGTGGTGATGCAGCACAGCGGCGTGCTCGAAGTGGCTGCCGTAGGCGTCCCTTCCGGGAGCAGCGGCGAGGCGGTGAAGATTTTTGTGGTCAAAAAAGATCCTTCTCTTACGGAGGAGGCGCTGATCACCTTCTGTCGTCGTCAGCTGACCGGCTACAAGGTGCCGAAGCTGGTTGAGTTTCGCGAGGAACTGCCGAAATCGAATGTCGGAAAGATATTACGACGAGAATTACGTGACGAAGCCCGTGGCAAAGTAGACAATAAGGCCTGAGCTTCACGCTAATCGCCCAGACGCCGGTTAAGCCGGCGTTTTTTATGGGCGCAAACAAAAGAGAATCCGTTTTGAATTACCAGATGATCACGACCAACGACGAGCTGGCTTCGCTGTGCGAAGTGACGCGCGACTTTCCTGCCATTGCCCTGGATACCGAGTTTGTCCGTACCCGGACCTACTACCCGCAGCTGGGGTTGATTCAGATGTACGACGGTAAACACGTGTCGCTGATCGACCCGCTCGGCATTACCGACTGGACGCCGATGCGTGACCTGCTGCTCGATACTGCGGTAACAAAATACCTGCACGCAGGCAGTGAAGATCTGGAAGTCTTTCTGAATACTTTTGGCGTCATGCCACAACCGTTGATTGATACGCAGATCCTCGCGGCCTTCAGTAATCGACCGCTCTCATGGGGCTTTGCCGCCATGGTTGAGGAGTATACTGGCCTGACGCTGGATAAAAGCGAATCCCGCACCGACTGGCTGGCACGCCCATTAACCGAGCGTCAACTGGAATACGCGGCGGCAGACGTGTTTTACCTCCTGCCGATTGCCGGCCAGCTGATGAAAGAGGCGGAAGCGTCAGGCTGGTTGCCCGCCGCGCTGGATGAGTGCCGAATGACGCAGCAGCGTCGTCAGGAAGTGGTTGATCCGAAAGAGGCCTGGCGCGATATCAGTAACGCCTGGCAGCTGCGTACGCGTCAGCTGGCGTGTCTGCAGCTGTTAGCGGACTGGCGTTTGCGTAAAGCACGCGAGCGCGACCTGGCCGTTAACTTTGTGGTACGCGAAGAACACCTCTGGGCGGTCGCGCGGTATATGCCGGGCAGCATGGGCGAACTGGACAGCATCGGGCTTTCCGGCAGCGAGATCCGTTTCCACGGTAAAACCCTGCTTGCGCTGGTGGCAAAAGCGCAGGAAATGCCGGACGAAGCACTGCCGGAGCCACTGCTGAATCTGATGGATATGCCGGGCTATCGCAAGGCGTTCAAGGATATCAAAGCGCTGGTGCAGGACGTCGCGACGCAAAGCAAACTGGGCGCGGAACTGCTGGCGTCACGCCGTCAGATTAACCAGCTGCTGAACTGGCACTGGAAGCTGAAACCTCAGAATGGTTTGCCGGAAATGATGGCGGGCTGGCGCGGGGAATTGATGGCCGATCGCCTGAATACTGTGCTGGAAGGTTATCCGCGATAATGAAAATGCCGGGTCATGCTGACATGCCCGGCACATTTCCCCGGCGGCATACGCTTACCGGGGATACACAATCCCGAACTACGGACGTGACTCTTCGGCTTCCGGGAGCGTAACGTTCAGCTCCAGAATCGAAATATCCCCGTCTTTTTGCTCCAGCTGCACCGTGACCATCTCCGGGTCAATCTGCACATACTTACAGATCACTTCCAGGATGTCCTTACGCAGCTGCGGCAGGTAGTGTGGCTCGGCGTCACTACGACGACGCTCCGCAACGATGATTTGCAGTCGTTCTTTTGCGATGTTGGCGGTGTTCTTTTTCCGCGAGAGAAAAAAGTCCAGTAATGCCATAACTTATCCTCCGAACAGGCGTTTGAGGAAACCTTTCTTCTCTTCTTCAATGAAGCGGAAAGGACGTTCTTCTCCCAGCAGACGGTCAACGGTATCCGCGTACGCTTTACCTGCATCTGCCATTGTATCCAGGATCACTGGCTCGCCCTGGTTAGAGGCGCGCAATACGGATTGATCTTCCGGGATCACGCCGACCAGTTTGATGCGCAGGATCTCCAGCACGTCTTCCATGCTAAGCATGTCACCTTTGTTCACGCGACCCGGGTTATAGCGGGTCAGCAGCAGGTGCTCTTTAATGGGTTCTTCGCCATTTTCCGCACGACGCGATTTGGAGGCGAGGATCCCCAGAATACGGTCCGAGTCACGCACGGATGAGACTTCAGGGTTGGTGGTGATGATGGCTTCATCAGCGAAGTAGAGTGCCATCAGGGCGCCCGTTTCGATGCCGGCAGGGGAGTCACAGACAACGAAGTCAAACTCCATTTTTTTCAGCTCGTCGAGCACCTTTTCCACGCCTTCGCGGGTCAGGGCGTCTTTATCACGCGTCTGAGAAGCCGGAAGGATGTAGAGGTTTTCGGTGCGCTTGTCTTTAATCAGCGCCTGGTTCAGTGTGGCGTCACCCTGAATGACGTTCACGAAGTCATAGACCACGCGACGTTCACATCCCATGATCAGGTCGAGGTTACGCAGACCGATATCGAAATCGATAACGACGGTTTTCTTTCCCTTCTGGGCCAAACCAGTAGCGATGGCCGCGCTGGAGGTGGTCTTGCCAACGCCTCCTTTACCCGAAGTAACAACAATAATGCGTGCCATAGAAATTCCTTGTTAAAAAGGGATCAATTCAACGGTTGAACGGTCAACGCGTCGTCTGCCAGTCGCAGACGAGCCGCTTTGCCATAAAATTCGGCTGGGATCTTGTCGCTCAGCCAATATTCACCTGCGATGGACACCAGTTCCGCCGTCAGATGAGTACAAAATATTTGCGCATCCCTGTCACCACTTGCACCCGCGAGCGCACGCCCACGCATCATACCGTATACGTGAATATTGCCATCTGCAATCAGCTCTGCGCCAGCGCTGACGTGGCTTGTAACAATCAGATCACAGTTTGGTGCATAAATGCGCTGACCGGAACGAACCGGCACATCAATCAATCGCGTTTTTGTGACAGGTGTAACGTTTTGCACCGGAGGAGGGGGCGTTTGGACTGCCGCAGGGGCAGGACGCGCGGCTTTTTCTTTGCCTTCGGTCAGAATGGGCAGACCCGCACGGTCAATTTCTGCTTTCAGCTCAGCATCTTTGCAGCCGCTGATACCGACGATACGCAGCCCGGTCGCGGCCACGGCTTGCTGGAGAAGTTTCCAGTTAACCGGTGCATCCAGACCACTGACATTCACGACGACGGGGGCATGTTTCAGAAAAGCGGGAGCCTGCGCAATTTTGTCTTCTAACGCCTGACGAATAACCTCGGGTTTTGCATCATGCAAATGTACCACTGATAAGGTGAAGCTACTGCCTTTAAGCTCGATTGGCGTGTTTGACATCCTGGCCTTACTC
The DNA here is from genome assembly GCF_031453695.1 of Enterobacter sp. SORGH_AS_0287. Classification (NCBI taxonomy): domain Bacteria; kingdom Pseudomonadati; phylum Pseudomonadota; class Gammaproteobacteria; order Enterobacterales; family Enterobacteriaceae; genus Enterobacter; species Enterobacter sp. SORGH_AS_0287. The sequence goes on from NZ_JAVIZW010000001.1 coordinate 749,444, forward strand.
AATTTGCTATTAACCGCAACACCGCCGTTGCGATATTCCGAAGAGTATCAGGCATGTTATAGTCAGGAGTATATTGAGGCAAGCAACCACCCATTAATTCAGAGTAAAAACATGTTTTGTGTGATCTACAGAAGTACAAGTCGTGACCAGACCTATCTTTATGTCGAAAAGAAAGACGATTTTTCGCGCGTACCTGAAGAATTAATGAAGAACTTTGGCCGACCTCAGCTGGCGATGCTGCTGCCGCTGGATGGCCGTAAGAAACTGGTCAACGCCGATCTGGAAAAAGTGAAAACCGCATTAGCGGAGCAAGGCTATTATTTACAGCTCCCGCCACCACCCGAGAATTTATTAAAACAGCATCTTGAGGTGAACGGGAAAAAATAGTCCCGGCTGTTTTCGGGGTTAACACATCAACCGTTTAGGGGTCGTACATGTATCAACATCATAACTGGCAAGGTGCATTACTGGATTATCCCGTCAGCAAAGTGGTCTGCGTAGGCAGTAACTATGCCAAACATATTCAGGAGATGGGCAGCGCGACGCCAGACGAGCCGGTCCTGTTCATCAAGCCAGAAACCGCGCTGTGCGACATTCGCCAGCCGCTGGCGCTGCCGCAGGGGTTGGGGTCGGTGCATCATGAAGTGGAGCTGGCCGTGCTGATTGGCGCGACGCTGCGTCAGGCCTCCGAAGAGCATGTGCAAAAGGCGATTGCCGGATACGGTGTCGCGCTCGACCTGACCCTGCGTGATGTTCAGGGCAAAATGAAGAAAGCGGGGCAGCCGTGGGAAAAGGCCAAAGGGTTTGATAACGCTTGCCCGATCTCCGGTTTTATTCCGGTAAGTGAATTTACCGACGATCCGCAGAACACCCCGCTCAGCCTGAAGGTTAACGGCGAGATCCGCCAGCAGGGCACCACGGCAGATATGATCCATAAAATTGTGCCGCTGATTGCCTACATGAGCCGCTTCTTTACCCTGAAACCGGGCGATGTGATCCTCACCGGTACGCCAGAAGGTGTCGGCCCGCTGCAGGCCGGTGACGAACTGGACGTCAGTTTTAACGGCCTGTCACTGAAAACTCGCGTGCTGTAAAAGCATCTTGCCGCCTGAAGAGGGCGGCAAAACTTGCAACAACGTGCCAGACTCGTTATAAGGTGCGCTCTCTTTTGACGTGTGGACATCCTGATGAACAACATTCCTTTCTGGCAAAGCAAAACTCTCGACCAAATGACAGACGTGGAGTGGGAATCGTTGTGTGACGGTTGCGGGCAGTGCTGCCTGCATAAACTGATGGATGAAGATTCGGACGAAATCTATTTCACCAACGTTGCCTGCAAGCAGCTGAACATCAAAACCTGCCAGTGTCGCAACTATGAGCGTCGCTTCGAGTACGAGCCGGATTGCATCAAGCTTACCCGTGAGAACCTGCCCACCTTCGAATGGCTGCCCCATACCTGCGCCTATCGTCTGCTGGCGGAAGGCAAAGACCTGCCAAAATGGCACCCGCTGCTGACGGGCTCCAAAGCGGCGATGCACGGTGAACGCATCTCTGTGCGTCATATTGCGGTGAAAGAGTCAGAGGTACAGGACTGGGAAGATCACATCATGAATCATCCCAACCGTGGATAAGAAAAAACCCGCCGAAGCGGGTTTTTTTTACCTGCCAAACAGGTCGCGTTTCTTGGGTTTGAACGGTTGTGCGATGAGCACCAGCAGCGCCACAATGAAGTAGGCCACAAAAATCCCCACCAGCCACTGCGGCATCTCAAGGCTCAGGAATTCCCACTGGCGCACTGAGCAGTCACCGGAAGCAACAAACACCTGCGGCAGCCACTTATCAAGCGGCAGCCAGCTCGGGAAGCGGGCGGCGAAATCGCAGGTCATAAAGGGGGACGGATGCAGTTGCATCATGGTGTGCTGCCAGGAGAGCTCAATACCTTTCCAGGCGCTGTACAGCCAAATGGCAATTGCGGCATAGCGTAACGGCGATTTAGGGGCAATCGCGCCCACCAGACCCGCACCCATAATGCCGAACAATGCACAGCGTTCGTAAATACAGAGTACGCAAGGCTGAAGTCCCATCACATGCTGGAACCACAGCGCGACCATTTCCAGCGCAAAGGCGGTCAGGGCCATTAACAACCACGCTCCGCGACCGCGAGAGCACTGGTTTAAAAATCTCAACATAATCATTTCCCTGGAACATGCTTAGAAAGCGCAGTGTAAACGAATTCGTTTTTCGCGCCACCTGTACCTGACGAAATAAAACGTAATTGGATGTTTATCGTGCGAAAAGGTAAACGGGCAGTAAGCTGCCCGATATATCAGGTTTACTGCGTGGCAAGTATACCCGCTTGTATCAACCATTGCGTACAGGGAATAAGGGTAATTTTGACGCAAAGCAATCCTACAAGCGTGAGCACCAGCGTATAGGGAAGCGCCATCCAGACCATTCGCCCATAAGAAAGACGTATGAGTGGAGCCAGCGCAGAGGTCAGCAGGAACAGGAACGCTGCCTGACCGTTGGGCGTCGCCACCGACGGCAGGTTGGTCCCGGTGTTAATTGCCACCGCCAGCAGTTCGAACTGTCCGGCGCTGATGACGCCTTGCTCCATGGCCGTTTTGGCCTCGTTGATATAGACCGTGCCAACAAACACGTTATCCGAGATAGACGACAGTAGCCCGTTAAACAGATAAAACAGCGAAAGCTGAGCATCCGGTGCCGCCTGCAAGACAAAGGTAATGATCGGCGCGAAAAGCTTCTGGTCGATGAGCACCGCGACGACCGCAAAAAAGACGGCCAGCAGGGCGGTAAAGGGCAGGGCTTCCGTAAAGGCTTTGCCAATCGCATGCTCATCCGTCACGCCGGTAAAACTGGTGGCGAGAATAATCACCGACAGGCCAATTAAACCGACTTCGGCAAGATGAAACGCCAGCGCGGCGATAAGCCAGACGCCAATGACGCCCTGTGCAATAAGACGCAGCGTCTCCTGCCGTGTCCGCTGGCTACGGCTTTGTTGGTCGAATTTCTGCAGCTCCTGACGCACGGGCGCCGGAATATGCGCACCATAGCCAAAGAGGCTGAATTTCTCCACCACCACACAGGTCGCCAGACCGCACACCAGAACCGGTATGCTCACCGGTGCCATTCGCAGGAAGAAATCACCGAAATGCCAGCCCGCAGCTTTAGCAATAATCAGATTTTGCGGTTCACCCACCATCGTCATCACGCCGCCCAGGGCGGTCCCGACGCCGGCATGCATCATCAGGCTGCGCAGGAAGGCGCGGAACTGTTCCAGCACCTCGCGGTGGTCATTATCGACCTGGCTGTCATCAAGCAGGTCATCGCCGGGACGTGAAGAGGCCACCCGGTGATAAATACCATAAAACCCGACCGCGACGCTTATCACCACGGCGACCACCGTCAGCGCATCCAGGAAGGCCGAAAGAAATGCTGCAGCCACGCAGAAAGCCAGCGACAAAAGCGTTTTTGAAGGAATGCTCAGCAGCAGGCGGGTAAAAATAAACAGCAGCAGCTGTTTCATAAAGTAGATGCCGGCCACCATAAACATCAGCAGCAGAAGCACTTCAAGGTTTGAGGCCAGTTCTGCTTTTACATGCTCGGCGCTGGTCATCCCAATGACAACCGCTTCAATGGCCAGCAAACCGCCAGGCAGCAGGGGATAGCACTTCAGCGCCATGGCCAGGGTGAAGATAAACTCCGCGACCAGCAGCCACCCGGCAATAAACGGGTGCACAATAAAGATGAGAGGATTAACAACCAGGAACACCAGAAGTATCAGCTTGTACCAGTCGGGAGACTGGCCTAAAAAATTGCGCCATAACGCGCGCCCAAAAGAAATTTCCACGACAGACGTTCTTCCCCGTGAAGTAAAACAAAACATCAGTATACGCAAAAATCACGGCCTGGAGGGGGATTCGGCTGCAATGTAAATTTCATAAAAATGAAACGGCGATCCCTCTTTTCTCTCACTGCTGCGCTATCTGCCTCTGCGAGCCTCTGGTATGATGAGTGCAATTTGCTAAAGCTGTGTAATGGAAATCTCACTATGGTCATTAAGGCGCAGAGCCCGGCGGGTTTCGCGGAAGAGTACATCATTGAAAGCATCTGGAATAATCGTTTCCCTGCAGGGTCCATTCTTCCGGCTGAACGCGAACTCTCTGAACTGATTGGCGTCACTCGCACCACGCTTCGGGAAGTGCTCCAGCGACTGGCGCGTGATGGGTGGTTGACGATTCAGCATGGCAAGCCAACAAAAGTAAACAATTTCTGGGAAACCTCCGGGCTGAATATTCTTGAAACGCTGGCGCGCCTCGATCATGAAAGCGTGCCGCAGCTGATTGATAATCTGCTCTCCGTGCGTACCAATATCGCCACCATCTTTATTCGTACGGCTTTCCGTCAGCACCCGGAAGATGCGCTCCAGGTTCTGGCCAGTGCCAACCAGGTGGAAGATCATGCGGATGCGTTTGCTACCCTCGATTACAACATCTTCCGCGGCCTGGCGTTTGCCTCCGGTAACCCGATTTACGGCCTCATCCTTAACGGCATGAAAGGGCTCTATACCCGTATCGGTCGTCACTACTTTGCCAATCCGGAAGCCCGCAGTCTGGCGCTGGGCTTTTACCACAAGCTGAGCGAGCTCTGCTCCACCGGTCAGCACGATCAGGTGTATGAAACCGTGCGCCGCTACGGCCGCGACTCCGGTGAAATCTGGCACCGGATGCAAAAAACGCTGCCGGGTGATCTGGCCATCCAGACCCGCTAAAAGAAAAAACCTCTCAGCTGAGAGGTTTTTTTTCGCCCTGACGCGGGCGTTTCGGTTCAGGCCGGCACTACAGCGTATTCATCCGCGTCGGGCAGCGCTCCAGCAGCTCCACGCTACCGTCTTCATTCTGCTGCTCCAGCAGCACGTCAAAGCCCCACAGACGATGCACATGCTTCAGCACCTCTTTACGCCCTTTATCCAGCGGGGCACGGTTGTGCGGGATGTAGCGCAGCGTCAGAGAGCGGTCACCGCGCAGATCTACATTCCATACCTGAATATTGGGTTCAAGATTGCTCAGGTTGTACTGGGAAGAGAGGCGAGAGCGGATCTCCCGGTATCCCTCTTCGTTATGAATCGCTGAAATTTCCAGGAAGTTGTTACGGTCATCATCCAGCACGGTGAAGAAGCGGAAATCGCGCATGATCTTCGGCGACATAAACTGGCTAATAAAGCTCTCATCCTTGAAATCGCGCATCGCAAAATGCAGCGTTTCCAGCCAGTCCGAACCGGCAATATCCGGGAACCAGTATTTGTCCTCTTCCGTTGGCGACTGGCAGATACGTTTGATGTCCTGGAACATCGCAAAGCCGAGGGCATACGGGTTAATGCCGCTGTACCACGGGCTGTTGTAAGGCGGCTGGAACACCACGTTGGTATGACTGTGGAGGAATTCCATCATAAACCGTTCGGTGACTTTCCCCTCGTCATACAGATGGTTGAGGATGGTGTAATGCCAGAATGTCGCCCAGCCTTCGTTCATCACCTGCGTCTGTTTTTGCGGATAGAAGTACTGGCTGACCTTACGCACAATGCGCAGGATCTCACGCTGCCATGACTCCAGCAGCGGTGCGTTCTTCTCCATAAAGTAGAGCAGGTTTTCCTGTGGCTCAGACGGGTAGCGGCGCGCCTCAGCGACAGCTTTCTCTTCTTCACGCTTAGGCAAGGTGCGCCACAGCATATTCACCTGGCTTTGCAGATACTCCTCGCGGCTTTTCTGCCGGGCTTTCTCCTCCTGCAGGGAAATTTTCTGCGGCCGTTTGTAGCGGTCTACGCCGTAGTTCATCAGGGCATGGCAGGAGTCGAGCAGTTTCTCCACTTCATCGACGCCGTAGCGCTCTTCGCAGTCGGTAATGTATTTACGGGCGAAGATCAGGTAATCGACGATCGAGCTGGCGTCCGTCCAGCTGCGGAAAAGATAGTTATTCTTGAAGAAAGAGTTGTGCCCGTAGCAGGCATGCGCCATCACCAGCGCCTGCATGGTAATGGTGTTCTCTTCCATCAGGTAAGCGATACACGGGTTGGAGTTGATGACGATTTCATACGCCAGCCCCTGCTGGCCGTGTTTATACAGCCGTTCCGTTTCAATAAATTTTTTACCAAACGACCAGTGCGGATAATTGATCGGCATCCCGACGCTGGAATAGGCATCCATCATCTGTTCGGAGGTTATGACTTCAATCTGGTGAGGATAGGTATCCAGGCGATAGAGTTTTGCTACCCGGTCGATTTCAGCGAGGTAGACATCCAGCAACTCAAAGGTCCAGTCGGGTCCATCGCTGAGACGTGTGTTGTCCTTGTTCAGGGAATCAATAGTAGCCATTAGCGCGCCCTCGTTGTGGGTGCTCTCTCTGTCTGGAGAGCCTCCTTTCAAGCATAGATCAACGTGTTAAAAAGCGTGCTGGAGCAGAAATTTTTTCTTTACGATTTCCCGTTTTCAATACGGTAAAAAAAGCGGTTCACGCAGAGTTTTATGCTGGTTAAAAATAACGCGCAGCAGGAGATCCCAAATAAGTCCTTTCCCCGCCAGTAGGGGAAGATGTGAGATAAGTCACCATAAAAAAGTCGTATGTTGAATAATATTTTCAACTAGGTTATCAATCTGTAATTAGAAGATTGTTCTTTTGCACATTATGGAGTGGCTATGCGTGTTGTCATACTGGGAAGTGGTGTGGTTGGCGTAACCAGCGCCTGGTATTTAAGTCAGGCGGGGCATGACGTTACCGTTATCGATCGTGAGCCAGGCCCTGCGCTGGAAACCAGCGCGGCGAATGCCGGGCAAATCTCTCCGGGCTATGCGGCACCGTGGGCGGCTCCCGGTGTGCCACTGAAGGCGATTAAATGGATGTTCCAGCGCCATGCGCCGCTGGCCATTAGCCTCGACGGCACGCAGTTCCAGCTTAAGTGGATGTGGCAGATGCTGCGCAACTGCGACACCCGCCATTACATGGAAAACAAAGGGCGTATGGTGCGTCTGGCGGAATACAGCCGTGACTGCCTGAAAACCTTGCGCGCCACCACCGGCATTGAGTACGAAGGCCGTCAGGGCGGTACGCTGCAGCTGTTCCGCACGGCGCAACAGTACGAAAACGCCACCCGCGATATCGCCGTGCTGGAAGATGCCGGTGTTCCGTATCAACTCCTCGAGGCCAGTCAGCTGGGACAGGTTGAACCGGCGCTGGCGGAGGTGTCCCACAAACTGACGGGCGGCCTGCGTTTACCCAACGATGAAACCGGCGACTGTCAGCTCTTTACCCAGCGTCTGGCGCAGATGTGCGAGCAGGCAGGGGTAACATTCCGCTTTAACACGCCCGTCGATAAATTGCTGTCGGAAGGCGGTAATATTTACGGCGTGAAGTGCGGCGAAGAGGTGATCAAAGCGGATGCCTACGTCATGGCCTTTGGCTCTTACTCTACCGCCATGCTGAAGGGCATTCTGGACATTCCGGTCTATCCGCTGAAGGGGTACTCCCTGACCATCCCGGTGAAAGAGGACAGCGGTGCACCCGTCTCCACCATTCTGGATGAAACCTATAAAATCGCCATTACCCGTTTTGACAACCGTATCCGCGTAGGCGGCATGGCGGAGATTGTCGGCTTCAACACCGAGCTGCTGCAGCCGCGTCGTGAAACGCTGGAGATGGTCGTGGGCGATCTCTTCCCGCGCGGCGGTTTTGTCGAGCAGGCCACGTTCTGGACCGGTCTGCGTCCAATGACGCCAGACGGCACGCCGATTGTGGGCCGCACCCCGTTCAAAAACCTGTGGACGAATACCGGACACGGCACCCTCGGCTGGACAATGGCCTGTGGCTCAGGTCAGCTGTTGAGCGACTTGATTTCCGGGCGCACCCCGGCAATTCCGTTTGACGATTTAAGTGCCGCGCGCTATCAATCTGGGTTCACCCCCTCGCGTCCACAGCACCTGCACGGCGCGCATAACTAAGGAGTTGTCATGTCCCGTCCTGTTCTGGCTCAGCTGGACTTGCAGGCCCTGAAGGATAACCTGCAGATTGTTCGCCGTGCTGCGCCAGGTTCACGCGTCTGGTCGGTGGTGAAAGCGAACGCCTACGGCCACGGTATTGACCGCATCTGGAGCGCGCTCAGCGCGACCGACGGTTTTGCGTTACTGAATCTGGAAGAGGCCATTTTGCTGCGCGAGCGTGGCTGGAAAGGCCCTATCTTATTGCTGGAAGGGTTCTTCCATGCCGACGATCTGCCGTTGCTGGATAAGTACCGGCTGACCACCAGCATTCACAGCAACTGGCAGGTTAAAGCCCTGCAGGACGCCAGACTGCATGCCCCGCTCGACATTTATCTCAAGGTGAACAGCGGCATGAACCGCCTGGGCTTCCTGCCCGAGCGGGTACATACGGTATGGCAACAGCTGCGCGGCATCAGGAATGTGGGCGAAATGACGCTGATGGCGCACTTTGCCGACGCGGAAAAACCCGATGGCATCGCCGAGGCGATGGTGCGGATTGAGCAGGCGGCTGAAGGTCTGGCGTGTTCGCGCTCGCTCTCTAACTCGGCGGCCACGCTGTGGCACCCGGAGGCGCACTACAGCTGGGTACGTCCGGGGATCATTCTGTACGGCGCGTCACCGTCAGGGCAGTGGCAGGATATTGCTAACAGCGGCCTGAAACCAGTGATGACTCTGCGCAGCGAAATCATCGGCGTACAAACGCTGAAGGCCGGTTCCACGGTGGGCTACGGCAGCCGTTACCGGGCGACAGGCGAACAGCGAATTGGCATTGTGGCGGGAGGCTATGCCGACGGCTATCCGCGTATCGCTCCGACCGGCACGCCGGTGTGGGTGGATGGCGTGCGTACGGGTACCGTGGGGACGGTCTCAATGGATATGCTGGCGGTAGACCTCACACCGTGCCCGCAGGCGGGGATTGGTTCACCGGTTGAGCTGTGGGGAAATGAAATTAAAATTGACGATGTGGCCGCTGCTGCAGGGACCGTTGGCTATGAGCTGATGTGCGCTCTGGCGCCGCGCGTACCGGTTGTGACGGTGTAACTATGCGATGTGCCGGGGGGCGATAACGCCTTCCCCGGCCAGTAAGACATGCCACCTAAACTACTCTGATTCTTCTTCCATCGGTCTTACGCCGACTTTGCGTACCGCGTTATCTTCTTTCTCGGCCACCGTCCAGATCATCCCGGCAAACTCGACCTGGTCACCAACAACGGGTGCTGCGCCAAGCAGTTGCTGGATAATTTCCCCCAGCGTTTGCTGCTTATCGCGATACTCCAGCCCTTCATCCAGACCGTAAATCAAGGCAACATCTGCAAATTTGGCGCTCGCTTCCAGAATAAAATCGCCGAAGAAACGCTGATCCAGCGCCACCGGTGGCGACTGGCTGAACAATTTACCCAGTGCGGGCAGGTCGCGCTCGCGGCCAATCACGCACAAAATATCCCCTTCACGCAGACGAGTGCTGCCGGTAGGGTGAAGCAGAACATTGTCGCGGAACAACGCGGCAATCCGCGTTTCGGCGGGCATATGCAGATCGCGCAGCGACGCGCCCACGCACCATTTGTCTTCGCTAAGCTGATACACAAACTGTTCCCACGGGTTTTCCGGATGAATATCCAGCCCGACGCGGGAGACGGGCCAGCCAACGGGGGGGATCACCACTTTTGCCTTTTTCGCCGCCCAGCCGAGTGACGTGCCCTGGAACAGGAGTGAAATCAAAACAACGAAGAATGCGACGTTGAAGAACAGTCGGGCGTTATCCAGGCCCGCCATCATCGGGAACACGGCAAGGATAATCGGCACCGCGCCGCGCGCAAACCCACCCAACTGATAAAGATACGCTCGCGCAGGTTAAAGCCGCGAAACGGCAGCAGGCCTGCAAACACCGACAGTGGACGGGCGAAGAAGATCATCCACGCCGACAGCATCAGCGCCGGCACGGCGATAGGTAGCAGGTCTGAAGGGGTAACCAGCAGGCCAAGCACCAGGAACATGCCAATCTGCGCCAGCCAGGCCAGTCCGTCGAAGTTCTGCAAAATGGCGTGACGGTTGCGAATAGGGCGGTTACCCATCAGGAAGCCGCAGAGGTAGACGGCAAGAATGCCGCTGCCATCCAGCGCGGTGGTGACGGCAAAAATCAGAATGCCGCCGCTCAGCGCCAGCAGAGGGTAAAGCCCGGCGGGAAGTGAAATCCGGTTGATCATCTGCTGCAGCAGATAGCCGCCGCCGAGGCCAAGAATAATCCCCAGACCAAACTGCTGCAGGATATGCCAGGCAAACATCCAGCTCAGCCCGCTTTCGTGCTGCTGGATCATCTCAATCAGCGTGATGGTGAGAAACACCGCCATGGGATCGTTACTGCCGGATTCAATCTCAAGCGTGGAGCCAACACGTTCGTTAAGCCCTTTACCGCCAAGCAGGGAAAAGACCGCCGCCGCATCGGTTGAACCGACAATAGCGCCAATCAGCAAGCCTTCCATGATATTGAGATGGAACAGCCAGGCGGCCATCATCCCGGTCAGGCCGGATGTGATTAATACGCCTACGGTCGCCAGCGACAGCGCCGGCCCTAAGGCGACGCGGAACGAGCTCGCCTGAGTGCGCATCCCGCCGTCCAGCAGGATCACTGCCAGCGCGAGGTTACTCACCATGTAGGCGAAAGGGTAGTTATCGAAAGGAATACCGCCGATGCCATCGATGCCAGCCAGCATGCCGATAGCAAGGAAAATAACGAGAATAGGTATGCCAAGACGCGATGAAAATGAACTTAATAATATACTACAGGTTACAAGCACAGAACCCAGAATGAAAAGGCTGATTATCGCTGCGGCATCCAATGTTGTCTTACTCCCACCTCAATGTTAACGCTGTTACTAAAACCCTAACATATTAACCACGGCAACAGCGTTTTATTAAGGGGTTTAACGGCTTTTTTATGCCTTTATGACCGGATGACCGCTTATTGTTAACCGACTGCCTGAATCATCATGTATCAGGGACGCATGTGCCCCCAGCGCAAGGGTTACGGTTTGTTGCTCATGGCCAAAATCCAGACCGGTGATAACCGGGATATCAAGACGGGAACGGATGAAATCAACCATCGTTTCAAGGGAGTAACCGGCGTCGTAATCATTGGGTGCCGCACCGCTAAAACTGCCCAGCACGATTGCTGACTGACGTTCAAGGATCCCGGCATGATAAAGCTGCAATAACATGCGCTCGACGCGGAACGGATGTTCGTTAATATCTTCCAGCACCAGAATGCCGTCTTCGATGTCCGGCAGCCACGGCGTACCGATGAGCGAGACCAGCATTGCCAGGTTACCCCCCCAGAGTTGGCCTTCACAGGCCCAGTGCGGCCCCTGGCCTTGCCACGTTATGCTGTAGGTTGGGTTTCGCAGGGCGCGCCAGAAATGCTCAAGGGTAAATGCATCGAGCGCCGGCGCACCAAAATTTCCGGCCAGCATCGGGCCGCTGAAGGTTATGACGTTATGCAGCGCCAGCAGCCCAAGCTGGATCACCGTGAAGTCGCTGTGGCCGCATATCAGCAGCGGGTCCTGCTGTTGACGCTGTGCCAGACCTTGCCAGTCAATGCTCTCCAGTAACCGGCTCGCACCATAGCCCCCCCGCACCGCAAGCACGATCCGATCCTCACCCTTCAGGTTCACCAGGCTGTTGATATCATTCAGTCTCTGGGCCTCGGTTCCGGCAAAACGCTGCTGGCGGCGAGGGATAATCGTCTGATTTTCTACCTGGTGGCCGAAGCCCAGTAAGCGCTGAACGCCCCGTTGTGCCGCGTCCTGATTGATGCAGTAGCCCGACGGTGCGATAAGATGAAACTGAGACATGGCAATTCCTTGCTGAATGAGAAACTAATTGTCTATATCATGCCGCTTATACGCTGCCCGCTTCAAGGGGCGGCGCACTGCGATGACCGGCTATAAGGATAGATGACGTGAAATTGAGATGGTTTGCTTTTTTGATTGTGTTGCTTGCGGGCTGTAGTTCCAGACATGACTATCAAAATCCGCCCTGGAACCCGGAAGTGCCGGTGAAACGGGCCATGCAGTGGATGCCGATCAGCGAGCAAGCCGGGAAGGCATGGGGCGTCAGTCCGCGTCTTATCACCGCGATCATTGCCGTTGAATCCGGCGGTAATCCCACGCTTGTCAGCAAATCAAACGCAGTGGGGCTGATGCAGCTCAAAGCGTCTACCGCAGGTAAAGAGGTCTACCGCTACATGGGCTGGAGCGGTCAGCCGTCGACCAGTGAGCTGAAGAACCCGGAGCGTAATATCTCCATGGGGACAGCCTATCTCAGCATTCTGGAGCATGGCGTACTGAAGGGCATCGACGACCCGGAAGTGATGCAATACGCGCTGGTGGTCTCTTACGTCAACGGGGCCGGGGCGCTGTTGCGAACCTTCTCCTCTGACCGTAAAGAGGCGATAGAAGAGATTAACGGCATGGACAAAGATGAATTCGTTGAACATGTGGCGAAAAATCATCCGGCACCACAGGCTCCGCGTTACATCTGGAAAGTACAGAAAGCGATGGATGCCATGTAATGCCGCAGGCGGGCGGCGGTCACGCTGCCCGTTTTCCTCACAGAACTTTATTCGCACGTTCCCGTGCTTCGCGCTCCAGTGCAAAGATAATGCGCTGCAGTTCGCGCTCTGAACCGGGTCCGACGTTCAGGAAGCGGAAACTCAAACGTGGCGTGGTAATCGTTTCGTTTTTGCTGTCCACCACCTTACGCTCGCTGATGGCAATCAACTGGGCATCAAAATAAAACCGTCCCCAGCCGGCCATATCCAGTTCAATTTGCGAGAATCGCATGCCTTCGACCAGTCCGTCAGGTTTCGGCGTATCCATCAGCGCGCCCATACCGCCCAGCGACAGGTCGAAGAGGCGGAAGCGGAGCTCTTTTTTGTCCGGCATTTTAGCCTTACAAAAATAGGCAGGGTGAAGGGGGGCGCTGATGCGGAAATATTCCCGGCGCTGCACAAACCACAGGTTGGCAGGCAGCGGTGTGACAAACGCGGGAAGACCCTGGTATTCGCTCATTTCGAGGCGCGGGAGCACAAATTCCACTTTTGCACCGTGGGTCTCTGCCATCACCGCGAGTTTCTCTGCTTTCAGTGCGGCGCGGTTTTCATACTCCTGACTGCCCAGATCGATAACCAGTCGCTCCTGCGAGACGTCGAGGATCTTGCTGATGAACTGATTGTTTGACCAGCTGATGCGCAGCGGCACTTCACCTTTTTGCAGGTCACGCAATACCCCTAATACAGCCAGCGGATTTTGCTTGAGGAACTGCTCACTGTAATTACTCACGCCGGATGGCTCCTTGATAGATGACAGACTGTCTTTGCGTTATCGGCACTGCACAATGAAACTTAATACAAACCGATGAGTTTTTTTTCAGATTGCAGAGAAGATAAGTCGGTGAGATGAAATTAGTTTTCCAGGGATGACCTATACTTAAGTTACCTGCGCAGAAGGTTTTCTGCGCATGCATTAAACCTGCAAGAGGGCATCGCTATGGGTATTATCGCCTGGATTATCTTTGGTCTAATTGCTGGAGCTATCGCTAAACTTATCATGCCGGGAAATGATGGCGGCGGCTTCATACTGACGTGTGTGCTCGGTGTCGTGGGGGCGGTTGTAGGCGGCTGGCTGGCGACGATGTTTGGCTTTGGTGGCAGCATCAGCGGTTTTGACCTGCACAGTTTCCTGGTGGCTGTCGTGGGTGCCATTGTGGTGCTGGGCATTTTCAGGTTACTGCGACGGGCATAACTTCACTAAAACGGCTCTCAAGGAGGGCCGTTTTTTTACGTGCATATTGATTTGCTAATCGAAATGATAATAATTGTCGTTCCTGATTACACTTAATCACAAGACGACTTTATGAACCCCTCTCGTTTCACGTTATGCGCGTTGGCAGGAGCCGTGACGCTGGCATTGCAGGTACAGGCGTTTGCCGAAGAATCAACCATCGTAGTCACGGGCTCAGAGCAGGGCAGTGTACTGCCCGACTGGACGAACAGCGCAACCAAATCAGCCGTTGCCGAGAGTAAAACCCCGCAGGTGATCAATACCCTGTCGGCACAGGAAATTGATAAACGTCACGCGAACTCCGTGAATGAGATCCTGCGCTATGCACCGGGTGTGTCGACCGAGGTGCGCGGAAACACCTCCTACATGAGTGAATATAAAATTCGCGGATTTACCGTCGATCAGGAGTTCTACAACGGGCTGCAGTTACCCTATAACGTTACCGGCAATACCAAAGCCCGCATCGATCCGCTGTTGGTTGAAAGCGTTGATATTCTCAAAGGTCCCTCATCGGTACTGTACGGCGGAGCCTCGCCGGGTGGGCTGGTGAATATTCAGAGTAAAAAACCGCAACAAGCCGCCCGGACCGAACTGGGTTTTAACACCGGCAACCGTAACCTGAAAGAGGGGTATCTGGATTCGACCGGGCAAATTGCCGATAGCGACTGGAACTACCGTCTGCTGGGGAAAGCGACGGAGAGTGACGATCAGCCGCACACCTCCCGGTATGAAAACTACCTGGTTGCGCCGTCTGTCACCTGGCAACCGGACAACAAAACGCGCCTCACCCTTGATGCGCTGGCGCAAAACTCCCCAAGCCTGACGCCGTCTAACCCGCTGCCGCTCGCCTGGCTGCGTTCGAAATATGCGGGCAAGCGGGATTATGCTGGCGACGAATGGAGCGGGTTTAAACAGCGCCAGTGGATGCTGGGTTACAGCTTTGAACATGAGTTTGACAGCGGCTGGGGCTTTAACCAGAAGGCACGCTATTTTGACATCGATACCCACCAGCGCAGTATTTATGCAACCGGGCCGGGCAGTGAAGTCAATCAGCTTAACCGCTTTGCCTACACCACAGATGAAGATCTCCGGAGCTTCAACATTGATAATCAGGTGACCAAAACCGTTGCGCTGGGTGAGTGGAAACACCATCTGCTGGCCGGGTTTGACTACCAGAAGCTGAATTCCCACTTCCACTACCGCTATGCCTCGACAACACCGGGGATTGATATGCGCAATCCGGACTATTCACAGGTCCATGAGGATGCGCTGGGGCTGTATACCGCGCAGAAAAACCGTCTGAGCTATCAGCAGAATGGGTATTACCTGCAGGATCAGGTGGAGTTTGGCGGCTTAAATCTGTTGGGCAGCCTGCGCTATGATGATTATCGCTCCGTCACCACCGATTATCTGCATAACGGCGACAAGGCGTGGGTATCGCAGGATCGCGTTACCAAACGACTGGGCGCGCTTTACGCCTTCGACAACGGTCTCTCTCCGTTTATCAGCTATTCAGAAGGGTTTGCCCCGGTCTCGCCGCAGGGAACCCTGACGGCGAAAGAGGTCAAGCCGACCACCAGCAAGCAGGTGGAGGGCGGGGTGAAATATCTGCTGGCAGAGTACGCCACCACCTTTACCGCCTCAGTGTTTACTATTCGCCAGAAGAATGTCGTCACCTCCGATCCCGGCTTCCTGAACTATCGTCAGACCGGCGAAGTGGAGTCTAAAGGGGCGGAGTTGTCTGTGATTGGCCGTCCGACAGACAATCTGAACCTGATTGCCAACTACGCATACACGCACGCCATCAATACGCAGGACGATAAGTATCAGGGCAAACGCCCTACGCAGGTGCCGGAAAATGCATTCAACCTGTGGGGGGATTACACCTTTGAGAATACGCCACTGAAAGGATTGATGCTGGGGGTCGGGGCGCGCTACACCGGGCCGATGGAGATTTCACCGGCGAACGACGCGGGTAAACTCGGTGGCACCACGCAGTACGATCTGGCGGCATCCTATCGGATGGGCGAAATTCTGCCTTCGCTTGAAGGGCTGACCCTGAAAGCGAGCGCGCAGAACATCACCAATAAAGAGACGTTGACCTGTTACGATGCGACCAACTGCTGGATTGGACGTGACCGAACCTATCAGTTAGGCGCGAGCTACAGCTTCTGATGCCCTGTTAAACCCCGTAAGACGGCCCATTCACCCTCTCCTGGCGGGAGAGGGTGAGGGAATGAGGCCGCTTTATTGCGCCGTACTTTTCGCCGGTGCGACATCATCGTTTGCTGCCGGCTGATTCTCCGGCACGCTGTCGCACGGTTTCTCTTTCGGACAGACCAGATCCAGCATTTTCAGCGTCACGCCGTTGCTCCAGCCGAAGCCATCCTGCAGCGGATATTCACCGCCACCGCCCCCTGTACCGGTACTCGAAACGTCATACTTCTCTACCAGCTTCTGTTCGCGGTCATAGGTATGCTGAACATTTTTCAGGAAGCGCCAGGTCACATCCATTGCCACCTTATCCTGCCCGTAATTCTGCAACCCTTCCGTCGCCACCCATTGCAGCGGTGCCCAGCCGTTAGGTGCATCCCACTGCTGGCCGCTGTTGATGGTGGTGGTGGAAATGCCGCCCGGTTTGAGCAGGCGTGACGATGCCGCTGCAGCGACCTTATCAGCGCGATCCTGCGAAGCCGCCTTCACATAGAGCGGATAAAGTGCGGCTGCCGTAAGCTGATTACGCACCTTTTTGCTCTTAAGATCGTAATCCGCGTACCAGCCCTCTTTATCATTCCACAGATGGCTCTCGATCGCTTTCTGACGCGCGGTCGCCAGCGCGTCATACTTGCTGGCAGCGGAGGTATCGCCGGATGCCTGGCTTGCCCTGGCCAGCAGTTTTTCCATCTTAAACATCAGGGCGTTAAGATCGACAGGCACAATGCTGGTGGTGCGGATCGTGCCCAGTTTTTGCGGATCGTCCATCCAGCGGGAGCTAAAGTCCCACCCCGAGGCGGCCGCTGAGCGTAAATCGCGGTAGATCTCCGTGGCCGGTCGGTTAGGATTGCTTTTAGCGGTGGTAATATCATCGAGCCAGGATTCAGGACGCGGCGTATCGCGGTCATCCCAGTAGCGGTTGAGCACTGAGCCATCGTCCAGCTTCACCACACGCTTGTTGGCTTGTCCGGCCTGCAGCGTGTCGGCACCCTCCATCCAGTAGGCGTACTCTTTCTCCATTTGCGGACGGTATTTCTTCAGCGCATCGCTGTCATGGGTCGCCAGCAACTCGACCATCAGCGCGAAGAACGGAGGCTGGGAGCGGCTCAGGTAGTAGCTGCGGTTGCCGTTAGGGATATGTCCCCAGCTGTCCAGCTCGTAAGCGAAGTTGTCCACCATATCGCTGATTTTGTCCCAGTGGCCACTCTCAGCCAGCCCTAACATGGTGAAATAACTGTCCCAGTAGTAGACCTCGCGAAAACGTCCGCCAGGCACGACATAGGGTTTAGGCAGCGGCAGAAGGGAATCCCACTTATTACTCGCTTTATCGGTGGTGCGGGTCAGTACGGGCCAGAGGTCATCAATGTGTGCACGTAAAGTTTGCCCGGCAGGCGGGACGTATTTTTCACCCTCCGCTGGCAGCGTAAAGTTCATTTCCACAAAGTGCTTCAGATCGAAGCCAGACTGAGTGCGCTGCATCCGATAATCCGCCAGAATCATCAGCGGATCGCTTTTCGGCACGGCGTCAGCAAAGGTCTTTTGATCGGGAAACAGTTTGGCACTTTGCACATCATTAAAGAGAGGACCAAGTAAAATATCGGGGGAGCTTGTCTGGGTGGTGAGTTGTTCTTCCGCATAACCCCATGTTGTCACACCGAGTAACGCGCCGCCCAAAGCCAGGTGCAAAAGAGCAGGGCGTAGTGTACGAGGTCTTATCATCGGTTCATCTCCTGTATTCGCTGAGCAGCGTTGCCGCTGTTATCAATCACCTGAAAACCTTAGACGAATATTGGCCGCTTCGCGTGTCGAATATCCCATTTTGCGCATAACCAGACAATTTACCGTCTGGTTATGCGCCGGAAGGGATTGGGAGAATTTGCTATCTTGATGAAAGATAATTCTTTTTTATGATAAATAATTATATTGCTTTTAATTTAATCAATGGGCGCAAATCATGGCGCGATAATAATATGCGCGGAATGCTCTTTTATTCCGTAATAGCGCAAGGTGCTCCCTTAGCACGCCCCATAATTAAATCGCGAGAGGCGACTGGCAAAAAATACGTATCGCTAACGCCTGGCTCAGACCTCTTCCGGGGTCTGGCTGGTCTCGCGCAATGTGCCCGGTGCATGCCCAATAATGCGCTTAAATGCCCGACTGAACGCGGCCAGTGAACCGTACCCCAGACGCAACGCGACGGTTTCAATGGGCTGATTTTCGTGGCGGATGTACTGAATGGCCAGCCGCATCCTCAGTTCGCTGAGATATTTTGCCGGTGTGGTTCCCGTGGCCGCCAGAAAACGTTCAGCAAACACGGAGCGGGAAGTGCCCGCTTCTTTCGCCAGATCCGCCACGCTCCAGTTCAGGCCTGGCTGCTGATGCATGGCGTAAATGGCCCGGCTCAAACGCGGGTCGCGCAATACCTGCACCCAGCCGGTAGCTTTGCCGCAGCCTCCTTCAACCCAGCCACGCACGATCAACGCGGCCACCACGTCGGCAAGTCGCGCGAGGATCCCGGCGAATCCGGCCTGGCGGGTCATTGATTCCCGCTCCATCGCTGCCAGCAGCGGATGAATTTCCGGCCATGTGGACATCAGCCGGCTCACCATCATCACTTCCGGCATCGCCTTGATCAGCGGCTGCATCCCGCCCAGTTCAAAATCCATGCATCCACTGAAGATGATGGTGTTCTCGCTTTCCGGACACGGCTCACAGGTGATCGCACAGACCGAACCGCAGATAGGCTCGCTGGGGAACGCACTGACCGGGGTAATGCTGGCGTGCTCGTCAGAGAGCAGGGCATGGGCGTTGCCGTTCGGGATAAAAAGGGCGTCGCCGCCATTCAGCGTGAAGGTGGCGCCACTCTCCATACGCAAAAGGGCGCTGCCGTGGCTGACAAAATGGAACTGGGCTTTGCCGGGCGCCTGGTGAAACGCCACGCCAAACGGCGCGCTGGCCTCAATCCGACGGTATTTCACGCCCGACAGGCGCATGCCGCGCAAAAGTTCGCTGATCAAATCGGGTGAATGAGCGGTCATGACGCAACTCCGGACGAATAATCAATAAGTGGAGATTATATGTCATAGATCGTCCAGGGTGAACCCTCTATGCTTTTGCGACAGTTGTCACATTTTTATAACGGGAGAACAACAGATGAATTCATGTGTCGTGGCGAGAGAGGCGGTCACGCCTGCAAAACCCGCCTGGCGAGCCGTCTACTCACTGGGGCTCGGCGTATTCGGCCTGATCACAGCAGAATTCCTGCCCGCCAGTTTGCTGACGCCGATGGCCGCGAGTCTGGGGGTGTCCGAGGGGATGGCCGGACAAGCGGTGACGGCCACTGCGCTGGTGGCGCTGGTCACCGGGTTGCTCATCACGCCGGCCACCAAAAATATCGACCGTCGCTGGGTATTGATGTTCTTCTCGGTGCTGCAGATCATCTCCAGCCTGCTGGTGGCCTTTGCGCCCACGCTGCACGTCCTGCTGATGGGCCGGCTGTTGCTGGGTGTGGCGATCGGGGGATTCTGGGCGATGTCGACCGCCACGGCGATGCGCCTGGTGCCCGCCGATAAAGTGCCGAAAGCGCTGGCGGTGATCTTCTCCAGCGTCTCGATTGCGACGGTGGTGGCGGCGCCGCTGGGAAGCTATCTGGGTAGCCTGATTGGCTGGCGTAACGTCTTTATTCTCTGCATTCTGCCGAGCATGCTGGCGCTGCTGTGGCAGCTCTGGGTACTGCCGTCCATGAAGCCGGAAAGCAGCGGTAGCCTGAGTACGCTGTTCCGCGTGCTGCGTCGTCCGGGGATGATTGGCGGCATGCTGGCGACCATTCTTATCTTCAGCGGCCACTTTGCCTTCTTTACCTACCTGCGTCCGTTCCTTGAAACGGTGGGGCAGGCGAGCGTGGAGAGCATCTCGCTGATCCTGCTGGGCTTTGGGATTGCCAACTTCATCGGCACCTCCGTCGCCGGGCATCTGCTGGCGCGTAATCTGCGCCTGACGCTGGCACTGGTACCGTTCGCGATGGGCATGCTTGCTCTCACCATGGTGGCGTTTGGTCATCTGGCGATGCTGGACGGGTTACTGGTCGCGCTGTGGGGCTTTGCGTTTGGTCTGGTACCGGTGGGCTGGTCAACGTGGCTTGCCACCACCGTGCCGGATGAAGCCGAAAGTGCGGGTGGTCTGCTGGTGGCCTCTATCCAGCTGGCGATAAGCGCCGGTGCGGCAGTGGGCGGGGCGGTATTCGATCTCAACGGTGCCAGCGGCGTCTTCGCGGGCAGCGGTTTCCTGCTGGTGACGGCCATGGTAATTGTGTTTATGGGCGTGAAAGTCAAAGCAGAGTGACGAGCGCATGCCCGGTCAGCGAAAGGCTACCGGGCAGCGACACCCACTCAGAGTGGGTGCAGGGGGAAGGTTACAACCCTTTCTTATCCATCAGCACCGCCAGATCCACCAGACGGTTTGAGAATCCCCATTCGTTGTCATACCACGCCAGGATCTTCACCATTTTGCCGCCAATCACGAGGGTGGAGAGCCCGTCGATAATTGACGAGCGCGGGTCGCCCTGATAATCACTGGAAACCAGCGGTTCATCGCTGTAACCCAGAATGCCTTTCAGGGGGCCACTGGCAGCGGCTTTCCGGAAGGCGTCATTCACCTCCTCGGCGGTAACGTTACGGCTCAGGGTTACCGTCAAATCCACAATCGACACCACCGGAACCGGCACGCGCAGGGAATACCCGGTCAGTTTACCGTCAAGTGAGGGGATCACTTTCCCCAGCGCTTTCGCCGCACCGCTGGAGTAAGGCACAATCGACAGCGCTGCCGCACGTGCACCGCGCAGATCCTTCTCTGGCTGATCGTGCAGTGCCTGACTGTTGGTATAAGCGTGCGTGGTGTTCATCAGGCCATGCTCAATACCGAACTGCTGATGCAAAACCTGAGCGGCGGGGGCCAGACCATTGGTCGTACAACTGCCGTTACTCACTACGTAATGCTGAGCCGGATCGTACTGTTCATGGTTGACGCCCATGACCACCGTCAGGTCATCGTTTTTGCCAGGGGCGGAGATGATGACGCGCTTAGCCCCACCGTGCGTGATATGCACGGCTGCTTTTTCCCGCTCCGTAAAGAAGCCAGTGGCTTCAATAACCACGTCAACGCCGGCGTCACGCCACGCGATATTCGCCGGATCGCGTTCGCTAAAGACGACGATCCGCTGGCCATCGACCTGCAGCGCACCGTCCGCGGCTTCAACGGGAGCCGGCAGCGTGCCGAGAAGGGAATCATGTTTGAGCAGATGGGCGAGGGTTTTGCTGTCCGTCAGATCGTTAATTGCCACAATCTGCACATCCGGGTTACCCAGCGCCGCGCGCAGGAAATTACGTCCGATACGGCCGAAACCGTTAATACCGACCTTAACCATAATGCACTCCTTATCTCTGTTGTCTGGCGTCACTGTAGGCGTCAGGCCGGATGGCGTAAACGACAAAAAAGGATCACATTATGCCATTTTGCGACAGTGGAAGCGCTGACGATACTCGCCAGGCGTGAGGTGGAGTTGTTTCTCAAAGACGCGACGCAAATTGATGCTGCTGCCAAACCCGCTCTGCTCAGCAATGCGTTCGAGAGGGTAGCTAGTCTGTTCAAGCAGTTGCCGGGCGGCGGCAAGGCGTGCTTCGGTGACATAACGCGCCGGAGAGGCGCCCGTTTCACGGGTGAACACGCGGGTGAAATTGCGCGGGCTCATCGCCGCTTTTTGCGCCAGATTTTCCACGCACAGGTCAGCGGTCAGGTTCTCCAGGATCCAGGTTTGCAGGTCGCTTATCGGGCCGGAGGTGCCGGGCTGCTGAAGATTATAGCGACTGAACTGCAGCTGCCCGCCGGGGCGGCGCAGATACATCACCATATCCTGCGCCACCTCGCGAGCGAGGGTAAAACCGTAATCGTCTTCCACCAGCGCCAGGGTCAAATCAAACCCGGAGCTAACCCCACCGGAGGTCCAGATGGGACCGTCCTGAATATACAGCGGGCCACCTTCCACATGGATGGCCGGGTACTGGGTTTGCAGGGTCTCCAGCAGCCGCCAGTGGGTGGTCGCCCGGCGTCCATCAAGCAGGCCAGTCTGGGCCAGCAGTATCGCGCCGCCGCAAATGGAGGCTATCCGCCGCGCGTGTGGCGCAGCCAGGTGCAGCCAGTCCACCACCGCCGTGCTCTCCTGCTCGTTCATTCCGCGGCCGGTGATAATAATCGTATCAAGCGGTTCACGCGGATCCAGCTCCGGCAGGCGATAATCCGCCAGCAGATTGAGGCCGGACTGGCCGTGGATCACCTGGTGAGGCTGGGTGGTGGCGATGATAATGCGGTAACAGGGATGGGCTAGGCCTTCCGGATGCAGCCGGTTCGCCTGCATCAGAATGTCTGCGATACCGGCGGCTTCAAACAGCATGCCGCCGTCAGGGACAATAATCAGGATCTTCTTCATGTCCTGAAAAGTACCTTTATTGCAAAATAAGTCAAGCTGCGAACGAGAGGGAGATCTCGCGCTGCCCGCGTTTCTGGCAAAGCAAAGCGATATAAGTTCTTTGTTATTTCAGGCGTTTTCCCCGATCGTCAGGGCATTCTCTCTGGCGAAACGGCGTCTGAAGGCATGGGTAAACAAAGCTCCCTCTATTTACATCCGCAACAACGCGATCAAATTCACCACCTCGCCTCGGGGTTTTTGTGGCGAAGCGAACTGCCCACGTGGATCGTCATCATCACCCTTTACAGTGGCTGGTTTGCCACGCTGGCGTACTGGAAAACGCTGGGATTGCTGCCCGCTACGCTGCTGCTCATCGGATTTACCACCTGGTATATGTCACTCCAGCATGAACTGATCCACGGCCATCCCACGCGCTTTGCCTGGCTTAACGCGCTGTTTGGCACGCTTCCGCTGGCGGTGTGGTATCCGTATGGTCTGTACCGGGACTCTCATCTTGCCCATCATCGCCACGATAGCCTGACGATCCCGGTGGATGACCCGGAGTCGTACTATTTTACCGAGGAGAGCTGGGCACGCTTTTCGCCCTGGCACAAGCGCGTGATCCATGCACGAAATACCTTCTGCGGCCGGCTGTTGCTGGCACCGCTGCTGGATATTCTGCAGACCCTGGCCAGCGCCGTGACGGTGTTTCGCCATCTTCACCTGCGCGCAATGGCAATGTGGCTCGTCCACGCGTCGCTGCTGGCAGCGCTGTTTGCCTGGATGATGCACAACGGTTTCTCGCCCGTCTGGTTTGTGCTGGCGGTAAGTTATCCGGCGCTGGCGCTGACTAAAGTGCGCTCCTTTTATGAACATCGCGCGGCGGATGATCCGCTGGCGCGTTCTGTCATCAACGAAGCAGGGCTGTTCTGGCGGGTGCTGTTTTTAAATCTTAACTACCATTCAGTCCATCACGATTTACCGGGTGTTCCGTGGTATGGGCTAAAAAGCGTCTATCTGCAAAACCGGGCGGCGTACCAGAAGCGTAACCATGGTTTTGTGGTCAGGGGTTATAGTGAATGGATGCGACAGTTTTGGGGGCGGGCGGTCAACGTCACCGCTCACCCAGGGCGTCAACACGAGGGAAGTCATGAGTAACCCGCTGGCGTTTCCGATGTATGCCATCAATCGCGCCGACACCGATGCCCTCTGGCGAGCGATACAGCACCTGCTTGCCGAACGCGGCGTGCCGGTGAGCGAAGGCGTACCCGATGATTCTCTGCTGGCCCACTGGCAGCAGCCCGGGCTTGTCCTCAGCCAGACCTGCGGCTACCCGCTGATGACGCAATTGCCGGACGTACAGGTCGTGGGCTGTTTTCACTACCAGGCGCCGGGCTGCGAAGCGTTTTATTACCGTAGCCTTCTGGTGACGCGCGCCCAGAAGCGCACCCGGACACTGGCTGATTTTCGCGGCCGATGGGCGGTATGCAATTCTGCGGATTCGCAGTCCGGTTATCACGCCCTGCGAAAAAAAGTGGCACCACTTGCACCCGATGGCCATTATTTTGCCCGGACGACCTTTAGCGGCAGCCATCGCCAGTCGCTGATTGATCTAAAAGAGGGTAAGGGCGATATCGCCGCTATCGACTGCGTGACGTACGCGCTACTGCAGCGTCATGAACCGGCGTTGCTCGACGGGCTGGCGGCGATCGACAGTACTCCCCTGACACCCGGGTTACCGCTGATTACCGCGCACAACACATCCCCTGAAACGCTTAACGCTCTCCGTGATGCGCTGAACACGCTGGTGAATGCCCCACAATACCGGGACGTTTGCAAGGCGGTGCTGATCGGCGGGTTCAGTGTGGTGACGCGTCAGTCTTATTCGGTATTGCTCGACTGACGCGTTATCACCTCACTCAATGCCGTTGTTCTCTGCAAGATAAAGCGCCTGCGCGTCGGTGAAACAGCGCAGTGCCAGTGAGGAGACGGGGGCTTGTCGACGCATGATCAGGCCGATAGGGGCTTCGATGTTCGAGTCGGTTATGGGGGTTATCCGGAAGTGGCTGTTCAGGTTCTCTAGCCCGTTGTTCAGCGGCATCACGGCACAGCACACGCCGCTTTGTACCGCCTGAATGATCTGGAACGTGGAATCGCTTTCAAAGACAGACTCGGGATTAATGCCGGCAGATTTAAAGCTCACCTCCATATGCTCGCGATAATGCATCCCCTTGGTCAGAAACCCCAGCGGAAATGCCATCAGTTCCTGCCAGGTCAGCGTCTCCTGATCCAGCTGGAAGTGGCGGATATCGTGCAGCAATCCCATTTCGGTTTTTGGCAGCTGGATAATGTCAAACGGACGGGTGTCGATACTGTTCAGGTAGCAAATCCCCAGTTCAAGCTGATTCCGGCTGACGCCGTCGGCAATTTGTTGCGAGGACATTGAGTAGAGGCTGTAGGTCAGCTCCGGGTATTTTTGCGTCAGCTGGCGGATAAAGATCATCGGATCCACGCTGGCCAGCGGCACCATTCCCAGACGCAATTCACCCACCACTTGCCCTTTGCACAGCGAGGCTTCGGCCTGCAGGCCGTCGTGAGCGGCCAGCACCGCGCGCGCCCATGCCAGAATGCGTTCGCCTTCGGGCGTAAAGCCTTCAAAACGTTGCCCGCGAGTAATCAGCACCAGCCCCAGCTCCTCTTCCAGGCTGCGAATACGCATGGAGAGGGTCGGCTGGGTGATGTTGCACTGCGAGGCTGCTTTACCAAAATGCCGGGTCTGATCGAGTGCGATTAAGTACTTTAGCTGTTTTATATCCATCGTATTTCTCTGCGTTGAAAGCCTTACAGCATGCGGATCTCTTTCGAACGCAGGATGAGGCGGACCGGAACCGATTTATAAGACGGCGTACCGCTGTCCTTATCCAGATAATCAAGCGGAACCAGTACGTTGGCCTCCGGGTAGTAGGCTCCGACGGAACCCGGCGCAATGCTGTAGGCCACAACGGTAATGTCTTCCAGACGCTGAACGCTCCCCGGCAGGGCGGTTTCGATATCCACGCGATCGCCATGCTCCAGGCCTGACTGCGCCATATCGTCTTCATTCATAAACAGCACATCGCGACGGCCAAAGACGCCGCGGTAGCGGTCATCAAGGGCGTAAATGGTGGTGTTGTACTGGTCGTGGCTGCGCAGCGTGATCAGGCGCAGCACATTATCGCCTTCACCACTGGCGTTCTCATTGACGCCGTCGAAAACCGAAAACATCGCTTTGCCCGTCGCCGTTGGCCAGATACGTTCTGTGGGCGGCAGAGGCATGCGAAAACCACCAGGAATGCGGATCCGTTCATTGTAATTCTCGAAGCCCGGAATGGTCTGCTCAATCAGGTTGCGGATACGGTCATAATCCTCAACCAGCGTCATCCAGTCCACGCGGGTCTCCCGCAGGGTGGCTTGCGCCATTCCGGCGACAATGGCCGGCTCAGCCCGCAGGCGCGGAGAGGCGGGTTTCAGCTTACCGGAAGAGGCATGCACCATCGACATAGAGTCCTCCACGGTAATGGACTGGCGTCCGGTGGCCTGGACATCCAGCTCGGTACGACCGAGGCACGGCAAAATAAAGGTCTCTTTCCCCACCAGCAAATGGGTGCGGTTGAGCTTGGTACCGATGTGCACGCTCAAATCCAGCGTATTCATTGCCGGAAAACCGTTCTCGTGATCGGGCATCGCCACCGCAAAATTTCCCCCCAGACAGATCAGCGCTTTTGCACGTCCGTCGATCATGGCCTGCGTTGCCTGCACCGCATCATGGCCGTGGTGGGCAGGAGGCTCAAAACCGAATACCTCCTTCAGGCGGTTGAGAAATGCCGGTGTCGGTTTCTCGCTTATACCCACGGTGCGGTTACCCTGAACGTTCGAGTGGCCGCGCAGGGGGCATATCCCCGCGCCGGGTTTGCCAATGTTACCGCGCAGCAGCAACAGATCAGCGATCAGGCGGACATTCGCGGTGCCTTTATTATGCTGGGTGATGCCCATCCCGTAGGTGATGATGGTGGCATTCGATTTTGCGTAGGCCTCGGCCACGGATTTGAGCGCTGCCCGGCTCAACCCGGACTCACGCTCAATGGCCTCCCAGTCGGTTTGCGCAATGTCCGCAGCAAACGCCTCAACGCCCTGGGTGTGTTCAGCAATAAAGGCGCGATCGAGCACGTTTCCGCGTTCGTTCTCCATCTCCAGCAGGTGTTTTGCGATCCCTTTTAACGCAGCGGCATCGCCCCCGGCTTTCACCTGGAAATAGGTGGAGGCGATATCGGTAGAGCTGTAGGTTGCCATCTCAATAACGCTTTGCGGATCCGCGAAACGTTCCAGCGCGCGCTCGCGCAGGGGATTAAAAACGATAATCGGTACGTTGCGGCGAGCCAGCTCATGCAGCGTGCCCATCATCCGCGGATGGTTGGTCCCAGGGTTATGACCAATGGCGATAACCAGCTCCGTTTTATCGAAGTCATCAAGTGAGACGGTCCCTTTCCCGATACCAATGGAACGGGGTAAACCGACGCTGGTGGCTTCATGGCACATATTCGAGCAGTCGGGGAAGTTATTGGTACCGTACTCGCGGGCGAACAGCTGGAACAGATACGCTGCTTCGTTCGAGGCTCTGCCGGAGGTATAAAATTCGACCTGGTCAGGCTCAAGACCGCGCAGCACCTCACCGATACGCTGGAAAGCGTCGTCCCATTCCACTGGCTGGAAGGTATCACTTGCCCGGTCATAGCGCAGGGGATGGGTGAGACGACCGTAACCTTCCAGCTCAAAATCAGATTTAGCCAGCAGCGAGGACACGCTGTTTTTGGCGAGAAAATCCGTGGTGACGCGTTTATTGGTGGCTTCCCAGGTGACGGCTTTCGCCCCGTTCTCACAGAACTGGAACGTGGATTTGTGTTCTTTATCGGGCCACGCACAGCCAGGGCAGTCAAAACCGTCAGGCTGGTTTGTGCGCAGTAGGGTTGCGGGGGCATCCAGCGTATCCATTTGGGTACGTACCGCAATGGCCGTCGCCTTTAACGCCCCCCAGCCACCGGCTGGGCCGTCATAGTGCCTGATACCGGGAACTGAGCGTCTTTTCTTATTCATACCAACTCCTGACTTGTGCGGTCATGACATCACCTGCGCCTATAAACCACCGGGTTTGCCAATAAGCGAAAACAATGATGGCGTCTGTTACCAGAGGCCAGAGCAAAGTTAAATGCATTGAATTTAATGGCGATATTTTACAGTGGCTTACATGCTAATCGGTGTAAAGTTTTAAAGAAATTATAACGAAATTTTATCATTTTTATAATAAATCTTATCTATCACTTGTTCACTCTGCGCTATGGCGAAAGCGAAGCGATGATGAAGTCAGCGTTAAATTTCAGATGAAGGTGGCTGAAGGGCAGGGCGACGAAGACCCCTGCAGGCAGGAGGAATCGGTGCAAATTAATCGTCGCTTTAACCAGGAATATGTAGCTGTGCTTAATTGTTAATAGCGGAAAATTACCAGATTAAATCCGAAAGGGAGATTAAAAGACAAACTTATTTTGAGGTGTAAAATTAACTTTTCTCAGTTTCCCTGAAACAATTTCATATATTGAGACAGGTCTGGCTGAAATTGAAAGTTATCTCGATAATGCAACAAATAATTCATATTGGATATATTTTCTTCGCCCCGCATAAAGCCAGATTCTACTAATTATGGTAGTAGCAGTAATAGGGTTATTGCGTTAATGAAAGTGATTCTCTTTTGTGGAATTTCATTTTAAATCAGATGGATATGTGATTTTGGCTTGAGGGGAATAGACGATTTTAGCTAAATCGTATTTTTTTCTCAGATTAATCCTATAATGTCTCGAGTGCTTCATTAACCATCAGTTATGAAGCGGTAAATATTGAATTGGTGGCAAGCTCATGTAAACTTGCTTACCGTTTGTCAAAATATGTCAGGAAGACGCTGGGCCTTATTCTGAAGGGCTCGTGCGGTAGCTATGCCCTTAAATAGTAACGCCCCGAAAATATACTGACTATTTTAACAATAGCACCTAAGTCAAACTTCATCCCCTTTATCTCCATCATCGAAATATCGCTACGGAAAAGCATATGAAAATGCGCGTACTGTTTTCACTTCTGTTTGTAATGGCGGTGGCGGGCTGTAAAGCGCCGCAGAAACCTGTGATCAACGACGACACGATCGTGACCAGCCAGGTCAATGGCGTCACGTTAACCCACCGTCATGCTGTTTTACCTCCAGCAGAGTTTACTCAGCTCAATGAGCCGTATCGTGCCATGTATCCGGCCTCGCTGATGAGCCGTCCTGACTTCGGCGGAAAGGTTATCCGTACCCTGGAAACCGGTAAAACGTATGTGGTCCTGGGTCAGGTTGAGCACTACTGGATGGCGCTTGCCGATGAGGGAAATGATCAGCTGATTGGCTACGTCCCGATGCGCGCAGTGATCAAAGCCGATCAGTACGAAGCGACCGTCCGTAAGCAGGCCCAGCGTGCGAAAGTGCGTAAGAAGGCAACCTGTGTTGATGTGGACGGTAACAGCAAAGCCTGCAAAGACAGTGCTAACGGTACCTGGATCCTGAACTAAACCGCGTCCCTGAGCGTATTTTTATGAATAATAAAAATTTTCATTGGTTGTGGTCCGTCTTTTACGCGGCGATTTTCGCCCTTGTCAGTGGTTGTACGTCGTCTTCACACAGCGACCCTTCCCGCTACAATCTGCAGTTTCAGGCTCATCCACAAATCAATGAATCTGCGCCGCTAAAAGTCAGAGTGCTGTTGCTGAAATCCGATGCGGATTTCATGTCCAGCGACTTCTATTCCCTGCAGAACAACGCGTCAGCCACGCTTGGCGCGAATCTGCTGAACAGCGATGTTTTCTTCCTGATGCCGGGTCAGCTCTCGAAAACCCTGAGTGGACAGAGCTCTCCCGACGCCCGCTACATTGGTGTGATGGCGGAATATCAGATGCTGGATGGCAAAAAATGGCGCGTTTCACTCCCTCTGCCTGTGCCAGGCGAAAACCATATCTACCAGTTCTGGAAATGGTCAGCGGATGAACTCCAGGCCAACGTGTTTCTCGACGTGAATGGCATCCGGGTCATCAGCCAGTAACGCGCTTCATAACAGGAATTACATCATCATGACGAAAGCAGAAAAGGTCGTCTGGACCGAAGGCATGTTCCTGCGCCCACACCATTTTCAGCGGACTGAAAGCTATCTGCTCAACCACGTTCGTGAATGGGGTGCGCTGCAGCGTTCATACCTTTGGGGCTTTCTCGACGTTGAGCTGGACGAAGCGATGCTGCGCCAGGGATGCATTGCCCTGAGCTACTGCAGCGGACTGCTGCCTGACGGAACCTTTTTCCAGGTGCGCAACGGCCGCAATGGTCCGGTGCCGCTGAAAATCCCTGACAATCTCACCAATGAAAAGGTGGTGCTCGCACTGCCGGTTCGCCGTGGAGAGAGAGAAGAGGTGATCTTCAGTGAAGAGCCGGCCTCGCTGGCGCGCTTCATCGCCTTTGAGCAAGAGGTGGAAGACGACAACGCCATGTCGGTAGGCGATGCCACCGTACAGTTTGGCCGCCTGCGTCTGACCCTGATGCTGGAAAAAGATGTAACGGCAGAGTGGACCGCTATCGGTGTGGCGTTTGTGACCGAGAAACGCAACGATAACCACGTGCGTCTCGATAGCAGCTACATTCCGCCGATGCTGAACGCCAATAACAGCCCGCAGATCTACAGCATGATTAACGATCTGCACGGCTTACTGGTACAGCGCAGCCAGCAAATTGGCGGTCGTCTGCGCCAGCCTGGTCGTTTTAATACCTCGGAACTGATTGAATTCACGCTGCTCTCACTGGTGAACCGCCATCTGGGCGAGGTTTCGCATTTAAAAACGCTTCCGCTGCTGCATCCGGAAACGCTCTGGCGCAGCTGGCTGCCGTTTGCGACCGAGCTCGCTACCTGGGCGTCTCAGCGTACCGCTGAAAGCGTGCTGCCGATTTACGATCACGACGACCTCGCGGGTTGCTTCAGCAAACTGATGATGCTGCTGCGTCAGGGGCTGTCTCTGGTGATGGAAGACCATGCCATTCAGCTGCCGCTTAACGAGCGTTCCCACGGTCTGAACATCGCGACCGTGCCGGAAACCAGCATGGTGCGTGAGTTCGGCTTCGTGCTGGCGGTCAAAGCCAACGTGCCGGGCGAACACCTGCAAACCCATTTCCCTGCCCAGATGAAAGTGGCACCGGTCTCGAAAATTCGCGATCTGGTTCAGCTGCAACTGCCTGGCATTATGCTGCGCGCCATGCCGGTCGCACCGCCGCAGATTCCCTGGCATGCTGGCTACAGCTACTTCGAGCTGGAGAAGGGGAGCGAGCTGTGGCACGAGATGGATAAGTCCGGCGCTTTCGCCCTGCATCTCGCAGGCGAGTTCCCGGGACTTGATATGGAGTTTTGGGCCATCCGTAGCCCGACTGAATAATAAAGCGAGCGCTTAATATGCAGGAACGACAGGATACCGGCAGTGATGCCGCGTTTACCGGAGCCAGTAGCAACAATCAGCTGGTGGCGGCCGCCAATCCGCTGCTCAATGCGATTCCGCAAATCCGTCATTCGGTATCACATGACGATCAGGTGGCGTTGCGCCAGCGCCTGATCGATGAGATCCGCCGGTTCGAAGTGCGCTGTCAGCAGGCCGGTCTGGCCTATGAGGTGATCGTCGGGGCACGTTACTGCCTGTGTACGGCACTTGATGAGGCCGCCGCGCTTACCCCCTGGGGCAGCAGCGGCGTCTGGTCCAGCAATGGTCTGCTGGTGACGTTTCATAACGAAACCTGGGGCGGCGAAAAGTTCTTCCAGCTGCTGGCGCGTCTGTCGCAAAACCCGCGCGAACATATTCTGCTGCTGGAGATGATCAACTACTGCCTGCTGCTCGGCTTCGAGGGGCGCTATCGGGTGCTGGATAATGGCCGCACCCAGCTTGAAACCATCAAGCAACGGCTGTGGCAGATGATTCGCGGCGTGCGTGGCAGTTACCCGCCACAGCTCTCTCCGCATCCGGAAGATCGTCCGGTACTGCGCAAGCTATGGCGACCCATGGTACCTCTGTGGGCCTGTGTGGCGCTGGCCGGGTTTATCGCCTGCCTGTTCTATATCGTGCTTAACTGGCGGCTTGGCGATAACACCAACCCGGTATTAGCAAAAATTTATCAGTCACAGCTTCCCGAAACGACTATCCAGCAACCTGCCCGCCAGCTGCCTGCGGTGCTGAACCTGCGTGGTTTCCTGAAGCCGGAAATTGAAGCCGGTCTGGTTGCGGTAAAAGATGAAGCGGACCGTAGCGTGGTGATCCTGAAAGGGGACGGCCTGTTTGCTTCCGCCTCAACCGTGGTACGTGACCGTTATGAGCCGGTAATAAACCGTATTGCACAGGCCATGAATAACGTCAGCGGTAAAATTCTGGTGGTGGGCTACAGCGACAACGTGCCAATTCGCAGCGCGCGCTTTGCCTCTAACTATGAACTGTCGCTGGAACGTGCCCGGTCAGTTCAGAAAATGCTGCAGGGAAGCCTCTCTCAACCTGAACGTGTAAAAGCGGAAGGCCGCGGCGAGATTAATCCAGTGGCACCTAACAATACGCCGGAAAACCGTGCCCGTAACCGCCGGGTGGAAATTACTCTGCTGGTGTCGCCTGAAAATACCCAGGCTGAGCTGAACGGATTGCCGCAAGGAAACTAAGGATGCTGACTACTCTTCTTTCCATTTTGACCAATCGCATTCTGTGGAGCTTCCTGGGCGTCACTGCGCTTGCGGCGGTTATCTGGATGATTGGCCCATTGTTGTCCATCGTGGACACCCGACCGCTCGAATCTGAACAGAACCGCATTATCAGTATTGCGGTGGTTTATCTGCTCTGGGCGCAGGGCCACATTCTGCCACGGCTGTACAATGCCTGGCTGAACCGCAAGCTGATGGACAAACTCAATGAGAACACCACCAGCCCGGAAGCAGCGGATCCGCAGAAGCGACTGAACAACGAGGAGCAGATCCTCGCCAGCCGTTTTGACGAAGCCGCACAGATGCTGAAAAAAGCGCACTTCAGCAAAGCGGGACAGGGTGCCCAGTGGACGCAGCGCTTTAGCACGCAATATCTGTATCAACTGCCGTGGTACGTCATCATCGGCGCGCCGGGCAGCGGTAAAACCACGGCGCTGGTCAACTCCGGACTGCAATTCCCGCTGGCCGACCGCTTCGGTAAGACCGCGCTGCGCGGGATCGGCGGCACGCGTAACTGCGACTGGTGGTTCACCAACGAGGCCGTACTGCTGGACACCGCAGGTCGCTATACCACCCAGGAGAGCGAACAGGTTCAGGACGCCGGTGAATGGCTTGAGTTTATGGGGTTACTGCGTAAGTATCGCCGTCGCCAGCCGATCAACGGTGTGATTATTACCATCAGCATTTCTGATCTGCTGACGCTCTCGCCTGAAGCGTCACGCCAGCAGGCGGTCAACCTGCGCCAGCGTCTCTCTGAGCTGCATGAGCAACTGGGTATTCGCTTCCCGGTGTATGTCATGGTGACCAAAGCTGACCTGCTTAAAGGCTTCCGTGCCTGGTTTGCCGATTACGACAAAGCGCAGCGCGACCAGATCTGGGGCTTCACGCTGCCGTGGGAGCAAACCAAACACGCTGATTACGACCTGATGGGTAACTTCCAGCAAGAATTTTCCCTCTTACAGCAGCGCCTGGATGCCGGACTGCCAGAAACCCTGCTGCAGGAGCATGACGCAAAAGCGCGCGCGGAAGCGTATCTCTTCCCGCAGGAGTTTGCCGCACTGCGTCCGCTGCTGGCTGACTACCTGAGCACGGTCTTTGCCCGCTCTAACTTTGAAACCGAATTCTCCCCGCGCGGGATCTATTTCGCCAGTGGTACCCAGGAAGGTATGCCGTTTGACCGGGTGATGGGCGAACTTAACCGTGCGCTCTCCTTGCCGGAAGGTGAAGAGGGAAATCGCTGGGACTCCGTCAGCAAAGAGGCTCCGATTCCGGGGGCGAAAGGGCAGAGCTTCTTCATCAAGAACCTGCTGCAAAACGTCATTTTCCAGGAAGCCGGCATCGCCGGGGAAAACCGCTGGTGGGAACTGCGTAACCGCGCCGTCATTTGGTCCGGCTATGCGGCGCTGCTGGCCCTGCTGGTGATCCTTGGTGGACTGTGGCTGACCAGCTATGCCAGGAACAAGGCTTATCTGGAAGAGGTGGACGCAAAGGTGCCGCTGCTGGATCAGCAGAGCAAGGCGCTGCAGAATCAGCCTCAGCGCGATCTGTTTGACCTTCTGCCCTTGCTGAATGGCCTGGTCGATCTGCCGAAAAGTGACGCGTTTGATGTTAACGATCCGCCTGTTTCACGCCGTATGGGGCTCTATCGTGGGGATGACGTCAGCGATGCATCGCAGTCTCTGTACCAGAAAGCGCTGGACCAGATGCTGCTCCCTGCCGTGGCGATGCACATTACCACCTGGCTGCGCAACGATAACGGCAGCGATGTGGAATACAGCTATGAAGCGCTGAAGGCCTACCAGATGCTCTATCAGCCGAAGCACTACGACGGCAAATTCCTGCACTCCTGGGTAATGCTCAATCTGCAGCGCAACCTGCCACAGAACGTGACTCAGGCGCAGCTTCAGCAGCTTGAATGGCACCTGACACAGCTGCTTGAGCCGAAAATTCAGGCCTCGCCGTACGCGCAGGATGAATCCCTGGTCGCGCGTGAAAGGGCGCTAATCAACCAGCAGCCACTTTCCACCCGGGTGTATGGTCGTCTGAAGCGTCTGCTGGAGCATGATGAAAACCTGAAACCGGTATCGCTCTCCGACCTGGGCGGTCCGCAGAGCGAGCTGGTGTTTTCACGCAAAAGCGGCAAGCCGGTGAGTGAAGGCGTACCGGGTCTTTATACCCCGGACGGTTACTGGAAAAGCTTCAACGGCCAGATTGACAGCGTCACCACTGCCCTGCATGAAGACGATGCGTGGGTGCTGGGGGCGACCTCAGCCCAGGAAGATAAACAGCAGATCGATAACGCCGTGCGCCAGCTCTACATGCGCGACTTTATCGCCAACTGGGATCGCTTCCTCGCCGACATTCAGCTTAATAACAGCGCCGATCTCTCCCAGCGCATCAATACCGCGCGTCTGCTCTCCGGGGCAAACTCGCCGCTGCGCCGTCTGGTGCTGAACCTGAGCCAGGTCCTGACGCTTTCACGTAATGCGCCAGCCCCGGATGATGCCGGTAAAGCGCAAGCGCAAAGCAACCGTGCCACCCGCACGCTCGAAGCGTTATTCAGTAATAATGACAATGCCCCGACGCAGGCCGCGGTGGTCACTCAGGCACCTGAACAGCTGGTAACCGATCACTATGCTCCAGTGATTGAGCTGGCGCAGCCGCTGGAGAAGGGCGGGAAGACCATCGTCTTTGATGATTTTCTCAAGCAGGTCGATGAACTTTACCGCTATCTGACTGCCGTTCAGGACGCGGCCAACAGCGGCATGCCTGCTCCGGGAGGCGAGGCGATTAGCCGTCTGCAGGCCAGTGCCGGTCGTCTGCCGGGCGGTCTGCAAACCATGTTCAGCAATATGGCGGTGGGGGCCAGCAGTGATACCCAGCGTCGCGACCTCGAAAACGTGCGTAAGCGGATTAACGTCGAAGTCGGCGGTTTCTGCCGTCAGGCAATCGCTGGCCGTTACCCGCTGGTGCGCAGCGCCAGTACGGAGGCCACGCCGGACGATCTCGCGCGCATGTTTGCGCCAGGCACCGGGCTGATGGACACCTTCTTTCGTGACAACCTGACCAATAAAGTCGATACCACGCAGGCGAACTGGCGCTTTATGCCGGGCATTGATGGAAAAACGCTGCCGGGAAGTGAAGGTCTCCTGAGACCGTTCCAGCAGGCGCAGTCCATTCGCGATGCTTTCTTTGCTAACGGTGCTACCACGCCTTCTTACAAAGTGACGGTGCGCACCGTCAGAATGGATAACACGATCCTTAACCTGACGCTGGATGTTGACGGTCAACTGCTGCGCTACAGCCACGGTCCACAGGCTGTGCAGATCATGAACTGGCCGGGGCCGGGCGGGACTAACCAGGTGCGTATGCAGCTGGGTCTGGCTAACGGCAGCACGGCTACGCTGGTGACGAACGGTTCCTGGGCGCTGAACCGCTTTTTCGATAAAGCGCGTACCAGCCCGGGGGCGGGAAGTCTGAGTCGCCAGGCGACCTTCAACGTAGACGGACATCAGGTTACGCTGGAATTTGCGCCAAACAGTATTCGTAACCCGTTCCAGCTTCCCCGTTTCTCATGCCCATAACCGCAAGGACAGCCGTATGACGAATACCCCTGCGATGAACCGCTACAGCTGGTATGGCAAACTGCCCAGCGCCGGAGATTTTTTGCAGCGTCGCTTTCCTGACACCCTGCAACGCCAGTGGTCACACTGGTTCCAGGTCGGCCTGCTGGCCTGGCAGCAGGAAGAGCAGCGCAGCGGTGAGCGCCCGTTTAACAAAGCGCCGG
Source organism: Enterobacter sp. SORGH_AS_0287 (assembly GCF_031453695.1). NCBI lineage: Bacteria > Pseudomonadati > Pseudomonadota > Gammaproteobacteria > Enterobacterales > Enterobacteriaceae > Enterobacter > Enterobacter sp. SORGH_AS_0287. The sequence continues at coordinate 785,614 of NZ_JAVIZW010000001.1, forward strand.
TCTGGAATTTTGTCGTACCGCCGATGCTGGGCAGCCAGATGATTCAGATGGGCTGCCTGCTGCCGGGACGTGACAGCGTTGGTCGACAATATCCGGTCTGCATTCAGCTCAGCTTTGCCCCCGCTGACTGGTCGTCACGTCTGCTCAGTCAGGCTGAAAGCTGGTATCAGCAGATTGGCCGTCTGGGCCTGCATGCGGTACGTAACAGTTTTTCTGCCTCACAGCTCGATGACATGCTGATGTCCATTCCGGCGCCGCAGCCCGTCGAGCCGCAAAAGCGCTCAGATATTCTCGACGTGATTGGTTATGACGAAGACGGCCAGAGCACGCTGGGCTGGCCTCAGGCAGCAGAGTGCTTTGACCCGCTTCGCCAGACCAGCTACTGGTGGACCAACCGCTGCGACGGCTACCCGCTCTACACCCATGTTCACAGCGGCAACTTCACCGGGCAGCTCTTTACGCTGCTGTTCGACCCGGCAGGTGGCGCCCGCCCGGGCCGTCACGGTCTCTATCCGCCCATGTTTGAATAAGCAGGGATCTTATGAATATCGAAGAATTTCTCGCGCCAATAAGCCCCGACAAGCCCTGCGGCGAAAACCTGGAGTATGACGCTGATTTCCAGCTCATGAATCAGGCCAGCCAGGGCAAAGCAGAGCAGCAGTTTGGCGACACCATCATTCCGGCAGAACCTGCTGACTGGAATACGGTGGAAAAATTCGCCACCAGCCTGCTGAGCCGCACCAAAGATCTGCGCGTCATGCTGGCGTTAACGCATGCATGGACACGTCGCCGCGGCCTTGCGGGCTACGCCGACGGGTTGTTACTGGTGCAGGAGGCGATCACGCGTTACTGGGAGCCGCTCTATCCGCTGCTGGAAGAGTATGGCGAAACCGACCCGTTTTACCGCATTAACGCCCTGGCCGGGCTGAGTGATAAGTCTGACCTGACCGTCGCCGTGCGTAACGCCTCGCTGCTGCGATCAAATGGCGATGAAATTTCACTTCGCGACGCTCAGGCACTGCTGGATGGCAGTAAAACCGAATGTCCGGATTATCCCGGTGGCCGTCCAAGACTGATTGACGAGCTGGCCCGCGGCGATCAGCCGGGCACGTCGGCGGTGATAGTGATTAACGAACGGCTGCTGGCCATTCGTGAGTTGCTCACCGGCCATCTTGGTGAAAGCGGCGTTCCGGAGATGGAACAGCTGCTGAAAACCGTCGGGCTGGTCGCCAGCGCCTGTCAGGTGACCGACATCAGCAAGCTGCTGCCCAACCGGGAGGCACAGGCTGAGCTCAGCGCTGAACCTCAACCGGCGGTCGCACAACCCGTTCAGCAGGTTACAGACTGGCGCAGCGTGCAGGTCACCAGCCGCGCCGATGCACAGCTGATGCTGGAGAAAGCCAAACAGTATTTTGCGCAGTACGAACCGAGCCACCCCGCACCGTTGATGATTGAACGGGTGCAGCGGCTGTCAGAACTTAACTTTATGGACATTATTCGCGACCTGGCGCCAGACGGCGTTAACCAACTGGAAAACATCTTTGGACGCCGCGAATAACGCGTCCTGGCATTATGACGACAGGCATGGAGCCTGCCGTTTCACCTTCACCGCGCATCTTTGATGGAGAACATCATGGCAATGAGTAACAGTGGGCAGAAATTCATCGCACGTAACCGTGCCCCCCGCGTGCAGATCGAGTACGACGTAGAGATCTACGGTGCAGAACGTAAAATTCAGCTGCCGTTTGTGATGGGCGTCATGGCCGATCTGGTCGGCAAACCGGTGGAAAACCTGCCGGCAGTCGACGAGCGTAAATTCCTCGAAATCGACATTGATAACTTTGACGAGCGCATGAAAGCGCTGAAACCTCGCGTGGCGTTCCAGGTGGATAACACGCTGACCGGCGAAGGTAAGCTCAACGTTGATCTGACCTTCGACAGCATGGACGATTTCCTGCCGGACGCGGTAGCCCGCAAGGTTGGGCCGTTGAACAAGCTGCTGGAAGCACGTACTCAACTTTCCAACCTGCTGACCTATATGGATGGCAAAAACGGCGCGGAAGAGCTGATCGCTAAAATTCTGCAGGATCCGACGCTGCTCAAATCTCTGAGCCAGTTGCCGAAAAATGACGAAAGTGCGAAAGGTAGCGAGGAATAATCGATGAGCAACCAGACTCAACAACACGAGCAGCAGAGTGGTCAGGCGTTCAGCCAGGATGAATTCAGCGCGCTGCTGAACAAAGAGTTCCGCCCGAAAACCGATCAGGCGCGCTCCGCGGTGGAAAGCGCGGTAAAAACGCTGGCGCAGCAGGCGCTGGAAAATACCGTTACCTTCTCCAGTGACACCTACCGCACCATTCAGAACCTGATTGCCGGTATCGACGAGCAGCTGTCTCAGCAGGTGAACCAGATTATTCACCATGAAGAGTTCCAGAAGCTGGAGAGCGCCTGGCGCGGTCTGAGCTACCTGGTGAACAACACTGAAACCGACGAGATGCTGAAGATCCGCTTTATGAGCATCTCCAAGCAGGAGCTGGGTCGTACCCTGAAACGCTTTAAGGGCGTGGGCTGGGACCAGAGCCCAATCTTCAAGAAAATCTACGAGCAGGAGTATGGTCAGTTTGGTGGCGAGCCGTTTGGCTGCATCGTCGGCGACTACTACTTCGACCACAGTCCGCAGGACGTTGAACTGCTGGGCGAGATGGCGCGTATCGGCTCGGCGGCCCACTGTCCGTTTATCACCGGTACCGCACCGGGCGTGATGCAGATGGAGTCCTGGCAGGAACTCGCGAACCCGCGCGACCTGACCAAAATCTTCCAGAACACCGAGTATGCCGCGTGGCGTTCACTGCGTGAATCCGAAGATGCACGCTACCTTGGCCTGGTGATGCCGCGCTTCCTGTCGCGCCTGCCGTACGGTATTCGCACTAACCCGGTCGACAGCTTCGATTTCGAAGAGCAGACCGATGGCGCGAACCACAACAGCTACTCCTGGGCGAACGCCGCGTATGCCATGGCTGCCAACATCAACCGCTCCTTTAAAGAGTATGGCTGGTGCACTTCAATCCGCGGCGTGGAGTCCGGCGGGGCGGTTGAAAACCTGCCATGTCACACCTTCCCGAGCGACGACGGCGGCGTGGACATGAAATGCCCGACCGAGATCGCCATCAGCGATCGTCGTGAAGCCGAGCTGGCGAAGAACGGCTTTATGCCGCTGGTTCACCGCAAAAACTCTGACTTTGCCGCCTTCATCGGCGCGCAGTCTCTGCAGAAACCGGCTGAGTACCACGACCCGGATGCGACCGCTAACGCGCGTCTGGCATCCCGTCTGCCGTACCTGTTCGCCTGCTGCCGCTTTGCCCACTACCTGAAGTGCATCGTGCGCGACAAAATTGGCTCCTTCCGTGAACGTGAAGAGATGGAACGCTGGCTGAACGACTGGGTGATGAACTATGTGGACGGCGACCCGGCTAACTCCTCACAGGAGACCAAGTCCCGTAAACCGCTGGCGGCTGCCGAAGTGCAGGTGCAGGAAATTGAAGATAACCCGGGCTACTACGCCGCGAAATTCTTCCTGCGTCCACACTACCAGCTGGAAGGTCTGACCGTTTCTCTGCGTCTGGTTTCTAAACTTCCGTCACTGAAGACGAAAGACGCGTGATGATGATTGCCGCCGGGAGGCCTTACCCGGCGCTTGCTTTATAGCATGGAAATGTGAGAGGAAATATGACCGCGAGACCTTCGTTTGTTGCTGCCTGGGCGGCGGCAACACGTATTTACGATGCAAATGATTCTATCGGCAAAGTTAAGCAAATTATCGGCGGCAAGGTTAAGCACAACTTCGAAATACCGCAAGATCAGGGTGGGTGGTCAAATAGTTGTGCCGTACGCATGAGTTATGTTCTGAACTATACCGGGCATCCCGTCCCGCGTATTGCAAATCTCACGGTATCCGGTGCTGATAATAAATGGTACTTCTATCGGGTAAAGGATGTTATTGCCTGGTTGACGCGTCAGTGGGGTAAACCTGACATGGTCGTGAGTTATCCTTCCTTACCCGTTCAACAATTAGCCAACAAAAAGGGCGTAATTCTGTTTGAGGTACAGGGCTGGAGTGACGCCGCAGGTCATGCCACATTCTGGAATGGTTTAACCTGTTCGGATCATTGTTATTTCAATGCACCGGAGACGAATTACACGACGACCAAAGCCAATTTTTGGGAGTTGCCATGAAAAAAATAATTGCCAGTCTACTGTTGCTCACCAGTTCCGCCTCTGTTTATGCAACTAACGATCCGGTGATGTTTGTCAAAAAAATGCCTTATAAGCAAGTTGTTAAAGACGTTGTTTTTTCTCGCTGTCTGGCACAAGTTTCAGATGATAAAAGCCAGTTTTCTCTGGATGCAGCCCGTAGCAGTAATGCATTACTGGAATGGGTGCCTTTCGATATTGAAAATGGCAATGACAAAATTAATGCCCTTATTGATAAATATAAAGGCGCAACCAATGCCTTTCATTCTGAGATAAAACCCGATGTCAAAGGCGTAACGTTAAACTGTCTACGTCTTTATCATAGTGACGAACTTAATAAACTTGTACCTCAATTAATTATAGGCAATCCTGACCGTACCTGGCTTCAGGATAATCCGCAGTAGTAAAGACTTCACATTCTTTCCTTTCATTCAGGGGGAATGTCAAGACTGTCAAATGACACGGGTCATTTGATATGAGGCAGAGGTAAAATATGGACGGTTTTATTCAGCCCCATGCTTTCCTGTTTGCCATATAAGTGCTTTTTCGAAAGCAATATTGTTCATCCACGAAGAGTAGATATTATGGCTATTGATATGTTTCTGAAGGTCGAGGGTGTTACGGGCGAATCTAAAGATTCTAACCACACCGGCTGGACTGATATTACCTCCTTCTCCTGGGGCGCTTCCCAGCCAGGTAATATGAGTGTTGGTGGCGGCGGCGGTGCCGGTAAAGTTAACTTTAACGATCTGCACGTTAACGCTCTGATCGACAAATCCACTACAGCAATTCTCAAACACTGCGCAAGCGGTAAGCACCTGACTAAAGTTGAACTGTCCGTGTGCAAAGCGGGTGGTCAGCAAGTTGAATATACCCGCATCACGCTCGAAGATGTGCTGGTAACTTCTGTTCAGTACACCGGTGCAGACAACGGCGACACCGTTGGTGTGACCTATGCATTCCAGGCTGCGAAAGTGAAACAGCAGTACTGGGAGCAGACCACTGCTGGTGGTAAAGGTGCTGAAAGCAGCGCTGGCTGGAACATCAAAGAAAACAAAGAAGCGTAATGATAGTGGGCCCGAAAGGGCTCACTTTTACGTGACCTTCTTAGGATGGAGAAAGAAGAATGTCTGCTATGCGTCCTGCTTTTGGTGCTGCCTGGAACAGATTCAGAGAAGTTAACGTTAATGTGGAACAGGTTGGCAAATTATTGGGTGGAAAAGTTCAGCATAATATCGATGCTGGTATTTTTAAAAATGCCTGTCCCATTCGTATGAGCTATGTTTTGAATTATTGTGGTATACCTATTCCGTCTAATAGCAAATACGCGACAGTGACCGGAAATGACAAAAAACGCTATATGTTCCGCGTTAAAGATATGATTGCATTTCTTCCTACTGTTCTGGGTCATGCAGATATGTCAGTCGCCTCTCCTACACCAGCACAATTTTCAGGCAAGCAAGGCATTATTATCTTTACCGGCCATGGGTGGCGTGACGCAACCGGACATGTAACACTCTGGAATGGAAATATTTGCTCGGATGACTGCCATTTCCTTGGATCACCCGGCAATGGTTCGTTTATTCCTACGAATGCAACATTCTGGAGCCTGAAATGAAACGTTTATTACTGCTCGCATTAGCGTTAAATGCCACCGTTGTTTATGCTCAAACATTGCCTGATGTCAGTGCTTTTACTCAACAACAAATCTTTGAAAACTGGGTGCAAAATCGTTGTATCAGTAAGATTGCGGACAGTAAGAGTTTAAAAGATGATGCAGAGGCCAGCGCTGCCGCATGGCTCGAAGCAAGCAATCTACCTGCAGAGAATTTTGAAAAAGCGGACAACATTATTGTTTCCTTACTTAAAGAGAAGGTAGGCGGTAGCGAACCGGGCCATTATCAGGTATTGAAGTGCAGCTTAATCACCAACAGCGACGCAATTCGAACGCTAAACACCCAAAAATAGAGTCATTTGGTGGTCATGTAGAAGCTGGTGGGCAAATGAATAATTTTAATATTACGTGAAGAATGACGTGAGTTCGAATATGTTCTCCACTTTATAATTTTTTTGTTCTGGTGATGAGTTTTTATATATTGATTGTCTAAACCATTCAAGTGAGGTTCCGTGAGTCTATCAGCCATTAACGCAAACTGGGTTGCTACAAAAGAAGATTCCCATAAGTATAATGGCACTCCGTCTGGTTCTGAAATAGTCTGGCTCTCTTCATATAACGAAAAGATTATTTTCACGGTGGCTTTTTTAATGTTTTAATTTTGAAAGGTATTAATTGATTCTGAGTATTAATTAACTTTGCACCCAAACGTCGCTGCAGGGCGGTTGTGATTTTATGCACCATTGGGCGCGGCACGGATAAAAGCTTCAAAATGAGTAGCTAGATTTGCCGAAGGGATTAGCAAATTGACTTGTTCGGGAGGTAAGTAAATGTCTGAATTAATGCGCTTAATCTTGCTCTCATCAATATTCTTAGGGTTGTTTATTTCTTTGGTGTTGTATATTTATTTTTATCGAAAGTACTCGCAAGAACTTACAAAAGCATTTCACCTTCTAAGTAGTAAACAGTACTTAGATATAAATGATTATCTTTTTTATAACCAGCTTGGTTTGCCTGGCTTTGCTTATCGTGTTTTTTTAATGAGAAGAATAATTGCGTGCAAGCCGATTAAGCCAGATGATAAAAAGCAAATCACCCCAGAAGCCGGAAGATGTATATTATCAGCATATCGATTCTCCTGGATTGAAACGTTTTACAAATTAACGATTTTTGTGGTGATGTTAATGTTATTGTTATTTGTGCTGGTTGCTACTGGGCGATAACTATGCCATTCCAAAGGATGTTTGTTTTTTTATAAATTACTTAAAATGTTCTTTGCCTTAACCCCCAAACGCCGCCGTTCTCGCCCCGAGAGCGGCAGCGTTTGAGCGCTAATCATACCAGCAGGAATACGCCATGCGATTCACGATTATTTCTACAAAACCCGGTCATCAGCCGCCGCAGAGCAGCTGTGATTTTTATGCCCCGGGCGGCACCATTGGGCGCGGTACGGATAACAATCTGGTATTGCCGGACAATGACCGCACCATCTCGCGTTTGCAGGCCATTGTTCACGTTGACGCCCAGGGCGAATGCCGCGTCACTAACCGTGGCAGCGTCACCCGCGTGGTATTGAATGACATTCCGCTTGAGCGCGGGCGCCAGGTTGAGCTGCAGGATGGGGACATTCTCGGTATTGATGATTACCGCATCGAAGTGACCGAACTGATTCATGATACGCAGCCAGTCAGCCGCATGGCGGCGACCATGCAGCAGCAGTCGCGTCCAGCCGCGGCCCCTGCGGCAGCCCCGCAGCCAAAGCCTGCGAGCGCCGCCCCGCGCGGGAAGGCGGAACCGACTGCTGTGCCGTCGGAAATCTGGGATAGCCTGATGCAGGAGTTCTCTATCTCCGACAGCATTTCCAGTTCTCGGGCGAAGCCGCAGCCGGCAGCGTCGCACGATCCGTTCTCCCAGCCTGTCGCACCTGAGCGTAACGCTGAAGATCCGCTGGCGATGTTCAATGACAGCGATCCGAAGCTTGAGCGTAAGAACGTGGATCCGGATACGCTGTTCAGTGACGAAGCGTTGTTCAAAAAAGAGAGCATTTTTGACGACGTCACCCCGTCTACGCTGGTGCCGCCCAATGAAGCTAAACCTGCGCGTCCTCAAGAAGAGCAGACGGATGAACTCGATCCGCTGGCACTGTTTGGCGGTAGTGCCAGCGCACCTGCTGCACGAAATGATGACCCCCTCGGGTTGATGGGCGGGGCACCGTTAACCCATCCGGATGAGATTGTCGGCGATAAGCCAGAGGCCGTCGTTGAGCCAGAACTGACGCCAGAGCCGCAAGCAGAACAGGAAGAGGACGTCCTTGCCGCTTCTCCGCTGTTTGCTCCTGAGCCGCAGGTGCCGCCGCGCGCGGAAGAAGAAGAGCCGGCGCGACCGGATTATGCCGGCTTCACCATGCCAACCCCGCAGGCCGTGGCGCGCAGTAATGCCCAGGCACCTAAAGGGCGTTTGCGTATTGACCCGGTCAAAAACGCGGCGTCGCCAGCAGCCCATAATGGCGAAAAGGGTGAAGTATTGCAGGGCGAATTACTTGAGGCGCTGCTGGAAGGGATGGGGCTCAGCGAAATGCAGCCCGTCCCGCAGTTTGACCGTGAAAATATGCGTCAGCTGGGGCAAATTCTGGGCATGTTCTCTCAGGGCACCGTGGCGCTGCTTTCTTCGCGCTCCATTCTCAAGCGCGGCGTAAAAGCCGATATGACCATGGTACTTGATGATGCCAACAACCCGTTCAAACTGTTGCCGACCGGGAAAACCGTTCTGATCCAGATGTTCGGTACGCCAATGCCGGGCTTTATGCCGCCGACAAAATCCGTGCGTGACGCGCTGATCGATCTGCAGGCGCATCAGCTGGGTATGATCTCCGGTATCCGCGCCATCATTGCCGCCATGCTGCAATCCTTCAACCCGGAACAGCTGGAAGAGCAGGCGAAGCAGAACGGGATGACCTCCCGGCTGGCGCTGCCGGGCAGCCGCAAAGCCGCACTGTGGGACTACTTTGTCCGCAGCTATGGTGAAACGGCAGGCGAGATTGAGGATGACTTCCACACCCTGTTTGGCGAAGCCTTCCTCCATGCTTATGACATGGAGGTAAATCAGTACAAAGACTCACAGAGCGGATCGGAAGAAAAATGAATATCGCAACGGCTTCTCTCTCCCGCCAGGGGACGCGCGCCAGCAACCAGGATCAGACGGGAGAAACCATAGGGGAACGTTCAGCCTGCTTTGTCGTCTGTGATGGTATCGCTGGTCTGCCGGGCGGTGAGGTGGCCGCTGAACTGGCCCGCAACAGTATTATCTCCCGTTTTGATGGCGACAAGCACCTGAACGCGCAGCATATTCGCGACTATGTGCAAACGGCGAATCGCACCATTCTCAGCGAACAGCAGGCGGTTCAGGATTATCGTCGAATGGGCACCACGCTGGTCAGTCTGTTTATCGACAGAGATTACCGGCTGGCCTACTGGGCACATGCCGGGGACAGCCGCCTGTATCTGTTTCGCCGGGGCTGGCTGTGGCATGTCACCACCGATCACAGCCTGGTTCAGCAGATGAAAGATGCAGGGCACGACACCGATAACCTCAACAGCAATCTGCTCTATCTGGCGCTGGGTATTGAAAACGGTGGGCCAGAAGCGAGCTATAGCGATGTGGTGCAGGTCGAAGACGGAGATGCATTTCTACTCTGTACAGACGGTTTCTGGCACGGCGTCAGCGAAGAACAGATGAAACAGTCGCTGCACATGGTTAACACGCCGCAAGAGTGGCTGACCTTAATGAACCAAATCATCCAAAAGAATGGCGAACAGGAGGGGAATGCTCAGGATAACTATACCGCCCTGGCGGTATGGATGGGCAACCCTCAGGACACCACTTTGCTGCATACGCTTTCTGACGCAGCACAATTTCTTCCCTGCGGAACTGATTAGACACACAAGGAACGATATGAAACTTTGGCTATCGGGTTTAGCACTTCTGGCGGTGGCGTCCACCGCGCAGGCTGAGAATTTCCGCATCGTGCAGTCTCCTGCGCAGAAGCTGGATATCTGGATTGATAACATCAAAGACAACACCCCACAGAGCTGGTGTAAGTCAGAGATTGCGCTGCGTATCGTGGCGAACGGCAACAAAGACGTCTCGGTTCTGGAGAACTTTGTCCCGCGTCTGGGCTCGCTGCTGGAACACCAGTGCAGCAAAGTCAGTAAACTGAGCTGGACGCTGAACGATCCGTCCGGGACGACGCTGGCGCAGGGGACAGCAGGCAAAGCGCAGGACTGGGCGCTGGTGGTAAAACAGCAGCAGACTGCGCCAGTGAGTACTCCGGCCAGCGGTGCGTTGCTGCCGCCGGACCAGAACGCGGAAACCCACACGGTTGCTGCCGATCGCACGCCGTGGCAGGAATTTACCCTTCAGGACGGCTGCCATCTGCGTACCTTCTGGGAAGGGGGCTCATCTGCTCCGGCGCTCTTTATTCCGGATTCAGACACCACCCGCTGCGGAAACGGGAGCTGGCTGAGTGGTCACACGGTTATCTCCCAGTCCCGTAATGGTGGACAAAAAGAGATACCGGTGACCTACATTCACGGCTTCCCGGTCATGGGACTGAATCAAAGTGCCGACCCGGAAAACGCGCTGATCACCTCCGTCAACAAAGAGCGCATGGTTTTCAGCACCTCCAACAGCGACCAGAGCTGGATGATCCTGCCTTACGACAGCAGCCTCAACGGCTGGAAAAGCAACGGCACGGTGGCCGTGGAGATTTCACGTGAGACCGCCAGCGACGATGCAAAACTGCAGGCGCGTATCGCTGCGGTGAAAAAAATCTGGGGCGCCTGGGTTACCCCTGGCACAACGCTCAATATCGTCCTGATTGACACCCTGCGCCCTCAGCTGCGCGATCCGGCAGTCGGCGCCTGGCGCGCGGCAAACTAAGGAATGGCTATGAATACGCTCTATCAACACCTGGCGGGTGAATCGCTGAGTGACGCGCTGGTGCGTCTTGAAGCTGAGATCAAAGCCCGTCCGGCCGATGCCGATCTCCGTGCCGCGTTTGTGCAATTTTTGACCCTCAGTGGTAACTGGACGCGTGCCCTGACTCAGCTGAAAAGCTGGCTGGCACTTACGCCCCAGGCTAAACCAACCGTTACCCTGCTGGAGCAGTCCATCCAGGGCGAGCTGCAGCGCGCGCAGGTGATGGCGGGGCAGGCTCGTCCTGCCATGCCTGAAACGCAGTGGCCGTGGCTTACCACGCTTGCCGCCGCGCTTAATGACGCGGGAGAGCGTGCTCAGGCGCTGCGTCTGGAAGCCCTTGAGCAGGCGCAGGCAACGGCGGGGCAAATCACGCTTGAGAATGACGAGACGCAGGCATTCGCATGGCTGATGGACGGCGATGCTCGTCTGGGGCCCGTGTGTGAAACCATCGTCAACGGCCGTTATTTCTGGCTGCCGTTTAACGCCATCGCCGAGATCCGTTTCCAGGCGCCTGCCAGCGTGACTGACCTGGTGTGGCGTCATGCGCTGGTGCGCCTGACGGACGGTACCGAACAGGTTTGCCAGATCCCGGCGCGCTATCCTTTCGCAGCGGATGCGTCTGACGCGGTTAAGCTCGCGCGCACCACCGAATGGCTGCCGCTCGACAATGACGGCACGCTGTATGAAGGCATGGGGCAGAAAGCCTGGCTTAGCGAGCAAAGCGAAAGCCCATTGCTGTCGTTGAACCTGGTGACGTTTGCTGCGGATGGAGCCCATGAGTAATCCCGCTGGCGAAGGCGATCTGCTGCGCAGCGGCTGGCAAGCCCGCAGCAAGCAGGAGAAGGTGGGGGCGCGCGATAAAATGCAGCCCTCGCTGCTGGATCGCCTCACCGATAACGATCCGGAAAAAAAACGCGAGTCCGCCAACAGTAATCTGATTACCCACGCCGCCCTGCGCCGTAACGTGCTGCGGGATCTGCAGTGGTTGTTTAACACCATCAACCATGACGCATCCGGTGACCTGAGCGCGTTGCCGCATGTGAACCGCTCGGTGGTTAATTTTGGCGTCGCGCCGCTGGCCGGGAAAAGAATGTCAGACATTGAATGGCACGACATTCAGCGCAAGCTTACCGAGGCCATCATTAACTTTGAACCGCGTATTTTGCCGCAGGGACTGCAGGTCCGCTGCGTGTCAGACACCTCGTCACTGGATCTGCACAACGTGTTGTCCATTGAGATAAAAGGGCGTCTGTGGTGTGTGCCGTACCCGCTGGAGTTTCTGTTTCGCACCGATGTCGATCTGGAAAACGGCCATTTTGAACTGAAAGATGCGGGGTGATCATGGAAAGTAAACTGCTCGAATATTACAACCGTGAACTGGCCTATCTGCGTGAAATGGGCGCTGAATTTGCCGAGCGCTATCCCAAAGTTGCGGGTCGACTGGGCATGCGCGGCATCGAAGTGGCGGATCCGTATACAGAACGCCTGATGGAGGGGTTCGCGTTCCTGACCTCCCGCGTGCAAATGAAAATGGATGCGGAGTTCCCGCGCTTCTCCCAGCGTTTGCTGGAAATGATTGCGCCAAACTATCTCGCGCCAACCCCCTCAATGGCGATTGCTGAAATCCAGCCCGACAGCACGCGTGGCGATCTGAGCAACGGTTTTAAGGTGCCGCGCGGCACCATGATGGACAGCCTGGCGCTGAAAAAGACCGGGGTCACCTGCAGCTACACCACGGCGCATGAAGTTAATCTGTTGCCGCTGAAAATCGATAAGGTCGAGCTGGGCGGTGTGCCTGCCGATCTGCCGCTGGCGCAGCTGGGCCTGAGCCAGCGGGGGATCAACAGCGCGTTACGGATCCGCATTGCCTGCGATGGCCCGCAGCATCTTGGGCATCTGGATTTTGATCGTCTGGAGTTTTTCCTTAGCGGCCCGGATATTGAAGCGCTCAAGCTGCTTGAGCTGGTCATGGAGCACCACGCCGGGATTGTCTGCCAGACCGTCAGCAAGCACCCGCAGCGACAGCTGCTCTCTGCGGATGCCTTACGACAGGAAGGGTTTGAGCCGGACCAGGCGCTGCTTCCGGACGACCTGCGCAACTTTGACGGCTATCGTCTGCTGCAGGAATACTTTGCGTTTCCGGCACGGTTCCGCTTTATCAGCCTCAGCGGTCTGGGCAAGCTTATCCAGCACTGTGAAAATGAAAAAGCGTTCGATATTTTCATCCTGCTGGATAAAAGCGATGAGCAGCTGGAGCGGGTGGTTGATGCCAGCCATCTGGCGATGCATTGCACGCCGGTGATCAACCTTTTCCCGAAAGTGGCGGCGCGGCAGAAGCTGAGCGAGAGCCAGCATGAATATCATCTGGTGGTGGATAACATCCGTCCCCTGGATTATGAAATTTATGCGGTAAACAAAATCTTCGGCAGTGCCGACGGCCAGCGTGACGATCAGACATTCCGACCTTTCTGGAGCACCTGGAGCGGTGATGCGGGCAACTATGGCGCCTATTTTTCCCTGCGCCGTGAGCAGCGAGTACTCTCTGAACATGCCCTGCGCTACGGCACCCGAACCGGTTATATCGGCTCCGAAGTCTTTGTTTCGCTGGTGGATGAACAGCATGCACCCTGGCAGGAAAATCTGCGCTATATCTCCGCGGAAGTATTGTGCACCAGCCGCGACCTGCCGCTGATGCTTCAGCAGGAGCTCGGACAGTTCATCATGGCCGATTCCATGCCGGTGAAATCCCTGACCCTGCGAAAAGGCCCAACGCCGCCGCGTCCGGCTCTGGCCGAAGGGTTTAGCACCTGGCGATTGATCAGCCAGCTGCAGATGAACTATCTCAGCCTGATGGACAGCGAAAACGAAGAGGGCGCCGCCGCCCTGCGTCAGCTGTTAGGGCTGTATGCTAACCTGGCGGAGACGCCGGTTGCGCGTCAGGTTGAGGGCGTTCGCCACTGCGTGCTGGAGCCGGTTCACCGTCGCGTCCCGGAGCCGGGTCCGGTGGTCTTTGCGCGCGGGATCGGCATTACTCTGACGGTGGATGAGCGTGCGTTTTCCGGCGCCAGCCCCTGGCTTTTCGGCAGCGTGCTGGAACGCCTGTTTGCCCGTCTGGTGTCCATCAACAGCTTTACTGAATTCACGCTGAAGAGTCAGCAGCGCGGTGAGATTGGCTACTGGGCACCGCGCATGGGGAAAAGGGCACTACTATGAGCGAAGTCGCCTCCGCGCCGCTGCGTGTCCATCGCCTGACGCCGTTGCCGGACGCTTTCTGGCGCGGCGTTCGTGAGACGCCGTGGCGCTACGATCTGTTCCAGCTATTAAGACGCATTGATGCCCAGGGCGGTGAACGTTATCCGCTGGGGCGCGCGCCGCTGCCGAAATTTGAGCCATTACGTATCGGTCAGCAGCCATCGATGAGCTTTGCGCCGTCAACCCTCGCGCAGGTGCGCCAGCGTGAAGAGAACGGGCTGCACGAGGTGTCTATCCTCAGCTTTGGTCTGTTTGGTCCAAATGGCCCGCTGCCCGTCCATATGACAGAGTACGCCCGGGAGCGTATTCATCATCATCAGGACACCAGCCTGAGCGCGTTTGCCGATCTGTTCCATCATCGCCTGACGCTGTTGTTTTACCGCGCCTGGGCTGATGCGCAGCCCGCCGTCTCTCTTGACCGCGCGGACAACAAACGCTTTGAGGGGTATCTGGCATCCTTGATCGGGATGGGCCAGCCGGGGCAGATGACCAAAGGCAGCCTGAGCGCACATGCCCGTTTTACTCATGCCGGACACCTGACTCGTCACGCCCGGGATCCGGAAGGGCTGGAGAAGATCCTGCGCAACTATTTTAACGCCCCGGTAAAACTGGTCACGAACGTGGCGCAGTGGATGCCGCTTTCGCCGCGGGAACAGGCGCAGTTGGGTGAAGGGCGTCGACTGCCGCGGATGGGAGAATCCGCTTTTCTCGGCGTTGCGGTGCGCGACGTGCAGCACAAGTTTCGTATCGAAATCGGCCCACTGAGCGCGGAAGAGTACAACCGCTTTCTGCCAGGCGAAGCGTGGGTCACTGAACTGCGCGACTGGGTACGCCAGTACGCAGGGGTAGAATTTGAATGGGAAACTCGGGTTATTCTGCGCGCCGACGCGGTGCAGGGTGCCTCGCTCGGTAGCGCCGGGCGGTTAGGTTACAACACCTGGCTGGGCCTTCAGCCTCAGCCTGTCCCACGTGGCGATCTGGTGTATCGCGCAGAGCGATAATTTTTCTAACGCATTGTTATCAACGGAACCGAACATGTCAGAAATCAGCCGTGCCGTGCTTTTCGGCAAACTGGATACGCTGTTATTTACCTCACTGGAAAGCGCCACCGCGTTCTGCAAGCTGCGCGGCAACCCCTATGTTGAACTGGTGCACTGGCTGCATCAACTGATGCAGCAGCAGGATGGCGATCTGCAACAGGTGATTCGTCATTTTGCCCTCGATGAACAGCAGCTGACGCGCGATATCGTGGCCGCACTGGATGCGCTGCCACGTGGCGCGAGTTCTGTTTCCGATCTGTCAGAACATATCGACAGCGCCGTGGAGCGCGCGTGGGTGTTTGGCTCGCTGAAGTATGGCGTCAGCCGTATTCGCGGCGGGCATTTGCTGATTGGCATCCTGAAAACCTGGAATCTGGCCAACGTGCTGAAAAGCATCTCGGCGCAGTTCAGCCGCCTTAACGTCGACGTGCTGATCGAGCAGTTTGATGCGATTTGCGCTCAGAGCAAAGAGACGCAGCAGGCGGCCGCTGCCGCGGATTCGCCAGCCGGTACGGTGCCTGCCGCACAGGGGACGCTGGCCCAGTATGGTCAGGACCTGACTGCGCGCGCCCGTGAAGGGAAGATTGACCCGGTTGTCGGGCGCGATGAAGAGATCCGCCAGATGGTCGATATTCTGATGCGCCGTCGCCAGAATAACCCGCTGCTGACCGGGGAAGCTGGCGTTGGCAAAACGGCGGTGGTGGAAGGGCTGGCGCTGCGTATCGCCGAAGGCGACGTGCCGGCACCGTTGCAGAATATTCAGCTTTGGCTGCTGGATATCGGCATGCTGCAGGCCGGCGCAGGCATGAAAGGCGAGTTCGAAGCGCGTCTACAGGCTCTAATTAATGAAGTGCAGTCCAGCGCTACGCCAGTCATTCTGTTTATCGATGAGATCCACACCCTGATTGGCGCAGGCGGCCAGCAGGGTACCGGTGATGCCGCTAACCTGTTAAAGCCGGCCCTGGCGCGCGGGCAACTGCGCACCATCGGTGCCACCACGTGGGCGGAATACAAAAAATACATCGAGAAAGACCCGGCGCTGACCCGTCGTTTCCAGACGGTACAGGTTCACGAGCCGGACGAAGCCAAAGCCATTCTGATGCTGCGCAGCACCGTGTCACCGCTGGAGACGCATCACCAGGTACTGCTTCTCGACGAAGCGGTCAGCGCGGCGGTCAAGCTTTCACATCGTTATATTCCGGCGCGTCAGTTGCCGGATAAAGCCGTTGCGCTGCTTGATACTGCCTGTGCCCGCGTGGCGGTCAGCCAGAGCGCGCCACCGGCACAGCTGGAAGATTGCCTGCGCCATCTCGCGGCCCTGGATGTGGAGATCGAGATTGCCGGACGCGAAGCGCGCGTGGGTGCCGGCGATCCGGAGCGCGTCGCAGCCTTGACCGCCGAGCGCGATACATACGAAACAAAGCGCGAAGCCCTGACCCAGCGCTGGGAAGAGGAACGTGCTCTTGTGACTGAAATCATCCGCCTGCGTGCCGCGCTGTTTGCCGCGGGTGATGACGAGACCGGCGAACTGCGCAGCACGCTTAACGCACAGCAGCAGGCGCTCAACGCTTTACAGGGCGACGAGCCGCTGCTGTTTGCGGCCGTGGATGAAAACGTGGTGGCGGCGGTGGTCTCTGACTGGACCGGTATCCCGCTGGGCCGGATGGTGAAAAACGAGATTGATGCGGTGCTCAACCTGGCTGATACCCTCAACCAGCGCGTCATCGGCCAGCGTCACGGCCTGGATCTGATTGCCCGCCGCGTGAAAACCTCGCGGGCGAAACTCGACGATCCGAACAAACCTGTTGGCGTATTTATGCTCTGTGGCCCGTCCGGCGTGGGGAAAACGGAAACCGCACTGGCGTTAGCGGAGTCGCTTTATGGTGGTGAGCAGAACGTTATCACCATCAACATGAGTGAATTCCAGGAAGCCCACACCGTTTCCACCTTAAAAGGTGCGCCTCCGGGATACGTGGGTTATGGTGAAGGCGGGGTGTTAACCGAGGCCGTTCGCCGTCGCCCGTACAGCGTGGTCTTGCTGGACGAAATTGAAAAAGCGCACCCGGATGTACATGAAATCTTCTTCCAGGTCTTCGATAAAGGCTGGATGGAAGATGGTGAGGGCCGCCATATTGATTTCCGTAACACCATCATTATTTTGACGTCCAACGTCGGCACCGATCTGATCAGCGCCATGTGTGCCGACCCGGAACTGATGCCTGAGCCTGAGGCGTTAAGCGGCGCGTTGCGTCAGCCGCTGCTGGAGGTCTTCCCGCCGGCGCTGCTGGGCCGTCTGCTGGTGGTGCCGTATTATCCACTGAGCGACGAGATGCTGGGGCAGATTGTCCGCCTGCAGCTCAAACGCATTCAGCGTCGTCTGCAAGAGAATCACAATATTATTTCCGAGTTTGATGACAGCGTGGTGGAACAAATTGTTCAGCGCTGTACCGAGGTGGAGTCTGGCGGCCGCATGGTGGACGCTATTCTGACAAACACCTTGCTGCCTCAGATGAGCCAGATATTACTTACCGCCAGCCGCAGCGATGAGCAGTACCGACGTCTGCACGTCACCTGTGAGCAGGGCGAGTTTCACTGTCAGTTTGCCGCGTAATAATCATCAAGAGAACTGTAAAAGATGACGGATAATGATAACAATCGGACTGTCCCAAACGCGCTCCCGGTCGGGTATCGCTTCAACGAGTTTGAAATTAAAGAGGTGATCGGCGGCGGCGGGTTCGGCATCGTCTATCGCGCGTGGGATCATCAGCTCGAACGCACTATCGCTATCAAAGAATTCATGCCTGCCTCGCTCGCCGTGCGCGGCGACGATATGACGCTGGTACTGCGCAGCGAACGTTTTGGCAAAGCGTTTTCCGCCGGCCTGAACAGCTTCATTCAGGAAGCCCGCCTGCTGGCGCGCTTCAACCACCCGAACCTGCTTCACGTGCTGCGTTTCTGGGTGCAAAACGATACGGCCTATATGGGAACGCTGTTCTATAGCGGTACCACGCTTTCCCGCCTGCGCGAACAAAAACCGGAGCTGATTAACGAAGCCTGGATCCGTCGTATGCTGCCCATGCTGTTCGGTGCCATTAAGACAATCCATGACGAAGGCTATCTGCACCGCGACATCTCTCTGGATAACATCCAGATTCAGGACAACGGCCTGCCGGTTCTGCTCGATTTCGGCTCAGCGCGCCGCACCATTGGTAATCTCTCTGACGAGACGGAAACCATGCTGCGCCCGGGCTTTGCGCCGATCGAGCAGTACACTGACGATAACGAAAGCGAGCAGGGCCCGTGGACGGATATTTACGCCCTCGGCGCCGTGCTGCGTACCCTGATTGTCGGCTCACCGCCGCCGGTCAGCGTGGTGCGCTCAATTCAGGACACCTGCAAACCGCTGGTGGAACTGCAGCCACAGGGCTATTCCCTCTCGCTGCTGCAGGCCATCGACCGGGCGTTGGCGTTGCACATGGAAGACCGACCGCAGTCCATCGATGAATTTGCGGCGCTGATTGAGATGCCGGTAGCGGGTATCGACGATGTACTGAGCGCGAAAAAACCGGGCACGATGCTGGTACCGGTAGAGGAAGAAGCACCGGCTTCTGCACTGGACTGGCACCGGTACAAAATCCCGGCAATGGTTGCTGCGGGCGTGCTGGTTGGCGTCGTCGCCGGAGCGATGCTGTTTAGCGGTGGCGAGCATGATGCGCCAGAGCAGGCGGCGCAGGCCCCTGCTGAGACACGCCCCGTTGAAACCGCATCGAACGCGCCGGATGTGAAACCGGAAACGGCGAAAGCCAGTGAACAGACTGCACCGACTGCGACAGCGCAACCGGCCACCCCGCCGGTGGATGCCAGCCCGGTGGCACTGATCTATATCCGTATTCTTGACGGTGAGACCCTGAAAGTGAACGGTGAGCCAAAAACACTGCGTCCGGCAAATAACGGTTATGCATCGCTCAAGCTACCTGCGGGCGAGGCCAGAATTGAACTGCAGGGCAACGGGAAAACGCGTACCCAGACGCTGGATATCGCGAAGCCTGGCACCTGGCTGGTGAATCCGTAAGTAAGGTAAGCAGGGACTGGTAACAGGACGGAGCGAATGTATAACCTCAAGTTTGTCTATCTTTTCAGCGAGAATGTCTCGCCAGCGCTTTTCGCGAAAATTATCCGCCCGTCCGTAGCCGGGCAGTGGATAATGTCAGTTCCCGACAATTCGCTGCGCTCGCTGTTTACGCGTTACGATTTGCTGCATTCCATCACCGGGGCGAATCCCTATCAGTCAGGACGCGATACCCGTAAGCTGATCGTGCAGGATCTCGATATCGGCAGGATCGTTGCCATCGACGAGAGTTTCCGTAACTGGTCATCGGTAACGGAGATATTTTATATCAATGCCGATGGCCGACTGCAGGCGGCCTCGCTTACCGGTCTGGGCTGGTATCCGGTAAGCACAATCGTCGATCGCTACGAAACCATGGTGCGAACCTACGGTGCCCGTCCTGCGCCGACGGTACTGCCGAAGCAGGTGGTGAAATCCAAAGCGGCACAGGTGCCGGATGAGGCCACGCCGGGTAAAGACGGTAAAACCTATGCTTCGCAGCTACAGCAGATGACCAAGGCGGAACGCTGGCAGGCGCGTAAGGATCTGATCGCGAAGGGTAGTAACAGCCTTTACCCGGATGCGCAGATCGCCGCTAAACGACTGGCGGCGAATAATATTGCGGTGGAGAAAGCGAAGCTTGCTGAGAATGTTTATAAGACAGTGAATCCGCTGGAGACAACGCCGGGGGTGCCAGAGGGCTGGAAGGATATAAGCAACGATGCATCGGTGCTAAAGAAGTTAGGTCTTAAAAGTAAAACACTTTATGACAAGAGTGAGGATCCTGATTTTCTGGCACGCGTCTATCAGCCTGACCCTGACGTTTTTGGTGGCGATATGAACCCTACGCTGGTGTTCAGAGGGTCGAGGCAACCAGAGTTTTTCCCCATGAAGAACATGACTGACTGGAAAAATAACGGTGCGCAGGGGCTTGGGTTGGAGTCGGATTATTACCGAAGAGCCGTAAGTATGGGCGAGCAGCTCGCCAAATCAGGTCAAAAAATAGACATTGCGGGGCACTCTCTTGGGGGAGGTTTAGCATCAGCCACCTCTATGGCAAGCGGTATGGCGGGATGGACGTTTAATGCTTCTGGCCTAAATTCCGGTACCGTCGAGAAATATGGCGGAAGCATATTGGGCAGCACGGATAACATTCAGGCTTACCGCGTCGAGGGTGAACTGCTGACCAGGACTCAGGAAGTAAATGTTTGGGAAGATTTTAAAATGGTAAAAGGGCACGTGCCAGCACTTATAGCGAAAGAAGAGATTTCTGCCATTATGCCCAATGCTGCCGGAATAGCTCACGACCTTCCTGGTGGAATGGGGAGTGCATTTGACCGACATGGAATAGATCAAGCGATAAACTGTATTGAACAACAGAAGGATGAGGATATCTCTATTATCAGGAGCCGCGCGTGAAATCACTAATTTTTGGCTGGGTAGCGCTTTGTTTAATGTTTATGGTTCAGGGGTGCAAGCAAAATATGGATTTACAACCAGATAATTACTTTAATGGTGACCAGCTCACATTAGCGCGCGCAATTGAGAATGGTGACGGCGATGAGGTGAAAAAGTTAGCTTCGAAAACTGATTTAAACAAACCTGGTAAAGAGGACATGACCCTGTTGTTTTGGGCGGTGATGAATTCACTTAACGATAAAAAAACGCCTGAACATTTAAAAATTATCACTACTCTGATTAAGGCTGGCGCAGATCCGCTGCAGCCGAGGCCGCAGGGAAAAAGTTCGCCTGCAGAATTAGTATTAAAAGCGGACAGCGACGTGTGGATAAAGGCGATGCTGGACGGCGGATTATCTCCAGATGCAAAAGACAAAACGTTTGGTGAGCCTATAATATTCGAAAGTATCGAAGCGAAAAATACCGAGACACTCAAGGCGATGCTTGACGGCGGAGCGGATATTAATATTACCGACTCACTGGGTAGTACATTGTTAGTAGCCGCGCTGGATTACCACGCTTACGATCACGTGCTCCTTTTGCTGAAACGCGGTACTGACCCTGAAATTAAGACTATCAATGGCTGGACGATGGGTAATCAACTTCAACGTTATCTGAACAGAACAGAAGAAGGCAGTGAAGAATATAAAAAACTAACTGAAATCAAAGAGACGCTTATTCAACATGGTGGTAAATGGCCGCCAGCACCAGTCAAGTAAAGGTTAGGGCGAACATGACCGCGAAAAATAAAATTTTCTATTTCTGGGGTGTTATGGATGTCATCGGGATTGTGTTTTATTCGATTGGTCCATACCATTTACTTGAGTCATGGTGGGTTTCCACCGGAGGAAATCCGGGTGTAATTATCTTTATGCTGATAGCAGGTGGCGTAAACGGAATAGTGACAGGTGCTTTTTATCTTGTTTATCTCCTCATGCCAGTTTCCTTGCTTTTTTCTGTCTGGTTTTTTTTCACGAAACATCGATATGCGGTCGGTTTTGCTCTTATACAAGAAGTGCTGCGCGTTATCATCTTCAGTTGCTCAGTGACACTTTTCCCTATGGCGATCGCTGGTTTAGGATTGAGCGTTATTTCCATTAATATTGCTTTATTTATATTATCGGAAATATTAAAGATTGGCTCTCTCATATATATAATCAAAACAGTTCGCGCTAAATAACCAATCTGACACTGCATAGTATTACCATGACACATTTAGTGCCGTGAGTCTTTGCATCGCATAAGCCATATGGAATAAAGTTATGCTCAACCGAATTACCGTTCAGCTCCCGGTGGAGGGGCTTCTGTTCTGGAAACTCACAGGTCGCGAGGCGATGTCCGAGTCGTTCGCCCTGACGCTGACCCTGCTTGGCACGGATGCGCGCATTGACCGCAGCAAACTGCTGGGTCAGCCGGTCACGGTGACCATCCCGACGCAGAGCCTGCTGACGCCCCGCTATATCAATGGAAAAATCACCCGCGTGGCGGTGAGTGCCGTCGAGCTGACGGGCACCCGCTATGCGGTGTACCAGCTGACGGTGGAGCCGGACCTGTGGCCGATGAAGCGCGACCGTAACCTGCGTATCTTCCAGGGCCAGACGGTACCGCAGATTGTGAAAACCCTGCTGGGTGAACATCAGGTTAACGTGGAGGATAAGCTCACCGGGAGCTACCGGGTGTGGGACTACTGCGTGCAGTATCAGGAGTCGAGCCTGGACTTTATCAGCCGTCTGATGGAGCTGGAGGGGATTGCATACCACTTCAGCCACGACGCCGACAAGCACACCCTGGTGCTCACCGACGCCGCCACGCAGCATCAGCCGTTCAGCGGCTATGAGGTCATTCCTTACCACCAGACGCCGTCAGGCGGCAGTACGGATGAAGAAGGCATCAGCCAGTGGGCGCTGGAGGACAGCGTCACCCCGGGGATTTACAGCCTCGATGACTACGACTTCCGCAAGCCGAACGCGTGGCTGTTCCAGGCGCAGCAGAACCCGGCGTCACCGAAACCGGGCAGTATCGACGTGTACGACTGGCCGGGACGGTTTGTTGAGACCGGGCATGCGGAGTTCTACGCCCGTATCCGTCAGGAGCGCTGGCAGGTGGAGCACCAGCAGATTCAGGCGACGGCCACGGCCGCGGGTATTGCACCGGGACACACCTTCACCCTGACTAACGCCCCGTTCTTCAGTGATAACGGTGACTATCTGGTCACGGCGGCGGGTTACCATTTTGAGGAGAACCGCTACGCGAGCGGCGAGGGGGAAACCCTTCACCGCACTGATTTCGCGGTCATCCCGGCGTCAGTGTCATACCGTCCGGCGCAGAGCACGGCGTGGCCGCGCACCTACGGCCCGCAGACGGCAAAGGTTGTGGGACCAAACGGCGAAAGTATCTGGACGGACAAATATGGCCGCGTGAAGGTGAAATTCCACTGGGACCGTCTGGCGAAGGGGGATGACACCAGCTCCTGTTGGGTGCGCGTGTCGAGCGCCTGGGCGGGTCAGGGGTACGGCGGGGTGCAAATTCCGCGGGTCGGCGATGAGGTGGTGGTGGACTTTATCAACGGTGACCCGGACCGTCCGATTATCACCGGGCGGGTGTATAACGAAGCAAGCATGCCGCCGTGGGCGCTGCCGGCTGCGGCCACGCAGATGGGCTTTATGAGCCGCACGAAGGATGGCTCCGTGGATAATGCCAATGCCCTGCGCTTTGAGGACAAGGCGGGCGCAGAGCAGGTGTGGATCCAGGCTGAGCGGAATCTGGATATTAACGTCAAAAATGACGAGTCTCACTCTACCGAAAAAAATCGTACCCAGTTTGTTGGTGAAGATGAAACCTTACGGGTAGCGAAAAACCAGAAATCAGGGATTAAAGGCGATGTGGTATGCCTGACGGGGAACAGTCGAAACGATAAGGTCGTTAATAATTTTATACTTTCCGCAGGTAATACGCTGAGACTGGAATGTGGTGAAAGCGCCATCGAGCTATCAAAAGACGGTAGCGTTCATATCATTGGTAATAACTTTAACTTTACTGCAAAACAGAATGCTCAAATTAATACGCTTTCCGGGGAGTTGCACTTAAACCCTGATGACGGACGTAATGTCATCGACCCACCAGGTGCATCCCATCAGGGTGAAATCCAGCAGGAAGTGGATGGTTTTTTTGTTTTTAATGCCAATAAATAAGAATAACCAGAATGGCCGAATATATCCTTCAGGAAGCAACACTCGCCTTGCCCGATGTATTTAAAGACAGAACCATGAATTTATTCACCATGAGTGATAACGGAGCTAGCGAGTTTACTTTTGTTGTTTCTTGTGCGACGGCAAAAAACGAAGATAAAGTCCATGATGCGGCTACCCGACTGACGCGTGAACTGGAAATTACGGTGCCCGACTTTCGTCTTGAATCCTCTCAGATGACTTCTGTTAATGGTCATCCGGCGGTAGAGCTTTTTTATCAGTTTAAAAATGATAACTCGGTCATTTTTCAGAAGCAGACGGTGATTTTACTCGCTGACCATCCTGGCGGGCAAAAGATGGTGTTGATGTTTTTTCCGGCCGGAAAATTGACTTCCTTTCAGAATTCAATGCAACAGAGACTGAAGTGCTATTTAAGCCTAATACATCGTTTGAGGTTATCAGCAGGTCAGATGAACTTGGGATAACAAATATAGAATTAAGGGTAATACCATGATCGACCTTCATACTGAAGACTCTGTAATCAATCATTATGCCGATCGCTATCGTACATACATGCCAATTAATGTCCGTAAGGCAATAAAAAATAACGGTATTGATGGTTTGAGTTCTTCACAAGCCTGGGATGAAACATTACCTTTAATTACGACTGAAGATATTTCACGTGATAAAGCACTTGGGGCGCTGGTCGGTTTGGCTGTTGGGGACGCAGTCGGCACTACTCTTGAGTTTAAGAAAAGAGACAGTGAACATGTAGCGGATATGATTGGTGGCGGACCTTTTCATTTAAAACCCGGTGAATGGACGGATGATACGTCCATGGCATTATGTCTGGCGGAAACTTATCTTTCAGAAAACAGAATGCATACCGATATACTTAGAAAATATCTCGTTAAATGGTATCTTAACGGTGATAATAGCAGTAATGGTCGGTGTTTCGATATTGGCAATACGACGCGATTTGCGCTTGAACAGTATCTGCGTATCGGGCCTTCATGGTATGGTAATACCGAGAAACACACTGCTGGTAATGCTGCGGTTATTCGTCAAGCTCCGGTGTCTATCTTTCGTCGAAAATCGCTGCGCGCGATTTACTTCGAATCCCAGGCTCAGAGTCGCGCAACTCATGGCGCGGTAGAGTCAATTAATGCATGCCAATTTCTCGGATTGGTATTACACTATTTAATTAACGGTTATAAAAAAGAAGAAGCTTTTTCCCCTCATGTTTTCCCACTATGCGCGCGTGTAATGATCATAAATGCGGGTGAGTATAAGCAAAAAACTCGCGATCAGATTCGTTCAAGTGGTTATGTAATAGATACGCTTGAGGCCGCGATGTGGTCCGTATGGAATACTGACAATTTCCATGATGCAATTCTACTGGCTGCCAATCTTGCCGATGATGCTGACAGCGTTGCGGCGACGGCAGGACAAATAGCGGGAGCATTATATGGTTATTCTGGTATTCCGTCGGAGTGGAAAAACAAACTTGTACAACACGAGCGTATCGCCAAAATGGCAGGTGAACTGTTCGATAGAGCTCCTGAGGATAATTTTTTATAATTGAATAATTCATATGGCACGGCTATTGTAGCGTGCCATTGAGTTGAAGGGAAAATGTTGGGTTAATGTGAAGTAACATGTGAGGAAAACAACTCACTTTGCCAGCATAGAAAACATACTGAATTATGCAAAAAAAGTAGAGTAGTTCGGTAAT
Organism: Enterobacter sp. SORGH_AS_0287; assembly: GCF_031453695.1. Lineage (NCBI taxonomy): Bacteria > Pseudomonadati > Pseudomonadota > Gammaproteobacteria > Enterobacterales > Enterobacteriaceae > Enterobacter > Enterobacter sp. SORGH_AS_0287. Next base: position 811,238 of record NZ_JAVIZW010000001.1, read on the forward strand.
ATTGCTTCCTGTACCTGGTATTTGGCTAGTTAAAAAAATATCTCTACCAGCCAAAAGGTAGGGGGGTACAGAATTTATTCAGATAAAAATATGTCTAAGAGTGCTCATGAATAAAGAAAATTATAACGAGCTGAATTATATCAATGATGCCATTGATATAATCAATAAACGATTGGAAACAAAACCTGATTTTTCACTGTATGTTATGGTGAAGTGCCAGTTGGATTATATTAAATCTGTTTTGGTTGGCGCTGAAAAAGATAAAAGTAAATTACATTCATTGAATCTTGGAGTACTTGCATCTAAAGAATTTGATACAACAGATGCCGAACTTGCTGAGCATTTATCTAATGCTAATTATATAGCTTCGCAGATGGGGAAAGGATTGAAGATCATTCTTCCTCATGAACAAGATGTGGAATATTTGAAAAGACAAAAAAGATATCGTAAGTGATAGGCAGTTTTTTTGAATTCTGCTGGCCGCCAACCTTGCCTATGACGCTGACATCGTTGCGGCGACGGTGGGGCAAATAGCTGGAGCATTATATGGTGATTCCGGTATTCCCCAGGATTGGAAAAATAAACTCGAACAACACGAACGTATCGCCACAATGGCAGGTGAACTATTCGATAGAGCACTTGAGGATAATTTCTGGTAATTGTATAAATCATATGGCGCGGCTATTATAGCGTGCCATTAAGTTGAATAGAAAATGTTGTGTTGATGCGAAGTTGGATGTGAGACGAAACAACTTACTTTTCCAGTGTTGAAATATGTCGAAATATCAAGTGGACCATATTTGATGATAGTCACTCATTAATAAAGAAAGTGATTTTTTAATTTCCCCTATTAATTCTATTATCTTCCTTTAATAAAATGTGGTGACTGATTTTATCAGACAGAAGTGGTCGGGAATAATAGGCGCGCTCTCACTCTAATAATTTGACTCAATATAATGAATGAAATAACAGCCTTGGATTATGTTGAAAAAACATTAAGTTTATCTCAAAAGAGATATGCTGAAGTTAGAAAAAGTAATCCCCAATCCCCGCTTTTGCAAATGTACGACTCTACAGTACAACAATTATTATTTCTGCGGGACCTAATCGAAGGCAAGGAAAAGGATAAGGCGAAATTATGGAAAATGACGTTCGGTATGTATGCAGCTAAGGAGTTTGATAATTCGGATGAGTTGTTTTTTGAAAGGTTGTCGGATGCCTGGTTTATTGTTGATCAAATCCGCCGAGGATTAAAGGTTAGGCTCCCGCATGAGGTTGATGCCAATTATAGAATAAAACAACAAAATCTTAAAATGAAATATCCTGATGAATTTTAGGGTTGATATTAGATATATTTTATTATGGGTGGATGGTGATTGATTTACATGCTAATTTGAATGTATTGTTAAAATATGTAGATAGATATCGTAAGTACTTACCTGTTAGTAGTCTTTCAGTCCAGCAGAAAATGCAGTATAAATATAATGATAAACTATTAGAATCATCTTTTGATTGCGATGCCCAAAAACAATGGGACTTAACACCATCATGCAACATCTCACTAGTGGAATCGCGAGATCGTGCTGTTGGTGCGCTTATTGGTCTTGCTGTTGGAGATGCCGTAGGCACTACGCTCGAATTTTTACCGCGTGACAGAGCATACGTCAAAGATATGACAGGAGGTGGGCCATTTCGACTTCGCGCAGGCGAATGGACGGATGACACATCCATGGCATTATGTCTTGCGGAAACGCTTCTTGAGAAAGGTGATGCTGATACTATATGCTTCAGGAATAAGCTTCTGGAATGGTATCAGCATGGTTATAACAGTTCAAATGGCATCTGTTTTGATATAGGTAATACAACTCGCTTTGCTTTAGAACAATATTTAACTGTTGGTCCTGGGTGGAGCGGTAATACTTCGCCAGAAACTGCAGGTAATGCTTCTATTATCAGACAAGCCCCTGTCTCAATTTTTTTTAGAAAGTCATTAAGCAAAGCGTTTTATGAAGCTAAAAAACAGAGCATCGCCACGCACGGTGCCGCGGAAGCAATAAATAGCACACAGTATTTAAGTTATTTACTTGTACATATGATTAATGGCAGCAATAAAGATTTTGTTTTTGCTCCACACGTCATGCCGCTTCAGCCACGTGTAATGATTATCAACGCGGGTGAATATAAGCAAAAAACTCGCGATCAGATTCGTTCAAGTGGTTATGTCATCGATACGCTTGAGGCCGCGATGTGGTCCGTATGGAATACGGATAATTTCAGAGATGCTATTCTGTTGGCCGCCAATCTTGCCGATGATGCTGACAGCGTTGCGGCGACGGCGGGGCAAATCGCGGGTGCGCTGTATGGTTATTCCGGTATCCCACAGGAGTGGAAAGACAAATTGGTACAACACGAACGTATCGCCAGAATGGCAGGTGAATTATTCGACAGGGCTCCTGAAGATACTTTCTTGTAATTGTTTTCATATTTGGATAGTGAGGGGTTGAGCTGGCCGTAATTTCCGCTCAGGCAGATGGCGGGATTAATGGTTATTGCTGAGTGTGTTGCCCTTTTGACAAAAGATTAAAGAGGATAAATGGGAAATATTGTAATACATTGGTTTTTCTTTATTTTCTTTATGATTTGGACACTAGCGCTTATCTGGAATGGAAAAGATTTTTTTAACAAGAAAAAGTGGCTCCTGGCGGGGATGATGTTGGTTCTGGTGTTAGTAGCCACAGTTGTCATTGGCTTTACGTTTAAATGGCTTTCTCAGTCGATGTCATTGTTTTCCATCGCAACGGCCAAACAATATTCGATCATTTTTTCTATGTCTTTTCTGTGCGTATGGGGTTTAAAGGTCACAGTTGTGCTGCTCTGTACTGTTTTCTCGGGGATTCTGAGGGGGCACAAAAGCTACAATGTGGAAAATTATGAAAAAATATCGTCTATATCACGCATCGTCGCGCCTGGCTTACTTATCGTTGCTAAAAGCTTAATTTCCCTCGGAAGCTTCCTTATGTTTTCGGGTCTTTGGTTAAAGTAAGCACAATGATTAAGGTTGCATAACGGATACCCTAGTTTCTACTGTTACCGCAACCGCGTCTCCGCTTTGCGTCATGCCCTTGACCCGACCCGATACGGATGCGTGCATCGACCACAGCAGGCAGCTCGGTTAACTGGTTACGGTGATCATCCTCACGCAACCCGCCATGGCGCCAATTGTTAGTGTGTGACTGTCATAGTCGGGCGAGCGAATAAGGAGCAGCGGATTCAATGAAGTTTCTCGGGTTTATTATTTTTTCATTGGTCGCTCTTACCTATATCTGGAATGGCAAAGATAATTTTAACAAAAAAGAATGGGTGGTTTTTTTCGTAAAATTATCTTTTATATTAGTCGGCACTTTTATTCTGGTTTTCGTGTTGATCGGATTGCGGGAAATTTTCCCCTCGATGACAAAAGAAGATGGTGAGTTGGTACTAATCGTTATTCCGCCTTCGTTTGTCACACTATTATTGGCTAAGTTTTTCGTCATTATGCTTTGCACAATATTTGAAACTATAATGCGTTTTCATCAGCGATATAACACGGAGCAAAATTATTCGATTTTGTCATCGCTGGCAAACAGATATGGCCCTGGATTGATTTTGCTGGCGAAATGCCTGGCATCATTTGGATGCATTCTTATATTCTATGGTATCTGGTTAGCCTCCGCGGCCTAAGTGAAGAGACATTATAAACACTTAGAACAACTATCCGTTTCCCATAGCCTCCGCTACCAGTAACGAAGACCTTGAGGCGAACGACTGGAAATGGCTGTACACCTTAACTGACAAGGAAATACTTCATTACCAGGTGATATTTCCCATGCGTGTTAAGCCAGCAGGTCTGACTCCACCACACATTACTGAAGTCGGCTTGACGAATGAGAGGGGGGTATCCATCTCCGGGAATAATACTGTGGACGTACTGGGGAAACTTCATCGCTGCGGAAGAGATGTGTGCTTTATACCAATGCTTTGTTTTTAGCATGGGGAAAGTATGGTGCCATGCGTAGGATGTATTTTTAATTAGTTAATTAAGTGTTCCATATTAAATGATAGGTTCCTCGACGATTTCCCCCCCAGGTGATTTTTCATCTGTCTGGTTACATGTAATAGTAAATGACTTTTTTCATTTATCCGTTTTTTTATTATCTTCTCCAGCATAAAACCATTACGGAATAAAGATTATGCTCAACCGAATTACCGTTCAGCTCCCGGTGGAGGGGCTTCTGTTCTGGAAACTGACGGGCCGCGAGGCGATGTCCGAGTCGTTCGCCCTGACGCTGACCCTGCTTGGCACGGATGCGCGCATTGACCGCAGCAAACTGCTGGGTCAGCCGGTCACGGTGACCATCCCGACGCAGAGCCTGCTGACGCCCCGCTATATCAATGGAAAAATCACCCGCGTGGCGGTGAGTGCCGTCGAGCTGACGGGCACCCGCTATGCGGTGTACCAGCTGACGGTGGAGCCGGACCTGTGGCCGATGAAGCGCGACCGTAACCTGCGTATCTTCCAGGGTCAGACGGTGCCACAGATTGTGAAAACCCTGCTGGGTGAACATCAGGTTAACGTGGAAGATAAGCTCACCGGGAGCTACCGGGTGTGGGACTACTGCGTGCAGTATCAGGAGTCGAGCCTGGACTTTATCAGCCGTCTGATGGAGCTGGAGGGGATTGCGTATCACTTCAGCCACGAGGCGGACAAGCACACGCTGGTGCTCACCGACGCCGCGACGCAGCATCAGCCGTTCAGCGGCTACGAAGTCATTCCTTACCACCAGACGCCGTCAGGCGGCAGTACGGATGAAGAGGGTATCAGCCAGTGGGCGCTGGAGGACAGCGTCACCCCGGGGATTTATAGCCTCGATGACTACGACTTCCGCAAGCCGAACGCGTGGCTGTTCCAGGCGCAGCAGAACCCGGCGTCACCGAAACCGGGCAGTATCGACGTGTACGACTGGCCGGGACGGTTTGTTGAGACCGGGCATGCGGAGTTCTACGCCCGTATCCGTCAGGAGCGCTGGCAGGTGGAGCACCAGCAGATTCAGGCGACGGCCACGGCCGCGGGTATTGCACCGGGACACACCTTCACCCTGACTAACGCCCCGTTCTTCAGTGATAACGGTGACTATCTGGTCACGGCGGCGGGTTACCATTTTGAGGAGAACCGCTACGCGAGCGGCGAGGGGGAAACCCTTCACCGCACTGATTTCGCGGTCATCCCGGCGTCGGTGTCATACCGTCCGGCGCAGAGCACGGCGTGGCCGCGTACTTACGGGCCACAGACCGCAAAAGTCGTGGGTCCAAACGGCGAAAGTATCTGGACGGATAAATATGGCCGCGTGAAGGTGAAATTCCACTGGGACCGTCTGGCGAAGGGCGATGACACCAGCTCCTGCTGGGTGCGTGTGTCGAGCGCCTGGGCGGGTCAGGGGTACGGCGGGGTGCAAATTCCGCGGGTCGGCGATGAGGTGGTGGTGGACTTTATCAACGGCGACCCGGACCGTCCGATTATCACCGGCCGGGTGTACAACGAAGCAAGCATGCCGCCGTGGGCGCTGCCGGCGGCGGCCACGCAGATGGGTTTTATGAGCCGCACGAAGGATGGCTCCGTGGATAATGCCAATGCCCTGCGCTTTGAGGACAAGGCGGGTGCAGAGCAGGTGTGGATCCAGGCTGAGCGCAACATGGACACCAGCATTAAGAACGATGAAACGCACAGCGTCGGTGGCGAGCGCAGCCATTATGTGAAGAAAAATGAGCTGCATCGGGTGGAAGCGAATCAGATCCAGGCGGTGAAAGGCGGAACAGAGATCCTGACGGGTAAAGGCAAGCTGGATGCGGCGGTGGAGCAATATGTCATTGCTTCCGGTACGAAGCTACGGCTGGTCTCTGGTGAAAGCGCAATTGAGCTGAACGCTAACGGCAAGATTAACCTCATCGGCAAAGAGTTTAATTTCTTCGTTGAAGGGGATGGTCATATCACCACCGGCGGTAAGCTGCACCTGAATACGTCTGGCACACAACCGGGCACCACGGCGCCGGGTTCCGGGCATAAAGGGGATATTGATGCGGCAGTTCAGGAGAAATTTACGACTAAAGGTGAGTAAGGTCGTAGCAGTGCTTATTGCATTATTAACGACGGGAATGGCTGAGGGAAATTCAGAGAAAAAGGATCTCTGGGCGTTCATTTCACAAATGAGCGCCTCACTCAAAACGTTATCCGTTACGAGTCTAAATGACATGCCGTTGCATTTTAACTACATGAAAAATAATGCTTATATGAACTTCTACCATGCTGATGATTTCAAGCTTTTGGAGGGTACGAGCATTACTACCATTGATTTACGAGTAAGCAAAGAAAATGATGGCATGGCTCCATTACTGAATTTTTCACCATCAGGCCAGTGCATCACACTTCAAACTGTTAAAAAGCATTACCCACAACTGACGTTAACTGATTATCCCCGAGGCCGCTCGGAGAATGAAGTGACCAGTTATACAGCACCAAAAGATATGAATGGACAAAAAGTGAGTTTCAGTTTCACCGTAAAAAAACCTGACTGTCTGAGCTCTGTTGTTATTAGCGCTGACTAAGAAAACAGCTTCCATGACTCGCGGTTTCCCACATCGGTGAGAAGCGTAATTTAGATTGAGAAAATGACGATTAACGTGAAAAAACAGACTCCGACATATCTTTTTTTTGTTCTGATGCTTACCTGTCTGTGCAGCAGTGCGGTATTGGCTCAAGTTATACCGCCCGTTCTGACAAATCACGATTTTTCTGTGCAGATAAAAAGCCAGCCTGTCGAATTGGGTGAAAGATGGACTCCTGACGTTGCGCGCAGAATTGACGTGCCAGTGGAAGGCAGTTTTACCGGTGAGGTTCCTTTTGACGGAGCTAACTATAAATTCTTCCAGCATCAAAAGTCTGGGTTAGACATTTTCAGTTCCAATCTCTGGTGGGATAAAGCGGAACGAAGCGTTGATGATTATATCGTGTCGCAGATCACGCTGATTGCTACAGATGTCGCAACGCCGCGTGGTGTCCATGTTGGTTCAACGAAAACGGACTTGAACACAGCATACGGTGACGGTCAGGTCGCAAAGGATGCCGGAGAACAATGGATTACCTATGAGTTGGGTAAAAAGGTCCTCTCTTTTGAGATCAAAGACAGTAAAATTGTTAAGATAACAATGAATTACGACAATGGAAATCCAGAGTAATTTATGAAAAGGAAATATCTGGCAGCCGTATTGCTCACCGCTTTCTTGGCAGATGCAACTGAAACTGCAACTGCGCTAGAGTTATCACAATACAATAAGCTCAATACGGTCAGTCGCATCGTTAACGATAGCGAAGTGACAGACCTCCTCAGAAAGGCCCTGGGAAGCGATTACCAGACGTTTATCAACAATTTTGATGTATTTGGTGAACCGCATTCCACGGCTGACGGAGGATTGTTGATTGAAGGCTGGCTAAAAAATCTTTATCTGGAAAACGCCTCTGCTTTGGTTATCGAACCAGATGGCAAAATCTACGCTGCCTGGGTCATACCCGAGTCTGACGTTATTCATTATCAGTCTTCTGAACATCGTCAGGATATTAACGGCGATATTAAAAAATGGGCTGCAAGATTTGGCACACTGCATTTTGAAACGATAAGCCAATCTGGTCCCGCATTTGGCGGAGTATGGTCAGGCGAGTACGCGAACGACTCGACGTTAACTCTGCGGTTAGCTGAATCAGGTGGCCGTATCTCCGGATCTTATTGCTATATTTCTCAAAGAGGAAACCGCATTGATTGCCCGGAAGATGATGAGCGTAATCTTAGCGGTACGATCGCGGGCAATCGTGCCAATGTTGAGTTCAACTCTTTGTTTGGCGGTATAGGCGGACGGGCTGTTCTGGAAATTAAGGGGAGTGAAATGGAATGGCGTTTAGTTACTCCTCCTCAAAAAGGAAATTATTATGCGCCGCAGCGTTATACGTTACATAAAGCTGCTTCGGCTCAGACAGTTGAAACCCGAAAACTCGATACTGAAAAGTTCGCTATTTCTCTGGTCAATAAATGCGGGCGTTTTACTAGTGAATGTGACCAGATGTATTATCTCGGCGTGCGCAAAAGTGATAATAGTACGATCTCCCTTAAGGGGAAAACGTTGCACGATCCTGCAGGTAAAATAATTGGTTCTACCTATAAGAATGGCGAGATCGCTTACACCGTGACTTACTCACCCGTGAAATTGGTCGTGAGCAAAGGCAGCCATGTGCTAGTTGAACAGTCAGGTCAGTGGCTTAAATAATGCATTCGTCAGCCCAAAGGCCAGCATGGATTGGCCCCTTTTATTTCTCACACTATTAATCATCCCGAGTTCACTTATGAAATACACCCTCCAGGAAGGTTCGTTTTCCCTTTTTCCTGCTGCCTGGCAGGACAACAGTATGAATATTATTCGCGATGACGAAAGCGGATTGTCCGTGGTGGTCAGCCGCGGCGGTATCCCGGATGGCAGCGACTATGAGAAAGAGTTTCACCGCCAGTGGGAACTACTACGTCCGCAGATGGGCGAGATTGCCCAAAGCGCATTCCAGGGCGTAAAGGTCGGGCCTGACGGAAAAATTAACGCGCTGGAAGTCGAGACGACCTTTGACAGTAACGGACAGCGCATTTGGCAAAAACAGCTGGCCGTACAAACGCCGGGCAAGCCGGTGTTGATGATTTTTACCCTCTCGGCGCTCAGAGCATTCACCGCAGAGGATGAGGTGCGCTGGAGCGCACTTAAGCAGAGTCTGACGCTAAACGACAACCGGAATGTGTAAGGCATGAGCGATAACAACGCGGCCCGTCAGGGCGATGAGATCATTCACTCCAGCATTTTTGCGGATATCACCAGTATTGTGGCGGAAGGTGCGGCCTATGCCGTTATCGGCGCTGCCGTGGGCGCGGCGGCAACCGTTGCTGCTCCGCTGCTGGGGGCGGGTGCCGCCGCTGCGGGCGTGGCGGCGATTGGATCCAGCTGTCTGTTAAGTGGGATCATTGGCGGCGTACTGGCAAACGTGGCAGGTATAACTGACGATATCAGCAACGCCGCCGAAGGCTTAGGCAACGCGCTGTTCCCGCCGTCGCCAGCGGGCAAAATTACCACCGGGTCTGATAACGTTCTGACGAACGCGATTCCCGCTGCACGAGCGGCCGGGACGCTGACGCCCGCCGACACACCGTCACCTGAACCACAGTCTCCGGGCAGCTTTGCCGATTATGCCGGCATGCTGCTTTCCGCCGCTGGACAGTTTGGCAGCGAGATGTGGCAGCCGAGCGTGGCGTCCGCCGCCGCAGGCACGTCGCCCCTTGAAGAGGATAAAGTGGCGTGCGAAAAGCACTCCGGGCCGCAATACCTCGCTGAGGGCTCTAAGAGCGTCTTCATTAACGGGCAGCCCGCGGTACGTGCAAAAGATCGCACCACCTGTGAAGGCACCGTTTCCGACGATGTTTCCCCGAATGTGATCATCGGCGGGGACACGCTCACGGTACGTGATATCAAGAGCGGTAAAACGCCGGGTCTGGCGCTGGGAATGATTGCGCTCTCCCTGCTGCGCGGACGTCCGGGTAAAATCCTGAAAAATATGCCCTGTGCACTGGCGGCAGCTGGCGGTGGCATGCTGGCCGATATGGCCGTTAATGCTGTGTTTGGCTCCTCGCACCCGGTACATGCTGCAACTGGCGTGAAGGTGCTGAATGATGACGATGAATTCGATTTCTCGTTGCCGGGGCGCTTCCCGCTGCGCTGGCAGCGCAGCTACAACAGCCTGACCACCCGTGAAGGGCTGTTTGGTCTGGGTTGGGCGACAACCTTTGACAGCTATCTGACGCTCGAAGAGAACAACGCGACCTGGTTCGACGAAACCGGCCGTGAGCTGAGCTTTGAGCTGCCGCCCGTCGATCGCGCGTTTTACAGCATCAGCGAAGGCATCATCATCCGCCGCAATGAGAGCGGCGACGTGGCGATTGCCGACGATGACGGCGCGGTATGGCGTCTGTATAAACCGACCCGGGCGAATCCCACCCTCCTGCGTCTGGCCTCCCTCAGCGACGAATACGGTAACGCGCTGCTGACGGAGTGGGATGAACACGGCAGGCTGGTCAATCTTCACGATGAGCCACGGGCGATTGATGTCACCCTGCGCTATGAAGATGAGCGTTTCCCGCAGCGCGCCACCTCTGCCAGCCATTTTGACGGCAACCGTACCTGGCCGCTGATGCAATGGGGTTACGATGCGCGCGGCCAGCTGGCGAGCGTGACGGATGCCTCTGGCGTAGTGACGCGCGAATACCGCTATAACGACCACGGCCTGATGGTCTGGCACCGCCTGCCGGGCGGGCTGGAGAGCGAATACCGCTGGCAAAAATTCGACCACTGGCGCGTGGTAGAAAACCGTACCAGCACCGGCGACGGCTGCCGCTTCACCTACGATTTAGCCGCCGGGCTGACGACCGTCGAGCACTACGATGGCCAGACGCGTAAGCACTACTGGAACGCGCAAAATCTGATTGTCCGCTACGTTGACGAGCGCGGTGAAAACTGGTGCTACGAGTGGGATGAAAACGAACTTCTGACCCGTCGCATCGATCCGCTCGGTAACGCCGTCACCTTCGTCTACGACGAAATGGGCAACCGGGTGCAGGAAATTGACGCCGACGGCAATACCCGCACCACCACCTGGCTGGAGCACCGCGCGCTACCGTCAGCCATCATTGAAGCCGACGGCAGTACGACCCGTTTCTGGTACGACGAACATCACGGGCTGAAGCGTGTGGTGGACCCGATGGGGCAGACAACACTGCTGCGACGGGACGAGTTTGGTCAGGTCGTTGAAGAAGTTGATGCCGCGGGAAACCGTCGCTACCAGGAGTACAACGAGGCCGGGCAGGTCATTCGTGCCACAGACTGTTCAGGACGTATAACCCGCTATACCTATCATCCGCTGGGCTGGTTAACGACTGAGATCGGCGCTGACGGCGAAGAGACGCGCTATCGCTACGATGCCGCAGGGCGTCCGGTGCAACTCGATCGACCGGAAGGCTGGACAGAGTCACTTGCATGGAACGAACGCGGCCTGCCGGTGACGCATGCGGGCGCTGATGGCAAAGAAAGTGAGTTTAAATATGACGAGGCAGGACGATTAACCGCTACGCGTAATACTCAGGGTGAAGAGGTCCGCCGCCGCTGGGACAGCCGCGGGCGACTGATTGCCCTGGAAAATGAAAACGGCGAAGCGTACCAGTTCCGCTGGGGCGCGGACTCGCTGCTGCTGGAAGAGGTGGGGCTCGATGGCGTGGCCTCACAGTATCGCTATGACGCCTGCGGGCGTACGATAGCGCGCACGTTTGCCGCCGGTCATCCGGAAGCCATCACCCATGCCTTCGCCTGGAGCGCCAGTGGCCAGCTGGTTGCCCGCACCACGCCGGAAGGGCAGACCCGTTATCACTACACACCGTCAGGTTTGCTGAGTCGTATTGGACTTCATCCGGCACTTTCCGTTGACGCCTGGAGTGCAGAGGCAGAACAGGAACTTGCCTTTGACTATGACGCCCTGGGGCGTGTCACGCGTGAAGTGGGCGAGCACGGTGAGCTGACATGGGAGTATGATGCTCTCGGCAACCGCACCTCCGTCACGCTGCCCGATGGCCGCGAGCTGAAGCAGTTTTACTACGGCAGCGGGCATCTGCTCAGCATTGCTCTCGATAAGCTGTCGGTCTCCGATTTTACCCGCGATGAACTCCACCGGGAGACCAGCCGCACTCAGGGGCTGCTGACCACCCGTAGCGAATACGATCGTCTTGGGCGACTGCATCGCCGGGACGTCTTTACCGGCAATGCCCAGCGCCCGTCGCCGCGCCGCTGGTCCCGCCGCTGGGATTACGACTACCGCAATAACCTGGTGCGGGAAGAGCGGGACGATAACCCGTTCAGCTGGTACCGCTGGCAGTACGACAGCGCCGGGCGTCTGCTCGTTCAGGACGGCACGCTGCCCGGACAGGAGCAGTGGCGCTGGGACGCTGCCGGTAACCCGCTCGAAGGATCTGCTGAGAAGGTCACGCACAACCGCCTGACGCAGCTGAACGGCATTCGCTGGCGCTATGACATCCACGGCCGCACCGTGGAGAAAGATAACGGCCAGACCCGCTGGCACTACCGCTACGACGGTGAGCACCGTCTGACGGAAGTCATCAGCCAGCCGCGGGACCGCAACAAACCGCAGACGCAGGTCAGCTTCCGCTACGATCCACTCGGGCGACGCATCAGCAAAACGCGACGCCAGATGCTGGGCGGACAGCCAACCGGCAAGCCGGTTACCACCCGGTTTGTCTGGGAAGGGTTCCGCCTGCTGCAGGAGCTGCACGGGGATGTGCCGCTGACCTACGTCTACAGCGATCAGGACAGCTACGACCCGCTGGCGCGTATTGACGGCGTTGATGCCCCGGAGATCTTCTGGTTCCACTGCCAGCCCAACGGTACGCCGGAGCGGATGACGGATATCGAAGGGCAGGTGCGCTGGGAAGGGGTGAACAGCGCCTGGGGCAAGCTGCTGCGGGAAAGCGAGACGCAAGTATCAGGATATTCTCAGAACCTGCGGATGCAGGGGCAATACCTGGACCGTGAGACGGGGCTGCACTACAATCTCTTCCGGTATTACGACCCGGACTGCGGGCGGTTTACGCAGCAGGACCCGATAGGGCTGGCGGGGGGGATAAACCTTTACCAGTATGGTGCAAATAGTTTAACCCGAATAGACCCTCTGGGATTAAAACAAGAGGAAGTTATACGCTATATGAGTAAAGATGAAGCGATTGCATCAGCTTCTGAACGCGATGGTAAAGGCGGATTGGTTCCTAATAATCGTGGTGAAAAAGCCATATGGGTTAATCATGATAGCCGACCAGGGTTTAACCCTGGAAATGAAAAGTATCGTGCCGTTATGACCGTAAATGACTCTGGGGTTGAGCTTCTTAATCAACATAGTGATATATCAAAAGTTGATTACAAAGAAACCGGGCTGAAAGATGGAGTTCTATCAAAGAGAAATGAACCTGGAGCAAGGGGCATCGGTAAAAATATCCTTTCTCGTTTTAATGATAAAATCACTTCATTCCAGATTGAAAAGAAAGATGCTAAAGGTAATTGGAAGAAATGTGGTAAGAGGATTACTTAATGATTTTTGAAATGTACCTACATAAAATTGAACACTTCACTAATGCGAGAGCAGAGATTGAAAGTTTTGGAAATTATGTCTATGTTCAAGATGAACCAGACCTTTTTCCCGTTTATTTTAAAAAAGAAAATGGGAAGTATGCAGAGTTGAGTCGTTGGCAAACTTGCTTTCCTAAGGTTATGTTACAGCGTGCATTAAAGAAGCTAGGCCTAAGTGAAGAAGGGAAATATGCATTTGAAGTTTTTCTTTCTCGATTAGGTTATCTGTTTCAAATAGATAATCGACAGCGTATAGATAAAGATATCGTTATATTATATTTTATATATATCAACTTCTTTCCTTAAAAAACAGCAAAGAAGATTACGCAATAAAAGCAAAAGACTTTTTTTTAAGGTTTTTGTGTTTTGAAATGGGCATGGATGATGACTCTTATAATTTACTATGCATTACTAATGATGGGCTCTGTATAAATACTGTTCAGCATGGCAATGTAACTGTATTATCATTGCTTGAGCAATTTTATGCACAATTTGAAAAAAAGAAAAACTTTGGAGATATTAAGGCTATAAAATACTATCAATCATCGGTATTGAATTTTTTGTTTGTTGCGAATAACGAAGATAATCACCTGTTGTTTAATGATAAAAATTGCTATCTTATCGATCCTGGCAATTTTATTAATGCATATAAAAAATCTAAAAAAATAATATATAAAGCTTTGGAGCAGTGTTTTGATAAGTATCAATCTACAAAAAATTTATTAATATCCAACTTCATTCTAATGAATTACGCTTATTATATTCTTAGAGATAATTTAGCAGATCTTAAAACATTGAGAAGACACGTTTCTTCAGATATATTTGGAAGGATAATTTCCGCTATAGTATACAGAGGTTTCTTTGTAGATGAAGAAAAAATACTGAGGTTAGTTGGTGATGAATATAAATTCGGACCTGAAGGTGAAGATCGGAAATTATTTAATTTAATATATTCGATTTAAAATGTTAATGTTCGACCACAATCGAGGGTGTTAGGATTTGAATAATGAATCCGATGTGGAACCCTCGATTCTAAAAAACCAGGTTATGGACTGTTAATAACTTTACGGTACGCATGTTGTCAATAGAACAATATGTATACCTCTTATAGTGCATTAGTGTACGCTGCTATAAAGATTACAGATTATTTTCTTAACAAAAAGTATCATATAAATTTTATTGATGTTCGGTATTTAAGGTTATGCTAACAAACCACAGACGACTTTGTGGCATTCGCTGGCGCTATGACTCCATAAACTTACCGAATGTGTTGAAAGATAACGTCCAGATTTCCTCTCAACCTCATATTCATGGTAATGAATACTGGAATGTTTATCGCGAAGTTGATGGTGCTAATGTGGTAAGTGGCAAGGACCTCATAATAAAGATTATAAAGGTATTGATAGTTACTCGAACAGAACGCTTAAAAAAGAACGATCCTCTATGCATTGCATTCAAATGGTGATCAGTTACCTGCATATACCATAACTCATACTACAGTTAGGCAATCTAAAGGTGATTCATTAGGATATCATGAGGTGTCACAAGTGACACTTAACTCAGATTTCCCTATAGGAACCAAAGTTAGGGAATATTATGTATTAAGGATATATTTGTTTCTAGGGGTTGTGCAACGGCGAATCCTCAATCCGGAAAGGGGGGGCAGTTTTACATACCTGAAGAAGCAAGAGGTAAATTAATTCCTGGTAAGATTATAGATATATGAAGAAGATGACATTTAATGTTAAAAATGGGAATGTTAAAATTGATGGTTATCCTATTGAACTTAGCTCTTTTGAAACATTCACTTCATCTGAATTTTACAAAACCCATCCGCAATTCACTAAGATAGGTAAATTTTATTTTTCGAAAAATGATATTGAATGGGAAGGGCAGAACTTTATCGTAGAGTTCAGACCAGCAATTTTCTCATTTAACCCATCTCTTTTTCTTACAAGTAAAGACGGAGATTTTTATCAATCACTCAAAGATTGGGATAAGAGGGCATCGTTAAAAAATCTAGAAGAGGAAGAAAGACGATTGACAGAATGGGTTCAAAATAAATTTTCCAGAAACAATATGGGAAAGATAAATAAGCCTCCATATGGAACAAAATGGACTTATGAATGGGGAGAGATAACAGTGCAATCAAATGAAAGATCCTTTAATTGTGGGATATATATTGGATGGGATCTTAATCTCTGATGGTAATAAATCGTACATTACATATATGAGTTATCCATTCATGTAACGGAAGTCATATTGTCCAATAGTGATATTTAAATTTATTATAGATGACTGCCTTATTTGGTATACGAGATAAAAACTCGGATTAATCCCTTTTTTCTAAATGAAATAATAATCTTCTTTGTACATCTTTTAAAAATGAGTCTAAAAAAGAGAAATGTATAATGAAATGCATAAAGAATAGTTAGATAATAATTTTGTAAAAATTGGATTTATGGCGAGATGAATTACTCACTTTCAGGATTCACTATATACACCTTAGTTGATCTTTCAATAAAAAATCAAGATATGGCGTTGGTTATTTGTAAATGCCATAAGGTAAAGAGAGTCTCAAGACACAACTGAAACTATTTAAACTTTACTCAGGAAGTTTAGTATGTCGCCATCTTTAACAGTGCAATTTTTCCATTCTGCACGCAGGGGGCGCTGACCACCCGCAACGAGTACGACTATTTTGGTCGACTGCATCGCCGGGACGTCTTTACCGGCAATGCCCAGCGTCCGGCACCACGATGCGAGTCCCGCCACTGGGATTACGACTACCGCAATAACCTGGTACGGGAAGATCGGGATGATAACCCGTTCAGCTGGTACCGCTGGCAATACGAAAGGGTCGGGCGTTTGCTTGTTCAGGACGGCACGCTACCCGGGCAGGAGCAGTGGCGCTGGGATGCTGCCGGTAAACCGCTTGAAGGTTCTGCTGAGAAGGTTACGCACAACCGCCTGACGCAGCTGAATGGTATTCGCTGGCATAATAATATCCATGCTCGCACCGTAGAGAAGGATAACGGCCAAACCCGAGGAACCGCAACAAACCGCAGACGCAGGTAAGCTTCCGCTACGATCTGCTCGGTCGCCGCATCAGCAAAATGCGACACCAGATGCTGGGCGGGCAGCCAACCGGTAAGCTTGTCACCACCCGGTTTGTCTGCGAAGGGTTCCGCCTGCTGCAGGAAGTGCACGGGGACGTGCCGCTGACCTGTGTCTACTGCGACCAGGACAGCTACGATCCGCTGGCGCGTATTGATGGCGTGGATGCACCGGAGATCTTCTGGTTCCACTGCCAGCCCAACGGTACGCCGGAGCGGATGAAGGATAGCGAAGGGCAGGTGCGCTGGGGAGGGGTGAACAGCGCCTGGGGCAAGCTGTTGCGGGAAAGCGAGACGCAGT
Source organism: Enterobacter sp. SORGH_AS_0287 (assembly GCF_031453695.1). Classification (NCBI taxonomy): domain Bacteria; kingdom Pseudomonadati; phylum Pseudomonadota; class Gammaproteobacteria; order Enterobacterales; family Enterobacteriaceae; genus Enterobacter; species Enterobacter sp. SORGH_AS_0287. The sequence goes on from NZ_JAVIZW010000001.1 coordinate 827,951, forward strand.
TATCAGGATATTCTCAGAACCTGCGTATGCGGGGCAATACCCGGATCGTGAGACAGGTCTGCACTACATTCTATTCCGGTATTACGACCCGGACTGTGGGCGGTTTACGCATCAGGACCCGATAGGGCTGGCGGGGGGATAAACCTTTACCAGTATGCGCCGAATGCGCTGGGATGGGTGGATCCGTGGGGGGGTATTTAATAGCGGTATATTAGTTAAAGATAAGTCTGGCAAAGTTGGAGATCGACTCTCTGCTTACCATGTTATACCCGCTGAGGTGTGGAAAGAGAACCGATCATTCTTCAATAATATTGGCATCGGTAAAGACATGGACTCTGCATTTAATGGTATTTATTTGCCAGGCAGCGCAACAGCAATGAAACAAGATGCAGGAAAGGAATGGATGTTTTCCATAGCAGTAATCATCATAACTATAGTGGTATTGTCCGCCAGCGAATTGCTCGTGTTGAGCAACGATATAATTCTGGGATATTAGATGCTAAAGGGACGAGGATAGCTATAAGGCGGACCCAGATTGATATGAAGAATTAAATTTGGATGGGTCATATTCCCACAACAAAATGCAGGGGAATGAATTAATGTCCTATTATGTGATCATGAATGACGTTGAATCATCACTCATGCCAAGAAATTTACAGGGCACGGTTGATGAAAGATTACAGATCGATGAAAACTGCGAAATAGAAGGCTCTGCATTTTCCTTCCCTTATCGAATAACAGACGATGCATGTCCAGAACGTATTTATTTGTTGTGCAATAAAAATGTTGGGGCTTTGAAATTTGACTATTATAAAAAAGACTTTGGGCACTTGATGGACAAGTCTTTATTTTCAATTTTAGAAAATTATAAGCACAATGTTATTTTTGACCGAGATATAACACCAGTTTCGATTGGGAATGGACAAGTTCTTCGAGATGATTTTAAATATGTATATTTTCCCGGCGTGGATGTTATAGATGAAGAAAAATCTATTCTTGAAGATGATAAATTCGGAGATATCATACCTTTTAAAATTGAATTAAAGAATGATGCGATTGAATATGATATTTTTTCGTTTAGCGGCACATTATTAGGAGGGTTTATCATTATTAAAAAAGAGGTTAAGGAAGTTATTGAAAGTAAAGGCTTCCGGGGTTTGAAGCTTGTTCAACTGGAAAATGCTTTAGACGTTTTCTGTGAAGATTATTTCTACGAAATAGACTCAAATCGTAAGAGAAAGGGCAATAAACTACCTTAATATTGAATGGTGTCGTGCCATCACTGATTCTTTATTTTTCTTTTTTAATGGCGCGAAAAACTTCTTTGGATGATGAGTCCATTTTTCAACTATAGATCATAGTAGTTTTACGAGTAATCAATAATGTTAACTCTTAAAGAGGAATGATGTATATAAAAAATACTATTCAAGACTTTGTTATCAAATTCAAAACAAATGATTTAAATATGGGAGAGATAGACTTTACAGCAGAAGAAAATGAAAGTTCTCTCCCTGTGAATTTAAATGGCGAAATTCGATTTTTTTATAGCCATTTGATTTTAAATGACCATCCAACATTTTATGGTACTTTCTTTATACAAATTGTTGAGTCTCAAGATCTCAATGAAATATTATCAGGTTGGCGAGTTCAAAATGATACGGCCTGGCACGATGAGTATATAATCTTTGCTGAAAGAAATGGAGACGTTCTTTTTTGTGACACCCGAAATATAACATCTCCTGTTTATGGTAGTATTGAAAAACGAAACTTTATCATTTCCAGTTCCTTAGCTGACTTTTTGGATGTTTTTTGTTCTGCCATTGAGATAGAGCAAAGTAAATATGATGGTGATGGTACAGATGATGATTTTAATTTCAGAGAGGATTTTCTGGAAGATATCGATTTTATGCTTAAAGGCAAACTAAAGGATGTTGAGGCAAAAGGGTTTAAGCAATTCTTTTTTGGTTAACTTTTTATTTTTTAATATTAAAAATAACATTTTTTAGAGAACTTCTTTATTCAAAAGTATTTATGGCTCATGTCAGCTTTTATATTGGTTAGGAGGTTTCTTTGCGATTCACCATCAATAAACACATGAAAATCGGTTACGATAAATTTGATGAAAAAAGAGTTACATCTTTTATAGAAAAAGGAAATGAGTTTCATGATGATAAAAAATATACTGAGGCGTTAGAGCAATACCACAAAGCCTGGCAAGCTCTTCCTGAGCCGAAGCTCGAATGGGAAATTGCCAACTGGATCTGTGCATGCATATACAGCGCATATTTTGATCTGGCGGATTATGCTGAGGCAAAGAAATGGGGAGAGACGACATTACGGACATGTGGATCGGATATAGACACTGCACCCTTAATTGATCTCGGCATGGTCTGTTATGAGTTGAATCAATTTGAGGAAGCGTATAAATATTTTAACGATGCTTATAACTACGGCAAAGAGCGTGCATTTCAGGATAGACCTAGAAAATACCTTGAATTTTTTTTGCGCAAAAGAACATGAATACATCGTTATTTACCTTTTAAAGGTGGCTTGAATAAATATGTTCCATATAATTGCTTACGGAGTGTAATTACTACGTCATAATCTGATGAATAACTTCAAAAAATGTGAAAAAAAGATTGGTCGTGCAGATATTTATAAAACGGAAAGTAAATCATCTATTACCCTTCCGGATGATTTCGTATCACATTATCTGCAATTTAATGGTGGCATTCCTGAGAAAAGTTGGTGGGACGGTGATGAAGGTTTTGAGCCAGTAGAGGTAGCAGGATTTAAACCGTTTGTTTATAATACTCAGACAAATGATGATCCTAGGTCTTTAATTGACGGTTGCTATATTAGCATGTTGGATAGGGAAGTGATTCCTAGGAACCTACTTCCTTTCGCAAATGATTGGGGAGGGAATTTCTTTTGTCTGAATTTAGATAATTATTCAATTGTATATTTTGCTACAGATTCTTTTGATGAAGATTTGACTATGCAAGAGAATCATATAAAAATTCAAAGATATCTGACAAATTCATTTTCCAACTTTGTTGATGGATTGGTAACAGAAGAGAGTCTTCCTTAAAGAATAATTAATAAGTTTGCGACTTATTTAATTCTGCTGCTGTGAAGTCTATTTTTATGAAACTCTGTAGCAAGCCATAAATTTCTAGTTAAAAACTAAAAATGCAACGTATTTTCCCTTTAATTAACAATTACCATCTTTGGTCATGAATTTGTTATTTCTCAGAAATAGTAACTACCCTTTAGGACCAATTACTGTTCAAACGAAAAATAGGTTGAGAATGAAATAACCTCAAACCCTAAGCTTGAAATTAACAATCCTCAATATGGAATTCAATGGGATCATGAATGGGGAAGAATTGTTGTACAGTCTAATGAAAAAAACTTCGACTGTGGAATTTATATCGAATGGAATGTTTGACTAAATGAAATTATCAATTAATAAAATCCCCCCATTTGCTTATCACCTAACCTGTCTATTAATGGAGTTAAAGGTTTAGATAAAGTGAAAATAACAAATCGACTGAAAAAGAAGTTATTAGTCCTGGATGGCAATGACAATGATTTCATAGAGTATGGAAAGGAACTAGCATGCCCTGAATGCGAAGGTGTAATAATATATTCCATAGTAAATTCATATGGTTTTGACTCGCTCACCGAAGAGGTAAAATGCTTTCTTGTTAAGAAAATGAGAGGTGTGAAGTATTTTAGTGAAGATAATAAATATAGCTATGATGAAAGCCAATTGTATGTTTCGAAAAACACATGTCAAAACTGTTTAAAAGACTTTTCAACTGTCTTTACGTATAAAGAAGTTCAGCCAGCCCGGTACCGTGTATATCTTGTGGGGTTTTTTGAAGGTGACTTGAAACAGATCAAATATTGTAATTTTAGATTTACCTATGATTGAAAATCTCAATTGTATTAAAGAAAATGATCTGCTTGAATGGACGCATGGTGAAAGTAACGTACTGATTACTATGCCATTTTTAGACTGTGCAATGATAGATTCAACACACCAATTAGTCTTTGCGTTAAGCGAACCAAAGCCATTACCAACCGTTTTGACAATTTTCAATGCTCGGGGCGAAACACTGTTGTCGTCTGCACCTCCTGAAGGCGCTATTTTCTATTACTTAACATTCAATCTATCAAAGGAAGTGGTTGTCGTCTGTAGTTATGCAGTACAAGAGAATGGCTGGTATGATTGGTTTTATTCCTTTGATATGAAGCGTAATGCGTTAACTCGAACTGGCCCAGCGTATTAAGATCAAATGCCCTTAAAAAATGATAAGGCAAGCTGTTTCTGCGTGCTTTGAAAAGATGTTCGGCTCAGCTCCTGATCTAAGTAAGTAAAATGCTGATCATCTGTTAATTTAATTGTTGAAGATTCGCCCGTATAAAGAGTATAAATGCTGAATGAAACAATTAATAAAAGTGTCGGTAGTTCCTGGAAAATACAGGTAGAAAGGCGGGATTTCAGCTGGGGATGCCATCAGAGAAATAATATTTCAATAGGGGGTAAAATGAATAAATCCATTCATGTCCAGACGAATACTGCCACATTAGTTATTTATGATTTGATGTCATTAAAACATAGAATTGATAATGATGCAGATTGGTGGAGTCTTCCAGAAGATGAAATTGAAGAAATAAATAAAGGGAATGTATTATTTCTCAATCTTGGAGAGGATGGCACCTATAAAATTCATATAAAAAATAATGTTGACGAGTATGTTGGAGCACTATTTTTAAACGTACCTTCTGGAAAGGTTTTCATTGGGGCGGGGGAGGATGTCACGGGCGGAGATCTTGAGCCTGATGACTCAGATGCTATTTCTGGTGAGTTTATTATTTTAGAACCTGGTAGTTACAAAGTTAAATTTAAAAAGCAAGGTTCAGATGTTCTAATTTCCTTTACAAAAGCAACGTTTATTGAAAACTCATTAGAAGAGGGAGTTTATCTCTGAATGAAAATCCACGCCTTGGTGTGGATTTTTTGATTCAAAAAAAATGTTAAACAATTAGTTCATCACGTAGCCATTTTTGACAATATCATTTTTTTCCTTTTGCATGTATCTTGCTTGTTTTTTGCGCCTCGCTTACCCTTTCCCTCAATAAATTGTCAGTATACCCGCGACGAACGACTCCACCTTGAGAATCGCCGCCCCCGGGGTCTGCTTACAACCCGCAGCAAGTACGACCGTCTTGGTCGACTGCATCGCCGGGATGTATTCACTGGCAATGCGCAGCGTCCGTCGCCGCGCTGCTGGTCCCGCCGCTGGGATTATGACTACCCTAATAACATGGTACGGGAAGAGCGGGACGATAACCCGTTCAGCTGGTACCTCATCAGCCAGCCGCGGGACCACAACAAACCTCAGGCGCAGGTCAGCTTCCGCTACGATCCGCTCGGACGACGCATCAGCAAAACGCAACGCCAGATGCTGGGCGGACAGCCAACCGGCAAGCCGGTCAGCATCCGGTTTGTCTGGGAAGGGTTCCGCCTGCTGCAGGAAGTGCACGGGGACGTGCCGCTGACCTTTGTCTACAGCGGTCAGGACAGCTACGATCCGCTGGCGCGTATTGATGGCGTGGAAGCACCGGAGATCTTCTGGTTTCACTGTCAGCCGAACGGCACGCCGGAGCGGATGACGGATAGCGTAGGGCAGGTGCGCTGGGAAGGGGTGAACAGCGCCTGGGGCAAGCTGCTGCGGGAAAGCGAGACGCAGGTATCAGGATATTCTCAGAACCTGCGGATGCAGGGGCAATACCTGGACCGTGAGACAGGGCTGCACTACATCTGTTCCGGTATTACGACACGGACTGCGGGAGGTTTACGCAGCAGGACCCGATAGGGCTGGCGGGGGGATAAACCTTTACCAGTATGCGCCGAATGCGCTGGGGTGGATCCGTGGGGGGTTAGTCGGTGTCAAAATGAATGGAATGGTTTCCAATCCAAATCAAAAGGTGTTTTTCAAAACACGGACAGATGCTTCAAAAGCATATAAATTATGGAAAAACCAAGACTGGCAAAGCTTAGAATCCTTTATGGGACTTGGAGCATGGCCTCCAAATAGAGGGCTTACCAAAGCTACGCCGATAACATTGAAACCGGGAACTAAAATTGACAGATATGGTGGTCGTATCAACGATGGGACTTTCAGTGATACAGGAACTTTCGTATCTCCTGCTGGAGCATCTTTCGAAAGCCGAGCCTTGCCTTTGGATACGCTAGATAAAACATATAAAACCTACGAAGTGGTTGCTCCAGTACATGCATATGCAGGACCCGCGATACCTTGGTTTGAACAACCAGGAGGGGGAACTCAATATGCACTATCTAAATCAATAAAACAACTATTGGCTGATAAAAAAATTAGAGAGAAATAAATTTCATGAGTCTGGGAAGTTATAATTTCAAACCCAAGAGAACAATATATGATGGAAAGGATGATGATTTTTATGATTATTCAGAAAAAATATCCATACCAAAGTTAGATTGCGAGATTGTTTTCAAAAATGAAGATGCCAAACCTCTTTGGGGTATACATGATGATTTAAAAAAACAGATCTTGAAAAATATCTCTGGGATAAAGGTTAAAACATATAGCGATGATCTAAGCCCCTCCTATAAATATAACGATTTAGATATTTATGTTTATTCCGGTTTGTTTGCAGGCAATGTTTTGCATATAGTTTTAGCTGAGGGTGAAAGTCAGGCTGCCAGATATAAAATCATATTATTAGGGTTTGTATTAACTGACTGCAATTAACGCTATTTCAGCGAAATAGCATGGTGATGCAAGTTTATTCCCATCTTCTATTGTCGATAAATTACGAGGCCGGGAAGTAAAATCCTTGATGATTTTAGCGAGAACTTCTGTATAGGGGGATATTTCAATTCGCATCTTTCAAAGCAATGTTGTTCATCAAATGTTACCAGAATGCGGGGCGGAAAGCTCCAATAGCGCATGCTATGCAATGGAACGTGAAAAATAGATATTTTGTACTACACCATAGAACCCCTGCCCACCATGGAGGCGGTGTATATGATATTGATAATCTGGTAATTATTACGCCAAGATATCACCTTGACACACTAGACCGTGCTTATCCTTTTTAAGGAGTAATATGCAAAGACAAGAGCTTATTGAACTGATAAAAAAAATCCAACGTAGTGAAGGTACAGAAGAGGAAGCTGATCACAACATTGACCTACTTTGTAGAAGTGTCGCAGACCCTCAGGCAGCCAATTACATTTATTATGAAGAACTTAGCGCAGAAGAAATTGCTGATAAAATTATAAACTACAAACCAATCCAACTATAAATATTATTCTGGTGGCGCAATGAGTCCCCCATATGAAAAAAATCCATGCCAAAGCGTGGGTTTTTTCCATTCAAAACAGATCAAACGTTAACAAGATGTTCACCACGTCGCCATCTTTAACGATGTAATCTTTACCTTCAACAGGCATTCGGGCTTCCTCCTTACGCACCTTGCTGACCCTTACCCTCAATATTTTGCTTGTACAGGACAGCACGTTGCCTGGCCAGGAGCAGTGCCGCTGGGATGCTGCCGGTAACCCGCTGGAAGGTTCTGATGAGAAGGTCACGGACAACCGCCTGACGCAGCTGAACGGCATTCGCTGGCGCTATGATATCCACGGCCGCACCGTGGAGAAGGATAACGGCCAGACCCGCTGGCACTACCGCTACGACGGTGAAGATCGCCTGACGGAAGTGATTAGCCAGCCGCGGGACCGCAACAAACCGCAGACGCAGGTCAGCTTCCGCTACGATCCGCTCGGTCGCCGCATCAGCAAAACGCGACGCCAGATGATGGGCGGACAGCCAACCATCAAGCCGGTCACTACCCGGTTTGTCTGGGAAGGGGTCCGCCTGCTGCAGGAGGTGCACGGGGACGTGTCGCTGACCTGTGTCTAAAGCGATCAGGACAGCTACGACCCGCTGGCGCGCATTGATGGCGTGGATGCCCCAGAGATCTTCTGGTTCCACTATCAGCCGAACGGCACGCCGGAGCGGATGACGGATATTGAAGGGCAGGTGCGCTGGGAAGGGATGAACAGCGCCTGGGGCAAGCTGCTGCGGGAAAGTGAAACGCAGGTATCAGGATATTCCCAGAACCTGCGGATGCAGGGGCAATACCTGGATTGTGAGACAGGGCTGCACTACAAACTGTTCCGGTATTACGGCCCGGGCTGCGGACGGTTTACGCAGCAGGATCTGATAGGGCTATATGGCGGGTTAAATCTTTACAGCTATGCTCCTAATCCATTAGGTTGAATAGCTCCGCTGGGTCTATGCAAGAGAGGGGATCCCAATGCAACTGAATCTATATTTAGGGTTCAAGCGGGAATTCCACCAAATGCAAGTCGGGTCAGAATCAAATTAGATTCTGCTAATAACCCCAAAATTCAGCGTGGACCACTTAAATAGTGGAACCTTAAATATCAGTATTGGAGATAGCTCACATGCTCAGCATTTCCTTGATATTAGAGGTGGTAATGCAGAAATTGTCTCCTTTCAACTTCCTAAGTGGATGGCGGATTTCATAGAAGAAAGTGCAATACCTCAGGCCGTTTATCGTACTAATCCGTTAAATCAAGGTTGGTTAGCTCCTAAGCGTGTCGATCCGACAACGCCAGGTAGATCGTATGAATTACCATCAATGTGGGCAGAATGGCTTGAAGAAGTAGCGATTCCAGGCTCGGGGAATGTAAAATAGGTTACTATATGAATGTTAATAAAGATGATGAACTCCTTGTAATAGTGAAGAACGAAGGAAGATTTTACTGGTTCGTTGCCTTTAAAGAAATGTGGGTTTTGGACAGAGTTAGATGGGTAGACGATTTTGTGAAAAACGGGGTGGAAATTAACTTACAGGATATCCATAAAGAAAGATATGACATACCAGTAGTAAATGAAGAAAACGTACAAATATTCATTGATAACTTAATTAAAGAGGGTTATTTATACGATAAGGATGATATGTCTGTGGCGTTTTACAATAGGCTTTCAGAAAAAACAACATGGTGGGATATATATGATCTAATGCCGGATTTATTTATAGACTTTGATAGTAAGCGACTATATTCTGAATGTGTTGAGAATATGCATTATCACAAATATGTTCCTGATGGATGGTTAGGTGAACTTGTTGATTTCTGCAGTGATGGAACCTTACCTCAAGATGAAATATTCTGGATAAAAAATGAAACAGATTATAGAAGCATTGTGATCGTTAAACGGTAAAAATATACTTTCGGCATATCATTATTAGACTATGCAATGTTAGATTCAACACGTTAATTAGTCTTTGTATTAAATGAACAAAAGCCGTTACCAGCCGTTTTGACAAACTTCAATGCACTGTGTGACAAAGTATATTTATCTGCACCTCCCCAAGGGACTTTTTTATTGCTTAACATTCACTCTTCCAAGGTAAGTCATCATTGTCTGTAGTTATGCGGTAAAAAAACGGCTGGCATGATTGGTTTTTCATATGATGCATAACGTATTTTCCCAATCCGGACCCGCGTATTAAGATTAAAATACACATAAACGTTATAACAATACCGGGTGGCAAAAGAGGAGCTGCATAAACAGTTCCAACAATCGGCGTAAAAACCTAACTGAGAGGCAAAGGATGAGCACGGTTTACATAGTTATTTTAACCTATATAAAACCACTCGAAGAGATTGACGCAGCGATACCTGCTCATGTTGAGTGGCTTAAAAAAGGATACGTAGAGGGGGGGCCTGACGTCCGGTAGACGGATCCCAAGAAACGGTGGTGTCATTCTCCCTAAGTGTGAGAGTCTTGCCTCTCATGAAGAACGCTTATGCGAGGATCCTTTTCAGAGGTTAAAACTTGCGACTGCCGAAATCATTCCTTTTGAACCCAGTATGAAGACAGAACTCCTGGAAAATGTGTTTTGACCCCGTAAGGAAATCAAACGTTAAACAAGAGTTCATCACATCGCCATCTTTAACGATGTAATCTTTGCCTTCCGCACGCATCTTGCCTGCTTCTTCGCGCCTTGTTCACCTTGCTCTCAATAAGCTGTCGGTTTCAGATTTTAGCCGCGACGAACTTCACCATGGGACCAGCCGCACCCAGGGGCTGCTGACTACCCGCAGCGAGTACGACCGTCTTGGTCAACTGCATCGCCGGAACGTCTTTACCGGCAATGCCCAGCGTCCGGCACCGCGATGCGGGTATCGCCGCTGGGATTATGACTACCGTAATAACCTGATACCTGAATAGCGGGACGATAACCCGTTCAGCTGGTACCGCTGGCAGTACGACAGCGCCGAGCGTTTGCTTGTTCAGGACGGCACGCTGCCCGGCAAGGAGCAGTGGCGCTGGGATGCTGCCGGTAACTCGCTGGAAGATTCTGCTGAGAAGGTCACGCACAACAGCCTGACGCAGGTCAGCTTCCGCTACGATCCACTCGGTCGCAGCATCAGCAAAATGCGACGCCAGATGCTGGGCGGACAGCCAACCGGCAAGCCAGTCAGCACCCGGTTTGTCTGGGAAGGGTTCCGTCTGCTGCAGGAAGTGCACGGGGACGTGCCGCTGACATGTGTCTACAGCGATCAGGACAGCTAGGACCCGCTGGCGCGCATTGACGGCGTGGAAGCACCGGAGATCTTCTGTTTCCACTGTCAGCCGAACGGCACGCCGGAGCGGATGACGGATATCGAAGGGCAGGTGCGCTGGGAAGGGGTGAACAGCGTCTGGGGCAAGCTGCTGCGGGAAAGCGAGAAGCAGGTATCAGGATATTCCCAGAACCTGCGGATGCAGGGGCAATACCTGGACCGTGAGACAGGGCTACACTACAATCTGTTCCGGTATTACGACCCGGACTGCGGGCGGTTTACGCAGCAGGACACATAGGGCTAGTGGGAGGATAAACCTTTACCCGTAGGCGCCGAATGCGATTGGGTGGAGTTGACTACTTACACATTGATTCATGATACAGCCGAAGAAGAGATGAAAGATATCACGAAGAGTGGTGTAATAAGACCTTCAACAGGAGATATACTTGTCCGCTTCGAGGATGGACAATACTTCATTAATATCATACCTGAAATGATTGGCGGACTAACACTTCAAAGATATTGATGCAATTGTGAAAATGTTACTAGGCCAATTAGAAGTTGATAGATATGGTAATGCAAGAAAATTAAAAGGAATAAGCCATTTTGCCGAAATAGCTGCTATTGGCTTAGATGGTAATTGAATCACGAGAAAATACACTTTTGATCTTGTATATAAAAGATTTTGATGATTCTAAAAGAATTGTTAAAAGAGGGAGGGATTGTGGTTGGAGAAAAAATATTTTAAAGGAAACGTTGATTTTATCTCTGGGCAAGGGTGCATTCTTAGTGAATTTATAGGAGATGTCGCGACACGTCAAATAAATATTGTTGATGGTGAGTATTATGCTTCTTCCTCTTTGTTAGATAAAAACGAACAAGTAGGTTTCCTGCTTTATGATGGTAAGAAAAGCGACTTAGACTTAAGTGACTCTGAAGAGATTTCAAATGAAAAATTTGAAAGTGTCTGGATGGATTCACTCGATTCATTTAAAGAAAAAAACCGAATAAAGTATTTATCCGGAGATGCTGTAAAGTGTTTGAACAAATCCACAGTTATTGCTCACATTGTAAATAACAAAGGCAAATGGGGGAAGGGATTTGTTTTGTCTCTTTCGAAAAAATATCCAGCTTCGAAGAAAAACTATCACAACAATTTTAAAGATAATGGCGTTCCAGAATTAGGTAAGGTAGATTTTGTTATGGTTGATGATCAAAAAAGGATATTTGTTGCTAATATGTTTGCACAGGATGGGATCAAGAAAAACAACAATGATAATAATCAATATGTATGCTATGAATTCTTAGATATTTGTCTCGCAAAATTGTCTGACTTTGCGTTGATGAATCGTCTTTCAGTACAAATGCCAAGAATAGGAGCTGGCCTTGGTGGTGGTGATTGGAGTATTATAGAGTCATTAATATTAAAAAATATTTGTTATAAGATGATTGATTGTACTGTATTGACTTTATAATTTTAAGTTAAATTTAGATACGGTTTTTTAGTAAGGCTTATTTGCTGCTCTAAAATAAATGCATTATTGACATAGGCAAGGACTTTAGTATGCAAATATCTATAATAAATACTATTGAAAAGGAAACGATTTACACGATAACAAGAACTATATCGAGGCTTTGAGCAATAACAACAAGTCCAGAAAGCGCTATCTTAGCTGAAGGGTGCATTGGAACTTGCCAACTGGATATTTGTATGCATGTACAGCCCTTACTTCGATCTCGCGGAGTATGATAAGGCGAAGAAATGGGGAGAGACCACATTACGCAAACGTCGAACGAATATAGGCACTGCGCCATTGATCGACCTCGGTACGGTCCGTTACGAGTGGAATTATTCGAGGAAGCGAATAAATATTTTAACGATGCTTATGTTTATGGAAAACAGCGTGCTTTTCAGGATCGGCCTAAAAATACCTTAAGTTCTCTATGCGCAAGAGGGTATAAGATAGTTAACTTATAGAATTTACAATTTAAACAATAGGTTAACACTATGCCATCTTTAACGATGTAGTCTTTCCCTTCCGCACGAACCTCGTCTGCTTCTTTTGCACCTTGCTCTCGATTAGCGGTTAGTATACTCACGACGTACTCCACCGTGAGACCAGCCTTACGCAGGGCTGCTGACCATCCGTAGCGAGTAAGATTGGCTGACACAGCTGAATGGTATTCGCTGGCGTAAAGCTAACCGGTAAGCCCGTCACCACCCGGTTTGCTTGAGAGGGGTTCCGCCTGCTGCAGGAAGTGCGGGGAATGTGCCGTTGACCTATGTCTACAGCGATCAGGAGAGCTACGATCCGCTGGCGCGTATTGATGGCGTTGCTGACCTGAGATTTCCTGGTTCTACTGCCATCCTAACGGCATGCCGGAGCGAATGATGGATAGTGAAGGGCAGGTGCGCTGGAGAGGGGGAGACAACGCCTGGTGCAAGTTGCTGCGAAAAGGCGAGACGCAGATATCATGTTATTCCCAGGAGCTGAGTATGCAGGGGCAATACCTGTAACGTGAGACAGGACTGCACTACAATCTGTTCCGTTATTACGATCCGGACTGCGGGCGGTTTACTCAGTCGGACCCGATAGGGCTGGCGGGGGGGAAACCTTTACCAGTATGCACCGATGTGGATAGGTCATTATAGATTAAGTGTTTATGAAATTGGAAGCTATCCTTATTTGAGAGATATAGTTAATGATGGCCACACTGGACTTGATGCTCATTATTGGGTGCGAAATTTATTTTGAAAAAATATTTTTGAAGTTTATAATCTTAAACGCTGAAGAAACATATCGGCATTAATAAAAGTTTGGGAAGAGGTGTAGTTTGCATGGATTCTATAAAAAACAATTAACAACTAATTATCTGTAGGCAATTAACAACACTTTTCCGCATTGTTAATTTCTACTAATTCACTAACAAATGCTAGTCTCATTGCAATGACATTTGTTTTTAATATGGCTTGTTCTTATATCGGTAAACACATATGGTAAAGCAGGATTTAATCGATCAGTTGGATAAAATTGAACAACTAGTGCACAAATCTTTACCTGCTGAATATAAGCGATTTATGGTTGAGAATGTTAGAGACACTGACTCTTATGAGATTAAAAGAGCGAATGGTGAACATTTATATGTATTCAATTGTTTCGATTTACTTGAAAGAAATATTACATACACAATTCAAGAGGTTGAACCTGAATTTTTATTGATTGGTCAAGATGGCGATCTAGGGTATTTCCTTAATTTGTGTAGAGGTACTGATGAGGTTTATTCTTTAGAACTTGGTGCGTTAGGAAGCTTGGATATGATTAAAGAAAGTAATACTATATTTATGTTATAAGAGTTCCTGATTCAATTATGGACTACTTGTTTAATATCAATAAAAATCAACGCCAAAGCGTGCATTTCTTTTGTTCAAAACAAATTAAACGTTAAACAAGAAGTTCAGCACTTCACCATCTGAACGATATAATCCTACCCTTCGGCAAGAACCTTGTCTGCTTCTTTTGCGCCTTGCTCTCGATTAGCGGTGAGTATACTCGCGACGTACTCCACCGTGAGATCAGCCGTACGCAAGGCTTCTGACCACCCGCAGCGAGTACGATCGCATGGGCCAACTGTATAGCCGGGACGTCTTTGTCGGCAATGCCCGTCGCCAGCGCCGCTGTCATGCAGCAGATAACCCGCTCGAAGATTCTGCTAAGTAGTAGGTCGTTAATAATTGTAAGACGCAACTGAATGGCATTCGCTGGCGTAAACGCGATACCAGATGCTGGATGGCAACTGGCAAGCTAGTCACTTCCTGGTTTGCCTGGGAAGGGTTCCTCCTGCTGCAGGTGGTGCATGGGGATGTGCGGCTCACCTATGTCTATAGCGATCAGGACAGCAACGATCCGCTGGTACGAATTGACGGCGTAGATACCCCGGAGATCTTCTGGTTCCATTGCCAGCCTAACGGCATGCCCGAGCGGACGTCGGATAGCGAAGTGCAGGTGCGCTGGGAAGGGGTTAACAGCGCGTGGGGAAAGCAGTTGCGGGAAGCTGAGACGCAGGTATCACGATTTTCTCAGAACCTGCACATGCAGGGGCAATACCTGGACTGTGAGACCGGGCTGCATACAATCTGTTCCGGTATTACGATCCGGACAGCGGGCGGTTTACGCAAAAGGGGCCGATATGGCTGGTGGGGCGATAAACCTTTACCCGTATGCGCCGAATGCGCTGGGGTGGGTGGATCCTGTTGGTTTAACCGTTTGCAAAAACGGATGCCCTAAACGATCAATGAGAAACATGTCTTTTGCTGAGTGGATTAAAAGAAAAAAGTGGAAATAATACCCATGTGTATTTAAGATATAAAGATGTCAGACCTATCTATGTAGGGATCACTAAGGATGTAGATATCCGTGCTGTACAGCTTGGTGGCTTGGTGAAATGTTCGATAAAATAGTTAGAATTACTGAAGAACTGTTAAATTGCGGTCATGCGTGGATCAGAGAACCAGAAATTATTCACAATAATCCCCACTTTTAAAATTCTATCAATAGCATAAGTCCGACAAGAAAGTTATACTCGGATGCTATTATGTGTGGCGGAAATTGGCTTAAATAATAGGGTTAATGGAAAATGGTCGATAGACTTACTATAGTGCCAGCAAAAGAAAATCAAAAAAAATGGCCTAAAGAAGGCGATGTTTTTTACTTTCAGTTAAATGATGGTCGGTTAGGCTATGGCATGGTCTCTTTGGGTAAAATAGATGTCGGCCCGTTCAAGAATGCCATAGTTATATATATATATAACTATTTTACATCTTCGCTTCAAGAAGATGCTGTATTGGCAAAAGATAATTTGCTGCTGTCGCCAATTATTACTGATAATTCATGTTGGAAAAACGGTTATTTCGTAACGTTTAAAACTATCGACATGCGTGAAGTGGATGTCTTACCTCAACATTATTTTAAAAACCCTGTTAGAAATAAAATATATGATCATCATGGCGTGGAAGTAGACTCGCCGATTGAGAATATACTAATAGGTGAAGAGTCGATTCAATTCTATAAAAGCGTTGTAAAATCTATAGAAAGTATAATTAACTAATATGCAGGTCGGTGAGTAGTTTGTGTTTTTCGGTCTTTTATTTTTACCGCAGCATGTTATGATGATTAGCTTATAAAAAACATATTGTTATATTTTTGAGTGCCAGGTGGGCTTATACCTATTTTTAACCTAATCCCTTCATTTATTACTTGATAATTTATAACTATAGAAACCGATACTGCCGTATTAGTTATTTATGATTTGATGCTATTAAAGCATAGAATTAATGAGGATGTAGATTGGTGCAGTCTACCAAAAGATGAAGAAATAAAAATGCAATATGTTATCTCCAATCTTGGTGGTGACGGAACCTATAATGTCAATATTAGATACGATGTTGGTGAGTATACAGTTGCATAATTCTTAAGCTTATCTTCTGGGAAAGTTTTCATCGGGGAGGGGGAGAATGTTACGGGCGGCGCCCTTGATCCTGATGACTCCGAAGCTATGTCAGATGAGTTTATTACTTTAGAACCTGGTAATTATGAAGTTAAATATACAAAACAAGGCGCGGATGTTCTCATTTTCTTTACAAAAGCAGCGTTTACTGAAAATGCATTAGAAGAGGGTATTTATCTCTAAATACTGATAAATCACCGGCTATTAAATGGGTAGAATGGAGAACTGAATAAACTAAATATAAAAGTATTTGAGTCTGCTGATAATGAATGGGCTAAATTTGTAATTCAGGGTAGAGCCAATACACTTGCACATAGTTATGATTCTGTAAGTGAGCCAATGTTAGCAAACCCTGGTGCTGTAAAAAAAGGGGGAAAGGCTAAGCCCATAGGTTCACAGCTTGCTATTTTCTTAAATAAAGCTGCAACCGTGTTTGATCGTTACAAAGTAAAAAAAGGTGTAAAGGGCAATGAATATTATCGATGGTATCCAATTTAATGATTCAAATGAAAGTGTTGTTTTTAATTACTATAGTTGGATTGAGTTAATTAAAGCGATCATTGTTAAATATGCGAATGAAACAGAGAGTGAGGCTGAACGAATAGTATTAGCCTCTCCACTTGTTCGTTTTACGGAAAATGATTACATGTCTATTGCTTTGCGCTGTCATGAAAGTGAATATCATTGGGCAATGTTAATTGCTTATGGTGATCAATATTGGACAACAGGAGTTTCTCCAAATGAACCTGACGGATACTTCGAGTGGGAAAAGGAATACAAGGAAAAAAATAAACTGGCAGAAGAAAACTTTATTTTTAGTGATTAAGTGAAATAAAAAGCTTAAAAATAAAGAGCTTACCAGTTTGTATCGTATGTTATGGCATTATTATGGTGAAGCGTAAGATAATATCTCATAGTGATCCCTTTTAAGATTAAAATTTCCGCTAAAAATTATAACGTGATCTTATGGCATAAGAGGAACTGTTTCTTTAGGTCCAACGAACGACTTAATTATTACTTAGAGAAAAACCTAACGGAAAGGCAAAGGATGAGCACGGTTTACATAGTTATTTTGACCTTTATAAAACCACTCGAAGAGATTGACGCAGAGATACCTGCTCATGTTGAGTGGCTTAAAAAGGGATACGCAGAAGGAATTTTCCTGGCGTCCGGTAGACGGATCCCAAGAAACGATGGTGTCATTCTTGCTAAGTGTGAGAGTCTTGCCTCTCTTGAAGAGCGCTTGCGCGAAGATCCTTTTCAGAGGTTAAAGCTTGCGACTGCTGATCTCATTCCTTTTGAACCCAGCATGAAAACAGAACTCCTGGAAAATGTATTTTGACCCTGCAATAAAAAATAAATCAAACGTTAAACAAGAAGTTCATCACATCGCCATCTTTAACAATGTAATCTTTCCCTTCCGCACGCATCTTGCCTGCTTCTTCGCGCCTTGTTCATCCTGCTCTCAATAAGCTGTCGGTCTCAGATTTTAGCCGCGACGAACTTCACCGTGAGATCAGCCGCACCCAGGGGTTGCTGACCACCTGTCCGTCTTAGCCGACTGCATCGCCGCTGGGATTACGACTACCGCAATAATCTGGTGCGGGAAGAGCATGACGATAACCCGTTCAGCTGGTACCGCTGGCAATACGACAGCGCCGGGCGTTTGCTGGTTCAGGACGGTACGCTGCCTGGGCAGGTGCGCAGGGAAGCGGTGAACAGCGCCGGGGCAGGCTGCTGTGGGAAAGCGAGACGCAGGTATCAGGATATTCTCAGAACCTGCGCATGCAGGGGCAATACCTGGACCGTGAGACAGGGCTGCACTACAATCTGTTCCGGTATTACGACCCGGACTGCGGGCGGTTTACGCAGCAGGACCCGATAGGGTTAAATGGCGGGTTAAATCTTTACAGCTATGCTCCTAATCCTATAATCTGGACTGATCCTTTAGGTCTAACACCTTGTAAGGGTTTACCTTCTACACGTAGGGCTGGGGGGACAGGCAAACATTATGATCCTGTAAATGGACAAGGGTTGTATGTGCTACACGATGGAAAGAATATTATCTATGTAGGACGTGGGGATGCACCAACGCGTTTGAATAGCCATGCGAATACACCGGGTAAATCTCATTTGGAACAGCTGACCATATTTGATAATAATTTGACCAAAGCTGAAGCTAAATACTTGGAACAAAGAATTATGGATCTTAATGGTGGAGCTAAGCCAACGAATTCCTTAACAAATCTCCTCAATAAAATCAGATCGTATAGTCCTAATAACCCAAATGCTAGCACATATGATATTGCGGGTCATAGCAGTGATTGAGGTGGAAAAGTATTGAATGATGCGTTATCAATTCTGAAAGGTAATGGCTTATGAAAGTAAAATACAAAGAGGGTGACATCTTTGTCATTCCATTGAGCAATGGGAAATATGCGATTTGTCATATTGTTTTTGCTCCAAGCAAAAAATTTCAGCAAGCCATAGGGTTCTGCATATTATCAATCCAGCAGGCTGAAGAACTTATTGATGGCGATTCATTAACACCGCTAAGTTTTGAAAAGTTTGGCAAAGAGACGAAAATTATCTTTACCGGCAACCAAAATATCAGCAAGGGCGTTTGGAAAATTATTGGTCACACTGATCTTACAGAAGAAAAAAAACAATTGAAAATATTTAATTATGCTGGTGGTTTATATAATGGAGAGGACGAAACCAGGCGGTTAACTGTTGCCGAATACCCTAATTACACAACAATGGGGGTATCAGGGTTTGAGCTTGTCGATAATATCCTGACCAATATTTGAGCATCAGGGGTAGGGTGCTTCCCCTGTCAGATTTCGTATTACCGCCACTCATTAACACCTTAAAAATATCACAGGTATTTTATTTTTGATGGCCTGACCTCACATTATTGGTAGAACGATAATAAAAATCGAGGTAGTGTAATGAATGATAAAAAAATACAAATAGTTGATCTACTGATTTCACATAGTCAAATAGTGTTACGATCCCGAGACTATGACGAAAAGCTGAGTCAGTGGGGAAAGGGTAATGTTTCTCAAGGTGCTGTTCTTCACAAGGATTATGTTATATTCGATCCATTACCAGAGGACGCGTTTGGAGCAAACGTCAATATCAAAATAGAGAATGCTTTCAAATTGGATGAAAATGCTCAGCGCTGTATTGTTGTACCATTTTTCATTACGGATAAACATAAGCTGCAAATCGCTTCTGCAACTGAGAAATTCGATTTAAATATAGATGTGAATGATAAAGTTTATTCACTTTTTTATGAGATTTGTGAAGGCGATGAAATTTACTATAATTTCACTCTTGTACCGGCAAAAGAAGCTGTTGCTGCTAAGTTTTTACTAGATGACCCTTGGGGAGGAATAAAAGACCATCCTCTCAAAGAAGGTATTTTTTAAATTTAATAATATCTGGGAAATTTATATCGGAATAAAAATCCGCGCCTAAGCGTGGATTTTTTCATTCAAAACCAATCAAACGTTAAACAGGAAGTTCATCACATCGCCATCTTTAACGATGTAATCTTTCCCTTCCGCACGCATCTTGCCCGCTTCTTTCGCGCCTTGCTCATCTTTGTAGGTGATGAAGTCTTCAAACGCGATAGTCTGCGCACGAATGAAGCCTTTCTCGAAGTCGGTGTGGATCTTACCGGCTGCCTGAGGCGCAGTCGCACCGACCGGGATGGTCCACGCACGCACTTCTTTTACACCAGCGGTGAAGTAGCTTTGCAGGTTCAGCTGCTCATAGCCCGCGCGGATCACGCGGTTCAGGCCCGGCTCTTCCAGACCCTGCTCGGCCATGGACTCTTCACGGCCGGCGTCGTCCATTTCAGCGGTATCGGATTCCACCGCGGCGCAAACCGCTACCACTACAGAACCTTCACTGCTCGAAGGTTCTGCTGAGAAAGTCACGCACAACTGTCTGACGCAGCTGAACGGCATTCGCTGGCGCTATGATATCCACGGCCGCACCGTGGAGAAGGATAACGGCCAGACCCGCTGGCACTACTGCTACGACGGGGAGCATCGCCTGACGGAAGTGATTAGACAGCCGCGGGACCGCAACAAACCGCAGACGCAGGTCAGCTTCCGCTACGATCCGCTTGGGCGTCAGCTTCCGCTACGATCCGCTTGGGCGACGCATCAGCAAAACGCGACGCCAGATGCTGGGCGGACAGCCAACCGGCAAGCCGGTCACCACCCGGTTTGTCTGGGAAGGGTTCCGTCTGCTGCAGGAGGTGCACGGGGATGTGCCGCTGACCAGTGTCTACAGCGATCAGGACAGTTACGATCCGCTGGCGCGTGTCGATGGCGTTGATTCCCCGGAGATTTTCTGGTTCCACTGCCAGCCCAACGGCACGACGGAGCGGATGACGGATAGCGAAGGGCAGGTGCGCTGGGAAGGGGTGAACAGCGCCTGGGGCAAGCTGCTGCGGGAAAGCGAGACGCAGGTATCAGGATATTCTCAGAACCTGCGCATGCAGGGGCAATACCTGGACCGTGAGACAGGGCTGCACTACAATCTGTTCCGGTATTATGACCCGGACTGCGGAAGATTTACGCAGCAGGACCCGATAGGGCTGGCGGGGGGGATAAACCTTTACCAGTATGCGCCTAATGCGCTGGGGTGGGTGGATCCGTGGGGGTTGAGTCGTAAATGTAAGGATCCATCTAAAGAAGCAACGAAGTGGCAAGGCCCTGGAAATGATGATTATCCCGGTATTGATGTTTATAAGAATAGGAAGCTGAAAAAAGGTACAATTCTTTATGCTCTTTACCCGAATGGGAATCAACAACCCTCATATACTGTGACATTCCCAACAGTCAATCAATATAGAGGCTATCCTTTGGGTTATCATCAAGCGTTACAGGTGAAATTAGATCCTCGATGGCCTGTACGTACGAAATTAAGGGTTTTCTATGTAAGCGAAGACATAGATGTTGCTTACGGTAGAGCTGCAGCCAATAAGTTGTATGGAGATGGGGGAGGACTTCAGTTCTTTATCCCAGAGGAATCGAGACATCTTTTAACCCCAGGAAAGATTTTAGATATATGATAAACTTAAATTTTAATGCGAAAACGGGAAAGCTAATTTTCGATGGTCTAACTTTAGAGATTGATACTGAAGAAGGATTTTGCAACAGTAAACTTTATCACAAACTAAATACGTTTAATGCTGTAAAGAAATACATGCCTTATCACTATCTTATTGATCCGGTGTTTTTTTGCGATAAAGAATTTGAAATTAACATACGGCCAATATGTTTTGGTTTTCCTTTTATGGTTCATCTTGTCGATAAAGATAGTGAATATTATAAATCCCTAAAGGACTGGGATGCGAGAACTAATATTAACATGCTAAATAACTCAGTGAAAAGCTTGTCTGATTGGCTAAGCCTTTCTCTAAATTTAGGGGTTCCTGATATTACGAAAACAGAAATGATTAGATGGGATTATGAATGGGGCCGAATTTCTGTCTCGTATGAGACAAAGTCATTCAACCATGGTATATATATAGTTTGGAATTCAATATAATCAATAACCAAGGTTTGCCTAAATTAAGTTATTGACTAATAACATCATCTATTTACTTTTAATCTTACTTGTTATTATTGGGGTTAAAAGTTATAGAGGAAATGAAAATAACTAATCGACTTAAAATGAAGTTATTAGTCCTCGATGGCATTGACAATGATTTCATAGAGTATGGAAAGGAAATATCATGCCCTGAATGTGACGGGGTAATAGTCTACTCTATCGTAAACTCATATGAGTTTGATACGCTTACTGAAGAGGTAAAAAGCTTTTTGGTTAAGAAAATGAGAGGTGTGAAGCTTGTTAGTGAACATAAGAAATATAGCTACGACGATAGCCAATTAGATGTTTCGAAAAATACATGTTCAAAGTGTTTGAAAGATTTTTCTAGTGTATTAACGTATAAAGAAGTGCAACCAGCACGATACCGGGTATATCTTGTGGGGCTTTTTGAAGGTGATTTGAAAAAGATAAAACTTTAAAAGTTGAGGTTTACCAATGATTGAAAATCTCATTTATTTTAAAGAAAATAACCTGCTTCATTGGGCTAGTGGTGAAAGTAACAGAGTGGTTAGTATGCCATTTTTAGACCATGCAATGGTCGACTCAACACGCCAGTTAGTCTTTGCGTTAAGCGAGTCTAAGCCATTACCAACCGTTTTGACCATCTTCGATGCTCAGGGCGAAAAACTATTTTGATCTGCACCTCCTGAAGGTGCGACTTTCTATTACTTAACATTCAATCTGTCAAAGGAAGTGTTCGTTTTCTGTAGCTATCCAGCAAAACAAAATGGTTGGCATGATTGGTTTTATTCCTGGGATATGAAGCGTAACGCGTTGTCTCAATCGGGCCCTGCATATTAAGATCAAAAGCGCTAAAAAAAATGATAACTATAACCGGTGGCAAAACAGGGACTGTATCAGCAGTTCCAACAAGCGGTTTAAAAAACAGAGTTAAGAGGCAAAGGATGAGCACGGTTTACATTGTCATTTTGACCTATATAAAACCACTCGATGAAATCGACGCAGCGATACCTGCTCATGTTGAGTGGCTAAAAAAGGGGTATGCAGAGGGATTTTTCTGGCGTCCGGTAGACGGATCCTAAGAAACAGCGGTGTCATTCTCGCTAAGTGCGAGAGTCTTGCCTCTCTTGAAGAGCGCTTACGCGAGGATCCTTTTCAGAAGTTAAAGCTTGCGACTGTTGAAATCATTCCCTTTGAACCCAGCATGAAAACAGAACTCCTGGAAAATGTGTTTTAACCCCGGAATGAAAAAAATCCACGCCAAAGCGTGGATTTTTTTCATTCAAAACAAATCAAACGTTAAACAGGAAGTTCATCACATCGCCATCTTTAACGATGTAATCTTTCCCTTCCGCACGCATCTTGCCTGCTTCTTTCGCGCCTTGCTCACCCTTGTAGGTGATGAAGTCTTCAAACGCGATAGTCTGCGCACGAATAAAGCCTTTCTCGAAGTCGGTGTGGATCTTACCGGCCGCCTGAGGCGCAGTCGCACCCACAGGAATCGTCCACGCGCGCACTTCTTTCACGCCAGCGGTGAAGTAGGTCTGCAGGTTCAGCAGCTCATAGCCTGCGCGGATCACGCGGTTCAGGCCCGGCTCTTCCAGACCCAGCTCGGCCATGAACTCTTCACGGTCGGCGTCGTCCAGCTCTGCAATGTCGGATTCAACGGCAGCGCAAACCGCTACAACCACTGAACCTTCAGCCGCCGCGATTTCACGCACTTTGTCCAGGTACGGGTTGTTCTCGAAACCGTCTTCGTTAACGTTGGCGATGTACATAGTTGGCTTCAGAGTCAGGAAGCTCAGGTATTTGATCGCCGCCTTGTCTTCTTCTGTCAGGTTTTTCAGCGCGCGCAGCATGCCCGCGTTTTCCAGCTGTGGCAGACATTTTTCCAGCGCAGCCAGTTCTGCTTTCGCGTCTTTGTCGCCACCTTTGGCTTTCTTCTGCACGCGGTGAATAGCGCGTTCACAGGTGTCGAGGTCAGACAGTGCAAGCTCGGTGTTGATCACCTCGATGTCGTCAGCCGGATCCACTTTGTTGTTAACGTGGATGATGTTGTCGTTCTCGAAGCAACGGACAACGTGACCAATTGCTTCCGTTTCACGGATGTTGGTCAGGAACTGGTTACCGAGGCCTTCGCCTTTGGATGCACCTTTCACCAGGCCCGCGATGTCCACGAACTCCATGGTGGTCGGCAGAATGCGCTGCGGCTTCACGATTTCCGCGAGCTGGTCCAGACGCGGATCGGGCATTGGCACAACGCCGGTGTTCGGTTCGATGGTACAGAACGGGAAGTTCGCCGCTTCAATACCTGCTTTGGTGAGCGCGTTGAACAGGGTGGATTTGCCCACGTTTGGCAGACCGACGATACCGCATTTGAATCCCATTTCTAAATCACCTTAATATCTTGATAATCAATCCGTTAACGATAACCGATTGATGAAAAGTAAATAACTACGCCTATTATACACGTAACCCGCACCACGCGCGGTAAAAAAGCCGTATCGGGCGGATTATTGCGCTTTGAAAGCGTGTAAGCGGTTTGTCGCTTTGGTTAGGCCATCCTGCAGCCAGATTTCGGTGCAGCGCACCGCTTCGTCGACCGCTTCGTCAATCAGTTTCTGCTCAGAAACCGGCGGTTTACCTAACACAAAACCGACAACTTTGTTTTTATCGCCCGGATGGCCGATTCCCACGCGCAAACGGTGGAAATTGGGGTTATTGCCCAGCTTGCTGATAATGTCTTTCAGACCATTGTGACCGCCATGACCACCGCCCAGTTTGAATTTTGCCACACCGGGGGGCAGGTCCAGCTCATCGTGGGCCACCAGAATTTCATCCGGGTTAATGCGATAAAACGTCGCCATGGCTGCAACAGCTTTGCCGCTCAGGTTCATAAAGGTGGTGGGCACCAGCAGACGGACATCTGCGCCAGCAAGATTGATACGTGAAGTATACCCGTAGAATTTTGGTTCTTCACGCAGGGGAGCACGTAACCGTTCGGCCAGCAGATCAACGTACCAGGCACCGGCATTGTGGCGGGTCGCCGCGTACTCTGCGCCTGGGTTCGCGAGGCCGACAATCAGTTTAATCGTCACGATTCAATTCCTAATGGGTTCCAGATCTGGCGCGTAGTTTACTGTCTGACGCGCCGCTTGACAAAATTCTGCTGCCCGAACCGCGAGATATGAATAATTACTTATCTGAACAATTAGAATTTCAAGCTGTTCAATGTCTTATTTGTAAACTTTTGTCTGGGAGTTATCTGTAAATGTGATCATTCACGCAACTCATAAAAGAGCCGTTGTCTATACTTTACACACAAGGATCAGGGGCTTTTCCCCTTACAACCCAAAGTTCCGGAGGTGACATATGAAACGCAAAAACGCTTCGATACTCGGTAATGTGCTGATGGGGTTGGGACTGTTTGTGATGGTCGCTGGCGTGGGTTATTCAATTTTAAACCAATTGCCGCAGCTTGACCTTCCGCAATACTTCGCGCATGGCGCGGTATTGAGTATCTTCCTTGGTGCAGTGCTATGGCTTGCCGGTGCGCGCGTGAGTGGACATGAAGAAGTCTGCGACAAATACTGGTGGGTGCGCCATTACGATAAGCGCTGCCGCAGGGACCAGCACAAACACAGCTAACGTGCTACGACGAAAGAACACCGAAACGGCTCCTCATGGAGTCGTTTTTTTTTGCATGAAAGGTTGACCCTCACGTAACGTAAGGCTTCAGAGTGGTGCCACTGGCAAAGTAAAGGAGCAGTTATGTTGATTCAGGTGGGTGAACTCGCGAAACGTGCCGGGATCACCGTGCGAACATTGCATCACTATGAGCAAACAGGGTTGTTACTGCCTTCTGCCAGAAGTGCGGCAGGTTACCGGCTGTATAATCTGGTGGATGTGCAACGTCTGCATATGATTCAGGTGCTGGCAAAAGCCGGGCTGGAACTTGCTGAAATCAGGGATTTTCTGAAACAGGAGTCGCTGTCGTTAACCGAATTACTCGATGCGCAAATCAGTTTGCTGGATAAGCAACTGCGCAGCATGCTGACGCTGCGCGAGAGGCTGGTGGAATTGCGTACCGGGCTTACCGACGATGCGGCACCCAATCTGGAATCCTGGCTACAGACTCTGGAGTTAATGAATATGTACGAACGCTGGTTTAGCAAAGAGGAGTTACAGCAGTTGCCGTTTGCCGTACGGAAGGAGGCACTTGCGGATATCTGGTCAGGTCTGGTTGCTGAGGCAAATAGCCTGCTGAAGCATAATATCGACGTTTCGGATCCCCGTGCCAGGGATCTGGCGACGCGCTGGATGTCACGCCTGGAGCTGGATACGGCAGGTAAGCCGGAATTTCTCACCCGGCTGAACGAGATGCACAGCGTCGAGCCGCAGATGCGTGAGCAGACGGGTATTACGGCGGAAATGACTGACTATATTACGCGGGCGTTTGCCGAATCGAAGCTTGCCATCTGGGAAAAGTATCTCTCTGCAGAAGAGATGGCCTTTACCCGCGCACACTATTTTGATCGCATGATGGAATGGCCGCCACTGGTAGCGAAATTGCATCAGGCGCAGCGGGAAAACCTCGACCCGTCTTCCGGTGAGGCGCAAATGCTCGCTGAACACTGGCGTGTATTGTTCCAGTCATACGCGGGAACGAATCCTGAAACCCAGCAAAAGTTTCGCGTTGCCATGCAGCAGGAGCCGCATCTGATGAAAGGAACATGGATGACGCCTGCCGTGCTTGCATGGCTCCAGCAGGCGATAGCCGTGATGATGCAGAGACGTTTCCCTGCATCAGGGCATTCACAGATCCGCTAACGCGGCTTCACGGTTAGGATAAAAGGCCAGGCGGCCAGGGATCGGCTGCACGCCAGCGCGCGCCATGGTGCGCAGCGGCTGGAATTCGAGATTACTCACCCGCAGTTCGCAGCCTTCCGGCAGACGCGAAACGAAGCGCTGGAAGGCATCCAGACCACCCGCATCCAGCACCGGCACGGCATCCCATTTCAGCACCACAATGCGTTTGCCCACGATACGGGTTTCCAGTTCGCTGAACAGACCTTCCGCGGCAGCAAAGAACAACGGGCCAATCACACGCAGCACCAGCACATCGTCAGGTACCTCTACGTTAACCGGGGAAAGGCGCGTCATCTGCGCTATACGGCGCATAAACAGCAGGGAGGCCAGCACGATCCCGACGCTGATGGCGATAACCATATCGAACAGCACGGTCAGCGACATACAAATCAGCATCACGATGATGTCGTCTTTCGGTGCGCGACGCAGCAGATTGACCACCTTATGTGCTTCGCTCATGTTCCACGCCACCATCAGCAGCAGGGCAGCCATGGCTGAAAGCGGCAGCCAGGAGAGGAGAGGAGCGAGGACCAGCAGGGCGAGGATCACCAGCACGGAGTGGATAACTGCCGATACCGGCGACGTCGCCCCGGCACGTACGTTTGCCGCAGAGCGGGCGATGGCCGCTGTTGCCGTAATACCGCCAAAGAACGGGGCGATGATGTTGCCCAGACCCTGCCCAACCAGTTCGCTGTTGGCTTTATGCTTGGTGCCGGTCATGCCGTCCAGCACGACGGCACAGAGCAGGGATTCAATGGCCCCCAGCATCGCCATTGAGAAGGCCGCGGGCAGAAGGGCGCGCAGGGAATCCCAGCTTAAGGTGAAGCTGGAACCCGGCATATCCCATGGCAGTACCAGTTGCGGTAACAGTTGAGGAATACCGCTTCCCTGTGAACCGTCAGCCAGAACATAGTGGAACTGAGATCCAATGGTCGCGACGTGGCCACCAAAGAGATTAACGATGGCCATCACCGCACAGCCCAGCAGCAGGGCGGGCAGG
The DNA here is from genome assembly GCF_031453695.1 of Enterobacter sp. SORGH_AS_0287. Taxonomy (NCBI): domain Bacteria; kingdom Pseudomonadati; phylum Pseudomonadota; class Gammaproteobacteria; order Enterobacterales; family Enterobacteriaceae; genus Enterobacter; species Enterobacter sp. SORGH_AS_0287. The sequence continues at coordinate 855,577 of NZ_JAVIZW010000001.1, forward strand.
TGGCCAGGCAGACGAATGCCTAAACGAGGCCAGATAATCAGCGTGCCCAGGGTAACAATCCCGATGGCGGCATCGCCCGGGTTGGCGGTGGGGAGCGCCATAAACAGCGCCCCGACTTTTTGCAGGTAATGTTCAGGGACGTGGGCTATCTGCAGGCCGAGGAAGTCCTTGATCTGCATTGTCCCGATGGTAATGCCAATCCCGGAGGTGAACCCCAGCGTCACGGAAAGGGGAATGTATTCAATCAGCCGGCCAAAACGGGCCAGACCAAACAGGATCAAAAAGACGCCGGACATCAGGGTGGCGACCAGCAGGCCTGCCAGGCCAAACTGCTGAGAAACGGGATAGAGGATCACCACAAATGCGGCTGTCGGGCCGGAAACGCTGAAGCGAGACCCGCCCGTTAGCGCAATCACAATCCCGGCGACGGCCGCCGTGTAAAGCCCATACTGCGGTGCTACGCCGCTGCCAATCGCCAGTGCCATGGCGAGCGGAATGGCGATAATCCCGACGGTGATACCGGCAATAAGGTCACGCATAAAACGTGAAGCGGTGTATTTCTCTTTCCAGCAAGCGTCGATGAGGGCGCGAAAGGGAAGAACATGTGAGGAGGTTACGTGTTTCACAATTATCTCTCATCCGTGTGCGCATCATCTGTCATGTGAATGGCAGGTGAAGGAGGCATTGATCATACAAAAAAATATCAGAGACAAAAAAACCCGCCGCAGCGGGTTTTTTCGGCCGTGTTCGATTAGTGTTCGAACATTGCTGAGATAGATTCTTCGTTGCTGATACGACGAATCGCTTCGGCCAGCATCCCGGACAGGGTCAAGGTGCGCACGTTTGGCAGCGCTTTGATCTCGTCACTCAGTGGGATGGTATCGCACACCACTACTTCGTCGATAACGGAGTTGCGGAGGTTGTTTACTGCATTGCCGGAGAAGATCGGGTGAGTCGCGTAGGCGAATACGCGCTTGGCACCACGCTCTTTCAGCGCTTCTGCTGCTTTACACAGCGTACCGCCGGTATCGATCATGTCGTCAACCAGCACGCAGTCACGGCCAGCAACGTCACCGATGATGTGCATCACCTGAGAAACGTTAGCGCGTGGACGGCGTTTGTCGATGATTGCCATGTCGGTATCGTTCAGCAGCTTAGCGATAGCTCGAGCACGTACCACGCCGCCGATGTCCGGAGAAACCACGATTGGGTTATCCAGATTCAGCTGCAGCATGTCTTCCAGCAGGATTGGGCTACCGAATACGTTATCAACCGGAACGTCGAAGAAGCCCTGGATCTGTTCTGCATGCAGGTCAACGGTCAGAACACGGTCAACGCCAACGCTGGAGAGGAAATCAGCGACAACTTTGGCAGTGATTGGCACACGCGCGGAACGGACACGACGGTCCTGACGGGCATAGCCGAAGTAAGGAATAACAGCAGTGATACGGCCTGCTGAAGCGCGACGCAGGGCGTCGACCATAACAACCAGTTCCATCAGGTTGTCATTTGTTGGAGCACAGGTGGACTGGATGATGAAAATATCACCACCGCGTACATTTTCATTGATTTGTACGCTGACTTCGCCGTCGCTAAAGCGACCTACAGCGGCGTCGCCGAGGGAAGTGTACAGGCGGTTGGCAATACGTTGTGCTAGTTCCGGGGTGGCGTTACCAGCAAAAAGCTTCATATCAGGCACGAGAAGAACCTCAGGCATGCGTCCAGTGGTGGATAGCGTTCGCCGCAAACTGTGCGGGCCAGGCGAAATGCTATCCAGGCGGTGTATTAAAGAGCGCGATGCAACGTCTGGAACAGGGTGACGTTGTCACCGAAACTCAGTCTGCGCCAGAATGGCTTGCTGTAGGGGGGAGGTGTTCATCCCACGTGCTACAAAACCATGCAGCCAAACCGGCGCTTGCTCAAGCACCTGACGAGCGGCGGATTCGGTGTCAAATTCAGCAAAGACACAGGCCCCTGTGCCAGTCAGGCGCGACGGCGCGTATTCTAACAGCCAGGAAAGCACCGCATCAACCTCGCGAAAACGTTTTCTTGCGATAACCTCGCAATCGTTGCTGAATTCACAATTTAATAACGTTTCTATTGACCGCACCGGGGTATTCCGTGGCAGGTCAGGATCGTTGAAGATGACCGGGGTCGGAATGCTGACGCCCGGGTGGGCCACCAGGTACCATTTTTCCGGCGGCTCGACCGGGGAAAGTATTTCGCCCACCCCTTCAGCAAACGCCGCATGACCGCGCACGAAGACCGGGACGTCCGCCCCCAGCGTTAAGCCTAACGCTGCCAGCTCATCCTGAGATAATCCGCAGCCCCAGAGGTGATTCAGGGCAACCAACACGGTGGCGGCATTTGATGAGCCACCGCCCAGTCCACCACCCATCGGCAGACGCTTCTCAATACGGATATCCGCGCCGCTTCCTGCCGGCAGACGACAGCTGTCCGACGCCGCTTTCATCAGCAGACGTGCAGCGCGCACAATCAGGTTATCTTCATGCGCCACACCGTTAACCGGCGTCAGCAGGCAAACCTCGCCGTCCTGACGCGGGCCAATCGCGATCGTGTCGCCGTAATCAAGGAACTGAAACAGCGTCTGCAGGGTATGGTATCCGTCAGCACGCTGTCCGGTGATGTATAAAAACAGATTCAGTTTTGCCGGAGAAGGCCAGTGGGTCATCATTTAACGATCCAGTTGTCCATTTTCAGCTTGATGCGCTGGCTGCCCTGGGTCAGTTCCATGTTGGATGGCAGGGAAGGCCTGGTGTTGCTGTCATAGGCGCTGTACACCACTTTCCAGGTTTTGCCGTTCTGGGTGTAGTTCACCTGGCTCAGACGGTACTGGTCGTCAAGCTGGTAGTCGGTCGCGTCACCCGGCAGGCCCAGGATCCACTGGCGCAGGCTGTTCAGCGGAATAGGCATTCCGGTCAGCTTGCCGATCATCTCTTCGGCGTCGGTGGCGGTATAGTGCTTGCCTTTGTTATCGGTGATCTGCGCTTCACCCGGTTTGGCAATAAGCTCCAGTTCGGTGCTGCCCAGCGGGTTTAACAGCAGCAGGCGATAGTTGTCCTGCCCGGTTTGCTGCCAGAAGAAACGCGCATACACTTTTTGTTCATCAGAGAGATAAGCGAAGGCACCACGGGTCTGGTACTGGCTCAAATTGCGGACGTCCTGCTGGTGCTGACGCCACTGCGGTGAATCAGGGCTTTTGCCCGGGCCTTTAGGTTGGGTGACGGTACATGCGGTCAGAACCAGTGCCGCCAGGGGCAGCAGGCGAATCAGTCGGGTCATAATGAGGACAAATCCTTGAGATACGTTGCAGTTATAACTGTTAATGCTAGCGTCGAAGGGTGCCACCGTCTACGTTCAAATTATCTCAAAGCATTGTATAAGCTATTACTCCGAAAGGGGGCAGTCTCTTTTATTGATCTCGCGCATCCTGTATGATGCGTTCTGCTAACCTTATTAACGCTGGTACTACTCCCGCTCAACATGACCCTATTAGCACTCGGTATTAACCACAAAACAGCCCCGGTTTCGCTGCGAGAACGCGTAACGTTTTCGCCGGATACGCTTGACCTGGCGCTGGACAGCCTGCTTGCACAGCCGATGGTGCAGGGTGGCGTGGTGCTCTCGACGTGCAACCGTACTGAACTCTACCTAAGCGTTGAAGAGCAGGACAACCTGCATGAAGCGCTGATCCGCTGGTTATGTGATTACCACAACCTCAACGAAGAAGAGCTGCGTAATAGCCTCTACTGGCATCAGGATAACGATGCAGTCAGCCATCTGATGCGTGTGGCCAGCGGCCTGGACTCGCTGGTGCTCGGCGAGCCACAAATTCTCGGTCAGGTGAAAAAGGCGTTTGCCGATTCGCAAAAAGGGCATCTGAAAGCCAGTGAACTGGAGCGTATGTTCCAGAAGTCATTCTCCGTGGCGAAGCGTGTGCGAACAGAAACCGACATTGGTGCCAGTGCGGTTTCTGTTGCTTTCGCGGCCTGTACCCTGGCCCGTCAAATCTTTGAATCCCTGTCGACCGTCACTGTGATGCTGGTCGGGGCGGGCGAAACCATCGAACTTGTGGCGCGCCATCTGCGCGAACACAACGTTAAAAAGATGATTATCGCTAACCGTACCCGCGAACGTGCACAGGTGCTGGCGGACGAGGTGGGTGCCGAGGTGGTTGCGCTGAGCGACATCGATGAGCGCCTGAAAGAGGCAGATATTATCATCAGTTCTACCGCCAGCCCGCTGCCGATTATCGGTAAAGGGATGGTCGAGCGAGCGCTGAAATCCCGCCGTAATCAACCGATGCTGCTGGTGGATATTGCCGTCCCGCGCGATGTCGAACCGGAAGTCGGTAAACTGGCGAACGCCTACCTTTACAGCGTGGACGACCTGCAAAGCATCATTTCGCATAACCTTGCCCAGCGTAAAGCGGCGGCTGTTCAGGCGGAAACCATTGTAGAGCAGGAAACAAGTGAGTTTATGGCCTGGCTGCGCGCGCAAAGCGTCAGCGAGACTATCCGTGAGTACCGCGGTCAGGCGGAGCAGGTGCGTGATGACCTGACCGCCAAAGCGCTGGCCGCCCTTCAGCAGGGCGGCGACGCAGAAGCCATTATGCAGGATCTGGCCTGGAAACTGACCAACCGCCTGATCCATGCACCAACCAAATCTCTTCAGCAGGCTGCCCGTGACGGGGATGATGAACGCCTGACTATTCTGCGCAACAGCCTCGGGCTGGAATAGCGCCCTATACCCATTTTCTATTACAAGGTGCATTTACGCCTATGAAGCCTTCTATCGTCGCTAAACTGGAAGCTCTGCACGAGCGCCATGAAGAAGTACAGGCGCTGCTCGGCGATGCCGGGACCATTGCTGACCAGGAACGTTTTCGCGCGCTCTCGCGTGAATACGCGCAGTTGAGTGATGTATCAAAATGCTTTACCGACTGGCGACAGGTCCAGGAAGATATTGAAACCGCGCAGATGATGCTCGACGACCCTGAAATGCGCGAGATGGCGCAGGAAGAGTTGCTGGACGCAAAAGCGCGTGCTGAAGAGATGGAGCAACAGTTGCAGGTGCTTCTGCTGCCAAAAGATCCGGACGATGAGCGTAACGCCTTTGTCGAAGTCCGCGCCGGGACCGGCGGTGACGAAGCGGCACTGTTTGCCGGCGATCTGTTCCGTATGTACAGCCGCTACGCCGAAGCGCGTCGCTGGCGCGTTGAGATCATGAGCGCCAACGACGGTGAACATGGCGGCTACAAAGAGGTTATCGCTAAAATCAGCGGTGACGGCGTGTACGGTCGTCTGAAGTTTGAATCCGGCGGTCATCGCGTGCAGCGCGTACCTGCCACCGAATCTCAGGGGCGAATTCACACTTCTGCCTGTACGGTTGCGGTGATGCCAGAGTTGCCTGAAGCAGAATTGCCGGACATCAACCCGGCGGACCTGCGTATCGATACCTTCCGCTCCTCCGGGGCAGGGGGTCAGCACGTTAACACCACCGATTCCGCTATCCGTATTACCCACCTGCCAACCGGCATCGTGGTGGAGTGCCAGGACGAACGTTCTCAGCACAAGAACAAAGCCAAAGCCTTATCCGTGCTGGGCGCGCGTATCCACGCGGCTGAAATGGCAAAACGTCAACAGGCGGAAGCCTCCACGCGTCGTAACCTGCTGGGCAGCGGCGATCGCAGCGACCGTAACCGTACCTATAACTTCCCGCAGGGCCGTGTTACCGACCACCGCATCAACCTGACCCTGTACCGTCTGGACGAAGTGATGGAAGGAAAGCTGGATATGCTGATTGAGCCTATCGTGCAGGAATACCAGGCCGACCAGCTGGCAGCACTGTCCGAGCAGGAATAATGGAGTTTCAGCACTGGTTACGGCAGGCCGCCAGTGAGCTTTCCGCGAGCGAAAGCCCTAAACGTGACGCCGAAATTTTGCTTGAGTTTGTGACGGGGAAAGTCCGCACTTACCTGCTGGCTTTCGGCGAGACCCAGCTGAGTGCTGAGCAGGAAGCGCAGCTCGCTACGCTGCTTGCCCGACGCAAAACCGGTGAGCCGGTGGCGCATCTGGTCGGGGAGCGTGAGTTCTGGTCACTGCCATTGTACGTCTCCCCAGCGACCCTGATCCCACGTCCGGACACCGAGTGTCTGGTGGAGCAGGCGCTGTCGCGTTTACCCGCACAAGCCTGCCGAATTCTTGATCTTGGAACCGGTACTGGCGCAATTGCCCTGGCGCTGGCAAGCGAGCGTCCGGACTGCGAGGTGACGGCGGTTGACGTGATGCCCGATGCGGTAGCGCTGGCGCAGCGTAACGTGGCGCGTCTGGGCTTCCCGAACGTCACCGTTCTGCAAAGCAGCTGGTTTAGCGCGCTGGATAACCGCACGTTCGGGATGATTGTCAGCAACCCTCCCTATATCGACGAGCATGACCCGCACCTGACGCAGGGGGACGTGCGTTTCGAACCGCTGACGGCGCTGGTCGCTGCCAACGAAGGGCTGGCGGATATTGTGCATATTGTGACAACGTCACGACAGCATTTGCTCCCCGGCGGCTGGCTGCTGGTCGAGCACGGCTGGACGCAAGGGGACGCGGTGCGTGACGTGTTCATCGCTGCAGGTTATCGTGCGGTGGAAACCTGTCGCGACTATGGCGGCAACGACCGTCTGACGCTGGGACAATGGGCATGAGTCTCTTTACCGTGCTGATCACGGCCCACCTGATAGCCGTTGCCCTGACCATCAGCTTTTTCATCGTCCGTTACGGGTGGCGTTACAGCAATAATCCGCTGATTGACGCCCGCTGGGTGCGTATTGCGCCGCACTGTATTGACACGGTGCTGTTTCTCTCAGGGGCCGGATTAATGTGGAAGACCGGCTATCTGCCATTTACTGATAAAGGCGCATGGCTGACTGAAAAGCTGTTTGGCGTTATCATCTACATCGTTTTGGGTTTTATCGCGCTTGGGCGTCGTCGTCCGCGCAGCCAGCAGACCGGTTTTATCGCCTTTCTGCTGGGGCTGGTGGTGCTGTACATCATCATTAAACTCGCCACCACAAGAATACCGTTACTGGGGTAAGTCATGAGGTCCTTAGCCGATTTCGAATTTAATAAAGTGCCGCTTTGCGATGGTATGATCCTGATTTCGGAGATGATCCGCGACGATTTTACGTCGCAATACGTCTACGAAGAGCTGGAGAATCTGGTCAGCCTGGCGCGTGAAGAGATCAATCAGGCGCGCCCGCAGGACTGGCAATTAGAGAAGCTGCTTGAGCTTTTCTACGGCGAATGGGGTTTCTGCGACACGCGTGGCGTGTATCGTCTGTCTGACGCACTATGGCTGGATCAGGTCTTGAAAAATCGTCAGGGCAGCGCGGTTGCGCTGGGTTCCATTTTGCTGTGGGTCGCGCATCGTCTGGATATTCCACTGGTGCCGGTCATTTTCCCGACGCAGATGATCCTGCGAGCGGAGTGGCTGGACGGTGAGATGTGGCTCATCAATCCGTTTAACGGCGATACGCTGGATGAGCATACGCTGGACGTCTGGTTAAAAGGCAATATCAGCCCGGTTGCCGAGCTCTTTAATGAAGATCTCGACGAGGCGGATAACGCCGAGGTGATCCGTAAACTGCTGGATACGCTGAAATCTGCGCTGATGGAAGAGCGTCAGATGGAGCTGGCATTACGTGCCAGTGAAGTGCTGCTGCAGTTTAATCCGGAAGATCCGTACGAAATCCGCGATCGCGGGCTGATTTATGCCCAGCTTGATTGCGAGCATGTGGCGCTGAACGATCTGAATTATTTCGTTGAGCAATGCCCGGAAGACCCGATCAGCGAAATGATTCGTGCGCAGATCAACGCGATCTCGCACAAACAAATTACACTGCATTAATCTTAATTCCGATTCACACCTGAATAAGGCGATCCTATGAAACAAAAAGTGGTTAGCATTGGTGATATCAACGTGGCAAACGACCTGCCGTTCGTGCTGTTTGGCGGTATGAACGTGCTGGAATCCCGTGATCTCGCGATGCGTATCTGCGAGCACTACGTGACCGTGACCCAGAAACTGGGTATCCCGTACGTGTTTAAGGCCTCTTTTGACAAAGCCAACCGTTCCTCCATTCACTCTTACCGTGGCCCGGGCCTGGAAGAGGGGATGAAAATTTTCCAGGAACTGAAACAGACCTTTGGCGTGAAAGTGATCACCGACGTGCACGAAGCTTCTCAGGCGCAGCCTGTTGCGGACGTTGTCGACGTTATCCAGCTGCCGGCGTTCCTGGCGCGTCAGACGGACCTGGTGGAAGCGATGGCGAAAACTGGCGCGGTCATCAACGTGAAGAAACCTCAGTTCGTGAGCCCTGGCCAGATGGGTAACATCGTCGATAAATTTATCGAAGGCGGCAACGATAAAGTGATCCTGTGTGACCGTGGCGCAAACTTCGGTTATGACAACCTGGTCGTTGATATGCTCGGCTTCAGCGTGATGAAGAACGTGTCCAACCAGTCTCCGGTCATCTTCGATGTGACCCATGCGCTGCAGTGCCGCGACCCGTTTGGTGCAGCTTCTGGCGGCCGCCGTGCGCAGGTCACCGAGCTGGCGCGCGCCGGTATGGCGACTGGCCTGGCCGGTCTGTTCATTGAAGCGCACCCGGACCCGGACAACGCGAAGTGCGACGGCCCGTCCGCATTGCCGCTGGCTAAACTGGAGCCGTTCCTGAAACAGATCAAAGCGATTGACGATCTGGTGAAGAGTTTCGACGAGCTGGATACCAGCCACTAATAAAAAAACCCGCTTCGGCGGGTTTTTTTTTGGCTATTCCTCTCCCGATGGAAGAGGTGTCGGGTGTGGCCTCAGAGCCTCACCGAACAACGCTTAGGCAAATATCGTCATCAGATAGGCCACAAACAGCGCCATGTGCGCCGCGCCGTTCAGCACGTTGGTGCGCCCGGTCGAGAAGGATATCTGACACAGCAGCAGTGAAGCCACCATCACAATCATCTCTGGCGCACCCAGCGCGAACTGCAGCTCGTTACCGGTCATAAAGGCAATCAGCGTCACCACCGGCACGGTGAGTGAGATAGTCGCCAGGACCGAGCCAAAGAACAGATTCATTGCGCGTTGCACCTGATTGTTCAGCACCGCCCTCAGCGCCCCCAGACCCTCAGGCGACAGGATAAGCAGCGCCACCAGGAAACCGGTAAACGCGACCGGAGCATTCAGCTCGGTTAACAGCGTCTCCAGCGGGTTGGCGTTCATTTTGGTCACGGCGATAACCGCAATCAGATGTACGATCAGCCAAACCGTATGCCACGCGCTGCTGTGAGCCGATGGCTTACCGTGATGCGGGTCGTCGCCGTCATCTTCATGTTCATAGACGAACAGGCTCTGGTGCGTTTTGGTCTGAATCAGCAGGAACACGCCGTACATAGCTGCGGAAATCAGCGCAACCAGCAGCGCCTGACCGGTTGAGAAGTTGGCCCCCGGCAATGCCATCGGGAAGACCAGCACAATAATCGCCAGCGGGAAAAGGGCAATCAGATACTGTTTTATGCCGAACAGATTCATGTACTGGGTCGCAAATTTGCGGCCGCCCAGTAACAGTGAAAAGCCCACCAGACCACCTGTCACAATCATAATGATGGAGTAGAGGGTGTCACGCATCAGGGTCGGTGCGGCGTCACCGGTCGCCATCAGCGCGGAAATCAGGCTGACTTCGAGGATAACCACCGAAAGGCTGAGAATTAGCGAGCCGTAAGGCTCACCCAGGCGGTGGGCTAATACGTCCGCATGGCGAACAACGCTAAAGGCGCTGGTTAAGATACCCACCAGAGCAAGAATATTGATACCAACTACCACTGGCAGTGACTGACTGCTTCCCCAGAAGAGCAGCACAGCCAGTGCCAGGACCGGGAAAATGAGTGATGTCTCCTTGTGGCGGGTCTTCACCGCCTCGTGTGCTGCTGTCATGTGCTTCTCCATCAATGCAGGTGCTTGTAATTATAGATAGAATTTTCGGTCATTAAATTAACAGATCTCTGTTAAATACCCTTGATTTTTTACTCAATTTTACTGTTTGTAATGTTTTGGCTTTGTGGTGTCGATAATGTGTTGTGTTCTGTAATTAATCCTTTAATAACATAATATTAAAATTATCATTTACGCATAATTCTTAATTGACTGGCACCATGCCGTATCGTCGTCCACACTTATCTTTTTAACCAAAAGAGGGGTTAGCGATGCCATATAAAACGAAACGCGAATTACCAGACAGCGTGCAACACGTATTGCCCGCGCACGCGCAGGATATCTACAAAGAGGCTTTTAACAGCGCCTGGGAACAGTACAAAGATAAAGAAGATCGACGTGATGATGCCAGCCGTGAAGAGACCGCGCACAAAGTCGCCTGGGCCGCAGTAAAACATGAATATGAGAAAGGAGACGACGATAAATGGCATAAAAAGAAATAGCCGTGAAATCATTCGCTGCCTTCGTTTTGACTTTTCAGGCGGTTGAACTTCCGTTGTATTGCAACTGGCCCGTGAATTGCTTATCGTTACTCAACTGCTGGCAAAATGACCAGCACACAATGCCGGGAAGGCGGATTACAGATGTCGCAAGGAAGCATGCAGTGGCGGAGGTGGAAAGTGTTAACGCGTGATTTCTTAATGAAGGCAGATTGTAAGACGGCATTTGGTGCTATTGAGGAATCGCTTCTCTGGTCAGCTGAACAACGTGCGGCGTCGCTCGCTGCCACGCTGGCGTGCCGCCCGGATGATGGCCCGGTATGGATTTTTGGCTACGGTTCGCTGATGTGGAACCCGGCTCTCGAATTTGTCGAATCGGCAACAGGCACACTTCCTGGCTGGCATCGCGCATTTTGTTTGCGCCTGACGGCCGGTCGAGGTAGCGCGTGTCAGCCGGGACGCATGCTTGCACTAAAAGAGGGCGGACGCACCACGGGGGTGGCCTACCGCCTGCCGGATGCAACGCTGGAAGACGAACTGACGCTGCTGTGGAAGCGCGAGATGATCACCGGCTGCTATATGCCGAGCTGGTGCAAGCTGGAACTCGATGACGGACGTACCGTTAACGCGCTGGTGTTTATTATGGATCCGCGCCATCCGCTGTATGAAGCGGATACCCGCACGCAGGTCATTGCCCCGTTGATCGCTGCCGCCAGTGGACCGCTGGGCACCAACGCGCAGTATCTCTTTTCGCTCGACCAGGAGCTGACGCGCCTCGGCATGAAGGACGATTGTCTGAATGAGTTGGTGGTGAAAGTGAAAGCGCTGCTGGAAGGGAACCCGCTGAATAATACGCTGCGTCCCGGTTTTGCCTGAGAATGCGCCCGGCTGCGTGAGCAGACCGGGCGTTTGTCTCTTATGCAGCAACGTAGCTTACGGAATGCTCCAGTGACTGGCTATGGCTGTCAATCAGGACATCCCACGTGCCGGTGTACGGCACGGTAAGCCATGCCTTGTCATCCTGCACGGTCAGGATATCCGCCTGCGAGTGTTGTTGTGCTTTCGAACTCATCAAATGAATGCGGCAGCGCTCAGAACACCGCACCACGACCGTATCCCCGCCAAACAATTTCAAACTTGTTTTTACCAGTGCCATTTTTTACCCCGTAGTCTTAAACAACGCTCTCCCTGCTGCCATATCCGAGCGTGATATTGTTCACAATTCACTCATGGCATAACACCAAAGGGGGAGGGTGAGGATGCTGACTTTGATCAAAAAATGGCGTAACGATTAAACAAAAATGACAAAATTCCTGAAAATTTACTCTGGCGCGCGTTTTGCCCGGTGAACGCGCGCCACCCTAAAATTAAATGCGGAAATGCCCGGCAGTTTCAGCAAGGTCGCCCGCCTGGCTCTGCAGCGCGCCGGCTGCAGCCGCAGATTGCACCACCAGTTCGGCGTTCTGCTGAACCATTCTGTCCAGATGGGTCACCGCATGGTTAATCTCCTGGATGCCTTTCATCTGCTCGCTGGTGGCGATGGAGATTTCACGCATGATGCCCGACACGCTACCGATGCTGGAGCGGATTTCGTTCATGCTTTCCCCGGCCAGATGAACGTAGCGGGAGCCGGTGGCCACGCTGTTGGTGGTGGAATCGATAAGCGTTTTAATCTCTTTCGCCGCCTGCGCGCTGCGGCTGGCCAGATTACGCACCTCGCCGGCCACCACGGCAAACCCACGGCCTTGCTCTCCGGCGCGTGCGGCTTCCACCGAGGCATTCAGCGCCAGGATATTGGTCTGGAAGGCAATCCCGTCAATCACGCTGGTGATGTCGCCAATCTTCGCGGAAGCCACTTCAATGGACTGCATGGTGCTGATGGCCTGAGATACCACCTCGCCCCCGCGAGCCGCCGCCGCAGAGGCCTTACTCGCCTGGTCATTGGCTTCAGCCGCAGACTCGTTCGACTGGGTTACTGACGCGGTGATCTCTTCCACGGCGCTGGCCGTTTCGCGAAGGCTGGAGGCGGCCTGCTCGGTACGCCCTGAGAGGTCCTGGTTACCTGCCGCAATTTCCCGCGCGGCGTTTTTCACCGATGCGCTGGCATCCCGCAGTTGTACCATCACCACCGAGAGCTTGTCGCTGAAGGCGTTAAACGCCTGCGCTATCTGCGCCACTTCGTCATCGCCGCTGTCCGGCAGGCGTTGCGACAGATCGTTAGTGCCGTTCGCAATGTTATGCATCGCATCGCGAATGTCAGACAGGCGCTTCAGCAGACGCGCAATCAGGAAGTGAACAATGGCGCCGCTGAGTAAGGCCAGAATCACCAGCGAGATGGCCGAGGCTTTCAGCAGCGAGCGCATTCCGGAGGTGGCATCGCCTGTGTCCAGGGCAACAACCAGCATCCAGTTCGTACCCGGCACGGCGGTTGCCACGAAGGTTTTTTCGGTGCCATTGAAGGTCCCGTTTACCGGTTTTCCACTTTTCAGCGCCGCAAAGTCAATGCCTTTGAGGGTTTCGGCGAACGGTTTAAGCGTCAGGGCAGGGTCGCTGGCGGCAATGACGGTGCCATCGCTATTCAGCAGCAGCCCGCTGCTTGCCGGGGTTGGGTGGATCCCGCGCACGTTAGCAACCACGCTGTCCATCGCCACATCGCCAGCCACCACGGCTTTCAGGGTACCGTTTTCTTTCACCGGCACGGCAAACGTCACCACCAGTTTTCCGCTACCGGCGTCGACATATGGCGCGGTCACGACCGGGCTATCCTGGCTTACGACCTGCTGATACCAGGGACGGATCGTGGGGTCATAATCCGCCGGTACGCCCGCGGGTTCAGAGAATTTCGCCGTTTTGCTGGCATAGCCAACATAGACGTTAGTGAACCCACCCGCCTGGGCAAGCTGTTTAAAGACCGGAACCGGATCGTCACTGAGCGCAACGGTTTGTGCGGAGGCGATAACCGTCATTTTGCTCTTCACCCAGTCCGCAATCGCCATGTTATGGCTGGCGCTGGTGCTGGTCAGGATGTCGCGCTGTGACTGCTGGTTATCCTGGCGTGTGACCTGAAAATTGATGACAGTATTAAGAAGAAGGGCGACGACCAGACAACCTGTCGTCGCGGCAATGATGCGTGCACGAATGGATCTGAACATAAGTGAAATACCTGCTGTGTTGTTTCCATGCCTATCGGCAACCCTGCAGGTAAACTTGATGCTGAAACCGCGTCCATAAGAAAATAATATTTTTACGGGTTTATTATTAAAAAGTTAATACTTTATCGGCGCGCAGAGTCCACTCGGCCAGTTCAACGAGCGTGCCGATTTCCACACCTTCAATCAGCGGCAATCCGGTGATGCCGCGCCCGTCGGTGCAGGTCTTGCACAGTTTGACCGGAACGTTTTGCGCGGTCAGGATCTCCAGCATCTGCTGGATGTTGTAGCCTTCTGCCGGTTTTTGTCCCTTCAGCCCGGCGGTGACCGCATCCGACATTAAAAAGAGCCGTAACTCCAGTTCACTCTCTTTATCACGTAGCGCGATCGCCAGACGCAGGCTGTTAAAAAGGGATTCGCTGCCGTAAGCCGCACCGTTGGCGACGATAACAATCTTCTGCATGTTGACTCCTGTTCTTTTAAAAGGCACGAATATTGCTTAGCTATCCGGGGTTTCGCTGTCCGGGAGAGTAAGCATGACATTTATGGCTGGCATTTCGCCAGGTGCGACCGAATGGCTCCAGCGTGCAAGGTCGATGCGCCGGGAGCAACTGAGCAGGCTGGCACAGCTTGGCGTGCTGGTTAACGCCATCAGTCTGCTGGTGCATATGCTGCAGTGCGAGCGTGGAGCCTCTAACGTCTGGCTCTGCTCACAGGGTAAGCTGTACGCTGCCGAATGCAAAGCGAGCCGGGCGCTGGTGAATGAAAACCTCACTACGCTTTATGACGTTCTGGATAATCACTCCCCGTTCCAGGGCAGCGGCGTGTGCGAACGTATAGCCGCCGCGCTGCTCAGTCTGGATAACCTGTCAGCCCTTCGTGACGGCGTTATTCAGCAAACCATCACGGCCCCGCAGGCGATGGATCACTATTGTCGCATCCTGCGTCATCTGCTCAGTATCGTACCGCAGCTTAATGACAGCATTGACGATCCGCAAATCGCAGGCCGTTTTGTCGCGCTTTATAGCCTGATGCAGGGTAAAGAGCTGGCGGGACAAGAGCGGGCGCTGGGCGCCATTGGCTTCACGCAGGGCTATTTTGACGATGGCATCCGTCAGCGGCTGGTGGACCGGATTGACGGACAGCAGGCCTGCTTCGAGATTTTCATGACCCACAGCACGGCGGATGTGCAAACCACCTTTTCCCAGAATTGCCAGCCTGACCGTGAGACGGAGCAACTGAGGCGCGTGGCCTGTACCCGCCAGCCAGCCGCTGACAATGGCCATACCGCACTGGCCTGGTTTGCTCTGCAAACGGCACGCCTTGAGCATCTGCGCACCCTGGAGGAGATGGTTATCGCCGATCTGATGATCGCGGTGGACGAACGTATCCATCGACAGGAGGACTACACGCTCCCGGCTGAGGAACAGGACGATCCGCTGGCCTCTTACCCCGATAAGCCCTTGTTAACCCTGGTTCGCCAGCAGGCGCGCGAGATAGAACAGCTTTCCCGTCAGCTTGCGTCACTGCGCGATACGCTCGAAGAGCGCAAAACCATCGATAAAGCGAAAAGCGTACTGATGACCCATCAAAAGATGAGTGAGGAACAGGCATGGACGGCGCTGCGTAAAATGGCGATGGACAAAAACCAGCGCATGGTGGATATCGCCCGTGCGCTGCTCACCGTGAAGAGCTTGTGGCAGGTAACCCCTAAGGAGTAGCTGCACAATCAGTGGGCATTTAGTGCCTGATTGAGGTGCGCGGTCGTGGAGAAATCCCGGTAAACGCCCGGAAAACAGGGCAGTAAAACCTGGCATTCCCTTTGCATTATCTGATTAACCATTTTTGACGGTGTGCCAACGGCGGTGCATCTGTCTTCGGGATAAAGGCGTCCAGCGGTGCTTTGGCACGGGTGGGCGCTTTTTTTTGTCTTTTTTTCAGGAGTGGTCATGGCGGATTTGTCGAGACGGCGGTTTTTACAGGCCAGCATGCTGGCGAGCGGCGCCATGTTGTTACCGGGCATCATGCAGGCCGCGTGGGCGGCAGGCTCGGATAAACCGGAGCAGGAGACGGTGCGCATCGGGTTTATACCGTTAACCGACTGCGCGCCGGTGGTTATCGCGGCGCTGAAGGGGTTTGATAAAAAATATGGCATCACCATCGTGCCAACCAAAGAGGCAAGCTGGGCAGCCGTGCGCGATAAGCTGGTGGCCGGCGAACTGGACGCCGCCCACATTCTTTACGGCCTGCTGTACGGGCTGGAGCTGGGGCTTGCCGGTAAGCCACAGCAGATGGCAAACCTGATGACCCTGAACCAGAACGGTCAGGCCATCACGCTCTCCAGCGATCTGGCAGAGAAGGGCGTTCGCGATCTCGACGGGCTGAAAACGCTGATTGGGCAGCAGGTACCCGGCACTTACACCTTCGCACACACTTTCCCGACCGGTACGCATGCGATGTGGTTGTACTACTGGCTGGCCAGCGCGGGCATTAATCCGTTCGATGACGTCCGGACCGTGGTTGTGCCGCCGCCGCAAATGGTGATGAACATGCGGATTGGCAACATGGTCGGCTTTTGCGTTGGTGAGCCGTGGAATGCGCGCGCCATTAACGACCGCATCGGGTTTACCGCCGCAACGTCCCAGTCGATCTGGGCCGATCATCCGGAAAAAATTCTTGGCACACGCCGCGACTGGGTGGAGAAAAACCCGAACACCGCGCGGGCGCTGGTGAGTGCGGTACTGGAAGCCGCACGCTGGATCGATGCATCACCAGACAACAAACGTGAGACCGCCCAAATCCTCGCTCGCCGGGCGTGGCTGAACACCAAAGAGCAGTATCTCACCGGACGGATGCTGGGAGAGTACGACAACGGGCTTGGCCAGCGCTGGCAGGATGCGCATCCGATCCGTTTCTTCAACGAGGGCGCCGTCAGCTATCCGTACCTCTCCGACGGGATGTGGTTTTTAACCCAGTTCCGCCGCTGGGGCTTGCTCAAATCGGCGCCGGATTATGCCGCCATCGCGCAGCGCATTAACCAGACCTCGGTCTGGCAGGATGCCGCCACGGCGGTGCGAGGCATATCCATCCCGTCATCATCATATCGCAGCAGCACCCTGATGGACGGTACCGTCTGGAACGGTACCGATCCGGACGGTTACGCCAACCGCTTCGCTATTCACCGTAAAGGGGCCTGATTATGCAGCATCTGCACAGCACGAAATCGAAAGACGAGACGCCGGCGAGCGGGGAAGTGATTACCCTCCCTCCGGTGCAGGTTCGCCGCCGCGCACCGACGTTCACGCGACGGATGAATGACCTTCTGCAGCGCGTGATCCCGGCGCTGCTGGGGCTCGGGTTACTGGTGTTGCTCTGGCAGCTGGCCGCGATCAACAGCAAAGGGTTCCCGACGCCGCTCAGCACGCTGGATTCCGCATTAACGCTCTTCGCTGACCCGTTTTACCGCGACGGGCCAAACGATATGGGTATCGGCTGGAACGTGCTCGCTTCGCTGCAGCGCGTGGCGGTGGGCTTTGGTCTGGCGGCGCTCGCGGGGATCCCGCTCGGTTTCCTGATCGGTCGCTTCACCTTTTGCTCGCGCATGTTCAGCCCATTGATTGCACTGTTACGCCCGGTCAGTCCTTTAGCCTGGCTGCCTATCGGCCTGCTGCTGTTCCAGAAAGCGGAGCCCGCCTCCAGCTGGACCATTTTTATCTGCTCAATATGGCCAATGGTGATTAACACCGCCGAAGGGGTACGTCGTATTCCGCAGGATTACCTTAACGTTGCCCGCGTGCTGCAGCTCTCCGAGTGGACCATCATGCGGCGGATCCTCTTCCCGGCCGTGCTGCCCGCGGTGCTGACCGGGGTTCGCCTATCTATTGGCATCGCCTGGCTGGTCATTGTCGCCGCCGAGATGCTCACCGGTGGGCTGGGGATCGGCTTCTGGATCTGGAATGAGTGGAACAACCTCAACGTCGAAAACATTCTCATCGCCATCGTCATCATTGGCGTGGTCGGGTTGCTGCTGGAGCAGGGGCTGATGCTGATCGCCCGTCGCTTTAGCTGGCAGGAAAAATAAGGAGCGAAGATGAAACCATTAATTCAGGTCCAGGCCGTGAGCCAGCGTTTTTCTACCGCCAGCGGCGAGTTTCTGGCGCTGCAGAACGTCTCTTTTGATATTCACGAAGGCGAAACCGTGAGCCTGATTGGCCACTCCGGGTGCGGCAAATCGACGTTGCTCAACCTGATTGCCGGGATCACCCTGCCGACCGAAGGTGGGCTGATTTGCGATAACCGCGAAATCGCCGGGCCAGGACCGGAGCGTGCGGTGGTGTTTCAGAACCATTCTCTGCTGCCGTGGCTCACCTGCTTCGACAACGTTGCGCTGGCGGTGGATCAGGTCTTTCGCCGCACCATGAACAAGGCGGAGCGCAAGGAGTGGATTGAACACAACCTCGATCGCGTCCAGATGGGGCATGCCCTGCACAAACGGCCTTCGGAAATCTCCGGCGGCATGAAACAGCGCGTTGGCATTGCCCGTGCGCTGGCGATGAAGCCGAAGGTCCTGCTGATGGATGAACCGTTTGGCGCGC
Source organism: Enterobacter sp. SORGH_AS_0287 (assembly GCF_031453695.1). Classification (NCBI taxonomy): domain Bacteria; kingdom Pseudomonadati; phylum Pseudomonadota; class Gammaproteobacteria; order Enterobacterales; family Enterobacteriaceae; genus Enterobacter; species Enterobacter sp. SORGH_AS_0287. Next base: position 873,814 of record NZ_JAVIZW010000001.1, read on the forward strand.
TGGATGCGCTCACGCGCGCGCACCTGCAGGACTCGGTGATGCAAATCCAGCAGGCGCTGAACACCACCATCGTGCTTATCACCCACGATGTGGACGAGGCCGTGCTGCTCTCTGACCGGGTACTGATGATGACTAACGGCCCGGCGGCCACCGTCGGCGAGGTGCTGCACGTTGACCTGCCTCGCCCGCGCAATCGGGTTCAACTGGCGGACGATAACCGTTATCACCATATGCGTCAGCAGATCCTCCATTTCCTCTATGAAAAACAGCCTAAAGCGGCGTAACGGAGGCGGTAATGCGACTGATCGTTATCGGTAATGGGATGGCCGCAACACGGCTGATTGCCTCGCTGACCGAGCGTGCGCCCGGTCGCTTTACGATCACCGTGTTTGGCGAGGAGTCGGAACACGCTTACAACCGCATCATGCTCTCGCCGGTACTGGGCGGGGAAAAACAGGCGCAGCAGATCCGCCTGCAGGATGACGCCTGGTATCACGCACGGGGTGTGACGGTACGACGAGGCGAAAAGGTGCTCTCCGTGGATGTTGAGAAACGCGAGGTCCGTACCACAGCAACCACGCTGGCCTGGGACGAACTGGTCTTTGCCACCGGGTCGACGCCTTTTGTACCCCCCATTCCGGGCGGTGACGCTCCGCATGTCTTCACCTTTCGTACGCTGGCCGATATCCGCGCGATTCAGGAGAACCCGGGGCCAGCTGTAGTGCTGGGCGGTGGGGTGCTCGGCGTCGAGGTCGCTGCGGCACTGGCCCGGTCTTGTGACAACGTCACGCTGGTGCATCGTGGTGCCTGGCTGATGGAACAGCAGCTCGATCGCCAGGCAGGCGTTTTGCTTGAAGAGGCGCTGGCGGAGCGCGGCGTTCGCTGCGAACTGTCATCGGGAATGACCGCCATTGCGGCGGATGCCGTGACGTTACACAACGGACGCAAGATTAACGCCTCTCGCGTGGTGCTGGCGACCGGCGTGCAGCCTAATGTCGCACTGGCAAAAGCCAGCGGCATTCACTGTGTCCGCGGCATTGTGGTTAACCACCAGATGCAGACCTCAGTCCCGGCGATCAGCGCCATCGGTGAGTGCTGCGAAATCGACGGCCAGACGTTCGGCCTGGTCGCACCTTGCCTGGCGCAGGCAGATATCCTCGCCGCCCGGCTGGCTGGGGAGGCTAGCACGCCATTTGCCCTGACCGACAGCGGCATGCGCCTCAAAGTGCCCGGTGTGGAGCTGTTCAGCGCCGGGCGAGCAGAGGTTCTGCCGGACGATGTGGTCTGGAGCGCCTGGGATCCGCTGACCCGTCACTATCGCCGTTTGTTACTGCATTGCGGTGCGCTTGCTGGCGTGCTGCTGATGGGGGATTGCCGCAGTGCGGCAACATTCACCGATTTACTGGCAACGGCTGCGCCCGCCCACGCGGACTGGCTGTTCAATCGATTCATTACGCAACCGCAGGTTGCAGGACAAAACGCTATGACAAAACCTACGCTGGTGGTGGTTGGACACGGTATGGTCGGCCATCATTTTCTCGAAGACTGTGTGAAGCGCAATCTGCACCGGCAGTACCAGATTATCGTTTTTGGCGAAGAGCGCTATGCCGCCTACGATCGTGTGCATTTGTCAGAGTATTTTGGCGGACGAAGCGCAGAATCGCTCTCACTGGTGGACGGTGATTTCTTTGCTGAACACGGCATTGAGCTTCGCCTCTCGCAGCAAATTGTGAGTATCGATCGCGACGCACACGTCGTGCGTACCGCCAGTGGGCATGAAACCCACTGGGACAAACTGGTGCTGGCGACCGGCTCGTACCCGTTTGTGCCTCCGGTACCGGGCAGCACGCTGCCGGGCTGCTTTGTTTACCGTACGCTGGACGACCTGGATAACATCGCCGCGCAGGCAAAGCAATCCCGTCGCGGGGTGGTCATTGGCGGTGGCCTGCTGGGACTGGAAGCCGCGAATGCCCTGAAACAGCTGGGCCTGGAAACGCATGTAGTGGAGTTTGCGCCACACCTGATGGCGGTACAACTCGACAACGACGGCGCGGCCATGCTGCGCAAAAAAATCGAAGCGCTTGGCGTGGGCGTTCACACCAGCAAATCCACCACCGACATCGTCTCTGCGAACGGCGGGCTGGTGATGCGCTTTGCGGACGGTGAACAGCTGGAAACTGACATCGTGGTCTTCTCTGCAGGTATTCGCCCGCAGGATGCACTGGGGCGCAGCAGTGGCCTGGCGACCGGAGAGCGCGGCGGGATTTGCATTGATAACCAGTGCCAGACTTCCGATAAAGACGTGTTCGCTATCGGTGAATGTGCGCTGTGGGAGGGTAAAATTTTTGGTCTGGTCGCCCCGGGTTATCAGATGGCGCGGGTGGCATCGGCCACGCTGGCTGGAGAGGCGAGCGCCTTTACCGGGGCTGACATGAGCACCAAACTGAAGCTGCTGGGGGTAGATGTGGCCTCGTTTGGCGATGCCCATGGAAGAACACCCGGCGCGCTTAGCTATCAATGGACGCATGGTCCGCAGCAAATCTATAAAAAGATCGTGGTCAGTGAGGACAATAAAACCCTGTTGGGCGGTGTACTGGTGGGGGATGCCAGCGAATATGCGACCCTGGTGCAGATGATGCTCAACGGCATAGCGTTGCCCAAAGAGCCTGAAACGCTGATTTTACCTTCCTTCGCCGGGAGCGCGCCAAAAGCCCTCGGCGTGGCGGCACTGCCTGACAGTGCGCAGATCTGCTCCTGCCATAACGTCAGCAAAGGTGATATCTGCCAGGCGGTAAGTGCCGGTGCCGCGGATATTGGAGCCATAAAACAGTGCACCAAAGCCGCGACCGGTTGCGGAGGATGCAGCGCGCTGGTGAAACAGGTGATGGAGTACCAGCTTGCGGAGCAGGGCGTGGAGGTGAAAAAGGACATCTGCGAACACTTCCCGTGGTCGCGTCAGGAAATCTATCACCTGGTGCGCGTCAATCATATTCGTACCTTCGACCAGCTTATCAGCCGTTACGGGCAGGGGCACGGTTGCGAAATCTGTAAACCGCTGGTGGGGTCAGTGCTCGCCTCCTGCTGGAATGAGTACCTGCTGAAACCGGCACATCTACCGCTACAGGACACCAACGACCGTTATTTTGCCAATATTCAGAAAGACGGGACGTACTCCATCGTGCCCCGGATGCCTGCAGGGGAAGTGTCGGCCGACGGCTTGATAGCTATCGGCCAGATCGCCAAACGCTACCAGCTGTACAGCAAAATCACGGGCGGACAGCGTATCGACCTCTTTGGCGCCACGCTCGACCAGCTGCCGGCGATCTGGCAGGCGCTGGTGGAGGCCGGATTTGAGACCGGTCACGCATACGGTAAATCCCTGCGCACGGTGAAATCCTGCGTCGGGTCGACCTGGTGCCGCTATGGCGTGCAAGATTCCACGCGTCTCGCGGTCACGCTTGAGCACCGCTATAAAGGCTTACGCGCGCCGCACAAAATTAAAATGGCCGTGTCCGGTTGTACCCGTGAATGTGCGGAGGCTCAGAGCAAGGACGTGGGCGTCATTGCGACCGACAAAGGCTGGAACCTTTATCTCTGCGGTAACGGCGGCATGAAACCGCGCCATGCGGATCTCTTTGCCAGCGATCTGGATGACGAGACGCTGATCCGCACCGTCGACCGCTTCCTGATGTTCTACATCCGCACGGCGGATCGCCTGCAGCGTACCAGTACGTGGATGGACAATCTGGAAGGGGGGATCGACTACCTGCGCGAGGTGATTCTTCACGACAGCCTGGGCATTGCGCACGAGCTGGAACAGGAGATGGCCCGCGTGGTGGAAACCTACCAGTGTGAATGGCAGACCACGCTTAACGATCCGAGCCGTCTGGCGTTGTTCCGTACCGAAGTGAACCGTCAGCCGGTGGAGGAGAATAAACGCTGGCAAGCGGTCTGCGCTATCGATGAGATCCCTGAGCAGGCGGGGATCGGCGCCCGGCTGGGGCGAAAACCGATTGCGCTTTTCCGCTTTGGTCAATCTGTCTATGCCCTCGACGACCTCGAGCCGGGCAGCACAGCAAACGTGCTTTCACGCGGTATTCTCGGCGATGCTGCCGGCGAGCCGGTGGTCATCTCTCCGATCTATAAGCAGCGTATCCGTCTGCGCGACGGCTGTCAGGTCGATAACGGGGAACCTGCGGTGCGCGCCTGGCCGGTGAAAATAGAAAACGGTCGGGTGTGGGTCGGGAACGACGCGCAGATCTTGCGTGCGGAGGCGTCATGAATGAAACCCGAACGACGTGCCCTTACTGCGGGGTGGGCTGCGGCGTGATCGCAACGGTAGAGGGTGAGAAAGTTACCGTGCGCGGAGATGAACGCCATCCCGCCAGTTTTGGACGCCTGTGCGTTAAAGGCTCGGCATTAGGCGAAACGACCGGTCTGCAGGGGCGACTGCTGCACCCGATGGTCGACGGGCAGGAGGTGGAATGGTCCCGGGCGCTGGCGGCGGCTGGTGAACGGCTGCAGACCATCATCGACACCTGGGGACCGCAGGCGGTGGCGTTTTACGCCTCCGGCCAGCTGCTGACCGAAGACTATTACGCCGCCAATAAGCTGATGAAAGGGTTTATCGGTGCGGCAAACATTGATACCAACTCGCGGCTCTGTATGTCGTCCGCGGTGACAGGCTACAAGCGCGCGTTTGGTGAAGATGTGGTGCCGTGCAGCTATGAGGATGTGGAAAACAGCGATCTGGTGGTGCTGGTCGGGTCGAATGCGGCATGGACCCATCCGGTGCTGTATCAGCGGCTGGTACAGGCGCGCCAGAACAACCCTGCGATGAAAGTTGTGGTCATCGACCCACGCAAAACGGCCACCTGTGATATCGCTGACCTGCATCTGGCACTTACGCCCGGCAGTGACGCCGGGCTGTTTGTCGGTTTACTCAATCTGATTCAGGGAACCGACGCGTGGCCCATCGCCCGGGTGGCTGAGTTTTGTGGCCTATCAACCGAGGACGTGGGGACCTTCTACGACTGGTTTGTGACTGCGCCGCGGGCCATCACGCTCTACACCATGGGCATTAATCAGTCCTCAAGCGGCAGCGACAAGTGTAATGCCATCATCAACGTCCATCTGGCCAGCGGAAAATTCGCCCGTCAGGGCTGCGGACCGTTTTCGCTGACCGGGCAGCCTAACGCGATGGGGGGGCGGGAGGTGGGGGGGCTGGCGAACCAGCTTGCCGCTCACATGAATTTCGAGCCGGAGTCTCTTTCGCGGGTGGCGCGTTTCTGGGGTACGGAAAGACTGGCCCAGACGCCGGGCCTGATGGCGGTGGAGTTGTTTGATGCGATCGCCCGCGGCGAAGTAAAAGCGGTGTGGATCATGGGCACCAATCCTGCCGTCTCGCTGCCGGACAGCCACGCGGTGTGCCAGGCGCTGGAACATTGCCCGCTGGTGATTGTCTCCGAGGTGATGCAGGAGACCGACACCAGCCGCTATGCCCATATCCGCTTCCCGGTGCAGGCGTGGGGGGAGAAAGACGGTACGGTAACCAATTCCGAGCGGCGTATTTCGCGCCAGCGCGCCTTTCTGCCGACGCCGGGAGAGACCAAACCGGACTGGTGGGTCATCGCCCGGGTGGCACAGGCGCTGGGCTATGGTGAAGCCTTCGCCTGGGAACATCCGCAGCAAATTTTTTGTGAGCATGCAGCGCTCTCGGCCTTTGAAAATGACGGCGCGCGGGCGTTTAACCTTCATGAACTGGCGTCACTTACCCGTGAGGAATGGGACCGGCTTGAGCCTTATCAGTGGCCAGCGGGGGCCTTTGCGCGCCGGGAAATTGTGCCGGTAGAGCCTCAGCCACACGGTGCGGCAATAAACGCGCTATACCCGCTGATTCTCAATACCGGGCGTATCCGCGATCAGTGGCACACCATGACCCGGACGGGGTACGTCCCGAAACTGATGCAGCATAGTGCTGAGCCGTGTGTTGAGATCGGCGCCGCCGATGCCATGCGCTTCTCACTGTGCGACGGACAGCTGGCGCGCATCAGTTCTCCGCGTGGGGTGATGCTGGCAAAAGTGCGTATCACTGACGGGCAGCGAGAAGGTGAGCTGTTTGTGCCAATGCACTGGAATGCCCAGTTTGCCCGCCAGGGGAAGGTGAATGCGCTGGTGGAGGGGCGCTGTGACCCGCTGTCCGGTCAGCCCGAGAGTAAACAGACGGCCGTCAGGATTATGCCCTGGCAGCCGGGCTGGCAGGGTGAGCTTTATGCCCGTGAACTGCCGGAGCTTCCCCCCTCTGTCTGCTGGTGGCGTAAAGTCTCACGTCTGACGGTGGCGGGGGATAAGCCGTTGCTGGCGTGGGTTATGCAGTACGCCAGTGAACGGGGCTGGCAGCTGCAGGTCGCGCAGACCAGCGAGCGCAGCAGCGTGCTGGCCTGGCATGACGGACAATTGATGCTCGGGTTCTGGGAAGGCACTGCGTTACCGACACTGGCGCACGCGGTAATTGAAGCCGCGTTTCGTTCACCTCCCGTGACGCTTGCTGAGCGCCACGCGTTGTTGAATGGACAGGGAACCGGGGACAGTGTCGATCCGGGCCGGATCATCTGCAGCTGTTTCAGCGTGGGGGAAACCGTCATACGCGAGGCGATTGGGGGAGGGTGTGATTCCGTCGCGGCGCTGGGTGCCAGGCTGCGCTGCGGAACGAACTGCGGCTCCTGTGTGCCTGAACTAAAAACAATGTTTCAGGATATTCCGGAAAATTCCTCTTAAGGCTGCAAAACGTGAGGAATAACGGTAAGGTACCCGGTGTTCTCACGTAAGCATCGGGTATTTCTTACGACGTTAATGGCTGTTTCATCTCATCTTCGTTTGCTTGCTTTACTCCCCCTCATTCCGGTCGGAGCCGTTCACGGTGCGCCGAATTCCTTTGTGCAACAGGCACAGAACCCCTTTGATAACAACGGGGATAATCTGCCCGATCTCGGCATGGCGGCGCCCACGACCGAGGGCGAAAAACATCTGGCAGAAATGGTGAAAGCGTTTGGCGAAGCCAGTATGACCGATAACGGCCTGACGACAGGCGAGCAGGCGCGTCAGTTTGCCTTTGGCAAGGTGCGTGACGCGGTGAGCGGCGAAGTGAACCAGCATATTGAATCCTGGCTTTCGCCGTGGGGGAACGCCAGCGTGAACTTGCTGGTGGATGACGACGGCAAATTTAACGGCAGCAGCGGCAGCTGGTTTATTCCGTGGAACGATAACAACCGTTATCTGAGCTGGAGCCAGCTTGGCCTGACGCAGCAGACTGACGGTCTGGTGAGCAATGCCGGCATTGGGCAGCGCTGGGTTGCCGGAAAATGGTTGCTCGGCTACAACACCTTTTACGACAACCTGCTGGATGAAAACCTGCAGCGTGCCGGGTTAGGTGCGGAAGTGTGGGGCGAGAACCTGCGTCTGTCTGCGAACTATTATCAGCCCTTTGCCGGCTGGCGCGATCGCTCTGACATTCAGGAGCAGCGCATGGCCCGGGGGTACGACGTGACCGCTAAAGCGTGGCTGCCGTGGTTCCATCACCTGAATACCAGCGTCAGCTTTGAGCAATATTTTGGTGATAACGTTGACCTGTTCAACAGCGGTACCGGTTATCACAACCCGGTGGCGGTCAATCTGGGGCTGAATTATACCCCCGTTCCGCTGGTGACCCTCACCGCCGGGCATAAGCAAGGGGAGAGTGGGGTGAGCCAGAATAATCTTGGCCTCAAACTCAACTACCGCTTTGGCGTGCCGCTGGTGAAGCAACTTTCTGCCAGTGAAGTCGCCGCCACCCGTTCTCTGCGCGGCAGTCGCTATGATTCGCCAGAGCGGGATAACCTGCCGGTGATGGAGTTCCGCCAGAGCAAAACGTTGTCCGTCTACCTGGCGACACCGCCGTGGGATCTTAAAGGGGGCGAAACCGTGATGCTTAAGCTGCAGATCCGCAGTAAGCACGGGATTCGCCAGTTGCACTGGCAGGGAGATACGCAGGCGCTGAGTCTGACATCGCCGGCCAACAATGCCAGCGAAGACGGCTGGAGCGTGATTATGCCTGCCTGGGATGACAGGGAAGGCGCGAGCAACCGTTGGCGGCTTTCGGTGGTGGTAGAAGATAATGATGGCAAGCGCGTCTCGTCCAATGAGATCACGCTGGCTGTGGCGCAACCGCTTGTGGCATTACCCACCGACGATCCGCGCTGGAAGCTGCTGCCGGATGAGTAATGCTTAAAAAATACGTTCCTGGTGTACCCATACCGCGGCTTCAACCCGGGATTTTAACTTCATTTTCTTCAGCATATGTTTCACATGCACTTTGACCGTGCTTTCGGTGATATCCAGGCGACGCGCAATCATTTTATTCGGCAGGCCCTGGGCAATCAGCTTCAGAATATCGCGCTCACGCGGCGTTAACTGGCTGACATCGCGATCCGAGGTGGCGCGGTTTGCCCGCAGGCTGGCGGCCAGCACCGGCGTTAAGGCTTCGCTCAGTACCATCTCACCTGCGGCGGCCTGTTGCAGGGCCTTGAGCAGATCTTCCGGCTCCATATCTTTCAGCAGGTAGCCGTCCGCGCCACGCTTGAGCGCCGTCACCACATCCTCTTCATGGTTCGAGACGCTAAAGACCACTACGCGTCCGGAGAGCGATTTTTCCCGCAGCTTGTCGAGCGTTTCCAGACCGTTCATGCCCGGCATGTTGAGATCGAGCAGGATCAGATCGGGATCAAGCGATTCGGCAAGCTCAATGCCCTGTTCGCCATTGCTGGCTTCGCCAACGACGGTGATATCGGGTGCCATGCTGACCAGCTGTTTAACGCCAGTACGCAGCATCGGATGGTCGTCGATCAACAGGATGGATGCCGGTTCCTGATTAGTCATGGGTTTCTCCTTGAGCAGTTGTGAGCGGTTTTTCGGGAATAAAGGTGACCACGACTTCCGTGCCACCTGTCTCTCGCCGGCGAACCTGGCAATCACCGCGCAGGCTTTGGGCGCGGTCTCGCATGATAATTAAACCATAATGGTTAGTTCTTTCGGCATTTTCCGGCACGCCGCAGCCGTTGTCATGAACCGTGAGCCTGACCTGATTATCGTGCTGGCTGACGGTAACGGTGACCGCCGTCGCGTCAGCATGTTTGAGCACGTTGCTCAGGGCTTCACGGGCGATCTGCAGTAAATGAATCGCCTGATGGGAGGGGACAAACCGCGGCGGCAGCTGATAGTCAAGCTTCACCGGGAACCCCAGTCGGGCGCTAAATTCATGGCAACTGGACTCCAGCGCGGGGCGCAGGCCAGGCTCGGTCAGCTGCAGGCGGAAGGTGGTCAACAGCTCGCGAAGCTGAATCCATGAGGTATTGAGTTCGTTGCGGATCTGGCTCAGCAGCTGTTTGTTGCTTTCCGGCATCTCCGCATCCTGCATCTGCAGACAGCTGACCTGCATTTTCATACAGGAGAGCGACTGGGCGATGGAGTCATGCAGTTCGCGCGCGATAGTCGCACGCTCTTCCATGACGATCAGCTGCTGTTGCTTTTCCTGATGGCGGTCGAGCGCCAGCGTAGCGGTCAGCTGTTCGACCAGCGTATCGACCAGCTGCTGCTGATCGTGGCTCAGATGCCGCCCGGCGGGCAACGTGGCCAGCAGGATACCGTACTGGGTATGGCTGTCCGTCAGTCGCCACTTCAGCGTCGTACCGCCGGAGGTCAGGGGCGGCAAGCCTCGCGGGCAAAGATGACAGCCTTTGTCATCGCAGGACATGTCGGACTGACAGGTAAATTCCTGATGATTATCTTCATCTTCCACATCGTAGACCCGCAGCTCCAGGTCATGCAGCAAGGTCAGATTTTGCAGGCCATTCAGCACCGGCGAGAGGCGTTCACATAACGGCACCTGCATATGCAGACGACGGTTGGCCTGCCACAGGAAGGAGAGAATTTCGTTTTTCTGCTCCAGCCCTGCCGTTTTCTCCTGCACGCGTTTTTCCAGCACGGCGTAGCTTTCTGAGAGTTCTTCCGACATGGTATTGAGCGCCTGGCCCAGCATCGCCATTTCATTACGCCCGCTGATATGCGTGCGCTGAGTAAAATCGCGTGCGGTTACCGCGCGGGCCATTGCCAGCAACTGTTTCCAGGGGTTCAACAGCCGGGCGCGCAGCCAAAGAATGGTGAAAATCAGCAGCAGCCCCATAAACAACGCCATGGCGCGGTGAACCATTAGCACCCGGTCGATACGCAATTCGGTGGTCTGATCGAAAGAGGAGACCAGCGCGTCAATGCGCGACACAAAGCCCGCGACGTCCCGTGCCACGGTCTCAGTATTGCGCGCCTGTTTCAGACCAGGCTGAAGCTGGGTGTGCCAGTAGTTTTGCAGGGATTTAAGCTGTGATTCCTGCCCGTCACGGATGGCGGCGCGTTCCAGCTCCGGGCTGAATGCGGTACGCTCCATTTCGTCGATAAGATGCTGATCGTCTTCCGTCAGCGGTACCGACGCCAGCAGGCGATAACTCTGCATGCGTAGAGAGCCTGCCTCGTTGATGGCATGCGCATTACCCTGTACGCCCTGTACCAGCCAGCCAGAAATCGCCATACCGGTCACACCGAGGGCGGTGGACAGCATAACGATCAGTGCCAACTGGTTAACCAGTGTTAGCGGAGATAAACATCTTTTTAACATAGAGTTGCCGGGCTCCTGACGTGGCCTGCTTGCAGGAATGGCGCTATTCTGGTGCATACCCAGGAGTATACCCATACCAATAAAGGATTACCCCTAAATTGCCAACGGAGTAAGCGGCAGGAGGAGGCGGTATCGGAGACGCTTCAGTGCCGTGAAAAACCACGTCTTTTTTACTGAAATAGCCTACTCACTAAGGATAAGGGCTTTTTTCGCGCTGTAAAACCTCCCACTTTTCCTTTGATTTATATCAACTTACCGCCGCCCTAAAACCCTAATGTTTGCAGCATCATTCGAGAATCAGAGGTGTCTATGAGTCACTCATCCGCTCCCGAAAGGGAAAATGGTGCCGTTATTACTGAATGGCGTCCAGAGGATCCGGCGTTCTGGCAACAGCGCGGCCATCGTATAGCGAGCCGGAATCTGTGGATTTCCGTTCCGTGTTTGCTGTTAGCGTTTTGCGTATGGATGTTGTTTAGTGCAGTGGCAGTCAATCTGCCAAAAGTGGGTTTTACCTTTACGACCGATCAGCTGTTTATGCTGACCGCGTTGCCGTCGCTGTCCGGTGCGCTGCTGCGCGTCCCTTACGCGTTTATGGTGCCGGTGTTTGGTGGTCGTCGCTGGACGGCGTTCAGTACGGGCATCATGATTGTACCTTGCGTGTGGCTGGGTTTTGCGGTGCAGGATACCTCCACGCCTTTCAGCGTGTTCGTGATTATCTCCCTGCTGTGCGGTTTTGCTGGCGCTAACTTCGCCTCCAGTATGGCGAACATCAGCTTCTTCTTCCCGAAAGCGAAGCAGGGCGGTGCGCTGGGTATTAACGGCGGTCTGGGAAACATGGGCGTAAGCGTGATGCAGTTAATTGCACCGCTGGCAATCTCTGTCTCCATTTTTGCAGCCTTTGGTGGCGGTGGCGTCGAGCAGGCGGATGGTTCTTCCCTGTACCTGCAAAATGCGGCGTGGATTTGGGTTCCGTTCCTGGTGGTCTTCACCCTGGCGGCATGGTTCTTTATGAACGATCTGTCGGCATCTAAGGCTTCGCTGAGCGAGCAGTTGCCGGTGCTGAAACGCGGCCACCTGTGGGTCATGGCGCTGCTTTATCTGGCAACCTTCGGGTCGTTTATCGGTTTCTCCGCAGGCTTTGCCATGCTGTCCAAAACACAGTTCCCGGAAGTGCAGATCCTGCAGTTTGCCTTCTTTGGTCCGTTCATCGGTGCCCTGGCGCGTTCACTGGGCGGGATGGTGTCTGACCGTCTGGGCGGAACACGCGTGACGCTGGTGAACTTTGTGATCATGGCTGTTTTCTGTGCGCTGCTGTTCCTGACGCTGCCAGCCAATGGCCAGGGTGGGAACTTTACCGCCTTCTTCGGCGTGTTTATGGTGCTGTTCCTGACGGCCGGTCTGGGTAGCGCATCGACCTTCCAGATGATTTCCGTTATCTTCCGCAAGCTGACGATGGATCGCGTTAAAGCGCAGGGCGGAAGCGAAGAGCAGGCCATGCGTGAAGCCGCGACGGATACGGCTGCTGCACTGGGCTTTATCTCTGCCATCGGCGCAATTGGCGGCTTCTTTATTCCGAAAGCGTTCGGTATCTCTCTGGACCTGACCGGCTCTCCGGCAGGGGCAATGAAAGTCTTCCTCGTTTTCTATATCGCCTGCGTAGTGATTACGTGGCTGGTATATGGCCGTAATACCAAGAAAAATAAGTAAGTGTGATTATCCGTTTGCGCGGCCTTCGGGCCGCGTTTTTTTATCACTACAGTAGTTACAACATACTGATGGTGTTTGAGGAACAATGCCTGCGGGTAACACTGTGATCGCCATCGCTTTACAGGGCGGTCTACCCCTTAATACCTGAGATGTTAAATTTAGCCCTGCTTTTTGTACGATAAATTATAAATATCATTATAAATTAATGGGTTATAAAAATTAAAAATCTACCGCTTTGGTGGTAATCGATCTAATACCCCACCTGAGACTCCCTCTCCGCCTTGATCGTTATCAATTCTCGTCATCTATCAGAGCGTTACCTTCGCTGCAAATCAGCAATGTCGATTTAGAGAGCCACAGGCTCCACACAGGAGATACCCGATGAGCAAATTTTTGGACCGGTTTCGCTACTTCAAACAGAAGGGTGAAACTTTTGCCGATGGGCACGGCCAGGTTCTGGAGACCAACCGGGACTGGGAAGACGGTTACCGTCAGCGCTGGCAGCATGACAAAGTCGTCCGTTCGACCCACGGCGTGAACTGCACTGGCTCATGTAGCTGGAAGATTTTCGTTAAAAACGGCCTGGTGACATGGGAAATGCAGCAGACCGACTATCCGCGTACCCGTCCGGATATGCCAAACCACGAACCTCGTGGCTGCCCGCGTGGTGCAAGCTACTCCTGGTATCTGTACAGCGCCAACCGTCTGAAATACCCTCTGATGCGCAAACGCCTGATGAAAATGTGGCGTGAGGCGAAAGTGCTGCACAGCGATCCGGTTGATGCCTGGGCATCCATTATCGAAGATGCCGACAAAGCAAAAAGCTTTAAGCAGGCGCGCGGTCGCGGTGGTTTTGTTCGTTCTTCCTGGAAAGAGGTCAACGAACTGATTGCTGCCTCTAACGTTTATACCGTCAAAACCTACGGACCGGACCGCGTCGCGGGCTTCTCGCCTATCCCGGCGATGTCGATGGTCTCTTACGCCTCAGGTGCTCGCTATCTGTCGCTTATCGGCGGAACCTGTCTGAGCTTCTACGACTGGTACTGCGACCTGCCGCCAGCCTCTCCGCAGACCTGGGGCGAGCAGACCGACGTGCCGGAATCCGCTGACTGGTACAACTCCAGCTACATTATTGCCTGGGGCTCTAACGTTCCACAGACCCGTACGCCGGATGCCCACTTCTTCACGGAAGTGCGTTACAAAGGCACCAAAACCGTTGCGGTAACCCCGGACTATGCGGAAATTGCCAAGCTGTGCGACCTGTGGCTGGCACCTAAACAGGGTACCGACTCCGCGATGGCGCTGGCGATGGGCCACGTGATGCTGCGTGAGTTCCACCTCGATAAACCCAGCCAGTATTTTACTGACTATGTTCGTCGCTATACCGACATGCCGATGCTGGTCATGCTGGAAGAGCGTGATGGCTACTATGCAGCAGGCCGCACGCTGCGTGCCGCCGATCTGGTGGATGCGCTGGGTCAGGAAAACAATCCTGAGTGGAAAACGGTCGCCTATAACAATAACGGCGAGCTGGTGGCACCCAACGGCTCTATCGGTTTCCGCTGGGGCGAGAAGGGCAAGTGGAACCTCGAGCAGCGTAACGGTACCACCGGTGAAGAGACTGAACTGCGTCTGAGCATGCTGGGTAGCCAGGACGAAATTGCTGATGTGGGCTTCCCGTACTTCGGCGGCGAAGGGTCCGAGCATTTCAACAAAGTTGAGCTGCAGAACATCCTGATGCATAAGCTGCCGGTCAAACGTCTGCAGCTGGCGGATGGGTCGACGGCGCTGGTGACCACCGTGTATGACCTGACGCTGGCCAACTACGGCCTGGAGCGTGGCCTGAATGATGAAAACTGCGCAACCAGCTACGACGACATCAAAGCGTATACCCCGGCCTGGGCTGAGCAGATCACTGGCGTGCCGCGTGCACACATCACCCGTATCGCCCGTGAATTCGCTGAAAATGCTGACAAGACGCATGGCCGTTCAATGATCATTGTTGGTGCCGGTCTGAACCACTGGTATCACCTTGATATGAACTATCGTGGCCTGATCAACATGCTGATCTTCTGCGGTTGTGTGGGTCAAAGCGGCGGCGGCTGGGCGCACTATGTCGGCCAGGAAAAACTGCGTCCGCAGACGGGCTGGCAGCCACTGGCGTTTGCCCTCGACTGGCAGCGTCCGGCGCGTCATATGAACAGTACGTCTTACTTCTACAATCACTCCAGTCAGTGGCGCTACGAGACGGTAACGGCCCAGGAACTGCTGTCGCCAATGGCGGATAAATCCCGCTACAGCGGCCACCTGATCGACTTCAACGTCCGCGCTGAACGCATGGGTTGGCTGCCGTCTGCACCTCAGTTAGGGACTAACCCGCTGCGCATTGCTGACGAGGCGAAGAAAGCGGGCATGACCCCGGCGGATTACACCGTCAAGGCACTGAAAGACGGCACCATTCGCTTTGCGGCCGAGCAGCCTGAAAACGGCAAAAACCATCCGCGTAACCTGTTTATCTGGCGCTCTAACCTGCTGGGCTCCTCCGGTAAAGGCCACGAGTACATGCTGAAATATCTGCTGGGTACTGAAAACGGTATTCAGGGGAAAGATCTGGGCAAGCAGGGCGGCGTGAAACCAGAAGAAGTGGAGTGGAAAGACAACGGTCTGGACGGCAAGCTGGATCTGGTTGTGACGCTGGACTTCCGTCTGTCCAGTACCTGCCTGTATTCCGATATCGTGCTGCCAACCGCTACCTGGTATGAAAAAGACGACATGAATACCTCGGATATGCATCCGTTTATTCATCCGCTGTCTGCAGCCGTTGACCCGGCGTGGGAATCCAAAAGCGACTGGGATATCTACAAAGATATCGCGAAGAAATTCTCCGAAGTGTGCGTAGGACATCTGGGCAAAGAGACCGATGTGGTGACCCTGCCGATTCAGCACGACTCTGCAGCCGAACTGGCGCAGCCGCTGGACGTGAAGGACTGGAAAAAAGGCGAGTGTGACCTGATCCCGGGTGTGACTGCGCCGCACATTATTCCCGTTGAACGTGACTACCCGGCAACGTACGAACGCTTTACCTCTATCGGCCCGCTGATGGAAAAAATCGGCCCGCTGATGGAAAAAATCGGTAACGGGGGTAAAGGGATTGCGTGGAATACCCAGAGCGAAATGGACCTGCTGCGTAAGCTCAATTACACCAAAGCAGACGGCCCGGCCAAAGGCCAGCCAATGCTGAACACGGCCATTGATGCTGCAGAAATGATCCTGACTCTGGCACCGGAAACCAACGGTCACGTGGCGGTGAAAGCATGGGCGGCACTGAGTGAGTTTACCGGTCGCGATCATACCCATCTGGCGACGAATAAAGAGGAAGAGAAGATCCGCTTCCGCGATATTCAGGCTCAACCGCGCAAAATTATCTCCAGCCCGACCTGGTCTGGCCTGGAAGATGAACACGTCTCCTACAATGCTGGCTACACCAACGTTCACGAACTGATCCCATGGCGTACCCTGTCCGGTCGTCAGTCCCTGTATCAGGATCACCAGTGGATGCGCGACTTCGGTGAGAGCCTGCTGGTTTATCGTCCGCCAATCGATACCCGCTCCGTGAAAGCGGTAATGGGTACGAAATCGAACGGTAACCCGGAGAAGGCGCTGAACTTCCTGACGCCACACCAGAAGTGGGGCATTCACTCCACCTACAGCGACAACCTGCTGATGCTGACGTTGTCCCGCGGTGGCCCGATTGTGTGGATGAGCGAGACGGACGCCAAAGATCTGGGCATTGAAGATAACGACTGGATCGAAGTGTTCAACAGCAACGGTGCGCTGACGGCGCGTGCGGTTGTCAGCCAGCGTGTCCCGGCCGGGATGACCATGATGTATCACGCGCAGGAACGTATCGTTAACCTGCCGGGTTCTGAAATCACCGAGCAGCGCGGCGGCATTCACAACTCCGTGACCCGTATTACGCCAAAACCGACGCACATGATCGGCGGCTATGCGCAGCTGGCCTACGGCTTTAACTACTACGGCACGGTAGGATCTAACCGCGATGAGTTCGTGGTGGTACGTAAGATGAAGAATATTAACTGGTTAGACGGCGAAGGTAATGACCAGGTACAGGAGAGCGTAAAATGAAAATTCGTTCACAAGTCGGCATGGTGCTGAATCTGGATAAATGCATCGGCTGTCATACCTGCTCAGTCACCTGTAAAAACGTCTGGACCAGCCGCGAAGGGATGGAGTACGCGTGGTTCAATAACGTGGAAAGTAAACCCGGCACAGGCTTCCCAACCGACTGGGAAAACCAGGAGAAATGGAAGGGCGGCTGGATCCGTAAAATCAACGGTAAACTGCAGCCGCGCATGGGTAACCGTGCGATGCTTCTCGGTAAAATCTTCGCCAACCCGCATCTGCCGGGCATCGATGATTACTACGAGCCGTTTGATTACGACTACCAGAACCTGCACAACGCGCCGGAAAGCAAACATCAGCCGATCGCACGTCCACGCTCGCTCATTACCGGACAGCGTATGGATAAGATCACCAGCGGTCCAAACTGGGAAGAGATTCTGGGCGGCGAGTTCGAAAAACGCGCCAAAGACCAGAACTTCGAGAACATGCAGAAGGCGATGTACGGCCAGTTCGAAAACACCTTCATGATGTATCTGCCGCGTCTGTGCGAGCACTGCCTTAACCCGGCGTGCGTGGCGACCTGTCCGAGCGGAGCCATCTATAAGCGTGAAGAAGATGGCATTGTGCTGATCGACCAGGACAAGTGTCGCGGCTGGCGTATGTGTATTACCGGTTGCCCGTACAAAAAAATCTACTTCAACTGGAAGAGCGGCAAGTCTGAGAAGTGCATCTTCTGCTATCCGCGTATTGAAGCCGGTATGCCAACCGTCTGCTCTGAGAGCTGCGTGGGCCGTATTCGTTACCTCGGCGTGCTGCTGTACGACGCGGACGCGATTGAAAATGCAGCCAGCACCGAGAACGAGAAAGATCTCTATCAGCGTCAACTGGACGTCTTCCTCGATCCTAACGATCCGAAAGTGATTGAGCAGGCGCTGAAAGACGGCGTTCCGCAGAGCGTGATTGACGCGGCGCAGCAGTCTCCGGTGTACAAAATGGCGATGGACTGGAAGCTGGCGCTGCCGCTGCATCCGGAATACCGCACGCTGCCGATGGTCTGGTACGTGCCGCCGCTGTCTCCGATCCAGTCTGCTGCGGATGCAGGTGAACTCGGCAGCAACGGCATTCTGCCAGACGTGGAAAGCCTGCGTATTCCGGTTCAGTATCTGGCAAACCTGTTAACCGCAGGGGATACCCAGCCGGTCCTGCTGGCGCTGAAACGTATGCTGGCGATGCGCCACTTCAAACGCGCTGAAACCGTTGACGGTGTTAACGATACCCGTGCACTGGAAGCGGTAGGTCTGACCGAAGCCCAGGCGCAGGAGATGTACCGTTACCTGGCGATTGCCAATTACGAAGACCGTTTCGTGGTGCCGAGCAGCCACCGTGAACTGGCTCGCGAAGCCTTCCCGGAGAAAAATGGTTGTGGCTTTACCTTTGGCGACGGTTGCCACGGTTCAGACACGAAATTCAATCTCTTCAACAGCCGCCGCATCGATGCCCTGGATGTGACGAGCAAAACGGAGCCGCACCAATGATTGAACTTGTCATTGTTTCGCGCCTGCTCGAGTACCCGGATGCTGCGCTTGCGCAGCATCAGCAGGAGTTCTTTGATGCACTCGCGTCATCTGAAAATCTTGAGAAAGAGGATGCCCAGACACTGGCCGTTTTCCTCCGGGACCTGTTAGCGCGCGATTTACTGGATGCGCAGGCGGATTACAGCCAGCTGTTTGACCGCGGACGCGCGACGTCGCTGCTGTTGTTCGAACATGTTCACGGTGAATCACGTGACCGCGGTCAGGCGATGGTTGACCTGATGGGACAGTACGAGCAACACGGCCTGCAGCTCGACAGCCGCGAGCTGCCGGACCACCTGCCGCTCTACCTTGAGTATCTGGCGCAGTTGCCTAAAGAGGAGGCGCTGGGGGGGCTGCAGGACATCGCGCCGATCCTGGCGTTGCTCGGCGCACGACTTCAGCAGCGCGAGAGCCGTTACGCGGTGCTGTTCGACCTGCTGGTGAAACTCGCCAACGCATCGGTCGACAGTGAAAAAGTTGCGGAGAAGATCGCCGATGAAGCCCGCGATGATACGCCACAGGCGCTGGATGCGGTCTGGGAGGAAGAGCAGGTGAAATTCATGGCTGACCAGAACTGCGGTGAGTCTGAAATCTCCGCTCACCAACGTCGTTTTGCCGGAGCCGTTGCCCCGCAATATTTGAATATCTCTAACGGAGGACAGCAATAATGCACTTCCTGAATATGTTCTTCTTTGACATTTACCCGTATATCGCGGGCACCGTGTTCCTGGTGGGAAGCTGGCTGCGTTATGACTACGGCCAGTACACCTGGCGTGCTGCCTCCAGCCAGATGCTCGATCGCAAAGGGATGAACCTGGCTTCTAACCTGTTCCACATCGGGATCCTGGGGATTTTTGCGGGTCACTTCCTCGGAATGCTGACGCCGCACTGGATGTATGAGTCATTCCTGCCGATTGAGGTGAAGCAGAAAATGGCGATGATTGCCGGCGGTGCCTGCGGCGTGATGACGCTGGTGGGCGGTTTACTGCTGCTCAAACGCCGTCTGTTCAGCCCGCGTGTTCGCGCGACCACCACCGGCGCGGACATTCTGATTTTGTCCCTGCTGATGGTGCAGTGTGCGCTGGGTCTGCTGACCATTCCGTTCTCGGCTCAGCATATTGATGGCAGCGAAATGATGAAGCTGGTCGGCTGGGCGCAGTCTGTGGTGACTTTCCACGGTGGTGCGTCTGAGCACCTTGACGGTGTGGCGTTTATCTTCCGCGTGCACCTGGTGCTCGGGATGACGCTGTTTGTGCTGTTCCCGTTCTCTCGTCTGGTGCATATCTGGAGCGCACCGGTGGAGTATCTGACGCGCAAATATCAGATTGTTCGCGCCCGTCGCTAATTTGCTGAAAACCGACACGGGAGCAGGACGCTCCCGTTAATTTCAGATTGTGTAAAGAAGGGGCTCCTATATTATTAGCGGTTGGATTAGCTAGTGAAGGGAGCACTGGTGTGGGTCAATCAACAGAGCCGGAAATTTCGGCCGCAATAAAAATTATCTCAACAGGCATTGCCTTGCCTGCTGAAAGACTGACATCCAGCGATCTGGATTCATGGTTAGGAAAACCGCCAGGCTACGTTGAAAAACGGTCCGGTATACTTACCCGCTACCACGCTTCTCACACCGCCAGCCAGGCCGGTCTGGCCGCACAGGCGCTACATAACGCGCTACATGCCGGAACGATATCACCTGCTTCCATAGACCTGTTAATTTGTGCATCGGCTATTGCCATACAAGCGCTTCCCTGCAGTGCGGTTCATATTATCAAGGCGGCGGGTATGCCCGCGGGTATGGCGGGGTTTGATATTAACAGCAGCTGTGTCAGCTTTATTTCCGCTTTAGAAGTTGCTGCAGGTTTATTGAATACAGGCGCATATCGTCGCATCGCCATTGTTTCAGCTGATTTAGCATCGCGCGGCATTGACTGGAGCCACGAAGAGTCTTCGTTGATTTTCGGTGATGGTGCGGCGTGTGCGATCGTGGAGCGTGGTGACGGCAACAGCGGGATTATAACCAGCCTGATCGAGATGTACCCGGATGGCAGCGAACTCTGTGAAATCCGTGCGGGAGGAACGCGTCGCAACCCAAGAGCGGGCATGAGCGACAGTGATTTTATGTTCCATATGCAGGGTAAGGCGCTGTTCCGGTATGCCTCTTCGCTGATTGATGACTACTTCGCGCGGCTGCTGGGAAAATGCGGTCTGCAACTGTCGGATATCGGTACCGTCATTCCGCATCAGGCCAGCCATCTTTCTCTTGAACACATGCGTAAGCGGCTGGGTGTCCCTGAATCCATCTTAATTGATGTTTACCGTCACTACGGCAACCAGGTGGCCGCCTCCATCCCTACGGCGCTGCATGAAGCGGTAATCCATGGTCGTTTCACGCCGGGAAAACCCGCGATGCTTATTGGTACTGCAGCAGGCCTGACGCTGGCTGGCATGGTACTTATGCCATGAAGATCCTGGTGACAGGGGCAACCAGCGGGCTGGGGCGTAACGCTGTCCACTATTTGCTGGAACGTGGCTTTAGCGTAGTGGCGACGGGCCGTAATCCGGTCGAAGGTGCACATTTAAGGCATGTGGGCGCGACGTTTATCCCACTCGACTTGTCCCTGGCGTCTCTGGACCAATGCGCCAGGCTCATGGAGGGGTGCGATGCCGTGTGGCACTGCGCAGCGAAATCTTCTCCCTGGGGAGGGAGGGACGCTTTCTGGCAGGCTAACGTCATTGCAACACAAAAACTGGCGATGGCTGCGGGCACCGCGGGCATTCCGCGTTTTGTCCACATTTCTACCCCTGCGGTCTACTTCGATTTTCAGCATCACTACGATCTTCCGGAAACCTACCTGGCGAACACATTTTCCAGCCACTACGCCAGCAGCAAACGGGCAGCCGAACGCATCATTGAAGATGCGGTGGCAAACTTCAGCGCGACTACGTTCATCATTTTGCGCCCGCGTGGGCTTTTCGGTCCCCATGATAAGGTGATCGTTCCTCGCCTGCTGCGTCAGCTCCATCAGGACGGAGGGATACTGCGTCTGCCCAGGGGAGGAGAAGCGCTTCTGGATTTGACCTTCGTACAAAACGTGGTCTTTGCTATGGAACGTGCAACCTTGGGCCAGCCTCTTTATTCCGGCAGCATCTATAACGTGACCAATCACCAGCCGCAGCGGCTGGTTGATATGCTTGACGCGTTGCTGCGTCAGCAGCTGGGGTTACGCTATCAAATCCGGTCAATTCCCTGGCCGGTGGTGTCACTGGCCGCGCGTGGCATGGAATTAGTCGGAAAGTGCATCAATAAGGAACCTCCCGTCACCCGTTACAGTGCGGGAACGGTTTGTTTCGATATGACGCTGAGCGCTAAAAAAGCCGTAGAGGAGTTGGGCTATACCCCTCGCTTTTCAATGGCAGAAGGCATCGCGCTAACGGGAGAATGGCTGAGGACGAATGGCAAAGATTACCGCGTTTGAAACAGGATATTGCACCCATATCGGCTGCATGGCTCTAAAAGGCGCTGGTCTCAGGGTGTGCAAATTTCCCTCTCGAGCCTGGCTCCTGGAGGTCGGTTCACACCGATGGCTATGGGATACCGGCTATTCCTCCTGGTTTGAACACTACACGCGCTCGGGCATTTTTCGCATTTACCGGCAAGTCACGCCGGTTTATTTCGACCCCAAACAGTCCCTGGCTCAACAGCTTTACGCACAAGGCCTGGTCGGGGGCGATATCGATGCGATTATCTTGTCGCACTTCCATGCCGATCACGTCGCAGGGCTGCGTGATTTCCCCGATGTTAGCTGTATTTGTTCTGGTGAGGGCTGGCAGCAGGTGAGAGCGTTGAGAGGATTTGCCGCCCTGCGTCAGGCATTTGTGCCAGGACTTTTCCCCTCCGAGTTTGAGTCGTCATTGCGCTTCATTGAAGGTTTCGAAACCCTGAGGCTGCCCGAGGCGCTTGCTCCGTTTGAGCGGGGCTATGTTTTGCCGGACAGTCAGGGCGAAATTATTTTGATCCCGCTTGCAGGCCATGCGGCCGGACACTTCGGGGCATTCGTCCTGACAGAGGACGGCTGGACACTTTTGGCCGCAGATGCGGCCTGGTCTCCTGACAATTACCGGGAGATGCGCGGTCCTTCACGGCTTGCCAGTCTGGTGATGTCCGATCCCTCTGCTTATTACCAGACGCTCCGGCAACTCAATCAACTCTGGAAAAACGGTAAAATGGATATTCGTCTGTGTCATGAGGGCGATTTGTGAACCTCATTATGTTGATGTGGCGCTATTTCTGCACCCGCAGACGGCGTTTTACCGAACGTGCAAAACTGGAGAGATGGCAGGAAAAAAAACTGCATCACTTCAGGCAGAACGTGTTATCGAAAAGCCCATGGTTTCAGCGATTTCGCGCGGTGCCGTTCGGACAGTGGCCGCTGATGGACAAGGCGCTGATGATGACGCATTTCGATGAGATGAACACTGAAGGTCTTAAACGTGACGCGCTGATGGCCTGCGCGCTGAAAAGTGAACAGAGCCGGGACTTCAGTCCGAAAATAGGCCGATTTAGCGTGGGCCTGTCATCAGGTACTTCCGGCAGACGTGGGTTATTTGTTGTCAGTCCGAAGGAGCAGCAAATTTGGGCTACAGGGATGCTTGCCAGGGCCTTACCGGACGGTCTTTTTGCCCGGGAACGGGTTGCACTGTTTCTGAGGGCAAATAATAACCTTTATCAGAGTGTGAGCAGCCGCTGGTTGAGCCTGGAATTTTACGATTTACTGGCGCCGTTTCAGCCGCAATTGCGCCATGTAGAACAGTTTTCTCCGACAATCATTGTTGCCCCCGCACAGGTATTACGTGCGCTGGCGCTGGCGGTTCTGGACGGAACGCTGCAGCTGAATGTCAAAAAGGTGATTTCCGTCGCCGAAGTTCTGGAGGAACAGGACAGGGCACTTATCCACCAGGTATTTGGTAGCGTGGGTGAAATCTATCAGGCAACAGAGGGTTTTTTAGCTTCAACCTGTTCTTTTGGGACGTTACATCTGAACGAGGAGTTTATTCACGTCGAGCCCCACTGGCTGGATGAGAAGCGCTTTACGCCTGTTATCACCGATTTCACCCGCAGCACGCAGCCCATCGTCCGTTACCGCCTTGATGACATACTGGTTGCCCGCGAGGCGCGGTGCCCGTGTGGAAGTGCGGCGCGCGCGATTGAGCGTATTGAGGGTCGACAGGACGATCAACTCCTTCTCCCGGATAGCACGGGCAAACCGCAGGTTATTTTTGCCGACCCCTGCAGCCGCGTGCTGGCCGTCACGCTCCCACTTACCGCAGACTATCGCCTGGTACAAACAGAAGCAGAGAGACTGTGTCTTACCGCGGATTGTGACGCAGCAATACTTCCTCACTGCCGCGACGCGCTGAATGAGCTGTTTACGTTACAGGGAATAGACACTTCCCGGCTGGTATGGGTGCTGCAGTCCCGAAGCGTATCACCGAACTTTGACGCAAAACGACGGCGCATAGTCCGTGAATGGGGAAAGGAATGAGTGAGTTTCTGCAACGCCTCAAGCAGATGCTATTGGGGTGGGGGTCGGTCGGGGTCGTTTATTCGCTTTGCGACAGGTTACAGGGTGAAGGTTATCGTTTAACCCCACTACGGGTTGACGCGTTAATTCCCTTTTCGCCTGATGCAGTGTGGCTCTACTTGTCCTTTTTCTTAATTGTCCCGTTGGGATATTTATTAACGCCGTATGACCGAGTGCGGTGGCTTGCCCGGTCCATGCAATTTTCGGCGCTGGGGGCGGGCATCATATATCTGTTATGGCCGACCACCATGGTGTATCCCACGCTGGCAGGAGAGGGTGTTTCTTCCAGAGTATTGGGATGGCTGGTCTCTGTCGATTCCCGTCAAAATTGCTTTCCCTCTTTGCACGCTGCGCTGACGGCACTCGCCGTCTGGGCGATAGCGGCAGGGCGTTTACGCTGGATGGCGGTTGCAAGCGTCATCTGGGCGTGTGCTATTGCTTACTCTATCCTTCAGCTGAGAAGGCATCTGTTTATTGATTTAATGGCGGGTGTTTTGCTGGCAGGGGCCAGTGTATGGCTGGCAGGGCATCTGGACGTGCGCAGACAAAAATATAAAGGAATACCCGGTGAGTGAACTCCTGTTTCCCGTTCTTTTTATGCTGTTTTTCGTGTGTGCTGAGGCCTGTATTCTTCAGTTCACACGGCGGCAGAATATTGACTGGCTCGATATCATTTTCAATCTCAATTCCGGGCACATTATGCTGTGGTTTTTCCGGTGCCTGGAGGTGCTTTGCTACGGATTTGTGCTGGAACACTTTAGCCTGAATCTTTTTGAGGGATGGTCTGCCGTCGGGGTATGGCTCTTTACATTGTTAGCATGGGACGTTGGTTTCTACTGGCTTCATCGTCTCCATCACCAGCTTCGGCTACTGTGGGCTGTTCACGTTGTTCACCATCAGGGGGAGAACTATAACCTGTCGTTGGGGGTGCGAAATTCCTGGTACTCGTCATTAACGTCAATCCCTTTCTTTTTGGTGTTAGCGCTGGCTGGCGTACCGCTGAGTGTCTTTCTGGCGGTTTCCATCGTGCATTACAGCATTCAGTTTTTTAACCATAACGCATTAACGCCAACGCTGGGGTGGCTAGAAAAGGTATTTGTTACCCCGACACATCATCGCGTTCATCACCTTAATAATAAGCGCTATGCCGACACCAACTACGGTGGCACCTTTATTTTCTGGGATAAATTATTCGGTACGTTCTGCGAGATGCCCTCGCAGGAGAAGTCGACCTATGGGGTAAAAGGCAGGAAGCCATCGTTAAACCCGATGCAGGAAAGTAATCTTCCTTTTTTGCAAATGGCAGGTATTTTGAAAACGGTTCGCCTCCGACATCGCCAGTTTGACTGTTCGATATTAATGACAGGTGTCGGGGCTATTCTGTTGTTTGCGCTCGTTCTGGGCTACATCCAGCGCTACGGATACAGCATAGATAACGTGGGCGCTGCGCAGTCCCTGTTGTTTATATTGCTGGCAGCTGGCTCTGTCGCATTGGGTGGGATCAGCGAGGGTCAGCGCTGGGGAGTGATGATGTGGTGTCTGGTCACGCTCTCTTTACCGCTGCTTTTCTTGGGTTACTGGGGCTGGAATCACGTCTATTGGGTTGCAGTTATGGCGGCACTGGCCGCACACGGTATTGCACTCACCTATGGCCTTGGGCGCAGATCAAAAAGGGGGATAAGTGAACCAGTTTAATCCTGACAAGCGGTTGACCTTTCCCGCCGATCCCCCCGGGCTGGTTGCAGCACTTCACAGCGAAACACGCGCGTTGTTAACAGAACGGGGCGATCATCGCTATGCAGATGGCCGAATGCTGGTTAAAACAGTGATGCTGGCTGGTGGCTGTATTGGAAATTATGCGTTAGCGCTTCATCAGAGTGACCTGCCCCTGTATTTTTCATGGTATTTTGCCGCCATCGTTTTCGCGATGTTGCTGACCGTGAACGTCGTGCATGATGCGTCTCATAATGCCTTTCTGAAAAGTAAAAAAGCTAACGCGTTGTTAAACCGTATTGTCGCTATCCCTCTCGGCCTGGATCCCGATTGCTGGCGCGTTCGCCATGTCAGATTTCATCATGGATTCACCAACATAGAATGTTACGATCCGGACACCGCAGAAAATGGTCTTATGCGCCAGACGCCCTGGCAGCGCTGGCGCCCCTTTATGCGGGCGCAGCGCTACTACTGGCCGTTGGTCGCCGCATTAACCTTCCCCTGGTATATCTGGATTGCTGACTGGCTCGACAGAGGGGGATATACACCGGTGACGCCTCATCTGGCGCAGCAGGGTATTATCGGCTGGACGTTTTTTTTGACGGGTAAAGCCTTGCACGCAGCGTTCAGCCTCGTGTTACCCATGTGGTTGTTGGCCGACAGATTTAGCGCCGGTTCAATTTTGTTGACCTATATGCTCTGTCAGATGATCTCTTCTCTGATATTCGTCATGCTCGTCATCGGGACGCACTGGGCAAAGGGCTGCGCTCAGCTCCCCCCTGAGGGGGGCAAAATGGCTCAAGGCAGGCTTTCCCATACCTTTGCAACGACCTTTGACTGGTCGACACGGCCCGCGTTCATGGGTTACTGGCTGGGTGGCCTCAATCTTCATCTGACTCACCATTTTTTCCCGCACTGGAGTCATCGCCATTATCCTCAGTTGAGCCGCATCATCGAGGATGTCGCCGCGCGAGAAGGGCTGGATTATCGACGACTCACCCTCGCCGATTTAATGTCTCTCCAGCAGCGTTTTCTCAGGCGCATGGGTGAACGCCCTGAGCGACACGGAGAATGGCCGTGAAGATTATGGTAACCGGAGCATCGGGTTTCATTGGCGGGGCTTTTATCCGGCGTTTTGCCGATACTGACGGCGTTTCGCTGTGCGGCGTCGGGCGCCGTGAACATGTCGCGTTGCCCGCATCAGTTGAGTATTACGCACTTGGGTTAGACCAGCTTCATACGCTTGATGTCGTACCCGATGTGGTTATTCACGCGGCAGGAAGGACTTCGCCCTGGGGTAGTGAGCACGATTATTACCGGGATAACGTTGAGACGACCCGGCATGTTATCGATTTTTGCCGTCATCGTGGCTTTCCACGACTCATATTTATTTCAAGTGCGGCGGTTTACTACCGTTTTGCGCACCAGCCAGGACTGCGTGAATGTGATGCTATCGGCCCCGAATTTAGCAGCCAATATGGGCGCACAAAACGTCAGGCAGAGTGCCTTGTTGAGACGTATCAGGGTGAGAAAACCATTTTTCGCCCTTGTGCCGTATTTGGTGAGGGCGATCGCTTGCTCTTACCGCCTCTGTTGGCTGCGGCTAAAAAAGGAAAGCTGCCCTCTATCCTTAGCCGCGGTGTAAAAGCGCAGGCCGACATTATGCACGTCGATGTGCTAGGGGATTACCTGATGCGTGCCGTGAAACGCAGTCATCTCCGCCCGTGCTATAACATCTCCGCTAGTCAATCTGTCGAAATCCATCGGCTGTTATGTGAAGTCTTGCAGCAGTTGGGTTTGCCTCAACCGCATAAAACCGTGCGCCTGGGAACTGCGATGTGTTTTGCTGGCATACTTGAGAGGCTGTGGCGCTGGCTGCCGTTGCCGGGAGAACCGCCGATTACCCGTTTTGGCGTTGCCGTTTTTGGCTACACTAACACCCTGAATGTTACGCGTATGCTGGATGACTTTGGTCCACCATCAATGGATTTTGACGTCAGCCTGCGCACGTTTTTACAACAACTCAAGGAAGAGCGCCTGTGTTAATTATCGCAATAGCATGGCTGGCCATTCTGCTTTTCAAAGTCTGTATCACGCAGAAAATGCTTACAGCCACAAGGGATAACAACTCTTGCTCTTTCAGCGACATTACGGTCATGCAACCCATACTCAGCGGTGATCCTGCGTTAGAGACGGTGTTGGCCGCGAGTCTTCAAAATTTGCCTGGCGCAACGTTTCTTTGGCTGACTGACGTGGACGACGCGGAGGCCGCAAGGGTAACGCAGCGGTTGCAGGCGCGTTACCCTCAGAGCGCTATTCATATCTGCGCATACCCTGAAGCGCCGGAAGGGATAAATCCAAAGTTATATAAGCTTGAGCAAGGAAGAAAGCAGGTTAAGACCCTGACGGTCCTGATTTTAGATGACGATGCGGTACTGACGGCGACATCGCTGAACACGATGCTTGCCGCGCTTGATGATCATTCGCTTGTCACCGCGCTACCCTGGTATGTGGCTACCGACAACTTACCGTCGCGACTGCTGGCACAATTTGTTAATGATAACTCAGCGCTGACGTATCTGCCGTTGCTGCCTTTTGTCAGACCGTTAACGCTAAATGGCATGTGCTACCTGTTACCTTTACGTGTGCTGGAAAACGTGGGGGGATTTTCGCCCATCCTTCGACATCTGACCGATGATCTCGCGCTGGCAACGCTTCTTACTCAGCAAGGGGTAAACATCGTACAGTCTGTCGCGCTTGTGAGCGTACAAACCAGCGTACCTGATGTCAGACGGTATTTTCGTCAGATGCACCGCTGGTTTTTGTTCGCCACATTGTTGATGCGTGAGAAGCCTGCCGGTACGAATCTGGCAATCTTTCTTCTTCAGGGTTTACATCCGTTACTGCTTTGGGCGATGGTGGTGCTCGCATTCAGTGGGGGGATAAATTGCGTGTTACTGGCGGTGGTCCTTCTCGTTCGCCACGTTGCCTTGCGCCGTATACAGCGCTTAGTGTCAGAGACTATTTCCGCAAGGCCGGTGATGTCGGTGTTATCAGAGCTGTTGCAGCCTGTGCATTTAATTCATGCCTTGTTCAACCGGAATATTCACTGGCGTTCGCGTCGCTATCGCGTTTTCAGTAATGACCGCTTCAGCTCATTGTGACCGGCATGCGACTTAACATCGCTTTTATCACGGGAAGAAGCCGTCCCGGCAACCTTGCGCTCAGCCCGGTGCAGAGTTTGTTCCTCCAGTCTTTGCTGACGGAGGGGGCTATGCCTGTCACTGAAAATTTCCCCTGGATACCTCAAACCCAGCCATGGTGTGATACGGGTTTATTGCGTGCAAGTTGCAGCAATGCGCGGGACTACCTCACTTCTCGCAGGGCAGCGTTTGCCGAGCGCTATCGAAACATTGCGATCGCGTTGCTGGAATTGGCGGATCACACGCTGTTACTTTCCGGAAGCTGTGGATTGGAACTCTTTAATAATCTTCACCTGCCGTCCTCAGTCCTGTCTCGCGTGAGTATTTTCGCTTACGGCCCGGTGGCTCGTCAGCGTCCTGACTGCCATCATCTTTTGGTTCAGGGACAGCAAGACTGGATTTCTCGCCTTTGGTTTCACCAGGCGGACGAGCGCATACCCTGCGGTCATATGGACTATCTCTCGCAGCCGGAGCTGGTCTGTTTATGTCAGCGATTTATAAATCAAATACGGAAATAGAGTCTGATATGCAACGCTTGTTTGATCTGATTCCTGACAACGTCACGCGAATTGATTTGTTGGCCCCGCCATTTTCCGGACATTTGCATCCCGTGCTGGCAATGGGGAGGGCGCTTTCAGCGCATTATCAGGTCCGTATTATCAGTACTCGCGGTACCAGCGCGCGGATTGCGGCGTCCGGACTGCAAGGACTCATTCTTGACGGCGATTTCGATACACCGTTAGTGTCGATTGCCAATCCAAAATATGCCGTAAAGACGCATCCTGTGAGGCTTTATCGTCAGTTTCGTTCAGTCGTGGGCCTGCTTAAGGGTTTTGCTGACGAACTTGAGAGGGCGTGGCATCGGGAAGGCGTGCCGGATTTGGCTATCGCCGACTTTACACTTCCCGTCGTGGGGCCTGTCTGTACCCGGATGAATGTTCTCTGGTGGAGTAGCTTGCCGTCGCCCTGCGTTCTTGAAGCGCCGGACGGCCCACCCGCTTATTGTGGTGGGCTGATGCCGGCCATCACCGCGTGGGAACGGATAAACCACCTGATCCACAGGAAAAAAGTCAGGTTGTTCAAGAGTCTTGTTTTTTGGTTTTTTCGCGGTGTGATTCGTCAGACGGGCATAACCCGGCTATATCGGCCTGACGGCAGTGAAACGGCATATTCACCCTTGCGCATTCTCGCTCTGGGCGAAAAAGAGATGGAGTTTGAGCGGACCTGGCCTGAATCGGTAGCCTTTATTGGACCCGCGCTGTACACCCCGCCTGCAGATGGAGAGAAACCGACCTTCATTGAAGGAAAGCGGCATGTCCTGATTACGCTGGGTACACATCTGGACTGGCATAAAGATGACGTAGCGAAAGCGGCAACAGCTCTGGCGAAAACGATGCCAGACTGGGTGTTCCATTTCACGGATGGCAGCCTGGAAAGTGCGGAATGTGAGCGGGCAGGGAATTTCTTACGTATGCATTGGGTTGATTATGATGCCTGGTTATCTCGTTACGATGTCGTGATACACCACGGCGGGGCGGGGATTATGTGGCACTGTATTCAAAAAGGGATCCCGGCCCTGGTGTACCCGGTTGACTACGATCAGTTCGATCATGCCGCCCGGGTCGAGTTTTTCAGAAAAGGTATCTGGCTGCGCGGCGGACTCAGGCAACTTGAACAGGCTCGCGAACAACTCCTCACGTTAATCCGCAAGGATTAGCCTGTTCGCCTCAGACGCTAATGTGCTGATTTGATCCCAACCCCGCACTCGCGGGGTTTTTTCTCGCCCCAGCCCAGGTTATTACCTGCCGCCGCAAACAGTATCAATGCACCCCCTGCCAGTTGCGTGATATTCAGCGAGTGTCCGAACACCACGTTATCGACAATTATGGCCACCACGGGATAGATAAAAGACAGAGAACCGGTAACGGGCGTCGGGAGCTTCTGGATCGCGCTATACAGCAACTGATACATGATCCCGGTGTGGACGACACCTAACGTCAGTAAAATCGGCCATGGGAAATCAGCTGAAAATGACGGCTGGTGGGCTAAGGGCAACAGCATGACCACGCCGGTCAGTACCTGAATAAAGGCGATATGCTGGGGCGCAACTGATTTCAGTCTGCGGGCGATTATGGCTGTCAGTGCGTAGAAGAAAGCGGCCCCCATCGCCAGACCGATTCCTGCGAGCCAGCCTTTGCCCTGTGCGCCATTCAGCTCACTGGAGAGCAGGATGACCACGCCGCCAAAGGCGAGAACGAGCCAACCCCATTTCACCAGGCTCACGCGTTCACCTAAAAACATCCCCATCAACACCAGCATAAACGGCTGAGTGTTATAAACCACGGTAGAAAGGCCGATTGAAATACGTTCATAAGCCGCGAACAGCAGCAACCAGTTAACTACTAACGCAACACCGCCCAGAATTGCCAGCAACAGCGTGACACGGGTGAGCGGACTAAATGGTTTTCGACTTATTCGGATGAAAATAAAAAGGGCCATCGCCCCGATCAGGCATCGCCAGAAAACCACTTCCGTCACCGGCAGGCCGGAAAGCAGAACAAACGCGCCAATCGAGCCGGAAATTAACATTGCCAGGCTCATCTGCCAGACGCCTTTTTGCACATCACCCATTATTCACCTCCTGATTAATGACGATATTGTCGAATACCGCTGTCGGGAATAACATGGCTGATATAAGGTGAAAGACAGTGATGACTTTTTTAAATTAGGTAAAAACGATGGAAAACCTTCTCGATGACATCGATCGCCAAATCCTGGCCTGTCTGGTTGAGGATGCGCGCATGTCGCTAAAGGTACTCAGCGGACGTATTGGACTGACATCTCCCAGTACAGCAGAGCGTCTGAAAAGACTGGAAGAGCGCGGGGTGGTTGAAGGGTATGGCGCGCGCGTCAATCTGACGGCGTTGGGGTATACGTTGCAGGCGCTGGTGCGGGTTCGTCCTTTACCGGGGTTGCTGCAAAAGGTAGATAAGTACATTCAGGCCATGCCGGAATGTATTGAGAGCGATAAAGTCACCGGTGAAGACTGCTTTGTTATCAGGCTGGTCGTGCGGTCGATTGAGCAACTGGATGCGTTGCTTGATGGTCTGGCGGAACATGCTCAGTGTAATACGTCGATCGTGAAAAGTTCACCGGTGAAGCGTCGGTTGCCTCCAATGTGATCGTCTGTTGCTATGCATGACACATCGTTTGAAATACATCACTGGATTGGCTTTGAGATGATGGTGGTGGGGGAAGGATTCGAACCTTCGAAGTCGATGACGGCAGATTTACAGTCTGCTCCCTTTGGCCGCTCGGGAACCCCACCAGGGGTAATTCAAATTTTGAGGTAATGCTGAGAGATGGTGGTGGGGGAAGGATTCGAACCTTCGAAGTCGATGACGGCAGATTTACAGTCTGCTCCCTTTGGCCGCTCGGGAACCCCACCACGGGGTAATGCTATTTACTGGCCTGCTTCCTGCTGGAAGCGGGGCGCATCATATCAAATGAGACGCCCCTGTAAAGCGTTACCACAATAAAAATAAACTGGTTGCCTGAATTTTACGCGTTAAGCTGTAAAGCTAACCAGTTCATTTCTTGTCGATTAAAGAATAATCGTTCTGTTACCGTAAACGAACACACGTTGCGCCAGCACCTGATAAAGCGCACGACTGAGTACGTTCTTCTCTACGTCACGCCCGGCGCGCATCATATCTTCTGCGGTATAGGTGTGATCCACGTGAATCACGTCCTGCATAATGATTGGGCCTTCGTCCAGGTTGTCATTCACGTAGTGCGCGGTGGCGCCGATGATTTTCACACCGCGTTCGTACGCCTGGTGATAAGGACGTGCACCGATAAAGGCTGGCAGGAATGAGTGATGGATGTTGATGATCTTGTTCGGGAAACGCGCCACGAAAGATGGGGTCAGCACACGCATGTATTTCGCCAGTACCACGTAATCCGGGTTATGCGCTTCGATAGCATTGGCCATCAGGTTGTCATGTTCTTCACGGGTATGGCCTTCATGGCTGACCAGCTCAAACGGAATATCAAAACGTTCAACCAGCGTGCGCAGCGTCTCGTGGTTACCGATAACGGCAGCGATTTCAACATCGAGGCCACCGTAGTTTGCTTTCATCAACAGATCGCCAAGACAGTGGGCTTCTTTCGTCACAAGAATAACAACGCGACGACGGCCAGCGGGGGTCAGTTCACGCACGGAGCCTTCAGGCAGCGCGCTGTCGAGATCGGCAAGCAGGGTGGTGTCGTTGAAAATCCCTTCGAGTTCGGTACGCATAAAGAAGCGTCCGGTACGGTGGTCAACGAACTCGTTGTTCTGCACGATATTCAGTTCATGCTTATAACAAATGTTGGTAATTCGTGCGATCAGCCCTTTTTGATCGGGACAGATGGTGCGCAGAACTTTACGTTGTAGTGATTGCATCGCCGGGAAATCCTGTTTGAGTATTTGCGAAGTCTGGGTTGTCAGGCATTACTGCCCGCAACACTTTTTAAATTTTTTACCTGAACCACAAGGGCAGGGATCGTTACGACCAAACTGTGGGCGCGTTCCGTCAATATAATACCATTGCCCGCTTTCCTTTAAGAACCGGGAACGTTCGATAATGGCACCGGGCTTATTGCGTTCGATAAAGCGGGCAACGAAGCTGACATAACCTTCATCAGCATCACTTCCCGTTGACGATTCATAGACGGTAAGGCCGAGCCATTGGGTATTAGCAAACCCGGCTTCAATATCCTGTCTGAAATCGGCAGCGTGGCAGGACGGGTGCCAGGTTTTAATCAGGTAGTCTGCGTCTTTGATCACAAAAGCAGTATACCGTGAACGCATGAGGTGTGACGGGTCTGGTGCAACCTGATCGCCAGACAGATATCGCTGGCAACATAGGCTATACTCCAGAGCGCTACCACAAGGGCAGAGTTGAGACACGATTCTCTTCCTGGAACAAAAAATAAGGGCGTTAAACGCTTCGGGTAGCACCATGTTAACTGAGCAGTTGCGTTGATGCTATGTCAGGAATCCAGGGGACGTAAAACAGGGCTAATGAGAAAGGTTAAAATTGGACTGGCGCTGGGCTCAGGTGCAGCCCGGGGATGGTCGCACATCGGCGTGATAAATGCCTTAAAGCAGATGGGCATTGACGTTGATATTGTTGCAGGGTGTTCAATCGGATCGCTTGTGGGGTCCGCATACGCGTGCGGAAAGCTTCCGGAACTTGAAACATGGGTACGCTCCTTCAGTTACTGGGACGTATTGCGCCTGATGGATCTCTCGTGGCAGCGCGGTGGGTTGCTGCGCGGTGAACGGGTCTTTAACCAGTTCCGTCAGATTATGCCTCTCGATGACTTCAGTCATTGTCAGTTACCCTTCGGTGCCGTTGCGACGAACCTCAGTACCGGCCGCGAACTCTGGCTTACCGAAGGGGATATCCATCTTGCCGTTCGCGCGTCCTGCAGCATGCCGGGCTTAATGGCCCCTGTTCCGCACAACGGTTACTGGCTTGTCGACGGAGGCGTTGTTAACCCGGTCCCCATTTCCCTGACCCGCGCTATGGGTGCCGATATTGTTATTGCTGTGGATTTACAGCACGACGCTCATCTGATGCAACAAGACCTGATGCCAGTCAATCTTCAGAGTGAAGATGCCGAGGGCGAAAAACTGGCCTGGCATGAGCGTCTGCGCGGACGTCTCGGGCGCATGGCCGCCCGGCGTGCGGTAACTGCACCCACGGCGATTGAAATTATGACGACCTCAATCCAGGTCCTGGAGAACCGCCTCAAGCGCAACCGCATGGCTGGCGACCCGCCGGATATTCTGCTTCAGCCGTATTGTCCGCAAATTTCTACCCTTGATTTCCATCGGGCTGAGGCCGCCATCGCAGCGGGCTCGTTAGCCGTCGAAAAGAAAATAGATGAGTTGCTGCCTTTTGTGCGAACAGCACGTTAAGCACCTTTTTTTGACTACTTCAGCAAAATCTGACAGGCGACAGTGCCGATAGCATGCCACTATGTAGTTACTGTCAGCCAGGGGAGGAACCATGACGAAGCCATTGGCCGGAAAACACATTTTGATTGTTGAAGACGAGCCCGTTTTCCGATCGCTACTGGATTCGTGGTTATCATCACTGGGGGCAAACACTTCACTGGCTGACGATGGCATCGACGCGCTGGAAAAAATGGTCAATATCACGCCTGATCTGATGATTTGTGACCTTGAAATGCCACGGATGAATGGACTGAAGCTGGTCGAACATCTGCGCAATGAAGCCAACCAGATGCCGATACTGGTGATTTCCGCCACAGAGAACATGGCGGATATAGCCAAAGCCTTGCGTCTGGGGGTTCAGGATATTCTGCTTAAACCGGTTAAAGATCTTAACCGACTTCGTGAAACCGTCTTAGCCTGTCTTTATCCCAATATGTTTAATTCCCGGGTTGAGGAAGAGGAACGCCTTTTCCAGGACTGGGACGCCTTAGTGAGTAATCCCCCTGCGGCGGCGAAACTGTTGCAAGAACTTCAACCACCGGTACAACAGAATATTTCTCACTGTCGTGTGAATTATCGCCAGCTGGTGGCCGCTGACCAGCCAGGGCTGGTGCTCGATATTGCGCCATTATCGGATTCGGACCTTGCATTTTATTGTCTTGATGTCACCCGGGCAGGGGATAATGGTGTATTAGCCGCGTTATTACTTCGTGCGCTATTTAACGGGTTGCTGCAGGAACAACTCTCCCATCAGGGACAGCGGCTTCCCGAGTTAGGCAGTTTACTCAAACAGGTAAACCAGCTTTTTCGTCAGGCCAATTTACCCGGACAGTTTCCGCTGTTGGTAGGTTATTACCACAGCGGTTTGAAAAATCTTATCCTCGTTTCCGCGGGGCTTAATGCCTCGCTGAATACCGGGGAACATCATATTCAGGTCAGTAACGGTGTCCCGCTTGGAACATTGGGTACGGCTTATCTTAATCAAATTAGTCATCGCTGTTCCTCCTGGCAGTGCCAAATTTGGGGTGCCGGGGGACGGCTACGCTTAATGTTGTCCACGGAATAAGCAGTTGGATCTTAATTTTAAGATTGCTTTACCTGTGATTTATGGGGAGTGCTACTATCGCTGCCCGGAATCATGCGTATTTGTCCTAATTGATCGGCAACGCGTTCTTTTCAGACCCGGACTGCGGGATGAGGCTGATATACTTAACGCGTTATTTATTGCATAAAAGTTCAAAACTTGAACAGCTCAGGAGAATTTGAATGGCTGCCCTAAATTCGAAAGTCAGAAAGGCCGTCATCCCGGTAGCGGGATTGGGGACCAGGATGTTACCAGCAACTAAGGCGATTCCTAAAGAGATGCTGCCTCTGGTTGATAAGCCATTAATTCAGTATGTCGTTAACGAATGTATCGCGGCCGGCATTACTGAAATTGTGCTGGTTACACATTCATCAAAAAACTCTATCGAAAACCATTTCGATACAAGTTTTGAACTCGAAGCCATGCTGGAAAAACGTGTTAAGCGCCAGCTGCTGGAAGAAGTTCAGTCTATTTGCCCGCCACACGTCACCATTATGCAGGTGCGTCAGGGTCTGGCTAAAGGTCTTGGCCACGCAGTTATGTGTGCGCATCCCGTTGTAGGCGATGAGCCTGTTGCGGTGATCCTGCCTGACGTTATTCTGGACGAATATGAATCAGATCTTTCTCAGGACAATCTGGCTGAGATGATCAAACGCTTCGATGAAACAGGCAGCAGCCAGATCATGGTTGAACCTGTGGATGACGTTACCGCTTACGGTGTTGTTGACTGCAAAGGCGTTAACCTTGAACCGGGTGAGAGCGTGCCGATGATTGGCGTGGTTGAGAAGCCTAAAGCCGACGTAGCGCCTTCTAATCTGGCGGTTGTAGGTCGTTATGTCCTGAGTGCTGAAATCTGGCCTCTGCTGGCGAAAACGCCTCCAGGAGCGGGTGATGAAATCCAGCTTACCGATGCCATTGATATGCTGATCGAGAAAGAGACCGTTGAAGCTTACCATATGAAAGGTAAGAGCCATGACTGCGGTAATAAGCTCGGTTATATGCAGGCGTTTGTAGAATATGGCATTCGCCACAATACGCTCGGTGAAGAATTTAAAGCCTGGCTCAAAGAGAGCGCGGGTATTAAGAAATAACTCAGGCTTCATTTGATCTGAACCGGTGAGGCTCTGCCCACCGGTTTTTTTATGCCCATAACACGCCGTCATCACGTCCGATTGTAAGGCAAACTAAATAGCCAAATAACGCTTTATGACAGAGTGTAAGGGGATGTTTGCGGTAAATTGCGGGTAAAAAAAATCCCGCATTACGCGGGATTTTTCTGGAAGCGAGATGATTAATCCTTGATCAGGAAGTCATCCAGCTGTTTACCTTGCTCGTCCATTGCTTTCTTGATAACAGCAGGAGTACGACCCTGGCCGGTCCAGGTTTTAGTTTCGCCGTTCTCGTCAACATAGCTATATTTAGCAGGACGAGCAGCGCGTTTTGCTTTGGTACCGGTTTTAGCTGCAGCCATGCTGTTCAGCAATTCATTTGGATCGATACCATCAGCAATCAGCATTTCACGATATTGCTGCAGTTTACGAGTACGCTCTTCGATTTCAGCAGCAGCAGCGCTTTCTTCTTCGCGACGTTCATTAACTACAACTTCTAATTTTTCCAGCATTTCTTCAAGCGTTTCGAGGGTACATTCTCTTGCCTGCGCACGAAGAGTACGGATGTTGTTCAGAATTTTAAGTGCTTCGCTCATTGTAGTAATCTCAAACTTATAATGGGGGGTGGTTTGTTGTCCTAATAATAGAGCGATAAATTCAGTTGTGCAATAGCTGGGAATGTAAGGAATTCAAAAAATAGTGAATATTGCCGCTATTATTAATTACGCTAACTTAAATTTCATAACCCGCCAGTCTCGCTTGTTATCACGTAAAGTGGCTTAACGCAGTCGATTGCATCTTTTTTTTGTGACATTTGCCTCAGGAATTATAGTTGCGGCGGATAAATATCAGCCTTTTGTATTAGTTTACACCGGGTATGTTAAGGCAGAAATAGTTAATAAATAGTGAATTTTAATGAACGATGATTCCACTATAAAATGAAGTGTTATGTTTGGCTGACCCTATAACATATTGGCTGGGCTGGATGCGTTTACTTCATGTTTTAACGCAGTATTTTTGCAAAATGCCGGCGGTAAACCTCGCGCTGAACCGCATAGTCTGTGCGTCGTATCGCTGATAACCAGACAAAATATGGTACAATGAATCATCGGTAATATTACACATTGATTAGGGTTTTACGGCCAATGGCACAACTTTATTTCTACTATTCGGCAATGAATGCCGGGAAATCGACAGCGCTACTGCAATCCTCATACAATTACCAGGAACGTGGGATGCGTACCGTTGTTTATACGGCTGAAATTGACGACCGCTTTGGTGCAGGGAAGGTGAGTTCCAGAATAGGCCTCTCATCGCCTGCAAGGCTGTTTAACCCGCAAACCGACCTGCTGGAGGATATCCGCGCAGCACATGCTTCACAGCCCATCCATTGTGTTCTGGTTGATGAAAGCCAGTTTCTGACGCGTGAGCAAGTTCATGCGCTTTCAGAGGTTGTCGATGAGCTTGATATTCCCGTTCTGTGCTATGGGTTGCGCACTGACTTTCGCGGCGAGCTTTTTGCCGGCAGCCAGTATTTACTTGCGTGGTCGGATAAACTCGTTGAACTTAAAACCATCTGTTTTTGCGGCCGTAAAGCCAGCATGGTGCTTCGCCTCGACCAGGCCGGAAAACCCTATGCTGATGGCGAGCAGGTGGTCATAGGAGGCAATGAGCGCTACGTATCGGTGTGCCGTAAGCATTATAAGGAAGCGTTGATTGTCGGCTCACTGACGGCGCTTCAGCCTGACAACCGCAAATAATCCTTCACAGTAAAATGCAGACATAAAAAAACCCGCCAGAGGCGGGTTTTTTATCAGGCTGTCAGTTACGCGTTTTTCTTCGCTTTCTTGTCAGCTTTAATGACAGGTGCGTCGGCTTTCACAGCAACAGTATCATTTTCTTTGAACTCGCGGCCGTAGAAGGTATCCAGCAGGATCTGTTTCAGCTCAGAGATCAGTGGGTAGCGCGGGTTAGCACCGGTACACTGGTCATCGAATGCATCTTCAGACAGCTTATCAACATGCGCGAGGAAGTCAGCTTCCTGAACGCCCGCTTCACGGATAGATTTAGGAATACCCAGCTCTGCTTTAAGGCTTTCCAGCCATGCCAGCAGTTTCTCAATCTTCGCCGCAGTACGGTCGCCCGGTGCGCTCAGACCCAGGTGGTCTGCGATTTCAGCGTAACGACGACGTGCCTGTGGACGGTCGTACTGGCTGAAAGCAGTCTGCTTGGTTGGGTT
This sequence comes from Enterobacter sp. SORGH_AS_0287, assembly GCF_031453695.1. Classification (NCBI taxonomy): domain Bacteria; kingdom Pseudomonadati; phylum Pseudomonadota; class Gammaproteobacteria; order Enterobacterales; family Enterobacteriaceae; genus Enterobacter; species Enterobacter sp. SORGH_AS_0287. The sequence continues at coordinate 912,880 of NZ_JAVIZW010000001.1, forward strand.
GTCGTTCGCGTTATAACGGATAACGTTGCTGATCAACAGGGCGTTCGCCAGACCGTGAGGAATGTGGAACTGTGAACCCAGTTTGTGTGCCATTGAGTGGCAAACACCCAGGAAGGCGTTAGCAAACGCGATACCGGCGATGGTTGCTGCACTGTGAACACGTTCACGGGCAACCGGGTTTTTAGACCCTTCATTATAAGACGCTGGCAGGTTTTCTTTCAGCAGTTTCAGAGCCTGCAGAGCCTGACCGTCAGAGAACTCAGAAGCCAGTACGGAAACGTAAGCTTCCAGGGCGTGAGTCACTGCATCCAGACCACCGAACGCACAGAGTGATTTCGGCATTTCCATGACCAGGTTGGCATCAACGATAGCCATGTCCGGCGTCAGCGCGTAGTCAGCCAGTGGGTATTTCTGACCGGTTGCATCGTCGGTTACAACGGCAAACGGCGTGACTTCTGAACCTGTACCGGAAGTGGTAGTAACGGCGATCATTTTCGCTTTTACGCCCATTTTCGGGAACTTGTAGATACGTTTACGGATGTCCATAAAGCGCAGCGCCAGTTCTTCGAAGTGTGTTTCTGGGTGCTCGTACATAACCCACATGATTTTCGCGGCGTCCATTGGGGAACCACCACCCAGTGCGATGATCACATCGGGTTTGAAGGAGTTCGCCAGTTCAGCACCTTTACGCACTACGGTCAGGGTTGGGTCAGCTTCAACTTCAAAGAACACTTCAGTTTCAACGCCAGCCGCTTTCAGAACAGAAGTGATCTGATCTGCGTAGCCGTTGTTGAAGAGGAAACGGTCAGTCACGATGAGCGCACGTTTGTGGCCATCAGTAATCACTTCATCCAGCGCGATTGGCAGAGAGCCACGGCGGAAGTAGATAGATTTCGGAAGTTTGTGCCACAACATGTTTTCAGCTCGCTTAGCAACGGTTTTCTTGTTGATCAGGTGTTTTGGACCAACGTTTTCAGAGATGGAGTTACCACCCCAGGAACCACAACCCAGAGTCAGGGAAGGTGCGAGTTTGAAGTTGTACAGGTCACCGATACCACCCTGAGAAGCCGGGGTGTTAATCAGGATGCGCGCAGTTTTCATCATCTGACCGAAGTGAGCAACGCGCTCTGGCTGGTTATCCTGGTCGGTGTACAGGCAAGAGGTATGACCGATACCCCCCATTGCAACCAGTTTCTCCGCTTTTACTACCGCGTCTTCGAAATCTTTCGCACGGTACATAGCAAGCGTAGGCGAAAGTTTTTCGTGAGCGAACGGTTCGCTTTCGTCGACAACTTTAACTTCGCCGATCAGAATCTTGGTGGTTGCCGGAACGGTAAAGCCGGCGAGTTCAGCGATTTTATAGGCTGGCTGACCAACGATGGCGGCGTTCAGCGCGCCGTTTTTCAGAATGATATCCTGAACGGCTTTCAGCTCTTTGCCCTGCAGCATGTAGCCGCCGTGGCTGGCGAAACGTTCGCGAACCGCATCATAGACGGAATCTACAACAACAACGGACTGTTCAGACGCACAGATAACACCGTTGTCGAAGGTTTTAGACATCAGTACAGATGCAACAGCACGTTTAATATCGGCCGTTTCGTCGATAACAACAGGCGTGTTACCCGCACCTACACCGATAGCCGGTTTACCGGAGCTGTATGCTGCTTTAACCATGCCAGGACCACCGGTTGCCAGGATCAGGTTAATGTCCGGGTGGTGCATCAGGGCGTTAGACAGTTCAACAGACGGTTGGTCGATCCAGCCGATCAGATCTTTTGGCGCACCCGCAGCGATAGCAGCCTGCAGCACGATATCCGCTGCTTTGTTGGTGGCATCTTTAGCACGTGGGTGAGGGGAGAAGATGATTGCGTTACGGGTCTTCAGACTGATCAGCGATTTGAAGATGGCAGTAGACGTTGGGTTAGTCGTTGGAACGATACCGCAAATAATACCGATAGGTTCAGCAATGGTGATGGTACCGAAGGTATGATCTTCAGCCAGGACGCCGCAAGTCTTCTCATCTTTATAGGCGTTATAGATATACTCTGAAGCAAAGTGGTTTTTGATCACTTTATCTTCAACGATACCCATGCCGGATTCAGCAACGGCCATTTTAGCGAGAGGGATTCGAGCATCTGCAGCAGCCAGAGCGGCCGCGCGGAAGATTTTATCAACCTGTTCTTGGGTGAAATTGGCGTATTCACGCTGGGCTTTTTTCACGCGCTCGACGAGTGCGTTCAGTTCAGCGATATTAGTAACAGCCATAATGCTCTCCTGATAATGTTTAAACTCTTTTAGTAAACCAGCGCTCGATACGTCTGACAGTATAGACAGAGCCACTACGACTTGCGTTAGATAAAGTAAAACAAAGAGTTACTTTATGCTCTGGCGCGCTAACTTACTAAAAGAGCCTTACCTTAACATCATCCCTTTGTGACAAGTGACCTTCCTGGGGGGCGTAATCAAGATTACTCACTTCTGAGTACGAAAATTATGATCTGCGTCAATTTTTCCCCAAGCTGATACCTTTCAGCAGGGTTATTTATTGTAGATATTTCCAGTGTTAAATAATTAAGTAACTATTGGAAGTGATGCTATCACTGATTCTACATCTGTTTAACATCCTGAAAGGATAACGTTTAGGCACAGATTTCTGGTGAAGTATGCTCATAAAAAGCGTATCTTCAGCGCGATTTTTCATGACAAAGTGTCAGTCCCGGGCATGTGCATAAGCGGAGCAAAACGTGATCCAAACGCTCTTTGATTTTCCAACGTATTTTAAATTTTTTATTGGTCTGTTTGCCCTGGTCAACCCGGTAGGGATCATCCCTGTCTTCATTAGTATGACCAGTTACCAGACGGCGGCGGCCAGGAACAAAACCAACCTAACCGCTAACCTGTCAGTGGCCATTATCTTGCTCACCTCGCTTTTCCTGGGTGATGCCATTCTCCAGCTGTTCGGCATTTCAATTGATTCTTTCCGCATCGCGGGTGGCATCCTGGTGGTGACCATTGCCATGTCGATGATCAGCGGTAAGCTGGGTGAGGATAAGCAGAACAAACAGGAGAAATCAGAAACCGCCATTCGCGAAAGTATCGGCGTGGTCCCGCTTGCGTTGCCTTTAATGGCAGGGCCGGGGGCGATCAGTTCCACCATTGTCTGGGGGACACGTTACCATAGCCTGATGCACCTGATTGGCTTTTCTGTCGCCATCGCTATCTTCGCACTGTGTTGTTGGGGTGTTTTCCGCATGGCACCCTGGCTGGTGCGCTGGCTGGGGCAAACGGGCATCAACGTCATTACGCGTATCATGGGCCTGTTGTTGATGGCGTTAGGCATCGAATTTATTGTCACCGGTATTAAAAGCATTTTCCCCGGCTTACTGCACTAATATTTCAAATGAAAGAACGGGGCCTGCGGCTCCGTTTTTTTACGTGATTATCAGCAAATCATATAACTAAAGTTGAAATGCTCACATATCATAATAAATTCTACTAATAATCCGCTTTTCTTATATTTCAATAAGTTATCAACTTGCTTCGTGCCTCTCTGCGCATAAAACCTTCAATCGATCTGTTATTTTACTCACATGATACTCTGGGGCTTGCTGAGTCATAACCGAAATGATATTAGTAATTTCAACGTTCCCCTAGAGGAATGTGCTAAATAATAATCAGTTGTTAAATTTTTGTACAAAACCACTCGATGATAGCGCAGCGACGCGCTTGTAGAGAATGTTTTCTCTATCATATTGAATACCAATGTTTTTATGCGGTATTTGATGTCAGGCAGGGCTGCCCCCCGAGATACGGTACTCACCGTAAAAGAGAATTGCTTAACAAATTTGCAAAATGTATTGGCGCGCGTTTACGCCATTTGATACTTTCCGGCCTAATATTTTGCAGCATAAAACAAGCAGATGAGAATTATTTTCATATAGTCCTCTTCTCAGATATCCAGCACAGGCCTCAGACAGGGGAGACCTGTGAAGAATCGACGCAAGACGGCCATACGAGCGGTCAGTAATAAAAAAGTCGGTGATAGCAAGAAGTAAAAAGAAGAACCTGACAGCAGCAAAAAAAACTCCTGCGCTGTACAGGCCCCAACAGGGGATTACACAGCTGGCGAAGGCCAGTAATTATAATGAGTGGAGTACCAACACAATGTCCATCATCACAAAAAAAAATCTGGTAGCGGCGGGGATTTTAACTGCGCTAATCGCGGGCAACGCTGCAATGGCTGCGGACGTTCCTGCAGGCGTTCAACTGGCGGAGAAACAGACGCTGGTTCGTAACAACGGTGCGGAAGTTCAGTCTCTTGACCCGCACAAAATTGAAGGTGTTCCGGAGTCTAACGTCAACCGCGACCTGTTCGAAGGCTTGCTGGTGACCGACGTAGACGGCCACCCGGCACCGGGTGTGGCGGAAAAATGGGAAAATAAAGATTTCAAAGTCTGGACCTTCCATCTGCGTAAAGATGCGAAATGGTCCGACGGTACGCCGGTTACCGCCGAAGATTTCGTATATAGCTGGCAGCGTCTGGCGAATCCAACCACCGCCTCTCCGTATGCGAGCTACCTGCAATATGGCCACATCGCCAATATTGATGACATCATCGCCGGTAAAAAACCGGTCACCGACCTGGGTGTGAAAGCGATTGATGCCAATACCTTTGAAGTGACGTTGAGCGAGCCTGTTCCGTACTTCTACAAATTACTGGTTCACCCGTCCGTTTCCCCGGTACCAAAATCCGCGGTGGAAAAATTTGGTGAAAAATGGACCCAGCCTGCCAATATCGTGACCAACGGTGCTTATAAACTGAAAGACTGGGTGGTCAACGAACGTATGGTTCTGGAGCGTAACCCGCAGTACTGGGATAACGCGAAAACCGTCATTAATCAGGTAACCTACCTGCCAATCTCTTCTGAAGTTACTGACGTTAACCGTTACCGCAGCGGCGAAATCGACATGACCTATAACAACATGCCGATTGAACTGTTCCAGAAGCTGAAAAAAGAGATCCCGAAAGAAGTGCATGTTGATCCGTATCTCTGCACTTACTACTACGAAATCAACAACCAGAAAGCACCATTCACTGATGTGCGCGTGCGTACAGCGCTCAAGCTGGCACTGGATCGCGATATTATCGTGAACAAAGTGAAAAACCAGGGCGACCTGCCGGCATACAGCTATACCCCTCCTTATACCGACGGTATGAAACTGGTTGAGCCTGAGTGGTTCAAGTGGTCACAGGAAAAACGTAACGAAGAAGCGAAAAAACTGCTGGCTGAAGCCGGTTATACCGCTGACAAGCCGCTGACGTTTAACCTGCTGTACAACACGTCTGACCTGCATAAAAAACTGGCTATCGCCGTCGCGTCTATCTGGAAGAAAAACCTGGGCGTGAACGTGAAGCTGGAAAACCAGGAGTGGAAAACCTTCCTGGATACCCGCCATCAGGGGACGTTCGACGTGGCGCGTGCTGGCTGGTGTGCGGACTATAACGAACCAACATCCTTCCTGAACACCATGCTGAGTGACAGTTCGAATAACACCGCGCACTATAAGAGCCCGGCATTCGATAAGATCATTACTGATACGCTGAAAGTCACAGACGATGCGCAGCGCGCTGATCTGTACGCGAAATCAGAAGAGCAGCTCGATAAAGACTCTGCAATTGTACCGGTCTATTACTACGTTAACGCCCGCCTGGTGAAACCGTGGGTAGGGGGTTATACCGGTAAAGACCCGTTGGATAATATTTCCGTTAAGAATCTTTATATTATCAAGCATTAATGGCAATACGTGGGGCAGGCCTGGCTTGCCCCACTGTGTCTACTTTGTAACATTCATCAGGCACACGCCAGAAGGTACGGGCAATGTTGAAATTTATCCTGCGTCGCTGCTTAGAAGCGATACCAACGTTATTTATTCTAATTACGATTTCCTTCTTTATGATGCGTCTCGCGCCGGGAAGTCCATTTACCGGTGAACGTACGCTGCCACCGGAAGTGATGGCCAATATCGAAGCGAAGTATCACTTAAACGATCCTATCTCCACGCAGTACTTCAACTATCTGAAGCAACTGGCGCACGGTGATTTTGGGCCGTCATTCAAATACAAAGACTATTCCGTTAACGACCTGGTGGCGTCCAGCTTCCCTGTATCGGCGAAACTGGGTGCTGCGGCATTCATCCTTGCCGTCGTTCTCGGCGTCACCGCGGGTGTTATTGCCGCGCTCAAACAAAACACCAAATGGGATTATACCGTAATGGGGGTGGCGATGACCGGGGTGGTTATACCCAGCTTCGTTGTCGCGCCATTACTGGTGATGATATTTGCCATTACGCTGAAATGGCTGCCCGGGGGCGGCTGGAACGGTGGGGCGCTGAAGTTCATGATTTTGCCAATGGTGGCTCTCTCCCTGGCTTATATCGCCAGTATCGCGCGTATCACCCGCGGTTCCATGATTGAAGTCCTGCACTCGAACTTCATCCGCACCGCGCGTGCGAAAGGGCTGCCGATGCGCCGGATTATATTCCGCCATGCACTCAAGCCTGCGCTCCTGCCCGTGCTCTCCTACCTGGGGCCGGCATTCGTTGGGATCATCACCGGCTCAATGGTTATCGAAACCATCTACGGTCTGCCGGGCATTGGTCAGCTGTTCGTTAATGGCGCGCTGAACCGCGACTATTCACTGGTACTGAGCCTGACAATCCTTGTCGGCGCACTGACCATTTTGTTTAACGCTATCGTCGATGTGCTGTATGCCGTTATCGACCCGAAAATCCGTTACTGATACTGGAGCACGCCATGATGTTGAGTAAGAAAAACAGCGAGGCGCTGGAAAACTTCAGTGAAAAACTGGAAGTAGAAGGTCGTAGCCTCTGGCAAGACGCCCGTCGTCGCTTTATGCATAACCGCGCCGCGGTCGCCAGCCTGGTTGTTCTGGTGCTCATCGCGCTGTTTGTCACCCTGGCGCCGATTCTGTCGCAATTTACCTATTTCGACACCGACTGGGGCATGATGTCCAGCGCACCCGATATGACGTCCGGGCACTATTTTGGTACGGATTCCTCAGGGCGCGACCTGCTGGTGCGTGTCGCTATCGGTGGCCGTATTTCGCTGATGGTCGGTATTGCTGCCGCCCTGGTGGCGGTGATCGTGGGTACGCTTTACGGCTCACTCTCAGGCTACCTTGGCGGTAAAGTGGACTCCGTCATGATGCGTATGCTGGAAATCTTAAACTCCTTCCCGTTCATGTTCTTCGTTATCCTGCTGGTGACCTTCTTTGGCCAGAATATCCTGTTGATCTTCGTGGCAATCGGGATGGTGTCCTGGCTGGATATGGCGCGAATCGTTCGTGGTCAGACGCTGAGTCTTAAGCGTAAAGAGTTTATCGAAGCGGCGCAGGTGGGCGGTGTCTCCACCGGTAATATTGTGGTTCGCCATATCGTTCCTAACGTGCTCGGCGTGGTGGTGGTATATGCCTCGCTGCTGGTACCAAGCATGATCCTGTTTGAATCTTTCCTGAGCTTCCTGGGTCTGGGTACACAAGAGCCACTGAGCAGTTGGGGCGCGCTTCTGAGTGATGGTGCAAACTCAATGGAAGTCTCACCGTGGTTGCTTCTGTACCCGGCGGGCTTCCTGGTCGTCACCCTGTTTTGTTTCAACTTTATCGGCGATGGCCTGCGTGATGCCCTCGACCCGAAAGACCGTTAAGGAGCGCCGTCATGACGATTATTGAAACGGCCACTGCGCCACAGGCGCAACAGCAGGGTAACCTTCTGCTGGACGTAAAAGACCTCCGCGTGACCTTTAAAACGCCGGATGGCGATGTGACCGCCGTGAACGATCTCAACTTCAACCTGCGTGCGGGTGAAACGCTGGGGATCGTGGGCGAGTCGGGTTCCGGTAAATCCCAAACCGCCTTTGCGTTGATGGGGCTGCTGGCGTCTAACGGTGTCATTGGCGGTTCCGCCAAATTCAACGGGCGTGAGATCCTCAACCTGCCGGAATACGAGCTGAACAAGCTGCGCGCTGAGCAGATTTCGATGATATTCCAGGACCCGATGACCTCGCTGAACCCGTATATGCGTGTCGGCGAGCAGCTGATGGAAGTGCTGATGCTGCACAAAGGCCTGGGCAAAGCAGAAGCCTTTGAGGAGTCCGTCAAAATGCTCGACGCGGTGAAAATGCCGGAAGCGCGCAAGCGTATGCGCATGTTCCCGCATGAGTTCTCCGGCGGTATGCGTCAGCGTGTCATGATTGCGATGGCGCTGATGTGCCGGCCAAAACTGCTGATTGCCGATGAACCAACCACCGCGCTTGATGTGACCGTCCAGGCACAGATCATGACGCTGCTGAACGAGCTTAAGCGTGAGTTCAACACCGCGATTATCATGATCACTCACGATCTGGGCGTAGTGGCCGGTATCTGTGACAAGGTACTGGTGATGTATGCCGGTCGCACCATGGAGTATGGTAAGGCGCGCGACGTGTTCTACCAGCCTGCACACCCTTACTCCATTGGTCTGCTGAATGCGGTGCCGCGCCTCGATGCAGAAGGGGAATCCCTGCTGACCATTCCAGGCAACCCGCCAAACCTGCTGCGTCTGCCGAAAGGCTGTCCGTTCCAGCCACGCTGCCCGCACGCGATGGAAATCTGCAATACCGCGCCGCCGCTGGAAGAGTTTGCACCAGGCCGTCTGCGCGCCTGCTTTAAGCCGCAGGAGGATCTGGTATGAACGCATTAGATGAAAAAAGAAATGTCCTGCTCGAAATTGCTGACCTTAAGGTGCATTTCGACATTAAAGACGGAAAACAGTGGTTCTGGCAGCCGCCGAAAACCCTGAAAGCGGTCGATGGCGTAACGCTTCGTCTGTATGAAGGGGAAACTCTGGGGGTGGTGGGTGAGTCCGGTTGCGGTAAATCCACATTTGCGCGTGCCATCATAGGCCTCGTGAAAGCCACCGACGGCAAAGTTGCCTGGCTGGGTAAAGATCTGCTGGGCATGAAGCCAGACGAGTGGCGCGATGTGCGTAGCGACATCCAGATGATTTTCCAGGATCCGCTGGCCTCATTGAACCCGCGTATGACCATCGGTGAGATCATTGCTGAGCCACTGCGGACCTATCATCCGAAGATGCCGCGTCAGGAAGTACGCGACCGTGTGAAGGCAATGATGATGAAAGTGGGCTTGTTGCCTAACCTCGTCAACCGTTACCCGCACGAATTCTCCGGTGGTCAGTGCCAGCGTATCGGTATCGCCCGCGCCTTGATCCTTGAGCCGAAGCTGATTATCTGTGACGAGCCCGTCTCGGCGCTGGACGTCTCTATTCAGGCGCAGGTGGTTAACCTGCTGCAGAAACTGCAACGTGAAATGGGGCTGTCGCTGATCTTCATTGCGCATGACCTCGCGGTGGTGAAACACATTTCTGACCGCGTACTGGTGATGTATCTGGGTCATGCGGTGGAATTAGGGACTTACGATGAGGTGTACCATAACCCACTGCACCCATATACCCGGGCACTGATGTCTGCGGTACCGATTCCCGATCCGGATCTGGAAAAAAATAAAACCATCCAGCTTCTGGAAGGTGAATTACCGTCCCCGATTAACCCGCCGTCCGGTTGTGTATTCCGTACGCGATGCCCGATGGCCGGGCCGGAATGTGCAAAAACACGTCCGGTTCTGGAGGGCAGTTTCCGACATGCGGTTTCCTGCCTGAAAGTAGACCCGTTATAATCGCAAGGGCTGACATGATGTCAGCCCTTATTATTTGCGAGGTTAATGTGTCGCGATTATTTACCTCAGCCCGTCGGCGGCTCTATCATCTTTTATTCGATCCTGAAACGGTAACCGGAAGGCGTTTTGAAGCCCTCTGCGCCCTGTTTGCGCTGCTCAGCGTGGTGATCATTTTTATCGAATCGGGCGTCGGAACGCAGTATCACCTGACGCTGGAAGAATGGCATCTCTTTGTCTGGCTGGAGCTGGTCATTACGCTGGTCTTTACCGCTGAATATTTCCTGCGGGTATTCTGTTGGCCTGACCCGGCCAAATATGTCTTCAGCTTCTGGGGATTTATTGATTTAGCCACGATCCTGCCGCTCTATGTCATGTGGCTATGGCCAGAAATCAGTCTGAGCTATGTTTTTGCCTGGCGAGCGATGCGCGTTATTCGGGTGTTACGCATTCTTAAACTGCTGCGGTTTATGCCGTCATTGCGGATATTTTGGAGTGCCATCGTCAGCGCGCGGCATCAGCTGATCCTGTTTTATTCATTTATTGCCATCGTCATGGTGATATTCGGCGCGCTGATGTATTTGATAGAAGGGCCGAAGAATGGCTTCTCAACGCTGAATGCTTCTGTTTATTGGGCGATTGTGACCGTCACAACCGTTGGCTATGGTGATATAGCCCCTCACACTCCGCTGGGACGGATTGTCGCCTCGGTACTGATTCTGATTGGTTATTCGGTGATTGCGGTCCCGACAGGGCTCATTACTACGCACATGAGCAGCGCCTTTCAGAACCGTAAGGCGCAACGAAAATGCCCGAAATGTCACCAGGGTGAACATGAACACAGCGCGCGGTTTTGTAATCAGTGCGGAAGTGAGTTACCGGATTAAATAAAAAAGGCTGCAATCGCAGCCTTTTTTATTATTCGCGCCAGAGAATATGACACAGCTTGTGGTTTTTCTCGCGACACAGCAGGACGCGGGCGAAGATGTCGTTAATTTCACCGCCATCTTCATCGGCCAGGCCAATCACCACTTCGGCAAAGAAGTCAGGATTGAGGTCGAAATCCACATGTTCAGCCCAGTCTTCAGAAGGGTCGAACAACTCGGCGCCCCCGCGCTCTTCAAACTGGAGATTAAAGAGGATCACGTCTGCGGGATCGAGGTTATCAACCGCCAGTTCGAGAAAAATGTCATAGGCCTGTTCGAGCGTTTCGTCTTCGGTCAGGCGATTGTTCAGATCCATTTCCATGATGACTACCTGTTTAACATCGTTGGGCACGTTTTACAGCAACGGACTAAAGAAGTAAAACAGTCGTTCGGTAATTCTCTGCCACAGCGGGCGTTTAACCCACAGTCTGGCATCCAGCAGTCGCGAGCGGGAGATATAATCATCCTGGACCGCGGCCAGATCGCCGCCAAAGCCGGCATCATCGATCACCAGTGTGATTTCAAAGTTCAGCCACAGACTGCGCATATCCAGGTTAACCGTACCCACGAGACTTAACTCGCCGTCGACAAGCACGCTCTTGGTATGGAGTAATCCGCCTTCAAACTGGTAGATTTTCACCCCCGCAGCCAGCAGTTCACTGAAGAATGCCCGGCTGGCCCAGCCCACCAGAAGCGAGTCATTTTTGCGTGGCAAGATGATACTCACATCGACACCGCGCTGTGCCGCGGTACAGATGGCGTGCAGCAGGTCATCGCTGGGAACAAAGTAGGGGGTGGTCATGATCAAATATTCACGCGCTGCGTAAGTGGCTGTCAGCAACGCCTGATGGATCAGGTCCTCCGGGAAGCCCGGTCCGGAAGCGATAGTATGGATGGTGTGCCCGCTGGCCTCTTCAAACGGCATGATATTGCCATCCGGTGGCGGCGGCAGGATACGTTTCCCGGTTTCTATCTCCCAGTCGCAGGAATAAACGATACCCATCGAGGTGGCAATGGGCCCCTCCATTCTCGCCATCAGGTCTACCCACTGCCCGACACCCGAGTCCTGCTTGAAGAACCGCGGGTCAACCATGTTCATGCTGCCGGTATAGGCAATATAGTTGTCGATCATGATCATTTTACGGTGCTGGCGAAGGTCCATCCGGCGCAGAAACACACGCAAGAGATTGACCTTCAGCGCCTCAACCACTTCAATACCGGCATTACGCATCATGCCCGCCCAGGGGCTACGGAAGAAGGCGACGCTGCCAGCGGAATCCAGCAACAGTCGGCAATGAATGCCCCGACGCGCAGCGGCCATCAGCGATTCAGCAACCTGATCGGCCATGCCGCCAGGCTGCCAGATATAGAACACCATCTCGATATTATGGCGAGCCAGTTGAATATCGCGGATGAGGGCCTGCATGACGTCATCCGAGGAGGTCAGCAACTGGAGCTGGTTGCCCTTAACGCCGCCAATACCCTGACGGAGTTCGCACAGCTTAAACAGCGAGGAGGCAACACTGCTGTTCTCCTCGGCAAAGATATGTTTGCAGGCTTTGAGATCGTTGAGCCATTTGGCGGTTGAAGGCCACATGGCGCGGGCACGCTCGGCACGGCGTTTACCCAGATGAAGCTCACCGAAAGAGAGATAGGCAATAATTCCCACCAGCGGCAGGATGTAGATTATCAGCAGCCAGGCCATGGCAGAGGGTACGGCTCTGCGCTTCATCAGGATGCGCAAAGTCACACCCGCGATTAACAGCCAGTATCCCAGAATGACCAGCCAACTCACCACGGTGTAGAAGGTTGTCATAGGTAAAAAATCCTTTTGAAAGCGTATTGTTATGAGTGTACGCATCAGGAATCATCTGGCAAATAAAAACGCCAGTTAAAAGCGCTGGTTTGCTGCGGGGTTGGGTTTATAATGGGGTTTCTGTTAGAGAAAGAGTTGTAAACATGAAGCGCAGTAGAACAGAAGTAGGGCGCTGGCGCATGTTGCGACAGGTGAGTCGTCGCAAGGCTCGTTGGCTGGAAGCACAATCCCGCCGCAATATGCGTATACACGCCATCAGAAAATGTGGAATGACCAGACACCGTAACGCGTTGCTGTTCGCTACACAGGTTATCTGAGAACCATCAGGGCACCGTTAAGGTGCCCACTGATTTTCAGGCTATCATTTTTCGCAGTCTCTCCCCCGATTCATTCCGCGATATACTCCGCCCTCTTAATCTTATGCATTTCAAAGATGAATCCTTATCTCTGGGTATTTATTGTGCTGCTTGCGCTGGATGCGATCAGGGAAAACGCAGGATTATCGTCATTATCCGCGTTGATTAATTTACTGCTCAGCGGGATATCGCACTGGATAAACTAAAAAGGAAAAGAGATGAACGGAAAAGTGGTTGCAGCCCTTCTTGGGATTGCCGTGTTGAGCGGTTGTGCCAGCAGTAAAACGTCACCGGAAAGGCATGCTTATTATTTCGTGTCGCATAAAACCAATTTTACTGGCGGCAATTTTACGTCAAGTGTATCGCAAAATTATCGTCTGAATGTCCCTCAGTTCCGTGAGCTGTATGAGCAGGGGAAAACCGATCGCGCTGCAGGACGCACACGGTCTGAGGCTAACCAGTACGCCCAAAGCATTCGCGATCAACTGAAGAATCAGGCGAAAACGGAGCATGCTTTCGACGGTAATACCGCGGATAAATGGACGTCTCAAATGGAAGAGAAGGACGCCGTTTTATTTGGTAACGAACTGGCTACGACTTATCTTGATGGCTATAACGGCGTACAATAGCGTCTGATTTTGGGGATATCGTATTTGCAGCGATATTCCCGTCGTTTTTTAGCAAAAGGAGGGAGAGGTGTTTGCGGAGTTTGGTGTACTTAATTTCTGGACCTATGTTGTAGGGGCATTTTTTATCGTGCTGGTGCCTGGACCGAACACATTGTTTGTACTGAAAACCGGTATTGGGCACGGTGTTAAAAAAGGGTATCTCGCCGCCACTGGCGTGTTTATCGGCGATGCAGTGCTGATGTTTCTGGCCTGGGCGGGCGTCGCAGCATTAATCCAGACGACCCCGGTTCTGTTTAATATTGTGCGCTACCTCGGTGCTTTCTATCTCCTGTGGCTCGGCGGCAAAATGCTCTGGTCAGTCATCACCCGTCAGAAGAATACCCATGAGAGCGGAACCGAGCCTGCGAGCATGATCATGAAACGCTCGCTGGTGCTGAGCCTGACGAATCCAAAGGCTATTTTGTTCTATGTCTCGTTCTTTGTGCAGTTCATCGATGTGAATGCGAAAAACACGGGCACGTCTTTCCTGATCCTCGCGACCACGCTGGAGCTGATTAGCTTTATGTATATGAGCTTCCTGATCTTCTCTGGTGCGTTTGTCACGCGTTATCTGAAAACCAAAAAGAAACTGGCAAAGCTGGGGAACGGGCTGATTGGGCTGCTGTTTGTCGGATTTGCGGCGCGCTTAGCGTCACTGCACTGAAGAGATGAGTGGCTCCTTTCGGAGCCACTTTTGTATCAAAACACTTTCTTGTACGGGCGAACCGTCACCTTCGCATAGACACCTGCGGCAACGTACGGGTCTGCATCAGCCCAGGCCTGAGCCGCTTCCAGGGATTCAAACTCGGCGATCACCGTGGAGCCCGCGAAACCGGCAGCGCCAGGGTCATTGCTGTCTACCGCAGGCATTGGACCCGCGGTCAGTAATCGACCTTCATCCTGGAGCAGTTGTAAACGCGCCAGATGGGCAGGGCGAACGGACTGGCGTTTTTCGAGGGAATCAGCGACATCTTCAGAGTAAATCACGTAAAGCACGGTGAAGCTCCTTAACCATTAAAAGTGTCAGTAACGTTATGTGAAAGGGCAACTGACTGCAATGTAAAGATAAAAACAATGTTAAAACCCTGATCTGAATGCGCCTTTTTTGGCCTCTCTTGCGCTTAAATTGCGCCAGGACAAAGTGTCTTATTGAATATGATTGCTATTTGCATTTAAAATCAGTGTTCGGTTTTTTAACGTTGATGATTATGACTTCGATGACCCTTGATTTACCTCGCCGCTTTCCCTGGCCGACGCTGCTTTCTGTCGTTATTCACGGTGCTGTCGTGGCGGGTTTGCTTTATACCTCGGTTCATCAGGTTGTTGAAATGCCAGCGCCCGCACAGCCTATTTCTGTGACGATGGTATCGCCAGCGGATCTCGAACCACCGCAGGTTGCGCCTCCGCCGCCACAGCCCGTCGCCGAACCGGAACCCGAACCTGAACCGGTGCCGGAACCGCCAAAAGAAGCTCCGGTGGTGATCCACAAACCCGAGCCGAAGCCGAAACCTAAGCCGAAGCCAAAACCGGTGAAGAAGGTAGAAGAACGTCCAAAACGCGAAACGCGTCCGGTTGAACCCCGCGCCACGCAGACGGTAGAAAACGCAGCACCTTCGCGTCCGGTGATGAATAACACCACGACGACAGCCAAACCGACAGTCACCGCACCTGCGGGACCGCGTGCGGTCAGCCGTAATCAGCCGCAGTATCCGGCTCGTGCTCAGGCATTACGTATTGAGGGCCGTGTACGGGTGAAATTCGATGTTACGCCGGAAGGGCGTGTTGAGAACGTGGAAATACTGTCCGCGCAGCCGTCTAATATGTTCGAGAGAGAAGTGAAAACGGCGATGCGCAGATGGCGTTATGAAGCCGGTAAACCGGGCAACGGACTGATCGTGAATATTGTCTTCCGCCTGAATGGCGGGGCACAGATGGAATAAAAAAAGCCTCCGCAAGGAGGCTTTTTTTTACCGGACAATCAGGCCTGAGGAAGCGGTCGGGGTTTACCTTCGTTGTCCACGGCCACATAAATAAACAGCGCTTCTGTCGCTTTATAACGCTGTCCAATGGGTTCGGACGAGACCTTTTTCACCCACACTTCGATGTTAATGGAGATGGAGGTATTGCCACGTTTTACGCAACGCGCGTAACAGCAAACCACATCACCCACTGCAACCGGGCGCAGGAAGGTCATGCCATCCACTCTCACCGTCACTACCCGGCCATGTGCAATCTCTTTTGCCAGAATAGCGCCGCCCATATCCATTTGCGACATCAGCCAGCCGCCAAAAATATCGCCATTGGCATTGGTGTCAGCGGGCATTGCCAGTGTGCGTAAAACCAGTTCGCCCTGAGGGGCGTTATTTGTTGTCATTGTTTTAACTCGTAACTGAAGACTTCAGGCGGGATGCTACTATGATTTCAGGCTGGAGAGAATAGACCAGAACGCCTGCTGCACACGTTCTGGTCGGTGAACGATCAGTGCTGGTCGTCCTGTGGCATGTGGCGATAGATATAAACGCCACTTAACAGCGTGAAGATGAGCGTCAGAGCCGTCAGGCCAAAGACCTTGAAGTTGACCCAGATATTCTGCGGCAGCCAGAAAGCAATATAGATATTGGCAAGACCACAGAGAATAAAGAAGATCGCCCAGGCGATATTCAGTCGGGACCACACTTCCTGAGGCAGCGTCAGCTCTTTGCCCAGCATGCGCTGGATCAGCGGCTTCTTCATCACCCACTGGCTAATCAGTAACGCACCCGCAAACAGAGCGTAAATCACCGTGACTTTCCATTTGATGAATTCATCGTTGTGGAAGAACAGGGTGAGTCCACCAAACACCGCGACCAGGACGAAGGTCACCAGCGCCATTTTTTCAACTTTACGGTAGCGAACCCAGCTATAGATCAGCACAACCGCTGTGGCCACGATCAGTGCAGTCGTGGCGGCATAAATGTCATACAGCTTGTAGAAAGCGAAAAAGACCACGAGCGGTAAAAAATCAAGAAACTGCTTCATTCTGTGATTCCATCTTCTGTGTAGGGCCGGGCTGACGTTCCCGGCCACAGGATTACTGACGAATTAACATATACAGGCGGAACAGATAGACCAGCAGTACCGCTGAAATGAGGTTGCTCAGCGTATTTGCCACCACCGCGCCAACATTTGGCGTGAGTACCGCAAAATTCGGGGCAAACAGCAGCAGGAGCGTTTTCGCCAACAGCCAGCCGATAACAGCCGGTGCCACCAGGCGTATATTTGCCCAGGCGAGCCGGATGCTGCTGCGCATCGCGGTAAAGATCCCCAGTTTATCCTGCACGACCATTACCGGCGCGAAAGAGAGCACGATAGCCAGTAATACACCCGGCACGACGACCAGCATAATCCCCATCTGCACCAGCATGGTGGTTAAAAAGATGAGGATAAACAGCTTCGGTAATACCGGCGCGCTGGCACCAATCGCCCGCAGGGCGCTGACGCGCTGACCGGCGGAAACCAGCTGAATCATCAGCAGAACGCCACCTGCCAGAATCGCATTGCCGATAAGACCAGAGAATGTCGAAGCAGCGGAAGCCCGCAGCAGGATTTGTTGCTGCTCCGGCGTCATGTTTTGTACCAGTTCAAACAACCCCACGCTATCTGCAAGGTTGTCGCCCTGGCTCAGGCTGGCAATCTGTTCGTCACTTGGCGAGAACGCATGACCAAGCACCACTGTAATGAAGGCGCATAGCAACGCGATCAGTAAAAAGGTTAAGAACTGATTGCGGAAAAAGTTTCCCGTGTCACGGTAGACAGACTTCGCCGTGATAGACATGCACTCTCCTTGAGTATTGCAGGTGTTAATTAGCCGGCAATTGTACACCGGATAACACTGTCGTGGCAGCATCAAGGCTTGTATGGAAAAGCATATCTTTGTAAAGCGGCGGTAATCCAAAGCGCGCACGGGCACGATTACAGGCTTCATTGACCTGCCCATCCTCACCTGACATGGAAAATTCCCGGCACGGGCTGGGGCGGTGCTCGTAGATAGAGCACCGGGTGGACACCCCAGGTTCACCATGAAGCGCAGCGCATCGGCACGGTTTTTGGTTGGTGCCGCTCATGCAGCGCAGAAAAGGCGTTAACGGTTCAGTGAGATGAACCGGAACGGTACCGCCGCCATCGCTGGCTTCGGCCCAGTAGAAAGAGACTCGAAAATACGCACAACAGGCTCCGCACGTCATGCACGGGTTAACATCACTCATGGCACACCTGCAAAAGAAGAACGCATCAAATCAACTTGTGAGAGCGCTAAATTATCCAGCCGCGAGAGGAAGAGCAAGAGGGTGAAAAGAGAAAATTTTGTAACGCCGAAATGCCAGAAATTGACCTGACGACAACTTATCGCTTTACGGTGTGTCACCAAAAATTAACCCAGATCAATGAATGTTAACTTACTGGTTTTAATGTGATCTGTAGCAGATCACTTATTACTCATTTGTGAGTATATTCTCCTCCGCGACTAAAACCACAACGATGGAGCGGATATGAAAAAATTAGCGGTGGCAGCCCTTGTATTAAGCAGTCTCTCTGGCGGCGCGTATGCGCATGAAGCAGGTGAATTCTTTATTCGTGCCGGTTCGGCAACGGTGCGTCCAACAGAAGGCTCTGATAGCGTACTGGGTATGGGCGGTTTTAACGTCAGCAACAATACCCAGCTCGGTTTGACCTTTACGTATATGGCGACGGAGAACATTGGTGTTGAGCTTCTGGCAGCAACGCCATTCCGTCATCGCGTCGGTTTAGGGCCAACCGGGGATATCGCGACGGTGCACCATTTACCGCCAACACTGATGGCGCAGTGGTACTTTGGTGATGCTAACAGTAAGGTGCGTCCGTATATTGGCGCAGGGGTGAACTACACCACCTTCTTCGACGAGAAATTTAACGATACCGGTAAAGAAGCCGGGCTTACCGATCTCAGTCTGAAAGACTCGTGGGGTGTTGCGGGGCAGGTGGGGCTGGACTATCTGATTAACCGTGACTGGTTAATTAACGCCTCGGTCTGGTACATGGACATTGATACCGACGTTCGCTTTAAAGCGGGCGGTGAACAGCAAAGTATCAGCACTCGCCTCGATCCGTGGGTGTTTATGTTCTCCGCGGGTTATCGTTTCTGATTTATCCCCTGAGACTGGCCTGGTTATGGCCAGTCTTGCTTCGGGGGGATTAAGGTTGCCCCTCCATATTCCAGCGTGCTGAACTCATCTCATCAAATACATGCTGAACCGTAAACGGCCGAAATACTGCCCGTTTAGCCGCGTCAGCCAACGCCTGACAATAACCTATTCACACCATTCCTAAAGTCGAGGTGCAGGTTGCACCGCTTACCGCTTTATGCGTGAGGATCGGTCAGTGCGGCGTCCAGTGATTGCTCAATGGCGCAGGCCTGTAGCCAGTGGATATTGTTATCCGAGGCTTTACCGGAATGCTTATAAGTACAGGCATCGGGGGCACGTTGTTTGTGACAGCGTTTAGGGGGAAGGGGAACACATCCGGCAAGCACAGCAGTAATACACACTGACGAAAGAATTTGATTCATGAGAAAGTCCATTTATGAAAGTTATTCCGCAAGCAGGCTATCGGAGTTGGGAGGAGATTAATGCCAGATGTCGCAATATACTGTTCTCGAAAAGCGAGACGTTAAATTTTACAGGACATAATATTGAAAAGAATAATTATTGCGGCTGCGGTTACGCTCATTTCTGGCTGCCATCAACAGCCCATGCAACCTGAACCGGCGCAGAAACCGTGCAATGGAATAACGAATAAGCCTTTCCCTGCCATGCCCGTAAAGGCACAGGCGCTGGGCATTGAGGGTAACGTTGTTTTCTCTTTTTCTGTGGGCGACGATGGTCATCCATACGATATACGTATTGTCTCTGCACAGCCTGAAGGGGTGTTTGAACGCGAAACGCTGCGTGCCGTGCAAATATGGTGTTTATCACCGAATAAAAGCCGTCAAACAGAAACGGTCACTTTCACAGTAAATAAGCCCCGATAGCCCGGGGCTTATCTTTCCTCGCAGGCACGCTAACGCACCACCAGCACCGGGCATTTTGCGTGGCGCACGACGACCGCAGCGTTAGAACCTAACAGATAGGTCGAAATATCAGGTCGATGAGACGCAATAATTATCAGGTCTGCATTGATACTCTCAGCCAGTTTCAGGATCTGATCTTTAGGCGTGCCAGAAATGGCGTGGGTCTGAATGCGGTCGGCCGGTAAATTGAACTGCGTAACGATCTCATTCAATTTCGCCAGCGCCTCCTGCTGCATTTCCTCCAGTTTTGGCATCTCAACGGAATAGGCCAGCCCAAGAGAGGAATAGTAGGGGAAAGAAGGAACGACAGTCAGAAAATGCACTTTGCCGTTACTGATTGCTGCGTTCGCCTGAACATAGGGAATCACCTGTTCGGTCAGGCGACGCTCTGAAATATCGACAGGAACGAGAATTGACGCAAACATGCCACACCTCCTGTTTGTTTTTTATCCACTTTAAGTGTAGTTCCGGGGGAGAACAGGGGGCTGCATTTACCGCCAAAGTGGGACGTAAGGCGGATTTTTGGGGCAGGAGACGCCCCGGTTAAGGAGCGTCTGTGGCGGGATTATTTCTGTATCAAATAACGAATGGTTGGCCCATCCTGTTGAATGTCCAGCACGGTGTAACCGTGGTTTTTAGCATCCAGAGGAATGTTGTTGATGGACTGCGGGCAGTCGCTCACCACCTCCAGAATTTCCCCTTTCCTGAGCTGAGGCAGGGCTTCCAGCGTGGCGACAGCGGGATAAGGGCAGGGTTCGCCCACCATATCCAGACGATAGTCAGGCACGATCTCTTTCATGCGGCATTCTCCTGCGTTTCATTTTTGACAGCGGCACGGCGGAAGAACCGTTTCTCCTGCGCAATCACCAGTAAAAAAGCGACCAGCAGCAGGGCGTACGTGACCAACAGGCCACCGAGTGGGCCGAACGTGCTGAGCAGGTTGACCTTATCCCAGTTTGTCGCGAGGACAGGAGAAAGGGAATCCCAGTAGTACGCGAGGAGAGTTGACCCGAGCACGTTCCCCAGGCCAACCCACCAGTAATGCACCTGACCTTCAACGGCGCGGTACATCCAGCCGGTTTCACAACCGCCAGCCAGCACAATCCCGAAGCCAAACAGCAGGCCGCCAATCACCGCATTCGGGCCGGCCCACATGATTTTCGGTTCAACACCTAACTGAACATAGCTGAAGATGCCGATAGCACTCACCGCCATCCCGGCAATAATCGCTTTTGCCATCATTGTTCGCCCGGTGATCCACATATCGCGAAACGCTGAAGTAAAGCAGATCTGCGCGCGTTCAATAAGCAAACCAAAGCCCACGCCAAACAGCATTGCCAGACCCAGTTTAGGTTGATTGAGCGCTGTACACAGTGCCCATGCCACCATGGCGAAAAAGACCAGCATCCCCAGGCGGAAACGACGGTGTGCCTGAGCCGGTTTTTGCGGCAGCGGCGATGCGGCGCTGACTTTAACCATCCTGACGGGAATACGGAACAGCGGCAAAAGGGTAAATTTTGCGCCAAAGTAAGAACCGATGGCGGTAGCGACGGCAAAGAACCAGGCATGTAGCGAAAACTGTGGGATACCGGTAAAGAAGGCGGCAAGGTTACAGCCCATCGCCAGGCGCGCACCGAAACCGGCAATCATGCCGCCGATGACCGCCTGTACGATGCGGATCCGACTTTTTGGCATTCTCAGCTTAACGTTGTTTGCCCACAGCGCGGCGGCAAAACAGCCGCCGAACATGCCGATGATCATCATCCCGTCGATGCGGGTCAGCGGAGTGCCTTCCAGATGAATGAGCTTAAAGTAACCCCACTCTTCAGCATGCACACCGGCAAGCTGCAGCAGCTGTCCACCCCAGCGGGTAAACTCGCCGGTTACAGCCCAGAACGTACCGGTAATGCCGAAATAGTAAGTAGACAGGATCCCCGCTGCGATAACGGCGGGTACAGGTGACCAGAACTTAACCAGGTAAGTCTGTTTGAAGTATTGCCATGACATGAGTAAGCCTCTGAACTCAGAAGGTATATTTGGATTTAACGGGCTGGAATATATAACTTTTTTTCTTTCTCCAAAACCTCTCCAAAACTTTTCTCAAAAATACCTACCTTTTTTATGACCTCCGTCATCAAATCTTCCTGATATCTCCTGGCAATCACTCACCCGGCTGCAAAATATTCACTCTTTTCGCGGCTCCTCACGCAGAATACGCGAGCGGCAGACATCCAGAATTTCGTCAGCGAGCGCAGAATTATCCGGGCAGGCACGGGACAACACCAGAGCCCCGACAAGATGTGCAAAGGTGTCTATCAGGTCAGCACGTGAGACATTTTCGTCGCTTAACATTGCCAGCTGGCGTTCAACCCCGGCTGCAAATGTCTCTTTGATGGACTCAGACTGACGGGCGGTGTCGGTGCCCAGGGCAGACATCACACAACCCCTGGCCATATCATCGCGATGCTGTCGGGAGAGGTAATATTCAATGAATTTTTCTCGATCCACACCCGCCAGGTTTTCCGCGGCGTGTACAAAACCACAGTTCATGGCTTCTGACATCAGGTCGGCCTTTGAACCAAAGTGCTTATAAAACCCGCCGTGGGTTAAACCCGCCGCAGACATCAGCTCCGCCACGCCCACGCCGTCATAGCCGCGCTCACGAAAAAGTTCTGATGCCGTTTCAACAATGCGCATTCGGTTTTCCCGAACCTGCTCTTTTGACACTTTCATGCGTTCCCGCCCCCTTACAAAACAAGGCTCAATTATACATTGATGATGATCATAATCAAACCAGTTGACTTTATAGATTATGATCATCATCATTAAATCCATGTCCCCGACGGCGCTTCGCAGAGGTATGCGCGCTCTGTCAGTCTGACTGAGATCAGCAAAGAGAGCCGGACATATCCCCGGATTTACCTGCATCGAACAGTGCAGATTCTGTTCAACATTTAATAAAGAAGATCACATATGACGAAAACTTCAGTTCTCATTACAGGCGCATCGACGGGTATTGGTGCTGTTTATGCGCAAAGATTTGCGAGCCGTGGACATGACCTGGTTCTGGTTGCCCGCGATAAAACAAAATTAGACGCACTCGCCGAGCGTCTGCGACAGGAGAAGGGCGTTTCTGTAGATGTTCTGCCAGCCGATCTCACTCAGGCAGCGGATTTAGCGACGGTGGAAGCTCGTCTTCGTGAAGACGAAAAAATAGGGGTGCTGATTAACAACGCAGGCATGGCACAGTCGGGCAATTTTACCGGCCAGACGCCTGAGGCAATTGAGCGTCTTATCGCCCTGAACGTCACTGCGCTGACGAGGCTTGCCAGTGCCGCGGCGCCTCGGTTTGTCAAAACCGGAGAAGGCGCAATCGTCAATATCAGTTCCGTCGTTGGGCTCGCCCCGGAATTTGCCATGACGGTTTACGGTGCCACCAAAGCCTTTGTGCTTTTCCTGTCGCAGGGATTGCATATTGAGCTGTCCTCCGCGGGCGTTTACGTCCAGGCGGTACTTCCGGCCGGCACTTACACCGAAATCTGGGAGCGTGCAGGTATTGATATCAGTAAGGCGCCCGAGATGATGGAAGTGGGTCAGTTAGTTGACGCAGCCCTGGCCGGCTTTGATCGTCGCGAACTCGTCACCATCCCTCCTTTACAAAATGCTGCCCACTGGGATGACCTGGAGAAGGCGCGTCAGGCTCTGCTGGCGGATATCAATCAGGCTAAAGCGGCAGAACGGTACACAGTGTAGCCACGGGGATTCGGCATAACCCTATGCCGCGTTGTTTCCCTGCAGCGTGTTGTTGCGCTGCAGGGTGAGCAGGACTCCATCAAGAGAGCGTAGTGAGAATGACAAAAAAACGTGTAGCACTGGTGACCGGAGCTTCTTCGGGGATCGGTGAGGCGTCGGCTAAAAAACTGCTTGCCGCGGGGTATACGGTCTATGGCACCAGCCGGCGCGGTGCGCAGGCAGGCACGCATCCCTTTGCGTTATTAACGCTTGATGTGACGGACGATGCGTCCGTGAGCGCCGCCATTGAGGCGTTACTGCACCTGGAAGGGCGGATAGATTTGCTGGTGAATAATGCGGGCTTTGGGGTTGCTCCTGCGGCCGCGGAAGAAAGTTCGATTGATCAGGCCAGGCGTATTTTCGACACCAACTTTCTTGGCCTGGTCAGAATGACGCGGGCAGTGATCCCGCACATGCGCCATCAGGGCAGTGGCCGCATCATCAACATTGGTTCGATATTAGGGATTGTCCCGCTACCGTACGTGGCACTGTATGCAGCCAGTAAGCATGCGGTTGAAGGGTATACGGGCGCGCTGGACCATGAACTGCGCGCACAGGGTATCAGGGTTTCCGTGATCGAGCCGGCTTATATAAAGACACAGTTCGACGCAAACAATTTAGAACCTGACGCGAAGCTAGAAGAATATGAACCGCTCCGGGCTAAGCTGAACAACGTCGTCAGCAAGGCAATGGACGAGGCGGAACGTCCGGAAGTGGTGGCTGATGTGGTGCTAAAGGCTGCCCAGTCTTTACGGCCTAAGGTGCGTTATACGGCGGGCACGCTGGCGGGGAAACTGAATTTTATTCGCCGCTTTGCGCCTGCTTCACTTCTGGACAAGGTAGTACGCAACAGTCTTCAGCTCGACGCGAAAGAATAAGAATATGAAATTTTCTCAACTGGCTATTCTGACTGCCGGGTTGTTTTTCATCCTGACGGCGATATGGATGTTCTTCCCGCAACTGCTGTTAACGCAGTGGGGAATCACGCCGACACCGGGAACTGATGTGCTCGGCCATCGCTCTGCCGCCCTGTACGCGGGCCTGGGGGTGATGTGTTTATTCGCCAGGCATGCAGAGCCCACGCTGGCACGCTATGCCCTGGCAGCAGGGATCGGTACGTTATGTTTGATTTTAGCCGTGTCCGGCGTTGTTGAGTGGTATGCAGGACACGTTAATGGGCAGATCGTTATTGCAGTATTTATCGAGCTATTCCTGGGTATCGCTTTTTTACTCAGCAACAGCGTTGGTAAGAAACACGCCACCGGCAAACCCGGCAGAGTAAAAGACAAATGAATAAGAAGACGATGAAAGCATTTACGTTCAAACGCTATGGTAAATCCCCTGAACTGGGATTCGACGACGTCGATTTTCCCTCCCCTGGTGATGATGAAATTCTGGTCAAAGTGTATGCAGTAGGTCTGAACCCGATCGATAACATGATCCCGACCGGCATGTTCAAACGTGTTCTGCATTTCAGTCTCCCCGCGACGTTGGGCAGTGACGTGTCCGGCGTTGTCGTTGCCACAGGACGTCGCGTGACGCGTTTCAACGCAGGCGATGAGGTGTTTGCCAGTATTTTTGACAGGGGAACGGGTTCGCTTGCTGAATTTGTGCGGGTGCCAGAAAACCTTGCAGCGTTAAAACCCGCCACTCTGGATTTCGTACAGGCAGCGTCGCTTCCGATGGTCGGTCTCACCTCCTGGCAAGCGCTGACGGAACGCGCGAAGCTGCGAGCGGGGCAGAAAGTATTTATCCCGGCCGGCTCCGGTGGAATTGGCAGTTTTGCTATCCAACTGGCAAAACACCTTGGCGCAACGGTAGGGACGACAACCAGCACCGCCAACATTGACTGGGTGAGCCGCCTTGGTGCAGATGAGGTGGTTGACTATAAAAAGCAGGAATTCGAAAAAGTGCTGAGCGGCTACGATATTGTCCTCGGGACTATCAGAGGTGACGCGATTGAGAAATCCACCCAAATCCTTAAACCGGGAGGGAAGATAGTTTCCCTGATCGGGCCGTTAGATACGGCTTTCGCACGGGAAAGACACCTTAATGTGTTCCTGCGTTTCGTATTAGGACTGATGAGCCGCAAAATCATGCGACTGTCAAAAAAACGAGGGTTAACCTATTCGTTTCTCTTTGTCCGCCCTGATGGCAGCCAGCTTAGCCAAATCGCTGAACTCATGGACGCTCAACGCATCAAACCCGTTATCGACAACGTTTTCCCCTTTGCCGAAACTGGCGACGCCTTCGCCTATCTGGCTCGCGGGCATGCAAAGGGGAAAGTGGTGGTTAAAATTCATGAGTGATAGCAATGAAGGCTTGCCTCTGTGCTAAGCATAAATGACCAGGGTTATCGCCTCAGGGAAGAGGTATTGTCACTATCACCGTTCGTATCAGTTATAGCCCTCCGTCTTCATCGCATAATGCGGCCAGATATCAGGATCGTGCCCGGGAATAATTTCCGCATTATGCATCTGGGTAACCACTCTTAGTTTTGCCACCGATCGTGCCACCTCACTGGCCGATGTCATCAAGCCAGGCAGGGCTTTATCCTGAAAATGGTCAAGCGTATAGGCAGCATCTATCGCCAGGGTGAACGATTTTCCACTCGGCAAGGAGACGACAAAAGATTGATGACCCGGGGAGTGGCCTGGTGTGTAAATAATTTTCAGAACGCCGTCGCGATACAGATCAAAACCGTCATCGGCATCTCCTGCCAGAAACTGCCATTTGAGACCTTCGCGATGAAAATCTTTCCGACAGTAGGCCCCGGCGGTAAACCAGTCCGGTGAAAAGGCATAGTCGTACTCAGCACGCTGCACAAGATGAGTGGCTTCAGGAAAGCGGCCAATCGCGCCGGTATGGTCAGAATGGAGGTGGGAGAGTAAAACATAACGCACCGATTCTGGCCTTATTCCGAGCTTCGCCAGTTGTCTTCTACAGCCCTGGTTTGTATCCATGATGGGGTGATACTGGTCAACAGTCGGTCCCCAGTAGGCGCGGGGATCCTTCAGCCCTTCCACCGCAAGACCACCGTCAATAACAACATTCCCCTGCGGATGCGTCAGTAAAAACCAGGGGACAGGTATAATGTAGTCGGAGCCTTCACCCTGATTCATCCTGATATCGTGATATTTACAACGCTGATAGCCCGACTGGAACATATAAAGCCTGATATCTGACATGCTTCTTTTCCCGTAAAAAATGAAATGTTCTGTACGCCATAGCTACACCAGCCGTGGACGCACAGATTTTCATTAACAGAAGGGCCTGGCAGTAGAGGGGCGGGACCACTTTCATTTATCGGTTTTACCAATATAATCGGTGAATGGATTTACTTACGGCAATGCGTATTTTCATTCGGGTGGTTGAGCGCGGAAGCATGTCTGCCGCTGCGCGCGATCTCGGCATCGGACAGCCGGCGGTCAGTGAAAGGATAGAGCGTCTGGAAGCTCATCTTAATACCCGCCTGCTGCGACGTCACACGCGCCGAATGTCTCTCACCAATAGCGGGACGCTGTTCTATGAACGGAGCAAAAGCGCCGTTGCAGCGGCTGACCATGCGCTGGCAATCGCGGATAATGGTGAGGCAATTAGTGGAACCCTGCGCATTGCCGCACCCTATGGTGCCGGGGAAGAGTTACTTATGCCCGCCCTGCTTAAACTGCAATTGGCCTATCCGGGCATAAACATAGATCTGGTGCTCAGTGACAGAGTGACGGACCCGGTCACCGAAGGTGTGGATATCTCGCTACGTCTTGGTGAGGCGGGGGAAGGATATTATGTTGTCCGCCCGTTGGGGAAAATTGAGCGGTTGCTGGTGGCCTCTCCCGAATATTTGCAGCGTTATGATATGCCCCGTACACCGGGTGAACTCGCCCGACATGCGTTTGCTCGTGTTTCGGGCCTGTTTATGAATAACCATGTGACGCTGATCGCGCCTGACAACGCGTTACTCACCGTCCCTGTGAGAATAACATTCACTTCCAGCCACTGGCGGCCGTTACGTACTGTGCTTCTGGCAGGAAGGGCAATCGGGGTATTGCAGTCTCCGGTTTGCCGACAGGAGATTGCCGACGGGCATCTCGTACCTGTGTTACCCGACTACCTTGTTCCTTCATTCCCTGCATATCTACTTTATCCCCCGGCTAATATCATCTCCGCTGAAACACGAGCATGTGTCGCTTTCCTTGAAAACGAACTTCGCACAAGCCTTACGCGCTCGGTAACAAAAGGGCAGCCATAGTTCTCAAACTCGAATATGAGGCTGTTAAATAAACGGTTGAACAAAATTTCTTGCCCGCCTGAGGTACACCCCGGTTAATGGCTTGCCCAGTCGAGCATGCGTCATTCGCTGCTACGGTGCGGCAACTCTCCGGAAGCTAAATATTCTGCGCGGGTTTGAAACTACTGCAGTGACGTCTTCCCCCACTGCCTGACGTGTTCAATCAGAGCCCGCAGCTTGGGGGCCATATTTCGACGTTGCGGGAAGTACAGATAAAACCCAGGAAAAGGCGGAAGAAAATCATCCAGTAATGAAACAAGCTGTCCTTTTTCAATAAATGGCCTGAATGTTTCATAGGTTGCAAAGGTAATTCCTCCCCCCGCAAGCGCGAGCCTGAGCATGAGACGGAGATCGTTGGTGGTGATATGCGGTTCAACCGCCACGTCGAAAGGTATTCCCGCTTCCTCAAATTCCCAGCGATAGGGCGCGACGTCTGGCGATGGGCGCCAGCCGATACAGCGATGGCGGATAAGCTCTCGCGGATGGCGAGGTGCGCTGTGGGCCGCCAGATACGTTGGTGATGCCACCACCACTTCCCGTTGCTGTCCCGTCAGAGGGACAGCAATCATGTCTTTTTCGATCACGTCACCGAGCCTTACGCCGGCATCATAGCCCGCTGCCACAATATCAAATTCGTCATCCAACACGACGATATCGATGGTGACGGCAGGGTTAGCGGCTGCAAAGGACGCGAGCAGAGGGCCTGAAAGAAATTCTTCTGCAATTGAGGTGACAGCAATTTTCAGATGCCCTCGCGGCCCGTTGTCAGAGAGAACGTCTTCGCACGCCGCGTCAATCGTTGATAGCGGTACGGACAACGATTTTCGCAGCCGTTCTCCCGCTTCAGTCAGGTTTACCGAACGTGTGGTGCGCATGACAAGCAGGGTCCCGAACGTATCCTCCAGGCGTCTGATCCCCTGGCTGACCGCCGATCGCGTCACGCCAAGACGTTCGGCGGCAGCGCTGAAGCTACGTTCCTCCGCGACAGCCAGAAACAGAGGTAAAAGATTAAGGTCAATTTTCATTGTTTAGGATTGCTAACCAGTGTGTACACCAGAGGCAGGATACACGAAACAATAACCGCGTTCTATTATCCCTCTGAACTCAACTGAAGGAGTAAGTCATGGATAAAGTCATCTTGATCACCGGTGCATCCAGCGGTATCGGAGAGGGTATTGCACGAGAGCTTGGCAATGCAGGCGCGAAGTTGTTACTTGGGGCACGCAGGAAAGATCGTATTGAAGCTATCGCTGCAGAAATCCGCAGTACAGGCGGGCAAGCGGAAGCCTGCGAGCTGGATGTCACAAATCGCCAGTCGATGTCTGATTTCGTGCAGGCGGCACTGACTACGTGGGGGCGTATTGACGTTCTGATCAACAACGCGGGAATAATGCCCCTTTCTCCGCTGGCAGCGGGTAAATATGATGAATGGGAACGTACCATTGATGTGAATATCAAGGGCGTGCTATGGGGGATTGGCGCCGTGCTTCCCACCATGGAAGCGCAGGGCTCCGGTCAGATAATCAATATTGGCTCTATCGGCGCGCTCTCTGTGGTGCCGACAGCTGCCGTCTATTGCGCCACAAAGTTCGCCGTTCGGGCGATTTCAGATGGCTTGCGACAGGAAAGCGCCAGCATCCGTGTCACCTGCGTCAACCCCGGTGTGGTGGAAAGCGAACTTGCCTCGACCATTACTCATCCGGAAACGCAGGCGGCAATGGAGGTATACCGTTCCATTGCACTCCAGCCGGCTGATATTGCCCGCGCTGTTCGGCAAGTGATTGAAGCGCCTGAAAATGTTGATACAACAGAAATCACGATTCGACCTACCGCGTCTGCGAACTGAACTGGCTAACACATATGCACCACGAAAGCTGCCTGTAAGGCAGCTTTTTTTGTCGCGTCACAGGGTGCAGGGTGAAAATTGTATGTGTATTGAAAAGGTCATAACGCGGGCCAGACAACCGGTTTGGCCCGCATGACAAACTTACCACTGCTGCTCTGTGGGCATGATGAACAATTCTGCCACGTTGACATGGTCCGGCGCGCGCAGCACATAAAGGATGGAATCAGCAATATCCTCTGACTTCAGGAACGTCATGTGTTCCTTCAGGTTTTCCATCTGTGCACGGTAGTTTTCGTCAGTAATGTGCTCGAATAATTCACTTTCAACCGCGCCTGGCTGAAGTGAGGTTACGCGAATATTGTATTGAGACGAAAGCTCCATGCGTAATACATCTGAAAATGCGGCTACCGCATGTTTCGTCGCGCAATATACCCCGAGTCCAGCGAACGTTTTTCTGCCCGCAATCGAGGACGTATTGATGATATGCCCTGACTTTTGCGCTTGCATCACAGGGAGTACCGCGGCAACCGTGTTCATTAAGCCCTTAATATTGACATCAACCATACGATGCCACTCCTCCAGTTTGAGACTGGCGATGTCTGAAATGGGCATGAGTCCGGCATTGTTAAAGGCGATATCAATATGGCCATAGGCGTCGTGCAGTTTCTTCACGCCGTCGAAGACTGACGCCTGGTCAGTCACATCCATTTCCAGCGCAATGGCTTCTCCGCCGAAGGCCTTGATTTCTGACACCAGCGCCTGGAGACGATCCCGGCGGCGGGCCGCGAGTCCCACTTTGACCCCCTCTCTGGCCAATTTAATGGCGGTGGCTGCGCCGATACCGCTTGATGCACCGGTCACGATGGCTGATTTACCGTTGAGTTCCATGATTAATCCTCTTATGCGTTTGTTTCAGCGCTTCAGCAAAGAACATCTGAAGTTCGGGTCAATCATGTCTGCAAATGGCACTCTCTTCGCGCGGTGGTTTGCTCACACTGTCGGTGTTTTGCTACGCATATTTTCGTGGCGATACTGAGAGGGCGAAATACCGGTGTGCTTGCGGAATATGGCAGCAAAATGGCTGGGGCTGTTGTAGCCCACGGTCAGGGCGATGCTGATCATCGAATCCTCTGTCTCGGACAACAGGCGGCGCGCCTCTTCCATTCGCAAGCGGATAAAATAATGGGAAGGCGAAAGCCCGGTAGACTGTTTAAAGACCCGGCTGAAATGGAATTCGCTAAGCTCGGCAAGGCCAGCCAGACGTGCTAAGTCAAAGGGGTGAGCCAGCTCTTCATGCATCGCCTTAAATACCCGGTGTAATTTATATGCCTGCAACCCGCCGTGGTGTCGCTTTGCCGATGTCCGGTAAGCACGGGAGAGATGTACGGCAAGGGCTTGAGCGATACCCTGGATGTAAGGTCCACTGGGTGGGTGCTGAAAATAAAGCTCTGCGCGCATAAGTTCCAGCAGGGCTGACAGTGTTTCATCGCGTTCGCCCGACACTTCCCGCAGCTCAATGTCCTGCATCATGGACACACCAATATAGACGTGCATAACGATGAAAGGGCAGTCTGGCTCGGCTTGCCATCTCATCTCTGTCGGAGAGGTGTCGGTCGTGAGAAAAAAATCACCTGCGGTAACGTGGTTTTCTGACCACTCTCCGCCCAGAGGCCGTTCTTCAACGACGGCCCGTCCAGAGAGTATCCAGACAATAAAAGGCTCTGGCACGGCCGGGATAATAACGTTGTCCTGCCTCTGCCGGCGCGCCAGAATTTGAATGAAGACATCCCGGGAAGATTGTGCCCGATGTTCCTTGAGCAATTCGCCCGGAATGTACGCTTCGAATGATTCAGCGGAAGTACGTTGAGCCATATTCGTCAATAACGTCTCTTAAGCCAGTTTCACAAGGTTTAGCGCGGGAAGGGGACCACCTGGGAATTGTTGCAGATATCCCCCCATCTCAAGACTCCCTAAGTCTATACTGGCGAAGCCCATTCGGGTGGCTAATTCCTCGACGTCCGCTTTTGCATCAGCGTGGTCGCCGGACATAAAGACCACGCGGCGTCCGCCAGATTGGGACGGGTCTTGCGCAAGAACGTTTGCCAGAAGCGTGTTGAAGGCTTTGACGACTCGGGCTCCCGCTGCCCATTCTGAAACGCGCTGGGATGAATTTTTACCCCCCAGATCTGCAAGGGTGTAGCCCGGCAAAAGTACCGGGTTAGTCGCGTCAATCAGAATACGCCCCTCCCAGTTCAACCCACTTAATGCGGCCTCGGTTCTGTTCCAGTTGGTACTTATAAAAACGATTTCGGCTTCGGCAGCCTGATGTACCGTTCCGGCGCGAGCTTTGTCGCCCAATGCCTCAATCACTTCAGCCAGGCTGTCCGGGCCACGACTGTTACTGAGGATGACATTCATGCCTGCGTTGACCAGCTAGTGGGCAAAAGCTTGTCCGATGGCGCCTGCACCAATAATGCCGACAGTATTTGTTTTCATAATTTGTTTCCTTAAATGAACAGATGCGTTGATGTGTTTGGCTACGTTGCTTGAGAACATGAAAGGAGAATAGTGCTCACCGATCTATCTGTGTAGCCTATATAATTAGATGGTATACATCTAAAGGGGCGATACATGCTGGATGGTATGTCGATTGATCAACTGCGTACTTTCATTGCTGCGGTTGATGAAGGCAGTTTCTCGGCCGCAGGTCGCAAACTTCGCCGGGCGCAGTCCGTCGTTAGCGCTACGCTGGCAAATCTGGAATCTCAGGTAGGCTTTCCTTTATTTGAGCGAACGGGACGTTACCCGAAACTGACGGAGGCGGGGGCAGCCTTACTGGAGGCCGCACGCCATACGCTTGCCGGAATGGACGCGTTTAAGGCTAAGGCGCGTATCCTGGCAGAAGGCCTGGAACCCGAACTCGCCGTGTCTGTGGATGTGATGTTTCCGATAGAGATCCTGACCGCAGTCGTGAAGGAATTTCATCTGGCCTTTCCCGGCACACCGTTGCGTCTTTATGCTGAGGCGCTGGGGGCGGTACTTCAGCCGTTGCTGGCCGGCAACTGTCGGGTCGCGATTATCGGCTCGCTACCGGATGTTCCGACCGGGTGTGCCTCTGAGTTCCTGCTCAGTGTTCCTGCCGTGGCTGTGGTCTCACCCGATCATCCTTTGGCTAAAATGGCTGGCCCAATTCTTCGACCGGTTATGGAGAACGCTGTGCAGCTTGTATTGGCTGACCGCTCATCACTCACGGCGGGTCGCAACTTTGGCGTGATGTCGGCTAAGACGTGGCGTTTGGGTGACATGGGGGCAAAACATGCATTCTTGCGTGCGGGCCTCGGTTGGGGTTATATGCCTTTGCCTATGGTTGAGGACGATCTTGCTAATGGCAGACTGGTTATCCTGAACCTGGAGATGCAGCCCGATGTTGGCCCTGGTTTTTCCATGCATGCGGTACATATGACGCAATATCCTCCAGGGCCAGCCGGACGCTGGTTTATTAATAAGCTTAAAACGCACTAAACCAGGTTATCTGGCAGTCAGAGCACCAGATAACCGATATCCTGCATCAGAATGTATAAAATGCCCCGACGGTAAAGAGAAGATATTCATCCTTTTGCACAATGGGGCTGCTGCTTACACGGTCTGCAAGCGTGATATACCCTAAATCCGCATAGCCGGACCAGTTATCATTAAATGTGTGTTGCCAGTTAATATCGTAATTCACACTGTTTAATCCGCTACCCGCGTTGAAAGACCTATATCCGGAATGGGTACTCTGATTTTCATTCACCCCAAACCAGGTATTATTATACCGTGCGTCGCCGTATTTTCTTTCGGTACTGATTAGCAGGGTATCTGTGTCGTTAGCAAAAAGAACGACATTAAGTTTAATTTTATATTGCATTCCCTGGCTTTCAGTCAGCGGTGCCGTAATATTTCCCTCAAAGCCTATCCAGGGTGCCATCCACCATCCTGCCGTGGTGGTGGTATTCATTACGGTATTAATCTTACCCATACCTTTAAGTTTATCAGAGCCTTCCTGAAGCCAGGCGTTTCCGCTATCCGTGCGGCCAAGGGAATACCCCAGAGCTTGCCCCAGGTAAACGCCATTACTGAACTGATGGGAATAGACAATGCCTTTGTCGGTATTGACGGACCAGTCATCGTAAGTCCATCCGAAATACGGCAGCGTATTGACATCATATTTATTCGAGCCGGTATATTCAGGCGCATATTGTGAACCCACGCCAATCGTGACATAAGATGCTTTTTTATCTGATGATGCCTGTGAAGCGAACGATGCTGCGATGAGTGTTACTAAGGCGATTTTTATTTCCTTCATAAAACTTCCTGAATGAATTATGCTTATATCTATGAATTGCGGAGTATGCGGGCGGTCAATCAATATTCCTGCAAGATTTAATCAAGATTCCATCAAGGTGCGAATGTGAAACGTGTTTTAATTATTGAAGACGATTTGGATGCCGCGAATGTGCTTGAGGCTTACCTTAAGCGCGATCAGTTTCAGACCTCTTCGGCCAGCAGCGGTAACCGGGGGCTCGAACTGGCATTCAGCTGGAAGCCCGACATTATTTTACTGGATGTGATGTTGCCCGGCATGAGCGGGAACGATGTTCTGCTGGCCCTGCGCCGGCGCAGTGATATTCCCGTGATTATGATCACCGCCATCCGCGACGGCAGCGACAAAATCAGTGCCCTGCGATTTGGCGCGGATGACTATGTGGTGAAGCCCTATAACCCGGGTGAGGTGGTCGCCAGAGTCCATGCTGTACTCCGTCGTTATTCCGGCGAGCGCAGCAGCACGCTTATTGAGTACCGGGGACTGCAGGCAGATACAGAGTCCATGACGGTAAGCGTTGAGAGCGAGAACGGGCAACGGACAGCGCTGGATTTAACGCCGACGGAACTGTTGCTGCTGATGACATTTCTTAAGTCACCGAATAAGGCTTTCACCCGTCAGGCGCTTCTTGAAGCGTGTCTCCCAGAAAGTGAAGCCCTGGAGCGCGTTGTGGACACGCATATCTATAACTTGCGAAAAAAACTCGAGTCAGCGGGGCAGACTGATTTGCTGATAAACGTACGAGGGATCGGTTACCGATTTGCAAATGCATGAAAAAGTTTACGTTATCTCCACGAGGCGAACCGAGTACGCTGTGGAACTGGATATGCAAGCGGCTGATATCTCTGGCAGTCGGAAGTATTATTCTTATCGCCTTTTTTATGTGGGTGCGATTTTTTGTTGAAAACAAATGGCACGCCTACCGGATGCCAGAGGCCGTCAGTGCTGAACTCTCCGTTCTGAGCAAGCACCCTGAACAGAACATCAACCGCTATCATGAAATTATCGACACCTGGTATGGGCTGTCCTACTCAGATCCGACGATGGGGATTAAGGACTGGGTGATTCTTGGCATCCTGGTTCTGATATTCATACCGATTATTTTTATGCTTACGCTGAAAACAGCGCGACCCATTTCCCATCATATTAGCCGGCTTGCCGGTGCGGCACGGTCTGTTGCTGAAGGCGGGTTTGGGACCCGTGTGCCCGTCCCGGACAATCTGCCGCTTGAATTGCGTAGCCTCAGCGAGAACTTTAACGGGATGTCGATGCAGCTGGAACGCTACGAGAAAGATTTGAAAAAATCGCATGTGATCATGGCACATGAATTGCGCTCGCCGCTGACGGCTGCCATCGGTCGTCTGCAGGGCATTATGGATGGCGTATTTGAACCCAGTCAGGCCCAGTTGAACATGATTATGCAGCAGATGAATGATTTAAACAGACTGGTTGACGATCTGCATCTGTTAAAACTGGCTGATGCCAACCAGCTGAATTTGAGCCTGGTATCAACCAGCCTGGACCAGATAATCCGTGAGAAAGTGGCATGGACGATGCCTTCAGCCCAAAGGGTGGGCGTGAACATTATCTACCATGAGGGGGAATCTGTGACCTGTCGGGTTGATCCGTACCGGATAGGCCAGGTCTTTTTGATCCTGATGGACAATGCGCTGCGTTACGCTGCGGAAGGGGGCATCTTGGATATTCGTTATTATGTCAGCGATAAAAAGGTATCCGTTATTTTCCGCGACAACGGTCCGGCAGTCCCGGACGCACTGCTTGAAACCATATTTTCACCGTTTGTGCGTGAGGAGCAGTCCCGTTCACGACATACCGGTGGGTCCGGGCTTGGGCTTTCTATTGCCCGAGCGATATGCGAGGCGCATCGCGGTACTATCTTTGCAGAACGGAATGCCAGCGGAGGGCTATCGTTCACGATGACGATACCGCTAAGCGAAAAGGAACAGCATTGACGGTTCCTTAACAAAGGGTGAACTGAATCTTGTAAAAATTGAGTTTAAATACATGGTAAACGGGGGTTTACCATGTCACCTGAATTACTTCTCTCACTGCTTTCTGCCTTTCGTAAAATGGTACGATGTGGATGTTTTTTACTGTACATCGCACCGGTGATTGTCATATTTCAGATTATCATTATTGTTTTATTGGATGCGCCGAAAGGAGATAAATAATTGTTGAGGGCAGGGCGGCGAATACAGTTCAAAGAACCAGTGATTTACCTGTGGGCTGGGTTTCGGCCCAAAGCAGTTTATAGTCCCATTTTTTATCATACAATCCGATTGAAAATTGCATTGCCTTATTTTCATTGCGACATACTTCTCGTGCATCAACAATATTTTTCCACATGAGCAGACTTCCTGGGCTGAATGCGGTGATCGACGGGTCAATCCCTCCGTTAGGAACATCAAAATACAGGCTTTTTTCACTACGTGCACACAGTACGAGATCTATCGCAACGGGGGCACCTTCAAAGAAAAGTACATTGCCGGTGACCATATGTGGCAGGGCGGTTAACAGTTCAGTGATGTTTTTCCTGTTATAGCATCTGACGCTGTCAGCAAAACGCAGCCTGAAAAGATGCACGTAAATATCAGCAATATCCGCCGGTGACATCTCTCTGAGCGGTATGCATTCTCCGCCCGCAGCCAGCATTTTTTTTAGCTCGCCATTTCTTTTTTTCACCGTTTTACCTGAGAAAGACGTTTTAATCAGGCAAACCTTACGTTTTTCACGAAAAGCATAGGTGGCATTTATTATATTCCCACGCAGCGAAGAAGACAGCCGGTTTGTTTTTACTGGCAGAACGATTTTTTGATCGGCAGCCATGGGGATAATAATTTCATCATAAGATACCGGGTAATCGCGCCAGACATTCAGGCCGAAGGTATTTTCATCACTGGTAAAGTACGCTGCGGTGACCTCGCCATCGCGTCGGTAATGCCAGAATGCGAAATCTTTTTCCTTCTTCTGCATAAAGAAATTGATAATGTCGGGGTGAGTATTAACACTGCCGCCGTACTTATAATAAGCCGCCTGGTAATGCGTGAAGTTTGAACGTTCCCATCCAAAAAGCGAATGTCTGAAGCCCATTATTGTTTCTCCTTGCAATCTCATCAGAGGGCGCTGTCAGCGCCGGGCAGTTCTGTCTGAACAGGCTGATTATCCCGACCGTTAATCAATAAACGGTCAAGGCAAAATCAAGATTGCTGCAATCTTCGTTGGCGGAGTTAATTTTGCCTGTCTCAGGAAATATCTGCTTACATTCCAGCTAACGCTATGCTCTTTACATTGACACTAGTGTCAATGTTGTAGAGTGCATCTATGACGAGGAGAAAGGTATGCGACCATCTGAACTGGCGGCGCTCACTGGCGTCAGCACCCGAGTGCTCAGACATTATGAAGCTAAAGGACTGATTGTTTCTCAGCGGTTGGACAACGGTTATCGGAATTACGACGCGAAAGACGTCGAGAAAGTGAGATGGATAACCTCGCTTTTAAAATGTGGGTTCAGTACCCGACAGATTGCAGAGCTGGAAAAGTTTTCTCAGGTAAGCGACATGGATGATGCGCGTTTTATCCAGTGTCTGGCGCAGCACAGAGAAAAACTTCGGGCCCTGGACACGCTTATCGAATTACTTAATGAACGCAGAAATACACTTGCCACGCGTATTCACGCCTACGAGTGATCGCTCTGTCTGAGCAGTAATAACAGGAAATATCATCATGAAACAGTTAGACAATAAAGTCGCGTTAATTACCGGAGGCAGTAGCGGTATCGGACTGGCCACGGCCAAACGGTTTATTGAAGAAGGTGCAAAGGTGATTATCACTGGCAGGAATGCAGAAACCCTGCAGCAGGCGATGAATGAACTCGGTGACGATAATGCACTGTCAATACAACACGATATCGGTGACATACGAAGCCATGAAAACCTCTTTCGCATTATTAACGAAAAATACGGCAAGCTGGATGTGATGTTTGCAAATGCCGGTGTTATTGTGCTTTCCGATTTCCCGGCTTCCTCCGAAGATGATTTTAATACGCAGTTTGATATCAACGTAAAAGGGACGTTTTTCGCCGTGCAACAGGCCCTCCCGTTAATGTCCGACGGTGGCTCGATAATATTAACGTCCTCCATTGCGCATTATAAAGGGTTCGATGGACACAATATCTATGCCGCCTCAAAAGCCGCGCTGCGATCTTTTGCCCGCAGCTGGACGACCGACCTTAAAGGCCGTGGGATCCGCGTGAATTGCCTGAGCCCAGGACCCGTCGCCACACCGATTATCAGTAAAATGGGCGTTTCCCTGAGCGATCGCGAGATTTTTGACGCCAGCATCGCAAGTCGTATTCCGTTAGGTCGTTTAGGCAAACCTGACGAGGTGGCCGCGGCAGCGCTGTTTCTTGCATCGGATGAAAGCAGTTTTATTTCGGGTATCGACCTGTCTGTCGATGGCGGGATGGGGCAAATTTAGCGACGCGTGCAGCGCTGATAAAAAACATCAAATTTGATTAAAGCACATCAATTTTGCTAGAGCAGGCAGGTTTGACTTTCACTACTCTTGGTGCGGTAACGACATTTTCATCATCCGCTGTTAACAGGTATCACTATGAAAAAACGTATTATTATTGCCGGTTCGGGTTTTGCAGGTATGTGGGCCGCCATTTCAGCAGCAAGGCTGGTACATATGGAAAAGGCAAATGATCGGATTGAGATTTTTTTGGTTTCTCCGGAACCTGCATTAACCATTCGCCCAAGATTGTATGAAGCCGTACTTGAAAATATGGCACCCTCTATTCTGCATGTTCTTGAGGCTGCGGGTGTGCACTATATTGCCGGTTATGTCACCGGTATTGATGCAGAAAATAAAACTATCTCGGTAAAAAAAGAGAGTGGCGAAACCTCAGTTAATTTTGACAGTTTTGTGCTGGCCACCGGAAGCCAGGCATTTCACCCTGAACTGCCGGGGATCACGGAATACAGTTTTGACGTGAACTCATTGAATGCTGCTCATGAACTGGAGCAACACCTCATGTCGTTAGCTTCAGAGCCTGATTCTGTCGCACGAAATACTGTTGTTGTCGCCGGTGGGGGCCTGACCGGGCTTGAGACCGCCACTGAAATGCCGGAACGCCTCAGAGACCTCTTGGGTTCGGAGCACCATTTGCAGGTTATTATTGTGGACAGTTCGAACAAAATTGGTCAGGCGATGGGCGAGGATGTCTGTGAGGTCATCAATCAGGCGCTGGCCAGTAATGGCGTGACTGTACGAACGGGCGTCAGAGTGCGCGCAATCAACGCTGAGGGGGTGATGCTTTCGGACGATGAATTTATCCCCAGCAAAACGGTGATATGGACGGCGGGAATGCGGGCCAGCGCGTTAGCCGGGCTCATCCCTGGCGACCACGATAATCTGGGCCGCGTTATAGGGGATGCGTATCTGCGGGCACCTGGCGCCAGGGGTATCTTCGTTACCGGCGATACCGTAAAAGTCCCTACGGATGATGAAGGTAATTATAACGTCATGTCCTGCCAGCATGCGATGAGCCTGGGGCGCGTCGCCGGTCATAACGCGGCAGCAGAAATACTGGGATTACCGCTGCATCTTTACAGCCAGCCAAAATATGTTACCTGTCTTGATCTGGGCAAATGGGGGGCGGTTTACACGGAAGGCTGGGATCATCAGGTTATGTACCAGGGCATGGAAGCGAAAAAAATAAAGCAGGAAATTAATACTCAGTGGATTTATCCGCCAGAACCCGACAGAGAGAAAATGTTTTCTGTTGCTAACCCTGATTATATTATTGTTCCGTAACAGGCCATCTCTGTTGATGCTGCCTGGCGGCAGGCAGCATCAACGCGTGTTCTTTTTTTCACGCCATTGACCGGGGGTCAAGCCTGTTATTTTTCTGAAGGCCTGGGTAAATGCATTTTGCGAGCCATAGCCGCTTTCAATGGCAATTTCTGTAATCAGTTTATCGGTGTGTTGTAACTCGTGGAAAGCGCGTTCCATTACGCGCTGCTTAAGCCACCCGTACGGGGTTAAGCCGGTACTGTTTTTAAAGGCACGGCAGAAATGAGCTGAGGAAACTCCCAGCTCAAGAGCCAGCGATTTAATCGTGACATCCCCTATGGGGCTGTTATCCAGTTTTTCCAGCGCCATTTTTAATGCGCGCGAAGACAATACTCCTTGCGACTGACCTGCGGCTGTCAGCGTGTTGGAGTGGTTTTTTATTAACTGTAATATTAATGACAGTGTTAAGTGCTCGCAGAGCAGTTGGTTAATTTTGTTATTGTCCGAAATGATTTCCGCAACGGCCAGCGTAATTTTTGATGCCGTCTCATCAAAATGCGCTGTGCGTAAGAGTAACTCTGCAGTGGGTATCTCCATTTGATTCAGAAGATCGGCGAAAATATTATCAGGAATATATAAATGCATAACATCTACAAGACCAGCAATATCCCAGCGAGATGTACTTCCCTGAGGAATTGTCGTGATGGCGCCTTTCCGGATCGTGTTTTTAACGATTTTATTTTCTGTTTTTCGCTCAACACGCTGCATATGTCCAACGTGAGCAATAATCACATGTTGATCGAGTGGCGGGATAGTTTCATGCAATGGCCCATGCGGCCAGTGATAACAGCGAATTTGCAGCGCATCTCCACTGTCTATGCCTAATTCAGGTCGGTTCTTTAATACCTGAGCCATTTTATGAACGGCATCGTCAAGAGGATTGTCATGATTTTTCATGAGTATACCTGTTAATAACAGTGGGCATCATAAGAGTATAGCGATGTTTTAACCCTGTTTCATTGTGTTCTGTCTGCATGTTTATTTTTGATGATGGGAAATAACAGAGGGGAAAAAGTCATTTCTACGGTGTGTATACCCTTAAATCGATTAATTATGTTGTCTGGAGGAAATATGGCGATATCTAAGAATGATGCAGCGTCGTTAGCTCCTGTTAATGGCACCTCGCATGGGGAAGCCGTTTATGAAAAGGTGCCATCACGTTATGCACTACAGGTCGGTAAGATTGATGTTCTGGTGATCAGTGACGGCGTGTTGTCATTACCTGGACCCATGTTAGGTCATAACGCGGAGGCCTCCGAACGTACCCACTGGTTTGAAGATAAGTTTCTGCCTGCCGATTTTCTCGACTGGGCATTAAATGTGGTTCTCGTGCGTAGCGGTGACCGGACGATCCTGGTTGATGCAGGGATGGGGGAGGCTTTCCCTGATTTACCCCGCGCCGGTCGGACGGTTAACCGCCTGGCGTCAGCGGGGATAGATCTTGCCAGCGTCACGGATGTGATTATCACGCATCTGCATATGGATCACGTTGGTGGGTTGCTTATTGAGGGTGTGAAAGCGCGCATGCGGTCAGACCTTCGCATTCATGTCGCTGCTGCTGAGGTGGAATTTTGGCGTGACCCTGATTTTTCACAGGTTTCCATGCCGCCTGGTTTCCCGGAAGCACTGCGCCAAACCGCTACCCAATTTTTGGAAGCGTACCAGACTCAACTGCATACATTCGAAGAGGAATACGAGGTTGCACCCGGCGTGCGTGTCGTTCGTACAGGCGGGCATACTCCCGGACACAGCGTGGTAAGGATGGCCTCTGAGGGGGAACGACTCACCTTTGCCGGCGATGCTATTTTCCAGGTTGGGTTTGAACATCCTGACTGGTTCAATGGTTTCGACCATTATCCCGAAGAAGCGGCACAGATTCGCATTCGTCTGCTGCAGGAACTGGCAGATAACAGGGAGTCATTGATCGCTACTCATCTCTCATTCCCGTCTGTCTGCCATGTTGCTGTCGACGGCAATACGTTCCGTTGCATCCCGGGTCCCTGGGATTATTAAGAATACCGCTGATGTCATTTTCACGGATACCGGCAGGAACATAAGAGGCATTACTTATACGGCCATCCCTCAGACGAGGGATGGCGTTCAGGAGGGAGAGCGATGTTTACTTCGCCGCTTCCTCAATAAGTGTGGCGACATCCTGCGGATGAGAAACCATCACGACATGGGATGCGCCCTTGATCACCACGGTGTGTTTTGAGCCCGCGCGTTCAGCCATGAATCGCAAACCCTGGGCGGGGATATTCTTGTCGCCGTCACCGTAAATGAAGTAAGAGGGCAGTTTTTTCCAGGCAGGCGCACCTGACTTTTCAGTTAAAGCCGCTTCGGTAATCGGTCTTTGCCCTGCGGCCATCAGCGCCGACTCTTTAGCTGAAACGTCATGTGCGAATTGCTGGTGGAACTTCGCCTGGTCGATGGAGAGAACGACGCTACCATCAGCCAGCTTCACCGGTGCGGCGAGCGCCTGGCCAAGCGTGCCGCCAGGGAATTTTCCGGCCAGGTCGGCCGCCGCTTCACCGGCATCCGGAGCAAATGCGGCGACATACACCAGCGATTTCACATTGTTTGTATCACGGGCCGCGTTCGTAATGACCTGGCCACCATAGGAATGGCCGACAAGGACGACCGGCCCCTTAATATTGTTCACCACGGAAGAGACGTAAGCCGCATCAGTCGAAACACTGCGCAGCGGATTCGCCGCAGCGACGACGTTATACCCGTCCTTTTGCAGGATTTGGGTAACGCCATTCCAGCTAGAAGAGTCGGCAAAGGCACCATGAACCAGGACAACAGTCGGCTTAGCGGTTTCTGCGATAGCACTGGCAGACAGCAAAACGGTGGCAACGGCAAGGGAGGCAGCAAATTTGGACATGATCGTTCCTCTTTTCAATTCAGTTTAAAGGCTATGCATATGATGGTTGCGGCCTGTCTGGAACAGGCCACCTTGTTAGCTGCGAATAAAGGCCAGTACGTCAGCGTTAAAGCGATCGGCTTCTGTCTCCGCCAGTCCATGTGAACCGCCGGCATATATCGTCAGCGTCGCATTCGCGACGATCTCAGCGGCGCGGTGTGCAGATGCCTTAATGGGGACAATCTGGTCGTCGTCGCCATGAATAATCAGGGTAGGGCGATCAATTTGTTGCAGGTCGTGTGTGTAATCGACTTCAGAGAACTCATGGATGCAGTCATATTGCCCCTTAATACCGCCCTGCAGGCCGATTCTGCGGAAGTTTTCCCGCAACCCGTCATTGGTGGGGACATGGTCACGGTTGAAGCCATAGAACGGAACCGTCAGGTCGAAGAAAAACTGTGAGCGGTTTTTGGCCGTGCCTTCGCGGATAGCATCAAACACCTCCATCGGGGTGCCGTCAGGATTGGCATCCGTCCGGAGCATCAGAGGAGGGACAGCGCCGACCAGAACGACTTTAGCCACACGTGAGGTACCATGACGACCGATATAATGTGCAACTTCGCCGCCCCCTGTTGAGTGACCCACTAAAATCAGATCCTTCAGATCCAGCGCCTCAATCAGCTCAGCGAGATCGTCCGCATACTGATCCATATTGTTACCGTGGAAAGTCTGGTCCGAACGCCCGTGGCTGCGACGGTCGTGTGCGATGACCCGGAAACCCTTCTGGCTGAAAAACAGCATCTGCTGATCCCAGGCATCAGACGATAACGGCCATCCATGAGCGAAGAGGATAGGCTGACCTGAACCCCAGTCTTTGTAGAAAATGCCTGTTCCGTCTGTGGTGGTGAAAGTTGTCATTTCGTTCTCCTGTCATGTGTTGTGCTATTAGTTTGTGTGCGACTTGTTTGTGTGCAAATGAATATGGCAGCCCTTTTTGCCTTTGTCAATCGCTTGCAATTAAATCGTATGCAAATTATTTTAGGGGGACTGGAGGACATATGACTAAACACACTACTTTCGAGGATTCCCTGCCCGATGTGCACGGTATGCTCTGTTTCTCTCTTTACTCAGCGGGACATGCTTTTACCCAGCTCTATCGTCCCATGCTCGATAAGCTTGGCCTGACCTATCCCCAGTATCTGGTGATGGTCACCTTGTGGAATCAGGATGGGCGAACAGTGAAGGAACTGAGTGGAATTCTTTTTCTTGAGTCCAGCACGCTGACCCCTTTACTGAAGCGGCTGGAGACTGCGGGGTTGATCACCCGGACACGCAATCCGAAGGATGAGCGCGAAGTGCTTATCCACCTAACGGAGAAGGGTGAGGCGCTGAAAAGCGAGACCAGCACTATCACGCGCTGTATTGTGGATACCCTTGGGATGGACGCCGACATCATTGCTGACATCAAAGCATCAGTTGATAAGATCCGTGACAAGATCCACCGTGCGCAAAAACCGGACGCCGATGACCTATCCTGATTGAGAGGCGGGCAGGGACATTCTGTCCATTCGTCCGCTCCATGAAACACTGAATTTACTGGAGGGCTGTTTTTCGCATTGAGGAATCTCATTATGATGAGTGCTGATGCTTACCAGGGGATACCGCATGCGCATTGACAATCTACAGTATTTTTTTGACCCACTTTGCGGCTGGTGCTATGCCAGCTCGCCTGCCCTGAACTACCTGGCGCAACATTACAGCGAAAAACTCACGTTAATGCCCAGTGGTCTATTTTGTG
The DNA here is from genome assembly GCF_031453695.1 of Enterobacter sp. SORGH_AS_0287. Taxonomy (NCBI): domain Bacteria; kingdom Pseudomonadati; phylum Pseudomonadota; class Gammaproteobacteria; order Enterobacterales; family Enterobacteriaceae; genus Enterobacter; species Enterobacter sp. SORGH_AS_0287. Next base: position 957,304 of record NZ_JAVIZW010000001.1, read on the forward strand.
ATGAGGGAGCCAGGGACATCACCGCCCAATGGGCAGAATATGCGTGGACAAACGATCAGCGGATTGCTTCGCTGACCGGCCAGCCATTCAGTGAGCGTTATCACCAGCTCCTGAACTCAGGTGCGCGCTTTGATTCGACGTTTATGAACCGGGCACTCACGGCTTTCCATGAAATCAGCCCGGCGGCAGAAGCAGGGCTGCTTCGTGCACTGCAACATGCCCGCTATGTACTGGGGCGTGATACCGCGCAAAGTAACGTAGTGGAAGAGGTCGGCATTGCCTGGGCTCGGGAAAATCACCTTGACCTTAACCCTAACGACTTTGTCGGGCGGCTTGATGCCGATGACGGGCTTCGCAGCCTGACAGACGACAGGATCGCTGACGTAAAGCGTCTTATGAATCAAAAAGGTTTCAGAGGGGTTCCACTGCTGTTGGTTACGGTTGACAGCACTGAGCACATTATTAGCGGCCACGATCTTTACGGCGGAGCAAAAAGCATCAGCGAGGCGCTGGCAAAGCTTGCATAGCCCACATCGAGGTTTCCGGTTTTACACCCCGGTGCTTCGTTTACCAGTGGTGTTTATCTCTCCTCCGAATACCAGAATCATTTCTGGCGGGGGAGCGACCGGAAAGAGCAGTAGTACCCTACAGATGCTATAAGGCAGAGCATATACCCGAATGACTCGCTGCCTTCCTCCACGACATTTTTGACCACCCTGACGTAGCTTTGATCAAGTATCGCGTACCATAACCCGTGCATTCCAAACAGTCGGGAGAAGACCAGGACTGCCAGCAGACCACTGAGCATCACGCCGTACCACGGGGTACGGGTATAGTGTGCGAGTTGTGTAAGGGTAAGACGATAATGGATAACGGGATAAAGCAAAGCGCAAACGGCGGAAAGCAGTGCAAACCATACCCAACTTCCGTGAGCCAGAAGATCGAAAAATGCATCCAGTTCTCGAATCAGCATCGAGAGGAAAAAGCCGCCAATCAGGATGTTGCAATAGCGCATGAATGCCCATTTCTTCGCCAGCAGGAAGTGTATAAATACGATGCCCCCTAAAACTGTTTCCTGCACAATTTCGGTCAGCGATATCTCCGGTATATCCAGATTAAATAAATAGATATCTGCCCACAGGCAAAGCACGGGCACAGTGCAGGCTGCTGACGCGAAGAGAAAGAAGAAAAAGCTTTTGAGCACAGACATTAACACCACCACTTTCATTCAAAACACCTATGATAAGTGGCTTCGAACGTAAATCTATTTCACTTTGTGCGCTATAGGCATGAATTTTAAGCATTTTGAGCTACTTAGCGAGGGCGCATTAGCTTTCCACCTCAGACTTCAGCCTTGCATCAGAAATCCAGGTGTAAAGTTGCCTGAGCGATGTAATCCCATGCCACACGAGTTCAGCCTCTGGTTGAGCAGTCACGTGCATACGATGACCCATCGTCAGACGGGTATCCACCCTCAAAAGGGGCGGTATGCTTTAGCTAAACAGGGCGTGAATACGCTGTTCCAGCGCCTTAATTTTCATAGCCATTCAGCCGTCCGGGTGTTTAAGTGGTTATAATAAAAAATAAAAACTTTGCTTAAAAAAATTTTCTGTGCCTAAATAGCGTCATCGGTTTGGAATACAGACCTTATTAAAGCAGTTTAGTAAAGCAGTCCTCAGTTCAGGTGTTATCAATAGATACTCTTCTTCGTGAGCCTCCTCCTAAGTGCCAAATAAGTTACTCTCTAAATACAGGCCATCATCGCCGCGCTTAGTGGCTCAAAAAATAAGGAATTATCTATGTCTAATAAAATGACTGGTTTAGTAAAATGGTTTAACTCTGATAAAGGTTTTGGCTTTATCACTCCTGACGACGGCAGCAAAGATGTATTCGTACACTTCTCTGCTATTCAGAGCGACAGCTACAAATCTCTTGATGAAGGCCAGAAAGTGTCCTTCACCATTGAAAATGGCGCTAAAGGCCCAGCAGCGGGTAACGTTTCTCCGCTGTAAGTCGCGCACATTGTCGGTAAGCCTTACGATAGCGATGAAGACGCGAGTCTGAGCAGTTAAGCTTCACCGATAATAAAAAAACCCGCCGAGTGCGGGTTTTTTTATGGCTTCAGGATGGTGATAGGCTGTCTATTATTCCGTTTGACCGGCCTGTTTTCAAAAAAGCTTAACCTTCACCCGGAGGTGGGGTGCGGTCCCGAAGGCTGTGTTCCTGTGATAAACGCCAGAAATCATGTCCTGCCGGATACTGATATAAGCGGAGCGAGAATTGACCGGCGACAGCCGTGATGTATTCAAATATCGCTGACTGAGTATTTTCATACTCCATCCACAGTACGGAAGAGGTAAAGCAATAAATTTCCAGGGGAATACCCGACGGCGTAGGCTTCAACGTTCTCACCACAATATACATATCTTTGATAATATCAGGCCGATCGGCGAGCCAGGCCATCAGGTAGTGCCGAAAGAGCGTTAAATTTGTCAGGCCATTATCCATAAACCAACTGTCCGGTACGCCCATGGGATCACGCCCGTCGATGAGTTTTGCCAGCGGTTCATTCGTGCCGCGCAGGGCCAGCATCGGGGCCAGCGTTTCCTGCGTGAGAAATGTAACGGAGTGCTGATCGATCGTGGTACTGCGCATAATCCGGCGTGCGCCTGACGAAAACATGGCCTGCCAGTTGGTATACGTTTCGGTCAGAAAGTTTTTGGTCGGGATACGCGAGATCGTGTTATCCCAGTTACGGATAGTAATGGTGTGCAGCGCAATGTCGGTCACTTCACCACTCAGGTTTTTATCGGGCATTTCAATCCAGTCCCCCAACTGCAGGACGTCATTTGACGAAAGCTGGATATTGGCAACGAGCGAAAGCAGGGTATGCTGAAAGACTAACATCAGCACGGCCGCCACGGCCCCGAGGCTGGAAATAATAATCGCGGGGGATTTATTCGACATGACGGCAAGGATCATGATCGCGGCGATGACGTGAATAAATATTTTCCCTATCTGGATATAGCCTTTGATAGAGTGATTTTTGCGCTTCGTCTTGCGTAAATATGAGCTGTTGACAATATCCAGCATCTCATTGAAGAAAACCGACAGAAAAATAAAGAATAGAATCCCACAAATGGTATTTATTGCCGTCACCAGCGATGCAGGCATATTGGGCATAAACTGCAGGACGTAATAAACGATAATAACCGGAATGAAATTCGACAGCTTTTCGGCTATGCGACGATCTTTTTCCAGCGGGACATCCTGTTTATGGCTGGCAAAGAAGACCTTACGAACGATTTTTATGAGCAGGAATTTGCACATCAGGTGCGCAAAGAAACCTGAGATGACCAACAGAATAAGATTAAATCCAATGGCCAGAGCCGGATTGCTTTCTATAAATGTTAATAAATAATCCAAGTACACCATCGCTTATCGCCTGAATAAGTATGCCATTTTGTATTAACCTTATTCAAAAGATAAATACAAAGATTTAACCAAATCATATAATGGCATATCCGGTACAGACAAGTCCACGACCTGAATCCTAAGTCGCACAGACCTATTTTGTTTCGGTCGGTAACTTTATTTCCAGAACCGTTCCAGGCAATAAAAGCAGACGATGTCCACCTTCAGCATTTGGATCGCTAAAACATATATCCTCTCCCTGTTCGGTACCGAAGCAGGGAGAGGGGTGTTACATTCTCTGCAGAAGTGGAAGAGGGTGGCACGCCGCGTCGCGCTTAGTCGTGGATTTTTACACCCAGACACCCGCGAACAAACTCAGGGTTAAAGTGTTTAACCGCATCGTCAACATAGCCTAAGTCGAGCGAACTGATTTGTGCCATTTCGGCATCGCTCAGGGAGAAGTCCCAGATAGCCAGGTTCTCTTCAATCCGGTTCTGGTGCGTGGATTTAGGAATGACGGTAACGCCACGTTGCACATTCCAGCGCAGAATGATCTGAGCGATGGTTTTTTGATGCGCTTCGGCAATCCCCTTGAGCATTTCATTTTCGTACGGTTTGTGCCTTCCGCCGCCAAGTGGTGCCCAGGCTTCTGGCTGAACGTTGTAATATTTCATGGTCTCGAGCGCGTCAGATTGCGCAAAGTAAGGGTGTAATTCCACCTGATTTACCATGGGCTTAATTCTGACCGTTTCACAGAAGTTGGTGAGCACGTGGGCGTAGAAATTAGACACGCCAATCGCTTTTAGCTTTCCGGCATCATACGCATCTTCCAAAGCCCGCCACGCGCTGAAATAATCACGCATTGCCTGATGCAATAAGTAGAGATCGAAATAGTCTAATCCCGATTTTTTTAACGAGGCCTCAATACCGGCTTTGGCGGTCTCGTAGCTTGCCATGTCCTGCACCCACAGCTTAGAGGTAATAAATAACTCCTCGCGGGTACACAGACCTTCAGCGATGGCTTCACGAACGGCATCGCCCACGGCGTCTTCATTGCCGTACACTGCTGCGGTATCAATGAGGCGATAGCCTGTACGAATGGCGCTCAGTACTGAGTGTTTACATTCTTCTTTATCGGTGACCTGAAAAACACCAAAACCCGCCATCGGCATTCTGAGGTTGTTGCTTAATACTGTATATTCCACTGAAGAGTCCCTCCACCCTGTTTAGACACCATTCAAAAGTATAAACAGAACCACGACGAACCCGTGGTAATCGTCTTTATTCTTTCAAATCGCTGAATACACTGGTCTACACCCTGTCGGGAATAAACCAGAATGACATCTGATTACTGAACCGTATAACCGCCATCAATTGCCAGAGCCTGTCCGGTGACGAAGCTGGCATCGGAACTGCACAACCATAAGACGGCGCGCGCGATCTCTTCGGGCTCGCCCAGGCGACCAATCGGCTGCAGCTTCATGAGCTCGGCCATTGCGTCTGGCTCGCTGTTCAGCATATTTTCGACCATTGGCGTGCGGATAATCCCGGGACAAACGGCGTTGATCTGTATTCCACGCGCGGCATATTCCAGTGCTGCGCTTTTGGTCAGCCCGAGAACGCCGTGCTTTGTCGCATGATAAACGCCGCGCCCGGCAATGCCGACCAGCCCGCCCAGAGACGAACAGTTAACGATAGCGCCACTTTTCTGACGGCGCATTTGTTGCAGTTCATATTTCATGCAGTTCCAGATACCCCGCAGGTTAATCGCGTTGACGCGATCAAACTCTTCGCCGCTGGCATCTGCGGTTTCTGCAATGGGGCTCTGAATACCGGCGTTGTTATAGGCGGCGTCGAGCTGACCAAACGCCTGTACTGCATTCTCAATCATGCGTCTGACCTGCTCTTCGTCAGTCACGTCGCAGACGACGGGTTTCACGGTATACCCTTCAGCCAGTAGCGCATCCGCTTCGCGAGATAACGCATCCTCGCGAATATCCGCCATCACCACCGTTGCGCCAGATTCGCAAAATGCCCTGACGGTCGCGAGTCCCATACCGGAAGCCGCGCCGGTGACCAGCGCCACCTTGCCACTAAAATCATACTTAACCATTTGATACCTCTTACCGTGGAATCACGTGCAATGAAGACGTCTCACGTTGTGTAAAAGTATTCTGCGGGAAATGTGATGTTGTTAAAACTGACTAAATCAAAATGCAGTAATGAGGAATTTTCATAAATTAGATAGACTGCTTCTCGTACAGCGCAGGCGGCCGTCATTTATAATGAACGCCATACCGCCAGAACGCTTTTCGTCTGAAGAGACAGTGTATTGGGATGAATCAGCCACCCATTTTCCGGATATCAGAGGCCCAGATTGGCACGAGAAAATCTTAATGACTTAATGGCTTTTATTGCCGTTGCGCGCGAAAAAAGCTTCACCAAGGCTGCGGCCCAATTAGGCGTGTCGCAGTCAGCCCTGAGCCATACTATGCGTACCCTCGAATCTCGTCTGGGGATGAAACTGCTGACTCGCACCACGCGCAGTATTGCGTTAACCGATATTGGTCAGTCCATGCTGGATGACCTGGGGCCTTACATCGATGGTATTCAGGGTCGTTTGCAGTCCCTGAAAGATCTCAACAGCAAACCCGCGGGTACGGTGCGTATATCAACATCAGATTATGCTATCGGGTCTGTTATCTGGCCGAAGCTGGAACCGCTGCTTAAAGAATATCCTGACATTAGTCTGGAGCTGATTGATGACTATGCCTTGACGGATATTGTTTCCGGGCGGTTTGATGCAGGAACCCGTCTGGGGGAACAGATCTCCAACGGCATGATTTCCGTGCGTATTGGCCCGGATGTCCGTTTTGCCGTGGTCGGCTCACCTGATTATTTTTCCCGCAATCCTCAGCCGCAGCACCCTAACGATCTGATTGATTACAACTGCATCAACCTGCGGTTTCCTACGCATGGCAATTTATACGTCTGGGAATTTGAAAAAGAGGGTAAAAGCCTGAACGTGAAAGTCACTGGCCAGCTGGTCTTTAGCCGGATCTATCAGTGCCTTCAGGCTGCAGTGGAAGGGTACGGCCTGGCGCATGTTCCGCGTGATATCGCAGAAAAGCATATCGCCCGTGGGGAGCTTATTAGCGTGCTCGACGACTGGTGTCCCTACTGGGATGGCTATTATATTTACTATCCCGAGAACCGAAATCTATCGAAAGCATTCCAGCTGGTGGTCGACGCGCTACGCCATTACAAACATCCCTGAAGAGAGACGTTTGTCAGCAACGCAAAGCCAGGCCCCTCATCCGGTGCCTGGCGTTTACAGTTGCGTGGCTAAATGTCAGGCATTATCCCTGCCGGCAAACACCTCTTTAAAGACCGGCATCGCCGAGAAAACATTGGGCCAGCCCGCAACAAAGGCCAGTTGCGTCAGGACTTCGGACGCCTGGGGCCGGGTTAAACCATTGTCCATGGCGCGGTTGAGATGGTAAGGAACCTGGGCCACCTGGCCGGCAGTGACCAACGCGCTGACGGTGATCAGACTTCTGTCCCGAGGCGCCAGTCCGGGCCTGAGCCACAGGTTCTGGAATAGCGCGTCGGTCGTGTATTTCACTACGCCCGGCGAGACCTTGCCAAAGTTTGATTCAACCAGCGTGGCACGCTTGTTTTCCGACTCTTCATCCAGCGGCAGGAAATCCACCTTTCCGCCTGGCAAGGAAGCGGTATCGATATGGCGTTGCGCAAACAGCTGACGCGCGATCAGCGCCGCAGAGGTGGCGTTCGGCCAGCCGGCGTAAAAAGCCAGGTGGGTGATTGTCTCTGAGATTTCCGCAGGTTTTACGCCGCTGTCCAGCGCCACGTTGAGGTAGTGGGGAAGTTCCGCCGTATCATTGCGGCTGATCAGCGCTGCAACCGTCACCAGGCTTCGATCGCGTCGCGACAGTTCCGGGCGATTCCAGAGATCTTTTTCAATAAACTGTTCTGAATAGGCAGCCATTGCTGGCGCGACCTGGGTTACAGCGTCCCGTGAGTCTTCCGGTTTCATTGTCGAACTCCTGTTTTGAGTAGTCTGGGAGACACATCCGTTAATCAATAAGAGTGAAACGATAAGCAGGGCGGTTCTGTTCAGCATTAATGCCCTCCCGCCTGCAGGTACTGCGCATCGCTGACTTTTTCAAGCCAGTTCACGTTTTGCCCCTGCTCATTCGATTCCTGAATGGCCATATGCACCATCGTGGTTTTATCCGTTGCGCCGTGCCAGTGTTTAACCCCTGGTGGGCATTGAATGACATCCCCGGCGTGCACGGTTTTTCGCTCCTGCCCCCACTCCTGCACCCAGCCCGTCCCGGACGTGACCACCAGTGTTTGCCCAAGCGGATGGGTATGCCAGTCGGAACGTGCGCCGGGCACGAAGGTGACATACGCGGCGCCTGCTCTTTGCGGGGCGACAGGTGAGAAGAGGGGGTCAATGTAAGCACGTCCGGTAAAGTGGTCAGCGGGTTCGGCAATCGTCGCGCGACTGCCCGTTTCAGACACGGTCATTTGAGTTGAAGGGGTGGTTTCGCTGTGTGCGGACATACCTGCAAATACCAATAGTGATGCTGCTACAGAGGTGAAACGGATCATCATACTCTCCTGTTGTGAATGAAACGGCAAACCCGGTACCGGGAAAAAGAGAAGGGGATAAATGTGTTGTGATGAGATTTGCCGGCTGTGCCGGAAATACATATTCGGGCGGCTACTTATCCGTCAGTAGCTCAAATCGGGCATTATATTCAGCAGGTGATACGGGCAAGGCATCCGGTTCGTCTAATTGCCCCAGCGTAATTAATCCCGACGCATATCCGTGTGCTTTATAGAAAATCGCCAGATTTCCCCACGGGGCATATAGCGTGATATCACCCTTAGCGGCCGCGGTACCCGCAGGTGCGCCGGCCGTGGACAGGTGGCGAGGAAGATCGCCGATTTTCTCTTCCCCGGCATAATCTTTCAGCTGCAGCGTAAGGGGCAACAGTGCGATAAAGTCACGACTGGTTTGGCTGCTATTCAACGTTGCGGTCAGCGTCTTGTCGTTCAGTATAATTTTTATCTTCATCGGGTTTTCCTGTATGAGTTCGTTGCGCCAGCCGGCAATCGTCTGCAGTCATTGGCAACTATTCTTAACAGAAATAAACCGCGTGTTAATAGGCGTTATCAGAATAGAAAAATGAATAAATTTCATTAATCCGGTCCGGGAAGCAAAATGTTTGTTATCGGCAGATACAGGCCTCAGGGTCTGGCAACGTGGCGTAACCAGTGCCCAACGCCTTCAGCAGCAGCGTCAATTGCGCCGGCCAGATAACCCGAAAATTGCGGTGACCATTCGCTGGCAATCCCGGTTAATTTATCAGCCCATTCTTCCTGCGCCGGAATCTGTTGCGGCTGTGCGTGCCCGACGTCCTGCTGCAGGTCAAATTCTGTCGTCGTAAACGGATCGGCGGCCCAGTCTTTTATCCACTCGGCTTCAGGCTCTGCCGCGTCTTCTCCGAAGAGTCGCACCAGTTGCTCCCGGCACAGTCGCTTGAGTTCGGCCTCGCTCACCGTCCATCGCGATTTTGCCGGTACGCCAATAAAACCAAAGATAGCCGTTTTGCTGGTATCGGGCTCTGACACATCGTGAATTTCAACCATCGGACCCACACGGCTGCTTACGTCGCCGGAGAGATACTGTGACTGCAAAAAGTCGGCCTGGTACAGGGCGACATATTTTGCGTGAGGCGCCATCCAGGTTGGCGTTTTACGCCAGTGTGAAAGTATCTGCTCCGGCAATGCCGGCTCGAACGTCATTTTTGCTGCCAGCGCGGGAGGCAGGGCGAGGAAAACGTGTTCACCGGTGAAAAGTGAGCCTTCGCCCGTTTCGGACTGCGTCGCGACCTGCATACCCTCGCCGAGACGGGAAATAGAAACCACCTGATGGTCTGACTTAATCTTCTGCGCCGGGATCTGGCGTGTTAATGCGCTCGTCAGCGTCTGCATTCCACCCTGAAGCCTGAACGACTCCGGTGATGTCACATAGGCAGGATAACGTTGCGCAGGGGACGTCGTCTGGCGTTCATAAAGCATATCCCCTGGTCGCCCCTGAGGGAGAGGCGTTAATCCAAGTTGATGAACCAGGTGTGCGAAGTCAGGCTGAATTTCCGGCCAGAACCAGGTCGCACCCATGTCCACATGAACCCCATCAGGCGTGTTTGCTAACGCCTGACCTGAAAGTACGCGACCGCCGGTTCTTTTCCTCGCTTCCAGTATCACGTAATCCACTCCCGCTTTTTCAAGCAGTGTGCCCGCATACAGGCCGCTGACACCCGCACCAATGATAATAACGCTGCCTTTCATGGTATCGCTCCGGTCAGTGTGGTCGGGCTGAGATGTCCCGTTTTAAGATAAAAAAGTGCCCCAGAGGCGGCGGCCGTCAGCGCCGGCAAATCGCCTTCAGGAAATCTGAGCCAGCTTCCTTTCAGGTAACGACCTTCCGGTGCGCTGATTTCACCTTCGAGAAGCAGGAGCTCGGCTCCTCCGGCGAGCGGAGCGCAGAAGAGTCGTTCACCCGGTGCGATCCTCTGAAGCTGGGTGGTTTCCGCTACGCTTGCGAACAGGGGACAAAGGAGTCTGTGCGGCTGGCCGTGCCAGCGACTCGCCTCGTTGGTATTGATCCTGACCGGTTCCTGTTCTTCTGAGGCGAACTGGCGCAGCTTAACGAAAAGGGTGGTGCCGTCACGACTGGACGGTCGATGCGACGAGCCGTCCGGGCTGCGCAGATACCAGCCAGCCGGATAATCGGTTCCGTTTTCCGTAAAGGTACCGCTCAGCACCAGAATCTCTTCTCCGCCGGGGTGGGTGTGCTCAGGAAAAACAGAATCAGGGGCATACCTGACAAGGCTGGTTGCGCGGGCCTGCTCGCGGCCAATGCGATCAAGCATGACGCGATCCACACCGGGCTGCGGGGAGGGCACCCAGCGGTAGTCATCAGGAGTAATGATGGCTCGCTGTGAAAAATCAGAATTCAGTAACATCATAGTCAGTCATTAAACGGCACCGCAGGCGGTGCCGTATACAGGTTTATTTTGTTGGCAGGTTGTCAAAAACATCCAGAGCCCGGGCGGTGTAGGTTAACGCAGCACCGGCGTTCAGACTGATGGCAACGGAAAGCGCTTCAGCTATCTCTTCACGCGTTGCGCCTTTCTTAACCGCAGCTTCCACATGTACCGCCAGGCAACCATCACAGCGAGTGGTAACGGCAACAGCCAGCGCAATCAGTTCGTGGGTCTTGGGATCAAGGTGCTGATTTTCAGAAGCCCCTTTATCCATCTGCTGTAAGCCTTTCATAAATTCAGGCTGCAGTCTGGCAAATTTCCCGACGGTGGCCAGCAGGCTGGTGCGATATTCATTCCAGTTTAAAAACATTCATAGCTCCGGTACGTGTAGGTTTCAGAAAATGCCCGTTACAGGACGTCGTAAATGCGGATTTCAGGCGCGCTGTTCAGATACGGTTTCAGTGCTTCAACGACGTCCTGGGTGAAAAGCGGACTGCTGAGATACGCCTGTGCCTGGGACACGGTTTTAAATCCGTGCAGGACCTGCACGTCCTCGTCACGAACAAGCAGTTCTTTAGAGGTGGCACCGTCGATGGTGGTCAGGAACGGGGTTTTGTATTGCTGGTAGACCCCGACGGCTGCCGCACGGTTTTCATTACTGATATCAAGGCTGATTTGCAGATAAGCCATCGTTCTCTCCTTCGCTCAGGGTTAAGGCAAGGCGGCCGGATAAGGTACCGGTCTGCTTTACCGTTCGTTGAGGGCGATTATGAGAAAGCCGGTTATCTTCAACAAATCAGTTAATCTTGCGTTGCAGAAAAGAAAAACTATGTCGGACGTCTGAAGAGAGAAGCATCATGCCGGTACGCGATGACCCTTGCCGCATGATGCTTAAAAAAGGGGGAGTTATGGATTGTCAGAGACCACGTCATGAAGAAGCCAGTCGTGAAATATTTTTACTTCTTCACGCATGGCGGTGTGCTGCGGGGTCACCAGGTAGTAAGACCATGTTAACGGCCAGCGATGGTCTGGGTGCAATTGAACCAGTTGCCCGGTTTCAATCAGCTGTTTCACCAGCGCGTGACGCACAATCGCCACCCCCCGGCCGCTCAGGGCCGAGAGAATCACGGCGGAGGTGGAGTTAATATGCAGCCTCCTTTCCAGCGCGCCAGGGGCATTGACGGTACGGAGAACGTCATCCCATGAGGGAAAATTCGCGCCCGGGTGCGGCGTGTCATCGTGGATCAGCTTCTGCGTGGCGAGCCAGTCACCACAGGCAATTTTCTCCGGAGGCACCAGGCGGGGGCTACTGACCAGCACCGCCTCTTCATCCATCAGCCAGGTTTTATTCACGCCGGGCCAGTCTCCCTGTCCGCAGCGAATGCCGATATCCGCCTCGCCGTGCGATACGTCCATCAGCTTTTCCGTGACGTTAAGCCGCAGATCGATTGTGTCATGCGTTTCTGAGAACCGGTTAAGACGCTCCATCAGCCAGTTCATCATCAATACCTGAGAGGCGGTGACGACCACGACAGAACGTGCGCGACGTCCGCGCAGTTTGTTTAACCCGCTTTCCAGCTTGTCCAGGCCCTGCGTAATGTCCTGCAGCGCATCCTGAGCCTCATCCACCAGCGTCAGGCGCTCCTTACCCGACCGCGTACGGCGAAGCAGCGGGTGGCCAACCCAGTCTTCGAGCGAACGAACAAGCTGACCCACTGCGGCAGGCGTCACGCCAAGCTCTTGTGCCGCACCGGTAAAGCTACCGTGACGGGCGGTCGCTTCAAAAGCATGTAGCCATTTAAGTCTGTTCAGGGAACGCATTGCAGGTATTCCGATTTATTCTTTCTTTCAGTATACCTGAGCGAAGAAGATTTTCTTTCCTGTGTCGCAATTTCTTCTCAGTCGTCAACCCTGATGCAGGGTGGCATTCTGGATGCACACGATGAGGAGCGAGGCTTTTCATCAATGACAACCAAATGTTTTAAAAGAGGTTAGCGATGAACGCATCTTTTGCCGGTAAAAAGCTGTTAGTGGTCGGTGGTACAAGCGGTATGGGCTTCGAAACGGCGAAGCGGGTTCTGAAAAACGGTGGCAGCGTGGTGCTGGTGGGGAACCGCAAGGACAAAGCGGAGCAGGCTCGTCAGGCGCTGGCGGTCGACGGGCCGGTATCCATCATCGTGGCCGACCTGATGAAAGAAGAGGGTATGCAGCACGTGATGAATACCCTCAATGCTGAACACAAAGACATCAGCCTGCTGGTCAATGCCGCTGGCGTGTTCTTCCCGAAACCGTTTACTGAACATGAAGCGTCAGATTACGACATGTACATGAGCATCAACCGCGCGACCTTCTTCATCACCCGTGATGTGGTGCGCAATATGATTGATGCCGGTATTAAAGGCTCCATCGTCAATATCGGCTCTATGTGGGCACAGCAGGCCATCGGGGCCACGCCGTCTTCCGCATATTCCATGGCGAAAGCCGGCCTGCATGCGTGGACCAAAAACCTGGCTATTGAGCTGGGCGGGAAAGGCATTCGCGTCAATGCCGTGTCTCCGGCCGTTGTTCACACGCCAATTTATGAAGGCTTCATCCCGAAAGACGATGTAAAAGAGGTGATGAACAGCTTCGACAGCTTCCATCCGATTGGCCGCGTGGGTACGCCGGGCGATGTGGCTGAAACGGTTGCCTTCCTGCTTTCTGACAAGACAGGCTGGGTCACCGGCGCAATCTGGGACATTGACGGCGGCGTCATGGCTGGCCGTAACGCCTAATACACCGCTCATCACAGGTGATACCGTGAATAAAACTTTTCGTGCTATGCAGGTTTCCTCGCCGGGCATGCTTGAAATGGTCGTCAGACCGTTGCCCGAGCCGGGGCCCGAGGACGTACTGATCAAAATTGAGGTATGCGGCGTTTGCGGTGCCGATCTTCAGGACGCGGAGAAGGTACCGGAAGCGGGGCAGCCCGGGCGCATTCCGGGCCATGAAATTGTGGGCCACATTACCCGGATAGGAGATGCAGTTCCCGGGATCTGGCACACCGGTCAGCGCGTGGGCGTCGGGCGTCTTGGGGGATATTGCCAGCATTGCCCGCCTTGCCGTAACGGGCTTTTTCACCTGTGTGAAAATCAGCTAACGCCGGGGCTGAGCTGTGACGGAGGTTACGCCGAGTATGTTGTTATCCGCCATACCGCGCTGATTGCCATTCCTTCAGCGCTCACTTCCGTTCACGCGGCCCCGATCTTATGCGCCGGTACGGCAACCTTTAACGCGTTGCGTCAATCCGGTGCCAGCGCGGGAGACAGGGTGGCTATTCTCGGTATTGGTGGCTTAGGCCATATGGCGATTCAGTACGCCCGGAGGATGGGGTTTGAGGTTATCGTGATTGCGCGCGGCAGTGAAAAGGCGCATGACGCTTTACAGCTGGGCGCCCATCACTATATCGATGCGCAGACGGAAAACGCGGCGGAACGGCTGAGAGCGGAAGGCGGCGTCGAGATTATTGTGGCCACTGCCCCGGATGCAGACGCGGTTTCAGCGTTATTGCCAGCCCTGGCCCCCAGAGGAAAAGCGATCCTGTTGGGTGCCGGACGCACACCGTTGCAGGTCATGCCGGGTATGATGATTGGCGCGGAACGCACCCTGACAGGTTCATTTGTCAGCACCCCGTCGCAAACCGAACGCGCGCTGCGTTTCAGCCACCTCTTTCAGACGCTGCCAGTCACAGAGCTGATGCCCTTTGAACAGGCAAATGAGGCGCTCGACAGGTTACGGCAGGGAAAGGCGCGCTACCGGATAGTGCTTACGATGAACCCGGATAACTGATCGGCAGAAACACCGTCTGGCGGGGAGCCAGACGGTGGAGAGGTTACGCTTTACGCGTTGCCGCTTTCATTGCGCTCACAAACGTTTTCAGCTCAGCCAGCATTTGCTCTGGCTTGTCCACGTTCTTCTCAATGATTTTAACGATAGCGGAGCCTGAAATTGCACCGGCTGCGTTAGCGTCAATTGCCGCGGTGACCTGATCGGGAGATGAAATCCCAAAGCCCTGCAGCGGAGGGGCCGCGTGGTATTCAGCCAGCTTCTCGACCAGATGATGCAGAGGCAGCGCCGCTTTGTTCTCCGCGCCGGTTACACCCGCACGGGAGAGCAGGTAGGTATACCCGCGACCATAAGAGGCAATCTGGCGCAGCAGTTCATCATCGGCGTTTGGTGGGCAGATGAAGATAGGTGCCACGTTATGGCGCATCGCCGCCTGGCGGAACGGCGCAGATTCTTCAACCGGTACGTCTGCCACCAGCACCGAGTCAACGCCCACGCGCGCGCATTCTGCATAAAAGGTATCAATACCGCGACTGAAGACCAGGTTAGCATACATCAACAGGCCAATCGGAATGGTCGGGTGCTTCTGGCGGATAGCGGCCAGCATCTCAAAACATTGCCCCGGGGTGACACCCGCCGCGAATGCCCGCAGCGTTGCGTTCTGGATAGTCGGGCCATCGGCCAGAGGATCGGAAAACGGAATACCCAGCTCCAGCGCATCGGCACCGGCCTCAATCAGGGTGTCGATAATTTTCAGCGACTGCTCAGGACCCGGATCACCCAGCGTCACGAAGGGAACGAACGCGCCTTCCTGGCGAGATTTCAGTGATGCAAATGCGTTATCGTAGCGTTCCATCAGATTTCCCCTCGTGCTTTCAAAATATCGTGAACGGTGAAGATGTCTTTATCACCGCGACCGGAAAGGTTAACCACCAGCAGTTGCTCTTTTTCCGGGTTCTCTTTCATCATTTTTAGCGCATGCGCCAGGGCGTGAGAGGACTCCAGGGCAGGAATGATCCCTTCGTGGCGACAGAGCGTTTTAAACGCCTCCAGGGCTTCGTCATCGGTAATGGAAACGTAGTCCGCACGACCGGTACTGTTCAGGAAGGCATGCTGAGGCCCAACGGAAGGGAAATCCAGGCCTGCCGAGATAGAGTATGACTCTTCAATCTGGCCGTCATCGGTCTGCATCATCGGTGCTTTCATACCGAAGTAGATCCCAACGCGACCATGTTTCAACGGTGCGCCGTGCTCACCGGTTTCAATTCCGTGGCCTGCAGGTTCAACGCCAATCAGCCCGACGCTGGTTTCGTCGATGAAATCAGCGAACATGCCGATAGCGTTAGAGCCACCGCCAACGCAGGCGATCACCGCATCCGGCAGGCGACCCTCTTTTTCCAGGATCTGCGCTTTGGTCTCTTCGCCAATCATGCGCTGGAATTCACGCACAATCGTCGGGAACGGGTGCGGGCCTGCAGCGGTGCCAAGCATATAGTGCGCGGTTTCATAGCTGCCAGACCAGTCGCGCAGCGCTTCGTTACACGCATCCTTCAGCGTCGCGGAGCCGCTGTGCACCGGGATCACTTCAGCGCCCATCAGACGCATACGGAATACGTTAGGTGACTGGCGCTCAACGTCTTTTGCGCCCATGTAGATGCGGCATTTCAGACCGAGAAGGGCGCTGGCAAGGGCTGATGCCACCCCGTGCTGGCCTGCGCCAGTTTCAGCGATGATTTCGGTTTTACCCATCCGTTTTGCAAGCAGCGCCTGACCCAACACCTGGTTGGTTTTATGCGCGCCGCCGTGCAGCAAATCTTCACGCTTAAGATACAGCGTAGTTTTGGTGCCTTCGGTCAGGTTACGGCATTTCGTCAGGGCCGTTGGACGGCCAGCGTAGTTTTTCAGCAGGTCGGTAAACTCAGCCTGAAACGCCGGATCTTTCTGCGCGCTCACGAACGCTTCTTCCAGCTGGCGCAGGGCGGGCATCAGGATTTGCGGGACGTACATCCCGCCGAACTCACCAAAATAGGGGTTTAGTAATGTCGTCATCTTCTCTTCCTTAATATGCACGCAGAGTTTTAAATACCGAGGCCAGCTTACTGGCATCTTTGATGCCCGGTTGCGACTCTACGCCTGAATTGAAATCGAGGCCCGCGCAGCCCGCTTTGGCGGCTTCCACGCAGTTATCCGGGCTAAGTCCACCCGCCAGCAAAACATTGTCCAGCACTTCGCCGTGCAACAGGGACCAGTCAAAACGCTGTCCCGTGCCGCCCTGGCCATTATCGAGTACGTATTTATCAACATGATTCAGGTTACGCTCAGGCAACCTGTCGCCCACGCTCTGCGCTTTCCAGATTTGCACCTGAGGTGCCAGTGCGCTGCGCAGGGCATCGATATAGGCCTGATCTTCGTTGCCATGAAGCTGCACCGCATGCAGAGATAACGCTTCGGCTTTGGCTACCACGTCGGCGATATCCGCGTTGCGAAAGACCCCCACATAGCTGAGTGGCGCTGCCGTCATCACCTGACGCGCCTGCGCTTCGGTCACCACGCGAGGGGAGGAGGCGACAAAAATCAGCCCGCCGTAAATCGCACCGGCTTCATACGCGGCCAGGGCATCCTCTTCACGGGTTAAGCCGCACACTTTGTTTTCACCCAACAGTACGCGGAGCACCGCGGCATTGAGATCGTCATGTTCCATCATTGCTGAACCAATCAGGAAACCGTTGGCGAAATGGCTCAGCTCGCGGACCTGTGCGTAGCTGTTAATACCGGATTCACTGATCACGGTGACGCCAGAGCCCAGACGCGGCGCCAGCTGGCGCGTGCGGTTCAGGTCAATCGACAGGTCACGCAGATCGCGGTTGTTGATGCCGACCACTTTGGCTTTCAGCGCAATGGCGCGTTCCAGCTCCTCTTCGTTGCTCACTTCGGTCAGCACGCCCATATTCAGACTGTGCGCAACCGCAGCGAGCTGGCGATACTGTTCGTCATCCAGCACTGAGAGCATCAGCAGGCAGGCATCGGCCTGGTAAAAGCGTGCCAGCCAGATCTGATACGGGTCGATAATAAAGTCTTTGCACAGGATCGGTTGTGGCGCGATCCCGCTGACAACAGGCAGGAAATCGAAGCTGCCCTGGAAATACTTCTCATCCGTCAGCACGGAGATGGCTGACGCATGATGTTTGTAGATACCGGCAATTCGCGCCGGATCGAAATCGTCACGGATAACGCCTTTCGACGGGGACGCTTTTTTGCACTCAAGAATAAACGCGGTGCGTGCGCCCTGCAGAGCATCATAGAAACGACGGCTGCTCGGGACAACGTCATTCTGGAAGCTGGCCAGCGGCTGCTGTGCTTTACGTGCTTCCACCCAGATGGCCTTATCGGCAACGATTTTCGCTAAAACGGTCTGCATTCTTTACCCTCTTGCCGCAAGTGCGGTAACGCGATCGTAAGCTGCACCTGAGCGCAGTACGTTCAGAACTTTTTGTGCGTTGGCTTTGAGATCTTCCTCGCCGTGTAAACGCATCAGCATCGCGACGTTGGCAGCCACGGCGGCCTCGTGGGCGACCTCTCCTTTACCTTGTAATAAGCGCGTCAGAATGTCACGGTTTTCTTCAGGCGTGCCGCCCGCCAGCGCTTCCTGATGGTAAGGCGTTAAACCAAAGTCGCTCGCCTCCAGCTGATAGCTCAGGATTTCACCGTCGCGAAGTTCGGCCACCAGCGTTGGCGCATGCAGCGACACTTCATCCATTCCCCCGCTGTGAACCACCGCGGCACGTTGATAACCCAGCACGCGCAGGGTCTCTGCAATCGGCAGAACCAGCTCCGGGCTGTAGACGCCAATCAGCGCCAGCGGCGGATGGGCCGGGTTGATCAGCGGGCCGAGCACGTTAAACAGCGTGCGGGTTTTAAGCTGCTGGCGAACCGGCATCGCATGGCGGAAACCGGTGTGATATTTCGGCGCAAACAGGAAGCAGACGCCCAGGTCGTCCAGGGCTTCACGCGAACGTTCGGCGTTCATCTCGAGATTGATGCCGAATGCGGCCAGCAGGTCTGACGATCCCGACCGGCTTGAGACGCTGCGGTTACCGTGCTTCGCCACTTTCAAACCACAGGCAGCCGCCACGAAGGCGCTGGCGGTGGAGATATTGATGCTGTTGCTGCCGTCACCACCGGTACCGACAATATCCGCAAACATATAGTCCGGGCGCGGGAACGGGGCGGCATTTTCCAGCAGCGCCGTTGCCGCACCGGCAATTTCCTGCGGGCTTTCACCGCGAACTTTCATGCTCACCAGCGCGGCCGCCAGTTGTTCAGGCTTCAGTTCACCACGAACCACGGCGGAGAAGAGCTGGTGGCTCTCCTGCTGGCTCAGGGTCTGTGCCTGGTACAATTTTTCCAGAACAGGTTGCAGGGTGTTGGTCTGTTCCAGTTTCTGCAGCGCCCAGTCCAGGGTCTGTTCCAGCAGACGCGCGCCGTGAGAGGTGAGGATTGACTCCGGATGGAACTGCATCCCACAGACACGATCGGTATCGTGACGTACGGCCATCACCATGCCTTCGAACGAGGCGTTAATGGTCAGGCCAGCCGGGATGTTGCTGCCGACCAGCGAGTGGTAGCGCGCCACCGGCAGCGGATTCGGCAGCCCGGCAAACATCGCCTGACCGTCATGTTCAATGCTGGAGGCTTTACCGTGCAGGATTTCACCCGCCTGACCGACGTATCCGCCATAGGCTTCAACAATCGCCTGATGCCCCAGGCAGATGCCGATAATAGGCAACTTGCCGCGCATACGGGTCAGCAGTTCAGGCATACAGCCCGCTTCACTGGGGGCGCCGGGGCCAGGAGAGAGCATCAGCACCGGGTTTTGCATGGTTGCCAGACGCTCAATCAGGGTTTGCGCCGGCACGTGGTTACGATAGATAACGACGTTGTGACCATTCGCACGCAGCTGATCTGCCAGGTTATAGGTAAAGGAGTCGATGTTATCGAGCAGCAGAATGTCAGCCATCAGAAAATCTCCTGTGCATGGTGTGCGGTAGCGATGGCGCGCAATACCGCGCGAGCTTTATTGCGCGTTTCGTCAGCTTCAGACTGCGGAACAGAATCAAGAACCACCCCGGCGCCCGCCTGGACGGTGGCAATGCCGTCTTCAACATAGGCAGAGCGGATAACGATGCAGGTATCAAGGTCACCGTGCGCGGTGAAATAACCCACCGCACCGCCATAGCTGCCGCGACGACGCCCTTCGGCGGCGGCGATAAGCTGCATCGCACGGACTTTCGGCGCACCGCTCAGGGTGCCCATGTTCATGCAGGCGCGATAGGCGTGCAGCACGTCGAGGTCGTTGCGCAGTTCACCCACCACGCGGGAGACCAGGTGCATCACGAAGGAGTAACGGTCGACTTTCGTTAAGTCAGCCACATAGCGGCTGCCGGGAGTACAAATGCGGGCCAGATCGTTACGCGCCAGGTCAACCAGCATCAGGTGCTCGGAGAGCTCTTTGTGGTCGGTGCGCATTTCCAGTTCGATACGGCTGTCGAGATCGCGATCCAGAGAGCCATCGGCGCGACGCCCGCGCGGACGTGTACCGGCAATCGGGTAGATCTCGATCTGGCGGCTGGTGGCGTCGTATTTCAGGGAGCTTTCCGGTGACGCACCAAACAGGGTGAACTCGTTATCCTGCATAAAGAACATATACGGGCTTGGGTTGCTCTTTTTCAGCACGTCATAGGCCGCCAGCGGCGACGGGCAGGGCAGTGAGAAACGACGGGACGGGACGACCTGGAAAATTTCCCCGGCGCGAATCGCCTTTTGCATCTGACGCACCACGGCACCGTACTGATCGTCGGTCTGGTTAACCTCACAGGTCATCTTCTCTACATGCTGAACCGGCAGAGCGGGTGGCGCTTCGTTCATTTGCTGTTGCAGCTGAGCAATGCGCTGCTCAAGACGTGTTTTCTCGGTCACGGATGGCGTGAACAGGCTCGCCTGAATACGGGTGTATTTTTTCTGATGGTCGATCACCAGCAGGGTCTCGGCCAGGTAGAAGCAGTAGTCAGGGCAGCGGTTGCCCTGTTCGGTTTCCGGCAGATCTTCGAAACCGGCGACCAGATCGTAAGCAAACAGCCCGCCAAAGAACATTGCTTCGCGTTCATCTTCTGGTACCGAGACCAGGTTTTGCAGCAGGCGGAAGGCATCGAAGACTGACAAAGAACAGAGGCGTGCATCTTCGTCAAGCAGTTGGCTGACCGGCGGGAAATGCAGTACCCGCACTTCCGGGTGACGTTCATTCTCGATGCCCGCTGGCAGGGAAGCGTCCAGCAGTGGCAGCAGCGCGGCACCGTTCTCAGAGAGCGCCTTAATCGTGACAGTGTCACCCAGCGCGGTAATGCGCAATGCGCTGTCGACCAGCAGCAGGCTTTTAAGATCGTCTTTACTGTCAATATCTGCGGATTCCAGCAGCAACGTTGCCGGACGCGCACCGCAGACCTGATGAAACAGCGCGGTTGGGTTGTGGCGATAGACCGCCTCGCAGGTCAGCAATTCGAGGTGTGGTTTGGCTGTTTGCATTATGTTGTTCTCATTTATTCTGTTCAAAAAAAAGCCCGCTTAGTCGCGGGCTGGGTATCTGTTTGCATTTTGCAGACGTGTGACACTGCCCGATAATCAGGATGTGCGCCACCAACCGTGCAGAGTGAAATGTGCTGTCATTTTCAGATACCTTTCTCGTGTGAACTTGCGTACTAGTTAACTAGTTCGATGGCAAGTTGTCAACCCTTGATTTCAGAATTTCGCGCCAAGCCGTTATCATAGGGGTTTCGGATGTCTTTAACCTGCTATGGGAAGTGCTTTGAGCGATACCACCTACGCCGTAATTTATGATTTACACAGCCATACTCAGGCCTCTGATGGCCTGCTGACACCCGAAGCCCTGGTTCATCGCGCCGTTGAAATGCGTGTCGGCACGCTGGCGATAACCGATCACGATACGACAGATGCTATTCCCGCGGCGCGCGCCGAAATTGCCCGCAGCGGACTGGCGCTGAATCTGGTGCCCGGCGTCGAAATTTCGACCGTCTGGGAAAATCACGAAATTCACATTGTTGGCCTCAATATTGATATTGAACATCCGGCAATGCGTGCGTTTTTGCAAGAACAAAAATCGCGCCGCAACGAACGCGCCGAAATGATTGGTGAGCGACTGGAAAAAGCGCATATTCCCGGAGCGCTGGAAGGTGCACAGAAACTGGCAAAGGGTGGGGCGGTGACGCGCGGCCATTTTGCCCGTTTTCTGGTTGAGGCGGGCAAAGCCACGACGATGGCGGACGTGTTTAAAAAATATCTGGCACGCGGGAAAACCGGTTACGTTCCGCCACAGTGGTGTACAATAAAACAAGCTATTGATGTCATTCATCATTCTGGCGGTAAGGCCGTGCTCGCCCATCCGGGGCGGTATAATCTTTCTGCTAAGTGGCTGAAAAGACTGCTGGCACACTTTGCCGAATGTGGCGGTGAGGCGATGGAAGTCGCCCAGTGTCAGCAGGCGCCCAATGAGCGTGCACAGCTCGCAACCTACGCGCGTCAGTTCGGTCTGCTGGGTTCGCAAGGGTCGGATTTCCATCAGCCCTGTGCGTGGATCGAGCTGGGACGCAAGCTCTGGTTGCCCGCAGGCGTTGAGCCCGTCTGGCAGCTCTGGGAACAGCCGCAGAAAATTGAAGAGAGGGAAGTATGAGTCAGTTTTTCTATATTCATCCGGATAACCCGCAGCCACGCTTAATTAATCAGGCCGTGGAGATCGTTCGCAAAGGCGGCGTGATTGTCTACCCGACCGATTCTGGCTATGCGCTGGGCTGTAAAATTGAAGACAAAGGGGCGATGGAGCGCATTTGCCGCATTCGTCAGCTGCCGGACGGCCATAACTTTACCCTGATGTGCCGCGATCTTTCTGAACTGTCGACCTACGCGTATGTCGATAACGTGGCGTTTCGTCTGATCAAAAATAACACGCCGGGCAACTACACCTTTATTCTTAAAGGAACCAAGGAAGTGCCGCGCCGACTGTTACAGGAAAAGCGTAAAACCATCGGGATGCGCGTACCGTCCAACCCGATTGCGCAGGCGCTGCTGGAAACCCTCGGCGAGCCGATGCTTTCGACTTCTTTAATGTTGCCTGGCAGCGAGTTCACCGAATCCGATCCCGAAGAGATTAAAGACCGTCTGGAAAAGGTGGTCGAGTTAATTATTCATGGTGGCTACCTTGGTCAGCAGCCAACCACCGTTGTTGACTTAACCGAAGATGCGCCAGAAGTGATTCGTGAAGGCGTGGGTGATGTTAAGCCTTTCTTGTAAGGGTGTAAGCAGATATACTACGCGGCCATCAAAGCAGGGCTGAGCCCTCTTTTGACCTGATTCGACGCCTGTGAAGGCGACACCTGAGGAAGCTCAATGAGCGAGAAGTTACAGAAAGTGCTGGCGCGTGCCGGCCACGGTTCACGCCGTGAAATCGAAGCCATTATTGAAGCGGGTCGCGTGAGTGTGGACGGTAAAATCGCCACGCTGGGTGACCGCGTAGAAATCGTACCGGGATTGAAGATCCGCATCGACGGTCATCTTATCTCCGTGAAAGAGTCCGCTGAGCAGATTTGCCGCGTGCTGGCGTATTACAAGCCAGAAGGCGAGCTGTGTACGCGCAACGACCCTGAAGGTCGCCCGACGGTGTTTGACCGTCTGCCTAAACTGCGCGGCGCTCGCTGGATTGCCGTGGGTCGTCTGGACGTGAATACCTGCGGCCTGCTGCTGTTTACCACTGATGGTGAACTGGCAAACCGTCTGATGCACCCTAGCCGTGAAGTGGAACGCGAATACGCCGTGCGTGTCTTCGGCCAGGTTGATGAGAATAAACTGCGCGATCTGTCACGCGGCGTTCAGCTGGAAGACGGTCCTGCGGCATTTAAAACCATCAAATTTACCGGTGGCGAAGGCATTAACCAGTGGTACAACGTTACCCTGACTGAAGGCCGTAACCGCGAAGTACGTCGTCTTTGGGAAGCGGTAGGTGTGCAGGTGAGCCGTCTGATCCGTGTCCGTTATGGCGACATCCTGCTGCCAAAAGGTCTGCCACGGGGTGGTTATACCGAGCTGGATCTGACACAGACTAACTACCTACGTGAACTGGTCGGCCTGACGCCAGAAACCACCTCTAAAGTGGCGGTGGAAAAAGATCGTCGTCGTATGAAGGCGAATCAGATCCGTCGTGCGGTGAAACGCCATAGCCAGGTGAGCAGCAACCGCCGCTCTGGCAGCCGTAACAACAACGGTTAACATAAAAGCCCGGTGATGATCACCGGGCTTTTTTCTTAGTAATCAATACCGATTTGCGCTTTGATTCCCGCGTCAAACGCGTGTTTGACCGGACGCAGTTCGCTGACGGTATCAGCAAGCTCCAGTATTTCCCGATGACAGCCACGCCCCGTGACGATAACCGTCTGGTGCGCCGGGCGTTGTTGTAACGCCTCCAGTACCGCATCCAGCGGGAGATAGTCGTAGGCCACCATATAGGTTATCTCATCCAGCAGAACCATATTCAGGGCGGGGTCTGCCAGCATTCTTTTGGCGTGCTCCCAGACTGCAAGACAAGCTGCAGTATCGGTTTCCCGGTTCTGCGTATCCCATGTAAAACCTGTCGCCATCACCTGAAATTCAACGCCATGCGGTTCAAGCAGATTACGTTCGCCGTTCGGCCATTCGCCTTTGATGAACTGAATGACGCCCACTTTCTGCCCGTGACCGACAGCACGCGTGGCGGTGCCAAATGCCGCGGTAGTTTTACCTTTGCCGTTACCGGTAAAGACGATAATTATCCCGCGCTCGTCCTGTGCGGCCGCAACGCGCGCATCGACCTGTTCCTTCAGACGCTGCTGGCGTTGTTGATGGCGTTCTTCACTCATTGCGAAATCCCTGGTTTACGGCCCGGCTGGGCATCGAAGGTCATCCCCGTTTTACGACGGCTGTCGTCGCCCATCAGCCAGAGATAGAGCGGCATAATGTCTGCGGGTGTTTTCAGTTTCTGCGGGTCTTCCGACGGGAAGGCGCTGGCGCGCATTTTGGTGCGCGTTCCTCCTGGGTTAATGCAATTTACGCGCAGATGGCGGCTTTGATACTCTTCCGCCAGCACCTGCATCATCCCTTCAGTCGCGAATTTCGAGACGGCATATGCCCCCCAGTTGGCTCGACCTTCGCGGCCTACGCTTGAGGAGGTAAAGACCAGCGAGCCGGACTCGGATTTAAGTAATAAAGGAAGCAATGCCTGCGTCAGGAAAAACGTGCCGTTGACGTTGACCTGCATCACCTGCTGCCAGATATCGGGATCCTGTTCATCCATAGGACGGACTTCTCCCAGCAACCCCGCATTGTGCAGGACACCGTCCAGCCGCGGATAGTGGGCGCTAATACGGTGAGCAAGCTCCTGGCACACCGCTGGCGTGCAGGTGAGTAAATCGAGGGTATACCACGGGGCCGGAATGCCGCCTGCCGCCTCTATTTCCTGCGCGACGCTTTTCAGTTTCTCTTCGTTACGACCAATAAGAATAACGCTCGCGCCATAGTCAGCGTAGGTCAGGGCCGCCTCGCGACCAATTCCGTCGCTGGCACCGGTGACCAGAATGATGCGATTTTGCAGCAGATTTTTTTGCGGTTGATAATGCACGGGGACTCCTCTGGCGCGCAGTGACGCAATGACGCCTTCTTTATGACTTTTCGGCTTTATGCCCGAATTAGCATGAGAATTCAATCAGTCTACAGGAGGCATTACTGTAAAATTAACAATTTGCAAATATTTAAACCCCCATGAGGGGATTCCTGAAGCAGGCTCGCAGAGGTAATGTCACGAGCGAGACGCATGGGCAGGGCTGTTGTACACTGCCGTGAAAGAATCGTGGTTAAACAAGGTGGAACGCGTGGAATTACTTTCTCAGTATGGGTTGTTTTTGGCCAAAATCGCAACGGTGGTGATTGCCATTGCGGTGATTGCCGTTCTGATTGTAAACCTGACGCAGCGTAAGCGTCAGCGTGGGGAGTTACGCATTACCCGCCTGAGTGAGCAGTATAAAGAGATGCAGGAAGATATGTCTCTGTCGCTGCTCGATAGCCATCAACAGAAGCAGTGGCTTAAAGCGCAGAAGAAAAAGCATAAACAGGAAGCCAAAGCGGCAAAAGCGAAAGCAAAGCTCAATGCACCGCAGGATGAGGCAAAGCCTCGTGTCTATGTGCTCGACTTTAAAGGCAGTATGGATGCGCATGAAGTTTCTTCTTTGCGCGAAGAGGTCACTGCCGTTCTTGCCGTGGCAAAACCGCAGGATCAGGTGGTGGTGCGTCTTGAAAGCCCGGGCGGTGTGGTACACGGTTACGGACTGGCTGCGTCACAGCTGCAGCGCCTGCGTGAAAAACAGATCCCGCTGACCGTCGCGGTGGATAAAGTCGCGGCGAGCGGTGGCTACATGATGGCCTGCGTCGCGGATAAAATTGTGGCGGCACCGTTTTCTATTATTGGTTCAATCGGTGTGGTTGCGCAAATCCCTAACTTTAACCGCTTCCTCAAAAACAAAGAGATCGACATTGAACTGCACACGGCCGGGCAGTACAAACGCACTCTGACGCTGCTGGGGGAAAACACGGAAGAAGGGCGTCAGAAATTCCGTGAAGATCTCAATGAAACGCATCACCTCTTTAAAGACTTTGTGCACCGTATGCGCCCATCGCTCGATATTGAGCAGGTCGCGACGGGGGAGCACTGGTACGGGATCCAGGCCCAGGAGAAAGGACTGGTAGATGAAGTGGGCACCAGCGATGACCTGCTGCTGAACCTGATGGACGGCCGTGAGCTGGTGGGCGTGCGCTTTACGCAGCGCAAGCGTCTGCTCGATCGCTTTACCAACAGTGCGGCAGAAAGTGCCGATCGGCTGTTGCTCCGCTGGCTACAGCGCGGACAAAAACCGTTGCTGTAAACAAAAACGCGAGGCTCAGGCCTCGCGTTTTGCATTAATCAACCAGGTGATATTTCTCTGAAAGCGTATGCGCCAGGTATTTAAACATGTTAAACACGGCGGTGCTTTTCGGGGTAGGTAGCCCCTGTTCGTCAAGGAAGTATTCGCCGCTGAAAACCAGCACGCCATTACGCTGTTCTACGCCGGTGGCTTCAATGCCCGCCAGAGTATCTTCATGATCACGGATAAGCTTGTTTGCTTCGATAAGCAGAGAGACTCGGTCAATTGGTTGGGTCGTATTGTGCATAATCCACTCCTTAAACAGTGACAATAGTCTACGCCGAGGGCGCTTTGGGGGCAAATTTTCCCTGTAATCTGAGGGGATAAGGCGCAGGAGCCTGGCTGGCGTGATTTGCTTTTGCATGCTAATAAAGTTGCGTAACGGATTTTATCAGGTAGAGTGTGCGCTTTCGTCATTCTGGCAACAGAATTGCTTGACATTCGACCGGTAATTCGTCACGAATCATACGAGGCGTGAGAAAAATACCCGAAAACTCAATCACCTGGGCGTCATTTCTCTGACGTTCGGTAAGACAAAGGGGTTGATATCCCCTGACGCAGTCGCAATATCAATGACGCGTCGTCAGTGGAAGGGAAATCAACGTGCGGCGTATTCCTGGAAGAATTAAATTAGGTAAAGGTGAATATGGGTAAAGCTCTCGTCATCGTTGAGTCCCCGGCAAAAGCCAAAACGATCAATAAGTATCTGGGTAATGACTACGTGGTTAAGTCCAGCGTGGGTCATATCCGCGATTTGCCGACCAGTGGCTCAGCCAGCAAAAAGAGCGCAGACTCTACCTCCACCAAAGGGGCTAAAAAGCCTAAAAAGGATGAACGTAGCGCGCTTGTCAACCGCATGGGTGTTAACCCATGGCACAACTGGGATGCACAATACGAAGTGCTGCCCGGGAAAGAAAAAGTCGTTAATGAGCTGAAACAGCTTGCTGAAAAAGCAGACCACATCTATCTCGCAACCGACCTTGACCGCGAAGGGGAAGCCATTGCGTGGCACCTGCGGGAAGTGATCGGTGGTGATGACAAACGCTACAGCCGTGTAGTGTTTAACGAAATTACGAAGAATGCGATTCGTCAGGCGTTTGAAAAGCCGGGCGAACTGAACATTGACCGTGTAAACGCGCAGCAGGCACGTCGCTTTATGGACCGTGTTGTGGGCTACATGGTGTCTCCACTGCTGTGGAAAAAGATTGCCCGTGGTCTGTCCGCAGGCCGTGTGCAATCCGTTGCCGTGCGTCTCGTTGTTGAGCGTGAACGCGAAATTAAAGCGTTTGTGCCAGAAGAGTTCTGGGAAGTCGACGCGAATGTCACCACGCCGGGCGGGGATGCTCTGCCGCTGCAGGTGAGCCATCAGAACGACAAGCCTTTCCGTCCTGAAAACCGTGACCAGACCATGGCCGCGGTGGCGCTGCTGGAAAAAGCACGCTATCAGGTTCTGGAGCGTGAAGACAAACCGACCAGCAGTAAGCCTGGCGCACCGTTTATTACCTCTACGCTGCAACAGGCCGCAAGCACGCGTCTGGGTTATGGCGTGAAGAAAACCATGATGATGGCCCAGCGTTTGTATGAAGCGGGTTACATCACCTACATGCGTACTGACTCGACTAACCTCAGTCAGGATGCGGTTAACATGGTGCGCGGCTATATCGGTGACAATTTCGGTAAGAAATACCTGCCGGAAAGCGCTAACCAGTACGCCAGCAAAGAGAACTCACAGGAAGCGCACGAAGCCATTCGTCCTTCTGACGTCTCTGTGTTAGCGGAATCGCTGAAGGATATGGAAGCCGACGCCCAGAAGCTGTACCAGCTTATCTGGCGCCAGTTCGTCGCGTGTCAAATGACACCCGCGCAGTACGATTCCACTACGCTTACCGTTGGTGCGGGTGATTTCCGTCTGAAAGCGCGTGGCCGTATCCTGCGTTTCGACGGCTGGACGAAAGTCATGCCTGCACTGCGTAAAGGCGACGAAGACCGAACGCTGCCGGCGGTGAACAAAGGGGATGAACTCTCTCTGGTTGACCTCGTGCCAGCTCAGCACTTTACCAAGCCGCCTGCGCGCTTTAGCGAAGCATCGCTGGTAAAAGAGCTGGAAAAACGCGGTATTGGTCGTCCGTCAACCTATGCGTCAATCATTTCGACCATTCAGGATCGTGGTTATGTGCGTGTTGAAAACCGCCGTTTCTACGCTGAAAAAATGGGTGAGATCGTAACCGACCGTCTGGAAGCCAACTTCCGCGAGTTGATGAACTACGACTTTACCGCACAGATGGAAGACAGCCTTGACCAGGTTGCCAGTCATCAGGCGGAATGGAAGAAAGTGCTCGACAGCTTCTTCAGCGACTTTACCAACCAGCTTGAAAAAGCGGAGAAAGATCCTGAAGAGGGCGGCATGCTGCCTAACCAGATGGTACTGACCAGCATCGATTGCCCAACCTGTGGCCGTAAGATGGGGATCCGTACTGCGACAACAGGCGTCTTCCTCGGTTGCTCTGGCTATGCGTTATCGCCGAAAGAGCGCTGCAAAACCACCATCAACCTGGTACCTGAGAACGAAGTTCTTAACGTGCTGGAAGGTGACGATGCAGAAACCAATGCCCTGCGTGCCAAACGTCGTTGTAAGAAATGTGGCACGGCGATGGACAGCTACCTGATCGATCCGAAACGTAAATTGCACGTCTGCGGGAATAACCCAACGTGTGATGGTTATGAGATCGAAGAGGGTGAGTTCCGCATCAAAGGCTATGACGGCCCTATCGTTGAGTGCGAGAAGTGTGGCTCGGAAATGCACCTGAAAATGGGGCGTTTCGGGAAATACATGGCGTGCACCAACGACGAGTGTAAGAACACCCGTAAGATTCTGCGTAACGGTGAAGTCGCGCCGCCGAAGGAAGATCCGGTTCCGCTGCCAGAATTGCCGTGTGAGAAGTCTGACGCCTATTTCGTGCTGCGTGACGGTGCTGCCGGGGTCTTCCTCGCGGCCAACACCTTCCCGAAATCGCGTGAAACCCGCGCGCCGCTGGTGGAAGAGCTGCATCGCTTCCGCGACCGTCTGCCTGAGAAACTGCGTTATCTGGCCGATGCGCCACAGCAGGATCCTGAAGGGAATAAAACGGTGGTACGTTTTAGCCGTAAAACAAAACAGCAGTACGTTGCGGCTGAGAAAGAGGGTAAAGCGACCGGCTGGTCCGCCTTCTTTGTCGACGGAAAATGGGTTGAAGGCAAGAAATAATCTTCCCTTACCGTAACTTACCTGTAAAAGGGCCGGACTTCCGGCCCTTTTTTATTACCTTGTTATTATTTTTTGTTCCGTACTATACAGTCAGGCTATAAATGATATAGTGGTTATAGTTAACCCTTTTCTTATTATCAAATCGTCTTAAGCGATTGACCGCGTGCGCTAAATCGGATGGTCTGGCATGAAATTACAGCAGCTTCGTTATATCGTTGAGGTGGTGAATCACAACCTCAACGTCTCTTCTACCGCTGAGGGGTTATATACCTCGCAACCGGGCATCAGCAAACAGGTTCGTATGCTGGAGGACGAATTAGGTATCCAGATTTTCGCTCGCAGCGGTAAGCACCTCACACAGGTGACACCCGCCGGGCAGGAAATCATTCGTATTGCCCGGGAAGTCCTCTCCAAAGTTGACGCTATTAAGTCCGTGGCGGGTGAACATACCTGGCCGGATAAAGGCTCGCTTTATATTGCCACAACGCATACTCAGGCGCGTTATGCGCTGCCAGGCGTTATTAAGGGCTTTATAGAACGTTATCCGCGCGTCTCTTTGCATATGCATCAGGGCTCGCCCACGCAAATCGCTGAAGCGGTTTCAAAGGGCAACGCGGACTTTGCCATCGCGACAGAAGCGCTTCACCTGTATGACGATCTGGTTATGCTACCGTGCTACCACTGGAACCGTTCTATCGTAGTGACCCCGGATCATCCGCTGGCGGGGAAAGGGGCGGTGACTATTGAAGAGCTGGCGCAATATCCTTTAGTGACATACACCTTCGGCTTCACCGGACGTTCTGAGCTTGATACGGCCTTTAACCGGGCGGGATTAACGCCGCGCATTGTCTTTACCGCCACGGATGCTGATGTCATTAAAACCTATGTGCGGCTTGGCCTGGGCGTTGGGGTGATTGCCAGCATGGCCGTCGACCCGGTTTCAGACCCGGATTTGGTTCGTCTTGATGCGCACGATATTTTCAGCCACAGCACGACCAAAATTGGTTTCCGTCGCAGCACCTTCCTGCGCAGCTATATGTATGATTTTATTCAACGCTTTGCCCCGCATTTAACGCGTGACGTGGTCGATACGGCGGTTGCATTACGCTCAAATGAAGATATTGAAGAGATGTTTAAAGACATCAAACTTCCGGCAAAATAATCACTCCCGGTATCTTTCCCTCACGGAAAGATACCGAATTAACTCCTCAAAGCTAAATCATAATTATCATCATCTACATTTTCCCTGCCATATAATGTCATTACCCATTTAATCTGTATGGTTTTAATGTCGTGAATTGGCGACAAAAGTAGAAAGTAATTTACGGCTACGCAAATATTTCTTTTCAATTATTTATTTCTGGTCAAAAGATTGAATATTTCCCACCAATTGATGCGTAAATTCACTGGCTTTTCGGCTAAAGTTTCTTTAGGATTTATCTCAACAGATGATTAATTGTACCAATTGTTTGGTCCTAAATGATAAGCGATATCGATTGTATGAGGTTAGCAATGCCTTCAGGAAGTGAAGAACCGCAAAGGGATCCTGCGCTCAAGCGTAAAGCCTGGCTGGCGGTCTTTCTCGTCTCCGCCCTGTTTTGGGTAGTGGTTGCTCTCCTTGCCTGGAAATATTGGGGTTGAATATGGCAGTGACGGTACGTACAGAAACGGTAAAACAGATGTGTCAGCATCGTGACAGTGGTCACAAAGGACGCAAAGCACCTGCGACCGTTGTCCCCGCGTCCTGGAAACTGACGCCACAGCAGCAAGCCTTTATTGATGTGTTCGCAGAAGACGAACCCAAAAAACAATAATTTAGTTAATTGCGTAATGATGCAAATAGTCTGAATAAAGACTCTGCACCTTTGTACTCTTTAATAAATACACATCAGCAATATAGAACTGAGGGCAAACCTCGGAGCCTTTTTAAAAATAATGCCTGGTGTACCCTATGATGAATAACATGATGTCTCACAAATACTGGTCATGGCTCGGCGTTTTTTCTGTGTCGATCCTGTTCTGGTCTCAGCTCATCTGGCTGGCCTTCCTGTAAATCCAAAACCTCGCTGCGGCGGGGTTTTTTGTTTTCGCACTTCACTGGACCATTCCTAAATTTATCAATTCGGGTTGTTATCAAAACGTTACGACATCTTTGTGTTATCTTTAATTACAGCCCTGATGATTGTCAGGACATCTCTGTAATTAAGGAGGAGCTTATGTCGTTAACCCTACGCGAAGCCAGTAAGGACACATTACAGGCAGAAAACAAAACCTGGCATTACTATAGCCTGCCACTGGCTGCCAGAACGCTTGGGGACATTTCGCGTTTACCCAAGTCCTTGAAAGTTTTGCTGGAAAACCTCTTACGCTGGCAGGATGGCGATTCCGTCACCCTCGAGGATATCCAGGCGCTGGCGGGGTGGCTGAAGAGTGCCCATGCCGACAGAGAAATAGCCTATCGCCCGGCGAGGGTCCTGATGCAGGACTTTACCGGTGTTCCCGCCGTGGTTGATTTAGCCGCCATGCGCGAAGCCGTTAAGCGCCTCGGTGGCGATACGGCAAAAGTGAATCCGCTTTCTCCCGTTGACCTCGTGATTGACCACTCCGTGACCGTTGACCACTTCGGTGATGATGATGCTTTTGGCGAAAACGTACGTCTGGAGATGGAACGTAACCACGAGCGCTATGTCTTCCTGAAATGGGGGCAACAGGCGTTCAGCCGCTTTAGCGTGGTTCCGCCTGGAACCGGTATTTGCCATCAGGTTAACCTCGAATATCTGGGCAAAGCCGTCTGGAGTGAATTGCAGGATAAAGAGTGGGTGGCTTATCCGGATACGCTGGTCGGGACGGATTCACATACCACCATGATTAACGGCCTCGGTGTGCTGGGGTGGGGCGTCGGGGGTATTGAAGCGGAAGCGGCTATGCTTGGTCAGCCGGTGTCGATGCTCATTCCTGATGTGGTGGGCTTCAAACTCACCGGTAAGCTGTCGGAAGGCATTACCGCCACCGACCTGGTGTTGACCGTCACCCAGATGCTGCGTAAGCATGGCGTGGTGGGTAAATTTGTTGAATTCTACGGTGACGGGCTGGATTCGCTGCCGCTGGCCGATCGCGCCACGATCGCCAATATGGCGCCGGAATATGGCGCGACCTGTGGCTTCTTCCCCATCGATGACGTCACGCTGGAATATATGCGCCTGAGTGGTCGCAGTGAAGAGCAGGTCGCGCTGGTCGAGGCCTACACTAAAGCGCAGGGGATGTGGCGAAACCCGGGTGATGAGCCGGTATTTACCAGCACGCTTGAGCTGGATATGGGAAGCGTCGAGGCGAGCCTTGCCGGGCCAAAACGCCCGCAGGATCGGGTCGCGTTACCGGACGTGCCGAAAGCTTTTGCCGCCAGCAATGAACTGGAAGTCAATGTCGCGAAAAAAGATCACCGTCCAATAGACTATGTCCTGAACGGACATCAGTATCAACTTCCGGATGGCGCGGTGGTTATTGCCGCTATCACCTCCTGTACCAACACCTCGAACCCAAGCGTTTTGATGGCCGCGGGACTGTTGGCCAAAAAAGCCGTTGAGCTTGGCCTGAAACCGCAGCCGTGGGTTAAGGCTTCGTTGGCCCCGGGCTCTAAAGTGGTTTCAGATTACCTGGCGCAGGCAAAACTCACCCCGTACCTTGACGAGCTGGGCTTTAACCTCGTGGGTTACGGATGTACTACCTGTATCGGTAACTCCGGTCCGCTGCCTGAGCCGATTGAAACGGCGATCAAGCAGGGCGATCTTACCGTGGGTGCGGTTCTTTCCGGTAACCGCAACTTTGAAGGGCGTATTCATCCGCTGGTGAAAACCAACTGGCTGGCCTCGCCGCCGCTGGTTGTGGCTTACGCGCTGGCGGGAAACATGAATATCAATCTCACGACAGACCCGATTGGTCACGATCGCAAGAACGAGCCTGTTTACCTGAAAGATATCTGGCCGTCTTCACGCGACATCGCGCGAGCCGTTGAAAAGGTCTCAACCGAAATGTTCCGCAAAGAATATGCGGAAGTGTTTGAAGGCACGCCGGAATGGAAAACAATTAACGTCGTGGGCTCGGATACCTATGGCTGGCAGGATGATTCGACCTATATTCGTCTGTCACCGTTCTTTGATGACATGCTGGCTGAACCTTCTCCGCTTAAAGATATCCACGGGGCGCGTATTCTGGCGATGCTGGGCGATTCCGTTACCACGGACCACATCTCGCCGGCGGGCAGTATCAAAGCCGACAGCCCGGCAGGCCGCTATCTGCAAAGCCGTGGGGTGGAACGCCGGGACTTCAACTCCTACGGATCGCGTCGTGGTAACCACGAAGTGATGATGCGCGGGACGTTTGCCAACATCCGCATCCGCAACGAAATGGTTCCGGGCGTGGAAGGGGGCATGACGCGTCATTTACCTGGCACGGAAGTGGTTTCGATTTATGATGCCGCCGTTAAATACCAGCAGGAAGGCACGCCGCTGGCGGTGATTGCCGGTAAAGAGTACGGCTCCGGCTCCAGTCGAGACTGGGCAGCGAAAGGTCCGCGCCTGCTTGGGGTTCGCGTGGTCATTGCCGAATCTTTCGAGCGTATTCACCGTTCGAATCTTATCGGGATGGGGATCCTGCCGCTAGAGTTCCCGCAGGGCGTCACCCGTAAAACGCTGGGGCTGACCGGGGAAGAGCAGATTGATATTAGTGGTCTGCAAAACCTGCAGCCGGGTAAAACGGTTCCGGTGACGTTAACGCGAGCAGACGGTAAAACGGAAGTGCTTGAATGCCGGTGTCGCATTGATACGGCAACCGAGCTGACCTACTACCAGAACGACGGCATATTACATTACGTGATTCGTAAAATGCTGGATTGACGCAGCCAGCCCGGCTCGCGATGGCGATGCCGGGCATCTCGCGATCACTCGCTCAGGAGGTGACCCATTTTGGCGGCTTTGGTATCAAGATAGTGGGCATTTTTCGGGTTACGGCCGACAATCAGCGGAACACGTTCGACGATATTGATCCCCGCTTCGGTCAGGATTTCCACCTTTTTCGGGTTATTGGTCAGCAGACGGACTTCATCTACCCCAAGAAGCTTGAACATATCGGCGCACAGGGTAAAGTCGCGCTCATCGGCGGCGAACCCGAGCTGGTGGTTCGCTTCAACCGTATCGTATCCCTGATCCTGCAGCGCGTAGGCGCGGATTTTATTCAGCAGGCCAATATTACGACCTTCCTGACGGTGATAAAGCAGCACCCCACGACCTTCTTCAGCGATGTGAGAAAGGGCTGCTTCAAGCTGGAAACCGCAATCACAGCGCAGGCTGAACAAGGCATCGCCAGTCAGACACTCCGAATGTACGCGAGAGAGTACCGGCGTCTGTCCTGAAATGTCACCGAACACCAGCGCGACATGATCCTGTCCGGTTGCCAGTTCTTCAAATCCCACCATCAGGAAATCGCCCCATGGGGTTGGCAGTTTGGCTTCTGCCACACGTTTAAGCTGCATGTGATTCTCCAGAGTAGGCTGACACGTTTCGTGCCTTTCGCCTGTTTGGCTTTCTGTATCTGTTCATTTTGCCACAAGCTCAGCACGTTCACCTAATGGGCGCCATGCTATATGGACGTTAAACGCACGATCCGACATATCCACCCAACAGATGAATTTCAGTTATGATTGTGGTGCTTAGCGAAAAAGGAGAAGACATGCTTTCAATCGCCAGACGTACGGCAGCAGGTGCGGCCATTCTACTTATTATGCCGCTGGCCGTATGGGTTTCAGGCTGGATGTGGCAGCCGGGTCAGAACGCCACATGGCTGAAAACATTATACTGGATAACGGAGACGGTCACCCAGCCGTGGGGAATTATCACGCATGTGATCCTTTGCGCCTGGTTTCTGTGGTGTTTGCGCTTTCGTCTGCGTGCGGCGCTGATGCTCTTTGCGATACTGGGTGGGGCGATCCTCATCGGTCAGGGCGTGAAGTCCTGGGTTAAAGATCATGTCCAGGAGCCGCGTCCTTTTGTCGTCTGGCTGGAAAAAGCGCACCATGTTCCGGTGGATGAGTTCTACAATTTAAAACGTAAAGATCGTGGTGCGCTGGTCAAAGAACAGCTTGCGGAACAGCAGGATATCCCGAAGTTCTTACGTAAACACTGGCAAAAAGAGACCGGGTTTGCTTTTCCTTCCGGCCATACCATGTTTGCCGCCAGCTGGGCGTTACTGGGAGTAGGGCTGCTTTGGCCACGGCGACGTACGGTCACGATCGCGATTTTACTGGTCTGGGCCACAGGGGTGATGGGCAGTCGTTTGCTGCTGGGGATGCACTGGCCGCGGGATTTGGTGGTGGCTACGCTGATCTCATGGCTGCTTGTGACGCTGGCAACATGGCTTGCTGAACGCATCTGCGGTCCGTTAACGCCACCGCCTGTCGAGGAAGAAGAGATCGCCGAAAGGGACCAAAGCGACGCCTGACGGTTGATATTCCGTGTTTTGCCCATAAATCCATGACTGGCGCGTCACTTTTTCCGTTTCGCGCCCGTCACTAAAATGGTAGTTTATAAGGCTGATTGCGGTGAGTTGAACACACTTTATTCGCTTGAACCACATAACGGGAAGTAATGTGAAATATTTACTCATTTTCTTACTGGTATTGGCGATTTTTGTCATTTCAGTCACATTGGGTGCACAAAACGATCAACAGGTGACGTTTAACTATCTGCTGGCGCAGGGCGAGTATCGTGTATCGAGCCTTCTGGCGGTTTTATTCGCCGCGGGCTTTGCGATTGGCTGGCTGGTATGCGGTCTTTTCTGGTTGAAAGTTCGTGTTTCACTTGCGCGCGCTGAACGTAAAATTAAACGACTCGAACATCAAATTGCGCCTGCGTCCGACATTCCGGAAAGCTCTGGTGTGCCGGTCGTCAAGGAATAATCGACTATGCTGGAGTTGTTGTTTCTGCTTTTGCCTGTAGCCGCAGCCTATGGCTGGTATATGGGCCGCAGAAGTGCGCAACAAACAAAACAGGATGAGGCTAACCGACTCTCCCGCGACTACGTTGCTGGGGTGAACTTCCTCCTGAGCAATCAACAGGACAAAGCAGTAGACCTGTTCCTCGATATGCTCAAAGAGGATACGGGCACCGTTGAAGCGCATCTCACCCTGGGAAACCTGTTCCGCTCGCGCGGCGAGGTTGACCGCGCCATTCGTATTCACCAGACCCTTATGGAAAGCGCCTCGTTGACCTACGATCAACGCCTGCTGGCGGTACAACAGCTGGGCCGTGATTACATGGCGGCGGGGCTGTACGACCGTGCAGAAGACATGTTCTCGCAGCTGGTGGATGAAACGGATTTCCGCGTCAGTGCCTTGCAGCAGCTGCTGCAGATTTATCAGGCCACCAGTGACTGGCAGAAAGCCATTGATACGGCCGAGCGTCTGGTGAAGCTGGGCAAAGATAAGCAGCGAGTTGAGATAGCCCACTTCTACTGTGAACTGGCCCTTCAGCAAATGGGCAACGACGACATGGACAAAGCCATGGCGTTGCTTAAAAAGGGTGCAGCCGCTGACCGTAACAGCGCGCGTATCTCCATCATGATGGGGCGCGTCTTTATGGCGAACGGCGACTATGCCAAAGCTGTAGAGAGCCTGTTGCGGGTTATTGACCAGGATAAAGAGCTGGTCAGTGAAACCCTCGACATGCTGCAAACCTGCTATCAACAACTGGATAAGCAGGATGAATGGGTGGCGTTCCTGCGTCGTTGCGTGGAAGAGAACACCGGCGCGACTGCCGAACTGATGCTCTCGGACGTGGTTGAGCAGTATGAGGGCAGTGATACCGCGCAGGTCTATATTACGCGTCAGCTGCAGCGTCATCCGACCATGCGGGTTTTCCATAAGCTGATGGACTACCACCTCAACGATGCAGAGGAAGGGCGCGCCAAAGAGAGCCTGATGGTACTGCGCGACATGGTAGGCGAGCAGGTACGAAGCAAACCGCGCTATCGTTGCCAGAAGTGTGGGTTTACGGCGTATACGCTGTACTGGCACTGTCCTTCATGCCGGGCATGGTCGACCATCAAGCCAATCCGAGGCCTTGATGGGCAGTAATTTTTAAAAACGATCTATTTTAGTTACAACATACTGATGGTTTTTCAGAACCCATCGAGTCCGTGCGGTTTGCCGGCCAGGCAGGAGAGTAAATCGATCCTGTCAATTTGCAGCGCTGGCAGGTAGAATGCTCGCCGTTTATCTGTTCCGCGCCGCTGCGCGCCCATAGACGAAAAGGGCTGGTCATGACGTCTGTTACTTCCTCCGCTTCCCGCGTAATTACTGATTCTCCTGTTGTTGTTGCGCTTGATTACAATAAACGTGACGCGGCACTGGCCTTTGTCGACGGTATAGACCCTCGCGACTGCCGTCTGAAAGTTGGCAAAGAGATGTTCACGCTGTTTGGACCGCAAATCGTACGCGACCTGCAACAGCGCGGTTTTGACGTTTTCCTCGACCTTAAATTCCACGATATTCCGAATACCACCGCGCACGCCGTGGCTGCTGCTGCAGAACTGGGGGTGTGGATGGTCAATGTGCATGCATCGGGTGGGGCAAGAATGATGACCGCAGCCCGTGAAGCGCTCCTGCCGTTCGGCAGCGACGCACCGTTGCTGATTGCGGTTACCGTGCTGACCAGTATGGATGAGAGTGATTTACGCGATCTCGGCGTGACGTTGTCACCTGCCGAGCATGCAGAGCGTCTCGCGCGCCTGACGCAAAATTGCGGGCTTGATGGTGTCGTCTGTTCCGCGCAGGAAGCCGTGCGTTTCAAATCAGAACTGGGCCAGGCTTTCAAACTTGTTACCCCAGGTATTCGCCCGGCCGGCAGCGAGGCCGGCGATCAGCGTCGCATTATGACGCCTGAACAGGCGCTGGCGGCAGGGGTAGACTATATGGTCATTGGGCGTCCTGTGACGCAGTCTGCTAACCCGTCAGAGACGCTCAAAGCGATTAATGCATCACTGAAAAAGGGGGCATAATGACTGATTCAAACAGTCGTCTGGTCTATTCAACAGAAAGTGGGCGCATAGACGAACCAAAAGCAAAAGCCGAGCGCCCGAAGGGGGACGGTATTGTTCGTATCCAGCGTCAAACCAGTGGACGCAAAGGTAAGGGCGTATGCCTTATCTCCGGCATTGATCTTGACGACGCGGAACTGGTTAAGCTGGCCGCCGATCTGAAAAAGAAATGTGGTTGCGGTGGTGCCGTGAAAGACGGCATTATCGAAATCCAGGGCGATAAACGTGATTTAATTAAATCCCTGCTCGAAGCCAAAGGCATGAAAGTGAAACTGGCGGGCGGCTAAAATAGATGAGCCACGGCATTTGCTGTGGCTCTTTTTTTTACGTGCGTAAGTCAGACCTGAAATGCGTTCTAATATCGCAGTACCGGTGGAGGCTTATTTAATAATTATTTGCCGACCTGGTGACCGATAATACCACCGACAGCAGCGCCACCTAATGTACCCAGCGTACTACCATCTGTTAATACCGCACCGCCCAGAGCACCAGCACCGGCACCAATTGCGGTGTTGCGGTCACGTTTAGACCAGTTAGAGCAAGCGCTCAGGGACATTGCTACAGTGATTGCCAGAACAGCGGCGGCTAATTTTTTGCTGGTTAAGGTCATAATACTTTCTCCTGAATTATCGATTCACGGAAAGAGCTACGCTTTAAGTATAGACGAATTGAATACTTAAAAACTGTTTTCCGTGAAAGCTGGTCGCGCAGGCGTTACGTAATCACGCAGGTGATAGTCACTTCCTGTTATATCGCTAACATTAATTTTACGACTTTAAGGCGGGTTAAACAGGTAAAAACTCTTAAAGGAGGGTTAGGAATCATCTCAGACAGTAGGGACATAGGCGCCCGACATTCGGGCGCTTAAAGGACTCAGGACGACTTTTTAATAATATTGACGATAAGACCGTCATCTTCCAGTTTAATACGATGCTCATCGCTCAAACGTTCGTCGGTAATTACGCGGCTAAAGCGAGAGACTGGCCCCATGGTATAAGGGTGAACGGCGCCAAATTTTGAGCTATCAGTCAGCACAATGGCCTCACACTCTTTTTCCAGCACCGCATTCACCACGTCCGAACGCATCATATCGCGGCCGGTGAAGCCCGTTTCTGGCTGCCAGCCATCAATACCAATAAAGGCCTTACTGAAATGGACCTGCTGAACATACTGGCGGGTCAGGGGGCCAACCATGCTTTCGCTTTTTTTCTGGTAAATGCCGCCCAGCAGGATCACCTCGCAGCGGGTCTCTTTGAGCAGGTGCGCGATATAGCTACTGACCGTGATGATAGTAACGTCTTTCTGTTCGGCAAGCGTGCGCGCCAGTAAGGCATTGCTACTGCCGTTTTCGATAAACACCGTCTCGCCATTGTTGACTAAAGACGCGGCAAACTCCGCCAGTTCACGCTTCAGGGCGTAGTTGTTCATCATGCGCGTCTCAACATCCTCGCTATCGAGCGGGACCGCATACCCATGCGCACGACGCAGGTAGCTCTGTTTCTCCAGCAGGTTAAGATCCTGGCGGATGGTGACTTCTGAAACGCCGGTGGTTTTAGCGAGATCGACTACGCTGACGCGTCCCTGGTCAATGACCATCTGCAAAATGATTTGTTGTCGGGAATTCATAGCATCCAATTAATAAAGCGAAACAGGTTCGGAAACAGCAGGATCAAACTTCCCACGGCGCTTTTGGCTGTCCGTTCTCAGGCGCGTTTTCAGCACCCTTCTGAGCAAGAAGTTCAGACTTCAGGATCTCCAGATTACGGATCGCCGAGTGATAATCGCCTGCCACCAGGATATCCAGCACGGTATCAATACGTTGTGCTACAGCTTGTGCATCAATAGTAGACATAATCTCACCCCAGGTGCGAAAAGGTAATATTTTCAATGATGCAGAAAATGGGATCAAAAGAGAAGGGAAAAAATGCAATAACTAAATCACATAAATGAAAGTGATAAATTTATTCCCCCACATGCTGCGGGCTTAATGAGTGGATTAGTCTAAAACTGCGCGCAAGGCGCTTTTTCTGTGAGGAATTAGACTATGACAGTTATCAACCAGCCTACCTGCACCCTGTTTACCGATACTGAACGTTTCACACAGTTGTCAGCCTACTACGAGGAAGAGCGGCACACCATCTGGATGATGCTGCGGGCGCAACCTCGTCCTTGTTTTAATCATGCGTTAATTGAGGAGATCATGAACCTCTCCTGGCTGGTTCGCCAGTCCGGGTATCTGGTCGATTTTTGGGTAACCGGGTCACTGGTTCCTGAAATGTATAATGCGGGAGGCGATTTACAGTTCTTCGTAGAGTGCATTCAAAATGGACGGCGTGAAGCGTTACGCGCGTATGCACGTGCCTGCGTCGACTGTGTCCACGCAGCGTCGCGGGGGTTTGATACGGGCGCGGTCTCTCTGGCGATGGTTGAAGGCAGTGCGCTAGGCGGTGGGTTTGAGGCTGCGCTGGCACACCATTTTGTTCTCTCTCAGCGCGATGCCCGTCTGGGCTTCCCGGAAATTGCCTTCAACCTGTTCCCGGGCATGGGGGCATATTCGCTGGTCGCACGTCGGGCAGGGATGAAACTGGCGGAAGAACTCATCTACAAGGGGGAGTCGCATACGGCAGAATGGTACGAACAACATGGATTGGTCGATGTGCTGTTTGAGCCCGGGCAGAGCTACGTCTCCGTCAGAACCTTCATCGACACGCTGCGGCCGAAGCTGAACGGGGTAAGGGCGATGTTGCGCGCCCGAACCCGGGTACTGCAACTGCCGCGCAGTGAACTGATGGATATCACGGAAGACTGGGTTGATGCGGCGTTTTGCCTCGAGCCAAAAGATATCGCTTATATGGAGCGTCTGGTGATGCTGCAAAACCGCCATCATGGGGCGTTACGCAAAGCCAGTTAACGTTGTTTTCGCGACTGATATCGCTTTAGCCATCGCTCGAATGCGGCAGCGGGCATCGGCTTAGCGAAGAGAAAGCCCTGCCGTTCGTTGACGCCGTTCTTGGTCAGAAAGGCGTCTTCTTTCGCGCTCTCGACCCCTTCAGCAATGACCTGCAGGTTTAATGCCTGTGCCACCGCGACGATGGCCCGCACCAGAGACTGGGAGATCGATTGTTTATGAATATCCCTGACGAAGGATTGATCGAGTTTAATGGCGTCGATAGGGAACCGCGCCAGCTGCGACAGAGACGAGTAGCCGGTGCCGAAATCATCAAGATGAATTTGCGCGCCAAGTTTGCTGAACTGCTGGATCACAGAGAGCGCCAGCTCTTCGTTTTCGATAAGGCAGCTTTCCGTGAGTTCAACGTCGATAGGGCAGTATTCAAAATCCAGATCCTTCAGCGCCTGCTTTAAATCGCTGAAAATGGTCTGGTCGGCCAGCTGACGTGCAGAGACGTTGACCGCCACGCGCAGGTTAATCCCCTTGTCGCGCCATTTAGCCACCTGGCGCACCACATCAAGCATCACCCAGCGGCCCAGCGGGACAATCAATCCCGACTCCTCGGCATAAGAGATAAACTCCAGTGGCGGGATCAAGCCGCGCTCCGGCGACTGCCAGCGCACCAGCGCTTCCAGACTTCGGATTTCACCCCGCCAGGTAATTTTAGGCTGGTAGTGAATCAGAAGCTGATCGTTATCCAGCGCTTTACGCAGGTTGGTATCCAGCCAGAGATATTCAAATACGCGCTGGTTCATCTCGGGTGAGAAGACGCAGAACTTGCCCCGGCCATTCTCTTTCGCCGTGTACATGGCGGTATCGGCATTACGGATGACGCTTTCCCTGTCGTTACCGTGCTGCGGGGCGAGGGCGATACCGAGCGAGCAACCGGTGTAAATTTCTATCA
The DNA here is from genome assembly GCF_031453695.1 of Enterobacter sp. SORGH_AS_0287. Lineage (NCBI taxonomy): Bacteria > Pseudomonadati > Pseudomonadota > Gammaproteobacteria > Enterobacterales > Enterobacteriaceae > Enterobacter > Enterobacter sp. SORGH_AS_0287. The sequence continues at coordinate 999,860 of NZ_JAVIZW010000001.1, forward strand.
GGCCGATTCTGAACGGCTGGCGCAGACGGGTTAAGATCCGCGACGCCATGGCTTCCAGAGCGCCCTGAGAGGTATCTGTGGCCATGACAATAAACTCATCACCGCCGAGTCGCGCCAGCACCTGACCGTCATCCAGACAGCTCAGAATGGCCAGAGCGACAGCCTGCAACAGCTGGTCGCCAAACATATGCCCGTAGGCATCGTTGACCTTTTTAAAGTTATCCAGGTCGAGATACACCACGCCTACCTGCGTTTCACCGCGGCTGGAGATGGCATCTGAAATCAGTTCGTGGATCGCGTTACGGTTTGGCAAACCGGTAATGGTGTCGGTATTGGCCAGCACGCGCAGACGCTCCTGGGCGCGGCGCTCCTCGGTAATGTCGGTGCCGGAACAGATAAGGAAAATTTCATTTTTGCCGCTGCCGCTATGAACAAACTTGTTTCTGAACAAAAACAGCCGTTGCCCTTTACGCGTTTTGATCCAGCGTTCGACCTCGTAGGAGCTGCCGTTGCGAAAAAAACCGGTGATATTGCGCTTTGAAGCTGCCGCTTCGCTGCGGCTCATAAACAGCTTGAACACGTTCTGACCAATAACTTCTTGTTCTTTCAGACCGGTATATTCTTCACTCAGCCGGTTAAAACGCTGAATATTGCCGTTATGATCGAGAATAACGATGACGGAGTTGGCTTCAGAGACAACCTGTTCAGCAAAAGAGAGGCCCTGAGCCAGGTCACGAGCCACGGAGGGCGTATCGTTCCACGCTGACGCGGTGCCGGCCCATTCATTTCGGGTTATTTTGCGCCCCACAAGATGAACCGGGACATCTTCGCCGTACAACGAGAGCGTCATGGAGATGCTGGAGGTAATGACGGTTAACTGGCGGATAAGTTCGGCTTGTTCATCATCCAGCGCCACCACCTCAGTCACATCGGCATTTTCGCTGGCGGCAAGGTGCAGAGCATTGCTGTCAGCTGTCATTCGCCACCAGGGGCTATGCGTACCCATGTAACGAAACAGCAAATTCTGCTCCAGATCGTCCATCATGTTTTCTCCCGCAGCTGCTCATTAGCGCACGAATTATTCATTTGCCGTCGACTTTTCCGTTGTGAAACAGCGGCAATCCCAAAATGAACGTCGTGTTTTTTCCCGGTTTTCTTATAAAAAACGCGTCTGGCGAAAAAGGCTATTTATTGTATAAAAATTCACGTAACCGAATATAACGGCACTCTTTTACTGTAGATAATTATGGCGATTTTGGGCGGGAAGACGCTGAAAATAGTACGAAAAAATAATGATTTTGCGGCGGGGGTTCAAAAGAAAAATTGTCGGCGCTTTCCGAAGGGAAACGGCCGACAATTTAAGCGGTTATCAGGCGACCGGGCGCGCGATAACGCTGCGGGTTTCCATGCGAACTTCAGCGATGTTTACGTCAATCACGTCTGTGACTTTGTAAACTGTTTCACCTTTGATTTGCACAGTACCATTCTCCTGACTGCAGACCAGTTCGTCACGGACGGCATGCAGGAACGGGGCAGGGATAAAGGCGACGGCGCCGTTATCCACCAGGCGAACGCGCATACCGCCCCGGCTGATATCAATGATTTCTGCGGCGAAGCGAGTATCTGTACCCGCTTTATCCTGCAGGTAGCGTGCGTACAGCCAGTCTCCCACGTCACGTTCCGCCATACGGTTCAGGCGACGTCGTTCGGCCATCTGCAGGGTGGTGTCATTTTGCGGACGCGCAATGGACTCACCCTTAATGATCGCCTTCAGCAGACGGTGGTTGACCATGTCGCCATACTTACGAATAGGTGACGTCCAAGTCGCGTAGGCTTCCAGGCCGAGGCCAAAGTGTGGACCCGGCTCGGTGCTGATTTCAGCAAAGGACTGGAAACGACGGATGCGGCTGTCGAGGAAACCGGATGGCTGTGCATCCAGCTCGCGGCGCAGCTTACAGAAGCCCTGCAGCGTCAGCACTTCTTCAGGGTCAACGTGCACATCGTGGTTCTTCAGCAGGGCCGCCAGCGCTTCGGTATTGGCCGGATCAAAACCGGTGTGGACGTTGTAAATACCAAAGCCCAGCTTGTCACGCAGGACGCGAGCGGCACAAATGTTGGCAGAAATCATCGCTTCTTCAACAATGCGGTTCGCAATGCGACGCGGTTCGGCCACGATATTCAGCACTTCACCTTTTTCACCCAAGACAAAGCGATAGTCCGGACGATCCTTAAAGACCAGCGCATGGGTTTTACGCCACTCGCCGCGGTTCAGACAAATGCGGTGCAGCAGGCGGATCTGTGCGGCAATCGCGTCTGATTCCGGTTTCCAGGTGCCGGTATTCTCAAGCCAGTCGGAAACATTGTCGTAGGCCAGCTTGGCTTTCGATTCGATGGTTGCGGCAAAAAATTCAATATCGTCTTCGATCGCGCCATCGGCGGCGATGGTCATGCGGCAGGCAAGGACCGGACGCACTTCATTTGGACGCAGTGAGCAGAGGTCATCTGACAGTTCGCGCGGCAACATGGGGATGTTGAAGCCCGGCAGGTAGTTAGTGAACGATCGGACTTTTGCCATATCGTCCAGCTTGCTGCCTTCAACGATCCAGGCGGTGGGATCGGCAATGGCGACGGTCAAATGCAATTTGCCATCAGCGCTCTCTTCCGCATACAGCGCATCATCCATATCTTCTGTGCTGGCGCTGTCGATAGTGACAAACTCCAGGGCAGTGAGGTCGCGACGCGTCAGGCCTTCGTCCTGCATTTCAGTCGCTACGCCGTCTGGCGCTTCTTTCTCAAGATTATGGCGTGCAAGCGTCACCCACCATGGCACGAAATGGTCGTCGCCAAAGGTGATGAACTGGGTCAGTTCTGCATAAAAGCCACGATCGCCTTTCAGAGGATGACGGCGCATTTCTGCTACGGCCCAGTCACCTTCTTTGAAATCATGCTCAACACCACGGGCGGCGCGGCAAGGAATGGCATCTTTCAGCAGGGGATGATCCGGCACGATAGAAAGACGATCGTCTTTTCGCTGGACCTTGCCCACGAAGCGGGTTAGGAACGGTTCGATCAGTTCTTCCGGCTCGGCGGACTCACGTTCCTTTTCGGTATGAATGACGGCCGTAATGCGGTCGCCATGCATCACTTTCTTCATCTGCGGTGGCGGAATGAAGTAGCTTTTCTGCGCATCAACTTCAAGGAAGCCAAAGCCCTTTTCCGTGGCTTTTACGACCCCTTCTGCACGCGGCGTCTGGGAATGCAGTTGCTGTTTAAGCTGCGCTAGCAGCGGGTTGTCCTGAAACATAATGTTCTATTTTCGTAGCCATTGAGCGGCTGACAGTTTTACGCGATTCTCACTGTCACAGCAAGCGGTCTTTGGGTAATTAGTATGGTTATTCCCCTTTGCCAAACGCGACTTTCAGGCGTTCAAGCCAGCCATCCATCGCGCTCCGGGTGAGCAGTTTTATCGCCCGTACCGCAGGCAGTCCTTGTTCAGTGAGCGGGGTGAACTGTGCGGCACTGAAGCGGTCCGGAGAACGCGTCAACAAGTCGATTGCCGCCGAAAGCGCCGGCGAATCAAGAGAAATATCATCATGGCTGTTTACCAGGATCTCACCCGTCAGGTCGAGCAGGATGGGCTCATGGCTGAGTACCGGCGTCAGCGCTTCAAGGGCGGGTTCGGCCTGCCAGCGGGAAAGCGATTCAAGCTGATGCGCGCTGGCATAACGCAGTTCAACGACAGGTAAAAGCGCCACCCAGGACTCAGGAGCAGCTGGCAGCGTGTGCGGCTGAATATGATGGCCGGGCAGCCAGCGTACAGGATGCCCCAGCAGGGCCTGAAAGACGGCCACCACGCGTGCCTGAAAACCGATAAAGCCGATAATCTGATTAATAAGCACCATGTCGTAGGTTGTCAGGCCCACCTCATCAAGCTGCTGCTGTGCTTTATCATCGATGACATCAGGTGAGCTGGCGAGCTGACGGGCGTACTGGGTGATTTGTGCCAGGCGGCGGTTACTTTCGCGTGAGGAGTCAGGGCCGGGAAGCGGGGCGAGGAGGGCGGCATAGTGGTTACACAACCGTTGGACGCCACAGGCCTGCGCGACCGTTAATGCAGTACTCAATCTGTCGTAGGCGCTGAGCGTATGCAGCCGGTTAACGGAGATTGAGAGCGGAAACAACAGGTGGCATAAGGTTCTGGCAGGGGTGAGCCAGCCAGTACAGGCGGCGACAATCTCGTCAGGCAGGGCTAAATCGAGCAAAAAACGATCGTCGACGTTAGCGGCTTCGGGCACCAGAGGCAGAACATCCGTCTGCGCGTGGTTTGACTGGGTTTCGTGGTACCAGTGGCCTTTGCCGGAAAAACGGCGTTGTTCCATGGGCGTTCCTTGATCTCAAAATGGCGATCAATATCCTGGCGTAAGGCAGATGTGGGGAAAAATATTGTTAGGTGATAACAAATAGCTGAACGGAATAACGAAGGGGTCGGGCGGAGGAAGGAAAACTCTCTTCCCGTGAGGGAAGAGAGTCACAGCTTATTTAATTTCCAGCTCGTTCATTGCAGCGATGTTGAAGCCGCCGTCAACGTGAACCACTTCGCCGGAGATACCCGCGGAAAGGTCAGAGCACAGGAACGCTGCAGAGTTACCCACATCTTCAATGGTAACGGTACGACGAATCGGCGTAACCGCTTCGCAGTGCGCCAGCATTTTACGGAAATCTTTGATACCGGAAGCTGCCAGGGTACGGATTGGACCCGCAGAGATAGCGTTCACACGCACACCTTCTGGACCCATCGCGTTCGCCATGTAGCGGACGTTTGCTTCCAGAGACGCTTTAGCCAGACCCATAACGTTGTAGTTAGGGATAGCACGTTCTGCGCCCAGATAGGACAGGGTCAGCAGAGCTGCGCCTGGGTTCAGCATCGCACGGCAAGATTTAGCCATTGCCACGAAGCTGTAGGAGCTGATGTCGTGAGCGATTTTGAAGCCATCACGGGTTACCGCGTTCACGTAGTCGCCGTCCAGCTGATCGCCAGGAGCGAAGCCGATGGAGTGAACGAAACCGTCGAATTTCGGCCATGCTTTTGCCAGTTCAGCAAACATGCCATCGATGCTTTCGTCTTGTGCAACGTCGCATTCCAGAACAAGGCTGGAACCCAGCTGCGCGGCAAACTCTTCTACACGGCCTTTCAGCTTGTCGTTCTGGTAGGTGAACGCCAGCTCAGCGCCTTCGCGATGCATAGCCTGTGCGATGCCGTATGCGATGGACAGTTTGCTGGCAACGCCAGTTACCAGAATGCGCTTACCGGAAAGAAAACCCATAGATTTAATCCTTATATTCATTGCTTATTTTTTGCCTTGTAAATCATAGCATTACAGGCAACATTTCAAAGTCATTCGAAATTAGCTCGAAATTATATCCCACTCAGTGCCCCTTGTGTCACGCTATTTCTCGCTCAAAGCCCGTGACGTATGTCATGGAAGGGGGTGAGCGAACGCGTTATCACGCTGTTTCACAGGCATCCGTCCATTATATCACTGAGCGACCGGTTCGCCTCATCCAACCAGAGGCGGGCGTTTTTGCGCAAAATGATCCGTTCAGTGGATTTTACGTATTACAATCCAGTTAGAGTCAAAACATGAAAGAAATCATTAACAAACACGTTATAGACTGGGTTGAAGATAATATTTTATCTCTGGAGCATATCGATCGGCTGGTCGTAAAAACGGGTTACAGCAGAAGGACGCTCGAAATCTGGTTTAAACACCAATTCCACCAGTCGCTGGCTGAGTATATGCTCAGGAGACGAATGAGCTATGCCGCGTCTTTATTAAGGATGACGTCGCTGCCGATCACCGAAATCGCTCACATTTTTCAGTATCATAGTGGACAGGGTTTTGCCCGCGCGTTTAAGAAATTGACCGGGAAAACACCGTCTCAATATCGAAGCGATGAAATATGGGACTTCCAGCGTTACCATCCTTCACTGTTATTAGAAGGGCTCCGTAAACCTGACGTGAAGATTTGTCGGCTGGCGCGGACGTTTTCCTATAACGATACCCTGACGGAATATGATCATATTTTTAATCCTGCGATACAGGATGTGACCAAAAGACTGAGAAAACTTTTGCTTGATCATCGTGGGGAGGTAAAAGAAATCGCCATCAGGGGACGGCGTCCAGAAGGCCTGGATAAAAGCCGGGAAAACATGGCTGAAATCATAATTGATTATCTGTCACCGGATAATACGTCGCACCAAAAACAGGAATATCATTTTTCCGGTAAATATGCCGTTATGCGGTATGACGGTAGCTGGTGCGCCTACGGTAAGCTCAGCAAAAAGAACTATTTTTATAACCGCTATAGACACCAGAATCTCGCCGTTCCTGCCTCTCATGTGGCAGGCCAGACGGAGCTGGCAACGAGCCTTGCGCTTTCGGAATCGGTTTATCAGACGTTTCAGAACAATAAGCGGCTGTATGTAGACTTCAATAGCCACGGCGATGTGGTGAATGTCAGCACATGGCGCTAGCGTTGCCTCTGGCCTTGCCGGTAAGGGTGATCTCACTGGTGAGTAAAGCGCAGTAGGGAATATCCCGGTTCGGTACGACATCGACCGGGATAATCCACTTCAACAGACTGAGGTCGGTTAACTGAAGCATCTGAAAAGAGGGTGGCAAGCCTGCCCGGTTTGCCCCTCGATGTTAAGCAGAGAATGGTGTAAATCGCTCTGCCGTTTCACGTCTTTTATTTATGCGGTATTAATGAACATGAATAACATTACGTTGGCTGAGAAAATGATCGTGCTGTCCGGTGCGCTGCTGTTTGCACTGATGATCGCGGTGAACTCCTTTTTTGTTAATGATATTCCAGGTTTCAGGGTACCCATGACAACCTATTTGATCGTCATGATTGCGCTATTTTTTCTGGATACCATTATCTCTATTTTTATCCAGATGCAGTATGCGTCTGACCGATCTCATTTATCCCTGTTAATCCTGAGCATGGCGTTTCTGAGCGGTCTCATCTATTTCATAGAAACGATTATCGTCATTCAGCTTCCTGAAGACGCAGGGTTAACCCATACGCTAAAAACTAACGATACGGCGGTATTTTATTTTTTCCGCCAGTTAAGTTTTATTTTTTTGCTGGGGCTTGCTGTATGGGTGGAGAAACACACGGCACGGCGACGGTTCACATTACGGAATAAGGTCTGGCTGGCGCTAATATCGTTAATCCCCCTGGTTATGTTCCCGGTGCTGGCCCATGCGTTGAGCAGCTACAATCCAACCTGGACATTAACGATAGCCGCGTATCGCCCCGATCAGTATCATCCTGTCTGGGATGTCCGCTACGTTAACGCTCTGATAGTGCTCTGGTCGGCCCTGGCCTGCTACATGACTTACGTGACACGCTTTTCATCTGGCGTCTGGAACAGCATCATCGTGGTGTGCCTTTCTGCGATCACCTATAACTTTTTCTTGCTTTTACTCGATACGTATAACCTGTCGCTCTGGTATATCAGCCGGGCGGTAGAAGTGTTCAGTAAACTATTTGTTATCTGTACCTTACTGTTACATGTCTTCAGCTTGCTGAGATTTTTTGGCGATCGGGTTAACCGCGATCCCCTGACACAGATCTTCAACCGCAAGTACTTTTTTGAGGCACTTCAGCGGCTCCGCATGCTCAGAACAGAAAAGGGCACCAGCATTATGATGCTGGATATCGATAACTTTAAGACCATTAATGACACCTGGGGACATCCTGTGGGGGACCGCGTCATTCTGGCGGTCGTGGATATTATTAAAGACAGTATTCGTGATAATGACGTTTTTGCCAGACTGGGAGGTGAAGAGTTTGGCCTGCTGTTGCCCGACACGGACAGGAGTATGGCCGTAGCCGTCGCAGAACGTATTCGCAAGAATGTTGAGCAACGCACCGGACAGGGTAACCTGTACGCGGTGCCCCTGACGGTAACGTTAAGTATTGGCGTGTGCTCAGCCATTCAGGAAAACGTCAACAGTAGCGATATCATTCGTGATGTGGATGAAGCACTGTATGAGGCCAAGCACGGTGGTAAAAACAGAACCGTGTGCAGACAGGCCGCAGGGTCGGTATGATCCGGCGTTGCGCGCCTCCCGCGGTGTGATTTACGCGCAAGAAAAAACGGGGTTATAACACAGGGATGTAAATATCAAAGTTAACGCGCTCATCGCTGCAGGCGTTAAAACGCATTAAATGAATGCCATCGCGCAACGTCAGGCGGTTCGTCACCATTGCCTTAACAAACGCAATTTTGTTATAGGCGCTATAACACTCCCAGCTGCCTTCAAAGGACATTTTTGCATATTTTCCGGTAAGTAAAAGTGTGTCTTTCTTTGTTGTTTTAGTGCTGTCTAAACAATATGAAATTAAGACTTCTACCAGATAGGAACGGCTTTTACCCAGACGTTCTGGTCGGCGCGGCACTATGGCAAGCTGTTGGATCCGATCGCGATTCTCAAGCAGGAGTTTTTTGATTTTTTTAGTGACATCGTGCACCGCAGTATCAAAAAGATGATCGTGCTCTATAATCTCATGGGTATACGGAAAAATCTCATTGAGTTCACAGAGTGTTATTTCGGGTGTTTTAAGATCGTCTAATAAAAATGAGGGCTGAAGGATATCAAAATCCCACTCTTTTGCATTTCTGTATTCAGAAGGGGTGAGTCCCGACATCTTTTTAAAGGCTCTTGAAAACCCCTGGCTGCTTTGGTAGTGAAATAAATAAGCAATGTCCGTAACGGGAAGCGACGTCATTCTGAGCATGATGGCCGCAAGGCTCAGCCTTCTCCTTAGGATGTACTCACCTAAAGAGAGGTGATATTTCTCTTTAAACCATGTTTCAATGGTTCTTCTGCTATACCCGGTATCTTTAACCAGTTGATCAATATGTAAAATAGAAAAGTTATTTTCCTCTACCCAGGTGAGAATATATTTACTAATACTTTCTTTCATTCGATATCTACAGCGTGTGGCGTCATGACGTAATTAATAAATTGCCGGTGGGACCTATGCCGAATACTTGCTTTATTGCGGTGGGATTCTGGCAATGACCTTAATTTCAAAATCAAAGCCCGCAAGCCAGTTTACCCCCACGGCCGTCCAGTTCGGATAAGGGGGGCGGGGGAACGCTAATTTTTTGGCTTCCATGATGGTTGAAAATTGATTTTCAGGATCGGTATGAAACGTCGTCACGTCGATCACATCATCAAACGTACATCCCGCGGCAGAAAGCGTAGCCTGGAGATTATCAAAAGCTAATTGTACCTGAGCGCCGAAATCCGTTTCAGGTGTGCCGTCGCTGCGGCTTCCAACCTGGCCTGAGACAAATAACAGATCGCCAGAGCGAATGGCAGCAGAATAGCCATGTTCTTCATAGAGGGCATGACGATTAGCGGGAAATACAGGTTCACGTGGGTGCATGGCATTTCCTTTTCGATTGGGGGTATTGTTGAGATCACGCGGTCGTATTAACATACGCTGCGTATGTTAAAATCTAAACCACATACGCCACGTATGTCAAACGGAAAAACACAACGTAACCAAGGACGTCTTATGGCTGCAAAAAGCCGTGCCGAAACGGCCCAGGAAAATCGCGAAAAAATGATTCAGGCAGGGCGCAAAGCTTTTGCCGAGAAAGGCTATGCCGCAGCCTCCATGGATGAGTTGACCGCAAGCGTGGGGTTAACACGTGGAGCGCTATACCATAATTTCACTGACAAGAAAGGCTTGCTGGCTGCGGTGGTCGCCCAGATAGACAGCGAAATGGCACGAAAGGCGAAGGCAATTGCCGCCAGCGCCGAGAATGACTGGGAGCGACTGCTGGCCGAAGGCGTCGCTTACATCAAAATGGCGCTCGATCCGGAAGTGCAGCGTATTGTACTGCGTGATGGTCCGGCTGTTCTGGGGGACCCGGCCCACTGGCCCAGCCAGAATAGCTGCCTGGAATCTACCCGTCAGACCATAGAAAAAATGATTGAACGCAAGGTCCTGAAAGACATGGATGCAAACGTCGCTGCACAGCTGTTAAATGGCGCTGCACTCAATGCTGCACTGTTGATAGCCGCCAGTGAGGATCCGCAGAAGACGTTGCCACATGCGATTGAGGTGTTTGTCCTGCTTGCAAGCGGGTTACGCCATCAGTGAAAGGAAAGGGTTAACGCGCGCGAGCTGCTATTTAACCCTTAAAGGAACGGGTGTGCCGGGGGCATTTTTTGTCGGATAAGGGGCGCTAGAACGCCGCGAGGATTTCGCGCGTGGTGAGCGTTGTTAATCCGCCCCTTGCACCAACGCGCTAGCGGTCTTTTCTCCACGCGTCCGCGGTTAATGCTTCACCGAAATGGCCGGCAATCAATCGCTTAGTCAGTTCATGAAGCGGAGAGGCCATAACATCCGCGGTACTGCCTCGTTCAACAACCTCACCCTGATGCATGACCATCACCTGGTCGCTGATGTGTTTCATCATCCCCAGATGTTGGGTCACGTAGATATACGAGATACCCTGTTTTTCCTGTAATTCGAGCATCAGGTTAATTAACTGCGACCGCATCGACATATCCAGCGAGGCGAGCGCTTCGTCGGCGATAATCACTTTCGGGCGCAATATCAGCGCGCGCGCGAGCCCAAGACGCTGTTTCTGGCCGGGGGCGAGCATGTGCGGGTAATAGCTCTCGTGATCGGGCAGCAGCCCAACCATCCGCAGGGTTTCAAAAACGCGTTTGCGTCGCGCTTCTGGCTCGAGATCGGTATTCAGACGCAGCGGAAAATCGAGGATTTGCGAAATACGCTGACGCGGGTTGAGCGATGTCGACGGATCCTGGAAGATCATGCGGATACGCTGGCTGCGGAAAGAGTAATCGCCGAATTCCAGCGGATGGTCATCTATCAGCACTTCGCCGCCGGAGGGTTCAACCATGCCTGCCAGCATCTTCGCCAGCGTGGATTTACCGGAACCGTTCTCACCGATGATCGCCAGCGTCTGTTTTTCGCGCAGGGTAAAGCTGAGCGGCTTCACGGCTTCAACGGTCTGACGATGGAACAGTCCGGTACGGTAGCGAAAGGTCTTACTCAGGTTACGGACTTCCAGTAAGGTTTCGACCATTTCACTCTCTCTCCATGTTCAGCGGGAAATGACAGGCATATAGATGATTTTTAGCCCCTGTCAGGCGTGGCGTCTCAATACATTTACGCTGCGCATACGGGCACCGCGGCCCCAGACGACAGCCAATCGGCAAGGACTCCAGCAGCGGGATAGCCCCGGGCAGGGTATTCAGGCGACTCTTGTGCGGCATGGCGCTGCCAAAATCTGGAATGGCGCGGATCAGCGCCTGCGTATACGGATGATGCGGCGCGGTGATGAGGTCTTCACTCGGGGCGGTTTCGACCGTCTGCCCGCAGTACATCACATCAATCTTATCAGCCCATTTGCTGAGCATTTGCAGGTCGTGACTGATCAACAAAATGGTGGTGTTGTTGTTCTGATTCAGACGCGTCAGCAGGCGGAAAATCTGCGCCTGCGTGGTCGGTTCCATCGCGTTGGTCGGTTCATCCGCAATCAGCAGACGCGGCTGATTGGCCAGCGCGATGGCAATCATCACTTTCTGACACTCACCGTCGGTCAGTTCGTACGGAAAACTGCGCATGGCATCTTTATGATCTTTGATCCCGACGCGGTGCAACAGCTCAATAGCACGACGCTTACGCCAGCCAAACCGTTGCCACCAGCGGCCTTTATAGGTCCACCCGGGAATGTTCTGCATCAGCTGTTTGCCCACGCGCTCGGACGGGTCAAGACAGGATTGCGGCTCCTGGAAAATCATTGATACGTTATGGCCGACCAGCTTGCGACGCTCGCGAGGAGAAAGGCGTTGCAGGTCGATATCATCAAAACGCATACGGTCAGCGGTGACGCGCCAGTTATCCTTCGCCACACCACAGATGGCTTTGGCGATCAGACTTTTCCCTGAACCGGATTCCCCCACCAGCCCGCGAATTTCCCCCTCAGCAAGGGTGATACTGATGCGATCGACGGCTTTCACCCAGCCTTCACCGGTTTTGAACTCGATGGTCAGGTTGCGAATATCAAGAAGCGGCATTATTGCACCCCCGCATTAATTGCACGGCGTATACCATCGCCCAGCAGGTTGACAAGCAGCACACTCACCATAATGGCTGCACCCGGTAACATGACCGTCCACGGCGCAACGTAGATAAGCTCGAGCGCGTCACCAAGCATCGCGCCCCATTCAGGCGACGGCAGCTGCGCACCGAGATCGAGAAAACCAAGTGCCGCGATGTCCAGAATCGCCATCGACAGGGCGCGGGTGATCTCCGTGACCAGCCCGGCAGCGATGTTCGGCAGTACGGCAAACCAAAGGATGTTTAAGGTTGTTGCACCGTCCAGGCGAGCTGCGACGACATATTCTTTTTCCAGCTCGTCATGCACCATGCTGTATACCGAACGCACGATGCGGGGCAGGATCGCCAGCCAGACCGCGAACATGGCATGCGACAGGTGTGGCCCGACAAACGCCACCACAATGATGGCCAGCAGCAGGGACGGAATAGAGAGCAGGGTGTCGAGAATGTGGTTCAGTGCCGCCGAGCGCAGGCCATGCGTCGACCCGGCAAAGATGCCGAGCGCCAGACCGCAGATGGTGGCAGCAAACGTCACCACAAATGCACCGCCGACCGTCGGCGCCGCGCCGCTCAACAGGCGGCTCAATACGTCACGCCCGAGGTCGTCCGTACCGAGGAAGAAAGAGACCTCACCGTAGCGCGACCAGGATGGGGGCAGCAGCTGATAGCCAAGGAACTGCTGATCAATACCATAGGGCGCAAACCAGGAGCCAAAAACGCAGAGCAACACCAGCCCGGCGAAGCCATAAAGGCCAATCATTGCCGTGGTGTCACCATAGAATTTACGCCACACGGTACGCAGCGCACCGGGCGTGCGCTTTTCACTGTATACGTTATCGTAGGGCATACCATTCCTTATGCTTCAACGGGTTGGCCATAGCACCCAAAATATCGGAAATCACGTTAACAATAATCACCAGAGAGCCAATCACCATGACGCCCGCCGAAATGGCGGCGTAGTCCTGCTGGCGGATAGCGTTGATCAACCATCGTCCCAGCCCCGGCCAGCTGAAGACCATTTCGGTAATCATCGCCAGGGTGAGCATGGTGGAAAACTGGAGCCCCAGTCGCGGGATAACAGGCGGCAGGGCGTTATGCAGCACATTACGGCGCAAGATAGTCAGGCGCGATAAGCCGCGCGTGGCGGCCGCTTTGACATAGTTCTGATCGAACACCTCGATGGTACTCAGGCGCATCAGGCGGATCACTTCGGTTGTCGGTGCCACCGCCAGCGTCAGTACCGGCAGGACCATATGGCGTACGGCGCTGACGATCATCTCATGTCGCCAGGCTGAATCAGACAGCCAGGCGTCAATGATAGCAAACCCGGTCACCGTTTTTACCGTATACAACAGGTCAAAACGGCCAGAAACCGGCAGCCAGCCCAGGTTGAGGGAGAAGAAAAGCGTCAGCAGCAGCGCCAGCCAGAAGATCGGGATCGAGAAGCCGAGCAGGGCGAGGGCGCTGATAAATTTATCCTGCCATTTGTTGCGATAAATCCCTGCCAGCATCCCTACCGGAATACCAACCATTAAGGCAAAACCGAACGCCAGAATGCACAGCTCCATTGTCGCCGGGAAAACTTCTTTCAGCTGCTCAGAGATGAGCTGTCCGTTGATGCTTGAAACACCGAAATCCCAGTGCAGCAGACCGTTAAACCAGAAGAGCCACGCATCCCACAGTGACGACCCCTGAAGCGGGGCGTGCGGGGTGAAATAGCTCAGACTGAAACCAACAAAGGTCAGGAAAAAGAGCGTCACCAGCAACAGCAGAAGGCGGCGCAAGGTAAAAATGATCATGGTTTTTTCACCTCTTGTTCTTTTTCGCGAGACACGCCGGCGAAGGAGGCGTTGCCGAACGGACTCAACACCAGGCCTTTAATATCATAGCGATAGGCCTGCAGGCGCAGGGACGAGGCCAGCGGCAGCACGGGCAGCTCTTCGGCAAGGATCTTCTGCGCTTCATCATAGGCGTCTATGCGTGACGCCAGCTGTTGGGACGCCAGCGCTTTTTGCAGCACGCCGTCAAATTCCCGGTTGCACCAGTGGGCGTAGTTGGTCTGGGAGTTAATCGCCGCACAGCTCAGCAACGGACGGAAGAAGCTGTCCGGGTCATTACTGTCGGTCGCCCAGCCTGTCAGGGTTAAATCATGGTTCATATCCATCAGGCGCGCCTCCTGGAAACGACCCTCAACCGGCACGATGATCACTTTCACCCCCACCTGCGCCATATCTGCCTGCAACAGCTCGGCGGTCTTCAGCGGGCTTGGGTTCCAGGCCTGAGAGCTGGTCGGTACCCAGAGTTGCAGCGTCAGGTTTTCCGCCCCCAGCGCTTTCAGCTGTTCACGCGCTTTTGCCGGGTTGTATTCCGTAATTTTAGCTTCACTGTCATAGGCCCACGAGGCTCGCGGCAAAATAGAGGCGGCGGTTTCTGCCGTACCGTAATAGATCGACTGCATCAGACGCTGGTTGTTGATGGCCAGCGCCAGCGCGTGGCGTACGGCAGGGTTGTTCAGCGGCGGCTTATCGGTATTAAACGCCAGATAGGCGATGTTCATGCCCGGGCGTAACGTCAGGCGCAAACGCGGATCGTCGCGCAAAATGGTGAGCTGGCTGGCAGCAGGCCACGCCAGCACGTCGCACTCCCCGGTCAGCAGTTTTGATAAACGCCCCGTCCCGCCAGAGCCAAGATCGACCACTACCTGTGGCATCAGCGGCGTGCCGCGCCAGAAATGCGCATGGCGCTGCAGGCGGATATATTGTCCGGAGCGATATTCGGCCAGCTGGAACGGACCGGTGCCGACTGGCTGACGGTCGATTAACTCCTGACGATCGATTTTGCTCAGGTTCGCAGCGTATTCAGCAGACATAACGGACGCATAGTGGGTGGCCAGGTGCCAGAGGAAAGAGGCATCCGGGCGCTTCAGCGAAAACTCCACCGTGCGGTTATCCAGCTTGCGAACGCTTTTAACGGTATCGGCAAACTGCAGGCTGTCGAAGTAGGGGAAGTTACTGCCGTTAACGTTATGCCACGGGTGATTACGGTTAAAGATACGCTGGAACGTAAAGACCACATCATCTGCGTTCAGTTTGCGCGTTGGGGTAAACCATGGCGTGTGCTGAAATGCGACATCATCGCGCAGGTGGAAACGGTAGGTCGCGCCGTTATCCAGGACTTCCCAGCTTTCGGCAAGCTCTGGCACCAGACGGTAGGTGTAGGGATCCACATCAAGCAGACGGTCATAGAGTTGCGCGGCAAGGGTATCCACAATCAGGCCGCTGCCCGCTTTTTGCGGGTTAAATGTATCAACCTGACCGCTTACGCAATAGACGAAGCCGCTGTCGCGAATATCAGGTTGCGTAGCGGGTTCGGGCGCAGCAAACGCCAGGCTGCTGAACAGACCAAGTGCAAAGAAGGACGATAAAACCAGACGCATAATTTTTAAGGTTTTTAGGTTCGATCTGCAAAGTGTATCGCACTTACGCCTGCTTCGTAAAAATGTCTGCGGGTAAGTGCTGATATTGTCAGCGCATTTGATGCTTTTTGAGCAATGCCCTTAATTGATGGTAGGTCAGACCCAGGAGTTCAGCCGCCCGTTTCTGGTTATATTTCGCCACCCTCAGGCTCTGCTCAAGCAGCTGTTGTTCCTGTTCATGCTGGAACTGCCGCAAATCCAGGGGAAGTGCAGGGGCAGCCCCGGACATGGGCGGGGCAGAAGCTGGCTGCGGGCTACGCTGAAAAGGATCAAGAATAATGTTATCCAGCTCGGTCTCACTGCTGCCGTGGCGATAGACAGAACGCTCCACGACGTTTTTTAACTCACGGATATTTCCCGGCCAGTGGTAAGCGAGGAGTGTCTCCTTTGCATACTCGCTGAACCCCGGAAAAAGCGGCAGGCCGAGCTCGCGACACATCTGAATCGCAAACTGCTCTGCCAGCAGCATGATGTCGCTTCTTCGCTCGCGCAGCGGCGGGAGCTGAACGACGTCAAAGGCCAGCCGGTCGAGCAGGTCGGCACGGAATTTATCCTCTGCCACCATTTGCGGGAGGTTGGCATTGGTCGCGCACACCAGACGCACGTTGACCTGCAACGGCTGGCTACCGCCGACACGCTCCAGCTCGCCATATTCAATCACGCGCAGCAGCTTTTCCTGTACCAGCATGGGCGCGGTGGCCAGTTCATCAAGAAACAGCGTGCCGCCGTCGGCGCGTTCAAAACGACCCGGATGGCGTTTTTGGGCACCGGTAAAAGCACCGGCTTCATGACCGAAAAGCTCCGTGTCGAGCAGATTTTCATTCAACGCCGCGCAGTTAAGCGAAATGAAGGGGCCATCCCAGCGTCCGGATAAATAATGTAGACGGTTAGCAATCAGTTCCTTACCCGTGCCGCGCTCACCGATAATAAGCACTGGCTTGTTGAGCGGCGCGAGACGGGAGACCTGTTCGAGGACTTCCAGAAAACTGTTGGCTTCGCCGAGTAAATTGTCTTTGTATCCAGCCATGATGAAATTAACCACTCCTTAGTGATATTCACCAGGTGAGCATAGTGTGCCGATGCCTGGAAATCAACCACATCAAGTAAAATCAACAAGATAAAAACTTGGCACGGTATTTGTATTGGCTATGTAGCAGGGCATCGCCCGATAACAGAACTATGAGGATCACATTATGGGTATTTTTTCTCGTTTCGCCGACATCGTGAACGCCAATATCAACTCACTGCTTGAGAAAGCGGAAGATCCGCAGAAGCTGGTGCGCCTGATGATTCAGGAAATGGAAGATACGCTGGTTGAAGTGCGTTCTACCTCCGCCCGTGCGCTGGCTGAGAAAAAACAGTTAACGCGCCGCATTGAGCAGGCGACCGCTCAGCTTAACGAATGGCAGGAAAAAGCAGAACTTGCGTTGCGTAAAGATAAAGAAGACCTGGCCCGCGCCGCGCTGATTGAAAAACAGAAGCTGGCAGACATGGTCGCGACGCTCGAGCATGAAGTCACACTGGTCGATGATACGCTTTCGCGTATGAAGAAAGAGATTGGTGAGCTTGAGAATAAACTGAACGAAACGCGTGCGCGTCAGCAGGCGCTGGCATTGCGCCACCAGGCGGCAAGCTCATCCCGCGATGTACGTCGCCAACTGGATAGCGGTAAGCTGGATGAAGCAATGGCACGTTTTGAGTCGTTTGAACGCCGTATCGACCATATGGAAGCGGAAGCGGAAAGTCACAGCATTGGTAAACAAAAGTCACTGGATCAGCAGTTCGCTGACCTGAAAGCGGACGATGAAATCAGCGAGCAACTTGCTGCGCTGAAAGCCAAAATGAAGCAAGACAACCAATAATAATTTGTGCGGCACCTGAGCGTGCCGCCACGCATCGTAAGACAAGGAGTACACATGAGCGCGCTTTTTCTGGCTATTCCCCTGACCATTTTCGTGCTGTTTGTTCTGCCGATTTGGTTATGGCTGCACTACAGCAACCGTTCTTCACGTGGTGAACTTTCCCAGAGTGAACAACAGCGTCTCGTACAGCTGACCGAACAGGCGAATAATATGCGCGAACGCATTCAGGCGCTGGAAGATATCCTCGATGCAGAACATCCAAACTGGAGGGACCGTTAATGGCTGGACTGAACCTGAACAAAAAATTGTGGCGTATTCCGCAGCAGGGAATGGTACGCGGCGTCTGTGCCGGACTGGCCCATTATCTTGATGTCCCGGTCAAACTGGTTCGCGTGGTAACGGTGCTGTCGATCTTCTTCGGTCTGGCGTTTATCACCCTGGTGGCGTACATCGTGCTGTCGTTTGTACTCGACCCGATGCCGGAAGGTGAACTGGCCGCAGAAGGCGCACCGACCAGCAACGATCTTCTCAACGCGGTTGACGATCAACTCGCCGCTGGGGAGAAGCGGTTACGTGAGATGGAGCGCTATGTCACATCTGACACCTTCACGCTGAGAAGCCGTTTTCGTCAGCTTTAAGAGAGAATATACATGAAGCAAAACTGGCAACAGGCCGGTCAGAAGGTAAAACCCGGCCTGAAAATCGCAGGTAAACTGGTCCTGCTGACGGCATTACGTTTCGGCCCGGCAGGTGTGGCGGGTTGGGCGATAAAATCTGTTGCCCGCAAGCCGGTAAGAATGTTGCTGGCTGTGGCGCTCGAACCTCTGCTGCAGAAAGTGGCAAAACGGCTTTCACGCCGCTACTTTCCCCAATAATTCCTGCGTGCGTTAGCCTCTCTCGTTTTCGGGGCAGGCTAGCGATACTTCTTCGCATTCCCTTTCTTTCTTTGCGGCAGCTCACAATACTGCGTTGAGCTGCTTTGCAATCGCCTTTTTCTGCGTCCCGGTCCGTTGACAGATATTTTTCATGGGAGTAGATTGCGTTCCGTGGGACCGCTACCATGGAAAATAAAATGCAGGCTAAAATTAAAGAAATCATTAATCTTGTTTACGGGGAATCATTTTCCGATACCCATTTTTCGGTGTTGCTGGAAAAGATTGATAACGCGATTTCTGTTATTACAGATAAGCGTAAGATGGGGTGGGATGAAAAAGATGTTGTCCTGATTACGTATGCCGATCAGTTTTCGGCAGAAGGGGAGAAAGCCCTGCCGGTTTTCACACGGTTTTATAATAAGTGGCTCTCTCACTCCTTTTCACATGTTCATCTTTTACCTTTTTACCCGTGGTCTTCTGACGACGGTTTTTCTGTTATTGATTACCACGACGTCGCACCAGAAACAGGAACGTGGCAGGACATCGCCGAATTAAAACAATCAGCCAGTTTGATGTTTGATTTCGTCTGCAATCACATGTCGGCGCAAAGTCAATGGTTCGCGAATTACCTTAAGCAAATGCCGGGGTATAACGATTTCTTCATTTCTGTTGACCCTGAAACGGATCTGTCGGCCGTCACGCGACCGCGTGCTTTGCCCCTCCTCACGCCGTTTACGCTTCACGATGGCAGCGTACGCCACCTGTGGACCACCTTCAGCAGCGACCAGGTCGATCTCAATTTTGCCTCTCCTCAGGTTCTGATTGCGATGGTAGACGTGCTGCTGCACTACCTGACTGAAGGGGCGCGCTACATTCGTCTGGATGCCGTTGGGTTTATGTGGAAGATACCCGGAACGAGCTGTATCCATCTGGAACAAACCCATCAGCTTATCCAGCTTTTCCGTGCCATTACCGAGGCTGTCGCGCCGGGTACGGTGATAATCACTGAGACCAATGTCCCGCATAAAGACAACGTTGCCTACTTTGGTGACGGCAACAATGAAGCGCAGATGGTGTATCAGTTCTCCTTGCCGCCGCTTGTGCTGCATGCGGTACACCGTCAGGATGTCCGGGCGCTGTGTCAGTGGGCGTCGTCGTTGACGCTTCCTTCCACGAAAACCACCTGGTTTAACTTTTTGGCCTCGCATGACGGGATTGGCCTCAATCCGTTACGCGGAATTTTACCCGAGTCTGAGATCCTCTCGCTGGTAGAGAAACTTCAGGCCGAGGGGGCGCTGGTCAACTGGAAAAACAATCCGGATGGAACGCGAAGCCCGTATGAAATCAATGTCACTTATCTTGATGCGTTAAGCACAAGGGACTGCGATGACAATCACCGTATTGCCCGGTTTATTCTGGCTCATGCTGTACTCCTGAGTTTCCCCGGTGTGCCTGCCGTCTATATCCAAAGTATTCTTGGCTCGCGTAATGATTATGAGGGCGTGGAGCGCCTGGGATATAACCGTGCGATTAACCGCAAAAAATACCTCGCCGGTGCAATCGACAGTGAACTTGAGAACGAAAATAGCCTGCGGCAGAAAGTCTATTATAGAGTGCGTGAATTAATCGCCCTGAGGCGTGCAGAAAAAGCATTCCACCCTGACAGTCAGGCTTGTTTTAGTACGGCAGGCGAGCATGTATTAAAAATAATGCGTATTGCGCAAAGTGGCGGAAAAGTTACCGCGTTATTTAATTTCAGCGATCGCGTTCAAACGCTTGAGTCGAATATTCCATCCGGCAGGGAATTGATCGCCGGGAAAGATATTACTGGTACGACTCTGACCCTTAATCCATGGCAGGTGTTGTGGATTAAAGAAAACTAAAAAAGGACCTTAAACATGAATATGCCCAAAATTGTGCTGATATCAGCACTGGTTTCGTGCGCCTTGTTGTCAGGCTGTAAGGATGACAAACCCTCTGCTGTCACCATTGAGTTTATGCACTCCTCAGTTGAACAGGAGCGTCAGGCGGTAATTACAAAACTGATTGAAAAATTCGAGAAAGAGAACCCGACGATTACGGTGAAACAGGTACCGGTAGAAGAGGATGCTTATAACACCAAAGTGATTACGTTGGCCCGCACCGGTGCGCTGCCCGAGGTCATTGAGGTCAGCCATGACTATGCAAAAGTCATGGATAAAGAGCAGCTGCTGGACCGGGATGCGATCAACGCCGCCATCAAAGCGGTGGGCGAAAACACCTTCTATGACGGAATCTTACGTGTCGTTCGCACGGAAGACGGCTCAGCCTGGACGGGGGTGCCAATCAGCGCCTGGCTGTCTGGTGTCTGGTATCACAAAGATGTGCTTGCTGCGGCGGGTATTGAGGAGCCGCATAACTGGGAACAGTTGCTGAAAGCCAGCCAACGCCTCAACGATCCGGCTAAAAAACGCTATGGCATTGCGCTACCCACGGCGGAAAGCGTGATGACCGAGCAGGCGTTTTCTCAGTTTGCGCTTTCCGGTGGCGCGAACGTTTTTGACGCCAACGGGAAAATCAACATTGATACCCCGGAAATGGTGAACGCGCTGGCGTTCTATAAAGCACTGGCCGCGACCACCATGCCGGGCTCGAACGATGTCATGGAGATTAAAGATGCCTTTATGAATGGTTCGGCGCCGATGGCGGTTTATTCCACCTATATCCTGCCGGCGGTCTATAAAGACGGCAACCCAGCCAACCTGGGCTTTGTCGTTCCGACTGAAACGTCTTCAGCGGTCTACGGCATGGTCACATCGCTGACGATCACCTCCGGTCAAACAGAAGATGAAACCCAGGCTGCACAGAAGTTTGTCACCTGGATGGAGCAGGCACAGAACGCGTCTGACTGGGTGATGATGTCCCCGGGTGCCGCGCTGCCGGTGAACAAACTGGTCGTCGGCACGGACTCCTGGAAAGACAACGAGGTCATTAAAGCGTTTGGTCAACTTCCCTATGAGCTTATCGCCCAGTTCCCGAATGTGCAGGTATTTGGCGCCGTGGGCGACAAAAACTTTACCCGCATGGGTGATGTAACGGGGTCCGGCATCATCAGTTCCATGGTGCATAACGTCACAGTAGGTCAACAGGATCTCACTGCAACGTTAAGCAACAGCCAAAAGCGACTGACTGACCTGATTTCACAACGATAGGAGCGCTCTGCGGAAGGAAATTATGAAGACGTTGTTTTCTGGTCGTTCAGATATGCCTTTCGCCATGCTGCTGTTGGCCCCCAGCCTGATTTTGCTGGGGGGCCTGGTGGCCTGGCCGATGATTTCCAATATTGAAATCAGCTTTTTACGTTTGCCGCTTAACCCGCGCATTAGCGCCGTGTTTGTCGGGCTGGATAACTATGTTCGTATCCTCAGCGATGGCGCATTCTGGCACTCCCTGTGGATGACGTTCTGGTACACCGCCCTGGTGGTGATGGGCAGCACGGCGCTGGGGCTGGCCGTTGCCCTCTTTTTTAACCGGGAATTTCGCCTGCGGAAAACGGCGCGTTCACTGGTGATTTTGTCCTACGTCACACCATCCATCTCGCTGGTGTTTGCATGGAAATACATGTTCAACAACGGCTACGGCATTGTGAACTATCTGGGTGTCGATCTGTTGCACCTTTATGACCAGGCGCCGCTGTGGTTCGACAACCCGGGCAGCAGTTTTGTGCTGGTGGTGCTGTTCGCCATCTGGCGTTACTTCCCCTACGCGTTTATCTCGTTCCTCGCGATATTGCAGACCATTGATAAGTCGCTGTACGAAGCCGCGGAAATGGATGGGGCAAATGCCTGGCAGCGTTTTCGTATCGTCACACTGCCCGCCATTATGCCGGTGCTGGCCACGGCGATTACACTGCGAACCATCTGGATGTTCTATATGTTCGCTGATGTTTATCTCCTGACCACCAAGGTCGATATTTTGGGCGTCTATCTCTACAAGACCGCATTTGCCTTCAATGACCTCGGGAAAGCCGCTGCCATCTCCGTGGTGCTGTTCGTGATCATCTTCGCCGTCATTCTGCTGACCAGAAAAAGGGTAAACCTCAATGGCAACAAATAAACGCGTACTGAGCCGTCTCGGTTTTTATCTGGGGCTGGCGGTGTTTCTGATCATCACGCTGTTCCCGTTCTTTGTGATGTTAATGACCTCGCTTAAGAGCGCGAAAGAGGCGATATCGCTCCATCCGACCATCCTGCCGCAGGCATGGACGCTGCAGCATTACATCGACATCTTTAATCCGCTGATCTTCCCGTTTGTGGACTACTTCAGAAACAGCATGGTGGTCTCGCTGACCTCGTCGGTAATTGCCGTTTTTCTCGGCACGCTGGGGGCTTACGCGTTATCCAAACTGCGTTTTAAAGGACGCACGACGATCAATGCGAGTTTTTACACCGTCTATATGTTCTCGGGGATTTTGCTGGTGGTGCCGCTGTTCAAAATCATCACCGCGCTGGGGATCTATGACACAGAGCTGGCGCTGATTATCACCATGGTGACCCAGACGCTGCCGACAGCCGTCTTTATGCTGCGCAGCTATTTCGACACCATTCCGGATGAAATAGAAGAAGCTGCGATGATGGACGGGCTTAACCGCCTGCAAATTATATTCCGCATTACCGTTCCGCTGGCGATTTCCGGCCTCGTGTCGGTGTTCGTCTACTGCTTCATGGTGGCATGGAACGACTACCTGTTTGCATCCATTTTCCTGTCCAGCGCCAGCAATTTCACCTTGCCGGTTGGGCTAAACACCCTCTTTAGCACGCCAGATTATATCTGGGGTCGCATGATGGCGGCATCGCTGGTGACAGCGCTTCCGGTGGTCATCATGTACGCACTGTCTGAACGTTTTATCAAAAGTGGTTTGACCGCCGGTGGCGTTAAGGGCTGAGGCGGCCAGTTTTAACTAGGAGTCAGTCATGAAAAAGTTAGTTGCGACAGCGCCTCGTGTAGCGGCGCTGGTGGAATATGAAGATCGTCCTGTTGCCGTCCATGAAGTGAAAATTCGTGCGCGCTTCGGTGCGCCAAAACACGGCACCGAAGTGGTAGATTTCCGGGCGGCAAGTCCCTTCATTGATGAGGAGTTTAACGCGGAGTGGCAGATGTTTACCCCGCGTGAAGAGGGCGCGGCGCGGGGCATTGAGTTTGGTAAGTTCCAGCTGGGCAACATGATCGTTGGCGACATTATCGAATGCGGCGATGACGTGACGGAATACCAGACGGGCGACCGTGTCTGCTGCTATGGGCCGCTGCAGGAGACGGTCATCGTGAATGCCGTTAATAACTACAAGCTGCGCAAAATGCCGCAAGGGTCTTCCTGGAAAAATGCCGTCTGTTACGACCCTGCGCAGTTCGCCATGAGCGGCGTGCGTGATGCTAACGTGCGGGTAGGGGATTTTGTCGTTGTGGTCGGACTGGGTGCCATTGGGCAGATTGCGATTCAGCTGGCGAAAAAAGCCGGTGCATCCATCGTCATCGGTGTCGATCCTATCGAACATCGCTGCGAAATTGCCCGCCGTCACGGGGCCGATTACTGCCTCAATCCGTTTGGCACCGATGTCGGTCTGGAGATTAAAAAACTGACCGGAAAGCAGGGCGCTGACGTGATTATCGAAACCAGCGGTTTTGCCGATGCATTGCAGTCTGCGCTGCGCGGGCTCGCCTACGGTGGAACGATCTCCTACGTGGCTTTCGCGAAACCGTTCGCAGAAGGGTTCAATCTGGGGCGTGAAGCCCACTTCAATAACGCGAAAATCGTTTTCTCGCGCGCCTGCAGCGAACCCAACCCGGATTACCCGCGCTGGAGCCGCAAGCGTATTGAAGAGACCTGCTGGGAACTGCTGATGAACGGTTATCTGAACTGCGAAGATCTGATTGACCCGGTTGTCACCTTTACCACCAGCGCTGAGAGCTACATGAAGTATGTCGATCAGCATCCGGAACTGAGCATCAAGATGGGCGTCACTTTTTAAGCTAAGGAGAGCATCAATGAAAATCGCAACGCAAAATCAGGCTTTTTTCCCGACTTCTATTCTGGAGAAATTCCAGTACATCAAAGCGATGGGTTTTGATGGCTATGAAATTGACGGCAAACTGCTGGTGGACAATCTCGATGAAGTGAAAGCCGCAATCACCGCCACGGGCCTGCCGGTGACCACCGCCTGCGGGGGATATGACGGCTGGATTGGTGACTTCATTGAAGAACGTCGTCTGAACGGATTAAAACAGATCGAACGCATCCTGGAAGCGCTGGCTGAAGTGGGTGGAAAGGGAATTATTGTGCCTGCCGCCTGGGGAATGTTTACCTTCCGTTTGCCGCCGATGACCTCTCCACGCAGCCTGGCGGGTGACCGCGAAGCGGTGAGTGCTTCGCTGCGTTATCTGGATGAGGTGGCGGCGCGTACCGGGACCACCGTTTACCTTGAGCCGCTCAACCGCTACCAGGATCACATGATCAACACGCTCGCGGATGCGCGTCGCTATATCGAAGAGAACGCGCTCAGGCATGTACAGATCATCGGCGACTTTTACCACATGAATATCGAAGAAGATTCGCTAACAGAGGCGCTGCATCGCAACCGGGATCTGCTGGGTCATGTGCATATCGCCGATAACCATCGCTATCAGCCTGGCAGCGGGACCCTGGATTTTGCCACGTTGTTCGGGCAGCTTCGTGCGGACAACTATCAGGGCTACGTGGTGTATGAGTGCCGTGTCCGCGCCGACGATCCGGCCCAGGCTTACCAGGATTCACTCACGTATCTGCGTGAATGCTAAGGATGACGAGCGTGATGAGTGCTTCAACACCTTCGCTTCTGCGCGTCGCCATTATTGGCGCCGGGCAGGTCGCGGACAAAGTGCATGCCTCGTATTACGCCACACGCAGTGATGTTCAAATGGTCGCTGTCATGGACAGCGGCCTTGAACAGGCACAGGCGTTTGCGGAACGTCATGCAATTCCTTCGGTCTGGCAGAATGCATCTGAAATGCTGCAGGCGATAAAACCTGATGTGGTCAGCGTCTGCTCGCCAAACCGGTTCCATTTTGAACATGTCATAGCGGCACTGGAGGCCGGATGTCATGTGATGTGCGAAAAACCGCCTGCCATGACGCCGCAACAGGCTGACCAGATGCGCATGGCGGCCCGTAAAGCGGGAAAAGTGCTGGCGTATGATTTTCACCATCGGTTTGCGCTCGACACGCAGCTGCTACGTGACGCTGTCACAAACGGGGCGTTAGGTGAGATCTACTTTACGTCGGCGCAGGCGCTGCGTCGTTGCGGCGTGCCGGGCTGGGGTGTCTTTACGAACAAATCGCTACAGGGTGGCGGACCGCTGATCGATATCGGTATTCATATGCTGGATGCCGCGATGTATGTGCTGGGTTTTCCGGCGGTAAAAAGGGTGACCGCCCACAGCTTCCAGAAGCTGGGGAACCGTAAAAACAGTGGACAGTTTGGCGAGTGGGATCCCGCCCGGTTTACCGTTGAAGATGCTCTGTTTGGCACAATTGAATTCTGCAATGGCGGCGTTCTGCGCCTGGATACGTCGTTTGCGCTGAATATCCGTGAGCAGTCGATCATGAATGTTTCATTCTGTGGCGAAAAGGCGGGGGCCACGCTCTTCCCGGCTCACATTTACCACGATGAGGCGGGCGTTTTACAGACCCTCATGCAGCGTGATGAGGCAGACGACCAGCGTCACCTGCGCAGCATGGAGGCGTTTGTACGCCATGTGCTGGGAGAGCCGGTTATGATCGCAGATGCGGAACAGGGGCTGGTTATCCAGCAACTTGTTGCCGCGCTTTATGAATCGGCGGATACAGGGGAAAGCGTGACGTTATGCTGAATGTGTCTGTTTTAACCGAACCGGGCTTCTCTCCCCACAGTCTGAATAAATACGCCTCCATCATGGCTTGCGGCAATGGCTACCTGGGCATTCGCGCGGCACACGAAGAGGATTACACCCAGCAAACCAGAGGCATGTATCTCGCCGGGCTTTATCATCGCGCAGGTCGCAATGAGACCACGGAGTTAATCAACCTGCCGGATATTACCGGTATTGAGGTTGAACTGGATGGTGTGAATTTTACCCTGCTTTCCGGGGCGCTTCTTGAGTGGCAGCGCGAGCTGGCGTTTGCCAATGGTGAACTGCGTCGCAGCGTGCTCTGGCGCTCGCCCGACGGGAAACGCTATCGCCTGGAGAGCCGTCGTTTCGTTTCTCTCGCTCAGCTGCCGTTAGTGGCAATGCAACTCGCCATCACTCCCCTTGATGGGCCCTCGCAGGTGGTGTTGAAAACCGGAATTGATGCGACGCAAACCAACAGCGGCAGGCAGCATCTGGATGAGATTTCAGTCCGGGTATTCGACCAGAACTGTATGCAGGGCGTGTATGAAACGCAGGACCGGGTTTCTGATGTCGTTATATCCGCGTTCTGCCGGCTTTCAGCGGGTAGCGAAAGCTGCTTTACCGCTAAAAATCGTCGCATCAGTGCGCATTACGCCCTGAACGTTTCGCAGGGTGACACTGTCACGCTTGAAAAGATCGTCTGGGTCGCCCACCGCAGTGACAAAGCCCTTTCGCAGGCGTCGTTTGCGCGTAACGCACTGGCCGAACTCAAGGTGTGCGCAGCGCGAAGCTACGCATCGTTGCTGGAGAGCTCTGCCTGCGCCTGGGAAGACGTCTGGCGAGATGCGCGGGTGGCGGTAACGTCTGCGGAACCGCAGGATCAGCTCGCGCTGGATTATACCGTCTGGCATCTGACCGCCATGACGCCTGCCGACAATGAGCGCTGCAGTATCGCCGCGAAAGGATTGACCGGCGAAGGGTATAAAGGCCACGTCTTCTGGGATACCGAAATTTTCCTGCTGCCTTTCCATCTCTTTACGCGTCCGCATGTCGCCCGCAGTCTGCTGCGTTATCGCTGGCTCAACCTGGCCGGGGCTCGTGAAAAAGCGCGTCGCAACGGCTGGCCTGGCGCACTTTTCCCCTGGGAGAGTGCCGCGAGCGGTCAGGAGGAAACGCCGGAATATGCGGCAATCAACATCCGCACGGGCACGCGCCAGAAAGTGGCCTCTGCGCTGGCAGAACATCACATTGTGGCGGACATTGCCTGGGCTGTCGTGGCCTACTGGCAGGCGACACATGATGACGCTTTTATGCGTAACGAAGGGCTGACGCTACTGATAGAGACGGCAACGTTCTGGATGGGGCGGGCGACGGAAGTCAATGATCGCCTGGAAATCCACGATGTGATCGGGCCGGATGAGTACACGGAGCACGTCAATAACAATGCCTACACCAACTATCTGGCCTGGCACAATGTCGCCTGTGCGCGCCAGTTTATGGCGATGTTCAATCGTGAAGATGATGGCTTCATGGAGAATGCCAGCCGGTTTATGTCCCGTTTGTGGTTACCGCAAGCCAACGCAGAAGGGGTCCTTCCTCAGGATGATACCTTCATGGCGAAACCGGCTATCGATCTGAGCCGCTATAAGGCGAAAGCGGGTAAACAGACCATTCTGCTCGATTACTCCCGCGCGGAAGTGAACGAGATGCAGATCCTTAAACAGGCCGACGTGGTGATGCTCAACTACCTGCTGCCGGAACGGTTTACCCCACAGCAGTGTGCTGCCAACCTGGCGTACTACGAGCCGCGTACCATACACGACTCTTCGCTGAGCAAAGCGATTCATGGAATTGTTGCTGCCCGGTGTGGCGATACGGAAAGGGCCTACGCCTTCTGGCGCGAGGGTGTCGCCATCGATCTGGGCGACGATCCGCACAGCTGCGATGACGGGATTCATGCTGCCGCCACCGGGGCTATCTGGTCCGGCGTTATTCAGGGATTTGCCGGCATGCAGATCGTCCAGGGGGAATTGCATCTTGCCCCGAAGCTGCCTGCCCACTGGCGAAAACTGGCTTTCCCGCTGCGATGGAGAAACGCGCGCATGCACTTCACGTTTGAAAATGATGTTTTAACGATTGAAACCACTGCACCGGTGAGCTTAACGCTGTGGGGTAAAACCCTGTGCATAATGGATCGGCAGGTCTGTTCTTTCAGGGATTTTTTTACATCTCTTGGTGGGACCGCTACCACAGGAGCAAATCATGAAGCCTGAGGCCGTTGTCTTCGATCTTGATGGTGTGATCACCGATACCGCGCATCTGCATTTTCTGGCCTGGCGTGCCGTGGCGCAGGAAATTGGCATCTCGCTCGACGTGGCGTTCAACGACGAGCTGAAAGGGATAAGCCGTATGGAATCGCTGCAGCGGATCCTGCGCCATGGCGGAAAAGAGGGGGAGTTTAACGACCAGCAGCGGCAGGCGCTCGCGGATAAAAAGAACGCGCGCTACGTCGGGTCTCTGGCGTCGTTGACGCAGGATTCTCTGCTTCCGGGCATCCGCGAGGTGCTGGCGGAAATTCGTGCGGCGAACGTCAAAATCGGGCTGGCCTCAGTGTCCCTTAACGCCCCCGGTATTTTGCAGGCGCTGGGCATTGAGAGGGCTTTTGATTTCTGCGCCGATGCCTCGCGCATTGCCCGCTCAAAACCGGACCCGGAGATCTTTCTTGCGGCCTGCGCCGGGCTGAACGTGCGCCCCGAGCAGGCTATCGGAATCGAAGATGCTGCAGCCGGCGTTGAGGCAATCAACGCGGCGGGAATGCTCTCGGTCGGGATTGGGCCTGGCCTGAACCATGCGGGATTACAACTTCATTCAACGCAGGAACTGACCTGGAAATGCCTGACGGATTTCTGGGCATCCCGAACGGTAATGATAAGGAATTAAAAATGGCTCAACTGTCTCTGAAACATATTCAGAAAATCTACGATAACCAGGTCCATGTGGTTAAGGATTTTAACCTCGAAATTGAGGACAAGGAGTTTATCGTCTTTGTGGGTCCCTCGGGGTGCGGTAAATCGACGACGCTTCGTATGATTGCCGGGCTGGAGGAGCTCTCCGCCGGTGAGCTGGTGATTGACGGCGTCTGTATGAACGATGTGCCCGCCAAGTCCCGCGACATTGCGATGGTTTTCCAGAACTATGCGCTTTATCCGCATATGACGGTTTACGACAACATGGCGTTTGGCCTGAAGATGCAGAAAATTGCCCCTGCGGTCATTGAAGAGCGCGTGAACTGGGCGGCACAAATCCTGGGGTTGCGTGATTACCTCACGCGTAAACCTGGCGCATTGTCGGGTGGCCAACGTCAGCGCGTGGCGTTAGGACGGGCGATTGTGCGCGAAGCCGGCGTCTTCCTGATGGATGAACCGCTTTCTAACCTCGACGCCAAGCTGCGTGTGCAAATGCGCGCTGAAATCAGCAAGCTGCACCAGAAGCTCAACACCACAATGATTTACGTGACCCACGATCAGACGGAAGCGATGACGATGGCGACCCGCATTGTGATCCTCAAGGATGGCGTTATTCAGCAGGTGGGGGCACCTAAGCAGGTCTACAACGAACCGGCGAATATGTTTGTGGCGGGCTTCATCGGCTCACCGGCAATGAATTTTATCCGGGGCGCGATAGACGATCGCTATTTCGTGACGGAAACGCTGCGTCTGGAGATACCTGAAGACACGCTGGCGGCGGTGAATGCCGCCGGATATCAGCGTAAAGCCGTGGTCTTTGGGATCCGGCCGGAAGATATTCTGACGCTGCAAAGCCGTGGGGATGATATTGCGGCAAAAGTCAGCGTGGCCGAACTGACCGGGGCTGAGTTCATGCTCTATGCCACCGTGGGCGGGCATGAGCTGGTCGTTCGTGCAGGAGCGGTAAATGATTATGCGGCGGGGGATAATATCGGCATCCAGTTCGATATGAATAAATGTCATTTCTTCGACGCTGATACTGAAGTGGCTATTAGATAAGAAAGGCGTTCGCCGGAAATGCAAATTTCCGGTTTTTTTTGAGTTAATTATAAAGGGAACATTTAAATGAGTACTCTACTAAGACGTGCTGCGCTCGTTCTGTGCGCAGGGGTTAGCTGCGCGCACGCAACGGAATCAGCAAAACACTGGGAATTTAATATCGGTGCCATGTATGAAATTGAAAACGTCGAAGGTCAGGGCGACGATAAAGATGGATTATATGAACCCTCTGTGTGGTTTAATGCCACATGGGATGCCTGGACCCTTTCGCTGGCAATGTATCAGGAAGGACCGGTTGATTACAGCAGCATGACCCGTGGGACCTATTTTGACCGTCCGGAATTTGAATTACGCTATCGCTTTATTGGCACCGATGATTTTACACTCGGGTTGACCGGCGGTTTCCGTAATTACGGTTATCACTTTAAAGATGAACACGGTGCCAAAGACGGTAGCGCAAATATGCAGCGCTACAAAATTCAGCCGGACTGGGATATTAAATTGTCCGACGACTGGCGTTTTGGTGGCTGGTTTGCCATGTATCAGTTTGCTAATGACCTGGAAAAAACCGGTTATGCCGACAGCCGTGTAGAAACGGAAACGGGTTTTACCTGGACCATTAATGAAACCTTCTCTGCAAAAGTGAACTATTATCTTGAGCGCGGTTTCAATATGGACAGTTCACGTAATAACGGCGAATTTTCAACGCAGGAAATTCGCGCGTATCTGCCTGTTTCATTAGGCCAGACTACGCTCACGCCATATACCCGTCTGGGGCTGGATCGCTGGTCGAACTGGGACTGGCAGGACGATCCCGATCGTGAAGGACACGATTTCAACCGACTGGGTCTTCTGTACGCGTATGACTTCAACAATGGATTATCCATGACGCTGGAATACGCCTACGAATGGGAAAACCATGACGAAGGCGACAGCGACCGTTTCCACTACGCGGGTGTTGGCGTTAATTACGCGTTCTGACAGACCGGATGCCAGGGGCTTTCAGCCCCTGGTTTTAACGAAGAGAGGGCGCTAACGTAAAATGGGTATCGACAAGCACTTTTTGTGGCGCAGGCTGACCGGCGATACGCCTGAAAAGAAGATTGCAGCTCTCTTCACCCAGCTTGCGGGTTGGGATATCAAAGCCCCCGGGTGCTGGCGTTAAAATGAGAGAGAGCATCGGGTCACTGTATCCTGCAATCACAACCTGCTCAGGGATCCTCAGATCCAGAGTATCCGCCGCGCGATAAAGGCTGAGTAACTTCATGCTGTCGGTGGCAAATACCGCATCAGGTGGCGTGGCCGAGGAGAGCAATTCTGTGGCCGCGGCAAGCGCGCTTTCATGGGTATATCCGCCGTCGATGATCCACGCCGGGTTAATGGTGATGCCGTGTTTTTCCAGGCTGGATTTATAACCGGCAAGACGATCAATCGAAACATGATAATTGAGCGGCGCATGCAGACAGGCAATGTTACGTCGGCCATTTTTAATAAAGGTTTCTGTTAGCGTGGCGCTGTCGTGAAAATTATCCGTGTCGACCGAGTAAATATTCTGAAAATCACCTTCGACTTTCCCGATGACGACCACCGGTACGCCATAAGCATCCAGCGTTGTGAAAAAGGATTCATTTGCCGGTGAGCTCAGCATGATGATCCCTTTAATCATTTTTTGTTTTATTTTACTTTCGCATTTCAGCAGATCGTCTTCACTGCTTTTCGAGGTTTGCAAAATAACGTCAAAACCTTCCTCTTCAGCTTTGGCTGTAATGGCATGCAGAACATCAGAGAAAAAAGGGTTGCCGGCGGTGGTTTTCGTCGAGCGTGTCGAAATAACCATAATGGCGTCGAAGCCAGAAGAGGTCAGGGCGCGGGCGAGTTTATTGGGTTGATAATTTAATTCGTCAATCGCCTTCAACACTTTTTCACGCGCTTCAGGAGAAATATTCGTTTGTTTATTCAGAACGCGGGAGACGGTTGATTTCGAAACGCCGGCAACCCGTGCGATATCATAGATGGTGGGTGACATACACCTTACTCACTCCTGACTAACAGCAATGTCGTTCATCTTACTGGAGAGAAAACGGCAATAGCAATAAATAAGAATTGATAATCAACGATCTGCCCCCATTTATTGTATTCTGAAGCAATGTATTTGAGGCTTCCGGGCAATGAAGGACGGCGATGAAGCGACTTAAGAACGAACTCAATTCACTGGTGAACCGTGGCGTTGACCGTCATCTGCGTCTGGCGGTGACGGGGCTGAGCCGCAGCGGCAAGACGGCGTTTATCACCGCGATGGTGAACCAGCTGCTTAACCTGCACAGTGGGGCGCGGCTGCCGCTGCTGAGCGCCGTGCGGGAAGAGCGCCTGCTGGGGGTTAAACGTGTGCCTCAGCGCGATTTTGGCATTCCCCGCTTTACCTATGATGAAGGGCTGGCTCAGCTTTATGGTGAACCGCCCACCTGGCCGACGCCGACGCGCGGGGTGAGTGAAATTCGCCTTGCGCTGCGTTTTCGCTCTAATGAATCCCTGATGCGCCACTTCAAAGATACCTCCACCCTGTATCTGGAAATTGTGGATTATCCCGGTGAGTGGTTGCTCGATTTACCTATGCTGGCACAGGATTATCTCAGCTGGTCACGGCAGATGACGGGGCTGTTGCAGGGCAACCGCGCCGAGTGGTCGACGAAATGGCGAAAACTGTGCGAAGGCCTGGATCCGCTGGCGCCTGCCGATGAAAACCGGCTGGCGGCGATTGCCGAGGCCTGGACGGAGTATCTGCATCAGTGTAAGCAGGAAGGGCTGCATTTCATCCAGCCGGGCCGTTTTGTTCTGCCGGGAGATTTGGCGGGCGCACCTGCGCTGCAGTTTTTCCCGTGGCCGGACGTGGGTGGCATCGGGGAGTCAAAACTGGCCCAGTCGGACAAACACACTAACGCCGGAATGCTGCGCGAGCGTTACAATTACTACTGTGAAAAAGTGGTGAAAGGTTTTTATAAAAACCACTTTTTACGTTTTGATCGCCAGATTGTGCTGGTGGATTGCCTGCAACCGCTGAACAGCGGGCCGCAGGCCTTCAACGATATGCGCCTGGCGCTGACACAGTTAATGCAAAGTTTTCACTACGGGCAGCGCACGCTGTTTCGCCGTCTGTTCTCACCCGTTATCGACAAGCTGCTGTTTGCGGCCACAAAAGCCGATCACGTGACGGTCGATCAGCATGCCAATATGGTGTCGCTGCTGCAGCAACTGGTGCAGGACGCCTGGCAGAATGCCGCGTTCGAAGGGATCAGCATGGATTGCCTCGGACTGGCTTCCGTACAGGCGACACAGAGTGGGTTGATTGACCTTAATGGCGAGAAAATACCGGCATTGCGCGGGAATCGTCTCAGCGACGGCGAACCGCTTACTGTCTATCCGGGCGAAGTGCCCGCACGCCTTCCGGGGCCGGCCTTCTGGCAGAACCAGGGCTTCCAGTTTGAAGCCTTCCGCCCGCAGGCCATGACGGTCGATCAGCCGTTACCGCATATCCGTCTGGATGCGGCGCTGGAGTTTTTGATTGGAGATAAATTGCGATGACGGAACCGTTAAAACCGCGCATTGATTTTACCGGAACGCTTGAGCAAGAGCACCCGGAGGCGTTTAAAACCGCGCAGACGTTTAATGGCCCGCAGGCAGATAATTTTGCCCCGGCGCTGACCGAAGAGCTGCTTGTTGAAGAGGGGCCGGCTGAAGCGGTGGTGGAAGCCGCGCTACGCCCAAAACGCAGCCTGTGGCGAAAGATGGTGACTGCCGGGCTGGCGTTGTTTGGCGTCAGCGTGGTTGGGCAAGGCGTCCAGTGGGCGGTCAACGCCTGGCAAACCCAGGACTGGGTCGCGTTGGGCGGCTGCGCTGCCGGTGCTCTGATTGTGGGGGCGGGTGTCGGGTCTGTTGCGACCGAGTGGCGTCGCCTGTGGCGCCTGCGACAGCGCGCCCATGAGCGTGATGAAGCGCGAGATCTGCTCCACAGTCACGGAACCGGCAAAGGCCGCGCGTTTTGTGAAAAGCTGGCCAGTCAGGCGGGTATTGATCAGTCGCACCCGGCGCTTCAGCGCTGGTATGCCGCTATCCATGAAACCCAGAACGATCGTGAAGTGGTGACGCTGTATTCCCACATGGTGCAGCCGGTGCTGGATGCCCAGGCGCGGCGCGAAATCAGCCGCTCTGCTGCGGAATCAACCCTGATGATTGCCGTCAGCCCGCTGGCGCTGGTGGATATGGCGTTTATCGCCTGGCGTAACCTGCGTCTGATTAACCGGATTGCTGCTTTATACGGCATTGAGTTGGGGTACTACAGCCGCCTTCGCTTGTTCCGTCTGGTATTGCTCAACATCGCCTTTGCCGGAGCAAGTGAGCTCGTGCGGGAAGTGGGGATGGACTGGATGTCGCAGGATCTGGCGGCGCGTCTCTCTGCCCGTGCCGCGCAGGGTATTGGCGCCGGTTTGTTGACCGCCCGTCTGGGCATCAAAGCGATGGAAGTGTGCCGTCCACTGCCGTGGATTGATGGCGATAAGCCGCGATTGGGGGATTTCCGACGTGAGTTAATCGGTCAGCTCAAAGAGACGCTCAATAAAAAACCGGTTCAGTAGCCGGTTTGGTCATTAATCGTGCTGGCTGTCAATATTTGTTGACAGCCATCTTCCCGATCACCGTGTTCTGACATATCATTTTAATGTTATTGGCTTAAAACGGTGAATTTCCCATGCGTCTTGAAGTCTTCTGTGAAGACCGTCTCGGTCTGACCCGCGAATTACTCGATCTTCTTGTTTTACGTAGCATTGATTTACGTGGCATTGAGATCGATCCTGTCGGGCGAATTTACCTCAATTTTGCCGAAATTGAATTTAATACGTTCAGCAGCCTGATGGCAGAAATACGCCGTATCGCTGGCGTTACGGATGTACGCACCATCCCCTGGATGCCGTCGGAGCGTGAGCATCTGGCATTGAGCGCATTGCTTGAAGCTATGCCAGAGCCTTTCCTCTCCCTGGATTTAAAAAGTAAGGTTGAGCGTGTTAACCATGCCAGCTGCCAGCTGTTCGCGCAGAGTCAGGAAAAACTCAGCAACCACAACGCAGCACAGTTGATTCCCGGCTTTAACTTCCAGCGCTGGCTGGACAGCAACCCGCAGAACACCCACAGCGAGCATGTGGTTATCCACGGACAGAATTTCTTAATGGAGATAACGCCGGTCTATCTGAAAGGCGAGGCCGACACGCGCGTTCTGACCGGTGCCGTGATCATGCTGCGTTCCACCGTGCGCATGGGCCGTCAGCTGCAAAATATCTCCAGCCAGGATGTGGGGGCATTCAGCCAGATTATTGCCGTCAGCCCGAAAATGCGGCATGTGGTGGACCAGGCGCGCAAACTCGCGAGTCTGACCGCGCCACTGCTGATTACCGGCGATACCGGTACCGGGAAGGACCTGCTGGCGCATGCTGTGCATCTGGCCAGCCCGCGAGCGGCAAAACCGTATCTGGCCCTGAACTGCGCCTCGATTCCGGAAGATGCCGTCGAAAGCGAATTATTTGGTCACGCGCCGGAAGGTAAAAAAGGGTTCTTCGAGCAGGCTAACGGCGGTTCCGTGCTGCTGGACGAGATTGGTGAAATGTCGCCACGCATGCAGGCCAAGCTGCTGCGCTTCCTCAATGATGGCACGTTCCGCCGCGTAGGCGAGGATCACGAAGTTCATGTGGATGTGCGTGTGATTTGTGCGACGCAGAAAAACCTGGTCGAACTGGTGCAAAAAGGGGTATTCCGCGAGGATCTCTACTACCGCCTGAATGTCCTGACCCTGAATATCCCACCGCTGCGCGATTGCCCGCAGGATATCATGCCGCTGACCGAACTCTTTGTGGCGCGCTTTGCCGACGAGCAGGGGGTACCGCGTCCGAAGCTTTCAGCCGATCTCGGCACGGTGCTCATGCGCTACGGCTGGCCGGGCAACATTCGCCAGCTCAAGAACGCCGTTTACCGCGCACTGACGCAGCTGGAAGGTTATGAACTGCGTCCGCAGGATATTCTGTTACCGGATTACGATGCCGGGACGGTGTCAGTAGGTGAAGAGGCGATGGAAGGTTCGCTGGATGACATTACCAGCCGTTTTGAGCGCTCCGTGCTGACGCAACTATACCGTAGCTATCCAAGCACCCGTAAGCTGGCGAAACGCCTTGGCGTTTCACACACGGCGATTGCCAATAAGTTGCGAGAATATGGTTTGAATCAGAAGAAGGGTGACGAATAACGGTAAAAAGCCTCTGTAAAGAGGCTTTTTTTTACTCATTCTTTTGCGATAGGGGTGCTATTAATGTCGACCTTTGTCTCTCCCTGAATCGATGCAATTCGGTTCTCCACGTCTTTCACCTGTTGCGGGTTATGGAGCAGGGTATAGGTCAGATCAAACTGTGTGCTGGCTCCCGGTTGCAATTGCTTAACGCGTTTTTGTTCGCGCTCAATGGTGACCGGGTAGGCGTAGCTGGTACCCGGCTCAATACCGGTCACATAACCTTGCTTCAGGGTGTCGGTATTTTTCCATAAGGTCAGCACCGGCAACTGGCGGGTATCAAACTGAATGGACGCCCCTTTATCACCGGCTTTATTCACCACGGCCGCGAGGGTTTCGTGGTTGTTATCCGCAAGCGGTTTGAGGTTAAACACCATCTCATCAAAGCCTTTCGTTGGCCCGGCATAGGTCTGCCAGTCGTTGACACCGGCTTTCGCGTAGTCATTGAATGGACTGACGCTCGCGACCGGGGCAAGGAAGCGCGCACCTTCTTCGAGGATCGGGGTACCAAAGTTGCTGTGGTAGATGATTTGATAATCATGCGGGTAATCGGCATGGTTTGTCAGGACATCGTGCAAACTGAACTGGTTGGTTCCTGGGACGTAACGCAGTTCGGCCATGGTCTGCAAATCTGCTTTTTTGAACGTGCTCTCTTTGATCAAACCGCGAATTCGAATTTCATGGGGGGAGGCGTCAGCCACCTCCACTTCAACCTGCGAGACAGGCGTATTGCCCGCCTTGCCGTGAAGCGTATAGATTTGGCCGTCAGCCGTGACCGGGTGGCCCGTCCACTCATAGCCACAGCGCACCATCATCTCGTTGAAACCTTCCAGCCAGCCAAGCCCGTTGCGACTTTCCAGATTAATATATGCCGGGTTCACGACCTCTTTTACCGGGGAATCCCAGCCCATTCTGGTGCCGAAGCCTTCCACACGGAGCAGGTTCATGCCGCGAGAGGGGCTTAAGGTAATGGTCAGGCCACTTTTACTGCTGATAACAAGGATTTTGCTGCCTTCCTGTTTGCCACCGTGCAACACTTTTTGTTCAATGCTGAACACCTGATCTTTTACCTTCAGCTCATCGCTCATTATCTTCCAGTTTCCTTTCTCCACGCCGCTTTCAGCGCTTGTCAGCACCCAGGTTTTCGCCGCAGCATGACCCGAAATCAAAGCCGCAAGGAGCGTAATAGCCAGTTTAATTTTCATATCCTTTCCTTTTTGCTGAAACGATTATTTGCTTTCGTCAGCAAATCTAATGTTTTGACCTGAAGGGAAATGTGATGTGCTTCACTGGGGAAGAAAATATGAATATTTAAGGTCTAATATGAGAATAAGATCGCAATTAAGTTAACTTCAATACAATTAATTGCACAGTAAATGTGAACGGTGAAAGTTTTAGCTTTAACGATTCAGCTTAAAGGGAATAAAAAACCCCGCCAGTGCGAGGTTTGTCATGTGTCGTCTTCCAGAGCCTGCAAAGAGAAATAAACCCTGTTATTTCATTAGATTGCTAAGCTATATAGAATGCTAAGCATTCATTATGCTTTCAACACGTCCAGCGCGGCAGTGTAATCCGGCTCGGTGGTGATTTCGTTAACCAGTTCGCTGAACACGACGTTGTCATTTTCATCGATAACCAGTACAGCGCGCGCTGCCAGGCCTTTCAGTGGGCCTTCCGCGATGCTCACGCCGTAGTTTTCCAGGAAATCCGGGCTGCGCAGGGTGGAGAGGGTAATGACGTTGCTCAGGCCTTCAGCACCGCAGAAACGGGACTGGGCGAACGGCAGGTCGGCAGAAATACACAGCACAACGGTGTTGTCCATTTCCGTCGCCAGCTGGTTGAATTTGCGCACGGATGCAGCACAGACGCCGGTGTCGATGCTTGGGAAAATGTTCAGGACTTTGCGTTTGCCAGCAAACTGAGACAGTGTGACGTCAGACAGATCTTTAGCCACCAGAGTAAAAGCCTGTGCTTTGCTGCCAGCGTGTGGAATGGAACCTGCAACAGTAACCGGGTTGCCCTGGAAATGAACGAGTTGTGACATAGATATCTTCCTGTTTACATATAGTTAACGTCGTGGCTAGTGTATGCCATCAGCGGATAACACGGCAAACCAATTTTTTCGCCTTTCCGGGCCGCAAGGAGTCAGTGATGAGAAGCGTTAAGGTCTATGAAGAAGCCTGGCCATTGCATACCCCGTTTGTGATCTCCCGCGGCAGTCGAAGCGAAGCCAGTGTGGTGGTGGTGGAGATAGAAGAGGACGGCATTAAGGGCGTCGGCGAATGCACGCCGTACCCGCGCTATGGCGAAAGTCTGGCGTCGGTAATGGCACTTATCATGACGCTCGTTCCCGATCTGGAAAAAGGGCTCACCCGCGAGGCGTTACAGCAGCGTATACCCGCCGGCGCGGCACGTAATGCGATTGACTGCGCACTCTGGAGCCTGGAGGCTGCCAAACAGCAAACCTCGCTGACGACGCTGCTAGGCGTCACGTTGCCGACATCGGTTGTCACGGCGCAAACGGTAGTGATTGGCGAGCCTGAACACATGGCCGCCAGCGCAAAAGCACTCCTTGATGCGGGGGCGACGCTGTTAAAGGTGAAGCTTGACGATCGTCTGATCAGCGAGCGTATGGTCGCTATCCGCTCGGCAGTCCCGACAGCCACGTTAATTGTGGATGCGAATGAGTCATGGCATCCCGAAGGCCTTGCCGCACGATGTCAGCTGCTGGCCGACCTGGGCGTAGCCATGCTGGAGCAGCCTCTGCCGGCACAGGATGATGCGGCGCTGAAGAATTTTATCCACCCGCTGCCCATCTGCGCAGATGAAAGCTGCCATACGCGCGATAGCCTGGTTGAACTGCAGGGCCGTTACGAGATGGTCAATATCAAGCTCGACAAGACCGGCGGGCTGACAGAGGCGCTGGCGCTGGCAGAACAGGCGCAGGCGCAGGGGTTTTCAATCATGCTGGGATGTATGCTGTGTACATCCCGGGCGATCAACGCGGCGCTGCCGCTGGTAAATCATGTCAGTTTTGCCGATCTTGATGGCCCGACATGGCTGGCGGTTGACGTTTCACCGGCACTCACGTTTACCAGCGGCGTCCTTCATTTTTGAGGCTGCCAGCGCAAAAGCTCCACCATGGCCTTTAAATATTTTTCGCTGGCTTCGTCTGACGATATCGGCGGGAATTCCGCGGTGATGCAAGGTAATCCCAGGTCGGCACACCAACTGCCGAATGAGCCAGGGGTTTCATAGCCCACGCTGGAGACAAGCGGCAGGGCGAAAGCATTCGCCAGCCATTCACCCAGCTCGGTGTGCCGCGGATCTTCGATGCAGGCCAGCGGATCGTGAAAGGTGACAACCCAGGCCGGGTGGATCTTATGGATTAACTGGCACAGCGCCTGTGTTTCCGGCTCCGAGCCCGGCGTATCGCCGGTCAGTAAGACAACGTCACGCTCTTCAGCGGAGCTGTTCCAGCGATAAACCGTTTCACCGGCGCGCCAGTTTGCTGCCGGGAAATTACGGTTTAAATCGATGCCCCGCGCATTGGCGCGTAACCCAAGCTGACACCCATCCGGGTTGACGGCCAGAATCACGTGATGACGTCGTAAGCTGGGCGTCAACGTGCGCAGCGCGCACGAGAGCGTGACGACAGACGAGTTCTCGTCACCGTGCGTGCCGGCAATGATCAAACCGCTGTTGCGATCGGCATCGGGGGCCGGAAACCAAATCAGCGATGCGCCTAAAAATGAACGGCCATACTGCTCTGCACCTGGCGGGAAGGCGCCGCGTTCCGCTCTGGGTCGGGTGATTGCCATAGGAAATCCTGATAAAGAAGTCTCTACTGGCAGTGTTGTGCAAAACTCGCGGTTAATCAAATAGTTTCCGTATGGCGGGAAAATTGCCGGATATCAACTTTCCGGAGGAAGGTATTTGCAATTCTCATTGTCGAAACAAATAATTACGCATCTGCTTATTACCTGAATTCATAAAAGGGGATCTTATGAAGCATCCTGTTTCGCGTCTCTGTGCTGCACTGTTGCTGTGCGGACTCTCTTCACTTTCGTACGCCGCTGATGTGCCACAGGGCAAGGTACTGGCGCAAAAACAGGAGCTGGTCAGACACATTAAAGATGAGCCGGCTTCCCTTGATCCGGCAAAAGCCGTGGGATTACCCGAGATACAGGTCATTCGCGACCTTTTTGAAGGGCTGGTTAATCAGAATGAGAAAGGTGAACTGACCCCAGGCGTGGCGACGCGCTGGCAGAGTAACGATAACCGTATCTGGACCTTCTCCTTACGTGATAACGCGAAATGGTCTGACGGTTCTCCAGTTACCGCTCAGGATTTTGTCTACAGCTGGCAGCGTCTGGTTGATCCGAAAACCACGTCTCCGTTTGCCTGGTTTGCGGCGCTGGCGGGTATCCATAACGCACAGGCGATAATTGATGGTAAAGCCGCGCCAGATACGCTGGGCGTGACGGCCGTAGATGCAAAAACCTTACGTGTGCAGCTGGATAAACCGCTGCCGTGGTTTAGCAATCTGACGGCAAACTTTGCCTTCTATCCGGTGCAAAAGGCCAATGTGGAGAGCGGCAAAGAGTGGACGCGTCCGGGGGCTCTGGTCGGAAATGGCGCCTACGTTCTGAAAGATCGCGTGGTGAATGAAAAACTGGTTGTGGTGCCGAATACACACTACTGGGATAACGCCAAAACCGTCCTGCAAAAAGTGACGTTCATACCGATTAACCAGGAATCCTCGGCCACTAAACGCTATCTGGCGGATGATATTGATATCACCGAATCGTTCCCGAAAAACATGTATCAGAAGCTGCTCAAGGACATTCCGGGACAGGTGTATACACCGCCTCAGCTGGGCACCTATTACTATGCGTTTAATACGCAAAAAGGACCCACGGCCGATGCCCGTGTACGCCTCGCCCTGAGCATGACCATCGATCGCCGCATCATGGCGGACAAAGTGTTAGGAACCGGTGAGAAGCCCGCCTGGCATTTCACGCCAGACGTGACGGCAGGGTTTACGCCAGAAACCTCGCCGTTTGAGCAGATGTCACAGCAGGAACTTAATGCCCAGGCGAAAACGCTGCTTCAGGCCGCGGGCTATGGCCCTCAGCGCCCGCTGAAGCTGAACCTGTTGTACAACACGTCAGAAAACCATGAGAAAATCGCGATTGCGGTGGCCTCGATGTGGAAGAAAAACCTCGGCGTTGACGTCAAACTGCAAAACCAGGAGTGGAAAACCTACATCGATAGCCGTAATACCGGTAATTTCGATGTGATCCGCGCGTCATGGGTCGGGGATTACAATGAGCCATCGACCTTCCTGTCGTTATTGACCTCAACCCACAGCGGCAATATCTCGCGTTTCAACGATCCGGCGTACGATAAAATTATCCATCAGGCGACGCTTGAAAACACGGCGAAAGCCCGCAACGCAGACTACAACATGGCGGAGAAAATCCTCACGGAAAAAGCGCCGATCGCACCTATTTACCAGTACACCAACGGCCGCCTGATCAAACCATGGGTGAAAGGTTACCCCATTAATAACCCGGAAGACGTGGCTTATAGCCGGACGATGTATATTGAGAAACACTGACAAGCCGGGAACCGCCGGTCTTCGTTGTGAACGTTAAATTAAGAGCTGGCGCATTTGCGCCAGTTTTTCTTTATTGAACGAGGGATGTTTGTTCCGTGAGTCAAAGGGGAGGTAAATGATGACGGATGAAAAGAAAGAGAAAGCGTCTTTCCCGGCAGGGTTAGGGATTATGGATAAAATCTGGGAATGGCAATGGATTATCCGCTTCATCTATATTGTCCTTTTCGCCGATCTGGCGCTGCTGGTATACAGCGGGCAAGGAATATTGACCTGGCCTGTTCAGACACTTAACTGGACCGAACATCTGGGTTTTTTCTGCGTGGCACTCGCCGCCTTAGGTTTGATTGCCACTACCCTGATGCCTTTTATAGCCAATATCGTCAGGCTATTACTCAATGAGCTCATCTACAGCAGTATCTTCCCGGATTTCTTGCGCGCGCAGAGTGATTATCAGAAGAGGTCGGGTGAAGTTCCTTCAGGCGAAGTACTTGATTTAGCGTTGAAGGAAAACAACCAGTTCCTGCTGAATTATTATGAAAAACATAATGCAAACTGGCGCACGAAATTTCATGAACGATTTAAAGTCGGGGATTTACTCTTTGGGATCCTGTTTTTCATGATGCTTGATGACCATCCGCAGTGGTTTAGCGATGAGCAGCATTCGCTGGTCATCGATCTGTTCAGTCACGGTGGTGAAAGCGGAACCGTTCTGTTTTATACCGTGCTTATACTCATCTTTAGTACGCTGATGAGTCTCTGGTTCGGTAAATGGGACTGGGGGAACATCTACTATCCGCCACTGTATCGTGAAAAAGAGGAAGCCCGCAGAAAAGCGCGTGAGCGGGAAGCGCAGTGGGAGCAGCAGGATCGCTAAATCGCCGGGCGACACATTATTCCCAGCAGATTGCTCCCGCCAGGCGCTGCTGGCGGGAGCAGGGCAACGTTATTCTAGCAATGCACTGAATTTCGCCAGCCATTGCGGATGCGCAGGCCAGGCGGGGGCAGTGACCAGATTACCGTCTACGTGCGCCTGATCGATACCGATATTGGCATAGTGCCCGCCGCCGAGGCGGACTTCAGGCGCACAGGCGGGATAGGCGCTACAGGTTCGTCCTTTTAATATGCCGGCAGCAGCGAGCAGTTGCGGTCCGTGGCAAACCGCAGCAATCGGTTTGCGCGCGGCGTCGAAGGCCTGCACCAGTTTCAGCACGTCATCATTTAGCCGGAGATATTCAGGGGCTCGTCCGCCCGGGATTAGCAGCGCGTCATAATCCTGCTCTTTTACGGCGGAAAAATCGGCATTGAGGATAAAACGGTGGCCCGGCTTTTCACTGTAGGTCTGGGCGCCGTCGAAATCATGGATCGCCGTCATGATGTAGTCGCCACGGGATTTGTCCGGGCAGACGGCGTCCACCTGATGGCCAATCATCTGTAAAGCCTGAAAGGGCACCATTGTTTCATAATCTTCGGCGTAATCGCCGACCAACATCAGGATTTTCTTGCTCATCATTTCTCACCTTTAGGTTTAACGATGTTTAAGATATAGCCTGGCACAGCTGAATTGCCGGAAATAAAAAAAGCCCGTCAGAGAACGGGCGAAATAAGCA
The DNA here is from genome assembly GCF_031453695.1 of Enterobacter sp. SORGH_AS_0287. NCBI lineage: Bacteria > Pseudomonadati > Pseudomonadota > Gammaproteobacteria > Enterobacterales > Enterobacteriaceae > Enterobacter > Enterobacter sp. SORGH_AS_0287. The sequence goes on from NZ_JAVIZW010000001.1 coordinate 1,043,712, forward strand.
AATGATTTAATGATTCGTTATCAACTTGTTGGAGGATAACGTTGCGTATTTTACGCACCTCTTACCGGTGCTGATACCTGACAAATTCGGTAGGTGAAACAAGGAATTAAACATGCGTCATAGCGCATCGAAGGTGGGGTAGATACTGTTCTCAAGGTATTCCACCAGAAACCAGATCTCACCGCTGAAAATAAACCAGAAGCCAAATATAATAACGAATAAAATAATTATGGTGAGTATTATTTCTGTTTTTCCCATTGCACATCTACCCACCTGTGGTCCATTTATTCGAGAGGGGCATTGTAACGGGGCTTACGAAGATACACCAGTTTCATGCCGCCAGGACTTTATTGCGCCCATCACTTTTGGCGCGATAAAGCGCATCGTCCACACGTTTAAACAGCTCATCCATACTCTCGCCCGGATTATGTCGCGCCACGCCAATGCTGACGGTGAAGCGAGGTAAACCCGGGATCGTGATGCGGGCGACCGCATCGCGCACAGTTTCGGCGATTTGCAGGGCGGTGTCGAGCGGGGTGCGCGGCAGCAGGATGACGAACTCCTCACCGCCCCAGCGGAAGACCAGGTCCTCTTTGCGGCTACAGGCTTCCAGCGTGCGCGAGAGCGAGATCAGTACCTCATCACCTTTCAGGTGGCCGAAGAGGTCGTTGATATTTTTGAAGTGATCGGTATCCACCAGCAACAGGCTAAATTGCTGCTGCGCGGGAAGATGATGGGTATTGGCCTGGTCGGTGATGATATAGAACTGACGCCGGTTGAGCAGGCCCGTCATGGAATCACGCAGTGCCGCGTGTTCCAGCTCCTGCTCCAGCCTTTTTTGCTCGGTGATATCGTGGATAATGCACAACATCAATTTGTCACCGTAAATTTCAATCGGCCCGGCATAGGTCTGAACATGGCGGGTGGAGCCATCGGCCAGACGGTGGATAAAGTTGAGGGGCTTATGGCCGCCCGGCAACGCGGCAATCTCCGTCATCACGGGGATCACATCCCGCCCCAGAGTATTGATTTCCCAGGTATGTTTTCTGCACATTTCATCATGCGCATAACCGTAAAAAGTCAGCGCCGCCAGATTGGCATCCACAATCTGGCCATCCCGGGACGGATCGATAAGCAGCATTGGCGCGCTGTTGGTCAGGAAAAAGCGTGCGTAAAATCCCTGTTTTTTGCGCTGGTAGGTCGCGGAGCGGCTGGCCTTAAGCCCGGAGAGAACCTGCTGCGTCAGCCCTTCAAAAACAATAACATTCCCCTGGGGCACGAAATGGGCAAGCGAGAGACGGCAGCTCAGCGCGGTTTCATGTCCATCGCGGGAGATGGTCCAGATTTCGACGATCTCCTGCTCACTCTTCAGTTCAGGCACATACATCGACAGCACGTGATGCGCATTGGCGGAATAGGTACCTTTGCGTAGGTCATCCAGGGTTTTATCGCCCATGATCTGAGCGGCGGCCACATTTGCAAAAATGATCTGTTCTGAAGCAGGTGAAATGAGCCACACGGGGGTTTTAATTAAATTCAGCGCATCAAAACAATTTTGCGACATAGCGTATTCCTGTACATCGGCACCATGTGCCTGAGGATCATGACAGAATTAACGGGAGTGGACTCCTTTGAAACATACTCTACTTAACCCGGTCAGGCATGATTTTTTTGTGAAATATATGCGGGTTCCGCGTGAATTTTACCAATGGGTATAATTTGTTTGTCTGAGTTTTTTTGCAGCAACAGCCAGGGAACCTGTTCGGCAGGTAAAGGACGGGAGAAAAGGAACCCCTGCAGGTAATCACAGCCGAGGTCCGTCAGTACCACCTGTTGTTCTTCCGTCTCGATCCCTTCCGCAACCACATTCATTTCCATGGTCCGGGCGATATTGATAATGGTTTCCACCAGCTTGCGGCTTTTTTCATTTACCAGCATCGAGTGCACAAAGCTCTTGTCGATTTTTAGCTCTTTAGCGGGCAGAACGCTCAACATCAACAGGTTGGAATAGCCGGTGCCAAAATCATCAATCGAGACGGTAATCCCGGCTTGATTGAACGCATTGAGTAATTCAATACTGCGGTCGAGATTTTTCAGTGCAGTACTTTCCGTCACCTCAAGGATAAGCCGGGAGGGCGACAGATTATATTTATGCAACATCGACGAAATGATGTGGAAGATATCCGGCTGTTCGAACTGGACGGGGGAGAGGTTAAAGGACAATGTCCACTGGCTGAAACCTTGTTCTGTCCAGAAATGAAGCTGACGGCATGCCGCTTCAATTGCCCAGTTCCCCACCGGGATGATCAGCCCCGTTTGTTCCAGCGACGGTAAAAACAGATTAGGCAGCAACACCCCTTGCTCAGGGTGCCGCCAGCGCAGAAGGGCTTCAAAACCATGAATAGTGGTGTCTTTTGCATGCCAGGTCGGCTGATACCACAGTTCAAACTGATCGCGTTCCAGCGCCTGAGTTAACTCCTGCAGGAAGCCGGGGTTAGCCGGAATAGCCGTTGACATCTCGTTCCGGTAGACGGCCCAGCCGTTTCGTCCATCCTCTTTGACGCGATTCAGGGCCGCATCGGCTTTTAGCTTCAGCTCATGCAGCGTCTCGCCATCCTGCGGGTACAGGCTGACCCCCGCGCTGATTGTTGTGCTCAGCGTGTGCCCACAAAGTGAAAACGGGCGGCGCATATCCTCCAGCAATGTCGTGAGCAGCGCGTTGACTTTATCGTCGTCACACTCGGGAACCAGCAGGATAAAGGCGTCGCCGCCAAGCCTGGCGAGGGTCATCTCGCGGGTAAGGCGGGCGGTAATGCGCTGCGCGAGAGAGATTAACAACTCATCCCCGGTGTTGTGGCCCCAGGTATCATTGATGCGTTTGAAATGATCGACGTTGAGGAAAATCACGGCGAATGGCTTCTTGCTGAGCAATGCGCTGCGCAGGCAATCCTGCATCCGAATGTCCATCTGGTGGCGATTAGCGAGACCGGTGAGCGCATCAAACCGCGCCTGCAGTTCAAGCTGACGATTAAGCTGGCGTAGGTTGTCGGTCAGTCGGTTCGTCCGCCGGTGCGAGTCGATGAGCGAAATCATTAACATACCGCCGAGCAGGCACAGTGTGGTGACAGAAACCCAGACCGATAACCCCAACTCGCTGATACCGCCGGGCAGGGTATGCGTCATTTCCTGAAAATGGGCGGCATGCATGCCGGTGTAGTGCATCGCGCAGATGGCGACACCCAGCACGCAGGCCGCGAGAATACGATTGATAAACACCCCTTTGCGCATATCCCGCAGGCGGAATGCCAGCCACAGCGCCGCGCCGGAGGCCATAACGGCAATCAACACGGACACGGCAACAATGCGTCGTTCCCAGAGAATATGGCTGTCCAGCATCAGTGCGGCCATACCGATAAAGTGCATACAGACCACGCCAGCACTCAGGAGCACCGTGGCAACGATCAATCGAAAAGGGGAAAGGGTTTTACCCGTTACGGCAATATTGATGGCGACCGTGGATGCAACCATCGCCACGCCCAGTGAGGCGAGGGTTAACCAGAGGTTATAGCTCATTATCATCGGCATTTGCATCGACAGCATGCCGATGAAGTGCATTGACCAGATCCCGATCCCAAGCGTGACGCCTCCGGCGATACGCCAGAACATCGCCGTTTTACGGCTGGAAAGCGGGATTTTTCCGGCGCTGTCCAGGGCCACAAATGAGGCGATAAAGGCCACCAGATACGAGAGGGCTATTAACACAGGGTCCCACGATATATTGAGCATTATGCAATCCCACGCCAAAGAGGGTTACCGATTTCGCCTGCCGGGCACGTCTTTAACTGGCAACGTACATGCGCATTCAAATAATATGAGTTAGGTATCGTGCAAAACGACCGGTCATATTAAAACGTTAAGGCTGGCGGTGCATATAAAATATATTCTTCCCGGCACCTATTAAGCATTGCTAAACAAAGGCGAATAATTGCAGCAAAGCTCCTTAAATATGAGCGCGGCCATATTGTCTCATCGCAGGCGATGGTATCGCTTAAAGTGGCAGGAAACCAGTATCACAGGATGCTGCATATAACATTTTCACTAATACCCTGTTTTTATCTGACTTAAGTTAAATCTCAGGTGGCTAACGGCGAAAGGTGAAACCAGCGTTGTTCATCAGGACAAACAACAACACGAATGCTATAAATCTTAATGCCGACCTAAATATAAAATCGTGGATATAATCATGCTAAGAAATATTAGTGTCAGAACCTTCATTGCCGGGTTCCTTTTATGTCTTTTCCTGGTTGATGCAGGTGTCATTGTTCTATTTTCCAGCAAATCCTCTCTCTTTATTTCACTCAATATCATTAATTTCGTTGCGCTATTTTTGCTCTGGGGCTACATGACAAAGTATCTTGTGACGCCGATCAATACTGTGAAAAAAAGTATTGAAGAAGTGACTGCAGGCAATCTTGGCGTGACTATCCCTGAATTTGGCAATAACTGTGCAGGGCGTTTAATCCCCGGGATTAACAGCCTCTCCAGCAACATCGCGACTCTGGTACGCGAGATCAGGGCCTCGTCGCAAACCGCCATGACCTTGTCCGATCAACTCTCCGCGCGTAGCGCGCAGCTGTCGGTGAAAACAGAGCAGCAGTCTGCATCGCTGGTGCAAACGGCTGCCAGCATGGAGCAGATGGCAGCAAGTACCCGAAATAATGCCGATAACACCCGACTGGCCAGCGAGCAGGCAAACAGGGCGACACTGCAGGCGCGCAAAGGTGGCGAGTTGATGGGGCAGGTGTCCACCAATATGCAATCCATTACCGAATGTGCACAGCAAATGACGGAGATTATCTCAATGATCGACGGCATTGCCTTCCAGACGAATATCCTGGCGCTAAACGCGGCCGTTGAGGCGGCCAGAGCCGGTGACCACGGAAAAGGGTTTTCGGTGGTGGCAGAAGAGGTGCGAAACCTGGCCCACCGCAGTGCGGATGCCGCCAAAAACATCAAAACGCTGATTGAAGTGACCAGCAATAACGTCACTCAGGGCGTGACCGTTGTGTCCGAGGCTGAAAAGAATATGCAAGAAATTGTGACCGGCTCCGGCAATGTCAGCCAGTTGATGGATGACATTTTCACCTCGACGTCAGAGCAGGAGAAAGGCATTTCCCAGATTACGCTGGCCTTATCTGAGCTGGAACGGGTCACGCAAAGTAACGTTACGATGGCAGAAGAACTCAACGGATCCTCTGATGTACTGCGTAATCAGGTAAGTGAACTGCAGGCGCGGACGCGTAACTTCCGGCTCGAAAAGGGGGATCAGGCTGAATCCACGCCTTCTCATGCTGGCCCGCTGTCATTCCACTCGCGTCCCGGTCACTCCCTCTGATGCACGAAAAGAGCCTGGTCAACCGGGCTCTTTTATCCGGACTTCTCGCCACTGAATTACCCTCCCGTGCGGTCTGAAAAGGCGCCTGGCGGAATACGGTTATTTCCTGAGCGAATTCAGCGCGATGCGAAACATAGTTGTTGCTTAACCCCTGATGAAAGCTAGACTGACAACGAAAGAGCTGAAAAGGGGGAGGCGCGGTGGAGAGTATAAAAGGATCAGAACTAAACGTTCCTGATGCAGTTTTTGCCTGGGTGCTGGATGGTCGTGGCGGTGCCCGACCGCTGGAAGACAACGATGTTATTGATAATGAGCATCCCTGCTGGCTACACCTTAACTATACCCATCCGGACAGTGCCGACTGGCTGGCCACGACGCCGCTCCTGCCGAACAACGTGCGTGATGCGCTGGCGGGTGAAAGCCTGCGGCCACGCGTGAGCAGAATGGGGGACGGCACGCTCATCACTTTGCGTTGCATTAACGGCAGCACCGATGAACGTCCTGACCAGCTGGTCGCGATGCGTGTTTATATGGACGATGGTCTGATTGTCTCCACCCGTCAGCGTAAAGTTCTGGCGCTGGATGATATTGTGAACGATCTGAAAGAGGGCACCGGGCCGACCGATTGCGGAAGCTGGCTGGTGGACGTCTGCGACGCGCTGACTGACCATGCGAGTGAGTTTATCGAAGAGCTGCACGATAAAATCATCGACCTCGAAGATAACCTGCTCGATCAGCAGATCCCGCCGCGCGGTTTTCTGGCGCTCCTGCGTAAGCAGTTAATTGTCATGCGCCGTTATATGACGCCACAGCGGGACGTATACGCGCGTCTGTCCAGCGAAAGGCTCAACTGGATGAATGACGATCAGCGACGCCGAATGCAGGATATTGCCGACAGGCTGGGCCGAGGACTTGATGAAATCGATTCCTGTATTGCCCGCACGGGCGTCATGGCGGATGAAATCGCGCAGGTGATGCAGGAGTCGCTGGCAAGAAGAACCTATACGATGTCGCTGATGGCAATGGTCTTTCTGCCGAGCACATTCCTGACGGGATTGTTTGGCGTGAACCTGGGCGGAATTCCCGGCGGCGCGGCCCATTATGGCTTTACCGCATTTTGCGTCATGTTAGTTGTTTTGATCGGTGGTGTTGCATGGTGGTTGCATCGTAGTAAATGGCTGTAAATTTACGCTTTTTTCAGCTTTTACGGAGATCAAAACGCTCTTTTAATTGAGCGAAGTCAATAAACAATGACCCCGTAAGGTGCAATATTACTCCCGCAGGTGAATGCAACGTCAAGCGATGGGCGTTGCGCTCCATATTGTCTTACTTCCTTTTTTGAATTACTGCATAGCACAATTGATTCTTACGACGCCGACTTAATTAGTCGGCTTTTTTTTGCCTCCTGCTCCCCAGCGTCTACCCTAAAAGGGACGTCAGTAAAACCTGGAGGGAATGATGAGCATCTTACTCGCTCTGCAACTGCAGTATTCACGTCAGTCCGATCCGATCCCCACCGATCCGACACCGATGCCCGATCCTGTTCCGCGTCCGCAACCCATGCCTGACCCGCCGCCCGATGAAGAACCGATTAAATTGTCGCATCGAACCCCGAGATCTGCGAGGATACGCGCCATCTGACCGCAAAGATGACCACGAGAGACTATTGTGACCGCTTTTTCAACCCTGAATGTACTGCCCGCCGCCCAACTCGATAACCTCAACGAGTTGGGATACCTCACCATGACGCCTGTTCAGGCGGCCGCATTGCCCGCCATTCTTGAGGGGCGTGATGTACGCGTTCAGGCTAAAACAGGGAGCGGAAAAACGGCGGCTTTCGGTCTGGGTCTGCTACAGCATATTGATGCTGCGCTGTTTCAGACGCAGTCTCTGGTGCTGTGCCCAACCCGCGAACTGGCGGACCAGGTCGCGGGCGAGCTGCGTCGTCTGGCGCGATTCCTGCCTAACACCAAGATTTTAACCCTCTGTGGCGGACAACCGTTTGGCGCACAGCGTGATTCGCTTCAGCATCCACCACACATCATTGTGGCGACGCCTGGCCGACTGCTCGACCACCTGCAAAAAGGTACGGTCTCGCTGGATGCATTACACACGCTGGTCATGGATGAGGCAGACCGGATGCTGGATATGGGCTTCAGCGATGCTATCGATGAAGTGATCCGTTTCGCGCCTGCAGACCGTCAGACGCTGTTATTTTCGGCGACCTGGCCTGAAGCGATCGCCGCAATCAGTGGCCGCGTGCAGAAAAATCCGCTCACCATCGAAATTGACAGTGTTGATGCGCTGCCTGCTATCGAGCAGCAGTTTTATGAAACGTCCCAGCATGGAAAAATCGCGCTCCTGCAGAAGGTGCTCAGTCAGCATCAGCCCGCTTCCTGCGTGGTGTTCTGTAACACCAAAAAAGATTGTCAGGCGGTCTGTGACGCCCTGAACGCCGCAGGGCAGAGCGCGTTATCGTTGCATGGCGATCTGGAACAGCGCGATCGCGATCAGACGCTGGTCCGTTTCGCCAACGGCAGCGCCCGCGTGCTGGTTGCCACCGACGTGGCGGCGCGCGGTCTGGATATTAAATCGCTTGAGCTGGTCGTGAACTACGAGCTGGCATGGGATCCTGAAGTACACGTTCACCGTATCGGCCGTACTGCGCGTGCCGGAAACAGCGGTCTGGCCATCAGCTTCTGCGCACCGGAAGAGGCGCAGCGCGCCAATATTCTGTCTGAAATGCTGCAGATTAAGCTTAACTGGGTGAATGCACCGGGCAATGTCAGTCTCGTTCCGCTGGAAGCAGAAATGGCAACGCTGTGTATTGATGGCGGTAAAAAAGCCAAGATGCGTCCGGGTGATGTGCTCGGTGCGCTGACCGGAGACGTGGGGCTGGATGGGGCGGATATCGGCAAGATTGCGGTACATCCTGCACATGTTTATGTTGCTGTTCGCCAGTCGGTTGCCCATAAGGCCTGGAAACAGCTGCAGAACGGGAAAATCAAGGGTAAAACCTGTCGTGTTCGTCTGCTGAAATAAGGTTTAAACGCGTCTCAGACGGTGGTCTGAGACGCGTTTGCATTATTCCACTATTTCACTTCCACGACATTCAGGCGCAGTTCTTCAAACTGATTGTCATCTTCTTCTGGCTGCCAGCCAGCAGGTTTCACGGGGATCTCTTCCCGGTCAAACGCCAGATCGCCGCCATTTACCACTTCCGACTCATGGTTGATACCTTTGAAATCGAAAAGCTCAACGTCCGCGAGGTGAGAAGGCACCACGTTCTGCATCGCGCTGAACATGGTTTCGATACGGCCCGGGTAGCGTTTGTCCCAGTCACGCAGCATGTCACCAATCACCTGACGCTGCAGGTTCGGCTGAGAGCCGCACAGGTTACATGGAATGATCGGGAACCCTTTGGCCTGAGAGAACCGCTCGATATCTTTCTCGCGGCAGTAGGCAAGCGGGCGGATCACAATGTGTTTGCCGTCATCGCTCATCAGTTTTGGCGGCATGCCTTTCATCTTACCGCCGTAGAACATATTCAGGAACAGCGTCTGCAGGATATCGTCGCGGTGATGGCCGAGTGCGATTTTGGTTGCACCCAGTTCTGTCGCGGTACGGTACAGGATGCCGCGGCGAAGACGAGAGCAGAGCGAGCAGGTGGTTTTGCCTTCCGGGATCTTCTCTTTCACAATCCCGTAGGTATTTTCTTCTACGATTTTGTACTCAACGCCCAGTTTTTCCAGGTATTCCGGCAGAATGTGTTCCGGGAAACCAGGCTGCTTTTGATCGAGGTTAACTGCCACCAGGGAAAACTTCACCGGCGCGCTTTGCTGAAGATTACGCAGGATCTCCAGCATGGTGTAACTGTCTTTACCACCTGACAGGCAGACCATAATGCGGTCGCCTTCTTCAATCATATTGAAGTCTGCAATGGCTTCACCAACGTTACGGCGCAGACGCTTTTGCAGTTTGTTCAGGTTGTATTGCTCTTTCTTATTAATATCTTGATTTTGTTGCATTTAATCTGTACTCAAATTTCAAATGGGGCACCAGTGGGGCAAACGGTTTAGAGGGGCAGCTTCTTTCCGCATTGCCCTCTCTTTGCTGTTCATCTCTTCACTCTATGAAGCTTAGATTTCAAACACCCTCTGCGCATTTTAGTGCCCCATCTGACTGGCAATAAAAGACGGGTCAGCGCCTGCGGTTAACCACCAGCATGCGAAAGTGTGCCGTGTATGGTACGGATTGTTGCGCCGAATGCCAGCACGTTTTACAGGATTTTGAATTGTGGACGGCAGCAACCTTGCTTTGTGATATCGCATATAATGCGGCTTCGACATACTCTGAACATTCCAGTGGCTTGTGCTATGACCCTCAATCGCTTTTGTTATTTGCTTCTGTTGATCGCCGCAATCGGAAGTCTATTCACCTCGCATCCGTTTATCCTGTGGCTCCTGCTTATCAACGTACTGACGTTAGCGATGTATGGCGCCGACAAAATGGCGGCGCGAAGGGCCATGCGCAGAGTGCCGGAAGCCACACTGCTGGTATTTGGCCTTATCGGCGGATGGCCCGGGGCGATTATAGGTCAGCAACTGTTTCGCCATAAAACGCAAAAGCAGCCCTTCAAAACCTACTTCATTGTCAGTGTCATCGTCAGTATTTCAGCGATGGTGGCGGTGTACCAACTCTTTCCTGTTTTAACGTACTGAGCGTGTACAAACGGAATGCAATAACGCGCTGACCACGGTAGATAACTAAAAACGACTGCCAATAGTAGTAGGAATATTCTTAAGGTGTTGCTGTTTTTTGCACGATCTGAATAATGTGTGCAACGACACGGATGACAACATCTCATGAAAATTCAAACTATTACACTGGCAATGCTGGTGGTCGTTTCTGCGCCTTCGAGGTCAGCTTTTCAGGAGCGGGAATATAATACCTGGTATATAAAAAATGCTGTTCTTTACGATATGACCCAGACTTCAGACGGTTTCCCGGTCATGTTGAGCATCTCCCAGCCTGAGCGGAAATCAGCAAATTTGCTGGTCTCCTATATCACCGAAGGGCGCTGTGGCGGGACCCGACAAGAACTTAACGTGAATGGCAAAGTGCTTCCGGCCACGTATTATTGTGTTCAGGTCGGGCAGAACCGGATAGAGCATTTTTCGGTGAAAGATGCACAGAGCGTTAACGGCATGGTTAACCATCTGAAATCGGATTTTACCTTACTTCTTCAAAACGACATCAAGGTCTGGGCCGCGAACATTAATGCGCCCAAATACGGCCTCGCGCCGCGATTCTGACATGTATACCTCGACCTCATCGCCTGTTAGCGTAGGGGTTACGCCCTGTATCACAGAATAAATAGCATCCGTGACAACGCCACGTTTTACCACAATCCTGCTACGCTTTTTGTGTTGTACAAGGGAGCACAAACATGAAGAACAAAGATGAACAAACGGGATTAGTGGGACTGGCAATTGGTGCCGCCGTTATCGGTCTTGTTTCAGCACAGCAACCCATCCATCGCGACAGTATTGTGAGTGAACTGGTCAGACTCGGCAGACAGAAAGGCGATGGCGTTGAAGATGAGGTTTTCGTTAAGGCTGCCGAGCTCGTGAGAAAGGGGGTGTAACCGATGGCTGATATTCGTCATGCACAGTGCCATTGTGGCGCGGTGGCGTTTACCGTTGAACTCTCAGACGGATTAAATACCGCCCGGCGCTGCAGCTGCTCTTTTTGCCGGATGCGGGGCGCCGTGGTGGTCTCGGCACCGCTGTCGGGCATTACCGTAACGAAAGGGGCGGATAAGCTCACGGAATATCGTTTTAACACAGGAACAGCCCGCCATTTCTTCTGCTCGGTCTGCGGGATTTATACCTTCCATCAGCGGCGTTCAAATCCCAACGAATACGGCGTGAATGTGGCCTGTTTTGAAAATGTGACCCCCTTTGATTTTGCCGAAGTGGCGGTGATGGACGGCGTTAATCATCCCGCGGATGGCGACAGCGGGGTTTTCGGCTACCTCTCTTTTCGTCAAAAAGAAGCGTAACTGCCGCCTGGCCAGATTTTAACAATGCGGCCTATAGTGGGGAGTGGGTATCCGAAACAGGAGAGAAATATGCTGTATGTTGAGAAAGACGATCCGCGTGAGGCGCCTGAGTCAGGTGATAAAAAGCCTCAGCCGGTCAAAAAATAGTCCGTTGATACGTTTCCCGCCACCGGCCCTGCTGGTGGCGTATTGTTTGGGGGAAACCTTAGCTGCCATCCAGATGATTCAACAGTGCGCCGAGATGCCCAACGACACCACCAAAATCAAAAATTAACGCCATCCATATAATCGCCAGAAGGGTAAGTACGGCAACTGATACACGACCAAACAATGCAGTTATCCTTAATGAAGCAAAGTCTATAAGGCTAGTCTACATGGGTTTGTTTAAACTTACCCTTAACGACACCGTCATAAATTTTCCTTTTGAGATGATTCACACATTCACTGAGCCGAGAGGCGCGAAGAGAGGGAAATATGATGGGAGAGAAGAGGAGGGCTGGCGTCAGGCGTCGCAACGAAAATAACGAGCCCGCATCACGATGCGGGCTCCTGGGATCAGAACTGGTAAACCAGACCTAATGCAACGACATCATCCGTGCTAATGCCGTTATTTTTGTAGAAACTGTCATCTTCATCCAACAGGTTGATTTTATAATCAACGTAGGTGGACATGTTTTTGTTAAAGTAGTAGGTTGCGCCTACGTCAGCATATTTAACCAGATCCTGATCGCCCTGACCGTTGGCCAGGTCTTTACCTTTAGACTGCAGATAAGAAATTGCCGGGCGCAGGCCGAAGTCGAACTGATATTGCGCGGTCACTTCAATGTTTTGTGTTTTATTGGCCACGGCATCCGTATTATCGCCATAAGGGGTCATATTGCGGGTTTCAGAATACATTGCCGCCAGATAAATATTGTTGGCGTCATATTTCAGGCCTGCAGTCCAGGCATCCGCTTTATCGCCACCGGCAGTGGTATTCATCACCTGTTCGTTGGTACGGTCAGAAGAGGTATAGGCAGCACCCGCGCTGATACCCATGCCAAAGTCATAGGTGGTGGAGATACCGAAGCCGTCACCGTTCTCATGGCGCGTGTCGCGACCATTGTTGGTGCCTTCCTGGTTGTTGCTGGCATCTTCGTTCTTACCCTGATACTGCAGGGCAAAGTTCAGACCCTGTACCAGACCATAGAAGTCAGTGTTACGGTAGGTTGCAACCCCGTTGGCACGGCCAGTCATAAAGTTGTCTGCATTGGTGTAAGAGTCACCACCGAATTCAGGCAACATATCGGTCCAGCCTTCCACGTCGTACAGAACGCCGTAGTTACGACCGTAATCGAAGGAGCCATAGTCACCGACTTTAACACCGGCGAAGGCCAGACGCGTCCATGACTGGTTATTAGACCCTTCAGTGTTATTGGCCTGGATGTTGTATTCCCACTGGGCGTAACCGGTCATCATGTTGTTGATCTGGGTTTCACCCTTGAAGCCCAGACGCATATAAGTTTGATCGCCATCTTTAGAGGCATCGTCGGAGAAGTAATGCAGACCATCTACTTTTCCGTACAGATCTAATTTATTGCCGTCTTTATTATAAATTTCTGCAGCATGCGCAGCGCCAGCCATTAACAGCGCTGGAATCATCAGGGCCAGTACTTTTCTTTGCATTTTGGAATTCCTTTGCAGTTGTTTTTATTTAATTACGTATTGAACTTTCCACACGAGAAAGCTGTCTCATGCTAAATCACTCCTCACCAAGAACAATAAAATATAATTGTTACGAGTTAAGTTAATTCTTAACCGGATTATGCGGCGGAAATAGTCATTGGCTTTATGAATGATTTAAAGCTAATCATATTAAATAAAAATTATTAATTGCCCCTTAAATCAGATAATCTCAGCGGCGTTATATGCCTTTAAGATTTTTCATCCATAATTTATGTGAATGTCATTTAGTGAATTAACGTGATATTCATTAATTATCTGGACTCGCCCGGTGTGAATACAGCGGGCTTTTTTTATGGCAAAAAAATGCCCGGACAAGCCGGGCAGAGGGAGAGTCAGTCGCGGGTGGGTTTTTCCGCTTTTCCGGCCATTTGCGCCAGGAAATCATACCGTTTTTGCAGATCGGCGGCGGCATCTTTCCACAACTGCTCGGCCACCTCTGGTTGTTGCGCGTTGAGGCGACGGAAGCGCTGTTCCTGCATTAACGTTTCGGCCAACGCATCGGAAGGCGGGCGTGAATCCAGCGCCAGAGGCAATTTACCTTCATCGGCGCGGCGCGGGTCGAACCGGTAGAGCGGCCAGAAACCGGTTGCGGTCAGCTGGCGCATCTGATCGTGGCTGAGTGCCAGGTCGTAGCCATGCTCTTCACACGGGCTGTAGGCAATGATCAGCGACGGACCCGGGTAGGCTTCCGCTTCCTGAATGGCTTTCACCGTCTGGTTCAGCTGCGCGCCCAGCGAGATTTGCGCGACATACACGTGGCCGTACATCATCATGCTGACGCCGAGATCTTTACGCGCCTTGCGCTTGCCGTGTTCACCAAATTTAGTTACTGCGCCAAGCGGAGTAGCTTTTGACGCCTGGCCACCGGTGTTGGAATAGCACTGCGTATCCAGAACCAGAATGTTGACGTTTTCGGTAAGGCTTAACACGTGATCCAGCCCGCCAAAGCCGATGTCATACGCCCAGCCGTCACCGCCAATCAGCCAGATTGATTTTTCCACCAGCGCGTCAGCGTCGGCCAACAGCTGCCCGGCACCTTCCACGCCCTGCAGAGCGTTGCGCAGTTCCGCAACCTGCTCACGACGACGTTCTGGCGTTGCATCGGCGTGCAACGCCTCATTCAGCTCCGCCGGGATGTGGCCAGCAAACTGTTCCAGTAACCGCATCACGCGTGCGCGGTGCTGGTCAACGGTCAGACGGAAGCCCAGACCAAACTCGGCGTTATCCTCAAACAACGAGTTCGCCCATGCCGGACCGCGGCCATGGGCGTCGGTGGTGTACGGCGTGGAAGGCAGATTACCGCCATAGATTGATGAACAGCCCGTGGCGTTAGCGATCAACATTCTGTCGCCGTACAGTTGCGTGAGCAGCTTGATATACGGCGTTTCACCGCAGCCGGAGCAGGCGCCTGAATACTCGAACAGCGGAGTAATGAGCTGCGAGGTACGAATATCAATACGCTCCAGCGTGCTGCGGTCGATCTCCGGCAGGTTCAGGAAGAAGTCATAATTTACCTTCTCTTCTTCGACATGCTCGAGGCGCGACATCATATTGATGGCTTTGATGTCCGGATCCTGACGATCTTTCGCCGGACAGACCTCAACGCACAGATTACATCCGGTGCAGTCTTCCGGAGCGACCTGCAGAACATACTTCTGTCCGCGCATATCACGGGATTTCACATCAAGTGAATGCAGGCTGGCCGGGGCGTCTTCCATCGCTTCCGGGGAGACCACTTTGGCACGAATGGCCGAGTGCGGGCAGGCTGCTACGCAGTGGTTGCACTGGGTACACAGCTCCTCTTTCCAGATGGGGATTTCTTCGGCGATGTTGCGTTTTTCCCAGCGCGTGGTGCCCATCGGCCAGGTGCCATCCGGTGGCAGCGCGGAGACGGGAAGGGCATCACCCAGCCCGGCCAGCATGGCTGCCGTCACGGTTTTCACGAAATCCGGTGCCGCGTCAGAAACCACCGGTGGACGGTTCGGGCTGGACGCATCAACCGCTTGCAGCGGTACTTCAAATAAAGACTCGCGTGCCAGCGCCAGCGCCTGCCAGTTACGCTCGACCAGCTCCTGACCTTTACTACTGTAGCTTTTGGCAATCGCCCCCTGCAGTTCCATTAGCGCGCTGTCTCCCGGCAGGATCTGCGTCAGGTGGAAGAAGGCCATTTGCATCACGGTGTTGATTCGCGCGGCAAGGCCACACTCGCGGGCAATTTTTGCAGCGTTAATGACGTAGAAGCGGGCTTTTTTCTGGTTCAGCACCGCCTGCACTTCCTGCGGCAGCCGCGACCAGACTTCATCCACGCTGTATGGCGTATTGAGCAGGAAAATACCGCCCGGTTTCAGGCGCTCTGCCATCTGGTACTTATCGATGAACTGCAGCTGGTGACAGCCCACAAAATCAGCCTGCGAGATAAGGTATGCCGAGCGGATAGGGTGCTCGCTGACGCGCAGGTGGGAAACGGTCAGCCCGCCTGCTTTTTTGGAGTCGTAGACAAAATACCCCTGGGCATACCACGACGTGGAGTTCCCGATGATCTTAATGTTGTTCTTGGTCGCGGAGACGCTACCGTCGCTGCCCAGCCCATAAAACAGCGCCTCAAGTTTTGCGGTGGAAGGCAGCGTGTTTTCCGGCAGGGGCAGAGAGAGGTTGGTCACGTCATCATAAATACCGACGGTAAAGCGCGGTTTTGGTTTAGCCTCGCTCAGCTCATTAAACACCGCCAGCACACAGTCCGGGCCAAACTCTTTGGAGGACAACCCATAGCGACCCCCGATCACGCGCGGCAGTGTTTCGCGCTCACCGCAATTAAACGCTTCAGCCAGCGCGGACATGACGTCCAGATACAGAGGTTCTGCGTGGGCGCCAGGCTCTTTAGTGCGATCGAGCACCGCCACGGTGCGCGCACTTTCCGGCAGTGCCGAGAGCAAATGTCGCGCGGAAAACGGCCGGTAGAGCCGCACTTTGAGCACGCCGATTTTTTCACCACGGGTCAGCAGTTCATCCACTACCTCTTCACAGGTGCCAATGGCTGACCCCATGAGCACAATGACCCGTTCCGCCTGCGGATGACCGTAGTATTCAAACGGTTTGTATTGCCGTCCGGTGGCCGCGGCAAAATCATCCATCGCCTGCTCAACGTGATCATAAACGGCGTTGTACCACGGGTTCGTTGCTTCCCGGGACTGGAAATAGGTATCCGGGTTGGCCGATGTCCCGCGGATCACCGGGTGTTCCGGGTTCAGCGCACGGGCGCGATGTGCGTCGATTTCCGCCTGCGGCAGAAGATTGAGGAGGGTGTCGTCAGCCAGCGGAACGATTTTATTGATTTCGTGAGAGGTACGAAAACCATCAAAGAAATGAATAAAGGGCACGCGACTCTTCAGCGTCGCCATATGCGAAATTAACGCGAAGTCCTGTGCTTCCTGAACGCTGCTGGCGCACAGCATGGCGCAACCGGTCTGGCGGACGGCCATCACGTCTGAGTGATCGCCAAAGATGGAGAGGGCGTGTGTCGCAACGGTTCGTGCGGCAACGTGAAGCACAAACGGGGTGAGTTGTCCTGCCAGTTTATAGAGCGTCGGGATCATCAACAATAATCCCTGCGACGACGTGAATGACGTCGACAGAGCACCGGTCTGCAGCGCCCCGTGGACGGTCGCGATAGCGCCAGCCTCAGACTGCATTTCCACGACTCTTGGGACGTCGCCCCAGACGTTTTTCAGTCCGTTGCCCGCCCAGGCATCGGCCTGTTCGGCCATCGTAGAACTTGGCGTAATTGGGTAGATGGCGATAACTTCACTGGTGCGAAACGCGACGGACGCGACTGCACCATTACCGTCAATAGTTTGCATAGGACAACACCCTTACATTGCGCAAAAAAAGGAGCCCGAAAAAAACACAACGGGTTTTGAATATTATTCCCTTAGTTTAGCAAAGGTCGGATTTTACGATTTTCGCTTTTGTGTCCTCGGTATTCTCGACATCAATGAGTAGATCAATCTTTTGGCGAAAAAATTGCGAGAAATTGTTTCAGGAGCGCATAAATACGCACTTTCGCTCTCGACGACACGGCATGTGATGCCTATTATGCATAGGTTTCGCATTATTAATGGGGGAGAGAGAGCATGCGTTCAGCATTTTGGGTCGGGTGTGCCGCGTTATTATTATCGGCATGCAGCAGTGAACCTGTTCAGCAGGCAACGGCGGCACACGTAACGCCGGGAATGAAAGCGGCGATGTCCAGCTCCGGACAAGCCAACTGCGCGATGATTGGCGGCTCGCTGTCTGTTGCCCGCCAGCTTGACGGCTCAGCTATCGGGATGTGCGCATTGCCAAACGGCAAACGCTGCAGTGAACAGTCGCTTGCCGTAGGATCCTGCGGAAACTACTGATTACTCCGCACGCTTAAACATTAGCGTTTTATCGGCTGTCGCCAGCGTTAACTGGTCTTCAGTCAGGTCGACCTGCGCCCCTTTGCGCAGCATGTCGCCAATGGCCTGATCCAGTTCGTTTAACTGTGGTTCGGTACAGAGCTTGCGCGTCATGGCGAGCGTTTTGACCTTGAGCTCACCTTCGGACAATTTCCCCTGTCCGTTAAACGTGTTACACATCACGCCGGAAACGCTAATGTTATTAACCAGACTGATATCAGACAGGGCTTTGAAGCTGATCTCTGGTTGCGTTGTCGTGGCCTTAACGGCTTTCCCGTCCACATTCTCCAGCACAAAACGGTGGCTCTTAAGTTGGTCCGGCTGAACGGAGGCTTTACCAGGATTAACGCACCCGGTGAGGACAAGACTGATAACACTTAACGCAATGAGCTTTTTCATTTTTCTTCTCAGACGATAGATACTGTGAATCTTTTTTCAGTGTAACGATACTCTGCCGTGCGTTAATGGGGTTTATCTGAAAGTGCGGGCGGGTACCGGGCAACGTTGGCGTTGCCCGCAATACGATCAGTGCGACTTAAACCCTGCGGCCGTCATTAACATGCGAAAGAGCATACTGACCGCCGCCAGTGCCAGTACGCTGCCGCCCCAGATAATGGCCAGCCACATGACTCTTTTCCAGAAAGGTTGTTGCATCAGTGATAACCCTCTCCATGCTGTACTTTTCCGCGAAACACGTAGTAACTCCAGAAGGTGTAGACCAGAATCACGGGAATGATCAACAACGCGCCCACCAGCATAAAGCCCTGGCTTTGTGTCGGAGCCGCCGCCTGCCAGAGCGTGATTGACGGGGGAATAATGTGCGGCCAGATGCTGATCCCAAGTCCGCTAAAGCCGAGAAAAATCAGCCCTAACGTCAGGATAAACGGCAGATGATGGCTGTCGGGATTATTCAGGCAACGCCACTGACACAGGCTCAGGATCACCACCAGCACCGGCACGGGCAGCAGGAAGAAGAGATTCGGCAGGGTAAACCAGCGCGCGGCGATGGCCGGCTGCGCCAGTGGGGTCCAGAGGCTGATTGCTGCAATGAATACCAGAAGCAGGATCAGGAGCGTTCTGGATACCCGTCGCATTCGCTGTTGCAGCGCGTTTTCACTTTTCATCACCAGCCATGTCGAGCCTAACAGCGCGTAGGCCACCACCAGACCTGCGCCGCAGAACAGGTTAAAAACGGTCAGCCAGTCGAACGGTCCGCCACTGTAGGCACGCCCGGTGACGCTAAAGCCGTTAATCACCGCGCCCACCGTCATGCCCTGGGTAAAGGTCGCCAGGATCGAGCCGCCAATAAACGCTTTATCCCAGAAAGGGCGGTGTGCCGGCGTGGCTTTAAAACGAAACTCAAATGCCACGCCCCGGAAAATAAGTCCGATCAGCATTAACGTCAGCGGAATAGTGAGGGCATCAATAATGACCGCATAGGCCAGCGGAAACGCGCCAAACAGCGCTGCACCGCCGAGCACCAGCCAGGTTTCATTGCCGTCCCAGACCGGCGCAACGCTGTTCACCATCACATCGCGATCGTCGGCATCAGGCGTAGCCGGGAACAGGATACCTATCCCCAGATCAAAACCATCCATCACGATATACATCAGCGTGGCAAAGACGATGATAACAAACCAGATAATGGAAAGATCGATACCCATTATGGTTGCTCCTTATGTTCAGTAGTAACGGCAGAAAGCGGGCGTGCGGGACGTCCATCGGACTCGGTGGCAAACGATTCATGAGGCTGAGGTCCTTTTTTAATCAGGCGGACCATATAGCTGTAACCCACGCCAAATACGGAGGTGTAGACGACGAAGAAGGCCAGCAGACTCACGCTCATATGCAAGTCACCATGCGCAGAAACCGCATCCTTTGTTCGCTGAAGCCCGTAGACGACCCACGGCTGGCGGCCCACTTCGGTAGTGACCCATCCGGCCAGGATGGCAATCAGCCCGGTGGGTCCCATCAGGAGGGCAAACCATAGGAAGGGACGCGAAGCGTACACGCGCTTTTTATAACGTAACCAGAGCGCCGTTACCCCAAGCAGCAGCATCAGCATGCCTAAGCCCGCCATAATGCGGAATGACCAGAAGACGATGGTGGAATTTGGCCGGTCTTCCTTTGGAAATTCTTTCAGTGCCGGAACCTGTTTGTCGAGGCTGTGCGTCAGAATAAGGCTGCCAAGCGCCGGGATCTCCAGCCCAAAGCGGGTGCGCTCCTGTTCCATATCCGGCCAGCCAAACAGCAGCAGCGGGGTGGGTTCACCCGGTGGGTTCTCCCAGTGGCCTTCAATGGCTGCTATTTTAGCGGGCTGATGCTTCAGGGTGTTCAACCCGTGCATATCACCCACCATCGCCTGAAGGGGAGCGACAATCAGGGTCATCCACAGCGCCATGGAAAACATCGCGCGGATGGCGGGGGTGTTGTTTCCGCGCAGCAAATGCCAGGCTGCGGATGCGCCGACAAACAGGGCGCTACTCAGGAAGGCCGCTATCGACATATGCAGCAGGCGATACGGGAAGGAGGGGTTAAACACCACGGCAAACCAGTCTACCGGCACCACCTGTCCGTTGACGATTTCAAAGCCCTGTGGCGTCTGCATCCAGCTGTTTGATGAGAGGATCCAGAAGGTTGAGATAATGGTCCCCAGTGCCACCATACAGGTTGCAAAGAAATGCAGACCCGGCCCGACTTTATTCCAGCCGAACAGCATAACGCCGAGGAATCCTGCCTCGAGGAAGAAGGCAGTAAGCACTTCGTAGGTCAGGAGCGGGCCGGTAATACTGCCGGCAAATTGTGAAAACCCACTCCAGTTGGTCCCAAACTGGTAGGCCATGACCAGCCCGGAGACCACGCCCATACCGAAGTTAACGGCAAAAATCTTCGACCAGAAATGGTACAGCGAACGCCAGACCGGGTTTTTGGTTTTCAGCCACAGGCCTTCTAGCACAGCGAGATAACTCGCCAGACCGATGGTGATTGCCGGGAAAATAATGTGGAAGGATACGGTAAAGGCAAACTGTATCCGTGCAAGATGAAAAGCATCTAAACCAAACATGCACAACCTCAATGTCAAACGGTGTGCTGTTATGGTATAGGGGCGAAATAACGAGTATCAGACGCAGAAAAGCGAAATTTACCTATAACAGTTCATAAAAACATCACGCTTTGCACATCTGATATAGCTTGCGTGAGAGAATAAAAAAATTATTTTTATGAAATTTATGCATTAAACAGCTTGCCTTGTTATCAACAACATGCGTTAATGGCCCTCTGGGTTTGAGTCCAAATAAACATCTGACGTAGTTTTATAAAGCAGTTCTCATCACGTTGTGCCTCTCCGCAGCCTCTCTTGGGTCTTTTTCTACACTCCGATTAGTTTTTGTTTCAAACCACTATCGCCTGAAGGGCCCATTAAGCAATTAACGTTTTTACGTTTACAGGAGAATCCTATGACTTCTTATATCCATTTCCGCTGCCCATGCTGCCATGGTTCGCAGTACCGTACCTCAGCTTTTGATGTGTCTGAGAAAAACCCGTTCGGTGCAAAATGCATTTTTTGCAAATCGTCGATGATTACCCTCGATCATCTGGCCGCTGCCCGCCACGCTCAGCGTAACGTCACCGAACTGCGTAAGTAATGCATCTGGCTAACTATAACAGTTAGCAAAATCTTCTCTTTTTCTCCTGCTGATATACACTGTCGGTCATAAGGAGAATCTGATGAAAAAATACCAGCGTCTGGCGCAACAAATTATCTCACAGATCGAGCTTGGCGTATGGTTGCCGGGCGATAAGCTGCCTTCTCTGCGAGAGCAGGTCGCGAGCAGCGGCATGAGTTTTATGACCGTTGGCCACGCGTATCAGATGCTGGAAAGCCAGGGGCGTATCGTCGCCAGGCCGCAGTCGGGCTATTACGTTGCCTCGCGCCCGACCGCACACCAACCTGCGCCGCCTGCCCAGGTGATGCGGGACGAAGTGGTAGATATCAACACCTATATCTTCGACGTATTACAGGCCAGCCGCGACCCGTCGGTTGTTCCTTTCGCTTCTGCCTTCCCCGACCCCCGGCTTTTCCCGCTGCAGCAACTTAACCGTTCGCTGGCTAATGTCAGTAAAACCGCCACAGCAATGAGCGTAATTGAGAACCTGCCTCCGGGTAACGTTGACCTTCGCCACGCCATTGCCCGCCGCTATGCGCAGCAGGGAATGAATATCTCGCCGGATGAGATTGTCATTACTGCAGGCGCACTCGAAGCCCTGAATCTTAGCCTGCAGGCCGTTACCGAGCCTGGTGACTGGGTGATTGTCGAAAACCCCTGTTTCTATGGTGCACTGCAGGCGCTTGAACGCCTGAAACTCAAAGCGCTGTCGGTGGCGACGGACGTCCGCGAAGGGATCGATCTGAATGCGCTTGAGCAGGCGCTCAATGAGTATCCAGTCAAAGCCTGCTGGCTCATGACCAACAGTCAAAATCCCCTCGGCTTCACGCTCAGCGCAGAGAAAAAAGCGCACCTGGTCGCGCTTCTCGCCAGGCACAACGTCACCCTGATCGAAGATGATGTCTACAGCGAACTCTATTTTGGCCGGGAGAAACCCCTGCCAGCGAAAGCCTGGGATCGTGACGATATGACGCTGCACTGCTCGTCCTTCTCGAAATGTCTGGTGGCGGGGTTTCGCATCGGCTGGGTGGCGGCAGGTAAACATGCGCGACGCATTCAGCAGCTACAGCTGATGAGCACCTTATCGACCAGTTCACCCATGCAGCTGGCGCTGGTGGATTACCTGGCGACAAAACGCTATGACGCCCATCTTCGCCGCCTGCGCCGCACGCTGGCCGAACGCAAACAGCAGGCGTGGCAGTCGCTTTTGCGCCATATGCCGGCAGGCGTCAAAATTCATCACAACGACAGCGGCTATTTTTTGTGGCTGGAACTCCCGGCGCAGCTGGATGCCGGGCTGCTGAGCGAGAAAGCGCTAATGCACCACATCAGTATTGCCCCCGGTAAGATGTTTTCGACCTCTGACGCCTGGACACCGTTCTTCCGGTTTAATACCTCCTGGGCGTGGGGGGAGCGGGAAGAACAGGCTGTGATTCAGTTAGGGAAATTAATTAGCAGCATGCTCGAATAATAATCTCCGCACCTTTCTAAAATAATCATTCCTTATCCTGATGGCGGTAGGGCGAATATTCCGCAGTACCGCATCATAGGAAATCTGCATACCGCCTCTCAACGCTAACTCCTTGTCTATAATCCAGTTAACGGGGAATGCGCCCTCGGTCACACCTTGATGAAATTTCTTTAAGCCGCACGGTGCGGCGCATTTGCGCGGTCTACGTTTAATAAGGGAGATATTTTTACGGCACGGCTGCCGCTAAATTTCATTGCGACAGGAGTAATTCTTATGAGCAAAAAATTTGCCCGCAGCAGCCTGTGCGCGCTCGGCATGACCCTCATGACAGCGCACGCCGCAGAGCCACCGAAGGCAATCGGCGACGGGGAAGGACGACTGGATATTATTGCCTGGCCCGGGTACATCGAACGGGGACAAACCGATAAAAATTATGACTGGGTCACGCAGTTCGAAAAAGAGACCGGCTGCGCGGTGAACGTTAAAACCGCGGCCACCTCGGATGAAATGGTTAGCCTGATGGCGAAAGGCGGATACGATCTGGTCACTGCCTCGGGCGATGCCTCACTGCGCCTGATCATGGGGAAACGCGTTCAGCCGATTAACCCCGACCTTATCCCAAACTGGAAAACTCTCGACCCGCGGATCGTCAAAGGTGAATGGTTTAACGTCGGCGGCAACGTCTACGGCACGCCGTATCAGTGGGGGCCAAACCTGCTGATGTACAACAGCAAAACGTTCCCGACGCCGCCGGACAGCTGGAGCGTCGTCTTTACGAAACAGAATTTACCTGACGGTAAAACCAATCAGGGCCGCGTGCAGGCCTATGATGGCCCGATTTACATCGCCGATGCGGCGCTGTTTGTCAAAGCCACGCAGCCGCAGCTGGGTATCACCGACCCGTACCAGCTAACAGAAAAACAGTATGCCGCCGTACTGAAGGTATTGCGTGACCAGCATGCGCTGATCCACCGCTACTGGCATGACACCACCGTTCAGATGAGCGACTTTAAAAATGAAGGCGTAGTGGCCTCCAGCGCCTGGCCCTATCAGGCCAATGCCCTGAAAGCGGAGAACCAGCCTGTCGCCACTGTTTTCCCGAAAGAAGGGGTAACCGGCTGGGCGGACACCACCATGCTGCACGCGCAGGCCAAGCACCCGATGTGCGCCTACAAATGGATGAACTGGTCGCTGACGCCTAAAGTGCAGGGCGATCTGGCGGCCTGGTTTGGCTCGTTGCCCGTGGTACCGGAAGGATGTAAAGCCAGCACATTGCTCGGCGATAAAGGCTGCGAAACGAACGGCTACAACTATTTCGACAAAATCATGTTCTGGAAAACCCCGATTGCAGAAGGCGGCAAATTCGTTCCTTACAGCCGCTGGACACAGGATTACATCGCCATCATGGGCGGCCGTTAATCGCAGGAGCAGAACATGACGTACGCAGTAGAGTTTAATGACGTTTCCCGTCTGTACGGTGACGTGCGGGCGGTAGATGGGGTCACCATTGCTATTCATGACGGAGAGTTTTTCTCCATGCTGGGGCCTTCGGGCTCCGGCAAAACTACCTGCCTGCGTCTGATAGCCGGTTTTGAGCAGCTGTCAGGCGGCGCAATCAAAATCTTCGGTAAAGAGGCGAGCGCACTTCCCCCATGGGAACGCGATGTGAATACCGTGTTCCAGGATTATGCGTTGTTCCCGCATATGTCGATCCTCGATAACGTCGCGTACGGACTCATGGTCAAAGGTATCGACAAGAAAACGCGCCATGCGCAGGCGCGTCAAGCGCTGGAAAAAGTGGGGCTAAGCTTTGCTGTCACGCGTAAGCCTTCGCAGCTTTCCGGCGGGCAACGTCAACGTGTCGCCATCGCGCGGGCGCTGGTCAATGAACCCCGGGTATTGCTGCTGGATGAACCGCTCGGCGCGCTCGATCTTAAATTGCGTGAGCAGATGCAGTTCGAGCTGAAAAAGCTGCAGCAGGAGCTCGGCATCACCTTTATTTTCGTCACTCACGATCAGGGGGAAGCCCTGTCGATGTCTGACCGGGTCGCGGTTTTCAATAATGGCCGCATTGAGCAAGTCGACACCCCGCGCGATCTCTATATGCGCCCAGGAACGCCATTCGTGGCGAGCTTTGTCGGGACCTCAAACGTGTTTGACGCCGGTATGGCACATAACGTGTGCGGGATGGAAGGCATCTATTCTTTACGGCCGGAACATATTCGCCTCAATGAGAGCGGTGAGGTTCAGGTTGAGGGCGTGGTGCAGGCAGTACAGTATCAGGGGGCGGCAACGCGACTTGAACTAAAACTCGCTGACGGTGCAAAACTGCTGGTCAGCCAGGCCAATTTTAGCGATGCCGCAACGCTGAGCGGTGTGACGCCGGGGCAGGCGGTGATGGCGTCGTGGTCACGTGATGCCATGGTTCGCCTGCAAGAGGAGAGGTGACATGAACACGCATGTCGCGCCGCCTCCCGCCCACCGTAGCCGCATGAGCCGCCTTACCGCACTGTTCTGGCGTAAGCCATCGCTTGGTCTGTTCCTGCTGCTGCTCGCGCCGCTAATGTGGTTTGGCATCGTTTATCTGGGATCGCTTCTCACGCTTTTATGGCAAGGGTTTTATACCTTTGACGATTTCACCATGGCGGTCACGCCGGAACTGACGTTTGCCAATATCCTGGCGCTTTTTAATCCGGCAAACTATGACATCATTCTGCGTACGCTGATGATGGCCATTGCGGTGACCATCGCCAGCGCTATCCTCGCGTTTCCGATGGCCTGGTACATGGCACGTTACACCCGCGGCAAGTGGAAGGCGTTCTTCTATATCGCCGTGATGCTGCCAATGTGGGCCAGCTATATTGTTAAAGCCTATGCCTGGACGCTGCTGCTGGCGAAAGACGGGGTAGCGCAGTGGTTTCTGAGCCACCTGGGGCTGGAGCCGATCCTGACCGCGATCCTTACGCTTCCGGCCATTGGCGGAAACACGCTTTCCACCTCCGGGCTGGGGCGTTTTCTGGTGTTCGTCTATATCTGGCTGCCGTTTATGATCCTGCCGGTACAGGCGGCGCTGGAGCGACTGCCCGCGTCGTTACTGCAGGCTTCAGCCGATCTCGGCGCGCGACCACGCCAGACTTTTCGTTACGTCGTTTTGCCGCTGGCAATCCCGGGCATTGCCGCAGGGTCAATCTTCACTTTTTCCCTGACGCTGGGCGATTTCATTGTTCCACAGCTGGTGGGGCCGCCGGGGTACTTTATTGGCAATATGGTCTATTCCCAGCAGGGCGCTATCGGCAATATGCCCATGGCCGCGGCCTTCACCCTGGTGCCAATTGTCCTCATCTCTCTTTATCTGGCGTTCGTGAAACGTCTGGGAGCATTCGATGCACTCTGAACGCGCACCGTTGTTCCTGAAAGTGGCAGCCTGGGGAGGCGTTATCTTCCTTCATTTCCCGCTGCTGATTATTGCGACCTACGCCTTTAACACCGAAGACGCCGCGTTCAGTTTTCCGCCGCAGGGGTTGACCTTGAAGTGGTTCACCGTGGCAGCAGGGCGTGGCGACATCATTGAATCAGTGACGTTGTCACTTCAAATCGCTGCGCTGTCGACGGCTATCGCGCTTGTGCTTGGCACGCTTGCTGCAGCGGCGCTGTGGCGAAGCGCGTTTTTTGGCAAAAATGTGATCTCGCTGTTGCTGCTGTTGCCGATTGCGTTACCGGGGATTATCACCGGTCTGGCGCTGTTGACGGCGTTTAAAACCATTGACCTTGAGCCGGGTTTTTTCACCATCGTGGTCGGTCACGCCACGTTCTGCGTGGTGGTGGTGTTTAACAACGTGATTGCCCGTTTCAGACGCACCTCCTGGAGTCTGGTCGAGGCGTCAATGGATCTGGGGGCCGACGGCTGGCAAACCTTCCGTTACGTGGTCCTGCCGAATCTCGGTTCGGCGTTGCTGGCCGGGGGGATGCTGGCGTTTGCACTCTCGTTTGACGAAATCATCGTCACAACATTTACCGCGGGACACGAGCGCACGTTACCGCTGTGGTTGCTTAATCAGCTCGGGCGTCCGCGCGACGTGCCGGTCACCAACGTCGTCGCATTGCTGGTGATGCTGGTCACAACCCTACCCATTCTGGGAGCCTGGTGGCTAACCCGCGACGGCGAAAACAGTGCCGGAAGCGGGAAATAACATTGATTTCAACAGGACAATGCTATGCAAACACAACTGCTGATAAATGGTGAACTGGTCGCCGGGGACGGGGAAAAACAGCCGGTCTATAACCCTGCCACCGGAGAGGTACTTCTGGAGATTGCTGAAGCGTCAGCAGCGCAGGTCGACGCGGCGGTCCGGGCCGCCGATCGCGCATTCATTGAATGGGGACAAACCACGCCTAAAACGCGTGCCGAGTGTCTGCTGAAGCTGGCTGACGTGATTGAAGCCCACGGCGAAGAATTTGCCCGTCTCGAATCGCTCAATTGCGGTAAGCCGCTGCACTGTGCGCTGGGAGATGAAATTCCGGCTGTGGTCGACGTTTTCCGCTTCTTTGCCGGCGCCGCCCGCTGCCTGAACGGGCTGGCCGCCGGCGAATATCTTGACGGTCACACATCGATGATACGCCGCGATCCGGTGGGCGTGGTCGCCTCCATTGCGCCATGGAACTATCCGCTGATGATGGCGGCATGGAAGCTGGCACCCGCGCTGGCCGCGGGTAACTGTGTGGTGATCAAACCTTCGGAGATTACCCCACTGACGGCCCTCAAGCTGGCGGAACTGGCGAAAGACATCTTCCCGGCAGGCGTTCTGAACGTTCTGTTTGGCCGCGGAAAAACGGTCGGCGATCCGCTGACCGGCCACGAAAAGGTGCGTATGGTGTCGCTCACCGGTTCTATTGCCACCGGCGAACATATTATTGGACACACGGCGTCCTCGATTAAACGTACCCATATGGAGCTGGGCGGCAAAGCCCCGGTTATCGTTTTCGACGACGCCGATCTTGATGCGGTTGTTGAAGGGGTACGTACTTTCGGTTTCTACAATGCGGGGCAGGATTGTACGGCAGCCTGTCGTATTTATGCGCAGAAAGGCGTTTATGCCGCGCTGGTGGAAAAACTGGGTGCCGCGGTGGCGAGCCTGAAAATGGGGGCGCCGGAGGAGGAAACCACCGAGCTGGGCCCGCTCAGTTCCGAAGCCCATCTTTCACGCGTCTGTAAGGCGGTTGATGAGGCTAAAGCCCTGAGCCATATTCGCGTGGTGACCGGCGGCAGCAAAAAAGAGGGGGCTGGCTACTATTTCCAGCCAACCCTTCTGGCAGGGGCCAAACAGGACGATGCTATCGTTCAGCGTGAAGTGTTTGGCCCGGGTTGTAAGTGTCACCGAGTTTGATGACGAAGCGCAGGTGCTGGCATGGGCGAACGATTCGCAGTACGGCCTGGCGTCATCGGTCTGGACCCGCGATGTAGGGCGTGCCCACCGGATGAGCGCGCGTCTGCAGTACGGCTGCACCTGGGTTAATACCCATTTTATGCTGGTGAGCGAAATGCCGCACGGCGGGATGAAGTTATCCGGCTACGGCAAAGATATGTCGGTGTACGGCCTTGAGGATTATACCGTTGTCCGCCACGTGATGATAAAGCACTAAGCCCCCATGCCCGGTCGCATTCAGCGCCGGGCATCCTCTCCTTTCAGTATATTATCCATAGTATTCAAATGGTTATTCTGTAACGAAAAAACTTGATCTGTATCAACATATGACGCATATTGCGTGCGGTTATTTTTTCGGCTCTGGTAAACAGAATGACGTTGTATCAAAAGATGTTGGTTTTTTACGCAATCATGGCTTCTGTCTGTGCATTAATTACCTGGTTCCTCTCTAAAGACCGCAAACGTATCCGACTGCTCAGTGCTTTTCTGGTGGGGTCAACCTGGCCAATGAGCTTTCCCGTTGCGCTGTTGATCTCGCTTTTCTGAAGCACGCTTCCCGTTTTAAAAGATGAACATAGCATTCCAGACACGAAGACTGTATAAATACACAGTGAATCGTTAAAGGAGTGCTTATGAACAGTTTTTACTCGCAGCAGGCCGGCTGCGTTGTGCGCTGGCACGATCTTCCCGGCTCTGGCGATCCTGTGGTGTTTATTCACGGGTTAGGCTGCGCCTCTTCTTATGAATATCCTCGTATCGTCTCTGACGCCCGGTTTGGTGCGCGCAGAGCCATTCTTATCGATCTCCCGGGCAGCGGTTACAGCGACAAACCCGTGCAGTATCGTTATCGCACCAGCGAGCAGGCGCGAGTGGTGGCTGAACTGTTGGACCATCTCAAACTCAATAGCTTCTGGCTATATGGTCATAGTATGGGTGGCAGCATTGCTATCGAGGCAGCAGGACTGATGGCGCCACGCGTAAAAGGGTTGATGGTGTCGGAACCCAATTTTCACGCCGGAGGTGGCATGTTCAGCCGCTCTATTGCTGCACAGACGGAACAACAGTTCCTGGCGCAGGGGTATGATGCGCTGCTCAGTGCAGAAACCTCACCCTGGGCGGGCAGTCTGCAAAGCAATGCGCCGTATGCCGTGTGGCGTGGCGCGTCCAGCCTGGTGGAAGGGGTAGAGCCGGAATGGGAGGTTCAGTTTTTGTCTCTGCGCTGTCCGGTGACGTTGATTTTCGGCGAGTGGTCTCTACCTGATGATGATGTGGACTCTCTGCAAAAGCGGGGCGTTGAGGTGAAAATCATCCCAGCGGCCGGACACTCCATGTCATGGGAAAATCCGTCGGCACTGGCGCAGACGTTAGCAGAGTGTATGACCACGACCTGAAAGGATAGCCCGCATCTCTGCGGGCCAGGAGCGCTAACGTAACAGGGCTTGTAAGGCCTGGCGTGCGGCAGGCTGTACATCGTGCGGGTGGTGGAAATCGATGTTCTCTATTGCCCGGCTATAGAGGGCGACCAGCCAGTCATAGACATACACCGTTGCCGCATGTACGGGTTGTTCTCCCAGACGCGTCAGGCGCGGCGCGGTACTGTTGACCACCGGCGTAACAAAGATTGCCTGGCCTTTACGGATGCGGCTCGCCGGGCGTGCCTCGGCGGGTGTCCGATCGTAGCCCAGCCAGCCAATGAAGTTGCCCATTACGGCATGCAGTTGGGCTGCGCTGCACTTGTCGGTTTCAACGATGTTCTGCAGCTGCTGCGGCAGGTTCAGTCGGTAGCTGGCCACCACCAGAACGTCGGCAATTTGCTGCAAAACAGCGGATTCCAGCCCAAGGCGCGCGGCAGTGGCATCGTTGCGGCTCCACTGGCGCAGATGGTTTATCCAGACTTTATGCGCCAGGCGAGCTTTGTCTTTGGTCTGGAATGGGCTGGCGTTCTCCTGGGCATGCTCGGCAAACAGGTCAATGGTATCCGTAAACAGTCCGTTCACCTGCTCCTCGCGGGGCTGCTGAACGGCCAGCAGGGTTTCAAAGGCTTTAAGCGGCGGCAGAAGACCTTCAAGCAGTTCACCGTGGCGGGCGGCGGAGCTTTGCAGAACGCGCACCATGTTTTCGGCCTGAGTTCGTCTGGCGCCGGGTTCCTCAACCAGCGGTGCCAGATACCCCTTCATCAGGGCCGAGAGTTCCTGGCGCAGCATTGCTTTCAGCGTGCTAAGACGCTTCTGTCGCTGAGCGGATAACGTGGCCTGAGACAACCACTCGATCACGCGCTGCATGCTGTGGCTGTCCAGCGCCTGCAGTGTCCCCCAGCGCACACCCGGTTTGCCCAACAGGTGCTGTACCGTTTCATCAAGGTTCTGACGGGTGGTAAAACGTGCGTCGTGAGGCGTAATCGCCCACACCAGCCCCGGCAGGGCGGATTCTTCAACAGGCTGAGTCTCTTTGACCCAGTTCATCAGCACCCGGGCTTTTTTAGCCGTTTGCTCGTGCTGGGCTGTCGCATTGCAGATAACAAGCACGTCCGGCTGCAGCTGCTGGCGATAATGCTCCAGCAACCACTGGCATTTAGCCTGATTCAGTGCATCGGCGCTGTTATCTGAAAAGACCGGAATATCAATAATATCGACATTATCCAGGGCGCTGCTTTCGACCGGCAAGACCAGCTCACGCGTCAGGAAGGCGAGCGTATCGACAGGGATACTGATGGCGTTAAGCATCTCGCCGTTGTTCAGCGGATGAAGCAGCGTCTCCTGGGCCTCCGGAAGGGAAAAGGTGCCGTGAGTCAGGAACCCTTCGCCCGGCAGCCCGAAGTTATCGACCAGCAGGCTGAGCGGGGCGGCGAGTGCTCCGGCATGGCTGGTCTGATGCAGGACATGAGCGAGCTTTAACCACTGCTGGGTCAACTCCTGTTGCTCACCCCACAGCAGCGACCAGACGCTGGCACGCGTGCTGAGATCGAGCGAAGGGACCAGCTGTGCAAACTGATGCCACAGGGCATCATCAATTTGTTGTTTCGCGGCAGGTACTGAGCTTTGCCAGAAGCGGGCGATGGCACCCACGTCCTGAGCCGTAATACCAGGAACACCCTGCGGCTGGCGCAGGCCACGCCACTTCTCCAGGCGCGTCTCAATGACCGCTTTATCCACGGCGCGGATGTCCGGCTGCAGCGTGGTGCGGGCGATAAACAGCTGAACCAGCTCTGCCTCTGTCACCAGGCTCAGGCGCAGCGGGAACGCCTCATCCATCACCTCTGTATTTCCGCGGGTGAACCGCACGGCCATGTTGGTCAGGGCATGTCCCGGATTAATGTGCGAAAAATAGTCAAATGTACGCTGGCCTGGCGTAACGTTCAGGCGGCCATTACCGCTGCCGCACAGCGATAAAAGCAGATGCGCTTTAGCACTCTGAGAATGACCGTAAAGTCCAATACTGCCCGGGCGTGACAGGGCGCGGTCAATGGCCTGCTCCCGTGCCTGCGTCGCGTTGATGCGCGCAAGAAGGGCATCGGCCTCGTTATCCAGCATAGGGGCGTTCAGGCGCGTCTCATTTATCCACCCGATTAAGGCCTGAGTGGTGGTCATCGTCGCAGTCATTTCAGGTATACGCTCCCGCTGTCGATCCAGTAGTGGCTGCCGCTATGACGGCGATCGGCCAGAGTATTCAGTTTGAAGGTTAAAGCATCAGGCGGAACCGGCGTCCCGTCCTGCAACCAGGCATCGCTCAGCGCGAAGGATTCAGGCCCTTCATGCTTATTGCCGCCACAAAGTTTGAGCCGCACGTTCAGCACGCCGTCACCCGCAATCGCTTTGGCCAGTTCGGCCGAGTTGATGCTAAGCGTATAGAGCGGCGTTGCCGGCCAGCGCGCGTTCGCCAGCTGGCGGAAACCGAGCGTCACATTTCCGCGCAGCGGGAAGTGCAGACGAGCGTCGAGTTTCGCACCCGGTTTATCCAGGTCGATATCCTGATACCAGACGTTTTCTTCACGCAGGGTGTTTACGGTGTTATCCAGTACGCCCAGATAGCGAACCGTTGAATATGCACCGATATCCGCGGCTTTAAAGTTAAAGCGCGGCAGTCGCAGGTCAAGCGCCAGGCTGCAAAGCATCGCGCCGACGGCGGCGGTCGATTTTGGATTACCAATGCGTCCTTGCTGGCTGAACGGGTACCATTCATGAACCTGGTATTTATCCAGCCAGACGATGCGATTAACCGGCACCGGCTGCAGGTGGCGAATAAGCGCCTGAACGCCAGGCAGGCAGCCCGGACGCCCCGTGATCAGCAGAATATCGCAGCTGTAATGTGAAATGGCCTCGCACACCGCATGCAGGGGTGACGCCAGCGTGAACTGGCCTGCCAGCATCGCATCCTGCATTTCACGGAAATTCACGTGCAGCGGAACGGCAAACAGATCGAAGGCTTCTGAACCTGCCGGCAAGGCATGATCGAC
Source organism: Enterobacter sp. SORGH_AS_0287 (assembly GCF_031453695.1). Lineage (NCBI taxonomy): Bacteria > Pseudomonadati > Pseudomonadota > Gammaproteobacteria > Enterobacterales > Enterobacteriaceae > Enterobacter > Enterobacter sp. SORGH_AS_0287. Next base: position 1,076,347 of record NZ_JAVIZW010000001.1, read on the forward strand.
GGCCTGTTGCAGATAATTCATCACGTTGCGGGTCGGTTTCTGCGACAGCAGATCGCCAAAGGTGGCATGCAAGCCTGCCAGCGGATCGTCGATGTCGCTGGATTCCCACGCGGCAAGGATGGCGTGACCAATCGGCATAAAGAGCTGAAGCGCCGTTTGCTGGCGCAATACCGCCTGAGTATCGATGCGTCCTGAGTCACCAAACAGCGAGGCCATCAGCAGAGAGGCATCGGCGATGCCGGACTTCTGCAGCTGGGTTTGCAGGGCGGGTAACACATAGCGCTGGATGACGTCCAGCAGGGTGTCGTCACCGGCCACTTTAAACCCTTCGCGGAACAGCAGCTGCGGCGTGATTTTGACGTTGTTACCGGAGCCGTCATCCAGCTGATAATGGGTGATCGCCATGTCGGTTGTGCCACCGCCAATGTCGATAGAGGCGACACGCAGCGAGCGCCCCGGCTGAACGCCTGGTTCAGGTTCACGATCCGGGCGGGCGAGGGAGGCGAAGAACGCTTCCGTCTGACCACCAAAATGTGAGATCGCTTCGTTGTACAGCCACACCAGTTGACCACAGCTGGCCTCGTCCCACTCCATCTGGATTGCAGGTACCGGCACCACGCTTTTTTCCTGGTGCTTACGGGTGGCAAAATCGTCGTCCTGCGGGTGCCAGCCCATCGCTTTCCAGACGATAGCGATCGCTTCGAACATGCGGCGACGGAAGATCTCGCGTTCCTGCTTCGGCATCGCCGAGGGCAGGGTCAGGATCAGCGTACGCAACTGGCGTGGTGAGGCCGGAAAGCCCAGACGCAGGCGCGTGGCAACGCTGTTGATCTGCCCCAGCGCCTGTGCCAGCAGTTCGCACAGCATATGCGTCATCAGCGTGCTGCGGCTGTACTGCGGGGAGAAAACCGGCAGTCGCTCGTCCTGCGGCAGCGTAAAGAGCGGTTCACCGTCATCGTTCATCAGGTTCATCAGCGGGAACGCGGTCGCCAGCGGTTCGCGCTGGGTCTTGCTGTTCATCTGGCTAAAGCGCCAGTCCTGGACCACCGGGGTTTCATCCCACAGGTAGCGACGCGGGCTGGAGATACCGCTGTTACCTTCCGTGCCCAGACGGCGCGTAGCCAGTTTGCGGGCTTCATCGCCCACGCGGACAATAGACGGCCAGACAAAGGCATCTTCACGCCCACTTTCCACCGAGAAGTGCTGCTTGCCAAAACGCGCTTCCGAAAACTCCAGACGACTGGTAAACAGCGGCTCATTGAGGAACTGTGGTTCGCTTAACGAGCGCACCTGCAGTTCGGCCGTCTGGCGCAGACCGTCGTTCGCATCACCGTGATCTTCAATAATAACGCCGCAGGTATGGGTATTCCCGACGTCGAGGATCAGGTCGACCGGAATAGCCGGCGTACTGAGGGTATGGGTGACAAATTTCACTTCCGGCACGGTAAGCTGTTCACCGAGCATGGACAGCAGGTTGAGCCAGTGTGCCTGGTACTCAAAGCTGCGCATTGCCTGCTGCAGGTCGCGTTCCGCGCGGTTTTCAACGTCGGTCGCATAGTGGGTAAACGCCTCGCGCAGCCAGCCGTCAATCCAGGTCTGGTCGAGGAAGCTTTCCACCTCATCGTCACGCCATGCCAGTCCGAAACGGGTGCCGTTGAGAATGTCATTTTCAACCGGGGACAGCGCGGCAGTAGCATGCTCTGCAATCTGGCTGTCGAGAGCGAGCGTGACGCGGTGCGTATTGCCTGCTGCATCAGGCGTTTCAAGTTTACGCACCTGGACACGCGCCCAGTTATCCGGCCCGTCAACAAAGGTACGTGGCGGATTGAAGCGCAGGAAGGGAATGGGGAGCCAGACGCCATCCAGCACCGTCAGGGACTGATGCAGTGGGATCGTGGTTTCCGGTTTCACCACTTCAGGCTGTCCGCCGTTCAATCCCGGCAGCGTGTAACGCCCGTTGACGAGATCGAAATCGAGACGCAGAAGCGGACCGTTGGCGGTTTTACGTACGAAGCGCCCGTTGCTGGCGGTGTCCTGCGGAGTCAGGCCAAAATCGAGGAATTGCACGCCGCTGTTGGCAATAAGCGTGACGCTCTGTTTATAGTCGCAAAGATTTACCAGCATAGGGTCAGGCACCTGCTTTCTTGAACGTCAGTGGAACGACGGTTTTGGCATCATAACGGGCATTACATTCAGCGACATCGCTGGTACCTGCTTTGCAGGCAACTTCCGGCATCGGGTAGCGTGAACCGTCTGTGCAGCGGGCATTACCGCGACTCTTAATCATCAGTTCGCCATTGCTGTGCAGCCCGGAGAAAACCTCCACGCGGCAGACAACATTGTCACCGTGAACAACACGAGCGAAGCCTTTATTGTTCTGGATCTGATAGCGCAGCGACGGTGGTTTTCCGGTAATCGGATCTTTCACGTCGAGGATCGCACGCCATGTTCCGTTCAGAAAACGCGTCGACCCCGCTTTCACCTGGTTTGCTTCCATGACCATGGCGTCTTTCGGGATCGCCGCAATCACAACCGGTGCAGGTGCTGGGGCGGCAACGGGAGCCGGTTCTTTTTCTTTGCTCGCGACCACCTCTGCCTGATGCAGCGGTAATTTCATCGGCAGCGGCTCAACGGCTTTAATCGGCTTTGGCGCAATGGCGACAGGTTCAGGGGCAACGACAGCCACTGGCTCGGCAGAAGGGGCCTGTTTTGGCCACAGCAACGGGGTGGCAATCGCGGCAACGATCACGGCGGCAACCGGAAGCGTCCACAGGGGAACGCGGCGTTTTTTGGCTACGATCGCAGGCTCTGGCTCGGGTTCTTCCACAGGCGGCACAATGACCGGCGCAGGCTCAGGCGTATACAGTTCGTCCGGCGTGATGCGCACCACCGTGGCCGGGGCGATCAGCGGCTCATCGGCCTGTTCAAAGGTCAGGACTGGGGTCGGTTCCGGCTCGGGTTCAGGGTCTTCAATGACAATCGGGGCTGGCTCAGGGATCAGCGATTCACGTAAACAGTCGAGTACGTCGTCACGTGCATTCTCATTAAGGTTTACAAACCCCCAGAAGCTTATGACCGGCTTTCCATCAACCAGGAAAAGGAAATTTTCGCCGGGAAACTGAAATGCTTTCGACAGCAGGGAGCCGAAAAGCTGTTGCGCTGTTTTTGGCGACTGCAGGCACTTCTTACTCAGCGATTCAACGCTGGCCAGCGTATTTTCCAGATAGCGCAGGGCGCGATAACGATCGTCTTCGTTGGCCGCTTTCCAGCTGGTTACACTACCGTCGACCGGCGAATACCAGTCGACACGGTCGCCACCATCATTGACCTGCGGAATAGCCAGACAGTCGACAATTGCCTGCTGTTTGCGTAACCGGAGCGCTTCCCGGATTTGTAACGCTGATTCAAAAACGGCTTGTCCGCCGCCGCCAACGGCCTGAAAGTCATCCAGATTACCGCTGCGTAAAAGAGTTTTTGCCACGATTTGATCCCATATACTTCTTCACACCGTTACTTTAACGAAATCGGGAAGCAACCAAACGGAGGAAGAGACGCCAAAAGGGACGATTTCTTGTGGCATAGAAAGGTGCGGTTGTGCTTGACGAATAATAGCACTTAAGGCAAATCAACCTCTGGCGCACTGGCTGTAAAACCAGCGGAAAACGTTGCTTTAGAATAACCTGATAGTGATTCGTTATTTGCCAGGTTATAGCGGCTGTGCTGTTATTACGGTCCAATATAATAAAACTGCCAGGGTTATAACCATGTCTACAGGGAAAACGCTGCTCGCCCTCGCGCTGAGCACTCTCTTACCAGCAGGTGCCGCATGGGCGGCGAATAATGACACCATCATTTATTGCTCTGAAGCATCACCGGAGTCTTTCAACCCGCAGATCGCCAGCTCGGGCCCGTCATTCGTGGCCAGCTCTCAGGTCCTGTATAACCGCCTGATCAATTTCGACCCGGTGAAAAACACCCCGGTACCGTCGCTGGCAGAGTCCTGGACAATTTCCCCGGACGGTAAGACTTATACCTTTACGCTGCGTAAAGGGGTCAAGTTCAACAGCAATAAATACTTCAAGCCGACCCGTGATTTTAATGCGGATGACGTTATTTTTTCCGTCATGCGTCAGAAAGACCCTAAGCATCCTTATCACAATGTCTCGCAGGGTAATTATGAATACTTTAATGACGTAGGCCTGGACAAGCTGATTCAGGACGTCAAAAAGGTTGATGATTATCACGTGCAGTTCACGCTGAGTGAACCAAACGCCGCATTCCTTGCTGACTGGGGGATGGATTTCGCCTCTATTCTTTCCGCTGAATACGCTGACGCGATGCTGAAAAAAGGGACGCCTGAGAATGTCGATACCTGGCCGATTGGTACCGGGCCGTACGTTCTGCAGCAGTACAAAGTGGATTCGCTGATCCGCTACGTCGCTAACCCGAACTACTGGGAAGGTGCGGTTCCGACGAAACACCTTATTTTCTCCATCACGCCAAACGTAGAAACGCGTCTGGCGAAGCTGCAGACCAACGAATGCCAGATCATTCCGGCACCGTCACCGGTTCAGTTTGATGTTATTAACAAAAATAAAGATCTGAAGCTGCACGCCGTGGAGGCGTTGAACGTGGGGTATCTGGCGTTCAATACCGAGAAAAAACCGTTTGATAACGTGCTGGTGCGTCAGGCCCTGAACTATGCGACGGACAAAAAAGCCATCGTGAATGCGGTCTTTATGGGTTCCGGTACGGTGGCGAAATCACCCATTCCGCCGAATATGCTGGGCTTTAATAACGATCTGAAGGACTACAGCTACGATCCTGAAAAAGCGAAAGCTTTGTTGAAACAGGCCGGTCTGGAGAAGGGCGCGGACGTGACGCTGTGGTCAATGCCTGTGCAGCGTCCGTATAACCCTAACTCGAAGCGTATTGCGGAGATGATCCAGAGCGACTGGGCAAAAGTCGGCGTGAAGGCCAAAATTGTCTCTTACGAGTGGGGCGAGTATCTCTCCGGTATGCGTAAAGGGGAGCATGATTCCGCGCTGTTTGGCTGGATGTCCGATAACGGCGACCCGGATAACTTTGCTGATGTACTGCTGGGATGCGACAGCATCAAAACCGGATCGAACGCCGCGCGCTGGTGCGATAAGGGGTATGATGATCTGGTCAAGAAAGCCAAGCTGACCAGCAACCCGGGTGAGCGTACAAAACTCTACAGCCAGGCGCAGGAGATCTTCTATGCCCAGGCACCGTGGATTGCGCTGGCGAACGGCAAAACGTTCTACGCCACCCGCAGCAACGTAACGGGGTACAGCGTGAGCCTGATGGGCAGCGATTTCTCCAAAGCGAAACTGAACTGACATTTTTCCCGGCAGGCACCGCGCCTGCCGGGCATCTGACAAGGAGTGACAATGTCACATTTAAATGAAGTTATCGCCCGTGTCGATACCGCCATCGAAGAGGGAGTGATTAGCCGAATGAATGAACTGCTGATCGAACTGAGCGACGACGCAGCGTTAAGCCGTGAAGATCGCTACAGTCAGCAGCAGCGTCTGCGTACCGCGATTGCACATCACGGTAAGCAACATAAAGAAGAGATGGACGCCCGTCAGGAATTGCTGACCAAAGGCGGTACGATACTGTAGCGGTGAGCCGGGGGTCAGAACTGGCGTCTCGCGACCAGCCACGCCCCGACCACCAGCATTACGGCACCGCACACCGGGCCAATCAGCGCGCGCAAGGGGATGCCATTGCTTCTGAGTACATCCATTACCAGCCCGCCAATCAACTGGCTTGCCACCAGCACGGCGATGGTTGTCGCTGCGCCAACATTTTGATAGCCGCTGATACTGGCAAAAACAAAAAACGACCCTAACAGCCCCGGGATCAACGTCCACCAGCGGATCGTTGAGGCCAGCTCGCTAAATCCGGCGAAGCCCTGTTTTAGCAGCAGAATGCTGACAAACAGCACAATGCCAACCAGCGAATTCAGCAGCATCGCGATAAGAATGGTCGAGGAGGACTGAGAGATGCGCACCATTAAGGTGTTTTGCACCACCAGGCCAATTCCCGCCGCCACCAGAAAAGCCAGCGTCAGAGACTGATTCATGAGATAGCGTCCGGATCGCTGCGCTCATCAAGCTGCAACTGCATAAAGGTCAGATCCAGCCAGCGGCCAAACTTGGTGCCCACCTGCGGCATCTGGCCGGTGGTCACAAAACCGAGCGTCTCATGAAGATGAATAGAGGCCTGGTTTTGCGCCTCAATGCCCGCCACCATGACGTGTTTGCCGAGGGTCCGCGCTTCAATAATCAGCGCGTTCATCAGCGTGCGGCCAATACCTTTCCCCTGATGATCCGGATGAACGTAGACAGAATGCTCTACCGTATGCCGGAAACCGTCAAAGGCGCGCCAGTCGCCAAACGAGGCGTAGCCGGTGATAACGCCATTCTCTTCACTCACCAGCACCGGGTAGCCTGCGAGGGCACGCGCCTCAAACCAGGCAATGCGGTTATCCGTATCGACGGTTTTATCATTCCAGATCGCGGCAGTATGCAGCACCGCGTGGTTGTAAATCTCCCCAATAGCGGCGCAGTCTTCTTTGCAGGCATGACGAACGATCATGTTTGAACCTCTGAGTGTGTTGTTCACTATAGTATTACGTTATGAGTACGATATTACACAACTGTACAGACGGATGGCTATGACATAAGCCAGATTTTTTTGTTATCAAAACCGCGTTGAAATGCCGTTCATACACTATAGTATGACGTCATGAATACTATGACAGACACAATGAATCAAAGGATTAGCGCGCGAATTCGCCTTGAACGCGAGTCGCGAGGATGGTCATTAAGCGAGCTTGCTGACCGGGCCGGTGTCTCGCGCGCCATGATCCACAAGATAGAGCGCGGGGACAGCAGCCCGACGGCGACATTGCTTGCGCGGTTATCCGGCGCGTTTGGCATCAGCATGTCAACGCTGATCGCCAGAGCCGAAATGCAGGAAGGAAAGCTGCTGCGTCTGGAAAACCAGCCCGTCTGGCGTGACCCTCAGACACACTACCTCCGCCGCCACGTTTCACCCCGCACCGATCTGCCCATCGATCTTGTTCAGGTTGAGCTGCCTGCGGGAAGCGATGTCCCTATGCCCGCGTCGTCGTATGCGCTGGCGCGCCAGCTTATCTGGCTGCAGTCTGGCGAACTGGTTTTCCAGGAGGGCGATACCCGTCATGAAATGCACGCCGGTGATTGCCTGGAACTGGGGCCGCCCAACGACTGCCGGTTCATTAATGAGACGAATGAAACCTGTATCTATCTGGTTGTGCGGCTTAACCAGTCTGGCTCGTAAAGTTAAAGCGTTTACGCCGATCATGAGCCAGGCTCTAATGACATTTGTACCAGAAGGAGTTCCTGATGAATCAATCTGTTTCGCAAAATCGCCGCTGGGTTCTGGCTTCTCGTCCGCACGGTGCGCCGGTCGCGGAGAATTTTCGTCTGGAAGAGCAGCCTGTTCCTGAACCTCAGGCAGGACAGCTTTTGCTGCGCACGGTCTGGCTGTCGCTTGATCCTTACATGCGTGGGCGCATGAGTGATGCACCTTCCTATTCACCGCCAGTGGAAATTGGGGCGGTCATGGTGGGGGGAACGGTCAGTCGCGTTGAGCAGTCAAACCATCCGGACTATACGCCGGGTGAGTGGGTGCTGGGCTACAGCGGCTGGCAGGAGTATGAAATTTCAGACGGCAGCGGCCTGGTGAAACTGGGCGATAATATTTTTCATCCCTCGTGGGCGCTGGGCATTCTGGGTATGCCAGGGTTTACCGCCTATATGGGGCTACTGGACATCGGCCAGCCTAAAGCCGGTGAAACGCTGGTGGTTGCGGCGGCGACGGGGCCGGTTGGTGCGACGGTCGGGCAGATCGGTAAAATCAAAGGTTGCCGGGTGATCGGCGTTGCCGGTGGTGCAGAAAAATGCCGCCATGCCGTCGAGGTGCTCGGGTTTGACCAGTGCCTGGATCATCATGCCGATGACTTCGCGGCCCAGCTGGAAAAGGCCTGCCCGAAAGGGATTGATGTCTATTATGAAAACGTCGGCGGGAAAGTCTTTGACGCCGTGTTGCCCTTACTGAACACCTCGGCGCGCGTACCGGTATGTGGTCTGGTGAGCGGTTACAATGCGACGGGTCTGCCGGAAGGGCCGGATCGTTTGCCGTTATTGATGGCGACGATTCTGAAGAAACGTATTCGTATGCAGGGGTTTATCATCGCTCAGGACTACGGCCATCGCATCAAGGAGTTCCAGGATGAGATGGGGCGCTGGGTGCAGGAAGGCAAAATTCACTACCGTGAGCAGGTTACAGAGGGCCTGGAGAATGCGCCTGAGGCGCTGATTGGCCTTCTTGAAGGAAAAAACTTCGGCAAAGTCGTGATTCGCGTCGCGGGTGACAATAAATAATCTAAAATATGGCGGGGTTTCCCGCCATATTTATTTGTGAAGATACGATATATTGTCTTTAATTAACTGGACATGGCTTTTCGCGCCTTCCGTTCAGATGAGCACGAAAACGAAAAAAATAAATTTTGCATTTCTTGACATTTTTACAGATTTCCCATCACCAGGCATGACGATACAGGATATATCGGAACAGCGTCGTTTATAAAAAACGGCGTTTAAAAATAGCATTAAGTATTAGCTACAGGAATTGAACATGCTTGATTTGGACCATTTAGAAAAAGCGCAAAGGATCAGTCTTACCATGCAAGTCGAACTCAGTTTGAAAGGCGCGTTAATTACAGGCTCACTGAAACCTGGCGCTCGACTGATTACCAAAGAAATTGCTGATAAATTAGGAACCAGTATTACCCCGGTTCGCGAGGCGCTTTTGCGTCTGGTGTCGTCTGGGGCATTGCACGCCACGCCGGCCCAGGCGTTTCTGGTTCCTGAGGTCACGCTTGAGCGTTATAACGAGATTAACGCCATCAGAAAACAGCTTGAGCCTATGGCGGTAGCTGCCGCCTGTCAGCATATGACGGAAAATAAGCTGGAGGTGTTGCGCAAGCTATCAGAGACATTCCATGAAGCCATGCGCAACGGGCACGTTCAGCAGGCGCTGCATGCTAACCGCATCTTTCGGTTTACGCTTTATCAGTACGCGGAAATGCCGACACTCAGCGCCTTAATTGAGCAGCTATGGGTGCGTATTGGACCTTGCATGAACTATCTGCATCAGGAGCTTAACGACATCAAGGTGTCGACTTATCACTACGCCGAGCTCCTGTCCGCGCTTGAGCGAAGAGATGTTGATGGCAGTCAGAAGGCGATAGAGACGTTGATTGACGAAGCGAACACGCTTTTACAGCGACAATATTTTAACTGAGAGATTATTTAGCAGAGCGACTATATCCTGCCGCGAATTATATTCCTGGTTAAATACTCCTGATGGCTTATTGCCATCAGGAGCGTTATTCCATTTATAAAAATAATATTCAGCAAAAAAGAATGCTTTTTGCTTACTCGAAGCGATAAGAGACTGACAGACCTACGCCGTAGTTACGGCCCGGTGCAGGTTCGTAATAACGCCCGTTGGATTCATTCACGATAACCGATCCGACATACTCTTTATCGAACAGGTTATCGACGCGACCAAAGACGTCCATTCCCCAGTTACCGTAGTTGAATTTATACCCGGTATTCAGCCCAACCACCGTGTAGGACGGGGCTTTCGCCGTGTTCTCGTCATCCGCCATGATATCGCTCATGTAGCGCACATCCGATCCCGCATACCAGCCTTCTTCCGGCTGCCAGCCAAACGAGGCATAACCCATGTTGCGGGCAATGCCCGGCATACGGTTGCCGTTACAGTCGCCGGTGCTGCACACGTTGGTACGATAGGTGGCGTCCAGATAGGTCCACGCCATTTTCAGCTTCCAGTTCTCAGCAAACTGCTGATCCAGGGAAACTTCAACCCCCTGACGACGGGTTTTACCGGCGTTTTTATAGCTGGTACGACCGCCAGCGCTGGCATCGACGACAATCTCATCATCCGTATCGGTGCGGAACAGCGCTGCCGTCAGCAGACCATTACCGATACGGGTTTTGCTGCCCACTTCATAGGTATTGTTCGTGGAAGGTTTCAGGCCAATGTTGAGGCCGCCCTGGTTATCCGCACGATAAGAGAGCTCATTGATGGTTGGCGTTTCAAACCCACGACCTGCCGCAGCATAGAGATTCCACGCATCGGTCACGGCATATTTCACCGATCCGGCCGGGAGCCACTTGTGATAGCTTGCGTCACCGCTGTCGTCTCCGTTGCCCGGGGTCACGTAATGGTCGTTGGAGTCAAACCAGACCGAGCTGTAACGGACGCCGGCATCCACGGAGAGTTTCTGCGTTAACTGCCAGCTTGTTTGCAGGTACGGGTCGACGTTCCACATCAGGTTACGTTCGTTACGACGTTTGTCACCCTTGACGCCGTACTCCGGCACGCCGTTGTTCATCACGAAGTTTTCGTATCCGCGACGATCTTCGCTCATGTTTTCGTAGTTCAGACCGGTGGTAAAGGTGACCGGAACCAGCAGTTCGCCACGGTGCGTCCAGCGGGTATCAATCCCCTGGTAATGGCGCTGCATATCAATCACGCCGCCGGAGTGGGAAGGTCTCAGCTGAGGCTGATAAGGAATTGACTGGTACTGCGTCATTTCACGTTCGCCGGCGTACATCATGACACTGAGATCGTCCTGGGTGCTGAGCTGACGATCGTAGCGCAGGCCAGCCTGGGTCTGCTTGATGGTCTTGCGCGTATTGTATTGGTCGCCACGCGGAGACTGGCGAGGGTTGTCATGCCACTCCTGGGCACTCAGTCCACCCGGATCGTTGGCTTTCATGTCCACGCTGTTGAAAATCAGCGTCAGCTTGCTCACGTCATCAATACGAACACCCAGTTTAGCGTTGGCGAGATTCTTCCGCGCGCCGCTGTGGTCGCGATAACCTTTGGTCGTGAAACGGGTAGTGGACACGGTGTAGTCCACATCCCCGGCATGCGTCCCGTCACCCATCGCGCCGGTGGCTTTCATTCCATAGCGCCAGGTACCGTAACTGCCGTAATAGCTGCTGGCCTCAATGGTCGGCGGCTGCTGCCCGGTCTGGGTCGTCATGTTGATCACGCCGCCGGAGGCGTTGCCATAAAGGGCAGAGAAGGGGCCGCGCAGCACTTCTACGCTGTCCACGCTGGAGAGATCGATATTGGAGGTTTGTCCCTGTCCATCCGGCATGGTTGCCGGAATACCGTCGACATACATACGGATACCGCGCACGCCGAAGGTTGAGCGGGCACCAAACCCACGCATCGAAAGCTGGAGATCCTGAGCATAGTTCTGGCGGTTCTGGATCTGCAGTCCCGGCACGCTGCCAAGAGATTCAGACAGGTTAATGCGTGGCGCAGCATGACGCATATCATCGCCATTCACGACGCTGACCGCCGCCGGGGTATCGAGCTCCGAGACGGTTTGCGGCGTGGCGCTGACGATCATGGTTTGTTCATCGGCACTCATCGCAGTGAGAGGCGCAGAGATAACAGGAACCAGCAGCAGTGGAAGCGTTGCCTTACGGGCAGAAATGATTTTCATGAAATAGACCGGTTATGGAAAAAACGTACCAAATGGAACATGTCCATATATGTTAAATCTTTTGTAAATCTTTTGAAAACTATAACCGCACATTGCGTTAATGAAAGGCCGGGAAGGAAAGAAAAACTCCACATTTAACTCATAAATGATTACTATTCTCATTATCAAAACGGCAATGCCATGACGTTGCCTGCCGGAAGTGATGTCAGCAGTAAACCCTGTGTTCAAAAAAGGAATTGTTATGTCTTTACGTCATCTGTGCTCGCCGCGCCTGAGTATGTCTCTGCTGTCCGGGGCGTTACTGTTTGCCGGAACCTTCCAGGTTCATGCTGCCGAAGAGATGTTGCGCAAAGCGGTAGGGAAAGGCGCATATGAAATGGCCGTGAGCCAGCAGGAGAATGCGCTGTGGGTCGCGACATCGCAGAGCCGCAAAACGGACAAAGGCGGGATTGTCTATCGCCTTGACCCGGTCACGCTGGACGTGACGCAGGTCATTCATAACGATCTCAAACCCTTCGGTGCCACCCTTGATAATGCCACCCAGACGCTGTGGTTTGGTAACACCATCAACGGCGCGGTAACCGCGATTGATGCCAAAACGGGTGAGGTGAAAGGGCGACTGGTGCTGGATAACCGTCAGCGCAGTGAAACCGTCAAACCGCTGCAGCCGCGCCAGCTGGTGGCCGATGACAGCACAAACACGGTTTACATCACCGGCGTAGGCCAGGAGAGCGCGATTTGGGTGGTGGATGGTGCAACGCTGAAGCTGAAAGAGACCATCGGCAGTACCGGTAAATTCAGCACCGGCCTGGCGCTGGATGCGAAGGCAAAACGTCTTTACACCACCAATGCTGATGGCGAACTGGTGACGATTGATACGGCAACCCACAAAATCCTCAGCCGTAAAAAAGTGCAGGACGACGGTAAGGAGCACTTCTACCTGAATCTGAGCCTAGATACCGCCGGACAGCGTGCGTTCTTAACCGACTCAAAGCAGCCGGAAGTGCTGGTGGTGAATCTGAAGGACGGCAGCGTCATCAAGAAAATTGCCGTGCCTGAATCGCTGGCCGTTCTGTTTAACCCGGCGCGCAACGAAGCGTATGTGACGCACCGTGAAGCGGGTAAGGTGAGCGTAATCGACGCGAAAACCTACAACGTTACCAAAACCTTCGACACCCCGGTCTATCCGAACAGTCTGGCGCTCTCTGCGGATGGGAAAACCCTGTATGTGACGGTAAAACAAAAATCGACCCGTCAGCAGGAAGCCACCCAGCCTGATGACGTGATTCGTATCACGCTCTAAGTTTCGCTCCTCAACACAAAGAAAAAGGGAAGGCGCAATGCCTTCCCTTTGTATTAACCAGCAGGTCGATATTAACGCGACGTCTCTTCAACCAGCGGGGCGTCGTGTTTGGCATCATCAGGATGAACCGGCGCCGTGCTGTGAATTTCTTGTACGCGTTTACGCACGCCAAACCAGCCGGCAATCAGCAATACGGCCAGCAGAGGAATGGTGGCAATCGTGTAGGTACCGTTCGGGTAATCAAACGCCATCAGCACCAGCACGCTGAACAGGAACAGCAGGGTGAGCCAGGAGGTCACCGGTGCGCCCGGCAGCTTAAAGCTGACTTCAGCGGCTTTGCCTTCTTTGATCGCTTTGCGCAGACGCATCTGGCAGACCACGATAAAGGCCCAGGAGGCGATGATGCCGAGCGCGGCAACGTTCAGCACGATTTCGAATACCTGAGACGGTACCAGGTAGTTCAGGAACACGCCGAAGACATACACCACCAGCGTCGCCAGAATGCCCGCGTAAGGCACATGCTGACGGCTCATCTTCGACATGAATTTCGGCGCCGAACCGCCCATCGACATGGAGCGCAGGATACGACCGGTAGAGTAAAGACCCGAGTTCAGACTGGAGAGCGCAGCCGTCAGCACCACGATATTCATGATGCTGCCAACATAAGGCACGCCCAGTTTAGAGAAGAAGGTCACAAACGGGCTTTGACCCGCCTGATAGGCGTTCCACGGCAGCAGCAGAACCAGCAGCACCACGGAACCAACATAAAAGAGACCGATACGCCAGATAACGCTGTTAATGGCTTTAGGTACCATGGTCTGTGGGTCTTTACATTCACCCGCCGCGGTGCCGACCAGCTCAATGGACGCGAAGGCGAACACCACACCCTGAACCAGTACCAGCGCAGGCAGCAGGCCATGCGGGAAGAAACCGCCGTTATCAGTGATCAGGTGGAAACCGGTGGCATTGCCATCAAGCGGTTTACCGCTACCGAGGAACACCGTACCCACGACCAGGAACACCACGATGGCCAGCACTTTTACCAGCGCGAACCAGAACTCCATCTCCGCGAACCACTTCACGCCGATCATGTTCATGGTGCCGACAATGGCCAGTGCGCCCAGCGCAAACACCCATTGTGGCACATCACCAAACGCGCCCCAGTAGTGCATGTAAAGCGCGACGGCGGTGATATCGACAATACCGGTCATTGCCCAGTTGACGAAGTACATCCATCCAGCAACGTAGGCCGCTTTTTCACCGAGGAATTCACGGGCATAAGAGACAAAACTGCCGCTGGAAGGGCGATGCAGTACCAGTTCGCCCAATGCACGAAGAATGAAGAAAGAGAAGATCCCGCACACCAGATAGACCAGGGCGAGAGCCGGGCCAGCCATCTGCAGACGAGCGCCAGCACCTAAAAACAGACCCGTTCCGATAGCGCCGCCGATGGCGATCATTTGAACCTGACGGTTGCCCATCGCTTTGTGGTAGCCCTCTTCATGGGAGTTTAACCAGCGACGTTTAGCAGCGTGATGATCGGCTGCGCTTTTATTGCTTGTTTTCATTGAGTTACCTGTTTGCCTGTCTGAACCATTATCGTGATAGTCCTGCCTGGCAGAGTGCAATACAAACGATTGCTTCTGCGCAAACACATGTTGCCTTCCCAGTCATTCTGCGTATGGATAAGGCGAAACATGGCGAGGCATCCTACCTGCAATTCATAAGCGACGCAAAATATAACCGTGCCGAAAGTGATGCACGTCGAAGGAAATCGTGTGGTCAGAGCAGACGGGGATCACAACACGCTGAATAGCGGTGAGTTTTTAGACAAATCCATTAATGAAGTGGTGCTTTAATCATCAGTTTCGCTTAATGATTGCGCAAAGCAACCAGCGCATAACGGCGCCTTTGCTCAACCGCCAAAAACGGCAATCGCCTGTTGCAGGCGGGTCGTGCGCTGCGTCAGATGGTGTGCGGCGTCCGTCACGTTATCCACCATACCGGTATTGTTTTGGGTCATTGTACCGATGCGGGAGATGGACGCGTTAATCAGGGTCAGCGCCTGCGTTTGCTCCTGCGTGGCGTGGCCTATCTCCTTAATCAGAGAAGACATCTCCATGACATTGCCAATCATCACCGTGAGCTGCGATTCAGTTTGCTCGACCTTCTCCACGCCGGCGTTCACGCTGGAAACGTTTTTCTCTATAAGCGTTTTGATCTCTTTGGCCGCCGTGGCAGAGTGCTGGGCAAGGTTGCGCACTTCGGCCGCCACGACTGCAAAACCGCGCCCGGCATCACCCGCACGCGCCGCTTCAACGGCCGCGTTCAGCGCCAGAATATTGGTCTGGAAGGCGATACGATCGATGACGCTGATGATGTCGACGATCTGGCTGTTATCCTGCGACACGGACTGCATCATGCCGATAGTCTCTTTCATCATTGCTTCACCGCGGTGAGCGCTGGTGCGGGTGCGATCTGCCATCAGGATCGCGTCTTTCGCCGTTTCAGCCGTCTGCTGAACTGCGCTGGCAATTTCTTCCACGGCTGAGGCCGTTTGCTGCAGAAAGTCTGCGGTTTCTTCGGTACGCGTTTGTAATGCCATACCTTCTTTCGCCACCTGCTGGCTGATTGTACTTATACCGCTGATTTGCGCACCGACATCGTCCACCAGCGAATGGAGGTTCAGACCCGACTGATTCACCATGCGCATCATCAGGCCGATTTCATCGACGCGGTCAAAATGGTAATAGTCCGCTTTACGTCCTGAAACCACCCGCTGCATTTGCTGGACAATGGATTTAACCGGCTTCGCAATTTGCGCATGAAGATAAACGGCCAGGGCAATAAATAGCAGAGCCAGACCGACAGTCTCAACAATACGATCGGCAAATATAAACAGCTGCAGACAGGCGAGCAGGGCGGTTATCGCAATACCAAGATGGATCCTTTTACTGGTGCTGAGGCGTTTAAACAGCGACGTAAAAGAGAACAGACCGTGGCGAACAAACAGGCCTTTATAAAAGCGGTGATGTTTTAATTCATTATTGCGCACTTTCTCATACCGTTTTTCACTGACAGTAATCTCTTCACGCGAAGGAATATTCCGCACAGAAATATAGCCGGTTAACGTTTCATTCTGATAAACCGGGGTGACGTTTGCGCGCACCCAGTAGTGATCGCCGTTCTGGCGGCGGTTCTTGACCAGCCCCGTCCAGGTCTCACCCTGTTGCAGGGTAAACCACATGTCGCCAAACGCCTCGGCAGGCATGTCGGGATGGCGAATAAGATTATGCGGCTCACCGAGAAGACTCTCTTCTTTATAGCCGCTGGCGTCAATAAAGGCAGAGTTCGCATAGGTAATATGGCTGTGCGTATTGGTGGTCGACATGAGCGTCGAACCTTCGTTAAGTAAATACTCGTTTTGTGTAACGGGAGTGTTATTCCGCATCAGTAACCCCATGGTCATATATCAATAAAAAAGAGCCCGTTAAACATTCAGGCAAGATTGAAAGGTTTGTTTTTATTTTTACTGTCGGCATATTCTCTACGAAAGTTATGCGTTCCGGAATACCCTGTGTTTAGTATTTTTTATTTTTAAAATGCGTTCGATGTAATAAAAATGAAAATATTTATCGGTGCGTTTTTGTAGCACCCTGCAAATAAACGCCATAAGGCAAATTAAAAGCGGGAGATCACTCTTCGACGTAAACTGACCCGCCGAAATAGCGTTTCGTTAACAAGATGAAAACGCTATGCTTTAAGGGTTTTTCTTCAACAGGGGGCAGCAGGGTGAAAGTAAATGTGATTGGCACCAGCGGGAGTGGAAAAAGCACTCTGGCGAAGCGTATCGCCGCAGAACTGGATATTCCTTACATTGAAATGGACCGACTTTACTGGTGTCCGGACTGGCAGGGCACACCGGACGCTATCTTGCTGGAAAAACTGGAGACGACGCTAAAGGCGTCAGCGGAGTGGGTGCTTGATGGCAACTATAACCGTACGCGTCCTGTGAAATGGCGAGACGTGGATCGGGTGGTGTGGGTGGATTATGGGTTCGCCCGAACCCTGTATCAGGCTGTCACCCGAGCGTTCAGGCGCGCCTGGCACAAACAGGAACTGTGGCCCGGTACGGGAAACTGTGAGAGTTTTCGTCGCTCATTCTTGAGCCGTGAGTCCATTATTATCTGGACAATCAAAACCTGGCGCAGCAACCGCGCACGTTATGCACGCGATATGGTAGACCCGCAATACGCCCATATTCATTTTGTCCGCATTACCCGCCGCAGTGAGGTGGAAAACCTCATTTCATCGCTTAAGTCACACGCGTAGCATGGATTTATATATCTGATTTCCGGCAAACCAAATGTAAATTAATTGTTTCTCAGAGGTGAAATACGCCTTTAATAATGATGACATGTTAAGTCAAACGAGAACGCAACATGTCCTGGCGAATCAGTATTCTGGATAAAAGCCCCATCGCTGAAAACGAAACGGCTGCCGATGCACTGGCGCGAACCATGGCGCTGGCACAGCAGGCAGAAAATCTGGGCTATCACCGTTTCTGGATTGCCGAACACCACAACACGCCCCAGTTGGCCAGCCCTTCACCCGAACTGTTAATCGCCTGGATCCTCGGGCAAACACGGCGTATCCGCGTGGGCTCTGGTGGCGTCATGCTCCAGCACTACAGCCCTTACAAAGTCGCAGAAAATTTCAACCTCCTGGCCGCGCTTGCTCCCGGGCGCGTGGATCTGGGCGTCGGGAAAGCCCCAGGCGGCCTGCCGCTCTCCACCCGGGCGCTGCAGCAGGGCCTCGATCAACAGCAAAAAGGCAGTTTTGCCGAACAGCTGACACAGCTTCATCACTGGATCCAGCCGGAAAATCAGTCGGTGGACGAGGCCGTTCGCGCGACGCCGCTGCCGCCGGTTCCGGCGCAGGGGTTCCTGCTGGGGGCCAGTACCGAAAGCGCGCTGCTGGCCGCGAAACTTGACTGGCATTTTGTCTTTGCTGCTCACCTGAATGGGGATCCGGCGCTGCTGCGTGAAGTCATCACCACCTGGCGTAACCACAGCGCCCGGGATGCGATTGTGGCGGTGCAGGTCATCGTCGCCCAGTCGCAGGCTGAGGCGGAGGCACTGGCACAACAGGTTGAAGTCTGGGGCGTCGAACTGGCAAATGGGCAGCGCGTCACCGTGGCCAGCGAAGAGCAGGCCTATGCCTTTGCCCGACAGGCGGGCAGCGAGCCGGTGCGCATTGCCCGTCGGGCACAGTCGCTGCTGGCGGGAACAGCTGAATCGGTGCTGGAACAGTTGAACGCCCTGCACGAAAAATGGGGCATTGATGAATTCATTATTGATACGCCCGTTGCGGATGGCGTAACGCGAATACAGTCCCTGCGTCTGCTGGCGCAGGCGAAGCTTAACAAGGAGGTCGCCGTATGCGTTTTGACGAACAACTGATTGCCTGGCGCCGGGAGCTGCACCAGAACCCGGAGCTGTCCGGCCAGGAGGTCGAAACGACCGCTCGCCTGCGTCAGTGGCTGACGACGGCTGGCATTACGCCGCTGCCTTATGCGCTTCAGACCGGCGTGGTGGCCGAAATTGGCACGGGGAAAAAGCTGATCGCGCTGCGGGCCGATATTGACGCCTTGCCCATTGAAGAGCGCAGCGGCGTGCCGTTTAGCTCACAGCGTGCGGGGGTGATGCATGCCTGCGGACACGATATTCATACCAGTGTGATCCTCGGGGCGGCGTTAAAGCTTAAAGAGCGTGAAGCGTCTTTAAACGGGCGTGTGCGGATCCTTTTTCAGCCGGCTGAAGAGAACTTTGGCGGCGCGAAAAGTATGGTGCGGGCCGGTGCCTTACGTGATGTCAGTGCCATCTTCGGGATGCATAACGAGCCGGGGCTGCCGGTCGGGGAATTTGCCACCCGCGGTGGGCCGTTCTACGCCAACGTCGACCGGTTTGTTATCCGAATTACCGGTAAAGGCGCGCATGCTGCACGTCCGCATGAAGGTAACGACGCCATCGTGCTGGCGAGCCAGCTGGTAACGGCGTTGCAGAGCGTTGCCAGCCGCAACGTCAACACGCTTGATTCCGTGGTGCTGAGCGTCACGCGCATTACCGGGGGCAATACCTGGAACGTCCTGCCGGAAAGCGTTGAGCTGGAAGGCACGCTTCGCACCCACCGCGTGGAAGTGCAGCAGAATGTGAAAGCACGCGTCGGCGAAATTGCCGCCGGGTTTGCCAGCGCGTTTAGCGCGCAGATCGACATCACCTGGTACGCCGGGCCTACCGCGCTGGTCAATGACGCGCACTGGGCCGAATTTGCCACCGCCGTCGCCAGAGAATCTGGGTATGAAACGCAGCACGCAGAGCTGCATATGGGCGGGGAAGATTTCGCGGTGTATCTGCAGCAGATCCCCGGGGCGTTTGTCAGCATCGGCAGCGCCAGTCCGTTCGGTTTACATCACCCGGCCTTCAACCCGGATGAAGCATTAATTGAGCCCGCTGCCCGCTATTTTGCACAGCTTGCGGAAAAAGCCCTGCAACACGTTTAATTCTGAAGAGGTGAATATGTCTGCAACCCGACAATTGCGGCTGGGAACCATTTTGCATGGTGCTTCCGGGAACATGTCTGCCTGGCGCCATCCGGCGGCGGTCGCCGATGCCAGCATTAATTTTGATTTTGTAAAAGCCACGGCGTTAAAAGCCGAAGAGGGGAAGCTTGATTTTTTATTCGTCGCCGACGGCCTCTATATTAACGAGAAATCCATCCCGCATTTCTTAAACCGGTTTGAGCCGTTAACGGTCTTGTCCGCACTGGCAAGTCTGACCTCGCGCCTCGGTCTGGTCGGTACCTTATCGACCTCCTACAGCGAACCGTTTACCGTGGCGCGCCAGTTTGCCAGCCTGGATCATTTAAGCAACGGACGCGCAGGCTGGAACGTGGTGACCTCACCGCTCGAGGGGTCGGCAAAAAACTTCTCGCGCGAGAAACACCCTGAACATGCGCTGCGCTACCGGATAGCGGATGAATACCTCGACGTGGGTGAAAGGACTCTGGGATTCCTGGGAGGGAGATGCCTTTGTGCGCAACAAAGAGAGCGGCCAGTTCTTTGACCCGGCAAAACTGCATACGCTTGATCACCACGGCGATTTCTTCCAGGTGGCCGGTCCGCTCAATATTGGCCGCACGCCGCAGGGACGCCCGATTGTTTTTCAGGCAGGTGCATCGGATGACGGAAAAAAACTGGCCGCGAAACATGCTGACGCCATTTTTACCCATCATGAAACGTTAGAGGAAGCCAAAGCGTTTTATCGCGACGTGAAACACCAGCTTGAATCGAATGGCCGCAGGGCATCGGACTTACATATTTTTCAGGGCGTCAGCGTGATTGTTGGCAAAGACGCGGAGGACGTGGAGAACCAGTATCAGACAACCGCGGCTCTGGTGTCGATTAACGATGCCCTGAATTACCTCGGCCGTTATTTCGAACATCACGATTTCAGCCAGTACCCGCTCGACGAGCCGTTCCCGGACATCGGTGAACTGGGCAAAAACAGTTTTCGCAGCACGACCGATGAAATTAAGCGTAATGCTCGCGAACGCAACTTAACCCTGCGTCAGGTTGCACTCGAAGCGGCATCCCCGCGCCCGCGCTTTTCCGGTACGCCGGAGCAGGTGGCAGACGGTCTGCAGGGCTGGTTTGAGGCATTCGCCGCGGACGGCTTCATTATTCAGGGTGGAACGCCGGACACGTTCCCGCGTTTTGTTGACCAGGTTGTCCCGGTGTTACAGGCCCGCGGGTTATTCCGCACCGACTATCCCGGCACTACGCTGCGCGACAGTCTGGGTTTAGACGAACCGAAAAACCAGTTCACACAACAATAATAGAGAACCTCGCTATGCAGAAATCATCGCTTATTCTGGCGCTTGCGCTGGCCTTTTCCCCTGCCGTCTGGGCAGAGAATGTGAACATTAATGGCACTGGCGTGAGCCTGGAAGCCAACAAAACGCCCGTCAACACCGCCAAAAACAGCGACGCCATCGCGCAACTGCCGAAAGATTATCGCTTCGCCGTGCCGGGCAAATTCACCGTGGCGGTTGCCGCGCTTAACTCACCGCCGCTGACCGTTTTTTCCGACGACAATAAAACGCTGCTCGGAAGCGAGGTGGACGTTGCCCGTCTGGTGGCCGACAGTCTTGGGCTGGAGCTGAACGTGGTGCCAACCTCCTGGGAGGACTGGCCTCTCGGCGTCGCCTCCGGGAAATACGATGCGGCGATCAGCAACATCACCGTGACCAGAGAGCGCAAAGAGAAGTTTGATTTTGCCACTTACCGTAAAGATTCCCTCGGCTTCTATGTGAAATCGACCAGCCCGATTACCTCGCTGCAGAAGGCGGAGGACATCGCCGGGCTGCGCATCATCGTAGGTTCCGGGACCAACCAGGAGGCTATCCTGCTGGCGTGGAATGCGCAGAACGTGAAGAAAGGCCTGAAGCCGTTTACCCCGATCTACACCAAAGACGATGCATCACAAACCCTGTCTCTCCAGTCAGGCCGCGCAGATGCGTTCTTTGGCCCGAACGTGACTGGCGCATGGAAAGCGGCGCTGACCGGGAAAACGAAACGGGTTGGGATTGTCGACGGCGGCTGGCCGAAGGCGGCGCACATTGCGGTGACGCTGAAAAAAGGCAGCGGCCTGGTCGAGCCGGTACAGACTGCACTTAACGGGGTCATCAAAAACGGCGATTACGACAAAGTGCTGAACCGCTGGGGGGAAGGGGTAGAACGTATCCCTCAATCAGAAGTGAACCCGGCAGGACTGGGTGACTAAGGAGGCGCTATGCGCGAGCAATTTCGGGACGTGTCACCGGAAGACGCCGATCTTCAGCCCATTATCGACGGATTATTCGGTGAATATGCCGCCCGCTATGGCGACTACTTCTCTAAAGACGCGGAAGTGGAGCTCACGGAGTGGTACCTGGCCCCGCAGGGGCTGTTTATTGTCCTTGAGCGTGACGGCGACATCATCGCCACCGGCGCGTATAAACCGTTTGATGAACGCACCGCTGAAATCAAACGAATCTGGACGCACAAGGCGCTGCGTCAACAGGGGCTGGCGGCCCGCGTTGTCCAGGAGCTGGAGCGTCGGGCGGTACAGGCCGGTTACAGCCAGATCTACCTCACCACCGGTTTTCGTCAGCCGGAAGCGGTCAGGCTCTATATCAGCCAGGGCTATCAGCCGCAGTTCGATCTGAACCGCGATCCGGAAGAGTACAGCCAGCCGCCGTTTGATGGTCGGCTGCGTTTCACCAAAACGCTGATCAGTGAAGCGTTCAGTAAAACAGCATGAGGAATGACGATGAGCAACGTTGAAACCATTAAGGTGGTCCCGGCGCGTTATCCGCTGCGGACTGTCGGTGCCGTGGTGGCGCTGTTTGTGCTTGCGGTGGTCATTCAGTCCGTGGCCTTTAACCCGCGCTGGGAGTGGTCTGTCTTTGCCCGTTGGTTCTTTGACCCGGTTATCCTCGAAGGCGTAGGGCAGACATTGCTCTTGACCCTGATCGGCACTGCGCTGAGCGTGGTCATTGGCGGCCTGCTGGCGCTGGCGAGACTCTCTTCATCCTGGCTGCTGAGCAGCCTGGCCTGGGGATATATCTGGCTGTTTCGTTCGTTGCCGCTGATTGTGGTTCTGATCATTCTCTATAACTTTTCCTATCTCTACGACACGCTCTCGCTCGGCGTACCCTTCACCGCCATTACCTGGGGTCGCTTTGAAACCATCAACGTGCTGGGACAGTTTTCCACCGCCGTGGTGGGGCTGACGCTGGTTCAGAGCGCGTATACCGCCGAGATCATTCGCGGCGGTTTTCTGGGGGTGGATCATGGTCAGTATGAAGCGGCGGCGGCACTCGGTCTGCCAGCCTGGCGTCGCACGGTGCGTATCATTTTGCCGCAGGCACTGCGCACGATTCTGCCGTCCGGATTTAATGAAATTATCAGTCTCGCGAAAGGCACGGCCATGGTGTATGTCCTGGCGATGCCGGAACTCTTCTATACCATTCAGATGATCTATAACCGCACGCAGGAGGTGATCCCGCTGCTGATGGTCGGTGCGGTCTGGTATCTGGTGATTACCACCGTGTTGTCTGCCATTCAGCATGTTGTGGAGCGCGGGCTTGCCCGCAGCGAACGCCGTTCAGCCGTTAATCAAAACCGGGTAGCCAGTCGCGTCCGTTCCGTATCCACCGCATCAGTACAGGAGCCCGTCCATGCAAACCTCTCCTGAAGGGCATATTTCGATTACCGGCGTCAGTAAGTTTTTTGGTCGCCATAAAGCGCTTGATAACGTCTCGCTGGAGATCCCGCCCGGATCGGTAACGGTGATCCTCGGGCCTTCCGGATCGGGTAAATCGACGCTTCTGCGTACCATTAACCATCTGGAACGCGTCGACGAAGGGTTTATCCAGATTGACGGTGACTACATCGGTTACCGCCGTCAGGGTGACAAACTCTACGAGCTGAAAGAGAAAGAGATCCTCAAACAGCGCGTCAATGTGGGCTATGTCTTCCAGAACTTTAATCTCTTTCCGCATCTCACAGTGCTGGAAAACCTGATTGAAGCGCCCATCGCCCATAAAAAACTGAGTAAGAAAGAAGCCGTTGAAAGGGCATACAGCCTGCTGGATGTGGTCGGGCTGCGCGATAAAGCCGACGCCTGGTCGCGCCATCTCTCCGGTGGCCAACAGCAGCGTATTGCCATTGCCCGCGCGCTGGCGTTACGTCCCCGGGTAATGCTGTTTGATGAGCCCACTTCAGCGCTCGACCCGGAACTGGTTGGCGAAGTGCTGGATGTGATTAAAAAGCTCGCCCGCTCGGGTACCACGCTGGTGGTGGTCACCCACGAGATCGGCTTTGCCCGGGAAGTGGCGGATCAGGTGGTCTTTATGGTCGACGGCAAAATTGTGGAGCAGGGTAGCAGTGACGACGTATTAACCCGTCCGTCGCACCCGCGAACGCGCCAGTTCCTGTCAAAAGTGCTGTAAGGAGCGCAGATGAAATATGCTTTTCTGGCCGGTCTGGCTTTTACGACCGCGAGCCATGCGGGTATCGATTTACACGCCAACGAGCAGCCGCTGCCGGTGACGGTAGATCGGCAGGCCGTCGCGAAGATCCCCGCGAACTATAAATTTGTTGAGCCGGGCACGCTCACGGTAGCGATCTCAGCGCTCAACTCTCCACCGCTGGCGCTGCTTGCCAGCGATAACCGGACGCGGATTGGCAGCGATCCGGATATTGCCCGCTTGCTGGCGGGCAGTCTGGGGTTAAAGCTGAAGCTGGTTCCCACGGCCTGGGAAGACTGGCCGCTGGGGATCAGCTCCGGACGCTATGACGTGGCGCTGGTGAATATTGCGGTGACCGAACAGCGAAAAGAGAAATTTGATTTTGCGACCTATCGCGTCGACTCACTGGCGTTTTCCGTGAAATCCACCAGCGCGGTCCAGGCGATTAACAGCGCAAAAGATCTGGCAGGCAAAAAGGTGATTGTCGGTTCCGGGACCAATCAGGAGCGCATTCTGCTGGGCTGGAATGAAGAGAACAAAAAAGCCGGTCGTGCGCCTGCGCTGCCGGTCTATCTGACCGATGATGCTTCCGGCAACCTCTATATTCAGTCCGGCAGGGCGGATGTGTTCTTCGGGCCTCAATCCGTATCAGCCTATAAAGCGGCGTTGACCGGCAAAACGCGCGTAGTGGGTCTCGGGCCGAAGAGAGCCTATGTCGCCACGACGACCAAAAAGGGCAATGGGCTGGTTTATGCTTTGCAGGCTGCGCTGGAGGGCGCTATTACGCGTGGAGAGTACCAGCGGGTGCTGGCACGCTGGGGAGAAGAGGGCGAAGCGGTGACGCAATCCGACGTGAACCCGCCTGGGATAACCTATTAGTCGTGTCTACACTTAGGGTTTTCATCCCGGAGGGGCAACATGATTAAACTCTATGGCGTACCCGGCTGGGGATCGGCAATCAGTGAAGTGATGCTGACTCTGGCAGACATCCCTTATCAATTTATCAACGTGGACGGGTTCGACCAGCCCGGCCCGCAGCGTGAGTTGCTGAAAGCACGCAATCCGCTGTGTCAGGTACCCACGCTGGAACTGGAAAACGGGGCGATCATGACCGAAACGGCGGCGATTGCCCTGATGGTGCTGGACAGATGTCCCGATCTTGCGCCTGCCGTCGGGCAGGCTGAGCGGCAGCAGTTTCAGCGGTTGCTCATTTGGTTTGTTGCGAACGTTTATCCCACCTTTACCTACGCCGACTACCCCGAACGCTGGGTGCCGGATGCGCCGGAGCAGTTGAAAAACAGCTGTATTGAATACCGAAAATCACTCTATCTGTGGTTTGACAGCCAGCTCAGTGCCACCCCTTTTGCGCTCGGGGAACGGCTGACGCTGCTTGACGTCTACCTCACGGTTGCACGCACCTGGGGGCCTCGCCATGCATGGTTTGCGGCGAATACGCCGAAGATAACGGCGATTGCGGATACCGTGTGCCAGCTGCCGGAACTGCACAAGGTGTTAAAGGCAAACGAGATAATCTGATAACGTGGAACTCACATTCATAACTGGAAGCCTGCATATGCCACACGTAGATATCAAATGTTTTCCCCGTGATTTGAACGACGACCAAAAAACCGCGCTGGCGGCGGATATTGCCGAGGTGATTACCCGTCATCTGAACAGTAAAGATCGCTCTATTTCGGTCGCCCTGAATGAAGTGCAGGAAGCCGACTGGAAAGCGCAGGTCTGGGATACTGAAATTGAACCCAACCTGGATCACTTAATTAAGAAACCCGGCTATTCAATGTGAGAGAGGGTCGGGCGGCGCGGAGTCGCCCGACACGACACACGCGTTACTTCGTCTGCAGTAATATTGCCATCAGCCCCGGAAAGCGGGCATCAAGATCGTCTCTGCGCAGTGAAATCATATTTTCTCGCCCCTGCGGGCGCTGCCAAATCACACCGCTGTCGCGCAAGACGCGCCAGTGATGGGTCATCGTCGATTTCACCACCTCGTCCGGGCGCAGCGCGTTACAGCTCAGTTCGCTGCCATCGGCCAGCCTGCGGATAATCGACAGCCGGAGCGGGTTACCGAGGGCAAAAAGCACATTTTCCAGCAGTATTTGTTCAGTTTCAGGGTGGTTCGGGATCATCGTTTTCCTGCGTCTGGTGTCAGATTGAGCTATATCAACAATAGGTCAACCGTAAAAAAATAGTTCGATAATACTCGTACAATAGGACTATTATAGCAAACGAACGAACACGCGACCATCCCGGTCGTCACAACGCAGTCTTAATGACTAAGGAAATATTATGCCCCGACCCATCCCTCTCGAACGTTATCGCAACATCGGTATCTCCGCGCATATCGATGCCGGTAAAACGACCACCACCGAGCGCATCCTGTTTTATACCGGTATGAGCCACAAACTGGGTGAAGTACACGATGGCGCGGCAACTACCGACTGGATGGCACAGGAGCAAGAGCGCGGGATAACCATTACCTCTGCGGCAGTCAGCTGTTTCTGGCCAGGTATGGACCGGGGCTTTGAACCGCACCGGATCAACATTATTGACACCCCGGGCCACGTAGATTTCACCATTGAGGTGGAACGTTCCATGCGTGTACTCGACGGCGCTGTCATGGTGTATGACTCCGTCGGTGGCGTGCAGCCGCAGTCGGAAACCGTCTGGCGTCAGGCGAATAAATATCATGTCCCGCGGCTGGCCTTCGTCAACAAAATGGACCGCCCGGGTGCGGACTTCTTCCGCGTCGTGCGAATGATGCAGGAGCGTCTGAAAGCGAATCCAGTCCCGATTGTTATTCCGGTGGGGGCAGAAGAACACTTCACCGGCGTGGTGGATCTCATCAAAATGCGTACCATTTTGTGGGACGATGCTACCCAGGGCATGGTGTTTACCTATGCTCCTGTGCCGGATGACGTAGTGAGTACTGCGCAGGAATGGCGGGAAAAAATGGTCTCTGCGGCGGCGGAAGCCAGCGATGAGCTGATGGATAAATACCTGGAAACGGGTGATTTAGAGGAAGCGGAAATCATCAGGGGGCTGCGTATGCGGACCATCTCCGGTGAAATCCAGCCGATGCTGTGCGGCAGCGCGTTTAAAAATAAAGGCGTGCAACGCATGCTCGATGCGGTCATTGAACTGATGCCGTCGCCTCTGGACGTGCCCGCCATTGATGGTGTGGATGAGAATGGGCAGCATGCCGAGCGTCATCCAGACGACAACGAGCCGTTCTCTGCGCTGGCCTTTAAACTGATGAGCGACCCGTACGTCGGACAGCTGACCTTTATCCGCGTTTACTCTGGCGTGCTGCGCAAAGGCGACGCGGTGTTCAACCCGGTGAAAGGGAAGAAAGAGCGCATTGGGCGCATCGTGCTGATGCATGCTAACGATCGCCACGAAGTGGATGAGTTGCGCGCGGGCGATATCGCGGCCTGCGTTGGGTTGAAAGATGTGACAACCGGTGACACGCTCACCGACCCGAATGCCGTCATCACGCTGGAACGGATGGAGTTTCCGGACCCGGTTATCTCGCTTGCGATCGAGCCGAAAACCAAAGGCGATCAGGAGAAAATGGGCATTGCATTGCAGCGCCTGGCAGCAGAAGACCCTTCGTTTCGTCTGCACACCGATGAAGAGTCCGGCCAGACAATTATCTCCGGGATGGGTGAGTTACATCTTGAGATTATCGTTGACCGCATGAGGCGTGAGTTCGGCGTTGAGGCGAACATTGGTCGCCCACAGGTCACGTACCGTGAAACCCTGCGTAAAGCGGTGAAGGATATCGAAGGGAAATTTGTCCGACAGTCCGGCGGTAAAGGGCAGTACGGCCATGTGGTGCTCAGTCTGGCGCCGTTAGAGCCCGGCAGTGGTTTTGTATTTGAAGATGCCACCAAGGGCGGCGTTGTCCCGCGCGAGTATATTCCGTCTGTGGAGAAAGGCCTGCGCGAAGCCATGAACAGCGGTGTCCTGGCGGGGTATCCGGTTGTCGATGTGAAAGCGACCCTGACGTTTGGCTCCTATCACGAGGTCGACTCCTCGGAAATGGCGTTCCGCATGGCGGCGATCCTCGGCTTTAAAGAGGGCGCTCGCAAAGCGGACCCGGTGATTCTTGAACCGGTCATGCATGTCGAGGTGGAAACACCGGAAGAGTACGCCGGCAACATCATGGGCGATCTCTCTTCCCGCCGCGGCATGGTACAGGGAATGGAAGAGCAGTACGGTAGCCAGATTATTCGCGCGGATGTGCCGCTGGCGGAGATGTTTGGCTATGCCACGACGCTGCGTTCGATGTCGCAAGGCCGCGCGACCTACACGATGGAATTCCATCATTTCGCGGAAGCACCGCGTAATGTTGCGGATGAAATTATTGCACGGCGCGCGAAGTAATTTAAAAGCCCTTTCCCTCGCGGAGAGGGCTTTTTTTATAGGCTATTTTTCCAGCGCCTTTACCATTTTCCCACTGGTCACAAACGTCCCGGCCCCCAGATGATGCAGGGTGTTCAGCTTATCGCCGTCAAACTGCCAGCGTCCGGCGACAAACGCGCGTTCATCTGCGGCTGCCGAAACAACCTCACCAAACAGCGTATCGTATTTTTCGGCAGCTGCGGTAACCGGGAGTAAACGACACTCCATCCACGCCAGGCATTTCTCTTCAATCACCGGCAGGCCGAGTACCGGACCTTGCACAACCGGGATCCCGTAGCAGTTGAACTTGTCTTCGTCGCGCCCGCTCACGCTGCCGACGGCGTAAGCCCAGTTAGCCGCTGCCACGCCGGGGATGACAATACCGAACTTTCCGCTGCGCTCAATCAGTTCGCGCGACCAGGTGCTTTTGTCCACCACAATTGCGATACGCGGTGGCTCAAACTCTACCGGCATCGACCAGGCCGCAGCCATGACGTTACGACGGTCGATAGACTCATCGCGGCTGGTAATCAGTACCGTAGGGCCATGGTTCAGCAGACGGCTGGCATGCTTTAATTCAACGGGACGAAACGCGCTCATGAACATTCCTCTCAGCAGGTATGCTGGCATTAAACGTCTGATGGGTAGCCGAAATCAAGATGCACCCGCAAAAAGCACTTTTGCGCATATGGAGGCCAGAAAATAGTTTATAAACAGGGAACATCACATCATGGAAGCGAATCATGTCCCCATTTCTGAGTGCTTATTTTGCCCGTACGGGTTGGCAACAGCCTGTTCAGGTTGACATCGACACCCTGCGGGCGCTGCATCTACACCACAACTGCGCGATCCCCTTCGAGAATATTGACGTCGTGATGCCGCGCGAGATCCATCTGGAAGATCAGTGCCTGGTCGACAAACTGGTGACGGCGCGTCGTGGAGGCTATTGCTTTGAGCAGAACGGCCTCTTTGAACGCGTTTTGCGTGAAGTGGGCTTTACGGTTCGCAGCGTGCTGGGCCGCGTGGTCTTAGCCAGTCCGCCACAGATGCCGCCGCGTACGCATCGTCTGCTGCTGGTTGAACTCAACGGCGAGCGCTGGATTGCCGACGTCGGTTTTGGCGGACAGACCCTGACGGCGCCGATTCGTTTGCTCGCCAACGAGGAGCAGGAGACACCCCACGGGCTGTACCGTTTGCTGAGCGAGGGCAACGACTGGATCCTGCAGTTCAGCCACCACGATCACTGGCAGTCGATGTACCATTTTGATCTGACAACACAGTATTTCAGCGATTACGTGATGGGCAACTTCTGGTCGGCGCACTGGCCGCAATCCCATTTTCGCCACCATCTGTTGATGTGTCGCCATCTGCCTGACGGCGGAAAGCTGACCCTGACCAACTTTAACTTTACCCACTGGCAGAAGGGGCATGCGGAAGAGCAGGTCCATCTTCCCGACGCGAACGCGCTGTATCAGGTGATGCAGTCACGGTTTGGACTGGGCGTTGACGATCCCAAACACGGGTTTTCGCTGGACGCGCTGACGGCGGTGATGGCCGGGTTTGATACACATCCTCAGGCCGGGAAATAGACCGGTGGCGCTGCGCTCAGGCGTAGCGCCACCCGGCAACACTCAGCGGCGCGATCTCACCACCTGATACCTGCGCGTTAAATACTCCACCGGCGCGCTCCAGACGTGCACCAGTCGGGTGAAGGGGAAGATCAGGAAAATGGTCATGCCCAGCACCAGATGGACACGGAAGATAAACGCCACGCCCGCCAGATGTTCGGACGAGCCACCGCGGAAGGTCACTACCGACTGCGCCCAGTCCACCAGCTTGAGCATCTCGCTGCCGTCGGGATATTTCGCGGAGAACGGAATGGTGGTGAGCCCAAGAATACACTGCACCAGCAAAATGCAGAGGATCAGGATATCTGCCGTGGAGGAGGTCGCCCGGATACGCGGGTTCGTCAGCCGGCGAATCAATAATCCCGCACCGCCCACCAGCGTAAGCACGCCGCAAACGCCGCCCAGAATCATCGCCATCAGCTGTTTCTGCGACATCGGCAGAAACCACGAATAAACCCAGTGCGGCGTCAGCATCCCGAAAAGATGTCCGAAGAAGATCCCCAGGATCCCGATATGGAACAGATTTGACCACAGCACCATGCCGCGCTTATCCAGCATCTGGCTGGAGGAGGCGCGCCAGGTATACTGCCCGTAATCGTAACGCAGCCAGCTTCCCACCAGAAAAACCGTGCCACACAGGTAGGGGTAAATATCGTAGAAAAAGACGTTCAGAAACTGGATCATTTTGGGCCTCCCGCACTGACGTCGACATACTGCGGGGCAACGTCCTGGCTAAAGCGTCGTTGATATTGCTGCATCGGTGAGGTATCACACGATGTGGCGTTGTCCTCGATAAACTTGACCTGTTCCTCTTCCCAGACGGCGTCCAGCGCCTGGCGGGTATCATCCCGTTTCTCGGTGGAAACCTGTTTCGCCACGCTGTCGCTGGTCAGACGCGTGCCTGCGAGCGTCAGGAGCGCATCGAACAGCTGATAATGCGCCACGCCGCGCTGCTTCAGGCGACCGCCAATCAGCGCCAGGATCGGCGCAACGTTTTGTAGCCCTTCGCGGGCCTCGTCGTCGGTGACGAGGCTGAGATACTCCAGGTAGAGCGGCAGATAGTCCGGCAATTCGCGACAGTCCAGCTGCAGGCCGGCTTTTTCGTACTGGCTCATCAGGTCGACCATCGCCTGGCCGCGATCGCGGGATTCAGCATGAACGTGCTCAAACAGCAGCAGCGAGGTCGCACGACCCCGCTCAAACACCTCGCACCATTCGGCCTGCTTATCCAGCAGTGCGGCATCCAGATGCTGGCGGGCAAAGGGCAGTAACGCAGGGAGATCCTGCTCTATCAGGGAAAGTGCTTCCTCGCGATTTTCCCATAATGTTTCATCGGGATACTCAATCAGCAGGGCGATGATTTTGAGGATCTGCATCACTCTCCCTCCCCGTGGTCGCGCACTTCGGTGATGTTGATGGCATCAATGCGGCTGCTGTTAAAGAGGTTGAATTTGGTGTCGGAACCGTGGCACCCGTCGCCAAAGGAGAAGCCGCAGCCGTTGCGTTCCGGGAAGGCGTCGCGCGCCATTTCGCGGTGGCTGGTGGGGATCACGAAACGATCTTCGTAGTTGGCAATCGCCAGATAGCGGTACATCTCTTCAACCTGCTCGACGCTAAGGCCCACCTCTTCGATGGCGCGCGTATCGGTCACGCCTTCAACGGTCTGAGAGCGTTTGTAATGACGCATGGCCATCATGCGTTTGAGGGCGCGCAGCACCGGAGCAGGATCGCCCGCACTGAGCATGTTGGCCAGATACTGCACCGGTATGCGCAGGCTTTCGACCGCCGGTAACACGCCGTCGTTGAGCGGCAGGCCGCCCGCATCTGCGTAAGACTGGATCGGTGACAGCGGCGGAACGTACCAGACCATCGGCAGGGTGCGGTATTCCGGATGCAGCGGCAGGGCCAGCTTCCAGTCCATCGCCATCTTGTAAACCGGGGAACGCTGGGCGGCGTCAATCACGTTCTGCGGAATACCTTGCTTGAAGGCTTCTTCAATGACCGCCGGGTCATGCGGATCAAGGAATACGTCACACTGGCGTTCATAGAGGTCAGTTTCATGTTCGGTGCTGGCCGCTTCTTCAATGCGATCCGCGTCATACAGCAGCACGCCCAGATAGCGAATACGCCCGACGCAGGTCTCCGAACAGACGGTTGGCTGGCCAGACTCAATGCGTGGGTAGCAGAAGATGCATTTCTCCGACTTTCCGCTTTTCCAGTTGAAGTAGATTTTCTTGTACGGGCAACCGCTGATGCACATGCGCCAGCCACGGCATTTGTCCTGGTCAATCAGCACAATGCCGTCTTCTTCACGCTTGTAGATGGCACCGCTCGGGCAGGTGGCCACGCAGCTCGGGTTCAGGCAGTGTTCACACAGGCGCGGCAGGTACATCATGAAGGTGTTTTCAAACTGTCCGTACATCTCCTTCTGGATCTTGTCGAAGTTGCGGTCGCGGGCGCGTTTTTCGAACTCACCGCCAAGCAGTTCTTCCCAGTTCGGGCCGCCAACAATTTTGTCCATCCGTTTGCCGCTAATCAGCGAGCGCGGGCGGGCCGTCGGGAGGTGATCGCCTTGTGGTGCACGGTGCAGATCCTGGTAATCAAACGTGAAGGGTTCGTAGTAATCATCAATGCCGGGCAGGGACGGGTTGGCAAAGATTTTTGACAGCACGCCCACGCGCCCGCCGAGACGCGGAGTCAGCTTGCCGGTGATCCCGCGTACCCAGCCGCCTTGCCACTCCTCCTGATCTTCCCAGTTTTTCGGGTAGCCAATCCCCGGTTTGGTTTCAACGTTGTTGAACCACGCATATTCCATACCTTCACGCCCGGTCCAGACGTTTTTACAGGTGACCGAGCAGGTGTGACAGCCAATGCATTTGTCGAGATTCAGCACCATTCCAACCTGTGAGCGTATTTTCATTATTTCGCCTCCTGTACCTGATCCCGACCTTCGCCATCCAGCCAGTTAATGTTTTTCATTTTGCGGATCATGATGAACTCGTCGCGGTTAGAGCCGACGGTGCCGTAATAGTTGAAGCTGTACGCCAGCTGGGCGTAGCCGCCAATCATGTGTGTCGGTTTGGGACAGACGCGCGTCACCGAGTTATGGATCCCGCCGCGACGGCCGGTGACTTCTGAACCCGGAATATTCAGGATACGTTCCTGCGCGTGGTACATCATGGTCATGCCCGGCGGGACGCGCTGGCTCACCACTGCCCGGGCGGTCAGGGCCCCGTTGGCGTTGAAGGCTTCGATCCAGTCGTTATCCTCAATGCCTAACTCTCTGGCATCGGTTTCGCTGATCCAGACGATAGGCCCC
Organism: Enterobacter sp. SORGH_AS_0287; assembly: GCF_031453695.1. NCBI lineage: Bacteria > Pseudomonadati > Pseudomonadota > Gammaproteobacteria > Enterobacterales > Enterobacteriaceae > Enterobacter > Enterobacter sp. SORGH_AS_0287. The sequence goes on from NZ_JAVIZW010000001.1 coordinate 1,109,724, forward strand.
CCGCGTGACAGCGTCTGCATCAACAGGTTTTCACTGTAGGTCGAGTGAATGCCCCATTTCTGGTGTGGCGTCAGGAAGTTCAGCGCCTTCTCAGGAAAGCCGTTCGGCGGGATTTCGCGCATATGGCTAACGCTTCGGGTATCAATCGGTGGGCGATAGGCCACCAGACTTTCCCCGAACGCGCGCATCCACGGATGGTCCTGATACAGCTGCTGACGACCGGAAAGGGTGCGCCAGGGAATAAGCTCGTGAACGTTGGTATAACCGGCGTTATAGGAGACATGCTCACTCTCAAGGCCCGACCAGGTGGGGCTGGAGATAATTTTCCGCGGCTGGGCCTGAATATCGCGGAAGCGGATTTTCTCATCTTCTTTGTTCAGCGCCAGATGGGTGTGATCGCGACCGGTCAGTTCGCCCAGCGCTTGCCAGGCTCGCACTGCCACCTGGCCATTCGTTTCAGGGGCGAGGGCGAGGATCACTTCAGAGGCGTCAATCGCCGTTTCAATACGCGGGCGTCCTTTTGCCGGGCCATCAAGCTTGACGTAGTTCAGCTTGCCAAGGAAATCGACTTCGCTCTGAGTATTCCATGAAATGCCTTTCCCGCCGTTGCCGAGTTTGTCCATCAGCGGGCCGAGTGATGTAAAGCGCTCGTAGGTTTCCGGATAATGACGTTCGACCACCGCAATCGTCGGCGCCGTTTTACCCGGAATGAGATCGCATTCGCCTTTGCGCCAGTCCTGAATATCAAACGGCTGTGACAGTTCCCCCGGGGAGTCGTGCTGCAGCGGCTGCAGTACCACGTCCGTTTCGGTGCCAAGATGGCCGACGCACACCTCTGAGAAAACGCTGGCAATACCTTTGTAAATCTCCCAGTCGCTGCGGGATTCCCAGGCCGGGTCGACGGCAGCTGAAAGCGGATGAATAAACGGATGCATATCCGACGTATTCATGTCGTCTTTTTCATACCATGTCGCGGTGGGCAGCACGATATCGGAGAACAGGCAGGTGCTGGACATGCGGAAATCGAGCGTCACCAGCAGGTCAAGCTTGCCCTCGATGGCCTGAGTTTGCCACTCCACCTCTTCGGGCTTCACGTCATCCGTCGACCCTAAATCTTCGCCCTGGATGCCGCTTTCGGTACCGAGCAGGTATTTGAGCATGTACTCGTGACCTTTCCCCGAAGAGCCGAGCAGGTTAGACCGCCAGACAAACAGATTGCGCGGGTGGTTTTTACCGTTGTCAGGCTGTTCGCAGGCGAAACGTATATCGCCCGATTTTAATGCCTGCACGGTGTACTCCTGCGGGGTCATGCCGGCGGCGTCGGCCCGGGCTTTAATGTGCAACGGATTGAGGTTTAGCTGCGGCGCCGAGGGCAGCCAGCCCATACGCTCTGCCCGGACGTTAAAATCGATCAGGTGACCGGTGAATTTTGTCGCGTCCGCCAGCGGAGAGAGTAACTCCTGCGCGGTCAGTTTCTCATAACGCCACTGGCAGGCGTGGTTGTAGAAGTACGACGTACTGTTCATCTGGCGCGGGGGACGGTTCCAGTCCAGCGCAAACGCCAGCGGCAGCCAGCCGGTTTGCGGACGCAACTTCTCCTGACCCACATAGTGTGACCAGCCGCCGCCGCTTTGACCCACGCAGCCGCAGAACACCAGCATGTTGATCATCCCGCGGTAGTTCATGTCCATGTGGTACCAGTGGTTCACCCCGGCACCGAGGATAATCATCGACCGGCCGTGCGTTTTGTGCGCCGTGTCGGCAAACTCACGGGCAATTTTCTCTATCAGGTAAGCAGGGACGCCGGTGATCTGTTCGCCCCAGGCGGGAGTGTAAGCTTTGATCTGGTCATAGCTGCCCGCCGCGTTGCTGTCTTCCAGACCACGATCGAGGCCGTAGTTAGCGAGAATCAGATCGTAGACGCTGACCACCCGTTTCTGGCTGCCATCGGCCAGCGTCAGGGTTTTACTCGGTACACGGCGCGTCAGGACCGGCTCCTGCTTGACGCTACGGAAGTGTGGATTTTCATTGCCGCCAAAATAGGGGAATGCCACCTCTGCCACGCTGTCGTGGGTAATCAGCAGCGAGAGGGTGAGCTCAGTTTCATGATCTGCCGCCAGCGGCGCCAGGTTCCATTTGCCTTTTTCGCCCCAGCGGAAACCAATGGACCCGTTCGGCACCACCAGATCGCCGGCGATATCAAAGGCGACGGTTTTCCACTCAACATTATTGGTTTCTCCCAGCCCGTCCGTGAGATCAGAAGCCCGAAGCATCCGCCCCGGCACCACGCGGCCATCGGCCTGTTCATCCAGCAGCACCAGCATCGGCATGTCGGTGTAGCGGCGACAGTAGTTGAGGAAGTACTCGCTGGGGTTGTCGAGATGGAACTCTTTAAGGATCACGTGGCCCATTGCCATCGCCAGCGCGCTGTCGGTGCCTTGCTTGGGTGCCAGCCACTGATCGCTCAGTTTGGCGACCTCGGAGAAGTCCGGGGTGATGGCCACGGTTTTGGTGCCTTTGTAGCGAACCTCGGTAAAGAAGTGGGCATCTGGCGTACGCGTCTGCGGAACGTTAGACCCCCAGGCAATGATGTAGCTGGAGTTGTACCAGTCTGCGGATTCCGGCACGTCGGTCTGCTCGCCCCACGTCATGGGCGAGGCGGGCGGTAAATCACAATACCAGTCATAAAAGCTGAGACAGGTGCCGCCCAGCAGAGAGAGATAACGCGTCCCGGCGGCATACGAGACCATCGACATCGCCGGAATCGGTGAAAAACCGGCCACGCGATCGGGACCGTAGTGTTTAATGGTCCAGACGTTGGCGGCAGCAATCAGCTGGTTCAGCTCTTTCCAGCTGGAGCGGATAAATCCGCCGTGTCCGCGAGCCTGCTTATAGCTCCGGCTCTTCTGCGGATCGTTCTGAATGGCATCCCAGGCCAGCACCGGATCGCTGTGTTGCGCCAGCGCGTCACGCCACAGTTCGATCAGCGTGCGGCGCACCAGCGGGTATTTCAGCCGGTTGGCGCTGTATAGGTACCAGGAATAACTTGCACCGCGCGGGCAGCCGCGCGGCTCGTGGTTAGGCAGGTCGGGGCGGGTACGCGGGTAGTCGGTCTGCTGGGTTTCCCAGGTAACCAGGCCGTTTTTGACGTAGATTTTCCAGCTACAGGAGCCCGTGCAGTTTACGCCGTGGGTGGACCGCACAATCTTGTCGAACTGCCATCGCTGTCGGTAGCTGTCCTCCCAGTCACGGTTGGTGTTGTACACCTGCCCGTGTCCATTGGCGAAGCTGTCGCCTTTTTGTTTGAAATAGCGAAAGCGATCCAACAGTTTACTCATGACATTTCTCCTGCTTCGATAGCCTTTTTGGAGAGGGCTGCCCACTCTCAGGCGAATGTGTAATTGTTATCGTTGTGAAGATTTGCGGCCATAAACCAGCCAGGTCACCAGGACGCAGACGATGTAAAACACGAGAAAAACTTTCATGGCACCCACAGGCGAGCCGGTCATGGCCAGCGACGTGCCGAAGGCTTTCGGAATGAAGAACCCGCCGACGGCACCGATGGCGGAGATAAAGCCCAGCGCTGCCGCGGTTTCGGTCACTGCTTCATGCTGCGCCTGCTCGTCACTTCCCCCTTGTTGCTTCACGCGGGTGAGGGTGATTTGGCGGAAAATGATGGCAATCATCTGAAACGTTGACCCGCTGCCCAGTCCGGCGGTGAGGAACAGGCCCATAAAGACCAGATAGAAGGCGAGAAAACTGCCCGACCCGGAACCGGGAAGCGTCAGGAAAAGCAGGGCGCTGAAAAGCGCCATAAAGACGAAGTTAATCAGGGTGACGCGTACGCCGCCGAGTTTGTCTGAGATCATCCCGCCCGCAGAACGGGCCAGCGCGCCAATCAGTGGACCAAAGAAAGCCAGATGGAGGATATTGACGTCAGGAAACTGGGTTTTCGACAGCATGGCGAAGCCTGCTGAAAAACCGATAAACGAACCGAAGGTTGCCAGGTAGAGGAGGCTCAGGAGCCACAGGTGAAAACGTTTTAACACCGGTAGCTGGCTGGCAATCGTGGCCTTAGAGCTCGCGATGTCATTCATGCCGAAAAACGCCGCAATCGTGGCCAGCAAAAGAAGGGGCGCCCAAATCCACGCGGCATTGGCCAGCCACATCGTTGATCCGTCATCCTGCGGCACGCCGTTTACGCCGAGAAAGGTGAACATGGGCAGGAAGATCACCAGCGGCGCGACCAGCTGCATTACGCTCACGCCCAGGTTCCCCAGCCCGCCGTTAATCCCCAGGGCGCTACCCTGTTTCGTTTTCGGGAAGAAGAAGCTGATATTGCCCATGCTGGAGGCGAAGTTAGCGCCGGCAAAACCACACAGCAGCGCGATGACGATAAAGATCCAGTAGGGAGTGGCAGTGTCCTGAATCGCGATCCCCAACCAGACGCACGGAACAATCAGGATCACCGTGCTTAACACCGTCCAGTAGCGTCCACCAAAGAGAGGAACCATAAACGAGTAGGGGACGCGCAATATCGCACCGGACAGGGAGGGTAAGGCTGTTAGCATAAAAAGCTGGTCGGTGGAAAAATTAAATCCAACTTTATTCAGATTGACCGCAATGGCACTAAATAACATCCATACGCAAAACGCTAATAACAGGCAAGCCACAGAAATTAAAAGATTTCTTCGGGCAATATGTTTTCCTTTATTTTCCCAGAATTGCGCGTTTTCGGGTTTCCAGTTGCTCAGCAGATAAGGATTATTCTTCTCACTTTGTTGTGACATGTCGCCCTCTTGCTTAACCATAAAAAGAAAAAATGGAGTAAAAACAGGTGGATGTCTGACAGTGTGTTTCTGGAATTATTGGATGGTTTGGGATACATCTGAAAGGATAGATAAAAAAGCGAATCCCTGATCCGGGAGGGGAAATAAGGGTTCGCTTAATGTGTTACGAATTGTAAGTGAGGGCTGTTAATACTCATAAGTGAGTATTAACACAATTCCAGAGAGATTAATTTATCAAGATGGTTATTAAAGGCAGCGTCGTCCATCTCTGGGATATCTAATATATAAATGCCGTCCAGGCCACACACCAGACCAATTAAACGCCAGGCAATATTTTCTGGCCGATCGCCCGGGGTAAAATCTCCCGCGTCAGTGCCTGCTTTGATAAGGGCGACGGTCTCCTGGTGCCACATCTCCATGGTCAGTACATATGCACCCCTGATGTCCGTATCCCGGCTTGCCAGGATCTGCGCCTCACGCCACAGGCGAATATAGGGCTCAAATCGGCCATCATCGCTGCCGAGCATGGCATGCAGCTGCTGTCGCCAGCTGGCCTGCTTGCCGACCACATCCGCATCCAGCAGTTCACGGATCAACCGCACAAAAGCCAGCGATTTTAGCTCCCCGCCAGAGGTGAAATGATGGTGGACCTGTCCGGTGGCGACGCCGGCTTCGGCGGCAATTCGCCGTACCGTCATTGCGGAAAGTCCGTCAGAGAGCGCCACGCGCATAGCGGCCTGTAAAATCTCTTCCCGCCTTTCATCCTTGCTCAGATATCGCATTTTCACTCACTCTTAATGGGACTGAAACAAGTGTAACAAAAAGCTGGACACTCGTTCAACTTTACGTAGGATCGCAAGCTGGACATGTGTCCATGATTTAAAAGAAAAGGAAATTTATGTTTCGTCAGTGGTTAGCGTTAGTCATTATCGTGCTGGTGTATATCCCGGTGGCGATCGACGCGACGGTACTGCACGTAGCGGCGCCGACGTTGAGTATGACGCTGGGTGCCAGCGGTAACGAATTATTGTGGATCATCGATATATACTCGCTGGTGATGGCGGGGATGGTGCTGCCGATGGGCGCGCTGGGTGACCGCATTGGTTTTAAACGGTTGTTGATAATTGGCAGTACGCTGTTTGGCTTGTCATCGCTGGCAGCTGCATTTGCGCCTTCAGCAGGATGGCTGATTGCTGCCCGCGCCTCGCTGGCGATTGGGGCGGCGATGATCATCCCGGCCACGCTTGCGGGGATCCGCACGTTGTTCGTTAATGCGCGCGATCGCAACATCGCGCTTGGGGTCTGGGCCGCCGTCGGTTCAGGCGGTGCGGCGTTTGGTCCGTTGATTGGCGGTATGTTGCTGGAGCATTTTTACTGGGGATCGGTCTTTTTGATCAACGTGCCGATCGTGGTCATCGTTGTTTCCCTTGCCGCGCGTCTGGTGCCTCGTCAACAGGGACGCCCGGAACAGCCGCTGAATATTGCCCATGCAGTCATGCTGATTGTGGCGATATTGCTGCTGGTCTACAGCGCGAAAACCGCGCTCAAAGGGGTGCTTTCTCCGTGGCTGGTGGCAATGACGCTGCTCACCGGAGCGGTGATGCTGATGATCTTTGTGCGGATCCAGCTTCGCGCCCGCGTGCCGATGATCGACATGCGCCTGTTCTGTCATCGCATTATTTTAAGCGGTGTCGTGATGGCGATGACCGCCATGATCGCGCTCGTGGGGTTTGAGCTGTTGATGGCCCAGGAGCTGCAGTTTGTGCATGGCTTTACGCCGTTTGAAGCGGGGATGTTTATGCTGCCGCTGATGGTCGCCAGCGGGTTTAGCGGGCCGATTGCCGGTGTGCTGGTCGGTCGTCTGGGGCTGCGGCTGGTGGCGGCAGGCGGAATGGGGCTGAGTGCCGTCAGCTTTATCGGTCTGTCACTGCTCGACTTCAGCACGCAGCACTGGCAGGCATGGAGTCTGATGGTGCTGCTGGGCTTCAGTGCCGCCAGTGCGCTGCTGGCCTCAACCTCGGCAATTATGGCGGCTGCGCCAAAAGAGAAAGCGGCTGCCGCAGGGGCGATTGAAACCATGTCCTATGAGCTGGGCGCAGGGTTGGGCATTGCCATTTTTGGTCTGCTGTTAACCCGCAGCTTCTCGGCGTCAATTGTCCTGCCGCAGGGACTGAGCGCGACGCTGGCCGATAAGGCCTCGTCATCGATTGGCGAAGCGGTGAACGTTGCGCAGAGCCTGACTCCAGGGCTGGCGGAGTCGTTAATTGCGGCGGCAAAAACGGCCTTTATCACGTCACACAGCGTGGCGTTAGGCAGTGCCGGCGCAATGTTACTGGTGCTGGCGGTCGGGATTTGGTTTAGCCTGGCAAACGTACCGAAACAGTAAAAAACAGGCCCGGTGGTGCAATGCTAACCGGGCAACCCTCAGTGTGCGTCATGGGGAGTCAGCAGGCAGCGCTTGTCGTGTGCTTCAATTTCGGTGCCACTAAAGCGCGCGTATTGCCCGGTCAGGCCAAAGAATGCGGGTTGCGTTTCTGTATAGATTTCAGCGGCAAGTATCAGACGGCGACGTTCGTCTTCGCTCATCTCAAGCTGTGTCCAGGGAATGAAATAGCGCGTCGTTGAGCGTGCGGTCAGCGTGAACCACAGCGGGCAACCGCATCCGGGACAAAACCAGCGTTCGCCGCGCGCAGATGACGTGAAATGAGAAGGGGCTATCGACTCTTCTTCCACAAGCGGTTGACCCTGCGCTTCCAGATACATGGCCATTCCCCCCGACCATTTCTGGCACTGGGTACAGTGGCAGGCATAGACGTCGAAGTTGTTGAGGGAAACGCTGAATTGGCTCATCCCACACAGGCAGCGTCCTTTGAAAATATGCATGGCGTGCTCCTTTATTACGCCAGTCAAACCGAATAAAAAAAGCCAGCCACGAAGGCTGGCTTTTTTATACTAACAAATCTTAGAACTGGTAGGTCAGACCAACAGCAACGATGTTGTCGGTAGAAACGCCAGCTGCTTTAGTGAAGCTGCTGTCGTCAACCAGGTTGATTTTGTAATCAACGTAGGTAGACATGTTTTTGTTGAAGTAGTAGCTCGCGCCAACGTCAACGTATTCAACCAGATCCTGGTCGCCGTAAGTACCAATGTCTTTACCTTTGGATTTCAGGTAAGCAATGGATGGACGCAGACCGAAGTCGAACTGGTACTGAGCAACCACTTCGAAGTTCTGCGCTTTGTTAGCGATGAAACCGCTACCGAAGTTGGTCATGTTACGGGTTTCAGAGTAGGTGGTTGCCAGGTAGATGTTGTTGGCATCGTACTTCAGACCCGCAGCCCATACTTCCGCGTTTTCGCCGCCTGCATTCAGATTGCTTGCAGCAGCAACCTGACGGTCAGTACGGTCAGATTTCGCGTAGGTAGCACCTACACCGAAGCCTTCGAATTCATAAGTAGAAGACAGACCCCAGCCGTCACCGTTCGCTTCGGTGATGTCGTTACGGTCGTTTTTACCCTGGTACTGAGCAGCCACGTTCAGGCCATCAACCAGACCGAAGAAGTCGGTGTTACGGTAAGTTGCAACGCCAGTCGTACGGCCAGTCATAAAGCCATCAGTCTGAGTCCAGGTATCACCACCGAATTCTGGCAGAACGTCAGTCCATGCGCCGATGTCGTAAGCAACACCGTAGTTACGACCGTAGTCGAAAGAACCGAATTCGTTGAATTTCAGGCCCGCGAATGCCAGACGGGTTTTGTTGCCGTCAGAACCCTGAGATTCAGAGCGGTTGCCTTTGAACTCGTATTCCCACTGGCCGTAACCGGTCATCTGGTCGTTGATCTGAGTTTCACCTTTGAAGCCCAGACGAACATAGGTTTTGTCGCCGTCGTTGCCAGCGTCATCAGAGAAATAGTGCAGACCTGTTACTTTGCCGTACAGATCCAGTTTGTTACCGTCTTTGTTAAAAACTTCAGCCGCGTTTACAACGCCTGCTGCCAACATGGAAGTCACTGCCACTGCAACTAATTTAAGTTTCATCTTAAATATTCCTTATAATTTTCTTCAGTATTTCCTGAGCCACTTTGAACGATTTCTAAACGAGGCTAATCATCAATGGCATGCTATTTTTAAGAATCTTGTAGTAGGGTTTCAATAATAAGTTTCAAAATATTAGCAATAATTTCAATTAGTGTGATCCGGATCGGATAAATTGCGGCTGCAACGAATGAGATGGTGGTGATTTGTGCATTTTTTGATGAATTATTCAACAAAACCATTGGCCTCAATATAGTTTTCAGCCGTTTTAGTTTCTTTTGTTAATTGTCGGTATTTTCTGTCTTTTTACGCGTTTGATATAAATGTCAGTTGTTTAAAGTCAGTGGGTTAACTATTTCATTATACGGGATAATCGTTGTTGGACATGAAACACACAGAAACACACTATTGCACTTTGTGCTATATACATTGTTAATATTCGCAAGGGATTAATAACGTAACGGTGTCAAGTTATGTCAATAAAAGACGACGGAGATTTACGAAAGGGCGGTAATATAAACAGAATCTAAACGGCTTTTCTAACGCGCCGATCATTATTTTGACGCGCGATCACATATTAAATTTATGTTAATTTCCGCCGGGCGATTATGGACCCGGCAGAAGATAGCGATATTATTTTCGCGTGGCGTACCAGCACAACAATGACCCGGCACAAACCATTAATGCGCCTTGCCAGAAAGAAAACGAGAGGGGGGAATTCAGCAATACGGCAGCGAGTGCTGCTGAGAGTACAGGCGTGAAATAGGATACCGCTGCGAGGACCGTGACGTTGCCATGAAGAATACCGATATTCCATGCCGCATAGCCAAACCCCAGTGCGACGCTGCACATGATGAGCTTTACGACCACCGGGAGAGTAAACACCATTTGCGGCTGTTCGCTGAACGCATATTTCACCCACAGACTGAGCGCGGTGAGCAGCACGAAAAGCGTTATCCCGTTTTGCCCGTTGGCAAACTTACTGGTGACGGTGCAGTATGCCGCCCAGATAAAAGCCCCGGCGAACGCCAGCGCGTAGCTGAGCGGGCTTGAGATGACATTACGCATGATGTCATCAAGATGTAGCCCTTGCTCTCCGCCTAATACCCAACAGACGCCCAACAATGAGACGGCTAAGCCCGGGATCACCCACAGGGTGGACCGTTGGCCGTTAAATAAAATGGCAAACACTATCGTCAGGCTTGGCCAGAGATAATTGACCATTCCCACTTCGATAGCCTGGGAGCGCGTTGCGGCATAGCCTAACGACAGGGCGAGGCAAATTTCATAGCTGACAAACAGCACGCTGCCGGCAATAAGATACCGGGGTGAAAACCGTCTGATATCAGGAAATCCTACCGTCACCAGGCACAGTAATCCGCTGAGGGTGTATATCATTGCGGCGCCTCCCACCGGTCCCAGCCCCTCACTGACGCTACGAATGAGGCCAACCATGGTGCTCCACAACAGTATCGCCGCCAGTCCCGTGAGCGTTGCTCTCTTTCTGTCCATAACCCTGCCACCGCTATAAAAATCAAAGGAAAAATTTATAGCATTAATCCTCCTGCCATCGCGAATTATTCTCTTAAGTCTTTAATCAAAAAGAGGTATTTAAATTCCGTGGGGGTGACTATTAAGGGGGTGAAGACAAGTGACCTTGATTTGACGCAAAAAAATCAGGGGCTTTACTGCTAGTTTGCGGCGCGAAGTCTTATATGAAAACGAGGACAACAATGGACGTCAGCCGCAGACAATTTTTTAAAATCTGCGCGGGCGGTATGGCCGGAACAACAGCCGCAATGCTGGGATTTGCACCCAAAATGGCGCTGGCTCAGGCACGCAACTATAAACTGCTGCGCGCGAAAGAGATCCGTAACACCTGCACATACTGTTCCGTAGGTTGTGGGCTTTTAATGTATAGCCTGGGCGATGGCGCGAAGAACGCCAAAGAAGCGATTTATCATATTGAAGGGGACCCGGATCATCCGGTGAGCCGTGGCGCACTTTGTCCGAAAGGGGCGGGTCTGCTGGATTATGTCCACAGCGAAAACCGTCTGCGCTATCCGGAATACCGTGCGCCAGGATCTGACAAATGGCAGCGTATCTCCTGGGATGAGGCGTTTTCCCGAATCGCAAAACTGATGAAAGCTGACCGCGACGCCAACTTTATCGAAAAGAACGCGCAGGGCTTTACGGTGAACCGCTGGCTGTCGACCGGCATGCTGTGCGCGTCCGCGGCAAGTAATGAAACCGGCATGCTGACGCAAAAATTTGTGCGCTCCCTCGGCATGCTGGCGGTAGATAACCAGGCGCGCGTCTGACACGGACCAACGGTAGCAAGTCTTGCTCCAACATTTGGTCGCGGTGCGATGACCAACCACTGGGTTGATATTAAAAACGCCAACGTCGTGATGGTGATGGGCGGTAATGCCGCTGAAGCCCATCCGGTGGGTTTCCGCTGGGCGATGGAAGCGAAAAACAATAACGATGCGACGCTGATCGTTGTCGATCCGCGCTTTACGCGTACGGCATCGGTGGCGGATATCTATGCGCCTATTCGCTCCGGTACGGACATTACGTTCCTCTCGGGCGTTCTGCTGTACCTGATTGAAAACAATAAAATTAACGCTGAATACGTTAAGCATTACACCAATGCCAGCCTCCTGGTACGGGATGATTTTGCCTTTGAAGAGGGGTTGTTCAGCGGTTATGACGCGGAAAAACGGCAGTACGATAAATCGTCCTGGAACTACCAGTTCGATGAAAACGGCTACGCCAGACGCGATGAGACCCTGAACCATCCGCGCTGCGTATGGAATTTGCTGAAACAGCATGTTTCCCGCTATACGCCGGACGTCGTGGAGAATATCTGCGGTACGCCAAAAGCAGATTTCCTCAAGGTGTGTGATGTACTGGCCTCTACCAGCGCCGCCGACAGAACCACGACGTTCCTGTATGCGCTCGGCTGGACGCAGCATACCGTCGGTGCGCAAAACATCCGCACCATGGCAATGATTCAGCTGTTGCTCGGAAACATGGGGATGGCCGGCGGTGGCGTGAACGCCCTGCGCGGACACTCCAACATTCAGGGCTTGACCGATCTGGGCCTGCTGTCGACCAGCCTGTCAGGCTATCTGACGCTGCCGTCTGAAAAGCAGACTGATTTGCACAGCTATCTGGCGGCCAACACGCCAAAAGCAACGCGTGCCGATCAGGTGAACTACTGGAGTAACTATCCGAAGTTCTTCGTCAGCCTGATGAAGTCGTTCTATGGCGATGCCGCGCAGAAGGAAAACGACTGGGGCTTCGAGTGGTTGCCGAAATGGGACCAGGCCTACGACGTCATTAAGTATTTCAACATGATGGATAAGGGCAACGTTACGGGCTACATCTGCCAGGGCTTTAACCCGGTGGCGTCTTTCCCGGACAAAAACAAGGTCGTTCGCAGCCTGAGCAAACTGAAATACATGGTGGTTATCGATCCGCTGGTGACCGAGACCTCCAACTTCTGGCAGAACCACGGCGAGATGAACGACGTCGATCCTGCATCGATTCAGACCGAAGTGTTCCGCCTGCCGTCCACCTGTTTTGCAGAAGAAGACGGGTCGATTGCCAACTCCGGCCGCTGGCTGCAGTGGCACTGGAAAGGCCAGGATGCACCGGGTGAAGCGCGTAACGACGGCGAAATCCTGGCCGGGATTTACCATCGTCTGCGTGAAATGTATCGCACCGAAGGGGGGAAAGGCGCTGAACCGCTGCTGAGGATGAGCTGGAATTACAAACAGCCGGACCATCCTGAATCCGAAGAGGTCGCCAAAGAGAATAACGGCGTTGCGCTGGCGGATCTGTATGACGCGAACGGCACGCTGCTGGCGAAGAAAGGCCAATTGCTCAACAGCTTCGCGCTGCTGCGGGATGACGGCACGACCGCGTCGTCATGCTGGATCTACACCGGCTGCTGGACGGAACAGGGTAACCAGATGGCGAACCGCGATAACGCTGACCCGTCAGGGCTGGGCAATACGCTGGGCTGGGCGTGGGCATGGCCACTGAACCGTCGCGTGCTGTACAACCGTGCTTCTGCGGATATCAACGGCAAACCGTGGGATCCGAAACGGATGCTGATCGAATGGAACGGCAGCAAATGGACGGGTAACGATATTCCGGACTTCAGCACCGCCGCACCGGGCACTGAGACCGGGCCGTTTATCATGCAGCCGGAAGGGCTGGGACGTCTGTTTGCCCTCGATAAGCTGGCGGAGGGGCCATTCCCGGAACACTACGAGCCAATGGAAACGCCGCTCGGTACCAACCCGCTGCACCCGAACGTCATATCCAGTCCGGTGGTGCGTATCTATGAAGAGGACGTCCTGCGTTTAGGCAAGAAGGACAGGTTCCCGTATGTCGGGACTACCTACCGCCTGACCGAGCATTTCCATACCTGGACCAAGCATGCACGGCTTAACGCCATTGCCCAGCCGGAACAGTTTGTGGAGATCAGCGAAACGCTGGCGAAAGCGAAGGGTATTGCCAACGGTGACCGCGTGAAGGTGAGCAGCAAGCGCGGCTTTATTCGCGCGGTTGCGGTGGTAACGCGTCGTCTGCAGGCACTGAACGTGCATGGTCAGCAGGTGGAAACCGTCGGTATTCCGCTGCACTGGGGCTTTGAAGGGGGGGCGCAAAAAGGCTACCTCGCCAATACCCTGACGCCAAACGTCGGCGATTCCAACTCGCAAACGCCGGAGTACAAAGCGTTTCTGGTCAACATCGAGAAAGCGTAAGGAGCGAATACATGGCAATGGAAACACAGGACATTATTAAACGCTCCGCGACCAACTCCATCACCCCCGCGCCTCGTGCGCGGGATGATAAGGCAGAAGTCGCCAAGCTTATCGATGTCACTTCCTGCGTAGGCTGTAAAGCCTGCCAGGTGGCCTGCTCGGAGTGGAACGATATCCGCGATGAAGTGGGACACTGCGTCGGGGTTTACGATAATCCGGCGGACCTGAGTGCCAAATCATGGACGGTGATGCGTTTTAGCGAAACCGATCAGAACGGCAAGCTGGAGTGGCTGATCCGTAAAGACGGTTGTATGCACTGCGAAGATCCGGGATGCCTGAAGGCCTGTCCGTCAGCCGGGGCCATCGTCCAGTACGCCAACGGGATTGTCGATTTCCAGCAGGATAACTGCATCGGTTGCGGCTACTGCATTGCGGGCTGTCCGTTTAATATTCCGCGCCTCAGTAAAGAGGATAACCGGGTCTACAAATGCACCCTGTGTGTCGATCGCGTGAGCGTCGGGCAGGAGCCTGCCTGCGTGAAAACCTGCCCGACCGGGGCTATCCACTTCGGGACTAAAAGAGAGATGCTGGAGGTAGCCCAGCAGCGCGTGGACAAACTGAAAGCGCGCGGTTACGCCAGTGCGGGCATTTATAACCCGCAGGGTGTGGGGGGAACGCACGTGATGTATGTTCTGCACCATAACGACCAGCCGGAGTTGTACCACAATCTGCCGAAAGATCCTGCGATCGATACCTCGATCAACCTGTGGAAAGGGGCGCTCAAACCGCTCTCTGCGGCGGGCTTTATCGCTACTTTCGCCGGGTTGATTTATCACTACATCGGTATCGGACCCAACAAAGAGGTGGATGACGACGAGGAGGAACCTCATGAGTAAGTCATGGATTGTGCGCACGAAGTTTGTCGACCGCGCCTGTCACTGGACGGTAGTGATCTGCTTCTTCCTGGTGGCGGTCTCGGGGATCTCCTTCTTCTTCCCGACGCTGCAGTGGCTGACGGAAACCTTCGGGACGCCACAGATGGGGCGTATCTTGCATCCGTTCTTCGGCGTGCTGATTTTCGTGGTGCTGATGTTTATGTTTGCGCGCTTCGTACATCACAATATTCCGGATAAGCATGACATTCCATGGCTGAAGGGGATTATTGAGGTTCTGAAGGGCAATGAGCATAAGGTTGCGAAGGTCGGGAAATACAACGCCGGGCAGAAGATGATGTTCTGGACCATCATGAGCATGATTTTTGTTCTGCTGGTCACCGGCGTCATTATCTGGCGGCCGTACTTTGCGCACTACTTCCCCATTCAGGTGATTCGCTACGCGCTGCTCATTCACGCGACGTCAGCCATTATTCTGATCCACGCCATCCTGATCCACATGTATATGGCCTTTTGGGTCAAAGGGTCGATTAAAGGCATGATTGAAGGGAAAGTGAGCCGCCGCTGGGCGCAGAAACACCACCCGCGCTGGTACCGTGACGTTGAGCGGCTGGAAGCGAAACAGGACAGTACGAAAGGGATGCCGTAAGTCCCGCGCTCGCGGGTCAGCGAATGACCCGCGAACGCTTCAGTCAAAAACGCTCTTCAACATACCGGAACGGGTATTGGGTCGGCTTCACTTTACCAATCTTACGCTTCGGCAAACTCACCGCTTCGATGTGAATGGCTTTGTACGGGATTTGCGCCAGCAGGTGCGAAATAATGTTCAGGCGCACGCGTTTTTTATCTTCCGAACGGGCGACAAACCACGGCGCCCAGGCGGTGTCGGTGGCAGCAAACATCGCATCTCGCGCCACGGTATATTCATCCCATAGATTGAAAGACTTAATGTCCATTGGCGATAATTTCCAGGTCTTTCGCCCGTCGTTAATACGATCGCGCAGACGAAGCTCCTGTTCTTTCGGCGTGACCTCCAGCCAGTATTTGAGCAGGATGATCCCGGCATCCACCATTGCTTTTTCCATCACCGGCGTGCCATCAAGAAACTTCTCGACCTGCTCCGGTGTGCAGAATCCCATCACCCGTTCAACGCCCGCACGGTTGTACCAGCTGCGGTCAAAAATGACAATTTCGCCGGCGGCTGGCAGGTGGGGAACATAGCGCTGAAAATAGAGCTGGGTCTTCTCTTTTTCCGTCGGGGCGGGGAGCGCAACAACCCGGAAGATGCGTGGGCTAACGCGTTCAGTGATGGCTTTAATGGTTCCGCCTTTACCGGCACCGTCGGCCCTTCAAAGACAATGCAGACCTTTAATCCCTTTGCGACGACCCACTGCTGGAGTTTAACCAGTTCAACGTGGAGGCGACGAAGTTCTTTTTCATACTCTTTCGTTTTTAACGGCTCATGCTTTATGACATCAACTGCGACACTGGTTTTCTTCTTGCTTCCCATGATTGTCATCCTCAGGTTGTCCGGCGCGGGAAAAAGCGGGGCCGCACTATGAAGTGTAATCCACCTGATATTATTGGTAATGTTTTTAGGTAATTAATTTCACAACACTTTTTTAAGCAGATACTTAGCTTTGGGGCATCCTGGGGGCATAGCAGTCGGCATCCGGGAATTGAGCATATCCGCCTGATCGATATTCATATCCCCGATCATTTGTTTGCAAAAGTACTTGAGCACCCCTATAAATTTCGCGGAGAAGGTCAAGTTCATATGCTTCTTTGATTTTTTTTTGATAGATGTTGGCTTTAAAACACGTGGGAAAGAGGGGGCGGGGTAGCGGCAATAAAAAACCCGCCGAAGCGGGTAGATGTTATTCTGATTCCGGGTTTATGAACGGGTTTGAGTATCCATTCAAATCGAATGTGAACTGACGAACACCCGATTGATAAAAATCTGCCTCGATAATAAGCTTTTTATGTTTCGCTATGTCATCAAGAAATTCTTTTGGTTTTTCTAAGTAAATAATATCGGTACTGCCATTATTTGGCTTAAGGGTTTTGTACTTTTGTATTTTCTCGTTATCAAATTTTACAGTGATATGGCAGCCATCACTTAGAGGGCAATTGAATTGACCTTTAGTTATAATCAGGATTGCTTTATCAAGCTCAATATTGTCAGGGTTTTCACCCTCTTTAAGTTCAACTCTTGGAGAGCGCAAAACCATAGCTAACCATGATCCGCCTTGATATGGCGGCATTAAATCAACAGGGCGTTGTGATTCAGTCTGTATTATCTTTTCTGTTGTACCGCGCATCTCATCTTTTGCATAGGTTAGCACCCATCTGGCAGACATTGCCTGTGAAGAAATCAATGCTGTGCTTAAAAGCGCAAACTTCAACCATTTCATAATATCAATCTTTCCGTAATAATATTTAAGCAAATCTTTTATAGTCGACCGACTGTCTAAGCAGCACTTTAGCCATTACGTAAAACGTATCTTCGTCTTCAGGTTCAACGTACCACTTTTCATAAATCGGGTTATCTGATATTACAGCCAGACGGTCGCGTTGCATCTGCAGGCGTTTCACTTGCAGTGTTTTCCCGAAGACAAAGACATACACTCCATCACCATCAAAATGAGTTACGCTGGTATCAACGAAGATTTGATCGCCAGGCGAAATGGTTCCGTCCATACTGTCACCATTAACTGTAATGACTTTGACGTGTGCAGCTGGTCGGTTTCCGAACAAAGCGCGCGCCTGCTCAGTTGTGTATTCAATAACCCGGATAGTTTCAATGAAATGACTGGTGACAATGCTTCCTGGCCCAGCGCTACCTATAAAGTCGAGTATATCCACGCGGTAAACCCCAGTCAAACACGGCTTAATCTGGTATAGCGCTGTCGTTTCTCTTGCGCCATCGGAAGCCATTTCCCCTTGGCCAGTAGACAGCACTCCGGACGCACACCCAGAACAGAGGCGATCTCAACGGTTTTACGCGAACCGTTTGCGTCATTAAGTAGCTTATTAACGCTTTAACGCTGGATTGAGCCATGCCTACATCTTTGGCTAAGCGGCCCTGTGTATAACCGGCATGTTTCATTGCCTGCGCCAGGCGCTCTGAGAATCCCATATTCACCTCTGTAAATAACTCCTTTAACTCTATCGCTCAAGCGATTATTTAGCAAAAAAAATCGTCTATACGATTTAAATTCGCTAAGGTGATGATCGTAATTGTTTTAAGTTGATAGCTGAGGTGATTATGGAGCCTCAACAGTAGAGAAAAACTCCGCAGTAGAGAAAGCGATTGCCATCGCTGGCAGCCAGAAAGAACTGGCTAAACGTTGCGGTAAAGCCCAGTGCACGATCTGCGACTGGCTTAACGGAAAGAAACGCATCTCCCCGATCTACATTTCAGAGCTGGTAAACGCAGTAGGAGGTGAAATCCAGGCATACGAATTTCGCCCGGATCTGCCATTCATCTTCCCACATCCTGACAACCATGCAGCTTAACGGCAGCGATAACCACGAAAGGGAAAGCAATGCATTTACTTGCGTATTAACAAGGTAACAAATTTTCGCCAACGGCGATGATTTGCCAGAATCGCTGGGAGCCTGATTCCACGGCGTTAAACATCAATGGGATCCGCGCAGCTGTTCGCCGCAGCCGTGAGTTTGTCGCTGCGCAGATAGTTTAAGAGTGGCGAGCAACCGGTGGTACCGGGCTTGATATCCCGACTGACTCGCATCGTCAGATGCAGAAAGTGTTTCGCTGGATTGATGGCGATACCGAGTACGCCGCCAACAACATTCGCCAGCTGGCTCCGGCAATCATGTCCGTCCTACCGCTGGAGTATCGCACGCGCCTGGTGCCTAAGAACGACACGGTGTCTCTGATCGCTTCAGCAATGAAAGAGTGTGCCCAGACCAAGCAATGCTGCTGGACGCTCCAGAGCACCAGATGCTGAAAGAGGTAAGCGAGGGTATAGCGTCGCTGTTCTGCCTCATGCCGGAGCAGGTAGGGCCGTTGATAACGATGGTCACGTCGATGCAGGGGCTTATGTGAGAACTACAGAAATAGCGAAAGCCGGCCTGCACGAACAGAACCGACTTTCAGACGAAAATCGTTTGGATTCTGTGCAGGAGTATGTATGCATCTCGAAAGGTTAGCTAAGCAAGCTGATGTGTTGAAGACAATGGATATTCCAGGGCATTTCAGGATGTAGGGTTGGGTATACATCCTCTCTGAACGAATTCCGCTGTCAGTTGCTGCTGACGTTTCAGGAGAACGGGATCCACTCAATGGCTCAGGTCGATGCCGGTATGCGCATTTCCTGCCGCCAGGAACGACCATCCCTGCCATCGCCAGGTCAGATCGTCGCCTGGTGCAACCAGCGGTAAGGGGCTGGATCGTGAAATTGCTGAGTGAATTATCCTGAAAAACCACAAGTTTAAAATTTACTGTCACACCGTAATTTGCTACTTTTCGCGCATAAAACCTGAGGGGAAGACATGCGTATCCAATCAATAGACTACTTACGTGGCGCTATGTCACTTAGTATTGTTTTTTATCATTTTTTTTATCAGTTCACTGATTGGGGGGTGACAGATTCTGGCACTCTGTTGGGACGCTTGGGAATTTACGCCGTGTCTGCATTTTATATCATTAGCGGCATGGCTCTTTATCTCGCGCATCATCGCGACAAATGGTGTGCTGGTCAGTATCTGAAGTTTCTCGTCAGACGATTTTTTAGGTTGGCCCCAACCTATTGGGTTGCGCTTATCTTCGCTACCGCATTCGGTGTGCTCTTTGTAAACGGCTTCTTTATAGATGTCTGGAAGTACGCACAAAATGTACTTTTGATCTTTGGAATCACGAACCCAACGGAATACATAATCATGGGGGGATGGTCTATAGGAAACGAAGTCGTATTTTACCTGCTGTTTCCGGTGTTTATTCTTGCTACAAAATGGGTGTCGTCACTTGTACTTATGGGGGGGCTATTAATAGTAACTCTCATCCATAGCGCCTTCTTTTTCCTGGATTCTCATCAAACCCTCGCCAGACAGTGGGCAGACTATATCAATCCGCTGAACCAAATTTACTTTTTTATCGCAGGAGTGATACTGGCTAAACTCCTGCTCCCCTATGTGGGTAAACGAAAAGGACTGTTGTTTTTGGCAGTTATGGGGTTAGCAGTTGTCTTTACGCTTTATCCTGTAACAGGTAACCAGATAAATATTGTCACGGGTATTAACAAGCTGGTGTTTGTTTTACTTACGGTACTGTTGTGCGCCGTTGTTTTTTTGATCGGCGATCTGCTGTCGGTGAGATATGTTCATGCTGTGCTGAAGTTTTTAGGCGATGTGTCCTACCCCTTGTATCTTCTGCATGGCGTATCTTTTGCGTATTTCCAAAAATTTATTTTTTATAGGGGAATGTCAGATTCAACACTTTTCGCCTACGCTTCTGTCCTCCTGATGATACTGCTAATTCTGTCGTGGTTTTGTCATGTCTGTGTAGAAAAACCAGCAATACGGGTTAGCCAGTATATGAAAATTAACGGGAGTGCCGATGGCTTGATACAAGGGAACAGAAGACGGTCATGAGGCGACAACAAGTTTACAACTGCGATATTCTGATACGCGAAGTCCACTGGATGTAATTTTTTTACACAGGTTGAAACGCCGCTGCGATGCCATTGATCTCACGGAAATGGGCTCATTTCTCGCGCGCCGCCATGCTTCAGGGGTGAGCAGGTCACTGAAGACGTAACTCTTTCGAGCAGGCTGATACAGTTTCAGGAAACAAGCGATGGAGCAGTGGTTAACCCGACCTATTACTACACCTTCACATTTGATGGTCTTATAGTAAGGTGCTAAGAAAAATACGTTTGAAAGGTTCAACCAACGTAACCCCAGCAGCTGGCAGCGTGATGATGTTTTCTTATACGTCTGAGGGGGCTTTGGCGAGAAGTGTCCCGAAATTTCTAATTAAGAAAGCGCCCCATTGGGGCGCCTATTAAAACATTCTTTTCACAAATGGAATTTTTGAACCGAAGTAAGAAAATATGCAGGATGTGAAAAACACTATAAGTGTAGTTATAAGTATGTAGTATTCCGTTGGGTTAACATCTCCACCTATATGGAATTCTTTCGCTAAAGGCAATATGAACAAGGTGTGTATGCAGTAAACCCCTAAAGCAAAAGAAGAAAACATATTGGCAATCTTAACTATAATGGCATTATTCAATTCAATGGAAATAAAGAAATAAAATAATGCTATCGCACCTATAACTACAAAAGGTGATAGGTAACTATAGAACGTCCCGTTAGGCTTGCCAGAGCTATAACTAAATTGTTTTGTTAGGTATATGGTAAGCAAGCTTAATAGTATGTATAAAAACAGTGCTGCAACAGCCGCGAAATTATCCCTTTCAGGTTGATTATCTTTTATCCACGCACCAATGAAAAAGAAGCCTATATATCCATATATAGTTGTTAGCTGAAATAATCCTGTACTAACAGTCATTCCAAAGGTTGAGTTAACTATAGGAATTACAGAAGATGCCACAAACCAAATGCAAATAAAAATCAACCTTTCTTTCGCGCTACTATTGTTATATATTTTTGATATGAAAGGAGTGAATAAATAAAGCCCGAACATGGCATATAGAAACCAAAGATGTGCAGACGCTGGGCGGTTAAATAACTCTGTTGCGTTGTAAAGCGGAATCCCTACATACAGATAATTATATAAATAGAAAACACCACTCCAGAAAACAAGAGGAGGGATTATTTTTGTAAATCTCTTCTTGTAGAAGGCTGTAGCGGATTCCTCTCTTGTGATAAGGAAATAACCAGAGATCATGAAGAAGATTGGGACGCAAACACGTGAGAATGAATTATAAAAATTAGAAACGTCCCATTCTTCTTTACCGAGTTTTGGGAAGTTAACAGCGGATACATGGATGAGCATCACCATAAAGCTTGCAACTATCTTTAGTAAATTAATGTTTGGACTATTTTTATCCATTTTTTGAGTCGCTCATCATCAAATAAGTAAAATTTCAATGTTTTCGTGTACATAGAGTTTAACACCTGACATCAACTAGATCGACCCTCACATTTAGCGATGCTGTGTATAAACACAGCTATTTTTGTGAGGTGTCTATGTTACGCGCAGCAGAAATGCACGCCGCCTTTTTAGCGGTCATAAAGCCATTCATTCCTCCTTCTGCAAACATCGTTGAAACGCCGGAAGGGTATGATGTAATTGATAACTCGACGCTGTTTAAGCGCGGAGACACACTGCTCATTTGGTTTTGCGGCCGCCAGCAGCACGCCTATTGGGCTGGTGACGCGCTCATTACTGATGATGGTCAGGCAATAGAAAGTGATGCAGTAGATGACGTTCGTGTTGTTGGTGTTGTTACGCACATCATCCATTCGGTTTCCTCAGACGAAAATCCCTTCATGTAGTATTCAAAATGAGCAATCAGCGAATTTCCTTCTGAAATTTACAAGCACCAAAATCCCAATAGCGTTACAGGTTTAGAAACGAAGCGGCTATGAAGTAGCCAGCCAAAGACGAATGCCCATCTTGATCAGTACCCCAGATAAAACAACTGTGTATAAAAAAAGTTCTGGAGGTAGGCATTATGGAATTCTACAGACCGGCAGAGTTACGCGAAATTATTGCAATCCCGCTTTTCAGCGACTTAGTGCAATGTGGCTTTCCTGGCTCGGTAGCAGCCTACGTCGAATAGCGCATTGATCTCAATGAGTTACTTGTTTCCCACTCCAGCTCAACATATTTCGTCAAAGCCGCCGGCGACTCGATGATTGAGGCCGGGATCAGCGTCGGCAATCTGCTGGTGGTGGATAGCTCGCGAACTGCTGAGAATGGGGATATCGTTATCGCCGCGGTAGATGGGGTACAGTGAAGCGCCTGCAGCTATGCCCGACATTCCAGCTCATACCGATGAACAGCGCTTACTCGGCGAT
This sequence comes from Enterobacter sp. SORGH_AS_0287, assembly GCF_031453695.1. Lineage (NCBI taxonomy): Bacteria > Pseudomonadati > Pseudomonadota > Gammaproteobacteria > Enterobacterales > Enterobacteriaceae > Enterobacter > Enterobacter sp. SORGH_AS_0287. Next base: position 1,132,234 of record NZ_JAVIZW010000001.1, read on the forward strand.
AATTGTCGGCAGCGAGGACACGCTCGATGTGTTCGGCGTCGTGACTTTCATCGCCAAATCGGCGAGCTGAACATGTTTGCGCTCTGTGATGTGAATTCGTTCTACGCATCATGCGAGACGGTGTTAAGGCCAGATCTGAGAGGGTGCCCGGTTGTCGTTCTCCCGAATAGCTATGGCTGTGTAATCGCAAGTAGCACCGAGGCCAAGGCCGCAGGAATTACAATGGGGGAGCCGTTCTTCAAGCAAAAGGAGTTGTTCCGCCGTGCCGGTGTTGTTTGCTTCAGTAGCAACTATGAGCTTTATGCGGATATGTCGAACCGGGTAATGACGACACTGGAGGAAATAAACCCCCGTGTCGAAATTTACAGCATTGACGAAGCTTTTTGCGACCTGACAGGCGTCAGGAATTGCCAGGACCTGACGGAGTTCGGCAAAGAGATCCGCGCGACAGTTCTGAAGCGTACACATCTGACTGTAGGGGTTGGCATCGCGCAGACTAAAACTCTCGCTAAGCTGGTAAACCTCGCAGCCAAGAAATGGCCGCGCCAGACTGGTGGGGTGGTTGATTTGTCTAACATCGACCGTCAGCGTCGATTGTTGGCTATCGTACCTGTAGAGGATGTGTGGGGTGCCGGCAGGCGTATTAGCAAGAAGCTCAATGCCATGGGAATCAAGACGGCTCTGGACCTCTCAGAGCAAAGCACATGGATTATCCGCAAACACTTCAACGTGGTCCTCGAGCGAACAGTCCGGGAGTTGCGTGGCGAACAGAGTTTGCCCTGCAACCCAGAAAATCGTCTGCAGCCGGTCGTTTGGCGAACGCGTTACCGACTATGAGCAGATGCGCCAGGCTACTTGCTCCTATGCCGCCCGCGGCGCTGAAAAGCTCCGCAGTGAGTACCAATATTGCCGCTTTATCTCAGCATTCGTGAAGACCTCTCCCTTTGCGCTTAACGGGCCATATTACGGCAATAGCGCCTCAATGAAGTTGCTCACACCAACGCAGGATAGCCGCGACATTATCAAAGCCGCGGTAAAGTGCCTGGACAAAATTTGGCAGGATGGGCACCGATACCAGAAAGCCGTCATTATGCTCGGCGATTTCTTCAGCCAGGGCGTGGCGCAGCTCAATTTATTCGACGAGAATGCGCCGCGGGCAGGTAGCGAGAGGTTGATGGAGATACTCGATCACCTGAATGCGAAAGATGGAAAAGGAACACTCCATTTTGCTGGGCAGGGCGTTCAGCAGCAGTGGCAGATGAAGCGTAAAATGCTTTCTCCGCGGTATACGACCGCTTCCAAGATTTATTAATTGTTAAATAAACCCAGGACATTATTGTCAAAATATAGTATCTTATTCAAGCGCTTATAAATACTTAAATGGAATTGACATGTTAAAACCTATTCTTGCATTAGCAGTACTTACCTTATCTGGGTGTGCAATTATTCAGGAACCGCCAAAACATGGTACCCCTGACGCTGTATATACAACCAAGAGCGATACAAAAAGCGTTGCATTATGCATTGCTGATGTATTTGCAGATTACGACCCTTACATTTTACCAGGCTATAAAGAAGAATTTTGGGGTTATAAGCTTGCATATTCCGCCGGGCCATATGGCGAAGCTGAAATTTACAGGAAAAATAATGTTACCACTGTGAATTATTTTGAGCAGAATAATTCAGATAAGAAAATGGTAAAGCATCTTAAAGACGGCATTCAAAAATGCGTAACCAAGGTGTACGACATGACTCCAGTGGGTGGTAAGCAGCCAGATGGAAGCGTAAAACTTTGGTAATATCTGTCAGGATATCACTGAATATTATCAATAAATTCAGCACACTGATTTTTGGATTACCAACGGCACGCGACACTGCGTGCCAGATAAACTAGTCGGCGACCACTGTGCCGTCGGCAATTATTTCCTCAGCTTCTTTCCCGCCAACGTCCTGGCGCATCCATTCCCGGGCCGCTTCTGGCGACAGGACCAGCGGCCGGCGGTCGTGAATGTCGACCAGCGCTTTATCAGTTGCAGACGTCACCATCAAAAATCCTTCCGCTTCGTCTCCGCGTTCGAATGGTGTGCTGCCAGAGAGGTTTAAACATTCTGCTGGTGGCTGCCGTCTCAACGCGCGAGTTTATCAGAGGTGTCTTATCCCACCACCCCGACGCGTAACCCCAACAAGGTGCAGCTGTTCGTCGCGTTCGCTTAGCAGCAGGACTTTTGTGCCAGGCGCAACGTTGTAACGTCCAATCGGCTCAGGGTCATAGGCGATGTCGCGATCGCCTTCGTCGGCCAGGTAAGCCAGATATTCTTCACGGGTTTGGGCTTGTGCAAAACGTCCACACATAGGAACCTCCAGTCAGTCAGACTGAAAGTATAGGGCAGGGATAAAAAACAGGTACACACCGAAACTTTATGATTTTGAAACAGGGAGATGATGTAAATCAGGGAGGCGGTAAAGCGGGTCGTTGAGAAACTGGAAGGAGCTACGCAAAACGTGAGTTTTGGGGGCATATTTGGGGCAAAAGCGTGTTTGATGCGTGTTCTGGGGCGAAAAAAAAGCCGCTATTCCCCAGACATTATTTTTTTCAAGTGACTGATTTTAATGCAAACCCCTGAAAGGGCGGTGTTTAAAAAATGTTGGATAAAGCACCTGAATTAATGGATTAACGTGTCAGCCAGCTGATTTGAACTGGCTCACCATACAAGATTGTTCAATAATGCCCGTCGCGCGTTGTTAACCAGTGGTTGTGGTATGAAAAAGACAATTTTTTCGTTGGCACTTGGCACGTTTGGCCTGGGAATGGCTGAATTTGGCATTATGGGCGTATTAACTGAACTGGCCCATGACACCGGAATTTCAATTCCCGCCGCCGGGAATATGATTTCGTTTTACGCCTTTGGTGTGGTGATTGGTGCCCCGATTGTGGCGCTGTTCTCAGGCAAGTTCTCGTTAAAATCCACGCTGTTGTTTCTGGTGGTGCTGTGCGCCGTCGGTAATGCGATTTTTACCTTTTCAACGTCGTATGCCTGGCTGGCGATAGGGCGGCTGATTTCCGGTTTTCCGCACGGCGCCATTTTTGGCGTCGGGGCGATTATTCTCTCGAGAATTGCGCCTCCGGGGAAGGTGACGGTCGCCGTGGCGGGCATGATAGCCGGCATGACGGTTGCCAATCTGGTGGGCGTACCGCTGGGCACCTGGCTGGGTCATGAATTCAGCTGGCGCTATACCTTTTTCCTGATTGCCCTGTTTGATGCTCTGGTGATCATCTCGGTACTGGTCTGGGTGCCGCACATCCATGATCGCTCCGAAATCAAATTGACCGCGCAATTTTCCTTTCTGAAAAAACCGGAGCCGTGGCTGATTTTTGCCGCCACCATGTTTGGCAATGCTGGCGTGTTTGCGTGGTTCAGCTTCGTCAAACCGTTTATGGTCAACGTCTCTGGCTTCTCCGAAGGCGTCATGACGGTCATCATGATGCTGATGGGGCTGGGTATGGTGTTAGGTAATCTCCTGAGCGGGAAATTATCGGGTCGCTTCAGTCCGCTGCGTATTGCCGCCACCACCGACATGGTCATTGTCGCGTCACTGCTGTTGCTGTTCGCCTTTGGGGAACATAAAACGGCGTCGCTGGTGATGGGCTTTATCTGCTGCGCCGGGCTGTTTGCACTCTCTGCGCCGCTGCAGATCCTTCTCCTGCAAAATGCGAAGGGCGGTGAGATGCTGGGTGCCGCAGGCGGACAGATGGCATTTAACCTCGGCAGTGCGATAGGGGCGTATTTTGGCGGGATGATGATCACGCTTGGCTTTAGCTGGAGCTATGTCACGCTGCCAGCGGCTGTGCTCTCTTTCTCAGCCATGAGTTCACTGCTGATCTACGCGCACCTTCGGGCCAGAAAGGCAGACGCCGTTTCGCTCGCTTCCGCACGTTGAACCGCGCCGGTAAGGCGCGGTAGAAGGGCGCTAGACAAATTTCGCCAACGGATCGGCAGCGGCAAACGCCACGGCTTTGTCCGCTGCTGGCGGGTAGATAAGTTCATTGGTGATGGCGATTTTGATTTTCTTTGCGTCATCACGCACCGATTTGACGGCCTGGTCCCACCCTTCAGTGTAAACGGCACCCCAGGCACCCAGGTCCAGACAGGTCACGTAGTTAACCTGGCGGTAAGGATAAGGCGTGCGATTCAACAGGCTGGCTGCCGCGTTGTGGCCGGCAAATTTACCCAACTGGATCGCGTGCTGGCAGGTCATTAGCGCCGTGTTCCCCATCTCGTCCGTTCTGGCGTAGGCCATATCTCCCGTCGCGTACACGTCCGGATGAGCCGGAACCTGCAGCGTTTCTGTCACTTTCAGACGCCCCTGGTTATCGCGTTCGCCGTTAATCTGTTGTCCAAGCGGGTTTGCTTCAACGCCTGCCGTCCAGACTACGGTTGCAGCGGGGATACGTTCGCCGTTTTTCAGCGTTACGCCGTTCGCATCGATGGCCTCAATTTCACTGTTCAGACGCCACTCAATCCCCAGTTCCTGGCTCGCGTCTTTAATGGTGTTACGCAATGCTTCACTGTACCGTCCGCCAATGACATGACCTTTTTCAACTACGATAACTCTTGTCGCCGTATCATCGCCGAAGCGAGCGCGCAGGCGAGCAGGAAGCTCGGTTGCCAGTTCAATGCCGGTAAAACCGCCGCCACAGACAACCACGGTATTGCGCGCAGCGGTGGAAGGGCGCGAGACCAGGGAGTCAAGATGCTGCTCAAAGGTCTGTGCGGATTCAAGCTGATCGATATCAAAGGCGTACTCAGCCAGCCCGGCAATCGGTGGACGCTTGCTCTGACTGCCGGTGGCCAGCACTAACCGCTCGTAACTCACTGCGGCAGTTACGCCATTCGCATCACGATATGAAACACTTTTCCCTTTTATATCAATGGATTCTGCTTTGCCGGCGATAAAATCAATACCCAGTTCAGCGAACAGTCCGGTCAGCGGAGAGACCAGCGACGTCACGTTCTCTTCATAGAAGCGCGGGCGAACACGCAACTCGGGGGCGGGTGCCAGCACGGCGATCTTCAGGCTGTTATTGCCCTCCAGCGCATTCAGACGCGCGGCGCTGACGGCAGCCCACATGCCGGAAAAACCACTGCCCACAATTAAAATCTGCTTCTTCATCTTCGATCCTTTTGATCATCATGCTGTATACCTGACATAACTGCAACTATACTTGTCGCAGTTAACTGCGACAACTTCTTTCTGAGTTAAATTTTAATGCTGCGTAAAATCAGCGTGTTAATGAAAAAGGGGAGAGTGGTTGTGATTGTGGGCAATAACGCCGTTATAATGACCCAGATAAATAACTTCGGAGTTAACCATGGCGTTTTACAGTTCCGGTGTGGAATACGGCATTCACAGCCTGATGTGCATGGTGGATGCAAAAGGCAATGAGCGTGAGATGAGCGTCCGGGAAATGGCCACCCTGCAGGGGGTGCCGTATGATTACCTGGGAAAAATCTTCACCCGTTTGTCACGTGCCGGGCTGGTGAGCAGCACGGAAGGTAAGGGCGGCGGGTTTAAACTGGCGCGCCCGGCGGAGTTGATCACCGTACTGGATGTGGCGCACGCCATTGACGGTGAGAAGAACATGTTTGAGTGTCGAGAGGTGCGTCAGCGGCTGGCGGTGTTTAATGAAACGCCTCCTGCCTGGGTGTGCAATGGCCCGTGTGGCGTACGTTCGGTCATGGACAGCGCACAGCAACGGATGGAAGAGGAGTTAGCGCGACATACCATTCTCGATCTGGCGCGCAAGATGTACCGCAAAGCGCCGGATACCTTTCAGATTGAGGTTCAGGAGTGGATTTCTGACCGGCGATCGTCGTAGTGAAATGCCGGGTAAGGCAAAACCGCCCCCCGGCAACCGGCGATTAAGAGCGTAAATCAATCACCATACGACCACGGATTTGACCCTGCTCCATCTCTTTAAAGATGGCATTGATATCTTCCAGCGGACGCATTGTCACTTTTGGCACCACTTTGCCCTCTGCCGCAAACTGGAATGCCTCCATCAGGTCCTGACGGGTTCCCACCAGCGAACCGACGACCTGAATGCCGTCCAGAACCAGGCGTGGAATATCCAGGCTCATCGCTTCCGGCGGCAGGCCCACGGCGACCACGCGGCCACCCGCACGCACGGCATCCACCGCTGAGTTGAAGGCTGCTTTTGCCACGGCAGTTACCACCGCGGCATGTGCGCCTCCGGTTTTCTCCTGAACAATTTTCGCTGCATCTTCGCTGCGAGAGTTAATGGTTAAATCTGCCCCCATGCTGGCGGCCAGTTTCAGCTGTTCATCGTTCACATCAATGGCGATGACCTTGGCGTTGAACACGTTTTTAGCGTACTGCAACGCAAGGTTACCCAGACCACCAAGACCGTAAATCGCAATCCACTGGCCCGGTTTAATGTGGGACACTTTTACCGCTTTGTAGGTGGTGACCCCCGCGCAAGTGATGCTGCTCGCCGCTGCGGACTCCAGACCGTCCGGCACTTTTACCGCATAATCGGCTGTCACGATGCACTCTTCAGCCATCCCACCGTCAACGGAATAACCCGCGTTTTTCACATCCCGGCACAGGGTTTCGTTGCCGGTATTACAGTATTCGCAGTGTCCACAGCCTTCAAAAAACCATGCCACGCTCGCACGGTCGCCAATTTTCAGCGAGTTGACGCCTGGGCCAATCTCTTTAACGATCCCTATTCCTTCGTGACCCAGGATCACCCCGGTCTTATCGCCGAAATCACCGTTCTTCACGTGAAGATCGGTATGACATACGCCGCAGCATTCCATCTTCAGCAGGGCTTCTCCATGCTTAAGCGGACGTAATGATTTTTCGGTGACATTGACCTGATGATCCTGAGTGACAACAGCAGCCTTCATATGTTTCTCCTTGTTCATGATGAGATTCTGCATAGCAGGTGTACTACTTCTTAAGGATTAATACTTAGGCGCGTTAATGCAAGGTGGCAGCAACATAATGTCATCATTTGATTCGATTTCGGATTAAGAATACAGCGATCCTCTAATAATCAGGGGGGCGTTCAGGGGCAGAGCGGCCCGGCGAGACGCTCGCCGGGCGCGGACTTACAGTTTTGCTTCTATCGCCTCAATCTCCTGGCGCCATTGCGCCTGCAACTGCGGCTTCTGGTGCTTCGGTTTGCGGGCCAGGTCTTCCTCCAGCAATGTCTCCAGCGCGATCAGCCTTTCAAGCAGGTCGTCAAACTGCGAAGGGCGATCGTGCTGTTGTTTCGGTGAACACGGCGATGTTATCAGGCCTGCACTTTCACGCAGCCGTTCAAAGACCGCTTCGGCGTCATGCCATTCACTCAGCCTGCCGTCCTCAATCAGCCAGAAACGGTTGCAGCTTTGGCTGATTAATTGGCGATCATGGCTGACCAGCAGCACGCCACCTTCAAATTGCTGCAGGGTTTCCGTCAGCGCCTCTTTGCCTTCCATGTCCAGATGGTTGGTCGGTTCATCCAGCATCAGCAGGCTATAGCGCGCTAACGTCAGGCCAACAAACAGCAGGCGAGAGCGTTCTCCACCGCTGAGCGTACTGACTTTCTGACCGTGACGTGGCCACGCAAAGCCGGCACCGATCAGGGCCATCTTGCGATTCTGCGGATCGGGTGCAAACGGCTCCAGTGCGTCAAACAGCGATGCATCGTCCGGGAGCTGGTTCAGCGTCTGATCATAATAGCCAGGCGATACGCGTGGGTGGAGTTTCAGCCCATCGTCAGCCTGCTCGCCGCGAAAATGCCGCCAGATCAGCTTCATCAGGGATGATTTACCGCAGCCGTTACGTCCAACGATGGCCACGCGATCGCCGCTTTTGAGACGCGCGATGTCAATGCTAAACAGCGCAGGCAGTCCGGGAGCCGGCGGCACCGCGAGGTTTTCCAGCTCCAGCAGACGATCGGCCCGTAGCGCGTCGCCGCGCAGGGTTAATGTCCACTGACTTCCCGCCGTGACCTCCGTCTGGCTCTCTTTCAGCCGTTCAACCTGCTTTTCCATCTGTTTCGCTTTGCGGGCCAGGTCTTCGTTGTCGTAGACTTTGCCCCAGGTCGCCAGTCTTTTTGCGCTGGCCGCGACGCGGTCGATCTCCTTTTGTTCTGCCTTGTGGCGCTGCGCATCACTTTCGTCTTTCGCATCCAGCGCTTTGCGTGCGGCGGTGCAGGGAAGGGCAAAGTAATGCAGCATCTTATCGCGCAGGATCCAGCTGCCGTTGGTCACGGCATCCAGCAGTTGCCTGTCATGTGAAACCAGCACAAAGCTGCCTGACCAGGCCTGTAAAAACTGCTCCAGCCAGAGCATGGTGGGTAAATCGAGGTGGTTACTCGGTTCATCCAGCAGCAGCAGGTCCGGCGCATTAATTAAAGCCCGCGCCAGCAGCAGACGCGTATGTTGCCCGCCGCTCAACGTTGCCGAGGTTAATGTCCAGTCCTGCGGCGTAAAGCCCATACTCGCCAGCAGCGTTTCCGCTTTCCAGCGCAGGCTCTCGCGTTCAGCCGCAGGCAGTTGTGCCAGCACGGCATCCAGCATGCTCAGGGGATAAATCCCGTCCGGCAGATGTTGTTCTACGCGCGCCATGATGCAGTGCCCGGCCAGCGCGACCGTTCCGGCGGCAGGCGTGTCCGTACCGTCCAGCACCTTCAGCAGCGTGCTTTTACCGCAGCCGTTGTCGCCCAGCAGACCGATGCGATCGCCTTTTTTCAGCGTAAAGGAGAGAGAGTCGAAGAGCGTACCAAACGCCGTATCAACACGTAGAGATTGTGCAGTGAGTAAAGTGCTCATTGTTGCTTACCCAAGAGTTACAGGCATGTTTATGCCTCGTCAAACATCGCTGACGATAACTCAGTAAGCCCGAGAGAAGGGATTTCAGGGGTTGGTGTCTTCGCTCAAGCAGAAGTTATCGCAGCACGATACCGATAACGCTTGAGCTGGTGCGATCACCAAATGTATGTGAAACATTGAAAATTTCACAGTACAGCATAATTGGCCTCCTTATATATTCAGTAGGTTAATGGATGAAGGCAGTGTAGCGGTGATTTTACAGCCCGGCAAGCGCGGGCAGAATGGCAGGCCAGGAGGCATGATTGCCTGACCCGGCCTGTTCTTTAGATAGACGTTCTGCGATAGCTGCGGTATTCCGGCATCCAGAAGTTGTCGTCAATGGCCTGCTGCAGCGCATCGGCGGAGGTTTTCACCGCCACGCCTTGCTGCTGTGCCATTTTTCCTACTGCGAAAGCGATCGCGCGGGACACCTTATGAATGTCTTTCAGCTCTGGCAACACCAGGCCTTCACCGTTATTCACCAGCGGTGAGTGTTTCGCCAGGGTTTCGCTGGCGGACATCAGCATTTCATCGGTAATGCGTGACGCACCGGACGCGATAACCCCCAGACCAATCCCCGGGAAGATGTAGGAGTTGTTGCACTGCGCGATCGGATAGGTTTTATCCTTCCACACCACCGGGTCGAATGGACTGCCGGTTGCCACCAGTGCGTTACCTTCGGTCCAGGCGATGATGTCCTGCGGTGTTGCTTCTACACGGGAAGTCGGGTTAGAGAGCGGCATCACGATAGGGCGTTCGCAGTGCTTGTGCATTTCGCGAATAATCTCTTCGGTGAAGAGACCGGTTTGCCCGGAAACGCCGATAAGAATGTCCGGCTTCACGTTGCGCACCACGTCCAGCAGGGAGAGCACCTCGTTGTCGGTATCCCAGTTTTTCAGGTTTTCGCGTTTCTGAACCAGTCGGGTCTGGAACGGCAGGAGGTTAGGCATACCGTCGGTCAGCAGGCCGAAACGGTCAACCATATAGACGCGGGAACGGGCCAGTTCTTCACTCAAGCCCTCGCGCTGCGTCTGAGCAATAATCTGCTCGGCAATACCGCAGCCCGCAGAGCCTGCGCCCAGGAAGACGATTTTCTGGTAGCTCAACTGGCTGCCTGCCGCACGGCTGGCGGCGATCAGCGTCCCAACGGTCACGGCGGCGGTGCCCTGAATGTCGTCGTTGAATGAGCAGATGTCATCGCGGTAGCGATTCAGCAGCGGCATGGCGTTCTTCTGCGCAAAGTCTTCAAACTGCAGCAGCACGTTCGGCCAGCGTGCCTTAACGGCCTGGATAAAATCATCAACAAACTGATAATACTCATCATCGGTAATGCGCGGATGACGCCAGCCCATGTACAGCGGATCGTTGAGCAGCTGCTGATTGTTGGTACCCACATCCAGCACTACCGGCAGGGTGTACGCCGGGCTGATACCCCCACAGGCGGTGTACAGCGAGAGCTTACCGATTGGGATCCCCATTCCGCCAATGCCCTGATCCCCGAGGCCGAGAATACGTTCTCCGTCGGTCACAACAATGACCTTGATGTTGTGGTTCGGCACGTTCTGCAGAATATCGTCCATATTGTGGCGGTTCTGATAAGAGATGAATACGCCGCGGGAACGACGGTAGATCTCAGAGAAACGTTCACACGCCGCACCCACCGTTGGGGTGTAGATCACCGGCATCATCTCTTCGAGGTGGTTCTGAACCAGGCGATAGAAGAGGGTTTCATTGGTGTCCTGAATGTTACGCAGGTAGATGTGCTTGTCGATTTCAGTCTTGAAACCCTGATACTGGATCCACGCACGTTCAGCCTGTTCTTCAATGGTTTCCACCACTTCGGGCAGCAGACCAAGCAGGTTGAAGCTGCTGCGCTCTTCCATGCTGAAGGCGCTGCCTTTGTTGAGCAAGGGGAATTCCAGTAAAACCGGACCGGCATAAGGGATATATAAGGAACGATGTTTTTTCAGTTTGTTGTCCATGTCACTCACTCTTTTTTTGAAGATCCGTCCCTGACACTGCTGTTTGTCATCTTTCTGGCCTGTGCGGTGGGGTGCGGTCAGGCGGTATTATAAAGGAGCTAAATGTTAATTACCGCAACACATAAACAAAAACACCATCGGTTTTGCCGATGGTGTTCAGGATCTCTTACTGGAACTTACTTGCCAGCGTGGCGTTTTCTGCCGGTGGCATGGGTGACTTGCGTTTCACTGTCGCCCTCAATTACCACTTTACGTTGGTTAGAAAGCTTGTAGTTCAGTCCCAGAATATGGCGTGCCTGACGGTTCGATTTCATCTTTACTCCTCAATCCTGTTGATAGTTTTAAGGACAAGTTTGCTTACGCAAACGAAATGTAACCCCTTAGGTTGCAGATCCAGCTTAGCAGGTTTTTACAAAGAGGCATTCTGTCCACTGACCACGTAGTTAATGGTCTGTTGGTAGATGTCACTGAGGATGTCATTGTCTGTGGATTCCACCCATTTGGTCAGTTCCATCAAAATGTCATCTTCAGTCACAGCACCGTGTTCGGCGTGAAGACCCTGTGCGATCGCGTTAACGAGTTCAGGTTGTGCTGCTGTAGTATTTGCCGGGTAATAAGTAAACATGCTGCCTCCGTGTCGTTGTCTGTGTAATGGTACGGCTCGCAAAAAATGTAATTCACAAACAGAATGGCAAATATTTTCCTTGCTGTGTCTAAGATTCATCTTAGAAATAAAAATGACATAAGTGCATGCTTTTAGACACTTTTAGAAATGGAGGAATAATGACAGGGGACGAGGGGGAATATTTTGATGCTGCTCCTGCTATCCGAGAAAATAGCAGGAGCAGAGATTAATTTACCATTTCATTTCGCCGGTATTCACTTTCGCACTTAATTCCAGCGAGCTCTCTTCGGCAAGGCCCGGATACGCTTTTTTCATGGCGCTAATGACGCCAGCAGAATCTTTGTGATTAGCCAGCGTCTGCTCGAACCGCTGCAGATATTCACGGGTAAAATCGATAGCGCCGGTACCTGACGGTGGCGTCCCCAGATAGTGACCCGGGATCACGCGCTCCGGTTTGTGCGCTGCCATGTTTTCCAGCGTGTCCTGCCACTGCTTGCGACGCGCCCTGGTCTGGGTATCGGCCGTCCACAGATGGATGCCCCATGAAACGCCCGTGCCGCCAAGAATCGTCTTCGCTGACGGGATCCAGACATAGGCCGCGTAGCTGTCTGGCTGTTCAATATCGATTTTCTCACCATCAACCATAAACGTGGTGGAGGTCAGCACCTGAGGAACGATCAGCGTTGTTGGCGCGCCGTCTTTCATCTGTGGGCCCCAGAAGGCCAGCTTGGCATCTTTGGTGGCCTTGATATGGTCAACCACCTGCTGAGTCGCCACGACTTTCGCATTCGGGAATGCTTTTACCAGCGGTTGCAAACCAAAGTAGAAGTCCGGATCGCCGGAGGTGATCACAATCTTGTTCAGGGTTTTACCGCTGCGGCGAATTTTCTCTACCAGTGCTTCACCGTCTTTCACGCTGAACTGCGCGTCAAACAGGACGGCCTCTTTCGGGCCGGACACCAGCGTCGATGAGACCGCAAAAATGCCTTTCTCCTGCGGGTTCCAGGTATCAATGGTTAACGGTGCGGCGAAGACCGCCGGCGTGAAGAGGGTGCATAGCAGTGCAAGGCGAGTGAGCTTCATCATCATGTCTCTTTTTATCAGGAAAGACCCTATTGTAACGAACTCTACATTTGCCAGAATTCCTGAAACAAGACATGCTTAGTTTCATAAATCGAGCAAATGGAGCGTTATATGGATCGCGTTATTGCCGCACAGGTCTATAACCGGATTTGCGAGCTGGGAAGTTTGAGTGCCGCAGCCCGTGCGCTGGGCATTTCCCGGCCCATGGTAAGCCGTTATCTTGAGCAGATGGAGAAGTGGGCGGGGACCCGGCTGGTGAACCGCTCAACGCGCAAGCTGACGCTGACCGCAGCAGGGGAAAAGGTACTGCAGAAAACGCGTACCCTTTCGCAACTGTCGCAGGAGATTGAAGGCCAGTCGGAGAAAGATTTACCTTCCGGCACCTTACGGGTAGCCTGCGCGCACTTTACCGCCATGCACATGATTGCGCCGGTACTGCCCGGGCTGCTGGCGCGTTATCCGCAGCTCAGAATTGAACTGGATGTGAATAACCATCCCGTGAGTCTGGTGGGCGAGCGTATTGACGTAGCCGTGCGTATTACCGATAACCCGGAGCCGGGGATGATTGCCCGCAGGCTGGGCGAGTGCCGTTCGGTGCTTTGCGCCTCGCCGGACTATCTTGCGCAGCACGGCACGCCCGTGACGCCTGAGGATTTGGCGCAGCACAATTGCCTGCATTACAGCTTCTTTGCGGGTCAGTCGTGGCATTTTGTGACGCTGGAAGGCGAAAGCGTGAGCGTCGCGGTGAGCGGCAATCTTAGCGCCAGCATCTCGTCGTTGTTGATGGACGCGGCGGTTAAACATTGCGGTATTGCAATGCTGCCCGAGCACGAAGCGCAAGGGGCGCTCGAGCAAGGACTGCTGGTCCCGGTGCTAACAGACTTAGTGCCTAAGCCGCTCGCCATTCACGGGATTTACCAGTCGCGGGAATATCAGCCTGCGGCCCTGCGCGTCTTTCTTGATGAAATTGCAGGGCATCTGAACTGATGCCCGCGCAGTGAGCCTGTGGCTTATTTCGTCGTCAGCCAGGGCGACGTTGTACTCCAGAAAATAATATCTGCGCCGAGATACGCTTCTGCGAACTGAACAAATTCATCTTTGGTGAAGGGCTTGCCGGTAGCCGGGTTTCGGTAGGTGAGCGTGGGCTCCTGAACGGCCATGGCGACCAGCGGCAGTTTGTTTTTATACTGGTTAAAGAACGGATAGGCGTTTTTCATTTGCGCCTTGCGGTTGGGAACAATATCCGGTCCGCCAAGCCCGATATTATGGGCACTGGCGTATTCGAACAGCCGCCCCATGTAATTATGGTCATTGTTCCATTCACACGGCCAGAAGTTCACATATTGTACGACATGGGATTGCGTGAAAACCTTTCGCGCAAAGGCGAGGTTTTCCATTTCTCCGGCAAAATAGTTGTCGCACGAAAATCCTGTCGGCGGCTTTTTCTCATCAAGGTCAATGGCGGTTTCAGGTAAGTTCACACCGTAAACCTGGCCATCAAAACGCTTCGCCAGGGCTGCCAGTAAGGCCTGATACCGTTCACGCACGGCAGGATCCCACTGACGGGCTACCCAGCCTGAACCTGTAGGTTTCCCTTCACCAGGGTTGTCAAACTGCGGAGAAATACCGCCGCTGTACTTTGTGTCTGCCATCAGATAATCAGGGACATACCGGGCATCTTTTTCGAAGAAGCGATCCTGAATTTGAATAAACAGCTTTTTATTGCTGGCCTTCAGGCGCGCCAGGTCTCGCTCTATGGATGAGAAGTCATATCTGTTTTTCTCAGGCTCCAGTGCACGCCAGTTATAAACGATCTGCGCGCCACCGATATCACGACGGGCGATAAGCGCGGCGGCGGCATCAAGGTCGCCAGAGCTGGTATAGATAAAATTCTCCGGCGTGCTGGCAAAGAGGGGTAGCGTCACGGCGAGCGTGGTCAGTGCCACGACAATCCTGGTGTTTAGCATCATAGGCCTTTCCCTTTTGATGGTTCGAAGTGAGGTATCGAATCAGCGCCAACCAGAATACTCTGTGTTCCAGGACGCGTCAGATCTCTGGTCTATACTTAACCCTTTGTAAGCCAAAAGGAGAGCAAGAATGACAATTCATAAGCACGGTTCAGCACACTGGTCTGGCGATATTAAACGCGGAAAAGGAACTGTTTCTACCGAGAGCGGCGTTCTCAATCAACAGCCTTACGGCTTCAACACCCGTTTTGAAGGCGAAAAAGGGACCAACCCGGAAGAACTGATTGGTGCCGCACACGCAGCCTGTTTTTCGATGGCACTGTCGCTGATGCTGGGTGAAGCAGGCTACACCGCCGATTCCATTGATACCACCGCCGACGTGTCACTGGATAAAAAAGAGGGCGGTTTCGCCATTACGAAGGTCGCACTGCAGAGCAAGGTTACTGTACCCGGCATTGACCCTCAGCAGTTCGATGGCGTTATTCAGAAAGCGAAAGCCGGCTGCCCGGTTTCACAGCTGCTGAACGCGGAAATCACGCTGGATTACACGCTCAATTAAACCAAAGCTCATTAAAAGCCCTCATGCGCGCAGCTGTGCGCATGAGGATAGGTGTATTTTGGGTAGCAAAAAGAACCTTAACGCGTGCCGGTTGCGTTAAGGCTGATAATGGGCATGATGGCCACATTACCTGCGTAAAAGAGATCTGAATTCGTAAACGAATAAACACGCCCGGTGAGGTTTACATTGACGTGAGAGCCGTAGCCAGAGATTTTGGCGTCGCCAGTGTCAGCTACCATAAAGGGTGAGCGTTTCTTCAGGTGCTTCAACAGATTACCCTGCAGTTTTGTGTCCAGGTAATAGCGATAAACATCTGAAACCGTCGCACCACCGCCTTTGTACTTTGTAACGTACAAATAGACCTCGGGTGTAATTTGTTGTTGTGAGTAAAGGTCATCATCCGGTGGCTGGTTTGCAAAATACTGAAACCCTACAAAAACCAGCAGCGCGGCAGTTAGCGCTCTGTGCAGCCACTTAATAACCGTGCTGTTTGGCATAATCTATTCCCTGTTTAATCCAAAACTGGTCATGAGGGTCATCCCCGTAAGGTAACTCACCGTACCATGTTCCCCATTGCGGCTTCGACGTTCCCGCCCGGCTTTGTGCAAAACCCGCGCCCATATACAAGGTTGCTTCTGGTATCCCTGCTGCAAACCCGGTGGCCCCATAATTAAAATTACCAAAATTAGCCAGGTCACGGCGTTGCTGTTTGTAATCCCACGGGCCACGATTTTTGACCTGTTGATAGAACCAGTAATAGGTTTGCGGTAGCGCCATATTCCGCCCTGCGCCATGCGTGCTAGCTTCACGCATATTGCTATCAATTAACCTTGTGCCTCCACTCGGCATTTGTGGCAATACAGCCATAACGTCATCCTTAACGTTTGATTTTTGGGTAGATATCAACCCATTATCCGCACCAGGTCAATAAAAAACGCTGAATTAAAGGATAGAAATAAATGCATTAGCACCGGATTTTCATGGACTATAAAGTTTATCCGTACTTTGCTCCGGCTATCCCTTCAGCGCGGCAGGAAACACCTCTGCCAGCCAGGCGATAAACACTCTCAGTCGATGTGTCAGATGCCGGTTCTGCGGATAAACCACATGAAACGGATAAGCGTCAGGTCGCCAGTCACTAAGAATTTCAGTTAACGTCCCCGCCTGTAAATGCCTTTTTGTCGAATACTGAAACGTCTGAATAATGCCTAAACCTGCCACCGCCGCCGCCAGATGAGCATTGCTTTCATTGACCCCAAGGAAGTGCGCAATACTTATCTCCAGCCTTTCTCCCTTTTCCCTGAAGCGAAACGGGAACGCCCGACCGGTGACGGGAGAAAGGTAGCTAATCAGCTTATGGCCATTGCACAGTTCCCGCGGATAGGCCGGTACGCCATGATATTTTAAATAATCAGACGTCGCGCAGGTGACCATTTCAGCGTCACCCAGATGACGGGCAATAAGGGAGGAGTCGTCCAGAGGGCCGCCGCGGATCACGCAGTCAACGTTACCGCTGATCAAATCTACGGGCCGGTCGGCCACGCCAAGATCGATGCGTATTTCCGGGTAACGCTGCATAAAATCCGGGAGCAGGGGGATCAGCACGTCGCGCGCGGTTGAACCGCCCACATCCACGCGCAGATGGCCTTTCGGCGTCGCGCGAGAAACGCGAAACGACGTATCGATATCTTCAATATCAATCAGCACCCTGAGCGCTTTTTCATAGTACCCGGCACCTTCCGGTGTGGTGACTACCCGTCGTGTCGTGCGATGTAAAAGCCGGATCTCCAGGTGTGCTTCGAGCGATTTCACCAGCTTGCTCAGGGTGGCGATAGGCATATTCAGAGAATCAGCCGCACGCGTAAAACTTCCGGTTTCCACCACCCGCGTAAATGCGCGCATTGCCATGAGTTGGTCCATTCGTACTCCGGATTATTTCCACCTGTGAATAGTGATTTTCATTTTTGCCCGTTTTTCATTAATCCTGCAACCGATAGAGTTTATTCAACGCAAGCGAAAACCTCTTCAACCGTTTTTGCGGGCATCCTGAAAACATGATTAAAGGTGAATAGTATGAATACGTCTCTCACAGGTAAAATTGCCCTGGTTACGGGCGGTAGCACAGGTATCGGTCTCGCCACCGCGCAGGAACTGGCGGCCCAGGGCGCGAAGGTTTATATCACCGGACGTCGTCAGGCGGAACTGGACGCTGCCGTTGCACAAATTGCCACCGCGGCGGTCGGCATCCGTGCGGACGTCTCTCAACTTTCCGACCTCGATAAAGTCTATGCACAGATTGCAAAAGACGAAGGGCGTCTGGATATTCTGTTCGCCAATGCGGGTGGTGGCGACATGCTGCCGTTAGGCGCTATCACTGAAGAGCAGTTTGACCGCATCTTTGCAACCAACGTTCGCGGTGTACTGTTCACCGTGCAAAAAGCGTTACCGCTGTTATCTGCCGGATCGTCGATCATTCTGACCGGATCCACGGTGTCCATTAAAGGAACCGCAAACTTTAGCGTATACAGCGCCAGTAAAGCCGCCGTGCGCAACTTTGCCCGTTCGTGGGCGCTGGATTTGCAGGGGCGCGGTATTCGCGTCAACGTGGTGAGCCCGGGGCCCATCAAAACCCCAGGGCTGGGTGACCTGGTGCCGGAAGAACATCGTCAGGGGCTGTATGATGCGCTGGCCGCCCAGGTGCCGCTGGGACGCTTAGGCGCGCCGGGAGAAGTGGGGAAAGCGGTGGCGTTTCTGGCCTCAGATGCAGCAAGCTTTATCAACGCCACCGAACTGTTTGTCGACGGTGGAATGGCGCAAATTTAAACGTGAAACAGCGCCACCCTGCGTGGCTACTCGCTCAGATTGCGCCAGCAGCGCACGCTACAGCCCTCAACTGAAGGCTGTAGCGACTGCGGATGTTCGCACCCTTGCGCTGCCTGCGGACAGCGGTCCCGGAAATAACAGCCGGTGGGAAGGTGACGATTGCCAGGAAGCTCTGTTTTACGCAGCGCCAGGTTTTCATCCAGCGGTTCACCGGTTCTGGGGACGGAATCAAGCAGCAGCCGGGTATAGGGATGGCGCGGCCTGACAAGCACCTGATCGGTGGTTCCCAGTTCCACGATCTGGCCCAGATACATCACCGCCACACGATCGCTCATGTGTCTGACTACCGAGACGTTATGTGAGATCAACACATAGGTGAGGTTCCGTTCCTGCTGCAGTTTTACCAGCAGGTTGAGGATTTGCGCCTGCACGGAAATATCCAGCGCGCTGGTGGGTTCGTCGAGCACGATGATATCTGGATTGGACGACAGCGCCCGGGCGATAGCAATGCGCTGGCGCTGCCCGCCTGAAAAGGCATGCGGTAACCGGTCAAGATATTCCGCACGAATACCCACCTGCATCGCCAGCGTCTCTGCAAGCTGGCGCCGTTCGCGTTCACTGCTGCGTTTTTGCACCCACACCGGCTCGGTGATGATGCGCCACACCGGTAAACGCGGGTCGAGGGAAGAGAGCGGGTCCTGAAAAACCATCTGCATGCCGCCCGCGTGATGCGTCCGCTGATAGTCGCCGGTGCTGGGCCTGAGCATGCCCATCAATAGCTGTGCCAGCGTGCTTTTCCCGCAGCCGGATTCCCCAACAATGCCCAGCGTTTCGCCGCGACGGATCTGCAGGTCCAGCCCATTGAGGGCATGCACCTGTTCCGTGACGCGGCCCAGCCAGTTTTTGCGCGCGGGAAAGTTGACATGCACGCTATCCAGTTCAAGCAAAATGTCAGACATGGTGTTTCTCCCGTTGCGGGTACCAGCAGGCAGCCATCTGGCCCTCTGCACCATTGGGAAGTAGGCGCGGTGCCTCACCGCATTTCGTCCCGGCCGCAAAGCAGCGCTCGCGGAACGCGCAGCCTTGTGGAAGCTGGCTGAGATTAGGAACCGTGCCGGGAATGGCCGGAAGCAGCTCGCGCGGCGCACCGTTTTCAGGTGCACATTGCAGCAGACCGATGGAGTAGGGATGAACGGGATGGTGGATCAGCGTTTGCGTGGCACCGCTCTCAATTACGCTTCCTGCGTACATCACATACATCCGATCACAGAGCTGGGAAACCACGGCCATATCGTGGCTGATAAACAGCACCGAGGTTCCGCTGGCCCGCGCCTTGTGCTTCAGCAGACGCAGTACCTGCAGCTGCACGGTCACATCCAGCGCCGTGGTCGGCTCGTCGGCGATGATAAGTTCAGGCTCGCAGGAGAAGGCAAGGGCGATCATCACCCGCTGACGCATGCCGCCGGAGAGTTCAAACGGATAACGCGCCATCACCGCTTTCGCGTCCGGGATTTGCATCTCCTCCAGCAGGGCAATCGCTTTTTGCTGCGCCGCGCGACGGTCGAGCGGCTGATGCTGGCGGATCACCTCCACCATTTGCTTACCAATCCGCCGCGTTGGGTTCAGGGCGGTCATGGGCTCCTGAAAAATCATCGCCACTTTTGCCCCGCGCCACTGGCGAAGCTGTTTTTCCGATGCGGTCAGAACATCTTCTCCCAGCAATGTCACCTGACCGTGATGAATTCGGTAGCTGCCTTCCGGCAACAGGCGCATGGCGAGCATGGCGGTAACCGACTTCCCCGACCCCGACTCGCCCACTACGCCGACAATCTCACCCCGTTTAATCTCCAGCGAGACGTGGTTCAGCGCATGAACCTCACCGCGGTATATCGGGAAACTCAGATGTAAATCCTCGATGGTTAAAACCGAGTCGGTCATGATTGTTTCCCTCCTGATTTCGGATCCAGCAGGTCGCGGATGCCGTCACCAAAAAGATTAAAGCCCACGGCGGTAATCAAAATGGCCGCGCCAGGAAAAGCGCAATACCACCACTGGTCAAGTACATAGTTGCGCCCTACGGCAACCATCGCGCCCCATTCGGCGGTGGGTTGCTGTGCGCCCAGACCGATAAAGCCCAGCGTGGCGGCCATCAGAATGGCGCTGCCAATATCCAGCGAAGCCTGCACAATCAGCGGCGGCAGGGCGTTGCGCAGAATATGCCAGCTGATTAAATGCCAGCGTGATGCGCCGAAGGTGCGGGCCGCCTGAACATAGGTAAACTGGCGCACGACAAGGGTTTGCCCGCGAGCCAGACGCACGTAAAACGGAATACGTACAATCGCGATGGCGAGCATTGCGTTAAACAGGCTCGGCCCCAGCGCCGCCGCCAGCGCCATGGTCAGCACCAGCGAGGGAATGGAGAGCATCACGTCCATAATGCGCATAATAATGGCGTCGCCGCGCCCGCCCAGCACGCCAGACAAACAGCCCAGCAGCGAGCCAATACCACCCGCAATCACCACGACGGCCAGCCCCGCGCTGATCGACTGCTGGCTGCCGGCGAGCACCCGGCTGAACAGATCGCGGCCGACCTCATCGGTGCCAAACCAGTGTTCGGCAGACGGAGCCTGCAGACGCGCGGTCAAATCCAGCGCATTGGGGTCATGCGGCACAATCCACGGTGATGTCACCATCAGCAGGAGCATCAGGATCATGATCGCGGCGCCAATCAGCGTGAGGGGGCTTTTACGCAGCATCCAGAACAGTTTTGCCCAGTTGATGCCTGCTTTCGCTGTTTTAACCGGGACGGGCGTTTCCTGAGTCAACATCATTCGGCACCTCCGCGCCCGATTCGCGGGTCAACCCACAGATAGAGCAGATCGACCACCAGATTAACCAGCACATAGGCCAGTGAGACCACTACCGCGAAGCCCATAACGGCAGGGAAATCGAGTGCCTGAATAGAGGTGACGACCCAGGCGCCCATTCCCGGCCAGGCAAAGACGGTTTCGGTGAGGACTGCGCCATACAGCAGATCGCCCAGTGCCAGTCCAAGCACGGTAATTGACGGGATCATCGCATTGGGCAGGGCATAGCGCAGCACGATGTACCAGCCGGGCAATCCGCTGGCGCGTGCGGTTCGTATGTAATCTTCACTGAGCTGCTCCAGCATGGCCGAGCGGACCTGACGCGCTACAATGCCAAGATGAACAAATGCCAGCGTCATTGAAGGTAAAATCAGATGCTGCAGGGCATTGAAAAAGACCTCCCCGTTGCCTTCCAGCAGCGCATCCACCAGATAAAAGCCAGTAACGCGCGTCGGTGGATCGAGCCAGTCGTCAAGCCTTCCGCCGCCCGGCAGAAGTTGCAGATGCCCGTAGAAGAGGACAATCACCCCCAACCCAAGCCAGAATGCGGGCGTTGAAATGCCCGTCATCGCCATTAACCGCACCAGATGATCCAGCCAGCGGTCACGGTAGACCGCCGATAAAATCCCCAGCGGCACGCCGATAACCAGCGCCAGCAGCAGGGAACAAAAAGCCAGCTCCAGGGTGGCCGGGAAAAAGGCCTTCAAATCTTCCGCAACCGGTCGCCCGGTGCGGATAGAGGTGCCTAAATCGCCATGGGCCAGCGCATCCACATAGCGACCAAACTGGATATACAACGGTTGATCCAGCCCCAGCTGCTGGCGGATACCTTGCACAATGTCGTCGCTGGCGCGGTCTCCGGCCAACAGGCGGGCCGGATCGCCGGGGATCAGGTGTGAAATAATAAAGGTGATGATACAGACACCGGCCACCACCAGGATTAACCCCCAGCAGCGCTGGCGCACAATGCTCCAGAACGTCATACACTTTCCCCCGGCGAGAACCGTTATTTACTCATGGTGGCAATGTTAAAGACCTGCTCCAGCATTGGATTAAAGGTGAAGCCTTTCACCTCTTTGTTCATCGCCAGCTGGTAGTTCTTCTGGAACAGATACACGTAGGCCGCCTCGTCGATCACCACCTTCTGCGCCTGCTGGTAATCGTGGGTACGCTCCGCCTGATCGGTGGTTTTCAGGGCCGCCTTCAGCAGGGCGTCGACCTCTTTGTTCTCGTAAAACGAGCGGTTACCCGGCAACCCTTTTTTGTCCGACTCAAACCAGTAGTTCATGAACATGTATGGGTCGGCAAAGTCCGGGCTCCAGTTGCCAATGGCGATGTCATAGTCACCTTTCCCGACACGATCGCGCATGGTGGCGTTAGCCAGTTTTTCCAGCTTCACGTTGATGCCGATCTTGCCGAGGCTCGCCTGCGTGGACAGGGCGATCGGCTCCCAGTTGGGGTCGTTGTCTGAATAGAGGAATGTCAGGCTTGTCGGCTTGTCTTTGACTTTCTCCAGCGCGGCTTTGGCTTTGGCCTCGTCAAAGCTGTACTGCATTGCCGTGGCGTCAAACCCCCACATGCCGTCCGGTATCGGGCCGCGCATCTGTTTACCATTGCCGCTCAGGATGCCTTTCACCATCCCCTGATAATCCGTTGCCCAGGAGACGGCCCGACGTAAATCCACCTGATTGAGCGGGGCTTTGCTGTTATTCAGATAAAGATAGGTCACGCGCAGGGACGGATATTCCGCCACCGCCACTTTGCCTTCTTGCTTAAGGGCTGAAAGCTGATCGACGGGCAGTGAATCGGCGATATCCAGATCGCCACGGGAAAGCTGCAGGCGGCGTGAAGCGCTTTCACCAATAATTTTCACCGAAACGCGCTTGAAGTGCGGCTTCTCACCCGCCCAGTGTGGGTTCGGAACGAGCACCAGCTGCTGACCTTTCTGCCAGCTTTTCAGCATGAATGGCCCGGACCCGGCGGTGTTTTGCGCTAAATAACCGCGTGCATCATCGGCAGCGTTCGCTTTTAGCACCGCCGGGTTAACGATCGACGCACCGTCGTTGGCCAGGGTGTAGAGGAACGGGGCAAACGGCTGGCTGAGGGTGAATTTTACCGTGTGCGGATCGACCGCATCAATTTTGAGATCTTTCGGGAACGCTTCAGACGGCCCCTGGCTAAGCTTCAGCAGACGTTCAAAGGAGAGTTTTACCGCCTCGGCAGTAACCGGCGTGCCATCGGCGAATTTTGCGTTATCGGTAAGGGTAAAGGTCCACTCTTTCTGATCCTCTGACGCTTTCCAGCCCGTTGACAGGTCGCCCTCCACCTCGGTGGAGCCTGGCTTGTACTTCACCAGACGCTGATAGGCGGGGTAGGTCACCGTCCAGTCGTTGTTATCAATGGTCACCGCCGGGTCGAGCGTTTGCGGGTCGGCCGCTTTTCCGATCACCAGCATATCTTTCGGGACGGCAGCCAGCGCAACCGGGGCGCTGAGTGCCAGCGAGGCGGCGATCAGGGTAGTAAGAAGCGTTGTTTTCATGGCAGTGCTCCAGTTTTAAAGAGGGGTGTGCGTCAACGGGAAACAGGCAAAACGATCGTCAAGCAGGGGATAGCTGGCCGCGTTCGGCAGCTCGAAGTGCCACCATTCGCTGCTGATTCCCACAAAGCCGCCACCGGACATGATGGCGTTAAGCAGCAGGCGATTGCGCTGCGCGTGCGGCGGCACGGACGGGTGCCAGGCGTGCGAGCGGTCGTGCATTTCGTCAAAACCGGCCCCCATATCCAGCACGGTGTTCTGTTCGTCCATCAGCGTAACGTCGATGGCCGTCCCGCGGCTGTGGTTGGAACCAATCGCCACATCAACCACGTATTCCGGGTTCGGGCAGGCATCCCACAACTGAGCCTGCGCTTCCTGCGGGCGATAAGCGTCGTAGACCACCAGCTTCAGCCCGGCCAGTGCGGCGATGCTGATGGCTTTCGCC
Organism: Enterobacter sp. SORGH_AS_0287; assembly: GCF_031453695.1. Taxonomy (NCBI): domain Bacteria; kingdom Pseudomonadati; phylum Pseudomonadota; class Gammaproteobacteria; order Enterobacterales; family Enterobacteriaceae; genus Enterobacter; species Enterobacter sp. SORGH_AS_0287. The sequence goes on from NZ_JAVIZW010000001.1 coordinate 1,156,006, forward strand.
AGCGCGGTGGCCGCATCGGTATGCAGCAGGCACAGCGCCTCCTGATAAATCGGACGACCCGTGATGTTGTCGGCTGTGGCGTATTTCAGATCGATATGCAGCGCAGGGAAGGTCTTCGCCACATCAATCAGTTCACTCTCTGGGGGCATAGCTCCGCTCCTTTAGCGTTCGAATTGACCAAACTCTTGTTGTAATTGCCGGTTTACCGCCAGCCGCGGTGGAAGGGCATCACCCAGCGCTTCCACGACACCTGACAGCAGCAGGTTGAACAGACAGCTCACAGGTGCCAGCGAATCCCAGAAATGGCCGGTTTCGGTTTTCACCTGCAGTAAATCAAGCGGGTAATCCCGCGCCCACGGACACCAGATATCGGTGATCAGGGCCAGCGAAATACCTTTTTCGCTCGCGACCCGACAGTACTGCCGCGCAATGGTGGAATAGGTGCGGGTATCGGTCAGTACCACGTAGGGGTGGGCGAAACCGGAGTTCAGGGATTCAACCCAACTGCCGGACGCGCCTTCGGCGTAGCTGACGCGCGGGCGGAGGTACTCAAGATGACTGAAGAAGGCGTTGGCTATCCCACGTGTCGACTGGATCCCCAGCACAAAAACCGCATCCGCGTGGGCAAGCTGATGAACCACCTGGCGGAATGCGTCGGTGTGCGCCAGCTGATAAACCTGAGTGATGGCATCCACCTCCAGCGACAGAGAGTGCTGAAGGCGGTTGGGCAGAGGGGACTGCTGCTGCCAGGAGTCCAGCCGCTCGTTCATACCCCAGGGCTGATGCGGGTCGCGCAGGCTCTTTTTGGCATCTTCCAGATTGCGATAGCCGAGTTTTCGCAGAAAGCGTCCCACTGTAATGCCGCTGGTGCCGGTCGCCAGACCCACGCTTTCAGCCGTTTCAAACGGGATCTGTGCGGCATGCGCCAGCAACCAGCTCGCCACCCGCTTCTCGCTGGGGGTCATCTGGCTGAAAGTGGCTTCAATACGGCTCAACACCTCGGGTTTCGTCGTCATACCGCCTCGCTGTTAACAGGCTGTCAGTCATCAGGTTTGTGTTATTTGATTAACAATGCATGACGCGTGCCATGTCCACATCGCGACGGGACGCCGCTGTGCTGCAAACTTCATGCAATATTTAGTTAACCAATGATCAACATTTGTGCAGCGTAGTTCACTTTTGGTGCACTGGCTGAGCGGGGAGGTATGAATTTCGTGAATACGTCAGCGTCTTCACATTTTTGATAAGATAGAGACAACGTAAATATGAAAGGGATCCCGGCATGGCGAACTTGCCCTGGCGTATCAGCGTGCGCCTGATGGCGCTCGCAAAGAAAATGGCGACGATCGCAGGAGTGGTACTGATCGTCCTGCTCGCGGTTCGGGTTTATCTCTCGCAGCAGGGACCGGAACTGCATCTCTGGCATACCTGGCGGGCAGATGAGATGTCCGTACGCGAGATCGATAAGGCGAATTTTGCCCAGTATGTCGCCCGGGAAAACGCCATTTTCACCGATCTGGATAACGCAGTAACGCGCAAAACCCAGGGTGAGGAGCGCACGCCGTTAAACCGCTACTACCGTCAGAGCCTGGTTTGGCCCGGTAAATTTGCACCCGATGCCAACCGCTCCTTTGTGCTGATGCCTGCCGGAACGCCACGCGGGGCGGTGGTGTTGCTGCACGGGCTAACAGATTCGCCTTACAGTGTCCGGCATCTTGCCCGTGATTATCAGCAGCACGGTTTTGTGGCGGTGGTTCCACGCCTGCCCGGTCACGGCACCGCGCCCGGCGCGCTGACCGACGTTGACTGGGAGAGGTGGCTGGCGGCGACGCGCCTTGCCGTTCGCGAAGCCACGCGGCTGGCGGGAGACAACGTTCCCCTGCATCTGGTGGGTTACTCCAACGGTGGGGCGCTGGCGATGAAATATGCCCTTGATGCGCTGGACACGCCTGCGCTTCGCAAACCGCAACAGCTCATCCTGCTCTCGCCAATGATTGGCGTCACGGCGTTCGCCCGGTTTGCAGGATTGGCCGGATTGCCGGCGATGTTACCGCCGTTTGCCAAAGCGGCATGGTTAAACATCTCGCCGGAATATAACCCGTATAAATACAATTCCTTCCCGGTCAATGCGGCGCGCCAGTCATGGCTCTTGACCCAGGCCCTGCAGGAGCAAATGGGGCGGGATGCCCGGGAGCACAGACTGGACCAGCTGCCGCCGGTACTCGCATTCCAGTCGGTGATGGATTCAACGGTCAGCACCCGCGCCGTGGTCACCGGCTTATTTGACCTGCTTCCGGCGAACGGCAGCGAGCTGGTTGTATTTGATATCAATCAGGCCGCCAGCTTCCGTCCTCTCTTTAAACCGTCGTCGTGGGCGGCGACCTCTGAGTTACTGCCTGTGGCGAAAAGGCGTTACGGTGTCACGATTATTACTAATGCCAGCGCGGACAGTTTCGCCGCGGTGGCGAAAATAACCCCGGCGGGACGCACCGATGAGACCGCGGTACCGCTGGCGATGTCCTGGCCGCAGGAGGTCTATTCACTGTCGCATGTCGCCGTGCCGTTCCCGCCTGATGACGATCTCTATGGCCGACATCCTGCGGAGAAAAACCGGTATGGCATTAGCCTCGGCACGATTGCGCTGTGGGGGGAAACCTCCGTGCTGAGCGTAGGCAAAGACGCGTTAATGCGGGTGACCTCGAACCCGTTTTATGCCTACATGCAGGAGAGGATTGACAGACGCATCGGGGATGAGAAAAAGTAGCTTCTCCCGCAAGGGGTTAATCTGTTAGGTCGCGCAGATGAAGTATGTTAAACAGTAATGTCCAACGCATACCTCTTATCGGAACACGTTTTTGTGCTGACTACTCTTATTTACCGCAGCCAGTTGAATTTATCCTGCCGATCCGCCGAACTCCAGGCGCTGGTTGAACAGGCCAGGACGCGCAATGCCGGGTTGAATATTACCGGCGTTCTTCTTTCAAAAGGAGATGATGTCCTGCAACTCCTCGAAGGCTCGGAAGAGAGTGTGGTAAGGCTGTTTCAGAAGATCCGTGAGGATAAGCGGCACAGCGGCGTGGTTGAGCTTATGCGGGATTACGGCCCCCGCAGACGTTTTGAGAATGTCGGTATGCTGCTGTTTGACCTGCAGAACCAGTCGCCGAAAGACGTTCTGCAGTCGGTGCTACACTACAGCAAACTGGACAGTTATCTGACATCTGATGATCGGGTGTTCAAATTTATTCAGACGTTTATTACCGGCAAACGACCGGCCCCGTCGGGGGCGCGTTTTGCCCCGGAGAAATGGACGCTCTCGCGTGAGAAATCGCCGTTTGGCGAGAGTCTGGGTCTGCTGGACAAACAAACCTGCCAGTTCGCCCTCCAGCCCATCGTCGAACCGCTGGAAGGGAAAATCAGTTCGCTTGAGGCCCTTATCCGCGGTAATGACGGGGGAAGCCCGGAGCATTTTTTCAGCCGCCTCGATCAGGACAAAATCTATGAAGTCGATCTCCAGACCAAAGCCTGGGCTTTTGCGCTGGCCGATAAACTGGGGATCGGGAGCCATAAAATCGCGGTAAATCTTCTCCCGATGTCGCTGGTGAAAGTGCCTGGCGCCGTGGAGTTTCTGGTTGAACAGATTAAACAACATGGGCTTCAGCCGGAGCAGGTGGTCATTGAAGTAACCGAAAACGAGATGATTTCCGGGTTCAACAAGTTTAATAGCGCCATTAAACACCTGCGCGCTGAAGGCATTGGCCTGGCGATCGATGATTTCGGTTCCGGTTACGCCGGACTTTCACTGCTGACCCGATTCCAGCCGGATAAAATTAAAATTGACCGCGAAATTGTCAGCAATATTCATCTCAGTGGGCCAAAACAGGCGATTGTGCGCTCGATAGTCAGTTGCTGCACCGACCTTGAAATCACCCTGGTGGCGGAAGGCATCGAGAAGCTGGAAGAGTGGTGCTGGCTTGAATCTGCCGGGATCCGACGTTTTCAGGGCTTTCTGTTTGCCCGTCCAGCGCTGAATGGCGTAGGCGATATTAGCTGGCCACACCTGGTGCGTTAAGCCAATTTTCCTTCCGTATTATTTCCCCTTCGTCCTGCCTGTGCTTAAATAGCTAAAACGGTTTAACATTGTTTAGCTGAGAGGATCACATGCAAAAAATCTGGGTACTTGGCGATGCGGTAGTGGATTTATTACCGGAGGGAGAAGGCCGGTTGCTGCAATGCCCCGGCGGCGCGCCGGCGAACGTGGCGGTAGGTATTGCCCGTCTGGGCGGGAAAAGCGCCTTTATCGGCAGGGTCGGCGACGATCCTTTCGGTCGCTTTATGCATAAAACGCTGGCTGACGAGCAGGTTGACGTAAAGTGGATGCACCTCGACCCGGCACACCGCACGTCAACCGTAGTCGTGGATCTGGACGAACAGGGCGAACGCTCTTTCACCTTTATGGTTCGCCCGAGCGCCGATCTGTTTCTGGCATCAGCCGACCTGCCACCCTTTAGCGCAGGAGAGTGGCTGCATGTCTGCTCCATTGCCCTGAGCGCTGAGCCGAGCCGTTCTGCAACGTTTCAGGCCATGAACGCGGTCAGGGAAGCGGGGGGTTATGTCAGTTTCGACCCCAATATTCGCCCGGATCTCTGGCCGGATGAGGACGACCTGCGCCGCTGCCTCGAACAGGCGCTGCAAGGCGCTGACGTCGTCAAACTCTCCGTCGAAGAACTGGCTTTTCTAACCGCCGACCTTGGGGTCACGGAAGGGCTGGCCGCGCTGATGCGTCGCTGTCCGGCCCGGCTGGTGCTGGTTACTCAGGGCAAAGACGGGGTCATCGCCTGGCATGACGGAACGGTAAAGCATTATCCGGCAACCCCCGTTGAATGCGTGGACACCACCGGCGCAGGTGATGCCTTCGTGGCGGGACTGCTTTATGGACTGGCTTTCGCTGGGAGTATCGACAGCCACGATCTTCCACGCGTGATCGCATTAGCCCAGCGCTGCGGCGCGTTAGCCACCACGGCTAAAGGGGCGATGACCGCGCTGCCTTATCACCCGCAACTGTAATTCCTCCCGCAACGGGCCGTCTGTCGACGGCCTGAATTGTCGCCTCGATCACACTTACTAAATCGGTTTAGCAAAAAAGATTGCCGATCCAAAATTGGCAGGTTTAGTATCATCAGCCTAAACCGGTTTAGCAATTTAGCACTTTCAATGACTTCTTTTAGGGATGCGACAAAATGTATAAAAAACGCAGACTTGCCGTGATGATAGGCATGCTGGCCGGGAGTACCTCTGTTTTTGCCCAAACGGATATGACGAGTATCGAAGCGCGTCTTGCTGCTCTGGAGCAGCGTCTTCAGGCTGCGGAAACCCGCGCGCAGGTTGCGGAGAAACGCGCCACCGACGCAGAACAAAAAACGCAGCAGTTGGTGACTGCCCAGCAGCAGGCGCAAACAACAACCCAGCAAGTGGCGCAGCGTACCGCCGCACTGGAGAAGAAAGCCGATCAGAGCAGTGGGTTTGAGTTTCATGGCTATGCCCGTTCTGGCCTGCTGATGAACGATGCGGCGTCGAGCAGTAAAAGCGGCCCTTATCTGACGCCAGCCGGGGAAACCGGTGGTGCGGTCGGGCGTCTGGGGAATGAAGCCGATACCTACGTTGAGCTGAACGTGGAACACAAACAGACCCTGGATAACGGGGCGACCACGCGCTTCAAGGCCATGCTGGCGGATGGTCAGAAAACCTATAACGACTGGTCCGCTGACACCAGCGATCTCAATATTCGTCAGGCGTTTGCTGAACTGGGCAATCTGCCTGATTTTACCGGCGCGCTGAAGGGCAGTACCTTCTGGGCCGGTAAACGCTTCGACCGGGATAACTTTGATATTCACTGGCTGGATTCCGATGTGGTGTTCCTGGCCGGTACCGGTGGTGGCGTGTATGACGTGAAATGGAATGAATCGCTGCGCAGCAACTTCTCTCTTTACGGGCGTAACTTCGGCAGCGAAGAGCAAATCGACAATAACGTTCAAAACTACATCCTGAGCATGAACCACTTCGCCGGGCCATTCCAGCTGATGGTGAGCGGCCTGCGGGCAAAAGACAACGACGACCGCAAAGACAGCAATGGCGATCTGATAAAAACCGACGCCGCCAACAATGGCGTTCATGCCCTGGTCGGATTGCACAATGAAAGTTTCTACGGCCTGCGTGAAGGCTCAGCCAAAACGGCGCTGCTGTACGGCCACGGGCTGGGGGCAGAGGTGAAGAGCATCGGTTCCGATGGCGCATTGCTGTCTGAAGCCGATACCTGGCGCTTTGCAAGTTACGGTGTCACGCCCCTTGGTGGCGGCTGGCATATCGCGCCTGCCGTACTGGCCCAGAGCAGTAAAGACCGCTATGTCAAAGGCGACAGCTATGAGTGGGTCACACTCAATACCCGCCTGATTAAAGAGGTCACGCAGAATTTCGCCCTGGCGTTTGAGGGCAGCTATCAGTACATGGATTTAAACCCGGAAGGGTATAAAGACCGAAACGCCGTCAATGGAAGTTTCTACAAGCTGACCTTTGCCCCAACGTTAAAAGCGGGCAAGATCGGCGATTTCTTCAGCCGTCCTGAGTTGCGTCTGTTCGCCACCTGGATGGACTGGAGCAGCAAACTGGATAATTACGCCAGCGATGATGCCTTTGGCAGCAGCGGTTTCAACGCCGGCGGGGAATGGAACTTTGGGGTACAGATGGAAACCTGGTTTTAACCTTTTACGCTCCCGCAGTGCGGGGGCGTTTTTCACATCATAAAAATACAGTCAGGCAGAGGTATCTATGGATTTTGATAATATCGCCCGCGCGCTCATTCCGCTGCTCGGTGGCAAAGAGAACATCGCCAGTGCGGCGCACTGCGCAACGCGTCTTCGACTGGTGCTGGTCGACGACACGCTTGCCGATCAGCAGGCCATCGGCCAGGTTGACGGCGTTAAAGGCTGTTTTCGCAACGCCGGGCAGATGCAGGTGATTTTTGGTACGGGGGTGGTTAACAAGGTCTACGCCGCGTTTATCCAGGCGGCAGGGATTAGCGAATCCAGCAAGTCCGAAGCGGCCGACATGGCGGCACGCAAGCTGAACCCGTTCCAGCGCATTGCCCGACTGCTCTCGAACATCTTTGTGCCGATCATTCCTGCGATTGTGGCCTCCGGTTTACTGATGGGCCTGCTCGGGATGGTCAAAACCTACGGCTGGGTCAATGCCGATAACGCACTCTATATCATGCTGGATATGTGCAGCTCAGCGGCGTTTATCATTCTGCCGATCCTGATTGGCTTCACGGCCGCGCGTGAATTTGGCGGTAACCCATATCTGGGGGCGACCCTCGGCGGCATTCTGACGCATCCGGCGCTGACTAACGCCTGGGGCGTGGCGTCTGGCTTCCACACCATGAACTTCTTCGGCCTTGAGATTGCCATGATTGGCTATCAGGGAACGGTGTTCCCGGTGCTGCTGGCCGTCTGGTTTATGAGTATCGTGGAGAAAAACCTGCGTCGTATTATTCCGGATGCGTTAGATCTGATCCTGACGCCGTTCCTCACCGTTATTCTCTCCGGCTTTATTGCCTTGCTGATCATTGGCCCGGCCGGGCGTGCGTTAGGGGATGGCATCTCCTTTGTTCTGAGCACCCTGATCGCCCATGCGGGCTGGCTGGCCGGGCTGTTATTTGGCGGGCTTTACTCGGTTATCGTTATCACCGGTATTCACCACAGTTTCCATGCCATTGAAGCCGGGTTGCTGGGGAATCCGTCGATTGGCGTTAACTTCCTGCTGCCTATCTGGGCGATGGCCAACGTGGCGCAGGGGGGAGCTTGTCTGGCGGTCTGGTTTAAAACCAAAGACGCGAAAATTAAAGCCATTACGTTACCGTCTGCGTTTTCGGCCATGCTGGGCATTACCGAAGCGGCAATATTTGGTATCAACCTGCGTTTCGTGAAACCGTTTATCGCCGCGCTGATTGGCGGTGCGGCAGGCGGGGCGTGGGTGGTCTCGGTGCATGTTTATATGACCGCCGTCGGGCTGACTGCCATCCCGGGCATGGCGATCGTGCAGGCAAGCTCGCTACTCAACTATATTATCGGCATGGTGATTGCCTTCGGCGTGGCGTTTACCGTCTCGCTGCTGCTGAAATATAAAACGGATTCTGAATAATGACGTTACCTTCCCGCTGGCCTGCAATCCTGCAGGCCGTCATGAAAGGCCAGCCGCGTGCGTACGCCGACAGCCATTATCCGCAATGGCATCCGGCACCGGTGACGGGGCTGATGAACGATCCTAACGGGTTTATCTGGTTTGCCGGGCGTTACCACCTGTTCTATCAGTGGAACCCGCTGGATTGCGACCATCGCTATAAGTGCTGGGGACACTGGAGTTCCGCAGACCTGGTGCACTGGCAGCACGAACCGATGGCGCTGATGCCCGATGAGGAGTATGACCGCAACGGCTGCTATTCCGGCAGCGCCGTCGATAACAACGGTGTCCTGACGTTGTGTTATACCGGCAACGTGAAATTTGATGATGGCAGCCGCACCGCCTGGCAGTGCCTTGCCACGCAACAGGCTGACGGTACGTTCAAGAAACTCGGTCCGGTCCTTGCGCTGCCGGAAGGCTACACCGGGCACGTGCGTGACCCGAAAGTGTGGCAGCACGACGGGGTGTGGTACATGGTACTGGGGGCGCAGGATCTGCAAAAACGCGGCAAGGTGCTGCTGTTCACATCTGCCGATTTGCACCACTGGGCGTCTTGCGGAGAGATTGCCGGTCATGGCGTGAACGGCCTGACCGAGGCGGGATACATGTGGGAGTGCCCGGACCTGTTTGCCCTCGGCGGGACACACGTACTGATCTGCTGCCCGCAGGGGCTGGCGCGCGAACCGCATCGCTATCTCAATACTTATCCGGCCACGTGGACGAGCGGGGCGTTCGACCATACCCGCGCTACGTTTGAACATGGCGAGTTGCACGAGCTGGACGCCGGTTTCGAGTTCTACGCTCCCCAAACCACGGTGGCGGAAGACGGACGGCGGATCCTGATCGGCTGGATGGGCGTGCCGGACGGAGAAGAGATGCTTCAGCCCACACGGGCGCAGGGGTGGATCCATCAGATGACCTGCCCGCGAGAATTACACTTCCGTGACGGCAAACTGTGGCAGACGCCGGTGCGCGAGCTGCACGCACTGCGTGAAGAGGAGTGTTGCTGGCAGGGTAACGCCAGCGATGCCCCGGCTCTTGATGCGACGCGCCTTGAGTTCGAGCTCACCTCATCTTCAGTAACCGTGGATTTCGCCGGTGCGTTGCGCCTTATCGTCGAGGGCAGCGGGTTGCGTCTGGAACGCGCCAGCCTGAAAACCGGGGAGACATTGACCCGTTACTGGCGGGGCGACGTTCATCATTTACGCGTTCTGTGTGACAGCTCCAGCGTTGAAATTTTCATCAATCATGGCGAAGGGGTGATGAGCAGCCGCTATTTTCCTGACCATCTGGCACGGGTGCGATTCGAAGGTGGGTCCGACATCACATTACGCTACTGGTCGCTGCGCGGCTGCATGGTAGAATAAGGGTTTTGGCAGCCGGATCTAAGTCGTTGTGAGAAAAACAAAACGCGTCACAATTAAAGACATCGCGGAACTGGCGGGGGTTTCAAAAGCCACCGCCAGCCTGGTACTGAACGGGCGCAGCAAAGAGCTTCGCGTGGCGGAAGAGACGCGTGAGCGCGTTCTGGCGATTGCGAAAGAGCATCACTACCAGCCCAGCATTCACGCGCGCTCGCTGCGTGATAACCGTAGCCACACCATCGGTCTGGTAGTGCCGGAGATCACTAACTATGGCTTTGCGGTGTTTTCTCACGAACTGGAGACGCTGTGCCGTGAGGCAGGCGTTCAACTGCTCATCTCCTGCAGTGATGAAAATCCGGGGCAGGAGACGGTGGTGGTTAATAACATGGTGGCGCGTCAGGTGGACGGGCTGATTGTGGCCTCCAGTATGCTCAATGATGCCGATTACCAGAAGCTGAGCGAACAGCTGCCGGTCGTCCTTTTTGACCGCCATATGAACGACAGCACATTGCCGCTGGTGATCACCGATTCCATTACCCCGACAGCGGAACTGGTGGCCGACATTGCGCGCCAGCATCCTGATGAAATTTACTTCCTTGGCGGGCAGCCGCGGCTTTCCCCGACGCGCGATCGTCTGGAAGGGTTTAAGCAAGGACTGCAAGAGGCCAATGTGGCGCTGCGCCCGGAGTGGATCATTCACGGCAACTATCACCCGAGCTCCGGCTACGAGATGTTCGCCGAGCTGTGCGCCCGCCTGGGACGCCCGCCAAAAGCCTTGTTCACTGCCGCCTGTGGTCTGCTGGAAGGGGTATTGCGCTATATGGGTCAGCATAACCTGATGCAAAGTGATATCCGGTTAGTCAGCTTTGACGACCACTACCTCTACGACTCGCTCACCATTCCGGTTGATACCATTCGCCAGGATAACCGCCAGCTGGCATGGCACTGCTTTGATCTGATTGGCAAACTGATCGACGGCGAAACGCCACAACCGTTACAGCGAAAACTGGATGCCACCCTGCAGCGGCGCTATAAAGCGAAATCATAGGCCTGGCTGCTGAAGGGAAACGTTAATAACTTTAATTAATTTAAGTTTTGGATCGGCCGATAACGATAGGGAATGTTTATTCTTGAGGTATCGGTCCATGTCGTTAAAAAAATCATCCCTGATTGTCCTTTTTGCTCTGCTTTTCTTCTTTGTCGTCAGCACCATTACCAGCGTTGGCCTCATCATTAAAAGTAATAATTCCCTGGATAATGTGAACAAAGAAATCCAGGTTGTGCTGTCGATCATTGACCCCATCAACCACAGCCGTACCTTGCGTGTCAGGGTGATGGAGTACGTGAAGATGGTGGAAGCGGGGAACTCGGCTGACGAGTCAGCGAAACTTTCCGCGGTTAAAGAGGCCCTCACAAAAGCGGATCATGCCTTTGCGGCGTTTATGGCGTCTCCGCGCCTGTCGGATGAAGCGCCGCTGGTGAGCGCGTATCAGGATGCCTGGCAAAACTACCGTAACCAGGGGCTGGCACCGTTGATTGACGCCGCCGCTGCGCACGATGTCGCGAAGTTTAATGCGCTTATCCCGGAGGTGTCCCGCCTCGACCGTCAGTATGAAATCGTTCTCGACCAGGTACTTGCCGTTCACCAGAAATATGCCAAAACCCTGAACGAGGATGCGAGCAGTAATTTCATCTCCGGTCTGGCGATCATTGCGGCGATTGCTTTCCTGTTTGTAATCGTGATTGTTGCCGTCAGCCTGCTGATGAAGCGCTTTGTTTTCGCGCCGGTCAACCTGGCACGCGAGCACTGCAGCCAGATCGCCGCCGGTAAACTGGACATTCCAGTGCCGGTAAAAGGCACCTCCGGCAATGAAATCGATCACCTGATGGGCTCAATGGAGCAGATGCGCCAGGCGCTTCTGTCGACTATCGCTCAGGTGCGTGACGCGAGCCATACCGTCACCCACGCCGCGCAGGAAATTGCTTCCGGGAATATCGATCTGGCTTCACGCACCGAGCAGCAGGCCTCCGCGTTAACCCAGACGGCGGCCAGCATGGAAGAGCTGAGCGCGACCGTGGCGAATAACACCGATAACGTTCACCAGGCAGGAAAACTGGTGCAGGACGCGGTGAACAATGCGCACACCGGTGAGGCCGTGACCCGCGAAGTGATCGAAACGATGAATACCATCGCGGCGAACTCTAAGCGCATCGAGGACATCACCAGCGTCATCAACAGCATTGCTTTCCAGACCAACATTCTGGCGCTCAACGCCGCGGTTGAAGCAGCACGCGCCGGCACACAAGGACGCGGCTTCGCCGTGGTGGCCAGTGAAGTGCGCACCCTTGCGCAGAAAAGCGCGGTTGCCGCGAAAGACATTGAAAGCCTGATTGCCCAGTCGGTTTCCAGCGTCAAAAACGGTGCTGAACTGGTGAACCGCTCAGGCGAGGTCATTGATTCTATTATCAGCTCCGTGAATAAAGTGAATACGTTGATGGAGCAGATCTCCGTGGCCTCTGAAGAGCAGAGCCGTGGGATCAGCCAGGTCGGACAGGCGGTAACAGAGATGGATGGCGTGACCCAGCAGAACGCCGCGCTGGTTCAGCAATCCGCCGCAGCCGCCGCTTCCCTGGAAGAGCAGGCGCAGCAGCTCTCAAGGAGTATTTCGAGCTTTAGTTTGCCGGCGCAGGCTTGATTGATAATGAGAGGCTCCTGAGGGAGCCTTTTTAATGTCTGGCGTAGCTGGAAAGCCGCGCCAGACAAGGCTTAACGTTTTACTACTAGCAATCAAAAGCCATAAAAAGGGGAGAGTATATGGCCGGTGAGGCTGACAACGTGCTGGAACTCACTACCATCTACGCGACAGAGGCGCAAGCCATGCGCGCCGCTCAGGCGAAGTGGGACAAACTGCAGCGCGGCGTTGCGGAGTTTTCAATCTCGCTGGCGATTGGGCGGGCAGATTTATTTACTGAAACGCCAGTCGCGGTGAAAGGTTTTAAGCGCGTCATAGACGATCACGCGTGGATAATCAGCCGGGTGGTGCATAACCTCAACGGGAACGGCTACACGACGGGCTTAGAGCTTGAGGTTTCGGATGTGGGGTACGAAAGCGAGGAATTAAATCAATAAATTTTATTTAAGTGTTTGTTATGTAAGGGTTTAATTGTTAAAATTAATGCGTCGGAAATTTAAATAGGTGTTCGCTATGTTTCACTGCCCAAAATGCCATTTCGCCGCTCACGCTCGTATAAGTCGCTATTTTTCAGACACGACCAAAGAGCGCTGTCATCAGTGCACAAACATCAATTGCAGTTGCTCGTTTGTCACCACTGAGACGGTCGAGCGGTTTATCGTTTCACCGGGTGAAATAGTGCCGGCGCCGCCTCATCCGACATCGTCAGGTCAGCATCAAATGCAGTGGATTTAAGATGATAGTCATAGCATGATAGATACTGATTTGTGTTACCAATGATAATAATTCATGTGGTATATTGCATATCACATGAAGTTACTCAATCATTAATCTTTAGTTAATATCTATCGTCAGTATAAGGAATTCGACTTGAAATTAATTCATCTGAAAATTGATAAATTATTTGGACTTCTGGATTATGAGATTCCGCTAGATCATCATGAGATTACTATGCTTACAGGTCCTAATGGGTATGGTAAGACGATGATTTTGAAGATTATAAATAGTATCATTACTAATGAATTAAACATATTTTGTAAACTAAAGTTTGGTTCTGTTAAAATTGATTATCAAGGTGGTTCTGTTGATATTGCGCAAGATGCTAAGAAAGATACTTTGATATTGAATCATCTGGATAATCACTCGGGAAAAATTATCACTGAGAAGCTAAAATTAGAAAAAGCTGAGCCTAGCATGGAGGAGGTTTTCTATATACGTTGGAATGGAGGGGAAGCTAAACCGAAACAAAAAACCCAACCTGATAAACCACTAGTTTCCAAACTATTAAGTGCGATTACATCGAGTGAAGACGTTTCCTTTATTTGTGCTGACCGATTACAGGTCAAGGCTGATGATGAAACTGTAATCGATTTATGTGCAAGAAAATTAAAAGATTTAATGGAAAGTGCTCAAGATGATTCCGCCGAATTATCTCAAAGATTGGATGCAACATTTCCAATTCGATTGTTTGATCGTTTAGAACAACAAAAGCGATTTTCATCAGAGAATATACAAGCACGTCTAAATGGTATTCAAGATAAACGTCGCCATTATATGAGATATGGTCTTATTCAGGGGGGTAATGACCTCATGCCTGAAAAAAGCACAAGCCTCTATAGTAGTAATGAATATTTAGGCGTTTTAGATCTTTATATTGAAGATGCGCTCGGGAAATTATCACCGTTCCAGATGTTACATCAAAAAATTGATCTATTTGAAACAATTTTGCATGAAAAGATCCTGGCATTTAAAAAAGTGATGATTGATAGAGAAAATGGTTTTTATTTCGAAAGTTTAAACGGCGACTTGATTGACAGGAATATGCTTTCATCAGGTGAACAGAACCAAGTTGTGCTTCTATTTAATCTTATTTTTGATCTCGTTTCTCAAAAAGTAATCCTAATTGACGAGCCTGAGATATCGCTGCATGTTGCTTGGCAACAAACTTTCTTGGATTCACTTAAGAAAATACAAAAAATAAATCAATATGAGAAAGTGATTATCGCAACACATTCTCCTCAGATTATCAGTAAAAATTGGGACTTGACCTATGATCTTTATGAGATGATTAAAAATAAGGATGGAAAGGAACAATCTTTAGAAGGTAATGAATAATGATATCGTTACGTGATGCCCTTAGCGAGGATAATTGGCTTAGTGGTGTGAGGTTAATGTTTAGTAATGAAATGCATCGTCATAGCATACTAATTGTTGTTGAAGGGATTACTGATATAAGATTTTTCAATACCTATCGGTTAGACAATCGATTGATATATGAATCTCCAGAAAATGGCAAAAGAGAAGTTATATGTGCTGTGAATGAGTTGCGACAAGCTGGGAATGATGCTGTCTACGGCGTGTGTGATGCTGATTTTGATGGATTGAGTGGAATAACTTATGAAGGGGTATTTTATACAGATGCCCATGATTTAGAAATGATGCTAGTTAAAGGTGGCGTAGTCGATAAATTTATAATGTCGCACACAAAGCGTAAACTTGTTCAAGGTGATTTAGCAGAATCATTTTGCCGTAAGGTTAAAGAAAATATTCTTTGTGTATGTTATCGCGTCGGCTTGTTGAAGTGGTACAGCTATCTTACTCGCAGTAATCTAATTTTTAAGGGAATGAATTTTAGAGAGTTCATTACCATAAATGGCAGTGAGGTGATTATAGATGAAATTGCCTTTGTGCGTCATATCTTGGCTAAGAATAGAGCTTATGCCGAGTTAGGTGAGTATGAATTGCACAATGAAATGCGTAAACTGGAAATAATGTCACCAGAGCATTTTTCAATATGTAATGGTCATGATTTTACTAGTATTCTTAAACTGTTATATGAAACAGATCTTTCTGTAAACAAAAATATGCGATTGGATGAAATAGACGGTTACATGCGTCTGAGTTATGATCAACCTACATTTAGAACAACGAATTTACATTCTTCGTTGAAAAATCTCTTACGGTTGCATTAATTGTATGTTTATAACTATTAATAAAAACAAATCTTAGTAGCCTCTTGCATGACTGCAGAAAGACCCTAGGTACGCTTAGCCAAAATCTAAGTATTAGCCCCGAAAATGCGGGGCTTTAAGTATCGATGTGGTCAACATGTGGACGCGACCTGAAATAAATCCTTTTATTTCATCAGGTTAAATTGTTTAAAAAAGCTCCTGAGGGAGCCTTTTTAATGTCTGGCGTAACTGGAAAGTCGCGACAGCACCTAGGTCGCAGCTTGTGGAAGACAGGAAAAACAAAGGCACTTACAGTTACAAGTCTTATCGTTTTGAGGTTTTGTTCAGGGAGACTAACTGGACAATCATGAATTTTCAGTACATGCCGTGAAGAGGGGATCATGATAGATATCACAAGTGGTGACAGGCATCTTAAATTAACACCCTATGAAAGGCTGACTGAAGAGGAGGTGCCTGCCTATAGCCGTATTATGGTATGGGTTGAATTCTCGATCCCTGTCTTAAAAACTGAGTTTGCTGCAGAGTTTTTTGTCGGTCAACTCGAGCAATTCAGGAATGATACACATGCTCTCCATCAGGCTTTAAAGACAGGGGGAAAGTCTAAGGATATTAGTTTAACCTCGGCATTCGAGGAGGTTATGCTTAAGTTTCATCAGGCGCATTTTGCCGGTGCTGTTGGTGTTAGTATGGTACTGAAACCTGAAAACCATGCTGACAGTATTACCCTTGACGATTCCTTCGAGATTGATGAAAGTTACTTTCCCGACATGCTCTCAGGTCTGGACGACATCATTTCATGGCAAAACTGATGCCTGGATTAAGCAAAAAGACCGACACTTAAAATGCAGGTCGTTTTATTTCTTAAGAGGAAAACGGCACATGACATGTCTGTTATGCCTGGATCCTCAGTTGCCGGAGCCCGTCACCCGGCAAAAAGAGCGCTATACCAACGGCGAACTGGTAAGCATATGGTATGAGTGACTTTAAGCCTTTTAACGACCAGCGACTTCACCCGTTTAGGTGGCTTGCTAAACCCGCTATTATCCTCACTCATCTTCCTTGCGTTGCTGTCAATCATCCTGGCCGTTATCGCTACCGCATAAGTTAAACGAATGTTTCGTACGAGATGATGTGCCAGGAGGCGACGCATAGCGCTCACCCGTCGCGAGCGATATGCGTTAACATCCGTAAGCACAAAAAATTTCCCATTTCCCCAGCAATATTTCCCCGCCTCATCCGTCTACCTCATCACAAGCCATACTCAATCACTGTAAATGAGGTAAACACCATGAGAGATTTCGATATGCACGGAAGAGGGCACGGACGCGGGTTTGGCCGCCACCGTATGGGTAAAGGGCTGGTGATAGGCGCGGTAATCGTCCTTGTGCTTGGACTGGTGGTCATGACCCTGTGGAATGCCTTACTCCCGGCCATTCTTGGCGTGAAAGCCATCGGTTTCTGGCAGGCGCTGGGGATTCTGGTATTAAGCCGGATCCTGTTCGGTGGGCTGGGCTTCCGTCCGGGAATGTTCGGCGCGCACCGTCGTATGCACGAACGCTGGATGAACATGACCCCCGAACAGCGTGAGGCGTTTATTCAGCAGCGTCGCGAAGGCTTTGGTCGCCATGGTCGCGGGCATTGCGGCTGGCACGGTCATCGCGAAGATAAACGCGACGATAGCGCGCCGAAAACGCCGGAAGCAGAGTGAGCGAGATGAAAACCGGGCTGGCGGGAGAGTCATTGCTGATGTCGGCGCTTAATGCCTGCCGCGCCCGGCTGAAAGCCTTTATCCGCGGACGAACATCCGTGCGCGATGATGCCGACGATATTTTGCAGGAAGTCACCTATCAGCTGATGAAAGTGGAGCAGCCGGTCGAAAACGTCGCCGCCTGGCTGTTTCGCGCGGCGCGTAATGAGATGACCGACCGGGCACGAAAAAAACGTGAGGTCTCTCTTTCAGGATATTTTACCGGGGATGATGAGGACTTCCCCGAAGATGAACTGGCGGAAACCCTGTTCGGTGTCCCGCATACGCCGGAGGAGGAGTACCTTAAAACGCTGCTGTGGGAAGAACTGGGCCAGGCGCTGTCTGAACTTCCGCCGCCTCAGCGCGAGGTTTTTGAAAAAACGGAGCTCCAGGGCTACAGCATTAAAATGCTGGCAGAGGAAACCGGGGCCAGCGAGCAGGCGCTGTTATCGCGTAAGCACAAGGCGGTGCTTTTCCTGCGCACGCGACTGCGTGACGTCTATGATGCGCTGACCGGTGGCTAACGCCGACAGACAAAACCTTACATTGTCAGGACTTGTAGATTCATCACTATCGTTTATGATCGGGGCGTCTGGTAAATTTGGAACGTTATGCGCAACCGTCAGCTTCTGGGAAAATGGCTTTTGATAATCACATGTCTGGCGATGGCTATTTGCCTGGTGCAGCGTGCGGTTTATCTCAACCATTTTTTGCAGGGACTGGATCCGCAAACGACCCTGATTGCTGATGCCCCGGTTCAAACCAACGACGCTGAGCCGTCCGGGCCATCGCCGTGTCAGTTAGGCGCACACTCGCTGCTTTGTGCTCAGCCACTGTTCTTTGATGGTGCGCTACCGGCGATTATCATCTTCTTCGCGCTACTTCAGTTGCTTACGCAAGGGCGGGCATGCGTTCCGAGAGAACAGCCCGTTCATGCACCGCCTCCCCGAATACACCTCAAAAACTGCGTTTTCCGTGAATGAAAAGCATCGTCACCACACGATAATTTTCACTATTCACGGAGTAAAACATGTTTAACCTCTTCAGGGGATTCGTCTTCCTGTGGCTGTCCTGCATCGGCATTGTCCATGCGGCGGATACAGGCTGGCTGGTTTCCCCGCAAAACGATCATGCCCGGATCCGCGTTCAGGCGGAAAGGGAGCAAAACCGCATCCTCGCGCTGCTCACCGTTGAGCTGCAGCCAGGCTGGAAAACCTACTGGCGTTCACCCGGCGAGGGCGGCGTAGCCCCGAAAATCACCTGGCCGGCTGGCGTAACGGATGACTGGCACTGGCCGGTGCCTTCGCGCTTTGATATCTCCGGGATGACCACCCAGGGCTATCACGATAAGGTCATCATCCCCATCACTCTCGACGGTGCGGCGGGGGATGCGCTCGACGGGACGCTTACCCTTTCCACGTGCAGTAATGTCTGTCTGCTGACGGACTATAAGCTGCACCTTGATTTTAACCAGCCGGTGGATGAGGGATTCAGCCACGCGTTTGAACGCGCGATGCAGGCCATTCCCGCGACATCTGGCGTGTCCGCAGACCTGTCAGCCTGGTTATCAGACGACAAGCTGATCATTACGGGAACCATGCAAGGGCAATGGGACAAGCCGGGGATCTATTTTGACCCGCTGGAAGGCGACATTCTTCCCGGTGAACCGACCCTCGAAGCCGACGGCAATCAGCTTCGGGTAACGGTGCCCGTGACCGATGAGTGGGGAGATAAACCCACTTCGCTGCAGGGAAAAGCGCTGTCGTTTGTGCTCACCAATGGCGATAAAGCGCAGCAAACCGTGATGACCGTCGGGGCAACGCCCGCGGAACCGTCAGCGGCGGGCGTGTCTGAGGGAACCGGCAAAATGGTGCTCTTTGCGCTACTGGGCGGGTTGATTCTGAACCTGATGCCTTGCGTGCTGCCGGTGATGGGCATGAAGCTCAACAGCGTGCTCCATGCGGGCTCAGACAGACGGATGATCAGGCTCCGTTTTCTGGCAACCAGTGCCGGGATCCTGGTCTCCTTTATGCTTCTGGCCGCAATGGTCACCGCGCTTAAGCTGACCGGTGCCTCGCTGGGCTGGGGTATTCAGTTCCAGAATCCGTGGTTTATTGGCCTGATGGTTGCGGTGACCTTCCTCTTCGCACTCAATCTGTTCGGGGCGTTTGAGATGTTGCTGCCTTCTGCCGCCGCAGGACGGCTGGCAACGGCAGGGGGAACGGGGCTTGCCGGCAGTTTCTGCGAAGGGATGTTTGCCACGCTGCTGGCCACACCATGTTCTGCGCCGTTCCTCGGCACGGCGGTGGCCTTTGCCCTTGGCGCACCACTGCATTCCCTGTGGCTTATCTTCCTGATGCTCGGCGTGGGGATGAGTTTGCCGTGGTTGTTCGTTGCGCTGGTTCCAAAAACCGCCATGCTGCTGCCAAAACCCGGTCGCTGGATGAACGGCCTGAAAATTATTCTTGGCCTGATGATGCTGGCTTCCAGCCTGTGGCTGGTGACGTTGCTTAGCCCGCATCTGGGCGACGCGGTGAGCCAGAGCGTGATGTTAGTGCTTATCGTCGTCGCTATCGCACTGCTTGCGATGACCGGGCAGAAAACCTCGCCACTGTTCTGGTGCGTGGTGATCGCGCTGTCAGCCTTTGGCGGGTACCAGCTGCGCGGGTTGCTTACCTCACCGCCTGTAACAAACACCGCAGGCGTCGCTCAGGCAATCCCGTGGCAACCGCTAAGTGAAGACGCTATTCAGGGTGCCCTTGCGCAGGGCAAACGGGTCTTCGTGGATATCTCCGCGGACTGGTGTGTTACCTGCAAGGTGAACGAGCATCGGGTGTTGAATCAGCCTGACGTTATTGCCGCGCTTAGCCAGTCGGACGTGGTGGCGCTGCGTGGCGACTGGAGTAAGCCGTCATCGTTTATCGCCGAATTCCTTGAAAAGCGAAACCGTTACGCCATCCCGTTTAATGAGGTGTACGGCCCGGGCTTCCCTGAGGGGGAGATGCTTTCGCCGTTGCTGGATAAAGACACGCTTATTGCCACCCTGAACAACGCTAAAGGCTAAATGTATTATGAAAAGAATCCTTATAACGCTTCTGCTACTGTTGACCTCAGCACAGGTGATGGCGGCGCAGACCATGACGCCGGAACAGGAGCAACGTGCACAGAAGATGGTTTATGACTTTCTGTTTAACGACCCGGACTCGCCGCGCATTGGCGCTAAGGATCCGAAGCTCACCCTGGTGGTCTTTACGGATTACAACTGCCCGTACTGCAAGAAATTCGATCCTTACCTGGAAAAGATCGTCGAAAAACACCCGGATGTGGCGGTGGTATTTAAGTTTTTGCCTTTCCGGTCGGAAAGTTCACTGACCTCAGCACGCGATGCCTTAACCGTCTGGCGCGCGCATCCTGAGCAATTTATGAAATTTAACCATACCCTGATGGCCAAAAAGGGATATCACGATGACGCCAGCATTCAGGAGGCGCAAAAACGGGCCGGGGTGAACGTCACAACGCCTGATGATGAGAGCCTGGAGACGATCAAACGCAGCCTGATCATCGCCGAAAAGATGGGTATCCAGGGAACACCGGCCACGCTGATTGGCGAAGGGTTACTCCCGGGCTGGGTTCCTTTTGAACAGTTCGATGAAATGGTCAGTGACGCACTGAAAAATCGTTAACGTGAAGGGGGCGGTTCGCCCCCAATGATCCCGGAGCGGAAAATGAAAAAATTACTGTTACTGTCGGTGCTGGCAACGTCAGGGCTGGCGCAGGCCGCTGAAGCGATACCGGATGTGGTGAAGCTCTTCAGCGAGCAGCAGAATATCAAAATCATTAAGAAAATTGATGCGCCAGGGGGCGCGCCGGCCTGGCTGGGGCAGTATCAGGATATGGGCGTTACGCTGTTTTTAACCCCTGACGGCAAGCACGTAATTTCTGGCTATCTGTACGATGAAAAAGGAAAAAACCTGAGTGAAGGCTATTTCCAGAAAGAGATCTACGCCCCGATGGGACGCGAAATGTGGAAGCAACTGAACGCGGCGCATCCCCTGAAAGAGGGGGCGGATAACGCTCCGCGCAAAGTCTTCGTCTTTGCCGATCCGTTCTGCCCGTACTGTAAGCAATTCTGGTCCGAGGCGCAGCCTTGGGTGAAGGCGGGCAAGGTGCAGCTTAATACGCTGCTGGTGGCGTTTCTCAACCCCAACAGTGGGCGTAATGCCTCCGCTATCCTGAATGCGAAAGATCCCGTTTCGGCCTGGCGTGATTACGAGCTTTCAGGCGGGAAAAAATTGCCAAAACCGCAGGGCACTGCATCCCGTGAAACCGTCAACATACTGCAAAAACACCAGACGTTAATGGACAACCTGGGCGCGAACGCCACGCCCGCCATTTATTATCTGAATGCCGATAATGAGCTTCAGCAGGTGGTCGGCATGCCGGATGAAAAACAGCTTGAGGCGATGTTTGGGCCGAAGCCGTAGTAAAAAAAAACAGGCAGAAACAGGGTGTTTCTGCCTGATGTTGACCGGTCAGCTACCCCAGCGTCCGCGCAGGTAGCTGACGGCTTCCTGCGTCTGCGGCTGATTAAGATAATCTTCGCGGAACAGGATCGTGCCATTCACGTTGGGAAGTGAATCGTTGAGATCGAGCTGTTTTTTCAGCTCCGGCACGCCGCCCTGAACCGTCCAGTCCGGCTCATTTTTCGACGGTTCACCTACCTTGTAGAACGCAATGCCGATATACAGGCGGGTATGCGTCGGTTTCACCACCTCTGCCCACCATTTCGTCAGCACGTCATAGCGCGCCGCATCCCGGGAGAAAGGCCAGTATATTTGTGGCGCGATATAGTCCAGCAGGCCCTGCTGCACCCACTGACGCGTGTCGGCGTAGGATTCATCGTAGGCTGCGGCACCGCGCGTGTCTGAGCCTGCCGGGTCGAATGAGCGGTTACGCCATACGCCAGCCGGGCTGACACCAAACTCCACGCCAGGCTTCGTCTGCTTAATGGCCCGGGAGACCTGCACAATCAGCTGCTGTGTATTGTGGCGGCGCCAGTCTGCTTTAGAGGCAAATCCCTGACCGTATTGTCTGAAAGTCTGCGCGTCATTGAGCGCGGATCCCGGTGATTCGGTATAGAAATAGTCGTCAAACTGCACGCCATCAATGGGATAGTGCGCAACCACTTCGGTGACCACCTGCGTTATCCAGTCACGCACTTGCGGAATGCCGGGGTCGAGCACAAAACGATCGCCGGCAATGCGGATCCATTCCGGGTGCTGGACATAAACGCTGGAAGGCTGCAATGACGACGTGCGGTTCAGCGCGGCAATGGTCGACGGTTTGGTATTGGTTGAAACGCGGTAAGGGTTGAACCAGGCATGGACTTTCATGCCGCGCTTGTGCGCTTCATCGAGCATAAACTGCAGCGGATCGTAGCCCGGGTACTCGCCGATATTGCCGGTGAGCATATCTGACCACGGCAGAATTTTAGACGACCAGAGCGCCGTGCTGTCCGGTTTGACCTGGAAAAACACGGTATTGATACCGAGGTGCTTAAGCTTGTCGAGCTTGTTCGTCAGGGCCTGTTTTTGCATCGCGATGCGGTCTTGCGCATCGCGGCCATTCACTGAGGCCACCGGAGGCCAGTCCAGGCGTGAGACGGTTGCCAGCCAGATCCCACGCATCGGCTCGTTAGCCTGCTGGGTCGGTTTGCTCGCGGTTGGGAGAGGCGTTACCAGTGATTTTGGTGGTTTTGAGGAGCAACTAACAAGTAAAAGTGCGCAGGCAGTCAGCGCACCAATCCGTTTTACATGTCGCGTCATTTGCGTTTTAGCTCTTGGTTATCCGACTGTTAGCCCAGGGGTTAAAGGCGGGTTCGTCCGGTTCTGCGATCCCCTCATCATTCAGGGAATCAAGATACAGGGCTTCAACTTCTGCGCGAGCCCAGGGTGTGCGGCGCAGAAATTTCAGGCTCGATTTAACGCTTGGGTCTTTTCTGAAACAGTTAATTTTGATTCGATCGCCCAACTCACTCCAGCCATATCGTGCAACCAGGGCATTGACCTGCATCTCCAGCGTTACACCATGTAAAGGGTCTTTAGAAAGGTGTGCAGTCATAAGCGTCCGGATGTCTCAGTTCTTGTGGGGTTGGGGTTAACGACGAAAGGGTACAAGAAAGCAGGGGAAGCGGCAATTTCCCTTTTTGCCTGCGATGAAAAACAGAAGAGCGTATGACCCGAAAGCCATACGCTCTTCTGTATCGCGGAAGTGCTAGTCGTGTTTTGCGTCAAACAAATCTGGTGCCCACGGACGTGGGTCAACCTCCATAAACGGCGCGCGTTCGAAGCGGTCCTTCAGCGCCCACGGTACCGTGCAGTCGAAGATGGTCTTACAGGAAATGCCGTTTCCGCGAATCGACGTGCTGTAATCCGGCGACTGCGACGGATCGAGCTGGTGGCCGCGGATCCCTGGAATAGTGGTGATGCTGACATCTCCCTGCATGCGGGTGGTCATCGCCCACAGGATGTCGTCGCTGTCGAAAATATCCACGTCTTCGTCGACAAGAATGATGTTTTTCAGCTCGGAATAGGTCGCGAGTGCGATAAGCGCCGCCTGTCCCTGACGTCCTTCATCGGATGGCTGGCGTTTTTTCACCTGCAGAATGCCGAGGAACTTACCGCCGCCCGCGGTATGCGCATAGACATTTTGCAGGAAGCCCGGAATGGCCTCTTCAACGGCATTGCGGATGCTGGCCTCCGTTGGCAGGCCTGCGAGCGTGGTGTGCTCTTCACCTGGCCCCACCAGCGTTTGCAGGATTGCCTGGTGACGCAGGGTGACGGCTTTCACTTTGATGACGGGCAAAGAAGGGTTTGCCTCGCCGCAGTAGCCCGGAAATTCCGGCATTGCATGGCCACTGTTGGTGTGCTGGTCTTCTCTAACGCGCACGCCTGGCAGCAGTTCGCCTTCGATAATGATTTCAGCCCGCGCGATCGCTTTCTCTTTTACCGCCACGCCCTGCACCAGTTCGACCGGTTTCTGACGCAGCGCCCCGGCAACGCCCAGTTCGTTATAACCAAATGGCGTCGTGGGCGCTTCAAAGCAGGCGCCGATATAAATCGCCGGGTCGAGCCCCATGTTGATCGTCACCGGCAGCGGTTTTCCGGCTGCTTCAGCCTTTTTACGAAAGACCTCAATGTGGCGCCCCGCGGCCAGGAACATGGAAAGCTCATCGCGCTCCTGAACGCAGAGACGGTGAATCGTGACGTCAGTCAGCGAACTGTCTTCCGGATCGCTTGCCAGTACCAGCCCCAGACAGAAGAATGGGCCAGCATCAATCGGCGTATTTGTCGGGGCCGGAAGCAGTTTACGCAGATCAAAATCAGGATCGTCAGCGTAGAATACCTGCTCCTGGCAAGGGGCCTGCGATGCCGGGACAACAACCGGCGCGATCGGGTTTTTCACGGCCTGACCGACGTGCTGCGCGAGCGTCGAGGGTTCACATCCCAGAAGGAGTGCCGCTCTTTCCCGGCTGGCGTGCATGCCCACCAGGATACGCGAATCCGGATAACCTTTAACGTTATTGAACATCATGGCCGGGCCCGTTCGGGTAGGGCGTTTCACCGTGCCGCCCGCACCAATGTGTCGATAAACACCCGCCAGCTCCGCGTTGGGATCCACCGGATGATCCGTTTCAATATATTGTCCTTCGTGGCGTTGCAGTAACGCGATGGCACTTCTGAGATCGTTGACTGGGCTTTCCATTTTTTCCTCCCGTGTTTGCATGCCTCCATTTTTATGGCAATAGCCCATAGCATCAATTGCATCATTACTGCTATTTTGATAAGAAATTTATTATCAAAAAATCCGGGTAAGCGTTATGCAATTTCGTCAGATGCGTAATTTCATTGTCGTTGCGGAAGAGCTTCACATGCACCGGGCTGCGGAGCGCCTGAACATGGCACAACCCGCGCTGAGTCAGCAGATTAAAACGTTAGAGGAACGGTTAGGCGTTACGCTCTTCAGCCGGGCGAACCGCCGTTTAACCCTGACGCCGGCCGGTGAAGCTTTCCTGGAGAAAGCCAGGCTGGCCATCGCCCTGACGGAACAGGCGGTACTGGACGCCAGGCAAACGGCGAGGGGGGAGCAGGGGGTGTTGAATCTCGGGTGCGTATCGAGCGCCATGTTTGACACCAGGCTGCCTGCCGCGCTGCGCCAGATGCACAGTCGGTGGCCTGCCATCACCATGTCGCTAATGACGGGGAATGTGCAGACGCTCTATAGCGCCGTGCAAAGCAACCAGCTGGATGTGGCCATCATCCGGGCGCCGCTGCCGTCTCTGCCTGACGACCTGCAAAGCCGCCCGTTTACGTCCGAGAAAACGGTGCTGGCGCTCTCTTCACAGCATCCTCTGGCAAAATCGTCCGCGCTTACGCTCGCCTCGGTGAAAGATGAAAAATGGATCTCCCTGCGCGACCCGGAGGGAATGGGCCTCGAACAGTACTTCTATGACGTTTGTTACGGTGCAGGTTTCCAGCCTGAGGTGGTACAAAACGCCACCGACGTACCTACCGTCATCAGCCTGGTCTCTGCGGGGTTTGGCATGGCGCTACTGCCGGTCTCCGCCAGGGCAGTCAGCGTGGAGAATGTCGTGTACGTCGACATCATTGACAGGCTCAGGGAAAGCGAGCTGAAGCTGGTGTGCCACCGGATCATTCGCTCAGAGGTGTTAAAGAAATTCCTGCATACCCTCGATCACATCTGACGTCCCGCGGCCAGCAGCAGTTGCTCGCGCAGCCAGAGGCTTGCCGTATCCTGACTGTTTTTCGGGTGCCAGTACATGCTGATGGTAATCGGCTGCAGCGGCAGCGGCGGGGGGAAGATATCCAGCGTCGAGGCAAAGCGTTGCAGCATACGTTCCGGTAAGGTGCAGAGCAGATCCGTGCTGGCGACAAGCGGAGGTGCCATGGCGTAGCTCTGTGTGGACATCACCACGTTGCGCTGATGCCCCAGTCCGCCCAGGGTTTGATCCACAAAGCCGGTAAACGGGTCACCCTCTGAAGAGACCACCAGATGAGAGAGCGCGCAATAGTGCTCCAGATCCAGTGGCCCGACACCGCGGGGGTGGCCTTTTCGCTGGGCTGTTGCAAACTGGTCATCGAAAAGTTTACGTCTGACCCAGCCGTCGTGCGCGCCGGTGCTCACACCGATATAGACATCCACATCACCCTTTTCCAGCTGCTGTGGCAGGGTTGCCATTTCTGGCAGCGCGAACCGCAAGCGGATCCCCGGGGCATGGGCCCGGAACTGATTAAGCAGTTCGGCACCCAGCATCAGGGCCGGATTTTCATGCAGGGCAATCACAAATGTCCGCTGGCTGGTTTGCGCATCAAAGGTGGTGGGGGCAAACATCGCGTTAATGCCCCGCAATACGGTCATGACCTGCGGCCGCAGCGCTTCCGCTCTGGGCGTGGGCAACACCCCACGTCCATGTGGGGAAGGGATAAACAACGGTTCGCCAAAGAGCGAACGCAGGCGCGCCAGACGGGCGGACATCGCGGGCTGGCTGATGCCGAGCCGCGCGGCCGCATGGGTGATGTTCTGATCCTGGAGCAATGCATCCAGCGTCAGGATCAGGTCGATATCCATCTCAGCAACGGGCGTCATCGTGTTATCCGTTTTACTTTGCGCTGTGGCTGTCACGATTGGTATAGGTGACGGGCACCCAGGCGTAACCGCCGTGCTCGCCTTTCGTGACGTAACCGATACCCGGGAACGGCAGGTGGGGGGCTGCGACAAGGTCTCTGTTTTTCACAAAATCAGCAAAAGCATCCTGGCGGACACGTGCCGCACCGTCCTGATCCTGGTCGTAGGCGATGGTCACGGCGGGCTGCGGGAACTGTACCGCCGCGACGTGGATAATATCGCCGACAAAGGTGATTTTCTCGCCTTTACTTTCCAGCGTATAGAAGGCTGATCCAGGCGTATGGCCCGGGTGAACCGTGCCGGTTATCCCGGGCAGAAGCTGCGAGGTTCCGGAAAAAGGAACCACCTTGCCGGCATCACGATACGGTTTTAAGGTTTTCTGCGCGACATCGAAGTAGTTCTGGTCGTAGCCGGTTTTTTTCTGATTATCGTTGTTAAAGAAAAAGTCGATGTCAGGTTTGCCGACAAAAACGCGCGCATTGGTAAACACCGCCTTGCCATCTTTAACCAGGCCACCGGCATGGTCGGAATGTGCATGGGTCAGTAAAATCTCGGTGATGTCCTGCGGCGCGATCCCCTGCGTTGCCAGACTCTCAATCAGCCGCCCGCCGTTACCGGGGCCAAAAAGCTGGCCTGAGCCGGTATCCACCAGAATCTTGTGGCCGGGCAGAGCAATCAGAAAAGCGTTAATGGACACCTCTACCGGGTTGGTCTGGAAATTTTGTGCGAGCAACGCATCGGTATTCTGCGGGGTCGTCCGACGAAGTAATTTGTGCAGGTCTTGCGCCACGGTACCGTCGGTAAACGAGGTCACCATAATATCGCCAACCTGCACACTGTACCCCCCGGCAGGCTGTTTAACCACGTGCTGGGGCGTTTCTGCCGAAGCCTGAAGCGCAGGGTAGAACAATAACGAACTGGAAATCAGCGTTGTCAGGGCAAGTTTTTTTACGGTCAGCATAAGGGTCTCCTTCAGAAAGAGCTCATCTTACTTCTCCGTAAAATTATATGAACCCGCCTGATAATGATAGGACCTATAAACGGGATGGATAGGTCGGGTCAAATGTCGGGTGGCAGCAATGTGCCACCCGGCAGGCCAGACGTTATTGCTTCAGCGGGGCTTTCCAGCCTTCAAGCGTGGCTTTTGACCACGAGCCATACGCGGCATTGGGCAGCACAATCCAGTCACTGCCAAAGCGATCGGCGCTGGCCTCAACGAGTTCACGCTGCGCTTCGCTCGGCTTTTTGTTTTTAAATTGCGCGGCGAAATCAGGCAGGCTGTCACCGAAGAGCATGATTATCTGCTGTTTCTTCAGGATGCTCTGGCGGCGGGCTTCTTTACTGACCGTATCGAGCAGAACGCTATCCTCTGAAACCTGCGGTAAGCCAAGGGATTTTAACGTATTGAGCGTATCTGCTTTGTTTTCCTGCATGCGGTCAGATACATAATAAATACGGACCTTACTTTGATTCACGCGATCAAGAAACGCCTTCGCGCCAGGAATTAATCCCGGTTTTCCCTGCTTTTCCCAGTCACTCCAGGTGTCCCATTTCGTGTAGTCGTGGCACTGTTCGGCATCACGCGCCAGTAACGGAGTGTTATCCAGCACCGTTTCATCAAGATCCATCACAACGGCATAGTTCTCAGGCGCAGTCAGCCCTTTTATTTTTTCGTTAAAACGCTCGGTGGCGAAACGATAGGTCTGCAGCTGAAGTGCCATGATTTCTGCCGACTTCTGTTGATAGCGCAGCGCCATCTCATACGCTTTCGGCTCACAGATTTCGTGGTCGGCTGCCGTGGCGGTCGCGCTCAAAACAGGTAATGCCAGCAGTAATGCCTTAGCCATTGAATTCACTCTTCTTTCCTTAACGTCATTATCAAAATCATGTAAGCGTATTGAAGTTAAGTGACAGAAAAATGAAGGGAGGCAGGCGAGTCATATTCTGACGCACATTCCTTTGAGCGCCGGGTGGATAATTTTCAGACAAATCGCTTTCGTCCGCCAATATCCGTTAGAGCCAGAGTCAGATCAGCATGTAATACCAGTACAGGGCGATTTCGTCTTTTTCCGGTAATGCGTTGTAGAGGAAACGATCGTATCCGCCTAACGTAAAGCCATAATGACGGTAGAACAGGCAGGCAGAAACATTCACATTCTGGGTTTCGAGCCTTAATCCAGCCGCGTTGACGCTGCGCGCCCACACGTGTGCGGCCGCCATCAATTTTTGCGCCGCGCCAGCTCTGCGTTTCGTGCGCTCAACGGCAATATAGTCAACGGCGATAAATTTATTCCAGCTCATTGACGCGGTGATAAAACCGGCAATTTCTCCCTCATCTGTTTCGGCCACAAGAAATATGGCATCCGGATTAACGCAATGATTTTCAAGGGTCTGCATATCGAGCTCATACGTTTTACGATAAGGCACGGCGACAGCGTCGATATGCAAATCACAATGTATAAAAGGCTCCCGCGCAACGTGACTGACGGTGAATGAAAAGTCACAGCATTCAAGACGTGCGAGGTCGGTATTTAATCCTTTTCGAATCTGCATGGTATTCCTTGTGGCGAATATTTTTATAAATAATAGATGAAGCCATTAAAACCGCTGGCGTAACACTCTTTTGATCCTGAACTAAGCTTGTACTTCATTCCGCGTAAAATGTGGGTCATTCGAGGACAATGAATGGAATTCAGGACATTTCAAAAACACTGGGGTGCTGAGTTTATTTCCAATGACGTTGTACGTTTTCGCGTCTGGGCAGAAGGACAGAAAGAACTTACGCTACGTCTGGCAGAAAACGACTTGCCAATGACGGCGGTCGGCAGCGGCTGGTTCCAGATTGACGTCCCCGGCGTCACGCACGGCACAGAGTATCAGTATGTTTTGCAGGACGGCATGGCCGTACCCGATCCGGCGTCGCGCGCCCAGGCTGGGGATGTTAACGGTCCCTCGGTTGTTATCGATGCCAGACGGTATCCGCCCGGCAACCGGGAGTGGGCAGGGCGTCCGTGGGAAGACACGGTGATTTACGAGCTGCACATCGGCACCTTTACCCCGGAGGGCACCTTCCGGGCCGCCATTGAAAAACTGCCTTACCTGGCTGAACTTGGCATTACCCAGATTGAAGTCATGCCCGTCTCACAGTTTGGTGGATCGCGCGGCTGGGGATATGACGGGGTATTTCTGTATGCACCGCACTCTGCCTATGGCACGCCAGAAGACTTCCACGCCTTTATCGATGCCGCGCATGGGCTTGGGCTTTCTGTCGTGCTGGATATTGTGCTTAACCACTTCGGCCCGGAAGGCAATTATCTGCCTGTGCTGTCACCCGCGTTTTTCGACGCGGAACGGATGACGCCCTGGGGCAACGGGATTGCTTACGAGGCTGAGCCGGTCAGGCAATACATTACCGAAGCCCCGCTGTTCTGGCTGACGGAATACCATCTTGATGGATTACGGTTTGATGCCATCGACCAGATTAAAGACACATCGGATAAACATATCCTGCAGGAGATTGCCGAACGCATTCGCGAGGCTATCCCCGGGCGGCAGATCCATCTCACCACCGAAGACAGCCGTAACGTTATCTTCCTGCATCCGCGTGACGCACACGGTGCGACACCGCTTTTTACCGCGGAGTGGAACGATGACTTTCACAATGCCGCGCATGTCTTTGCCACCGGCGAAACGCATGCGTACTACCAGGATTTTGCCTTTGAACCGGAGAAAAAACTCGCCCGTGCGCTGACGGAAGGTTTTGTCTATCAGGGCGAGGTTTCTCTCCAGACCGGCAAATCGCGCGGCGTGGAATGTCACACGCAGCCGCCACAGTTTTTTGTCGATTTTATTCAAAACCACGATCA
This sequence comes from Enterobacter sp. SORGH_AS_0287, assembly GCF_031453695.1. Classification (NCBI taxonomy): domain Bacteria; kingdom Pseudomonadati; phylum Pseudomonadota; class Gammaproteobacteria; order Enterobacterales; family Enterobacteriaceae; genus Enterobacter; species Enterobacter sp. SORGH_AS_0287. The sequence continues at coordinate 1,186,585 of NZ_JAVIZW010000001.1, forward strand.
AACCGGCAACCGCGCTCAGGGAGAGAGACTGATCGCCCTCGCGGGGGCCGATAAAACACGGGTGTTGCTTGCTGCACTGTTGCTTTCGCCCCATATTCCGCTGCTGTTTATGGGGGAAGAGTTTGGTGAAACCAATCCGTTTTTGTTCTTTACCGATTTTCACGGTGAGCTTGCCAAAGCCGTGCGGGAAGGGCGCGCAAAAGAGTTTACCGGCCATGCCGGGCACGATGCGTCCGTCCCCGACCCGAATGACGTGAAGACCTTTGTTCGCTCCAAAATTGACTGGAATAAGGTCGCCACCGATGACGGCAAAACGTGGCTTCGCTTCACGCGAACGCTGCTGACGTTGCGCCATCGTCATATCGTTCCGTTACTGCGAAAGGGCGTCACGGTGGAGGGCGAGGTCATCAGGACGGCACCCGGCATGATTGCAGTGAGCTGGCGATTCCCGACCGGAACGTTGTCTCTGGCGTTCAATACCGGCAATAAGGCTGTTGATGTGCCTGCACTGGCAGGAGAAACGCTCTTTAGCTGGCCGGAGGTGAACGAGGTGTTACCGCCGAACAGTATTGTTGTTCGCTTTGCTGATGGAGAAGCATCGTTATGATCCCTTACGCGACCTACCGTATTCAGTTCCGTAACGGCATGACGTTTGACCGTGTCGTGGAACTGGTGCCGTATATGAAAGATCTCGGCATCAGCCATCTTTATGCCTCACCTGTGTTTACCGCCACGACTGGCTCTACGCACGGCTATGACGTGACCGACCCGAATGAAATCGACCCCGCCATTGGCGGACGAGAAGGATTCGACCGTATGGCGGCCGCGCTCAGGCAGGCGGGAATGGGCTTGATACTGGATATTGTGCCTAACCACATGTCGACCTCGCTGGAGAATCACTGGTGGCGAGACGTGATTGAGCATGGCAAACAGAGCCGCTACGCACGCTATTTCGATATTGACTGGTCACGGCCGCTTACGCTGCCGTTTCTGGGCGACACCTTTGAGGCGGAGCTTGAGAAGGGTGCCATCACTGTAAAATGTGACCCTGTCACGGACAAAGCCGCGCTGGTCTACTACGACACCGCCTATCCTCTTAACCCGGGGACCTTTGTGGAGGGTAAAAGCATTGCGGCGCTGCACGAGGCCCAGAGCTGGAGGCTGATGTCCTGGCGTGAAGCCCCGAAACAGCTCTCGTGGCGGCGTTTCTTCGAAATCACCGGCCTGGTGGGCGTGCGGGTTGAAGACGCGTCGGTATTTAGTGATACACACCGATTGATCCTTGAACTGGTTCATTCTGGCGTCGTTGACGGTCTGCGAATTGACCATATCGACGGTCTGGCCGATCCGCTGGGCTATCTGCAGCGTCTGCGCCAGGCAACCGGACCGGCCTGTTACATCACGGTTGAAAAAATTCTCGCCAAAGGGGAACAGCTGCCCGTCGAATGGCCAGTCTCCGGCACCACGGGATACGAGTTTATTGCCTCGCTGGCGGAAGTTCTGGTGGACGACAGTCGCCTGGACCGCCTGGAGAAAATCCATGACGACACGCTCGGGGAAACCGTTGATCGGTTTGCAGCGTTACGGGATGCCAAAGGGCTGATGACCGATCGCAATTTCGAGGGCGAATTCACTACCCTGCTAACTATCGCCACCGATCTTGCCCGACGCAATGCGGTTGAACTGCAACCCGACGAGATCCACCATGCGTTGCGCGAGTTGCTGATCGCGTTTCCGGTGTATCGGACCTACGGCACCCGTGAAGGATTAACCGCCTCTGACGTGGCGCTGCTCAATCGCGTTGTCGCAAGCGTTAACACCTCTGAAGCGGCCCTGAGCCTGATCGTGTGCATTCTCACCGGCGATCTTCCTGAAAATTGCCACGACGACGCGGCTCGTTTCAGAACCCGCTTCCAGCAGCTCACCGGGCCACTGATGGCGAAATCCGTGGAAGATACGCTGTTCTTTCGCCATAACCTGGAGCTGGCGCTTAACGAAGTGGGGGCAGACCCGACGCCGCGCGCCTTTTCGCTATCGCGTTTTCATCAGGAAATGCGCATCCGTCTTGCCCGTCAGCCTGACGCCTTACTCGGGACATCCACCCATGACACGAAGCGTGGTGAAGATGCCCGGGCACGCCTCTATACCCTGACGGAAGCGCCGGAACAGTGGGGCGAAAATCTGGCCCGCTGGCGGCAGATGAATCAAACCCACGTGCGTTTTCTGAGCGACGGTACTGCGCCGAACGCTGCCGATACCTGGATGATTTATCAGGCTCTGGCCGGCGTCTGGCCCGCCACGCTGTCACCTGACGATGTCGACGGGCTGAAATCACTCGAAGAGCGCTTCCTCGGCTTCCTGGAGAAAGCGCTGCGCGAAGCCAAACAACGCACAGACTGGATAGACAGCAACGAAAGCTATGAGAGCGTGGTGCTGAGCTATGCCCGGCATCTGCTTTCACCGGACAACACGCTGTTCCTGAAGGATTTCAGTGAGGCGATGCAGCCCTTTATCCGTGCAGGGCTGATGAACAGCCTCAGCCAGACGGTGATCAAACTTACCGCACCCGGGGTACCGGACATCTATCAGGGCTGCGAAGCGCTTAACTTTAGCCTTGTCGACCCGGATAACCGACGGGAACCGGATTTCCCCGCGCTGGTGCACCACCTCAGCACGGCGGATGCCGGGGTATTTGCCCGCCCGGAATGCTGGCGAGACGGAAGCGTTAAGCAATATGTCACCGCAACGTTGTTACGGCTTCGTCCGCATTATGCCGCGCTATTCCATTACGGTGACTGGCTGCCGCTGAAGGTGAGCGGCGAGCGGGCGGAGAACCTGATTGTTTATGCACGCGTGAAAGACGAGGAGGCGCTGATTGTTGCCGTGCCGCGGCTGGTCTTCGACGTGACGACCCATGAAGCACTGTGGGCCAATACCACTATTGCTATACCCGATGCGCTGGCAGGAAAACGCTACCGGGATCTGTTCACCGGTGAAAGCCGGGTTCTGCAAGAGACGCTGGATGTAACGTCTGAAACGGGATGCTTAATGGTTCTGCTTACCTGCGAATGATCGTGGAGAACAAAAAATGCCAAAGGATAATACGTTTGAAATTCGGGCCGGTCATGGCCAGCAGCAAGGCGCAAATTATGACGGGAAGGGGGTCAACTTTGCGCTGTTTTCAGCACATGCGGAGCGAGTTGAGCTCTGTCTGTTTGACCCTTCAGGAAAAACCGAAATCGCCCGGCTGGAGCTGCCGGAATATACCCATGAAGTGTGGCACGGCTATGTGCCGGACCTGAAGCCTGGCGCGCTGTACGGCTATCGTGTTTACGGCCCCTATGACCCGGAAAACGGCCATCGCTTCAACCCCAATAAACTGCTTATCGATCCGTATGCCCGTGAACTGGTGGGCGATATCGACTGGAACGACGCCCATTTCGGCTATGAGCTGGGTCATGACGATCTCGACCTCAGTTTTGATACCCGCGACAGCGCGCCGTTCACGCCAAAATGCAAGGTCATCGACCCCAATGCTTTTAACTGGCAGGATGATAACCGGCCAACCATTCCGTGGCCGAATACCGTTGTGTATGAGAGCCACGTGAAGGGCTTTACCCAGCTTAACCCGGCGATCCCGCCTGAACTGCGCGGTACGTTTGAAGGGATGGGACACAAAGCCTCGGTCGATTACATCAAAAGCCTTGGCATCACCTCGGTTGAACTGCTGCCGGTTCACTGGTTCCCGGACGATCAACACCTGCTCGACAGGGGGCTGAAAAACTTCTGGGGCTACAACACGCTCGGCTTCTTTGCACCGGCGTCACGCTATTACGGTCCGGCGGGGATCCAGGGTTTTCGCGATATGGTGCGCGCCTATCATGACGCAGGCATCGAGGTGATCCTTGATGTTGTCTATAACCACACGGCAGAAGGCAATGAGCTCGGCCCAACGCTGTCGTTTAAGGGGATCGACAACTTCAGCTATTACCGCACCTTACCCGATCAACACCGGTATTACATTAACGACACCGGCACGGGGAATACGGTGAATACCTCCCACCCGAGAGTGCTGCAGATGGTGATGGATTCACTGCGCTACTGGGCCGAATCGATGCATATTGACGGTTTCCGTTTCGACCTCGGGACAATTCTGGGCCGTGAGCCCGAAGGCTTTGATCCGCGCGGTGGCTTTTTCGATGCCGTCACGCAGGATCCGGTGTTATCCCGTCTGAAGCTGATTGGTGAGCCCTGGGATATCGGCCCCGGCGGTTATCAGGTCGGCGGCTTCCCGCCAGGCTGGGGGGAGTGGAACGACAAATACCGCGATACCGTACGTGAGTACTGGAAGGGCGATAACGTGTCTAACGACTTCGCCGCGCGCCTGCTCGGTTCCGGTGACTTGTACGACCTGCGCGGACGCCGTCCGTGGGCCAGCATCAACTTTATTACCGCCCACGACGGCTTTACGTTGAACGACCTGGTGTCTTACAACGAAAAGCATAATGCCGACAATGGTGAAGACAATAACGATGGGCATAACGATAACCGGTCGTATAACTACGGAGAGGAAGGGCCGACAGAGAATCCGGATATTATCGCTACCCGGGAGCGGCAGAAGCGTAATTTCCTCACCACGCTGTTGTTCTCTCACGGCACGCCAATGCTGCTGGCCGGGGACGAGTTTGGCCGAACGCAAAAGGGCAACAATAACGGGTATTGCCAGGACAGCGAGATCTCCTGGATCGACTGGAAGGGGTTATCGGAAAACGACACCGCCCTGCGCGACTTTACCCGCCATCTGATTGCCCTTCGCGCGAAACAGCCGTTGCTGCGGCGAGAAAGCTGGCGCGACGGACTTGAGATCCGCTGGTTTAACGCCGGCGGCGGCCCGCAGCAGGATGAGCAGTGGGATGAAGGTTCAACCCTCGGCGTATCCATCAGCAGACCGGACCTCAGACAGGAGCCGGGCCTCTGGCACGATGTGCTGATGCTGTTTAACCCGTTTGAAGGCACCGTGCCGTTCCAGATCCCCCAGTTTGGCGAAGGAGGCTGGGTACTGGAACTCTCCACGGCGGATGACGTTGTCCCCGGGACGGTCATCACCAAAGCCGTGGAATACAATCTGGCCGGACGAAGTATTTCGCTTTTCAGACGCCCTTAACTACAGTGATGCCGCCGCCCGCGCGGCGGTGTCATACAGGGAAGATATGGTCCGGAGCAGCTGCGCGGTGTCACCAATAGACGCTCCGGAAATCCCGCTCTCCGCATGGATATTGATCAGGCACGCTTCCCGCACGTCGCGGTATTTCATGCATAGCGCTTTCCCTTCCTCCGTCGTTGAGAAATAGAGCTCTTTTCCGGCTTTTTCACTCGTCACGTAGCCCGCCTTGACCAGCTTCTTCAGTGCATACGTCACCACATGGGTATCTTCCACGTTCAGAACAAAGCAGATGTCGGCCAGCTTTTTCTTGCGATCGCGGTGGTTCACGTGATGCAGAAGCGAGACATCAAAAGCGCCCATATCTGGCTCACCGGCTGCGGTCATGCAGCGCACCATCCATTTGTTAAACGCGTTGCTGGTCATGATCAACGCGTACTCCAGCTCTGATAATTCCGCGCAACGTTCCGATACCAGATGGCGAGAGGACACGATACGGCCATCGGTTATATCGTCGTGATTTGATGATCCAGCACTCTTCTTTGCAGTCATAACGTTCCTTACGGGGGGGTGACGTTGGCCCGGAAATGTAAACTCATCGATAAAATAAGAACATTTTATTGATAAATTGTTTACATGTTTTTGTGGTTCAGATATAGCTTTTTAGTGCAGGTTCTGCGGAGCCTGACGCAAAACACAACATCGCGCGCCGCACTGCATCCCGCTTCGCCATGATGCGAAGTATTAAAAAAATAGCCGCCGGCGCGCAACGCTCACTTTGGATAGGGTAAACGTTTATGGACGGTTCGACACTGTTGCCGCTCATCGGTATACCGGTGGTGGTTATTGGTTTTGCTCTGCGTTTCAACCCGCTACTGGTGGTTGTGGTGGCGGGGCTGGCTACCGGACTGCTGGTTGGCATGGATTTTGGGATGTTGCTGGAGACCTTTGGCGAGAAGTTCGTCAACAGTCGTTCCCTGGCGACCTTTATTCTGATCCTGCCGGTTATTGGCCTGCTGGAATATTACGGGTTGAAAGAGCGGGCGCAGGCGTGGGTGGCAAAGATTGCCAGCGCCACCTCGGCACGTATTCTGATGCTCTATTTTGTGGCGCGTGAAGGGACGGCCGCGCTGGGATTGATGTCGCTGGGTGGGCATGCTCAGACGGTTCGTCCGCTGCTGGCACCGATGGCCGAAGGCGCAGCGCTCAATGAGTATGGCGAACTGCCGCAACATATCCGGGACAAGATCAAAGCGCATGCCGCGGCGTGCGACAACATTGCGGTTTTCTTTGGCGAAGATATTTTTATCGCGTTTGGCGCGGTGCTGCTGATAGACGCTTTCCTGAAAGAGAATGGGATACAGGGCATTGAACCGTTGCATATCGGCCTGTGGGCCATTCCGACCGCCATCGCGGCATTGATTATTCATATGACGCGCCTGTTGCGTCTGGATGCCAGCATCCGTCGTGACGTTATGTCCTGGCGCGCTGAGCAGGGTACACAGGAGATCGCGCCATGATGACCCTGATCACCATTAACCGCGTGTATTACCTGATCGGCTTTGTCGTGATGCTGCTGGTCGTGATGACCCTGCGCGATCGCGCGAATCCTAAACGTTTTACCACCGCGCTGTTCTGGTTCCTGTTCGGCGGGATCTTCCTGTTTGGCGACCTGATGGTGCAGGAGCTGGGCAAATCCCTTGCTTATCGAATTATCGGCGGCTGCGTCATTGTGATTGCTCTGCTGGCGGGCTTTGGTCTGGTCGGGAAGGGGCATTATAAAATGGCTACCGATGCCGAGCGCGAAGCCTCGTCAACGCGGCTGAAAAACTGGCTGTTCCTGCCTGCGCTGATGATTCCGGTGGTTACGGTGATCGGGACATTATTCCTGAAAGGGGTGTCGATAGGGGGCATATTCCTTCTTGACCAGAAACAGCTCACGCTGGCGGCACTGTGCGTCGCCTGTGTGGCGGCGATCCTGACCGGCTGGTGGCTGACAAAAGGCACGCCATTGCAGGCTATTCGCCAGTCCCGACGCCTGGTCGACACCATTGGCTGGGCGGTGATATTGCCACAGATGCTGGCCATGCTGGGCGGGGTGTTTGTGGTGGCGAACACCGGCGAGTCAGTCCAGAAGGTCGTAAGCCTGTTTGTGAACCCCGACAGCCGGTTCATGCTGGTGGTGATTTACTGCGTGGGCATGGCGCTTTTCACCATGATCATGGGCAACGCCTTCGCGGCATTCCCGGTGCTCAGCGCCGGTATCGCCTTGCCGTTTCTGATTAACGTTCACCATGGTAACCCGGCACCGCTGCTGGCGATTGGCATGTACGCGGGCTATTGCGGCACGCTGATGACGCCGATGGCGGCCAACTTTAATATCGTTCCGGCCGCGCTGCTGGAGCTTAAAGATAAGTACCAGGTGATCAAGATCCAGATCCCAACGGCGTTAACCCTGCTGGTGGTCAACGTGTTCTTAATGTATTTCCTCGTTTTTCGCTAAGCGCGGCAACGATCTAAGGAGCTGATATGGAATTAACGCAACACCAGGCCGACGCGTTTGCCCGCATGCCTTTGACCTATTTACGCCAGGAATATCCGAACCACATTATGCACCTGCTTAATGATGATGGTGATGTCCTGCCACCCCGCGAACTGCACCCCATTTTTTATGGCTGCTTCGACTGGCACTCGGCGGTGCACGGCTACTGGCTGCTGCTGCGCTGCGTGCGGCTTTACCCTGAACTGTCGTGCCGGGATGAAATTGTCGCCCTGTTTGATGAACACATCACGCAGGAGAAGGTGGCGAAAGAGCTGGCCTATTTCAATGCACCGTTTCGCGCCTCGTTCGAGCGCCCTTATGGCTACGGCTGGCTTCTGGCGCTGGCGCAGGAGCTGAAGCAATCCGCGTTACCTCAGGCCGCCAGCTGGTATCAGACACTGCAGCCGTTAACGCAGGACATTCGCGACAGACTGGTGGATTACCTCAGCAAGCTCACCTATCCGATCCGTGTCGGTACGCATTACAACACCGCTTTTGCCCTGGCGCTGGGGATTGATTACGCCCGTGCAGTGCAGGATAACGCCCTTGAACAGGCTATTCTGACGGCGGCGACGCGCTTTTATCTGGCTGACACGCATTACCCGGCTCACTATGAACCGGGTGGTGATGAGTACATTTCTGGCGCGCTGACGGAAGCGCTGTTGATGAGTAAGGTGGCGGAGCATTTCCCGACGTGGTTTGACGCCTTTCTTCCTGATGTGGGGTCTGTTTTGGCCCTGATGCACCCGGCAGAAGTGAGCGATCGTACCGACCCGAAAATTGCCCATCTGGATGGGTTAAACCTCAGCCGCGCCTGGTGCATGAAGCATATTGCCCGCGCGTTGCCGGATAACCATCCGGGACAACAGGCGCTGCGCGAGGCAGTCAACCGACATCTGGCGGCAAGCGTCGAGCATGTGGTGGGCAGCCACTACAGCGGTGGACACTGGCTGGCGAGTTTTGCGCTGCTGGCGCTGGAGTAAATCACAGGTGCAGCGCGTAGTGCGCTGTACCGTGTTTATGCCGTAGCCTGACGCGTGGCGCGCAGCCGGCTCACGCTAAACACGACAGAAACCGCTGAAGCAATGACCGCAATCCACAGTGCATAATGAACGGCCCGATCGTCAAAAGCCGGCTGATTCTGCGTTGTGGCCAGCAGAACGCCGACCACGGCAGCCCCCAGGCATTGTCCAAACGTCCGCACGATAGCCAGTACGCCGGATGCGTAGCTGGCATACTCCCGCACCACGTTAGAGAGCATTTCCCGGTTATTAGGACTCTGGAAACAGCCAAAACCGATCCCGCACACCAGGCTTCGCAGGCAGATATTCCATGCGGAAGGGCTGGCGGGCAGTGTCGCGAGCAGGATCAACCCCACCACAAACACGATAAGCCCAAGGGTAGATATCAGCGGGGCTGAAATTGTGTCTGCCCAGCGGCCCGCATGCGGCGCGATCAGTACGATGCCTATCGGCCAGGGCGTGAACAGCAGCGCGGAGACCACCGGACTGTAGCCGTACACGCTCTGAAACAGGAACGGCAGGGCGATAAAGGTGATGCCCTGGCTCACAAACGAGGCCAGCGACGTGAGCGCGGCGAGCGTAAAGCGTCCGTTGCGGAAAATAACGGGAGGCAGTATGGGGCTTCGGGTGCGGCAAATATGCCAGACAAAGGTGATGGCGCTAATCGTGGCGAGCAGCGCCCAGCTGATGGCCTCGTGGCTGATGTGGTGCGAAGCACGCTGGAAACTGTTGGCCGTCATGATCATTGCCCCCAACAGGACCGCGGAGAGCAGTGCCCCCGGGGCATCGAACGGAGACGGATCTAAAGCCGGTTGTCGTGGTAAGGCCTTCCAGGCCAATAGCAGGGCAATCGTTCCGGGAACAAGGTTAATGGCGAATAACCACTGCCAGCGCAGTACGTCCAGGATCGTCCCGCCCAGTACGGGTGCAATGGCCGTGCTGGAGGCGATCAGCAGGGCGTGCAGTCCCAGAATGCGGCCAAGCAGTCGACCGGGGAAGACGGCGCGCAGTATCGCCGGGGCAATACTCAGTGTGGCCGCCCCGCCAATCCCCTGCAAAATCCGCATCCCGATCAGCATGTCCGGGGTGCGGGCCAGCGCGCAGCCGAGCGAGGTGAGTGTAAAGACGGCAAGTCCGGTCAGAAACACCGGGCGGTAGCCAACCCGGGCCGCCAGGGCAGCGAAGATGGCCAGAGTCATGGCCGCGGACAACAGATACCCATTGGCGAACCAGACGGCCACATTCGCGGGCACCTGCATTGCGCTTGCCATCGAAGGCAAGGCGATGTTGATCATGGTGCCATCAAAAACGCCCATCAGCGTGGTGGTCATTACCGCGGCCATCACCCGGGCGCGTTCATGGCCGGGCAATCCTTCGTCGCCGGGCTGGTTTGAAAATAGCGTCATCGTCGTAACTCCGGAAAGAATGTTGATGACGAAACTATAATCATGGGATATACAAGGCGGAAGACGCAGCAGTTGCACTGTTCAGTTGCATATAACGCCTTATCTGAGGATGCATTATGTCCGATCCGGATTTTAATTTGCTTGTCGCCCTCGACGTCCTGCTGGCCGAAGCCAGCGTGGCGGGCGCGGCGCGGCGTTTAAACCTGAGTACGTCAGCCATGAGCCGTACCCTGAGCCGGCTGCGAGAGGTGACCGGCGACCCGATCCTGGTGCGGGCAGGGCGTAATATGGTGCTGACGCCCTGGGCCGAGGCCACCCGGGAGCGAGCCAGAGGGGCCGTGTATGAGGCAAGAGCCGTATTGCAGCCCTCCACTGAAACGCTGAAGGTGGAAAACCTCGAGCGGCTGTTCACCATCAGAGCCAATGATGGTTTTGTGGTTGCATTTGGCCCATTGCTGATTGCCGCCGTGGCCGAAGCTGCGCCCGATGTGTGTATTCGGTTCTCGCCGAAGCCTGAGAAAACGTCACGCTATCTGCGGGAAGGGCTGGTTGACCTGGAAATTGGCGTGCAGAGCAACATGGGACCTGAAATACGCCTGCAGCGATTATTTCAGGATCGGTTCATTGCCGCGGTGCGTAAGGGACATCCGCTGGCGGCACAACCCACGGTCAGCCTTCACGATTATGTTTCCTGGGGCCACGTGGTTGCCGCGCCCGACGGATCGCTACACGGCTTTGTCGACGATGCGCTGGCAGAAGTGGGGATGAAGCGCAAAATTGCCAGCGTCGTGCCCGGTTTCCCGACGGCGTTATCCGTGGCGCTGGCGTCCGATCTGATCGCCATGGTTCCGGCATTGTATCTGTTGAACCAGCCGATGGCGCAGAGTGTGCATGTCTTTGAACTGCCGTTTAAAACCCGAACCATTACGGTATCGCAGATGTGGCACCCGCGAATGGAAAGGGATCCGGGGCACCGCTGGCTGAGAGAGAAAGTGCTGGACGTGTGTCGGGCTGTGCAGCAACCACTCAGTACTGGGTAACCCGCTTAGGCACGGACAAGATAAAGCGCGTCGACTGAGCATCCGATTCGACGCGGACTTTGCCATGATGCGCGGTGACAATTGACTTCACAATGGCAAGACCAATCCCGCTGCCTTCGCCTTTTCGCTGCCTGGAAGGATCCACCCGGTAAAAACGGTCAAACAGCCTGGGTAGATGTTCTTGCGGGACAGGTTTCCCGGGGTTGGCAATCATCAGCTCAAAATCGTTTTCCCGTTCGGCGATTGAGACGGTTACCGTCTTGCCTTCCGGCGTATAGCGCAGGGCATTGGATAACAGGTTGTTGATTGCGCGTCTGAACATCTGCGGATCGCCTTCGATCAGGCAGGGCATCCCGTGAAACGTCAGCGTGATATGACGTTCTTCCGCCCAGGCCTCGAAGAAATCAAAGACTTTAATGACCTCCGCGCTTAAATCAAACATCACCCTGTCCGGGATCAGCTGATTATTATCCGCCTGCGCCAGGAACAGCATATCGCTGACCATCCGGGTCATCCGGTTATACTCTTCAAGGCTGGAGTAGAGGATATCCTCCAGCTCTTTCGGCGTCCGGTTCTGGCTGAGTGCGATTTCAGTCTGGGTCACCAGATTGGTGATGGGGGTTCTGATTTCGTGGGCGATATCGGCAGAAAAATTCGCCTGGCGGGTGAACACATCTTCAATCTTTTCAATCATATGATTGAACGATATCACCAGTTGCTCCAGTTCAACCGGAACGCGCGACGGTTCCAGCCTCGCATCGAGATTTTCAGAGGTGATATTTTTAATGGCATTGCTGACGTTACGCAGCGGCAGGTGTCCCTGACGGACCGCGATTCGAATGATAAGAATAATCAGCAGGCTGATCACCACGGCAATCGCAATCAGGTTCTTTTTCAGCGCATTGAGATAATGGAGATGGAAATTAATAGAAAGCCCGATCAGCATAACGTAATTCTGCGCTTTTCCCTGCAGCGTTGCCGTGCCTGACGAGGCGATAATCCGGTACGTGTCACTTTTCATCTCAGCGCCGGAATGACTTTGCCGGGTGGAGTCATCCACCGTCCAGAGAAACACATCCCGTGCCCGGCTGTGCGTGCTGAATGCCGCCGTGTTCACGGCAGGGCGTAACGCTGCCCCCTGCGCCGTACTGAACAACACCTCTCCACGCGCGTCGAGAAGCAGAACCGCAACGTTACGATAGCTGGCAATTGACTCTTTGATTTTACTGATTTTCTTCTCGTCCGGATCTGCCGGGGACTGCAGGATACGGTGCATCGCGGTACTGATTTGCTGCAGATCGTTGATATCCTGCTCGGCAAAATGCTTTTCAACGGAGTGCAGCATAAACCAGGTGAAGGCGAAAAATGCCAGTATCGTGGAGAGGCTGATAAAAAACGTCAGCCTCAGGGCTAATGAAAAAGGGCGTCCGGGTAATTTAACGCGCATCCGGTGCCTCCAGCATGTACCCCACGCCGCGGACCGTCTGGATCAACTTCGGCTCATAATCATTGTCTATTTTCGCGCGAAGCCGTTTGACGGCGACATCAATCGCGTTGGTGTCGCTGTCAAAATTCATGTCCCAGACCTGGGATGCAATCAGGGAGCGGGGCAGCACTTCCCCCTGGTGTCGCATAAAAAACTCCAGCAGGCTGAACTCTTTGCTGGTCAGCAGGATGCGGTTCCCCGCGCGGCTCACCTTTCTGGACACGAGATCAATCATCAGATCAGCCACCTGAAACTGGCTTTCCGTGATCACCGTATTGCCCCGTCGCAGAAGCGTCCTGACGCGGGCGAGAAGCTCCGCAAAGGCAAAGGGTTTGATCAGGTAATCATCCGCGCCCAGTTCAAGACCCTTCACCCGGTGTTCAATAGTGCCAAGGGCTGAGAGTAACAGAACCGGCATTCCCTTCCCGGCAGAACGTAGCATGCGGATGATATCCCAGCCGTTCACGTCGGGAAGCATGATATCCAGAATCAGGAGGTCATACTCGGCGGTCATGGCGAGATGATATCCGGTCAGGCCATTGTCAGCGTGGTCCACCACAAACCCCGCCTCAGTCAGCCCCTTGCTGAGGTACTCCCCGGTTTTTATCTCGTCTTCAACGATCAGTATTTTCATCTTGCTCCCCTGACTGGCTGCTCTGGACATTCTAGAGAGCCTCAAACCGTTATCAATGACTTACGTTAAGAATGACAACATTGTCATTATCCTGTCACCAGGCAAACAGGAAGCACGCTGTAGAGTAACCCTGGTAATACTCTGGACTTCATTTGAAACATTTACCAGGTCTGCCTGGACGAGAAGCGTGATGTGCACATTAAAACGACTTAGCATTAGCACAATATTTTTCCTGGCAGGCTGCGTCTCGCTGGCACCAGAATATGCGCGTCCGCCAGCACCGGTTCCGCAGCAGTTCTCGTTATCCCGAAATAGCCTCACGCCGGTGGTGGCGGGGTATCACGACAGCGGATGGCGTAGCTTTTTTACCGATCCTCAGGTCGCAGCACTGATCGCCGAAGCCCTGAATAACAACCGTGATTTAAAAATGGCCGCCCTTAAGGTTGAAGAGGCGCGCGCGCAGTTCAACGTGACGGATGCCGACCGGTATCCGCAGCTGAATGCCTCGTCAGGTGTGACTTACAGCGGTGGGCTGAAAACGGACAAGCCGACCACACAGCAGTACGACGCAGGGTTGAACCTCAGTTACGAACTCGATTTCTTCGGCAAGCTCAGGAATATGAGTGATGCTGACAGACAGAACTATTTTGCCAGCGAGGAGGCCCGCCGTGCCGTGCATATCCTGCTCGTCTCCAGCGTGTCGCAGAGCTATTTCAGCCAGCAGCTGGCCTACAAACAACGTCGTATTGCCCGCGATACGCTAAAAAACTATCAACAATCCTGGGCTTTTGTTGAACAACAGCTGGTAACGGGCAGCACCAACGTTCTGGCACTTGAACAGGCCCGGGGGCAGATTGAAAGTACCCGTGCAGAAATAGCGAAAAGAGAAGGCGAGCTGGCTCAGGCCAATAATGCCCTGCAGCAGGTTCTGGGAACCTATCGCGCGCTGCCGGCAGAGAAAGGAGGCAGCGTCGATGAGATTTCTCCCGTCAAACTGCCGCCTCGTCTGCCGTCAGAAATATTGCTTCAGCGCCCGGACATTATGGAAGCGGAGTATCAGTTGAAAGCGGCTGATGCCAATATTGGCGCGGCGCGTGCCGCCTTTTTCCCGTCCATTACGCTAACCAGCGGGCTTTCAGCAAGCAGTACGGAATTATCCAGCCTCTTCACCGCAGGAAGCGGGATGTGGAATTTTATTCCGAAAATTGACATTCCTGTTTTTAATGCTGGAAGGAATAAAGCCAATCTCAAACTGGCTGAAATTCGCCAGCAGCAGTCAATCGTCAATTACGAACAAAAAATTCAGGCGGCTTTTAAACAGGTCGCCGACGCGCTCGCATTGCGGGACAGCATCAGTCAGCAACTCGACGCCCAGCAACGTTATCTTGATTCGCTACACATCACCCTGCAGCGAGCCAGAGGTTTATATTCCAGTGGCGCGGTCAGTTACATTGAAGTGCTTGATGCCGAACGTTCTCTTTTTGCAACACAACAAACCATTCTCGACCTTATCTATTCCCGACAGGTGAATGAAATTAACTTATTCACCGCGCTGGGCGGCGGTTGGGTTGAGTAATTTCTTTTAATTACTCCATCAGGAAATCAAAAAATGAACAGTTTATTTAACGCGGTCGTACTGGGCGCACTCTCCGTTATATTTTCTGCAGGCCTGCATGCTGAAACACATCAGCACGGGGAGATGAGCACAGCAGCACAAGCCACGCCAGAGCAGGTCATCGCGGGAACCGGCGTGGTGAAAGCGGTTGATCTGAGCACTAAAAAAATCACTATCGCGCATGATGATATTCCAGCGATTGGTTGGCCCGCCATGACCATGCGTTTCACCTTTGTCCAGGCAGACGAAACTATTCTCGCCTTAAAAGCCGGCAGCCACGTTAATTTTACGTTTGTTCAGCAGGGCAATATCTCTTTACTCAAGAGCATTAAATAGCGAGAAAAAGCATGGCCTCTTTAAGAATAAAGTTTGCTGCCGTCATCCTCGGCAGCCTTATTGCAGGAGGGCTGATTTCAGTTATCGCCTGGCAGTCGGTGCATCCCGCAGAAAAAACAGAACAGACCACGACGGAGAGAAAAGTTCTTTTCTGGTATGACCCGATGAAGCCGGATACCCGGTTTGATAAACCCGGCAAGTCTCCGTTTATGGATATGGATCTGGTGCCGAAATATGCCGATGAAAATGACGAAAAAAGCAGTGAGGGTATTCGTATTGACCCGACGCAGGTTCAGAACCTGGGACTCAAAACGCAGAAAGTGACGCGGGGAGCGCTGAATTACGCCCAGACCATACCGGCCAACGTCAGTTATAACGAATATCAGTTTGTCATTGTGCAGGCGCGTTCTGAGGGTTTCGTTGAGAGAGTGTACCCACTGACCGTGGGCGATCATGTTAAAAAAGGGACGCCGCTTATCGATATCACCATTCCGGAATGGGTAGAAGCGCAAAGCGAGTTCCTGTTGTTATCGGGTACCGGCGGAACCCCTACCCAGATAAAAGGTGTTCTGGAGCGACTACGTCTTGCCGGCATGCCGGAAGAGGATGTTCAACGACTGCGTGCGACCCGGAGTATCCAGACCCGTTTTACTATCAAGGCCCCCATAGATGGCGTGATTACGGCGTTTAACCTGCGCACGGGCATGAACATTACCAAAGATAACGTGGTGGCACAGATACAGGGGATGGATCCGGTCTGGATCAGTGCGGCCGTGCCGGAATCCATTGCGTATCTTCTCAAAGACAGCTCGCAGTTTGAAATTTCAGTGCCCGCGTATCCGGATAAATCGTTTGCCGTTGAAAAATGGAACATTCTCCCCAGCGTGGATCAAACTACCCGCACGCTGCAGGTCCGTCTGCAGGTCTCCAACCAAGACGAAAGTCTGAAACCCGGCATGAACGCCTACCTGAAACTGAACGCCAGGAGCCAGGAGATGCTGCTGATCCCATCCCAGGCCGTGATTGATACGGGCAAAGAACAGCGGGTGATTGTGGTCGATGCGGAAGGGCGTTTTGTGCCGAAAAGCATTCATGTTCTGCATGAATCTCAGCAACAGTCCGCGATTGGCAGCGGACTGAGCGAAGGCGATGCTGTCGTGGTCAGCGGTCTGTTCCTGATTGACTCCGAAGCCAATATTAGCGGTGCATTGGAGCGCATGCGTCATCCTGAAAAAACTGACGACGCGCATTCGGGCCATTAAGGAGACGATGATGATTGAATGGATTATCCGGCGCTCCGTCGCCAACCGTTTCCTGGTGATGATGGGCGCTTTGTTTCTCAGCGTCTGGGGAACATGGACTATCATCAATACCCCTGTGGATGCATTGCCCGATCTGTCTGATGTGCAGGTGATCATTAAAACCAGCTATCCCGGTCAGGCTCCGCAGATTGTTGAAAATCAGGTCACGTATCCGCTCACGACAACCATGCTGTCGGTACCCGGCGCAAAGACCGTGCGTGGTTTTTCCCAGTTTGGCGACTCCTATGTGTACGTCATTTTTGAAGACGGTACTGACCTGTACTGGGCCCGCTCGCGCGTTCTGGAATACCTGAACCAGGTTCAGGGCAAATTGCCTGCCGGTGTAAGCTCAGAAATAGGACCAGATGCCACCGGTGTCGGCTGGATATTTGAATATGCCCTGGTGGATCACAGTGGAAAACACGATCTTGCAGAACTGCGTTCCCTTCAGGACTGGTTCCTGAAATTCGAACTGAAAACCATCCCTAACGTCGCGGAGGTTGCGTCAGTAGGCGGTGTGGTTAAGCAGTATCAGATTCAGGTTAACCCGTTGAAGCTGGCGCAGTACGGTGTCACGCTGCCCGACGTTAAACAGGCTCTCGAATCATCTAACCAGGAAGCAGGGGGATCATCCATTGAAATGGCGGAAGCGGAGTACATGGTCCGCGCCAGCGGTTACCTTCAGTCCATTGATGATTTCAATAATATCGTCCTGAAAACGGGCGAGAACGGCGTGCCGGTTTATCTGCGCGATGTGGCCCGCGTGCAAACGGGCCCGGAAATGCGGCGCGGCATTGCAGAGCTTAACGGCCAGGGTGAAGTTGCTGGCGGCGTCGTGATCCTCCGCTCGGGGAAAAACGCACGTGAAGTCATTACCGCAGTAAAAGACAAGCTGGAGACGCTGAAAGCCAGCCTGCCAGAGGGTGTCGAGGTGGTGACTACCTACGATCGCAGCCAGTTAATTGACCGCGCCATTGATAACCTGAGTAACAAACTCCTTGAAGAGTTTATCGTGGTAGCCATCGTCTGTGCGCTGTTCCTCTGGCATATCCGCTCTGCGCTGGTGGCGATCGTTTCTCTGCCGCTTGGCCTGTGCATTGCCTTTATCGTCATGCATTTCCAGGGGCTAAACGCCAATATTATGTCTCTGGGCGGGATTGCCATTGCCGTGGGGGCGATGGTGGATGCCGCCATTGTGATGATTGAAAATGCGCATAAACGGCTGGAAGAGTGGGATCATCAACACCCAGGGGAGCAGATAGACAACGCAACCCGCTGGAAGGTCATTACCGATGCGTCCGTTGAAGTGGGCCCGGCGCTGTTTATCAGCCTGCTGATCATCACCTTGTCGTTCATCCCCATTTTCACGCTTGAGGGACAGGAAGGGCGCCTGTTTGGGCCGCTGGCCTTCACGAAGACGTATGCCATGGCGGGCGCGGCCGCGCTGGCAATCATCGTCATTCCTATACTGATGGGGTTCTGGATCAGAGGGAAAATCCCCGCGGAGACCAGCAACCCGCTGAACCGACTGCTGATTAATGCCTATCATCCGTTATTGCTTCGCGTGCTCCACTGGCCGAAAACGACCTTGCTGATTGCGGCGTTAACTATTTTTACGGTCATATGGCCGCTGAGTCAGGTCGGGGGGGAATTTCTGCCAAAGATCAATGAG
Source organism: Enterobacter sp. SORGH_AS_0287 (assembly GCF_031453695.1). Classification (NCBI taxonomy): domain Bacteria; kingdom Pseudomonadati; phylum Pseudomonadota; class Gammaproteobacteria; order Enterobacterales; family Enterobacteriaceae; genus Enterobacter; species Enterobacter sp. SORGH_AS_0287. The sequence goes on from NZ_JAVIZW010000001.1 coordinate 1,204,800, forward strand.
GGCGATCTGCTGTACATGCCTTCAACGTTACCTGGCGTATCGCCGGCAGAGGCTGCCGCGCTCTTGCAGACGACAGACAAATTAATCAAAACCGTCCCTGAAGTGGCCTCCGTATTTGGTAAGACCGGTAAGGCTGAAACGGCGACCGACTCCGCGCCACTGGAAATGGTCGAAACCACCCTTCAGCTCAAACCAGAAGATCAGTGGCGACCAGGAATGACGATTGACAAGATCGTTGATGAGCTGGATAAGACCGTGCGTTTACCCGGCCTGGCTAACCTCTGGGTACCGCCGATCCGTAACCGTATAGATATGCTCTCCACCGGCATTAAAAGCCCAATCGGTATCAAGGTGTCTGGCACCGTTTTGTCTGATATTGATGCCACTGCACAACGTATCGAAGCGGTGGCTAAAACCGTGCCGGGCGTGGTTTCAGCACTGGCAGAACGTCTGGAAGGCGGACGCTACATCGATGTGGATATCAACCGGGAGAAAGCCTCCCGATACGGAATGACGGTGGGTGATGTGCAGCTGTTTGTCTCATCAGCCATCGGTGGCGCAACAACCGGCGAGACGGTTGAGGGCGTAGCCCGTTACCCGATCAATATCCGCTACCCTCAGGATTACCGAAACAGCCCACAGGCACTGAAACAGATGCCCATTCTGACGCCCATGAAACAGCAAATTACCCTGGGCGATGTCGCTGATATTCGTGTCGTTTCCGGACCTACCATGCTGAAAACGGAAAATGCCCGTCCTGCCAGCTGGATTTATATTGATGCTCGTGGCAGGGATATGGTGTCGGTTGTAAACGACATTAAAACCGCTATCAGCCAGCACGTAAAATTAAGACCGGGCACCAGTGTCTCTTTCTCCGGACAGTTTGAATTGCTGGAGCACGCCAATAAAAAACTGAAACTGATGGTGCCGATGACGGTAATGATCATATTCATTTTGTTATATCTGGCATTCCGCCGTGTTGATGAGGCACTGCTTATTCTGATGAGTCTGCCATTCGCCCTGGTCGGCGGAATTTGGTTCCTGTACTGGCAGGGCTTCCATATGTCCGTGGCGACCGGAACCGGCTTTATTGCCCTGGCCGGGGTGGCAGCAGAGTTTGGCGTGGTGATGCTGATGTATTTGCGTCATGCCATTGAAGCCCATCCGGCGCTAGCCCAGCGGGAAACCTTTACCGCGGAAGGTCTCGATGAAGCCCTTTATCAGGGGGCGGTACTCCGCGTGAGACCGAAAGCGATGACCGTAGCGGTTATCATTGCCGGTCTGTTGCCCATCCTCTGGGGAACCGGTGCGGGCTCAGAAGTCATGAGCCGGATAGCCGCGCCGATGATTGGAGGAATGATTACGGCTCCGCTGTTATCCCTGTTCATTATTCCGGCCGCCTACAAATTAATCTTGCTGCGAAGACATAAATAAACGCGCGACGATATTAAAAGGACACGCTGGAGTGTCCTTTTTTATGCGTATGGGGCAGGGCGTTATTCCCCGTATGGCCCAGTGACAGAAATGTCATCAGCCCGTCACGGGATAAACAGAGGTCGGTTTTTATAATCAATGATAATTCAGACGCCGATGCATTTATCTCTGACTTTTCATTCAGCGATATTGCAGAGCATGTAAACTTAGGAGATTCAACCATGAAAAAGATCCTGTTATCCATTGTCACCATTATGGCTCTCACCTCATCTGGCTGGGCAGCAGAAACGATCAACATGCACGACCAGGTTAATAACGCTCAGGCAACTGCGCATCAAACCATGGCTGAGATGCACAAGAAAATGCTCAAAGCTGGCCCCTGTAATACTCCCGAATCGGCAAAGTCTTTCTCTGCAATGAATGAGCATGAGAAGGCCGCCGTTGTGCATGAAACGGCGAACAATGGGCAGTCTTCTGTTATTCACCAGCAACAGGCAGAGAAACATCGCCGTATGAATCAGGCGAATTAACTGGCGCGTGGTGGATGTCACGGGTATACGCTCCTCGAGTGAGGGGCGTTTTCAGCATCTTTTAGAAGGTCGCAGTAAGAATGCAGCCACCGCTGAGCAGTATCATGCCGATACGGAGAAGCGCTGCAGTTGGTTTGCAGACATGACCAGGCGAGGTTACAGCGCGCGAGAATGTTCTTCTCTCTGGCTATCGTTCTTCGCCATATCCATTAATAGTGCGATACCAATATAGTTACTCCAGTTAAATGCATTTTGAAGCACGACTACCGCATTGCCTTTTTGTTTATCGAAACCGATAAAGCTTGAGTAGCCGCCAATATAGCCTACCTGATAAGTAATTTTTTCCAGACCGATAAAGTCGGTGGTCCAGGCAATACCCTGTACACCGTCGGCGCGTTGAATATCGGTATTACTGACTTCAGCAAAGACGCTATCCAATAAGCGATTGTCGGTTGTCGCCACGTGATAGCGGGCATACGCGGCCAGATCTTCGGCGTTACTGTATAAACTCGCTGCCGCTACCATGTTGTTGGAAAAATGCCAGTCGGGCGTCAGTTGCCCGCGTGGGATGAATTTGGGCTGATCGCCAGCATGGCCAAGCGCACGCTGCGGGTATCCCTTTAACGTCTGGGGAGTAAAACTACTGTTAGCCATTTGCAGCGGTTGAAAAATATAGCGCGAGGCTAAACTCTGAATATCTTCGCCGGTTTTGTGTTTCAGGATATAGCCAATCAGGGCATAGCCGGTATTAGAGTATTGCGGCATTTTATGCTGCGGTGCATGCCAGTTGGCTAAATAGCGCAATACGTTATCGCTATCCAGTTCGCCATAAAAGTTATCGCCACTGCTTAAATAGCTGATGAATTTTCCCAGCATCGGAACATCCATATTCTGACGGGGCAGGCCAGAGGTGTGGGTCACCAGTTCCAGTAGAGTAATTTTTTGTGCATCTGCGCTTAAGGGCGTACCCGGTGGCAGCAATGTCGCCAGGTTATCGTCCCAACTCAGCCTTCCTTCGTTCACCAGACAAGCCACCACTTCCGCCGTAATCCCTTTGCTGAGCGAACCGAGGGCAAACAAGGTATTGGACCCGATCGGGTAGCGATTGGCCGCATCGGTTACGCCCCAACTGTAAAACTGCGGAGAACCGTAATTATGGATCACCGCAACCGTCATCCCGGGAACGGATTTTTGCGCCATATAGTGACGGACCACGCTATCAACGTCGCCGTCCAGCGATTTATGGGTGAGGAGTTCCTGTGTTCCTGCCGGTGAGGACATTTGCGAGAGCGTGCCACAACCGCTGAGTGACGGGATAACAAGCAGAAGCCAGCGAAAATGTTGAGTTATGTTCTGCATACCTGTCATGTGTGGTGGTCATTAGAGCGCCCGGAATGTATCACACCTGGCCTGCGTAAACGCCATTTTTCTACGCTTTAGCCGCCAGGGGCGATTTCTGCGGTTATCCCGCCTTTATTACGCAGAAATAGTGGTTTGACAGGAATAGACGTTTTACGGGTACTCATGTGCGCCGTTTGCTTTAGATAATCCCTAAAGTGCGGCGTCTGTCTGTGGAGTTGATAATCTTCCTCACTGGCGTAAATCTCATAGAAATACCAGCGGTGGGGATCATCTACGTCTGTCGCGGCATACATGGCAAGCACGCCTTTTTCTATGTTGAGCGACTGAGCCATTCCAGGAAGGACAATGTTTTTGAATTCGGTCTGATATTCCGGCTTCACCTCGACTACCACCAGATTATTGATGGTCCGCTCATCGGGTATGATGTGTTTGTCCCCTGTAAATTGCGGCACCAGTATGATTTTCAGCTTCCGATCAATCATATCAGGTGCTTGAGTAACAAACGCTTTGTATGGAGAGGCATCCAGATGTTTGCGGTAGGCCAACTCGCTTGCATAAAGCTCAACCATATATGCCTGACGCGCATTGTCACTGCGTTTCAGCGCGTACATCGCCAGCGTGCCCACTTCATGATCAACCGAAGCGGTGATTGTTTGCCTGGCAACCTCATCAAAATGCCTGTCCCGATCGGGCGTGATGCTTATCTCAACGATATTCATCACGGGCGTATCCTGTATGCCCTGACTTTTTGCAAAGGCAGGGCTGCTTATTAGCAGGTAAGCTAAAAACATGAGACTCTTTTTCATGATGCTCCTTTTTCTAAACCAGAAACAGGCTACCGCGTCCAGACCTGCTTAACGTCTTTGGTATGCGGCGTATTTTGCGCCATAACCCCCGTCAGAAAGTGGGGCTGATAGCATTCTTCCAGATAGCGGATCGCCTCCGGGCTCAGCTGCAGACTCACGGCGTTTACCGCACCTTCGACATGACGTTTTTGCGTGGCACCGACAATAGGTGAGGTGACCCTGGTCAGTAGCCAGGCGAGAGATATTTCCGTCATGGATACCTGATACTGTTCGGCAAGCTCGGCAACGCGTTCGATAATGATCCGATCTTGTTCTGCCGTCCGGTCATACTTCCCGCGGGCGTAGTCATCCTCGACGGCTCGCCGCGTGTGGCCTTCTTTACGGGAGAGACGGCCGCTTGCCAGCGCACTATAGGGCGTCAACGCGATCCCATCCTCAGCGCATAAACCGAAGAGTTCACGTTCATCTTCACGCATAATCAGGTTGTAGTGACTCTGCATGGAAACAAAGGGCGTCAGCCCTTCGCGTTCTGCAAGCGCGTTCGCCTTAGCCAGCTGCCAGGCGTAGCAGTTTGAGATCCCTATAGCGCGCACCTTGCCGGCAGTAACGGCGGCATGCAGCGCTTCAAGCACCTCGAGAGCGGGCGTGTTGTAATCCCAGATGTGGTAAATGTAGAGATCTATGTAGTCCATACCCAGATTTTGCAGACTCAGATCCAGCGAGCGGGCTATTGCCTGTTTTCCGCTGATCCCCTCGGCAATTTGCGCGGGCGTCCGCGGCAAAAACTTTGTAGCCAGCACCACATCATCGCGCTTCGCCATGTCACGCAATGCCCGGCCAACAAACCGTTCACTCGAACCGTTCTGATAGGCGATGGCGGTATCGTAAAAATTGATGCCCTGTTCAAGGCCGTAGCGAATGATGTGCCGGCTTTCCGTTTCGTCCAGCGTCCAGCGATGCTGGCCTGTCAACGGATCGCCAAACCCCATGCATCCCATGCAGATGCGAGAGACAAGTAAGTCACTTTTACCGAGCCGGGTATACTGCATCGTTATTCTCCTTCCGAATTATTCACCAATAGCGTTAAGCAGATCGACCAGCCTTGTCGCGTGCTCCCGGGCAAGCGTTTTTTGCTGGGCGATTTTCTCGGCATCCCTGTCGGCGTAGCTGATACCGCAGGTATAAACCGGTGCCAGCATCTCAAGATGTTAATTCTCAAGCCTGCAATGGCTGCGTTCTGTCAGCAATACCCAAGGATTCAACTGGAAATTTCGGTCTTCGACGGTACCGTGAATATTATCGAGGAGCGTTTTGACCTGGGAATTCGTTTTGGCGATATTCTGGAGGGTGGGGTGGTAGCACGGCCGTTAATGAAACCGTTTCGTGAAGGGTTATACGCATCCTCTGCCTATCTCGCTGAACAGGGTATGCCTGAGGTGCCGGCAGATCTCAGTCATCACCGATTGATTGGTTACCGTTTTATCACTAACAACCGCATCCTTCCGTTGATCCTGAACGATCGCGGAGAACAATTAACCGTTGAGATGCCCGGACAGTTAATCAGCAACGATATTGATGTTATGGCAGACGGAATTCGTAACGGACTGGGAATTGGGCGCTTGTTCGAACCCATCTGGCGGTTACAGCCAGATCGGGAACAATTTGTACCTGTGATGGAGAGCTTCTGGAAAACCTATCCGCCAGTGTATCTCTATTACCCGAAAAACGCGGGGAAAACGAAAAGGGTGAAAGCCCTGATTGATTTTCTGATCTCCGCGACCGAGCGATAAGGTTGCGCAGGCACAGGGCGAAGTCCCGCCAGTAGTGGCGGGAATGTGTTTAACGCTGCATGTTATTGCGTGTCTGGCGAATTTGCTGGCGCCATGCGCGATTATGAAGGGTAAATAGCAGCATCTTATAGAAGGAAGGAGATCGTATACAGAAACCGCTGAGCAGCAACATGACAACACTCACCAGTGCGGCTGTTAAATTGACGCCTGGCCAGATGGTGCCGCTCAGAGCCGCAAGCAGATAAATGACCGTCAGCAGAAGGCTTATGAATGCCAGAGAAAGATGTACCCGCACGGCGCGAATGCTGCCTTTACCCATCATAAACATCGTCAGACCGTTGATGCCGGCGAACAGAAGGGCAATCAGCACTACCCACACAAATACCTTTTCTGCCGGCTGATTGAGTGCGGCGAGTACGCCGTAGCCCAACCATAGCTGCGGAATAGCAAAACTGACAATCACCCCGAGGGTGCTGATTACCGCAGGGATGCCCATAGTATGTAGTCCCACGGGCTTACCCATCTGCTGGGCCAACTGCGTTTTCAGTTCTTGCAACTGTGAAGCGTTGGCATTATTTATACGTACCGCTATGTCATTACAGTGTTGTAGACGACGGGATAGCTCTTTAAGCATTTGAATACTCTAGGCTTAACGCTTAATTCATGATTTCGATGATAGCAGTGTTAAAACGTTGAGCCAATATCCTGTGGTCAGCCAGAATGGACTGGAATTAGAAAAGGGCAGGATTACGTAATGAGTGTTGCCCATGAATGGATCATAATAGTCAATTTAACATAATATACATTATGCGCACTAACATAGATTAAGGCAGAATCTGGCTTTTTGTGGTCATCCTTGTTCTGGTGTTTGACAGCCTCAAATGCACCTTGTCTGCTCCGAATCCTCCAAACCTGCATAGCCATCTTCACTCACGCTGTTTATTCTCTGGCGTCTCTGCCGGCGCTGCATACCAGTTATCTTCCGTCACGACGACCGCGCCTTCTGGTTGCATCACAAAGTTTGGCGACATGATTTGTACATTAAACTCGTTAAAGACATCCTGAATATTGCTGTGCAGTTCATTGCGTGCCTCCGCCAGTGATTGCCCGGCACGCAGCTTCACCTGAAGTTCATAAGCAATATACCAGTCCATCAAACTCAATTGTCTTACCAGCGGCTGTTGTGACTGATCGATACATTTCGCCCATCTGGCGGCAATCTCCAGCATGGCATGAACTTGCCGCCATGGCGTGTCGTATCCGATAGTGACACCTGTCGTCAGGTTCACGCCACCATCTGGATTTTGCGCGCTGAGATTAGTGATTTTGCCGCTGACTACGACAGCATTCGGTACGGTTACAACGTAATTCTCCCGCGTAATGATTTTCGTCGCGAGCATACCTATCTCGGTGACCAACCCTTCGTTATCCGCGACCCGAATGATGTCGCCTTTTCTCAAGGCTCGCGAGTAAATCAGTACCAGGCCACTCATGGCATGGTTCATCACCCCGGCAGATCCCAGGGTCAACATTAACCCAAAGAATACACTGATACCTTTAAAGGCCAGTGAATTGGCCCCGGGTAAAAACGGGTATGCCGCGGACAGAGCAAATAACCACACCATCACAGAAATTAACTTCCGCGTCGCGCCGACGGTTTCAGGATGGATCCCGGGAAGGTGTAAACGCCCTGCTTCTACCTGATTTAACAAGACTTTAAGGAGTTTTAGAATGAAGGCTGTGATAAGAAAAATAATCAGGACGATTAAAATGCCCGGCATAGCCGAGACAATGGACAGTGCGATATCCCGCAGAACACGCATGGTCCAGTCACCCAGCGATGCCCCCCAAACGCGCGTCCAGGGAAACAGACTGAATGACCAACTTAGCCAGATATAAAGACCGAGAATACCCAGAATAATCATCAGCAAAGCATACAAACGAGTCTCAATCGCGCCGACAAACCTGCGCCAGCGTTGTGGAATGATACTGCGGTTCTCAAGAATGCGGCCTCGATAAAAACGCCTTACTCCACGCCATGACCGCCAGGCACCGTACCAGAAAACAAACAGTGCCAGCAGCCCTGCGGCCGTTTTGCCTGCCGATAATGCCAACCACCCGGCGTCATATTGATCGCGAAGCGCCGTACGTTGTGCCTCCATTCGGGTCAGCACACGTTGAGCAGCTTCATCAAGCGTCAGGTCGTCACCCTCATCGAGATCGGCTTGTGCCAGTAACATCACCGGCTTGCCGTTCATCACAATCAGTCTTCCCGGTTGGTTGTAACGGGTAACCGGAATAATTTTCAGGGGCTCCCGAACATCCTGTTGAGAGAAATTGCGCAGCGTATTACGAATGCGCAAAACTCGCTCTTCAGGCGTGGTCAGACCGAATTTTGCCTGCAGCATAACTATCGGCTGATGGAAAATATAAACCGTTCTGGCGCGCTCCCGATCTGTCGGCTCCTGGCGCGGCTCTGCGGCTACGCTGAGAAAGGAGATTACCGAGAGCAAGCATGACAATGTAACGAGCAGGATCCTCTTCATTTCCACCCCCTGAAACGCAAGATTATTGTTATTTTTCAATACGCCCAGAGAATGGCTGATCTCTGCTTTTTGAGCATAGACCAGCTCTACTCTTCTGCAACTGTCTTAAAAAAACCATAATGCACAATATTGCTTGAAATTGCACGAAACTGGCGATTAATATGAAGCCAGAAACAAAAGGCGCACAAACGTGCAAACTCATGCATTTTTACTTACTGAGGTTGATATGACACAACAGTTGATTTTAATCGCCGGCCCCTATCGTAGCGGCACCGATGGCGTGCAGGCGCGCATTGATGAAAACCTTGCTCGTCTTGAAAATGCGGCGTTAGCCGTCTATCAACGTGGCCACGTTCCGGTTATTGGCGAATGGCTGGCCTTACCGTTGGCAAAAGCGGCTGGCTCGAAATCGATGGGTGATGAAATCAGTGAAGCAATGCTGTATCCCGTCGCGCACCGACTCATTGCGAAATGTGATGCTATCTACCGGATTGCCGGCGCGTCCAAAGGGGCCGATATGGACATTGAGGTGGCGCAAACGCTGGGGCTTAAGATTTACACTGCGCTTGAGGATATCCCTCAGGTTTGATGTTGCCTGCCAGCCTGTCGGCTTACCGACAGGCCGGATCATAAAGGCTTTTCGCGTGGGTTATGCCTTTTCCGGTTCAGAGGTCATCACCACGGAAACCCCCTTTTCTTTTACCGCGTTAATCCAGGCGCTATCGGTATCGTCTTCAACGACAATCGTGTTCACCAGCGACAGATCGCCAATCACAAAAGATGACGCGGTATTGATTTTTTCGGGGGAAGCCAGCACAACCGTTTCGGCGGCTCTGCCGGAAAATGCACGTTTGATACTCGCCTCTTCAAAATCACCGGTCGTCAGGCCCGCATCAGGATGGATGCCAGTTACTCCCATAAAGAACAGGTCCGCATGGATTTTTTCGATGCCTTCGATAGCAGCCGCGCCGACCGCAACAATAGAGTGTTTATACAGACGGCCACCGATCAGGATAACCTCAATGGAGGGATGTTCGACAAGTCCCAGCGCAATGCCAGGGCTGTGCGTGACCACGGTTATCTTCAAATCAGGAGGCAGAAACGTAATCAGCTCTGACGTGGTCGTGCCGCCGTCAATGATCACCACCTGGCCGTCAGAAATCAGCTGCGCACCTTTACGGGCGACATTTTTCTTGGCATCCATCTTTACCGATTTACGCTCAGCAAACGGGGCAATGGCCGAGGATGACGGCAGCGCCCCGCCGTGAACACGCTGTAAACGCCCTTCTGCCGCCAGCTCGCGTAAATCACGCCGAATGGTATCTTCAGACACCGCGAAAAGCGTGCTGAGCGCTTTCGACTGGACCTGACCTTCAGCCTCGAGCTTTTCAAGGATCAATTGTTTTCGCTGCGTTGTGAGCATAAAGAATTCCTGATATTGCACGTTTAATCTTGAAACTGCACGATGATGCTGTTTATGATAATTACTCTACGTAAGGAGGAACAAACGTGCAACCAAAACGTGCAGATGTACGCATCATAGAAAGTGAAACACTGTCTGATAACTGGTACATCCTGAAAAAATTTACCTTTGATCTGCAGCGACGCGATGGCGAATGGCAGCGGCAAAATCGCGAAGTTTACGACCGGGGAAACGGAGCCACCATCCTGCTTTATAACCGGGATAAAAAGACGGTGATCCTGACCCGCCAGTTCCGTTTCCCTGTCTTTATTAACGGGCACGAAGATGACCTTATTGAAGCTGCTGCGGGCTTGCTCGATAACATGGATCCGGAAAGCCGGATTAAAGCAGAAGCGGAAGAAGAGACCGGCTATAGCGTTTCCCGCGTTGAGAAAATTTTTGAAGCTTACATGAGCCCGGGCTCCGTCACTGAAAAACTCTATTTTTATCTCGCCGAATACCAGCCGAAAGACAGAACCAGTGAAGGCGGTGGACTCAAAGCGGAGGGTGAGGATATCGACGTACTGGAAATGACGCTGGAAGAGGCACTGCGCGGCATTGAAACGGGCAGGATTGTCGACGGGAAAACCATCATGCTGCTTTATCATGTTGCCCTGAAAGGCATTCTGTAATTGCCGCAGGACAGACACCTGCCGCAGTGCAGGTGTCTGCGTGTGCTATTCTTGCTGAAGCATGCACAACGGAGATGCAAAGATGGCCGACTGGAACCCTTCCCTGTACCTGCGATACGGAGCCGAACGTACGCGCCCCGCCGCTGAATTGCTCGCCAGAATTCCCCTGGATGACGTGTCATCCATCGTCGATCTGGGCTGCGGGCCTGGAAACAGTACGGCGCTGTTAAAACATCGCTGGCCTTCAGCGCACATCACAGGGGTCGATAACTCACCTGCGATGCTCGACGAAGCCCGCAGCGCCTTACCGGATTGCCACTTTGTTGAGGCCGACATCCGCCAGTTTAAGCCCGGCCAGCCGCTGAGCCTGATTTACGCCAATGCCTCGTTGCAGTGGGTGCCCGACCACTACGATCTTCTGCCGCACCTGGTCTCTCTGCTCACGTTAAATGGCGTACTGGCCATTCAGATGCCTGACAACTGGCTTGAGCCCACTCATGTGGCGATGCGTGAAGTTGCCTGGGAACAAGGCTATCCCGATCGGGGTCGTGAAGCCTTGCCCGGCGTGCATGCCTATTACGACATTTTGACAGACGCCGGTTGTGATGTGGATATCTGGCGGACAACCTATTTCCATAAAATGAGCTCACACCAGGCCATCATTGACTGGGTAAGCGCGACCGGTTTACGTCCGTGGCTGCAGGAGCTTAATGAGAGCGAGCAGAAACGTTTTCTCAAGCGCTACCATGAAATGCTGGAAGAGCAGTATCCGCTCCAGGAAAACGGGCAGATACTGCTGGCTTTTCCACGGTTGTTTATCATTGCTCAACGTCAGCCCTGAGCAACGTTATGAGCGGGCCTCTTTAAGCAGTTGCTGGATAACTTTTTCCTGTTCTTCATAGTTACCTTCGCCAAAAGAGGTATAACGTAACTGCCCTTTGGCATCGAAATAGTAATGTGCCGGCCAGTACTGGTTCCCGAAGGCGTTCCAGATCTGGTAGTTATTATCCGTCACGACCCGATACGGCAGTTGCCATTTGTTCACCGCGTTTTTCACCGACGAGAGCGGTTTTTCCCACGGATATTCAGGCGTATGCACGCCAATGACCACCAGACCCTGGGACTGATATCGCGTGGCCCAGTCGCGGACATGCGGGAGCGTATGCTGGCAGTTGATACAGTCCCAGGTCCAGAAATCAATCAGGACGACTTTACCCCGCAATGATTCAGACGTGACAGGGTCACCATTAATCCACCCGGTTCCGCCACTTAACGAAGGCAACTGACTGCTGGGTTCGGTCATGACGACCGGCTGCAGTTTTACTGGCGCAGTGGCGGGCTTCGCCAGGGTCAATAGCGTGGTTTCAAGACGGTCTGCCACCCCATTTGCACCTTTCAGCACCGAGTTCATCCCCGTGGCGTTGAACGCCACAGCCGCTAACATCACCACGCCCGCCCCCTTGCGCAACCTTTCCATCAGCGCTGATTTGGCCCGCAGCGGTGTCATCAGTTTCCGACCGCCGGCCATAAGCAGGCCCAACATAAGCGCACATCCGCTGCCATACGCCGCCAACAGCGCGCCGGTGGTGATGGCCGAATGACCCGCAATATTGATACTGAAAATAGCCCCAAGGATCGGTCCGGCACAGGGAGACCAGAGCAGACCGACGGCAAGTCCGGCCAGGAAAGCGGAAAACATTCCGCGCGTTTGTCCGCTGCGGGTGTTGAGGATATTGCCCGCGCTGACCGCGGGCCCGGCTATACGCTGGGCGAAGGACGGGAAAATCAAGGCCAGCGCGGCTGTAGCCAGAATAATGAGTGCCAGCCAGCGCCCTATTATCGTGGCATCCGTGATCCATTCGCTGGCAACCGTGACAACCATCGCCACCACGGTAAACATCACGATCATCCCTGCCAGCAGAGCCAGGATATGTCTTCGCTGCCCCTGAAAACCGGCAAACAGAAGAGGTATCACCGGGAGCGTACATGGACTGAGCAGGCTTATCATCCCGCCCAGAAACGCGATTATCAAAAACATAAAAACCTCACATTACAGATGGCCTGCGACGCTGCAGTGAGGGTATTTCATCGTACGGATGTGTTTGGGATGTGTGCAAAAGGGGACGATTTGTCTGCTCTCGTATCGGTCACGCAACCGGATACAAAACCGTACAATCAGCGACGCGGCAGCGTTACCGTGACCTTCAGCCCGCCTTCAGGAAGGTTTGCCAGCCGCAGTTTCCCGTCAAGCTGCGCGGTCAGCTGTGCGGCAATCGCCAGCCCCAGGCCGGTTCCGCCGGTATCACGGTTACGCGATGTTTCTACCCGATAAAAAGGCTGTAATACCGCGTCGAGTTCAGCCTCGGGTATCCCCGGCCCGCCGTCCAGAATATGGATAGCAATGTGTCCGGCAGAAGAATCATCAATCTCAATAACGGCATAGCCACCAAACTTAAGCGCGTTATCCAGGAGGTTGGTCATCACCCGGCGAAGCGCCTGCGGCCGAGTCACTATCGGCAGGCGGGCGTCGTTTGCCTGAAACTGCACGTTTTTACCAATGTCCTGATAATCACAGGCAATACTGTTTACCCAGGCATTGAGCTCCAGCTTTAGCGAGGTCTCTTCCAGGGATTCTGATGACCGGGCATAGGCAATCCCCTCCCGCACCAGACGGGTCATGTTATCGAGGTCGTTCAATAACTTGTCGCGTAACTCGGGTTGATCGGCCATCTCGACGCGCAATTTCATGCGCGTGATGGGCGTCTGCAGGTCGTGAGAAATGGATGCCAGGATCTGCGCGCGTTCGCGAAGATAGGATTGAATGCGCGCCTGCATCGCGTTAAAGGCATGCGCGGCTCTTTGCACTTCTACCGGCCCCTTCTCCGTCATTGGTGTGTTTGCCGCCGGGTCCAGCGCGTCAACTGCACGGGTAAACTGAGAAAAAGGCCGAATCACCTGACGCACGGCGATCCAGGCACAGGCCGCAAGCAGCAGCAGCTGCAATACCAGCACAACAGGTAACCAGCTGGCGACCGGCGGCATGCGTGGCGTCAGATCGATGGTCAACGGTGCGCCATCACGTAAGGTGAGATGCGCCTGAATATGGGAAATGGGACCGGGAACGGCGGTAAACGTGAGCGGGTAGTCAGCCGTAAGGGTCTCTTTTAGCGTTCGAATGGCATCGCGTGAACGCTTATCCTCAGGCGGTGCGCCCGGTTCTCCAGGCCCAAGAATATAGCGATAGTTACCGCGCTCCAGCCGCGGCAGCCAGGCCGCCCGCTCCTGAGCGGGAAGCCGGTCAAGAATGGCCACGCTAGTGGCTACATCGTTTTCCAGATTACCCAGCATTACGGTGCGGGCGCTGTGCATGCGTTCAACCATCACCAGCGTCAGGCTGAGGGTATTTGCCAGTAAGAGTCCAGCCAGCACGATGACCAACAGCCGGGACAGCAACGAGCGTGGCCAAAGCGTCATTCATTGGCCTCTTTTATGGTCACCGGCATTGTAAAGACATAACCTTCACTGCGCACAGTCTTGATATAGGCCGGCGTGCGGGCGTCTTCATTCAGACGCTGACGCACCCGGCTCACCAGCAGATCAATCGATCGTTCAAAAAGCTCGGCATCGCGCCCCTGGGTCAGATTTAGCAGTTGATCCCGGGTCAGGACGCGCTGAGGGTGATCGAGGAACACGCGCAGCAGACGATATTCCGCTCCGCTGAGCGCCACTACCATCCCTTCACTGTCGATTAAATGACGGGCCACGGTGTCCAGTTGCCATTCTCCGAACGTGACCAGTCGCCCGGCTTCCGTCACCTGTAAATTGGGGGGCATTGTGCGGAAACGACGTAAAATGGCTTTGATCCGCGCGAGTAACTCGCGTGCAACAAAAGGCTTCACGACATAATCGTCTGCCCCCATCTCCAGCCCCAGGATCCGGTCTGTTTCCTCGTTACGCGCCGTGAGCATCAGAATAGGCAAGTCTTTATGTTTACCGCTTCGGAGCTGACGACACAGCGTTAATCCGTCATCGCCGGGCATCATGACATCCAGCACCACAAGATCGATATGCTGTTTATCAAGCACAACTCGCATCTCTTTGCCATTTGCCGCGCCAGAGGCGCGATATCCGGACTTAACGAGGTAATCGACAATCAGCTCACGAATATCCCTGTCGTCATCGACGACAAGGATATGATCAATATGCTCCACAGAAATCTCCAGACTGAAGGATAACGTATTGAAAATAGCACATTTCAGAGTTTATCTGCGTCCACAACTGCGTTGACGAAATCCTGCGGATCTTCCTGCGGAGGATTGTGACCTACGGTTTTGCCAAAGGTACGGTGTTCATACTTACCGGTGAATTTCCCGGCGTAGGCCTGTGGAGCAGGATGTGGCGCCCCGTTGTTTCCGCCTTCAATGGTGATCGTCGGGACGGTAATATTCGGAAGCGTTGCCAGTTTTTGCTCATAACTGTCGTATTTGCGCTCCCCTTTTTCCAGTCCTAAACGCCAGCGATAGTTACTGAGCGTCACCGCGACATGGTCCGGGTTATCAAGGGATTTGGCACTGGCGTTAAACGTTGCATCGCTAAATTTCCAGTCAGGTGATGCCTGTGACCAGATCAGACGGGCGAAGTCATGGGTGTTTTTGGCGTAGCCTTCAGCACCACGTTCGGTGGCGAAATAGAACTGATACCACCACTGAACTTCTGCTTTCGGCGGTAAGGGTTGTTTGCCAATCTGCTGGCTGCTGATCAGGTATCCACTGACGGAGACCAGCGATTTAACGCGTTCTGGCCACAGCGCCGCGACGATGTCCGCCGTACGGGCACCCCAGTCGTATCCTGCAAAAACGGCCTGCTTGATGTTCAGGGCATCCATCAGGTTCACAATGTCTTTCGCCATGGCCGAAGGCTGGCCGTTACGCGGCGTTTTGTCTGAGAGGAAACGGGTAGTTCCGTAGCCACGCAGAGAAGGCACAATCACCCGATATCCTTTGGCAGCCAGCGCGGGAGCAACTTGCGCATAACTATGAATATCGTAGGGCCAGCCGTGTAATAAAATGATCGGTTGACCATTTTTCGGGCCGATGTCGACATAACCGACGTTAAGATCGCCGGCGTTAATCTGCTGAGGATGATCAAACGCCGTCGCGAAATCAGTACCGGTTGCTTCGGCCTGACAGGACATGACGGTACCAAGAGAAACGGTTAATGCGAGAGTTGAGTATGCGAGTTTGCTGAACATGTTGTTATCTCCGATTGAGTACGATTCACGGGGATATAACAACATCGGTTTGTATAGCGGATATGTGCGAATGGGCCTTTATTGCAAGCCTGTGTATGTATCAGAGGCGTTGATACAATGTGATACAAACACAGGTCATTGCGTCTTAAAGCGAGACGCGATAACGAACGTAATCGTCGGCTTCGCCATATTGGTCGTAGAGTTTACGTGCCGGGTTGTTCTGCCGCGTGACCCAGTAAAGTTTTGACCACCCTTCGCGCTTGCCTTCGTCCATCAGGGCGTCAATGAGCGCTTTTCCAGTCCCTGCTCCCCGTTGGCTGGCAGCAACAAACAGGTCTTCCAGATAACAAACGGGCGCTGTCGACCAGGTTCCTTCGTGCAAAATACACATGGCGAAGCCGATGACGTTGCCGTCGCTTTCCGCAACCCGGCAAAACATCGATGATCGCTCGTCGAGCGCCCTTTGCCATGTCGCGGCGGTCACGGACTCATCGAGGACACAGTCATAAAAATGTGTGTAGCCGTCCCACAGCGGACGCCACTGGGAATAATCTTCTGCGCGTAAAGCTCTTACCGTAACAGCCATATATTCCTCATATTACAAATCGAAAGCCTTTTAAAAGCAGTTATTGGTAGTAAAGAATTCCAGCACACCGAAAAAGAATGTGATAGAGATGAAAATACCAGAAGGTGAACAAAAACATAACGCTTAAACAGGGAGAACCACGGATGACAATACCGACGCTAACGACAGAACGCCTGTTACTCATTCCCCTGGTCGCGGAAGATGCCGTCCAGATACAGCGGCTTTATCCGCGCTGGGAAATCGTTCGCTATATGGTCTCCTCAGTGCCCTGGCCCTACCCGGATAACGGCGCGGAGTATTATGTTAATAACGTTGCGCTGCCGGATATGGAAAAAGGCATTGCCTGGTTCTGGAGTATTCGACGTCGCGAGGCACCGGATGAGCTGATGGGGATTATCTGTCTGTACGATGTTGAAGATAATAACCGTGGGTTCTGGCTGGCGCCGGAGTTTCAGGGTAAGGGATACATGCGTGAGGCCAGTATTGCGGCGACGGATTATTGGTTTAACACCCTGAACAAGCCGGTGTTGCGTGCGCCAAAAGCGGCTGCTAACAGCCGCTCCCGTCGTATTTCAGACAGTAGCGGCATGCGGCTTATCAGGACAGAAAAGAAAGCGTACGTCAGCGGCATGCTGGATTCCGAACTGTGGGAGATCACCCGTGACGAATGGAATGCCCGTCAGGTTAGTTGATAATACTTATCCGGTAACAGTCTTTCGGGGATCTCTTCTTCATCGTTCATCTGCAACAGGTCACGTTCCATCATGTTGCAGATGGCGTCCAGCGGCAGGTCGTTATCTTCGGTACCAAACGGGTCTTCCAGCTCTTCCGCCAGCGTATCCAGCGAGATAAAGGTGTAAGAAATCAGCGCCGACACAAAAGGCGTCATGTAGTGCAGATCGACGACCAGCGCGAACGGCAGCATGATGCAGAACAGATACACCGTACGATGAAGGATCAGCGTGTAAGCAAACGGTACGGGTGTCGTCAAAATACGCTCGCAACCCGACAGGACGATGGACATGTCGTTCAGTCGGTTGTTGAGACTGTGGAACAGGATATCTGAGAGCTCACCATTGCGACGCCTGACGGCAAGCCACTCCCCCATGATCAGTAAAATACGGTTCGCCGGCGAGTTGGCGTTCATCACCTTGCGTAAATCATCTTCCGTAAGATAACGGGAAAGTTGTTCGGCGTTCGTTTCCCGGCGCAGGGTCATGCGCAAACAGTTGGCAAAGGCAATCTGCAGGCGGACAAACTCGCCAAGATGTTTATCGTCCGGCAAGGTGTTTTTTACCTCGCGAAACAGAGAGCGTGCCGCTATCATCAGTTGCCCCCAAAGCTGGCGCGCCTCAACGTAGCGGGAATAGCAGGCGTTGTTTCGGAAACCGAGAAAGATAGCGATCGCCACACCGAGAATGCTAAATGGCGCAACGGTAAATTTGATGCCAAGGGACGTGTACCACGGCAGCATCAGGATCACGGCGATAGAAAGCAGAAAGTTGAGTAGCAAGCGGGTATAGATTTTTGGCAGTACCGAGCCATGCCAGACAAAGATGAGTTGTAACCAGTGCTGTTTAGGACGAACAATCATAGTGAGTTTCAGGAAAGAAAAAGAGCGTGGCTATTAAACGTGATCCCCCTCACGGTTGCAAGCATGTTAATAAAACATTGAATTTTCTGACCTGGCTAGCCTAAACCGCACGGTGCCAGAGGTGTTTTTTAAAAACAGAGCAAATAGTATGTTGTAACTAATAAGATCCCCATTAAAACCCGGCCGAAGCCGGGCAACGGTGTTAGCAGAGCGGTTTAACCGCCGCACGCATTCCCTGTTGCAGAATAGCATCCAGATCCCGCGTAACCTGCTCGACCAGGCCGTTAACCTGCGTAAGATCTTGCTCCCAGTGTTCGCTCACGCTCAGTACCGATTTTACCAGTTGGCGGGTAGTGATCTGGCGATCGTGATGCTGTGTCCACAGCTGCTGGAAACGCGCCAGCCAGTGCGCGTCGTCCTGAACCGGGTAACTTTCCCCGTTACGCTCCCCGCGATAAAACGCAATCAGTGCCGCTAAAGCAAACGTCAGTCGCGCAGGCAATGACCCGGTTGCTTTCTGCCCTGCCAGCAGCTGCGGCAGAATGCGGGTGCGGTACTTGGTCATCCCGTTGAGGGCAATCGACAGCAGCTGATGCCGGATGTAAGGGTTACGGAAACGGCCCGTTACCGCACTGGCGAACGATTCCAGCTCATCACGCGGCAAATCCAGTACCGGAATAATTTCCTCATAGATAGCTTTTTCGACAAAAGCGCACACGTCAGCATCGTTCATTGCCTCGCCTACCGTGTCCAGCCCGGCCTGGAAGGCTACCGGTACCAGCGCCGTGTGCGCACCGTTCAGAATGGCGACTTTACGCTCTTTGTAAGGCCGGATGTCATCCACGATCAATACGTTGAGCGGGAACTTATCAAGACGCAGTTCGCTGGCAAGGGAGTCTGGGCCCTGAATCACAAACAGATAGAAGTGTTCGGCGGTATCCAGGAACCCGTCCTGATAACCCAGTTCAGCCTGCAGGGCGGCCACTTCTTCACGCGGGTAACCCGTTACAATGCGGTCAACCAGGGTCGAGCAGAAACAGTTGGCATCGTTCAACCATTCAGTAAAGGCCGTCGGCAGCGCCCACTCCTGCGCGTAGCGCAGCACCAGTTCCCGCAGCGCATCCCCGTTGTAGTCAATCAGTTCACACGGAATGATGACCCAGCCTTTGTCTGGCGCTCCGTTAAAATGACTGAAACGCTCGAAGAGCAATCGCGTCAGTTTCGCCGGGTAGCTGACGGCAGGCGCATCTTCAAAGGTGTCGCCCGCGTGATAACCGATCCCCGCTTCCGTGGTATTCGAGAACACAAAGCGCATCTCCGGGTTATGAGCCAGCCTGAGGAACGCATCGTATTCATTATAAACGTTGATTTCGCGGTTAACGGAACGGATAAGACGTGCATCGCTCACCGCGTCGCCTTTCTCGTTCAGGCCGCGAATGATCGTGGTATACAGGCCATCCTGCGTATTCAGCGACGGCGGAAAATCACTTTGAATGGGACGAACGACCACCACACCGGCGTTGAGATCGGTATGTTCGTTTAACAGGTCGATTTGCCAGTCGATAAACGCCCGCAGGAAATTGCCTTCACCAAACTGAATGATACGTTCCGGATAGTGTGGACCGGGAAAATCATGACGGTTAAGTGTGTTCACAATGGGTTCCTTTTATAATTAGTCATACAGCCTGATAAGATTGGTACGATAACTTATCAAAACTTTACGACCGGGAACCCTGTTTTGATCAATTCATGATGGAGTTGTGAAAAATAATTATAAGAACTTATAGAACACGGAGGTGGCGGTCATCGCACCGTCCGGCATCAATGCATAGCGCGGGATCTCCCCCACTTTTTGCCAGCCAGCACGCTGGTAGAACGTCTCGGCACCGCTGCCGGTGGACGTATCCAGTACCAGGACCGAAATGCCTCTGGCTCTGGCCTGTACTTCAAGTTCTTCCATCAGGGCCATTGCCGCCCCTTTACGGCGCGCTTTTTCATGGACCAGCAGTTTTGCCACATCCGCGCGATGCGGCTGATTCTCCGGCTGATCGGTGATCAACTGTACCGTGCCGATAACACCGTCCTGCGGATCGATACTGGCCAGCACAAGACGTTCATTGCGTCCCACGCTCTCAGCAATACCGCGCCAGAAAGCACGCGCTTTTTCCGGGCTAAAGGGCAACATAAAACTGACGGATGCGCCGCCGTTAACGCAGTTTTCGAGGATCGCGGACAACGCATCAAGGTGGGTGAGGATCTCTTCCCGGGTGAGGTTTTTGATGTGCAGTGAGGTATTCATTGTTTTTCCTTACGTTGAATACCGTCACTGTGCAATTAACATCTTATTAACGCAAACGGATCGATCATAGGCTTTTGTTATGTCATCTTTCGCGGTGGCGTTGCTGCTTCATGGCATACATCTTTTCATCGGCCTCTTTTAGCCACTGTTGCAGGTCATGGCCATTGTGGTCGAATTCACTGAGTCCCCACGAGAACAGAAGCGACCACGGATGCAGTTTGCGGGCATTATAATTTTCGACCTGCTCGGCCAGATACTGCATCGCAATCCAGGCCCCCTGCTCATCCGTATCGGCGAACAGCACGGCAAACTCATCCCCGCCAAAGCGAACCAGCAGATCCGCCTCACGGAAGGAGGAACGCATCAGTTGCGCCATCACGTTCAGCGCCTTATCCCCTTCCTCGTGGCCGTACCGATCGTTTATCTCCTTAAAGCGATCCAGATCCAGCCAGCCGAGGGTTAACGGCTCTGCACGGCGTCGGGCGACGGACAGGGTAAACCGGACGAGCTGATTAAAGCCCCGACGGTTGAATAAGCCCGTCAGTTCATCGGTAGTCGCCGCACTGACGGCGGCAAATTCATCTTCTGCCAGCGCGCCCAGGTCTCCCAGCACGGCAAGATCGGCCGCCGTAAACTCGCGCGGAGAATAATCAATCAGGCAAAGCGATCCGACGCTCGCGCCGTCGCGCAGACGCAGCGGGAAACCAGCGTAGAAACGAACGCCGGGCTCACCGGCCACCAGCGGATTATCGGCAAAGCGGTCATCCTGACGCATGTCACCCACCACCAGCGGCGCTTCGCTGAGGATCGTATGGCCACAAAATGAGATATTGCGCGGGACAGAGTCCGGTGCCTGGCCATCCGCTGACTTCACGATCAGCGAATGCTCATCGATAAGATTGACCATCGCCAGCGGCACCTGGAAAAAGCGTTTTGCCAGACGCGTCAGGCGGTCAAAGGCCGGCGAACTGTCGATTTCAAGCAGGCCTGATTCGCGCAGCGAGTTCAGACGTTCCGTTTCGTTTTCAGGGGTTGCAGGTGTTTTCATAACGTCTCCTGACGCAAGCTTTACTAAAAGCGTAGCTTAAACAGAGACATTGTCAGTGTACGAATATCCTGTTCAGACGCTATTTGTTAACGTCACTGGCTCATGACGACTAATGCAGTGATGTTTCGCTGCCGGACGTTGCAGTAACCTGCTCATCCGACAGCCGGGCGCTGGTCCGATTTCGCCCCGCTTTCTTTGAACGATAGAGATGATCGTCCGCTTCAGCCATCAGCTTATTAAAGACCTCCGTCAACTGCCATGACTCAGATTTACCGCTGCCCAGGCCAATGCTGACGGTCAGATACAGCGTCTGCTGGCGCCAGGTAAACGGATGATGTGCGACGGTGGTTCGAATGCGTTCAGCCAGTTCAAAACCGTGCTGCGCATCCCCGGAGTTCACGACCACCGCGAACTCTTCTCCGCCCATTCGCGCCACCATACCGTCCTCACCGACAACCTGCTGAACCTGCCGGGCAAAGGCCGCCAGTATGCGATCACCGCACTCGTGACCGTAGTTATCATTGATGCTTTTGAAGTAATCGATATCCAGCAGCATGACGGTTAAAAAACGCGAATGCCGGTGCGCCTCTTCTTGCTTTAACGCTTCATAAAGCCCGGAGCGGGAATAGACATGCGTCAGAAAATCATAATCTGCCCGCAGTGACACCTGACGAATCAGTGAATTAATGGCCGCCACGCTGACGGAGACCATCACCGGACAAATAGCCATAGTGGCGATGCCCAGCCGGGCTGAGAACATCATCGGGGTCGAAAGCGGTGTCGCGACGGCAATATTGATAATGGAGTTGGCAACCAGAATGATCTCAACGGCGCCCGTGAGAAACGTCAGTAAACAGGTGACGGGCAGCGGGTAGCGTACCGCACACCAGATAAGCGCCGGCAGCGGGAAACAGAGGCTCCCCGCGCCGCCAATCACCACCGACGCGACCACCGAGACTATCAACGCCATAACCGGGAACAGCTGCTCCAGGCGTAACTGAATATCACGTACGGGCAGGCTAATCGTCAGCATACACGGCACAATCAGCACCCCCGTTGAAAACTGCTCGCTAAACCAGTCGGCAAACAGCGGCCAGAAGGTGTGACTGTCGATACCGACCGACCCCACCGCGCCAAGCAAGGCACACAGCAGCGCAGCAATCAGGCAGTAGTTAAACAGACGCAGCGCATTAAGCGGATCGGGGGTTTTCATCAGCCGTTTATCACGCAGAACCAGTATGGCGACCACGACGATAAAAATCATATTCGACAGGTTAATCACCAGCGAGGCCATTCCCCAGCTGGTGGTGACCGCGTCGTACATCAGCATGGCAACATACGCGACCGCGTAGTTATGCAGACGATTCAGATAAGCATAACGGGCGAATACTCCCGCCATAACGCCATTCAGTGGCCAGAACAGCGACAACGCTTCAACCAGACGCAATTCAGCACCCACAAAATAGAATAAGGTGGTGAGAATAAAGATCCACGACGCATTACGCAGCGGAGTATCGGGTTGAAAAAACCTGAAGGCAGAGAGAGCAGAACGCATTAAATATCATTCCGTATAATAACTTATGGCGATTATGTCGATCGTCAGCAGGATCTGAACTAACTTAACCTGCATCTATAACACAAATACAACAGGATCATAACTCGTCAAATTTAGGCGTTCATCTGCAGCACCAGCCAGTGGTGGATCACGCTGACGATATAATGCTGTTGCTGCGCGCTGAGTTGATCACCCTGCGGAATGTTATGCCACTTTGCCAGACAGCCACGACAACAGGTGGCGGTGGCATGCTGAGCGATAAACACCGGATGACCGCGCATGGGCGTCTGTTTCCCGTCATTGGTGGGATGGGCCGGTGCAAGACGCCGGGCAACAAAATCGGCGGCGTGCTGGTCAATGGTTTCGGCACCTTTGTCCCAGCAGTACTGCCGTTCCTTCGTGCCTAAGCGAAAGCGCGAACGAAAAGGCGATCGCGCCAGGCGGGCAAAAAGCGGATCCAGGGTCGACATCAGTATACGGAACGTCCCAGACGTTGGGTCAGTTTCTCCAGAACTGCCACACCGGCAAGTGAATTTCCCGTTTCATCCAGCTCCGGGCTCCAGACGGCAATCGCCATTTCGTGAGGCACGATTGCCACCACCCCGCCGCCGACACCCGATTTAGCCGGAAGACCGACGCGCCAGGCAAACTCTCCGGCGTTCTGATACATCCCGCTGGTCGCCATCAGGGCATTCACCTGACGCGCCTGCATGGGCGAGACAACATCTTGATCGAGGTGCGGCGCATGCCCCTGATGGGCGAGGAACAAGAATGTCTGTGCCAGTTCAACACAGCTCATTTCCAGCGCGCAGTAATGAAAATAGTTTTGCAGCACGGTGGCGACATCGTTATGGAAGTTACCAAACGATTTCATGAGCCAGGCGATAGCCGCGTTACGGGCGGAGTGTTCAAACTCCGAGCGCGCCACCACCGCATTGTAGGCAATATCGGCGACGCCCGAGAGCTGGCGGACAATTTCAAGCATACGCTGGCGAGGGGCGCTGAGACGGCTTTGCAGCATATCGCAAACCACCAGCGCACCGGCATTGATAAACGGGTTACGCGGTTTACCCTGTTCAATTTCGAGCTGAAGCAGTGAGTTGAAAGGCTGCCCGGACGGATCTTTCCCCACGCGATGCCAGATTTCGTCTTCTTCATACTGACGCATGGCCGCAACCAGACTGAGTACTTTTGAAATGGACTGAATTGAAAAACGCTCGGTGGCGTCACCGGCCTGGTAACGCTGCCCGTCTACCGTACAAATGGCAATACCCAGCTTATTCCCGCTGACCGAGGCAAGGGCCGGAATATAGTCGGCAACCTTCCCTTTTCCAATTAACGGACGAACCTGCGACAGAATCTCGTCCAACATCTCATTATGGATGACCGCAGCCACACTTTGCTCCTTGCCCTCAGGCTAAAACGGGCTGCGAGTATAACAGAGGCTTATATGTTGCGTCAGGCGCTAAGACGAAAACGCGAAACCGCCTGCAATAAAAGATCGGATTGCTTATGCAGCCGTTCAGAGGCATCCGACGCGTCAGACACCAGCATGTCGGTCTGACGGGAAACCTGATTCAGCGCCTGAAGCTGCCGCGTCATCAGATGTATGCTCTCCCCCTGGCTCAGGGTCGCGACCGAGATCTCATTCAGCAGACTGCTTAAATTAGCCACCAGCCCGATCACCTGCTGCAGATTATCTTCCAGCAGGTTAACGGCCCGGGAACCGTCTTCGATGCCCTGCAAAGAGTGATTGATCAGCGCCTGAATAGTCTGCGTCGAGTGGCTGCTCTTTCTGGCCAGCAGCCCCACTTCCCGGGCGACAACGGCGAACCCGCGCCCGTGGTTCCCCGCATGGGCGGCCTCGATGGCCGCATTCAGTGCCAGAATGTTGGTCTGAAACGCCACGCTGTCGATCATCGCCACGATCCCGCGCATCTCTGACGATCGGTCAACGATCGCCTGCATGGAGGCATTGACGGTTGTCATCATCCGATCGCCTCCCGCGGCTACCTGGCTCGCCTCGTCCGCCCTGGAGCTGGCGAGCTTTGCATAACCTGTATTCCCTTCCACGTGGTTTTCCAGCGCGGCAATGTGTGTCGTCACATCCTCAAGCTCTTTCGCCTGACGAGCCGACTGCAGATACAGCTTCTGGTTGCCCTGCGCCAGCGAGCCTATATTTTCGACCATTGCGTGGGTGGCATTGCTGACCTGGGTCACCAGTTCCTGCAGTCCGTGCTGCAGGGTGGAAACACTGTCGCTTAACTGTCCGATCTCCTTGTTAAAGCGCAGTACGCCCGGCGGTGTACCGGACAGGTCTCCTGCCGCCAGCTGGTTAATGTGAGCAATCAACCGACGCAGCGGCGTAATGACCCAGCGGGACATGCCGAACCACACCAGAATGGCGATGGCAAGCAGCAGAACCGGTGCTATCAGAAAAAGCGTTTGCAGGCCAGAGAGTTGCGCCATCAGACTCTGGCGGCCCTGCATCGCCTGCTTCTCGCTGGCCTGCTGATAGCGGGCATAGTTTTCGTTGAAGTCAGTCTGAAAAGCCTGGGCAGGTACGGCAAAAAAGGCGTCGATCGTGTTGGTCTTGATGAGCCCTTCCGCCTGCTCCTTGATGGCACCGTAGAAAAGCTGGTAGCTGGCGATCAGGGCATCATCTTTTGGCGGATTGAGCGCCAGCCAGGCGTTCCAGGCCTGCTGAGAAACCGTCAGCGACGCCTGAGCTTCGTCCATCAGGCTGTGCCAGCTTCCTTCAGAGCCGGTCTCTTTATCCTGCATAAACCAGACGCCGGAGCGGTTAAGCAGATCGCTTGCTGCCAGCAGAGACACGCGGGCCAGATCCAGTTTGCTCTGTTGCTGGTACGCCAGCAGATTTTGCTGCTCGTTGCGCTGAGCGTCCTTCAGGGAAGCATTGAGCAAAAATGAAGAGGAGAGTTGCAGTGCGGAGAAAAGACCAATAATACAGAAAATACCGGTCAGCAGGCCAAACTGACGAGGGATGAGGCGCTGCGCAATACGGCGAAAAATTTGCGTTAGGTTCATAATTTTCTTCAGTAACAAGACGTTAGACGCGTGCGAGTCTACGAAACGAAAATGACAGAACCATTGCAGGAAAATGACAACGGCCTTCGTGCTGAAGGCCGTTATCGGAGAGCGAACTAGACTCTGTTCTTCCATACCGTCTGCACGTTACAGAACTCGTGCAGACCGAAGTGGGAAAGCTCACGACCAAAACCGCTCTTCTTCACGCCGCCAAAGGCCACGCGCGCATCGCTGGCGCTGAAACCATTGATGAACACCCCACCGCACTCCAGCTCACGGGAGAATTTCTCCGCCAGCGTATCGTTCGCGGTAAAGACGGTTGCGGACAGACCAAAGTCGCTGTCGTTAGCCAGCTGCAGCGCGTGCTCCGCGTCTTTCGCAACGCTAACCGCCGCAACCGGACCAAACAGCTCCTGACGAAATGCCGTCATGCTGGCAGTGACATTACCCAGCACGGTCGGTGCATAGTAGTTACCTTCACCGGCAACTTTCTCCCCGCCAAGCAGCAGCGTGGCGCCTTCGGCCAGCGTGGCCTGCACCTGCTGATGCAGTTCATCGCGCAGGTCAAATCGCGCCATCGGGCCAATAAAGTTTTCTTCGCGATCCGGCGTCCCCATCTTCAGGGCTGCCGTCGCCTCGACAAAACGCTGGGTGAAAGCATCAGCGATGCCCTCTTCCACAATAAAGCGCTTAGCGGCGGCGCAAACCTGTCCGGTATTCTGATAACGTCCGGCCACGGCTGCTTTCACCGCCAGATCCAAATCAGCATCATTGAGCACAATAAACGGATCTGAACCGCCCAGCTCCAGAACGCATTTCTTCAGTGCTGCCCCCGCCTGCGCACCAATCGCCGCCCCCGCGCGCACGCTGCCGGTTACGGTTACAGCGGCAATACGACGGTCGTTGATCGCCTGGCTCACGCCCTCATTCGTGGCATTCACCCAGCCAAAGACACCCTGCGGAAAACCGGCGTCAGCAAATACCTGCGCAATAAGGTCAGCCGAGCCGAGTACGTTTGGCGCGTGCTTGAGCAGATAGCTGTTCCCGGCCAGCAGGATGGGTACCGCGCCACGCAGTACCTGCCAGAGCGGGAAGTTCCACGGCATGACGGCAAGAACAGGTCCCAGCGGCCGGTATTCAATCACCGCGTTTTGGTTTTCTACCAGGGTCAGTTCAGGCTGCAGCATTGCCGGGCCGTGTTCCGCATACCAGTCGCAGAGGCTGGCGGATTTTGCCACTTCAGCACGCGCCTGCAAAATGGGTTTGCCCATCTCACGGGAGATCATTCGGGCCATCTCGTCTGCACGGTTGCGCAGCGCGCTGGCGAGATCGCGCAGCTTCTGCGCCCGGTCTGAAACGCTTACGCGTCTCCATTGACGAAAACCGGCATCAGCCTGCGCAATTGCGCGTTCAACGTCGTCGGTGCTCGCCCACGGATACGCCGCGAGCGTCTCACCGGTGGCTGGGTTAACAGAGAGGGCATGTGTAGCAGAGGAATAAGTCATGATGGTCTCCACGTAATAACGGTTGATTCATTGTGGCGCACTCTGCTATTTCTTAAAAATGAATAATACTAACCACCTTGTTCACGAATCGAGAATGGTATGGACTTAACTCAGCTTGAAATGTTTAACGCCGTGGCGCTCACCGGCAGCATCACCCAGGCAGCGCAAAAGGTGCATCGCGTTCCGTCGAACCTGACCACCCGCATCCGCCAGCTGGAGGCTGATCTTGGCGTTGAGCTGTTTATTCGTGAGAACCAGCGTTTACGTTTATCTCCCGCCGGGCATAACTTCCTGCGCTACAGCAAGCAGATCCTGGCGCTGGTCGATGAGGCACGAATGGTCGTCGCCGGTGATGAACCGCAGGGATTATTTGCGCTTGGCGCGCTGGAGAGTACCGCCGCCGTGCGTATTCCGGAAAGCCTGGCGCAGTTTAACCAGCGTTATCCACGTATCCAGTTTGCCCTCTCTACCGGGCCGTCCGGCACAATGATTGACGGCGTACTGGAGGGAACCTTAAGCGCCGCGTTTGTCGATGGCCCCCTTTCGCATCCGGAACTGGAAGGCATGCCGGTTTACCGGGAAGAGATGATGCTGGTCACGCCCGCCGGGCATGCAGAAGTGGCACGCGCCACGCAGGTAAGCGGCAGTGACGTCTACGCCTTTCGCGCAAACTGTTCGTATCGCCGACATCTGGAAAGCTGGTTTCACGCCGACAGAGCCACGCCCGGGCGTATTCATGAGATGGAGTCTTATCACGGCATGCTCGCCTGCGTCATCGCGGGCGCCGGTATCGCGCTGATGCCTCGCTCGATGCTGGAAAGTATGCCAGGCCACCATCAGGTGGAAGCCTGGCCGCTGGCAGAAAACTGGCGCTGGCTTACCACCTGGCTGGTCTGGCGCCGCGGGGCTATGACCCGCCCGCTGGAGGCTTTTATAGCGCTGCTAAACGAACGTCAACCACCAGTGCCTTCTCCATAAACAGGCTCAGCGGGTCATCAACATACGGCGGAAACGCCGGACGTTGCTCATAGCCGCACTGCTCATACAGACGGACGGCGGCATGTTGCCGGATGCCCGTCTCCAGGCGAAGCGTGTGGCAGTGACGGCTCAGGGCTTCATCTTCCAGCGCCGCCAGCAGCATCTCGCCGAGATGTTGCCCGCGATGAGCCGGATCGATATACACCCGTTTCATTTCACCGGTCCCGTCGCCGTTGAGCACCACGGCACCACACCCGACGGCATGAAGCTGCCGGTCCCGAATAATCATCAGGATCAGTGAGGCTGTCGGCAGTTCGGTCAGATCGAGCAAGTGGTTACTTTCAGCGGGATAGAGTTCGCTCTGATAGCGGTCAAGCGCGGCAATCAGATGCAAAATATCAGGGTGATGCGCAGATTCAGCGGTAATGGAATACATGGCGGGCTCCTTGTTGTTTTTATTTCAACATAGCGCAGCCCTGCACACGTGCTTCATACCGTTAACTTATATCAGCATTGCCGTTCAGGCTGACGAGGGTATCCCTTAACCAGCGATGTCCGGCGTGGTTATGGCTGCGTTCATGCCAGATAAGACTGACGTCGAACGTCTCTTTCAGCCAGGGGAGTTCCATCACGGTGAGCGGGTTAATGGTTCCCATAATTAATCGTCGGGGCACAAGTGCTACCAGATGACTCATCTGCACCATGCCGGGAACAAACAGAAATGATGCTGCAGACACCGCAACCTTACGTTGCAACCCTGACTCCGCCAGCATGACATCCATCGGCGTGGTAAAACCGCCTCCCGAGGGGGACACGATAATATGCTCAAGTTTTGCGAACGCTTCCATTGTCAGTTGATCGTTCAGTTCGGGATGCTGAGGGCGTCCGATAAGCACGTACGATTCGTCATAAAGATGTCGCGTTCTGAGCTGCGCCTGCGCAGGGTCTGGCGTGGCTATGGCAGCATCAACATCGCCTGAGCTCAGTTGATGGGCCAGTTGATGTGGATCGTAATTCCTGACAGCAATACGCACGCCGGGGGCAATCTCTTGCAGGGTGACAATCAGCGGCATAATGACTGCGGCCTGCACGTAATCAGTACAGGCCAGAGAGACCGTTAGCGAATCGTGCAGCGGATCAAAGTCCTCATGTGATTGCAGCGTATCCCGTATTTTTGCCAGCGCCCCGCCAAGCGTCGCCATCAGCTCAAGAGCTTTGGGGGTTGGCGTCATCCCCCTGCGCCCCGGGATCAATAACGGATCGTTAAACATCCCCCTCAACCGGTTAAGCTGCGCGCTGACGGCAGGCTGGCTAAGACAAAGCCGGCTGGCGGCCCTGGTGACATTTTGCTCCGCGACCAGCGCTTCCAGAGTCAGCAGCAGGTTTACGTCAGGCTTTTTGGTATTCATAGGATGGATATCATGTAAGAAATAAATCGATTTCACGCTCGCCGCCCGCATTCCGATAATGCACTACCGCAACAACACAGAGCGAGAATGAAATGTCGTATGATAAAAAACCACTCATAACAGTTTTTGGTGCCACCAGTAAACAAGGACGTAGCGTAACCAGAACCCTGCTGCAAAGTGGGCGCTATCGGGTGCGCGCCTTAACGCAAAACACGGACTCTCCTGCGGCGAAACAGCTGGCGGAACGGGGTGCTGAACTGAGACAAATCACCCTTCAGACGGGCAATGATGCGCATCTGATCGGGGCGTTTGCCGAGTCAGACGGGGCGTTTCTGATGACACCAGGTTTCATCCCCGTATCGACGCAGATGCCAACGGGTGAAACGGCGCTGGGTTACAGGCTTGCAGATGCCGCCGTCAACGCCGGCGTAAAACACCTTGTCTTCAGCAGTCTGGAAAACGTCGAGAGAATAACGGCCGGAACTCTATGGGCTCCTCATTTCAGCGATAAGGGCCGAATTGAGGAGTACATCCGCACACTCCCCGTCAGCGCGTCGTTTATTCAACTGGCGTTCTTTTACACCAATCTGGCCGAATATTATCCGCCGCGTAAAGAAGGCGACGAGCTGATCTTTCCCCTCTATCTCCCGGAAGACGTTCGGGCGCCCTTTGTCGACCCGCTCACGGCGACCGGCCCTGCGGTGCTTGAGATGTTCGATAACCCTGAACACTACAACGGCATGACGTTACCCGTTGTCGGTGAGTGTCTTTCGCCGCGTGAGATGGTGGAAACCTTCACGGAGGTCACCGGCATAAAAGCCCGGTATCGCTCAGCCTACACGCGAGAAGCACTCCTTCACCACTTCCCCGATTTCGCAGACAACGCGGCACTGGTCAGTGAAATTACCGGCATGACGGAATATGCCGTGAACTACGGCTATTACGGAAAAGACCGGGATCTTACCTGGAGCAGAACCATAAACCCTGCCACCTTAACGTGGCGTGAATTTCTGATTACGTCTGGCTGGCAGGGGGAAAAACGAACGTTTGATTAACGCAAGCCACCGTCATTCCCGATGATGAAATGACGGTGGCCCATTCCTGGCTTACATCGCCTGGCGTAAATAGATATGCCCTTTCAGATACAGGGTGGCCTGACCGCCGATTAACACCCGGTCCCCCGCCAGCTCACAGCGTAAATCCCCGCCCCGTCGCGAGACCTGGCGCGCGTTCAGCACGGTTTTGCCCAGTTTTTCGCTCCAGTAGGGAATCAACATGCTGTGAGTGGACCCCGTGACCGGATCTTCCGGCACCCCTTCTCCCGGACAGAAGAAGCGGCTGACGAAGTCATATTCATCGCCCGGTGCCGTGACGCAGACCATCTTATCCAGCGGAATCATTGCCGAGATATCCGGCGTAAGGGCCTCTACCTGCTGCTGGTTCTCCAGCACCACCATGTAGTCGCGCCCGACACGCACCTCTTTTGCCTGCTCAACGCCCAGCGCGCTCAACAGCAGCGCTGGCGGATTATCGACGACCGCCGTTGGCCAGGCCGGGAAGTTGAGCGTCAACCAGTCACCGCTGCGTTTTACCGTCAGCTCGCCGACGAAACGGGTGGTGAAGGTGATTTCCGTGTGTGGATAATCAAGGTATTCGAAAATGACATGCGATGCCGCCAGTGTGGCATGTCCACACAGGTTAATTTCGTCAAGGGTAGTGAACCAGCGCAGCTCGAATCCGCCGTCAGTGCGTACGAAAAAGGCCGTCTCAGACTGATTGTGCTGTTGCGCCATGTTGAGCAACGTCTCGTCCGGCAGCCACTCTTCCAGGGGGCAAACCGCCGCTGCGTTGCCGCCAAACGCCCTGTCGCTGAAGGCATCGACCAGATAGAAATCAATTTCCTGCATTGTCTCTTCCTCTTTTGTTATGGTTATTTAGCGCAGAAAGACGGTGCCTTTCAGATAAAGCGAGGCCTGCCCGCTCATCAGCACGCGTGAACCTTTCAGTTCGCAGCGCATATCACCGCCACGAGCCGACACCTGGCGGGCAAACATCGCTGTTTTACCCAGTTTTTCACTCCAGTAGGGAATAAGCATTGTATGCGCGGATCCGGTGACCGGATCTTCCCAGACGGCAACTCCCGGTGAGAAAAAGCGGCTCACAAAATCATAATCCCCCTCTCCCCGCGCCCGTCACGCTGACCTTATGTTCGCCAGGCGTCATTGCCGAGATATTCGGCGCAAGCGCCTCAACCTGCTGGCGGTTTTCCAGAACCACCACCCAGGCTCGCCCCTTACGGGCCTCAACGTAATGGCCGATCCCCAGCGCCGCAAGCATCGCCGGCGGGGGCGTCTCTTCCTGCGTCGGGCATGCCGGAAAGTCCAGCGTCATCCAGTCCCCTTCCCGGCTAACCGTCAGCTGGCCAGAGGCGGTATCAAAGTGGATACGCGGGTCAGGATAGTTGAGTTCATTAAACAGGACGTACGCGGCTGCCAGTGTGGCATGTCCGCAAAGGTTGACTTCGGTAAGGGTGGTAAACCAGCGTAACTCAATTCCCGCTTTACTGCAGACGAAAAACGCGGTTTCCGACTGATTATGCTGCTGTGCCATTCTGAGCAGTGTCTCATCAGGCAACCATGCGTCTAACGGGCACACGGCCGCCGGGTTTCCACCAAACGAGGCATTGCTGAACGCATCTACCAGATAAAAATCAATCTCCTGCATTGTCTTACCGCCTGTTTTTGTTGTGATGTTCTTTTATATTCAATGAAAACCATTCCCCCGGCTACCGCTTTTACCAGGTGAATTTTGAGATCTGCATCACATAATGGTTGAGTTTTCGCCGGTTGACGTTTTAAGATCGTCTCCTCTTCTTTTCAGCAACGAATCTCCGACATCGCTATGACAACGAACACAGTTACCCGCAGAGTCGCGTGGCTACGCGTGGTCACGCTGGCAATTGCCGCGTTTATTTTTAATACCACAGAATTTGTTCCGGTTGGGCTGTTGTCTGACATCGCTGAAAGTTTCCAGATGGAAACCACGCAGGTGGGCATTATGTTGACCATCTATGCCTGGGTGGTGGCACTGATGTCACTGCCGTTTATGCTGCTGACCAGCCAGATGGAACGGCGAAAGCTGCTGATCGGGCTGTTTGCCCTGTTTATCGTCAGCCACGTCCTGTCGTTTCTGGCGTGGAACTTTACGGTGCTGGTCATCAGCCGCGTCGGTATCGCCTTTGCCCATGCCGTATTCTGGTCGATCACCGCGTCACTGGCCATCCGCCTGGCACCTGCGGGAAAACGCGCGCAGGCGCTGAGCCTGATCGCCACCGGCACGGCACTGGCTATGGTCCTGGGCCTGCCGATTGGCCGTATCGTTGGGCAATACTTTGGCTGGCGAACCACGTTCTTCGCTATCGGCATGGGGGCAATGATCACCCTGGTCTGCCTGATTAAACTGCTGCCGAAGCTGCCAAGCGAACACTCCGGCTCGCTGAAAAGCCTGCCGCTGTTAATGCGTCGTCCGGCATTGCTGAGTATCTATCTGCTGACGGTCATTGTGGTCACGGCACATTACACCGCCTACAGCTATATCGAGCCGTTCGTTCAGGTCGTGGCCGGCTTTAGCGCCAACTTTGCCACCGTTCTGCTGTTGATCCTGGGGGGCGCGGGCATTATTGGCAGTATTCTGTTTGGTAAGCTCGGCAATCAGCACGCGTCGGCGCTGGTCAGCAGCGCCATTGGTTTACTGCTGGCGTGCCTGGTGTTACTCATGCCAGCAGCGGGCAGCGAGGGTCATCTGGCCGTCCTGAGCCTGTTCTGGGGAGTGGCGATCATGATTATCGGTCTGGGTATGCAGGTGAAGGTGCTGGCCCTCGCGCCGGACGCAACGGATGTGGCGATGTCACTGTTCTCGGGGATTTTCAATCTTGGTATTGGCGCGGGCGCGCTGCTGGGAAATCAGATTAGCCTCCACGTGTCGATGTCGGCGATTGGCTATCTGGGTGCCATTCCGGCACTGGTGGCGCTCATCTGGTCCCTGCTCATCTTCCGTAAATGGCCTGTCGCACTGGAAGAACAGGCCCATCACGGGTAGACCGCAGTCAACGTTAAACGGCAACCGAGGTTGCCGTTTTGCATTACCGGGCGGGTGATTAATGGTACGTCTTAATAATCTCCAGCACGCCGTTGATAATAAACTGCACGCCCATACACACCAGTAAGAAGCCCATCAGGCGGGAAATCGCCTCAATACCGCCCTTGCCGACCCAGCGCATGATCGCGCCTGAACTGCGCAAGGATGCCCATACGATGATACCAATCAGTGCAAAAATCAGCGGGGGCGCAACCGTAATGACCCAGTCCGGGAAGGTCGCGCCATCCCGCACCGTTGACGCGGAGCTGATGATCATCGCAATCGTTCCTGGCCCCGCCGTACTGGGCATCGCCAGCGGGACAAAAGCAATATTCGCGCTGGGCTCGGTTTCCAGCTCTTCGGATTTGCTTTTGGCCTCAGGTGACTCATGCACTTTCTGCGCAGGGAACAGCATACGGAACCCGATGAAGGCAACAATCAGTCCGCCAGCAATACGCAGACCCGGGATGGAGATTCCGAAGGTGTTCATCACCAGCTGTCCGGCGTAGTAAGCCACCATCATGATGGCAAACACATAGACCGAGGCCATCATCGACTGATGGTTACGCTCGGCGCTGTTCATGTTCCCTGCCAGCCCCAGGAAGAGCGCAACCGTCGTTAGCGGGTTAGCCAACGGCAGCAGTACCACCAGCCCCAGACCAATTGCTTTAATCAAATCCAACATAGTGCGTCGTTGTCCTTATCCATGTTTATCACCGCAATTATAGGGTGAAAGTGTGACGTTCAGCCATTCGCTCAACGTAACGATTATTTACGGTCATTAACGATAACCCTTCGTTATCTATTTGAATTGAAAGCATGCAAAAAAAGTTCATGAAACGTTTTAGCAATTCGTGGCATCCGCTGATCCATTCAGTTGACTTATACTTGCCTGAGCAATAATATCTGCCGTGACTAAACTACTTGCCAGGGCAACCATTGTGAAAAGCACCAGTGATCTCTTTAACGACATTATTCCGCTGGGTCGTCTTATTCATATGGTTAACCAGAAAAAAGATCGCCTGCTCAATGACTATCTGTCACCGCTGGATATCACCGCCACGCAGTTCAAAGTGCTGTGCTCCATTCGCTGCGAAGTGTGTATCACGCCGGTTGAGCTGAAAAAGGTGCTCTCTGTCGATCTGGGTGCGCTAACCCGCATGCTCGATCGTCTCGTTTGCAAAGGATGGATAGAACGAAGCCCTAACCCGAATGACAAACGCGGCGTCCTGGTGAAACTCACCAGCGATGGCGCGGCTATGTGCGAGCAATGTCATCAACTAGTAGGACAAACACTGCATCAGGAACTAACAAAAAACTTAACGGCAGATGAAGTGGCAACGCTTGAGCTTTTGCTTAAGAAAATACTGCCGTAAACAGAAAAAGAGGTATGACGATGTCCAGACGCAATACTGACGCTATTACTATTCATAGCATTTTGGACTGGATCGAAGATAACCTGGAATCGCCGCTCTCCCTTGAAAAAGTGTCAGAGCGTTCAGGTTACTCCAAATGGCACCTGCAACGGATGTTCAAAAAAGAGACCGGCCATTCATTAGGTCAATATATTCGCAGCCGCAAGCTGACGGAAATTGCCCAGAAGCTGAAAGAAAGCAATGAGCCGATCCTTTATCTGGCGGAACGTTACGGTTTTGAATCACAGCAAACCCTGACGCGTACGTTTAAGAACTACTTCGACGTGCCGCCTCACAAATACCGTATTACCAGCGTGCCGGGTGAATCCCGATACCTGTATCCACTAAAACATTGTAGTTAATCATCGCCTGTAAAGACGTAACCGAGGAAATCATGAAAGTTACAGCCTCCGCCGCCCTCGCCTTGCTGGTGCTGTTTTCCAGCCAGACCTTCGCGGAGCAAACCCCTCGTGCAACGCAGCAAAATAATCGTGACACGATGATTTTGCCGTCAGCACATGACCAGTCACCTTATGACTTCAACCACATGGGTGCTGGTAGTGACAAATCCGACGAGTTAGGCGTGCCTTATTATAATCAGCACAGCTTCTGATTCGTTTTTGCCCCGCGGATGCGGGGCTTTTTTTATGCCTATCCTCTTGCCCGCGTTACCCGACGCACGCGCAAACCAAACACGTTGATGTACAGCCCGGCCATGATCAGCACGGCCCCCAGCAGCTGCAGCGCACTCAGCTTTTCATCGAGCAACAGCGCGGCGCTGGCCAACCCTACCACCGGAACCAGCAGGGATAACGGCGCCACGCGCCAGGTTTCGTAGCGACCCAGCAGCGATCCCCAGATCCCGTAACCAATAATGGTGGCCACAAACGCCAGGTAGATCAGCGATAAAATGGTGGTGAGATCGATTTCCACCAGGCTTTTCAGCATCACGTCCGGCCCATCAAAAATGAGCGCCGCAACCATAAACGGAACAATGGGGATCAGTGCGCTCCAGACCACCAGCGACATCACCTTCGGGCGCGCCTCATGCTGCATAATCAGCTTGTTGAAGATATTCCCGCAGGCCCAGCTCAGTCCTGCCGCCAGCGTTAACATAAAGCCCAGTAACGCCACGTGCTGCCCGTTCAGGCTGGCTTCTATCAGCACCAGCACGCCGAACACCGCAAGGGTGATCCCCGCCAGCTGTTTACCCTGCAGACGCTCGCCAAAGACAAACGCCCCGAGAATGATGGTAAAGAACGCCTGAGCCTGTAACACCAGCGAAGCCAGACCGGCGGGCATCCCGAACTTAATGGCGCAGAACAGAAACGCGAACTGGCCAAAGCTGATGGTCAGGCCGTATCCCAGTAAGAGTCTGAACGGAATTTTCGGGCGCGCGACAAAGAAGAGCGCCGGGAAGGCCACCAGCAGAAAACGCAAACCGGCCAGCATGAGTGGGGGCATGTTATGCAACCCAAGCTTGATGACCACAAAATTCAGACCCCATACGATGACCACCAGCAACGCCAGCAGCCCGTCTTTTCGCGTCATACTCTGCCCCTGAATGATTAAATTTTTGTAAACACTTCAAGGTAACGAAAAAAACATGCCACGAGAAGATCATTATTTCTGGCAGTCAACTGAAGCACTTACGGATAAATTAGGTGCTATACAAGCCCCTTATGTCGTGATACTCCTGATATATACCTAAAATAATACACGTTGCAGGATGGCGGCGAGCGAGCGCGGCCAGAATCTCTGCGGCTCAAAATACCAAACGCAATTGTCAGGCAGGAATATGAAACCATCACTCAGGCGCTCAACCGCAGCGCTGCTGGCGTCGTCGTTATTATTAACCATTGGTCGTGGGGCAACGCTGCCGTTTATGACCATCCATCTCACGCGTGTATTTAATATGAGCGTCGAGAATATTGGTTATGCCCTGACCATTGCGCTTACCGTCGGTGTGGTATTCAGTATGGGGTTTGGCATCCTCGCCGATAAGTTTGATAAAAAGCGCTACATGCTGATTTCAATCGTCGCCTTTATTGCCGGGTTTGTTGCCATCCCGCTGGTGGATAACGTCACGCTGGTGGTGCTCTTCTTTTCCCTGATTAACTGCGCCTATTCGGTGTTTTCAACGGTGCTGAAGGCCTGGTTTGCCGATGTGCTGACCTCGAGCCAAAAAGCGCGCGTTTTCTCGCTAAACTATAGCTTCCTGAACATTGGCTGGACGATCGGGCCGCCGGTGGGCACCTTACTGGTGATGTACAGCCTGCAGCTGCCGTTCTGGCTGGCCGCTTTTTGTGCCGCACTGCCACTCGGTTTTATCCATTTCTTCGTGCAAAAAAGCGTTGCGCTCGATGCCACCGAAGAGAAAATGCCGTGGCAACCGTCTGTACTGCTTAAAGACCGCGCCCTCTTCTGGTACACCCTTTCCGGCCTGCTGGCGTCGTATGTGGGCGGGTCATTCGCCAGCTGTATTTCGCAGTACGTGCTGGCTGCGAATGCCGACAGCAACTTTGCGCAAAACGTGGTCGCCGTGGTGCTGCCGGTGAATGCTGCGGTGGTCGTCACCCTGCAATACGTTATCGGTCGCAAGATCTCCGCCACCAATATACGTCCGCTGATGACGGCGGGAACACTCTTCTTCGTCCTGGGTCTGGGCGGTTTTATGCTCTCCGGGGAAAACCTGGTCTACTGGGGCATTGCGGCAGCGGTGTTTACGCTGGGTGAGATTATCTATGCACCTGGCGAATATATGCTGATCGACAATATTGCCCCGCCGGGTATGAAAGCGAGTTACTT
The DNA here is from genome assembly GCF_031453695.1 of Enterobacter sp. SORGH_AS_0287. Lineage (NCBI taxonomy): Bacteria > Pseudomonadati > Pseudomonadota > Gammaproteobacteria > Enterobacterales > Enterobacteriaceae > Enterobacter > Enterobacter sp. SORGH_AS_0287. The sequence continues at coordinate 1,242,995 of NZ_JAVIZW010000001.1, forward strand.
CTCTGCCCAGGCGCTGGGCTGGCTTGGGGCGGCGGCAAACCCGATGATCACCGGTATTATCCTTACCAACCTGCCGCACTGGTCACTGTTTGCGATCATGATGGTTGCCATCGTGATTGCCTGGCTGATGATTTTGCGTGGAATGAGCGTGAAGGCGTGGTGCGAAATGCCGAAAGTGGCTTAAGTCCTCAACGCCGGGCGGCATGACGCCCACCCGGCATCGGGCAGGCCATTAATGGTGCAGCATCTCGTCGACCACCTGCTGTTTGTACATTTCGTTCGGGTAGTACGTCGGCCAGTTATCCATCTCTTTTAGCAGCGTCTCGTGGGAGGTGTTGCCCATAAAGATATGGAAATGGGAAGAGGCTTTTGGGGCGATGGTATGGTCGCTGAACTGGACAAACTTCGGCGCCTTGCTGTCCGGATCTTTACACTCGAACAGATAGCGAACCCCTTTCTTACCTGATGCATAAGTCAGGATCTTATAGCCGCTGTAATCATACTGGCAGCGACCGATAGCCTTACCTTTGTGGAATTCCATCACGTTGTTTTCGATGCCGATAGCCTCAACGTCCGTCGCATACCCTGTGCGATAGTAGGCTTTCACCTCGTCGAAGGATTTTTTGTCCTTCTGCGCTTTCTGTTTAAAAACCGGATCCAGCGCGCCATCGAGCAAAAACGGATAGACGGATTGCCATGTCCCATCCCAGTCAGACAGCTTTCTGTCTTTGACGTCTTTATCCTCAAAGACGCCGTTCGCCGCCTTCTGTTCCGCTTCCGTCATCTGATGTCCATGCGAATGGGCAAACAGCTGACCACTTACCAGCAGCGCCCCCAGAGTCATTGCAAATTTGCCAATATGTGCAGCCAAAACAAACTCCTCACTCCGTTTTATAAGAATGAGGATGTTATAATATAACATTTCAAATCGCAACCAGTCCGCGAACGCCCTCTTGTTCCATTGTATCGCCCCGTCCACGCTGAATGATGGTCCCGCGCGACATCAGCAGATAGCTGTCGGCAAGCTCAGCGGCGAAATCGTAAAACTGCTCTACGAGCAGGATTGCCATATCCCCTCTGTCCGCCAGCTTGCGGATCACCAGGCCTATCTCTTTGATCACCGACGGCTGAATACCTTCCGTGGGTTCATCGAGGATTAACAGCTGTGGCCGGCTCGCCAGGGCGCGACCAATCGCCAGCTGTTGCTGCTGACCGCCGGAGAGATCGCCTCCACGACGATGCTTCATCTCTTTAAGCACCGGGAACAACTGCCAGATATCCTCCGGGACGCGCTTTGCGTCGCGGGCGGGGAAGCGTGACAGCCCGAGCAACAGATTCTCCTCGACCGTTAAGCGTGGAAAAATCTCACGCCCCTGCGGAACATAGGCCACACCGGACTGCACGCGCTGGTGCGGTTTGCTGTGGGTGATTTTTTTTCCCTGCCAGATAATGTCTCCTGTTTTTACCGGGATCAGGCCCATCAGACACTTGAGCAGCGTGGTTTTCCCCACCCCGTTGCGCCCCAGCAGACAGGTCACTTCACCGGTCGCCGCTTCAAAACTGACCCCGCGCAGAATATGACTGCCGCCGTAATACTGATTCAGTTCGTTCACCTGTAACATGACGGCTCCTTAGCGTCCCAGATAGACTTCTATGACCTGCTCATTGGCCTGCACCTGGCGAAGTGACCCCTCCGCCAGCACGCGTCCCTGGTGCAGCACCGTCACGTGGTCGGCAATGGTTTCGACAAAGCCCATATCGTGCTCGACCACCATCAGGGAGTGTTTGCCCGCAAGGGTTCTGAACAGCTCAGCCGTATAGTCGGTCTCCGCGTCGGTCATTCCGGCCGCCGGTTCATCCAGCAACAGCAGATGCGGGTCCTGCACCAGCAGCATGCCAATCTCCAGAAACTGCTTTTGCCCGTGCGAAAGCAGTCCGGCGCGGCGATCGCGCTCACCGCCAAGCCGCAGCAAGAGCAGCATCTCGTCAATACGATCCCGCTGCTCGCCGTTGAGTCTGGCCCGCAGGCTCGCCCAGACGGATTTGTCAGTTTTCATCGCAATCTCAAGATTTTCCCACACCGTGAGCGCTTCAAAGACCGTGGGCTTCTGGAACTTACGTCCGATGCCCTGGCGGGCGATCTCGGCGGGTTCAAGCGCCGTCAGGTCGATGGACTGATCGTACAGCGCTCTGCCGCTTTTAGGCCGCGTTTTGCCGGTAATCACGTCCATTAATGTCGTTTTTCCCGCACCGTTGGGGCCAATCACGCAGCGCAATTCACCCACGCCAATGTTCAGTGAGAGGTCCGTCAGCGCCTGAAAACCATCGAAATTCACGTTGATGGCTTCAAGCTGCAGTACCGGATCGGTCTGGTCGCGATAGCGATCCCCGGGTAACTGGCGGGTAAATAATCCTTCGGCTGGCTGCATTAGTGTTCTCCCTTACGAAACAGACCGTAGACACCGCGCGGTAAAAACAGCGTCACGGCAATGAAAATCAGCCCCAGAAACAGCTGCCAGTATTCCGGCAGGGCGACGGTAAAGACGCTCTTCGCACCGTTTACCAGCGCCGCGCCTATCACCGGGCCGACCAGCGTGCCGCGCCCCCCCAGCGCGACCCAGATGGCCGCTTCAATTGAGTTGGTTGGCGACATTTCACCCGGGTTGATAATGCCCACCTGCGGCACATACAGTGCACCGGCCAGACCGCAGAGTACGGCTGAAAGTGTCCACACCAGCAGCTTGAAACCACGGGGATCGTACCCGCAAAACGTCAGGCGGTTTTCGGCGTCACGCACCGCGGTCAGAATGCGACCGAACTTACTTTTCGCCAGCGCGAAGCCTGTGCCCAGCGCTATCAGCAACAGCATCACGGTAGCCAGAAACAGCGCAATACGGGTGGTAGTCGCGGTAACGGAGAACCCGAGCAGCGTGGTAAAACCGGTAAAGCCGTTATTTCCGCCAAAGCCGGTTTCATTGCGAAAGAACAGCAACATCCCCGCGTACGTCAGCGCCTGGGTCATGATCGAAAAATAGACCCCTTTGATTTTTGAGCGAAAGGCAAACCAGCCAAACACCAGCGCCAGCATCCCCGGCACCATCACAATTAATACCAGTGCCCAGACAAAGTGCTGCGTCCCCCACCAGAACCACGGCAGTTCACTCCAGGAGAGAAACGACATAAACGCGGGCAGCCCGTCACCCGCCGCCTGGCGCATCAGGTACATGCCCATCGCATAGCCGCCCAGCGCGAAGAAGATACCGTGCCCCAGGGAGAGCATTCCGGCATAGCCCCACACCAGATCGAGCGCCACGGCGACGATGGCATAACAGAGGATCTTACCCGTGAGCGTGAGCATCCAGGTCGAGATCGCCAGCGGATGCGTCGCGGGCAGTAAGGCGAAAAACGGTAAAACCAGCAGGCAGGCCACGATCAGGCTACCGGCTATCTGCGTCGTGCGTGGCGCTTTGCGCGCCAGCGTTAAGGTAAGCGGCTGGCTCATCAGTCAGTAACCCTCCCTTTCAGTGCGAATAACCCCTGCGGACGTTTCTGAATAAACAGAATAATCGCCACCAGGATCAGGATTTTGCCCAATACTGCCCCCATTTGCGGTTCGAGAATTTTATTAAAGATCCCCAGCCCAAACGCCGCGGCCACGCTACCTGCCAGTTGACCCACCCCGCCAAGCACCACCACGAGGAACGAGTCGATGATATAACCCTGGCCCAGTTCTGGCCCAACGTTGCCTAACTGCGATAACGCCACGCCCCCCAGACCCGCAATCCCCGAGCCAAGCCCAAAGGCCAGCATATCGACGCGACCTGTCGGTACCCCGCAGCAGGCCGCCATACTGCGATTTTGCGTTACTGCGCGCACGTTCAGACCAAGACGGGTTTTGTTCAGAATGAGCCACGTGAAGAACAGCACCAGCAGCACAAAACCCAGTACCACAATGCGGTTCCACGGCAGCGTCAGATTGGCAAACACCTGCACGCCACCGGACAGCCATGCCGGGTTTGCCACCTCCAGGTTCTGGGCGCCAAACGTCATGCGTACCAGCTGAATAATCATCAGGCTAATACCCCATGTCGCCAGCAACGTTTCCAGCGGTCGGCCATACAAATGACGAATAACGGTACGCTCAAGCACCATCCCGATGCTGACGGTCACAATAAACGCCACCGGCAGTGCAACGATCGGGTAGAGCGCCAGCCACTGTGGGGCGAAGCCGGCCATCACCTGCTGAACCATCCAGGTGGCGTACGCGCCCAGCATCAGCATCTCCCCGTGGGCCATGTTAATCACCCCCAGCAGGCCGTAGGTAATTGCCAGCCCCAGCGCGGCGAGCAACAGTACCGACCCCAGCGAGAGCCCCATAAACGCCTGACCAAGCAGATCGCCCCACATCAGGCGATGCTCAATCTGTTTCAGACTTTCGGCAGCGGCAGCACGCACGCCGGCATCCGGCTCCGATGCTGCCTGCGTATACGGCGTCAGCCGGGACTGAACGTCCGGATCGTCTGATTGCCCTAACAGCACCACAGCGTTCAGGCGCACCGCAGCCTGCGGACTTGCCAGCTGGAGGTTCGCCAGCGCCAGCATCAGCGACTGACGGGCCACATCATCCGTTTCGCTGCTCACCCGTTTTTGCAGGAAATCGAGCATTTCAGGCTGTGCATCCCGCTGGAGTTGACGAGCTGCCGCACGCCTTTCCGTGACACTGTCACTCACAAGTTGATGGGTTGCCATTGCCGTCGCCACCAGATTGCGCAGCCGGTTGGTCAGACGCACGGCTTTGGTTTGGCCTGCTGCGGCTTTTGTTTCACCCAGGGGAACCATTGCCCCCTGGCGTTGTGCAAACGCATGTTTCTGGCTGTCGGTATAGAGACTTTCACTTTGTAGCGCCTGGAGCAGCGGCAACCGTGCCGCCTCCGGTGCGGTTGCCCACTGCGTCAACAGTTCTGCCTGCTGGCTGCGACTGGCGGCCACGAATTGGTCGGCATCCGATGCCTGCACCATCCCTGGCAGCAGTCCGGTAAGCCACACAATAGCGATGATCGTGCGTATGGCGTTCATGACTTTTCTCCCTGCGGTGATAACTTAGTTGCTGGCGGTTTTCATCGGCTGATCGGGCTTTTTGTCATTACCGGCAATGAAGGGACTCCACGGCTGAGCACGCACCGGCTGTTCCGTCTGCCAGACCACATTAAACTGGCCGTTACCTTCAATTTCGCCAATCATGACCGGCTTATGCAGATGGTGGTTGGTGGCATCCATGGTGAGCGTAAAGCCTGAAGGGGCCTTGAAGGACTGACCGGCCATTGCCGCCCGAACTTTATCGACGTCGGTGGTACCTGCTTTTTCAACCGCCTGCGCCCACATGTGGATCCCGACGTAGGTGGCTTCCATCGGGTCGTTGGTGACCACGGTGTCGGCGTTCGGCAATTTGTGTGCCCTGGCATACGCTTTGTAATCCGCCACAAACGCCTGGTTGGTCGGGTTATCAACGGACTCAAAGTAGTTCCACGCCGCCAGGTTGCCCACCAGCGGTTTGGTGTCAATCCCGCGCAGCTCCTCTTCTCCCACGGAGAAGGCCACAACCGGAACATCGGTAGCTTTCAGGCCCTGGTTAGCCAGCTCTTTATAGAACGGAACGTTGGAGTCGCCGTTGATGGTGGAAACCACCGCGGTTTTCCCTCCGGCAGAGAATTTTTTGATACTGGAAACGATTGTCTGGTAATCGCTGTGACCAAACGGGGTGTATACCTCTTCAATGTCTTTGTCTTCCACCCCTTTCGAATGCAGGAAAGCACGCAAGATTTTGTTCGTGGTGCGGGGATAAACGTAATCGGTGCCTAACAGGAAGAAGCGTTTCGCGCTGCCTCCGTCTTCACTCATCAGGTACTCCACCGCCGGGATCGCCTGCTGGTTTGGCGCGGCGCCGGTATAGAAGACGTTAGGTGACATCTCTTCACCCTCATACTGCACCGGGTAGAACAGCAGTCCGTTCAGCTCCTCAAACACCGGCAGCACCGATTTACGCGACACCGACGTCCAGCAACCAAACACCACCGCTACTTTGTCCTGGCTCAGCAGCTGGCGCGCTTTTTCAGCAAACAGCGGCCAGTTCGAGGCCGGGTCAACCACTACCGGTTCCAGCTTCTTACCCAGCACGCCCCCTTTGGCGTTGATCTCATCGATGGTCATCAGCGCAACATCTTTAAGCGGCGTTTCGGAAATCGCCATCGTGCCGGAAAGGGAATGCATGATCCCCACCTTGATGGTATCGGCCGCCTGAGCGCCAAAACTCATCCCCATAGCTACGACAGACGCGGACAATGCGAAGGCTTTTAATAAGGTACGACGGTGCATATTTTCACTCCTGAAAAAGAAAGCTGTGCAAAGGCGTCCGTTACGGCGTGGACGCAGAAAATAAAAACGTCAGCTTAGAGAGAGCAAAAAGGATGCCAGGATGGATAAAGCGCTATGACAGGAGAAGTAACGAAGGATGTAAAAAGAACGACTCAGAATGGTACAGCGCTGCACTTTTATAATGCAGCGCTGTGGCGGAGGGTTTACCAGACTTCGCTGGCGATCTGCGTCACCAGGCGGACTTTGTCCCACTGCTGGGTTTCGCTCAGGCTGTTGCCCTCTTCGGTAGAGGCAAATCCGCACTGCGGGCTCAGGCAAATCTGCTCTTTAGCCACGTATTTCGCCGCCTCTTCCAGACGCGCCTTCACCCCTTCCGGGTTCTCCAGCTCGCCATTTTTGGTGGTAATAAGGCCGAGCACCACCTGCTGCTTGCCCGGGCGAACAAAACGCAGTGGTGCAAAATCACCGCTCCGGTCATTGTCGTACTCAAGGAAAAAGGCATCCACGTTGACCGTCCCGAACAGCACTTCAGCCACCGGCTCATAGCCCCCTTCGGAAATCCAGGTTGAACGGAAGTTTCCGCGACAGACATGCAGCCCGATGGTGAGATCGTCCGGCTTGCCCTCCAGTGCCTTATTCAGAACGCGGGCATATATACGCGCCAGCTCGTCGGCATCGTCACCACGCTCGCGGATCTGACGACGTTGATCGTCCGAACAGAGATAGGCCCAGACGGTGTCATCCAGCTGCAGATAACGGCAGCCCGCGTCGTAAAACGCCCGAATCGCGTCCCGCCAGGTGGTCGCCAGATCGTCAAAATAGTCCTTCAGATCCGGGTAGACCGTCGCATCAATGTCTTTGCGCCCACCGCGGAAATGCAGCACGCTCGGGCTGGGAATGGTCATCTTCGGCTGAGCATTCCCGCTAATGCTTTTCAGGTAGCGGAAATCCTCCAGCATCGGGTGATCGCCAAAGCCCAGCTTGCCGGTCACGCGCACGCCGTGGGCTTTGGTCTGTACACCGTTGAACTGAATACCCTGCTGAGAATCGTAACGCTCAACACCCTGCAGACCGTCGAAGAAATCAAAGTGCCACCAGGCACGACGAAATTCACCGTCGGTCACCACATGCAAGCCACAGGCGCACTGCTGCTCGACAACATGGCGGATCGCCTCATCCTCAACCGCACGAAGCTGCCCGGCATCAATTTCGCCGCTGGCGTATTTCAGGCGAGCCTGTTTGATGGCATCCGGACGTAAAAAGCTGCCAACTACATCGGCGCGGTATGGGGCATGGTGTCGTTGCATGGAAATCTCCTTTATCTGCCGACAATAATTGCCCGCAGTGATAATTCATTATTTGAATCTTTAGACTTCTGGATGTCTAAATGTCCAAAAAAAGATGTCATACCTGCCGCCAGCCGGCAAACGAGAAAATTTCACGGGTGTTGAAAAAAATTCATCTTCACAGTGCGGAGAGCGATTCCTGGCTCGCAAACTCAAACTTTTCATCTTCCCAGCCGGTGATCCCGCCGAGCATAATTTTCACCGGCAGCCCCAGACGCGCCAGCTTCAGCGCGGCTCTGTCCGCACCGTTGCAGTGAGGCCCGGCGCAATAGACCACAAACAGCGTGCCGTCAGGCCACTGGGCCATGCGTTCGGCGGTGATCTGACGCCACGGCATATGTAGCGCACCGGGAACGTGACGGCGGGCGAACTGCTGCGGGCTCCCGACGACGTGCAGCAGGACGAAATCCTGTTCATGATTCGTGATGGCATGATGCACATCGGCGCAATCGGTCTCGACGCTCAGGCGGCGCAGAAAATGGGTAACGGCTTCCTGGGGTTCAGCAGCCGGAAATTCAGTAACATAACTCATGATCCTTCCTCATCTTTGGCGTTTGTGTTAACACTACTCTATCCACAAATTCAGCCCGTGAATGCGCTCGCTTATGCCAGAAAACAGCAAAAAGATGACAAACTTAAGACAGATTTCCCGCCCTCAGGTCATTGTGCTGGCGTATGACGGTTTGTGTACCTTTGAGTTTGGCGTGGCAGTGGAAATCTTTGGTCTGCCGCGTCCGGAACTGGGAGACGAATGGTATCGTTTTGCCGTGGCGGGCGTAGACAGCGGTGAACTTCGGGCGACCGGGGGGATTCGCCTCATCACCGACGGTGATTTAACCCTTCTTGAGACGGCCGACCTGATCGTTGTGCCCGGCTGGCGAGGACTGGATTCACCGGTTCCGCCCGCGCTCTGCGCGGCATTACGTAAGGCCAATGCGCGGGGATGCCAGCTTTTGTCGATCTGTTCCGGCGTGTTTGTTCTTGCCGCTGCCGGGCTGCTGGATGGGCGTAAAGCCACAACGCACTGGCGCTATATTGAGGCGCTTAAGGCCCGTTACCCGGCCATCGAGGTGGTTGAAGATGTACTTTATCAGGACGACGGCGACATTCTCACCTCGGCGGGCAGCGCGGCAGGCATCGATTTATGCCTGCACGTGGTCCGGCGGGATTATGGGATGGAAATCGCCAACACCGTAGCGCGTCGTCTGGTCATTCCCCCGCACCGGGATGGCTCACAGCCGCAGCAGCTAAGCCGCCCGGTGGCGCAACTGCGCGAAAGTCAGCGTCTCGGTCAGCTGTTTGATTTTCTGCACACCCATCTTGCCGTATCGCACAGCGTTGATTCACTGGCGCGTCGGGTTGGCATGAGTCAACGCACCTTTCTGCGCCGCTTTCAGGATGCGACCGGCACCACGCCCGCGCGCTGGCTGCTCAATGAGCGCCTGCTGAGGGCAAAAGATTATCTGGAAAGCAGTCGCTTAAGTATCGACAGCATCGCGGAGCAGACCGGATTCGGTCAGGCATCGACCCTGCGTCACCATTTTCGGCAGCAGTTCGCCCTTTCACCGGCCCAGTATCGCAAACACTATTCGCGGCCTGCCCGCTAGTGGCCGGATTGCAGACAAAAAAAACCGCCATAATATGGCGGTAAATGCTTGCATGGATAGATTTGTATTTTGGTCTCTACGTCCCGACACTCCATGGCCGGGCAGCGGATCTCTTACAAACTAACATCCATAGTCTCAATGAAAGGTAAACAGCCTGATTAACCCGCTTTGGTGTTGATTTGCAAATAACGCATCAGACCCTGCTCCGCGCTCTGTTTTGCATCATCATTGATGGCTTCCAGATAAAACGAACGCGACACACCATACGGTGCTTTTTCAGACGGATAAACCGCGAACTCGAATGTTTTACCTCTTGCCTGATTGGTGCAGCCTAATTGCCAGCGCTGGTCATCAATTCTGGTGCTATTACAGGCCACGCGTCCGTAATCGCTGGTTAAATATGACCCAACACGCGCTTTCGCGGACTGAATATATTCTGGTTCGTCATTACTAATAGAGTAAATACCTGCACCCGCCCCAACAGCAACCACCAGCAGCGCAAGCGCTATCATTTTTTTCATTTAACAAGACCCATTCCTTAGCCAGAGTTTAACCATTATATAGGATTTATCCTTAAAGCTAGTGGCTAATTACGTACCAGAATTGGCGGTTAACAAACTTGATGCTAATTTTAGGAAAAGTCTCATCACGGCTGTCGCCGCACAGAATTTGACACTCTCTTTGCGCTAATTTGAATTTTTGAATAATTTCCCGAAGAAATTATTGGCATGATAGTCCCGCGATGGCATTCAACGGTGAAATAATGATGAGAAAAGGGTTAACGCTGATATTGCTGGTGTGTGGATTATTTTCAGGTCAGCTGATGGCAGGACATAAAGGCCATGAATATGTGTGGGTAAAGAATGTGGAACATCAGCTCCGCCATGAAGCGGATAGCGATGAATTACGCAGCGTTGCAGAAGAGTCAGCGGAAGGTTTGCGCGAACACCACCTGTGGCAGAAATCGCGCAAACCTGACACGCACTTTCGGTAATTAATTACCCTTACGCTTCGGCAGGGTTTTCATTAAATCGTCCGGGCTCACGGAGGCCACAACGCTACCCGGCGACGGCATTTTGAAAATATGATTTTTCATCTTGCCAATCACATGCATTTCGCACGGACGGCAGTCAAATTTCAGGGTCAGCACTTCGTCGCCATTCACCAGCTGCATCGGTGTGGCCTTCCAGCTTTTAATATTCCCTTTCGCCTGTTTCGGGCAGAGGTTGAAGGCGAAGCGGAGACAGTGCTTGGTGATCATCACCGGCACGTCGCCCTTCTCTTCATGCGCTTCATAGGCTGCGTCAATCAGCTGTACGCCGTGACGGTGATAGAATTCACGCGCTTTGTGGTTATAGACGTTCGCCAGGAAGGACAAGTGCGTGTCAGGGTAAACCGGCGCAGGAACGGTTTCGGCCTTGCGGCTGCCGCGTGGATAGTTAGCCAGGCGGGCGGCATCCAGCATTTCTGCCGTCTCGCGGCGGAAATGATTCAGCAGGCTGTTCGGAACAAACAGGGCATCCGGCAGGTTAACGTCGATATGACGCGCGTAGTAAAGGGTCTGCCCCAGCTTCGCCACGCCATCCTTCAGATTATTAAGGGCTTTTTCCGCGTTGTTTGCCACCTCGAACAGGCCATCAAGCGTATGCGTCACGCTGATACCGTCTTCACAGGTCATGGTCAGGATCAGCTGCTCTTCCCAGCCGCCCAGTTCAATGTCCACCGCGATACGACGTTCGCTCGAGGTTTTCAGCAGCGCCTGCTGCCAGTTGTGGTCAAGGTTACGGTTCAGTGCCGCGTTAGGGCGCGCTTTGTAGAGATCCGCAGGCATCTCGTTTGGCCATACGCGATAGCGATTTTCACCGGTTTTTTCCACCGTATTCGCACGGAAGCCCACAACTTCACGCTTGATCATCACGTTCAGTCCATCGCCGTTGGCCAGCGGCTCGGTCACTTCCACGTCGAGGTGATCTTTTGCCACTTTCAGCACTTCACCCACCGGTAAACCGATAAACTTCGGTGAATCAAACGCACCGATATCCCCTTTACGGGCATTCACAAAGTAGTCAGTGCTGCCGCGGTGGAAAGTTTTGTCCGTTGACGGAATAAAGAAATGCTCGGTACGACCGGCCGACGCACGCGCCAGGTCACCGCGATCTTCAATGATGGCATCCAGCATCTGACGATAGTGAGCGGTGATGTTCTTCACGTAGCTCATGTCTTTATAACGCCCTTCAATCTTGAAGGAGCGCACGCCAGCGTCAATCAGCGCACCCAGGTTGGCGGTCTGATCGTTATCTTTCATCGAGAGCAGGTGTTTTTCGAACGCCACAACGCGGCCCTGATCGTCTTTCAGGGTATACGGCAGACGACATGCCTGAGAGCAGTCACCGCGGTTGGCGCTGCGCCCCGTCTGGGCGTGAGAAATATTGCACTGACCAGAATAGGCGACGCACAGCGCGCCGTGGATAAAGAATTCAATGGTTGCGTCGGTCGCCTGGTGAATATCGCGGATCTGGTTCAGGTTCAGCTCACGCGCCAGCACGATCTGGGAAAAACCCACATCAGAAAGAAACTTCGCCTTCTCTACCGTGCGGATATCGCACTGTGTACTGGCATGCAGTTCAATGGGGGGAATATCCAGCTCCAGCACGCCCATATCCTGCACAATCAGGGCATCGACGCCGGTCTGGTAGAGATCGGTAATTAAACGTTGCGCAGGCTCCAGCTCATCATCATGCAGAATGGTGTTCAGGGTCACGAACACTTTCGCCCCAAAGCGATGGGCGAACGGCACCAGTTCAGCAATATCGCTCAGGCTGTTGCTGGCGTTATGGCGGGCACCAAAGCCAGGTCCACCAATGTAGACGGCATCAGCACCATGAAGGATCGCTTCACGGGCGATGGTGGCGTCGCGGGCCGGGCTTAAAAGTTCGAGATGATGGGATTGCAGGCGCATACTTCGTCGTTATCCGTTATGGTCAAAATGGCGGCTATTGTAGTCAGAAGTATGCGGCAGCGAAACAGTTTTGCGTCGCTTCAGCGGGGATAATGGATCAAGGAGTGAAAATGCACCGGCCGGTCGCTGCTGTTGCGGTAGGCGTGCGGTTTATCCCCGGCAAAACGCACCCCTGAATCGGCAGTAATGGTCTGCCACTCGCCATCAATGTTCATCTCCAGTTCGCCGCTGATCACCACCACGTGTTCAATCACGCCCGCCTCGTGGGGCGTGGATTCGCTCAGGGCGCCGGCAGCGAGGGTTATCGAAAAGTGGTCAAACTTTAGCGTCTCATCCCACGGGAATAACGGTTTCACCACCATCGCCTGCTGTTCCGGGTCGAATACCGCCTGCCTGTCAGCTGCCGGCGTGATGAAGGCAGAAAAAGGGATGTTCAGCCCCGTGGCGATTTTCCACAACGTGGATACCGTCGGGCTGGATTCATTGCGCTCGATTTGCCCGAGCATGGCCTTTGAAACGCCGGTCTCTTCCGCCAGTCTGGCGAGGCTCCAGCCACGCGCCTGACGCTCGGTTTTCAGTGTGTAAGCAAGATGTTGTGTGATGTCCATGTTCCCTCCTGATGCGACCGATCATACCACTTGTACGCTATAACGCACAGTGTTACCTTAGGGCGGACGTTATAACGCACAACGGAGTTTTTATGCGCCCTTCATCCTCACTCTTTCCTGCCGTTCTCGCCGGTTTTGTCGCCGTTCTGGTGGGATATGCCAGTTCCGCCGCCATTATTTGGCAAGCCGCTGCTGCCGCAGGCGCAAACGCGCAGCAGATCGCCGGCTGGATGACGGCCCTGGGGATAGGTATGGGGGTCAGCACGCTGGCGCTTTCCTGGTGGTATAAAGCCCCGGTGCTCACCGCCTGGTCTACACCCGGCGCGGCGCTGTTAGCCACCAGCCTGCACGGGGTAACGCTTGCCGAGACCATCGGGATTTTCATCTTTGCCAATGCGCTCATTCTGCTGTGCGGCGTAACCGGGCTGTTTGCTCGCCTGATGAAGCTTATCCCGCATTCCCTTGCCGCTGCTATGCTCGCCGGGGTGTTGCTCAGGTTTGGACTGCAGGCGTTCAGCAATCTTGAGGGGCATTTTTTACTGTGCGGCAGCATGCTGGCGGCATGGCTGTTCGCCAAAGCGCTGGCCCCTCGCTACGCCATTGTCGCCACGCTGCTGGTGGGCAGTATGGTGGCCTGGGCGGGAGGTGACGTTGTCACAAAAGAGTTAACCCTTTCCGTGGTGATGCCCACGTTTATCGCGCCAACCTTTACGTTAACCAGTCTGATAAGCATTGGCGTGCCCTTCTTCCTGGTCACCATGGCGTCCCAGAATGCGCCGGGCTTCGCCACGATGCAGGCTTCCGGCTATCCTCTGGCCGTATCACCGCTGATGATCGTCACCGGAGGGCTGGCACTGGTGTTATCCCCGCTCGGCGTCTTTTCCATCTGTATTGCCGCGATCACCGCTGCGATTTGCCAGAGCCCGGATGCGCACCCGGATGCCAGCAAACGCTGGCTTGCCGCCATGGCCGCAGGCGGGTTTTATCTGCTGGCGGGCATTTTTGGCGGATCCATTTCCGGGCTGATGGCCTCCCTTCCCCTGAGCTGGATCCAGATGCTCGCCGGCCTGGCGCTGCTGGGCACCATTAGCGGGAGCCTGTATCAGGCACTGAACAACGAAACGGAGCGCGACGCGGCAATTGTCACCTTTCTGATGACCGCCAGCGGCGTCACGATCCTGGGTATTGGCTCTGCGTTCTGGGGGTTGGTGCTGGGCGGTGTATGTTATACGGTCTTTTCACACCTTCGCCGCGCGTAGCTGCGAGGGCGTTATGCCCATCATGCTGCGAAAGCGGTTACTGAAATGGCTGGCGGAGTTAAACCCGCAGGCCAGCGCGATATCGGTGAGCGGTGTGCTTGTGTGCTGCACCAGCGCTTTGGCTTTCTCCATTCGACGCTGCATCACGTACTGATGCGGTGCCAGCCCCATGGACTGACGGAACATCCTGGCGAAATGATATTCGCTCAGCGCGGCCTGCTCGGCCAGTTCCGCCAGCGTCAGCGGCTGGGAAAGGTTCTCTTCGATAAACGCCAGCACGTTACGCAGCACAAACGGCGACAACCCGCCGGTCACCACCGGCAGCTTCCACTGCACGCTGGAGTAATGCTGTAACAGATGGGTCATCAACAGCGTAGACGCGGTACTCAGGGTGAGCTGGTTAGCTTTTTGCTGCCAGTCGCAGCCGAGCAAAAACTGACGGTAAAGCGCGGTAATTTTCGGGTCGCTGCCGAAGATCTTTTCATCCAGCGTCAGGGACAGAGGGCGCTTGTCCCAGATTTTTTCCCCGACATCACGCAGATGCTCATCGGTGCAGTAGAGATGGACAAACGTCAGGTCATCGCGAATATCCCACGTCGATTCACTCTCTTTTGGCATCAGACAGAAACGGTCCGGGCCGCCGCCGTTTTTCCAGCCGCCCGGCGTTTTTTGATAGCTCTCATAACCGTCCGCCACGTACAGGCTGAGGGTATGGTGATTACTTTTCACGGTTATCGTGTCGTGCTTGTTGTACCAGGCTGCCAGTTGAATACCGGAATTCAGCGCAACGGTTTCCCGCAGCACGGCGTTCTGCTGACGTAGCGTTTCAAAGGTATCGTAAGCGCGAGACATAGCTATTAACGGGTGAGTAATCAGACTCTCAGTCTATGAAGTGTTGCGCCACGATGCCAGATCTGCAGCCACAAAAAAGCGCAAGAATATGCAAGTCCACCGCAAATCGGTGAAAGCAATGTCATGCCACTCGCGCCAGACTGCACTTTTCGCTGTGTGAGAAGAGAGCAACAATGAACGCATTACTCTATGGACTGGTGGTGGTGATATGGGGAACAACCTGGATTGCCATTTTCCTGCAACAGGGGCCAGTCGCAGCCCCGGTGTCAATTTTCTGGCGCTTTGCCGTGGCCTGCGCCACGATCATGATCGTCTTAATTGCCCTGCGCCGGCTTCGTAAACTGGCCTTGCGGGATCATCTCTTTTGCATGCTGCAGGGATGCTGCGTTTTTTGCTTCAACTTCTGGTGTTTTTATACCGCCGCCGCGCACATCAATACCGGACTGGAGTCGGTGATTTTCTCGATGGCCGTACTGTATAACGCCATCAACAGCTTTATTTTCTTCGGTCAGCGCCCACCCGCACGCTTCTGGACGGCGGCGGCCCTGGGACTTATCGGGATCATCACCCTCTTCTGGGACGACCTGCTGGCGAGTGGCTGGAGTGCCTCCCTGCTGACGGGGATTGGCCTTTCAGCACTGGGGACCTACGGGTTCTCACTGGGCAATATGATCAGCATGCGCCACCAGCGAAAAGGGCTGGAGACCATGACCACCAACGCCTGGGCGATGTTTTACGGTACGGTCATTATGGGCTGCATTGCCCTGTTCCGGGGTGACAGTTTTATCCCCGAATGGACGGTGAGTTACATTGGTGCGCTGCTTTATCTCGCCATTTTTGGTTCGGTCATCGCTTTTGGCGCCTACTTCACGCTGGTGGGACGCATTGGCCCGGGCAAAGCGGCATACAGTACGCTGCTCTTCCCGCTGGTGGCGCTGTCCATCTCCACGGTCTATGAAGGTTACGTGTGGCATCTCAACGGCATCATTGGATTACTGCTGATTCTGGGCGGGAATATGGTGATGTTTACGAAACCGGAAACCTGGTTCAGACGTTTGCGTATGGCATAAAAAAAGGCCTGCATTGCTGCAGGCCGTTTTGATTATTTCGCGGTTTTCTTAACATCAAACATGGTGGCATCCGTCGCCATGTCATCCACAACCTGTTTTAACGTTGCGAAGCCCATTGGCGTGTTTTCGTTCGCCAGCTCTTTACCTTCGCCTTTACGCACGACCTTCATGACCGGCTTATTCGTCGCCGAATCAATCAGCTCGCCTTCGAAGAAGAGATGGGTATCCATGGTGCGGTGCCCCGTTGCCATCTGCGTACCTGCAACCACTAACGCGACGGGCACTACTTCATAGAACTGCAGACCTTCTTTCTGCGAACTCACACCGGTAATCGCACCGCGGAAGATCAGGCTGTGTTTACCTGGCGTCGTAACAACAGGTTTACGCTGGCTGATTGCCGCTTTCATTTTGGTGTTGGTATAAGCCAGAAGCTCATCAAGCGTTTTTTGACCAATTTGGGTCGTTGGTTTTGGCGCTGGATAATAGGTGATTGGCGTCCATAAAATACTGTCGTAATTTGCCTCGTTATACGACGGGTCGACCCAACGCAGCGTCGGTTTACCCGTTGCGGACGTTGTTTGCTGCAATCCAGAATAATCTTTTAAAAAGCCTGAATATTGTTCGGGGGCGGCGACTTTAGACGAACAGCCCGCTAACGCCAACAGACCAGAAAGCACTGCAACTTTAAAAAAAGTGTGAGTACGCATGATGGTATTCCATGTTATCTGCAAGTATGCATTTGAAGTTATAGCAAAAGTCTGGCGGGTTTGTTGTGACAAAAAATGATGTAAGCAGCACAAATTGCGAAAAGATTGCCCGACTGAACGCCGGGCAGAGAAAAACTACTGATTAATATCAACCTGCCAGAACAAATGCTTGCCAAACGGATCGATTTCATAGCCCGTGACTTCCTTGCGCACCGGTTCAAAAATCGTCGAATGGGCAATCATTACTGCCGGCATCTGGTCATGCATCATCTGCTGGGCCTCTTTATACAGCGCCACGCGTTTATCATGATCGGTTATCGATTTCGCTTCAGCGATAATTTTATCAAATGGTTTGTAGCACCATTTGGCGGAATTAGATCCACCGTTAGCCGAAGTACAGGTAAATAACGGACCAAAGAAGTTATCCGGGTCCCCGGTTGCGGTGGTCCAGCCCATCAGCGCGGCCTGATGTTCACCGCCCTTCACCCGCTTAAGATACTCGCCCCATTCATAGGTGACGATTTTGGTCTGGACGCCAACCTTCGCCCAGTCGGCCTGAATCATCTCCGCCATCCGCTTTGCGTTCGGATTGTAGGGACGCTGAACCGGCATCGCCCATAAATCGATGCTGATGCCGTTTGCAAAACCAGCCTCCTTCAACAACGCTTTCGCTTTTTCAGGATCGTAGTCGTAATCCTTCAGTTCGCTGTCGGCGCTCCAGACGCCGGGTGGCAGCAGGTTTTTCGCCGCCGTGCCGGTGCCATGGAATACCGCGTCAATAATGGCCGGCTTATTGATGGCCATTGCCAGCGCCTGGCGGACCTTCACGTTATCCAGCGGAGGTTTTTGCGTATTGAAGGCCAGAAAGCCGGTATTCAGCCCGGCTTTACTCATCAGATTAATGTCTTTATTAGCCTTCATGCGCGGCAGGTCCGCCGGGTTTGGAAACGGCATCACCTGACATTCGTTCTTCTCGATTTTAGCAAAACGCACCGAGGCATCGGGCGTGATGCTAAACACCAGTCGATCCAGCTTCGATTTGCCCTGCCAGTACTCCGGAAACGCAGTGAACAGGATGCGCGAATCTTTCTGGTACTGCGCCAGCTTAAACGGCCCGGTGCCAATCGGGTCCATATCCACCTTTTCCGGCGTGCCGGCTTTCAGCATCGCGTCGGCATACTCCGCCGACAGGATCGAGGCGAAATACCACGCCAGATCGGCGACAAACGGCGCTTCCGGATGGGCGAGCGTAAAGCGCACGGTGTGGTCATCGACTTTATCAATGGCCGTGATCAGGCTACCGAACTCAAGGCTCTCGAAGTTGGAATAGCTGCCGTTAGAGACGTTGTGATAGGGATGGTTTACATCCTTCTGGCGCATAAACGAGAAAATCACGTCGTCGGCGTTAAAGTCGCGCGTCGGCCTGAACGATTTATTACTCTGGAATTTCACCCCTTTACGCAGATGGAAGGTATAAATCTTGCCGTCCTCGCTCACCTCCCAGCGTTCCGCGAGGCTCGGGACCAGTTCCGTTGTACCCGCCCTGAAATCGACCAGCCGGTTATAGACCGGCACGGCACTGGCATCCACGCTGGTTCCCGACGTGTATAACTGAGGATTAAAGTTTTCCGGCGATCCTTCAGAGCAATACACCAGCGTTTTTGCCGCGACGGTGGAACTGACCGTGAGCGCAGCAAGTGCCAGCGTTAACATTGTGAGTTTGCTTTTCATCATTTATTCCTGTCTTTTTAATTCGACGGCTAATTAATTCTTTTGCCATTTCATAAATATCATTAAAGTGATGTAGCAAACACCTGAAAAATAAATACAGAAGGAATCACTATGGGCTCGGCACTCTCCAGACAATTAACGCACCGCTTCTTCCGCTATCTCGCCATCACCAGCCAGAGCGATCCCAGAGTGAACACCCTTCCCTCTACGCCGGGCCAGCACGACATGGCGCGTGAGCTGGCCCAGGAGCTGGCGCAGCTGGGTTTAGACGATATTGTGATTGATGAATACGCGACGGTTACTGCGGTTAAAAAAGGTAATGTAGCCGGGGCGCCACGCATCGGTTTTATTACCCATATTGATACCGTCGATGTCGGTTTATCACCGGATATTCATCCACAAATATTAAAATTTACGGGTGAAGACCTCTGTTTGAATAAAGAGAAATCAATCTGGTTACGCGTAAAAGAGCATCCGGAAATTCTGGCTTACCCGGGTGAAGAGATTATTTTCAGCGACGGGACCAGCGTATTAGGCGCAGATAATAAAGCCGCCGTCACCGTGGTCATGACGCTGCTGGAAAACCTGACGCCAGAACATCAGCATGGCGACATTGTGGTCGCGTTTGTGCCGGATGAGGAGATCGGCCTGTGTGGCGCGAAGGCGCTGGATCTAAAACGCTTTGACGTTGATTTTGCCTGGACCATCGACTGCTGTGAGCTGGGTGAGATTGTTTACGAGAACTTCAACGCCGCGGCGGCAGAGATTCGCTTTACCGGCGTAACGGCTCACCCCATGTCCGCCAAAGGCGTGCTGGTTAACCCACTGCTGATGGCGACAGACTTCATCAGCCATTTTGACCGCCAGCAAACCCCGGAATGCACCGAGGGGCGTGAAGGCTATATCTGGTTTAACGGCATTCAGGCGGGGCAAAACGAGGCCGTCTTAAAAGCGAATATCCGTGATTTCAATAAAGCACAGTTTGCCGCCCGCAAGCAGCAGATTGCCGATGTCGCGGCGTTGATTGCCGGACAGCATCCTACGGCAAAGGTGGAGTATCGCATTGAAGATACCTACAGCAATATCAGCAATGCGATTGGTGAGGATCGTCGCGCTATCGACCTGATGTTTGAGGCTATGAAATCCCTTGGGATCACGCCGAAACCGACGCCAATGCGCGGCGGTACTGACGGCGCGGCGCTCTCGGCAAAAGGCCTGCTCACGCCAAACTTCTTCACCGGCGCGCATAACTTCCACTCAAAGTTTGAGTTTTTGCCGCTGTCGTCGTTCGAGGCCTCATACAACACGGCCCTGCAGCTCTGCCTGCTGGCCGCCCGTTAAGCGGGCTTGCGCGCCAGCAGCGTGGCAAAACGCAGTTTGATGCGGTTACCGTTCTCGTCGGTGCGGTGCAGTTCGCCCACCTCTTCGTTGTACTTGAGCAACGCCCAGCCCTCGTAGTAGTTGCTCAGTTCACCGCTTTTGAACGCAAACGGGAAGCCGACGGTGCACGGGTAATCCGCCGTGTCCATCGCGGCAACAATCAGGTTATAACCGCCGGGTCTGGTGCAGCGCTGCATATTGCCGATCAGGCCCGGAATGGTTTTCGCTTCCAGGAACATCAGCACCACGGTAGAGAGAATAAAATCGTATTCGCCCTCAAAGCTCAGGTTGTTCAGATCTTTGATTGCCGTCTGCAGGTTTACGATGCCTTCTTCCGCTTTGATGCGCTCAATATTATCGATACTCAGTGGATTTTTATCCCACGCGGTCACGTCGTAACCGTTGGCTGCCAGATAGAGGCTGTTACGCCCGTTACCACAGCCCAGATCCAGCGTTTTACCCGGTTTCACAATGCCCGCGCTGTACAGCACTTCTGAGTGCGTACGGGTTAAGCCATATTTCTCTGTGAAGTAATTTTCATCAACAGCCATTATTTTTCCTCAGATTGCATAAGCAGCGCTTTATCAGTGCGCACCAGAAGTTTGCCCTGTATCAGCAAGATAAACGTTCGTACCAGCAGCATCCCGATGATGACATTGGTAAAGATAAACAGTGGGACGGCAATGGCGTGGAAAAAGCCCGACGGACTGCTCTGCCCAAGATGAAGCCCCGTGGTAGCCAGGGCCGACACACCAAACGAGAAGCTCCAGAACGAGGCGTTAAACGGCTGGGACAAATACCATGGCATCAGCCGTAACATAAACAGCAGTTGCAACAGGCCGTAGCCGAACAGCATTTTGGCGAATGTATCCGCCTCGCCGCCATTGACGCTAAACCAGGCGCTGCAGGCCACCAGCGCGGGGGCCAGCTGAATACCCAGCGAGGTTCGCAGCGCGGAAGGCAACTCCCCGGCGCTACGAAGTCGTTGCAAAATCACCGGCTCAAGGCTGAGCCAGGAAAAAACGCCCGCCCCGAGAAACACCAGCCCGGCATCGTTAAACCCCAGCGCGCCGCACGCCATGGCGCTGATAAAGTTGTTTGCTACCGTGGGCAGATATAACCCCGGCGTGGTGGCCTCTTGCGGATGGTTACCGCGCCATAATCCGGCGCTTTGCCAGGCAGCATAAGCCAGCTGTATCACCACCCCGACGCTAAATAACACCAGTGACACCGGACGCAGCCAGGGCACAAAACCGATGGCGACCAGCATCGTTGTGGCGGGAAAAAGGCTGACAAAACTGCTCATCACCGGGTGGCGCATCTCGGCCAGCACACTTTGCGGGAAACGGATCGCCCGGGCGATAAACGCCACCGTCAGCAAAAACCAAATCACAATCGCAAGGGCCACCAGGCTCTCACCCGGCCAGCGCGTCACGTGCCAGAGCGTGCTGGCGTATCGCCAGGCGAACCCCATCCCAATGATGCCAAGCACCATACCGAAGTAACCCGCGGGCAGGTTAAGCACTTGTTGAGCGTTGTTATTTTTATTCATTAATTTGAATTTTTAAAATGTATTTTAAATGCCATTTTAAGGGGTTTCCGCGACGGATGCCAGCACTACGAAACGCCGAAAGTTTGCTACGTTTAGTGGAGACGCTTACCCGAGACTCCATGATGAAAAAGTACAGGCTCAGCGAGGACACCCGCCTCTGGCAATGGAAAAACGGCGAGACAACGCACACGACGTCGTTACGACAGATTATTGCCACGGCGAATTTTAACGACATCGTGAGCGGCACGAAAGGCGGCTGGGTTGAAGATGAGAGCGCCCTCGCGCACGAAGGCGACTGCTGGATCTACGATGAAAACAGCGTCGTCTTTGCCGGTGCGACGGTGTCCGGCAACGCGCGCCTTACCCTGCCTTGCATCGTCAGTCATGACGCGCAGATTGGCGACAACTGCTGGCTGGACGGCGCGGAGGTCAGTCACGGTGCACGCATAAGTGACAACGTCACGATACAGCAATCCTGCGTACGCGGCGAATGCCATATTTTCGGCGAGGCGCGGGTGCTTCATAACAGCGTGGTGATTGCTGCCAAAGGGCTTACGCCGGACCATGAGCAGATCCTGAAAATTTATGACAAGGCGACGGTGAGCCAGTCCCGCATTGTGCATCAGGCGCAAATCTACGGCGAGGCAATGGTTAATTATGCCTTCGTTGAACACCGGGCGGAAGTTTTCGACAGCGCCATCCTCGAAGGCAACGATCTCAATAACGTCTGGGTATGTGACTGCGCAAAAGTGTACGGTAACGCCCGCGTCATTGCCGGTTTTGACGACGATGCCATCCCTACCGTCCGCTACAGCTCTCAGGTGGCAGAGAACGCGGTGGTGGAAGGAAATTGTGTCATTAAACACCACGTCCTGATTGGCGGTCAGGCCTGGCTGCGCGGCGGCCCTATCCTGCTTGACGATAAGGTCGTGATCCAGGGGCGGGCGCGTATCAGCGGCGATGTGCTTATTGAGCATCGGGTTGAAATCACCGACGATGCGGTGATTGAGGCTTTTGCCGGTGAGAACATCCACCTGCGCGGAGAAAAGGTGATTAACGGCGACCAGCGCATCACCCGTACGCCTCTGTTGGGGGCGTTATAGCGGGTAAATTTTGCCGTAGAGATTCACATCGTCATAACGGCCATTCAGGAACTCTGCTTCCCGCAGGCACCCCTCCAGCGTAAAACCGTTGCGCAGGGCAACGTTGTTGCTGGGTTTATTCGCCACCCGACACTTAATGACAAAACGGCGGATCTCGCCTCGCTCGGCGTAATAGCGCATAAACGCCTGCAGCGCCTGCGACAGAATGCCCTGTCCCTGATGCGCCTCATCCAGCCAGTAACCGATGTATCCGGCTTTGTTGGCGGGTTCAATCGCATTAAACGACAGCACGCCGACCAGGTCCTCATCCTTGAAAATCAGAAACATTTTGGCGTAGCCGCGCTGGTGCAGCATCTGATTACTCAGCACATTACGACGGGTGTCATCTTCGGTGCCCACATGCTGCGCCCAGTCAAAGGCGGTTTGCAGCCAGGCTTTGTTTCTGATGACCATGTTGTGCAAATCGGCGGTATAGCGCTCTTCGACGGCGCGAAGCTCGAGATGGTCAGTCACCGGGATTATTTCAGATTCAGTTGCGGTCATGGTCCCTTCCCGTCACCCTCTCCCCGCCGGGGAGAGGGAATAAATGGTCAACGCATGATGCGATCGTCAACGTAGTTACGTTTGTCCGGCGCAGGCGGGAAATACTGATACAGCCAGGTCTCACTGATCGCATCCCCCTGACAGCGCAGGAACAGGCGCATATCCACCGGTTCGGTCGAATCCGAGGTAGGATACCAGTCGAACAGAATGCGATAGCCGTCAAACGGCTCAACGTAGAGGATCTCAACCTGCTTCGCTTCGCCGCTGGAGAGGGTAATGACCGGCTCAATGCCTTTTGGCGCGGCAGCTTTCAGATCGCCCCCGACGAAGTCGATAGCAAAGCGACGGGCCCACACTTTCGGGTAGTTTTCGCCCGGCGCCCAGCCTTCCGGGAACCCACCCATACCGGTGCGGGTCGCGAAGACATTCGCCAGTGGGGAACGGACCGGCGGCATGGCGCTCCAGTAAAGACGGTATTTAAAGTCCAGCTCATCGCCCGCTTTCACCGGTTTTTCTGGCTGCCAGAAGCAGACCACGTTATCCAGTGTTTCACCCGTTGTCGGGATCTCCATCAGGCCAACCGCACCTTTACCCCAGTCGTTACGCGGCTCCACCCAGAGGCCTGGGCGTTTGTTATACCAGCCCATGACATCCTGATAATGCGAGAAATCGCGATCGAGCTGGAGCAAGCCGAACCCTTTCGGGTTTTTGTCCACAAATGCATTAAACTGCAGCTTCTGCGGGTTGTTCAGCGGACGGCAAATCCATTCCCCGTTACCGCGCCACATGGCGAGACGGTCAGAGTCATGAATTTGCGGGTGGATGGTATCGCACATGCGGCGTTCGTTTGTACCGCAGCTGAACATACTGGTCATCGGCGCAATGCCGAGCTGTTTAATGTCTTTACGCGCATAGAGATGGTTTTCCACCTCCATGATCACCTGGCTCTTCTCGCAGTGGATCACGAACTTATATGCACCGGTGATGCTTGGGCTGTCCAGCAGCGTATAGACGGTAAAGGTGGTGTCGCCCGGTTTGACGGTTTCGAACCAGAACGCGGTGAAGTCAGGGAACTCTTCCGGCGTGTCGGTAAAGGTATCCACCGCCAGACCCCGCGCGGAAAGACCATACTGATAGGTATCATCAACCGCACGGAAATAGCTCGCCCCCAGGAATGAGACGATATCGCGACGCGCCAGTTCCGGTGCCTTGAAGGCGCGGAAACCGGCAAACCCAAGATCGCTTTGCCCTTCCAGCTGCTTCGTATCAACACCGGTTTCACCGTAGCTGAACAGCTCAGGACGGAAGTGGATTTCGCGCGCCTGTGACGTTGACTGATCCAGCGAGAACATGCGCACGCGGCGACGGAAACCCATGCCCATATGGAAGAACTGCACGTCCAGCTGACGGCCTTCAATGTTATTCCACAGTGACTGTTTTTCATCGTAACGGATGGCGTTATAGGCCTGCGGCGTCATGGTCGCCAGCGTGTCCGGTAACGGTCGCGGTGCTCCGCCCCATGGGGTTTTCGCCAGGTCATGGGCCATGGATTGCAGTACGGAGAAGTCAAAACGACGGCTCTGACCGTCAGCAATGTCAGAGTCAGCAGCGTAAGCCGCTTTGGAAAACAGGGAAGCAAGGCCAGTTGTGCCGCTCAGGGCTGCCATTGCCAGCGAGCCTTTTAGAAAACGTCTGCGATTCATGCCTGGAAAAACGTCCTTATGGTCGTGTGAATGTGTTTCGCACTCGGCGAAATGACGGCAAGAAAGAACGCACAGCCTAAACAAAAATGGTTAAGAATCCAATTGTTGGGCGGCGATTATCTGTACAAAGTGCGAAATATTTTCTGTCGACCAGAACGACCCGAAAAAGGTGTAAAGAAAGGTATAAAGACGTGTATAAAAATGCCCCGGCTGGACATCGTCAGTCGGGGCAAATGAGGCGGTTATTTTACGCTGACATCGATACCTGGGAAGTACTTATCAGCGAGTTTAGCGATCGTGCCATCGGCACGCACTTTATCAATTGCGGCATCGAGTTGCTTTTTGGTGGCCTCGTCCCCTTTACGCAACCCAAAGCCGATCCCACTGCCGAGGATAGTGTCGTCCGACACCGGTTTGCCGATAAAGCCAAACCCTTTCCCCTGCGGCTTGCTGAGGAAACCTGCCTGCCCGGCCGCGGACATGACCAGCGAGGCGTCGATACGGCCATTCAGCAGATCGCCCCAGGCCATATTCTGATCTTTATAAGACACCACGGTGACACCCTGCTTTTCCCAGTGCTCTTTCGCGTAGGTTTCCTGAATAGAGCCCTGCAGGACACCGATGGTTTTGTCCTTAAGCCCCGCGGGCGTTGCCTCTACCGCGGTACCGGCCTTGCCGACGAGCTGCGACGGTATGCGGTAAATCGGCTGGGTAAAATCAATACTTTTACGTCGCTGTTCGGTGATGTTCATCGCCGAGTTAATGGCATCAAATTTCTTCGCCACCAGGCCCGGTATTAACGCATCAAAAGAGGTTTCAACCCAGGTGCATTTCAGCGCTGCGGCTTTGCAGATGGCATTGCCCAGCTCAACGTCAAACCCTTCCAGTTCGCCAGCAGCATTTCGGCTTTCAAACGGCGGATATTCCGCCTCCAGCCCGTACCGCAGTTCGGTGGCCGCGAATGACGAAAACGTACACAGCAATCCCATGCCGACAACTAACGCGCGTAATTTCATCTCCAACTCCTTAGCGTGGTTTAACCCGACACAGGGCCTGGGCACCTGCCCGTAACGTCGCCTCATCTTTCGCAAAAGAGAGACGAATCAATTTATTATCCGTACCATCCGCATAAAACGCCGACAGCGGAATGGTGGCTACGCCATACTCAACGATCAGTCGTTTCACCAGTTCACTGTCGCGCTCATCGCTAAACTGGCTGTAGTCGGCCAGCAGGAAAAACGAACCGGCGCTCGGCAAGAGTCTGAACGGTGATGCCTCCAGCAAACTTTGCAGCAGATCGCGTTTGCGCTGATAAAACGCCGCCAGCGACAGCCAGGTTTGCGGGTCAATCATGTGCTCTGCAAACGCATGCTGCATCGGCGTATCGGCCGAAAACATCAGAAATTGATGGACTTTACAAATCTCATCCATCAGTACCGCCGGAGCAACACAGTAACCCACGCGCCAGCCGGTCACGTGATAGGTTTTTCCGAAGGAAGAGATAATGACGCTCCGCTCCGCCAGTTGCGGATGTGTCGCCATACCGTGGTGCGGTTCACCATCAAAGACGACGTGTTCGTACACTTCGTCAGACAAAATAATGATATCGGTATTGCGGGTCACCGCCACCAACTGCTGAAGGTCCTCTGCCGAGAAGACCTGCCCGCTCGGGTTGTGCGGGGTATTGATGATAATCATGCGTGTACGCGGGGTGATCGCCGCACGGACTTCATCCCAGTTGACAGCAAAATCCGGCACCGTCAGTTTAATGGCAACCGGCGTGGCCCCCTGCAGGCGAACAATCGGGGCGTAACTGTCAAACGACGGTTCAAAGTAGATCACTTCGTCGCCCGGGTGCACCAGCCCGCTGATCGCCGAATAGAGTCCTTCGCTGGCACTGGCGGTGACCAGCACTTCGCTGGCCGGGTCATAGCGCGTGCCGTAGAGGGTGGCAATTTTATCCGCAATACGCTCTTTAAGCGGCTGCAGGCCGGTCATTGCCGCGTACTGGTTGTGCCCTGCCTCCATCGCCCGGGTCACCCCGGCGACCAGTTTGGGATCGCAGGAAAAATTGGGTGCACCCTGAGAAAGATTGATGGCGTTATGCCGGGCGGAGAGCTGGCCGATAACGGTAAAAATCGTGGTTCCCACATCGGGTAATTTGGAACGGGTGTGCACCGGAGTGTGTAACGTCATCCTCTTTCCTTTCTCATGATGAATGCATAACTATTCAAACAACAAGTCAGTTGTCGGGACAATCGAATTGTTGTCATAATAGCCATGAGAAAAACGCATACCTGAGGTGGTTAATGTCGCGCCGTTCGCTCCCGCTTAATGCCATCGATGCCTTTTTAGTCACCGCGCGTCATCTGAATCTGACCCATGCCGCAACAGAACTCTGTCTGACGCAGGGAGCCGTAAGTCGCAAAATCGCCACCCTTGAAGCGTGGTTCGGCTTTCCGCTGTTCGAGCGCCATGCGCGCGGCCTGCGCCTCTCCCCACAGGGCAGCACCCTGCTTCCGGAATTGCAATCCACTTTTTGAAACGCTGCTGACCCTGGCCGATCGGGCCCGTACCCAGCAAACCGTGATCCGACTCAAAGCACCCACCTGCGCCATGCGCTGGCTGGTGCCTCGTCTGCTGGAGGTAGAGCGTGAGCAGCCGGATCTGCAGATAGCATTGACCACTACCACCGACCATAACGTCAATTTCAAAACGGAATCTTACGACGCGGCCATTGTATTTGGCACTCATATGAGCGCGGGCGATCTGCTGTTTGAAGAGGCGTTAACCCCGGTAATGAGCCCCCTGCGAGCAGGTTGCGAACTGGGTGCGTTAACCTTCCTTCACCCGACACGGGATAAGACAGACTGGTCATTGTGGCTGGCGAAGCAGGAAGGCCCGGGGGTTGTTATGCACAAAAATCAACACTTCGACACGATGGACCTTGCCATCACGGCCGCCATTCAGGGGCTGGGGGTGGCCATTGCCGACGAAACGCTGGTGGAAGAAGATGTCCGCGCCGGAAGGCTGGCGCGGCCTTTTGAGAGCAGCATTAAAACGGGTGCGAGCTACAGACTGGTTCTGCGCGAATCGCCTGGCCAGGAAAATGGGCTGGCGGCGTTTCGCGCCTGCCTGCTCAGTCGAGGCTCACATGGTGTTTCATAACGCGCTTAAAGAGGCTCATGCGCGCGCGCATAAAGCGGTTTTCAAGCCTGAAACCTGCATGTTTATTCACGCCGATACGTAGCAGCACGTCCCTTCCTTTTCGACAGGCCGGCCAGTGCGTCGGGCCAGGAAGACTTTCCCGGTGACCGGCGTCACGCGCAAAACTCACCCAATAATCTGCAACCTGCGCTGCGAATTGCCGGTCTCGCGCGTTAACGTAGTGGCAGGAAGGCTCAATCTCACCAAGGGTGTCAAACACGTACGGCACCTCATTACCGTGCCAGGCACCGTTGATATAGGTTGCGTGCTCTGCTTCCGCCACATAGTCGAACCAGTAACGCCAGCACAAGCCGCCCACGCGCTGCTGGGCCTGCATCACCACATATCCCATGGTGGTAAAAGCCATATCCCGGCACACCTGCCTGCCAAGCTCCACATCCCCTTTCACACCCGGATAGAGCAGTTTGATCAGCCCCAGTCCAAAGCGACGTTCACGGCGAAGCTTCTGGATCTGACCGGCGAGATCGATACCAAATACCGCCATCACGCTGGCTTCGTCACTGTTCGACCCAATCATCACCGGAACAGGATGCTGACGCGCGGCAAAGAACACATCGAGCATTGATTCCGGCAGAACACAGTCTCCGACGATGGGGGCCGGGGCGATGTTCAGCGGCGCGGCCAGCGGCCAGAACGCTTCGGGGGGAATGGCACGTAACTGTTCTGCTGACGCCTTCTCAAGGCCGAAATGCGCCGCCAGCGCTTCCCCTTTTTGCAGGGCCTGTTCCCGCGGCGTATCCGGCAGGGTGTATCCGCTTTGCACAATCGCTTTGTGGAAGAGTCCCTTCGCCAGCGGAGACGCCAGCAGCGACAGCACGCTGCGCGCGCCGGCGGATTCGCCAAACAGGGTCACGTTGTCAGGATCGCCACCGAAAGCGGCAATATTTTCCCGAACCCATTCAAGGGCGGCAATCTGATCCAGCAGCGCAAAGTTATGCACCACCCGGTCTTCTTCTCCCTCCAGCGCGGGATGGGCAAAAAAGCCAAGGTGACCAAGACGGTAATTGATCGTCACAACCACCACGCCACGCGTTGCCAGCACCTTACCGTTATAGGGCGGCAGGCCACCCGCGCCAATGGTAAACCCCCCGCCGTGCAGCCAGACCATGACGGGAAGCGGCGTCGGGCGCTCGACGGGTGACCAGACGTTAAGATACAGACAATCTTCTGAAAACCGGCCGGGATCGCCACCGCCTAACGCCTGGCAATACTCGCTGTTCTGCCAGCTTGAGGGCGAAAAAGCGGTGGCCAGACGCAGCCCCTCCCAGCGTTCAGGCGGCCGTGGCGAACGCCAGCGCCAGTTGCCAACGGGAGGCGCCGCATAGGGAATACCACACCAGAGATGAACGTTTTCATCCGTTAAACCAGACAGTGCGCCCTGGCGCGTTTCAATCACAGGGGCGGAGGGATTTTGCATAACAACCTTCTGTTTCCATCACACCCCAGAAGAGTAACGATTTCAGAGCAAACCGCAACGCTGTTTGCTACGGATTTCAGCTTCCTGATAGAGCATGAACTCATCGTACACCGGGCAACCCAGCGCCGCTTCGAACGCGTCGCGACTGGCGTTACCGTGGCTACGCGCCTGGGTTTCATTGCCCAGATTCGACTGGAAAATCCCTGCGGCACTGACCGGGAGGAAATCTTCATAGGTGATCGGCTGAGCGACAACCCACCCGCGCTCAATTAACGGCTGTGGATCGTCTCCCGGACGAAACGCATGACGATGCGCTTCCCCGGATGGCGTCAGGCGATAGCGGAAATAGGCCAGCTCCTGACGGCGCATCAACAATTCGCTGTCCGGGAAGGCGCTGAAGATTTCGCGCAAATGGAGCTGGTGCGTCATGTTGTCTTTACCGGTACCGGCCTCTGCAAGCAGGCTGTCATAAAGCGCACGACCTTTTGGCGTCAGCGCCACGCCACGCTGTTCAATTTCGCCAAAGCGCGCGGTATGCGTTCCTGTATGCTCCCCGGCAAACAGCACCGGCTCTTCCAGCGCTTTAAAGCTGGTCTGGCGCAGTAATACGGGAACCTCGCGGCGCGGTGGTCCTTCAATCAGAATTTTGGGTTCAATCCCGTACTTCGGCATCAGCTCCTGCACCCGGTCAATATCCAGCGTACGTGGCGTGAGGTGGTTAATATGGCAACCCGGGAAACAGACCACATCCGCAATCAGTCGGTGCTCGTTATGCAATGCCAGATAGGTCTCCTGGTCGACCGTCGCATGACGATGCCAGCGGAAGGTTTCTAACGCCTCCTGTACAAACGCCTGCGCCTGCGCATCCGTAAAGTGCCCTTCTGTCTCATGCAGCGCGATAAGTTCCAGACAACGCGGGGTAAAGATATTGCGGTGAGACAGGATCTCCGCGGCACGCTCACGCAGGACGACGTTGTCAATCAGTTCGAGGCGCAGCAGCGAGGTAAAGATACGAAACGGATTTCGGCACAGCGCCGCATCATCGACCGGGCGGAACGCCGTGGAGTGGACGGGCACGCCCGCCTGAGAGAGGTCATAATAGCTGACCGGGTACATCCCCATAATGGCAAACATACGACGCAAGGTCGAAAGCTCTTGCGCGGTACCCACGCGGATCGCCCCATGACGCTCCACATTCAGGCGCGCCAGTTCATCCGCGTTCGCCAGTTGTTCATGTAATAGTGGGTTATTTTCCAGAACCGCCAGGTTTACGTCCGCAACCAGGTCGAGCAAGGTGCCGTACTGCGGAACTTCCTGCTGGTACATCGCCGACATAGCCTGCGAAAAGTGTTCCCGAATATCATCAGCCGTGATGGTGTTCGCCATGATGTCATGCCTCCAGTGAATATTACCTGGAGTGTAGAGAAACCCGTTCCCTCTGGGGGGAAGAATTTCCGATTTGTGATCTTAAGACAGGAGTGGTTAAAGCGTGTGCTGGCCTGCCCTGACACCCATATGACCTGGCAGATTCACCTTCTCTAAATGTAGATTCACCTTCTCTAAATAAAGCGCTTTCTGATTAAACTGTATTATTAATAACCTCATCGCTTAACCATTAAGAGGTAATAAATAGCATTATCTTAAGAGGTAATATCTCATTAAAAACAAATATCAGTGGCATATATCTTATTTCGTTAACGCAATAAGCGGATTTCCAATATTTCTCCTTAAGATTAATCTGTAATTTTTAGACTGCCGCACGCGCTTCAGGCATAAACAATGCAAGAAAAACAGTTATCCCCTGCGGCTCGCGGATTAACTCCATGAAGACAGACAGTTAACCGCAAGCCATCCAGGATATATTCATATTAAACGAAGCGTTAACCATCAGAAATATCTCAGCAACGAAGCGATGGTTTACAAAACATATTTGACGAATATGAAACACCGACTAAAGTTATTATTCGAACGACGAGTGATACGGAATATTTTCGTATCTTAACTGACATAACCAATATATGAGGTTTAATATGGCAGAGCATCGTGGTGGTTCCGGTAATTTCGCACAAGACCGTGAAAAAGCATCAGAAGCTGGACGTAAAGGTGGCCAGCACAGCGGCGGTAATTTTAAAAACGATCCGCAACGCGCATCTGAAGCAGGTAAGAAAGGAGGAGAAAACAGCCACGGTGGTGGCCGTAAAAACTCCTGATCTGATGTAAATCTCTTTTATTTAAAACAGAGAGCATGCTGCGGGCCTCCAGGCTCGCAGTACCCCTTCTTTATTTTACCGGAGCGTAATGATGAATATGAAAAGTGTCGAAGATGTGTTTATTCACCTCCTGTCCGATACCTACAGCGCTGAGAAGCAGCTGACCCGCGCGCTCGGCAAACTGGCTCGTGCTGCCTCCAGTGAAAAACTGAGCGCAGCGTTTAGTGCACACCTTGAAGAGACGCAGGGACAGATTGAGCGTATCGACCAGATTATCGAGCAAGAATCTGGCCTTAAGCTCAAGCGTATGAAGTGCGTAGCAATGGAAGGCCTGATTGAAGAGGCCAATGAGGTCATCGAGAGCACCGAGAAAAATGAGGTGCGTGACGCCGCATTAATTGCCGCAGCACAAAAAGTGGAGCATTACGAAATTGCCAGTTACGGCACCCTCGCCACATTGGCAGAACAACTGGGCTATAAAAAAGCCGTTAAACTTCTGGCCGAAACGCTGGAAGAAGAGAAAGAAACCGATCTTAAACTTACCGACCTGGCCGTAGGCAATATTAACCAAAAAGCGCAAAAATGACGCTATAGCAAAGGTTAAATAAAATGAGCATCAGTCCCAGGACTATTAAACGGTGCCATTTAACGGCAGCAATAATATGGTTCATACTCGCTATACCTTCCGTTTTATGGTGGAAGAGCAGCGTGCTATGGGTCATTATCATCAGTATCTACGCCAATATTGTCGGCCATTTATCTGGTTACAGTGCTGCGCGTGCCGATCAGGCTGCTGAGAGTGAGACCAAATAAGCGACACCATAATGAGGACATTATAATGAATCACGTAGAACACTACCATGACTGGCTACGCGATGCCCATGCGATGGAAAAGCAAGCCGAATCTATGCTGGAATCCATGGCCAGCCGTATCGATAATTATCCCGATGTTCGCGCCAGAATTGAGCAGCATATTAGTGAAACAAAGCGACAAATTACCTTACTGGAAGAGATCCTCGACCGTAATGATATTTCTCGTTCGGTTTTAAAAGATTCAATGAGTAAAATGGCGGCGCTCGGACAATCCATTGGCGGGATGTTCCCCTCTGATGAGATCGTCAAAGGGTCTATCAGCGGCTATGTTTTCGAACAGTTTGAAATAGCCTGCTACACCTCCCTGCTGGCCGCGGCCAAAAAAGCGGGCGACATGGCTTCCGTGCCCGCCATTGAGAGTATCCTGGCGGAAGAGCGCGAGATGGCCGACTGGCTGATTCGCCACATTCCACAGACCACCGAACAGTTCCTGCTGCGTTCAGACGCATCCGGTGTCGAAGCAAAAAAATAACCTCAGGAGAGAAGACATGTTTCGACACGTCAAACAATTACAATATACGGTTCGGGTTGCCGAACCGAATCCCGGCCTTGCCAATTTATTACTGGAACAATTCGGCGGTCCTCAGGGCGAGCTGGCCGCCGCCTGCCGTTACTTTACTCAGGGGCTGAGTGATGACGACCCGGGTCGTAAAGATATGCTGATGGATATCGCGACCGAAGAGTTAAGCCACCTTGAAATTATCGGTACCCTGGTGGGTATGCTTAATAAAGGGGCTAAAGGCGCACTGGCGGAGGGTGTGGAAAATGAAGCCGAGCTGTATCGGTCCATGACCGAAAACGGTAACGACAGCCATATTACCTCCCTGCTTTACGGTGGCGGTACTCCGTTGACCAACTCCGCCGGGGTGCCGTGGACGGCGGCTTATGTCGACACCATTGGCGAGCCGACCGCCGATCTGCGCTCAAATGTGGCTGCCGAGGCCCGAGCGAAGATCATCTATGAACGGCTGATTAACGTCACGGACGATCCGGGCGTGAAGGATGCGCTGGCGTTTCTGATGACGCGTGAGGCAGCGCATCAGCTCTCCTTTGAGAAGGCGCTTCAGTCCATTCGTAATAATTTCCCTCCGGGAAAACTACCGCCAATCGAGGAATACACCAACAAGTACTACAATATGTCTGAAGGTGGAGAGGTTCGCGGAAGCTGGAACAGCGATAAACATTTCGACTACGTTGAATCCCCCCAACCTGCCGTTGACGGCGGAGACGGGAGTGCAAGCGTGACGCTGACGACCGAACAGGCCACGCTGGTCAAAGCGATGTCGGCCCGCACGAAGTCCGATCCACATTCCGACCCGCTGACCGGCGCCGAACTGGGTGCCGGGAAGAAAAAACCGTAACCGATTTTGCCAGGCAGCCCCGGACTGCCTGGCAATCCTCGTGCGCAACAGTTCCAGAGGTACGGACCATGTTCGAACTCGACGCATTTCATCTCGCCAGAATCCAGTTCGCTTTTACCGTCTCGTTCCATATTCTATTCCCGGCGATCACCATCGGTCTTGCCAGCTATCTGGTGGTGCTCGAAGGGATGT
Source organism: Enterobacter sp. SORGH_AS_0287 (assembly GCF_031453695.1). Taxonomy (NCBI): domain Bacteria; kingdom Pseudomonadati; phylum Pseudomonadota; class Gammaproteobacteria; order Enterobacterales; family Enterobacteriaceae; genus Enterobacter; species Enterobacter sp. SORGH_AS_0287. The sequence continues at coordinate 1,277,068 of NZ_JAVIZW010000001.1, forward strand.
GGCTTCGCACCAAAAATGAGGTGTGGCGCTCGCTGTACCATTTCTGGCTAAAGATATTTGCCGTTAACTTCGGTATGGGGGTCGTTTCCGGTCTGGTCATGGCCTATCAGTTCGGCACTAACTGGAGCGGATTCTCACAGTTTGCCGGCAGTATTACCGGCCCGCTCCTGACCTATGAAGTCTTAACCGCCTTCTTCCTCGAAGCCGGATTTCTTGGCGTGATGCTGTTCGGCTGGAACAAGGTCGGCCCGGGCCTGCACTTCTTCTCGACCTGTATGGTCGCGCTGGGTACGCTGATGTCCACCTTCTGGATCCTCGCCTCCAACAGCTGGATGCACACGCCCCAGGGGTTCAGTATTCAGAACGGTCAGGTCATTCCGGAGGACTGGCTGGCCATCATTTTTAACCCCTCCTTCCCTTACCGTCTCATTCACATGGCTATCGCCGCGTTCCTGAGCAGCGCGCTGTTTGTGGGGGCGTCGGGCGCATGGCATCTGCTGCGCGGCAACGATACGCCCGCGATACGCACTATGTTTTCCATGGCGATGTGGATGGCCCTGCTGGTCGCGCCCATTCAGGCCGTCGTCGGTGATATGCATGGTCTGAATACCCTCGAACATCAGCCGGCCAAAATTGCCGCCATCGAAGGTCACTGGGAGAACCCGCCAGGCGAAGCGACACCGCTGCTGCTGTTTGGCCTGCCGGATATGGAGCAGGAGCGCACCCGATACGCGCTGGAAATTCCTGCCCTTGGCAGTCTGATTCTGACCCACAGCCTGGATAAACAGGTCCCGGCACTGAAAGACTTCCCGAAAGAAGATCGCCCGAACTCACCGATTGTTTTCTGGTCATTCCGCATTATGGTCGGCATGGGTCTGCTGATGATCACGCTGGGTCTGGTCAGCGTCTGGCTACGCTATCGCCATCGACTCTACCAGTCGCGGCCCTTCCACTGGTTCGCGCTGTGCATGGGACCGGCGGGCCTACTGGCGCTGCTGGCCGGCTGGGTCACCACCGAAGTGGGTCGTCAGCCGTGGGTGGTGTATGGCTATCTGCGCACGATCGACGCGGTCTCGCTGCACAGCACGCTGCAGATGAGCATTAGCCTGCTGGCCTTCTTTGTGGTCTATTCGTCGGTGTTTGGCGTGGGCTACGTCTACCTGATTCGGCTTATCAAGAAAGGTCCGCAGCCCGTTGATACCTTGACGTCAAATACCTCGGGCACCCCTGCCCGTCCGCTGTCTGCCGCTGAGTCTGTTCCGGAACAGGAGAGAAACTGATGGGCGTCGATATCTCAGTTATCTGGTTTGCCATCATCGTGTTCGCCACGCTGATGTATATCATCATGGATGGCTTTGATTTGGGCATCGGGCTGCTTTTTAACTTCGTGGGCGATGCCAGAGAGCGTGACGTAATGGTCAACAGCGTAGCGCCGGTGTGGGACGGCAACGAGACCTGGCTGGTGCTCGGCGGTGCGGGGTTATTCGGCGCGTTTCCGCTGGCCTATGCGGTGATTATCGATGCGCTGACCATCCCTCTTACCGCCATGTTAATTGGCCTTATCTTTCGCGGCGTGGCCTTTGAGTTCCGCTTTAAGGCAACGCCTTCGCACCGCAAATTCTGGGACTACGCCTTCGCCGGCGGCTCTTTGCTTGCCACCTTCAGCCAGGGGGTGGTGGTGGGAGCAGTGATTAACGGCTTTGACGTTGAGGGCCGGCGTTTTGTCGGCTCCGCCCTTGACTGGTTAACGCCCTTCAATCTTTTCTGCGGCATCGGGCTGGTTGTGGCCTACACCCTGCTCGGTACCACGTGGCTTATCATGAAAAGTGAAGGTGCGTTGCAAAACCGCATGCGTGAACTGACCCGGCACGTGCTGCTGGCGCTGGTGGTGGTGATCGCGGTGGTGAGTATCTGGACGCCGCTCGGCTGGCAGTACGTTGCCGACCGCTGGTTTACCTTCCCCAACTTCATGTGGTTCCTACCGGTTCCCCTGCTGGTAGGCGTGTTTAGCCTGTGGATCTGGCGACTAACACGCAACCCGGCCAGCCACTCGCGTCCCTTCCTGCTGACCCTTGGGCTGATCTTCCTCGGATTTAGCGGTCTGGGAATTAGCCTGTGGCCTAACATTATTCCGCCGCGCATTACCCTGTGGGAGGCTGCGGCACCACCGGCCAGCCAGCTATTTATGCTGGTCGGAACGTTACTGATTATTCCGGTGATTCTGGTGTACACCGCCTGGAGCTACTACGTTTTCCGGGGCAAAGTTTCCGACACGGAAGGTTATCACTGAGGTGAACTATGGCAGACTGGCATACCCGAGCCATTATTTATCAGATTGATACTGCACTCTTTTATGATTTAAACGGCGATGGCTGCGGGGACATCGCCGGGATTGGCGCAAAATTGCGCTACATTCGCCGCATGGGGGCGACGGTTATCTGGATCACCCCTTTCTACCTCACCCCGTTTCTGGATGAAGGCTACGACGTCAGCGACCATCTGCAGGTTGATCCTCGCTTCGGAAAGCTGGCCGACATTATCGCCTTTATTGAACAGGCCCGGGAGCTGGGTATGCAGGTCATTATTGAGCTGTTGATTCAGCACACCTCGGACGCCCATCCCTGGTTTCAGCAGGCTCGCCGCAACCCAACTTCACCTTTTCGTGACTACTACATCTGGTCGGATAATAACGAGGACGATACCTCCCCGATGTTTCCCGGCGTGGAAGAGAGCGTCTGGACATGGGATGACGAGGCCGGGGCAATACTACCGACATATGTTCTATCACCACGAGCCCGACCTGAATCTGACCTGCCCCGCGCTGCTCAACGAGATCGAAAATATTATCCTCTTCTGGCTCAAGCTCGGGGTGTCGGGATTTCGCCTCGATGCCGCAACGCACCTGACCGCGCAGGCAGGCGGCGGTGACGAGAAAAAGGGGTTATGGATCCTGGAGCATATGCGCCGCCTTATTGAAGCACGTAATCCGGAAGCGATCCTGCTCGGTGAGGTGGACGTCGACGTGGAGGCGTATAAAGACTATTTCGGCGAAAATAACCGTCTGAATCTGGTGCTGAATTTCTGGCTCAATAAGTATTTCTACGTCAGCCTTGCCAGGAAAAGCGCCCGACCGCTGCGCAATGCCATAAAGAAGATGATTGTCCCGCCTGACTCGTGCTGCTTTGCCAACTGGCTGCGCAACCACGATGAGTTAGATCTGGAAGGGATTGGTAAAAAAGAGAAACAGATTGTGGTCGACACCTTCGCCCCTGACGAAGAGATGAACGTCTACCAGCGCGGGATACGACGCCGTCTGGCACCGATGTTAAAGGGCGATCAAAAACGGCTGGCGTTCTGCCACGCGGTGCTCTTCTCACTCCCGGGCGTGCCGGTCATGCGCTACGGCGATGAGATTGGCATGGGTGATGATCTGACGCTGGAAGAGCGCTATGCCGTGCGTACGCCAATGCAGTGGGCGGGGTCAGAGGGCGGTGGCTTTTCAGCAGCGGACCCTGAGCGGTTTATCGCCCCGATCATCGATCGCGGTCCCTGGCGTTATCAGAAAATCAACGTGGCCGATTCCCTGCTGCACCGCAATTCCCTGCTGCACCGGATCATCGACATGGCCAATACGCGCTCTGAATTTCCGGAGATTGCTGTCGCACCGTTTCGTCTCATCAATATTGATGATGACGCGGTACTGGGCATTTATTACGAAGCCGAAGCGCGCAGTATCCTGACCTTCGTTAACTTTAGCGACAAGCCGGTCCAGTTTACCGCCCGCGGGATCCGTCACGCCACCTGGACCGCCTGCCTGGCGGATAAACGCTATGACGACGCGCTGATCTGTGGCAAAACCGTCCAGCTTACCCTCAGCGGCTACGGCTATCGCTGGTTCTGGACTAACCGTAGCGCGCTGCGCTGATTACCTTTTACGCCGAATCATCAGCCGCGTCAGCACAACGCCCGCCACCGTGAGGGAGCCTAACAGGACTTTCCCGGGCACACCTGAGGTGATCGCCGTGGCGCGGTTTTTCGCTTCCGGGGTAAAACGCCCATGGATTTTGTGCAGGTCGTTGACAGGCTGGTCGAGATAATCCTGGCGATCCCGGTCATTCAGATCGTCAGTCATCTGACCTTCCCAGGCCTTCTTCACCATCAGCCGGTCCAGGAAACCCGGGAAGAGGAATTGTCCGACGATCGACTGAATGGTACTGCTGCCCACCCACAGTTCGCGCACCGGTTTTTGCGCGACCTTAAAAATCGCGCTCGCGGCAACTTCAGGCTCAAACACCGGCGGAACCGGACGCATAGCCCAGGCGAATTTGTTTCTTGCCCAGTCAAACTGCGGTGTATTCAGCCCCGGCATCTGCACCATTGAAAGCTGCACCCGGCTGTTCTCATGCATCAGTTCCGTGCGCACCGCATCGGTGAATCCCCGAATCGCCGCTTTGGCGCCGCAGTAGGCCGATTGCAACGGGATCGAGCGGTAGGCCAGCGCGGACCCGACCTGAATAATCACGCCGCGATCGCGTGGCACCATCAATTCCAGCGCGGCGCGGGTTCCGTTTACGAAGCCAAGATAGGTCACATCAGTGACGCGGCGAAATTCATCCGGCGTCAGGGTACGAAACGGTGCCAGCACCGCACCCATCGCATTGTTAACCCACACATCAATTGCGCCGAGGCGATATTCAATCTCGTTTGCCGCGTCCACCACCGCCTGGCTGTCGGCGACATCCGCCTGTACCGCACAGGCTTTGACGCCAAATCGCGTTAACTCCTCCTGGGTCGAGTGCAGGCTTGTCTCATCGCGGGCAATAATCCCCACATCGTAGCCTGCCTTTGCGAAGTGCAGCGCCGTTGCCTTTCCCACACCCGCCGTACCGCCGGTAATGACAATCACAGCCATAGAACCTCCGCGTTAATTTACTCGTTATCCCAGCCGGATAATCTGGTCACTAATTCAGACAATGAATACTGCACCGCCTTCTCAACCACATCCTGGCAGTCGCCGGAAAACAGGACGGTACGGGTTTCCGTGTGTCCGCGAAGGTTCCAGGCGAAGCAAACGGTCCCTGCCGCCGTGCCATCGTCGCCCCCTTCTGGCCCGGCATAACCGCTGATGGCAATACTGACATCCGCCTGGGCAATCTCCAGGATCCGGGCGGCCATTTCGGTCACCGTCTGTTCACTCACGGCCGTATACCGTTCAAGGGTCTCAGGACGCACGCCCAGAATGCGCTCTTTTGCGCCGTCACTGAACACGACCAGGCCGACATCATAAAATTCGGCCGTGTTCTCTTCAGCACAAAGGGCGACGGAGAGTTTTCCGCCGGTGCAGGATTCTGCCGTGGTTAAGCGAAGCCCTAAGTCTGTCAATTTGCTCGCCACTTTTTTGGTCAGTTCGGCGACGGTATAATTGTTATCATGGTGAAGGTTGCTCATTTCGTGGCCTCTTACTTCTCAAAAGGAATGATTGAAATATGACCATTGCGCTCAAGAATGGCATATTTAATTTCACTCAGCTGCGTAACACCATTATTCTGGCGTGCCGATACCAGAATATCATCACAGGAAACGTCGACTTTTTTGAGTTTATCTGCTAGCGGCACGCCGTTCTCAACCAATATCACCGGAGTGCCATCAAGAATATTTTCTACCGGTGAGAAATATTTTTTCATTATCCCAAAGATAATATCCACTACCACCAGCGTGGTAATGGTAATCATTGCGCCGGTGACCGAAAAATCTTCCCCGAGCAGCGCCTGTTGCGTCGCCTCACTGATAATTAACAGGAGAATCAGATCAAAGCTGGTCATCTGCAGCAAAGCGCGCCGTCCGGCAACTTTAAATACCACGACGAGGAACAGGTAAATAGCCAGCGCACGAAAGACCATATCCATATCAGCCTCCTACGGGTAAATAAATTGCCAGAAAGGGATTTCCGGCTCGTTGTTTATGCGAACGACATTGTCCCATTTACCTGCGCGTGCAGGGGTCGTGAAAAGTAAGACAGAGAAGTTGTCGGACATTTTCAGGTTGTTATAAACAAAAAAGAGCGTATTCCCGCGACTGAACATGCTGTCCGGTTGCGGCCAAACGCTTCCTGGCTCGTAAACATCGTTGCTCTCGCTGGTCACACTCAGGGTGTATTTCCCTTCTGTTCTGACCGGGAATGAAAGGTGGATCTTCGACTCCGTCTGGCGTCGGCCAAAGCGCTCGTAGTTGATGGTCAGCGACTTTGCCGAGTTTGTTCTTTGCGTATCACTCACCACTCCGCTTGAAAAGAAGCCCGCTATCGCCGCAACGATAATGGCCAGCAGGACAATAAAACCCACCTGACGAAATCCATATTCAAACGTCAGCAATCGGTAATTCTCATCTATCCCAGGTAACTTATCACTTTGATGCTTCATGGCGGCTATCACCGTTTCGCTTATTAACCGATATTTTTGATTTCAAAAGCGAATGTTTTTAAGACTTATCACATTTGCCACATAAAGGAATAGCAACAATACTTAATAAGTCAAGACACACAAAATGAAGGATATCAGATGAAATTATCGCTTATTTCCGCTTTTTTGATATTTCTGGTACCGGCCGCATGGGCAGATAATAACGGCGGGTTACAAAAAGGTGAAGCACCGCCACCGCCGCACGCACTGGATAGCGGTTATCGTGGAACCGATGACGCACGAATTATGACCATCGATCATGCAAAAGAAATGCATGATGGTGCGACTATTTCATTACGCGGAAACCTTATTGACGGTAGCGGCGATAAGTTTGTATTCCAGGATAAAACCGGAAAAATAGACGTTATTATTCCCCAGGCAGTATTCGACGGCAGAACAGTAAAACCCGATCAGATGATCAGTATCAACGGATCGCTTGATAAGAAATCATCGCCGCCTGTCGTGCGCGTCGATCATTTGCAGAAATAATTCAGCGAAGCGTTAACGCTGCAACTATCCATCAAATCTCACCCCTTGGCTTAAGGAGTCAGCTATGAGTGATACTACACAACGTCAGAACGCTTACCCGCAACCCCCTTTCCCGGAGCAACCGCAAACGCCGCCGGGACTGGCATCAGAAATGCAACCTGTACCCGACCACGGGGAAACGAGCTATAAAGGGCATGGCCGCCTTGCCGGCAAGAAAGCATTGATCACCGGAGGCGACTCCGGTATTGGTCGCGCAGTCGCGATCGCTTACGCCCGTGAAGGGGCTGACGTCGCAATCAACTATCTGCCTGAAGAAGAGAAAGACGCGGTTGACGTCATTGAGCTTATCAAAGCGGAAGGACGCATTGCCGTCGCGCTGCCGGGTGACATCCGTGACGAGACGTTCTGCCAGAATCTGGTAGAAGAGGCGGTGGCCAAACTGGGGGGACTGGACATTCTGGTGAATAACGCCGGTCGTCAGCAATACCGGGAATCCCTTGAAGAGCTCACCACGGAAGATTTTGACGCGACCTTTAAAACCAATGTCTATGCGCCTTTCTGGATAACCAAAGCGGCGCTGCGCCATCTGAAACCGTCGGCCTCTATCATTAATACCTCCTCGGTCCAGGCGGTTAAGCCCAGCCCTGTGCTGCTGGATTATGCGCAGACAAAAGCCTGTCTGGCGGTGTTCACCAAATCCTTAGCGAAACAGCTTGGTCCAAAAGGAATACGCGTCAACGCGGTTGCCCCGGGTCCTTACTGGACGGTGCTGCAATCCAGCGGCGGCCAGCCGATGGAAAAAGTGAAAGAGTTTGGTGGCGATACCCCGCTGGGGCGTCCGGGTCAACCTGTTGAAATCGCACCGCTCTATGTCACGCTGGCCTCGGATGAATGCTCATTTACCTCCGGTCAGGTATGGTGCTCTGACGGCGGTGATGGCGTGATTTAACCCGGCTATACACTGACGTAACGCTCTCAATGTGCTCGAAAAGAACAAGGACGTTCTTCCTCTTCCCCCTGCCAAAAAACATGTTGTAACTCAAACAGATCAAATGTTAAAAATATTTTGCTATCAAGTTATCAAAATTAAACAACTTAGCTTGTCACCCGCATCGCTCTGTTTTTAACATCGCCTATGGAAAAAAATGGTCTGTTCAGTCAGCGCATACGCTTGCGCCATTTGCATACATTTGTGGCCGTCGCTCAACAGGGAACGCTGGGGCGAGCGGCTGAAACTCTCAACCTAAGCCAGCCTGCGCTCTCCAAAACGCTGAACGAGCTGGAACAACTCACCGGAACCCGTCTCTTCGACCGCGGTCGGCTGGGGGCACAACTCACCCTCGTGGGTGAACAATTTCTTACGCACGCCGTCAAGGTTCTCGATGCGCTGAATACTGCCGGACAGTCGCTCAACCGCAAAGAGGAGCACGCCACGGAGATTGTGCGCGTGGGTGCCCTGCCAACGGCGGCACTCGGCATTCTGCCTCCGGTCATTGGGCAGTTCCACAAACATCAGCGGCATACCACTATTCAGGTTGCCACCATGAATAACACCATGCTGCTCGCCGGGCTAAAATCCGGCGAACTGGATCTCGGTATCGGGCGCATGTCCGACCCCGAGCTTATGGGCGGGCTTAACTACGAGCTGTTGTTCCTGGAATCCCTGAAGCTGGTCGTGCGTCCCGGTCACCCCCTGCTGCAGGATACGGTGACGTTAAGCCGCATAATGGAGTGGCCGGTGGTAGTATCCCCAAAAGGCACCGTTCCGCGTCAGAACGCCGAGACACTGCTGCAGATGCAGGGCTGCTCACTGCCTTCAGGTTGCATCGAAACGCTGTCGGCCTCGCTTTCGCGCCAGCTTACGGTGGATTATGACTACGTCTGGTTCGTTCCCTCCGGCGCGGTGAAAGATGATCTCCGCCAGGGCACGCTTACCGCACTGCCGGTGACGTCGCCAGGTGCGGGCGAACCTATCGGTATATTAACCCGCGTGGATACCCCGCTCTCCCCGGGTGCGCAGACGCTGCTCAGCGCCATCCGCAAATCCATGCCTGCCTGAGACGCCTTTACAACTTCAACCACTAACCCGTCCTGTCGACGGGTTTTTTGTTTCTGTGGTCAAAAAATGCGAAATCATCCATTAACAATTGCGTAAAACAATTTAACAGTTTTATCATAGCCGCGAATTCACCAAATGGTTCGCATGCTATTTGTTAAACAGGAATTCAACCGCACATGATGCGGATAAACCGTATAAAACCTCATCCCCCTCCGCGATTATTACCCAATTGGTACATATTCGGCACCGTTCCGCAACGCGGGGGATTTAAAGGAGACAGAAATGGCATTTGGCAGCGCGCCACGTGGGATACCCCGTATCCTGCAGTGGCTCCTTGCCGGACTGATGACGCTCATCGGTCTGGCTGTTGGCGGCTTAGGTTTAAAGCTTGTTACCGTAGGCGGAAGTGGGTACTTCCTGATCATGGGCGTGGCGATGGTAATTGCCGCCGTCCTGATTTTCATCAACCGCGCCAGCGGGATCGTCCTCTATGGCATCGCGTTTATCGCCTCGCTGTTCTGGGCCGTCAGCGATGCCGGATGGGATTTCTGGCCGCTCTTCTCGCGCCTCTTTACGTTTGCCGTGCTGGCCTTCCTCTGTGCCATCGTCTGGCCGTTTATGCGCGCAGCAAACCACAACGCCCCGAACAAAGCACCGGCGTTTGGCGTCGCGGCCGTTCTGGCGGTCGTGATGCTGGTGAGCCTCGGCTGGATGTTCAAGCCGCAAACGCTGGTGGCGGCGAATGAGCCGGTACCGGTAAAACCGGTCGCACCGGGTCAGGAGCAGAAAAACTGGGCGCACTGGGGCAATACCACTCACGGTGACCGCTTCGCCGCCCTCGATCAAATTAACAAACAAAACGTGAACGATCTGAAGGTGGCCTGGGTTGCCCACACGGGGGATATTCCTCAGAGCAACGGCTCCGGTGCGGAAGATCAGAACACCCCATTGCAAATTGGCGACACGCTGTATGTCTGTACGCCGTACAGTAAAGTCCTGGCGCTGGACGTCGACTCCGGTAAAGAGAAATGGCGTTACGACGCGAAAGCCTCGGCACCGAACTGGCAGCGTTGCCGAGGTCTGGGCTATTTTGAAGATCACAGCAGCGTGACAACGTCACAGGAAGATGCACAGCCTGCGGCCTGCCCTCGTCGTCTGTTCCTGCCGACCACCGATGCGCGACTGATTGCCATCAATGCGGATAACGGCAAAGTCTGTGAAGACTTTGGCGATCGTGGCACCATTGACCTGAGCATCGGGATGGGGGAAATCAAGCCGGGCTACTATCAGCAGACCTCCACGCCGCTGGTCGCGGGGAATGTGGTGGTGGTCGGCGGTCGTATCGCGGATAACTTCTCCACCGGCGAACCGCCGGGCGTCGTGCGTGCGTATGACGTTCATACCGGCAAGCTGGCATGGGCATGGGATCCGGGTAATCCGCAGCTGACCGGCCTTCCACCGGAAGGACAGACCTATACACGCGGCACGCCGAACGTCTGGTCTGCCATGTCTTACGATGCAAAACTGAACCTGATCTATCTGCCAACCGGCAACGCCACGCCAGATTTCTGGGCGGGTGAGCGTACGGCGCTGGATGACAAGTACAGCTCCTCCATCGTGGCGGTGGACGCCGCCACCGGTCAGGTGCGCTGGCATTTCCAGACCACCCACCACGACCTGTGGGACTTTGATCTCCCTTCCCAGCCGCTGCTGTACGATTTACCCGACGGTAAAGGTGGCACCACGCCGGTGCTGGTGCAGACCAGCAAGCAGGGCATGATCTTTATGCTCAACCGCGAAACCGGCAAGCCCGTGGCGAAAGTGGAAGAGCGCCCGGTACCGGCCGGTAATGTTGAAGGTGAACGTTACTCCCCGACCCAACCGTACTCTGTTGGCATGCCGATGATTGGCAACCAGACGCTGACCGAATCGGATATGTGGGGGGCGACGCCAGTCGACCTGCTGCTGTGCCGCATTCAGTTTAAAGAGATGCGTCACCAGGGCGTCTTCACCCCACCGGGTCTCGACCGTTCCCTGCAGTTCCCGGGCTCCCTCGGCGGGATGAACTGGGGCAGCGTCTCAATCGACCCGAACAACAGCCTGATGTTCGTTAACGATATGCGCCTGGGACTGGCAAACTACATGGTACCGCGTGCCAACGTGGCGAAAAACGCCAGCGGCATCGAGATGGGTATTGTGCCTATGGACGGTACACCGTTCGGGGCTATGCGTGAACGCTTCCTGTCGCCGTTGGGCATTCCGTGTCAGAAGCCACCGTTTGGCACCATGTCAGCCGTTGACCTGAAATCAGGCAAGCTGGTGTGGCAGGTTCCGGTCGGTACGGTGGAAGATACTGGCCCGCTTGGCATTCGTATGCATATGCCGATCCCAATCGGTATGCCGACCCTGGGCGCGTCCCTCGCTACCCAGTCCGGTTTGCTGTTCTTTGCCGGCACCCAGGATTTCTACCTGCGCGCGTTTGATACCGCCACCGGGAAAGAGATCTGGAAAGACCGTCTGCCGGTCGGTAGCCAGTCCGGACCGATGACTTATGTTTCACCGAAAACCGGTAAACAGTACATCATCATCAACGCGGGGGGTGCCCGTCAGTCGCCGGATCGCGGTGATTACGTGATTGCCTACGCGCTGCCGGATAAGCAGTAACGCAATAAAAAAGGGACCTGACGGTCCCTTTTTTTTCACCCGTTTACCCCGGATGACTCAGAACGTTTCCCAGTTATCACCCGACACCGCAGGCGCAGGACGTAAAGGTGCGTTTTTCGCCGCCGGCGCAGACGAGACCGGCCGGCCAGGCTTTGCGCCACTCAGACGAAATGCCCCGACTGCCTCGGTCAGACGCGCGCCCTGTTCTTCCAGGGAAGCCGCCGCCGCAGAGGCTTCTTCCACCAGCGAGGCGTTCTGCTGCGTCACTTTGTCCATCTCCGAAATCGCCTGGCTGACCTGCTCGATACCGCGGCTCTGTTCGTCGGAGGCGGCGGCAATTTCCAGCATAATATCGGTGACGCGTTTCACCGCATCGACGATGTCGTTCATGGTGTTGCCCGCGGCGACCACTTCACCGGAACCCTGATCGATCAAGGAAACCGACTCGTTGATCAGGCTTTCAATCTCTTTCGCGGCATTTGCACTTCGGCTCGCCAGGGTACGCACTTCGCTCGCCACCACCGCAAAGCCGCGTCCTTGTTCACCCGCACGCGCTGCTTCTACTGCCGCATTGAGCGCCAGGATATTGGTCTGGAACGCAATGCTGTTAATTACCGCAGTAATCTCAGAGATCTTCTTCGAACTGGTGGAGATATTGCTCATCGTTTTCACCACGCCGGAGACCATCTGGCCGCCACGACTGGCTTTACCGGAGGCATCTTCCGCCAGCTTGCTGGCATGGTGCGCGTTATCGGCATTCTGTTTCACCGTCGCGGTCAGCTGTTCCATACTTGCGGCAGTCTGCTCAATGGCGGCCGCCTGCTGTTCGGTACGGGATGAGAGATCGGTGTTGCCAGCCGAGATTTCACTGGTTCCGCGATAGATCTCTTCCGCCCCCTGGCGTACGGTGCCAACCGTGGTCTCCAGCGAGTGCTGCATGGTTTGCAGGTCGCGCGTCAGTCGGCCAATTTCGCTGCGCCCGGCGACATCATCCGGCATCGTCAGGTCGCCTTTCGCAATGTTCTCGATTCGCGTGGCAGCACGCTGAAGCGGATTGATGACCGTGCGGCGCAGCACGATAAAGGTCAGCGCGGTCAACACCAGCGCCAGGGCAAACGCCCCGACCATAAACATCAGGCCCAGCTGCGTGCGGCTGTGCGCCTGCGCCGTCAGGGCATTGGCCCGGTCGGTACGGATCTTAATCGCCTTCAGCAGGACGGCGTTATAGGCGTCATCCAGCGGGCGCGCGGATTCGTTTTCATGGTTAATGATCGCTTCAAACATGCCGTTTTTGGCAAATTTAACCATCGGCTGAAGGCCCGCGATATAGGCGTCAAAGCGTGTTTTCAGTTCGGCATCCAGCGCTTCATCCTCCGCCGTACGAACGGGGCGGTTCATGTACGCGTTAAAGCCATCCTGAGACTGCTTAATACGTTTTTCCGCCTCGCTGATGTTCTGCTTCATTGCATCCATCTCAGCGATACGGCTGGCCGCGCCAGCGTGGATCATATTGATACGCGCGGTGCGAAGATGGTTAGAACTGTTCGACAGCCCCATACGCACCTGAATTTCTGATGTGACATCCTGCTGATCGGCGTCTGCCTGCAGCAGGAAATAGCCCGCCAGACCTGAGCTCAAGGCGAACAGCAAAATAATGCCACCGAGAATGGAGGAAAACAGCGGAACCAGCCTGATATGATGCAAAAAGCTCAGCGTGCGCTGCGCCTGCACCGTTGTTGTGTTGTCCATGACCGTCGACTCTCTTGTAGGTAAGATGCGTAAAAACACGCCTGTAAAATAGTCATCGGCACGGCTGGAGATTAGCTTACGGCTAAAAGCGCAAGGCAGGTCACACTTTAGAGAAGATTATGCAGGAAACGCCAGCGGCAAAAAAACCGCTGGCAGAAGAGTTACTTGTCGCCGAAGTGAATCACGGTACGGATGGACTTACCTTCGTGCATCAAATCGAACGCGTCGTTGATTTGCTCCAGCGGCAGGCGATGGGTAATGAACGGGTCGAGCTGAATTTTCCCGACCATTGCATCTTCCACCATGCCCGGAAGCTGGGTGCGCCCTTTCACGCCGCCAAACGCTGAACCACGCCACACACGGCCGGTCACCAGCTGGAATGGACGGGTTTTGATCTCCTGGCCCGCACCGGCAACGCCAATGATGATGCTCTCACCCCAGCCTTTGTGGCAGCATTCAAGCGCGGAACGCATCACGTTAACGTTACCGATACATTCGAAGCTGAAGTCAACGCCGCCATCGGTCATCTCAACGATCACATCCTGAACCGGCTTATCGTAGTCTTTCGGGTTCACGAAATCAGTGGCACCCATTTCGCCTGCCAGTGTGAATTTCTCCGGGTTAGTATCGACAGCGATAATACGACCCGCCTTCGCCTGCACCGCCCCCTGGATAACCGCCAGACCGATACCGCCCAGACCGAACACCGCAACGGTGTCGCCCTCTTTCACTTTTGCGGTGTTATGCACCGCGCCAATCCCGGTGGTCACGCCGCAGCCCAGCAGGCAAACCTTATCCAGCGGCGCCTGTGGGTTCACTTTCGCCAGCGAAATTTCCGCGCACACGGTGTATTCGCTGAAGGTACTGGTGCCCATGTAGTGATAGATCGGCTCACCGTTATAGGAGAAGCGAGTGGTACCGTCTGGCATCAGACCTTTACCCTGAGTAGCGCGAACCGCCTGGCAGAGGTTAGTTTTGCCGGATTTACAGAACTTACACTCACCACATTCTGCCGTGTACAGCGGAATCACATGGTCACCCGGTTTCAGGCTGGTCACGCCCTCGCCGACTTCCACCACAATCCCGCCGCCTTCGTGGCCGAGTACCGCCGGGAAAACGCCTTCAGGATCGTCACCCGAAAGGGTAAACGCATCGGTATGGCACACGCCGGTATGGGTAATTTTGATCAGGACTTCGCCTTTCTTCGGCGGAGCCACGTCGATTTCAACGATTTTGAGCGGCTGGCCGGGGCCAAATGCGACAGCAGCGCGAGATTTCATAATGTCTCTTCCCTTATTGTGAGGTCTGTGGGTTTATTTTAGATAAGAGCGCAGCAAATGACCGACTTCTGCCATGCGAACGGCCCGCTGGTCCGGCGTTGTTTCCCCGGTCACCAGCTCATCTTTGAGGTGAATTTCAACCATTTCGCCCATCAGCCCATTCGCAGCACCGCGCACGGCGGCAATTTGCTGCAGGATGGCCAGACAGGGGTCGCCCGATTCCAGTGCACGCTCAAGAGCATCAACCTGCCCTCGAATGCGGCGGACGCGCGTCAGAATACGTTTTTTATCTGCGGGTGAATGCGGCATACGCCCTCCTGATACTATAGGGGGGTATTGTATCTTTTAAAACAGGTTTATGTAAACATTAGCTTTTACGTGGTTATCGTGTAGTTAGCTGAGAGGGTCATCAGCCAGAATTGCTGCTCAGGGTTAATTCATCTCCTGCGATTTGCTCATAACCATGACCAAAGAATGCAGAACGAATCGTGTGGCTAAACCTTTCTGCCCGTATCTGGGTTCACCAGGTGAATATATCTGTCGCCACGTTTCCTCCGGACGTAAAAAAACCCGCCTAAGCGGGTCATTTTTTAGCTAAAAATCACGGGTATTTTTTCTTCAGTTCATCAAGCTTGTTACTGTCTTCCTCTGTAAACATTGTTGCATCAAACAACGCCTGCTTATCAGTACCGTCTACTCTCATGACCGTCACAGTGAAAACAGCGTCGCTTGGGGCATAAAGTTGACCCCATTCAGAATTTTTAGGCGGAGCCAGAGCCCATGTAGCTTCTTCATTCGGTTTAAGCCCGTCAGGAATATCGTAAAAGAACTTACTTTCCAACCAGGGATCTGAGTGTCCGCTGCTTGCTATCACTCCATGCAGGTAGGCTCTGGAAATAACGTTTTCACTCTTGTTTTTTACAACCAGTCTAATTACGGGTTGTGGCTCACCGTCTGCCTCAGGCTCCCTGGTAAATCTGGCTGATAAAACCTGGATTTTCTTCAGCTCCTCTTTAGCCATATCTGAGTCAGCTTTTTTCTTTTCTAGCGTTTTAATTTCCTGAATTGCCTGTTCTTTCTGCTTAAGCTCTCTCTCAGCTGTTACTTTCTGAGCATAAGAAATGACTTCCTCAGCAGTCTTTCCCGACAGGGGTTCGCGCATCTTTTTGCTGAGGTCTTCTTTGTCATTGTCTGATGAAGCATGCATGAGATCAGCCATGTTGATGTTACTGAATGCCACAACTTGCAGAGCGCTATCAAACTCCTCCCGCTTATTCTCCGGAAGTGACTCTCTGACTTTAGCTATAGACGATTTCATTGCATCATCAGTTGATGAGTCAATTTTTGGTTTATCGCAACCGGCAAGTAAGCAGGAAAGTAATATCACGCCAACAATTTTTTTCATGTCCCTATTCCATCAGTAAAAATTAGGAACAATCTTATCAGGAATTGGTGCATTGATAAAATAAGCATATAGAACATTAACTTGATTCAGTTGCATTCTACACGTCTGGTGATTATCAACGCCAGGTGCAGGGTCGTTTTCACCATGCCTTCTGCCTTTTGGCTGCGGCCATCACATCCCGCTCATTCATCACAATAAAAAAGGCCACCGAATGGCAGCCCTGGTCGCTAGGTATTTATCAATATCGTTTCATGGTGCCGACTGGCGTCCTTTCTGACCAATCAGGCCTCTCGCCAGCCATGATCGCACGCTGTTGGGATGGCGTCACAGACTGGGTTATCTCTGGCATAGCCTTGTATTCAGGTTTTTGAGGTGGGCTGAGAACCAGATCGGAACTACAACCTGTCAGCAAAAAAATCGCAAGAAGAGAGGAATTAAACTTGTGCACTCTATACCCTTCCAATGGGATAAAAAAATAAAGAAAGAATCGTGGTGCCGGGTGCATCCCAGTGACTCTCCCCTGGTAAGCAAAGACGCGTGCATACCTGCGGACAGCAGTAGTCCGGAACGCCCTCTCGTCAGAGAGGATTCACCACAGAAATAAATTATGTCGAATTTATTCCTTCGGTCAATGCATGATTGCTGCGAGTCAATGCATGATTGCTGCGAGTCGTCGCAGGATCGGGGGAATACGAGGTGACGTGATCGGAGCCATAGAAAAGAAACGTGGATGTTTACGTTCGCCGGGGTTTGCCCTGAACGTTCACTTTCTTCGGTTACGGGACTACAATTCAATAAATTTCATTCACATAGAGTTGATACGATGAGTACAACCCCCTTTATCCGCCCTCAACTTACCCTGCCAGACGGTGCCGACAAACTGCTGCTGCACTCCTGTTGCGCCCCCTGCTCGGGAGAAGTGATGGAGGCCATCCAGGCGTCGGGAATTGATTACACCATATTTTTCTATAACCCCAATATTCATCCACAAAAGGAATACCTCATCCGTAAGGAGGAGAATATTCGCTTTGCGGAAAAACACGGCGTGCCGTTTGTCGATGCCGATTACGACACCGATAACTGGTTTGAACGCGCTAAGGGCATGGAATGGGAACCCGAGCGCGGCATCCGCTGCACCATGTGCTTCGATATGCGTTTCGAACGCACAGCGTTGTATGCGGCAGAAAATGGTTTTCGCGTCATCAGTAGTTCATTAGGGATCTCCCGCTGGAAGAATATGCAGCAGATAAATGACTGCGGCCAGCGTGCGGCAGCGCGCTATCCGGGGATGGTCTACTGGGACTACAACTGGCGCAAACAGGGCGGTTCCTCACGCATGATTGAGATAAGCAAGCGAGAACAGTTTTACCAGCAGGAATATTGCGGGTGCGTGTATTCGCTCAGGGACAGTAACCTGCACCGCAAATCTCAGGGCCGCCCGCTTATCCGGATTGGGAAACTGTATTACGGTCAGGATGAGAATGAGAAATAAAGGGTTTATGGCATAGAGATATATCCGAAAACAGGAGGATTTTGTGCCAAATTCCGCCCTGCATCCCTTAAAACGTAAAAGAGAGGCTATCCTTATACTATCAACACAAGGAGGCAAAAATGACTGATTTCAATACTGATAAAAATACACAGTTTGCAGAAGACAAAGCGAAAAATAAACTCGATGAACTGGCAGGCTCAGCCCAGCAGCAGTTTGGCGATTTCGTTGACTCCCCTAAGCATCAGGTTAAAGGTGCTGCCAAAAAATATGCCGCGCAGGCCAGCGACGCCGTTTCCGATGTCACTGAAGCGGTGAGGAACAATCCCCTGACGGGTTTAATTGCTGCGGGGGCGGTAGGTATTGTTCTCGGCTTGTTACTGGGTCGAAAATAAATAAAGGCCCTTCGGGGCTTTATTTTTGCGCTTTAGCTAAACAGTCTGACCATGCGATCTAATTCGTCTTCTTTCACCGCCCGCGACAGATAATAGCCCTGAAAACTTTTAACCCCAAGGGCAACTAACTTCTCAAACTTCTCTTCGCTATCCACCCCTTCAGCAATACAATCCGTGCCGGTCATATCGCTGTATATCTGTATCGCTTTAATAAGATTATAATCGTTGTCATTCGCCACAAAATGCTCGACGATATCCCGGTCAAGCTTTAATCCATCAAAATGCACCTGCCTTACCGGGAACATGGTTTGATGGTTGGAAAAGCAGTCATCGAGAAACAGCCGGCACCCGGTATTGCGTAAACGCCGCATGGTTTCTGGGATCGTCCTATCCTTGGTCACATCAATATCTTCGGCAAATTCAAAGACCAGTTTGTCGGCCCACTGCGGATTGAGCAGCATCGCCACAGCCTTTTTGGCCATGTCGGGAA
The DNA here is from genome assembly GCF_031453695.1 of Enterobacter sp. SORGH_AS_0287. Lineage (NCBI taxonomy): Bacteria > Pseudomonadati > Pseudomonadota > Gammaproteobacteria > Enterobacterales > Enterobacteriaceae > Enterobacter > Enterobacter sp. SORGH_AS_0287. The sequence goes on from NZ_JAVIZW010000001.1 coordinate 1,295,546, forward strand.
GTGCATTACCCGAGGCAAGTCGCGGGGGGATATTGACGGAAAAATAATATTTACCGTTATATTTATTAATGCCTGACACCGCAGCATGAATTACTAGCGCAGTAATTTTTAGCCATATTTCCTGGCTTGAAATATCAGTAAGAAAATTAACTGGTTTGATGATTTTACCATTATTATTCCAGCGAATGAGTATCTCAAACCCCACCCCCTTCTTATAACGATCGGTTATGATCTGATACGCAGGGAATATCTCTCTTTTTAGCAATGCATTATACACCGCCGTCTCTTTGGCAGAGAGACTTTCTTTTTGCGTTAACCGTTCCGTGCTTCCTTCCATTCTTAAGGCATGCGGATCTTTCAGCCAGCGTCGGATCTGGTGTAATTTTTTCACCCCTTCCTTACGATGGGTATAAACCGTTTTATTAGACAGCCCCATTTTTTCACACTGCTCTTTTACTGACATTCCGCGATAAAAATTTAATAAAACGCTTACCTCTCTTTCGGTTAAACCTTTTACGTTTTCCTGATAAGACACCCCCCAGTATTGGTCACGCAATGAACGTGAGTTATCCTTAAATACGTCATTATGCATACGAAAACAGGTCATAACATCAGACACGCTGGCTATACGAATCACTGAAAGCTGGAAAGTATTATTTAAAAGATTCCCCAGCGTTCGATACAGCCAGCCATCCGGCATTTCCCCGTACAGGGTTACCTTTCGAATAACAGGAAGTTTATTTAGCACGCAAGCGAGTCGCTTCAGGCTCTCCAGCAGAGAGACTACACCTTTTCCGAGGAACACCGAGATTTGAGCATTTTGACTGCTAAGGATATTTTCCAGATCCTGCCGGGAAGGTTCATCCCCCTCAAAACGAACGTGCGAAGCGTCTATACCGTACTGTTTAAGCAACAGACTGTACCCCTGAAATGTGAAATGGCAGGTTGAGATGACAAATTTTTGCTCATAAAAAGCAGCATTTCTGAAAGAAATATTTTGGGTCATAACCTGCTCCTGGGCACAAAAACACATATCCCATTTGTGAATGTAACAAAATATAAAAACCCTGTTGTTGATAATAATATTACAGTACACCATCAGGTTAAGAAACCGTTATCAACGTGACTCACGAGAACATCTTTGTGTTAATCACCGCCTGTATCCATATGCAGTATAAATATAAAATTCGCATCAAATAATAACGGTAAATATGTCAATCTCAAGGTATAATGAAAAATCCGAAAGAAGACTGGATACTTCATCTATCGGCTCATTCATATAAGAGACAAACGCTATGGATAATCATATCTCATCCAGGGCCTTGCTACATCGAAGGGATGTCATTAAAAACAATCCGCGATTCAGTGAGGCAATAACAGAGCACTACACCATTAATGACGCCATCTACAAAAAACAACCTTTGTTCTACAAAACGATGCTTCAGGAATCACGGTTCAACATTATTCTTTCCATGTGTTGTTTTATCTTTGGAAATCAGGCTGAGTCAGTATCAGAAATTAAAGAATTATGTTCCCGTTATAAAATAGCCAGCCCCAACAGTGTGATTGCGATCATCACCTTGCTCAGAACCACCGGGCGCATCAAGACCTGGCGCTGCAGTGAAGACAGACGCAAAACGAGAATCGCACCGACTGAAAAGGGACTTAATGAACTTAAACGCTACATGTCCGGCGCATTTTTGCCGGTAAGTATTCTTTTCCCAAAGTTTAATATCAACGTTAATCTGCTGGATAACGACATCCTGCGAAATAACTTTTTCCGTCGCGCAGCGGAATACCTTTTCAGGGGATTAACGTTCAGGAAGGTTTTGCCTGAAGTGGGATTGTTTATTGATAAAGACGGAGGGCGAATGATAATGTTATATCTTTACCTGCAGGCCATAAAAAATAAAACCGCACATGGTGCAGTAATACCTTATTCAGCCAACTTACTGGCTAAAGAATTTTTTGTTTCACGGATCCACGTCAACCGTATTATCAAATCGGCGCAAGAGGCGGGTTATCTTAAAGATCAGGGTGATGGCCAGATGTCGATTTACCCGGCGTTTATAGAACTGGTCGAAAACTATGCCGGATTATACTTCGCCTATGTGACTCACTATATCAACGTCGTTCCTAAAGAACGACGCCACGTTGTTAACGTAACGTCGACGGTATAATGTTTCTGGCGTTCGGTTTCCCGAACGCCCTTTGTTTACCGTTCCCGCAGTGCCTCTTTCGCCTTATTAAGCGGTTTCAACAGATAATCCAGAATCGTTTTACTGCCTGTTTTAATATCAACGGTCGCAATCATCCCCGGAAACACCGGGAAGGCTTTGCCTTGTTTATTGGTCAGATGGTTACTGTCAGTGCGGATATAGACCCGATAGTAATACACATCCCTTTTCACCTCATCCTGAAGCGTATCCGGCGAAATCATGGTCACCTCGCCCTCCAGCCCACCGTAAATGGAGTAGTCATAGGCGGTCACTTTCACCAGTGCTTTTTGTCCCGGATGAATAAAGGCGACATCGCGCGGCGAGATTTTCGCTTCAATTACCATCTGGTCATCAAGCGGAACCAGGCTCATCAGCTTGCCGTTTGGCGGAATCACCCCTCCCACGGTTGTCACGTCGATATCCTTAACGATCCCGCGCACCGGCGCATTGAAGGTCAGTCTGGTCAACGAATCTTCACGCCCTTTCATCACCGAACGTTGCGCTTCAATCTCCGCGTTCGCTTTCGCCAGCTCTTCACGGGCGCGAACGTAATACTGGTTTTTCATCTCGGTGATTTTGTTCTCAAGCTCATTTTTTTGACGCTCAAGACGTAACACCTCCACCTTACTGGCTGCCCCCTGCGTCACCAGCGGACGGGTCAGCGACAGCTCACGCTGCACCAGTTCGGCCCCCTGCCGTAACCCCGCCAGCCCTTTCTCAAGACTTTCGCGACGAGACTGATACAGCGCCGTTTCCTGTTTGACCAGTTCAACGTCATCATCCAGCTCTGCCGGAAAAGCCAGTGCCGTGTCGTTCACTTCGGCCTTCAGACGCGAGGCGGTTGCCAGCGCGGCATTCAGGCGCGATTCACTCTCCAGCACGCTTGATTCGGTTTTCGTCCGGTCAAGCTGTGCCAGCTGCTGACCACGCTCAACGATGTCGCCTTCACGCACCAGCAAACTGTGAATAATGCCCCCCTCAAGGGACTGGATCACCTGCTCGTGGGAAGAGGGGATCACCTTGCCGCTACCGGTGGTGACCTCATCAAGGCTGAACAGGCTTGCCCAGGTGATAAATACCGCCAGCAGGGCGAACAGCGACCAGGCGACCCAGGTTGACCGCGGCAAGCGTGGCTCCTTCAGGCGGCTGTTAACGCGAGAGAAATCAGTCATGCTACGCCCTCCTCTGCTACTGGTGTCGGTTTCATGGTCACGGTACGCTGTGAGGCTTTTTGCGGCGCCATACCGTGCTGGCGAAGAATGGCGTCGCGCGGGCCATCCATGATCACCTTGCCGTTTTCCAGCACGATGATACGGTCAACCAGTTCCAGAATAGGCAGACGATGGGTCGCGACCACCAGCGTCCGGCGCTTGCCCAACCACGGTTTAAGGTGCTGGATAAACTGCTTCTCACTCATCTCGTCAAGCCAGGCGGTAGGTTCATCCAGCAACAAAATGTTCGGAGAGGTGATCAGAGCACGGGCCAGTAATAACGCCTGACGCTGCCCGCCGGACAGGCCCGCGCCGCCTTCGTTGATAATGTAGTTGAGCCCCATTTTCTGTTTGCGGACAAACTCCAGCGCACCACTGTTCACCAGCGCCTGATGGATTTCATCGTCGGTGGCCAGCGGGTTGCCCATCAGAATGTTGTCCCGCACGGAGCCAAAGAACAGCCGCGCCTGCTGGCTCAGCAACTGCATGTCGCGGCGCACGTCAGCCGGGTCCAGATGGTTCAACGCGATATCATCCAGCAGAATGCTGCCCTGCTGAGGCTCCTGCATCCCAGCCAGCAGTTGCAGCAGCGTGCTTTTGCCGGAGCCATTGCGTCCGAGCACCGCCACCCGCTCACCGGCGCGAATCTGCAGTTTGCTGATGTTCAGAACGGTGAGTTTTTCTTCATCGTCGTACCAGAACCCCACCTCTTCCAGCGCATAATCCCCCCGCAGATGGGCTTTATGCACCTTCTTGCCCTGCTGAGGATCGTCAATCGGGCGCTGCATCAGATCGTCGAGTCCTTTACGCGCCACTTTCGCCGACTGCCAGCGGGAGAGCACGCCTGAAATTTGCGACAGCGGCGCGATGGTCCGCGACGCGAGAATAGAGGTCCCCACCAGCGCACCGGTGGTCATGTCCCCGCTGATAACCAGGTAGCACCCCACCAGCAGCACCACGGCATACACAATCGACTGCACCTCCTGCGTCCAGGTCAGCAACAGCCCGGTCAGCCAGCGCTGCTTCATGCCGACGTTAGCGGCAACATCATTGGTGTTATTCCACTGATTCTGGAAGCGCTGTTCAGCGCGCATCAGCTTGATGTCTTCAATGCCCTGAACCGCTTCCACCAGCGTGGCGTTACGAATGGCAGACTCGCGCATCCCTTCGCTGGACAGTTTGCCCAGCGGGCGCTGGACCAGCAGGCCCGGGATAAGCAGCAGCGGCACGGCAAGCAGGACAACCAGTACCAGCGGTCCGCCAATCATCCACAAAATGAACACAAACAGCAGGAAGAATGGCAGATCGGAGATGGCCGCAATGGTGGTGGACGTGATCAGTTCACGAACCGACTCCAGCTCGCGGATCTGGGCAATAAACGACCCGGTTGACTTAGAGCGGGCTCCGTTTTTAATCCGCAGCGCGTGTGCAAAAACGCGTTCAGAAATACGCAGGTCGGCGCGTTTACCCACCACATCCGAAATGTGCACGCGCAGCATGCGCATGATGAATTCGAAAACAATGGCGATCATTACGCCGCCAAACAGTACCCACAGCGTGGCTTCCGATTGCGAGGGCACCACCCTGTCATACACCTGCATGGAAAAGACCATGCCGGAAAGGGCCAGGACGTTAGCGACCAGCGCCACCAGCATAATATCGCTGTAGCGTCGCCAGTCCTTCAGGGCCAGCTGCCAGAACCAGTTTTTCTCATACGGTTTGATGTAATCATCCACTCGGGCATCCGGCGTGGACTCGAGCGGGCGCAGCACCAGCAGTCCTGTTAACCGTGAGCACAGCGCCTCACGCGTCAGCGTCGTCTCCAGGCCGCCGTCACCGCTGAACTGCAGGCTCACGTTGCCCTCGCTGTCCATGCGGTTAATGACCGCGATTTGCCCGCCGGTAAATTCCGCAAGCAGAGGTAAACGCCACGGGTCGAGGGAGACCGCGTCGGCCGCCACCATACGCATCCCTAACCCAAGCTGGCGTGCCATCTCTTCCAGCACCAACTGGCGTGGAGACTGGCTTTCATGGTTAATCGTGACCCGAACATGCTCTGCCGAGAAGTCCAGCCGATAGTGCTTCGCGATGATGAGCATGCCCTGCAACCAGGGTTCGTACTGTGGATGTGTCTTCATAATGTTGTGAAATCTTTTATCGCTCTTCGTTATAGCTACGCAAAAGGCCGCGAGGATCGCTCCTCGCGGCATAGTTTTACGCAATTAGCAGTTGATGATTTGCCAGCAGCGTAGCCAGATCGGTCTGCACGCCGTTCAGCGTGACCAGCGTTGTGGGTGAGAACTGGCCGCCGCTACCGTCCAGGTCAACCTGGATTTCGGTATTGCTGCCGTTTTGCACCACGCGGATGTAATCGGTGATATTCCCCGCACTGCCGTCCAGCGTGGCGACCCCGTTCACATAGCTCGCTGAGCCCGTACCGGTGTAGCCGCTGCCTGAAAGCAGGTCGCGCAGGTCAATACGGTCCGTATCCGCCGTGCCTTCCCAGGTGCCTACCGTAAAGCCGTTCACCACATCACTGCCGTTACCGCCTGTGGCATTGGAGGCGTTGATCAACGTGTAGAGCAGCGTATCGTGACCGCCGCTGCCAATATTGAACGTGTCGTTACCGCCACGGCCTTCGAACTGGTTGTTACCGCTGTTACCGGTAATGACATCGTCAAAGTCCGAGCCGTTAATGCCCTCAATGTTCAGCAGGCGTGAGGTACCAAACCCGGTGTCCTGCGCGGTAGAAAGACGCAGGTCGACGGTCACGCCGGACGTCGCATTGCGGTAGTCCACCACGTCCATACCCCCGGTGTTGCTCCAGGTGTCGTGATCCGAGTGGGTCGTCCAGCCGCCGGAACCGTTATAGGTATACGTGCCGTCCTCGGCGATAAAGGTATCGTTATACCCGGTACCGGTAAGCGTCCCGCTGTGCCCTCCGGTTGCTGCTTCGGCAGTGAGGACGTAGCCCTCTTTACCGTTGCCGGCTTCCAGACCGCTCCAGGTGACGTTATCCGACACGCCATTGGTGATTTTCAGGATCTCGGCCGAGTAAGTTTCATTCGGATCCAGACCGTAGAAACTCACCAGTGCAGAGGTATCGTTCGAACCGATACCGGACTGGGCGTTGATGATCTGCGAGGCCACCAGTACGCCCGCCGCGTTATACAGATTGACCGTATTACCGTAGTAGGCGTTGATACCCTCACTGTCGACAATGTGCAGATGCATCGCCGTGCCGTCGGCAACGGTTTTGCTGTTTTGCACCAGCACCACTTTGCCGTTCTGCTGCGACACCAGCAGATCCTGCGCGCCGTCCCAGTTGTAATCCACGGCGGCCACACCGGTGACGTTCGCCAGTCCGGAAGCCAGCTGACTTGATGTCCAGCTTGAACCGTAACCGTTGTTGGTAAACAGGGTTGCGGTCTGCGATCCGCTGTAGGTACTGAGCTTGATGACGTCCATCTGGCCGTCAGCGTTCCAGTCCACCGCCACCGACAGATACCCTGCTGACGCGTTAGAGGCCTCAACCGCGCTCTTGGTGGTGGAGAGTTTCCCGGTACCGTCGTTGTAGTAGATCACCCCGCCGTTGTTGTTATAGCTGCTGCCCAGGTACAGATCCATGTAGCCATCGCCGTTGAAATCCGCCCACGTCATCGACGCCGCCGTGGTGGTATTCGCCACGTTTGCCACAAACACGTTAGTCAGGTTCTGACCGAGGGATAACGTCCCGTTACCGTTGTTGTTAATCACGGTAAGCGAGTACGCGCCGCTGCGGTTGGTGTGCTGAACCACATCCACGGTGCCGTCGTTATTCAGGTCAACGCCGGAGATTTCACGCATGGTGGTGAATTGTCCCCAGAATCCGGCGCCGCCATAGCTCCCATCCGGCGTGAGTACCCCCTTGTTGTTAATAAGGTAGGTAATGGAGTCCGCACCGGCATCGCCATACGCAAGGTCCAGATACCCGTCACCGGTTTTATCGTAGGCAATGACACCGCCGTACCAGATAGTGGTTCCCATACCCAGTTGGCTGGCGTTGTAAGTGCTGCCATCGTAGGTCCACATCACCTGTGTAGACCCGCCGTAGGTGGTTTCAGTCGCAAAGATGTCCTGCGTGCCGTTACGGTCAAAATCGGCAGCGGTCTGGCTAACGGCAGGGTAGCCACGCGTATTGGTCAGCGCGTTCGCCGCGTAGGTTGAATCATCACTGCTGGAATAGGACTGTCCGTTAGCAATGATATTCCACAGGCCGCTGCTGTTCATGCCGACGGTCATGGTCGAGTTTTCGCTGTTACCCGCCGTGGTGGCCCAACTGGTATTCACCGTGGTGGTGTCAATCACCAGGCTGCCGCTCGCCGTCCCGGTGGTATTGCCGTTACCCGCGCTGCTCTTCACCTGTGCCGTTACGTTATAGCTGGCAACGCTCAGTGCATCGCTGTCCGGGATCTGCAGATACCAGGTGTTGTGATCCGGGTCGACCACCACCGCGCCGCCCGTCTGCGAGGTGTAGGTTTTACCGTTCAAATTCACCACCAGGTACTCGCCGTTCACCAGATCCGCGGAGACCGTTCCGCTGACAATCGGCGTGGTATCCGATGTTGTCTGCGCGGTAATTGCCGCCGTGGTGGTCGGGATACTGGTATCGACGTTCAGTACAAACCCGTCCGATTCCGTATAGTTACCGGCTTTATCGGTTACCCGCAGGATATACGTATGATTGCCATCGCTCAGGCCGTTATCCTGGAAGGACCAGCTTGCGCTACCGTTCATCGTGACCTGGCCCAGCAGGATCCCGTCACGATAAAGCTGCACAATCTCACCGTCATCCGGTGCGCGGTTCAGCGTTCCGTTGATCAGCGGCGAGCTGTCATCCGTCGCCATCGCGCTGCCAAAGGAGCCCAGACGCTCACCTTCGTCATCGGTATAGCTCACCACGGTTCCCACGGTGGTTGGCGGCGTGGTATCCACCGTCACCACCTGCGATGAGGTTGAGCCCACGTTGCCCGCCTGGTCGATAATCCGCACCTGATAGGTGTAATCACCGTCAGCCAGATCGCGGGTATCGGTGTAGCTCCAGCGCTGGTTGGTTACCGTTGCATCTGTCCAGGTATTCCCGCCGTCCAGGCTAATCTGCACGCGTTCATCATTGGCCAGCGCGCTGCCAAGCGAGCCGTTGAGCGTAAGCGTGGTGTCCATGGTGATGAAATCAGTGCCGGACTGCCCGGTATCTTCACTGATGCTGTCAATGGTGATGCCGTACTGAGGCGCGTGGGTATCAACCGTGACCGTCTGCGACGTGGTTGCCCCGACGTTACCGGCCAGATCGACCACCCGCACCTGATAGTTGTAGCTACCGTCGGCCAGGGTACGCGTGTCGTTATAGCTCCACTGTGTGCCATTCACCGTCGCGTTAACCCAGGTGGTGCCGCCATCCATACTGACCTGAACATACTCGCCCGCACCGGGTTGCGCCCCCAGCGTCCCGTTCAGGGTGTATGACGTTGAACTGGTCAGGAAGTCGTTGTGGTCGAAGCCGGTATCCACGGTGATGTTATCCACGGTCACCGTAATCGCCGCATCCGGGGCGACCGTATCGACAGTCACCTGCTGATGGGCACTGGATCCCACGTTACCTGCGGCATCCACCACGCGCACATAATAGTCATAGGTGGCATTACCCAGCGTGCGGCCGTCCACGTAGTACCAGCTGTTACCGGTGACAATCACGTTCTGCCAGGTCACGCCACCGTCGATGCTGATTTGCGCATATTCGCCGTCAGCCAGCGTCGCGCCGAGCGAGCCATGCAGCGTTAGCGAGGTATCATGGGTGATAAAGTCGCTGCTGCTCAGGCCAGTGTCATCGCTGATGCTGTCAATGGCGATGGTTTTACTGGCATCGGGTGCCACGGTATCAATGGTGACCACCTGGCTGGTGGTGGCGCTGATATTGCCCGCATCGTCAATCACGCGAAGCTGATAGTTATAATCGCCGTCCGCCAGCGTGCGGGTATCAACCCAGGTCCAGCTCAGTCCGCTGACGCTGACATCCGTCCAGGTTACACCGCCATCGAGGCTGATCTGCGCGTGATCGCCACTCCCCAGCGCCGCACCGAGCGTCCCTTTCAGGCTGATCTGGTTATCGCTGGTGATAAAGTCGCTGCCAGACAAACCGGTATCCTGACTGACGGAATCGACCGTAATGGTCGTCGCCGCAGGCGCGGTGAGATCCACCACCACGTTCTGGCTGTCCGTTGCCCCTACGTTACCCGCGTTATCAATCACGCGGACCTGGTACTGATACGTACCGTCCGTCAGGGTGCGGCCATCGGTGTAGCGCCAGGTGGTGCCCGTGACGGCCAGGTCAATCCAGCTCGCCCCGCCGTCCACGCTGATCTGCGCTTTCTCGTTATTGCCGAGCTGCGCGGTCAATGAACCGTTAACAATAATCTGGCTGTCGTTGGTGATGAAATCACTCGCGCTCAGCCCGGTATCGTTTTGCAGGGCGTCGATACTGATCCCCATTGACGGCGCGGTCAGATCCACGGTCACGGTGTGATCGTCGCTGGCAGTGTTACCGATGGTGTTACTCACCTGGGCATGGATCACATACGATCCTCCGTCTGCCAGCGCGGTCACGTCTGCACTGCCTACGGTGTAGTTCCAGCTACCGTCAGCCTGCACGGTTGTGGTGTAGGTTTTGCCGTTCAGGGTGATGGTCACCGTCTGGCCAGCAGGCGCGTCGGTGGTACCACCGACCACCAGAGGGATACCATGTTCAGCGGCGCTGACGATATCGTCCTGCGCAAAGGTGTGGATAGTTATGCTCGGGACATCACCGTTCAGCGTCACGTCGTGCGTCGCGCTGCCCGGGTTACCGGCCTTATCGTTCACCGTCGCCGTTAGGGTGTAATTCCCGTCACTCAGGCCGAGGAAATCATGCCCCGGCACAAAGACCGACCACGAGCCGTCCGCCCCCACGGTCGCCTGATAGTTGTGATCGTTGAAGGAAACCGTCACCGTCTGGCCCTGCTCCGCCGTGGTGGTGCCGCTGATGGTCTGGCCTGCCAGCTGCTCAGCGTTATTGACAATATCGTCATCCGCCACAGTGCCGATGGTTACGGTTGGCGCTACGGTATCCACCGTCAGGGTGTGAGTGGTCTGTCCGCTGTTACCCGCTTTATCGTTGACTGAAGCGGTCAGCGTCAGCGCCCCTTCATTCAGGGCCGCCAGGTCGGCGGCCGGCACATCCAGCGTCCACGTACCATCGTTCGCCACCGTTGCGCTGTAGGTTTTACCCCCCAGCGTTACGGTAACGGTCTGCCCGGCTTCCGCGCTGGTAGAACCGTGCACGGTCAGCGACTGCTGTGCTTCTGCTGCATTTAACACGTCGTCGCCAGAGAGCGTATTCACGCCGATCACCGGCGCGGTGGTATCCACGCTGATGCTGTGCGTTGCCGACGCGCTGTTGCCCGCGCTGTCCTGGGCAGCAACGGAGACAGGATAATGTCCGCCATCGGTCAATGCGCCCACATCAGCAGCCGGCACGGTAGTCGTCCAGGAGCCGTCGCTCTGAATGGTGGCGGTGTAACTTTTACCGTTCAGGGTTACCGTGACCTGCGTCCCGCTGGCAAACTGCGCGCTCGAGCCGTTAATCACCAGCGAGGTGCCTGCTTCTGCCGCGTTGATCACATCGTCGCCGGCAATGGTATTCACGGTCAGCGCCACCGAGGCCGTGTTGACCACCACATCATGGGTCTTCGTGCTGCTGTTGCCCGCACTGTCGGTAATGGTTGCGCTGAGGGTCGCAGTGCCGTCAGCCAGCGAGGAAATTACGCTGGCCGGTACGCCCACACTCCAGTTACCGCTCGCATCTACCGTTGTCGTGTACTGATGAGACCCGACGGTAATCACCAGCCTGTCGCCGACGTTTGCACCGGTTGCACTACCGCTGACGATCTGCGCCTGCGCATGCTCCACGCTGTTGATCACATCATCAACGGCGACCGCGTTAAAGCTGATAACCGGTGGCGTGGTGTCAAGGGTAATGGCTTTAGCCGCACTGCCTGGGTTACCGGCCGCATCGCTCACGCTAACCTGTACGGTGTAGCCGTTGTCGGCCATCGCGGTCAGGTCGGCCCCGGGCACATTCACACTCCACGTGCCGCCTGCCTGAACCTGCGCGGTGTACTGCTTATCACCGAGCGCTACGGTGACCGTCTGACCCGCTTCTGCCGTGGTGGTGCCGGTGATGGCCACACCTGCAGACGCTTCGCTGGCGTTGATCACGTTGTCGCCGGCAACCGTATCAATCGTCACGGCAGGCGCGGTCGCATCGACGCTGTATTCGCGCCCTGCTGAGGCGCTGTTGCCGTTCACGTTGGTGACGCTCACCTGTACGCTGGCATCGCCCTCTTTCAGACCGGCCAGGTCAGCAGACGGTACCGTCGCCGTCCAGTTACCGCTGGCATCAACGGTGGCCGTGTAGTGCTTGCCGCCAAAGGTGATGCTGACGGTCTGGTTGGCTTCCACGTTGCTGGTGGTGCCGGAAAGCAGCAGATCTGCCCCTTTCTCCGCCGCGTTAATCACATCGTCAACGGCAATGGTATCAATGCTGATGGCGACGGTCGCCAGATCAACAGTGACGTCATGGCTGATGGTCACCGGATTGCCCGTGGTGCTTTGGCCTGCAACGGTAACGCTTACCGTTCCTGCCGGCAGCGCGCTTACATCCGCCGCCGGAATAGCCGCGTTCCAGGTCCCGTCCGCCAGTACGGACGCCGCATAGGTTTTGCCGTTCACCGTTACCGTAAGCATGGTCCCCGCTGCCAGCCCATCGCTGGAGCCGCTGACAATCAGGTTCTGACCATGCTCAATGCTGTTGATCACATCGTCGCCTGCCACGGTATCAACACGCAGGCCCGGCAGGCTGGCATCGATGGAGATATCACGCTCGCCGGAACCGGTATTGCCGTGTCCGTTGGTAACCGTTGCGGTGACGGTCAGGTCGCCATTACCCAGCGCGGTCAGCACGGACTGCGGGACATCAACCGACCAGCTCAGATCGCTCTGTACCGTTGTGGTGTAGGTATTGCCACCGACAGAGACCGTCACGGTGTTACCCGCTTCGGCGTTCACCACTTTCCCGCCGATCGTCTGGCCTGCCGCCACTTCCGCCGCATTGATCACGTTGTCACCGGCCACGGTGTTGATGATGACGGTTGGCAGCGCGGTGTCGACCTGCAGGTTCGCCGTATTGCTGACGCTGTTCCCCACGGTGTTCGTCGCGGTTGCGCTCAGGGTGTAGTTCGCCTCACCCAGCGCGGCCAGATCCGCTGCCGGTACCGTCAGGCTCCAGACGCCGTCCGCCGCGGTTGTTGCGGTGTATTGTTTGCCGTTCAGGGTCACGGTGACCAGGGTACCTTCCGCAAGGTTGGCGCTGGTACCGCTGACGCTCAGATCCTGACCTTTCTCCACCGCGTTCAGCACGTTGTCGCCGCTGAGGGTATCGAAGCCCACGGAAGGCAGCCCGGTATCGACGGTCACGTTATGGGTGCCAGATCCGGTATTGCCCGCGGCATCGGTGACGCTGACGCTGACCGTCACGGTGCCATCCTGCAGCGCGGAAATCACGTTCGCCGGAACGCCCACGCTCCAGTTGCCCGCGGCGTCCAGCACGGTGGTGTAGGTCTGGCTGCCAAGGGTCACGGTGACTTTATCGCCCGCCGCCGCGCCGGTGGCGGAGCCGCTGACGATCTGTGCCTGCGCATGCTCAGCCACGTTAATCACGTCGTCGCCCGCCACGGTGTTGATGGTCACGACCGGCACCGTCACGTCGACCGTCAGGTTGTGAGCCACCGAGGTCGGGTTACCCGCCTTGTCACTGACGGCGGCCGTCACGGTCACGCTGCCGTCCGTAAGCGCCGCCAGGTCGGCTGCCGGAACGTCCAGCGTCCAGTTGCCGTCTGCCCCCACGGTAGTGGTGTAGTCCTTCCCGTTCAGGCTTACGGTGACCGTCTGGCCCGCTTCGGCGGTGCTGGTACCGGACACCGTCAGGTCAGCTTTCGCTTCGGTCGCATTCAGGATGTCGTCAGCCGCCAGGGTGTTAATCGTTACGGACGGCGCGGTGGTGTCCACGCTGTACTCGCGACCCGCAGACGCGCTGTTGCCGTTGACGTTGGTGACGCTCACCTGCACGCTGGCATCGCCCTCTTTCAGACCGGCCAGGTCAGCAGACGGTACGGTATAAGTCCAGTTACCGCTCGCATCGACAGTGGTGGTATAGATTTTACCGCCCATGGCGAGGGTGACGGTCTGTCCGGCTTCCACGTTGGTGGTCGCACCTGACAGCACCAGATCGGTCCCTTTTTCCGCCGCGTTAATCACGTCATCGGTAGCGATGGCGTTAATGCTGATCGCCACGGTCGCCAGATCCACCGTCACGTCGTGGCTGATGGTCATCGGGTTGCCCGTCGGGCTATCACCGGTAACGGTAATTTTCACGGTGCCTTCTGGCCACGCGCTGACGTCTGCGGCCGGCACGGCTGCGTTCCAGGTCCCGTCCGCCAGTACGGACGCCGCATAGGTTTTGCCGTTCACGGTGACGGTCAGTGCCGTGCCCGCTGCCAGCCCATCGCTGGAGCCGCTGACAATCAGGTTCTGACCATGCTCGATGCTGTTAATCACATCGTCACCTGCCACGGTATCGACACGCAGGCCCGGCAGGCTGGCGTCAATGGTGATATCGCGTTCGCCGGAACCGGTATTGCCGTGCCCGTTGGTGACGGTGGCCGTCACGCTCAGTCCGCCGTTACCCAGCGCTGTCAGCACCTCTGAAGGCACGTTGACGGACCAGGTCAGGTCATCCTGCACCGTCGCCGTCCAGCTGTTACCGCCCATCGTAACGGTGACGATATTGCCCGCTTCCGCGTGGGCCACGGTACCGCTCAGGGTTTGCCCGGCAGCCACTTCCGCCGCATTGATGACGTTGTCACCGGCCACGGTGTTGATGATGACGGTCGGCATCGCGGTATCGACCTGCAGGTTCGCCGTATTGCTGACGCTGTTCCCCACGGTGTTCGTCGCGGTTGCGCTCAGGGTGTAGTTCGCCTCACCCAGCGCGGCCAGATCCGCTGCCGGTACCGTCAGGCTCCAGCCGCCGTCCGCCGCGGTTGTTGCGGTGTACTGTTTGCCGTTCAGGGTCACGGTGACCAGGGTGCCTTCCGCAAGGTTGGCGCTGGTACCGCTGACGCTCAGATCCTGACCTTTCTCCACCGCGTTCAGTACGTTGTCACCACTGAGGGTACTGAAGCCCACGGAAGGCAGACCGGTATCGACGGTCACGTTATGGGTGCCGGATCCGGTATTGCCCGCGGCATCGGTGACGCTGACGCTGACCGTCACGGTGCCGTCGCTGAGGCCAGAAATCACGTTCGCCGGAACACCCACGCTCCAGTTGCCCGCGGCGTCCAGCACGGTGGTGTAGGTCTGGCTGCCAAGGGTCACGGTGACTTTATCGCCCGCCGCCGCGCCGGTGGCGGAGCCGCTGACGATCTGCGCCTGCGCATGCTCAGCCACGTTAATCACGTCGTCGCCTGCCACGGTGTTGATGGTCACGACCGGCACCGTCACGTCGACCGTCAGGTTATGATCCACCGAGGCCGGGTTACCCGCCTTGTCACTGACGGCGGCCGTCACGGTCACGCTGCCGTCCGTAAGCGCCGCCAGGTCGGCTGCCGGAACGTCCAGCGTCCAGTTGCCGTCTGCCCCCACGGTAGTGGTGTAGTCCTTCCCGTTCAGGCTCACGGTGACCGTCTGGCCCGCTTCGGCGGTGCTGGTACCGGACACCGTCAGGTCAGCTTTCGCTTCGGTCGCATTCAGGATATCGTCAGCCGCCAGGGTGTTAATCGTTACGGACGGCGCGGTGGTGTCCACGCTGTACTCGCGGCCCGCAGACGCGCTGTTGCCGTTGACGTTGGTGACGCTCACCTGCACGCTGGCATCGCCCTCTTTCAGGCCGGCCAGGTCTGCAGACGGCACCGTCGCCGTCCATTTGCCGTCGGCATCCACCGACGCCGTATAGGTTTTACCGCCGAAGAGGATGCTGACGGTCTGATTCTCCTCCACGTTGGAGGTGGTGCCAGAGAGCACCAGATCCGCGCCCTTCTCAGCCGCGTTAATCACATCATCCGTGGCAATGGCGTCAATCCCGATGGCGACCGCCGCAAGGTCCACCGTCACATTGTGGGTAATGGACACCGGCGTACCGGCGCTGTTCTGCCCCTCAACGGTGACAGCTACCGTGCCTGCCGCCAGCGCGCCAACATCGGCCGCCGGAATAGCCGCACTCCAGGTGCCGTCAGCCAGCACGGTGGCCGGATAGGTTTTATTATTTACCGTTACGGTCAGTGCGGTCCCTGCCGCCAGTCCTTCGCTGGTGCCGGTCACGATCAGGTTCTGACCATGCTCGATGCTGTTGATCACATCGTCACCCGCCACGGTATCCACGCGCAGTCCCGGCAGGCTGGCGTCGATGGTGATATCGCGCTCGCCGGTGCCGCTGTTGCCCACGCCGTTAGTCACGCTGGCGGTGACGGTCAGTTCGCCGTTACCCAGTGCGGTTAACACGGACTGAGGTACGTTGACGGACCAGGTCAGGTCATCCTGCACCGTGGCGGTCAGGGTGTTACCGCCGAGGGTCACGGTGACGGTGTTGCCTGCTTCGGCATTCACCACGGTACCGCTGAGAGTCTGGCCGGTCGCCAGCTCCGCGGTATTGATAATATCGTCGCCAGCCACGGTGTTGATGGTGACACCCGGCAGGACAGACTCCACGTTCACGGTGTGAGTCACGCTGGTACCGTTGCCAACAGCATCGGTTGCAGACGCCGTGAGGGTGTAGATCGCTTCACCCAGTGCGCCGACCTGATCCGCCGGAACGGTAGCCGTCCATAGCCCGTTATCATCCACCGTCGCGCTGTAGGCTTTGCCGTTCAGCATCACGGTGACGATCGCGCCCGCCGCCAGACCTGACGCGGTGCCGGTGAGGGTGAGATCCTGCGTTTTCTCGGTGCTATTGATGACATCGTCGTCTGAAACGGTGTCAATGGTCAGCACCGGAGCGGTAAGGTTGACGGCCACGTCGTGCGTCGCACTGTTGCTGTTACCCGCTTTATCGGTCAGGGTCGCGGTGATGCTGTGATCCCCGGCGGCCAGAGCATTGACGTCGGCCGCAGGCACTCCCACGCTCCAGTTGCCCGCGGCATCCAGCGTGGCGGTGTAAGATTTATTATTGATGGTGACGGTGACCACATCACCCGCTGCCGCGCCGGTGACAGACCCGGTGACAATCAACGCCTGCGCGTGCTCAACGCTGTTGATGACGTCGTCATCCGAAACGGTGTGAATGGTCAACTGCGGCACCGTGGTATCCACCAGCACGTCACGATCCACCGAGGCCGGGTTACCCGCTTTGTCGGATACCGCCGCGGTGATGGTGTAGTTTCCGTCGGTAATGCCGCTCAGGTCGGTTGACGGTACGCTCAGGCTCCAGCTGCCATCCGCCTGCACGGTGGTGGTGTAATCCTTGCCGTTCAGCGTAACGGTCACGGTCTGTCCCGCTTCCGCGTTTGTGATGCCGTTAACCACCAAATCCTGCTGCGCTTCAGACGCATTAATGATGTTGTTGTCGCTGACAATGTCGATAGAGACCGTCGGCGCGGTCGTATCCACGCTGTATTCACGGCCCGCTGACGCGCTGTTACCGTTCACGTTGGTAACGCTAACCTGCACGCTGGCATCGCCCTCCTTCAGGCTGCCTAAATCAGCAGAAGGCACGGTAGCGGTCCAGTTACCGCTGGCATCCACGGTCGCGGTGTAAGACTTGCCGCCGAAGGTGATATACACGGTCTGGTTGGCTTCGACGTGGGTGGTGGTACCCGACAGGACCAGATCCGCGCCTTTTTCCGCCGCGTTGATCACGTCGTCGGTGGCAATCGCGTTGACGCTGATCGCCACCGCGGCCAGATCGACCGTGACGTCATGCGCGATCGTCACCGGGTTTCCTGCGGTGCTCTGACCCTCAACGGTTACCGTCACCTTGCCTGCGTTCAGCGCGCTGACGTCGGCGGCCGGGATCGCTGCCGTCCAGGTCCCGTCTGCCAGAACCGTCGCCGCATAGGTTTTACCATTGACGGTCACCGTCAACGCAGAGCCGGTTTTCAGTCCATCACTGGAGCCGCTAATAATCAGGTTTTGACCATGCTCGATGCTGTTAATCACATCGTCGCCCGCCACGGTATCGACCCGCAGACCCGGCAGGTTGGCATCAATGGTGATGTCGCGGCTGCCGGAGCCGGTATTGCCGTGACCGTTAGTGACGCTTGCCGTCACGGTCAAATCGCCGTTGCCAATGGCCTTTAAGACTTCAGGCGGCACATTGACCGACCAGCTCAGATCATCCTCAACGGTGGCGGTCCAGGTGTTGCCCCCCATTGAAATCGTGACAGTGTCACCACTTGCGGCACCGCTGACTTTTCCGCTCAGGGTCTGTCCCGCAGTCACTTCCGCCGCATTGATGACATCATCAATGGCGACAGCGTTAATGGTCACCACCGGTAGCGCACTGTCGACAAGTGCCTGATGGCTGGTGCTCGCGCTGTTGCCTGCGGTATCGGTCACGCTCGCGGTGACGGTGTAGTTCGCTTCGCCCAGCGCCGAGACGTTTGATGCCGGTACCGTCACGCTCCAGTTGCCGCTGGCGTCAGTCGTGGCCGTGTAGTTAATGCCATTCAGGGTCACGACGATCGTGGTGCCGTCCGGCTGGTTGCTGGTGCCGGAGAGTTGCAGATCTTCGCCTTTCTCGATGGCATTGATCACATCATCGCCCGCAACGGTATTGATAGCGATAACCGGAGCGGTCAGGGAAACCGCAATCTCATGCGTCTGCGTGGTGCTGTTGCCCGCTTTGTCGGTGAGGGTCGCAGACATCGTATGGTCGCCATTGCCCAGCGCGCCCGCGTCAGCCGCCGGAATACCCATACTCCAGTTGCCGGACGCGTCCAGCATTGCGCTGTAATTTTTACCGTTCAGCGTCACGGTGATCACGTCGCCTGCCTGTGCCCCGGTGACTGTGCCAGAAACGATCAGCGCCTGACCGTGTTCAGCAATATTCAGAACGTCATCACCGGCAACGGTGTTGAAGGTGATCTGCGGCACGGTAGTGTCCACCAGCACAGACGCATCCGTGCTGGCCGGGTTACCGGCTTTATCCGACACGGTCGCCGTAACGACGGCAGTGCCGTCGGTGATACCGGCCAGATCGGCTGCCGGCACGTCAAGCGTCCAGCTGCCGTCAGCCTGTACCTGTGAGGTGTATTGATTGCCATTAAAGGTCACCGTGACCGTCTGCCCCGCTTCGGCAGTCGAGGTGCCGCTCAGGGTGAGATCCTGTGCCGCCTCTGCCGCATTGAGCATGTTGTCGTGACTGACCGTATCGATGGTGACCGCCGGCGCAGTGGTATCGACGCTGAATTCGTGTGACGAAGAGGCCGGGTTGCCATTCACGTTGCTCACGCTCACCTGAACGCGGGCATCGCCCTCTTTCAGGCCGCTTACATCCGCAGCCGGAACGGTGTAAGCCCAGTTGCCATTCGCATCCACGGTGGTGGTGTAGCTTTTGCCACCAAAGGTGACCGTCACCGTCTGACCGGCTTCGACCCCAGACGTGGTGCCGGAGAGCGCCAGATCGTGTCCCTTCTCCGCCGCATTCAGCACGTTATCAGGGGTAACGCTGTTAACGCTTATCGCGACCGGGGCGAGATCGACATCCACCACGGTCCCGATATTCACCGGGTTGGCGGAAGCATCCTGTGCGCGGGCTGTAATGTCGAGAGGACCGTCCGCCCACTGGCTGACATCCGCCGCAGGCACAGCCGCTTTCCAGGTTCCATCGGCCAGGACCGTGGCGACGTACTCAATGTTGTTAATGGTCACGGTAACGGTGCTGCCCGCGGCCAGATCGGTGCTGGTACCGGAAACAATCAGATTCTGACCGTGCTCGATGATATTGATAACATCGTCGCCCGCCACGGTATCAATACGCAGACCAGGCAACTGGGCGTCGATGGTGAAGTCCAGCGCGGCAGAACCGGTGTTTCCGTGCGCATTCGTCACGCTGGCCGTAACCGTCAGCTCACCGTTACCGAGCGCGGTTAACTGGCTCTGGGTTAACGGCAGGCTCCAGGTAAGATCGTCCTGCACCGCAACGGTATACGTCTGGCCGCCCAGGGTAAGGGTGACAATGTCGCCTGCCGCCGCGTTGGCGACTTTCCCCGTCAGGGTCTGGCCTGCCGCCAGTTCCGCCGCGTTGATGATGTTATCGCCCGCCAGCGTGTTGAGCGTGACCATCGGCAGCGAGCTGTCTACCAGCACATCGTGCGTGGCCGACGCGCTGTTACCCACACTGTCCGTGACGCTCGCCGTCACCGTATAGTGCGCCTCGCCCAGCGCGCTTACTGCGGAGGCCGGTACGGTAACACTCCAGTTACCGCTGGCATCCGTAATGGCGGTGTAGTGAATGCCATTCAGGGCCACGGTGATCGGGGTGCCTTCTGGCTGGTTGCTGGTCCCGGAAAGCAGCAGGTTTTCGCCTTTTTCGGTGGCGTTAATCACGTCGTCCGCCGCCAGAGTGTGAATACCTATCTCCGGCGTCACGGTATTAACCACCACCTCCAGCGTGCTGCTGCCGGTGTTGCCAGATTGGTCGGTCACAGAGACCGTAATCGTCCAGGTTCCGTCCGCCAGGCCCTGTACCACAGACGCAGGCAGGCCGAGGCTCCAGTTGCCCGCCGCATCCACCACGGTGGTGTAATCCACGTTATTGATGGTCACCGTGACCCAATCACCCGCTGCCGCTCCGGTCACGGAGCCGCTGAGGACCTGCGCCTGGGTATGGGCAAGCTGGTTTATGGTATTGGTATCGGTGACAAAATCGTTAATGGTCACCTGCGGTACGGTGGCATCCACCAGCCCGACGCGATCCGTGCTGCTGCTGTTACCTGCCACATCGCTCACGGTTGCCGTTACCGTGACGGTGCCATCGGCCAGTGCGCCGACGTCCGCAGCAGGTACTGTCAGTTGCCAGCTACCGTCATGTTGAACGGTGGTCTGGTAGGTTTTACCGTTCAGCGCGACGGTGACCGTCTGGCCCGCTTCCGCCGTGCTGCTACCGCTTAACACGATATCCTGCTGCGCTTCGGCAGCACTGATGATGTTGTCATCGGTCAGATTATTGATCGTGATGTCCGGAGGCAGCGTATCGACCGTCACCACGCGCGACGCATCGGCGCTGTTGCCGTTAACGTTCGTCACGCTGACGCTCACCTGCGCGCGGCCGTCAATCAACGTTTCCATGGCGCTGGCCGGTACGGTCAGGCTCCAGGAGCCGTCCTGCTGCACCTGCGCGGTATAGGTCCGATCGGCGAATTTCACCACCACAGTCTGCCCGGCTTCCACGCCCTGCGTCTGGCCAGAGAGCGTGAGATCGCTGCCTTTTTCCGCCGCGTTCAGTCGGTCATCACCGGAGATGACATCAACAGTCACCGCCACGGCGTTCAGGTCGAGTTCGATCGGATGTTCAGCGGCAACGGCATTGCCCCACGCATCTTCTGCACTGACGTGCACTGCGATATGGCCCGGCGTCCAGGACTGGAGGTCGCTCGCCGGGACACCAATCTGCCAGCCACCGGTGGCGTTGACCACGGTGACATAGTCGACGTTATTGATGGTGACGGTGATCTGCGTGCCTGCGGCCAGATGGCTGCTGGAGCCGGTCACGGTAAGATCCTGATGCTGCTCAATGGCATTGATCACGTCATCACCGGAAAGGGTGTTAACGCGCAGACCCGGCAGCGCCGCGTTGATATTGATATCGCGCTCGCCGCTGCCCGTATTGCCGTGGCTGTTGGTGACTGACGCGGTAATGGTCAGGTCGCCGTCGCCGAATGCCCTGAGATCCGCAGACGGGATAGTGAGGTTCCAGGTCAGATCGCTACCCACGGTGGCGCTGTAATGCTTGCCGCCAACGGAAACAGACACCGTATCCCCTGCCGCTGCACCCGTGACACGACCGCTGATCGTTTGATCGGCGGCCACTTCGGCGTTATTTACCCGGTTGTCGCCGGCAAAGGTATTAATGACCACCTGTGGCAACACGGTATCAACCAGCAGTGTGGCCTCCGCTGAGCCGCTGTTGCCCACGCTGTCGGTACCGCTGACGCTGACGGTGTACAGCGTGTTCGCCAGTTGCAGGACGTCGGAAACCGGTACCTGAACTGACCAGCTCCCGTTCTCGACAACGGTTTGATAATTGACGTTGTTCAGCGTCACGGTGATGGCGCTGCCGTCTGGCAGCGTGCTGGTGCCGGTCAGGCTCAGCGGCTGCATAGCCTCCTGAGCATTGAGAACGTTATCCTGGCTGATGGCATGAACGGTAAATTCCGGTGGGTTACCGCTCAGCGTAATGCCGTGTGTGGCGCTGCCGGTATTGCCCGCGGCATCGGTAACGGAAACCGTAATGTTGTGGTTGCCTTCTCCCAGCAAGCCCACCACAGACGCAGGCACACCCACGCTCCAGCTGCCGTCCGCCTGCACCACACCGGTGAAGGTCTGACCGCCAACGGTTACGCTCACGACATCCCCTGCTGCGGCGCCGCTCGCCGTACCGGAAATAATCTGCGCCTGACCCTGCTCGCTGGTATTGAGGATATTGTCGTCAGCAACGGTGTTAATCGTCACGACCGGGGCGGCGGTATCCACGGTGAAATCGACGGTCGTGGAAGATCCGTTCCCCGCTTTATCGCTGACGTTCACCGTTAGCGTATGGTCGCCATTCGCCAGCGATTGCACCTCGCTGGCGGGAAGCGTAACGGACCACGTGCCGTTGCTCCCCACCGTGGCGGTATGATTTTTCCCGTTGAGCGTTACCGTCACAATCTGGCCGGCTTCCGCATCGGTTTTACCGGTGAGCGTCAGCGCCTGGTTGTGCTCAGCCGCGTTGATGATGTTGTCCTGCGCAATCGTATCAACAGAAAGCGCTGGCGCGTTGGTATCCACACCTATCGTCTGGCTGCCGCTCACGGTATTGCCCGCGGCGTCTTTACCGCTGACGTTCACCGTCCAGGTGCCGTCACCCAGCGCCTGTGCATCCGCGGCAGGCACGTTCACACTCCATGCGCCGCCGGCCCCCACTTCCGCCGTGTAGGTTTTGCCGTTCAGCGTGACGGTAAGCCCGGTTCCCTGCGCCAGATTTTTGCTGGTGCCGGACAGCGTAAAGCCAGCGGAGTGTTCGCTGGCATTGATCACGTTGTCACCGGCCGTTGTCCCCAGCGTGATGCTGGCGTCAGCGGTAGAAATTGTGACGGTAATGCTGCCCGCCTGCGTCGTTTTGCTCCCGTCGATTTGCACGACAGACCAGGTATGTTCGCCGTCAGCCTGAGTCGGGAGTTTTACGGTCCAGGTACCCTCTTTCCCGACCATGGTGCTGGCAATGGTGCTTCCGCTGCTGTCTTTAACCTGAATGGTCGCGCCCGGCTGCCCGGTACCGCTAAAGGTTGGGGTGTTGTCGTCCGTGATCGCTTTTCCACTCAGCACACCCTGCTTATCACCCGCGTTGTCCGTCAGCAAAAAGGTCGGCGTCGCGCTTTCAACATCTTTGGTGTTGTCGATGACTTTGGTTTTGGTTTCGCCGTCACCCCCGTGCGCCAGCAGTGCGCCAATGGCACCGCCGCCCAACGCAGCGCCTGCAATCCATCCCCATGGCGCGTCATTGAGAACGCTTCCCTGCTCAAGGAAAGGCTCAATGCTGGCAACCGGCGTAGCCTGCGCGGTTAACTCGGTAACAGCAACGCCAGACGCTTCCCCGGCATCGGCAAAAGAAATATGCGTCAGTTCCTGCTGATCGTTGAAGACCAGTTCTGATTGATTATGGGTCTGTGGATCTTCAACAAAATAGTTATTGCAGCGAATAACGCTGCCGTCTTTCATATAAATAAGCAGGTCTTTACCCTGGCGAACATAACGCACAACATCCTGAGCAGAACCCTGAATTTCAATCACACTCGGCGAAGAAATAGAAACCGACAAATTACCCTCACCGGTTAATTTCGTTTTCTCGGCCGTTTTGCGAATGATGACATCAACAATTTTTACGTTACTCATTTTCCTCTCCTTGCAGGTGTCCGGATTCCTGTGGATATGTCCACCAAATGGATGTAGCTATCCCTGGGAAAAAGCACCCATTATTTTCTTACTTATTTCGCACAAAAAGACGCGTGTTTTTTAACTCAAATCAGGTAATTTTGCGGCAGCGTTTTTCTCTATGCCGATCAGCGGCATCAAATTATCAACGGCAGATGCGTAATTAATCGCCGAACTCCAGCCATCATATTCAGCCATTATTTTGGCTGAGGTGGCTTGCCAGACATCCTGTTCAACGCTGAGCAAATCGTTAATGCTCCGCTTGCTCAGGGTATATTCATTTCTGTAAACATCCCGGGCGCGTAACGCGCTTTCCAGCTGCAGCTTCCCCGCCTGCATTCTCCCCTGCGCGCCGGTCCAGTCAGCCTGCGCGACAGAGGCTTTTTGCAGGACATCGAACCGCGCCTGGTCAACCTGAGACGATGCCATGGCCCTTGCCCCTTCGGCCTGGCGAACGCGGGCTGAAACGGCCCCCCCCTGGTATAGCGGTGCGTCAATATTGAGCTGAATCTGGTCATCCCAGTAAGAACGGTTGTCGGACTCGTAGCGGGTGCGGCCTCCTTTCAGGCTTAACGTCGGCCAGTGCTGAGACTTTGCCGTTGCCACGCCATACTGAGCTGAACGCTCCATATTCTGCGCGGCCATGACCGCGGGAATGGACGAGTAATCAATGCGATTAAGCGAGTCTTGCTCAACGGCAAGCTTCGCCGGTACAGGTGAATAGCGCTCGGCCTCCATGCCAGTCAACACAGCAAGCCGTGCGCGGGCGCTGTTTAACGCTGCGTTATACTGCTCGACCGTGGCCTGCATACCGGCAATGCGCGTGCGCGTCTGAAGCTCGTCAGAGGTTGAGCTGACGCCTGCGTCGGCGCGGAGCTTGGCCAGTTGTTCAACGTTTTTGAGCGCCTGAACGTTCTCTTTGGCGGCCTGTAACAGGTCGGAATAGCGTTTAACTTCTACGTAGCTGAGCGCCGTTTTTTCCGCCACCGCAGACAAGGTGCTCATCAACTGGTAACGATAGCTATCGCGCTGCGCCGTGGACTGGTCGATGCTGTTGTTGGTCTTGCCAAAATCGTATACCAGCTGCGTCAGACTCAATCCCCAGGCCGCAGAATTGCGCAGCGAGCCGCTGGAATCGGTGGTCTGGCTATGGCCGGTGCTACCGTTTAACGATATTTGTGGCATCCAGCCGCTGCGTGCTTCATCTATTTGTGCCTGACCTATTCCCAGTTGCGCGGCCTGCTGGCTAATCGACGGATCGCGATCGATGGCAAAAAGAATACTCTCTTTTAATGTTGTCGCAGCAATCGGAGCAATCCCCACCTGGCGGCTATTCGCAGAGGCCGTATTAAAGGCTAGCGAAATTAATGCCAGGGCGACTGGAAATCTCAGCAACATATTATTTCGCATGATAGTCATTTTTATCTCCCTGACTCTGAATGACACTTAAATATTTACCCCTAAAGGGGTATAAATAATTCGACAAATATCTTACCTGGGTCCGAATAAATATTGGACAAACGCTCCCCAACCCCATTTCCATTGGAGATGAGAGCCGACCATATACTTATGACAATAAGAATTTACTTATTTCTATAACTGGTTTGCAGCATAACAAAATGCGCTATAGGCAACTACACCCACAATGTTAATGTGGTGTTACAGATAAGAAAAAAGATGGGGTTTCTGGACAAAACCTTAAAAAGGGGCTTTCAAATGAAACAAATAAAGTCTTTGTTATTTAAGTAAAATTTTAGAATCGCCGGATGCACATTTTTGCGTTAATTTCAGCATGCGTCAGACACAAAGATTTTCAAAGAAATGTCAGTTTAAGTAACCATAACGCCATATACAACATTAATATCTATGTATATAAATAAACACAGAATTTATTGCTATTTATTAATTTTATTAAAACATTAATGGTTGCATATTGGTATCACAATGGTTATATCCGCCAGTGTGTTTAATAAAACACAACAATAACATTGCTGTTAACATTTGGAATGAATCACTCACACCGTATTAATAACATTTTAATAATAACCAATGTGAACAATACCGGACATTGATACTCACTGTCGATCAACACCCTTCCCTCTGCGGTAAAATGCTGTAATATGCAACTTATTGCGACATTTTGCGGGATTGATCCATGCACAAAACGGCCAGACAAAAATATGTGCTTGATATCATTAGTGAGCACGGGCAGGCCAGCATTACGGAACTGGCGGACAAACTGCAGGTCTCAGCGGACACCATCCGCCGGGATCTGACCGATCTCGAGAAACAGGGGCTGGCGCAAAAGAACCACGGCGGGGCAATTGCCCTGAATCTGTCGGCCATGAATCGTCAGGGGCGCAATACACTGCTGCCGGAAACCAAACAACGTCTTGGTAAACAGGTGGCGCAGGCTGTTCCGCCAGGTTCGACGCTGTTTCTGGATGCGGGGAGCACGGTAATGGCTGTCGCCTCGTTCCTGAAGGGACCGCTGACAATCATCACCACCTCGCTGGATATCGCGTGGCACTTCAGCGACCGTGACGATATCGAACTGATCCTGCTCGGCGGAAAATGGGATCACAAGCAGCGACTGTTTGCCGGCAGCGCCACCCTCTCCCTGCTGTCACGCTACCGCGCGGATATCGCCATTCTGGGAGCCTGTGCTATCCATGCTGAACTCGGTCTGAGCGCCGGAAAAGAGGCCGATGCCGAGGTCAAACGGGCGATGCTCGCGGCCAGCCATGAGCGCTGGATTGTCGCCGACCATCTGAAACTAAACCGCTGTGAACCGTATCTGGTCAGCGGATTATCCAACATCCAGCACCTCTTTTTAGATCGTCCCTGGCCTGAGCTTGGGGACCCTGGCGCAATGCACATTACGGTTTGCGCGAAATAACGTGGAGAAGGTCATGAGTAAAGAGAAGACAATCAACATTGCGCTGATCGGGTATGGATTTGTAGGCAAGACCTTCCATGCCCCGCTGATCCAGTCCGTGGACGGCCTTAAGCTGGCGGTGGTTTCGTCTCGTGATGAAGAGAAGGTTAAACGCGATCTTCCTGATGTTCAGGTGGTGGCAACCCCGGAAGAGGCAATTCAGCATCCCGATGTCGATCTGGTGGTGATTGCCTCCCCTAACGCCACCCACGCGCCGCTGGCAACGCTTGCCCTGAATTCAGGCAAACATGTGGTCGTGGATAAACCGTTCACGCTCGACATGCAGGAAGCACGCGACCTGATTGCCCTGGCGCAAGAGAAGCAACGGCTGCTCTCCGTCTTCCATAACCGCCGCTGGGACAGCGACTTCCTCGGCATTAAGCAGATTATTGAGCAAGGAACCCTTGGCAAGGTCAAACACCTTGAGTCGCACATTGACCGTTTCCGCCCGGAAGTGCGCGTGCGCTGGAGAGAGCAAAACGTGCCCGGTAGCGGTCTGTGGTTTGATCTGGGGCCGCACCTGATTGACCAGACGCTGCAGCTCTTTGGACTGCCACAGTCGGTACAGGGCAATATCGCCACGCTGCGTGACGGCGCGGAAATTAACGACTGGGCACACGTGGTCTTAGATTATCCGCAACATAAAGTGATTTTGCACTGCAGCATGCTGGTGGCTGGCGGAACGGCACGTTTTACCGTTCACGGCGATAAAGGCAGCGTGGTGAAAGCCCGAATCGACCAACAGGAAGCGCAGCTGCTGGCGGGCGTGATCCCCGGCAGTGAGGCCTGGGGCGAGGACAGTGACAGCATGGTGTTCTTTGGTGCAAACGGTGAGCCGCAGACCGTTACCACGCCGAAAGGCGATCAGCGTCAGTACTACATCAACGTGCGTGATGCGCTACTCGGAAAAATCACCAATCCGGTTCATCCGGTCGAGGCGCTGGCGGTGATGGCGGTACTGGAAGCGGCCGTGAAATCCTCAGAGACGGGCACCACTCAGGCGCTGGAGTTAACCCCGGAAGAGCGTGCTCAACTGCAATAAAACGCTAAAAAAAAGCCCTGCAGACTGCTGCAGGGCTCGTTGTTATGAGTTACTTGCGTTTTTTTGGCATCATGCGCAGGAGGGTGTTGTCTTTCCAGAAATAGTGATGCATCAGCGCCGCCATCGCGTGCAGACCAATCACAACGTACCCCACGTTGGCCAGCGTCTCGTGCCACTCTTTCAGAACGTCGACCAGATCAAAATTCGATTCTGCCGCGTGCGGCATCACCAGACCAAAGGCTAACCAGTCAGTACCGCGGTTATACATCATGACAATACCAATCAGCGGCAACGCGATGAACAGTAGATACACCACCAGATGGCCAAGATGGGACAGTCCGGTCACCATCGGTTTTGGTTTCGGTTCAATCGGCGGTGCGCGGAATTTAAGGCGAACCACTAAACGCGTCACCATCAACACCAGCACAGAGATGCCGCACGAAACGTGGATCATGTTGATTACCGGCCGTGCGGTGCGTGGGAAGAAGCCTTTGAACTCCATCGCGCAGTAGGCGACGATGATTAACAAAAACACCAGCCAGTGGATAGCAATTTGCAGGCTTGTATATTTAGTACGCATGAGATTTCCTGATAAATAACCGATATCGCGCCAACATAATCCCCTTTCCTTAAAAATTCATTAATTTTTCTGTATGGTTTTTCAAATACTTCCCCTCGCATGAAGCTTCTTCAATTGCCGCCCTGTCCGTGATGGTCTAAGCCTGGATGAGTTCAAACTGTCGCAAAGACGCGTTCACAGGAGTACACCATGAGTAAAATTGGCATTAACGGATTTGGACGCATAGGACGCCTTGTCCTGCGTCGCCTTCTTGAAACCCAGGACAGCAACACCGTCGTCGCCATCAACGATCTCACCTCTCCCAAAGTGCTGGCCTACCTGCTCAGGCATGATTCCAACTACGGTGGCTTCCCGTGGAGCGTAGATTTCACCGAAGACGCCCTGATTGTTGACGGAAAAACTATCGCCGTGTACGCCGAAAAAGAGGCAAAACATATCCCGTGGAAAGCCGCGGGCGTGGATATCGTCGTGGAATGCACCGGCTTCTACACGTCGGCAGAAAAATCACAGGCACACCTCGAGGCCGGTGCCAAAAAAGTGCTGATCTCTGCCCCTGCCGGTGAGATGAAAACCATCGTGTATAACGTGAATGACGATACCATTGACGCCAGTGATACGATTATTTCCGTTGCTTCCTGTACCACCAACTGCCTCGCCCCACTGGCAAAAGCCCTGCACGATGCGTTTGAAATAAAAGTGGGCACCATGACAACCATTCACGCCTATACCGGCACGCAGGCGCTGGTGGATGGCCCGCGCGGGAAAGACCTTCGCGCCTCACGCGCCGCGGCGGAGAATATCATTCCGCACACCACCGGGGCGGCCAAAGCCATCGGTCTGGTGATTCCGGCCCTCAGCGGCAAGCTGAAAGGCCACGCCCAGCGCGTACCGGTGAAAACCGGTTCAGTGACCGAGCTGGTCTCGATTCTGGGTAAAAAGGTCACCGTTGAGGAGATCAACGCCGCGCTGAAAAAAGCGACGCAGGGGAATAAATCTTTTGGTTATACCGATGAAGAGATTGTTTCGTCTGATGTGATTGGCTCTCACTTTGGTTCTGTCTTTGACGCCACACAGACCGAAGTATCAGAGGCTGGCGATCTGCAACTGGTGAAAACCGTCGCCTGGTATGACAACGAATACGGTTTCGTCACCCAGCTGGTGCGCACGCTGGACAAATTCGCCTCGCTGTAATGCCTGTCCCCTCTCCGCGGAGAGGGGAATACCGCAAACGGCCTCTGCTCAGAGAAGCGACCGGTGGTTCAGGGCATCCGTAAGCACAGGATCCTGCTTTAACCGTGCCCACGCTGCAGTCACCTCGTCGGGGAATTCAACGTGTGCAATAAAATCACGCCCGGCCGGGCCATAGCCGTTCATGTCATCACAGAGTCGCGGAAGCTCGCCTAAAATGAGCGAGAGATAGCGCTCTACCGGCCAGAGGCCAGCGCTCTCCCCGCTGAACACCAGCCCGTTTTCGCCATTTTTCAGCACCGGTGTATAGCCCGGGTGGCTGACCCACTGCGGCGAAGCAGACTCGTCACGGCACACGCGGGCAAAGGTTGCCATCGTGCGGCGCTGCATGGTCGGATCCTGCACGACCAGCACGCGCCCGGACGTCTGTTGATGCTGTTTGAGCATGTTCCAGCTAAAACGCGCGTTTTCTCCGCAGTTGGTTGATTGTTCGTCAACCCACACGCGCGCATCAGGGATCTGCCAGAACTGGCGGGCAATATCGGCCAGAATACGTGCTTCCGCTCGCCCCGTTACCGGGACAGTGTGATAACGCGGATGCTGAGCGATGGCTGCATACAAAAACGCGGTCGAATGGCCAATCCCTCCGCTAATCAGTAACGGAACGTCGTGTTCAGCGGCAATACGGCAGGCAGCGTCGATGGTCGGCATCACCGCGTTTCCGGCCAGAATAACCCTGTCAACCGCCGCCACGTCGCGGGTATCGCCCAAATCATCCTGTGCCAGCCACTGGCCGACCGTGTTGATTGCCGCCAGGGTTGACTCCGGCAGAAGGGGAAAATGCGTCTGAACCATGGTGATGTCCTCAGTTGCTCTGGTTCAGATTAACGACTTCAGATCGACAAAACAACGGCCTCCCGGGCCGCTCTTTTTCCTTAACCTGTTCTTCAACATTTGATTAACCTGCGAAAATCATATTCACTTGAATTATCATTTGCGGCAAACGTAGAATCGTTAGCCCACTCATTATTCAATTTTTTCTAAGGTAAAAGACGTTATGCGCCTGCCCGAACGCGACCCTTATGCTCCTCGCGAGTGGCAGCCTCATGAGAAACCCGCCCTGTTGGGTTCGCCCTCCACGCCAGAACACAGCACGCCAAAACGGATTGCCTACGGGGTTGTCGGTCTGCTGGTGTGCCTGACGGGGGCGCTGGGTAATGCGGTGGTCACCGCCAATCTGCAAAATCTGCAGGGGACCTTCGGGGCCTGGTCGACAGAAATCGCCTGGCTCCCGGCGGTGTATGTGATGACCAACATCTCCATCAACCTGCTGCTGGTGAAATTCCGCCAGCAGTATGGTTTGCGCGCCTTCACGGAAGGTTTTCTGGTGCTGTATGTGCTGGTCACCTTTTTCCACCTGTTTGTAAACGATCTCAGCTCCGCGCTGATGGTGCGTGCCGCACACGGGATGGTGGCCGCCGCGCTCAGCTCCCTCGGTATTTACTACCAGATACAGGCCTGGCCCGCGAAACACCGTCTGAAGGCACTGACCATCGGGATTACCGGGTCATCGCTCGCCATCCCCCTCGCCCGCCTCTTTTCGACCGAGCTGCTGCAGCTTGACGAGTGGCGCGGGCTTTACTTCTTTGAGCTCGGGCTGGCGCTCATTTCACTGGCCTGCGTGATAGCGTTGAAATTGCCTCCTGGCGACCGGCGCAAGGTCTTCGAGAAAAAAGACTTCATCACCTTCTTTTTACTGGCCCCGGGGATGGCGCTGCTCTGCGCGGTGCTCTCCTTAGGCCGTCTTTACTGGTGGTTTGAAGCGCCGTGGATCGGCTGGTCGCTGGCATTAGCGCTGGTATTAATCGTGTCTGCGATCGTGTTTGAACATAACCGTTCTAACCCGTTGCTGAATACCCGCTGGTTGTCGAGCGGCAGCATCGTGCGTCTCGGGCTCATTATGCTGCTGATCCGCATCGTGCTGGCGGAGCAAAACACCGGCGTTATCGGCTGGCTGCAGTATGTCGGCTTGCAGAATGAGCAGATGACCCACCTGGCGTGGTCTATTTTTGCCGGTATTGTCTGCGGGATTGTGACCAGTTGTTTGACCATCAAGCCCACAAAACTGGCGTGGCCGATCATTACCTCGCTGGCGCTTATGATTGTTGCCTCCCTGCTGGACAGCCAGTCGAACAACCTGACCCGCCCGGACCAGCTGATGCTAAGCCAGTTCCTGCTGGGCTTCGGCAGCGCCTTCTTCCTCGCGCCCGCCATGCTGGCCGCGATTGGCGGGGTTATCGCCGATCCGCGCAACCTGGTGAGCTTCTCGGTGATGTTTGGCATGAGCCAGAACCTCGGCGGCCTGCTCGGCTCTGCCATCCTGGGGACCTTCCAGACCTGGCGCGAGAAATACCACTCCAGCATGCTGGCCGATCAGCTCACAACCCTGAACCCGCTGGTGAATGACCGTATTCAGGCTTACACCGGGCTGTACCGGAGCCTGATTGGCGACAGCTCGCTGCTGGGCACCCAGGCCATCACCCAGCTGCAAACGGTTTCAACGCTTGAGGCAAATATTCTGGCTTATAACGATACTTATTTACTGACGGCGAGCATTGCCGCCGCCACCCTGGTCTGGATTTTATGGCGCTTGCTGCGCCTGCGACTGACTGCCCGTATGGCCCTGAAGAAGGCAACAGGCAACAAGTAATGAATATGAAGATGATTTCTCTGGAGATGTTATGAGTCAGCAGGATGCCGCTAAAGAGCAGGCCAACACCCGTAAAAATGTCCGTATCGTTTCGGTTTTCACCGCGGCGGCAATCGGTATTGTCGGCGTACTGGTGATCCTCTACGCCTGGCAGCTACCCCCGTTCACCCGCCACTCGCAGTTTACTGATAATGCCTACGTGCGCGGACAGACGACCTTTATCAGCCCGCAGGTTAACGGCTATATCACTGAGGTGAAGGTGCAGGATTTCGACCGGGTTAAAAAGGGCGAGCTGCTGCTGCAGATTGATGACCGTATCTACCGCCAGCGGGTGCATCAGGCCGAAGCGCAGCTGGCGATGAAGATTGCCGCCCTGAACAACAACCTGCAACAGCGCAAAAGCGCCGAAGCGGTGATCGCCAAAAACGAAGCGGCTCTGAAAAATGCCCGCGCCCAGAGTCTGAAATCCCAGGCAGATTTGAAGCGCGTAAAGGACCTGACGGCGGATGGTTCACTGTCTATCCGTGAGCGCGACGCCGCGCTGGCAAGCGCAGCCCAGGGCAGCGCCGACATTGACCAGGCGAAAGCCACGCTGGAAATGTCGCGCCAGGATCTGCAAACGGTGATCGTCAATCGCGGCGCGCTGGAGGCGGATGTGGAAAACGCCAAAGCGGCGCTGGAGCTGGCGCAAATTGACCTGCAAAACACGCGCATTGTGGCGCCTCGCGACGGCCAGCTTGGTCAGATCGCCGTTCGTCTGGGCGCTTACGTTACCGCCGGAACCCACCTCACCACCCTCGTGCCGCCTCAGCACTGGGTGATCGCCAATATTAAAGAGACGCAGCTGGCGGAGCTTCGGGTGGGTCAGCCGGTGAAATTCACCGTCGATGCATTAAATGATAAGGCCTATCAGGGCCGCGTGGAGAGCATCTCTCCGGCAACCGGCGTTGAGTTCAGCGCCATCACGCCGGATAACGCCACGGGTAACTTTGTCAAAATTGCCCAGCGTATTCCGGTGCGAATTGAAGTATTGGGTGACCAGGAAGCCTATCAGCTTCTGCGTCCGGGCATGTCGGTGCAGGTGACCATTGATACGCGGGAGGCGAAGCAATGACCCTTCGCCCGATAGCCGTTCTGATGATCATGACCGTGCTGGCCGGTTGCCAGTCGGTCGACGTGAAACCGGCGCAGCCGTCGCTGCACATCCCCACACAATGGCGAGCAACAGCAGGCCCGGCAAGCCCTGCAGAACAGCTCTGGTGGCGTAATTTCCACGACAATAATCTGAACCGCTATGTGGACCTGGCGCTTAAGAACAACAGCGACGTGCTGATTGCCCGCGAACGGATTAACGAGTATCAGGCGCGGGTCTACGCGGCCGACGGCAGCCTGTTTCCGTCGCTGGATGCTGGCGTCACGGGCACCCGCGCGCGGACTCAATCTGCTGCCACCGGTCTGCCGATCTACAGCAGCCTGTATAAAGGCAGCCTCACCGCCAGCTATGATGTCGATATCTGGGGCGTAAACCGCAGCACCGCGAATGCGGCTGAAGCCTCGCTGGACGCGCAGAAAGCCGCGGCGGCGGCGGCAGATCTTACCGTGGCATCCTCGGTCGCCTCCGGCTATATCACCCTGCTGTCCCTCGATGAACAGCTTCGCGTCACCCGCTCCACGCTGAAGTCCCGGGAAGAGGCATTCACTCTCGCTAAACGCCAGTTTGAAACGGGCTACAGTTCACGCCTGGAGCTGATGCAGTCCGACTCCGAACTGCGCTCCACGCGGGCGCAGGTTCCCCTGCTGCAGCATCAGATTGCACAGCAGGAGAACGCCCTGAGCCTGCTGCTGGGGAGCAACCCGGGCGAGGTCGCGCGCAGTGAAAGCTTCGCGGCCCTGACGCCCCTGGCATTGCCCTCGCAACTGCCCTCCTCGCTGCTTAATCGCCGTCCGGATATTGTGCAGGCTGAAAAGCAACTGGTTGCGGCTGATGCCTCGCTGGCTGCCTCACGCGCCAGCCTGCTGCCGTCGATCAACCTGACCGCAACCGGATCGATACAGGATCGCACGCTTTCCGGCTTACTCGACAACCCGCTGCAGCTCTGGAGCGTCGGCGGCAGCATTCTTGCTCCGCTGCTCAACCGCCAGGCGCTGAACGCACAGGTGGATATTTCGCAGTCCCAGCGCAACCAGGCGCTTTACAGTTATGAAAAAACCGTCCGTAACGCCTTTGCCGAGGTCAATAACAGTCTTGATGCCATCACGCGCTATCAGGAACAACTGACGGAGCTGCTTGCCCAACAAGATGTGGCGCAAGAGACGCTGCGCATAGCGCAAAACCGCTATCGCAACGGCTATTCGTCGTACCTGGATGTGCTGGATGCCCAGCGCACGCTGTTCTCGGTACAAACCAGCGTCGTGCAGGTCAAAAATAACCTGCTGCTGGCGCAGGTTGATTTGTACAGAGCACTGGGCGGAGGCTGGAGCAACGCGTGACCTGATACCCCACAGGCCCTCTCCGGCATGGAGGGGGCGAAAACCGGATCGCAGCGCAACCCGGTGTTTGCCACTCAGGAGTCAATCTATGCAACAACAGTGGTCTGCAGTCGATAATTACATGATCTCTTCACTCATTCCCGAGGATGATATCCTCCAGCGGGTGCTGGAAAACAACCAGCGAGCTGGTTTACCCGAACACGATGTCGCGGCCAATCAGGGGCAGCTGCTGGCGCTTTTTGTCCGCATGACGCAGGCACGGCGGATCCTTGAAATCGGCACGCTGGGCGCCTACAGCACTATCTGGATGGCGCGTGCGCTGCCACCTGACGGGAAGTTGATCACCCTCGAAGCGGACCCCATCCATGCCCGCGTTGCACGGCAGAATATCCAGCTGGCGGGGCTCAGCGATCGGATTGAGCTCATTGAAGGCCCGGCGCTGTACTCTCTTGAACACATCGGTGATATTCCGCCGTTCGACCTGATCTTTATCGATGCCGATAAGCCAAACAATCCGGGGTATCTGGAGTGGGCACTGTACTACTCGCGTCCGGGAACGCTGATCGTCGGGGATAATGTGGTTCGGGACGGCGAAGTGATTAACGCGCAAAGCGACGATGCCCGCGTACAGGGCGTCAGACGATTTATTGAGATGATCGGGGATAACCCGCGCCTGACGGCGACCGCGCTACAAACGGTGGGCAGTAAAGGATGGGATGGCTTTACCCTGGCCGTGGTGAATCGCTAAACGCAGATGCCCTCTCTCACAGAGAGAGGGCGAACACCCGACGTTACGCCGAAATCTGCTCCATTGCCTGCAAAATACGCTTATCCGAAATGGGATACGGCGTACCGAGCTGCTGGGCAAAGAAGCTGACGCGCAGCTCTTCGATCATCCAGCGGATCGCCTGCACGTCTTCATCGTCACGGCGCGCTGGCGGCAATTTGTTGAGCCACTGCTGCCATGCCTTCTGCACGCTTTCCACTTTCAGCATCTGCGCGCGGTCACGATGCGGATCGATAGCCATTTTCTCCAGACGTTTTTCGATCGCCTGCAGATAACGCAACGTATCGCCAAGGCGTTTGAAGCCGTTGCCGGTAACGAATCCACGGTACACTAACCCGGCCATTTGCGCTTTCACGTCCGACAGCCCCAGCGCCATGGTCATATCCACGCGCCCTTTCAGGCGTTTGTTGATATTGAACACGGTGGTGAGGATCTGCTCGACCTGTTTCGCAATGTCCACCACGGTGTCGTTCAGTTCTGCCCTGACTTTCTCATGCAGTACCGCAAACTCCGCTTCTGACCAGACCGGACCGCCCGCCTCGTGGATAAGCTTGTCCACACCACAGGAGATGCAGTCGTCAATCAGA
The DNA here is from genome assembly GCF_031453695.1 of Enterobacter sp. SORGH_AS_0287. Classification (NCBI taxonomy): domain Bacteria; kingdom Pseudomonadati; phylum Pseudomonadota; class Gammaproteobacteria; order Enterobacterales; family Enterobacteriaceae; genus Enterobacter; species Enterobacter sp. SORGH_AS_0287. Next base: position 1,331,557 of record NZ_JAVIZW010000001.1, read on the forward strand.
TCCAGCACTTTACCGTACGGGTTAAAGTAGAGGCCAAGCTTGGCTTTGTTCGGTAACTTCTCGTGCAGATATTTAATCGGTGACGGAATATTAAGCAGCAGCAAACGACGCAGACCACGCCACATCATCTGCTGTTGTTCCTGTGGATTATCAAAGAGTTTGATGGCCACGCTGTCACGCTCATCCACCAGTGCAGGCCAGGCCTTCACCCTGTAGTTGCCGCGTTTTTGCTCATAGCTTTCCGGAAGCGCGCCAAAGCTCCAGATGTGCAATCCGCTCTGCTCGATACCGTCATCAGCCACCGCAGAAAGCGTCTCCTGGACTTTGCCTTTCAGCGCCTCTTTCAGTTCGGTCAGCGATCGGCCTTCCTGCAGCTTTTTGTTTTTGTCGTCCACCACGCGGAAGCTGATTTTCAGGTGATCGGGCACCTGATCCCAGTGCCAGTCGTCGCGGTCGACGGTTACGCCCGTCATGCGCCTGAGCTCACGCTCCAGCGAATCCAGCAGCGGCAACTCCAGCGGCGTTACGCGGCCTAAAAACGCTTCGGCATAGTTTGGCGCAGGCACAAAGTTACGACGCACCGGTTTTGGCATCGATTTGATCAGCGCAATCACCAGCTCGCGACGCAGCCCCGGAATTTGCCACTCGAATCCGCTCTCTTCGACCTGGTTTAACAACGGCAGCGGAATGTGTACGGTGACGCCATCCGCATCCGCGCCCGGCTCAAACTGATAGGTCAGACGCAGCTTGAGAGAGCCCTGATGCCAGAAGTTCGGGTAATCGAGTTTGCTGACGGACTCCGCCCCCTCTTTGATCAACATGCTCTTTTCAAAGTTGAGCAGATCTGGGGTCTCTTTGCTGGCCTTCTTCCACCAGCTGTCGAAGTGGCGGGCAGAAATCACATCGTGGCTGATACGCTGGTCGTAAAACTCAAACAGCGCCTCGTCGTCGACCAGAATGTCGCGGCGACGGGATTTATGCTCAAGCTCTTCCACTTCGGCACGCAGTTTGAGGTTTTCACGGAAGAACGCATGACGCGTCTGCCAGTCGCCCTCCACCAGCGCGTGACGAATAAACAACTCGCGGCACAACGCGGGGTCTATCTGGCTGTAGTTAACCTTGCGCGCGCCAACCACCGGCAAACCGTAAACGGTCACTTTTTCGGTCGCCATCACCGCGCCCTGCGCGCGCTCCCAGTGCGGTTCACTGTATGAGCGCTTCAGCAGGTGCTGGGCAACAGGTTCAACCCATTCGGGATCAATGCGCGCCGCAATGCGGCCCCACAGGCGGCTGGTTTCCACCAGTTCGGCCACCATGGTCCATTTAGGCGGTTTCTTGAATAAACCGGACCCCGGGAAGATGGAGAAACGGGCGTTACGCGCCCCGGTATACTCCTGCTTGTCGGCATCCTTCATCCCGATATGGGAGAGCAGACCGGTCAGCAACGCAATGTGAATTTCGCGGTACTCCGCCGGTTCACTGTTAACCGGAATGCCCAGCTCTTTCACCACCTGACGCAGCTGCGTGTAGATATCCTGCCACTCGCGCACGCGCAGATAATTGAGGAAATCGACGCGGCACTGGCGGCGGAACTGGTTCGACGACAGCGCTTTCTGCTGCTCGCCGAGGTAGTTCCACAGGTTCACAAAGGCGAGGAAGTCGGACTCTTTATCGTGGAACCGACGGTGTTTTTCATCAGACGCCTGCTGCTTGTCCATCGGACGCTCGCGCGGATCCTGAATCGAGAGCGCGGAGGTAATGATCATCGCTTCACGCACACAGCCGTGTTTCTGTGCTTCCAGCACCATGCGCGCCAGACGCGGGTCAACCGGCAGCTGGCTGAGCTGACGACCCAGCGGCGTCAGTTTGTAGGCGCTAGCCTGCTCGTCGGTGGTGATGGCACCCAGCTCTTCCAGCAGGCGCACGCCGTCCTGAATATTGCGCTTGTCCGGCGCTTCGACAAACGGGAACGCGGCGATGTCGCCAAGCCCTAGCGCAGTCATCTGCAGGATGACCGACGCCAGGTTGGTGCGCAGAATTTCCGGGTCGGTAAACTCTGGTCGCGACAGGAAATCGTCCTCGGAATAGAGGCGAATACAGATCCCTTCCGACACACGGCCGCAGCGGCCTTTACGCTGATTAGCGGAAGCCTGAGAAACCGGCTCAATTGGCAGGCGCTGCACTTTGGTGCGGTAGCTGTAGCGGCTGATACGCGCCGTACCCGGGTCAATCACATATTTGATGCCCGGCACGGTAAGCGAGGTTTTCCGCCACGTTGGTGGCGAGCACAATACGACGTCCGCTGTGCGGCTGAAACACGCGGTTTTGTTCGCTGTTTGACAGGCGCGCATACAGCGGCAGAATTTCGGTATGGCGAAGATCGCGCTTGCTGAGGGCGTCAGCGGTATCGCGGATTTCCCGTTCGCCGCTCAGGAAAATCAGAATGTCACCCGCGCTTTCATTTCCCAGCTCGTCGACGGCATCAAAGATGGCCTGCAGCTGGTCGCGCTCGGTATCGTCCGCGTCTTCCACTATCGGGCGATAGCGCACCTCCACCGGATACGTTCGGCCAGAGACCTCGATAATCGGCGCATTGTTGAAATGCTTTGAGAAACGCTCCGGATCGATGGTGGCGGAAGTGATGATAATTTTCAGGTCCGGGCGACGCGGTAACAATTCTTTCAGATACCCGAGCAGGAAGTCGATATTCAGGCTGCGTTCGTGCGCTTCATCGATAATGATCGTGTCGTACTGCATCAGCAGACGATCCTGCTGGATTTCCGCCAGCAGAATACCGTCAGTCATCAGTTTGACCATGGTGTTATCGCTAACGTGGTCGCTGAATCGCACCTTATACCCAATGCAGCCGCCGGGCTGCGTTTGCAGCTCTTCGGCAATACGGTTCGCCACGGTACGCGCCGCCAGACGACGCGGCTGGGTGTGACCAATCAGCCCTTTCACCCCACGCCCCAGCTCCATACAAATTTTCGGCAGCTGAGTGGTTTTCCCTGAACCGGTTTCCCCTGCGACAATCACCACCTGGTGGTCGCGCACGGCGTCAAGAATGTCCTGTTTTTTCTGACTGACCGGCAGGTTTTCCGGGTAGGTAATCTCCGGACGTGCGGCTTCGCGCAGCACGACTTTCCCTGCCGCCTGTTCAATCTCTTTCGCCATCTCCTGATAAATGGCCTGTTGTGCATCAGGATTTTTAACCTTCTTCACCCCGTGCAGACGACGGGCAAACCGCTGTTTATCACGCAGCATCAGTGAATCAAGCTGTTGCAGGAGCATCGGGAAGGTTAATTTTTGTTGTTCTGTCATAGCGTTAACGGGCAGTGCACTGCCGGGTAAAATCTCTTTTTAATGATTGCTATAGAGTATCACATTGGCGCTTTGAGTGCCTTATTCAAAAAATTCGAACATAGACTTCGATATATTGCGCTATCCCTGCGACAGGATTGTGAATAGAGTGTCAACAAGCAACGGGGCAACCCCCTTCAATCAAATGCAAAAACAGGAATCACCCATGAGCAAAGTATTAGTATTGAAATCCAGTATTCTGGCAGGGTACTCACAGTCTGGTCAGCTCTCTGACTACTTCGTTGAACAGTGGCGTGAACAGCATTCTGCTGATGAAATCACCGTGCGTGACCTGGCTGCAAACCCGATTCCTGTGCTGGATGGCGAACTGGTTGGCGCGCTGCGTCCGAGCGACGCTCCCCTGACGCCACGTCAGCAGGAAGCCCTGGCCCTCTCTGACGAACTGATTGCTGAACTGCAGGCGCACGACGTTATCGTGATCAACGCGCCAATGTACAACTTCAACATCCCTACTCAGTTGAAGAACTACTTCGACCTGGTTGCCCGTGCCGGCGTAACCTTCCGTTACACTGAAAACGGTCCTGAAGGTCTGGTGAAAGGTAAGCGTGCGATTGTACTGACCAGCCGTGGTGGTATTCACAAAGACACCCCAACTGACCTGGTTGCACCGTACCTGACTCTGTTCCTGGGCTTCATCGGTATCACCGACGTGAATTTCGTGTTTGCTGAAGGTATTGCCTACGGCCCGGAAGTTGCGACCAAAGCGCAGACCGACGCGAAAGCCGCTATCGACAGCCTCGTAGCCGCTTAATCATCCCCCTCTCACCGCCTGGTGGGAGGGTTTCTTTCTGTCCCCGCCGCTAAAAATTCGCTATCATCCGCACCCACTCTTCTGTCGGGCCGTCTGATGTCTGCGATTATAGATTCTTTTATTGCCCCACCGTGTCACGACGAGATCGAGATCCTCTGGCAGGACGAACATCTGGTCCTGATTAATAAGCCTTCCGGTCTGCTCAGCCTTTCAGGCAAAAATCCGCAAAACCGCGATTCCGTGCATTATCGACTGGTACAGACGTTTCCCGGCTGCACGCTGGTGCATCGTCTGGATTTCGGTACATCCGGGCTGATGGTAATTGCGCGCAATAAAGCGATTAACGCCGCCCTCTGTCACCAGTTCAGCCAGCGCGCCGTGCGAAAGGTATACAGCGCCCTGCTTTGCGGGCATGTGGAAAACGACGAGGGCGTGATTGATGCCCCGATTGCTAAAGATCCGGCGCTGTTTCCGCTGATGTCGATTTGTGCGATTAACGGCAAGCCCGCACGCTCACGCTATCAGGTGATGGACCGGTTTTATGATGCGGCACTGCCGTTGACGCGGGTCAGACTGACCCCGGAGACCGGGCGAACCCACCAGCTGCGTATTCACTGCCAGCAGTTGGGCTACCCTATTTTAGGCTGCGATCTGTATGGTGGTCTTGCACTGCCGGGCACCGAACAGATACCGCGGCTGATGCTGCACGCCAGCGAGCTGGATTTTGTGCATCCGGTGAGCGCAGAGGCAATTAACGCCCGTCACGCCGCACCGTTTTAAGCGCGGCTTACCACATCAAATCGTCAGGAATTTTGAAATCTGCGTACGGATCGTCTTCATCCTGCTCTTCCTGACTCAGGGCGCTGTTTAACACGATACTCTCGGCATCGCGCTGGGCGATTTTATCGGCCACCACTGCCGGGATAATCGCATAGTCGCAGTCGCCATTGGCATTAATCACCAGACGCGCAATCGCCAGGCGGCCATTGATCAACTGGGCCTGCGTCTGCTTGTCGACCTCGATTTTTTTGATGAGATTGCCGTCGGTAAAGTTAAAGGCGATGGTGCCTCTGGTCACGGTGATGCGGTTCATTTCGATCAGCTGCTTGACCTGCGCTTTAAACTCTTTCGCCAGCGTCGCTTGCTTCTGTTGCTCGCTCAGCTGCTTGTCACGCTCGAGCTGCGCTTTTTTATTCTCTTCTACTGCTTCCCTTGCTTCACGGGCCTGAACGCGCGATTTCTTGGCCGTGCGCTGAACTTTAGCCATCTTCTTGCTGCTGACTAAGCCTGCTTTCAGCATCTGCTCTTGTAGGGTGAGTTTTGTCATGATCGTTTCTAAACCGTGTTGAAATTTTGGGGATTATACCTGGAAAGGCGCTGTTCATGAAGATAGCTCATGTTGCAGTGAAATTAAGTCACTTCCCCTCCGTCACGGGCTCAGGCATAAATTATGCATTGGTAACTTCTTAGCAACAAGAACTTAGGATGTATAACGACGATGAGTAATGCTTTTACATTTAGCCTTAAGCGTAGTTGCTTTGATGAAAATTATAACCCTTCAGAAAATACGCGTACCACCACCAACTTCGCCAACCTGGCCCGTGGCGAAAAACGCCAGCAAAACCTGCGTAATACGCTGGTGATGATGAATAACCGTTTTAACGCGTTAGCGCGCTGGGATAACCCAAAAGCCGATCGCTATGCGCTCGAACTGGACATTATTTCTGTGGATTTGCATATCGGCGCTGAGAAGCCCTTCCCGGCTATCGAAATATTGCAGACAACGATCGTTGATAAAAAGACCCATGAGCGCATCGACGGTATCGTTGGAAATAATTTCTCGTCCTATGTCCGCGATTATGATTTCAGCGTCTTGCTGCCGGAGCACAATAAAAATCAGTCCCGCTTCGCGATCCCGGATAATTTTGGTGAGCTGCACGGCACTATTTTCCGGCATTTCGTTAACTCACCTGAATACAAAGAGAACTTCAAAAAGGCACCGGTGATCTGCCTGAGCGTCTCCAGCAAAGACACCTACCGCCGCACGGGCAACCAGCACCCGGTGCTGGGCATCGAGTATCGTCCGGACGGTACATCCTTAACCGAGCAGTACTTCGGGAAAATGGGTCTGCAGGTTCGTTACTTTATGCCTGAGAATAGCGCAGCGCCGTTTGCGTTTTATTTCACCGGCGATTTATTACGGGATTACACCAACCTGGAGTTGATTAGCACCATCAGCACCATGGAGACTTTTCAGAAAATTTATCGCCCTGAAATTTACAATGCGAACTCGACCGCCGGAGAATGCTACCAGCCCGATCTGAATCATGAGGATCATTCATTAACAAAAATTGTTTATGACCGCGAAGAACGCAGCCGGCTGGCAATTGAACAGGGCAAATTTACGGAAGCGTATTTCATCAAGCCCTATAAACCTCTTCTTGAGCAGTGGTCAGGTCACAACACGCTTTAATTAATCGATAATAAAGGTCTTCTACTATGAAAACATTGCTCCCGACTTCAACGGCTGGCAGTTTGCCTAAGCCAACCTGGCTTGCGCAACCCGAAACGCTCTGGTCGCCATGGAAATTGCAGGATCAGGAATTACTTGCCGGTAAACAGGATGCGCTGCGTTTTATCTCTTTTTTTTTTTTTTTATCTCTGGATGAGCAGATCCGTGCGGGCATTGATATTGTCAGCGACGGCGAACAGACTCGTCAGCACTTCGTCACCACCTTTATTGAACACCTCAGCGGCGTTGATTTTGAGAACCGCCAGACCGTGCGAATTCGTAACCGCTATGACGCAAGCGTGCCGACCGTGGTGGATGCCGTCGCGCGTCAAAAACCGGTGTTCGTTGATGACGCAAAGTATTTACGTCAGCTCACGGATAAACCGATCAAGTGGGCTCTGCCCGGCCCGATGACCATGATCGACACCCTCTATGACGCTCACTATCAAAGCCGCGAAAAGCTGGCCTGGGAATTTGCCAAAATTCTCAATCAGGAAGCGAGAGAGTTAGAAGCGGCGGGCGTTGATATCATCCAGTTTGATGAACCGGCCTTTAACGTGTTTTTTGATGAGGTGAACGACTGGGGTATTGCCGCGCTGGAACGTGCCATCGAAGGTTTGCGCTGCCAGACCGCGGTCCATATCTGCTACGGGTATGGCATCAAAGCCAATACCGACTGGAAAAAAACGCTCGGTTCAGAATGGCGGCAGTATGAAGAAGCCTTTCCTAAGCTGCAGACGTCCAATATCGACATCATCTCGCTGGAGTGCCACAACTCCCGCGTACCGATGGACCTGCTGGAACTGATCCGCGGCAAAAAGGTGATGGTGGGTGCCATTGACGTGGCGACCAATACCATTGAGACGCCAGAGGAAGTGGCCGATACGCTGCGTAAAGCGCTGCAGTTTGTCGATGCCGACAAGCTGTGGCCATCGACAAACTGCGGGATGGCCCCGCTCTCACGTCAGGTTGCCAACGGAAAGCTCAACGCCCTGAGCGCCGGCGCCGACATTATCCGTAAAGAACTCGGCGCGTAATCGCTACGTCTGCCAGTAAGGCGGGGTGCCGAAAAGCGCCACGTAATGATCAATCACCGCCCTGACGTTCAGGGGCGGATGACGGGCGTGAGGATAGATTGCCGCAATGTTCAGCGGCTCGGTATTTATGGCGCACTCCCGTTCCGCGAGGAGTGCGACCAGTTCCCCCTTCTGCAGTCTGTCGCCAATCAGCCAGTCCGGAAACAGCACGATCCCCATCCCGCCCAGCGCGGCAATGAGCAGCGACTCCGCATTATTGGAGGTCATCAGCGGCACCACGGGGTAATGCACCCAGGCTTCCCCCTGACCTCGCACCAGCCAGCGATTGGGACCTGACGACCCGCGGTAGACCAGGCACCGGTGGCGACTGAGGTCATCCGGCCCGTCTGGCACACCGTGTTTTCGCAAATAGTCCGGCGACGCGGCCAGATGGTAACGCTGCTGGCCAAAAACCCGCGCGTGAAAGGTTGAGTCCGTCAGCATGCCGATGCGAAAGATAACGTCGGCGGCATCTTTGTGCGGGTCGATAAAGTCATCGGTCAGCGTCAGCTCTATATTCAGCCGGGGATACCGCGCCGCCAGTGCAGGCAGACCCGGGGCAACGTGCCGCTGCCCAAAGTACACCGGGCCATTAATGCGCAGCGTGCCGGAAGGCTCCGTCGAACGCTCATCCAGCTCCCGACGCGCCTCCTCCAGGCTTTCCACCATCGCTCTGGCGTAGCGGATAAAAAGGTGGCCGCTTTCCGTTGGGATCACCGCCCGGGTATTACGATAGAAAAGCTGCTGGCCGAGCGCGTCCTCAAGCTGATGGATAACGCGTGAAACCTGCGAGGCAGACATCCCCTCCCGCCGGGCGACCACAGAAAAGTTTTGCGCTTCGTAAACCGCAATAAAAACCCGCAGCGAGCGGATATTCATATTTCCGGCATCAACCATTAGTGCATTTCCTGCAAAGGTGTTTCCTGCATTATGGCATTTTTCTCATCGATGTTCAGGGCTAGTCTGTTTCGCCTTCAGAACGTAGAGATAATGAATATGCAATGGTTGTTAATTTTACTGGTTATTCTCGGCGGCATGGGCCTCTCCGTAGAGGCTGGCTTGCTGGGGCCACTGGGTGGGGAAGTCGGCGATTTATGGGCCACGTTCAGTATTTTCGGTACAGGTGCCGCACTGACGTTTCTGCTGATGCTGTTTTTCAGCCCGCGTAACAGCCCGTCGTTTTTCGCACAGCCCGCATGGCAACTGCTCGGCGGCGTACTCGGGCCCGTTTACGTCGTCATTTTGACCCTCGCCACGCCAGCCATCGGCATTGCCCTGACGATGATTGGCATTCTGGCAGGTCAGGTCTTTAAGAGTCTTATCATTGACCACTATGGGTTGCTGGGCACCACGCCCAGAAAGATTAACGGTAAACGCATCATCGCGCTGCTTTTCATCATTGCCGCGCTGGTTCTGGTTGCACAGGGGTAACAAAATGACACTGATTATGATTATGTTGGCAGTGTGTGGCGGCGCGACGCTGAGCGTCCAGGCCGCCATCAACGGACAGCTGGGAAGCAGCGTGGGCGTCTTTAAAAGCGCGTTTCTGACGTTTTCCGTTGGTGCGCTGGTCACCGCCCTGCTGATCTTCTTCTTTGAACCCAAACAGGCCATTACCCTGATGGATGTGCCCAAATGGCAGCTGCTCGGTGCCCTGTTCGGCGTGCCCTACATTGTGATAATGGTACTGGCGGTACAACGTATCGGTACCGCCGTTGCCACGGTCGCGGTGATCTTCGGCCAGCTCACCATGAGCATGTTGATTGACAGCTTTGGCTGGCTGGGTAACGCGGTCATTCCGTTTTCGCTGAGCCGTCTCGGGGCCATCGTCTGCCTGGCCATTGCGCTGATCTTCATCTACCTCAGCAGCAAAACCCCCGCCGAACCGGCGCCCGGGAGCGAGTAACGTTACGCCTTGCGGGTAAAGAACAGCGTCACCGTGGCGACGGTGACGCCCAGTTTCTTCAGATCTGTTTTATTGAACAGATGGGTTTCATCCTGCAGGTACATCCAGTCGTCAAAGTGCAGCAGCCAGGTGCTGCCATTGGCTTTCACCTGCATGCTGTAATGCCAGTTGAAGGCGTTTCCCGCCGCCTGCCCGGTTGCCACCCCTTCGATATCCCCTGCCGTGCCTTCGTAGCGATCGCCCCCCATCCGTCGGATATGCCATACCCGCTGCTGCTTTTCGCCGTCGTCATAGACGAAATGTTCATTGAGCGTCAGCGTATCGCCGATAACGTCCCCGGCAATCTCAACGTGAAACCGGCGCAACTGTTTACCGCTGCGATCCTGCACCATGCCCCACGCTTCGGTTTTCCCCTGAAAATAGCGGAAGATATCCAGCTTCGGCTGCTGTTGACGGTATTCCGTCACCTCTGTACTGCAGCCGGCCAGCAGCATCGTTACCGCCAGCGCGATGACCAGAATACGCTTCATTGTTGCCCTCCTGTCAGCTGCTGACGCAGCGCGGGATATTGCGTGCGGGGACTGAGCCAGATTGCCAGAAAGCGCGTGCTGAACGCGGCGGACTGACGTGGTCCCAGTGGAATAAAGTCTTTCTGCGTCGCCGAAGCACGGTACCAGAACTGCCCCTGCCTGTCGGTGACCACAAACGCCAGCTGGCTGCCCGGCCCAACATCGGGCCAGAGCGACTGGAGCATACGCAGCCAGGCTTCGCTTTGGGGCTCCTGCTCGAGGATCCCCTGCGCCTGCCACTGATCGCGCGTTGCCTCAACCAGGTCATCACGGTCGATTTCACGCGCGTAAGTGATGATCAGCGCCCGATCCCCGTTCTCCCCGCTATAACGCCCCTCCGGCGTGCGAAGCTGTGAGGTATAGACGGTGAACGGCCCCCAGGTCAGCGTGGCGTCACCGACCTTGCGCCAGGTCAGCCAGTCGGCAGCCTGAGCCACGGGGGACAGGATTATCAGCCAGAGAAGCAGTGCCGCAGCTCTCATTTTTGTCTCCCCACCAGCAGATGGAAAAACAGCATCAAAACCAGCCAGCCCGGTGCCATCCAACTGATGACAATAAAGGTCGGCTCCAGAAAAGTAATGGCGCCAAGCCGTTCGCCAATCAGATAGGCGACAGGCCCGCCCACGGTTGCCAGCAGGGTCAGCAGCCAGCCGGGTAATGTTGTTGTGCGCGTCAGCTGAGTCCAGACGGTGGCGAACATCAGCCACAGTGCCACCATCCACAGCGGCATCAGTGACTCACCCGTAAACGCAAGCAGGCCCGTCAACGCCCAGAGCGCATCCAGCAGGCTCCCTGCCGCGGCCAGCGCAATGGCGTAAAGTCGGTACGCGGACGGCAACAGCAGGCAGGCCACAACCGCCAGCACAATCCAGATAATCAGGCCCTGCTCGCGAAAGAGCACCACCAGCGCCCAGTAAAAATCGAACGCGATAGCCAGCAGAAAGACCTGCAAATAATGTTTCATACGCGCTCGGCGGTCAGTTGCACCACGCTGATGGTGCGGGCGTTAAACCCGGCTTCGCAGTAGCCGAGGTAGTACAGCCACATCCGACGAAACCGCTCATCGAACCCAAGCTTTTCAATCTCCTGCCATGCATGCACGAAGCGCTGGCGCCAGAGAGCCAGCGTGCGGGCATAGTCGGGCCCCATATCAAAGAGGTTGCGCATTACGAAATCGGTGTGGCGCGTCATAAGCTCATTCATGGCGGTGATGCTTGGTAAAAAACCGCCGGGAAAAATGTAGCGCTGGATAAAATCGACGCTTTTGCTGTAGTCGCGATAGCGCTGGTCCTGAATGGTGATGGCCTGTATTGCCATACGACCTCCCGGTCGCAGCCTGGCCTGACAGGTGCGGAAGAAGGTTGGCAGATAGCGCTGCCCCACAGCTTCAATCATCTCTATTGAGACCAGCTTGTCGTACTCTCCGGTGAGGTCGCGGTAATCGCACAGCAGTACCTCAACGCGATCCTGCAACCCGGCGCGGACAATCCGTTCTTTCGCCCAGAGATACTGCTCCTGCGACAGCGTCGTGGTGGTCACCCGACAGCCATAATGACGGGCGGCATATTCCGCCATCGCGCCCCAGCCGGTGCCAATTTCCAGCAGGTGATCATTGGCGTTCAGCGCCAGCTGATCGCACAGGCGAGCCATTTTGGCCTGTTGAGCCGCCGTGAGATCCTGCTCATCTGCGGTGAACAGCGCACTGGAGTAAAGCAACTCGTTGTCCAGAAAATGGGCATAGAAGGTGTTACCCAGATCGTAATGCGCGGCAATATTTTCGCGGGCCTTGGCGCGTGAGTTTCGCCGCGTCCAGTGACGAAGCCGTTCAAGCGGCCTGCTGAACAGGCGAAATCCCTTTTCCAGCCGGCCAAGCACCTGCCCGTTAAGCGCCAGGATCTCAAGCAATGGCGTGAGCTGTGTGGTTTCCCATTCGCCATCCATCCAGGCCTCAGCGGCGGCGAGGCTACCCCCCATTAAGACACGCCAGTACACGCCCGGGCTCAGGATCTGAACGTCAGCATGCAGCGCAGCGGATGTCTCGCCGAAATGGAACGTCTGCGCACCCTCACGCAGGGTCAGCGAGCCGCCGCGGATACCGCTTAACAGACGAAACAGCAGCCAGCGCGCGATGCGGACGTTGCGCGGGATATCGGGTTCAAGCGCAAAGACGGGATCGGTCATGAGCGTTCACTCCTGCTGACGGGATGGTTATACAGCGGCACGCGCTTGAGCCACAGCCGCAGCGCCTGCCAGTAAATAGCGAAAACGGTTTTGAGGGTCATCAGTGGAATGCGCAGCAGCAGCGACCGCAGTGCCGCCCGGGTAAGCGGCTCCCGGCGTAGCGCCAGCGTGGCGTCAAACACCTTCGCTTCCTGATGGTTTTCAATGTGCATATGCAACGAGTCGTCAGGCGGGTTAAAGCGCCAGTGGTAAACCATGTCCATCGGGTTAAAAGGGGAAACATGAAACGCTTTTTCTGTGGGACGCGCATCCTGCCCATTCACCGCGTAGTAATGACGCTCATTCCACGGGGTATTGCGAACTTCCGCCAGCACCCAGCGCAGCGTCTCCGCCCGGTCATAGCAGTAGTAAAAGTTGACCGGATTAAAATGGAATCCGAAGTAGCGCAGCTGCGTCAGGAGCATAACCCGCCCCTGCGGCCGTTCTCCGGTCAGGCTTTCAAGCCTGGTGAGGACGTTCTCTTTAAGCGGCGTGCCCAGCGGATAATCCGCATCATGGAACGAGGCGGCGGCAACACGATTGCGACGGACCCCGACCGCGGGCAACGTCTCCAGCTCATCAAGATCGAGCCAGGCCATAAAGACGCTGTAGCGGAACTGGTGCGCTTTCGGCCGGAAGCGACGATGGCGTAAGACACCGTGATAGAGGCAGCTGTTCATTTCAGTTCCCCTCCCCGGCGGCTATCGCATTCACCACGTCCAGCGCACTGCGCACGCCATCTTCATGAAAGCCGTTGTACCAGTAAGCGCCGCAGAACCAGCTACGCTGGTGGCCGTTAATCTCACCGCGACGCGCCTGTGCACGCCAGCTTTTGGGGTTAAACAGCGGGTGTTCATAGACAAAGCGTTTCATAACAAAGCGTTCATCCACGGGGATGTCCGGATTAAGGGTGACGCAGAACAACGGGCTACCCGCAGGCAACCCCTGCAAAATATTCATGTTGTAGGTGATGCAGGCGCTGGCCTGATCCTGCTGGCTCAGACGGTAGTTCCAGCTCGCCCAGGCACGCTGACGTACCGGTAGCCAGCGCGGATCGCTGTGAAGCACCACCTCATTACGCTGCCAGCCGATATCGCCCAGCACGTCCTGCTCAGCCGCGCTCGGCGCGTCAAGCATCGCCAGCGCCTGCCCGGAGTGACAGGCAAAAATCACCTGATCAACGCTGTGGCTCGCGTTGTCGAGCTGGATCGTTACCCCATTCTGCTGACGAATCACCCGCTGCACCGGGGCGTTGAGGTGCAGCGTCAGGCGGTCACCGAGTTTATCCAGCATGGCGCGGATGTATTCCCGCGAACCTCCGGGCACGACGTACCACTGCGGACGATGCGTCACATCCAGCAGGCCGTGATTGTCAAAGAAACGCAAAAAGAGCGGCAACGGAAAACGTTTCATCTCCTGCAACGACGATGACCAGATGGCCGCCCCCATCGGCAGAATGTAGTGACGTGCGAAAAACGGCGTAAAGCGGTGCCTGTCCAGAAACGTCTGCAGCGTCGCGTGCGGATCTGGCTCGCTCTCCAGCGCCTGTTTCGCCAGGCGATTAAAGCGGACAATCTCCCCGAGCAGCCGCCAGAACGATGGGTTCACCAGGTTTCGTCGCTGGGCAAATAACGAGGTCAGGGTGTGTCCGTTGTATTCCAGCCCGGTTTGCGGGTTATGCACCGAAAAGCTCATCTGCGTCTTTTGCCCACTGATACCCAGCTCGCTCAGCAGGCCCATAAATCGCGGGTAGGTACGGTCGTTGTAGACGATAAAACCGGTATCGATGGCGAAAGTACCCTGTGGCGTCGGCACGTCAACCGTCGCGGTATGCCCGCCGGGAGTGGCCCCCGCTTCGAACAGCGTCACCTCATGATGACCGGCAAGACGCCAGGCACAGGTCAACCCGGCGATGCCGCTGCCGATAATGGCAATCTTCATGAACGCACCATCCTGCGCAGCAGTGTGCGCTGAAGAAATGCGGGAAGCCCTGAGAGCAACCGCAAGATAAGGCCAAACCCCACCGGAAACGCAATATGCATTTTCCCTTTCGCCAGCCCGGCCCGAATGGCCTGCACGGCCTCCTCAACGCTCACCCTGCCCGGCATGGCAAAGTCATTTTTTCGCGTCAGCGGCGTATCAACGAAGCCCGGGAATACCACCGTCACGGCGACCCCTTTCGGCTCCCAGTCGAGCCGCAGACTGTCGGCAAACCAGCTCAGCGCCGCTTTGGACGCGCCGTAAGCCTCTGCGCGCGGGAACGTCAGCCAGTGCGCCATGGAGCTGACCAGCACCACGCGGTTGCCTGAAACCAGCTGCGGCTGTAACGCGGCCAGACAGTTCACCGGCCCGAGGAAATTGGTGGTCATCACCCGCTCTACCAGCGCTGCATCCACCACGCCCTGCTCAAGGTATTCGCAGGTACCGGCGCAGAGAATAACCAGATCGGCATAGCAGCCCGTCAGCGCCTGGCGACAGGCGTCCCTGTCTGTCATATCGAACAGGCGAACCGTGATAGTGGGGCTGTGCTGATGCAGGGCGTCCAGACGCGCCGGATCGCGCCCGCAGGCGATAACCGTGTGGCCGTCAGCAGCGAAGGATTTCGCCAGCCCGGCGCCGATGCCCGAACTTGCTCCGGTAATCAGAACAGTGCTCATGCGTTCACCCTCCGCTTCACGCCGCGCACTGCCCAACCGAGCAGCGGAAGGTGTTCGTAGATCATCTCTCCGGCGTCGTAATAGTCACGCTGGCGAGTAATCAACCCATGTTCGGTCTCCACCACCGAACATCCCGGCAGGTCGAGCGGCTCGCCTCCGGCAATGCGCGGATGCGACCAGTGCATAATCCACGTGACAACGAAACGGCGGTCACCGAACAGCGGAGGATCAATGGTAAAACGGCAATTTTCTACATTGGCCAGCAAATGGGTGAAATAGCGCTGGAGCGCGAAAATCCCGTCATGCTCGCCGAACGGATCGATAAGCGTGGCATCCGAATGATAAAGCCCAACCAGCGCTGAGGGCGGCTGGCTATCCAGTGCGGTGTAGTACTCAACAAACCGACTCACGACAGAGGGCAAAGTGCTCATGGGTCACATCCTGGCGGTAAACAACGTGGCGTAATCGCATAATTAAAACTTACACAATTAACGTTATTTGTCCAAGTTTGTGTAAAACTATTTTTTATTTATATTATTTTTCAAAAAGTTACACCTGTGTTGCCGATGCTTTTTTCAGAGCATTTTCTGACGCACCTGTTTCCCGTTTTGCTTTTCAGTTTTACCTTAAGGCGAATTTCCCCTTCTTCTTCCAGACTTATCCTTTTTAATCATAAGGATGAGGAAACCCCGCGATGAAACGTTTCTTTCTGTCACTTTTCTCCAGTCCGGAATCATTGCTCCAGGTGATGAGCCAGCAGGAAATTATCGAAGCCGTGGAGGATGGCGATCGCATCATCATCGACCAGGACGGGAACGCCTCGGTGAACTACAAGAGCAACGAGGTACGACAGGATTTCCTGCGTCATGTTAACGCGCTGAAGAGGGCCTGATATGGGAACGGCTATCTTTATGGTGCTGATGGTCTGTGGGTACTGGTACACCAGCCGTGACCTGTCGACCCGTTTTAAAATCAAGCGATCTTTCGGCTGGGATGTCTATTTTCTCGTTGCCCTGTATGGCTGTATCTTCGTCCTGCAAGGGGTGATCGCCACGGGGCTGCTCTGGCTGTTGCTCTATGCACTTTCTGCCGCCGACAACACCTTCCACTTCACGGCGCAGACCTATGCCGACTGGCAAATAGATTTTATGAACTGGAGCTTTTTAGGTATTCAGGCACCGGTCGTCGTCATGCTGGCCTTCGCCATCCTGTTTTGTCTTTATCGTTCTAACTGGGCAGGCAGCGCCAGGCTGGACGGTGAAGGCAGGAAGAAGCTCTACAAACGTCTCGCGCAGTCGAGCGGTATCGAACAACTGCTGTATCAGTGTATGGAGCAAGGGGAGCTGGCGCAGGTGACGCTGCGCTCGAGACGGATTTATGTCGGCATGATCCACACCGCAACGCTCGAGTATGAAAAAACCGCCAATATCGTGCTGATCCCCATGCTAAGCGGCTATCGCGATGAAAAGACAATGCGGATTTGCATCGAAAATAATTACAGCAAATGGTATGCCCGCCACGACATTACTCTGGATTCAGAACCCGGAAGCGCAATGGACTTCAGAAAGGTGATCATGCTGAATCAGATTGAGAGTATTTCCCTGTTTGATCCGGCCAGTGCCAGCTCGCTGGCGCTGGCGGAACGGGCAGAAGATGATGACTAAAGGCAGGAGCCTGGCATTCACTGCCAGGCTCAGCGCCAGCCCTTCCATGCTAAGCGTATTTCGTCGACGGCCGATCGTGCCCCGGGTCAGGCGGCGTGTTCTGTCAGCCGTTCTACTCCCTTTTTCAATGAGCTTATGACCTCATCCGCTGCGATCCCCATTTGCGCATGAATAATCGCGCCGTCGATCAGCATCATGATTTCATTAACGGTTTTCTCATCGGTTATGCCGGTCAGGGACGCTATTTTTGCCTTTGTTTCGGTTTTATGATTGCGGCAAATATCTTTTATTTCGCCTTCATTTTCTTCAGATTTTGCTTCTGCGCTGGCATTAATAAAGGCGCACCCATGGAATAACGGCGAAATAAACCATTCATACAGCGTGTCAGATAATGCACTGGCCGGGGTTTTGCCCGCAGCAAGATGTCGACGCAGCGTGCTTTCAAACCAGTCAATCCATATTTCGTGTCGATAGTGGAGATAGGCAACAATCAGTAAACTTTTCCCAGGAAAATGGCGATAAAACGTCACTTTAGTGACTTTAGCCTGCTTGATAATGGTATCCACGCCCGTTGCTTTAAATCCGCTGGAATAAAACAGATCGTGCGCGGTAAGCAAGATTTTTTCCCTCACACTGATTGTTTTATCGTTATTCAAGTTGACTGTATTCACAGATCGACGGCCTCAATTGACAGGTTGACAGCGTTATTTTTCAGGCCTAGATTAACACCAGTAGACAGACCTGTCTACCTAATACCAACCAGAGGTAGCCGAAATGAACACACGCCCCCCTTTACCGCCTTTTACGCGTGAAAGTGCCATCGAAAAAGTCAGACTGGCAGAAGATGGCTGGAACAGTCGCGACCCGGCCAAAATCGCACTTGCCTATTCGCTGGATACCCAGTGGCGAAACCGCGCGGAGTATGCCACTAACCGTCAGGAAGCACAGGCATTCCTGGAGCGCAAATGGAAAAAAGAGCTGGATTATCGTCTGATCAAAGAGCTGTGGGCATTTACGGAAAACCGTATCGCCGTGCGCTATGCCTATGAATGGCATGATGATTCTGGCAACTGGTATCGCTCTTACGGTAATGAAAACTGGGAATTCGAGCCGGATGGTCTGATGAAGCGCCGCTTCGCCTGCATCAACGATATGCCGATAAAAGCGTCTGAGCGCCTGTTTCACTGGCCGCTGGGCAGACGTCCTGATGACCACCCTTCACTGAGCGACCTGGGGCTGTAGGTTTCGTCAGGATCATGCTTCGCCATTACGGGGGGTCATACGCTCCGGGTAACCTTTCGGTTACCCGGGCGGGCTTATCTTTTACACCATGAAAAGAGGCAGACTATTATTTAAATCACACCCAACTGTTTCATCAGCGTCAGGTTATCTTCAATATGCCAGTTGGAAACTATTTTACCGTTGCCGATCTCATAGATATCCGTCGCGATAAAATCAACGTTCTGACCCTGCCCTTTTATTTTGCCAAATGTCCCGCTGAAATGGCCGTGGAAATGCAAATGGGACACGACACGATTACCCGTAACGATCATTTGTTCCACCTCGCAGCGTAAATCCGGCACCGCGGTGCGAAATGCCCTCGAGGCCATAATGGCGCCCTCTGGCCCCTGTTTACGGCCTTCCGGTGGGGTTTTATCCACAAAATTAACCGCCAGCGCTTCCCGCGCCAGAGACTCTTTCCCGGTATCCCAGAACGTGGCATATGTAACGGCCGCATGTTCGCTCGCCGTTAATTGCGTTTGCGACAGCGTGTTATCCACAATAAGAAGATTCGGTTTCACCCGGTCGCTCTGGGCCGAATAAGCCACGCCGGATACGCCAGCCAGAATTAACGCCAGCACAGCTGGACGTGCATATGTTGAATATTGCATAAACGCTTACAACCTGTGATTACGTTTTCCGCCAGCATGTTCACTGCCGGAATCAATTCGGATCAACGCGGGGTCAGTTAAGTAATGCCCCGCCCTCAATATCAATCACCGAGCCCGTAACAAAGGCATTATCGATGGCAAAGAGATAGCCCTGAGCAACGTCTTCCGCTCGTCCCCACGCTTTAGCGGGCAACGTTTGTGCTGCAACAGTCAGCATTTTTTCCCGCGCAGCCGCATCCATCCCGGCGTGGGCTTCGGTATCGGTCAGACCCGGGCTGATGACGTTTACGCGACGCGGTGAAAGTTCTTTTGCCAGCACTTTTGTTGCCGCCTCGATGGCGGCGTTCATGGTGGTTTTGACTATGGCACCGGCTACCACGCGGCGCGCGACAAATCCGCTGGTCAGCGTCAGCGTACCGCGGGGCGAAATATTCCCGCTCAGATACCTGGCGACATGCATGCTGCCCCAAAATTTGGTATCAAAAGCCAGTTTCGCCGCGCCAGGGTCGAGGCTGGAAAGCGCCCCTCCCGGTGCCTGAGAGCCGGCCGTGACAATAATATTGTCGACCTGACCCAGCGTTTCGCTTAACGCGATCACCTCTGCTTCATTGCTAATATCGAGGACGAGGGTCTCAACAGAGGCGGGAGATGAACTGAGCCGCGCGCGGGCAGCGTTCAGTTTCTCTTTATTGCGTCCCGCGAGAATAATGTCGTCGCCGCGTGCTGCCAGGGCACGGGCTACAGCAAAACCAATACCGGACGCGCCGCCAATAATTAACGTTTTACGGGTCATCATTTTTCCTCACACAGGTTGTAGGTGGGGTAATCGGTATACCCCACCGCTGTACCACCAAAGAGCGTGGCGGGATCGCTGATGTCATTCAGCGGCCAGTGATGCGCCAGCCGCTGTGGTAAATCGGGGTTGGCAATAAACGGGCGTCCAAACGCAATCAAATCGGCATACCCTG
The DNA here is from genome assembly GCF_031453695.1 of Enterobacter sp. SORGH_AS_0287. Classification (NCBI taxonomy): domain Bacteria; kingdom Pseudomonadati; phylum Pseudomonadota; class Gammaproteobacteria; order Enterobacterales; family Enterobacteriaceae; genus Enterobacter; species Enterobacter sp. SORGH_AS_0287. Next base: position 1,351,153 of record NZ_JAVIZW010000001.1, read on the forward strand.
CTGCGAGGATTTTTTCCGCCTTTTCAGGGGTATAATTTCCCGCCACGATCAGGGTGCCACGGAATGTTTCGCGCAGTTTTTTGCGGAAACTTTCCGGAACCTGTGGCGCATCATCCCAGTCGGCTTCCGCCAGGTGAATAAACGCAATGCCTCGTTGCTGGCACCAGGCCGCGAGGGCGAGAATGGCTTCGATCACCTGCGGATCGTTCATTCCCCGCTGTGTAATAAACGGCGAAAGCCGGATACCGGTGCGCTCAGCGCCAATGGCCTGCGCAATAGCATCGAGCACCTCCTGCGCGAAGCGGATCCGGTTCACGAGACTGCCGCCATACTCATCCGTGCGGATGTTTGACGTGGTTCTCAGGAACTGATCAATCAGATAGCCGTTTCCGCCGTGCACCTCCACGCCATCAAACCCGGCCTGAACGGCATTGAGCGCCGCCTGTCGGTACTGTTCGACGACGCGCGCGATCTCTTTTCGCGACAGCACGCGTGGCGTCGGGCAGTCAACCATTTGACCTTCGCCATGTTCATTCACCACCCATACTTTCGCATCGGGTGCCAGCGCGGAGGGCGCGACGGGCAGTCCGTCTTCGTGAAAACGGGCATGAGACATCCGCCCCACGTGCCAGAGCTGGGAAAAAATCACCCCTCCCGCCTGGTGGACCGCGCCGGTCGTGAGTTGCCACCCCGCAACCTGCTCTGGCGAATGGATCCCCGGAGTCCATGAATAGCCCTGGCCCTGAGGCGAAATCTGCGTGGCTTCGGTGATGATTAAGCCCGCGCTGGCCCGCTGTCGGTAATATTCAGCCATCAGCGTCGAGGGAATATTTCCCGGCTGAAGAGCGCGGGCACGGGTCATTGGTGCCATGACGATGCGATTTTTCAGGTTGAGATCCCCTAACCTGTAGCGTTCAAAAAGTGAGGTCTGGTTCATCTGGACGTCCCTTGTGGTTACGATGAAATCACTTTACAGGCGGCATCTGATTTTGATAATTACACTAAAATCAGATGCACTTTTCGGAAAATATGAATAATGGGTAAACTCGAAGATATGGCGCTGCTGGTTGAAGTGGCCGAGGCTGGCGGGCTTTCCGCCGCTGGCCGCCGCCTGTCACTTTCCCCGGCCACCATGACCGCCCGCCTCAAAGCGATTGAAGAACGCTACCAGACGCGCCTGTTTCACCGTTCCACGCGGGCTATCTCCCTCACCCGGGCGGGCGAAGAGTTTTACCATGCGGCACTGCGCGTGCTGGAAGAGATGCATCATGCCGAGTCGTTACTGGCACAAAAAGAGGGCGTGCTCAGCGGCAACATTCGTCTTTCCGCCCCCTCTGACTTTGGCAGGCAGTATCTCAGCCCCGCCGTCATGGCATTTTCCCGCCTGCATCCGGAAATCAAATTTTTCATTTACTTAAGAGAACACGTAGAGGATCTGGTCGCTAACCGGCTGGATATGAGCATTCGCTTCGGCAACCTGCCGGACAGCAGCCTGGTGGTCAGAAATATCCGTCCCAATCACCGGGTGCTGGTCGCGTCAGCAGCGTATCTTAGCGACCAGGGTATCCCTGCCTCCTGTGACGCGCTGACGGACCACCGCTGTCTGGCGCTGGAGTCGCAAGGGGTGGTGATGAATGAATGGCGGTTTGAGGTTGAGGGGAAAGAGCGCGTCGTTCGCGTAGAGCCTGCCATGGTCTGTGATGACGGAGCGCTGCTTCGTCAGTGGGCCCTCGACGGGGCTGGCATTGCGGGCAAATCGTGGTGGGACGTGAAGGACGATGTCGAGAAAGGAAGGCTGAAAGTGTTGCTTGCCGGGAGCTTCACCGGCTTTAGCCGGTTTGATCGCAAAGATGTCGGGCTACAGTTTGTCTACCCGCAACGGAAACTCCAGCCGCTTCAGGTCACCGCATTTAGCCAGTTTTTTATCGACTGGCTTAAAAAGACTGAACGCGGTGAGCTGATGACGTCGTGAAGCCACCGGTTGCGTTAAACGGCCCCCGTCGGCCGGTTAAAATACATCAACACACGGCTGACCGACTTTATGAAGGGCATCGGTCAAGCGGGTCCGAAGTTCATTCAGCGCCGCTTCTTTCTCCGCCAGTTGCGCCAGTTTGCGCCGCAAAGCGGCCTGTTTTTCCTCCGCGGTAAAGCGGTCATCAACCCAGACCGCCAGAACATCGGCGATTTCAGCAAGGGTAAACCCCAGCATTTTGGCATGCCCGATCAGCTTCAGCCGTTGTAAATCCACAGCCGAGTAGACTTTGTAGTTATTACTGCCGTTTGGCTGCGGAATTTTTTCCAGCAAGCCCGCCCTTTCATAATAACGCACCGTCTCTTTCGATAACCCCGTTCTGGCACACAGCTCGCCGATCCTCATCGCGTCGTTCTCACCTTGTAAAAATCACGCTTGACCGTGTACCTGAGTACACGGTTTATCCTGTGCCGCACAGACAGGGAAAACGGGATTTATGTTATGAATTCTTTTGATTATACAGGAAAAACAGCACTGGTTACCGGTGCATCCTCGGGCATCGGACGGGAGTTCGCCCGCCAGCTCGCGGCCCGTGGCGTGGGGTTGATCCTGGTTGCCCGCTCCGAGGCAACGCTGCAGGCGCTTGCGGCTGAGCTACACAAAACGCACGGCGTATCACTCACCGTTATCGTGCAGGACTTAACGCTGCCTGAGGCCATTACCCACATTGTGGAACGGCTGGAAGCGTTACGGCTTTATCCCGATATTTTGATTAATAGCGCGGGGTTTGCCACCTACGGGCGATTTGAAAAACTATCTCTGGCGCGCCAGCGTGAAGAGATCAACGTCAACTGCGTCGCCCCCGTGGCACTCGCGCACGCCCTGCTGCCCGCGATGCTGCGTAAAGGTTCAGGCGTGATGATTAACGTGGCCTCGACCGCTGCCATGCAACCGGATCCGTATATGGCAATTTATGGGGCAACAAAGGCATTTTTACTCTCCTTTTCGAACGCGCTGTGGGGAGAATACCGCGCTCACGGCATCCGCGTGCTGGCGCTTTGCCCCGGCGCAACGGATACCGCCTTTTTTGAGGTGGTGAACGCCGAGGAAGCGTCAGTGGGCAAAAGAATGCCAGCGCAGAACGTGGTCGCGCTGGCGTTACGGGCCGTGGATACGCAACGCAACACGCTGATCCCCGGCTGCGGTAACTGGCTGCTGGGCCAGTTACACCGGTTTGTCACCCGCCGACGTCTGGCGATCATTGCTGAAAAAGTATTACGACCTAAGCCCGCCGGTCAGGGTGCGCGTTCAGACGCATAATCCCGTTCAGGTCAAAGCGTGACGTTTCAGTGCCGCGCAATTGCACTGAAACGCGCGCAACCTCTCGCAAAGACTGACAATATCCCGCGAAAAACAGTGATACACTTAGCCGACCTGGTTGATGATGCAGTCTTAACGGCTCAGGGCTAACGAGTATTATCCCTCGGGTTCCACAGACGACTGTGCATGTGCCATCTGCCCACTCAACCATGTGACCTAATTACCAAATGGTCACACGTTGTCAATCGGAGCCTGTCACGCTAAGCTGAAATAATGACTAAAGACATGAACACCCCATCCACACGTGGTCCACTCGATCACACGGTCCGAGAGCAAATCGTCGAAGCTGCGTATGAGCACTTCGGCCATTACGGCTATGAAAAAACCACCGTCGCTGAACTTGCCAAAGCCATCGGTTTTTCAAAAGCCTATATCTATAAATTTTTTGATTCCAAGCAGGCAATCGGCGAGGTCATCTGCGCGAACCGTCTTGATATGATCATGGCGGCGGTCAATGCAGCCATCGCTGATGCGCCATCCGCAAGCGAAAAGCTGCGTCGTCTGTTCAGGGCGCTCACCGAGGCGGGAAGTGAACTGTTTTTCCATGAGCGTAAACTTTACGACATCGCCGCCGTTGCCGCGCGGGACAAGTGGCCTTCAACCGAAAGGTATTCCGAACGTCTGCTGAAACTGATTGAGAGCATTGTTGTCGAGGGCAGAAAAGCCGGTGAGTTCGAGAGAAAAACCCCTCTGGACGAAGCTACACTGGCGATCTATATGGTGATGTGCCCTTTCATTAACCCTGTTCAGCTGCAGTACAACCTCGAAGCCGCCCCGACCGCGGCGGTTGTCCTCTCCTCTCTGATTTTGCGAAGCCTGGCCCCCTGATTAGTGACCATTGACTTTATTGGTCACTAGAATGAGAATGCGGATACCGTCCTGTTAATGTAATAAGGGTTCCCATGCTCAGGCTTCATTCAGCCCGCCTTGCCGTATGCCTCCTGCCGTTTGCCCTGGTGGCATGCGGCGATAACCACGCCAGTGACGATCCGCGCACGCAGCCACCGCTTGTCAGGTCTGCGTCCGTGATCCCTGCGAACAAGACGTCACGCGCCTTTACCGGCGTGGTGGTGGCAAGAACGCAAAGTGATTTAGGCTTCAGGGTGCAGGGCAAAATTCTCGAACGTCTTGTCGATACGGGTCAGACCGTTAAGCAGGGCCAGCCTTTAATGCGTCTGGATCCTGTTGATCTGAAATTACAGGCGCAGGCCCAGCAGCGAGCGGTGGATGCTGCCCAGGCGCGCGCGCGTAAAGCGTCCAGCGATGAGGCGCGTTATCGCGGCCTTGTGGCATCCGGTGCAGTGTCGGCGTCGGAATACGACCAGATTAAAGCCGCAGCCGACAGCGCCAGAGCGGAGCTCAGCGCTGCCCGGGCACAGGCAGGCGTGGCGCAAAACGCCACCGGTTATGCCGTGCTACTTGCCGATTCAGACGGCGTGGTGATGGAGACGCTTGCCGAGCCTGGACAGGTGGTCAGCGCCGGGCAGGCGGTGGTCCGTCTGGCCCGCGCGGGGCAGCGCGAGGCGCTGGTCCAGTTGCCGGAAACCCTGCGCCCTGCCGTAGGAAGTACAGCCCTGGCAACGCTCTACGGTAACGAAAAACAGCCCGTTAGCGCGAAGCTGCGCCTGCTGTCTGATTCAGCCGATGCGACCACCCGTACCTTTGAGGCCCGATACGTGCTGGATGGCGCGCTGGCGAACGCGCCGCTGGGGGCAACCGTGACGCTGAGCATCGAACACGGCAAAGGCGACAGCCGGGTGATGCAGGTTCCTCTGGCGTCTCTCTACGATGCGGGGAAAGGGCCTGGCGTCTGGCGTATTTCCGCTCAGCCGACAAAAGTCGTCTGGCAGCCTGTCAGGGTGCTTAGCGTAGGGGATGATATCGCCAGAGTGACCGGCGGCGTACAGCCCGGAGAGAAGATTGTTGCGTTAGGTGTCCATCTTCTGCACGAAGGCGAAGCGGTCCGACTGGCGGAACAGCGCGATGCCACTCAGGCGGGGATGACACCATGAGTGGAGGTCGTTTCAACCTGTCAGCGCTTGCGGTACGCGAGCGCTCGGTCACGCTGTTCTTGATTATTCTGGTTACCCTTGCCGGTATTTTCTCGTTTTTTGGCCTTGGCCGCGCGGAAGATCCGCCCTTCACGGTTAAGCAAATGACGGTTATCACCGTCTGGCCCGGGGCAACCGCACAGGAAATTCAGGATCAGGTCGCCGAGCCGCTGGAAAAACGTCTGCAGGAGCTCAAATGGTATGACCGTACGGAAACGTATACCCGCCCCGGTATGGCGTTTATCACGTTGTCATTGCAGGACAAAACCCCGCCTTCTCAGGTTCAGGAAGAGTTTTACCAGGCGCGAAAGAAACTGGGGGATGAAGCCAAAAACCTTCCGGCGGGCGTCATGGGGCCGATGATCAATGACGAGTTTTCCGATGTCACCTTTGCCCTTTTTGCACTGAAAGCGAAAGGCGAACCACAGCGTCTGTTAGTGCGTGACGCCGAAGCCCTGCGCCAGCAGCTTTTGCACGTTCCGGGCGTAAAGAAAGTGAACATCATCGGGGAACAGGCCGAGCGGATTTACATCTCCTTCTCGCATGACCGTCTGGCGACACTGGGACTCTCGCCGCAGGATATTTTCACCACGCTCAACAGCCAGAACGCATTAACCGCGGCGGGCTCGATTGAAACGCGCGGGGCGCAAATCTTTATCCGCCTCGACGGCGCTTTCGATAAATTGCAGAAGATCCGCGATACGCCCCTGATCGCACAGGGCAAAACGCTCCGGCTGTCCGACGTGGCAACGGTTGAACGGGGGTATGAAGATCCACCGACCCTGCAGATCCGTAACCAGCAAGAACCCACCCTGCTGCTCGGTATTGTGATGCGTGAAGGCTGGAACGGCCTGGCGCTGGGTAAAGCGCTGGATGCTGAAACGGCAAACATCAATGCCAATATGCCTCTGGGGATGACCCTGACGAAAGTCACCGATCAGTCGGTGAATATCCGCTCGTCGGTCGATGAGTTTATGATCAAGTTCTTCGTCGCCCTGCTGGTGGTGATGGTGGTGTGTTTTGTCAGTATGGGGTGGCGCGTGGGCATCGTTGTCGCGGCGGCAGTGCCGCTGACGCTGGCGGTCGTTTTTGTCGTGATGGAAGCCTCCGGTATAAACTTCGACCGCGTTACCCTGGGCTCCCTTATTCTTGCCCTCGGCTTACTGGTTGATGATGCCATTATCGCCATCGAAATGATGGTGGTAAAAATGGAGGAAGGCTACGACAGAATTAAAGCCTCCGCCTACGCCTGGAGCCATACCGCCGCGCCAATGCTGGCCGGAACCCTGGTGACAGCCATCGGGTTTATGCCGAATGGTTTTGCGCAGTCAACCGCCGGGGAGTACACCAGTAATATGTTCTGGGTAGTCGGCCTCGCCCTGATAGCTTCGTGGTTTGTGGCGGTGGTGTTCACCCCTTATCTGGGCGTCAAAATCCTGCCGGACATCGCAAAAGTCGAAGGCGGTCATGCCGCCATCTATGACACCCCGCGCTATAACCGTTTTCGTCATACCCTGAGCCGCGTGATCGCCCGAAAATGGATCGTCGCCGCGTCCGTCGTGGCCATCTTCACCCTCGCAGTACTGGGGATGGGGCTGGTTAAGAAACAGTTTTTCCCGACGTCCGACCGCCCCGAGGTGCTGGTGGAAGTGCAGATGCCGTATGGCACATCGATTGAGCAAACCAGCGCCGCCACCGCGAAAATCGAAGCGTGGCTGCGCAAACAGCCTGAAGCCAGCATCGTCACCGCCTACATTGGCCAGGGTTCGCCGCGTTTTTATCTGGCGATGGCCCCTGAGTTGCCCGATCCCTCTTTCGCGAAGGTTGTCGTCATGACGGACAGCGAGAAGTCACGCGAAGCGCTTAAGTTCCGCCTTCGCGAAGCGGTCGCCCGCGGGCTGGCTCCGGAGGCTCGCGTGCGGGTCACGCAGCTGGTGTTCGGGCCTTATTCTCCCTTCCCGGTCGCCTGGCGTGTAATGGGTCCGGATGTCGATAAACTGCGTGACATTGCAGAGAACGTTAAAGGTGTGCTGCAGGCCAGTCCGATGATGAGAACCGTCAATACCGACTGGGGTTCACGCGTACCGACCCTGCATTTCACCCTCGATCAGAACCGCCTGCAGGCTACCGGCTTAACGTCGAACGCCGTTGCCCAGCAGCTTCAGTTCCTGCTGTCGGGCGTTCCCATCACCTCCGTGCGGGAAGATATTCGCTCGGTACAGGTTACGGGCCGCGCCGCGGGTGATATCCGTCTTGATCCGGCGAAGATAGAGGGCTTTACCCTGGTGGGTAACGCCGGACAACGCGTTCCGCTGTCACAAATCGGGGAGATTGAGATCCGAATGGAAGATCCGCTGTTGCGCCGCCGCGATCGTACGCCCACGATTACCGTGCGGGGAGACATTGCCGAAAACCTTCAGCCCCCGGATGTGTCAACCGCCATCATGAAACAGCTGCAACCCATTGTTGATTCGCTTCCACCTGGCTATCGCATCGAAATGGCGGGATCGATTGAGGAATCCGGCAAAGCCACCCAGGCCATGGCCCCGCTGTTCCCCATCATGATTGCCCTGACGCTGCTGATAATCATTCTGCAGGTGCGTTCACTCTCGGCCATGGTCATGGTATTCCTGACCGCACCGCTGGGGCTTATTGGTGTGGTTCCTACGCTGCTGCTTTTCAATCAGCCGTTTGGCATCAATGCCCTCGTCGGCCTGATCGCGCTTTCGGGGATCCTGATGCGAAACACGCTGATTCTCATTGGTCAAATCGATCACAACCAGAAGGACGGTCTCGATCCGTTCCACGCCGTGGTTGAGGCGACCGTACAGCGCGCGAGGCCGGTCTTACTGACGGCCATGGCCGCCGTGCTGGCGTTCATTCCCCTGACGCACTCCGTGTTCTGGGGAACGCTGGCCTACACGCTGATTGGCGGAACGCTAGGGGGAACCATTATTACCCTCGTCTTCCTGCCAGCGATGTATGCGATCTGGTTTCGGACGCCAGCCCGCCGCCTAACGGTGCCGGGCTGGCGTCCGGGATAAGCCCGGCAATCCAGTCTGCAAAGGCACGCACTGCGGGAGAGAGAAAACGCTGATGGGGATAAAGCAACGTGACGGGCACCGAAGGCGGTTGCCAGTCAGCCAGAACCTCAACCAGCCTTCCCTCCCGCAGATGCGCTGAGACAATGCTCTCAGCCAGCTGCGCCAGCCCGAAACCTTCAAGGCACATGTTGATATAAAGCCCGGTGGCATTTACGGCCGCTTCGCCGCGGACAGGGATGGAGACGGTCTCAGTCCCGCGGACAAAGCGTAACGCATCCGCCCGTCGGGTCTGATCGGAAAAATAGTGTATCGCCCGATGCTGTGATAAGTCGTCTGGCGAGCGGGGAGTACCAAACTTCCTGAGATAGTCCGGTGAGGCACAGGTCACCCAGCGAAACCGGCCCAGAGGACGGGCAACAAGAGTCGAACTATTCAGATCCCCCGTTCGGATCACACAGTCCACCCCCTCCTGCACCAGATCAACCTGCCGATCGTTGACGCCCAACATCAGGTAGATATCCGGATAAAGCCGGTAAAAATCTTTCAGGTGAGGCATCACGATGAAATCCGCGATCCCGCCCGGCATATCCACCCGCAAGCGTCCCTGCGGGCGCCGGACTGACGCCGTCAGGCTCGTTTCCGCATGCTCGATTAACGCCAGTATTTCCTGGCATTGCGCCAGATACTGCACACCTTCAGCGGTGAGGCTCACCCGCCTTGTCGTTCTGTTAAGCAGGCGCACCTGGAGGTAATTCTCCAGATTTTTTATGCTGCTGGTGACCGTTGACGAAGGCAGAGAAAGCGTTTCGGCTGCGCGGACAAAGCTTCCGGCCTGCGCTACCCGCATGAAGATCTGCATTGCCTGAATACGATCCATTTTTTCTCCCCCGACCGTCGCTCACATTATTCTTCGTAAATTATGAATAATGAAAACACGTTAAGCATCTTTTTCGCCGTAATCGGGTGGCGTAATTTCTCACTCATGAAGAGACAAAGGACAAGAAGATGAGCGATTACCTGAGAAATATGATTAACAATCAAAGCATAACTCCACCCGCCACGTTGATTAAGGGCGCAACCCTGCTCAGCATGGATGACAGGGTGGGTAATTTTGAACGCGGCGATATCCTTATCGAAGGCGCAAAGATCGTCGCCATTGGTGAAAATCTGGCAGCAGAAGGCGCCCGCATAATAAATGCCACACATATGATTGCCATGCCGGGCCTGGTGGATACCCATCGCCATGCCTGGGAGGGACAACTGCGCCGCATTAACCCCGACGCCAAAACGCTTGAAGATTACTGCAACGCCACGCACTTCTCATTCGCCAGGTATTATCGCCCTGCCGATATTTATATCGGCAACCTGCTCACCGCCCTGGGGTGTATTGATGCCGGTATCACCACGGTGATTGATAATTCCCATAACAGCCGCACCGCTGCGCATTCGGACGCGGCCGTTGAGGCCCTGCTGGATGCGGGGATCCGCGCCGTACACGCTTCCGGTGCACCGGTGTCCGGAGAATGGGATCGCGCGCACTGGCCCGGTAACTGGCAGCGCCTGCAAGAAAAGTATTTCCAGAATAACCCTGAAAGTCTTGTTTCGCTGGCGGTCATGGCCCAGCTGGAACCGGAGAGATGGCTGGAGGCCCGCAGGCTGGGGTTGCCAATCGTGACCGAATTCTTTGGGGGTGAAATGGCGTCGCAGCTTGAGGCGCTGCATCAGCAGGGGCTTCTGGGACCGGACAATATTTTTAATCACTGCACCGCACTGCCGGACGACGGATGGAAAATTCTGCGGGACGCGGGCGTACGCGTGAACGTCTGCCCCCGTTCCGATGCGCACTATGGGATTGAAGACGGCATGTTTGCCCTTCAGTCCGCGCTGCGCCACGGCATCAGCCCCGGCCTCAGCGTTGACAATGAAACGTCGTACAGCGGCGACATGTTTATGGAAATGCGCGTGGCTTTTTACCTCCAGCGCGTCATGGGCATGCATCAGCAGCACTGCTGTGGTTCAGCGCACACCGTAAATACGCTTCATACCCAACAGCTCCTGAAAGCAGCCACCGTTGATGGTGCGGCCTGTGCAGGGTTACAGGAGAGCATCGGCAGCCTGACGCCGGGTAAACAGGCCGACCTGGTGCTTATTAACGCCGGCGATCTCAACCTCTATCCGTCCGGCAATGCATTTGGCACGGTGGTCCATGCGGCAGAGCGCAGCAACATCCATACCGTCATGATTGCCGGACGAATCGTGAAGCAAGACGGCAACGTGCTGGGGGTAGACATCACCCGCCTTCGCGAGGCCATTGATGAATCACGTCATCATCTCTTTACCTCAGCCGGGTATGAGCCGGACATATTTGCTGACGCCTTCCTGCCGCTGGCGCAGGATTAAGCCCCTTCAACCACAACAAATGTCCCGGTTGCCGCCCCCGCGCGCAGCTTTCTGGCGGCCACGTACCCGGGACTGTTATAAAAACGTTTGGCCTCAGCATACGAATCAAACTCTAAAACGACATGGCGTTCATGCGCCTCCCCTTCGAGATTTTCATATTCCCCTGACCAGACGATGACCCGGGGGTTGAACCCCTGCAGCGCTTCCCCGGCAGCGTTCGCATATTCTGCATAGGCAGCAGGATCTGTGACGGTCACGTGGGCGATTAAATAACCTTTATTCATCTTCTTTATCCTTCCTGAGGACTGTTGCCGGTGGTGTAAAACGCATCAACCTGTTTGACAGCGTTACGCGGTATGAAGACACTCTATTAGTCATCAATAAGGGAATAAATCACCCAAAAAATAACGCACTGTTACCCGGAAGGTGAACAATGAAAAACCTGCATGCACTGACTATTTTTGCGCGCGTCGCAGAAATGCAGAGCTTTACTCAGGCGGCGGAGAGCCTGGGCATTAAGAAAGGCCGCGTTTCAACGGTCGTACGTGAGCTTGAGCATGACCTCGGGACGACGCTGTTGCACCGGACTACCCGCGCGGTACAGCTGACCGAAGACGGTCGGGCTTTTTATTCCCGCGCCCGGGATTTGTTATCAGATGCTGAAGATCTGCAGTCCATGTTCGCGCCTGGCGGCATGTCACTGCGGGGACGTTTACGCGTCGATATGCCAGCAGTGTTGGCCCAAAGCGTAGTGATTCCCGCCCTGCCACAACTGCTGGACGCGCATCCTGAACTTGAAATAGAACTTTCAAGCACAGACCGGCGAGTCGATCTGGTTCAGGAAGGCTTTGACTGCGTGATTCGTTTTGGGCCCATTGTTGATGAGACCCTCATTGCCCGACCGCTGGGTCAGTTACGGATGATTAACGCCGCCAGCCCACGCTATCTGGAGCGCGTCGGGGTGCCCGAGACGATTGACGACCTGCTTCGTCAGGGACACCGAATGGTGCATTACATGCGAAATTTTGGTGCCAGGCCTGATGGCTGGCAATACCCGGACGGTGATGGCTACCGGTCCGTCATGTTACCCGGCGCCGCGCGCGTCAACAGCGTACCAGCCTATCATGAGGCCGGGCTGGCGGGTCTGGGCTTAATTCAGGGCGGGTATTCCGCGCTGGCGCCCCATATCCAGCGCGGCGCGCTGGTTGAAGTGCTTCCCCATTTGCCTCCTGAACCGCTTAATGCCGCTTTCGTGGTCGCCCATCGGCGCAATTTATCGCAGCGTGTCAGAGCTTTTATGCACTGGACGGAAGTCATTTTAAAACCGTACTTTGATTAATATCCTGCTAAAGATATTCACGCTAATTGTCGGAGGCGGGACGGCAATATTATCTCGGTGAGGGACGTTTTTTGTGAAAGGAATACACAACGCAAAGGCGAATAATGACTAAAACTGGCAGTTGATTGTTATTTGTGTGGCTTTTAAAATTTAATTGCAAGGTATTTATTAAATTTTAATTAGGGACATAAAAATGACAAGAAATACGCTTTTACTGACGATGATGGCCGCCTTTTCAGGCACAGTATACGCAGGGGAAACGCAATTTACGCCGAATTTCTCACCTGACAGCGTCACCGTTTCAGCCTCGGGCGGGATGCTCAGCGGGAAATCCCATGAAATGGTGTATGACGACGTCACAGGCAGAAAAATCAGCCAGCTGGACTGGAAAATTAAAAACGTCGCCATCCTGAAAGGCGACATTTCCTGGGATGCGTACCCTTTCCTGACCCTGAACGCACGCGGCTGGACCTCGCTGGCATCCGGCTCGGGTCATATGGATGACTATGACTGGATGAACGAAAGACAATCCAGCTGGACAGATCATTCGACGCATCCGGCAACTAACGTCAATTATGCCAATGAATACGATCTCAATGTAAAAGGCTGGATATTGCAGGGCGAAAGCTATAAAGCGGGCGTGACTGCCGGTTATCAGGAATCCCGTTTTAGCTGGACGGCGACCGGTGGCTCTTATAATTATGATAACGGTACCAACACGGGGAATTTCCCGGCGGGTGAACGCGGCATTGGTTATAGCCAGCGCTTCTCAATGCCTTATATTGGGCTTGTGGGGCAGTATCGTATTAATAATTTCGAATTTAATGGCCTGTTTAAATTCAGTGACTGGGTGCGCGCTCATGATAACGACGAGCACTATATGCGCGACCTGACCTTCCGCGAGAAAACCTCAGACTCTCGCTATTATGGTGCGTCAGTGGATGCAGGATATTACGTCACGCCACACGCCAAAGTCTTTGCCGAGTTCACGTATAGCCGTTACAAAGAGGGCAAAGGCGGCACGCAGATTATTGATACTAACACGGGCGAATCCGGGTCAATTGGCGGTGATGCGGCGGGCATTTCCAACAAAAACTATACCGTTACCGCCGGTCTGCAATACCGGTTCTGATTTCGCGCAACGCATCAGGCCAGCGTAAACATGCACAGGCCCCTGACGGGGCCTTTTTCGATGCGCTGCTTTACTTCCGCAGGTGCGCGCCCCTTCATGACGCCGATTTTGGTCGCAGATCCTCGTCAAACTCCAGACGTTTTCGACCGGGCTCCACTTCGCGCAGGGGTTCGACCTGATGCAGGGTCAGCTTGCAGCGATCCACCAGCACCTGATACTCACGCGTGCCCTGCTTCTTCCAGGCAATTTCTTGCTCGCTCAGCACACGTATCGCTTTTGCCGGACTGCCAATGATCAAATGGTTGGCGGGCATCTCCGCTTTCGCTTTCACAAAGGCCGCCGCGCCGACAATGCTGTTTTCGCCAATCACCGCGCCGTCCATGACCACTGCGTTCATCCCTACCAGGGCGTTACGGCGGATAATACAGCCGTGCAGAATCGCGCTGTGGCCGATATGGCCGTCCTCTTCCACCACCGTGTCCTGCTCCGGGAAACCGTGCATGACGCAGTTATCCTGAATGTTCGCGCCGTCTTTCACCACAATCCGGCCAAAATCGCCGCGCAGGCTGGCATTCGGGCCAACATACACGCCTTTGCCCAGGATCACGTCGCCGATGAGCACCGCCGTCGGGTGAACGTAGCTCTCATCAGGTACCACCGGCGTCAGACCGTCAATTTGATAAACGGGCATCTCCACTCCTTATACGATAGTAAGACCACCAAAGCGTTGATAGTAGAGCGTGCCGGGCACAGGCAGTTCGCCGACGGAGGTTTCACCTTTCTCGCTGACAAACGCCAGCGCCCCCGGTGCCACACGCTGATAAATATTAATGCACAGCTGTCGCGCACTTTGTCCGGCCCAGTGTGCAGGCAATAACTCCTCCGGCAACAGCGGGTCTTTCAGCACCACGCGACGGTAAAAATGGATCAGCAACAGCTGGATCTGGAAGCAGCGTTCCGGCGTTAATTCGTCCGGCGCGGCCTCTTTCAGCAGCGGCAGAAGAGGACGGAACGAGTGGATAAACGTCTCGTACATCGCGTTCTGTTCGGTCAACTGCCAGCACTCCTCCACCCGGGCACGCAGCGCCGCGCGGGACAGCGCCAGCGGCGAATGGGCCTCGAAGAAGATGACGTTTTCCGCCACGCCTGCGTCGTGTAAAAGCGACTGCACATCCGCCAGATGCTGCGACGGGGAGGCCATCAGGCTGGGAGCCAGGGTGCCAAAACCCTGCCAGATCAGCTGCTTTTTGACGTCAGCAAGGGTGGTTTTATCCAGACCTTCCGAGAGCAGCAACAGCCACTTGCCGTCCCATGCGGGGAGTTCAGCACGGTAGATTTTACTCTCCGCGCGGCGGGTCAAACGCAGCCCTTTGTCGCTTAGCCGGTAAAAGCTGCGTCGTCCGATGCGCGACACATCCAGCCAGCCCTCTTTGTTAAGACGAAACAGCGCAGTGCGCACAAAGCGCTCGCCAAACCCCATGCCTTCCAGTAAGGCGGCGAGGCTGCCAAGCCAAATCTCGCCGCCGCGATGTGAAAGCGCGTCACCGTATAATGAGGAGATAAGCGACGTTCCGCTAACGGGAACCGAGCTAACCGCGTGCTGGATAAAGGCATCGAGTTTATTCATGTGATTCATTCTGTTGTTATTTTTGGTCTGGATGAATCATAGCATATTCCCCTCACCCCGGCCCTCTCCCAAAGTGAGAGGGGGACAACGTCCCTTCTCCCCTCCGGGGAGAAGGTTAGGATGAGGGGGTGAGGGAAACTCAACCGTTAGCCGCAACTTTACGCAAATCAAACACCCGACAGGCTTTGCCCTCTGAGCGCGGGATACTGCCGCAGTTGACAATCATCACGTCGGTGGAGATCCCGACCATCGATTTAATACGATGGCGCAGCTGATGGCACACCTGGCAGCGCTGCTCGTGGGTCAGGGTCAGACTGCTCTCTTTGAGCTCCACCTTCACGGAAAGTGAATCAAGATGCCCGCGGCGATTGACCTCCAGCTGGTAGTGCGGGGAGAGGTGTTCGAACTTCACGATCTCCTCTTCCAGCTGGGACGGGAAGACGTTGACGCCGCGGATGATGAGCATATCGTCACTGCGACCGCTGATCCTGTCCATACGACGCATGGTGCGGGCGGTCCCAGGAAGCAGGCGCGTCAGGTCGCGGGTGCGATAACGAATCACCGGCAGCGCCTCCTTGGTCAGCGTGGTGAACAGCAGTTCGCCCTGCTCGCCATCATTAAGCGGCGTGCCGTCGTTCGGGTTAACGATCTCCGGATAGAAGTGATCTTCCCAGATGGTCGGACCGTCGGCGGTTTCGATACACTCCATCGCCACGCCTGGCCCCATGACCTCGGAAAGCCCATAGATATCCAGCGCGGTGATCCCCAGACGTCGCGGCGCAGATATCCAGCGCGGTGATCCCCAGACGTTTCTCGATTTCGCGGCGCATGGCCTGCGTCCACGGCTCTGCGCCAAACACTCCCACACGCAGGGAGCAGGCGCTGGCATCGCCTCCCATCTGACGTTCCAGCTCTTCGATCAGATTAAGGCAGTAGGATGGCGTCACCATGATCATATCCGGCTGGAAATCGCGGATCAGCTGCGCCTGTTTCTCCGTCTGGCCGCCGGACATCGGGATAACGGTCGCCCCTAAACGCTCTGCGCCATAGTGCGCCCCCAGCCCACCGGTAAACAGGCCATACCCATAGGCCACGTGAATTTTGTCTTTCGCACTGCCGCCCGCGGCGCGCAGAGAACGGGCCACCAGGTTAGCCCAGTTGTCGATGTCATGTTGGGTATAACCGACGACGGTTGGCTTTCCGGTGGTGCCGGAAGAGGCGTGAATACGCACCACCTGCTCCATCGGTACGGCAAAGGTATCGAACGGATAGTTATCACGCAGGTCCTGCTTGGTGGTGCACGGAAACTTACGGATGTCTTCCAGCGTTTTAAAATCGTCAGGGTGAACGCCCGCGGCGTCAAACTTGCGTTTGTACATCGGAACGTTGTTATAGGCGTGATGCAGCGTCCATTTCAGACGCTCGGTTTGCAGCGCCTGTAATTCGTCAATGGAGGCCGTTTCGATCGGATCAAGCTTTGTTGTATTTGTCATTGTAGGGTACTCACACTGTTATTCGCTCAAACACGCTCAAGGATCATGGCAATGCCCTGACCCACACCGATGCACATCGTACACAGCGCATAGCGCCCGTTGCGTCGATGCAATTCATTGCTCGCGGCCAGCGCCAGTCTGGCACCGCTCATGCCCAGCGGGTGGCCCAACGCAATGGCCCCTCCGTTCGGGTTGACGTGTTCAGCGTCATCCGGCAATCCCAACTGACGTAACACGCCCAGCGCCTGAGAAGCGAAAGCTTCGTTAAGCTCAATCACGTCCATATCGTTGATGCTGAGCCCGGCACGTTCCAGCACTTTGCGGGTGGCTGGCACCGGTCCTAAGCCCATCAGACGTGGCTCCACGCCAGCGGTAGCCATCGCCACGATCCGCGTGCGCGGGACAAGCCCTTGCGCGTGCGCCATCGACTCGCTGGCGATAATCAACGCCGCAGCGCCATCGTTTACACCGGAGGCGTTACCCGCCGTCACGACACCGTTCTTGCGAAACGGTGTTTTCAGCGCGGCAAGTTGTTCAAGCGTGGTATCAGCACGGGGATGCTCATCTACCGAAACTTCCGTAATCGTTCCTTTTTTGCCGGGCACCTGCACCGGCACAATCTCCTGCGCCAGAATGCCGTTCTGCTGCGCCTGAGCAGTACGCTGCTGGCTGCGCAGCGCGAAAGCATCCTGATCGGCCCGGCTGATATTTAACAATTCAGCTACATTCTCTGCCGTTTCCGGCATGCTGTCAGTTCCGAATTGCTGATGCATGAGCGGATTCACAAATCGCCAGCCGAGTGTGGTGTCGAAAATCTCCGCCTGACGCTGGAACGCCGCCGTGGCTTTACCCATTACAAACGGCGCCCGGGACATTGACTCGACGCCGCCTGCAAGCAGCATGTCGCCATCGCCCGCCCTGATTGCCCGCGCGGCAAAGCCAATCGCGTCAAGACCCGAACCGCACAGGCGGTTCAGCGTGGTGCCGGAGACCGTCTGAGGCAGTCCGGCCAGCAGCAGCGACATACGCGCCACGTTGCGGTTATCTTCCCCCGCCTGGTTGGCGCAGCCGAAGATCACATCATCAATCCGCTCGAGGTCGAGCTGCGGATAACGGGCCAGCAGCGCACGCAGCGGCACCGCGCCGAGATCGTCGGCGCGAACGCTGGCCAGCGCCCCGCCATAGCGCCCCACCGGGGTTCGAACGCCATCACAAATAAAAGCGTCACGCATCAGGCTTCTCCTGTCACACTGCCGCCGATGCGGTGAGATTTTCCGCGAAACAGGGCAACGGTTTTCTGTTGTTGGTTCTGAATTTCAATGTCATACACGCCGGTCAGTTTGCCCTGATGCTTAACCCGCGCGGTGGCGGTCAGCGTGTCGCCGGCAAACCCCGGGCGCAGAAAATCGATTGAACAGCCTGACGCCACTGCCGCCAGCCCCTGGCTGTTGCAGGCGTAGGCAAAAGCGGTATCGGCCAGTGAAAACAGCTGTCCTCCGTGGCAGGTTTTGTGGCCGTTGAGCATCTGCGGGGTGATGGTCATCGTCACTACCGCGTAGCCATCGTCCATGTCGATGATGTCGATCCCCAGCGCCTGGGCGCAGGCGTCCTGTTCATACATAGTGCGGGCGTTATGCCAGGCGTTATGACTCATAGCTACTCTCCAGAAGCGCACGCTGGCGCAGCAGTGAACAAGGGCGATAGCGTTCTTCGCCGTAATGGCGTTGCAAATTCTCCAGCAGCGTTAACAGCCGTTGCCAGCCCAGACGCTCCCCCCAGGCAATGGGCCCGTTCGGGTAATTCACGCCGAGGCGCATGGCGGTGTCGATATCCTTCTCGCTGGCCACCCCTTTTTGCAGCGCATCCAGCGCTTCGTTGGCGATCATCGCCACCGTCCGCCAGACCAGCAGACCGGGGTAATCGGCAATGCGCAGTACCCGGTGTCCCTGCTGTTGCAGGTACCAGACGGCTTTTTGCGTGGCGGTATGCGGGTTATCCGATGCGGCTGCGATCACCGCCACGTCGCGTTCAATGCGGTCAATCACCACGACCGGACAGTGAAAACGCCGGGCCAGCGCCTGAGCGGTCTCCCCCTGGGTTTCAATCAACAGGAGCTCATCTATTTCCGTGACACCGTCACCTCTTCGCTGCACACGCATGGGGGTAAAGCTGTCGTTTACTGCATCAAGCCACGGCACAGCCGGTATCTCACCGTGCCAGTCGTAAACGCCCTTCCCGCTTTTTTTGCCCAGCCGCCCCGCCAGCACCAGTTCCTGCTGCACCAGCGACGGCAGGAAACGACGTTCCTGCCAGAAGGCATTGAACACGGAACAGGTCACCGCAAAGTTGACGTCCTGACCAATCATGTCGGTCAACTCCAGCGGTCCCATCGGGAAACCGCCGCCGTCGCGCAGCGCGGCATCAATCACTTCTGGCGCGGCGACCTGCTCTTCCAGGGCGCGCCAGGCTTCAGAATAGAACGGACGCGCAACGCGGTTGACGATGAACCCTGGCGTTGACTGACAGCGGACGGGCTGTTTCCCCCAGTTCAGCGCCAGCTCGCACAGCGCATCGGCCACTTCGGGCGATGTCGCCAGCCCGCTCACCACCTCGACCAGCTTCATGACCGGTGCAGGATTAAAGAAATGCAGCCCCGCGACGCGCTCCGGATGGTGAACATCCGCCGCAATCGCCGTAACAGAAATGGAGGAGGTATTGCTGGTCAGCAAGGTCTGCGGCGGGCAAATCTGAGCCAGTTGCGCAAACAGCGCTTTTTTGACGTCGATACGCTCAGACGCGGCTTCAATCACCAGATCTGCCGCGGCGAGCGCTTCGATATCCGTTACCGGCAACAGCCTGGCAAGAATCTGGCTGCCAGCATCGGCGGAAAGTTTTCCGCGAGTCACCCGGGAGGCGAGACGCTGGCGGATCCCGTCAATCGCGCGTGAAATCGCGTCTGAAGCAATGTCATACATCAGAACCTGATGCCCATGACTCGCCGCGACCTCCGCAATTCCCGCGCCCATCGTGCCGCTTCCAATGACGGCGACAGTACGAACCGTGATCGCCATCTTATTTCCCCGTGAATGTCGGTGCGCGTTTGGCAAGGAAGGCGCTGACCCCTTCCCGGTAGTCGTCGCTGCGACCGGCCAGACGTTGATAATCGCGCTCCAGGTCAAGCTGGGCGTCGAGGGTGTTGGTCTCTGCCGCGTTAATCGCCTGCTTAATCAGCCCCAGACCAAAGGTGGGCTGAGAAGCAAAGTGCAGCGCCATCTGCTGGGCCGTGGCGGAGAGGTGTTCGTCATCCACCACCTGCCAGATCATCCCCCAGGCGTGTGCCTGTTCGGCGCTGAGTTTGTCTCCGAGTAACGCCAGCCCCATTGCGCGGGCGCGCCCGGCGACGCGCGGCAGGAACCATGTTCCCCCGCAGTCCGGCACTAATCCGAGCTTGCTGAAGGCCATCACAAAGGTGGCAGAACGGGCGGCAATGACCATGTCACACCCCAGTGCCAGCGTGGCCCCGGCCCCGGCGGCCACGCCGTTGACCGCGCAAATCACCGGTTTCGGCAACGTCGCAAGACGGCGAACCAGCGGGTTGTAGAACGTCTCCACGGACATTCCCAGATCCGGCGCCGGACCGTTAGGGTCGACGTTGCGGTCATTAAGATCCTGACCCGCGCAGAAGCCGCGCCCCGCCCCGGTAATAAGCAGACAGCGGATGGTGTCATCGCGCTCGGCCTGCTTCAGGCACTCAGCGAGTTGCTGATGCATCACGTCGTTAAAGCTGTTCAGACGCTCCGGACGGTTCAGCGTCAGGGTCATCACGCCTTGTTCTACATGACTGAGAATAAATTCCACGATTAGCGTCCTTTAAAGTCGGGGGTACGTTTCTGTAAGAATGCGTCGATGCCTTCTCGCCGGTCTTCGGTCGCTGAAAGCAGCGTAAACAGCTGTCGCTCCTGGACCAGTCCGGCCTGCAGGGAAACCTCCTGAGACTGGCGCAGCGCCTGCTTCGCCGCCTGGAGCGCCAGCGGTGAGTGTCGTGCCATCAGCTCCGCCTGTTTCAGGGCATATTCCAGCGTCAACGAAGCCGGGAACACATCGCTGACCAGCCCGGCGCGCTGCGCCTGCTGCGCGGTAATGCTCTCCCCAGTCAGCACCATTTTGCTGGCCAGCGATTTGCCCACGCTACGAATCAGGCGCTGCGTACCGCCCGCCCCGGGCATGATCCCGAGCGTAATTTCCGGCAGACCAAAACGGGCGTTATCCCCGGCAATCACCACGTCGCACAGCAGCGCAAGCTCGCAGCCCGCACCCAGCGCGAAGCCGTTGACGGCGGCAATCAGGGGTTTGTTGAAGGCGTTGATCCGGGCCCACAGCTGGGGACGGATATCGTTCAGGGTGGCAGGCAGGTCTTTCTCCGCCATTTCGTTGAGATCTGCGCCGGCAGCAAAGCAGCGTGCGTTGCCGTAAATCACGCAAACGGAGAGATCGCGATCGGCCGCAGCGGCGTCGAGCGCATCAGCAATCTGCTCTAACAGGGCGTTATTCAGCGCGTTGCGTGCCGCCGGACGGTTAAGCGTCAGCTGCAGGACACGACCATGACGGGTGACCATCAGTTCGCTCATGCCATCCCCCTGGAGTCAAAATCGACGATCACGTCAGCGGTTAACGGCAGCGACTGACAGCTCAACACATACCCGGCCGCCAGTTCGTCCGGCTCAAGGCTGTAGTTCGTCGCCATATCAACTTTGCCACGCAGCACTTTGCATTTGCAGGTCGCGCATACGCCGCCCTTGCAGGCATACGGCAGGTCGGCGCCCTGACGCAGGGCGGCATCAAGAATGCTTTCATCGTTTGCCGTGAGGGTAATTTCCCGGTCGCGACCGTCCTGACGCACGGTGACTTTCTGCCCTTCAGCCTGCACGCTGACCGCGCGTTTGCCGGTCGAGCCTGGCGTATTAAAACGCTCAAGGTGAATCGATTTCTCTGGCATCCCCAGCGCTTTCAGCGCCGCTTCCGCGTCGTCCATCATGGCGGACGGGCCACAAATAAAGGCTTCGTCGTACTGGCGGAAGTTGATCAGGGTTTTCGCCAGCGCCTGCAGCTTCTCACCGTCGATACGTCCATGCAGCAGATCGCTGTCGAGCACCTCCTGGCTGAAGATGGCGACCAGCTGCAGACGCTGCGGGTATTTGTCTTTCAGATCGGCAAGCGCCTCGCGAAACATCATGCTCTGGCTACTGCGGTTGCCGTAGATCAGGGTGAAATGACTGTTCGGCTCGGTGGCCAGCGTGGCGGACAAAATGGCCAGCATCGGGGTAATGCCTGAACCCGCGGCAATGGCCAGATAGTGCCCTTCCCGGTCAGCGCGCGGCTGGTAACCAAACTGGCCCTGCGGCACCATGACCTCCAGCGCCATGCCCTGTTTGATCTCATCCCGGGCATAGCGGGAAAAACGTCCGCCCTCGATGGCTTTCACCGCTACGCTGATCTCACCCGGCGCGGTACTGCGGCAGATGGAGTAGCAGCGACGCAGCTCATCCTCACCCAGCTTCGCTTTCAGGGTCAGGTGTTGTCCGGGACGGAAGCGATAGGCGTCCTGCAACGCCTGGGGTACCGCGAAAGTGATGGTCACCGCGTCGCGGGTTTCGGGTTCCACTTTTGCCACTGTTAATGAATGAAACGTTGTCATGGCAACCTCAAATACATTTGAAATAGTCGAAAGGCTCACGGCAGTCGTTGCAGCGATAAAGCGCTTTGCAGGCCGTCGAACCAAATTCACTGATAAGCGAGGTATGTGTGCTGGCACAGCGTGGGCAACTCACCTCGGCCGGAGCATGCGCGTGGCAGCTGTGGCCCACCGGTGGGCTGATGCCATATGCGCGCAGGCGTTCGCGCGCATCCGCTGTCATCCAGTCGGTGGTCCAGGCCGGTTCGAGCTGCAGCACAATATGCACTGGCGTAAAGCCGTGCGCGGTCATCGCTTCGCGAATCGCGCCAAGCAAATGTTCCGTCGCCGGGCAGCCTGAATAGGTTGGCGTAAAGCCAATAACCCAGCCTTCGCCCTGCGCCGATACGCTACGCACCATGCCTAAATCGGTGATGGTTAACACCGGCACTTCCGGGTCCGGGATCTGGCTTAACAGCGACCAGATTTGAGGGATCTCCGCGGGTGCAATCCCGGCAAAACGCTGCATCTTCACCTCCGTACTTACCACTGCTGACCCGGATGGGCACGCTGGAGATACTGCATTTCTGCGAGCATTGGGCCGAGATGTTCGGTATGCAGCCCGCGCTTGCCCCCCGTGCGATACGCCACTTCCGACGGCACGCTCAGGGTGGCCTCCTGCAAACCGGAAAACACTTCCTGCTCCCACGGCTGACGAAGCTCGCGCGGATCAACCGCGACGCCGGAGGCAATCAACGCCAGCTCGACGTCATCGGCTTCAAACAGCTCGGCCGTAAACCGCCACAGGGTGTCGACCGCCTGCTGCATACGCTGTGAAGATGTTTCCGTTCCGTCCCCCAGACGCACCAGCCAGCCACGACTGAAGCGCAGGTGGTAGCGCGCCTCTTTGATGGCTTTCGCGGCGATGGCGGCAAGCTGGCTGTCGCTGCTGTGGGTCAGGCGTTCATACAGCGCTACGTTCCAGGCATCCATAAAGTACTGGCGCGCGAGCGTGTCGGCGAAACTGCCGTTAGGCTGTTCCACCAGCAACACGTTGTGAAACTGGCGCTCATCACGCCCAAACGCCAGGGTGTCTTCATCGCCCTGACCTTCCAGCGCTGCGGCATAGGTCAGGAAATTGCGCGCCTGCCCCAGCAAGTCGAGGCCGATGTTGGCGAGCGCGAGATCGATTTCCAGCTCCGGCGCGTGACCACACCAGGCGCCCAGACGCTGGGAGAGCACCAGACCGTTGTCGCCCAGACGCAGGGCATATGCGGATAATGTTTTCATCCCTGACCTCACATGTGCTCGATGCCATCAGGGATGGTGTAAAACGTAGGATGGCGGTAAACCTTACTTTCCGCCGGGTCGAAGAACTCGCCGCTCTCTTCCGGTTGAGAGGCGACAATCTCGCTCGCCTTCACCACCCAGATAGAGCAGCCTTCACTGCGACGGGTATAGGCATCACGCGCATTTTCCAGCGCCATGCGATCGTCGGCGGCATGAAGACTTCCCACATGACGGTGGGACAACCCTTGTTTGCTGCGTACGAACACTTCGTACAGCGGCCAGTAGACATTGCTCATCGTGTTTCCTCTTAAGCCACTTTGCGGGCGTGTTGTTTTTCCGCGTGCGCCAGTGCGGCTTCACGCACCCACGCCCCGTCTTCCCAGGCTTTACGTTTGGCAGCCAGACGTTCGTGGTTACAGATACCGCGCCCGTTAATGACCTCATCAAACTCGTGCCAGTCGATCTCGCCAAAGCGGTAGTGACCGCTCTCTTCGTCAAAACGCAGGTCAGGATCCGGGACCGTCATGCCCAGCATTTCTACCTGCGGAACCGTGTTGTCGACAAAACGCTGGCGAAGTTCGTCATTGCCGAAGCGTTTGATTTTCCAGGCGAGGCTGCGGGCGCTGTTCGGCGAGTTGTCATCGTTTGGGCCGAACATCATCAGAGCGGGCCACCAGAAGCGGTTAATGGCGTCCTGCAGCATCTGGCGTTGGGCGTCACTCCCCTGCGCAAGCGCCATACAGGCTTCAAAGCCCTGACGCTGGTGGAAACTCTCTTCTTTACAGATTTTCACCATCGCGCGGGCATAGGGGCCATATGAGGTACGGCACAGCGCCACCTGGTTGACAATCGCCGCGCCGTCCACCAGCCAGCCGATCACCCCGATATCCGCCCAGCTCAGGGTCGGGTAGTTGAAGATGGAGGAGTATTTCATCTTGCCGTCGAGCATCTTCTGGTAGATGTCTTCCCGCGCGCAGCCCAGCGTCTCGGCCGCGCTGTAGAGGTACAAACCGTGCCCGGCTTCGTCCTGCACTTTCGCCAGCAGGATCGCTTTGCGGCGCAGCGTCGGCGCGCGGGTGATCCAGTTTCCTTCCGGCAACATGCCGACAATTTCGGAGTGCGCGTGCTGACCAATCTGGCGGATCAACGTCTTACGATAGGCATCAGGCATCCAGTCCTGAGGCTCAATCGCCGTCTCCTGCGCTATGCGCTGCTCAAAGCGTTGTTCTTGCGTCACGTCATCACCTTTATGATTCGATTATTTACCACTTAAAGTGAAATGCTGAATCACTTCATTTCTTAAAAGTTACACAAAGGTTAAATATAACCCCAAGAAATGTTTCCCCATTTTGTGATGGTGCTCGCAAGGCTTTTTGCACAAGGCCTGCACAACAGGGCTTCCGGCCTTCCACTTCATTACACTGGATCACAATGTTAACAATTCATTAAAACTCAGCTTGCTTTTTATGATTCATGATTAAACTATTGATAGTGAAATTACGTAACACTTGGAGATAAGCGATGCAGCAGTTAGCCAGCTTCTTGTCCGGTGCCTGGCAGTCTGGCCGGGGCCGCGAACGTACTATCCATCACGCCATCAGTGGCGAAGCGCTGTGGTCCGTGACCAGCGAAGGGCTGGACATGGCGGATGCACGTCGCTATGCGATCGCGCGTGGCGGCGAAGCCCTGCGCGCCATGACCTTTATCGACCGTGCCGCCATGCTGAAGGCGGTGGCGAAACATCTGCTTAGTGAGAAAGAGACGTTCTATGCCCTGTCTGCCCAGACCGGGGCGACCCGAGCGGACAGCTGGGTGGATATTGAGGGTGGGATCGGGACGCTGTTCACCTATGCCAGCCTGGGGAGCCGCGAGCTGCCTGATGACACACTCTGGCCGGAAGATGAGCTGATCCCGTTGTCGAAGGAAGGCGGCTTTGCTGCGCGTCACGTACTGACGTCAAAATCGGGCGTGGCGGTCCATATCAACGCCTTTAATTTCCCGTGCTGGGGAATGCTGGAAAAACTGGCGCCCACCTGGCTTGCGGGGATGCCTGCCATTATCAAACCCGCCACCGCCACCGCGCAGGTCGCGCAGGCGATGGTGAAAGCGATTGTGGAGAGCGGTCTGGTGCCGGACGGCGCTATCAGCCTTGTCTGCGGCGGCGCGGGCGATCTGCTGAATCATCTCGACAGCCAGGATGTGGTGACCTTTACCGGCTCCGCCAGCACCGGCCAGAGCCTGCGCATTCACCCGAATATCGTGGCGAATTCCATTCCCTTTACCATGGAAGCCGACTCACTCAACTGCTGCGTTCTGGGTGAGGATGTGACGCCGGAACAGCCAGAATTCGCGCTGTTTATTCGCGAAGTGGTACGCGAAATGACCGCCAAGGCAGGGCAAAAATGTACCGCCATCCGCCGTATAATTGTGCCTCAGGATCGGATGGATGCCGTCAGTCAGGCGCTGATCGCACGGCTGCAAAACGTGGTCGTCGGCGACCCGGCAGAGGACGGGGTGAAGATGGGCGCGCTGGTGAACGGCGAGCAACGCGCGGACGTGCAGGAGAAAGTCGATCTGTTAATTGCGGCGGGTTGCCAGGTCAGACTCGGCGGAAAAGCCGATCTGCAGGCTGCGGGGGCATTCTTCCCGCCGACGCTGCTTTTCTGCCCACAGCCAGATGAAACCCCCGCCGTGCATTGCACCGAAGCCTTCGGGCCGGTCGCCACGCTGATGCCCTCCCGCAATTCAGACCACGCGATGCAGCTGGCACGGGCGGGTGGCGGGAGTCTGGCCGGTACGCTGGTCACCGCCGACCCGGCTATCGCCCGCCAGTTTATTGCCGGCGCGGCGCGGGCGCACGGACGAATTCAGATCCTTAACGCCGAATCCGCCAGGGAGTCCACCGGACACGGCTCTCCGCTGCCGCAGCTGGTGCACGGCGGTCCTGGCCGCGCAGGTGGCGGTGAAGAGCTGGGAGGACTGCGTGCGGTGAAGCACTATCTGCAGCGCACCGCCATTCAGGGCAGCCCGACCATGCTTGCCACCATCGGCAAACAGTGGGTACGGGGTGCTGCGGTTCATGAAGATCGCGTTCATCCGTTCCGGAAATACTTTGAAGAACTGCAGCCGGGCGACAGCCTGATGACCCCGCGCCGCACCCTGACGGAAGCCGATATCGTTAACTTTGCCTGCCTGAGCGGCGATCACTTCTACGCCCATATGGACAAAATCGGCGCGGCAGAATCCATCTTTGGCGAACGGGTGGTACACGGTTACTTCCTGATCTCTGCCGCGGCGGGTCTGTTTGTCGATGCCGGCGTCGGGCCGGTGATTGCCAACTACGGCATGGAAAACCTGCGCTTTATCGAACCGGTTAAGCCGGGCGATACCATTCAGGTGCGCCTCACCTGTAAACGTAAAACGCTGAAGAAACAACGGACCGCCGATGAGAAGCCAACCGGCGTGGTCGAATGGGCCGTTGAGATCTTTAACCAGCACCAGCAGGCGGTCGCGCTCTACTCCATCCTGACGCTGGTGGCGCGCCAGCACGGCGACTTCTGACACGTTCCTCTCTCGCACGTTGACCGGGGTGTGATATCGCCCCGGTCTTTTTTTAACCTGGCAAGACCAACAAATAACCTGGCAGATGCAGGCAAACGCTTTTCTCGGGCGCCTGTCAGGATAAGGCTGTCACAACACAATAAACACAACAAGATGAGGTCTACGATGGGAAGCAATTCTTCTTTTTCTGCCCGTAGAACGGC
Organism: Enterobacter sp. SORGH_AS_0287; assembly: GCF_031453695.1. NCBI lineage: Bacteria > Pseudomonadati > Pseudomonadota > Gammaproteobacteria > Enterobacterales > Enterobacteriaceae > Enterobacter > Enterobacter sp. SORGH_AS_0287. The sequence continues at coordinate 1,378,316 of NZ_JAVIZW010000001.1, forward strand.
ACTGGCTATGGCCGTTGCGCTGTGTTGCGCCTGGCAATCACCTGTTTTCGCACACGGCAGTGAGGCGCATATGGTCCCGATGGACAAAACGCTGCAGGCGTTTGGCGCCGATGTGCAGTGGGATGATTACGCACAGATGTTCACCATTGCGAAGGACGGGGCATATGTAAAGGTCAAGCCCGGCGCGAAAACCGCTATTGTGAACGGCAAAACCCTCACGCTGCAGGTGCCGGTGGTCATGAAAGGTAAAAAAGCGTTCATCCCCGAGACCTTCATCAACGACGTTTTCCAGTCGGGTCTCGACCAGACCTTCCAGGTTGAAAAACGCCCTCACCCGTTAAACGCGCTAACGGCTGACGAAATTAAGCAAGCCGTAGAGATTGTGAAAGGCTCTGCGGATTTTAAACCGAACACCCGCTTTACCCAGATAGCCCTGGCCGAACCCGAGAAAGCCAAAGTGTGGGACTTTGTGCTCAACGGCACGGCGGTGGACTCTCCCCGCCAGGCGAACATCACCATGCTGGACGGGAAACACGTTATTGAAAGTCTGGTGGACCTGAAGGATAAAAAGATCCTGCGCTGGGACGCCATTAAAGATGCCCACGGCATGGTGCTGCTGGATGATTTTGCGACCGTTCAGCAGATCATCAACGAGAGTGCAGAGTTTGCCGAGGTTCTGAAAAAGCGCGGCATTACCGATACGAAGAAAGTGATCACCACGCCACTGACCGTCGGCTATTTCGACGGCAAAGATGGCCTGAAACAGGAAGACCGGCTGCTGAAAGTGGTGAGCTATCTGGACGTGGGCGACGGCAACTACTGGGCGCACCCGATTGAGAACCTGGTGGCAGTGGTCGACCTTGAGCAGAAGAAGATCCAGAAGATTGAAGAAGGTGCCGTTGTGCCGGTGCCGATGACGCCGCGTCCGTATGATGGACGTGATCGCATTAACACGCCGAAAAAGCCGCTCGACATCATTGAGCCGGAAGGCAAAAACTACACCATTACCGGCGATATGATTCACTGGCAGAACTGGGATTTCCATCTGAGTCTGGATTCCCGCGTGGGCCCAATGATTTCTACCGTCACCTACAATGACAACGGCAAAAAACGCCAGATTATGTATCAGGGCTCCCTGGGCGGGATGATCGTTCCTTACGGTGACCCTGACGTGGGCTGGTACTTCAAAGCCTATCTGGATTCCGGCGATTACGGCATGGGCACCCTGACCTCTCCGCTGGTGCGCGGCAAAGACGTGCCGTCCAACGCCGTGATGCTCAATGAAACCATTGCCGATTATACCGGTGCGCCGATGGAGATCCCCCGCGCCATCGCCATTTTTGAACGCTACGCAGGACCGGAATATAAACACCAGGAGATGGGTCAGCCTAACGTCAGTACCGAGCGGCGCGAGCTGGTGGTTCGCTGGGTGAGCACCGTTGGCAACTACGACTACATTTTCGACTGGGTATTCCACGAAAATGGCACCATCGGGATTGATGCCGGTGCAACGGGGATTGAGGCGGTGAAAGGCGTACAGGCGAAAACGATGCATGACCCTACAGCCAAAGACGATACCCGATACGGCACATTAATTGATCACAACATCGTCGGGACCACCCACCAGCACATCTATAACTTCCGTCTCGATATGGATGTGGATGGCATCAACAACACGCTGGTGGCAATGGATCCACAGGTGAAACCGAACACCGCCGGCGGCCCGCGAACCAGCACCATGCAGATCAATCAGTACGCTATTGATACCGAGCAGCAGGCGGCGCAGAAATTTGACCCGGGCACCATTCGTCTGCTGAGCAACACCAGCAAAGAGAACCGCATGGGGAACCCAATTTCGTATCAGATAATCCCTTACGCCGGGGGGACGCACCCGGTGGCGACCGGCGCGAAGTTCGCCCCGGACGAGTGGATCTATCACCGCCTGAGCTTTATGGATAAACAGCTGTGGGTGACGCGTTACCATCCGGATGAGATGTACCCGGAGGGCAAATTCCCAAACCGCTCAACCCACGATACGGGGCTTGGCAAATACAGCAAAGATAACGAGTCGCTAAACGATCAGGATGACGTCGTCTGGATGACCACCGGCACAACCCACGTCGCGCGCGCCGAAGAGTGGCCAATCATGCCAACGGAATGGGTGCATACCCTGCTCAAACCGTGGAACTTCTTCGACGAAACGCCGACACTCGGCAGGAAAAAAGACGAACAAAAATAAAAACAGACCGGGCGTAATGCCCGGTTTTTTATTTGCTGACTGTCTCGTCCTGCTTATCGTTATCTTACTCCAGCCATTCTTTAACACCTTCTGCTGACTAGTCTTAAGTTCCGTCGTGACAGCGCCCAACGCGATGCCATACTTGGCTGTATGGGTTAGCTCTTATGGTTTAATATTGTGACACCGTAACGGCGATATGTTCGGACGGTTCCTCCGCCCGTTCCTGTCTCACTTGCTCCCAGAAAAGGATAAAGAGCATTTATGGAAAAAAGAAAAAAAACGACGCCAGAGCGGGCTGCCTGGCCGACGCGTCAGGCGATGGTCATGCACGGGCTGGCGATGAACCTGCCGTGGCTGGCATTCGTCAACATCAGCTTCGCCGTGATGATCCTGCTGCGCCACGTCTCGCTTAAGCCCGACGACCCCCTCTACCTCCGGTCGCTGCCTCTGCTGAAGTTTATCGATGCCTCGATGTTCGGCATTATTATTCTGTCAGCTGCGTTAATCATCATGGCCTGGCGACGTATTGCCGGCATCAGCGTGGTGCTCTTTTTCTGTAGCGTCATCTGGTCGATATCCTGTTTCTGGTTTATCACCGATCTGTTGCTGCCCCACGTCTGGCCCCTGTGTGCGATTTTGTTACTCGCCGGGTTGACGGCGCTCTACTTTTACCCCCGTGGGTTACTCGCCTTCGTGATCCCGCTCTGGGTCACGCTACCGGTCGCAAGCTGGGTACTCAATGATGGTGTCAACCTTCACTTTGCCGCCGTCTGGACCGTCTTTACGCTGATTTTGCTCTGCGGGCGTTTCATCCTGATAAGCTGGTTTGATGAGGCCTGGCGACGTAACCAGCAAAACCAGCTGTTGATTTCGCGGCTGGAAGCGCTGGCGCATCAGGATCCGTTAACCCAGACCGCCAACCGTCGCAAGATGGAAGTGGTGCTGGAGAATGCCGTTGAGCAGAAAAAAGCCTTCTCGCTGATTATGCTGGATATAGATTATTTCAAACTTTACAACGACACCTATGGTCATCAGGCCGGTGACGAATGTTTGACCCGCGTGGCGCAGGTGCTCCGGCAGTCGGTGCGAACACCTGACGATGTCGTGTCTCGCTACGGCGGTGAAGAGTTTGTGGTGATCCTCTTTGATTGCCCGGAAAACACAGCCGAAAAAGTTGCCATGCGTATTCAGGACGGCCTGCGCGCGGAAGCGATAGCGCACGATGCCTCAAAAGTCAGCGATCGCGTCACCGTAAGCATGGGCATTGCAGGAATGGCAGAGGGTCTGGCGGGGACGGAGATTATTGCCCGCGCCGATGAGGCGCTGTACCGGGCGAAAGCGGCCGGACGGGACCGCTGGTCACGATAGCCGTGTCGGGTGGCCGTTGCGCCAGCCCGACAGGCTTTGTTTTAATACCGTACACATACCGATTTGGTTTCACACCAGCCATCCAGCCAGTCCGGGCCGAAATCGCGCCCGGTGCCGGACTGCTTCATGCCGCCAAACGGCAGGTTGGCGTCGATCAGCGTATGGCTGTTCACCCAGACGGTCCCCGCCTGAAGCCGGTCGGTGTATTCCAGCGCCTTGCTGATATTTTGCGTCCAGACGCTGGCCGTCAGCCCGTATTCGGTGTCGTTGGCCAGCGCCAGCGCTTCTTCGCCATCCGCGACGCGCACCAGGTTGACCACCGGGCCGAACACTTCTTCGCGGGTGAGTCGCAGCGCGGCATCCGGGTTCACCACAAGCGTCGGCGACACGTAATAACCTTTGCCATCCGGCCCCCGGTTACCGGTGATCAACTCCGCATTGCGCGATTTTGCCTCGTCGAGGAAGGTCTGCACTTTATCGCAGTGCGCGCGGGAGACCAGCGGGTTGATGAACGCCTCCGGCGACATGCCCGGCCCGACGCTCAGGGATTTCACCGCCTGCTCAAACCCGCTGACCAGCGTGTCAAACAGCGGCGCTTCAATATAGATACGGGAGCTCGCCGCACAAACCTGCCCCTGGTTCAGGAAGCTGCCGGTCATCAGGCCTTCAATTACCCAGGCCGGGTCAGCATCTTTCAGTACGATAGCCGGGTTTTTACCCCCCAGCTCCAGCGTCACCCCCGTGAGCGTATCCGCCGCCGCGCGGGCAATTTGCTTGCCTGTCGCCGTTGAGCCAGTAAAGCTTACTTTAGCAATATGCGGATGTGAGGTCAGCGCGGCACCGCACACCGCACCGCTTCCCGTGACCACATTAAACACCCCGTCGGGGATGCCCGCTTCACTTGCCAGTTCCGCCACGCGCAGCATGGTGAGCGGCGTGGTTTCTGAAGGCTTAATGACAATGGAACACCCCGCCGCCAGCGCAGGCATGACTTTCCACATCCCGATCATCAGCGGGAAGTTCCACGGCACAATCCCGGCCACCACGCCAACCGGCTCTTTGCGCGTCCACGCCTGATAGCGGGCCCCCTGCGGTAAGGGGATGGAGAGGTCGAGGGTTTTACCGGCAATTTTCGTGGTAAGCCCTGCGGTATAGCGCATCCAGTTCAGGGTGCAGCCCACTTCAAAGGCGCGGGAGATATGAATGGATTTCCCCTGCTCCAGCGTCTCAAGCTGGGCCAGCTCTTCGCTGTGCTGTTCAACCAGATCGGCGAAATGCAGCAGGATACGCTCACGCTCTGCCGGTAATTTTCCGGCCCAGCTACGGGCAACAAACGCACGCCAGCCGGACATCACGGCGCGGTCGACATCATCAACGCTGGCATCGGCGGTGGAGGCGATGACATCGCCCGTTGCCGGATTATAGACATTGAGCCGCTTTTCACTGTCCGACGCGGCCTGACGCCCTTCAATCCACAGGCCATGATGTCGGTCTAAAAACTGCTGTACGGCAGGCTGAACGGCTACCTGAGATTCAGACATAGGGTACTCCTTCGTTTTTATTCGCAGGGTGTTAATGCAGTCTAAGAGGGGTTTTGGATTCTCGCTTTTGTCTCTGTGACATTCGCTTTGCCACCTGTGACAGGCTCCGCAAATCGTGATAATTCCGTCTTATAACGCTGTTACCGGTGAGTGTTCTTTCCTATAGTCAGCCTCATAGCTCTGACAAAATGCAACACAAATGCAACAATGCAAAAACATTGACGGTGCAGCGAGATAAGCGATGGCGTGTGCAAGCGAAGAGGAACAGTATCAACAGTGGCTGGCTCAAATTAACCAGGTCTGCGGGCGTTTTAATGCGCGTCCGCTGGAGGGGGAATTCGTCGGCGAGCTGGAAACCAGCTATGCCCGTAGCCTGAAGTTAAGCACCGTAACCGCAGGTGGCGTTAACCTGTTCCGCTCCCGCCATGAGATTAACGACAGTAACGATGCCTGGTTCTACACCGTATTTCAGCTGGAGGGCAGCGCGGAGATTGAACAGGACGACCGCCGCGCGGTGCTGAAGACCGGCGATATCACGCTGCTTGATGCTTCCCGCCCGTGCTCCATTGCCTGGCATGAAAAATCCCGCCAGATTTCGCTGCTGGTTCCGCGCCAGATTATTGAGCAACAGTGTCGTTTTCAGGAAGTAAGCTGCGCGCTCACCCTTTCGCGCACGCTGCCCACCGTTCAGTTAAGCCACCACCTGCTGATGGAAAGTATGGGGAATGCCGATCTGAGTGACCGGGAGAGTGAAGCGGCGCTGGAAGCGATGATCTGTCTGCTTCGGCCCGCGTTCCAGCAGCGCGACGTGGCTCAGCCACGTAAAGAACGCCTGTTCCGCAATGTGCTGTCATTGATTGACGATCATATTCAGTCTGAATCACTGCGACCGGAATGGATTGCCGCACAGAGCGGGATGTCGGTGCGAAGCCTCTACCGCATGTTTGCTGATAAGGGGCTGGTGGTCGCCCAGTACATTAAAAACCGCCGTCTCGACCTGTGCGCACAAGTGTTGCGCTCCGCCAGCGATGATGAAAAGCTGGCGGGCATTGGCTACAGCTGGGGCTTTTCCGACCATAGCCATTTTTCAACCGCCTTTAAGCAGCGTTTTGGCGTCTCGCCTGGCGAATATCGTAAGCGCTTTCGCTAACTACTTCTTCAGCCATTTCCCGTTGATGCCTTTCACGTACTCGCCCGGCTGGGCGCGGGCAACCAGCTTTTGCCCTGCCATTTTCGCCACTTCGTCCACCGGCAGATTGTTGCTGTCAGCCAGCTTCTGATAGCTTTCCGTGCGCGCGGCGTTAATGCGATTGACCAGCGCCAGGGTTTCCGCATCCTGTTTGATTGGCGCAAGATAACCGCTCAGGGTTTCCCCCACGCGCCCCTGCGTCCGGGCGTCATTTAAGGTCAGCGTTGCCGCCTGCACGTTCATGCCGAGCGCCAGTAACATCAGAGCTAATCGTTTCATGGCATCCTCAGAACAGATCGCTGCGTGATTTCAGCAGGGTTTCAACGTCTTTATCGACCTTGATGTGGATCTCATGTTCGATTTTGACATTCATATTGATGGTAATCGGCTCCTTCGGCGCGGCGACTTCAATGCGCGGCGTACAGCCGGTCAGTAGCGCGGCAACGGCAACGGTGAGCACACCAGCCATCTTTTTCATTGTTGTTCCTCACTTTCCTTGCCAGTCGAACTGCGGATACCAGGTATTGCCGCGTGTTGCTCAAACCAGGTTTGCAGGTTGTCTCCAAAACGCAGGCTGCGCCAGAGGGTAAAGACATTCTCTTCATGGGTATAGTTCAGATTAACGTAGCTGCTTTTACCCTCTACCCGGCTGGTTCCCTTAAGGGTCGCCTGCATGGTTAATTCACCCAGATTATCTAAATTGATTCTTGTCCACGAGCGAGAAATTTCCATATAGCGCAGCCAGTTAATTGCGGCTCCCGCCACCATATTATCTTTTACGATGGCGTCCGCCGTGTCTTTATCGATACGCAGCGTCATCGGGCCGGGGTTGGTCAGCCAGCCATCTTTGATGATCCATTTTTCATTGTCCAGCCAGAACGGCAGCGCCCCGCTCACCGGGCCAGACATCGCAAACTGCTTAGGATTAACGGCACTGATCAGCTCGCTGGAGGATATATTGTCTACCCGCAGCAGCGCCGGATCGTGTTGCGGCATCCTCAACTGCTGCATGGTGATTTTTCCACCGAGGGTTTCCACCTTCACATTGGTGAGCAGAAGCGGGTTCGCCTCACTCCAGGGGTAGTCACCCTGCAGGTCCGCCGTGATATTCCGCGCGGTCACCAGGTTTACCACCTCGCCAATCCGTAAGGTTACCGGGCCGCGCGTTCCCAGCGACCAGGTGCCCTCACTAAACCGGAACGGCAGGACAAAGTCGACGCCGTTGATCTGGTTGTCTGGCATCCAGGCGCTACCGGCTTTCAGTACGCCGTGACCGCCCGCCTCAAAGCCCTGACCCGCGGCCGCCGAGAAGGCCACCTGCGCATACAGTTCGCCGTCACGCAGCGTCATTTTCCAGTCTGGCGGGATCAACGGCTGGAACACGGTGAGCGATTGTTTCGGCCACCAGGCCTGCCCGCGAAGGCGTTCCCCGTCCCAGCGTCCGTTCACCTGTACCGGTCCGATAGCATCGGCATGCAGATCGCCCTTGAACTGGAACAGTGTCGGGTCTGTTCCGTCTACGCTGAAGGTCAGCACCGACGGCGGCAATACGCTGCCGCCGCTGAAACGGGTTTGCCCGGCATTCAGCGACAGCGCTCCGCTGAACGTCGGCTTGTCAGGATCGCGATACCAGCGCACCGGGTTATCCAGCACCAGACGGGGTTTACTGACCTCCATGGCACCGTACTTGAGCTGGTCGAAACCGGTTGAAAGCGCGGTCAGCTCAATAAGTTTGTCGCGCCATTCGCCTTTTCCGGCAACATCCCAGCGCGCATTCATTGGGGTGAAGCCCCCTTTGCCCCAGTAGCGCCACTGCCACAGGCCGTTGTCGGGTAAAAAGTCACTGGCCTGGCCATCCAGATGCAGTTCAAAATCACCCATCTCGTTCTCGTGCGCCCGCAAAATGGCCTGCAGGCGTCCATCGACACCTTTTTGGGTCAGCCTGACGCCCGCCAGCGGCCAGCGAATTTCATCAATATCCAGTGAATCGATAATGCGACCACGTGAGCGCAGCAGCGCGCCCGGCTCAAAGGAGAGCTGCGGTTCATACAGGCTTCCGGTCAGTTTTGCCGGCAGTCTGGCATAGAGCACCAGGTCGTTATGTTTCGCCTCGCCGCTCAGATGAAGCGGCATGTCGCTTTGTTCCATGCTGAGCCTGCCCGGTCCGATATTCAGCACCGCGTTGCCCTTCCCCGCATCCCCTTGAGTGAGCACATTCAGACGCCCGGTCAGGGTCGCTTTCTCAAGCCCCGCCTGCCAGTTATCGACACGAAGGCCAACCCGCCCGCTCAGCGGCATGCCGGAAAGGTTCCAGTTCCAGCGTCCGTCACTGATATTCAGCTGTTCCGCGGTTATTTGCCACGGCAGATCGAGCAGCGGATCGGGGTTATCCCGCGCCATGACCACCAGTTGCCCCTGATTGGCTTCCCAGTCGAGATCGGCATCGACCAGCGAGGTTAACTGTGGCACGTTAAAGGTCGCAACCGCATGGCCTTTAACCGGCACGCCGTCCGGCACCAGCGGCAGGGTGAATTGTCCCACCAGTTTTATCGGCTGTGGCTGGTCGGGAAGTTGTACATCAAACTGGGTGACAGAGAGGGTCTGACCGCGGAGCATCCCTTTAATACTGACCTGCTCACCTTTGTAGGCAATCTCCTGACGCGCGGGCGTCAGCGACGCCTGAAGTTCTCCCTGCCACTGCTGCCAGGGCGAGAGCGTCAGACGATGGACAGTAAGCCAGGTATTCGGTAACACCGCCTGCCACTGCGCCAGCGTTTTGGGCGCGACCGTGGACGGTGCGGACTGGGGAATTTTATTGAGGCAAACGGAGTTCAGTTCGAGCGCGCCGACATCCAGTTTCCAGCGGCTGGGGTGCGACAGGGTCGCGTTATCGACTCGGGCAATTTCGCAGTCATCCACAAGATAGCGAAGATCGGGGATGATCAGGGCATGACGCGTGAGTCTGGGACTTTGTTCAAAGGCGATGCGTGTCCCGACAGGAAGCCAGATCCCGGCAAGGGTTGGTACCCACTGGGCAAGGGTCATCAGCAGCGTCAGCGGCACCAGAATGAACAGCAGTAAGAGCGCAATTGCGGCTTTGTATGTACCCCTCATGGGCAGTTAATATCCTGATTTAGCGAAAGAATTAAGCCGACAGTGCCGATCATTGTCGCATGTTTAGCCAGTCAGTTGAAGAGAATGCCAAATTTAAGGATAGATGCTCTGACCGTATGCGCTAAAAATTTTATTATACTTAACGTCAATAAGTCATCTTAAATTCAATGGGTTAGGCTGTATTTCAAGACGACCTTCAGCGTTGTAGCGTCAAAAGTTAGAATTTGTTGCGCGGCATTGCCAGCAGGTAAACCATCGCAAAAACCAGGGAACCCCAGTACACGGAGTCATACCGATAAGGATCAAAATCTATGTGCAAAAATCCATTCACAAACTCATGACCATTCGCAAAAATGTTTATCTGTACGGCAGCGACTGCAATCACTAGCAATGTATAAGCAATGAAGAGAGGGTATTTGCGGAGTCGGTTGATTTTTATCTTCCCCAGATACAGGAGGACAAAAATTGCAATAGATACAATAAAATAGCAAAAAGCGGGCCACATAGGTGGGTTTAGGGATAACTCAAGTTGTGGTGACATAATCAATTCTCTTTAGCAATCTGGTACATCTGCCATCCTGTAACGCTTCCACTTCGCCCACCTTCTGACACCTCCGCCCCAGGGTGCATCAAATCTATACTTAAGCAGGGGTGTAGATTGAATATCATAGAGTTAACGGGTAAAGATGCTCTAAAATAATTGATAGAACTTATTGAATTCAATAATATTTCAGAAATTGTAAGATAATTTTAATCATGCTAACGTGAATGCAAAATCACTGGAGAAAGTCTTATGAAACTCGCGGTATATAGCACAAAGCAGTACGACAAAAAGTATCTGCAACATGTTAACGAGGCTTACGGGTTTGAGCTTGAATTTTTCGACTTTCTGCTGTCCGAAAAAACCGCCAAAACGGCGCACGGCTGTGAAGGCGTTTGCATTTTTGTGAATGATGATGGCAGCCGTCCGGTGCTGGAAGAGTTGAAAAAACAGGGCGTGAAATATATCGCCCTGCGCTGCGCTGGCTTCAACAACGTGGATCTTGATGCCGCAAAAGAGCTGGGGCTGAAGGTGGTCCGCGTCCCGGCATATTCTCCGGAAGCGGTCGCGGAACATGCCATCGGTATGATGATGTCGCTGAACCGTCGTATTCACCGTGCTTATCAACGTACCCGTGACGCCAACTTCTCTCTGGAAGGGCTGACCGGCTTTACCATGTACGGTAAAACCGCGGGCGTTATCGGTACCGGTAAGATTGGCGTTGCCGCCCTGCGCATTCTGAAAGGGTTTGGTATGCGTCTGCTGGCGTTTGATCCGTACCCAAGCGCTGCCGCGCTGGATCTGGGCGTGGAATATGTCGACCTGCCGACGCTGTTTTCACAGTCTGACGTTATCTCCCTGCACTGCCCGCTGACGCCGGAAAACTACCACCTGCTCAACCAGGCGGCGTTTGACCAGATGAAAGATGGCGTGATGATCATCAACACCAGCCGCGGCGGGTTGATTGATTCCCAGGCCGCTATTGAAGCGCTGAAAACTCAGAAGATTGGCGCGCTGGGGATGGACGTGTATGAAAATGAGCGCGATCTGTTCTTTGAAGACAAATCTAATGACGTGATCCAGGACGACGTATTCCGCCGTCTGTCTGCCTGCCATAACGTCCTGTTCACCGGACACCAGGCGTTTCTGACTGCCGAAGCGCTGATCAGCATTTCAGAAACCACGCTGGGGAACTTGCAGCAGCTGGAAAAGGGTGAAGAGTGCCCTAACGCTATCGTGTAAATCTATATGCCGGGTGCGGCTCTGCCCTGCCCGGCCAGCTACGCCCGGTCTGGTTTCCAGCTCCGGTGAGCAAAGCGCCACCAGAGCAGGACAGCCAGCAGCGCAATGGCGCTGAGCACGCTAAAGGCCGTCGCAAAAGAGTAATGACCGGCAATCGTGCCGGTTAACGCCGGGCTCATTGCTGCCCCGACACCCTGCATCAGCATTACCACGCTCTGCCCGGCATTCACGTGCCCACTCCCGCGCAACAGCACCACGATAAACGACGGCACGACAACGCCCAGGATCCCCGCGGCCAGACCATCAAGAATTTGTACCGGGATCATCATCAACGGGGCGTCTGTGGAGGCTGCCAGCGCCGCCCGAACGGGCATGATCAGCAGGGCCAGCATGATGAAACGCCAGTAACCGTAGCGCTCAATTCGACCTGCCACCCCAATGGCGACGGGGATCATCACCGCCTGAGAAATGATGACGGTGGCCGCTGCAAATAATCCGGGATTGATGGTTGCCGGTGCCGCAGCAACCCTCATGCTCAGCATCGGCAGCAGTGCGGCATTGGCCAGATGGAACAGCAGCAGCGTCAGCCCGGTTATCAACAGCGCCCGGTTTTTAATCAGCACCGCGACGCCGGGGACCGGTTGACGGTCTAAAGAGGTCAGCCCCCGCGCCGCATCGTTGTCGATATCTGTATGACGAATGACCAGCAGCGCACACAACGTCAGAAGCGTCGTACAGGTCATCAGCAGGAAAATGCCCCCGACGCCCCAGAACCAGGCAATACCGCCCGCAATCACCGCCGTCAGGAAATTGCCGGCGTGGTTGAACGCCTCGTTCTTCCCCATCTGCGCGCTAAACCCGCTCGGGCCCGTCAGACCCAGCGTAATACCTGCAATCAGTGGCCCCACAAACGCCGCGCAGATACCGGTGATAATTTGCGAGACGGCGACGACGCCGCTCTGCTGACTAAACCAGAGCAGCAGCGTACTCAGCGTAATGGCGATACAAAGCAGTGCCAGAACCGAACGCTTATTGCGGGAGGTATCCGTAATAAATCCCGCCGGCAGCGTTGCCAGTAATCCCGCCAGCCCCCCGGCGGTCATCAGGATGCCGATATCATCCGGGGTCCAGTGACGTTCCGTCAGGAAGATGCCGAGAAAGGGCCCGAGGCCATCGCGAACATCAGCAATGAAAAAACTTGTCAGGCACAACGCCCGCAGTGAACGAAGAGACATACTTCCTGCCTTTTGCATATTGGCTGGCTCTGTTAGCGACGGCCTGTACGTTCGACGCCCTGTTAAAATCACGATGCAGTATACCGGAGCGTGTTGAAGCTAAAATGACCTCTCCACTCTTCTGCCGCGGCAAACTCTTTTTATAGAACTTCACGCTTTCCAGATACGCCCATTTATGGGAGTATTTAGGAATCGATTGTTTCCTAAATGATGAGCACAATGTCTGAGAAGCTACAGAACGCACGCGAGCGCGGACGTCCGCGGCAGTTTGATCTCGATGCGGCCCTGGATCTGGCGATGCCGGTATTCAGAGAAAAGGGTTACCACAGCGCGTCGATAAGTGACCTGAGCGACGCGATGCAGCTCACTGCGGGCAGTATTTATAAAGCCTTTCACGATAAACGTGGCCTGTTTCTGCAGGTATTCGCACGTTATACCTCCCTGCGCAATCAATCGTTGCGCGAGCGTCTGGCGCAACAACCTGATGGCCGGGCCAAAATAGCCGAGCTGCTGAACTTTTATCTTGAATCGGCCAGCGCTGTCGAAGGGCGCCGCGGTTGCCTGGTGGTCGGTAGCACCCTTGAACTCAGCCAGTTTGACGGCGAAATTGCCGGGCTGGTGCAGAGCGCGCTTGCGCGAAATCAGCACGCGATCCTCCAGCTGATCGAACAGGGTATGCAGGACGGTTCAGTTAATTCACGTCACGACGCACAGGCGTTGAGCGGCGTTCTGCTGTGCCTGGTCCTGGGCATGCGTGTGGCGGGCAAAGCCGGAGAATTACCGGCACGCGAACGGCTGGTAGAGACGGTGATGGCGCTACTCGCCTAAAAAATTTATCCATAAAGGAAATGATCATTTCCTAAATAGCTGGAGGTAGTCATGTCTGAGAATTCAATCCCCCTTCCGTGGTCGCAGCCTGTCGCGGGCTTGCCCGGTTTTGCGCACTATTACTCAACGGTCGATGGGGTTCGTCTGCACTATGTCAGAGGCGGACAGACGCAAGGTGAAACAATCGTGCTGCTTGCAGGCTTCCCGCAAAGCGGGTTTGCCTGGCATAAGGTGATGGCTCTTTTAGCCGATCGTTACGATATCATCGCACTCGACCTCCCGGGCCAGGGCGACTCCGATAAGCCACAGTCTGGCTACGATACCCTTACGCTTGCCAGTTCGGTTTTTGGGCGGGTGCAGGCACTCGGGATCACAAGACATTACCTGGCCGCCCACGATGTAGGTGCATGGGTTGCCTGGCCGTATGCCCTTCGTTATGAACAGCAGGTAATCAAGCTGGCTCTGCTTGATGCCGGTATCCCGGGTATTACTTTGCCGGACGCCCTGCCCGCGACGCCAGAAAAAGCCTGGAAAACCTGGCACTTCGCGTTTCATCTTCTCCCCGACCTGCCGGAAGCCTTAATTAGCGGGCGTGAAGAGATTTACCTCGAATGGTTCCTGCGGCGAAAAACCGCCAGTCCGATGGCCTTTAGCGATGCGGATATCGCCCGATATGTCCGCCAGATGCAGCAAAACGGCGCGCTGCGTGCCGGGCTGGCCCCTTACAGAGAAGCGGCGGTCTCCGCTGTTCAGAACCGGACGCTGGCTGAAACGCAAAAACTTCGGGTGCCGCTGCTGGCCGTCAGTGCCGATCAGGGTTCGATTGCCGATATGGCTGCCCCGCTTCGCCAGTTTGCAGAGACGGTGAGTGGCATTACGCTTGCTCATTGCGGTCATTTCATTCCGGATGAACAACCTCAGGCCCTGAGTGAGGCCCTGGCAAACTTCTTCCGTTAACAGGAAGCGCACGGTGTTGATCACTGCTGGCACCGTGCCCTGCTTCATCAACAAAGACAATTGCTGTCGCCATAAAATAAACCTCGCTCAAAATTTATTAAGGAGTTAATCTCGCAAAGAAAATAAGGGGGCATTATGAAAAACTTGATACTCAGTGTTATCGCAAAAATTTCCAAAATGGACGCTGAAGCTAAAGAGCTGGCGGCCAAAGTAGAAGCACAGTCTTTGTTGATAGGCGCGTTGTTACTGACCATTGGTAAAAATGGCGGTATGAACGAAATGCTCGAGAATGTCAGAAAAGCGATCAACGCGGCACTTGAAGCAGCAGATACGCCGCTCAAATCCGACGCTGAAATGTTACTGAACGAATTCAATAACCTGATTTTATTAACCCAGTTATTAGAAACTAATGACTCAGAGATAAGTATCGAATCGTTAAAGGAAGCCCCAGGCGAAACGGCCTCAGATTGAAACCCATTCCTTGAGGCTGGAGTTAAGTCTCCAGCTTCTCGTTAAACCCTCGCCTTACGCGCAGCGCGCCCGAACCGTGTGAGCGTGATTAGACTTTGCCAGACAGAATATTCAACATCCGTCGCAAGGGTTCCGCAGCGCCCCACAACAGCTGATCGCCGACCGTCAGAACCGAGTATATAGGGTCATTGTTAAGCGACATTTTCTTGTAACGGCCAATACCCACCTGCAGCGAACCGCTAATGTTAGCGGGAGTCAATTTACTGACACTGTCATCCTTATTATTGGGCACATAGTTAACCCATGGATGGGAATGCGTCACAAGCTCTGCAAATTCTTCTTCGCTGACTTCACGCTTGAGCTTCAGGGTTATTGCAGCACTATGGCAACGGATCACACCGACCCGAATACACAAGCCATTTACTGCAATCGTCCCCGGAGAAAGACCAAGGATTTTGTTCGTTTCTGCCTCACCCTTCCATTCTTCTCTGCTATTACCATCCCCTAAATCGCTGTCAATCCATGGAATAATACTGCCCATTAAAGGCGCGCCGAAATTCTGGATGGGCATGTTAGCACTGTTAATTAATTCACTCACTTTATTGACTAAAGGAAGCACTGAACCTGAGGATTCCAGCTCATCAGAAGATAAATGTTTACTGATATAAGCGCTTTGAGCAATTAATTCCCGGACATATTTAGCACCCGCTCCGGATGCAGACTGATAGGTCATCACACTCATCCATTCTATCAGGTCAGCTTTAATTAAGCCTGACAGTCCCATAAGACTCAGCGTAATGGAACAGTTGCCCCCAACAAAAAGTTTAATTCCCTCTTTGATGGCACGATCGATATTTGTGCGGTTGACCGGGTCGAGAATAATGCAGGCTTTTTCATCCATCCGTAGCGCTGAGGCCGCATCAATCCAGTAGCCTTGCCAGCCATGGCTAATCAACGCCGGATAAATTGCTTTGGTATAATCCCCGCCCTGACAGGTTATGATGATATCCATTTCGGCCAGGGCGCTAATAGAATTAGCATCTTTGAGTGTGTGGTTGACGCCACCAATGACGGGACCAGCGGCACCTGCACTGGAAGTACTGTAAAAATGCGCGGAAATATTGTCGAAGTCGTTCTCTTCGACCATTCTTTGTAACAAAACAGAGCCCACCATTCCTCGCCAACCAACAATACCAACCTGCTTCATTTGCTTAACCTTAATGACGTTATGAGAATGTTAATTTTTCAAAACATGTTATATCTCATCCCACATTAATGGTCATTACGAATTGCATCACATTCGGCCATTATTAAAATGTTTCATACGGCATCAGCAATATTTATACCTTTTACACGGCATAAATAATTAAAATTGTGGGTAAGACATAATCAAACAAAAACCGGGCCTCACGCCCGGTTTTGTAACTGATCTGAATCAGCGCTACGCACTCAACCCGCGATTCTCCAGCATCGGTTCAATCCTCGGATCGCGGCCGCGCCAGTTCCGGTAAAGTTCAGATCAATCACTACTGCGCCCGCGCGACAGAATCACCTCGTGGAATGTCTGTCCGTTTTCGCGGGTCAAACCACCCTGCTCGACAAGCCACTGATAGCCATCGTCTGCCAGCATTTGCGTCTATAGGTAATCCAGATTCAGTGTTTGATAATACAGGTCAACCTTTTTTATCTGTGGTAAACGTTGCTATTACTTCTTTTTCATCTGCAATTTTACCAAGATTTTCTGACGCTATTATTCTGCCAACGGGTGTGTATCCGTAGTTTGTCTGAAAGGTCTCATAAAAAAGTACCAGGGTACGATGGCCATATAACATGAGATCGCCCTGATTAATGGTTCCAGGTTTGACCTGGCGGGTCGGTAAGGGACGGGGCAGATCAGCAAATTTCTCGTTCCCGTTAAGTTCCTCCATCGTTAGAGTCAGGGGAAGCTGTTCAATAAATGCCTTAGCGGCTGGATTATTCTTAAGTCCAACGTAAAAAGTTTGCTGATTGATAGTCATTTTAATGGTCACGGCTTCTTCCTTGTCTGGCTGTAAAGAATTACTGGCACGAACCTGGAATAAAAAGCTCGTGATGATAATAAATAACAGGAATAATATTTTTTTCATCCAGATTCTCTCCCGCAAATGTGCTACACCTTTCAGGTGCAGCATCAATGATTATTTTAGATAAGCTTTTACAAAGAGGTCAATTTATCAAATGGGTTCAGAACCGTATGCTTATCTCCGGACTCCTCTCTTACTGGAAATTCTACACGATAGATGTATGCTGACTAGCTAATGATTGCTTAATGGGCTTATAAGCTATAGTTATGTTTTGTGAGTATTTCACCGATGAAACGTAATCTGAATGACCTCCTTTATTTCATTACCGTCACCCGTGAAGGGAGTTTAACCCGTGCGGAGGCTCAACCAGGGGGGCGCAACCGGCTCTCAGCCAGGCAATATCGGCGTGGGAATAACGGCTGCAGATCAGCCTGCTCATACGAACTACCCGTAACGAATCTCCAATTAATGAGCTGTACTCATAATCAATATAAATTTATTCGCATTATCGAATTAATGCTCTACTGCTAAGATTATCCCTGTTCAGGAATGTGTCACTGAAGTCTGAAGAGATCGAACCTGATCTCAGTCTGATAGTGGTGACAACAGCCCATCTCCTATTCAGGAAGAGTAAAAATGACAGATAACATCATAGGCAAAGTAATTGTAATCACGGGCGCATCAAGCGGTATGGGTGAAGCGGCTTCACGTTATCTAGCTGAAAAAGGAGCAAAGGTTGTGATGGCTGCGCGGAGAATAGACCGCATAGAGGCCATTGCGAGTGAGCTCCAAAAGCAGAATAAAGAAGCCATCGCCGTCGCAACCGATGTGACGAAACTTGATGACGTAAACAACCTCATTGAGACTGCGGTCAACAAATTCGGTCGTGTAGATGTTCTTATCAATAATGCCGGCCTGATGCCACTTTCCCGCCTTGAACAGGGAAATGTCGATGAATGGAATCAGATGATTGATGTCAATCTGCGCGGGGTTCTACACGGGATTGCTGCGGTGCTGCCTTATATGAAATCACAAAAAACAGGTCATATCATTAACACCGCATCTGTTGCTGCACACCTTGTCTTCCAGAGTTCTGCTGTCTATTCGGCGACAAAATTTGCTGTTCGTGCATTAACCGATGGTTTGCGCCAGGAAATGGCGGCACATAACATTCGCGTCACGTTAGTCTCCCCCGGTGCTGTTAAAACAGAACTGCTGGAGCATATAACGGATAAAGATGTTAAGGCTGCAAACCAGGATTACGTTGAAAATGTTGGCGTGCCAGCAGAAACCTTTGCACGCATGGTAGCCTTCGCAATAAATGAACCAGAAGATGTTGGTGTGAGTGAAATTATTTTCAGACCAACGGCTCAGGAATTGTAATTAGTTTAGTGGCGGCAACTGGAGAAAAACTATCAGGATTTAGGCTTTCAGATTCGGCATACCCCTATGCCTTTTCCTAAGCCTAAAACACGATTTTTCCTGCACCTAACAGCGAGAAATGTCCGCTTCTGGCACGAAGCGGACAAGATGGCTAGGCTCAAGGTCTGTTGTGAGCGAAAAGCGGAAGTTCGCATTTGTCGTAACAACCGGGAGCTGGGACTATCATTGGCATCTGATAATCAACAGGGAGAAGAGCAGGTCACGGTTTCTCAAAAAATATCTTCAGGCAGCGAGAATTGCAGAATGCTGACGAAGATGATTTTGGAAAAGTTCTGCATAATCTGGTGATACAGCGGCATTTACGCTTTCCCTTTTCGCAAGTGCAGTTTTCCATGCGGAAATCCGCGGAAGTCCCTCAAAAATCGCCTCAGATACTGATGCATCAATGATGGAGAAGTAACGGAAAACAGGAGCGTAGATCGCATCAACCATACTGAATTTGGAACCCGAGAAATAAGGCCCTGAATTCAATTCAGATTCAATATATTCAAGTTGCTCACGGAGCACAGCGCGTTTGCTGTCTGCCATGGCCTGATCAGTCGCATTTAAAAATTGCCAGGCATTTCCAAGCATTAATGTAGAGAACTCGATCCATGCTCGCTGTCTAGCCCTTTCTAATGCATCGTCAGCATACAGCGAATCACCATCTTGCGTTTCATTAAGATACTCGCAGATCACCATGCTCTCAAAAATAATGGCATCTTCGCCCTCTGCATGATGCACTTTAAGTAGAGGTACCTTGCCGGTGGGTGACAGAGCAAGAAACCAGTCAGGCTTCGCCGACAGATCTACATTTACACGGTCAAATGGCACATTTTTTTCGAGAAGAACGATCGCTGAACGCTGCACAAAGGGACACAATGGGTGGCTAATCAGTGTCAGGTCATGGGTAGACATCTCAACCTCCAGATAAAATAATAGCCCGCCGCCATAAAAGGTGGCGGGCTTGATGAATTGTAAATCTTATTTTGGTGGCTTAGATTGAAACGCCGCCGTCGATGATGATTTCTGAACCCACGGTCCAGGCAGACGCATCGGAGGCAAAGTAAAGCACCGCTTGCGCGACTTCCTGAGGCTTACCAAAACGACCGGCAGGGATGGTTGCAACGATATCTTTCATCACTTGATCATGATATTCCACGGGGATCCCCGCCTTATCGTAAAGCGGCGTGTCAACCGGGCCTGGACTCACCGCGTTGATACGGATCCCGCGAGAAAGTAACTCGTTAGACAGTGTTTTCGACATGTTGAGTAATGCGGCTTTGGTGGAGCCATAAACTGAAGAGTTCACCGGGCCCGTGTGCGCATTTATAGATGTATTAAAGACCACTGATGCAGAGTTTGCGAACACTGGCAACAGCGCCTGCATCAGGAAATAAGGACCTTTAACGTTGATATCATAAATGCGGTCGAACATTTCTTCTGTCCATGCCTCAATTGGCATATACATTGATATACCCGCATTCAGGAAAGCAATATCCAGCTCACCAAAATGTTCCTGAACCGTCTGAGCCAGCTCTTTCTGTGCATTCACATCTGCAGAATCCGCGCTCACGACGACCACATCTTTACCCAGCTCGAGTTTCGCCTTTGCGACAGAATCAGGGTTAATACCAGTAACCATTACGCGTGCACCTTCTGCGACAAACAGCTTCGCGGTTGCAAGACCAATACCACTTGTTCCACCCGTGATGAGTGCGCGTTTACCTTGTAATCTGGACATGAACATATCTCCCGTGAGTTTTAACAGCTGATCGGCAAATGACCGATTTGATCGCCACTCTATACTCATGCTTTAAGGGTGATAAGATTGTATTTATGAATATGTTCCATGCGTTAAAAGCATAAATAGGTTTAGGATGGACAGATTACTTTTGATGACATGCTTTGTCCGCACTGCGGAGACAGGCAGTTTTTCTGCAGCAGGCAGGGATTTAGGCTTAGGGCAACCGAACGTGAGTCGCCATGTTGCAACCCTCGAAGAGCATTTGCAGACCAGATTACTCCACCGATCAACCCGCAAGCTTTCCCTGACTCCTGAAGGAGAACGTTATTATCTGGAAGCAAGGCGTATTCTGGAAGCGGTCGAAGAGTCAGAGTCTTCTTTCAGAGAAAATGTGACGCCCACAGGGTTACTGCGCGTTGCTTGTCCCACTGCACTGGCTCACACATTTTTGATTCCGCGCATACCCGATTTTTTAGAACGCTACCCTGAGCTAACACTCGATCTACAGATTAATGACCGCTATATCAATCTCGTTGATGAAGGCGCTGAGCTGGCAATCCGCATTGGTCACCTTGAGGACAGTGCAATGCGTGCCCGCAGACTTGGCATGTATGAGCGAGTCTGTGTTGCCAGTCACAAGTACCTGGCTGAACATGGGATTCCTGACACCCCGGAGGATTTAAAAAAACATGATTGTTTGATCTATACCCTGTTATCAACGGGCGCTACCTGGAGATTTCGGGATATGGATGTGCCTGTTTCTGGCCGGCTCAGGGTCAATTCACCTGAAGCAGTGCAGAAATTTGTCAATGCTGGGGTTGGGATCGCACAGGGCCCAGAATGGTTGTTCGAGGAGGGACTGGCAAATGGCAACTTACAATTATTACTGGCGGATTACACTGCATCTCCCGTTCCCATTCAGGCTGTTTATGTTGCAAATCGACTTTTACCAAAACGCGCGATTGTGTTCATGGATTTTGTTGCTGAGATTTTTGAAAAAAATCCCGGCTTCAAAGTTTACAACCCATTGAAATGAAGCTGAGATGACGAACTGACCGGCTGGCCGTAAATTGCATAGCAAGGTGTAAATAACTTCCGCTCTTGGCACGAAGCGGCCAAACTCACTGGAGTGGACATTCAATTTATAAGGGAAAAAATTGCTGATTTTGCATTCAGGCCCTGTTAACTTGAATGACAATGAAAACACACTCTGTCCTATTCCATTTAATGATTATTATCACCTGTCTGACTCAGGTGGGATAACGTTCGCCATTTTCCCGCCGGTAAGGCGGGCCTTACCGGTAACAATCCCGTGAGGTAAATAATGGATATCGCTACAGTCACAACGTCAGAAAAACCCACTTTGCACTTGTTATGTGGGAAAATTGCATCAGGCAAATCCACATTGTCAGCAAAGTTAGGAGCATTACCCGGCACCATAATTGTCAGTGAAGATTATTGGCTGGCTGCCCTCTTTGCCAATGAAATGCAATCCATAGCTGATTATGTGCAGTATTCCTCAAGACTCAGAAACGCTATGAAGCCTCATCTGGTGTCGCTACTCAAAGCGGGTTTATCCGTAGTTCTGGATTTTCCGGCAAACACACAAACCAATCGTGAATGGATGATGAGCATCATTAAGGAGTCAGGTGCCAGTAACAGGCTGCATTACCTGAAAGTTACTGATGAAGTATGTAAATCCCGCTTGCGCGCCCGTAATGCAGAAGGAATGCATGAATTTACAGCCTCAGATCAACAATTTGAAACCATAACGCGCTTTTTCGCAGAGCCAACGGCTGATGAAGGGTTTGATATTATTGAATACAGCTGAATTTACCTTTCTGCACAAAGCGGACCGGCATAAGAGCCGCAAGGTCCGCTGTGAGCGATAAGAGGACGTTGAGTTTCTAGTAAAACTGACATGAAAACGTCCAAAGTCCCTCTGGGAATTTGTGAAAGTAGCCGATACCATTGTCCGCCCACATCCAGTTTACTTTTTCTTCTGACCCCACTTGAAAGACAAAATCTTGAATCCCCGCACCATGTTGTATCTCCATTGGATATCCTCCAACCTTGGTTCCCCTGTACCGGTTAAAACCATCATAGAATCTATTACTTGCATCCTCATCATCGTTTACGTCAGACAAGTCAATAATATCCCAAGCATCCTCCCATCCCGGAGCATCATCATTGACACTCACCCACCGAACCGGAAATGCGCGATCTGGAGTGTTAATTGCAGGCAATAGCTCAAGCCCATCAAGGGTGGCGTATTCTCGTATTAGCCACCCCTCGCCATGAGGTTTATCAAATGGATGGCTTTCCATATTATGATAAAGCACTAAGAGCGCGATCCCCTTCAGTTGTTCAGGAATCACGGGAAGCTCATCTACGCGAATCTGGAGAAGCGGAAACATCGGCTGCCCCTTCCAAACTGGCAACCCTTCACCTGGAAGAGCGACTCCTTTTAAAAACCAGGATGTAATTGGGTCTGCTGTAGGGCGGAAACCACCGACTTGTGCCACAGATGCAGTACGTAATTTGGATCTGAGTTCTTCTAAAACTAACGCACTCTTGGATTTCATAATTGCATCCTTGCGTATGCCCATACTCTTGGATTCTGAAATGGAGGAGTTTTTATTATATATCGTAATTATTACCCAACAGACCTAAATATTTCTGTGCTTCCTCTTCAGGATAGTTACGGAGGTCCGCTTCTGGCACATAACGGCCCTGGAAATTGGGTAAATCACCGGACCCTTAGCAGATCTGAATATCTGGTCGTATATCTCGGCGACAGCATTTCACGTTTCATCTGCCAATACTGCTGTATGCCCTGTCCTGCAAAGTAAAGCGTGCCTTTCCCGTCTTTCGCATTCAGGTGATCGAGCACCTCAATCAACTTTTCGCTGCCAGCATACGGTGCGTTCTCATCGAAAAGGTTGAGCTGGGCCCCCCCTGGCTGAAGAAGTCACCCGACATTATTCCGGCTTTCTGGTAACGATGGCCATCCTTCCAGATTTTATCCAGGCACTTTATGTGGCGTTAATGATTTTGGGGAAGAAAAATCGGTCAAAAAACCGGGCATCGCGCCCGGTTCTGTTCCCATACTAAAAAAGCCCTTACGAACTCAACCCGCGGTTATCCAGCATCGGTTCGATCTTCGGATCGTGGCCGCGCCAGTTCCTGTAAAGTTCAGCTAAATCAGTGCTGTTCCCGCGCGACAAAATGGCCTCGCGGAATTTCTGTCCGTTTTCACGCGTCAACCCGCCCTGCTCAACAAACCACTGATAGCCATCGTCTGCCAGCATCTGCGTCCACAGGTAGGCATAATATCCCGCCGCGTAGCCGCCGCCGAAGATATGGGCGAAGTAGCTGCTGCGATAGCGCGGTGGAACGGCGGGCAGATCCAGCCCCTCTTTGTGCAGTGCTGCCGCTTCAAAAGCGTCAACATCGTCCACGGGTTCGCTGATGCCGTGCCAGTTCATATCCAGCAGCGCAGCGCTAAGCAACTCGGTCATGTCATAACCTTTATTAAACTGCGTCGCGTTAAGCATTTTATCGCGCAGCGCCTCCGGCATCGGCTCTCCGGTCTGATAGTGGCGGGCATAGTGGGCAAACACCTGCGGATGGCTCGCCCAGTGCTCGTTGATTTGCGATGGGAACTCGACAAAATCACGCGGCGTATTGGTGCCGGAGAGGGAGGCGTAGCGCTGGCTGGCAAACAGACCGTGTAGCGTATGACCAAACTCGTGGAACAGGGTAACCACATCGTCCCAGGAGATCAGCGCCGTCTGACCGTTAGCCGGTTTTTGATAGTTGCAGACATTGTAGATAACCGGGCGCGAGGCAAACTCATACGATTGCTCGACGAAATTCCCCATCCACGCCCCACCGGCTTTCGATTCGCGGGCAAAGAAATCACCGTAGAACAGCGCCATCCCTTCGCCGGTGTGGTCGAAAATTTCCCACACGCGGACATCAGGATGGTAAACCGGAATATCGAAACGCTCGACAAAGCGGAGGCCAAACAGCTGGCTTGCAGCCCAGAATACGCCATCCTGCAACACGGTGTTGAGCGCAAAGTACGGCTTGATTTGCGACTCGTCGAGGGCATATTTCGCCTGGCGCACGCGCTCGGCATAAAAAGCCCAGTCCCACGCCTGCACGGTGAATCCGCCCTGCTCGTCATCAATCACGTTTTGGATATCGGCTTGCTCAAGCGTCGCTCGGGTGCGTGCGGCGGGCACAATACCGCGCATAAAAGCCAACGCGGCGGCTGGTGTTTTCGCCATTTGATCGGCGATACTCCAGCTTGCGTAGTCCTCAAACCCCAACAATTTTGCCTGACGCGCACGCAACGCGGTGAGACGCAGGATCAGTGCCCGGGTATCGTTTTCATCCCCTTTCTGGGTACGCGTCCAGCCCGCGTTAAACAAATTTTCGCGCGTCTGACGGTCACGCAGCGCGGAAAGTGCGGGTTGTTGAGTGGTATTCAGCAGCGGAATCAACCAGCGATCGTTCAGCCCTTTCTCCGCAGCGGCATGGGCAGCCGTCGCAATCTCGTCAGGACTGAGTCCATCAAGCTGATGTACATAATCCACGACCAGCCCACTGGCTTTGGTGGCGGCCAGCAGACGCTGATTAAACTGGCTGGTGAGGGTCGCCGCCTCGGTATTCAGCGCTTTCAGCTCCGCTTTTTCTGCATCATTCAGTCGCGCACCGGCCAGCACAAAGTGCTGGTACGTCTCTTCTGCCAGCCGACGGGATTCGGCGTCCAGCGCAGCACAATCCTGCCAGACGCTCTCCACGCGAGAGAACAGCGTGTCGTTAAGCCAGATATCGTTCGCCAGGGCAGCAAGCTCGGTAGAGATCTGCTCCTCAAGCGCCTGTAAGTCATCATTGGTGTGCGCAGAGGTCATGGCGAAGAAAACGCTGCTGACACGCGAGAGCATGGCACCACTTTTTTCGAGCGCCAGCACGGTATTGTTGAAATCGGGGGCGGCCGTTTGCGCGACAATCGCGTCAATTTCGGCTCGCTTCTGGCGTATCGCTTCATCGAATGCCGGGCGGTAGTGGCCGTCGTTGATTTCGTCGAATCGGGGTGCCTGATAAGGCAACAGGCTGCTTTCAAAAAAGGGATTAGTGGCCGACATCTTTCACTCCTGATTACGGTTATCTTCCCAGAGTAGGCCAGGCCGCCACTGCCTGCAATGCCGTCATACAAATGTTGCCTTAACGCATCCTTCGCGGCCGTGCTATGTTAGTACAACACAAAAAGCGTTGAGGAACAGTGAGATGATTATTTTAGTTACCGGGGCAACGGCAGGTTTTGGTGAAAGCATCACGCGTCGCTTCGTCGCCAACGGGCATAAGGTGATTGCGACGGGTCGTCGTCAGGAGCGTCTGCAGGAGCTGAAAGATGAACTGGGTGACAGCATCCTGACCGCGCAGCTTGATGTCCGTAACCGTGCCGCCATCGAAGAGATGATTGCTAACCTGCCGGCCGAATGGCGTGCCATTGACCTGCTGGTCAACAATGCCGGTCTGGCGCTCGGTATGGAGCCTGCCCACAAAGCCAGCGTCGAAGACTGGGAAAACATGATCGACACAAATAACAAGGGGCTGGTGTACATGACCCGCGCCGTGCTGCCAGGCATGGTTGAGCGCAATCGCGGCCACATTATTAACATCGGTTCGACCGCCGGAAGCTGGCCTTATGCGGGCGGTAATGTTTATGGCGCGACCAAAGCCTTCGTGCGCCAGTTCAGCCTTAACCTGCGTACTGATCTGCACGGCACCGCCATTCGCGTGACCGATATTGAGCCGGGCCTGGTAGGCGGAACCGAATTTTCCAACGTTCGGTTTAAAGGTGATGACGCGAAAGCAGACAAAACCTACGAGAATGCGAACGCCCTGACGCCGGAAGATGTCACCGAAGCGGTCTGGTGGGTGGCAACGCTGCCAAAACACGTCAACATTAACACGGTAGAAATGATGCCAGTCAGCCAGAGTTTTGGCGGACTTAGCGTCCATCGTGGCTAACATTGCCCTTCCCGGCCTGCGGGCCGGGTCTGTTTCAGGCCATAAAAGAATGGTAGTATGTTCAGGCTAACTCTCTGAGAAATGACAACTCATGGCCGCTGAATCGCAACTCAATCCTACCCAGCCTGTAAACCAGCAAATCTATCGCATTTTGCGACGTGATATTGTCCATTGCCTGATCCCACCCGGAACGCCGCTCTCTGAAAAAGAGGTGTCCGTGCGGTTTGACGTGTCCCGCCAGCCCGTGCGTGAGGCGTTTATCAAGCTTGCAGAAAACGGTCTGATTCAGATCCGCCCGCAGCGCGGCAGCTATGTGAACAAAATCTCGCTCTCCCAGGTGCGTAACGGGTGTTTTGTCCGTCAGGCCATTGAGTGCGCGGTGGCGCGCCGGGCCGCATCGCTGATTGACGATAACCAGTGCTATCTGCTGGAGCAAAACCTGCATCAGCAGCGTATTGCGATTGACCGTAAACAGCTCAACGACTTCTTCCAGCTTGATGACGAGTTTCACCAGAAGCTGGCGCAAATTGCGGACTGTCAGCTGGCATGGGACACGATTGAAAACATCAAAGCCACCATCGACCGCGTGCGCTATATGAGCCTCGACCACGTCTCACCACCGGAAATGTTGCTACGACAGCATCATGATATTTTCAGTGCGCTGGAAAAACGCGATCAGGACGGTGTAGAAAAAGCGATGACGCTGCACCTGCAGGAAATCAGCGAATCCGTACAGTTAATTCGTCAGGAAAACAGCGACTGGTTTAGCGAAGAGTAAAATACGCCGCCCCCGTTTCGGTTGCGGCGAAGAGATTAGCGAACCACCAGCACCGGAATACTCGCATAGCGCAGGATAGATTCCGCATTTGAACCGAGCAGATGGGTGCTGATGCTCGGGTTTTTCGACCCGATGACGATCACGTCATATTCCCCTTCTTTGCTCAGTTTGATAATTTCGTCACGCACGTTGCCAAAGCAGACCAGGCTGTGGATATTCTCCCCGGGGAGATCAAACAGCCTTTTTAGCTCGTTCATTTTCTTCCCGGATTCTGCGGTCATAAACGCTTCAAACTTTTTGATATCGGCGTTGAATCCGCGCAGCAACGAGCGGCTGCTGTTGGGGAGAATGTTCACCAGCGTAATCGACGCACCTTCCGCCTTTGCAAGGTTGGCCGCGTGGCGAACCGCTTTGTCGCTCAATTCCATTTCAAATACATCAACAGGCATTAAAATCTTCTTATACATAAGCCTGACTCCTTATTCCTGTGAAAGGGGTATTCCCTGCTCCAAGAATGACAGCCGGAATATAAACAAACCCTAAACGCTTGCCTGCAGAAACTATCAATAAAGGAAAATAAATGTGGGCTTTGTAAATTGCTGTCGTGAACCGTCAGCACCCACCAATATTGAGAAAAAAGTGTGAGTTTGATCAAAAACAAAAAAATGAGATGCAGACAGGCGTATTTATAGTGCCCCGTGAACGGTGAAACCTGAAATAGCGCCGTAACGGATAAGTGAGAGAGGAGAAAATACCATGATGACATACGACCGTAACCGTAACGCAATTACCACCGGCAGCCGTGTAATGATCAATGGCACAGGACACACCGGCGTGATTAAAGCGATCCACAGCGAAGGGCTGGATGCCGCGCAGGTGCGTCGCAGCAAAACGGTAGAAGTGGAAGGTTGCGAAGGTAAGTTCGAACCGATTGAACTAATTCGCCTGGGTATGCACTGATTCATGCGACATCATGCCGCCGCACGCGGCGGCATGTGATGACTTAGCAGTTCGCCGCGTACTCTGCGATCGTGGCTTTTGCACCTTTTTGCAGTAACGTCTGGTAAGCACGCATTACCGCATCCACAAAGACGGTTTCATGCGGGAGTTCTTTGCCAAAAATGGCCTCAATGCCCAGCAGCGCCTTCACCCGGTCTTCGCCCTCAGCACTTCCCTTCACCGCCGCCTGAATGACCGCCAGCTGCGGGTCGCTCACGTCGATAGCGTTGCCCTGCTCATCGACACCACCGACATACCGCATCCAGCCTGCAATGCCTAATGCCAGCAGCGGGAAGCTTTTTTGATGCACCAGATGCCAGCGCACGGAATCGAGCATACGCTGCGGGAGCTTCTGGCTGCCGTCCATCGCGATTTGCCAGGTACGGTGACGTAACGCCGGGTTGCTGTAGCGGGCAATCAACAGGTCTGCATAGTGGCCTAAATTAACGCCTTTCACTTTTAAGGTCGGCGCCTGCTCGTTCAGCATCAGCGCATGGGCGGCAGTACGGTAGTGCGCGTCTTCCATGCAGTCGTTGATATGCGGGTACCCCGCCAGATAGCCAAGATACGCGAGGAAAGAGTGGCTGCCGTTAAGCATGCGCAGCTTCATCTCTTCAAACGGAATGACGTCTGAAACCAGCTCCGCCCCGGCCTTTTCCCACTGTGGACGGCCTGCAACAAAGTTGTCCTCAATCACCCACTGACGGAACGGTTCGCACGCCACGCCTGCCGGGTCACGAACGCCGGTCAGCTGTTCAATTTTATCCAGCGTCTCCGGTGTAACCGCGGGAACAATACGATCCACCATGGTGGACGGGAAAGTGACGCTGGATTCAATCCAGTCTGCCAGCTCGCCGTCAACCGCGCGGGCATAAGCGCAGGTCACATTACGCATGACGTGCCCGTTCTCCGGCATATTGTCACAGGACATGACGCTAAACGCGGGCAGCCCGACAGCTTTGCGTCGCGCGAGTGCTTCCACCACCACACCCGGCGCAGATTTCGGCTGATGCGGGTTTTGCAGGTCGGCGGCGATTAACGGGTGATCGAGCATCAGTTTCCCGGTCGCCGGCGAGTGGCAATATCCCTTTTCAGTAATGGTGAGCGAGACAATCGCCACCTGCGGCTCACACAGTGCGGCCAGCACGCGTTCCAGCCCGTCAACCTGTGCATGCAGTGCGTTCCTGACCACGCCCACCACCCGCGATGTCCACGCATCGGCAGACATTTCCGCCACGCTGTAGAGATGATCCTGTGCATTCAGATCGGCAATCTGCTGTTCACGCGCCAATCAGGTTTACCTCACAGTAACCCCAGTCGCTGTTGTGTTCCGCGGCGAGAATGTCGGCGTACACCGCCTGATGCGCACGGTGAAATGCGCCAAACCCTAAATGAACAATGCGTGCCTTGAGGCGATCGCGATCGTACTGAGGAAGCGTCGCTTTCGCCTGTAATAACCGGTTTTCCATGATTAAGACTCGTTAAGTTATGTACGCTGGGATTCGCTGCCGCTCTATATGAGCAGCAGCGCCTGCTGACTACACCAACTAGAATGGCAGTCGGGGTAAAAAAGAACTGCCATTAACCATACTGATCCTGCAGTTTGAGATTTTGATTTATATTAACTTTTACGCATGTGGTGTGACATGAACATAAAGTTGTGTGACAGGTCACTAAAGATATAAACCATTACCGCCGCGATGAAACCGCCCCATAGCCAACGGAATCACGTGCCGGCCCCTCCGCCGCATCTTCCGCCACGCTCAA
This sequence comes from Enterobacter sp. SORGH_AS_0287, assembly GCF_031453695.1. NCBI lineage: Bacteria > Pseudomonadati > Pseudomonadota > Gammaproteobacteria > Enterobacterales > Enterobacteriaceae > Enterobacter > Enterobacter sp. SORGH_AS_0287. The sequence continues at coordinate 1,407,862 of NZ_JAVIZW010000001.1, forward strand.
ATCACGATCGCAGACCTCTGGCATGCAGATGGCGGCGATCAGCCCAATCACGGAGTAGGCGATCATCATGGCGACAATTGGCCACCAGGAACCGGTCATATTGCAGAAGATCCCGGCGAGCACTGGCCCGAAGCCTACCGCCACCAGCCCGCCCGCCTCTTTTGAGATAGCCATCCGGGTAAAGCGGTTACGCGAGCCAAACATCTCCGCCATCGTGATGTTTTCCAGGGCGAACAGTCCCAGTACGGCGAAATTATGGATAACGATGATGGAAAGCATGATCACACCCGGCGCATAGCTCTTATCAACGATAATCGACAGCATCGGGTACGCCAGAATAATGGCGGAGATATTGAGCAGAATGTACGGCAGACGACGCCCTACTTTATCGGAGAGCCAGCCCAACAGCGGGATAGAGATAAACCCGAGGATTGAGCTTATCATCAGCGCATCGGTGGGGATCGCTTTATCGAACAGCAGCGTCTGAACCAGATACCCGGCAAGAAACGTCTGGATCAGACCCGAATTCCCCGCCTGACCAAAACGCAGCCCGGTTGCCAGCCAGAAGGACTTACTCTTCACCATCGCTGCAAATGATAAATCATGTTTTGTCACCGGTGCGGTTGTCTCAGCCTCGTTCACTTTTTCAAATACCGGGCTCTCCTTGAGGTTCATTCGCAGCCAGATGGCGAAGATCATTACCACCACGCTGGCAAGAAACGGGACACGCCAGCCCCAGGCAACCAACTGTTCGCGGTCGAGGGCGAAGAACATAATTGCCCAGATAGCCGTTGCACTTAGCGTCCCGCAGTTGGTGCCCATCGCCACCAGCGAGGAGATAATGCCGCGTTTCCCTTTAGGGGCGTACTCCGCCAGCATGGTCCCGGCGCCGGAGATTTCAGCCCCTGCCCCCAGCCCCTGGATGATACGCAGCGTCACTAACAGGACGGGCGCGAAAATCCCAATCTGCGCGTAGGTCGGCAAGACCCCGATCAGGGTCGTGCAGATCCCCATCATAGTAATGGTGATAAACAGCACCTTTTTACGGCCAATGCTGTCGCCCATTCGCCCGAAGATAAAGGCGCCGACAATGCGCGCGATATAGCCTGCGCCGTACGTCCCCATCGCCAGAATCAGCGCCATTGCGGCCGATTGTTCCGGGAAGAAGATCTCATGGAATACCAGGGCGGCCCCCAGCGAATAGAGCTGGAAATCCATAAACTCCAGTGCGGTACCCAGCCAGCCGGAAACGGCAGCTTTCACCAGATCTGAAGTCGTTCTTTGTGGTTGTGTTTGCGTCATAATGGCTATCTCTGCAAGGTAAGATGCGTACCACTCAGAGCCTGTCTGCGCAGGCTCTTAACCGCGTGAATTATTATTGCCCGAACGTGAGTAAGACTTTGCAGCACTGCCGCTGATCTTTTTCAAACCGTTCGATGGCGTCTGTTACGTGGTGATAGTCAAAAGTGTGGGTGATCAGTTTGTCCGGGTCGATCAGCCCCTTTTCCAGCCAGTCGATGACGACGGGGAATTTGTTGGCATTCAGCCGTGATGAGAATATCGCCAGCTCTTTTCCGGTGATCCCCTGCTGAACAATCTGGCTTGGGTCGCTGGAAAACCCCATCAGCACGATGCGTGCCGCCGGAGAGGCAATGGTGATGGCTTCCTGTAAAATTGTCGGATGACAGGCTGCGTCAATAATAAGCGTTGGTTTGATCCCTTTTTCTTCCAGCGCCGCCTGTAACGACAGCTCCGCGTTGTTGAACACCCAGTCCGCGCCGCTGCGTTGCGCCATCGCCAGCCGTTCATTGATCCGATCGACAACGATAACCTGCTTCACCTTATAGACACCTTTCAGCGCCTGGAGGGTGACAAGGCCCATGGGGCCTGCGCCGTAGATCAGGGCGATATCCTGCCCGGTGGGTTGTGCGTGGCCCGTCACGTTAGCGGCAATCGTGAACGGCTCGATCATTACCGCGTGTTTATCTGGAATAGCGTCCGGAACAACCCAGGCATTTTTTGCCGGTACGACGGCATACTCACTAAAGCCTCCGTCGCGATGAACGCCCAGCACCACCAGAGAAGTACAGACATTGGGTTTGCCCACGGAGCACGGATAGCAGTGTCCGCAGCTGATCACCGGGTCAACCGAGACGCGCTCGCCCACGCGGGCCGGGTCAACTCCCTCACCAACGGCATCAATCTCACCAAAAAATTCATGGCCAATCACGCGCGGGTATCGGGCAAACGGATTATGCCCGCGGTAAATATGGCTGTCTGAACCGCAAATACCGGCCAGTTTGACGTTGACGCGCACTTCACCTGCCGCGGGTTCCGGGAGTGGACGATCTTCAATCACCAGTGCGTTGGGTTGTTGAATCACTACGCTTTTCATCGTTCGCTCCTCGTTTACCAGTTCCACAACGTGCCATCTTCGAGACGGGCAACCGGAAGATAGGCAGGATCGTACGGGTATTTCGCCGCCAGTTTTTCGTCAAATTCAATGCCCAGCCCGGGTTTGTCGCCCGGATGCATATAGCCATTATCAAAGCGCCAGCTGTGCGGGAAGACCTCCAGCATCTGTTCGGAGTAACCCATATATTCCTGTACACCAAAGTTTGGCACCCACAGGTCAAAATGCAGCGCGGCGGCGTGGCAAACAGGCGACAGATCCGACGGTCCATGTGAGCCGGTACGCACCTGATAAAGCGAGGCGAAGTCCGCGATGCGCCGCATGCCGGTGATGCCGCCCGCGTGGGTAATGGTGGTGCGGATATAGTCGATAAGCTGCTCTTCAATAAGCTGCTTGCAGTCCCAGATACTGTTAAACACTTCTCCAACCGCAATCGGCGTGACCGTGTGCTGACGGATCAGACGGAAGCAGGCCTGGTTTTCCGCAGGCGTAGGATCTTCCATCCAGAACATACGGAATGCTTCAATGCTCTTACCGAATCGCGCCGCCTCAATCGGGGTCAAACGGTGGTGCATGTCGTGCAAAAGATGCTCATTAAAGCCAAATTTACTGCGCACCGCATCGAACAGCTTCGGTGTGAAATCGAGGTATTTTTCGGTGGACCAGAGCTGCTCTTCCGGCCAGTCACCTTTAGTGGCGGGCTCGTAGGCCAGCCCTTTTCCTTTCGACATGCCATAGGTGGTTTTCATACCCGGCACGCCGCACTGAACGCGGATCGCCTTAAAGCCCATCTCTTTATGCCGGGCGTAATCTTCCAGCACGTCATCAATGGAGTGTCCGGTGGTATGACAATAGACCATCACCCCTTCCCGGGATGCGCCGCCCAGCAGCTGGTAGAGCGGCATATTGGCCGCTTTGGCTTTGATATCCCACAGTGCCATATCCACGGCGGAAATGGCCGACATGGTGACCGGACCACGACGCCAGTAGGCGCCTTTATAGAAGAACTGCCAGATATCCTCAATGCGGTGCGCATCACGGCCGATCAATTGCGGGCAAAGGTGATCTTTCAGATAAGAGGCCACCGAAAGTTCACGTCCGTTGAGGGTGGCATCACCCAGCCCGACGATGCCCTCGTCGGTGGTAATTTTAAGGGTGACAAAGTTACGCCCCGGGCAGGTAACAAAGACTTCAGCCCCGACAATCTTCATAATCCATTTCCTTACATCGCTCATTGTGATGCTGGAAACTTACTCTTCTGCACTACTACCATACAAGTATAATGATCATAAAATCAGCGAAAGGTCACAAAAAAATCGGGCGCTCAGGCGCGCCCCCATCCGGCAACAATAATCAACATGCCGCACAGCGCAACCAGCGCCCCGGCCCAGTCATACGCGCTGAGCTTCACACCATCAACCACGCGTAACCACAGCAGCGCGGTACAGACATAAACGCCCCCATAAGCGGCGTAGACGCGCCCGCTGGCCGCCGGGTGCAGCGTCAACAGCCAGACAAACAGGACCAGCGCAATGCCCGCCGGGATCAGCAGGAAGACGGTTGCCCCCTTCTTCAGCCAGAGCCACGGAAGGAAGCAGCCGATGATTTCACACAGCGCGGTGGCAAAAAAAAGCAGAGTGGTTTTGAGCATATTTACGGTCATGTGATGATTTATTTAGACATCATACCTGATGATATCGTTTACTTTTCCATACCCGTGCCGCGGGTATGCCGTTATTTCTCTTTGGTGTAGAATCTGAACGGGATAACTTAATTATCTGCGCCCATTTAAAAGGAAACGCTATGACTACATTAAGCAAACGCCTTTGTCTGACAGCCCTGCTGGCGCTGTCATCGTTCGCCTTTGCCGCCTCTGCCACCGCGGAAACCAGCAAACTCATTATTGAGTCTGGTGACAGCGCGCAAAGCCGTCAGAACGCCGCGATGGACAAAGAACAATGGAATGACACCCGTAGCCTTCGCCAGAAGGTGAACAAACGTGTTGAAAAAGAGTGGGACAAAGAAGATGTCGCTTTCGACGCGCGCGATAAGTGTCAGCAAAGTGCCAACGTTAACGCCTACTGGGAGCCAAATACCCTGCGCTGCCCTGTCCTGGATCGTCGTACTGGCCGCACGGTAGCGCCATAATGTCAGTGCAGTGTGACGTAAAGCTACGCCCGCTGGAGCGTGAAGACCTGCGCTTCGTCCACCAGCTCGACAATAACGCCAGCGTGATGCGCTACTGGTTCGAAGAGCCTTACGAGGCGTTTGTTGAGCTGTCGGATCTCTACGATAAGCACATTCACGATCAGAGCGAACGCCGTTTTGTCGTGGAGTGTGAAGGTGAAAAAGCCGGTCTGGTGGAACTGGTTGAGATCAACCACGTTCATCGTCGGGCAGAATTCCAGATTATCATTTCACCTGAGCATCAGGGGAAAGGTCTTGCCACGCGGGCGGCGAAGCTGGCGATGGATTACGGATTCAACGTCCTGAATCTCTACAAGCTTTATCTCATCGTGGATAAAGAGAACGAGAAAGCAATCCATATCTACCGCAAGCTGGGCTTTATGGTGGAAGGCGAACTGGTTCACGAGTTCTTTATCAACGGTGAATACCGCAACACCATTCGCATGTGCATCTTCCAGCATCAGCACCTGGCCGGACACAAACCGTCAGGCGCCAGCCTGCTGAAACCCACCGCGCAGTAACCTGCGCGGCTTTTTCTCAGTAGTATTCAATACTGTTCTTAATGGTGTACTTGCGCTCAACAGCGGGCTTCACGCTGTTGTCGGTGATTGTCAGATCGCAACTCACCGGATTATTGTGTCGATCGTAATCGCAGCTCTGATTGACGTTGCCCAGCGGCTTGTCATTCAGCATGCTCACGGCGGAGTAATCCATTCTTTTGCGAAGATCTTTAGACGGCGTCGACTGGACGGATAAATGCTGGTCCCCGGAGACGGTGGTTTTCCCCAGCGGATAGCCATCCGCATCATAGCGGTACTTCACTTCCATCTCTTTGCCGTGCGCCGCCACCACAAACCCGTTATCGTCGGTATCCCACGTTACGCCCGCCGACGGCAATTCAGCCAGCTGGCATTTCCCCTGCAGTTTCACTTTTCGCTGCTGGGTTTCCGCATCAAGGTAGTAATTAGCATCCAGTACCAGCGCCACGCCGGTATTGGCCTCGAGGTCGTGCAGTTCGAGGGTATCGAAACACCCTTCCGTCGACATCGTACCGGTTACCCGTTTGGAGACTTCACCTTTGTCGTTGAACAGTGTCTGGGTAAAGTCTTTTACCGGGCCGCGCAGAGGGTCAAAATCAAATTCATTGGAGAAGCTCGCCATCTCGGGCGTAAACGACAGCGGCGCGGAAGGGTTGTCGCACCCCACCAGTGTTGCTGCCAGTAGCGTTATCGCTGCGTAGTTCTTCACATCATTTACCGAATCAGGGAGAGTATTCCCGATCATATTAGCAAATACCATTGTTCACACGATAGCAAAATGTCAGGCGAAAAGAGGCGTACAATCAATGCATTAATCTCTCTTACCCTCTGCAAAACCACGCCAGAATGAGAAGGCGCTGTGCCTGCTGTTGAACAGGAAACACACCTGCTTTGAGCGCATGACGGATATTCTGTGACATATTAACAACATGAAAACGCCGGCAGATTGCGCCATCTAACTTTTTTCTTTGATATATTAAATGTTTACCATCCTCTTTCTTCCTCTATAAGGATGCGCTACCCTCACAAATGCGTTCGCGTCCAAAACCGCCTGGAATCTCTATGCTTTCTTTATTCATGAAAAAACGTAGGCAAAACGCTGATTTTTGATTGCTCATCAAAGGTTAAAAAAATGAAAAAAACAATCCCTGAATATACGCCTGTTGACTTATCACGTTGGGCCAGAAAAGAACATTTCGAGGTATTTCAGTCCTTTGCTCAATCTACATTTAATCAAACTGTTCAAATAGACATCACCGCATTGCTCAAGGATATAAAAGAACTGGGCTGGAAATTTTATCCGACGATGATTTCCCTCCTTTCTAAAATCGTCAACAACCATTCGGAATTCCGTATGGCCATGAAGAACAATGAACTTGTCATATGGAATGAAATTCATCCAAGCTATACCATTTTCCATAATGAAACGGAGACCTTTTCTTCTTTATGGAGTCACTTCGATGGCAATATTGATCATTTCCAGAACGTTTATTCGGAAGATGTTGCTCGCTATGGTAATACCCTTTCTTATTGGCCGAAGGAAGAGTCGCGGGAAAATGTATTTTTTGTGTCGGCGATCCCCTGGTCAAGTTTTACCAGTTTTAATATCAACGTAGCCAATATGCAGAACTTTTTTGCCCCCATGTTCACTATGGGGAAATACGTCAACCAGGGTGGAAAAGTATTGTTGCCCCTCGCCGTGCAGGTCCATCATTCCGTGTGCGATGGTTTCCATGTGGCAAGATTGTTCAATGAGTTACAGGCGATGTGTGATGACTTACGGCATCACTCCGGCGAACGACAGGTGCAGAGCAAAACGCACCGCGCTTAGCGTCGCGATGCCGGGCGGGTATAACCGCCCGCAGGACGTGTTGATGGAAATTGGGGAAAATGAGCGCAGGAAGCCTGTATAAGATTGTTCAGAAAGTTATCCCCAATAACAAAAGCTTACACGAACCCTGCTAAGCTTAACCGACACACAGAGAAAAGGAGCTACAGATGAAACGGTTACCCTGGATTACCGCCCTGCTGTTAATGAGCGCTTCTACAGCGGCTCTGGCTGCCCCGGATTCCTGCGAGCGCGTAAAAAGCGATATTCAGCAGAAAATCATCAATAACGGCGTGCCCGAGTCCGGCTTTACGTTAAATATTGTGCCAAACGATCAGGCTGACCAGCCGGATGCACAGGTAGTCGGTCATTGTGCGAACGATACTTTTAAAATTCTCTATACCCGCACCGGTAGCGGTGCCGCATCAGGGATGCAGGATAATGGTCAGGGCGAACCTCAGTGATTTTAATCACTTTCTCGCGGCCAATTCCCTTTGACTTGATGAGGATTAATATTTAATACCTCCAAATAAGTAACATTCACCCCATCATTAGCCCGGTTGTAATCACGGGCGAAAATAATACGCAATTAAAATGATGGGGTGAGTTATGTCCGATGTCGATAATCACGGCGGGATCAGCCGTCGAACGTTGGTTAAATCCACTGCAATAGGCTCTCTGGCACTTGCCGCCGGGGGGATTTCACTGCCTTTTGGCCTCAAAAGCGCCGCTGCCGCGGTACAAAACGCCGTAAAGCCCGCTGAAGACAAAGTGGTCTGGGGTGCCTGCTCGGTCAACTGCGGGAGCCGTTGTGCGCTGCGCCTTCACGTCCGTGATGAAGAAGTTTACTGGGTCGAAACGGATAACACCGGTGAGGATATTTATGGTAATCATCAGGTTCGCGCCTGCCTGCGCGGGCGTTCTATTCGCCGTCGGATCAATCACCCCGATCGTCTGAACTACCCCATGAAGCGCGTAGGGAAACGCGGTGAAGGTAAATTTGAGCGTATCTCATGGGATGAAGCCCTGGACACCCTTACCCGCAGCCTGAAAGATGTCGTCGAAAAATACGGCAACGAAGCGGTCTACATTAACTACTCCTCCGGCATTGTGGGCGGCAATATCACCCGCTCCTCCCCTTATGCTTCGCTGGTCGCGCGTCTGATGAACTGCTACGGCGGCTTTTTAAGCCACTATGGCACTTACAGCACCGCGCAAATAGCCTGTGCAATGCCCTATACCTACGGCAGCAACGACGGCAACAGCACCTCGGATATTGAAAACACGAAGCTGGTGGTGATGTTCGGCAATAACCCGGCAGAGACGCGAATGAGCGGCGGCGGGATAACCTATTATCTCGAGCAGGCCCGCGAGCGCTCTCACGCGCGCATGATCGTCATCGATCCGCGGTATACCGACACCGCCGCCGGGCGCGAAGACGAGTGGATCCCGATTCGCCCGGGGACGGACGCCGCGCTGGTCGCGGGTATCGCCTGGGTACTGATCGACGAAAACCTTGTCGATCAGCCGTTCCTCGACACGTACTGCGTCGGCTATGACGAAAAAACGCTGCCGGAAGGTGCACCTGCTAAGGGGCATTACAAAGCGTATATTCTCGGTCAGGGTGATGATGCCACCGCCAAAACGCCGGAATGGGCCTCGCGCATCACAGGCATACCGGCCGATCGCATCATCAAGCTTGCACGGGAAATTGGCAGTACCAAACCGGCCTACATCTGCCAGGGCTGGGGTCCCCAGCGCCAGGCCAACGGCGAGCTGACCTCCCGCGCCATTGCCATGTTGCCGATTTTGACCGGAAACGTCGGTATCAACGGCGGTAACAGCGGCGCACGTGAATCGACCTACACGATCACCATTGAGCGTATGCCACTGCCGGATAACCCGGTGAAAACGCAAATCTCATGCTTTAGCTGGACCGACGCCATCGCGCGCGGACCCGAAATGACCGCCCTGCGCGACGGCGTGCGGGGAAAAGAGAAGCTGGATGTGCCGATCAAATTCGTCTGGAACTACGCCGGCAACACCATCATCAACCAGCATTCCGACATCAACAAAACCCACGATATTCTGCAGGACGAGAGTAAATGCGAAACCATCGTGGTGATCGACAACTTTATGACCTCGTCGGCGAAATATGCTGACATCCTGCTGCCCGATTTAATGACCGTTGAGCAGGAAGACATTATTCCTAACGATTATGCAGGCAACATGGGCTACCTGATTTTCCTTCAGCCCGTGACCGCACCTAAGTTTGAGCGCAAACCGATCTACTGGATCATGAGTGAAGTGGCGAAACGCCTCGGCCCGGATATTCATCAGCGATTTACCGAAGGACGTACCCAGGCGCAGTGGCTGCAGTATCTGTATGCCAAAATGCTCGACAAAGATCCGCAGTTGCCGTCCTATGACGAACTGAAAGAGAGGGGTATTTATAAGCGTAAAGATCCGGCCGGGCACTTCGTGGCCTATAAAAAATTCCGCGATGATCCGCAGGCTTATCCGCTCAACACCCCCTCGGGCAAGATTGAAATTTACTCCAGCAAGCTGGCAGAGATTGCGGCTACCTGGGAGCTCGCCGACGACGAAACCATCAGCCCGCTGCCGGTCTACGCCTCGACCTTCGACGGCTGGGACGCCCCGGAACGCCATAAATTCCCGCTGCAGCTCTTCGGCTTCCACTTCAAAGCTCGCACCCATTCCAGCTACGGCAATGTCGACGTGCTGAAAGCCGCCTGCCGTCAGGAGGTCTGGCTTAACCCCGTGGACGCGGCGCAACGCGGCATCAAAAATGGCGATACGGTGCGCGTGTTTAACGATCGCGGCGAGGTGCGCATCGAAGCGAAAGTCACACCACGCATCATGCCCGGCGTGAGCGCGATGGGCCAGGGAGCCTGGCATGACGCCAATATGAACGGCGATCGTGTCGACCACGGTTCATGCATCAACACCCTGACCACGCACCGCCCGTCACCGCTGGCCAAAGGTAACCCGCAGCACACCAATCTGGTGCAGATCGAGAAGGCGTAAGGAGTAAGTGATGACCACTCAGTATGGATTTTTTATTGATTCCAGCCGCTGCACCGGGTGCAAAACCTGCGAGCTCGCCTGCAAGGATTACAAAGATTTAACCCCGGACGTCAGCTTCCGCCGTATTTACGAATACGCGGGCGGTGACTGGCAGGAAGACAACGGTGTCTGGCACCAGAACGTGTTTGCCTACTACCTGTCGATTGCCTGCAACCACTGCGAAGACCCGGCCTGCACCAAGGTCTGCCCGAGCGGGGCGATGCACAAGCGTGACGACGGGTTTGTGGTGGTGGATGAAGATGTCTGCATCGGCTGTCGCTACTGCCACATGGCCTGTCCGTACGGTGCCCCGCAGTACAACGCCGCCAAAGGGCATATGACCAAGTGCGACGGCTGCCACACCCGCGTGGCAGACGGCAAAAAGCCGATCTGCGTGGAATCCTGCCCGCTGCGTGCGCTGGATTTCGGTCCTATCGACGAGTTGCGTAAAAAACATGGTCAGCTGGCAGCCGTCGCGCCGCTGCCGTCCGCGCACTTCACGAAGCCAAGCATCGTGATTAAACCTAACGCCAACAGCCGCCCGACAGGGGATACCACCGGCTACCTGGCAAACCCGAAAGAGGTGTGAGATGGGAAGTGGATGGCATGAATGGCCGCTGGTGATCTTCACCGTCTTCGGACAGTGCGTCGCCGGGGCATTGATCGTTATGGGGCTCGTCTGGCTTACTGAAAAAGACGACGCGGTGAAAACACGCCTTGTCCGCAGTATGTTCTTTCTGTGGCTGGTGATGGGCATCGGATTTTTGGCGTCCGTGCTGCACCTTGGCTCCCCGCTCCGGGCCTTTAACTCGCTCAACCGCGTGGGTGCTTCGGCGCTCAGTAACGAAATTGCCGCGGGATCCATTTTCTTTGCCGTTGGCGGTTTCTGGTGGCTGGTATCCGTTATCGGTAAAATGCCCCCGGCACTGGGTAAAATCTGGCTGGTCGTTAGCCAGATCCTGGGCGTTGTCTTTGTCTGGGCGATGACCCGGGTTTATCAAATTGATACCGTACCGACCTGGTACACGGGTTACACCACGCTGGCCTTTTTCCTGACGCTGGTATTGGGAGGGCCGCTGTTTGCAGCCCTGTTGCTGCGCGTGGCAAACACGACATATAAAAGCACATTCGCGGCCTCTGTCAGCGTGCTGGCACTCCTGGCCTGCGTGGCGGTCATCGTGCTGCAGAGCAATGACCTGGCGACAATCCACAGTTCCGTTCAACAGGCGAGTGCCCTGCTGCCTGACTATGGCGCACTGCAAATCTGGCGTATCGTACTGCTTGCCGCCGGACTCGGCTGCTGGTTGTGCCCGCTGATGCGTCGGCAGGAGCCTAAAGCCCTCGCTCTTTTTGCAGGCGTGATACTGGTCGTCGTGGGTGAACTGATTGGCCGTGGTCTTTTCTATGGTCTGCACATGACCGCAGGTATGGCGATTGCGGGTTAACACAGTCGCGCGGGCTACTCCGCGCGAGCAAGGAAGGTACTCATGAAAGAAGTCTCACAGCGTGATTCGTTCGCGTTCAGCGCCCGGGTACTGGGCGCGCTGTTTTATTTTGCTCCGGATAGCGAGCAGACTGCGCCGCTGGTGCAGGCGCTCACCGCAGGCGACTGGATTCAGGACTGGCCGCTGGCGCCGGAAACGCTGCAGCCCGTTGCAGATGCGTTCAAAACGCCATCCGATGAAGCGTTAAAAGATGCCTGGCAACGTCTGTTTATTGGCCCTTACGCACTGCCGTCACCGCCATGGGGTTCCGTCTGGCTGGATCGGGAATCCGTGCTCTTCGGCGACTCCACCCTCGCGCTGCGCCAGTGGATGCGTGAAAACAACATTGCCTTCGAGATGAAGCAGAACGAACCGGAAGATCACATCGGTACCCTGCTGTTACTGGCCGCGTGGCTGGCAGAAAATGGCCGCGACGCTGAACGCGACCAGCTTCTGGCGTGGCACCTGCTGCCGTGGAGTACCCGCTTCCTGTCCGTGTTTGTTGAAAACGCCGGGCACCCGTTCTACACCGCACTGGGCAAACTCGCACAGCTGACGCTCGCGGACTGGCAGGACACGTTAATTATTCCGGTCGCGGAAAAAACGCTCTACCGCTAACGCCAGCACCTGGCTTGCTCACCGCTTCCGGGCAAGCCAGGCTCTCCAGCCACCAAATTCCGTGATATCCCGTGCCCCCTCCAGGCCATACGCCTCGCAGATAAACCCGGTCAACCACCGTCCATCCTGCAGCTCGATTTTTCCCAGCCCCAGGGGTGCGGGGATCCCGGCGAGAAACGACCCCACTTCGCTGTGCGGTAGCTCCCAGACTTCGACCGCAATCCCGGCCCCCTGGTCTGCCACCCGAACCATTCCGGGACGTTTACCGTCCGCCAGCGCATACAGACGGTAATAAGGTGCGCTGGTGGTCGCGTCTACAAGGCGTGCTCCGCGCTCTCGTAACTGAACATTGAGCGCCAGACCGTCCATATGCGCACCGCAGACCACTATCCGCAGGCGGTCATGGGTTGCAGTGCAGGTCGGCGCGTCGTCCAGCATGGCACGATTGCCCGGTAACGTTAATTTTGTGTGACGTTGTAACGCATCGGCCAGACTGAGCAGATACTGATCGGTAAACGCGCGGCCAAATAGCGTGACGCCGGATGGCAGCCCATTGTTCATTTCACCGACTGGAACCGCTACGGCGGCATAGTCGAGCAGGTTCATAAAGTTGGTATAGATGCCCAGCGCCGAGTTGCTTTTAACCGGTTCATCGGCCAGCTCAGCCAGACTCACCGGGCGGGGATACGTCGGAATTAATACGCAATCCAGGTCGGCCATCATGGCATCGCACTCGGCTTTATACCGCTGGAGTTTGTACTGCGCGTCAAACGCCGCCACCGCAGTGGCTGCAGGCGCGTTTTGCAGGACATCACGGATAACCGGCAACACCGCGTCGGGCTGGCGTTCAATCAGCGCACCCGCGAGGTGATAACGCTCGGCGACCCACGGGCCGTCATAGAGCAGTTTCGCAGCCGCCAGAAACGGTGCAAAGTCGAGAGTCACGGGCACGCCACCCAGCGCGATAAGCCCCGTCTTCGCGCGGTGATACAGCGCCTCGCTTTCTGCACAGCCGAGAAACTCCAGCGTCTCCGGCACGCCAAAGCGAAAGCCCGCAGCAGGGGCACCAAAAGCCTGAGGGCCGTTCCACGTCGGGTTGGACCGGCTGTATTCGTCACGCGGATCCTGTCGCGCCGTGAGTGCCAGCAGCTGGCTGGCCTCTGCTGCTGTCGCGGTGAAAAACGTGACGCAGTCCAGCGTGCGGCAGGCAGGCACAACCCCTGCCGTGGAGATGAGTCCTTTGGTTGCCTTGAGGCCGACCAGATTATTCAGCGAGGCCGGTACGCGCCCGCTACCGGCCGTGTCCGTTCCCAGCGCGAAGCTCGCCAGCCCCAGGGCGACCGCCAGCGACGACCCCGCGCTGGAGCCACCGGACGGGTAATCCGGATGAACGCTGTTACGACATGGGCCATACGGCGAGCGCGTACCGTTTAAGCCGGTTGCGAACTGATCGAGGTTAGTTTTCCCCAGAGGAATCGCCCCCAGCGCAATCAACTGCGAAACTATCGTTGCATCCTGCTCTGCCCGATACGCAAATGCCGGACAGGCGGCGGTGGTGTCGATACCCGCCAGATCGATATTGTCTTTGATGGCAAAGGGCACGCCGAACAGCGGCAGCGTGTCCGGCGCTACGCCCTCCAGCGCGGCAAGGTACGGCTCCAGCTCTTCAGGGGTGAGCAGATAAATAAAAGCGTTAAATGACGGGTTCAGCGCCAGCGCGCGCTCGCGTAATGCCGTTATCACCTCACGCGGGGCGATCTGGCCTTCACGGTATGCCTCTGCCAGCACAGAGAGACGTAAATCATAAAGAGGCTTCATGCTGTTTTCTCCAGAACGACCACGCACTGGCCCGCCCGCACCGACGACCCCGGCTGGACACGGACCTGACTGACCACACCGTCCTGAGTGGCAACTAACGGGATTTCCATTTTCATCGACTCCAGCACCACCAGCACATCGCCTTCGCGCACGGAGTTGCCGACCTCAACGTTCACCTGCCACAGGTTGCCGGCAACCGGGCTTTCAACACCGGATTCTCCCGACCGTAACGGCGCGTCGTCACCGTCATCCGTCGTTTCGTCGCTGCTGTCAAAATGCGCCTGCCCGCCCGCTATCCAGAGCTCACGCTCGGCATTAAACGCCGCCTGCTGATGCGCACGGAATGCCTCAATCTCAGGTGCTTCGTCAGCCAGAAACTGCTGATACTCCGCCAGTTTCAGCGTGGTGTGTTCAATACGCAGCGGATAACGCCCCAGCGGGAAATCCCGGCGGATGGTTTGCAACTCCCCGGCTGAGACCGGATAAAAACGAATTTGATCGAAGAAACGCAGCAGCCAGGGCTTGCCGCCGAAATCCTCTACCGTGCGATAGCGATTCCACATCTGCAGGGTTCGCCCCACAAACTGATACCCGCCCGGCCCTTCCATACCGTAGATGCAGAGGTATGCCCCGCCAATACCCACCGAGTTCTCCGCCGTCCAGGTACGCGCCGGGTTGTATTTGGTGGTCACCAGACGGTGTCGCGGGTCGAGCGGCGTGGCCACCGGCGCGCCGAGGTAGACATCCCCCAGCCCCATCACCAGATAACGGGCGTCGAACACCGTTTTATACACTTCATCAATGTTAGCCAGATCGTTTATGCGACGGATAAACTCCAGGTTACTCGGGCACCACGGCGCATCGCGGCGCACGGTGGTCATGTATTTGTCGATGGCTTTCTGACACGCCGGATCGTCCCAGGAGAGCGGCAGCCAGACGATGCGCGATGGCACGTCCAGCGAGTCCTGGTCACAAACGCCCTGCCACAGCCCGGCGATCACCTCCAGCAGGCTATCCAGGCGCAACGTTTCCGGCTGATAATGAATTTGCAAGGAGCGGATCCCCGGCGTGAGATCGATAACGCCTTTCAGCGCCCGGTCCTCCAGCGCCTGCATCAGCGCGTGGCCGCGAAAACGCAGCACCAGATCCAGCTCAGGCTCGCCAATCTCCAGCAGCAGATGGGTATCACCCGACACTCTCGCCACCAGACGTTTATCGTCCGTCCCCTGCGTCAGCACAATCGGTGAGTCCAGAACGGCAGGTTGCCACATGACAGGTTGCGGGGTCAGGCTGGCGATTTGGCGCTCCTGCGCCTGCGCCAGCCGTCGCGCGGTGGCAATATCCACCGGCACAAAGCGAACGTAATCTCCCGCCTTCAGTTGTCCTACCGCGTGCAGATCGGCCTCGATGATGGTGACCGGACAGACAAACCCGCCCAGGCTTGGGCCATCCGGGCCGAGGATCACCGGCATATCGCCGGTAAAATCCACCGCGCCGATGGCATACGGATTGTCATGAATGTTCGACGGATGCAGGCCCGCCTCGCCGCCGCTGTCGCGAACCCATTCCGGTTTCGGACCAATCAGGCGTACCCCCGTCCGGCTGGAGTTGAAATGCACTTCCCATTCGGTGGCGAAAAACGTCGCGATGTAATCCGACGTGAAATACTCCGGTGCACCGTGCGGGCCGTAAATCACCCGCAGTTCGCGCACCGCGTCCAGCCTCGTGTGCAGCGCCTGCGGCAGCGGCGCGTCCGCTACCGGCTCGGTTAACGGAGCCAGGTGCAAAATGTCACCTGTGCGGAGCGCCCGTCCGGCGTGCCCCCCGAACTGCCCCAGCGTGAAGGTGCTTTTACTGCCCAGATATTCCGGCACGTTAAACCCGCCGCGCAGGCAAAGATAGCTGCGCACGCCCTCACCGCGGATCTCTCCCATACGCAGCGTCATGCCCGCACGTACGCGAAAAACGTGATTATTGGCCAGCGGTTCACCGTCCAGCGTGAGCGCAATTTCAGCGCCCGTCACCACCAGCTGCGCATCGCAGTTGAATTTCAGCGTCGGGCCGCTGAGGGTGATCTCAAGCGCGGCGGCATCGTCTTTATTGCCCAGCAGACGGTTACCCAGACGCAGCGCCAGGCTGTCCATTGGCCCGGATGGCGGAACGCCAACCGCCCAGTAGCCTGTGCGTCCCGGGTAATCCTGTACCGTGGTCTGCGTACCGGCGCTGAGCACCTCCAGCGTGGACGCCTGGTACATCAGGTGCTCAAGACAGCGGGTCCAGGGCTCACCTGCGGCAAACGGTGCGAAGGTCAGG
Source organism: Enterobacter sp. SORGH_AS_0287 (assembly GCF_031453695.1). Taxonomy (NCBI): domain Bacteria; kingdom Pseudomonadati; phylum Pseudomonadota; class Gammaproteobacteria; order Enterobacterales; family Enterobacteriaceae; genus Enterobacter; species Enterobacter sp. SORGH_AS_0287. Next base: position 1,424,149 of record NZ_JAVIZW010000001.1, read on the forward strand.
ATCTGCTGCAGATAACTGCGGTTGGTTTCAACGCCATAAAGACGGGTCTCCCCCAGCGCGGTATGCAGCACGCGGATGGCGGCTTCGCGTGTCGGCTGCCAGGCGATCATTTTGGCTAACATGGGGTCAAAAAACGGCGGGACGTCGCATCCGGCCTCAACCCAGCTGTCGATGCGCAGCGTAACGCGGTCATCGGGCGGGAAAGCCACGTCGGTGAGCAGTCCCGGTGAAGGCTGGAACTGACGGCCCGGATTCTCGGCATAGATCCTGGCCTGAATGGCATGCCCCTTCGGTTTCAGGGTGTCACGCAGTGTCGTCAATGGCGGCAACGTTCCGGCGGCAAGTTCGATCATCCAGCGCACCAGATCCACGCCCCACACCTGTTCGGTCACGCCGTGCTCCACCTGCAAACGGGTATTCACCTCAAGGAAGTAAAAGCGGGCGGCGTCGCTGTCATAGACGAATTCAACGGTGCCCGCGCTGCGGTAGTTGACCGCTTTACCCAGCGTTATCGCCGCCTCGCACAGTGCCTGCGCCATGCCCGCCGGCAGGTTTGGCGCGGGCGTCTCCTCCAGCACTTTCTGGTTACGCCGCTGCACAGAGCAGTCGCGCACGCCGAGGGCAATCACCTCGCCCTTGCCGTCGCCAAACAGCTGTACTTCCAGATGACGCGCCCGCTCGATGTACTTTTCGATAAACACACCCGCGTCGCTGAAGTTATTTTTCCCCAGACGCACTACCGCATCGAACGCGTCACGCAGCGCTTCTGCGTCATAGCAGACGCGCATACCGATGCCACCGCCTCCCGCTGTGCTTTTCAGCATCACCGGATATCCCACCCCGGCGGCAGCGTTGACGGCCTGGTTAACATCGGCCAGCAGGTCGGTGCCCTCCAGCATCGGAACCCCGTGCGTTTTCGCCAGCGCGCGAGCGGTATGTTTTAGCCCAAACAGACGCAGCTGTTCCGGCGTGGGGCCCACAAAGGCAATCCCCGCGGCGTCACACGCTTCGGCGAACGCGGCGTTTTCCGAGAGAAAACCGTAGCCCGGATGAATGGCCTGTGCGCCGCTGGCTTTCGCGGCGGCGATGATCTTCGTGCTATCCAGATAGGTGTTCGCCGCCGGGCCATCGCCCAGACTCAGCGCTTCATCGGCCTCGCGAATATGCAGGCTGCTGATATCCGCCTCGGAATAGACTGCCACACCACGGATTTTCATGGTGCGCAGGGTGCGTAAAATGCGGCAGGCTATCGCCCCGCGGTTCGCAATCAGGAGTGTCGTCAACATAGGTCAGACTCAATCGTGGCGGGTCGTCCCGCCGAAAATCGGCTCACCCATGGTCGTCCATGGGGAAAAAGCGGTTACGGCAGAATGCGTCCGGCACGAACTTCAAACAGGCGGTACAGCGCCTGGCGCAGTCGCTGCCAGCGGGTGGGCGTCAGTTCCATACCAGCACCTCAGCAGGCGTTGGGTTCCAGCCGTTGCAGGGGTTATTCAGCTGTGGACAGTTGGAGATCAAGACAATGACGTTGCACTCGGCGCGCAGGTCGACGTATTTCCCCGGCGCGGAGATGCCATCTTCAAACGTCAGCCCACCCTCTGGCGTCACCGGCACGTTCATAAAGAAATTGATGTTGGCCGTGATGTCGCGTTTTTGCAGACGGCCATCGTGCAGACAGGCGCAGAGGAAGTTATCGCGGCAGCTGTGCATATGGCGTTTATTGAGGGCGTATCGCACGGTGTTGCTCTCCTGGGCGCAGGCCCCGCCGAGGGTATCGTGACGCCCGCAGGTATCGTCGATAATGGTCAGCAGGGGGTTACCGAGGCTGGAGTACAGGACGCTGCCCCGCGTGAGATAGGCGTTGTTCTGACGGCGCAATGTGCGCTGCGCATCGTAACGTTCACGCGGGTTATCGGCATTGTAGAACAGCGTGTCGACCGCCTGGTTACCTTCCAGGTCGAGCAGGCGCAACGTCTGCCCTTGTTTCACCTCGAACAGGTACGGTTCACCTGCCGGGATCACGTGGCGAAATACCGCGTCTTGCACATGCTTTTCAGAGATCATGGTCATTTTACTGCTCCTTACAGGGCGAAAAGCCGGGTATTGGTCATGGCGCGTTCGTTTTCCGGGCGCGTCAGAAGCGCGTTAACGGCCCCCTCTTCATCCTCAGCCTGTCGCCAGCTCAGCGCGACCGGTCGTGGGGCATATTCCCGGGACGGATCCATCGGATGCTGCAGCGCGGTCATCACCACAAGCGTGTCCATGGGGGCGTACAGCTCCACGTAACTGCCCGGCTGCGAATAACCGCCGTGGAAGGTGAACTGACCGCGGTCATCGACGGTGACTTTGCTGAAGAAGTTGACCACCATCAGCAGATCTTCGAGGTTGAGATCCCACTTACCCATCTCCACCAGCAGGTTGTCCGTTCCGTTTCGGTAAAACCCGTTACGCAGTTCCTGATAGCGTCCCTGGCCATACTTTTCAGTCACCTCGGCGGCGTTCAGTACGCCGCCAAACGGGTCATGCCAGCCGCAGGTATCTGTGGTGATGCCTGCCAGCACGCGTCCCATGTCGGAGTAAAAGCAGTGTCCGGCGGTCAGACGCGCGGTGTGCTGACCTTTCAGGGTGTCGGGCAGGTTCAGACGTTCACTTTTCTCGTGCGGATTCAGCATCAGCAGGCTGACGTTTGCTCCACCTTCAATGTCGGTCATACTTAGGATCTGCCCGCGCTTAAGCACAAACGAGAGGTGACCGCCGCCGGGCAGGATCTCTTCACGTAACATGGTCATGGTATTCACGGTGTTAACCCCTTAATGCATAAACGTTATCGGGAGCCGTTCCACTCAGCGCGGAGAGCCGCGTCTCGTTGAGCGGAATGTCGTAGGTAATACGGGCGCCAAAGGCGTTGGGCGCCTGCGGGTCGAGGCGCACTTTGTCGAACACCAGTAAGCGGGTGCCGAGGTTAAAGCCTTCCGAAAGATCGTGGGTGACCATAAAGACGGTCATGCGGGTCTCCCCCCACAGCTGAAGCAACAAGGCGTGCATATCTTTACGAATACCCGGGTCCAGGGCGCCAAACGGCTCATCCAGCAGCAACACGCGCGGCTGCATGATGAAGGCCTGCGCAATGGCTAAACGTTGCTGCATACCGCCGGAAAGCTGGGCCGGGTATTTGTGCATCGCATGCCCGAGACCGACTTTTTCCAGCATCCCGGTGGCCCGCTCACGCGCCGCGCGTTTCTTTGCCCCAAACAGGCGCCCGAACAGCGTCGCTTGCGGCAGTTCCAGACCTATGGTGACGTTATCCAGCACGCTGAGATGCGGGAAAACGGAGTAGCGCTGAAACACCACGCCCCGGCTGCTGTCCGGCTCGGCGTGCAGCGGTTTACCGTCCAGCGTAATGGACCCTCGGCTGGGCGCTTCCTGACCGAGCAGCAGGCGCAAAAACGTGGATTTTCCGCAGCCAGAGGCCCCCACCATTGAGCAGAACTCGCCCTCTTTCACCAGCAGATTGAGGCGCTCCAGCACCACGTGGTCGCCGTACTCCTGCCAGATATTGTTGATGGTGATAAAGCTCATGCCTTCCCTCCTTCCGCCCAGGGAAACCAGGTTTTATGTAACTGGCGCAGGGCCAGATCCATCAGCCAGGCCAGCAGCGTGATCCACAGGACGTACGGAATGATCACATCCATCGCCATATAGCGGCGCACGAGGAAAATGCGATAGCCCAGCCCGGCGGTTGAGGAGATGGCCTCTGCCGAAATGAGAAACAACCATGCCGACCCCAGCAGCAGACGCAGCGAGGTCAGCAGCCGCGATAACAGCTGCGGAAGTACCACGCGCAACACCAGCGTCCAGCTGTTGGCACCCAGCGTCTGGGCTTTGATCAGAATCTCCGGTGGGATTTCGCACGCGCGATGCTCCAGATCGCGCGCCAGCATCGGCGTGATGCCGATGACAATCAGCATCACTTTCGACAATTCATCCAGCCCGAAAACGATAAATAGCACCGGCAGGATCGCCAGCGGCGGGATCATCGACAGCACCGTCATCAGCGGCGAGAGCGACGCGCGCCACAGCGGGAAAACACCGGCGGTGACGCCAACACAGAGGCCGATGATCGAGGCGATGACCAGCCCCGTCAGAAGACGGGCAAGGCTCACCAGCGTATCCACCCAGAACAGATAGTCACCGCTGCGTTTATCCGGGGTAAACGCCATGCGTGATAGCGCGTCCAGCATCTGCTGCAGGCCAGGCAGCAGCTTGTCCTGCGGGTTAGCCTCCAGCCTGACCGCGGAACCGAAAAAGTACGCGGCCAGCAGCAGGACGAAAGGCAGCATCACGAGCATCAGCCGCATGCCGGGCGTGGGATGGCGATTAATTTGTCGCATGGATGTTCCGTCCGTTATTACAGCGTGCCGGCAGCGGCCATTTTCACGAAGCTGTCGTCAAAGCGCAGCTTCACGTTGCTGGCATCGCCCTGGGTGACATTGCCCGGGAAGCGCATGCCGATGAAATCCGCGCTTTGCGCCCCATCGCCCAGCAGCCCTTTATCGAACGAAAACGTGGCCACGCGATGCATGGTTTTCGCCAGCTCCGGCGACGTTAAAAAGGCAATATTGTCCTGCGGGGTATAGAACAGGTGGGTTGTTTTCAGCTGCGCCTGATAACCGGCCAGATCGGTACCGGAGGCGGCGGCCATTGCGTTGAGCACGGTGGCATCCTGCGCTTTCATCAGCCCCATCATCTCGTACCATGCGCCGGTCAATGCTTTGCCAAGCGCCGGGTTGTCTTTCAGGGTTTCGCTGTTGACCACCATCATGTCGATAAGCTCACCCGGTACCTGAGAGGAGCTGAACACTTCAGTCGTTTTTGGTGTGCCTTTGATGACCGACAGCTGCGGGTTCCAGGCTACCGCCGCCTGCACATTTGCCGTGCCAAAGGCAGAGACGATGTCCGCGTCAGACGTGTTTACCACAGTGACGTCTTTTTCGGCCAGGCCGGCTTTTTCCAGGCCGCGCACCAGCAGATAGTGGGAAACAGAGAGCTCAGGCAGGTAGACTTTCATCCCTTTCAGGTCGTTGAGCGTTTTGCCCTCGCCCTTCATCACCACGCCGTCGTTGCCTTCTGAATAGCTGCCAAGGATCAGCGCCGTGGTATCAACGCCGCCCGCGGCCGGTATGGTCAGCGCATCCATATTGGTCATGGTGCAGCCGTCAAACTGGCCCGCAGTGTACTGGTTGATGGATTCGATATAGTCGTTGAGCTGAACAACGTTGATTTTGATGCCGTATTTATCGGCCCATTTATCGATGATTTTGCTACTGCTAAGGGTGCCCCAGGGCATCCAGCCGGCGTAGATGGTCCAGCAGACGTTGAACTCTTTCTTCACCGCAGCAAAGGTGGGGAGACTGACCAGCATCGCCAGGGAGAGTACCAGGGTGCGGAATAATGGCGTTTTCTTCATGCTTGACCTCTGAGTGGCACAAAATTAGGGGGCAGCGCGACACCTTCAGGTGCTGCTGTCTCCCGGGCTTTTGTCCCGCCGTGTAACCTCTCAGAGGTCGCCAGCTCTTGGACCAGCCATTCACCGCAGTGAACCGGAACCCTAGCCAGCTATTTTTCAAATTGTGGTGTGCTGCCCTTCAGTGTTAAGCGTTGCAAGGGATATGCCAGAATTTTTTTATGTTAATTATTAAACTGTTAAGTCTGCCTGTGCAGGCTGTTTCACCGTTTTGGTGAGACACGGCGAGTTGAGTGCACCGTGCTGGTGCTCTTTGGGATGACGCGTGGTGCTGACGGCGTTGCCCACAGAACGTGTCTGCGACAGCAGGAAAGGCTCAAAATGATGTGCTGGTATTTGCCAGGTCTTTCATCATCGTCGTCGTCAGGCTGAGCTGCTCGCTTCCCATTTTACGTGACAATTCCTCTCTTGCGGACTGCCATACGGGGATCACGGATGTCAGAAGCGCCCACCCCTGCGCGGTCAGGCTAAGTTGTTTTCCACGGCGTCCGCGCCCCCCCGTTGATTCAATAACCCCACGGGACTCCATAATCCGTATGTTTCGGCTCAGTGTGGTTGCATCCACCCCGGCCTTTGATGCAAGCCCTGCCACCGTTTCATTTACGCCACCGCCGATCCCCACCAGCAGGCTGAACTGTTCTGCCGTCAATTCATAAGGTCTGAAGCAGGCGTTGTAATAACGCGTAATAGCCCGTGCGGTTGCACGTGCCTGATACGCCGGACAGGTCTCGGGGATGGTTTTTAGTAACGCCAGATCAACAGTGTTCATACTTTACGCTCGACAGATACGGTGAGATAAAATAGTGTATATACACTATTAACGCTATTCAAGGTATCATGATGCCCGCATTTATCCATATCAATTTACGTGTTATCGACCCTGCACGGCAGGCCAATCTTGCCCCTCGCTTCAGACTGGCACTTGAAGAGGCCGGCGGCAAAATTCTGCATTTTGGTCCTGTTGTTGAAGTCCTTGAAGGCGATGAAGAACCGCTACCCTTTGCTGGCATTTTTGAGTTCCCTTCACTGCAGCAGGCGCTGGCGTTTTACCATTCGGAAAAATATGCCCCGATCAAAGCTGAACGCCAGCTGGCACAGCAGGCAAAAATGTTTGTTGTCACCACTGACTAAGCGTTTCGTTTCCTTGCCTGCGGTATCGTTTCCAGATTTCTCCACCCGTTCGCCAGAACCGGTGTAGAGTTTTTAAACACTGCATCTCTAAAAGGACACCGGCATCATGTTAAGCATCCTGGGCAAGACAACCTCGATCAACGTACGTAAAGTGCTCTGGACCTGCGAAGAAGCGGGTATCGAGTATCACCAGGAAGACTACGGCAGCGGTTTTGCCTCCACGCAAACCGCTGCCTTCCGCGCCCTGAATCCCAACGCCATGGTTCCCGTGCTGCTCGATGACGAGTTCGTCCTCTGGGAATCTAACGCAATCTGCCGTTATCTGGCACATAAAGCCGGCCGTGAGGATCTCCTGCCAACGGAACCGCAGGCCTGTGCTAACGTCGAACGCTGGATGGACTGGCAGGCAAGCGAATTCAACAATGCCTGGCGGTATGTCTTTCCGGCACTGGGACGCAATAACCCGGACTATAACGACCCGGAGCGTATTGCCGCCGGAATTAAAACGTGGAACCACTGCATCGCTATTCTGGAGGAGCAGTTGCAACGCACTGCAGCCTATACGGCGGGTGAGGTGTTTACCCTTGCAGACGTGGTACTTGGTCTCTCGGTGAACCGCTGGAAAATGACGCCATTTGATAAGCCTGATGTGCCGGCAATTAACGCCTGGTTCGAACGGCTTAATCAGCGACCGGCATTTTTACGTCACGGGAATAACGGTATGGTGTAAGTTTTTCAGCCCACACACATTCAGCAAGGATATTTTATTTAATTACAAAACCCTGAATGCCGTTATCAGGAATAATAATTAAGCAATATCCTGGACAGCCCCTTGCACCGCTTTGCTAGCCTGAATAGTCAGGCAAAGCTCAACCCGGAGGTATTCTTGCTGATTAAACTCAAAAAAGAACGAACGCATCAGGAGGATCGCCTGCTCGCACTCTGGCTGGCGACCTCTGCAGGCTTGCTCAACGCCATCGCCCTCGGGGCATTTGGCTTTTTTCCCTCCCATATGACCGGCAATACCTCCCAATTATCCAGCGAAGTTTCCTCTACCGATCTGAATGATATTTTGTTCTTTGGCGCCATTATTCTGTCTTTTGTTGCCGGCGCAATCATGGCCCGTATCATCGTGTTATGGGGGATTATCCATAATATCAGGCTGGTTTTTTGCCAGATACTGTTGGTCGAGGGATTATTACTGACCGGCGTTTCCTGTTACGAGATGTATTTCCATGCCCTCACGACTAACCGTGAAATTATTATCTTTCTTTGTGGTCTGATGGGGATTCATAATTCAACATCGACCCAGCTTTCCGGCGGCCGGGTAAGATCAACCCATATTACCGGCACGCTGACGGACGCGGGAATATCTCTGGCCTCGGTCCTGGTGGCGATGCTCCGTCGGGATTATTCCAAAGATACGGCAGCGCAAAAAAGTCAGCTCAAAACCCACTTAACCACCATTTTCTCGTTTATTACCGGCGGTATCGCCGGGCTGATCCTGTTCAGGTGGATTGGGTTTAACGCCATGCTGGCGCTTGGGGTAATGCTCGTCGTTGTCGCCGCCTTTTCCATCATCAGCACCTCAGTGCGCGTTCGCCGGGTTCGCGCCGCCTTCAGCCGATAATGAGGGTCGCAGGCGTGAGGAGACGCTCACGCCATGTGACGCTGTCACATTTTAAATTACGCTTTAGGACAATTCTGTCTGCCCCACAGCCAGCCCTTGCTCCATAAGGCTTAACCTAAGGTTGTCACTAATTTCATAGGGTTACTGATTTTCCCCCTTCGCTGGAACCCATCCCAAACGCTTGCTATAGGTCATCTACCCCTGCCGAAACATGGCATAACAACAGGCAACCCGTGGTTGCTATAACGCATGCGCACAGGGAGACACATCGCAATGCACCCATTACTCAAACGTTCGCTGCTTTTTGTCGGCGCCATTATTGTGGTCGTTGCCCTCCTCACCTGGGGAATTGGGCTGGACACGATTAAGGCGCGTCAGGTTGACCTGATTTACCTCGGGCAACAGCATTTAATCCTGGTATTCTCATCCATGTTCTTTGCCCTGCTGATGGGTATTCCCAGCGGCATTTTGTTGAGCCGCCCGTCAGCACGCGGTATCGCTGAATACGTGATGCAAATCTTTAATGTCGGTAATACCCTGCCGCCGCTGGCCGTTCTGGCGCTGGCAATGGTGGTGATTGGTATCGGTGATACGCCTGCGATTATCGCCCTGTTCCTCGCCTCGCTGCTGCCGATAGTGCGAAACACCTATGCCGGACTGTGCTCGGTTCCGGCGTCGTTACAGGAAGCGGCTAATGGCATTGGGATGACGAAATGGCAGCGTCTGCGCCAGGTCGAACTTCCCAACGCCTGGCCGGTAATGCTCTCCGGGATCCGCATTGCCACCGCCATCAACGTGGGTACCGCCCCGCTGGCCTTCCTGATTGGTGCCAGCAGCTACGGCGAACTGATTTTTCCCGGTATCTACCTCAACGACTTCCCGACGCTGATCCTCGGCGCGGCGGCCACCGCCCTGTTTGCTCTGATCCTCGACACCCTGCTGGCTGCGCTGGGTCGCGTGATGAGTCCACATCTCGCTCGATAACAATAACAAGGAGCTTTTATGAGACTGATATCCGGCCTGACGGCGCTGTGTGCCGCGGCACTGTTCACCAGCCAGGCGATAGCGGCCCCGCTGATCCTGGCGACCAAGAGCTTTACCGAGCAGCACATTCTCTCGGCCATGACCGTCCAGTATCTGCAAAAGAAGGGGTTTCAGGTCCAGCCACAGACCAATATTGCTACGGTCATTTCCCGCAACGCGATGATCAACAAACAGATTGATATGACCTGGGAGTACACCGGCACGTCGTTAATCATTTTTAACCACATCAACAAGCGCATGTCGCCACAGGAGTCTTACGAGACGGTGAAACGCCTGGACGCGAAGCACGGTCTGGTATGGCTCAACCCCGCCGATATGAACAATACCTACGCCTTCGCCATGCAGCGTAAACGCGCCGAAGCGGAACACATCAACACCATGTCTGAAATGGTCGCAAAGATTGAGCAGATCCGTAAAACCGATCCGGATAAAAACTGGCTGCTCGGTCTGGACCTCGAATTTGCCGGACGCAGCGACGGGATGAAACCGCTGCAGGCGGCATACAACATGGAACTGGATCGCCCGCAGATCCGCCAGATGGACCCCGGCCTGGTCTATAACGCGGTGCGGGACGGTTTCGTCGATGCCGGGCTTATCTATACCACCGACGGGCGGGTAAAAGGCTTCGACCTGAAGGTGCTGGAAGATGATAAAGGCTTCTTCCCGAGCTATGCGGTCACTCCCGTGGTGCGTAAAGACACCCTTGACGCCAATCCGGGTCTGAAAGAGGCGCTGAATACTCTCTCCGCCCAGCTCAATAACGACGTTATCACCGAACTGAATAAGAAGGTGGATATCGACCATCAGTCACCGCAGCAGGTCGCCCGTGATTTCCTGCGTAGCAAACAATTGCTGTAGGAGGCGCTATGGAGACGATTCACTACATTCTGGATAACTGGGACTATCTGTTAACCCTGACGCTGCAACACCTGTGGCTGGTGGCGCTGGCGGTTGGGCTAGCCATACTCATCGGCGTCCCTCTGGGGATTTTGATTGTCCGCCACAAATGGCTGGCGACGCCGGTGCTGGGGATTGCCACCATCGTGCTGACGATACCGTCCATTGCGCTGTTTGGCCTGATGATCCCGCTCTTTTCGCTGATCGGTCAGGGCATTGGTGCCCTGCCCGCTATCACGGCGGTGTTTCTCTACTCATTGCTGCCAATTGTGCGTAACACCCATACCGCGCTGGACAGCCTGCCGCCGGGCCTGCGTGAAGCCGGACGCGGTATCGGGATGACCTTCTGGCAGCGTTTGCGCTGGGTTGAAATCCCGATGGCGTTGCCGGTGATTTTTGGCGGTATCCGCACCGCCGTCGTGATGAACATTGGCGTGATGGCCATTGCCGCAGTGATTGGCGCTGGCGGCCTTGGCCTGCTGCTGCTTAACGGCATTGGCGGTAGCGATATTCGTATGTTAATTGCGGGTGCGCTGATGATCTGTCTTTTAGCGATTGTGCTCGACTGGCTGCTGCATCGTCTGCAGGTCGTTCTGACTCCAAAGGGGATACGATAATGATAAAACTGGAAAACCTCACCAAACAATTTTCGCAGAAACACGGCCAGAGCGTTAAGGCCGTCGACAACGTCAACCTCAACGTGCCTGAAGGGGAAATGTGCGTCCTGCTCGGCCCGTCAGGCTGTGGGAAAACCACCACCCTGAAGATGATTAACCGTCTGATCGCGCCAAGCAGCGGCACGATCCTGATTAACGGTGAAGACACCAGCGGGATGGATACCGTGACCCTGCGCCGCAATATTGGCTACGTTATTCAGCAGATTGGTCTGTTCCCGAACATGACCATTGAGGAGAACATCACCGTGGTGCCGCGCATGCTGGGCTGGGATAAAGCCCGGTGCAAAACCCGCGCTGAAGAGCTGATGGATATGGTGGCCATGGACCCGCATAAATTTCTCAACCGCTATCCGCGTGAAATGTCCGGCGGTCAGCAGCAGCGTATCGGCGTGATCCGCGCCCTGGCGGCGGATCCTCCGGTACTGCTGATGGATGAACCGTTCGGTGCGGTGGACCCGATAAACCGCGAGGTGATCCAGAACCAGTTCCTGGAGATGCAGCGCAAACTGAAAAAGACCGTGATGCTGGTCAGCCATGACATCGACGAGGCCCTGAAGCTTGGGGATCGTATCGCCGTCTTCCGCCAGGGGCGTATTGTCCAGTGCGCCAGCCCGGACGAGCTGCTGGCAAAACCGGCGAACGAGTTCGTCGGCTCGTTTGTCGGCCAGGACCGTACGCTCAAGCGTCTGCTGCTGGTATCGGCAGGCGATGTCACCGACCAGCAACCGACCCTCACCGTGCGGGGCTCTACCCTGCTTTCTGACGCCTTTGCGACCATGGATGACAACGATATTCGCGCCATTACCGTCGTGGACGATCGGGGTAAACCGCTGGGCTTTGTGAAGCGTCGGGAAGCGCGTAATGCCAGTGGCACCTGTGCCGATATCCTGCATCCGTTCCGTATGACCGGCAAAGCGGAGGATAACCTGCGCGTGGTGCTTTCACGGTTGTATGAGAGCAACACCAGCTGGATGCCGATTGTCGACGAAGAGGGTCGCTATAACGGCGAGATCTCACAGGATTATATTGCCGAGTATCTCAGCTCCGGCCGTACGCGCCGGGCGCTGAATATTCACAGCGAGAGTTAAGCGAAAACACTCCGCCGGGCGGGCCAGACGTATGGCGCTGACCTGCCCGGCGGCACGCTCCCCCACAGCGCATTTGCTCAGGCCGACACGGTTCATCGCACGCATACCTTTTGCTAACCCCGCGATTTCCCCTCACAATATTGTATCTCCCACGTTTAATTGCGGCCCATGCAACGTCTTCACGCTTATCCCGACATCCGCGCGATGTTTCGCAGACTTCTGATTGCCACCCTTACCGGCATACTGGCCGCGCTGGCCGTCGCGGTGTTCCGCCACAGCATGTATCTGCTGGAGTGGCTGTTTCTCAGTAACAACAGCGGCAGTCTGGTGAATGCCGCGGCGGCGTTATCCCCGTGGCGTCGCGCGCTCACGCCCGCGCTGGGAGGGCTGACGGCGGGGTTATTGTTGTGGGGATGGCAGCGGCTTACGGCGCAACGTCCTCATGCGCCGACAGATTATATGGAAGCGCTGGAGACGGGTGACGGCCAGTTTGATTATGGCTCGAGCCTCGTAAAATCCCTTGCGTCACTGCTGGTTGTCTCCAGTGGGAGCGCCATTGGCCGCGAAGGTGCCATGATCCTGCTTGCGGCACTGGCCGCCTCCTTTTTCGCCCAACGCTTTACGCCGAAATCCGAATGGAAATTATGGATTGCCTGCGGAGCCGCGGCCGGGATGGCCAGCGCCTATCACGCGCCCCTGGCCGGCAGCCTGTTTATTGCCGAAATTCTGTTTGGCACGCTGATGCTGGCCTCGCTCGGGCCGGTGGTGATTGCGGCGGTGGTAGCCCTGCTTACCACGCGACTCTTAGCGCCCGGTGCCGGTACGCTCTATGACGTCCAACTGAGTGGCCTACTCAGTGCGGCAGATTATGGCCTGCTTGTCGCGACAGGCCTGCTGGCGGGCCTGTGCGGACCGCTGCTGATGTGGCTTATGGCGTTCAGCCATTCGTTATTTCTGCGTCTCAGGCTCTCGCCGCCCTGGCAACTGGCGCTCGGCGGAGCGATCGTCGGGTTGCTGTCGCTCCTGACGCCTGACGTGTGGGGGAATGGCTACAGCGTGGTTCAGGCTTTTCTGCTCGCCCCACCGCTGCTGTCCGTGATAGCAGGTGTATTTCTCTGTAAATTACTGGCGGTACTGGCAAGCAGCGGTTCTGGCGCGCCGGGCGGGGTTTTCACACCGACGTTGTTTGTCGGCATGGCCACAGGAATGCTATTTGCACAACTCTTCGGGCTGTGGTTTCCGGGGTCTGAAACGGTGATTTTGCTGGGGCTGGCAGGCATGGCGACGTTACTCGCCGCGACGACCCATGCGCCCATTATGTCTGCGTTGATGGTCTGTGAAATGACCGGGCAGTATTTTTTGCTGCCCGGTTTGCTGATTGCCTGCGTGATCGCGTCCGTCTTGTCGCGGACGTTACGCCACGACTCGATCTACGGACAACATGCGACCGAGGGAAGAGAGATCGATGTACTGCGCTAATTCACGCTGTTCGGCACGCGGCAGATAAGGCAGCTCGCCCACCAACGGTCCCGGCAGTTTTTTGCTGAGCACGTCGATGATTTCCGCGTAGTGCGCCAGGCCCGGGTTGATACGGTTTGCGACCCAGCCAATCAACGGCAATCCGTCATTGGCAATCGCCTGCGCCGTCAGAAGCGCATGGTTGATGCACCCTTCCTGAATACCGACCACCATGATCACCGGCAGTTGCTCCTGCACCACCCACTCAGAAAGCGGGCGCAGATCGTTCATCAGGCTGCGCCATCCGCCGGTACCTTCCACCACGACATGGTCGGCCATCTCGCTCAGGTTCGCCAGACCGTCGGACAACAGGGTGTAATTAATCAGACCGCTGTGCGCCACGCTGCTTTCATCTTCGCTTAAGGCAATGGGATTGATCGCGTGATATGGCAGTTCCAGTGACGAGACGCTTTGTAACACCAGGGCGTCTTTATTCCGCAATCCTTCGGGCGTCTCTTTACTGCCTTTTGCGACCGGTTTGTACCCTGCAACGCGTTTACCGCTTGCTGCCAGAGCCTGTAGCAACGCGCGGGATACAACGGTCTTGCCGACAGAGGTATCTGTACCCGTAACAAAGAAACGCTTAAGCATGACTCATTCCACCTCTTGGGTATGCTTCGAAAATATAAACCAGAGAAATAATTCAGTGGGGGAAGTCTACGGGATGCGTGCGCTACCCAGCTTGAGATAGCGCAATTTTTCGTACATCTGCGGAAAAGAGTTAACCCTGTAACAGGCGGATCAGCAGCGAGCCGTTATACATGGCGTCCTTGACCAGGGCTGCACCAGCCATGGTGCCCTGATTGGAAAACTGGGTGCTTTCCACGGCAATATTTTTGCTGTAGGCCGGGAGCGCCTGTTGATGAATACAGGCCGAGATAGCCGGGAAGAGAATTTCCGCCGCCTGACTCAGCGGTGAGCCAATCAGGATTTTTTGCGGGTTGAAGAGATTCACCATAATGGCCAGAATGCGGCCAACGTTATTCCCCACTCCGGTAATAATATCCTTTGCCAGCAAATCCCCCTGACGCGCTGCGGCGCAGAGTGAATCGACGGTCAAAGGTTGTCCGTGTAGCGAAGAGCTCATGGACTGGCTGAGCCTGACCTGCGCCAGCTCCAGCACGCTTTCCACGCTGGCGATGGTTTCCAGACAGCCATGGTTGCCGCAGTAACAGCGCTTGCCGTAGGGATCGACCTGCGTGTGGCCGATTTCGACCAGGCTACTGCTTCCGGCATGCAGAAGGCGTCCGTCGGTGATGACGCCCGCCCCGACGTTATGGTCAATCACCACCTGAATCACGTCCCTTGCGCCGCGGGATGCGCCAAACAGCGCCTCCGCCATCGTCCAGGCGCTGATGTCATGCTGAATATAGACCGGCACGCCGGTGTGATTTTTCAGCACCTCGCCCAGCGGCATCTCTTTGACATCGTCGTAGAACGGCATGCGGTGCACGATTCCATTTTCGGTATCAATAATACCCGGCATGGTGATCGCAATGGCCGTTAAGCGTTCAAGGCGTTGCTGATGGCGAATAAAGAAGTGATCGATATGGGTGACAATGGCATCGAGGAGCGATTGTTCAGCCTTGAGCGGCAGTTCCAGCCGGTCTTCTACCACCAGCTTGCTGCTTAAATCGCGCAGGGCAAGGAAGATCTCTCCCCGGCTAATGCGCAGTGACAGGTAGTGCCACGCTTCAGTCTCCACCACCAGGCCGACCGCCGGACGGCCGCGGCTGCCCGGCTCCTGAATTTCCGTCTCCTGGACCAGGTGGGCTTCCAGCATTTCACGAACAATCTTGGTAATACTGGCAGGTGCCAGTTGTGCCAGGCGCGAAAGATCGATACGCGAAACCGGGCCAAGCTGATCAATCAGGCGATAAACCGCGCCAGCGTTGGTCTGCTTAATCTGATCAATGTGCCCTGGCTGACTATCAGCAACCACCTCGTACTCCCTTATTTTCGAGCATCGAAATAAACTGTGGGCTATGGTGAAGCACTTCAATGGCCGTCGTCAAATATTTACTTAGCCATGTGATTTACTGCACATTTTTACCCACTTTTCCCTCTAAATATTGTCCTGCAGAGGCGCTTAACAGCTGTGCTTTAAACCGCTGCGCTGCATGGCTCTGCTCATGATGTTTCGACCATACCAGCCACATTTCCGAAACAGCATCGTCTTCGGCGATAGCAACCCAGCGCATTTCACGCAATTGTACCCGTTTAAACGAGGCCGGAAGAATAGAGACACCCAGCCCCGCCGCGACCAGCCCAATAATGGTCATCGCTTCCCCGACTTCCTGCGTAATGATCGGGGCAAGATCGTAGCGTCGTAACAGGCCCAGAATATCGTCGTACAGACCGGTACCTACCTGCGGGTCGAAAAAAACAAACGGCTCTTTTGCCAGCTCTGCCAGCGTGACCGCCGAACGCGAGGCGAGCGGATGATCGTGCGGGATCATTGCCATTAACGGTTCGCGCAGAATAACCTGCCACGCCAGCGTATCCGGGAGTTGGGTGTTACGCATCAGACCTAAATCAAGAGAACCTTCATTCAGCGGAGCGATTTGCTCGCGGGTATTAATTTCGCGCGTCTGAATATGCACATCCGGAAAATGCCGGCGAAACGACGACAGGGTCTGCGAAACAGCGCTGATAAACGGTGCAGACGAGGTAAACCCAATCCGCAACTCTCCGGTTTCCCCGAGATAAAGCCGCTCTGCCCGGGCTGCCGCCTCATCCACCATACTGAGAATTTGTCGGCTGTCGGCCAGAAATTGCTTCCCGGCCGCCGTCAGGCTCACGCTGCGGTTGGTCCGTGCCAGAAGGCGCGCCCCGACCTGTTGCTCAAGGATCTGGATCTGCTGGCTTAGCGGGGGTTGTGAGATATTCAGTCTTGCCGCCGCGCGGCCAAAATGAAGCTCTTCAGCGACGGCGACAAAGTAGCGCAGATGACGCAGTTCGATATTCATATTTTTAAAGTATCATTTGAGATTATTAATATATTAGACAGAATATTTACATTTTCCTACTCTGATCGTGTGGTCATACCCGTCACCCGAAACCACGGGGATGTTTAAGCAAGGACATTGTGTGAGTCGTACATCTACCATTGATATCGATCCGGCCAGAGATATTGATGATTTACCCGCAGCATCGCAGCCGGTTCAGTTCATTAAACGTGGTACCCCCCAGTTCATGCGCGTCACGCTGGCGCTTTTCTCAGCGGGTCTGGCAACCTTCGCCCTGCTCTATTGCGTTCAGCCGATCCTGCCCGTTCTTTCCCATGAATTTGGCGTATCGCCTGCCAGCAGCAGTATTTCGCTCTCTATCTCTACCGGCATGCTGGCGATTGGTCTGCTTTTCACCGGGCCACTTTCCGACGCCATTGGCCGTAAACAGGTGATGGTTACCGCCCTGATGCTGGCTTCGATTTGTACGTTACTCTCCACGATGATGACCAGTTGGCACGGTATCCTGGTGATGCGCGCGTTAATTGGGTTATCCCTGAGTGGCGTGGCGGCGGTCGGGATGACCTATCTCAGCGAAGAGATCCACCCGAGCTTTGTCGCCTTCTCTATGGGGCTGTACATCAGCGGGAACTCGATTGGCGGAATGAGTGGACGTCTGCTGAGCGGGGTGTTTACGGACTTCTTTAACTGGCGTATTGCGCTGGCGGTGATCGGCTGCTTTGCCCTTGCGTCTGCGCTGATGTTCTGGAGAATCCTTCCGGAATCACGTCATTTTCGTTCTACCTCCCTGCGCCCGAAAACGCTGTTTATCAACTTCCGTCTGCACTGGCGTGACAAAGGGTTGCCGCTGCTGTTCCTGACCGGCTTTCTGCTGATGGGCTCATTCGTTACGTTGTTTAACTATATCGGCTATCGCCTGATGCTCTCCCCGTGGCACCTGAGTCAGGCGGTGGTGGGTCTGCTCTCTGTGGCGTATCTCACCGGCACGTGGAGTTCACCTAAAGCCGGAGCGATGACGGCCCGCTTTGGACGCGGTCCGGTTATGCTGGTCTCTACGGCCGTCATGCTGCTCGGCCTGTTGATGACCCTTTTCGCCTCCCTGTGGCTTATCTTCGCCGGGATGCTGCTTTTCTCTGCCGGTTTCTTCGCCGCTCACTCGGTGGCCAGCAGCTGGATTGGCCCGCGCGCTCGCCGGGCCAAAGGCCAGGCGTCGTCTTTGTATCTGTTCAGCTATTACCTCGGTTCCAGCTTTGCGGGGACGCTGGGTGGGGTGTTCTGGCATAACTATGGCTGGAACGGCGTGGGCGGTTTTATTGCGCTGATGCTCTGCGGGGCGCTGTTGGTAGGGACCCGTTTACACCAGCGGCTGCACTGATTCAGGGTTTGAAATCGAGCGTGTAGTTTTCCCCGATACGCTCATCAGGTACCACTGGGAGCACATGATCGTCACTGGCAGACTGTAAGGCCGCAATGGCGGCCTTACACAGCTCAGGATCGCTGCCTTTTACCACCTGAATGTTGGTCACATAGGCCGCGCCTTTGGGCTGGTGAATCTTTAACGAGCAGAGCTTCCCTTCATACTGCTCTGCGGTCGTCATCCTTTGTTTCACTGTTTCCACATACGCAAACGCCCATGCATGCGCGGAGTCTTCTTCGGTGTTGAACGGGATTACGTCATGATGATGTGTCTGGCACCCCGTCAGCAACACTGCAATCCCTACACTCACAACCTTGTTCATTTTCCATCCGGCAGTCGTTTTTTTTAGGGTTATAACACAGCGTTACTGAACGAAATAGCACCAAACTCTAAGGGGTAATGGCTTGGATTCAGGTGGGAATTTTGATACTACTCACTCTTCATGCCTGAAACATCGCCTTGCAAAGAGAAAACGAAATGAGCGAAAACAGCCACTACCAACAACTCACCCGCACCTTCCAGCGCCTCTCCCGTTTCTCCCACCTCTCCGCCATCGCCAGCTGGGATATATTTACCATGATGCCGCCGGGAGGCAGTGCCGCGCGCGGTGAAGCACTGGCCGAAATGAGCGTTCTGCAACACCAGATCCTGACCGATAAAAAGGTGGGTGAATGGCTGTCCGCCGCGGCCGGTGAGGACCTGAATGATATTGAACAAGCCAACCTGCGTGAAATGACGCGTCATTACCAGCAGGCGTCGCTGTTGCCGGAAGCGCTGGTGGAAGCCAAATCGCTGGCAGGCAGCAAATGTGAGCACGCCTGGCGTACTCAGCGCCCGGCCAATGACTGGCAGGGGTTTGCCGCCAACCTGAAAGAGGTCGTCAAACTGAGCCGCGAGGAGGCTCGTCTGCGTGCTGAAGCCAAAGGCTGCAGCCCTTACGACGCGCTGCTGGATATTTTCGAGCCGGACATGACCAGCGCGCGTCTGGACGTACTGTTCGCGGATATGAAATCCTGGCTGCCGGACCTGCTGGCAAACGTTGTGGAAAAACAGGCTCAGCAGTCGTTCGTTCCGCCGCAGGGCCCCTTCCCGACGGCAACGCAGCGTGAACTTGGGCTTGAAGCCATGAAGATGCTCGGCTTTGATTTTAACGGCGGTCGCCTGGACGTCAGTGCACACCCGTTCTGCGGTGGCGTGCCGGAAGATGTGCGCATCACCACGCGTTATGATGAGGACGAGCTGCTCAGCGCGCTGTTTGGCATGATCCACGAAACCGGACACGCGCGCTACGAGCAAAACCTGCCGCGAACGTGGGCCGGTCAACCTGTCGCGCTGGCCCGTTCAACGGCGATCCACGAATCCCAGAGCCTGTTCTTTGAGATGCAGCTGGGGCGCAGCGACGCTTTTCTTAAACATCTCCTCCCTGCGGTTCACGCCCGTTTTGGCAGTCAGGCGGCGTTCAGTGAAGAGAACTTTATTGCCTGGAACCAGCGCGTGAAACCGGGCTATATCCGCGTCGATGCCGACGAAGTCAGCTACCCGGCACATGTGGTGCTGCGCTATGAAATTGAACGTGCGCTGATCAATGGCGATATCGAGGTGGATGACATTCCGGCACTGTGGGATGATAAAATGCAGGCCTGGCTCGGGTTATCAACCAAAGATAACTACCGCAACGGCTGTATGCAGGACATTCACTGGACCGACGGCGGTTTTGGCTACTTCCCGTCCTACACGCTCGGCGCGATGTACGCCGCGCAATTGTTCCATGCGGCCAAAACGGCGCTGCCGGGTCTGCAGTCCTCCATCGCTGAGGGCGATTTCTCCGCCCTGTTTGACTGGCTGCGTCAGAACATCTGGCAGCACGGTAGCCGCTTCACCACTTCGCAACTGATTACCCAGGCGACGGGTGAAGACCTGAATATCCGTTACTTCCGCGAGCATTTGACGTCCCGTTATCTGTAATCCAGCGGCCGGAGTACGCTCCGGCCGTTTTCCTTTTGCGCACCCTTTACCGCCCTTTGTACATTCCGTTACACGCCGATACCAATCACTCACGGAAACCCCGAATTTACAGGGATATAGTTCTTTCAACGGCCCCGCAGTGGGGTTAAATGAAAAACCAAATTCGAGGGTATGAACATGAAAAAAGTATTAGCTCTGGTTGTTGCCGCTGCTATGGGTCTGTCTTCTGCTGCGTTTGCTGCTGAAACCACTGCTGCACCGGCTGCTGCTGCGCCAGCTGCAACAACGACTGCTGCTCCGGCAAAAACCGTACACCACAAGAAACACCATAAAGCCGCTAAACCTGCTGCAGAGCAAAAAGCCCAGGCTGCTAAAAAACACCACAAAAAAGCCGTTAAACAAGATGCCGCTAAACCGGCTGTAGAGCAGAAAGCGCAGGCCGCTAAGAAGCACCACAAAAAAGCGACCAAACCTGCTGTAGAACAGAAAGCCCAGGCCGCTAAAAAGCATCACAAAAAAGCAGTAAAACACGAAGCTGCTAAACCAGCTGCACAGCCAGCTGCGTAAGAGTACAAGCTTAACCGTGCCTTTCGGGGCACGTTGGTAAACCGGCGCTGAACCGGAAAGGTCCAGCGCCGTTTTTTTATCCGGAGGGCGTATGCTGCGGCGCTATCGGTTTGAGCTGATTCTTATCCTGCTTATTTTATGCGCGCTCATCGCAAGCCATTTTTATCTTTCCTGATCGTAGCACGCTGATTTTACTCCCACTTTAGCGCTGTCCCGTCTATAGTATTTTCATAGGGTTCACTTTTAATAATCATAATTGCCCCCACCAGAGTGTGATATGCGTAAATCTGTTGTGTTGTTACTGGGAACGTTTGGTCTTTTTTCTGGATTCTCACATGCGGATGATGGCGGTGATGAAACCATTAGCGCGAAAGAGCTTAAAACGCTGTTTTTCGGTCATGACGATCGTACGCGCGTCGCCGATCCTACCCAGGCACCCTGGGACGCTATCGGGCAACTGGAAACCGCCAGCGGTAATTTATGTACCGCTACGCTGATTACGCCGCAACTTGCCCTGACGGCAGGCCACTGCCTGCTGACACCGCCAGACGGCAAGCCAGACAAAGCCGTTGCCCTGCGATTTGTGTCGCAAAAAGGGATGTGGCGTTATGAAATTCACGGTATTGAGGGACGGGTTGATGCTTCTCTCGGCAAACGTCTGAAGCCTGACGGTGACGGCTGGATAGTGCCTCCGTCAGCGGCATCCTGGGATTTTGGCCTGATCATTTTGCGCTACCCGCCCTCTGGCATTACCCCGCTTCCGTTATTTGACGGAGACAAAGCCGCGCTCACTGCCGCACTGAAAGCCGCCGACCGTAAGGTGACGCAATCAGGCTACCCTGTCGATCATCTGGACGCGCTTTACACCCACACGGACTGTATTGTCACAGGATGGGCGCAAAACAGCGTGCTCTCGCATCAGTGCGATACGTTACCCGGTGACAGCGGCTCGCCGCTGATGTTAAAAACGGATAACGGCTGGCAGCTGATTGGTGTTCAAAGCTCTGCGCCAGCGGCAAAAGACAGATGGCGAGCAGATAACCGGGCCTTAGCAGTGACCGGTTTTCGTGACAAGCTGGAAGCACTGGCGCAGCAGTAACTCAGCACTGTCTGACCTGACGTAACGCCCTGATTGATTCAATCGGCATCGGCTGGCTGAACCAGAATCCCTGCAGCTGATCGCAGCCAGCCAGCCGTAACAATTTCATCTGCTTTTCGTTTTCCACCCCTTCAGCGACCACCGCCATGCCCAGAGCATTGGCGATCCTCACCGTGCCGCTCACCAGCGCCGCCGCTTGCTCATCGTTATCCACCAGCCCGGCCAGTGATTTATCAATCTTAATGGTGTCGAAATTAAAACGCCGCAAATAGCCAATACTCGAATAGCCCGTGCCAAAATCATCCAGCGCCACCGCGGTGCCCAGCGCTTTAAGGTTGGCAATCGCCGTGCGGGCACGCTCGGGGTTTTCCAGCACATAGGTCTCCGTGACTTCGAGCTGGAGTCGCCTGGCCGGGAAACGGGTGCTTTCCAGAACCCAGGCCACTTTTTCTTCGAATTCAGGGTCGCGAAACTGCGCCGGGGAGATATTAACGGAGAGCTTTAATTCGCTGTACGGCTCCAGATCCTGGCAGGCACGCTGCAAAACAAACTGGCCCAGTTTGTAAATCAGCCCACTCGTTTCCGCAATGGAAATGAAGGTATCTGGACCGAGTTCACCTTCCGGACGACGCGGCCAGCGAACCAGCGCTTCCACGCTGCTCATTTTCTGACTGCGGGCGTCAATAATCGGCTGGTACCAGACCTCAAACTCGTCTCGCTCCAGTCCGTTACGGATCTGGTTTTCAATCGCAAGCTTGCGTTCCCGGGCGTTATTCAGCGCCGCGTCATAGTGGGTGACACGCCCTTTCCCGCTAATTTTGGAATGGTACATGGCGATATCGGCGCGGCGAAACAGCTCGGAACTGGTGCATTCAATCAGGGTTCCGCTGGCAATCCCGATGCTGGCACCGATATGAATGGTGCGCTCCCCCAGACGAATGGGGGTATTGAGAAAATCCAGTACGGATTCGGCAAAGGTGGTCGCCAGCGCTTCTGCCCCTTCACCGCCGATGGTCATGGCAAACTCATCGCCTCCCATGCGCGCCAGCATCCCACCCGGTGGAACGCATTCATTCAGCGTTTTGGCGATGGTTACAATGAGATCGTCACCGACGCTGTGGCCGTAGATATCGTTGACGTCCTTGAAGCCATCCAGATCGATAAACACCACGCTTTTGACGTCAATATCGCCACGCAAACTCACGCGGTCCAGCGCTTCAATGAGTGCGCGGCGGTTCGGCAGATGGCTTAGCCAGTCCGTTCTGGCGACCAGACGCGCCTGGCTTTCTCCGCGGGCCAGTTTGTACAGGCCCACACAGCTCACCATAATAAACAGCAGGATCAGCACCGATGCCAGCACCACTATCTGCGTGATATCAGATGATGCGGCCCGGGCCGCCTGCGCGCCAGGAAGGCGTGCCTGCCAGTTGAGGTAACCCAGTAACTCCCCAGCAGAACTGCGCAGCGGCATACTCAGACTGTTGATTTTATCCGGGGTAAAGTTGAGGTTATCAATCTGAAAGGTCTGCCCCAGATCGGATAATATGCCGCTATTCAAATGGCGGGTAATCACCAGATAGCGGCGCGTACCGTCGTTAACCTGCAATCGCCCGATCATCGGTCGGATCAGCCCTATTCCGACAAACGCGACGCCGTGACGCGTTCGAGTGATCCCGGCATAAATATTCTTCTGGCTGGGTAATTCACGTCCGTGCTGCTGAATAAGCGCTTGCAGGCCTTTGCCAAAAAAGTCGAGATTCGTCTCCGCAAAAGGCTGGCTTTGAAACGATCCCCAGATAACGTTGAAATGCTCATCCAGCACGAAAGTGCCGTCATAGAGGTTATTGACTTTAAAGCCCGCTCCCCAGGTGTTGTATAACCATTCGGTATCGAGCTTTGGGCGGTAGACCTCGCGTACCGCATCGTCCCAGACGGCATTATCTATCACCAGGGTCGAGACACGGTTAACCGACGTTTGTATCGCACCCTGCACGGAAAGCGTGGTGCGGTGCTCGTCAATTTCATTGGTTTTGGTGCTGATCAGGTGCAGAGATAAATAGAGCAGCGCGACAATGGAGATGATTAAGCCGATCCCCGCCATGAAGATCATGGCGAACAATGTTCTCGCGGTGGGAATATTGCGCCAGCTTAATGTGCGATACATTAGCCATCCTCTTCAATGTTTTGCTTTTTTTAAGAGTAATACAGGCAGCGAATTTCGCTGCCTGTAAATAATGGCTTAACGTGTATCAGGCGAGTTTTATCATGATCATGCCGGCAAGCAGCAATATCAGTCCAATCCAACCTTTGTTATTTAAACGCTGACCGAACAGCACCCAGCCGGCTGCCAGGGTGGCGGCAATACCAAACCCGCCCCACAGCGCATAGGCCACGGACAGATCGATACCCTTCACTGCCTGTGACAGGGCGCTGAACGCCCCCAGTACGGCGGCAATCGACAACAGTCCGTAAATTTTACGACGAAAACCGTCAGAGAATTTTAGCAGGACGTTCGCTAAAATCTCCAGCACGATGGCAAACCCCAACCAGGCCGCGTGGATCCATTCAAACTGCTGCATGGGTCTGCTCCTTCGGCTGCTTAGTCGGTTTGCGTGTACCCGATTTAATCAGCACGATACCTGCTACCAGCGTCGTTAACCCGGCAATCTTCATTGTTGATAATGTTTCGTCAAATAATAAGACGCTGAACAGGGTGATCAACAAAATACCGATCCCTTCCCACAGCGCATAGGCCACACCCAGCGCAATTTTCTTCACTGCAAACGACAGGAAAATATAGGAAAGTGAAATCATCACCAGCATTAAAATAAAGCCGGTATTGCCATCGCTGACGCTTGCCCATTTCATCGACAGCGTGCCGGTAATTTCAGCGATAATAGCAAGGGCTAATAAAATCCAGTAAAACATGTTTTTCTCCTGCTTGAGAATATAATCCATCGTGGCCTGCTGCGTGCAGCAAACCCAAAAATATGAAATTAAATCAGACAGCTAAGCGCGTAGCGCCAGCTCAGGCAGAAGATGTGACTATAGCGCGTTGCGCCAGTGTTGCTCACCAGAAAGAAGGCAGAAGGAAGTGAAAAATACAGCGGTGTTGTTTGAAGAATACGTCCTGAACAAATTGTCCATAAAATTACAATTATCCGCGTTGTTGCTTCTCGTCTTTGCGGATGAAAATTGTCCTCGGTAGTTGAACACGCCAAATTTGTACCATAAGTAAGGCTTTTACTCAAAGTCTTTTCAATTCTTTACCCATCCCGTTTGATTTTGGTTAGTTTATTGAAACGGCTTTCGCCTTTATTATAAATAAAAATATTATTCAGGAACCCCCATGGCTAAACCCATCATTACCCTGAACGGGCTAAAAATTGTCATCATGCTGGGCATGCTGGTGATCATACTGACGGGCGTTCGTTTTGCCGCCGACATCATCGTGCCGTTTATTCTGGCCCTGTTTATTGCGGTGATCCTTAACCCGCTCATACAGCGCATGACGCGGTTCCGCATCCCGCGCGTGCTGGCAATCACGATGCTTATCAGCATCATTATTATTGCCATGGTGCTGCTGGTCGCTTATCTCGGCACCTCCCTGAATGAACTGACGCGAACGTTACCGAAATACCGCTCGTCGCTGGCGATACCGCTGTTGCAGCTTGAACCCTGGCTGCAGCGTGCGGGAATCGAAGTGTCCGTTGAGGAGTTGCTGAAGTACATTGATCCGAATGCCGCCATGACCCTCGTCACCGGCCTGCTGGCGCAGCTCTCTAACGCCATGACCTCGATTTTCCTGCTGTTTTTAACGGTGGTGTTCATGCTGCTGGAAGTGCCGCAACTGCCCGCAAAACTGCAGCAAATAATGGTCCGTCCGGTTGAAGGCATGGGCGCGATTCAACGCGCGCTGGATAGCGTCTCCCGCTATCTGGTCCTGAAAACCGCCATTAGCCTGGTCACCGGGGCCGTGGTCTGGGGAATGCTGATGGCGCTGGATGTCCGGTTTGCGTTCGTCTGGGGATTACTGGCCTTTGCGCTCAACTATATCCCCAACATCGGTTCGGTGCTGGCCGCTATCCCCCCTATTCTGCAGGTGCTGGTGTTCAGTGGGTTCTATGATGCGCTGATTCTGCTAGCCGGGTATCTGGTGATTAACCTGGTGTTCGGGAACATTCTTGAGCCACGCATGATGGGGCGTGGTCTGGGATTGTCCACGCTGGTGGTATTTCTGTCCCTTATCTTTTGGGGATGGCTGCTCGGCCCGGTCGGCATGTTGCTCTCCGTTCCGCTGACCATCATTGTGAAGATTGGCCTCGAACAGACGGCAGGCGGGCAAAGTATCGCCGTGCTGCTGAGCGATATGAGCCATAAGCCAGTCGAATAACCTCCGCAGATGCCTGCCTCGTCCCCCTTACCGGGGGTGACGAGACAGGCAGGCGTTACGGCCTTCGCGCTCGGCGCACAACAAAATAGCTACTCGCGCCATCCCATTGCCGGTGCAACATGCTTCAGAATGGATTCGATAACATGCGCGTTGTAATCCACTCCGAGCTGGTTCGGCACGGTGAGCAATAAGGTGTCCGCTTCGGCAATCGCTTCGTCTTGTTTCAACTGCTCAATCAGCTTTTCAGGCTCAGCGGCATAGCTGCGTCCGAAAATTGCGCGCGTTTTCTCATCAAGGTAACCCACGCTATCGCTGTCGTTCCGGCTTGCGCCGAAGTACATGCGGTCACGATCGTCCATCAGCGCAAAAATACTGCGGCTGACCGAGACGCGCGGCTGACGAGTATGCCCGGCTTCCGCCCAGGCCTGTCGGTAAGCGCGGATCTGTTTTGCCTGCTGAATATGGAATGGCTCACCGGTTTCATCATCTTTCAGGGTTGAGCTTTGCAGGTTCATCCCCAGTTTTGCAGCCCATACCGCTGTCGCGTTCGACCCTGCGCCCCACCAGATGCGCTCACGTAAGCCTTCGGAATGTGGCTCCAGGCGCAGCAGTCCCGGTGGATTTGGGAACATGGGTTGTGGGTTCGGTTTTGCAAACCCTTCTCCGCGCAGCACCTCAAGCAGTACCTCGGTGTGTCGGCGTGCCATATCTGATTCATTTTCCCCTTCCTGCGGGACATAACCAAAATGACGCCAGCCATCAATGACCTGCTCCGGAGAGCCCCGGCTGATCCCCAGCTGCAAACGTCCGCCGGAGATTAAATCCGCCGCGCCCGCATCTTCCGCCATGTACATCGGATTTTCATAGCGCATATCGATCACGCCAGTACCGATTTCGATGCTTTTCGTTTTCGCACCGATCGCCGCCAGTAAGGGGAACGGAGAGCTGAGTTGACGGGCAAAATGATGCACACGGAAATAGGCACCGTCTGCGCCCAGCTCTTCAGCGGCGACGGCCAGGTCGATGGATTGCAACAGGGTGTCCGCCGCGGAACGCGTGCCGGACTGAGGTGACGGTGTCCAGTGACCAAATGACAAAAAGCCGATCTTTTTCATAACGAGATATCCTGATGATGCTTTGCGTTATCTCTACTTTACGCATTACCCGGGGAGAATAAATGCCCTTTATTTAACGGAATAATTCAAATAAATTGACAGAATTGAGCGGATCGCAATGACGCCCCATAATGAGATATAGTGCGTCTTTCTTTTTCCCTGGCAGGTAAAACCGGCAATGGCTCTGATCCCTAAAAACTACGCGCGACTGGAAAGTGGCTACCGTGAAAAGGCATTAAAAATCTATCCCTGGGTCTGTGGACGCTGCTCACGCGAGTTCGTCTATTCAAACCTGCGGGAGCTCACGGTTCACCATATCGATCACGATCATACTAATAACCCGGAAGATGGCAGCAACTGGGAGCTGTTGTGCCTGTTTTGCCACGACCATGAACACTCGAAATACACCGAAGCAGATCAGTACGGTACTACCGTTGTGGCGGGTGAAGACGCGCAAAAAGACATGGGCGTGGCCACTTTCAACCCGTTTGCCGATCTAAAAGCGATGATGAATAAGAAGAAATAATTCCCTAATATTGCCCCTCTTCGTCATATGGGCCGCACAGTTACAGGTAAAAGGATATGGATACACTCCGTTGCTACTGGGACGTTTTTTTCAATGCTTATGGCTCACTGCTCACGAAAACCGTGCTGGTATTACTGCTGGTGTGGTGGTGTCATCAAACCCTGCAGCACTTCAGAAAAGAAGCCCCTGACGCTAACGGCCCCATTGCCGAGGCCAATGCCAGAGAACGCTACCAGTGGCGCTATTTGCGGTGGGCTTTAAGTAGCATCCAGGGCATCCTTTCCCTGTATATTATAGGGTCGATTATTACGACGCTTTTTACGTAGCGGATACGGTTTCTGCCCTGAAGACGTCTCAGGTAGGCTCTGTATTTAACAGTTCGCATTGTCGATGATAAGCCGGGGACGCTGGACTCGATTCCAGCGTCCCCCTGCGGATCACTCAACCGTCAGCGCGAAACAATTTTTCAGTACAGAGGCAATGTCATCTTCTGCCAGCTGCTGCGTTTCCACGCCCTGCGCGGTGATCGTTTTCAGCACGTTACCCAGCAAAATCTGGCGTCCTTCAGGGCGATGCTGTACGACGAGCAGCTTCTGCACAAAAATGGCGTCCGGGTGCGTGGAGTTAAGGTAGTTGGCAGGCACGAAATCAATCCACTCCTGAGGAGAGAGGTCAAAGCCGTACTGACTGGCCCATTTACCCTCCACCCATGCCTGAAGCAGATACTCACCCTCCGCGTTACGGGTCAGCCGGAACGTGTCGAAATCCTGCCGGATATCCGTATCAAGCATGTCTAACGCCATCGGCGCACGGATGCCGTAGCTACCGAATCCAAGGTCACAAAGCCACTGACGACCGTCAATCTCAGCAATGAGTGCCATATGGGTTTTAGGCCGACGCACCGGGTAGAACATCGGGCGCGCCGCGACAAAACGCCAGCGAATGCCCAATGCCTCCAGCGCCATCGCAAATAGCCCATTCACCTCATAGCAGTAACCGCCGCGCTTCTGCCTCAACAGCTTGTCGGCAATGTCTTCGGGGACCAGCGAAACGACTTTACCCGCCTGTACATCCCCATTTTCAAAGGGTATCGAAAAGAGCTGATGGCGCATAAGCGCATGCAGGGTAGCAGTATCGGCAGCCGCCGGGCCGGTATAGTTTATGCGCCTGAAATAGGCAGAAATATCGAAATTGTCGCTGTGCATAGTGCCTCCTTGTCTGGAACATGCCGGACACTATAGATGGGGCACTTCATTGGCTGTATAGTCAGTTTTATCGAAAATTTGACTGCACAGATCCCCATGGCCGCCCCGTCCCCCCATTACCGTCGGATTGCTGAGATGCTGCGTCTTACGCTGGCTTCAGGCGCGTTGCAAATCGGCGACCGGATGATCTCTGCACGTAAACTGGCCGAGCGCGAACAGGTCAGTCTCCCGACGGCACTGGAAGCACTCCGCTGCCTTGAGGCCGAAGGCCTGATCGTTGCGCGTCCGCGTTCGGGCTACTACGTCCGTCAGACCCGCCTGTCCCGATGCGTGCAGCCCACCCGTTCCCTGCCCGGCCCCGTGCCTGTGACAATGTCAGCCGTCGCGCGATCGTTATTCAGTAGTGCAGAAGCCCGGCTGGTACCGCTGGGGGCTGCCTTGCCCGACCCCGCGTGGCTGCCAGGCGATACCCTGCAACGTGCGCTGCAGTCTGCAGGTCGACGTCTGGAAGCGCGTGGGCAAAGCTATAGCCTTCCTCCGGGACGGGTTGATTTGCGCAGTAAGATTGCCGCCCGGGCAGCGCAATGGGGTGGCCGTTTTGGTGCAGAGGATCTCATCATCACCGCTGGCGCGACACAGGCGCTGCGTCTGGCGTTGCGGGCTGTGTGCCAGCCTGGCGACGTGGTAGCGATAGAACAACCCGCCTATTTCGGTACGCTGTTGCTGCTGGAAGATTTGGGCCTGAAGGCGCTGGAGATCCCAACCGATCCTGAGGATGGGTTGCTGCTGGCGCCGCTCGCCGATGCTATTCGGTGCCATCATCCAGCGGCCGTTCTGGCCTCGCCCACCGTGCAAAATCCGCTGGGCGCCAGTATGTCCGTCCCCCGCAAGCAGGAACTGGTTGCCCTGCTGGAAGATGCAGGCATCCCGTTAATTGAGGACGATGTTTATGGCGACCTGGTCGGCGAAGGGCAACGTCCTCCGGCCTGTAAGGCGTTCGACCAGAGCGGGAATGTCATTTACTGCAGTTCATTGTCTAAAACGCTTGCGCCCGGATGGCGCATCGGCTGGATTGCGGCCGGACGTTACCACGCCCAGGTCCTGCAGGCGCGTATGGCCGGAGACTGGGCAGGCGCGCCGCTGTTTGAGGCCGCAACGAGCGAAATCCTGGCCAGTGGCGACTACGATCGTCATCTGCGGCGGCTAAAGCGGCGCATCGCAGAAGGGATTGGTGCCGTCATTGCGCGCGTCAAGGCAAGCTTCCCTCCCGGCACACGCGTTAACGTGCCAGCTGCCGGTTTCCTGTTGTGGGTTGAACTTCCACACCAGGTGAATGCACTGGAGGTGCACCGCCGCGCGCTGACACTGAATATTGGCGTTAGCCCCGGGCCGCTGTTTTCCCCCCGCGCACACTTAACGAATTTCCTGCGATTAAATTGTGCAAACGAACCCACGCCTCTCCTGCTGAATGCGGTGGATCGGATTGGCGCGCTTTGTCATGAACTGGCCGGCTCCTCTGGCCCTATTCCAGAAAGTGAACATTGAGCGTTCTTTACTCCCTGCATCCGGGTTCGCGTTTTTTACTGCCGTCAGAAACGCACTCCCCTTTTTTCACGGAATAATACGTGCCGCTCTTAGCTGCGAGAACAGGCTGAAAAACATCTCATCGGTTGCCTGCATTCGCGTGAACCCTGACCGGCGGAGCTTACTGCCGTCGCCAAACATGTCGTAATTCCAGTTAAAGACAAAATCGGCAAAATGCCCGTCGTTTAGCTGCAAAATATCCGCCTCCACCAACCGATCCCCGGCAATGTCGCGCCATAACGCACGATAGTCCTTAAACAGCTGATGGAATGACAATCTGACCGGCGGCGCAGAGTCCAGTTCAAACCAGCGTGCGATGCGCGGCCACAGCTCGCTCCAGCGCCAGATGTCCCCATTATTCACGTTGAAAGCCTGGTTGTTAGCCCTACGTGATGTGGCTGCCCACAGCGTTGCCTCCGCCAGCAATTCGGCGTCAGTATGATCAACAATGCTGTGCCAGGTCTGTTCCGAACCGGGAAAACGCAGAGGTAAACCCAGAGCCTTACACAGGGACGCATACAGTGCGATGCTCAGCGCAAGGTTCATGGTATTGCCTGGCACCGAACTGCCCACCACGCCTGGCCTGATGGCATTCCAGTGCCAGCGTTTTCCCCGCTGAAAATCACGGAGCCACGCGAGCTGAGCGGCGTTAAATTCTGCCCCGGGTACGCCCGGATCGCTTTCGCGTGCCGGGGTTTTGAACGGTCCCAGGTGCGCGCCATACACTTTGTATCCCTGCATCAGGCTTACCGTCTGCAAAGGCGCCGTTTTTTCAATATTGCTGACCAGGTTGCGCAACATCGTGACGTTCGGTTCAACCATTTCCGTCCAGCTCCCGGCATTCATCCAGGCACTGTAAAAAATATGGGTGATCTCGCCAGCGGCTTGCAAAGCCCTGGCGCTATCCTCCGCATCAAGTAAATCAACGTTGATCAGCGAAATAGCATCAGGATGGGATAAGGCATGGCGGCTCAGGCCAATCACCTGCCATTTGTTGTCCAGGAGTGTTTTGACGAGCTGTCTGCCTACGATCCCGCTAGCGCCAGCGACCAGCGCGACGTTTTGTGGCTGCATCTTATTCACGGTGTTTCTCCAGTTAGGGTGACAGACACAGTGTGATATATTATTTTTTCCCTACATATCCCCTGAATTCGATGGCACTTATAAGAAAAAACATTAAATGAACAATAAGCTCAACGCCATTTCCACCTTTCTGCGCGTCGCAGAAGCGGGTTCCTTTTCGGCAGCCGCTCGCCAGAGCGGAATGAAGCAGTCTGCCGTCAGCCAGCAGATTGCCGCCCTGGAACAGGAGCTCGGGGTGGTATTACTGCATCGGACAACGCGAATGATGAAGCTCACCGAGCAGGGTGAACGTTATCGCCGTGATATGCAGCTTTTGCTGGATGCCATGCAGGAAGCGGAGAGACGGTTAAACCCTGCCGATCATCAGTTTCAGGGCAGCGTCCATGTTCAGTTGCCAAGCAGTCTGGGGCAGATCGTTTTGCCCTCTCTGCTGGCGCTTCAGCGCCTGCATCCGGCGTTGCACCTGACGTTGTCCCTGGATGACCGCATCGCCGACCTGGTGAGCGAAGGGGTGGATGTCGCGCTACGCCTTAGCGCTGAGCCTCCGCAATCGCATGCGGCACGTCTTCTGATGCGGATTGAAACCGCGCTGTTCGCTGCTCCCGGCTTTCAGGCGGTACACTCCGTCAGCGAACTGGCGGCACATCCCCATGTGCGATTTAGCGGCATTCCGCGGGATGCGCCTCTACGGTTGATCGCCGGTGAGGAAACAATTGACGTGAAAGTGCATACCGTTTTTCGTGCCAACACCAGTGATGCCCTGTTACAGGCGCTGGAGTCAGGCATCGGGATTGGCGGCATGCAGCTGCCGCTTGCGGCAAAGGCGTTGCAAGCCGGCACGCTGGTGCCGGTATTACCGGCCTGGCGGTTACCTGACCGGTATCTCTATGCCGTCTACCCCGACGCCCGTTTTATCCCACAACGCGTCAGAAGCGTGATACAGGTGATCGAACAAATCCTGCCGACGCTTGCCAAATAACCGGCGTCTACTTCGCTACCGGCAAATCCGCGTACCGCGTCGTATAAGCCGGTGACAACATCTCGCGCTTCATCGCCCAGGATTTCTCAATCCCCTGCCCGGCAAACCATATCTTCCCTTTCCCGGAATGATTCACGCTGTCGATCAGCGCCATCAGCGCCGCGCTGTTGGCGCGCAAACGGTTATCGTCAAATAAATTCAGCTGGGCGACGCCGCTACTGAAAAAGTCCGCCAGCATCACCCCCGCTTTCATGTAGCGATAGCCGTCAAGCCATATGCGCCCCAGCGCATCGGTGGCGGCACGGATGATATCGCGCGAGTCATTGGTGGGCGTCATCAGGGTGACAGACGCCTGATTGCCGTAATAAACCTCGTTGTCCGCATGCGGGCTGGTACGCAAAAACACGCTGATAAAGCGACAATATTGATGCTCGCTGCGCAGCTTTTCCGCAGCCCGTTCAGCGTAGGCGCAAATGGCCTGGTGCATCTCCTCGTATTGCGTAATACGGTGTCCAAACGAGCGGCTACAGATAATCTGCTGCTTCGTGGGCGTGAACTCTTCCAGATCAAGACAGGGCTCGCCGCGCAGCTCGCGCGCCGTGCGCTCCAGGACAACGTTAAAATGTTTGCGAATGACCCACGAGGAAGCTTGTGCCAGCTCCAGCGCCGTGGTGACGCCCATCGCATTAAGTTTTTTGGTAATGCGCCGCCCGACGCCCCACACCTCCTCTACCGGTACGCGCGCCAGCAGTTTACGCTGCCGCTCGCGATCCGATAAATCCACTACGCCTCCCGTGCTGCTCCACCGCTTTGCCGCATAGTTGGCCAGCTTCGCCAGCGTTTTCGTGGGGGCAATGCCTACGCCAACGGTTAATCCCGTATTTTTAAACACCTGCGTGCGCATATGATGACCAAACGCCTCCAGCGCCATGCAGTTGCTGACGCCAGCAACGTTCACAAACGCCTCATCAATGGAGTAAATCTCTATGGCCGGGGCAAAGTCGGTCAGCGTCTGCATCACCCGGCTGCTGAGATCGGCATAAAGCGCATAGTTCGAGCTAAAGACGTAAACCCGCGCGGGAAAGCGCTTCTCTTTGAATTTGAAATACGGCTCGCCCATTTTTATATCGAACTGCTTTGCCTCCCGCGACAGCGAAATAATGCAGCCATCGTTATTGGAGACCACCACCACGGGTTTGCCCCGCAGATCGGGCCTAAACACCGTCTCGCAGGAGGCATAAAAGCTGTTCACATCAACCAGCGCGAACATGTTTATGCGTTTTGAGTGTGTGGGTGACAACACCGAAGATCTGCAGTTCCTCTTCGGACTGAAACGTGATCGGCTGATAGCGAACGTTATGCGGCACTAACCTCAGGATCGGGCGGGTCTGCAGCTCTTTGACCGTAAACTCACCCGCGACGGATGCCACCACAATATCCCCGTGCACGGCGTTTAACGAACGATCGACGACCAGCAGATCGCCATCGCCGATCCCAACGCCGATCATCGAGTCTCCGCTCACCTTCACAAAGTAGGTCGCGCTGGGATGCCTGACGGCCAGGCGGTTAAGATCGAGACGATCTTCCACATAATCCTGCGCCGGGCTTGGAAAACCACACGCTACGCGTTCTACAAATAACGGTAATTCAAGAGGTTGCTTTGGATAATAAGAAAAGAGAGTGTCCATAAATGCCTTTCTCACCAGGTACTGTATATAAATACAGTATTACGGATTATGGACAAGGATCAAGGTCCTTTACGGGGGTTACCCCAAACGCATTGAAGTGTGAGCGGATTTAATTCAGCCGTATCCTGCGCATCGGCGAAAGAATAGCCAGATAACGCCTGCGGCAGCGACATTCAGGTTTCAAGAGGGACAAAAAAGCCCAAAGTACTGCTTTGGGCTTATGCCTGTCTGGCTTAATCCGCCAGCGAATCGAGCGTTTCCAGCGCGTCAGCCGGGAGCACCAGCTCCGCCGCCGCAAGATTTTGTCGCAGATGCGCCACGGAGGAGGTGCCGGGGATCAGCAGGATGTTCGGCGAACGTTGCAGCAACCACGCCAGCGCGACCTGCATTGCCGTTACGCCCAGCGAATCAGCGACCGCCTGCAGCCCGGATGATTGCAGGGGTGTAAAACCGCCCAGCGGGAAGAACGGCACATACGCAATCCCCTGCTGCGCCAGCGAATCCACCAGCGCATCATCGCCACGGTTCACGATGTTGTACATGTTCTGCACACACACCACCTGCACCATCTTCTGCGCTTCCGCAACCTGGGTGGCCGTGACGTTGCTCAGGCCAATATGGCGCACCAAACCTTGCTGTTGTAACTCGGCCAGCGTGGCGAGAGGTTCAGCAATTGAGCCTTCTGCTGGCCCGTGTGCGCTGAACATGATGCGCAGATTAACCACGTCCAGCACATCCAGCTGCAGATTACGCAGGTTGTCATGTACCGCCTGCGTCAGTTCCTGCGCGGAGAAGGCCGGCAGCCAGGAGGCATCACTGCCGCGACGGGCACCGATCTTGGTGACGAGCGTCAGATCGTCGCGGTACGGATGAAGCGCCTCGCGGATCAGCTGGTTGGTGATATGCGGCCCGTAAAAATCGCTGGTATCAATGTGATTCACCCCAGCAGCCACCGCTTCGCGGAGCACATCCAGCGCGGCATTTTTGTCCTTTGGAGGACCAAACACGCCTGGCCCGGCAAGCTGCATCGCGCCATAGCCAAGCCGTTTAACCGTCCGCGACCCCAGTGCGTACGTCCCGCTTTTATCAATGCTGCTCATGTCGACCTTCCTCATAAAAATGATCCGGATTTACAACGAGTTCCTTAACAGACCCCGTAGTTAAGCGCGAGTTAAATTAAAGTTTAATTTCTCTACGACGATAGTATTTGTGTAACCCTGCATCTTCTCTAACGGACGACCGCTATGCTGAAAAATCTGCACGTGATTACCGGTATTATCTTTGCTCTCACCATATTCTGTCTGTTGCAAGTTGTCACGGGAGGGTTGTTCTACTCTGCCGTCAGCAACGACCGCCATAACTTCCAGAACTCCGGGGTGCTCAATGCCCAGCAGGAGAGCCTGAGCGACAGCGTAAACACGCTGATCAAAACGCGCGTCACCGTCACCCGCGTGGCGATCCGCTACCTGAAAAACCAGCGCGACCCGGCGTCCCTTGCGGCGATCAACAAACTGCTTGGCACCGCGGCTGATTCTCTGGCTAAAGCTGAAGCCTATAACAAAGAGTGGCAGAAAATGCCGCAGGTTAACGGCCAGAACGCGGCATTAACCGACGAAATGCAGAAATCATGGAGCCAGATGCATGAAGTGATGCGTCTCTCCATTGCGTATCTGCGTGCCGACAACTACCAGGCCTATGGCGATCTGGATGCCCAACAGGCCCAGGACGATATGGAAGGGGTTTATAACCGCTGGCGCGCCGAAAACAACACCCTGCTGAAAGCCGCAACCGAAGAGAACCAGAGCAGCTTTACCCAGATGCAATGGACGCTGGCAGCGATCTTCCTGGCCGTTATCGCGGTGCTGGTGGTGATCTGGCAGGGTTTACAACACCTGCTGTTAAAACCGCTCCACATGATTATGAACCATATTCGCGCCATTGCGGGCGGCGATCTGACGCAGGATATCGCCCTGTCTGGCCGCAATGAGATGGGTCAGCTGGCGGCGGGTCTGCATGAGATGCAGCAGTCGCTGGTGACCACCGTCAGCGCCGTGCGTGGTAGCACCGACTCCATTTACACAGGCGCAGGTGAAATAGCCGCCGGAAGCAACGATCTGTCTGCCCGCACCGAGCAACAGGCGGCTTCGCTGGAGGAGACGGCTGCCAGCATGGAAGAGCTGACCGCAACGGTTAAACAGAACTCCGACAACGCCCGTCAGGCTACGCTACTGGCGAAGAACGCTTCAGAAACGGCGGCCCGTGGCGGTCACGTGGTGGATAACGTTGTCCGTACCATGACCGAAATCGCCGACAGCTCGCAGCAAATTGCGCACATTACCGGCGTGATTGACAGCATTGCCTTCCAGACAAACATTCTGGCGCTTAACGCGGCGGTGGAAGCCGCGCGTGCCGGGGAGCAAGGTCGTGGCTTTGCGGTCGTCGCAGGTGAAGTCCGCACGCTGGCCAGCCGCAGTGCGCAGGCGGCGAAAGAGATCAAAGGGCTGATTGAGAACTCCGTCAGCCGGGTGAATACCGGTTCAGAGCAGGTCAGCGAAGCGGGCGCAACCATGAAGGAGATTGTCGCTGCCGTCACCCGCGTGACCGATATCATGGGCGAGATTTCGTCGGCGTCCGATGAACAGAGCCGCGGCATTGAACAGGTGAGCCTGGCCGTTTCGCAGATGGACAGCGTCACACAGCAAAACGCCGCGCTGGTACAGCAATCCGCCACGGCGGCGGCGGCCCTGGAAGATCAGTCGGAACAACTGCGCCAGGCTGTGGCAGCGTTTCGCCTGAACGGAAAGGAAAAAGCCACCGCGCCCCGCCCGGCCACGGTGAAAACCCCACAGCTGTTACGCCCGGCAACGGCCAACACCGCCACCGACAGCAACTGGGAAACCTTCTGAGTGACAGGCGGGCGAACGTCTCGCCCGCCAGAAGCGCTTAACGGCTGCGCTTAGCGTGCCGTTCCCAGTTCTCCTGTTTCGCTTCGTCAGACTTTCGTAGCGAAACATAGCATGCTCCGCTGCCGCCGTGATGCGGCAGCGCCACGCAAAAGGCCTGCACTTCCTCGAACTCGGTTAACCAGCGCGCCAGATAGCTGCGTACCACGTTGGGATGGGCGTTCTGCTCCCGCCCTTTTCCATGAATGATCACCAGGTTACGTAATCCATCGCGTCCAGCCTGGCGGATAAAGGAAAACAGCATCTGCCGACAACGCTCGGCGGGCTGGCGTAACAGATTTAAGCTGGCCTGGCGGGAATATTTACCCGAGCGGAGCTTATCAATAACGCCCTGTTGCACCCCTTCCCGTCTGAACGCCAGCGGCTCCTCCAGGGGCAGAAGTTCCAGGAAGCCCAGGGTCAGGAAGTTATCCAGTTGCTCGGTATCAATCTCCTGACGCGTTCGCGTGTTGCGGCTCGGCTGCCAGTGAATATCCGTGCAGCGCTTCAGGGGCTGGATACCCTCCATGGCGTCAAGAAAAAGTGATTTGTCGTCAGGGTTCATGGACATCCTCCCGCTACATCTGAGCCTGTACTATACCTGCGCCAGGCATGGGCCTCAATAACCGCTACCCCAGGATGAGGGCATAAATATTAACCTGATGAATATAAAAATTATTTCTTCGCAAAAGTTAAACGCGACTTAACTTAAATTTCAGCACACATAAAACAGAAAGTTTAGGTTAAAAAAATGTGGAATCAATGATGCTAAAACATATCTTTTTGAGGGTTGGCTGTTATAATTAAATAAACCTGCTTCACGGATATAACATTCAGGATCTGCGAAGGGAAGCACTGCTGTGTGTTGTAGGGTCTGTCTGATGTCGGACAGGCTCTGTTTTTTTATTTTACTCCCCACTTCACTCCGATACTATTTTCCGCGCCTCTCTTCTGAATTGCGTAATTAACGATTCGGTCAGGGGTGTCTGACGAGAATCACGGCGCTGAATTAAATAATAGGCCGCTTTAGGTAGCGATTCGACAACGGGCAGCATAACCAGACGGTGCGCCAGCAGCGGGTCACAGCCCAGTTCCTTTGGCAGGATACTTAAAAAATCACTTTGTGCAACAAGGCTAATGCAGGAAGAAAACGTTTCGCAGACAACGTCAATGCGCGGTATTTGCGAGCGATGAGTAAAAACATCTTCTAATTGCTTATAATAACTCCCGCGTGGCGTCGGCATTGTCCAGTTATAATTCAGCAATTCGGTAATGGATGTCGCGCCCGTCGCCGGATGCCCTTCCCGACAAAATACGGCGAAAGGCTTTTCAAACAATTTTTCAAACGTAAACTCATGATCGTACGGCCCCTGATAATAGGTGTTGATGGTGAAATCCAGCTCGCCCTGGCGTAATTCATTGATCATCGACACCAGTTGCCCTTCCATAATCCGGACTTTTACCTGCGGATGTTGTGCATGAAAGCGGGTGATCACCGCGGGCATAAGGCTTCGCGAAATACTGGCTCCCATTCCAATATTAATCTGCCCGGCCAGTTCCCCCTGGCGCTGGCGGATATCATCCTGCGCCGCGCGTAACTCTTCCAGAATCAGCCTGGCGCGCGAGTAAAACCCTTCCCCACATTCGGTCAATGCGACGCCTTTACTCCTGCGCACAAAAAGCTGCGCCGCCATCCCCTCTTCCAGCTCTTTGATCGATTTGGTCAGCGCCGGTTGCGAAAGATTAAGCGTCCTGCTGGCACCGCGGATACTGCCCTGACGCGCGACTTCAACAAACGCCCGGATTTGATGAAATTTAATCTGAAATGACATAGCCCGACCGATAACCGTTGTTTATCAGAGTAAAGAAACTGTCATCTACTTTAATGGAAATGGATGTGCGAGGGTAATTCCTGAACGGTTAAAACTGTGAAAAAACGGTTAGTGATAAGTAAAAACTATCACAGCGTGAAGCAGTTCACATATTTTAATGATGACAGGAACAGATATGGAATCACTGGCGCAGTACATCCAGACATTAGCCCCACAACTGAGCGCATGGCGTCGCGATTTTCACCATTTCGCGGAGTCCGGATGGCTCGAATTTCGCACGGCGGCGAAAGTCGCGGAAATCTTAGACCAGCTGGGTTATTCGCTGGCGGTGGGCCGCGACGTGGTGGACGCCGAAAGCCGTATGGGATTACCCGATGACGCCACGCTGGCGCGAGAGTTTGCCCGCGCCCGGGCGCAAGGCGCACCAGAGAAATGGTTGACCCCGTTTGAAGGGGGATTTACCGGCATTGTGGCGACCCTGAATACCGGCCGCGCAGGCCCGACGCTGGCGTTTCGCGTGGATATGGACGCGCTGGATTTAAGCGAAGCACTCGATGACAGCCATCGCCCGTTCCGCGACGGGTTTGCCTCCTGCAACCCGGGGATGATGCACGCCTGCGGCCACGATGGCCACACCACCATTGGTCTGGGGCTGGCGCACGTGCTTAAGCAGAATGAATCGCAACTCAATGGCACCATCAAACTGATCTTCCAGCCTGCCGAGGAAGGCACCCGAGGCGCTCGCGCCATGGTGGCCGCCGGGGCGCTCGACGACGTGGACTACTTCACCGCGATTCACATTGGCACCGGTGTGCCCGCCGGTGTGGTGATCTGCGGCAGCGATAACTTTATGGCCACCACCAAGTTCGATGTGCATTTTACCGGGGTTGCCGCACACGCCGGCGGTAAACCGGAGGACGGCCGTAATGCCCTGCTCGCCGCAGCTCAGGCCGCTATCGCGCTTCACAGCATTGCCCCACACAGCGAAGGTGCATCGCGGGTGAATGTCGGCGTGATGCAGGCCGGCAGCGGACGCAACGTCGTGCCAGCTAACGCCCTGCTCAAGGTTGAAACCCGCGGCGTAAGCGAAGCCATTAACCAGTACGTCTTTGAACGCGCGCAGGCCGTGATTACCGGTGCGGCGGCACTCTACGGCGTGAGCGTCGAGATGCGTCTGATGGGCGCCGCCACCGCCAGTGCCCCTACACCGGCCTGGGTAGATTATCTGCGCCAGCAGGCAAGCCAGGTGACCGGCGTGGTGCAGGCCATTGACAGAGTCAACGCCCCCGCAGGTTCCGAAGACGCGACGCTGATGATGGCCCGCGTGCAACAGAACGGCGGAATGGCGTCGTATATGGTGTTCGGTACCGAGTTAAGCGCAGGTCATCACAATGAAAAATTTGATTTTGATGAGCAGGTCATGAACCTCGCTATCGAAACGCTGGCGCGCACTGCGCTTAATTTCCCGTGGACGCGAGGTGTGTAATGCAGGAGAACTACGCTTTTATTGCCGATGCCATCGACACGCGATGTCAGCTGTTAACCGACATTGCCGACGAC
Organism: Enterobacter sp. SORGH_AS_0287; assembly: GCF_031453695.1. Taxonomy (NCBI): domain Bacteria; kingdom Pseudomonadati; phylum Pseudomonadota; class Gammaproteobacteria; order Enterobacterales; family Enterobacteriaceae; genus Enterobacter; species Enterobacter sp. SORGH_AS_0287. Next base: position 1,464,582 of record NZ_JAVIZW010000001.1, read on the forward strand.
ATCTGGGATCACCCTGAAACGCGTTTTGAAGAGTTCTGGTCCGCGGAACGGATTGCCGGCGCGCTGGAAGCGGAAGGTTTCAATCTGACCCGTGAAGCCGGCGGGATTCCGAATGCCTTTATCGCCAGCTTCGGCAGCGGTAAACCCGTTATCGCCCTACTGGGGGAATATGATGCTCTGGCCGGATTGAGCCAGCAGGCACACTGCGCGACGGCACAGTCCGCCACGCCGGGTGCCAACGGCCACGGCTGTGGCCACAATTTGCTGGGAACGGCAGCGCTGGCGGGTGCCATTGCGGTGAAAAGCTGGCTGGAGCAGCACGGGGGGAGCGGCACCGTGCGTTTCTACGGCTGTCCTGGTGAAGAAGGTGGTTCAGGGAAAACCTTTATGGTGCGCGAAGGTTTGTTTGATGACGTTGATGCCGCCGTCACCTGGCACCCTGAAGCATTTGCCGGCATGTTTAACGTCAGCACGCTGGCCAATATTCAGGCCGCCTGGCGGTTTCACGGCGTGGCGGCGCATGCTGCTAACTCGCCACATCTGGGGCGTAGCGCGCTGGATGCCGTAACGCTGATGACCACTGGCACCAATTTCCTCAACGAACACATCATTGAGAAAGCGCGCGTTCATTACGCTATCACCGATACCGGTGGAATCTCACCCAACGTGGTGCAGGCGCAGGCTGAAGTGCTGTATCTGATCCGCGCGCCGGAAATGGCCGATGCGCAGCAGATCTACGAACGTATCGAGAAAATCGCTCAGGGCGCGGCAATGATGACCGAAACCACCGTTGCGTGTCGCTTTGATAAAGCCTGCTCCAGCTACCTGCCCAACCGCACGCTCGAAGCGGCGATGTATCGCGCCCTGCAGCATTACGGCACGCCGGAGTGGACGGAAGAGGAGCGCCAGTTTGCGCAGGATATTCGTGCCACGCTAACGCCAAATGACCTGCAAAACAGCCTGAAGAACATTGCCGCGACGGGGGGAGAAGCCGGTAACGCTTTTGCGCGCCGTCAGCAGGAGATGTTACTGACAGATGAGGTCGCACCTTACGCCATTACCGATAACGTACTGGCCGGGTCAACCGATGTGGGCGATGTCAGCTGGAAAATGCCGGTGGCACAGTGTTTCAGCCCCTGCTTTACCATCGGAACGCCTTTGCATACCTGGCAACTCGTGGCTCAGGGGCGAACCTCGATTGCTCATAAAGGCATGCTGCTGGCCGGAAAAGTGATGGGCGCAACCGCGCTAAATCTGCTCCAGGATGCAACGCTGCTGCAACAATGCCGGGAAGAGTTCGAACAACAAATCACCGAAAAACCGTACGTGTGTCCGATTCCGGCAGGCGTGACACCGTCACCTTTAAAATAATAAAACACAACACAACAACACAACAACAGTCCCGAGGAACGCCCATGAGTATGTCTTCCATACCTTCGCATTCCCCATCCGGTAAGCTCTATGGCTGGGTTGAAAGGATCGGCAATAAAGTGCCGCACCCTTTCCTGCTTTTTATCTGGTTGATCGTGGTTTTGATGGTGGCGACAGCGGTGCTGTCCGCCTTTGATGTCAGCGTGCGCAGTCCGGCCGATGGCAGTATGGTGGCGGTCAAGAACCTGTTGAGTGTCGAAGGGTTGCACTGGTTCTTACCGAATGTGGTTAAAAACTTCAGCGGCTTCGCCCCGCTGGGGGCCATTCTGGCGCTGGTACTGGGCGCCGGGCTTGCCGAGCGTGTCGGTCTGTTACCGGCGCTGATGGTGAAAATGGCCTCCCACGTCAGCGCACGTTACGCCAGCTACATGGTGCTGTTTATCGCCTTCTTTAGCCACATCTCCTCTGATGCCGCGCTGGTGATCATGCCGCCCATGGGCGCTCTGATTTTCCTCGCCGTCGGACGCCATCCCGTGGCGGGTCTGCTGTCGGCGATTGCGGGCGTAGGCTGCGGCTTTACCGCCAACCTGCTGATCGTGACCACCGATGTCCTGCTCTCAGGCATCAGCACGGAGGCGGCCAAAACCATCGACACCGCGATGCACGTCAGCGTCATCGACAACTGGTACTTTATGGCCAGCTCGGTGGTCCTGCTGACCCTGGTGGGCGGACTGATTACCGATAAGCTCATTGAGCCGCGTTTAGGGAAATGGGAAGGCCGAAGCGATGAGAAGCTGGAGACGCTGAGTAAAGAGCAACGCGTTGGCCTGCGCGTGGCAGGCGTGGTCTCGCTGGCGTTTATTGCCGCGGTCGCGTTGATGGTGGTACCGGAAAACGGCATCCTGCGCGATCCGGTTAAACATACCGTTCTCCCCTCGCCGTTTATTCAGGGCATTGTGCCGCTGATTATTCTGTTTTTCTTTGTCGTTTCGCTCGCCTATGGGATCGCCACCGGCAAAATTCGCCGTCAGGGCGATCTGCCGCAGCTGATGATCGAACCCATGAAAGAGATGGCGGGCTTTATTGTGATGGTGTTCCCGCTGGCGCAGTTCGTGGCGATGTTTAACTGGAGCAACATGGGCAAATTTATGGCCGTGGGGCTGACCGATGCGCTGGAAGCGGCGGGGTTAAGCGGCGTCCCGGCATTTGTCGGCCTTGCGCTGCTGTCGTCACTGCTGTGCATGTTTATCGCCAGCGGCTCGGCAATCTGGTCGATTCTGGCTCCCATCTTTGTGCCGATGTTTATGATGCTGGGGTTCCACCCGGCGTTTGCCCAGATCCTGTTCCGTATCGCAGACTCCTCCGTCATCCCGCTGGCACCGGTCTCACCGTTTGTTCCGCTGTTTTTAGGCTTCCTGCAGCGCTATAAACCAGAGGCAAAACTGGGTACCTACTATTCGCTGGTTTTACCCTATCCGCTTATCTTTTTAGGGGTATGGCTGGTGATGCTGGTGGCATGGTATCTTGTCGGTCTGCCGATTGGGCCGGGGATTTACCCAAGGCTGCACTAAAGGATTAACGATGCTGAGATTACTCGAAGATAAAATTGCCACGCCGCTTGGTCCACTGTGGGTGATTGCAGACGAGCAGTTCTGTCTGCGCGCCGTTGAGTGGGAAGAACACAGCGACAGGATGGACACGTTGCTCAACGTGCACTATCGCGCGCAGGGTTATGAACGTATCAGCGCCACCAACCCAGGCGGCCTGAGCGACAAACTGACGGCGTACTTCGAGGGCGATCTCAGCATCATTGACACCCTGCCGACCGCCACGGCAGGCACACCTTTCCAGCGCGAAGTCTGGCAGGCGCTGCGCAGTATTCCGTGCGGACAGGTCATGCATTACGGCCAGCTCGCCGGGCAACTCGGCCGTGCCGGCGCGGCCCGCGCGGTCGGCGCGGCAAATGGCGCTAACCCCGTCAGTATTGTGGTCCCCTGCCACCGCGTGATTGGCCGCAACGGCACCCTGACCGGCTATGCCGGTGGCGTGCAGCGCAAGGAGTGGTTACTGCGTCACGAGGGGTATCTCCTGCTCTAGTTTCCAGGCTTTTAGTGCTTAATTTTCTTCCGGTTAGGCTAAAAATCCATAATCAAGCTGTGGAATTTCAAGAAGATGGCAACAGGTTGCCGTCTCTTGTCCTTATTGATGGTTTGGCAGGCTTACGTACTTACCAAAAAGATGTTAAAATTGACCAATATCAATTAAGGCTTGAGCAAACCTATGATCCCGGAAAAGCGAATTATACGACGCATTCAGTCTGGCGGTTGTGCTATCCATTGCCAGGATTGCAGCATCAGCCAGCTCTGTATCCCGTTTACCCTGAATGAGCATGAACTCGATCAGCTTGATAATATCATCGAGCGCAAAAAGCCTATTCAGAAAGGGCAGACGCTGTTTAAAGCGGGAGACGAACTGAAATCGCTCTATGCTATCCGTTCTGGCACCATCAAAAGCTACACCATCACTGAACAGGGTGATGAGCAGATCACCGGCTTCCATCTGGCGGGTGACCTGGTTGGCTTTGATGCCATCGGTACTGGCCATCACCCGAGCTTTGCTCAGGCGCTGGAAACCTCAATGGTTTGCGAAATCCCGTTTGAAACGCTGGACGATCTCTCAGGCAAAATGCCCAATCTGCGTCAGCAGATGATGCGTCTGATGAGCGGTGAGATCAAAGGCGATCAGGACATGATTCTGCTGCTTTCCAAAAAGAATGCAGAAGAACGCCTGGCCGCGTTTATCTATAACCTCTCACGCCGCTTCGCGGAGCGCGGTTTCTCCCCGCGTGAATTCCGTCTGACCATGACGCGTGGCGATATCGGTAACTACCTGGGCCTGACGGTGGAAACCATCAGCCGCCTGCTGGGTCGTTTCCAGAAAAGCGGAATGCTGGCCGTTAAGGGTAAATACATTACCATCGAAAACGGTGAAGCTTTGGCCGTTCTTGCCGGTCACTCCCGCAACGTGGCATAACGCCTCCGCATGATTGATGCCAGGCCGATAAATTTTTATGATTTATTGGTCTGGTACGTCACCACTTCCGTTTCACCACGTTTCCCTGGCACCGCCCCACTCAGTCCCTGAAAGGTTCTTGTTGAGGTTATGAATTGAGAGAAAGTTTATTTTTCGTTTCAGTCGTTATCGCCTCAGTGACCTTCATATTCATCTGGATCATGCTTGTCGGGCCAATGAAGGGTGAAGAAAAAACCTACGTACAGGATTCAACGACGTTTGCGATTGCGGTGATGGTACTGCTGCTGATTGCCTTTATCGCGGTAACGACAACGGTTCTTTTTCTGTGACAGATTTTCATGATTTATTGATCTGACAAAAACTTCCCCCCTGTTTCATTCAAGATATATAGGTTACTCTTTTAATTACAGACTGTGGTGACAGTAGTAAGGAGACCTGTATGGCAAAGTATCAAAACATGCTGGTGGCTATCGATCCTAACCAGGACGATCAGCCGGCATTACGACGTGCTGTGTATCTACATCAACGGATTGGTGGCAAAATCAAAGCGTTTTTGCCGATCTATGACTTCTCATATGAGATGACCACCCTTCTGTCGCCTGACGAACGCACCGCAATGCGTCAGGGAGTGATCAGCCAGCGTACCGCGTGGATCCGTGAACAGGCCAAATATTACCTGGAAGCGGGTGTTCCTATCGATATTAAAGTGGTCTGGCATAACCGACCTTTCGAAGCCATTATCCAGGAAGTGGTCGCCGGTGGGCACGACCTGTTGCTGAAAATGGCGCACCAGCACGACAAGCTGGAATCCGTGATCTTTACCCCTACCGACTGGCACCTGCTGCGTAAATGCCCTTGCCCGGTGTGGATGGTAAAAGACCAGCCGTGGCCAGAAGGCGGCAAGGCCGTCGTGGCGGTCAACCTAGCGAGCGAGGAGGATTACCACAATTCGCTCAATGAAAAGCTGGTCAAGGAGACGATCCAGCTTGCCGAGCAGGTTAACCACACTGAAGTCCATCTGGTGGGCGCTTACCCGGTAACACCGATTAATATTGCCATCGAGCTGCCTGAATTTGACCCGAGCGTGTATAACGATGCGATCCGGGGGCAGCACCTGCTGGCCATGAAGGCGTTACGCCAGAAATTCAGCATCGATGAGAAAATGACACATGTGGAAAAAGGGTTGCCTGAAGAGGTGATCCCGGATTTAGCAGAACATCTGCAGGCGGGGATTGTGGTACTGGGTACCATTGGCCGGACCGGTATTTCTGCCGCGTTCCTGGGCAATACCGCCGAACAGGTGATCGACCATCTGCGCTGTGACCTGCTGGTCATCAAGCCGGATGAGTATCAGACACCGGTTGAACTGGACGACCCGGAAGACGACTAAGTTCAGACATAAAAAAACCGCCGTTTCCGGCGGTTTTTTTGTCGCTGATTTACAGCGATTTCAGAATCGCATCGACACTGGCTTTTGCATCGCCAAACAGCATGTGCGTGTTCTCTTTGAAGAACAGCGGGTTCTGAACCCCTGCATAACCGGTATTCATGGAACGTTTGAAGACAATCACGTTCTGCGCCTTCCACACTTCCAGAACCGGCATACCGGCGATTGGGCTACGCGGATCGTCCTGCGCCGCCGGGTTAACGGTGTCGTTGGCACCAATAACCAGGACGGTGTCGGTATCGGTGAAATCATCGTTGATCTCATCCATCTCCAGCACGATGTCGTAAGGCACTTTCGCTTCCGCCAGCAGCACGTTCATGTGGCCTGGCAGACGTCCCGCGACCGGGTGAATGCCAAAGCGAACCTTGATACCACGCGCACGCAGTTTCTCGGTGATCTCCGCAACCGGATACTGAGCCTGCGCCACCGCCATGCCGTAGCCTGGGGTAATGATGACCGAGTGTGAGTTTTTCAGCATCTCTGCGGTATCTTCCGCGCTGATCTCACGGTGCTCACCCACTTCTTCGTCAGAACCGGTTGAGGAGCCATCAGAACCAAAGCCACCCGCGATAACGCTGATAAACGAACGGTTCATCGCCTTACACATGATGTAAGACAGGATCGCACCAGAAGAACCGACCAGCGCACCGGTGACGATCAACAGATCGTTGCTCAGCATGAAGCCAGCTGCCGCCGCGGCCCAACCGGAGTAGGAGTTCAGCATGGAGACAACCACTGGCATATCGGCACCACCAATGGAGGCCACCAGGTGCCAGCCAAAGGCCAGAGCAATCAGGGTCATCACCAGTAACGCCAGCACCTGCAGGCCCACGCTTTCAGTGCGCACGAAGACCACCAGCAGCACAAAGGACACGACCAGCGCCGCCAGGTTCAGCTTGTGACGGTTTGGCAGCATCAGCGGTTTAGAAGAGATCTTACCGCGCAGTTTGCCGAACGCGACAATTGAGCCGGTGAAGGTCACCGCACCAATGAAGATGCCGAGGAACACTTCCGTCAGATGGATGTTGACCAGAATCGGTTCCAGACCGGGTGTGTGGTACAGGTAGCTGTTGAAGCCCACCAGCACCGCCGCCAGCCCCACGAAGCTGTGCAGAATGGCCACCAGCTCCGGCATCTCGGTCATTTCAACGTGTTTCGCCAGGCGAATACCAATCGCGCCACCGATGATCATCGCCACCAGGATCCATGCAACGTTGCCGGTGTCCGGCCCGAAGATGGTGGCAATCAGCGCAATCGCCATCCCGGCGATACCAAAGTTATTTCCCTGCTGAGACGTTTCGTGTTTGGAAAGCCCCGCCAGACTGAAAATAAATAGGATTGCAGCAACAATGTATGCGGCTGTGACTAATCCTCCAGACATATGCTACCCCTTAGCCTTTACGAAACATTTTCAGCATGCGCTGAGTCACGGTGAACCCACCGAAAATATTGATACTGGCGATCAGCACCGCGATAAAGCTCAGGAAACTTACCCAGCCGCCGTGGCCAATCTGCAGCAGCGCCCCGACCACGATAATCCCGGAGATGGCGTTAGTGACCGACATCAGTGGCGTATGCAGCGCATGGGAGACATTCCATACGACGTAGTACCCCACCACACACGAGAGCGCGAAGACGGTAAAGTGGCCGAGGAATTCTTTCGGCGCGACGTCTGCCAGCCAGCCAAACAGAATAATGACCAGCGCCATGATCGCGTACTTGCGCCACGGAGAAGCCGGTTTAGCTGGCTCTTTAGGCTCAGGCGCCGCTTTCGGTGCCGCCTGAGGCTGCGCGGACACCTGAATCGGTGGCGCAGGCCAGGTGATTTCGCCTTCACGCACCACCGTTACGCCACGCACAACAACATCGTCAAAATCAACGGTGATGTTGCCGTCTTTCTCTTTGCAGAGCAGTTTCAGCAGGTTAACAAGGTTGGTACCGTACAGCTGAGAAGACTGCGTTGGCAGACGGCCCGGCAAATCGGTATACCCGATCACCTTCACGCCGTTAGCAGTTGTGGTCACCTGATTTGGCACGGTGTACTCACAGTTGCCACCGTTCTGCGACGCCAGGTCGACGATCACACTGCCCGACTTCATGGAGTCAACCATCTCACGGGTAATCAGCTTCGGCGCGGGTTTACCGGGGATAAGCGCGGTAGTGACAATGATGTCGACATCTTTGGCCTGCGCGGCGAAGAGTTCCATTTCCGCTTTGATAAAAGCTTCGGACATGACCTTCGCGTAACCGTCACCGCTGCCCGCTTCTTCCTTGAAGTCCAGCTCAAGGAATTCGGCCCCCATACTTTGGACTTGTTCTTTTACTTCAGGACGGGTGTCAAAAGCGCGTACGATAGCGCCCAGGCTGTTTGCCGCGCCGATAGCCGCAAGACCCGCCACGCCCGCGCCAATCACCATCACTTTCGCCGGAGGCACTTTCCCTGCCGCGGTGATCTGACCGGTAAAGAAGCGACCAAACTCATGCGCCGCCTCAACAATCGCGCGGTAACCGGCGATATTCGCCATGGAACTTAAGGCATCCAGCGACTGCGCGCGCGAAATACGCGGCACGGAGTCCATGGCCATCACGGTCACGCCACGTGCTGCCAGCTTCTCCATCAACTCAGGATTCTGTGCAGGCCAGATGAAGCTCACCAGCGTCGTGCCAGGATTAAGCAGTTCAATCTCGCTCTCTTCCGGCGCATTAACCTTGAGAATAACGGGCGACTGCCAGACTTCAGCACCGTCCACCACTTCCGCGCCAGCCTGAATAAAGGCCTCGTCATCGAAACTCGCCAGTTTGCCCGCGCCGCGTTCAACTGCGACGGTAAAACCCAGTTTAAGCAGTTGCTCCACCGTTTTCGGTGTTGCCGCTACGCGGGTTTCATTGGCTAACCGTTCTTTTGGTACCCCAATACGCATAGTTTTCCCTTCCATCGGTTTTTGATGATGGTTTGTCGATAAATGCCCGCGGTTTGTATCAACTTTCGCCAGCAGGACAGCGACGACATATGATTAACCCCAGAAAATAAAACAGTAACAAACTTTCTATAACCTACTGAAAATAACGCCCGTGATCTACCGCCAGAAAACACTATTTCTTACTTTATCTGTGAAAAATAAGTGATCTGCGTCGCTGACAGTGATATTTACCTTAAATTCATCGCTGAGACCGATAAATAGCGCAAGCGAAGCGGTAAAAACATGATATAGCGCCATTAGAGAACAACTTATTAACATTAAATTAACTTGTAAAAGTCATAAGCTTTATCAGTTTTGCTTGTCAGACGCCTGTTTTTTCAACATATCACTAAATGTTATCAAATCAGATGATTCAGTGAGCACAGGCTGTGAAAAATGGCGCAGACAGCGACGGGTTTTAAATGCCATAATCGGGACCGTCTCAAATTAACAACAATACCAGTACATGGTTTGCGCAAGGCGAAGGATTATTTTTATGAAGCTTAAGAACACACTCCTGGCGTCCGCACTTCTCTCCGCGACCGCCCTGTCTGCGAATGCCGCGACAGAGTTAACGCCGGAGCAAGCGGCAGCGTTAAAACCTTTTGACCATACGGTCATTGTGGGTCGTTATAATTCTATTGGCGATGCCGTCGCCGCCGCATCAAAAGCCGCCGATAAAAACGGTGCGGCCTCGTTTTACGTTGTTGATCAGTCTGACTCCGGCAACAGCGGTAACCAGCGCGTGACCATTGCGCTGTATAAAGACAATGCGCCGAAAGCTGACGCACCGAAAAACCGCGTGATTAACGGCGTCGTTGAATTACCGAAAGATCAGGCGATTGAGCTGGAACCTTATGACACCGTCACCGTGCAGGGCTTCTATCGCAGCCAGCCTGAAGTGAACGATGCCATCACCAAAGCCGCAAAAGAAAAAGGCGCGTACTCTTTCTTTATCGTGCGTCAGGTCGATGCTAACCAGGGTGGCAACCAACGCATTACTGCGTTCATCTATAAAGAAGATGCGAAAAAACGCGTTCTGCAAAGCCCGGACGCTATTCCTGCTGATTCCGAAGCGGGTCGTGCGGCGATAGCGAAAGGCGGTGAAGAAGCGAAGAAAGTGGAAATTCCAGGCGTAGCCACCTCTGCCGCACCAAGCGCTGAAGTGGGCCGTTTCTTCGAAACACAATCCACCAAAGGTGGCCGTTACTCCGTTACCCTGCCAGACGGAACCAAAATTGAAGAGCTGAACAAAGCCACTGCAGCGCAGATGGTGCCGTTCGACAGCATTAAATTTACCGGCAACTACGGCAACATGACGGAAGTCTCTTATCAGGTCGCGAAACGTGCGGCGAAGAAAGGGGCGAAGTATTACCACATCACCCGCCAGTGGCAGGAACGTGGTAACAACGTGACCATCAGCGCCGACCTGTACAAGTAACAGAACGGTTGACCCGAGGCGGCGCAATGCCGCCTTTTTTGTTACTTTTTTTTGAAATTCGGCCCCACGTCATTGCATGCTTTCGTGACACTCCGTAAAATCCCGCGCCTTAGTGTGATCCACCATTTTTATGCGCCTGTGCGAAATAATTATTCTGGATTTGGACCTTTCATAACAGGAAGCCAATGGAAAAGAAACTAGGCCTGAGTGCTTTGACTGCACTCGTTTTGAGCTCAATGCTGGGTGCGGGCGTGTTCAGCTTACCGCAGAATATGGCAGCGGTCGCCAGCCCTGCCGCACTGCTTATAGGGTGGGGCATCACGGGTGCCGGGATTTTGTTGCTGGCGTTCGCAATGCTGCTTCTGACCCGCATCCGCCCGGATCTGGATGGAGGGATTTTCACTTACGCCCGTGAAGGTTTCGGCGAACTGATTGGCTTCTGTTCCGCATGGGGCTACTGGCTATGTGCGGTCATCGCAAACGTCTCCTACCTGGTGATCGTCTTTTCGGCGCTCAGTTTCTTTACCGATACCCCTGAACTGCGGTTCTTTGGCGACGGCAATACCTGGCAGTCCATTGTGGGCGCCTCGGTACTGCTGTGGGTTGTTCACTGGCTGATTCTACGTGGCGTACAGACGGCGGCCAGCATTAATCTGGTGGCAACTCTGGCCAAACTGGTTCCGCTCGGCCTGTTTATCGTGCTGGCCTTTATGGCGTTCCGTCTCGATGTGTTCAGTCTCGATTTCAGCGGTGTCGCGCTGGGCGTACCGGTCTGGGAGCAGGTCAAAAACACCATGCTGATCACCTTGTGGGTCTTCATCGGTGTTGAAGGGGCCGTCGTGGTCTCTGCCCGGGCGCGGAATAAGCGCGATGTGGGTCGCGCCACGCTGCTGGCGGTACTGGCGGCGCTGGGCGTGTATCTGATGGTGACGCTGCTGTCGCTGGGGGTGGTCGCGCGTCCTGAGCTGGCCGAAATGCGTAACCCGTCGATGGCGGGCCTGATGGTGAAAATGTTCGGACCGTGGGGTGACGTGGTGATTGCCGCGGGGCTGATTATCTCCGTGTGCGGCGCGTACCTGAGCTGGACCATTATGGCGGCAGAAGTGCCGTTCCTGGCCGCAACGCACAAAGCATTTCCACGCCTGTTTGCTCGTCAAAACAAAAACAGCGCGCCGTCGGCCTCACTCTGGCTGACCAACATCAGCGTTCAGGTCTGTCTGGTGCTGATCTGGCTCACAGGTTCAGACTATAACACTCTGCTGACCATCGCCTCGGAGATGATTCTGGTACCCTATTTCTTAGTAGGTGCGTATCTGTTAAAAATCGCCACACGTCCGGCGCACTATGTGGTGGGTGTCGGAGCCTGTATTTACGGCCTGTGGTTGTTGTATGCTTCCGGGCCTATGCATCTGCTGCTGTCGGTGGTGTTGTATGCACCGGGCCTGCTGGTGTTTATCTACGCCCGCCGCACGCATCAGTTAGAGAACGCGCTTAGACGCCGTGAGATGGCCTTAATCGGGCTGTTACTGGTTGCTGCCGTACCGGCAACCTGGATGTTAATGGGATAGAATCGCCTTTCCCATTGTTGAACTGAAAAGGAGAATACGATGGGAAATGCGCAGCAACGCCCAATACTGATTACTGGTGGAGGCCGTCGTATCGGCCTCGCCCTTGCCCATCACTTTCTCAATCTTCGCCATCCGGTCATCATCAGTTACCGCAGCGAATATCCCTCGATTGAGGGGCTACGCAAAGCCGGTGCGATCTGCATTCAGGCCGATTTCTCAACCGATGACGGTATTCTGGCCTTCGCTGATAAAGTGAAATCTACCACCCCCGGGCTGCGCGCCATTATCCATAATGCCAGCGCCTGGCTTCCCGAAAAATCCGGTACGCCACTCAGCGAAACGCTCTCCTGCATGCTGCAGATCCACGTCAATGCGCCCTATCTGCTGAACCATGCCCTGCTCGACCTGCTGCGCGGTCACGGACATGCGGCGGGTGATATTATTCATTTCACCGATTACGTCGTGGAGCGCGGCAGCGACAAGCACATCGCCTATGCGGCCAGTAAAGCTGCACTCGATAACATGACGCGCTCGTTCGCCCGTAAACTTGCCCCTGAAGTTAAGGTGAACGCCATCGCCCCGGCGATGATTTTATTCAACGAAGACGATGATGCGGAGTATCGCCAGCAGGCGCTGAATAAATCGCTGATGAAAATTGCGCCAGGTGAAAAAGAGGTTATCGATCTTATCGATTATCTGCTCACCAGTTGCTACGTCACTGGCAGAACCTTTGCCGTGGACGGCGGTCGACCGCTGCGCTAGTGAAAGCGGCTCCAGAAGAAGATAAGCACCCAGGCGCTGAGTCCCCAGCAGACAACAGCCCCGCTCAGCGCCAGGGGAAGTCGCATAAAACCGGTGAAGTACCACAGCGAAAGCAGATAAAGAAAATAAGGGATGATCGACCACATCCCGAACACGATAGTCGTACGCAATGCTTCCGTGCCTCGTTCTGAGGCGACAATATAGTGCGCTATTAACGCAAAGGTCGGGAAGAGTGGGATCAGCCCGGCAATATAATAATTCCTGGTTTTAGCCAGAATACCTATCAGTAACACCACCAGCGCACCCAACGCGGCTTTTATCACCAGCCCCATCTTTTTCCCTATAACAATCAAATAACAATATGAGCCAGAATAACGGAACTGGCGTTAATTATGAAAGATTAATGGAACGTTAAGGTTGTGCGGTGTATGTTGGCTTTTTTCGCGATAACAGACGTTGTATGAATAAGATTGTTTATGTTGAAGACGAGCCCGAAGTGGGGCAATTGATTGCCGCCTATCTGGGTAAGCATGATATGGACGTCATTGTTGAGCCTCGTGGCGATCGTGCCGAAGAGGTGGTCTTACGTGAAAACCCGGACCTGGTGCTGCTGGACATTATGCTGCCCGGCAAAGATGGCATGACGGTCTGCCGCGATCTGCGCGCCCGGTGGGAGGGCCCTATCGTGCTGCTGACCTCGCTGGACAGCGACATGAACCATATTTTGTCACTCGAAATGGGTGCCAATGACTACATTCTGAAAACCACGCCCCCTGCCGTCCTCCTTGCTCGTCTGCGCCTCCATTTACGCCAGCGTGCCAGCGTTGAACGAGAAGCGCCTGCTCAGTCGCTGACCCCGCACAAAGCGATGCGTTTTGGTACCTTGTCTATTGATCCGATTAACCGTCAGGTTCTGCTTTCTGGCGAGCTTATCGCCCTTTCCACGGCAGATTTTGACCTGCTCTGGGAACTGGCAACCCACGCCGGGCAGATCATGGATCGCGATGCATTACTGAAAAACCTGCGCGGCGTCAGCTACGACGGAATGGATCGCAGCGTTGACGTGGCTATTTCGCGCCTGCGTAAAAAACTGCAGGATAATGCCACTGAGCCGTACCGCATTAAAACCGTGCGTAACAAGGGCTATCTGTTCGCGCCTCACGCCTGGGAAACCTGATGCCGGTTCCCCGAATGACACTGTTTAAAACATTATGCAGACGAGGTCTGACAGTTGCATAAAATAAGAACACTCAGCCTGATCTGCAGTTTTGGGTTAACCGGGTGCGTTGTCGCAGATATGGATTCAAGTCATTATGACTATGTTCCGTATATTCAGACTATCCAGAATCCCTGGACCCCGGGCCATACCAATGTGCAACAACGCCGTGAGGATTTGTACGCCTGCGGCGTTGATCGAAAGTATTCGCTCAATTCATGGGACGAAAACTTCAGTCGTAACCGCCTGCTGCCGGGCGAAACGATAGAACAGCAAGATTCCAGGATCAAAAAAATAGAAGACTGTATGAAATCAAAAGGGTACGTTCTGTGGGATTACTCACAATGCGGGCCCCGTAAAAAACCGAGCGGTATGTGTAACTAGTTTGGGTTTGCGTGTTTGTCTTCGACGCAGGTTGTTAACGTATTGATTTTCGGTGAGATTGAATGAAAAAGCTGTTTGTACAGTTTTATCTCCTGCTGTTTGTCTGCTTCCTGGTGATGACCATGCTGGTTGGACTGGTCTATAAATTCACCGCCGAACGTGCGGGCAGGCAGTCACTGGATGATTTAATGAAAAGCTCGCTCTACCTGATGCGCAGCGAGCTGCGAGAGATCCCGCCACACGACTGGGCCAAGACCTTAAAAGAGCTGGATCTGAACCTGTCGTTTGATCTGCGCATCGAGCCGATGAAGGATTTCGATTTAGAGCCACCCGCCATGCAGCGACTGCGTGACGGGGACATTGTGGCGCTGGATGAGAAATATACCTTTATCCAGCGCATTCCACGGAGCCATTACGTTCTGGCCGTGGGGCCGGTACCTTATCTCTATTATCTGCACCAGATGCGCCTGCTGGACCTTGCCCTGCTGGCTTTCATTGCCATTTCGCTCGCGTTCCCGGTCTTTATCTGGATGAGGCCACACTGGCAGGACATGCTGAAACTGGAATCAGCTGCGCAACGTTTTGGTGACGGGCATTTTACCGAGCGCATTCACTTCGACAGCGGTTCCAGCTTCGAGCGTCTTGGCGTGGCGTTTAACCAGATGGCCGATAACATCAATGCGCTGATTATCAGTAAAAAACAGCTCATTGACGGAATTGCTCACGAGCTGCGTACGCCACTGGTACGCCTGCGCTATCGGCTGGAGATGAGCGAAAACCTGACGGAGGCCGAGTCTCAGGCACTGAACCGCGACATTGGTCAGCTTGAGGGCCTCATTGAGGAGCTCCTGACCTATGCGCGCCTCGATCGCCCGCAAAACGAACTGAACCTCAGTACGCCGGACCTGCCCGGCTGGTTACAAACCCATATCGATGATGTCCAGAGCGTAAACCCGCAACGCACGCTGCTGACACACGTCACGCCCGGCGATTATGGCGCACTGGATATGCGTCTGATGGAACGCGTGCTGGATAATCTGATGAACAACGCCATGCGCTATAGCGAGAGCACGCTGCAGATTGGCTTAGATTTACAGGGTAGTCAGGCCTGTCTGACGGTTGAGGACGACGGACCTGGCATCGCCCCGGAAGCGCGTGAAACGGTGTTTGAGCCGTTTGTACGCCTCGACCCCAGTCGCGATCGTGCCACGGGGGGATGTGGCCTGGGGCTGGCAATTGTTTACTCCATTGCGCAGGCGATGGGCGGCACGGTGCATTGTGAAGAGAGCGCACTCGGCGGCGCGCGCTTCTGCTTTAGCTGGCCGGTATATCACAACATCACCCTTCCCGTCCCTGCCTGACCTTTATCGCACGCTGGCCTGACCCGGCGTGCTGTGCTATATGATAAGTATGTTGTAACTAATGAAAAGTTATCATGGCGACGTACGATCTCATCGAAAGGCTGAACAGCACGTTCCGCGACATTGAACACGAGTTACTGACCCTGACCGAACGTTTGCAGACCTGCCGTCTGTTAGCCGCGCGCGTCTTTACCCTGCCGGATGTGGTGAAAGGCGCTGAACACGACCCGCTGGAAACCATAGAGGTACAGCAGCATATCGGCAAAGCGGCGCTGGAACTGACGCTGCGGCACTACCGTCGCCTGTTTATCCAGCAGCAGTCAGAAAACCGCAGCAGTAAGGCGGCCGTTCGTCTGCCGGGCGTAATCTGCCTGCAAACTGATGCAACAACGCGAGAAGCGCTGGAAAACCAGATTGCGCATATCAACACGCTTAAGGCGACGTTTGAAAAGATCATCACTGAAGAGTCAGGTCTGGCCCCTGCCGCCCGTTTTGAATGGGTACACCGACAGCTACCGGGATTAATCACCCTGAATGCCTACCGTACGCTGACGGTACTGCGTCATCCCGCCACGCTTCGCTTCGGCTGGGCCAACAAGCACATCATTAAAAACTTCACCCGGGATGACATTCTGGCGCAGCTGGAAAAGAGTCTTAAGGCACCGCGGACTGTCGCACCGTGGTCACGCGAGCAGTGGATTGAACGGCTTGAGCAGGAGTACCACAGCATCGCCTCACTGCCGGCGGATACCCGGCTTAAGATTAAGCGTCCGGTGAAGGTGCAGCCTATCGCGCGCGTCTGGTATTCCGGCCAGCAAAAGCAGGTACAGTATGCCTGCCCGACGCCGCTGATCGCACTTTATGATGCCGATCAGGGGGCCATTGTGCCGGATATTGGCGAACTGCTGAATTACGATGCTGAAAATGTCCAGCATCGTTACAGACCTCAGGCGCAACCGCTGCAGCTGATTATTCCGCGGCTGCACCTGTATGTGGCGCAGTGATTATTTCAGGCTGCCGACCATCGATTCCGGGCGTACCCATGCATCAAACTCAGCCTCCGTCAGATAACCCAATGCCAGAGCGGAGGCTTTCAGCGTCAGCCCCTCTTTATGCGCTTTTTTCGCAATCTCGGCGGCTTTGTCGTAGCCGATATGGGTATTCAGCGCGGTCACCAGCATCAACGACTCATTGAGCAACTGGCTGATGCGCTCGCGGTTTGGCTCAATGCCTGACGCACAGTGCTCGTTGAAACTCTCCATACCGTCCGCCAGCAGGCGTATGGACTGAAGCACGTTGTGAATCACCATCGGGCGATAGACGTTCAGCTCAAAGTTACCGGATGCGCCGCCCATGTTAACGGCAACGTCGTTACCCATTACCTGGCAGCAGAGCATGGTCATGGCTTCACATTGGGTCGGGTTTACTTTGCCCGGCATGATTGAGCTACCCGGCTCGTTCTCCGGAATGCTAATTTCACCGATACCGCAACGGGGACCCGAGGCCAGCCAGCGCACATCATTGGCGATTTTCATCAACGACGCTGCCAGCCCCTTGAGGGCACCGTGGGTATGAACCAGCGCATCACAGGTGGCCAGCGCTTCAAACTTATTCGGCGCCGTGATAAACGGCTGCCCGGTGATGGCCGCCAGCTCGTCGGCAACGCGCACCGCATATTCCGGATGGGTATTTAACCCCGTACCGACCGCCGTTCCGCCCAGCGCCAGCTCTGCAAGATGCGGCAGGCTGTACTCGATGTGCTTGAGGTTATGTTCTAGCATTGCCACCCAGCCGGAAATCTCCTGGCCGAGCGTCAGCGGCGTGGCATCCTGCAGATGAGTACGTCCTATTTTGACGATATCGCTGAAAGCCTGCGCTTTCTCGCCAAGGGTGGTTTTAAGCACGTTGAGCTGCGGGATCAGCTGTTCACGAAGCGCAATCACCGCCGCCACGTGCATCGCCGTCGGGAAGACGTCGTTCGAACTTTGGCTTTTGTTTACGTCATCGTTCGGGTGAACCTTACGCTCCATACCGCGCACGCCGCCCAGCAGTTCGCTTGCCCGGTTCGCCAGCACTTCGTTCATATTCATGTTGCTCTGGGTGCCAGAACCGGTCTGCCAGATGGCGAGGGGGAATTCATCGGGATGCTTGCCGGCCAGCACTTCATCGGCAGCAGTGATAATCGCGGTGGCCTTATCTGCCGCCAGCAGGCCTAAATCCTGATTCACTTTGGCGGCCGCACGTTTAGTGAGCGCCAGCGCCTGAATCAGCGAGACGGGCATTTTCTCGGTCGAAATACGGAAATGTTCCAGCGAACGCTGGGTTTGCGCGCCCCATAGCTTGTCAGCCGGGACATCGATCGCGCCCATAGAGTCTTTCTCACGGCGTACCGTAGTCATTACTTTCTCCTTGATAACACTGTCGGGATTGCTCACATGCTTCAGAGATAAGTATTGATTGCTTTACAGAAAAGATATGGCGCTTTGTGCGCTCTTTGATGTGCCGGGTGACGTGAACGCCACCCGGCTATAGTAGATTACTTCACACACGCCGAACATTGTGAGGACTGGATCTGCCTGAAGAAGTCGTTACCTTTGTCATCCACAAGGATAAACGCCGGGAAATCTTCCACTTCAATTTTCCAGATAGCTTCCATACCCAGTTCCGGGTATTCAATGCACTCCAGGCTCTTGATGCTGCCCTGCGCGAGTACGGCAGCCGGACCGCCGATGCTGCCCAGGTAGAAGCCACCGTGTTTATGGCAGGCATCCGTCACCTGCTGGCTACGGTTTCCTTTTGCCAGCATGATCATGCTGCCGCCGTTGGCCTGCAGCTGGTCAACATACGAGTCCATACGGCCTGCGGTGGTCGGGCCTAACGAGCCAGAGGCGTAGCCTTCTGGCGTTTTGGCCGGGCCTGCGTAGTAAATCGGGTGATCTTTGATGTACTGCGGCAGCCCTTCACCGTTGTCCAGACGCTCTTTCAGTTTCGCGTGAGCGATGTCACGACCAACGATGATGGTTCCGTTAAGAGAGAGACGGGTCGACACCGGATACTGAGACAGCTGCGCCAGAATCTCTTTCATCGGACGGTTCAGGTCAACGTGAACGGCTTCACCCTCGCCCGCTTTGCGCAACGCTTCAGGAATGTACTTCCCTGGGTTATTCTCCAGTTTTTCGATCCAGACGCCTTCGCGGTTGATCTTCGCCTTGATGTTACGATCCGCAGAACAGGAGACCCCCATCCCAACCGGGCAGGAGGCACCGTGGCGCGGCAGACGGATCACACGCACATCATGGGCAAAATATTTGCCGCCGAACTGCGCACCCAGGCCAAGGTTACGCGCTTCTTCCAGCAGTTCCTGTTCGAGCTGAACATCGCGGAACGCCTGGCCGTGCTCGTTCCCTTCGGTAGGCAGGCCGTCATAATATTTGGTCGACGCCAGCTTCACCGTTTTCAGGGTGCTCTCTGCTGACGTACCGCCAATCACAAAGGCAATATGGTACGGCGGGCAGGCAGCGGTGCCGAGCGTGCGCATTTTCTCAACCAGATAATTCTTCAGCTTGCCCGGCGTGAGCAGCGCTTTGGTTTCCTGATAGAGATAGGTTTTGTTCGCTGAACCGCCACCTTTGGCGATGCAAAGGAATTTGTATTCATCACCGTCCACGCTATACAGGTCAATCTGCGCAGGCAGGTTTGTGCCCGTGTTGACCTCTTTGTACATATCCAGCGCCGCGTTTTGCGAGTAGCGCAGGTTGTCTTCGGTGTAGGTGTTGTACACGCCGTGCGCCAGCGCCGCTTCGTCGCCGCCGCCAGTCCAGACGCGCTGGCCTTTTTTACCCACAATGATGGCCGTGCCGGTGTCCTGGCAGGTAGGTAAAATACCTTTCGCCGCGATATCCGAGTTACGCAGGAACTGCAGGGCGACGTATTTGTCGTTTTCGCTGGCCTGCGGGTCGCTCAGGATATCGGCAACCTGCTGCTGGTGCGCAGGGCGGAGCATAAACGAGGCGTCGTGGAAAGCCTGCTGCGCCAGTAACGTCAGCGCCTGTGGATCGACCTTGAGGATCTCCTGCCCTTCGAATTCAGAGACGGAGACATGATCGCGGGTTAACAGGTAATATTCGGTTTGATCCTTACTGAGGGGGAAAGGATCCTGATAATGAAAGGGTTTGTTCGACATTGTTCTCTCACTTACTGCTTCAGTCTGATTATTTGGGCAGATGTTCCGCTGCCCGCTTAAAAGCGAGTCAGCTTATCCTACACAATTTTTTAACAAAAACTGAGACTAGTACGACTTTTTACATCCACAGGTTACTTCCATGTTGTTTATTGCTTTAATACCCGGAGTTAATTCCACCATTGAATCAGGGCTTGATAATGCAAAAACTCATTAACTCAGTGCAAAACTACGCCTGGGGAAGTAAAACTGCGTTAACGGATCTCTACGGTATCGCGAACCCAAACAACCTGCCGATGGCAGAACTGTGGATGGGTGCGCACCCGAAGAGCAGCTCAAAAATTGAAGACGCAAGTGGCCAGGTTCGCTCTCTGCGCGACGTGATTGATGCCGACAAAGCCACCCTGCTGGGTGACAAGGTTGCCAGCCGTTTTGGTGAGCTGCCGTTCCTGTTTAAAGTGCTGTGCGCCGACCAGCCGCTCTCCATCCAGGTTCACCCGAATAAAAAAGCCTCTGAGATGGGCTTTGCGAAAGAGAACGCGGCCGGTATTCCGTTAGATGCGGCCGAGCGTAACTACAAAGATCCTAACCACAAGCCGGAACTGGTCTTTGCGCTGACTCCCTTCCTGGCGATGAACGCGTTTCGCGAGTTCTCAGAAATTATCTCCCTGCTGCAGCCGGTGGCGGGTGCTAACAACGCTATTGCCCACTTCCTGGAAAACCCGAATGCAGAAGGCCTGAGCCAGCTTTTCGCCAGCCTGCTGAACATGCAGGGAGAAGAGAAATCTCACGCCCTGGCGGTGCTGAAAGCAGCGCTGGACAGCCAGCACGGTGAGCCGTGGGATACCATCCGCCTGATTTCTGAATTCTACCCGGACGACAGCGGCCTGTTCTCCCCTCTGCTGCTGAACGTGGTGAAGCTGAACCCGGGCGAGGCGATGTTCCTGTTTGCTGAAACCCCGCACGCCTACCTGCAGGGCGTGGCGCTGGAGGTGATGGCCAACTCAGACAACGTACTGCGTGCAGGCCTGACGCCGAAATACATTGATATCCCTGAGCTGGTTGCCAACGTGAAGTTTGAGGCGAAGCCTGCGGATCACCTGCTGACTCAGCCTGTTAAACAGGGTGCGGAGCTGGACTTCCCGATCCCGGTGGATGATTTTGCCTTCTCACTGCATGACCTGAGTCCGGCAGAAACCGCCATCGCGCAGGAGAGCGCAGCAATCCTGTTCTGCGTTGAGGGTGAAGCAACGCTGCATAAAGGTGGCGAGCGTCTGGTGCTCAAGCCAGGCGAATCGGCATTTGTAGCGGCAAACGAGTCGCCGGTGAGCGTGAGCGGTACCGGTCGTCTGGCGCGTGTTTTTAATAAGCTATAAGCACTTACTGAATTTTTTAACAACTCTTGCTAAGCTAGTTGAAGACTTTACATCACCGGGCGGTTTCTACCGCCTGGTTTCATTTTAGGGATAGTCGCAATGAAAAAATCGGTCGTAGCGGTAGGAGTGATTGTAGCGTTAGGCGTGGTCTGGACAGGTGCCTCCTGGTTTACCGGGAAACAGCTGGAAAGCCGTCTGGCTGAGATGGTGGCACAGGCTAACGGAGAGCTTAAGCGTGGCGCGCCGGAAGCAGGCGTGGAGCTTGCCTACCAGAATTATCAGCGTGGTATCTTTACCAGCCATATGCAGGTGGTTGTCAAGCCTGTTGCCGGTAATGAAAATGGCTGGCTGAAACCGGGCCAAAGCGTGGTACTGGATGAAGTGGTCAGCCACGGTCCGTTCCCGCTGGCACAGTTAACGTCTTTTAACCTGATCCCGTCGATGGCGTCTGTTCACACTGTACTGGTGAATAACGACTTAACCAAACCTCTGTTTGATCTGGCAAAGAACGAGTCACCTTTCGAGGTTAACACCCGCATCAGCTACGCCGGTGACACACGTTCCAGTATCGATCTGAAAGCACTGAACTACGAGAAAGATAACGAGAAAGTGACCTTTAGCGGGGGGAATTTCAAGGTTGATGCTGACCGCGATGGAAATGTCTTCTCCCTGACCGGTGAAGCAGAGAGCGGCCTGATCAATGCCGTCAATGAATACGGTCAAAAGGTTCAGCTGACGTTCAATAATCTGAAAGCCGACGGCGACAGCAAGATGACCGATTTTAAAGAGCGTATCGGTAATCAGAAACTCTCTTTCGACAAGATTGCTATCGCGGTTGAAGGTAAAGAGATGGCCGTGCTGGAAGGCATGGAGGTGGACGGCAAATCCGACGTGTCTAAAGACGGTAAGAGCATCAATACCCAACTGGATTACGCCTTGAAGAGCCTGAAAGTGCAGAACCAGGATCTCGGGACCGGCAAACTGTCGCTGAAGATTGGCAATATCGACGGTCAGGCGTGGCATGAATTTAGCCAGAAATACAGCAAAGAGAGCCAGGCACTGCTGAGCAATGCCGCGCTGCAGCAGAATCCGGAAGTTTACCAGCAGCAGGCCATGGCGGTGCTGATGAACAACCTGCCCATCCTGCTGAAAGGTGAGCCGGTCATCACCGTGGCCCCGCTGAGCTGGAAAAACAGCAAAGGCGAAACCAACTTTAATCTGTCCCTGTTCCTGAAAGACCCGGCAACCGCAACGGGTGAACCTCAGACCCTGGCGCAGGAAGTGGATCGCAGCGTGAAGTCACTCGACAGCAAGCTGACCATCCCTGTGGATATGGCGACCGAGTTTATGACCCAGATTGCGAAGCTTGAAGGGTATGGTGATGAAGATGCCGGCAAGCTGGCGAGCCAGCAGGTGAAAGGCCTGGCGGCAATGGGCCAGATGTTCCGCATCACGAAGATGGAAGACAACACCATTTCCACCAGCCTGCAGTATGCCAACGGTCAGGTCACGCTGAACGGCGATAAAATGCCGCTGGAAGATTTTGTCGGGATGTTTGGTATGCCTGCCCTGGGGATGCCGGAACCGGCTGAACCTGCAGCGCCGGCCGTGCCTGAAGCACCCGCTGCACCACAGCAGTAATCATCAAAACCCCTCTCTGAGGGGTTTTTTATTACCGGTTGCAGGTACTCAGCCTGGTGCCACGAAATACTATTTCACCGTCACTAACCGTGCCGACACAATCTGGTGCCCGGCCTGCACGTCTGCTTTTTCGATGCGCTGCATAATCCTGTCCGCCAGCGTGTAACCCATCTCCCGGGCAGGTGTGGTGGCCCAGACAATGGGCAGATCGTCCAGCGCGTTTTCACCGACGTCGGCAAATGCCCCTAACGCCACCTGGTGGCCGAAGAAGGTTTCAACCCCACCCTCTCCGCTCTGACGCCCGGCGCGGATCAGGCCAAACCAGGCTCCCATCGCAATCACCTCGTTATAGCAAATCACGGCGCTTATCGTCGGGCTACTCCGTAATAACGCGTTTATCGCTTCCGCGGCTTTCTTCTGGCTGGATTCGCATTCCACCACCCATTCGCTGTGGAACGGGAGGCCGTATTTAATCAGCGTCGCGCAGTAACCGCCTACCCGCTCGGCTCGCGTCAGGGACGAGCTTTTTCCGCCAAGCCAGGCAATGCGCTGATGCCCCCGATGAATAAGATGCTCCGTCAACATTTGTGCGGCCTGCATGTTGTCCGGTCGCAGGGTATCGGCTTCGTCCAGATAACTGGCGCGCGAGGCAAACACCAGCGGCACGCCTTTTTCGGCGGCGCGCTCGCACAAGTCATTACTCACACCCGACGCGCCGGCGACGATCACCCCGTCGACGCCCTGCGTAAGCAGCATATCCAGACGGGAAAGGAGCTGATCGGCCTCGCGACCGCCGTGAAGCAAAAAGACCATCCGTCCCTGCGCTTCAAGCGCTTCGGTCAGGCCCGCGGTCAGTTCGGCATAAAAGGGAGAGGTCAGGTCACGCACAATCAAACCGATCACACCGCTTTGGCCGCCGCGCAGCGCTGATGCCTGGCGGTTACGTACAAAGCCCAGTTGCTCAACCGCCTCGTTAACCCGTTGCCCGGTCGCGGGAGAAATGCGTCCTTTCCCGCTGAGCACCAGTGAAACGGTGCTGACGGAAACCCCCGCCGCGAGCGCGACATCGTTGATGGTGATTTTTTTCGCTACAGCCATGTGTCGGCGTGACTCCCTGAAATGAGATCGGTAAAACGTTTTATCAATATGTAATCTTTATACTACCAGTCAAAGCCTGAGAATGTGATTCAGAGCGCACTAAACTTTGATAAAACGTTTTATCTTCTCGCAGCATTGAAGCAGATAAACTGATTTTAACAATAAAGGAGTCGTTTATGACGGCGAAAGCAGCACAAAAAATATCGCTGTGGGAATTTTTCCAGCAACTGGGTAAAACCTTTATGCTGCCCGTGGCACTCCTCTCGTTCTGCGGGATCATGCTCGGGATCGGCAGTTCGTTGAGCAGTAAGGACGTCATCACGCTGATCCCGTTCCTCGGGACACCTGTGCTGCAGGCGATCTTTATCTGGATGAGTAAAGTCGGCTCCTTCGCCTTCAGCTTCCTGCCGGTGATGTTCTGTATTGCTATCCCGCTGGGTCTGGCACGCGAGAACAAAGGCGTGGCCGCCTTTG
Source organism: Enterobacter sp. SORGH_AS_0287 (assembly GCF_031453695.1). Lineage (NCBI taxonomy): Bacteria > Pseudomonadati > Pseudomonadota > Gammaproteobacteria > Enterobacterales > Enterobacteriaceae > Enterobacter > Enterobacter sp. SORGH_AS_0287. The sequence goes on from NZ_JAVIZW010000001.1 coordinate 1,488,894, forward strand.
CCGGGTTTGTCGGTTATGCGGTAATGAACCTTGCGGTGAACTTCTGGCTGACGGCTAAAGGCATTCTGCCCACCACCGATGCCGCCGTGCTTAAAGCGAACAACATTCAGAGCGTTATCGGGATTCAGTCCATTGATACCGGGATCCTCGGCGCGGTGATCGCCGGGGTGATTATCTGGATGCTGCATGAGCGCTTCCACAATATCCGCCTGCCTGATGCGCTGGCGTTCTTCGGGGGCACCCGCTTTGTACCCATTGTAACCCTTGTGGTCATGGGTCTGTTTGGCCTTATTATTCCGCTGATCTGGCCAGTCTTTGCGCTGGGGATTAACGGGATTGGTCGCATCATCAACGGTGCGGGCGATTTTGGTCCGATGATCTTCGGAACCGGCGAACGTCTGCTGCTGCCGTTTGGTTTGCAACATATTCTGGTGGCGCTGATCCGCTTTACCGAAGCGGGCGGCACAATGGAGGTGTGCGGACACGATGTGAGCGGTGCGCTGACCATCTTCCAGGCACAGCTGAGCTGCCCGACCACGCACGGCTTCTCTGAAAGTGCGACCCGCTTCCTGTCACAGGGTAAAATGCCGGCCTTCCTCGGCGGCTTGCCGGGTGCGGCGCTGGCCATGTATCACTGTGCTCGTCCGGAAAACCGCCATAAAATTAAAGGGCTGCTGATTTCCGGGGTCATCGCCTGTGTCGTGGGCGGTACAACGGAGCCAATCGAATTCCTGTTCCTGTTTGTCGCGCCAGTGCTGTATCTCATCCACGCGGTACTGACCGGTCTGGGCTTCACCGTGATGGCGGTGCTGGGCGTCACCATCGGGAATACCGACGGCAACGTCATCGACTTTGTGGTGTTCGGGATCCTGCACGGGTTGTCGACCAAGTGGTACCTGGTACCGGTGGTCGCCGCTATCTGGTTCGCGGTGTACTACGGCATTTTCCGCTTCGCCATCACCCGCTTTAACCTCAAAACGCCTGGACGGGATACCGATACCGCCAGCAGCGTTGAGCAGGCTGTTGCAGGTACCGTGGGTAAGTCCGGCTATAACACCCCTGCTATTCTGGCGGCGCTGGGCGGTGCGGATAACATTACCTCTCTGGATAACTGCATCACCCGACTGCGCCTGTCGGTGGCGGACATGTCGAAAGTGGACACCAACGCCCTGAAAGCCAACCGGGCCATCGGCGTGGTACAGTTAAATCAACATAATTTGCAGGTGGTTATCGGCCCGCAGGTCCAGTCAGTGAAAGATGAGCTGGCAACCCTGATGCGTACAGTGGAAGCCTGATGCCTCACCCCCTCGCGCTGAGGGGGTTTTTCTTTAAGGACTTGAGACATGTTCGATTTTTCAACCGTCGTGGATCGACACGGCACTTGGTGCACGCAGTGGGACTATGTCGCCGACCGCTTTGGCGCGGCCGATCTGCTGCCCTTCACCATCTCCGATATGGATTTCGCGACCGCGCCCTGCATCACCGAAGCGCTGCACCAGCGTATTCATCACGGGGTGTTTGGCTACAGCCGCTGGAAAAATGAAGAGTTTCTCGCCGCTGTGGCGCACTGGTTCCGGCAGCGCTTTAACAGCCACATTGATACCGAATCGCTCGTGTACGGGCCTTCCGTTATTTATATGGTGTCCGAACTGATTCGCCTCTGGTCAACTCCCGGCGACGGCGTGGTGGTCCATACCCCCGCTTACGATGCGTTCTATAAGGCCATCGAGGGGAATGCCCGCCAGGTGGTCGGCGTGGCGATGGAAAAACATGCCACGGGCTGGCAGGGAAATAGGGCCGCACTTGAGGCGGCGCTGGCAAAACCGGAAAACAAAATTTTGCTGCTGTGCAGCCCGCAAAACCCCACGGGTAAAGTCTGGACGCGTGAAGAGCTGAGTCACATGGCAGAACTGTGCGCCCGTTATGACGTGGCGGTGATCAGCGATGAAATTCATATGGACATGGTGTGGGGAGGCCGTCGCCATACGCCGTGGAATGAAGTGGCACGCGGTAAATGGGCACTTCTGAGCTCTGGTTCAAAAAGTTTTAACATACCGGCGCTCACCGGTGCCTGGGGGCTGATTGGCGATGAAGAGAGCCATAACGGTTACCTCAGCGCATTAAAAGGTCGTGACGGGCTCTCTTCCCCTTCCGTACTGGCGCTGACGGCCCACATTGCTGCCTATCAGCAGGGAGAGCCATGGCTGGATGCATTGCGGGCGTATCTGGAGGAAAATCTGGCGTACATTGCACGCGAATTACACCACGCGTTTCCGACGCTCAACTGGCAGCCACCCGAAGCCACGTATCTGGCCTGGATCGATTTACGCCCACTCAACCTTGACGATAAAATGCTACAAAAAGTCCTGATTGAGCAGCAAAAGGTCGCCATCATGCCGGGATACACCTACGGCGACGAGGGTAACGGTTTTGTCCGTCTGAACGCGGGATGCCCGCGTAGCAAGCTTGAGCAAGGGGTTCAGCGGCTGATCGCCGGCATAACGACGCTCCTGTAATCAGATTGCGCAACGGAATATTCCCTTGCGCAAATAGCTTTTTACCTCGTTTTGTTTTTATAATATGACGCACTTTAACCAGAAAAGAGTGCGACCATGATTGATACACGCCTGCCACTAACTGATATTCACCGCCATCTTGACGGTAACATTCGTGCCCAAACCATCCTCGATCTTGGCCGCCAGTACAATCTCACGCTCCCTGCTCAAACGATTGAGACCCTAATCCCCCACGTTCAGGTCACCTCAAATGAACCGGATCTGGTCAGTTTCCTGAGCAAACTCGACTGGGGCGTGAAAATGCTGGCCTCGCTGGATGCCTGCCGCCGTGTTGCTTTCGAAAATATTGAAGATGCCGCCCGTAATGGCCTGCACTACGTTGAACTGCGCTTTTCGCCAGGCTATATGGCGATGACCCACAACCTGCCCGTTGCAGGCGTGGTTGAAGCGGTAATTGACGGCGTGCGCGAAGGGTGTAAAACCTTCGACGTTCAGGCTCGCCTGATTGGCATTATGAGCCGCACCTTCGGTGAAGCGGCCTGTCTGCAGGAGCTTGAAGGGTTACTGGCGCATCGTGATGCGATCGCTGCCGTTGACCTGGCGGGTGATGAACTCGGCTTCCCGGGCAGTCTGTTCCTTTCTCATTTCAACCGCGCGCGTGACGCCGGCTGGCACATTACCGTGCATGCCGGTGAAGCGGCAGGCCCTGAAAGCATCTGGCAGGCCATCCGTGAGCTGGGTGCAGAGCGTATCGGTCATGGTGTCAAAGCCGTTGAAGATCGCGCCCTGATGGATTTCCTTGCCGAGCAGCGTATTGGTATTGAATCCTGTCTGACGTCCAATATTCAGACCAGCACAGTGGCATCACTGGCGCATCACCCGCTGAAAACCTTCCTGGAGCACGGTGTTCTGGCCTCACTGAACACGGACGATCCGGCAGTACAGGGCGTGGATATTATTCATGAGTACACCGTCGCCGCACCGCAGGCTGGCCTGAGTCAGGATCAGATCCGCCAGGCGCAGATTAACGGCCTGGACATCGCCTTCCTGACGCCAGCAGAGAAACAGGCGCTGCGGGATAAGGTCGCCCGCGGCTAAGCCCGTTGCCGGGTGGGCGCTTCGCCTTACCCGGCTTTGCCAGAATCACGCCAGACAGAGCGTTGCGCGGTGTTTGGCTGATTCAATCCCCAGTTCAATCAATTCCATAATCTGAATCGCCTGGCTGGCCGGAACCGGGTTATCCCCCGTCCCGTTTAGCGCATCACGGATAGCGGCATAATACGCCGGATAGTTACCCGGGATCGTAAGCAACGTTTCTTCAACCCTCTCCTCACCTTCCACCCGCGTCACAACCCCGTCCCGCATGTCATAGCCCCAGTCTTCCTGCGGCAAACGCTCGCCGTTTTTCAGGCGTTCTTCCTGAGGATCGAGACCAAACTTCACAAAGCTCCCGCGGGTACCGTGAAGGATATAACGCGCTGATTCGGCGGCTGCCACCATTGTCCCGTGCAGTACAATACGCCGCTGCGGGTAACTCAAGACGGCATGAAAGTAATCGGTGGTTTGCGCTCCGGGTCTGAGCTGGGCCAGATCGACCGTCATACTGACCGGCAGGCCAAACAAATTTACGGCCTGATCGAGAAGATGCGGCGCTAAATCGTACCAGATGCCGCTGCCCGGCCCGGCTTGCTCACGCCAGCGGTTTCGGACCTGAGGGCGGAACCGGTCAAAGTGTGATTCAAAAAAGAGGATTTCGCCCAGCGTACCTTCATTAAGGAGCGCTTTTACCGTCAGGAAATCACTGTCCCAGCGGCGGTTATGAAATACCGAAAGCACTCTGCCAAAACTTTTTGCCAGCGCATCCAGTTCGCGCGCCTGTGACAACGTCACCGTGAAGGGTTTATCGACAATAACGTGCTTACCGGCCTCCAGTGCAGCCTTTGCCAGCGGAAAATGCGTGTCATTGGGGGTGGGAATGACGATCAGATCAATATTAGGGTCGTTAAAAAGATGCTTAGGTTCAGAAACAACCGGCACGGAGGGCCAGTCGGCATGCACTTTCGTGGCATCGCTACTGGAAACTGCCGCCAGCGCCATGCCCGGCGTCCCGGCAATCAGAGGCGCATGAAAAGTCTTGCTCGCGTACCCGTAACCAATAAGCCCGACGCGGATGCTATCACTCATAATGTTGCCCTCTTTTATGACTATCTTATTTCACACTGGCTACTCTGACGTTCTTACAGATTAATCATGTGCCATATGACGTAAAATAGCAGGCTATGCCGGTTGTTTTTGTTACATAGATTTAACGTTCTGATTTTGTTTAGGGGAACCGTTCCCAAAGCACTTGCCGCGGGGGAAACGGCGCTGTAACATTTGCAACCTGTATTTATGGATAAATTACACGTACCAGTCATGACGTCAATTATTAATCGAATCATTGAATTAGCGGGATGGATTGTCCTTGGGGTATCGGTCATTTTGCTTGGTGTTGCCAGCCATATCGATAACTACCAGCCGCCGGAGCCTGTCACCGTCGCCCAACCTAAGTAACCGGTTACCGCAATAAAGAGTGACATAATATGTCAGTTACTTATTGCCAGCCCTGGTGAACACGGTTAACCTTCTCTTCCAGGCATCGTCTGATGCCTGTACTTTCAGCAAAGAAAACTCCTAATTTAGTCGCGTTATCTGAGTGGGCTGTTTACGTCTTTATTAATCCGTTTATTATTCGGACGAATTACCTTAACTGGTATTACTCACTTTTATATGGAAACTTATTAATATGACAGTTCAGGACTATTTATTAAAATTTCGCAAGATCAATTCGCTTGAGAGCCTGGAAAAACTGTTTGACCATCTGAACTACACGCTGTCGGATAATCAGGAAATCATCAATATGTATCGCGCCGCTGACCACCGCCGTGCGGAGCTGGTCTCCGGTGGCCGTTTGTTCAACGTCGGTGAAGTGCCTAAGTCTGTATGGCGCTACGTTTTATAAGAAAGTAGCCATCCGCGCGAAATGTTATATACTCTCCGCCCTGCAAACTGGCTGTACAACATTTCGCGCAGATTATGGGAGAGTTCATGACCGCAACGCCTGGAGAACGAATTGGAGGCTGGTTAATCGCCCCACTGGCATGGCTGCTGGTTGCCTTATTAAGCGCATCACTTGCGCTGCTGCTTTATACCACCGCACTGATTACACCTCATGCAATCCAGACCCTGATGTCGCAAAGTGTGCTTAATATTACGATGTGGTTTGTGTCGTTCGTTTTTGCGATCGGGATGTGGTACTACACGCTATGGCTGACCATTGCCTTCTTTAAGCGCCGTAAGGGTGTCCCTAAACACTACATTATCTGGCTGCTGATTTCGGTCCTGCTGGCGGTGAAAGCCTTTGCTTTTTCGCCAGTTTCTGATGCCCTGGCCGTTCGCCAGCTGCTTTTTCCGTTACTGGCTGCGGCGCTGCTGGCGCCCTATTTCAAGCGTTCGACGCGGGTGAAGAACACCTTTGTGAACCCGTAATAACCTTACAGATAACCTGTTGTCGCCTGCGGTGGTTTGTCCGATAATAGGCGGCTTTTTTATTTCAGGCTAAATAATGACCGATTACTTACTGCTCTTTGTCGGCACTGTGCTGGTTAACAACTTCGTCCTGGTGAAGTTCCTTGGCCTGTGTCCATTTATGGGGGTTTCCAAAAAGCTGGAAACTGCGATGGGCATGGGGCTGGCCACCACCTTCGTGATGACGATGGCGTCTATCTGCGCGTGGTTGATTGATAACTGGATCCTCATCCCGCTGGATTTAATCTATCTGCGTACGCTGTCCTTTATTCTGGTCATCGCGGTGGTAGTGCAATTCACAGAAATGGTGGTGCGTAAAACCAGCCCGGCTCTCTATCGCCTGCTGGGTATCTTCCTGCCGCTGATTACCACCAACTGTGCAGTACTTGGCGTGGCGCTGCTGAACATCAACCTTGGGCATAACTTCATGCAATCGGCGCTGTACGGTTTTTCTGCCGCCGTCGGTTTCTCTCTGGTGATGGTGCTGTTCGCCTCGATTCGCGAGCGCCTGGCAGCAGCGGATATCCCTGCGCCATTCCGCGGTAACGCGATCGCCCTGGTGACAGCAGGTTTAATGTCTCTGGCCTTTATGGGCTTTAGTGGTCTGGTGAAGTTGTAATGAGTACTGTCTGGATAGCCATCGCCTCTATCAGCGTGCTGGGGTTGGTGTTTGGCCTTATTCTGGGTTATGCCTCCCGCCGTTTCGCGGTAGAGGACGATCCTGTTGTAGAAAAAATCGATGAGCTTCTGCCGCAAAGCCAGTGCGGGCAGTGTGGCTATCCTGGCTGCCGCCCCTATGCCGAAGCGGTAGGCGTGCAGGGTGAAAAAATTAACCGCTGCGCACCCGGCGGTGAAGCGGTAATGCTGAAAATAGCCGCCCTGCTTAACGTTGACCCGCAACCTGTTGACGGCGATGAAGATGTGCAGGAGCCGGTTCGCGCCCTCGCCGTGATTGACGAAGCGAACTGCATCGGCTGCACAAAATGCATTCAGGCATGCCCTGTCGACGCCATCGTTGGCGCAACCCGTGCCATGCACACCGTCGTGGCGGATCTGTGCACCGGCTGTAACCTCTGCGTGGCACCCTGCCCGACGCAATGTATAACGTTGCGCCCGGTTGAACCGACTACCGAAAGCTGGAAGTGGGATCTTCAAACCATTCCGGTTCGCATCATTCCTGTGGAACAACATGCTTAAGTTATTTTCTGCTTTCAGAAAAGAGAAGATTTGGGACTTTGACGGTGGTATCCATCCACCTGAAATGAAAACCCAGTCCAACGGCACGCCGCTGCGCCAAATTCCGCTGGCGTCCCGTTACGTCATGCCGCTGAAACAGCATATCGGTGCTGAGGGTGAACTGTGCGTGAAAGAAGGCGATACCGTCCTTCGCGGCCAGCCGTTAACGTTCGGTCGCGGACGTATGCTGCCGGTCCACGCTCCGACGTCCGGTACAGTGGTGGCGATCGCCCCCCATACCGTTGCACACCCCTCTGCGCTCTCCGAGCTGAGCGTCATTATTGAAGCCGACGGAGAAGACCGCTGGATAGACCGTGACGGCTGGAGCGACTACCGCAACCGGAGCCGCGAAGCGCTTATCGAGCGTATTCATCAATTCGGCGTTGCCGGCCTGGGCGGCGCAGGGTTCCCTACCGGCGTCAAACTGCACGGCGGCGGCGATAAAATTCAGACCCTGATCATCAATGCAGCGGAATGTGAACCCTACATCACCGCCGACGATCGTCTGATGCAGGACTGCGCCGCGCAGGTCGTGGAAGGGATCCGCATTCTTGCCCATATTCTGCAGCCGCGCGAAGTGCTGATTGGCATTGAAGATAACAAGCCACAGGCTATTTCGATGCTGCGCGCCGTCCTCAACGGCAGCCACGATATCGGCCTGCGCGTTATCCCAACCAAGTACCCCTCTGGCGGCGCCAAACAGCTGACGCAAATTCTGACCGGCAAGCAGGTTCCGCATGGCGGACGCTCTTCGGACATCGGGGTGCTGATGCAAAACGTCGGGACAGCCTACGCCGTGAAACGTGCGGTGGTGGACGGTGAACCGCTGACCGAGCGCGTGGTTACGCTGACCGGTGAATCTGTCGCGCGTCCGGGCAACGTCTGGGCGCGTCTGGGTACGCCGGTTCGTCATCTGCTGGAACAGGCTGATTTTTGCCCGGCCAGCGACCAGATGGTGATCATGGGTGGCCCGCTGATGGGCTTTACCCTGCCGTGGCTCGATGTCCCGGTAGTAAAAATCACAAACTGCCTGCTTGCCCCCTCCCCGACCGAAATGGGTGAAGAGCAGGAGGAGAAAGGCTGTATCCGCTGCAGCGCCTGTGCCGATGCCTGTCCGGCGGATTTACTTCCGCAACAGTTGTACTGGTACAGCAAAGGTCAGCTGCACGATAAAGCGCAGACCCATAACCTGGCCGACTGCATCGAATGCGGTGCCTGCGCCTGGGTCTGCCCAAGTAACATTCCTCTGGTGCAGTACTTCCGCCAGGAGAAGGCCGAGATTTATGCCATCTCCATGGAAGAGAAACGCGCAGCCGAAGCGAAAGCGCGTTTTGAAGCGCGTCAGGCGCGTCTGGAGCGTGAAAAACTGGCCCGTCAGGCGCGTCACAAACAGGCCGCAGTTCAGCCCGGCGAAAAAGACCAGGATGCGATTAATGCCGCACTGGCACGCGTGCGGGAGAAAAAAGCGACGGCAGCCCAGACCGTGGTGATCCCGGCCTGTGAAAAACCGGATAACAGCGAAGCGATTGCCGCCCGCGAAGCGCGTAAAGCGGCTGCGCGCGCCCGTCAGGCAGAAAAAGCACAGTCAGCCTCCTCTGACGCTGAGATCGATCCGCGTAAAGCCGCCGTTGAAGCCGCCATTGCCCGCGCCAAAGCCCGTAAGGCCGGCGAGCAAAACGAGGTAGTTGAACAAGACGCGGAGGCCGTAGATCCCCGTAAAGCGGCTGTTGAAGCGGCGATCGCTCGCGCCAAAGCGCGCAAAGTCGGCGAGCAAAACGTGGTGGTTGAGCAAGAAGTGGAGGCCGTAGATCCCCGTAAAGCGGCTGTTGAAGCGGCGATCGCGCGCGCTAAAGCGCGCAAAGCAGCGGCGCAGACTGAAACCGCTACGCCTGAAGCCCCCGTCGACCCGCGTAAGGCGGCTGTTGAAGCCGCCATTGCCCGCGCCAAGGCCCGCAAAGCAGCACAGCAGGAAGAACAGCAGCCGGCCGCAAACGACGACCCACGTAAAGCCGCAGTCGCCGCCGCCATTGCGCGCGTTCAGGCGAAGAAAGCCGCACAGCAAGCAGTTAACGAGGATTAAATGGTTTTCAGAATCGCAAGTTCCCCTTACACCCATAATCAGCGCCAGACATCACGCATCATGATGCTGGTGTGCCTGGCGGCGCTGCCGGGCATTGCCGTTCAGTGCTGGTTTTTCGGCTGGGGAACGCTGTTCCAGATAGTGCTGGGTTGTGCCAGCGCCTTAGGGGCAGAAGCCCTGGTGCTTAAACTGCGTAAGCTGGCGGTTTCCCGCATCCTTGCCGATAACTCAGCACTGCTGACTGGCCTGTTGCTGGCAATCAGTATTCCACCGTTTGCTCCGTGGTGGATGGTGGTGCTCGGTACGGTGTTTGCAGTCATTATTGCCAAACAACTTTATGGTGGGCTGGGCCATAACCCGTTCAACCCGGCGATGATTGGCTACGTCGTACTGCTCATCTCCTTCCCGGTTCAGATGACCAGCTGGTTGCCGCCGCATGACATTGCCGCGACGGTACCCGGCTTTATGGATGCCCTGCACGTTATCTTTACCGGCCATACCGCGCTCGGTGCGGATATGAACGCGCTGCGTATGGGCGTGGATGGCATCAGCCAGGCCACACCACTCGATACGTTTAAAACCTCCCTGCATGCCGGGCACTCCGTCGATCAGATTATGAAATCTGCCATCTTCAGCGGCATGCTGGCGGGCGCGGGCTGGCAGTGGGTGAACCTTGCTTATTTGCTGGGCGGGCTGTTCCTGCTGCAGCAGAAAGCGATCCGCTGGCATATTCCGGTCAGCTTCCTCGTGACGCTGGCGGTCTGCGCCACACTGGGATGGGTGTTCTCGCCAGAATCGCTCGCCAGCCCACAGATGCATCTGCTCTCGGGGGCAACCATGCTGGGTGCGTTCTTTATCCTGACCGATCCGGTAACGGCATCTACCACGAACCGTGGCCGCCTGATCTTCGGTGCACTGGCCGGCTTGCTGGTGTGGCTCATCCGCAGCTTTGGCGGTTACCCGGACGGTGTGGCATTCGCGGTTCTGCTTGCAAACATCACCGTTCCGCTCATCGACTACTACACGCGTCCGCGCGTGTACGGCCACCGTTAAGGGTTTCGCGATGCTGAAAACAATGCAAAAACACGGCGTCACGCTGGCCATTTTCGCCGCGGTCCTCACCGGACTGACGGCCCTGGTGAACAACCTGACCAAATCGACCATCGACGAACAGGCGGTGAAGCAGCAAAAAGCCCTGTTCGATCAGGTGATCCCCCCTGATTTCTACGATAATGACCTGCAGAAAAGTTGCTTCGTGGTCCAGGCACCTCAGTTAGGCAAAGGCCCGCACCGCGTCTTTATTGCCCGTAAGGGGGATAACGCGGTAGGCGCGGTAATGGAAGCGACGGCGCCCGATGGCTACTCCGGGGCGATTCAACTGCTGGTCGGCAGCGATTTCTCCGGTACCGTGTTGGGTACGCGCGTGACGGAACATCATGAGACGCCAGGCCTGGGGGATAAAATTGAAACCCGTCTGAGCGACTGGATTTTGCATTTTGCCGGAAAAGTGATCCACGGCGAAGCGGATCCTGCATTTGCTGTGAAAAAGGATGGCGGCGAGTTTGACCAGTTCACGGGGGCAACCATTACCCCACGGGCCGTGGTCAATGCCGTAAAACGAGCCGGGCTGTATGCGGAAACGCTGCCCGCGCAGATGAACAATCTTCCGGCCTGTGAGGAGTAATCATGAGCCAGGTTAAAGAGGTTATCGTCCAGGGATTGTGGAAGAACAACTCCGCGCTGGTACAGCTGCTGGGGATGTGTCCGCTGCTGGCAGTGACATCCACCGCCACCAACGCGCTGGGTCTGGGGCTGGCAACCACGCTGGTTCTCACCCTGACCAATCTGTCCATCTCTGCCCTGCGCCGCTGGACGCCATCGGAAATCCGTATTCCGATTTACGTCATGATCATCGCGTCGGTGGTGAGTATCGTCCAGATGCTGATTAACGCTTATGCGTTCGGTCTGTATCAGTCGCTCGGGATCTTTATTCCCCTCATCGTAACCAACTGTATTGTGGTCGGGCGCGCGGAAGCTTTTGCCGTAAAAAACAGCCCGGCGATGTCGGCTCTGGATGGTTTCTCTATTGGTATGGGGGCAACCGGTGCCATGTTCGTGCTCGGCTCAATGCGTGAGATCCTGGGTAACGGAACGCTGTTTGATGGCGCAGATGCGCTGCTCGGCGGCTGGGCTAAAGCGCTGCGCATCGAAGTCTTCCACACCGATACGCCGTTCCTGCTGGCCATGCTGCCGCCAGGCGCGTTTATTGGCCTCGGCATGATGCTGGCGATAAAATACCTGATTGATGAAAAACGTAAGCGTCGCGCGGCTGAGCGCAGCGTACAGGAAGGGATACCCGAGAAGGCCTCATGAATAAAGAAAAGCGCATTGCGATCCTGACCCGTCTGCGGGATGAGAACCCACATCCGACGACGGAGCTGAATTTTAACTCCCCGTTCGAGCTGTTGATCGCCGTGCTGCTCTCTGCGCAGGCTACCGACGTGAGCGTTAATAAGGCGACCGCCCTGCTTTATCCGGTCGCCAACACGCCAAAGGCGATGCTGGAACTGGGCGTGGACGGGGTGAAGTCCTATATCAAAACTATCGGTCTGTTTAACAGCAAGGCTGAGAACGTGATCAAAACCTGCCGGATCCTGCTGGAACAGCACGGGGGTGAAGTACCGGAAGATCGCGCCGCGCTGGAAGCATTACCCGGCGTGGGACGTAAGACTGCGAATGTGGTACTTAACACCGCGTTTGGCTGGCCGACTATCGCCGTTGATACCCATATTTTCCGCGTCTCTAACCGCACGAACTTCGCACCGGGCAAGAATGTCGAGCAGGTTGAAGAGAAACTGCTAAAAGTGGTTCCCGCCGAATTTAAGGTGGATTGCCATCACTGGCTCATTCTCCATGGCCGTTATACCTGTATTGCCCGTAAGCCTCGCTGTGGCTCCTGTATTATCGAAGATCTCTGCGAGTACAAAGAGAAAGTGTATCCCTGATATCTTCCGCTTTTCGTTTTCTGACGCAACGGCAATTCCTTACCAAAAGAGGGTCTACCAGAAGACCTTCTTTTGACCATAATTTATCCGCCTTCCTTACCACTTCCCTTATCACTTGTTCGAGCCTTTAACGCTCAAACAGGTTAATACTTTTTTCATAGCCGAAAATTTCTATACATATGTGATCAAGATCACCCTGATAACTTCGTGTTGAATTTTTGTTGTTAAAAGCGGCGTAAACCCTTTGCCAGACAAGATCAAACTCATCACGAGCAACACATAAGACCAGCTATTTTTCAGAATATGGGCTATATCACTGCAATAAACCTCAAATAGCAGAACATATCGCCATTGAGGGCAAATTATGGGTGAATGCCAGTCAAAAAAACTCCCTTTACAGATCGTATGAAATTTAACGCTGAATAACATTTGTATGAACCGCCGATTATAGCGGCCCAGTTATATGTAACAGATTATTACAAACGTATTGCCAGACGGTGCAGGATAGTGAACATTACCCGCCGTTTCTCCTCCCAATATAACTATAAGGCGGATGGACTACGGCCATCACGCGATGAACACCCCCGTTAATATGGGATGTAAAAAAAGAGGTATATGTGTCGACTGCAAACAATAAACCAACAGATGAAAGCGTAAGTCTTAACGCTTTTAAACAACCTAAAGCGTTCTATCTCATCTTCTCTATCGAGTTATGGGAGCGTTTTGGTTATTACGGCCTGCAAGGGATCATGGCGGTTTACCTGGTAAAACAGCTGGGTATGTCCGAAGCAGATTCCATTACGCTGTTCTCCTCTTTCAGTGCCCTGGTGTACGGTCTGGTCGCTATCGGCGGCTGGCTGGGCGATAAAGTCCTCGGGACTAAACGTGTCATTATGCTGGGTGCGATTGTCCTGGCCGTTGGCTATGCGCTGGTTGCATGGTCTGGTCACGATGCCGCTGTGGTGTATATGGGTATGGCGACTATCGCCGTCGGTAACGGTCTGTTCAAAGCGAACCCGTCTTCCCTGCTCTCTACCTGTTACAACAAAGATGACCCGCGTCTGGACGGTGCATTCACCATGTACTACATGTCCGTGAACATCGGTTCCTTCTTCTCCATGCTGGCAACCCCGTGGCTGGCCGCTAAATTCGGCTGGAGCGTTGCGTTCTCCCTGTCCGTTGTCGGTATGCTGATCACCGTGGTTAACTTTGCCTTCTGCAAACGCTGGGTTAAAGACTACGGCTCCAAACCAGACTTCGAACCGGTTCACATTGGCAAACTGCTGGCGACCATTGTCGGCGTGGTGATCCTCGCGGCAATCGCAACCTGGCTGCTGCATAACCAGGGCATCGCGCGTGCGGTTCTGGGTGTGGTTGCGCTGGGTATCGTGATCATCTTCGCGAAAGAAGCCTTCGCCATGCAGGGTGCCGCTCGTCGTAAGATGATTGTGGCCTTCATCCTGATGCTGGAAGCGATTATCTTCTTCGTTCTGTACAGCCAGATGCCAACGTCTCTGAACTTCTTCGCTATCCGTAACGTTGAGCACTCAATCCTGGGTATCGCGTTCGAGCCGGAACAGTATCAGGCCCTGAACCCGTTCTGGATCATGATTGGTAGCCCGATTCTGGCTGCTATCTATAACAAGATGGGCGACCGTCTGCCGATGCCGCACAAATTTGCTATCGGTATGCTGCTGTGTTCTGGCGCATTCCTGGTACTGCCGCTGGGTACGAAATTTGCGACTGACGCCGGTATCGTCTCCGTTAACTGGCTGATCCTGAGCTACGCGCTGCAGTCTATCGGTGAACTGATGATCTCCGGTCTGGGCCTGGCGATGGTTGCACAACTGGTTCCTCAGCGTCTGATGGGCTTCATCATGGGTAGCTGGTTCCTGACCACTGCGGGTGCCGCTATCATCGCAGGTAAAATTGCAAACCTGATGGCCGTGCCGGATAACGTGACTGACCCACTGGTCTCTCTGAACGTCTACGGTACCGTGTTCATGCAGATTGGTATTGCTACTGCGGTTATCGCGGTTCTGATGATGCTGACTGCGCCGAAGCTGAATCGCATGACTCAGGACGACGACAAGACGGCGAAAGCGACCGAAACCGCTACCGCATAATGTCACTGAGAAACGACTGAACAGAAGCCGCTAATGTATTAGCGGCTTTTTTTTTACCCGTTCGCGCACTAACATAGCTGAAACCTCAGCAAAAAGGAGTTACCGATGAAACTGTTCTACAAACCGGGCGCGTGCTCTCTTGCTTCCCACATTACCCTGCGCGAGAGCGGCAAAGATTTCACGCTGGATGGCGTTGACCTCATGAAAAAACGCCTGGAAAACGGCGATGATTTTTTTGCTATTAACCCGAAGGGACAAGTTCCGGCTCTGCTGCTGGATGACGGTACCCTACTGACCGAAGGCGTGGCGATTATGCAATTCCTCGCCGATAGCGTGCCCGACAGGCAATTGCTGGCACCGGTAAGCACGGTTTCTCGCTACAAAACGCTGGAGTGGATGAACTACATTGCGACCGAGCTGCACAAAGGCTTTACCCCGCTGTTCCGTCCGGAGACGCCGGAAGAGTACAAACCGACCGTACGTGCTCAGCTGGAGAAAAAACTGCAGTACGTTAACGCATCGCTGAAAGACGATCAGTGGATTGGAGGCGCGCGTTTTACAATTGCTGATGCCTATCTGTTCACCGTGCTGCGCTGGGCGCGGGCCATTAAGCTCAACATGGACGGGCTGGACCACATTGCATCGTACATGGATCGCGTAGCCGCGCGTCCTGCGGTGGCTGCAGCGCTTAAAGCAGAAGGGTTGAACTGACCGGCGCACTGTATTGCCGGGTGGCGCTGTCGCTACCCGGCTGACAGGAATGTGAACCGTTATAACCGGGTCGCGCTGAAGTAATGCTCCGGTTTCGCGATACGATCCTGTGCCGCGACCACCTGCAGTTCATACTCCTGCATCTCTTTCGTCGCCTTCATGATTTCGTACACCGCAGCAGTCACATGCTCAAGCGCATCCCGCAGCGTGGCCCCCTGAAGTAATTTCACCAGCAGCAAACCGCTTGTCACATCACCGACACCCACCGGCTGACGCATGCCGAAGTCCACCAGCGGACGGCTGATATGCCAGGCTTCGTCTTTCGTCACCAGCAGCATCTCAAAACGGTCCCTGCTCAGCCCTGCGCGCGCGAGATGTTTCACCAGGACAATCTCCGGCCCCTGGGCTATTAGCTCGCGAGAAGCGCTTACCGCCTCTTCTACGCTATTCACCGGATGCTCGCAGAGAATTTCCAGCTCAATCAGGTTCGGCGCAATAATATCGCTGGCCGGCAGCGCGTGACGCACATGGAATTCAGCCACGCCGGGGGCCACGATACAGCCTTTCTCCGGATGCCCCATAACAGGATCACAAAAGTATTTCGCCGCCGGGTTTGCCGCTTTCACCTGGCGGACAATGCCCAGGATATGCTCTCCCTGCTCTGCCGAACCGAGATATCCGCTCAGTATCGCATCACAGCGTTTTAGCTGATCGATATTGGCAATGCCCTGCACAATGTCGGTGAGGTGCGAAGGCGGCATCACGCAGCCGGTCCATTGACCGTATTGTGTATGGTTTGAGAACTGCACGGTATTGAGGGGCCAGACGTTGGCACCGAGGCGGCGCATCGGAAATTCCGCGGCGCTGTTGCCAGCATGCCCAAAGACCACGTGGGACTGAATGGCGAGGATGTTCTTCATTTTTACTTACCAAACCCTGAAAAAACAAAAGGGGCGTGGTTTCCCACGCCCCTGGATACTTTTAATTATTTCCAGCAGACCAGACAGTAGTTTTTCTTACCGCGACGCAGAAGCGTGTAGCGGCCATACAGACGATCGCTGTCAGCGAAGGTGTATTCCGGGTCGGCCTGTTTTTCACCGTTAATGGTGATAGCGTTCGAGGCGATGGTTTTACGCGCCTGACCTCGGGATGGCTGCAGCTCGGAGTCCACCAGCGCCTGCATCAGGTCGGCACCTTTTTCCATCTCAACCATCGGCACGCCATCCTGCGCCAGCTGTTCGAAGTCCGCTTCGCTCAGATCGCTCAGCGTCCCGTTGAACAGGCTTGCAGTAATGCGTTTTGCCGCGGCCAGACCTTCTTCACCGTGAACCAGTTTGGTCACTTCATCAGCCAGTACGTACTGAGCACGTGGCGCTTTACCGCTGTTTTTGTCTTCTTCTTCCAGAGCATTGATCGTCTCAATGTCCATAAAGGTGAAAAACTTCAGGAAGCGATAAACATCGGCATCCGCCGTGTTAATCCAGAACTGGTAGAATTTGTACGGGCTGGTTTTCTTCGGATCAAGCCATACCGCGCCGCCTTCGGTTTTACCAAATTTGGTGCCGTCGGCTTTGGTGATCAGTGGAACGGTCAGACCGAAGACCTGGTTCTGGTGCAGACGACGCGTCAGATCGATACCCGACGTGATGTTGCCCCACTGGTCAGAGCCGCCAATCTGCAGGCAGACGCCGTGCAGTTTATTCAGGCAGGCGAAGTCATAACCCTGCAGCAGGTTGTAGGAGAACTCGGTAAAGGAGATGCCCTGGTCGTCACGGTTCAGACGCTGCTTCACCGCTTCTTTGTTAATCATCTGGTTAACAGAGAAGTGTTTGCCAATGTCGCGCAGGAAGGTCAGCACGTTCATGCCGCCAAACCAGTCATAGTTGTTGGCCGCAATCGCAGAGTTGTCACCGCAGTTAAAGTCGAGGAAAGGCGCAACCTGTTTGCGGATCTTATCCACCCACTCCTGCACGGTGTCTTCGGTGTTCAGTTTACGCTCAGCAGCTTTAAAGCTTGGGTCACCAATCAGACCGGTCGCGCCGCCTACCAGTGCGACAGGCTTGTGGCCCGCCATCTGGAAGCGTTTCAGGCATAACAATGGAACAAGATGCCCCAAATGCAAGCTGTCAGCGGTAGGATCGAAGCCGCAATAGAGCGCGATCGGGCCTTGCGCCAGTCGCTCTGCTAACGCTTCCTCGTCCGTCACCTGAGCCACAAGGCCCCGCTCTTGCAATTGTTTAATCAAGTTACTGCTTGCCATCAAATTCTCCATGTATAAACGACTGCACCTTTGCCGGTACACGACTTTTCGCCTGATGCGAAAGGTACATAGAATAAAGCGCAAGCGCGGCCTGCGCTAGCGCTTAAATCAACAAATTTCGGCGATTACGGTGCCAGCCTGTCGATTTTCCAGCCGCCATTTTCACGCTGGTATAAAAAGCGGTCATGCAGACGGTGTTCGCCGCCCTGCCAGAATTCCATCTGCTCGATCGGAATGCGGAAGCCCCCCCAGAAACTGGGCAACGGAACTTCGCCCTGCTGGAATTTCTGCTTCAGTTCGAGAAATTTGCTTTCAAGCACGCCACGCGCCGAAATACGGCTGGACTGTTTTGAGACCCAGGCGCCAATCTGGCTGTCACGCGGACGGCTGTGGAAATACTTCACCACTTCCAGCGTGGAGAGACGCTCTGCTTTGCCGGTGACCATCACCTGACGCTCCAGCATATGCCACGGGAACAGCAGGCTGATACGAGGATTGTTTTCCAGGTGGTGTGCCTTACGACTGCCCAGGTTGGTGTAAAACACCAGGCCTTTCTCGTCATAATGTTTGAGCAGGACGATACGCTGATACGGTTGACCGTTTTCATCTACCGTTGCGACAACCATTGCCGTTGGGTCGGCAAGTTTCGCTTCACAGGCCTGTTTCAGCCAGCGTTCAAAAAGCACGAGGGGTTCGGCGGGAAGATCCTGGCGACGCAGGCCGCCTTTGGTGTATTCACGGCGCAGATGCGCAATTTGCTGCAGTTCGTCGTTATCTGACATGGCGTTAGCTGACATTGACATTGGGTGGCGCTATTGTGCGCCGCCCCTGTAAAAATCTCAACGCTTCGGATTTTCGAGCTGGCAATTGTTCAGCACAATACGGTCGCGTTTGTAGACGGTGGCGCTGTCGCCTTTCGACCAGAAGACATAAATTCCGTCCGTGTAGCGTGCGCCGGAGGCAGAAATGCCCTGCTTGAGGGTGAGCAATTTGTTGTCGTAGACAAAACTGGCTTCCTGACGCGGATTGTTCAGCTTAACGGTCAGCGGTTTTTCATCACAGCGATACTCCAGGGTATCGGTCTGCATGCGATCAAGGAACTGGTTGTAGACGCTGCATCCTGACAGCAATAAAGGCGCGGCAATAAGAAGAAGTTTTTTCATGGGCGTATTCCGAAGACTTTCCTGGTCCTGGAGGGCATGGCTGCCCTCCTGTTTCATTCCATTCTAACGACCACACGCAGCGCTGAATTTCAGTTAACTCTGATTATGACGTGGATTCGCCGGGAAAATGGCCCCGAGGACGCTGGCCTCACGTGCGCCAGTCACCGACGGCAAATTGCCCGGAAGCCCGGCAATGGTGCGCCAGGCAAGCCAGGCAAAGGCCAGCGCTTCCATATCATCGCCGCTGATGCCGGCTTCATCGGTGGTCGTCACCTCGGTACCCGGCAATAACCCGGCAAGACGTGCCATCACCAACGGGTTACGGCTGCCACCGCCGCACACCAGCAGGCGTTCGCATCCACCGCTGAGAAGAACCTGTTCCGATATCGAAACCGCCGTTAACTCGGCGAGCGTCGCCTGGACATCCTGCGGTGCAAGCGCCGGGAACTGCGCCAGCTGACGTTCGAGCCAGCCATAGTTGAAATATTCGCGCCCCGTGCTTTTGGGCGCCGGTAAAGCGAAGTACGGATCGCTTAGCATGGACTGCAACAGCGGGATGATCACTTTGCCTTCGCTGGCCCACTGCGCGTCTTTATCATAAGCCTGACCACGCTGACGCCAGATCCAGGCATCCATCAGCATGTTACCCGGGCCGGTGTCATAGCCGCGTACGGGTTGATCCGGGATAAGCAGAGACAGGTTGGCGATACCGCCAATGTTCAGCACCATTCGGCGCTCTGTCGGATGGGTCAACAATGCCTGATGAAAAGCGGGCACCAGCGGCGCGCCTTGCCCGCCAAGCGCAATATCGCGACGCCGAAAATCACCGACTACGGTCACGCCCGTCTTCGCCACAATCTGGTTGTTGTCGCCGATTTGCAGGGTATGCGGTGCATCGCCGACCGGCTCATGCCAGACCGTTTGTCCGTGACAGCCGATAGCGACGACATCCTGCGGGCGAAGCTTTTCTTTATGCATCAGGGCCAGTACCGCATCGGCAAACAGCGCCCCCAGCCGCACATCAAGCTGACCAAGCTGAGAAAGCGTCAGTTGTTGCCCCTGACAGACACTGAGAATGTCCTCTTTCAGCGCCAGGGGGATAGGCCAGGTCAGGCTCGCCTGCTGTGCCACCATGTTTTCATCAATAGCGGCCAGAACGACGTCTACGCCATCCAGACTGGTACCCGACATCACACCAATGTAGCGACCCGATTTCATGCGCTTTCCTTACGTTGCGTGGGCTAATGCTCTCCACTCAACCATAAACAGCGCCGCTTTGCTATCCGGCGATAATATTTTTTAACAATCTCAGACAGGTAACCTGCCGGGTGCCCGTTTATGTCTCGTTAAGTTAAATTCAAGTACAATTTTCTTATTGTTAGTGCAAAGATATGAACTATGGCCCCTTATGCCATATAATTTAGCCATAACGGATGCCCGCCATCGGGCGTTTTTGGTGAACAGGAGATTCAAATGATTTTACGTGTACTGGGCGTTTCGCTGATCGGTTTAACCCTTGCAGGCTGTGTGAATGACAGTTCACTTTCTGGCGACGTGTACAGCGCTTCTGAAGCCAAACAGGTTCAGAGCGTCACTTACGGTACCGTTGTTAACGCACGCCCTGTACAAATTCAGGGTGGCGATGACAGCAACGTGATGGGTGCCATCGGCGGTGCTGTGCTGGGTGGCTTCCTCGGTAATACCGTAGGCGGTGGCACGGGCCGTTCGCTGGCCACGGCAGCAGGTGCCGTTGCGGGTGGTGTTGCAGGCCAGGGCGTTCAGGGTGCAATGAACAAAAGCCAGGGCGTAGAACTGGAAATCCGTAAAGATGACGGCAGCACCATCATGGTAGTACAGAAACAGGGTAATACCCGTTTCTCTGCCGGCCAGCGCGTTGTTCTGGCGAGCAACGGAAGCCAGGTCACCGTTTCTCCACGCTAATTCAAACTGGATGTGGTCATCAGACCACATCCATTTAACAAATCCATTTAACAAATCCGTTTAGCGAAGCCCGTAAACAAATCTATTTACATATAATATAATTATCAGCAATATATTTACAAAAAACATTCCCGCCATGAATCATTAAGCGCGGTATATCTTGTTCCTGCGCAAAGTATTTACTCTCCACGCCTGTTACTCTCTTTCTTACTTTACATTATTTAATTTTATTATTCCGTCAAATCCCTATGCTTGCACTACAACGATATTTTAAGAACCCTTATATTACATTCTGTTTTGGATGCATCGTCGTCGTTGGAATATTACAAGGTCTCTTTGTAAAACTGGTCGAATTAGTCCCTTCATTCTCACCGCTGCTATTCCCGACACTTACCATATTTTTGCTGGTATTCCACCTGTTTATTGCCTGCTTCATGGTCATGAAATACTGGTGCGACAGACGGCGGTTGTACCTTATCGCCCTCGCCTCGGCCTTTGCCGGGTCGACGATGCTGATGGCCGGCACCCTGTCCAGCTTCCCGTCATGGCTGGATCTCTATCAGTTCAATGTTGTCGACTATAACGACGCCATGATCTTCTTTATGTTCCGTCATATTCTTATGGCGGTGCTGATAATAGTCTCAGCTTTGCTCTATTCTATTCGGGATTATCCCCTTTCACGCCCCGCGCATATTGCCGTGGTTATCGGTACACTGCTGTTTACGGTTTCTATGGTCGCCCTGGCCTGGTTCTGCTCCAGCCACTCGGCACTGATAACGCTGGATCTGGTGGATAATGAAACCCGGCAATTTATGGTTCTCTGGAGCCAGGTCATAAATATCTTTTTGATTCTTCTCTGGGTTGTGGCGTTAGCAACGTTAATGACGATTACCCGGGTGCGGAATCTTTTTTGGGTTGGCGGTAATTTCTTATGTGTTTGTTATGTCCTGACGCTCTCATTACTGTTAGCCGGCGGGCATGCTGAGGACACGTCCTGGTATCACGCTCGCTTATTCGAAACCGTGGCGACGCTGATGATTATTTTTGTCCTGCTGTACGACGTCTTTAACCTGTATCGCGACTCGCACATAAAGTATCAGCAGTCTTATCAGAACTCGATCCGCGACCCGCTGACGCGCCTTTACAACCGCAGTTATTTTTACGACGCCTTAAATCAGGCACTCAGCATCAGCAAAGCCAATCACCCTGTGTCGGTTATCGTCAGCGATCTCGACCGTTTTAAGCGCATCAACGACTGCTACGGCCATCTGCAGGGAGACAAAGTATTGCAGTTTGTCGCCAACCTGCTGATGGATTCCGTCCGCCCGCAGGACATTGCGGCACGTATTGGTGGGGAAGAATTTGTCCTGATGCTGACCAATACTTCGTCGGAGGCAGCGTACCAGGTGGCTGAACGCATACGGCTAAAGCTGAGCAGTTTTGATAAGGTCAGCAGCGGGGGTCAGTTACCTGAATCCATCACGATTAGCATGGGGGTATTTACCGCCACCTCTCCGACGACGACCGCTGAAGCGTGCGTGGAGAATGCTGACAAGGCGATGTATGAAGCGAAAGAGACCGGGCGTAACCGTGTCGTTGTATCGAGGTAAAAAAGGCCTTGCTGCTGCAAGGCCTTGTGATGGTGTCAGTCGCGTGACTGCAGCTCATGAATGTTCTGCTCAAGGCGTCCAATGAGGCTGATGAGCAGTTCAAGCTCTGCGGGTGAAACCCCGGAAAGGATTTCGCCGCGCGTTTTGGTGATAACGGCTTCCATTTCAGTAATGATAGGGGCCGCTTTCTCAGTGAGCTTAATCCGCTTAGCGCGACGATCGCTGGCGCAGGTTTGCCGGGAGATGAGTCCTTTCTCTTCCAGTTGGTCAAGCGTACGTACCAGTGATGGTTGCTCAATGCCGATCGCTTTTGCCAGTTGAATTTGTGACTGGTCGGGTGGCAGCTGATGAATGTTATGCAGCGTGACCCAGTGCGTCTGTGTCAATTCCAGAGGTTTCAGGCGATGGTCAATCAGAGCACGCCAGACGCGTACCAACCTTGCCAGATCAGAACCTAATGGCGATTCCAATTTCATCTCCTTATAATTAGCTTGCTAAGTTATTATACTGATTTTAGAATAGTGTGCAGCATTTGTATTGGCAAAACAAATGCAATACTGCATTCATCGAACTTAAAAGGATGACTTACACTGAATTGTGATGTTCCATCAGATTAAGACTCGCCCTCGCGGCATTTTGTTCACTGCAAAGGATCTCTGCCCGTGACGTTTTTTCAAAGCTCCGTGGGACTCCCCCTTCAGGACCTGATTTTCGGTGCGTCAGTCTACTTTCCGCCCTTGTTTAAGGCCGTCCTGGTCGGCTTTATGATTTGGCTCATAGCCCATCGCCTGCTTCGCGACTGGATGTACTCCGGCGAGATTTGGCACCCCATGTTAATGGACCTCTCCCTGTTTGCCCTTTCCGTATGCCTGGGCCTTGCTGTCTTGATTGTGTGGTGAATATGCCCCTGAAAACGCTGAAGTACTTTTCCACGCTGATTGTTCTTGCCCTGGCCCTGGTTGCCGGGTGGTGGCTCTGGAATTTTTATATGCAGTCACCCTGGACACGTGACGGCAAAGTGCGGGCTGAGCAGGTCAGCATTACCCCACAGGTGTCGGGCAGCATTACGACGCTTGTCGTGAAAGATAACCAGTACGTTAAAAAGGGTGACGTGTTATTCCGTATCGACGACACCCCCTATCATATTGCGATCCTTAACGCCCAGGCACAGCTGGCGAAGGCCCAGTCTGATTTAGCAAAAGCCAATAACGAAGCCAATCGCCGCCGGCACTTGTCGCGCAACTATATTTCCGCAGAAGATTTAGATACTGCCAATATCAACGTTAAGGCCATGCAGGCGAGTGTGAACGTCGCGGAGGCTACGCTCAAACAGGCGCAGTGGGAGCTGACACAAACCGTTATTACCGCGCCAGTCGATGGATGGATCACCAACCTGTCAGCCCGCGTGGGGAATTATGCCACCGCCGGGCAACCCGTTTTCGCCCTTGTCGACAGCCACTCGTTCTATGTGGTGGGTTATTTTGAAGAGACCAAGCTTCGCCATATTCGCGAAGGGTCTGCCGCTACCATTACGCTTTACAGCGGCTCGCAGAGGTTACAGGGTCACGTCTCCAGCATTGGCCGCGCCATCTACGATCAGAGTGTTGAAATGGATTCAGGCCTGGTACCGGACATCAAACCGAACGTGCCGTGGGTGCGTCTGGCCCAGCGCGTACCGGTTCGTGTGGAGTTTGACCATTTACCGCAGGGCATGACGCTGGTCTCCGGCACAACCTGCACCGTCGCCATCGGGACCCGTTGATGAACCTGCAGGCCTTCTCCTGGCGAAATACGCCGTGGATGAAAGCGACACGTCCGCAGTGGCGCTATGCGCTGCGTAATGGCATTGCGATGTGTCTGGCGCTGACTGTCGCCTATTACCTCAACCTTGATCAGCCCTACTGGGCAATGACCTCTGCCGCGGTGGTGAGTTTCCCCACCGTCGGCGGGGTGATCAGCAAAAGTCTTGGACGTATTGCTGGCAGCCTGTTGGGTGCCACCGCAGCGTTAATCATTGCAGGTCATACGCTGAACGATCCGTGGCTTTTTTTGTTGAGCATGGCGATATGGCTGGGCTTTTGTACCTGGGCCTGCGCGCACTTTACGAATAACGTTGCCTATGCCTTCCAGCTGGCTGGCTATACCGCCGCCATTATCGCCTTTCCGGTGGTGAATGTGCTCGATACCACCGAGCTGTGGGACATCGCTCAGGCGCGCGTCTGCGAAGTAATTGTCGGTATTCTGAGCGGCGGTTTCATGATGATGATCCTGCCGAGCACTTCCGATGGCACCGCGCTTATTACCGCCCTGAAGACCATGCATACTCGTTTACTGGAGCACGCAAGCCTGCTCTGGCAACCGGATACCAACGACGACATCCGTCTTGCGCACGAAAAGGTGATCGGCCAGATCCTGACCATGAATCTGTTACGCATTCAGGCCTTCTGGAGCCACTATCGCTTTCGTCGTCAGAACACCCTGCTGAACTATCTGTTGCATCAGCAGTTGCGTATGACCAGTTCAATCTCCAGCCTGCGCCGGATGCTGCTCAACTGGCCTACACCCCCTGCGCATACGCGCACCGTGATTGAAACGCTGCTTGCGGCGCTTGCACGCCCGGATGCCGACATCTACACCGTCGCGAAGATTATCGCCCCGCTCGCGCCAGTAGATGAGTACGATTACCGTCACCGCGCCTTCTGGCAGCGTCTCAACTATTTTTGCCGGTTGTATCTGCGCAGCAGCCGCTGGATTAACGCCGTGGAAAATGCCACCCCGGTCACCGAGTTCGCTGTCCCCGGTAGCCCGGCGCTGGCACGACACACAGACTCGATGGAGGCACTGTGGAGTGGTTTTCGTACCTTTTGCGCGCTCACGCTGGTTGGCGCGTGGAGTATCACCACCCAGTGGGAGTCAGGCCCTGCGGCCCTGACGCTTGCTGCTATCAGCTGCGTGCTGTACTCCGTCGCCGCGTCACCGTTCAACTCCCTCACGCTGCTGCTACGCACCCTGGTGCTGCTTTCGCTGTTTAGTTTTGCCGTGAAGTTTGGGTTGATGGTGCAGATAAGCGACCTGTGGCAGTTCCTTCTGTTCCTGTTCCCGCTGTTAACCACCATGCAGTTGCTGAAGCTGCAAATGCCCAAACTCGCGGGGCTGTGGGGACAGCTGATTGTATTTATGGGCTCGTTTATCTCCGTCACTAACCCGCCGGTTTATGACTACGCCGATTTTCTCAATGATAATCTGGCGAAGATCCTTGGCGTTGGGCTGGCGTGGCTGGCATTTGCGGTGTTACGTCCGGGTTCAGATGCGCGCAAGAGTCGCCGGCATATCCGCGAGTTACGCAGAGGTTTTGTCGACCAGTTGAGTCGAAAACCGCATTTACGTGAAAGTGAGTATGAATCGCTGGTCTATCACTATGTCAGCCAGCTCAATAACAGCCAGGACTCCCTTTCGCGCCGCTGGCTGTTGCGCTGGGGCGTGGTGCTGTTGAACTGCTCTCACGTGGTCTGGCAACTTAGGGCATGGGAAACACGTTCCGACCCGCTGTCGCAGGTTCGTGATGTCTGCATCACCCTGCTACGCGATGTCATGAGCGAACGCGGTGTCCAGCAGCGTCCACTGGAAACCACGCTTGCTGAACTTCAGCGAATTTGCGATACCCTTGCGCACCACCACTCGCCTGCAGCACGAGATTTAGCCTCGATAATCTGGCGCCTGCACTGCTCGCTGTCGCAGCTGGAACAGGCACCGGCTCCGGGTACAATTGGGGATCACATCACCCCGCAGGCATAGCGAGCCCCGCCACCGCCAAGCGGTTTTGGCTGATCGGACATATTGTCGCCGCCGACGTGGATCATCAGCGCCTTGCCTTTCACTTCATCCAGCTTTTTCAGCCGCGGCGCGACAACGGGATCCGTGGCTTTGCCGTCGTTATTCACCACCAGCACCGGCAAATCGCCCAGATGTCCCATGCCGTCAGGACCTTCATGCTTACCGGTATGTTGTGGGTCGAGGTGGCCGCCTGCCGCCTCCGCAGCCGAGGCTTTACCCTCTTTTAATGCGGGCTGACAGCTACCGTTGGCATGGACATGGAAACCATGTTCGCCAGGAGGAAGGGCTTTGAGATTGGGCGCGAATTCCAGTCCCTTGTCGGTTTCAGTGATTTTCACCGTGCCGATGGACTGACCTACACCCTGAGAGGTGACGAGATTCATTTCCACTTCATCACTGGCCGCCTGCGCACCTGCACAGACCACCAGCGTGACGAGAGCCAGAGTAAAACGCTTCATATGACCTCCACGGGTTGTTTTTTGCCCCTTAAGTTTATACCAGGGGCAAAGATTTCACCGGAAAGTCACGTTTTACCGGTTACGGTACGTCGTAACCCAGCGCCGCTTTGCGGATGCGGAACCACTGCTGACGGGTCATCTGCAACTCTTCCGCGGCAATGGCGGCGCGTACGCGTTCAATTTTGCCCGAGCCAATGATTGGCAGTGGTTTTGACGGCAGACGCAGGATCCACGCGTACACCACCTGTTCGATGCTTCCGGCATTCAGTTCGCGGGCAATGGTCTCAAGCTCAGTGCGCAGCGGCTGGAATTCATCATCATTAAACAGGCGTCCGCCGCCCAGGCACGACCACGCCATCGGACGGATACGCAATTGCTGAAGCTGATCGAGCGTGCCATCCAGCAGCAGCGGCTGATGAACCGGAGAAATTTCAACCTGGTTGGTGGCCAGGGTAAACGGCAGACGAGACTGCAGCAGCGCAAACTGTGCAGGGGTAAAGTTTGATACGCCGAAATGACGCACTTTGCCGCTTTGATGCAGATTCAGAAACGCTTCGGCCACCTCATCGGCATCCATCAACGGATCGGGGCGGTGGATCAGTAGCAGATCGATATGATCGGTCGCCAGATTAACCAGCGACTGTTCGGCGCTCTTAATGATGTGCGCGCTGTCGGTAATGTAATGGCCGAGAGCATGTTCCGGTTTTGCCGTCGTGGCAATCCCGCATTTGGTGACGATCTCCATGCGTTCGCGTAACGCAGGAACCAACTTGAGTGCCTCGCCGAACGCGGCTTCACACTGATAGCCACCGTAAATATCAGCGTGATCGACCGTGGTGATCCCTAAGTCGAGATGCTCTTCAATAAAGCTTGCCAGCTGGAGGGGGGACATATTCCAGTCCATCAGGCGCCAGTAGCCCATCACAAAGCGGGAGAATTCTGGCCCCTGGGGGGCAAGGGTAATTCGCTGAACCATAACATTTTCCTCAAGGACGTGATGTCATGAGTATACGCAATTACCGTGTTAAAACAGTGAAGGTTGCTGGGGTTCTTCGGTGTCACCGGCTTTGTTTGCGCGTATTTTGCGCAGAAGTCGCTGTCGACAGAGACGGAGCACTTCCTGTTTCTGCGTGTCGCTGAAGTGTTGCCAGTTAAAACGCTCATCGCGCGTGCGCATGCAGCCACGGCAATATCCGCGTTCATCCACCTGACAAATACCCCGGCACGGGCTCTGGATGGGGAAAAACTCCAGTTGCTCTGCCACACTCACCTCCCGATAACGACTATCACCTACAGTGAAGACGCTAAACGTCCCGCGTGCAAGGGCTTTACCACAGTTTTGTGGCATTAAGGTTTCACTAATCTTCGTTCTCTATACTCGCCCCATCATTAAAATTGCAGGTTTTCTGATCGATGTGGCCAATCAAAAAGTTACAATGTAACGATATAAAATTTACTCTGGGCTGTGCACTTTTCTTTACCGTATTAAACGCGCTGTTTATTCAGCGTAGCTGGGCAATTATCGCGCCCGCGCATATCCATGACGTCCTCTTTGCCGCGTCCGTTCCACTGGTGCTGTTTTGCGGCTGGGTCATTGTTTTTAGTCTGCTTAATATCCCGTTTATCCGTAAGCCGCTGCTGATTGTCTTGACCGTCGGATGCGCCGCCGCGACTTACTTTATGTATACCTACGGCGCGGTTATCGATCAGAACATGATTGTTAATGTGTTCGAAACCAACTCTCAGGAAGCCACTGCCCTGGTGACGCCGCAGATGATCCTGTGGATTGTCGTTGCCGGTCTTGTTCCGTCCGTGGTGCTGGCCATGATCCGCATTCGCACCGGGAAATGGTGGTACGCCCTGCTGACCCGTTTTGCCGCCATGCTCGGCGCCCTGCTGGTTATCATCCTCATCGCCGCCCTGTTTTATAAAGATTACGCATCGCTGTTTCGCAATAACAAAAGCATCGTCAAAATGGTGACCCCCGCTAACTATGTCAGCGCGATGGTCAAATACAGCAAAATGCGCTGGTTTGCAGGCGATCAAACACTGGTCCGGATCGGTGAAGATGCCCATAAAGGGCCGCTGATTGCAGGCCAACAAAAGAAAACCGTTCTGGTGCTAGTCATCGGCGAAGCGTCACGCGCCGCGAACTACTCGTTGAATGGCTACGGGCGTGAAACAAACCCCGAGCTGAAAAAGCAGGATGTGATTAACTTCCCGCAGGCCTCCTCCTGCGGCACCGAAACAGCCGTCTCCGTGCCCTGCATGTTCTCCGGTATGACGCGCAGTAAATACGATGCCGACCTGGCCCATCACCAGGAAGGGTTGCTGGACGTGCTCGCCCATGCGGGGATCAATATGCTGTGGCGTGACAATGATGGCGGTTGTAAAGGCGCCTGCGATCGCGTTCCCCATACCGACATGACCCAGTGGAAACTCGATCAGTTCTGCAAAGACAACTCCTGCATTGACGATGTGAACTTCACCCGTCTGGATAATGTCCTGGATGGCCTGAAGCAGGACTCCGTACTGGTCATCCACCTGATGGGCAGCCACGGCCCGGCATACTATCGCCGTTATCCGGATAATTTCCGCAAATTTACGCCAACCTGCGATACCAATGAAATTCAGGATTGCGATCACCAGGCGCTGATGAATACCTATGACAATACCATCCTGTATACCGACAGCATGGTCAGCAAAACCATCGATGCTCTGAAAGCGCGTCAGGCGAGCATGAATACAGCCCTGATTTACCTTTCGGATCACGGGGAGTCGCTGGGCGAAAGCGGGATTTATCTGCACGGCACGCCGTATCTGCTGGCACCAGAGCAACAAACGCACATTCCGTTTATGTTCTGGTTATCACCAGACTATGCGAAAAATTTCGGCGTCAACGCGCAGTGTTTACGTGACTATGCAGCAAAAAATGCGGTTTCGCAGGACAATTTGTTCTCTACTGTATTGGGTATGATGGACATTAAATCAAAGGTTTATCAACAGCAGCTGGATATTCTGAACGCATGTCGCCACTGAACACGCTTGCAATAGACCGAACGGTCTATTAGAGTGCGGCCATGAGCAGAAATACAGAACACGATACCCGAGAACATTTACTGGCGACCGGCGAGCGACTTTGCATGCATCGCGGGTTCACCGGTATGGGGTTGAGCGAGTTATTAAAAACCGCTGAGGTACCGAAGGGGTCATTTTATCACTACTTCCGGTCCAAAGAGGCGTTTGGCGTGGCAATGCTGGAGCGGCACTATGCCAGCTACCATCAGCGCCTGGCAGCTCACTTTGCCACGGGCGAAGGTAATTATCGCGATCGTGTTCTGCACTTCTATCAGGAAACGCTGAACCAGTTCTGTCAGCAGGGCATCATCAGCGGTTGCCTGACGGTAAAACTTTCTGCCGAAGTGTGCGATCTTTCAGAAGATATGCGCACAGCAATGGATAAAGGGGCCCGCGGGGTTATCGCCCTCATGGCACAGGCGCTGGAGAAAGGCCGCGATGAAAAAACGCTGACTTTTCCCGGTGAACCTTTAACCCAGGCGCAGGTTTTATACGCCCTCTGGTTAGGCGCGAACCTGCAGGCCAAGATTTCACGCAGTGCGGTGCCGCTTGAAAGCGCACTGGCACATGTAAAAAGCAGCATTACTACGCCTCGCGTATAGCAGGCGTTTTTATTTACGTAATTACTAGACGACTGGTCTACTCAGGAGCCTTTATGTCCGCTGAAAAATTATTTACCCCCTTGAAAGTGGGTGCCGTTACCGCGCCAAACCGTGTGTTCATGGCCCCGCTTACCCGTCTGCGCAGCATTGAGCCGGGTGATATCCCTACCCCGTTGATGGGTGAATATTACCGTCAGCGCGCAAGCTCTGGCCTGATCATCACCGAGGCCACTCAGATTTCTGCTCAGGCTAAGGGTTACGCTGGCGCACCAGGTCTGCACAGCCCGGAACAGATTGCCGCGTGGAAAAAAATCACGGCTGGCGTTCACGCTGAAGAGGGTCGTATTGCGGTCCAGCTGTGGCATACCGGTCGTATCTCTCACAGCAGCATCCAGCCTGGCGGTCAGGCACCGGTTTCCGCCTCTGCCCTGAGCGCGAACACCCGCACCTCGCTGCGTGATGAAAACGGCAATGCGATCCGCGTTGATACGTCTATGCCGCGCGCTCTTGAACTGGACGAGATCCCGGGGATTGTTAACGATTTCCGCCAGGCCGTGGCGAATGCGCGTGAAGCCGGTTTCGACCTGGTTGAACTGCACTCCGCGCATGGCTATCTGCTGCACCAGTTCCTGTCACCGTCCTCTAACCATCGTACCGACCAGTACGGCGGCAGCGTTGAAAACCGTGCGCGCCTGGTGCTGGAAGTGGTGGATGCCGTATGTCAGGAGTGGAGCCCGGACCGCATTGGTATCCGCGTTTCCCCGATTGGTTCTTTCCAGAACGTTGATAACGGCCCGGACGAAGAAGCGGATGCCCTTTACCTGATTGAAGAGCTGGCAAAACGGGGTATCGCGTATCTGCATATGTCTGAGCCAGACTGGGCCGGTGGTCAGCCTTACACTGAAGCCTTCCGTCAGAAAGTACGCGAACGCTTCCACGGTGTGATCATCGGTGCAGGTGCATATACCCCTGAGAAAGCTGAAGATCTGATTAGCAAAGGTTTGATCGACGCCGTTGCATTTGGTCGCGATTTTATCGCTAACCCTGATCTGGTCGCCCGTCTGCAGCAGAAAGCCGCGCTGAACCCTCAGCGTCCGGAAAGCTTCTACGGCGGCGGCGCTGAAGGTTATACCGACTACCCTACCCTGTAATCTCTTCATTGCTCATTGATAGCGGCGACCTTTCGCCGCTATACTAAAACATCGTTTCTGTTCAAATAGATATTCTATTCCATTGGTTAATGAGGAAATTATGCGCCTACTTCACACCATGCTGCGCGTTGGCGATCTGCAACGTTCTGTCGATTTCTACACTAACGTACTGGGTATGAAACTGCTGCGCACCAGCGAAAACCCGGAATATAAATACTCGCTGGCGTTTGTGGGTTACGGCCCGGAAACGGACGAAGCGGTCATCGAATTGACCTACAACTGGGGCGTGGACAGCTATGAGCTGGGCACCGCTTATGGTCATATCGCGCTGGAAGTGGACAACGCAGCCGAAGCCTGTGAACGTATTCGCAGCAACGGCGGTAACGTGACGCGCGAAGCTGGCCCGGTCAAAGGCGGCACCACCGTGATCGCGTTTGTTGAAGATCCGGACGGCTACAAAATCGAACTGATTGAAGCCAAAGACGCTGGTCGCGGTCTGGGCAACTGATCCCGCAGGGCGCAACATGCGCCCGTACTTTTACTGCATCCCCATCCAAAATTTGCCATAATGCGCACTGCTTTTTTCCCCATGTAAGAGACCCTGATGTCCGATAACGCTCAATTTAGCGGTCTGTGCGACCGTTTTCGTGGTTTTTATCCTGTTGTGATCGATGTTGAAACAGCCGGATTTAACGCTAAAACCGATGCGCTGCTTGAAATTGCCGCCATCACGCTGAAGATGGATGAACAGGGATGGCTTACACCGGACACCACGCTGCATTTCCACGTTGAACCGTTTGAAGGGGCCAACTTACAGCCCGAGGCGCTGGCCTTTAACGGCATCGATCCGCATAATCCGCTGCGTGGTGCGGTAAGTGAATATGACGCGCTGCACGCCATTTTTAAAATGGTGCGTAAAGGCATGAAAGAGAGCAACTGCAGCCGCGCCATTATGGTGGCGCATAACGCCACGTTCGATCACACCTTTACGATGGCCGCCGCTGAGCGCGCGTCGCTCAAGCGTAACCCTTTCCACCCGTTTGTGACCTTCGATACCGCGGCACTGAGCGGTCTGGCGTTGGGACAAACGGTATTATCAAAGGCCTGTATTACGGCAGGCATTGAGTTTGACGGTACGCAGGCGCATTCCGCACTTTATGACACCGAGCGGACGGCGGAGCTGTTTTGCGAAATTGTGAACCGCTGGAAGCGTCTGGGCGGCTGGCCACTGCCGATGGGTGACAGTGAAGAATAAAAAAAAGCGACCTCATGAGGTCGCTTTTTTGTCTTCGCAGACAACTTACTCCGCGTCTGGCTCTTCCGTTTTGTACTTCGCAGCCGTTTCTTTGATTAGCTGCTGCAGTTCGCCGCGCTGATACATTTCGATCAGGATATCGCAACCGCCGACCAGCTCACCGTCTACCCACAGCTGTGGGAACGTCGGCCAGTTAGCGTATTTAGGCAGCTCAGCGCGGATGTCCGGGTTCTGCAGGATATCAACGTAAGCAAAACGCTCACCACAGGCAGACAGCGCCTGAACCGCTTGCGCGGAGAAGCCACAGCTTGGCAGCTTCGGAGAACCTTTCATATACAGCAGAATCGGGTTTTCAGCGATCTGGCGCTGGATTTTTTCAATAGTGGTGCTCATGTCTTGCTTCCTTTAACTTCTGTTACGGCATTCGTCTGTCATTGTAGCGGTTCAGACTGCCATCGGAAAATAACATTTTTGTCACGTCTTTCTTATTTTACCGCGAGTGATGAAAAGTTGCATTGCAAATGGTGTTTAACCCTGCGGCACTCAGGGTTTTGTTTAGGGAGTGAACAATAGTGCGACAGATTGATGAATTTTTTTGCACTTGCTAACGAAACAGGATTGTAGATTGAAAAATGCTATTAACTTATCGGGTTTTTATAGATTAGAATCGACGGGCTTTGTAAATCATTCGCGGGTATTATTGATGACCTGCATTTATCAGGGGACTGCCCAGTGGCGCGGATAAATAAAATCTCGATCACGCTCTGTGCTTTACTGTTTACAACACTCACTTTCACGCCAGTGGCGAACGCCTCTCAACAGGCGCGGCACTCTGCTGTACAAAAAACGCATCTGGCCAAAACCACAGACCGTAAGAAAAAAACCACCAGCAAGAACGACAAAAAAAAGACCACCACCCAGACTAAAAAGACCGCCTCCAGCAAGACGAAAACAAAACCTTCCCGCACTGCCCACGCAACCAAAAGCAAAGCCTCGCAAACTGCAGCTAATCTCGTGACGGAAAAATGCATCCCCCGCAAAGGTCATAAAGCGAAATGCACGAAGGTCACGAAAATAGCGGAAGTGCATAAGGTTCGCGTGCAGAAAGCGCAAAAAACGGCGTTGAACAAACTGATGGGGCAGATTGGCAAACCCTATCGCTGGGGCGGCAGCTCACCGCGTACCGGTTTCGACTGCAGCGGCCTCGTCTATTACGCCTACAAAGATCTGGTGAAGTTCCGAATTCCACGTACCGCCAATGAGATGTATCACCTGCGCGACGCGTCACCGGTCAACCGCGGTGAACTGGAGAATGGCGATCTCGTCTTCTTCCGCACTCAGGGGCGCGGCACGGCTGACCACGTTGGCGTATATGTAGGCAACGGGAAATTTATCCAGTCCCCACGTAGCGGCCAGGACATCCAGATAACCTCTCTCAGTGAAGACTACTGGGTACGTCACTATGTCGGCGCACGCCGCGTGATGACGCCAAAAACCATTCGCTAACCCCTGCCCTGCCACAGCCGTGGCAGGGTAAGTTCCTCTTTTGCATACCCTTTCAATTTGCTATTCTGTCCCTGTTGTCTGTGTGGTTATTGGCAACATAAAAAACAATAAGGAGAGAAGCAATGTCGTTCGAATTACCTGCACTACCATATGCAAAAGACGCCCTGGCCCCGCACATTTCTGCGGAAACCCTGGAGTATCACTACGGCAAACATCACCAGACGTACGTCACCAATCTGAACAACCTGATCAAGGGCACCGATTTTGAAGGCAAAACGCTGGAAGAGATCGTCCGCAGTTCAGAGGGCGGTGTCTTTAACAATGCCGCTCAGGTGTGGAACCACACCTTCTACTGGCACTGCCTGGCACCGAATGCAGGCGGCGAACCTACGGGTGAACTGGCTGGCGCGATTAACGCGGCGTTTGGCAGCTTTGCTGATTTTAAAGCGAAGTTTACGGATGCTGCAGTCAAGAACTTCGGTTCTGGCTGGACGTGGCTGGTGAAAGACGCGGACGGCAAACTGGCTATCGTTTCCACCTCGAACGCGGGTACGCCACTGACCACCAGCGCAACGCCGCTGATGACCGTGGACGTCTGGGAACACGCTTACTACATTGATTACCGTAACGCGCGCCCGAACTATCTGGAGCACTTCTGGGCACTGGTTAACTGGGCGTTTGTGGCGAAGAACTTCGCCGCGTAAGAGACACGCAGAAGGGGTTGCCCTTCTGCGTTTTTTCATTATTTAGCAGCGCACGCTGCTTCCGGCTGTTTACGGCCAGACATCATCACTAACAGCAGGCCGAGCGCGGCAATTATCGCCCCCATCACCGGCACAAAGCTGTATCCCAGGCCGCCAGAAATGACGGCACCACCGGCAGCGGCACCGAGCGCATTGCCAAGGTTAAACGCGCCAATATTGACCGACGACGAGAGACCCGGTGCCTCATGGGCAACGCGCATCACGCGCATCTGCAGCGGCGGAACCACGGCAAAGGTCGCAGCCCCCCAGACAACCATCGCCATCGCCGCCCCGACTTCATTACGCGCCAGCCATGGAATGGCGATCATGATGACAATCAGCAGCGTTAAAAAGCCTTTCAGCGTCCCGCTCACGGAACGATCGGCGAATTTCCCGCCGAGATAGTTGCCTATAGAGAACCCGACACCAATCAGCACCAGCATCGCGGTCACAAAGAGAGGCGTCGCGTGGGTGATATCGTGCAACACCGGTGAAATATAGGTGTACAGAGTAAACATGGCGCCCGCCCCCAGTACGGTGGTCAACAGCGCGGAGAGCACCTGCGGGCGCATCAGTACCGACAGCTCTTTGCGGACGTCAGGACGTTCACCAGCGCTGCCTTTCGGCAAGGAGAAGTACAACGCCACCATGGCGATAACACCCAGCACGGCCGTCGCCAGGAACGACATGCGCCAGCCTATCGCCTCACCCAGCCAGGTTGCGGCAGGTACACCGCCAATGTTGGCAATCGTCAGACCCATAAACATGGTTGCCACGGCACTCGCCTGCTTGTGTTTTGGCACCACGCTTGCGGCCACAACCGATCCCAGCCCAAAGAACGCGCCGTGGTTAAGACTGGTCAGAATGCGGGACAACATCAGGGTGGTGTAATCCGGAGCAATGGCGGAGAGCACGTTGCCCAGCGTAAATATCGCCATCAGGAAAATCAGCGCATTGCGGCGCGCGCGGTGTGAAAGCAGAAGCGTCATGAGCGGTGCCCCCACCATCACGCCAATGGCGTAGGCGCTGATGAGCATCCCGGCCGCCGGGATAGAAACATCCACGCCCCGGGCGATAACAGGCAGTAACCCCATCGGGGAGAATTCAGTGGTGCCAATCCCAAAAGCGCCAATCGCCAGGGCAAGCAGGGGAAAATTGATTTTCATGCGTCAACTCCGGATGCCGTGTCATGTCGTGACACAGAACAAAGAAGCCGAAAGCATGACATCAATCACAAAAAATGAGAAGTTAACAAATTGGCAAAAGATTTTTGCCGCAGGCGTAACAATCAGGAAAACTGAGAGGGAGAGAGCTCTCCCTCCGTGTAAATCAATGCAATGCAGCCGTCAGACCCGCCGCAACAATCAGAGCCAGTACAATAACGGTGGTCACCAGCGAAAACTTCAGATCGTAGCTCATCAATTTTTCTCCTTTTAATCTCCCCACGAAAAGTGAGCCTGCTCATTTTTACACAGTTTAGTTCAAAAATCTTTCTGGATTTAAACTGATAACCACTTTAGCTCTTCCCCTTTTCATCAAGATAGGACAAAATTCCACGCTAAATTTATTAGCGTACCGGCCATTGACCCCCTCCTGACGTCCTGTGTCGTTTTCCCGGCGTGCCGCAATTCAAGATTGCGTGATAAGGGTGAGAGAAGGCAAACGTTTACCTTCAAGTTTTTCAGGAGTTTAGGATATGGTCTGGAGTGACATTTAATGGCAACAATTAAAGACGTAGCAAAACGCGCAAACGTTTCCACTACAACCGTATCACATGTAATTAACAAAACCCGCTTTGTGGCGGAAGAGACGCGCAACGCCGTCTGGGCGGCAATCAAAGAATTACACTATTCACCGAGTGCGGTGGCGCGCAGCCTCAAAGTTAATCACACCAAATCCATTGGTTTGCTGGCAACCAGCAGTGAAGCGGCCTATTTTGCCGAGATCATTGAAGCGGTCGAGAAAAACTGCTTCCAGAAAGGCTATACCCTGATTCTGGGCAACGCGTGGAACAGCATTGAAAAACAGCGCGCTTATCTCTCCATGATGGCGCAAAAGCGTGTGGATGGCCTGCTGGTGATGTGTTCAGAGTATCCGGAGTCCGTGCTTTCCATGCTGGAAGAGTACCGCCATATTCCTATGGTGGTCATGGACTGGGGCGAAGCGCGTGCAGACTTCACCGACTCCGTCATCGATAACGCGTTTGAAGGCGGCTATATGGCAGGCCGTTATCTGATTGAACGCGGTCACCGCGAGATTGGTGTGATCCCGGGTCCACTGGAGCGCAACACCGGAGCCGGGCGTCTGGCCGGGTTTATGAAAGCAATGGAAGAGGCGCTGATTACCGTGCCGGAAAACTGGATCGTGCAGGGTGACTTTGAACCTGAATCCGGTTATCGCGCAATGCAGCAGATTGTCTCCCAGTCGCATCGCCCGACAGCCGTTTTCTGTGGCGGTGACATTATGGCGATGGGTGCTCTCTGTGCCGCCGATGAACTGGGTTTGCGCGTGCCGCAGGACATTTCCGTGATCGGGTATGACAACGTGCGCAACGCGCGCTTCTTTACCCCGGCGCTGACCACCATCCACCAGCCAAAAGACTCGCTGGGTGAAACGGCCTTCAATATGCTGATGGACAGGATCGTCAACAAGCGTGAAGAGTCTCAGTCCATTGAAGTTCACCCGCGTCTTATCGAACGCCGTTCCGTTGCGGATGGTCCGTTCCGCGACTATCGTCGTTAATCTTTTACGGGGCCAGTTATACTGGCTCCCGTAGCCATTCCCGGTTAAGCGTCTCACTGTCTCCCAGGTAATCCAGCAGCCAGGCCATTGCGGGCGACACATCATTTTGTTGCCAGGTGAGGCAACAGGCCGCATCCGGAAAAGGATTTTCCAGCGTCAGTTCAACCCATTCACCGGTATCGATTCGGGGCCGTGCAAAATGGCCAGGGACCATGGCAACGCACAGCCCTGCGCTGAGGCATGTTGCTGAGGATTCCCAGTCCGGCGCAACCACCCGTCGCTGGTTATCCAGCAGCCAGGTAATGCGTTTGGGCAACGAACGCGAGGTATCTTCCAGCACCAGCGAGGGCCAGTTACGGAGCGTTTCGTCGCTGAGCGGCCCGTCCAGGTCAGCCAGCGGATGATCGCTTGCCACCACACATTTCCAGCTGAGCATGCCCATGTCGCGAAAGGCAAAGCGTCCCCCAACCGGGATCGCCTGCGTGGCACCGATCGCCATCTCTGCCCTGCCATCCGCCAGCGCATCCCAGACGCCGTTAAACACTTCCTGGGATACCCGCAATTCGACATCCGAGAAATGGCGATAGAAATCGACAATCATTTGTCGGGTACGTTCCGGTTTTACGATGTTATCCACGGCAATCGAAAGATGTCCTCGCCAGCCGTTAG
Source organism: Enterobacter sp. SORGH_AS_0287 (assembly GCF_031453695.1). Lineage (NCBI taxonomy): Bacteria > Pseudomonadati > Pseudomonadota > Gammaproteobacteria > Enterobacterales > Enterobacteriaceae > Enterobacter > Enterobacter sp. SORGH_AS_0287. The sequence goes on from NZ_JAVIZW010000001.1 coordinate 1,527,147, forward strand.
CGATCTGCTGACACTGTTCGCGGGTGATCTGCATTTTTTTGATAACAGAACGCCCTTCTTTCAAAAACCATGCCCCGGCGGGCGTTAATTCCACATCACGGTGACGCCGTTCAAACAGCGGAACGGCCAGCCATTCCTCAAGCTGACGCACCGTATAGCTGATTGCCGAGGGGACGCGGTGCAACTCCTGCGCTGCACGGCTAAAGCTGCCGTTGCGCGCAACAGCATCGACCACTTCAAGAGAATAATCTGACCACATTTTCTGCCTGCAAAAATTTTGAATGCACTCGCCAAATATTAGCGTTTCACAAGCTGCTTTGCACTCCCTACACTCTGCGCAAACATAGACCTGCCTCCCTCAGGAGAAAAAAACAATGCAACCCAGGAAAGGATTTTTAGTCTGGCTCGGTGGTTTAAGCGTGCTGGGCTTTTTAGCCACCGATATGTACCTGCCCGCCTTCGCCGCAATGCAGGAAGATTTACAGACCCCGGCGGCAGCCATCAGCGCCAGCCTGAGCTTATTCCTCGCGGGCTTTGCCTTCGCGCAGCTGCTCTGGGGGCCGCTCTCTGACCGCTTTGGCCGTAAACCGGTGCTGTTGCTGGGGCTGGCTATCTTTGCCGTCGGCTGTCTGGGAATGTTATGGGTACGCGATGCAACCTGGCTGCTGGTACTGCGCTTCGTGCAGGCCGTTGGCGTCTGTGCTGCCGCGGTGACCTGGCAGGCGCTGGTCACCGACTACTATCCGGCCAACCGTACAAACCGCATTTTCGCCACCATTATGCCGCTGGTAGGGCTTTCGCCTGCCCTCGCCCCGCTGCTCGGGAGCTGGATCCTGGCGCATTTCGACTGGCAGGCCATTTTCGCTACGCTGTTTGCCATCACGCTGGTCCTGATGATCCCGGCATTCACACTCAAGGCAGCACATAAGAAAGAGACGCCTGCTGGCACGACACCGGTGACCTTTACCTCTCTGCTGAGCACCAAAGCGTACCGCGGTAATGTCCTGATTTATGCCGCCTGCTCGGCGAGTTTCTTCGCGTGGCTGACCGGTTCGCCGTTCATTCTTCACGATATGGGTTACAGCCCGGCCGCCATCGGTCTGAGCTATGTCCCACAGACCATCGCGTTTCTGGTCGGGGGCTATGGCTGTCGCGCGGCGCTGCAAAAATGGGAAGGTCAGCAGATGCTGCCCTGGCTGCTGGTACTCTACGCGCTGAGCGTGATCGCCACCTGGGCTGTGGGCTTTATCCCGGGCGCAGGTCTGGCAGAAATTCTGATTCCCTTCTGCGTGATGGCCGTGGCGAACGGTGCGATTTACCCTATCGTCGTAGCCCAGGCGTTACGTCCGTTCCCACAGGCAACAGGCCGTGCGGCCGCGCTTCAGAATACCCTGCAGCTGGGTCTGTGCTTCCTGGCAAGCCTGGTGGTCTCTGCGCTGATTGCCACGCCGCTCCTGACCACCACCAGCGTCATGCTGGTTACGGTTGCGCTGGCTCTTCTGGGATACCGTATGCAGTCTGCGGCACAACGTGAGCAGGATGACCGCGCAGAGGTGAAAACCTCGCATGCATAATCGCGCCAGAAATTATGTTAAATATCAGTGATTAGGTTGCTAAGAATTTTCTATTGAATCACCAAATTTTGAGGCCTATACTAAATTTGGTTCGATTAAATACGATAAATATTAAGTGTTAACGGGAGCCGGAGCGCTCCCGTTTTACCATGGAAGGCATTTCGGCAAGGGTTATCTCCCTTCCTCTGTTCTACGTCGGATACTAGCCTCACGGGGAAATACCGTGAGATTTCTCACAAACCATAAAAAGCGTCTACGCTGTTTGAAGGTTCTGATCACAGTAAGGTGATGGAGAAGCTATGAGTTCATCGTGTATAGAAGAAGTCAGCGTTCCGGACGATAACTGGTCCCGGATCGTCAGTGAACTGTTAGGTCGTGCAGGCATCACTATTAATGGATCTTCGCCATCCGATCCACAGGTTAAGCATCCCGACTTTTTTAAACGCGTATTGCGGGAGGGATCGTTAGGCCTGGGGGAAAGTTATATGGACGGCTGGTGGGAGTGTGAACGGCTGGATATGTTTTTCTCCAGCGTGTTACGCGCCGGTCTGGAAAACCAGCTCCCCCGCAATCTGAAAGATACGTTACGTGTCGCCTCCGCCCGGCTGTTTAATCTGCAAAGCAAAAAACGGGCGTGGATCGTCGGCAAGGAGCATTACGACCTCGGTAATGACCTGTTCAGCCGCATGCTCGATCCTTTCATGCAATATTCCTGCGCCTACTGGAAAGAGGCCTCAACCCTTGAAGAAGCACAGCAGGCTAAGCTGCGTCTGATTTGTGAAAAACTGCAGCTACAGCCGGGCATGCGTGTGCTGGATATCGGTTGTGGATGGGGTGGTCTGGCCTATTTTATGGCGAAGCATTATGGTGCCAGCGTGGTCGGTGTGACCATTTCAGCTGAACAGCAAAAAATGGCACGGGAGCGCTGCCAGGGCCTTGATGTGGATATTCGCCTTCAGGATTATCGCGACCTGAACGAGCAGTTTGATCGCATAGTCTCCGTCGGCATGTTCGAACACGTGGGGCCGAAAAACTATGACACCTACTTCAGCGTGGTGGACCGTAACTTGAAACCTGACGGCATCTTCCTGCTGCACACCATTGGTTCTAAGCGCACCGACAATAACGTCGATCCGTGGATCAACAAATACATCTTTCCGAATGGCTGTTTGCCGTCCGTTCGCCAGATTGCTAACGCCAGTGAACCTCATTTCATTATGGAAGACTGGCATAACTTTGGCGCGGATTATGACACCACGTTGATGGCATGGCATTCACGTTTCCAGGAAGCCTGGCCAGAAATTGCGGACAACTATTCTGAACGGTTTAAACGGATGTTCAGCTATTATCTCAATGCCTGCGCAGGCGCCTTTCGCGCGCGTGATATTCAACTTTGGCAGGTTGTTTTCAGCCGAGGGATAGAACACGGTTTGCGGGTCGCACGCTAAAAAAAACCCCGGATATCCGGGGTTCATTTTATTCTTCTTCTGCGGTCTTTATTATTGCGGCTTCTTTTGCCGCCAACAGCCGCTCAACGGTATCCACAACCGCCTGAGTCTGCGGATCGATTTCGATATTAACCCGATGCCCCAGTTTTTTCGCCCCCAGGGTTGTACGCTGGAGAGTTTCAGGAATTAAATGCACGCAGAAACGGGTCGGCGTCACTTCCCCAACCGTCAGGCTAATCCCATCAATACCAATAAATCCTTTATACAGGATGTATTTCATTAATGAAGGATCCTGCACTTTAAACCAGATTTGACGGTTATTTTCCGAGGTGACAATCTTCGCCACTTCCGCGGTGGTCATAATATGGCCTGACATCAGATGGCCGCCAATCTCATCGCTGAACCTGGCCGCACGCTCTACGTTTACGGTATCCCCTACCACCAGCTCGCCCAGGTTGGTGATGCGCAGCGTCTCTTTCATTAAATCAAAGCTAATCTGGTTCCCGTTAATTTCGGTTACCGTCAGGCAACAGCCGTTATGTGCAATCGAGGCGCCAGTTTCAATGCCATCAAGCATATATTCCGGAAGCTCAACCACATGAGTTCGGAAATTAGGTTTTTCATCAATGGACACCACTTTGGCGGTGCCCTGCACAATACCAGTAAACATGCTTACAACTCCTGTTTTTTCCGGACGGTGGTGACACCGTTTAATCCCACCACAATAACAGTTGGAAAAACAGGTTGCCAGCGGAGCGCATTTTGTGGCGATTTTTTCACTAGATAAATAGCTAAACCCCGCTACAATAGCTGGCCCCCCCCTGCATTTTCTTCTTGCTGCCAGTTACGGCGGCCTTTTTAGTCTCTCAAATAACTAGAATATAAAGGTGTTCACGTGCAGAAGTACATGAATGAAGCGCGCCAGTTATTGGCACTGGCTATACCAGTGATCATCGCGCAAGTGGCCCAGACCGCAATGGGATTTGTGGATACGGTAATGGCAGGTGGCTACAGCGCCACCGATATGGCCGCCGTGGCAATAGGCACCTCGATCTGGCTTCCGGCCATCCTGTTTGGCCACGGCCTGCTGCTCGCCCTCACCCCAGTTATCGCTCAGCTTAATGGCTCAGGGCGACGTGAACGTATTGCCCATCAGGTTCGACAGGGGTTCTGGCTGGCAGGGTTTGTCTCCGTGCTGATAATGGTTGTGCTGTGGAATGCCGGTCATATCATCCGCGCCATGCATAATATTGACCCGGCTCTGGCTGACAAAGCCGTCGGCTATCTGCGAGCCCTGCTGTGGGGTGCGCCTGGCTATCTGTTCTTCCAGGTCGCGCGTAACCAGTGTGAAGGCCTGGCGAAAACCAAGCCCGGAATGGTAATGGGCTTTATCGGCTTGCTGGTGAATATTCCGGTGAACTACATCTTCATCTATGGTCACTTCGGTATGCCGGAGCTCGGCGGCGTCGGCTGCGGCGTGGCGACGGCTGCCGTCTATTGGGTGATGTTCTTCAGTATGATCTCCTATGTGAAACGTGCCCGTTCAATGCGCGATATCCGCAATGAACGTTCGTTCAGCACGCCAGACTGGAACATCATGACGCGTCTGGTGCAGTTAGGCCTGCCGATTGCACTGGCGCTGTTCTTTGAAGTGACGCTGTTTGCCGTGGTCGCCCTGCTGGTTTCTCCGCTCGGCATTGTGAACGTAGCCGGTCACCAGATTGCGCTGAACTTCAGTTCCCTGATGTTCGTATTGCCGATGTCGCTGGCCGCAGCGGTGACCATTCGCGTGGGCTTTCGTCTGGGGCAAGGTTCGACGCTGGATGCGCAAACGGCGGCCCGCACGGGGCTTGGCGTCGGTGTCTGTATGGCCATCTGTACGGCACTGTTTACCATCACGCTGCGTGAGCAAATTGCCCTGCTTTACAACGACAACCCGGAAGTGGTGGCCCTGGCCTCCCACCTGATGCTGCTTGCCGCGGTGTACCAGATCTCCGACTCCATACAGGTGATTGGCAGCGGCGTACTGCGTGGGTATAAAGATACGCGTTCGATCTTCTTTATCACCTTCATCGCTTACTGGGTGCTGGGTCTGCCGTGTGGTTATATCCTGGCGCTTACCGACCTGGTGGTTGACCGCATGGGGCCGGCAGGATTCTGGATGGGCTTTATCATCGGCTTAACCTCTGCGGCAATTATGATGATGCTGCGCATGCGCTTCCTGCAACGCCAGTCATCCTCGGTAATATTGCAACGCGCTGCACGTTAAATACGCAGTAGCCGCCAGCTGGCGGCTACTTTCTCTTCACTTTGCGCGGTAATAAAGCAATCGCGTGAAATCAGAGAGAAAAATGCATTTTCCCTCTTGCCTCAACGATGCTGTGCCGCTAATATTCGTCCCCGTTGTCACCGACAACACGTTGCGTTCATAGCTCAGTTGGTTAGAGCACCACCTTGACATGGTGGGGGTCGTTGGTTCGAGTCCAATTGAACGCACCATTCTGCGTCCGTAGCTCAGTTGGTTAGAGCACCACCTTGACATGGTGGGGGTCGGTGGTTCGAGTCCACTCGGACGCACCATTTCAGTCCTGAAATGGTGCAAATCCTCTTCTTAATGCCTGATTTTTCTTAATACCCCCATTTCATCATTATTCTCCTGCTACGCTTTTCTTATGGAAAAAAAACAGGAAGACTGTCGATGAAGAAAATCGCCATTATCGGCTCCGGCCCTACAGGGATTTACACCTTTTATTCTCTTCTTAAGAACGCGTCGCCGCTCTCTGTCTCCGTTTTTGAACAGGCAGACGAAGCTGGCGTGGGAATGCCCTACAACGACGACGATAACTCTCGCCTGATGCTGGCCAACATTGCCAGCATTGAAATCCCGCCCCTTTTTATGACCTACCTCGACTGGCTTAAGCGCCAGAGTGAAGCCCATCTGGCGCGCTTTAAGGTTGATAAAGCCACCTTGCATGACAGACAGTTTTTGCCCCGTATTCTGCTGGGCGAGTATTTTCGCGACAGTTTCCTGACGATAGTCCAGGAAGCTAAGAGGCGGGGATTTCAGGTTGAGATCCACACGTCTGCCACCGTCACCGATGTTGCCCCGTCTTCCTCCGGCGTGACGCTTTCGGTCAATGACACGCCGTTTCCGGAACAATTCGATCTCGCCGTGATCGCCACCGGGCATGTCTGGCCAGAAGAAGAGGAAGCCACGCGCGCGTATTTCCCAAGCCCGTGGTCAGGGTTGATGGATGCCCGCATCCGCCCCTGCCGCGTCGGTATTATGGGAACATCCTTAAGCGGGCTGGACGCGGCGATGGCCGTGGTCATGCAGCACGGTGAGTTTCGCGACGGCACGTTCCTCCTCGATAAAGGAAGTGAAGCGTTAAAAATTGTACTCATGTCCAGGACCGGGATTCTGCCAGAGGCCGATTTTTACTGCCCTATTCCGTACGAACCGCTGTCGGTATTAACCGAATCGGTACTCGAAGCCGAAATCGCCAAAGGATCAGACGGTCTGCTTGACCGCATTTTCGCCCTGATGGTGAAAGAGCTTGAACTCGCCGACCCGGCCTGGTGTGAGAAAATATCGCTGCGCATGCAGACGGCGGACAGCCTTCGCGAAGCGTGGTTTGAGGATCGAAAACAGCACGGTCCGTTTACCTGGGCTGAAGAGAACCTGATTGAAGTCGAGCGGAACAAACGTGACCGGCGCACGGTGGCCTGGCGCTACACCGTGCTTCGGCTGCATGAAGTGGTCCAGGAGATGGTTCCTCATCTTACCGAAAAGGACGCTGAACGCTTTAAAAACGGGCTGGCACGCGTCTTTATCGACAACTATGCCGCCATTCCCCCGCAGTCGATTCGCAGGCTTCTCGCGCTTCGTGAGGCCGGCATCATTAGCGTTGTGGCGCTGGGTGATGATTACACGCTGGATATTGGCAGCGCGCAGACGGTCATCACCACAAAAGAAACAACCTACCGTTTCGACGTCTTTATTGATGCCCGCGGGCAAAAGCCGCTTAAAACAAAAGATCTGCCCTTCCCGACGCTGCGCAAACAGCTACAGGCGACGGGCGATGAGATCCCGGATATTGGCGAGGATTACACGTTAAAAGCGCCGGAAACGCTTCGCGGACGCATTGCATTTGGCGCAATCCCGTGGCTGATGCACGATCACCCTTTTGTTCAGGGACTGGCGGAATGTGCAGAGATAGCAGAGGCGATGGCAAAAGCCGCAGAGAAAACCGCATCGGGTTCAAGAAGGAAATTACCGTACAGTGATGACTGACAGGGCATCCGTGCCCTGCAACGCGGGATTACTCGAAGTAAACCTGCGGGTTATCGGATAAAGAGACAAAGGTTTTCGTCTCTTTATCCAATGCAAGAATTTTGCCGCTTTCAATGTCATACACCCAGCCGTGAAGACGGATGGCGTTGTTGCGCAGGCCCACCGCCACTGACGGGTGAGTCTTAATGTTGCTCAGCTGCGCAAACACGTTTTCCTGCACCATCGCATTCACTTTATCGATTGGCTTATCCCAGGTTTTCTTCTCAACCACCGCTTTTGCCGCATCGGAATAGCGTAACCAGTGAGAAACCGCCGGCATAGGTTCGAGGTCCGCATTGTCGGCAATGGCTTTCATCGCCCCACAGTTGGAGTGGCCGCAGATAACAATATCGGTCACGCCCAGCGCGACAACCGCGTATTCAATCGTTGCGGAGACACCGCCTGGCTCAGGGCCGAACGGTGGCACGATGTTGCCAGCATTACGAATGACAAAGAGTTGTCCTGGCTCTTGCTGAGTGACCAGTTCTGGGACCAGACGGCTGTCGGAGCATGAGATGAACAGCGCTTTGGGATTCTGGCTGGACGCTAAACTGCGGAAGAGCTCTTTACGTTGCGGGAAAATCTCTTTTTGAAAGCTGAGAAAACCTTCAATGATATGTTGCATAGCAATTTCTCTTTTATCTGTTTTAGTTTAGGTATGATCGGGATCACACAAGTAAAGTTTACCCACCGGACTTTACTTCAGACAAGCAATATATTTCTGGCCCGACCGCTGCACAATCTCATCCGCATTCGCCAGGATATTTTGCCCTTCAAAAGCGCCGTACAGGCGAGCGAATTTTTTCCCCACCAGCCGCTTGGTCACGTCTTCGACGCTGCGGGCGGGCAACGGCAGCATATTCGGATAGCTCCACATAAACGAGACGGCATCTTTGCCCGGCGTGACCTGTAGAATATCGCCTGCCAGTAAGACACCATCACCCTCCTGCCAGTGCAGCACCGTTCCGCCAGCGAAATGTCCTCCGAGACGTAATAACGTTACCGCGGGGAAAATGTCCAGCGTATCGCCCTGCCAGAAGTGGAGCATCGGACTGTCGCGCATAACCCACTCGCGATCGTTCGCGTGCAGGTAAACCGGCGCATCGAAAGCCCCGGCCCACTCCTGCATCGTGGTGTAGTAGTGAGGATGTGAAATCGCGATCGCGCTGATGCCGCCGAGCGCCGTGATGATGGTTCTGGTTGCCGGGTCGAGATTCGCAATGCAATCCCAAAGGATATTGCCGTGGGGGGTACGCAGAAGCAGCGCGCGCTGGTTGATGGCAAAAGCGGGCACCGTTTTGATACTGAGCAGCTGCGGCTCAAGCTGCTGCCATTTATTGCTGTGTGTGGCCGTCACCGTCGCAAAATCACTCCACGCCTGGCCGCTGGCCGGAACATACTGGCGTTCATCCTCGCATACAGGGCATCGCGCCGGCGTTTCGTCATAAGAGGTACCGCAGGTTTTACACAGTGTAATCATGAGCTCTCCTCAGCGATAAAGCACTGAGTATGGCAGGGATTATCGTTATGTGCTGCGCGGTACATTGCCGGCTCTTTTTGCCCTATACTGTGCCAGTATCAAAAACCGAACAAAGCAGGTGCCATATGGAAATTGATCTCGAAAACTTGGTCTTTAACGGGCTGGATGAAGCTGAAGAGCGTAACGCGGAACGTCTCGACGACGCTGATAAAAAAGCGCAGTCGATTATCGCCGATGACGACTGCGGTGATGCCTGCAAGATCTGATGATAAAGCACCGGAAAACCCGGTGCTTTTTTATATTATTTCTTCAGCCCGTCAATCGCCGCCTGCGCGCACGCTTCATCAAGATGACCACCCGGCGCACCGCCGATCCCTATTGCGCCGATCACCTCATCCCCCTCTTTCACCGGCAGACCACCGGCCAGCAGCAGGAAGCCCGGAATATCACGCATGTTTTGTGCGCCGGCATTGCTCTGCGCGGCTTCCATAACCTTGCCTGACGCATTTTTTGCACTCAGCGCGGTATAGGCTTTCATTTCGCTGGCTTTTACCGTGTGTGGCCCGGCATTGTCGGTACGCTGCACCGCTTTGACCACACCGGCGCGGTCCACCACGGTGACCGTCACCTGGTAGTTTTTCGCAACGCAGGCCTGAATGGCGGAGGTTGCCAGCGCGTTGGCCTGCGCCAGGGAGAGGTTTTTCTGGTTCAACGCGTCGGCCTGTGCCGTCAGGCTTACGCTACCGGCGACAAGCGCGGCTGCCATCATTACTTTTTTCATCGCACGTCCTCGAATGATTGAATACCGTTCGATCGTACTCAGACGCGCGATGAAGCGTAATTCGGTTGATTACGCAATTATCCTGGTAGTTATACGGATTGTAATTTGTCGTAATCGCGGATTGCCTGCACCAGGCTGGTCACGCCAAGCTTGGCGAACGCCGCGGCCCGGTGCGCTTCAACCGTTCTGGGCGAGAGGTTCAACTGCAGGGCCACCTCTTTATTGCTGCGTCCTTCCATCAGCACCGCCAGCACCTCGTGCTCACGCGCCGTCAGTTGTTCGAAACGCGCTTTAATCCGCGACGTTTCCTGCCAGCGGGTCAGTCGTCTCTGGCTCTCTTCGAAGGCGAGCCCTACCGTTTCAATGAGCTTATCGGCATCCAGCGGCTTGGTGAAAAATTCAAAGACGCCATTGCGAAAGGCGCGGCGGCAGGCATCAACGGTGCCGTGTCCGGTCATGACGATAACCGGCAACAGCGGCCAGGGCCATTTGCCCTCCTCCAGCCAGGTCAGCCCGCCTTTTCCCGGCATGCGCATATCCAGCAGCAGACAGCCGACGAGCGCCGCGCGCCCACCGTGCGCTGACGTAAACGCGTCCACGCTTTCAAACCCATTGACCTGCCAGCCCATTCCCGAGAGTAAGAAGGCCAGCGACTCACGGATGGATTCATCGTCATCAATCAGCCAGACTGTGTTATCCACGCGTATTTACCTCTCCACTCGCCAGTTGTAACCGGACCTGCGCCCCGCCCTGGGGCGCATTGCCAAGCGTAATTGATCCATTCATGCGCGTCATCAACGACTCCGTTAACGTCATTCCCAGCCCTATTCCTTCCGTCCGTCCGCTGTAAAACGGCATAAAGGCGTTCTGCAAGGCCTCCGGGCTAAAGCCAGGTCCGCCATCGGTGAGTGTGATATAAATCCAGTTTTCCCGTTTCTCGCTGGTTATTTTCACCCACCCTTGCGCGCACTCTTGCTGGGCCTGAATGGCATTACTGAGCAGATTATGCAGCACCTGTTCAAGCCAGAGTCTGTCTGCCAGAACCCGCGTGGCACCTGCCGCGAACGCATGGCTCACCGCGATATGCTCAGAGCGGCGTTCATGTTCAAGGAGATCGACCACCTGCTGCCAGCACGGTTTCAGGTCGATGTCGCGCAAGGTGACTTTTTCCTGAACCACATGTTCGCGAAAGCGGATTAAGAGCGCGCTGATACGCTGGGTTTGTACCAGCGCGGCAGCCAGCGCCTGCGATACGGCCTGCGGATTCGCCTGCAGTTGCTGGCGCTGAGCACCCTGGATCCAGGTCTGAACGGCAGTCAGCGGCTGGTTAATCTCATGCACGATCCCAGCGGTGATCTCTCCCAGGGTGTTGAGCCTTGCATGCTGGTAATAGTGTGCGCGCTGTTCCGCGTGCTGGCGCTGCCGCCGTTGCCAGAGCAGCATGCTGGCCGCGGCGATAAGCACTGCCCAGCCGAAGAACAGGAACGGATATACCCACCAGGAGACGGCCAGCCAGTGCGGCTTTGCCGTGGCCATAAGGGTGAAAGGTTGTGTGGGTTGCGTGAAGGTCCGCTGCCAGTGCCAGAAAGCCCCGGCAGGGGGCGCGTTATCTGCGTCATTGAAGCGAATGGCAAGTGCATCAAAGGTATGTTGGGTGCTGAGCAGCGGCGCAAGATCGATAAGTACGCGGATCTGACGCCAGGGATTATACAGCCAGTACTGACAATCGCGGGTCGATTCCACACGGGCAGCGTTCAGCGCACGGCCTGAGGTTTTCTCAAGGGCGAGGATGTGCGGGAATTTTTTGCGCAGAGCCGCGAGGTCTTCCTCACCGTTGAGTAACGGCAAAACAGATTCATTTTGCGTCAGCACGGCGCTAAGGGTGGAATAGCGTGTCGAAAACTCACGATCGCGTTCCCAGAACTGGCGGCGGATCTGTTCGGCATAGAGCAAAACGCCGCTGATGAGGCACACCAGCAGCCAGACAATAACCGTGCGCCTGAAAAGAGTGTTATTCATTCCGTTAACGGGTCAGGAGATTCATCCTGCCGACATTAGCAGTTAACCGTTGTCAGAACAAAATTTCGCACAGCTCATTCCAGTACATTTCGCGCGTGCGGCGCAGTTCAGCGTGACGTTTTATCATGGAACCACTCCGGATCAATGTTGGCAACGTCCACGCCATACAGGCTGGCGACAGGCAGTACGGACTCAAGAACACGTTGCGCGCTGTTCTCCGCATTCGCTGGTCGGGTCGCAAAAAACCGCCGTAACGTGTTTATCCACTTTTTCATCGTCTTTCCCCCTTTCGCTTCACTTGCCCTAAGTTAAACACCCAACACCCGCACAGGGGAAATACCAAAATCCACTGTTGTTGTGCAGGATTTGCAAATAGCCCTCCATTCTTTTACTCGCCATTAACACCTTGTTCACTAATGCTTTTTTGCTTATAGCAAAGAACGATTTCTTATTTGGCGAGAGCTTTCGCTTATGGGAGCGTAACGGGGTAAAACAAAAACAACGGGATGAACAATCACTATGGCAGCAAACACGAAAGGGTTTAAAAAAAGGACACTGGTGCTGGGCTTACTGGCGGCAGGCGGTCTGTTCTCAATGCAGGTGCAGGCCGATCAACTGGCGGATATTAAAGCCGCAGGCGTGGTCAAAGTTGCCACCTTTGATGCCAATCCGCCGTTTGGCTCCATCGATGCAAAGACCCATGAGATTGTCGGCTACGACGTCGATTTCGCCAGAGCGCTTGCCAGTGCACTTGGCGTGAAGCTTGAACTGGTCGCCACCAACCCGGCTAACCGCATTCCCCTCCTGCAGTCCGGTAAGGCGGATTTGATTGTGGCAGATATCACCATTACCCCGGAACGGGCGCAGGTGGTTGATTTCTCCCTTCCCTATTTCGTGACCGGCCAGCAGTTCCTGGTACCGGTAAAAGCTGCCGATACGCTTGAGGCCTATAGCCGGGCGCGCATTGGCGCGGTAAAAGGCACAACGGGTGAACAGGCGCTGCACCAGCGTTTCCCGCACGCCCGCGTGCTCTCTTATGACGATATTCCGCTGGCGCTGACGGCCCTGCGCAACGGTAACGTGCAGGCTATCACTCAGGACAGTACGATTCTGGCCGGTCTGCTGGCGCAGGCGCCGGACAAGGCGAACTTTAAAATCCTGCCCGATCTGCTCAGCAAAGAAGAGATTGGCGTGGGGGTAAAAAAAGGCGAAACCGCACTGCTGAAAGCCGTCAACGACGAGCTTGTTAACCTTGAGAAGAACGGTCAGGCGGCAAAAATCTATGACGTCTGGTTCGGTCCGGATACCCCCTCCCCACAGCCTCGTGCCTTTAAAATAGAAGCTCAGTAATATGCTCTCAGCGCTTTTTTCACACTCCGCGGCCGGTGCCGCGGATTTTTCACATCTGGAACACGCCAGCGTCGAGTTTCGCGATGTGCAGAAACATTACGGAAACCATCAGGTCTTAAAGGGCATTAACCTCACCATCACGCCAGGTGAAGTGGTGGCCATTCTCGGGCCTTCGGGTTCCGGTAAATCCACCCTGATCCGGCTTATCAATCAGCTTGAAACCCTGAGCGGTGGCGAGATCCTGATCGATAACAAACCCACCGGACGGCTCTCCGGCACCGCGCTGCGTCAGTTGCGCAGCCGCGTCGGGTTTGTGTTTCAGCAGTTCAATCTTTACGCCCACCTCACCGCCAGTCAAAACATCACGCTGGCGCTGGAGCATGTTCACGGCTGGAAGGCCCAGCCAGCTCAGGCGCGGGCGCTGGCACTGCTGGAAAAAGTGGGGATGCTGGAAAAAGCACACCATTTCCCTGCCGAACTTTCCGGCGGTCAGCAACAGCGCGTGGCGATTGCCCGCGCGCTGGCCTCTTCACCGCAAATCATTTTGTTCGATGAGCCGACCTCCGCGCTTGACCCGGAGATGATTGGCGAAGTGCTGTTCGTGATGAAGGCGCTTGCGCACAGCGGAATCACCATGATTGTGGTGACGCATGAGATGCAATTTGCCCGGGAAATTGCCGACCGGATTGTGTTTATCGACGCCGGGCACGTTCTTGAAACCGCGCCACCGGAGCAATTTTTCAGGCAACCGTCGCACCCACGCGCTCAGCGATTCCTGCAAAAAGTCCTGAACCCGCTGCATCAGGAGCATCTCTAATGCCCGCACTTGACTGGCAGGGCGTGCTGACCGGACAGCCCCTGCAGTGGATCGCATCCGGATTTCTCACCACCCTGTGGGTGACGCTCGCGGGGATGCTGCTGGCAACCCTGCTCGCGCTGCTTTTTCTGCTTCTGCGCCTGACGGGTGGACGTGTCGGGAACGCGGTCGTCAGTAGCTGGGTGTCGCTGTTTCGCAATACGCCGCTGCTGGTGCAGCTGCTGTTCTGGTATTTCGCCGCCTGGAACGGGTTACCGCAGGCGTTCCGGGATGCCGTGAATGCGGATCACCGCTGGTCCGTTTTGCCCGGTGACGTCTGGTGGTTTACCCCCGAGTTTTTATGCTCTGCATGGGGGTTAGGCGTATTCACCTCGGCTTTCTTGATTGAGGAAGTGGCATCGGGACTACGTTCAGTCCCTGCCGGGCAACGGGAAGCGGCGCTCGCACAGGGATTTTCCGCGTGGCGCTTATTTCGTTACATCCTTCTGCCGCAAGGGCTGGCCAACGCCTGGCAACCCGTTGTCGGGCAGTATCTCAATCTGATGAAACTCTCATCGCTCGCCAGCGGCATTGGCTTTGCCGAATTGACCTATCAGGTGAGACAGATTGAAAGCTACAACGCCCATGCGCTGGAGGCGTTTACCGTCGGCACCGTCCTGTACCTGCTTACCGGTATGCTGATGGGGGCGGTGCTGGTGCGCCTCGGCCCAATATCAGGGAGGGGAAACCATGCTTGCCGGACTTAATGTCATTACCGATAACCTGGATTACCTGCTCTGGGGACGTGCGGCAGTTGGGGAGCCTGGCGGGGTCTTGCTCTCATTGCTGATGGCGCTGGGCGCGGCGGCTCTCGCCCTGCCCGGTGGAATTGCTCTCGCGTGTCTGGCCTGGCGTTTTACGGGGCTTGTGCGCAAGGCGCTCTTTGTATGGGCGGAATTAATTCGCGGGATCCCGCTAATCTTTGTGATTTTCTGGATGTGGTATCTGCTGCCGCTCATCACCGGCGGCGATCTCCCGGGGGCGCTCACCGTCACGCTGGCCCTGGCCTGGTTTACCGCGGCCTCGGTTATGCATTCAGTACTGGCCGGACTCAGCGCCTTACCGTCAGGGCAGTACGAGGCCGCCCTGTCTCAGGGTTTCAGTACCCGGCAAACGCTGTCGCGCGTGCTGCTGCCGCAGGCGCTGCGCAATATTCTGCCGTCACTGGTGGGGATTTTTATCAGCCTTCTGAAGGATACGTCGCTGGCGTTTATTGTGAATGTCCCTGAGCTCACCACGGTGGCCGGCCAGGTGAACAACCGGGTGCAAATTTACCCGGCAGCCATTTTTATCTTTACGGGTGTGGTCTATTACCTGCTCTGCTGCTCCCTTGAGCAGCTTGCGAAACGCTGGCGCTTCAACCGGCCAGCGCTTTGACCACGGTTTCCATCGCCTGGGTGGTTAACTCGCTACGTTTTACGCGCTGGTTCGCCAGCGCCGTACGCAGCACCCCCGCAATGACAATATGCTTCGGCTCCTGCCCCAAATCACGCATCTCCAGAACGACCTTCCCGACCACACGACACATCTCCTGATACAGCGCTTCGTCTTTGGTCACATTACCCATCGTCATCACTCCATTGCCCTAAACTCTCAGCTTAAATGATTCATCGCCCGGATACAAAAAAGAAGCCCGGCGAGAGTCCCGCCGGGCTTCATTCGTAAAATCAATAAATTAGTGGTTTACCGGGATCACTGCGCCTTTGTATTTGGTGCGGATCCAGTCCTGGATCGCTTTGGAGTGCAGAACGTTCACCAGCGCGACGATATCTTTCTTCTTCTCGTCACCACGATGAACGGTAATGATGTTGGCATACGGGTTATTTTCACCACTCTCTACCGCAATCGGGTCATGTACAGGATCAAGGCCCGCATCAATCGCGTAGTTGGCGTTAATCACGACCGCGTCACCTTCGTCGTTGTTGTACATCTGTGGCAGCAGAGAGGCTTCCACGTTAGGCGTAAACTGCAGTTTTTTCGGGTTTTCCACGATATCGCTGATACGCGCGGTCACTTTGTCGATGCCCGGCTTCAGTTTGATCACCCCCTCTTTTTCGAAGATAGAGAGAATGCGGCCCTCTTCAGATACAGCATCACGCATGATGATTTTGCCGCCCTGCGGCAGATCTTTCAGGGATTTGTATTTTTTGGAATAGATCCCGATTGGCTCGATGTGGATCGCGCCCGCGCTGACAAAATCATAATCCTTATCACCGGCGTGATCTTTCAGCACGCTGTTCAGGTAAGGAATATGCTGGAAATAGTTAGCGTCAATATCATGACCCGCCAGCGCGGTGTTGGGCAGAATGTAGTCCTGGAAAGGTTTGATCTCCAGATCGATACCCTGCTTCGCCAGGATAGGCTTCGCCTGCTCCAGAATTTCGGCGTGCGGCGTGTTGGATGCCCCCACGGTCAGGGTATCAGCCCAGGTGGCAAAGCTCAGGGCGCTCAGGGTTGCTGCGGCGATCAGTGTCAGTGTTTTTTTCATGATGATGGTTCCTGTGTGTTATTAGAGATTATCGTTTATCTAACAGTGAGGTCAGGACGTCGCCGCAGAACTGGATAATGAAAACGATGATCAGAATGGTCACCGTCGCCACCAGCGTGACGTCGCCATGGTTGCGCTGGAATCCTTCCAGATAAGCCAGATTTCCCAAACCGCCTGCGCCAATCACCCCCGCCATGGCGCTGTAACTCACCAGCGCAATCAGCGTTACCGTAATACCTGATACCAGTGCAGGTGATGACTCCGGCAGTAAAACCCGAAACACCAGGGTGCTCAGCCGTGCGCCCATTGAGCGCGTGGCTTCAATAACCCCCTTGTCCACTTCACGCAGGGCAATTTCGACCAGGCGAGCGTAGAACGGTGCCGCACCGACAATCAGAGCCGGCAGCGCCGCGTTGGCGCCAAGAATGGTGCCGACAAGGGTTTTCGTGAACGGGATCAACAGCACAATCAGAATGATGAACGGGATAGAACGAAACACGTTCACCACAATTGAAATCACGCTGTAGACCGTGCGGTTGTGGAACAACCCGCCGCGCGCGGTTAAAAACAGCGCCAGGCCAAGGACAATTCCAAGAACAAAGGTTGCCACGCCGGAAAGGGCAGTCATGTACAGCGTTTCCAGCGTCGCCGCCCAGAGTTGCTCCCACTTCAGATGAGGAAAAAGCGTCTCAGCCATGTTTAATTACCTCGCCTTCAATATCGCTGTGCTTCAGGTCGGCGAGGATATTGCTCAGTTGTTCATCCGATGCCACGACGTGTACCCAGAGTTGCCCAAATACGCCGTGGGCCGTTTGGGTCATTTTTCCGTGCAGAATGTTAAACGGCAGGCCGTAGCGCAGAGTCAGCTCGCCCACGATCGGCTTATGGGTGCTGTGGCCCGTAAAGGTCAACCTGATGACGCTACCTTCAAGGTCAGCTGCCAGCTCCGTATTAAACGTCTCTTCCTCGGCATACTGGCTCACCTGGCGGACAAACTGCTGAGTGATAGGCTGCTGCGGACGGGTAAAGACGCTCAGCACCTCCCCCTCTTCCACCACTTTGCCGTTCTCCATCACCGCCACGCGGTCGCAAATTTTGCGCACCACGTGCATCTCGTGCGTGATCAGCACAATGGTCAGCCTGAAGCGGCGGTTAATGTCCAGCAGCAGATCGAGGATTTGATCGGTGGTCTGCGGGTCGAGGGCTGACGTGGCTTCATCGCACAGCAATACGTCGGGGTTATTGGCCAATGCACGCGCAATCCCCACACGCTGTTTTTGCCCGCCACTCAGCTGCGAGGGATAGGCGTTCTCGCGTCCCTTCAGCCCAACGAGATCGACCAGTTCGGCCACGCGGGCCTTAATGTTGGCTTTTGGCACACCGGCGATTTGCATTGAGAACGCGATATTCTCACTCACCGTGCGCGACCAAAGCAGATTGAAGTGCTGGAAGACCATGCTGATTTTCAGACGCGCCTGGCGCAGTGCTTCGCCCTTTGCGGCAGAAATGTCCTGTCCGTTGATGGTCACACTGCCGCGAGTGGGTTTTTCCAGTCCATTCAGCAAACGAATAAGAGTACTTTTACCCGCGCCGCTGTAACCGATAATGCCGTATATCTGCCCCTGCTCTATCGTCAAATTGACGTTATCAACGGCAGTGAGTGCAACCTTCCCGTTGTCAAAAACCTTCGAAATATTGCTGAGTACAATCATTCTTATGTGTAATCCGTCCCGCGCATGGCGGTTTAGCAGTATGGATGTCCAAATGATAGTAAACAGGCGTTATCACCTTTTAAATGAACAAAAAGGAATTTGTTATAACTTGCAGGAATAAATAGCGATTTTCGTACCGGCAGGCATTTAGACCAATTTCAGAAATGATTATCTGGCATGTGCATATCAGTGGTTCATCACCTGATGAAAACGGTTAATTTTTCAGCATTTTTGACTGATATAGCCATCCTCACATCCAGAGCACTTTACGTCTTGCTATCCCTCCATCCAAAAACGGCATTTATATTCTTTTCTGTTCTAAAACGGAGTGAAGGATTCTTTAAGGGGTTAATTTCCCCGCCCTATCATCCTGTCATGACCTCCTGAAAGGAAAACACCATGACGATTTACCACTCCGTCACCGAACTGATTGGCCACACCCCGCTTATCCAGCTGCATAAGCTTGATACCGGTCTCTGCTCGTTGTTTCTGAAGCTGGAAAACCAGAACCCGGGCGGTTCGATTAAAGACCGCGTTGCACTGTCGATGATTAACGAAGCGGAGCGCAACGGCCAGCTCCAGCCAGGCGGTACCATCATTGAGGCGACGGCGGGAAATACCGGTCTTGGCCTGGCCTTGATCGCCGCGCAGAAAGGCTATTCGCTGATCCTGGTGGTGCCAGACAAAATGAGCCGCGAGAAGATTTTCCACCTGCGGGCACTGGGGGCTCAGGTGGTACTGACCCGCTCCGATGTCAATAAGGGCCACCCTGCCTACTATCAGGATTACGCGCAACGTCTGGCGAATGAACTGCCGGGGGCGTATTACATCGATCAGTTTAATAACGAAGCCAACCCGCTGGCGCACCGCACCACCACCGCGCCTGAACTGTATGAACAGCTTGACGGTAAGATTGACGCCATTGTCGTCGGCGTGGGGTCTGGCGGGACGCTGGGTGGGCTACAGGCGTGGTTCGCTGAGCACTCACCGCAGACTGAATTTGTGCTGGCCGACCCGGCCGGTTCGGTCCTGGCCGATCAGGTAGAAACGGGACGCTATCAGGATGCGGGTTCGTGGCTGGTTGAGGGGATTGGTGAAGACTTTATTCCTCCGCTGGCACACATCGAAGGGGTGAATCGTGCCTGGCGCATCACCGATCGCGAAGCTTTCACCACCGCCCGCGAGCTGCTGAAAACGGAAGGCATCCTGGCAGGCTCCTCCAGCGGCACCCTGCTGGCGGCTGCGCTGAAATATTGCCAGGCCCAGACCACCCCGAAACGGGTTGTGACCTTCGCCTGCGACAGTGGCAACAAATATCTCTCAAAGATGTTCAACGATGACTGGATGCGCCAGCAGGGTTTGATCTCCCGGCCGCAGGCTGGCGATCTCTCCGACTACATTGCCCTGCGCCACGATGAAGGCGCAACCGTCACCGCCGCGCCGGATGACACCCTCTCCACCGTACTGGCGCGGATGCGTTTGTATGACATCTCCCAGCTGCCGGTCCTGGAGAACGGTCAGGTCGTGGGCATCATCGACGAGTGGGATCTTCTGCGCCATATCGGTGGCGATGGCGACCGCTTCTCGCTTCCCGTGACCGCGGCAATGACCCGTCAGGTGGAGTTCCTCGATAAAAACGCCCCGGAAAGCGCCCTGAACGCCATTTTCGATCGCGGTCTGGTGGCGGTTATTAATGACAATGACCGCTTCCTGGGCCTGATTACGCGCAGCGACGTTCTTACCGCCTGGCGCAACCGTCTTCAGCAATAAAGGAATACATGATGAAAAATCTGGCAACCCTGAGCGTACACAGCGGTGAGTTTAACGATCGGCATGGCGCGGTCATGCCCCCGATTTACGCCACCTCCACGTTTGCGCAACCGTCACCTGGCGAGCACACCGGCTATGAATATTCGCGCAGCGGCAACCCGACCCGCCATGCGCTGGAAACCGCCATCGCCGAACTGGAAGGCGGGACCCGCGGCTATGCGTTCGCTTCCGGCCTCGCCGCCATCTCTACCGTGCTTGAACTGCTGGATAAAGACAGCCATATCGTCGCCATTGACGATGTCTACGGCGGGACCTGGCGCCTGATTGAAAACGTGCGCAAACGTAGCACCGGCCTGCAGGTGAGCTGGGTCAAGCCGGACGATTTGGCCGGTCTTGAAGCCGCCATCCGGCCGGATACGCGAATGGTATGGGTTGAAACGCCAACCAATCCGTTGCTTAAACTGGCGGATCTGGCGGCTATCGCCGACATCGCCCGTCGTCATCACGTCATCAGCGTGGCCGATAATACCTTCGCATCGCCCGTCATCCATCGTCCGCTGGAAACGGGTTTCGACATCGTCGTGCACTCTGCCACCAAATACCTGAATGGTCACTCGGACGTGGTCGCCGGACTGGCAGTTGTGGGGGATAACGCCGCGCTGGCGGACAAGCTTGCCTACCTGCAGAACGCAGTCGGCGGTGTACTGGATCCGTTTAGCAGCTTCCTGACGCTGCGTGGTATTCGTACGCTGTCGCTGCGGGTAGAAAAGCACAGCACCAACGCGCTGGCCATTGCGCAATGGCTGGAGCAACAGCCGCAGGTCGAAAAGGTATTTTATCCGGGGCTGGAATCACACCCGCAATATTCGCTTGCCCGCACGCAGATGGCGCTGCCGGGCGGCATGATTTCTCTGGTGGTGAAAGGCGATGCGCAACGGGCCACAGAGGTGATCCGCTCACTGAAATTATTCACCCTCGCCGAAAGCCTGGGTGGCGTGGAAAGTCTGGTCAGCCAGCCTTACAGCATGACTCACGCTTCGATTCCGCTTGAGCAGCGGCTGGCCAACGGCATCGTACCGCAGCTGATTCGCCTGTCTGTGGGCATTGAAGATGCCAAAGACCTGATTGCCGACCTCAGCCAGGCGCTGAAAAACTAAGCAAAATGCGGCAGGTCACGCACCTGCCGCGATAAGATGTCATCTAACCTTAACGCCTTGATAACAATCTCATGTGGATCTGCACAGATTATTTTTGAAACGCTGTTTTCATTTTCCTTTTATCTTAAAATCAGCGTATAATGCGCGCCTAATCCCTGGTGAATGGTTTCAGCGCTTGGAATACAAAAAACAACGTACAACTACTCCTCTCCTTCGTTGGGCTGTCACTCAGGCACACTTTCTTCTGCACGCTCATTTGATGTCTCCTATCCTTAGTGCGTGTCATATACTCTTTTGCAACACAGGTTTGACTCCGCGGCGGTGCGCCCCCGGAGCGAGATTTCCATATCCTTCCCAACTTAAAGACTAAGACTGTCATGAAAAAGACGAAAATTGTTTGTACTATCGGCCCGAAAACCGAATCTGAAGAGATGCTGAGCAAAATGCTGGACGCCGGCATGAACGTTATGCGTCTGAACTTCTCCCACGGTGACTATGCTGAACACGGTCAGCGTATCCAGAACTTGCGCAACGTGATGAGCAAGACCGGTAAAAAAGCAGCCATCCTGCTGGATACCAAAGGTCCAGAAATCCGCACCATCAAACTGGAAGGCGGTAACGACGTCTCTCTGAAAGCGGGCCAGACCTTCACCTTCACCACTGACAAGACTGTTGTCGGTAACAACGAAATCGTTGCGGTCACCTATGAAGGTTTCACCAGTGACCTGTCCGTTGGCAACACCGTGCTGGTAGACGATGGTCTGATCGGCATGGAAGTGACCGCCATCGAAGGTAACAAGGTTATCTGTAAAGTGCTGAACAACGGCGACCTGGGTGAAAACAAAGGCGTTAACCTGCCAGGCGTTTCCATCGCGCTGCCAGCCCTGGCTGAAAAAGACAAACAAGACCTGATCTTCGGTTGCGAGCAAGGCGTCGACTTCGTTGCGGCATCCTTCATCCGTAAACGTTCCGACGTGGTTGAAATCCGTGAGCACCTGAAAGCGCACGGTGGCGAGAAGATCCAGATCATCTCCAAAATCGAAAACCAGGAAGGCCTGAACAACTTCGACGAAATCCTCGAAGCGTCAGACGGCATCATGGTTGCACGTGGTGACCTGGGTGTTGAAATCCCGGTTGAAGAAGTTATCTTCGCGCAGAAGATGATGATCGAGAAGTGTGTTCGCGCGCGTAAAGTGGTTATCACCGCAACGCAGATGCTGGACTCCATGATCAAAAACCCACGCCCAACCCGCGCAGAAGCTGGTGACGTGGCTAACGCCATCCTCGACGGTACCGATGCAGTCATGCTCTCCGGCGAATCCGCGAAAGGTAAATACCCGCTGGAAGCCGTTGGCATCATGGCGACCATTTGCGAACGTACTGACCGCGTGATGACCAGCCGTCTGGACTTCAACAACGACAGCCGCAAACTGCGTATTACCGAAGCAGTCTGCCGCGGTGCGGTAGAAACCGCTGAGAAACTGGAAGCGCCTCTGATTGTGGTTGCCACCCAGGGCGGTAAATCTGCTCGCGCAGTCCGTAAATACTTCCCGGACGCGACGATCCTGGCGCTGACCACCAACGAAACCACTGCCCGTCAGCTGGTGCTGAGCAAAGGCGTGGTTGCGCATCTGGTGAAAGAAATCGCGTCTACCGACGATTTCTACATTCAGGGTAAAGCGCTGGCGCTGGAAAGCGGCCTGGCACAGAAAGGCGACGTTGTGGTCATGGTTTCTGGTGCGCTGGTACCAAGCGGAACCACCAACACAGCATCTGTTCACGTGCTGTAATAATTCCCGAACGAATTAATTTTCATAAAAAGCGTCCTCCGGGACGCTTTTTTTATTTCATGCATTAGCCAAAGTCATTCAAAAAGCAAATCGGGTTTCTCTATTTAATTGCGAATTATCTAAGATGAATCCGATGAAAAATGCCTTTTTTTACAGAGCTTTTTGCCAAAAAAGGGCCGATTCGATGCTTCTTTGAGCGAACGATCAAAAATAGGCGTATTCCCATCAAAAAAATATTCTCAACCTAAAAAACTTTGTGTAATACTTGTAACGCTACATGGAGATTAACTCAATCTAGAGGGTATTAATAATGAATCGTACTAAACTGGTACTGGGCGCGGTAATCCTGGGTTCTACTCTGCTGGCTGGTTGCTCCAGCAACGCTAAAATCGATCAGCTGTCTTCTGACGTTCAGACTCTGAACGCTAAAGTTGACCAGCTGAGCAACGACGTGAACGCAATGCGTTCCGACGTTCAGGCTGCTAAAGACGACGCAGCTCGCGCTAACCAGCGTCTGGACAACCAGGCTACTAAATACCGTAAGTAATAGTACCTGTTAATAAAATGGCGCACATTGTGCGCCATTTTTTTTGTCTGCGTCAAACCCCTACTGCGTCACCTTCTCACCGTCATCTTCCGCGACCGCAGCGGATGTCCGACTGTTCTGTACTGACAACACGTTCTGACGCGCTGACGCGCCGTTATCGGCCGACACGGCTACCGGGATCCCCGCGCGGCGTGACAAGGCTTTATCGATAAGCGCTTTATCACTTCCTGACTGCGAGACAAACGTCGCAAAGTCTGCGGAATGCGAAATGGGTGTCATCTGGGGGTTTTCACCCTCAACCTGCGCCAGCGGACGATGCACTTCAATATAGCGTTTACCGTCAGGCTCAACGGAGAACTTCACCGGCTCATTAATGATTTGCACCCGCGTGCCGACCCGCACCTGCTCAAACAGCGCTTTGATATCCGGCGCGTTCATGCGCATACAGCCGGAGCTGACCCGCAGGCCGACGCTGTCCGGTGCGCTGGTGCCGTGGATCAGGTATTCCCCGTGACCCACGCCTAAACGCAATGCAAAGCGTCCTAGCGGGTTATTTGGCCCGGCCGGGACCACGGGCGGCAATTTAATGCCCTGCTCCAGAGAGCGCGCTCTGATGCCCGGTGTTGGGGTCCAGGTAGGATTAGGGATCTTCTGGCTGACCCGGGTGGTGGTGACCGGCGTTTCAAGTCCCAGTTGCCCAATGCCGAGCGGGAAAACCTGAACGATGTTTTCGCCCGGCGGGAAGTAGTAAAGCCGCAGCTCCGCCAGGTTCACGACAATCCCCTCACGGGGCGTGTCGGGCAACAGCATCTGCGAAGGGATCGTGATCACTGTCCCCGGCGCAGGGTTTACCGGCGCAATAGTATTATTGGCTTCAAGGATAAGCTGTGCGGCAGTATTAAACCGGCGAGCGATGGTCTGAAGTTTATTATCCCCTTCCTGTATCGTGTAGGTTTGATTTTGCCCAATCAGACGGCTGCCTGCGGGCGGCAACGGGTAATCCATCGCGCGGGCCGAATTAAGAGCACCGAGCGAACCCAGGAGTAATAGAGTTATTAGAGACGCGCGCTTCATGCTGAGATTCCTTATTCACTGGCCGGATGCCAGAAAGCTGAAAAACCAGCGAGGCGGGAACCACCTCGCGAAACAGAATGAATGCTGTTCTGTAAGTCTAGCTAAGGATTGCAGCTTTGGCGCGGATGGCGCGAATCATCGCTTCCAGCCCCTGGGAACGGGACGGGGTGAGGTGTTGGGTCAGGGCCATTTTTTCAAACCACGGGCGGACATCAAAAGCGACAATATCCTGCGCTGACATCTGGTGATAGAGAATAAATACCACCGCAATAAGCCCTTTCACAATAGCGGCATCGCTGTCGCCCTGTAATTCGATCACGCCGTCGCGCGTCTGCTCCATCACAATCCAGACCTGGCTCTGACAGCCCTGAATAATATTTCCCGGGTTGTGTGCCTCTTCGCTGAGCGGCGGTAAACGCTGACCCAGCTCAATAATATAGAGGTACTTCTCTTCCCAGTTTGCGCAACGCCCGAAGTTACGCAGTAATTTTTCTTTATCCGGCAAATCTGCCATCTTTCGCCTCTCCGTTAGCCCAGCAACTGGTGAATGCGTTTAAGCCCCGCCACCAGCCTGTCGACCTCTTCCGTTGTGTTGTACATCACCAGCGATGCGCGGCACATCGCCGGCACCTGGTAAAACGCCATCAACGGCATAGCACAGTGGTGTCCGGTGCGAACGGCCACGCCGTAATTATCGAGGAAACTGCCCACATCGTATGCATGGTGTTTACCCAGATTGAACGCAATTACCCCCTGGCGGTCCGCCGGGCCATACAGGGTCAGCGCCGGTACGCTGGCAAGCTCCTGCAGCGCGTAGTGCATCAGCAGTTGTTCGTACTCCTGAATCGCGTCAAGGCCAACAGACGTGACATAGGCGATGGCCGCTCCCAGCCCGATAATCCCGCCGGTATTCGGCGTGCCAGCTTCAAAGCGCCACGGCGCGCGTGCATAGGTGGTCCCTTCCGACAGACTGACGGTCGCGATCATCGAGCCGCCCCCTTCCCACGGTGGCATCGCCTGCAGAATATCTTCTTTCACGTACAGCACGCCAATCCCGGTCGGCCCATAGAGCTTGTGCCCGGAGAAGACGTAGAAATCGCAGTCCAGCGCCTGGACGTCGACCGCGTGGTGCATGACCGCCTGCGCACCATCAATCAGCACCTTCGCGCCAGCCTGGTGGGCTTTCTCAATAATCGCTGCCACCGGGTTCTCGGTTCCCAGCACGTTAGAAACCTGGGTCACGGCCACCAGCCGCGTACGCGCATCCAGCAACGCGTCAAGTTGCTCAAGCTGCAGGGTGCCATCAACGTTCAATGGGATCACCCTCAGTTGCGCACCGACACGCTCACAGAGCATCTGCCACGGCACGATATTGGCATGGTGCTCCATCTGGGTGATGATGATGTTATCCCCCGCGTGGACTTGTGCGTTGCCCCAGCTGTTGGCAACAAGGTTGATCCCCTCGGTGGTACCACGCACAAACACCAGTTCCTCTGGCGAGCGTGCATTGAGGAAAGTGGCGATTTGGGTACGCACATTTTCCATACGCTGGGTCGCCTCCGCACTCAGGGTGTGGATCCCCCGGTGCACGGCGGCATAACCGTGGCGGTAGAATTCCGCTTCCGCTTCGATCACCTGATTCGGTTTCTGCGCGCTGGCCGCACTGTCCAGATACGCCAGGGGCAGACCGTTCACTTCACGGGTCAGAACCGGAAAATCTGCCCGTACTTTCTCTACGGGAAAACTCATGCTTCGCCTCCAGGCAGACGCTGCCCGATACGGGCCAGCACCTGCTGTTTTAACAGGCCATCGTGCAGCGCTTCCGTCAGTTCAGCGGCAAACGCATAGATAATCATTTGCTGCGCCGCCTGCTGGTCGATACCGCGGGAGCGTAAATAGAACATCTGTTCGTCATCAATTCGCCCGACCGTCGCGCCATGGCTGCACTTCACGTCATCAGCATAGATTTCAAGCTGTGGTTTGGTGTCCACTTCCGCCAGGCGTCCCAACAGCAGGTTGTTGTTGGTCATCTGCCCGTCGGTTTTAATCGCGTGCTGCGCCACGTTAATCAGGCCGTTAAACACCGCCCGCCCTTTGTCGCTGACAATGGTTTTGTGCAGCTGGCGACTGTTACAGTAACCTTTGTTGTGCTCAAGCCAGGTGCGTGTATCGCACACTTGCGTTTTAACCGGCATCGCCAGGCTGTTGATGCGAAGCGTTGTATTCTCGCCGTTAAGCTGCGTGCTGGTGTTGTGGCGCAGTACTGCGCCGCCCAGCAAAAAGCTGTGGCTGTATACCGCGGCATCTTGTCCAAGCAGCATGTCGTTATGCGCAAAGTGGTGGCTTTGCGGGTTTTCAAACGCCAGTTTGATATGGTGAAGTTGGGCATTGGCGGCAACATGCATTGTCAAACGCGCCCCGGTAAAGTGCCGGGCCTCGTTGAGGCTGACGTAATGCTCAATCACCGTGGCCTCCGCCCCTTCCGCCAGCTCAAGGTGGTGGCGATAGTGAGCAGTGTTGATCTCGTCGCCGTCTGCTCCCTGAGTGATGTGCATCAGCAGCAGTGGTTTTACCGGACGCTGGTTACGCTTAACGCGAATATGCGTCACGCTCCGCGCCAGGCTTTCGGTGAGATGCAGGAAGACCTCGGGCTGTACCGGGGTGCTCAGGCTCTGACGGTCATCGTTAATGGCAATCTCAAACCCGCTGTCCTGGGTGCTGTCACTCAGCTCAGGGCGGAACTGACCATCGACGAAGACCAGACGCACGGCATCCACGGTCAATGCCAGGGCATCGCGCTGCGCCGGGCTGATGTCTGCCAGGCGGGTGACAAACTCGCCGTTCAGCAGGCCATCAAGCGGCGTGTATTTCCAGTTCTCCTGCTTGCGTGACGGCAAACCGAGACGCAGCATCTGCTGCAGGTGCTGTTGCGCCTGTTCCGAGCGCGTATTGCCCTGCGCTTCAAACAGACGGTGCCACTGCTGGAGCGCATTACTGCTGTTCGGTAAGCCAGCCATAACCCTGCTCCTCCAGTTGTTTAACCAGCGTGAAATCACCGGATTTCACAATACGCCCCTGGTAAAGCACATGGACGTAATCCGGCTTGATGTAATCCAGAATACGCTGGTAGTGAGTGACGATGATGAACGCGCGTTTGCCGTCGCGCAGGGAGTTCACCCCGTCGGCGACAATCTTCAGGGCATCGATATCCAGACCGGAGTCGGTTTCATCCAGAATGCACAGTTCAGGCTCAAGGACCGCCATCTGCAGAATGTCGTTACGCTTTTTCTCACCGCCTGAAAAACCGACGTTGACCGAGCGGGTCAGCAGGTCTTCCGGCATTTTCAGCAGCTTAATCTTCTCTTCCATCAGGTCCTGGAAATCAAAGCGGTCCAGCGCCTCCAGTCCGCGATATTTACGTACCGCGTTCAGCGCCGTTTGCAGAAAGAACTGGTTACTCACCCCCGGGATCTCCACCGGATACTGGAAGGCCATAAAAATACCTTCACCGGCCCGCTCTTCCACCGACATCTCCAGCAAATCTTTGCCGTTAAACTCGACCGACCCGTGGGTCACTTCGTAATCTTCGCGTCCTGCCAGCGTCGCGGAGAGCGTACTTTTCCCGGAGCCATTGGGCCCCATAATGGCGTGGACTTCACCCGGTTTGACGTCAAAATTGAGACCACGCAGGATCTCTTTGTCTTCCACGCTAACCTGTAAATCTTTAATACTTAACATGTGCTTTCCTTAACCGACGCTGTGTTCAAGACTAATGGCGAGGAGTTTCTGGGCTTCAACGGCAAATTCCAGCGGCAGTTCAGAGAACACATCCTTACAGAAGCCGTTCACAATCATTGAGATGGCATCTTCCTCACTGATCCCGCGCTGCAGGCAGTAGAAGAGCTGATCTTCCCCAATACGTGACGTCGTCGCCTCGTGCTCAAGCTGGGCGGTATTGTTACGGCATTCAACGTACGGGAAGGTGTGTGCCCCGCAGTCTGCGCCAATTAACATTGAGTCACACTGGGTAAAGTTTCGGGCATTGGTGGCCGTCGGCATGATTTTGACCAGCCCACGATAGCTGTTCTGACTGTGCCCGGCGGAGATGCCTTTGGAAATAATGGTCGATCGGGTGTTTTTACCGATGTGGATCATCTTGGTACCCGTATCTGCCTGCTGATGGCCGCTGGTCAACGCCACGGAGTAGAACTCACCGATCGAGTTATCCCCACGCAGAATACAGCTCGGGTATTTCCAGGTGATCGCAGAGCCGGTTTCCGACTGGGTCCAGGACATTTTGCTGTTTTCGCCTTCGCACAGCGCACGCTTGGTCACGAAGTTCAGAATACCACCGGTGTTGCCATCGCCCGGGAACCAGTTCTGCACCGTGGAGTATTTCACCTCGGCATCTTTATGGATGATGACTTCAACCACCGCGGCGTGAAGCTGGTAGCTGTCACGGACCGGTGCGGAGCACCCTTCAATGTAACTGACGTAG
This sequence comes from Enterobacter sp. SORGH_AS_0287, assembly GCF_031453695.1. Classification (NCBI taxonomy): domain Bacteria; kingdom Pseudomonadati; phylum Pseudomonadota; class Gammaproteobacteria; order Enterobacterales; family Enterobacteriaceae; genus Enterobacter; species Enterobacter sp. SORGH_AS_0287. The sequence goes on from NZ_JAVIZW010000001.1 coordinate 1,556,024, forward strand.
CTGCCTTCATCGGCCACCAGAATGGTGCGTTCGAACTGACCGGTTTTTTCGGCGTTGATGCGGAAATAGGTCGACAACTCCATCGGGCAGCGAACGCCTTTTGGCACGTAGATAAAGGTGCCATCAGACGCTACCGCCGCATTAAGCGCGGCAAAAAAGTTATCGTTACTTGGCACCACGGTGCCGATGTACTTTTTCACCAGCTCAGGGTGCTCGTGAATCGCTTCGCCGAAGGAGCAGAAAATAATCCCCTGCTCTGCCAGTTTTTCACGGTAGGTTGTCGCCACTGAGACGGAGTCAAAAATGGCGTCCACCGCCACCTCTTTCCCTTCGCGAACGGGCACACCCAGCTGGTTAAACGCCTCTTCCACTTCTTTGCTCAGGAAGCTGTTGTCCGCACCGGTTTGCTGCACAGCGCCAGGCTGTGAGGCGCAGGTGTCGTCGCAACTCCCGCAGGATGGCGCAGAGTAGTAGCTGTAATCCTGATAGTTCAGCTTGTCATAATGCGCTTTCAGCCAGTGAGGTTCTTCCATTTCCAGCCAGGCCCGGAAGGCGCTCAGACGAAACTCCAGCATCCATTCAGGTTCATTACGTTTGGCCGAGATCGCCCGGACGACATCTTCATTGATGCCTTTCGCCAGTTCATCGGTCTGCAGCTGGGTAAAGAACCCCTCTTTATAATTGAGGTGGCCGCCGCTCCAGGTGTTAACATCACTCGTTGCTTCAGTATTACGTGACATAGTACCGCCTATACCCCAAAGCTTTCGCCGCACCCACATTCGTTCTGGGCTTTCGGGTTATGAAATTTGAATAACTGGTTTAAACCTTCACGTACGTAGTCCACTTCCGTGCCGTCAATAAACGGCATGGCCTGCAGGGCGACATACAATTTTGCGCCGTCAGTTTCGAATACCAGATCATCTTTCTCGGGTTCTGTGACGGTATCGAGCACGTAACCGAATCCTGCGCAGCCGGTCTGTTTCACCCCCAGGCGCACGCCGAGGATATCTGGCTTTTTCGCCACCAGTTCGTGAATATGTGCCGCCGCCGCTGGCGTGAGCGTTAAGCCACGCCAGGCGAAGTCGGCAGGATTGAAGGTTTCTGAATGCAGTTCCATAGGTCCACCTCATCTAATAAGCCCCAGGGCATAACACCATGTTAGTGATAACGATTATCACTTCAACCCTCTGTCAGCAGGGGCATTGGGCTAAATCGCCCTTTTTGCATACTTTTATTAAGCATAGACCCTGTCAGCGGATGCGGGCGGGATGGATTTAATTGTGCAATACTTTGAAAAATAATGGGTTATCGAATCAGAAAAGCGGAGTAAAGGGGAAAAGTAAAATATGCATCGGAAATGCCTATTTTTAAGATAGATTTTATCCAGAGAAACGACGGGCAAAAAAAAGGCCTTCAAGGCCTGCGGAAATTAATGATGAAAGGAGACAACAAAACCCTGTTCACGCCAGTGGTCAAGCAGTTCCTGCTGACGCGGCGTCGGCGCTTTACCGGTCCAGACGAAAATTCTTTGCCCAGGAAAAAGTTCCGGACGAGGGGAATCAATCGGGTCGGCCAACACGTCAATATGCCACCCCTTTTGTGCCAGACGCGCAGCCTCAAGCCACAAGTGGGTGCGGTCATCGCACTCCCAGCCAATAAGCAGAGCATCTTTACCGGCTTTCTTACGTGACTCCGCCAGGCTTGCGACAGCAAACTCTATCAGCACACCGTCAAGCAGGCTCGCCATATGACGCACCGTATTTTGATCCTGATTCATTCGCTGACGAACGGGAGAAATAATATTATCGATAAGCGCATCCATCGCGTGATCGCGGCGGAACTCGCCTATTTTGGCGCGCAGCTTTGCCGGGCTGGCATAACGCAAAACCGTCATCATCTCTTCCTGGATTGATGCCCAGTTACCCTGAGTCATCACTTCTTTGTTTTCCAGCAAGCCTTTGACTTTGCCGACCGAAACGCCGCTTTTCATCAGGCGTTTGATCTCTTCAATACGCAGGATATCTTCATCGTCAAACTGACGATGGCCCCCTTCGCTTCGCTGCGGCTTCAACAATCCATAACGGCGCTGCCAGGCACGCAGCGTAACGGGGTTGATACCGCATCGTTCGGCCACTTCGCCGATACTGTAATAGGCCATTAACTCCCTCACGCTTAGAACTTCCATACCCAACCAGACCAACCTTATCAGATTGTACAAACCATTTGTATAACTAAGGCCTCTTTTTGAGCGGGTGAAGGGTATACAAGTTCCTTCACCCGTTAATGTATTGTTGTACAAATTTTGCCGCGCGTACAGTCAAGCTTGCAGGTTTATGTACAGCTTTCTCAAAATTCAAACTTCTTCTCTGGCCACGCGATCGCCGGAATTCCCCCGTGACGCGGGCTGGCAAACAGGTGCCCCTGGAACTGGGAAATGCCTGCAGACTCCAGCCACATCCACTCTTCAGGCTTCTCAACGCCGACGGCACAGAACTGGATCTCCAGCGAGGAACAGCAGGTGATAATCGCCTGAATGATGGCCTGCCGCGGGCCGCTTTTGTGCACATTCGCGACCAGATCGCGGTTAATCTTAATTCTGTCAGGCTGGAATTGCGCCAGTAACTGTAGACCGGCAAAACCGGCACCAAAGTGATCGATGGTTACGCTGATACCGGCACTTTTTAACTGCCTGACCGAATGGGTAAACTCTTCAAAACGGGAAATCGCTTCGCTCTCGGTGAATTCCACCACAATCTGCTCCGGCACAAAGCCATTTGCGTCAATGGCCGTCAGCAGGAAATCCACGGCGCCAGGCACGTTGACCAGCGTCATGGGCAGCAGGTTAATGGATAATGTCTGATCCTGTAATCCCAGAGCGCTCGCCATGGAGAGCGCAACCTGCTTGCTTTTCAAATCAGAGGCGTACACCTCTTCACGAGGAATTTGGGCAAAATAGGTTCCGGGCGATTCACCGGTGGGCGTGCGGATCAAGGCCTCCCAGGAGACGACCTGCTGCATAAACGGATCCACGATAGGCTGGAACGCAAAGCTGCAATCCGCACCTTTAGCCACCACCTCCGGTTGCGCCGATAAAGGCGTCTCTTCCGGGATAAAATCCCAGGCATCTGCAGGCGGCAGTTCAAAATAGTTGGCTTTCTCCGTGGCCTCCACGAAGGTGCGGAAAAACTGCAGGGCGCGATCGCTATATGTCAGTTGATACCTGCTGGTGCCTTTGTCAAGAACCTGCTGAAGCACCTCTTCCCTGTCGAACTGACGCAAGTCAAAAAGCTCCATGCCAACCTTGCCGAAGCGTCGGGAGGGGCCGTGATCGCGCATCAGCTCCACCACGTTATGGTGGCGCGTGTCCTGGCAAATCTGCTCGTAAATGGATGAAACGTTTTCCGCTGGGCCTTCGAGCAACTGAAAAAAATGCGTGCCGTTAAACAGCAAGATCCCCGTGACATTGGATTGCCGGTTTTTACTATTTGCAGCAGCTACCATGTTTTCCAGCGCTTTCACTGGAACGTCCTCGCAGATATGACTGCGGTATATGATGGTTGTAAGCATGCTTATCCTGAAGGGGGTTAGGGGTTGGCCACAAAAACACGTCGGTAAACATCTGTTATAGCATATTAATTACGTGACAAATAATTTACATCTCAACCATTTACGGCACCTAACGCATCCGTTTCCTGCGTTGTACAACTTATCCATCACCGTGCGTATTGTACAATATATTCTGTAACGAAAATGCTTCATTTTTATGACTCAACTGCCTGATAAACATAGAATTTATAAAATATATCACAATTATTTTAAAAAATTGTACATTTTCTATGTACAGATTTGGAAATTATGTATACCTTAAATGTAACGTTAGTGATTACATTTTTTTACAGGAGCGAAACATGCAGCAGAAGGATTATGTCGCAGATTCAGCAGCAGCGATCGCGCACTACTTCGAGAAGGCCGCGCTTCCTACCCAACAGGAGACGCTTGGTCAGGTCGTGGTTGAGATTCTTAGCGACGGGCGAAATCTGAATCGCAAATCGCTCTGTACCAAACTCTTAAGCCGCCTCGAAAAGGCCGATGGGCCTGAAGAGGAACAGCATTACCACATGCTGCTTGGTCTGCTTTTCGAACGGTAATGTTATGAACAGCAGTGATGCAGACCGACTGATTGACCAGCTTATCGGTGAAGCCGTTCTTTCTCTTTTGAAAGAGCGAGGCCCCGTCACAACCGAAGCTCTGGTCCAGCGTCTGCGTGATATGAAAGCGCATGAAAAGGATCCCCAGCGGCGGGAGACACTTGCGATGGTGATTGCCGACATCGGTTCAAACAACATCGCCCTGAAACGTCGCAGAACCGCGCAAGGACGAACCGATAGAGAGGGATCTCTCAACGTTAAAAGAGACAATGTAGTGCCGTTATTTGGAAATGGAAAACCGTCCGATCCCAGGAAAATACATTGACTGCAATTTTACAGCTACGGTGAGAACAAATGAGACAAAATATTCAGCTTCAACCCGAATACCATTCCGCTTTTTTAGAAAGCGCGCTGTCGGAATATTTCCGTCACGCAGGCGATCGTTTTGCTGAAGAGTCCGCTGTTTTTTCTACTGCAGTACGCTGTGTTCTGGCTTCTGAAGGACACCTGTCCAACAAAGCGATCATTTTGTGGCTGATCCAGACGCTGGAATCCACAAACGACGTTGTGCAGGCAGATGTCATTCGTAAGACCCTGGAAATCGTTGTGGGTCACACCATGGACGATCTCTAAAAACCCTCCCCTCTGTGAAGGCTAACGTGTCATCGTCAAAACTGACGATCGGGCTGACGATGACACGTTCCCTCCTCGTATAACACCCTGTAAAACCTACAAAGTAAATATGGCATGGTTCCTGCTTACTCCCGTTTACGGGACTGGGCTACCCAGTCAACTTTGCTTCATTTCTTAACAGGTCTGTTATTGATGAAAAAAATCGCCAGCGTCTGCCCCTACTGTGGTGCAGGCTGCAAATTAAACCTTGTCGTCGAAAATAACCGTATCCTCCGTGCCGAAGCGGCCGAAGGCGTAACAAACCAGTGCACCCTGTGCCTGAAAGGCTTTTATGGCTGGGACTTCCTGAACGATACGCGTCTGCTTACCCCCCGTCTGACTCAGCCCATGATCCGCTACCACAAGGGAGAGGCTTTTACCCCCGTCACCTGGGAAGAGGCTATCCGCTATACCGCCCATAAACTCAGGAGCATAAAAGAGCAGTATGGCCCACGGTCCATCATGACCACCGGTTCCTCCCGGGGAACAGGGAATGAAACGAACTATGTGATGCAAAAATTTGCCCGTGCGGTGCTGAATACCAACAACGTGGACTGCTGCGCGCGCGTCTGTCACGGCCCTTCTGTTGCCGGGTTACAGGAAACCCTCGGCAACGGTGCAATGAGCAATTCCATTAACGATATTGAAAACTCAAAATGTCTGCTGGTGTTTGGCTATAACTGCGCCGATTCGCACCCCATCGTCGCCCGTCGGGTCTTAAAAGCGCGCGAAAATGGCGCGAAAATCATCGTCTGCGATCCCCGTCGCATTGAAACCGCACGCATTGCCGACCAGCACCTGCAGCTGAAAAACGGCAGCAACATGGCGCTGGTCAATGCGTTTGGCTATGTCCTTCTGGAAGAGGAGCTGTACGACAAAAACTACGTCGCGCGCTTTACCGAAGGGCTTGACGCTTATCGGGAAACGGTCAAAGACTACGCGCCCGAAAACGTCGAACATCTCACCGGCATTCCAGCCCGGGATGTGCGTCAGGCGATGCGGACGTTCGCGGCTGCGCCTTCCGCCACCGTCATGTGGGGCATGGGCGTAACACAGTTTGGTCAGGCTGTAGACGTGGTCAAAGGTCTCTCCAGCCTGGCACTGCTGACCGGAAATCTTGGTCGACCTGCTGTCGGCGTTGGGCCAGTACGTGGTCAAAACAACGTTCAGGGCGCGTGTGATATGGGCGTTCTGCCCAATATGTTCCCGGGGTATCAGGACGTTACGAACCCGGCGGTCCGGCAGAAATTCGCCGCTGCCTGGGGAATCGATGTCGGGATTATGGACAAAGAGGTTGGAACGCGTATCACCGAAGTCCCTCACCTTGCGCTGGAAGGCAAGGTAAAAGCCTATTACATCATGGGCGAGGATCCGCTGCAGACTGAAGCCGATCTGGGGCTGGTGCGCCGCGGTTTTGAAGCACTCGATTTTGTGGTGGTTCAGGACATCTTTATGACGAAAACGGCGGAAGTGGCGGATGTTCTGTTACCTGCCACATCGTGGGGAGAACACGGTGGCGTCTTTACCTGTGCCGACCGTGGTTTCCAGCGTTTCGGTAAAGCCATTGAGGCCAGCGGCAACGTGAAACGTGACTGGGAGATCATCAGCCTGCTTGCTACCGAAATGGGCTATCCGATGCATTACGCATCCAACCAGCAGATCTGGGACGAGATGCGCGAGCTCTGTCCGCTATTCTATGGCGTGACATACGAAAAAATGGGTGAAATGGGCCATGTGCAATGGCCGTGTCCAACGCTCGATCACCCGGGGACGCCGTATCTCTATAAAGATAACCAGTTCGATACGCCGAGCGGCAAAGGCCAGCTTTTTGCGGCAGCCTGGCGCGCGCCTGCCGAGATCCCGGACGAAACGTATCCGCTGGTGCTCTGCACCGTGCGTGAGGTCGGCCACTACTCCTGCCGTTCAATGACCGGCAATTGCGCCGCGCTGCAAAGCCTTGCCGACGAACCAGGCCGTGTACAAATGAACCCCCTTGATGCGGACAACCTGGGCATTAAAGACGGACAGCTGGTGTGGGTGCATTCCCGTCGGGGCAAAGTCATTACCCGTGCCAGCATCAGCGAGCGCATCAACGCCGGTGCGGTTTATATGACCTACCAGTGGTGGATTGGTGCCTGTAACGAACTGACGCAGGATAACCTTGACCCGGTCTCCAAAACCCCAGAAACCAAGTATTGTGCGGTTAAGCTTGAGGCGATTGAAGACCAACGCTGGGCGGAAGACTTTGCGGCGTCGTCTTATCAGACCATGAAGACGCGGTTAATCACGGCGGTGAACGTCTGAGGAAAAAGAGGCTCGCCACGGCGAGCCTCTTTATACGTTAGCCAATCAGCAGCAGGCACGAGAGGTCGTCCCCACCGTTAATCTTATCGATAGCAAAATCCATACGGGCATCAATGGTCTGATTGTGCAGGGTCTTTTCTGAGAAGCTGGCGATGGTTTTCATGACCATCTGCTGGTCCAGTCGTTCATCCATTGATTTGACGCTCAGGAAAACTTTCAGGTAGAAAAAGTCCAGAACGATGCGATAAAACTGACGCATAATGGTGGCAGTATTCTTACCCGGAAAATAGCCGCTGTAGAGTTTGTACAACAGATAGTTGCGTAATACGTACGGCTCTGACAAACAGGATTCCTGGCAAAGTTTCCCCCACTGCTGGTTAATCGCGTCGAATTTCTGCGCCAGCCTGGCGGGATCGCTGTCATGGCTGAAATTCAAAAAGTCAGCAATTTGCCGATGCCCTTCGTTGATATACCCATCCCGTGCAGAATCTCGCGCCACATTCGTGCCGAGGATCGACAATGCCAGATATTTCATCGCATTTGATCGCCCGACATTGCTTTCAGAGAGCAGCGATTTACCGCTCTGCAACGCTTCCAGCAAGGCTTCGTAAAAGCGTTCAACCTGCTCATACTGATTGTGCAAATCGAAGTTCACATGCTGTAAGGTCAGGATCAACTGAGCCAGCGCCATCAAATTTTCTTCAACATTCCTCGCTGGCGACTGGATTATTTTCCACGCAAGGAGATGAATGACCTGGCTGCTTTGAGGCATAGACTGACGCTGACCAATCAGATTGGTTTTATAAACGGCCAGCAGTTCATCCTGCTCCTGCAATAACATCGCGTCGGGGTCGAAGAGAACCCGCCTGACCACTTCCGGACATGAAAGGGTCATGCTGTGGCGAGTTTCATCCAGATAGCGGGTTGAGCTTCGGGGATAAGTACTGCAGGTGTGCGATAAGGCACTTTCACCTAAATCACGGTGTACCATACAGAGCTTATTTTCATCGATAAACGGACACTCCCCTTTTTCATCCAGTTTAATACGGGAATAGTTTACTTTGCCTTTACGCTGCAGAATCAGATTGTCTTTGGCTATTGCAGCGATACCGGGATGCGTTGATGAAAGATATTTTTGATGTGTTTTTTTATCAATGGAAATTGTCCAGCCGCGGCAGCAGGAAATTAAACATTCCGGCCCCACACACTTGAACCTGGTCACAAAAATCGGTTTCAGGGTTTTATGAATTTGCATCGCTAATTAATCGTTATATAAAACGTAAAAATAACATGCTGCAGATGCAACTCTAAAGTTTCATAAACGAACACTTGTTTCCGTTATTCCTGTCATCAATAAAAGTGTCTTTACGCCTCCAGACAGGGGCGGTCCTGTAAACCCTGTCTCACAGAATCACGAAAAATATTGGGGGTGCCGTTTTTCTTCACCATCCTGTTGAGCAGCGCGATAAGCTCATAATCACTTCGCAGGTTAAATTTTTGCATGATCATGTATTTGTGCGCAAAAACGGTCTTATAGCCGATCTGTAACGCGTCTGCCGTCTGCATAACGGATAAGCCTTTATACAGGTTCATGACGATGCGTATTTGCTGCGGTGATAATATCTTATGCTCGCAATCGAAACAGGACGTTTTCTGCAGCACATGCCCCTTCAACTGCGCTTTACGCCACGCGCACCATACCGTCTCGCCAATCATGTCAAGAGAGGCCCTGCGGGAGATGAAAATAATATCCTGATAACAGGATTGCGACGCCGTAGACCGTTGCTCATCGTCAACCCAGCCGATCACAATGCCTTTTTGCCGTGACTGTAATTCCGGAAAACAGGTCAGGGTTTCTCCCTGGCATAAAGAGAGGACAATAATATCCGCCGTGCTGACGTTATGCGGCGTCATTTCATAATCAAAGTGAATACAGTCATTAAAATTACGCCAAAAGAAATCCATAAAAAAATACTGCAGACCAGACTGAAATAACGAATCCGTCTCGCTAATTAAAATATTCAACATAGACCACACCGACGGGAAGCAAAAATGCGCGTGAAATCCCGCGCGACTTAATTGTATTGCAGCGTAATGACCACCACTGCGCTGAGGGTGCCGGCCGTCGCCCTGCCTCCGGTGGATATAACCGCAGCCTGCATGGCCATCTTCGCCGTCCGGTCTGAGGCGACATATTCCGTCATGCTGGAGCCGTTCCCTTTCAGTATGCCACTTCCGGCCTCGCGCATTGCTATCGCCACGTGGGTGGCCGTACCGCGGTTAATGTAATAGTCGGCGCCGGCAACAGGGTCGGGTGTGCCCGTAAAGGTAGCGGTGACGCTACGCGTCCCCACCGGACATTGGGTAAATAACAGATCAAACGTAACCGGGTCAGAGGATGATCCTGGCGTCACCATATTACTCGCCTGGATATTGCCCAGATTAATATCGAGATTCGTATTGCCGTTATTAAACAGGCAGGGTGAGGCCACGATATTTCCGGTGACCCCGATATTTACGCTGTCTGCACATAGCGCTTTGCCGCACAGTAAACCCGACACAAGCAACGCCGCGGGAATTATTTTCATCATCTCACCGGTTATTGATAGGTTATCGTAAGCGTGGCTGACGCATTTGCCGAGCCTGATTCCACGGTGGTTAACGTCTGGTAATAGCGCGCGGTTAACGGGAGCGTCTCCTGTCCTCCCGCAGACTGTTTTAATAACAGGCGACCCGTTCATTACCAAAGGAGAACCGTTATAAAGTAGCTGAACCCCTACCCCTTTTGCCGTACCGGCATTCCCCTGACCGGTTAATGCCATGACGCTGGTATTGGCGCTGTCCGGATTTTGCATACCGCTGAGTGACACACTGATATTGGTGCCGGCACTGCAGGTTAACCCCAGATTTTGCGTATTTTGGGCGCCGGATGGCGTGGTTCCAATAACGGAGCCAAACGATGAGGCCGGAATATCGCCTATCGGGAACGTCAACTGCGCCGTCGTTATCGTGCATGCCAGCGCATTAATTGTGCCGTCAGTTAACTGGACCGTCAGACCGTCACGATAAACACCGTCACTTCCCTGAAGCGCCACGGTTCCGATAACCCCCGGCGTTAAAGCGCCCGACGTTACCGGGCCGGTCACCACCAGCTCAACTTTTCCACCAAACCAATCCACATACGACGTCACCGCGTTATACGAAAACGTGTAAGCCGGGTTTTCAAAATAATTCCCCGAGGAAAAGCGAATACCAATACCGCTGACATTGGTGGCATAAACATGGTTACCGTAGCTGCTCAGGTTCCCATTGTTATATCGCATACTGAATCCCAGCATCAGCGGGTTAGAACATCCCGTTAAATAGGTTCCCGTTGATGAGGCGGCGCGAGAAAAAATAATGGTGCCCACGGGGGCATCACGCTGCACGTTAATCGTGCCCACAGATATCGTCGATATTTGCGGCGTGATGGTTGTACAGGTGCCGGCACGGGCGCTATTCCACCCGCTCAGTAAACAGAGCAGGATCAGAGATAAAGCAAATTTCATTTTTAACCTTCCTGGCGGCAAAGCGCGTTAACGTCGGTTATTCCGCCGTAGGTGGGTTGTGCAGGCAGGCTAAATTGCGCGCGGCACTGCTGACCGGGTTGATTTCCCCAGGTTGCCACGATTTCTCCCTGTCCGGGCAGTCCCGTTAAATAGACCTGACCACGGTCGCCCACAATAAAGCTGCTGTTGCTGTCGCCTTTGAGCGTGACGACCGCACCAAACGGAACGGCATATTGCCCGTCGGACAGGGTCATTAACACCCGGCGCCCGATTTTAGACACATAATCGGCTTCCACTATCGCCCCGCGGGTCGGTGTTACGGTGCGCGTATTAATCTCAAGCTCCACGTCATCCGGCATAGTTTCCGGCTCAAGAGTGATGTCGTTTTTTCGGTATACCGACAGATTGTTAACCACTGTATACCCGCGGAAATCCGTACGAACCCCGGGTTGATTGCGAATATCGACACCGTGTGCACCCGGCGCTTTCACCAGGATATTGGTTTCACCGAGCGGCTGCGAAAGCGTGATGCCGTCACGGTGAGCAATGACGCCCCCCTGCAACCCGTAATTCAGGCGCTCGCTGTGTTTGTCGTAGCTGTAGCCCGCGACAATTTCGCCATAGGTGCCTTTATAGTCGCCGTTCAGGTTGCCGGTATTTCCCGTGCCCTGTGTGCCATAACCTTGCTGCACGTTCCAGTTCAGGGCGCTGTTTTCCAGAGACACGCCGTTCAGCCCGACCACATGCGTCGTGCCGTTGTGCTTACTGGCGTTCATGCCATAGTTAGCCCAGGTACGCGGCAAGAATTTGTCCAACGGTACGCTGACGTTAAAGGCCAGCAACCGATCGTGGTCCGCGTTTTGTGCGCTCCCGCGTCCATTCTTGCTGTAGGTCCAGGTCAAACCGTAACTGATGTTGTTCCAGTCATTGTTGTAGCCCACGCTCCAGGAGGCCATCGCCTGACCAGAATTCCAGTAATCTTCGCGTGCGGCGCTGAGCGTCAGTGAACCCAGCGCGCCGCCCAGCGTCTGGCTCATGGTCAGTTCAGCACGGTTACGCCGCCGGTCCTGCAGGGCGCTGCTGTCGCCGTAGGAATCCAGCACGTCCTGCATCCCGTAATAGCCACGGGTTGAATATCGGTATCCCGCAATTGAAAAGTTTGTCCCGGTCTTCGCCATATTTTTGCTGTAACGCGCGCGCAAGGACTGACCGGATGTTTTGTCGGTGTTATTCGGCGTTGACCAGGCCTGGGTCACGTCGGCAGAGATCGCGCCGATATCCCCCATGTTTTTACCGATGCCAAACGCCACTGAACGGTATTTATCAGACCCCTGCATCCCACCGTAAAGGGTGATGCCGTGCTGAATCCCATAAATACCGGTGATTTGACCAAAGGACGTTTTCTCCACGCGGCTGTTGTAGGCGCGATACTGCCCGGCCGTCACCGCATACTTCAGTCGTCCTTCCCGCTGCAGGACCGGCAGCGAGGCATAAGGCAGCGTGAAATGCTGCTCACTCCCGTCAGCCTCTTTAATGGTCACATCCAGATCGCCTGCGCCGCCGGTGGGATACATGTCCGAGATTTCAAACGCGCCTGGCGCCACGTAGCTCTGATAAATTTGATAACCATTCTGGCGGACCACCACCTGCGCATTGGTTCGCGCGATGCCGCGGACCACGGGCGCATAGCCTTTAAGAGAGTCCGGCAGCATGTCATCATCCGAGGCCAGTTGACCGCCGCGAAATGGCATACTGTCGAAAACATCCGCCGGTGCGGTACTGTCCCCGATAATCAGCTGTGCTTTCAGCGGAATAACGGCGCGCTGCGCATAGGTATATACGTTGTCCCACCGATCCTCACCGGTGGAATCCCGTGACCAGGTGGTGTAATTACGTAAGCACCACGGCCCGATATTGACCCCGGGGCGTAGGTTGGCGTACTGGCTATCATTCTGGCTGCCGCGAGTGTTCTTCGCCCACGCGTTTGCGCCGCTCAGACTGTAATTAAGCATGGCGGCATTAATCCCCTCATCCCACATCTCTGGCGGAACCGCGTCCCTGGCTGGCAGGTCGATGGCGGCCTGAGGAATGCTGATCACCAGCCGCTGTGCGCCAAACTGAAAATCGCTACTGGCCTGCGGGATCGCCTGAAGGTTTGCGCATTCACCGTTGTTCGCCGCCAGCTGCGGGAAAAGCGTGGTTCTTACGCCCCACTGTTTTAACTGGTCAAGACTCAGGCACGGCCGGAGGACGTCATTGCCCTTTTCGTCTTTTACTGCAGTAAAGGTGATATCGCGGGTCGCCATTAGCTGGTCATCAAGAACAATATCGACGTGATAGGTGCCGGGTGCCTGCGATCCGGATTCAAATGCCGATAAATCCGTTCTCCCTCTTCCTGGATTATCAAGTTCAACCAGTTCGGCATTAAATGTCTCACCGGCAAATAGCGCCTGCGATGAACCTGCAAGTATTAATCCGATCACTGTCGCCAGGGGTGCAGGTCGAGCCCGAAAATAGTGTATTGCCATCGCTTTTAACTCATTTATGACAGGCAATGCCCGCGTTTCACCGGTTATAAGGTTGCCTGATGCGCGCCCCCAGGGCTGCCGAAGTCATTAATCACTTTAAACGTCAGTACGCTGCCGCTGGCCCCTTGCGGTAACGTGAAACGGACTGAGCCACCGGGTAAGACATACGACACGTCATCGATTTTTTTACCCCCAAGGGTGATTTCATTAAAATTGATGACATACGCGGTCGGGTTATTAACCTGAAGTTCATTCCCGGTTCTGCGCCAGCGTAATTGACTGGCCTGTTCGTCAGGCGTGGACGCGTGCAGCTCAGCGGGCCGATAAATCAGTTTGATGCGCGTTTTAACCGCAATTTGTAATGCGTTCATCTGCGTTGAGGCAGACGGAATCGCTTTAATATTCAGCCAAAATAAACTTTCCCGATCCTGAGGCAGTGCCCCCGTCATCACGATGCGCTCAACGTTTTTTTGCCCGCCATCCAGACGATACAAAGGCGGCGTAATAATAAAAGGCACCTTGCCTGACGCCCCTTCCTGCACGTCGATCCATGACTGAATTAAATACGGCGTACCATCAGGGTTATTCACACTGAGTGACGTTTCCTTTTTAGCGCCATCAAAAATAATGCGCGTACCACCAATAATGACGCCGGCATGAGCCGTTGACAGCATCAGAGATAACAACGCTGTTGCCAGTAAAGGGGTTCTGAAAAAATACATTCTGTTCCTCATAAAATTGGGGGCCGGGGCGGCCCCGACGTTCAGGCAAAAGAGCTAGTTATAAACCACCGAGAAGTTGGCGACAGAATTCGCCGGGCCCGCCGTGACGCTGGCCGTGGTCGAAATATACTGGGCATAGAAATTGAGCGTATTGTCTGCGGAGCTGCTGAGCATGTAGGTGTAACCATTGCTGCCATGCAGAGGCAGGTCGGCTTTATCCGCGGTCATCAGGTTGATCGCCACGCCCGTTGCGGCACCCGCCACGGAGGTGTCAATTGCCAGAAGATTGCTATTAGACGCATCCGGAGTACCGTCAAAGCGCACTTTGGCATTCGTGACCGAGACCGGACAGTTTTTCAAAATAATATCGAATTTCGTTGCCGCGGTTCTCGCCCCCGTCGCGGTAAACTCTGTTTTATAATAATCCCCAAGTACAACCACCTGGTTCTGCGATGCCACATCAACATCACAGGCAGAATCCAGAATATTTCCGTTAAAATTAACGGTACCTGCAGCGGCAAACGCATTGGCCATTGTCAGTACGGAACCTGCTGCGATCGTTGCCAGAAGAAGTGTTTTTTTCATCATGCTATATCCTGTATCACTTTATTTATTATTAACATTCAGACAAAAAGACGCGTCGGTTTTTTCACCCGCTTAATGTTTTGCCTTTTACAGACAGCAGCGAAAAAAATGAAATAACTTTATTTCATTAAACGTCTGAAGACGCATATGACTTGCTGTCGATGAAATAAAATTTATACAACTCCGTTGACGTCGACAATCATTTTCGGAGTCTTTCCGTAGACCCGTAATTAACAAAAATAAAACATTGTAAATAAGGAATACCTTATGCATATAACAGGCAGTCTATTAATAGACCGGAGTGTTAAGATCATTAAATTCAAAATGTTAGTCAGGATAATATTGAAAGTCTACTTTTAGACCTGTGCTGCATATTCCCGTAGTCGCTGTTTTTTAAGATAATTCTCTACGCCGGTCACCCATGATCGCAATGAAAGCAGTGGAGCACCTTATGAACACGCGAATGACAGCGGTCCTCACCGATGTAAAATCTACCGTACTGGATTTAAAGCCGTATGCCCATATTGATAAGTTAATCAGTACTGTGCTGCCTTTTACGGAAAGGCATATTCTCGCGAAAGGCGAAATTATTCAGTATCACAATAATGATGTTCGCCTCTGTTTTTTGCTGTTACACGGCAGTGTTGCGCTGCATCGTCGTGGCGATGGTATTGTTTTAAACTCAGAGTCCTCGCCTTTTATTCTGGGTGTCAGCAGCCAGTTCTCCTCTGAACATCTGTACGTCAGAGCGCTTGAAACCTCCGAAATAGCGCATGTCTCTCTGGATAATTTTAATAAGATCGTGGCGGAAAAAAACTTATGGGAACACTTTTCAAAGCTACTCATCTATACCGCCTCCCGGGTATACGAGCACTGCGCGCAAATATCGCAGATGTCAGCCTATGACATTATCCGGTTTCAGCTGGTCGAACTGATGCAGGAGCCAGATGCCGTACGGAAAAACATCACGGCGGCAGCGTATATCAAGAGTCGAACCTACCTTTCACGCAGTGGGATTATGCGTATTCTCGCGGAACTGCGTACCGGAAAGTACATCACGATGGAGCGTGGCGTGCTGCTGGAAATCCGTCATTTACCACGTAAATACTGATTGGCCTCGTGTTTACGATAAGGAGTAACGCTATAATCAGGGGGGTTATCGCTACGGGTTATAGGTTATGTCCTCTACTGAAAAAACGCATCGTGGTTCTCCTTACGCGCGAGAACTGATTTCATTCCTGCAACCCTACTGTACCACGCGCAATGTTGCTCCCGGCGAACAGCTGGATCTCCAGATGAATGGCCAGAGCGTGTGCTATTTGATCCTCGAAGGCACCGTTGCTATCTACCGCAGAAGCGACAACATGATGCTCACCACCGCACGTAGCCCGGCGCTTTTTGGCCTCGCCAATCTGACAGACATCTACTTCAATGATTATCTTAAAACCGTGACCCCCTGCCTGACGGGTATGCTTACCACCGCTCAGGTAGAAGCCGTTATCAAAGAGAATGGGTTATGGGGGTTGTTGTCTAAGCACCTGATGTTTGTTTATAACCGGCTATACAATAATGTGATGCCTCAGGGCGCGCCCACGGCCTATGAGATGATTCGCCAGCAATTGATAAAGCTGATGGATGAAGATGAGAGTTATCGCAAAGCCATCACCGCAGAGCGGTATATTCGCGAAAAAACCCAGCTGTCGCGCAGTGGGGTAATGCGTATTCTGGCGGATTTAAAAACAGGCGGGTTCATTGAGATAGAAGATGGCAGGCTCGTTAAAATCAATAAACTGCCTGCCCGGTACTGAACGTCAGATACAAAAAAGACCGCTGACGCGGCCTTTTTTTTACTGTCACGATCAATGGACGTGAACGCCCAACCGCCAGGCAAAGTAGATCTCTTCTTTAAGCTCATTTGAAGAGAGCGCCAGCAAATCTGTGAACTCCAGTTCAAGCTGTTTCAGCTTTTTCAGGTACTGCGCCGGAGACAGGTTGCTTTTATCACGACGTAAATATTCAATTGCCAGCTGTGTTGGGGTTATTTCAGTATCCATGATGTCCTCGCTTATGTACAAAACCTGACCAGTATATCACAAGAGACTGGCTAGTTTTTGACCAAAGGCAAAACATCTGAAAACTTTACACGACCGCCGTCGTCAGTCGCGACGAGCAGCAGAGCCGATCCTGCTCGTCAAGAATGTCAATCTGCCACACCTGATGGCGGCTACCGGCGTGTAGCGCGCGACAAACGCCGCGCACCCGTCCACTTCGCACCGAGCGAATATGGTTCGCGTTCACCTCCAGCCCGACGACCTTTTGCTCCCCTTCGGTGCAAAGATAGCCCGCCACGGACCCCAGGGTTTCGGCCAGCACGACGGATGCACCGCCGTGCAATAAACCAAACGGCTGATGCGTGCGATGATCGACAGGCATCGTGGCCTCCAGTTCATCCTCGCCAATACGCGTGAACTGAATGTCCAGCAGCCCTACCATATTCCCCTCGCCCATGGCATTCAGCGCCTGCAGCGTCACGGCTCGTTTCCAGATCATCCAATTATCTCCAGTAAGGCCTGTAATGGGTGACGCACCCCGTTCCCTTCAACCCGTTTCACCTGGCTTCGGCAGGAGTAGCCCGTGGCCAGACAGCGGTTCCTCGGTAAACGCTGCATCGCCTGATGCCACGACAACTCATAGATACCGAGCGAGTTCGCGTGGTTTTTCACTTCGTGCCCGTAGGTACCTGCCATGCCGCAGCAGCCCACGTTGACGCTCTCAAGCTTCGCGCCGAAGCGGGCAAAGATGGACGCCCACTGCGCGGGTGCGCCCGGCAGTGCCGTCACTTCCGTGCAGTGGCCGAACAGATACCACGATTCACCGCTCACATCCTTCACGGTCGCCTGTTGCAGCGCCGCCGGCAGCCACTCGTGCACCAGCATGACGTGGAAATCACCGCGTTGCTCCCCCAGCGTCTGCTTATACTCATCGCGGTAGCAGAGCACCAGCGCCGGATCGACACCGACCATCGGCATCCCTAGCTGCGCCACCCGGTTGAGGAAGTCAGCGGTTTTCCGCGCCGTTTTCGCAAAACGGGTAAGGAAACCTTTAATGTGCTGCGCTTTGCCGTTTGGTGAGAACGGCAGTACCACCGGCTGATAGCCCAGTTTTTCTACCAAACGGATAAAATCGGCTACCACCTTGGCATCGTAGTAACTGGTAAACGGATCCTGCACCACCAGCACCACATTGGCTTTCTGCTCAGGGGTCAGCGCCTCAAGCTGCTCCAGCGTCATGTTCGCCGAGCGGTGCCCCACGAGCTGACGCTGTAGCGAAGGGACTGACAGCAGCGGCAGGTCCACCATCCCGATATGTTTTTCGGAAAGCTTTCGCACCAGCGGCTGATTGATGAAGAAGTTAAAGGTCTTCGGCGCACGCGCCATCAGCGGGGCATAGCTCTCCACCGTCGCCACCAGATGGTCACGCATTGGACGTAGATAGCGGGTATGGTAAAGCTGCAGGAAGCGTGAGCGAAACTCCGGCACATCAATCTTGATCGGACACTGGGTTGAGCAGGCTTTACAGGCCAGGCAGCCGGACATGGCCTCCTTCACCTCGTGGGAGAAATCATACTCGCCTTTGTTCGCATGCCAGCTGTTGCGGGTACGTTCAATCAGCGAGCGCAGACTGGCGCGTTTTTCCGGTAATTCCTGTTCCAGCTTCAGCGGATCAA
The DNA here is from genome assembly GCF_031453695.1 of Enterobacter sp. SORGH_AS_0287. NCBI lineage: Bacteria > Pseudomonadati > Pseudomonadota > Gammaproteobacteria > Enterobacterales > Enterobacteriaceae > Enterobacter > Enterobacter sp. SORGH_AS_0287. The sequence goes on from NZ_JAVIZW010000001.1 coordinate 1,574,258, forward strand.
CCCCGCGGTCGGCCAGCAGACGCAGCCATTCGCGGACCAGCGTCGCGCGGCCTTTGGGCGAGTGAATGCGGTTACTGGTAATTTTCATCGACGGACACATTGGGCTTTTCACGTCGAAGTTGAAACACAGACCGTTACCGTTACACTCCATTGCACCGCGCCAGGAGGCGCGCACCGCAATCGGGATTTGTCTGTCATAGGTGCCGCGCTTGACGGCGTCCACCTGCAGCATTGGGGCATCGACGCCCTCTGGCGGGCAAATTTTACCCGGGTTGAGACGGTTATCCGGATCGAATGCCGCTTTGACCTTACGCAGCTCAGCGTAGAGCGCTTCACCGAAGAACGCCGGGCTGTACTCCGCGCGGAACCCTTTCCCGTGTTCTCCCCAGAGCAGGCCGCCATATTTCGCGGTCAACGCCACCACATCGTCGGAGATCTGCTTCATCAGGATCTCCTGCTGCGGATCGCACATGTCCAGCGCAGGACGCACGTGCAGCACCCCGGCATCCACGTGGCCGAACATGCCGTAGCTCAGACCGTGGCTGTCCAGCAGGGCGCGGAACTCAACGATGTAATCCGCCAGATGCTCAGGCGGGACGCAGGTGTCTTCAGCAAAGGGAATCGGTTTGGCCGCCCCCTTCGCGTTGCCCAGCAGCCCCACCGCTTTTTTACGCATCGCGTAAATACGCTCAATGCCGGAGAGTTCGCTGCAAAGCTGCCAGCCAATCACCCCACCTTCGCCTGCTGCAATCAGTTCGTCCAGCCGCTGACAGAGCGTGGTGACCTGGCTTTCAATCAGTGCTTCGTCATCGCCGGCAAATTCAACGATGTTAAGACCCAACATCTCTTTATCAGGTACATCGGTGATAAGCTCACTCACCGAGTGCCAGACGATGTCTTCCCGAGCCAGATTAAGCACTTTAGAGTCGACGGTTTCCACCGACAGCGCCCGCGCGTCAACCATAAAGGGCGCATTGCGCAGGGCAGAATCGAAGGAGTTGTATTTGACGTTCACCAGCCGACGCACTTTCGGCAGCGGCGTAATGTCCAGCCGCGCCTCGGTAATAAATGCCAGCGTCCCTTCGGAGCCGGTCAGCACGCGGGTTAAATCAAACTGCGTCAGGTCATCGTTAAAGACATGACGCAGATCGTAGCCGGTTAAGAAGCGGTTCAGTTTAGGGAATTTGTCGAGGATCAGCTGGCGGTTATCGCGACAGCGCTCAAGCACGGTGCGGTAAATCCGCCCGTTGGCCGTGTTGTCTTTACCCAGCGTTTCCGCCAGTTCGACCGGCATCGGCTGGGTATCCAGGATATCGCCGCCCAGCAGCACCGCGCGCACGCCAAGAACGTGATCGGAGGTTTTACCGTAGACCAGCGACCCCTGCCCGGAGGCATCGGTGTTAATCATCCCACCGATTGTCGCACGGTTGCTGGTAGAGAGCTCGGGGGCAAAGAAGTAACCATAAGGCTTGAGGTACTGGTTAAGCTGATCTTTGATGACGCCCGCTTCGACACGCACCCATCCTTCTTCGGGATTGATCTCAATGATGCGGTTCATATAGCGCGACATATCAATGATGATGCCCTGGTTCAGCGCCTGACCATTGGTGCCGGTGCCGCCGCCGCGTGGCGTGAACACCAGCGAGGTAAATCGCTCCTGCGTTGCCAGTCGCGCAATAAGCGCCACATCGGCCGTTGAACGGGGAAACACGACTGCATCGGGAAGAAGCTGGTAGATACTGTTGTCGGTCGCCATTGTCAGCCTGTCGGCATAATGTGTGGCGGTATCCCCTGTAAAACCCTGTTGCTCCAGTGCCTGCAAAAAATTAAGCACCAGCTGAACGACGCCAGGTGCCTGAGAAATCTGTGGGATCATTACTGTCGACCCTAATTAGAGGTGTGAAATCGTTTGCGTGTATCGTAAAAGTTTTATCACATTTTTTTCTTATACGCTCTGCAGAATTACAGGCAGAATTCGCCTGTCAAAAATCGCTGAAATCATTAATGATTAGAGAATCGCGGTTTTCCGTTCCCGCCAGCCACGCTGGTGTTCAATTAAGGAAAGTTTCATTTATGGTCAATCTTCGCCAGCCCAGGGATGTTGCGCAAATTTTGCTGTCGGTGCTGTTCCTGGCCCTCATGATTATTGCGTGTTTGTGGATCGTTCAACCCTTCATTCTCGGCTTCGCCTGGGCTGCAACCGTTGTGGTTGCCACCTGGCCTTTACTGTTACGGTTGCAGAAACTGCTCTTCGGACGTCGTGGGCTGGCGGTCCTGGTGATGACGTTGCTGTTGTTCCTGCTGTTCATTATTCCCGTTGCGCTGCTGGTCAACAGCCTTGTCGACTCCAGCGGCCCGGTGATTCGCGCCGTGACCAGTGGCGATCTGACGCCGCCGGATCTCGCCTGGCTTAACAGCATTCCGGTTGTTGGCGCAAAACTTTACAGCGGCTGGCATGGCCTGCTGGAGATGGGTGGCAGCGCGCTGATGGCGAAAGTGCGCCCGTATATTGGCACCACCACCACCTGGTTTGTGGGTCAGGCGGCGCACATTGGCCGCTTTATGATGCACTGTACGCTGATGCTGGTCTTTAGTGCCCTGCTGTACTGGCGCGGTGAGCAGGTGGCTTTGGGCGTTCGTCATTTTGCCACTCGCCTGGCGGGCAAACGGGGTGATGCCGCGGTTCTGCTGGCGGCGCAGGCCGTGCGCGCGGTTGCGCTTGGCGTCGTGGTAACGGCGCTGGTTCAGGCGGTGCTGGGCGGTATTGGTCTTGCGATTTCTGGCGTGCCGTACGCCACCGTCTTCACCGTGGTCATGCTGATGACCTGCCTTGCGCAACTGGGTCCGTTGCTGGTGCTGGTACCCAGCATTATCTGGCTGTACTGGACCGGCGATACCACGTGGGGCACCGTTCTGCTGGTCTGGAGCTGCGTGGTCGGCACCATGGATAACGTTATTCGTCCCATCCTTATTCGCATGGGCGCAGACCTGCCGCTGATCCTTATTCTCTCAGGCGTAATTGGTGGGTTGATTGCCTTTGGGATGATTGGTCTGTTTATTGGTCCGGTGCTTCTGGCCGTGACCTGGCGTCTGTTCTCCGCCTGGGTGCACGAAATCCCGCCTCCGGAAACGGACCCGGACGTGATTTTGAGCGAACTGGAAGAGCTGGAAGATAAGAACAAGCAGTAATGGACAGGCCGGGTAACGCAGTCGCGTACCCGGCCTACATATTCCCCTTTAATACTTAAACATTGCTAAAGTATTTATTCGTTGCGCACTGGTCATACCCGCTATTACGGCTCTAAGTCCCCTATTAACCTCAAGAAATCTTTACGTCTCTTTAACTATTGAGACGAATCTGATCGACGCTAAAAGCTGACATGCCTACTATTAGGACACGGTTATAAATCAACACCTTGATTTATAAGCATGGAAATCCCCTGAGTGAAACAACGAATTGCTGTGTGTAGTCTTTGCCCATCTCCCACGATGGGCTTTTTTTTATCCTGATTACGCGCGGCTGACGTCACAGGTGCTGAGCATCCGCCATTCCGTTGACAATACACGGGTTTCCCCGGTCACATTGACCGTCACCACCTCGCGAATATCCGCCGACGATGCACCAATCTGCAGCTCAAATTCACCCGGCTCGACGATCCGTTTGCCGTCACGACGGGTAAAGTTGAACATCTCAACGGGCAACGTAAAGGTGAGCGTGGCGGTTTCACCCGGTGAGAGCGTGACGCGCTGGAACGCCTTCAACTCCTGCAGGGGCCGCACCTGCGTGGCGACGTTATCCCGCACATAGACCTGTACCACCTCGCTGCCGCTGCGCTCACCGCTATTGGTGATATCCAGGCTTACGACCACCTCGCCGTCGATCGGAACGCGGGGTTCAGCCACGCGCGCCGCTCCCCAGCTAAACTGCGTCCAGCCGAGACCGAAGCCAAAGGGATAGCGGGAGCCGAAATGGAAAGCGAACGGTGTGCCGCCACTTTTGAGCTTGTGGTTGTAGTAATAGGGCATTGCTCCCGCGCTTTTCGGCACGCTGACCACCAGACGTCCCTGCGGTTCAGCGCGGCCCGTTAATACATCCGCAATCGCCCAGCCGCCCTCCTGCCCTGGTGCCCAGGCCATCATCAGCGCGGCGACGTTATCTTCCAGCCCCTGAAGGTTGTAAGGCCTCCCGCCGGTCATGACCACGATAACCGGCTTGCCGGTGGCCACCAGCGCAGCCAGCAATTGTTGCTGTACGCCCGGCAGATTCAGAGAGTCGGTATCAGAGCCCTCCCCGACGGTTCCGCTCTGGAACAGCCCGGCGAGATCGCCAACGCAGGCCACCACCACGTCACTCTCCTGTGCGGCTTTTACGGCTTCAGGGATCAGGTCGGTACGCTGCGAGACCGGAGATTGCTGCATGGGTTTACCGCCGCTGTCACCCGGAAACACCGGCGCACCCGCCATCCGTTTTTCGATAATGTGACAGCCTTTGGCATAACGTACCCGCGAGGCCCCCAGATACTGCTCAAGCGCCGCGCGCGGTGTCGTGACCTGCGAGGTCTCTTCCACCATGTCGCTAATAATTAAGTGCACCGGAAAGCTGTAACCGCTGAGGAGCGCCAGCGGATCGTCTGCCGTTGGCCCGACGACCGCCACGCGAGGGTTGCCGCCGAGGGGCAAAATGCCGTTATTCTCAAGCAGCGTCAGCGAACGGGTCGCCACTTCCCTTGCAACCTGACGCGTTGCCTCATTTTGCAAATCGATGCCCTGTTCATCGGCATACGGTTTTTCAAACAAGCCAAGACGGAATTTTTCGGTCAGGACGCGTGCCACTATTTCATTGACTTTCGCCATGGAAATCAGTCCGCGCTCAACGGCTTGTGCCAGATGACGCGCGCAGTCATCTTTTGGTAGTTCGACATCCAGCCCGGCATTGAAGGCCAGCGCTGCAGATTCGGCGGCATCGTGCGAGATGCCATGATGCTGGTGCAGCAGGCTCACGCCGCCGTAGTCCGCAACGATGATCCCATCGAACCCCCACTGTTCACGCAGCACGGTTGTCATCAGGAAGTGGTCGCTGTGTCCGGGCTGGTTATCGATATCGTGATAGGCAGGCATCACCGAACCGGCATTGGCCAGCTTCACCGCCATCTCAAACGGCAGCAGGAAGGTGTCGTTCAGTTCGCTAAAGCCCAGATGCACCGGCGCGTGGTTGCGTGCCCCTTCGCTGAAGGAGTGGCCCACATAATGTTTGAGCGTTGCCAGAAGATCGCGCTTATCGCCCTGCAAACCCTTCACGTATGCCGTAGCCATCACCCCCACCAGCCACGGGTCTTCTCCGAAGGTCTCTTCGGTGCGTCCCCAGCGAACGTCGCGAGAGACATCCAGCACCGGGGCCAGCCCCTGCTGGCAGCCAACAGAGCGTGCTTCTTTGCCAATCTGTTCTGCCGCACGCTGCACCAGCTGCGGATCCCAGGTCGAACCGTAGTTCAGCGACGACGGGAACAGCGTGGCATCTTTGCACAACAGCCCCACCAGGCACTCTTCATGGAACAGCGCCGGAATACCGAGGCGCGTCTCTTCCATCATCATGCGCTGCAGGCGGTTAGCGGCACGCACGCCTGTTTTCGCATCAACGATATGGGTGCCCAGTGGACGCGTAATCTGTCCCACCCCCAGTTTCAGCCGTTCGCTAAGCGCAGCCTGTTCGCTCACGCCCGCGAATTCATCGCTCAGATCGCTGCGTTCGCGGTGGTTACCGTTTTCATCGAGGATCAACCAGTAGGCATGCATCTGGGCGAACTTCTCTTCCGGGGTCATGCGTGCCAGTAGGTCGACGACGCGTTCATGCACGGGACGTCCCGCGTCCTTATAAATCGCAGTCATGTGTTACTCCTGTATTGCGGAATGGGTGGCCGGGGTGAGTTGTCCTGTCTCGTCTCGCACCTCGCGTTTGCTGGCCAGCTCGCGGGCGATGGAATTGACGAGTTTGCTGTTGAGTTTGTAAATGGTCAGCAGCGCGATCATACAGAGGAACAGAATGCAGGGGATGAGAGTGAAGAGCGCATTAATGGTAGAGAGCACGTGCGGTGCCTGGGTTGCCTGACCGGGCGCATAATCCACCATCCCGAGAACCCAACCGACCACCGCTCCGCCCAGCGCCAGACCAAATTTGATGGCAAACAGCGCGGTAGAAAAGACCAGACCATCCAGACGACGGCCGCTGCGATGCTCCTCATAATCGACCACATCAGAGAACATGGTCCACTGAAGCGGCGTGGTCAGGTTCTGAATAAAGCTAAAGATAATATTGAGGCCAAAAATCAGCCAGATCTGCGAAGGCGGCAGGAAGAAAATCAGCGCGCCGAAAATCACGAAGGAAATAATGGTCCACTGATAGGCGCGGACGCGGTCAAATTTCCCCAACAGACGTTCAGATAATAATGCCCCCGTTAAGGACGCCACCATCCCGGAAACAATAAAGGCAAATACCAGCTCCGGGCGCAGAAGCACATATTTCACGTAATACATGGTGGCAGAACCACGCGTCACCACTGCGGTTAACAGCAAAATATTAAACAGGAAAACAATTCGCCACTGGCTATTTCCGGCCAGCAGTTTTAAATCGCCGATCATCGAACCCGAGGTGTCATTGCGCGGGGAATAACGCTCGCGGGTCATCAGGAAACAGCAGAAGAAGAGAATAATACCCAGCAGGCCCATCATGCTCATGGCATAGAAATAGCCTTTCTGAACGTTGCCCTGGCCTAACAGCGAGACCAGCGGTAAGGCGATCACCGTCACAATCAACCCGCCGATGAACGACAGGCCAAAGCGCCACGACTGCAGCGAGTGACGCTCACGCGGATCCAGCGTCAGCGCCCCGGGCATGGCGCAATACGGGACGTTAATCGCGGAATAAATAAGGCTTAAGATGGCGTAAGTGACGCATGCATACACGATTTTTGCCGTCGGCCCGACGTCCGGTACATAGAAGGTGATAAGGCAGCTTACGCCAAATGGGATGGCAAACCACAATAGCCAGGGACGAAAGCGACCGTGCCGCGTCTGGGTGCGGTCGACCAGCGCGCCAATGCAGGGGTCGACAAAAGCATCCACCACGCGCACCACTAAAAACATGGTTCCCATGATGGCCGCTGGCAAACCGAAAACATCCGTATAAAAATAGGCGAGAAATAAGGTTGCCGTTTGCCAGACCAGCGCACTGGCCATATCACCTAAGCCATAACCTATTTTATCTTTGGTACGCAATACAGAGGAGATTGTCATTGTTATTTGCCTTTTTATCAGGTTAAAACGTATTTCAACCAGTTGCGCATCAGTGAGGGAAATGCGCGGTAAGGCTCAAGTATTAGCAACGCTTTGCGCGCTAACAATTGTCTAAATTAACAGACAAATTATGATATTTGGTTTTTTACTTTATTTGTGATGGGGAGCAAATAAGGCATGAAATAAAAAAAGGCGAGGAATATATCCTCACCTTTTTCTGGTGCTGATGGCGTTACTTGTTGAGTTCGGCCAGGCTCAGCCAGGTTTGCACCACGGTGTCCGGGTTCAGGGACAGGCTGTCAATCCCCTCTTCCATCAGCCATGCGGCAAAGTCTTCATGGTCAGACGGACCCTGACCGCAAATCCCGACATATTTACCCTGTTTCTTCGCGGCGCGGATGGACATCGACAGCAGCGCTTTCACCGCCTCGTTACGCTCATCAAACAGTTCAGAGACCACGCCGGAGTCACGGTCAAGACCGAGCGTCAGTTGCGTCATGTCGTTCGAGCCGATAGAGAAGCCGTCGAAGTACTCCAGGAACTGCTCAGCCAGCAGGGCGTTAGACGGAATTTCACACATCATGATAATCTTCAGCCCGTTTTCGCCGCGCTTCAGACCCTGACGTGCCAGCTCCTCCACCACCGCTTTCGCCTGATCCACGGTACGCACGAACGGGATCATGATCTCAACGTTGGTCAGTCCCATGTCGTTGCGCACGCGCTTCACGGCGTCACATTCCAGCGCGAAGCAGGCACGGAAGCTGTCAGAAACATAACGTCCGGCGCCACGGAAGCCGAGCATTGGGTTCTCTTCTTCTGGCTCGTAACGCTCACCCCCCACCAGATTCGCGTATTCGTTTGACTTAAAGTCGGACAGACGCACGATCACGCGCTTCGGATAAAACGCCGCGCCCAGCGTGGCGATCCCCTCGGTCAGACGACCGACGTAGAACTCTTTTGGCGAGTCGTAACCTTTCATCATCTCGCGGATTTCGTTCTGCAGCTTCGCGTCCTGGTCGTCAAATTCCAGCAGCGCGCGCGGGTGAACGCCAATCATACGGTTGATGATAAATTCCAGACGCGCCAGGCCAACGCCTTCGTTCGGCAGGCAGGCAAAGTCAAACGCACGATCCGGGTTACCAACGTTCATCATGATCTTCAGCGGCAGATCCGGCATGGTATCGACGCTTGAACTCTTCACGCTGAAGTCGAGAATATCGGCATACACGTAACCGGTATCGCCTTCCGCACAGGAGACGGTCACTTTCTGATCGTCCTTCATGCGCTCGGTCGCGTCACCGCAACCGACAACGGCAGGGATCCCCAGCTCACGAGCGATGATTGCCGCATGGCAGGTACGGCCACCGCGGTTGGTGACGATGGCCGCCGCTTTCTTCATGATCGGTTCCCAGTCCGGGTCGGTCATGTCGGTCACCAGCACGTCGCCTGGCTGAATGCGGTTCATCTCGCTGATGTCATGGATCACTTTGACAGGACCGGCACCGATGCGATGGCCAATCGCGCGGCCTTCCGCCACGATTTTGCCCTGTGCGTGCAGGGTATAACGCTCCATCACCTGACCGCGGGAGCGGACAGTTTCCGGACGCGCCTGCACGATAAACAGCTTGCCGGTGTTGCCATCTTTGGCCCATTCGATATCCATCGGACGGCCGTAGTGTTTTTCGATCTGTACCGCCTGTTTCGCCAGCTCCTGCACTTCTGCATCGGTCAGGGAGAAACGGTCTCGCATTTCCTGCGGTACGTCTTCAATCTTAACCTGCTTACCATGCTCCTGCGTCGGGGCATAGATCATGCGGATTTTTTTCGAGCCCATCGTGCGGCGAACGACCGCCGGACGGTTTGCGGCCAGCGTCGGCTTATGAACGTAGAATTCGTCAGGGTTCACCGCGCCCTGTACTACCATCTCACCCAGACCCCACGCCGAGGTGATGAACACCACCTGGTCGAAGCCGGATTCGGTGTCGATGGAGAACATCACGCCGGAAGAGCCCACGTCGGAGCGCACCATGCGCTGTACGCCAGCAGAAAGCGCCACGCCGCGATGGTCATAGCCCTGGTGCACGCGGTAAGAGATGGCGCGGTCATTGAACAGGGACGCGAAGACGTGTTTCACCGCCACCAGCACGGCGTCATAACCCTGGACGTTAAGGAAGGTTTCCTGCTGTCCGGCGAATGACGCATCGGGCATATCTTCCGCGGTGGCAGAAGAACGCACGGCAAACGACGCCTGGGCATCATCTGCTGAGAGCTGGTTATAGGCTTCGTGAATGGCTTGTTCCAGTTCCGGCTGGAAAGGTGTGTCGATAATCCACTGGCGGATTTGGGCACCGGCTTTCGCAAGCTCGGTCACATCATCAATATCCGTTTTATCCAGCAGGTCATAAATGCGCTGGTTTACACCGCTCTGGTCTAAAAACAGGTTAAAGGCATCGGCGGTTGTGGCAAACCCGTTCGGTACGGAGACACCCATACCCGACAGATTTGTAATCATTTCACCCAGGGAGGCATTTTTGCCCCCAACTCTGTCTACATCATTCATGCCGAGTTGGTTATACCAAAGCACCAGCGGTGACGAGCCATTGTTGGACATCGAAACAATCCTTTTGTGATATTTGATCGGAGTAAGAAACACCTGACTACGTATTTATACTGGCATAATTATTTCCGCTAAAAAAACGGTGAATCGTGTAAGCAATTTAAATTTTCAACTTTTCGGATACTTTCCCACCATCCGCTAACCCGATGATTCCTATATATTCAGCCAAAAACCCTAAAAATAAAGTCGTTAATTGAAAAATGAAATCCACTTTTCAGGAAAATCAAAAACACCGTTTCATTTATAATTAGGGTAAGTTCTTTGCTGTGTAATTTACTTTTTTAATTTATGCTTTCAGACAATTACGTACGATATTCAGGGTGGGTAAAATGGATAATGCTGTCGATCGCCACGTTTTTTATATTTCTGATGGTACTGCGATTACCGCTGAAGTGCTGGGACATGCGGTGATGTCGCAGTTCCCCGTTTCGATTAACAGTATCACGCTGCCGTTTGTGGAAAATGAGAGCCGTGCAAAGGCGGTGAAGGACCAGATTGACGCCATCTTCCAGCAGACGGGGGTCCGCCCGCTGGTCTTCTACTCCATCGTGATCCCTGAAATTCGCGCGATTATTTTGCAAAGTGAAGGGTTCTGTCAGGATATCGTCCAGGCGCTGGTGGCCCCGCTGCAGAGCGAACTGAAACTCGACCCGACGCCTATCGCCCACCGAACGCACGGGCTGAACCCCGGCAACCTGACCAAATACGATGCGCGTATCGCCGCCATTGATTACACCCTGGCGCACGACGACGGTATTTCGCTGCGTAACCTCGACCAGGCGCAGGTGATACTGCTTGGCGTCTCGCGTTGCGGGAAAACCCCGACCAGCCTTTACCTGGCGATGCAGTTCGGTATCCGCGCCGCCAACTACCCCTTTATTGCTGACGACATGGACAATCTGGTGCTGCCGGCCGCCCTTAAGCCGCTCCAGCACAAGCTGTTTGGCCTGACCATCAACCCGGAACGGCTAGCGGCAATACGTGAAGAACGCCGAGAGAACAGCCGCTACGCCTCAATGCGCCAGTGTCGAATGGAGGTTTCCGAAGTGGAAGCGCTGTACCGCAAAAACCAGATCCCGTGGCTAAACAGCACTAACTATTCGGTAGAAGAGATCGCCACCAAAATCCTCGATATCATGGGACTCAACCGCCGCATGTACTAACATGCTAGTACAATAACTCAGAATCGGGTATCATCACCACATCCTCGGCGCGCAGACGCGCCGAACTTGAATTCAGCAGGGATTGGTTTAAGGTGATGCCCATCACTTCCCGGTAGTCTGCCGATGAAGCAAAAATTTTTCTGAGACATTTCATGAATAAAACCGATGAACTCCGCACTGCGCGCATTGACAGCCTGGTCACACCGGCTGAACTGGCACTGCGGCATCCTGTTTCCGCGGGTGTAGCGGAACATGTCACGGCATCCCGCCGTCGCATTGAAAAAATCCTTAATGGTAAAGACAAACGTCTTCTGGTGGTGATTGGACCTTGCTCCATCCACGATCTGGATGCCGCAATGGATTACGCAAAACGGCTTCAGAGACTGCGGGACAAGTACCAGCATCGCCTTGAAATTGTCATGCGCACCTACTTTGAAAAACCGCGCACCGTCGTGGGCTGGAAAGGGCTGATTTCCGACCCGGACCTGAACGGCAGCTACCGTGTTAATTATGGCATTGAGCTGGCGCGTAAACTGCTTTTGCAGGTCAATGAGCTGGGCGTACCGACGGCCACCGAGTTTCTCGATATGGTGACCGGACAGTTTATCGCCGATCTCATCAGTTGGGGCGCTATCGGTGCGCGCACCACGGAAAGCCAGATCCACCGTGAGATGGCCTCTGCCCTCTCCTGCCCGGTTGGTTTTAAAAACGGTACCGATGGCAACACGCGAATTGCCGTTGACGCGATCCGTGCATCGCGTGCCAGCCATATGTTCCTGTCGCCGGATAAGCGCGGTCAGATGACCATTTATCAGACCAGCGGCAACCCATACGGGCATATCATCATGCGTGGCGGGAAAAAGCCTAATTACCACGCGCAAGATATTGCTGCGGCGTGTGAAACGCTGGCCGAGTTCGACCTGCCGGAACACCTGGTGGTGGATTTCAGCCACGGCAATTGCCAGAAACAGCATCGCCGCCAGCTGGATGTGTGTGATGAGATCTGCCAGCAGATCGTCAGCGGTTCAACCGCCATCGCGGGCATTATGGCCGAAAGTTTTATCCGGGAAGGCACGCAAAAAATCGTAGCCGGACAGCCAATGGTTTACGGCCAGTCGATCACCGACCCGTGCCTGAGCTGGGAAGACAGCGAACTGCTGCTGGAGAAACTGGCGGCAGCGGTCGATTCACGTTTTTAGTCCTTGCCTTTTACCCTCTCCTGCGGGAGAGGGTCTACGTTCGCGCACAGCCACATCCTCTTCTGTTTTGATCCCATCACAGTTTTTTCACAAAAACGCTTGCCGTGAATTTTCACTTTGTTGATAATGATTATCATTGTTACATTGATTGTTATTTATAAACATTATGTCACGTACGGATAACAACGCGGCAACGCCCGAAAACACACACACAGCACCTGTCCCAGCGCGCACCGATCGTCGGATCGACAGTAAAAGCCTGCTGGGGGACGAGGGACGCGTGATCATCGAGCATGACGGCCAGCTTTATCTGTTGCGCCAGACCCATGCCGGGAAGCTGATCCTCACCAAATAAAATACCACAATACCTTCGCCAGCCACCCAGGTGATCCCCAGGCAGCCAGCGCTTTCGATTCTTTATGGAGAGTTGCTATGCCACACCTGCATTCCGCATTTTTGCGCCCGTCCTGTCTTGCGCTATCCATTGTCAGCGCCCTGCCGGGCGTCGCGTTTGCGGCCACAGATGACATGACCGTTATCGCCACCGGCAACGCACGCAGCGCCTTCGAAGCCCCGATGATGGTCAGCGTGATTGACACCGCAGCCCCGGAAAATCAGACCGCCAGCTCGGCCGCCGACCTGCTGCGCTACGTCCCAGGCCTGATGCTTGACGGCACCGGGCGCACCAACGGTCAGGACGTCAACCTGCGCGGTTACGACCGCCGCGGCGTGCTGGTGCTGGTGGATGGCGTGCGCCAGGGGACCGACACTGGCCACCTGAACAGCACGTTCCTCGACCCGGCCCTGATTAAACGTATCGAAGTGGTTCGCGGCCCGTCAGCCTTACTGTACGGCAGCGGCGCGCTGGGGGGCGTGATCGCGTATGACACCGCCGATGCAAATGACCTGCTGGAACCGGGAAAAAACAGCGGCTACCGCGTGTTTGGTACGGGCGCGACGGGCGATCACAGTCTGGGCATGGGGGCCAGCGCTTACGGGCGTACCGAAACCCTGGACGGACTGGTTGCCTGGTCGAGCCGCGATCGCGGCGATCTGCGCCAGAGCGACGGTGGAACAGCACCGAATGACGAATCCATCAACAACATGCTGGCAAAAGGCCGCTGGGCCATCGACCCGGCCCAGACGCTGAGCGGATCCCTGCGCTATTACAATAACGCGGCGCAGGAGCCAAAAAACCCGCAAACCCCCGCCGCAGACGCCAGCAGCAATCCCATGACCGATCGCTCCACCATTCAGCGAGACGCTCAGCTGGGCTATCACCTGGCTCCCCAGGGCAACGACTGGCTGAATGCCGATGCGAAACTCTACTGGTCTGAAGCGCGCATTAACGCCCAAAACATTGACGGCACCGGCGAGTTTCGCAAGCAGACCACCCAAGGTGGCAAAGTGGAAAACCGCACCCGTCTGTTCAGCGACACGTTTGCCTCACATCTTCTGACCTATGGCGGCGAATACTACCGTCAGGAGCAACATCCGGGGGGCACCACCACCGGCTTCCCGGAGGCTAAAATCGATTTCAGCTCCGGCTGGCTGCAGGACGAGATCACCCTGCGCGACCTGCCGGTCACGCTTCTCGGCGGTACCCGTTACGATAATTACCGCGGGAGCAGCGAAGGATACGACGATGTGAACGCGGACAGATGGTCCTCCCGTGCCGGACTGACCGTCAGCCCGACCGACTGGCTGATGCTGTTCGGCTCTTACGCACAGGCCTTCCGTGCGCCGACCATGGGTGAAATGTATAACGACGCCAAACACTTCTCCATCGGCCGCTTTTACACTAACTACTGGGTACCGAACCCGAACCTGCGTCCGGAAACCAATGAAACGCAGGAGTTTGGCTTCGGGCTACGCTTTGACGACGTCATGCTTGCTAACGATGCGCTGGAATTCAAGGCCAGCTACTTCGACACCAAAGCCAAAGACTACATCTCCACCAGCGTCGATTTTGCGGCTGCGACCACCATGTCCATGAACGTTCCCCACGCCAAAATCTGGGGCTGGGACGTGATGGCGAAATACACGGCCGACCTGTTCAACCTCGACGTCGCCTATAACCGCACCCGGGGAAAAGATACCGATACGGGCGAGTATATCTCCAGCATCAACCCGGATACCGTCACCAGCAAGCTGGATATCCCGGTGGCGCAAAGCGGTTTCTCCGTCGGCTGGATCGGCACCTTCGTCGATCGCTCAACCCATATCAGCAGTAGCTACAGCGAACAGCCTGGCTATGCGGTTAACGATTTCTACGTAAGCTATAAAGGCCAGGAGCAGCTCAAAGGAGTAACCACGACGCTGGTGCTGGGTAACGCGTTCGACAAGGCGTACTGGTCTCCTCAGGGCATTCCTCAGGACGGACGCAACGGTAAGATTTTTGTGAGTTACCAGTGGTAATCCCCACGCCCCGGCCTGCCGGGGCCCTTATTCGAAAGGAAGAGACAATGAATCACTACACACGCTGGCTTGCGCTGAAAGAAGAAAACCCGGGTCAATACGCACGTGACATCGCAGGCTTAATGAACATCAGCGAAGCAGAGCTGACCTTCGCCCGCGTGGGCCACGACGCCTGGCGCCTGCACGGCGACATCCGCGAAATCATCGGCGCGCTGGAAGCCGTGGGCGAGACCAAATGCATCTGTCGTAACGACTATGCAGTTCACGAGCAGGTGGGCGCGTTTACGCATCAACACCTTGGCGGCCACGCCGGGCTGGTACTGAATCCGCGGGCGCTGGATCTGCGCCTGTTTCTCAACCAGTGGGCGAGCGCGTTCCACATCAGTGAAACCACCGCCCGCGGTGAGCGTCAGAGCATTCAGTTCTTCGACCTTCAGGGCGATGCCCTGCTGAAAGTTTACACGACCGATAACACCGATATTTCTGCCTGGGGCGACCTGCTTACGCGCTTTATCTTTGCCGATAATCCGCCACTGGCACTGAAGCATGCCGATGTCCCTGCCCACAACGAAAAGGCTGATGCCGCCCTCGTTGATCAGGAGTGGCGCGCCATGACCGACGTGCATCAGTTCTTCGGCCTGCTGAAGCGCCACAATCTGAGCCGCCAGCAGGCGTTTCGTCTGGTGGGTGACGATCTGGCCTGCAGGGTAGACAACACCGCTCTGGCACAGCTGCTGGAAACGGTCCGCCTGGAGGGGAATGAAATGATGATCTTCGTCGGCAACCGCGGCTGCGTGCAGATCTTTACCGGCGTGGTGGAAAACGTCGTCTCGATGAAAGGCTGGCTCAACATCTTCAACCCAACCTTTACCCTGCATCTGCGGGATACGTCCATCGCCGAAACATGGGTGACGCGTAAACCCACCGCTGACGGGCACGTCACCAGCCTGGAGCTCTTCGCCGCCGACGGGACGCAAATCGCTCAACTGTACGGTCAACGCAGCGAAGGTGAACCAGAGCAGCGTCAGTGGCGCAGCCAGGTCGACGCCCTGACCCGAAAAGGGCTGGCCGCATGAAAAAATGGCTCGCCCTGCTCTGCGCCCTGCCGCTGGTGACGTTCGCGGCCACACCGCAGAAAATTGTCGCCCTGGGGGGTGACGTGACTGAGATTGTTTATGCCCTTGGCGCGGGATCGTCACTGGTTGCCCGCGACAGCACCAGCCAGTGGCCGCAGGCGGCGAACACCCTGCCCGACGTCGGCTATTTGCGCCAGCTTAACGCGGAGGGGATCTTATCCATGCGCCCGACGCTGGTGCTGGCCAGTGCCCAGGCGCAGCCCTCGCTGGCGTTAAAACAGGTCGAGCAAAATCACGTCAGTGTCGTCACCGTTCCCGGCAGTCATGACCTGAGCGTGATTGACGACAAGGTGCGAGTCATTGCCGAAGCGACGCATCGCGAAGCACAGGGTGACGCATTGCGCGCCAGGCTGCGCCAGGCGCTGGCAGCCCTGCCCACCTCGCCACTCGACAAACGGGTACTGTTTATCCTCAACCACGGCGGGATGACCGCGATGGCTGCCGGACAACAGACCGCCGCGGATGCAGCCATTCGCGCAGCGGGTTTGCAAAACGCGATGCAGGGCTTTACCCGTTATCAGCCGCTGTCCCAGGAAGGCGTGATTGCCAGCCAGCCTGACCTTGTCGTGATTTCACAGGATGGCATAAAGGCATTGGGTGGCGAAGCGAATGTGTGGACACTTCCCGGCCTGGCGCAAACGCCGGCGGGACGGAACAGGCAGGTGCTGACCATCGACGATATGGCGCTGCTGGGCTTTAGCGTGCGCACGCCGCAGGCCATACAGCAATTGCGCACCCGGGCGGAGCAACTGCCCTGATGTCCCGACGGATCGCGTTGTCGCTGTGGATGCTGGCCGCCATCCTGACGGTCATGACGCTGGCGGCCTCCGGGGCTGGCGCACTGCATCTGCCGGTCAGTCTGCTGTGGCGCGGCAGTGATGAAACCCTGCGTCAGATCTGGCTGACCATTCGCCTCCCCCGGGTTCTGCTGGCGCTGGTCACCGGCGGCTCGCTGGCGCTGGCAGGCTGCGTAATGCAGGGGCTTTTTCGTAATCCGCTGGCAGACCCGGGACTGCTTGGGATCAGCAGCGGCGCGGCGCTGGCCGTGGCGCTGTGGGTGGTCATTCCCCTCTCGCTCCCCGCGCTGATGATGCTTTACGCTCCCATGATCGCGGCATTTGGGGGTGCGCTGGCGGCCACTTTCGTCATTTTTGTCCTAAGCCAACAGCGTAACAGCACACTTTCACGGCTGTTACTGGTAGGCATTGCCCTCAATGCCCTGTGCGGTGCGGCAGTCGGCGTACTGTCATGGCTCAGCAATGATGCCCAGCTTCGCCAGCTCTCCCTCTGGGGCATGGGCAGCCTGGGTCAGGCGCAGTGGTCTACGCTGCTGGCCGTCACCTCGCTGATGGTGCCAGGCGTTCTGATTATCTGGCGTCTTGCCTGCACGCTCAATTTACTGCAGCTGGGTGAAGAAGAAGCGCACTACCTTGGCGTGGCGGTAGCAAAGGTACAGCGGATCCTGTTGCTGTGCAGCGCCTTACTGGTTGCCGCCGCGGTTGCCGTCAGCGGGGTGATTGGTTTTGTCGGTCTGGTGGTGCCGCACCTGATACGGATGTGGCTGGGCGCCGATCACCGGGCCGTGATCCCTGGCTCCGTACTGGCCGGGGCGTCGCTGCTGCTGGTTGCCGATACGGTGGCGCGCACGCTGGTCGCGCCGGCTGAAATGCCGGTCGGTTTACTGACCAGTCTCTTCGGCGCGCCGTGGTTCCTGTGGCTCATTTTTCGTCGTGGAGGCGCACATGGCTGAACGCTACTGCGCGGAACGTCTTGTTTATCAGGTCGGGCAACGGACGCTTATCAACGACGTGTCGCTGGCGTTATCTCCGGGGGAAATGGTGGCGTTGATTGGGCCTAACGGTGCCGGAAAATCGACGTTACTGCGCCTGCTCACGGGCTATCTCACGCCTTCTGGCGGGCAATGCAGCCTGGCGGGTACGCCGCTTGAGGCGTGGCACCCGCAAAAGCTTTCACGCCGCCGCGCAGTGATGCGCCAGAATACGCAGCTCGGTTTCGACTGGCCGGTCGACGCGGTGGTGGGTATGGGCCGCGCGCCCTGGACGCGCTACCCGGAAGCCCCGGTTGTCGAAGCCGTAATGGCGATAACGGGCTGCCTGCCCCTCGCAGACCGACACTTTTCGGCCCTCTCCGGTGGCGAGCAACAACGGATCCAGCTCGCCCGCGCCCTGGCGCAGCTCTGGCATGACGGCGGGCCACGCGGCTGGCTGTTTCTCGATGAACCCACTTCCGCGCTGGATCTTTACCACCAGCAGCATCTGCTGCGGCTGTTGAAATCCCTGACCCGTCAGGGCGATTTTCACGTGTGCGTGGTGCTGCACGACCTCAATCTGGCAGCGCTGTGGGCGGACCGGATCCTGCTGCTGCATAACGGCACGCTGGTTTCTCAGGGCACGCCGGAAATGGTTTTACAGGCCGACGCGCTGGCCCGGTGGTATGGCGCTCAGGTATACGTTGGCCCACATCCGGTTCACGCCTCACCGCAGGTGTTTCTCGCCCCCTGACCGGGCTGATAAAAATCTTTCAGCGTCTCAAGCAGGGCATGCGCCGCTTTTGAAAGCTGCGTATGCCCGGGGTGGATCACGCCGATGCATTTTTCAATCGGCGGGTTATCGAGTGGAATACAGACCGCGCCTAACGAGGTCATCTGCGCCTCACACAGTGCCGGGACCGCACTGCCGCCCAGGCCGCTGGCGACCATTCTGCCCACCGTCACCAACTGATGGCTCTCCAGCGCCACATCCAGTTTACGACCGCTGCGGGCCAGTTCTTCTTCCATCATCAGACGAACGGCCGAAGGGCGCTGCAGGGTAATGAAATCCAGCGTCAGTAGCGCTTCCCATGACAGGCGTTTTTTGGCTGCCAGAGCGGATGATTTCGGCACAATGGCGACAAATCGATCGAGACCCAGCGGCGTAAAAAGCAGGTTATGGGTCGGCGCCGGTTCAAACGCGATCCCCATCTCGACCCGCCCTTCCCGCACCATTTCAATTACCTGCTCGTTGATAACATCATGGACGGTGACGTTGACCCCGGCGTGGCGATCGCGAAATGCCTTGAGCACCTCCGGCAGGACATTCGCCGCAAATGACGGCATCGCCGCGACTGAGATTTTGCCGCGCTGCAGCGTAAAGCACTGATGCATGGCCTCTTCGGCGTTATCCCAGTCCGCCAGCAGCTGCCGCGCCATCGGTAAAAAGGTTTCCCCCTCCTGCGTCAGCGCCACCTTGCGGGTGCTGCGCTGCAACAGCGGTCCCCCCAGCGCCTCCTCCAGACCCTTGATCGTCAGGCTGAGCGCCGGCTGGGAAAGATTCAGCCGTTCACTGGCATGCGCGAAATTCAGAGTGTGAGCTACCGCTAAAAACGCGCGTAACTGTTTGACACTCATTCTCATTTTTCACCTTGTTAACTAATTGAAAAAATTTAGTTAACAGGAAATTAATAAAAAAACCAAATGAGTGGGTCACAAATTCAAAATTAACAAATGAGTCGCCGCCCCTAATGATACCGGCACGGATAACGGGAGGGATGATTATGGCGGGACTGGATAAGCGCGTCGGCAGCTATGCGCAGGCGCTGGACGGGCTGACGGACGGAATGACATTGCTGGCAGGCGGCTTCGGCCTGTGCGGCATTCCTGAGAACCTGATTGCCGAAGTCAGACGCCGTCAGGTGCAGGGGCTGACGGTGGTTTCAAACAACTGCGGCGTCGATGGTTTTGGTCTCGGGATACTCCTTGAGACGCGCCAGGTACGAAAAGTGGTGGCGTCGTACGTGGGCGAAAACGCGCTGTTTGAGCAACAGGTGTTGAGCGGCGAGCTGGAAGTGGAACTCACCCCACAGGGAACCCTGGCAGAAAAGGTTCGCGCTGGCGGAGCGGGTATTCCGGCGTTTTACACGGCCACCGGCTATGGCACCCCCGTGGCTGCTGGCAAGGAAGTTCGCCAGTTTGCCGGCAAGCATTATGTCCTCGAAGAGGCCATCACCGGCGATTTTGCGCTGATCAAGGGCTGGAAAGCGGACTGGTACGGCAACGTTATCTATCGCCATACCGCGCAAAACTTTAACCCGCTGATGGCCACCGCGGGCCGGATAACGGTAGTGGAAGTGGAAGAGATCGTCGCCCCGGGCGAACTGCCCCCGTCGGCCATTCATACCCCGGGGATCTACGTCGACAGGCTGATTGTCGGCCAGTTCGAGAAACGCATTGAACAGCGCACGCTGCGCGCAGAGGGAGTCTGAAGATGTTAACCCGTGAACAGATGGCCATGCGCGTCGCCCGAGAACTGCGCGACGGTTACTACGTCAACCTGGGGATAGGGATCCCGACCCTTGTGGCGAACTATATTCCGGCGGGAATGGACGTGATGCTCCAGTCTGAAAACGGCCTGCTGGGGATGGGAGCCTTTCCGGATGAGCAGAGCCTTGACGCCGACATGATCAACGCCGGTAAGCAGACCGTCACCGCGAGGATCGGTGCCGCCATTTTCGACTCGGCCCAGTCGTTCGCCATGATCCGGGGCGGTCATGTTGACCTGACCGTACTCGGGGCGTTCGAAGTGGATGTCGAAGGCAACATCGCCTCGTGGATGATCCCGGGCAAGATGGTGAAAGGGATGGGAGGCGCGATGGATCTGGTCGCCGGGGCGCAGAACATCATTGTGGTGATGACCCATGCCGCAAAAAACGGCGAGTCAAAACTGCTGCCGCGCTGCACGCTGCCGTTGACCGGCGCTGGCTGTATCCGTCGGGTGTTAACCGACCTTGCGTTGCTGGAGATTGAAGACGGCGCGTTCATTCTGCGGGAATACGCCCCCGGCGTCAGTATTGACGACATCGTCAGTAAAACAGCCGGGAAAATCATCGTGGCGGACGACGTGCGCGAGATGCGCTTCAACTGAGGAGTGAACATGAATGAGGTCATGATTGTCGGGGCCACGCGAACCCCTGTAGGCAGTTTTCGCGGATCGCTCTCCTCCCTTTCCGCGGTTGAACTGGGTGCCGTAGCGGTTCGTCGCCTGCTTGAGAACAGCCAGCTGTGCGCAGATCAGGTAGACGAACTGATTTTCGGTCAGGTGCTGACGGCAGGGTGTGGACAAAACCCCGCTCGTCAGACCGCTCTCACGGCCGGATTGCCCGTCAGTACGCCCGCAACAACCGTCAATCTGGTGTGCGGTGCCGGCTTAAAAGCGGTGCAGCTCGCCGCGCAGGCTATCCGCTGCGGCGATGCCGACGTGGTTATCGCTGGCGGCCAGGAGAGCATGAGCAATGCCCCTTACCTGCTGGACGGTGCGCGGTCAGGGTTGCGTTTTGGTCATACAGGGTTGCAGGACAGCATGATAACGGACGGCCTGTGGGACGCATTTAACGATTATCACATGGGCATCACCGCGGAAAACGTTGCCCGCCAGTATGGCATCTCCCGCGAGCAGCAGGACGCTTTTGCCGCCCGGTCGCAGCAAAAAGCGGCGTCGGCCATTGAGCACGGTCTGTTTGACGCGGAGATAGCTCCGGTCACGGTGAGCGAGGGTAAAAAGCCGCCGCGCCTGATCAACAGTGATGAACAACCCCGGCCGGGAACCACCGCTGAGCAACTCGCTCAGTTGCGCCCTGCCTTTCGTCGTGAAGATGGAACGGTCACGGCGGGTAATGCCTCAACCCTGAACGATGGTGCCGCTGCGGTGCTGTTGATGAGCGGTGAAAAAGCGCGGGAAAGCGGATTACCGATCCTGGGACGGGTCGTGAGTTATGCCGTGACCGGCGTTGATCCATCGGTGATGGGCCATCGGGCCGGTCAGCGCCTGCCAGACGGCTCTGGCCCGGGCAGGCTGGGCGCTGGATGAGGTGGACGTCATTGAAGCGAATGAAGCCTTTGCCGCGCAGGCGCTGGCCGTTGGCAAACTGCTCGGCTGGGATGAACGTAAGGTGAACGTTAACGGTGGTGCGATTGCGATTGGCCATCCCATCGGCGCCTCTGGCTGTCGGATCCTCGTCACGCTGCTGCATGAGATGCAACGCCGCGACGCGAAAAAAGGGCTCGTCACCCTGTGTGTGGGAGGTGGGCAAGGCATTGCATTAACCCTTGCGCGCTAACCGCGCCCGGACATCTCGTTGGTACCCGAATATAACAATGATAGTGAGGAGTCATAATGAGTGTGTTGATTGCCCTGGCGGCGCTGGCATTGCTGATGCTTGCGGCCTATCGCGGATACAGCGTTATTCTGTTTGCCCCCATCGCGGCGCTGGGTGCCGTGTTGCTGACCGACCCGGGTGCCGTCGGCCCGACGTTTACCGGTCTGTTTATGGAAAAGATGGTCGGCTTCGTCAAGCTCTACTTCCCGGTGTTCCTGCTGGGTGCCGTGTTTGGCAAGCTGATTGAGCTTTCCGGTTTCTCACGCGCTATCGTCGCTGCAGCGATCCAGATCCTCGGGCGCCGCCATGCGATTCCGGTCATTGTGCTGGTGTGTGCATTGTTAACGTACGGCGGCGTTTCGCTCTTCGTGGTGGCCTTTGCCGTCTATCCTTTTGCGGCCGAACTGTTCCGCCAGAGCGGCATCCCCAAACGTCTTATCCCGGCGACCGTGGCTCTGGGTGCGTTCTCGTTTACCATGGACGCCCTGCCCGGTACGCCGCAGATCCAGAACATTATCCCCACCAGCTTCTTTGGCACTAACGCCTGGGCCGCGCCGTGGCTTGGGCTGATTGGCTCGCTGTTTATCCTCTGTTTTGGCCTGCTCTGGCTGGAGCGTCAGCGGCGAAAGGCGCTCAACAACAATGAGGGCTACGGTTTCGATCTGAAAAATGAACCTGAAACGCCGGACAACATTAACCTGCCCCATCCGCTGATCGCCATTTCCCCTCTGCTGCTGGTGGGGATCCTCAACCTGCTGTTTACCCGCTGGATCCCCGGCTGGTACGGGACGCAACATGAGCTTATCCTGCCCGGACTGGCGAAGCCGATTGTCACCGAGGTCAGCAAAATCACCGCCATCTGGGCCGTGGAAGCGGCGCTGATCGCGGGTATTGTCATGGTACTGCTTTTTGGATTTCGCAATATCCGGGGACGGCTGGCAGAAGGCAGCCGGACGGCGGTCAGCGGCGCCATTCTGGCGGCAATGAATACCGCGTCTGAATACGGTTTCGGGGCGGTGATCGCTGCGCTGCCCGGTTTTCTGGTCTTATCCAAAGCGCTCGCCGCTATCCCGAACCCGTTGCTCAACGAAGCCATCAGCGTGACCGTGCTTGCCGGGATCACCGGTTCGGCGTCGGGCGGAATGAGCATCGCCCTTGCGGCCATGGCCGATACGTTTGTCGCGGCCGCCCACGCAGCCAATATCCCTCTGGAGGTTCTCCACCGCGTGGCCTCGATGGCCAGCGGCGGCATGGATACGCTTCCCCATAACGGGGCCGTGATTACGTTGCTTGCCATTACGGGTCTGAGCCATCGTCAGGCGTATGGCGGCATTTTCGCTATCACCCTCATCAAAAGTCTGGCGGTGCTTTTTGTCATTGCCGTGTTCTATCTCACCGGCATTGTGTAAGGAGAATAAAATGAATCTGAACGGTAAAACCGCACTGGTGACCGGCTCGACCAGCGGTATTGGACTTGGGATCGCTGGCGTGCTGGCGAAGGCCGGCGCGCAGTTGATTCTTAACGGTTTCGGCGACAGTGAATCGGCAAGAGACGAAATCGCGAAACGGGGTAAAACGCCGGGCTATCACGATGCGGACCTGCGTGACGTCCAGCAGATTGAAGCCATGATGCACTACGCCGAAACCCGGTATGGCGGAGTCGATATTCTGATCAACAACGCCGGTATACAGCACGTCGCACCTGTTGATGCGTTCCCGGTGGAGAAATGGAACGACATTATTGCCATCAACCTCTCTTCCGTCTTTCACACCAGCCGGCTGGCGCTGCCTGCGATGCAGGCGAAAAACTGGGGACGCATCATTAATATCGCCTCCGTGCATGGGCTGGTCGCGTCGAAAGAGAAATCCGCCTATGTTGCCGCCAAGCATGGCGTGGTGGGCTTTACCAAATCCCTGGCGCTGGAGACCGCCCGCACCGGTATTACCGCCAATGCCATCTGCCCAGGCTGGGTGCTGACCCCGCTGGTGCAGCAGCAAATCGACAGACGTATTGCCGATGGCGTCGCACCGGATGTCGCTCGTGAGCAACTGCTGGCAGAGAAACAGCCCGCCGGTGAGTTTGTTACGCCGGAACAGCTAGGCGAGCTGGCGTTGTTTTTGTGCAGTGACAGCGCCGTACAGGTCCGCGGCGCCGCCTGGAATATGGATGGCGGATGGGTCGCACAGTGACCGCGGTATCGGCATAAAAAAACCTGGCACCGCAAGGTGTCAGGTTTTGTCCGCCCGGGCTAGCTCGAACAGCTCACTTCCAGGCGTTTTCCCCAGTCCGGCGGACGGCTGACATAGTCGTCATCACGGTCAGCAAACGGCGTACGCAGAGCCACATGCAGGCGATGTAGTTCGTCATACTCCCCCTGCTCTGCCTGTTCAATGGCCCGCTGCGCCAGCCAGTTGCGCAACACCATCGCCGGGTTCGCCGCGTTCATTTGCGCCTGCCGGGTTGCGTCGTCGACCTGCTCTTGCTGCAACCGCGCACGGTAAAGCGCAAACCAGTCGTCAAAGCCCTGCCTGTCAATGAACTCGTCGCGCAGCGGTGAGGCACTACTGTGTTGCTCAGTCTGGCTCAGCATCCGGAAGGTGCGAGTGTAATCGCTGCCTTCACGTTCCATGAGGGCAAACAGAGCGTTCAGGATGTCGTTATCGCCCCTCTCCTGCGTCACCAGCCCCAGCTTGTTGCGCATCAACGCGCCGTATTCGCGCAGTAAAATGTCCTGGTAGCTGTCGAGCGCATCATTCAGGGCATCAACGTCGATAAACGGCGACAGAGTTTGCGCAAGGCGCTGCAGGTTCCACAGGCCAACAGCCGGCTGATTGTCGAAACTGTAACGTCCCTGATAGTCAGAATGGTTGCAGATGTACCCCGGCTGATAGTCATCAAGAAAGCCGAACGGACCGTAATCAAAGGTCAACCCGAGAAGCGACATGTTGTCCGTGTTCATCACCCCATGGGCAAACCCGACCGTCTGCCAGCGGGCAATCATGGTTGCGGTACGGGCTACCACATCGCGGAACCAGAGAATGTATTTATCGGCCTCGTCCTGGAAATGAGACCAGTGATGACGAATGGCATAATCCGCAAGCTGGCGGACTTTTTCCGGCTCACGACGATAATAAAAGTGTTCAAAGTGGCCAAAACGCAGATGGCTTTGCGCAACGCGCATAAGCATCGCCCCTTTTTCCATCGTTTCACGCGCCACCGGGGTGTCACTGGTTACAATCGACAGTGCGCGGGTGGTGGGGATCCCCAGCGCATGCATCGCTTCTGATGCCAGACATTCGCGAATAGTCGAACGCAATACCGCGCGCCCGTCGCCCATTCGAGAGTAAGGGGTCAGGCCGGCCCCCTTCAGGTGCCAGTCCACCGTCTCCCCGTTGGGCAGCCGTTGTTCGCCCAGCAGAATCCCCCGGCCATCGCCCAGTTGTCCTGCCCAGACGCCAAACTGATGTCCGCTATAGACCTGAGCCAGAGGCTGCATACCGGCAAGCAGCGTTTCGCCTCCCCAGACGCCAGCGCCGTCGGAGGGCTGAAACATCTCAGGTGGAACAGCCAGCTCATCTGCCAGCCGATCGTTATGCCAGATAAGACGGGAATTTTGTAACGGTGTGGGTTTGAGTGCGGTATAAAAACCCGGCAACTCGTCATGCCAGTGAGCAGTAAAAGACAGGGTCATAGGTCCTCCTGCTTTTAGTGTAGAGGGTTTACCCGGACTTAAACACGGGCGAAAGAGAGGGTTATCACTGAACGAGCGTGGTGACGTGCTCTGCAGAGACGGCTGGCCAGAGCGCCCCCTGCATTGCGCCAAAGTTAAAGGACAAGACGCGCTGCAATAAACCGTGGTCATCAATGCCGCCGACGAGCACGGACTGACAGTGAGGCGTTATTTGCCAGAGGATTGCGCGCATAAAAGGCTCAAAAGAGAGTTCAGAAGCACGCTGCTGGATAAATCCCTTGTCGAGAATGACCCGTTTAAACAATCCATCATAAACGGCTTTCAACGACGCTGCGCCTGCGCCAAAGTTTGCCAGCACCAGCGGAAAATGGATTGCCATTCTCGCCAGTTGCAGATCGTCCTTCCCGTTATTTAAACCTGGATAATTCTCATTAACAGTAAACTCAAGAAACGGATAACGCTCAAGTATTGAAACAGCGTTCTCATTACTTAATAAAAATTCAACAATTACAGGTGTAATATTGATCCATGCAATTAACTGATGCTGAATAAAAAACAGTTTACAGGTATCAAGCAATTGCAATTTCTCGTTAAACAACGCTAACTCTTCTTCAGCCGAAAGCCGCGGGATAACGAGTTCGGTGGGGATCCGAACGTGGGTACCGACGCCAGTAAAGTTAACCAGAACCTCTAAACCTTTAAGCTCGCCGGCGCTATTACGGGCAGGCAGAAGCATCAGTTCAGACTGGTAAGCATTATCTAGCGTAATAATCATTGCACTCGCCCCGCATTAAAGATGAGAGAGGACATCCTGGAGCAATTGCCGACACAATTCCACTGTCTTGATTTTAATAAGATTAATTTCATTAGTTCCGTATTATTTTTCAGATTTATCCCTGAATCTAAAATAATCTTATCCTGGTTACTCAGTAATAGCCAGTTTTAGATAAAACAGACACCTGAGGAGATAAGTCATTTTTCGTAAATTTAACTTTAAACCTCTTATTTGAGAAAAAATGGCATGATTTATTAGTTATCATGCCATCATAAGAGACTGCTCTTTGACAGACTAAATACGTCGTGCCTGCCAGAAGTTTTTACGCCAGTAAACATTATCGAGCGACGAGCGCATCACCCCACGACTGGTCGAGGCGTGAATAAACTGATTATCGGTATCATAAATACCGACGTGAAGCCCACTGTCACCCGAGCCGGTTTTGAAAAAAACCAGGTCGCCGGGCAGCAAATCATCTTTATCGATTTCCGTGCCAATTTCCGCCTGTTTGCGCGTTTCGCGCGGAAGCTGTAAATCAAACTTATCGCGAAACGTCATCAGAACAAAGCCAGAACAATCTACGCCCCCACGGCTCATGCCGCCATAGCGATAGGGCGTGCCGCGCCAGTTGCTCAGCTGATCGTTGAGGCTCGCAATGACGGTAATAGAATCTGAAAGCCGCGGGTTAGGCGGCGGCGCACGATGGCTACTGCATCCCGCAAGAAATAACGCGGCCATCAGGAGAAACCAGAATCGCATTTTCAGACGAATCCTCTGCTTTTTTTGTTCTTTTCGTAATTTAGCGTGCAACGGCGTTAACAGGCAAGAAACGGTTACGCCTGCGCGGTAGAAATCAGCATCTTATGCCCTTCTATATCCAGCCTGCGGAAAGACATATTGTACGCGCGGGCAAGATTTGGCGGCGTCAATACCGCATCGCGCGTGCCGCTGGCAATCATCTTTCCTCGCGCCAACAGCCACACTCGGTGGGCGTGACGCAGCGTATGGTTCAGGTCATGACTGCTCATGACCACGCCGATCCCTTTTTTGCTCAGGGAGCTTAACAGGGTGTCCAGCGCGGCCTGCTGTGCCACATCCAGACCGCTCATCGGTTCATCCAGAAGCAGCAGTCTGCCATGTGGATTGCCGGCCGGGTGAATCTGTAAAATGACGGCCGCCAGACGCACGCGCTGCCACTCGCCCCCCGAAAGCTGGCTGGCATTCCGGGACAATTTATCTTCTAGCCCTAATCCCGTCGCCACCTCAGTGAGCAGCGACGTATGCTGTTTATCGTGCAGATGCAGCATCAGGTAGTGCCAGACGGGCATCGCAAAGGGCGGGACCTGCTGCTGCACCAGATAGCTGCGCCTGTGCGCCAGTGAGACTGGCGACCAGTCAGCAAGGTTATGCTCCAGCAGGGTTATCTCCCCCGCGCCGGCGGTCAGCCCCGCCATGCGCGCCAGTAAGGTGCTCTTTCCTGCGCCGTTCGGCCCGACAAGATGCAGGATTTCGCCTGCATTGATGGCACCGGTTATCGGCTCCAGACGCCCCGTATCGGCGACGTCCGTGAGCTGCATCAGCAACGTCATTATTTCGCCAGCGCCAGCTTGATAGACTCCATCACAATCGGATCTTCAGGCGTCATGTCCGGTGAAAAACGCTGCACCACCTGTCCGTCACGACCGATAAGGAATTTTTCAAAATTCCACAGGATATCGTCCGGATAGAGCGGCGCGCGTCCTTTACTGGCCATGCGCTCATAAAAACCGCTGCCTTCCGGCGCAACGGCGGTCGGCGCGGCCGCCACCAGCTTCGCATACAGGGGATGGCGATGTTCACCGTTAACGTCGATTTTGCTGAACATCGGGAACGTCACACCGTAGGTGGTGCTGCAAAACGTTTTGATTTCGTCTTCGCTGCCCGGCTCCTGGCCCAGGAACTGGTTGCACGGGAAGCCCAGTACGGTGAAACCGTCTTTCTCCCAGGCTTTTTGAATGTTTTCCAGCTGCTCGTACTGTGGCGTCAGGCCACATTTGGAGGCCACATTCACGATGAGCAGCACGTTGCCTTTATAGCTTTCCAGCGTGGTTTTCTCACCCTCAATGGTGGTCACTTCGGTATTCAAAATATCAGACTGCATAGCATTCCCTCAGGTTATCTTACGGGTAGTGATTTAACGTCCGGATTTTAATAGTAGCCAGATAAATACCGGCGCGCCCAGCGTGGCGGTCACCACGCCTATTGGCAGCTCAGCGGCTGTCAGGGCGAGCCGGGCGATGATATCCGCCACCAGCAGCGTTACCGCCCCGGCAACCGCCGAGGCCGGCAGTAAGGTTCGATGGTCGGTGATACCGCACAGACGCAGCATGTGCGGGATAACCAGCCCAATAAAGCCAATCGCCCCGGCCAGTGCCACGCTCACACCAACCAGCCAGCCAATGGCAATGACCAGCACGTTACGCCAGAAGCCTATCGGCATGCCAAGCTGGCGGGCCGAGGTTTCCCCCAGCGCGAGAATATTCAGCGGCTGTGCCTGCAGGCCTGCCCACAGCAAGACCGGTATCAGCAGTGCCATCAGCCAGCCCTGGCGCCAGTCTACGCCCCCGAAGCCGCCCATCATCCAGTACATCAACTGACGCAAGTCAAAGGACGTGGAGAAGTACACCGCCCAGGTCATCAGCGCGCTACAGATGATCCCCAGAGCCACCCCGGCAAGCAGCAGCCGACTGGTTGATAAGTGCCGTCTGGCAAAGCGCAAAAGGATTACCGTTATCAGCAACGCGCCGATAATGGCGCTGAGGCTAATCCCCCATGAGGAGAGTTCCCCCCCGCCCAACATCACCGCCGCCACCAGCCCTACGCCCGCGCCATTCGACACACCGAGCAGCCCGGGCTCCGCCAACGGGTTATCAAATAATGCCTGCATAATGGTGCCGCACAGTGCCAGCGCGGCGCCCACCAGGATCACCGCCAGCGTGCGCGGCAGACGGATTTGCCAGACGAAAAGCTGCCCCTCAGGCTCAAACCAGTGTTCAGGCCCTATCCACTGTTCTCCGGCGCACAGGCTGACGCCTGCGGTAACAATGAGCAGCAGCACGAGCAAAAGCAGGTGTCGTTGATCTAAACGGTGCTGGCGATGGGCATAATCAAGCATGGACATGGTTTTAGTAGCGTGTGATGTAATTGATTTTACGGCGGGTTTGCCAGAGAGCGCAAAGAAAAAAGGCCGCGTGAGCGGCCTTTTTAGTTAGTTCATATTACTCTGCTTTGGGCGTTGCGTTTTCGACACGGCTTTTTAACTTCTGGCCGGGTCTGAAGGTCACCACGCGGCGGGCTGTAATCGGAATATCTTCCCCCGTCTTCGGGTTACGGCCCGGACGTTGGTTTTTGTCACGCAAATCAAAATTGCCAAAACCGGAGAGTTTTACCTGCTCACCATTTTCCAGAGCACGACGGATCTCTTCGAAAAACAGCTCTACCAGCTCTTTGGCATCTCGTTTGCTAAGCCCAAGCTTATCAAACAGATATTCTGACATTTCAGCTTTTGTAAGCGCCATAGGTTCAATCCCTCAATGATGCCTGGAATCGCTCTTTTAATGCCTCTACACATTTGGCGACGGTAGCGGCAATCTCCTCTTCTTCGAGTGTACGGCTGGTATCCTGAAGGATAAGGCTAATAGCGAGGCTCTTGAAACCTTCTGCTACGCCCTTGCCGCGGTACACGTCAAATAAGTTTACGCCAACTACCTGATTTACGCCAACTTTCTTACATTCGGCCAAAATATCTGCTGCGGGCACATTTTCCGCGACCACAACCGCGATATCACGGCGGTTTGCCGGGAAGCGTGAGACGTCACGGGCCTGAGGAATGACGCGATCTGCAACCGGGCTCCATTCCAGCTCGAACACGATAGTACGGCCGTTCAGGTCCAGCTTGCGCTCCAGCTCAGGATGAACAACGCCAATGAAACCAATGCGTTTGCCGTCTAAATAGATAGCCGCGCTTTGGCCTGGATGCAGCGCAGGGATCGCTTCTGCACGGAATTCAATTTCAGATAATTTACCGGTCAGATCGAGAATTGCTTCCAGATCTCCCTTCATATCGTAGAAATCAACCGTGCCTTTTGCCAGGTCCCAGTGCTCTTCGTAACGGTTACCGCTGATGGCACCAGCCAGCATGAGATCCTGACGGATGCCTAAATTTGCCTGATTATCCGGTACAAAGCGTAAACCACTTTCGAAAATTCGCACGCGGTTTTGCTGACGATTCTGGTTGTAAACGATAGTTCCCAGCAGACCGGTCCACAGGGACAGGCGCATCGCGGACATTTCGCTGGAGATTGGGCTTGGCAGGATCAGCGCCTCCAGGCCCGGATGGATCATCTGCTGCAGTTTTGGATCAACAAAGCTGTAGGTGATCACTTCCTGATAACCTTTGTCGTTCAGCATGGTTTTCACACGCTTAAGAGACAAATCTGCTTCACGGTGGCTTCCCATCACCAGACCCGCCTGAACAGGCTCATCCGGGATGTTGTTATAGCCGTATACGCGAGCCACTTCTTCCACCAGATCTTCTTCGATCTCCATGTCGAAACGCCAGGATGGCGCAACGGCTTTCCACTCGTCCTGCCCTTCGGTCACGTCACAACCCAGGCGGCGAAGGATATCGCTGACCTGTGCGTCAGCAACATGGTGACCAATCAGACGATCCAGCTTGCTACGACGCAGGGTAATGGTCGCACGCTTCGGCAACGTCGCTTCGTGGGTGACGTCGATAACCGGGCCCGCTTCACCGCCGCAGATGTCGATCAGCAGACGCGTCGCACGCTCCATCGCTTTGTGCTGCAGTGCCGGATCGACGCCACGCTCATAACGGTGAGAGGCATCGGTATGCAGGCCGTGACGACGTGCGCGACCGGTGATAGAGAGCGGGCTGAAAAACGCACACTCCAGCAGAACGTTTTGCGTTGCATCGTTTACACCGGAGTGTTCGCCACCGAAGATACCGCCCATCGCCAGCGCTTTAACGTGGTCCGCTATCACCAGCGTATCAGCATTCAGTTTTGCTTCGCTGCCGTCGAGCAGAACCAGGGTTTCGCCCTCTTTCGCCATACGCACCACAATACCGCCTTCGATACGATCTTTATCGAACGCGTGCATCGGCTGACCCAGCTCCAGCAGAACATAGTTGGTCACGTCAACGACGGCGTCGATAGAACGAATACCGCAGCGACGCAGCTTCTCTTTCATCCACAGCGGGGTTGGCGCTTTTACGTTGATGCCTTTCACCACACGACCAAGGTAGCGTGGGCACGCATCAGCGGCTTCAACCTGAATCGGCAGTGTGTCACTGATGGTAGCGTCAACCGGTACGATTTCCGGTACGTTCAGTTCAGTCTGGTTCAGCACGGCCACATCGCGGGCCACGCCGATAATGCCTAAGCAGTCCGCACGGTTTGGCGTCACGCTGATTTCAATGGTGTTGTCATCGAGTTTCAGGTATTCGCGGATGTCGGTACCAATAGGCGCATCAAGCGGCAGCTCAATGATGCCATTGTGATCGTCGGAAATACCCAGCTCAGAGAACGAACACAGCATGCCTTCAGACGGCTCACCGCGCAGTTTCGCTGCTTTAATTTTAAAATCGCCCGGCAGTACAGCCCCCACGGTCGCCACGGCCACTTTCAGGCCCTGACGGCAGTTTGGCGCGCCACAGACGATATCCAGCAGGCGATCGCCGCCTACGTTAACTTTTGTCACACGCAGTTTGTCAGCGTTAGGGTGCTGACCGCACTCAACCACTTCGCCCACAACGACGCCATTGAAAGTGCCAGAAACCGGCTCAACACCGTCAACTTCCAGACCCGCCATGGTGATCTGGTTGGAAAGCGCTTCGCTATCAAGCGTGGTGTTCACCCATTCGCGTAACCACAGTTCACTGAATTTCATTGTTCTGTCCTGCCCTTATTTAAACTGTTTGAGGAAACGCAGATCGTTTTCGAAGAATGCACGCAAATCGGTCACGCCATAGCGCAGCATTGTCAGACGCTCCATGCCCATACCGAACGCAAAGCCGGAGTAGACTTCTGGATCGATACCCACGTTGCGCAGAACGTTTGGATGCACCATGCCGCAGCCCAGCACTTCCAGCCATTTGCCGTTTTTACCCATCACGTCAACTTCCGCAGACGGTTCAGTGAACGGGAAGTAGGACGGACGGAAACGAACCTGCAGGTCTTCCTCAAAGAAGTTGTTCAGGAAATCGTGCAGCGTACCTTTCAGGTTGGTAAAGCTGATGTTCTTATCAACAATCAGGCCTTCCATCTGATGGAACATCGGGGTATGGGTCTGATCGTAGTCGTTACGGTACACGCGGCCCGGTGCGATGATGCGGATCGGGGGCTCCTGTTCCTTCATGGTACGGATCTGAACGCCCGAGGTCTGAGTACGCAGCAGACGGGTGGCGTCGAACCAGAAAGTGTCGTGGTCAGCACGTGCCGGATGATGGCCTGGAATATTGAGGGCGTCGAAGTTGTGGTAATCATCTTCGATTTCCGGGCCAGTCGCCACGGTAAAGCCGAGCTCACCGAAGAAACTTTCAATGCGATCAATGGTGCGGGTAACCGGATGCAGGCCACCATTTTCAATACGGCGACCCGGCAGGGAGACATCGATAGTCTCTGCCGCCAGACGCGCATTCAGCACCGCGCTTTCCAGCTCAGCTTTGCGCGCGTTCAGTGCCTGTTGCACCTGCTCTTTGGCTTCGTTAATGACCGCACCCGCTGCCGGGCGTTCCTCTGGCGGCAGTTCACGCAGGGTTGTCATTTGAAGGGTCAAATGCCCTTTCTTACCGAGATATTCGACGCGGACATTGTCTAACGCGGCAACATCTGAGGCCTGATTAATGGCGGCTGTTGCACTGGCAACCAGCTCTGCGAGATGTGACATGATTTTCCTCATTATGTCGGTGCAGACACCGATTTGGTGGAGTTATTCTCTCGAATTTAGACACAAAAAAAGCCTCCATCAGGAGGCTTATCTGGCGCTGTTTTTCGTTTCATCTTTCACGCGCTAGCCTCCTGAATTCAGGTGCTAAAGTAAAAGAAGAAGCGGAAAATAGCAGCATTCATGCTTGCGTTACCTTATGTGGTAAAAAACCGTTGAGACCTTATTGAAAAGGTTGCACGGGTAAAAGTCAATCTTCTGATGGTGTTAAATGAAAAGAGGGAGCGAAGCCCCCTCTTTCAACTGGCTTATGCCAGTGCTGCTTTCGCTTTTTCGACCAGAGCGGTGAACGCTACTTTGTCGAATACTGCGATGTCAGCCAGAATCTTACGGTCGATTTCAACAGAGGCTTTTTTCAGGCCGTTGATGAATTTGCTGTAAGAAATACCGTTCTGACGTGCTGCTGCGTTGATACGCGCAATCCACAGTTGACGGAACTGACGCTTACGTTGACGACGGTCACGGTAAGCGTACTGACCTGCTTTGATAACAGCCTGGAAGGCAACGCGGTATACGCGTGAACGCGCACCGTAGTAGCCTTTAGCTTGTTTCAAAATTTTCTTGTGACGTGCACGTGCAATTACACCACGTTTTACGCGAGCCATATGTGCTCTCCTGTATCTATATTCTTAGTAAAAAATTAAACGTTAACGGCTTATGCGTACGGCAGGCACGCGATAACCAGACCCAGATCGCCTTTAGAAACAAGGCCTTTTGGACGCAGGTGACGTTTACGCTTAGTAGATTTTTTGGTCAGAATATGACGCAGGTTTGCGTGCTTACGCTTAAATCCACCACCACCGGTTTTTTTGAAGCGCTTAGCAGCACCGCGTACGGTCTTAATTTTTGGCATCTTAATTACTTCCACTTCGCATTGTTAAATAAACGAAACATAGGCGAACAAAACCTATGAGACCCGAAGGCTCCACAGGTTTTGCTGCTTGAAGGCCTTACTGTTTCTTCTTAGGAGCGAGCACCATGATCATCTGGCGGCCTTCGATCTTCGTAGGGAAGGATTCGACTACTGCCAGTTCACTCAGATCGTCACGGACGCGGTTAAGCACTTCCATACCAATCTGTTGGTGGGCCATCTCACGACCGCGGAAACGCAGTGTGATCTTGGCCTTATCGCCATCTTCCAGAAAGCGAATCAGGCTGCGGAGTTTTACCTGATAATCGCCATCGTCGGTACCAGGACGGAATTTAATTTCCTTAACCTGGATAACTTTTTGCTTTTTCTTCTGTTCCTTAGAAGACTTACTCTTTTCATAAAGGAACTTGCCGTAGTCCATGATACGACAAACTGGCGGTTCGGCGTTAGGGCTGATTTCAACTAAATCTACTCCAGCTTCTTCAGCCTTTTCGATCGCTTCTCTCAGACTCACAATCCCCAGCTGCTCGCCTTCCAGACCTGTTAAGCGAACTTCCTGGGCGCGAATCTCGCCATTGATACGATTCGGACGTGCCGTTTGAACTCGTTTTCCGCCTTTAATACCTTATTCCTCCAGTTGTTGAAGACTGCGGCTGCGAATCTCTTGTTGCAGCTTCTCAATCACTTCACTTACGTCCAGGCTCCCCAGGTCTTTACCACGGCGGGTGCGAACGGCAACTTTGCCTGCTTCCACCTCTTTATCACCACAGACCAACATATACGGGACACGACGTAAAGTGTGCTCGCGGATTTTAAAGCCAATCTTCTCATTTCTCAAGTCTGCTTTTACGCGAATGCCCGCATTTTGTAGTTTCTGCGTCAATTCTTTAACGTATTCAGCCTGAGAATCGGTAATGTTCATCACCACGACCTGCACTGGCGCAAGCCAGGTTGGGAAGAAGCCGGCAAACTCTTCAGTCAGGATGCCGATGAAGCGCTCCAGAGAACCGAGGATTGCACGGTGAATCATAACCGGTACCTGACGTTCGTTATCTTCGCCAACATAAGAGGCGCTTAAACGCTGCGGCAGGGAGAAGTCCAGCTGTACAGTACCGCACTGCCATGCGCGATCGAGGCAGTCATACAGGGTAAATTCAATTTTCGGACCGTAGAATGCGCCCTCGCCCAGCTGGTATTCGAACGGAATGCCGTTCTCTTCCAGCGCCACGGCGAGATCCGCTTCTGCGCGATCCCAGGTCTCATCGCTACCGATACGTTTTTCCGGACGCGTTGAGAGTTTGACGACGATCTTCTCGAAGCCAAAGGTGCTGTACATATCGTAGACCATACGAATACAGGCGTTAACTTCATCACGAACCTGATCTTCAGTACAGAAGATATGCGCATCATCCTGAGTAAAGCCACGAACACGCATCAGACCGTGCAATGCACCTGATGGCTCGTTACGGTGGCAGCTACCGAACTCTGCCATACGCAGCGGCAGATCGCGGTAGGATTTCAGACCCTGGTTGAAGATCTGAACGTGGCCAGGGCAGTTCATTGGCTTAATGCAGTATTCACGGTTCTCAGAAGAGGTGGTGAACATCGCATCTTTGTAGTTGTCCCAGTGGCCGGTTTTTTCCCACAGCACACGGTCCATCATGAACGGGCCTTTCACTTCCTGATACTGGTACTCTTTCAGCTTGGAGCGTACGAACGTTTCCAGTTCACGGAAGATAGTCCAGCCGTCATTGTGCCAGAACACCATACCCGGCGCTTCTTCCTGCATGTGGTACAGGTCAAGCTGCTTACCGATTTTACGGTGGTCACGTTTAGCCGCCTCTTCCAGGCGCTGCAGGTAGGCGTTAAGGGCTTTTTTATCGGCCCACGCGGTACCATAGATACGCTGCAACATCTTGTTGTTGCTATCGCCACGCCAGTAGGCGCCCGCGATTTTCATCAGCTTAAAGTGATGACAGAAGCGCATGTTCGGCACGTGCGGACCACGGCACATGTCGACGTATTCTTCGTGATGGTACAAGCCAGGCTTGTCATCATGAGAGATGTTTTCATCAAGAATAGAGACTTTATAGCTCTCGCCACGCTTCACGAAGGTTTCACGCGCTTCGTGCCAGCTGACTTTCTTCTTAATGACGTCATAGTTAGTTTCGGCGA
Organism: Enterobacter sp. SORGH_AS_0287; assembly: GCF_031453695.1. NCBI lineage: Bacteria > Pseudomonadati > Pseudomonadota > Gammaproteobacteria > Enterobacterales > Enterobacteriaceae > Enterobacter > Enterobacter sp. SORGH_AS_0287. Next base: position 1,610,749 of record NZ_JAVIZW010000001.1, read on the forward strand.
GCTCGTGCATACGTTTTTCGAGCGCGTCGATATCTTCCTGAGTCAGGGTATGGTCAAGATCAACGTCATAGTAGAAACCGTTGTCGATAACCGGACCGATCGCCATTTTGGTGTTCGGCCACAGCTGTTTGATCGCATGACCTAACAGGTGTGCGCAGGAGTGACGAATGATCTCCAGACCTTCTTCGTCTTTCGCTGTGATAATAGACAGCTGCGCATCGCTTTCAATCAGGTCAGATGCATCAACCAGCTCACCATTAACACGGCCAGCGATGGTTGCTTTCGCGAGTCCAGGACCAATGTCCAGGGCAACATCCATTGGGCTTACAGCGTGGTCGTAATGGCGTTGGCTGCCATCAGGAAGAGTAATTACAGGCATTTTATATCCTTATTTGCAGTGATGCCCCACACATAAGAGCATATACAAAGAAAATAATCGTGATTTGACAATAGATTACGACACCATCTGACCAACAATCGTCAAATTGGCTCGCGATCATTCACCCGCCGAAAATCAGATAAATGCGGATTTACGGCAAGCCCTGCAATGGTAACACTAACAAAAGAGAGATTGCACCCTTTGCGGGCAGATTGCTGCGCTGGCACTTTCGCATGAATTTGCAGGGCGCATATCTCCGGTGCTCGCATTCCAGAGATGCTGGGCTACTCTTGAACAAGTCTTTAAACCCAAAGGTGCATACCATGAACGTATCAAGTAGAACGGTTGTGATATTGAACATCCTTTCAGCCACCGGTTTATTGTTGATTCTTGCAGAACGATTCCACTGGTTCTAACCGAACCGGAAGCAGGCATAACCTGATTCACCACTGGAGAAGGGGCATTTCCCCGCCCTGTTTGGTAGACTGTTCGCATCAACTTACAAGGATCAGGTTATGCCAACAAAACGATTTGCCGTAAAACACTGGAAAATGGTACTGGTGCTGATTGCCATCTGCGGCGCGATGCTGCTTCTGCGTTGGGCGGCAATGATTTGGGGCTGAACGTGAATATAAATAACTGCGCAGGGAATAACATCGTTATCCGTAATAACCTTTTGCGGGTATTCACCGCCAGGACGAAATACGGACGATAGGTTTACGTCAAATAGGTTTACCGCGAAAAAACCGGTACCACAAAATCCGGTTTTTTTGGCGCGTTGAATTAGCGTTTAAACGTCAATAACAACACGGCAAAACCCATCAGGACCATTCACCTGCAACCAGTTTATGGACGTCAAAAGCATCATTCATAGACTGACCGGTGGACTGAGAGGCTGGCGCGATGTTAGACCCGGCTTCAACGTCAGCGGCTTTCGCAATGCCGATTTGGCTGTGGGTCTCACTGGCTGTCGGGGTGGTTTCATCAGCAGCAAATACGCCAAAAGACAGTGCGGAAAGCACCATCGCTGCTGCGGCAGTTTTGATTTTTTTCATAATGTTTTTTCTCTTTCTACATTTAATACTAATAATGCTAAATACCTTAAGGCCGAATTCTGCCCGTGCTAAGAGTGTAGATCCAGATCACACTTTTGCCTAGCCTGTTACGTTATCAATTCGTGTCAAATAAGCCGCAAATTAATGAAAGTGCATTATGAAGAAATTATGGAGATATCAGCAGACCAGATATTTCAAAACAGTGTTTAATATAAAACAGCACAGTTTCAAAAAATAAAAAACGGGCCGATAGCATAATCGGCCCGAGAATATTACATTTTATAACCCAGTGAAACCGTGGTTCTGCGGTCGGTATGATCCGGAGCAGAATCAGGAGGAGAAGAGTTCCAGGTGACGTTGTAGGCCACTTTCAGGCCAAAGTGTTCGTTGATGGCCACGTTCAGCGCTGTTTCTGAGTTCAGCGTCGTATCGTCGGCACCAAACACAGACACCCCCTGGGTAAATTTGGTGTTGTCAGTCATCTGCCAGGCATAGGTGCCGGAAGCGTAACCGAGCGGTTGAGTTTTGGTTTCGCCGTCGGTGTACTCGTCGTAGCGCACACCTGGACCGAATTCAAAACGTAAACTGTGTACCGGACCGTTCAGGAACTGACGACCATAACCGGCAGTGAACACATCACGCTGGCGATAGCCGTTGTAACGGTCAGTTAACCAGCTGGCCTGACCAAACAGATAGTCAAAGTCGGTCATGTTGTAACGGCTACGTCCGCCAACCGCATATTTCTCGGAAGAGCGTTCGTCATTCGCGGAGGTGTTACTGGCATTTCCCCACAGAGACCAGGCGGTGGTATTACCGTACCAGGTCAGCGTACTGTCCGCCGTGAGAGAGGAGCTTTTCGTGTTACCGGATTGTGCAAGATAGCCAGCGTTCAGGTTACCTTCAAACGGTTTTTGCGCGGTGGCTGGATCGTCCATGACAGTAAAAACGGAATCATCTGCGGTCGCGTTCATTGCAGCAAACACGCCACCCGCCAGCATCAGTGCAGCGGGTACTGTCTTCAAAAGCTTCATTTTATTAAGGAGTCCGTACAACAAAAAAAGAGACCACACGGTCCCGGAAACTTTCTTGAGGATCAATGACAAGGCGTCCAGAGAAAGGTAACAAATTATAAAAAGCCGCAAATAACATAGCAATGATTTCTTATTTCATTTTTTGAATAAGAACGATCTCAAAAAGCGTTTTATTTTATATAAGCCGCAGCAGACTTTATGTCAGTATTCATATTTAAAATCATACTGTTATTTACATTGCCTTCCTGACAAATGGTGCCAGACTAAAAGGAACCCACGCTAAAAGGAGGTAATGATGGTTTCTATCTACACCCTGACGCTCTCCCCTTCCCTCGACTCCGCCACCCTGACGCCCCAGATTTACCCGGAAGGTAAATTGCGCTGCAGCGCCCCGGTGTTTGAGCCCGGCGGCGGCGGTATCAATGTGGCGCGAGCCATAACGCACCTCGGTGGAAAGGCGACAGCAATTTTCCCCACAGGCGGCGCGACCGGTGAGCACCTGGTCTCTCTGCTGGCCGATGAACAGGTGGCCTCGCAGACCGTCGAGGCCAAAGACTGGACGCGGCAAAACCTGCATGTGCACGTGGAGTCCAGCGGCGAGCAATACCGTTTCGTCATGCCGGGTGCAAAACTCAGTGAAGATGAGTTTCGTCAGCTTGAAGAGAAGGTGCTGGCCATTGAGAGCGGTGCTCTGCTGGTGATAAGCGGCAGCCTGCCGCCCGGTGTCAGCACGGAAAAACTGACGGCGCTGATTCGGGCCGCGCAGCAACGCGGTATCCGCTGCATTGTCGACAGTAGCGGCGAGGCACTGCAGGCAGCCCTGACGCCGGGCAATCTTGAGCTGGTTAAACCCAATCAGAAAGAGTTAAGCGCGCTGGTGAACCGCGAGCTGAACCAGCCGGACGATGTCCTCACCGCCGCGCAGGAGCTGGTTCACAGCGGCAAAGCGCGACGGGTCGTGGTCTCCCTTGGCCCGCAGGGTGCCCTGGCTGTGGACGAAACGGGGTCCGTTCAGGTTGTCCCGCCGCCGATGAAAAGCCAGAGTACCGTGGGCGCAGGTGATAGCATGGTTGGAGCGATGACCCTGAAACTGGCCCAGGGTGCTTCATTACTGGAGATGACACGCTACGGCGTCGCAGCGGGTAGCGCTGCCACCATCAACCAGGGCACACGTCTCTGTTCGCTTAGCGACACGCAAAAAATCGTCGATTACCTGTCCCGAAATTAATCCCCCTTTTCCCCTTCTCTGTGAAGGGGAAATACGCGGCATAGTCGCCAAACGCAGCCTATCGACTATGCTAAGAAAACTTCCAAGATAACAATGAGGTGAATTATGAGCAGTGGTGACATCACCCGCTACGTCGTTACCATCAACATTCATCAAGCGTCGCTGACCGAGCTTAATGAGCTCAACAACGCCTTTACCCGGGCCAATTTCCTGCTCACACTCACGGATGACGAGGGCAATATCCATGATTTAGGCACCCTGACGTTTGGCCTGATCAGCGCCCTGAGTAAAGAAGAGGTTCACGCTCTGGCGGCCAGTCTGGTCGAAAGCGTGACCGACAAAGCGGCAGAAATTGATCTTGATACCTGGGAAAGCTGGCAGAAAAAAGAACAATAAGTGCCCTGCATGAATTTAAACCGCTCAGGTGTGCGTTAGTTCGTATTTTTTTACCGCAATTATGCGCTAACTTTATGATCTGGCAGACAACATGGGAGAGACAACATGTGGCAGGCTATCAGTCATCTTTTAAGTGAGCAACTGGGTGAAGGTGAAATTGAACTGCGGAACGAACTGCCAGGCGGAGAAATCCACGCCGCATGGCACTTACGCTACGCCGGGCGCGATCTCTTTGTTAAATGCGATGAGCGAGAGCTGCTTCCGATTTTCACCGCCGAAGCCGACCAGCTGGAACTGTTGTCGCGCAGTAAAACGGTGACGGTCCCGCAGGTCTGGGCCGTGGGCAGCGACCGCGACTACAGTTTTCTGGTCATGGAATTTCTTCCTGCCCGCCCGTTAGACGCCCATAACGCCTTCATTCTCGGCCAACAGTTAGCGCGACTGCATCAATGGAGCGACCAGCCGCAGTTTGGTCTCGATTTTGACAACGACCTCTCCACCACTCCACAACCTAATGCCTGGCAACGACGCTGGTCGACATTCTTTGCTGAGCAACGCATTGGCTGGCAGCTGGAACTGGCTGCGGAGAAAGGTCTGGAGTTTGGCAATATCGATGCCATCGTCGAACACATTCAGCAGCGTCTGGCATCCCACCAGCCTCAGCCGTCTCTGCTGCACGGCGATTTGTGGTCAGATAACTGCGCGCTGGGTCCTGACGGCCCCTATATCTTCGACCCGGCCTGTTACTGGGGCGACAGGGAGTGTGACCTGGCGATGCTGCCACTGCACCCTGAGCAACCGCCGCAAATTTACGACGGGTACCAGTCCGTGCTGCCTCTGCCGCAGGGTTTTCTTGAGCGCCAGCCGGTGTATCAGCTGTACACACTGATGAACCGCGCCATTCTGTTTGGCGGAGAACATCTGGTCAATGCCCAGAGGGCACTTGAACGTGTGCTTGCCGCGTAATGGCGGGACGGGTGGCTATGTCGCCACCCTTATCGGTTACAGGAATCCCAACAGCGAAAAGAAGAAGTACCCCGCCACGATGATAATGACTGGCAGGATATACAGCGGGAAAATTTGCAGGAAAATGGTGTGACGCGGCACAACAATGCGGGACTCAATCTGCTCGCGGCTCATCCCTTCCGGGCCTTTCGCCTGTTCGAGAATCATCTGGTCTTCCACACCTTCGCGTAAAAAGCGCGTCTGACGGCTCATGCGTGCGCCAGAGGCCTGCAACGCCATACCAATAAAGATCAGCGCGTAGATCACCCAAAACCCGAGATTCAACTGCTGATGAAAATTCGGCGTCGGCGAATTGAACCAAAAGACATTCAGAAACGGCGTGTTAAAACGCATCATTTCAATCATGACATGAGCAAAATCAAGCATTACCGCATTAATACCTGGCTGTTTTTCACTGTGATCGTACATAAACTTGAGCACAGAGATCAGCGTCGAAATGACGGCTGGAATAAAAATTACCCAGCCAGCAATACGTTTTAAGACAGCAATGCGTCCAGCTTGTTGATACGTCATCAGTTCCCCTTCATAAAGACGCGTTATTTCTGCCTAAGTCTACCTGCTGACCATCATTTTCGCCCGCTCTTTAAAGGCAATATGCTAAATTGCAGAGTGCACTTAGCATTTATCGTCTGTCGTACACCCTGGATAAGGAGACGTTGTGATGTCGACACCGCGCCAGATTCTTGCCGCAATTTTTGACATGGATGGATTACTGATCGATTCCGAACCGTTGTGGGATCGCGCCGAACTGGACGTTATCGCCAGCCTGGGCGTTGATATCAGCCGCCGTAATGAACTTCCGGATACGCTTGGTCTGCGCATCGATATGGTGGTGGACCTGTGGTATGCCCAGCAGCCGTGGGTGGGACCCGACCGCGACGAAGTGACCGCGCGTATTATCAGCCGCGCCATCTCACTGGTGGAAGAGAGCAAGCCCCTGCTGCCCGGCGTGCGTGAAGCCGTCGCGCTGTGTAAAGCGCAGGGGTTGAAAGTTGGCCTGGCGTCAGCTTCACCGCTGCATATGCTGGAAAAAGTACTGACCATGTTTGAGCTGCGCGACAGCTTCGACGCGCTGGCCTCAGCGGAAACGTTGCCATACAGCAAGCCGCACCCGCAGGTCTATCTCGACTGTGCCGCTAAACTCGGTCTTGATCCCCTCTGCTGTGTCGCGCTGGAAGATTCCGTTAACGGAATGGTGGCCTCGAAGGCCGCACGCATGCGCTCGATTGTTGTTCCCGCGGAGGAAGGCCGACACGATCCCCGTTTTGCCCTTGCCGACGTAAAGCTGTACTCACTGGTTGAGTTGACGGCGCAGCACCTGCGCGGCGAGTAACCCGCCCTTTTCAGGCAGCGTCAGGCTGCCTGCTTTAAAAACAAAACATCGTTTCATTTTGTTTGCTTTTCTTATCCCCCGCTTCTATCCTTAGCGTCAGAATGACAATAACCTTACTTCTGAGGCGCGTATGATACTGGATAACTTCACTCTGTCAGGAAAAGTGGCCATCGTCACCGGATGCGATACCGGTCTGGGACAAGCCATGGCCATTGCGCTGGCGCAGGCGGGATGCGACATCGTGGGTGTTAACCGCAAAGCGCCGGAGGAAACGGCTGCCTGCATTAGCGCGCTCGGAAGGCGGTTCAGGGCGATTCGGGCCGACCTCAGTCAGCAGGAGAGTCTTCAGGACGTTGTTGACAGCGCGGTTGCTGAGATGGGGCGAGTCGATATTCTGGTGAACAATGCCGGGACCATACGCCGTGAAGATGCTCTCGCGTTCAGCGAAAAGGACTGGGATGACGTCATCAACCTGAATCTGAAATCGCTTTTTTTCCTCTCCCAGGCCGTGGCTAAACAGTTTATTGCGCAGGGCCAGGGCGGGAAAATCATCAATATCGCCTCGATGCTCTCATTCCAGGGTGGCATCCGCGTGCCCTCTTACACCGCGTCCAAAAGCGGCGTGTTGGGGATCACGCGTCTGCTGGCCAATGAATGGGCGACACACGGCATCAATGTTAACGCCATCGCGCCAGGCTACATGGCGACCAACAACACTCAGCAACTGCGGGATGATCAGCAGCGCAGCCAGGAGATCCTCGACCGGATACCTGCCGGGCGCTGGGGAGTACCGGAAGACCTGCAGGGACCGGTGGTCTTTTTAGCCTCCGCCGCCTCGGATTACGTGAACGGTCATACGTTAGCCGTCGACGGGGGCTGGCTGGCGCGCTAGGCGCGTTTGTGACATACAGTTACACCGTCACCTCTTTCGTCTACTGTATAAAAACCCTATACTGTATGAATTGACAGTTTTGTGGGTTTTATCATGACGGCGGAAGGCCATCTGCTTTTTTCCATTGCGTGCGCAGTTTTTGCCAAAAACGCTGAACTTACCCCTGTGCTCGCACAGGGGGACTGGTGGCATATTGTCCCGTCCGCCGTGTTGACCTGTCTGCTGCCCGATATCGACCATCCAAAATCGTTCCTGGGACAGCGGCTAAAGTGGATATCAAAACCCATCGCCCGCGCGTTTGGTCACCGTGGGTTTACCCACAGCCTGCTGGCTGTATTCGGCCTGCTCACCCTTTTCTATTTAAAAGTCCCTGAGAGCTGGATAGTGCCCGCCGATGCCATCCAGGGAATGGTGCTGGGTTATTTAAGCCATATCCTTGCCGATATGCTGACACCTGCGGGCGTGCCGCTGCTCTGGCCATGCCGCTGGCGGTTCCGTTTGCCCATTCTTGCGCCGCAGAAAGGTAATCAGCTTGAGCGTGTGTTGTGTATGGCGCTCTTTGCCTACGCCGTCTGGATGCCGCAAACCTTGCCCGAAAACAGTGCAGTGCGCTGGTCATCCCAGATGATCAATTCGCTGCAATTTCAGTTCAATCGTTTCATTAATCACCAGATTGAACACTAAGCACACAAATTATTTCCATTTGTCATAACCCATTCCATTTGGATATAAGCGCCACATCACACTTCTGATAATCTTGCGCCAACAGGATCGGTAAAAACCGACCGTATAATAAATCAGGAGAACGGGGATGAATTTTCCACTCATCGCGAACATTGTGGTGTTCGTTGTATTGCTATTGCTTCTCGCGCAGGCGCGCCACAAACAGTGGAGCCTCGCGAAGAAAGTGCTGGTTGGTCTGGCCATGGGTGTCGTGTTTGGTCTGGCGTTGCAGGCTATTTACGGCTCCGATAATCCAGTTCTGAAAGATTCTATTCAGTGGTTCAACATCGTCGGTAACGGCTATGTCCAGCTGCTGCAGATGATCGTTATGCCGCTGGTGTTTGCCTCTATTCTGAGCGCCGTTGCCCGTCTGCATAACGCCACCCAGTTGGGTAAAATCAGCTTCCTGACCATCGGTACGCTGCTGTTTACCACGCTGATTGCAGCTCTGGTCGGTGTGCTGGTCACCAACCTGTTCGGGCTGACCGCTGAAGGTCTGGTCCAGGGTACGGCTGAAACGGCGCGTCTTACCGCGATTCAGACCAACTACGTGGGTAAAGTCGCTGACCTGACGGTGCCACAGATGGTGCTCTCTTTCGTGCCGAAGAACCCGTTTGCTGACCTGACCGGTGCCAGCCCAACCTCCATTATCAGCGTGGTGATCTTTGCGGCCTTCCTCGGTGTGGCGGCGCTGAAGCTGCTGAAAGACGACGCGCCGAAAGGCGAGCGCGTGCTGGTGGCTATCGATACCCTGCAAAGCTGGGTAATGAAGCTGGTCCGTCTGGTGATGCAGTTGACCCCTTACGGTGTTCTGGCGCTGATGACCAAAGTGGTTGCCGGCTCTAACCTGCAGGACATTATTAAGCTGGGTAGCTTCGTCGTCGCCTCTTATCTGGGTCTGGGCATTATGTTCGTGGTGCACGGTATCCTGCTGGGCGTCAATGGCGTTAGCCCGCTGAAATACTTCCGTAAAGTGTGGCCGGTACTGACCTTTGCGTTTACCAGCCGTTCCAGCGCCGCGTCTATTCCGCTGAACGTTGAAGCGCAGACCCGTCGTCTGGGCGTACCGGAATCTATTGCCAGCTTCTCTGCCTCCTTTGGTGCCACCATTGGTCAGAACGGTTGCGCAGGTCTCTACCCTGCAATGCTGGCGGTAATGGTTGCTCCGACCGTGGGTATTAACCCACTGGATCCCGTTTGGATTGCCACGCTGGTCGGGATTGTTACCATCAGCTCCGCAGGCGTTGCGGGTGTTGGCGGTGGCGCAACCTTCGCCGCGCTGATTGTCCTGCCGGCCCTGGGTCTGCCGGTGACGCTGGTTGCCCTGCTGATCTCCGTTGAGCCGCTGATCGATATGGGTCGTACTGCGCTGAACGTGAGCGGTTCCATGACCGCCGGTACGTTGACCAGCCAGTGGCTGAAGCAGACCGATAAAACCATTCTGGAAAGTGAAGACGACGCTGAACTGGCGCACCGTTAATCACGGATGGATAAATGAAAAAAACCGCCTGATGGCGGTTTTTTTTGGCTGTTATTCTTCAATCTCTTCATCCTGGCGGACCTGGTTCGCCCATCGCTGGGCCGACTCCGGCCCCGAAAACGCGGGCGAACGGCGGAAGTGTTCTCCCATCAGAACAAACGCTACGTATTTACCGCGCAGTTGCCAGACATCACGAAAACCATCCACCTTCAGGGCGTGTTCGGGCGGCGCGGGTTCGACGCGGGGCACGTAGCTAATGACAGGGCGGTTTTGTTGACGAAAAGGTTTCATAAGCGACGGGTTCACTAAAGCACATTCTGGAAGCAGGAAAATTCTATGATAGCCGATCCTCCCCCCACGCGTCGCGCCCTGCATCGCTCTGATAGCGCATTCCTTAACCAGGTCATCTGAAAACTCTTAGTTCGCCCGCCCTTTCGCCACATTGTTCTATAGTTAACAAGGTTTTTAGCAATGGATAAAGGAGAAGCGTGCAATGTCGAACAAAGATAAAACACATCAATCACCCATTCATGGCACTGAAGAATCTCAACCAGGCATGGACTCTCTGGCCCCAGCGGACGGCTCTCACCGCCCGTCCCCCGGCCCTTCCGCACCTGGCGAACAGCCTACCGCGCCGGGAAGTATGAAATCCCCGGATACCGGAAACGAGAAGCTGAAATCCCTTGAGTCCCACCGTAAAGGCGGCGAAGGTTTTGCACTTACCACCAACCAGGGCGTGCGCATTGCTGACGATCAGAACTCGCTGCGTGCGGGAACGCGCGGACCGACCCTGCTGGAAGACTTTATTCTGCGGGAAAAAATCACCCATTTTGACCATGAACGTATACCTGAGCGCATCGTTCACGCGCGTGGCTCCGCGGCACACGGCTACTTCCAGCCCTACAAAAGCCTCAAAGAGATAACCAAAGCGGATTTCCTTTCCGATCCGGACAAAATCACACCGGTCTTTGTCCGCTTTTCAACCGTACAGGGCGGCGCGGGTTCGGCAGATACCGTGCGTGATATCCGCGGCTTCGCCACCAAATTTTATACCGAAGAGGGTATTTTCGATCTCGTCGGCAATAACACCCCGGTGTTCTTCATTCAGGATGCGCATAAATTTCCTGACTTTGTCCATGCGGTAAAACCGGAGCCCCACTGGGCCATACCGCAGGGACAAAGTGCGCATGACACCTTCTGGGATTATGTCTCACTGCAGCCAGAAACGTTACACAACGTGATGTGGGCGATGTCAGACCGGGGCATTCCGCGCAGCTACCGCACGATGGAAGGCTTTGGTATTCATACCTTCAGGATGATCAACGCGGACGGGAAAGCCACATTCGTGCGCTTCCACTGGAAGCCTGTGGCGGGCAAAGCCTCGCTGGTGTGGGATGAAGCCCAGAAGCTGACCGGGCGCGATCCGGACTTCCACCGTCGTGAGCTGTGGGAGTCGATTGAAGCCGGTGACTTCCCGGAATATGAACTGGGGTTACAGCTGATCCCGGAAGAGGATGAGTTTAACTTCGATTTTGACCTTCTCGACCCGACAAAGCTGATCCCAGAGGAGCTGGTGCCGGTTCAGCTGGTGGGTAAAATGGTGCTCAACCGTAACCCGGACAATTTCTTTGCCGAAAATGAGCAGGTCGCGTTCCACCCGGGGCATATCGTTCCGGGGCTGGATTTCACGAATGATCCCCTCCTGCAGGGGCGGTTGTTCTCCTATACCGATACGCAGATCAGTCGCCTTGGCGGGCCCAACTTCCACGAAATTCCGATTAACCGTCCAACCTGTCCGTACCACAATTTCCAGCGCGACGGGATGCATCGCCAGGATATCGATACCAATCCGGCTAACTATGAGCCGAACTCCATCAACGATAACTGGCCGCGCGAAACGCCGCCGGGACCGAAACGCGGTGGTTTTGAGTCGTACCAGGAGCGCATCGATGGCAATAAAATCCGCGAGCGTAGCCCGTCATTCGGCGAGTATTATGCCCAACCTCGCCTGTTCTGGAACAGCCAGACGCCGATCGAGCAACAGCACATTATCGGCGGCTTTAGCTTTGAACTGAGCAAAGTGGTGCGGACTTACATCCGCGAGCGCGTGGTCGATCAGCTCGCCCATATCGATATTCAGCTTGCCCAGAGCGTGGCGGATAACCTTGGCATTACGCTGACGGACGAGCAACGCAATGCGGCCCCACCGAAAGACGTTAACGGACTGAAGAAAGATCCGTCCCTGAGTCTGTATGCGGTGCCGGGTGGCTCGATAAAAGGCCGGGTAGTGGCCATTCTGCTGAATGACAAAACCCGTGCCAGCGACGTGCTGGGGATTATGCAGGCGCTGAAAACCAAAGGCGTTCACGCCAAACTGCTCTATTCCCGCATGGGGGAAGTGACCGCCGACGACGGTTCAGTGCTGCCGGTTGCGGCCACCTTTGCCGGAGCACCATCGCTCACCGTTGATGCGGTGATTGTGCCGTGCGGCGACATCGACAGTCTGCTGAACAATGGCGATGCGATTTATTATCTGCTGGAAGCCTATAAACACCTGAAGCCGATCGCCCTTTCCGGCGATGCGCGACAGTTTAAAGCGCACCTGAAGGTGGCTGAGCAAGGCGAAGATGGCATTGTCGAAGGCGATAATGTCGATGATGCGTTTATGACCAAGCTGTTCGATCTGCTCGCAGCGCACCGTGTGTGGTCACGCAGCAGTAAGATTGATCGGATACCGGCATAAGAAAAGCCGGGTCTGGCTTTGCCCGACCCGGCGCTGATTGACATCGTTTACTCAGCCCGGCAGGCACCGCGCCTCCGGGCTATTTTCATACATCCTCAAAGGTGCCCAGATGGTACCCACGCTCGGCAATGGCGTATTTCAGCGATGCCGACGTCAGCACATCCAGTTCCGCCAGTCGCGGCCAGCAGTAGGCACTTTTACGCACAATGTTATCGACAAACGCAGGGTGTGCCATCACTTCCAGCGACCGTTCCCCGCGCGCGGCGGACTCATCCAGCACCTGCAGAAACAGCGCTTCGCTAATCTCGTCGCCGTAGAACGCGCTACTGAACCCGTCCGTTGTGGACACAGAAGACAATGACAGCCCGTGCAGCGCCTGCACCTCACGATCCACGCGCATTGCCACACCTTTGCGCTGTGCAAATTCCGCCACTGACGGGAAAAGTGCCGGGATCATATGCACGTGATGATGGCTGTCAATATGCGTGGGTTCACGGCCAAAGAGATCGACGAAACGGTTGAACTGACAGTCCAGCTCGCGGGTAATCTCCTCGAGCGGCAGCGTGCCCTGCTCTGCCTGCTCCCAAATCCATTTGCCCAGCTGTCCGTCCCGCGTCAGTCCTGGCATCGGTGAAAGCGGCATCCCGAGCGTCAATACAAAGTGCATGCCGACGCCCAGCGCTGGCACCTCGCGGCTGAGCTGCGCCGCGTGTTCAACCGCGTCACCATTAACCAGTGCCGTAGTTGAGGTCACCACACCCCGGCGGCAGGCTTCAATAATGCCGTAGTTTTGACCTTTTGAGAGGCCAAAATCATCAGCATTGACGATCAGCAGGTTTTCCATCACACATCCTCTCAGTGCTGTTTGAATTTCAGCTTCTCAATCGTGGCGGTAAAATTAGGCAACCATTTTTCATGCGCCAGAATCATTTCGCTGGCCAGTTGCTCGGCATCGCGATCGGAATGGACCAGCGGGCTGAGATTGAGTGCCAGAAGAACGTCATTGAGTTCACCGCTCAGCGCCGCATTGCTGGCTGCCACTTCAAACCCTTTGATGGTGTGGATCAACCCCATCACTTTGTCGTCAAAGTGGGTAATCCGTGGATGCGGCCTGGCGCCATCACGTCCCAGAATGCAGGTCATCTCAACGGCCCAGTCAGCCGGGATGTTGTCGATATGGCCGTGATGCGGCACATTGACGTAGTGCTCGGCCTGCTTGTCGTTGTAAATGGCGTTGATCACTTCGCACGCCGCATCGGAATAATACGCTCCGCCGCGCAGCTCAAGCTCTTTCGGTTTCACGTTCAGGTTCGGATCTTTATACAAATCAAACAGCTGCTTTTCAACTTTCTGCACCACCTGAGCGCGTGCGCCACCCTTATAGTACTCACCCATCTCGATGGCCAGCATCTCTTTCTGTTTGAAGTAGTAAAGCAGGTATGAGCAAGGCAGCAGATTAAGCGAGCGGATCAGCCCTTCGCTGAACGGCAGGTCAAAGATGTTTTTCACTGACGCAGCGGTCAGGCGTCCGGAGGCTACGCCGTCAAGCAGTTCGCTAAAGCGAGACTGACCATTCACGATGACATCTTTGATAAACACCATGTGGTTCAGGCCAAAGAGATCGATAGAAAGATCGTCGGTATCGGTCAACTCCAGCACATCGCTGATGAACATCTTCATGCCAATCGGAATATTACAGACGCCGATAAAGCGTTTGAAACCGGTGTGGCGATAGACCGCCTCGGTCACCATCCCGGCCGGGTTGGTGAAGTTAATCACCCACGCGTTGGGGCAGATCGCTTCCACATCGTTGATGATGTCAAAAATGACCGGAATGGTACGCAGCCCCTTGAACAGGCCGCCCGCGCCGTTGGTCTCCTGCCCCAGATAGCCGTGGCTCAGTGGAATACGTTCATCCATTTCACGCGCTTTGAGCTGGCCGACGCGCAGCTGGGTCGTTACGAAGTCGGCATCCTGCAGCGCCAGGCGACGGTCGAGGGTTTTATGCACGGTCAATGGCACACCGGCTTTCGCGACCATCCGCTTGCAGAGCTCAAAAATGATATTCAGTTTCTCCTGACCTTCCTCAACGTCCACCAGCCATAATTCGCTGACCGGTAATTCATGATAACGTTTCAGGAAACCTTCGAGTAATTCCGGGGTATAACTGCTGCCGCCGCCAATGGTTACGACTTTTAATTTCTTCTGCATAATATCTCCCTTAGCATATCAGGTTAATCGCCTGCAAGGTGTAGCGTACTCTTCCCGCTCTGTGGGCAAGCAATCAAGGCAATATTTGTGGCGGGTAAATCCGCCGAAATTTAATTAATTACCGTCAGGTTCTTCCGGTAACTGTTCGGTGTGAACGAGGTCAATTTCTTAAAGGTCTTAATAAACAAGCTGGGGCTACTGTAGCCTGACTCATAAGCAATATCGGTAACCGAGTAGTTGGTTATTTCCAGCTGTTTTTTAGCAAAATTAATGCGGATTTCATTAATAATTTGCACTGGCGTTTTACGATAATAACGCTGAGTTGCTCGGGTCAGATATTCCTGTGATTTACCGGACAAAGCGACCATATTTTCCAGCGCATTTTCGCTGAATTGCCCTTTATCGTGCATCAGTTCAACCGTACTGCGCAGCCACTGCGGAATATCATCGCTTACCTGCTGCTCTTCACGATGATGGCGCAGACGGTTCATCACATAAAACGTCACCGTTTCAATAAACTCATCAAATTCATTCTCGCGAAAGTTAAGCGAGGCGATAACCGTTTCAATCCAGGTCATGAACTCGTTTTTGATGCGATAGACCTGCGAGGCCACAAAGCAGAACGGCACCAGCGGCAGATAGTGTTTCTCAAAGAAGCGTCTGCTGACACCTACATTAAGAATGCGGGTTGCACCAAATTCATAAAAGCTCTGGTGATGGGACCCCATCGGCAGGAAGACGAAATCTCCCCGCTCAAGCAGGACGCGCTTGCCGTTGATTTCCTGGTAGTAGCGACCGGTCAGAACAATCGTGAACTCATAGTAGTCATGCTGATGCAGACCGCTCGCGCTCTCCGTCTTGTTGTAAATAATCACGTGAAAATTTTTGCCATTAAACAGTTGCTGTTCAAGTGCGGTTTTTATTTCCATCGCGCTGACCTCCTGCTGCAAAATCTGCCTTACTGCATCTTCTCGTGAAGCTCAATTAACTCGGCCACCAGTTCACGTGCCAGCATCGACGTCATCAGATGATCCTGCGCATGCACCAGCACCAGACTGACCTTCATCTTGCCTTCACCCTGGTCGCTTTCGATAAGCTTTGTCTGCACCAGGTGCGCTTCATTCAGCGCCGTACGGGACTGTTCCATCATGGTTTTCGCGGCTGCGAAATCACCCTGCTTGGCCTGCTTGAGCGCGGCATACGCCAGGCTACGCGCCTGCCCGGAATTGATGATAAGCCCCATCACCACCTCTTCCAGATCGTTCTCTGCGGTTTCTTCTGCGACAATACTGTCCAAATCTAACATTTTTAAGCTCCTTTTGGCTGGCGCGGGTTGCCCCGCGCCGTGCAATTTTAGAATTTCAGTGCGAGGGCGATATCCTCTTCGCTCTCTTCTTCATCGATAACGGTTGCAGCTTTGTTTGCTATCGCCACGAATGGCATATAGAGCAGTGTTGCAATCCCGAGGTTGAATATCGCCAGCAGGAAGGCAGCCACGCTACCGTTGGTGTTGAAGAACGCCCCCAGACCCGCCGGCATGGTCCACGGCGCAATGTTGGTGACGGGCGGGATAATGCCCAGGTAATAGGCCGTCAGGGTAATGGCCGCCAGCAGTGGCTGAACCAGAATGAACGGAATGAACATTACCGGGTTCATGATGATTGGCAGACCAAACAGAATCGGCTCGTTTATCTGGAAGATGCCTGACGGCAGTGCCAGCTTCGCAACCTGACGATGGTCAGCGCGACGAGAAACAATAAAGACCGCGATGATCAGACCCAGCGTCGCCCCGGTACCCCCCAGGAAGATATAAGAGTCGAGCATCGGCTTCGCCCACACATGGAAGGTTTTACCGGCTGCCAGCGCCGCGTCAACAGAGCCGTACTGCTGGTAAAGTGCAACGTTTTCCAGTGCCCATGGGGTCATGATACCGCTGTCCAGCGCCGCCAGTGCCAGTGAACCATGCACGCCAAAGAACCACAGCAGGGAGGTGAAAATCACATACGCCCAACCGACCACGCTACCCATTGACGCCAGCGGCGTTGAGATAGAGTCCATGATGATCTGGTGGAAGTTAGTGCCCCAATGAGAGAGCGCCCAGGCGATAATCCCCATGATGGAGAGAATAATGAAGCCTGGAATCAACGCGGAAAATGAACGAGAAACGGACGCCGGCACGCTATCCGGTAAACGGATAACCCAGTTGCGACGAATAATAAAGGTGAACATCTCCGCAACCACCAGACCGATAACGATACCGGAGATAATATTAGCGCCCCCCAGCCAGTTGGCCCCTACGGCATAGGCCTCACCGACGCTGTATGGCGTCACGGTCATAAAGGCGGCAATGGATAATAAACCTGCGGCCAGCGGATCCACTTTCCGCTCTTCCGCCAGTGCCATGCCAATAAAGAAAGGTGCCATCAGCGACATAATACCTAACGTACCGTTATATACGTTGCCGCCGATGGCTTTTAAACCATTAAGGGTTTCAATTGTGGAAGCGTCTAATCGAATTCCTAATGAATAAAAAAAGGAACCTTCACCAAAGCTCAGAAAAACGTTGTTAATTAAAACGAACATTGCCCCAGCCAGCGTCAACGGCATTAATCTAATAAAACCGTTTTTGATGGCATTAACGTGAGGCTGCTTTCCTATTTTAACAGCAAAAGGAAGGAGTACCTTTTCAAGTGAAGCGATGACTTTACTCATAGGAAAATACCCTTAAATGCCGCAACGCGGGTTACGGCGTATTGTGTGTGAAATAACTCTTTGACGGGAAAAATAAAAATTAATTAGCAGCTTTTTTAATTGCTGCAACAGCAGCTTTCAATACACCTAAACCATCAATCTTGCCGTACAATCCCGAATCGATCACTTCGACCGGTTTATTGGGTAACAGACGTTGAATTTCGGGCAACATATAGGCAATTTGCGGCCCCAGTAAAACGACATCGGCTGTCTGGCCTTTTTCGCCCGCCAGCGTCTCCGGAAACGCTTCGATCACCACCGGGACTTCATACTTCTCAGCCTGAGCACGCATCTTTGACACCAGAAGCGAGGTTGACATGCCTGCTGAGCAGAACAGATAGATATGTTTCTTTTCCATAGTAACTTCCCTCTCGTATGACTACCTGCCATCGCGCTATCACTCGACTCGCTATCCTGGCAGACAGGTAGTTTGCTTACTGTTGTTTGTCGTTGGAGTGAGTATACGCAATGGTACAGACAGGAGATAATTCTGCACAGGGGCAAATTGTCTCTCATTGACCTGTCGTGTTGACTACCTTCACATTTCAGGCAAATAATTCGCGAGAAGAAATAAGATTTACGTATGTATAAAAAAACCGGCCCAACGGCCGGTTTGTTAACATACTCAGGCAAGAAGGGTTACTGCGCCTTAGGTGCCTGCGGATCGGTATCGTATTCAGTACAGGTCTGGTAACCGGAGTTGATCACATGACCAGTCTCATCCAACGCAACGAAGTAGGTCTCTGCCTTACCATCACGTTGACCCAGGATATAGGTCTGGCAGGTACCGCGTGCATGAATCATTGTCACTTCCGAAGAAGGCTTGCCGGCAATCGCAGCCACCTGCGAACGGGTCATGCCTTTTTTGACATCTTTCACTACGGGCTGTGTAAACTGATCTTTGGTGCGGTCGTAGGCCGTACACCCTGCCAGCATAGTCAGTACCGCCGCTGCGCTAAGAATTCCTGCTACGTTCTTGTTCATATTCCGTCCTCTTGTTTATCAGCGTGTTATCTAAGCATGGAATAAAAAGTACTATTGTTCAACTTTGTGAATTCCGCCAGACGAATTTCGGAAAATTCTAATAAAACAACGATAACCTGCTAAATCGCCGCAATTTAGCGCACTCGAAACTGTGATCCTTGTCGTTTCTCGTTCAAAGGGTTAGTTTTAACAGTTAACACAATCTGTTTATGTTCTGCATATGGAGGGCGTGATGGCTCTGCAACAAGAGATTATTCAGGCGCTGGGCGCGAAGCCCGCGGTAGACGCACAAGAAGAGATCCGCCGCAGCGTGGATTTTTTAAAGTCTTATTTAAAAACTCACTCGTTCCTGAAATCCCTGGTGCTGGGCATCAGCGGCGGTCAGGACTCTACCCTGGCCGGTAAACTCTGCCAGATGGCAATTTCAGAGCTCCGCGAAGAGACGGGTGATGACGCGCTGCAGTTTATTGCCGTGCGTCTTCCCTATGGCGTGCAGGCTGATGAACAGGATTGCCAGGATGCCATCGCCTTCATCCAGCCCGATCGCGTGCTCACCGTCAATATCAAAGGATCGGTGCTGGCCAGCGAGCAGGCGCTTCGCGAAGCAGGCATTGAGTTGAGCGATTTTGTCCGCGGCAATGAAAAAGCCCGTGAACGTATGAAAGCGCAATACAGCATTGCCGGGATGACCAAAGGCGTTGTGGTCGGTACCGATCATGCGGCAGAAGCCATCACGGGTTTCTTCACCAAGTATGGCGACGGCGGTACCGATATTAACCCGCTCTTCCGTCTGAACAAACGTCAGGGTAAGCAGCTGCTTGCCGCGCTGGGTTGCCCGGAGCACCTTTACAAGAAAGCGCCAACGGCGGATCTGGAAGACGATCGCCCCTCCCTGCCGGATGAAGCGGCCCTGGGTGTCACCTATGACAATATTGATGATTATCTGGAAGGCAAAAAACTGGATGAAGGTACCGCGAAGATCATTGAAAGCTGGTATCTGAAAACCGAGCACAAGCGTCGCCCACCGATCACCGTGTTCGATGATTTCTGGAAAAAGTGACACTCTGGCACCCTCTCTCTGGGGAGGGGGTGTTCTCCCGCACCGTCCGTTGCGCCATCCGGCTCTTTTTTAACCAAACCGGCTCTGCTACACTGTATGCCTGAACAGTATATGGAGTAGTATGTGAGCAGGCGTCAATCCGCCCCGCGTCTTGAGTTTGAAGCGGCGGCTATCTACGAATATCCCGAACATCTTCGCCCCTGGCTTGAGGAACTGCCTAAACAGCCGGGCGTGTATATCTTTCACGGTGAGAGTGACACCCTTCCGCTCTACATTGGCAAAAGCGTAAATATTCGCAGCCGGGTCATGTCTCATCTGCGTACGCCAGACGAGGCGGCAATGCTGCGCCAGTCGCGACGCATCACCTGGTTTCGTACCGCCGGAGAGATGGGCGCGCTCTTACTGGAAGCCCGGCTGATCAAAGAGCAACAGCCGCTGTTCAATAAGCGTCTGCGCCGCAACCGGCAGCTCTGCTCCCTGCAGATAAACGCCGGTAAGCCGCAGGTTGTCTACGCACGCGAAGTCGATTTTTCTCACGCCCCCAATCTCTACGGGCTGTTCGCAAATAAACGGGCGGCTCTGCAGGCTCTGCAAACGCTGGCCGATGAGTTACAGCTGTGCTACAGCCTGCTAGGCCTCGAAGCAACCACCCGCGGGCGTGCCTGTTTCCGCTCAGCGTTGAAGCGCTGCGCAGGTGCCTGCTGCGGGAAAGAAAGCATTGAGGAACACCACGCCCGGCTCCTCGCAGGGCTGGCAGCGCTTAGCGTTAACTGCTGGCCGTGGGAGGGTGCCGTTGCGCTAAAAGAAGTTGGTGACGCGATGACCCAGTATCACATCATCAATAACTGGCTCTGGCTGGGTGCTGTTGACGATGTAAACGATGCGGCAACCTTGCTGCGCACACCCGCCGGTTTCGACCACGATGGCTACAAAATTCTCTGCAAGCCCGTGCTAACCGGCAAGTATGAGGTCATAGAGCTTAGTGCCCCGGCAGCCAGTTAATTTCGCTGAATAATAAGGTGCCTTGAGCCTCCAGCAGGCGGAGAGTATGGACGCCCTCCTCCCAGCTGGCGCCCTGATCGGCCGTCAGCAACTTATCGCCAAGCTGCCACGCCCCGCTTAACACGAACGCGACGCCCCCGCGGGAGCCGAACGTGGTAAAGGTGCGGTCAGCGACACGCACTTTCGCCTGACAACGGTCACGCCGGGTCATGATGTTGAAATCCATCGACATCCGTCCTTCGGAAAGCAGCGCTTTCACCGGCTGATCGCCGGAAAAATGGTATGGCTGATGATGTTTCAGGGTATGGCAGAACGCCTGACCGGCATCCAGCGTTACCTCACCCCCTTCAAGCAAGGTAATCACCCGATCGACACCGGGAAAAGAGGAGAATTCGCCATTGCTGGCGATGGTCGCGATACTGGCACGCCAGTAAAAATCGCGCGTTGCGGGCGGAAAACAACAAATTTCCCGCGTCTCGCCTGCGCCATTGCGCCAGAGGCTGACCGGCATCTTACGGATATCAAAGAACTCCATCACCACTCCTGAAAGGCACAACCTGTGCTAGGGCAAGGATATCGCTATCGTTGCTGTCTTGTTTGTTATCGTTGGGTTTTCACAGACACAGTATCGGCAGCAAAGCGGGCAGGCCTTAGCGGAACGTTAATAAAAATTATAACGCCATGACTCTGCAAACATTCTCTGAAGCGACTACAGGAGAATACCGCTCTGGCGGCGGCAGACAAGAGGGCAGGAAAGAAAAACCGCCGGTCCTGTCCACAGCGTTAGCGCTTTTGTGGACAGGATCCCGGCGGTCTTAAGATGTTGAACCGATTATTCAGTTGGTGCTGGCATTTTACCTTCCATTGCTGGACGTTCTGTCAGACGCTTCTCAAAATTGGCATTAAATTGTTTTTTCTGTTCCGGCGTCAGAATGTTGTAGATCTTGTTCTGGGTTTCCATATGCGCCAGCATGCGGGCTTTATGCTGCTCAGCCATTTTGTCGATCTGCGCTTCGGCTTTTGCTTTATCGAAGCTGTCGCTGGCGATGATGTCATGCATCGCGCGGCGTTCGTCCAGTGACGGACGTTTCATCTGGTCGCGCTGGCTTTTCATGATGTCGCGGACCTGCTGTTTCTGTGCATCCGTCAGGTTCAGATCTTTAAACATCATCATCTCGTGGTGCATACCCGGCTTGCCTTTATGATGCATCATCATTTTGCCTTCGACAGGCGCGGCAGTGGTGGTGGTCGCGGTATCTGCAGCGAACGCCATGCTGGTAGCGCCCAGAGCCAGGGTAGAAGCAACAAACAGTGCAGTAAACTTACGCATAATTTATTTCCTTACTTTCAGTTATTCTTCGGCGCTATGCCGTGTTGACGAGATTAACTTTACGGGGTTTATCGTCAATTAATCAGAGCAACAGTAAAACAATGAAAGTGTAAAAAACAAATTACCGCCAAATGTGGAGGAATTAAGGATAAAGGATGGAGAGTTGCAACGAAAATATTCAAAATGATGATTTTCAAAGCAATTTAGAAAAGTATAGCGAAGTGAAGACCAATAATAAAGCAATTCACCAGGAATATTCTGCAATAGTTGTCATTGCGCTTTAATCGCTAAGAAAAATATTTTGACGCTCCCCTCTCAGGCAATGAGAGGGGAAATGTTCAGGACACTTTTTCCAGCATCAGCCCGGCACGCAGGCCAAACGCTACCGATGGATTAGGGAACAGAACATATTCAGTGGTTTTCTGCACCTCGTAACGCTCGTCGCCATCTTCCGCCAGCAGAACGCCTTTGCGAAAAGGGGTGAAGTTCAGCGTGTGGGCGGCCATATGCAGCCGGAAGGCCTCGCTGCGGCGAGTGATCTGCTGTACGACCCGATAGCGCACGACAGTCTGTTGCGTTGGCTCGGGTGCCAATCCTCCAAGCAGCGCGCGAAGCGCAAGGTGCGTTGGCGCGAAGCGCGTGAGATCGTTCTGGCCAAACGGTAGCGCTTTTCCCAGCTCCAGCGTGCAGGCCAGCGCGCCGAAATGCTCACAGGTGAAATGGGTAAATGTGCCCCCCGGCGACTGATGAAACACCAGAGCCTCCAGCCCGGCGTCGCCCAGCCAGCTCAGAAACGCCTCCTCCCACGGCTGGTTACGCTGGGGCAGAACACCAAAGCGCACATGATAAGAGGCGCGAATTGCCGTATGCAGGTCGAGATGCCAGCGCACGGGACCGGCCGCGGCGAAAAATGTGGCAACCACGTGCTCAAGCCACTGCGCCCGCGACGTTTCATCGCCCGGCACAAACTGTGACCAGCGGCCGCCAAACATGCGGTTAAGGTCGCTCTCAAGATAACGTTTGTTTTGCGCCAGCGCAGGCGGGTTGCCAAACACCACCAGCAGACGGCACTGCAGGGTGATATCTCCCCGATACAACGCGCGCAGCAGCAGGTCGACAATTTCAACCGGCGCGGTTTCATTGCCATGGATGCCGGTTGAAAGCAGCAGCGATAACTCACTCTTCGCGGTCGGTGTCAGTTCAAGGACGCCGCGGCCCAGCCACCGCCAGTGAAATGAGGGGCCCTCCCCCTCACGCTGTTCGGGGGTCTCATCGGCCAGTGTCAAGGCCAGTAAATTTTCCATAACCACTCCTTTAGCGCTGGAACGGATAAACCGCTCCCAACTGCAGGATTGTTGTTAACGCGTCCAGTGCCTCACGCCCTTCACGCAGTAGCTGAGGGTCGACCAGATCGGCCTGCGTTAATCTGTCGCGATAGTAACGATCCACCCAGTCATTCAGGGAGTTAAACAGCGTCTCATTCATCATCACGGCCGGATTAACAGCCTGCATTTCGTTCTGCGTTAGCACTACGCGCAGGCGTAAACAGGCCGGACCGCCGCCGTTGGCCATGCTTTCGCGCAGGTCAAAGACGCGCAGTTCATCGATCGGGTTATCGGCTTTCACCAGTTCAGACAGATAACGCCACACCCCTTTATGGTCCTGCGACTCTTGCGGCAGCACCAGCATCATGCTGCCGTCCTCACGGCTCAACAGCTGGCTATTAAAGAGGTAAGTTTCAACCGCGTCCTGCACGCTGACCGCCTGGGTCGGCACCTGAATCGGCATAAACCCCGGCACCCGCTCATGCAGCGTAGCGAGCAGCTTCTCCTGATGGGCAAACGCCTGTTCATGGCAGAACAGCACCTGGCGGTTAGAGACGGCAATGACGTCGTTGTGGAAAACACCCTGGTCAATCACCTGTGGGTTCTGCTGAGCAAAAATCACCTGTGAGGGATTCACCTGGTTCAGCCGCGCGACGGCCTGGCTTGCCGCCAGCGTCTGGCGGGCGGGATAACGGACAGGCGCCGAATGGCCGCCCTCTTCTCGCCCGTAAATGAACAGCTGCACGCCGGGATCGCCATAATCCCCCCCAAGACGGTTATGGTTTGCCGCTCCTTCATCCCCGAACATGGCCACCTGTGGCAACGCCTGATGGACCTCAAAGTGGGCCTCATCACGGAAAATCGCACGCAGTACGCGCTCGGTCGTCTCCGCTTCGGTAGCACGGTGGAATTTGTTATTCAGGTTCGCCACCGTTAAATGCACTTTGCCATCCAGCGTATCAGCCGACGGTGCAACGGTAGCAGCGTTTGCCACCCACATCGACGAGGCAGAGCTCGCCGCTGAAAGCAGGTGCGGCGTCTGCGTACCCGCTTTTTCGATAACCTGCTCATCGCTGCCGCTAAAGCCGAGCTGACGTAACACCGCCACGTTCGGACGCTCCTGCGGCGGGATCACCGCCTGCGGGAAACCGGCATCCGACAGGGCTTTCATTTTCAGCAGCCCCTGCTTCGCTGCCAGTTTCGGGTTGGAGACCTGAAAACGGTGCTTCGTCGAGGCTTCATTACCAAACGAGAGGCCGGCATAGTGGTGCGTCAGCCCCACCAGCCCGTCAAAGTTAACTTCACGCGCTTTCATGACGATCCCCCTGAGTAAAATCCAGCCCCGGACTCAGCGTTTCCGGCAGCGTCAGCGCAGGCGTTTCCAGGCTCGCCATCGGCCACGCGCAGTAATCTGCGGCATACCATGCGCTGGCGCGGTGGTTACCCGAAGCGCCTACCCCGCCAAACGGTGCCGTACTCGCCGCACCGGTAAGCGGTTTATTCCAGTTCACGATCCCGGCGCGTGCTTCGAGCAGCAGCTGATCAAATTTCTCACGATGCGGGGAAATCAGACCGCTCGACAGGCCATAGCGGGTGTGATTGGCCATCTCAATGGCACTGTCAAAATCGTCATAACGCCAGACGCAGAGCAGCGGGCCAAAGACCTCTTCATCCGGCACGTTGCGTGCGCCACTCATCTCAACAATGCCCGGCGTCAGGAGCGATGTTCCGGGCTTGATTTGCTTTGGCTCAAGCAGGGTTTTCGCCCCGCGCGCCACGTGATCCTGCCAGGCTTTCAGCACGTTCAGCGCGGCCTGCTCGGAAATCAGCCCCCCAATAAATGGCTGTGGGTCGGCATCCCACTGCGCAGGCACCAGACGCGCGCTGATTTCCACCAGCCGCGCGAGGAAGGCATCGCCCTGTGCACCCCGTTTCACCAGCAGACGACGCGCGCAGGTGCAGCGCTGTCCGGCGGTAATAAACGCTGACTGGAGGGTCAAATGCACCGCCGCGTCGATATCATCAGGATCTTCAACGATCAGCGGGTTGTTACCGCCCATCTCCAGCGCGAGAATTTTTTCCGGCTGCCCCGCCAGCTGGCGATGCAGTTGGTAGCCTGTTCCGGCGCTGCCGGTAAACAGCAGGCCGTCGATATCACTCAACGCACTCAGCGCCTGGCCGGTTTCACGTCCCCCCTGCACCAGGTTGAGCACCCCGTGCGGCAGACCAGCCTGTTCCCAGAGCTTCACCACCACTTCACCGGTCAGTGGCGTTAACTCACTCGGCTTGAAAATCACGCTATTGCCCGCCAGCAGCGCGGGCACGATATGCCCGTTCGGCAGATGCCCCGGGAAGTTATAGGGGCCAAATACCGCCAGCACGCCGTGCGGACGGTGGCGCAGCGTGGCCGCGCCGTCAGGCATATCGGTATGTTGCTCGCCGGTACGGGTATGGTACGCCTTCACCGAAATGGCGATTTTATTGATCATCGCCGTCACTTCCGTGGCCGCCTCCCAGCGCGGCTTGCTGGTTTCCTGAGCGATAACGCGCGTCAATTCGGCTTTATTGGCCTCCAGCAGTGATGCAAATTTCTCGACTATTCCCTGACGTACGGAGAACGGTTGTTTCGCCCATCCCGGGAAAGCGCGACGGGCAGCGTGACAGGCCTGTTCGACCTGTCCGGCGCTGGCGTCATTTCCCTTCCAGAGCACTTCTTGTCCGACCGGATTGGTCTTTATGCGCGGCTCGCCTTCGCCCGTGACCCAGTCACCGTTGATCCATAAAGTCATGCTGTTTTCTCCTCAGGGCAGAGACGCACCAGGCGAACCGTGTCGCCGGCGTTACATTTCAGGGCATCCAGTTGCGCGGCCGTCAGCACCAGACGTTCACATTTCGGGTTGGTTCGCACCAGCATGGCGCGGAAATTGTTGTACTGCTCGTTAGCCACCAGACATGCTGGCCACTCACCCGGTGCAGGCTGGCCTTCGGAAACCTCAACCAGCCGGCTTTTACGGATCGCACGCACGCGGTCGATATCGCACTCCAGGGTGGGTCCGCCGTCAAAGATGTCCACATAGTTACGGTAGCGGAAACCCTCTTTTTCCAGCACCGCCCGGGCCGGCGCGGTTTGCGGGTGCACTTCGCCAATCACCGCCTGCGCCTGTGGGCTTAAGAAATGGGTATAGATGGGGTGTTTCGGCATCAGTTCGGCGATAAACGCTTTCTGCCCGGTGCCGCACAGATAGTCCGCCCGGCTGAACTCCATCGAGAAGAAGCGCTCGCCGAGGCTCTCCCAGAAAGGTGAATAGCCGGTGTCGTCGATCACGCCGCGCATCTCGGCGACGACCTTTTCGTTAAAACGATCGCGGAACGCGGCCATAAACATGAAGCGCGACTTGGAGAGCAGATAACCGTTGCCCTCTTTCCGCCACGCAGGATCGAGGAACAGCGTGCAAAGCTCGCTGGCTCCCGTGTGGTCATTACAGAGAAAAAGCGTGGGCAGCGCGTTATAGACGTTCAGCTCTTTTGAGGCGTGAACCATCGTACCGACACGGTAGTTGTACCACGGGTCGTTAAGCCCGACGGCCACTTCGATTGCGCAAATGCCGGCCACGGTACCGGTGTCGGTATCTTCGAGAACGAACACATAACCCTGTTCGCTTTTTGGCAACGTCCCCTGCCAGGTTTGCAGGGCGCGCTCAATGCGCGCCGACAGCGTTTTTTCATCGGCAGGAAGCGAGGTCAGCCCGCCTCCCGTCTTACCGGCAAGCTGCATGAGCCCGGCGATATCGCCGCGCTCAACGGGACGGATGACCATCATGATGACACCCCGGACTTCACATGTTCACAGGCCAGTGCAAAACGGTCTAAACCGGTTCTCACCTCTTCCTCGCTGACAATCAGCGCAGGGGCAAAACGCACCACGTTGGCACCGGCAATCAGTACCATCACGCCCATTTTTGCCGCTTCCTGTGAAATAAGTTTAGCTTTTCCGGCAAACTCAGGTGTGAGTTCGCAGCCAATTAACAGACCCAGACCGCGGATCTCTTTAAACAGTCCCGTCTTGCTGTTGATGGCGTTCAGGCGCTCAACAAACCAGTCATGACGTTGTTTAACGCCCTTGAGCACTTCCGGCGTGTTAATGATGTCGAGAACCTGCCCGGCCACGGCGGTAGCCAGCGGGTTACCACCGTATGTTGTACCATGCGTACCCACGGTCATTACGCTGGCGAATTTATCAGTGGTCAGCATGGCGCCAATCGGGAAGCCACCGCCCAGCGCTTTCGCCGTAGAGAGCACGTCCGGCGTTACACCGTAGTGCATATAGGCATACAGCTCACCGGTACGCCCCACCCCCGTCTGGACTTCATCGAAAATCAGCACCGCGTGATGACGATCGCACAGCTCACGCAACCCCTGCAGGAACGCTTTTTGCGCCGGAAGGACCCCGCCCTCACCCTGCATAGGCTCGACGATCACCGCACAGGTGGTGTCGTTGATAAGCTCACTGGCGGACTGCAGATCGTTATACACGCCGTGACGAATATCCGGCGGCAGTGGCGCAAAATCCTGCGAGTATGACGGCTGACCGCCGGCGCTGACGGTAAAGAGCGTGCGGCCGTGGAACGCGTTTTTAAACGCCACAATGCCGCTCTTATGAACGCCAAATTTATCGTGTGCATATTTGCGCGCCAGCTTCAGGGCCGCTTCGTTTGCTTCCGCACCTGAGTTACAGAAAAAGACTTTTTCGGCAAACGTTGCGTCATTCAGCTTTTTCGCCAGTCGCAGAGCGGGCTCGTTGGTAAAACCGTTACCGGTATGCCAGAACTTCGCCGCCTGGTCGTTTAACGCCTGACGCAGCGCAGGGTGCGCGTGACCCAGCGCGTTTACCGCAATCCCGCCTGCAAAGTCGATATACTCTTTGCCCTGTTGATCCCACAGGCGTGAGCCTTCCCCCCGTACCGGAATAAAAGCCGCCGGAGCGTAAACCGGCATCATCCATTCATCGAAATTTTCACGCGTAATTGACAGAGACATAGCGACCTCATCCGGTAAATAAAAGGTTATTTAGATGTTAAATAATTGAGTGTTTGCACTGTGAATGTAGATTGCAGCCTTCGTGCCAGCCAGCGATAAAAATGCATAAACGGGTTAGGGTTACAGAATATCAATAAGTTACGATATGGAGTTATTCACTGTTATTGCATAAAAAGTGAATATTTTTACGACAAGCGGCGCTTTGCCGCACGAAAATAAGAAAGAGTATGCAGAAGCCAAATATAATTCTGGAATTGTGATCGCTCGCGAAATTTATCGGTTCTTTACGCCCTGCTGGGGGGCAATGCGCGTCAGAATGGTGCAAATATTGCACCGTTGGTATGATCTGTCGCAGTTATTGGTCGAACCCCGTAACAGTTGACGCAAATTCTGCTACCATCCATGCACTATTCACCTTGCATTGGCAGCGACTATGAAATTTGTCTCTTTTAATATCAACGGCCTGCGTGCCCGCCCTCACCAGCTTGAAGCAATTGTTGAGCAACATCAGCCAGATGTGATCGGCCTGCAGGAGACAAAAGTTCACGACGATATGTTCCCCCTCGAAGAGGTGGCGAAGCTCGGTTACAACGTCTTCTATCACGGACAGAAAGGTCACTATGGCGTGGCGCTGCTGACCAAAGAGACGCCAGTTTCCGTACGTCGTGGCTTCCCGGGCGATGATGGCGAAGCGCAACGTCGCATCATCATGGCGGAAATTCCCTCACCACTTGGCAATATCACGGTGATTAACGGGTATTTCCCGCAGGGTGAGAGCCGCGACCATGAGACAAAATTCCCGGCCAAGGCAAAGTTTTATCAGGATCTGCAGGATTACCTGACCACCGAACTGAAAAAAGAGAATCCGGTGCTGATCATGGGCGACATGAATATCAGCCCGACCGATCTCGATATCGGCATTGGAGAAGAGAACCGCAAACGCTGGTTGCGTACCGGTAAATGTTCTTTCCTGCCGGAAGAACGCGAGTGGATGGAACGCCTGCTCGGCTGGGGTCTGGTTGATACTTTCCGCACCGCCAACCCGGAAACGCAGGATCGCTTCTCGTGGTTTGACTACCGCTCAAAAGGCTTTGATGACAACCGCGGTCTGCGTATAGACCTGCTGCTGGCCAGCCCGCCGCTGGCGGAACGCTGCATCGAAACCGGCATCGACTACGATATCCGCAGCATGGAAAAACCGTCTGACCATGCGCCGGTCTGGGCGAAATTCAAACTGTAACCTCGTGTGAACACGCAAAAAAGACTCCTGATGTGCGCCCTTCTGGGCGCATTTGTTCTGACCTTCGTCTTTCTTCCGCCGGGGACGCTCTCCCTGGAAACCATCAAAACGCACCAGCAGTCGCTCCTCTCGCACGTGGAACAGGCACCGTGGCAAAGCGCGTTTTTCTTTTTCGCCCTCTACGTGTTGGTCTCCGCCCTGTCGATACCCGGTGCGGCGATACTGACGCTGCTGGCGGGAGCGCTGTTTACGCTGTGGGAAGGCACCCTGCTGGTCTCGTTTGCTTCTACCCTCGGCGCCACGCTGGCGATGCTTGCCAGCCGTTATCTGCTGCGCGACTGGGTACAGCGGCGATTCACATCGCAGATGAATACGGTGAATGCCGGTATGGCGCGAGACGGTGCAGGGTATCTTTTTGCCCTGCGACTGATGCCCTTGTTCCCGTTTTTTCTGGTGAATCTGCTCATGGGGCTGACCCGTATTGCGGTCAGTCGCTACTGGTGGGTGAGCCAGGTCGCCATGCTGCCTGCAACCATTATCTTTCTGAACGCCGGACGCGCGCTGGGGAAAGTGAATTCGCTTCGCGATATTTTATCGCCGGGACTGATATTCGCCTTTACACTACTGGGGTTATTGCCGCTGGCGACGCGCTGGCTGTTTTCCCGTTTTACCCCTTCATCAAAAAAGTGAGGCATTATGCGCCGTGTGCGTTTTTGCACGTTTCTGAGCGGTCTGCTGCTGGCAGCCCCGCTGTTTGCAGCGGACAACTGGCAGGCTATCCAACAACAAGCCAAAGGCCAGACCGTCTGGTTTAACGCCTGGGGCGGCGATCGGGCGGTAAACCGCTACCTCGAGTGGGTAAGCGGTGAGATGAAAACGCATTACGACATAACCCTTAAAATCGTCCCACTGGCGGATGCCGCCGATGCGGTCAAACGTATTCAAACAGAAGCCGCCGCAGGCCGGAAAACGAACGGGTCAGTCGACCTCTTATGGGTCAACGGTGAGAACTTCCGTACCCTGAAAGCCGCTAACCTGCTGCAAACCGGATGGGCGCAGACCTTGCCCAACTGGCGCTATGTCGATACCCGTAAACCGGTTATGGAGGATTTTGCTGTCCCCACCGATGGCGCGGAATCCCCATGGGGCGGTGCGCAGCTCACCTTTATTGCCCGCCACGCAAGCCTGCCTGCGCCCCCAAACGATCCTCAGGCGTTACTGGCGTATGCGCAGCAGCATCCGGGCAAAGTCAGCTACCCACGCCCGCCCGATTTTACCGGTACGGCATTTCTGGAACAGTTGCTCCTGACCCTCACCGCTCACCCGGAGGCGCTGCAAAAAGCCCCTGATAACACATTTGCCCAGGTGACGGCTCCGCTGTGGCACTACCTGGACAAATTACACCCGCTGCTGTGGAGAAAGGGAGAGGACTTTCCTCCCTCGCCCGCCAGAATGGATACCTTGCTTGCCAGCGGTAGCCTCAATCTCTCCCTGACCTTTAACCCGGCACATGCGCAGCAAAAAGTGGCCAGCGGTGAACTGCCTGCCGACAGCTACAGCGTTGGTTTTGACAACGGAATGATAGGCAACGTCCATTTTGTGGCCATTCCGTCGAATGCCAGCGCAAGCGCAGGTGCGAAGGTGGTCGCCAATTTCCTCCTTTCACCGCAGGCGCAAATCCGCAAGGCCGACCCGGCCATCTGGGGAGACCCGAGCGTACTGGATGCGAAAACACTGCCCGAAAAAGAAGCGAAGCAGCTCACTGCCCATACGCCGGCAGGGCTGCCAAAAATGCTTCCCGAGCCGCACGCTGCCTGGGTTAACGCGCTGGAGCAGGAATGGCTGCGTCGTTACGGCACCCGCTGAGCTGGCTCGTCTGGCTGGCGATGGCGGTCATCTATCTGCCGTTGCTTCCCGCCGCCGCCATACTGTTTGCCCCGGCATTCTCGCTGAACAACTGGCAGTTGCTGTTTAACGACCCGCAGCTGCCACAGGCTACGGTCGCCACGCTGGTCTCAACGCTTATCGCGACGCTGGGGTCGATGTTTATCGCTCTGGTGATCGTGGCCCTCCTGTGGCCGGGCGAGCGCTGGCGACGGCTCAGCAGCCGGCTGACGTGGCTGCTCGCCGTTCCTCATGTGGCCTTTGCCACCAGCGCTTTACTGCTGTTTGCCGAAGGGGGCCTGTTGTATCAGGTGTGTAGCGTCTGTACGCCGCCGCTTGACCGATACGGTGCAGGGCTGGGGCTGACGCTTGCGGTAAAAGAGAGCGCGTTTGTGCTGTGGGCCCTTTACGCCGTCCTGCCGGAAAAACGCCTTGCGCAGCAAAAGGTCGTGCTGCATACCTTCGGCTACGGGCGTTTTCAGGCGCTGAACTGGCTCATCCTTCCAACGATCGCGCCGGCTCTTGGCGCGGTGATGCTGGCGGTGCTGGCCTGGTCCCTGTCGGTTGTGGACGTGGCGATGGTGCTCGGGCCTGGCAATCCCCCGACGCTTGCCGTACTGGCGTGGCAGTGGCTCAGTCAGGGCGATGCGCAGCAGCAGACAAAGGGAACGCTGCTGTGCCTGCTTCTCCTTCTGCTGCTGGCCGCGTTTTCTGCACTGGGTTACGGCGCATGGAGACTCTGGCGTCGCACGTTACCGGACCTGAGCGGACGCCGTCGAATGTCGCTTATCGCGCCACCAGCGCGTCTGTTCAGCGGATTTCTGCCCGCCTGCGGGGTGCTTTGCGCGGTCGTGCTGCTCATGCTGGCGCAGCGGGACGACATCGGTGCGGTTGGCACCAGTCTCTCCTTTGGCCTGCTCGCCAGCCTGATTTCGCTGGGGGTAATTGTTCTCTGGCTTGAGTGGGGACCGCAGCGAGGCACACAGTGGGTGTGGTTGCCGCTGGCGCTGCCGGCGCTGCCCCTCGTTACTGGGCAATACGTTATCGCGTTGCGACTGGGTATCGACGGGCACTATGCCGCCGTGCTGTGGAGCCATCTGCTGTGGGTTTTACCGTGGATGTTGTTGGTCCTCCAGCCAGCCTGGCAGAGGATCGATCCCCGGCTGATCCTTACCGCCAGAACGCTCGGCTGGCGGCGGGGAAAAATCTTCTGCTTACTGAAATGCCCCTTGCTGGTACGCCCGGCGCTGCTGGCTTTCGCGACCGGGTTTTCCGTCAGCATGGCGCAATACATGCCAACCCTCTGGCTGGGCGCAGGCCGTTTTGCGACGCTGACCACTGAAACCGTGGCGCTCAGCAGTGGAGGCAGCATTCCGCTTCTGGCTAACCGGGCGCTGGGGTTGCTGTTGGTCACGGGGAGCGTGTTTGCCCTCGCCGCCCTGCTATCCCGGCTCGCAAGCCGTTACCGACGAGGATTACGTTAATGCTGCAGGTCAGCAATCTCACCATTGAACCGCTTTTCCGCGAGGTCAATTTTTGTGTGCCACGCGGCGAAATAGTCACGCTGATGGGGCCTTCCGGCAGCGGAAAATCAACCCTTTTTGCCTGGATGGTGGGCGCACTGTCAGACGACTTTCAGGCTCAGGGCGAACTGTGGCTTGATGAACGTCGCTGCGACGGACTGCCCGTGGAGGCCCGCGGGTTGGGGATCCTCTTTCAGGATGCCCTGCTGTTTGACCATTTCAGCGTCGGACAAAATTTGCTGCTGGCATTACCTGAACGGATTGTCGGACGAGCGCGGCGGGAAGCGGTCGAGCAGGCGCTCGGTTCTGCCGGGCTTGCCGGGCATTACGCCAGCGATCCGGCGACCCTTTCCGGCGGCGAACGTGCCCGGGTCAGTCTGCTGCGTGCCCTGCTTGCAGAGCCGCAGGCGTTACTGCTGGATGAACCGTTCAGCCGTCTCGATAATGCGTTACGCGCCTCGTTTCGGGCATGGGTATTTGACACTACCCGCGCACGCAATATTCCGGTGGTTCTGGTCACGCATGACGACGAAGACGTGCCCCCGGGCGGCGAAGTGATTGAGATTTCTCGCTGGCAATAATGTGCTAACGCAATGTTTTACCTTTCAGGAGAGACGACAATGCCCCCCTCTTTTACTGACGTCAGGTTATTCGATGAAACGTGTTTCTCAACTGACCGCGCTGGCCATGCTGTGCGGCCTCGCTTCATTTTCCTCTCTGGCTGCTGATATGCCGCACGCCATGACGCTGTCTCAACTTCAGGCACAACACGGCGCGGTGATCGACACCCGCGCCAGCGCGTTTTACAACGGCTGGCCGCAAACGCTGAGCGCGCCCTCCGGGCATGAGCCCGCCGCACTTAACCTTTCCGCCTCCTGGCTTGGCGCGATGAGCGATGACCAGATTGCCGTCTGGGCCAGACAGCACCAGCTTACGCCGGCCATGACGATCGCGCTCTACGGTCGCGACGCCGATAATCAGGCGGTCAAAGCGCGGCTGGAAAAAGCCGGCTACCACCAGATTTCCGTGCTCAACGATGCCCTGCAGGTACCTGAGCGTCTGCAGCGTTTGCCGCACTTTGAACAACTCGTCTACCCGGAGTGGATCCACCAGCTTCAGCAGGGTAAACCCGTCACTGCCGCGCCGACGGGCGACTGGAAAGTCATTGAAGCCGCATGGGGCGCGCCGAAGTTTTATCTGCTGAACCATATTCCCGGTGCCGGCTACATTGATACCAACGAAGTGGAAAGCGAACCGCTGTGGAATAAAGTTTCTGACGACATGCTAAAAGCGATGCTGGCGAAGCACGGGATCCGTCACGATACGACCGTCATTCTGTATGGCCGTGACGTATATGCCGCCGCCCGCGTGGCGCAGATCATGCTGTATGCGGGCGTGAAGGGCGTCCGCATTCTTGATGGCGGCTGGAAAGCCTGGTCTGACGCGGGTCTGCCGGTTGAACGGGGAATGCCCAAAGACGTGAAGCCCGCCCCCGATTTTGGTGCACCGATCCCTGGCCAGCCGCAGTTGATGGTGGATATGGCGCAAGCACGCGGGATGCTGCATCGCCAGGACGCGTCGCTGGTCAGCATTCGTTCCTGGCCGGAGTTCATCGGCGAAACCAGCGGCTACAGCTACATCAAGCCAAAAGGTGAGATTGCCGGTGCCCGCTGGGGGCATGCCGGTAGCGACGCCACCCATATGGAAGATTTCCATAATCCGGATGGCACCATGCGCAGCGCTGACGACATCGCCGCCATGTGGAAAACCTGGAACATCCTGCCGGAACAGCACGTCGCGTTTTACTGCGGCACCGGCTGGCGTGCGTCCGAGACGTTTATGTACGCACGGGCGATGGGCTGGAAAAATGTCGCCGTCTATGACGGCGGCTGGTACGAGTGGAGCAGTCATCCACAGAACCCCGTCTCCAGCGGAAAACGCGGGCCAGAAAGTTCACGCTAACGGGTAAGTGACTTCAGCGTCACATACCCGCTCCAGATGCGCGTTGTGGTGGTCAGCCAGCACAACGCGCCAAATATCCACGCCAGCACGCTGAAGTGCGCCGGAAAGAGGCAGCACAGCACAAACAGCGCGATCGTCTCCGTCCCCTCCGTTAACCCACCAATATAGTAAAACGACTTATGCGCGTAGCCGGGGTTGTCGATGTTGTGTTTCGCTGCCAGCGCGGCAAATGCCAGAAAACTGCTCCCGGTACCGATAAAGGCAAACAACAGCCAGCCAGCGGCAAGCGCATTCTCTGCGGGGGCCGCCAGCGCGAATCCGAAGGGAACCAGCGCGTAAAACAGAAAATCGAGGGCAATATCAAGAAAGCCTCCCGCATCCGTCAGCCCGCGCCGTCGCGCCAGCGCACCGTCCAGACCATCCAGCAGGCGATTCAGCACGATGGCGACGAGCGCCGCCGGATACCAGCCGAGGGCCAGAAACGGTAAGGCCAGCACGCCTATGGCAAACCCGGTCAGGGTTAATCCGTCAGGCGTGATCCCCGGCTTATCCAGTACTGACACCAGCCGGTTGAGCGTGGGTTTAATCCGCGGGTGCAGATGACGATCAAGCATGGGGATCCTCTTTAAACGTGGCACATAACCCCTGCGCCGGGATGTCCAGTGCGGCATTAAAGCGTGCAGAGAGATTCTGAAACGCAATCAGCGCCGTCATTTCGGCGATCGCGTCCTCGTTGAAATGGCGTGTGATCTCACTTTTGATTTCGTCATCCACGCGGGGCGGCGTCGCGGTGACAGCCTCGGCATAGGCCAGCGCTGCACGCTCCTCTTCGCTAAAAAGAGCGGAATCACGCCACGCGTTGACGGCCTGAACCTTATCCAATGCGCCCGAGCGTTCCGCCAGGCGCAAACTGTTGGCATCGATACAAAAAGCACAGTGACAAAGCTGCGATACCCGGGTCATTAACAGCGAACGAAGCACCGGCGACAGGCGCGCGTGACGACGTTCGAGAAAACCGACGAACAATGCCACCAGCCAAAAAAGACGTGGCATCCTTCCCCACCAGCGCGTGGGGTTAAGCACGGCACCAAAGTGTTTTTTCTGCATGGCGGCAATCGGTTTTATGCTGACCGGAAGGGTGGCGATGGGATCTACCCAGGTGGACGTCTCTTTCACCTGATTCTCCTGATGGCTGGACTCTTAGAAAGGGCACGATAATATGGTGTTTTTCGCTAACAAGTATTGACGACCATGCTAAAAACAGTCGATGTCGTTGCGGCAATCATCGAAAAAGACAACAAAATTTTACTGGCCCAGCGCCCGGCTCATGCCGACCAGCCGGGCATGTGGGAATTCGCAGGCGGAAAAGTAGAAGCCGGTGAGACGCAGCCCGAGGCGCTTGTCCGCGAGTTGCACGAAGAGCTCGGCATCCACGCGCAGCCAGGTGAGTATGTGGCAAGCCATCAGCGTGAGGTGTCACAGCGGTTAATCAACCTTCACGCCTGGCACGTTCCGGCGTTCAGCGGCGCGCTGACGGCGCATTACCACAGTGCGCTGGTGTGGTGTACGCCCGAAGATGCATTTGGTTTCAACTTAGCGCCTGCGGACATCCCGCTGCTGGAGGCGTTTATTGTTTTACGCGACGCCAGACCAGCGGATTCGTGCTAATGGTGCGTTCATCACGCTGGCACTGCAACAGAATGCCGTCCGCTTTTACCACTGCCCCTTCCGAATAGTTCTGATCCTGATAGATGCAGCACTGGTTACACGGCTGCGCTCGCTGGCCGCTGGAGCTGAACACCTCCGGCGGCACATTCACGTCCACATCCGGGCGAATGCGGTCTGCCTGCGCGCCTGCGGTAAACATCAAACATAACGCGGTTATCACGTAACGGTTCATAGACTTATCTTCCTGTTGTGCCCTGATAAAGACTATAACGGTAAACCGGTGCAGAACCTTTAATTTATCTCGTCATCGCTTTTGGTTATGACGCAGCCCCGCTGATTAATTTCCCTTTCGGCATACATTTCTGCTTGCTTCACAAAGCGGTACGGATGGTATAGTCAAAAAAACAACACA
This sequence comes from Enterobacter sp. SORGH_AS_0287, assembly GCF_031453695.1. Taxonomy (NCBI): domain Bacteria; kingdom Pseudomonadati; phylum Pseudomonadota; class Gammaproteobacteria; order Enterobacterales; family Enterobacteriaceae; genus Enterobacter; species Enterobacter sp. SORGH_AS_0287. The sequence goes on from NZ_JAVIZW010000001.1 coordinate 1,647,424, forward strand.
ATTCGTATAAGCAATATACATAAAATAATATAAGGGGTTCTTATATCTATGGATCAGACACGCTCTCTGGAAACTTTCCTCTCTTATGTTCAACAGCGCGACCCGCATCAAAGTGAGTTTGCGCAGGCCGTACGTGAAGTCATGACCACGTTATGGCCGTTCCTTGAAGAAAACCCGCGTTATCGCCAGATGTCACTGCTTGAGCGCCTCGTGGAGCCGGAGCGCGTGATCCAGTTTCGCGTGACCTGGGTAGATGACCGTAATCAGGTCCAGGTTAACCGCGCGTGGCGCGTGCAGTTTAATTCCGCCATCGGCCCGTTTAAGGGCGGGATGCGTTTCCACCCTTCCGTGAATCTGTCGATTTTAAAATTCCTCGGCTTTGAGCAGACGTTTAAAAATGCCCTTACGACTCTGCCCATGGGCGGCGGGAAAGGCGGCAGTGATTTCGATCCGAAAGGCAAAAGCGAAGGCGAAGTGATGCGTTTCTGTCAGGCGCTGATGACCGAACTCTATCGTCATCTTGGTCCCGATACTGACGTTCCGGCGGGCGATATCGGCGTTGGTGCGCGTGAAGTGGGCTTTATGGCCGGCATGATGAAAAAGCTCTCGAATAATAGCGCCTGTGTCTTTACGGGCAAAGGGCTCTCCTTTGGCGGCAGCCTGATCCGTCCGGAAGCCACCGGCTACGGGCTGGTCTATTTTACCGAGGCGATGCTGAAGCGCCACGGCTTAGGGTTTGAAGGTATGCGCGTGGCGGTGTCCGGCTCCGGTAACGTGGCTCAGTACGCTATTGAGAAGGCGATGCAGTTTGGTGCCCGCGTGGTTACCGCGTCAGATTCACGCGGTACCGTGGTGGATGAAGCCGGTTTTACGGCCGAGAAGCTGGCACGCCTGTGCGACATTAAAGCCAGCCGCGACGGCCGTCTGGCGGATTATGCCCGTGAATTTGGTCTGACCTGGCTCGAAGGTAAACAGCCGTGGGGCGTGCCGGTCGATATCGCCCTGCCATGTGCGACCCAGAACGAACTGGATACCGAGGCCGCACGTACCCTGATTACCAACGGCGTGAAGGCCGTGGCCGAAGGGGCGAATATGCCAACCACCATCGAAGCGACCGATCTGTTCCTTGAGGCTGGCGTGCTGTTTGCGCCGGGCAAAGCCGCGAACGCCGGCGGCGTGGCGACCTCTGGCCTGGAGATGGCGCAAAACGCCGCGCGCCTCGGCTGGAAGGCAGAGAAAGTGGATGCGCGTCTGCACCACATTATGCTGGATATTCACCACGCCTGCGTCGAGTACGGCGGTGAGGCATCGCAAACCAACTACGTGCGCGGAGCAAATATCGCCGGGTTCGTGAAGGTCGCGGATGCGATGATGGGGCAAGGGGTTATATAAGCACGCTGTCGCCCTTTCCCGTCGGGAGAGGGCGACAACCGAAAGCACATCAGGCTGCGCTTTTTTTCTTTTTGAACGGTTTCTTCGGCGCACCACCCGGTGCAACCATCCCCCGGAACTGCTTCACCGGCGTATTACGCGCCTGGTTAATCAGCTCGTACAAAGTCCCCACCAGCGGCTGCATAAAGTCCTGATAGCGACACTGCTTTTCACTGATTTGCGTCAGCACAGATTCCCAGTGTGCCGTCATGTCCGGCCTTGCGGCCAGCTCAGGCAGTGAGTGGATCAATGCGCGCCCCGGTTCAGTCGAGTGGATATAGCGCCCTTTTTTCTCCAGAAAACCGCGCTTAAACAGCAGCTCGATAATGCCCGCACGGGTCGCTTCCGTGCCCAGTCCGTCGGTGGCACGCAAGATCTTCTTCAGATCCTTATCCTGAACAAAACGGGCGATCCCGGTCATTGCCGAGAGCAGTGTCGCATCGGTGAAGTGGCGCGGCGGTTGGGTCTGGCGTTCAACCACTTCGCCTTTCTCACACAGCAGCTCGTCATCTTTGGCAACCACCGGCAGCGGCGTGCCGTCATTCTCTTCGTCACGCTCTTTGTTGCCAAGCAGCGTGCGCCAGCCAGCCTCCGCCAGGAAACGCGCCTTGGCGATAAATTTCCCCTTGGCAATTTCCAGCTCAATCACGCATTTGCGGAACACTGCGTCCGGGCAGAACTGCATCAGGTACTGACGAGCCACCAGGTTATACACCTTCGCTTCGTTTTCCGTGAGGTTAACGTTACTGGTGCGCGCCGTCGGGATAATCGCATGGTGGGCATCCACCTTTTTATCATCCCAGCAGCGGTTATGAATGTCCGGATTCACAACCGGTTGTGGCAGCAGATCCGGCGCGTGAACGGCAATGGCGTTCATCACCGAGTGACGGCCGGCAAAGTGCTCTTCCGGCAGATACCGGCTGTCCGAACGCGGATAGGTAATGAGTTTGTGGGTTTCGTAGAGCTTCTGGCAGATATCAAGGACGTTCTGCGCGCTCAGACCGAAGCGTTTCGCCGCTTCAATCTGCAGCGCGGAAAGCGAGAACGGCAGCGGCGCGGGTTCTGATTCCCGTTTATCGTTATAGCTGGTGACAATAGCAGGCTGACCGGTAATCCGGTTGACCACGTGCTCCGCCAGCGGACGGTGCAGCAACCGCCCCTCTTCATCCTGATACGATTCGCAGGCATCGCTTGGCTGCCAGACGGCGGTAAAGCGCTCGTCTTTCGGCGTGACGATATGCGCTTTAACCTCAAAGAAATCTTTGGCGACGAAATTCTCAATCTCTTCGTCACGACGCACCACCAGCCCCAGCACCGGCGTTTGCACACGCCCGACGGAGAGGACGCCCTGATAACCGGCATTACGCCCCAGAATGGTGTAGGCGCGGGTCATGTTGATCCCGTAAAGCCAGTCCGCACGAGCGCGGGCCAGCGCGGAAACGCACAGCGGAATAAACTCGCTGTTCGCGCGCAGACGTGAAATGGCCCGCTCCACGGCCTGCGGATTGAGGTCGTTAATCAGGCAGCGCTGGACCTGCTGGCGTTTTTCCGGCGCCAGCTCCAGATAGTCCAGCACCTCATCCACCAGCAGTTGCCCTTCCCTGTCCGGGTCACCTGCGTGGATGACTTCCGTCGCGTCATGCAAAAAACGTTTAATCACGTTGAGCTGTTTGGTGACGGAAGGCCGTGGCTGCAGGCGCCATTTTTCAGGGACGATGGGCAGGTCATTGAGGTTCCAGCGGGCATAGCGGCTGTCGTAGACATCCGGCTGCGCCTGCTCAAGCAGGTGACCGATACACCAGGTGACCACCTGCCCGTTACCGCATTCGATAAAGCCGTCGCCCTTGCGATGCGGCTTCGGCAGCACATCGGCAATGGCACGGGCCAGACTCGGCTTTTCGGCAATAAACAACCGCATTGAATTAACGGATCTCAATCATCGGTCGGCCACCGCGCGCGGTCACCAGTTCACCGATCGCCGTCAGGGTAATACCAAACTCTGCGGCCGTCGCCTGGACGTCGGCTTCAGTGTCTGGCGTGACCGCCAGCAGCAAACCACCGGACGTTTGCGGATCGCACAGCAGATTGCGCCACGCTTCAGGCATTTCGCCCATCAGATGACCATAGCTGGCAAAGTTACGCTGGGTACCGCCCGGAACGGCGCCCGCTGCAATGTACTCCTCCACACCCGGCAGCTTCGGCACGTCCTGATACCAGACCTGCGCCTGTACGCCCGCGCCCTGACACACTTCGGAGAGGTGTCCGAGAAGGCCAAAACCGGTCACGTCGGTCATGGCTTTCACGCCGTCGATATTCGCGAAAGCCGCACCCGCGAGATTCATCTGGCACATGACCTCGGTTGCCAGCCCCTGGTGTTCCGGCTTCAGCAGCGATTTTTTCTCCGCAGTAGTGAGGACACCAATGCCCAGCGGTTTGGTGAGGAACAGCTTGCAGCCCGCCTGCGCGGTGCTGTTGCGTTTCACGCGCTCGGTGGGCACCACGCCCGTGACCGCGAGACCGAAGATCGGCTCCGGCGCATCGATAGAATGACCACCGGCCAGCGCGATCCCCGCCTGCTGGCAGGCAAAACGCCCCCCTTCGATCACCTCACGGGCAATTTCAGGGGCAAGGGTGTTAATCGGCCAGCCCAGAATGGCGATCGCCATAATCGGTTTGCCCCCCATGGCGAAAATATCGCTGATGGCGTTGGTGGCCGCAATACGCCCGAAATCGAACGGGTTGTCGACAATCGGCATAAAGAAGTCGGTGGTACTGATAATGCTGGTGCCGTTACCCAGGTCATAAACTGCAGCATCGTCACGCGTTTCGTTACCGACAAGCAGGTTCGGGTCGACAAACTTCGCCTGTTCACTGTGGAGAATGGTCTCCAGCACTTTCGGGGAAATTTTACAACCGCAACCGGCTCCGTGGCTGTATTGCGTTAAACGAATGGTTTGCTCGCTCATGGACATCTCCTGTCATCTCAATCGCGCTATGGTAGCGCTCATTCCATAAAGAGGTAAGTATGACTGTCTGAATTCTGCGGCAGATGCTCAGAATCCAGACAGTTTAGCGCGCGTTATCAGAAACGGCTGACGAAAGGCGTGGTGTCCGGCACATTAATGGTGGCGGAGGCTTTAAGCTGAGGCGTGCCGAGATAGAGGAAGCCGACAATTTTATCATGTTCGCCACAGGCGAATCCGTCGCGAACCGGCTGGCTGTTGATCAGCGGCCCTGTGCGCCAGATACCGTTAAACCCTTGCGCCACGGCGGCCATTTGCATTGCCATGACGGCACAGCCGGCAGACATTTCCTGCTCCCAGACCGGTACTTTGTGGTCGGCCTGACATTTCGCCACGACAGCGATGATCATCGGCGCACGGAATGGTGCACTGCGGGCTTTCTCAATACCCTTCTCATCCTGACCTGCGGCAACCGCTCCCTGCTCCAGTATCTGACTGAAACGATCGCGGCCTTCACCTTCAATCACAAAGAAGTGCCATGGCTGCAGCGTACCATGATCCGGTGCACGCAGGCCGGCACGCAGAATATTCTCCAGTTGCTCCCCTGCCGGCGCCGGCTCGGTGAGACGTGAAGCGCTACGGCGGTTAACAAGCAGTTCAAGTGCGTCCATTGGTTAACTCCTTTCTTGAAATTTACTCACAAAATTAACACGGCGGCAGATTTTGTTACAGCGTAGCAGGCGATTCCTGCTGACAAGTGACGGTTGGGTCATTACGATAACCGCACATTGCCGTCCCGTGGCGACGGAAACAGTCATTTTCTGGTTAGGGAGAATACATGCGAACCCTTTGGCGAATCATTGCCGGTTTCTTTAAATGGACGTGGCGACTGCTCAACTTCGTCCGCAACCTGGTGATGAATATCTTCTTCATCCTCCTGGTTCTGGTTTGCGCAGGCGTCTGGATGCATATCAGCAACGCAAATCAGGCGCAGCATTCGACTCGCGGGGCGCTGTTACTTGATATCACGGGCGTCATCGTCGATAAGCCGTCCACCAGCAATCGTCTGGGCGTTATTGGCCGTCAGCTGTTTGGCGCGACATCAGACCGTCTTCAGGAAAACTCCCTGTTTGATATCGTCGACACCATTCGTCAGGCAAAAGATGACCGCAACATTACCGGCATCGTGCTGGATCTGAAAGATTTTGCCGGCGGCGACCAGCCTTCAATGCAATACATTGGTAAAGCGTTGCGCGAATTCCGCGACAGCGGCAAGCCGGTGATTGCGGTCGGGGACAGCTACAGCCAGGGGCAGTATTATCTGGCCAGCTTCGCCAATAAAATCTGGCTCTCCCCGCAGGGTACGGTCGATCTGCATGGCTTTGCCACTAACGGTCTGTATTACAAATCGCTGCTCGACAAACTGAAAGTCACCACCCACGTCTTCCGCGTCGGAACCTATAAATCCGCCGTGGAGCCGTTTATTCGTGATGATATGTCCCCTGCGGCCCGTGAAGCGGACAGCCGCTGGATTGGTGAGCTGTGGCAAAACTATCTGAGCACCGTGGCCGCTAACCGCCAGATAACCGCTGAACAGGTGTTCCCTGGCGCGCAGGGCGTGCTGGAAGGCCTGCGCAAGGTTGATGGTGATACCGCAAAATATGCGCTGGATAACAAACTGGTCGATGCGCTGGGCACCAGCGCGGATATCGAAAAATCACTGAGCAAACAGTTTGGCTGGAGCAAAGAGGATAAAAACTTCAGCGCCATCAGCATGTACGATTATGCGACCAAAAAGCCGGATGACAGCGGTGACAGCGTCGCGGTGGTCTTTGCTAATGGTGCCATCATGGACGGCGAGGAAACGCCGGGTAACGTGGGCGGCGATACCACCGCATCGCAAATCCGCGATGCTCGCCTTGATCCGAAAGTGAAGGCGATTGTACTGCGCGTAAACAGCCCTGGCGGCAGCGTCAGCGCTTCTGAAGTGATCCGCGCTGAACTTGCCGCGGCACGTGCAGCCGGCAAGCCGGTAGTGGTGTCGATGGGTGGAATGGCGGCCTCGGGCGGTTACTGGATTTCAACCCCGGCTAACTACATCGTCGCCAACCCGAGCACGCTGACCGGCTCGATTGGCATCTTTGGGGTGATTAACACCGTGGAAAACAGCCTGGATTATCTGGGCGTCCATACCGATGGCGTTGCCACTTCACCGCTGGCGGATGTGTCGGTCACTAAATCGCTGCCGCCTGAAGTCTCTGAGATGATGCAGCTCAGTATCGAGAACGGCTACAAGCGCTTTATTACGCTGGTGGCAGAGTCCCGTAAAAAGACACCGCAACAGATCGACGACATTGCGCAGGGCCACGTCTGGACCGGCCAGGATGCGAAGAATAATGGTCTGGTAGACAGCCTGGGCGACTTTGATGACGCGGTGAAGAAAGCCGCCGAGCTGGCGAAGCTCAAGCAGTGGCATGTTGAGTATTACCAGGACGAGCCGTCGTTCTTTGACCTGGTGATGAACAGCATGTCCGGCTCCGTGCGTGCCATGCTGCCTGAGGCGCTGCAGGCGTATCTGCCTGCGCCAGTCGCGACGGCGGCTAAAGCGATGAAAGCGGAAAGCGACAAACTGGCGGCCTTTAACGATCCACAAAGCCGTTACGCGTTTTGTCTGACCTGCGCAAACGTCCGTTAAACACCGTCCCCTCTTCCCGTGAAGAGGGGATTTTTTTCTTTTGAAGAACAAGAACTCACTACCATGCAGAAGAAATCGATTTATGTAGCCTACACTGGCGGTACCATCGGTATGCAGCGCTCTGAAAACGGCTATATCCCGGTCTCCGGCCACCTTCAGCGCCAGCTCGCGCTGATGCCTGAATTCCACCGTCCTGAAATGCCTGACTTCACCATTCACGAATACGAGCCGCTGATGGACTCCTCCGATATGACGCCGGAAGACTGGCAGCATATCGCGGACGACATTAAAGCCCATTACGACCAGTACGACGGCTTTGTGATCCTGCATGGTACCGACACGATGGCGTTTACCGCCTCGGCACTCTCCTTCATGCTGGAGAATCTGGGCAAGCCCGTCATCGTCACCGGCTCGCAAATTCCGCTGGCGGAGCTGCGTTCTGACGGGCAGATCAACCTGCTCAACTCCCTGTATGTGGCAGCGAATTACCCGATTAACGAAGTGTCGCTGTTCTTCAACAACCGACTGTATCGCGGCAACCGGACCACGAAGGCGCACGCCGATGGCTTTGACGCTTTCGCCTCACCGAACCTGCAGCCGCTGCTGGAGGCGGGCATCCATATTCGTCGTCTTGGCACCCCGCCTGCGCCGAGCACGGCGGGCGAACTGATTGTTCATCCGATCACGCCGCAACCGATTGGTGTGGTAACGATTTACCCGGGTATCTCTGCAGATGTGGTGCGTAACTTCCTGCGCCAGCCGGTGAAAGCGCTGATCCTGCGCTCTTACGGCGTGGGCAATGCCCCGCAGAACGGCGAGTTCCTGAAAGAGCTGCAGGAAGCGAGCGAGCGCGGGATCGTGGTGGTTAACCTGACGCAATGCATGTCCGGTAAAGTCAACATGGGCGGTTACGCCACCGGTAACGCCCTCGCGCATGCAGGCGTTATCAGCGGATTCGATATGACCGTTGAAGCTACGCTGACTAAACTTCACTATTTACTGAGTCAGGATCTGGACATTCAGTCCATCCGCAGCGCGATGATGCAAAACCTGCGCGGCGAACTGACGCCGGACGAATAAGGAGGCACCATGACGCAACGCGCCCTGTTACTGGTCGATTTGCAAAATGATTTCTGTGCGGGCGGCGCACTGGCTGTCGCTGAAGGTGACAGCACCGTAGACGTGGCGAATACGCTGATTGAGTGGTGCAAAACGCGGGGTGAGGCGGTCGTCGCAAGCCAGGACTGGCACCCGGCTGATCACGGCAGTTTTGCCAGCCAGCACGGCGTTGAGCCCTTCACGCAGGGTGAACTTGACGGCCTGGCACAAACCTTCTGGCCGGATCACTGCGTGCAACAGACGGAAGGTGCGCAGCTGCATCCGCTGCTGAATCAGAAGGCCATCGACGCGGTGTTTCATAAAGGGGAAAACCCGTCTATCGACAGCTACAGCGCCTTCTTTGATAACGGACATCGCCAGAAAACGGCGCTGGACGGGTGGTTACGCCATCACGAAATCACCGAACTGATTGTGCTGGGTCTGGCGACGGATTACTGCGTGAAGTTCACCGTGCTGGACGCCCTCCAGCTAGGCTATACCGTCAGCGTCATCACCGACGGCTGTCGTGGGGTGAACATTCAACCGCATGACAGCGCACAGGCGTTTATGGATATGGCCGCGGAAGGCGCCACCCTGTATACCCTGGAAGACTGGCTGGAAACGCACGCCTGACCTTCTCGCCGGGCAAGCCACAGTGCTGCCCGGCACGCCCCGTCTCATTCCCCATAAAGTGAACTCCCTCGCATCACCAGCGAAGCGGCAATGCTATTCTCTTCAGGCTGTTTTTTCGCCACGCCTTTTCCGTGGCGTGGTTATTTTTGTTAAGTCAAAGAGGAACTTGTATGAAACGTTTGCCTTTGCTGGCAGCATTACCCTTGCTTTGCGCGTCAGTTGCTTCCGCCACTCCCCTGATGTCTGTGGGATATTTTAATGGCGGTGGCGATGTCACCGCCGGTCCCGGTGGTGATATCAATACGCTCGACGTTCGTCAGATTACCCACCTGAACTACTCATTTGGTCTGGTCTATAACGATGAGAAAGACGAAACCCATGCTGCGCTGAAAGATCCGGCGAAACTTCATCAGATCTGGCTGTCGCCAAAAGTCGCCGCCGATCTGGCGCTAATCCCGATGCTGCGTAAGCAAAATCCAAACCTGAAAGTGCTGCTCTCCGTGGGCGGATGGGGTGCGCGTGGCTTCTCCGGCGCAGCCGCGACCCAAGAGAGCCGTGCGGTGTTTATCCGCTCGGCTCAGGAGATTGTCGAAAAATATGCACTCGACGGCATCGATCTTGACTGGGAATACCCGGTAAATGGCGCATGGGGACTGGTGGCCAGCACGCCAGCCGATCGCGATAACTTCACCGCACTGCTGAAAGAATTGCGCGCCGCCTTCGGCCATAAAAAACTGGTCACCATCGCGGTGGGGGCAAATGCAGAAAGTCCGAAAAGCTGGGTGGATGTGAAGGCCATTGCCCCGCTGCTCGACTACATCAACCTGATGACCTACGACATGGCGTATGGCACACAGTATTTCAACGCCAATCTGTATGACTCCAGCGACTGGCCAACGGTGGCCGCCGCAGATAAATACAGCGTGGATTTTGTGGTGAACAACTATCTGGCGGCCGGGCTGAAGCCGCAGCAGATGAACCTCGGGATTGGTTTTTACGGCCGCGTGCCGAAACGCGCCGTGGAGCCCGGTATTGACTGGACAAAACCCGATGCGCAAAACCATCCGGTGACCCAGCCCTACTTTGGGCCTCAGGAAACCGGCTTGTTCGCGTCACTGGGTTACGACCTGACCAAAGATACGTATGTGAAGTACAACGATATTGTGAAAAAGCTCTTAAACGATCCGCAGAAGCGTTTTACCGAACACTGGGACGAACGGGCGCAAGTGCCGTGGCTTTCAGTGAATGCGGCGGACGGCAAGGCGCTGTTTGCCCTTTCCTATGAGAACCCGCGTTCCGTCGCCATCAAAGCGGATTACATCAAGGAGAAAGGTCTCGCCGGGGCGATGTTCTGGGAGTACGGCGCGGATGACAATAACCAGTTAGCGAAACAGCTGGCGGAGTCGCTGGGAATTAAACCCAAAGAGTAAGGTAAGCACGCCCTCTCTCCAGAGAGAGGGCGCTGGCAGGACTGCCGCCCACCGTTACTGCATTTTTATCGTCGCGATCGGCTTTGGCGTGATACCAAAGTCCTCTTTCAGCTCGCGCTTGCTCTTCATCACCATCTGGCCTTGAGTGTCGATAGTCATGTGTTGCGCGTCGGTATTGTTACGCGCCTGCCAGAGCATCACCAGTTGCAGACTGTTCTCTTTTTGCTCCGGCGTGAGCGCGACACCGTCCGGCCATTTTCCCAGTTCAACAGCAGTCACCAGGCGCTGATACACCTCCGGCGTCATACCGCTAATCATGTCATCAATATTCACGATCTCTCCCTTTCAAAGGAATAATTTGCTGAATCGTTTTTTCAACCTTTGATCTGGTCACCGTTTTCATCATCGGTGAAGCTCATCGACGCTGAATTCACACAGAAACGCTCACCCGTCGGTTGAGGGCCATCCGGGAAGACGTGTCCAAGGTGGGCGTCACAGGTTCCGCAACGAATTTCAGTTCGCACCATGCCGTGCGACGTGTCGCTCAGGTAGCGGATCGCATCGTCGCTGACCGGCTCATAAAAGCTTGGCCAGCCACAGCCAGAATCGAACTTCGTTTGGGAATTGAACAACGGGGCGTCACATACCAGACAGTGGTAGACACCGTCGCGCTTGTTGTGCAGTAAACGGCCGGTAAAAGGCGGTTCGGTTCCGTGATTTTGCGTCACGTAAAACTGCATTTCGGTGAGGTTTTTTTTCAAATCGTCAGGGTTACGTTGGTTCGACATATGCTTACATCTCGCTGTAGAAACAGACACCTTTTAACCCGGATTCTAACAAAACATTAACACCCTTGCGTGCACTTTTGTTCTAAACTTATGTGTCGCAAAAAGGCGGTCAGGCAATTGTGATCATGTTCACATTTTTATCCTGCGAGGACTTTAAAATGCCGCGCGCAGCCCCCATGTGGTTGCTAGCTCAAAGGGAAAGTGAGGCGAGTCAGTCGCACAAACGTTAGTCACAGGATTGATTTGTCGCAATGATTGACACGATTCCGCTTGACGCTGCGTAAGGTTTTTGTAATTTTACAGGCAACCTTTTATTCACTAACAAATAGCTGGTGGAATATATGACTATCAAAGTAGGTATCAACGGTTTTGGCCGTATCGGCCGTATTGTTTTCCGTGCTGCTCAGAAACGTTCTGACATCGAAATCGTTGGTATCAACGATCTCCTGGACGCTGAATACATGGCGTACATGCTGAAGTACGACTCAACTCACGGTCGTTTCGACGGCACCGTTGAAGTGAAAGACGGCCACCTGGTTGTTAATGGCAAAACCATCCGCGTTACTGCTGAGAAAGACCCAGCTAACCTGAAATGGAACGAAATCGGTGTTGATGTTGTAGCTGAAGCTACCGGTATCTTCCTGACCGACGAAACTGCGCGTAAACACATCACCGCGGGTGCGAAAAAAGTTGTTCTGACCGGTCCTTCTAAAGACAACACCCCAATGTTCGTTCGTGGTGCAAACTTCGAAACTTACGCTGGCCAGGACATCGTTTCTAACGCATCCTGCACCACCAACTGCCTGGCACCGCTGGCTAAAGTAATCAACGACAACTTCGGCATCGTCGAAGGTCTGATGACTACCGTTCACGCGACCACCGCGACTCAGAAAACTGTTGACGGCCCGTCTCACAAAAGACTGGCGTGGCGGCCGTGGCGCGGCTCAGAACATCATCCCATCCTCTACCGGTGCAGCTAAAGCTGTAGGTAAAGTACTGCCAGAACTGAATGGCAAACTGACTGGTATGGCGTTCCGCGTTCCAACTCCTAACGTATCCGTTGTTGACCTGACCGTTCGTCTGGAAAAAGCTGCTTCTTATGAAGAAATTAAGAAAGCAATCAAAGCTGCTTCCGAAGGCGCAATGAAAGGCGTTCTGGGCTACACCGAAGACGACGTTGTATCTACCGATTTCAACGGCGAAGTGTGCACTTCCGTGTTCGATGCTAAAGCGGGTATCGCACTGAACGACAACTTCGTGAAACTGGTTTCCTGGTACGACAACGAAACCGGCTACTCTAACAAAGTACTGGACCTGATCGCTCACATCTCCAAATAAGTTGAGATGAGTTCTTGATCCAAAAAGGCGACTTCGGTCGCCTTTTTTATTGTTTTTAGACAGAGGATTGCTTAATGATTAATAAAATTTTTGCACTTCCGGTAGTCGAACAACTTACCCCTGTGCTCTCCCGTCGCCAGATTGATGGTGCGGATATCATCGTCGTTGACCACCCGCGCGTAAAAGCCTCCGTGGCGCTGAACGGCGCACACCTGCTCTCCTGGAAACCTGAAGGCGAAACGGAAGCACTGTGGCTGAGCGACGCGACCTCCTTTAAAAAAGGGGATGCGATTCGCGGCGGCGTGCCTATTTGCTGGCCATGGTTTGGTCCTTCCGCTGAGAAAGGCCTGCCTTCTCACGGTTTTGCCCGTAACCAGCAGTGGACGCTGAAAGCGCACAATGAAGACGATAACGGTGCGGTACTGACCTTTGAGCTGCAGGCGAATGAGGAAACCCGCGCCCTGTGGCCGCACGATTTCACCCTGTACGCACGCTTCAAGCTGGGCAAAACCTGCGAAATCGAACTGGAAGCGCACGGTGAATTTGAAACCACCTCCGCCCTGCACACCTATTTCAACGTTGGTGACATCAGCGCTGTGAAGGTGAGCGGCCTTGGCGATACCTTTATCGACAAAGTGGATAACGCGAAAGAAGGAAAACTGAGCGACGGCATTCAGACGTTCCCGGACCGTACTGACCGCGTTTACCTGCATCCGGAAGCGTGCAACGTGATCCACGACAGCGCCCTGAACCGTGGTATCGAAGTGGTACACCACCATCACAGCAACGTGGTGGGCTGGAACCCAGGCCCGGCACTTTCTGTCAGTATGGCCGACGTGCCTGATGACGGTTACAAAACGTTCGTCTGTGTGGAAACGGCGTGCGTCACTGCGCCACAAAAAACCAGCGAAGAAAAACCGTCTCGCTTAGGGCAGACAATCAGTATTGTGAAGCGCTAATACGCTTCTGCCCCTCTTCCTGTAAAGGAGAGGGGCATGCGTCAGGATTAAACGACATCCAGCGGGAGTTTATGGGTGGGTGGCGGGAAAGCATTATCCAGTTTGTGACGTTCTTCCGCGGTGAGGGTTATCTCCAGCGCTCCAGCGTTGGCGTTAACATGCTCAATCGAGGCCGCTTTCGGTATGGCAATAACACCCTGATGGCGGATAACCCACGCCAGCAGAATTTGGGCGGCAGTGGCGCGGTGGTTATGCGCGATGGCATTCACGACCGGATGGTTCATCAGCCCCGAACGCAGGCGCCCGGCCTGAGCCAGCGGGCAGTAAGCCATCACCGGCATCGCCTGTTGCTGACACCAGGGAAGCAGATCAAATTCAATTCCCCGTGACGCCAGATGATAAAGCACCTGATTAGTGGCACAGGCGGAACCGCCCTCTTCGCGCCACAGCGCCTGCATATCTTCATAATCCAGGTTTGAGACGCCCCAGCGGCCAATTTTTCCCTGCTGCTGGAGTGTGTCCATCAGCGTAATGGTTTCATCCAGGCCATAATTACCGCGCCAGTGCAGAAGGTAGAGATCGATATGGTCTGTCCCGAGACGTCGCAGACTGGCATCACACGCCGCCTGGCCTTTCTGACCGCCAGCGTTCCACGGGTAGACTTTTGATACCAGAAAAACGTTGTCGCGCTGGCCCTTAATGGCCTCCCCGACCACCTCTTCCGCTCCGCCTTCGGCATACATTTCAGCGGTATCAATTAACGTTAACCCCAGATCAATGCCCGCCCGCAGTGCATTCACTTCGGATTTACGCTGGCTGGCTTTTTCTCCCATATACCAGGTACCCTGTCCAATAGCCGGAAGTGGACGCCCTGCGGAAAAGGTCACGGTTTTTACGCTCATATCATCCCCTCTTTTTCGTTGCACCACACCAATGCAAACGGGGCGCAAGCGCCCCGTTTTGATGCAATGATTGCACTGTTTTAATGCACAATCAGAACTTGTAGGACACACCGACTGAGAATATGCCCGCCCAGGACTTATCAACCATCGGGCTGTCTTTCACTTCATCGCTCAGACGCTCATAGCGCCCGGTACCGTAGACGTTCCAGTCACCGAGGAAGTTATAGCTCGCCGTCAGTTCAAGGTACGGATCCCAGCCGTCGTCCGCACTGTAGCTCTTCAGACCGCTACGACGGGATTCGTTCTTAGAAACACCATAGTAGTAGTCGTTGTAGTTCTCACTGTTATATTGCACACCGATACCCGGGGTTAGCGTTAACGCGCCGTTGGTGTAGCGATAGAGCCAGGCCAGATCCCAGATAAAACCGTTGCTGTTATCCAGCGTATCCCCCGCAAGTGCGGTACGCAGGAAGCCATATTCGGTGTTATGCACATAAGAGAGTCCCGCCATCATGGTGCTCTTACGCTTGTCGAGCTGGCGAAGCGCATGGCTGTCGCTGTCACCCGGCTTGAAGTGCGTCGGATCGTAGTAAGCCATGATGGAGAGCTTGTCGGCCGTATCATTCCAGAGATAGTAGCCACCGCCCAGACCGCGGAACCAGAAGTTATCGCCTTCATAGGTGACAACCGGAACTGGATAAACATCACGATCATACTGTTTGTATGGGCTGTTAATCACGCCAACACCCGCGCCAACAGTCCACTGACTTTCCGCCGCCTGTGCGGTGCTAACAGCGGTTGCGGCAAGTACGCCCAATGCCAGAAGTTTGAGTTTGGTCACAATCCATTCTTTCCTGTAGTCAAATAATCAGCGAGAGAAGTTTAACCGCCATTGTCGTACATCCCAAAATTTTTTGCCTGCTAATCAGTCTGATTAACCCGTTATTTTCAACTTTTCAGGTGACAGCCTGCTTTCATTTATATGACTACTGAATGAAAAACGTGCTTTTACCCTAAAACAGCAGGGTAAATTTTTGGATGAGTTATTGATATGTCATTGAAATTAGATTTTATCGGCATGCAAGTTTTGCAAATGCCATCTACGCTTTAAATTAAGAAGAGTTTTTTCTGAACACCCTGCGGTTCTTAGCGTCTGACCTGGCACACAGGTTGCTGCTCTGGCAGTGAGGTGCGAGAGATTCTCTTCCGGGAGCCTCCCACTACTCATACGAACGGCTCTTATCCTGTGCTAAAAAACGAAAGGACGGCATGCCATGAATATATTCGATCACTATCGCCAGCGTTATGAAGCTGCCAAGGACGAAGAGTTCACACTGCAGGAGTTTCTTACCATTTGTCGGCAAGATCGCAGTGCCTATGCCAATGCGGCAGAACGGCTATTAATGGCTATTGGTGAGCCAAACATGGTTGATACTGCCCTGGAACCTCGGCTTTCCCGTCTCTTTTCGAATCGGGTGGTCGCCCGCTACCCGGCGTTTGAAGAGTTCTATGGTATGGAAGATGCCATCGAACAGATTGTCTCCTACCTGAAGCATGCCGCCCAGGGTCTGGAAGAGAAGAAACAGATCCTTTATTTACTCGGCCCTGTGGGTGGGGGTAAATCATCACTGGCTGAACGTCTGAAATCACTGATGCAGCGCGTCCCTATCTATGTGCTGAGCGCTAACGGTGAACGCAGCCCGGTGAATGACCATCCGCTGTGCCTGTTTAATCCGCAGGAAGATGCGCAAATTCTGGATAAAGAGTTTGGTATTCCGCGGCGCTATCTTGGCACCATCATGTCGCCTTGGGCGGCAAAACGCCTGCACGAGTTTGGTGGGGATATCACCAAATTCCGCGTCGTCAAGGTGTGGCCATCCATTCTGGAACAGATTGCTATCGCCAAAACTGAACCGGGGGATGAGAACAACCAGGATATCTCCGCTCTGGTGGGTAAAGTCGATATTCGTAAGCTGGAAAACTACGCGCAAAACGACCCGGATGCCTACGGTTACTCGGGTGCGCTGTGCCGCGCCAACCAGGGGATTATGGAGTTCGTCGAGATGTTTAAAGCACCGATTAAAGTGCTGCATCCGCTGCTGACGGCCACCCAGGAAGGGAACTACAACGGTACGGAAGGTATTTCCGCCCTGCCGTTTAACGGCATTATCCTCGCGCACTCAAACGAATCTGAGTGGGTCTCCTTCCGTAATAACAAAAACAATGAGGCGTTCCTTGACCGTGTCTACATCGTCAAAGTGCCTTATTGCCTGCGGATCTCCGAAGAGATCAAAATTTACGAGAAACTGCTTAACCACAGTGAGCTGGTACACGCACCTTGCGCACCAGGCACTCTGGAAACGCTGTCACGCTTCTCCATTCTTTCGCGCCTGAAAGAGCCGGAAAACTCCAGCATCTACTCGAAAATGCGTGTGTATGACGGGGAAAGTCTGAAAGATACCGACCCGAAAGCGAAGTCTTATCAGGAGTACCGCGACTACGCCGGTGTGGACGAAGGGATGAACGGTCTGTCCACGCGTTTCGCCTTTAAGATCCTCTCCCGCGTGTTTAACTTCGACCATGCGGAAGTGGCGGCCAACCCGGTTCATCTGTTCTATGTGCTGGAGCAGCAAATTGAACGCGAGCAGTTCCCGCAGGAACAGGCTGAACGCTACCTTGAGTTCCTGAAAGGCTACCTGATCCCGAAATATGCGGAGTTCATCGGCAAAGAGATCCAGACCGCCTACCTGGAGTCTTATTCAGAGTACGGGCAGAACATTTTTGACCGTTATGTCACCTATGCTGACTTCTGGATCCAGGATCAGGAGTACCGCGACCCGGATACCGGACAGCTGTTCGACCGGGAATCCCTGAACGCAGAGCTGGAAAAAATCGAGAAGCCGGCCGGGATCAGTAACCCGAAAGACTTCCGTAACGAGATTGTGAACTTCGTCCTGCGCGCCAGAGCGCATAACAACGGACGTAATCCGAACTGGACCAGCTACGAGAAACTGCGCACGGTAATCGAGAAGAAAATGTTCTCCAATACCGAAGAGCTGTTGCCGGTGATTTCGTTTAACACCAAAACGTCAACCGATGAGCAGAAAAAGCACGACGATTTTGTCGACCGTATGATGGAGAAAGGCTACACCCGCAAACAGGTTCGCCTGCTCTGCGAATGGTATCTGCGCGTACGTAAATCGTCTTAATACAAGTACAAGTGCCCGGTAGCGCATACGCCTGCCGGGCTACAAAAAAATGTCCGGCACGTCCGGACACTGCAAGTTGGCAAATGCAGTACGGGGGATATATGACCTGGTTTATTGACCGTCGTCTTAACGGCAAAAACAAGAGCACGGTAAATCGCCAGCGCTTCTTGCGCCGTTATAAAGCGCAAATTAAACAGTCGATCTCCGAGGCCATCAACAAACGCTCGGTGACCGACGTCGACAGCGGCGAATCTGTCTCCATCCCCACCGATGACATCAGCGAACCGATGTTTCATCAGGGACGTGGCGGCCTGCGCCATCGCGTACACCCAGGTAATGACCACTTCGTGCAGAACGACAGAATCGAGCGCCCGCAAGGCGGCGGGGGCGGTTCAGGAAGCGGTCAGGGACAGGCCAGCCAGGACGGTGAAGGACAGGATGAGTTTGTCTTCCAGATTTCAAAAGATGAGTATCTCGACCTGCTGTTTGAGGATCTGGCGCTGCCGAATCTGAAAAAGAACCAGCATCGTCAGCTTAACGAGTACAAAACCCATCGCGCGGGATATACCGCAAACGGCGTGCCCGCCAACATCAGCGTGGTCCGTTCGCTGCAGAACTCTCTGGCGCGACGCACGGCCATGACGGCAGGTAAACGGCGCGAACTCCGCGAGCTGGAGAGCAGCCTGAAGGTGGTGGAAAATACGGAACCGGCGCAACTGCTGGAAGAGGAACGCCTGCGTAAAGAGATAGCCGAACTCCGGGCTAAAATAGACCGGGTACCGTTTATCGACACCTTCGACCTGCGCTACAAGAATTACGAAAAACGCCCCGAACCGTCGAGCCAGGCGGTCATGTTCTGTCTGATGGATGTCTCCGGCTCGATGGACCAGGCCACCAAGGATATGGCGAAGCGTTTTTATATCCTGCTCTATCTGTTCCTGAGCAGAACCTATAAGAACGTGGAAGTGGTCTATATTCGCCACCACACTCAGGCGAAAGAGGTGGATGAACATGAGTTCTTCTACTCGCAGGAGACCGGTGGCACCATCGTGTCGAGCGCTCTGAAACTGATGGATGAAGTGGTGAAAGAGCGTTACGACCCGGCGCAGTGGAACATCTATGCCGCGCAGGCATCAGATGGCGATAACTGGGCAGATGACTCCCCGCTGTGTCACGATATTCTGGCGAAGAAAATTCTGCCGGTGGTGCGTTACTACAGCTATATCGAAATTACCCGCCGTGCTCACCAGACGCTGTGGCGTGAGTATGAACATCTGCAATCGATGTTCGATAACTTTGCCATGCAGCATATCCGCGATCAGGATGATATCTATCCGGTGTTCAGGGAACTGTTCCATAAACAGTCAGCCAACAGCAATGCCTGACCCAACAGCCAGCGAATCCGCTGGCTGTTTTCTTTGCGTCCTGCCTATCCCAACGGCGAAATATTCTGTGCTAAGGTTAAACGCTGCATATTGGTATTTAACAGGTAAATCGCTATGTCTGATGACGTTAAGGGAACAACAACCCACCAGCAACTCATTACGTTGTTAACCCAGCAGGGCGCGCGATTTCGCGTCATGGAGCATGACGCCGTGGGGAAATGTGAAGCGGTGAGTGAGATCCGCGGAACCGATCTGGGGCAAGGGGCAAAAGCACTGGTCTGTAAGGTGAAGGGAAACGGCGTAAAAAAACACGTTCTGGCGATCCTCGCCGCCGATCTGCAGGCCGATTTAAGCCAGCTTGCCAGCCATTTTGGGGGGATAAAAGCGTCTCTCGCAAGCCCTGCCGAAGTCGATACCTTGACCGCCTGCGTTTTTGGCGCCATTCCGCCTTTTAGCTTCCATCCCGATCTGGCACTGGTGGCCGACCCGCTCCTGTTTGAGCGTTTTGATGAAATCGCGTTTAACGCCGGTCTGCTGGAAAAATCCGTGATTATGGATACGCAGGATTATTTGCGTATCGCCCGTCCTGAGCTGGTGACGTTCCATAAAGCGTAATCGTGTAGGCTGGCATCCCGTCAGCTTTTTTTTCCAGAAAAATAACTGACGCGACCAGGATAATGGCAACAGCGAAAAACGATGAAGAGATGATCAGCGTTTCGACAAACATGTGATCGTACATTTTTGCGACCCTTTTTCGATGCCTGCCCCTGTTTTATCCCCCGTAAATGACAGGGTTATGACAGCAGTAAAATCTTTTTAAAAACTGTCTTCAGCCGTGTTTCCGCGTAAAGTAAGCAGGCTTACTCTTTTGGCAAGGATTCCTTATGTTTGACCCGACACTGCTCATTCTTCTGGCCCTCGCTGCGCTTGGCTTTGTCAGCCATAACACCACCGTCGCTATCTCAATTCTGGTGCTGATCATTGTGCGCGTGACCCCGTTAAACACCTTTTTCCCGTGGATAGAAAAACAAGGTCTCACCATCGGGATCATCATTCTGACCATTGGGGTGATGGCACCTATCGCCAGCGGTACGCTGCCTGCCTCGACGCTGCTGCACTCGTTTGTGAACTGGAAATCGCTGATAGCGATAGCGGTAGGCGTTTTTGTCTCGTGGCTGGGCGGGCGTGGCGTTACGCTGATGAGCAGCCAGCCCTCGCTGGTGGCCGGTCTGCTGGTGGGAACCGTGCTCGGTGTGGCGCTCTTTCGTGGCGTTCCGGTGGGCCCGCTGATTGCGGCCGGGCTGGTCTCACTGTTTATCGGGAAGTCATAGTCAGGCTGGCAATATAGCGCGCTGGCGTCTGCCCCAGCCCCTTCTTAAACATCGTGATAAACGCGGTGGTGGAGTCGTACCCCAGCGACTGCGCCACCTGCTGTACCGACTTCCCCCCAATCAACAGCTGTAACGCCACAATAAGCTGCAGCTGATGCCGCCAGCGGCGAAAGCTCAGGCCCGTCTCTTTTACCACCAGGCGCGCCAGATTGCGCTCACTCATGGCGAAGTGGCTCGCCCATTGCGCCAGCGTCTGCCAGGCAGCAGGCTCTTCCGCCATCTTCTCGCTCATCAGCCGGATTTTTGGATGAGGCGAAACGGGCAGTTGCAAATGTTCCTGACGCTGCAGCGGTAGCTCGTCAAAAAGAACATCCACCAGACGCGATGTGGCAGCAAGCGAAAGCGCTTCACGTGATTTTTCCGCCAGCGATAAGATCAGTTCCCGCACCAGAGGGGAGATCTTCAGGGTGCAGCAGCGATCGGGCAAACTTACCGCTCCGGGTTCAATAAACAAAAAGCAAAGCTGGGCACCCGGCGTGGCCTTATTGCTGTGCGGCATCTGGCCAGGGATCCACACGGCATATTGGGGCGGTACCATCAGCATGGCGTTTTCCACTTCGCAGGTAATGGCTCCCCCCAGCGCCAGAATCAGCTGTCCCTTACGATGTTGGTGTCGCGGAATGTATTGTTCCTCCGCCACCACGCGGATGCGAAACGCGACAGCCGCATCATGCTGGCTATCGGGATCGTAGCCGTCCAGTCCGAGACCAATCATCAGGTTGTCCGATATTAGCGATAAACTGTCATTTTAGCCTGATTTCAACCGTGGAGAAAATCGGTATTGTGTGCGCTCGCTTGAACGTATGAGAACACAATGACTACTGCAATTCGGGTTTCAGGAAAACAGGGCGCGCTACTGATCGCAGGTATCCTGATGATTGCCACTACGCTTCGCGTCACCTTTACCGGAGCAGCACCGCTGCTCGATACCATTCGTCTCGATTATGGCTTGAGTACAGCGCAAACCGGTCTGCTGACCACCCTGCCTCTGCTGGCTTTCGCCCTTATCTCCCCGCTCGCCGCAGGTGTTGCCCGGCGTATCGGCATGGAGCGCAGCCTGTTTATCGCCCTGCTGCTGATTTGCGTCGGCATTGCTGTGCGCTCCCTGCCTTCCGCCCCCCTGCTTTTCATCGGTACGGCGGTGATTGGCTGCGGTATCGCACTGGGCAATGTGCTTTTGCCTGGGTTAATTAAACGTGACTTCCCGGGACAGGTTGCCAGACTCACCGGCGCGTATTCCCTGACAATGGGGATCTCCGCGGCGTTAGGTTCCGCACTGATTGTTCCGCTGGCGCAAGGGGAAGCCGGCTGGCATGGCGCCCTGCTAATGCTGATGGCCTTTCCGCTGGCGGCGTTACTGCTCTGGCTGCCACAGTGGCGTCAGAAACACGTTGCGACGGTGACCGGTGCAGGCGCGTTACATAACCGCGCCATCTGGCGCTCTGCCCTCGCCTGGCAGGTCACCCTTTTTCTGGGAATTAACTCGCTGATTTACTATGTTATCATCGGCTGGCTACCGGCGATCCTGCTCAGCCACGGGTATAGCGAAGCCCAGGCGGGTTCTGTGCACGGACTCTTACAGCTGGCCACCGCCGTTCCGGGTCTCGCTGTCCCGCTGATCCTCCATCGTCTGAAGGATCAGCGAGCAATCGCCGGCGTCGTGGCGCTGTTGTGCGCGATAAGCGCAGCAGGATTGTGGTTTGCGCCGGGAATGGCGGTCATGTGGACGCTGGTGTTTGGTTTTGGTACCGGGGCAACGATGATCCTTGGCCTGACCTTCATCGGGCTGCGCGCCAGCTCTGCGCATCAGGCCGCGGCCTTGTCCGGCATGGCACAGTCGGTTGGCTATCTGCTGGCCGCCTGTGGCCCGCCGTTGATGGGCAAAATTCACGATGCTGCCGGTGACTGGCGGTATCCGCTTCTGGCCTGTGCACTGGCCGCCGTGATCATGGCCATTTGCGGTATGCTTGCCGGGCGTGACCGGGAGGTAACGCCCCGTTAGTAGAATGGCAGACCACCAGGTCTGCCTTTTTTATCCGCGCGCCGCGCGCAGCATTGCCTGTACCAGCACCACCGGTCGACCTTCCAGCGCGGCACGTTCATGCTGGAATAAAGTGATCACGAAGAACGGATGGGTCAGTAGCTCCGCGGCGCGAATTTCACCCTGCTCGTCCCAGCCGGTGACGCGCATTTCGCCACTCTCCAGCTCCCGTGCAAATTCCGGCGACACACCGTAATTGCAGTGATATCCCTCCACGATTTCCGGTTTGCCATAGGCTTTGGCGATGAGCGTATTGTTGCGCAGCTCAATTGCATCGGTTTTTTCCACCAGCGAGCAGGTTAATGGCGCAATCACCATTGTGCCTTCGGTATCCGTTTCGGCGTGAGCCGCATCGTGCCAGCCCAGCACATTACGGGCGTACTCAATCAGCGCATGCTGGAACCCGCCGCAGGTGCCGAGGAAGGGAATGCTGTTTTCGCGTGCGTAGCGTGCAGCGATAAAGGCCGCCGCTGTGTTTTTGTACGGGCTTGCGGGAACCAGCCAGATAGCGTCATAACCTACCAGATCTTCCGGGCTGGTCAGTTCCGTGGTCGCGAGCCAGTCATAATCAGCGGTGAGGTCAAGAACGGCAGCGGCGTCGTCAATTGCCAGCGGGATCGCCTGGTGCGCAATAACATCGGGATTGTAATCGCCAACCAGCGCAATGCGCAGTGTGGTTTTAGCCGGGAGGTGTTCCATGAAAGGTTCCTTATGCCTGAGTATTAGCAGATAACATAAGGAACCTCAGACTACCGATCTTCTGCAATTATCACAATACCTTAAATTGGGTGGGTAAAGACAAAGTGCTAGAGTAATACGCAGAACGTTTTGCCGCAGGTGAGGAGAAAAGATGATCCAGTGTAAACGCGTATACGAACAGGCAAGCCCGGACGATGGTTATCGGGTGCTGGTAGACAGACTCTGGCCGCGTGGCGTGAAGAAAACCGATCTCGCGTATGATGAATGGTGTAAAACGCTCACCCCGTCCAATGATTTACGCAAGGCGTTTCATAGCGAAACCCTTGATTTCAACGCCTTCAGCAAGGCGTACCGGGAAGAGCTGGCGCAGCACAAGGACGAGGGGTTGCGTCTTGCGGCGCTGGCCAGCAAGCAGACCTTAACCCTTCTCTATGGCGCGAAAGATAAGGAACACAATCACGCCCTGGTGTTAGCCGACTGGCTGCGTAATGTCTAGTCAGTCGATCATCAGTTCATCAAGGATTTGCGGCGCCGTATCCGGGGTAAGCGGCATCAGATGTTCGGCGCGAATAAACGCAAAGCCGTGCTGATTGTCAAACGCGAAGACATCACCGGTCACCAGCCAAAGCGCGCGATCCGAGGTGGTGGGTAACTGCGTCATGACGCCATTGACCGGATTAACGAAACGCTGGCCGGGCTGACACAGGCCAAACAGTTCAACAGATTTACCAATATTACGACGGCCGGACGCCGTGCGGGCACCGATGATCATCGCCATGCTGCCCGGTTTAAGCTGAAACATACTTCTCTCACGATAACGGTAGCCATCGAAAGGCTAAGAATAATCCTAAAGAGAAGTGTACCGCAGCCACTGTCCCGCTGTCACCTGGCAGGTTGCGGATGATCGCGACGATAAAGCGCCCATTCATCGATCACTTCGCCACCGGGCAACTTGCACTCCGTGCGAACCCCTTGCGGGCTCTGAACCGGGACCTGTTCCCCGCCTTTATTCAGGCAGTAGACGGAGGCGGGATTAGCCATCCCGATAACATGGGGCGGTTTCGGGGCATCAGGCGGGGATGTTTTGGAGGTACAGGCGGCCAGCGGTAACGCCAGTGCCAGAAGCAGTAATCTCATCTCATTGATCCTTTTAACTTCATCAGATTTTAAGGGTAACGGGTCATCGCCGCTTTCTCCACGATTTCTCCATCTTAACTGCACTTTTCCACACTACAGTGGCACGTGTTCTCAATGACCAGAGAACATCATTCCGTAATCAAGATGTCTTTGCCCCGGTCTCAACATCGGGGCTTTTTTCTCCCCCGCTCCCCTGTGATGAATATTAATATTTTTATATTCATGTTTTACTATGCCCGAAGTCGAAAAATTCAGCATAACATGCAGATGCAGACGTCTTCTGCATGGGAGTGAGCCTACGTCATGTCGGATATTATCCTTGCCCGTGTTTCAGAAACGCTCGCCACTGAGCAGTCCCTTGAAAGTCTCGTCCGCCAGCTGCTGGAGATGCTGGAGATTGTGACTGAAATGGAGTCCACCTACCTGACGAAGGTCGATATCAATGCGCGGCTGCAGCATATCCTCTACGCCCGCAACAGCAAGCAGATGCAGATCCCTGAGGGGCTGAGCGTTCCATGGGGCGACACGTTGTGTAAGCGCGCCATCGAGAGTGGTACGTTGTTCAGTAACGAGGTGGCTGAGCGCTGGCCGGATTGCGATGCCGCGAAAGCCCTTGGCATTACAACCTACATGAGTATCCCTATTCACCTTGCGGATGGTTCACTCTATGGCACGCTCTGCGCCACCAGCACGGAAAAGAAACATCCCAGTGACCGCGGTGAACAAGTTCTGAAATTATTTGCCGGGTTGATTGCCCAGTATATTCAGAAAGAATCACTGGTGATCCAGCTTCGGGAAGCCAATGCGGCACTCATTGCGCACTCTTATACCGATGCCCTTACCGGATTACCAAACCGCCGCGCCATCTTCGAAGAGCTGACGACCCTGTTTTCACTGGCAAAGCACCTTAAACGCAACGCCATCATCGCGTTTATCGACCTTGATGATTTCAAGCTGATTAACGACCGTTACGGACATGAATCAGGCGATCGGTTCCTGATTGAAGTGGGTAAACGTCTGACTGAAGAAAAACAGGCGGACGAAATAATTGGCAGGCTGGGCGGTGATGAGTTTCTGGTGGCCTCGCTTAGCCAAACCAACAGTACGGGTGAGAACACACAGATTAACCTGCTTAAAACGCGCCTCGACGCCCGTATTGCAGGAGAATACTGGCTGGGGAGCGTGAACATTATTTATCCTGGCGCCAGCTTCGGTGTGATTGAAGTTGACCCCACAGTGACCGATCCGGACAGTGCGTTACGCGCGGCTGATGTCGCGATGTATCAGCATAAGAAAGGAAAAAGCAAAACGCGCTTTCTCGCGATGGATTAACCCCGTACACTCTACGGCGTTATAAAAACCGAAACAGGTGATGGTATGAGAATAGGGATCCTCTTCCCGGTCGTTATTTTTATAACGGCGGTAGTGTTTTTGGCCTGGTTTTTTGTCGGTGGTTACGCTGCTCCGGGGGCATAAATGAGAAAAACAACCCTCATTATGCTGATCGTGGCAATCGTGGCTGTTGCAGGCTCGCAGCTAGGCTGGTGGTAAACCCACCACGTAAAAAGGCCGCCATATGGCAGCCTTTTTCAACATTTATCAGGCTTAGCTTTTGATTTTTCTGTAGATAAACAGAACAACCAACGCACCGATCACCGCGACAGCGAAGCTGCCGAAGTTAAAGCCATCGACCTTACCAAAGCCGAACAGCGTACTGATCCAACCGCCCACCACTGCACCGATAATCCCCAGTATTACGGTGACGATAAACCCACCGCCATCTTTGCCCGGCATAATCCACTTCGCCAGAATACCTGCAATAAGCCCAAAGATAATCCAGGATAAAATTCCCATAAGTTTCCTCTCCGTATGGTTTTTGTCATTAAATCAACGACACAAGAAAGGATAGCACAGGATTTCAGAAAGGAAATTTGTGATAAGCATCACAGTGAGAGAGTGCGCGTTTATTCATCAACAGCACCACAAGAAATATGGGGTTGCATCTTTAGTTGAGAAAGATTATCTTTCTCAACACTGAATAGTTGAGCGAAACACTCAGGTATTCAGTACGACATTGCTCACATTGCTTCCAGTATTTCTTGCCCACTCTAGAGTGGGCTTTTTTTTGCCTACACCGCAACAAAAGCGTGCCGGTTTCGCCCTGCACGTTTTGCCTGATAGAGCGCCTGGTCGGCGGCTATAATGATGTTCTGCTGGCTGCCCGCGATATCCACGGCACGCGCAGTGGAGATCCCGACGCTAACCGTGACCCGCCCGAAGGGACTGAAAGCATGTTCAATATGCAGCGAAAAGACATTGCGAATGATCGTCTGACCGAGGCGGAGCGCTTCCTGGATATCCGTGTCTGGCAGGATCAGTGCAAACTCTTCCCCACCATAGCGCGCCACAACCTGGTTGTCCCGGTTGAGGCTCTCCCTGAGGCTATTTCCCAGCAGGGTTAAACAGCGGTCCCCTTCGGGATGACCATAGTTATCGTTGTATTTTTTGAAGTAGTCCACATCGACAATCAACACCGAAATCGGGGCGTCGCTGGCCGCACAGGCCGCAATTTCTGACAGAATTTTTTCATCAAAAATGCGTCGGTTGAAAAGCCCGGTTAGCGCATCTTCAGACGCAATAATCTTCAGCGCTCTGTTATCCCGTGTTTTTCTGGATAAATCGGAATAAAGGAAACAGGACGCCGCAATGAGTATCGCGGTAAAAACCAAAATGAGTACAGAAAGCTGGAGAGCCTGCTTGCGCCAGGGGGCGAGTGCTTCTTGCGTACTGACCGCCACGGTGGTGACGAGCCCGTAGCGCTTGTTCTTCTCGAAGGCATAAATGCGTTCGATTTTATCAAACCGTGAGACAGAGCTGGCGATACCCGCGTTTTGTACCTTGAGGTATGTCCTGAAGAGAGGCGAATCCGAAACAATTGCGCCGATGTAATTATTTTTAAACGGATGACGTACCAGCAACACGCCTGACTGGGTTGTTAAGCCGATCACGCCTGAGTGACCAATATTGATCTGCCCGTATAACGCCAGAAAATTTTCGATACCCAGCGTAACCACAACGACACCGTTAAACGCGCCGGTAGGGGTTTCCAGCCGACGACTAATGGTTATGACCCATTTACCATTCGTTCTGCTGACCACCGGCTGGCCAATAAAAATCTGCTGGCTCTTATTTTCTTTGTGGTAGATAAAAAACGACCTGTCCACCCCTTTCCGGGGTCCGGAAAAACTTTCATGGAGTGCCGTAAAAATATTCCCTTGCGCATCGTAAACAACCACATTATTTATCTGGATAAGAAGATTATCCTGATTGCTTATCATCCGCTGGATATTTTTGGCCTGTTGTGGGGTCATGCCATAAATTTTGATTATGTCGGAAACCGAAGTAATCAACATTTCACTTTGGCGCATGATCCCTTCGCTGTACACGTCTAAGGTATGGCTCAGGTTGGCAACGCTCGTGTTTATTTGCTGGATTGACTGCTGCCTGGACGTGGCAATTTGGACGGCAAGCGACAGCGAAATGATCAATGAGACAATGATGACGGTAATAGTTGTTGTGTAAAAAGTATTTTTCACATGCACGAGCTCTTCCACCTTATCACGCCTGACATCCCTGGCTGACAACTAGAGTCACTGTAACAAAGCTCAGGATAAGAGGAAAATGAATTGCACTTAAGCATACAACAGAAATCTGATGATATTTCGCTTTTCGCAAACGGGCATCAGATATTATTACTGGGCCCCTTTCACAGAAAAAAATCTCTTACAGACTGACCTTCTCCAGGGGCTTAGATAAGATGACTTTAATAAATTCTTTATACGAGACCGGTTTACCAAAATAGTATCCCTGCAACAGGGTAATCTGATTACGGTTGAGATAGTCCAGTTGCTCCTTCGTTTCTACCCCTTCAGCCACGATATGCAGTGAGAGTTTTTTCGCCAGGTCAATCACACAGTCCAGCAGGATCGTAGAGTCTTTCGCCTCTGATACCCGGTTCACGAAACTTTTATCGATTTTAATATAATCAATCGCCAGCGCGTGCAGACAGGAGAGTCCGGAATACCCGGTCCCAAAGTCATCAAGCGCAATGACGAAACCGGCGTTATGTAACGCATTGAGATTTTCCACCAGATGAGGATTATCGATCAGCGGTTCACGCTCGGTCACTTCGAGAACCAGTTTGACCTCTTTACCATAAAAGCCTTTTCCAAAGACCCGGCAGTCAGCGATAAAAGAAGGCGCATTGATGTGTCTGGCGCTGATGTTCACCCCGATGTGAAATCCGTCCGGCAACTTAGGCAAAAGCGGCTTAAGCTCGGTCACCACTTTCGCCATTAAACTTTTGGTCAGCGGAATTATCAGACCGCTGCGCTCGGCAATCGGAATAAAAACATCCGGTGGGATAAAGCCTGATTTTGAGTGCTTCCACCTTGCCAGCACTTCCACGCCATACAAACCGCCGGTATCGCCATTCACGATCGGCTGATAGTACGGAACGATCTGGCCGTGGATGATGGCTTTACGCAGATCGTCTTCAAACGAGCTGCTTTTCCCCCTGTAGCGACGGATAAGAATGCCGACAGCCGCAGATAACGCAAGGATAAGCAGTATCACGCTCCATCCCTGATGCAGTAAACGCGTCAGGCTGTAAAAGGCGGGAGGCTGCCAGGCCATGCTAAACGGAAAATGTGCCGATGCTGTTAAGGAACCCGCCCACTTCACGGGGGGCCAGCCGGTCACATCGCCCGCGCCGGCTATTGCTTTATCGCCAACAACCAGCCTCAGTCCCGTGTTGTTTGCTGCACTCGCAATAACATCCCGCAAATGCGCGTCGCTAACGCTTACGATAACGCGCCCTTTCGCGACAGGCATCTGAAAAAGTAACACCGGAATGCCGTTCACCAGGCGATTACCGGGGAGCAGCATCAATCCTTTGTTGGGCAGCGTCTGCGGGCGAACAATCAATACGCCGTTTCCGGGAAGGGAGGTACAGACGATCCTGCCCTGCTGCTCAATCATAATGGCGCGAAGATGCGGTTTCAGCGCAGCTTCCGAACCCAGTTCACGCTGTCCGGTGTCGGTACACCCTTTGGCGGCGACCCGTTTTGCGGTATTTGCAGCACTGACAGCCTCAGCAAGAATGGCCTCAATTTTACGCGTGCTTGCGGCGGCGGTTTCGGCATAATTTGACCGGGCCATATGCCACAACTGCCAGTTAATGATCAGCATGCCACTCAGAAACACAAATAAGGCACACAGAATGGGGAGCATAACGTTGCGCACGATTTTTTCCTTAAGAGAAAAATGCTCATTTATGACCTGTATAAGGCGATCGCCTGGCAAACTCTGCGCTGCTTAAAGCAATGTGAAAAGTTTAGTTAAGATTTATCTTAAAAAACTGGTACTTCCGCATGAGTTACTCTGACTGAATAAGATAAACCTCCGTTATTATCAGGCTTGTGCCTTGCCCTGGCTGTGTTAAGATTTGTGCAATCAGGGAGCGGACGGGACCACTGGAAAATGAAAAAGATCATTGCCGTTGCTATCATTTCAACGTTGCTGGTCGCCCTCTCTCTCTACGCGGTTAATGCGGTTATCGTGGCCCAGCAAAAGAGCAAACAGCTCGAGGTTTCCCATTCCCTTTTGCAATATTCAGAAGGCCTCTCTCAAAGTGTGGCGCAGGCGCTCAAAAGCATTACTACACAGGGTTGTGATAAAACCAGTCTCGATAGTTACAGGCAGATAAAGTTAGATAGCCTCTATTTCGGGGATATCGGTTTTATTGAAAAGGGGAAAATAGCCTGTACTGCTTTTTGGGGTAAACTCGCCACTCCCGTTGCCCTTCCTGCAGAGCTGCATAAAACGCCACGGGGTTTTCTTCTGGCACAGTTTTCCAGAAAAGATTTTTTTACAGGCAATGCGGCAATTTATAATAACGTGATTATATTCACCTCCCGCTATGCTTACGATAAGTTCACGCCGATTACGGCGAACTATTCACTGAGTACGACGACCAAAGATTTCGGCAGAACATTTTTCTCAGCCTCCCCGGTGATAAAAGAACAGAGCTGGCTGCATTCGAATCTGTTTACCTTAACCCTGACGCAGTGCAGCGCCGTATGGGATTTGTGTGTGATCGTGAAGCATCACAACGCAGGGCTGGCTTCATTGTCTCTGGTGGTGTTTACCCTTCTCACGGCAATTCTGGCTTTCATCTGGATAGCGATCACGCTGTTTTTCTTCCGCATCTATGAAGATCGGTTCTCACTGGAGCGCACGCTGGTTAACGCGGTAAAAGCCAATACCATCAGCGTTAACTACCAGCCCATTATTCGAATCCAGGATAAAAAAATGGTGGGCGTTGAAGTTCTGTCGAGATGGCGCGATAACAATCATGGAGAGGTCTCGCCTGAGCTCTTTATTCCCTTAATTAAGAAAATTGGCCTGTATCAAAAGTATTATATCAATATCATCGAAAAATCCCTGGCAGAAATCGCCTCGCTGGCGATTAAACATCAGCTGGTGATTTCATTAAATATTGGCCGAACCGAGATTGAAGACGGGCAATTCATTAAGATTCTGTGTCGTGAGTGTTTAGTGAATAGCATTCCACTCTCCTTGATAAAAGTCGAACTCTCTGAAAAGGCGGTTTCCACTGCGGATGTTCTCGAAGGGTTCTGTCAGGCGTTAAAATCATTGGGTGTGAGAATATCAATTGACGATTTTGGAGTACAAAACTCTAACCTCGCCCGCATATCGCTTCTGGAATACGATGAGATCAAAATAGACAAATCGCTGGTAGATGGTATTAATGAGCATTATAAACAGAATATATTCGTCATCTTTAGTGACGCCCTCGCCAGACTGAATAAAACGCTCGTCTTTGAAGGTGTGGAAAGCGAAACGCAATATCGCTTTATCGCTGACCGGTATCCTGATGCCCTGATTCAGGGGTGGTATTTCTCTAAATCACTGACCATTGGTGAACTGACGCAGCAACTTAACAACGATAAGCAAAAACCAGCGCGTTAACGTGTCAACATTGACGACGTGACGGCTCTGCATAGCGTCCAGTTATAATTCACGACGTTGAGTTTTAGCTCTCCGCAAACCTCACCGTAACGCTGCATGCGGCGCTCCCGGAAAAACGCCCTCAGTGATTCAGGCAGACAGTCTGCCTGGTAGCGCAACAGCGTAGTGTGCCAGAACGGCGCTGGCAAAGGGGTATTGCCATGGCGTAAGCGCAACGCCGCTTGCCAGTCCGTGGTTAACAGACGTTCACAAAACGCCTGCCGCTGCCTCAAGGCAAGTGTATCGGGTATGCCTGCAAGCAAGAGCTGGTTGGGCAATGCCACCAGCCTGAGTTCCCGAACCGTGATGCCCAGACCGGCAAAAGGGGTCCATGCGTCGATAAGCTGATGCGTCTTCGCCGGTAACGGTGCATTCTCGTCGTAGAGAGGGAGCGTTATGGGTACGAAGGTGAAATGGAAGCCGGATGGCGGCTGGAGGTCTACTAACGAGTCGTGGCGGGTCAACGCCCGCAGTTCCCGAAACAACATGTCGAGAGACGCGGTCATTTCCGGCTGGAAACCTGTCGCCAGTGCGAGCTTTTGCGTAGCATAAAACGGCTCCCTTACCGCTCCGATACCGTCCCGCGTTTCCCAGAGCGCCAGCGTCTTCGCGTTGGTGTCGTGGTAATGTTTTTCCAGATCAGACGTTTCCATTTCTTTCCTAAAAACATATAGTCGTCACATTCAGACCGTAGATTACCCTGAAGCACACTCTCATTTGGTTAAAACGTGAAAAATTCTCTGTTGTTTCCGCTGGTACTCTTTTTCCTGATCGTTATTTTCGCCCTGCTCATCGGTAAACCCTCAACGCACATCCCGGATAAAAAATGCATGTGGTCCGATAGCGTGATGCTGAGCTGTTTAGCAAAGCATCATCACAACGGTTTTTGAGGCGGACTATTCATTTCCCCACTGATTGAGGAAGTTCGCAATATCATCAATGCGCGCGCTACGGATGCCGGCTTCACTGGCCATCTCTTGCTGGGCTTCCTCGCTGATCTCTTCATTGTTCGATAAACGGGTGAGCAGCAACTGGAAATAACAGGCAAGAGGATCGCGCTCTGCCTCACTTACCGGCTCCGCGGCTTCCGACGCGTATTCATCGACGATGTCATAATATTTAAGTGGAATTTCATTGTGCATAAATAGTCTCTTCTCTGACCTTTAAGGGTAATGCCTGAGTATATCGGACGGCACTCTTAGACCAAAGCCTTGTTAATCAACGCAACCACAATGCAATCAATGCAGCCAGCGCCGGTAAAGCCTGAACATAGAGTATTTTTCGGCTGGCGGTCATGGCACCGTAAATGCCCGCAATCAACACGCAGGTCAAAAAGAAGAAGACCACAGGAACACCGCTTTCACCAAGCCACAGTCCCCAGAGCAGTCCCGCTGCCAGAAAACCGTTATACAACCCCTGATTTGCGGCCAGCACGCGGGTATCGCGTGCAAAATCAGGGCTGAGATTAAATGCCTTGTGGCCTGTTTTTGTGTTCCACAGGAACATTTCCAGCACAAGTATGTAGAGATGAATTAATGCAACAATAGCGACAAGGATCGTAGCTAACATCTTGCAGTCTCCCGCAGGCAGAGGAAAAAAACGGGGACCTTCTGGCCCCCGTTCACGTTTAACCCAGAATCTGGATGACATATTCGCGATGATCGCGTCGCCAGACTCTGAACATTTTAGCATCTTCTATAGCGTTAACGATCGGGCCAGCGACTTCAACCATTTTATATGGTGCATCAACGTGACACCGGAACGTACATTAACTCAGAACGCTGCCGTTCCATACATCTCCGAGATTTATTACCCGGTCATTATTGTATGCACCAGAGGCTTTCAGGTTTTTCAGCGGGCTCCAGTCATTGTTCCAGGGGATAAACATGGTTGCTTTAGGGTATTTCTGAAGAATAACACTCACTAAGTTTGCATAATCAAACTGGCCGTTAATTGTTGATGGCCCCACTTCTGCAAAGGCAAACGGCTTATTCAATGCCACCATTTCATCGTAACCGTTTACAGTGGCAGGATTGTCTGTATACAAGTCCAGGCCAGTAATATCAACATACTCTGCGCCAGGGTAATAAGATGTCTTATAATCCCGGTTTGCATCAGGAGAGAAGACCCAGAGTAAATTGTTTAACCCTTTCGTTTTAACGAAATAGTTAAAGATATCCTGATACAGGCGTCGATACAGATCCATACGTACAGTATCGTTTGTATTCTCACCGGTTGCCCCCCACCAGAACCACTCGCCATTCATCTCATGCAAGGGTCGATAAAAGACGGTGACACCTTTCTCATTCAGTTGCTGTAGGCCCTGAGCGACCTTATCAAGCATTGCCAGCCAGCGTCCACGCGACGGTGTTCCAGACTGTAAGATTGCAGAAAATTCATCATTACTCACAGGATGCTTGAGAGCCCCCTTTCCATCACCAGGATTATTCCCCGCAAAACAAGGGTTTGGTAAATGGTGGCTGATCGCGACCAGTCCGCCTTTTTTCCAGTGGTCGATCAGATCGGCATTACAACCAAAATCGATCAAACTGGCTTCCTCTCCTGGGGTGCAGGCATCCCAGCCACGGGCATAGTCAGCGCTATAAATAGCGGGGAATTTCCCGGTCAGGGCCTGCAGGTCTTTTCCTTGTTGCAAGGAAAAAGCATCGACGCCGCCGATATTGCTATAGCCACCAAAAATACCTGAAATGAGCTTTTTACCCTGTCGTTCGGACAGACCACTCAACCACTGATAAATCATTTTCGCATTATTATCTGCAGACTGATTTGCGGGTACTACAGTAAAAGTACTCATTTGTAGAATATCCTTACATCTCGATTGGAAAATACATGGCAATGAATGACCATGCGTGTTTGCTATGTACACAATAAAACCGATATTGCCCGGCTTTATTTTTTCGTACAGTTTGTCTGGCTTTTCCCACTACCGCGGACAGTGCCAGCGCAGCAATACCGTTTGATTAGACAACTTGCTGCGACAGGGATATTTATATCAGCCGTCTGCTTAAAATGATGCTAATTCACGTTGTGCTATCTCCCGTAATACGAGTGATATTCCGCACACCAGAAAGTTATGCTGACAACAGAATTAATGAGGGTTTCACCGTAACCGTCGCACCCGATAAGTTAGATCAGGTATTCATGAGCGCGGCACCGGTTGAGGCCGGACACCATAACAATGAATTTAGTGAGATGTGGAATTAAGATATTCAAGAAATTTTGGGGCATACATCGCCGAATCAAACGGCGAAAGCGCATGATGGCCCGGTAGAGCGTGGACGGTAAATGCTATTTAAGGGAGGGGTTTTGATAACCGTACGAAATCGAATAATAAAAAACGGGAACCCATCGGCTCCCGTTCTTGTTTAACCCAGCAAGTGGATTACATGTTCGCGATAATCGCGTCGCCAAACTCTGAACATTTCAGCAGCTTAGCGCCTTCCATCAGACGTTCGAAATCGTACGTTACGGTTTTGGCGTTAATCGCGCCTTCCATACCTTTAACGATCAGGTCTGCGGCTTCGAACCATTCCATATGACGCAGCATCATTTCTGCAGACAGGATGATAGAACCTGGGTTCACTTTATCCTGGCCGGCATATTTTGGTGCCGTACCGTGGGTCGCTTCGAACAGTGCGCACTCGTCACCGATGTTCGCACCAGGGGCGATACCAATACCGCCAACCTGCGCCGCCAGGGCGTCAGAGATGTAGTCACCGTTCAGGTTCATACAGGCGATAACGTCATATTCAGCAGGACGCAGCAGGATCTGCTGCAGGAACGCATCGGCGATCACATCTTTAATGATGATCTCTTTGCCGGTGTTCGGGTTCTTGATCTTCTGCCATGGACCACCGTCAATCAGCTCACCACCGAACTCTTCCATCGCCAGCTGGTAGCCCCAGTCTTTGAATGCGCCTTCGGTGAACTTCATGATGTTGCCTTTGTGAACCAGCGTCACAGAGTCACGGTCGTTGGTGATCGCGTATTCAATAGCCGCACGCACCAGACGTTTAGTCCCTTCTTCGGAGCAAGGCTTGATACCGATACCGCAATGTTCAGGGAAGCGAATTTTCTTCACGCCCATCTCTTCGCGCAGGAATTTAATCACTTTCTCTGCGTCAGCAGAGTCCGCTTTCCACTCGATGCCCGCGTAGATGTCTTCTGAGTTTTCGCGGAAGATAACCATGTCGGTCAGTTCAGGGTGCTTAACCGGGCTTGGGGTGCCCTGATAGTAACGAACCGGACGCAGACACACGTACAGGTCCAGCTCCTGACGCAGCGCAACGTTCAGGGAACGAATACCGCCACCGACTGGAGTTGTCAGAGGGCCTTTAATAGCAACGCGGTAGTCGCGGATCAGGTCCAGCGTTTCAGCTGGCAGCCAAACGTCCTGGCCATAAACTTGAGTAGATTTTTCACCGGTGTAAATTTCCATCCAGGAAATTTTACGCTCGCCTTTGTAGGCTTTCTCAACAGCGGCATCAACCACTTTCAGCATTGCCGGGGTAACGTCTACACCGATACCGTCACCTTCGATGAACGGGATAATCGGATTGTGAGGAACGTTAATCTTGCCGTTTTGCAGGGTGATCTTTTTACCTTCCGCCGGAACAACTACTTTGCTTTCCATTAACCTCTCCTTCGAGCGCTTCTGGTTGTTACTGATCTTATGTTAATAAATTGTAATGAGCCCTTCGATAGTACCTGATTGTCCGACGCCATGAAAGGTCTTCGTTAATAGGCTATAATGCGGCAATTGATAACGTCTGAAAATACCATGAAGAAAACTTCTTTTACAAAACACCGGGTTGAGCGATTCAGCTCACGACAAGCCGCCAGAAGACCACAAGAATCCCAGCCAAAGCGGGTGATTTTGTTCAATAAACCCTACGATGTTTTGCCGCAGTTTACTGACGAAGCCGGACGCAGCACGCTGAAGGATTACATTCCTGTTCAGGGCGTCTACGCCGCTGGCCGTCTGGACCGGGATAGCGAAGGACTTCTGGTCTTAACCAACGATGGTGCCTTACAGGCCAGGCTCACTCAGCCGGGCAAACGCACGGGAAAGATTTACTTCGTCCAGGTTGAAGGTGAACCGGATGATGAGACGCTGGCGACATTACGCCGCGGCGTGACGTTAAACGATGGTCCTACCTTGCCTGCAGGTATTGAGCTCGTCAGCGAGCCGGAATGGCTGTGGCCACGCACGCCGCCTATCCGCGAGCGCAAATCCATCCCGACGAGCTGGCTCAAGATCACCCTTTATGAAGGCCGTAATCGCCAGGTTCGCCGGATGACCGCACACGTGGGCTTCCCTACCCTGCGACTTATTCGCTACGCCATGGGCAACTTCACCCTGGATTCACTGGCAAACGGTGAATGGCGGGACGTTACCCCTTAAGGAGTCACTATGTTTAAACCGCATGTCACGGTCGCCTGCGTGGTTCACGCGCAGGGTAAGTTTCTGGTCGTAGAAGAGAGTATTAACGGCAAGGCGCTGTGGAACCAGCCTGCCGGGCACCTAGAAGCCAATGAAACCTTACTGCAGGCCGCTAAACGCGAACTGTGGGAAGAGACCGGTATCCACGCGGAGCCGCAGCACTTCATCCGTATGCACCAGTGGATTGCCCCTGATCACACCCCGTTCCTGCGCTTTTTATTTGCCGTCGAGCTTAGCGAAACGTGCGCCACAGAGCCGCAGGACGATGATATCGATCGCTGCCTGTGGGTCACTGCCGAAGAGATCCTGAACGCGCCAAACCTGCGCTCGCCGCTGGTTGCCGAGAGTATCCGCTGCTGGCAGTCTGCTGGTCGCCTGCCGCTTGAGGTGATTGGAGAATTTAACTGGCCGTTTACAGAGGGTGCCAATGGTGGGGGGGCGTGATAGAATACGCCGCCTTGAAGTTCAATGTCGTGAGTATTCCATGTCAGATAACAGCCAGAAAAAAGTGATCGTCGGCATGTCCGGCGGTGTCGATTCCTCCGTTTCCGCCTACCTGTTGCAACAACAGGGCTATAAGGTGGAGGGCCTGTTCATGAAGAACTGGGAGGAAGATGATGGCGAGGAATATTGCACTGCTGCTGCGGATCTCGCCGATGCGCAGGCGGTGTGCGATAAGCTGGGCATTGAACTGCACACCGTTAACTTTGCCGCAGAATACTGGGACAACGTCTTCGAGCTTTTCCTTGAAGAGTACAAAGCCGGTCGTACCCCGAACCCGGACATTCTGTGCAACAAAGAGATCAAATTTAAAGCCTTCCTGGAATTCGCCGCAGAAGATCTGGGCGCAGACTATATTGCGACCGGGCACTACGTGCGTCGTGCCGATGTGAATGGCAAAAGCCAGCTGCTGCGCGGTCTGGATGGCAACAAAGATCAAAGCTACTTCCTTTATACACTCAGCCACGAACAGATTGCGCAAAGCCTGTTCCCGGTAGGCGAGCTTGAAAAGCCGCAGGTGCGTAAAATCGCCGAAGAGCTGGATCTGATCACTGCTAAGAAAAAAGACTCTACCGGTATCTGTTTTATCGGCGAGCGTAAATTCCGCGATTTCCTTGGTCGTTACCTGCCGGCACAGCCGGGCAAAATCGTTACCGTCGACGGTGATGAAATTGGTCAACATCAGGGGCTGATGTACCACACGCTGGGCCAGCGTAAAGGGCTGGGTATTGGCGGCACCAAAGAAGGCAGCGAAGATCCGTGGTACGTCGTAGATAAAGATGTCGAAAACAATATTCTGGTTGTTGCTCAGGGCCACGACCATCCGCGTCTGATGTCCGTCGGCCTCATCGCACAACAGCTGCACTGGGTCGATCGTGAGCCGCTGAAGGGTACGCTGCGCTGCACGGTAAAAACACGCTATCGCCAGACCGATATCCCTTGTACCGTCACCGCGCTGGATGATGAACGCATTGATGTGCGTTTCGACGAGCCGGTTGCGGCGGTCACCCCAGGCCAGTCCGCCGTATTCTACAGCGGCGAAATCTGTCTGGGCGGCGGGATCATTGAACAGCGCCTGCCGCTGCCGGCCGTTTAACACGATTGCACACATAAAGGAGAACGTGTGGCGAAGAACTATTATGACATCACCCTGGCACTGGCTGGAATTTGCCAGTCTGCCCGTCTGGTGCAACAGCTGGCGCATCAGGGTCATTGCGATGCTGACGCGCTGCACGTTTCACTCAACAGCGTTATCGACCTCAACCCCGGTTCGACTCTGGGTGTCTTCGGTGGGAGTGAAACCAATCTTCGTCTCGGTCTTGAAACTTTGCTTGGCGTGCTTAACGCCAGTAGCCGTCAGGGGTTGAACGCGGAGCTGACCCGCTACACGTTAAGCCTGATGGTACTGGAGCGTAAGCTCAGTGCGGCCAAAGGTGCGCTTGATACGCTCGGTGACCGCATTGCCGGGCTGCAGCGCCAGCTCGACCATTTTGATCTGCAGTCCGAAACGCTGCTCAGTGCCATGGCCGGCATTTATGTTGACGTCATCAGCCCGCTGGGCCCACGTATTCAGGTCACCGGCTCTCCTGCCGTGCTGCAAAGCCCGCAGGTTCAGGCAAAAGTCCGCGCCTCCCTGCTGGCGGGTATTCGTGCCGCCGTGCTGTGGCATCAGGTTGGCGGTGGCCGCCTGCAGTTAATGTTTTCTCGTAATCGCCTGACGACTCAGGCAAAACAAATTCTTGCTCATTGTTAACCTCCCGGAGTTGCGAATTATGGAATTATCCTCACTGACCGCCGTATCCCCTGTAGATGGACGCTACGGCGATAAAGTCAGCGCGCTGCGCGGGATCTTCAGCGAATATGGTTTGCTGAAGTTCCGTGTTCAGGTTGAAGTACGCTGGCTGCAAAAGCTGGCCGCCCAGGCAGCAATCAAGGAAGTTCCTGCTTTTGACGCCCAGGCAAACGATTACCTCGATAAAATCGTTGCTGACTTCAACGAAGAAGATGCTGCGCGCATTAAAACTATTGAGCGCACCACCAACCATGACGTAAAAGCGGTTGAGTATTTCCTGAAAGAGAAAGTGGCAAGCGTGCCTGCGCTGCATGCCGTGTCTGAATTCATTCACTTCGCCTGCACCTCAGAAGACATTAACAACCTGTCTCATGCACTGATGCTCTCCACCGCACGTAAAGACGTGGTGCTGCCTTACTGGCGTAAAATCATCGACGCGGTAAAAGCACTGTCTGTCGAATATCGTGATATTCCGCTGCTGTCCCGTACCCACGGTCAGCCGGCCACTCCCTCCACGATGGGTAAAGAGATGGCAAACGTGGCGTACCGTATGGAACGTCAGTATCGTCAGCTGGAGCAGGTCGAGATTCTGGGTAAAATCAACGGTGCGGTAGGTAACTACAACGCCCACATCGCCGCCTACCCGGAAGTGGACTGGCATCAGTTCAGCGAAGCGTTCGTGACCTCTCTGGGCATTCAGTGGAACCCGTACACCACCCAGATTGAGCCGCACGACTATATCGCGGAACTGTTTGACTGTATCGCTCGCTTCAACACCATTCTGATCGATTTCGATCGTGACGTGTGGGGTTACATCGCGCTGAACCACTTCAAACAGAAGACCATCGCCGGTGAAATTGGCTCCTCAACCATGCCGCACAAAGTCAACCCAATCGACTTCGAAAACTCCGAAGGCAACCTGGGCCTGGCGAATGCGGTGCTGCAGCACATGGCGAGCAAACTGCCGGTTTCCCGCTGGCAGCGCGACCTGACTGACTCCACCGTGCTGCGTAACCTGGGCGTGGGTATTGGATACGCGCTGATCGCGTATCAGTCCACCCTGAAAGGTGTAAGCAAACTGGAAGTGAACCGCGACCGTCTGCTGGACGAGCTGGATCACAACTGGGAAGTGCTGGCAGAGCCCATTCAGACCGTCATGCGTCGTTATGGCATTGAAAAACCGTACGAGAAACTGAAAGAGCTGACGCGCGGCAAACGCGTAGACGCCGAAGGCATGAAACAGTTTATCGACAGTCTTGAACTGCCGGAAGACGAGAAAACCCGCCTGAAAGCGATGACCCCGGCAAACTATATCGGCCGTGCCATCACCATGGTTGACGAGCTGAAGTAACCTCTCTTCCCCCTTTCCGCCTGGAAAGGGGGCTGCTTTTCCCCGGTTTACTTAATGTTTATCCCCACAACAACATAATCAGCGTTAAACTATTCATACCATTCATATAGGGAGAAAAGATGATGCGCGTACTGGTTGTTGAGGATAACGCATTGCTACGCCATCACCTGAAGGTTCAGCTTCAGGAGATGGGACATCAGGTGGACGATGCCGAAGATGCAAAAGAAGCCGATTATTATCTCAATGAGCACCTGCCGGACATCGCCATCGTCGATCT
The DNA here is from genome assembly GCF_031453695.1 of Enterobacter sp. SORGH_AS_0287. Taxonomy (NCBI): domain Bacteria; kingdom Pseudomonadati; phylum Pseudomonadota; class Gammaproteobacteria; order Enterobacterales; family Enterobacteriaceae; genus Enterobacter; species Enterobacter sp. SORGH_AS_0287. Next base: position 1,688,000 of record NZ_JAVIZW010000001.1, read on the forward strand.
CGGATTGCCTGATGAAGACGGTTTGTCGTTGATTCGTCGCTGGCGCAGCCATGATGTCTCCCTTCCGGTTCTGGTGTTGACCGCACGTGAAGGCTGGCAGGACAAGGTTGAAGTGCTCAGCGCAGGTGCGGATGATTACGTTACCAAGCCGTTTCACATCGAAGAAGTGGCGGCACGCATGCAGGCATTGCTGCGCCGCAACAGCGGCCTGGCCTCCCAGGTGATTTCGATTCCCCCTTTCCAGGTTGATCTCTCCCGTCGTGAATTCTCGATCAATAATGAAGTCATTAAGCTGACCGCGTTTGAATACACCATCATGGAAACGTTAATCCGCAACAGCGGCAAAGTGGTGAGCAAAGACTCCTTAATGCTTCAGCTTTATCCGGATGCCGAGCTGCGTGAGAGCCACACGATTGATGTGTTGATGGGACGTTTGCGCAAGAAAATTCAGGCGGAGTACCCGCAGGACGTGATCACGACCGTCCGTGGTCAGGGTTATCTGTTCGAAATACGCTAAATGAAAGGGATCTTGCGTCATATTCTGCCCCTCTCGCTGCGGGTTCGCTTTTTACTGGCAACAGCCGCCGTCGTGCTGGTGTTATCCCTCTCCTACGGCATGGTGGCTCTGGTGGGCTACAGCGTCAGTTTTGATAAAACAACTTTTCGACTGTTGCGTGGTGAAAGCAACCTGTTTTATACCCTGGCGAAATGGGAAAACAACACGATCACCGTCGAAATGCCGGAAAACCTTAACCAGCAAAGCCCGACCCTGGCCCTGATTTATAACGAAAAGGGAAAACTACTTTGGGCACAACGCGATATCCCATGGCTGGTTAAAAGTATTCGTCCGGAATGGCTTAAGACCAATGGTTTCCACGAACTTGAAGCCGATCTGAACACCACCAGCTCGCTGCTGCGCGAGGACCGCTCCCTGCAGCAAAAGCTGAATGAGATCCGCGCAGACGATGCCGAAACAGAAATGACGCACTCCGTGGCGATTAACCTCTACCCGGCCACGATGAACATGCCGCAGTTGACCATCGTGGTGGTCGATACCATCCCGGTCGAACTTAAACGTTCTTATATGGTATGGAACTGGTTCGTCTATGTTCTGGCCGCGAATCTGCTGCTGGTGATCCCGCTGCTGTGGCTCGCCGCGTGGTGGAGTTTACGCCCCATCGAATCGCTGGCGAGAGAGGTGCGCGAGCTGGAAGAACATCATCGTGAGAAGCTCAACCCGGAGACTACCCGCGAGCTGACAAGCCTGGTGCGTAACCTCAACCGTCTGCTGAAAAGCGAACGTGAGCGCTATGATAAATATCGCACCACCCTCACCGACCTCACGCATAGCCTGAAAACGCCGCTGGCGGTGATGCAAAGTACCCTGCGTTCGATGCGCAGCTCAAAGCTGAGCGTTGATGACGCCGAGCCGGTGATGCTGGAACAGATCAGCCGTATTTCTCAGCAAATTGGTTACTATCTGCACCGTGCCAGCATGCGTTCCGGCAGCGCGTTATTGAGCCGCGAACTGCATCCTGTGGCACCGCTTCTGGATAACCTCACCTCCGCGCTCAACAAGGTTTACCAGCGCAAAGGGGTCAATATCAGCCTCGATATCTCTCCCGAAATCAGCTTTGTTGGTGAAAAAAATGATTTCATGGAAGTGATGGGCAATTTGCTGGATAACGCCTGTAAATATTGCCTGGAATTCGTGGAAGTTTCCGCGCGTCAGACGGATAACGAATTGCATATTATCGTTGAGGATGATGGCCCGGGGATCCCACGCAATAAACGTGATGTGGTATTCGACCGCGGTCAGCGTGCGGATACGTTACGCCCCGGCCAGGGGGTTGGGTTAGCGGTGGCACGCGAAATCGTCGACCAGTACGACGGAAAAATTGAAACCGAAGACAGTTTACTCGGAGGCGCCAGAATGGAGGTCATTTTCGGTCGCCAGCAGCCCATATCGAACGATAGTTAACCCGTTATGTGAAAAATGCGAGGATCTCGCACCCAGGCTCCTGTGCTTCCGTTATAATCCGAGTCAGTAAGAGCCTGCGGAATAAAAAAATATGGATTATCACTTAACACTTAACTGGCCCGAATTTATTGAACGTTACTGGCAGAAACGCCCGGTCGTTCTTAAACGCGGGTTCAGCAATTTTGTCGATCCTCTCTCCCCTGACGAACTGGCCGGTCTGGCCATGGAGAGTGAAGTCGACAGCCGCCTGGTAAGCCACCAGGACGGGAAATGGCAGGTCAGCCACGGTCCTTTCGAAAGCTACGATGACCTCGGTGAAAACAACTGGTCATTACTGGTTCAGGCGGTTAACCACTGGCATGAACCGACTGCGGCGTTAATGCGTCCGTTCCGCGCCCTGCCCGACTGGCGAATGGATGATCTGATGATCTCCTTCTCCGTGCCAGGAGGGGGCGTTGGTCCGCATCTGGACCAGTACGACGTGTTCATCATTCAGGGTACAGGCCGCCGCCGCTGGCGCGTGGGCGACAAAGTGCCGATGAAACAGCACTGCCCGCATCCGGACCTGCTTCAGGTCGATCCGTTTGAAGGGATTATCGATGAAGAGCTGGAGCCGGGTGATATTCTCTATATCCCACCAGGATTCCCGCACGAAGGGTATTCGCTGGAAAACTCGCTGAACTACTCCGTCGGATTCCGCGCACCAAGCGGTCGCGAAATGATCAGCGGCTTTGCTGACTACGTGCTGCAGCGTGAACTGGGCAGCCATCGTTACAGCGACCCGGATGTGCCTGCGCGCGAGCACCCGGCTGATATTGTGCCAGCCGAACTGGACAAGCTTCGCGGCATGATGCTGGATTTGATCAATGAACCGGCGCATTTCAGCCAGTGGTTTGGTGAGTTTATCAGCCAGTCACGCCATGAGCTGGATGTGGCACCGCCAGAGCCGCCATACCAGGCCGACGAGATTTATGACGCACTGCAACAGGGCGACAAACTGGTTCGTCTGGGCGGGTTGCGCGTACTGCGCATCGGTGAAGATGTTTTCGTTAACGGCGAGAAGCTGGACTCCCCTCACCGTCCGGCGCTGGAGGCTATTGCCAGCCACCTGACCTTAACGGCCGATACCTTTGGCGATGCGCTGGAAGATCCCTCTTTCCTCGCGATGCTCGCCGCGCTAGTGAACAGCGGGTACTGGTTCTTTGAGGACTAAACCGTAAAGAAAAGCGTGCCGGGTGGCGGTTTCGCCTGACCCGGCCTTTTTTTTGTCATTACCGCGCCGCGGTCAGCTCCGCAATTCGCACAATCACCTTCACCGCTTTTTCCATTCCTTCCAGCGTCACGAACTCGTGCTTGCCGTGATAGTTGTAGCCACCGGTAAACAGATTCGGGCAAGGCAGCCCCATGAACGACAGCTGCGAACCGTCTGTGCCACCACGAATCGGTTTTAACAGCGGTTCAATATCACAGTCACGCATTGCCTGCTGCGCGATATCGAGGATATGCGGATGCGCCATCACTTTCTCGCGCATATTGTAGTAGCTGTCTTCAATAATCAGCTCGATATAGCAATCCGGATGCAGGCCCTTACCGACCTTTTTGGCTATCTCCATCATCTTACGTTTACGCGCTTCAAATGCTTTACGGCCAAAGTCGCGAATGATGTAGTGCATCTGCGCACTGTCTACGGTGCCTTTAATGCTGGTCAGGTGATAAAAACCTTCATAACCGTCGGTCTGTTCCGGGCTCTCTTCTGGCGGAACTTCCGCATGAATACGCGACGCCAGCGACAACGCATTCACCATGACCCCTTTGGCGGAGCCAGGATGAACGTTGTTTCCGACGATTTTGATTGTCACGGACGCGGCGTTGAAATTCTCGAACTCCAGTTCCCCTACGCCGCCACCGTCGACGGTATAGGCCCACTTTGCGTTAAAGGCATCTACGTCGAAGTGTTTTGCCCCCTTGCCGACCTCTTCATCCGGCGTAAAGGCGACACGGATATCCCCGTGCGGGATATTTTTCTCTTTCAGCACCGCCAGCGCCGTCATGATCTCGGCAATCCCCGCTTTGTCATCGGCACCCAGCAGCGTTTTGCCGTCGGTGGTGATGAGCGTCTGACCGAGCAGCTGGTGCAGCACCGGGAACATCACCGGCGACAGTACTTCGTCACCAATCCCCAGCGCAATGTCGCCGCCGCGGTAGTTTTCAACAATCTGCGGGTTGACATGTTTACCGCTAAAATCCGGAGAGGTGTCGACATGAGAGATAAAGCCAATCGCCGGGATATCACCGGAGACATTCGCAGGCAGCGTTCCCATCACAGTGCCTTTCTCGCTTAACGTGACGTTAACCAGCCCCATGGCGTCGAGCTGCTCTTTGAGCAGGTTTAATAACTTCCACTGGCCTTCGGTGCTTGGCACCTGGCGGACACCCGGTTTAGATTGGGTATCCAGCGAAACGTACTGTAAAAAACGCTCAAGTAATTTATCCATGCAGTCACCCTCACTTTTTGTGACAACATTATCAATAAGCATCAAAAGGCAAATATTGCGTCAGGTCACTTTTATCCCGCAAACGAGAATATTTTCCGTTTATATCGTATCCGTTAGTAAATGTAGCTTATGAATCAGTGACAAGGATTGGCGATTACAGTGGTTTGCCGTAGAATGTCCGCCCTCATTACGAGTCACCAAGGTGGTTACACACAAACCCCGCTTCGGTCTGCATCCCGGAGCGTCTATATGGGACAGCGCAAAAATTGAATACACAATCCCGTTCACGTTCACCGCTGGTGCAACTGGAACGAATTCGTAAAAGTTTTGATGGTAAAGATGTTATTTCCGGGCTCAACCTGACCATCAATGACGGTGAGTTCCTCACGCTGCTTGGCCCCTCTGGCTGCGGCAAGACAACCGTACTGCGCCTTATCGCCGGACTGGAAAACGTCGATAGCGGTCACATCCACCTTGAAAACCAGGATATCACCCAGGTCCCCGCCGAAGAGCGGCACGTGAATACCGTCTTTCAGAGCTATGCCCTGTTTCCGCACATGACCGTGTTCGAGAACGTCGCATTTGGCCTGCGGATGCAAAAAACCCCGGCCAGCGAGATCCCTGCTCGCGTTACCGACGCGCTGCGCATGGTGCAACTGGAAGAATTTGCCCAGCGTAAGCCACACCAGCTTTCCGGCGGCCAGCAGCAGCGCGTTGCTATCGCCCGCGCTGTGGTCAATAAACCGCGTCTGCTCCTGCTGGATGAGTCACTTTCCGCGCTGGACTATAAACTGCGCAAGCAGATGCAGAACGAGCTTAAAGCCCTGCAGCGCAAGCTCGGCATTACCTTTGTCTTCGTTACCCACGATCAGGAAGAGGCACTCACCATGTCGGACCGTATCGTGGTGATGCGTGACGGCAAAATCGAGCAGGACGGCACGCCACGTGAAATCTATGAAGAGCCGAAAAACCTGTTCGTGGCCAGCTTCATTGGGGAGATCAACATTTTCAACGCCACGGTGATTGAACGCCTGGACGAACAGCGCGTGCGGGCCAACGTAGAAGGCCGCGAGTGCAATATCACCGTGAATTTTGCCGTCGAAAAAGGGCAAAAGCTCAACGTCCTGCTGCGCCCGGAGGATCTGCGCGTTGAAGAGATCCACGGCAATACTGATGCCGAGGGCCTGATTGGCTATATCCGGGAGCGCAACTATAAAGGGATGACGCTGGAGTCTGTCGTCGAACTGGAAAACGGTAAGATGGTGATGGTCAGTGAGTTCTTTAATGAGGACGACCCTGATTTCGACCACTCCCTCGACCAGAAAATGGTTATCAACTGGGTAGAAAGCTGGGAGGTTGTACTGGCTGATGAAGAACACAAGTAAATTCCAGAATGTGGTGATTGCTACTATCGTCGGTTGGCTTGTGTTGTTTGTCTTCTTACCCAACCTGATGATCATCGCCACCAGCTTCCTGACCCGCGACGATACTGACTTCGTAAAGCTGGTCTTTACGCTGGACAACTACTCGCGTCTGCTCGATCCGCTCTATTTTGACGTGCTGTTGCACTCGCTTAATATGGCGCTGATCGCCACCGTTGCCTGCCTGGTGCTGGGTTATCCCTTTGCATGGTTTCTGGCACGTCTGCCGCAAAAAGTGCGTCCACTGCTGCTCTTTTTGCTGATCGTGCCTTTCTGGACCAACTCCCTGATCCGCATCTACGGGCTGAAAATTTTCCTCAGCACCAAAGGCTATCTGAACGAGTTCCTGTTGTGGCTGGGCGTGATTGATACGCCAGTGCGCATCATGTTTACGCCGGGTGCGGTCATTGTGGGTCTGGTCTATATCCTGCTGCCCTTTATGGTGATGCCGCTCTATTCCAGCATTGAGAAGCTGGATAAACCGCTGCTGGAAGCTGCGAGAGACCTGGGCGCCAGCAAACTGCAGACCTTTATCCGGATTATCATTCCGTTGACCATGCCTGGCATCATTGCAGGTTGTCTGCTGGTAATGCTGCCGGCAATGGGCTTGTTCTACGTGTCCGACCTGATGGGCGGCGCGAAAAACCTGCTTATCGGCAACGTGATTAAGAGTCAGTTCCTGAACATTCGCGACTGGCCGTTCGGTTCCGCTACCAGCATTACGCTCACGGTGGTGATGGGCCTGATGCTGTTGATCTACTGGCGTGCTTCACGATTACTGAATAAAAAGGTGGAACTCGAATGATCGGTCGACTGCTTCGCGGCGGTTTTATGACCGCCATCTATGCCTATCTTTATATTCCGATCATTATTTTGATCGTGAACTCGTTTAACAGCTCGCGTTTCGGCATCAACTGGCAAGGTTTCACTACCAACTGGTACAGCCTGCTGATGAACAACGACAGCCTGCTGCAGGCTGCTCAGCACTCCCTGACGATGGCGATTTTCTCCGCCACCTTCGCCACGCTGATTGGTTCGCTTACCGCCGTGGCGCTCTATCGCTATCGCTTCCGGGGTAAACCGTTCGTCAGCGGGATGCTGTTTGTGGTGATGATGTCGCCGGATATCGTCATGGCGATTTCGCTGCTGGTGCTGTTTATGCTGCTGGGCGTCCAGTTGGGCTTCTGGTCACTGCTGTTCTCCCACATCACTTTCTGCCTGCCGTTTGTGGTGGTCACCGTCTTCGCACGCCTGAAAGGGTTTGACGTACGCATGCTGGAAGCCGCAAAAGATCTGGGTGCCAGTGAGATGACGATCCTGCGCAAAATCATCCTGCCGCTGGCGATGCCCGCCGTTGCTGCCGGATGGCTGCTGAGTTTTACCCTGTCGATGGACGATGTGGTGGTCTCCTCCTTCGTCACCGGCCCGAGTTATGAAATTCTGCCATTGAAGATCTATTCAATGGTGAAAGTCGGCGTCTCGCCCGAGGTGAACGCGCTGGCGACCATACTGTTAGTGTTCTCGCTGGTGCTGGTGATTGCCAGCCAGGTTATTGCTCGTGATAAAACAAAATCTCAGGGGACAATGAAATGAAAAAAATGCTTGCCGCTGCGGCACTGGTGCTCGGAATGGGTGCCGCGCACGCTGATGACAGCAAAACGCTCTATTTCTATAACTGGACCGAGTATGTGCCACCTGGCCTGCTCGAGCAGTTCACGAAAGAGACGGGCATCAAGGTTATCTATTCTACCTATGAGTCGAATGAAACCATGTACGCCAAGCTCAAAACTTACAAAGAAGGCGCGTACGATCTGGTCGTCCCGTCGACCTATTTCGTCGATAAAATGCGCAAAGAGGGCATGATTCAGAAGATCGATAAAACGAAGCTCACTCACTTCAACAATCTCGATCCGGAGATGCTCAATAAGCCGTTTGACCCGAATAACGACTACTCCATTCCTTACATCTGGGGCGCAACCGCCATTGGTGTCAACAGCGAGGCTATCGATCCGAAAACCGTTACAAGCTGGGCCGATCTGTGGAAACCGGAATACAAAGGCAGCCTGCTGTTAACCGACGACGCGCGCGAAGTGTTCCAGGTAGCGCTGCGTAAGCTCGGCTACTCAGGCAATACGACGGACCCGAAAGAGATTGAAGCGGCCTATAACGAGCTGAAAAAGCTGATGCCTAACGTGGCGGCATTCAACTCTGATAACCCGGCAAACCCCTATATGGAAGGCGAAGTGAATCTGGGCATGGTGTGGAACGGCTCCGCGTATGTTGCCCGTCAGGCCGGTACGCCGCTGGAGGTAGTGTGGCCGAAAGAAGGCGGGATCTTCTGGATGGATAGCCTCTCTATTCCTGCAAACGCGAAGAACGTTGACGGTGCCCTGAAGCTGATTAACTTCCTGCTGCGCCCGGACGTCGCGAAACAGGTTGCGGAGACCATTGGTTATCCCACCCCGAACCTCGCTGCGCGTAAGCTGCTCAGCCCGGCCGTCGCGAACGACAAATCGCTCTATCCGGATGCGCAAACCATCAGTAAAGGCGAGTGGCAAAACGATGTCGGTGACGCAAGCCGCATCTATGAAGAGTATTACCAGAAATTAAAAGCGGGCCGGTAAGCGGCCAGGCTTTCTTCCTCACTCCGTCTTAGCGGAGTGAGGAACGATTAACTGACGGCGTTCTCCCCGGCCCAGATCGTGGCCTTCCTCATCGCCTCTACGATGTCTTCCTCTGCCAGTCCCAGCGCGTGACTTATTCTGCTTGCCTCATCCCACTGCTGCTGCTCGTAGTAATGGCAGAGGCGAACCATATCCGCTAACTGCCCTTCCTGATGGCACAACGCATTACTCACGCTCTGCGGGACAGCAATTTGTGTCATCAACTCTGCCATCGGCAGCTCAAGCAGGGTATCAAGCAGTGAGAACAGACCGCACATGAACGCATTCTCAGCCAGCATTGGCTCATTCAGTTTCTCAGCAATCAGTTCACAGAATTTCCCGCGCATCATACTCATCGGGTAAAGCTCGGTGACGGTGTCGTTGGCTGCACTTGCCAGCACTACAACGGCCACAAACCTTCTGAGCTGATTTTCCCCGAGATACCTCAGCACTTCACTCAGGGTTAACTTGCTGAAATTACAGGCCCCCATGTGTTTAAAGGCGGTGTGCTTCATATAGCGCATGATTTTATAGGACAGCGTGAGATCGCTTTTGATTAACGCCTCGATGATCCGAAAGTCAGGTTTATTGCGCCCTACTTCCATTTGCAGACGGAAAATTGCAAGCTGATTTTGCGATAGCCGTTTATATTTAATCACCTCCGGACGACAGAAAAAATATCCCTGAAAAAGAGAAAATCCGGCATCGCTGTATTGTTTGAATTCCTCTTTAGTCTCAATTTTTTCAGCCAGATATTTAATATGCCCGGTCAGGCTTTTACGCTCACTCAGGTAATTTTTAATTTGCGCTAAGGTGTAATTCTGGACATCAAATTTGATGATGGAAATATAGGGCAAAAAAACATCCCATTCCGGTGCGAGAGTGAAATCATCGAGCGCAAAGCAGTACCCGTGCTCATACATTTCTCTCACGGCCTGCAAAAGCGCCTCACCCGGGTCAGCATCTTCAAGGATCTCAATGACCACGTTGTTTTTGTCCAGCGCCTCAGCGCTGCGGTCGATGATCATCCGGGAAGGAAAATTGATAAACGACGTATGTTCCCCGGCGATGCGCTGAGATGGCACGGATAAGAACTGGTCTGATATCATTCTGGACGTGGCATATTCCGCCGACACATCCGGGAAACGGTTGGTCATTCCGTCTCTGAAAAGCAGCTCATAGGCCACGGTATTCATATCGAGGTTAAAAATGGGTTGTCTCGCGATAAATCCATACATATCCCATCCTCCTGAACGTCTTTATATTTATTAGCATCCCCTATCTGCACAACGATAACGAGCATTATCGAACACTAATTTGATTGAATGCACAAAATAAAAGCATCCACACTAATTAACGGGAATTAGCGATCAAAAATTTAAATTAAATATACCCGGTGCTCTACAGAAACATGGCGAAATATCCGATAAGTGATCTGTGCCTGCCCGACATGCACGTCATTACGGGAGTTGAGAATGAAAGACGCCATGGTCCGAAAACAAAAAATAAGAGTCAAGACGTTGATGCTATTGTCCATTTTCCTCACCGTGACGGTGGGCTTTACGGCAACGATCGGTTTTATGATGTGGCAGTGGATGGATCAGCAAGAAGTGCTGGCTAAAAAACACATCCGCCAGATTGCTGAAGTGCAGTCGTTGCAGGTCAGTAAACAGATGGATTCCGCCCTGGCGGCCGCGCGTGACATGGGAAATAGCGCTCAGGCACTGCGCGACGCGAGCATCGCTGATCGACAGGGGCTCAACCAGCTGCTAATCCATTATCTCTCAGCGCACCCTCAGTTTCTTTCAATGTCGATGGCCTTTGAACCTGATGCCTTCGATGGCAACGATGCCACCTTTGCCGGTCAGAGCGGTGAAGATCCCGCCGGACGTTACGCCCGCTACGTTGACCGCGACGCCACAGGCAAACCGGCATTACATCTGCTGACGGACATCGAAACGCCCGGCAGCGGCGATTATTATCTGCTGCCGAAGCAACGGCAAAAAGATGTCATCATCGAACCCTATATTTATCCCTACAATGGGGTGGACGTAATGCTCACCTCGATTGCCGCCCCCATCATGCGTGAGGGTCAGTTCCTGGGGTCCGTCACATCGGATTTCTCACTCGCTACCCTGCAATCGATGATCGGGGCGATTAAACCGTGGAACGGTACAGGCTACGCCCTGCTTCTGTCGGCGGGCAACAACGTGGTTTCCAGCCCGGATAAACGTGCCGTAGGCAAGCCTTACACTGGAACCGTCACAGGGGATGAGGTGATACGCACAAACGATCCTCAACTGAAGGAAGAGGCGTTTATCACCTGGCAGGCGATTACCATCGGCAACAGTCAGACGCCCTGGAAGCTGGCTATTGTCACCCCGGTCAGCGAAGTGATGGCCGAGGCAAGACAATTTTTACTGAAAGCCATCCTCCTGATGGTGTTAAGCATTGTGGTTGTCAGCCTGGTCATGGCGCAAATCTTTACCCGTAAAGTGGACCGCCCGGTGGGGGGCGAACCGTCAGATGCCGCCGGGATCGCGCTGGCCGTGGCCGGAGGCGACCTGAACAACGCTATCCCGGTGCGTCCCGGGGATACCAGCAGTATTTTTTACGCCCTGCACACCATGCAGATGCAGCTCAAGCGCATCGTGGGTAACATCAGCGAAGCCAGCCACTCCGTTCACGGTGGCACCAGTGAAATTTCGGCAGGCAATCTCGATCTGGCCTCACGCACCGAAGAACAGGCAGCGGCGATTGTCGAAACCGCGGCCAGCATGGAAGAGATTTCGGTCACGGTGAAAAATAACGCCGACAATGCGCACAAAGCTACCACCCTTACCGATCGCGCCGCGACCCTTGCCGGACATGGCGAGACGCTGGTCAACGATGTCGTGGTGGTGATCGGGGAAATTGACGAAAGCGCCCGTAAGATTGGAGAGATCAACAGCATTGTGGACGGTATCGCCTTCCAGACCAATATTCTGGCGCTAAATGCCGCCGTAGAAGCGGCGCGCGCGGGCGAACAGGGGCGCGGTTTTGCAGTGGTGGCGGGTGAAGTGCGCAACCTTGCCCAGCGAAGCGCCAACGCGGCAAAAGAGATCTCCCAGCTGATAGCCGAGTCTTCAGGCCGTGTCAGCAAAGGCGTTGAGCTGGTCAATGAAACCGGCGTCATGATGAAGCAGGTCATTGAGGCCGTGTCGCATGTGCATCTGGTGATTAACGATATTGTTCAGGCTCTGGATGAGCAGAATCGGGGAATTAGCCAGGTCAGCATTGCCGTCAATCAGATGGACAGCACGACCCAGCAAAACGCGTCCCTGGTACAACAGATCTCGGCAGCGGCCCTGTCACTGGACGAGCAGGCGAAATCGCTGGAGAAAACGCTGGCGTACTTTACGCCATAAACAAAAAAGGCACCCGCAGGACGGGTGCCTTTTCAGGCTATCGCGATTACAGCCCTTTCAGGAGCTTATCGACAAACTCCGGTACGACGGTACTGGCCAGGCCATAGTGCTTCTCTTCGAACTCGCTGCCCACCTGGCTCGGCTCAAGATTCAGCTCAACCGTATGCGCGCCGTGCAGCCGCGCTTCGTGAACAAAGCCGGCCGCCGGATAGACATGGCCAGACGTGCCAATGGCGATAAAGACATCCGCCATGGCCAGCGCGCTGTAGATGTCATCCATACCAAGCGGCATTTCACCAAACCAGACCACATGCGGGCGCAGGCGCGACGGAAACTGGCAGCAGTGGCACTTATCTTCAGGCAGCACGTCCTCTTTCCAGTCCAGCACCTGACCGCTCCAGGCGCAGCGAACTTTCAGCAGTTCACCGTGCATATGGATGATGTTTTTGTTACCGGCCCGTTCATGCAGATTGTCGATATTCTGCGTAACCAGTAAAAAACGATCGCCAAGCGCCTCTTCCAGCTTCGCCAGCGCCAGATGCGCCGGATTAGGCACAACCTCTGGCTGCTGCAGCTGACGACGGCGGGCGTTATAAAACGCCTGCACAAGATCCGGATCGCGGGCAAAGCCTTCCGGCGTCGCCACATCCTCAACACGGTGCTCTTCCCATAACCCGTCCGCAGCGCGGAAAGTACGAATACCTGACTCTGCGGAGATCCCCGCCCCGGTCAGCACCACCACTCTGGGTTTATCCATCGCTTCTGGCATCATTCTGTCTCTGAAAAAGATCCGCTGGCGCAAGCGCTCACGTAAGCGGCGTTTATTTTTGCGAAAACGGCTGAGTCGACCTAAGCGACGCGACAGCATAAAAACCTCGTAAACTAATCGGTGAGATGAAGGAATGCGGCTCCGCGCATCCCTCCTGCGTCCCCGTGTCGCGCACGTTCAATACGCGGCACGCGGGCAACCGGCAATAAATGTCGGGGCAAACGCCCGGACAGCTGTTCCGTTAACGCGCTAAAGTTTGAAAGCCCTCCCCCAATCACCAGCAGATCCGGGTCGACGATGGTGAGAATATTTCCCAGACACACCGCCAGCAGATCCAGATAGCGCTCAACGTGCTCTCGCGCCTGCGCATCCCCCTGCTCCCACAAGGTAATGATTTGAGGGGCTTCAAGTTTCTGATGATAGAAGTGTTCGTAAAGCCATGCAAACCCACGTCCGGAGAGGTAGTTCTCAATACAGCCATGCTGACCGCAACCGCAGCGGGTCAGCGGGAAGTCGCGCCCGACGACCGCCAGGGCATCAACCGGCAGGCGGATATGGCCGAACTCTCCCGTAATGTAACTGCGCCCGGTAATCGGCTTACCGTTGATGACGATCCCTCCCCCTACGCCCGTGCCGAGGATCAGCCCCATCACCAGCGGATAGCGCTGAAACTCATCGTCCCAGGCTTCGGAGAGTGCAAAACAGTTGGCATCATTATCTAAACGCACGTCGCGTTCAAGCAGAGCGGAGAGATCGGCGCGCAGCGGTTTACCGCTGGCAGCAGGAACGTTGGCCGCATACAGCGTACCATCGTCAGTTTCGGGCATTCCCGGAATACCAATGCCGACGCTGCCTTTCACGCCAAAACGTGAATCAGCTTGCGCCACCAGCGCGGCAATGGCAGTTAAAAATTCATCATAGCTTTCGCGTGGTGTGGGAACGCGGGTTTCCCACTGCAGTTTGAGGTTTTTATCAAACACGCCCAGCGCAATTTTGGTGCCGCCAATATCAAATCCATAATACATCACGCATTCCTCTTTTTGATTTGGCGGCCTGACGACCGCTAAATCATGACGTAATTACTGGCCACTTAGTACCCTCGCCGGATCAATTCGGCTTGCGCGACGCGCCGGATACCAGCTTGCCAGCAGACTCAGTAAAAGTGCCGTTACCAGCACATAAAAAACGTCCAGCCAGTGCAATTCAGACGGCAGGAAGTCAATAAAATAGATATCACCTGACAGGAACTGGTGGCCAATAAGCGCCTCGATGCCATTGATAATTGGCGTCAGCTGCAGAGAAACCACCACGCCAATCACCACGCCACAGAGGCTCCCGAACAGTCCAGCCAGCAGACCGTACCAGACAAAGATGGCGCGAATAAGACCGTCTTTTGCCCCCAGGGTACGCAGGACGGCGATGTCGCCGCTCTTGTCTTTGACCGCCATCACCAGCGTCGAAACGATATTAAAGCACGCGACCCCAATCACCAGCACCATCGCCAGATACATAATGGCGCGGATCATCTGGATATCACGGTACATATAACCGTAAGTGCCAATCCAGCTTTTGATGTAGACATAGTTATTGGTCACGCTGCCGGCATCACGCACCAGCTTATTGGCGTTGAAGACGTCGTTGACCTTAATGGCAATCCCCGTCACGCTGTCGGCCATGTCGAGATACTGGCGCGCATCTTCCATCGGCACCATCGCAAAGCTGTGATCGAGCTGGCCGCTTAACTGAAGAATACCGGTGACGTGCAGACGTACGCGTTTAGGCTGCTGCAGCTTGTGGTCGGCACTGGCGTTCGGGATCATGATAGAGACCCAGTCGCCCTGCTTAACCTTCAGGGCCTCGGCAACGCCTTTGCCCATAATAATTTGCTGTTCACCGGCCTTAAAGTTTGCCCACGCGCCGTTTTGCACATATTTCGGCAACGCGCTGAGGCGCTCTTCCTGCACCGGGTTCACCCCTTTTACCTGAATGGCGCGCAGGTTAACGCCGCTCTCGACCAGCCCTGTAAAGTTAATGTAAGGCGCGGCCGCCACGATGCCTGGCACTTTTTCGATTTTGCTCAGGGCATCGCTCCAGTGCGTCCACGGCTGATTCACCGGTTCGATTTCACCGTGCGGGACCACCGCCAGGATGCGGTTATTCAGTTCACGCTCAAAACCGTTCATGGCGCTAAGGCCCACGATCAGCACCGCCACCCCCAGCGCAATACCGATGGTGGAGATCACCGAGATCAGTGACACCATGCCGCCGCGACGACGTCCGCGGCTAAAACGCAACCCTATGAGTAACGATAACGGTGAAGCCATTACTCCGCCCCCATCAGGGTCAGTTCTGGGTTCAGATGACCGTCGCGCATCTCAAGCTGACGTCCCATCCGTTTTGCCAGCTGGAGATCGTGGGTTACCACCAGAAACGCGGTTCCCTGCGAGGCATTCAACTCACCCAGCAGCTGGAAAATACTGTCCGCGTTGCGGGCGTCCAGGTTACCCGTTGGCTCATCCGCCAGTACCAGGCGCGGATTGTTGACCAGCGCACGCGCAATGGCCACACGCTGGCGTTCACCGCCGGAAAGTTCAGAAGGACGATGATTACCGCGATGCCCAAGCCCAACCGCTTTCAGCATATCGCTGGCGCGGGTGTTAATTTCTGCGGGTTTCTTTTTACCAATCAGCAGCGGCATCGCCACGTTTTCCAGCGCCGTGAAATCCGGCAGCAGGTGGTGAAACTGGTAGATAAAGCCCAGCTCGCGGTTACGCAGCTCCGCTTTTGCCGCAGATGACATTTTGCTCATCGGCTGGCCGGAGAAAATCACGTCACCGCTGGTGGGTGTATCCAGCCCACCGAGCAGGTGTAATAACGTACTTTTCCCGGAGCCGGAACTGCCCACAATCGCCATCATCTCACCTTCGCCTACGCTGAAGCTCACGTTGTGCAACACGTCAGTCTGCACAGTGCCTTCCTGATAGCGTTTGGACAGGTTGTCGCATTGCAACAGGATCTTATTCATAACGTAAAGCCTCAGCGGGTTGAGTGGCGGCAGCGCGCCAGGAAGGATAAAGCGTAGAAAGCAGCGCAATGGCCATCGCAGCCAGCGCAATTCCAATCACCTGTAACGGTTCGATAGCCACGGGCAGCGCCGCACCATCAAGCAGAGCGCCGATGATCGGCATTAAATTGTTAAGCTGGCTGGCGAGCAGCGCCCCCAGCGCCGCACCGAGTAGCGCACCGATAATCCCGGCACTGGCACCCTGCACCATAAATACCGCCATGATCTGGCGCGGCGTTAGCCCCTGAGTCTGCAGAATGGCGACCTCACCCTGCTTTTCCATCACCATCAACCCCAGTGAGGTGATGATGTTGAAGGCCGCGACCGCCACGATCAGGCTCAGCAGCAGCCCCATCATATTTTTTTCCATCCGCACGGCCTGGAACAGCTCGCCCTTGCGTTCACGCCAGTCCTGCCATTTGGTCCCTTCCGGCAACGTTTGCTGGCTGAGGGTATCCACTTTTAGCGGGGCGTCGAGCCACAGGCGCCAGCCGGTGATATTCCCCGCCGGATAGCGCATCAGACGTGACGCGTCCTGAATATTCACCAGCATCTGATAACCATCGACTTCGCTGTTGGCGGCAAACGTGCCAACCACCGTGAACAAGCGCTGGCTTGGCAAACGTCCCATCGGCGTAAACTGACTGGCCGACGGCACCATTACGCGCAGCTGGTCGCCACGGTTGACGCCAAGCTGCCCGGCCAGTTGCTCGCCGAGGATCACGTTATATTTGCCGGCTTCCAGGTCGGTCTGCTTCACGTTCACGAGGAACGGCGTCAGCGGGTCGTTTTGCGCCGGGTCAATGCCCAGCATCACGCCGACCGCCACGCTACGGGCGCTTTGCAGCACCACATCGCCCGTGGTTAACGGCGCAACGCGCGTGACACCCTGTAACTTCGCCGCGCTTTCCGGGAGCTGTTGTGGGTTAACGGAACCGTTGGTTGAGGAGAGGATAGCCTGCGGCATCAGCCCCAGGATGTTGTTTTGCAGCTCGCGCTCAAAGCCGTTCATGACGGAAAGAACCGTCACCAGAGCCATTACGCCAAGCGTAATGCCAATAGTCGAAAGCCAGGAGACAAAGCGACCGAAGCGGTCCGCGGCGCGCCCACGCATATAACGTAAGCCTATGAAGAGTGCGACAGGTTGGTACATGAAATCCGTCTGTTTGCTGATAGCAGACCCACGAGTATATAAGCGAATCCCTTAAGCGTAAATGACTGAAACCGTAAGCTTTGGTAATCATTTTTCTGAAAAATTCAGATAAATCAGGGTACTACTCTCTGAAACCTCACTGTACAGCCTCCACCTTTTCCGAAAAACCTCCTGATACAGACTGTTACCCGTTACATCACGGTTTTGTTTAACAACAATTGTTCGTTCGTTTATGGCAAAAAGGTAGTCGCGAACAATGAAGCAAAAAGCATTATGGATTAACCAGATAAAAGGGCTGTGTATCTGCCTGGTGGTTATCTACCATTCAGTCATCACCTTTTATCCCCATCTCAATGGGTTACAACATCCGTTATCCGGTCTTCTCGCCAAATGTTGGGTCTATTTTAATCTCTATCTTGCTCCCTTCCGCATGCCGGTGTTTTTCTTCATTTCCGGCTATCTGATTCGACGTTACATCGATGAGGTGGACTGGCGTACCAGTCTCGATAAACGGATCTGGAGTATTGTCTGGGTGCTGGCGCTGTGGGGCGTTCTGCAATGGCAGGCGCTGAGCCACCTCAACGCCTGGCTTGCTCCCGAGCGTGAACTGGCCACTTCCTCCAATGCGGCCTATGCCGATTCCCTTTCCGGGTTTGTGAAGGGAATGCTCACCGCCAGCACCAGTCTCTGGTATCTGTATGCCCTGGTGGTCTATTTCACGCTGTGTAAACTGCTGAGCCGCTGGAAGCTGCCGGTACTGGGGCTGCTGGCACTGGCGAGCGTCGCGATAAACTTCCTGCCGCTGCCGTGGTGGGGAATGAACAGCGTGGTGCGCAACATGATCTACTACAGCCTCGGCGCGTGGTATGGCGCTGAGCTGATGGCGTGGATGAAAGGGTTCAATCTGCGTCGCGCCTGGCTGGCATTAGCCGCGTTCGCTGCCGTTTCTGTGGTGCTGTGGTTTGCTAACGTCCCGCTGCTGCTCTCCCTGCTGTCGATTGTGTTAATCATGAAGCTTTTCTACAGCATTGAGCAACGTTATGCCGTCCATCCTAATAATCTGCTTAACGTGATCGGTTCTAATACCATCGCGATTTATACCACCCATCGCATCCTGATTGAGGCCTTTAGCCTGTTCCTGATTGGTGAGATGAATGCCGCATACTGGCCGGTCTGGGCGGAACTGACGTTGATTCTGGTCTACCCGTTTGCCAGCCTGTTGCTCTGCACCGTTGCCGGGCTTGGGGTCCGTAAGATCTCCACCGCACTGTTTGGTGATGTGTTCTTCTCCCCGCCTTCCACGCTTTCTCCGTCATCGGCCAGCCGCTGATGCGCTTTTCGCCCCCTTTTGGGGGCGAATTTCCTCCCTGTGCGGTTCCGGTTTGATTATGTAAAACGATCGAGGATAATAAAGACATTGCGTATCAGTGATATGCCCCAATACTGTTGGTATATCCCCAAGAGACTCTGACATAGCCATGCCTGAACACTATCGATATTCCTTGCCTGTCAAAGCGGGCGATCAGCGCCAGCTGGGCGAACTTACTGGCGCGGCGTGCGCCACGCTGGTGGCAGAAATCGCTGAGCGACACCCGGGTCCGGTGGTACTGGTTGCCCCGGATATGCAAAATGCCCTGCGTCTGCATGATGAAATCCGCCAGTTCACTGACAATCTGGTGTTCAGTCTGGCCGACTGGGAAACGCTGCCGTATGACAGTTTCTCGCCGCACCAGGAGATCATCTCCTCTCGTCTGTCGACCCTGTATCAGTTACCGACGATGCAGCGCGGCGTGCTGATCGTCCCCGTAAACACCCTGATGCAGCGCGTCTGTCCGCACAGCTATCTTCATGGCCATGCGCTGGTGATGAAAAAAGGCCAGCGCCTGTCCCGGGACGCCCTGCGCGCGCAGCTCGACAGCGCCGGTTATCGCCATGTCGATCAGGTGATGGAGCACGGGGAATATGCCACGCGTGGTGCACTGCTCGATCTTTACCCGATGGGCAGCGACCAGCCGTATCGTCTGGATTTCTTCGATGATGAAATCGACAGCCTGCGCGTGTTCGACGCCGACACGCAGCGCACGCTGGAAGAAGTGGACTCCATCAATTTACTGCCCGCACATGAGTTCCCGACCGACAAAACCGCAATCGAGCTGTTCCGCAGCCAGTGGCGCGACAGATTCGACGTCAAACGCGATGCCGAACATATCTATCAGCAGGTCAGCAAAGGGACGCTGCCGGCGGGTATTGAATACTGGCAGCCGCTGTTTTTTAACGAGCCTCTGCCCGCGCTGTTCAGCTATTTCCCGGCCAATACGCTGATTGTTAACACCGGTGATATCGACGCCAGCGCCAGCCGTTTTGAGAGCGAAACTCGCGCCCGCTTTGAAAACCGGGGCGTGGACCCGATGCGTCCGCTGTTGCCACCGGAGGTGCTGTGGCTGCGCACTGATGAGCTGAACGCCGAGCTGAAACGCTGGCCGCGTATGCAGCTAAAAACCGATTCGCTCGCCGACAAGGCCGCCAATACCAACCTCGCCTTCCGCACGCTACCGGATTTATCCGTTCAGGCGCAGCAGAAGTCGCCGCTGGATAATCTGCGCAAGTTCCTCGAATCCTTTACCGGGCCGGTCGTGTTTTCCGTTGAAAGTGAAGGCCGCCGGGAAGCGCTGGGTGAACTGCTGGGGCGGATCAAAATTGCGCCGAAACGTATTTTGCGCCTGAGTGAAGCCACCGGTAATGGCCGTTATCTGATGATTGGCTCCGCCGAGCACGGGTTTGTGGATACCCTCAACAATCTGGCGCTGATTTGCGAAAGCGACCTGCTGGGGGAACGCGTGGCGCGCCGCCGTCAGGACAGCCGTCGCACCATTAATCCGGACACGCTGATCCGTAACCTCGCCGAACTGCACCCCGGCCAGCCGATTGTTCACCTCGAGCACGGGGTTGGCCGTTATCAGGGCATGACGACGCTGGAAGCCGGTGGCATCAAGGGCGAATACCTGATGCTGACCTACGCCAATGACGCCAAACTCTATGTGCCGGTCTCTTCCCTGCATCTCATCAGCCGCTATGCCGGCGGTGCAGAAGATCATGCGCCATTACATAAACTGGGCGGCGACGCCTGGGCGCGCGCGCGGCAGAAAGCCGCGGAAAAAGTGCGTGATGTGGCGGCAGAACTGCTGGATATCTACGCCCAACGCGCGGCCAAAGAAGGCTTTGCCTTCAGGCATGATAAACAACAGTACCAGATGTTCTGCGATAGCTTCCCGTTTGAAACCACGCCGGATCAGGCCCAGGCCATTAATGCTGTGCTGAGCGACATGTGCCAGCCGCTGGCGATGGACAGGCTGGTTTGCGGGGATGTCGGCTTCGGCAAAACCGAAGTGGCGATGCGCGCCGCCTTCCTCGCGGTAGAAAACAACAAACAGGTCGCGGTGCTGGTGCCTACCACCCTGCTCGCCCAGCAGCATTTTGACAACTTCCGCGACCGTTTCGCCAACTGGCCGGTTCGTATCGAGATGCTGTCGCGTTTTCGCAGTACCAAAGAGCAGACGCAGATTCTGGAACAGGCCAGCGAGGGTAAGATCGATATTCTGATCGGTACCCACAAGCTGCTGCAGAGTGATGTGAAGTGGAAAGATCTGGGGCTGTTGATCGTCGATGAAGAACACCGCTTCGGGGTCCGTCATAAAGAGCGTATTAAAGCGATGCGTGCCGACGTCGATATCCTCACACTGACCGCCACACCGATTCCGCGAACGCTGAATATGGCGATGAGCGGCATGCGCGACCTGTCGATTATCGCCACGCCGCCGGCACGTCGTCTGGCGGTAAAAACCTTTGTTCGTGAGTACGACAACCTGGTCGTCCGCGAGGCTATTCTGCGTGAAGTACTGCGCGGGGGTCAGGTCTATTATCTCTATAACGACGTGGAAAATATCCAGAAAGCGGCGGACAGGCTGGCAGAACTGGTGCCGGAAGCGCGCATCGCTATCGGTCACGGTCAAATGCGCGAGCGCGAGCTGGAGCGGGTGATGAACGATTTCCACCACCAGCGCTTTAACGTCCTGGTGTGTACCACCATCATTGAGACCGGGATCGATATTCCGACGGCCAATACCATCATTATTGAGCGCGCGGATCACTTTGGACTGGCGCAGCTTCACCAGTTGCGTGGCCGCGTTGGCCGCTCGCACCATCAGGCCTACGCCTGGCTGCTGACCCCGCATCCGAAAGCGATGACCACCGATGCGCAAAAACGTCTGGAGGCTATCGCGTCGCTGGAAGATCTGGGCGCGGGCTTCGCGCTGGCGACACACGACCTTGAGATCCGCGGTGCAGGTGAACTTCTGGGCGAAGACCAGAGCGGCTCGATGGAAACCATCGGCTTCTCGCTCTATATGGAGCTGCTGGAAAATGCGGTCGATGCCCTGAAGGCCGGACGTGAGCCATCGCTGGAAGATCTGACCAGCCAGCAGACTGAGGTGGAACTGCGCATGCCTTCCCTGCTACCGGATGATTTTATTCCGGATGTGAACACGCGTCTGTCGTTCTACAAACGTATCGCCAGTGCGAAAAATGAGAACGAACTGGATGAAATTAAGGTAGAGCTGATCGATCGCTTTGGCCTGTTGCCGGATGCCGCGAGAAACCTGCTGGATATTGCGAGGCTGCGCCAGCAGGCACAGAAGCTGGGCATTCGTAAGCTCGAAGGCAATGAAAAAGGTGGCGTGATTGAATTTGCCGAGAAGAATCACGTTAATCCGATGTGGCTAATCGGTCTGCTCCAGAAACAGCCGCAGCATTTCCGTCTGGATGGTCCAACGCGTCTGAAATTTACGCAGGAGCTGACGGATCGTAAAAACCGGATGGAGTGGGTTCGTCACTTTATGCGTCAGCTGGAAGAGAACGCTGTTGCATAATTCCCCCTTCCCCCCGTTGGCGCAATGCTTACGGGGGGACAATTTACAAACTCTTTGCACTTCACCTGGATTTCCCGACATACCCATTCGCCATAATTATCGTTAACGCCTTATAAAACAATAACCTTATTATTTATATGGATTATGGTGATGATGACCTCTTCGCGTTTTACCCGCTGGATAACCGTGTTTGCGCTGGCAGCAACGGTAGCTGTTGCGCTTCCTGCACGCGCAAATACCTGGCCTCTTCCCCCTGCTGGCAGCAAGGTCGTGGGCGAAAACCGTTTTCATGTGGTTGAAAATAATGGGGGATCGCTCGAAGCGATTGCCAAAAAATATAACGTAGGCTTTCTGGCTCTGCTGCAGGCTAACCCTGGCGTCGATCCCTATGTGCCACGCGCTGGCAGCGTCCTGACCATCCCGTTGCAGACCATTCTCCCGGATGTAGCGCGCGAAGGGATCGTGATAAACCTTGCCGAGCTGCGTCTTTACTATTACCCGCCGGGTAAAAATGAAGTCACCGTTTATCCAATCGGTATTGGCCAGCTGGGCGGCGACACGCTGACCCCAACAATGGTCACCACCGTATCGGATAAACGTGCCAACCCAACCTGGACGCCAACGGCTAATATTCGTGCTCGCTATAAAGCACAGGGAATTGATTTACCGGCTGTGGTGCCAGCGGGTCCGGAGAATCCGATGGGTCACCACGCGATCCGTCTTGCGGCCTATGGTGGCGTTTACCTTCTGCATGGAACAAATGCGGATTTCGGTATCGGGATGCGCGTCAGTTCCGGCTGTATTCGTCTGCGCGATGATGATATCAAGACGCTCTATAGCGTGATCACCCCTGGTACCCGAGTGAATATTATTAATACGCCCATTAAGGTTTCTGAGGAGCCGGGTGGCGTAAGACTGGTTGAAATTCACCAGCCGTTATCGAAAAACATTGGCGACGATCCGCAGACACTGCCAATAAATCTGAATGCCGCGATGGTGAGCTTTAAAACGAATGCCCGCACGGATGGCATCGTGATGGAGCGTGCGATGGAGGCGCGTTCCGGGATGCCCACCGATGTCACCCGGCATCAGGATGTCACCCAGCAGTCGATGTGATCCCCAATAAAAAAAGCCCTGCTAAGCAGGGCTTTTTTACAGTGGCATCGCAGTGGCATCGCAGTGGCATAAATGAGGGTTTAGCCAGGCTTATTTGTAGATAACAGCGGTGCCGTGCAGGGTGTTAGGACCGGTCACTGAGGTGATGCGGAAAGATTTTGCACCCATCTCGTCAGCTTTCTGCGCCAGCTGATCTTCCAGTGAGCCCAGGTTAGTCCCGGCAGAAGCAGAGATAGTCCCGACTTTATGCTGGTCAGCAGGGGTTGATTGCACTTCAACAGCAGCGAAGCTTGCGAAAGAAAGTGAACTCAGAACAGCAGCAGCGATGAGGGTTTTTACGTTTTTCATGATTTTTACCTTTGGGCAGATGATTTGGAGGTCGTTAGCTATTTAGTTAACGATCGATAGGTAAATCATAAATGTGATCCAGCTCACGCGTCAACATCTTTTTATAACGAACATTAATTAAATTTTAAATTCGTTATTTTTCATACCCATATGATTAATTTATTTTTCTCTCATCAGTGCTGGTGGTCACCCGCGATTATTTTTATAATGATTATTCAACAAACCAACAGAGGACCAACGGCAAATGACAACCGACGTGACGAGTTGCGCGAAGAAAAGCCGTGGCCGACCAAAAGTGTTCGACAGGGATGCAGCGCTTGATAAGGCCATGACTCTCTTCTGGCAACATGGGTATGAAGCGACCTCGCTTTCCGATCTGGTGGAAGCTACCGGTGCCAAAGCACCCACGCTGTATGCTGAATTCACCAATAAAGAGGGGCTGTTCAGGGCGGTGCTGGACAGATACATTTCGCGCTTTGCGGCGAAACACGAAGCCCAGCTGTTTTGTGAAGAGAAAAGCGTCGAACAGGCGCTACGGGACTATTTCACCACCGTCGCGACCTGCTTCACCAGTAAAGATACCCCTGCGGGCTGCTTTATGATTAACACCTCTGCCACCCTTGCAGCCTCCTCAAAAGAGATTGCCAACACGGTGAAATCGCGCCATGCCATGCAGGAAGAGACGCTAAGCGCGTTCCTGTCTCAGCGCCAACAACGAGGTGAAATTCCTGCGCATTGCAATCCACAGATGCTGGCGCAATACCTGAACTGTATTTTGCAGGGTATGTCGATAAGCGCTCGTGAAGGGGCTACGCTGGAAAAACTGCAAACCATTACCGCGACCACGCTAAAACTGTGGCCTGAACTGCTCAAAATCTGACGCAAAAAAAAAGCTCCTCAGCCTGAGCGCTTGAGGAGCTAAGTTCAGAGAACATCTTTTTTACACTTTGTTATTCAGTACCAGCTGACCGTTTCCATCCAGCGGAATTTGAGTACCCGGGTCTTTATCCATGCGGATCTTGCCCTGCTGATCGCCAATTTTGTACGTCACGTCGTAACCCAGCATTTTCTCCGACTTGTCATAGACGGTTTTGCAGCGCTGCTGAGTCGTCGTGTACGTGTCGTTATCCTGCATAGCGCCCTGCACCTGGTTACCGGCATAGCCGCCGCCCAGCGCGCCGACCACGGTCGCCACATCTTTACCACGACCACCACCAAACTGATGGCCAATCACACCACCGGCAACCGCACCCAGTACTGAACCGGCGATACGGTTTTCATCCTGTACCGGACGGCGATGGGTCACGGAGACGTTACGGCACTCCTGACGAGGCGTTTTCACGGTTTCTTTAATCGGGGTAGCAGACACGACCTGTGCGTATTGTGGGCCGCGATCCAGTACGTTGAGACTGGCAACGGCAGCCACACCTAACGCAGCAGCGACGCCAATCCCTATACCCGCCAACATTGATTTATTCACGGGACTTCCTCCTTTGTTGCTATTGGTAACAATTTTGCAATGCAGGTCGCGCTTCGCCAATAAGACAAAGGATCAAAAAGTGGATGTGGAGGAGAGATATATAGTGTTTAGGAGAACTCTTAAGCACTCAATGTACGATGAGCAGCATGATATGCTAAAAATTCCCTCCGGAGGCCCCGGAGGGAGAGAATATTAGTGCAGCTTCAGGCGTGGTCGAATAACGCGGTTGATTCGTCCCACCAGCATCATCAGCCCGGTTTTAAAGTAACCGTGCAGGGCAATCTGGTGCATACGATAGAGCGAAATATAGACAAAGCGTGCAATACGCCCTTCCACCATCATAGAGCCGCGCATCAGGTTACCCATCAGGCTGCCGACGGTAGAGAAGTTCGAGAGCGATACCAGAGAACCATGGTCTTTATAGACATAGGCTTTCATCGGCTTACCTTTGTACTGCGCCAGAATATTGTGCAGTACCAGGCTTGCCATCTGGTGCGCTGCCTGAGCACGCGGAGGCACAAAACCACCCTCCGGACGCGCGCAGGAAGCACAGTCGCCGATGGCGAAAATGTCCGGATCGCGTGTGGTTTGCAGGGTCGGCTCGGTCACCAGCTGGTTAATACGGTTCGTTTCCAGCCCGCCAATCTCTTTCATAAAATCAGGCGCTTTGATGCCAGCAGCCCAGACCATCAGGTCTGCTTTGATGTACTCGCCATCTTTGGTATGCAGGCCGCCGTCGTCCGCGCTGGTCACCATGGTTTGGGTCAGAACCCGCACGCCCAGCTTGGTCAGTTCATTATGCGCCGCACCGGAAATGCGCGGAGGCAGCGCCGGCAGGATACGTTCACCCGCTTCAACCAGCGTCACGTTCAGCGCGTCATTGGTTAAGCCTTTATAACCGTAGCTGTGCAGCTGTTTCACCGCGTTGTGCAGTTCAGCAGAAAGCTCGACGCCCGTCGCCCCCCCACCAACAATCGCGATATTAACTTTCCCGTTCGCACCCATATTGCTGGTGTACTTCAGGAACAGGTTCAGCATTTCCTGGTGGAAACGACGTGCCTGATGTGGGTTATCGAGGAAGATACAGTGCTCTTTTACACCTGGTGTGTTGAAGTCATTGGAGGTACTGCCCAGCGCCATGACCAGCGTGTCATACGGCAGTTTGCGCTCAGGAACCAGCAGTTCCCCTTTTTCATCGCGCAGCTCTGCCAGGGTAATGGTTTTGCTCTCACGATTGATATCCACCACGGAGCCCAGCTGGAACTGGAAATGGTGATTGCGCGCATGTGCCAGATAGCTCAGCGCGTCCACGCCCTCATCCAGTGAACCGGTCGCCACTTCGTGCAACAGCGGTTTCCACAGATGGCTATGGTTGCGATCCACCAGCGTAATTTTGGCTTTTTTGCCGCGACCGAGCTTCTTGCCTAACTGTGTAGCCAGCTCCAGCCCGCCAGCACCACCGCCGACAATCACTATCTTTTTCAATGGCGTAGTCAACGTGACCCCCTCAAATTATTAACCAATTGTTAATTAAAAGTTATAAAAATAACCTTTAATTAACAACAGGTTACAGCACTGAAACCATTCAGGTGCATTGAGAATACCACGTCAGGCGCATTGGTCATACCAAAATTGATATGCATCAAGTTTTGATGGCTTAAAAGTAGACAATTCTGGACAAAAAGAAAGCCCGGCGCTTTCGCGGCCGGGCCTGGCAGGTCGTACGCAGTGGCTTAGCCCAGGGTTTTGAAGGCTTTGATCCGCTGCAAATGCGGGGAGATGTTCTTGAATTTGTGGGTCTGTTCTTCATCCCAGACAATTTCGTAGTAATGATGCAGCAGCTCAGCCGCCCGGTGGCTGTTAAGGGCTTCATCATTACGCGACAAGATCACCAGACAACGGTCGCGGTTTTTCTCCCGAAAATTACTGACGCACTTGGTGGCAATATCGACATACTCTTCAGGGCGGTCAATTTTGCCTTCCATGTTCTCATTCGGGAAAAGATTAGGATTGAACACCACCTGGCGGATATCGCACAGGAATCCAATTCGCTCTGCCCAGTAGCCACCTAATCCCACGCCACAAATCAGTGGACGGTCATCGATGTTGAGCTGCAACATCTTGTCCACCTCTTTGAGCAGGTGCTGCATGTCATGCTTTGGATGGCGTGTGCTGTAACTGATCAGCCGGACATCCGGATCGATAAACTGCAGCTGCAGGACCTTCTCATGATTACCAGGACTGTTTGAGTCAAAACCGTGTAAATAGATGATCATTGTCTTCTCACCACGCTACGCCTTCCGGGAGGATTTACAGGCTGGCTTTATGTGCCTGCCAGCGTTCATTCAGGGCTTCAAGCTGCGCGTTGACCGTCTTCCAGCGCGCCGAGTCCATCAGCTCCTGACGGCTAAATGAACCTTTATGATACAATTGTGTAACACGCTGTGCATTGATCGGCGACAGGTTATCCAGCACGCTGACGGCACCTTTACGATTATTGCAGACGAGGATCATATCGCAACCTGCGTCCAGCGACGCCTGACCGCGCTCGGCGTAGCTGCCCATAATCGCCGCCCCTTCCATCGACAAATCGTCTGAGAAAATCACGCCATTAAACCCCAGTTCCTGACGCAAAACGGTTTTCAGCCAGTGCGCGGACCCGCTTGCAGGACGCGGGTCGACGTCGCTGTAAATCACGTGCGCTGGCATGATGGCGTCCAGCTTGTTATCGGTAATCAGGGAGCGGAACACCGACATATCTTTGGCACGAATATCAGCTTCCGGACGCGGATCGCGCGGCGTCTCTTTGTGCGAGTCGGCGGTCACCGCACCGTGTCCCGGGAAATGTTTCCCGGTGGTTTTCATTCCCGCGTCGTGCATACCGTCAATGAAACAGCTCGCTATCGCCAGCGCAATACGCGGATCTTCATGGTATGAGCGTTCGCCAATGGCGGCGCTGATATGCCCCACGTCCAGAACCGGCGCAAAACTGATGTCGATATCCATGGCAATCATCTCGCTGGCCATCAGCCAGCCAGCCTCTTGCGCCAGTTTGCCTCCCTCTTCCGTGCCCAGTAATGCCGCAAAAGATTGGGCGGCAGGCAGGCGAGTAAAGCCTTCGCGGAAACGCTGTACGCGTCCGCCTTCCTGATCGACGGCCACCACCAGATGATTGCGCGATGCAGCACGGATCTGGCGCACCAGTTCTCGCAGCTGCGCCGGATCGTGATAGTTGCGGGTGAACAGGATCAAGCCTCCCACCAGCGGGTGCGCCAGTATTTCACGCTCCTCCGCATCCAGTTCAAACCCTTCTACATCCAACATGACTGGACCCACACCAACCTCTCTTATCCTTTAGTTTGTAACTGACGCCAGGCATCATCTGCCAGCGCAATAAATTGTTTGTCTCGGGATTGCTGAAAGCGCATTTCAAACCAGCCAGCCATCAGCATGACGACCCATGGTCGCCAGCGCCTCACCTGACGCCTCAGGGCGTCGGCATTCATGTGCGCTATCCGGGCGTAGTCGGTGATGAGCCGCTGCCGCGCAGCATCATCTTCCGACCAGACGGCCGCCAGCTCCAGCGCCACGTCTCCGTCACCGGCATACTCCCAGTCGATAAGCCTCGCACCGAGGGACGTATGAACAATATTTCCGGCATGAACATCCATATGCAGCGGCGAGAGCCGAAGCGGCTGCGGTTCGCCCGTTTTACGCAGCCGTTTTAGCTGTGCCAGCCAGAATGGGGTTCGCCTGTCGGCCGAAGCCTGCTGCCAGTATTGTTCAAGCAACGGCAGCAGCATCACCCGCCACCCCAGACGCGGTTGCCGGTGCAGATGACAGAGCATAGCCGCAAGCACTGCCGTTTCCGGTAGCGTGTTGCCGATCTCCCCTGCCAGATACTCCACGGCCATCCAGCCCTGGCGGTAAAAACGGGGCTTTGGCACCAGAACCGCCGGAAGGCGTTTCAGTGCCCGAAACTGACGGCGGAAATGGGATGATGACGCTAAGGGATCGTGATTCTGCCGCAATACCAGACGTTGCTCGCCCTGCTCTATAATGCAACTCGCGCCGCCAAGCCCGGAAGGGGCCTGCGGCGCGATAAGGCGATACTGTGGAAAATAACGCGTCAGGATCTCTTCACGCGTACAGTCAGAGTTGCGTAACGGCACCTTTACCTGACCAGATAATCTCGCCTGTCTGAACCAGCATCAGCTGCATCTGCAGGGCTGGCGTATTCACGTTACCGGTGGCACTGGAGTAAAGCACATACTGCGCACCGACGTTACGGGCAATCCCAATCGCCTTGCTGCGTGAACCGAGGCTGTCCTGCGGTGACAGGCCCAACTGCTGCTTGGCTACCGCGAGCTGCTGTGCCGAGACCAGCGTAAACTTACCGTTATTGGCCAGGGCATTGCGCAGGGTTTCTGTCGCTTCGCCCGCGTTCAGCGAACCGTTGGTACGGTTATTCACGCTATCAACCAGCAATACGCTGCCCGCGGTCACACCCTGAGCCTGCAGCATTTTGCCGACCATCGGTTGCATCGCACCGTTCCAGTCATAATGACGAACGCGCGGCGCAGGCTGCGATGTCTGATCCGGATGTTCAATTGGACCAGGCTGCGACGGAATAGACGGCACAGTCGGTACGGTTGGCGGCGGCTGCGTTGGCTGTGTCGGCTGCTCGGTACCCGGTTTGGCCTCTTCCACAGGCGCAGGCTCTTCAGTTCGGGTCACACACCCTGCGAGGAACAGAGCGAAAGCAGTCACGAGCGCATAACGGCTCAAATTTTTAATCAAGGTTCACCCCTTACAGATAAAGATAAAGTCTCACCTTATGTGCACCCAGATAGTTGGCGCTGCCATAGAGCGTTACCGACGATCTTGCCGGAATAGTGACGCTGCGCGGCGCTTCCAGCGGATGCATTTCAAGACCTCGTACGTCATACCAGAAAAAACGGTAGTGCACCGTCACTGGTTCTTGTCTTTCATTAAAGAGCGTAGAGGAAGCAGAAGAGTTGATTTCACTGATCGACAACGCAGGTTGTTGCGCCGTGATGCCCGCAGCAAGTACGGAGGATTCCATCACCAGCGTCTGTTCATCGCTGACGGGGATCGCCGGACGCGTGCTGCACCCTACGATCAACATCGTCATTACCAGCGCTGCAATACGCCCTTTAAGCATGTCAAAGACCTTTATGTGCCAGCATCGGCCCCAGAGGACGTCCACCCAGCAGATGCATGTGAATATGATAAACTTCCTGACCACCGTGGCGATTACAGTTCATGATGAGACGGTAACCGTCATCAGCAATCCCTTCCTGCTCAGCAATTTTTGCGGCCACTATCAGCATACGACCTAACGCTACTTCATGCTCGGTTTTTACGTCGTTTACGGTCGGAATCAGAATATTAGGAATAATAAGGATATGTGTCGGAGCCTGAGGAGAAATGTCCCGGAAAGCCGTCACCAGCTCATCCTGATAAACGATATCCGAAGGGATTTCGCGGCGGATAATTTTACTAAAAATCGTTTCTTCAGCCATGACCTTTTCCTTTTTTGTTTAATCTGGCGTAGTGCGCCGCCATTAACACATTCTCAGTATTACTGTGTGACACAACACAAGAGTATGAGCGAGATTCTCCTGTCCTTTCAACCTTCTCCACCGATTTCTTTCCTGAATGTCCTCCAGCTGCCTGGAGAGTGAGCGCTGACGTGTCGCGATCGCCTGAAACATTATTTCAGTTCCTTTTGACACATCTGTTTACACCGTTAATCTCAATGCGTATATTTCGCATTTGCATTTTCATGCGCATTTTCAACATAGAAAACGACATCAGCCCGTACATGCGGGACTGATGCAGACCACCTTCACTATTCATTAAGGGTTTGATGATGTCTTTCATTACTCATACCAGGGATGGGCAACGCCAGCCTGTCGCAACACCTTCGTTGCTGACAGCCTGTATTGCTATGGCATTGATGCCAACCGTCAGTTTTGCCGCCTCCACGACCGAAGATACGGTAGTTGTGGAGGGTGGCTTTGATAACGTACAGGATCCCTCCAGCGGACAGGATCAGGACTACAGCGTAAAAACCACCACCACCGGGACCAAACTGTTACTTGTTCCCCGCGATATCCCCCAGTCCGTCAGCGTGATTAGCCAGCAGCGCATGGTAGATCAGAACCTGCAGTCAGTCGGCCAGGTATTGACCAACACCACCGGCGTAACGGCCCAGGTGCAGGACAGCGACCGCACCGTATTTTACTCGCGCGGATTCTTCGTCAGTAACTATGCGTTCGATGACCTGCCGACCTCCATCAGCGAAGTATGGAACTTCGGCGACACCGCCGCCGACACCGCCATTTATGACCGTATAGAGGTGGTTCGCGGCGCTACCGGGCTGATGTCCGGCACCGGTAACCCATCCGCCTACGTCAATATGGTGCGCAAGCACGCAGACAGTAACGTATTCAAAGGGAACGTCTCCGCCAGCTACGGCAGCTGGGACAAGCAGCGCTATGTGCTGGATTTACAGGCCCCGCTGGTAGAGTCTGGCAATGTGCGCGGTCGTCTGATCACCGGTTACCAGGACAACGACAGCGCTGTGGATAACTACCACTACCGTAAAAAATTCCTCTATGGCGTGGTGGATGCCGACGTCACCGACAGCACAACCCTCTCCGTAGGCTATGAATACCAGGAAAGTCACACCGCCGATCCCACCTGGGGCGGGCTGCCAACCTGGTATAGCGACGGAAGCAAAACCCATTACAACCGCAGCCAGACCGTTGCGCCTGACTGGGCTTACTCGGATAAAGACAACACCCGTATCTTTGCCAACCTGACCCAACGTTTTGACAACGGCTGGGAAGCGCACATCAACGGCATGCATGCGGAAACCCATTTCGACAGCAAACTGATGTATATATCAGGCTATCCGGATAAAGAGACCGGGGTGGGCATGGTCGGCTACGGCGGCTGGAACCGCGGTGAACGGAAGCAGGATGCCATCGACGCCTTCCTGCGTGGCGATTTCAGCCTTTTTGGTCGTCAGCATGAGATGATGTTTGGCGGGAGCTTCAGCCGCCAGCGTAACCATTACGATAACAGCATGCCGGATGCGTTATACGGTATGGTGGATGTGGGTAATTTTAAAAACTGGAATGGCAAAATCGCCGACCCGCAGTGGACACCGTGGAAGCTCTATAGCCAGGACGACATTCGCCAGTCATCGGCGTATACCTCGGCCCGATTCTCGCTGGCCGACCCGCTACACCTGATCCTTGGCGCGCGTTACACCAACTATAACATTCGCTACAACCCGGCAGGCTCCCCGGATACCCGTCTGGAAAGTTCCAAAGATGACGTAACGCCTTATGCAGGACTGGTTTATGACATCAATGAAGACTGGTCGACCTATGTCAGCTACACCTCTATTTTCCAGCCACAGGACAAGCGTGACGCGAGCGGCCGTTACCTCGACCCTACGACCGGGAAAAGCTACGAAGCGGGGGTGAAAGCGGACTGGTTCAACACCCGCCTGACCACCTCACTGGCCGTTTTCCGTATTGAACAGGATAACGTGGCGAGCAATACCTACACCTATATGCCGAGCGGCGAATCTATTTATGAATCACTGGATGGCGTAGTCAGCAAAGGGATTGAATTTGAGCTAAACGGTGCACTGACCGACAACTGGCAGTTAACCTTCGGGGCGACACGGTTTATTGCAGAAGATAAGCGCGGGAATGCCATCAGTTCCGATCAGCCACGCACGACCATGAAGCTGTTTACCCGTTATCAATTGCCTATGCTGCCGGAACTGGCGGTGGGCGGCGGGGTGAACTGGCAGAATAAAGTGTGGACGGATGTGGAGGGTGGCCCGGCAGGCCAGTCCCGTGCAGAACAGGGCAGCTATGCGCTGGTGAATCTCTTCAGCCGTTATCAGGTCACCAGGGATCTGGCCTTGCAGGCCAACGTTAACAACCTGTTTGATAAAAAATACTACGACTACGTCGGGTCATACGTTGTCTATGGCGCGCCGCTGAACGTCTCCGTCAGCGCGAATTACTCTTTTTAAGTTTCTACCCATAAAAAAGGCAGCCATTCGGCTGCCTTAGTCTCCCCAGGTCACAGCTTAGCTGTTGCGGATGTACTCATCCATTTCGGTTTTCAGGTTATCGGATTTAGTCCCGAAGATTGCCTGAACGCCCGAACCAGCAACAACAACCCCTGCTGCACCCAGTTTTTTCAGACCCGGCTGGTCTACTTTCGCGACGTCGGCAACGCTAACACGCAGACGAGTAATGCACGCGTCCAGGTTAGTGATGTTCTCTTTCCCGCCGAATGCGGCAACCAGAGCCGGAGCCATTTCGCTTGTCGCGGTGGCTTTGCTGTCTTCTGACGCATCTTCACGACCTGGTGTTTTCAGATCCAGTGCTTTGATCAGCACGCGGAAGATGGTGTAGTAAACAACGGCATAGCACGCACCAACGATTGGGAACAGCCACAGTTTGCTGCTGTTACCGGACAGAACGATGAAGTCGATCAGGCCGTGAGAGAAGGACGTACCGTCACGCATACCCAGCAGGATACAGATTGGGAACGCCAGACCCGCCAGAACCGCGTGAATGATGTACAGGATCGGCGCAACGAACATGAAGGAGAACTCGATCGGCTCGGTGATACCGGTCAGGAACGAGGTCAACGCTGCGGAGATCATGATACCGCCCACTTTTGCACGGTTCTCTGGTTTAGCAGAGTGCCAGATAGCAATTGCCGCTGCCGGCAGACCGTACATTTTGAACAGGAAGCCACCAGACAGTTTACCTGCAGTTGGGTCACCCGCCATGTAACGTGGGATATCACCGTGGAATACCTGACCTGCTGCGTTGGTGAATTCACCAATCTGCATCTGGAATGGAACGTTCCAGATGTGGTGCAGACCAAATGGTACCAGGCAACGCTCGATGAAGCCGTAGATACCAAACGCCACAACCGGGTTCTGATAAGCAGCCCACTGAGAGAAGGTCTGGATCGCGGAACCGATTGGTGGCCAGATGAAGGACAGGATCACGCCAGTGAAAATCGCTGCCAGGCCAGAAATAATCGGAACAAAACGCTTGCCCGCGAAGAAGCCCAGATACTCAGGCAGCTTGATGCGATAGAAGCGGTTGAACATGTACGCTGCAATCGCACCGGAGATGATACCGCCCAGAACACCGGTGTCTGCCAGGTGTTTCGCAGCGATCTCTTCTGCCGGTAAATGCAGAACCAGTGGCGCAACCACTGCCATGGTTTTCACCATGATGCCGTAGGCAACAACTGCAGCCAGCGCAGAAACGCCGTCGTTATTGGTGAAGCCCAGCGCCACACCGATAGCGAAGATCAGAGGCATGTTAGCAAAGACGGAACCGCCTGCTTCGGCCATCACGTGGGAAACTACGGCTGGCAGCCAGCTGAAGTTAGCAGAACCGACACCCAGCAGGATACCTGCGATAGGCAGTACGGATACTGGCAGCATCAGCGATTTACCGACCTTTTGCAGGTTAGCAAATGCATTCTTAAACATAATTGAGAGTGCTCCTGAGTATTTGTGCTTTTTTTACGCTTTCACGCATTGGCCCGGGGGGAGTACCGTGCCGTGGACAGGACATCTAAGCGCCCTTTATTTATTACACAGAGTAAAATAATTCCCTCTGAGTTTGTTTGACGGCTATCACGTTTCAGCTTAAGACGGTCGAAAAACTTTCAGTTATTTACAAAAAGCATTTCTGGATGTGTCTAAATACACCTTCACCGCCCCAAATGAGGCGGTGAACTTTACTCGTTTTATGTATTAATTACGAGCCTAAAAAAAACAGGCGTATCAAACAGATTGCAGGCGGGCGGGGTCGATATGGAACAGCGTAGAGAAGTTGTCCGTCGTGACGCGAGCCAGCTCTTCAATGCTGACGCCTTTAAGCACGGCCATGTACTCGGCTACGTCTCTCGTCATGGCTGGCTGATTTTCTTTACCGCGATGCGGCACCGGTGCCAGATACGGAGAGTCTGTTTCCACGAGGATGCGATCGAGCGGAACATAGCGTGCAGCCTCGCGGAGTTGCTCAGCGTTACGGAACGTCACGATCCCCGAAAACGAGATATAAAACCCTAAATCAAGCAGTTTACCCGCTGTTTCTCTGTCTTCTGTGAAACAGTGTAGTACGCCACCGCAATCCGTCACCTTTTCTTCCTTCAGGATCGCCAGCGTATCGGCGCGCGCATCACGGGTATGGACAATCACCGGCTTGTTGAGCTCGCGACCAATGCGAATATGATGGCGGAAGGACGCTTGCTGGCGCGGTTTCGTTTCCGGCGTGTAGTAGTAATCCAGCCCGGTTTCCCCCATCGCCACGACGCCCTCTTCTGCGGCCAGCCGGCGCAGTTCCTCAACGTCATACTCTTCATCCTGATTGAGCGGATGCACGCCACAGGAGAAAACAACGTTCTCGCGCTCGCCCACCAGCTCACGCATGGCGCGATACCCCGGTAACGTTGTCGCCACGGCAAGGCAAAACTTCACATCACGGGCAGCGGCTTTGGCCAGCACGTCGTCCACGTTTTTATGCAGGGATTGATAATCCAGGCCATCAAGATGGCAGTGTGAGTCGACTAAAAACATAATGTCTCTCTTAGAGATGGGAAACAGGCGGTGTCACGCCTGGTTGCAGGTAATGTTCGATACGCAGCAACTGGTCGGTCAGTAAAAGCTCGCGATTAAGACCGGTCACTGTTAAAAGTTGTTCACGACTCTGACAGATATCGTGAAGGATAGCGTGTAATGATGCGCCTGACAGGCTGTTCGCCAGCGTGTTAACCAGCGGCCAGACATCCGGGTTGGTCAGTAGCTTTGCTCCTTGCTGGAGTTTGAGCGCATCCAGAAGTAAGGAAGCCAGCCAGTGCAGACGTTCCGCGGCCTGCTCGCCGTTAAGCACAGGCAATAAACTTAGCCAGTCGCGGCTGGTGATGGAAGACTCAACGGCCCGGCAGAGCGCGTCTCGCTGTGACCAGACCTCTGGCTGCAGTAATGCCAGCGCCGCCGCGGGTGCACCGCTGCTCAGGCGCAACGCAGAGAGCGCCCCTTCCTGTGACGTTGTCACTTCTCGCTCAAGCCAGCTCAGCGCCCATGATTCCTGAGGCACCGCGAGGTGATGAAGACGACAACGGCTGCGCAGCGTTGCCAGCAAACGCCCCGGGTCACGACAGGAGAGAAGGAACCACGTTTTCTCTGGCGGTTCTTCCAGCGTTTTAAGCAGCGCATTCGCCGCCGCCTCGGTAAGCTGTGCTGCGTCTTTGAGCCAGACGACTTTTGCGCCGCTGAGCCGCGCATGTTCGTACAATTTTTCACTGACTTCACGCACGGCATCAATACCGAGCGCGCTTTTGCCCTTCTCAGGCTCGAGCGTATAATAGTCAGGGTGCGTGCCCGCCTGCATTAACTGGCAGCCACGGCATTTACCACAGCTTTTATGGCCTTCCGGCTGCTGACACATCAGGAAGCGGGTGATGGCGTAAATCAATGCATCATCCCCCATTCCCGGCAGTGCCTGAATCAGTAACGCATGATGCCCCCGACCAGCCTGATAGCTTTCGATCAGCTTTTCAAAATGCGGGCGCAACCATGGGTACCATTTCATGCCTGTTGCTCCTGTAGCCACTGCGTAACCGTCTTCTGAATTGCGCGGGTGACCTCTTCCAGGGATTGCGTCGCATCAATGGTGCGAATACAGCCATCCTGATCCGCCAGTTCCAGATAGCGCGCGCGGGTACGGTTAAAGAAATCAAAAGACTCCTGCTCAATGCGGTCCAGCTCACCGCGAGCACGGGCGCGCTTGAGACCCACTTCCGGCGTCACATCCAGATAGAGCGTCAGGTCAGGGCGAAAATCACCCAGCACCACATCGCGCAGCGTGGCCAGCATCGTCTGGTCAATACCACGTCCACCGCCCTGATAAGCCTGGGTCGACAGATCGTGACGATCGCCAATTACCCACTTGCCATTAGCCAGGGCCGGTTTAATGACCGTCTCCACCAGCTGCACACGCGCCGCGTAGAACATCAATACTTCGGCTTTATCTGTGATGACCTCGTCACCAACGGATTTGATATCCAGCACCAGGCTTCGCAGCTTTTCGGCCAGTTGCGTACCGCCGGGCTCGCGGGTAAATACCATGTCCGCAACGCCAAGCGATTTGAGCGTATCCACCACCACGTTGCGGGCCGTGGTTTTACCCGCCCCTTCGAGTCCCTCAATGACAATGTATTTACTGCGCATTTTTTTCCTTAAGTGCCTTCAGATAGTCCTGAACGGAGCGATTATGGCTGGCAAGGTTGGTGTTAAAGGTATGCCCCCCTTTTCCATCAGCCACAAAATAGAGATACGGTGTTTTAGCAGGATGCGCAGCCGCACGCAGGGAAGCCTCGCTCGGCGTGGCAATCGGGCCCGGCGGCAGACCGCTAATCACGTAGGTATTATACGCCGTTGGCGTCTCCAGATCTTTTCTTGAAATCTTACCGGTATAACTCTCGCCCATTCCGTAGATGACGGTGGGGTCCGTTTGCAGACGCATGCCGATACGCAGACGGTTAATGAAGACCGATGCCACCTGATCGCGTTCGGCGGCGACGGCCGTCTCTTTCTCAATAATTGAGGCCATCGTGACAAACTGGTTTTGATCTTTGTATGGCAGACCGTCCATGCGCCCTTCCCAGGCGGAATCGACGGCTGCCACCATCTTTTTATGCGCCCGCTTGAGGATAGCCACATCGGTCGTGCCTGCGGTGTACATCCATGTGTCTGGCCAGAACCAGCCTTCCACCCACTCAGGGTGTTCAAATTTCAGTACCTCGGCCACCGTCTGATAGCGGTCATCTTTCAGGGTATGCTTAATGTACGGAGCATCGCGCAGCTGTTCGAGATAATCGCTCAGGCGCATCCCCTCAACAAAACGCAGCGGGAACTGCGCTTCTTTACCGCTTTCCAGCAGCTGAAGCATCTCTTTGACGGTCATCCCCGGCGTAAAGCGATAGGTACCGGCTTTGAAATGAGACAGTTCAGGCTCGATACGTAACAGCCACTGAAACACGCGCGGACGGTTAATGATCTTGTCGCCATAAAGCTGTTCGCCAAGCGCCAGGCGGCCCGTCCCCGCTTTCAGGGTAAAAATCGTCTCGTCTTTAATCAGGATCTTACTGTTCGCCAGCTGACGAACTTTCCACACTCCCGCTCCGCCGGCAACACCCAGCGCAACGATAAGGAGGAGGACAAAGCGCAACATTTTCTTCATGACTATCGGGTTTGCTCACATATCGGGGCTAAAAACTGAAACAGCTCGCGCGAGGACAAGCTGTATTGACCATACGCGCGGACGGGTACAACCGGCATCAGCGCATTACAGATGATAATTTCATCAGCCTGGTGCAGCGCCTCTTCTCTCGCGTTCACTTCGACAACGCGAAAGCCAGAGTGTGCCAGCTGCTGCAAACAAAACTGACGCATAATCCCGTTGACGCCGGCCTGCTCGAGCGACGGCGTATAAACATCGCTCCCCTGCCGCCAGAGTAAATTAGCCGCACAGCATTCCGTAATAAACCCTTCGCTGTCAAGAACCAGCGCCTCATCAGCGTCCGTCTGTTCAAGATGAGTGCGAATCAGTACCTGTTCAAGGCGGTTGAGGTGTTTTATACCGGCAAGCATGGGGTTTCGCCCCAGACGTACCGGGCTGAGCGTCAGCGTAACGCCCTCTTCACGCCAGCGCGGATAATGAGCAGGACAGGCAGACACCGAAAGGATCCGCGTTGGGTGCTGGCAAGCTGAACCGCTGTATCCCCGGCCACCGCTGCCGCGGCTGATGATCACCTTCAGAACACCGCTTTGCTTCCCGGCCGCCAGCTGGCACATCTCCTGACGCAATGTGTCCCAGTGCGTGAAGGGGATCATCAAGGCTTCACAACCCTGCTGAAGACGACGAAGGTGCGCCTTGAGCAGGCAGACATTGCCGTCGAGAATGCGCGCTGTCGTAAAGCAGCCATCACCAAACTGAGTTGCCCTGTCACCAGCAGGCAGCGTGTTTTGCTCAAGGCCATTGATTAAAAACATGGTGGCTCCTTATGCGTGGGCATTTAGTCTGGCAGGATGCCATGCAGCCGACAAGAAGATTAGGCTTAATAAAAAAGGCCCGACAAGCGGACCTTTTTTAATCGCCATGATGCAGTCAGGCTCAGATCTTTTTGAAGATCAGTGAACCGTTAGTACCACCAAAGCCGAAGGAGTTACACAGGGTGTACTCCATACCACTTACCTGACGCGCTTCGTGAGGAACGAAGTCCAGGTCACAACCTTCATCCGGATTATCCAGGTTGATGGTTGGCGGAACAGCCTGATCGCGCAGCGCAAGGATAGAGTAGATAGACTCTACTGCACCCGCCGCACCCAACAGGTGACCGGTCATGGATTTTGTGGA
Organism: Enterobacter sp. SORGH_AS_0287; assembly: GCF_031453695.1. Taxonomy (NCBI): domain Bacteria; kingdom Pseudomonadati; phylum Pseudomonadota; class Gammaproteobacteria; order Enterobacterales; family Enterobacteriaceae; genus Enterobacter; species Enterobacter sp. SORGH_AS_0287. The sequence goes on from NZ_JAVIZW010000001.1 coordinate 1,727,332, forward strand.
GCTCACCAGCACGCGGCTGGCGTATTCGCCGAAGATAGACTTAACAGCCTGAGCTTCTGCTTTATCGCCTGCAGGCGTAGAAGTACCGTGCGCGTTAACGTAACCGATGTGCTCCGGGGTAAGACCCGCGTCGCGAATCGCGTTGGCCATTGCCTGCGCGGCGCCCGCACCATTTTCTGGTGGTGACGTCATGTGGTATGCATCGCTGCTCATCCCGAAGCCGACAACTTCAGCATAAATCTTCGCGCCACGTTTTTTAGCATGTTCGTACTCTTCAAGTACGATCATACCCGCACCGTCACCCAGCACGAAACCGTCACGGTCTTTGTCCCACGGACGGCTTGCCGCCTGCGGGTTATCGTTGCGGGTAGACAGCGCACGCGCTGCACCAAAGCCACCCACTCCCAGCGGAGTACTGGCTTTTTCCGCACCGCCCGCAACCATAGCATCTGCATCGCCGTACGCAATCATGCGCGCGGCCTGGCCGATGTTATGCACGCCAGAGGTACATGCGGTAGCGATAGAAATGCTTGGCCCACGCAGGCCGAACATGATGGTCAGATGACCTGCCACCATATTAACAATCGTGGACGGAACGAAGAACGGGCTGATTTTACGCGGGCCGCCATTCATCAGAGATGTATGGTTTTCCTCGATCAGACCCAGACCGCCAATCCCGGAACCGATAGCGGCACCGATACGGGTTGCGTTCTCTTCCGTAATTTCAAGGCCAGAATCCTGCATGGCCTGAACGCCAGCGACAATTCCATATTGAATGAAGGCATCCATCTTGCGCTGTTCTTTGCGCGAGATGATCTCTTCACAGTTAAAATCCTTTACTAAGCCAGCAAATTTCGTTGCATAGGCGCTAGTATCGAAATGGTCGATTAGGCTGATGCCGCTCTGACCGGCAAGGAGAGCTTTCCAGGTGGACTCTACGGTATTGCCGACAGGAGACAACATGCCAAGTCCGGTCACAACTACACGACGCTTAGACACGTTTGTCCTCCAGGGAGGGATAAAAAAGGGATTCGTGGGACAAAAAAGATAAAACTCAGGCGGTCGAATGACCGCCTGGAGATGTTCACTTACGCCTGGTGACCGTTGATGTAATCAATGGCAGCCTGAACGGTGGTGATCTTCTCAGCTTCTTCGTCCGGAATCTCAGTATCAAACTCTTCTTCCAGAGCCATTACCAGCTCAACGGTGTCAAGAGAATCTGCGCCCAGGTCTTCAACGAAGGAAGCGGAGTTCACAACTTCTTCCTGCTTAACGCCCAGCTGTTCGCCGATAATTTTCTTAACGCGTTCTTCGATAGTGCTCATACTCTTAAATTTCCTATCAAAACTCGCTTTCGCGATGGTTTTCGTAGTGTATAAAATGTTGAAAAATTTGCAACTAAATCCCGGCAGTTCTTACCACGATTTTACGTTATTTTGAGGCCATTCGCCCTAATAACGCAAATATTTTTCATCGTGATTAAACCATGTACATCCCGCCGTTGACGTGGAGGGTCTCACCAGTGATGTAACCCGCTTCGTCAGAGGCTAAAAATGCAACCGCGCTGGCAATTTCTTTAGGGTCGCCTAAGCGGCCCGCTGGAACAGCTGCCAGCGTACCCGCACGCTGCTCATCAGTTAGCGCACGCGTCATGTCCGTTTCAATAAAGCCCGGAGCAACAACGTTTACAGTAATACCGCGGGACGCAACTTCACGTGCCAGCGACTTACTGAAACCGATCAGACCTGCTTTCGCCGCAGCGTAGTTAGCCTGACCAGCATTTCCCATGGTACCAACCACAGAACCGACAGTGATAATACGACCATGACGCTTTTTCATCATAGCGCGCATTACCGCTTTTGACAGACGGAATACAGATGACAGGTTGGTTTCGATGATATCGTTCCACTCGTCGTCTTTCATTCGCATTAACAGGTTATCACGAGTGATCCCGGCATTATTTACCAGAATATCCACTTCGCCAAATTCTGCGCGAATATTTTCCAGAACAGATTCGATAGATGCAGGTTCGGTCACATTCAGAACCAGACCTTTACCGTTCGCACCCAGATACTCGCTGATGGCCTTAGCGCCATTCTCGCTGGTTGCTGTACCAATCACTTTCGCGCCGCGCGCAACCAGTGTTTCAGCAATTGCACGCCCGATACCGCGGCTTGCGCCAGTGACCAGGGCAATTTTTCCTTCAAAACTCATGGTATTCCTCTTTTATTGCGAGAGTGCCGCTGACATCGCGTCCGGCTCGTTAATTGCCGAAGCAGTCAGGGTGTCAACAATACGTTTTGTCAGACCGGTGAGGACTTTACCTGGGCCGACTTCATACAGATGCCCAACGCCCTGAGAGGCCATAAACTCAACGGTTTTGGTCCACTGTACCGGGCTGTAGAGCTGGCGAACCAGCGCATCACGGATAGCGTCCGGCGAGGTTTCGCATTTCACATCGACGTTGTTCACAACGGAGATTGTCGGTGTGTTAAAAGTAATTTTTTCAAGCTCAACGGCCAGTTTATCGGCAGCAGGTTTCATCAGTGCGCAGTGGGACGGTACGCTGACGGGCAGCGGCAGAGCGCGTTTCGCGCCTGCAGCTTTACAGGCTGCACCAGCACGTTCAACCGCGTCTTTATGACCGGCGATAACCACCTGGCCTGGCGAGTTGAAGTTAACGGGAGACACCACCTGACCTTCAGCGGATTCTTCACACGCTTTTGCAATCGCAGCGTCATCGAGGCCGATGATAGCAGACATGCCACCGGTGCCTTCAGGTACTGCTTCCTGCATGAACTTACCGCGCAGTTCAACCAGACGCACCGCGTCAGCAAACGCGATAACACCGGCACACACCAGCGCAGAGTATTCACCCAGGCTATGGCCCGCGAGCAGCGCTGGCGCTTTACCGCCCTGCTGCTGCCAGACACGCCACAGCGCAACGGACGCCGTCAACAGCGCTGGCTGAGTCTGCCAGGTTTTGTTCAGCTCTTCGGCTGGCCCCTGTTGGGTCAGCGCCCACAAATCATAACCCAGCGCAGCGGAAGCTTCACGGAAAGTCTCTTCGATAGCCGGATACTTTGCTGCCATTTCAGACAACATCCCAACGGCCTGAGAACCCTGGCCCGGGAACACAAAAGCAAATTGCGTCATTATTTAATCCTTATACTAGAAACGAACCAGCGCGGAACCCCAGGTGAACCCGCCACCAAAGGCTTCAAGCAAGACCAACTGGCCCCGTTTGATTCGTCCGTCACGTACCGCTTCATCAAATGCGCACGGTACTGACGCCGCAGAGGTATTGCCGTGACGATCCAGCGTCACCACAACGTTATCCATCGACATGCCCAGCTTTTTAGCGGTCGCGCTGATGATGCGCAGGTTCGCCTGATGCGGCACCAGCCAGTCGAGTGCGGAGCGGTCAAGGTTATTCGCTTCCAGCGTTTCATCGACAATGTGCGCAAGCTCAGTCACCGCCACCTTGAACACCTCATTACCGGCCATCGTCAGGTAAATAGCGTTATCCGGATTAACGCGATCGGCGTTAGGCAGGGTCAGTAATTCGCCGTAGCTGCCATCGGCATGCAGATGCGTAGAGATGATGCCCGGCTCTTCGGACTGACAGAGCAGTACCGCGCCCGCACCATCACCAAAAATAATGATCGTCCCACGATCGGTTGGATCGCAGGTACGTGCCAGCACGTCAGCACCGATGACCAGCGCATATTTCACGGCACCGGATTTAACATACTGATCGGCAACGCTCAGCGCATAGGTGAACCCTGCGCACGCTGCGGCAACGTCAAATGCCGGGCAGCCTTTAATCCCGAGCATGTTTTGCACCTGGCACGCTGCGCTTGGGAAGGCATGCGTGGCAGAGGTCGTGGCAACCACGATCAAGCCAATCTGATCTTTATCAATGCCCGCCATTTCGATAGCACGTTGCGCGGCTTCGTAACCCATGGTCGAAACGGTTTCGTCTGGCGCGGCAATACGACGTTCACGGATACCTGTGCGCGTGACAATCCACTCGTCAGACGTATCTACCATTTTTTCAAGATCGGCGTTGGTACGCACGTGTTTTGGCAGGTAGCTGCCGGTACCTAAAATCTTCGTATACATGTACGCTCAGTCACTTTTAGCTAATACAGATTCCAGGCGAGCGGCAATCCGCTGAGGGACTTGTCGCTGCACCGCCTGCACTGCCTGTTCAATGGCGACAGTAAATGCTCGCTGATTGGCGGCACCATGACTCTTAATCACGATGCCGCGCAATCCTAACAGACAGGCGCCATTATACTGGTCGGGGTTGAGGTGACTGAATCGCCGCGTCAGGCTTTTTTGTAACCAACGCTTTAATAAAATCAACCACCAGGCGCTTTTTTTGCCTTCTCCCTGCGATTTAAGCAGTGAGAGAAACATTCGCACGACCCCTTCCATGGTCTTCAACGTTACGTTCCCGGTGAAGCCATCACACACCAGAACATCCGTTTTCCCCGTCAGCAACTCATTGGCTTCGAGATAACCAATATAGTTGATGGAGGGAACCTGTTTGAGCAATTCGGCAGCTTCGCGAATACTGTCCAGGCCTTTGGTCTCTTCTTCACCGATGTTCAATAACGCAACACGGGGATTGTTTATCCCGACCACTTCTTCTGCCAGCACCGACCCCATCACGGCAAACTGAGCCAGCATTGTACTATCACAATCGACGTTAGCACCCAAATCGAGCACCACCGTCTTGCCCTTCTGCTGATGCGGTAATACCGTCACCAGCGCCGGACGCTCAATACCTTCAATAGGTTTGAGCAACAATTTCGACAGCCCCATCAGCGCGCCGGTATTTCCCGCACTGACGCAAGCCTCCGCGCGTCCTTCCTTCACCAGCTCCAGCGCCATTCGCATAGAACTGTCCCGGCTATTGCGAATCGCCTGCGATGGACGTGCATCACTGGCAATAACTGACTGCGCAGGAATAATCTGCAGACGCGAACGTTGTTCGAAGTCAGCTTTTGCAAGTAATGGCGTGATTGTGTCGGGATTGCCGACTAAAAGAAGTGTGAGTTGCGAATTAGAATTCAGTGCCTGCAAAGCTGCAGGCACTGTCACGGAAGGGCCAAAATCCCCTCCCATGACATCTAACGCCAGGGTTAGACGTGTCAAGGTATCGTCACAGCCTGGTTCGGTAAATTCCCCGTTTGCACGGGGAAATCCTCACTAAGCCTAATCACGCTGACGCGTGATTACTTAGTGATAACCTTGCGGCCGCGGTAGAAACCGTCAGCGGTGATGTGGTGACGCAGGTGTTTCTCACCAGAAGTCTTGTCTACAGACAGGCTGGTAACTGCAGTCAGCGCGTCATGGGAACGACGCATGCCACGTTTGGAACGGGTTGGTTTATTCTGTTGTACGGCCATGGACCTTACTCCTCAATTACTTACGCTTTAAGCTGGCTAATACGGCAAATGGGTTTGGTTTTTGCGCTTCATCAGGCAGTTCCCCAAAGACCATGTCCGCCTCGGACACTTCACAGTGTTCAGATTCATGCACCGGAACGACTGGCAAGGAGAGGATGATTTCATCTTCAACCAGAGCCAGAAGATCGATTTCACCGAATTCATTAACTTCAATCGGTTCATACGCTTCCGGGAGTGCTTCAGCCTGTTCGTCAGAACGGACCGGACTGAAACAATACGTTGTGTGAACATGCTGTACAAACGGTTTCCCGCAACGCTGACATTCGAGGGTTACCGTCACCTTTGCATCACCGGTTAAAACGGCGAGACGCTGGTTATCGATAGCGAACGACATGGAGCATTCTACATCACTGTCCACACTGACTACGGATTCGGCGACACGCTCAGCCTGATCGGAAGTATAAATACCTTCGTAATCGAGGCGTTTTTGAGCCGTGCGAACCGGATCAAGAGTCAGGGGTAATTTTACCTTTTGCATAGGGCGCGCATATTAACTTTGTAACGTCATATAGTCAAAGAAAAAGGCAACCACAGCTGCCTTTTGCCAATTATTCGCACACATTGCGGCCTGTAGTTTAAAATGGCTGGCATCGATACGCTATATCTGGTGATAAAAATATGCCAAATCTCGTTCTTGCCTCCACCTCACCCTACCGCCGAATGTTGCTGGAAAAGCTCGGGATCCCGTTTGAATGCGCGGCGCCGGAAGTTGACGAGACGCCGCAGCCGGGCGAATCACCGCGTCACCTGGTCACCCGTCTTGCGAAGGAGAAAGCGCAATCACTTACCGCACGCTACCCTTCGCATTTGATTATAGGCTCCGATCAGGTTTGTGTGCTGGACGGTGTTATCACCGGAAAGCCGCACACTGAAGCGAATGCCTGCCAGCAGCTTATGCAAGCGCGGGGCAATATCGTCACCTTTTATTCGGGTCTGGCACTCTACAACTCCGCCTCGGGTCACCTGCAAACCGAATGCGAACCTTTCGACGTCCATTTTCGCCATCTTAGCGAGCAGGAAATCGCCGACTATGTGCGTCGGGAGCGACCGCTCAATTGCGCCGGAAGCTTCAAAAGTGAAGGTCTGGGGATTGCCCTGTTCGACAAGCTGGACGGACGTGACCCGAACACGCTGGTCGGGTTGCCGCTGATAGCATTGTGCCAGATGCTCAGACGCGAGGAGTGTAATCCACTGAAGATGTGAGTATTACGGGTGATGCATCACTTACCGGCCAGGGAGACCTCAGGCCGGTAAGTGCCAGCCAAATCAGCCGCGCAGCACCTTCAGGCAGCGTTTTAACTGCTCATCAAGGGGGGCTTCAATGCGAATTGTTTCGCCGGTATTCGGGTGAGTGAACGTCAGTGCCGCCGCATGCAGGAACAGGCGTGACAACCCGGTGCCCGCCAGTTGCTTATCAAACTCCCTGTCGCCATAGCGGTCATCAAATGCGATCGGATGACCGGCATACTGCGTATGTACGCGGATCTGGTGGGTACGGCCGGTTACCGGGCTGCAGCGCACCAGCGTGGCGAACGCATAGCGCTCTTCCACTTTGAAACGCGTTTCAGACGGCTTCCCTTCCTGATTCACACGGACAATGCGCTCACCGCTTTGCAAAATATTCTTCAGCAAAGGTGCCTGCACCGCCTTAACGTGGGACTGCCAGTGGCCGCGAACCAGCGCCAGATAATCCTTCTGCATCCCTTTTTCACGCAGCTGCTCATGCAGGGAACGCAGGGCAGAACGTTTTTTTGCGACCAGCAGCACGCCGGAGGTATCGCGATCGAGACGGTGAACCAGTTCAAGGAAACGGGCTTCAGGGCGCAGCGCACGCAGGCCTTCAATCACGCCAAAGCTCAGACCACTCCCGCCATGGACAGCGGTACCTGACGGTTTATTCAGCACCAGGATATGATCATCCTCATAAAGGATAACGTCACTCAGGGCGGCCACTTTCTGCAACCTGGGTGAAACGACCTCTTCTTCGCGTTCCGCAACACGGACCGGTGGGATACGCACTTCATCACCGGCTTCGAGTTTGTACTCAGGCTTTACGCGTTTTTTGTTAACCCGCACTTCACCCTTGCGCAGGATGCGGTAAATCATGCTCTTTGGCACGCCTTTGAGTTGGGTGCGCAAAAAGTTATCGATACGTTGCCCCGCGTCGTCTTCCGCGATGGCAACCATTTTTACGGCTGGAGTCTCTGTTTTCATGGTTGGCGATTCTAAATATCGTCAGCCATTAGCGCCACTCATTTTTCTATGCTTATATTTACTTTTATCCGGCCTGTCCCCTGTTTCACGCAATCGATTTGGTGGTTATTAAACCAATCACCACCTTGAAGTGAAGAAACTGTGAGTAACCGGGTGATAATTGGTAAAAGTCATCTTGCTATAACCCGGCGAGCAGTGGAATAATGAACTCGTTTTCCGTGTTAAATCCTGGTTAAGTAAGGATCTCGACGGAATGACCAATTTTGTCTGACCGATCATCCACGCAGCAATGGCGTAAGACGTATTGATCTTTCAGGCAGTTAGCGGGCTGCGGGTTGCAGTACTTCCCGGTATAAGGATTGTTCTCTGGAGAGTTCTACCCAGGCAATTCCCCTGATAATTGCGCTGTGTTTCCGTATGAAATACAGGCAACCGACACTCTGCGCCTCTTAAGCGAGCGACAACCGTGAGGTTGGCGACGTGAATAGACACGAGGCCATCGGTTCATACCCCGGAAAGCGTCACCTTGCCCGCAGCTTTGTCGTCAATGTAAGAATAACGAGTAAGTTACGATGAAAAGAATGTTAATCAACGCAACTCAGCAAGAAGAGTTGCGTGTCGCCCTTGTGGATGGGCAGCGCCTGTACGATCTGGATATCGAAAGTCCTGGACACGAACAGAAAAAAGCGAACATTTACAAAGGTAAAATCACCCGCATTGAACCAAGCCTTGAAGCTGCATTTGTCGATTACGGTGCTGAGCGTCACGGTTTCCTCCCTCTGAAAGAAATCGCCCGCGAATATTTCCCTGCAAACTATAACTCCCATGGCCGCCCAAACATCAAAGATGTGCTGCGTGAAGGTCAGGAAGTCATTGTTCAGATTGATAAAGAAGAGCGTGGCAACAAAGGTGCCGCACTGACCACCTTTATCAGTCTTGCGGGAAGTTACCTGGTCCTGATGCCAAACAACCCGCGTGCCGGTGGTATCTCTCGCCGCATCGAAGGTGATGACCGTACCGAGCTGAAAGAAGCGCTGGCAAGTCTTGAGCTGCCTGACGGCATGGGGCTTATCGTGCGTACCGCAGGCGTCGGCAAATCTGCCGAAGCGCTGCAGTGGGACTTAAGCTTCCGTCTGAAGCACTGGGAAGCAATCCAGAAAGCGGCAGAAAGCCGCGCAGCGCCGTTCCTGATTCACCAGGAAAGCAACGTGATTGTGCGTGCCTTCCGTGACTACCTGCGTCAGGACATCGGTGAGATTCTGATCGATAACCCGAAAGTGCTTGAGCTGGCGCGCCAGCACATTGCTGCGCTGGGTCGACCGGATTTCACCAGCAAAATCAAACTGTACACCGGTGAAATCCCGCTGTTCAGTCATTATCAGATTGAATCGCAGATTGAATCCGCTTTCCAGCGTGAAGTGCGTCTGCCATCCGGTGGTTCTATCGTTATTGATACGACCGAAGCGCTGACCGCCATCGACATCAACTCCGCACGTGCTACGCGCGGCGGTGATATCGAAGAGACAGCTTTCAACACCAACCTTGAAGCCGCTGATGAAATCGCCCGCCAGCTCCGCCTGCGTGACCTGGGTGGTCTGATTGTTATCGACTTTATCGACATGACCCCTGTTCGCCACCAGCGTGCGGTTGAAAACCGTCTGCGCGAAGCGGTACGCCAGGATCGTGCTCGTATCCAGATTAGCCATATCTCACGCTTCGGCTTGCTGGAGATGTCCCGTCAGCGTCTGAGCCCTTCACTCGGTGAATCCAGCCATCACGTCTGTCCGCGCTGCTCCGGTACCGGTACCGTTCGTGATAACGAATCTCTGTCCCTCTCTATTCTGCGTCTGATTGAAGAAGAAGCGCTGAAAGAGAACACCAAAGAGGTTCATGCCATTGTTCCCGTGCCAATTGCGTCCTACCTGCTAAACGAAAAACGTGCGGCCGTCAGCGCAATTGAATCACGCCAGGGCGATGTTCGCTGCATCATCGTGCCTAACGATCAGATGGAAACCCCGCACTACCACGTGCTGCGTGTCCGTAAGGGTGAAGAGACCAGCACGCTCAGCTATCTGCTGCCTAAGCTGCATGAAGAAGAGATGGCGCTGCCTTCCGATGAAGAACCTGCCGAGCGCAAACTGCCAGAGCAGCCAGCCTTAGCGACCTTCATCATGCCTGAAGCTCCGCCAGAAACGGCACTGGAAAAACCTGTGACCAAACCGGTTGCGCAAAAACCAGAAGCCGTTGCGGTCAAAGCCCAGCCAGAACAACCGGGTCTGCTGAGCCGCCTCTTCGGTGCGCTGAAGAAGATGTTTGCAGGCGAAGAAGTCCAGCAGCCTGAGCAACCGAAAGAAGCACCGAAAGAAGCGAAACCTGAACGTCAGCAGGACCGTCGTAAACGTCAGAACAACCGCCGTGACCGTAACGATCGTAATGACCGTAACGAACGCCGTGACAACCGTTCGGACAATAATGAGGGTCGTGAGCAACGCGAAGACAACCGTCGCAACCGTCGCGAGAAGCAACCGCAGAATGTTGAAGATCGTGAAATTCGCCAGCAGGCGGGCGATGAGTCTGAGAAGAGCAAACAGCGCGACGAGCAGCAGCCACGCCGTGAGCGTAGCCGTCGTCGTAACGACGAGAAGCGCCAGGCGCAGCAGGAAGTCAAAAACCTGAACCGCGAAGAGCCTGTTGAACAACAGGAAAGCGAGCAGGAAGAACGTACTCAGGTTATGCCGCGTCGTAAGCAGCGCCAGCTGTCACAGAAAGTACGTGTAGGTGCTCTGCAGGTGGAAGAGACCGTCATCGTCCCTGCAGAAGCAAGTGACACTGCACCAGGCACTCAACTGGCGAAAGTGGATCTGCCGGCCGTCGTCGAAAACAACGCTGAGCAAGACGATAACGGTGAAGGCCGTGATAACGCGGGTATGCCACGTCGTTCACGCCGTTCTCCGCGTCACCTGCGCGTCAGCGGTCAACGTCGTCGTCGTTATCGCGATGAGCGTTACCCGACACAGTCGCCAATGCCATTAACCGTAGCGTGCGCGTCTCCTGAAATGGCATCCGGTAAAGTCTGGATCCGCTACCCGGTTGCTCGTCAGGAACAGGTTGTGGAAGAACAGGCTGTCACCGAAGAGGTGATTGCCCCGGTAGCCGCAACTGAAGAAGCGGTAAATGAAGCCGCTATCGTGGTTGAGCCACAGGCCGTTGAGTCAGAAGCGCCTCATGCAGTAGACGTTGAAACCACGCACCCAGAAGTGATTGCCGCGCCGGTTGACGCCGCACCGCAGCTTATTGCTGAAGAAGACACCGTGGTCGCTGAAGACGTTGTTGCTGAGGTTCAGCCAGCAGCAACGGTAGAAGAGACCCCGGACGTGGTTGTTGAAACCGTGACTGAAGACGTGGTTCAGGACGTTGAAATTGACGTCGAACCGGTGCGTGAAGCCGCGAAAGCAGAAGAGCCAGAAGTGAAAGCCGAGCCGGTAATCACAGCGCCGGCCCCTGCTCACGTTGCGACAGCCCCGATGACTCGCGCACCTGCGCCGGAATATGTGCCGGAAGCGCCGCGTCACAGTGACTGGGTCCGCCCTGCGTTCAACTTTGACGGTAAAGGCTCTGCCGGTGGCCACAGTGCAACGCATCAGGCGACGGCACCGGCTACCCGTCCGCAGTCTGTTGAGTAACGACACATAGCGTAAAAAGCCGACCTTCGGGTCGGCTTTTTTATTGCTCGCGTGCCGGCTTTCTCATACCCGCAATGTCCGGCATCACCCTCTTCATCATCTCCAGAAAACGGCGTAAACGCGCCGGATAATAACGCGACCACGGATAAACCAGATGAACCGGGAGCGCGGCGGGCTGCCACTGTGGAAGCAAATGCACTAAGCGCCCTTCCTGGATATCCTGCTTGACCGTCCAGCTTGAAACCATCGCCACCCCTAACCCTGTCAGGGCGGTATTGCGCGCAACATGCAGGCTATCCGTGCTTAGTCGTGGCGCAATGGAGATACGTTTTACCTGCGCAAGATCATCCCACAACTCCACATGTCGCTGATAGAACGTGCTGATGGCAATCCAGGGAAGCGCCTGCAGATCCTCCGGTGTGTGAACCGGCGCAAACTGCTCCAGCAGCGCAGGCGAAGCTACCACACAGCGTGGCACTTCCGCCAACAGCACGGAGACGGTTGCCGGATCCACCTCTGCGCCAACTCGAATAGCACAATCCAGATTGTCGCTCAGAAAATCCACCGACTTATCGTTGAGCATCCACACCACCGACAGCTGAGGATAACGCTGCAAAAACTCCGTTAACGGTCTCAGGAGCTGATCCTGCCCAAAGGCGTGCGGTGCACGTACCCGTAACACCCCAACCGGCTCGTCCTCCGTCTGGCCGATTTCATCTTCCAGTGCCAGCCAGCTATCAATGACCCGCCGGGCATGTTGATAGCAGCGCTCGCCGTCATCGGTAAGTTTTGTTGCATGGGTGGTTCGCAATAAAAGCCGTACCCCCAGCAGCGTTTCCAGAGACTGAAGGCGGCGGCTCACCGTGGCCTGGCTCGTCGCAAGCAGTCTTGCCGCCCCGGATAGCGATCCGCTTTCCACAATACGAACAAATGTGCGCATGAGTTCCACCCTGTCTATACGCTCAACTCGCTTCATCATTTTCCCTGCTATACGCCAAACGTATAAGCGTTTTACCACCAGGCCCTCTACCGTCGCAAGGCGTAGTGATAAAAAATAGCGGCACATTATGAGTGAGGAACGTCTTATGAACACAACAACTGCTCCCCATGCCGCCAGTCGCTGGGTGATTTTTATGCTGGCTCTGGGGGCTGGCTTTAGCGTCGCATCCATTTACTACGCGCAACCGCTGCTGCCGCTGATAGGCGCCGACCTTCATCTTAGTATTGAAGGGATGGGGCTGGTCCCGACGCTGACCCAGGCAGGCTACGCGCTCGGTATTCTTTTTCTGTTGCCGCTTGGCGATCGTCACGACCGCAGGACGTTAATCCTGATAAAAAGCGCCGCCCTGGCACTGTTTCTGCTGGGCTGCAGCCTGACCGGGCAGCAGCACTCACTGCTGCTGGCAAGCCTGCTGATTGGCATGGCCGCGACCATGGCACAAGATATCGTTCCCGCAGCGGCTATCCTCGCCCCCGAAGGGAAGCAGGGAAAAACCGTGGGAACCGTGATGACAGGGTTGCTGATGGGTATCTTGCTGTCGCGAACCGTCAGCGGTGTGGTGGGTGAAGCTTTTGGCTGGCGCGTCATGTATCAGCTGGCCGCTGTAAGCATCGCATTTATTGGGGCGGTGATGTGGCGGGTACTCCCGCGTTTTGCCATTCACTCCACGCTGAGTTATCCCGCCCTGATGCGCTCAATGGAACATCTGTGGCGTCGCTATCCGGCTCTGCGTCGTGCAGCACTGGCACAGGGTTTTCTGTCGATTGCCTTTAGCGCCTTCTGGTCAACGCTGGCGGTCATGCTGCTGGAGCGCTATCACCTGGGGAGCGCCGTCGCGGGTGGTTATGGTATTGCCGGGGCCGCGGGGGCCTTAGCCGCCCCGCTGGCGGGAGGTCTGGCGGACAAGCTGGGCGCCGGAAAAGTCACGCAGCTTGGCGCGGCACTGGTTACCGTCTCGTTTGCCCTGATGTTCCTGATGCCCGCGCTGGGTCTTCATGGACAACTGATTCTGATTGCTGTCTCAGCCATCGGGTTTGATCTGGGGCTGCAGTCCAGTCTGGTGGCGCACCAGAATCTGGTCTATAGCCTTGAGCCTCAGGCCAGGGGGCGTCTTAACGCCCTGCTCTTTACGGTGGTCTTTATCGGCATGGCGTTGGGTTCGGCTGCGGGGAGTAAAATCTACACGCTGGCTGGCTGGACGGGCGTGGTTGCCCTGGCAACGGTATGCGGTGTCATTGCGCTGGCAATACGTCTGATTGAAAGTGCACGCGTCGCCTCCGCACCGGCAGAGATCGCGTAAAAAAAATGCCCAATCCACACGGATTGGGCAGTAAAACATGCCCAGTTTCAAGACATGTTCCAAGAGGTCAAGATGTTATCTGTTCAGCTGGAACAGGGACATGCCCTGCATATCGCTAAACGCTTTATAAGATGCCTGCAGCGCGGCCTGCTGCATGGTGTAAGAGGAGATCGCTGCGTTCCAGTCCACATCAACCAGGTCGCTCATCTGCTTAGTCTGGCCCAGTGCACGATCGTCACCAAGGTTATCCAGCTTTTCAAGCTCGTTCATCTTGGTACCTACATCAGCAGCGACAGTAAGAATGTTGTTCTGGGTATTTGTGATGCCGGTTTGAGCATCAGAAATGATTTTCCCCTGTGCTTCAGCTGCAGCAGAGTCGGTATCGACGGGAACCTTAAGCGCGGTAATCGCCGTATCGAGGATCTTGAACATGTTCGTCTCGCCATATCCGCCACCTGGCAGTTCTTTGGCGTTACTGGTGATGCTTTCGAAGATCTGCTGACCCGTGTGGCTAATGACCATATTACGCGCGGTATCAACCTGCTGCGAAATAGCCTCAGTACCGCCTTTGTAGTCACCGGTAACGGAATCAAACGGTGGCACTTCAGTCTTAAAGCCGGCAAAGATAAACCGACCATTACCATCCGCGGTGTTTGCAAGGTTCATCAATTGGTCGCGAATACCTTGCAAATCGCTCGCCAGCGACAGGCGATCGTCATCACTTAAGGTTGCGTTTCCGGCATAGACTAATTTCTCTTTAGCACTGGTGATAGCGGCAGTAACCTGGTTAAGCACATTATCTTCGAGAGAAACTTTTTGTGATGCGAACGATCTGGCCAACGCAAACTGGCTATTTTGTGACTGTGATTGTGACAGAACAATAGCCTGCGACGCCGCGATAGGATCGTCCGACGGACGATTGACACGCTTGCCGGTGGACATTTGTTCACCATAACTCAACCACTTGCTCTGGGAATCGGTGATCCCGCGCATGTTTTGGTCGTACATCATCTGGGTGCTAATACGCATGTTTCACCTCAGCCTTAGCGAATATTAATGATTGCATCAAAGAGCGAGCTGGCAGTTTGTAGAACCTGCGCATTAGCGAGGTAATACTGCTGATAGCGCTGCAAATTGCCATACTCTTCGTCAAGGTTTACCCCTGAGATCGACTGCTGCTGTTTGGTTAACTGCGTCGCCACATTCGCTTTCGTTTCGCTGCTGGTTTTCAGTGCCGCTGTTGAGCTACCAACGGTACTGACGAGGGAAGCATAAGCATCATTGAAAGACTTATTCCCGCCGACAAGCTTGCTATTTTGCAGATCCAGCAATTTTTGACCGTTGCGGTTGTCACTTTCGCCACCGGCGCTTGTCGATGCCATCGCCAGTTTGGACTCATCATTAAACTTGAGTTCCATGTTTACGATGACATCAGAAACGGGCTTCACAACAAAACTGTCTTTGTTATTCGCGGTACCGCTCACGTTGACATTCAGGCCGTCGAAAGACAGATTGCCGCTCGCATCCGGACTCATCGTGAAACTGGTCTTATCCGACGTACGCGTAATGGTCCAGTCGGTTCCGTTGAACTGCAGCTTATAATCGGTTGCCTGGACTTTAGTACTGTCAGCCACGGAGGCTGTCAGCGCGGCGGTACCTGAATTCTTGCTGTTGGACACAACCGCAGGCGAGCCAAAGTCAAAGAGCTTGCCGCCAGCATCGCCGTTAGCATCAAAACCCGCTTCATGCTGCTTGTTCATCGCGTCAGCAAAGGCCAGCGCCATCTGGTTAAGGCTATTACGCGCTTTATCCAGATCTTCAGAGCGGAAGGTGAGTAAACCGCCAAGGGTGCCGGTGGTAATCAGCTTCTCAGGAATTTCGATATTCCCGGAAACGTCATCGGTATAGGCCAGCGTTGTACGGGTTGGGTCTGCGCTGGAATTCACCGCAGCCAGCTGGTTCGCTTTGCTCCCCTGTACCAGGCTGTAACCGGTGCCAAATGAGACGTTATACGTGCCGCCATCCTGCACAGAAACTTCAACACCGACAATTTTATTCAGTTCGCTCACCAGCTGATCGCGTTGATCGAGCAGGTCGTTTGGTGATGAGCCAGCACCCACGCCGGTCAGACGGGAAATCTGATCGTTCAGGTTCGCAATCTGTTTGGCGTAGTTATTAATTTGATCGACGCTGGCAGAAATCGCGGTATTCACCTGCGAATCCTGATCGCGAAGATACTGATCGTTGGTTTTAAACTGATTGACCAGGCCATCCGCTTTGCCCAGCACCGTCTGGCGCGCAGCCGGATCTTCTGCGTTGCTCACCAGCGTCTGCAGACTTTTGAAGAAGTCCTGCAGCGTGGTAGAGAGCGAGTTGGTGGTATCCGAGAGCACATCATCGATCTTTGACATCTGCTGATAGCGCGTAGTCAGGCCGCTGCTCTGGGTCTGCGCGGCGCGCAGCTGGTTGGTAATGAATGCATCATACTCACGCTGGACACCGGAGACATAAACCCCGTTACCTACCCAGCCACCGCCGGTCAGCGTGCTGTTTGACGCGCCCAGCACTGTCGTCTGGCGGGTATAACCTGCCACGTTATAGCTTGAAATATTATTACTGACGGTATTGAGTGCCGACTGCGCAGCACTGAGGCCACTCATGGCACTGTTAATCAAACTGGACATGGGGGTTCCTTTTATACGTTCAGACACGAGTCCTGATGAAGGTTATCGGCAGCCTCCACCGGGACTTGAGAACTTTCAGAACAGATTTTCGATATCTGTGCTATAGGCTTTGCTGACCTTCTCGCCCATCGATTTCAGCTGCTGAATCATACTGGTGAGCTTACGCGCATAGTTCGGATCGGTGGCGTAGCCCGCATTCTGCAGTGCCTGAGCGCCCTGCTCCGCGGTTGCCGCCTGTGTAACGGCGGTGTAACGCGGATTTCGGCTCAACAGGCCCACATAGTCGGATAAGGCTTCCAGATAGGAGCTATAGACGCGGAATTTGGCTTTAACCTTCACCGCCGCACCGTTTTCATATTCAGTGGTGGTGATCTCGGTGGTCGGCCCCTTCCAGCTCGACGTGGCCTTCACGCCGAAGATGTTAAAGCTCGGATCGCCGTTTTCTTTACGGATCTGCCGCTGACCCCAGCCGGACTCCAGCGCCGCCTGCGCGAGGATCAGGTGGTGAGGCACGCCGCTCTGTTCACTGGCAAGACGTGCCGGCAGCGAGAGCTGCGCCAGGAAGTCTTTGCTGTCGCCAGAAAGTGGCTCATCGCTGGTACTCGTGGCCTTCGGTACGGCTTTGCGCACCATCTGCGTCAGGGCCTGATTCTGATAACTGGTCACCGTTTGCAGGTCGAACTTCATCGGCACCTGCTGTGGCTTATCATCCGGCTGGATGCCCTGCGCGGCTTCGGTCTGTTTGACAATCATATCAGCCAGACCGAGTCCTTTCCCGGCGGTCATCTGCTGCGCAATCTGCTGGTCATACATGCTGGTGTAAAGACGGGTTGAATCACTGCTGAACATCCCGTCTTTCGGCAGGGTTTCACGCATGCTTTTCAGCATCATCTGTACAAACATCCCTTCCACCTGGCGGGCGACCGGGCGGATATTCGCCGCCGGGTCCTTACCTGCTTTGGTTTTCAGTTCGTTGAGCGACTGGGCATCCCAGGCAGCACCGGTCAACAGCTTGCTATCGGTCAGCATCAGATGATTTCCAGTTTGGCGCGCAGACAGCCCGCGCTTTGCATGGATTGCAGAATCGACATCAGATCCATCGGCGTCGCCCCCAGGGCATTCAGGGCCCGAACCACGCTATTGAGGTTCGCGCTGGAGCGTACGCTCTGCAGCGATCCACCGCTCTGGCGCAAATCAATCTGCGTTTGTGGCGTCACCACGGTCTGGCCACCCCCGAACGGGGTATCAGGCTGACTGACGTTGGCGGAGCGGTTAACCGTCACGGAGAGATTACCCTGCGCTACGGCACAGCTGTCGAGCGACACTTCGCGGTTCATCACAACCGAACCGGTGCGCGAGTTGATAATCACTTTGGCATCCTGAACCGGAACATTCACTTCCATATTCTGGATATCAGCCAGCATACGGACCTGGTTGCTGCTGCCGGTAGAGGTGCGGATCTGCACGGTACGGGCATCCAGCGCCGTGGCGCTGCCGTAGCCGCGGCTACGGTTGATGGTGTCGGCAATCTGCTGCGCCATCGTGAAGTCTTCATTATTCAGCTGCAGGTTAATGGTGTTGCCTGCGCCAAACTGGGTCGGCAGTTCACGCTCAATGATTGCACCATTGGTAATACGCCCGCCGTTCAGCTGATTCACCTGCACACTGCTGCCGCCCGCAGACGCGCCGGCACCGCCGACAAGAATGTTCCCTTGCGCCAGCGCATAAACCTGGCTGTCGACCCCTTTCAGCGGAGTCATCAGCAGCGTGCCACCACGCAGGCTTTTGGCGTTACCCATTGACGAGACCACGACATCAATCGTCTGCCCCTGGCGCGCGAACGCCGGGTAGGAGGCGGTGACCATGACCGCGGCCACGTTTTTCAGCTGCATGTTGGTTCCCGCCGGGACGGTAATACCGAGCTGGGAAAGCATGTTGTTCAAACTTTGAGTCGTGAATGGCGTCTGGGTGGTCTGGTCGCCTGTTCCGTCCAGACCCACCACCAGGCCATAGCCAATCAGCGAGTTTTCGCGCACGCCCTGAACGCTGGTGAGATCGCGAATACGGTCAGCCTGGGCAAACGTTGCCACCAGCGCCAGCGCCACGGCGAAGATCGATTTAAACATGGGTCACCTCGCTTACATCGGCGATAAGTTAAGGAAGAAACGCTGCAGCCAACCCATATTTTGCGCTTCATTGATGTAGCCGTTACCGACGTACTCGATGCGCGCATCCGCCACCTGGGTGGACGGAACGGTGTTAGTGCCGCTGATGGTGCGAGGATTAACCACGCCCGAGAAACGAATGAACTCAGTGCCCTGATTGATGGCGATCTGTTTTTCACCCACAACGTGTAAATTGCCGTTAACCAGCACCTGGTCAACCGTCACCGTCAGCGTGCCGCTAAAGGTATTGCTGGCATTCGCGCCACCTTTGCCGTTAAAGGTATTGCCGCCAGAGGCCTCGACATCAGCACGCGCATTGCCGAACAGGCCCTGCAGATAGCGTGGAACGGTATCGAAACCGAAATTGGTTTTGCCATCGCGGCTGGCATTCGCCGACGAGCTCTTGCTCGCGCTGACGTTTTCCTGCAGCACAATGGTCAACGTATCGCCGACATTACGCGGGCGGCGATCTTCAAACAGCGGTTGATAGCCATAATTGATTGGCTGCGCGGTCTGGAAAATGGAGCCGTTCACCACTGGCGCCGGGCCAGGAACGGGTTGGGCGGTAGTCGCACCCTGCACTAAAGGTTTAGACGGGATCAAGGCACACCCGCTGAGGGTGACAGCCAGAACAGTCAGTATCGGATAACGAAACGCCGCGTTTTTTTGCATTGCCTTCATCTTCGAAAACAGGGAGCCGGCGCGGCGTTGACCGCACCGGGCTACACCTTAGAGTTGCGTCAGTTTCTGCAGCATCTGGTCGGTCGTCGACACTGCTTTACTGTTAATTTCATACGCGCGCTGGACCTGGATCATATTCACCAGCTCTTCCGCAACGTTCACGTTCGAGGTTTCCACATAACCCTGATACAACAGACCCGCACCGTTGAGGCCCGGGGTGCTTTCATTTGGCGTACCGGAAGATTGCGTTTCGGTGTAGAGGTTCTCACCAATGCTTTCCAGACCGGTGTCGTTCATGAAGGTGGTCAGGTTTAGTTGTCCAACCTGAACAGGTGCAGCCTGCCCCTGCTGCGTCACACTCACCACGCCGTCACGCCCGATAGTAATACTCAGGGCATTCGCCGGGATGGTAATCGCAGGCTGAACCTGGAAACCACCCGCCGTCACCAGCTGACCATTCTGATCGACCTGGAACGATCCGTCGCGGGTATAGGCAGAAGTTCCGTCAGGCAGTTGCACCTGGAAGAACCCCTGGCCTTTGATTGCCACGTCTTTGCTGTTGTTGGTCTGAGACAGGTTGCCCTGGCTATGCAGACGCTCGGTGGCTACTGGACGAACACCGGTACCAATCTGCAGACCGGATGGCAGCGTCGTTTGTTCAGAAGACTGCGCTCCCGGCTGGCGGATGGTTTGATAAAGCAAATCTTCGAAAACGGCACGCTGACGCTTGAAACCATTGGTGCTGACGTTTGCCAGGTTGTTGGCAATCACATCCATGTTGGTTTGCTGCGCGTCCAGGCCAGTTTTCGCGATCCATAAAGAACTGATCATAAGGAGTCCTGTTAACTCATAGCCAGAAGTTGGTTAGCCTTGCCCGCGTTCTCATCAACGCTGCTGATAATCTTCATCTGCATTTCAAAACGACGGGCACTGGCGATCATGTCGGTCATCGCTTCGACCGGCTTGACGTTACTGCCTTCCAGAACGCCGGACATCACGCGGATGCTCGGATCGGCCTGTAACGTGGCCCCCCGAGTGGCCTGGGTCGCCTGGGTCAGACGGAACATCCCGTCATCGCCACGCTGCACCTCTTTGCCTTCCGCCTTCACCAGCTTCAGACGCCCTACGGGCGCAACGGTATTGGCCGGATCGCCCGGGTTCAATGCCGAAATGGTCCCGTCGGCCGCGATAGTCAGCTCAGCCCCTTCCGGCACCGTCAGCGGACCCGCTTCACCCATTACCGGATGACCCTGAATCGTCAGCTGGCCCGTGGCACTCACCTGGATGTTACCGTTACGGGTATATCCTTCACCGCCGTCAGCGGTCTGCACCGCCAGCCAGCCGTCCTGTTGCAGGGCAACGTCCAGCGGGCGTGAGGTGTAATCCATCTGCCCTGGCGTCATATCCGCACCCGGCGTAGAGGCCGTAACCAGCGTACGCGTCGGCAGGGACAGCCCTTCCACCGGGACCGCACGCAGCGCATTAAGCTGCGCACGAAAGCCCGGTGTAGAGGCGTTTGCCAGGTTGCTGGCAGTAACAGCCTGCTGATTGAGCGTCTGGCTTGCCGCGCCCATCGCGGTATATATTGCGTGATCCATTGCGCTTTCCTGTCAGCCGCTTAACGCAGGTTAACCAGCGTGTTGAGGATCTGATCCTGGGTTTTGATGGTCTGCGCGTTCGACTGATAGTTACGTTGCGCGACGATCATGTTCACCAGCTCTTTACTCAGATCCACGTTAGACGCTTCCAGCGCACCGTTGGTCAGCGTACCGAAGTTACCGGAGCCCGCGGTACCCAGCAGCGCCACGCCAGAAGACTGGGTGGCAGACCAGACGTTATCGCCTTCAGACTTCAGACCTTCGTTGTTGGCGAAGTTAGCCAGCACGATCTGGCCCAGGGCCTGGGTCTGTTCGTTGGAGTAGTTACCCACCACGGTGCCGTCGTCGTTGATCTGGTAGCTCACCAGGTCACCCGGTTTGTAACCGTTCTGGTTGGTTGCCACGATGTTATTCGCGCCGGTGTTCTGCTGCATGGAATTGGCGAAGCTCATCGCAAACGTGGCTGGCGTTGCACCTGGAACGGTGCCGGTGGTGATATTGATGCTGCCGCCGCCGGTCAGTACGCCGCTGGTGTTGAAGGTCAGCGTGGTCGCCAGGGATGGCGTGCTTCCTGCAACGCTGCCGTCCTGGGCATAGACTTTCCAGGAGTTTGCCGGAGTCGCGTCTTTAACGTAAAACAGGTTCATGTTGTGCGCATTACCCTGGCTGTCAAAGACCGTCACCGTCCCTTTTTTGTTGTAGCTGTCAGGGTTGGTCGGATCAAAGGCCGTGGTTGGCGCGGTGTCAGTGGAGTTCAGGTTGATCTGCTGGGACGCGGTGGTGGTGGATTTCGCCGCCATCAAGGTCGTTGGGATATTGATCGCCTGCGGGTTAGCGCCGGTCTGAACCGTTGGCGGGGTACCCGCAACAGGATAACCGGTTAATTGCAGACCCTGCATGTTCACCAGGTTACGGTTTTCGTCCAGTTTGAACTGACCGTTACGGCTGTAGAACACAGAGCCGTTGGAATCGACCATACGGAAGAAACCGTTCTGGCTGATGGCAACGTCCAGACCACGACCAGTGTTGGTCGTCGTACCGTCGGTAAAGTCCTGAGTGATGCCCGCAACTTTCACGCCCAGACCCACTTTGGAACCGGCAAACATATCTGCAAATGAGGCAGAACCGGATTTAAAACCATAGGTCGCGGAGTTGGCGATGTTGTTGCCAATGACATCCAGGTTGGTGGCCGCAGCATTCAGGCCGCTGACCGCTTGAGAAAAGGCCATGACTTACTCCTGATAAGTGTTAAGGCTTAGATAATCTGCCGAACTTCGTCGAGCGTGGTGGTACCAGAGGTACCCAAATCCAGTTTGTTACCGCCGGCGCCTTTAATCACGCCCTGAACCAGCGCGAACTGCAGCGGCTGCGCCACCAGTTGGGTGGTTCCGTTGCTGGCGCTGATCGCCACTTTGTAAGAACCGTTTGGTGCTTTCGTGCCGTCGGTCAGGCTGCCGTCCCAGGTAAAGGTGTGTACGCCTGCCTTCAGCTCACCAATCTCAATGGTGCGTACCACTGCCCCGCTCGCATCGCTGATCGTCGCAGTCACTTTGTCAGCCGGCTGCTGCAGCTCAACGCCAAACGGCGTGGTGGTCGTGGTTGACGTCCCCTCGGTAGTGCTGGTGCCGGCAAGGATCGTGGTCCCCGGGATCATCACCCCATGACCAATCAGATTCGCAGCCTGCAGAGACTGGCTGTTGTCAATCTGACCGGAAACGGAGCCAAGGGTGGTGTTGAGTTTTTCAATGCCGCTGACGGTACTGATCTGCGCCAGTTGCGTGGTCAGCTCGTTGTTCTGCATCGGATTGGTGGGATCCTGGTTCTTCAGCTGCGCTACCAGCAGCGTCAGAAAGCTGCTCTGCAGATCGGACGCGTTACTGCCCGTCAGGGCGTTGGAACCCGTCGAACTTTTGGCGCCATTAACACCTGAGTTCGTGGGATCATTCACATTTACGGCGATGGACATGCATGTCTCCTTTACTGGCCGAGAGTGAGTGTTTTGAGCATCATGCTCTTCACGGTATTAAGCACTTCGACGTTTGCCTGGTAACTGCGTGACGCCGACATGGAGTTCACCATCTCACCCACCACATCCACGTTAGGCATTTTTACGTAACCGTTCGCATCCGCCAGCGGGTTGCCAGGCTCATACACCAGCTTGTCCGGTGCCTGGCTCTCAACCACATCAGAGACTTTCACACCGCCGGTGGCCGCGCCTGGCGCCGCATCGACCTGAAAGACGACCTGTTTCGCACGATAAGGCTGACCGTCTGGTCCGGTCACGCTGTCGGCGTTCGCCAGGTTACTGGCGGCTACGTTCAGACGTTTGGACTGCGCGGTAAGCGCCGAGCCGGCGATATCAAAAATATTCAGCAAGGCCATTTATCAGTTGCCCCCCTGCAGGACGTTCATCATGCCTTTGATTTGTCCGCCGAGAACGGTCAGGCCTGTCTGGTATTTCAGGCTGTTATCGGCAAACTGTGTACGCTCCCGGTCCATGTCCACGGTGTTACCGTCGAGTGAAGGCTGGTCGGGAATGCGATAAAGCAAATCGGTCGTTGGTGCGGTCATCGTCTGAGCGGGAATATGGCGTGAGGAGGTCAGCGCGAGCGCGACACCGCTCCCTTCTGCGCGTCCACGCTCCATCACTTTTTTAAGCTCACTGGAAAAATCAATATCGCGCGCCTGATACCCTGGCGTATCGGCGTTAGCGATATTGGCGGCTAAAATTTCCTGCCGCTGGGCACGTAAATTGAGCGCTTCCTGCTGAAAACGTAACGCGGCGTCGAGTTTATCGAGCATGTCTCCTCCGCTGATGGCAAAATTTCAGTTCACAGCTTAAATCTCAACCCATCCGCCTTATCGACGGAATAAGCGCAAAATGCGTCGCTATTTATTGCGTTGATGAAAAACCACTGCAGGTAGAATTCACTCAATTCTGGAAACGGTGGAACTTGCGATGCAAACGTTAAAACGTGGCCTGATGGCAACTTTCTTGCTTTTTAGCCCCCTGGTGCAGGCGGATGGTTTACAGGATCAGCTAAACACCTTTTTTGCCCAGAAGCTGGCGGGCTTTAGCGATGAAGTTGTCGTCACGGTACGCACGCCACCAAATCTGTATCCCTCCTGTGAGCAGCCGTCATTTACCGTGACCGGCACCACCAGACTGTGGGGAAACGTGAACGTGCTGGCACGCTGCGCCAACGAAAAACGGTATTTACAGGTTGCAGTCCAGGCGACAGGCAATTATGTTGTCGCCGCTGTCCCCATTGCCCGGGGTACCGCACTGCAGGCCAACAGCGTGACGTTGAAACGCGGCCGTCTGGATCAGCTGCCGCCACGGACAATGCTTGAAATTAACCAGGCGCAGGACGCCGTCAGCCTGCGTGATGTCGCACCGGGCCAGCCGATACAGCTGTCGATGCTGCGCCAGGCGTGGCGCGTCAAGGCGGGTCAACAGGTGATGGTGGTGGCCAATGGAGATGGCTTCAGTATCAACAGTGAAGGGAAAGCGTTAAACAATGCCGCGGTGGCGCAAAATGCCCGCGTCAGAATGTCTTCAGGGCAGGTGGTTAGCGGAACCGTCGATTCTGATGGGAATATTCTGATTAACCTATAATCTTTTTAAAGATTTCGCTGCAGCTGCCGATAAATATTCAACTATTGATGATGTCAGGCGCCAACGCCGCGAACCCTCGATGAGGACAACACTATGAGCATTGATCGTACATCAGCCCTGAAGCCGGTAAGCGCTGTACAACCTCGCGAAACGAATGACGCTACGCCGCAGAAAACGCGTCTGGAAAAACCGTCAACGTCTAACAGCACCAGCGTAACCCTGAGCGATGCCCAGGCAAAACTGATGCAGCCCGGCGGCAACGATATCAACATGGAACGCGTTGAAGCGCTGAAAACGGCTATTCGTAACGGCGAGCTGAAAATGGACACCAGCAAAATTGCTGACGCCCTGATTCAGGAAGCGCAGAGTTTCTTACAGAGTAACTAACCGTATGAGTCGACTGTCAGAAATACTGGATCAAATGACGGTTGTCCTGAACGACCTGAAAACGGTAATGGACGCTGAGCAACAGCACCTCTCTTCCGGTCACATCAACGGCAGCGCGTTGCAGCGTATTACTGAAGACAAAAGCTCGCTTCTGGCGACGCTGGATTACCTTGAGCAGCAACGTCGCGCTGAGCAGGATCCTAAGCGCAGTGCTAACGACGATATCGTTGAGCGCTGGCAGACTATTACAGAAAAAACCCAGCACCTTCGCGATCTCAACCAGCATAACGGCTGGCTGCTTGAAGGTCAGATAGAGCGTAATCAGCAAGCGCTTGAGGTGTTAAAACCGCATAAAGAAACCGGGCTGTACGGTGCGGATGGTCAGACAGCGACGGCACGTATTACGGGCGGGAAAAAGATTTCGATTTGAAGCATAAGCGACAAATCAAGCAGTGGGGAGCACCATAAGGTGAACTCCCCTTTTGGCGTTTATGCCGTACGGCGGGCAAACTCTTTCACTTTGAAGCCCAACACGGCGAGTGTGGCAAAGTAAGCCACAACCCCAACACCCACCACGGCCATCAGTCGCAGCAGACGATAAGGCATGGTGCCGAGCGACCACTCCGGCATCACGTGCATCATGCCGAGCAACGCCGCTGCCATCACCAGCACCGCGATAACCAGTCGCACAAGGAAACTCGCCCAGCCCGGCTGCGGCGTGAAGATATCCTGCTTACGCAGCTGCCAGTACAGCAGCCCGGCATTCAGACAGGCCGCCAGACCAATAGACAGAGCCAGACCCGCGTGCTTCAGTGGGCCAATAAACGCCAGGTTCATCAACTGGGTCATCACCAGCGTCACCAGGGCAATCTTCACCGGGGTTTTAATGTTCTGACGGGAGTAGAACCCTGGTGCCAGCACTTTAACAACAATCAGCCCCATCAATCCCACCGAGTACGCCACCAGCGCCTGCTGAGTCATGGACGCATCATGGGCTGAAAATTTACCGTACTGGAACAGCGAGACGGTCAGCGGTTTCGCGAGGATCCCCAGCGCCACCGCGCTTGGCAGTGCCAGCAGGAAACAGAGGCGTAAGCCCCAGTCCATCAGGCGGCAATACTCATCATGGTTGCCGCTGGCAAAGCTTTTAGAGAGCGACGGCAGCAGAATCGTCCCCAGCGCGACGCCCAGTACGCCAGAAGGAAACTCCATCAGACGGTCAGCGTAGTACATCCAGGAGACCGAACCGGACACCAGGAAAGAGGCAAAGATGGTATTGATGATAAGTGAGATCTGGCTGACAGAAACCCCGAGGATTGCAGGTCCCATCTGCTTCATGACGCGCATTGCGCCGGCATCACGGAAATTAATGCGCGGCAGAACCAGCATGCCAATTTTCTTCAGATGCGGCAGCTGATATGCCAGCTGCAGGACGCCGCCCACGGTCACCGCCCAGGCCAGCGCCAGTACCGGCGGGTTGAAATGCGGTGCGGCAAACAGGGCAAAGCCAATCATGCTGACATTCAAAAACGTCGGCGCAAACGCCGGAACGGAGAAGCGGTTCCAGGTATTGAGGATTGCCCCCACCAGCGAGGCCAGCGAGATCAACAGGATATAAGGAAAGGTAATGCGCAGCAGCTGGGTGGTAAGCGCAAATTTATCAGCGGTGTCGGCAAACCCCGGCGCGGTCACCATAATCACCCAGGGCGCAGCCAGCATCCCCAGGACTGTCACAATAGCCAGCGCCAGCGTCAGCAGCCCGGAGACGTAGGCGACAAACACCCGCGTAGCATCTTCGCCCTGCTTGCTTTTATATTCCGCCAGAATTGGAACGAAGGCCTGCGAGAAAGCCCCCTCAGCAAAAATACGGCGCAATAAATTCGGCAGTTTGAACGCGACGAAAAAGGCGTCCGTTGCCATCCCAGCACCAAAAACCCTTGCCACAATGGCATCGCGCGCAAAACCCAGTACGCGAGAAAACATGGTCATCGAGCTGACGGCTGCCAGCGATTTTAATAAGTTCATTAATGTGAATTTCCACAACCATACGGCAAAACGCCTGCAGAGCAGGCGTAATGAATGCCCGACGGCGTTGCGCTTGCGCAGGCCTTCGGATTTGCAGGCCGGGTAGGCGAAAAGCCTCCCGGCGAAACCAACAATCGGCGCTTAGTCTACCCGGATTTAAGGGAATTACTATCGGCAGATGTTACAGAGGGTTATTCACTCATGGCCTCTCGCCAGAGCCGTTCCACGATGCGTTGCGCCATGATGGCCTGTTCACCGGCGGTTTCCGGAACCGTCTGATTTTGCACGCAGCTAATGAAGTGACGGGCGCATCCCGCGAAGCCGCGTTGCTCCAGAGTGCTCTGCCAGCCCGGCGCCGGAAGCGTGACCACACCGTTGCCTTTCTCTTCACGCCACTCCCGCATGTCGGTGATGTCATACAGCGCACCGTCAGTGACGGCCTGGACAAACTCCCGCTGACTGCCCGCACGACGATGCATGCTGGTGGTCACCTGCAGATGTTCCAGCGCAAAGTGGTGCTCGGCGTAGACCATCTCGCCCAGATCGTTGGTCATCAGGGTCCCGCTTTTCAGCTGAGCCTGGCCGTTTGTCAGCCAGAGCGCCGTGTCCACCACGTGCAGATAATCATCGAGAAGCGTAAAGCGCAGATCGTTTGGCCCGACGCTGTCGGTACGGTGTTTATCCATCCTCAGAGAGGCCAGCGCGCCCGGCTGTGCCTTCAGTTGCTGATAAAGCGGAGCGAAGCGGCGGTTAAAGCCCACCATCAGCGTCAGGTTCTTGCGTGCCGCCAGCTCTATCAGTCGCTCGGCATCCTGAACGTTCTCCGCCAGGGGCTTATCCACACAGACGTGAACACCGGCATTCAGCAGTTCGCTGACCACCTGATAGTGCGTTGCCGTTGAGGTATGCACAAATACCGCATCGCACTCGCGGGCAAGATCAGACAGCGAAGCGGCGTATGGTATCCGCCAAGTTGCGCAGATGCGTTCAGCCTTCTCGCGGGTAGGTGACCACGCGCCCTGAAGCGTCCAGTCCGTTGCCGCGCCTAATACCGGTAACCAGGCTTTCTGCGCAATACCGCCAAGCCCCACCACGCCTAAACGTAATTTTTTCACTGTTAATCTCCCAAATGTGCCAGCAGTGCGTCCAGGCGCTGTTTCAGCCCAGCGACCTCCTCTTCCAGCGCGTCCACGCGCGCCGTCAGGCTGCCGCTGACAACAGTGGACTCTTGTTCCGTTGCCAGCGTCGCGGTATCCACCTCGCCACTGAAGAGATGCATATAGCGGCTCTCACGCTTGCCCGGTTCGCGTGCCAGACGCACCACGTAAGGGCCATCCTCGCGGGTTGCAAGCCCTTCCAGGGTTTGTTCCACTTCCTGCATATCCGCAAACTCATGCATACGGGAAGCCCGTGTGCGCAGTTCGCCGGGAGTTTGTGCCCCGCGCAGTAAAAGGGTCGCGATCACCGCCACTTCCGCGGCGCTCAACTTCAGGTCGCCGAATTCGGAATTACAAAAACGTTGTTCGTACTTGGTGACGCGGTTTCCGAAGCCGCTGACGGTGCGCAGATAATGGCGTTTCACCAGTTCATCCAGCACATCCTGAACGTCATGCTCGCTGAGGTTCATTACCGGCTCGCGGTTGGTCTTTTGGTTGCAGGCCATCATGACGGCGTTGACAGAGAGCGGATATTGCTCCGGCGTCGTGACCTGTTTTTCCAGCAGGCATCCGACGACGCGCGCTTCTGCACCGCTTAACTGATATTTCATCTCTTCTCCTTAGCGACCCGCTGTCCAGTCCCGGGTGGTTAATGCCGTGAGGACATGGTCGCGCCATTCTCCATCTATCAGCAGATAGTCTTTGGCGTAACCCTCTTTCTCAAACCCTAAACGCGCCAGCAAATTACCGCTGCGCTGATTATGCGGCATATAGTTCGCCATAATACGATGGATATGTTGCGTGCGTTGCATATAACGGATCGCCACCGTTAATGCTTCATACATCAGCCCCTGCCCCTGCCATTTCTGACCGATGGAGTAGCCGAGGTAGCAGGCGTGAAACGATCCGCGTACGACGTTTGAAAAGTTGGCGATGCCGATGATCTCTTTTTCTTCAGGATCCAGCAGCGCAAAATAAAACGCACTTCCCTGCTTATGAAATTCCGCAATCATACTGAGGCGCGCCTGCCAGCCGGATGGGTAACAATGGCTCTCATCCCGAACGGGTTCCCAGGGTTTTAAAAACTGGCGATTCTCGGCGTAATAATCCGCCAGACGCCAGGCATCACGCTCATGCACCAGACGAACGACCAGCCTGTCCGTTGTCAGACGCACTTTTGGCACATTACTACGATAGCCAAACATCGATACCACTCCTTCCCGTCACTTCTGCTGACCCATTAGCTTTACTATACCTGTGCCTGCGCCGTCTGTGAAAACAGTGACATACCATTTTGACCTCTTTTCACATTTTTCGATGAGAACTCTCTATCAAAGCGCTCTTTTGATAAAAAAATATTGTCACGCCCAGGGGTGGGAAAACGCGCAGTAACCCCGCAGAATGTTAGCGTGCTCACCATCCTGTTTTCCCTGGAGGGAAAATGTCCCGCGTATCACAGGCGAGGAGCCTGGGTAAATATTTCCTGCTAGTCGATAACATGCTGGTCGTGCTCGGCTTTTTTGTCGTGTTTCCTCTTATCTCGATCCGCTTTGTCGATCAGATGGGCTGGGCGGCGCTGATGGTTGGCATCGCGCTGGGTTTACGCCAGTTTGTCCAGCAAGGCCTTGGGGTGTTTGGCGGCGCCATTGCTGACCGCTTCGGCGCGAAACCGATGATTGTGACCGGTATGCTGCTGCGTGCGGCAGGCTTTGCCACGATGGCGGTTGCCCATGAGCCCTGGCTTCTGTGGTTCTCCTGCTTTCTCTCCGGGATCGGCGGAACCCTGTTTGACCCGCCGCGCACCGCGCTGGTGGTGAAGTTAATTCGCCCGCAGCACCGCGGACGTTTCTTCTCGATTTTGATGATGCAGGACAGCGCGGGCGCGGTAATTGGCGCGCTTCTGGGGAGCTGGTTGCTGCAGTACGATTTCCGTCTGGTCTGCGCGGCTGGCGCGGTGCTCTTTATTCTGTGTGCCCTCTTTAATGGCCTGTATCTGCCCGCATGGAAATTGTCGACGGTGAAAGCGCCGGTACGCGAAGGGCTGGGCCGCGTCCTGCACGACAAACGTTTTGTCACCTACGTATTGACCCTGACGGGTTACTACATGCTTGCCGTGCAGGTGATGCTGATGCTGCCTATCATGGTCAATGATATTGCGGGAACCCCGGCCGCCGTGAAATGGATGTACGCCATCGAAGCCGCGCTTTCGCTGACGCTGCTCTATCCGATTGCCCGCTGGAGTGAACGGCGTTTTCGCCTGGAGCATCGTCTGATGGCCGGGCTGTTTTTAATGACGCTGAGCATGATGCCCATCGGTCTGGTGAATTCTCTCCAGCAGCTGTTTACGCTGATTTGCACCTTCTATATTGGCTCTATCATCGCCGAGCCGGCTCGTGAGACGCTAAGCGCCTCGCTTGCAGATGCACGTGCCCGCGGCAGCTATATGGGGTTCAGCCGACTCGGTCTGGCCTTTGGTGGGGCTTTGGGTTACGCCGGCGGCGGCTGGCTGTTTGATGCAGGCAAAGCGCTGAATCAACCGGAACTGCCGTGGATGATGCTCGGCGCGGTGGGCTTTATGACGCTGCTGGCCCTCTGGTGGCAGTTCAGCCAGAAGCGCAGCGCAAGCGGCATGCTCGAACCGGGCGCGTAGCCCTTCCCTCTGGCGGGAGGTCGCTCCCGCCTCACTTCTCAGTTTTTTCTGCTGGTTTCTGCCATTTCACACTGACATACTGACGTAACAGGACAGAAGCGCCGATTTTTCGTTGAGGAACACTATGAAGAAAATTGTCATTGCCGCTGCATTCATTGTCAGCGGTCTGCTGGTGGGCTGTAACCAGCTTACGCAATACACCGTCAGTGAACAGGAAATTAATCAGGCGCTGGAAAAACATAACAACTTTTCAAAAGACATCGGCGTGCCCGGGCTTGCCGATGCGCATATCGTCCTCAGCAACCTGACCAGCCAGATAGGACGTGAAGAGCCAAACAAAGTGACGCTGAACGGGGATGCGAACCTCGATATGACCTCCCTCTTCGGCAACCAGAAAGCCAATATCAAGCTGAAGCTAAAAGCGCTGCCGGTCTTTAACAAAGAGAAAGGGGCTATTTACCTGCAGGAGATGGAAGTCGTCGATGCGGAAGTCACGCCGGACAAGATGAAATCTGTGCTGCAAACCCTGATGCCTTATCTGAATCAGTCGCTGCGTAACTATTTTAATCAGCAGCCAGCCTACGTCTTAAGTGAAGACAAGAGCAAGGGTGAAGCGCTTGCGAAAAAGTATGCTAAAGGGATAGAGGTGAAACCGGGAGAAATCATTATTCCCTTCACTGATTAACCCGTAGGGCGCCGAGGCGCCCTTTTTTTTTACGGAAAGGTGTGCAAACGAAAACGTTTCCGCTTATGATTTGTGTCCGGCAAAAACAGCCATCCGAATGACTGATTCCTGACAAGCCGGAGCTTCCATGACTGCACAACCCCAGGTTCTTAAAATCCGCCGCCCTGACGACTGGCATATCCATCTGCGCGATGGCGATATGCTCAAAACCGTCGTGCCTTATACCAGCGAAATTTATGGCCGCGCGATTGTCATGCCTAACCTGGTGCCACCAGTCACCACCGTCGATGCCGCAATGGCGTATCGCCAGCGCATTCTGGATGCCGTCCCGGCGGGCCATGAGTTCACCCCGCTGATGACCTGCTACCTGACCGATTCCCTGGATCCAAACGAAGTGGAGCGCGGGTTTAACGAAGGCGTATTCACCGCTGCGAAACTTTACCCGGCCAATGCCACCACCAACTCCAGCCACGGCGTTACCAGCATTGATGCCATCATGCCGGTGCTGGAGCGCATGCAGAAACTGGGTATGCCGCTGCTGGTTCACGGTGAAGTCACGCATGCCGAGATCGACATCTTTGACCGTGAAGCCCGTTTTATCGACACCGTGATGGAGCCCCTGCGTCAGCGCCTTCCCGCGCTCAAAGTGGTCTTCGAGCACATCACCACCAAAGATGCCGCGGAGTATGTCCGCGACGGTAACGAGCTTATCGCCGCCACCATCACGCCACAGCATTTGATGTTTAACCGTAACCACATGCTGGTTGGCGGTGTACGTCCGCATCTGTACTGCCTGCCGATCCTCAAGCGTAACATTCACCAGCAGGCGCTGCGCGAACTGGTTGCCAGCGGTTTCTCTCGCGCGTTTCTGGGCACGGATTCCGCACCTCATGCGCGTCATCGCAAAGAAGCAAGCTGCGGCTGTGCGGGCTGCTTTAATGCCCCAACCGCTCTCGCCAGCTATGCAACCGTGTTTGAAGAGATGAATGCCCTGCCGCATTTCGAGGCGTTCTGCTCACTCAATGGCCCCCGTTTTTATGGGCTGCCGGTCAATGAGACCTTCATTGAGCTGGAACGTAAAGAGAGCCAGGTTGAGGAAGCCATTTCACTGACCGATGACACGCTGATCCCATTCCTGGCAGGTGAAACCGTTCGCTGGACGGTAAAACGCTAAAAAATCAGTGCCCCTTGTTGTCAAACCGATAATATACCTGTATAAATAAACAGTATATTACACAGGGGGCATTTATGCGTATTGAAGTCACCATAGCCAAAACTACCGTTCTGCCTGCCGGCGCGCTTGATGCGCTTGCAGGCGAATTATCCCGTCGTATTAACAACACCTTTCCCGAAAACGACGGTGCCGTAACGGTGCGTTACGCGGCCGCAAACAACCTCTCCGTCATTGGCGGCGCGAAAGAAGATAAAGCGCGTATCACCGAAATCCTGCAGGAAACGTGGGAAAGCGCCGACGACTGGTTCATCACAGATTAACACTGCTCCCTCATTGTGTTTTTTTGCCGGGTCGCCCCGGCTTTTTTTCGCCTGAAAATCCAGAAAGTTCAAATTAATTCGGCAACTTCTTTAAAAATCGTGAACAACATGGTGTTTTATTGTTCGAACAATCCTAAAAAGCAGAAAAATGTGTTGCTAGCTGTTTATTTTTCCCTTAGGAACCCTTATTACTTGTATACTGAAGTTGCTTCAGAAAAACATGCATTGAACCTCGAAGTCGTTGTCTTCTAACACGCATTATGGGGGTTATAATGGAAAAGAATAGCGAAGTCATCCAGACCCACCCACTCGTTGGCTGGGATATCAGTACCGTAGACAGCTACGATGCACTGATGCTGCGTTTGCACTACCAGACCCCAAATCAGCTGAACCGTGAAGAAGCGGAAGTTGGACAGACGCTGTGGCTTACGACAGACGTCGCCCGTCAGTTTATTTCTATTTTGGAAGCAGGCATCGCAAAAATAGAATCTGGCGACTACCAGGAAAATGAGTATAAACGGCATTAGCGTTTAGCCCACTTTTCACTCTACAGGCACCCTCGGGGTGCCTTATTTATTTCTCCCTTGTATAAGCCCCCGATGTTAATTACTCTGCTAACAAAGCGTTAGTTTAAGAGATGCCCATGAAATATGATCTGATTATTATTGGTAGCGGCTCCGTTGGTTCTGCCGCCGGATATTATGCCACCCAGGCTGGCCTCAAGGTTCTGATGATAGATGCCCATCTTCCCCCTCATTCAGAGGGAAGCCATCATGGCGATACTCGCCTCATTCGTCACGCCTATGGTGAAGGCGAGCGCTATGTCCCGCTGGTACTTCGCGCGCAAGCGCTCTGGGACGAACTGGCTAAACAGACTGAAGAGCGCATTTTCGAACGCACGGGCATCATTAACCTTGGTCCTGCCCGCTCTGATTTTCTCGCCAGCGTCGAACGCAGCGCGAAGACATTTAACCTGGACGTTGAGAAGCTCGACGCGGCGGGGATCATGTCACGCTGGCCGGAAATCACCGTCCCGGACGATTATGTTGGTCTCTTTGAAGCCCATTCCGGCGTGCTGCATTGCGAAACAGCAATAAAAACCTGGATAGCGCTGGCCGCGAAAGCAGGCTGCGCCCAGCTTTTCAATTGTCCGGTCGAGGCCATTAAGCATGACGCTGACGGCGTCACGGTGACAACCCTGGACGGAGAGTATACGGCCTCCCGATTGCTCATCAGTGCAGGTACCTGGGTAACCCGTCTGCTGCCAGACCTGCCCGTACAGCCGGTGCGCAAGGTCTTCTCCTGGTTCCAGTCTGATGGCCGTTACAGTACGCAGAATAAATTCCCGGCGTTCACCGGCGAGTTACCCAACGGCGATCAGTTCTACGGCTTCCCTTCGGATAAAGACGCGCTCAAAATCGGGAAACACAATGGGGGACAAATTATCTCCTCTCCTGAAGAACGTAAACCGTTTGGCGCCTACCCACAGGATGGCTCTGAAGCCTTCTCGTTCCTGCGAAATATTCTGCCGGGCGTCGGTGGCTTACTCTATGGCGCGGCATGCACCTACGACAACACGCCGGACGAAGACTTTATTATCGATACGCTGCCCGGGCATGAGAACACATTGCTCATCACCGGTCTGAGCGGTCACGGCTTTAAGTTCGCGTCGGTTCTGGGTGAAATTGCCGCGCAGTTTGCCCAGGGTATTACACCGCAGTTTGATCTGAAGCCCTTCTCTCTTTCACGTTTTAACGGATAATCCACCACGGGCTTCGGACGTTCCGGAGCCCCTCTTCTTGTAACGGTTTGCGGGGCGCTATGCGCAAAGTTGTGGGTTTTCTCATCAATAATATTCGTGAGCATTTGATGCTCTATATCTTATTGTGGGCGCTGCTGGCCATCATTGATTTTATTTACATTGTATTTTACTGAAAGCCTGCCTGACATTTATTGACATTACTTTATATTTGCTTAAGTTAGAACAATTCCTCAATTAGCCCTTTGTTAAGTCTTGCACGAAGACATTGAATTACCTTTGCGGATCATTTTCAAAACCGCTGAAATAAATAAAATAAAAATCAATATCGACTTATTTCAGTTGCAATATCATTCCTTCCCGTTCATTTTTACTGCTCTGTTTATTTGATAATGGTAATCCTGATGCAATTGCGTAACACCTCCCGGCGCTATGGAATAATATCCATAAGCTTGCACTGGATATTTGCTATTGCGGTCTATGCCATGTTCGGACTTGGCCTCTGGATGGTGACGCTCAGCTATTACGATGGCTGGTATCACCAGGCCCCGGAGCTGCATAAGAGCATCGGCGTGCTGCTGATGATGGGGCTGGTTATTCGCGTGATCTGGCGACACATTTCACCGCCGCCTGCCGCGCCAAAGACCCACAGTAAATTTACCCGTATCAGCGCTGTTGCCGCGCATATTACGCTTTATGCGCTGCTCTTCGCTCTTCTGATCAGCGGCTATCTCATTTCGACAGCAGAGGGTAAACCGATAAGCGTTTTTGGCATTTTTGATGTCCCGGCAACGCTTGCCGATGCGGGATCACAGGCCGATATTGCCGGGGTGATTCACCTCTGGCTGGCATGGAGCGTGGTTATCCTGTCCGTGCTGCACGGGCTTGCCGCCCTTAAACATCATTTCATCGATAAAGACGATACGCTAAAGCGCATGCTTGGCCGCTCGTCAGTTGACTCTGGAGCTTAAAATGAAAAAACACCTGCTGGGTATCGCACTGGGTTCTCTGTTATTTACCACCGGCTCAGCCGTTGCTGCTGACTATAAAATTGATAAAGAGGGCCAACATGCTTTCGTCAATTTCCGTATTCAGCATCTCGGGTATAGCTGGCTGTATGGCACCTTTAATGATTTTGACGGCACATTCAGCTTTGACGAAAAAAATCCTGCCGCCGATAAAGTCAACGTGACCATTAATACCAACAGCGTCGACACCAATCATGCAGAACGCGATAAACATTTGCGCAGTGCGGAATTCCTGAACGTGTCTAAATTCCCGCAGGCCACCTTCACCTCCACGGAAGTGAAAAAAGATGGCGATAAGCTGGATATTACCGGCAACCTGACGCTCAACGGCGTGACAAAACCGGTTACGCTGAATGCAAAATTAATGGGCCAGGGTGACGATCCGTGGGGGGGGAAACGTGCCGGATTTGAAGCCGCAGGTAAAATTCACCTGAAAGACTTTAATATTACTACCGATTTGGGCCCGGCTTCTCAGGATGTCGAACTGATTATTTCCGTTGAAGGCGTTCAGCAGAAGTCTTAATAACGACGCCCGGCAGGCTTTCACACTGCCGGGCATCAGCCTTATTCAGGGTCGGGAATACCCAGTTTGGTGTTCAGACGGCCACGGGATTTATTAAAAATCTTGTTACCGTTTTCCCGTCCTGCACGACGACGGCGCTGTTCCTCTTCCGGCAGCATACTCTCTTCACTGCACAGTTCGCTGCAGCATCCGTTAAATTTCTCGGCGCAGGCCGGACACTGAATAAACAGCAAATGACATCCGTCATTTTTGCAGTTGGTATGGGTATCACACGGCGTACCGCACTGGTGACAGTGGGCAATCACATCCTCTGAAATACGCTCGCCCATTCGTTCGTCAAAGACAAAGTTTTTACCGATAAAACGGACCGGTAAACCCTGCTCACGGGCACGGCGGGCGTACTCAATAATGCCGCCTTCAATGTGCCAGACCTTATTAAACCCGTTGTGCTTCATCCAGGCACTGGCCTTCTCACAGCGGATCCCGCCGGTGCAGTACATCACGATTTTTTTATCTTTATGTTCCTGCATCATCTCAACCGCTTTTGGCAGTTGCTCGCGGAAGGTATCAGCCGGAATTTCCATCGCGTTTTCGAAATGCCCCACTTCGTACTCATAATGGTTACGCATATCGATGAACACCGCATCCGGATCGTCCAGCATCGCATTCACCTCCGCCGCTTTCAGGTATTCCCCGACATCAGCGGCGTTAAACGCCGGATCGTCAATACCGTCCGCGACAATGCGTTCACGCACTTTCATGCGCAGTACCCAGAATGATTTACCGTCATCATCCAGGGCAATGTTCAGGCGTACACCGTTGAGAGCCGGATCGAACCCGTAAAGCAGGTCGCGGAAGGCGTTTACTTTGCTTTCCGGTACGCTGATTTGGGCATTGATGCCTTCACGGGCAAGATAGACACGCCCGAAAACATTCAGCGTCGTGAAGGCCTGATAAAGCGCATCGCGGGTCGCTTGTGGATCGTTGATGGTGAAGTATTTGTAGAATGAGATTGTCGTGCGCGGTTCGGTTTCAGCCAACATACGCGCCTTTAACATCTCATTCGAAACGCGGTTGTGTAACACTGGCATGGTGTACAAGTCCTGCAATCGTTAGAGAGAATGAAAAATCGGTCGGCATCATATAGCAAACAATGACAATTTACATCCACACAATTTACGCTACATTTCACACACCCTAGTTAGTCAGACTTAACAATTGCTGCATTCGTACACGTTTCGAAGACAGACATTTTGGCTACGCCTCAAAAAATGAGACAATAGCTAAACAGGACGTTAGAACACAGGAAAGACATGACCCAGTTACCGAAATTTACTGTCGCCCTTTTGCATCCCCGCTATTGGTTGACCTGGCTTGGCATTGGTTTTTTATGGCTGATGGTCCAACTCCCTTACCCTGTGATTTTCCGTGTGGGCAAATGTGTGGGCCGTATTGGTCAAAAATTCATGAAACGCCGCGCCAGGATTGCCTACCGCAACCTTGAGCTGTGCTTCCCGCAGATGAGCGAGGCGGAACGTCATGAGATGGTTACCAGGAATTTCGAATCCGTTGGCATGGGGCTGATGGAAACCGGTATGGCATGGTTCTGGCCAGACAAACGGATGGCCCGCTGGAGTGAAGTCACCGGGACAGGTATGGAGCCTGTGCATACGCTTCAGGCCAATAAGACAGGCGTACTGCTGATTGGAGTGCATTTTCTGACGCTGGAGATCGGTGCGCGTATGTTTGGCATGCAGGCACCCGGTATTGGTGTTTATCGCCCTAACGATAACCCGGTGATCGATTTAATCCAGACCAATGGTCGTATGCGCTCCAACAAAAGTATGATCGACCGTAAAGACCTGAAGGGGATGATCCGCGCGCTGAAATCAGGTGAAGTGATCTGGTATGCCCCTGACCACGATTATGGCCCACAATCCAGCGTATTTGTCCCGTTCTTCGCCGTTGAAGAGGCGGCCACAACCACCGGTACCTGGATGCTGGCGAAAATGTCCAAAGCCGCAATCGTCCCGTTTGTCCCGCGTCGCAAGCCGGATGGCTCAGGCTACGAGTTAATGATGCTCGAGCCGGAACTCGCACCGCCGCTGGACGATGCGGAAACGACCGCTCGCTGGATGAACAGAGTGGTTGAGAAATGCATCATGCTCGCGCCGGAGCAGTATATGTGGCTCCATCGTCGCTTCAAAACACGGCCAGAGGGTATGCCGTCGCGCTATTAATTTTCCGTGCGGCCATCAGGGCCGCACGCTCATTTAGCTTTAAAAGCTCCTCCACATTGCAGCGATCATAACCCAGGCGCATACTTAGCAGGCTTATTACTTCAGGCCTATGGTGCTCTGCACCTCATTATGCGGATTGTTATGTCACCCTCAGATGCCCCCATAAACTGGAAGCGTAACCTCACGGTTGCGTGGCTTGGCTGTTTTCTCACCGGTGCGGCGTTTAGCCTGGTGATGCCCTTCCTGCCGCTTTACGTTGAACAACTTGGCGTCACCGGTCACAGTGCGCTCAATATGTGGTCTGGTCTGGTCTTCAGTATCACCTTTCTCTTTTCCGCGATTGCTTCGCCCTTCTGGGGTGGCCTTGCCGATCGCAAAGGACGAAAGATCATGCTGCTGCGTTCGGCACTGGGGATGGCCATCATCATGGCGCTGATGGGCCTTGCGCAGAACGTCTGGCAATTTCTGATTTTGCGCGCGTTACTGGGTCTGCTGGGGGGCTTTATTCCTAACGCAAATGCGCTCATTGCCACCCAAATTCCGCGACACAAAAGCGGCTGGGCGCTCGGCACGCTCTCCACCGGAGGCGTGAGCGGCGCATTGCTGGGACCGCTGGCAGGCGGGCTGCTGGCGGATAACTACGGCCTGCGTCCGGTCTTTTTCATTACTGCCAGCGTCCTTTTTCTCTGCTTTATCGTCACGCTGCTCTGTATCCGTGAACGTTTCACCCCGGTCCCCCGAAAAGAGATGCTCCACGCACGGGATGTGCTGACCTCGCTTAAAAATCCCAGGCTGGTGCTAAGCCTGTTCGTCACGACCCTGATTATTCAGGTAGCAACCGGGTCGATTGCCCCTATTCTGACGCTCTACGTTCGCGATCTGGCCGGTGACGTCAGTAATATTGCGTTTATCAGCGGGCTTATCGCGTCGGTACCCGGCGTGGCAGCGCTGCTCAGCGCCCCGAGGCTGGGAAAACTGGGGGACCGCGTGGGCCCGGAAAAAATCCTGATATGCGCCCTGGTGATTTCCGTTCTGCTCCTTATTCCGATGTCAATGGTACAAGCACCGTGGCAGCTTGGCCTGCTGCGTTTCTTACTGGGAGCGGCAGACGGCGCGTTACTGCCTGCGGTTCAGACCCTGCTGGTTTACAACTCAACGAACCAGATAGCCGGCCGCATTTTTAGCTATAACCAGTCATTTCGCGATATCGGCAACGTCACCGGACCGCTTGTCGGAGCCGGGATTTCCGCCAGTTTTGGTTTCCGCGCCGTGTTTATCGTCACCGCGGGCGTGGTGCTGTTTAATGCGATTTATTCGTGGTTCAGTTTATCGAGGGCTTTACGACCGGTCGTTAATAAGACGAACGCGTGACAGCTTATTTTTGCATTCATACTTGCAGAACCCGATATTCAGCTATTCTTTCCCTGAAACCTTCAGGAAACAGGGAGACACCAATGACCATGTACGCCACACTGGAAGAAGCTATTGATGCCGCTCGTGAAGAGTTCCTCGCCGATAATCCCGGCGTTGAGGAAGAAAATGCTGACGTGCAACAACTTAATATCCAGAAATACGTTCTGCAGGACGGGGATATTATGTGGCAGGCCGAATTCTTTGCTGATGATGGCGAGGAAGGAGAATGTTTGCCGGTCCTGAGCGGAGAAGGTGCGCAGGCCGTCTTTGATGGCGACTATGACGAAATCGAACTACGGCAGGAATGGCTTGAAGAAAACACCCTGCACGAGTGGGATGAGGGCGAATTTCAGCTCGAGCCGCCGCTGGATACGGAAGAAGGACAGACCGCAGCCGATGAGTGGGATGAGCGTTAATTTCCCCTATTCATAAGGGCCGTGCTGAGCGTCGATCGGCAGCAATAGCGTATCGAATACCAGTGAAAACGGTAAATCGAGCACGGTGAGATAGCGCCACGCTGAGTCACGTACATCCCATTTTACCCCGGGGTAGTACTGATTACCGTGGCCTTGCCCTGGAATGGTGCGGCTGATGATGCTGCCACAGCCGCTGAGTAAACACGCCATCATCACGGCGAGGATTATTTTCATCAATGACCTCTAAAAAAATACCGGCTTTTCAGCCGGTATTTTATTTGCCGGGTAGCGTAACGCCGCCGGGCACAGAAGGCTTACTTCGCCTTCAGCGCGAGTGGATTAATTTTAATCTCTTTATAGTGGCTGACCCACGAAGAGTATTTTTCCGGCGCTGACCACACACGGTAGTGAAGGCGTGCCATCGTAACCGGATCGCTCAACAGCACCAGACGACGGTCGCGGTTGAGTTTTTCCGGCGTATCGTTCAGCGCCTGCTCAACGTGACGATCGCGGGCAATCTCCAGTACCTGGCTTGCACGGTGACGCGCTGTCGCCATGGCCGTCGCCAGAGCGTTAAATGACGGGTTAAACACCGCGTGCATAAAACCATCTTCCAGCGAGCGTTTGCGGTTCTGCTCCAGATACGTGTCGGTATCCACCAGCACCTGTGGCGGCGAATACTCTTCCGGGATCAGGAACAGTTTCCAGCGTTTGGTACGCAGCCCCACCGTTGAACGGCTCGAAATCACTGACACAAACGGTGACAGGATCAGCGAGAAGACAATCGGCGCCAGCCAGAACAGGAAGCGCAGATCCAGCCAGGCCATACCTGCCGCCCATACCAGACCCAGCAGCAGCTGCGAGCCATGACGCATGAAGGCTTCCCCCCACGGCGTGGAGTCATCATCACGCTGCGGTGAATTCCAGACCACTTCCCAGCCGAGGAACGCGCTGACCACAAACACGGTATGGAACAGCATACGCACCGGCGCCAGCAGCACGGAGAACAGCACTTCCAGCAGAAGCGAGAGCGTCACGCGGCAGAAACCACCGTACTCTTTCGAGCCTTTGCACCAGATCAGAATGATACTGAGCAGTTTAGGCAGGAACAGCAGCACCATAGTGGAGGCAAACAGCGCTATCGCCAGCTCCGGACGCCACTGCGGCCACACCGGGAACAGCTGGCGCGGTTGCAGGAAGTATTGCGGTTCCGTCAGAGCATGCACCACCTGTAGCGCAGTAGAGAGCGCAAGGAACATAAACCACAGCGGTGCGGAGAGATAAGACATTACGCCAGTCAGGAACACAGCACGGTGAACCGGGTGCATCCCTTTTACGAGGAACAGGCGGAAGTTCATCAGGTTACCGTGACACCAGCGGCGGTCACGCTTGAGCTCATCCAGCAGGTTCGGCGGCAGCTCTTCGTAAGATCCCGGCAGGTCGTAGGCGATCCAGACGCCCCAGCCAGCACGACGCATCAACGCCGCTTCCACGAAGTCGTGCGACAGAATAGACCCTGCAAACGAACCTTCACCCGGCAGCGGAGCCAGCGCACAGTGCTCAATGAACGGCTTCACGCGGATAATGGCGTTGTGACCCCAGTAGTGAGACTCACCCAGTTGCCAGAAGTGCAGACCAGCGGTAAAGAGCGGCCCGTAGACGCGGGTTGCAAACTGCTGGCAGCGCGCATAAAGCGTGTCCATACCGGACGCTTTTGGCGAAGACTGGATGATCCCCGCGTTCGGGTTGGCTTCCATCAGACGCACCAGACCGCTCAGGCAGTCGCCGCTCATTACGGAGTCAGCATCCAGCACGACCATGTAGCTGTACTGATTCCCCCAGCGACGGCAGAAGTCATCGATGTTTCCGCTTTTACGCTTCACGCGACGACGACGACGGCGGTAGAAGATCTGGCCTTCACCCTGTACTTCCGCGATCAGTTCCATCCAGGCTTTTTGCTCGGCAACGCAAATGTCCGGGTTGTAGCTGTCACTCAGGATATAGACGTCAAAATGCGCCGCGTTACCGGTTGCCTTTACGGATTCCCAGGTCGCACGCAGACCCGCAAATACGCGGTCAACGTCTTCGTTACAGATAGGCATGATCAGCGCCGTACGGTGCTCAGGATTAAGGGGT
Source organism: Enterobacter sp. SORGH_AS_0287 (assembly GCF_031453695.1). NCBI lineage: Bacteria > Pseudomonadati > Pseudomonadota > Gammaproteobacteria > Enterobacterales > Enterobacteriaceae > Enterobacter > Enterobacter sp. SORGH_AS_0287. The sequence goes on from NZ_JAVIZW010000001.1 coordinate 1,769,669, forward strand.
TCATCCCCGACCGTTGAGGCTGAAATGCTGTATTTGTCCCGCCCCATCAGCAGCTGCAGGAAGCCCATCAGCGCGGTCCAGAAACCGGCTGACACCCAGCAGAAGAGAACGGCAAACAGCAGAAGAATGCCGCTCTGCAGGATATACGGCAGCAGCTGCATGAAGGAGACCCAGATATCCTGGCCCATCATGTCTGCAGGGTTGATAAGCGCCCAGCCCTGGTAAGGCAGAATGGTTTTCATGTACCAGGTAGCGACCACGGTCTGCGCCAGCGTCAGTAACAGCAAAATGTAACGACGAATGGTCCCCACGGTCCGCCATTTCTGTTCGGAGGCCTGCTCTTCTTTCGTCAGGCGCGACAGATAGCGCGGCGTAACATCACGCCCACGCAGGCGATCCCAGAAGCGGCCAACCGGGTTGGTGCGCCACGGGTCAGGGAACATCGAGGAACGCGTGGCTTTCGGCATTGCCTGAAGCTGATCGCGTCCTTCGTCGTCTTTAATCAACTGCCCTTCTGCCAGCGAGTCTGGCCATGCCTGCGCCAGACGCGCCTTTACTGACCCCAGCGGCGTATCATCGTCACGGGAAAACGGACGATGTTCGCCATCCAGCGCGGTATGCACCGCGCGGATGTCGCTTTTAGGCAGCGCCGCTTTTTCAATGTCCGTCAGCGGCATGGCATCAATATATTCAGATGTATTATTCATTGGCAGGTAGCTGATAGCTCCAGGTTTCACTCAGCGGCTGATCGTTACTGACCAGCGCAGCACGCATTTCAGTGGTCTGTTTCGGATCTTTCACTTTCACGCGCAGCGTCAGACGCCAGCCTTTCGTTACCGGGTTATAGCGTACGGTGTTCTCAACGATTTCACCGTTATCACCGATGCTGGCCTGAGCCGCAACGGCAGTATCCGGGGACAGTTTTTTCATATCCTGGCCCGCGAAGTCCACAACAAAGGCCACGGTGCCATCAGGCTGACGAATCAGGTTAGACTGCTTCACATCACCCGTAGAACGGCGAGTCTGCATGACGTACGCGTTATCCGGCGCATGCAGTTTGTCTTCGTCGCGGCTAAAGGTAATGGTGTATTTGAAGTTCATCTCTTTACCGGCTTCCGGCAGCTGATCCGGCGTCCAGTAAGCAACGATGTTATCGTTGGTTTCGTCATTGGTTGGAATTTCAACCAGCTCAACCTTACCTTTACCCCAGTCACCTTTCGGCGTGACCCAGGCGCTTGGGCGCAGGTCATAGCGGTCATCCAGATCTTCAAATCGGGAGAACTGACGGCCACGCTGCAGGAGGCCGAAACCTTGCGGGTTTTCCATCGCAAAACTGCTAACAGCCAGATGTTTCGGGTTATTCAGCGGACGCCAGATCCACTCACCATTACCTGCATGAATAGAAAGACCGTTGGAATCGTGCAGTTCCGGGCGGAAGTTCGTCGCCGGTGACGGCTGATTCGGCCCAAACAGGAACATACTGGTCAGCGGTGCAACGCCCAGTTTGCCGACTTTATCGCGCAGGTAAACTTTGGACTGCACGTCAACGACCGTGTCACGGCCAGGCATAATCACAAAGCGATAAGCACCGGTCGCACGCGGGGAATCCAGCAGTGCATAAATAGTCAGGCGTTTGTCGGTTGGTTTTGGACGTTCAATCCAGAACTCGCGGAAACGCGGGAACTCTTCACCTGATGGCAGCGCGGTATCAATGGCGAGGCCACGCGCAGAAAGCCCGTACACCTGCCCTGCCCCGATCACGCGGAAGTAGCTGGCACCGAGCATGCTGACGATTTCGTCGTTTTTATCTTTGCTGTTGATCGGATAAAGCACCTTGAAGCCAGCGAAGCCCAGGTCTTTAACCGTATCTTTATCGTGCTGAACATTGCCAAAATTGAAGTAATCCGGGCTGTACTTGATTTTACGTACCGCGGTCGCCGTCACTTCATTAATGGCAACAGGCGTGTCGAAGTACATTCCCTGATGATAAAACTCAAGCTTGAACGGGGTTTTAATGTTGTTCCAGTACGCTTTGTCATGGTTGAACTGGATCTGCTGATAGTCCGCATACTTCATGTCGCGGAAAACGGAGGGCAAGTTACTTTTTGGCGCTTCGTAGCTCTTGCCTGCCATCGATTTTGCCTGTTTTGCGACATCGTCGATGTTAAAGGCCAGTGCCGATGAGGTATACAGAGATAACACCACTGCAGCACCCAACCAACGCATTTTCATCATCTGTGGTTTATGTTTCATAATAAGTAAGCACTTCCCCCTTTGTGTGCTTATATCGATCCGATCCATTTTAATGGAAACTCAGGCAATCCGACAACATTATCACTGCTTTGTTCAGCTCGCTGGCTCATGGATTAAGCAAATGAAAGAACCCGCTTTTCACTTTGCGTGCTTATCCTGGAGACAGGGTGTCGGTCTTGGTGTAGGGTTGGCTTCGAATGTAACCATTATGAGTCTTAGGGATAAGGCGAAAAGTCTGAGAATGCACAAAGTTATATGAGCTCAACACCTGTAGAACGTGAATATTTCCTCGACTCGATCCGGGCATGGTTGATGCTGTTGGGGATCCCCTTTCACATTTCACTGATTTACTCCAGCCACACCTGGCATGTGAATAGCCAGATGCCTTCCTGGTGGCTCACGCTGTTTAATGACTTTATCCATGCCTTTCGTATGCAGGTGTTTTTTGTCATATCTCGGCTATTTCTCCTACATGCTGTTCTTACGCTACCCGGTAAAACGCTGGTGGAAAGTGCGCGTGGAGCGTGTGGGCATTCCGATGTTGACCGCCATTCCCCTGCTGACGTTGCCGCAGTTTATTATGTTGCAGTACGTCAAAGGCAAAGCGGAGAACTGGCCAAATCTGACGCTGTATGAAAAGTACAATACCCTGGTCTGGGAACTGGTGTCTCACCTGTGGTTCCTGCTGGTCCTGGTGGTGCTCACCACGGTCAGCCTGGTCATTTTCAGCCGCCTGCGCCATCGCCTGAGTACCCAGGCCGATACCTTCTTCGCCAATATTACGCTGGGTAAACTGTCTCTGCTCTTTTTGCTGCTGGGTATCGCCTATGCGGCCGTGAGACGCACGCTATTTATCGTGTATCCGCCGATACTGAGTGACGGGCTGTTCAATTTCGTCGTGATGCAGTCGCTGTTTTACATCCCCTTCTTTTTAGCCGGTGCGCTGGCATTTATTCATCCCAAACTTAAATCGCTGTTTACCACCCCGTCGCCATGGTGCGCCCTGGGTGCCGCTATCGCGTTTGCGGCCTATCTGTTAAATCAGCGCTATGGCAGCGGCGATGGCTGGATGTATGAAACAGAAAGCGTGATCACCATGCTGCTGGGTCTGTGGATGGTGAATGTGGTCTTCGCGCTGGGACACCGCTTGCTGAACTTTAAGTCCAGCCGCGTGACCTACTTCGTCAATGCTTCACTGTTTATTTACCTGGTGCACCACCCGCTGACGCTGTTCTTCGGCGCTTATATCACGCCACATATTGCGTCCAACACGCTGGGTTTCTTTACCGGACTGGTCTTTGTGATTGGGATTGCCATCGTGCTCTATGAAATCCATCTGCGGATCCCGCTCCTGCGTTTCCTCTTTTCAGGAAAACCACAGGCTAAAGCCTCATAAACAAACGCGGCGCACTCAGTGCGCCGCGTTTGTTTTAGCTCTCTACGTCCTGTCCACGCTGCGTGAGCAGCCGCTGATAAAGGTGTGTGGTTTCTTCGTCGAAACAGACAAAAATCACCTTCTCAGGCATCGGCTTGAGGGAGAGGTATCGGTAAACGGTCTCTACCGCGATCGTGGCAGCGGCAGGTTTTGGATATCCATATACCCCAGTGCTGATAGCCGGAAAAGCCATCGTCTTATAGCCGTTATCCGCTGCCAGGCGCAGGCAGTTGCGGTACGCCTCCTCCAGAATACTCGCCTCATGCCGATCGCCGCCATGCCATACAGGCCCCACAGCGTGAATCACCGCTTTGGCAGGAAGATCTCCCGCGAGGGTAATCACCGCATGACCCGGAGGACATTCACCCTGCTGCTGACGCACAGCTTTACAGGCCTCAAGGAGCTGCGGTCCTGCAGCCCGGTGGATTGCGCCGTCAACACCGCCCCCGCCCATCAGTGATGGATTGGCCGCATTAACGATCACGTCGACGTGCATCGTCGTAATATCGCCATGAATGACTTCAATTTGCGGTTTCATACGTACCCTCTGCTACCCGCCTTTTTCTTAAGTGTATCGCAGAGGAGGTATGGATAAAAAACTATCGGGGAAAAACCTCTTCCGCCGGGGAGCGGAAGAGCGAGAATTAACGATACTGAATTTGAACAACCGCGAGCGTTTTTTCGGGATTAAGGTACTTCATGCTGAGAGTTGCGAGGCTGGAATCGTTGACCTGACCGTTAAGTACATCTTCATAGCTGACCCTGCGCGTTTGCATCCGATTATTATCCGGGCATGTCATTGCAAACGCGTCATGATGCGGTGTGACCACGCAGGGGTCTGCGACAATAGCGCCGCGAAAATGAATCACACCACCGTCGACAATCGTGGCTGAAAAAGCGGGGGTAATAAATGCAGAGAGGATCAAACCTAAACCATAAACCCGTCGGGCTAAATATTTGGTCACTATATGTACTCCTCAATGAAAGTCGTCCTTGAGGGGTAAACGCGCTCCGTTAGGGCAAACAAAGCATCACGTTATGGAACAGCACTTCACAGCTCCTGATAACAGCATAGCTCAACCGCGCACGCCCGCCATATCCACAACGTCTTGATTTCATAATCATTAGAGCGCACTTCCCGCCGGGGACCATTGCTGTGATAAATGAAGCGATTTCCCGTCAGAGACGGTGACAGTAATGTTCACCTTGTCTCCGGAATCTATATTTAAACTCAGTCGCATTAAATCAATCGTCTGATTAGCGGGAATAAAAAGTGTGTTTTGTTGCCGTGAAGAACTTTGCCCCCCCTGCCCCTGTAGCAAAGAGACAATCTGCACCTGACATTCACACGGTTCCGTCAGAATAACCTGCGGAATAATGGTGGTCATATTTCCCTGTTGCGATGTTTTAAACGTGATCTGACTGGAAAGCGCCGCGAGGAGAATTAAGGTATTCATGATGAACTCCCGAAAAAAAACAGGGCAAATGCCCTGTTTTTTGTAGCACAGACTGGAAATTAATACTGATGTGCAGTCGCGTGGTTGCCAAAACCAACCTGCTGAACAGTCACAGTGGATCCGGATGCGGTTTGATCAACAGCAGCACCGTTGCCACCACCGTACTGGCTAACGTTCATCACCGAGTGGTTACCATTCCACTGGTCAAGCGTTGCGCTGTTACCGAAACCATTCTGAGTCAGACTAATTGAGCTGTCATCAGAGCCCTGGCCAACGTCAGCACCGTTACCGCCGCCACTCTGATTAATGGTCAGTGTGGAATTTCTCGCACTGGTTTGCAAAGCGAGAGCCGAGTTACCGCCACCGTACTGGTAAATGCTCAGCGTTGAATTTGGACCACTGTCATGACCACCGTGGCCATGCCCGTTACCCCAACCGCCTTGATTAATACTACCGGCCATAGCACTACCAGAAACTACGATTGCTGCAATTGCTGCCACTTTGATAAATTTCATGGTAAACCCCCATCGGATTGATTAAAGTCGCCGCTAAATAACTAACGCTGAATAACGCGAATCGCCATTTGCGACTGTCTCTGCACTACAACTGCGGTTTTCTGCGTACCGTACTGCGTAATATTTGCTCTATTACCCGACCCTTTTTGGATAATTTTCGCACTATTACCATATCCATCTTGCGTAATACCTGCATCATTCGCGCTACCGCTCTGATCGATCCAGGCAATATTATAAGTCCCTGATTGATCAACTCTCGCTCTGTTGCCTGCTCCATCCTGAGAAACAATGGACAATAATTTTGACCCGTCCTGGCGAACCTGAGCATCATTTAACATGCCCTGCTGACCAATAATGGCTGCCTGATTTAATGATGAACGACTTAATTCATTAACCGTGAAGTTATATTCAGCGTTAGCCAAATCTGAATCAGCCGCGATTACAAATCCAGGCGCACCCAGTAATGTAAACATCATAAATAACGATGTATTTTTCATGTTGTCACCCTGGACCTGGCTATTTGATAACGCCATAACCTTGTTACTGTGACTTCGTGTTAGAACGACTCGTAATTTGTTAACGCGTCGTTACGGTGATGAGTATGTCTGCCGAAACATTTTAAATATCTCACCCGCGTGGCTTATTTTTATTTATCACGTCACCTCAAAGTAGTAATTCCATGCAAAAAAACGTTATAGATCGGGGTTCTTATTTTTCTATTAAGCCTTTCTTAATAATCGATTGTGCAGCGGGACGAGAGGGGTAAAGCCCTCATGCAACGGACGCTAAACGAAACGCCAGGAGGACATTTTACACAACACGTGACACGAGACCTGTTTTCTTAAGACGCAGCATCGTTCATTCCAGGACTTAGAAAATCTCTGTGACTCATACCTCTTTACGGGAAGAAATAAATAATTAATATTCATAAAAATCAAACAATTATAAATATTTGTATGATTTTTAAAATCTGTGCAGGGTTATTTACATGTACAACTTTCTTATCATTCCACAACATTTAAAAGAGTCCATTTTCACAAATTAATATTGATTTTTACATCCTGTTACACGTTTAACACTTGCTTTAAAGTTAGTAATAGCTAGATTGAAATCAGATGTACGAAATTTGTTTTATATTTACCTCCTGCTGGAGGTTATGGTTTTTTTCTTCACACAGCAGTGCAACATCTGTCAGTACTTCTGGGGTCCTCTTTTTTATCTGGAGGACCGCTGTCAGGTGTCATAAAAAAGTGGGGTTTCATCATGTATAATGAAGTCCAAAGTTTACATGGTCATACGTTACTGTTGATCACAAAACCTTCGTTGCAAGCGACCGCTTTATTACAACATTTAAAGCAATCGCTGTCTCTGCACGGGAAATTACATAATATTCAACGTTCTTTTGATGATATTGCACCTGGCAGTATCATTCTGATTGATATGATGGAAGCGGATAAAAAGCTTATCCATTACTGGCAAGATAATTTAAGCAGGAAAAACAATAATATCCGCGTGTTATTATTGAATACCCCTGATGAGTATCCCTTCAGAGATATTGAAAGCTGGCCGCATATCAATGGTGTGTTCTATATCACGGAAGAAGAAGATCGGCTGGTCGAAGGTCTGCAGGGTATATTGCGTGGCGAGTGTTATTTTTCGCAAAAACTTGCCAGCTACCTCATCACGCACTCCGGAAATTACCGCTATAACAGTTCAGAGTCAGCGCTGCTAACGCACCGTGAGAAAGAGATCCTGAACAAATTGCGCATTGGTGCTTCAAATATTGAAATCGCCCGTTCGTTATTTATCAGCGAAAATACGGTAAAGACGCACCTTTATAATCTTTTCAAGAAGATAGCTGTTAAGAACCGAACTCAGGCTGTTTCATGGGCAAACGATAACCTCAGGCGTTAATCAAATGAAACGCACGTTGAGTTGGATCGCCGCAGCGAGTTTCATGCTCGCTGCCGGGAACGTACGGGCCGTCGAGGTCGAAGTTCCCGGATTGTTAACAGACCACACTGTCTCCTCGGTCGGGCACAATTTTTATCGTGCATTCAGTGACAAATGGGACAGTACATTTACTGGAAATATAACAATCAACGAGCGGCCCAGTGCACGATGGGGAAGTTGGATAACAATAACGGCTAATCAGGACGTTATTTATCAAACATTTTTATTCCCCACGAAAATAGACTTCGATAAAAACGTAGCCTTAGCACTGGCTCAATCAGAAGATGCTATTAATCGCCTGCAAATTGATAAAGCGCTATTAAGCACCAGCGATTTAGCAAAAGACGAATTCTAGCGAACCTATATCCGGAGGCTGTCATGCGTATTGCATATGCAGTTGTTTCGATAATGCTAATAACCCCTATAAGCTGGGCCGGAAATATGACGTTCCAGTTCCGTAACCCTAACTTTGGCGGTAATCCCAATAATGGGGCGTTTCTGTTGAACGAAGCCCAGGCGCAAAACTCCTATAAGGATCCCAGCTTTAAGGATTTTAGCGTCGATACCCCATCGGCACTGGACAACTTCACGCAGGCTATCCAGTCGCAGATTTTGGGAGGGTTGCTGACCAACATTAATACCGGCAAACCCGGCCGAATGGTGACCAACGACTTCATTGTCGACATCGCCAACAAGGACGGACAACTCCAGTTGAACGTTACCGATCGAAAAACCGGGAAAACCTCCACCATTCAGGTTTCCGGTCTACAAAGTGATTCAACGAACTTTTAAACAACAACGAAATAAGGACAACGATCATGCAGCGCTTCCTGATATTTGTTGCAGTGTGCTTATTGAGCGGTTGTTTAACTGCTCCACCTAAAGAAGCTGCAAAACCAACATTAATGCCTCGGGCTCAAAGCTATCGTGATTTAACACATTTACCTGCGCCGACCGGTAAAATATTTGTCTCGGTTTACAACATTCAGGATGAAACGGGACAATTTAAACCTTATCCGGCAAGTAACTTCTCTACGGCAGTGCCACAGAGCGCCACCGCCATGCTGGTGACCGCCCTGAAAGATTCGCACTGGTTTATTCCTCTGGAACGTCAGGGTCTGCAGAACCTGTTAAATGAACGGAAAATTATTCGCGCTGCGCAGGAAAATGGCACCGTTGCGAATAATAACCGCATGCCGCTGGAATCACTGGCTGCGGCGAACGTCATGATCGAGGGATCGATTATCGGTTATGAAAGCAACGTTAAATCGGGTGGTGTGGGCGCGCGTTACTTTGGTATCGGTGCTGATACGCAATATCAGCTCGACCAAATCGCCGTAAACCTGCGTGTCGTCAACGTCAGCACGGGCGAAGTGCTCTCTTCGGTAACGACCAGCAAAACCATTCTTTCTTATGAAGTGCAGGCCGGGGTTTTCCGCTTCATCGATTACCAGCGTTTGCTGGAGGGTGAAATCGGGTATACCTCTAACGAACCGGTCATGATGTGTCTGATGTCAGCCATAGAAACCGGGGTAATCTTCCTGATTAATGATGGTATCGATCGTGGATTGTGGGACCTGCAGAACAAAGCAGAGGCGCAAAACCCGATACTGGTTAAATACCGCGATATGTCAGTGCCTCCGGAATCCTGACAGGAAGCGCATAAAAAAGGCGAGATCATCATCTCGCCTTTTTTTATTCGCTTACCGCAGTGATGTTTTGCGTTTTATCCCGTCTGGCGGCCAGCCAGAGGCCGCTGTTCTTCATGGCATAGCCAAACACCAACCCCAGCATTAGCGAGGGAAGCACCAGCGCCCAGTCCCCCTGCCCTGCAAACGTCGCGCATGCGCCCATAAAGGTACCGGGTACAAACGACAGCAGCATATGCTTTGCCTGGATACACATCAAAAACGCGACTACGCCGGTCATGATATAGCCCAGCATCTCCAGATGCGGGGCCAGCGCGCTGCCCTTCATAATCACGAGTGCCCAGATAACACCGCTCATCAGGGTACAGCCAGAGATGAAAAGCCCTTTTACGCCGCCCTGCGGGCAGGCAAAGTAGGCCGTACAGCCCAGAAACCCGGCCCAGCTGAGCAACCCGAGAGAGACCGCCACCCATCCCCATAGTCCGGAGAGAATGCCTGTCGTTAATGCGATACAAAGTAAAATGTTCATGGTGCGCATCTTAGCAGAAGCGCACCATGGAAATGAGATCAGATGCACATTCCGTGCAAGATGAAATGTATGGTTGCAGAATTTATGTGAACTAAATCACTCTTCATCCTCTTCTTCCAGCTCATCCCACATTGCCGCAATGGCGTCGCGGGTCAGCGGAGCCAGCGTTCTCCAGAACGGCGAGGTCGCATGTGCTTCAACTTTGCCGAGGAAAGTACCGCACCACGGCAGCAGATACGCTTCGAAGAGCGTTTCGATAGCCTCGTTCTCATCATCAGCGGCGTGATCTTCAATCCAGGATGCAGCCAGCAGCAACGTTCCGATATGGTCCGCAGGGGTATCCGTCAGCGGCATTCCGCGTTCAGAGAGAAACGCGCGCACTTCCGCTTCCGTCGCCCCTTCCTGCCAGGCTGAACGGTACGGCGAAACGCGGCATTCGTCGCCAATAAACAGTGCGTTGTAATCCGTTGAAATCTGCTGCATATCGCAACTTTTTTGCAGACGCTCCAGCAACTCATCCTGTTCCAGCGGCCAGTTTTGCGCCAGTTTCCCTTCACGAATCAGGGTAAAGAGTGGAACCAGCAGCGGGTCTTGCGGCTGACGATAGAACAGCGTACCCAGCACGCGGCAAAGGATGGAAAACTCATTCATTTTTTTATTCCATTACACAATTAAAGATCGGCAAATTCATCAATCGGATCCATTCCACGTGACTCGAGGAAATCAAGCATGCGGCGTGGGGTAACGTTAAGGATCCTGTCTTCCGGGAAATCCACGTCATTCAGTATTTTCAGGCATTCACTAAAATCACCCAGCGTAAACGCGGTATGGGAATCGGAACCCAGCGCCACCATGCCGCCGGCATCCCGTACTGCAGCTGCCACGGCGCGACAGTTTGCTTCACTGCCCTTACGCGAGTGAACAAAAGAAGAGTTATTGATCTCCAGCGCCACGCGGTGTTTCGCTGCCGCCTGGGCAACAGCCTCGATATCAATCGGGTATTTAGGATTACCCGGATGAGAAATAATGTGCACGTTGCCGCTGGCTATAGCAGCAATCATCGCTCGGGTGTTCGTCTCTTTATCCTGCGGCGCGAAAACCGGCTCGTGGAAACCGGCAAGGATCAGATCCAGAGAGGTCAGCATCGGTCCGGTGCAGTCGATTTCACCGTCTGTATTTTTAATGTTTGCCTCGATACCGCGCAGTATCCCAATACCGTCCACCAGACGTGGCCAGATCCGCATATTCACAAAATGCCAGTAGTGCGGCGCATCTGCCATGTCCGGGCCGTGATCGGTAATCGCAAAAAGCGTAATGCCCTTGCGTTTCGCTTGCGCGATATAATCATGGAGGTTGCTATACGCGTGGGTACTGGCGACGGTGTGCATATGCAGGTCAACGGGATACATCTTTCTCTCCTCTGCGGTTTTTCCAAAGGATAGCAGTTATCTGCAGCGAATATTAGCAAAAACCCGGCTAACGCCGGGTTTCACTCAGTAGCCGCGCTGTCTGTCGACCTGTCCGGTTACCGGATGGCCCTGCTCCATCTCACTGATGGTGTGGGTAATATAGGCCACAGCTTCCGCCGGACGCGTGACCGCTGCAATGTGCGGCGTCATCGCCACACGCGGATGTGCCCACAGCGGGCTTTCGGCCGGTAACGGCTCGCGGCTGTACACATCCAGCATCGCCCCTTTCAGTTTTCCGCTGTTCAGCGCCTGCAGCAGATCGGACTCAACAAGGTGTACCCCGCGCGCCAGGTTCATTACGTAACTCTGGTCAGCCAGTTGATTTAGCAGTGCACCATTGATAATCCCCACCGTTTCGGCCGTATTTGGCAGCAGGTTGATGAGCACGCGCGTACCGTTCAGGAACGCAGGAAGCTCATCAGCGCCGGCAAAACTTTCTACGCCCGGATAATCCTTGCGGCTACGGCTCCAGCAACGCAGTGGGAAGCCCCACGGAGCAAGTGCTTCAGCGACTTTTGAGCCGAGCACGCCAGCCCCGAGGATACCAATGGTAAAATCTTCGCGCTGATAATCCGGCAGCGGTTCCCAGTGGGATTGCTGTTTTAGTGCCTGATAGTCGTCGAAGCGGCGGAACCAGTGCAGCACCTGGCTGACGGCATACTCCTGCATTTGCTGGCCCATGCCGGTATCTTCCAGACGGAAAAGGGGGATCTCTTCCGGCAGCATTTCAGGGTGTGCTTTCAGTTTGCTCAGAATCGAATCCACGCCGGCGCCCAGCGCAAAAACGGCCTTCAGTTTACGGCCCTGGAGCATTTCTACCGGCGGATGCCAGACCAGCGCATAGTCAGCATGTTCGTTATCACCACGTTTCCACTCACGCACGCGCGCCCCGGGCAACGCCGCCGAAAGTGCCTTAATCCAGTAAGCAGTATCAAAAGTGGGGTGATAGAAGATTATATCCATAGTCATTCCTGCCTTTTATTGCGCTGTTTTGTGTTCATTTTCAACTGGATTGCCAGCATAACAAATTTTTACCGCCACCGCGTTGTTGATAAAAAAGGCGCTTTCAGCACATTTAAAAGCCATGTTGACTGAAGTTTGTCTAAATGCGCTGATTTACTGAAAAAGTGAGTTGACGCCAGTTCGGCTTTTCCTTACATTAGCGCCCGTCCCGGCAACAATGGGATGACAATATGGTGAGGTGTCCGAGTGGCTGAAGGAGCACGCCTGGAAAGTGTGTATACGGCAACGTATCGGGGGTTCGAATCCCCCCCTCACCGCCATATTTAAGATAAGAGCTCGTACGAAAGTACGGGCTTTTTTCTTTTATATTCTCCGCCAGTGCAGCATGCGCCCTGAGCCCCTCTCCCGAAAGATTAATCTTCCACCATCCGCGCATACTCTTCGGTAAGAAAATCCACCAGTGCCCTGACAGACGGGAGTAACCCGCGTCTTGAAGGATACACAGCATGAATCACCTCACGTCGTGGCTCCCAGGCATCCAGTACGCGAATGAGGTCCCCTGACGCAAGCTGATCTTTCACCATCAATATGGGCAACTGCACCACGCCGATACCCGCTATAGCCGCTTCACGCAGCGCCAGCATATCGGTAGTGATCAGGCGAGGATGGTAATGGATTTCCGCCTTCGCCCCTTCGGGTCCACTCAGTTCCCATTTATGGATGTGTTTACCCTCGTTCGTGCTTAATCCAGGCCAGGCACTGAGTTCAGAGGGCACCAACGGTTTACCCATCCGCTGTATCAACGCCGGTCCGGCGACCAGACAATGTCCCCGGTCAGCCAGTACCCTTAACACCAGATCGCTGTCATCGAACGGACGCGGGCGCACGCGAATCGCGACATCAATCCCCTCCCCCACCAGGTCTACCCGCCGGTTGGTTGCCTCAAGCTGCAGCGCGATCCCTGGATAGCGCGCCATAAATCTCGCCAGCATCGGGCCAACATGGACATGCAACAATGTTATCGGGCAGGTGATCCTGACAATACCGCGCGGCTCAGCCTGTAACGCGGCCACCGCCTCCTCAGCAGCTTCTGCTTCCACCATCATCGCTTTACAGTGCTGATAGAAGGTCTGGCCAACTTCTGTCACCGTAAACTGCCGCGTTGTGCGATGTATTAACCGCACGCCAAGCCGCTCTTCCAGCTGAGCTATCCGGCGGCTTAGCCGGGACTTCGGCAAATCGAGCACACGCCCCGCTGCAGCAAAACCACCGTAGTCGACCACCTTCACAAACCAGACGAAGTCATTGAGATCCTGCATAAATCCTCATCGTTCTATTTTCAGAACAGTGAATGCCATTTTCACTATCTACCGGGATATTAACGCTGAATATAAGCTAATTACATCAACAACGCTTCAGGAGTTCATCATGAAAAACGTAACAGGCGTGTATACCGCTCCCCGTCAACACTGGGTTGGTGATGGTTTCCCGGTACGTTCAATGTTTTCTTACCAGACGCACGGCGAGCCGCTCAGCCCGTTTTTACTGCTGGACTATGCCGGGCCATACACCTTCCCGGCGGATGGGGCAAAGCGCGGCGTCGGCGAGCATCCACACCGGGGTTTCGAAACGGTCACCCTCGTCTATTCCGGCGAAGTTGAACATCGCGATTCCACCGGCAGAGGCGGCGTAATAGGCCCCGGGGACGTGCAATGGATGACGGCGGGCGCTGGCATTTTGCACGAGGAGTTCCACTCCAGCGCGTTCGCGCAGAAAGGCGGTGAACTGAAAATGATGCAGCTGTGGGTCAACCTGCCTGCCAAAGACAAAATGGCGACGCCGGGCTACCAGAGCATCACTAAGGCGGATATCCCCGTGGTCACGCTGCCGGATAACAGCGGCTCGCTGCGGGTTATCGCAGGTCGCTACGAGGATGTTGCTGGCCCCGCGCACACCTTTTCGCCGCTAAACGTCTGGGACATCGCGCTCAATCAGGGTAGCCATCTCACGCTCAGTCAGCCGGAGGGCTGGAGCACGGCGCTGGTTGTGATGGAAGGCACCATTACGGTGAACGGAACAGCCCAGGCAGGCGAGGCACAGCTGGTTGTATTAAGCCAGCAAGGCGACACACTCCATCTGGAAGCGAGCCTCGATGCCAAAGTCCTGCTGATGGCCGGCGAACCGCTGAATGAACCCATCGTGGGCTATGGGCCGTTTGTGATGAACAGTAAAACCGAAATCGCGGAAGCCATTCGTGATTTCAACTCCGGCCGCTTCGGCCAGATCTGATGGTAATAAAGGAGAAGAAGATGTCTGCACCTGCAAATTTTAACGGCTCACGCCCGGTTATTGATGTAAACGATGCGGTGATGTTGCTTATCGATCACCAGAGCGGACTTTTCCAGACCGTGGGGGATATGCCAATGCCAGAGTTGCGCGCACGTGCTGCGGCGCTGGCAAAAATCGCTACCCTGGCGAAGATCCCGGTGATCACCACCGCTTCTGTTCCGCAGGGACCGAATGGCCCCCTTATCCCGGAGATCCACGCTAATGCGCCACATGCGCAATACGTTCCACGTAAAGGTGAGATCAACGCCTGGGATAACCCGGAGTTTGTGGCTGCGGTGAAAGCCACCGGGCGCAAAACGTTGATCATCGCCGGCACCATCACCAGCGTCTGCATGGCGTTTCCCTCTATTAGCGCAGTCGCGGAGGGTTATAAAGTGTTTGCGGTTATTGATGCCTCCGGCACCTACAGCAAAATGGCTCAGGAGATCACCCTGGCGCGCGTGGTCCAGGCCGGGGTGGTACCAATGGATACCGCGGCGGTTGCCTCTGAGATCCAGCGGACATGGAACCGGGAAGATGCAGCCGAGTGGGCTGAAGTGTATACCCATATCTTCCCTGCCTATCAGTTGCTGATCGAAAGCTATACCAGAGCACAAGAGGTGATCACAAACAGCGAAGTGCTCGATTCACAGCGTTAATCACCGGCTCCACGGTCAAAAAGACGTGGAGCTGATTATTGCTTAACCGAACAAGCACTAAAGCAGAAAATCTGCTTGACCGTTTTAGCGCAACTCCCTATAGTAGCGCCCCGTTGCCCCCCAAGCGGTCAGGCAGCAAAACAATATGGTGAGGTGTCCGAGTGGCTGAAGGAGCACGCCTGGAAAGTGTGTATACGGCAACGTATCGGGGGTTCGAATCCCCCCCTCACCGCCATATTTAAGATAAGAGCTCGTACGAAAGTACGGGCTTTTTTCTTTTATATTCCCTGGACAGGGGGGATGAGAATCCCCGACCGGGGTTCGACAACTGGCGACAGCCAGTTGGACAGACTGAGCGCGCAGCGAACAGGCTGCCCGCAGGGCGAGCGACGCGAGTCAATCCCCCCCTCACCGCCATATTCAAGATAAGAGCTCGTACGAAAGTACGGGCTTTTTTCTTTTATATCCCCCGGACAGGGGGGGATGAGAATCCCCGACCGGGGTTCGACAACTGGCGACAGCCAGTTGGACAGACTGAGCGCGCAGCGAACAGGCTGCCCGCAGGGCGAGCGAAGCGAGTCAATCCCCCCCTCACCGCCATATTCAAGATAAGAGCTCGTACGAAAGTACGGGCTTTTTTCTTTTATATTCCCCGGACAGGACGCCCGCACAAAAAACAAAGCCCGGTTTCCCGGGCCTTGAACACAACGGCTAACTCAATAGTACGCTTGCAACGTACGCTGGCAGAGCGCTGAACGCACGCAGTCTTCTTTCGTGAAGCGTACCACCCCAATCATCTCATCTTCCTCAAAACGTGACATGGCGTCGCTCAGTCCGGACTTCACGCCCGACGGCAGATCGCACTGGGTAATATCACCATTGACGATGACCGTCACGTTTTCCCCGAGGCGCGTTAAAAACATCTTCATTTGCGCTGCGGTCACGTTTTGAGCCTCGTCAAGAATGACGACCGCATTTTCAAATGTACGTCCGCGCATATAAGCGAACGGCGCGATTTCCACCTTGCCAATCTCTGGTCGCAGACAGTACTGCATAAAGGATGCTCCCAGACGTTTCACCAGCACGTCATAGACGGGCCTGAAGTAAGGGGCAAACTTCTCTGAAATATCTCCGGGCAAGAAGCCAAGATCTTCATCAGCCTGCAGTACCGGACGGGTGACAATAATTCTCTCCACGTCTTTATGGATCAGCGCCTCTGCCGCTTTGGCTGCACTGATCCACGTTTTCCCGCATCCGGCTTCACCGGTTGCAAAGATGAGCTGTTTACTCTCGATAGCATTCAGGTAGTGCGCCTGAGCCTCATTGCGCGCCACAATTGGAGAATTATCACGGCTGTCTCGGGCCATGCCAATTGCTTCTACGCCACTCATCTGCACAAGCGAGGTGACCGATTCTTCTTCACGCTGTTTATGACTACGTGAATCCCGTCTCAGCACACGTTTTGCTTCGCGACGAGCTTTGATCACTGCTTTTTGTCTTCCCATGGATAGCACCTTGAGTTGTTGGTATTCATCACACGTGCCAGTTTCAGCACGATTATGCGCACGAACATCAGAGGGTTGGCTTCCTTGTAAGCCATTGCTTGCTTTACCGGATGACGCAACAGAACGGCTACGCGCACCATTCTGCACGTCGGTCGAAAGAGATTCTTGAGTCGAGGGGGATAATTTTGTGGTGAGGAAATCGCTGCCGGAGTCTGAGCCTCCGCGCCGGGTGCTGCGGGTGTTGTGTTTACCATGTCCAGTACAGGACGCAACCATTCGCGATCTCCATAGTGATTCAGCATCACTGCCGGGAACTACCGCTGTCTTATCTTAAGTACATCAGGAGTTATCATAAATGCAACATTTATTTTACCTGAACGTAACTTTAAGACTGTCCCTACAGTGGAAATCAGTCTCATACAGGAATATTACAGAAATATAACAGCAGGACAGGCATATGAAAAAATAATGTCCCCGCGAATTATCGCAGGGACAATTATCAGGCTTCAATCAACCCTTGAGCGAGATAGGCGTTGCGATCGCGTGCGCCAGGCAGGGCAAAGAAATAACCGCCGCCGATGGGTTTAATGTACTCTTCCAGCGCTTCCCCGTTTAAGCGTTTCTGTACGGTCAGGAAGCCCTTCTCCAGGTCGTGCTGATAGCAGACAAACAGCAGCCCCATATCGAGCTGGCCGGCGTTGGTTACGCCAAGTGAATAGCTATATCCCCGACGCATCATCAGGCTGGATTGTGTCTCTTTGGTACGCGGATTGGCCAGGCGGATATGGCTGTCCAGCGCGATGACATCGCCATTCGGATCGCTGGCGTAGTCAGGCACATCATGCTCGTTCTTCATCCCGAGCGGAGCGCCACTCTGTTTATCGCGGCCAAAAATCGTCTGCTGCTCTTTGAGCGGCGTACGGTCCCAGAACTCCACGTGGAACTGAATAATCCGCACCGCCTGATAACTTCCCCCCACAGCCCATGCCGGCTCGCCCTGATCGGCCGTCACCCAGACCACCTCTTTCATGAGCGGATCATTACGGCTGTCCGGGTTGGCCGTGCCGTCTTTAAAGCCCAGCAGGTTAACCGGCGTCTCTTTCCCTTTGCTGCGGGCGGCATGGTCAGAGATAAACCCCTCCCGCTTCCAGCGAACGCTCAGCAGGTCCGGCGTGTGCTTGATGATGTCGCGCAGCGCGTGGATCACCGTATCCTGGGTGTTGGCGCAAATTTGCAGGAGCAGATCGCCGTGGCAGAGAGCAGCATCCAGAGAATCATTCGGGAAACGCGTCATTTTCTGCAGCGCTTTTGGCTTCTGTTTTGCCAGCCCGTAGCGCGCATCAAACAGCGACTCACCGAGCGAAACGGTTATCGTCAGGTTATCCGGAGCGATAAATGCCCCGAGGATACCGGAATCCATCGGCGGCAGACGCGGGTTAGGCGTGTCCGGCGCCGGACCACCGGCGGTGAGAAACGCGATGCGCGTCGTCAGCAGGCGGAACAAACGCTCAAGATCGGCTTTATCGCTTGCCAGCGAATCAAAAGCCACCAGCATCATGGAGGCCTGCTGTGGCGTCAGAATGCCCGACTGATGCTCGCCATAAAAAGGCTGCGTCTCCATGCGTGCATTGGGTGACAGCGTGCCTGGAGCACTTTGCGGTTTCGCCGCATGCGCCACCGGGCACCCTCCGGCCAGAGCAAGGGCGCCCCCCAGCGCCCCTACCCCTTTTAACAATCGACGACGTGAAGGTTCCACCACGTCGTGTTCATTCTGCTTGTTCATCGTGCTTAATCCAGACCCAGTACGCCACGCAGCAGGGAGAGATCTTCCGCCAGTGTGGTAATCGGGCCTTTCAGCGCGTTACGGTCGGCATCGGTCAGTTTATCGTAGGTTTCAAACCCGTCTTTGGTACGGTACTTCGCCAGAATAGTGTCGACTTTTTTGAAGTTGGCATCCACTTTCGCCAGCAGTTCGCTGTTATCTTTCTGCAGCTGAGGACGCAGCAGATCGACAATTTTCTGCGCGCCATCGACGTTCGCCTGGAAGTCCCACAGGTCGGTGTGGCTGTAACGGTCTTCTTCACCGCTGATTTTACTTGCCGCCACTTCTTCAATCAGACCCGCGGCACCGCCCACCACTTTTGATGGCGGGAAGGCCAGCTCACTGATGCGTTTTTGCAGCTCAAGCACGTCACTGTTCAGCTGATCGGCATATTTATCCATCCCTTTGAGAGTGTTATCGCCAAACAGGGCTTTCTCCAGACGGTGGAAGCCGGTAAATTTCGGGTCGGCGGCTTTCTGCTCAAAATCATCTTCACGGGCATCAATGCTGCCATCCAGGTCAGAGAACAATTCGGCAATCGGCTCAATCCGCTCGTAATGCTGGCGGGTTGGCGCATACAGGGATTTCGCTTTCGTGATATCGCCCGCTTTCACCGCATCGGTGAAGGCTTTGGTACCCGCAGCCAGGTCCGCCGTCTCTTTGATGACATACGCTTTATAAGCAGTAATCGCATCACCCAGGCTCAACAGGGCCGTGCCTTTTCCGGCGTCGGCCGTGGCGTCACCCTTCACGATAAGCTTGCCTTTAGGGTTCGTCAGCAGCCCGCAGGTCATCTCATATTCACCCGGCTGCAGGTTGGCGGTCATCTTCTGACTAAAGCCCGGCGCGATATTTTCACGCTCTTCCACCACCATGACGCCTTTCAGGATTTCCCACTCCAGCGCCTTCTGGCTGTGGTTCTGAATAATAAACTGGGTTTTGCCGCTGTTGACCGTGATGGTCATTGGCTCGCACTGCTTATCATTGACCGAAACCTTGACCTGCGGAACATCCGCGCCCCAGGCGGAAAATGTTGAAGCGAACAGCGCGGCAATGCCTGCGCATAACGCACTACGACGGAACTGAATTGCCATGACTCTTCCCTTTAAAAGTATGTTGTAACTAATGCAGTCAGATTACGGCGCAACGCGCGACGTCTGAGTGCCGGTGCGCGGCGGCATGGCAAACAGCACCAGCGCCGGAACCAAATAGATAAAATACATCGCCACTTCGCTGACGCTCGGCGTTTCCTGGTAACCAAAAATACCTTCGAGCAAGGTACCGGTCAGGGAGTGCGTTGAGAGCACGTTACTGAGGTCGAACGCCACTTCCTGGAAGTGATTCCACAGGCCCGCTTCGTGGAAAGCGCGGATCGCCCCCGCCGCCAGCCCAGCGGCCACCAGCAGAATAAACAGGCTGGTCCATTTAAAGAACGCACCCAGGTTAAGACGAATGCCGCCCCAGTAGAGCAGGAATCCCAGCACCACCGCAGTGGCCAGACCCAGCATCGCACCCAGCGGTGGCCAGATCCCCACATCCTGCTGAAATGCCGCCAGCAGGAAGAAAACCGACTCCAGCCCTTCCCGCGCCACGGCGAAAAAGACCATCATGATCAGCGCCCAGCCGTGGTTATTGCCCTTTTGCAGGGCGTTATCCACCGCCTGCTCCAGCTGCACCTTCACGTTGCGGGACACTTTACGCATCCAGAACACCATCCAGGTGAGGATTACCACGGCAATAACGGCCACGATCCCTTCAAACAACTCTTGCTCTTTCTGGGGAAACTCACCGGTGGTTTCATTGATAAGAATGCCAAGGCCCAGACAGAGTGCTGCGGCGAGGAATACCCCAATCCACATGACACCAATCCAGCGTCCACGCTGGGTTCGCTTCAGATAACTGGCGATGAGGCTGACGATGAGGGCCGCTTCGAGACCTTCACGTAACATAATGAGAAATGGAACAAACATGCCGACACCTTAAATGTTTATCGCGGTCAACTGATGCAAAGAAAGGTAAATTCTTGTGATAGTGATTATCATTACGCCAGCAAGAAAAACAAGCGAAATGTGTGTTGTTTTGATGACGAGTTGTAAACACCCAGCCTGGTAATAATTGCTGGCGTTATCGTTAAGTTTATAAGTTATAGCGAAAATGCCCATTTACGGTTAATCAGGGCTGTGGCTAAATATCTGCCTCAAAAACCAACTGAAAATTAACCATGTTTAACATTATCCATTTCCTGCTGGCGCTGGTGATTATTCTTGCGCTTGCCTGGCTGGTGAGTTTCGACCGCCGAAAAATTCGCATTCGTTTTGTTTTACAGCTGATTGTCATTGAAATAGCCCTGGCGTTCTTTTTCCTGCATGCCGAAAGCGGGCTGTTCATTATTAAATATGTCTCGGGATTCTTTGAGTCACTGCTGAAATTCGCGGCTGAAGGCACCAATTTCGTCTTTGGCGGGATGGGTGAAAAAGGACTGGCGTTCATTTTCCTCGGCGTACTTTGCCCGATTATTTTTATCTCCGCACTGATTGGTATTCTTCAGCACTGGCGAATTCTGCCGATTTTTATTCGGGTGATCGGGACACTGCTGTCAAAACTGAATGGCATGGGTAAGCTGGAATCGTTCAACGCGGTGAGCTCGCTGATCCTCGGACAGTCTGAAAACTTTATTGCCTACAAGGGTGTACTGGGCGACCTCTCCTCTCGTCGTCTCTTCACCATGGCGGCCACGGCCATGTCGACGGTATCCCTGTCGATTGTCGGTGCCTATATGACCATGCTCGACGCCAAATTTGTCGTTGCCGCGCTCATCCTGAACATGTTCAGCACCTTTATTATTCTCTCCATTATCAACCCGGCGCGCCCGGAAGCAGAGCCGGACATCAAGCTTGAAAAGCTGCACGAGTCCCAGAGCTTCTTCGAAATGCTTGGCGAGTATATTCTGGCCGGTTTTAAAGTGGCGATGATTATTCTGGCGATGCTGATTGGCTTTATTGCCCTTATTAGCGCCGTTAACGCCCTCTTCTCCAGCGTATTTGGTATGAGCTTCCAGCAGATCCTGGGCTATGTATTTTATCCGCTGGCGTGGCTGGTTGGTATTCCGCTGAGCGACGCGTTGAATGCCGGCAGTATTATGGCAACCAAGCTGGTCGCAAATGAATTTGTGGCAATGATTGAGCTGCAAAAAATTGCGCATCAGATGTCACCCCGCGGACTGGGCATTTTGTCCGTTTTCCTGGTGTCGTTCGCTAACTTTGCCTCTATCGGCATTGTGGCCGGGGCGATCAAAGGCCTGAACGAGCAACAGGGGAACGTGGTATCGCGTTTTGGCTTACGTCTGGTGTATGGCGCGACGCTGGTCAGTTTGCTGTCCGCCAGCTTTGCAGGACTGGTGCTCTAAGCGATAACGGCGGGTTCTCCCGCCGTTTTTCATTAAAACTGCACGCACACCGGCTGATCGACCCGCATCACCGACTCCTGCGCGAAGCGTGATTTATAAATACCGCGCAACGCTTCAATATTCTTCTCGCTCTGCGCATCTTTACCGTGGATCAGCATAAGCGCCTTACTCGGTTCACGCGCCACTTTCCCGTCGTTACCCAGCCACTGCCCGCGCGCATCAAAGACCGTCAGGCCATCGCGAAAACGCGGCGTCACGTCCTGGTCAACGAACTGCTGCCACTCGCCGGTGGTGATTTGCGCGCCTGCGGGACGGTTTAGCCCGAAATAGAGCGTGGTTTGCTGCATCTGGTTATCCGCTTTGCAGGTCTCCATCGCCGCGTGTTGCGGCGGCATACTGCAGCCCGCCAGCATCAATAATGCCGCTGCCATTACCCCTGTTTTGATTGTCATGCTTCGCTATCCTCATTGTTATAAGCACAGCGATATCATCGTAAATTGCGGATTTTGGCAAGAAAAAAGCCGGGTAGCGCGCGCTTACCCGGCCTGACTATCAGCGAAAAAGATTACTCAGCCTGCAGCTTAGACGGCGGTGCAGTGTGATAGTGTGCGTCTGCTTCAGCAAAACGTTTCTGCATTGAGGCAGAAGGCGCTTTACCCAGCAGGCTGAACACCACAATGCCGATACTGCCGAAGATGAAGCCCGGGATAATTTCGTACAGACCGAGCCAGGCGAACTGCTTCCAGACGATCACGGTAAGCGCACCGATAATCATCCCCGCCAGCGCGCCGTTGCGGGTCATGCGCGACCACAGCACCGAGAAGAGCACCACCGGACCAAACGCCGCACCAAAGCCCGCCCACGCGTAGCTTACCAGGCCCAGCACGCGGTTCTCAGGGTTTGCCGCCAGCGCAATGGCAATTAAGGCCACCACCAGCACCATGAAACGCCCCACCCATACCAGCTCTTTCTGGCTCGCATCTTTACGCAGGAACGCTTTGTAGAGGTCTTCGGTGATTGCACTTGAGCAGACCAGCAGCTGGCAGCTCAGGGTGGACATCACGGCCGCCAGGATCGCGGAGAGCAGAATGCCGGCAATCCACGGGTTGAACAGAATGCCCGCCAGTTCGATGAACACACGCTCGGCGTTCTGGTTTACTGCACCTGCCTGCGCCGGGTTATTGTTGAAGTAAGCGATGCCGAAGAAGCCAACCGCACAGGCACCCGCCAGACAGAGGATCATCCACGTCATACTGATACGACGGGCATGAACAATCGTGTGGTGAGAGTCAGCGGCCATGAAGCGCGCCAGAATGTGCGGCTGACCGAAGTAGCCCAGACCCCAGCCCATCAGAGAAACGATGGCGACAAAGTTCAGCCCTTTCAGCATGTCGACGTTTTCAATGCTCTTCTGCTTAATCACTTCCAGCGAATCAGCAAAGCCGCCGACGGTGAAGATGACAATGACTGGCGTCAGGATCAGAGCGAAGATCATCAGGCTCGCCTGCACGGTGTCAGTCCAGCTTACGGCCAGGAAACCGCCCACGAAGGTATAGAGAATGGTTGCCGCAGCACCGGCCCACAGCGCCGTTTCATAGCTCATGCCGAAGGTGCTTTCGAACAGGCGCGCGCCGGCCACAATACCAGAGGCACAATAGATGGTGAAGAACACGAGGATAACCAGCGCAGAGATAATGCGCAGCACGCGGCTGTTATCTTCAAAGCGTCCGGTGAAGTAATCCGGCAGGGTCAACGCATTGTTGTTGGCTTCGGTATGCACGCGCAGACGGCCTGCAACCAGCTTCCAGTTGATCCATGCCCCGACGGTCAGGCCAATGGCGATCCAGCTTTCAGAAATACCGGAGATGAAAATCGCCCCCGGCAGACCCATCAGCAGCCAGCCGCTCATGTCGGACGCGCCCGCAGAGAGTGCGGTGACCATCGGCCCTAAGCTACGCCCGCCCAGAATGTAGTCGTCAAAGTTCTTTGTTGAACGCCATGCCAAAAACCCTATCAGGATCATGCCAAATATATAAACGAGAAATGTCACCAGCATCGGTGTGCTAATTGCCATTTAAATTCTCCAAAATGTCGAGCGACAACCGTCCGGGTTGCCTTGTTATGTCATCACCGGAACGTAGTGATGTGTGTATGTGTTTCTGTTGGCCGCGCGTATCCTGCCGTAAGCAGTGCTCGCACACAAACGATTTAACACTGCATTTACATCAAATTCATCCCTGGTTTTATACGTCTTTCGTATAGGTTGCACTCGCTCACGCTTTTACGGGTTGCACCTTTTAAAAGTGTTAAGTTCCGCATAAAAACAGGCCTCTCATCCAGAAGCCAGCACTTTTTTCCAGCTAACCATCTCTTAACAATCCATTCATTTTCTGGGTTGCAAACCAGGTCACATTTAACACGGTTGCACAAAGTTGCAACATAGTGGATATTTCACGCTATCGATAGCACACGACGACAGAACAACAGGAGCTTTGGCATGGGTATGACCACCATGGGGGTTAAGCTGGATGACGCAACCCGCGAACGGATTAAGACCGCTGCAACCCGCATTGACCGCACGCCGCACTGGCTAATCAAGCAGGCGATTTTTAACTACCTTGAAAGACTCGAAAGCGATGAGGGGCTGCCAGAGCTGCCCGCGCTGCTGGCGGGTGCGGCCAATGAAAGTGATGAGGTTTCCGCCGCTGCTGACGAAAACCATCAGCCGTTCCTTGAATTCGCCGAGCAGATCCTGCCTCAGTCCGTCAGCCGCGCCGCCATTACCGGTGCTTACCGTCGTGCCGAAACCGACGCCGTACCGATGCTGCTGGAGCAGGCCCGTCTGCCAGAAGCCATTGCCTCTCAGGCGCACAGCCTGGCGTATCAGCTTGCCGACAAACTGCGTAACCAGAAAAATGCCACCGGCCGCGCCGGAATGGTACAGGGGCTGCTGCAGGAGTTTTCCCTCTCCTCTCAGGAGGGCGTAGCGCTGATGTGTCTGGCGGAAGCGCTGTTGCGTATTCCTGACAAAGCCACCCGTGACGCACTGATCCGCGATAAAATCAGCAACGGTAACTGGCAGTCACACATTGGCCGCAGCCCGTCGCTGTTCGTCAACGCGGCGACCTGGGGCCTGCTGTTTACCGGCCGACTGGTCTCGACCCATAACGAAGCCAACCTCTCCCGCTCCCTGAACCGCATCATCGGCAAGAGCGGTGAACCGCTGATCCGCAAAGGCGTGGATATGGCGATGCGCCTGATGGGCGAGCAGTTTGTTACCGGCGAAACCATCGCGGAAGCGCTGGCCAACGCCCGTAAGCTCGAAGATAAAGGTTTCCGCTACTCTTACGACATGCTGGGTGAAGCGGCTCTGACTGCCGCCGACGCGCAGGCTTATATGGTCTCTTACCAGCAGGCGATTCACGCCATTGGTAAAGCGTCAAACGGTCGTGGTATTTATGAAGGCCCGGGGATCTCCATCAAGCTCTCGGCCCTGCATCCGCGCTACAGCCGTGCGCAGTACGACCGGGTGATGGAAGAGCTCTATCCGCGCCTGAAGTCTCTGACCCTGCTGGCGCGCCAGTACGACATCGGTATCAACATCGATGCCGAAGAGGCCGACCGCCTGGAGATCTCCCTCGATCTGCTGGAAAAACTGTGCTTCGAGCCGGAGCTGGCAGGCTGGAACGGAATTGGTTTCGTTATCCAGGCGTATCAGAAACGTTGTCCGTTCGTGATTGATTACCTGATTGACCTGGCAAGCCGCAGCCGCCGTCGCCTGATGATCCGCCTGGTGAAAGGCGCCTACTGGGACAGCGAGATTAAACGCGCCCAGATGGAAGGTCTGGAAGGCTATCCGGTCTATACCCGCAAGGTTTACACCGATGTCTCATACCTTGCCTGCGCGAAAAAACTGCTCGGCGTGCCGAACCTGATTTACCCGCAGTTTGCCACCCATAACGCCCACACCCTGGCGGCCATCTACAGCCTGGCCGGACAGAACTACTATCCGGGTCAGTATGAGTTCCAGTGCCTGCACGGCATGGGTGAACCGCTGTACGAGCAGGTCACCGGTAAAGTGGCGGATGGCAAACTGAACCGTCCGTGCCGTATTTATGCCCCGGTGGGCACCCATGAAACCCTGCTGGCGTACCTGGTGCGTCGTCTGCTGGAGAACGGGGCGAACACCTCCTTCGTTAACCGTATCGCCGATACCACCCTGCCGCTTGACGAGCTGGTTGCCGATCCGGTGCAGGCGGTTGAGAAGATGGCGGCCCAGGAAGGTCAGATTGGCCTGCCGCATCCGAAGATCCCGCTGCCGCGTGAACTGTACGGCAAAGGTCGCGTGAACTCCGCGGGCCTGGACCTGGCGAACGAACACCGTCTGGCCTCCCTCTCCTCCGCCCTGCTCAACAGCGCGCTGCAGAAATGGCAGGCCAAACCGATTCTGGAGCAGTCCGTCGCTGATGGCGAAATGCAGCCCGTGATTAACCCGGCGGAGCCAAAAGATATCGTCGGCTACGTGCGGGAAGCAACCGAAGCAGAAGTGGATCAGGCGCTGGACAGCGCGGTGAATAACGCGCCAATCTGGTTCGCGACACCGCCGCAAGAGCGTGGCGCCATTCTGGAACGTGCTGCGGTGCTGATGGAAGACCAGATGCAGTCGCTCATCGGGATCCTGGTGCGCGAAGCAGGTAAAACCTTCAGCAACGCCATTGCCGAAGTTCGTGAAGCGGTCGACTTCCTGCACTACTACGCAGGCCAGGTTCGTGATGATTTCGATAACGAAACCCACCGTCCTCTCGGTCCGGTGGTGTGTATCAGTCCGTGGAACTTCCCGCTGGCGATCTTCACCGGCCAGATTGCCGCTGCACTTGCCGCAGGCAACAGCGTGCTGGCAAAACCGGCGGAGCAGACCCCGCTGATTGCCGCTCAGGGTATTAACATTCTGCTGGAAGCGGGCGTGCCTGCGGGTGTCATACAGCTGTTGCCGGGCCGCGGTGAAACGGTCGGGGCGAAACTGACCGCCGATAACCGTGTGCGCGGCGTGATGTTTACCGGCTCAACTGAAGTGGCCTCCCTGCTGCAGCGCAACATCGCCACCCGTCTTGATGCACAGGGGCGTCCAACGCCGCTCATCGCTGAAACCGGCGGCATGAACGCCATGATCGTCGACTCCTCCGCGCTCACCGAGCAGGTGGTGGTCGATGTTCTCGCCTCCGCCTTCGACAGCGCGGGCCAGCGCTGTTCCGCCCTGCGCGTGCTGTGTCTGCAGGATGACGTGGCAGACCACACGCTGAAGATGCTGCGCGGCGCGATGGGCGAATGTCGTATGGGTAACCCGGGCCGTCTCACGACCGATATCGGGCCGGTTATCGACGCGGAAGCCAAAGCAAATATCGAAAACCACATTCAGACCATGCGCGCCAAAGGCCGTCCGGTCTTCCAGGCCGTGCGTGAAAACAACGAGGATGCCCGCGAGTGGCAGACCGGCACCTTTGTGCCGCCAACGCTGATTGAACTGGCCAGCTTCGACGAGCTGAAAAAAGAGGTCTTTGGCCCGGTATTGCACGTGGTGCGCTACAACCGTAACAACCTCAACGAGCTGATTGAACAGATTAACGCCTCCGGCTATGGCCTGACCCTCGGCGTGCATACCCGCATCGATGAGACCATCGCTCAGGTGACCGGCAGCGCTAAAGTAGGCAACCTGTACGTCAACCGTAACATGGTCGGCGCGGTAGTGGGCGTACAGCCGTTCGGCGGTGAAGGTCTGTCAGGTACCGGTCCAAAAGCCGGTGGTCCACTCTACCTGTACCGTCTGCTGGCAAACCGTCCGGACAATGCGCTCGGCGTGACGCTGGCACGTCAGGATGCCGAACGTCCGGTGGACGCGCAGCTGAAGGCCGTGCTGACACAGCCGCTGGAGGCGCTCATTACGTGGGCAGAAAAACGCCCGGAACTGCGCGCTGTCGCACAGCAGTATGGCGAACTGGCGCAGGCGGGTACGCAGCGCCTGCTACCGGGGCCAACCGGTGAGCGCAACACCTGGACGCTGATGCCGCGCGAGCGTGTGCTGTGCGTGGCGGACAACGAGCAGGATGCGCTGGTTCAGCTGGCCGCCGCTGCTGCAACCGGTTGTGAAGTGCTGTGGCCGGAAGATGCACTGCATCGTGACCTCGCGAAACAGCTGCCGAAAGCGGTCTCTGCCCGCATTCATTTTGCGAAGCCCGATGCTTTGCTGACTCAGCCGTTTGATGCCGTTATCTATCACGGTGATTCCGACCAGCTGCGCGAACTGTGCGAGCAGGTAGCGGCCCGCAGCGGTGCGATTGTTTCGGTACAGGGCTTCGCCCGCGGCGAAACCAATCTGCTGCTGGAACGTCTGTACGTTGAGCGCTCGCTTAGCGTGAACACCGCAGCGGCGGGCGGTAACGCGAGCCTGATGACAATCGGTTAATCGTGTAAAATATCCCCGGTGGCACTACGCTTACCGGGGTGACAAAATAACCCAGGGCCGGATAAGCACAGCGCATCCGGCTTTTTTACATGGAGGGGATGATGAAAAGATATCTGATCGCGGGGGCTGCATTGCTGCTGAGCGCGAACGCGCTGGCAGAAGAGTGCGCAAATGCGACCACCCAGCTTGAAATGAACACCTGTACGGCGCAGCAGTACCAGGCAGCCGATAAAAAACTGAATCAGACGTATCAGGCTGCCATCAAACGCGCAGAAGCCCCACAGCGTGAGCTTCTGAAAAAGGCACAGCAGGCGTGGATTGCCCTGCGCGATGCCGACTGCAACTTTATCGGGTCGGGTACTGAGGGAGGCAGCGTCCAGCCGATGATCATCAGCCAGTGCCTGAACGAAAAAACCGTTGAGCGTGAAGCGTTTCTTGCCTCACTGATGCAGTGTGAAGAGGGCGATTTAAGCTGCCCTCTTCCGCCGGGAAACTAACGCACGCGGATCCCTTCAATGATCATCTGCTGAACGTTTTCCAGCGTGCTGTGGAAAAACGCCTCATCCTGAAGCGTCTTACCGGTTACCGCTTCAACCTGGGCCGCAAAGTCAGCGTAATGCTGAGTGGAGGCCCAAATCATAAAGATCAGATGATGCGGGTCAACTGGAGCCAGCTTCCCGCCCGCCACCCATCCGGCAATAATGGCCGATTTCTCGTCAACCAGCTGTTTTAAATCCCCGGTCAGTTCCGCCTGCAACAGCGGTGCGCCCTGCAGCATCTCCAGGCAGAACAGCCGTGATGCCTGCGGATAATCACGCGACACCTCCAGCTTCAGGCGAATGTACTCCCTGATCGCCACCAGCGGGGCAAGCTCTTCGCGAAACGCCTTGAGCGGCGCCAGCCAGATATCAAGGATCTGCTGCATCACCGCAATATAAAGCGCCTCTTTCGACGGGTAGTAGTAGAGCAGATTCGTTTTCGACACCCCGGCCTGTTCCGCCACCTGCTCAAGGCGCGTGCCATGAATACCAAACTGCGAAAAGGTCTCCAGCGCCGCACCGAGGATGGCCTGCTTCTTCGCACTGACCGCCTGCGAACGTTTACCGGGTGTTTTCACTGCACCTTGTGTCATTCCCGCTCTCCATATTTTGCGTTGCCATCAGCATAGCAAAACCCCTCACCAACCACGACACTCTGCACTCCGATCGCGCATGAATGCCTGTTTTCTGTGCAATGTTTTTGACCATTTAGTCCACATTTGCATACCTCAATTAACCAACCATTGATTAACACATTAATAACAAAGCCATTTTCAAAACTGGCATTGCCTTTGCAAAACCCTCTTTACCTGCAACGTCGTAAAGAGAGGTTCGTGATGAAAATTGGCGTATTTGTACCTATCGGCAACAACGGCTGGCTAATCTCGACCACAGCCCCGCAATACATGCCTACTTTTGAGCTGAATAAGGCCATCGTGCAAAAGGCGGAGCACTACCATTTCGATTTTGCGCTTTCGATGATCAAACTGCGGGGTTTCGGCGGAAAAACCGAATTCTGGGATCACAACCTGGAGTCCTTCACCCTGATGGCCGGGCTGGCAGCCGTCACCTCGCGCATTCAGATCTACGCGACGGCCGCCACCCTCACCCTGCCGCCGGCGATCGTTGCCAGAATGGCCTCCACCATCGACTCCATCTCCGGTGGTCGCTTTGGCGTTAACCTGGTTACGGGCTGGCAAAAACCTGAATATGAGCAGATGGGGATCTGGCCGGGCGACGAGTATTTCTCACGCCGCTACGACTACCTGACCGAGTATGTGCAGGTGCTGCGCGATCTCTGGGGCACCGGCAAAAGCGACTTCAAAGGTGATTACTTCACCATGAACGACTGCCGCGTCAGCCCGCGGCCTTCCGCCCCGATGAAAGTGATCTGCGCCGGGCAGAGCGACGCAGGAATGGAATTCTCCGCTAAATACGCCGACTTCAACTTCTGCTTTGGCAAAGGCGTGAATACCCCAGCCGCCTTCGCCCCGACCGCGGCACGCATGAAAGAGGCCGCGGACAAAACCGGTCGCGATGTGGGTTCCTATGTCCTGTTTATGGTCATTGCCGACGAAACCGACGACGCCGCCCGCGCGAAATGGGAACGGTATAAGGCGGGCGCGGACGATGAAGCGCTGAGCTGGCTCACCGAACAGAGCCAGAAAGATACCCGTTCCGGCTCGGACACCAACGTCCGTCAGATGGCCGACCCGACCTCAGCGGTCAACATCAACATGGGCACGCTGGTCGGTTCCTATGCCAGCGTCGCCAGAATGCTCGATGAAGTGGCCGCCGTGCCCGGTGCGGAAGGCGTGCTGCTGACCTTCGATGAGTTCCTGACCGGTGTGGAAACATTCGGCGAGCGCATTCAGCCGCTGATGCAGTGCCGCGCCCACATTCCTGCTATCACAAAGGAGGTCGCGTAATGACCACGCTTGCAGCACGTCCGGAAGCCATCACCTTTGCGCCGCACCAAAGTGCCCTGATTGTGGTGGATATGCAAAACGCCTATGCCAGCCAGGGCGGCTATCTGGATCTGGCGGGATTTGACGTCTCCGCCACCCGACCGGTGATTGAGAACATTAAAACCGCAGTCAACGCAGCCCGCGCGGCTGGCATGCTGATCGTCTGGTTCCAGAACGGCTGGGACGATCAATATGTGGAGGCCGGTGGCCCGGGCTCTCCCAATTTCCATAAATCGAACGCCCTGAAAACCATGCGCAAACGGCCCGAACTGCAGGGCACACTGCTGGCGAAAGGCAGCTGGGATTACCAGCTGGTGGATGAGCTGGTGCCAGAGGCAGGCGATATCGTGCTGCCCAAACCGCGCTACAGCGGCTTTTTCAACACCCCGCTCGACAGCCTGCTGCGCAGCCGGGGGATCCGTCATCTGGTCTTTACCGGCATCGCTACCAACGTCTGCGTGGAATCCACCCTACGCGACGGCTTCTTCCTGGAATATTTTGGCGTGGTGCTGGAAGACGCCACCCATCAGGCCGGGCCGGCGTTTGCGCAGCAAGCGGCCCTGTTCAACATCGAAACCTTTTTTGGCTGGGTCAGCAACGTCGCGGATTTTTGCGACGCCCTGAATCCACCGTTAGCCCGTATTGCCTGAGGAACAAGACCATGCCGAAATCCGTGATTATTCCGCCAGGAA
Source organism: Enterobacter sp. SORGH_AS_0287 (assembly GCF_031453695.1). Lineage (NCBI taxonomy): Bacteria > Pseudomonadati > Pseudomonadota > Gammaproteobacteria > Enterobacterales > Enterobacteriaceae > Enterobacter > Enterobacter sp. SORGH_AS_0287. Next base: position 1,801,270 of record NZ_JAVIZW010000001.1, read on the forward strand.
CCAGTACCCCGATTGCCCCGTTCGTGCCCGGCACGCTGGCCGATGGTGTGGTGTATGTATCCGGCACGCTGCCGTTTGATCAGCACAATAACGTGGTCTACCCCAACGACCCAAAGGCGCAAACCCGCCACGTGCTGGAGACGATCAAAAAAGTGATCGAAACAGCGGGTGGCACAATGGAGGATGTGACGTTCAACAGTATCTTTATCACCGACTGGAAAAACTACGCCGCGATTAACGACATTTACGCCGAATTCTTTCCCGGTGATAAACCGGCCCGGTTCTGCATTCAGTGTGGGCTGGTGAAGCCAGATGCGCTGGTTGAAATCGCGACCGTTGCACACATCGCAAAGTGAGGCGGCCATGAAGCTCTCTGTCTCACCTCCCCCTTACGACGGCGCGCCCACGGTTGTCCTGATTGCCGGGCTTGGCGGGGGCGGCAGCTACTGGCTACCGCAGCTTGCCGTCCTGGAGCAAGAGTACCAGGTGGTGTGCTACGACCAGCGCGGGACGGGCAATAATCCCGACGTGCTGCCGGAAGCCTACAGCCTGGCGATGATGGCCGACGAGCTGGCCCGGGCGCTGAATGCCGCCGGGATCGTTCGTTACTGCGTCGTGGGTCATGCGCTGGGAGCGCTGATCGGCCTACAGCTGGCGCTCGACCACCCCGATGCCCTCAGTGCGCTGGTGTGCGTGAACGGCTGGCTCACTCTGAATGCTCATACCCGACGCTGTTTCCAGATCCGCGAACGCCTGCTTCATGCAGGCGGCGCACAGGCGTGGGTAGAGGCACAGCCGCTGTTTCTTTACCCGGCCGACTGGATGGCCGCCCGCGCGCCGCGCCTGGAGGCCGAAGAGGCCCTGGCACTGGCCCACTTCCAGGGCAAAAACAACCTGCTGCACAGGCTGAATGCCCTGAAGAAAGCGGACTTCAGTCGCCATGCCTCACGCATTCACTGCCCGGTACACCTCATCTGCTCCGCCGACGATCTGCTCATCCCTGCGGTCTGTTCCACTGAGCTGCAGGCGGCCATCCCCGGCAGCCACAAGGTGGTGATGCGCCAGGGCGGGCACGCCTGCAACGTCACCGAGCCAGAAACTTTTAATACGCTGCTGCTGAACGGGCTTGCCAGCCTGCTGCACAGCCCTGAACCCGCTTTATAAGGAGCCCTGATGAGCGAAGCGATTACCCCTGGCGCGCTGGCATCACTGTTTACCGGCGCACGCACCCATAACGGCTGGCAGGCGATCCCCGTCAGCGACGAGACGCTGCGCGAGATCTACGACCTGATGAAATGGGGTCCCACGTCCGCCAACTGCTCGCCAGCGCGGATTGTGTTTGTACGAAGCGCTGAGGGAAAAGAAAAACTGCGCCCGGCGCTTTCCAGCGGCAACCTGGAGAAAACCCTCACCGCCCCGGTCACGGCGATTGTCGCCTGGGATAGTGAATTTTATGAACGCCTGCCCGTCCTGTTCCCCCACGGGGATGCGCGGAGCTGGTTTACCTCAAGCCCGGCGCTTGCCGAAGAGACCGCCTTTCGCAACAGCGCGATGCAGGCGGCTTACCTGATTTTCGCCTGTCGGGCGCTGGGGCTCGATACGGGCCCGATGTCAGGCTTTGATCGCCAAAAAGTCGACGACGCGTTTTTCACCGGCACGTCGCTGAAAAGTAATCTGCTTATCAATATTGGCTATGGCGATACCAGCAAACTCTACGGCCGTTTGCCGCGCCTGGCCTTTGAAGACGCATGCGCACTGGCATAAGGAGCCATCATGATGACACCCGATAAACAAACCTTCCGTGATGCCATGGCCTGCGTCGGTGCGGCGGTCAATATCATCACCACCGACGGTCCTGCCGGGATGGCGGGTTTCACCGCCAGCGCGGTGTGCAGCGTAACGGATTCACCGCCCACGCTGCTGGTATGCCTGAACCGTGGCGCATCCGTCTGGCCGACCTTCAGTGAAAACCGCACCCTGTGCGTCAATACCCTGAGCGCCGGACAAGAGCCGCTATCAAACCTGTTTGGGGGGAAAACCCCGATGGACGAGCGCTTCGCCGCCGCGCGCTGGGAGACCGGAGAAACGGGGTGCCCGCGTCTGGAGGAGGCGCTGGCCTCGTTTGACTGCCGTATCAGCCAGGTGGTGAGCGTGGGCACGCACGACATCCTGTTTTGCGACATCGTTTCGATTATTCGCCACCCCGCGCCGCAAGGGCTGGTGTGGTTTGACCGCGGCTATCACGCGCTTATGCGACCCGCCTGTTAACCCTCCTTAAGGAGTCAGCTCATGGCAATGTTCGGTTTTCCCCACTGGCAGTTGAAATCGACCTCTACGGAACCTGGCGTGGTCGCGCCGGATGAAAGGCTCCCGCTCGGGCCAACCTTAGTGATGGGGGTTCAGCACGCGGTCGCGATGTTCGGCGCAACGGTGCTGATGCCCATGCTAATGGGGCTTGATCCCAATCTGTCTATTCTGATGTCGGGTATCGGTACCCTGCTGTTCTTTTTCATCACCGGCGGGCGCGTGCCCAGCTATCTTGGTTCCAGCGCTGCGTTTGTCGGCGTGGTCATCGCCACCACCGGCTTTAACGGTCAGGGCATCAACCCGAATCTGAGCGTCGCGCTCGGCGGCATTATCGCCTGCGGGCTGGTCTACACGCTGATTGGCCTGGTGGTCATGAAGGTCGGGACACGCTGGATAGAGCGGATGATGCCTCCCGTCGTCACCGGGGCAGTGGTAATGGCAATTGGTCTGAACCTTGCGCCAATAGCCGTCAGAAGTGTTTCCGGTTCGCCCTTTGAAAGCTGGATGGCGGTGATCACGGTACTCTGCATTGGCCTGGTGGCGGTGTTTACGCGGGGTATGATCCAGCGACTGTTGATCCTGGTGGGGTTAATCGTTGCCTGTCTGGTGTACGCCCTGCTGGCAAACGTCTTCGGTCTGGGCAAGCCGGTTGATTTTACGCTGCTGCATAACGCCGCCTGGTTCGGCCTGCCGCAGGTGACGTCTCCGGTCTTTAACACGCAGGCGATGATGTTAATCGCGCCGGTTGCGGTGATCCTGGTGGCAGAAAACTTAGGCCATCTGAAAGCCGTTGCGGGTATGACCGGACGCAGCATGGACCCCTACATGGGCCGCGCCTTTGTCGGCGACGGTCTGGCTACCATGCTCTCCGGCTCGGTCGGCGGCAGCGGTGTAACGACCTACGCTGAAAATATTGGCGTGATGGCAGTGACCAAAGTTTACTCCACCCTGGTCTTCGTGGCGGCAGCGGTGATGGCGATGCTCCTCGGGTTCTCACCGAAATTCGGCGCGCTGATCCACACCATTCCCGCGCCGGTGATTGGTGGGGCATCGATTGTGGTATTTGGTCTGATTGCCGTTGCCGGGGCACGCATCTGGGTGCAGCATCGTGTCGATCTGAGCCAGAACAGCAACCTGATTATGGTGGCGGTCACGCTGGTGTTAGGGGCGGGAGATTTTGCCCTGACGCTGGGCGGCTTCACTATTGGTGGGATTGGCACCGCAACCTTTGGCGCAATCCTGCTTAACGCCCTGCTGAGCCGCCGGGAAGCGGCCGCACCGCAGGGCGACGTGGTACATCAGGACTCTTGATTTATCGCAGCGCTGTCACGCTCAGGCAGCGCTTTTTTCTTCCGTTTCAGCTTCAGCTCACTCACCAGCACGCCGGCGACAATAAACGCCGCCCCCACCAGCGCCAGCAGCGGTAAACGCTCTCCGGCGATACGCCCGAAAATGCCCGCCCATACCGGTTCACCGGTATAGATAACCGTCGCACGCGTCGGGGAAACGCTGCGCTGCGCCCAGTTCATGGTGACCTGGATAATGGCGCTAAAGATACCCAGCCCCAGCGCCACCACAACCAGCCCGGTGGACATCGGCGGAACAGACTCCCCTGCCGGCACCATGGTGGCAAAAGCCACCAGCGACGCGGTCGCCAGCTGAACCACGGTGACGCGCTTGACGTCCACTTTGCCAGCCCAGGCGCTGATCAGAATAATTTCCGCGGCAATCGCGATAGCGCCCACCAGCGTAATGATTTCGCCCGGCCCCAGCGCCAGCAGGTTGTTTTCCGGCCCGGCAAGCAAGATAAGGCCAACAAACGCCAGCACGATCCCCGTGCAGGACATCAGACCCGGTATTCTCCCCAGACAGAGCCATTGCAGTAACGGCACCAGCGGCACATACATGGCGGTGATAAACGCCGATTTGCTGCTGGTGATGGTCTGTAATCCCCACGTCTGCAGACTGTAGCCCATGGCAATCGCAACCCCAATGGCCACCCCGGCCTTCAGTTCTTTAAGCGTCAGCCCGCGCAAGGTTTTAAGCGAGAGTAATCCCACGGCAATCGCCGCCGTCGCAAAGCGCAGGCCGACAAAAAAGAACGGACCGCTCAGCGTGACCGCGTACTGGACGGCGAGAAAGGTTCCGCCCCAGAACATGGTGATCAGAATGAGAAGGGCTTCCTGAGGTTTGACGGAGAATGTGAAACGGGAGAGAGACATGCGGCACCAGCAAATAAGCATCAATCCTCTAGTGTGCGATGCCTTTGGTGACAGTTCAATGTTGCAGAAATAAAAAACCGCCGGGAGATCCCGGCGGCAGGGTATCAGCCCGGCGTATTACTTATTGCTGCCATGACTGTTTTTGCCCCCTTTTTTGCCAGCTTCTGATGCGCGCTGAGGGTCATTTTTGAAATTCCCCCCGCTAGACTGGCCACCTTTACGACCTGCTTCTGATGCTCTTTCACGGTCTTCAGCGAAATTACCTGAACCACCACGATGGTTTGCCATCTCTAACCTCCAGAGTGTGAAACATTAGACATCATATTGCATTCAGTAAAAGAGGATTCTTTCACCGCGCGGCTGAAGGACAGTGCCTTTATCTGTGCCGCGTGAAATTAAGCTTAGTGGAATGCGGCTATCCGGCAAGTCAGAGGTAATATTCTGCAACATGATCTCAGCCATTCGGGTGAGATTACGCGACGGCCATTTATAAGCCTTTCTTATCATTTTAAAAATCCGCAGCGGGAAAGTTGTTTCATTTTGCTACAAAGCGCTTTTGTATCCATATTGTTATAAATCAAAGAAATGCCGTTCATTTTTGCAGTCTGGCTGTGATGACATATCTTTAAATGAACGCAGCGATCCGCTGTCAGAAAACACAAACGAGGAGTGATGCAAAATGGCAAAAGTTCTGGTGCTCTATTATTCCATGTATGGACACATTGAAACCATGGCTCACGCGGTAGCAGAAGGTGCAAACAGAGTGGACGGCGTAGAAGTTGTGGTGAAACGCGTACCGGAAACGATGCAGGCTGAGGCGTTCGCCAAAGCCGGGGGGAAAACACAAAATGCCCCGGTTGCCACCCCGCAGGAACTGGCTGATTACGATGCCATTATTTTCGGCACCCCTACCCGATTTGGCAATATGTCAGGCCAGATGCGGACCTTCCTCGATCAAACCGGAGGACTTTGGGCATCCGGAGCGTTATACGGCAAACTCGCCAGCGTCTTCAGCTCCACCGGGACCGGCGGCGGTCAGGAGCAGACGATTACGTCAACCTGGACTACCCTTGCTCATCATGGGATGGTGATTGTGCCGATTGGCTACGGCGCGCAGGAACTGTTTGATATTTCCCAGGTTCGTGGCGGGACACCGTACGGCGCCACCACCATTGCCGGTGGCGATGGCTCCCGACAGCCGAGCAACGAAGAGCTCACTATCGCCCGCTATCAGGGTGAGTATGTCGCAGGCCTCGCCAAAAAACTGAACGGCTAACTCAACAGGAGGACAAGTATGCCAACTCAAGAATCCAAAGCCCACCGCGTGGGTGAATGGGCAAGTTTACGCAACACCTCTCCGGAGATCGCCGAAGCCATTTTTGAAGTCGCGAACTATGACGAGAAGCTGGCAGAGCAGATTTGGGAAGAAGGCAGCGATGAAGTGCTGGAACGTGCCTTCGGGAAAACGGACAAAGACGCGCTCTTCTGGGGTGAGCAAACCATCGAACGTAAAAACGTCTGAACGTTTCCCCCCGCCTGAGCGGGGGGTTTTACCTATTTCGCCGCGTTATTCATCACCACATTGAATTTATCGATTGGGCAAAAACCGTTCGCATCAACCGGACACCCCTTCAGCTCCAGCGTCACACGCTGTGCCGGCGCATCCAGTGACAATACGCTGGCGTTACGCAGCTGGTCGGCGCTCTGATAGACATACTCAATCTTCATAAGCTCCTGGTTGGCGTTTTTATCATGCCAGCGCTGGAAAACAATTTTCCCGCCAATTGGCGTCCGCTCGTGCTGGTCATGCAGCTGGTACGGTTTGAAATCCAGCGCCGTAAGCAGCGACGCGATATTGGAATCATGCCCCACCAGCAGGGTGATTTTCGGCGCTTTCGCCTGCCCGGTGACGAGAGCCTGGTCGATATACTTCACCAGCGGTTTGGCCACGTTTTGCGCCACCTCGGTGGAGGTAAACAGCGAGTCCTGATAGCCATTTTTCAGCTGCGACAACACGCGCCACTGTTGATCGGTTTTAATTTCACCCCAGGCAACCTGGTCTGCCGGGAAGCCTTCGTAATACTGCAGCGTGAAGGCATCCACCAGCGAGTTACCGACTTTTAACGGCCCCGATACGCCAGGTTCTTTTTCATAGTCAGCGCTGAAGGTATCTTTCGCCTCTGCCAGCGAGCACACGTTCTTCTCTTTACAGGACGGTGAATCGGCGTAATTCGTCATCTGCTCCAGCAGCTTGTAGCTCTCGCCAAGCTGCATTTTCTGCCGCTCAGTCTCCATCGCCTTCAGCGCTTTTTCACGGAATGCAGGTGAGTTATCCGTAATCACCGGGTTAAAGGTCGGATCCATGGTGCCCATTTTTTCCTGATGATGCACAGGCACATCGCACCCCGGGAAGGCGCCGGTGATAAAGAACTGCGCGGTGGCGACAGTGCGCTGCAGGCTGTTGGCATAGGCATATACGCTATCCGCGGCCGGGCACTCGCCGGTTTTCACCATCCCCTGCTGTGCCAGCCACTCACGCATATAGTGGCCCATGTAGACTTCAAGCACGCCACCTTTGGTGGTGAGCTGACCGCCTGGCACCTCCCATTCTGGCCACTGCTTCGGTGTGGATTGCTCGAGCACGCTGCCATTATTGGCGAGCGGCGCGCGCAAATTATGGCGACTCATGATTAAAACTTGTTCCAGCTGATACCCTTCCGGCGTCTCTTGCGCCTGCACGCCAGATGTCACTGCAATGGAACCGGCGATTGCCAGCGCAAGTAGTGCTTTTCTCATCCCTAATTCCTCACTCGTTTTAAAATGTCGCAGTGAGTGTGACAGATTCGTGACAATTTTCCGGGAAGCGTTTCGCAAACTGAGGATTACTTTTCAAGGCGATCGCCGTATTCGCTCATCCAGTCGGCCAGCGGGGAGAGCGCGCTCTGGAGGGTTAACCCCAGCGCGGTTATCTGATACTCCACCCGCGGTGGGATCTCCGGGTAGATAGTGCGCGACACCAGCCCGCGCTGCTCAAACAGGCGCAACTGCTTCGTGAGCTCTTTTTGCGTGATGGGGGCAGCGGCGCGCAGCAGATCGCCAAACCGGACCGGTGCATTGAGCATAATCAGGCGATAGAGCACCGGGATGGCCCACTTACCGGAAATCAGGTTTACAAACTGCGTCATCGGGCAGAGATAAACCTCAGATTTTTTTTCACAGGGTATAGTGAGTGATTCCGCCATAGCACACCTCTAGCCTCATTAGTATCCTAATGGTACCTGGTTTCCTTTCGATACTAACGTTTCTATAGTGCTTTCTCCAGAGTCATTTCAGGAGAAGCACATGGGTCGTTTAGCAGGTAAATATACGCTGATTACCGGCGGCACTTCCGGTATTGGTCTCGCTACCGCGCAGGAATTTATTGCCGAAGGGGCGCACGTTGCTGTCACCGGACGTAACCCGGATACCCTTGCCGAAGCACAACGCATTCTGGGCGATAATGCCTGGGTTATTCCGACCGATGCGGGTGACATCGCCGCGCAAAAAGCGCTGGCGGACACGCTCGCCTCTCGCTGGCCACGTCTTGATGCCGTGTTTATTAACGCCGGCGATGTGACGCACGGGCTGCTTGAAGAGTGGCAGGAAGACGCCTGGGATCGCCTGATGGGCATCAACCTTAAAGGACCGTTCTTTTTGATTCAGGCCCTGCTGCCGCTGCTCAATAATCCCTCCTCTGTGATCCTGTGCGGGTCCGTGAGCGCCCGCATCGGGCTGCCTGCCAGCAGCGTTTATGCCGCCAGCAAGGCGGGATTACTGTCGCTGGCACGCACGCTGTCAGGGGAGTTGTTGCCGCGCGGTATTCGCGTCAACGGCCTGAGCCCGGGTCCGGTAGAAACACCGGCATTTAATAAAACGGGGTTAAGCGAGGAAGCGCTCAAGGCGATGCTGGGGGATATCACCAAACTTGTGCCGCTGGGCAGAATGGGCACGCCGACGGAGCTGGCGAAAGCCGCACTCTATCTTGCCTCTGACGAATCGCGCTATATGGTGGGAACGGAACTGCTGGTCGACGGCGGAATGGGAAACCTGTAGGTCAAAAGGCGCTGATGCCGGTGACGATGCCGACATACAGCGCCGCCCATACGACGGCTGAAATCAGGCTTACCGCGTACACTTTCGCCGCGTTCAGTCTGAGCATGCCCGCTGCCAGCGGGACGATATAGCGCAGCACCGCCAGGAAACGCGCGGTAAAGAGCACCAGCACGCCGTTTTTCTGCAGCTGATGTTGTACCCGCAAAAATTTCTCGGCGTGCCGGGAGGTAAAGCGCGTGACCAGCCGCGTGTGGCCCATCAACTGGCCGATATGATAATTCAATACCGACCCTGTTGCGGCACCCGTCGCGACAGCCAGCCACGTCAGTGCCGGATGCAGGCTGGTCTGGCTGACGGTGATCCCTGCCAGCAGCATCACCGAGGCCGGCGGAAGCACGGAGGAAACCAGTACCGTAGACTTGCTCAGCGCGATGACGAAAAGCAGCGCGAACAGATGCGTCGGATAGAGCGCAAAATGATTCAGCAGATTGTCAAACCACGTCATATTCCACCCCGCAGCGTTCGTGATGCTGACCATTAGAAACGAACAACCTTAAATGGGGTATCAACCGCTCAGACCTCCAGCAGGAAGGCATTAACGACACGCGAAAATGTCAGCGCCATTTAGAAACACAGAGGCGTGGAATTATACTCTCTTGAGCAATAACCACCGTCATTGATGAATAATCGATGTCATTAATACGCGGGATTAAATTATTGTTCTAAACGTTTCTTAAACGTCTTTTAAATTCCACAGCGCGATTTTTAAAGTGGCGTATTATCCCTCTCGTTTTACAACGATCTCGTTATGGCGAGGCTCCTGTACAAATACACGTTATCGCTCTGGTGGGTTCGAGAGAACCGGCACAGGGTAAAACAGGCACTGTCGAATCAAGGCTTTGTCAGTATAACTTCCCTTACGGGATACGGTGTACAGTGCTGAACCCAGGACGTGGGGATCTCCTCTTCGACATGCCCTGTCTTGCTCGCCCCTGAGAGATTTTATTATTCAAAGGGAATTCACTATGTCTTACGCTATTCACAATCAAAACCTGGCATTCAATGACAGCGCAATCGCGCAATATATGAATACCGATTTTATCGTCCTCGATATTTCATTATGCGTGGCGCTGGCACGCGAGCAATTTTTCGAAAAATTAAAAGACGATGATATTCCATCGCATATTTTCCTCGAAGATAACGGTCGGCTGGCGGGCATGGTAGCGGTGCGCAAACTGCTGCAGACCGCCGATACGGTACAGCCGGTGAAAACGCTGATGATTTCTCAGTTTCTGCAGGTCAAACCGGAAGACGAGCGTGCCGATGTCGCCGGGCTGCTGGCCCACGGCGAGGCGGATGTCGTGCCGGTGGTCACGCACGGTAAAGTGGTCGGCTGCCTGACCGAACGCGAAATCGCCCATCTGCTGGAAGATGATGTCACCGAAGATGCCCAGCTCCAGGGAGCAACGCTGCCGCTGGAAAAGCCGTATCTGGAAACCAGCCCCTTCAGCCTGTGGAAAAAACGCTCCGTCTGGCTGCTGCTGCTGTTTGTCGCTGAAGCCTATACCAGCTCGGTTATTCAGCACTTCGAAGAAGCGCTGGAATCCGCCATTGCCCTGGCCTTTTTTATTCCGCTGCTGATAGGGACCGGTGGGAACAGCGGGACGCAGATTACCTCCACGCTGGTGCGTGCAATGGCGCTGGGTGAAGTGCGTCTGCGCGACGTTGGCCGTGTGTTACGAAAGGAGATGACCACCTCGCTGATGATTGCCGCCACGCTTGGTCTTGCCGGGTGTGTTCGCGCCTGGATGATGGGTATCGGGCTGGAAATTACCCTTATCGTCAGCCTGACGCTGGTCTGTATTACGCTGTGGAGTGCGATTGTCTCGTCAGTTATTCCGATGGTACTGAAGCGCTGCGGCATTGACCCGGCCGTCGTTTCCGCGCCCTTTATCGCGACGCTTATCGACGGAACCGGTCTGATTATCTACTTCAAGATTGCGCAGTACACGCTGGGGCTGGAATAAGAGTGCAGCACCTCACCCACCGGGTTGAGGTGCTCACCGTTTTACATATCGCCAAGCTGATGTGCGATATCACGAAGCTGTTGCGCCAGTACCTGCAGGTTTTTGCCCTTCTCACCTTTCGGCCCGGTCGACTGCCGCACCACCAGCCGGGCAGGCAAAATGGATGACATGCGCACGGCATTGTCTTCGCCACTGTCAAGAATGCGGCGCACCGCCTCTTTCCCCTGCAGATCCAGATCCAGCGATACCGTGGTCAATGCCGGATAGAAGAATGAGCTTTCGTAGGTGTCATCGTAGCCAATCACCGATTTTTCACCCGGAATGGAAATCTGATGCTGATGGAAAGCACTTAATACCCCCAGCGCCATCTGGTCGTTGGCCACCAGCACGGCAGAAAATTGCGGCGTCTCGCGCAGCATCTGCAACGCACCCGCGTAACCGCTCTGCGCATCCCAGTTCCCGCGGATCACCGAGGCCGGCTCCAGACCGTAACCTTTCAGGGTTTCAATCCAGCTTTTCAGCCTGAGCTGCGCCGAGACAGAAGACGCTGGCCCCGCCAGCAACGCGATTTCCCGGTGCCCCAGTTCGTAGAGATATTTGACGCTGGCACGGGTGCCATCTGCCGGGTTAAACGAAACGTTAAACACGGAACTGTAAGGGTCAACGTCGAGGAACAGACAGACGATATCGTCGTTGTCCGTCGCGATTTTCTGCGCCTGCTCTGCTTCCAGCGGGACGTTGATGATCACCTTACTGACGAGCTGAGATTTCAGTTCATTGATCGAATCCTGGATGCTGTGGTTGACGTTCTCATCAATCATGGAGATCAACACCTGATACCCTTCCACATTTGCATAGCGTTTTACCGCCGCGGCGACCTGTGACGGCGCATGCAAAGCCAGCGAAATCGTCACCAGTCCGACGGTCTGGGTCTGCTTTCCGACCAGCTGCTGCGCCAGGCGGTTCGGGACATACCGCAATAACTCTATGGATTTCTCCACCTTGTGACGCGTGGCTTCGGATACATTGGCAGATTTATTCAGTACCCTGGACACGGTCTGATAGGAGACGCCCGCATGGCGTGCGACGTCCTCTAACGTTGCGCTTTTCGACTTCATGGTCCGGTTCCTTATGTTGTTATGCGCTGATTGTATCAGGGGCGATATAAAAAAACGCCCACTGGGCACGTCTGGCTGCCATAACACCATCAAAAAGTATTACGTTCACAATACTACATTTCTGGTCACACCTCATCAATCGTAACAAAATTGGCTATTTTATTTGCACTTAATCACAGATTAACGATCACGCAATTGCCAGAAAAAAGGTTTAGGCATTTTATGACAGCGGATTTGTGAACGTATTACAAAACAATAAGAGGGTAACAATGAACACGACGATCCGCTCTGTATCTGTTGCGTTGGCTGCCGCGTTAGCGTCTCCTTCGCTGTTTGCAGCGTCTTCAGTACCAATTGATTTTCATGGGTATCTTCGCTCCGGTGTGGGCGTCTCACGGGATGGTGGGATGGAGGAGTGGCAAAAAAATAAAATTGGCCGTCTGGGTAACGAGGCGGATACCTACGGCGAGCTGGAACTGGGCTCAGAGGTGTACAAAAAGAACGATGTCAGCTTCTACCTCGACAGCATGGTGAGCATGGTCTCTGACGGCTCTAACGACAATGAAACCACCTTCGGCGACGATGCGCAGTTCGGGTTGCGTCAGCTGAATCTGCAGATCAAGGGCCTGATCCCCGGCGATCCGAACGCGGTGATCTGGGGCGGTAAGCGCTACTACCAGCGCCATGACCTGCACATCATTGACACCAAATACTGGAACATCTCAGGCGCGGGTGCCGGTATCGAAAACTACACGCTCGGACCGGGTGCGGTGTCCGTGGCCTGGATCCGTGGCGATGCCAACGACGTGGACTACCGCGTTGACGGCGATAGCGACGTCAATATCAACTACATCGACCTTCGCTATGCGGGCTGGAAGCCGTGGGCGGGTGCATGGACTGAAGTGGGCATTGATTACGCCATGCCAAACCCCACCAATAAGCAGAAAGAGTACGGTGGGCTGTATGAGGCCGACAACGGCGTCATGGTCACCGGTGAGATCAGCCAGGACATGTTAGGCGGCTACAACAAGCTGGTACTGCAGTATGCGAACAAAGGCCTGGCGCAGAACATGGTGTCCCAGGGCGGCGGCTGGTATGACATGTGGAACTACGTGAACGACGCCAGCGGCTACCGTGTGATTAACACCGGCTTAATTCCGATTACGGACAAGCTCTCCTTCAACCACGTGCTGACCTGGGGCTCGGCGGATGACACCACGCAATTCACCGATAAATCGCGCCTTGTCTCTCTGGTGGGTCGCGCGCAGTACCAGTTCACCGAATACGTGCGTCTGATTGGTGAAGTGGGCGGTTTCTACCAGAAAGATACCTACACCGACGGCTCCAGCTACAAGCAGAGCGGAGAGAAGTACACCCTCGCACTCGGACTGGCGGATGGGCCTGATTTTATGTCGCGTCCGGAACTGCGCGTCTTCGCCTCTTACCTGAATGACTCCGAGAAAGGACAATCCTTCGAAGACGGCACCGCAAATAATACCTGGAACGTTGGCGTGCAGGTGGAAGCCTGGTGGTAATGTTTATTTCCTGATATGCGTTAATCGTTATTGTATCTCCAACAACTGGCAGTCTATTATCCTGGTTTGGGATAGCCATTATTTTGGCTATCCCTTTTTTATTATTAGTGATTAAAATGCGCATCTAATAATTGCCGCAAGGTATCAGACTGGCGGCCAAATATCGCATGCACCTGCTGGCCGATAATAATCACGCCCAGCGCCCCCGCCTGTTGTAACGCCTGCGTATCCACCTTATTTAAATCTTTTACCGTGACGCGCAGACGGGTAATACAGGCTTCAACATGTTCGATATTATCGTCGCCGCCGAATGCAGGAATTAAACGCTGAGTTATTTCACTGTCCATAATACGCCTCTCTGTTATGCAGATAAAAAAATGCCTGCTCATAGAGCAGGCGCCTTCAGATTGATTAGCCAGGGTTGTACGACGCGACGCCCTCAGCGACTACGCTTTACGCCTGAGTACCCGACAATCCCACGGCAGCAGAGCGGTATCACCCGCGGCGGCGGCATCGGTCATGCAGTCGGTATACCCCTGCGGCAGCGTAATGAGCTGCTGCTGGGCGGTGTAGTTCTGCACAAACACCCACGTGGTTTCGCCGTCCGTGCGGGCCGTTGCCACTACACCCGGTGGGAAATCGCATTCCATGGCCCGCGGCAGCGCCAGTTCATCAATAATCCCGGCGAAGAAATCACGCTGGAACGGCAGATCGTTGCGCGACGCCACATGCCACGCTTTCCCCTTACCGAAACGGTTCACCGTCACGGCAGGCCGACCGGCGTAGAAATCATCCCGGTAGGTCGCCAGCGGCTGAGCGTTTTCGACATGGATCAGTTCGCACAGATGACGAACCTGATACGGCCCCTGCAGGCCAGCCGCATTACCCGCCAGCCCCTGTATTAGATTACGTTCTCCCTCACCGAGACAGTCGATCTCTTCTGCCCAGATGCCGAGCAGTTTACGCAGCGGCCCCGGGAACCCGCCGAGATGACAAAGATCGCTTTCATCCACGATGCCGCTCCAGTAGGTGGTCACCAGATGGCCGCCCCCGGCGACAAACGCTTCTGCGCGTTCGGCGAAGCCTTCCCGCACCATATAAAGCATCGGCGCAATCACCAGCGCGTACTGGCTGAGATCGCCGTCGGCATCAATCACATCCACCGCGATGCCTTTTTCCCAGAACGGACGGTAGTGTTCGTTAACGGTTTTTTCGTACTCCATCCCCATGTTGCGCGGCCCTTCGGCATCGTCCAGCGCCCAGCGATTTTGCTGGTCGAAGATAATCGCCACCCGTGCCTGCGTGCGACACCCGACCACCCCCGGCAGGCGCTCAAGCATTTCGCCCAGACGCGTCACTTCGCGCCCGACACGCGTATCAAGATGCCCCACGTGGTCGATAACCGCCCCGTGGAATTTCTCCACCGAACCGCGGCTTTTACGCCACTGGAAGTACTGTACGGCATCGGCCCCGTGTGCCACCGCCTGCATTGACGAGAGAATATGCACCCCCGGCTTTTTCAGCTTGCTGGTCGGCTGCCAGTTGGTGGTGCTCGGCGTGGACTCCATCAGCACAAAAGGTTTTCCGCCTTTCAGGCTGCGCATCATGTCGTGGTACATGGCGGTATAGCAGGCGAGCTGGGTTTCGTCTTTCTCCTTGTGCCACATCGGGTAGCTGTCCCAGGAGATAAAGTCGATCGCTTTCGCAAGCTGCCAGTAGTCGTAATCGTAGAAGTACTCCATGAAGTTGGTCGTCACCGGCAACGCTGCGTTGACGGCTTTTAGCGGCGCAACCTCATGGCGGCAGAAATCTGTTACCTGCGCCGTATTAAAGCGGCGCCAGTCGAGGTTCAGACCGTGAATGGACACCTCTCCCTGCGGCGCAGGGGACTCAATCTGCGACCAGTCGCTATAGGTGTGGCTCCAGAAGGTGCTCCACCATGCGTGGTTCAGCGCATCCAGGGTTTTGTAGCGCGCTTTCAGCCAGTCACGAAAGCGCTCCTGGCACAGATCGCAGTGGCACTCACCGCCGTACTCATTGGAGATATGCCAGCCCAGCACCGCCGGGTGCTGTGAATAACGCTCAGCCAGTAAGGTATTCATTTTGAATGTCTTGTCACGGTACACCGGGGAAGACATACAGTGGTTATGACGCCCACCGTGCAGCGCAGGCACGCGGTTACGCCCTACGCGCAGCACCTGTGGGTATTTTTGCGACATCCATGCCGGGCGCGCACCGCTCGGCGTGGCGAGGAAAATATGGATCCCCGCTGAATATAATTTATCAATGACGTTATCCAGCCAGACAAAATCATATTCCCCTTCACGCGGTTCGAGCTTCGCCCAGCTAAATATGCCCACCGACATGACATTACATTTCGCCTGCTGCATCATGGCAATATCTTTTTCAATAATACCGGGGTAATTCTCCCATTGCTCCGGGTTATAGTCGGCGCCATGCAATAACGCAGCGACCTTCGAACTTAAAGGCGCAAATTTATTCATATTAAAAACGTCCTGAAGTGAAACAGAATACTATTTAAATACCGTTATCGACGGCAGCACTTTGCCATGACAATCAAATAACGCCTGGTTTTCGCGGGCATTTCCCTCTTTCCAGTCATCATGGATATATTTCATGCCAGTTTTGGTGGCCCATGTGGTGCCCGGTACGGCAATCCAGGTCGGCTCCCAGTAAAACAGGCCCTTACCGCGACGATCGGGAACGTCAATCACGGCCTGCATTAAATCGTGGATATAATCGTACTGACCCTGCACGGTGCCGGGATAGCCACCGTCCTTCTCTTCTTTGGCCTGGAAACTGTTTTCTGCGTTATCGCAGTTCTCCAGCGTATAGCCATAGGCCGCTTCCACCACAATCACGTCTTTGTTATAGCGTTTGCTGATGTCATCCATATTGGCTTTCAGCGCGCCGATCGGACCATTCCAGTAGGTGTACATCGACAGGCCGATAATATCGAACGGCACATCGCGCTTCGTGATCTCATCAAACCACCAGCGGAAGGTGTCATTTTTAGTGCCTTCGGCCAGGTGCAGCATAATTTTCACCTGCTCGCCGTCGGTCAGGTTCTCTTTCATCCCGCTGATTGCGGCGTTGAGTAACCCGGCTACGCGGTCAAACTCGCCGCCACCCTGCCCCCAGCTTTTGCCTTCCGGCCAGAGTATTCCGCCATTGATTTCATTACCAATCTGGACCATGTCCGGCAGCAGGCCCTCTTTTTTAAAGCGGGCAATGGTGTCGCGCGTATAGTCATGGATTGCCGTTTTAAGCTGCGGGTAATCCATCTTCTCCCAGGCTTTTGGTTTGAACTGTTTGCCCGGGTCGGTCCAGAAATCGCTGTAGTGGAAATCGAGCAGGAGTTTTATGCCCTGGGCCTTCACGCGCTTCGCCAGCGCCAGCGTGTTTTCCAGATTGTTACTGCCGCCCCCGTAGGTATTTCCGTTGGCATCCTGCGGATCCACCCACAAACGCAGGCGCACATAGTTCACGCCGTTGGCTTTCAGAATGGCAATCGCGTCCTGCTGCTGGCCGTTCTGGTTATAAAATGTTGCGCCATGCTGTTCCGCCTCGAGCAGCGTCGAGATGTCCGCCCCCTTAATAAAGTCTGCCGGCATGGCGTTAAAAGGACGCGTTTTTACCCCGTCCGCGGCGAACGCACTCGCGGCAAGACCGCAAGAAAGACAAACAGCAAGCAAAGCGGGTTTGAGTCTTTTCATGGTTATCCCTTAGTACTCCCGGAGGTCAGACCGGAGACGAAGTATTTTTGTAAGGCCAGATAGAGGATCGCGCGACCGGCACCGCAATCAGCACCGCGCCTGCCGCGTAGGTGGTGTAACTGGCACCCATTTTTTGCGCCACCAGGTTATAAAGCCCGATGGGTAAGGTGTATTTGTCCGGGGTGCGCAAAATGGTGCTGGAGAGAATGAAATCCCCCAGCGGCCCGGTGAAGGAGAACAGCGCCACCACCGCCACAATGGGTTTGGAAAGCGGCATGATGATCTCGATGAAGATGCGGAAGTTACTGGCTCCGTCCATGCGCGCGGACTCATCCAGATCCTTAGGAATGGCGTCCAGGTAGCCCTTCATCAGATAGGTGTTCATTGGGATCATGCCGCCAACGTAAATCAGCACCAGCGCCAGATGGCTGTTGATTAAGCCCAACAGCTGCGAGAGCACGAAGATGGCAATCAGCGCCGAGAACTGCGGGATCATCTGCAACAGCAGGAAGAGCATCAGTCCGTTCTGCCGCCCCTTAAAGCGAAAACGTGAGAAGGCATAGGCGGTAAAGCTAACGCTGATTAAGGTCAACACCATGGTCAGGAAGCTGATTTTCATCGAGTTCCAGTACCACGTCATATAGTTCACCTGACCATTAAACAGGTCGGCGTAATGCTGGAACGACAGGTTCTGCGGAATAACAGAGGAGCTTAACAGGCTGTTGCCCGCGTTGAGTGAGGCGCCCACCGTCCACACCAGCGGGTAAATGATGATGACCGACACCAGCACAATAACCAGCCAGGAGAGTGAAAGGCGGACCCATTTCTCACGTTTAATACTTTGTGATTTAGCCATTGTTACGTCCCTTACGCCATGTCGTCATTTTTGAAAGATTTGGTGGCGCGGAACTGCCATAGCGCCAGGCCGACGACAAAAACAGACAGCAGGATGGTGATGGTCGCCGCAATGGCATATTGCGAAGATGACATCGTCAGTTTGTAGATCCACGACACCAGAATGTCGGTGCCGCCCGCATTCGACCCCACCACCGCCGGTCCGCCGTTATTGAACAGATAGATGATGTTGAAATTATTGAAGTTGAAGGTGTATTGCGTAATCAGGATCGGCGCTATGGCGTAGAGCACCAGCGGCAGCGTAATGGTCCGCAACCGGGTCCAGCTGCTGGCGCCGTCCATGGTAGCCGCTTCATACAGGTCATCAGGAATGGCCTGCAGCACGCCGGTGGTCATGGCGAAAACAAACGGGAAACCAAGCCAGGTTTGCATCATGATCAGCGCCGTTTTGGTCCAGAACGGATCGGTCATCCAGGCTTTAGGCGCAATACCAAAGAAGGCCAGAATGGCGTTGTTAATCACCCCGAAGGAGTCATTAAACATCCCGGCGAAAACCAGGATGGTGACAAAGCCCGGCACCGCCCACGGCAAAATAAAGATGGTGCGGATCAGCGGCTTAAAGCGTAAATCTTTCTGGTTCACCAGAATCGCCAGCAGTACGCCCACCGTACACTGCAGCGTGGTGGCGAGCAGCGTCCAGACCACCGTCCACTGCAGCACGTCGAAGAAGGTGGAGCGCCAGATAGAGAGCGTAAAGATGTTGATGAAGTTCTTAAACCCGACCCAGTCAACCAGCTTAGCCGGCGGCGTGTGGTAGAGGTTGTAGTTGGTAAAGGCGATGGCAAACCCGAACAAAATGGGAAACACCACCACAAACACCAGCAGGATAAAGCCCGGGGTGATCATTAGATACGGGAAGCCGTAGCTCAATAGCATCTGATACTGTTTACGCACGCTGTTAAGCTGCAACCCTTCGTCACGTTTCAGGCCATTGACCCACGCGTCACGCATCGACAGGTAATACACCATCACGCCGAACGCCGCGATTAACACGCTGATGATCCCCTCCGCCAGCAGGAAGATGGAGTTGTCGCGCGGCACCTCCTCACCCAGCGTCACCAGTCCCCACAGCCCTTCGCGCAGAAAATCAGCAAATACGCCGATAAAACTGGCAAGCAGCACCAGGAAGATGACCCCTTTCAGCCATTGACGGTGGTAAAACTGACCGAAGCCGGGAATGACCGCCAGCAGCAGGCTGGTCCAGGCGTGACGCCCGGCCACGCGCGGTTTGGCAAAATGTTCCGGGATGATACTCACAAACAACTCCTTTCAAAAAACGGGAGAGACGCCCTCCCGTTCTGCGACGTCAGAAAACTACTGGTTGCTGGCCTGCATGGCTTCGATTTGCATCTGAACCTGTTTTTCTGCGCTGTCGAGCGCGGCTTTCGGATCCTGTTTACCGGTCAGGCTCAGCTCGAGGGCCGCGTTCGCCGGAGCCCAGACTTCACCCATTTCCGGAATGCCCGGCATCGCTGTCGCCCGTGCGGCCTGCACGGCAACCGCGCTGGCTTTCTCGTCGTTCTTAATGAGCGGATCGTCAATCATCGCGGTCAGCGGCGGAATTTCTCGCGTCGCGATATAGCGCGTTTTGACGTACTGCGGCTGGTTGATAAATTCGATAAATTTCTGCGCCATAGCTTTGTCTTTGCTCCAGGTAGAGACGACATAGCCCTTCACGCCCAGGAATGAACTCATTGGCTTACCGTCCGGCAGCGTCGGCAGCGGCGCAACGCCGTAGTTAATGCCCGCCGCTTCATACGGCTGGAACGCCCACGGACCGTTGATGACGGCTGCCGCTTTTTTCTCGGTAAACAGAGAATCGATCGCGTTCAGACCGTTATCGCCAATGATCCCCGCCGGGAATACGTCATCGGCATAGAATTTTTTCAGGTAGGTGACCGCGTCTACCGCGCCCGGCTTGTTCAGGCCCACGTCGCTGGCGTTATAACCGCCTTTATCGTTTTTACCGAAGATGTACCCGCCCATCGGGGAGATAGCCCCCCAGCTGTAGTAAATCTGGTCGAACTTGGCGAGCAGGCCGTACTGGTTTTTGGCGCGCTGCTGTTTAGAAAAGTCATACCAGTCCTGAAGTGAGTTGAGCGGCTTCGCGATCAGGTCTTTGTTATAAATCAGCACCAGCGTCTCAACCGCTTTCGGCACACCGTAAAGGGTGCTATCCATTTTGAAGGCATTTATGGACGCTGGCGTGTACTGTTCGGTCTGCTTCGCCTCCAGATTCAGGGGGGTCAGCAGCCCTTGCACAACCGCCCCGCCCAGTTGATCATTGGGAATGACCAGCACGTCCGGGCCAATTCCTGCCGGGCCGTCGAGGCGCAGTTTTTCCAGCTGCTGCGCGTAAGGCATCTCCTGCAGGTTAACCTTAACGTCGTACTGCTTTTCGAAATCGGCGACCGCGTCTTTAATGCCGGACGACTTTTTGATGTCTTCCCAGACGTTAAGCTGCGTGGTGGCGTAAGCCTGCACCGCGAGCGTAGAGAGGATCAGAGCAGCGAGTATGTTCTTTTTCATTATCAACCTCATGTGAAGGTATAACAATTTTATGGTTGTTATTGCATTTCACCGCCATACACCTTCGCCAGAAAACCGACTAACACTGGCGTACAACGTATAACATCAAATGCCTTTGGTTTGGTATACGCTACCCTTCACATCATGATAACTCTACAAAAAACTGTAAGTTGTGTGATCGTCATAACATTAATGGAATATCGGTATAGGGTGCGTGAATACTGGAAGTTATAGTCAGAGCAGACAAATTGCACCGTCCAGCCATGTAGCAAATAATTGTTATACGTAATACATACGCGGCGGTTTACTCGGGGAATACAGATGTCGAACATACAATTGAGGAATGTCACCAAACGCTTTGGCGACACCGTAACCTTGCACAACGTGAATCTTGAGATTGAAGACGGTGAGTTTGCCGTCTTTGTCGGTCCTTCCGGCTGCGGTAAATCGACAATGCTGCGCATGATTGCCGGACTGGAGGACATTAGCGAAGGGGAAGTGTTAATTGGTGACGAGGTGATGAACGACGTTGCCCCCTCCCACCGCGGCGTGGCGATGGTGTTTCAGTCCTATGCGCTCTACCCACATATGACGGTGGCCGAAAACATGGGCTACGGCCTGAAGGTCAATAAGGTGCCGAAAGATCAGATCCGCCATCAGGTCGAGATGGTGGCCAAAACGCTGCAGCTTTCCCACCTTCTGGATCGCAAACCTAAGCAGCTTTCCGGCGGCCAGCGCCAGCGTGTGGCCATTGGCCGCGCCATCGTACGTAATCCGCGGGTCTTTATGTTCGACGAACCGCTCTCCAACCTGGATGCCGAGCTGCGCGTGGAGATGCGTTTGCATCTTGCCCGTCTGCACCAGGAACTGAAAACCACCATGGTGTATGTCACCCACGACCAGATAGAAGCGATGACCCTGGCTGATAAAATTGTGGTGATGAACTACGGAAAGGTTGAGCAGATGGGCGCGCCGATGGAACTCTACTACAAACCGGTGAACAAGTTCGTGGCCGGGTTTATCGGCTCGCCGAAGATGAATTTCCTGCCGGCAACGGTAGAGGCCTGGCAACCGGGTGAGCTGACGGTGAGATTATCCCAGCAGAAGACACTCACACTGGCCCTGACCACCACACCGTTGAACGCAGGCAGCCCGGTGACGCTGGGCATTCGTCCGGAACATTTAACCACCGATCTCCGCCACGGCACGCGGCTGACGTTTAACTGTGAAGTGGTTGAGCGTCTGGGCAACAACACCTACCTCTTTGGTCAGTGCTACGGCCACGACAATGTGAAGATTTTGCTGCCGGGCGATGTGAAATTCGCACCGTGGCAGCAAATTGATGTGGCTTTTGACGATCGCCACTGCATGGTGTTTGACGAGCAGGATGTGCGGGTGAGTGCCGACATCGATGAAGCGGTACGCTCGGTCGCTTAACCCGCCAGACGCGTTACCGCACGCGTAAAGGCATCAATCGCCAGCGCGACATCCTCAGCCATCACCGATTCCGCCGGATGGTGGCTGACGCCTCCCCTACACCGCACAAACAACATCCCTACCGGCCAGCGCTCCGCCAGGGCGATGGTGTCATGACCGGCACCGCTCGGCAGCGATAATGTCTTCCCCTGCACCGATTCTACAGCCTCCGCCAGCAGCGCCTGCAGACGTGTATCGCATGGCGTGGCGGCGATTCGGTAAAATTCGTCGGCTGCAAAATGTATTCCGCGACGGGCCGCTATCGCCTGCGCCTGCGTCAGCAGTGCAGTAAGCAGAAGGTCAAGCGGCGCATCCTGCGGGCCGCGAATATCTAACGAGAGCGCGACCTCGCCGGGGATGACGTTTACCGCACCAGGCAGACAGCGCAACTCACCCACCGTGGCCACCAGGTTGCCGCCGTGCTGACGGGTGGTGTTTTCAATCAGCACCATCCATTCGGCGGCGGCGGCCAGCGCGTCCTTACGATGCGCCATCGGCACGGTCCCGGCGTGGCCGGCCTCACCGGTGAAGCGGCAGTTCAGACGACGCGCGCCGTTAATGGCTTCAACCACGCCCAGCGCCAGACCGGCCTGTTCCAGACACGGTCCTTGT
Organism: Enterobacter sp. SORGH_AS_0287; assembly: GCF_031453695.1. Taxonomy (NCBI): domain Bacteria; kingdom Pseudomonadati; phylum Pseudomonadota; class Gammaproteobacteria; order Enterobacterales; family Enterobacteriaceae; genus Enterobacter; species Enterobacter sp. SORGH_AS_0287. The sequence continues at coordinate 1,823,840 of NZ_JAVIZW010000001.1, forward strand.
TCAATATGCAGCTCCAGACAGGCGCTGAAATCATCCGGGCGTCTTGCGGCCATCGCGACACGGCTGGGATCTAACCCTGCCTGTACCATCGCCTGCGCCACGCTGATACCTCTGGCATCGCACGTGTCGAGCCAGCCCACAGGCCAGGTGCCCGTCAGCGCGCGGCTGCCCAACAGCGTGATACCAAAGCGGGTACCCTCTTCATCGCAAAAGCCGACAATCTCAACGGCCTGCGCCAGCCGTTTTCCCTGCTGGTGCAGGCGGTCAACGACTTCAATGGCCGTCAGCACTCCCAGCATCCCGTCGTAGCGCCCGGCATTGCGCACGGTATCCAGATGCGAGCCAAGCAACACCGCCGGTGCGCCCTCCTGCTCGCCTTCATAACGTCCGCAGATATTCCCCACGCTGTCCTGCCAGACGGTCATGCCTGCCTGGTTCATCCACTGCCCGACCAGCTGGTTAGCCTGCAGATGCTGGGCAGAGAGATACACGCGGGTAAGGGAATCCTGGGTTTCGCTGATGGCGGCCAGCGCATCGGCGCGGGCCATCACACGTTCCGCCGCCTGCTGGCGTGTCGCGTGATTCATAGCGCCGTCTCAGTGCGGTAATGATCCCACGCGGCCTGCATCGCGGCACCCTGCGTAGTGGAAAACGTCAGGTAGTTCAGTACCGACTCCAGCGCACTCAGGGTGGTCATCACGCAGTCTTTACGCGCGTTATAGCCCATGGTGCCAATACGCCACACTTTGCCGTGCAGCGGACCAAACGAAGTACCGATTTCAATGCCGAAATCCTCCAGCATCAGTTTACGCACCTGGTCACCGTTTACGCCCTGAGGGATAAGCACGCCCAGCACGTTGTTCATCTTGTGCCTGAGGTCGCCGAAGGTCTCGAGTCCCATCGCCTGAATACCTTTCAGCAGCGCATCCCCGTGCAGCTTGTGGCGGGCGATACCGTTATCCAGCCCTTCCTGCAGAATGAGGCGGGCACATTCGCGGGCGCCAAACAGCGCGGTGGTCGCTTCGGTGTGGTGGTTCAGACGCTCGGGTCCCCAGTAATCCATCACCATGCCGAGGTCGAAATAGTTGGAGTAAATCATCTCTTCGTCGCCGTCGCGATGGGCATCGGTACGGATCCCCTCTTCGATGCATTTGCGGCGACGGATTGCCTCTTCCATCCGCGGGCTCAGGGTAACAGGCGAGGTGCCGGAGGGACCGCCAAGACATTTCTGCATCCCCGCCGAGACCGCATCCAGCCCCCAGGCATCGGTCTCCAGGGCGTTGCCGCCGAGCGACGCGGTAGCATCGGTATAAAACAGGACATCGTAACGACGGCAGATTGCCCCGAGTTCCGCAAGCGGCTGCAGCATGGTGGTGGACGTATCCCCCTGCACGGTTAACAGCAGGCGCGGACGCACGCGTTTAATGGCATCTTCCACCCGATCCGGCGTGAACACCTCGCCCCACGGTACCTCGATGGTGTGGACCTCTGCGCGGCAGCGGCGGGCAATTTCGCACAGCAGATGGCCGAAGCGACCAAAAACGGGCACCAGCACTTTGTCCCCCGGACGAATGGCCGATACCAGAATCGCTTCAATCCCCGCGCGGGAGGTGCCGTCCACCAGCATCGTCCAGCGGTTTTCCGTGCGGAACACGCCGCGGTAGAGTGCCATGACGTCGTTCATGTAGTGGGTCATCGCCGGATCGTACTGGCCGATAAGCTGGCTCGACATGGCACGCAGCACGCGCGGATCGGCGTTGATCGGCCCCGGCCCCATCAGCAGACGTTGTGGCGGATTGATTTGCGGAAATTGAGCGATATCCATTTTTTAGTCCTTAGTTAATTGAGGCCGCGCACGGAGGAGATAAACTGTTTAAGCTCAGTGGTCTGTGGGTTAGCGAACAGCGTTTTACTGTCGCCCTGCTCCCAGACGCGCCCCTGATGCATAAACACCACGCGGTCGCCCACTTCGCGGGCAAAATTCATTTCATGGGTCACCAGGATCAGCGTCATCCCCTCAGCGGCCAGTTGTTCCAGCACCTTGAGCACTTCGCCTACCAGTTCCGGATCGAGCGCGGAAGTTATCTCGTCACAGAGTAAAACTTTAGGCGACATCGCCAGAGCACGGGCAATCGCCACGCGCTGCTGCTGGCCCCCGGAGAGGCTTGACGGGTAGTAATCCAGACGGTCACCCAGCCCGACTTTCTCCAGCATGCGCTGCGCCAGCACCTGACATTCTGCTGCGCTTTTCTTCAGCACCCGACGTGGCGCGAGCATCACGTTTTCCATCGCCGTCATGTGCGGGAAAAGGTTGAAGTTCTGAAATACCATGCCGACCGAGCGGCTGATTTCACGCGCCTGGGAATCCCGGTCGGTAATGGTCATGCCGCCGAGCTTGATGCTGCCGTCCTGATACCCTTCGAGGCCGTTAATGCAGCGCAACAGCGTGCTTTTACCCGAACCGCTGCGCCCGATAATTGAAATGACCTGGCCCATGTCGATGTCCAGATCCACGCCCTTGAGCACGTGGTTATCGCCGTAGTACTTCTGCACCTGATTAATGGTGATGAGAGGCATTGAATTTAGTCTCCAGATAACGGCTGTAGCGCGACAGCGGATAACACAGAATGAAGTAGCCGAGCGCCACCAGCGCAAAGACTTTAAACGGCTGATAGGTCACGTTGGTCAGCATCGTCCCGGCCTTGGTCAGCTCGATAAAACCGATAATGGATGCCAGCGCGGTCCCCTTAATCACCTGCACGGCGAAACCCACCGTTGGGGCGATGGCGATGCGTAACGCCTGGGGAGCCACCACGCGAAACAGCGTCTGGCCGAAGGTCAGCCCCAGACAGCGCGACGCCTCCCACTGCCCTTTCGGCAGCGCACGAATACTGCCAAACCAGATATCAAGCAAAAAAGCGCTGGTGTAGAACGTCAGGGCCAGCGACGCGGCGGTCCACGGCGAAACATCGATACCCAACAGCGCCACGCCGAAGAAGGCCAGGAACAGTTGCATCAGCAGCGGCGTGCCCTGAAACAGTTCGATATAGCCGCGGATAAGACGTTTTACCGTACGCCCACCCGTGAGGCGCAACAGTAACAGCGGCAGCGTTACCGCCGCCCCGCCGACAAACGCCACCAGCGACAGCAGCACCGTCCAGCGTCCGGCGAGCAGCAGATTGCGAATAATGTCCCAGTCGGTAAAGGTGGTCATCATGCCTGTACCCCCAGCCACTTCCGTCCTGCCGCCATCATTAGCTGGCGCAGGGTAATTGACAGCACCAGGTAAATTCCGGTGGTCACCAGATAGACCTCAAAGCTCAGGAACGTTCTTGACTGAATCAGGTTGGCGGCAAAAGTCAGCTCTTCATAGGAGACCTGCGACACCACCGACGAACCGAGCATAACGATAATGCACTGGCTGACCAGAGCCGGATAAATACGCTGCAGTGCCGGTGGCAGCACCACGCGTATAAACGTTTGCAGGCGGGTAAGCCCCAGCACGCGGCCGGCCTCCCACTGTCCTTTGGGCGTAACCTGAATACCGGCACGGACAATCTCCGTGCTGTACGCGCCCAGGTTGACGACCATTGCCAGCAGCGCCGCTTCGCCCGCCGTCATCTTCAGCCCCAGATTCGGCAGACCGAACACAATGAAAAACAGCTGCACGACAAAGGGCGTGTTGCGGATAATCTCCACGTAGCCGCCCCAGATCCGGCTGAACCACGTCGTCCGGCCGCTGCGAATCGCCGCCCCGAAAATACCGATCGCCAGCCCGCCGAGGGTTGCCATCACCGTCAGTTGAATGGTGACCCACAGCCCTGCCAGCAGCGCCGGCCAGTACGGCCAGAGCGCAGAGAAATGGAGTTGCTCTGTCATCGCCTTACACGCCCAGGCTTGCCGGCAACGGCGCTTTCAGCCACTGCTCAGAGAGGCTATTCAGGGTGCCGTCTTTAATTCCCTGCTCAATCACCGCATCAACTTTCGCTTTCAGCGCCGGTTCGTTTTTCTTCAGCCCGATAAAGCACGGCGAGTCCTTCAGCATAAAGCTCGGAACCGGGGCTTTGGCGGCGTTCTGGCGGGAAATCGCCGCCACGACCAGATTGCCTGTCGCCACGTACTGGACCTGACCGGACAGGTAAGCCGACAGCGTGGTGTTATTGTCTTCGTAGCGTTTGACGTCTGCATCTTTCGGCGCAAGGCTGGTCAGCACCATGTCCTCCACCGCGCCGCGCGTCACGCCAATGGTTTTTCCACTCAGTTGAGCAGCATCTTTCAGCTCAGCCCCTTTCGGGCCGAACACGCCGAGGAAGAACGGCGCATAGGCACGGCTAAAATCGATCACCTTTTCACGCTCGGCGTTTTTACCGAGGCTTGAGATCACCAGATCCACCTTATCGGTTTGCAGATACGGCACGCGGTTGGCACTGGTCACCGGCACCAGCTGCAGCTTGAGCTTCATCTGTTTTGCCAGATAGCGCGCCATGTCAATGTCGTAGCCCTGCGGCTGGAGATCGGTCCCGACCGAACCAAACGGAGGAAAATCCTGCGGGACGGCGATACGAAGAGTGCCGCGTTTCTCAATATCCTGAAGCTGGTCAGCTTTTGCTGGCAGGTTTGCAAACAGACAGACGGCCCCGGTCAGTGCAATCAATAACTTTTTCATGGTGCTTCCCCGTAACGTTAACATGAAACAAAAGATTCTTTGAATTGGATTTTGCAACTAATGTGCCAGATGAAGCGAAACGGGAAATTTTCTCTGAAGGCCTGATAAAACGAGAGCGGGGCGGAAAAGGCCTCCCTTTTCCGCCCCGCTTTTCTGCACTATTTTAATGCAAAGCACCAGCCTGATGCCCCATTATCGCTGTTCCAGTTCGTCCAGCTGCTGATACAGGGAGGCGATATCGTGGATCCGGGGACGGCCTTTATCGAGGATTTCATGCAGGAAGGCGTTAGCCAGCAGGTTGATCAGACTGTTGACCGACGAGTAGCTGTCGTACGCCGAGACGCTGTCCAGCGGGGCGCAGAGCTGCCAGCTGGACAGCGGAAACAGGCTGTGCGCCTGCGGCTCACACATCAGCAGAACCGGAATACCGCTGTGCTGAAGCTGCTGCAACAGCGGCCGAACGATCCGCGGGCGACGGCGAAATGCCATCATAATCACCAGATCGTCGGGCGTTAAATCGACCAGTTCCTCGCTCAGGCTCTGCCCCGGCTGCGGCAGCAGCAGCACCTGTCCGCGCGCCTGCAACAGCTGCTGGCGCAGGTGCAGCGCCGCCGGATAGGCGTTGCGCATCCCGATAATCACAATCCGCCGTGCCTTCACCATTGAGGCCATGGCCTCGGCAAACTGCTGAGCATCCAGAGCGTTGACCCACTGGGTGAGGTTTGCCATCTCCTGCTTATAATGCCGCGCCAGCAGAGTGTTGCCCTGCACCGCATCGCGGTTATCGGTCAGCGGCATGCCGCTCTGGCGCAGCGTGCGCAGTTCGTCGCGCATCTCTTTATACTTCTCATAGCCCAGACGCTTAAACAGACGGCTCACCGTGGCTTTCGACACCCCGCTCAGCTGCGCCAGCTCGGCGCTGTTATAACTAATGAGGTCGTCGAAATGATCAAAAATAAAATCAGCCACCCGTTGCTCCTGCGGTGACAACGACGCGTATTGCGCTTTCAGACGTTCATCAAGCTGTTCCATAAAGCCTCTGTAACTTTTGTTTCACCTCACTATACCTTTCATTAAGCATGCCAGCTTCTTAAAACGTTATGTTACGACTGACGTGAAACTTTTCATTCATAACTGGAACAGCTTTTGCAGCACCTTGTGACTTTTGGGTTATGAGGACTCTCCATGCAAAGTAATGTCTCCGTACACGGAATGGCCGTGGCGCCCCACCATCTTGCCAGCCAGAGCGCCCTGGCCATTCTGCGCGAAGGCGGTAGCGCGATTGAGGCAATGGTCGCCGCCGCCGCAACCATTGCCGTGGTTTACCCGCACATGAACGGTCTCGGTGGGGACGGTTTCTGGCTTATCGTGCCGCCTGACGGCGAACCGGTCGCCATTGACGCCAGCGGCGCAGCAGGCTCACTGGCGACGCTTGCCGCCTATGACGATGTCTCTCAGATCCCCCATCGCGGGCCTCGCGCGGCGCTGACCGTGGCGGGAACGGTCAGCGGCTGGGACGAAGCGCTGAAGGTTTCACGCACGCTGACGGGCACCGCTCTTCCCCTGAATCGCCTGCTGGCAGACGCCATTGACTATGCCCGAAACGGCACGCCGGTGACCGCGTCTCAGGCCGCCGCCACGGCCAGTAAGCTGGATGAACTGAAGGACCTGCCCGGCTTCGCAGAGACCTGGCTGGCTGACGGCAAACCGCCGCAGGTCGGCAGCCGGTTTTATCAACCGGCGCTGGCCTCCACGCTCTCGCACCTCGCAGAAGACGGTCTGGACAGTTTTTATCGCGGCCCGCTGGCGGAGCGTCTGGCCCGGGGCATGGCAACGCTCGGGCTGCCCATCACCCTGGCTGACCTAAACGCGCATGTCGCCCGGCGCACCACGCCGCTGAAATTACAGCATCAACAGGGCGAAGTGTGGAACCTTGCGCCGCCAACGCAGGGGCTGGTGTCGCTGGCGATCCTCGGGATAACCGACCGCCTGTCCATGGCCGATGCTGACGAAGCGACCACCGTTCACCGCATTGTAGAGGCCACCAAACTGGCGTTTGGTCTGCGCGATGCCCATATCACCGACCCGCGCGAGCTGAAAACCGATATCCAGGGTCTGCTGGAACCTGCCGCCCTCGCCGCCCTCGCCGACCAGGTCGATGATAACCAGGCCGCACCGTGGGGCTGCGGCAAAGGCCCTGGTGATACGGTCTGGATGGGAGTGATGGATAACAGCGGTCTTGCCGTGTCGTTTATCCAGAGCATTTATCACGAGTTCGGCAGCGGCGTGGTCCTGCCTGATACCGGCATCGTCTGGCAAAACCGGGGAGCCTCATTCAGCCTCAATCCCCGTCACCTGCTGGCGCTTGCGCCAGGAAAACAACCGTTCCACACCCTGAACCCGGCAGCCGCGCGTCTGCATGACGGACGCGTCATGGTCTACGGCTCGATGGGCGGTGACGGCCAGCCGCAAACCCAGGCCACACTGTTTACCCGCTATGTGGTGCAGGGGGTACCACTGCAGGAGAGCATCGCCCGCCCGCGCTGGTTACTGGGGCGCACCTGGGGACAGACGTCCGACACCCTGAAGGTGGAAGGCCGCTTTACGCCGCAGACCGTCGCGCGCCTGCAGGCGCTGGGCCACGACGTGGAGTGCTTCCCGGAATTCAGCGAAGCCATGGGCCACGCGGGTGCGATTGTTCGCCATCCTAACGGGCTGTTTGAAGGGGCATTTGACCCGCGCAGCAACGGCGCCGCCGCCGGATTTTAAGGAGAGACTGATGAATACCACACAACCTGACTGGCATGCCTATCTGGCGCAAATGGAGTCCGTGCTGGGCGTTGAGCTGGATGACGCCCGCCGGGCAGAACTCCATGTACAGTTCTGCCGTATCGCGGCGATGGCCGCCCCGCTGATGGCGCTGCCGTTTGATGACCGTCTGGAAATCGCAGGAGTATACAAAGCATGACGCTACACGAGATGAGTATCAGTGAGATCCAGCAGGCGCTGAGTGCAGGCGACCTGAGCGCCCATGACATCGCCCTCCAGACCCTGGAAGCCATTACGCGCATCAATCCCCATATCAACGCCTGGACCACCGTCACGGAAGAACGCATGTTGGCCGAAGCCGAGAATATCGACACCCTGCGTCGGGAGAAACGCCCTCTGCCGCCGCTGGCAGGTATTCCCTACGCGGTGAAAAACCTGTTCGACGTCGCCGGGCATACGACCCTTGCCGGTGCAGAGCTGTTCAGCCAGCGCCCCCCCGCCACCGCTGACAGCTTTGCGGTACGCCAGCTGCGCAGTGCCGGTGGCTTATTGTCGGGGATGGTCAACATGGATGCCTACGCCTACGGCTTTACGACGGAAAACACTTACTACGGCGCAACGCGTAACCCGCACGATGTGACGCGCATTGCCGGAGGATCGTCCGGCGGCTCTGCCGCCGCGGTCGCTGCCGGACTGGTCCATTTTTCGCTCGGTACCGACACCAACGGGTCGATTCGCGTACCGGCCTCCCTGTGCGGAATATACGGTCTTAAGCCCACTTTTGGTCGTCTGTCACGCGCCGGCAGCCATCCGTTTGTCGCCAGTCTGGATCACATCGGGCCGTTTGCCCGTCGCGTGAGCGATCTGGCGTCGGTGTACGATGCACTGCAGGGTCGGGATACCAGCGACGGATTTCAGGCGGAGAGCTCCCGGGAGCAGACCCGGCCCCTGCTCGACCGCGGTCTGGATGGTTTGCGCTGCGCGGTGCTCGGCGGCTATTTCAGTACCTGGTGCGACAGCGACACGCGGGACGCCGTGGCGCGGGTGGCAAAAGCCCTCGACGTGCAGGAAACGCTGCAGTTCCCCGATGCCGAGCTGGCCCGCTCCGCGGCGTTTATCATCAGCGCCTCGGAAGGCGGAAATCAGTACCTGCCCGCGCTTCGCCGCGAGCCCGGGCGTTTTGAACCCCATTCGCGCGAACGACTGCTGGCCGGCGCGATGATCCCTTCTGCCTGGTATATTCAGGCCCAGCGTTTTCGCACGCAGGCCCGACAGGCGTTTAAAGCGCTGTTTGCGCAGGCCGACGTGCTGATCGCCCCGGCCACGCCGCGCAGTGCAACGCGGATTGGCGAAGAGATTATGGAGATCAACGGCCAGCCGTTACCGGTTCGCGCCAGCATGGGCATGCTGACGCAGCCGATTTCGTTTTTAGGTTTACCCGTTACCACCGTCCCGCTGCGCACCGCTCAGGGCGCACCTGTTGGCCTGCAGTTGATCGCCGCACCGTTTAACGAGCAAGCCTGCCTGCGTGTGGCGCGGGTGCTGGAAGCAAGCGGAATAACCGATGCCCGGCCGGCGGAGATGGCACCATGATAAATCACGATGACATTAACCTTCCGTGGGTCGTTGCAGAAGTGACCGCAGCCTTTTACCGCTATGAAGATGCGCTGGTAAGCAACAACATTCCGGTGCTGGATGAGCTGTTCTGGCACGACAAAAACACGGTGCGTCTCGGTGCGGGCGAAAACCTGTACGGCATTGAGGAAATCCGCGCCTTTCGGGCGGCGCGCCCGTCCGCGGGCCTGCAAAGGACGTTGCGCCATACGGTAATCACCACCTTCGGAGAAGATTACGCCGTGTGTAGCACCGAATTCACCCGCGAAAGAACGGAGCGGATTGGTCGCCAGCAGCAGACATGGGTACGCTTCCCGTACGGCTGGCGGATTGTGGCGGCGCAGGTGAGCGTGATGGCGTAATGTTAATAACCCTGCCCGATGGCGCTTTTCCCCTCAGATAAGCAGCAGGCCGGGACAGGCGTCACCGCCGCCCGGCGCACTGCTGGACCGTTATTGTTGGAACGGGTGCACCTCACGCCAGTGATCGGCTATCTGCTGGCGGGTACAGACCCATACCCGATCGTGCTGCGCAAGGTAATCAAGGAACCGCTGCAGAGCACGAAAACGCCCCGGACGCCCCAGCAGACGGCAATGCATGCCGATGGACATCATCTTCGGCGCACGTTCCCCTTCTTCGTACAACACGTCAAAGCTGTCTTTCAGGTAGGTATAAAACTGCTCGGCGGTGTTGAACCCTTGGGCGGTCGCAAAGCGCATGTCGTTGGCATCCAGCGTATACGGCACAATCAGGTGGGGTTTGCGCGTGCCGTCGCTGCACGCCACTTGCGTCCAGAACGGTAAATCATCGCCATAGTAGTCGCTGTCATAGTCAAAGCCGCCATGCTCCACTACCAGCTGGCGGGTGTTTGGGCTGTCACGCCCGGTGTACCAGCCGGCAGGCGGTTTGCCAAACAGGTCAGTCAGGACATGCACCGCCTTGTGCAGGTGCTCGCGCTCCTGGTTGATATCCATACTTTGATAGTGGATCCAGCGCCAGCCGTGGCTAACCACGTCGTAATCAGCTGCTTTGATGGCGTCGACGATATCGGGATGTCGCGCCAGCGCCATTGCCACGCCAAAGACCGTCAGCGGCAGGCCACGCTTGCAGAATTCGTTATGGATCCGCCAGAACCCGGCACGGCTGCCGTATTCATAGAGGGAGTCCATCGACATGTGTCTGTCCGGATAACTGGCCGCACCGATGATGTCCGAGAGGAATTGTTCTGAGCCGGCATCACCGTGCAGCACGTGGTTTTCCGCCCCTTCTTCGTAATTGAGTACAAACTGCACGGCGATGCGCGCCTGGTTCGGCCACTGCGCGTGCGGCGGCTTGCCTGCATAGCCGCGTAAGTCCCGCGGATAATCTTCGTTAAAAAGCGCCATTATCACCCCCTCAATTAAAATGGATTCAGTGCCTGAAAGTGTCCGCTCAACGCTTTTTTCTCCGGGAAAGCCAGGTCCCCGTGCTTGCTGGTTGACAGCCCCAGCGCCACCAGCGACTCGACCATTTTTACCGCCGCACTGACGCCGTCGATCACCGGCACGTGCAGCTCACGCGTCAGCTCCTGCGCCAGCGTCGCCATTCCACCGCAGCCGAGCACAATCGCGCCGCAGCCATCTTCTTTCAGCGCCTGGATGCAGCGCGCGCGCACCTTCTCCTGAGCCAGGCCGCTACCGTCTTCCAGTGCCAGCACCGGCAGATCGATGGCATGCAGGGCTGCACAGTGGTCCTGGAAACCATACTGGTGCAAAAGATGGCGGGCGATAATCCGCGTGCGCGGCAGGGTGGTCACAACGGAAAAGCGTGTTGCCACCAGCGTGGCCATATGCATCGCAGCTTCTGCGATACCGATGACCGGCCCCTGCGCCAACTCGCGCGCCGCCAGCAGGCCGGGGTCACCAAAGCAGGCAATCACGTGTCCATCCACGCCCTGTTGCCGTCCGCGTTTTATCTGTTCGAGAACGCCCACGGCGGCGATGGCCTCATCAAAATGACCTTCTATCGAGGGCACACCTGCGCTCGGGCAGACGGCGAGGATCTCCGTTCCCGGTGCTGCTACCGCGCGGGCTGCGGCGCCGATGGTTTCCGTCATCGCGAGGCTGGTGTTGGGGTTAATCACTTGTATACAAACAGACGACATTACGACTCCTTGTGGCTGGCGAACAGCCGGGCAAAATCAGGCAGGCACTCACCGGCCCGTTCGAAACAGAGGCTGGCGACAATATGTTCAAAATGGTGCATTAAGGCCTCACTCAGGGGCTGGAGCGCCTTCTGGCGCAAGAGTTCCACCAGTTGCTCGTGGTCATTGCAGCGGCAGCCCTGACGCCACGGCGCGCCCCAGGCTGCGATCACCAGCGACGACCGCTGGCTCAGTCCGGTCACCATCTCTGTCAGCACCTGATTGCCTGAAATGGCCTGAAGCTGAATATGGAAATTGGCGGAGTGGCGGATTGCGGCGGGACCGTCATACGCCTCATGCGCCTGCTGCTCCTGGCGAATAATCCCTTCCAGTGCAGCCAGATGCGGCGGCTGACAGTGGGCCAGCACGTCCGGCAGGTTAGCCACCTCAAGCAGCGCGCGCGTGCGGAAGATCTGCTGCGCTTCTTCTACCGTCGGGCTGGCCACGTGTGCACCACGTTTGGGCGTTAAGGTGACCATTTGCACAGCGGCGAGTCGTTGCAGCACCTTGCGAATACCGGTGCGGCTCACGCCGAAGACCTCAGCCAGCGCCTCTTCAGGCAATTTACTTCCCGGGAGCAACTGATGTTCGACTATCGCGGTCATCAGCGCCTGAAAGATGGATTCATCTTTGTCATGCAGGTCTGGCGCGGTCTGCAGGCTGTTTATGTTGTTCATTCACCACTCCGATTTTTACTTTTCGCTATCGAATCGTATACATAAAAATAAAATATTGCATACAAGATTTATTATTTTGGCCTGGATCCTGCAACACCGTCTGCACTCCCACTTAACGGGTTTTCATTCACAGGAGCAGGTTTCATGCCAAACAGACAAAACGCGCAGCACGGTACGGCCGCTGATTCCGGTGCGGTTTACAGCCCACGGCTTTGCAATGAGGATCTGGCACCGACGCGTGATCAGAACTGGAGCTGGTACAACATCTTTTCTTTCTGGATGTCGGACGTCCACAGCATGGGGGGTTATGTTGTTGCCGCGAGCTTCTTTACGCTCGGGCTGGCAAGCTGGCAGGTTTTGCTCTGCCTGCTGATAGGGATTTGCATTGTGCAGTTGTGCGCCAACCTGGTGGCGAAACCGAGTCAGATGGCAGGCGTACCCTACGCGGTGATTTGCCGTCAGGCATTTGGCGTTTTCGGGGCCAATATTCCGGCGGTGATCCGCGGGCTGATTGCTTTCGCATGGTACGGCATTCAGACCTACCTGGCCGCCAACGCGCTGATGCTGGTGGCGCTTAAGTTCTGGCCTTCACTCGCGACGCTCACCACCGGTTCGTTCCTGGGCCTGTCGCATCTTGGCTGGATCTGTTTCGCTATCATGTGGGTGCTGCAGGCGATGGTCTTCTGGCACGGCATGAGCGCCATTAAGCGCTTTATTGATATCGCCGGTCCGGCGGTCTACGTGGTGATGCTGGCGCTGGCGGGATGGATTGTATACAAGACCGGTTTTGACGGCATCTCCTTTACCCTCGCCAGTAAATCCCTGAGCGCCGGTGAGCAGACCTGGCAGATGATCACCGCCACGGCGCTGGTGGTCTCTTACTTCTCCGGCCCGCTGCTCAATTTTGGTGACTTCTCCCGCTACGGTAAAAGCATGGGGGAGATCCGCCGCGGTAACCGCTGGGGCCTGCCGTTTAACTTCCTGCTGTTCTCCATCGTTACCGTGGTGATTGTGTCGGGTACGCAATCGCTGTTTGGCCGCATGATCACTGACCCGATTGAAACCGTCAGCCGTGTGGGCAACGATCTGGCCGTGGCCATTGGCTTGCTGACCATGATCACCGCCACTATCGGGATCAACATCGTGGCGAACTTCGTCTCCCCGGCGTTTGATTTCTCTAACTGTTCACCGCAAAAAATCAGCTTCCGCACCGGGGGGATGATCGCCGCCGTCGGCTCTATCCTGTTAACCCCGTGGAACCTGTTTAACTCGCCGGAGCTTATCCACTACACTCTTGACGTGCTCGGGGCATTTATTGGCCCGCTGTTCGGGATTCTGATTGCCGATTTTTACCTGATTAAGCGCGGCAAGGTCTCCGTAGACGATCTGTTTGATGACACGCCAAAAGGCAAATACTGGTATCGCAACGGTTTCAACCCGAAAGCCATCGGCGCGCTGGTACCATCCGTTGCCGTTGGACTGGTGATAAGCTTTATTCCCTCCCTGCATGAAGTGGCAAACTTTAGCTGGTTTATCGGCGTCTTCCTGGGCGAGGTCACCTACCGCTGGCTGGCGCGGGAAGAGCGTGAAGCGGCAGGCGCCTCGTCGTTCAGCCCCCACGTGGCAACGCAAAAAGAGTAACCCTTCCTCCGGGCCGCAGTTCCTCTGCGGCCTTTTTCATTCTGGCACCGTTTTTGCTCAGTCTCATCACCCCGCTACGCAAACACTAAGGCAGGAAACATGATGGACTACCAGACTGCGATCCGCGGTGCATTTTTTGATATTGCCCAGGTCTGCGACAGTGCAGACGTTATCGCCCAACAGGCGCGCTACCTTGAAGACGGGCTGCTGTTCATCCATAACGGCAAAATTCTGGCCCAGATGGCCTGGCAGGAGGGCGAGCAGTATCTTGATCCCTATAAAGGGTACACCGACCTGCGCGGCAAACTGCTGCTCCCGGGTTTTGTCGATACCCACGTCCATTACCCGCAGACGGAGATGATTGGCGCTTTTGGTGAGCAACTGCTGGAGTGGCTGACCACCTACACGTTCCCGGTAGAAAGCCAGTTTGCCGATGAGGCCTATGCGAAAGAGATTGCGGCGTTTTTCATCAACCAACTGGTCAGCCACGGCACCACCACCGCGCTGGTGTTTTGTACGCTGCATCCTGAATCGGTCGAGGCGCTGTTCACCGAGGCCCTGCGCCTTAACATGCGCCTTATCGCCGGGAAGGTGATGATGGACCGCCACACGCCTGACTACCTGAGTGAAACCGCGAAAGAGAGCTACCGGCAGACGCGCGAGTTGATCCAGCGCTGGCACCACCGTGGACGGTTGGGCTACGCCATTACGCCACGCTTTGCCCCGACCTCCTCACCGGAACTGCTGGCCGCGGTCAGCCTGCTCAGAGAGGAGTTTCCCGACACCTGGATGCAGACCCATCTGAGCGAAAACCCAAATGAAGTGGCCTGGGTAAGCGATCTGTGGCCGGAACATGAACGTTATCTGGATGTGTATCATCATTACGGGCTGACCGGCGAACGCAGCGTGTTTGCCCATGGGATCCACCTCCATGAGAGTGAATGGCGCTGTCTGCACGATACCGGCTCGGCGGTGGCGTTTTGCCCCACCTCGAACCTGTTTCTCGGCAGCGGACTGTTCCGCTTACCCGCCTGCTGGCAACACCAGGTGCGTATGGGCATTGGCACCGATGTGGGTGCCGGAACCACCTTCAGCATGCTGCGCACCCTCGGGGAGGCGTACAAGGTGGGTCAGCTGCAGAGCTACCGCCTGCGCGCCAGCGAAGCGTTTTATCACGCCACGCTGGGCGGCGCTCACGCCCTGAGGCTGGACGATAAGATTGGCAATTTCGCCCCCGGCAAAGAGGCCGATTTTATCGTCATCGACCCGGCCGTTACGCCGCTACAGCGCCTGCGTAACCGGCGCTGTCAGGACATTTATGAGCAGCTGTTTGTGCTGATGACCCTGGGCGACGAGCGCAATATTAGCGAGACCTGGGTCAACGGTGTGCAGGTGTGGTCAACTGCCGCGGTAGGTTGACCACCCGCCCGGCGCAATCACAAACGGCAGGTGGAAGTGCTCGTCTACCGTTTCTCCCGTCACAAAATCGATCTGTGCGCAGGGGTAAAGCGTGTCGCGGCCGGTTTCGGTGAACCAAGCCCCAATCTCAGCCACCAGCCGGTAACGTCCTGCAGGCAGGAAAGGGATAAACGCGGTGATGCGCCCCTGGGCGTTAGTGAAAGCAGTGGCCAATACGACGCCGTCCTGCTCAAGATAAACCCTTACGCCCTGCGCCGGTTTTCCCGTTGAAATATCAAGAATATGCGTGCTTAACGTACTCATTCGTCAATGACTCCTTCCAGCCGAAGCAGCGTAATTTCCCGCAGCTGTTCCAGTGCGGCCTGTACCTCCTGCGCATCGCTGTTTTCCAGCCGGGCGTTGAGGGCGCGTAAAATCTCCTCACCGCTACGGCCTTTCGCGCGGATCAAAAACACGCGTCCAAAACGGGCCTCGTAGCGAGCGTTCCCTTCCTGCAGTGCCTGTGTCAGCTGCCTGTCGCGGTTGTCGACGGCGCCCTGCTCCTGGCGCGAAAGCACCGCCTCCGCCCGGGCGCCCGTCGGTTTCTCACCAATTCGCGGGTGCGCATTCAGGGCCTGCGTAAGCGCCGTTTCATCCCAGGTTTGTGCCAGCGCCCGGGCGGCGTCGAACAGTGCTTTGCGGTGTAAATAGGGCCGCCCCTGCACCAGCGCATCGGCCCAGTCGGGCAACGCCACGCAGGGCTGCAACCGCGCGAGCGCCTCTTCGTGGCTCAGTTGATTAAAAGTTTGCAATGCAATCATACTCGCTCCCGTCATATCGTCGTTTTCTCGCTTTGCACAAACTACGCCACTCTTGCCATCCCCTATGAAACAGTCGATTCCGGATCGTACTGCAGGAAATTATTGATTCATAAAAAGGCATTCTCACCGCGTTTGCGCACCTTAGCAGTGCAAAACCACCCCATACAACGCGCTTTTCGCCACTCTGCAGCCTGGTACGCAAATTGCTCTTCCCTTTTTACACCCTGCAAAAGGAGAGAAGCATGAGAGCAATCGTTATTGGCGCGGGCATTGGCGGCCTGAGCGCCGCTGTAGCGCTGAAGAAGGCGGGAATCGACTGTACCGTGTTTGAGGCCGTGAAAGAGATGAAGCCCGTCGGTGCGGCAATCTCCATCTGGCCCAATGGGGTGAAATGCATGCAGCACCTCGGGATGGGCGACATCATCGAGACCTACGGCGGCCCCATGCGCTTTATGGCCTATAAGGATCACCGGCGCGGCGATACCCTCACCCGCTTTAGCCTTGCCCCGCTGGTCGAGCGCACGGGCGGTCGCCCCTGCCCCGTGTCGCGTACGGAACTGCAGCGCGAAATGCTGAACTTCTGGGGGCACGAGAACGTTCAGTTCGGCAAACGCGTTGAAAGCGTCCGTGAGGACGCGGCTGGCGTCACCGTCACCTTCACCGACGGTACTACCGCGACGGGGGATTTCCTGATTGCCGCCGATGGCAGTCACTCCGCTGTTCGCCCGTACGTGCTGGGCTATACGCCCGAGCGCCGCTACGCCGGTTACGTCAACTGGAACGGGCTGGTGAAGATTGATGAAGAGATTGCCCCTGCACACCAGTGGACCACCTTCGTCGGCGAGGGCAAGCGCGTTTCGCTGATGCCCGTCGCCGGCGGACGTTTCTATTTCTTTTTTGATGTTCCGCTCCCCCTCGGGCTGGCGGAAGATCGCACTACCCTTCGCGCCGATCTCACGGGCTATTTCCGCGGCTGGGCGCCACCGGTACAGAAGCTCATCGCCGCGCTGGATCCCGGGACCACCAACCGTATCGAAATCCACGACATTGAACCGTTCGACACCCTGGTGCGCAGCAACGTGGCGCTTCTTGGCGATGCCGCGCACAGCACCACGCCGGATATCGGCCAGGGCGGATGCGCGGCGATGGAGGACGCCGTGGTGCTGGGTGACTGCCTGCGCGAGAACCACAACATCGCACTGGCGTTGCGGCAGTACGAAGCGCTGCGCTGTGACCGGGTCCGCGACCTGGTGCTTAAGGCCCGTAAACGCTGTGATATCACGCATGGCAAAGACATGGCATTGACCCGGGCCTGGTACCAGGAGCTCAAAGAAGAGACCGGAGAGCGCATCATTAACGGTCTGTGCGACACCATTCAGGCCGGGCCTTTAGGCTGAACGCGAGAGGGACAACCATGAAAATACAACCGACTCCACCCGCCCATTGTACGTTTGAGCCAGAGGACTGGCTGCGTCTGGCAAAATGCTGGCATCCGGTTGCTCGCGCCTGCGACATCGGCGCGGCACCGGTCAAAGCCACCCTGCTCGACGAACAACTGGTTATCTACCGCGTCAAAGACCAGGTTGTGGTCGCCCGGGACGTTTGCCCGCACCGCGGCGTACCGCTGACGCTGGGCTTTCACGATGAACACGGGATAATCTGCCCTTATCATGGCTTACGCTTTGGTGAAGATGGACGCTGCAACCGCATTCCGTCCAGCCCTGACCAGCCGGTTCCCGCGAAGCTTAACCTGATCAACTATGCCGTGGAGGAGCGCTTTGGGTTGATCTGGACCTGCCTGGCGTTTGATCCCGATAACCCAATGCCGCTGCCCACCATGCCGCACTGGGATAACGACGGATTTCAGCAGATCAACTGCCCGGCGTTTGAAGTGAATGGCTTCGCCGGCCGTCAGGTGGAAGGGTTTCTGGACGTGGCGCATTTTGCCTGGATCCACACTGACACCTTTGCTGACCCCAATAATCCGCTGGTACCCCATTATCAGCCCCTGGAGACGCCGTTTGGCTTTGTTGCCGATTACTGGAGCTCGGTGAGCAACTACCCCGCCAGCTCCGATGTCCAGGCCCCGGAAGGCTTCCAGTGGCTGCGTCATTTTGAAATGCATTTACCGTTTACCGCCACGCTGACGATCCATTTCCCGGGGGAAGCCAGGCTGGTGATCATGAACGCCGCCTCACCCGTCTCTTCACGGGTAACCCGCATGTTCGCCCCTATCGCGCGCAACTTTGACCTGCATATTCCGGTAGAGGAAGTGCACGCCTTCAATTTGCGTATTTTTGAAGAAGACCGCCTGATGGTTGAGACGCAGCGCCCGGAAAGCCTGCCGCTGGATCTGACTCTGGAAGCCCATATCCCTGCGGATAAAAGCTCGATTGCCTACCGCCGGGGGCTGAAAAAGATGGGCTTCGGCGAGTTTTTCCTGGTGTGACGGAGGAACGTGATGAGCGAAATGTTAAGCGTTATTGTCGACGGTCTCTGGCGTGAGGGGGATAAGAGTCTCGCCATCAGGCTGGTGTCAGGATGCGGTGAAGCCCTGCCTGGCTGGCAGCCCGGGGCGCACATTGACGTGCATCTGCCCTGCGGGCTGGTTCGCCAGTATTCGCTGACCGGAGCAAGCGACAGCGAGAGCTATCTTATTTGCGTAGGACGTGAAACCGCCTCGCGCGGCGGGTCACGCTATGTTCACGAGACGCTACGTCCGGGGCAGAAACTGCTTATCTCCTCACCGCGCAATCTGTTTGCTCTGCACGAGGCTGAACGCTTCTTGCTGCTGGCGGCAGGGATAGGCATAACGCCCTTGTATGCGATGGCCCGGCAGCTGGAGGCTTCCGGCACCCCGTTTACGCTGCACTATTACGTTAAAGAGCATGGCAACGCGGCGTTTGCACGTGAACTCATGCAATTTAAACACGGCGAGTGTGTCATCCATACCATCAGCCCGCGCACTGCGCTGGCAGAGCACATGCCCACGCCAGCGCCCGGTTTCCACGCCTGGGTCTGCGGGCCGGCAGGTTTTATGGAGAAGGTGTATCAGGTCGCCCTCACGAGAGGCTGGGCTGAGAGCAATCTTCACAGCGAAGCATTCCAGCCCGTTATGCCCGCCGACTGTAATGAAACGGGCGAGATTTTTACAGTCAAGCTGGCATCAACCGGCGAGCGCTGGCCAGTGCCGGCGGACAAAACTATCGCGCAGGTGCTGCTGGAAAACGGCGTGGCGGTACCGCTCTCCTGTGAAATGGGGATTTGCGGCGCCTGTCTGACGCCGGTTATCGACGGCGTAGTGGATCACCGGGATAGCGTGCAGTCGGAGGCGGAGAAAAGCGCGGCAGACCAGCAGGTGGCGCTGTGCTGCTCGCGAAGCCATTCAGGGGAACTGGTGATTGGGTTGTAGAACGAAAAAACCCTGCGATATTGCTATCGCAGGGTTTTCGGATTTGGCGGGATCCACGGATAGTCAAAACAAACGGCATACCGGGCTTCGGAGAAAAAGCATGTCCATAATCACCGATATCACTTCAAAAACAGCAGACCGGACGATAAAACGATCCCTCATGGCAGCATAACTGGCCTGACGCTTCATCATCTTAAAACGGGGAAATATCCGTGAAGCTTCCCGTCATAATGACGAGTTTTAAAGTATCTTAACGATGGATTTACTCTGATGCATTCCATTTTATTTCAGCATATCGGGCTGCCAGTTGTTTCAGATGCATCTCCAGCTGAGATCTCGCAGCTGCAGGTAAAGGTACACCAGGAGGATTTTCTGACAAGATACGCAGTTGCTCTTCAGCCGGTATGGACTGGTTAAAAGACTGCCGGACGGAAAATACAACGGACTTCAGTTCACTGACCGTCATGTATTTGCCTTTCTGCTCATCAAGCCCGTTCAGCCGATCACTCAATTTTTGTAGTGTTGACATCCCCTTATACCAGCCATTGAGCTGTTCTACCGGTAATGCGGCAGCATTAAGGTGTTGCTGCCACTGTTGTGTCAGGGGTTTTGCTTGCTCCGGCCACAGCACCTGAGCCTGTTCTGTAAGTTTTCGGCTGTAAGTAATACTCCAGTCAGGAGGCAATTTATCCAGTCGGGCAAGCTGCTGCTGTGTTTGTTCTATCATTGTTTGTGATGACGGAGATTGCTGACGCAACATATCCAGTTTTTCAGGCGCGAGAGGTGCAGGTAACGGAGCCAGTGAGGCAGCAAGCTGAGTCTGTAGCGGGTCTGGCCGGTGAAGAAATTGCCAGCTCCACACTGCGCCCGTACTCATTATCAGCATGGTACACATTCCGGCAGTGAAGGATTTCCACTTTTTTACCTGAGTGGGCATTGCCGTCAGTACTTCCACATTAGCGTGGTGTTCTGGCTGTGCAACGAATACCCACTTCACTGGGCTGTCTGGCGCAGGGGTCTCTTCAGAGAGACTACCGGTATGAGAGCCTGTTGATATTACTGCACCATTCTTTACGGTGGCAGGCAGGACAATACCAGACTGAATATTCGACCCGGTACTGGTTGTATCGTTGCTGTTTTCCAGCCGGACAGCGCTGTTGTGCATCAGGGAACGCAACGTATCGAGCTGGCTCAGATGCTTAAGCTCCAGACGTTGAAGCACCTCCCCCAGACTGCCAAGCAGTTGCTCAGCCCGATACAGTTGTCTGAGGTCGCTGTAATTGAGCGGGAGCGAGCGCATCCGTTGCTGAAGACGCTGGTTCAGACTGCTGAGGATTTCCATGCGGGCATGTACCGGCTGCGGCCATAGTGTGCCCCACTGATGGCTTATCAGCGCATCCAGTATCGCCAGGCCTTCATTGAGGCCGAATAAGCCGGCCAGTTGCGTCCGTGCCAACGTGTACCAGGCCGCCGTCTGTAACTCCACACCGTTTTGCTCAAACAGTGAAAGGCAGAGTTTTTCGACATAATGCCAGTTCACATCCGGACGGGCCGGATGTGTCAGTTTACTCAGTTCATCACGCAGGGTGGCATAATCCGCTAGCGTGCGCGGATCGCCACCGGTTTTGATTTTTCGTGGAATGATGTCATTCATGGCTGAATATCCAAATGAAGGTTGCGGTGCTGTACTTCCTGTTTATGCAGCTTCACCACAAGTCTGCTGGTACTGCCAGGTTAACAGCTATGGAAGAAGCGCTAACATCAGACAAAAAGAAGTACTTTGATCAAAAGGTTGTACTGTGCGCAGCAACATCCCCGGGGGATTAAAGGTCCAGTCACTGAAATGACCTGCCCGTATGAACAGGCGCCCCAAAGAGATCACGCAACCTTCTGCCTGAATGGTCACTTCCACGCATCCGGTCACGCCCTGGCCGTACAAAAATACTGGTGTCAATTTCACAGACTGGTCATCTACACACAGAAAGAGATCGGTAATCTCAAGAGACCCGTACTCCACCAGCAGATCCGTAACGGATGTAGTCAGCGTCTCCTCGTTCAATCCAGTACCTTCCAGCCACGCGTCCATTTGCTCCTGAAGCTGCGCATTCTCTGGCAAACTCTTCAATATCGGCCTGACTCTTACTGGATGTTGGAACTGATGAAAGCTGTCTGGCCTTACATACGAATTGCGGTATCGAGATACTGCTGTTGCTTCAGGTGCCTCAGCATCACGCGTCCTTCGGGCATAAACTCGGTGCCGTAACGTACGAGGCCAATGCCCTTAAGCTCAGCATCAATGGCATAACGCAACTCTCCTGGCACGTGCTGTTCGAGTAAAGTTACATTGAGGGACTGCAAACGGGGTTCATACTTGAGCAGGACACCGGCCAGCGTATCGATCAGCTCGTGGGCTGTACCCGGCATGCCTTGCAGAATTTTGGTCATGTCCGGCAAACCATAATCTGGTAAATGGGATATGGTCCCGGCTCGGGCGTTCAAAATACGCTGGATGTTATCCAGTACAGATAAAATGACCTGGTCTTCTTCGTTTACAACTTCAAGGGGAAGATCCCCTGTAAAGTTGCCGGTAAGAATTTCATATAAAGATGGCGTTTTTTGATTCATAATATAGCAAATTATTTTAAATGATAGAGATTTAGGTTCTAAGGGATGTGAATTATCTTATGTTTCTTCTAAGGATTTTTTTGCAAAAATAATTATTGAACAACCGGGTAATGAGGAACAAAACATCAATATTACTCGAAGTGGATTTGTTCCATACCAAGAATAAAGCATAAAGATAATAACCAGGCCAAAGATTACTGAAGAGTGCTTTGGTTTTATAGATGTTGCTAGAAATGTAATGGGTATGATAATGTATCTCATATAGAAGATTACAAATCTGAGTCCTCCCCCCTACTCCTTGGTGTAAAGTAAGTTATGTACCATTCGTAACCCAAATGATGCACTGCTAGAACGATAATACATCCAAGGAAAGCTATTATTAGTTTTACTAATTTTTTTATTTTTTGCATTCAGGTAAAATCCAGCCTGAAAACCCGCTGTCAGATGGGGAAAGAAAATCAATGCCTGACCATTCAGGTGCAACTAAATCAGAGAACTGACACTCCCAAAATGCCAAGCTGAACTTTTTATTTTTTCTCCAGTTTTATCATAGACGACGAAAAATGATTAATTTGAAAAAAGACGTAATACCCGTCCTACGCCGCCAAAAGGCTTGTAGTCAGGAATGTAAGTAATAGCATAGCAAGAGTTGACCTCATTCCATATTTTTTCACTGGATGTAGATTTCTTATAAGTCAGTGTCTTTATTGACAGAAGAATAATAGATAGTGATACAAAAAAACAGAGTATCAATTTCACTATGAGCTTAATTGAGCTAAGCATGTTTTTATTCCATCGACGAATGTTCTTTAATGCCAATATTGTTACATCTGGTCATTTGATTATTTTAAACATGAATTGCTAAGATGTTAATGGCATTCAGGAATATGCCATCCGTCCCATCCATCACTTGTAGGATAAGTTGCGTTCTGTCCATGCCATTCTGGGGCCACCAAATCAGAAAATTGAGACTGCCAAAAATACCATGCAGAGTTTTTTATTTTCTTTCCATTCTGGTCATACACAATAAAGAAGGATTGATTAGAAAACAACCTCAACACCCGTCCAATTCCACCATATGGACGATAATCAGGAATATAAGTGACCAGCTCGCACTTTTTATCTCGACTCCATATTGAATCATTCTTTATTGCGCCTCTATAAGCCAAGATTTTAACAGTCATTAAAATAAAGGAAAAAATGATCGCTGAGATAAAGATCAGGAAAAATATTTCTTTTTAAGTAATTATTCATTTATGTTTTTTCTCTTCCAGAAAGAATATTCCTCCATATCTATCTTGCTAAGATGAATGATAATATTTGTAGGGATTTTCTTCACTGTAGAGTATACAAAAAAATCTCCAGTTTTATAGGTGCTCTTGTATTTCCCCCTGTATTTGACAAATGATGAGTTTGTAATCCTAAAGTATCTACAACCGTCCTCATCGATGAATTCTTTTTTCATAAGTTCGCTAATCACCCCGGGTTTGATGACCCCACACTCTCCCCAATATCCCAAAGGTTGATCATCACCATCATTCATAAATTCGTAGGTGTCCCTGACGTACAGTCCCAGTTCTCTAATCTCCAATCTCATAAACCCTCTTTGATCTCTTGTTACATTTAGATTTGTGAATGCAACTTTGATTATGAAAGAGCCCAGAGCACCGTATACATCATCCAGACTATCAGTCGCCTTCTCCCACAATGTACTACCAATTTTTATAAAGTTAAACTGACTTGTCTTATCCAATTCGATTGCTGACATATTGTCATAGTTCACATAACAGCTTTTTAGCTCATTGTTAACCAAAAACCCAGATTTTTCCAACCTATTCAAAATATAGCAAAGTCCATTCGAAAGCTGATTTGTAATTTGCTTTTTTCGCCCCAGAAAATCGTCATACTCAATGACGCTTGAAACTTTCATTACAAAGTTATCATAGATTGGTTTTATTCGTGAGGATGAAGTTAATAACCATTCAAATTCTAAATCGTCGAGAATGTGCTGTTTTTGTATTGTGCTGATGTCGATTTTGTTAAGCTTCTCCTGCTTACTCATTTCATAATACGGGTCATTGAACCACTTTCGCATAAAACTAGCTGCAATTTTCCAACCTTTCTTCTCCATTACATCAGGAATGTCCGTTATTTTGAATATCTTAACGGAGATGATTTCTTTATTTTCATCCTGGTTAGTAAGTTTTGATTTAACTTTCATATCAACCATAGAACTATCCTATATATAATGAATTTTGCTTTAATATGGTTAACTCGATATCAGCTTCTTCTGTATGGCTTATAAAGCCAGTGAGACCTTTCTCGCATGAAAACCCTTTAACTACCTTACCTATAGACGATGTTAATTCATATCCAATATTTGATATTGGTTCTTGTGTTCTATCATCAACAAGAATAAAGCTCCTGCGAAAAGCATCGCCTGGCCCTGGTAAAAATGGAAGTTCTGGAAACTGAGGACTGCTTCCTGCTGCCATAGTCCGCTTCACTTTGCGTATGTACGACGCCGTCGTACCATACTCGACCTTCCCGGCCTCGAGTCGCAGATAGCTTCCGCCGCCGATCAGCGTGATACGTTTTTTCCCGGCGAACAAAATGTCACTCACTGAGCTCAGCGTCAGCTTCTTCTCAGCAAACAACCGCATACTGGCGTTTTGCGCCTGGACATCTATTGGTCCTTCTCCGGATTTGACGCTCAGTTGGCCGGTGCGGGCAAAGAGCCCCAGTTTTTCTCCGGCCAGCGTGGTTAGATTGCCCATAGTTCCGACGCTGATATCGCCCCCGGCGTTGACGACCACGTTTCGTGCTGCGGCCAGTTGCATATCTTCACCACTGGTCAGGGCCATGCCTTCCGGGGCTGAGAACTGCAACGCCTCGTTAAGCGGTTTCAGCCGCTGCTCAAACATTTGTACCTGGCTGTCGACGTCCGCTTTCAGGGCCTGCGCTTTTTCGGCGGCCATTTCCAGCTGTTGCAGTTGCTGATTAAGCCTGTCTATTTCCTTCAGCGCGGCATCCATGTCCAGGGCTTCGCCCTGCGCTTTCGCCTGTGCATCTGCACTGATGAACAGCCCCTTTCCGGCGCGGATAACCCCGTGTTCATCAGTGCGCAGTTCGCTACCGGTGCCGCGGGATTTGCCCTGATTGTCCACCAGGTGCCCGCTGTTGAGCTGCGTCCTGCCGTATTCCGTGGCGAGCTTGATATGCTCCTCGCCACGTTTGTCCTCCATCCGCAATTTTGAGTTAGCGGGTGTTCTGAGGATATTTCGGGTGTGATTATCCCGGTTCACGAGGTCCGGATGTTCGGAGTCGTGCAGTGCGTACGCGATGTACGGCAGGTCAATATCGCCATTGCTATACGCAATGGCCACTTCAGTGCCGTCAATGAGCGGCGTATGCCAGCCCAGCGTGTCACCGACAGTCGGCTTCGCCATACGCAGCCACAGATACCCAAAGCCCTGCTCTGTTCCTTCGAGGTCGAAGTCCGGCTTTACCCGGTAGCGACCCTGCTCATCCAGGTGCGCGTAGATATCATTTTTCTCCCGGCTCTCGACGCGGGCCGGAAGTGTGCCGTGGATTTCAGGGCGCGGGATTTCAGTTGGGCGGAAACAGTAGCGTTCGGTATAAGGCATCCCCCAGACCGACACATGCAGACGGGAATCACGGGCCCCCCGGTAGGTCACCAGGGTGAGGATAACGCCCTCTTTCAGGGCAGTTATGACATCGCCCTGCGGCTCAAGCACCTGTCCCGGCGCAAGGTGGGCAGCGTTGCTGAACAGGTGAATGCGGGTCGTTCTGTTCAGCTCCCGCTCATGATGGAGCCGGGCCCAGAACGCGCCGGATTCGGTCTCCGGCTCCGGGCTGGTGTCATCACCTGCGTCACGATAAGGCGCTGCGTAGCGGTAATGCTCTCCGGTGGTGACCGCGTCGTTACGCACGCTGACCGTCGCATCCATCGGTGTGGAGGCTGTCCGGTAGTTATAATCCCGCGTGGCGACCGTGCCGGTGGCAAGGGTGTGCCAGGTTCGTACATCCCAGACCGACTCTGCCGCACCGTCAAACAAACCCGATGGCTCGCTGTAGGGCAGGCGCACATCAAACTGGTAGTTAAGCTGGCTGTCGGCCAGTAAGTACGTATCCAGACCGCGCACGTCGTCCATCACCGTACGCCAGTAAATCCCCACTTCAGACAGAATGCGCTGGATAAACTCAAGGTCCGTTTCACGCCACTGGGTGATAATTTCACGCGGCGGGTAGGTGCGCTCCAGGCGGAATTCAAAATCGGGTCCCTCCAGCCCGTGTTTACGCAGCACCTGCTCAACCACCTCAGGAACGGACTGGTTCTGATATAACGCGCACTGTCGGGTGTATCCCAGGAGCGACAGGCGGGAACTGAGCGTAAGACGGTAGTGGGACTGATCCTTTGAGGTGGAAAGCCATTCCAGGCGGGTAATAATACCGTGGACATTTTTACCGCTCCGCATCCGGAAAGAGGCATATTTCATCAGGACCTGTTCAGGGGGGATATTCGCCTGTTGGGTCGTGAACTCAATATCCCATTTGAACGGTTCGCTCAGTGCTTCCCTGCCCCGAAATCGCAGAACATCCGGTTTTACCTGGCTGTCGTTGATATCCAGAAAATAGCGAGTCTGCCCGTCAAAAAGCGCCAGCCAGTTATCCATTATGTCACTCCTTTACCGGCACGAGGCTGAGCCAGCCGTCACCCAGCTCGATGGTCCGGGGTTTGTCCGGATCGAGGTCGTCACGGGTCATTACCAGACACCAGCGGTTGTCCTTCTGATCCGGTCGGTTAAACAGCCCCACCACCGCCACGAATTGTGCTTCTTCATCCATGGGCATATTCAGAGAAACGCTGCCGTTGGGCATCACCAGCAGCTCTTTTGATGCCAGTACATCGTCCTTAAGTACCGTATCGGCATTGCGCAGCAGCGTCTGGTAATCGGCGGCATCAACCGCTTTCCGATCCCTGAGGAGATAAACCCGCACCATTGTTGCCAGCGGCGTCTGTGCGGCATCGGCGTTAATGGCCGTGCGTGGGGTAAAATCCAGATGCAGCGTTTTAATTTTCTTATAGAAGATGGATTTCGTGATGCTGACCGTACCGTCCGTGACGGTCTGCGTCAGACCGCAGCCTGCGAGCAGACCACAGGCAATAAGCGTCAGCGCCCACCAGCGGGTTACTGTTGCCATTCAAAAGTTCCTTTATTGAGAGAGGGAATACGTGATTAGTCGAAGCGGTAATGTCCGTCTTCTGCGGGTTGCAGTACAGAATAGTGAAGCCCTTCATAGCAACCCAGGTTGACGGTCAGACTTTCCCGTGGCGTATTGAGTTTGCCTTCCTTCAGACCCAGTAAACCGGTTCTGCCCAGCTGTATACGCCTGCCCTTGCCCAGACGAGGCTCAGGGAGCAATCGCACAGGCACGGTGAGGCGCACTCGGGCGTCACTGCGGTAGCCGAGGTAGACACGCAGCAGGACCATCAAATCGGTATGAAGGACACCACCGGGTAACCAGCCTTCCGCCTCGTCAGGATCCGCTGTCTCCAGTGACACCAGGACCCGGCTGCATGCTTCTTTTGCGGTTTTACCCAGCGTGGCTCGCTGCGAAAGACGGATCTGGCTCCCGATACCCAGCCCGCTACGGTTATCGATATGCACCTTAACCGGATCGGGTTCGGTGATAATTGTCCGGGTATTCGGTGCCAGCAGGCTCACCAGGGCCCGGATGCCTTCAGCATTGCGGGTGGGTAATCGCATGGTGCCCAGCAGGGCCAGGAAGCGTGAAACCGGCGTTGCCACCTGCTCAACCGTGCCCGGTATACCAAGGCCGACCAGCCCCAGCAGACACTGTGATATGGCATCGCGGCCACCTGCCTCGAAGGTCGCCGGATAGGCGTATTTTCGCCAGATCCGGTAATATTGCGTGGTGATCCGGTGGCTGAAAATATCCAGAAATGAGGTGATCGCCTCGTGTCCTTCACGGCGCTGCGCAATGTCGTCCAGGTAGGACGTCGGCAGAGGCGAATCCACGCCATACATGCCGAGGAATGTGGTGCGGACGGTCGGCGGCAATTCCGGATGGTCTTCATCGGTTTCAACCGCTTTCAGGGTACTGACCGGAAAACCCATACCAGGCCAGGGCCTGAAACGCACCGGATCGTCGCCCGGATGGCTGGTGGTACCCAGTTTCGGGGCGTCCGGATTTTCCTGCTCCAGCAGTTGGCAGAAACGATAGAAATTGGCCCGCCAGATATCTTTGTTAAGGGCCAGCGTCAGCCCGGTACGTGCTGGCTGTGATTCTCGCGCCATCTCAGTCGTTTCCCTGTCGGTTGCAGCACCAGCGTGAGCTGATTAAAGAGGTGAATATCGGCATAGAGCGCGAAGAACCGGTGCAGCATCTCCCCGAAGAGATTCACATCACCCTCGCCTGCAAAATTATCCATATTCAGCGTGACCTCAATGTCCACGCCCCGGAGCATAAAGCCCTTCTCAAAACGGCGGATCAGGGTGTGCTTCACGGAGACGATTGCTTCAAGCCGACGGCGGTTCATTTCATCGTCAGTCCAGTCATAGAGCGCCAGCGTCCCCCGCAGGACTTCAGGGTTATCCATCATACTGAGGAAGTTTGATCCGAGGTGACTCATCACCCGCCAGTGGAAACGGTCGTTTGCCGGGGGATACAGTGGCATGGTGGGGGCCGAGAGGTTCAGTACCCTGACGGGCACTTTGCCTGCTTTCACGGCCCTGTCCAGCAGTGTGCTTTCCAGCGCCTTACGCGGAAGCTGCCCGTTGGTCCCGGTTATTCGCATCGAAAGGGATTCCGGTTTATCGGACAGCTGCTCCAGCTCGAACGAGCGGCCCCCGAGAATTAACCAGGTATCATACAGACCAGAGGGGCCGCGTTTCACGCGGGTATGGAAGTAACGCTCAGGGGCATCGTGGCGCATCATACCGCCACGGTGGCGGAAACTGGTGAACGGTACATAGGGGTGTTTGCCATTCTTCACCGCACCGTGGATGTTATCGACGCTGTAAATCTCGGTGTGACCATCCTGAAGACGCAGCGGCCTGAGCAGATATTCATTATCGAGCGGATCCAGGGTCAGCGGGTCGGCTTCCAGAGTGAAGAGATTAATGACCGGTGCACAGTGCAGACGGAAGTTTTCTGTCTCAAAAGGCAGATCGGATGGCCAGGCTTCACTGAGCACAATATCGATTTCAAACCAGGTGCTTGTGGCAGAAAGCCCGATGCTGTCGAGTCCACGTAACTCAACAAACATAAACTTCGGACGGAAGCTGAAATATTCCAGCAGCAGCTGGTAACCACTGAAGGCGGTATCGGCTTTCTTCCACAGTCCATCATTGTCATCGAAGCCCATGGGTTTGCACCAGCCATCGAACTGATGGCGTTCGATGTAGGTCCCGGCGTGACGGGCATACATGGCGTGAACACGACGGGTCATTGCCAGATGCAGCGCATAGCTAACTGGACTTTCTGCATTGAGGAAGATGGCGACTTTGTCGATCCCGGCTTTACTCCAGTCCACTTTTTCAGGGCATTCGAAGCGCAGACGGATAGCAGAGCGGCCATCGGTTTCAGTATGGAGGCGGGCATCTGCAAGGTGCAGCGGTTGTAGCGGCACATCGCGAGTCGTCCGGTACTGACAGGCGGTCTTGTGCGGCCCGACAGGACGAGACAGAACGGAGAAGCCTTCAGCCAGCATTTCGGCCTGACGCAGACTACGCCAGTCAGGCGAGAACTCGACGATGGCCAGCGACGGGATGGTCCGCATATAGTGTGGCCACAGCAGGCTCACCAGACCTTCGGTCAGCTCTGGCAGGTCGTCATCAAGCTTTTCACGCAGACGGCCCATCAGGAAAGCAAAGCCTTCGAACAGGCGTTCCACATAAGGATCGCGGGCGCCGGGTTTATCCAGATTAAGCATCGCAGCACGATCCGGATGAGCCCGGGCAAACTCTTTACCGGCTTCTCGCAGGTAGCGCATCTCTGCTTCGTAATAGCGCAGGGTTAAATCATCCATGCACGGCATTCCTGAAAATTATTAAAGAGAACATTAGCCACAGAGCACCATGGCACGGGCCGGGTCAATGGCGATCAGACCTGCCAATAGCGTATCCATCTCAGGCATCAGACGGGCTTTATCAGATTCGCTGCGACCGGCTTTCATGCGTAGCAGCTTCAGGCGTCGAGCCTGGACTTCAAATAACAGAGCGGGCTCCCAGTCTTCCAGCGTCAGCAGTGGCGCACGGGTAGTGAGTTCACCAAGCAGATGAAGCGCCATATCGTTTCGGCCATACTGCTCTGCCACCCGGGCCATGAGCAGGCGTATCAGCCAGCGATGGCGCGGGGTATCCATCCCCGGTCGGGACTGGAGCCAGGCAAGCGCTGCTTCAGGCCCTTCGGTGTCTCCCTTTTCCATGGCTTCGGACTCAAGAAGCAGCACATCGTCCGCCTGACCATTAACGACGGTAGCGGATTCATCGCCGTACATCAGGCCCTCTTCATTCACTTTTTCAGCAATCCAGGCAGTAGTGACTTCGTCGGCAAAGGGAGTGCCGTCATTCCATGCCAGCCCTTCAAGGCCCGGGAGGCGTTTAAGCAGCAACCGCAGATCGAACAGGACGGAGTCTGACCAGGTATCCCAGGGCTGACCCGCATGGCTGAGCCCCTGCCAGAGATACCACTGGAGATCGAGCCAGAAATGATTCACGCCTTCGCAATACATCTGGCTGGCCTGCTCAACCAGCTCGACCCAGTTTTTCTGAAGGTAAAGGCGCTTCAACTGAGCTCGATACTCGGGTTTAGGCGGTACCAGGCGGGTGCGCCCGCTACTGTCCAGCGGAGGGATCTGATCGACCGTATCCCACCGCACGGTATTTATCAGTCGATGAGAAGCCAGCCAGCCCTGCGGCTGCTCGCTCAGCCAGCGGGAAAGTAACTTTGCCTGGTCGAGTAAATCGCGGCCAGATTTCACGGCTGACAGCTGCGGTGAATCAGAATGGGCAGGTTCACGCCCGTGCTCCTGGGCACTGCTGTTCTGGGGGACCAGCGCTTCCATGCCACCCGAACGTGCCAGACGGTTTTCAAGAGCGGTACAAAGGCCTGCAAAAGACGGTTTCTCGGCTTCCGGCCAGTCAGCCACTGTGGATTCAAGCAGGCTGATGACGCCAGCCGTCAGACCGGCATCATTGCTGTCCACCTCGGGCCATAACAGCAGTGCATCAATCACTTTTGCACTGTTCAGCCACTCCAGCGCAGCTTTACGGGCTACGGGACGCCGGGGATGGCATGCCTGCCCGTAGCGGGTCAGCATCGCGACAAGCAGCAGTAAGCCTTCGGATAACCCTTTTTCACCGTCGCGGCTGAGTCGGGCCTGCACGTACCAGGTCACGACACGAATGTCTTTGGCGCATTCGCAAAGACACTTCTGGGCCAGCTCGCACAACAACGCTGAATCGGTACCTGAAAGCTTGTTGATCTCCTCACGCATCAGCTGAAAATTATCATCATATGCGGGATCGTCCCCGGTTTCTGCCCCAGAGGTGAACGGGTGCAGCCAGTTATCCCAGAGCGACAGGGCATCATTTGCCCGCGAGATGAGGCGCTGCCTTTCTTCCTGCCTGGTGGCGCAGGCGGTTAACAGATCTTCCGGTGAACTCATTCTTTTTCCCGTTTGTTTTGTCTCTTTCATAAACCTCACGACCGCTTCCAGAGAATCGTCGTCCTTAACATTGACGATTTGCGGTAGCTTCCATTTCAGCAGCATACTTTTCTCCTCCCCCTGAGTGGGTTTGGCCTTCTAGTAGCTTCACCAGAGGGCTTTTCTGACATGGGGACGAAGGCGCCGATGGGGCGCGGAGGCGCTGTCCCCTGGTGTACCTGGCGCTGGATTATGCTTCAGCCAGTCGCTGAGCCATGCGCGACACTACCGAAAGGTCATAAACTGGCATGGGGATGAGGATTCAGTTTCGTGCCATCGGTTCACTTTGCTGCAAACACCCTGAGACCAGCCTTCAACCTGTTTTGCGAAAGCCCGTGCCGGGTAAATTTTCCCGCCCATCATTACTGGCGCTCTTCTCCGCCAGCTGCGACGCTAAAGATAGTGTCGGGCAGCGCGAATCCCTGAAGTTTCAGCAATGCCAGGGGACCTGTACCGAGCTCGCTACGCATCACAAACTTCAGAGGGTTGCCATCGGTGGTGATCCACACCAGTTGTGTACGGCTGGCGTCAAGCGGAGTGATGAGAGCCTTGTCCAGCAGGCGAATGAAACCCCAGTTGCCCTGGTTACTGGCATACAGCTGCATGCCGCTGTTCACACTACGCCAGCTGAGCGACACGCCAGGATAGTAAGTGTTTCCAGGCCAGGTGAAGCTTTGCCAGCTTTCCATCTGATTGAAGTAATCCAGGTTCTGCTCATCGAGGGTAAGCTGCACTCTGGCAACATCCCGTGAAGGACGCGTCATCAGTTCGAAGTGAACACCCGCATCGCCTTGAGAAAACACGATATCTGACAGTTCCGCCAGCTGATTAATCGCCCGGAGGAAATCCGGGCTGACAACCATCCCCTGACTTGCGGAAAGGTCAACGACCCAGCGATTTCCCTCCTGGTGGAGGATCCCGCCAAGATTCGTTTTCAGGAAGGTCGTGATTCGACCCGAGTCGCTACGCAGGAACTGAGCCAGCAACGGCAACGAGGCATCGCTGCCGGTGGCTTTAAACGGATAGCGTCCCGCAAAGGCCTTATTCCACTGTTCGACAATGGTCGACTGCCAGCGGGCATTGAGGCTTCCCGCAGCCGGGGCAAGTACCTGCCGCCAGGCCAGATCAAGCGGTTGCACAAATAACGACTGGCCAAATCCATTCCACTCCTGCCCCAGACTCGCCGCAACCAGACTGCCATAGTCGCGGGTATCGGTCAGATCGATGGCTTTGCCCTGGAATACTGTCTGGGCCAGCATCTGCGACATGGCCTGCGGATCCGGGGCGCTGGTAACCTGCTGGAGTTTCAGGCGTACCTGCGTGACGCGGGCAAGCCAGGACTGGAAACTGAGGTTACCGTTGGCACCGGTGCCCTCTTTACCTTCCATCAGCCCCATCAGCGGTCCAAACACCTCATCAAGCGGCCCTTTTGGGCCCTGTGCCTGTTCAATAAACTGTCTGGCATTTTTTTTCTGACCGATTAGCTTTTTCGCTGAGTCCACTATCGAATCAGCCAGTGCCTCACCTTTCTGCCCTGTTTTTCCCTGCCAGGCCAGCGTGTTCATCAGTGCCACCAGCGGCGACTGACGGACATCGCCGATCAGGTTGAGCTGGGCAATCGCCTCAGAAAGTGACGTGGCTTCCTGCCACTGAATGCTGTTGACCATGTTCAGCCAGGCATTGCCAAAATCGGTAAAATAGCGTTCAGTCAGGCGGGCTTTCAGCGCCTCCGGGGAGATATCGCTCCCTGTCTGGTGCGTCTTATCCGTCAGTACCCAGTCAATTTCATCACGGCGTGTCTTGACGACCTCGTTAATCGCATCCTGAACCTGCTCTTCCCAGGCCTGGCGTGTAAACATTCCCGGGACGACTTCGTCAGTGCTGAATACCGTTGAGGCATCGGTGTCGCCTGTCATATCGGCAAGCGTTAAATCAGGCCAGTTGCTGGCAACCCGCTTCAGCATGTCCTGGTACAACCCGGATTCAGCGTTACGCTGGCCAATCTGCTTGAGCAGGATCTGACGGATCGTGCTGATTAATTCCGCGTCAGGCTTAATTTTCCATTCCGGATGTGCCGGGAGGTTTTGCGCATAAAAGCCCAGCAGTTTCGGTGCGAGGTCCTGCCATGTGCCATCCGGCACATTCTGGCGTTTCGGTAAGGCTTTCAGCACGTTTTTTGCCAGCCAGCCTGCGTCCGCTTTGTCCGGACGGGCCAGCATCAGATAACTTTTGAGCACGTCGTAGGTATGCTGTGTACCCTGCATTCGGGCATCACTGGCAGGAGGAAGTTGCACAAAGGCATTCAGCTGCTGCCTGAGACTTTCTGCGGTGGCATCCCTCATCAGCTGTGCGTTATTTTTCGCATACAGCGGCCAGAGTGCGACCAGCGTGTCGCTGTCCTGATTAAGACCAAATCGGGTATACCATGGAGCGCCGGTCGCCTCACGGTGTTGCAGACGGGCAATGGCTTGCTGGAGTACGAGCTGGTTGTGCAGGCGTTCTGCCAGGGGTTTTGTGGTATCCGCTGCCTGACTCGCCGTTTCCTGTGCATGATAGATCTGGGTACGGTTAACGATCAGGGACAGCAGTGTACCGGCCCCCCACAGAACAATCAGGGAAAGGAGAATTAACCGCAGCATCTTCAGCCAGTCGAAGCCCAGCTTTCTGCCGCTGACGGCATCACAGTCATCAATGACGGCTTTCCAGGTCGGTGTGTCGAGGCGTGTATTTGGTACCGTTCCGGCAACGGCCAGTTCGGGGCTGAACATGACACCACGTAAACGCCAGGCCGCAGATCCCTGCATCAGCCCGCTGAGTAAAGCAGCCAGACTGGCTTTCAGCTCCTGCCGCAGTCGGAGGGACAACTGAAGAAGACCAAAGTCAGCCGGATTATTCAGTATCTGTGCCATACCTGCTTTTTGCAGGTGTAGCGCCAGTGTAGAAAACCCTTCACCCGCACCTTTCACGGTGCCTTCCGGCCCGAATATGACCCCTGTCGCAGTCGTTTCCGCGTCCTGATGAACACCGGTAGCCTTATCAGTCAGCCACAGCCAGACAGGCGCCTGCCAGCCAAGCTGATGGTCGGCTTTCTGGCGGCAACGCAAGAAGGCATCCCGCTCGCTGTCCGTCGGGAGCGCTGAGGTACTCATCACCTGAATGATGCCATCAATCGGTTGCCCGGATCGCAGGCGTACCAGTTTTGAAAGGAAGATCTCATCCGGGAGTGACTGCGCATCACCGCCATAAATCAGCACGTTGCCGTCGCCTTCCTGCCAGAGGTCATAAGACAGGCCCGGGGCCGCTTTCTGGACGTCGTCCGGATTACCCATCACCAGCAGGATTCGCACTTTACGCTGCCAGCGACGGCCATAACGGAAACGGAGGTGCTCAGATACGGCATCCTCGCTGAAGACAGGCTCTTCTTCATCATCTTCGCTCGCAATGGTGCCTGTTGCCGGGGCGACCATCTGAGCCTTTTTCTGACCCCAGTGGAAATACAGCCCCGATTTACCTGCGAAGTCGAAAGCCTTCTCAATCAGCCAGCCGAATAAAAGCATCGCGGCAACCAGGATGGCACTGAACGTGAGGATCCGTTGCCCGTCATACGGCCCAAACCCCGTGGCCGAGGCGACATTTTCCGGAAAGGCATAAAAGAGAAATGCCACGATGACCGTCAGAAAAAAGGCGACAGTCACAACGGAGCCGATGAGTGTTTTTACTTTTACCTTAGACATTTTTGGGCGTTCCCTTGCGAACTTCTTCTTTGGTGATGACCGCTACCCAGATGTCGTCTTTGTCAGCGGCGGGTTGTGCGGCGATAACCTGCACTCCGCGCTGTTCAAAGGCTGCATCGGCAAGCGTGATGGCGACCCATGGGGCACCATGGCCGGTATAGCCCAGCACGGGATCGATACTGGAATTGTCTTCTGAAAGGCTAAATTCCACTTCGCTCTCTTCACAGGCATTATTCCAGCCGCTGCCCGACGTCAATGTGGGACCGGAGATCCAGCTTCCTTTGAGTTCATTGGGCCGGGTCTTCGCCCAGAGCAGCGCCCGGGTGAGCGTCTTTGTGAGCGTTGTTTCTGTTCCCCTTTCGGGGCGATGAAGGCGGAGCGCATCCGGCCAGGCATGGGCTTTGCGGTTGCTCAATACCACCATTGATACAGCATCAGCATCTTCTTCCCGGGGAGACGTTGGTAACGACAGCGTGATGGCAACCAGAATGCCCGGGGTGTCCCATCGCTTGTCCAGCCATGTATCAAACGCCCCCAGCCCTTTTCCGGCCATCAGGCGAAAAATCCTGCCGGTCTTTAGTGAGAGATCGGCCTTAAGCTGTTCTTCAATCAAGGGGTACAGGTCGTTATCACAATCCAGCACCAGCCAGCATGGTAACTCCGGCGGAAGCGGCTGAACGATCCCTTCTACACGCGTGGTTAGTTTAGCCACCGCTGCTGTCAGGGCCTTTGTTAAATCAACTTGGTATTCTGTTAATGCCGCGTATCTGATCGGTTTGTCACATCCTCTTGGGCGGGAGAAGTCGATAGCGGGGGCAGCGACTTTCATTGCCTCAAGCAGGTCATCGGCTTTGTTTCCGGCGGGGGCCTGAATGTATGTGCCGAGGATCCATGCGCAGCGCTGACCGCGCAGAATTTCACTGTCAATGAGCGCTTCTCGCTCGACATTTCGGGACTCGGCTCCCACCTGTTCGGCTTTATAGGCAAACCGGCGTAAACCGAAAATAAGCCCCCAGGTGCAAAATGGAAGACCCAGTGCAGTGAACCAAAAGACAAATCCTGTTCTTTCTGATGTCCAGCACCATAGCGTGAGTGCTATGCCTCCCAGCATGATAAATGCCAGGAACAGCAGCCAGCGCCAGGTACAAGGACGCGCTACCTTAGGGGCCTGTTCAGGGATGGCATCCAGCCAGACGGGCATAATCAGGCAACCTTTGCTGCGGCAAATGAACTGATCAATGTGCAACCACAGGCACATTTGTGACCGTGAAAGGCTACCGGGATACCATGATCAAGGTAATCAGGGTTTCCTTCTACGATGGTTGTAGGGCCATGCCCCGGAAACGGGCAGGACACTTTGTCGCCTTTACGGGCAACACCGATACCACCGAATTTCATCGTATCGGAAGCGGTCAGGACCGAGCCGCCGTGAGTGGTTTTATCGCCTTTACGGATAATCTGGAGCATTATTAAATTCCTCTTCCTTGTCTCTTAACTAATTCATCATTCTTTAATTCCCATGTCTCAGTTGGGATCTTTTTATCCGTGCCGTCAATAGAGATTGAAGGGACTTTTATTATGAATGTTTCTGGGCCATTGGTTATTGATGGGTAATGCCCACCACAGAAGTCAATTGTCTTCAGATGTTTGAATTTCTCATCATCCGTTTTGCTAAACACATGTAATGGGCCTCCATCGCATGCATTCCCCATTGGACTATCAATAAATACTATTATTTGTTTGCTGGCTTCGTACAAATATGAATGCGACCATACTGATGGTGCGCGATAAAACTCACACTTGTAACTATCAACAAGTTCGTCATTAATTTTTATGCTACATGTATTATTTTCTGAAGACGTGTTTATCCTTGGTGTTTCATCTGCAATAGCAAGACTATTAAATGTGAAGAATGCAAATAAAATACAGAGCAATAATTGTGTTGGTCTAAAGTCCATTTGACTAGCCTAAATTAACATTTATTACTGAGTTAGGGTTGAGTTTATTAACTCAACCCTGGTCGTCCTCTGATGCATGCCGTATCCGAATTTTACTACTGTCGCTTTCTCGTTATGCCGGAGCTTTATGAGAGGCTCATTGGCTGTTACACCCTTCCAATGATTCTATTAATTTCACATATCCACCATTATTAAAATTAAATAAGGCCGTTTTGCATACAGGACTATCACTCTTGTTGATTGAGATAGATTGACCGGTTATTGCAATCATAGAACTATTTTTATAAGCATCCATCTCAAATGGAAGGCCAACAGGGGTACCATTATCAGAAATATCTGCATAATTATAACTACCATTATTATCTGATGGTAGTGTTGCTACAACTTCCCCTGATAGTTTATCAATAACCCAGCCACATACCCAATTATCACGAAGGCATTCTTTACCATGACCTCCAAAGGCTGTATAGATTCTAAAGTGCCCTGCAAAGTTAACAGGTTTTTTTAGTTGCTCTTGGACTGTATTTTTCCAGTGTGGCGAGTACTTTTTCTGCTCTTTATTAAAGTGAATATTTTGTTCAAATGGACCGTTGCTTACGGGAACCAGGTAGTCAGTAAACTGAGGATTAGAACTGTCTTGTGAGTACGCTCCAAAAGACAAGAGCATACATGACACAAAAAGCAAAAATTTGTTTGATTTTTTATTGCATCCCATTTTTAGAATCCTCAAGAGCTTTAATCATCGTGTCTGGTAATAGGTGAGCTTTATTCAATCCATCGCCAGCATAGTACGACTCACCCTCTACTTCTGCCACCCTTGGTACTAATTTGTATTTCTTTTTACCATTTTCATACACTGGTAATCCGTTTGCATCCAACACTGGTTCTTTTTTGGGGCTTATACTCTTTCCTTTACGTACACCAGCTGATGCAAATTCTTTCGCCCACGCATAAATCGCATCTTCAGCGCTTCCGTTACCCTCAAGATAATTAATAAATGCTGGCCGCTTCAATTTAATCAAAAACTGCTCAAATATTTGATCCTGCATCGCAGCATCGTATAGTTTCGAAGTATCAAGACTAAGTGCTTTTACTGCACTTTTAAGCGTCTCTGGGATTATCTGGAATCGACCTGTGGCGAACATATTTCGTTCTCTTTGGGCATCAATTACTTCAGATATTGTCATTTTTGTGAGGTTAGAATTATAGTGCGGGACGGATTTACCTGTCTTTGTAACATTGTATGCCGAATAATCATTTTTTGACTCGACACTTCCTAAAAGGTTTGCAAACTTGCTATGTGCCCAGCCAGTATTTTTCTTTATTAATGCACCAAGAAAGGCAATCGGATGCATATGCCATAATGAAGGGCCTAGTTTTTCGGATGTAACATCCTGCATCCAGGCCATTTTATCAAGAAAATCTTCGCTATATTTCTTCCATTCTGGGGCTTCTTTTTTCAGCGCATTGAGGAAAGGTTGCCAGATAGCATCACCTTTTTTGAAGTACCAGTCGCTTGGATGTTTTACGATTGTTTTCTGAATAACGTCACGATAGTCGGGATTGTGAAGTGCTCTCCAGTACTCCATTGGCGAATATCGGTCACTTCCGCTGTCAATTTTATCCAGCAGACGCTGATAATTATGCTTCACAAGAGCATGACTGGTTCGCGTATCATCTATCGCGGCCTGGTAGAGCGAATCGATGAGGTTACGGAAGAATCCAACAGGCTGGTTTTTCCCATCCAGGTAATCAAAACTGGTAGGCTCTGAGGTTTCAGTTCTGAAGCCTAGTTTCGCCAGATCATACTGTGACAGAAGTTGAGGCTCCGCCTGGCCTTTGGGCACATAGGCATTTTCCAGCCGTAGCTGCCAGTATTCTTGCTTTGTTGAGTTATCAGTTTCAGTTGTGACCTTACTCAACGGTAGAATGCCTGTCCGCGTTGTCGACGTCGAGCCCTTTGCGAAGGAGCCCTTCGCAACATCTTTTGTGAAAAGAGCAAGGCCAGGAGAATACTTCAACCAGAGCGGGTTTTTCTCCCCCACTTTTTCCGGGTTGGTCAGGAACTTCTCCAGATTATCATCCATGCTCGTGCATTCAATATGTACCTGGTATCGTGCCTCATAACCACCGTCTTTTGGTGCCTGATAGTAGCCCATGTGGCCAATCGGGTCACCGGCCTTAATAGCAAATGGAGAACTGAGGCTTACTGTCTTATCGAATACCATGACTTCCTTTGCGGGAGGAAGCAAATGCCGCCACCAGCCTGGACCGGCCCCCGGCGCTGGCTTAATATTGTTGTTATCCACAACAACCCAATAGCGCTGACCAGGTGTGAGGGTACTGCTGGTTTCTTCTGGTAATCCTTTCAGTGTTACAAGGCCATATTGTCGCTTGTTATTTCCTGTGGTGTTAAGATTGCTGTCTGCTGGGTCCCACTCCACTCTAGCCCCTTTAGGCATGTGCCCTGCAATTTGTGGAGAAGTTTTATCTGAAGTCAGTTTTGCCGTCAGCCAGTCCATTTCAGAATATGCTCTTAGTGTATCCTGAGTGACCCACTGATTTTCTGCGTTGGCCTCATAAGCTGAG
The DNA here is from genome assembly GCF_031453695.1 of Enterobacter sp. SORGH_AS_0287. Taxonomy (NCBI): domain Bacteria; kingdom Pseudomonadati; phylum Pseudomonadota; class Gammaproteobacteria; order Enterobacterales; family Enterobacteriaceae; genus Enterobacter; species Enterobacter sp. SORGH_AS_0287. The sequence goes on from NZ_JAVIZW010000001.1 coordinate 1,863,683, forward strand.
TAAGGCGCAAGGTGCATATACAGGGTGTAGAAATGCAGCCCACTGGTTTCTTTCTCACCCGGCTGAATATAGTGCTTCACCAGAACGAATGAGCCCGAAAAACTCAGTGGACCGGATTCCCACCCCAGCGTCAGGTAATCCTTGCAGACGCGATAGGCAATAACTTCACCATCTGCCATACAGCGTATCGCCTGTTCGCCTTTAAAGGGTACCGGGAAATCCATCGCCTCCAGCGGAGCTTTACCACTCAGAGCACACCATGGCGTTGTGGCTTCGGTGATATGGATCCCGCCATGCCACATTCCGCTGCGACCAATCGTGTACTGCCCGGTAGACTCGCCTGCTAAATGAGAGAGGATACTTTCCTGATTGCTGAACTCGCTTCCCCGGCTGTTTGAGGGGATCGGCCAGACTATTTTTATTTTTCCTTTCGAAAGAGTAGTTGCGTTTTTCTTTTCATTAATTGATGATGCGTAGCGATAAAGCGTATAAGCAATCTTATTATCGCGATATATCTGAGCAGGATAAAATCCTTTTTCCTGAACAAAATCAGATACCCAGTGCTTACCATTAAACATCGCCATATGACCATGTACATGATGTGGTGCCGCCTGAATGACAACTACATCACCCGTTTGCTGACCAGAAATTGTGAATACACCGCCACTACTAACTGTTGTGGTGTTATCTACAACTTTAAAGTTATTTTCAATCAGCCATGGACCATAGTTTTTAGCTGACTCAATCGCAGAGTTTTTTACAGACGCTCCACCAGCAATCAATGCTTTTTTAACATAACGGGCACATTTCGACTCGCCGTATTTAAGCTTTTTATCAATCCCTTTCTTAAAGTTCTCAGCGTTAATTTTAGCTCTCGCGAGCGCCTGTGTGTTCAGAACGCCAACTGCAATATCCTTATTAAGCATTTAGTTATCTCCTTCAGCCTTTTGGGGGCAATAAATACTGCCTTTGAATGTAGGCTTAACAGAATCGAGCATCCATTTTCCCCCGGCTTTTACTAAACTAACAGCATACAGAGACGTACCTTTCCCATAACCTAATTTAAGATTCACCAGTGCAATATGGTCATTGGCTGACACTGTTTTCGTACTAATGTTGTTTTTCCATTCCTCACATATATCTTGAGCATCGACAAAATAATCCGCACCTGAATCATCATTATCTCGTAAATTTCTAAGATGTGCAGTTGTATATTTAGCAATTGCTTTCAGGGAGAGATCATTAGCTGATTCCATGTCAGACATCTCTTCTGCGACCAGGTAATCATGGTAGAACGTACTTACAACTTCGTCAGGTGACAAAGTCCTCTCACCTGAGGCCAAAGCAATATAAGGCACACAAAGTAAATGACAAGAGAGAAACATTACCTTCAACATAAACACCTCTTCAAAAATGCTTAACTCAATGCTCCGGTTAATCTAACCGAATGGTTAAATATCACCTCATACAACCTTAATATCATTCCGTTACGCTGGTAATTTTCCAATTGCCATTATCTTTTTTAAGCGACACTTTAAATCTTGCTTTAGGTTCAGAGCCATTACCCAAAACAACGTCAACCAATGAATCGTTTCCTTTTTGTGCAACATCAAAAGTGTTTATATTTGTTCTCCACGATAAAAACACATCTTGTGATTTTGTGAAATAGTTGACATCAGTCTCACCCCAAATTCCATACCAATCGCAGCTATAATTACCTTTATCCTGTTTACACTCGTGCTTCTGCGCACATTTCTTGGCTAATTCTGATTCGGAAATCGAATCATCAGAATCATAATTACACATGGCGGAGTCATTTATGCTTTTTGCTAAATCATCAGATAAATATATTTTGACTAATGCTTCGTTACCACCTGATTTATCCTGAAGATATGCAGAATAAAAGTCATGCACTATACTCTCGGGGCTTTTTGATTCATCAGCCAGTGAAAAATTTGAAAATGAAAGCGAAAATAGGAAAACAAATGCAATGCGGAGTTTATGAGTCAATGATTTCATTTTCGACTCTCAATCATTAAAAGATTTACTGCTGATTTTGCTTTCCTGAGTGATATCCGTCAGGCTGAAATTAGGTGTTTCGTTGGGAAGATTTGCGCCTGCACCTGGCACCAGATAGTTAGACGTTTTCATAATGAACTCACCAGATGAGCCGTGTTCAATGCCGTTCTTACTCAGCCTCAGGTAAGACCCACCACCGTTAAGCGTCAGTGTTTCAGGCGTGCTGATAATAATTTCGTCTTCACTACTGGTCACCGTCAGCTGCTTTTCAGAAAACAGGGCCATCGTGTTGTGCTGAGCCTGAATCTCGATGTCACCCTGGTTGGCAACCAACTTCGCCCCGTCTTTATGCACAAACAGACCAAGCGCTTTTTCAACGCTCACGGACAAATTTTTCATCGCACCGACATCAAGATGCTGCCCTGCATTGATCATGGTATTGCGGGTACTGCAGAGCTGAAGGTGTTCACCTGAGGTAAATGCCACGCCCTGTGGAGCACTACCCAGCAGGACCGCAGACTGGAGGTCTTTGATTTTGTCGGTTACGAGGCTAATCTGGGTGCTGATGTCGGATACCAGGGCACCGGCTGCTTCAGCGGCGCTGTTCAGGGCCTGCATCTGGCTGTTGGCCTGGTTAATCTGACTTATCGCAGGTGCCATTTCCAGCACCGGCCCCTGGGCTTTGGACTGCGCATCCGCCGTCAGGAACAGCCCTTTTGCCGCACGTACAGCGCCATGTTCATCCGTTCGCAGTTCAAAACCGGCCCCGCGCTTTTCACGCTGGCTGTTGACCAGGTGTCCCATGTTCAGCTGCGTTTTGCCGTATTCCGTCGCGAGCTTGATATGCTCTTCCTGGCGCTTATCCTCCATCCGCAGCTTATTGTTCGCCGGAGTGCGCCAGACGTTCCGCGTATGATTGTCACTGGTGACGTGGTCCGGATGTTCTGAATCATGCAGGGCATAAGCAATGTAGGGACGATCCGGGTCTCCGCCGTCAAATACGATGGCCACTTCCGTTCCGTCGATAAGCGGGGAGTGGAATCCGTAGGTATCACCGGCATAGGGTTTTGCCAGCCGAAGCCACAAATAGGCATAGCCCTGTTCCGGACTGTTGCGGTCGAAGTCCAGTTTCACCCGGTAGCGCCCTTCCGGGTCGAGCCAGGAGTAGGTATCGCCTTTCTGAGTGCTTTCCACTCGGGCCGGAAGCGAGCCGGATATGACCGGGCGATTAAGTAATGCCGGACGCCAGCAGACGGTTTCGCTGTAGGGGATGCCCTCAAACGTCAGCGTAAAGCTACTTTTGCGTGAACCGCTGGTGCGTACCGTGGTGATGACGATACCGCCTTTTACGGCATCGGGTAATGAGCCGTCCGTTTCCAGTACCTGACCCGGTGCCAGATGAGGGCTGGAGGAATGACCTTTGACGTGATACTGCGCGTTCAGAATGCGTTCGTGACGCAGACGGGCGAAGTATGCCCCGGTATCTGTACTTTCAGCGTCACCTGCTGTCAGGAAGGGTTCCGCGTAATGATACGTTTCCCCGGTGGTGATCCCCTCTTTGCTGAAAATACTTTCGGCGCTGTCCTGAGGCGTCAGTGCATCACGGTAGTTGTAGTCACGGGTGGCCACACTTCCGCTTACCACGTTATATGCGGTCTGAATATCCCAGATGCTCTCCTGCCCGCTGTCACTCATCCCGGCCTGGTTGCGTAATGGCAGCGTGACACCAAATTCATATTGCTGCTGGCTGTCCTGAAAAATCACCACGTCCTGCTCAAGACGGCTGTCCATTTCATAGCGCCAGTAAATGCCCACCTCCGCCAGCAGGCGCTGGATAAATGCCAGATCGGTTTCCCGCCACTGGGTAATGAGTTCGCGGGCCGGATAGTCACGAGACAGATGGAACTCAAAATCAGGACCTTCAAGTCCGTGCTTACGCAATACCCGTTCAACCACTTCTGTAACTGACTGATTGAGGTAGATTTCGCTCCCTTTTGTATAGTCCAGAAGGGCGATACGGGGAACGATCGTCAGTGCGTAACGGGTCTCATCATTCGAGGTGGACACGCGCCGAAATGACTTAACCACGCCGAATATCGTCCGGACCGGCAGCGCTGGTGTCCCGTCAAACACGGGTGTCTGGAAAGTAAATGACGCCGGTTTCAGCAGTAACGTGTCGCAGGCGATATCCGCAGAGGTGCAGGTCACCGCCACGTCATACCGCCAGGGCTGGCTGAGTGACTCCACCGCACTGAAGCACAGCACATCCAGAAACTCAGTGCAGCCATGCACGTCAACGCGATAGCGTGACTGGCCCAGCAGTTGTTGTATCTGGCTGTTTGCCCTGCTTATTAAAGAATCGGTCATGACGCCACCACTTCTGTATTTTCATCGAAGGCCAGCACAATGCCCTCTTCATCATCCCAGGTCAGCTGTAGCGAGGACGGCTTTTGTTTTGCCGCCATATGGCTTAATAACTGCTGGCTCAGAACCGGCAGGATCTGCTGATTAAGCAGGCTGTCCACGTTGCGGGCTCCGGTGTCCGGCAGCAGACACGCTGTCGTCAGCGTGTCGAGGAGGCTTTCATCAATGTGAGTGGAAATACCGTAGTGCCGTTGCAGGCGTGTGCTCACCTGTGCCAGCTTCATACCGACGATGGTACGCATGGCATCCGTTGCCAGCGGGCGGTATATCACCGTCTGGAAGCGAGCCAGCAGCGCTGGCTGGAAGTGATCGCGCAGGATCGGACGTAACAACTCGTGCAGATCGCTCTCCGTGGCTTCTGGTTGTTCTTCCAGCAACTGCATCAGCGGGTCACTGCCCAGGTTGGAGGTCATCAGGATCACGGTATTGCGGAAATCAATTTCACGCCCTTCCCCGTCGCGCATAAAGCCCCGGTCAAACACCTGATAAAACAGGTTCATCACATCCCGGTGTGCTTTCTCCACTTCATCCAGCAGCACCACGCTGTAGGGCCGCTTGCGCACAGCCTCGGTGAGAATGCCGCCCTGGCCGTAACCTACATACCCCGGTGGAGAGCCTTTCAGTTGCGAAACGGTGTGCGGCTCCTGGTATTCCGACAGGTTGATAGTAATGAGCGATTTTTCACCGCCATACATAACGTCAGCCAGCGCCAGTGCGGTTTCTGTTTTACCCACTCCGCTTGGCCCCACCAGTAAAAACACACCCTGCGGACCGTTTTCCGGCGTCAGTCCGGTTTTTGACGCTCTCAGGCGCTGGGCAATGGCATTCAGTGCAGGACTCTGGCCAACCACACGGGTTGCCAGCTGTTCTTCAAGCGTCAGTAATTCGGTTTGCTCGTCCTTCATCAGCGACGAGAGAGGAACCCCTGTCCAGTCGGCGATCACGGTCGCGACGGTGCGGACATCAACATCCAGACCCAGCAGTGGACTGTTATTCTGAATCTGAGAAAGCTCGTGCTGAAGGGCGGAGAGTTCCTCCTGGCGGCTAATGTCTTCACGGCAGGCTTTCAGCGAGTCGGTGAGCTGCTTCTCGGTCTCATACTGTGACTGAAGGGCCATTTTTTGCTGACTGAGCGCCTGGGTCCGTTGTTCAATCTGCGGCAGACGACTGGCATTAACACTGTTACCCAGCGAAATATCTTCCAGTAACTCCTGCTGCTCCATGCCAAGCGCAGTCAGTTCAGCCTGCAACCGGGTAAGCTGTTCCGGCAGCGTGTCCAGGCTCATCCGCACCCGGGCCGCTGCGGTATCCAGCAGGTCCACTGCTTTATCTGGCAACTGGCGTCCGGTCAGGTAACGACGGGACAACGTCACCGCTGCGCGGACGGCATCGCCGGTAATATGTACACCGTGGTGTTCGGCATAGCGTGATTTCAGGCCACGCAGCATCAGGCAGGCGGTGTCATCATCGGGCTCATCAACCTTGACCATCTGGAACCGGCGCTCCAGGGCTGCGTCACGTTCGAAGTACTGCTTGTACTCACTCCAGGTAGTGGCCGCAATGGTGCGCAGTTCACCGCGAGCCAGTGCCGGTTTCAGCAGGTTGGCTGCATCTGCCCCGCCCGCCTGATTACCGGCACCAATGATAGTGTGTGCTTCATCGATAAAGAGCAGCACCGGCACCGGGGAGTGCTGGACGGCGTCGATGATATTCTTCAGTCGCTGCTCAAATTCACCCTTTACACCTGCTCCCGCCTGAAGCAAGCCCAGATCCAGGGTCCTGACGATGACAGGCTTAAGACTTTCGGGCACATTACCTTCAGCGATACGCAGCGCCAGTCCTTCAACCAGGGCCGTTTTACCCACGCCGGGTTCACCGACCAGGATCGGGTTGTTCTTACGGCGTCTGGAGAGAATGTCCACCATCTGACGGATTTCGTTATCGCGTCCAAAGACCGGGTCAATCTTTCCTTCCCGGGCACGGGCGGTCACATCGACCGTAAAGCGATTGAGAACGGACTCTTCCTGTGAAACGGCAGGCTGCGCACTTACGCCTTCAGCCTGGTGTTGTGCTTCATGCTGTAACGGTGCGGCCCGCCCAATAATGCTGACATTGCCAGGCTTCTCACTGAGCGCAACGTCATGCCGCTCATCCGACTGGGCTTCCAGTAAGGGACGTAACCTTTCCAGCTGGCTGGTGGTCAGCGTCATCAAAGGCCAGAGGCCATCACAGCGTGTCAGTCCGGACGTCTCAACCATGGCCGCGAGCAAATGTACGCTGCGGATCTGCTCATCTCCGGCAAGCGTGGCGGCAAGCCAGGCCTGTTTCAGCAGGGTCTGGAGAGACGCTGAGAGCTCCGGTCGGGTGCGGACAGAACGTGGCTGTGCATCCAGCCAGCTCAGGAGTGACTGCCAGACGGTATCCATATCCCATTCATAACGGCGGGCGAGAACGGTCAGATCACCTTCGCCCTGCTCCAGTAATTTTAACAACCAGTGCTCAGGTGTGATTTCTGCATGCGCACGGGTCTGGCATAAAGAGGCTGCACCTTCCAGCGCTCTGGCGCAGTAAGGGTTAAGTCGTCGTAACAGGACTGCTGAATGATGTTCCATGTCGTTCCCTCGTGTTCAGGCACGCTACCGCCCCTGGCCGTCAACCGATGCCCATAAGGTTCATGCCGATAAATGGTGAAACTGCTCTGCAAAGCGTCCGTCTGGCAGGCGCTGTGCGGAACAAAATAAAAGGCGGACAGAGGGAAACTGTCCGCCTGGTTTTTACGCGGTGGTTCTTTCGTTCCAGGAATCGGAATGAATGATGTTGCCGTCTTTGTAGGTCCAGGTGATTTTTTCGTAGCGCAGCTCGATCTGCTCAAGGTGGTTATGCTTCTCGAAGGAAGCATCCTTGATGTCGTGCATTTTTGGTGCAACTTTCACCAGCTTGACGTTTTCCAGTTTGGTGTTGAAATACTCAACTTCCTGACCGGCATCGTTGATCTTGTACCACTTGAACTCAGCAGACTTCAGGGTCTGGCCCGTGGTCACGGCTTTGTACAGATACGGGCTGGAAGAGTCGATTTCCTTGGTAAACAGGAACGGCGTGTGAATGCGGGTTCCGGTCAGCTTTCCAGTGTTGTTATCAGTCGGGATATACAGTGTGTGTTCCTGAGCAACAACTTCGATGCTTCCTTCGCGATCTTTCACATCTACAGAGCCCTTAATGTCAGCGCCGCCATCGTCTTTCAGCCACAGATAAACTGGGATTGCCATGTTTACTTCTCCATTTCTTGAGTTGAAACGTCACGTACATCCTGTGACGCATGTTTTGAGCCTGGCAGACGACAGGCGTCAGCCTGCGGTACCAGACTGATCTCGACACGCCGGTTATGCGCACGGCCATCAGGCGTATCGTTTGAAGCAATCGGTCGGCTGTCGCCGTAGCCCTGAACGGCAAAGCAACTCTCCGGTACGTCCCCGGTATCACGCATCCAGTTACGGACGGCTTCAGCGCGTTGTAAAGACAAGGTCTGATTGAGCTGTATGCTACCGGTATTGTCTGTGTGGCCGCTGACCACGATTAGCCAGCCCGGTTTGGCTTTGATCCCCACCAGCGCGTTGACGAGTATTTTGGTTGACCCCTCTTTGAGCGCTGATTTGCCGGAATCGAAAAGCGACATGCTGTCGAGACGAACTATTTTCGGGACCGGTTTTGGTTCAGGGGCAGGTGGAGGTGTCCAGGTATCAATGGCCTGCTGCAAGGCCAGCCACAGGCGTTGTCCCGGGTAATAGCCCAGGCTGTAACGTAAAGGCTCTCCCTGCCGTTGCCAGCGTTCAAGCAGGAGTGCATCCTGTTTCAGAGCAGCCAGCGAGTCTGCTTTAGGACGGTAGTGATTCATCGGGATCGCGTTCCAGCGCTGTAAATCGGCACTCACCTGACGGATGAGGTCACGATTATTGAGCGCGGAAATACCCAATGCGGTCAGCGCGCACAGCCACATCAGCAGCACCAGGCGGCGGGTACGCTGCCCCCCCTGAACGGTTGATGCAAAAGGTGCCAGAAGTGGCAGAACGGCATCCGGGAAAAGGGTTGCCAGAACTGACTGACCGGGCTGGCGGGAAAACTGCAAGCAGGTCCGGGCACAAAGCCAGGTGGACCAGACTGACTGAGCCTCAGGATTGACCACGCCGAGGCGCATGGCCACGGAAAAAACACGTACAGGCGGCGTTAGCCGGTCCGGTTTCTCCAGCTCATCAGTCAGCGTATTACGGATAAAGGAAAATGCCTGGCTGACAGTTGGCAGTAGCAGGATATTGTCTTCCGCCTGCTGCCAGTCAATAAACGCCTGAGGCGAATCATTAACCGGACAGACTATCGGCTTGTCACCGCGAACGATGATCCACGGCGTTTCGGGCCCGGAAAATTCGGCATTCACCACAACCGGCAGTGTGAAACCCGTCAGGGATTTAATTTGTTTACACTGCTGGCGGAGCGTTTTCAGTGTGGAGCGCAGTACCGCTTCATCCTGATGTTCATCTGGCAGGCAGCGATACATCACCGAAAGCTGACCAACCTGTCGAGGGAATTGTTTCTGTATGCTGCGGACAACGTCAGTTAACCGGCTGACGTCACCGGCCCGAAGCCACCATCCCTGGGCTGTTTTACGCAGAGGGCCCCCCTGGAACAACGCTTCCAGCATGTCACCACACACCAGTACAACGGGGCCCTGAGTGTCGAGTAATGGCAGTTCAGCAGCCGGGAGGGTAACGTCGGATGTGTACTCTTCACTCCGACAGTTTTTAAAAACAGTCCAGCCTGCCAGAAGGAGGATCAGCAGAGTGGCCAGGCCTTTAAAAACGTTGCCTGTCGGGATGAAATACCACAGCAACCACAGCAACGTGGCAACGGCTACCAGGGCGTGGAGGACGACCGGAATGATGACTGTTCTACGCATTAGCCATGCAGCTCCGGTATTTGTGCCGACAACAGTGACTGGAGCCAGAGGTGACCACCCCACCAGATAACGCCGGTAAGAATGACGGCGAGCGCTATCCAGAACCAGACTGAGCGCATCAGACTCCAGCGATGTTTCCCCATCCGGTGAACAACCAGAGACAGGTCTGCATCAGGCGGAGAAACCCGTTCAGAAAGGGCTTTCACAACCTCATCACGCTCCGACTGGCTGACCGTTTTCAGGCTGTATAACCCCTGAAAACCCAGCGCTATCACCCTGTGATAGCAGGTTAAAACGGCCGGGTTAGGTGAGGGCTGACGCAGAACCTCTGCAATCCGATCCCACAACGCTTCGCCTGCCCGGAATGAGCCAAAAAAACGGGCCTGAAGCGGCGCTTTACGCCAGGCCACTTGGCCTTCATCAACTTTCGGCTCCTCTCCTTCCTCGCCTTTTTCAGACTTACGGCTCATCACCGTTTCATCCAGCAATGCACATTGTGCGTAGGAAATATGCTCCACACTGGCGTCGTCATACCCGGCACGCTCCAGCGCTTCTCGCACACTTTCAACCTGTTTAACGCATTTGTTGTAAAGCGCAGTGCCATTAAGCGTAACGGCACCTTTTTTAAGCATAGTGACGGTGAGCCAGGTCTCCGCCATCAGCTGGTCGATGTCGATATCCTGTCTCATGAGCGCAATACCGCAAACAGTTCAAGTTCAAGAGCACCAAGCAACTCAGGCACATAGAACATGCATACGCCCTGCTCCTGCATTTCATGCGCAGCAGGGCTTTCCATATCGAGTGCGAAGTACTGGTTTTCCATGCGTACAGGCAACGCTGCCGGGACCCTGCTCACCGGGATCAACGGGATACCCTTAAGTGCCGCGCCATAGATCTCGCTGACATCATCAGGTGAACCTGCCTGACAGAGTGCAGGGAATTTCTCGGCGACCTGCCAGGCCGGGATATCGGAGCGCACAGAGAGCCAGAGGTCGGCCTCTTCACGCAGGCGGATATCGTGAAGGTTGGCTTTCCATGTCTGTCCGTCCGGGCGGGACATTTCCAGGGCAATGACCCGGGATGGCAGACTGGCCTCCAGCAAACCCGTGATCAGGTCAAACAGCGGAGGAAACGCATTGGCCGGTTCCTCGTGGTCATAACCCGGAATGGCGTCAAGATCATGGTTCAGGGAAAAGGTCAGCATACTGCCTGCCAGACGTGCAAGCTCCGCCCACACCTGTTCAGGTGGCCGGGAAGGAAAACGTTCGTATTCTGTCAGCACTCTGGCGTGAGAATTCAGTGCATTCAGCAACCAGAAAAGGGAAACATCGGCGACGGCAAAGTCGGCGAGCCTTTCGTTGCTTTCACGACGCATCGTCATCAGGCGCTGGCGCCGGGAGCGTAACTGACGATTGAGTAGCACCAGACGTTCGCGAAGGACAGGGCTTGCCGCAAAAGACGCAACGGGCGGAATAAAGGACGGATCCAGTCGCCATGCATTTTGTCCATCACGGATCAGTCTGGCCACCGGGCACACTTTCCAGGAATCATTGCTTTCATGGGCAAACCGGATGGTGAAATTATACCGGGCAACGGCTATGGATTCTTCTTCGGACCCGAAGGCATCCTGCAACATCACCCATTCCTCGCGATAGCGGAGCGGGCGGTCTGCGGTAACACCTTCCTGTTCTACGTTGGCAATACCCGGCTGCATGTGAGGCAGTGCGATGACAACGGTTACGGAATCGAGACCTGCCAGCTGGCTGGCATCTAACTCCCGTGGCCGTGGAGGCAGATCGCTCCTTTGTGAATCAATCAGCGATCCATCGTCCAGCCAGAGGCGTAACTGCGTAATCTGGATCAGACCAGACGAAAGAAGGCTGTCATTAAACTCAATCTTTTCTACCCCCCAGGGGAATGGGGATGCTAGCGCTGATGCACCGGCACCGCGAAAAGACTCCCATTCAGCCTGCTGCTGGAACTGTTGAGGGGACAGTAAAGTCCCCTCGTTCCACAGTGGACGATATATTTTCATCCCTGCTCCTGCCCTATGCTTTAGCTTTCGGCATCTGGGATACCAGTGACAGATTGACGTCCATCCCTTCCACCTGGAAGTGCGGTACGGCGTACAGCTTCACGCGGAAGAAACCCGGGTTGTCCTCAATATCTTCTACCACCACTTTCGCATCACGCAGCGGGTGAGACGCCTGTAATTCATCACCCGGATCGGTCATTTCCGTCACCAGACCGCGAACCCAAGTGTTCAGCTCCAGCTCCAGAAGACGACGATCCTTAGTGGTGCCGATGTTTTCGCGCTGAATGAGCTTCAGGTAGTGCGCGATACGCGACAGCAGGAAGATGTAAGGCAGACGGGCGTTGATGCGGCTGTTGGCAGTAGCATCAGCGGTGTCATACGTGGCCGGCTTCTGCGTGGAGTTCGCCGAGAAGAAACAGCTGTAATCGCGATTCTTGTAGTAGGAAAGTGGAATGAAGCCCAGATTCGCGAACTCAAACTCACGGGTTTCCGGGATCATCACTTCAGACGGGATTTTTACCTGATTGCCGGTACCGAGGTCGTAAAGGTGGATAGGCAGGTCCTGAACGGCACCACCAGCTTGTGGGCCACGAATTTGTACACACCAGCCGTTGTTAATGAAGCTGCGTACCATGTTGGATGCAAAGGCAAACGAAGCGTTGGTCCACAGGTATTTGTCATGATCCGGACCTTTCACTTCTTCGACGTAGTTGAAGCTACGCACAGGTACGGTATCCGGACCATAAGGCAGGCGCCCCAGTACACGCGGCATGACCAGACCGATATAGCGGGAATCATCCGTCTCGCGGAAGGATTTCCACTTGATGTACTCAGCGCGGTCAAAGTAATTACCGATATCTTTAATAGCCGCCACATCCTCCATGTTGTCTTTCAGGAAGAATTTCGGGCCGGCAGAACCGATAAACGGCATATGTGCAGCCGCAGACACTTTAGAGATGTTGCGCAGCAGGGCTACATCCTGCGCAGACGCATCAAATTCATAAGCGGAAATCAGCGCAGCAATCGGCTCGCCACCCGGGGTATCATACTCATCAATATATGTATGTTTATACAGCCCACTCTGGACGATTTCCGGGCAATCTTCAAAGTCCTGACGCAGGTCTTCTTTAGACATATCCAGGAGTTCAACTTTCACGTTCTGGCGAAAATCGGTTTTGTCGACAAGAGATTTCACACCGCGCCACAGACTTTCTACCGCCTGAAAGTCTTCATGATGCATAACAGCATCAAGCTGACGGCTGATCTGGTAATCCAGTTCCGCGATATGGTGGTCAATCAGGTTTTTGTCGAGTTTCTCAACTTTTGAGCCCGCTTTTGTCAGACATTCCAGGAACACCTTCATGCCGGCAGTTAAACGTTCGTCTGCTGTTGCATCCGACATCGCCTGTGCATCCTGCCAGATATCAAGCGCACTTAGCTCAGAGACAGGGTTAAGATTGATTTTTTCAAACAGGGACGCATATACCCCGCCTGCTGCAGGACGTTCAAGCACTACACTCTCGTTACCCGCGGCATTCTCATTTTTTACAGACATCAACATATTCCTTATTAATCCGTTAAAAGCATATGGCCGTTATGGCTGTTTCGGAGCCAGGGCTGAGAGTTCGGCTCTGAGTTCTGCACTTAATGCAGGGTCGAGAAGAATTTTTTCCAGCTCTTTTCGGAAAGCCTGGTTATCAAGCAGGTTTGCTTTTAAATCGCGAAGCAAATTGCGCATGGAGAGCATGGCCTTCAGCTGAGGTATTTGCCGCGAAACCTGCTCCGGAGAGAAATCATTAATACTCTGGAATGTCAGATTGATGTTGTCTTCACTGCCATCACCAGTAAGCGTGTTTTTAACGGTAATATTTACGATTGGGGAATATTCGGAAAGTACAGAGTCAAAGTTGTTTTTATTCAGATTAACTTTTTTGCGCTCCGATAGTGGTGCAGTCTCCTGACCATTACTGAAGTCTCCCGCCACCAGTAATTTCAGGGGGAGCTCAGTTTTCTTGCTCGCTCCGCCCGTATGCAAATCAAGCTTTAAATTAATACGTGCCTTGGGTATTTCGGACTGAAAAGAAGAGTTAGACATGGCTATCCCTGTTTTATGGAGTTATAAAAACGGTCAATGCCAGTGAGAAATTAATAAGAAAGGCAAACCCAGCCAGAACAACTTCCAGGCTCACGTCATCGGACGAAAATCAAAACCCCGGAATTAAAAGCGGGCACATTCCATTCACCAGCATATCGACATTGTGTTTTTGAGTATTTATCTGAAATGAAAAAATTTCGGATAAGACCCAATGGCCGGAGTGTAGGAACGTTCCCCACCCGATCGGAAATCAAAAAATGTAACAAAATGTTTCCCATAGAAATCCTGACAGCCAAAGATCATCTTTCTGATTTATAAGAATTTTCTTGCATACCCCTTTAACCCTTATGAAATAAGGGTGTACAGTAAGTGATCAATTTAATTTAGGGAGAACTTTGTATAAAATCTCATCAATCACATGAAATATCTGATTTTGTACTTTTATCAAAAAATGAAAGGCAGAACGTGCCTGCCTGTGTGAAAAATTGGCGACATTTACTGGCCTTCACCATTTTTATTATTTATTTAAATGGGTCTTATTATTTTCATCAGAAAAACAAATATCACAGGGGATTTTTGCATGCCTCGCCCCAGTACTCGTGATATGTGCATCTCAGGTATCGTTCGAGGAGTGGGTACGACCTTGAACAACAACCTGTTCTGTGTAGTTTGAAAAAATTCGGAAGGGTGTCGATCGTTCCGTAAGTTATATGCATAAGGGCGTACCTGTGAAGCTGATTCCCTTAGATCGTGTGGCTACATCCGATAACCATGAAAATGTAACCAGACGACTGAATGCTCTCATTGATGAAAACAGGCACTGCAATCGTGATGAAGATGAGATGTTTGCTATTAACTATTTTGAGAAGGGAACGACTCACGTCATTAAACGACCAGAACGGGTGGATAACCCCAATGACATCATCGCTGGCATTATCCTGGAACACCAGGAGCAAGATGTAACAGATGCCGGTTACTAATCCGTCCGATGAATTCTTAGCCCCACCGATACAAGCCAGACGGCAATGGCATACTGAAAACCGACAAAAACAAAAAACCCAGGTCGCATAACGACCTGGGTTTCAAATTTGGCGGAAGCGTAGAGATTCGAACTCTAGAACCCTTTCGGGTCGCCGGTTTTCAAGACCGGTGCCTTCAACCGCTCGGCCACGCTTCCAAAGTGAGGCGCACTATAAACATCTATTAGCGCCTTGTAAAGCAGGAATTTTTCTATTTTTTTCTGCGGGTGCTATCCATGCCCCTTAAAAGCAAAAAGCCCCGCGATATGACTATCGCAGGGCTTTTATGTCTGGCGGAAGCGCAGAGATTCGAACTCTGGAACCCTTTCGGGTCGCCGGTTTTCAAGACCGGTGCCTTCAACCGCTCGGCCACACTTCCTAAGTGAGGCGAACTATAAACACCTCTCCGCATGCTGTAAAGAGTGACCGCATTCGTTCGCTTTAAAAATAGCCAAAACGCGTTTAATCGGTTGAATAGACAACGTATCGGCCATTTTATCAGCACAAAATTCAGCGTTCATGATCAGTGTTTTTTGATATACATGTCCCTGGTGAAATAGTACCCCAGCTTGTCCGGCGTGAATCCTCCCACCCACGGTTTGACCAGGTGCGTGCGGACATAGTGATAAACCGGAATGGCAGGCACATCGCGCGCCAGCAAATCTTCCGCCTGCTGATAGAACTTACCGCGCTCTGCCGGTGTTTTGGCTTTCGCGGCGTTCACCAGCGCCTGGTCATACTCCGGATTGCTGTACTGGCTGGTGTTTTCGCTGTCACCGGTACGGAAGTTGTTCAGGAAAGTGGCAGCATCGTCGTAATCGGCAATCCAGGCGTAGCGCACTGCGTCAAAGTCGTGGGTATGCATCGTATCGAGCATCGTTTTCCATTCCTGATTTTGCAGCTTCGCCTCCACCCCAAGGTTTTTCTTCCACATCGAACTGGCGGCAATCGCGATGCGCTGGTGCGATTCAGAGGTGTTATAGAGCAGGTTAAAACGCAGCGGATGGCTGGCGTTAAAGCCGGCTTCGGCCAGCAGCTTTTTCGCTTCTTCGATACGTTTATCCATCGGCCAGCTGGCATAGTCCGGGTTCTGGAGCGTCACACCGCCAATATCTGGCTGGCTGATAAGCCACGCCGGACGCTGCCCCTGCCCTAAGACCTTCCCGGCAATGATCTCTTTATCCAGCGCCATGTTCAGCGCCTTACGTACACGCGCGTCGTTGAACGGCGGCCGGGTGGTGTTGAATTCATAGTAATAAGTGGCAAGCTGCGGGGAGACATCCAGCTGGCTACCCAGGGTTTTCTTGAGCTGGGCAAACTGGTTGATCGGCACCGTATAAACAATATCGATTTCACCTGCTTTAAAACGGTTTACATCCGAGGCCTCGGAGGTGATCGGCAGATAGGTCACCTTATTGATAACGGTATGTGCGTTATCCCAGTAGCGCGCGTTACGCTCCGCCACGATGCGCTCGTTAACCACCCACTGCGACAGTTTATACGCTCCGCTGGTGACGATATGCTCCGGTTTGGTCCACTTATCACCAAACCGACCAATCAGCACCTTATCCACCGGCACCAGCGACGGGTGGGCCAGCATGGCAAGGAATGCGGCATTAGGTTGAGTTAGCGTGACCTCAAGCGTGGTATCGTTAATGGCTTTTACACCCAGCGTATCCGGTGCTTTTTTCCCCTGAGCGATATCAGCGGCGTTAACAATATGCATGTTGCCCGGATAGCTGGCATACGGCGAGGCGGTTTTGGGGTCTGTCAGACGTTGCCAGCTCCAGACCACATCCTGCGCGGTAATCGCGGTGCCGTCACTCCATGTGATGCCTGGACGCAGATGAAAAGTCCAGACGGTGTTGTCTTTGTTCTCCCATTTTTCTGCCAGCCGTGGCTGTATTTCACCAGTTGGAGAAACGCTAACCAGCCCTTCGAAGATATCGCTGATAATATTGAATTCGACATCGCTTTCGACTTTATGCGGGTCGAGTGAGGCCGGTTCATTACCGTTGTTTCTGACCAGTTCCTGTTTATCGGCCAGCTGTGTTCCTGCTGGCACGTTAGCCGCCCAGGTCGCCGTGCTGGCGCACAGGATCCCTGCCGTTAACAAAGAGAGTGTAAAGCGCGTGCGTGCTTGTGGTTTCATTTCCTTCGCCTTATTGTCTGTTTTTTGACGATCCGGAAATAACACTTAGCGCTCAACGTGTAATAACGCAATATTTTTCAGTAACCTATAAGAGCTTGATCTGAATAAATGAAGCAAACCGTTGTTCATTCTGCTGAAAAGGTTTTCTGAAGAATAAACAACCAGCAGTAACGCTAACGTCCTGAGTAAAGATGGGTAAAACCACTTTGAGACTGGCGCGCCGTTTCCTATTCTTTCCGCTAATTACATCTGTCATAAGAGAGTGACTCATGGATCGTATAATTACTTCTTCACGCGACCGCACATCGCTACTCAGTACCCACAAGGTGCTGCGCAATACCTATTTCATGCTCAGCCTGACGCTGGCATTCTCGGCGATGACCGCAACGGCCAGCACCGTGCTGATGCTGCCGTCACCGGGTCTGATCCTGACGCTGGTGGGGATGTATGGTCTGATGTTCCTGACCTACAAAACTGCTGATAAACCGGTGGGTATTCTGTCCGCGTTCGCCTTTACGGGTTTCCTGGGCTATATCCTGGGGCCCATCCTTAACGCCTATCTGTCCGCCGGTATGGGCGACGTGATTGGCATGGCGCTGGGCGGTACCGCGCTGGTGTTCTTCTGCTGTTCGGCCTACGTGCTGACCACCCGTAAGGATATGTCCTTCCTCGGCGGTATGCTGATGGCAGGTATCGTGGTGGTGCTGGTAGGTATGGTGGCAAACATCTTCCTGCAGCTGCCTGCCCTGCACCTGGCGATCAGCGCCGTGTTTATTCTGATTTCATCTGGCGCAATCCTGTATGAAACCAGCAACATCATTCACGGCGGTGAGACGAACTACATCCGCGCCACCGTGAGCCTGTATGTATCGCTGTACAACATCTTCGTCAGCCTGTTGAGCATCCTGGGCTTCGCCAGCCGCGATTAATCAACAATGCTGTGAACCAGAGCCCCGCTTATGCGGGGCTTTGTTTTTTGGTACACTGCTGCGGTTTTTGACTGACGCGTGAATGACTATGTTGAGTTTTGAAGGTAAAGAGATTGAAACTGATAACGACGGTTATCTGAAAGAGAGCAGCCAGTGGAGCGAGCCGCTGGCGGAAAAAATCGCCGAAAACGAAGGTATCGCCCTCTCCCCGGAACACTGGGAAGTGGTGCGTTTTGTGCGCGAATTCTATCTCGAATTCAACACCTCCCCGGCGATCCGCATGCTGGTCAAGGCAATGGCCAATAAATTCGGTGAAGAGAAAGGCAACAGCCGTTACCTGTATCGCCTGTTCCCGAAAGGCCCGGCAAAACAGGCCACCAAAATCGCCGGCCTGCCAAAACCGGTGAAATGCATTTAGTAGCGAATACCGAAGTTAACGTATTCCCGGCCGGGTTGATGGGGTTCGGTTAAAACCTTATCAACCCGCGCGCTGCGCGGCCCACCTGCTTTCAGCCATGCAACCAGCTTTTCAACCTGCTCCGCATCACCACAGGCAACGACCTCAACGCTGCCATCATCCCTGTTTCGCGCGTATCCCGTGAGCCCCAGCTGCATAGCTTCGCGCTGCGTGCTGTAACGGAATCCGACACCCTGAACCATGCCGTGTACCCAGGCAATTGTGCAGATTTTTGACATTTTTCTACTCCTTAACGTAGCGTTTTCGGCAAACAGCCATAATGTTGCCGGAAACGGGCAGTAAAACGAGAGCTGGAAAGATAACCACATTGTAATGCGATTTCACCAATAGGTAACCGGGTTGACTGTAAGTGTGACAGCGCAACGGCCATCCTCACCTCCTCAACAATCTGGCGAAAACTCTGCGACTCTTCGCGTAACCGTCTGCGTAGCGTCGGCACGCTCAATGCCAGGCGGCTGGCAACATCCTGTGCAGTCCAGGCCCTGGCGGGCGAGAGCATGATGAACTGCCGCACCTGCTCGGACAGGTGGCTATTACGCTCTATAAGCAAAGGCCCTGCGACGCCGTCATGAAGCAATGCCAGCAAAAGGCCGAAAGCCTGATGCTTTTGTAACGCCTCCGGTAAATCCTGACGCACGGCATGCAGCAGGTTACTCCACATAAATGCCAGCCCCTCACTCAGGGGAGCACAGAGGGAATGCAGTTCTGTGCGCGGCCAGGATTTCAGGTAATGCGTTTTAAACTCCGCCAGAAGCTCCGGTGACAACATCAATAAGTCAGAACGAAAGAGACCATTCGCGGGTTGATTTATGATCTCCAGCGGCGTATTGGCGGGAATAATGATCAGCGACGCTTTCGTCGCCACCAGGCGGTTATCGTCCTGAACAATCACTTTACTGCCGTGAGTGATATGGCAAATGGCAGGAAGAAAGAGTTTAACCTGGTGCAGGTGATGCATTTTACTGGCACTCACTTCACCAGCCGTCAAATGTTTATGTTGAAACTGGACTCCCTGCACCGTGCCATCCTTATCTGCTGTAGGTAACGGTTAAGCTGGCCTTTGCCAGGACGTGACTGTTAAGCATAAAACCCACCAGCGCGCCGCTGGCATTCCTGTCGACAGGCAATTTATCCACATCCAGCGCCCAGACGGTAAACTGATAACGGTGCGGCTTATCCCCTTTGGGCGGACATGCGCCGCCGAAACCAGAATAACCGAAATCATTACGCCCCTGCACAACCCCGGCCGGTAATGTCTCCCCCTTCGGGTTTCCGGCATCGGCGGGAAGCGTCAGCGTCTGGAGGGGAATATTGACCACCGTCCAGTGCCACCATCCACTTCCGGTAGGGGCATCAGGATCAAATACCGTGACTGCGAAACTTTTCGTCCCGACAGGCGGATTTTTCCACGCCAGTTGTGGAGAGTGATTCCCACCGTGACACCCAAACCCTTCAAACACCTGCTGTTGCGACAACGGGCGTTCAGTGGCCAGATCCTGACTGCTGATGGTGAAAGACGATGCCGCTAAAACATGAAAACTGACCACCGCCAGGGTGGTTACTGCTATCGCACGGCGCTTTTTCATTTGTGTTTCCCTTTGCTGTACCGGAAACCCTACTGTAAAGCCCACTGCAGAGCAGCATTGTGCCTAAGCGATTTGATTTTGTGCCGAAACGCTCAAAGGCATCCGCAGATGATTGCGACTTGCTGAATGTGCTACTCTACGCGCCATTTCCCTGGAATCGACAGAATAGCAAATTATGAGTGTACGTTTAGTGTTAGCCAAAGGGCGCGAGAAGTCATTATTGCGCCGCCATCCCTGGGTCTTTTCCGGTGCAGTAGCCCGTATGGAAGGCAAAGCCAGCCTCGGAGAGACCATCGATATCGTTGACCATCAGGGGAAATGGTTAGCGCGAGGCGCATATTCGCCAGCGTCCCAAATCCGCGCTCGCGTCTGGACCTTTGATAAAGATGAAACGATCGATATTGATTTCTTCGTTCGTCGTTTACAGCAGGCGCAGCAGTGGCGTGAGTGGCTGGCAAAGCGTGACGGTCTGGACAGCTACCGTGTGATCGCCGGTGAGTCTGACGGTCTGCCTGGCGTGACGATCGACCGCTTCGGTAACTTCCTGGTACTGCAACTGTTAAGCGCAGGGGCTGAATATCAACGTGCTGCGCTGATCAGCGCGTTGCAATCGGTTTTCCCGGAATGCGCCATTTATGACCGCAGCGATGTGGCAGTGCGCAAAAAAGAGGGCATTGAGCTAACGCAAGGTCCGGTCACCGGTGAACTGCCGCCTGCCCTGTTGCCAATCGAAGAGCACGGTATGAAGCTGCTGGTGGATATCCAGGGCGGCCATAAAACGGGTTACTACCTGGACCAGCGTGACAGCCGCCTGGCCACTCGCCAGTATGTTGCCGACAAACGCGTGCTGAACTGCTTTTCCTATACCGGCGGTTTCGCCGTCTCGGCGCTGATGGGCGGCTGTGCCCAGGTTGTCAGCGTTGATACCTCTCAGGAAGCGCTGGACGTGGCGAAACAAAACGTCGAGCTGAACAAGCTGGATCTGAGCAAAGCCGAGTTTGTTCGCGATGACGTCTTCAAGCTGCTGCGTAAGTATCGCGATCAGGGCGAGAAATTCGACGTCATCGTGATGGATCCACCGAAGTTTGTGGAGAACAAAAGTCAGCTGATGGGTGCCTGCCGCGGCTATAAGGATATCAACATGCTGGCCATCCAGCTGCTGAACCCGGGTGGAGTGCTTCTCACCTTCTCCTGCTCCGGCCTGATGACCACAGATTTATTTCAGAAAATCATCGCTGATGCCGCAATAGATGCTGGTCGTGATGTACAATTTATAGAACAGTTCCGTCAGGCAGCCGATCACCCGGTGATCGCTACCTACCCGGAAGGGCTGTATCTGAAAGGGTTTGCCTGTCGCGTCATGTAACTTGAAAAGAGAAATATTGCCCGCACATAACGTGTAAGTAGTGTTTCCCGGGAGGTGACTATGATTGCCAGCAAATTCGGTATCGGCCAGCAGGTCCGCCACACTTTGCTAGGGTATTTGGGTGTGGTCGTGGATATCGACCCGGAGTATTCCCTTGATGAACCGTCAGCGGATGAACTGGCGGTTAACGCAGAGCTTCGCGCCGCGCCCTGGTATCATGTGGTGATGGAGGGGGATGATGGACAACCCGTTCACACCTACCTTGCTGAAGCGCAGCTGAGTAGCGAACTGCAGGATGAGCATCCAGAGCAACCCACGATGGATGAACTTGCTCAGACTATCCGCAAACAGTTACAGGCCCCGCGCCTGCGGAACTAAGCGCGTAAAAAAAAGCCCGATAAACGGGCTTTTTTTTATGACTTCGCCAGCCCCAGACGGGGAATCTCAATCGCCGGACATCGGTCCATTACCACCGTCAGACCGGCTTCTCGCGCCAGCACCGCCGCCTGCTCGTTAATGACACCCAACTGCATCCACAGCGTTTTCGCGCCGATGGCGATGGCCTCTTGTGCCACTCCCCACGCTGCCTCGGAATTGCGGAAAACATCCACCATGTCGACTTTTTCAGGTACCTCGTTCAGCGTGGCGTATCCCTGCTGACCCAGTAAGGTTTTACCGGCCACTTTCGGCGACACAGGGATGACGTGATAGCCCTGATCGAGAAGGTATTTCATCACCCGGTAGCTTGGGCGATCCGGTTTATCACTTGCCCCTACCAGTGCAATCGTGCGCGTCGATGTCAGAATCTCGGTAATTTCGTTCTCTTTCATGGTTTTCCTCCAGGCTTTTTTATGAGTGTACGTCAAAGCGCACATCTCAACCATGCATCCCATGCAGATGCATGAGGGCAAAACGGCAGAATATGTCTATATGTTAGTAAACGTGATTATCGAAATATTTAGATACATTACCGCGGCCGAGTCATTTCAACAGGAGCCCTCTATGAAAACCGGCATTGCCACTGCTGTGATTGCGTTAGTGATGCCAGTTTGCGTCTTTGCGACCACGCTTCGGCTTTCAACGGATATTGATTTACTGGTGCTGGACGGAAAAAAAGTGTCCAGTTCCTTGTTGCGCGGTGCGGACAGCATCGAACTTGATAATGGGCCACACCAGCTGGTATTGCGGGTAGAAAAAACCATCGACCTCGCTAATCATGAACAACGCATGTATATCTCTGCGCCGCTGATTGTCAGTTTTAATACCCAGCGGGTCAGTCAGGTGAACATTACCCTCCCGCGTCTTGAAACCGAAAAAGAGTCGGCGGCCTTTGACGCTTCTCCGCGCCTTGAACTGCTGGACGGGGATTCAATGCCGATTCCGGTAAAACTCGATATTCTGGCGTTAACCTCGTCCCCGAAAGGCACCGATTACGAGGCCGCGACCGAAATCTATAACAAGGCGGGCAAACGCGCTTCCCTTCCACAGTTTGCCACCAGGATGGCCGACGACAGTACGCTGCTGTCCGGTGTCTCAGAGCTGGATGTTATTCCGCCACAGTCCCAGACGTTAACGGAACAGCGTCTTAAATTCTGGTTCCAGCAGGCCGATCCTGAGAC
This sequence comes from Enterobacter sp. SORGH_AS_0287, assembly GCF_031453695.1. Lineage (NCBI taxonomy): Bacteria > Pseudomonadati > Pseudomonadota > Gammaproteobacteria > Enterobacterales > Enterobacteriaceae > Enterobacter > Enterobacter sp. SORGH_AS_0287. Next base: position 1,886,353 of record NZ_JAVIZW010000001.1, read on the forward strand.
CCGGGCCCGTTTTTTACAGTGGGTGAAGCAACAACCTTCATCATAAGCCACATTTTTTTCGCCTTTCTCTTGCAGCGTCAGGCGGTTCCCGTCATCGTGTAGTCAGTTAACCTGATGGATAAGATTATGGAACTGACAACACGCACGCTACCGGAACGCAAACACATTGCTCTGGTTGCGCACGATCACTGTAAACAAATGCTGCTTAACTGGGTTCGCCGCCATCAGCCATTGCTGGAAAAGCATGCTCTCTCAGCGACCGGGACAACCGGTAACCTGATCCACCGCGAAACGGGTCTGGAGGTCAATGCCATGCTGAGCGGCCCGATGGGCGGCGACCAGCAGGTCGGCGCTCAGATTTCTGAAGGGAAAATTGATGTACTGATTTTCTTCTGGGATCCGCTGAATGCGGTTCCGCACGACCCGGATGTCAAAGCCCTGCTGCGTCTGGCAACGGTATGGAATATTCCGGTGGCGACGAACCTGTCGACGGCAGATTTCATCATTGAATCCCCGCACTTCAACTCACCGGTTGAGATCCTGATCCCGGATTATCAGCGCTATCTTTCCGAAAGACTGAAGTAGTTTTTTGCCCGGTGGCGACACGCTTACCGGGCCTGCAATATTACCGCTCCGCTATCCCGTTAAGGCTTCCTCGCCACTGGCACATCAATACTCTTCAGAATATCGACAAACACCGACGGCTCCTCTTTGTTGAACAGCAGCCACACGCGATGACGCGCGCGGGTCATCGCCACGTACAGCAAACGCCGCTCTTCGGCATCCGGAAAATCCTCCGGGACCGGCAGTAACGCCTGTTCCATTACCGACTCTCGTGCCGGAGCCGGGAAACCATCGCTCCCCTCTTTGAGCCCCATCACTATCACATAGTCGGCCTGCTGTCCTTTGCTGGCGTGGATGGTCATAAAATCGAGCTGCAGCTTCGGCCAGCGGGTCGCGGCTTTTTCCAGCGCCGCAGGCTTAAGATGGTGATAGCGTGCCAGCACCAGAATACGTTCATCCGGCTTCGCATAGCCGCTCAGTTTGTCCAGCAGCGGCTCCAGCTGATCGTCCGCCAGCAGGGTAACGGCTTTTTTGTCCCCGGCCCGGAGGCTATTTAGCGGTTTTGCCAGCTGATGCGGGTTCTGCTGGATAAAGCGGTTGGCAACTTCACCAATCCGGGAATTGAAGCGGTAGGTGGTATCCAGATCGCTGCGATCGCCTTCGCCAAAATAGTGATGGAATGCAGTCGTCAGGGAGAGCTGTGCCCCGCTGAAGCGATAGATAGCCTGCCAGTCATCGCCCACCGCAAACAGCGAGGTATGTTTATTTTGCGCCCTTAACGCCGAGAGCAGCGCGGCACGTTGCGGCGAGATATCCTGGAATTCATCCACCAGGATATGCTTCCACGGGCTGACAAAACGGCCCTTCTCAAGAATGATAATGGCCTGATGGATCAAACCGGAGAAATCGACGGCATTTTCCTCTTTCAGCGCGGTTTTCCAGGCTTTCAGCATCGGGGCCATCAGCTTAACCCGCTTCGAAAACAGGGCGCGGATCGTCTCCGGCGCGCTTTCAATCATCTCGGCCTGCGATCCGCCGTGCATCCGCATCAGGCTAACCCAGCGGTCGAGACGAGAGCCCAGGCGACGAGCCAGTTTTTCATCCTGCCAGAAATTGCCTTCCGGTACGTCCCAGTTGAGTTCTTCTTCCAGCCACTGACGCCACCCTTTAGCCTGCGCCTTTTTCTCACTGCACTGCTGACGCCACGTCTTGATGAACAGCGCCTGACGCGCCTGCGTGTCGTTTTCCAGCTTGCTGATGGCAGGCACTTTTTTACTGCCCTGCTGAATAATATGCAACGCCAGGGCATGGAAGGTTCTGGCGGTAATATCCCGGGTATGCAGGCGTTCCTGTATGCGTTCGTCCATCTCCTCGGCCGCCTTACGGCCAAACGCCAGCAACAGTATCTGGTCGGCAACAGCCTCACCCGTTGTCAGTAGCCAACCCGCACGGGCCACCAGCACCGACGTTTTGCCGCTTCCGGCACCCGCCAGCACCAGCAGGGAGTGCTCGCCGTTAACCACGGCGCGCGCCTGCGCCGGGTTAAGCGGTGAAGATTCAACCGTGCTGAAAAAGTCGGCATAACGGGTCAGCATGGCATCTGTCCACGCCTGGTTGTGCGCCAGCCGGCTCTTGTCTGTATCGCCAAGCCAGGCCTGGTTGTGCGCCAGCCGGCTCTTGTCTGTATCGCCAAGCCAGGCCTGACACTGACGCCAGGCGTCACGGCAATTGTCGAACTCGTCAAGACGCGTCACGGATAACGGCAGTGCCGCCAGCGCCTGCCTGATCTTTTGCTGCAACCCGGCCGTCTGCTGGCGGGTGAGCCACGTTTGTTGCTCGTTACTTTGTGCAATATCGTTCAGTACCTGCTGCAGTACCTGAGCGGCAATCACGCTCATATCCTGGCTCCACTGCTGCCAGAGCATATTCAGGTGATGATGGAAGCGCTGGGTCTCAGCCCACTCGGTGCCGTGAAGGCGCACGACTTTATCGTCAGGCAGGACAAACTCCAGTTCGCCCCAGACCAACCCGCGTTTACAGTGGATAGCCAGCAGTTGATTAAACGGAATGAGGTATTCGTGGCGTTCTCCGGAGACTTTCACTCCGGCATTAAGGAGGACAACCCTGTCGTAGGGGTGTTGCGCCAGGCGTTTGCCTAATGATGTTGCTTTCAGTTCCATGTCCAGCCGAATCCACGAAGAGATAATTTACCTGACAGTTTAACTGCCAGTTTTAAGGTGCTCCAGCCTAAAAAAACGTTACAATCACTGGGCGTTAATCATATCGAAAGGAACTGAGGGTTTATGCGTACTGTTCTGAATGTTTTGAATTTTGTGTTAGGCGGTTTTGCCACCACTCTTGCCTGGCTTTTTGCCACGCTGGTGAGCATCGTCCTTATTTTTACGCTCCCCCTGACCCGCTCCTGCTGGGAAATCACCAAACTCTCTTTCATCCCGTACGGGAATGAAGCCATCCACGTTGACGAACTGAACCCGGAGAGCAAAAACGCACTGCTAAACACGGGAGGCACGGTCCTCAATATTCTGTGGCTGGTTTTCTTCGGCTGGTGGCTGTGTGTGATGCATATCTTTGCCGGTATTGCCCAGTGCATATCCATTATTGGTATTCCGGTGGGGATCGCAAACTTTAAGATTGCCGCCATCGCGCTTTGGCCAGTCGGGCGCAGGGTCGTTCCGGTAGAAGTGGCACAGGCGGCACGTGAAGCAAACGCGCGTCGTCGTTTTCAGTAAATAAGGACTGGCCGTGCTTATGCTAAGCCCACTGCTTCGCCGTTATACCTGGAACAGCATCTGGCTTTATAACGTCAGAATATTTATCGCACTTTGCGGCACGGTTGCCCTGCCGTGGTGGCTGAATGACGTAAAACTCACCATCCCGCTCACGCTGGGAGTGGTTGCGGGGGCGCTGGCGGATCTGGACGATCGCCTTGCCGGGCGCCTGCGTAATCTTGTGATTACGCTGGTCTGTTTTTTTATCGCGTCAGCCTCCGTGGAGCTGCTCTTCCCCTGGCCCTGGCTGTTTGCCATTGGTCTTACGCTCTCTACCAGCGGGTTTATTTTGCTTGGCGGCCTTGGGCAGCGCTATGCCACTATCGCCTTTGGTGCCCTGCTGATCGCCATTTACACCATGCTGGGTGTTTCCCTTTACGATCAATGGTACCAGCAGCCCATACTGCTGTTGCTGGGGGCCATCTGGTATAACCTGCTGACGTTAACCGGGCATCTTATTTTTCCGGTTCGCCCTCTTCAGGACAACCTTGCCCGCAGCTTTGAGCAACTGGCCCACTATCTTGAGCTAAAATCCCGGCTCTTCGATCCGGATATCGAGGAGGAGAGCCAGTCTCCGCTTTACGATTTGGCTCTGGCCAACGGTCAACTGGTCGCCACGCTTAACCAGACGAAAGCCTCACTGCTTACCCGTCTGCGGGGCGATCGCGGTCAGCGCGGAACGCGAAGAACCTTGCACTACTATTTCGCGGCGCAGGATATACATGAGCGTGCCAGCTCCTCGCACGTTCAGTATGCTGCCCTGCGCGAGAAGTTCCGCTACAGCGACGTGATGTTCCGCTTCCAGCGCCTGCTGTCGATGCAGTCTCAGGCGTGCCAGCAGCTGGCACGCTCCATTTTGCTGCGTACGCCCTATCAACATGACCCGCGCTTCGAACGCGTATTTAGCCATCTTGATGCGGCGCTCGATCGCGTTCAGGCCAGTGGAACATCGCCGGAACATATTAAAGCACTGGGATTTTTGCTGAATAACCTGCGGGCGATAGATGCTCAGCTGGCTACTATTGAATCCGAGCAGGCGATGGCGCTCCCCGATAAAGATGTGGAGAATCAGCTTGCTGATGACAGCGTGCATAGCTTCAGCGATATGTGGCTGCGACTGAGCCGCAACTTTACGCCGGAATCGGCACTGTTTCGCCATGCGGTGAGGATGTCACTGGTGCTGTGCGTGGGTTATGCCATCATTCAGATAACCGGGTTACATCACGGTTACTGGATCCTGCTGACCAGCCTGTTTGTTTGCCAGCCAAACTATAACGCCACCCGCCACCGCCTTGCGCTACGTATTATCGGTACGCTGGTGGGCGTCGCTATTGGGCTGCCGGTGCTCTATTTCGTGCCCTCTGTCGAAGGCCAGCTGATCCTGATCGTGATCACCGGTGTGTTGTTCTTCGCCTTCCGTAATGTGCAGTATGCGCATGCCACAATGTTCATCACGCTGCTGGTGCTACTCTGCTTTAACCTGCTGGGTGAAGGATTTGAAGTGGCCCTGCCCCGCGTGATAGATACGCTGATTGGCTGCGCAATCGCCTGGGCGGCGGTCAGTTTTATCTGGCCGGACTGGCGGTTCCGTAATTTACCGCGTGTGGTAGACAGGGCGATGAATGCGAACTGTCGATACCTTGATGCCATCCTTGAGCAGTATCATCAGGGTCGCGATAACCGTCTGGCTTATCGTATCGCGCGTCGCGATGCGCATAACTGTGATGCTGAACTGGCTTCGGTGGTCTCTAACATGTCCACGGAGCCTCGCGCCACGGCAGAAATTCGGGAAACGGCTTTCCGCCTGCTCTGCCTGAACCATACCTTCACCAGCTATATTTCGACGCTGGGTGCGCACCGTGAGAAATTGACTCACCCGGCCATCCTCGCCCTGCTGGATGACGCCGTATGCTATGTCGATGACGCGCTTCATCACCGACCAGCCGATGAGCCTCGCGTTCAACACGCGCTGGATGAACTGGCTCAGCGTATTACGCATATTGACCCGGGAAGCGACAGCAAAGCACCGCTGGTTCTTCAGCAGATTGGCCTCCTTATCGCTCTGCTGCCAGAAATTTGCCGACTGCAATTGCAGATCGCTACCTGGAGGAGTGATTCTCCTGTGGCTCAGGCAGCGCATTAAACCACTCCGTTAACTCCCGGCGAATTCCCGCCGGGAGTGCCGCTTCATGAAGTCCGGCGATGGCCCCTTCCAGTGCGAAGAGCACTTTAATGCTGAGCGCTTTATTCTTCGCCCGCATCTTCAGCCAGCTCGCACGGGCACCCAGCTCCCGCAGCGTCTCTTCATCAGTGATTCCGGCTTCAAAGAGCAGCACTTCAAGCTGAAAGGTGAGATTGGGCAAGTCCTTGAGGCGGTTTCGCCGATCACGCTGCGAACGCTCTTTTCGTGCCGCATTGAGCGCGAACGAGGAGAGCTGAAGCAGCCGTTCTCTGTCCTGCCACAGTCCGTCATCGACACGATAATAATTGAGCAGCACCGGGCGACCCCGTTTCATCAGGGTTAAGAATGATGAGGCATTTTTTACACAGTATTTTGCACTTTCCTCACAGGCCCGGAGATACAGTTCCCCGTCGGAGACCATAGCGAAGACGGCATCATCTACGGCCAGGGTATACCCCCCGAACAGCGCACGATGGTGGATTTCACCTAAGGGTGAAAGGTATTCCTGGGATTTATAAATCCGTTCATAAGATATCTTTTTCATGATATTTCCCTTCAAAATCATAAAGTAACAACGAAATTTCTTACTAGCGGATCCGTTAGCAGGAAAATAGGCAACTTATCGTCGTTGAGCAAGATGATTTTTCCAGGCGCATCAATAATGAATGAATTTTGCGAGTCGCTTTCCGAAAATGAGGTTGATCTTTATGCATACAGGGGTTACTGTATATCCATACAGTAACTACAGGGCTGGAATGAATATGTACACTTCAGGCTATGCAAATCGCTCAACCTCTCTCTCTTCTTCCGCTGGCAATGTCACGCAGAATTCCACCGGGCGTGTTTCGACAGGGCTTATCAGTGAAGTGGTTTATCGTGAAGACCAGCCCCTGCTCACTCAACTTCTGCTATTGCCGTTATTACAACAGCTTGGTCAGCAGTCGCGCTGGCAGCTTTGGCTGACGCCTCAACAAAAACTGAGCCGTGAATGGGTGCAGTCCGCGGGCCTGCCGCTGACAAAGGTCATGCAAATTAACCAACTCTCTCCCTGCGATACTGTGGAATCGATGATCCGGGCGTTACGTACGGGGAATTACAGCGTGGTGATTGGATGGTTATCCGACGAATTGACCGATGAGGATCATTTTCGGCTGACGGAAGCGGCTGAAGAAGGTAGTGCGATCGGGTTGATCATGCGCCCGGTTCGACCAGATTCTTATCGCAGAGGACAACTTTCTGGCCTAAAAATTCACTCAAATTTGTATCATTGAGGAAAATTAAGATTATTCCTGGAATTTTTTTTGACCACAAGATGCGATTTTAGTTCCAGGCGCCAAAACTGCGGCAAGGCTTGTCTGGTGCGGTTCTCCTTAATTTTATTGCACAAAACTCGTTCGAAAAATGTTAAATAATCGGTATACGGAACTTTTTTTTTCATATGCCTGACGGACTTCACACTTGTAAGTTTTCAGCTACGTTGTAGACTTTACATCGCCAGGGGTGCTCGGCCTAAGCCGAAGATATCGGTAGATTTATATTTGACCACGCCCCCCGGTGAAGGATTTAACCGTGAATCTCTATTGAGACCTTCATGGCGAATTTTGGATGATAACGAGGCGCAAAAAATGAAAAAGACAGCTATCGCGATTGCAGTGGCACTGGCTGGCTTCGCTACCGTAGCGCAGGCCGCTCCGAAAGATAATACCTGGTATGCAGGTGGTAAACTGGGCTGGTCTCAGTTCCATGACACCGGCTGGTACAACAGCAGCCTGAACAACGATGGCCCTACTCACGAGAGCCAGCTTGGTGCAGGTGCGTTCGGTGGCTATCAGGTTAACCCGTATGTTGGTTTTGAAATGGGTTACGACTGGTTAGGTCGTATGCCATACAAAGGCGACAACGTAAACGGCGCTTTTAAAGCTCAGGGCGTACAGCTGACCGCTAAACTGGGTTACCCAGTAACTGACGATCTGGACGTGTACACTCGTCTGGGCGGCATGGTATGGCGCGCTGACTCCAGCAACAGCATCGCTGGCGACGACCATGACACCGGTGTTTCCCCAGTATTCGCTGGTGGCGTTGAGTGGGCTATGACCCGTGATATCGCTACCCGTCTGGAATACCAGTGGGTTAACAACATCGGCGACGGCAACACCGTTGGTGTTCGTCCGGACAACGGCATGCTGAGCGTAGGTGTTTCCTACCGTTTCGGCCAGCAGGAAGATGCAGCGCCAATCGTTGCTCCAGCGCCGGCTCCAGCTCCAGAAGTACAGACCAAGCACTTCACTCTGAAGTCTGACGTTCTGTTCAACTTCAACAAAGCTACCCTGAAACCAGAAGGTCAGCAGGCACTGGATCAGCTGTACACCCAGCTGAGCAACCTGGATCCTAAAGACGGTTCTGTAGTGGTTCTGGGCTTCACCGACCGTATCGGTTCTGACGCTTACAACCAGAAACTGTCTGAGAAACGTGCTCAGTCTGTTGTTGATTACCTGATCTCTAAAGGTATCCCAGCTAACAAGATCTCCCCACGTGGTATGGGCGAAGCTAACCCAGTTACTGGCAACACCTGTGACAACGTTAAAGCTCGCGCTGCACTGATCGACTGCCTGGCTCCAGATCGTCGCGTAGAGATCGAAGTTAAAGGCATCAAAGACGTTGTAACTCAGCCAGCGGCATAAGTTATCGTCTTATAAAAAAACCCCGCACTGCGGGGTTTTTTATTATCTGAATCTGAAGAAAACAAAAATCTATTTCTTACCCAACAGAGCCTGAAGATCATTCTTCAGCGTCGACATCTGGTTGGCGTACTTCTCTTTATGCTCGGCATCTTCAATCAACTGCACTATCGTTTCTGACAGCGTTTTTCCACGCCGTTGCGCAAGCCCTGCCAGACGCTGCCAGACCATAAACTCCAGGTCGATGGATTTTTTGCGAGTATGCTGATGCTCCGCATTAAAATGCCGCTTGCGACGCGCACGAATAGTTTGCTTCATCCGGTTTAACAACGCAGGATTAATGTGTTTCTCAATCCAGCCGTTAACCTGTACCGGTTCATTTTCGAGGGTCAGCAAAATATCCACGGCTTCTTGCGCTGCGCTGGCTTCGATGTAGCAGGTGATCAGCTCCCCTTCACGGTGCTTTTTGACCAGGTACTTCCATTTCCAGCCGCTTTCGAGATTTTCCAGTTGTTGATATTTCATTGCGATCTCAGTGTTACCACGTAACTCTGTTCAGAATATCAGTTTTTTGGCAATCTGCTGAAAAGAAATCATATCCTGTGAGTGAATGCAGCCAATCACCCTGCCGAAATGCCCAATCCTGCTTGGGTAGAGCCCCCCGCTTACGGTATACTCCACGCTTTTACATCTAACTAAAAAACATCAACTTTGACCATTACGAAACTTGCATCGCGTGACCTCGTTCCGGATACCGAGAGCTATCAGGAACTGTTTGCACGACCCGATCTCGCAAAAGAACACGAATTCATCCTTAGCGATACGCAACCCCGTTTGCATTATGCGCTGGAGCAGGTGTTAAGCCCCTGGGCAACATCACCCTTCATGATGCTCAAGGCCCCGGAAGAAGCGGAATATCTGACGCTTCTGGGTGATGCCATGCGCCAGTTGCGACCGCAAGCGAACGCCGTCTTTGGCGGCCAATATCGTATCGCGGGACATGATGTCACATTCGAACCGGCAGAGCAGCCCGACGACCGCTTTGCTGCCAGGGGTGAAGTGATTACCGCTAACTGGGTCGAGGCTGAACAACTCTTTGGTTGTCTGCGCCAGTTTAACGGTGAGCTCTCGCTGCAACCTGGGCTGGTGCACCGCGCGAATGGCGGCGTATTGATCATCTCGTTGCGCACCCTTCTCTCACAACCTCTGCTGTGGATGCGCCTGAAAACGGTGGTTAATCAGCAGCGTTTTGACTGGGTTGGCTACGACGAGTCTCGTCCCCTGCCCGTCTCAGTTCCTTCAATGCCGCTGTCGCTGACCGTGGTGCTGACGGGTGATCGTGAATCGTTGGCTGACTTCCAGGAGATGGAGCCCGAACTGGCTGATCAGGCGGTCTACAGCGAATACGAAGATAACATCCAGATTACCGATGCCGATGATATGGCACAGTGGTGCCAGTGGGTGTTGGGCGTTGCGGAACGTTTCGCACTGCCAACGCCGGCCGCCGACGCCTGGCCTGGTTTGATCCGCGAAGCGGTTCGCTATACCGGTGACCAGGAGACGCTGCCGCTCTGCCCGCTCTGGATAGGCAAGCAGTTACGTGAAGTGGGTGTCGTCAGCGGTAACGGCGCATTCACCGGTGAGCAGCTTACCCAGATGCTGGCGCAGCGTGAGTGGCGTGAAGGCTATCTTGCTGACCGTATGCAGGATGAAATTCTGCTGGAACAAATTCTGGTTGAGACCGAAGGCGAACGTATCGGGCAGATCAATGCCCTGTCGGTGATTGAATTCCCCGGCCACCCGCGCGCTTTCGGGGAGCCTTCCCGTATCAGCTGCGTTGTGCATGTCGGTGACGGTGAGTTCACTGATATCGAACGCAAAGCCGAGTTGGGCGGCAACATTCACGCTAAAGGCATGATGATCATGCAGGCGTTCCTGATGTCAGAGCTGCAGCTTGAGCAGCAAATCCCCTTCTCCGCCTCGCTGACGTTTGAGCAATCATACAGTGAAGTCGATGGTGATAGCGCCTCTATGGCGGAGCTGTGCGCCTTAATCAGCGCCCTGGCAGAAGTGCCAGTTAATCAGAACATCGCGATCACCGGCTCGGTCGATCAGTTTGGTCGTGCGCAGCCAGTGGGTGGTCTGAACGAAAAGATTGAAGGCTTCTTCTCGATTTGTCAGCAGCGTGGGTTAAACGGCAAACAGGGGGTGATTATTCCTGCCCCTAACGCCCGCCATTTGAGCCTCAGCCAGGACATTCTTGATGCCGTGGAACAGGAACAATTCACCATCTGGGCCATCGAAGGCATTGATGATGCACTACCCTTACTGACAAACCTGGTATGGGACGGCGAAGGGCAAACAACCCTGATGCAGACTATCCAGGAGCGCATTGCTCAGGCGACGCAGCAGGATGCTCGTCATCGTTATCCCTGGCCGTTACGCTGGTTAGGCTGGTTTAGTTCAAACTGATCGGACTTGTTCAGCGTACACGTGTTAGCTATCCTGCGTCCTTCACTAAAATAAGGCTTACTGAGAACATGGTAGATAAACGCGAATCCTATACAAAAGAAGACCTTCTTGCCTCTGGTCGCGGTGAACTGTTTGGCGCTAACGGCCCACAGTTACCGGCCCCGAACATGCTGATGATGGACCGTGTCGTGAAAATGACCGAAACCGGCGGCAACTTCGATAAGGGTTACGTAGAAGCAGAACTCGATATCAACCCGGACCTGTGGTTCTTCGGTTGCCACTTTATTGGCGATCCGGTAATGCCTGGCTGTCTGGGTCTGGATGCAATGTGGCAGCTGGTTGGCTTCTATCTGGGCTGGCTGGGTGGTGAAGGTAAAGGCCGTGCGCTGGGTGTGGGCGAAGTGAAATTCACCGGACAGGTTCTGCCTACTGCGAAGAAAGTGACCTATCGTATTCACTTCAAACGCATCGTTAACCGCCGCCTGATTATGGGCCTGGCAGATGGCGAAGTGCTGGTAGACGGTCGTCAGATTTATACCGCAAACGACCTGAAAGTGGGTCTGTTCCAGGACACTTCCGCGTTCTGATTTCGCGTTGAGCGACCCCATAAAGGCGAAACCTCCGCAGTGCGGAGGTTTCTTTTTTTGAAAGAGACGTTATCAGGCTATGAGTGCCCTGTCGCCGATGGCTTCTCGCCAGCCTCCAAGCCATTGTGACCTTTGATTTATCGTCTGATAAGGACACATTTCTTTAGATCGTCCAGCGATGCCGGCCTGATAACCACGTTGATGAGCCCGTTCCAGGCGATCTCGTTTCTGTCTCTTCATGCCTCGTTTCCCTCATTCTTTTGTCTGGTGGAAAGAAAACAGTGTCTGCACAAACTTGCGCAGGCACAGATAACGAATACCCCGAATTAGTCGCAGCGTCAATGTTCAAAATTCATACGGGTGTCATATTTGTGAGCTACCTGGAAGATCATTTGTACAAAAATTGTGACCCGGCACAAGTAACGGTCTGAAGTGAAACTGAAAAAAAAACCGCAATCAGCAACAGGCCGACTGCGGTTTTTACCGATGAATTTTACTTATGGCAGCCGGGAAATCTCCCTGGCGATGCTGGCCGACTCTTGCGCCCACCCCTGGGCCAGCACTTTCACCATTTCATCGTAGCCATCTTTCTGCTGTTTCAGCTCAAGATGGAAAGGACGCTTAATCATCTGGCCCTGATGGTTCAGCAACCACTCTCCGCTAATCACCACCGCACCGTCATAACGGCCATGGAAACCCGTAACCGTGACGTTCAGCGTATCCTGGTCGTTACCCAGCGGCTGCGACGCGACAACCCAACCCGGAAGCTGGTTGCCCAGATTGGCCACCAGCGTGTTGCGCAGCTGCTGATCCAGCGGGCTGGCCCACAGGTTGTTTGTCGCAATCACGTATTTTACGTCGCTGGTCTGGTAGACCACGCCGTTGCCTGCCAGATAATCCGGCACGGCAACCTGCTCAACCCACAGCAGACGGTTTCCCTGACTGGCGGTACTTTGTACCCCGTTTTGCGCTGCAAGAGGCAACTGATAGTAGCTCTTGTTCTCCACGCCTGAACTGCACGCCGTTAACAGCAGAGCGCCAACCATTAATAGCCATTTATTCATTCTTTTGCCCTCTTAGGCTCAGGATCCTTTTTATCTTTCGCTTCGAACACCAGCGCGTTGCTCTTCTCATTGAGCGTTTTCAGAACCGGCTGCAGTTCACGCAAGACCTGATCAAGACGTTGCATATCTGCCACCATCTTGTTGTACGCCGCCGAGCCAGGCTGGAAGCCCTGCATACTGCGGTTAAGCTCACGCAGCGTTTTCTGCATATCCTGCGGCAGCTGCTGCATACTCTGGCTTGCGGTGATCTTGTTGATGTTATCCAACGTGGTTTGCAGGCGACGCATCGTTGCCTGACTTTCGCTGAGCGAACTGGTCGCGGCTTCAATCATCGGATTCAGTGGCAGATTGTTAATCTTATCCAGTGTCTCCATCAGACGCTGCTGGATCTGTGCCAGGCCGCTGCTCACCGTCGGGATGATCTTATAACCACCGAACTCCCGGATACCGGTAATCGGCGGGGCTTTTGGATAGAAGTCCATATCCACATACAGCGCACCGGTCACCAGGTTGCCCGTCTTCAGCGACCCACGCAGACCCCGGTTCATCAGTTCGGTAATATGCGTACCAATGTCCTGATTCTCGCCAATCTGGTTGAGCAGACGTTCCGGCTCAATGCGAATCAGCACCGGAATGCGGTAATCGTCATCCAGAACCTGCTGCAGACCCGGTACAAAGAACGGAACTTGCCCCACCGTACCCAGGCGAATGCCGCGGAATTCAACAGGCGCGCCCGGCTGAAGGCCACGGACGGAATCTTTAAAGAACATCAGGAAGTCGATGTGATCGGTATAGAGTGCGTCCTGAATGCTGCGTTGATCGTCAAAGAGCCTGAACGCCGTTTTCTCTGCAACCGGCTGTCCCAAATCTTGCCCTTCCGGCACATCAAAGCTTACACCGCCACCAAACAGCGTGGTCAGGGAGCCCATCTCCACGCGCATTCCCGCTGACGTCAGATCAACCGCGATCCCGCTGTCCTTCCAGAAACGGACGTTGCTGGTGACCAGCCGATCGTTTGGCGCATTGATGAACAGCTGATAGCTGATGGTGCGCTTTTGCGGATCAAAGGTACTTGTTTCAACCGATCCCACGCGATAACCGCGGAACAGCACGGGATCGCCCGCCGTTAACTGGCCCGCTTTTTTACTGTCCAGGATCACGCGGATGCCTTTCGCATCTGGCGGCGCAAGCGGTGGTGAGTCAAGCAGCTGGTATTGCGCCGGCTGGCTTCCTTTTTTACCCGGCTGCAGTTCAATGTAGGCACCGGAGAGCAGCGTACCTAAGCCGCTGATCCCTTCACGTCCTACCTGCGGCTTGACCACCCAGAAAGCTGAATCACCGTGCAGCAGTTTTTCCATGCCCGCGTTCAGGCGTGCCTTGATTTCCACATGGGTTAAATCGTCGGTCAGGGTTGCGCTTTCAACCACGCCCACATCGACGCTACGGCTTTTGATGGTCGTTTTACCGCCCTCAATCCCCTCGGCATTGGTGGTGATGAGCGTCACTTCCGGTCCCTGATGGCTGTAATGATAAAACAGGATCCATGCACCGATCAGCGCGGTCACGATGGGGAAAATCCACACCGGCGACCAGTTTTTGACCTTCTGCACTTTCGCCTCTCCACTCTTATTTTCCATGCTCTTACTGTTCCTCATGGCTTGATTCAGGCTCACGATCCCACGATAAACGAGGGTCGAAGGTCATGGCCGCGAACATGGTCATAATAACGACCAGCGCAAACATTAATGCCCCCATCGCGGGATAAATACTCATCAATCCGCCCATCCGCACCAGTGCAGAGAGAACGGCAATAACAAACACATCAATCATTGACCAGCGTCCAACAAACTCGACGACTTCATAAATCAGGTGCATGCGTTCGCTGTCGCGTTTGCCATGGCCTTTCGCATCCCAGCAGAGCCAGGCAATGGCGATCATTTTTAACGTGGGTACCATAATACTGGCAATAAAGATCACCCCCGCAACGGGATAGGAGCCTTCACCCCACAGCAGTATTACCCCGGCAAGGATTGTCGAGGGCATTTTGTCACCGAGCAAATCGGTGATCATAATCGGCAGGATATTGGCCGGCAGGTACAACATGATGGAAGTCACCAGCAGCGCCATTGTCCACTGCAGGCTATTTTTACGTCGCACATATCCTTTTGTTTCGCAGCGCGGGCACACATCCAGATCGGCTGGCAGCACAGCGGTGCAGCATGGGCAAGAACGAAGCCCCTGACGAATGCCTGGCACCCCCACCTTTACCGTCTGTACCAGCGTCGGTGCCGGCGCGATATCGTCCCACGCCCAACGTCTGTCCACACACTGGAAGGCGCGCAGTTGCAGCACGCAGTACAGACACCAGGGTACAAAGCTGCTGCCGATACCCACATCGCCATACGCCATCAGTTTGACGAAACTGACCAGGATACCTGCCAGAAAGATTTCGGCCATACCCCAGCTTTTTAACTGGAACAGGATACGCGCGAGCCAGATTTTAAGCGCGAGGGGCATCGCGACGCGGTTCACCAGCAACAGAATGACGACCAGACAAAAAGCCGGGACGATCTGTACGAACAGGAGGAAAAAGGTGCCGAGGCTGGCATAGTCTTCCGAGAACATAACCCCCGGAATTTCAAGCAAATCGACCTGGCTGGTCATCCCTCCCACCTTCATATAAATGAAGGGGAAGAGATTGGAAAGCAGCAGCATGAACAACGCCGCCAGCGCATAAGCAGTGGGACGCTGCCTTGGTGCGTCCCACTCGGTTGTCAACGTCGTACCGCAACGGGGACACAGGGCTTTATGTCCGTGACCAAGCTCTGGCAACGCCACGAGCATATCGCATTGAGAGCATAATATATGCCTGTCGGCATGGTGCTGGTCACACATATTGTATCCCTGTTTATGCGCCGTTCTTCAGAGACTCAAGGTACTCCCAGCGCTCAAATGCTTCTTCCAGGGCTTTTTCAGCCGCGGACAGTTCTGCCAGTACTTTTTGAGTATAGTCATGCGATTGGGTAAAGAATGACGCATCAGCGACCTGCGCCTGCAGATCTTCAAGTGCGGCTTCCAGCTCTTCAAGACGCTGAGGGAGTCCTTCCAGTTCGCGCTGCAGGTTATAGCTTAGTTTAACCGAGGTTTTCTTGACAGTTTCTGCTTTTGTTACAGCAGGTTCGGAACTGGTTCTGGATTTAGCCTGTTTTAGCGCCTGAGACTGCGACTGCTGTCCTTTTGCATCGTGATAGCCGCCCACATACTGACCGATTCGCCCTTCACCTTCGAAGATCCAGCACTCGGTCACGGTGTTATCGACGAACTGACGGTCGTGGCTTACCAGCATCACGGTTCCCTGATAGCCGTCGATCAGCTCTTCCAGCAGTTCGAGCGTTTCCACGTCCAGGTCGTTTGTTGGTTCATCGAGGATCAGCAGGTTACTTGGCTTCAGGAACAGACGTGCCAGCAGCAGACGATTTCGCTCACCGCCTGACAACGCGCGTACCGGCGTCAGCGCGCGTTTCGGATGGAACAGGAAGTCCTGCAGGTAGCCCAGCACATGGCGCGGCTTACCGTTAACCATCACCTCTTGTTTACCTTCCGCCAGGTTATCCATCACCGTTCTGTCCGGATCCAGCTCCGCACGGTGCTGGTCGAAGTAAGCCACTTCGAGCTTAGTACCGCAGTGAATGCGGCCGCTGTCAGGCTTCAGCTGATCCAGCATCAGCTTCAACAGCGTGGTTTTACCGCAGCCATTCGGCCCGATCAGCGCGATTTTATCCCCACGCTGAACCTGTGCGGAGAAGTCTTTCACCAGCACTTTGCCATCAACCTGATAGTTGACGTTTTCCATTTCGAAGACAATTTTGCCGGAACGGGAGGCCTCTTCAACCTGCATTCTGGCGCTGCCCATCACTTCGCGGCGCTCGCTGCGTTCACGACGCATCGCTTTCAGCGCGCGAACGCGGCCTTCATTACGGGTACGACGAGCTTTGATGCCCTGACGGATCCAGACCTCTTCCTGCGCCAGCTTGCGGTCGAATTCAGCGTTCTGCAACTCTTCCACACGCAGGTTTTCTTCTTTCTCCAGCAGATAGGTATCGTAATCGCCAGGGTAGGTCACCAGCTTGCCGCGATCGAGATCGACAATACGCGTGGCCATATTGCGGATAAACGAACGGTCGTGGGAGATGAAGATAATGGTCCCGTTGAAGGTTTTGAGGAACCCTTCCAGCCAGTCTATCGCTTCGATATCCAGGTGGTTCGTCGGTTCATCCAGCAGCAGCACTTTCGGCCCGCTGACCAGCGCGCGGCCAAGCGCAGCCTTACGCAGCCAGCCGCCAGAAAGCGCCGACAGCTCCATGTACGGTTCCAGTCCGAGCTGCGCCAGCACTTCATTGATGCGGTTTTCGAGCTGCCACAGACCGTGGTGATCGAGCATCTCCTGCACTTTCGCCAGTTCGTTAAGATTCTTGTCGCTCGGGTCGGTCATCACCAGGTGAGAAATCTCGTGATAACGCTTCAGGTATTCGGCCTGCTCAGAGATACCTTCGGCAACAAAATCGTAAACGCTGCCGGTCACGTGACGCGGCGGATCCTGCTGCAGGCGAGAGACGATAAGATCCTGCTCGTAAACAATACGCCCGTCGTCCAGGCCCTGTTCGCGGTTGAGGATTTTCATCAGCGTGGATTTACCCGCGCCGTTACGGCCGACCAGACAAACGCGCTCGTTGTCCTCGATGTGCAGTTCTGCATTGTCGAGAAGCGGCGAGTCGCTGAAAGAGAGCCACGCGCCGTGCATACTAATTAAAGACATGTATTATTCCTTTCAGACCGCGGAGATCAACCAGCAGTTATGGATCTGACGATTACGGGCAAAGTCCTGGGACAGCGTTTTTTGGCTAATTTCTTGTGCTTTCAGTCCCAGAGCAGCCAGCCCCTCATGATCCATGCGGAAGCCGCGTTTGTTATTCGAGAACATAATGGTACCGCCCTTACGCAGCAGGCGTTTCAGGTCGGTCATCAGGCGCAGGTGATCGCGTTGAACGTCAAAGCTATCTTCCATACGCTTGGAGTTAGAGAACGTTGGGGGATCGATGAAGATCAGATCAAATTGTTCGTCCGTTTCGCGTAGCCAGCCCAGCACGTCAGCCTGCATCAGACGATGCTGACGCCCGGTGAGACCGTTCAGGCGCAGGTTACGTTCTGCCCATTCCAGGTAAGTACGGGACATATCCACCGTGGTGGTACTGCGCGCGCCGCCAAGGCCAGCATGCACACTGGCGCTGCCGGTATAGGAGAACAGGTTCAGGAAGTCTTTACCCTTGCTCATCTGGCCCAGCATGCGGCGGGCGATACGGTGGTCAAGGAACAGACCGGTATCCAGATAATCGGTCAGGTTAACCCACAGGCGCGCGTTGTATTCGCCCACCTCGATAAAGTCACCCTTCTCACCCATTTTCTGATACTGATTTTTCCCTTTCTGACGCTCACGGGTTTTCAGCACCAGTTTGTTAGGCGCAATGCCCAGCACCGAAATCGTTGCCGCAATCACGTCCAGCATACGCTGACGCGCTTTTTGTGCATCAATCGTTTTTGGCGGCGCATATTCCTGCACCACAACCCAGTCAGCGTAACGGTCAACCGCCACGTTGTACTCCGGCAGATCGGCATCATACAGGCGATAACATTCGATACCTTCCTGTTTCGCCCATTTTTCGAATTTCTTCAGATTCTTACGCAGGCGGTTAGCGTAATCTTCCGCCACACCCGATGGTTTACTGTCCGCCGCTTTCTCGGCCAGATGGTAGTTTTTCTGCACGCAGTCCAGCGGGCCGTTTTTCGCCTTAAACTGGCGTTCGGCACGCAGTTGCAGACAGCTCAGCAGTTCTGGCGAGGCGCTAAACAGCGACAGGTTCCAGCCGCCAAAGTCATTTTTCATATTACGGCCCAGCAGGCTGTGCAGGGCAATCAGCGCCGGTTCGCTATCAAGACGCTCGCCGTAAGGCGGGTTGCTGATAACGGTACCGTATGGGCCTTTTGGCAGCGGATTGGTCAGGTTCGCGACGTCTTTCACCTCGAAGGTGACCAGCTCGCCGATACCGGCACGGCGGGCGTTGCTGCGCGCACGCTCAATGACGCGTGAGTCGCTGTCAGAGCCGTAGAAATGGGAGGTGTACTCCGCCAGACCTTTACGTGCACGGGTCTGCGCTTCGTCTTTGACTTCTTTCCACAGCGCCTCATCGTGCTGCGCCCAGCCACTGAAGCCCCAATGGCCGCGGTGCAGGCCCGGTGCGCGGTCGGTGGCCAGCATAGCGGCCTCAATCAGCAGCGTACCGGAGCCGCACATCGGATCGAGCAGCGGTGTGCCTGGCTGCCAGCCGGAACGCATCACGATGGCGGCGGCGAGAGTCTCTTTGATGGGCGCCATACCGGTACGATCGCGATAACCACGCAGGTGCAGACCCGCGCCGCTCAGATCCAGAGAGATACTGGCGGTGTCGCCGTTGAGCCAGACGTTGATCCGCAGATCGGGATTTTCACGATCGACGTTTGGGCGTTCCTTATTTTTACGCGTGAAGCAGTCCACAATGGCGTCTTTAACGCGCAGGGCACCGTACTGGCTGTTGCGGATTTCATCGTTCACGCCATTAAAGTGCACGGCAAAGGTGGCATTTGGGGAGAAGATCTCTGTCCAGTCGATCATCTGTACGCCGGTATAGAGGTCAAGGTCGCTGTAAACCTTGCACTCTTTCATCGGCAGCATGATGCGTGATGCCAGACGGCTCCACATCAGGCTCTGGTAAATAAGCCGTGTGTCGCCCTCAAAATGGACACCACCCTGAACCACCTGGCACTCTTGCGCCCCCAGGGTTTCCAGTTCAGTTTTTAACAGCTCTTCCAGCCCACGGGCCGTACTGGCAAACAGAGAATTCATATCGTCACTTTTACTCTTAGAAAATTGTCGCGCATTATAGCTAATATGGCGTGTATGTCATAAAGTTGAAGGCTTATTTTCATTCGAGGGGCTGTGCAGTGGCGACGTTATCCAGGCTTTTTATTCATCCGGTGAAATCCATGCGCGGGATCGGCGTTTCACACGCGCTGGCCGACATGAGCGGATTTGCCTTCGATCGTATCTTTATGGTCACCGAACCTGACGGTACGTTCATTACCGCACGCCAGTTCCCACAAATGGTTCGCTTTACCCCTTCCCCGCTTTATGACGGTTTGCATCTCACCGCGCCGGATGGCTCCAGCGTGGTGATCCGCTTTGCTGATTTTGCGCCTGTCGAAGCGCCAACGGAAGTGTGGGGCAATCATTTTACCGCGCGCATCGCCCCGGATGACATTAACCGCTGGCTGAGCGGCTTATTCTCCCGGGATGTGCAGCTGCGCTGGGTCGGCCCGGCGCTGACGCGGCGCGTTAAGCGCCACGAGGCGGTCCCGCTCTCATTCGCGGACGGCTTCCCCTTCCTGCTGACTAACGACGCCTCCCTGCGCGACCTGCAGCGTCGCTGTAAAGCCAGCGTCCAGATGGAGCAGTTTCGTCCCAACCTGGTTGTTACAGGCGCTGACGCCTGGGAAGAGGATACCTGGAAGGTGATCCGTATCGGCAGCGTGGTATTTGATATCGTGAAGCCTTGCAGCCGCTGTATCTTTACCACCGTCAGTCCCGAAAAAGGCCAGAAACACCCTTCCGGCGAGCCGTTAAAAACCCTGCAGTCATTCCGCACAGCGCAGGACAATGGCGATGTGGATTTCGGCCAGAACCTCATTCCGCGCTCAAGCGGCGTCATCCGCGTGGGTGACGAAGTCGAAATTCTCGCCCGTGGACCCGCAAGAGTGTATGGCGCAGGTCAGGAAGAAGAGTTCGTCGACGTTGAGACGCCAGCCAGCTCGCCCGTAGACATTCACTGGCAGGGCACCGTTATCCGCGGCAACAATCAGCAGGTTTTACTTGAACAGCTGGAACAAGCGGGGATCCGCGTACCTTACTCCTGCCGGGCAGGCATCTGTGGGTGCTGTCGAATCAAGCTGGTCGAAGGGGAAGTCAGCGCGCTGAAAAAATCCGCGATTGGTGATGATGGTACAATTCTGTGCTGCAGCTGTATTCCGAAAACGTCGGTACAGCTGGAAGCTTAAACGGCCTGCTCGAGGCTGAAAGCGTCTACGCGTTGCTGCGGTTTCAGCCTGTCATTCATTACCTTAATGGCATCCCCCAGTTGCATCGTCCGCCCGGCAATGGTCACACCGGGCTGGGCCAGCAGACAGAGCGCGGCATTTTCGCCAGGCTCAACCACCAGCAGGCTCACCTCTTCAGCGGTATCGCTTAGGTTTACGCTCGCCGCATCGCCGGTGGCGGGGGACCAGTTCATGCTGTGCGGTAAAAAATGCCAGCTTTTCGGCATTTGCGGTTTCAGGAATCGAATAGCCACTAACGCGTTTAATACCAGTTCGGCACGCTGCTCTTTAGAAAGCACCAGGTCGCGGCATTTTTCTTCAAAGGAGAAATAAAGCGCAGCGTCGTCAACACAAAAGCCTGACGGGGAGAAGGCGTCCGGGGTTAACATTCGGCGAGCAAAACGGGAACGAAACAACATACCATTGGCTAAATCGAGCATCATGCGGTCATGCTCGTCACAAAAATACCAGCGCCAGTTATCGTCAGGTTTAATTCGCATGTTTCTCTCCCGTCCCCAAACTTCCTGTACTAAAAATGTCCTGTTTGCCGCTTCGTTTATAACACCATTAATAAAAGACTATAATGACTAAATAAGCAACAATGACGGAATATAAAACAACCAGGGCTGGAAATAAAGCCCTGGTTGTCTGATAAAGAGAAAAGATTAGATATGAGTAACGATTTCTTTAATCAGCTGCGGTCCTTTAAAAATAAAACCGGAATAGATTTGCACCAGTGAGGCACCCGCCGCCATCTTCTCGCGAGCCGCAATCACGGAGTCGATACCACCGACGCCAATAATCGGCAGTCGTCCTTTTAATTCTGCTGACAGGGCACGAATAATTTCTGTGCTTTTTAATTGTACCGGACGTCCACTTAACCCACCCGCTTCGTCACAGTTTTTCATTCCCTGAACGAGCGAGCGATCGAGTGTGGTATTGGTCGCAATCACCCCGTCAATATTATGGCGAACTAAACTGTCGGCAACCTGGATCAATTCTTCAGCAGAAAGATCCGGTGCGATCTTAACCGCGACAGGAACATATTTATGGTGGATCGCCTGGAGCTCATTTTGTTTATTTTTAATGGCACTCAGAAGATCGTCCAGTGCTTCGCCATATTGTAAAGAGCGCAGACCTGGGGTATTTGGTGAGGAAATATTCACCGCAATATACCCCGCGTAGGCATAGACTTTTTCCATACAAATCAGATAGTCATCTTTACCCTGCTCTACCGGCGTGTCTTTATTTTTGCCAATATTGATGCCTAATACACCATCAAAATGGGCTTTTTTTACGTTCTCAACAAGGTGATCAACGCCGAGGTTATTAAAGCCCATGCGGTTGATCAGCCCTTCGGCTTCGACCAGGCGGAACAGACGCGGCTTATCATTACCTGGCTGCGGACGCGGCGTGACGGTACCGATTTCGATGGAGCCAAAGCCCATCGCGCCCAGGGCATCAATGCACTCACCATTTTTATCCAGACCCGCCGCGAGACCCAGCGGATTTTTAAAGGTCAGGCCCATGCATTGCACAGGTTTTTCCGGCACGTTTTGACGCACCAGTGCGGCCAGCGGTGTTCCGGTAATACGACGTAACTGCTGGAATGTAAATTCATGAGCGCGCTCAGGGTCGAGCTGGAAAAGGGCTTTACGAACGAAGGGGTAGTACATGAACTCTCCTGGATTCCCGGTGTGCAAACCGGGAGGGGATTATGTGCGATCCGGCCCGGAAAGGGAATTGACCTGTGGCAAAAAAAACACCGTTAGACGCAATCGTTTACCTCGCCGCCCCGTTCTTATGCGCTTTTTCGCATTTTAATTGCAGATAAATCATTTAGTGGAATAACCGGGCAGTGTCACACTCCTGAAAATTGTTATGAATGTTAGATAAAAGCAAACAATTAGTTATAAGGAGCATGCATGCGCGTCATAACCCTGGCCGGAAGTCCACGATTCCCCTCTCGCTCCAGCGCACTGCTGGAATATGCCCGTGAAAAGCTCAATGCTCTGGATGTGGAAATATGCCACTGGAATCTGCATAACTTCGACCCCGAGGATCTGCTCTACGCCCGTTTTGACAGTCCGGCGCTGCAAACGCTGACTGAACAGCTTAAAGGGGCTGATGGCTTAATCGTGGCGACGCCTATCTATAAAGCTTCGTTTTCCGGGGCCCTGAAAACCCTGCTCGATCTGCTGCCTGAACGTGCGCTGGACGGCAAAGTAGTCCTGCCACTGGCAACGGGCGGCACGGTGGCCCATTTACTGGCGGTGGATTATGCCCTCAAGCCGGTACTCAATGCGCTAAAAGCGCAGGAGATCCTCCACGGCGTCTTTGCCGACGACTCGCAGGTTATCGATTATCAACACAAGCCTCACTTCACGCCGAATCTGCAAACCCGTCTCGACAGCGCCCTGGAAACCTTCTGGCATGCCCTGCACCGCAGAGATATCCACGCCCCGGCGTTTAACCCGTCACAGGGAGTCGCTCATGTTTAAAAGATTAACCCGTCTCGGACTGGCCGGGCTGTTGGCGCTCACCTCGCTGGCCCACGCGGCAGAGACGGCGCCTGAACATTTACGCATCGGCTATCAGAAAGGCAGCGTCAGTATGGTGCTGGCTAAAAGCCATCAGCTTCTGGAAAAACGCTTCCCGAAGACCACATTCTCCTGGATTGAGTTCCCTGCTGGCCCGCAAATGCTGGAAGCCCTAAATGTCGGAAGCATCGACCTCGGCAGCACCGGGGATATTCCGCCAATATTCGCGCAGGCGGCGGGGGCCGACCTGGTTTATGTCGGCGTTGAGCCGGCCAAGCCGAAGGCTGAGGTCATTCTGGTCCCTGAAAATAGCACCATTAAGACGGTCGCCGATCTCAAAGGCCACAAGGTTGCATTCCAGAAAGGCTCAAGCTCGCATAACCTGCTGCTGCGGGCCCTGCAGGAGGCCGGGCTTAAATTCACCGACATTCAACCCGTTTATTTGACGCCGGCTGATGCTCGTGCCGCTTTCCAGCAGGGCAATGTCGACGCATGGGCTATCTGGGATCCCTACTACTCCGCAGCTTTACTGCAGGGTGGCGTGCGGGTATTAAAAGATGGCACCACGCTGAAACAAACCGGCTCGTTCTACCTCGCCGCGCGCCCGTATGCGGAAAAGAATGGCGCTTTTATTCAGGATGTTCTTAACACCTTTACTCAGGCGGATGCGCTAACGCAAAGCCAACGTCAGGAGAGCATTACCCTGCTGGCGAAAACCATGGGCTTACCTGAGCCGGTGATCGCGAGCTATCTCGATCACCGTCCACAGACCACCATTACCCCGGTGGACGCACACGTCGCTGCGCTGCAGCAGCAAACCGCAGATCTCTTCTATCAAAATCGCCTTGTTCCAAAACAGGTGAATATTCGCGAACGCATCTGGCAACCCGCAGGCAAAGAAGGAACCAAATCATGAGTCTGAATCTTTTCTGGTTTTTACCCACCCACGGTGATGGACACTATCTTGGCACAGAAGAGGGTTCACGCCCGGTTGACCACGGCTATCTGCAGCAGATTGCGCAGGCAGCCGACCGAATCGGTTTTACCGGCGTACTGATCCCCACCGGACGCTCGTGCGAGGATGCGTGGCTGGTAGCCGCATCGATGATCCCCGTGACCCAACGCCTGAAGTTCCTCGTGGCACTGCGTCCGAGCGTGGTCTCCCCGACCGTCGCGGCGCGCCAGGCGGCAACGCTCGACCGGCTCTCTAACGGCCGGGCCCTGTTTAACCTGGTCACCGGAAGCGATCCGCAGGAGCTGGCGGGTGACGGCGTGTTCCTCGATCACACCGAACGCTATGAAGCGTCCGCCGAGTTCACCCGCGTCTGGCGACGTCTGCTGGAGGGGGAAACCGTCACCTTCGAAGGTAAACATATTCACGTTCGCGACGCCAGGCTCTACTTCCCGCCGGTGCAGCAGCCGCGCCCTCCTCTTTACTTCGGCGGCTCATCAGATGTGGCGCAGGATCTGGCGGCTGAACAGGTTGATCTCTACCTCACCTGGGGTGAGCCGCCCGAGCTGGTCAAAGAGAAAATTGCCCAGGTACGCGCCAAAGCGGCAGCGCATGGTCGCAAGGTGCGCTTTGGTATTCGCCTGCATGTGATTGTGCGTGAAACCAATGAAGAAGCCTGGCAGGCGGCCGACCGGCTGATCGCGCATCTGGATGATGAGACTATCGCTAAAGCTCAGGCGGCGTTTGCGAAAACCGACTCCGTCGGCCAGCACAGAATGGCGTCATTGCACAACGGTAAGCGCGAGAATCTGGAGATCAGCCCGAACCTGTGGGCGGGCGTCGGTCTGGTACGCGGCGGTGCGGGTACCGCGCTGGTCGGCGACGGTCCAACTGTGGCTGCGCGGATCAATGAATACGCGGACCTGGGTATCGACAGTTTTATCCTCTCCGGTTATCCGCACCTGGAAGAGGCCTACAAAGTGGGCGAGCTGTTATTCCCGCATCTGGATGTCGCCATCCCGGACGTACCGCAGCCCCGCCAGCTCCAGCTTCAGGGTGAAGCCGTGGCTAACGAGTTTATCCCGCGAAGAGCCGCACAAAGCTAAGGAGTTGCCATGAATGCCCCCTCACAAAAATGGTTGCTACGTGCCGCCCCATGGTTTTTACCCGTTGGCATTGTGCTTGTCTGGCAACTGGCATCCTCTGCCGGCTGGCTGTCGAGCCGTATTCTGCCCTCTCCGGAGGGCGTAATAGAGGCATTCTGGTCGCTGAGCGTCAGCGGCGAACTCTGGCAGCATTTGGCCATCAGCTCATGGCGCGCGGTAATTGGTTTTTCGATTGGCGGAAGCATCGGCCTGGTACTGGGTTTGATCAGCGGGCTTTCTCGCTGGGGCGAGCGGCTGCTCGATACCTCCATTCAGATGCTGCGTAATGTGCCGCATCTGGCGCTGATCCCGCTGGTCATTTTGTGGTTTGGTATTGATGAGAGCGCCAAAATTTTTCTCGTCGCGCTGGGCACGCTGTTCCCGATTTACATTAATACCTGGCATGGGATCCGCAACATCGATCGCGGACTGGTCGAAATGGCACGCAGTTACGGCCTGTCCGGTTTTGCCCTCTTTATGCATGTGATCCTGCCGGGCGCCCTGCCCTCCATAATGGTCGGCGTGCGCTTTGCGCTCGGCCTGATGTGGCTGACGCTGATTGTGGCAGAGACCATCTCTGCAAACTCAGGGATTGGCTATCTGGCGATGAACGCCCGCGAATTCCTGCAAACGGACGTGGTGGTGGTGGCCATTATCCTCTATGCCCTGCTCGGCAAACTTGCCGACGTCAGCGCCCAGTGGCTGGAACGCAGCTGGCTGCGCTGGAATCCAGCCTATATTTCACAGGAGGCTAAAGCATGAATACTGCCCGACTGACTCAGGGTACACCGCTGCTCCTTAACGGTGTCACGAAGCGCTATGGCGAAAACACGATTCTCAACGCGCTGGATCTGCATATTCCTGCCGGACAATTTGTCGCCATTGTGGGCCGCAGCGGTGGCGGCAAGAGTACGTTGTTACGCCTTTTAGCCGGGCTGGAATCCCCCAACGGCGGCGAAATTCTGGCAGGCGCGACACCGCTGGCCACTATTCAGGACGATACCCGCATGATGTTTCAGGACGCGCGCCTGCTGCCCTGGAAAACGGTGATTGATAATGTCGGACTGGGCCTCAACGGCAACTGGCGGGATGAAGCCCGCCAGGCGCTGGCCGCCGTAGGGCTGGAAAACCGTGCGGGTGAATGGCCTGCTGCGCTCTCCGGCGGGCAGAAGCAGCGCGTGGCGCTGGCGCGGGCGCTGATACATCGTCCGGGCTTGCTGCTGCTGGATGAGCCACTCGGCGCGCTCGACGCCCTGACGCGAATCGAAATGCAGGACCTGATTGCTTCACTCTGGCAAAAGCATGGCTTTACGGTACTTCTGGTGACGCACGACGTGAGCGAAGCCGTCGCGATGGCAGACCGCGTGCTGCTAATAGAAGAAGGGAAAATCGGTCTTGATGTCACGGTCGATATTGCGCGTCCGCGCCGCGTAGGGTCGGCAAGACTGGCAGAGCTGGAGGCGGAAGTGCTGAATCGGGTGATGAAGCGCGGGGTCAGCGAGAGAGCGTTAATGACGGCTCACGGCTGACATCCTCCCTCTCCCACAGGGAGAGGGAGGATGGGTCTTTCGATCAGGCCAGTGCCTTAGCGATCTTCTCGTACAGATCGCCAGACAGGTTTTCCAGCCCTTTCAGCTGCTCAAGCGCAGCACGCATTTTCGCCTGGCGCTGTGCATCATAGCGTTTCAGACGGATCAGCGGCTCAATCAGGCGTGACGCCACCTGTGGGTTACGGCTGTTCAGCTCGGTCAACATTTCCACCATAAACTGATAACCGCTGCCATCTTCCGCATGGAACGCCGCCGGGTTGCTGCTGGCAAACGCGCCAATCAGGGAACGCACGCGGTTTGGGTTGCTCATGGTGAAGGAGCGATGCTTCAGCAGACTGCGTACATTGCTGAGGGCATCGGCCGCCGGGCTGGTGGCCTGCAGGATGAACCACTTGTCCATCACCAGACCATCCTGATGCCACTTGTCATCGTACTCCTGCATCAGCGCATCACGGCATGGCAGTTCGGCGGCAACACTCGCAGCCAGGGCGGCCAGCGCGTCGGTCATGTTGTCCGCTTCGTGATACTGCTTGCTCACCAGCGTGTTTGCCAGCTCGCGCTCACCGAAGGCCAGATAACGCAGGCAGGTGTTACGCAGGGAACGTTTACCGATGTCAGCATGTTCCACACGATAAGCGTCAAGCTTATTGGCGTTGTAGATTGCGAGGAATTCGTCTGCAAGCTCGTTCGCCAGCGTACGGGTCAGCGCTTCGCGCACCGCCACAATGGCAATCGGATCGATGATGTCGAACAGTTCGGCGATTTCGCCTGCGGATGGCAACGTCAGAATTTCAGCCGCCAGCGCCGGGTCAATCTTCTCATCCAGCAGGACTGCGCGGAATGCGTCCGCAACGTGAACCGGCAGCGACAGCGGCTGGCCCTGCTGATGACGATTAACGTTCAGCTTGATGTAGGTCGCCAGCAGGCTTTGCGCCGCATCCCAGCGTGAGAAGTCATTGCGTGCATGGCGCATCAGGAACGTCAGTTGCTGGTCGCTCCACTTATATTCCAGTTTCACGGGCGCAGAGAATTCACACAGCAGCGCGGGAACCGGCTGGAAATAGACGTTATCAAAGATAAAGGTCTGTTCCGCCTGGGTCACGTTCAGGACGTGGTGGACCGGATGGCCGCCCTTCTGCAGCGGGATCACGTTACCCTCGTTGTCATACAGTTCAATACTGAACGGAATGTGCAGCGGATGTTTTTCTTCCTGCTCTGCCGTTGGCGGCGTGCGCTGACTGATGGTCAGGGTGTACTGCTCGGTTTCCGGATTGTAGTCGTCTTTGACGGTGACAATCGGCGTGCCGGCCTGGCTGTACCAGCGGCGGAAATGGGAAAGATCGACATTAGACGCATCCTCCATCGCCTGCACAAAATCGTCGCAGGTGGCTGCGCTGCCGTCATGACGCTCGAAGTAGAGCTGCATCCCTTTCTGGAAGTTCTCTTCACCCAGCAGGGTATGGATCATACGGATAATTTCCGCCCCTTTTTCGTACACCGTCAGGGTGTAGAAGTTATTCATCTCGATGACTTTATCGGGACGGATAGGGTGTGCCATTGGGCTGGCATCTTCCGCAAACTGCAGGCCACGCATGGTGCGCACGTTGTTAATGCGGTTCACCGCACGGGAACCCAGATCGGAACTGAACTCCTGGTCACGGAAGACGGTCAGGCCCTCTTTCAGGCTCAGCTGGAACCAGTCACGGCAGGTGACGCGGTTTCCGGTCCAGTTATGGAAATACTCGTGTCCGATGACGCGTTCAATATCCAGGTAATCTTTATCGGTCGCGGTATCGGTACGCGCCAGCACGTATTTGGAGTTAAAGACGTTAAGACCTTTATTCTCCATCGCGCCCATGTTGAAGAAGTCGACAGCAACGATCATATAGATGTCGAGGTCATACTCGAGGCCAAAGCGCTCTTCATCCCACTTCATGGAGTTGATAAGCGAGGTCATCGCCCATGGCGCACGGTCCAGGTTGCCGCGGTCGACGAACAACTCCAGCGCGACGTCGCGGCCTGAACGGGTTTTGAACGTATCACGCAGCACGTCGAAATCACCCGCCACCAGCGCAAACAGGTAGCACGGTTTCGGGAATGGATCCTGCCACTGTACCCAGTGGCGACCGTTTTCCAGCTCGCCTTCACCTACGCGGTTGCCGTTGGAAAGCAGGAACGGATAGAGGGTTTTATCGGCAATGATTTTCGTTGTAAAGCGTGCCAGCACGTCCGGGCGGTCAAGATACCAGGTAATGTGGCGGAAACCTTCGGCCTCACACTGGGTGCACAGGGCCACGCCAGACTGGTAAAGCCCTTCCAGCGCCGTGTTGGCAGCCGGGCTGATTTCATTCACGATGCGCAGCGTAAAGCGTTCCGGCAGGTTGTCGATAACCAGCTGGTTGCCTTCTATTTTATAGTCAGACCATGCTTGATCATTGATCTGCACGGAGACCAGCGTCAGGTCTTCACCTTCCAGACGCAGCGGCACAGCCGTCGCGCTCTGGCGCGTGAGCTGGCTTACCGCCGTGACAACGGTTTTAGTGGCATCCAGGTCAAAAGTCAGATCGATATCGCTAATCAGGTAATCCGGCGCACGGTAGTCGTGGCGGTATTTGGCTTGTGGCTGTTGTGTCATAGAAAACCTTATGCATCGTTTGTCGAATAACGAATCCAGTCTATTCCTGTTGTGTAAAACGCGCTATGCAGAATGTTCATCTTTTCAGGTACAAACACCTTTTTCGCTACATTTGTATAACACGTGGCACAAAATGCCCTCGACCATAAAGAGCGCTTATGTTGTGATCGGGGTTCAATAAATCACTAAACAAGGTATACTCCGGAGTTGTTTATTGTACTAAACGCTCCTGTGAGAGGATGCTACTGCGCACCTATGACTCAATTCGCTTCTCCTGTTCTGCATACATTGCTGGATACCGACGCGTATAAACTGCATATGCAGCAAGCCGTTTTCCACCATTACTATGACGTCCATGTCGCGGCGGAATTCCGCTGCCGTGGTGACGACTTGCTCGGTATCTACGCAGACTCCATTCGTGAACAGGTCGATGCTATGCAGCATCTGACGCTGCAGGACGACGAATATCAGTGGCTCTCTGGCCTGCCCTTCTTTAAAGCTGACTACCTGAACTGGCTGCGCGACTTCCGCTATAAGCCGGAGCAGGTGACCGTGGTCAATGATAACGGCAAGCTGGATATTCGTCTTGAAGGACCGTGGCGTGAAGTGATCATGTGGGAAGTTCCGCTTCTCGCGGTGATCAGTGAACTGGCCCACCGCTACCGTTCGCCGGAAACCGGCGTTGAGCAGGCGGTCGCGTCGCTGGAAAATAAACTGGCCGCATTCTCAACGCTGACCGAAGGGCTGGATATGTCCCGCTTCCGCCTGATGGATTTTGGCACGCGTCGCCGTTTCTCTCGCGAAGTGCAGCAGGCTATTGTGAAGCGTCTGCAGCAGGAGCCGTGGTTCGTGGGCACCAGCAACTACGATCTGGCACGTCGTCTGGATCTGACCCCAATGGGTACCCAGGCGCATGAGTGGTTCCAGGCGCATCAGCAGATAAGCCCGGACCTGGCAAACAGCCAGCGTGCCGCACTGGCCGCGTGGCTGGAAGAATATCCCAATCAACTGGGCATCGCGCTTACCGACTGTATTACGATGGACGCGTTCCTGCGTGATTTTGGCCCTGAATTTGCCGAACGTTATCAGGGATTACGCCATGATTCCGGGGATCCGGTTGAATGGGGTGAAAAGGCCATTGCCCATTACGAAAAACTGGGCATTGACCCAATGACCAAGGTGCTGGTCTTCTCTGATAACCTCGATCTGGCAAAAGCGGTCGATCTCTATCGTCATTTCACCTCCAGAATTAACCTGAGCTTTGGGATTGGTACCCGTCTGACCTGCGACATCCCTCAGGTAAAACCTCTGAACATCGTGATAAAACTGGTGGAATGTAACGGTAAGCCGGTAGCGAAGCTCTCCGATAGCCCCGGTAAAACCATCTGCCATGACAAAGCCTTTGTGCGCGCATTACGCAAAGCATTCGATCTGCCGCAGATCAAAAAAGCCAGTTAACTGCTTTCGGGAGCCTTTCAGGCTCCCCTCTCCTCAATTTATTTCTTAATTCTTCTCTTTTGACTGCGAAATCTGCTTGTCTGATGGCGGATGCCAGGTAACATAGATATCCCCCCCAGTAAGGGTGGACAAGTGTTTATTTTTTCCGACTATTAACAGAGAGAATATTATGAGCGTTGTGCCTGTAGCCGACGTACTCCAGGGCCGTGTCGCCGTTGACCAAGAAGTCACCGTGCGCGGATGGGTGCGTACTCGCCGAGATTCTAAAGCTGGCATCTCCTTCCTTGCCGTCTATGACGGTTCCTGCTTTGATCCTGTACAGGCCGTCATTAATAATTCTCTGCCCAATTACAATGATGACGTTCTGCGCCTGACAACGGGTTGTTCCGTTATCGTAACCGGTGTTGTTGTGGCATCACCTGGTCAGGGTCAGAGTTTCGAAATTCAGGCCTCAGCCATTGAAGTCACTGGCTGGGTTGAAGATCCCGACACCTACCCAATGGCGGCAAAACGTCACAGCATCGAATACCTGCGTGAAGTGGCGCACCTGCGTCCACGCACCAACCTGATTGGTGCGGTTGCCCGCGTGCGTCATACGCTGGCGCAGGCGCTGCATCGTTTCTTCGACGAGCAGGGTTATTTCTGGGTGTCTACCCCACTGATCACCGCGTCCGATACGGAAGGCGCGGGTGAAATGTTCCGCGTCTCTACGCTGGACATGGAAAACCTGCCGCGTACGTCAGAAGGTAAAGTGGACTATGACAAAGACTTCTTCGGTAAAGAGGCCTTCCTGACGGTTTCTGGTCAGCTCAACGGTGAAACTTACGCCTGCGCGCTGTCCAAAATCTACACCTTTGGTCCTACCTTCCGTGCAGAAAACTCCAACACCAGCCGTCACCTGGCGGAATTCTGGATGCTGGAGCCTGAAGTGGCGTTCGCAGATCTGGATGATGTCGCGGGTCTGGCAGAAGCGATGCTGAAATATGTCTTCAAAGCGGTGCTGGAAGAGCGTCCTGACGACATGAAATTCTTCGCAGAGCGTGTCGACAGCGATGCAGTCGCACGTCTGGAGCGTTTCGTCTCAGCAGATTTCGCGCAGGTGGACTACACCGACGCGGTGGCCATCCTCGAGAAATGCGGTGAGAAGTTTGAGAACCCGGTTTACTGGGGCGTTGACCTGGCGTCTGAGCACGAGCGTTACCTGGCCGAGAAGCACTTCAAAGCACCGGTTGTGGTGAAAAACTACCCGAAAGACATTAAGGCCTTCTATATGCGCCTTAACGAAGACGGTAAAACCGTTGCGGCGATGGACGTCCTGGCACCGGGCATTGGTGAAATCATCGGTGGTTCTCAGCGTGAAGAGCGTCTTGACGTACTGGACGCACGCATGGAAGAGATGGGCCTTAATCCTGCGGATTACAGCTGGTATCGCGATTTACGCCGTTACGGTACCGTCCCGCATGCCGGTTTTGGTCTGGGCTTTGAGCGTCTGATCGCCTATGTCACCGGTGTTCAGAACGTCCGTGACGTTATTCCATTCCCACGCACACCGCGTAACGCAAGTTTCTAATCGACTGAATAACAAATGGCCAGCAATTGCTGGCCATTATTTTATTCTGCATTGTCAGTTTTCGTCAGCGCAAAGTCAGCATTTTTAAACCACAACCCCGTTACAACCACTACCTGTTACGTTTTGTTTCCACGAAACATCTACGCACAAAAAATAAACCCTATTCTTATTGCGCTTATTGCAATCTGAAGCAATAGCACAAAATTCAACCAGTTTTACAGCCATCCAGAAGTCTTTTTCGGGTCATAAGAAAAAATGAGCCGTTTGGCTTCTGTTTATAGGAATTGCCTTTATCTAAATTAATTATAAGCTTTTCATATAGATATCAAAGTATCTGCCGTTTAATTCGCCAGTGAACGCTGAAATTTGAGGTGGTTCACAAAGTTCCGAAAAATACACATTTGGTTACACATGATTTCTTTTTGTAACTTAATCTTGAGAATTGTAGCACTTTCAGGCTAGCGAAACGGTTCTATGAATGGAAAGATGCCTGTCAGATACATAAAGACACCTAACTCTCATCAATAGTTCCGGAAATATTTATTGACAGAATTTATTGGCGGCAGTGGCGAGTGTCATAAAAAAACCAATGAGGGTAATAAATAATGATGAAGCGCAATATTCTGGCAGTGGTAATCCCTGCCCTGCTGGTAGCCGGTGCAGCTAACGCTGCAGAAATCTATAACAAAAGCGGCAACAAACTGGATCTGTACGGGAAAGTGGTTGGTGAGCACGACTTCGTTACCTCTGGTGACAACACTGACAGCAACGACGCTACCTATGCTCAGATCGGTTTCAAAGGCGAGACTCAAATTAACGACCAACTGACTGGTTTCGGTCAGTGGGAATACCGTGCTCTGGCAAGCCAGGCAGAAAGCAACCAGACTCAGCGTACCCGTCTGGCGTTCGCCGGTCTGAAAGCGGGTGATGCAGGTTCCATCGACTACGGCCGTAACTACGGTATCGTATACGACGTAGAATCTTACACCGATATGGCGCCATCTTTCTCAGGTATGACCTGGGCAAACTACTCTGACAACTTCATGACTGGCCGTAACTCTGGTCTCCTGACTTACCGCAACTCAGACTTCTTCGGTCTGGTTGATGGTCTGAGCTTGGGTCTGCAATATCAGGGCAAAAACGAGCGTACTGACGTGAGAACCGCTAACGGTGACGGTTTCGGTACCTCTGTAGGTTATGAGTTCGGTGAAGGTTTCGGCCTGATCGGCGCATACAGCAACTCTGACCGTACTGACGGGCAATCCGCAGACGGCAAAGGCGAGAAAGCGGAAGCATGGGCTGTTGGTGCTAAATACGATGCGAACAACATCTACCTGGCAACCACCTATGCTGAAACGCGTAACATGACCCGTGAAGACGACGGTTCTTTCGCAAACAAAACGCAGAACTTCGAAGTTATCGCTCAGTACCAGTTCGACTTCGGTCTGCGCCCATCAGTGTCCTACGTGCAGTCTAAAGGTAAAAACCTTGCACAACGTGGCACCTTCGCTGGCGGCGATGCTGACCTGCAGAAATTCGTTGAACTGGGTGCAACTTACTACTTCAACAAAAACTTCAACATCTATGTTGATTACCAGTTGAACCTGATCGACGACACCGACTACTCTCGTAGCGTGGGTATCGTGAACGGTAAAGACGACCAGGTTGCAATGGCTGTGACCTACCAGTTCTAATCAGTACACCACGTTGTTATATGCTTAATGAACAGGGCTTCGGCCCTGTTTTTTTTATGTCTGATAGCAAAAAATGGCGACTTTTGAAAAGCCGCACGCTTTTTGTCGCAAACGGTTGGCATTTTGTAAATCTACCGTTAACCTGATAGCGGATTTCACTTCTGTAATCACAATGGAACTTCGTCATGTTTGAGAACATTACCGCCGCTCCTGCCGACCCTATTTTGGGCCTGGCCGATCTGTTTCGTGCCGACGACCGCCCTGGTAAAATCAACCTGGGTATTGGTGTATATAAAGATGAAACCGGCAAAACCCCGGTGCTGACCAGCGTTAAAAAAGCTGAGCAGTATCTGCTGGAAAATGAAACCACCAAAAATTACCTCGGTATTGATGGTATCCCTGAATTTGGTCGTTGCACTCAGGAACTGCTGTTCGGCAAAGGCAGTGCAATTGTGAGCGACAAGCGTGCGCGTACAGCACAGACTCCTGGCGGTACCGGCGCGCTGCGCGTCGCGGCGGATTTCCTTGCGAAAAACACCTCTGTTAAGCGTGTCTGGGTGAGCAACCCAAGCTGGCCAAACCACAAGAGCGTATTCAACTCTGCAGGCCTGGAAGTCCGCGAATATGCTTACTACGACGCAGCTAACCACTCTCTGGACTTCGACGGTCTGCTGGCCAGCCTGAACGAGGCTCAGGCGGGTGATGTGGTGCTGTTCCACGGCTGCTGCCACAACCCAACCGGTATTGATCCAACGCTTGAACAGTGGGAACAGCTGGCGAAGCTCTCCGTAGAAAAAGGCTGGCTGCCGCTGTTTGACTTTGCATACCAGGGCTTCGCCCGTGGTCTGGAAGAAGATGCGGAAGGCCTGCGCGCTTTTGCTGCCGTACATCAGGAACTGATCGTGGCAAGCTCTTACTCCAAGAACTTCGGTCTGTACAATGAGCGTGTCGGTGCCTGTACGCTGGTTGCGGCGAATACTGAAACCGTTGATCGTGCATTCAGCCAGATGAAATCCGTGATCCGCGCTAACTACTCTAACCCGCCTGCACACGGTGCCTCTGTCGTTGCGACTATCCTGAGCAACGATGCACTGCGCGCTATCTGGGAACAAGAGCTGAACGATATGCGTCAGCGTATTCAGCGCATGCGTCTGCTGTTTGTGAACACCCTTGCGGAGAAAGGCGCTGACCGTGACTTCAGCTTTATTATTAAGCAGAACGGTATGTTCTCTTTCAGCGGCCTGACCAAAGAACAGGTTCTGCGTCTGCGTGAAGAGTTTGGCGTCTACGCCGTGGCGTCTGGCCGCGTCAACGTTGCAGGCATGACCCCAGACAATATGGCGCCGCTGTGCGAAGCCATCGTCGCCGTGCTGTAAATTACACCCATAAAAAAAGCCTGCGTAATGCAGGCTTTTTTTATTCTGGTTACCAGACAGGCATTTCGTCCTGAAGGAACGGGTTATGGAGTCGTTCATAACCCAGCGTCGACATCGGACCGTGTCCAGGGATAAACGTCACATCATCGCCCAGCGGCAACAACTTCTGTTTAATCGACTGAATCAGCTGTCCGTGGTCGCCTCGTGGAAAATCGCTGCGTCCTACGCCACCTTTGAAAATCACATCGCCGGAAATCAGCAGACGGGACTGGTCATCAAAGAAGACAATATGGCCTGGCGTATGCCCAGGACAATGCAACACCTGTAAAGTCACATTCCCTACGTTAACGCGCTCTCCTTCATTTAGCCAGCGATCGGGCGTCAGGGGCAGACACTCATCAAGGCCAAACATGCGGCTCTGGGCTGGTAAACCCTGCAGCCAGAACTCATCTTCTTTTTCCGGACCGATCACAGGCACACCGAAGTGCTGTGCCAGCTCCGCCGCCGCACCAACATGATCAAGATGACCATGCGTCAGTAAAATCTGCATCAGCGTGACACCGCTATCAGCGACTTCCTGCTTGATTTTCTCAGCGTCACCGCCGGGATCGACAAGCGCGGCCAGTTTGGTTTGCTCACACCAGATTAATG
This sequence comes from Enterobacter sp. SORGH_AS_0287, assembly GCF_031453695.1. Taxonomy (NCBI): domain Bacteria; kingdom Pseudomonadati; phylum Pseudomonadota; class Gammaproteobacteria; order Enterobacterales; family Enterobacteriaceae; genus Enterobacter; species Enterobacter sp. SORGH_AS_0287. Next base: position 1,922,444 of record NZ_JAVIZW010000001.1, read on the forward strand.
AACAATTCTGGGAGAATGCAGTAACCGGAATAATACGATAGTTCATACTGCTCCTGTGTTTCGTTATTACCAGTGCCGGACCGGACCGGTATCAATATGCACAAAGTTGCTACTTGGGTAATATCCTACACCACCTGCGCGCATAGATAACGCAGCTTTGCGAATATTGGCTAACGAAACGCCTTCAATATGGAAATCCATTGCCTGTCCCTTCGTGTGATAGCTTTTTTTCGCTACCCCACGGCTGTGGGCGCGCAGTTCATTATTGGTATCAACAGAGCGATAACCAGAAATAAGCTGCACTGGCTTGCTGGTACCCAGCAGGCCCTGAAGGCGGAATAACTGATCAAACAGTCCTGGGTCGATGGCTTTTATTTTATTCGCGCGGAAATCACGGAAAAAATGGTTAAGTCTTGCTAATTCATCCTGAATATAGCCTCTGCCATCGAAGAACTCCGCTTTTAACGACTCACCGGTGTGGAGATTGTTGAGCGTTAAAACTCGCGGACGAGGTGTCGAGAGGGTGGCAAATGCTGGCGTCGGCAAGATGGCCGCTGCGCCGAGCGCAACACCACCTAACGCCAGCAGTTTGCGGCGATTAGCGTCAAATTTGTCCATGATAATCAGGTCTACAGGTCAATGTTTATCGTAAATATGCTTAGCGCACGAAGGGCACCTTAACTGGCAAAGCCGACTACGTCAAGGCACCCAACCCCAGTAAATACGCGGCCTCCAGCCATATAGCCCCGTATTCACCATTACTTACGACAACCTATTTTCCCGAACTGCTTCATTTACCTGATTAATTGTTCAGCTTTTGGCAAAATTTGTGCGCCGGATCGCGCCGTGAGATCATAATTGTAAATATCTGTACGATACTGCGTCCGCCCGTCCTCACCCACAAACGCCGTCAGATAATAAAGATTGACCGGAATATTATGGCGAATATTAACGTAACGCGTATCCCCCTGCTTCAGGGCGTCAGAGATGCGCGTATCGTTCCAGCCTGCATCCTGCAACAGCATATTAGCCAGCTCCGAGGCTTTATTGACACGCACACAGCCTGAACTCAGCGCGCGGGTGTCTTTCTGGAACAGATTGTGGTTCGGCGTATCGTGCAGATAGATAGCATCTGAACTCGGCATATTGAACTTGTAGCGTCCGAGCGAGTTATGCGCACCGGGTGCCTGCTGGAACCGGAATGGCAGATTAGACGCGGTAATGGTTGACCAGTCGACCATATAGGGGTCTATCGCCTCTTTGCTGTTCCAGCCGCGCATCACCGTATAGCCATGGCGTTCAAGGTAACCCGGATCGTTCCAGACCTTGGGCAGAATGTCTTTACGTGCCAGCGTCGGCGGTACGTTCCACGGCGGGTTAACCACCACGTTGTTCAGGGCACTGCTCATCATCGGCGTTTTGCGATCGGGACGTCCCACAATCACGCGTGACGCCAGCACTTCACTGCCGTTCTGGTAATAGACCAGCGAATACGCTGGAATATTCACCATGATGCCGGTAGAGAGGGTCCCTGGCAGCAAGCGTAAACGCTGGATATTGAGCGCCAGCACCCCTGCCCGCTGCGCAGGTGAGACGTTCAGCCAGTCGCGCGTTGACTGGCCAATCACGCCATCAGCACCCAGCCCCTGAGCAGCCTGAAACTGCTTAACCGCTGCAACCAGCTCCCGATCGTAGGCCGCGGGCTTATCACTCAGAACGGCGGCTTTTTTCTCTTTCACCGGGGCTGACGGGCTGACAACGACGCTTTGTGCATCGTCACCCGGCAGGGCAATTTTAGGCCCGCTATCCAGAATACCAGAGCGTTTGAGGATCTCACGCAGGGCAGGCACATCGCTGCTCCACTGTCCAGGACGCAGCGTCGCGGTACCACGCATCTGCGGCCACGGACGTGAATCCCCGACCAGTTCCAGAAGCGACTGATGCATGGTCGCGTATTGCGGATGTGCCGGCGCGAGGCTCGCAATAAAGCGCGGCAGATCGCCACTATCCAGCGCCAGTTGCCACTGGTTAATTACCGACAGTGCCGGAGTCGCCAGCTTGTAAGGCTTATCGCTGTACAACCAACGGTTACCATTGACCGGAATACCGGCCACAAACTGGAGATACCCCATCATGGCATCGGAAAGCACCACGTCCCGCGCCTGCCCGGTGACAGCAGGATCGGTTAAGAGCTCAACCCATTTTGTGAACTGCGGCTGGAACCCTGCAATGGCGACTTCTGCCAGCTGTTGCTGGAAGGCGCGCACGGCATCACGGTTTTCCCACATGGGTTTCATGTCACGCGCCGCATAGAGCAGCGTGAGCTGGCTGGTATAGACAGGCGTGTAGCCTGCTGGCAGCCCAGACAGCAGCTGCTGGCGAAGCGATTCCGCGTCGATGCCTTCTGGCAACGGTTTAATACCGGCCATGATGGCCGTCGCAGGAGACTGCTCCAGCGGTTGAGACAGCGACGTTGGCTGTGTGCCAGTCGTTGCTGTGCTGTCAGTCGGCACAATTTCAGGCTCGTCGGCCTGAGCGGTTAACAGTGGAGCAAACGTCACTGCCAGGCATAAACTTAGCGCAGACAGCTGACGACCACATTTTTTCTTTAGCAACATCCCTTGCCCCCTGTTTTCACGACATGCCCATCACGTTGGGGCTTTCTTTTATTATAGGGTGACGGCAAACCTGTTGCCTTACCTTATGTAAAGAAGTTTAAAGATAACGCAGCCTTAAACACAAGTTAAGCGAAAAAAAAAGCGGCGCTGGTGCGCCGCTCACGGTTAGAAAACGCCTCAGGACGCGTCTGCCGTTGTTTCCGGTAAGGATTCTGGCGGCTGTGGGGCAAAACCGCGTAACCCGACCACGTGAACGTGTTCGGTATTCTGGAATACCTTACGCACCAGTTTATACGTGGTGCCTTTCTCAGGACTGATGTTCTCCGGCGCTGCGATAATGAGCTGCATATCAAGACGCTCACAGAGTTCAAACAGCGTGGCAATTGAGCGGGCGTCAAGACGCGCCGCTTCATCCAGGAACAGCAGTCGACATGGGGAGATATCTTTGCCGCGCAGACGACGTGCTTCATCTTCCCAGCTCTGGACCACCATCACCAGAATCGACATCCCGGTACCGATAGCTTCACCGGTAGAGAGTGCACCGGACTCCGCACGGAGCCAGCCGTCTGAACCACGGTTAACCTCCACTTCCATTTCCAGGTAGTTACGGTAATCCAGGAGCTCTTCACCAATGGTTTGCGGCGTGCGTTGCCCCATGTCAATCTGCGGATTAAGGCGTTGATACAGTTTCGCCAGCGCTTCGGAGAAGGTCAGACGGTTGCTGTTGAACAGATCCTGATGCTGTTCGTGCTGTTCAGACAACACTTCCAGCAGCGTCGAGTGCGCTTCACGCACGTTCACGTTCAGACGCACGCTGTTCACCTGACCAAACGATACGCTCTGCAAGCCCTGGTTCAGCTGGCGAATTCGGTTCTGCTCGCGCTGGATGGTTTTACGGATGATATTCGCCACGCTGCGGGAACTGATAGCCAGCTTCTGCTCGCGGGAGGTCAACTCTTCCGTCAGGCGGCCCAGTTCGATTTCCATCTGCTCAATGGCTTCGACCGGATCGTCGGTACGAATGATGTCCTGACGAATACGCTCACGCAGGTGCTGATAAACGGCCACGAAGAACTGGATCTTACGCTCAGGGCGTTTCGGATCTTCGGACATACGCAGCACATCGCGCAGGTGTTCGTTATCCGCCACCGCCAGACGCAAGGCACCCAGCGCCTTATCGGACATAGAGCGCAGTTCATCCGCAGAGAGATAGGCCAGCTCGCGACGATGCAGACGGCGTTCAACGTTATTGTCTTTCACCATCCGCATGACGGCGCACCAGCCCGCCTTCGCGGTCACGACCTGCTCACGCATTTCGTGATAATCACGCTCCAGCTTGCGCAGGCGACGAGTCAGGTTATCCATTTCCGCTTCACAGAAGGCCAGCGCTTTTTCCAGCTGATTACGACGTGCGCGGTTATTACTGAGCTGCGCATGCAGTTCATCACGACGGATACGCGCCCGCTCTTCTGCTCCGCTGTCAGCACGGACGCCAATGTCCTGTAACTCTTTCTGAAGATCGTTTAACAGCTCTTTCTTGGTGTCGAAGGAGCTTTTCAGCGAGGCCAGGACCTGATTGTACTGGTTCAGCTGTGCCGAGTGGCTACGCATCGCATCACGGGCGCGAGTACGTTCAGCTTCAGCCTGTTCAAGGCGCTGACGCAGCTTCTCATTGAGATCGCTGTTACCGCTCAGCATCTCCGCGGAATCGGAGTAGCCGAAGTGGGCCCGGCGCTGCACCACTTCCGTCAGGGCAAACGCCTGCTGGCGCGCTTCGCGCTGCACCTGCTGCGACCAGGCGTAATCTTCTTTTAACTGCTCGAACTGCTCCGGATCGCTCTGCAACACGGAGACCATTGGTTCGAGCTTCGCCAGCTGATTACCGTACTGCTGAACAAAACGTGCCGCTTCCTGAGCTTCATCCAGACGTTCCTGAATCTCATCCACGCGGTCAGCCAGCGTGTCATCTGCCAGCAGATTCAGGCGAGGCAGGATGCGGTTAAGGGCCGCAACGCCCTCTTTCGCCTGTTCGAACTGAACGCGGCTTTGCTGGTTGTCATTTTCATGGTTTGAGATCGCACGCTCAAGCTCGCCGCGACGAGTGTTGAGCTTGCGAATTTCGGCTTCCGGGTCAGCTTCAAACGCCACGCCCAGATGGCTGCCGATAAAGCGGCTGAACGCCTGATGAAGACGCTGGGTTTTCTGCACGTCAAACGACAGGGTCGCAAAACGTTCAGACAGCGTCTCACGCTCGGCGTGCAGACTTTCAATCCGGTTTTCACGCGCTGCGCGACCAAACAGCGGAAGCTCAGGGAAGCGAGAATAACGCCACTGACGATCGGCGATTTTGACGACAACCGCTTTTTCCAGCTCATCGACGCTGAATACGCTGTCATCGAACGACTGCGGGTCCCCTTCGATTAAATAGAGGTCTTCCGGGCAATCTTCCAGCCCTGCCAGCTGGTCAGCAATCAGCGACAGATCCGGGACCACAATCGCGTTACGTGATGGGCCATACAGGGCTGAGAAGTACGGCGCATCGTCCAGACCGACATCGTCATAGATTTCGGACAACAGCACGCCGCCAAAACGTTCAGCCAGGGCGTTCAGACGTGAATCTTCCGAACCACCAGGCTGGCTTAAGCGCTCAATCTCTTCATCGATCTCACGTTTACGGGCGCCGACTTCATCGCGCTCAACAATCGCCTCGCGCTCGCGCTCCAGCAGCTGTTGCAGATATTCGGTCACGTCCTGGCTGGACTCAAACTGTTCGCCGCACTGTTCACTGAGCTGGTTCAGGCTGCTTTGGGCAGCCAGCCAGACTGGTGCACGCTGCAGCAGCACCTTAGAACGGGACTGCAGCTGCTCCATCTCCTGGCGCAGCGTCATGCGCTGTTCACTGGCGTTGGATACGGAATCGGAAAGCGCAGCAATACGCGCTTCGAGCTCCTGATGCAGAGCTTCAAGATCGTCGAAATCGTAATTTTTGCCCTGGCGCTTACAGAACTCCGCCAGCATACGCTCGGCTTCCTGTTGTTCGCGAAGACGCTGTTCCAGTTCGTTCAGGCGCATACGCAGCGGCTGAACCTGCTCGGCCAGATGGCGCTGGTTCACACCGTCGCGCAGCAGTTCACGGGCAACTTCCCACGCTTCGTTACGCGCAAGCGGTCCGTTAATTGCCACAACCAGCTGGTACGCTTGCTCAAACTGACTGTGCGCCGTTTGCGCGACGCTCATCTTCTGTTCAAGCGAGAGCAGTTTCTCGGTCGCTTCCTGCTCTTTGGCCTGGAAGGTACCCAGCCACTGGTCAGCGCTTTCCGGGGTGAGGTCAGGCAGATGACACAGCTCTTTTGCACGCTGTAACGCCTGAAGTGCCTGGGTATACTGAATTGCACGCGTCTGCTGCACGTCCAGCGCCTGCTGGTAATCGGCCAGCTGATTTTTCAGCTCATCCACTTCCAGCTCGGCGGCCTCGGCACGTGCTTCGTTCTCTTCCTGCATGTCGGCAGCTTCCGCCACCACTTCATTTTGCTCTTCGAGACGAATTTGCAGCTCATCGAGATCCGCTTCGTAGCGCTCGATCTTCTCCTGCTGACGCAGGGCGGTCTGCACCAGGTTCAGGTGATCGCTGGCAGCCTGGTAATCGGCTTCCAGATCGCCTTCGGCGCCGTTGTGCTCGCCCAGTTCACGCGCCATTTCGACGTGCTTATACTGCTCAGCCACCAGCTGTTTACGGGAGGTGAACAGCTCGCGGCGGTACTCTAACGCCTGATCGAGATGGACACGACGTTCATTGGCGTGACGCATATAGTCCGCCGCCACGTAGTTGGTGGCCTCGCTAATCAGGTGCTTAAACAGGTCACGGTCAGACTGCGTCACGCGAATGGCTTCGAGCGTCATGCGGTTTTCACGCAGCGCGGCTTCCATATCCTGGAAGGCCTTACGCACGCCGCTGTTTTCCGGCAACAGGTAGTCGCGCAGGGAGCGGGTAATGGCGCTGGAGATACCACCGTACAGCGATGCTTCGATCAAACGGTAGTATTTGCTACGGTCAGACGCGCTGCGCAGACGACGCGCCACAACGCCCAGATCAAACATCAGGGAGTGGTAATCCGTAATGGAGTTGAACTGCTTGAACTGCACGCCTTCGATGGTTTCGAGCTTATCTTTCAGCTCCTGCAGCGTCAGCACGCGCGCCTGGCGCTCATTCAGGGTTTCCGTCAGCAGCGCTGTGGGCTGCATGGAGGTTGGCAGACCCTGGATGGCAAACGGTTTAATGTCCACTTTACGGTCACGGCCTGCGACCTGCTGCAGACGTACCCCCACCACCACACGCTGATGTCGGGAGTTAATGACGTCCAGTACCGAATAACAGACGCCTGCTTTGAGTTTACCGTGCAGGCCTTTATCGCGAGAGCCGCTGGTCGCCCCCGCTTCGGTGGTGTTACGGAAATGGAGCAGCGTCAGATCGGGGATCAGTGCCGTAACAAACGCCGCCATGGTGGTGGATTTACCCGCACCGTTACCACCGGAGAGCGTCGTAACCAGCTCATCCAGATCGAACGTCCGGGCAAAGAAGCCGTTCCAGTTAATCAGCGTTAGTGAGCGAAATTTACCGCGTTCAATCATTACTCTTCCTCCCCGCTATCCGGCAGATTCTCTTCATGCTCATCATCGAGCTGCAAATGGTTTTCCACCGGCATCGCTTCACCGTCGCGGATCATGCGAAGCTGCGCTTCACGCGCATCGTCGCCCGCACGCACATCGGCGCCGAAGCGGAAGACAGATTCCGTGATGCGGAATTTGCTGCTGTCATGGCCCATAAACCAGACCATGCCCAGACGACGCAGACGGTTAAGGGAAGAGCGAACTTTTTCCTGCAATTTCTGGCGGTCAAGATCCGAACCCGTGGAGCGGTTGTTCACCAGCTTAAGCAGCTTGCTCTCATCCGCCAGCGCCAGCAGCTCGTCGTAAAGCTCCTGCTGGGTGAAGATGCCTTCATTTGCCAGACGCTCCGGGCTGAGATAGAGGTAGCAAAGAATTTTGCCGACCATCATATCCAGCTCGGAGAGCACGGAACGCGGAATCAGGGTTGTGGAACGTGGACGCAGGTAGAAAAACCCTTCCGGTGCGCGGATAAGCTCCACGTTATAGCGGGCGTAAAACTCTTCCAGGTACTCCTGGAAGTCCATCAAAAAGGCGTGATTGTCCAGCTCGTCTAAGCCAATGTGACGACCGGCACGCAGTTGGCTGTCCAGCGCCGGAAACAACGGATTCGCCAGCGCCTGTGCCAGCTTAACTGGCATCACTTGTTCAATATTTGTCAATGACATGCGCCTGTACCTTGGCTCCGTAATCGTTAATCGGCTGCCACTTCGGCGGCAGCCCGGTGAAATCTGCTTGCGCGACGCCCAGACGCACGGCCTGGTCTACCACGATGCGGGCGATGTCGAAGTGGCGCGCACGAGGATATTGCGCTAGATAGTCGCGCACCACGAGCCCAAGATCCAGCGGCACTTGTCTGGTTTTGTAGACAGCGAGCTGTTCTTCGATCATCGCCGCAAGTTGCTCACGAATTTCGTTGAACTCTTCATATTCCAGATCCGGTGGCAGTTCACCGGTCACTTCTTCATCGCGCAGAGCCATCTCTTCGTCGCGCATATCCAGCAGACGATCGGCACTGGCGTAAGTCAGCGCCCATGGCGCATCGAAATAGGTCTGTACCGACTGGCGCAGACGCTGAGCAAAGACGCGGTTTTTATCCATATCGATCGCGGTACGGATAAATTTATGCACGTGACGGTCATAACCGATCCACAGGTCAATCGACTGCTGACCCCAGCTAATAATACGATCGAGTTTGCTCTGCAGGTCGAACACTAGACGGTCAATAAAATGCAGATCGTCATGGGCCATGGTCGCATCCTGGATGCGCAGCAGGTTCGCCTGAAGCTTATCCCCTGCCGCTTCCAGCGTATCCTGCAGTTCACGCAGCGTACCCGAGGTTTCCGACAGCAACATTTCACAGCTGGAGATGGCCGCACGCCAGTCTTTATTCAGCAACTGTGCGATATCGTCTTTTACCTGTTGCTGCTGTTCATCCATCAGACGCTGGGTCAGATCGATGCTGTCGAAAATCTCTGCCACCGAATATTTCAGCGGCGCATAGACGTTACGGTGCCAGTGGAATTCGTCACCGTTTTCATCCGCTGCATCGGCGGCGCGCTTAAGTTCACCCGCCACAATCGAGAGCTGCATGGAAAGACGCAGCGTGGAAAATTCACGCTGGCGGATGTAGTAATCGGTGATGCCGATACCCAGTGGCGTCAGACGATAGATGGCGTTTCCTTCCGCCTGCTCGCTGGTAAAGCGGTTCAGCAGACGTTGACGCACCATATCGTTGATTGCGTTGTTGGCACGCACGCTAATGGTTTCGCTGGTTTGCTCAAACGCATCACTGACATGGCGGAACGCATCCACCAGTTCACCCTCGCTCATTTCGCCATCCAGCCGTTCGCCGTTCAGCGTGGCAACCGCCAGCAGGAAAGAGAGTCTGTCTACCGGCAGCGAGATGGAGAAATCGTTTTTCCTGGCCCAGGCAACCAGTTCGGGGACTGTCTGGGAAAATTCACTCATAGGTTATCCTTGCATCTGCGGCTTGTGCGCGGTGACGTGAATATAGCGGCCAAGACTGACAAAAGGTTCCTGACGACAATACCGCGTTTCTAATTCTGTTAAGGTGTCAAAACAGTCACGCTGTTTGTGTTTTTCACGCAGATAATCATGAAACACCCTGACGCCCGTTTTCCCGGTTATCTCCCAGCCAATCTCTTCCAGCCAGCCATACACCTGCTGCGGATCGCGCGGATAATCCGGGGAAAGCGTGCGTTTTTTCTTTTTTGGCATCCCGACCTGAACATAGTCGAAGTTACCCGCAACCATGTTGTGCATCAGGAAGCCGTTAGCATTGTAGAACATCAGTGACAGCGTACCGCCCGGGCGCAACATCGACCACAGGGTGCGTAACACGCTTTGCGGATCGGCAACCCACTCCAGCACTGCATGAAACAATATCAGATCAACCTGGGTTTCCAAATGCTGTGCGATGTCCTGAGCGGCGCATTGTATAAAATGCATGTTGTCGCTCACACCTTTCTCTTCTGCGGCACGCGTCGCACGCGCGATCATCTCAGCAGAAAGATCGCAAAGCGTTACGTGATGACCGCGCTGGGCCATTTTAATAGCCGTCTGCCCTTCACCGCCGCCAGCGTCCAGCACGCGCAACGTTTGCCCCTCAAACGAGGCCAGGATGTTGTCCAGATCCTGCCAGAGGATCGTCTGACGCAACTGCCCTTTCGTGGTGCCATAAATGTTGCGCGAAAACTTTTCCGCGATGTCATCAAAATTGCGATCCCGCATTGGGAGAGTTCCACTCGCTAACTGCAAAACCGCTATTTTGTCACACCCGCGCGGAGAATGAACCTCTCTGGTGTAATATCACGAGTAATCACCTGCTATATGGTTAAAAAAGGAACCAAAAAGGATGCTTTTTACCCTGAAGAAATACATTGGGGGGATGATGCTTCCCCTTCCACTGCTGCTTATCATCATTGCGCTGGGGCTGGCGCTGGTGTGGTTTAGTCGCTTTCAGAAAAGTGGCAAAACGCTTATTACCGTCGGCTGGCTGGTCCTGCTGCTGCTGAGTCTGCAGCCGGTCGCGGATAGCCTGTTACGTCCTGTCGAAAACAGGTACCCGACATGGCAGGGTCATCAGGAGGTGAAGTATATCGTGGTGCTGGGTGGGGGTTACACCTGGGATCCGAACTGGGCGCCCAGTTCAAACCTGATTAACAACAGCCTGCCTCGACTGAACGAAGGTATTCGCCTGTGGCTGGCGAATCCGGGATCGAAAATGATCTTTACCGGTGCGGCGGCAAAAACAAACCCGGTCAGCACGGCCGAAGCCGGAGCCAGAGTGGCTGAATCGCTGGGTGTACCGCGTTCCGCTATCATCACGCTGGACAGCCCAAAAGACACCGAAGAAGAAGCTGCTGCCGTGAAGCAGGCGATTGGCGATGCCCCGTTCCTGCTGGTTACGTCCGCCTCGCACCTGCCGCGGGCGATGATTTTCTTCGAAAGAGTTGGCCTGCATCCCCTCCCCGCGCCGGCTAACCAGATGGCCATCGACGCGCCGCTTAACCCATGGGAACGGGCGATCCCGTCCCCGGTATGGCTGATGCACAGCGATCGTGTCGGTTACGAAACGCTTGGACGCCTCTGGCAATGGCTAAAAGGCGCGTCAGGCGAGCCAGGGCAGGAGTGATTTCGTGGCGAGATCGAAGTTGGCGCGATTAAAACGGCCAGTATTGACCAGTTGCGCCACTTCATCCCAGAGCAGATAGAGCCAGCGGCGCCAGAGAAACGCTTCTGCAACCGGCGCGCGCTGGAGATAATGCCAGAGTAACCCCTCTGCGGCCCCGCTGTCGCTGAGCCTGAACAACTCGTACTCGCGCGGTGCCCAGAGCATGATTCCCGGCCCTACCATTGCCAGAAGCTGGTCGCTGCGAGGGTCTTTCAGCATGCTGCGCAGGGTAAAATTGCCGTGAACCAGCACGCAGTTGTCGTTAAAGCCGTCAAACAGCGCGGGCAAACACTCCCGGGTGCGGAACAAAATACGTTTGTCCTGCATGGTCAAACCGGTGTTATTAAACTGGTTAAGGGTGCCCCACAACACTTCGACCCGCTGGCGGTACCACAGTGGCCACAGGTTTTCCTGGGTGCTGTCTACCGGCCCGACGAGCCCACCGCTGTCTTGTCTGTGCCAGCCCAGTAGCGCCTCGACAATCTGATCTTTCAGCTGTTCCCAGCGTTCCGGTGAACGAGCAGGCGCTTCCACAGGCACGCCACGTAACCGCTCAATCAGCAGGACATCGGGGCCGGGGTGTTCTTCATGCGTCATCACGCCATACACCGTCGGCATGCGGACGGTCCCTTGTCGCGCAAGCATCGACATTTTCCAGGCCAACTGCCTGGCAACGCCCGGCGAGGTAAAACTTCGGGCCATCAGCGGCATTGGGTTTCCCTGGCTGTCATATAACGACCAGAGTGCGGTATCTGCTTTTTCGTTCACACACTCAACCCTGCTTAACTTCTCACCCAGCAGATGGCTCAGTTCAGCACGCAGCTGTTCCATATGAGATTACCCCCATTAAGACTACTGCTTTTATAATGAGCGCGCGGACAGAAGATGTCACCCGACAGAGATCAATTATGGAAAAGAAAGGGAAAATAACCGGGAGAGAACATCCCCCCGTAAGGAGGGATGCGGGCGCTATTAACGCAATTCGGCGCGGACGCGCTCAAGATCTTCCGGGGTGTCAACACCCGTACCTGGCACTTCCTGCGCAACGGCAACGTGGATTTTTTCCCCGTACCAGAGCACGCGGAGCTGCTCCAGCATTTCGATATGCTCCAGCGGGCTGGGTGCCCAGGTGACATAACGACGAATAAAGCCAGCGCGGTAGCCGTAGATCCCCAGATGACGCAGGAATGAATCACCAATGGTCTCTTTTGAAACCGCAAAACGATCACGATCCCAGGGAATAGTGGCGCGAGAGAAGTAGAGCGCATAGCCCTCGGCATCCATCACCACTTTCACCGCGTTCGGATTAAACGCCTCTTCAGCGTGGAGCACAGGTACCGCGAGCGTAGCCATACCGACCTGGCGCTGCGCCAGGTTTTCCGCCACCTGGCGAATAATGACCGCCGGGATCATCGGCTCGTCGCCCTGCACGTTAACGATGACCGTATCATCACTAAAACCGCATTTCTCAACCACTTCTGCCAGCCGCTCTGTGCCGGACTGGTGATCGGCGCGGGTCATGCACACTTCTCCGCCAGCCGCCTCAACCGCACGGGCAACGTCCGGATGATCGGTTGCCACGATAACGCGCTCAGCACCGGACTCACGCGCACGTTCAAGGACATGCACAATCATCGGTTTGCCGTTGATATCCACCAGCGGTTTACCCGGCAGACGGGTTGATGCATAACGCGCAGGAATAATGACAACAAAACTCATGGTTTGCTCTCTTCTGCCACCAGGGAGCGGGCTTCGTTTTCCAGCAATACCGGAATACCGTCGCGCAGCGGGAATGCCAGACTGTCCAGCTTGCAAATCAGCTCTTGTTTGTCCTGGCTGTAATAAAGTTTGCCGTTGCACACCGGGCAGGCAATAATTTCAAGTAAACGGTGATCCATAGTTCCTCCGTATGGGTAATCGCTAAAGCTTAACACATTCCTTTTTCAGGGAGTGTCTGTTTCCCAGCCACGTCGACAGGTGCTAAACAACCCGTCAGGCACCCGACCCAGCGCCACGTCGTGGGCCCCCTGCCAGCATGCGAATTCGCTAATGGCGGAGGTTAATCCTTTTTCCAGCGCCGCTGTGGTCTGGATCCCCTCTTCAAGATAGAGCGCGATAATCTCCAGCGTGCCGGTTTTGCGGTGCATTTTAGCGTCCATTCGACCGACCAGTTGCCCTTTGTGCAGCAGAGGCAACACAAAGTAGCCGTACTGACGCTTTGGCGCGGGGGTGTAACACTCAAGCCGATAGCTGAAATTAAACAGCTGTTCGGCCCGTTTTCTGTCCCACACGACCGGATCGAAAGGCGATAACACCGCGCTGTGGGTTGCCTGAAGCTTACTGTCCAGAGCCTGGGGTAAGAGCGGGAGGAGATCCGAATGCAGCCACATGTCCCCGAGGGTTTCTACCGTGACGGGGATAACACGATGTTCACGCTGCCACATTTCCAGCAGCGGTTTCAGGGCCGGCTGGCGAAGGCGATAGTAATCCGCCAGCCACTGCGGCCGGAAAATGCCCAGACTGCGGGCGCTGTTTTCCAGCATGATGGCTTCCGCTGCCTCCTGGGTGAGTAAGTCACGCTCATCGTCCCAGTGGGGCATCACGCGGTGCGTCAGGTCATACACGCGCTGAAAATTACGCCGTTCAATCACCATGACTTTGCCGGACGTAAACAGTCCTTCAAGGTGGCGTTTGTGCGGCTTCCACTCCCACCAGCCGCTGGTCCCTTTTCTCGGATGTTCAAAATCGGCGGAACGTACAGGACCGTTTTGCTGAATATGCTCGATAAGCTGTGCAATTTCAGTCGCGTGCTCCTGCATCCATTCCTGGCGGTATTTCCAGCCCATCTTTTCGGGGGCCAGCATGCGATGGCGAACCAGGGCAAAATCGCTGCGCGGCAGGAAACAGGCCTCGTGCGCCCAGTACTCCATTAAGTCCCCCTTACTGAGCGCGTCATCCAGCCACTGAGGCGGATAATTCCCCAGTCGACTAAACAGCACAAGGTAAGGGCTACGGGCCACGATATTAATGGTGTCAATTTGAAGGAGCGACATGCGCTGAACGGTAGAGAGAATATCGGCGGGCTGCGCGCGGCGGCGGGGCTTTTTGAGCAGCCCCTGTGCGGCAAGGTGCAAATGACGTGCGGCTGAAAGCGAGAGTTGCGGTAAAGACATGCGTTTTCCTGTCAGTCAAAGCGCCACCAGAACCGCGTAAGCCATTACTGCACTAACGCAATCAGTTCCTTGAGCAATTGTTCCGGTTGCTCACCGCTGAGTTCAGCGTCAACCGGCAGATACCACCAGTTATCCTTCGCAAAGGCACGGCATTTCACCGCATCTTTTTCAGTCATGATTAGCGTCTGCCCCGGAGCAGTCAGAGCCGCGACCTGATCTGGCACCAGCGCCTGATGATCGGCCAGCGGAACGCGTTTTTCAAGCCGGGCACCACACTGTTCCAGCGTCGCGAAGAAACGCGGAGGATGACCGATACCCGCCATGGCCACCAGCGCGGGTAACAACGAGACAGTACGGCGCTCTCCGGTCAATAGATTCACCGCCATTCCCGGCCTGAGATGCATAGGGATCTCACCCGGTTTGGCCTCTCCACCGTTAACAATCACCGCATCAACGGACCTGAGACGCGAAGCACGTTCGCGCATTGGTCCGGCGGGTAGCCACCAGCCGTTACCGAACCGGCGAACCCCGTCAATGACCACAATCTCTTTATCACGCGCCAGCGCGTAATGCTGCAGACCATCGTCAGTAATAATAATGTCTACCGTGTGTTCGGCAAGAAGTGCCTGAACGGCATCACTGCGTACCGGGGAAACCGCAACAGGTGCACCTGTACGCTGGTATATCAATACTGGCTCATCACCCGCTTCAGCGGTCGTAGTTTCCGCGGTCAACAACAGGGGATACTGCGCCGCTTTTCCGCCATATCCACGCGATACCACGCCTGGGCGTATACCGCGTTTTTGCAGTTGCTCCACCAGCCAGATCACCACCGGTGTTTTACCGTTGCCGCCAGCCGTCAGGTTACCCACCACGACAACCGGCACCGGCGCGCGCCATGCTTGCTTCAACCCCAGACGGTAAAGCAGACGAATGACGCCGCTCACCAGGCCATAAAGCCAGGAAAGCGGCAGAAGCAGCAGCCACAGCGGTGATTCACCGGACCAGATGCGTGCAATCATTCGCCGAATTGCATCTTATGCAGTTGGGCGTAAACGCCGCGGTGCGCCAGCAAATCAGAGTGGCTTCCGCGTTCGACAATCACGCCATCTTCAACAACAACGATTTCGTCAGCCTGCTCGATAGTCGACAGACGGTGCGCAATCACCAGCGACGTACGGTTCTTTTGCAGCTCATCCAGCGCAGACTGAATGGCACGTTCAGATTCCGTATCCAGCGCAGAGGTTGCTTCATCCAGAATCAGAATCGGGCTATCACGCAACAGCGCACGAGCAATGGCGATACGCTGGCGCTGGCCACCGGAGAGCAGTACACCGTTCTCACCGATAATGGTATCCAGACCGTTATCCATCTTGTTGATAAAGTCCATCGCATAGGCCATACGAGCGGCCTTTTCAATCTCCGCACGGCTGTACTCTTCTGTACGCGCATAGGCAATGTTATTTGCCACAGTATCGTTGAAGAGATGCACATTCTGGGAGACCAGCGCCACCTGGTTACGCAGCGACTGCAGGGTATACTCCCGCAGGTCATGGCCATCCAACAGGATTTCACCCTCGTCGATATCATAGAAACGGGTGATCAGGCTGGCGATGGTGGATTTACCTGAGCCGGAGCGGCCTACCAGCGCAACGGTTTTACCCGCGGGAATGGACAGGTTGATATTACGCAAAGCCGGCGTTTCGCGGCCAGGATAGGTGAAAGTCACATTGCGGAATTCAACATCGCCGTGGGCGCGTTCAATCTCGCGTTTACCTTCATCTTTCTCCTGTTCGGTATCCAGAATGCTGAACAGGGTCTGGCAGGCAGCCATCCCGCGCTGGAACTGAGCGTTGACGTTCGTCAGTGATTTCAGCGGACGCATCAGGGCAATCATCGATGAGAAGACCACGGTGATGGTACCTGCCGTCAGCGTCTCCATCACGCTCGGGAAGCTGGCCGCATACAGAACAAAGGCCAGCGCCAGAGAAGCGATCAGCTGGATGATAGGGTCAGAAATTGAAGAGGCCGAAACCATTTTCATCCCCTGCAGACGCATTTTGTTGCTGACTTTATCAAAGCGTTTGGTTTCGACTTCCTGCCCGCCGAAAATCAACACCTCTTTATGCCCTTTCAGCATCTGCTCAGCGCTGGTCGTAACCTGGCCCATCGTGTTCTGCATATTCTTACTGATGTTGCGAAAACGCTTTGAAACGACGCGAATAGCAATAGAGACAACCGGTGCCAGCACGATAAGGATCAGTGACAGCTGCCAGCTGTAATAGAACATCATGATGAACAGACCGATAATCGATGCACCTTCACGCACCACGGTAATCAGCGCGTTGGACGACGATGATGCCACCTGCTCGGAGTCGTAGGTAATACGTGACAGCAAGGTACCGGTAGACTGCTTATCAAAGAACGCTACTGGCATGCCCATCATGTGGCCAAACAGCCGACGGCGCATGGTCATAACGACTTTCCCGGAAACCCAGGAGATACAGTAGCTCGAAATGTAGCTGGTGATACCGCGTAAGATCATCAGTCCAATAACCACCAGTGGCATCCATATCAGCACTGAGCGATCTGTTTTACCAAAACCGTCATCCAGTAACGGTTTGAGAAGCGATAACATAAACGTATCGCTGGCTGCGTTGAGAACTAACGCTACACCCGCCACGATCAAGCCTGCTTTAAAAGGTGCAATCATCGGCCAGAGTCGGCGGAAGGTTTGCCACGTGGAGAGATCTTTGTCGTTATGCATTCAAAAAACCAGCATCTGTTGAAATAGCCGCATATTCTACCCGTTATCTCCGGGCGCGCCAAACCACTGATGATACCAACGCGGTAAATATTCATCACGTACGCGCTGTATTTGCCATCGATGTTGCGAGAATGTCACCGATATTTGTCCAGAATGGGGGGTATCGTGCCAGATATAGCCCTCTTTTCGATAACGTCTGATAACTTTTGCCGACGGAAAATGCCATGCGTTATAGCGGGCCGCAGAATCGAGCGCGATCCTCCCCTCTACCCGCTGTACCAGTGGCAATGATGAAGACGTATTGCTGCCATGATGGGGTACCTGTATTACAGTGGACGTCAGATGACGCCAGTAATGGCTAAGCATAGTCTGTTCCGCTGGCGCTTCAATATCCCCCGTAAGCAACGCACTCTGCTCACCATCGTCGATTTTTACCACGCAGGAGCGATTGTTCCCCCTTTCGGAATAGCCCTCAGGTGGCCAGTGGACGGTGAAGGTTAACCCTTCCCACATCCATCTCTGCCCGCGAAAACAAGGCCGATGTTCCGCCCGGCCTAACGGGCTTCTTATCCATAACGTGGGCCATGTTTTTTGCAGCGTCGCCAGGCCGCCCGCATGGTCGAGATGCTCATGACTGAGGATGACGCCTTCTGGTTGCAAATGGTGCCAGCGTAGCCACGGAATGATTAACTGCCGGGCGCTATCACCACCCGGCCAGGCGAGCCCGGTATCATAAAGAAGGGCTTTACCGTGGCGTTCAATGACCATTGCCAGTCCCTGCCCAACATCCAGCATATGCAGTGTCCAGCCCTCACTTCTCACCGTTCGCCAGAGTGGAAATGCCAGTAAGACACTCCCTGCCAGACAAACGGCAGGAACGGATTTCCAGGCATGAAAGCGCCAGCCAATAATGGCAAGCCAGGGCAATAACGTCAGGTATTGCCACCGTTCATCTACATTCTGCCAGCCATCCGGCAAGCGCATCAGCATCCAGAACAACCCCCCCAGGGATTTATCGGCTGCAAACCAGAGGGCACTTTCCAGCGCCGTCAGCGGCAACAGATGAAGCAACATTCCGGAAAGGATCAGCGGTACGCAGACAAAAGTGACCAGGGGGACGGCAAAGAGATTAGCCACCAGGGAAGAGAGGCTGAATCCATGAAAAATCAGCACCTGTAATGGCATGAGCAGAAGCAACATGCCAGTTTGCAGATAGAGCAGATTCACCAGAGGCTGTAACCAGCGAACCCGGTGCCCGCGGGGAAGAGGCAGCCACTGAAACCAGAAAATCAGCGCGGCGACGGCAAACGCTGAAAGGGCCAGACTTTGAGAAAGCACGGCTAAGGGATCGCTTATCAGGATTGCCGCGATACAGCAACACCACACCTGCCAGGGAGACCACTGACGGGCGCCAATGCGCAATGCCGCCAGCACGGCAAGTGCGATAACCGTTCGCAATGCGGGCGGTTGCAGCCCGGTAAGCCAGGCGTAGAAAGCGGCAAAGAGCAACCCGGCCAGGAGAGGAATCTGCCAGTGGATCCAGTGGCCCGGCATCAAGAACTGAAGCCCACGCGCAAGTAACCAGATGATGGATGCGGCCAGCGCAATATGCAGACCCGAAATTGCCATCAGGTGCAGCGTGCCGGTGTCGCGCATCAGATCTTTAATTTCCCGGGGCACCTCCAGACGTTCTCCCATCCCCAGCCCAAGCATAACCGCGCCCCAGTGAAAAGCAGAAAGCCGGTGTTGCAGTGACATCAGGTACTGAGCAAGCAAGCTGCAGTTTTCATCGACGATTTTCGCCTGCGTAAAACGTCCGCTGAGCGTCTGGTGCCGGGCAAAGGCGCTTCGCTGGGGATCATATCCCCCGTCGTTTAGCTCGCCATGCACAGGCCGGAGCCTGAGCGACATAGCCCAGCGCTGACCGGCACATACCTTTTGCGGCAGGTAATTGCCATACAGCGTCACGCCCGTGGATGCCCACCAGCGCTGACCATCGATACGCAGAATGTTGCCCTGATGCATTGTTGCACCATCAGTGGCCGTGATTTCTATCTCTGCCTGCACTGCTCCCGTCGTTAAATGTTGCATCGGCCAGACGCTTTCCTGCGCAGCAAGAAGACCCCAGACACAAAATAACACCATGATCCCCATATACTTCAGGACGTTGTGTCGCTGGGCGGCCAGCGCTATCCCACCGGCTATCATTACCCACACGGTATGACGTTCAGGCAGGACGGGTAACCAGAGTAACGGCATGATCGCCAGAATGGCGCAAAGACTTATCGCGGGAATGCCCATTACTACCTCCCTGTTTGAGGGTGACAGTATGGAAGCATGCAGGGTGAGTCGTCAGCCAGAAGAAACGCGGTTTACAGCGGGCGCTGAAGCATTTTTATCCGTTTGCAGAAAACAAAAGGAAAATTGCGCGGCATCTTCAGAATAAAAGCGACAGGCACAAAAAAAGCACCCGCAGGTGCTTTCTTTCGAACCCAGTTTAGCGCTGATGGCTAAACTCAGTTGCCGTAAATGTTGGCGCGATCGCGCAGTTCTTTACCCGGCTTAAAGTGTGGAACGTACTTACCTTCCAGTTCGACTTTATCGCCAGTTTTCGGGTTACGCCCGGTACGTGGAGCACGATAGTGCAGAGAAAAACTACCGAAACCGCGGATTTCAATGCGCTCGCCCTGGGCAAGAGTGGAGGCCATATGCTCCAGCATCTCTTTTACGGCATCCTCCACTGCTTTCGCAGGGATATGCGGTTGCTGACTGGCAAGTCTTTCAATCAATTCTGACTTGGTCATGATTCCTCCGGTTCCTTTCAAACCAATTAGCTGAACAGCTCATTAAACAAGGGCGGCCGTAGCCGCCCTTTGTTATTGATTACAGGACGAATCCTCTAATCTGTCAAGTTTGCTCCTCATCCTTCTCGCTGTAAATGCGTTATAGCTCAAAATGATGCGGACAACCTGATATTACTCGCCTTTAGCTGCTTTGAAAGCTTCAGCCATTGCGTTGTTAGAGAAGTTTGCATCTTCCTGTTTGTTAACAGTGGCGATTGCATCTTTCTCATCAGCTTCGTCTTTAGCACGAACAGACAGGCTGATTGCACGGTTCTTACGGTCAACACCGGTGAACTTAGCTTCAACGTCGTCACCAACGTTCAGAACCAGAGTCGCATCTTCAACGCGGTCACGTGAAGCTTCAGAAGCGCGCAGGTAACCTTCAACGCCGTCAGCCAGTTCTACGGTTGCGCCTTTAGCGTCAACTGCAGTGACTTTACCGTTTACGATTGCGCCTTTCTTGTTCAGTGCAACCCAGTTGTTGAACGGATCTTCTGCGAGCTGTTTAACGCCCAGGGAGATACGTTCACGCTCTGCGTCAACCTGCAGAACAACTGCAGCGATTTCGTCGCCTTTTTTGTATTCACGAACTGCTTCTTCGCCTGCAACGTTCCAGGAGATGTCAGACAGGTGAACCAGGCCATCGATGCCGCCGTCCAGGCCGATGAAGATACCGAAGTCAGTGATAGACTTGATTTTACCTTCAACACGGTCACCCTTGTTGTGGGTTTCCGCGAACTGCTGCCATGGGTTGTTTTTGCACTGTTTCAGGCCCAGGGAGATACGACGACGTTCTTCGTCGATATCCAGAACCATAACTTCCACTACATCACCAACGTTAACAACTTTGGATGGGTGGATGTTTTTGTTGGTCCAGTCCATTTCGGAAACGTGCACCAGGCCTTCAACGCCTTCTTCGATTTCAACGAAGCAGCCGTAGTCAGTCAGGTTGGTAACGCGACCAGTCAGTTTAGTACCTTCTGGGTAACGCTTAGCGATAGCTACCCATGGATCTTCGCCCAGCTGTTTCAGGCCGAGGGATACACGAGTACGCTCGCGGTCGAACTTCAGCACTTTAACAGTGATTTCGTCGCCCACGTTCACGATTTCGCTTGGGTGCTTAACGCGTTTCCACGCCATGTCGGTGATGTGCAGCAGGCCATCAACGCCGCCCAGGTC
The DNA here is from genome assembly GCF_031453695.1 of Enterobacter sp. SORGH_AS_0287. NCBI lineage: Bacteria > Pseudomonadati > Pseudomonadota > Gammaproteobacteria > Enterobacterales > Enterobacteriaceae > Enterobacter > Enterobacter sp. SORGH_AS_0287. The sequence continues at coordinate 1,943,386 of NZ_JAVIZW010000001.1, forward strand.
AACGAATGCGCCGTAGTCAGTGAGGTTCTTAACGATACCTTTGACTTCCATGCCTTCCTGCAGGTTTTCCAGCAGCTGATCGCGTTCTGCGCTGTTTTCGGATTCGATAACGGCACGACGGGATACAACAACGTTGTTACGCTTCTGGTCCAGCTTGATTACTTTGAACTCAAGCTCTTTGCCTTCGAGGTGCAGGGTGTCACGGACTGGACGAACGTCTACCAGAGAACCTGGCAGGAACGCACGAATACCATTCAGCTCAACAGTGAAGCCACCTTTAACTTTGCCGTTGATAACACCGACCACAGTTTCAGCTTCTTCGTAAGCTTTTTCCAGCGTGATCCAAGCTTCGTGACGTTTAGCTTTTTCACGGGAAAGCAGGGTTTCGCCGAAGCCGTCTTCTACTGCATCCAGAGCAACGTCAACTTCGTCACCAACCTGGATTTCCAGCTCGCCCTGGGCGTTTTTGAACTGCTCTGCCGGAATGGCGGACTCAGATTTCAGACCGGCGTCAACCAGTACTACGTCTTTGTCGATAGCAACAACAACACCACGAACGATGGAACCCGGACGGGTTTCGATTGTTTTTAAGGATTCTTCAAATAGTTGAGCAAAAGATTCAGTCATGTTTAATCTTCAGGTTAATATAACGTCCACCTGGCTCCGTGCCGGATGGGGTTGTTTCACATACCCGCCGTCAATCCATTGCAGCGGGGGTACTGCTAAATCGGTCGCAATTACGCGAGTGCCAGTTTTTGGCGCGCATATTGTAGCGCTTTTTCAATCACTTGCTCAATAGTTAAACTGGTTGAATCCAGAACTAATGCATCTTCTGCAGGAACAAGTGGGGCGACGGCGCGGTTACGATCGCGGTCATCGCGCTCTTTTATCTCGGACAAAAGGCGATCAAAGTTAACACTAAACCCCTTTTCCTGCAACTGAAGCATGCGGCGTTGAGCCCGTTCTTCCGAGGAGGCGTCGAGGAAAATTTTCACTGGCGCATCAGGGAAGACAACGGTTCCCATGTCACGCCCGTCAGCGATCAGGCCAGGCAGCTCACGGAAGGCGCGTTGACGGCGCAGCAGTGCTTCACGCACACGCGGGAAAGCGGCAACCTGTGACGCGGCATTCGCCACGTCCTGAGTACGAATTTCACCGCTGACATCTTCACCTTCGAGAATCACTTCCAGATTTCCGTTGGTTGAGATAAAGCGAACATCAAGATGGGTAGCCAGCGGAACCAGCGCGTCTTCGGAGGCCACATCAACATGGTGATGCAGCGCCGCAAGCGCTAACACGCGGTAAATAGCACCAGAGTCCAGCAGATGCCATTGCAATGCTTCCGCCATTGCCTTGCACAAGGTGCCCTTTCCTGCACCGCTTGGGCCATCAATGGTTATGACCGGGGCAATTGCCGTCATCTTTATCTCCTTAAACAGGCATACCGTTAACGTAAACGCCGCGCATTATACGCGCCAATGCCCACAATCGTTAACGTTGTGTGCAAAAACGCGAATTACAGGTATTTAGATGAAGAATTATTGCGCAATGATACTTCTACATCGTTCGCGTTGCTTGCCGGCGGCAGGCGCACATCTTCAGAAGTGTAGATCATCACGTCAATGAGTGGGAACGGTGTAAGCGCGCCAGCACAGAGGCTGGCGCGAAGGCAAATCAGGCAGGGGTACTGATACGCGCCAATTGCCCGAAGTAGTCCGGGAAGGTTTTCGCCGTACATTTCGGGTCGAGAATGGTCACCGGCGTATCGGAGAGCGCCACCAGCGAGAAGCACATTGCCATGCGGTGATCGTTATAGGTGCCGATTTCCGCAAATTGCAGTTTTGCCGGAGGCGTGACGCGGATGTAGTCTTCGCCCTCCTCCACTTCGGCGCCCACTTTACGCAGTTCGGTCGCCATCGCGAACAGACGGTCAGTCTCTTTTACGCGCCAGTTGTAAATGTTACGCAGCGTCGTGGTGCCTTTTGCGAAGAGCGCCGCCGTGGCAATGGTCATCGCCGCATCCGGGATATGGTTCATGTCCATATCGATAGCGTTCAGCTCGCCATGGGTGCAGGAGATGAAATCATCGCCCCAGGTAATCGTGGCGCCCATTTTTTCCAGCACGTCAGCAAAACGGATATCGCCCTGAACGCTGTTACGGCCAATGCCGGTCACTTTCACCGTACCGCCCTTAATCGCCCCTGCCGCCAGGAAATAGGAGGCAGACGAAGCATCACCTTCCACAAGGTAATGACCCGGAGACTGGTACTGCTGCGCACCGCGAACCACGAATTGCTGATAAGCGCGGTTTTCCACCTCAACCCCAAAGGTTTTCATCAGGTGCAGCGTAATATCAATGTACGGTTTAGAGACCAGGTCGCCTTTGATGGTGATGACCGTATCCTGTGGTGCCAGCGGCGCAGTCATCAGCAGAGCCGTCAGGAACTGGCTGGAGACGCTGCCATCCACCTCGACGTTACCGCCATTGAAACCACCGCGCAGACGCAGAGGCGGGTAATTTTCCTGCTCCAGATACTCAATCTGCGCGCCGCCCTGACGAAGGGCATCCACCAGATGGCCAATGGGACGCTCTTTCATGCGTGGCTCACCGGTCAGCACAATATTGTTGCTGCCCAGGCACAGGGCCGCCGCCAGCGGGCGCATTGCCGTCCCCGCGTTACCCAGAAACAGTTCACGCTCTTCAGCCGAGCGTAACGCGCCGCCGTTGCCGGTCACTTCACAGCGGGTGCGGTCGTCAGACAGCGTGTAATGAACTCCCAACGCTTTCAGCGCATTGAGCATATGGCGCACGTCATCGCTGTCCAGCAGGTTTGTGAGGACGGTGGTGCCGTTTGCCAGAGCTGCCAGCAGCAGAGCGCGGTTCGAGACACTTTTTGAACCAGGCAGATTAATGGTGCCATCTACCCGCGCGATAGGTTGTAACGTCAGGGATTCCATGAAACTTAACTCTCAACTCAACATAATAAAAACCCCGCAGCAGAGCTACGGGGGTGAAAACAGCGTAATTAACCGTGGCGACGTTCGAAGTCGATCATGAAATCGGTCAGGGTTTTAACCCCTTCCAGCGGCATCGCGTTATAGATAGAGGCACGCATACCGCCTACAACACGGTGGCCTTTCAGCGCATGCAGGCCTGCAGCGAAGGACTCTTCAAGGAAGACTTTATCCAGGTTGCTGTCCGCCAGCTGGAACGGCACATTCATACGAGAACGGTTAGCTTTCGCGACATCGTTACGGTAGAAATCGCTCTTATCGATCACGCTATACAGCAGGTCGGCTTTCTGCTGATTGATTTTGTCCATCTGCGCCACGCCGCCGTTTTGCTTGAGCCATTTAAAGACCAGTCCAGAGAGGTACCAGGCAAACGTAGGGGGAGTGTTGAACATGGAGTCGTTATCGTTGAGGACCGTATAATCCAGAATAGACGGGCAAGACTGATGGGCTTTACCCAGCAAATCTTCGCGCACGATGACGATCGTCAAACCCGCCGGGCCGATATTTTTCTGCGCACCCGCATAGATAACACCGTAGCGGCTGACGTCAATTGGCGCGGACAAAATGGTAGAGGAGAAATCGGCTGCAACCACCACGTCTTTACTGAAGTTCGGGGTCTCGTCGATGGCAATCCCGTCGATGGTTTCATTTGGGCAATAGTGCAGATACGCAGCGTTATCAGAGAGCTGCCACTCGCTCATCGGCTTCACGGCACGCAGGCCATCAACGGTAATTTTGGCGTCGATAACATTTGGCGAGCAGTACTTTTTGGCTTCTTTAACCGCACTTGCCGCCCAGTAACCCGCATCAACGTAGTCTGCCGTGGTTTTGTCGCCGAGGATATTCAGCGGGACGCCAGCAAACTGACCGCGGCCACCGCCGTGGCAGAACAAAACTTTGTAGTTTGAGGGAATGTTCAGCAGATCGCGAAAATCCTTTTCTGCCTCTTCCGCCACCTGAATAAACTCTTTACCACGGTGGCTGATTTCCATCACCGACGTACCCAGACCGTTCCAGTCACAAAGTTCCTGTTGAGCCTGTTTAAGCACGTCTGCCGGCAACATCGCCGGACCTGAACTGAAATTAAAGACTTGAGCCATTTCCCCTCACCACGCTAAAAGCAATAAGTTATAACTGTGGATATCGGTTTTATCATTCAGTGACACGCGCCGCAATGTCTAAAACTTATGACCGGTGAAATGTGTCCCGCGTCACACAATACAATCTGCCACCTCTCTGCGGCAAAACCGACAATATGGCTGTCAGGTAAGGCGTTTGGCCCGGCTAACCTTCGTCCATTCCGGATTTGTACAGCGGGGACATAATTGATGATCGCCCGGCTGCATCGCCACAACATGGCTACATCTTATACAGGCATATTCGCCTGACTCAGGCACGGTCGTGAAACGCTCAATAAGCATATCCGGCAGAATACAGAGCCCCGGCTTCACCTCGTCGTCAGCATAGTAATAGACGCTGATTTGCCCGTTCGTTTCCATGATTGCCAGCCGCACCTGCCCGAGTTGTTCAACGCTATTCAGACGCAGTTCCATAAAAAACTCGAACTCGGTCATGTTGGCACTCTGTACATTTTCCCAGGCCAGCCGCCCGTTCTCGACGATAACCACCGGCTTCCCTTCGAGAAGATCTTCCAGCTTTTCACTTTTCGACATCAGCCACATGACAAGCCGGTAAAGTAGCGCCAGTGAGACAAAAACGATAAAGACCGGCACCATCGGCACATCGTCGTAAAAGGCGACATCCCCCGCCGCTGAACCCAGCGTCAGAATAATCAGCACCTCAAAGAGGGACATCTGCCGGACACCACGCCGCCCGGTGATTTTGAGAAACAGGAAGACCAATACAAAGGTATACAGGCTGCGCAGGGCCACTTCGCCCAAAAATTCGGGAGGAACTTTATCAAACGCCATCCGCTGGAGATCAAATGCTTTCATTTTTCTATGCCTTAACAGTAAGTTACTGTCTGTAAGCATAGTCGAGTCTTTTATTTTCGCCGAAGATAGCACCTGTCACGCAAAACCCGTATCATTGCGCGCTTTACGTACGATAAAAGTGAACGCCATGACTCAAACGTTTATCCCCGGCAAAGACGCCGCTCTGGAAGATTCCATCGCTCGCTTCCAGCAGAAACTGACCGACCTGGGCTTTAATATCGAAGAAGCCTCCTGGCTCAACCCGGTGCCTCATGTCTGGTCCGTGCATATTCGCGATAAAGAGTGTGCCCTGTGCTTTACCAATGGTAAAGGCGCGACAAAAAAAGCGGCACTGGCCTCTGCGCTGGGTGAGTATTTTGAACGTCTGTCGACCAACTATTTCTTCGCCGATTTCTGGCTGGGTGAAACCATCGCCAACGGCCCGTTTGTGCACTATCCGAACGAAAAATGGTTCCCGCTGCCTGAAGACGACGCGCTGCCGGAAGGCATTCTCGACGCGCGTCTGCGTGCGTTCTACGATCCGGAAAACGAACTGACCGCCAGCATGCTGATCGATCTGCAGTCCGGCAATGAGGATCGTGGTATCTGCGCCCTGCCGTTCACGCGTCAGTCTGATGAGCAGACCGTCTATATCCCGATGAACATCGTTGGCAACCTGTATGTGTCCAACGGTATGTCTGCCGGTAATACCCGTAATGAAGCGCGCGTACAGGGGCTGTCTGAAGTCTTTGAACGCCACATTAAAAACCGCATCATTGCCGAATCCATCAGCCTGCCTGAAATTCCGGCTGACGTGCTGGCGCGCTACCCGGGCGTGGTGGAATCCATTGCCAGGCTGGAAGCGGAAGGTTTCCCAATCTTTGCCTATGACGGCTCGCTGGGCGGTAAATACCCGGTTATCTGTGTGGTGCTGTTTAACCCTGAAAACGGAACCTGCTTCGCCTCTTTCGGCGCGCACCCTGACTTTGGCGTGGCGCTGGAGCGTACCGTCACCGAGTTACTGCAGGGCCGTGGCCTGAAAGATCTGGACGTGTTTACGCCACCGACCTTTGACGACGAAGAAGTGGCCGAGCACACCAACCTTGAAACCCACTTCATCGACTCCAGCGGTTTGATCTCCTGGGATCTGTTTAAGCAGGACGCGGACTATCCGTTCGTCGACTGGAGCTTTGCAGGTACCACCGAAGAAGAGTTCGCCACGCTGATGGCTATCTTTAAGGCGGAAGATAAAGAAGTCTACATCGCTGACTACGAACACCTTGGCGTGTACGCCTGCCGCATTCTGGTGCCGGGCATGTCCGACATCTATCCGGCAGAAGATCTGTGGCTGGCGAACAACAGCATGGGCGCGCACCTGCGTGAAACCCTGCTGGCCTTGCCGGGCAGCGAATGGGAAAAAGAAGATTACCTGAACCTGATCGCGCAACTGGACGAAGAAGGCCATGATGACTTCACCCGCGTACGCGAGCTGCTGGGTCTGGCGACCGGTAAAGATAACGGCTGGTATACCCTGCGTATTGGTGAGCTGAAAGCAATGCTGGCACTGGCTGGCGGCGATCTGGATCAGGCTCTGGCCTGGACCGAGTGGACTATGGAGTTTAACCAGTCTGTCTTCTCTGCCGAGCGCACTAACTACTATCGCTGCCTGCAAACCCTGCTGCTTCTCGCGCAGGAAGACGATCGTCAGCCGCTGCAATACCTGAATGCGTTTGTTCGCATGTACGGTGCTGACGCCGTTGAAGCCGCCAGCGCAGCACTGAGCGGTGAAGCGCCGTTCTACGGTCTTCAGGCTGTGGATAGCGATCTGAAAGCCTTCCCGGCACATCAGTCTCTGCTGAAAGCGTATGAAAAATTGCAGAAGGCGAAATCCGCTTACTGGTCAAAATAAGCGCATATAACATTATCAGCTGTAGGCGTATTCAATCGTCTGGGCTATATTACGGGGCAATTTCATTGCCCCGTTTTTTATTTTTTTCGGCAATGACTGTTGATTGTAATAATAAAGTTAAATATGGGTAAATATAATAATATTTACCTGGGCTTTACTGTTACTTTTTATGGTAATTACTCCATATTAATTAACTGTTGCAGAGGTGGCCGAAAGAAATAATTCAACTCTTTTCATAACTTTTAAAATTTATTTTTATACGGATAATCAAATACTTACTCCGCTTTTGCTGTAAATCCATACACATTGCGGGCCTATAAGCCAGGCGAGATATGATCTATATCAATTTCTCTTCTATAATGCTTTGTTAGTATCTCGTCGCCGACTTAATAAAGAGAGAGTTAGTGTGAAAGCTGACAACCCTTTTGATCTTTTACTCCCAGCTGCTATGGCCAAAGTTGCCGAAGAAGCGGGTGTCTATAAAGCAACGAAACACCCGATGAAGACGTTCTATCTGGCGATCACGGCTGGTGTGTTCATCTCTATCGCGTTTGTCTTCTACATCACTGCCACCACCGGTACTGCCGCGATGCCTTTCGGCATGGCGAAACTGATTGGCGGTATTTGCTTCTCACTGGGACTGATTCTTTGCGTCATCTGCGGCGCCGACCTCTTCACTTCTACAGTGTTGATTGTCGTGGCAAAAGCCAGCGGAAGAATTACCTGGGGTCAACTGGCGCGCAACTGGCTTAATGTCTATGTTGGCAACCTGATTGGCTGTCTGCTCTTTGTTCTGTTGATGTGGCTCTCTGGCGAGTATATGACCGCCAACGGTGGCTGGGGACTCAACGTCCTGCAGACCGCAGACCACAAAATGCACCACACATTTATCGAAGCCGTTGCTCTCGGCATCCTCGCTAACCTGATGGTATGCCTGGCTGTCTGGATGAGCTACTCGGGTCGTAGCCTGATGGATAAAGCCATGATTATGGTTCTGCCGGTTGCGATGTTTGTTGCCAGCGGCTTCGAGCACAGTATTGCGAACATGTTTATGATCCCAATGGGAATTGTAATCCGCAACTTTGCAAGCCCGGAGTTCTGGACTGCTGTTGGTTCAACCCCGGAAAGTTTCTCTCACCTGACTATTATGAATTTCATTACTGATAACCTGATCCCTGTCACTATCGGGAACATTATCGGTGGGGGTCTGTTAGTTGGGTTGACATACTGGGTCATTTACCTGCGTGGCGACGACCATCATTGATGGTTATCTCAGGCAGTAAATAAAAAATCCACTTAAGAAGGTAGGTGTTACATGTCCGAGCTTAATGAAAAGTTAGCCACAGCCTGGGAAGGTTTTGCGAAAGGTGACTGGCAGAATGAAGTAAACGTACGTGACTTCATTCAGAAAAACTATACCCCGTATGAAGGTGACGAATCCTTCCTGGCTGGTGCAACTGACGCGACCACCAAGCTGTGGGACAGCGTAATGGAAGGCGTAAAACTGGAAAACCGCACTCACGCGCCAGTTGATTTTGACACCTCCGTTGCTTCTACCATCACTTCTCACGATGCTGGCTACATTAACAAAGCCCTTGAGAAAATCGTTGGTCTGCAGACTGAAGCACCACTGAAACGTGCGATCATCCCGTTCGGTGGTATCAAAATGGTTGAAGGTTCCTGCAAAGCGTATAACCGCGAGCTGGACCCAATGCTGAAAAAAATCTTCACCGAATACCGCAAAACTCACAACCAGGGTGTATTCGATGTTTACACCAAAGACATTCTGAACTGCCGTAAATCTGGCGTTCTGACTGGTCTGCCAGATGCCTATGGCCGTGGCCGTATCATCGGTGACTACCGTCGCGTTGCGCTGTACGGTATCGACTTCCTGATGAAAGACAAATACGCGCAGTTTGTTTCCCTGCAGTCTGATCTGGAAAACGGTGTAAACCTGGAAGCGACTATCCGTCTGCGTGAAGAAATCGCTGAACAGCATCGCGCGCTGGGTCAGATCAAAGAAATGGCGGCTAAATATGGCTGCGATATCTCTGGTCCTGCAACCAACGCTCAGGAAGCTATCCAGTGGACCTACTTCGGCTACCTGGCCGCTGTTAAGTCTCAGAACGGTGCAGCAATGTCCTTCGGTCGTGTATCCACCTTCCTGGATGCTTACATCGAACGTGATATGAAAGCGGGCAAAATCACCGAGCAAGACGCTCAGGAAATGATTGACCACCTGGTCATGAAACTGCGTATGGTTCGCTTCCTGCGTACCCCTGAATACGATGAGCTGTTCTCTGGTGACCCAATCTGGGCAACGGAATCTATCGGTGGTATGGGTGTTGATGGCCGTACTCTGGTTACCAAAAACAGCTTCCGCTTCCTGAACACCCTGTACACCATGGGTCCTTCTCCGGAGCCGAACATCACCGTTCTGTGGTCTGAAAAACTGCCTCTGAACTTCAAGAAATTCGCCGCTAAAGTGTCCATCGACACCTCTTCTCTGCAGTACGAGAACGATGACCTGATGCGTCCGGACTTCAACAACGATGACTACGCTATCGCATGCTGCGTAAGCCCAATGGTTGTTGGTAAACAAATGCAGTTCTTCGGTGCGCGTGCAAACCTAGCGAAAACCATGCTGTACGCAATCAACGGCGGCGTTGATGAAAAACTGAAAATGCAGGTTGGTCCTAAGTCTGAACCAATCAAAGGCGACGTTCTGAACTTCGATGAAGTCATGGAGCGTATGGATCACTTCATGGACTGGCTGGCTAAACAGTACGTCACTGCCCTGAACGTTATCCACTACATGCACGACAAGTACAGCTACGAAGCCTCTCTGATGGCGCTGCATGACCGTGACGTTATCCGCACCATGGCGTGTGGTATCGCAGGTCTGTCCGTTGCGGCTGACTCCCTGTCTGCAATCAAATATGCGAAAGTTAAACCAATTCGTGACGAAGACGGTCTGGCTGTTGACTTCGAAATCGAAGGCGAATATCCGCAGTTTGGTAACAACGACTCTCGCGTTGATGACATGGCGGTTGACCTGGTTGAACGTTTCATGAAGAAAATTCAGAAACTGACCACTTACCGTAACGCTATCCCGACTCAGTCTGTTCTGACCATCACGTCTAACGTTGTGTATGGTAAGAAAACCGGTAACACTCCGGACGGTCGTCGCGCGGGTGCGCCATTCGGTCCTGGTGCTAACCCAATGCACGGTCGTGACCAGAAAGGTGCTGTTGCCTCTCTGACCTCCGTCGCAAAACTGCCGTTTGCTTACGCGAAAGATGGTATCTCTTACACCTTCTCTATCGTGCCAAATGCGCTGGGTAAAGACGACGAAGTACGTAAAACTAACCTCGCGGGTCTGATGGATGGTTACTTCCACCACGAAGCGTCCATTGAAGGTGGTCAGCACCTGAACGTGAACGTAATGAACCGTGAAATGCTGCTTGATGCGATGGAACACCCTGAGAAATATCCTCAGCTGACCATCCGTGTATCCGGCTACGCAGTACGTTTTAACTCCCTGACGAAAGAACAGCAGCAGGACGTTATCACCCGTACTTTCACTCAGTCCATGTAAGTGGAATTGACTGAAATCACGCGTTAAAAGGCGTACAATAAAGGCTCCACAAACGTGGGGCCTTTTTAACACTCTCTCCATCACAGTCTCTTTTGTCCGCTATCTATACTCTATGGATAACAGCCAAAACAGACTTAAACACAGCCGGTTTTGAGCTGTGCATACACAGGCCCCGGACGGGCCGATGCTGGAGATATCACCGCAATGTCAATTATTGGTCGCATTCACTCCTTTGAATCCTGTGGCACTGTCGATGGCCCGGGTATCCGCTTTATCACCTTTTTCCAGGGCTGCCTGATGCGCTGCCTGTACTGCCATAACCGTGACACCTGGGATACGCACGGCGGCAAAGAAGTGACCGTCGAAGAACTGATGAAAGAGGTGGTGACCTATCGTCACTTTATGAACGCATCCGGCGGCGGCGTAACCGCTTCCGGCGGTGAAGCCATTCTGCAGGCCGAATTCGTGCGCGACTGGTTCCGCGCCTGCCGCAAAGAAGGCATTCATACCTGTCTCGATACAAACGGTTTTGTCCGCCGCTACGATCCGGTCATTGATGAACTGCTCGACGTCACCGACCTGGTGATGCTCGATCTCAAACAGATGAACGATGAGATCCACCAGAATCTGGTGGGTGTTTCCAACCACCGTACGCTGGAGTTCGCCAAATACATCTCCGGGAAAGGCATCAAAACCTGGATCCGCTATGTTGTTGTACCTGGCTGGTCAGATGATGACGATTCCGCGCATCGGCTGGGAGAATTTACCCGCGATATGGGCAACGTTGAGAAAATTGAGCTTCTGCCCTACCACGAACTGGGTAAACACAAGTGGGTCGCCATGGGCGAAGAATATAAACTCGATGGCGTTAAGCCGCCGAAGAAAGAGACGATGGAACGCGTGAAAGGTATTCTTGAACAGTACGGCCACAAGGTAATGTATTAAGAAAAGGCCCGGTGAGAACCGGGCCTTTTTTATATTATCTGAAGACGCCATTAATAATGGTGGTCACAACCGCAGTACTCAGCGCAATTAAGACCAGATCGTCACCGACGACACGCCATTCATAACCAGGATAGGAAGGAAGCTGGCCCAGCATAGAAGCCGGCACGGTTTTCTTCGCAATGCCCGGAGGGAGGGGTTTACCGCGTGCGAGGTTTTTCGCAATACCCGGAGGCAGTGACTCATAACCTGTTAAGCCGTAATTCAGTGCCAGGTGACGGGCATGATCGAAGCTCACACGGGCGTCGACATCGTCACTGACGCTTTTATTCGATTTACCTGGATTTTCCTGTCCGTTATTTTGTTTATTACCGTGGGTACCGGAATTTCCGTTGCCATGACTACCGGAATTGCCGTGACTGCCGCCATTACCTTGTCCGCCACTGTTCCCGTGACCACTGCCATTCCCGTTACCCGGGTTAGCCATGACCGGAGCTGCAGCAAACGTTAAAGACAACACTACTGCCAGAGCGGTAGTGGTAAAACGACGAGTAGACATGATTGTTGCCTTTTAGTGATATAACTCACCTGAATTATCGCCTGGTGCAATAAACAAACAATACGTAAAAGTCTTATATGTGATGGGGACAAAAAAGCCAGTCATCGACTGGCTTTTTATTAATCAGGCATGCGCCACAGGCGTCGGGTGTTCTCCCACTTTGCGCAGCAGCATTAAGAGATAAATAAACGATACGCTGGCAATCATAATAAACAGCAAATTGTCGGAGTAATTCTGCATCAGCATCGCGGTAAAGGTCGGTCCCAGCAGGCTGCCGATGGTATAGCTCAGTAACAACGCCTGGTTCATTGCCACTAACTGGTGGTGTTCAACTTTCTCACAGGCCCAGGCCATCGCGACCGGATAGAGCGTAAAACCTGCGGCACCCAGAATAAACAGCGCAGGCGCCATCGCCGCATTGCTGAGCATGGCGAGACAGCCCATGATCACCACAAAAACCTGAACACGCAGCACCAGCAGGCGACCAAAGCGATCGGCCAGGCGTCCAATCGGCCACTGACCGACAATCCCCGCACTCACCATCACCGCCATCCAGAAACCGATCCCGGAATCGCTGACACCCTGATGGTTCAGATAAAGCGGCATCAGGCCATACAGTGAACCAAGCACAATTCCGGAGATAATACAGCCGTTAACGCCAAGGCGCGCCTGACGCAGTCTCAGCATTGGCCAGACGTGGGTTGCTTCCTGGTGTTCGCTGTTCTGGTTCACAATGCGCGTAAAGAGCAGCGGCAGGATTGCTGCCAGCACCATTCCCGTCACCCACGGCAGAACGCTCATCAGGTCGGTTGGCAGTTTGCTCACCATCAGTTGACCAAGCACGGTACCGATGTAATAAACCATCATATAGGCTGCCAGCAGGCGTCCGCGGTTACGTGACGTGCCGCTGCACATCAGCGCGCTTTCAACCACCACCCAAATCATCGCGCAACCCACTCCGGCGATAAAGCGCCATACCATCCAGCTCCAGAAGCCGACCATCAGGCCCAGCCCGGCACATCCGACAGCGAAGAGCAGCGAGGCCAGATAATAGCTGCGGTTAAAACCAAAGCGTTTAATCAGGCTTCCTGTAACCAGCGTACCCAGCAGGTTGCCGGTAAAAAAGGACGAGCTGACCATACCCACCTGCCAGGTCGGTAAGTTTTCATGGGCGAGCCACAGCGGGACGAGCGTATTTAACACTGCGATCGCCAGGGTCAGCAGAAGCAGGCCACAGAGCAATAAAAGCACTGGCCGGGTATAGATGGTCATGGATTAAAAACCGTGAGGAAGTTCAGATTTCGTGCGCATCATGCCACTGGCAAAAACAAAGTCAATCCACTGTTTTCACCGCCACGCACGATATGTTCCCTGTCGATTTAAAAAACTTATCCTGCTAATGCAACGCCTGCTATAGATATGAATTATGTATCTGTTTTTATTTATTAATGCCCGAAGTGAAAACAAAACGTCAGTTGAAAAATTTCATGATTAAAATAAAAAAAGCCGGGCGCTCCGTCCCGGCTTTATCTCACCCACGGCAACGTTAACTGGCGACGGCCATACCTACGGTCATATGCAAACCATAGAACACACCGCGGCCGATCAGTTCACCTGCGAGGACCAGCACAAAAGCCAGTGACAGGAGCGGCAGCGCGGGTTGATACCCCTTAAGCTGAGGCACAATCCAGCACACCAGTGCCACCACCAGCAGTACCACGCGCCAGGCCATCAGCGAGCCGTATGCCGGCACCAGGGCAGATGCCTGCTGAACAGAGCTGTGAATGGTTGCCAGCTCCGCGCCCTGCATCAGGGTGACGACTGCGCTCACCACCAGCGCCAGCAGTGAAACGACAGGCAGCAAACGCATCGCCCAACCGTCAACACCCGCGACGCGCAGCAGCATGAAGCCAAGAAGCGGCCCACCAATAAACAGCGTCAGGAAGAAGCTCATCGGCGTCCAGATGCTGTACCAGGTCGGCACGGTGTCGATGGTGTTATAGACCCGCACCATCATCCACACAAACACCACGCCCAGCACCATCGTGACAATCAGCCACACGCTGCGCAGCCCTGCCGGCAATTTCTTCAGTGCTGCCAGCAGCCAACCCAGCCCACCCACAGCAAAGAAGATCGCCCCGCTGGCGATTTCATTACTGAGTGACGACGCGCCCACCCGGTTCAGGGAGTTGAACACGCGCATTGGTGAGCCGAGGTGCAGCGTAGAGGCAATAAAGCCAATTCCCATCAGCACCCACAGGCCAAACATACTCAACACTAAACGTTGTTGTTGCTCAGCAGTGAGATTCCCTTTCAGCAGCGCCAGCGCGAGGACAATAAAACCGCCCGCCACACACTGCCCAAAGACCGTGAAGATCATCAGCGGCCATTCATGCCATCCACTTCCCATCTCACACCTCCTTCGGGTTTGCCAGGTAGCCGGTGGTATCCCCTGTCGGGCGGCTGTTGGCGTTAGGTTTAATCACGATGCTTGGCTTCGTGAAGTGCGCGGACGGCAGCGGCGCGACGGCCGCCAGCTGGCCATGTTTTTTACGCAGTTCGTCAATGGGACCGAAATCCAGCGCACGCAGCGGGCAGGACTCCACGCAGATCGGCTTTTTGCCGTCTGCCACACGAGTGTGGCAGCCGTCGCACTTGGTCATATGCCCTTTGGCGGCGTTGTACTGCGGGGCACCGTACGGACAGGCCATGTGGCAGTAGCGACAGCCGATGCAGACATCTTCATCCACCACCACGAACCCGTCGTCACGCTTGTGCATCGCCCCGCTCGGGCAGACCTTGGTGCAGGCCGGGTCTTCGCAGTGGTTGCAGGCAATCGACAGGTAGTAGGCAAACACGTTCTGGTGCCAGACACCGCTGTCTTCCTGCCAGTCACCGCCCGCGTATTCGTAAATACGGCGGAAGCTGACGTCCGGGGTTAAATCTTTGTAATCCTTGCAGGCGAGCTCGCAGGTTTTGCACCCGGTGCAGCGGCTGGAATCAATAAAAAATCCATACTGGGTTGTCATCGGTTACTCCTTACACCTTTTCAACCTGAACAAGGTTCGTGTGGGACGGGTTGCCCTTCGCCAGTGGCGACGGACGCTGCGTGGTCAGTACATTAATACTGCCTGCCTGGTCGATGCGATTCGCATCCGGGCTATACCAGGCCCCTTCCCCCAGCGCGACAACGCCAGGCATCATGCGCGGAGTCACCTTGGCTTCAATGTGTACCTCACCGCGACCGTTAAAGATGCGCACGCGGTCGCCATTGCTGATCCCACGGGCTTTGGCATCCATCGGGTTAATCCACATCTCCTGACGGCAGGCAGCTTTCAGTACGTCGACGTTGCCATATGTAGAGTGAACACGTGCTTTGTAGTGGAAGCCGGTCAACTGCAGCGGGAATTTCGCGGTCAGCGGATCGTTGTAGTTTTCAAAGCCCGGCGTGTAGATCGGCAGCGGATCGATAACATCCCCTTCCGGCAACTCCCAGGTAGAGGCAATTTTTGCCAGCTCTTCTGAATAAATTTCAATTTTGCCCGATGGCGTGGTCAGCGGATTGGCCTGCGGATCGTCACGGAAAGCTTTGTACGCCACGTGGTGGCCTTCCGGATCACGCTGTTTGTACATCCCCTGCTCACGGAAGGTATCGAAATCCGGGAGGTCAGGGATCGCTTTGCGGGAGAGTTCATGCAGATGGCGCATCCACCCTTCCTGCGTGCGCCCCTCGGTAAATTGCTGCTCAACGCCAAGACGTTTCGCCAGCTCAGAGGTCATCTCATAGATGGTTTTGCACTCAAAGCGAGGTTTAATGGCCTGATCGGTAAAGATGACGTAGGACATGTTGCCGCAGGAGGCATCCAGCGCGAAATCCATCTGCTCAGAGGCCGTGCAGTCCGGGAGAATAATATCGGCATATTTTGCTGAAGAAGTCATGTGGCAGTCGATCACCACAATCATCTCGCACTTCTTGTCATCCTGCAGGATTTCATGGGTGCGGTTAATTTCAGAGTGCTGGTTGATGAGACAGTTTCCGGCGTAGTTCCAGATCATCTTGATCGGGACATCCAGTTTGTCCTTACCCCGCACGCCGTCACGCAGCGCAGTCATTTCCGGGCCGCGTTCAATGGCATCAGTCCACATAAACATGGAGATACTGGTCTGAACCGGGTTTTCCAGCGTCGGCATACGTTCAAACGGCACTTCATAGGAGCCTTCACGCGCACCGGTGTTACCGCCATGAATGCCCACGTTACCCGTCAGAATGGCGAGCATCGAAATGGCACGGGTGGCAATTTCACCGTTCGCATGACGCTGTGGACCCCAGCCCTGACTAATATAGGCCGGTTTAGCCGAGCCAATCTCGCGTGCCAGTTGAACAATACGGTCTACCGGAATTCCCGTGATGGTGGACGCCCATTCCGGCGTTTTGGCAATACCGTCGCTGCCCTGACCGAGAATATAGGCCTTATAGTGGCCATTAGCCGGCGCGCTGGCTGGCAATGTTTTCTCGTCATAACCGACGCAGTATTTATCGAGGAACGGCTGATCGACCAGATTTTCAGTGATCATCACCCATGCCAGCGCGGAGACCAGCGCAGCATCGGTGCCAGGACGAATCGGGATCCACTCATCTTCACGCCCTGCACCGGTGTCGGTATAGCGCGGGTCGATAATAATCATGCGGGCATTCGATTTGGCGCGCGCCTGTTCGAGGTAGTACGTTACCCCGCCACCGCTCATGCGCGTTTCACCCGGGTTGTTGCCGAACAGCACCACCAGCTTACTGTTTTCGATATCAGACGGGCTGTTGCCGTCTGCCCAGCCACCGTAGGTGTAGTTCAGACCAGCGGCAATCTGCGCCGAAGAGTAGTCGCCATAATGGTTCAGATAACCGCCGCAGCAGTTCATCAGACGGGCCACCAGCGTTTTCCCCGGTGGCCAGGAGCGGGTCAGCGTGCCGCCGAGCGTCCCGGTGCCATAGTTCAGATAGATGGATTCGTTGCCGTAGTCTTTGATCAGACGCTGCATGTTCGTCGCGATAATGTCGTAGGCTTCATCCCAGCTAATGCGCTCGAACTTCCCTTCTCCACGCTTGCCAACGCGTTTCATCGGGTACTTCAGGCGGTCCGGGTTATAAACGCGACGACGCATTGAACGGCCGCGTAAGCAGGCGCGGACCTGATGTAACCCCTCGTAGTTATCGTCCCCGGTATTATCGGTTTCGACATATTTAATCTCACCATCCACCACATGCATACGCAGTGGACAACGGCTACCGCAGTTTACGGTACAGGCACTCCACACCACTTTTTCCGGGGTGGCCGGGGACAGTGCATCCGCCGCCGACACCAGACGAGAAAAAGGGAGCGTAAAGGCGCTGCTGGCAACGGCCAGACCACCAATTGCCGTGGTTTTCATCAACCCACGGCGAGTGACCTCGGCAGCCATTAACGCTTCAGGCGCTTTGATTTTCATAGAGACTCACTTTGGTTGCTCACAAAGAAAAGAGAGGCGGCATATGCCGCTATATAGTTTTATATATAACGAATGACTTCGTTATTGGTTTTTTATGCTGACTTTCATTCGGAGGAGTATTACTACTTTGGAGGGAGGGGTTATTGCGTCGTATCAATTCTAAGGTATAAAAAAAGCGCCCTGAGGCGCTTTTTTGTTTCACGTCAAATCATTAACCGATGTACTGCTGGCCTTTCATGTACGGGCGCAGCACTTCAGGGATCTCAATACGACCGTCCGCCTGCTGATAGTTTTCCAGCACGGCAACCAGTGTACGGCCGACAGCCAGACCAGAACCGTTCAGGGTATGCACCAGACGGGTTTTCTTGTCAGACTTGCTGCGGCAACGTGCCTGCATACGACGCGCCTGGAAATCCCAGACGTTAGAGCAGGAGGAGATTTCACGGTAGGTATTCTGCGCAGGAACCCAGACTTCCAGGTCGAAGGTTTTGCAGGCACCAAAGCCCATATCACCGGTGCACAGCGCCATACGACGGTACGGCAGCCCCAGCAGCTCCAGCACTTTCTCAGCGTGGCCGGTCATCTCTTCCAGCGCGTCCATCGACTCTTCCGGGCGGACAATCTGCACCATCTCTACTTTGTCGAACTGGTGCATACGGATCAGACCACGGGTGTCGCGACCGTAAGAACCCGCTTCAGAACGGAAGCACGGAGAGTGTGCTGTCAGTTTGATTGGCAGGTCGTCTTCGTCGATGATCTCATCACGCACGAGGTTAGTCAGCGGCACTTCCGCAGTTGGGATCAGCGCGTAGTTGCTGCTGTCAGCTTCCTCGTCCAGCGGACGGGTGTGGAACAGATCGCCGGCAAATTTTGGCAGCTGGCCAGTACCGTACAGCGTATCGTGGTTAACCAGATACGGGACGTAGGTTTCGCTGTAACCGTGCTGCTCGGTGTGCAGATCCAGCATAAACTGCGCCAGAGCGCGATGCAGATGAGCAATCTGGCCTTTCATCACAACGAAGCGAGAACCGGTCAGCTTAACTGCGGCCGCAAAGTCCAGGCCGGCATGCATTTCGCCCAGGGTAACATGATCGCGAACCTCGAAGTCGAACTCGCGAGGCGTACCCCAGCGTTTCACTTCAACGTTGTCGTTTTCATCTTTACCGACAGGTACGCTATCGTCAGGAATGTTCGGGATCGCCAGCGCGATATCACGGATCTCGGCCTGAAGCACGTCCAGCTCCGCTTTCGCCTGATCCAGCTCTTCACCCAGTTTGTTCACTTCCAGGCGTAATGGCTCAATGTCTTCCCCGCGCGCTTTCGCCTGGCCGATGGATTTCGATCGAGAATTACGCTCTGCCTGCAGATTTTCAGTTTGTACCTGCAGAACTTTACGACGCTCTTCAAGAGCGCGCAGCTTATCTACATCCAGCTTAAAGCCCCGGCGTGCCAGTTTTTCAGCGACTGCGTCTGGCTCATTACGCAGCAGATTGGGATCGAGCATGCTTATCCTGTGCTTATCGAATTAAAATAGGAAAATGTGACCACAGCCTGCGGCCACAGGGATACATTGCCAACATTACCGCAACGATCGCACTAACGGTAGCGTTTTATAGGGCTATTTTGATCCTGTCCGGCGAGCCAGGCGAGCTTTTCGCCAATCTTGCCTTCAAGACCTCTGTTTGTGGGGTGATAATAGCGGGTTTGTGCCATCTCCTGCGGGAAATATTCCTCCCCGGCGGCGTAGGCATTGGGTTCGTCGTGGGCGTAGCGGTATTCCTGCCCATACCCCATCTCTTTCATCAGTTTGGTCGGCGCATTGCGCAGATGAACCGGCACGTCATAATCCGGGCGTTCACGAGCGTCGGACATGGCCGCTTTAAAGGCGGTATAGAGAGCGTTACTTTTCGGTGCGCAGGCCAGATAAACAACCGCCTGAGCGATAGCACGCTCGCCTTCAGCAGGCCCGACGCGGGTAAAGCAGTCCCAGGCCGAAATAGCCACCTGCATGGCGCGTGGGTCGGCATTCCCGACATCTTCAGAGGCAATCGCCAGGCAGCGACGGGCCACATACAGCGGATCGCCACCGGCGGTGATAATGCGGGCATACCAGTAAAGCGCCGCATCGGGCGCGCTGCCGCGCACGGACTTATGCAGTGCCGAAATCAGATCGTAAAACCGATCGCCTTTATTGTCGAAACGCGCGCTGCGCTCCCCGGCGATCTCGGTGAGCAACGCCGGTTTCAGTACCCGCTTGCCGGACGCATCCACTTCGGCCATATCGGCCATCATTTCCAGCGTATTGAGTGCCCGGCGGGCGTCGCCGTTAACCAGCTCAGCGATCGCCCGGCGCGTGTCGTCAGGCAGAACGATATCCTGCCCGCCGTAGCCGCGCGCGTTATCGTTCATCGCCTGCGTGAGAACCTGTTCAATATCCTCCACGGTCAGGGATTTGAGCAGGTACACACGTGCACGGGAAAGCAGTGCGGAATTGAGTTCAAACGACGGGTTTTCGGTGGTGGCACCGATGAAGAAAATGGTGCCGTCTTCAATGTGCGGCAGGAAAGCATCCTGCTGGCTTTTATTGAAACGGTGAACTTCGTCAACAAAGAGAATGGTACGTCGCCCGGCATTGCGGTTTTGCCGCGCACGTTCAATCGCCTCGCGGATCTCCTTCACGCCGGACGTGACCGCCGAGATGCGCTCGACATCCGCGTTAGCATAGCGGGCGATAACTTCCGCGAGCGTGGTTTTGCCTGTACCGGGTGGACCCCAAAGGATCATGGAGTGCAGATGCCCGGCCTCAATGGCACGCGGCAAGGGTTTCCCCGCAGCCAGCAGGTGTTGCTGGCCGATGTACTGCGCTAAATTTTCTGGCCGCATACGAGCGGCCAGAGGTTGAAACGCATTCTCAGAAAAATCGAGCGACAGATTGCTCACTCATGCCTCTTACTTGTTGCGCTGATCGTCCACCGTTACGCCCTGCGGCGGGGTAAAGGTGAATTTAGACGCGTCAACCGCGCCGTTTTGCTGGGTCTTGAGCTGGTAGCTGCTACGCTGGTCGTCCTGCTCAACCGCACCAAACTGATTAATGGTTCCGTTGGTGCTCACGTTGATGGTGAACTGTTTCAGGTTGCCATTGCTGCCTTTCGGCGTCAGAACAAACTCATCACCATTCTGTTTGATATTGTACTGCTGCCAGTCGCTGGACTGGTTACGCGCAATCAGCATGAAAGGCGTATTGCTGGTCGCGTCTTTCAGCCAGGTCGCAGTAGCCTGCTCGACAAACGGGTTGTAGAACCACAGGGTCTTACCGTCAGAAACCAGGAAGCTCTCATCCGGCTGAGTCATATGCCAGTTAAACAGATTCGGGCGTTTTACCCACAAATCCCCCTGACCTTCCTGCACCGCATTGCCACTGCCGTCAGTCACTTTTTGCGTGAAGCTGGCGTGGAAACTGCTCACTTTATCCAGTCGGCTTTTAAGGTCGCTGGCTGCATCAGCCCAGACGCTGCTGGCGACAAAACTGGTGAGTAATGCACAGGCGATTGCGATTTTTTTCATTGTTATTCCTTAAAATACGTCATCCCAATATGGGGTTCTGCCCTCTATTGTGTACCTGCCCGAAGGCAGGCGACAGAAGAAAATGCTTAATTTTGGCTGATTTACCCTTCTTTGCAATCACTGAAGGTTAATCAAACGGCGGCGGCGCCAGCACCTCACGGTTACCGTTGTGCCCCTGCTCGCTCACAATGCCCTGCGCTTCCATCTGCTCGATGATGCGCGCTGCGCGGTTGTAGCCGATGCGGAACTGACGCTGCACACCCGAGATAGAGGCTTTACGTTTTTCGGTGACGAAGTTAACCGCCTGGTCGAATAACGGATCCAGCTCCTCGCCGCCGTCCAGGCCACCACCGCCGCCTTCGCTTTCGCTGTCGGAGGTAATGCCATCAACATATTGCGGACGACCGCGCGCTTTCCAGTCCTGCACCACGGCGTGAACTTCCTGGTCGCGAACAAATGCGCCGTGAACACGCACCGGAGAGGTAGAGTTCGGGCCAGAGTAAAGCATGTCCCCCATACCCAGCAGCGACTCCGCGCCACCCTGGTCGAGAATAGTACGCGAGTCAATTTTGCTCGATACGGTAAACGCGATACGGGTTGGAATGTTCGCTTTGATCAGACCCGTAATGACGTCCACAGACGGACGCTGCGTCGCCAGAACCAGGTGGATGCCGGCCGCACGCGCTTTCTGCGCGAGACGTGCAATCAGCTCTTCCACTTTTTTACCGACGGTCATCATCAGGTCAGCGAACTCATCCACCAGCACGACGATGTAAGGCAGTTTTTCCAGCACCGGATGTTGTGCATCCATGCTGTCGCCCGGTTTCCAGTAAGGGTCCGGAATCGGACGGCCCATCCGTGCCGCCTCGGCGATTTTCTCGTTATAACCGGCAAGGTTACGCACGCCCAGCGCAGACATCAGCTTGTAGCGACGCTCCATCTCATTAACGCTCCAGCGCAGAGCATTGGCCGCGTCTTTCATGTCGGTAACCACTTCTGTCAGCAGATGCGGGATACCTTCATAGACCGACAGTTCCAGCATTTTCGGGTCGATCATGATGAAACGGACATCTTCCGGCTGCGCTTTATAGAGCATGCTGAGGATCATGGCGTTCACACCGACGGATTTACCGGAGCCGGTGGTACCTGCCACCAGCAGGTGAGGCATTTTTGCCAGATCGGCCACCACCGGCTCGCCCGCAATATCTTTACCCAGAACCACGCTCAGCGGTGACGGGTTATCGCGGAACTTCGCGTTATCCAGGACTTCGCGCAGGTAAACGGTCTGACGTTTCTTATTCGGCAGTTCAAGACCGACGTAAGGTTTACCCGGAATAACCTCTACAACACGCACCGCCACGGTCGACAGAGAACGCGCCAGGTCACGGGAAAGGTTAGAAATACGCGCGGCTTTTACGCCTGGTGCCAGATTAAGTTCGAAGCGAGTGATCACCGGCCCTGGGGAGTAGTTGACCACATCAGCCTTGATACGGAAGTCCGCCAGACGCGCTTCCACCAGACGAGCCATCTGCTCAAGAGCAAAGGTATCGACCGGCTCGACTTCAGCCGGCGGTGGGGTTAACAGATCCAGCGACGGCAGAGGCGTGCTTGGACGCTGCAACGGACGGCTGTCGCCATTACGCATCAGCAGCGGGTGAATGAGACTCTCCTGCGGCTGTGCCTGAGGCTGCTGGAACTGCGGCGGCTGTGGTGGCTGCTGCGGTTGCGCGTAAGCCTGCGGCGCCGGTTGCTGCTGCTGAGCATACGCCTGCGGCGCTGGTTGTTGCGGCTGTGCATACGCCTGCGGTGCCGGTTGTTGCGGCTGTGCATACGCCTGCGGTGCCGGTTGTTGCGGCTGTGCATACGCCTGCGGCGCTGTCGCAGTCTGCGGACGCGTCGGTTCAGCGTCCGGCATCACGCTCGGCGTGAACAGCGGCTCGCTCGGGCCATCATCAACCAGATCTTTCATTGGCGAGAATTCAAAATCCGACAGCGAGAACGGATTCGCTCCGGCAGGCTGCTCACCGGCATAACGCTGCTGCTGCGTGGCCGCGAACTGGCGCGCTAATTCCGCCTCAGCCGCGTCATCTTCGTCTTGTGGATGATGCACTTCATGCTGGTATTCTTCGCCATAGCGCTGATGCTGCTGGGCGGCGAACTGGCGCGCCAGTTCATCCTGATGCATTTCATCAACGTCATCTTCATACTCATTCTCGCGCGCTTTTTCCTCAGCCATACGCTGAGAAGGGAGCTTGATACCGTAGGAGGCCAGCTCACGCCGCGTTGGCACGCGGACACGGTTTGGGCGAGGTAACTGCGGGCCAATGCCCTCTTTCACCTGTGGACGTGGCGCACCGCCTGTGGCGAGGCTAAAGACCGGGGCAGCCGCGGCGGCTGCCGCTGTAGCCTGCTTCACGCTTTCAGCAACAGGTGCAACGGCAGGCGTTGGATCAACCGGAGGAACCGAAACAGAAGGTGCTTTGGTTACAGGCTCCTGCACCGGTTCAGGCACAGGCTGATACCAGGCCGCCAGCTGTTCACGCTCGCGGGCACGACGCTCTTCGACCTCTTCAAAATAGTATAATGGCGGACGAGACGGTTTCGCCTCTTCCACCACGTCAGGCTCTGGCTGAGGCGCTACGTATGGCTGTTCAGGTTCAACCGGCTCCGGCACGTACTCCTGATGAGGCTGTGCGGCAGGCTGCGCGTACTGCGGATATCCCTGAGGCTCATATGCCGGCTCCGGCTGATAAGGCTGCTGCCAGGCTTCCTGCTGGACAGGAATATAGCTCTCTGGCTCTGGCGCAATAACCGGCTCAGGCGTATGAACGCCAGGGGCGGTTTGCCATTCCACCTGAGGTTGCTGAATGGCGGATTCAGGTGGTGAAACCGGTGCTGAAGGCATCACCGCATCGGCTGGAGCGGCATACGCCTGTGAAGCCGTAGTAGCGGCGGCCGCTGCAGCGACCGGCTCGGTCACGGAGTGACCATTTAACAGCGGGTCATATTCATCAAACGCTCCCGGCGTGGCACGGTTGCCGGAGAAGAGCACATCGTTTGGATCGACAGCCGCACCGGCTGCACGATATTCAACCTGATCGTCTTCATCCATGCGTTTGCCGGAGAAGAGCGCCGCATCGGTTTTACGGCCTAGCGGGTTTGCAAATTTCTCGGCAACACGCTGACGACGCGCCAGCGCGCCTCGCATAATGCGGGCACGACGAGATTCGCGACGCTGAACGGGAGCATCGTCTTCCTCTTCGTACTCATCTTCATATTCATCTTCGTCAACCCACGTATCGTCGCGACGGGTACGGTTGCTGGCGAAGGTCAGGAGGGTAAGGATAAAGCTGCCAATCTTCTCGGCGATGCTCACCCACGACCAGCCGGTGAACAGCGTCAGTCCTGCCGCCCAGATACAGAGCAACGCAAGCGTGCCACCACTGCTGTGAAGCATGGGCTGTAGCGCAGAGCTCAACAGGCTGCCGATCACCCCGCCAGAGGCGAAATACCAGATATCATCGGCGTTGATAGCCGCCAGCCCACACGAGGTGAGGATCAGCGCCAGTGCGCCAATCAGGCGCAGCGACACCGCGAAATAGTCGATATAGTCATCGTTTTGACGATGGCGCCAGGCAAACCAGCATCCGCCAATGATAATGACGGGAAGGGTGTAGGCCATCACCCCGAAAATGAAGAAGAGCGTATCTGCAAGCCAGGCGCCGGGAACACCGCCTAAGTTATGGATAGGCTCATGCCAGGCGGTTTGTGACCAGCTGGGATCTGAGGGGTTGAAACTGAGTAGGGCTGCCATCAGCCAGACGGCAAAAAGGGCAATAACAATCAGCAAAGCCTCGAGGAGACGACGTCCGCTGCTTAGCTTCGATAATGTGACTTCTTTGTCTTCAGTGTATTCCTGGCTCAAGAAAGGCTCTCCAGGTATCAGGCATATCCTGCCTGTTTGCTAAAACGGACAACAGCGCCGGGTATCCCCGGCACTGTTGCTGTATGGATTAACAGGAGTGTAATCAAACTACACTGATTTTGCACCTGTTCCGTGTTAGCGCGTCTTAATAACCAGACGATTGCTCTGTTTGACTTCTTCCATCACCACATAGGTACGGGTGTCATTCACGCCCGGCAGACGCAGCAGGGTTTCACCCAGCAGCTTACGGTAGGCGGACATATCAGGCACACGGGTTTTCAACAGGTAGTCGAAATCACCGGATACCAGATGACACTCTTGAATTTCTTCAAGTTTTTGTACAGCGGCGTTAAATTGCTCAAACACATCCGGCGCACCACGATTCAGAGTAATCTCAACAAATACCAGAAGTGAGGCATCCAGATAATGCGGGTTCAACAGAGCCGTATAGCCCTGAATGAAACCCTGTCTTTCCAGTCGGCGCACACGCTCAAGGCACGGCGTCGGGGAAAGTCCCACACGTTTTGAAAGCTCGACGTTGGAAATACGCCCATCCTTTTGCAATTCATTAAGAATGTTACGATCGATACGGTCGAGATCTTTGCCAGGGCGCTTCTTGCTATCTACCATTATTATTGTCTCTCTGTATTCCTTCCCTACTCCTGCCTGGACCCTGTGCACATCACTGTTCAGAGCCTGTACCCGTTAGTCATCACATCGCCTGGTTATGTATTAGACGCGATGCGGATTCGGGTTCTGTTGGTAAGAAGACCGTTGCCCGAAGGCAGTCACCGATATCACGTATGGCGTCTGTCCACGCCATGCGTAGATTTCACTGACCCGGTAAAAATGGCATTTACGTGCATGCCTATGCGGCATGCGGTTAACGCGGTTTTTTTTTCTTCCTTGAATGTTTTCGCAAAAGCGCAGGGGATTGTCAAAGCAAAACATCGATTTTTAGTACAACATGCCGGATATTCATTACGGCAGGGTATTAATCCTCATTTTATTGCCGTACAAACGAGCGAATTTCGGTGCAAAGCGTGATGTTATAGCGCTTAATTCATCGTCGCTGGCTATTGCACATATCGATATCAAAATTGCTGCGCTCTTTTTTTACGGCAACAAATTCCCTACAATCCAGCCAAATGTCTGCCAACAACAATGGGGATCTCATGGGCACGGCCAAACACAGTAAGCTGCTAATTCTTGGTTCTGGACCTGCGGGATATACCGCGGCGGTCTATGCTGCACGCGCTAACCTGCAACCGGTTCTGATTACCGGCATGGAAAAAGGCGGTCAGCTGACCACCACCACGGAAGTGGAAAACTGGCCAGGCGACCCGAACGACCTGACCGGGCCGCTGCTGATGGAGCGTATGCATGAGCATGCGACGAAATTCGAAACCGAAATTCTGTTCGATCATATCAACAAGGTTGACCTGCAGAACCGTCCGTTCCGTCTGACGGGCGACAGTGGCGAGTACACCTGTGATGCACTGATCATCGCGACCGGCGCTTCTGCTCGTTACCTCGGTCTGCCGTCTGAAGAAGCATTCAAAGGCCGTGGCGTCTCCGCCTGCGCAACCTGCGATGGTTTCTTCTATCGCAACCAGAAAGTGGCGGTTATCGGTGGCGGCAACACTGCCGTGGAAGAAGCCCTTTATCTGGCGAACATCGCCTCTGAAGTGCACCTGATCCACCGTCGTGACACCTTCCGCGCAGAGAAGATCCTGATCAAACGTCTGATGGATAAAGTGGCGAGTGGCAATATCGTGCTGCACACCAACCGTACTCTGGAAGAAGTCACGGGCGATCAGATGGGCGTTGCCGGTCTGCGTATTCGTGATACCCAGAACACCGATAACGTCGAAACGCTGGAAGTGGCGGGTCTGTTTGTGGCGATCGGTCACAGCCCGAACACCGCGATTTTCGAGGGGCAACTGGAGCTGGAAAACGGCTACATCAAAGTGCAATCCGGTATTCACGGCAACGCGACCCAGACCAGCATTCCTGGCGTATTCGCTGCTGGCGATGTGATGGACCATATCTACCGTCAGGCGATCACCTCTGCTGGCACCGGCTGTATGGCCGCGCTGGACGCTGAACGCTACCTCGACGGGCTGGCGGAACAAGGTAAATAATCTTTACAAGTCAGTAACAAACGTAAATAAAGGCGGCGATAAGTCGCCTTTATTGTCTCTCCGTTGTAACATTGCGCTGCCCAACTTCTAATAACGTCACCTGCTAAGTACGCAATGGAAAAAACCCGTCAACAAGAATTAACACGCTGGCTGAAACAGCAAAGCGTTCTTTCCCGCCGCTGGCTAACCATCTCCCGTTTTCTGGGGTTTGTCAGTGGTCTGTTGATTGTTGCCCAGGCATGGCTGCTGGCCCGCATTCTTAATCACATGATCATGGAGAACATTCCGCGCGAAGCGCTCCTGTTGCCCTTTATCGTCCTGATCCTGATTTTTGTTCTTCGTGCCTGGGTGGTCTGGCTGCGTGAGCGCGTGGGTTTTCACGCCGGACAGCATATCCGCTATGAGATCCGCCGTCAGGTGCTTGACCGCCTTCAGGAGGCCGGTCCGGCGTGGATCCAGGGTAAACCCGCGGGAAGCTGGGCGACGCTGATCCTTGAGCAGATTGACGATATGCATGACTACTATGCGCGCTATCTGCCACAGATGGCGCTAGCCGTCTTCGTTCCGTTGCTGATTGTCATCGCCATCTTCCCGGTCAACTGGATGGCAGCGCTGATCCTGCTGGGCACAGCCCCGCTGATCCCGCTGTTTATGGCGCTGGTGGGCATGGGCGCCGCGGACGCTAACCGACGTAACTTTCTGGCTCTGGGTCGCTTAAGCGGCCATTTCCTTGACCGTCTGCGCGGCATGGAAACGTTGCGCATTTTTGGCCGCGGTGAAGCGGAAACTGAAAATATCCGCCTCGCATCGCAGGATTTCCGTCAGCGCACCATGGAAGTGCTACGTCTGGCGTTCCTCTCCTCCGGCGTACTCGAATTCTTTACCTCGCTGTCGATTGCGCTCGTGGCAGTCTACTTTGGCTTCTCGTATCTCGGCGCGCTGGATTTTGGCCACTACGGCACGGCGGTGACCCTTTCAGCCGGTTTCCTTGCGCTGATACTGGCCCCCGAATTTTTCCAGCCGCTTCGCGATCTGGGCACCTTCTATCATGCAAAAGCGCAGGCCGTGGGCGCGGCTGACAGCCTGAAGACGTTTATGGAAACGCCACTGGCGCATCCGGAACGCGGTGACGTGACGCTGAACGCCAAAGAGCCGGTTACCCTTGAAGCGCGTGATTTCTCCATTCTGTCGCCTGAAGGCAACGTGCTGGCAGGCCCGCTTAACTTTACCCTTCCGGCCGGAAAACGTGTGGTGCTCGTAGGCATCAGCGGTTCAGGGAAAAGCTCTCTGCTCAATGCGCTATCGGGTTTTATGGCCTACACCGGATCGCTGCGGATCAACCAAACTGAACTGCGCGATCTCGATCCGCTTGCCTGGCGTAAACAGCTTAGCTGGGTGGGACAAAACCCTCAGCTTCCTGCCGCCACGCTGCGAGACAATGTGCTACTGGCTCGCCCGGATGCGCGTGACGATGAACTGCAATCCGTGCTCGACCGCGCCTGGGTCAGCGAGTTTCTGCCGCAGCTTCCGCAGGGTGTCGATACCGTTGTCGGTGACCAGTCTGCCGGCCTGTCAGTCGGTCAGGCCCAGCGTGTGGCGGTTGCCCGCGCGCTGCTTAACCCATGCCAGCTCATGCTGCTCGACGAGCCAGCAGCGAGCCTTGACGCACACAGTGAGCAACGCGTCATGGATGCCCTGAATGCGGCCTCGCGGCAGCAGACCACCCTGATGGTCACCCATCAGCTGGAAGGTATTGCTGACTGGGATCAGATCTGGGTCATGGAAAATGGTCATATTGTTGAGCAAGGCGATTACGCCTCTCTCGTTGCCGCGCAGGGCCCGTTTGCCACCCTGCTGGCAAACCGTCAGGAGGATATCTGATGCGTGCTCTGCTTCCCTATCTTGCGCTCTATAAACGACATAAATGGATGCTGCTGCTGGGCATTGTGCTGGCGATTGTTACCCTGCTTGCCAGCATCGGTCTGCTTACGCTCTCCGGCTGGTTCTTGTCCGCTTCGGCCGTCGCGGGGTTCGCGGGTTTATACAGCTTTAACTATATGCTTCCTGCGGCAGGCGTTCGCGGCACCGCAATCACGCGTACTGCCGGACGTTATTTTGAGCGTCTGGTCAGCCACGACGCCACTTTCCGCGTGCTACAGCACCTGCGCATTTACACCTTCAGCAAACTGCTACCCCTCTCCCCTGCCGGGCTGGCACGTTTTCGTCAGGGTGAGTTACTCAACCGTGTCGTAGCCGATGTCGACACGCTGGATCACCTTTACCTGCGCGTCATCTCACCCATCGTGGGGGCGTTTGTGGTGATTGTGGTGGTCACGCTGGGGTTGTCGGTTCTGGACGTTCCCGTTGCGCTCACGCTGGGTGGCATCATGCTGCTGACGCTGATTATCCTGCCACCGCTGTTTTATCGTGCAGGTAAATCCACCGGCGAGAACCTGACGCGACTGCGCGGCGACTACCGACAGCAGCTGACATCCTGGCTGCAGGGACAGGCGGAACTGACCATTTTTGGTGCCAGCACGCGTTATCGCAGTCAAATGGAAAGCACTGAGCTGAACTGGCACGAAGCCCAGCGCCGCCAGTCGGAGCTGACGGCATTCTCCCAGGCGCTGATGATGTTAATCGGCGGCGTGGCGGTCATCGCCATGCTGTGGATGGCTTCAGGTGGCGTAGGCGGGAATACCCAGCCCGGCCCTCTGATTGCCCTCTTCGTTTTCTGCGCCCTGGCCGCATTTGAAGCGCTGGCCCCGGTGACGGGCGCCTTCCAGCATCTTGGACAGGTCATCGCTTCTGCCCTGCGCATCACCCAGATTGCCGAGCAGGAGCCGGAGGTTACATTCAGCGGCGCTCAGACCGCCGTGCCGGTGCAGGTTGCGCTGACCCTGGATAACGTCACCTTTGCCTATGAAAAACAGGCGCAGAACGCGCTGGAAGGGATCACGCTGTCTGTTAAAGCAGGCCAGCGGATTGCGCTCCTCGGTCGTACCGGTTGCGGTAAATCCACCCTTCTTCAGTTGCTGACCCGCGCCTGGGATCCGCAGCACGGTCAGATTCGGTTTAACGATACGCCGCTGACCGACTTCAGCGAACAGACGCTGCGCAAGACCGTGAGCGTGGTTCCGCAGCGCGTGCACCTCTTCAGCGCGACGCTGCGTGATAACCTGCTGCTCGCGGCACCTCAGGCCTCCGACGATGATCTGCGCGCCATGCTAGAGCAGGTTGGGCTGCAAAAACTGCTTGAGAACGATGGGCTGAACGGCTGGCTCGGGGAAGGCGGTCGTCAGCTCTCCGGCGGCGAGTTGCGCCGTCTGGCGATTGCACGCGCGTTGCTGCACGATGCGCCGCTGATGCTGCTTGATGAACCCACTGAAGGGCTGGACGCAACAACCGAGAGCCAAATCCTTGATTTACTGGCCCATGTTATGACCGGAAAAACCGTGCTGATGGTCACCCACCGCCTGCGCGGGCTGGCGAGTTTTGATCAGATAATTGTGATGGACAACGGACATATTATTGAGCAAGGTAGTCACACAGAACTGTTGGCGAAACAGGGTCGCTACTACCAGTTTAAACAGCGTCTGTAAACTATATTTGTACCGATCCTAACTCGCGTATTGGAGTTCTGCTGTCATGCGCCTGGTCCAGCTTTCTCGTCATAACATCGCGTTCCCTTCGCCGGAGGGAGCGCTGCGTGAACCTAATGGGCTGCTGGCCCTTGGCGGCGACCTCAGTCCTGCGCGGCTTTTGATGGCTTACCAGCGTGGCATTTTCCCGTGGTTTTCACCCGGCGACCCGATTTTATGGTGGTCGCCCGATCCCCGTGCCGTGCTGTGGCCGGCGCAGTTTCACCTGAGCCGCAGCATGAAGCGTTTCCATGCGAAATCACCCTACCGCGTCACCCTGAATCATGCCTTCGGTCAGGTCATTGAAGGCTGTGCCGAAGACCGTCATGAAGGAACCTGGATCACCCGCGATATCATTACCGCCTATCACCAGCTGCATGAGCTGGGTTTCGCGCACTCCATTGAAGTCTGGCAAGACGGTGAACTCGTCGGCGGGATGTATGGCGTTGCGCAGGGGACGCTGTTTTGCGGCGAATCGATGTTCTCCCGTGCCGTGAATGCCTCGAAAACCGCGCTGCTGATCTTCTGCCAGGAGTTTGCCCAGCGCGGCGGAAAACTGATGGATTGCCAGGTCCTCAATGAGCATACTGCCTCGCTCGGCGCGGTTGACATCCCCCGCCGTCACTACATAGAACATCTGGACGTTTGCCGTCAGGAGAAGCTCCCGCGAGACTTCTGGGTACCAAGAACGCTCTTTATGCCCAATGCCTAAATGTTTTCCGCATATTTTTTGTGAGGGTGTTATAATTATGCCGCAGAGTAGGTTCTGCCTGTTGCCTCGCCGCCGTTTGGGTCCTCCGCTTCAGATAACGTCCTGACGTTTATCCTGTTGTATCCCCTTTACGAATGCGCTTTCCGTTCGGTTGTACCGTGACGCTTGGGCAATGCGCCGAAACTATTTTGCTGCGTTTTAAACGCGCAATTCTTTACTTAATTGATGAATTTCGGCATTATCTTGCCGGTTCAAAACTTGGTAGTGATACCCCAGAGGATTAGATGGCCAAAGAAGACAATATTGAAATGCAGGGTACCGTACTTGATACGTTGCCTAACACCATGTTTCGCGTAGAGCTGGAAAACGGTCACGTGGTAACTGCGCACATCTCCGGTAAAATGCGCAAAAACTATATCCGCATTTTAACGGGCGACAAAGTGACTGTTGAACTGACCCCGTACGACCTGAGCAAAGGCCGCATTGTCTTCCGTAGTCGCTAATTGTTTTCGCCTGTAATGGCAGATGAATATATAAAGGTCGGGTTAACCCCGGCCTTTTTTATTTAACGGCTTAATGCCGGGCAGGAAGATGTATTGTCATGCGGGGCTGCGCCGGCGTGATTAAATCCCCGGCCATGGAATGCGCCACCTCATGCAGCAATCCCGTCAGGTACGGCAGCATATCCCGATCAAAATGGGACACCAGCAGCACGTGGTTTACTGCCCGGCAGTAGTCGCACTTTGTTTCGGTATCTTCCAGAAGCCACGCTTTTTGTCGCGGTGGTTCAGCGTCCTCCTCAAATTCCACTATGTGAAAATCACGCATTGATTCTGTGAGTCCGCTTTTGACTTCTTCCAGATACGCGCCTAAACAGCGGCACACGGGCTGCGTTTGCGGGTGGGCGTTGCAGTCCAGCAGAATTTCGGTGAGCAGCATGCAGCGCCCGGCCAGGGTCGGGAGATCGGGGTTGAGGGAGAGTTCGCTGTAGAGCTGGGAGAAAGAGTTTTCTGTATTCATTGGGTAATACCTTCACACACGTTGAGTTACCACCGCAGGAAACGCCAGATTCGCTGGCGGCGGACGAAAAGGAATTGGCGTACCAGTGTGTGTGCTACTGGCGCTTCAAAAGAAGCTTCCGATTCGCCCGCCAGATGCAGAATTATACCCTTTTCCTTAGGGCGAACGAAGCCTGCAGCAATGGTGCTGCTCACACACTTTCAGGACGCCAATCCTGACACCTGATTTTGCAGGTGCGCCGCCATTCTAGGACTGTGAATTTATACAGCAATGAGTGCGATGAAAATATGGAAAGCGCCTCGCAAAGTTTCGGTGCGGGCAGGCATAAAAAAACCGGGCAGTGAATTGCCCGGTTTTTAAGACTAATGCAGGAAATCAGTGAGCCGCTTCCGGCTTGTGCTTCTGCGCACTCTGGAAATCGTACGTCAGCTCATTCTTCTCCTGGTCCAGCGCGACCGTCACCTGACCGCCGTCTACCAGCAAGCCAAACAGCAGCTCGTTCGCCAGCGGTTTCTTCAGGTTGTCCTGAATCACACGCGCCATTGGACGGGCCCCCATCGCACGGTCGTAGCCTTTCTCAGCCAGCCAGTTGCGGGCCTCCTGGCTCACTTCCAGCGACACGCCTTTCTGATCCAGCTGAACCTGCAGTTCGACGATGAACTTATCCACTACCTGATGGATAACCTCGGTAGAGAGGTGATCGAACCAGATGATGTTGTCCAGACGGTTACGGAACTCCGGCGTAAAGATCTTCTTGATCTCTTCCATCGCATCGGTGCTGTTATCCTGATGGATAAGGCCGATAGATTTGCGCTCCGTTTCACGTACACCGGCGTTGGTGGTCATTACCAGCACTACGTTGCGGAAGTCCGCCTTGCGCCCGTTGTTATCGGTCAGCGTCCCGTTGTCCATTACCTGCAGCAGGATGTTGAACACGTCCGGGTGCGCTTTCTCGATTTCATCAAGCAGCAGTACCGCGTGCGGATGCTTAATCACCGCGTCGGTTAACAGACCGCCCTGGTCAAAGCCCACATAGCCCGGAGGCGCACCAATCAAACGGCTGACGGTGTGACGCTCCATGTACTCGGACATATCAAAACGCAGCAGCTCAATGCCCAGCGCTTTGGAGAGCTGAACCGTGACCTCGGTTTTCCCCACACCGGTCGGACCGGCGAACAGGAAGGAACCGACAGGCTTATGTTCATGCCCCAGGCCAGCACGGGCCATCTTGATGGCTTCGGTTAACGCCTCAATGGCTTTATCCTGCCCAAAGACCAGCATTTTCAGGCGATTGCCAAGGGTGCGCAGCGTGTCGCGGTCGCTCTGAGAAACGCTCTTCTCAGGGATACGCGCGATACGGGCCACCACGGTCTCGATATCCGCCACGTTAACGGTTTTCTTACGCTTG
Organism: Enterobacter sp. SORGH_AS_0287; assembly: GCF_031453695.1. Classification (NCBI taxonomy): domain Bacteria; kingdom Pseudomonadati; phylum Pseudomonadota; class Gammaproteobacteria; order Enterobacterales; family Enterobacteriaceae; genus Enterobacter; species Enterobacter sp. SORGH_AS_0287. The sequence continues at coordinate 1,977,238 of NZ_JAVIZW010000001.1, forward strand.
CTGGCTGGCATCAGACGCGCACGCGCCCCTGCCTCATCAATCACGTCAATGGCCTTATCCGGCAGATGACGATCGTTGATGTATTTCACCGCCAGCTCCACCGCCGCACGTACCGCTTTGGCGGTATAACGCACATCGTGGTGCGCTTCGTACTTCGGTTTCAGACCGTTGATGATCTGCACGGTTTCTTCAACAGAGGGTTCAGTCACATCGATTTTCTGGAAACGACGCGCCAGGGCACGATCTTTCTCAAAGATGTTGCTGAACTCCTGATACGTTGTGGAACCAATCACGCGGATCTTACCGCTGGAGAGCAGCGGTTTGATCAGGTTAGCGGCATCCACCTGGCCACCCGAGGCCGCACCGGCACCGATGATGGTGTGGATCTCATCGATAAACAGAATGCTGTTGGTGTCCTGCTCGAGCTGTTTCAAAAGCGCCTTAAAGCGTTTTTCAAAATCGCCGCGGTATTTAGTGCCCGCCAGCAGCGAGCCAATATCCAGCGAGTAGATGGTGCAATCGGCAATCACTTCCGGTACGTCACCCTGCACAATACGCCAGGCGAGACCCTCGGCAATCGCGGTTTTACCGACACCAGATTCACCCACCAGCAGCGGGTTGTTCTTGCGGCGACGGCACAATACCTGGATCGCGCGCTCCAGCTCTTTATCGCGACCAATCAGCGGATCAATACCGCCAACGCGAGCAAGCTGGTTGAGATTGGTGGTGAAGTTTTCCATACGATCCTCCCCGCCTGCTTGCTCTTCATTGTTATTGACCTGATTGCTGGAATCCGATGCCTGGTTCGGCTCGTCTTTACGCGTTCCGTGAGAGATAAAGTTAACCACGTCGAGTCGGCTGACTTCGTGTTTGCGCAGCAGGTAGGCAGCCTGTGACTCCTGCTCGCTGAAGATGGCGACCAGCACATTTGCGCCCGTCACTTCGCTACGTCCGGAAGACTGGACGTGGAAGACCGCACGCTGCAACACGCGCTGGAAGCTGAGCGTCGGCTGCGTGTCGCGCTCTTCTTCACTGGCTGGCAGCACCGGTGTGGTTTGTTCGATGAAGGCTTCGAGTTCCTGACGTAGCGCCACCAGATCCACGGAGCAGGCTTCCAGCGCTTCGCGGGCAGATGGGTTGCTAAGCAGTGCGAGCAGTAAATGCTCGACGGTCATAAACTCATGTCGGTGCTCACGCGCTCTGGCGAAAGCCATATTTAAACTGAGTTCCAGTTCTTGATTGAGCATAGGCACCTCCCCCAAATTTTATGCCTTATCAGGCCTTTTCCAGCGTACACAGCAACGGATGCTCGTTCTCCCTCGCATAATCGTTCACCATCGCGACTTTGGTCTCCGCCACTTCGGCGGTAAAGATGCCGCAGATAGCTTTGCCACGATAATGAACGGTAAGCATCAGTTGCGTTGCACGTTCTACATCATAAGAAAAGAACTTTTGTAGCACGTCAATAACAAATTCCATCGGCGTGTAATCATCGTTCATTAACATAACTTTATACATAGATGGCGGTTTTAGCGCGTCACGCACTTTATCTTCCGCCAGCTGGTCAAAATCCAGCCAGTCGTTGGTCTTACCCATTTTGCATAACCACTTTGAATCTACCTCAGATGTTAGATAACAATCATCTATTACTGTCATCCGCGATGTCTGTCACAAACTGTTGCAATAGCGTTAACTGCTTCAAACTTTGGTTGATTATTGTCCCATCTCAAGCGCCAAACGCTTGACGACTTCTTTCGTTTCTCTAAATTGTACAAGCGTGAGATGGCGAGGTTTTGAACAGCCCCCACTCCACCACCGGTTCATTCCATCTTAACTTATAAGATTTACGAAGGATGTCGAAGCATGGAAATGGGTACTGTTAAGTGGTTCAACAACGCCAAAGGGTTTGGCTTCATCTGCCCCGAAGGCGGCGGCGAGGATATCTTCGCTCACTATTCCACCATTCAGATGGATGGTTACAGAACGCTCAAAGCCGGGCAGTCCGTCCGGTTCGATGTACACCAGGGACCAAAAGGCAATCATGCAAGCCTGATCGTACCCATTGAAGCAGAAACGGTCGCATAGCTCTCTGTTTTATTGTGTACATCCCGCCGTCAAAATGCCAGCCCGATCGGCTGGCATTTTTATTTTCAGCCTATTCGCGAGCCAACGCATCCACAGGATCCAGACGCGCCGCATTGCGGGCAGGCAGCCAGCCAAACAAAATGCCGGTAAAAGTCGAACACAAAAATGCGGTAAGAATGGCCACCGGCGAGAAACCAATCTCCCAGCCGGGTAAAAAAAGCTGCAGAGCAAACGCGATCATCATCGACAGCGCAATGCCCATCGCGCCGCCCACCAGACACACCAGCACCGCTTCAATCAAAAATTGCTGCAGCACATCGCTGGCTCTGGCACCGACTGCCATGCGGATGCCAATCTCCCGGGTACGTTCCGTGACCGATACCAGCATGATATTCATCACCCCGATACCGCCGACCACCAGCGAGATCACCGCCACCAGCGTCAGGAACAGCTGAAGAGTACGTGTGGTCTTTTCCGCCGTTTTCAAGAGACCGTCCATATTCCAGGTGAAGAAATCTTTCTTCCCGTGACGCAACGTCAGCAGCCGTTCCAGCTGTTGCTCGGCCTGCGCGCTGTCGTAGCCCTCCTTCACGCGAACGGTGATGGAGTTCAGCCAGGACTGCCCCATAATCCGCCCGGAGATGGTGGTATAGGGCAGCCAGACGCGCAGGATCTTGCTGCTGCCAAACATCGACTGTTTCTCTTCCGCCACGCCAATCACCGTCGCAGGCATGTTTCCGACCAGGATAACCTCGCCCACCACGTTGGTTTTATTGGGGAAGAGCTGCCGGCGCGAGTTGGCATCAAGCACCACCACCTGCGCCCGGCCCGCTAACTGCTCGGCATTGAAGGTGGCACCTTCGCTGAAGGTCATGCCATAGACGTTAAAGTAATCGCCGCTGACGCCGTTGGCGCTGGCAGCAACGTCAACATTGCCTACCCGCAGACGGAGGTTTTGCGAGACCGCCGGCGTGGCCGAATTCACCCACGGCTGCTTCTGGATAGCCGCCAGATCGTCATACTTCAGCGCCTGCTGATACTGCGGCTCGTCATCGCCAAAGTCTTTGCCGGGATAGACATCAATGGTGTTGGTCCCGATGGCCCGAATATCCGCCAGCACCAGCTGTTTGGCCGCGTCGCCCACGACCACAATCGACACCACCGAGGCGATACCAATGATGATGCCCAGCATGGTCAACAGGGTGCGCATTTTATTGGCAGCCATCGCCAGCCAGGCCATGGTCAGCGCCTCACGAAACCCGCTGGAAAATTGTCCCCAGCCGGTTGACGCCGGCAGGACTTCTTTCGGCGCCGCCGCCCGGGCGTGTCGCGCCGGCGGGTTGCTGACCAGCTCTCCGTCGCGGATCTCAATGATGCGCTCGGCCTGCGCAGCCACCTGCGGATCGTGGGTAACGATGATGACCGTATGCCCCTGATCGCGAAGCTGGTGAAGGATCGCCATCACCTCTTCACCCGAATGGCTGTCGAGCGCCCCGGTCGGTTCATCTGCGAGGATCACCTGACCGCCGTTCATCAGCGCGCGTGCGATACTGACACGCTGCTGCTGGCCGCCGGAGAGCTGCGAGGGCTGGTACTCCACCCGCTCCGCCAGCCCCAGACGCGTCAGCAGCATCTGGGCGCGCTCAAGGCGTTTTTTCCGCTCGACGCCGGCATAGACCGCCGGCACTTCGACGTTCTGCGCCGCCGTCAGGTGAGAGAGCAGATGGTAACGCTGGAAGATAAAACCGAAATGTTCCCGCCGCAGTTTAGCCAGCGCGTCACCGTCCAGCGTGGAAACATCCATACCGGCCACCCGATAGGTGCCGCTGGTGGGTCTGTCCAGACAGCCGAGAATATTCATCAGCGTCGATTTACCGGAGCCGGACGCACCGACAATCGCCACCATCTCGCCCGCTTCGACGCGCAGAGTGATCCCCTTCAGCACCTCAACCGGGCCATCACCCGACGGATAGCTGCGACGAATGTCATTCAGCTCAAGCAACGCCGTCATTTAGCGGCTCCGGGCAGGCTTTCGCTGGTAACAACCTCCTCACCCTCTTCCAGCCCTTTGACCACCACCACGTCGGTGTCATTACGTGCACCAATGACCACTTCTCGCTCACGCGTTTCGCCGTTGCGCAGCACTTTCACTTTATAGCGACTCTCGCCGGTGGATTCACCCAGCGCAGAGAGAGGAATGGTGAGCACATTTTTCACGCCGGTAAGCTGAATGTGCACCTGTGCGGTCATATCCAGACGCAACACGCCCTGCGGGTTAGGTACCTCGAAGCGCGCATAGTAGAAGATGGCATCGTTCACTTTTTCCGGCGTCGGCAGAATGTCTTTTAGCGCGCCTTCATAGCGCGTCTGAGGATCGCCGAGGACGGTAAACCAGGCTTTCTGTCCCGGCTTCAGATGAATAACATCCGCCTCTGAGACCTGGGCTTTCACCAGCATGGTGCTCATGTCCGCCAGGGTCAGAATGTTGGGCGCCTGCTGCGCCGCAATCACCGTTTGCCCCTGCAGCGTGGTAATTTGAGTCACTTCCCCGGCCATGGGTGCCACAATCTGCGTATAGTCGAGGTTGGTTTTGGCCGTATCCAGCGAGGCCTGGTTGCGCTTGATCTGCGCATCGATAGTCCCGATCTGCGCCTGCTTAACCGCCAGTTCGGTGGCAGCCGTGTCTAAATCTTGTTTCGAGATGGCCTGCGTTTTGGCCAGCGCCTGCTGACGCGTTAACGTTACCTGGGCCAGGTTGCGCTCAGCCTGCGCCTGTGCACGCTGGGCACGCAGTTCCATGAGCGTGGCTTCCACCTCACGGATCTGGTTTTGCGCCTGCTCAGGATCGATAACGCCCAGCAGCTGGCCTTTTTTCACCTTGTCGCCAATCTCAACCGACAGCGTTTTCAACTGACCGCTTACCTGTGCACCCACGTCAACCTTGCGCAGGGCATCCAGTTTTCCCGTCGCCAGCACGTTTTGCTGCAGCTCGCCCGGACGGACAATCAGTGTTTGATACTGTGGTACAGGGGCATTCAGGATCTGCCATAGCCAGAACCCTCCCCCGATAACAATTACCGCCAGCAGCAGAAACCACGTTCTGCGTTTTCCCTTGAGGTTCATAAATATTCCAAATAAATGTTCTGGCAATTATAAACGTTGATTCTATCTAAACGACTCCTCAACGAAACCCCCGCGCACCGAAATCGCCTCAATTTGTTGATGAGTTATTGAAATTTCGCCTGCTGAAATAGAACCCTTCCTTCAGAAGCAGGATCTAACATGTCTTCCATCGTCGATACACTTATTTCTCATCAGCACCAGCCTAAATCCGGCTGGCAGCTCTTCAATAATCTGGCCTTCGGTAAGATCACGCCGGGGCTGGCATGGCAAAACCCCGCTTATCGACGTAAATTCATGCTCCGTTCGCTGATGACACCGTTCAGCACCACGCGTCTGCTGTCAGAGCTGGCAAAGCAGCCGCGCCTGATGCAAATGTTGCAGGTGCAGCCGGGGCTGCCGTGCCGCCTGCACCGCCCGTGGTTAACGGTGGACATGGATCGCCGACAGGCGCTGGAATCGCTGACCTGGCACTACCAGACCATGACGCGCCAGCTTCCGGCAACGCTGGTCAAGGGTTACCTTTCACCGCAGGGGGCAACCCTGCTGACCCTGACCGGAAAAGACGAACAGCAGTTTACTGTGCGCCTGTGCGCCGACGCCTTCATGGATAAAGAGGGTGAAGCCACCCTCGTCTTTTGTAACCATCAGAATACCGTGCTGGCGGAAATGACCTTCACGCTGTGCCCGTTTGAAGGAAAAACAACGCTGTTCATCGGCGGCCTGCAGGGGGCAAAAGCACACGTTCCACATGAACTGATCCAGGGGGCGACCAAAGCGTGTCACGGCCTGTTCCCGAAACGCCTGCTGGTTGAAACGGCAATGACGCTTGGCGCAGCTTTCCCGGTTGAGCATATTGTCGCGGTGAGTAACGCCACGCATATCTACCGCAGCTGGCGTTACCGCAAGAAAAAAGAGGGAAAATTGCTGGCCGATTATGACAGCTTCTGGCTCTCCCTCGGCGGGCAAAAACAGGATAACGGCCACTTCATGCTGCCGCTCGCCATGCCCCGTAAGCCGATGGACGAGATTGCAAGCAAAAAGCGCGCTGAGTACCGCCGCCGCTATGCGTTACTGGACAGCCTGACGCAACACGTCACGCAGGCGACCCGCGCTTAATCCGCTTTCCCGCGTGCCAGCCACAGCACGCGGGAGAACATCTTGCGAAGCAGCGTCGGCACGGATTCCACGCCACGTCTCCCCGCCTCCGTCGCCACCTCAATCGCTAAATCAGGTTTTGAAGAGCGGTGGATGGCTTTGGCAATCACGCGCCGCATGTTCATTGGCACATCCACCGGCACCATCGCAATCCGGTGGAACACGTCGTCGAACCCCTGACGGTACATAAAGTGCTCCATGTCCATGGCCGGCAGCATGGTTAGGTGGTCGCGCTCTTCTTCGCGCTCATTATTTAGCAGGCCACGCACGGTCGCGGCATATTTTTTCCCCGCTTCGTCACCATCCACCAGCACATGCCATTCAATGCCCATCCGCCGGGCGAATTTGATCAGCGGCTTGATCCCCGACTGGGCAAATTCGATGACCTTGATACCTTCGGCATCAAAATGGTGGCCGCACTGACGCGCCAGTTCGTTGATAACCCAGGTTTCCGTTTCTCCCTCAACCAGCAGCCAGCAGCGGGCGAACAGCGACGACGCACGATTAAAGCGAATGTGGAACGAGATACGACGTCCCTCTTCCGCGTTCATCCCGCCCGGCCCGAGGCGATAGGCGGTGACGCGGGAAGACTCACGTACCAGACGGCAGACGTGCTCGACCGGGGTCAGCGACAATAACTCGCCGGAATTGGTGGTGGTCACGCGCTGTAGCGGCAGCAGATTCAACAGGTGCCACGCCACCGAGAGCATGATCGGGTGCAGGCGCGTTTCCGGGTCTTCCACCAGCAGCAGCGGGCGGGCGTCACGGTCGAGACGAACGGTGCCCTTGGCCTGCAGTAGCGTCGAAAACAGCCCCAGCAAAATCACCCGATGGGTACGGCCACCAGGCCTGTCGATCATCCGGTTAATGATATCGAGGTAACGCCAGCTGCGTTGTTCATCGTGAGAGCGGCGGCGCATCAGACGATGACGCGACTCCGACGTCCCCTGCTCGGAAAAATAGTGTTCCAGCAGTTGTACCATTGCCGACAACCCCTGGCGGATTTGACCATCGGTCAGATTTTGCGGACGCGCCACCAGCTCTCGCGCCAGGAAATCCAGCTCGCGGGCGGTCACTTCCACTTCTGGCATATTCGGTACGGTGCCGTTGCGGATCCGCCGCATAAAACGCGCATCACGCAGGCGCAACACCGGCATCAGGCGAATCAGGTGGCGAGCCAGGTCGTCGATGTCATCCAGCGGAATAGGGTTGGCTTTCTCATCGAGGAAATCACGCAGGGTTAATACGCCCTCGTTTTCTGCCATCTCACCTTCCAGCCGGTAGAAAATCCGGTGGAAACCGTCGTCGCACGGGACCCAGCAGGGTGATAACGGACGGAAGCGTCGCACACGGTGACGCCCCGGCTCGGATTCGCGGAACGTCAAAATAATGTGCAGGTGTTTTTCGCGGCCGTTCACATCGCCGGGAGGAAACCAGAAATCATCATGGGCAAAGTGATACAGATCGTCTTCGGGCGAAAGCAGCAGCGTCAGCGCATCCAGCAGGCTGGACTTACCCCACGCGTTCTCACCGATCAGGACGTTGTTCTGCTCAAGCTGCAGCGACAGGCGGTTAATACCGCGGAACCCAACAATTTCCACACGTTCGAGAAGCATAAATCCCCCGCGAGATGATCACTTTTTCCTTTAAGTTATCAGCAGTATAGCGGCAGGAACTTTGACACGACAGCACAACCTTCGTGCTGTAGAGAATTGGTCTATGCTCTATTTACCGTCGATTTGAACAAGGAATGACATCACGTTGCCATAAATCAAATTAACCGAATTAATTTTAGTGGCGAAGGGATGTTTTTGTTTTTAAAATAATGGCTCTTTGAGTCGTCATCCCTTTTTTGACGATATCCCGCACGCAGGAACGCGTGTGAAGTTTATTATTGAGGTGGTTATGTTTAGAAAATTAGCAGCAGAATGCTTTGGTACATTCTGGCTGGTGTTTGGTGGCTGCGGTAGCGCCGTTCTGGCAGCAGCATTTCCGGAATTAGGTATTGGTTTTGTCGGCGTTGCGCTGGCATTCGGTTTAACCGTATTAACCATGGCGTTTGCCGTGGGTCATATTTCCGGTGGTCATTTTAACCCGGCGGTGACATTAGGTTTATGGGCGGGCGGTCGTTTCCCTGCTAAAGAAGTCATTGGTTATATTGTGGCCCAGGTTGTTGGCGGGATTATTGCTGCAGCGGTTCTGTACGTTATTGCCAGCGGTAAAGCCGGCTTTGACGCCGCCGCAAGCGGCTTCGCCTCAAACGGTTTCGGCGAACACTCCCCTGGCGGTTACTCCATGCTCTCTGCCATCGTGATTGAAATTGTGCTGACCGCAGGCTTCCTGCTGGTGATCCACGGCGCAACCGACAAACACGCCCCGGCGGGCTTTGCACCTATTGCCATTGGTCTGGCGCTGACGCTTATCCACCTGATCTCTATTCCGGTCACCAACACCTCCGTAAACCCGGCGCGCAGTACTGCCGTCGCTATTTTCCAGGGCGGTTGGGCGCTTGAGCAGCTGTGGCTGTTCTGGGTAATGCCAATCATCGGCGGTATTCTGGGCGGCGTGCTTTATCGCACCCTGCTGGAAAAACGCGATTAATTGCGTGTGCAGTCGGGTAGCACTTACGCTTACCCGAGCTGCATGACAACACTCAGGCCGGGTCAGGCGTTGCTGCCACCCGGCTTTTTTGTTGCTCCTTTACCTGACAACGTTTATTGGGTAGTGTCTCTGGCGCTTAACAGATATTCACAAGGACCCGTTGTTCATGTTTTCAGGACTCCTCATCATTCTGCTGCCTCTGATTGTGGGCTACCTTATCCCGCTACATCGCGAATCCGCGTTACGGCTTATCAACCGTTTTCTGAGCTGGATTGTCTACGTCATTCTTTTCTTTATGGGGATAAGCCTGGCGTTTCTGGATAATCTGGCCACCAATCTGCTGGCGATCCTGCATTATTCTGTCGTCACCTGCGCCGTTATTTTGCTGTGCAATATTGCCGCACTTTTCTGGCTTGAGCGCACTATTCCGTGGAAAAATCACCACCATCAGGAAAAACTGCCGTCACGAATTGCAATGGCGCTGGAATCTTTAAAATTATGCGGCGTCGTGGTGCTGGGTTTTGTTCTTGGGCTGAGCGGATGGAATTTTTTACAGCACGCGACGGAAGCCAGTGAATATACCCTCATTTTCCTGCTGTTCCTTATCGGTATTCAGCTGCGAAATAATGGCATGACGTTGAAACAGATTGTCCTTAATCGCCGTGGAATGATCGTCGCGGTTATCGTCGTCATTAGCTCACTGGTGGCGGGCGTGATTAACGCTTTTATTCTCGGCCTGCCGTTAAAAACCGGTCTGGCAATGGCCTCCGGATTTGGCTGGTATTCCCTTTCCGGTATTCTGCTGACCGAATCGTTCGGTCCGGTCATCGGGAGCGCCGCCTTCTTTAACGACCTGGCGCGAGAATTAATTGCCATTATGCTGATCCCGGGCCTGGTGCGCCGCAGTCGCTCGACCGCACTGGGTCTGTGTGGCGCCACGTCGATGGACTTTACCCTGCCGGTTCTGCAGCGTTCAGGTGGGCTGGAGATGGTGCCTGCCGCCATCGTACACGGCTTTATTTTGAGCCTGCTGGTTCCCGTTCTGATGGCGTTTTTCTCCGCCTGATACTCCTCTGGCGGTAGGCTTTCTGCCGCCAAAATTGCGCTAAATCAATCTCCATCTATTTTGTAGAAGAAAGCCCTTTTCACCGTTCAGTCACAGGCATAATCTCAAACATGTATATCAAATATAACTTTAACAGGTGTGATTATGTTTTGTGTGCAATGTGAACAAACCATCCGTACCCCGGCAGGCAATGGCTGCTCTTATGCGCAAGGTATGTGCGGCAAAACCGCAGAAACATCAGACCTGCAGGATCTGCTGATTGCCGCCCTGCAAGGCCTTTCCGCATGGGCATTCAAGGCCCGCGAATATGGCATTATTGACCACTATGTAGACAGTTTCGCCCCCCGCGCCTTTTTCTCCACGCTGACTAACGTTAACTTTGATTCCCCGCGCATCGTCGGCTATGCCCGCGAAGCAATTGCGCTGCGTGAAGCGCTCAAAGCGCAGTGTCTGAGCGCCGATGCCAACGCACGGGAAGAAAACCCAATGGCAGACCTGCAGCTGGTGAGCGACGACCTGGGCGAGCTGCAGCGTCAGGCAGCAGAATTCACCCCCAACAAAGATAAAGCGGCGATTGGCGAGAACATTCTCGGCCTGCGTCTGCTCTGCCTGTACGGCCTGAAAGGGGCCGCGGCCTATATGGAACACGCGCACGTTCTGGGCCAGTACGATAACGCTATCTATGCTCAGTACCACAAAATCATGGCGTGGCTGGGTACCTGGCCTGCCGAGATGAATCCGCTGCTCGAATGTTCAATGGAAATCGGCCAGATGAACTTCAACGTGATGCGTATTCTGGATGCCGGTGAAACCCGCACCTACGGCCACCCGACGCCGACGCAGGTTAACGTTAAAGCGACCGAAGGCAAATGCATCCTGATCTCCGGCCATGACCTGAAAGACCTCTATAACCTGCTGAAGCAGACCGAGGGCACGGGCGTTAACGTCTATACCCACGGCGAAATGCTGCCCGCACACGGCTACCCGGAACTGCGTAAATTTAAACACCTGGTCGGGAACTACGGCAGCGGCTGGCAGAACCAGCAGGTTGAGTTCGCCCGTTTCCCGGGCCCTATCGTGATGACCTCTAACTGCATCATCGACCCCACCGTTGGCGCGTATGACGACCGCATCTGGACCCGCAGCATCGTTGGCTGGCCGGGTGTGAGCCACCTGGAAGGGGATGATTTCGGCCCGGTCATTGCCCAGGCGCAGCAGATGGGTGGCTTCCCGTACAGCGAAATCGAACATCTGATCACCGTCGGCTTTGGTCGCGAAACCCTGCTCGGTGCCGCGGATTCACTGATTGACCTCGTGAGCCGTGAAAAACTGCGCCATATCTTCCTGATTGGCGGCTGTGACGGCGCGCGCGGTGAGCGTAACTACTTCACCGATTTCGCCACCAGCGTACCGGAAGATTGCCTGATCCTGACGCTGGCGTGCGGTAAATACCGTTTCAACAAGCTGGACTTCGGCAACATCGAAGGTTTGCCACGTCTGGTCGATGCGGGTCAGTGTAATGATGCCTACTCTGCCATCATTCTGGCCGTCACGCTGGCGGAAAAACTGGGCTGCGGCGTCAACGATCTGCCGCTGTCGCTGGTGCTCTCCTGGTTTGAACAGAAAGCGATTGTCATCCTGCTGACCCTGCTCTCTCTCGGCGTGACCAACATTATGGCTGGCCCAACCGCACCCGGCTTCCTGACACCGGATCTGCTGGCCGTGCTGAACGAGAAGTTTGGTCTGCGTTCCGTGACCACCGTAGAAGAAGATATGCAGCAGCTGCTGAGCGCGTAAGGAGTTATTCATGACCATGCCAACCTCACAATGTCCGTGGCGGATGCAGGTTCATCACATCCATCAGGAGACGCCGGATGTGTGGACGCTGTCCCTGCTGTGCCATGACTACTATCCGTACCGTGCAGGTCAGTATGCGCTGGTCAGTGTCCGCAACTCAGCGGACACGCTGCGCGCCTACACGATCTCCTCAACGCCGGGCGTGAGCGAGTACATCACGCTCACTATCCGCCGTATCGATGATGGCGCAGGCTCGCAGTGGCTGACCCGGGACGTGAAGCGCGGGGATTACCTCTGGCTGTCGGACGCACACGGGGATTTCACCTGTGACGATAAAGCGGAAGATAAATTCCTGCTGTTGGCCGCCGGGTGCGGCGTCACGCCGATCATGTCAATGCGTCGCTGGCTGGCGAAAAACCGTCCGCAGGCTGATGTTCAGGTGATCTTCAGCGTGCGATCGCCGGAAGATGTGATCTTTGCCGAAGAGTGGCGTAACTATCCGGTGACGCTGGTGGCGGAACATAACGCAACCCACGGTTTTGTCGCCGGGCGTCTGAGCCGCGAACTGCTGCAAAGCGTCCCGGATCTCGCGGATCGTACCGTGATGACCTGTGGGCCGGCGCCGTATATGGATATCGTTGAGCAGGACGTGAAAGCGCTGGGCGTGACCCGCTTCTTCAAAGAGCAGTTCTTCACCCCGGTCGCGGAAGCGGCAACCAGCGGAATTACGTTTACCAGACTGCAGCCTGCTCAGACCTTCTTTGGCCGGGTCGGCACCACGCTACTGGATGCGCTGGAAAGCAACAACGTGCCGGTGGTGGCAGCATGCCGTGCTGGCGTGTGTGGCTGCTGCAAGACCAAAGTGGTCTCCGGTGAGTACACCGTGACGAGCACCATGACGCTGACCGAGGCAGAAATCGCCGACGGATACGTACTGGCGTGCTCGTGTCATCCACAGGGCGATCTTGTGCTGGCGTAATCAGCCAACGCGCGAATGACGGGGGTAAGCGCTCGCGTTTACCCCCGGTTAGTACGACTACCGCCAGACCGGCGCTTTCCCCAACGCAAAACGCCCAGCGCCTAAGCATGCTATCGCCAGCGCACCGATAAAGAAGTACACCAGGCTCTCAATCGCCCAGGCACCTACCGCGTCCAGCGCAAAGGTTTCCCCCGTCCCGACCATCAGCCACGCCACAATCATGGTAAACGCCAGCACCAGTGCCGCCGGGCGCGTAAAAAGCCCCACGATAATCAGGACAGGCGCCACCACTTCGCCAATGAGCACGCCGTAGGCGATAAACCCCGGTAAGCCTTTTTTCCACCAGCATGCCGCTGATGAACCCCACGCCACCCAATAACTTGTGTAAACCGTGAAAAAGCATCAGCCCACCGACGGCAAGTCGTAACAAGAGTTTGCCGGCATCGTCGCACGATAGCTTTTCATTAACAGCAATTAACAATGATTTAACCATTTGAAATGATTCCTGTTTTCATCTATGTGATGACCAGATTATGCCGAATCATTGCGGGTGAAAAGCACCTTTTAATAAGGGGGAAAGCGCGGCAATACAGTGACTTTCTTCTAAGCTTGTAAGCGATATCACTTAAAGGAGATGGACACCCATGAAACAAACCGTGGCTGCATACATAGCAAAAACCCTCGAGCAGGCAGGCGTAAAGCGCATCTGGGGCGTAACCGGCGACTCCCTGAACGGGCTGAGCGATAGCCTCAATAAGATGAAGACCATTGAATGGATGCCAACCCGTCATGAAGAGGTTGCCGCCTTCGCGGCTGGGGCGGAAGCGCAGGTGACGGGTGAACTGGCCGTCTGCGCCGGATCGTGCGGACCGGGCAACCTTCACTTGATCAACGGCCTGTTTGACTGCCACCGCAATCACGTACCGGTCCTGGCGATTGCCGCCCACATCCCTTCTTCCGAAATCGGCAGCGGCTATTTTCAGGAGACGCATCCTCAGGAGCTGTTCCGTGAATGCAGCCACTATTGCGAATTAGTTTCCTCACCAGAACAAATCCCTCAGGTTCTGGCCATTGCAATGCGCAAAGCCGTGCTTAACCGCGGTGTTTCGGTGGTCGTTATTCCCGGTGACGTGGCGCTGAAGGCCGCGCCTGAGGGTGCCAGTTCGCACTGGTATCACGCCCCACAGCCTGTCATCACGCCGGCTGAAGAAGAGCTCAAAAAGCTCGCGCAGCTGCTGCGTTACTCCAGCAATATCGCCCTGATGTGCGGCAGTGGCTGTGCGGGCGCGCACAAAGAGCTGGTGGAATTTGCCGGCAAGTTAAAATCCCCGATTGTTCACGCCCTGCGCGGCAAAGAGCACGTCGAATATGACAATCCGTATGACGTGGGCATGACCGGACTGATCGGTTTTTCCAGCGGTTTCCACACCATGATGAATGCCGACACGCTGATCCTGCTCGGCACCCAGTTCCCGTACCGCGCGTTTTACCCGACGGATGCCAAAATCATTCAGATTGATATTAACCCGGGCAGTATTGGTGCCCACAGTAAAGTCGATATGGCGCTGGTAGGGGACATCAAATCCACCCTCGCCGCCCTGCTGCCGCTGGTGGAAGAAAAAACCGACCGGAAGTTCCTCGACAAAGCCCTCAGTGATTACCGCGATGCACGCAAAGGACTGGACGATCTTGCCAAACCGAGCGACAAAGCCATTCATCCCCAGTATCTGGCGCAGCAAATTAGCCATTTCGCGGACGACGACGCCATTTTTACCTGCGACGTGGGCACCCCGACCGTCTGGGCGGCACGCTATCTGAAGATGAACGGCAAACGCCGTCTGCTGGGGTCGTTCAACCACGGTTCGATGGCCAACGCCATGCCGCAGGCGCTGGGGGCCAAGGCCACCGCACCAGAGCGTCAGGTGGTGGCGATGTGCGGCGACGGCGGGTTCAGCATGCTGATGGGCGATTTCCTGTCGGTTGTGCAGATGAAGCTCCCGCTGAAAATCGTGGTCTTTAACAACAGCGTGCTGGGCTTTGTGGCGATGGAGATGAAGGCAGGTGGCTATCTGACGGACGGCACCGAGCTACACGACACCAACTTCGCGCGCATCGCTGAAGCCTGCGGCATCACGGGTATTCGCGTAGAGAAAGCCTCAGAAGTCGATGAAGCCCTGCAGCGCGCCTTCTCCATCGACGGTCCGGTACTGGTGGATGTGGTGGTGGCGAAAGAAGAGCTGGCGATCCCACCGCAGATTAAACTCGAGCAGGCCAAAGGATTCAGCCTCTATATGCTGCGCGCCATCATCAGCGGACGCGGTGATGAGGTAATCGAACTGGCAAAAACCAACTGGCTCAGGTAAAACATTTCACATAACCTCTTAAATTAAAGGGATGTGAAATGATTGATTTACGCAGTGATACCGTTACCCGTCCGGGTCGCGCCATGCTCGAAGAGATGATGGCCGCCCCGGTCGGGGACGACGTCTACGGTGACGATCCGACGGTGAATGCGCTGCAGCGTTATGCCGCCGAGCTAAGCGGTAAAGAGGCCGCCCTGTTTCTGCCATCCGGCACCCAGGCCAACCTGGTGGCGTTGCTCAGCCACTGCGAACGCGGTGAAGAGTATATTGCCGGTCAGGGCGCGCACAATTACCTGTACGAAGCAGGCGGTGCGGCGGTACTGGGCAGCATTCAGCCTCAGCCGATTGATGCCGCCCCGGACGGCACCCTGCCGCTCGACAAGGTCGCGGCGAAAATCAAAGTCGATGATGTGCATTTCGCCCGCACCAGGCTGCTCAGTCTGGAAAACACCCACAACGGCAAAGTGCTGCCGCGCGAGTACCTGAAAGCAGCGTGGGAATTCACCCGCGAGCGCAAACTCGGGCTGCACGTGGACGGCGCGCGCATCTTTAACGCCGTGGTGGAGTATGGCTGCGAGCTGAAAGACATCGCGCAGTATTGCGATTCGTTCACTATTTGCCTGTCTAAAGGGCTGGGGACGCCTGTTGGCTCGCTGCTGGTGGGCAATGCGGACTACATCAAACGCGCGGTCCGCTGGCGTAAGATGACCGGCGGCGGGATGCGCCAGGCCGGTATTCTGGCGGCAGCCGGACTGTACGCCCTGAAAAACAACGTGGCCCGCCTGAAAGACGACCATGAAAACGCCGCGTGGATGGCCGCACAGCTACGCGAGATTGGTGCAGACGTTATGCGCCACGATACCAACATGCTGTTCATTCGCGTGGGCGAAGAGCACGCTGCCGCGCTGGGTGAGTTTATGAAAGCCCGTGGCGTGTTGATCAACGCCTCGCCGGTGGTACGCCTGGTTATGCACCTGGACGTTAATCGTCAGCAGCTGGCAGACGTGGTGAAACACTGGCAGGCGTTTTTACAGCGCTAAGGAGCAGAGCGTGCCGCAGCGTATTCTGGTACTCGGTGCCAGTGGGTATATCGGTCAGCATCTCACCACTGCGTTAAGTCAGCAGGGACACCAGGTGCTGGCCGTGGCACGCAACACGGAGCGTCTGCAAAAGCTGCACCTGCCCGGGGTGACCTGTCACAACGTCGATCTCAACTGGCCCACGACGCTGCCGGCGTTACTGGAAGGGGTCGACACGCTTTACTACCTTGTTCACAGCATGGGCGAAGGGGGCGATTTTATCGCCCACGAGCGTCAGGTGGCGATGAACGTCCGCGACGCGCTGTTGCTCACACCGGTGAAGCAGGTGATTTTTTTAAGCTCGCTGCAGGCGCCTGCTAACGAGCAGTCCGATCATCTTCGCGCCCGTCAGCTCACGGCTGAGACCCTGCGCGGCGCCAATATTCCCGTCACCGAACTGCGGGCGGGGATCATCGTCGGGGCCGGCTCCGCCGCGTTCGAAGTGATGCGCGACATGGTGTACAACCTGCCGGTGCTTACCCCGCCGCGCTGGGTGCGATCGCGGACCACGCCGATTGCGCTGGAAAATTTACGCCATTATCTGGTGGCCCTGCTGGACCATCCGGCTGAGCAACACCGCGTGCTTGAGGCTGCCGGCCCGGAAGTGCTGAGCTACCAGCAACAGTTCGAACATTTTATGCGTGTCAGCGGCCGCCGACGCTGGCTGATCCCCATTCCCTTCCCTACCCGCTGGATCTCGGTGTGGTTTTTAAACGTCATTACGTCCGTGCCACCGACGACCGCAAAAGCGCTGATCCAGGGGCTCAAACACGATCTGCTGGCCGACGATCGCGCGTTGCGTGCGCTGATCCCCCAGACGCTGATCCGTTTCGATGAGGCGGTACGCAATACGCTCAAGGAAGAGGAACAGCTGATGAACTCCAGCGACTGGGGCTACGACGCCCAGGCGTTTGCCCGCTGGCGGCCTGAGTACGGTTACTTTCCTAAACAGGCTGGCTGCACGGTGAACACCCCGGCAAGTCTGGCGGACCTGTGGGAGGTGGTGAATCAGATTGGCGGTAAAGAACGCTATTTCTTCGGCAATATCCTCTGGCAAACCCGTGGCGCACTGGATCTGCTGGTAGGACACAGGCTGGCGAAAGGCCGTCCTGCGCACCCGTATCTTGCGGTAGGCGATACGGTTGACAGCTGGAAGGTAATTATCGTCGAGCCCGAAAAACAGCTGGCGCTGCTGTTTGGCATGAAAGCGCCCGGTCTGGGACGGTTGTGCTTTACGCTAAAAGACAAAGGCGACCATCGAGAACTGGACGTTAGAGCCTGGTGGCACCCGCACGGGATGCCGGGGCTTTTCTACTGGTTGTTAATGATCCCCGCTCACCTGTTTATCTTTCGCGGAATGGCGAAACGTATCGCGCAGCTGGCAGAACAAAAGACGAAAATAACTCAATAAAACTCTTATTCTTTCACCTTTCCCATTGCAACCCGCCGTAATTCACGAAAGAATGCGCACGAAATTCTTTTTCAACACAGTGGATTGATATGAAGGTACTGGTTACCGGGGCGACCAGCGGCTTAGGCCGAAATGCGGTCGAGTTTCTGCGCAACAAAGGCATCAGCGTCAGGGCCACCGGTCGCAACGAAGCGATGGGTAAACTGCTGCAAAAAATGGGCGCAGAGTTTGTCCATGCCGACCTGACGGAGCTGGTCTCCTCTCAGGCCAAGGTGATGCTGGCCGGTATCGATACGCTGTGGCACTGCTCCAGTTTTACCTCCCCGTGGGGTACCCAGGAAGCTTTTGACCTCGCCAATGTGCGTGCCACCCGTCGTCTGGGTGAATGGGCCGTGGCCTGGGGCGTGCGTAACTTTATTCATATCTCCTCCCCGTCTCTCTATTTCGACTATCACCATCACCGCGACGTGCAGGAAGATTTTCGCCCGGCGCGCTTTGCCTGTGAGTTTGCACGCAGTAAAGCGGCCAGCGAAGAGGTGATCGATCTGCTGGCGCAGTCGAACCCGCACACCCGTTTTACCGTATTGCGTCCTCAGAGCCTGTTCGGCCCGCATGACAAAGTGTTTATCCCGCGTCTGGCGCAGATGATGCACCACTACGGCAGCGTGCTGCTGCCCCGCGGTGGCGATGCGATGGTGGATATGACGTACTACGAAAATGCGGTCCACGCCATGTGGCTGGCAAGCCAGCCGGACTGCGATACCCTGATTTCCGGTCGCGCGTACAATATCACCAACGGTGAGCCCTGCACGCTGCGCAGCATCGTGCAAAGGTTGATTGACGAGTTGCAAATAGACTGCCGTATTCGTTCCGTGCCCTACCCGATGCTGGATATGATTGCCCGCAGTATGGAGCGTCTTGGGAGTAAATCGGCGAAAGAGCCTGCGTTAACGCACTACGGTGTCTCAAAGCTCAACTTTGATTTTACGCTGGATATCACCCGCGCAGAGAACGAACTGGGGTATAAGCCGATTGTCTCCCTGGATGAAGGGATTGTGCGTACAGCCGCCTGGCTGCGTGACCACGGTAAATTGCATCGCTAGTTGAGCGCGCTCATCTCAGAGAACAGAGACGAAAACGGCAACCCGAAGGTTGCCGTTTTGTTTTACAGCGCCGTCCAGGCGTCTGACCACGCCAGACCCGCGCCTGGCTCGTAGTACGCCGGGGCATTGTTACACCAGCCGCTGTACGGGAACGGTTTGCACTGGAACAGTTTACCGTGGTTATTCACGATATCGCCTGCCTTGTACTTGCTGTTCGCGCTCCACGCGGCGTAAGCACCAGAGGTACCGTCGTTTTCAGACGGCGTCGTGGCTTTCGCTTTAACGTTCAGCAGATAGGAAGTGGTGCTGCTCAGCTCGCCATCGCTCACGGTCAGGCTGACTTCATACTGTTGAGCCGTCGCAGACTCTGGCGCGGTAAAGGTCACCACCGCCTTGTCTTCACCGGTGACCGTCTGGCCATCCTGTGAACGCCAGGTGTAGGTCAGCGTATTGCCGTCCTGGTCAGTGGATCCTTCTGCGCTCAGGGATACCTGCGCGCCCGCTTCCACCGCACCGATTGGGCCCGCAATCTGCGCGACCGGGGCGTGGTTCACCACGGTCGGTTCTGCCGGCGTTTCGTCCGGAACCGGTGCCGGGGTTTCATCTTCCGATGGCGTCGGTGCCGGAGTGACCGGATGCTCGTCCGGCGTCACGGCGGAACCGTCATCGTTGATAATGTTGACGTTATAGAACTTCTTCACGCAGTTCGTGTAGTCACCCTCTTTAAAGGCGCTGAACGGCGTCTGATAACCGACCAGTTGGCAGGAATATGTTTTACCGTCTGGCGTATCGGCACTCCATCCCCAGTCCTGCTCCCAGTAAATCTTCAGCGCACCGGCGCCGCCTTCATCGAACTGCTTCATGTTGGCACAGCCGAGCACTTCATTTGCCGGGACAGGCACTTTCAGGTACTTCGCAAACTCTTTGTAGTACTTGATACGGTTTTCAGACTGGGCAATCTCAGTCGGGCCGCCACACTCTACGCCACCGTTAATGATCTGGGTGGTCACACCGAAGCCCGGAACCAGGCCGTTGGCTTTGTCATGATCGTTTGGCTGCCAGGTGCCGTCGATAACCTGCAGCATGCTCGGTTTCGGCGGCTGCGGGTAGGCGAAGAAGAAGATGGCGCTTGCCAGGTTCAGCCAGGTGTCAGCCACCAGCTCCGGCTTGTCGAGCAGCGTGCGGACAGTGCCAAACATCGCTTCAGAGAACGGACCGTAGTTATAGTTATAAGACAGCTGTTTTGCCCCACGGCCAAAGTAACTCACGAAATCGCCGTCTTTGTCTTTGCCGCACGGCCAGGTTTGTCCCTGCCAGATATCAGGATTACATTCGCCGTTGTAACCGCCTTTCTGCCCTTCGGTCCAGCCCATTTCGCGAACGTGAACCAGCGCCTGACGCCATTCGGCTTCCGGACGCCAGCTTTCGTGGCCGCCGGTTTCCTGTGCGAAGTGGGCAAACATGGTGGCCAGCTCTTTACGGCAGATGGCGTCGCTGTCACGGCCGTCGTTGTAGGTCTTACACAGCGCCGGGAATTTGCCCACCGCTTTCAGGAAGTTACTGTAGGTGTAGGACTGCGCTCGCATCGGGAAAAGGTATTCCCAGTCGCTGGCCTTCACAATGCCTTCAACGCGTTTAACGTTATCCGGGTTCGCTGCACGGCCTGGCTCAATCAGCTCAACCTGGGCATTATCCAGCGTACGAATGGTGTCTTTAACCGACGCCATCAGTGGAAAGTTAGTCAGTTCCTGTTCTTTCTTCGCCAGATCGCTGGCTTTCAGGGTGAACGGCTCGCTGGTGGTTGCCTGCAGCGTCGCAGCCTGTGCCATGAAAGGCGCAATGCATGCACCCGCAACGAGCACGCTCAGTAAGGTCCTTTTGGTCATTTCAACTCATCCTATATATAGCAACAAGGGTTAATGCAATCACGGTTTATGTATTATTCCCTTAATAAATAAACCAAAGAGTGCGGTAATTTTTCATTTTCTGAAGCGCACCGCCGGGTACGCTTCAAAAAACAAAAAGCAGAATTAATAAGAGGAACGAGGTTTTATCTCCTGATATTTCGCCCAGACCTTGCGGGCATAATTCATGCGCTTTGAATAATTCTCTTTTTTCACTCCCGCGTTATAAGCCCCGACGGCTTCCCAGTTATAGCCATATACGTTGATCATCGTCGACAGTATTGACGCGCCCACCATAATGGAGGTGCAGGGCTCGGTCACAAGCCGGTTCTCGTCAATGCCCTGGCGCTGCAGTTCGCTGAAATGCGTGCTGTTAATCTGCATTAATCCCACATCCCGCGAGCCATCCTGATTCCACCCCACGGCATTCGGATTCATACCGGATTCCACCTGCGCAATGGCATATAATAAATACGGATCGACATGATAATAATGCGCCGCTTTATCCCAGCAATTTGCTGCCGCACTCTGACTTAAAATAAGCAATAACAATAAAAAGCGTTTCATCTCATTACCTGTTTATTTACTGACGATCCTTCTCCTTGCGCACGCTGTCTTATTCCGGAAGGGGTTGACCACACCCGAAACGGGGTGTGGTCAACGATTGCAGGCGATATCAAACCCGCAACCTCAGGCTAAGAAGGTTATTTGCAGTCTGCTGACGCGCCTTCTTTCACCCATACATCGCTGTTACCTGGTTTATCACCACGGGTCCACCATTTCGCACGGTAGACATACCCCTGGTAGGTGGTCGTATCGCCACCGTTGTAAACCACATCGGAACGCCAGTTCATCTTCACCTGGCTGACCAGCTCCCACGCATCCGCGTCAAAGCCAGGTTTATTGCCCTGTGTCCAGTACTTCGCTTTCCACACCAGGTTGTCGGCGCTCACGGTGTCACCACTGTTGTAGATTTTGCTCGCACTCCAGGCCGGGTACTGGCTGGCACTGGCATCAACAGGTGCATCACAGCTGCCGGTGGCAGAGCCTTCATCAGAAGGTGGCGTGACCTCATCGGCTGGTGGTGTCACCTCGTCAGATGGCGGCGTGACCTCATCGGCTGGTGGTGTCACCTCGTCAGATGGTGGCGTGACCTCATCGGCTGCTTTTGGCGTGACAATAACCTGCACGTTCGATTGAACGCTGGTTTTACCGTCGCTGACCACCACGCTCAGGGTGTAGGTGGAATCGGAAGCGACAGCCGGTGCGGTGATATTCACGTTCGCGGTGTCAGTACCGGTTGCGTTCATGTCCGCCGGCACGCTCCAGGCATAGGTCAGCGCGTCACCATCCGGATCGGCCGCCTGCGCATGCAGGGCATAGGTTTCACCCGCCTGCAGCGTGATGCTTTCCATCGGGTTGACCACCGGTGCCTGGTTCGCTTTAGGTGCTTTGTTCACGACCTGAACATCAATGGCGTTCGTCAGGCCTTTCGCATCTTTCACCGTCAGGCGGAAGGAGAGCGTCTGGTTCTGAGTCACTGCCGCCGCGCCGAAGGAGGCTTTGGCTTTCGTGCTGTTGGTAAGGGTCACGGCTGGACCGGAAATCTGGGTCCACTTATAGGTAATGGCGTCGCCGTCCGGATCGCCAGACGCAGAGCCATCGAGGGTGACGGTAACAGGCCCGGTCACGGTCTGATCGGCAGCCGCAGCGATCGGCGCATGGTTGGTGACAACGGGATCAACCGGCGTTGAACCGCCGCCCAACAGGCTTTCGTTCATCGCATTGAGGATGTCGCCATTGTCCGAGTCGATGGACCAGGAGAACAGACCGCCCAGGTTTTTCGCCAGCACATACTTACCTTTTGCCGTGGTAGAACGCGCGTCTTCATAGGTAATCAGATCGCCGGTGGCTTTATTGAACAGATACGGCGCTTCTGCCGCGGCATCGTATTTGTATTCCCAGCCTGGCTTGCCTTTGTACTCGTTCGCAATCTGACGGTAGTCAACCACGCCCGGTTCCCAGGTGCCTTTGACCGCGCCCGTTGCCGTACCGGTGAACGGATTGTCGCCGGTGTAGCCATGAACGCCGGTCCAGCCGCGACCGTACATGCCCGCCCCCACAACAATCTTGCCCGGCTGCACGCCCTGCTCCAGCAGCGCGTTCACGCCGTTTTCAGTGGTGTAGTTGGTGTCCGGTTTCCACTCCGCGCCATGCAGCGCCGCCTGGTGGCCGAGATCAGTGTTGCTCCAGCCGCCGTAGAAGTCGTAGCTCATCAGGAAGATGTGGTCGAGGTACTGCTGCGCCGTGGTGTAATCCACGTCTTCAATTTTGTCTTTACCGGAACCAATGGCGGTGGTCAGTTCGTACGTACGGCCCGTTTCTGCTGACAGCTCGTTCAGCATCGCACGCAGATCGTGCATCACCGCGGTATAGGTAGCTTTGTCCTGAGCAGGGTTGCCAAGATTTTCCGACACGCCACCCCCCCCCGGGAATTCCCAGTCAATATCGACCCCGTCGAAGAATTTCCAGGTTTTCAGGAACTCTTTCACGGAAGAGACGAAGCGCGCACGGATCGCTGAATCATGCATCTGGAAGAACGGATCGGACATCGTCCAGCCGCCAATCGAAGGCAGCACTTTCAGATCCGGATGGGCTTTTTTCAGCGCCATCAACTGACCAAAGTTACCTTTGTAGGGGTCGTCCCAGTTGGTCACGCCGGCCTGCGGTTTTTGCAATGCCGCCCACGGATCGTGAATGGCCACGGTGTAATCCTGACGGCCCGCACAGGCGCGCTGCAGCGCGGCGAAGCTGTTGCCGTTCTCAACCGTTTTTAACCCGTCGTTGATGCCATCACCACCACAGATCGGAATGAAACCGTACAAAATGTGGTTCAGGTTCGCCGCAGGGATTTTATCCACCGGGAACTCACGCCCATAGACGCCCCACTCAGGGAAATAGGCACCCACCACTTTGTCCGTATGTTGAGAGAAAGTTTTGTTATTTTCCTTCAGGGTGGTGTTCAGCGGCAGCAGATGGCTCCCGTCCGTGTCCGCCACGATGATCAGTTTGCTGGCACTTTTAGAACACCCGCTGGCGTTACAGAGTTCAACCTGCTCCTGATAGCGTCCGCCCTTTTTCACTTTGAAGGTGGCTGATCCGGAGGCGCTTGCGGCGCCACTCCACACGGCCTGACCATCCAGAAGCACTTTCGCCGAGGTTGGCGCATCGCCGCTCCAGACGTTCCACTCAACTTTCACATCCGCGCCATCATGGACTTTCACAAGGCTGTTATAGTCTTGCGCTGCCTGGTCAACTTCAACAATCGCAAACTTATCATTGCCACTGCTGAGGGTTGGCGTACCTGGCGCCGCCGCGAAGGCAGAGCTGGACGCCGCTGCAACGAAAAGCGCCAGATATTTAGGCTTCATAAATTTCATTTTTATTTCCTGATAAATTTATTTGTAAACGTTAATGACCCATGTCTTCCTTTAAAACATGGAATAGTTTTTTACAGACTTTGAATTTCAACTTAAGCAATAATCGTTAACCGCTATTTCTGTGGCGCGCTGTATTCCTCCATTAAAAGATACAAGCTCGAATTCTGTGAAGCTTATGTCTTTAACAATACGCTGAATAAATATTGTATTCCTTTCATTCCCCAATCGAAAAAATCACTAAAAAAACTTGACCGGTGTATTCAGAATGTGGAACAGGCAACCTGATAAACAAAAACCGTCATGCCGGCAAAAGCTAAATAAGGACCGAAAGAAATAATGCGGTTATTTTTATTCGCATGTGTTGTCGCGAAATATCCGACAATACCGATTAACGCGGCAATCAATTCCAGGGTGGGCAGTGCCTGCCAGCCGCACCAGGCGCCTAACGCCGCCAGAAGTTTAAAATCGCCATAGCCTAATCCTTCTCGTCCGGTAAGCAGACGAAATGCCCAGTAAAGAGACCAGAGCGAAAGGTAGCCAGCCACCGCCCCCACCAGCGCATCCTTAAGCGGCAGCGTGTGGTCAACGAGGTGTAACAACAGTCCTGCCCACAGCAACGGCTGGGTCAGACAGTCAGGGAGCAACTGATGCTGCCAGTCAATCATCGCCAGCGGCAGCAGAAACGCGGCCAGCAACCACAGTGAGAACAACGCCGGTTCGCCCGGAATGCACAAGGCGGTGAGGCCAAAAAAGAGCGCGGTGACGAGTTCGAGCATCAATAAGCGCAGCGGGATGGCCGTGCCGCACTGCCTGCAGCGCCCGCGCAATACTAGCCAGCTGACCAGCGGGATATTCTCCCAGGCCGCAAGATCATGCTGGCACACCGGGCAGTGAGAGGCCGGAAACAGCAAGTTGCCCGCGCCTTCCTCCTCCATCACCATGCCCGGCACGCGCTCGGCGACAACGCCCAGAAAACTGCCCACCATGCTGCCCAGGATCGCACTCATCACCGGGAACCCCACCGGGTAGATTTCCCGCATCAGCGCAACGGTGTTCATGCGGTTTTGCGCCAGGTGAGCTGCACTTCGGCTTTCACATCACTGAGGTGATCGACCGGTGTAAGGTTCATTTTTTGCAGCCTGACGCCGGAGGTCTGGTTGATTTCCCGCAGCCAGTTTTTTAATTCATACACGTTTACGCGGTTCACCACGAACGATAAGGTTTGCCCGTCCTGACGCACCTCCGTCAGGGAAAGGTTAATTTCATGAGCGCTGTTCTCCACCACCGTGCGCGGGTTATCCGTTTTAATGATCATCACCGGAAGGTGGTGTTTATCTATTTCTCTGCGCATCCAGTTCAGCGTCTCTTTTTGTCGGGTCAGCGTTGATTTGCTATTTTGAATCATATTATCCAGTGGCATCATGCCCGCGTAATAAACAGCCGCGGCCAGGAGGGCAACGGCACCGGTTTTTAAAATATATTTCTCCCGGATGCTGTATTGTTGATAACGCGACGTTAGCTTCGTGATTCGCTCTTTCATTTATATTTCCCTGCGATCATGGCGGTATAAGGTGCAGTGGTAGAAACAGGCTGTAGGGTGAAATCAAAATGCTCCCCTGTTTTCTCCACAAACGACTGCAGCGCGGCCTGGCTTTGCGCACTGACGCTCAGGGTCAGCGCATTTTGTTGCGCATCGTACTCAAGCAGGGAGATCTCAAGTGCGGGTACGGCCTGCCTGGCTTGCTCAAGATCATCCAGCTGCAGGAATACCCCTTTGTGCTGCTTTTTCATGTTTTGACCAAAGTGGTATTTGATATTGGTCTGCTGGCGCATGCTGGGAAAATGGTGCTGATAAACCTGAACGATCTCCTGCTGAACCCGATTTTCCTGCTGTACCAGCATCCAGGCCATCGCGATCCGCGGGCCCAGCAACAGCCCGAGAGACAGCAGGCCCGCCGCCGCCATCGCGATTTTTATTCCTTTAGACGCGCTGCCTTTCCCTGCCTTCGGGCTGAATTCACCCTGCAGGAGGGTGACACGACAGGATTGCCACTGAGGCTGGATCAGCACCAGCGGATGCTGCCACGGTTGCAGAAGATCCACCCCAACACCGGCTGGCGGTTCGCCGTAACAGCACACGTCACCGTCTGGGTTTTTTTGCATCAGCAGCGGCAGCAGGCTGGCCTCCATTTCGCTGGCGACATGGGGCGACAGGCGCAGCCAGTAGCGGTCATCCAGGGCAACCAGCGTGCTTCCTCCTGCCGTCACCGGCAGCAGCCAGGCATCCGGCAGCACCTGAATCACCTTCAAACCGGCCTCCTGGCAACGGGCTAACCACCCGCGCAGAACATCGGTATCAATCGCCACCGCGTCAACGTCGGCCCCCTTTTTGTGAAGCACCGTCCAGTGAAGGTTGTCCACCTCGCCAATGAGCGTCTCTTCCGCCAGCCACGAGAACGCCGCCGTCTGAGAGGCAACTTTTTTCGGCAACGTAAAATGGCGGAAGATCATGTTGCCCGCGGGCAACAGTAAACAGACCCGGGCCGCGAGAGGATGGTCTGCCAGCGCGTCAAGGCGCTCCACAACGTCAACCTGCTGGCTGCCGGAAGCACACCACATTATTTTCCCGCCCTCACGGCTGTCGGGACGAACAAAAAGTACCTGTTTCATAGCCATCTGCTTTTCTTATTCAATCATTCGGTAACGACGTTGCCACGTCACGATCTCACCGGCTTCGTTATTGACCTGAAGCTGGCTTACCACGCGAAGCGTTAGCGCATCGGTGTTGCCGGTATAGTTAACGCGGAAGTACCGGCTTTGGGTGGAGAGTTGTCCGGCCACCTGCGGAAGGTCGTCTTTCACCTGCGGGAAGGCCTGCTCCAGCGCGTTGCTGAAGGTTTCCATATTTTCCCAGCCGGTTTCAGGTCGCGATTCAATCAGGCGAACGGCATCGTCTTGCGTTATTTTTCCGGGGAACATGGCGGCCAGTAAGGCGGCCTGTTCCGGTTTCAGGGTGTTCACATCCACCTTGCTGGCGGTATCCGGTAAGGCACACAGCAGCGTGCTCACCTTCCGGTATGCCGTTGCCGGAAATGCCGGCAGCAGCGTGATCTCAGCGATCGTGCGCATCATCTGATTTGCGGGCTGCCGGGGGGGCACCACGCCTGCCCAGGCATCGCTCTCCGCCCCCTCGCTGGCCGTGGTGGTATCGCCATCCAGATAGTCCACCAGCTGCGAGTAAACCTCGTGCGCCGTGGACTGGCTGAGGCCACTCCCGGTCAGGAGTTGCTCAACAATCTGCTCTTTTCGCGGTTTTTCCGGCACCGCGGGCGCATTTTGCCCCTTCGCGATGTCATCGGCCGCCAGCAGGTTATTCACGTTGAAGCAGTCCTGGGCGTCTTCTACCTGGCTGACCACCGTGTAATCGTCACCCCGGGTCTCCAGCGGCTGATGCCAGTCACCCTGCAGGGTAAGGGCTTTACTCTCACCGCTGGCGTCGCTCTGCAGACGATCTTTGACCACCTTCTCCTGAACCTGCATGGCCCAGCGCAGCTGCTGCTGACTCACCTGGTAATGGGTTTTCTGCAGATTGCGGCAGAACTGCTGGCTGATTCTGGCAGCCAGCGCCGACATCATGACCAGCAGGATCAGTACCACCAGCAGCGCGACGCCTTTCTGTTTACGTAAAGCCTTCATGATGTCGCTTCCGCTGCCGGTGGCGCGGCAGGTGCGTCTGCGGGCGCTGGCGCGGCGGCCTCGGGGATATCGCCCGGCGTTGTAAACACCCAGCGCCAGGTTTCCCCGTTTTCCATCGTCAGCGTCAGCTCGACGCCATCCGGCAGATGTGCCGGGTCGTTCCAGCTTTTTTGCCAGCCCTGACGGTAAAAACGCCACTGCAGGGATTTCACCTCGCCGACAATCGGCACCGCATCGGGTCTGGCATCCGCCGGGCTGTCAATCACCGGCCAGACATCCCGGTACAGTCGCCCCTCTTCCAGCCGCCAGCGCACGCGCTCCAGCTGTACGGTTCCGCTCACGCCGTTCAGCGTGGTCAGCTCAAGGCCGTCATCCCCCTGACGAAATGTATCCGGCTCGTTGCGCGGCGCACGCGCCTGAAGCTGATAGAAATCGCGTTCCATCAGGCTCCAGGCACGCTGAAGCTGATTGA
The DNA here is from genome assembly GCF_031453695.1 of Enterobacter sp. SORGH_AS_0287. NCBI lineage: Bacteria > Pseudomonadati > Pseudomonadota > Gammaproteobacteria > Enterobacterales > Enterobacteriaceae > Enterobacter > Enterobacter sp. SORGH_AS_0287. The sequence continues at coordinate 2,005,512 of NZ_JAVIZW010000001.1, forward strand.
GCTTTGCCGCGCTGGCCTCCGTCGCCGAACTGGTGCGCATCGCCCCGTCGAGGATTTGCCAGGCCAGGGTGCTGATCACCGCAAAAATGGTCAGCGCAATCATGATCTCCAGCAGGGTAAATCCCCGCTGGCGTCGGATTTTCTTCACGGTTCCTCTCCCGGCGCGATGACCTGCAGTGAAATAACCGGCTGGCTTTCATCGCCTTCTGCATAGACGCGGATGGCATTCGCCCAGCCGTTAGCCGCGGTTTTTACGCGCTGCTTTCGCCAGGCCCAGCTGCGCCCGCCCATGACCTCTGCCCCCTGCGCTTCAGCGTCAGGAAAATCACGTCTGTTGAGCTGCGCCTCCGCCAGTTGATTTTCGGCGACCCAGCTGGCCTGCAATGTATCGGCCAGCCCGTGGGTGAAACGCACGTTCAGGGAGACCGAGTTCATCAGCGCCAGTGCGGCGGTGGAGAAGATGACCAGCGCGACCATCACCTCCAGCAGCGTCATCCCCTTTTGCTTTCTCTTGCCGTTAGCCATCGTTTTCTACCGTTACAGGGGCCGCGCCTTGCGACACCACGCGGAAATGGTGCGCGTTGTCGCGGCTTTGCAGCGCCAGCGTAAAGCGGCTGATTTCACCGTCCGGCAGAAATAACACCTGCGGTTCGGATGTCACCGTGGCGGCGAGACGCTGCGGCGAGAGCGAGACGTGCATCTCCGGCGGGAAATCACCCCGGGTCGTTATCCGCCCCGCGGATAACGACACCCAGTGACGTTCACCGTTTTTATCCTCGAGCGTCACCAGCCGGTATTTATCCGCGGTCATAACCAACCCCACGATATTTCCGTCCATCACTGCCCGGTCTGAACCATAATCAACGAGGGCTTTTAATTGCTGACCAAATATATCCGCACCGCTGCGTGAGGGTATTGTTGAAACCACCATCATGGCGCAACTGGCAAATATCACCAGCGCCAGAATAATTTCCAGCAACGTAAAGCCGCGTTGACGTTTCATTATTTCTCTTTCTTATCCAGAGACCAGTTTGTAATATCATCGGCGGTATTGGCTTCGCCATCCGGACCGGCGGAGAAAACGTCTACGGCACCGTGTTCACCCGGGCTGACCAGAATATAATCCCCGCCCCACGGGTCCTGCGGCAGGCGGCGGATATAACCGTCCGCACGGTAGCCGTTGGGAATGGGCGCAATCTCTGGCTTCGTGACCAGCGCCTGCAAGCCCTGTTCGGTGGTGGGATAGCGGTGATTATCCAGCTTATACATATCCAGCGAGCCTTCGAGCGCGACGATATCGCTGGTCGCTTTTTGGGTATCCGCTTTTTCTTTATTGCCCATTAAATTGGGTACCACCATACTCGCGAGTACGCCGAGAATAACAATAACCACCATTAATTCGAGCAAGGTGAAGCCCGCCTGGCGAGCCAGGTGTTTACGTTTTATAGCCATGATTTAACCTACCATATTATTAAGTTGCAGAAGCGGTTGTAATATTGACAGGACGATGAATAAAACAATCGTCGCCATAGATACCACCAGTGCCGGTTCAAATACCGACAGCGTTAACGTAATACGATGCTGTAATGCCGATTCCTGGTTTTCCGCCGCGCGGTCCATTAAATGGCCTAATTCCCCACTCTCTTCTCCGGAGGCAATCATATACAGCATGGTCGGCGGGAATAATTTCGCCTGCTCCAGAGCCGCATAAAGCGATGCCCCCTGGCGCACGGTATCCGCCGCCTGCTCCAGCACCTGCCGGGCATACCGGTTTTCGATCCCGTCCATCGCGATATACATCCCCTCCAGCAACGGCACGCTGCTGGCCTGCAAAATGCTCAGGGTACGGATATAGCGGGCGCTGTTGATGGCGCAGACCAGCTTTTTGACGGGCGAACCGTTCACCAGCCAGCCGTGCCAGCGAAAACGATTTTTAGCGTTTCGAAGCCAGGCCTTAAAACCCATCATCCCGCCTGCCAGGCTGCCGACGATATAGAGGCCGTAAACCTGCAGGAAATCACTCACCGCGATCAGCGTGCGGGTGGTGATCGGCAGCTGCTGTTTCATATGGGTGAACTGCTCAATCACCTGGGGCACAACCGCCACCAGCAGAATGCCGATCACCGCGATGGCCACCACGGTCAGGGTGATCGGGTAGACCATCGCCTGCGTCAGTTTGCTTTTCATCTTCTGACGCTGCTCGTTGTACTCGGCCAGCTTTTCCAGCACGTCGCCCAGATGGCCGGTCTTTTCACCGGCCATTACCAGCGTGCAGTAGAGCTTGTCGAAGCTGCGCGGAAACTGGCTGAAAGCGTCAAACAGCGTATGCCCTTCCACTACCTTCTCGCGGATGTCCACCACCATCGCCGCGAGCTTTTTATCCTCCGTCTGTTTCGCGATTGCCTTCAGCGCGCTCTCCAGCGGCAGCGCAGCGTTGACGAGCGTCGACAGCTGACGGGTAAACATCGACAGCACCGGCGTGGAGAGTTTTGCCCCGGCGTTCGCATTACCGGCAGCCGCAACCTCACGGGTTTCGTTGATGCTGACGGGCATCAGCTTTTGCTCGCGCAACATCTGGCGGACCTGCTTTTGCCCCTCAGCCTGCAACGTGCCACGCCGGGTTTTGCCCGCGGTATCCCTCGCCGTCCAGGCGTAGAAGGCCATTACGCATCTCCTCCGCGCTCGGCGGTGACGCGCATCACCTCTTCCAGCGAAGTGACGCCGTCGATCACCTTCAGCAGCCCGTTCTCACGCAGACTGTAGGCCTGCTTAAAGAGCTCGGTTTCGATGGCCATTTCGTCTTTATCTTCATGAATGGCGCGGCGCAGAGTGCTGTCGACCACCAGAAACTCATGAATACCGGCGCGCCCCTGATAGCCGCTCTGGCGGCAGTGTTCGCACCCCACCGCGCGATAGATCGCGTGTGGCGGCTGGTCCATGAAGCTGAACAGCGCTTTTTCATTGTCATCCAGCGGACTGGTGGTACGGCAGTGCGGACACAGCCGACGCACCAGACGCTGGGCAATGACTCCCAGTAACGATGAACCGATTAAAAATGACTCCAGCCCCATATCCCGCAGGCGGGTTATCGCCCCGGCGGCGCTGTTGGTGTGCAGCGTAGACATGACCAGGTGACCGGTGAGCGACGCCTGCACCGCAATTTGTGCCGTCTCGGCGTCACGGATTTCGCCGATCATCACCACGTCCGGGTCCTGGCGCAGAATCGCGCGCAGCCCGCGGGCAAAGGTCATGTCCACGCGCGGGTTAACCTGCGTCTGCCCCACCCCTTCCAGCTCGTATTCAATGGGATCTTCTACGGTCAGGATGTTGCGCTCATGGCCGTTCAGCGCCGAGAGAATCGCGTACAGGGTGGTACTTTTACCGGAACCCGTTGGCCCGGTGACCAGGATAATGCCGTGCGGGCGGTCAATCAGCCCTTGTAACTTCTCCCGTTCTTCATCAATCAGCCCAAGCTTGTTGATATCAGGCTTAAGATTGCTTTTATCGAGCAGACGCATGACCACGCGTTCACCATACTGGGACGGAATGGTCGATACGCGCACGTCGACCGCCTTACGGCCAATGCGCAGGGAAATGCGGCCATCCTGCGGCAGACGTTTCTCCGCGATATCCAGCCGGGACATCACCTTGATACGCGAAACCAGCAGCGGCGCGAGCTTACGCGCGGGCTGCAACACCGGACGCAGCACGCCGTCGACGCGAAAGCGAATGCTCAGCGTACGCTCGAAGGTTTCAATATGAATATCCGACGCGCCCTCTTTTACCGCCTCGCCGAGAATGGCGTTGATCAGGCGGATCACCGGCGAGTTTTCATCGTTATCGAGCAGATCTTCGTTGTCCGGGATCTCCTCGGTTAACGCCATCAGATCGATATCGGCGTCCATATCGTCCACCAGTTGCTGGGACACCCCGCTGCTCTGCTGCCAGATCCTGGCCAGCATTTCATCGAAGGCTTCCGCCGTCAGGGTGACCGGGACAAACGCGCGTCCCAGCACCCGACGCACTTCCAGCAGCGCGAGTGCCGGGGTGTCATCACGGATATAGACCGCATCGTGAAAAAATAAAACGCCGTTATCTTTTGCGTAGCCGCTGCTACACAGGGTTTTGCTCAGTTCGTCCACGTGATACCTCCGCCTTATTCTTTAAACGGATTGCGGGACGCGCTGGTTTTCACCGATGCAGCACTCGCATCAGGGAACGCGGGTAACACGGCGTTATCCGCCGGTTCAATGATCCCGAGCTTTTTCTCCTCAACGCGCTGCTGCTGACGGGCGCGGATCTGGTCATATTTCTCTTTCGACGCCGCGCTGTAGTTGTCGTCGTCACGCAGCACGGTGGTATGAATAAAGACCATCAGGTTGCGTTTGGACGCGTCCTGTGAGGTGTAGCGGAAAAGCTGCCCGACCAGCGGAATATCCCCCAGCAGCGGCACTTTGGAGACCGACTGCTTAGTGACATTCTCCATCAGGCCACCGAGTACCACCGTTTGCCCACTGTGCACCATCACTTCGTTATTGATGGTTCGGGTATTAAAGGTTGGGCCAAGGCTGGCGTCTTCCGTTGCGCTGTTGTCGACGCTTGAGACTTCCTGCTCAATCTTCAGGTGGATCATGTCGCCGTCGTTGATTTGCGGCACAATTTTCAGTTTGGTCCCCACCGTCTTGCGCTCTACGGAGTTAAAGACATTATCGCCACTGGTGGTCTGCGAACCGGAAAGCACCGGCACGTCCTGACCGACATTGAATGACGCCTCTTTGTTATCCAGCGTGACCACGCTTGGCGTGGAAAGGATGTCGTTTTTGCCGTCGGTTGAGAGCGCGGTCATCAGCGCACCGAAATCACCGTTAAAGAAGCCGGTCGCCAGGCCAGTAAAGCTGGCGCCCTTGATGGTGCCATTTTTTATCTGACTAATGGGCAGGCCGGTGGAGCCGAACTGGACGCCACCGTGCTTGCCGGTCCACTGCACGCCGAGATCCAGACCGTTGCCGTCCTGCACTTCAGCAATGATGGCTTCCACCAGCACCTGCGGACGGCGGATGTCGAGCTTGTCGATCACCTTCTCCAGAGAGTTCATCACGTTAGGCTGCGCGGTGATCACCAGCGAGTTGGTTGACTCGTCGGCGGTAATATTCAGATCGGTCGCCGCGGTGGCCGTTTTCGCCTTCGCGGTGCCGGCTTTGTCTTTCAGCTGTTCGCCAATACCGGTGAGCACCGGAACCACTTTGGTGGCGCTGGCGTACTTGAGATAGAAGACGCGGGTATTCCCCTCGTTGTTCTGCTCGCGATCTAACTCATGGATCAGGCTGCGGGTACGCGTGCGCGCATCTTCCGAACCGCTGATCACCAGGCTGTTGGTTTCGTCATCCGCCACCACTTTGGTGGCCAACTGCGGCGCGTTCTGCCCTTTCTGCTCTTCGTTGTTGAGATTATTCAACATGTCGGAGAGCGCTTTGGCGGAAGCAAAGCGCAGGGGGACGATTTCGCGACGCTGAACACCGTCTTTATCCACGCGCTGGACCAGATCCACCAGCCGGTTCACCACGGACGCTTTACCGGTTAACAGCAGCACGTTGGAAGGCTCGAAGTGCACCACGTTGCCGATGCCGGTAGCATCGTTCAGTTGACGCAACAGCGGCGCGAGTTCACGCACCGGCACGTTTTCCATGCGCACGACACGGGTAATAATCTCATCGCCTTTGCCCGGGTTTGTGCTGTCTGCCAGCGGCGCACCGGCGGTGCGGGCCACGCTTGAGCGCACCACTTTAACCATGCCGTTATCCATCGGGATCACCGAGAGACCTTAGAGATCCAGCACGCTCAGGAAGAACTGGTAATACTCATCCTCCGTCAGCACGTTGTAGGTTCTGACAGATACGGAGCCCTGAACCGACGGGTCGACGAGAATGGTTTTGTTAAGGTTGCGGCCTACCGTATCGATAAACTCGCGGATATCGGTATTTTTAAAACTCGCGCTAAAGTTGGCTGCGAGCAGCGAACCCGAATATAACGACAATGCGGTCAGCGCCACGCACGCCCATGGAAATTTCTTCATGTCTGTACACTTATTAATTGTTAAGAACATTGACCCGAATATTTTCAAGGTGAGCGTGACGTCTGACGACAACCTCCGCTTCTTTCATTTTTGACCATTCAGCAATAATATTTTTTGCCTTTACTTCATCGGTCATATCGACAGCATTCACTTCGACTGCCACATCCCCTTTTTTCAGTCCTGAATGGCTATAAAAGGAAGAGGCATTCCGGGGATTAATGGCATAGCCTTCCAGTTGGCCTTTTTCGACAACCGGTTTTAATACCAGATAATCATTCAGATGCAGCGTGTCTGCGCCTGCATCTTTTGTCGATTTGGTTACCGGGCCGCTATCAACGCCGCCCTTGAAATAATCCGGTTTCTTTAAGGCCAGCGTCTGCGTGATGCCTTCATAATTCACGACGACACTGTCTTTGTTAATTTCCTGAATAAAGGCATCGTTAAAACCGGTCAGCGGCTCCCCTTCGCGGTAGCTCTTCTGGCCCGCGGGCGTTTTAATAACAGCGAAGGAAAGCCAGGGGTCATCACTGCGCACAATGCCTTCTATTTCCGCCGCCAGCGGGGCTTTTAGCGCAGCCGGCCCAGTGTCCTGACGTGTTGCCGCCGTGAAAAGCGTGAATGTTTTCTCTTCGCGGCGGTTTTTCAGCGGCTGCGCATCAGAGTTAGCCAACCTATTCGTAACCTTTTTATAATCTTTAAACGTGAAATACCCTTGCTGGCCGCTAAAAATTAACAGCGCCAACATCATGCAAGGGGTTATCCACCGTGACAGAAATGAGAACCTCATTTTTCATCTGGCCTTTAACAAAGCGAAAATAAGCAGCATCACGCTGCGACAAAACGTGTGAAGAGAGTAATGAGACGCGGTGAATACGACCATCGACTTCGCCACCAACTTTAATAAAGAAAATTATTGACCGTCTAAAACCGAGGTGTTAGGACATTTCTGCCGGATATTTTTACCCAGTTGAAAAATTGATCGCCCCGTCTCCTTACCGTAATTTCACGACCTGTTGCTATTCCTAATCAGAGACGGTAAGTCGTTATGTATCAGAGCCACTTTACTTTTAAAACCCCGCCCTTCAGGAAGGTCACCCGCTTATCCGGGGATTTTCTGGTGCCTTATCATCAGGACGTCTTTAACCTGCTGAAAGAGAAAACCCAACAGGCGGGAATATGCGGGCTCTTTAGCGACGATACCTCGCTGTTGGGCCAGTTCAGCGATGCGCTGAAAAACAGCGACAACCGCGTTTTTGCCATCAACGCGTTTCCAAAACTGAGCGCCAGTAGCCTGCTGTACAAGCTCAGCCCGGACACGAAAGCAATCGCCAGCCGTATTCAGGCGGTCGATACCGTGCTGCAGCAGTGGCAGGCCGGGAAAACACAGGCCACCGTGCTGGTCATTTCCCATACTGAAGCCATGAAAGAGACCTGCCGGACGGTGCTGGGGATGTTGCTCACCCGTGCGCAGGAGCTGGGGTTTCATTTATCGGTGGTGCTGACGGGCGCGGAAAATCAGGTGGCGCTGCTACAGCAATCTGATCTGCGTGAATATGTGCATACCCACCACACCTTGCGCCCCCTGACCTGCCGTGAATATCTCAGCTACGTGCAGGCGCAGTGCGAAGAGCACGGGGGCGAAAGTTCGCCGTTATCCCCGGCGCGCATGCGTAAGATGCACGCAATGACAAAAGGGAAAATCAGTGAACTGAATGCGCTGGCGCACCTGTCGATGCTCGCGGCCTGGACCGAACGCGCAAGCCAGGTCAGTCCGCGACATTTACGCCTGGCGGCCGCAGAGGTGCTGCCCGCGAAAAAACAGGGTAAGCGTCTGGCAACGGTTTCACTGTTTGCCTCTGTGCTGTTCGCGGCTTGCGGCTGGTATTTCACCGCCTCAATGACTGCTCGCCTCCCGGTTTCTCTGCCGGTCCCGATAAGCTGGAAACACCCGGCCGCCCCCGTTCAGGCCCCCGTCGTGCCGGTTATCGACAAGGAAATAGTCAATCAGCCGGACGCGATGCATCAGCTTTATCTGATGTGGGGGTATGACGCCTCGGCGGACGATGCGCTGTGTCAAAACGCGGTGAAGGTAAACCTGATGTGTAAGCAGGGAAATGCCTCTCCGGATGCGCTGGCAGGCGAAGGTTATCCGTGGGTGAGCGAGCTCAAAACCGGCAATCATCTTAACTATGCGGTGGTCGCCCGCGTCGGAGAAACCTCGATGGACCTGCTGATGAATAACCGGACCTGGCAGGTCAGCCGCAGCTGGTTTAACCGGCATGCAACCGGAAACTATACGCAACTGCACCGCCTGACGCCGGAAGGTAAAGACGCCATCAGCACAACCAGTGACGGCAAAGAGATGACCTGGCTTGATCAGCAGCTGAGCCAGGCCCTTTCTCAGCCTGAAACCCACGCTCAGCGCTGGACTGCGGAGATGATGAAACGCACTCGCGCGTTCCAGCAAAAAATGCATCTGCATGTGGACGGTATTCCCGGCGAAGAGACATTGATGCAGTTAATGCGGGAAACCAACACCACGCCGAGCGTATTGATCCAGGCTTCGCATGCAATACCGGATGCGAAAATGCAGGAGAAGCATTCCTGATGTCTACTATCAGCCTTGCGGCTCAGCGCAGCTACACCACCGGGGAAGCGGTCTGGTTTTCATATCGCCTTCCCGGACTGAGAAACGTTTTTGCCCACATCGTTTTAGGACTCCTGGGTCTGTGCGCCATGCTGATGGCCGGGTTGTACGCGCATGTGTATTGGGATCTGCGCCACCCTGCACCCGCCCCCATCAACGCGAGCAGCGCCAGACCGGAAACACAGCTTTCAGATATGCATTATGTGTATGTGAGCAAACCCTTCCCGCATCCGCACCCTAAACCTGCGCCGGTGCATGAGGATATGCCTGCCCTGCAGGATCTGCCGATTAACGGCGATGATACCGACTGGCAGCAGGCGCCTGAAGGAGTGGCTCAGCACGATACCGCGCGGGATACGTTACCCGGTACCGGGGCACACACCGACGCTTCTGCACGGGCTGGCAGTGACAGTTCCTCATTAACAGAATTGTTTAAGCAGGCGTTAAAAGAACAAGAGCAGGATTATTCGCAAGGCAAAATTCCCGCGCCGCCGGTTGACGAAACGCAGGATATTTCCCGGTCCCCTTTACGTCATAAAGGAGACCGGCTGGAGTAATTAATATTTTTCAGGCAAGGATGTCAGGTTAAGGAGTCGCCCCTTTTCCACCACAATATACTGACCTTTTTTCAGGTCGGAGAGGATTTTAATAATGGTACTGCGTGCCAGGTTGGTGTATTCCTGAATATAGTCATATATATTGATATCACGCTGATGCTGAACAATCAGTTCATTAATCTCGTATAAAAATTCGCGCACTACCGAATAGGCGCTGCGGGCAACCAGCACATCGTCACGCTTGCTCAGCATACAAATATACCAGGAGAGCACTTTCGTCAGTTCCGGCCACAGATTGTTTTCAGTCATTAGCTGGGCGAAGTCCTCTTTTTTTATCGAGCGCACGACGGTATTTGACCGAATGAGGCCATACATGTGCGTGGCGCTGTAAAACATAGAACAAAGCCCAAATATACACGGCCCCTGAACGGTGAACATGCACAGTTCATCAGATTCGCGGCGGAACTCAACGTCGCCACTGACGATAATATGAATATACTGTGAATCACTGGTAGATATTTTCTGCCACTTTTTTAACGTCTTCTCTTCAAATCCTGACGTTGCAGAAATAATTGCGTTGACTTCGTTTTGCGGACGTAATTTTTTACCGTAGATGCTTAACATTATTATACCCAATTTAAGATGTGAAATATAAAACTCAGGATTAAGACGTAAGGCCTCAACCCAGGAATATTTTCCTGATGAAACACTCAAGGAGAAAATAAAAATAGAAATTGTTTACGTTAATTTGCTGCTTTACTTAGCAAGCTATGTGTCCATCTTAAATCCGGATAATTTTAAGTCAATTAACTAAAAATGAATTGAATTTGTACTTAAGATTAATCTTACTTAAATTACGCGAAAAATACTTACGAGGGGGTATCCCGCAGGATCACCCCTGTCCGTACTTTTCCAGAAGCGCTTCAGCGATGGCCAGCGTTTCACGGTCAGCCACACCATTCCACAGCTGTGGACGGAAGTGCATTTGAAACGCGGTAATCACTCTTTTCTGCTGCTGGGCTGTGGCAGCCTCAGGCACTTCATAGCCATACCGCGCTAACAGATCGAGCAGCAGTGCGCTGTCCACTTCCTGATAGCGTGGCTGCCCATTGAGATAAAAGTTGACGCGGTCCGGATCGGGCCAGGCACCCATTCCCTGCTGCGCCAGTTCGCGCCAGGGGAACAGCGGGCCGGGATCGTCTTTACGCTGGGGGGCAATATCAGAGTGCGCGACGACGTTCTGCGGCTTAATGTCGTAGCGGGCGATAATGTCTTTGGCGAGCGGGATCAGAGCCGCAATTTGCGCCGGCTCGAACGGGGTGAAGTGTTTTACCCCCGCCGTTTTTTGCCAGCCCCGGTTTTCCAGCTCAATCCCCACGGAGGTGTCATTAATACGGTTGGTGCCGCGCCAGAAGCTGATGCCGGCATGCCATGCCAGTTCGCTCTCCGGCACCAGCTGCCAGATACGCGGTTTGCCCTCAGGGGCAGGCGGTTTGGCGGGGATCAGGTAGTGAGAGCTGACATTCTTGTCGGTTAACGTCGCCAGCGAGCTGTCAAAGTCATCGGCGGTGTAGTGGATCACCAGCACCTTTATACGCGGGTAAGCCGCCTGGGCCTGATGGCGGGTATCCAGCTCATAGGCACCTTTATCAATAATGCCTTTTTCCGTGGCGCACCCTGCCAGCAACAGCGCCAGCAGGAGTGTGGCAAGCGAGCGCTTCATCGACGGGTTTTCACCGCCGTACCGCTTACGCTCACCATCAGCATGCTGGCATCTTTACCGACCGTTTCGTAGTCAATATCGATACCTACCACGGCATCTGCACCCAGCGCCTTGGCCTGTTCGCCAAGCTCTTTAAACGCAATTTCGCGGGCTTTGCGCAGCTCTTTCTCATACGCGCCAGAACGTCCCCCCACGATATCGCGAATGCCGGCAAAGAAGTCCCGGAAAATGTTCGCGCCCAGTATGGCTTCGCCGGTGACCACGCCGCAGTACTCGGTAATAGGTTGCCCTTCCAGGGTAGGCGTTGTTGAAAACTGCATACTTTCTCTCCTTCTTTAGCGTTCAATGCCTTAGGTACAGCATTATCGGTTCGTTACGCTATGATTGAAAGGATAGTTAATAAATAAGGAAATCAACATGCGCTATTCAGCTTTAACACTTTTCGTGCCCTGCGCGCTGGTGCTCAGCGCCTGCACCACCACGGTCACGCCAGCCTTTAAGGATATTGGTACCCGCAGCGGCCCATGCATTGAGGGCGGCCCGGATACCGTGGCGCAACAGTTCTATGATTACCGCATACAGCACCGCAGCAATGATATTACCGCCCTGCGACCGTATCTGAGTGACGGCCTGGCGAAACTGCTGAGCGACGCCACCCGCGATCCGCAGCATAACGCGCTGCTTAAATCCGATCCGTTCTCCAGCCGCGCCACGCTGCCTGACAGCGCCGAGGTCACCAGTGCTTCAACGATCCCAAACACCGATGCGCGAAACATTCCCCTGCGCGTCAAACTGACCCAGGGAACCCAAACCTGGCAGGATGAAGTGCTGATGATCCGTGAAGGTCAGTGCTGGGCGGTGGACGACGTAAGGTACGTCGGTGGCAGCGTTCACGCCCCGGCAGGCACGCTCCGCCAGTCGATTGAAAACCGCTAAGCCTCCCGTTTAAAAAGCGTTAACCCCGTAAAATGTGCGGCATTTCATGCGGAATGCCGACATTTATACTCGCCGACATTGCCGTTCGCTATTTTGTGCTATGTTTAGAGGGTATTGCGGGTTATATTTAACTTTTAACGCAGAAATATTGCATAACTATTCTGTCAACGGTACTATCTGCGGCCTCAATTGCTATAGATTGCCTGGATGAGTAAAGACTGCCCCGATGAGTATTAAACTAAACGGCATTAACTGCTTCTACGGCGCACACCAGGCGCTGTTTGACATCACGCTGGACTGCCCGGAAGGCGAAACGCTGGTTTTGCTTGGCCCAAGCGGTGCAGGTAAAAGCTCCCTTCTGCGTGTCCTTAATCTGCTTGAAATGCCCCGTTCGGGTACGCTGGCTATCGCCGGTAACCATTTTGATTTCGCGAAAACACCGTCTGATAAAGCGATTCGTGAACTGCGTCAAAACGTTGGCATGGTCTTCCAGCAATACAATCTCTGGCCGCATCTGACCGTACTGCAAAACCTGATCGAAGCCCCGTGCCGCGTGCTGGGCTTAAGCAAAGATCAGGCGATCGCGCGTGCGGATAAGCTGCTGGAGCGTCTGCGCCTCAAGCCTTACAGCGACCGCTATCCGCTGCACCTGTCCGGTGGTCAGCAGCAACGTGTGGCGATTGCCCGTGCGCTGATGATGGAGCCTGCGGTACTGCTGTTTGATGAACCGACCGCGGCGCTGGATCCCGAAATTACCGCCCAGATCGTGAGCATCATTCGCGAGCTGGCGGAAACCCATATTACTCAGGTCATCGTAACCCATGAAGTGGAAGTGGCGCGCAAAACGGCCAGCCGCGTGGTCTACATGGAAAACGGGTATATCGTTGAGCAAGGTGATGCGAGCTGCTTCTCAAACCCGCAAACCGATGCGTTCAAAAACTATTTATCTCATTGATTGTGTCAGGGGAAATGATAATGAAAAAAGTATTACTTGCCGCGCTGCTCGCCAGCGTCACCCTTTCCGCTACCGCAGCCCAGACGATTCGTTTCGCGACTGAAGCGTCTTATCCTCCGTTTGAATCCATTGATGCGAACAATAAAATTGTCGGCTTTGACGTGGATCTGGCAAACGCCCTGTGTAAAGAGATCGACGCAACCTGTACCTTCAGCAACCAGGCCTTCGACAGCCTGATCCCAAGCCTGAAGTTCCGCCGTATCGACGCCGTTATGGCCGGAATGGATATCACCCCTGAGCGCGAAAAACAGGTTCTCTTCACCACCCCTTACTACGACAACTCTGCCCTGTTTATTGGTCAGAAAGGCAAATTCACGTCGGTTGATCAGCTGAAAGGCAAGAAAGTGGGCGTGCAGAACGGCACCACGCACCAGAAATTCATCATGGATAAACACCCGGAAATCACCACCGTTCCGTATGACAGCTACCAGAATGCGAAGCTGGATCTGCAGAACGGCCGTATTGATGGCGTGTTCGGCGACACCGCCGTGGTGACCGAATGGCTGAAAGCCAACGATAAACTGGCACCAGTGGGCGATAAAGTGACCGACAAGGATTACTTCGGCACGGGTCTGGGTATTGCCGTTCGTCAGGGCAACACTGAGCTGCAGCAGAAATTCAACGCTGCGCTGGAAAAAGTGAAGAAAGACGGCACCTACGAAACCATCTACCAAAAATGGTTCCAGAAGTAATTCCTGATGAATGAAATTTTTCCTTTAGCAAGCGCCGCCGGGATGACCGTCGGCCTTGCCGTTTGCGCACTGATTATCGGCCTTGTGCTGGCGATGATCTTTGCGGTATGGGAATCAGCAAAATGGTTCCCTGTCGCATGGACCGGCTCAGCGCTGGTCACCGTGCTGCGCGGGCTGCCTGAAATTCTGGTGGTCCTGTTTATCTATTTTGGCTCCTCGCAGCTGCTGTTAACGCTGTCGGACGGCTTCACCCTCAATCTGGGTGTGGTGCAGATCCCGGTGCAGATGCAGATTGAGAACTTTGACGTCAGCCCGTTCCTGTGCGGCGTGATTGCCCTCTCTCTGCTTTATTCCGCGTATGCCTCGCAAACCCTGCGCGGTGCGCTGAAAGCGGTTCCGCAGGGACAGTGGGAGTCTGGCCAGGCGTTAGGCTTGTCGAAATCGGCGATCTTCTTCCGTCTGGTGATGCCGCAGATGTGGCGTCATGCGCTGCCCGGGCTGGGTAACCAGTGGCTGGTGCTGCTGAAAGATACCGCGCTGGTAAGCCTGATCAGCGTGAACGATTTAATGCTGCAAACCAAAAGTATCGCGACCCGTACCCAGGAGCCGTTTACCTGGTACATCGTGGCGGCGGCTATCTACCTGGTGATCACGCTGGTGAGTCAGTACATCCTCAAGCGCATTGATCTGCGTGCGACGCGCTTTGAACGGAGACCAGGCTGATGCTTGAATATTTTCCGGAGCTGATGAAAGGGCTGCACACCAGCCTGACGCTGACCGTCGCATCGATCATCGTGGCGCTGATCCTGGCGTTGATCTTTACCATCGTCCTGACGCTAAAAACGCCGGTGCTGGTATGGATTGTGCGAGCCTACATTACCTTGTTCACCGGTACACCGCTGCTGGTGCAGATCTTCCTGATTTACTACGGCCCGGGCCAGTTCCCGTCGCTGCAGGAGTATCCGGTTATCTGGCATCTGCTTTCTGAGCCATGGCTATGCGCCCTGATTGCCCTTTCGCTGAACAGCGCGGCCTATACCACGCAGCTGTTCTACGGGGCTATCCGTGCCATCCCGGAAGGGCAATGGCAGTCCTGTGGTGCGCTGGGCATGAGCAAGAAAGACACGTTGGCTATTTTGCTGCCGTACGCGTTTAAACGTGCGCTCTCCTCCTACTCCAACGAAGTGGTGCTGGTTTTCAAGAGTACGTCTCTGGCCTACACCATCACGCTGATGGAAGTCATGGGCCACGGGCAGCTGCTCTATGGACGCACCTATGACGTCATGGTGTTCGGTGCCGCGGGCGTGGTCTATCTGGTGGTGAACGGTTTGCTGACGCTGATGATGCGCCTTATCGAACGTAAAGCGCTGGCGTTTGAGCGCCGTAATTAATCACAGATTTGCATAAATTTTATTGACGAAGACGGGCAAGTCTAACGACTGCCCGTCTTTTTTTATGGGTTAAATAATATTTAATCATTTTTATTGAATATAAATTCATTAAATGGCATTGTATTTCCATGCCGCAGACACGGCGCATAAGACAGACTGACAGACGGGAGCATTACAATGAAAAAGTTAGTTCTGGCCGCTTTACTGGTCACTTTCGCCGCTGGCGCATCAGCTGCAGATAAAATCAACTTCGGCGTTTCGGCCACCTATCCGCCGTTTGAGTCGCTGGATGCCAGCAACCAGATTGTCGGTTTTGATATCGACCTCGCCAAAGCCCTGTGCAAACAGATGCAGGCCGACTGCACGTTCACGAACCATGCGTTTGACAGCCTGATCCCGTCGCTGAAATTCAAAAAATACGACGCGGTGATCTCCGGGATGGACATCACCCCAGAGCGTAGCAAGCAGGTCACCTTCACCGACCCGTACTACGCCAACTCGGCGGTGGTCATTGCGAAGAAAGGGGCTTACACATCCTTTGACCAGCTGAAAGGCAAACGCATTGGGATGGAAAACGGCACCACGCACCAGAAATACCTGCAGGACAAACATCCTGAAGTGAAAACCGTGGCCTATGACAGCTACCAGAATGCCATTATCGACCTGAAAAATGGCCGTATTGATGGTGTCTTCGGTGACACTGCGGTGGTGAACGAGTGGCTGAAAACCAACCCACAGCTGGGCACCGCGACCGAAAAAGTGACCGATCCACAGTACTTCGGTACGGGCCTGGGCATTGCGGTGCGTCCGGATAACAAAGCCCTGCTGGAAAAACTGAATGGCGCGCTGAAAGCAATTAAAGCTGACGGCACGTACAAGAAAATCAGCGATCGGTGGTTCCCGCAATAACAGCTTTTTGTCGGGTAGCCTGGCCTACGGGGGTGGTCTGTAGGCCGGGCAAACCCGGCAATTTCACAGTGGAACAAAGAAGCGAAAACGAGCCCCGTTCGTGGACTCCATCAGCCTGATCCCCCCGCCGTGCAGTTCCAGCATGCGTTTCACAATCAACAGCCCCAACCCGCCACGGTTTTCCCGTGATGCCTGCGGATTTAACGCCGAAGGACGCTCAAACAGATCGTTGCGAAGAGAAGCATCAACGCCGGTTCCATTATCAGCCACCTCAACCTGTAGCTGCGCGTTCTCCTGCCAGACCGCCAGACGAACCTCTCCACCGGTCGGCGTATGCCGCATCGCGTTATCCAGCAGGTTAGTCACCACCCGCTCAATCATCGAGACATCGGCATTCACCAGCGGCAACGGGCCCGGTACATCAATGCGCAGGTTCACCTCCCGCGTGCGGGCCGTGAGTTCAAATTTCTGCGCCACGTCTGATATCAGCTCACCCATGGCAAAACGCTCGCGCTGCGGTTTGATGCCGCCGTGCTCAAGGCGCGCCAGTTCAAACAGCTGCTGCGAAAGATGACGCACTTTCTGCCCCTGGCGCAGCGCCGTGGCGAGATACTGCTGGTGCTCTTGCGGCGTCAGCGTCGCGGATTTCAGCGACAGCGTTTCGAGATAGCCCAGCAAGGAGGTGAGCGGCGTGCGTAAATCGTGCGAAATATTGGCGATAAACTCCCGGCGCTGGCGATCGCTGTCGGCCAGCTGATCCCACTGCAGGGTGATTTTACGGGCCAGCTCGATAAACGTATTGCGCAGCGTGGCCACTTCATCCTTTACCGTGGTTTCTGTAGGCTGCGCCGCCAGCTGTTTAATGGCGCTAATGCTGTCCTGCTCCAGCCCGGCCACTTCCTGCGTGAGACGTTTGACCGGACGCGTTACCCAGTACCAGACCAGTAACCCCGCCAGCACACCAAACAGCGCGACCCACATTAATGACCACAGGACGGTGTTCCAGAGCGCCTGATGCCAGGCCATCTCCGCCAGCGCGTTTGACTCTTCGCCCTGCAGAATAATGTACAGATAGCCTTTCAGCTCTCCGTCCTGACGCAACGGCGTTGCGCTGAAAACCTTTTTGTTCTGGCTTCGCGGGTCATCGCCCAGTACCGGCCGCGCGGCATCACTGAGGAAAGTCTGCACCGGCCCGAGGTCGATTTTTTGCCGCTGGATATGCCCCGGCGGCGCGGCGTCAGCCAGCAGTTCGCCATCAGGCGAGACAACGTACAGTTCGACGCTTGGGTTGAAGGTCATCAGCCGGTCAAAGAGCGGTTTCAGCGCGTGGCGGTCAACCCTGCCCTGCGCATCCAGAATCGGTTCCCGCTGGACAATCTGCTGCGCCAGGCCACCAGACAGCCGCTGCACCATCGCATTACCGTACTGCGTGGTGCTGTAAAGTTGCACCGCGCAGGCGATGGTCGCACAGAGCGTCAGCAGCAGAATAAACAACAGCGTCAGGCGCTGGCTCAGGCTAAAGCGGCGCATCGTTTGGCTCCGCAAATTTGTAGCCTTTGCCCCAGACGGTGCGAATGATCTCCGGCTCGGCAGCATCCTTCTCAATCTTGATGCGCAGGCGGTTAATGTGGGTATTGACGGTGTGTTCGTAACCTTCGTGCTGATAGCCCCAGACCTGTTCCAGCAGCGCCAGACGCGAGAAAACTTCACCGGGATGACGGGCAAAGAAGTACAGCAGTTCAAACTCGCGCGGGGTGAGATCCACCACCTGGCCGTGCAAAAGCACGCTGCGCGCCAGCGGGTCGAGCGTCAGGCCGTGAGCCTGAATATTCCCGGCACTTTGCGCCTGCCCCATCGCCTGCTGGCGCCGGAACAGCGCCTTGATGCGCGCGATCAGCTCCTGTACCGAAAACGGCTTGGCCAGATAATCGTCCGCCCCGGTTTCCAGCCCGGTAATGCGGTCGGTTTCGCTGCTGCGGGCGCTGATGATGATCACCGGCAGGTAGCGGGTCATCTGGCGGATGCGACGGCAAATCTCCAGACCGTCGACGTTGGGGAGCATTAAATCGAGGATCACCGCGTCCCACGGCTGCTTTTCGAGGCGCTGTAAGGCATTGCCCCCGTCGGGCTCGTGGGTGATGGCGTAGCCTTCATCTTCTAAGTTGAGGCGCAGAAGCGCCGCGATATCGTGGTCATCTTCCACCAGCAGGATCTGCTTCATGGGTAAGCCTTCTTCAATTCTGATGAGATAAGCTTACCTGATTTCGCAGGCGGACAGAGTTCACATTTTGTTTAAGATTTAACGAGTAGCGTCAGGACTTCATAATGTGCGGTATGCGGGAACATATCGAACAGCTGGACGCGTTCAATGCGGTAGCCCGGCAGCGTCGCGATATCTTTTGCCATCGTCTGCGCGTTGCAGCTGGAGTAGACGATGTAGTCCGGTGCCATCTGGCTCAGATAGTCGCACAGCGCTTTCCCGATGCCCCGGCGCGGCGGGTTCACCAGCACCAGTTCAGGCACATTGTCCTGCCCTGTCGCGAACTGCGTGGAGTCCAGCGCCTGGAAGTGCAGCCGGGTCAACCCAAGCTCTTCGGCAGACTGTCTGGCACAGGCAATCGCTTCGGCGGAGATCTCAATCCCGGTAAGCTGCATGTCTGGCGTGGCGCAGTGCAGACCGAAGCCGCCCACCCCGCAGAACAGATCCCACATATGATGGATATTTAACGCCCGCACCCAGTCACGGGCGGTGGCATAAAGCGCACTCGCGACGGTCGGGTTGGTCTGGAAGAAGCTTTGCGGACGGATCCACAGCGGTACATCGTTGAACGTTTCTGCCAGCGCATGCTGTTCGGTGAAGAAGATCTCCCGCTCCCCTTCCATGATAGCCATATGCACCGGCTGAATATTCGCGGTGATAACGGTTAACTGCGGAAGCTGTTGCTGAAGCCATGGCAACGCCGCGCGAAGCTGCTCCACCTTGGCTTCTGAGCGCAGAACAAAGCGCAGCATCATGCTGCCGTCTACCTGGCTTTCGGTAAGAAGAAGGTATTTCAGCTCGCCGCGCTTGCGGGCAACGTTATAGGGCGTTAATCCGGCACGGGCAATAAACGGTTTGAGCGCAGCAAAGACCGGCGCAAACGAGGCGGGATAAAGCGGACAGTCGGTTAAATCTTCAGGCGTACCCTCGCGATGCAACATGCCCAGCAGCGGTTTTTCAACGCTGCCGCTCACCACCATTTTGGCTTTATTACGAAAGCCCTGCTCCGGCCCGCTGACGGGTGCGCACCATTCCCCCACGGCATGGTCTGCCAGCAGGTGTTGCAGGTCGGCCATTTTGGCGGTGAGTTGCTGAGAAACCGGCTGTTCTATCCACTGACAGGAGCGGCAGCGACCGGCGTCATAGAGTGCGCACTGCATATCAAAACCTTAAGAATCACGAGGGCTGCGATTATACACATTATTGCAGCTGGAAGAACCGCCGACTGGAAGCAGGCACGAACAGGAAAAACAGCACCAGCATATCCGGGAGTTTTTGCAAAAACAGCGCGTGCAAAATCTCGCGTTTTGATCCACCCGCAATGCTGAACAGTTCCGGATAGCCATACCCCAGCGAGGCGGCCCACAGATAGCTCGCCGCCGTAATTTGCGTCAGCAAATAGACCCAGCGCGCCCAGTTGCGTCCTCTGACCAGCGAAAATGCGCAGTAAATCTCGATAAACACCAGTACCAGGCTGCTCAAAAAGACCAGCGTCAGGTTCCACGTCTGTACGCTGCGGTGAATGAATTCAGCCATACCGCGCACACCCAGGGTGTTAAGGATCATCAGCACATCAAGACAGCGGATCATAATAATAGCGAGCGCCGCCACCTGCACCAGTGCAGGGACGTTTGGACGAGCGTGCGTAAGACGTGATTTTTTTAATAATCCCAATGTTTTACTTCCCTGAAAAACAGTGCCGCGTCATGCGCGGCACATCACTGGAAATTTTAAATCCTTCAGCCGCGTCTTGCACGCTGGATATCACGCACACGTTGTTTTTCCGCGCGCGCCATCAAATACCAGGCGATAAATCCGACAATTCCGACCACCCCGAGGATAATCGAGGCCAGGGCGTTAATCTCCGGATTGACCCCCATGCGTACGCTGGAGAAGACCAGCATAGGCAGCGTTGTCGCGCCCGGTCCTGAGACAAAGCTGGCGATAACCAGGTCGTCGAGCGACAGCGTAAACGCCAGCAGCCAGCCGGAGATCACCGCCGGCATAATCATTGGCAGCGTGATGATGAAGAAGACCTTCAGCGGCGTCGCACCGAGATCCATCGCCGCCTCTTCAATGGAGCGGTCCAGCTCGCGCAAACGCGAAGAGATAACCACCGCCACGTACGCGGTACAGAAGGTGACGTGTGCCAGCCAGATGGTGAGCATGCCGCGATCTGCCGGCCAGCCAATGGCATGCGCCAGGGCGACGAACAGCAGCAGCAGCGCCAGACCAGTGATAACGTCTGGCATAACCAGCGGCGCGGTGATCATAAAGGCAAAGCCGTTCGACCCCCGAAAACGCCCGAAGCGCACCATGACCAGCGCGGCGATGGTCCCCAGCACGGAGGCCATCGTGGCCGCCAGCGCGGCGATGGTCAGGCTCAGCCCCACCGCGCTCATCATCGCGTCATCATGGAACAATTCGCCGTACCAGCGCGTCGACCAGCCGGCCCATACCGTTACCAGTTTGGAGCTGTTGAACGAGTAGATCACCAACATCAACATGGGTGCATACAGGAAAGTAAAGCCAATCACCAGGATGGCAATTCGCCACGGGGAGCGCACTACCGGTAAGTTGTTCATCCGTGGTCTCCCATCTGTTTCTGCTGATGTTTGTGGAACCACATGATCGGTACGATCAGCAGGAGCAACATCACGATCGCCACCGCAGACGCCACAGGCCAGTCGCGGTTATTAAAGAACTCCTGCCACAGCACACGCCCAATCATGATGCTGTCCGGGCCACCGAGCAGTTCCGGGATAACAAACTCCCCTACCGCCGGGATAAAGACCAGCATCGACCCGGCAATAATGCCGCCCCGGGTCAACGGAACGATAACGCTGAAGAAGGTTTTAAGCGGGCGGGCACCAAGGTCAAGCGATGCTTCCACCAGCGAATAATCGATACGCGTCAGCGCCGTATAAATTGGCAGCACCATAAACGGCAGATAGGCGTAAACAATCCCGATATAGACCGCGAGATTGGTATGCAGGATTGTCAGGGGCTGATCGATAACCCCAAGCCACATCAGGAAGTTATTCAGCACGCCGTTGTTTTTCAGGATCCCCATCCACGCGTAGACGCGGATCAGGAACGAGGTCCATGACGGCAGGATCACCAGCAACAGCAGAATGTTGCGCGTCGACGATTTACTGTGCGCCACGGCCCATGCCAGCGGGTAACCCAGCAGCAAACAGCAGATCGTCGAGATCGCCGCCACCTGCAACGACTGCAGATATGCTTCGAAATAGAGCGGATCTTCCGTCAACTGCAGGAAATTGCCGAGGTTAAGGGTCAGCGTCAGCTGTCCGTCAGCCCAGTCCAGCAGGTTGGTATAGGGCGGGATCGCCCGCGCCATTTCCGCCAGGCTTATCTTAAAAACAATCAGGAACGGCAGCAGGAACAGCAGGATCAGCCACACGTAAGGCATGGCAATCACCAGCTTGCGTCCGTGGTTCATCTGCATGCGCGCCAGCCAGTGCGCAAAGCCACCCAGTTTTTCAACGCGGGCTGGAGGTTCTAAGGTACTCATTGTCCGCTCCTTATACCGTCAGCACTACACAACTGTCCGCATCCCAGCACAGGCGCACTTCATCGCCCCAGGTCGGCTGTCCCTTGCGATAACGATGTTCGTTCTGCAGCTGGGCGCTGAGCATCTGCCCGCTTTTCAGACGCACATGGTAGATGGAGAGGTCGCCCAGGTAAGCAATGTGCACCACTTCCCCGACGGCGAAGTTAAAGCCATCGGCAGGCGGATCTTCGCACAGCATGATCTTCTCCGGGCGGAGCGCGACATACACCGGCACGTTATCCACCACCGAGCTATCCGGATCGACCTTAAGCGGATGCTGCAGCCCCGGCGACTCGATCACCAGACCGTCATCCTCGCGCGATTTCAGCAGCCCTTCGAAAACGTTGACCGACCCGATGAACTCCGCGCTGTAGCGGGTGGTCGGATGCTCATAAATCTCTTCCGGCTCGCCAATCTGTACGAACTTACCGCGGTTCATGATCGCAATACGCCCGGCCATGGTCATCGCCTCTTCCTGGTCGTGGGTAACCATCACGCAGGTCACCCCCACGCGCTCAAGGATATCCACCACTTCCAGCTGCATACGGTCACGCAGTTTTTTATCCAGGGCACCCATCGGCTCATCGAGCAGCAGCAGCTTAGGACGTTTCGCCAGGCTTCTGGCCAGCGCCACGCGCTGACGCTGGCCACCCGAGAGCTGATGCGGTTTACGCTTCGCGAACTCCTGCATGTGCACCAGGCTGAGCATCTCTGCCACGCGGGCGGTGATTTCGGCTTTCGGCAGTTTGTCCTGCTTAAGACCAAAGGCGATATTCTGCTCCACCGTCATATGTGGGAAGAGCGCGTAAGACTGGAACATCATGTTTATCGGGCGCTGATACGGCGGCACGCGGGAAAGATCGACACCATCCAGCATGATTTGCCCGGCGGTAGGCTGTTCAAAACCGGCCAGCATACGCAGCAGGGTCGATTTACCGCAGCCAGATGCGCCCAGAAGGGCAAAAATTTCACCTTTGTAGATAGTCAGGCTGACGTCGTCCACGGCATGCTGACCATCGAAAGATTTGGTGAGGTTACGAATTTCAAGAAGCGGGGTCAGCGCTTTACGGACTTTCGCCTGC
The DNA here is from genome assembly GCF_031453695.1 of Enterobacter sp. SORGH_AS_0287. Lineage (NCBI taxonomy): Bacteria > Pseudomonadati > Pseudomonadota > Gammaproteobacteria > Enterobacterales > Enterobacteriaceae > Enterobacter > Enterobacter sp. SORGH_AS_0287. The sequence goes on from NZ_JAVIZW010000001.1 coordinate 2,028,371, forward strand.
GGGCGGGGGATCGCGTCATTCACGGGGTGCTCTCCGGCAGAAATCAAAACTGGTGCAAACGCACCATCAGGGTGCGCATCGTCGGGCGGCGCTCACGCCAGCCCGACCGACGGGTTTAGCAGGCCCGGTGAGCGTTTTCGCCACCGGGCAACCGTACCGGACGCCGTTATTTACCGCTTTTCACTTTGGTCCACGCACGGGTACGTACGCGGTCAATTTTTGGATCCTGAACTTTCAGGGTGAACAGCTTGGCAAACACATCCGCCGGCGGATAGATAGCCGGATTATTGCGGATCTCTTCGCTGACCAGCGGTACAGAGGCCTTATTGCCGTTAGCGTAATAGACGTGATCGCTGATATGCGCGATGACTTCCGGACGCATCAGGTAGTTAAGGAACTGGTAAGCTTCGTCTTTGTTTTTCGCGTCAGCCGGCATGGCGAAGACGTCGAAGAACGCCAGCGCGCCCTCTTTTGGAATGAAGTAGGAAACATTCACGCCGTTTTTGGCTTCTTTGGCGCGGTTAGCCGCCTGCCATACGTCCCCTGCCCAGCCAATCGCCACGCAGATGTCGCCGTTTGCCAGGTCGTTGATGTACTGCGAGGAGTGGAAGTAACGAATGTTCGGACGCAGCTTCAGCAGCAGATCGGTTGCCGGGCCGGTGTAATCATCGGCCTTGCTGCTGTTAGGATCTTTGCCCAGGTAGTTCAGCACGGTGGCGAAAATCTCTTCTGGCGCATCCAGGAAAGAGACGCCGCAGCTTTTCAGCTTCTCAAGGTTTTCCGGCTTCAGCACCACGTCCCAGCTGTCGAGTTTGACATCTTTACCCAGCACCGCTTTGACTTTATCGACGTTATAGCCAATACCGGTGGTCGCCCACAGATACGGCATCGCGTATTTGTTGTCCGGGTCATGCTTGGCGACCAGTTTAAGCACTTCCGGATCGAGGTTTTTCCAGTTCGGTAATTTGCTCTTATCGAGCGGCTGGAAGACACCTGCCGTCAGCTGACGCTCAAGGAAACTTGCGGAGGGTACCACCAGGTCAAAACCGGTACTGCCCGCCATCAGTTTCCCTTCCAGCACTTCGTTGGAATCGAAAACGTCATAGACCACTTTAATGCCGGTCTCTTTTTCGAAATTAGCGACGGTATCCGGCGCGATATAGTCAGACCAGTTATAAACGTGCAGCGTTTTTTGTTCCGCAGCGAGCGTGCCGGCAGAGACGGCCATCAGAGCACCCGCAACCAGACCCGATAACCATTTTTTATTCAAGGCGATCATATCGTTATTCCTTCTGAAAGCTCGTTAACAAACGAACTAAAACTGTGCAATCTGAAGATATGCAATAATCATGCATAGTTTGTCGCTCTGCACGAAATAAAAAGAAACCTCTTTACCCGGCAGGATCCGCTCGCTTTTTTAAGCATCGCAAGAATAACTGTAGCCCGTGTCTCCGGCTATAGCCCAGACGAAAAAACGCCTTTTATCAATTTTTTATGCAGGTTATGTCTACGTGATAAGCCGAAATGGCGTTTGGGGAGGTGAAAAATTCTTTAAAGAAAGGTTAAAAGCAGCAGAAAAAATGGCGTTATGCAGCCGCTATGGCAGCGACTGCGCAAAAGTCAGACAGGCTTAGTGAAGAAAATTGGGAGATGCATCATTATTCTCTGCATCATCTTCCGTGCTATACAGCAGATGGTGCGCATTCGCTTCCATCACTACCATCGAAATTTGCTCTTCACTCAAGCGCATAAACCAGGAGAACTGCTTGAAAGAGAGGCCGGCACCGGAGAATAAAGACTGGCAAACGACCAGTTTTGGCAGATTATCATCCTGTATATCGAGAAATGCTTTCACCGTCAAAGAACTGGCGTTGATGGCCGACAGGTCAGAGGCCAATGCCAGCAGCGCAGACGGTTTCACTTCGGCCAGCGCAGAGAAGAGGATTACGTCGTTAATGAGATCGATTTTGGCATCGAAAATACCATCGAAATTTTGCATATGAGGCAAATGCAGCGCCTGGCAGGAATCACATTCAAAGAAAGTGATACCGGCATCATCGAGCCATTGACGTAACGTATCCAGTGTTGGAACGACCTGTAAATCCATCGCTGTGCAGCCTCTTTATTAAAAACTTCGCATAGAGTACGCAAAAAGTGCGCTGTAATCCATTTAACCGCCCGTTTTCAGACAGTAGCCCGGCGTTGCGTGGCGCTCGACCCATGAGATCATTTTACCCGCAATATCGACCCCGGTGGTTTTTTCCACCCCTTCCAGTCCCGGTGAGGCATTCACCTCCATCACCAGCGGCCCGCGCGTCGCCCGCAGTAAATCAACACCCGCCACATCCAGCCCCAGCGTTTGCGCCGCCTTCACGGCAATCTCACGCTCGCGATCGCTGATATCCGCGACTCTCGCCACGCCGCCACGGTGCAGATTAGAGCGGAAGTCGCCCTCTTTTGCCTGGCGTTCGATGGCCGCAACCACCTCGTTACCGACAACAAAACAGCGAATGTCGCGTCCTTTGGCTTCTTCAATGTACTCCTGCACCAGAATATGGGCATTCAGCCCACGAAAGGCGTCAATCACGCTTTCCGCCGCCTGCCGCGTTTCGGCCAGCACCACACCAATGCCCTGAGTGCCTTCCACCAGCTTGATCACTAGCGGCGCGCCACCCACCATATCGATTAAATCGCTGGTGTCGTCCGGTGAATGCGCAATGCCGGTAACCGGAAGATCGATTCCCTGCCGGGCAAGCAGTTGCAGCGAACGGAGCTTATCGCGGGCACGAGATATCGCAACGGATTCATTGAGCGGATAGCTGCCCAGCATCTCAAACTGGCGCAACGCGGCCGTGCCGTAATAGGTTATCTGGGAGCCGATGCGGGGGATAACCGCATCAAAATGCGGGAGCTTGCGGCCTTTGTAATGAATCGATGAGGCAGCAGGATCAATGTTCATATAGCAGGACATCGGATCGAGGATCTCAACCTGATGCCCCCGTTTTGCCGCCGCTTCTCGCAGGCGTTTACATGAATAGAGCGTTCCATCCCGGGACAAAATGGCAATTTTCACCCTGCACCTCTCTAAAGACATGGAAAAAGCCTGCGTATCATACACGCAGGCAGGCGCAGGATGAATGGGCTATCGTGTCGCCCAGCCCTGTTTATGCAGATAGTCGAGAATAAACGGGCGATTCTCTTTAATGATGGTGCGACGAATGTGGTCACTCCAGGTATCGCGACGGTTATTGCTGTCGCGCGTCATGTAGTAGTGCGCCAGCTCTTCATCGTATTGCGCCAGCACATCCTGATCGACAGGCTGGTAGTGGTTTTCATGCACCAGCATCGCCGCAGGCAGGCGCGGCTTGAGGTCCGGGTTATCCGCAGGCCAGCCAAGGCACAGGCCAAACAGGGGCAGAACATGTTTTGGCAGCTTCAGCAGTTCGGTAACGCTTTCGATATTGTTACGCAGCCCACCGATGTACACGCCGCCCAGCCCCAGCGATTCCGCCGCCGTGAAGGCGTTTTGCGCCATCAGCGCGGTGTCCACCACACCCAGCAGCAGCTGTTCGGCAAGGCCAAGCTCGGCTTGCGGGCAGATCTGCAGGTGGCGGTTAAAATCGGCGCAGAACACCCAGAACTCGGCTGCCTGTGCCACATGCTTTTGTCCACCGGTGAGGGTCACCAGTTGTTCACGCATTGCCGGGTCGGTAATACGAATAATGGAGCTGCACTGCAGGAAGCTGGAGCTGGATGTCGCCCTTGCACTGTCAATAATGGCTTCACGCTGCGCCGGCGTTATCGGCTCGTCGGTGAAGTGGCGAATTGAACGATGGGAACGTAGCAGGTCTATGGTTGGCGTCATCTTGTCTCTCTTTGTCTTGCGTGAATCATATCGCAGCCAGTATAAGCAATGATGCGCGCGATGTAATTGGCGAAACATAGCTGAGAGGTATTATAACGACAGGCGAAACCTTCTTTAATGACGGCAGGTTATCGGGCACTATAGACCCATTCGCCGTCAGGCTTGTTTTCGAGGAGAGAGAAATGTTTGCAGTAATTTTTGGTCGTCCAGGGTGCCCTTACTGTGTGCGCGCGAAAGAGCTGGCTGAGAAACTGACCGAAGAGCGTGATGATTTTAACTTCCGTTATGTTGATATCCATGCGGAAGGGATCAGCAAAGCCGATCTGGAAAAAACCGTGGGTAAACCGGTTGAAACCGTACCGCAGATTTTCCTCGATCAGAAACACATCGGCGGTTGCACAGACTTTGAAGCATACGCTAAAGAACATCTGGGCCTGTTTGCCGCTCAGTAATGCTAAGACGCCCTCACCCTGAGGGCGTTTTTATTTGTGCTGTCTGCGCCGGGCCAACATGCTATGAACAAACAAAAAGCATAGCGCTCCCAGTGCGCACCAGAAGACGCCACTCAGCAACCACGCCAGTTCCTGCCAGAAACTTCGCGTTGAAATATACAGTGACCGCATCAGCAGCAGACACAGCGGCGCTGCAAGTATTGCGCCCAGTAACGGTTTCACCACTTCCCCCCGGCGGGAGAGAAAACTGGCAGCAGCCCCTGGCAGTGTGAAAAAGAGCAGCCCCAGCTCCGGATGACCCGACGCCCTGAACGCCCCCTTCACATTAAAAGCGAGGGACATGCAAACGACAATGAACAGCAAAAAGCAGCTGATCACCCCCGCCCAGTTTCGTTTAATGTTCAAACTATCCTCCTGACTTATCTCTATCAAATACACTTTCGTCGGGTAGACGCCCAGTCAGATAAAGCAATGCGGCAATCCTTGCCAAAGTACACAAAGGGTGAAGCGATAATAGGTGGCTGTCAGTAGCTAATACGATTAAACTAACCGCCAGCTAATGTTTTAGGGAATAAAGCTGGAAACAGGGAGCGTTAAAGCCTTTCCCTGACCCAGAAAACAGTAGCCCAAAAAGTCCTTTCATTCAACAACTTACTGGTAAACAAGAAGTTAGCCTCCGTGAATATAAACGTCGCAGACTTGTTAAATGGGAATTACATCCTGTTATTATTTGTGGTACTGGCGCTGGGCCTTTGCCTGGGTAAATTGCGCCTTGGTTCGGTTCAACTTGGTAATTCCATTGGCGTTTTAGTCGTCTCACTATTATTAGGCCAGCAGCATTTCAGCATTAACACGGACGCGCTCAACTTAGGCTTTATGCTGTTTATTTTTTGTGTTGGTGTGGAAGCCGGGCCCAACTTTTTTTCAATTTTCTTCCGCGACGGCAAAAATTATCTGATGCTGGCGCTGGTCATGGTCGGCAGCGCGCTGCTGATCGCCTTAGGGCTGGGTAAACTGTTTGGCTGGGATATCGGGCTGACGGCCGGTATGCTCGCCGGCTCGATGACCTCCACGCCGGTATTGGTGGGTGCAGGCGATACCCTGCGCCACTCCGGCATGGCCGGTGCGCAACTCTCTACCGCGCTCGACCACCTTAGCCTGGGCTATGCCCTGACCTATCTGATTGGTCTGGTGAGCCTGATTGTGGGCGCCCGCTACCTGCCAAAACTGCAGCACCAGGATTTGCAGACCAGCGCTCAGCAAATTGCCCGCGAACGCGGTCTGGACACTGACAGCAAGCGTAAAGTCTATCTGCCCGTGATTCGCGCCTACCGCGTTGGGCCCGAGCTGGTTGCATGGGCGGACGGGAAAAACCTCCGCGAGCTGGGGATTTACCGCCAGACAGGCTGCTATATCGAACGTATTCGCCGTAACGGCATTCTGGCAAACCCGGACGGCGACGCCGTGCTGCAGATGGGCGATGACATTGCCCTGGTCGGTTACCCGGATGCCCACGCCCGCCTCGACCCGAGCTTCCGCAACGGTAAAGAGGTGTTTGACCGCGATCTGCTCGATATGCGTATCGTCACCGAAGAGATTGTGGTGAAAAACCATAACGCCGTCGGCCGTCGTCTGGCGCAGCTGAAGCTGACCGATCATGGTTGCTTCCTCAACCGCGTGATCCGCAGCCAGATTGAGATGCCAATTGACGACAACGTCGTGCTGAACAAAGGCGACGTTCTGCAGGTCAGCGGCGATGCGCGACGCGTGAAAACCGTTGCAGACCGCATCGGCTTTATCTCTATTCACAGCCAGGTCACCGACCTGCTGGCCTTCTGCGCCTTCTTTATCGTTGGCCTGATGATCGGGATGATCACCTTCCAGTTCAGCAACTTTAGCTTTGGCATCGGTAACGCTGCCGGGCTGCTGTTCGCCGGCATCATGCTGGGCTTCCTGCGAGCGAACCACCCGACCTTCGGCTACATTCCGCAGGGTGCGCTCAATATGGTGAAAGAGTTTGGTCTGATGGTCTTTATGGCGGGCGTCGGCTTAAGCGCCGGTAGCGGCATTGGCCACAGCCTGGGGGCTGTTGGCTGGCAGATGTTGGTTTCCGGACTTATCGTCAGCCTGGTACCGGTAGTGATTTGCTTCCTGTTCGGTGCTTATGTGCTTCGCATGAACCGCGCCCTGCTCTTCGGGGCAATGATGGGGGCCCGTACCTGCGCCCCGGCAATGGAAATTATCAGTGATACCGCACGCAGCAATATTCCTGCGCTGGGCTATGCGGGCACCTACGCTATCGCTAACGTACTGCTTACGCTGGCGGGTACGCTGATCATCATCATCTGGCCTGGACTCGGATAACTCTTAAGTTCTGCGCACGACGAAAAAATTTTCGTTACGCGCAGAACTTTTTTATCAGGGGGCAGTCATAACTATTGCCACTGCTTTTCTTTGATGTCCCCAATTTGTGGAGCCCATCAACCCCGCCGTTTTGGTTCAAGGTTGATGGGTTTTTTGTTGCCTGAAATTCCCCTCTTCAACATTCCGCCTTCCCTCTTTCCATCCAAATATATATGCTTAACCATATATATAACCAACCGCAGGAAAGCCGATGCTACATCCGGTCCAACTTTTCAAAGCCCTCTCCGACGAGACCCGCCTGTCCATCGTCATGCTTCTGCGCGAAGCCGGGGAACTGTGCGTCTGCGATCTCTGTTCCGCCACGGCTGAATCACAGCCCAAGGTATCGCGCCATATGGCACTGCTGCGTGAATCCGGGCTGGTGAGCGATCGCCGGGAAGGGAAATGGGTTTATTACCGTTTGTCCCCCACTATGCCGGCATGGGCTGCCACCGTGATTGACAACAGCTGGAACTGCTTGCGGGAAGAGACCCGTACAAAGCTGAAAAACCGTCTTCCGGGCGCGTGTTAAAACACATTCATAAAAACAGATATAACGGAGTTCACGATGTTTCTGGCTGGGGCAATTTTTCTGTTTACACTGGTGCTGGTCATCTGGCAACCCAGAGGGTTAAGTATCGGCTGGAGCGCCACGATAGGTGCTGTACTGGCGCTGGTCAGCGGCGTGATCCACATTAACGATATACCGGAGGTGTGGAATATTGTCTGGAATGCGACGGCCACGTTTATCGCCGTCATCATCATCAGCCTGCTGCTTGATGAGTCCGGATTTTTCGAGTGGGCGGCGCTGCACGTGGCCCGCTGGGGTAATGGCAAGGGCCGGTTGCTGTTTACGTATATCGTTCTGCTGGGTGCGGCCGTTGCGGCGCTTTTTGCCAACGACGGCGCGGCGCTTATCCTCACGCCCATCGTTATCGCCATGCTGCTGGCCCTCGGGTTCAGCAAGCAGGCCACGCTGGCGTTTGTCATGGCGGCTGGATTTATCGCCGACACTGCCAGCCTGCCGCTGATCGTTTCGAACCTGGTGAATATCGTATCGGCAGACTTCTTCTCGCTGGGGTTCAGCGTATACGCCTCGGTGATGATCCCCGTGGATCTCGCCGCGATTGCGGCCACGCTGGTGATGCTGCACCTGTTCTTTCGAAAGGACATTCCGCCGGCATACGACCTGTCAAAACTCCGCGAGCCTTCCCGCGCGATTAACGATCTTCCAACCTTCAGAACGGGCTGGATTGTTCTGTTACTGCTCCTTGTCGGGTTCTTTGTACTTGAACCGCTCGGCATTCCGGTCAGTGCTATCGCGACAGCAGGCGCGTTGATTTTGTTTGCCGTTGCAAAGCGCGGGCATGCCATTAATACGGGAAAAGTGCTTCGTGGCGCACCGTGGCAGATCGTTATCTTCTCGCTGGGGATGTACCTGGTGGTGTATGGCCTGCGCAATGCCGGGCTGACGGAGTATCTGTCAGGGGTACTCAATCTCCTCGCCGGACATGGCCTGTGGGCCACCACGCTCGGTACCGGGTTCATCACGGCGTTCCTGTCATCCATAATGAACAATATGCCGACCGTCCTGATTGGGGCACTGTCTGTCGATGGCAGCACGGCATCGGGTGTGATTAAGGACGCGATGATTTATGCCAACGTGATTGGCTGCGACCTGGGTCCGAAGATCACGCCTATCGGCAGCCTGGCCACCCTGCTCTGGCTCCATGTCCTGGCGCAGAAAAACATGACGATCACCTGGGGCTATTATTTCCGGACAGGCATCATCATGACGTTGCCGGTTCTGTTTGTGACGCTCGCCGCGCTGGCGTTACGTCTCTCCTTCACACTGTAATGAGTAACGGATATGAGCCATATCACCATTTACCACAATCCAGCCTGCGGCACCTCACGCAACACGCTGGAGATGATCCGCAACAGCGGCACTGAACCCGAAATTATTCTGTACCTTGAGAACCCACCGTCACGTGATGAACTGACCAGACTGATTGCTGAGATGGGGATTTCCGTGCGGGATTTGCTGCGCAAAAATGTCGAACCTTATGAACAGCTGGGCCTCGCCGGGGACCGGTTTACCGACGACCAGCTTATCGATTCTATGCTGCAGCATCCGATCCTGATTAACCGTCCGATCGTAGTGACGCCGCTGGGCACTCGCCTGTGCCGCCCTTCCGAAGTCGTACTCGATATCCTGCCTGATGCACAGAAAGGGGCGTTTACGAAAGAAGATGGCGAAGCGGTGGTGGACGCCAGCGGAAAAAAAATCTCCGGCAGCTAATCTGCTGATAGTGATGCCGTAAGTCTTGTCAGCCACATACCCTGCCCCGTGGCGGAGTTGCATCCGCCGTCACCCGACCCATAATTTGATGGACCGGTCTGGTGAGGGAATGCAGGTATGAGTCTCAAAAATAAAACCGCCGTTATCTTTGGTGGCAGCGGTGCTATTGGCAGCGCCGCTGCGTACGCGCTCGCCCGTGAAGGGGCTACGGTCTACCTCGCGGCACGCGATCAGGCCAGGCTGGAGCACGTCGCTAACCGCATTCACGCCGCTGGCGGGTCAGCCCGGCTGTTTGTTTTCGATGCTCTCGATGCCGACGCGACGCTCCCGGACGTTACCGGCATTGATATCGTCGTGAATGCCACGGGCTTTATGCATGACCAGGGTAAACGCCTCGACGCATTAACGCTCAGTGAATTCAGACAGGGATTCGACCCTTTTCTGACCGCCTATTTCAACATCGCCAAAGCTGTCGCACCCCATATGGGCGGTGAGCGTGCCGGAACGCTTATCACCGTCGTTGCGCCGGCTGCAAATATGGCGATGCCGGGACATCTCGGGCATATCGTCGGCTGTGCCGGGACGGAAGCGTTAACCCGTGCGCTCGCGGCGGAGCTGGGGGCAAAGAATATTCGCGTCCTGTGCGTGCGTTCGCATGCGATAGCCGACGCGGTTCAGGCCGGTTCCGGTGTGGGTGACCTGTTCGCCATCAAGGCGCAGGCGATGGGCATCACCGTGGAGCAGTTTCTGGAGGGCGCGGCACAGAGCACGATGCTGAATCGCCTGCCGACGCTGGAACAGGTGGCAGACACCATCGCGTTTCTGGCGTCAGATGCAGCCGGTGCCATCACGGGAACAACGGTGAACATGACGGCCGGCGCGACCACAATCTAACGTCCGCTCTCGCCCGCTATCCTGCCGACCATCGCCCGGATCTCCTCCCGGGTGAGCGGGGCCCTGTCGGTCACAAAGTGCAGCGTCATCCCTTCGATAAAGGCATCCAGCGCGCGGGTGGTCACCGGGTCGAACCACTGCTCAAGCGTGGTCTGGCTCATTTTCATCCAGTCCTGCATTACCGTTTTGAGCGCCGCACTGCGGTGCATAAAGGCATAGAGCTGGTACATCAGCGCCATATTATGCGGCGTCGTGACCTGCGAACTGTGGATCAGCGTGGTGATGGATTCGCACGCCATTTCTGGCCCGGTCACGCCGGCGAAGAAATCCCGATACTGCTGCGACATCTGCCGGGTAAACCACGTAAAGGCCTCTTCCAGCAGCGACTCCATACCGTCAAAATAGTAGGTCATCGACCCCAGCGGCACGCCCGCGCAGGTGGCGATTTTCCGGTGCGTCACGGCATGAATACCGTGCTCTGCAATGGTGTCCAGGGTCGCCTGCAGGATCTTCTCCCGGCGTTGAGGATCGTTCGGTGCTCTGCTCATAAATTCCCCACGTGGTTTGTGTACAAATGTACACAAACTTGCTAGTGTTGTCGCTATTGTTGTACTTCCGGTGCTGACTTCAATGACTCTGATCTCCCCCCGTAGAACTCTGCAACTGCGCATGTGGGCGCTGTTTATGTTCTTCTTTATTCCCGGTCTGCTGATGGCCTCATGGGCCACGCGAACCCCGGCCATTCGCGATATTTTATCCGTCTCAACGGCCGAGATGGGCATCGTGCTGTTTGGCCTGTCGATAGGCTCCATGAGCGGTATTCTGTGCTCCGCGTGGCTTGTCAAACGCTTCGGTACACGGGCGGTCATCCGCACCACCATGTGCTGTGCCGTGTTCGGGATGCTGGTGCTGAGCGTGGCGCTGTGGTTTGCCTCGCCGGTGCTGTTTGCCCTTGGGCTGACGGTGTTTGGCGGCAGCTTCGGTGCCGCTGAAGTTGCCATTAACGTTGAAGGGGCAACGGTTGAACGAGAGATGAATAAAACCGTACTGCCGATGATGCATGGCTTTTACAGCCTTGGCACGCTGGCCGGTGCGGGTGTGGGGATGGCGCTGACGGCCTCGGGCGTCGCCGCGAACCTGCATATTCTGCTGGCCGCACTGGTATGTATTATCCCCATTCTGACCGGTATCCGGGCGATCCCTGACGGCACCGGCAAGAACACCTCTGACGAACACGCCACCGCGGAAAAAGGGCTGCCGTTTTACCGCGACATTCAGCTGATGCTGATCGGCGTGGTGGTGCTGGCGATGGCCTTTGCGGAAGGGTCCGCTAACGACTGGCTGCCGCTGCTGATGGTTGACGGCCACGGTTTTAGTCCAACCTCCGGCTCCCTGATCTACGCCGGTTTCACCCTCGGGATGACCGTCGGGCGCTTTACCGGTGGCTGGTTTATTGACCGCTACAGCCGCGTGGCGGTGGTGCGTGCCAGCGCCCTGCTGGGCGGGCTGGGGATTGCGATGATCATCTTTGTGGACGTGGACTGGATTGCCGGCGTGTCGGTGATCCTCTGGGGTCTGGGGGCATCGCTTGGCTTCCCGCTCACCATTTCAGCCGCCAGCGACACTGGCCCGGATGCACCGACCCGCGTCAGCGTGGTGGCCACCACGGGCTACCTCGCCTTCCTGGTGGGGCCACCGTTGCTCGGCTTCCTCGGTGAGCACTACGGGCTCCGCAGCGCCATGCTGGTGGTGTTAGGGTTAGTGATCATCGCAGCGCTGGTAGCGCGCGCGGTCGCGAAGCCGGAAACGGAACAAACGACACTGGAGAAGGGATATGAGCGTTAAACTGATCGCCGTCGACATGGATGGCACGTTTCTGAGCGATGCCAAGACCTATAACCGCCCGCGTTTTCTGGCGCAATATGCACGAATGAAAGCGCAAGGCATTCGCTTTGCGGTTGCCAGCGGCAACCAGTACTACCAGCTGATTTCCTTTTTCCCGGAGATTGCCCATGAAATTGCGTTTGTCGCGGAAAATGGCGGCTGGGTGGTCAGCGCCGGGGAAGATGTCTTTAACGGTGAACTGTCGAAGACGCACTTCGACACCGTTGCCGCCGTGTTAAACGATGTGCCGGGCATTGAGATTATCGCCTGCGGAAAAAGCAGCGCCTATACGCTGAAGCACTATGACGACGGCTTTAAGGATATCGCGGCAAAGTACTACCACCGTCTCGAAATGGTGAGTGATTTCGGCAACCTGAACGATATTTTCTTCAAATTCGGGCTTAACGTCTCTGACGACGACATCCCGCGTATTCAGGCGATGCTGCACGAAAAGCTGAACGACATTATGGTGCCCGTCACGACCGGCCACGGCAGTATCGACCTCATCATCCCCGGGGTGCATAAAGCCAACGGTCTGCGAATACTGCAAAAGCGCTGGGGCATTGATGACAGCGAAGTGGTGGCTTTTGGCGATAGCGGGAACGACGTAGAAATGTTGCGCCAGTCAGGGTTCAGCTTTGCGATGGCAAACGCCAGGCCGCATATTAAGGCGGTGGCGCGCTTTGAAGCCCCGCACAATAACGACGAAGGCGTGCTGGATGTAATTGATAAGGTGTTGAACGGCGAAGCGCCGTTTCATTGACGCCACCATGGCCCTCTCCCGCCGGGAGAGGGAAAACAGCTTACGGCTGTAAAGCATTCCCGACGCGTTTATCCTTCAGGAACACCACGATAAGCCCAACCCACAGCACGCCGTTAGCCAGATTAAACAGGCTGAACAGACCGTTGCCGCCAAATGCGTAGGCGTGTTTGCTCACCTCGATTCCAACGGTGAAAATCAGCATTTGCAACATGCCCATCGCCGCTGACACCGTGCCTTTGCTCATCTCGCTGGCGAACAGGGTCAGGCGCACCAGCCCGGCATTCGCCACACCGATACCGAACGCGTAAACGCTTAATCCTGCGGTCATCCACAGATACGCATGGGACGACACCACTGTCGCGACCGCCGCCAGAACCAGCCCGGCAGCAATGGGCCAGCCGCCCATAATGATCAAGGCACGCACCGTACGGCGGGATGTGAGACGCGCCAGCACCAGGTTACCGATAATCAGCGCGCCAAAAATTGGCACCTGCAGCAGGCCATACTCATAGCTGCTGAGCTGCTCGCCGCTGATGATAATGACCGGCGACTGGGCAATCCACGCCAGCAGAGGCAGGCTAACAAACCCCGTCGCCAGCGCGCCCGCCACAAAGCGGCCGTTCTTCAGCACTTCTTTGTAATCCCGGCCCAGCTCTTTTAGCGACAGTTTCTCACCCAGACGGGTAGCGGTTTCCGGCATCGCGCGGTGCAGGCCAAAGAAAGCGACGGCGGCCAGCACGGCAAACAGCACGAACATCCCTTCCCACGGTGCAACGTGTACCCAGGCAGCGCCCACCAGCGGCCCCAGCAAGGGCGCGATCAGCGCCACGTTCGCCATCAGCGCGGTAATCTTGATACACACCGCTTCCTCAAACGACTCCTGGATGGCGGCATACCCGACGGCACCGATAAAGCAGAGGCTCACCCCCTGCAGGAAGCGCAGCAGGGTAAATTGCTCAATATTTTGCGCCAGCAGCGTGGCGAGGCAGGTCACGATAAACCACACCACGCCCGTCAGCATCACCGGACGACGGCCAATACGATCCGACAGCGGCCCTAACAGCCACTGCAAAAACATGCCGCCAGCCAGATAGGCGGTCATGGAGGTCGGTACCCATTCGATCCCTGCGTTGTACTGTTCAACAACGGCCAGCATGCCGGGCTGGATCATATCGTTGCCGATGTAAGTAGAGAATTCGTAGAGCACCAGACACAAGGGGAAAAGCAACGCCTGACGACCCAGACGTGAACCAGAAGAAGAACGGTTTAACATGCAATCTCTTTATCGTGACAAAATCGCGACGAGTGTAATGAAATGCCCTGGCCCGAGATAGTGATTTATCCAGAAGAAACAGAAATAAAGCACATATCGTCTTTGTTTAAGGTTTCCTTAAGTTGACAGATTTATGATAGCCCCATTTCTCGTCAACGACTCCGGATTATGGCACCCACTTCCAGCCGTTCAGAATTGTCTAACTTACAGACAAATAAGACAAAACGACTTTACCGTCTACCACCCCGCTTTTATGGTTATCAGCTTTTAATACTGATAGCCCTTGCCGTGCTGTTTACCTGGCTATCCCGCGATGAAACGCTCGACAGATGGATCACCGGTTTATGGTATGACGCGGCTGCTCACCGTTTTCCACTGCAGCAAGACCACCTGCTGGACCTGCTGAACCATCGACTGGCGAAGTACATCGCCATCGCCGCAGGTGCTGTTGCGCTCATTTATGGCGCGTTCAGGCGCAATGCGAGACTGGTCACGGCCGCGCTGCTGATGGGGCTTGGCGCGCTGGTGGTTGGCGTACTGAAAAGCATAAGCCATCACAGCTGCCCGTGGGATCTGGTGGAGTATGGCGGTAAGGCCGTTTCTTATCCGCTGTTCAGTGTCGCTCCCGCTGACAGCGGTCCGGGGCGCTGTTTCCCCGGCGGTCATGCCTCCAGCGGCTTTATGGTGATGGGACTGTTCTTTGCCTTCTGGCGCGAGCGTCCGCGTCTTGCCTGGTGCTTCGTTGTGCTGGGCGTCGCTTTAGGTCTGGCGATGGGTTACGGCCAGGTCATGCGCGGGGCGCATTTTTTCTCTCACAACCTGTGGGCTGGGTGGTGGGTCTGGTTTTCCCAGTTGGTGGTCTACGGTCTGGTCTCCACCTGGTTTGCTAAAGAGTGACAACGCTATGTTAGAGAATTTGAATTACCAGCTGTTTTATCTCATCAACGCCACTCCGGCCTCGCCAGAGTGGATGATTGATTTCGCCACCTTCCTGGCAAAAGATCTGATCAGTATCGTGCCGGTGCTGGCGGCGATCCTCTGGCTGTGGGGGCCGAGAAGCCAGGTGAAGGCGCAGCGTCAGCTGGTAATTAAGATGGCGATGGCCCTCGGGATCAGCGTGCTGGTCAGCTACATTCTGGGCCTGACGTTCCCGCACGACCGCCCCTTCGTCGACCACGCGGGGTATACGTTCCTGCACCATGCCCCGGATGACTCGTTCCCAAGCGATCACGGGACGGTTATCTTTACCTTCGCGTTGGCCTTCCTGTTCTGGCATCGTCTGTGGTCGGGTGCGGTGCTGATGGTGGTGGCCGGGGCTATCGCCTGGTCTCGCGTTTATCTCGGCGTCCACTGGCCGATGGATATGGTGGGGGGGTTGCTGGTCGGTCTCATCGGCTGCGTCAGCGCAGCGATCCTGTGGAATCTCTTCGGTGAAGCGCTCTACTGCGGCCTGTCTTATCTGTATCGCACCCTTTTTGCTATCCCGATCCGCAAAGGCTGGATACGTGACTAACCCCAGCCTGACAGGTTACACTTGAACCCCCGCCCTGCGGGGGTTCACTTTTTTATCCCGAGGAACTATGGAAACACGTCGCGATGACCGCATTGCTCAGCTGATACAGGCGCTGAAGCGCAGTGATAAGCTTCATCTTAAGGAAGCCGCCAGTCTCCTCGGGGTCTCTGAGATGACCATTCGCCGGGATCTGAACAGCGAGAGCGCGCCTGTCGTGCTGCTGGGCGGGTACATTGTGCTTGAGCCGCGTAGCGCCAGCCATTATCTGATCAGCGACCAAAAGACGCGCCTGGTGGAAGAGAAACGCAAAGCCGCCCGGCTTGCGGCCTCGCTGGTGCAACCGCATCAGACGCTGTTTTTTGACTGCGGCACCACCACGCCGTGGATAATCGAAGCGATCGACAGCAGCATTCCGTTTACGGCGGTGTGTTACTCGCTGAATACCTTTCTGGCACTGCAGGAGAAACCCGAGTGCCGGGTGATCCTCTGTGGCGGTGAGTTTCACGCCAGCAATGCCATCTTTAAGCCGCTGAATCTGCAGGATACGCTCAGCAACGTATGTCCGGATATCGCGTTTTATTCCGCAGCGGGGGTCACTGTCCGTCAGGGAGCAACCTGCTTTAACCTGGAAGAGTTGCCGGTCAAGCACTGGGCATTAAGCGCCGCGCAGTACCATGTGCTGGTGGTCGATCACAGCAAGTTTGGCAAGGTTCGTCCGGCAAGAATGGGTGAGCTGTCGCGCTTTGACGCCATCGTCAGCGATTGCCGTCCGGATGAAGAGACCGTGGCCTACGCGAAAGCGCAGCAGGTGAAGTTGATGTACTGAGTCAGGTGCAGAGGTCATGCCGGGTGGCGCGATGCCACCCGACAATGGAGGCTTAACTGAACCAGCTGCCAAACCATCCGTGGAATTTCATCATGACGAAGTCCCACATCCGGCTAAAGAAACCGCCCTCTTCTACCGCTTCCATCACAATCAGCGGACGCTGTTCAATCGATTTGCCATTAAGCTGGAAATCAATCGTCCCGACCACCTGGCCTTTTTTCAGCGGCGCGGTGAGCTGGCTGTCGGTCAGGGTGTAGCTGGCTTTCAGGTTTTTCAGCTGACCACGGGGAATGGTCACCGACCCGCCTTCACCCGCCCCCAGGTTCACTTCACTCTTGTCACCAAACCAGACGCGCTGGCTGATGAACGTGGCATCCGGTTTAATGGGCGTGACGGTTTCATAGAAGCGGAAACCCCAGGTCAGCAATTTTTCTGATTCATTAAAACGAATACGGTCGGTTTTGGTGCCCAGCACGACCGAGATCAGGCGCATATCGCCCTGAGTTGCGGAAGCGACCAGGTTATAACCCGCGCCGGCCGTGGTGCCGGTCTTCATACCGTCGACGTTGACGTTACTGCTCCACAGCAGACGGTTACGGTTCGGCTGGCGGATTTTGTTGAAGGTAAACTCTTTCTCTTTGTGGATGGCATACTCATCCGGCACGTCGTGGATCAACGCTTTGCCTAACAGCGCCATGTCGCGCGCGGTACTGAACTGACCCGGCGCATCAAGGCCGTGCACGGTTTTAAAGGTGGTATTGGTCAGGCCCAGTTTTTGCGCGTAGCCGTTCATCAGGCCAATAAAGGAGTCCTGGCTGCCCGCAACGTAATCGGCAAGCGCAATACAGGCATCGTTACCGGACTGGATAATGACCCCTTTATTCAAATCAGACACTGACACCTGATCGCCGGGTTTGAGGAACATCACCGATGACCCACGCAGCGCCGGGTTGCCGGTCGCCCAGGCGTCCTTCCCAATGGTGACCATATCGTCAAGCTTGATTTTGCCCGCTTTCAGCGCCTGACCCACCACATAGCTGGTCATGATTTTCGTCAGGCTTGCCGGGTCAAGTTTCTCATCCGCATTGCCTTCCGCCAGCACTTTACCACTGGAATAATCCATCAGGATCCAGGCGCGCGCATCCACAGGCGGCGCTTCGGGCGCAGCCTGTTCCGCTGCGTAGAGAGTTGGTACAAACAGGAAAAGGAGCGCAGAGCCTGCCGCCAGGCTGCGCAGAGAAGTCATTTTTCGCGTCATAAATGCCACCCGAGTGTCCATTCAAAAATTACGTCACATCACCGTGTCGCAAGAAGCGATGAGTAATAGCGCACTAAAACGGTTAAAGAAACCTAACCAAGGTAAAGTTATTAAAGTTTATGCAATAACATTCAGATACGCTTTGATTCAGGCGATTTTTTTGTCTTCTGTTGCGTAATTGTTAGGTTTATCTCACCATGGCAAATCGCTGGCGTTGATTCACATCTCAGGTTGTTTGACTATTTCGGGAGTTTCTATGATTACGCTGTGGGGCAGGAACAATTCAACCAACGTTAAGAAAGTCCTCTGGACGCTGGAGGAGCTGGATTTACCGTTTAAGCAGGTGATGGCAGGGTTGCAGTTTGGGGTAAATAAAGATGCCGACTATCTGGCCATGAACCCAAACGGTCTGGTGCCCTTGCTGCGCGACGAAGAGACCGACGTGACGCTGTGGGAGTCCAACACCATCGTGCGTTACCTCGCGGCACAGTATGGTCAGAGCCGCCTGTGGGTGGACAGTCCGGCCCAACGCGCTCAGGGTGAAAAGTGGATGGACTGGGCAAACCAGACGCTCTCCCCCGCACACCGTGTGATCCTGATGGGGCTTGTCAGAACCCCCGAAGCTGACCGCGACTATCCTGCCATTCATGCAGCCCAGGACACCTGTGAAAACCTGTTTGCGATGATGGACGACGAACTGGCGAAGCATCCGTGGTTCTCAGGCGAACGCTTCGGCGTAGGCGATATTGCCGTTGCGCCCTTCATCTGGAACCTGACTAATATTGACGTTACCTGGACGCCGCGCCCGCACCTTGAGCGCTGGCTGAAGCAACTGAGCGAGCGCCCGGCATACCGTCACGTGGTGATGATCCCGGTGACCTGATTACGATCCGGACGGGCTGACTTTCAACAGTTGCCCGTCCGTCTCATCGGTCAGGACATACAGATACCCATCCGGCCCCACCCGCACATCGCGAATGCGCTGGTCTCTGTCACCTAAAATTCGCCCCTTCTCGGTAACCGTGTTGCCCTCCACGTTCAGCACGATAACGTCTTTCTCCTTTAGCGCCCCGACGAACAGCGTGTTTTTCCACTGCGGGAATACGTCACTGTTGTAAAACGCCATCCCGCTCACGGCGGGGGACACTTTCCAGACAAACAGCGGCTTTTCCGTTCCCTCGACGTGCTCGCCCTGGGCTTCCGGGATCTTCAGGCCGCTGTAGTTGATACCGTGCGTCGCCAGCGGCCAGCCGTAGTTTTTGCCTTTCTCCGGGATATTGATTTCATCCCCGCCGCGCGGGCCGTGCTCGTTAAGCCATAGCGTGTCGCTCCAGGGGTTCATCGCCATCCCCTGCGGGTTACGAATGCCGTAAGACCAGATTTCAGGCCGTGCGCCGGGAGTGTTCACAAACGGATTATCGGCAGGCACTTTGCCGTCCTCCGTCAGGCGCACAACTTTGCCCTGCAGTTTATCCAGATCCTGCGCCGTCGGACGCTGGTTGTTCTCACCCAGACCAATAAACAGATGGCCTTTGCCGTCGAAGACCAGTCGGCCACCGAAATGGTTACCGGTGGACAGTTTCGGCATCTGACGGAAGACCACCTGGAAACCTTCAATTCGGGAGAGATCATCGCTTAAGCGGCCATAGCCAACCGCCGTTCCCGCTTTGCCGTCATTCCCCGCCTCGGCATAGCTCAGCCAGACGCGGCGCGATTTTTCAAAATCCGGGGCGAGTGCCACGTCCAGCAACCCGCCCTGGCCGTTTGCCCAGACCTTGGGTACGCCGACGATCGGGTCGGAAAGCCCTTTTCCGGCCTGCCAGTGCTTTAACTGGCCTCCCTTAAGGGTCACCAGCAGCCCTTTATTGTCCGGCAGGAACGCCATCGACCAGGGATGATCGAGCCGGTTTTGCACAACGTCGACTTTTACCGCGTCAGCGTCAGGGGCGGCGAGGAGAGAAAACGGGAAAAATAACGCAGGCAGGAAAATCAGCGAAGATCGATGCATAACGCGCTCCTTTATCGGTTTATGGCATAAAGGTTAGCCACTGGGTCCGGGCACGTTATCACTTTTACAAAAGCTTAATCAGAAGGGGGAGTTGCCTCCCCCGGTGTCAGTGTTGTTCAAGCGTCTCGTGCTTGTTCAGACACATGATGCATAGAGAGAGCGTGGTCAGGCAGTTTTCAAGCTTCTCCGCGTTAACAGCGATAAAATTCGGGCAGTCGTGGCGTCCGTTCATCAAACATACCCCTGCAATGGAGAGCACCTCGGCGGCGCGGCGCAGCGCAACGAGTTCGCTTTCGGCGTATTCCGCTTTCAGGACGGGTGCTTTTTCACGCATGAAGTTGCAAAGTTCAAAGAGATTATCACGCAGATGTTCGCTTTCGCTGACTGACATATACCCTTTTGCCTTCCTCAACTGCAGGTACGCGGCAAGGTCGATTCGGGCATTGATCAGCTTGTTAAGCAGATCGCGTTTCAGTCTGTCAACGGACATGCTCTTTCCTCCTCTGTCAGCCATTGTGCACATTCAGAATAAGGTTATTTTTTGTACAGTTTAATGCCTGAGATCAATAATTCTTAACTGATTAACATTATTTACAATGTTACAACCTTCTTGCCGGTCATCCGCCTCGCAAAGAGTGTATAAATCCCCCGCGGAACGCTGTAAAATCCCGCCCTGATAACTCCATAATTGATGAATTTTTAACCTATGAGCAATGTTACGCACCAGCCTAAAATCGGCTTCGTCTCCCTGGGCTGCCCAAAAAACCTGGTGGATTCTGAACGCATCCTGACCGAATTGCGCACCGAGGGCTATGACGTGGTGCCAAGCTACGACAACGCCGACATGGTGATCGTTAACACCTGCGGGTTTATCGACAGCGCGGTTCAGGAGTCACTGGAAGCCATCGGTGAAGCCCTGACGGAAAACGGCAAAGTGATTGTGACCGGCTGTCTGGGCGCGAAAGTGGACCAGATCCGCGAAGTGCACCCGAAAGTGCTGGAGATCACCGGCCCGCACAGCTACGAGCAGGTACTGGAGCATGTTCATCACTATGTCCCTAAACCTAAGCACAATCCGTTCCTGAGCCTGGTGCCAGAACAGGGCGTGAAGCTGACCCCGCGTCACTATGCGTACCTGAAAATTTCCGAAGGCTGCAACCATCGTTGCACCTTCTGCATTATCCCGTCCATGCGTGGCGATTTGGTCAGCCGTCCGATTGGTGAAGTGCTGGCAGAAGCCAAACGTCTGGCAGACGCAGGCGTTAAAGAGCTGCTGGTCATTTCCCAGGATACCTCGGCCTATGGCGTCGACGTGAAGCATCGCTCTGGTTTCCACAACGGCGAGCCGGTGAAAACCAGCATGGTCGGCCTGTGTGAACAGCTTGCCAAACTGGGTATCTGGACACGTCTGCATTACGTCTATCCGTATCCGCACGTTGACGATGTCATCCCGCTGATGGCAGAAGGGAAAATTCTTCCGTATCTGGATATCCCGCTGCAGCACGCCAGCCCGCGTATTCTGAAGCTGATGAAGCGTCCTGGCTCCGTCGATCGCCAGCTGGCACGCATCAAACAGTGGCGTGAAATCTGCCCGGACCTGACCCTGCGTTCCACCTTCATCGTGGGCTTCCCGGGCGAAACCGAAGAAGATTTCCAGATGCTGCTCGACTTCCTGAAAGAAGCACGTCTGGACCGCGTAGGCTGCTTCAAATACAGCCCGGTCGAAGGCGCGACCGCCAACGAACTGGCGGATCAGGTTCCGGAAGAGGTGAAAGAAGAGCGCTGGAACCGCTTCATGCAGCTGCAACAGCAGATCTCTGCTGAACGTCTGCAGGAAAAAGTGGGCCGCGAAATTCTGGTCATCATCGATGAAGTGGACGAAGAAGGCGCAATTGGCCGCAGCATGGCGGACGCCCCTGAAATCGACGGCGCAGTCTACCTGAACGGCGAAACCAGCGTTAAGCCGGGCGATATTGTCCGCGTGAAAGTTGAAAACGCCGACGAGTATGATTTGTGGGGAAGCCGGGTTTAACGGCGTTTTACCCTTCCCTTCACCCTCTCCCGCCGGGAGAGGGTTTCCATCCTACCCCTTAATCCTCGGATCCAGCGCGTCGCGTAACCCATCACCCAGCAGGTTAAACGCCAGCACGGTCAGGAAAATGGCCAGGCTCGGGAAGATGGCCACGTGCGGTGCAATGACCATGTCCGCTCTTGCTTCATTCAGCATCGCGCCCCACTCCGGTGTAGGCGGTTGCGCACCCAGCCCCAGAAACGACAGGCTGGCCGCCGAGATAATCGACACGCCGATACGCATGGTAAAATAGACCACGATAGACGACACCGTCCCCGGCAGAATATGGCTGAACAGGATAGTGGCATCGCTGGCCCCCATGCTGCGCGCAGACTCAATAAAGGTTTGCTGTTTGAGCACCAGCGTGTTGCCTCGCACCAGACGCGCAAACGCCGGTATTGAGAAGACCGCAACCGCAATAATGACGTTAGCCATACCGCTGCCCATTATCGCCACTACCGCAATCGCCAGCAGAATGCCCGGGAAGGCAAACAACACGTCGCAGATACGCATGATAATGCGGTCCCACCAGCCTTCGTAATATCCGGCTACCAGACCCAGCACGGTGCCGATTGCCGCGCCAATCAGTACCGCAAAAACCCCGGCGGCGAGAGAGATCTGCGCCCCCACCAGCACGCGGCTGAAGATGTCGCGCCCAAGCGAGTCCACGCCGAACCAGTGCAGCATCGACGGTCCATCATTGAGACGGTCGTAATCAAAATAGTTTTCCGCATCAAACGGTGCGACCCACGGCGCAATGACCGCCACCACAATCAGCAGCAGGACAAACAGCCCCGCCGTCATGGCGACCGGCTGACGGCGAAAACGCCGCCAGAATTCAGACCAGGGCGTGCGGATATGGTCCGGCTTTAGCCCCGGCATAGCGTTTAACATGGCCTGACGACGCCAGTTCAACAATCGCATTTTACTTATACCTGATGGCCGGGTTAATGGCGGCGTAGAGCACATCCACCACTAAGTTGATAAGAATAAATTCCAGTGAGAAAAGCAGGACTTCGGCCTGAATAACCGGGTAATCACGCATTTCGACTGAATCCACCAAAAGACGTCCCAGCCCCGGCCAGTTAAAGACCTTCTCCACCACAATCGAGCCGCCCAGCAGAAAACCAAACTGGAGCCCCATCATCGTCACCACCGGGATCATCGCGTTACGAAAGCCGTGTTTGAGGATGACCCATTTCTCGCTGACCCCTTTCGCCCGGGCGGTGCGAATATAATCTTCGCTCAGCACGTCAACGAACGAGGCGCGGGTAAAGCGGGCCATCACGGCAGCAACAGCCGCGCCCAGCGTCATTGAGGGCAGAATGTAGTGCTTCCAGGTGTCGGCCCCGACCGTCGGCAGCCAGCCCAGCTCCACGGAGAATATCTGCATCAGCAGCATCCCCAGTGCAAATGCCGGGAAGGAAATGCCCGTGACGGCCAGAGCCATACCCAGCTTATCCGGCCAGCGGTTGCGCCAGACGGCAGCGACAATTCCTGCGCCAAGACCAAACAGCACCGCCCAGCTCATGCTGGCAATGGTTAACCAGAACGTGGGCATAAAGCGGCTGGCAATCTCTTCAGACACCGGACGACGTGACACCATAGAAGTGCCAAAGTCACCCTGCAGAACGTTGCCAATATAGTGGAGAAACTGCATATACAAAGGCTGGTCGAGGCCCAGTTGTTTTCGCACCAGCGCGATAACCGTTGCATCCGCATCTGACCCTGCAACCAGACGTGCCGGATCGCCCGGCAGCATATGAACAAACAAAAACACCAGCACCGCCACAATCAGCAGCGTCGGGATAAGCCCCAACAGGCGTTTACAAACATAATTCAGCATGCCTTTCCCTCTCATCCCACAGGCAGTGGCCTGCGGGCATGAGTATTATTTTAAATCTGCTTCATCAAAGCTAAAGCCCGTATCCGGCATGATGTAGAACCCGGTCAGCGCTTTGTTATGCGCGGAAACCAGTTTTTCCACCACCAGCGGTACCCACGGCGACTCTTTCCAGATGATATCCTGCGCCTCTTTATACAGGCGCGCTTTCTCTTCCGGTTTGGTCGTTTTCAGGGCATCCGCCAGGTCTTTATCCACCTTCGGGTTGCTGTAGAAGGCCGTGTTGAACAGGGTCGGCGGCCAGTTCTGTGAGGCAAACAGCGGCGACAGCGCCCAGTCCGCTTCACCGGTAGAGGCCGACCAGCCGGTGTAGAACATCCGTACGCCGCTCTCTTTCTGCCCTTTCCCTTCCACTTCAGCCGCACGCTGACCGGCATCCATCGCGGTGACCTGCGCCTTGATACCTACCTGAGCCAGCTGCTGCTGGGTAAATTGCAGCACCTTCTGAGCGGTACTGTGATTATGCGACGACCAGAGCGTGGTGCTAAAGCCGTTCGGGAAGCCCGCCTCTTTTAACAGCTCACGCGCTTTGGCCGGATCGTAAGGCCACGGTTGATAGTTTTGCGAATAGGCGATCGCCGGAGGCAGCACGCCGGTAGCCGGCGTGGCATAGCCAGCAAAGGCGACTTTTACCAGCGCCTGGCGGTTAATGGCGTAGTTGATGGCCTCACGCACTTTTGGGTTATCAAACGGCTTTTGCGTCACGTTCATGCTGATATAGCGCTGCATAATGGACGGGCTGGCGACCAGCTCCAGCTTGCTGTTTTTCTGCAGAATGGCGGCTTGCTCATAGGGGATCGGGAACGCGAACTGCGCCTCGCCGGTCTGCAGCATCGCCGCGCGGGTGTTGTTGTCCACCACCGGACGCCAGGTAATGGTGTCCAGCTTCGGCAGACCCGGCTGCCAGTAACCCGCAAACTTCTTAACCTTCACAAAGTCGGTCTGGTTCCAGGTGAGCAGCTCGTAGGGGCCGGTCCCCACCGGATGGAACCCGATCTCTTTGCCATATTTTTTCAGCGCGGCAGGCGAAATCATCGCCGTGGCAGGGTGCGCCAGAATATTGATAAACGCCGAGAACGGCTCTTTCAGGGTGATCTTCACCGTCGTCGGGTCGACCACCTCGGTGCTGGCGATGTTTTTATACAGGTTGTAGCGCTTGAGGCTATTTTCCGGGTTGCTGGCGCGATCGAGGTTTATCTTCACCGCCTCCGCGTTGAAATCTGTACCGTCCTGGAACTTCACGCCGGTTCTGAGCTTAATGGTATACACCAGCCCGTCGCTGGAAACGGTATACCCTTCCGCCAGCACATTTTTAAGTTTCATCTCGCTATCCAGGCCAAACAGCCCCTGATAGAACGATTTCGCCACCGCCTGGGAGAGCGTGTCGTTGGCATCATACGGATCCAGCGTGGTGAAATTGGAACCGACGGCGACCACCACATCCTTGGCAGCGAACGCCGGCGCGGCGGCCAGGGCTGCCGTCACGCTCGCGGCGAGTAACCATCTGCGCGCTACAAATTTAACCATTGTGTTCTCCTGCCTGTTTTAAGT
Organism: Enterobacter sp. SORGH_AS_0287; assembly: GCF_031453695.1. Classification (NCBI taxonomy): domain Bacteria; kingdom Pseudomonadati; phylum Pseudomonadota; class Gammaproteobacteria; order Enterobacterales; family Enterobacteriaceae; genus Enterobacter; species Enterobacter sp. SORGH_AS_0287. The sequence goes on from NZ_JAVIZW010000001.1 coordinate 2,053,337, forward strand.
TATAACCGCGAGAATGCATTGTCCTGACGTGGAGGGGCCACAAAATGCCCCGGGCCAACCTCGCGCAGCGCCACGCGCTCCACCGCCTCGCCCCGTTTACGAATATTGCTCGGCATTTCGTCCTGCAACAGCACACGCTGGCCGTGGCGATGCTCAGGGTCGGCAACCGGCACTGCGGCGATAAGCTTGCGTGTGTAAGGGTGCTGTGGATTTTCAAATACCGCCCTGCGCGGTCCTATCTCCACAATTTGTCCCATAAACATCACCGCGACACGGTGGCTGATACGCTCAACCACCGCCATGTCGTGTGAGATAAAGAGGAAGGCAATCCCCATATCCCGCTGCAGGTCGAGCAGTAAATTAATGATTTGCGCCCGGATAGAGACATCCAGCGCCGAGACGGATTCATCTGCAATCACCACTTTCGGGTTAAGCGCCAGCGCGCGGGCAATGCAAATACGCTGCCGCTGACCGCCCGAAAACTCGTGCGGATAACGCCAGGCATGTTCCGGCTTCAGCCCCACGCGCTCAAGCAGCCAGGCCACCCGACGCTGCGCGGCTTCACCGTCGAGCAGGTTATGCACCCGCAGCGGCTCCATAAGTGAATACCCCACCGTGTGGCGCGGGTCGAGGGAGGCATACGGATCCTGGAAAATAAACTGGATATCTCGCCTTACCGCCTGCAGTTTGCTGTCCGGAAGGGTATCAATGCGTTCCCCGTTAAAGGTTATGCTGCCCTCCTGGGATTCTACCAGCCTGAGCAGCGCCCGCCCGGTGGTGGATTTGCCGCAGCCTGACTCTCCCACCAGCGCCAGCGTTTCGCCTGGCCATAAATCAAAACTGACGTTTTCGACCGCATGCACCTCGCGCTTCACGCGGTTAAACATTCCGCTGCGCAGGGGAAAACGGGTCACCAGATCGCGCACTTCCAGAATCGGCTTGCCGGGTACCACGGTATCCTGCTCGATTTCATCTTCCTGCTGGCCTGCCGCTTCGAGAGAAATCAACGGGAACCGGCGCGGTAAATCACTGCCATTCATCGCCCCCAACCGCGGAACCGCCGCCAGCAGCGCTTTGGTGTAAGGATGAACCGGCGCATGGAAAATTTGCTCAACCGTGCCGGTTTCCACGGCGTTGCCCTTGTGCATGACCAGCACGCGATCGGCAATATCGGCGACCACGCCCATATCGTGGGTGATGAAAATCACCCCCATCTCCATCTCCTGCTGCAGCACTTTGATAAGCTGCAGAATTTGCGCCTGAATAGTCACATCCAGTGCCGTCGTGGGTTCGTCGGCAATCAGCACCGCGGGACGGCAGGAGAGCGCCATCGCAATCATGACGCGCTGACGCATACCGCCAGAAAGCTGATGCGGGTAGCGCCCCAGAATGGCCTGCGCTTCCGGTATGCGTACCAGGTCGAGCATGCGTTTCGCTTCACGAAGCGCCTCATCACCGCTCAACCCCTGATGCAGGCGGATGGACTCGGCAATCTGTTCCCCGACCGGAAAGACCGGGTTCAGCGAGGTCATCGGCTCCTGGAAGATCATCGCAATATCGGCCCCGCGCACGCTCTGCATCTGCGAGGCGCTCAGCTCATTTAAATCAATGACCTGGTGGTTACGCCGGCGCAGCAGCATTTTTTCGCAGCTGACCTGTCCGCCGGTCTGTTCCAGCAGACGCATCAGCGCCAGTGCGGTGACCGATTTCCCTGAACCGGACTCGCCCACAATCGCCAGCGTTTCGCCGCGGTTGAGCGAGAACGATAAATTCTGTACTGCGGGGATGAACTGCCGCTCCTCCTGAAACGCAATATTCAGTTGATGGACAGCCAGCACTTCACGGTTGTCCAGCTCTTCACTGTGCGGCACGCTTTGCCCCCTTATTCACGATAGATCCCCGTACTGGGTTCATCACCGGCATAACCCCACGCGCGGTACATACCTTCGCTGTTAAACGGCAATGCCACGTTGCCCTCACGATCCACCGCAATTAACCCACCGATACCCCCCAGTGCGGGCAGTTTCTCCATCACCACGCGTTCACAGGCTTCGGCCAGGCTTAACCCGCCGTAATCCATCAGCGCGGTGATGTCGTACGCCGCGAGGGCGCGAATAAACACTTCACCGGTTCCGGTGCATGACACTGCCGCCGTGGCGTTATTGGCATAGCACCCTGCCCCCGGTAATGGAGTGTCACCTACCCGGCCCGGCAGTTTGTTGGTCATACCGCCGGTCGACGTGGCCGCAGCCAGATTCCCGGCTTTATCAAGAGCCACCGCCCCTACCGTGCCCATTTTGCTGCGCTCATCGAGCGGCGCGGTATGGTCAAGCTGCGCCACGTTTGCAGAGCGCGCCTCAAGCAGCTGTTGATAACGCTCCGGCGTTGAAAACAGATCGGGAGAAACTGGCGTCATGCCATGTTCCGCGGCAAACGTCTCCGCCCCGGCCCCGGTCAGAAGAACATGCGGGCTCGCCTCCATCACCAGACGCGCGGCCAGCACCGGATTACGCAGATGGCTCACCCCCGCGACGGCGCCCGCTTTAAGGGTGACACCGTCCATGACGCAGGCATCCAGCTCGTGCGTTTCATCGCGGGTAAAGACCGAACCAATGCCCGCGTTAAACAACGGGCACTCTTCCAGCAGACGTACCGCTTCGGTAACCACATCCAGCGCGCTCTCGCCCGCCTCCAGCATCCGCTGGCCCGTTTCCACAATGGCATACAGCGCATCAATATAACGTTTTTCCTGCTCGGGACTGAGCAGGGCACGGGTGATTGCCCCGGCGCCACCATGAATTGCGATTACCGCATTAACCATTCCCATCACCCGTTAGCCTGATTTGCGGCTTTTTCTATAAATATCATTATCGTCGCTGAAACTTCAGATGATTTTTGAATATAGAAAGACGCAACTGTGATGTAAAGCGTACACCCATCGGGTCATACAGTTAGTGGCACTTTTCTGCCATAATGGACGCTTTCGTCGTTACTCCGCAGGAGCCCACCATGGATTTTACCGCCGGACTGATGCCGCTTGAGGCGGCACTCACGCAGATGCTTGACCGAATTTCCCCCCTGCACGACCACGAGACGCTGCCATTAGTGCGCTGTTTTGGTCGTATTGCCGCGCGCGATATCGTCTCTCCGCTTAACGTGCCTGGGTTCGATAACTCCGCAATGGACGGCTACGCGGTGCGCCTGGCGGATATCCGGACGGATACGGCGCTGCCCGTGGCGGGTAAAGCATTTGCCGGTCAGCCGTTTAACGGTGAGTGGCCTGCGGGTAGCTGCATACGCATCATGACCGGTGCCCCCGTACCGCCAGGCTGCGAAGCGGTGGTGATGCAGGAAGAGACCGAACAAACGGAAGCGGGCATCCGCTTCACCGCGAGTGTTAAAGCGGGACAGAATATCCGTCGTACCGGTGAAGACATCACGCGTGGCGCAACGGTATTTGCCGCCGGGCAGAAACTGACGGTGGGCGAACTGCCGGTGCTGGCCTCGCTCGGCATCGCAGAAATTGACGTTATCCGTAAGGTACGCGTGGCGGTCTTTTCCACCGGCGATGAACTCCAGCTTCCGGGCCAGCCACTGCAGGACGGCCAGATTTACGACACTAACCGCCTCGCGGTACACCTGATGCTTGAACAGCTGGGGTGTGAGGTCATTAACCTTGGCATCATTGCGGATGATCCGGAGAAACTGCGCGCCGCGTTTATTGAAGCGGACCAGTCTGCGGACGTGGTAATTAGCTCCGGCGGCGTTTCCGTAGGTGAAGCGGATTACACCAAAACCATTCTTGAAGAGCTGGGGGAGATCGGCTTCTGGAAACTGGCCATCAAGCCGGGCAAACCGTTCGCGTTTGGTCAGCTGAAACACAGCTGGTTCTGCGGCCTGCCGGGTAACCCGGTTTCCGCCGCCCTGACCTTCTACCAGCTGGTCATTCCGCTGCTGGCAAAACTGTCTGGTAACCAGGCCCACCCGCTACCGGTGCGCCAGCGCGTACGTGCGGCGACGCGCCTGAAGAAATCACCGGGCCGTCTTGATTTCCAGCGCGGTATTCTGACGCGCAACGCTGAAGGCGAGCTGGAAGTGAGCACCACCGGACACCAGGGCTCGCACATTTTCAGCTCGTTCAGCCAGGGCAACTGTTTTATCGTTCTCGAGCGTGAACGCGGCAGCGTGGAGCCGGGTGAATGGGTTGAGGTGGAAAGCTTTAACCACCTCTTCGGAGGCTAACATGACGGCTGAACTCAGCGACCAGGAGATGATGCGCTATAACCGCCAGATTGTTCTGCGCGGTTTTGATTTCGACGGCCAGGAAGCGCTTAAGGCAGCACGGGTGCTGGTCGTGGGGCTGGGGGGGCTGGGCTGCGCTGCGGCCCAGTACCTGGCCGCGGCGGGGGTGGGCAATATGACGCTGCTGGATTTCGATACCGTGTCGGTGTCGAACCTTCAGCGCCAGACGCTGCACAGCGACGCGACCCTCGGCCAGCCAAAAGTGGAATCGGCCCATGCGGCGCTGGCGCGCATCAATCCTCACGTGAAGTTCACCCTGATTGACGCCCTGCTGGATGATGAGGCGCTGTCGGCACAGATAGCACGACACGATCTGGTGCTGGACTGCACCGATAACGTCACCATTCGCAATCAGTTGAATGCAGAATGTTTTGCCCACAAAACGCCGCTGGTCTCCGGTGCCGCCATTCGCATGGAAGGCCAAATCAGCGTCTTTACCTACGCCGGGGGCGAACCGTGCTATCGCTGCCTGAGCCGTCTGTTTGGCGAGAACGCCCTCACCTGCGTGGAGGCGGGCGTCATGGCTCCGTTAGTCGGCGTTATAGGTTCGTTGCAGGCTATGGAAGCGATCAAAGTGCTGGCGCATTATGGGACGCCTGCCGCGGGGAAAATCGTGATGTATGACGCGATGACCTGCCAGTTCCGCGAGATGAAACTGATGCGCAACCCCGGCTGTGAGGTATGCGGACGCTAAATGGTAGCCGGGCAAGCGTTAGCATAACCCGGCAACCGTATCAGAGCGTCGTTCTGCCAAACGCCCCTTGCCAGTCCTGCTCAAACTTCACTATTGCCGCATCCACCGCAGGCGAAGTAATAAACTGCTGAGCAACATCCAGCGGCAGGGTGATGGATTCACAACCTGCCAGCAGGCAGTCCAGTGCCTGACGCGGCGTTTTGAAGCTCGCGGCCAGCACTTTTGACTGCGGGGCATGCAGCGTCAGAAGCTGCTGCAGTTCAACCACCGTCTGGATCCCGTCCCCGCCCTGCGCGTCCACGCGGTTAACGTAAGGGGCAACATACTCAGCGCCCGCCAGCGCGGACAGCATCCCTTGTGCTGCACCGTACACCGCCGTACCCAGCGTCGGGATCCCTTCCGCTTTCAGCATTTTTATCGCCGCCAGACCTTCCGCCGTTACCGGCACCTTAACCACCAGATCGTTGATAATGGTGCGCAGTTTACGCGCCTCTTCCACCATCCCTTCAGCGGTGGTCGCCATGACCTGAGCGAACAGGCGACCTTTCCCGCCGAGCGCATCCTGCAGCGCCGGTAGCAGCGCCTCGAGCGGCGTTTTCCCTGCCGCCACGATACTGGGGTTCGTGGTCACGCCCGCCAGCGGGAAGATACGCGCCAGCCGTTTCACTGCCGCGACGTCGGAAGTATCGAGATAAAGTTCCATGATGTAACCCTCAAATTTAGCCTGCACTTACCCTATCACGACAAAACCTGCTCAGGAGTTGACCTGCATCAAGATAACTTTCATTCGAAAGTAATTTAATCTTCATATGCAAGATAAGAGGCGAAAACATGATCTTCAATATTCAGCGTTACTCTACCCACGATGGCCCCGGTATTCGTACCGTGGTGTTCCTGAAAGGCTGCTCGCTGGGCTGTCGCTGGTGCCAGAATCCGGAAAGCCGCTCCCGCCACCGGGATGTGCTCTTTGACGCGCGGCTGTGTCTGGAAGGCTGCGACCTGTGCCAGAAAGCGGCGCCGGGCATTATCGATCGTGCGCTGAATGGGCTGGTTATCCACCGTGAAAAGCTTAACGAAGAGACTCTCGACGCCCTCACCGACTGCTGCCCGACGCAGGCGCTCACCGTCTGTGGTGAAGAAAAGCAGGTTGAAGAGATTATGTCCACCGTACTGCGCGACAAGCCCTTCTATGACCGCAGCGGCGGCGGGATAACCCTGTCCGGCGGTGAACCGTTTATGAATCCCGATCTGGCTCATGCCCTGTTTAAAGCCAGCCATGAGCAAGGCATACATACCGCCGTGGAAACCTGTCTCCACGTGCCATGGCATTATATTGCACCGTCATTACCGTATGTCGATCTGTTCCTGGCGGACCTGAAACACGTTGATGGCAGGACGTTCAAACAGTGGACCGACGGTTCCGCCAAACGGATCCTTGATAACCTGAAACGCCTGGCCGCCGCCGGTAAACAGGTCACCCTCCGCGTACCGCTGATTCAGGGCTTCAACGCCGATGAAGCGTCGATTACCGCCATCACCAATTTTGCCGCAGACGAACTCAACGTCCGCGAGATCCATTTTCTGCCGTACCACACGCTGGGCATGAACAAATATACCCTGCTCGGCCAACCCTACTCTGCCCCTGATAAACCGCTGGATGATCCTGCGCTTCTGGACTTCGCACAGCAGTACGCCTGCCAGAAAGGGTTAACCGCGACCTTACGAGGATAAACTTATGACGACCCTGAATCTCAGCACCCTTAGCGAGCGCATAAAAGCACACAAAACGGCCCTCGTGCATATCGTGAAGCCGCCGGTCTGTACCGAGCGCGCCCTGCATTACACCGAGATGTACCAACAGCATATGGACAAGCCGATCCCGGTGCGTCGCGCGCTGGCGCTGGCGCATCACCTCGCGCAGCGCACCATCTGGATAAAACACGATGAGCTGATCATCGGTAACCAGGCCAGTGAAGTCCGCGCCGCGCCAATTTTCCCGGAATACACCGTCTCGTGGATTGAAAAAGAGATTGACGATCTGGCGGACCGTCCGGGCGCAGGCTTTGCGGTGAGCGAAGAAAACAAGCGCGTATTGCATGAGATCTGCCCATGGTGGCGCGGCCAGACGGTGCAGGATCGCTGCTACGGCATGTTCACCGACGAGCAAAAAGGGCTGCTGGAAACCGGCATTATCAAAGCGGAAGGTAACATGACCTCCGGCGACGCACACCTGGCGGTTAACTTCCCGCTGCTGCTGGAAAAAGGTCTCGATGGTCTGCGCGACAAAGTGGCCGAGCGTCGTTCGCGTATCAACCTGACGGTGCTCGACGACCTTCACGGGGAACAATTCCTGAAAGCGATCGATATTGTGCTGGAAGCGGTCAGCCTGCACATCGAACGTTTCGCCGCGCTGGCGCGTGAAATGGCGGCAACCGAATCCCGTGTAAGCCGTCGCGACGAGCTGCTGGCGATGGCAGAAAACTGTGATGTAATCGCCCATCAGCCGCCAACAACCTTCTGGCAGGCGCTGCAGCTGTGCTACTTCATCCAGCTTATTCTGCAGATTGAGTCCAACGGCCACTCCGTCTCGTTTGCCCGCATGGACCAGTACCTCTATCCGTACTACCGCCGCGATGTGGAGCTGAACCAGAGCCTCGACCGCGAACATGCCATCGAGCTTCTGCACAGCTGCTGGCTGAAGCTGCTGGAAGTGAACAAAATCCGCTCCGGTTCGCACTCCAAAGCTTCAGCGGGTAGCCCGCTGTATCAGAACGTCACCATTGGTGGACAGACGCTGATCAACGGTGAGCCTATGGACGCGGTCAACCCGCTCAGCTACGCGATTATGGAATCCTGTGGTCGCCTGCGCTCCACGCAGCCAAACCTGAGCGTGCGTTATCATGCGGGCATGAGCAATGACTTCCTCGATGCCTGCGTGCAGGTGATCCGCTGCGGCTTTGGTATGCCTGCGTTCAACAACGATGAGATTGTCATTCCGGAATTTATCAAGCTCGGCGTCGAAAAAGAGGATGCCTATGACTATGCCGCGATTGGCTGCATCGAAACCGCAGTGGGTGGCAAATGGGGTTATCGCTGCACCGGCATGAGCTTTATCAACTTCGCCCGCGTGATGCTGGCAGCGCTGGAAGGCGGCCGCGATGCCACCAGCGGTAAGGTATTCCTGCCACAGGAGAAAGCACTCTCTGCCGGTAACTTCGATAACTTCGAAGAGGTGATGGCGGCGTGGGATACCCAGATCCGCTACTACACCCGCAAATCTATCGAGATTGAGTATGTGGTGGACACGATGCTGGAAGAGAACGTCCCCGATATTCTCTGCTCAGCGCTGGTGGATGACTGTATAGAACGCGCGAAAAGCATCAAACAAGGCGGCGCGAAGTATGACTGGGTGTCAGGCCTGCAGGTGGGTATTGCTAACCTGGGCAACAGCCTGGCCGCGGTGAAAAAACTGGTCTTCGAACAGGGTACGATAGGTCAGCAACAGCTGGCCGCCGCTCTGGCCGATGATTTCGACGGGCTGACCCACGAGCAGCTGCGTCAGCGGCTGATCAACGGCGCGCCAAAATACGGTAACGATGACGACAGCGTGGATATGCTGCTGACCCGTGCCTACGAAACCTATATCGCCGAGCTGAAGCAGTACCATAACCCGCGCTATGGCCGTGGTCCGATTGGCGGTAACTACTATGCCGGCACGTCATCTATCTCCGCGAACGTGCCGTTTGGCGCGGCAACGATGGCAACCCCGGATGGACGTAAGGCGCATACTCCGCTGGCAGAAGGAGCCAGCCCGGCCTCCGGTACTGACCACCTCGGCCCGACGGCGGTAATTGGCTCTGTCGGCAAACTGCCAACCGAAGCGATCCTCGGCGGGGTACTGTTAAACCAGAAGCTCAATCCGTCGACGCTGGAAAATGACAGTGACCGTCAGAAACTGATGGTGCTTCTGCGTACCTTCTTTGAAGTGCACAAGGGCTGGCATATTCAGTACAACATCGTTTCGCGTGAAACGCTGCTGGAAGCGAAGAAACACCCGGACCAGTATCGTGACCTGGTGGTGCGCGTCGCAGGGTACTCCGCGTTCTTTACCGCCCTGTCGCCGGATGCGCAGGACGATATTATTGCGCGTACCGAGCACACGCTTTAACTCTCTTCAAACTTATGCCCTCTCCCATCAAGGAGAGGGAACCTGTCTTTAAGCGGCAATTTCGGTTGCCGCTTTGCTTTGACTTTCGAATGAAATTAAATTTGTGCTCTCCGTCACCTTGTTATTAGAATGTTTCAAACGCAGTGACTCAGGAGCACAGTATGACCGTAAAAGTTATCGTCACCGATATGGACGGAACTTTCCTTGATGATGCCAAGCAGTACGACCGCGACCGCTTTCAGGCACAGTTTGAGCAGCTTAAAGCCCGTGATATTGAATTTGTTGTCGCCAGCGGCAACCAGTATTACCAGCTCATCTCCTTCTTCCCGGAACTGAAAGATCGGATCTCCTTCGTGGCGGAAAATGGCGCGCTGGTGTTCGATCACGGTGAGCAGATTTTTCACGGTGAACTGACCCGCCATGAGTCGCAAATTGTCATTGGCGAGTTGCTGAAAGACAACGCGCTCAACTTTGTGGCCTGTGGGCTGGAGAGCGCCTACGTCAGCGATCGGGCGCCGGACGCGTTTGTGGCGCTCATGTCAAAGCACTACCACCGCTTAAAACGCATCCGTGATTACCGCGAAATTGACGACGTGCTGTTCAAATTCTCCCTGAATTTGCCGGACAGCGATATCCCGAATCTTGTCGACAAACTGCACGTCTCCCTCGACGGGATTATGAAACCCGTCACCAGCGGTTTTGGGTTTGTCGATTTGATTATCCCGGGCCTGCACAAAGCCAACGGTATTAGCCGTCTGCTGAAGCGCTGGAAAATCTCGCCGCAGGCGTGCGTGGCAATCGGGGACAGCGGCAACGATGCGGAAATGCTGAAGCTGGTGAAATACAATTTTGCCATGGGCAACGCGGCGCAGAGCATTAAAACGATCTGCCGCTACAGCACGGATGACAATAACCACCAGGGCGCACTGAATGTGATTCAGGCCGTGCTTGACGACCACACCCCGTTCGACGCGTAATCTCTCTCTTGCCGGAGCACTGCTCCGGCACCTCACTCTTTTTCCATCCAGTGGCACACGTCAAATATTTAAACTTGCATTAACTAATTTTTAACTTAAAGTATCACTTGTAGATATTTTTACTTTCGAATGAAAGATGTGAGGCAGTTATGACGTTTACCAGTGAAAGTTTGCCTGCGGACCATAAAGCAGCGATTCGTCAGTTGAAGCGTGAACTACGTGCGCAGATCGGAGACGTTCAGGCGGTATTCGACACGCTCAGCGATAAAATCGCGACCCGCGTGGCGGAAATTAATGCCCTGAAGAACAAAGGTGAAACCGTCTGGCCGGTTATCCCGTTTGCGGATGTGAAAAACGGGACAATCACCCAGGCACAGCGTGACGCGGTCAAACGCCGTGGCTGCGCGGTGATTAAAGGTCACTTCCCTCGCGAGCAGGCGCTGGCGTGGGATCAATCGATGCTCGACTACCTCGATCTCAACCGGTTTGATGAGGTCTATAAAGGTCCGGGCGATAACTTCTTTGGTACCTTAACCGCCTCACGTCCGGAAATTTACCCTATCTACTGGTCGCAGGCGCAAATGCAGGCCCGCCAGAGTGAAGAGATGGCGCAGGTACAGTCGTTCCTGAACCGTTTATGGACATTCGAGAGTAATGGCAAACAGTGGTTCGATCCGGACGTCAGCGTCATTTATCCGGACCGTATTCGTCGTCGCCCACCGGGTACCACCTCTAAAGGGCTGGGCGCGCATACCGATTCCGGCGCGCTGGAGCGCTGGCTGCTGCCAGCCTATCAGCAGGTCTTTGCCCGCGTTTTTGACGGCAACGTGGATAAATACGATCCGTGGAACGCCGCACACCGTACCGAAGTGGAAGAGTACACCGTGGATAACACCACAAAATGTTCTGTATTCCGCACCTTCCAGGGCTGGACGGCGCTGTCAGACATGATCCCGGGTCAGGGGTTGCTGCATGTGGTGCCGATTCCGGAAGCGATGGCCTACATTCTGCTGCGTCCGCTGCTGGATGATGTCCCGGAAGATGAACTCTGCGGCGTCGCGCCGGGACGTGTCCTGCCGGTCTCCGAGAAATGGCATCCGCTGTTAATCGAAGCGCTGAGCAGCATTCCTGCACTGGAAGCAGGCGATTCCGTGTGGTGGCACTGTGACGTCATCCACTCCGTTGCACCGGTGGAAAATCAGCAAGGCTGGGGCAACGTAATGTATATCCCTGCCGCCCCGATGTGCGAGAAAAACCTCGCCTATGCGAAAAAAGTGAAAGCAGCGCTGGAAACCGGTGCATCGCCGGGCGATTTCCCGCGCGAAGATTATGAAAAAAACTGGCAGGACCGCTTTACCGTGAACGATCTGAATATTCACGGCAAGCGTGCACTGGGCATGGCTTAACTGTCGTATAACCCTTCCCGCTCCACGGCGGTACGTCGTTTCCCCTGACGTATCCGCCGGACAGATCCCCGCACGGCCAGCGTGCCGTTAAGCAATAATGTTCCCACCGGCGCATCCGGGCGCATCAGCCGTTGCTGAAGCATATGCACCGCTTCGGTTCCCAGTTCATCGCGCGGTACGTGCACCGCCGTGAGCGGAACATCCTGAATGGCCGCCAGATTAAACCCGTCAATGCTCATCACCGAGATATCCTGCGGCACGCGCAAGCCCTGTTTTTGCAGCGCACTGATGGTGCCCGCCGCCATAAAATCGCCGCCGACCAAAAATGCGGTGGGCAGATCCTTACCCTGCATTTGACGGAGCCAGGAGGTGACCAGCTCTTCCGTTTCACGCGCGCTGAAGCTCGGAGCCACCAGCAGATCGCGTTTATCGTTGAATTTCAGGTTGTGAGATTGCCACGCATCGCGGATCCCGGCCAGACGCAGTTCCATGGTGTAACGCCGCAGGCAGAGGACATTCATCACCTCACGGTGTCCCATTTCAAACAGATAGTCCGCGGCCCGCTCACCTATCGCGCGGTGGTCCGGTGCCACTGCAGGCAGGCGCATATGCCGGTCGCGGCAGTTAATCAGCATGCAGGGTTTACCCACATCCACCGCCAGATCGTGGATATGCGGATCGTCGATACCGAGAAGAATAGCGGCCTGTGTCTCCGGCTCGTTCATCCGTGCCAGAAAAAGCTGTGCGTCGCTGTCATTCTCTTCCAGCGCGCAATAACGCAGACGGACATCGTGGGAAGCAAGGCCTTTACTCACGCTCTGGATCACGCGGTAGTAAAAGATGTCGGACCGCTCGTCAAAGGCGCGCTGTGGCGCAAAAACCACCAGGCTGTTGAGCAGCAGACGCCCCGCCGCCAGACCGTCCATCACTCCCAGCTCCCGCGCACAGGCCAGTACCCTGGCGCGCGCTTTTTCACTGGTGTTCGCTTTTCCTGCCAGCACCCGCGACACGGTGCTGATGGAGAGCTGCGTGCGGGCGGCAATTTCGGTGATTTTTAGCCTTTTGTCCATTTTGTGATCTGGCTCCATTTGCGAAATGAAAAAATTTTCATAGCGTACTCATCAGGCAGTAACGGGCATAAAAAGCATCATGCCAGATGATTTATGTCATTGATGAGAAATTTTGCACAAAATCCACTATTGCCCGCTCATTTTCTCCCTTAAGGTGAATTTGTCACACCACTTCCATACTAGTTGTATAGCAACTTCTAAATTAAAACGGATAGTAATCAAAGTCATAAAAATCTGTGTGACACCTGAACCTCCGTCCCCTTACCGTCCGTCTTGTGGAGAGTAAAATGAGTCAGGACATCAATAACACCGTTGCGACAAGCAAAACCCGTCGCGTCATTAAGAACCTGCGCTGGTATGTGCTGGTGCTGTTCTTACTGGGCGTCACCGTTAACTACATCACCCGAAACTCGCTGGGTATTCTCGCCCCTGAGTTGAAAGAGAGCCTTGGGATCACCACCGAGCAATACTCCTGGATCGTCGGGGCATTTCAGATTGCCTACACCATTTTCCAGCCTCTGTGCGGCTGGTTGATCGACGTGATTGGTCTGAAAATTGGCTTTATGGTTTGCGCCGGGATCTGGGCGCTGATGTGTATTTTCCACGCCGGGGCGGGCAGCTGGCTGCACCTGGCTATCTTGCGCTTCTTTATGGGTGCTTCTGAAGCGGCCGCCACGCCGGCGAATGCGAAAACCATTGGCGAATGGTTTCCGAAATCGGAACGTCCTGTCGCGGCCGGTTGGGCGGGCGTAGGGTTCTCCATTGGCGCGATGCTGGCACCGCCCATTATCTATTTCGCGCACGCCTCGTTTGGCTGGCAGGGCGCGTTTATGTTTACCGGCGTGCTGGCACTGCTATGGGTGATCCTCTGGTGGGCTTTTTACCACAACCCGGAACAGCATCCGAACCTGAGCAAGGACGAGCTGGCGTTTATCAAGCAGGATAACGAACCGCCTGCGGTAAAACTGCCCTTCCTCACCGCGCTGAAAAATGTCTCCAAAAATAAGCGCTTCTACGGTATCGCCCTTCCGGCGTTTATGGCCGAACCGGCCTGGGCCGTGCTGAGCTTCTGGGTTCCGCTGTATCTCGCCAAAGAGCACGGCATGGATTTGAAGCAGATTGCGATGTTTGCCTGGCTGCCGTTCCTTGCCGCGGACCTCGGCAGCGTGGCAAGCGGCTACCTCACCCGTCTGTATGCCCGACTGTTCGGCTGCAGCCGTGTGAACTCGGTGGTGGCCAGCTCCGTCACCGGCGCATTCCTGATGATCTCCCTGGCGGTCGTGGCCATTACCCGCGACCCGTATATCACCATCGTGCTGATCTCCATCGGCGGTTTCGGGCATCAGATCATCTCCTGCATGCTCAGCGCCCTGGTCGTGGAGTCATTTGATAAAGGTCAGATGGCGACCGTTAACGGCATGCGCGGCTCGGCGGCCTGGATCGCCAGCTTCCTGTTCTCCCTGTTAATTGGGGTGACCGCCGACAAAATCGGCTTTAACCCGCTCTTTATTGCCATGGGGTTCTTTGACCTGATTGGCGCTGTTTTCCTGGTGGCATTTATTGCTGAACGTCGCGCCAAGCGCGCCTGATAGTGGATGTATTGCATATGAAAACCCTGAAAAACTGGACCGTTGATAAGCAGTCGGCAAATCATCTGGAACTGCTGGTCGATAACCAGCACCGTCTGTGCCTGTATGTGCTGGAAGAAAATCTGTTCCGCGTGCTGATTAAACGCAAAGGTGAGCTGACGCTGGATCGCACCTGGAGCATCGCCCCGCAACAAGATGTGCCGTGGGAAGGTCGCCGCCGCGACGACCTGAGTGGTTTCACCTGCCCCGCCTGGACGCTAACGCAACAGGACGATGTGCTGACGGTTGCTACCGAACAGCTGCGTGTGACCGTGCATCAGCCGCTGTGGCTGGAGTGGCACTACCGCAATGAGGCGGGTGAGTGGCAGCCGCTGGTCAACGACCGTCCAACCAGTGCCTATCTGCTGAATGCCCATGGCGACGGTGCAGCGCACTACCTGAGCCGCCGCAAGGATGAACGCTTCTACGGTCTGGGTGAGAAAGCCGGCGATCTGCAGCGTAACGGTAAACGCTACGAGATGCGCAACCTCGATGCAATGGGGTACAACGCGGCCAGCACCGATCCTCTGTACAAACATATTCCGTTCACCCTCACCCGTCGCGATGACGTGAGCTACGGGCTCTTCTACGACAACCTGAGCAGCTGCTGGCTGGATCTGGGCAACGAGATTGACAACTATCACACCGCCTATCGTCGCTGGCAGGCGGAAGCGGGCGACATCGATTACTACCTGTTCACGGGCAAACGGGCGCTGGACGTGACCAAAGCCTTCGTGCGTCTGACCGGGAAAACGCTCTTCGGGCCGAAATGGAGCCTGGGTTACAGCGGTTCGACCATGCATTACACCGACGCGCCGGATGCGCAGAACCAGCTGATGAACTTTATTCGTCTGTGCGAAGAACATGCTATTCCCTGCGACTCGTTCCAGCTCTCTTCGGGCTATACCTCGATCAACGGCAAGCGCTACGTCTTTAACTGGAACCACGACAAGGTGCCGCAGCCGAAGGTGATGACCCAGGCTTTCCACGACGCGGGGTTAAAGCTGGCGGCCAACATCAAGCCATGCCTGCTGCAGGATCACCCGCGCTATAACGAAGTTGCGGAAAACGGGTTGTTCATCCGCGATTCAGAAACCGACGCGCCAGAACGCTCTAGCTTCTGGGATGACGAAGGTTCTCACCTTGATTTTACCAACCCACAGACGGTGAAATGGTGGCAGGAAGGGGTAACCACGCAGCTGCTTGAGATGGGGATCGACTCCACCTGGAACGACAACAACGAATATGAAGTGTGGGATGGCGAAGCCCGCTGCCACGGCTTTGGCAAGGAAATCGCGATCAAGCACATTCGCCCGGTGATGCCGCTGCTGATGATGCGTGCCTCGCTGGAAGCGCAGCAGCGTTTTGCCCCGGAAAAACGTCCGTATCTCATTTCCCGCTCCGGCTGCGCGGGCATGCAGCGTTACGTCCAGACCTGGAGCGGCGATAACCGTACCAGCTGGGACACCCTGCGCTATAACACCCGCATGGGTCTGGGAATGAGCCTGTCCGGGCTGTTTAATGTGGGTCATGATGTCGGTGGTTTCTCCGGCGACAAACCCGACGCGGAACTGTTCGTACGCTGGGTGCAAAACGGCGTGATGCATCCGCGCTTTACCATTCACTCATGGAATGATGACCACACCGTTAACGAGCCGTGGATGTATCCGGGCGTGACGCCGGCTATTCGTGGTGCCATTGAATTACGCTATCGTCTGCTGCCGTACCTTTATACCCTGCTCTGGCAGGCGCATGCCGACGACGAACCGATGCTACGCCCGACCTTCCTCGACCACGAACACGATGCGCAGACGTTTGAGGAGAACGATGATTTCCTGCTGGGTCGCGACCTGCTGGTGGCAAGCGTGGTAGAGGCCGGGCAGCGCGAGCGCCGCGTCTGGCTGCCGGATAACGAAACGGGCTGGTACGATTTTTACACCCACGAGTGGTTCGCTAGCGGGCAGTGGATCGTACGTGATGCGCCGCTGGAGAAATTGCCGCTGCTGGTACGTGCCGGTGCGGGTCTGCCGCTCAGCGAACGCATTACGCATGTCAGCGCGGAAAAAGACAATACCCGTGAGCTGAAACTGTTCCCGGTGAAAGGCGTCGGTTCAACCGCGGGCCTGCTGTTTGAAGACGATGGTGAAAGCTGGGGCTATCAGAACGGCAATGCGCTGTGGGTGGAATGGGACATGGCATGCGACGGTGCCACCATCAACCTGAAGGTCAGTGCGCGGGGAGATTATCGTCCGGCGTGGAAAGCGCTGAAGATATCGTTACCGGCCGGGGAAAAACGCACGCTGCTGGTGAATGGTATTGAAGGGAATGAATGGGTGGTCTAGTACGGCCTGATGCCCGCTCCCACAGGGAGAGGGCATCAAACACAGGCCCGGTAGGCGTAGCGCCACCGGGCTTTTTTTAACCCTCGATACCTTTACTGCGCAGGTAATCTTCGTAGTTACCGGTGAAGTCCACCACGCGCTCAGGCGTAATTTCGATCACGCGGGTCGCCAGCGAGCTGACGAATTCACGGTCGTGAGAGACGAAGATCAGGGTCCCCTGATACATCTCCAGCGCCATGTTCAGCGATTCGATAGATTCCATATCCAGGTGGTTAGTCGGTTCATCCATCACCAGGATATTAGGTTTTTCCATCATCAGCTTACCGAACAGCATGCGCCCTTTTTCACCACCGGAAAGCACTTTAGCAGGCTTCTTGATGTCGTCCTGGCTGAACAGCAGACGACCCAGAATGCTGCGCACCGCCTGCTCGTCGTCGCCTTCCTGCTTCCACTGGCTCATCCAGTCGAAGACGGTCAGGTCGTTTTCGAACTCGTATTCATGGTCCTGTGCGTAATAACCAATCTGCGCGTTTTCAGACCACTTCACGGTACCGTTATCCGGCTGCAGTTCGCCGACCAGGGTTTTCAGCAGGGTGGATTTACCCACGCCGTTGGCACCCAGAATGGCGATCTTCTCGCCCACTTCCAGCAGCAGGTTAAAGTTTTTAAACAGCGGACCGTTTTCAAAACCTTTAGCCAGGGCTTCCACTTCCAGCGCATTACGGAACAGTTTCTTGTCCTGCTCGAAGCGGATGAATGGGTTCTGACGGCTGGACGCTTTCACTTCATCAAGCTTGATCTTGTCAATCTGGCGCGCACGAGAGGTCGCCTGGCGAGATTTAGAGGCGTTCGCGCTGAAGCGGCTGACGAAAGACTGCAGATCAGCAATCTGGGCTTTCTTCTTGGCGTTATCCGCCAGCAGACGTTCACGCGCCTGCGTGGCTGCCGTCATGTACTCATCGTAGTTGCCCGGATAAACGCGCAGCTCGCCGTAGTCCAGGTCCGCCATGTGTGTACACACCATGTTCAGGAAGTGACGGTCATGCGAGATGATGATCATGGTGCTGTCGCGATCGTTCAGCGTCTGCTCCAGCCAGCGGATGGTGTCGATGTCCAGGTTGTTCGTTGGTTCGTCGAGCAGCAGGATATCCGGATTGGAGAACAGCGCCTGCGCCAGCAGAACACGCAGTTTCCAGCCTGGCGCGACTTCGCTCATCGGGCCGTAATGTTGTTCTACCGGAATACCCACACCCAGCAGCAGCTCGCCCGCACGCGCTTCCGCAGAGTAGCCATCCATTTCGCCGTACAGCACTTCGAGATCGGCCACTTTGTAGCCATCTTCTTCGCTCATCTCCGCCAGAGCGTAGATGCGATCGCGCTCCTGCTTCACTTCCCACAGCTCCGCGTGTCCCATGATAACGGTGTCAAGGACGGTGAACTCTTCAAAGGCGAACTGATCCTGACGCAGCTTACCGATGCGCTCGTTTGGATCGAGCGAAACGTTGCCCAGCGTCGGCTCTAAATCACCGCCGAGGATTTTCATAAAAGTAGATTTACCGCTACCGTTGGCGCCAATCAGGCCGTAACGGTTGCCGCCGCCAAATTTGACGGAAATGTTTTCGAACAGCGGCTTACTGCCAAACTGCATAGTGACGTTGCTGGTAACTAACACGGGGAGATTCCTGCGAAAAGTGTGATAAACACGGCATTATGCCACAATTCCGAATTGAGATCCCGCGTTGCGGCAATCCGCTAAACTTTAACAAAATCGAAAAAAATGTGATTTCGTACACATCTGAATTCCCTGTTAGCGGGAATGCACATATAATGCGCTCCCATCAAGATTCAGACTTATCAACTCATCGCCGGAATGGCTTAGATACCTCGCACAACATGAACATGAAATTAACAACGCTTTTTGCGGCGGCGTTAGCCGTAGTAGGTTTTTGCAAAACCGCTTCTGCGGTGACTTATCCGCTGCCGACAGACGGTAGCCGTCTGGTTGGTCAAAACCAGGTGGTCACGGTGCCTGAAGGCAACGCTCAGCCACTGGAATATTTCGCGGCGCAGTACCAGTTGGGCCTGTCTAACATGCTGGAAGCGAATCCGGGTGTTGACCCGTATCTGCCTAAAGCCGGTACCGTGCTGAACATTCCTCAGCAGCTGATCCTGCCGGATACCGTCCATGAAGGTATCGTCATCAACAGCGCGGAAATGCGTCTGTATTACTACCCGAAAGGCACCAACACGGTTATCGTGCTGCCAATCGGTATCGGCCAGCTGGGTAAAGACACCCCAATGAACTGGACGACCAAAGTTGAGCGTAAGAAAGCAGGCCCAACCTGGACGCCAACCGCCAAAATGCACGCGGAGTACATCGCTGCGGGTGAACCTCTGCCAGCCGTTGTACCGGCAGGCCCGGATAACCCAATGGGTCTGTACGCGCTGTACATTGGCCGTCTGTACGCGATTCACGGGACCAACGCCAACTTCGGTATCGGCCTGCGCGTAAGCCACGGCTGCGTACGTCTGCGTAACGAAGACATCAAATTCCTGTTCGAAAACGTGCCGGTCGGAACCCGCGTCCAGTTCATCAACGAACCGGTTAAAGCGACGTCTGAGCCGGATGGCAGCCGTTACATTGAAGTACACAACCCGCTGTCCACCAGTGAAGACCAGATCAACAACAACGAAATCGTTCCGGTTACGCTGAACAGCGCGGTGCAGTCCGTGACCTCTCAGCCGGATGTAGAGACAGCGATTGTTGACCAGGCCGTTCAGAACCGTTCTGGTATGCCAGTGCGTCTGAACTGACCTTCTGCCCGGTGGCGCTTTGCTGACCGGGTCTGAGAATAAAAAAGCGGGCTCTGATGCCCGCTTTTTTTTATCCGTTATTGACGATAACTATCCCGCCGTGGTCGTAACGGTAGTGACAGTGGGCATACTCAAGCGGTGTGCCATCCTCCAGATAGATAACCTGCTCCACCTCCAGCACCGGATCGGTCTGCTCGCAGATAAGGTGTTGCATATCCAGCGCGTTCGGTTTTAGCGCCCGCACCACCCGGTACGACCCCATAATTTTCAGCCCCAGCGTCTCCTGCACGTAGCGGAACACGGAGCCTTCAAGATGGCTTTTATTCAGACCGGGCACCAGATTAAGCGGCATAACGGTGGAGTCCAGCGACATCGGCTCACCGTTGAGCAGACGCAGCCGAACAAAGTCATAGACAGGCGCATCGGCGTTAATCATCAGCGAGGCCTGCTCCTTCTCGTTTGGAAAACGCAGCTCGAAATGGACCACGACGCTGGAAACGGTACCCAGATGCTCCCAGGTTTTTGTTGCGCCGAAGTAGTCGCTGCCGGAAAGATCCCACTGCGAGAGTTGCAGGAAATTTTTGCGGATAAACGTCCCCTGCCCCTGACGGGTATAGATCAGCCCTTCCACAATTAACTGGCGTATGGCCTGCTGTATGGTCATCCGGCTGGTGCTGAACTCCGCCGCCAGGGCAAACTGGTCCGGGAGCGGTTCGTTGGCGGCGTATTGCTGGCTAATAATGCGTTTCTTAATTTCCCGCGCTATGGTGATGTACTTCGCCGCCATCGTCCTTCCTTTTTGTTAGTTTTCTGTCCCGCTGTTTTTTAATGCCACTCTCTCGGCAATTTTGAGGAAAGGCAGGTAGAAGAATACACCAAATACAATGATTGCCAACTGCACGACCACGGCGCGCCAGTCCCCTGCCGTTGCCAGCCAGGCGCTCAGAATGGGCGGGGTTGTCCACGGGATCATAACCACACAGCGCGACATTAACCCCAGGGTCGTACAGAACCACGCAAACCAGATACCTATGGCAGGTAGCAGCACAAAGGGGATCATCAGCGGCAGGTTGAACACAATCGGCAGGCCAAAAATGACCGGCTCGTTGATGTTAAACAGGCCCGGCGCCAGCGACAAACGGGCCACCTGTTTCGCCGATTTTTGCCGTGAGAAGACGAAAATGGCAATCAACAGGGAAATCGTGCTGCCGGTGCCCCCCACCATACCAAAGGTCGGTACAAAGATATTATTGATGATATGTGGGACAGGCTGACCGTTGGCAAAGGCCAGCATATTCTCGTTGGTGTTGATCAGCAGAAACGGCTCCAGCACCACGCTGTTAACCACCGACTGATGGATCCCAAGCGTGAACAGGAAGTTACCAAAGCTATAGATAAAAATCGTGCCCGGCAGGCTGGTGTTGATCAGGCGCAGCGGCTGCTGAATAAAAGTGGTGATCAGGTGGATGAGATCCGTGTGCAACACGTTCGCCAGAAGCGCGGCCAGTATGGCAAACAGGGAAAGCGTCAGGATCGTCGGGATCAGCGCGGTAAACGATTTGCTGACCGCAGGCGGTACATTTTCACCTAAAGAAATGTGCAGCGCTTTCAGACGAGAAATGGCGATAAACAGTTCCGTTGAGAGCAGACCAATCAGCACCCCGGCAAAAATGCCGGTTGAGCCAATATTGGAGAACGTCAGCACCTGCGTGACGTTCACCGTGGCGTCGCTGCCGACGGGCGTGAGCTGTAAGCGCATCGGCATCATAATGATAAAACTGCTGATGGCGATAACCACTGCCGAGACCGGGTTGTCGAAGTCTTTGTTGCGTGCCAGCGACCAGGCAATCATCGGTGCCAGCAACAGCGCGGCGATATTCAGCGTACCGTTAATAATCGCCTCGCCCCACACCTTAAAATGCACCAGCGTGTCGCCTTCAAAAATCCATGGAAATACCACGTTATTCACCAGCACCGCCAGACCGGCAAGGATGAAAATGGGCATGACCGTGGCGAAGGCATCGCGCAGGGAACGCAGGTGCACCTGGTTTGCCAGGCGCGCCGAGAACTCAACAAATCTGTCGACAAAAGACTGCATATGCGGTGTTATTTTTGTTTCAGACATAGCGGATATTTCCCTTCAATCAGTCACAAAAACGGCCCGGCAGCGTACGGCTTACATCTCGCGTCCGTTGGTATGGATAACCTGTTTCAACCATGCGTAGCTCTTCTTCGGTACGCGCTTTAAGTCTTTGAGGTCGTGGTTTTCACGGTTCACATAGACCACGCCGTAACGCTTACGCATGTCTCCCTGTGAACTCAGAATGTCGATTAAGCCCCAGCCGAGGTAACCGATCACCTCTGCGCCATCCTCAAACATGGCTTGTTTCATCGCCTCGATATGCGCCCGGTGGTAGTCAATACGGTAGATATCTTCAATCGGATTCACACCGTCCCAGGACTCGATCACCCCAATACCGTTTTCAATCGGGAATACCGGCATACGCCAGTCGTTGTAATAGCGGGTGATGATGGTGCGAAAGCCCAGCGGATCAATCTGCCAGTTCCATTCGGTCGCTTTCAGGTACGGGTTATTTTTATCACCGTGCAGAAGGTAATCGTTGACCGGCGTTCCTTCGAGGATCGCATCGCTGTCGAGGGTTTTACTGGCGTAGTAGCTGAAGGCCATATAGTCGTTTTTGGTACGCGCCAGCAGCGCAAGATCCTCAGCGCGGTAGATATCCGCAAAACCTTGCTGTTCAACGACCGCCATCACCGCCGGGCTGTAACCCTGGCCGGCAAAGACGCGCAGCAGGTTCTGGTTGAGGAATTCGTCATACTGCTGGGCGCAGAAGATATCACGCGGTTTACAGGTCGCCGGATAGACCAGCTGGTGCGCCAGCATACCGCCCATCAGCTGGCCCGGACGGGTCTGGTGCAGGTATTCGGTCAGGGTCATATGCGCGACCATGGTGTGGTGCTGCAGTTCATACAGCTCGCGCAGGGTTTTCTCGCCTTTCATATAGCCCGAGATCCGGAAGGCTTCCGGCATGTGGAAGATGTTCTGCTCGTTAAACGTCAGCCAGTACTTCACCCGGTCGCCGTAACAGTCGATCATCTTTTTGCCGTAGCGGATAAACGCGTCCATCACACGGCGATCGTTAAAACCGTTGTACTCCTGCGCCAGCGCCAGCGGCATATCGAAGTGGTAGAGGCAGATCATCGGCTCAATGCCGCGGGCAATTAAATCGTTAATAAAGCGGTCATAAAAGGCGATGCCTTCGTCGTTGAAGTCACCGTCGCCCTGTGGACATACGCGGCTCCAGGCGATCTGAAAGCGGTAGCAGTTCATGCCCAGATCCTGCATCAGGTCGAAATCTTCCCGATAGCGGTGGTAGGAATCGGTCGCGACTTTCCAGTCAGACACGTTCTCCCCGGCTTCGCGAATGTCATATACCGACATTCCCTTTCCTCCCTCATTCCAGGCCCCTTCCGTCTGCATACTGGATACGGAATTGCCCCATAAAAAATTGGCTGGCAGAAATTGATTCATGATCGCTCCCTATATGACTAGTCATTTAAAATTTCATGACTAGTCATATAGGCGAAGACGAAAAATCAATCAAAGAGGAGGATCGTTTTTTGTGAGCAAGGCGGGAAAAAAACCCGGTCAGCGAAGCGAGACCGGGGAGAAGGACGGTTATTGTTGTGCGAGCTGATGACGACGATATTCACCCTGCCGCTCCAGCATCCAGCCCGGGTATTCGCGCGGCAGCGCGCTGACGGCATCAAGCTGTTTAAGCTCATCTTCGCTTAAACGGATCCCGGTGGCGGCAATGTTGTCGTCCAGCTGGTCGACACGTTTGGCACCAATAATGACGCTGGTTACGGCCTTCTGATGCAGCAACCACGCCAGCGCAATTTGTGCCACAGAGACACCTTTGCGCTCGGCCAGGGTGCGCATCACATCCACGCAATCGAAAGCACGCTCTTTATTCACCGGCGGGAAGTCAAATTCCAGGCGGCGACCGCCGGATTCACTCTGCCCGTCACGGCCATATTTTCCGCTAAGCAGACCGCCTGCCAGTGGGCTCCAGACCATCAACCCGACGCCTTCACTCTGCATCATCGGTATCAGTTCACGCTCAAGATCGCGCCCGGCGATGGTGTAATACGCCTGCAGCGAAGCAAAACGCGCCAGTCCAAGGCGTTCGGAAATGCCCAGCGCTTTGGCAATCTGCCACGCCGCCCAGTTAGAGACGCCGATATAACGCACGTGCCCATGCTGCACCAGGTTATCCAGCGCGTAGAGCATCTCTTCGACCGGGGTTGCCGGGTCAAAACCGTGGAGCTGATACAGATCGATATGATCAAGCTGCAGACGGCGCAGGCTCTCTTTGACGCTACTGATGATGTGATAGCGCGAACTGCCGCGGGAGTTCACCCCGGCCGTGCCCGTTTCGCCAAACACTTTGGTGGCAACCACCACATTTTCGCGCGGAATTTTCAGGTTCTTCAGCGCCTGGCCGGTGATCTCCTCCGAGCGCCCTTCCGAATACACATCCGCGGTATCGATGAAATTAATTCCGGCATCCAGTGCACGGCCCACCAGCTGCTCGGCTTCACTTTGCTGCAGCTGACCAATCTTGCCCCACATGCCGCCTTCTCCGCCGAAGGTCATGGTGCCAAGGCACAGTTCAGACACAAACAGACCGGTATTGCCCAGTTTTTGATAACGCATAAGATAATCCTCGCATGTCGTTCGATGGGTACCCGATAGTTATACCCGCCCCATAGCCATCGCGAATGTGGTGTTCCTGTCCGTTTCTTGCCCAATCCTCTGAATCTTATCCGCGCGGAGCCTCACCAAAGACCTTGTAATCCGGTAATTGCACCTGCTGATACGGCTCCCAGCCGCCGCCCAGCGCTTTGTAGAGCGCAACCAGATCGAGAGCGCTTTGTACCTGCGCCTGCGCGCGTTGCTGCTGCGCCTGCGCCAGCTGCCGCTGGGCATCCAGCACGTCAATAAAGCTGGCGATCCCCTGCCGGTAGCTGTCGCTTGCCAAATCAAACGCGTTTTGCAACGCATCGATGGTTTTAGCAAGGCCGGCTTCACGCTGCTGATCGGTGCGGTAGCTCACCAGCGCATTCTCTACGTCCCCGAGCGCGGTGAGCACCGTCTGGCGGTAGTCGAGCACTGCCGCGCCCTGCTGCGCACGCGCCACCTTCACGCTCGAGACCAGTCTTCCGCCCTGGAAAATCGGTATCGAGACCTGCGGGCCGAAGCTGTAGAAGTGGCTGCTCCAGTCCGTCAGCCAGTTGGTTTCGCTGTTTCGCAGGCCGAACTGCCCGGAGAGGGTAAAGCTCGGGAACAGCTGCGCCACGGAAACGCCAATTTGCGCCGTGGCGGCGTGGAGATTGGCTTCCGCCTCGCGCACGTCAGGACGACGACGGGCCAGCGTAGAGGGGATACCCGTTTGTACGATATCCGGCAGGGCGGGCATCGGCTGCGCCGACTGCAGCTCCGCATCCAGCGCCCCCGGCGGCTTGCCGAGTAAAATCGCGAGACCATTCATTGCCTGCCGTGCCTGGGCCTGATACTGAGGAAGCTGCGCTTCGAGGTTCCCCAACTGGGCACGCGCATTTTCAACGTCCATCTGCGGTGACAGCCCGCCCCGCTGGCGGCTTTCGGTGAGTTCCAGGGTTTGTTGCGCGCTCTTAATCTGGGTGTTCAGCGTGGCAATGATGCTCTGCGCACCCCGCAGCTGCAGCCATGCGCGCGCCACTTCCGCCTCCAGCGACACCAGCGCGTCGTTACGCTGCTCTATCGCCGCTTTCTGCTGCGCTTCGGCAGCCTCTACCTGTCGGCGCACCTTGCCCCACAGGTCGATTTCCCACTGCGCATCGAAGCTCCCCTGGTAAAGATTGATCGGCTGCGTCAGCGGCCCTAGCGCGCCCCTGAGTTCAGGATCCACGTTATCAAGCTGGTCGTACACGCCGTGGGATTTCAGCTCTCCCTCCAGCCCAAGCTGCTGGCGCGTGGCCTGCAGATTACCGTTTACGGAAGGGTAAAACGCCCCACCCGCCTGGTTAATCTGTTCGCGCGCCCCGGCAATACGCAATACCGTCTGCTGCAGGGATAAATTTCCCGCGATCGCGCGCTCTATCAGGCTGTCCAGCTGCGGTGAACCGAAGGTTTTCCACCAGCGTGGGTTGGTTGCCGTCGAGGCCGTTTTTGACTTCACGCCGCTGTCACCCGGGTCGTTCCAGTGTGTCGGGGTCTGCGACGCCGGCGGCTGGTAATCCGGCCCCATGGCACAGCCTGCCAGCAGCATGATCATCAGGGGGGTTAAACGTCTGTGTATCATCAATGTGCTCCTGCACTCCCCTCGCTCTTAACCGGCGAGAGCAACAAACAAAACGGAATCAGTAACATGGCTACCACACTCAGAATGGTGAACACGTCGATATACGCCAGGAAGCGCGACTGCTCGATCATGGTCTGGTACATGCGCCCGGTGGCGATACCGGTAGGGTCCCCGACCTGAGTGGTGAAGTTCTGGATCGCCTGTGCGCTTTCGCGTATCGCCAGCTGGAACTGTTCATTAAACGGTGACGCGTGATAGGCCAGATGCGCGCTGTGCGCCTGGGAACGTTCGGTAATGGCCGCCGTAGAAAGCGAGATGCCAATTGAGCCCGCCACGTTGCGGAACATGGTGAACAGCGCCGCCGCATCGGCGTTCAGCCGCCTCGGTATCGAAATAAAAGCAATGGTGGTGAGAGGAACAAACAGGAACCCAAGCCCTATCGACTGGGCGCTGCGGAACAACACCAGCGTTTCGAAATCGATATCCGGGGTCAGCGTACGTGACCAGAAGAACGACACCGCCAGGCAGGTAAAACCGAAAGCGATAATCCAGCGCGTCTGCACCACCGGCATCAGCTTCAGCACCAGCGGGATAGTCAATACGATCAACACGGCGCCCGGCGAAAGCACCAGCCCCGACCAGGTGGCGGTGTAGCCCAGATCCTGCTGTGCAAGCTGCGGAATCACCACCGAACTGCCGTACAGAATCATCGCCATGCCCGCCATCAGCAGGCTGGAGATGGCGAAGTTGCGATCTTTCATGCAGTGCAGATCTACCACCGGTTTTTTGGCATACACCAGCCAGTAAATCGCTCCAATAATGCCGATGAGCGTCAGCACGGCGAAGGTGCGAATAAAGTTCGAATAAAACCAGTCCTCATCTTCTCCCCGGTCGAGCATCACCTGCAGGCAGCCCAGCCCCAGCGCGATCAGGCCGATCCCCGTCCAGTCGATAGACAGCTTCTCTTTCGATTTGCTTTCCCATGGCGGGTCTTCCAGCAGCTGGTAGATCGCCAGCACCGTTACAATCCCCACCGGAATGTTGATGAAGAAAACCCAGCGCCAGGAGTAGTTATCGGTGATCCAGCCGCCCAGCGTCGGGCCAAGTACCGGCGCAACGATGATGGCGATTGACGACAGGCCAAACGCTTTACCCCGGTCCTCGGGTTTAAAGTAGTCGAGCAGCACCGACTGCTGCGTGGGCTGCAGCCCCCCGCCGAAAAAGCCCTGCATTACGCGAAAGAGAATGATTTGCCACAGCTCGGTGGCGATCCCGCACAGGAACGAACAGACGGTGAACATCACGATGCAGATCAGGAAGAACTGCTTGCGGCCAAAAACCCGGCTCAGGAAAGCCGATATCGGCAGCACTATGCCGTTTGCCACCAGGTAGCTGGTCAATACCCAGGTGGATTCGTCGT
Organism: Enterobacter sp. SORGH_AS_0287; assembly: GCF_031453695.1. Classification (NCBI taxonomy): domain Bacteria; kingdom Pseudomonadati; phylum Pseudomonadota; class Gammaproteobacteria; order Enterobacterales; family Enterobacteriaceae; genus Enterobacter; species Enterobacter sp. SORGH_AS_0287. The sequence continues at coordinate 2,080,526 of NZ_JAVIZW010000001.1, forward strand.
AGCTGGACGAGAGCGACCCGGCCACATGCGGGAGTGCCACGTTAACGATAGTGGTGTCGAGGATTTCCATAAACACCGCCAGCGTGACCACAATCGCCACCGCCCACGGATTACTGGCGGGTCGCCAGTTGTCGTGGCTGTGATCCGTCATTCCACTGTCACCTTCGGTGCAACCGACAGCCCAAGCGGCAGCGGTTTGTTGGGATCCAGCCCTTTATCAATCACGATCTTCACCGGCACGCGCTGAACGATTTTGACAAAGTTACCGGTAGCGTTTTCCGACGGGAAGGCGGAGAAGCGCGAGCCGCTGCCCTGTTGAATACTGTCGACATGGCCTTCGAGCGCCATATCCGGCCAGGCATCTACGGACACCTCGACCTTATCGCCCGGCTTCATGCGTTCGAGCTGCGACTCTTTAAAGTTCGCCACCACCCACACATTCGGCGAGACCAGTGAAAACAGCGCGGTACCCGCCTGCACCAGGGTGCCGGGCTGGACGTTGCGTTTAGTGACAAAACCGTCAAACGGGGCGCGGACTTCGGTGTAAGAGAGGTTCAGCGTCGCGGTCTCCAGCTGCGCTTTGGCCTGATCGACCTGGCGCTGACGCGCTTCCACATTGGTTTCCTGCTGGCGGATCTGCAGCTGTACCTGCTCCGCCACTTCAAGCTGCGCCTGCGCACTTGCCAGGCCCGCCTGGGCACTGCGCAGCTGGGCATTGGCGGTATCAATACTTTGCTGGGTGGTCGCTCGTGGGTCAACGCCTCGCTGGCGGCGATACTCCGCCTGCGCATTGGCCAGATCGGCCTGCGCTTTAATCACCTGCGCTTTGGCTTCATCACGCTGAGCGGGATACTGGACTTTTGACAGCGCCAGCTGCGCCTGAGCCTGATGCAGCTGGGCGATCGCCAGCCCAAGCTGGGCCTGCGCCTGATCGCGCTGGGCGGTGGTATCACGCGGATCGATAACCACCAGCAGGTCGCCCTTTTTCACCCGCTGGTTATCGCGCACGCGCAACTCGGTGACATAGCCTGCCGTTTTCGGGGCAATCGTCACCACATCACCGTCGGTAAAGGCGTCGTCAGTGGTCTCTTCGTTACGGGTTAAAAACCACCAGACCAGCGCCACGATAACCATCACCACCACGACAATGCCAAGGATGATTAACGGTTTTTTGCCCGGGCGCTTACGCTGTTTAGTGTTGTTTTCCTGCTCGTCAGCAGGCAGGTTTTGATCTTCAGCCATAGGTCAGCAACAGTCCTGTCAGTGAGCGGCATCACACTATGCCGTTCACTAAAGCTAGGACGTTGCTATACGTTTGCCAGGAAAAACTGACAAATTGCGCACTATATGAGAAGGAAAATTCCGAAACCGATCGCCGCGGCCCAAATCAGCATCGGGATCGACCAGACATGGAAACGCCACCAGATACGACGATCGTTAGCCATACGCAGGGCAATCAGGTTAGCAAGCGAACCGGGCAGCAGCCCAAACCCGCCGATATTCACCGCCCATGCCAGCAGCGTGTCAGGGGGAACGTAGTTGAGGAGTAAAATGGTGGAAGGCACGTTGCTGATGAACTGTGACAGACCAATCGCCGTGAGCCACAATCCCGGCTGCGACAGGCCACTGACGCTGTGCAAAAGGTGTTGCAGTACCGGAAGCTGGATAAGCAGATGCACATCAATAAACATCACCATAAAGACCAGCAGTAACGTCCAGTCCACGCTGACCAGCACGCGCCGCGCCAGGAATAAAAAACCGGCGGCGACGAGCAGTACGCCCGCCAGTTCATACTTCAGTTCCAGCGCGAACAGGAAAACGATGTACAGCGCCAGACAACTCCACACCAGACGCGGCTGCCACTGCGGGCCCGTGGTACCGCTGTGGTACTGCAGTTTTTTGACCGGGAACGCGAACCAGCAGACCGCCAGCAGCGACACCATCATCACCAGCGCCAGCGGAGCCATCTGCCAGGTAAAAGCGGCAAACGACAGCCCGGAGCGTCCCCACAGGAGAATATTTTGTGGGTTGCCGATAGGGGTCAGAAGCGAACCGGCGTTAACGGCCAGTGCCTCGAAAATGATCAGCCGGCTAACCGGGATCTCGCAGAGCTTACGCAACGTGAGCGTGAGTGGCACAATGATAAACAGCGCCACGTCGTTGGTCAGAAACGTCGACAGCACCGCAGCAGAGAACACCATAAACAGCGCCAGACGGCGTTCAGTGGCAAAGCGGCGCACCATTTTACGTCCCAGGACGTCAAAATAGCCGCTCAACTCTACCCCTTTGGTGAGCATCATCAGGCCACTGAGGGTAATGATGGTGCGCCAGTCAATCACCGCAGGCCAGGTGTGTGGCGCAAACGGCACAAAGATGCTCAGTACTGCGCCAATGATGAATAAGAGATGGAAGAAACGATCGCGTGCCAGGGCCTGCAGTCCGGGGATGTTCATTCAGCGGAGGGACCATATTTAAGGGTAAACTCGCGGAACTTAACCAGCGTCTCTTCGCTGACGTGGTGTTCCATTCCTTCCGCGTCCCGGCGGGCAATTTCCGGGCTTACGCCCAGCACCAGTAAGAAGTTTTCGACGAGCTGGTGGCGCTCGCGACTCTCCTGGGCGAGTTTCTCCCCTTCCGGCGTCAGAAAGACGCCGCGCCAGGGGATCATTTCAATCAGGCCCACGGAGGCCAGACGTTTTAACATTTTTGCCACTGTCGGTTGGGAAACGCCCAGCCGTGCAGCCATATCCACCTGGCGCGCCTCCCCGACCTCGCGAATCAAATCGGAAATCAGTTCAACATAGTCATCAATCAACTCACGACGGTGCGCTTCACGTACCTGGCGAAAACCTTCGACATGTTCTTCAACATTCACCAGTTGCGTCGTTTTTCTGATTGTTGGCTTACCTGCGCGACGGTTCATTGTACTTCCTCAGTGGGGTGACGCTTCCAGCGCCCGGTATCGAGAGCGCACATTGTAAACCATCCCTCTACAAGCACAAAAAATTAACGAAATAGCCATAGCTATACAATATAGCCTGTGCTATATCTGTATGTAATGCAGTCACCCTTCACGGATCGAAGGGATCAAAAATCAGGAGGTCTCATGAACGAATTCAAGAGGTGTATGAACGTGTTTACCCACTCTCCCTTTAAAGTACGCCTGATGCTGTTGAACATGCTGTGCGATATGTTTAACAACAAACCCCCGCATCAGGACGACAAACCTTCCCACTAAGCGGCGTTGCGGTACGCCGCTTCATTTTTCCGTCACAAACCCTCTGTACACTGGCTTTTAGCCGCCCTATTCCCGATCTTTTTTACGGATTTGCAATCCCCTTCGCAAAACATCTGCTTAGCAACTGTTGCTATTATTTAGCGCTCGCACTATCTTCTTGCAGCCCTGCACAATTTGCGGCTCGCTGAAGCGGACCCTCATTCCCTCTCCACGCACTGTCAGGCAGGTTATGACCCTTGACGCCAGGGTGAGCACATGGCGTTTTTATCCATGATAGTGACCTATGAATTTAACCCTGATAGACACCGTTGTTACCCGTAGCCGGGCCTTAAGCCCGTGGACGGGATTTTACTTTTTGCAGTCATTACTGATTAACTTTGCGCTGGGCTATCCCTTTAGCCTGCTCTATGCCGTGGCCTTTACCTGCATATTGCATGTGCTGTGGCGAACGGCTCCGCGCGCGCAAAAAACGTTAGTCGGAATCTGTTCTCTGGTCGCTGCACTCTATTTCCCGTTTGGTCAGGCTTACGGCTCGCCGAACTTTAACACCCTGCTGGCGCTGCACTCGACCAATATGGAAGAGTCGACAGAGATCCTGACGATCTTCCCCTGGTACAGCTACGTGGTCGGCCTCTTTATCTTTGCCCTTGGCGTGATAGCCGTTCGCCGTAAAGCGGAAGAGAAAAAAACGTGGGGAAAAATTGAGCACCTGTGCCTGGCGTTCAGCGTGGTGGCGTTCTTTGTCGCACCAGTACAAAACCTGGCCTGGGGCGGGGTGTTCAAGCTGAAGGATACCGGCTATCCGGTGTTCCGTTTTGTGAAAGACGTCGTCGTTAACAATAAAGAGGTGCTCGACGAACAGGCACGTATGGCTGAGCTTTCAAATATGAAAGACACCTGGAACGTGCTGGCCGTGAAGCCCAAATATCACACCTATGTGGTGGTGATCGGTGAAAGTGCACGTCGCGACGCCATGGGAGCCTTTGGCGGACATTGGGACAACACACCGTTCGCCAGTTCGGTCAAAGGCACCCTGTTTACCGATTATGTTGCGGCCAGCGGCTCAACGCAGAAATCTCTCGGCCTGACGCTGAACCGGGTGGTCGACGACAAACCCCAGTTTCAGGATAACTTTGTTACCCTGGCGAACCGCGCAGGTTTCCAGACCTGGTGGTTCTCCAATCAGGGACAAATTGGCGAATACGATACGGCCATTGCCAGTATCGCCAGACGCGCCGACGAAGTGCAGTTCCTGAAGAACGGTGATTTTGAAGCGGACAAGAACACGAAAGATGAAGCGTTGCTGAAAATGACGGCGCAGGTCTTTGCCTCTCCGCGTACCCAGCCGCAGCTGATTGTTCTGCACCTGATGGGATCTCACCCGCAGGCCTGCGATCGGACCGGCGGTAAATACGCAGAGTTTGTGCAGTCCAAAGAGACCTCATGCTATCTCTACACCATGACGCAAACCGACGACCTGCTCAGCAAACTGTACGATCAGTTACGCAATACGGGTGACAGTTTCTCGATGGTCTACTTCTCGGATCACGGGCTGGCGTTTAAAGAGCGCGGTAAAGAGGTGCAGTATCTGGCGCACGACGATAAGTTCCAGCAGAACTTCCAGGTACCGTTTATGGTTGTGTCGAGTGATGATAAAACGCATCGCATTATTAAAGCGCGGCGTTCGGCCAATGATTTCCTGACCTTCTTCTCGCAGTGGACGGGGATTTCGGCACAGCAGATAAAAAATGCGTACCCGTTTGTCTCTAACAAGAAGGCTCCCCCAGTTTACATTACCAACTTCAAGTTACAGAAAGTTGACTATAACCATCTGGGAACCGATATCTTCGATATTAAGAGTAAATAATACGGGCAATCTGCTACCCTCTCCTGCAAGGCGAGGGATTAACGTAAAAAAAAATCCGCCACATTGGGCGGATTTTTTACTGGCTCACCGAAGTGATTAGAAGCGGTAACCTACGCCCGCGATCCAGGTGCCAACGTCAACGTTGCGGATACGGCTCTGCTCATAAGAGAAGTCCAGAGCGACGTCCTGGATTGGGTTGAACTGCAGACCCGCGCCATAGGAGAAGCCGTAGTCGCTGTTGCTTGCAGTGCGGTTCAGACCCTGGTTTTCGGTCTGCTGGAATTTACCGTAGCCAACACCTACAACACCGTAGATGCTTGCCCAGTCGTTCAGACGGTAAGCTGGACCAGCAGTGATGCCGTAGTACTGGCCTTTGTTGTATGCGCCGTTTTCAGAACGATCTTTCTCGGTGTAGGTGAAAGAACCGATCACGCCCAGTGGGTTGTTATCCTGCTCGTAACGATACTTCAGGTTGAAACCGTTAGCTTTGTTCATCACGCCCTGCATATCGCTCTGAGCGTAACCACCAGTTACAGTAGAAGTAGCAGCTACAGCGGTACCTGCGGAAACAGCCAGTACAGCGGCCAGTGCTGAAAGACATGCAATTTTTTTCATAACCACCTCAAATGTGCTTCAAGTAAGTCCGTAAGTTTTAAATATATCAAAAAAATTTGCGAAACTCTTTGTGATTCGTGATGTCTAACTGAACCTTTCCTGTAACAGAACGTTTCCAGCGTCAGCTATCTCATTCAAATCACATACAATTTTCGCTATAAAACGCTCATACTGCGCGCCTGCGCCGTTACATTCATCCAGATTATTCCTAATCTGACAGGCGATAAATCCACCAGCGCTTAACCATTTTACGGAATTTACACGTTTTTTTTTCAACGGTCTCTCAACCGTTGCAGCTTATTTCCTTTACACTGCAACCTTTACTTCATTTGACATAAGTTGACAGGAGAAAGGATGCCTGGGTTATCCCGCTCGTCGTCGGTCTGGTTGCCGGTTGTCGTCATACTCATCGCCATGTTGTCCATTCAAAGCGGTGCCTCGCTGGCCAAATCCCTCTTTCCGCTGGTCGGTGCGCCTGGGGTCACGGCCCTGCGTATTGCCCTCGGAACCGCGATCCTGGTGGTGATTTTCAAACCCTGGCGTTTACGCTTTAAAAAAGAACAACGCTTACCGCTGCTTTTTTACGGGCTGTCCCTGGGAGCGATGAACTACATGTTCTATCTCTCCATCCAGACAATTCCGCTGGGGATTGCCGTGGCACTGGAGTTTACTGGCCCGCTGGCGGTAGCGCTTTTCTCGTCCCGTCGTCCCGTTGACTTTATCTGGGTAATTTTAGCCGTTCTTGGCCTGTGGTTCCTGCTGCCGCTGGGTCAGAGCGTCTCAGAGATCGATCTCACGGGCGCGGCGCTGGCCCTGGGGGCGGGTGCCTGCTGGGCTATCTATATAGTGACCGGACAGCGCGCCGGGGAAGAGCATGGCCCGGCGACGGTGGCAATCGGTTCATTAATTGCCGCTATCATCTTTGTGCCGGTGGGTATGGCTCAGGCCACCGAGTCCATCTGGCAATGGTCAGTCATGCCCATCGGGCTGGCGGTCGCCATTCTTTCCACAGCACTCCCCTACTCTTTAGAGATGATAGCCCTTACGCGCCTGCCGACGCGCATTTTCGGCACGCTGATGAGCATGGAGCCCGCGCTCGCCGCCCTGTCAGGGATGGTCTTCCTCGGGGAAACCCTGACCTTCACCCAGACGCTGGCCCTGTGTTCGATTATCGCCGCCTCAATGGGCTCAACGCTAACGATGCGCCCGGAACCTAAAGTTGAGAAAATTGACCTCAATTAGCGCCCTATATTCTGCGTGGCTTTATAGCCATGCAGAATAAAGGCCAGTTTCCCGTTTAAAATATTTTTTTACATACTTTGCACTCTTCGTGAAATATTTCCCCCGCTGTCGATAACGTTTTCCTGAATTAGGATTGATCTGCATCAATTTTAAACAATCCCTTTAATTTCATACCATTGTAAACACAATGTCCTTCTCACTATTAAACTGATAGGCAGAGCCTCCCCGCAGGGAAAAAATCCGGTGCTATACTTAATCCCGCAATTACCTGGGAAACAAACATCAAGAGGATATGAGATTATGAGTACCGCTAAACTGGTGAAAACGAAAGCGTCTAATCTGCTTTATACCCGTAACGATGTATCGGATAGCGACAAAAAAGCGACCATTGAGTTGCTGAATCGCCAGGTGATCCAGTTCATCGATCTTTCGCTGATCACCAAACAGGCCCACTGGAATATGCGCGGTGCAAACTTTATTGCCGTTCATGAAATGCTGGATGGCTTCCGCACAGCACTGGTTACCCACCTCGATACCATGGCCGAACGTGCCGTACAGTTAGGCGGTGTGGCACTGGGTACCACGCAGGTGATTAACAGCAAGACGCCACTGAAAAGTTATCCGCTGGATATCCATACCGTTCAGGATCACCTGAAAGAGCTGGCAGACCGCTACGCGATAGTGGCTAATGATGTGCGTAAAGCTATCGGCGAAGCGAAAGACGAAGATACAGCCGATATCTTCACAGCCGCTTCCCGCGACCTGGACCAGTTCCTATGGTTCATTGAGTCCAACATCGAATAATTCATAAGAATTTCCTATACAACCCTCGCCCTCCGGTGAGGGTTTTGCACATCTATGGTGCACGTTTTTGGCCTGAGACGCTGCAAAAGTGAAAAAATTGTAATAATCACCTCACACAACCGTTAACGGAAGATTGTTTTTTCGTCAGAATTTACGCTAAATAACGCTTCGTCTGTTGAGCCAAATGACGCGCACCAAAACGGTGCTCCACTTTGGTGCAATAAAAGTTCATTGCCCCGTTTTCTGTGCAATGCATAACATCATCCCCTTTGTAAAACAACAGCTTGTAAAGTTGGCACGATTTTTTCATTGTGCCACTCGTTCTCGCAGGGGATCGCCCCGTGGATATAAAAGGAAATGCTATGAAGTCTGTATTAAAAGTTTCACTGGCTGCACTTACCCTGGCTTTTGCGGTCTCTTCCCAGGCTGCCGACAAACTGGTTGTGGCGACCGACACGGCGTTCGTTCCGTTTGAATTCAAACAGGGTGATAAGTACGTTGGCTTTGATGTTGATCTGTGGGCTGCTATCGCAAAAGAACTCAAACTGGATTACACCCTGAAGCCAATGGACTTCAGCGGCATCATCCCGGCACTGCAAACGAAAAACGTTGATCTGGCCCTGGCCGGTATCACCATTACTGAAGAACGTAAAAAAGCGATCGACTTCTCTGACGGCTACTACAAAAGCGGCCTGCTGGTGATGGTGAAAGCCGATAATAACGATGTAAAAAGCGTGAAAGACCTCGACGGTAAAGTCGTTGCGGTGAAAGGCGGTACCGGTTCTGTTGATTACGCGAAAGCAAACATCAAAACCAAAGACCTGCGTCAGTTCCCGAACATCGATAACGCCTACATGGAGCTGGGTACCAACCGTGCTGACGCGGTGCTGCACGATACCCCTAACATCCTGTACTTCATCAAAACGGCGGGCAACGGCAAGTTCAAAGCCGTCGGTGATTCTCTGGAAGCCCAGCAGTACGGTATTGCGTTCCCGAAAGGCAGCGACGACCTGCGTACGAAAGTTAACGGCGCGCTGAAAACCCTGAAAGAGAACGGCACCTACAACGAAATCTATAAAAAATGGTTCGGTACCGAGCCTAAATAATAATTCTTAAAAATGACGTTCACTCGGGGGCGACCTTTCGCCCCTGCTATTTTAGAAACACGGTAACAGTAACAGGAAACTATCATGCAGTTTGACTGGAGCGCCATCTGGCCTGCCATTCCTATCTTGCTTGAAGGCGCTAAAATGACCCTGTGGATTTCGGTCCTCGGTCTGGTTGGTGGGTTGATTATCGGTCTTGTCGCCGGTTTCGCCCGCACCTACGGCGGCTGGATTGCAAACCACATCGCACTGGTTTTCATCGAAGTGATCCGCGGCACCCCAATTGTCGTTCAGGTCATGTTCATCTACTTCGCCCTGCCAATGGCTTTCACCGACCTGCGCATTGACCCGTTCAGCGCCGCTGTCGTGACCATTATGATCAACTCAGGTGCCTATATCGCGGAAATTACCCGTGGTGCGGTCCTGTCGATTCATAAAGGTTTCAGTGAAGCGGGTCTGGCGTTAGGCCTTTCTCGTCGCGAAACGATCCGCCACGTCATTCTGCCGTTGGCCCTGCGCCGCATGCTGCCACCGCTGGGGAACCAGTGGATCATCAGTATTAAGGATACGTCGCTGTTCATCGTTATCGGCGTTGCTGAGCTGACCCGTCAGGGCCAGGAGATCATTGCGGGCAACTTCCGTGCGCTGGAAATCTGGAGTGCGGTAGCCGTTGTCTACCTGATCATCACTCTGGTTCTGAGTTTCGTTCTGCGTCGTCTTGAAAGAAGGATGAAAATCCTGTGATTGAATTTAAAAACGTTTCCAAGCACTTTGGCCCAACCCAGGTGCTGCACAATATCGATCTGAATATCAAACAGGGTGAAGTGGTGGTCATTATCGGGCCATCCGGTTCCGGTAAATCGACCCTGCTGCGCTGCATCAACAAGCTGGAAGAGATCACCAGCGGCGATCTGATTGTCGATGGCCTGAAGGTGAATGACCCGAAAGTCGACGACCGTCTGATTCGTCAGGAAGCTGGCATGGTGTTCCAGCAGTTCTACCTGTTCCCGCACCTGACGGCGCTGGAAAACGTAATGTTTGGTCCACTGCGCGTACGTGGTGCCAGCAAAGCGGCGGCGGAAACGCTGGCTAAAGATCTGCTGGCTAAAGTCGGCCTCGCGGAACGTGCTCATCACTACCCTTCTGAGTTGTCCGGTGGACAGCAGCAGCGTGTGGCTATCGCCCGCGCACTGGCGGTAAAACCGAAGATGATGCTGTTCGATGAGCCAACCTCGGCGCTTGACCCGGAACTGCGTCACGAAGTGCTGAAAGTCATGCAGGATCTGGCTGAAGAAGGGATGACAATGGTCATCGTGACCCACGAAATCGGCTTTGCTGAGAAAGTGGCTTCCCGCCTGATCTTTATTGATAAGGGCCGTATCGCTGAAGACGGTAACCCACAAGCGCTGATCGCCAATCCACCGAGCCAGCGCCTGCAGGAGTTCCTGCAGCACGTCTCCTGATAGCGCTTCAGTTACGCCATTCTGAGCCGGGCATGCCCGGCTTTTTTACGCCAGATTGTTCCCAAAAATCCTCCCGCGCGCCTCGCCCTCTATACTTATCTTTTTGTTCATTATTTTCACCGGAGGATGCCGTGCCGTGGATCTTGCTGTTGCTTAGCCTGTTTTGTGCGCCATCGTTCGCCGTTTCCATCCCCGGCGTCACCACCGGCACGACCGCCACACAGCAAACGACACCGCCCCCAGAGCCGGATGTTGAACAGAAAAAAGCCGCCTACAGTGCCCTTGCCGATGTGCTTGAAAACGATACCTCCCGGCAGGAGTTAATCGGACAGTTGCGAAAAGTCGCCGCCACGCCGCCGCAGGAGCCGGTGCCGACAATTACCCCTCCGCAAGTGGAAGAACAAAAAACGGTGCTGGAAAATGTCACCGACGTGAGCCGTCACTATGGAAGCGAGCTCTCCTCGCGCTTTGCCCAGCTTTATCGCAACCTGATTGGTTCGCCCCATAAACCGTTTAATCCCCATACGTTTACGACAGCCGCCACGCAGTTTTTGATGCTGGCGGGCGCTGTATTTCTGTTTTACTGGCTGGTACGCCTGTGCGCATGGCCGCTCTACCGTAAGATGGGGCAATGGGGGCGCAAGAAGAACCAGCAGAAAAGCAGCTGGTTACACCTGCCGCTGATGATAGCGTCGGCATTTATCATCGATTTACTGCTGCTGGCGCTGACGCTGTTTATGGGCCAGGTCCTGGCCGACAGGCTTAACGCCGGCAATAAAACCATCGCTTTCCAGCAGGCGCTCTTCCTTAACGCCTTTGCGCTGATTGAGTTCTTTAAGGCGCTGCTGCGTTTGATATTTTGCCCGCACGTACCGGATCTTCGTCCCTTCTCGATTCGGGACGAGAGCGCCAGATACTGGGCGCTGCGCCTCAGCGTGCTCAGTGGATTGATTGGTTACGGTCTGCTGGTTGCCGTGCCGATCATCTCCAACCAGGTCAACGTGCAGTTTGGCGCCCTGGCGAATGTGCTGATTATGATCTGCATTACCGTCTGGGCGTTGTACCTTATCTTCCATAACAAAAAGACCATTACCCAAAGCTTGCTGCATCTGGCCGATCGTTCCCTGTCGTTTTTCAGTCTCTTTATCCGCGCCTTCGCGCTGGTGTGGCACTGGCTGGCGAGCGCCTATTTTATCGTGTTGTGCTTCTTCTCGCTGTTCGACCCGGGCAACAGCCTGAAATTTATGATGGGGGCGACGTTCAAGAGCCTGGCCATCATTGGCATTGCGGCATTTGTCTCTGGCCTGCTGTCGCGCTGGCTATCGAAAACCTTCACTCTCTCGCCACAGGTGCAGCGCAGTTATCCGGAACTGCAAAAAAGGGTCAACGGCTGGATCTCGGTATCACTGAAAGTGGCGCGCATTCTCACCGTCTGCGTGGCGATTATGCTGTTGCTTAACGCATGGGGATTGTTTGACTTCTGGAACTGGCTGCACAACGGCGCGGGCGAAAAGACCGTCGATATTTTAATTCGCATCGCGCTGATCCTCTTCTTCTCTGCGGTTGGCTGGACGTTGCTGGCGAGCCTTATCGAGAACCGTCTGGTCTCCGACATTCACGGCCGCCCCCTGCCCAGCGCCCGTGCCCGCACCCTGCTGACGCTGTTTCGCAATGCGCTGGCGGTTATTATCAGCACCATTACCATCATGATTGTGCTCTCGGAAATCGGCGTGAACATCGCGCCGCTGCTGGCAGGTGCCGGCGCGCTGGGGTTGGCTATCTCCTTTGGTTCGCAAACCCTGGTGAAGGATATAATCACCGGCGTCTTTATCCAGTTTGAGAACGGGATGAACACCGGGGATCTGGTCACGATTGGGCCGTTAACCGGCACGGTAGAGCGCATGTCCATTCGCTCCGTCGGCGTGCGCCAGGACACCGGGGCGTACCACATAATTCCATGGTCATCGATAACCACCTTCGCTAACTTTGTCCGAGGCATTGGCTCGGTAGTGGCCAACTACGACGTTGACCGTCATGAAGATGCAGATAAAGCGAAACAGGCGCTACGGGACGCCGTGGAAGAGATGATGGCGATGGAGGATATTCGCGGGCTGGTGATTGGAGAGCCGTCGTTTGCCGGTATTGTCGGCCTGACGAACACGGCATTTACCCTGCGCGTGTCGTTCACCACGCAGCCACTGAAGCAGTGGACGGTGCGCTTTGCGCTCGACAGTATGGTGAAAAAACACTTTGACCTGGCCGCGGTGCGGATGCCGGTGCAGACCTATCAGGTATTACCCTCACCGGCGTCCCCCACACCGCCACAGGAGCCCACCTTATAGCGTGGGGACCGGGTAACGGCGTCGCCTTACCCGGCCTGCCTGTGGGTTATTTACTGCGCTTGTTAGCGTCCATAAATGACCAGGCGATAAAGCGGCTCTGCTTCTGGCCTTGCGCCATCTCTTTTTTCACCACGTTAACGGCACCCACATCGGTCAGTGCACGGTAGAGGGGTGGAAGGTTATCCCCACGGGATACCAGCGTCGTGAACCATTTAACCTGACGGCCAAATACTTTACTTTCCTCAATCATTCGCAGGATGAATGCCACTTCTCCCCCCTCGCACCACAGTTCCTGTTGCTGCCCCCCAAAGTTCAGCGCGGCATCTTCCGCCTGACCGAGATTGCGGCGTTTGCGCTCACTGCCCGCACGGGCGGTGGCCGCGGAGTCATGGAACGGTGGGTTACACAGGGTGGCATCGTAGCTTTCGTTCTTGTGGATAATCCCGTTGAAGATCGATGCGGCATCTTTCTGCCGACGCAAGCGGACAGACCGGCTTAACCCAGGGTTGGCGTTGATAATCGCCTGTGCGCTGGAAAACGCCTCATTACCGATTTCACTGCCGGTAAAGCGCCAGTGATATTCATGAACGCCAATCAACGGATAAATCAGATTCGCCCCGGTACCGATATCAAGCACGGATGCTTGCTCAGGGATGACACCGTTGCGATCGCCAGCGAGAAGATCGGCAAGATGGTGGAGATAATCGGCCCGCCCCGGCACGGGTGGGCAGAGAAAGCCTTCCGGAATATCCCAGTGCGCCACACCGTAATAGTGTGCCAGCAGGGCTTTATTGAGCATTTTAACCGCCTGCGGATCGGCAAAGTTGACCGAAGGTTCACCGGCAGGTGTCTGCACAATGTAGTCCTGCAGCGAAGGACAGCTCTGACACAACGCATTCATGTCATAGCGGTTACGATGGCGATTTCGTGGGTGCAATCCCGGCTTTTGGGAAGTCATGGCTTTCTCCTTTAAACAGCGGCGTAAGATACCCTTTGCAGGCTCAACGGTAAATATTTCTCTGCGACGCTCAAAAACCCGTCATAAATCAAACACCTTTATGTCTATGATCTGTCAGTAAAACGTCAGTTTTTATCGTTCAAAAAATAAGCAGATCATCATCAAATTTTTGCGCTAAATCACACTCGCCAGGCTTCTAAACTTAAAGGGAATCACCTGTTGTTTCCTCATGAGGATGTGATTATGAAAAAATACCTGACCCTTGTTGTTCTCGCGGGTGCACTGGCTACCGCGTCATTCTCTGCCATGGCGGTACAGTCATTGACCGACAATACAGATACCAGCCAGCTCAAGCCTGCGGGCACCGTCTCGGTAAGCCGCGCAAGTAACCTTGACGATCTCCAGAATAAACTCGCCGAAAAAGCCCGCCAGGAAGGGGCTAAAGGTTTCGTGGTTAACGCCGCGGGCGGGGATAACCATATGTATGGCACGGCGACCATTTATAAATAACGTCTCTTTCTATAAACAAACTGCATCTGCCTGACAGATGCAGTTCCTCTCTGCCTTGACTGCACGTTTTTTCACCCCATAGTAAAAACAGGGTTTAACAGATTCCAGGAGTAAACCATGGCTTCCGGTTGGGCGAATGATGACGCCGTTAACGAACAAATCAACAGTACAATTGAAGATGCGGTTGCACGCGCTCGCGGTGAAATTCCGCGCGGTGAAAGTCTCTATGAATGTGAAGAGTGCGGAGAAGTGATCCCGGAAGCGCGGCGCAAAGCCATACCGGGCGTACGGTTATGTATCGCCTGCCAGCAGGAGAAAGATTCGAAAAATAGCGCTCACTCAGGATATAATCGCAGGGGATCGAAAGACAGCCAGCTACGTTGACTTTCCTTTACCGAAGTTAACGGCGCAAGCGGTTACCTTTACGCTCACGGTTTTTTGCGAACCGCGTAGCAAAATGTGCCCTTCTCGTCGCTTCTGTAAAGCGCAGCTACAAGAAGTGTAAAGTCGTCCTCTGAATTTATTAATATTCAATAAGTTATTTGTCATTCAATTTTTTTGAGCAACCACGTCAATTCTCTTCGATTTTCTCTCGCATAAAAAAACGTGATACTTATCACATCGACGGAACATCGTCCCCTTAACAGAATCACCTGCGAGAGATTAATTATGAAAACCATCAAATATGCTGTTGCTGCTGTTGCCCTGTCCGCTCTGTCTTTCGGCGCTTTTGCTGCAGAACCTGTGTCTCCATCTCAGGCGCAGAGCATGAACAAACTCGGTGTGGTAAGTGCTGAAGGCGCGACCACTCTGGACGGTCTGGAAGCGAAACTGGCTGAGAAAGCTGCTGCTGCCGGTGCAAGCGGATACACCATCACCTCCGCGAACACCAATAACAAACTGAGCGGTACTGCGGTTATCTATAAGTAATTGACTGAATGCTCCACCCTCGCCATACCCTCTGGTGAGCTGCTCCAACCCTCATTGACCCTGTTGTTGTTACCCTTGCTTGCCCGTCCGCCACTGGACGGGCTTTTTTTTTGGGCTTAAAACGTCTTCCCGACGCGTTCCATCCCTGCCTCTACGGATTCAGCTTCACCGGTCGCCAGCAGGCAACAGGCCATCTGCAACTTGATCGCGTGCGGTACCGGAACCTTTCCGGCCAGGCACTGCTCAATCCAGTGGGCGGTGGTATGCGGATCTTTTGCGTCAGGCAGGATCGCGTCGGAACGCTCTTCCCCTCGCTCGAGAATGGCGCGCGTGCCAGCGGAATCAATCAGCATCATCTGTGGGCAGCGCTGCGGGTTAGCATAAACCTCGCCTTCCGTGCCGTGCATCAACAAGGCCCTGCCGCCTATGTCTTCAAAGAATTTCCCCACGCGCGTCACGTACTCCGGGTGAGAGACGCTGGAAAGACGCAGCGCCGCGTCTTCGCCAAACGGCGTAGCCAGTTTCGCCAGCGTATGCGCGCTGTTACGCACGCCCATGCGCCAGCGCATATCAAGCTGCTTCTCCAGCGGGGGGCAAAGGGCTCCGACAGGGATATAAACCGGCTGATGGCCATCAAGCTTCGCCTGTGCCTGGCCGGCATGCCGTGTGGGTTCGATACCCAGCATGCCGAAAATCGTTTCGGTCAGCACGCGGGTTGGATCTTCGCTTACGCCATGCACCACCACCGGGAAGCCCAGCTTGTGCAATAAAATAGCGAGCAGCGGCGTCAGGTTGGCCTGCTTGCGTGCCCCGTTATAGCTCGGGATCACAATCGGCATCGGTTTTGCCACTGGCGCGTTTAAGCGCAGGGTCTGCGCCTGCATTGCTTCGTAGAAGCCACGCATCTCCGCTTCGCCTTCTCCTTTGATACGCAGCGCTATCAGGATACCGCCCATTTCAAGGTCAGGTACGTCACCGTTGAGCATATGCGTATAGAGCGCACGAGCGGTTTCATGGTCCAGATCGCGGGCATGATTTTTCCCTCGTCCTACCTCTTTGATAATTTTGCGATAATCCACGACATCTCTCCTGACAGCTTCATCTTGTTAACAATATAGCCCTGAAGAACGTCTGGCCGTTAGTGTTTTTGAACCGGATCATCCTGCTGTTTTTATGATGAAAAAAGAAACTCAAGCACTATTTCAATTATTTGTGATTGCCGTTGAAGATCCTTACCCCACCCGTTTCTGATTAAATAACCAACGGAAAATCATTTAAGGTCAACGGTGAAAACGTCCAGGCAACGTTCTCACCAGAAACATACCAGGATTTGTTATGAACAAGGTTGCTATAGGTTTATTTATCGCCGCAACGGCAGGATGTTCTGCATCCGCATTTGCGGCAACAAACGGTGAAGGTCAGATTAACTTTACCGGTGAAATTATTGATTCTGCTTGTCAGGTAGTGAACGGGTTAAGTAATCCATTAAATGTTCAGTTAGGCAAAGTGTCTAAAACGGTATTTACCGGGGCTGGATCTACCAGCACATTAACCAAGTTTGATATTCAATTAAAGAATTGCCCGGAGACCGTGACATCTGCCGCCATTAACTTCGGCGGCACGCCGGATCCGGATAACAATACTACGCTGGCATTAACGCCGGATGTAGATGCTGCAACAGGTGTCGCTATTCAACTGGTGGACGCGTCTGAGCAACCGGTGAGTCTGTATACGCCCTCTCAGCAATATCCGTTAGCCTCCGGTACGGCGGTCAATAACCTGGAGTTTGGAGCCCGTTATATTCAGACCCAGGCCGCAATCACCGCAGGCCTGGCAAACGCCGTGTCGACCTTCACCGTTATTTATAACTGATATTATCCATCCTGAGATATTAGCTCTGTTCTGAGAGTTAATATCTCTTCTTTTATTGAGATACCTTTATGCGCCACGGTTATTTACTGAGTGCTCTTTTACTGGTAGCCGCCACTTCCCATGCCGGTGTCGTTATTAATGGCACACGCCTGGTCTATCAGGGCGATAAAAAGGAGTCGTCTCTGGGTCTTTCAAACCCAGATGCCACGGATTATCTGGTACAGTCCTGGGTTGATTCTGGCGGTAAAAACCCGGCTAAAGCCCCCTTCCTGATCACCCCACCGCTGTTTCGTCTCGATGCGAAAGAGGATAACGTCCTGCGTGTCGTGCGCACCGGCGGAAATTTGCCCGAGGATCGTGAATCTCTTTACTGGCTTAATATCAAAGCTATTCCCTCGTCAAAGCACGTCGAAGGGGTAAATACCCTGCAGATTGCCATTAATACACGCATTAAATTGTTGTATCGCCCGTCAGCAATAACAGGCAAACCCGAGGCTGTGGCGGACAAGCTTCAGTGGCATCGTGAAGGTCACGACCTGGTTGTGAATAATCCGACGCCTTTCTATATGAATTTCCAGACGGTGATGCTTAACGGCCATAAAGTGGATAAAGCCACCTGGGCAGTCCCCAAAACGGAAACGCACTTTGCCTTACCCGATAATGCCAGCGGGTCGACCGTCACCTACTCCATTATTACTGATTACGGCAGCATCAGTCAGACCTGGTCGGCATCCGTTCATTAACACCCACTCAGGCTATTAATATCATCATGTACAGCCATAAAAAGCCGTTCATCCATCGCCTTTCTTCAATGCTGGTCATTTTATGTGGCCTGGCACTGGCGATCTTTGCGCAGCAGGTTATGGCTGATGATTATTTCAACCCGGCATTACTGGATATTGATAATCCTCAACAGGGGAAAACCGACCTGTCTGTTTATGAAAAAGGACCGGGACAAGCCCCCGGGAAATATCAGGTCAACATTTTCATCAACAATAATAAAATTGATACCCGTGATGTCACGTTCAAATTAATAAAAGACGCTCAGGGCAATCATTCTCTTCAACCCTGCTTTAGCCTGGATGAGCTAAAAAACCTTGGGATCAAAACCCGGCAGTATCCCGCGCTGATGGCTAAAGGCCAGTGCGCCGATATAAGCGCCATTCCCGCGGCATCCGCAACGTTTCAGGTTCGTCATCAGCAACTGTTGCTCAGTATTCCACAAACGGCGCTGGGCCAGGTCCCGCGCGGGTATATCGACCCGAAAACGTTCGACGAAGGGATCACCGCAGGTCTGCTGAACTACAGCGCCACCGCCAGCCAGAGCCATGCCCGTGAGCAGGGAGAGCAGGATAACAGCAGCCAGTACGTTAACCTGCGCCCGGGCCTCAATGTGGGCGCCTGGCGCATACGCAATTATTCCACGTGGAATCGCAGCACAACGGGCAACGAGGAAGAGCACAGGTTCTCCTCCGTCTACACCTATGCTCAACGCGATATCGTGGCGATGAAAAGCGATATGACCGTCGGGCAAAGCACCTCCCCGTCGGACGTTTTCGACAGCGTGCCTTATACCGGGGTTGAGCTGAAATCCGATACCGACATGCTCCCGGACAGTGAAAAAGGCTATGCGCCGATTATTCGCGGCACTGCCCACAGCAATGCGCTGGTGATGGTTCGTCAGAACGGTTACGTCATTTATCAGAACACGGTCGCACCCGGTGCGTTTGAAATTAACGATCTCTACCCCACCGGCAGCAGCGGCGATCTGCAGGTCACCGTGAAAGAGACCGACGGCAGCGAAAGTCACTTTGTCGTGCCCTACGCCTCGGTCCCGGTACTGCAGCGTGAAAAGAATCTCCGCTACAGCGTGACCGCCGGGCGTTACCGGTCTTACGACAAGGACGTCGAACAAACTCCGTTTGCCCAGGGCAGCGCCATCTACGGCATGCCATTGGGTTTCACCGCCTACGGTGGTGCGCAGCAGAGTCGCCATTATCAGTCCCGGGCGCTGGGCGTCGGGAAAAACCTGGGCGATTTGGGTGCCTTCTCCCTTGATGTCACCCGCGCCAAAACGCTGCTGAAAAAGCAGCAGGCCAGCAAAGGCCGATCCTGGCGCGTTCGCTACAGCAAAGATTTTGTCGCCTCGGGCACTCACTTCTCCCTGGCGGGCTATCGCTACAACAGCAAAGGGTTTTACACCCTGGAAGACACGATGGAGTCTTACACCCGTTCAGATGACGGGTCTGCGCCGCAGCAGCGACGTGCCCGAACGGAAGCCACCGTCGACCAGACGCTGCCCGCGGGCTGGGGCTCTGTCACCCTGAGCCTGGTCAAAGAGACCTACTGGAGCCAGAGCCAGGATATGACCTCCATGAGCGTCAGCTACAACAACAGCTGGCACGGCGTCAGCTATAGCCTGAGCTACAGCATGAACAAAAACACCCAGGACAGCGATGCGAACGGTGACGATGTGATGAACGACAACCAGTTCTCATTAAACGTCTCCGTTCCACTGGATCGCTGGATGCATAACACCTGGGCCACCTACAACCTCAACAACACCAAAGACGGTACGACGCAGAACATCGGCCTTAACGGTACCGCGCTGAAGGGAGACAACCTCAACTGGAATATTCAGGAGGGGCTGAGCAGCACCGGTAGCGGAAACTCCACCAGCATGAACGCCGATTATAAAGCGACCTATGGCGAAGTGAGCGGCGGGGTAAGCCAGGATAAATATCAGCAAACCGTAAACGTCGGGCTGCAGGGTGGCGCGATCGTGCACGCCAACGGGATAACCCTGAGCCAGCCGCTCGGAGAGACCATTGCGCTGGTGAAAGCACCGGGAACACACGGTACGCATATCGCCAATCAGACGGGCGTTGAGACCGACTTCCGCGGCTATACCGTCGTGCCGTTTGTTACCCCTTATCGCCACAATACCATTGCGCTGGATACCGAAACCCTGCCCGACGAGGCCGACGTGACGCACGCAGCGTACGTTGTGACCCCGACACGCGGGGCCGTGGTGCGCGCCAGCTTTAATACCCGCGTGGGCAGCCGCGTCCTGATGACGCTGACGCACAACGGTAAACCGCTGCCCTTCGGTGCGACGGTAACAACGGAGGATAAGGACAGCGAATTTATTGTCGGCAATGACGGCCAGACCTATCTCTCCGGCCTGCCAAAGCAAGGGCATCTCGCCGTCACCTGGGGACAGGATGCGAACGAGCACTGCGAGGCCGACTACGCCCTTACGGATGAGACAGAGAAAACCAACATCCTTAACGCTGCTGCGCAGTGCCACTGATTCACCGTTCAGGCAAACCATTATGCAAATGATTAAACAGTGCTTTTTCTTCCTGGTTCTGGGAGCCGCCGCGTTATTTATGCCACATGCTAACGCGCTCTGTACCTCCTCCGATCTGCCAAAACAGATTAATGTGGCCTCCGTATCCGTCTCGAGCACGTTGCCGGTAGGTGCCACCATTCCGGGCACCGAGCAGATCGTTCACGTGGCGGGCAACTGCTATAACCCTTCTGACTTCGGGCTTCCGATTGTTGCGTGCTATTACGGCGCAGGTCTGGAGATCCCCGGTCTTTCTGGGGTGTATGAATCAGGGCTGGAAGGAATTGGCGTAGCGCTGATGAATGACAAAGGCCAGCGAATTACCGGTGCCGGGGGAATGTACTGTAATTCAAGCGGCACGCCGCTGGGCTATGTCTCCAACGACATTACTGAGGCCTTTAACTTTAATGTCACGCTGGAACTGGTGAAAACGAGCAATACGGTCAAATCAGGTTCGCTTTCTCAGGCGGAGTCTAAATTTGGTGTCGGGGTTTATCAGCATGAAGGCATCAGCGATCCTAATACGATTTCCTATGCGGGCAATGTGAATCTCGAAACGGTTACCTGCTCTGTCCTGCCTAAAAATCTCACCGTGAACCTGGGCGATTTTCCCGTCAGTGATTTTATCAGTATCGGGTTGCTATCCAGCCCTGCACAAAACTTTGACGTCACGATTAATTGCGACAGCACCGTCCAGCCTGAGCTAAAGGTGACCAGCGCAAACGGCTACGAAACGGCATTCGAAGGGGTGATCAAATTGACTCAGCAGAACGGAATGGCAACCGGCGTGGGCGTGAGAATGCTCTTTGATGACCATCTCGCCACCTTTGACACCTATGTCAGCACCCGAAGCCAGGCCATCGCCAACGAAACCCTGCGAATACCGTTCGAGGTTCGTTACGAACAGGTCAGCAACGTGGTGACACCGGGGCCGGCCAATACCGTGGCGACGATCACTCTGGCTTATAAGTGACCAACATGAAAAAGACACTTGCGATCCTGATTCTCGGCTTGATTGCCCGGGCACAGGCGGACGATATTCAGATCCAGATGACAGGCAATATTTACGCCAACACCTGCATTATTGACAGCGCCAGCCGCAACCTGACGGTGGATTTAGGCCAGGCGGTATCAGGGGATTTTAAAAATGTGGGCGATACCGGCGCGTGGAAAGACTTTACGCTCTCGGTCTCACATTGTCCTCACACACTTGCGCTGGCGACCGCCTTTTTCTATGGTCAGGCCGACAGTACGCACCCGACAAAATTCGCCAATATCGGCAGTGCGAAAGGGTTGGCTCTGGAACTGGCAGACCGCCAGGACAATATACTCATTGCCCCGCAGGCAGCCTTTAACGTTCCGGTTAACTCAGCGGACCACACGGCAACGTTTCCTCTGGCTGCCCGCTATTATGCCAGCGCATTGCCCGTCACCGCCGGAACGTTTAACAGCGTGGTCCAGGTGACCTTTACTTACCAGTAGGCCCGCGCCCCTTCGTACGGACGCTTTTACGCCGCCCGGCGGCAGGTTTTGCCGGACGTTTTTTAACGTCGGGCACGTCTGGCTGTTCAATCGGAAAAACAGGCAGAGCGTTGAGTAACCGCTGGCCGTAATTTTTGGTGAGCAGACGTTTGTCATAAATCACCACCTCTCCCCAGCAGCTGTGGCTACGGATGAGACGCCCCACCTGCTGAATCAGATTAAACGATGCCGCAGGTAAGCTTTGGACCTCGAACGGATAGCGATTGAGGCTTTTGAGCCATTCACCTTCGGTGATGACGACCGGGCTGTCGATGGGCGGGAAGGCGATTTTATGGATATGCACCTGCGTCAGGTAATCCCCCTTCAGATCCAGCCCCTCCGCGAATGACTGCAGCCCGATCAGCACGCTACGTTCCCCGTTATCAATGCGTTTGCGGTGCAGCTCTACCAGCCGGTAGCGGGGCTGATCGCCCTGCACCAGCAACAGTAATCGCAGGTCGGTAACGTGCTCCAGAAAACGCTGCATCGCCCTTCCACTGGCAAACAGGACCAGCATGCCGGGATATTTTTCACTCTCCAGCTGCTCGCGGAAATACGCTGCCATTTCGGCAATGTGCTGTTCTTCGTTGTCGATAAGCGGCTCATACTTCATGCGCGGAATGACCAGCTTGCCCTGTTCACAGTGGTTAAACGGCGAATCCAGCGCCACAAAACGGTCGCCGGCTTTCTCTTTCAGCCCGCTCATCTCCTGTAAACGGGAGAAACTGTTCAGGGAACGCAACGTCGCGGAAGTCACTACCACGTGCGGCACGCTGCGCCAGATAAGCTTTTCCAGCTGATCGGCAACACGAATCCCCACGCAGTGGAAAAACAGGTGCGCCTGCCCGTCTTTCACGTCACGGGTTGCCCATTTGGTGACCGGCGCACCGGACGCCTGCGCCATCGAGGCCAGACGCCAGAGCTTGCTCTGGGCTTCGAACATGCCCAACGCACGGTTCATCTGCAGCAGAATGCGGTGCAAACGCACCACGTCGTGGCTACCGGTTTTCTCACTGAGATCGTTTAAGAACATCTCCGCCAGCCCGCGCAGCTTTTCAAGGTGCTTCGCCAGCTGCTGGCAGATCTCCATCACCTCGTCGGGCAGCTCTCCCATCGCAAAGCGATGCTCTGCTTCCTGGGTCGCCGGGAGATAAAGATTGAGGATGTTATTCAGGGAAGCAATAAGGCTGTAGACCGCTTCGCAATGTTCGCTCAGCCGCTCGGGCACCGCCAGCGGCGGCGTGGTTTTCGGGCGGAACTGCTCCATACAGGTCGCCACCAGCTTGCAGAACAGATCCAGCTGCAGGCGGAACCACGGCGCGGTGATTTCGGCGCTCATCTCCAGCGCATCCCGCGCCACATCGGGCAAATGGTGGCCTTCATCGAGCACCAGCAGCAGGTTTTTGGGCTCCGGCAGGACGGCCTCACTCTCCAGCGCGGCCATGACCAGCGCGTGGTTAGCGACAACCACCTCCGCTTCCTGAATCTCCCGCCGTGCGACAAAGAACGGGCACTCGCGGTAGTAGTGGCAGTTGCGGTTAAGGCAACTGGCTTTATCGGTGCTGAGCCTGCGCCACAAATCATCGCTGATGGCATGGCTGGTGTGATCGCGAAGGCCGTCCCACTTGTAGCTGTCGAGCTCGGTTTTTAGCTTCGCGCACTGCTCCTGTTCCGCTTTGTTGTTCGGCGTCAGTTCATCATCCAGGAAGGCCAGCAGATCCTGCTGAGAGGGCTCACTGCTGGCGAGAGCCGCGAGATTGCGCGGACACACATAACGCCCGCGGCCAAAGGCGGCTGTAAATCGCAGTTCAGGGATGATTTTGCGCAGCAGCGGCAGGTCTTTACTGAAGATTTGATCCTGCAGGGCCACGTTAGCGGTGCTGACCACCAGCGTTTTTTGCTCTTCCCGCGCAATGGCAATGCCCGGGATTAAATACGAAAGGGTTTTCCCGACACCCGTCGGGGCTTCAATCGCCAGATGTCGTCCGTCGTCCCCGGAGAGCGTTTTTGCCACATCAGCAATCATCTGCCGCTGAGGCGCTCGGGGGATAAAATCGGGGATCTGCTGTTGTAGCGCCTTATACCAGGCGCCAATTTGCGCTTTGAGCGCCGCGGTTAAAGCCATCGGAGGACCTGAAATACTGTATAAACAGCCACTATTGTGGCACTTTCTTTCCGCTGCCGCAAAAGAAAAGCCCGGCTTTACGACCGGGCTTCCAGATTACTGCGGGTTAGCAGGTTTACGCGGGCGGCGTCGGCGCTGCCCTTCCCCTGCCGGTTTCCCCTCGCCGCTACGCCATGGGCTTTCACCGCCTGGCTTAGCCTCTGTATTACGACGCGGAGGTTTGCCCGCGGCTTTCGGTGCGCCGCCTTCAGAACGACGCGGCTGCTGACTGCGCCCCCCGCCACCCTGACCACGACCACCGCCGCCGCCCTGACGGCCATTCTGAATAGGCTCCGCCTTGATGGACGGGTCCACGTCATAGCCCGGGGTTTCGATGCGCGGGATCTCTTTTCTCAGCAGACGTTCGATATCACGCAGCAGTTTGTGTTCATCCACACACACCAGCGAGAGCGCTTCACCGGTTGCCGCCGCTCGACCGGTACGACCGATACGGTGAACATAGTCTTCCGGTACGTTTGGCAGCTCGTAGTTTACGACGTGCGGCAGCTCTTCAATATCCAGACCGCGGGCAGCAATGTCGGTCGCAACCAGGACGCGAATGTCACCGGATTTAAATTCAGCCAGCGCGCGGGTACGTGCCCCCTGGCTTTTGTTACCGTGGATCGCCGCGCTGCGGATACCGTCTTTATTCAGCTGTTCCGCCAGATGGTTAGCGCCGTGCTTGGTACGGGTAAAGACCAGCACCTGCTGCCAGTTGCCCTGACCAATCATATGGGAGAGCAGTTCCCGCTTACGCTTTTTATCAACGAAGTGCACGTGCTGGGTAATTTGCTCAGAGGCGGTGTTGCGGCGCGCCACTTCCACTTCCAGCGGGTTATGCAGCAGTTTTTCCGCCAGCGCCTTGATCTCATCAGAGAAGGTGGCAGAGAACAGCAGGTTCTGACGACGCGATGGCAGCTTAGCCAGCACGCGACGAATGTCGTGGATAAAGCCCATATCCAGCATGCGGTCAGCTTCGTCCAGCACCAGGATTTCGATGCTATCAAGCTTCAGGGCATTCTGGTGCTCAAGATCCAACAGACGACCCGGCGTTGCCACCAGCACGTCCACGCCACCGCGCAGCTTCATCATCTGCGGGTTAATGCTTACTCCACCGAAAACCACCAGCGAGCGAATGTTGAGATAGCGGCTGTACTCACGCACGTTCTCACCAATCTGGGCCGCCAGCTCACGCGTTGGGGTGAGGATCAGGGCACGCACCGGACGACGTCCTTTGGCGTGCGGCTGATTTTTTACCAGCAACTCTAACAGCGGCAGGGTAAAACCCGCGGTCTTACCGGTACCGGTCTGGGCGCTGGCCATCAGGTCGCGGCCCTGCAGAACGGCCGGAATAGCCTGCTGCTGGATTGGGGTTGGCTCGACGTAGCCCTGCTCTGCGATAGCGCGCAAAATTTCAGGGTTCAGGCCAAGGGAATCAAAAGACATAAAAACTCCGAACCGCCCCGACCATCACAGGTGTAGTTTTCAGGGAGATATAACGAATAGGGAAGGACAAAAACCACAATGTCGTGAAGCAGCGGAGTGTAGCAGGTTTTGTGACGTGGCGCATAAAATATCCCGCGGCGCTGCGTTGACGAAAGATTTCCCGCCGTGTGGTCACTGGACAAAAAGGGCAACCGGGCATAATGTTAATCAATCGATTGATTAATTTTTAAAACCGCCATGAATACGACCCCAACGACATCGAAAGGTGAACAGGCCAAAAACCAGCTTATTGCCGCCGCGCTGGCGCAGTTTGGCGAATATGGTCTGCATGCCACCACGCGGGACATCGCGGCGCAGGCCGGGCAAAACATTGCGGCTATCACCTACTATTTTGGCTCAAAAGAAGATTTGTACCTCGCCTGTGCCCAGTGGATCGCCGACTTTATCGGTAACCATTTTCGGCCACACGTTGAAGAGGCCAGCGGGCTATTGAGCCAGCCGTCACCGGATCGCGCCGCCATCAGGCAGCTGATTATCAGCGCCTGCGACAATATGATTCGCCTGCTGACCCACGACGAGACGCTGAGCCTGAGTAAGTTCATCTCCCGTGAGCAGCTCTCCCCTACGGCGGCTTACCAGCGAGTGCACGATCAGGTGATTGCCCCGATGCATACGCACCTGACCCGGCTGATCGCGGCCTATACCGGACGAGACGCCGACGATACCGAGACTATTTTGCATACCCACGCCCTGCTGGGTGAAATTCTCGCCTTCCGTCTTGGGCGCGAAACGATCCTGTTACGCACCGGCTGGACACAATTTGATGAGGATAAAGCCGCGCAGATTAGCCAGGTCATCACCTGTCATCTCGATCTGATCCTGCAAGGCTTAACGCAAAGGAGCCTGAAGTCATGAAAAAACCTGTCGCCATCATTCTGGTGGTCGTTGTTCTGCTTGCCGCAGGTATCGGCGGCTGGCTGTGGTATCAAAGTCACCAGGACAGAGGCCTGACGCTGTACGGTAACGTCGATATTCGCACCGTGAATATGAGTTTCCGCGTCGGGGGGCGCCTGGCCTCCCTCACCGTTGATGAAGGCGATACCATCAAAACCGGTCAGATGCTGGGGATGCTCGACAAGGCCCCGTACGAGAACGCGCTGATTCAGGCGAAAGCAGGCGTTTCCGTGGCGCAGGCGCAATATGACCTGATGCTGGCCGGCTACCGTGACGAAGAGATTGCTCAGGCAGCCGCCGCGGTCAAACAGGCGCAGGCCGCCTATGACTACGCACAAAACTTCTATGCTCGTCAGCAGGGCCTGTGGAAAAGCCGCACCATTTCTGCCAACGACCTGGAAAACGCCCGCTCCTCCCGCGACCAGGCCCAGGCGACGCTGAAATCCGCCCAGGATAAATTAAGCCAGTACCACACCGGTAACCGCCCGCAGGACATCGCGCAGGCAAAAGCCAGCCTGGAACAGGCGCAGGCGCAGCTGGCGCAGGCGGAACTGGATCTGCACGACACCACGCTCATTGCCCCGTCTGACGGCACGCTGATGACCCGCGCCGTGGAGCCGGGCAGCATGTTAAGTGCGGGGAGCACCGTCCTGACGCTTTCTCTGACGCGTCCGGTATGGGTGCGCGCCTACATTGATGAGCCTAACCTCGGCCAGATGCAGCCGGGCCGCGAGCTGCTGCTCTACACCGACGGTCGGCCGGATAAACCGTATCATGGCAAAGTTGGCTTTGTGTCACCGACGGCTGAATTCACACCCAAAACGGTTGAAACGCCGGATCTGCGTACCGACCTGGTTTATCGCCTGCGCATCATCGTGACCGATGCCGACGACGCGCTGCGTCAGGGCATGCCTGTCACCGTAAAAGTCAGCGACGGGGAACGACATGAATGACGCGGTTATTCAGCTCAACAATCTGGTCAAACGCTTCGCGGGGATGGCAAAACCTGCCGTCGCCCCGCTGAACTGTACCATTCAGAAAGGCTATGTGACCGGGCTGGTTGGCCCGGACGGCGCAGGCAAAACAACGCTGATGCGGATGCTGGCGGGTTTGTTAAAGCCCGATGAAGGAACCGCCAGCGTGCTCGGACTCGACCCGATTAAAGACGATGGCGCGCTCCATGCCATGCTGGGCTATATGCCGCAGAAGTTTGGTCTGTATGAAGACCTGACGGTGATGGAAAACCTCAATCTGTATGCTGACCTGCGCAGCGTCACTGGCGAAGCCCGTCAGAAGACCTTTGCCCGTTTGCTGGAATTTACCTCGCTTGGCCCCTTCACCGACCGGCTGGCGGGCAAGCTCTCCGGCGGGATGAAACAGAAGCTGGGGCTGGCCTGTACGCTGGTGGGCGAGCCGAAGGTTCTCTTGCTCGATGAACCTGGCGTGGGCGTCGACCCGATTTCGCGCCGCGAGCTGTGGCAGATGGTGCATGAGTTAGCCGGCGATGGGATGCTGATCCTCTGGAGCACCTCGTACCTTGATGAAGCGGAACAGTGCCGTGACGTTCTGCTGATGAACGAAGGTGAGCTGCTTTATCAGGGCGAGCCGACCACGCTGACGCAGAGCATGGCTGGACGCAGCTTCCTGTTGCACAGCGCCCAGGCCTCCAACCGTCAGCTGCTGCAGCGGGTGCTGAAGCTACCTCAGGTCAGCGACGGAATGATTCAGGGCCGTTCGGTGCGCGTGATCCTCACGAAAGAGGCGACCGCGGACGATATACGCCGTGCACCGGGAATGCCTGAAATTGAGATGGAGGAGACCGCGCCACGCTTTGAAGATGCGTTTATCGATCTGCTCGGCGGCGCAGGGACATCAGAATCCCCCCTCGCCGCGATCCTGCACACGGTTGAAGGCACGCCGGGTGAAACGGTGATTGAAGCCAAATCCCTCACCAAAAAGTTTGGGGATTTTGCCGCCACCGATAACGTCAATTTCGCGGTGAAACGCGGTGAGATTTTTGGCCTGCTCGGGCCAAACGGCGCCGGGAAATCGACCACTTTTAAGATGATGTGCGGCCTGCTGGTACCGACCTCGGGGAAAGCGCTGGTGCTCGACATGGACCTGAAGGTCAGCTCCGGCAAGGCGCGTCAGCATCTGGGCTATATGGCGCAGAAATTCTCACTGTATGGCAACCTGACGGTCGAGCAGAACCTGCGCTTTTTCTCCGGTGTGTACGGCCTGCGGGGCCGCGCGCAGAACGAGAAAATCCACCGCATGAGCGAGGCCTTTGGCCTGACGGGCATTGCTTCCCATGCCACCGACGAACTGCCGCTCGGCTTCAAGCAGCGGCTGGCGCTGGCCTGCTCATTAATGCATGAGCCCGATATCCTGTTTCTCGATGAGCCGACGTCCGGCGTTGACCCCCTCACCCGCCGCGAGTTCTGGCTGCATATTAACAGCATGGTGGAGAAAGGGGTCACGGTCATGGTAACCACCCACTTTATGGATGAGGCGGAATACTGCGACCGCATCGGGCTGGTGTATCGCGGCAAGCTGATTGCCCACGGTACGCCGGACGACCTGAAAGAACAGGCCGCCGATGATGAGGTGCCGGACCCGACCATGGAACAGGCGTTTATTACCCTCATCCACGACTGGGATAAGGAGAATGCCCATGCGCAATAACGCCATTTCGTGGCGCAGGGTGCGTGCGTTGTGTATCAAAGAGACGCGCCAGATCGTGCGTGACCCCAGCAGCTGGCTGATCGCTGTGGTGATCCCCCTGCTGCTGCTCTTTATCTTTGGCTACGGGATCAACCTCGACTCCAGCAAACTGCGGGTCGGGATTTTGCTGGAGCAGCAGAGCGAAGAGGCGCTTGATTTCACCCACACCATGACCGGCTCCCCTTACATTGACGCCACCATCAGCGACAACCGGCAGGCGCTAATCCAGATGATGCAGGCCGGGAAGATACGCGGGCTGGTGGTGATCCCGGTGGATTTTGCCGCCAATATGGCGCGCACCGATGCCAGTGCGCCGGTGCAGGTGATCACCGACGGCAGCGAGCCAAACACCGCAAACTTTGTACAAGGCTATGTGGAGGGCATCTGGCAGCTGTGGCAAATGCAGCGCGCCGAAGATCGCGGGGAAACCTTCGAACCGCTGATCGACGTGCAGACGCGCTACTGGTTTAACCCTGCGGCCATTAGCCAGCATTTTATTATCCCGGGTGCGGTGACCATCATCATGACGGTTATTGGCGCCATTTTGACCTCGCTGGTGATTGCCCGCGAGTGGGAACGCGGCACCATGGAAGCGCTGCTGTCTACCGAGGTCACACGGGTTGAACTGCTGCTCTGTAAGCTTATCCCCTACTACTTCCTCGGCATGCTGGCGATGCTGCTCTGCATGCTGGTCTCGGTGTTTATCCTCGGCGTGCCGTACCGCGGATCGCTGGTGGTGCTCTTCTTTATCACCAGTCTGTTTTTACTGAGCACCCTCGGGATGGGGCTGCTTATCTCCACCATCACCCGTAACCAGTTCAACGCCGCTCAGGTGGCCCTGAACGCCGCCTTTTTGCCGTCGATTATGCTGTCCGGGTTTATTTTCCAGATAGACAGCATGCCCGCCGTGATCCGTGCCGTGACCTACATTATTCCGGCGCGCTACTTCGTGAGTACGCTGCAAAGCCTGTTCCTGGCGGGGAATATTCCGGTGGTGCTGATCATCAACACGCTGTTTTTGCTGGCATCGGCAACGATGTTTATTGGGCTGACGTGGATAAAGACCAAACGGCGTCTGGATTAAGGAGCAAACATGTTTCACCGTTTATGGACATTGATACGCAAAGAGCTGCAGTCGCTGCTGCGCGAGCCGCAGACGCGCGCCATTCTGGTATTACCGGTGTTGCTTCAGGTGTTGCTCTTCCCGTTTGCCGCCACGCTGGAGGTGACTAACGCCACCATTGCTATCTATAACGAAGATAACGGCAAACATTCCGTCGAATTGACGCAGCGTTTCGCCCGCGCGAAGGCTTTTACCCACATCCTGCTGCTGAAAAGCCCGCAGGAGATCCAGCCCACCATCGATACGCAAAAAGCGTTATTGCTGGTGCGTTTTCCGGCCGATTTTTCCCGCAACCTGGATACCTTCCAGACGGCACCAATGCAGTTAATCCTCGACGGGCGCAACTCCAACAGCGCCCAGATTGCAGCCAACTATCTTCAGCAGGTGGTGAAAGATTACCAACAGGAGTTGATGGACGGGAAACCGAAACCCAACAACAGCGAGCTGGTGGTGCGCAACTGGTATAACCCGAATCTGGATTATAAATGGTTCGTGGTGCCATCGCTGATCGCCATGATCACCACCATCGGAGTGATGATCGTAACGTCGCTCTCCGTCGCCCGTGAGCGCGAACAGGGGACGCTCGATCAGCTGCTGGTTTCCCCGCTCGCAACATGGCAAATTTTCGTCGGCAAAGCGGTTCCGGCGCTGATTGTCGCGACCTTCCAGGCCACCATCGTGCTGGGCGTGGGAATATGGGCCTACCAGATCCCGTTCGCCGGTTCGCTGGCGCTGTTCTACTTCACGATGGTGATTTACGGGCTGTCGCTGGTCGGCTTTGGACTGCTGATTTCCGCGCTCTGCTCTACCCAGCAGCAGGCATTTATTGGCGTGTTCGTCTTTATGATGCCGGCGATTTTGCTTTCGGGCTACGTCTCGCCCGTCGAGAACATGCCGGTATGGTTACAGGATTTGACGTGGATAAACCCAATTCGGCACTTCACGGATATCACCAAGCAGATCTATCTGAAGGATGCGAGTCTTGACATTGTCTGGGGAAGTTTGTGGCCGCTACTGATCATAGCGGCCACGACGGGCTCAGTGGCGTACGTGATGTTTAGACGAAACATCGCGTAGCTTTTTCTCTTTGGTCAGTAACGAGACCACGGCAGGCCCTGCGAGGATTGCCAGACCGGCCAGGGCCAGCAGCAGGTTGTTTTGCAGCACACGCGACAGCAACCAAAGCACAATCATCGCCGCACCAAAGTACCAGGTGGTGGTGAGCTCTTCGAGCACATCACCCACCTCACGCCAGCGTGCTTCGTGGTGGCGCTGTAAAAACAGCATCGACAGTACGGTGACGCCATAGAGGACGCATAGCCCTAAGCCGACCCGCACCAGCGTGCCGCTCATCCAGCCCATCACCAGTACGGCCACGACCAGTAAATGCAACATTATCTGCCAGCAACTCAGGCCAGTTGCGACACGAACGCGTTGTTGCCACTTCATGGCTTCTCTCCTGAAGGATTTTTCTCTGCTTAATCAGACTACCGCACTTTACGGAAAATTCCGTAACACCGCATCTTTTTGTGACGCCTACTACACTTTATTTTCATCGGGATAGTCACCCTGGAAGGAACGTATGACCAAAAAAATGCAGCATTTCTCGCTTAAAGTGCTGACGATAAACATTCATAAAGGCTTCACAGCATTTAACCGCCGCTTCATTTTACCGGAGTTGCGCGACGCGGTTCGCACCGTCAGCGCGGACATTGTCTGCCTTCAGGAAGTCATGGGCGCGCACGAAGTGCATCCGCTTCACTTTGAAAACTGGCCGGACACCCCGCACTACGAATTCCTGGCCGACACCATGTGGAGTGATTACGCCTACGGGCGCAACGCGGTGTACCCGGAAGGGCATCACGGTAATGCGGTGCTGTCACGTTTTCCCATCGAACATTACGAGAACCGCGACGTCTCTGTGGGTGAAAGTGAAAAACGCGGGCTGCTTTACTGCCGTATCGCCCCGCCGGACCTGGCGTTCCCGGTGCACGTGGGCTGTGTTCATCTGGGCCTGCGCGAAGCCCATCGCCAGGCACAGCTAAAAATGCTGGCCGAATGGACCAATGCCCTGCCCGAAGGTGAACCTGTGGTCGTGGCCGGTGATTTCAACGACTGGCGGCAGCGGGCTAACCATCCGTTGAAGGTTGATGCGGGGCTTGAGGAGATTTTCACCCGTGCAAACGGCAGGCCTGCACGCACCTTTCCGGTACGGTTCCCGTTTTTGCGACTCGACAGAATCTACGTGAAAAACGCCCATGCCAGCAGCCCAACCGCACTGGCGTTACTTAACTGGCGACATCTTTCCGACCATGCGCCGCTCAGCGCGGAGATCCACTTATGAAATGTTCATGGCAGGAAGGCAACCGGATCACGCTGCTGGTCAACGGGGATGAATATTACCCCGCGGTGTTTGACGCGATTGACCACGCAAAGCAGAAAGTGATCCTTGAAACGTTTATCTGGTTCGAAGACGACGTCGGTAAGCAGTTGCACAGCGTGCTGCTGCGTGCTGCCCTGCGTGGCGTCAAAATCGAAGTGCTGCTGGATGGCTATGGCTCACCGGACCTCAGTGATGCGTTCGTCAATGAGCTCACCTCAGCAGGCGTCGTGTTCCGTTATTACGATCCTGGCCCTCGCCTTTTCGGCATGCGTACCAATCTTTTCCGCCGGATGCACCGCAAAATTGTGGTGGTGGATGAGACGGTAGCGTTTGTTGGCGGCATTAACTACTCCGCTGAACATATGTCCGATTACGGCCCGGAAGCCAAGCAGGATTACGCGATTCGCATTGAAGGACCGGTGGTGCAGGATATCCTGCTCTTTGAGCTGGAAAACCTGCCCGGTAAAGAGGCTGCCCGCCGCTGGTGGCAGCGCCGCCATCATCGTCCGGAAGAGAACCGTCACCCCGGTGAAGCGCAGGCGCTGTTTGTCTGGCGGGATAATGGTGAGCACCGGGACGACATTGAGCGGCATTACCTGAAGATGCTGGCGAATGCGAAGCGCGAAGTGATTATCGCCAACGCTTACTTTTTCCCGGGCTATCGCCTGCTGCATGCCATGCGCAATGCGGCCCGACGCGGCGTGCGCGTGAAGCTCATCGTTCAGGGCGAGCCGGACATGCAGATTGTCAAAATCGGTGCCCGGTTGCTGTACAACTATCTGGTGAAAGGTGGCGTACAAATTTACGAATATCGCCGCCGGCCGCTGCACGGCAAAGTAGCCCTGATGGACGATCACTGGGCCACCGTGGGCTCCAGCAATCTCGACCCGCTGAGTTTGTCACTGAATCTTGAAGCTAACCTGATCATCCACGATCGCCAGTTCAACCAGACTCTTAGGGATAACCTGCAGGCGTTGATCGTGAACGACTGCGTGCGCGTGGACGAATCCATGGTGCCCAAACGCACCTGGTGGAATCTGGGCATTAGCGTAGTGGTGTTCCACTTCCTGCGTCATTTCCCGGCGATGGTGGGCTGGCTGCCGGCGCACACGCCAAAACTTGCGCTGGTGGATCCGCCTGTCCAGCCCGAAATGGAAACCCAGGACCGCGTTGAAGCGGAAGATGGAGGGAAAACCTGATGTCGAAATCACATCCACGCTGGCGGCTGGCTAAAAAGATCCTCACCTGGCTGTTTTTCATCGCCGTCGCGGTTCTGCTGGTGGTTTACGCCCAGAAAGTTGACTGGGAAGAGGTGTGGAAAGTTATCCGCAACTACAACCGGCTGGTGCTGCTGGGCGCGGTGGGGCTGGTGATTGTAAGCTACCTCATGTACGGCTGCTATGACCTGCTGGGCCGCGCCTACTGCGGCCATAAGCTCGCGAAGCGCCAGGTCATGCTGGTGTCGTTTATCTGCTACGCCTTTAACCTGACATTGAGTACCTGGGTGGGTGGGATCGGCATGCGCTATCGCCTTTACTCGCGCCTCGGCCTGCCGGGCGGGACCATTACGCGCATTTTTTCCCTCAGCATCACCACCAACTGGCTGGGTTACATTCTGCTCGGCGGGGTGATTTTCACCATCGGCGTGGTGCAATTGCCTGCGCACTGGTACATCGATGAAACCACGCTGCGGATTTTAGGCTTTGCATTACTGCTCATCATTGCGCTCTATCTTTGGGCCTGCGCCTTTGCCAAACGCCGACACATGACTATCAAGGGGCAAAAACTGGTACTGCCTTCGTGGAAATTCGCGGTCCTGCAGATGGCCGTGTCCAGCGCCAACTGGATGGCGATGGGGGCGATTATCTGGATGCTCATTGGTGAAGATGTGAATTACTTCTTTGTGCTGGGCGTGCTGCTGGTCAGCAGCATTGCCGGCGTGATCGTGCATATTCCGGCGGGGATTGGGGTGCTGGAGGCGGTATTTATCGCCCTGCTCGCCGGAGAGCATGTTTCACAGGGTACGATTATTGCAGCCCTGCTGGCCTACCGTATGCTCTATTACTTCCTGCCGCTGGCGCTGGCAACGGTGTGTTATCTGGTGCTGGAGAGTCGGGCGAAGAAACTGCGGGCGAAGAATGAGAAAGCGTTAGCGAAGTGAGGTCTGGCGAGGGAACTTACCCGGCC
The DNA here is from genome assembly GCF_031453695.1 of Enterobacter sp. SORGH_AS_0287. Lineage (NCBI taxonomy): Bacteria > Pseudomonadati > Pseudomonadota > Gammaproteobacteria > Enterobacterales > Enterobacteriaceae > Enterobacter > Enterobacter sp. SORGH_AS_0287. Next base: position 2,115,327 of record NZ_JAVIZW010000001.1, read on the forward strand.
TGCGCAACGCAGGTCGGGTAAGGGAAATACCCTTAACGACGGTTGCCTAAAATACGCAGCAACATCAGGAACAGGTTGATGAAGTCCAGATACAGCGTCAGGGCGCCCAGAATCGCGTATTTGCGCAGGTTTGAGCTGTCGCGTACGTCAATCTGTTCGCCAATATTTTTCAGCTTCTGAGTGTCGTAGGCCGTCAAACCGACGAAGATCACCACCCCGATATAGGTCACCGCCCACATCAGCGCTTCACTCTTCAGCCACAGGTTCACCAGCGACGCCAGCACAATTCCAATCAGCCCCATAAACAGCATGCTGCCGAAACCGCTCAGGTCACGCTTCGTGGTGTAGCCGTAGAGGCTCATCGCACCAAACATCCCGCCAGCGACCACAAACGTGCTGGCGATGGAGGAATAGGTATACACGATGAAGATGCTGGAGAGCGTTAGCCCCGTCAGTGCCGAATAGAGCATAAACAGCGTGGTCGCCATTCCGGCGCTCAGCTTCTGCACCAGGCCGGAGAGAACAAAGACCAGCGCCAGTTGCGCGATGATCAGCCCAAAGAAGGTGATTTTGCTTGAGAAGATAAACATCATCAGCTCAGGCGTGTTGGCTGCATACCATGCGATAAAGGCGGTCAGCAGTAAACCGACCGTCATCCAGCCATAAACCTGAGCCATATACGTCTGCAGCCCGGTACGGGTCTGCTGTACTATTGAATCGGAACGCGGAAATCGGTCCATGATTCACTCCTGATTAAGTAGACACACACGTTAAGACTAACACATTCACGCAAACCGACTACCAACGACTGGCGGCTTCTTTGTCGCTGTCACGCGACTCAACCCACCTGTCGCCTTCCGGCGTCGCTTCACGTTTCCAGAATGGCGCTTTGGTTTTGAGGTAATCCATAATGAACTCCCCTGCTGCAAACGCACTACTACGGTGGGCACTGGTCACGCCGACAAAAACGATTTCCTCGCCAGGCCACATTTCACCAATACGGTGGATAACCGTCACTCGCCCGAGCGGCCAGCGGCCACGCGCCTGTTCAACGATCTCCGCGAGGGATTTCTCCGTCATGCCCGGATAGTGCTCCAGCGTCAGCGCCTTTACGCTGTCGCCGAGATTATGGTTACGCACTTTACCGGTAAAGGTGACAACCGCACCGTCTTCGTCACGCTCTGCCAGCCAGTCATATTCTGTACCAACGCTGAAACGATCATGACCTACCAGAATTCGGGTTTCAGCCATCTTAGCCTCCTGTCACCGGCGGGAAGAAGGCCACTTCATCCCCGGCCGTCAGCGGATGGGTCAGCTCCACCAGCGTCTGGTTAACCGCGGCCAGCAGCTTGCCTTCATCCAGCGCCAGCGCCCAGCGGTCGCTTTGCGCGGCAAGATGCGCACGCAGGTCGGCAACGGTGTCAAAGGGGGCATCAAGCGTCAGGCTGTCGGTGCCCACCAGCTCGCGGACCTGAGCAAAAAAGAGCACCTTAATCATGGCTGTCCACCTTAAAATCACCGGATTTACCCCCGCTTTTCGCCAGCAAACGAACCGGGCCAATCACCATATCTTTCTGCACCGCTTTGCACATGTCATAGATAGTCAACGCGGCGACAGAGGCCGCCGTCAGGGCTTCCATCTCAACCCCGGTTTTCCCGGTTAAGCGGCAGAGCGACTCGATGCGCACGCGGTTGTGCTCCGGCTGCGCCTGCAGGTTAACTTCCACCTTGCTCAGCATCAGCGGGTGGCAGAGCGGAATTAAGTCCCAGGTGCGTTTCGCAGCCTGTATCCCGGCGATGCGGGCGGTGGCAAAGACGTCGCCTTTGTGATGGCTGCCGTCAATAATCATCGCCAGGGTCTCTGGCAACATGGTCACGAAGGCTTCAGCACGCGCTTCACGCACCGTTTCGGCTTTGGCGGAGACATCCACCATATGTGCTTCGCCAGCGGCGTTAATGTGGGTCAGTTGCGACATAACTTATTTCTTTAAATGGGGATGGAAATTACACGGACGGGTACGGGCATCCAGCTGCGGCGCAATGATATTTTCCCACGCGGTGCGACACGCTTTTGTCGAGCCGGGCATGGCAAAAATCAACGTGCCGTTCGCCACACCGGCCACCGCACGCGACTGCAGCGTGGAGGTGCCAATCTCTTCAAACGAGAGCATGCGGAACACTTCACCAAAGCCTTCCACTTCCCGGTCAAACAGCGGGACGAGCGCCTCGGGAGCCTGGTCGCCTGTGGTAAAGCCGGTGCCACCGGTGATCAGCACCACCTGCACCTCATCGCTGGCAATCCACTGAGAGACCCTGGCACGAATGGCATAACGGTTCTCTTTCACGATCGCCTTATCAACAATACTGTGCCCGGCATCATGTGCCGCATCGCGCAGCCAGTGGCCGGAGGTGTCATCCTCTTCACCGCGGCGGTCGGAAACGGTAAGAATAGCAATGCGTGTCGGGATAAATTCCGCGCTAACCTGACTCATCTTCTGGTTCCTTCTTAAGCCTGATTACCCGCCAATGTAGGACAGGTTCTGAGTAATGCCGGTGTTGCCCTGATGCAGGAAGTGGGTCTGTTTTTTGTGCGTCAGAGCTTCAGAAATCCGCGCTTCAAGCGCGGCCTGTTGGGCGTCTTCCGCCAGCAGATCGCGAAGGTCGACACCGCCATCCCCGAACAGGCACAGATGCAGCTTACCAACGGAGGAGACGCGAAGACGGTTACAGCTGGCACAGAAGTCTTTCTCATACGGCATGATAAGCCCAATTTCCCCTTCGTAATCCGGGTGACAAAAGACCTGCGCCGGGCCGTCGCTGCGCTGACGGATCTGGTGGATCCAGCCGCGTTTCAGCAGCTCATCACGCAACACCATGCCGGAGATGTGATGCCGACGGAACAGCTCACTGCCCTCGCCGGTTTCCATCAGCTCGATAAAACGCAACTGGATGGGGCGGGATTTGATCCACGCCAGGAAGGTATCAAGCTGGTGATGGTTGACGTCACGCATCAGCACCGTATTGACTTTGACCTTCTGGAACCCGGCACTGAACGCCGCGTCAATTCCGTCCATCACCTGGCGGAATTTATCCTGGCCGGTAATGGCATGAAACTGGCGGACATCGAGGCTGTCCACGCTGACGTTGATGGCGGTTAAGCCCGCGTCGCGCCAGGCCGCAACGTCGCGAGCCATGCGGTACCCGTTGGTGGTGACCGCAATCTGACGGATACGATCGTTCTCACGCACCGCAGCAATGATATCGGGGAAATCACGACGCAGAGAGGGTTCCCCTCCGGTCAGGCGGACCTTTTCCGTGCCGAGTTCAGAGAATGCGCGCGTGACGCGGCGCACTTCGTCCACGGAGAGAAAGCCGTTATTGGTGACGCTGCCCGGTTTGTAGCCATCGGGCAGGCAGTAGGTGCAACGGAAGTTGCACACATCGGTAATCGACAGACGTAAGTAAAAAAACTTACGCGCGAATGCATCAGTAAGTTGTGAAGCCATGTACACCTTTCCAGAGACGGGAGGCACAGTCATTTCTTTCTGTACCCTGGTGGCATATTCGCCACGGCCAGGACGCCATATCTTTCGACACAGGCGCCAGGGCTCGAGTGTATGTTTTCAAATTTGAAAACGTGGTTATGGCGATAGTAGCGCGGAAATCTTCCCTTCGCCATTATCACTTAACGCTATATAACCATATACATAACGACATAATCGTGTATTTTCGCTACAGAATACCTAAAAACAGCATATTCACATTGATATACGTCATTTTGCGCCGGGTGAGGCATCGTCTTTTAGGGGGAGTTAGGGTAGTGTTACGCAGATCGAACGTGATAAGGAATGTGTATGCGCAATCGCACTTTTGCGGATCTTGACCGTGTTGTCGCTCTTGGCGGAGGCCATGGTCTGGGGCGAGTGATGTCTTCTCTGTCCTCACTTGGCTCAAGGCTGACAGGGATAGTGACAACCACGGATAATGGCGGCTCCACCGGGCGTATTCGACGCGCGGAAGGGGGTATCGCCTGGGGCGATATGCGTAATTGTCTGAACCAGTTAATTACCGAGCCGAGCGTCGCTTCGGCGATGTTTGAGTACCGTTTTGGCGGTAACGGCGAACTTTCCGGGCATAACCTTGGAAATTTGATGCTTAAAGCGCTGGATCACCTGTCAGTACGCCCGCTGGAAGCCATCAATTTGATCCGAAACCTGCTCAAGGTTGACGCGTTCCTGATCCCAATGTCCGAACAACCGGTCGATTTAATGGCGATCGATGCGGAAGGGCACGAGGTTTATGGCGAAGTGAACATCGACCAGCTTACCGTGCCGCCAAAAGAGCTGATGACCTACCCAAGCGTGCCCGCCACGCGTGAAGCCATTGAGGCCATCGGCGAAGCGGATTTGATTTTGATTGGGCCGGGCAGTTTTTACACCAGCCTGATGCCCATTTTACTGGTCAAAGAGCTGGCACAGGCTCTGCGCAGAACGCCCGCCCCCATGGTTTACATCGGCAATTTAGGCCGTGAGCTGAGCCCGGCGGCGGCCAGCCTGTCGCTGGCGGACAAACTGAATCTGATGGAGCAGTACGTCGGGAAGAAAATCATCGATGGCGTGGTGGTCGGCCCGAAAGTTGATGTATCAGGAATTGGCGATCGCGTGGTGGTGCAGGAGCCGCTGGAAGCGAGCGATATCAAATATCGCCACGACCGTCACCTGCTGCGTGAAGCGCTGGAGAAGGCGATTCAGGACCTGGGATAGAGATTATGCCTTCACCAAACCTCTCTCCCACGGGAGAGAGCAACCACTAAAAAAATGACAGCCTGCGGCTGTCATTTTGCTTTTACCTAGGAGGCGGCGATAAACAGATCGCGCAGCTGATGCAGCTGGTCGCGGATTTGCGCGGCCTCTTCGAATTCGAGGTTCTGCGCATGCTGCATCATCTGCCCTTCCAGTTCGTGGATTTTCTGCTGCAGCGCTTTTGGCGTCAGCTCGACGGTATCCGGCTCAACCACTGAACGCGCTTTTCCGCGCCCTTTCGCTTTGGTCTTCGCAATGTTCTGACCCAGCGCCAGAATATCCACCACTTTCTTGTTCAGGCCCTGCGGCGTAATGCCGTGCTCTTCGTTGTAACGCTGCTGTTTCTCACGACGACGCTCCGTTTCGCCAATTGCTTTCGCCATTGACGGGGTAATTTTGTCACCGTAAAGGATCGCTTTACCGTTAACGTTACGCGCGGCACGGCCAATGGTCTGGATCAGGGAGCGTTCAGAACGCAGGAAGCCTTCTTTGTCGGCATCCAGAATCGCCACCAGCGAGACTTCTGGCATATCCAGGCCTTCTCGCAGCAGGTTGATACCCACCAGCACGTCAAACTCGCCCAGACGCAGGTCGCGAATGATCTCCATACGCTCGACGGTATCGATATCCGAGTGCAGATAACGCACCCGCTCACCGTGCTCCTCAAGATACTCGGTGAGATCTTCCGCCATGCGCTTGGTCAACGTCGTTACCAGCACGCGCTCGTTGATGGCCGCGCGGATACGGATTTCTGACAGCAGATCGTCAACCTGAGTGGCGACCGGACGCACCTCGATAATCGGATCCAGCAGCCCGGTCGGACGCACCACCTGGTCAACCACCTCATCGCCCGATTTTTCGAGCTCGTAGTTGCCCGGCGTAGCCGAGACGTAGATGGTTTGCGGTGCCAGCGCCTCAAATTCTTCAAACTTCATGGGACGGTTATCCAGCGCAGATGGCAGACGGAAACCATACTCCACCAGCGTCTCTTTACGCGCCCGGTCACCGCGATACATCCCGCCAATTTGCGGGATAGTCACGTGAGATTCGTCGATCACCAACAGACCGTCTGCCGGCAGATAGTCAAACAGCGTCGGCGGTGGCTCGCCCGGACCACGCCCGGAGAGGAAACGTGAGTAGTTTTCGATACCGGAGCAGTAGCCCAGCTCGTTCATCATCTCCAGGTCAAACTGGGTGCGCTGGCTCAGGCGTTGCTCTTCCAGCAGCTTATTATTCGCCAGAAGCACCTTACGGCGGTCTGCCAGCTCAACTTTGATCTCTTCCATCGCCTGCACGATACGCTCGCGTGGCGTCACGTAGTGCGTTTTCGGGTAGATGGTATAGCGCTGAACAACCGACTCGACGTGGCCGGTCAGCGGGTCAAAAAGCGACAGGCGTTCAACTTCTTCGTCAAACAGCTCAACGCGCAGGGCGATATCGTCCGACTCTGCCGGGAAGATATCAATCACCTCGCCGCGCACACGGAAGGTACCGCGCTGGAACGCCTGATCGTTACGGGTGTACTGCAGCTCTGTCAGACGGCGTAAAATAGCGCGCTGATCGATGATCATCCCCTGGGTCAGGTGCAGCATCATCTTGAGATAGAGATCCGGATCGCCCAGACCGTAGATAGCCGACACTGACGCCACCACCACCACATCGCGACGCTCAAGGAGCGCCTTCGTCGCCGACAGACGCATCTGCTCAATGTGTTCGTTCACCGAGGCATCTTTCTCAATGAAGGTGTCAGAGCTCGGGACATACGCTTCAGGCTGGTAGTAATCGTAGTAGGAGACAAAATATTCCACGGCGTTATCCGGGAAGAACTCTTTCATCTCGCCGTAAAGCTGAGCGGCCAGGGTTTTGTTTGGGGCCAGCACCATCGTGGGGCGCTGCAGATCGGCGATAACGTTGGCAATGGTAAACGTTTTGCCCGAACCGGTTACCCCCAGCAGCGTCTGGTGCGCCAGCCCATCTTCCAGCCCCTCTTCGAGACGTCGGATCGCCTCAGGCTGATCGCCGGAAGGACGGAATGCAGAATTCAATTTGAACGGTTTACTCATGGGCGACAACCTGATGACGTTATAAGCGGCAGGTGAGTAATTTTACTCGTTGCTGCCAGGAATGCCAGTAAAAAACACTGGATGAAAAACCAGTATCATGTCAGGATATTTAGAGTACCGGCAGGGTGATTAGCGCGATAGCGGTCAAAATTTGGACCGTGACAACATAAAACACCAGTCAGGACGGGTTATCCCCAGAACTTTTTCTTTTTTAACATTTGTCAAGCCAGGTAATGATAGTTTTATGGCAACAGGTGACACTTTCATTACGGCAATTGCTTTTATCTAACCAGTTAAATATTAAGCGATATTTTCTAAAGCCGCGTTTCGCACCAATTTGGTCGTAACCCGCGTCTTCTCTCGCTTATCGCGTGTTTTCTAACTCTAATGCACATGGTTATCCACAGGAATAGTGGATAACTGCTTCCAGCCCGTGCAGACCGCCGCTCAGCAAATTCCCGACTTTTCCCACGAAACGGCAGCAAAAATTTTTTATAGCTATTTTTTGCTGATAAACAGTTGTGTCATTCATAACCAACCGATGCGATCTTGCTCACATTTCCACCATTTTAATCCTGCACCACAACTCATCACGTCCGGCACTGCGGATGTGCAAAGGGGTCAACCACACACCGCTTATCCAGGACAAATTCCTAAAAAAGTCTCTTTTTTAATCAATTTAGGGTTTCTGGCAGGAGTTTTGCACATCCCACAATGAGCCTCACCCACACAGATTTTTAAGGAGAGAAAGATGTTGAGTCTGCGTGCAGTTAACCAGTTTTACGGAAGCCAACATACGCTATGGAACGTGGATTTAGATTTTCCCAAAGGCATGTGTACAGGCGTTGTTGGCCTGCCGGGGATGGGCAAAACGACCCTGATGAATTGCATCGCCGGGAAAGTGCCTGTCGACAGTGGCACCATCATCTGGCACGAAGCCGGTGCACCGCCGCGAGATTTGCTTAGCCAGACGCCAGAACCCTTCGCTGGTCCGGGAATAGGCTATGTCCCGCAGGACAGGCGGATTTTCTCCCAGTTAACCATTGATGAAAATCTGCATATCGCCATGCGGGCGACAGGGAAACCTGACCCTGAAGCGAAAAGTGACGTTTACGACCTCTTTCCGGAACTCTATGCGCTGCGACAAACCCGGGCCAACACGCTTTCGCCAGACGACCAGTATCAGCTGGCGCTGGCCAATGCGCTGGTCATCCGTCCGCGGATGCTGATTCTGGATGAACCGATGCATGGCGCGGGCCACAGCTTCGCCCAGAAGCTGAGCCAGCTGCTGGTGCGGTTAAACCGGGAACTGGGAATGACGGTGTTGTTAGCTGAGCAGCAACTGTCGTTTATCCGCCGGGTCGCGGAGCGCTTTTGCATGCTGTATCGCGGGCGTAACGTGGCCCAGGGCCACGTTAACGAGCTGGATGACGAGCTTATCGCCCACTGGATGTCGCTGGAGGCAAGACGCTGAGATCGAGGTAATGCCCGGTTTCAGCGCACCCGGCCGTGTCAGCCAGCCACGGGATCTCCCCAAGAAACGGCGCAGGAAGCACCCGCTTCAGCGTTGCCAGATACTCCTGATGTCGCCTGCCCGGCGCAACCACGTCGTTGGCTATCCAGCCGGCCAGGCGCAGCCCGGCCTGCTGAACGGCCTGGGCGGTCAGCATCGCATGGTTGATACAGCCGAGTTTGACCCCTACCACCAGGATTACCGGCAGCTGCTCGATTTGCACCCAGTCAGCAAAGGTCTGGTCCGCCGAAAGTGGCGTAAACCAGCCACCGGCGCCCTCCACCAGTACCCAGTCAGCCTGGCGTTCAAGGGCGCGTAACCCGGCAGAAAGCACGGCAAAATCAATCGGGCGACCTTCATCGGCGCTGATAATATGCGGTGAGGTGGGCTCGGCAAAGGTGTACGGATTCACCGCTGAATAGGCAAGTTCAAGCGTGCTGTTGCGCTGGAGCGCCAGCGCGTCGGTATTGCGTAACCCGTGCGCCGTCATCTCGCTGCCGGAGGCGACAGGTTTATATCCGGCGGTGGTTTTTCCCTGCATGCGCGCCGCCTGCAGCAGCGCTGAGCTGGCAACCGTCTTGCCCACTTCGGTATCTGTTCCGGTGACAAAATAACGTTCAGTCACGTTCAATAATCCCATGAAAAAGTTGATATGAGAGCGGGAACTGCCCCCGCTGCTGCGGCCACGCCAGCTCCAGACGCTGCAACTGGCCGCGGGTAAGAGGCTTCTTTTCACGCCCCGCATGCAGATGGGTCGCGCCAATGCCCTTCAGGGAGCGCATGGCGCTGAAGGCATCGTCGAAATTCAGCGTAATGGTCTGCTCAGCACAGCGATAGCGCCATCCCGCCAGCGCGTGGATGACCTGCTCGTGCGGCAAAAAACGGTTAGCGTGAGGTTGTTCATCCACCGCTTTCCACGCCTGATTGAGCTCCGGTAAAGAGCTTTCCAGCAGCGTGGTGAAGGCCACGCATCCGCCCGGGCGCGCCACGCGATAAAGCTCGTTTAATGCCTGCGGGAGACTACTGCACCACTGTACCGCCAGATGGCTCCAGACCAGATCAAACCGCGCATCCGGCAGCGGAATGGACTCAATATCGGCAACCAGATAGTGGTGCGCGGCCTGCTGCTGACGGGCCTCCTCGAGCATATCGGGCGACAGATCGATAGCCGTCACCTCGCTGCCGGCCGCACGCCAGTGTCGGCTATTGGCACCCGGCCCACACCCGGCGTCCAGCACCTGAGAGAACCGGGTCTCGTTGAGTAAAGCAAGCAGCCCCTGTGCGCTCTGACGCTGGAGTTCATCGTGCTGCGAATAGCTGCGCGCGGCCCGGCCAAATGCCGCCGCGATCGCCTGTTTATTCACGGGTGTCATGCAGCGCCTCCAGAAGTGCCTCAATATCCTCTGCTTCGTGCGCCGCCGTGAGCGTCAGACGCAGTCGGGCAGTGCCGGGCGGTACGGTTGGTGGACGAATAGCCGTCACCCATATCCCCCGCTCGCGAAGCATCTGCGCCAGCGTGAGAGCCAGACCGTTTTCCCCCACCATCACCGGCTGGATTGCGCTCTGCGAATCGGTGCTCTGGAACGGGAGATGGCGTAACCCCTGGCGAAAACGCCGGATATGTTCCGCCAGACGCGCCCGTCGTTCCGCGCCTTCTGCGCTGCGGATCACCGCCAGTGATGCAGACAGCGCCACGGCCTGTGCGGGCGGCATACTGGTGCTGTAAATGAGATGACGGGCGAACTGCAGCAGATAGTCGGCGACAGACTCGCTGCACAACACGGCCGCCCCGCTCACGCCAAAACCTTTCCCGAAAGTCACCACCAGCAGTTCCGGCTTCACGTTTTGCTGATGGACGCTACCGCGCCCTTCCTCACCCATCACGCCAATACCATGCGCATCATCAACCAGCAGCCAGGCGTTTTGTCGCTGCGCCGTCTCATGCAGCGGACGCAGCGGTGCGCTGTCGCCGTCCATGCTGAACACCCCTTCTGTGACCACCAGCTGCTGTCCGGTGCAGGGCTTATCGAGCAGACCAGCAAGCTGAGCCGCATCGTTATGGGCAAAGCGGCGGAGCTGCGCAGGGCTTAAACTTGCCGCTTCCAGCAGCGAGGCGTGACTTAAGCGGTCGGCAACAATGCGGTCGTCCTTGCCCATTAGCGCGGTGATGACCGCCTGGTTGGCGGCAAAACCTGAAATGAACAGCAACGCACGCGGATACCCCAGCCAGTCGGCAAGGGCCTCCTCCAGCGCCTGATGCGCCGTGGTGTAGCCGCTGACATGCCCCGAGCCGCCGCTGCCGACGCCAAACCGCTCCGCGCCCTGCTGCCAGGCGCGGACGATTGCCGGGTGCTGGCTCAGCCCGAGATAATCATTGCTGGAGAAATTGCAAAACTGCCGGCCCTCGCGGGTGAGAAAACGGCCTGCGCCGTTTTCTACCACGTTGCGAACGCGAAAGGCATCTGCCGCCCGCCGTTCTTCGAGCGCAGAATGGATACGTGCCTGCCAGGTCATACGGTTGCCGCGTTGTAGAACTGGTCAGTATCGGCGTTGAAAATCTGCTGCTCCAGCTGCTGCTGTTGCTCGTTATCCCCCGTCAGGACGTCGGTCTGATGTGGGTTCAGCCCCAGCTTGCGGAACAACTGGACGTCTTTGTCCTCTTCCGGGTTCGGGGTGGTCAGCAGTTTGCAGCCGTAGAAGATGGAGTTGGCCCCGGCCATAAAGCACATCGCCTGCGTCTGCTCGCTCATCTGCTCACGACCCGCCGAGAGGCGCACGTAGGAAGTCGGCATCATGATACGCGCCACCGCAATGGTGCGGATAAAATCAAATGCATCCACGTCTTCGTTATCCGCCAGTGGCGTACCTTTAACTTTCACCAGCATGTTGATCGGCACGCTTTCCGGCGGTGTGGGCAGGTTCGCCAGCTGCAGCAGAAGACCCGCACGGTCTTTCACCGTTTCGCCCAGTCCCACAATCCCGCCTGAACAGACTTTGATGCCGGCGTCACGCACTTTATCCAGCGTGTCGAGACGCTCCTGATAGGTCCGCGTGGTGATGATATTGCCGTAAAATTCAGGGGAGGTGTCGAGGTTGTGGTTGTAGTAATCCAGCCCTGCTGCAGACAGGCGTTGCGCCTGCTCTTCGTTCAGCGTGCCAAGGGTCATGCAGGCTTCCAGCCCCATCTCTTTCACCCCTTTCACCATCTGCTCCAGATACGGCATGTCGCGATCGTGCGGGTTTTTCCATGCCGCGCCCATACAGAATCGGGTTGAGCCTGCATTTTTCGCCTTACGGGCGGAGTCGAGCACCTGCTCCACTTCCATCAGACGTTCAGATTCAAGCCCGGTTTTATAGCGCGCACTCTGCGGGCAGTATTTGCAATCTTCTGGGCATGCGCCGGTCTTGATCGACAGCAGCGTACTGACCTGCACATGGCGTGGATCGAAGTGCTGACGATGCACCTGTTGGGCTTCAAACATCAGCTCAAGGAAAGGTTTATTGAATAATTCAGTAACTTGCGACATCGTCCAGCGTGCGTGGTGAGCCATGGGGCTTCTCCAAAGGGTTTTGTTAATTTTCAGATCGGTTTATACTCGTAAACCTAAAACTTTTCAAAATGGTTTACAAGTCGATTATGACCCAGGACGATCTCGCCTTCGACAAGCAGCATATCTGGCACCCTTACACTTCCACTACCCGCCCCCTCCCCGTTTACCCGGTCGCCTCGGCTCACGGGTGCGAACTGACCCTGAGCAGCGGTGAGTCGCTTGTGGACGGCATGTCATCCTGGTGGGCGGCTATTCACGGGTATAACCACCCGCGTCTGAATGCGGCGATGAAAGCGCAGATTGACCAGATGTCGCACGTGATGTTTGGCGGTATCACCCATCAGCCTGCGGTTGACCTGTGCCGGCGTCTGGTCGCGATGACCCCGGCCCCGCTGGAGTGCGTTTTCCTTGCAGATTCCGGCTCTGTTGCCGTGGAAGTGGCGATGAAAATGGCGCTGCAGTACTGGCACGCCAGAGGTGAGACCCGCCAGCGGTTCCTCACCTTCCGCAACGGCTATCACGGCGACACGTTCGGCGCGATGTCAGTGTGCGATCCGGATAACTCCATGCACAGCCTGTGGAAGGGCTATCTGCCAGAGAACCTCTTTGCCCCGGCACCGCAAAGCCGTTTTGACGGGGAGTGGGATGAAATGGACATGGTCGGTTTTGCGCGGCTGATGGCTGCCCACCGCCATGAGATTGCCGCCGTTATTCTTGAGCCGGTTGTGCAGGGTGCAGGCGGGATGCGGATGTACCACCCGGCGTGGCTGACGCGCATTCGTAAGATGTGCGATCGCGAGGGCATTCTGCTGATTGCCGATGAGATCGCCACCGGCTTTGGCCGCACCGGCAAGCTGTTCGCCTGCGAGCATGCGGGGATCGCACCGGATATTCTGTGTCTGGGTAAAGCGCTGACCGGCGGCACCATGACGTTGTCCGCCACGCTGACAACGCGCCACGTTGCCGACACCATCAGCGACGGCGACGCAGGCTGCTTTATGCACGGCCCGACGTTTATGGGCAACCCGCTGGCCTGCGCGGTGGCGAGCGAAAGCCTGGCCATTCTCGAGAGCGGCGAGTGGCAAACGCAGGTCGCGACGATTGAAGCGCAGCTTCGCCAGGAGCTGAGCGCAGCGTCAGCGGCTGAATTCGTGGCGGATGTGCGCGTGCTGGGTGCCATCGGCGTGATTGAGACCACCCATCCGGTTAACATGGCGGCGCTGCAGCGTTTCTTCGTGGAACGGGGAGTGTGGGTGCGTCCTTTCGGCAAGCTTATCTATCTGATGCCGCCTTATGTTATCTCGCCGGCTCAGCTACGTCAGTTAACGGCTGCGGTAGTTGACGCCGTTAACATTCCCGCACATTTTGCGATTTAACCCTGAGCGTTAACGTCGGTACTCTGTTTATGCATTACACTTTTTGCATAATCGGGTACCGAGGTAAATCGTATGAAAATCATCAGTAAAGATCTGCGCGACGGGGAAAAACTGCCTGAACGCCACGTTTTTAACGGCATGGGTTATCAGGGGGATAATATCTCTCCGCATCTGGCGTGGGACGATGTTCCGGCGGGAACCAAAAGCTTTGTTGTCACCTGCTATGACCCGGATGCCCCTACAGGCTCAGGGTGGTGGCACTGGATAGTGGCGAACCTGCCTGCGGATACGCGCGTTCTGCCGCAAGGTTCCGGCTCTGACCTGGTGGCGCTGCCTGAAGGCGCTATCCAGACCCGAACCGATTTTGGCAAAGCGGGTTACGGTGGCGCCGCGCCGCCAAAAGGGGAAACGCACCGCTATATCTTCACGGTTCACGCGCTGGATGTGGACAAGATTGAGGTGGATGAGGGCGCGAGTGGCGCAATGGTCGGCTTTAACGTCCATTTTCATTCGCTGGGCAGCGCATCGATCACGGCGATGTATTCGTAAAAAAACCGGTGGCCTGTACGTGTCCGGGCCACCGGGCAAATCTTAGAGCACCGAAGGCAGTAAGCCCACCAGGCTTCCCTTCTCCAGCAGCGCGATCGCTTTATCAATATCCGGCGCAAAGAAACGGTCATCATCGTAATGCGCGACCTGTTCACGCAGCAGATGACGCGCCTGTTCCAGCAGCGGGCTGGACTTCAGACCTTCACGCAGATCAACGCCCTGACATGCGGCCAGCCATTCCACCGCCAGCACGCCGCGGGTGTTGGCGGCCATCTCCCACAGACGACGTCCGGCGGCCGGGGCCATCGAGACATGATCCTCCTGGTTCGCTGACGTTGGCAGACTGTCCACGCTGTGCGGATGCGACAGGGCCTTGTTCTCGCTCGCCAGCGCCGCGGCCGTCACCTGGGCAATCATAAATCCGGAGTTGACCCCGCCGTTGCGGACCAGAAACGGCGGCAGCTGGGACATATGTTTATCCATCATCAGCGCGATGCGACGTTCGGATAAGGCCCCCACTTCCGCAATCGCCAGCGCGATATTATCCGCCACCATCGCCACAGGCTCGGCGTGGAAATTTCCCCCGGAGACCACTTCGTTTTCCTGAGCGAACACCAGCGGGTTATCAGACACCGCATTCGCCTCCACCAGCAGCACTTCTGCCGCGTGGCGCAACTGCGTCAGACAGGCTCCCATCACCTGGGGCTGACAACGAAGCGAATAGGGATCCTGTACCTTGTCACAGTTATGGTGAGAGTCTGCAATATCGCTGGTCTCGGTCAGCAGGTGACGGTACATCGCCGCGGCGTCAATCTGCCCGCGCTGGCCGCGCACCTCGTGGATACGGGCGTCAAACGGACGACGTGAGCCAAGCACCGCCTCGGTGGTCAGCGCACCGCACACGACCGCGGAGGCGAAAAGATCCTCGGCTTCAAACAGACCACGCAACGCAAACGCCGTCGAGGCCTGGGTCCCGTTAAGCAGCGCCAGCCCCTCTTTCGCCGCCAGCGTTATCGGGGTTAACCCGGCTTTTTTCAGCGCCTCTTTCGCAGGGAGCCACTCGCCCTTCCAGCGAGCCTGACCTTCACCGAGCAGCAGCAGCGACATATGGGCCAGCGGCGCAAGATCGCCGGATGCACCGACGGAACCTTTTGCCGGGATCCACGGATAGACTTCCGCATTCACCAGCGCCATCAGCGCCTCGATCACGCTGAGGCGAATTCCGGAGAACCCACGTGCCAGACTGTTGATTTTGAGCACCATCATCAGGCGGACAATGTCATCATCCAGCGGTTGACCGACACCCGCCGCATGCGAAAGCACCAGCGAGCGCTGTAAATTTTCCAGATCGTGCGTGGCGATACGCGTCTGCGCCAGCAGACCAAATCCGGTGTTGATGCCGTAGGCGGTACGTCCTTCGGCAATAATGGCTTCAACGCAGGCAACGCTGTCGTTAATCGCGGCGTGGGCGCTTTCATCAAGTGAGAGCGTAACCGGTTGACGCCAGATGTTACGCAGCTGTTTGAGCGTCAGTGAGCCGGGAGTGAGGGTTAAGGCGTTCATTAATGCTTTCCTTGTGTGGCAGGGATCATCGGCAGGTTCAGGCCTTGCTCTTTGGCACATTCAATCGCAATCTCGTAACCGGCATCCGCGTGGCGCATTACGCCGGTTGCCGGGTCGTTATGCAGCACGCGAGCGATACGCGCTGCCGCTTCATCCGTACCATCACACACGATGACCATTCCCGAGTGCTGGGAGAAGCCCATTCCTACGCCACCACCGTGATGCAGCGACACCCAGGTCGCCCCGCTGGCGGTATTCAGTAAGGCATTCAACAGTGGCCAGTCGGACACGGCATCGGAGCCATCGCGCATGGCTTCGGTTTCACGGTTCGGGCTGGCAACAGAGCCCGAGTCGAGATGGTCCCGTCCGATAACAATCGGCGCGGAGACTTCACCGCTGCGCACCATTTCGTTAAAGGCCAGACCCAGTTTTTGTCGCCACTCCAGCCCGACCCAGCAGATCCGCGCCGGCAAGCCCTGGAAGTTAATGCGCTCGCGAGCCATATCCAGCCAGTGGTGCAGATGTTCGTCGTCGGCGACGATCTCCTTCACTTTGGCGTCGGTTTTGTAGATATCTTCCGGGTCGCCGGACAGGGCCACCCAGCGGAACGGACCAATACCGCGACAGAACAGCGGACGAATATAGGCAGGCACAAACCCCGGGAAGTCGAAGGCGTTACTCACGCCCATCTCTTTCGCCATCTGGCGAATATTGTTGCCGTAATCAAATGTCGGAATGCCCATCTGGCTAAAGGCCAGCATGGCGTTCACGTGCTCCGCCATGGAACGTTTAGCGGCGAGCACCGTGCCTTCCGGGTCACTTTCGGCGTTTTGCTGATACGTTTCCCACGTCCAGCCCGATGGCAGATAGCCGTGAAGGGGGTCGTGTGCGCTGGTCTGGTCGGTGACGAGATCCGGGCGTACGCCACGGGCCACCAGTTCAGGGAGAATGTCAGCCGCGTTGCCGCAGAGCGCAATCGACATCGCTTTGCCTTCTGACGTGTATTTTTTGATGCGTGCCAACGCGTCATCCAGGTTTTCAGCCTGTTCATCGACGTAACGGGTACGCAGTCGGAAATCAATGCGGCTCTGCTGACATTCAATGTTCAGGGAGCAGGCACCGGCAAGGGTCGCGGCCAGCGGCTGTGCGCCCCCCATTCCCCCCAGACCGGCGGTCAGTACCCAGCGACCTTTCAGCGAACCGTTATAATGCTGACGACCGGCTTCCACGAAGGTTTCGTAGGTGCCCTGCACAATCCCCTGACTGCCAATGTAGATCCAGCTTCCCGCCGTCATCTGGCCATACATCGCCAGCCCTTTGGCGTCCAGCTCGTTAAAGTGTTCCCAGGTCGCCCAGTGCGGGACAAGGTTAGAGTTGGCGATCAGCACGCGCGGTGCATTCTTGTGGGTTTTGAACACACCGACCGGTTTGCCGGATTGCACCAGCAGGGTTTCGTCATGTTCCAGATGAGTCAGGGATTCAACAATCGCGTCATAGCACTCCCAGTTGCGCGCGGCGCGGCCTATGCCGCCATACACCACCAGCTCGTGGGGGTTTTCCGCGACCTCAGGATCGAGGTTATTCATCAACATGCGCAGCGGGGCTTCGGTGAGCCAGCTTTTGGCAGTAAGTGTGGTGCCGCGCGCGGCGCGGACATCCTGCTGGCGGTATTTACCTGACGACATTGTGTGCTCCTCATACGGGACAGATGATGTATTCAGATATACTTGTATAGACAAGCACACACAAGGTCGGATTTAACAAAAAAGATACAATTTTGTTATATTGCGTTAGCTATCACGCTTTTAAAACGTATGACCCTTACGACATGAAATGGCCCTGCAACCGGTATCGATTTCCCGGGAACAGCAGTCTGGCATGCGACACAATATGCGACGAAGACCAGGTACGGCGACGAATGAGCAGGCAAGGATCGTGCTCTTTGATCCGCAACAGTTCGCACTCCTGCGGCGTAGCGCGAACCGCTTCCACGATGTGCTCCCCTTCCGTCAGCGGCGCGATGAGCGAAAGATAGGCATGCGGCGTGGTCTGGGTGTAATCCTGATCCAGGTACTCGGGCACCCGATCGGCGTTCACGCAGCGATCTTCAATCTGCACCGGGATGTCGTTTTCATAATGCACCATCACGGAATGAAAGATGCGGCTTCCCTCTTTGACATTCAGCTCCACGGCCTGCTCGGCGCTGGCCTGTGTCTCTTCGAGCACCAACACTTCACAGTGGTGCTGATGGTTACGCGAGGCTATCTCATCGGCAATACTTCTGATCTCAAACAGTGCCGATTGCCCTTTCGGCTCCGCGACGAAGGTCCCGACCCCCTGCAGACGCACCAGAAGGCCCTCATCGGTCAGCTCGCGCAGCGCCCGGTTGATGGTCATTCGGCTAAAACCAAACTGTGCGACCAGTTCGGCCTCGGACGGAATGCGATCGTGCGGCCGCCAGACGCCGGTTGCGATTTTTTCGCTGATGGCCTGCTTCACCTTTTCATAGAAAGGCGCGGGAGGGCTGGACTGCGACAGCGGTGAGCGTGAAAACATCCTGACTCCTTAAACGTTGTTATGCCCACCAGTGAGCAATTTGCCAGGCCAGACGGGCGGCAAGCTTTGCCCCCTGTCCGTCCCGATCGTACTGCGGGTTAAATTCTACCAGATCGGCAGCCTGCAGTTTTCCACTGCGGCAGATGTGTTCAATCACCGGCAGAAGATCCAGCGCGGGTACCCCTAACGCCGCGGGCGCTGAGACGGCTGGCATTTCGCCAGCAGGCAAAACATCGAGGTCAATGGTGAGGTAAACGCGGTCGGCCTGGGCCAGAACCTTGTCCAGAGCCGATAACGCATCTCGCCTGAAATGAAGGTCTTCTACCAGCGTGACGTTTAGTCGCTCAGCTTCATCCCACAGCGCCTGCGTGTTCGCCGCCAGGCTGACGCCCAGGCAGGCATACTGAAAATCGCGCGCCTGTTCCGCACAGTAGTGTGCCAGCTGACGAAACGGCGTGCCGGAGGTCGCGTGGTCCGCCTTGCGCAGGTCAAGGTGTGCATCCAGATTTATCACCACCACGCGCGCGTTCGGGAAAGCATCCAGAACCCCGCGGCCATGCGCCCAGGCGGTCTCGTGTCCCCCGCCAAAAACCAGCGTACGCATGCCGGACTGCTGACAGGCCTGCACGGCATCGCTTAACGCCCGCTGAGCCGCTTCCAGATTATCGCCCTCAACATACACCGACCCCATATCCACCAGCCGGTCATGTCCATGATGACTTGCCATGTTCGCCAGCGCTTTGCGAAGCACCTCCGGGGCCTGTACGGCGCCGGGCCTGCCCTGATTGCGTTTTACCCCTTCATCACATTCAAACCCTATCAAAGCGATGCCGGACGACTGAGGGGTAAATACCGGCATCTCTCGCAGGGTCTGAAAAATACGTTTTGCATTGCTGGCCTCGGCGCTGTCGTCACGCCCCTGCCAGACGGTCTCGGCAACCGGCCGCCAGAGTCTCATATGCTCTCCCCACGGAAAATACGTTGATACAACGGATTGCGTCCCGGCTCGTAGACCATTTCGACCGGGTGATGTGCATCCCAGACGACAAAGTCAGCCACGAATCCAGCCTGCAGCTGCCCGTGCGTGGCCCCGCGACCCAGCGCCTGGGCAGCATGTCGCGTCACGCCAGCCCAGGCCTCTTCAGGCGTCAGGCCAAACTGCACGCAGGCCATATTCATCGCGAGATGAATACTCGCGAACGGGCTGGTGCCGGGGTTATAGTCGGTGGCGACAGCCATGGGAACGCCCTCTTTTCTGAGCTGTTCAACCGGCGGACGCTGGCGCTCCTGAAGAAAATAGAATGCCCCCGGCAGTAATACCGCAACCGTGCCGTTGTGCGCCATCGCCTGAACACCGTCATCGTCGAGATATTCAATATGATCGGCGGAAAGCCCCTTAAAGCGGCTGACCAGCGCCGCGCCGCCAAGATTTGAAAGCTGTTCCACGTGTCCTTTGACCGGAATCCCCAGGGCAGTGGCAGCGCGGAAAAGCCGCTCGGTTTGCGCTGGCGTGAAGCCGACATTTTCGCAAAACACATCCACGGCTTCGAATAAGCCTTTTTGCCACAGCGTGGGCATCATCTGCTCGCACACCGTGGTGAGATACGCGTTCGCGTCATGGCGGTATTCCGCCGGAACCGCATGCGCAGCCAGAAGCGTTGGGCTGATCTCTACCGGATTGTTCTGGCCCAGCTGGCGGGCGACCTGCAGCATCTTCTCTTCCGCTTCGGCGTTGAGACCATATCCCGACTTGATTTCAACCGTGGTCACCCCTTCATCGATCAGCCGCTGCAGACGCTGTTGCGCCAGCCTGAGCAGGGTCTCGGGCGAACTGCTCCGCGTCGCCGTCACGGTCGCGTTAATCCCGCCCCCCTGCGCGCTGATGGTTTGATAAGAGACGCCGTTCAGACGCTGCTCCCACTCTGCCGCACGATCGCCACCGAACACCAGGTGGGTATGGCAGTCAATCAGCCCGGGGGTGACCAGACGACCGTGCAGATCGACACAGTGACGGTGGCCGGAAGGGATGTCGGATTCGGGAATAACGGCCAGAATCGTCTGGCCGCGCACCACCAGGGCGTGCTGCGCTTTCAGGCCATAAGGCGTGCTGTCGTCCGGGATCATTGTCGCCAGTCGCGCATTGCGCCATATTACATCGTCGGGATGAAGCTGCTGCATGGGCATTCCACTTGTCATGGGTTGTATAGACATTTATTTTCATCTGCCCCCTGCTGTCAACCGCTCTGGCGGAAAATGTTATTTATTTGTGATGACTTTCCCGCCTCCCGCGGGTAAAAAATGCATCTTTTACCCTTTTTATCTTCCCGTTTCGCTCAACTTAGTATAAAAAAGCAGGCTATTTCGTCTATCCCGTTAAGACTTGCATACCCAGGAGCTTTACCTTGAACATTTCCAGGATTTCCCGTCTGGCGTTAGCGCTCGCCTTTGGCGTGACATTATCCGCATGCAGTTCTACCCCACCGGACCAGCAGCCTTCTGAGCAGGTTGCACCGGGTACCGCCTCTCGCCCGATTTTGTCCGCTGATGAAGCGAAGAACTTTGACCGTGCACACTACTTCTCGGCGATGGACCCTAACGCTGCGCCGTGGACACCGTCTTCTATTAACCTGCCGAAACAACCTGACTTCGTTGTCGGTCCGGCAGGTACGCAGGGCGTGACGCACACGACGATTCAGGCTGCGGTTGACGCGGCTATCACCAAACACAGCGCCTCTCGCCAGTACATCGCGATCCTGCCTGGGGAATATGAAGGCACCGTTTACGTTCCGGCAGCACCGGGCAGCATCACCCTTTACGGGACAGGCGAGAAAGCGGTCGACGTGAAAATTGGTCTGGCGATTGATTCTGAAATCGACAGCAACACCTGGCGTCGCCTGGTCAACCCGGCGGGTAAATACATGCCAGGCAAACCGGCGTGGTATATGTTTGACAACTGCCAGAGCAAGCGTGCAGCTACCATCGGCGTGATGTGTTCTGCGGTCGTCTGGTCTCAGAATAATGGCCTGCAGCTGCAGAACCTGACCATTCAGAATACCCTGGGCGATAGCGTTGATGCCGGTAACCACCAGGCCGTTGCACTGCGTAGCGATGGCGATAAAGTGCAGATCAACAACGTGAATATTCTCGGCCGTCAGAACACCTTCTTTGTGACAAACAGCGGTGTTCAGAACACGCTGCAGAATAACCGTCTGACCCGTACGCTGGTCACTAACAGCTACGTTGAAGGTGACGTGGATCTGGTCTCCGGTCGCGGCGCGGTGGTGTTTGAGAACACCGATTTCCGCGTGGTGAATTCACGCACTCAGCAGGAAGGTTATGTGTTTGCCCCGGCCACGCAATCTAACCTGTTCTACGGCTTCCTGGCCGTTAACAGCCGCTTTAACGCGTCCGGTGACGGCGTCGCGCAGCTGGGCCGCTCGCTGGATGTGGACTCTGCCACCAACGGTCAGGTTGTTATTCGTGACAGCGTGATCAACGAAGGTTTCAACATGGCTAAGCCATGGGCCGATGCCGCTATCTCCAAACGTCCTTTCTCCGGCAATACCGGTAGCGTGGATGATAAAGGTAACGTGCAGCGCAACCTGAATGACGCGAACTTCAACCGCATGTGGGAATACAACAACCGCGGTCTGGGTAGCAAAGTGGTTGCTGAGCCTAAGCAATAAAAGAATGCGTTGATGTCTTTTGCTGTACTCGCCCGGTGCCCACCGGGCATAAAAAAACCTCGCATTTGCGAGGTTTTTTGTTTTAAGCCTTTTAGTGTGCGTTTACCACCACCCACATTGGCCCCTGGCCGACGGCGTAACGCCCTTTCTCTTCCAGCAGCCCCTGCGCACCTTTGATTTCGTACAGCGCGATGTGGTGAGATTTTTGCCCCGCCGCAATCAGGTATTTACCGCTGTGATCGATATTAAACCCGCGTGGCTGGGTTTCGGTAGGCTGGAAACCTTCAATCGCCAGCACGCTACCGTCTTCAGAAACGCTGAATACCGTAATCAGGCTGGAGGTACGGTCGCAGGCATACAGATGACGCCCATCCGGTGTGATGTGAATATCAGCCGCCCAGCGGGTGTCAGAGAAGTCAGACGGCATCATATCCAGCGTCTGCACGCACTCAATCTTGCCGTTAGGATCTTTCAGTTCCCATACGTCCACAGAACTGTTCAGCTCGTTCACCACATAGGCGTACTGCTGGTTCGGGTGGAACACCAGATGGCGCGGGCCCGCGCCCTCAACGGTGGTCACTTCTGCAGGATTCTGCGCCACCAGGTGACCGTCATCGCTCAGGGTAAACAGGCAGATACGATCCTGTTTCAGCGCAGGGACCCACAGCGTACGGTTATCCGGAGAAATATTCGCCGAGTGGCAACCTTCCAGCCCGTCAACCACCTCCACGGTTTCAACCGGTAGGCCCGCTTCCAGGCGCGTTACGCTGACACAGCCGGCATTGTAAGAGCCGCTGAAGATGAAGTTGCCTTTGCGATCGGTGGAGATATGCGTTGGGCTGCCCGGTAAAGGTGCTTCCGCAGTGTAAGTCAGTGCGCCGTCGTCCGGCGAGATGCGGTAGGCCAGCACGCGAAACTCCGGGCGCACACCCACGTACAAGAAACGTTTATCCGGGCTGATAACCATCGGCTGCACCTGACCTGGCACATCAACAACCTGAACCAGCGTGAGGGTACCCTCGGTATTTAAACGCCAGACGTGGATCTGCTGGCTTTCAGGACTGGCGGTATAAACGGTTTGTTTCATGAATATTCACTCCTCACTGCGCATGAAAGTAGTTAACTTTTGACGGTGAATGCTGAATTGTCATCGGGAATTTTGAAGCCTTTGCCTCTCGGTGTACCATCCCTTCAGAACGTAAATTCAATATTAACCCGGAAAAACAAATGACCTCGCGTGTAATTGCTCTGGATTTAGACGGTACCTTACTTACTCCGCAGAAAACCCTTCTCCCCTCTTCCCTTGAAGCACTCAAACGCGCGCAGGAAGTGGGATATCAACTCCTTATCGTAACGGGTCGACATCACGTTGCCATTCATCCTTTTTATCAGGCACTGGCGTTAGATACACCTGCAATTTGTTGTAATGGCACTTATTTGTATGATTATCAGGCAAAAAAGGTTTTAGAATCCGATCCGCTGCCCGTGCCTCAGGCGCTGCAATTGATTGATCTGCTTGATGAGCATGCCATTCACGGCCTGATGTATGTGGATAACGCAATGGTGTATGAACGTCCGACAGGCCACGTGATCCGCACCAGCAACTGGGCATTGTCTCTGCCTGAAGCGCAGCGTCCGGTCTTTACCCAGGTTTCCTCCCTGCGCCAGGCGGCTCAGGATGTCGATGCTATCTGGAAATTTGCGCTGACGGATGAAGATACCACCAAACTGAATGCCTTCGCGACGCACGTTGAACAAACGCTGGGTCTGGAGTGCGAGTGGTCCTGGCACGACCAGGTCGATATCGCCCGCAAAGGCAACAGCAAAGGCAAACGTCTGACACAGTTCGTGGAGTCTCAGGGCGGGTCAATGCAGGATGTGATTGCCTTTGGCGATAACTACAACGACATCAGCATGCTGGAGGCCGCCGGTACAGGCGTGGCAATGGGCAACGCCGACGATGCGGTAAAAGCGCGTGCTAACGTCGTGATTGGTGATAACACCACCGACAGCATCGCGCAGTATATTTATACCCACCTGCTGTAATCAGGTGGTGATGGAGACGCTCTTGATTTGCGCGTAAAGCCACAGGCCAGGCTTGATCCCTAACTCATCTCTGGCCCACGGACTGATGCGCGCCCAGAGCGTCTTGCTGCCCACCTCGAGTTTTACCTCAACCTGTCCGTTATCATCAAAACACTCCGCCACTTTCGCGCGCAGGATATTGCGAATACTGGTCTGTAGCGGCGCTTGCAGCACCAGAGAGACATCTGAAGCCTGAATGCGTATACGCAACGCAGACTGCAGCGGTTTGTCGATTTTGTTGACCCACAGATGCTGGTCGCCCAGCGCCAGTGCGGTCATCGCATAATGCGGGTGATGTTCCAGCACGCTCACCTTAAGGATGCTGCTCTGCTGTTCCTTCGGTAACCACGGGTGCATCACGCTGCTGCCCCACACCTCTTCCAGATTACCGAATGCCTTAACGCTGCCCTCTTCCAGTACCAGCACTTTATCGGCCAGATGCAGGATCTCATCCAGCGAGTGGCTGACGTAGAGCATCGGGATATTGATTTCACGCGCAAGGCGCTGAAGATAGGGCAGCAGTTCACGTTTTCGCGGAATATCCAGCGAGGCCAGCGGTTCGTCGAGCAACAGCAGTTCTGGCGCGGTGAGCAACGCGCGGCCTATCGCCACGCGCTGTTTTTCGCCACCAGAAAGCGATGAAGGGAGCCGGTCCAGCAGTGACTCAATGCCCAGCAGCGCCACCAGCTTATCAAATTGCGCGGCCATGCTTTTGGCCATGCCGTAGCGAAGATTACCGCGCACGCTGTAATGCGGAAATAATCGCGCATCCTGAAAAACATAACCAATTCGCCGCTTATCCGGTGCCAGGTAAATTTTGTTCTCAACGTCGTTTAAGACGCGATCGTTGAGCACAATCCGTCCGGACTGCGGCCGCGTTAGTCCGCTGATGGCATTGATCAATGAGGTTTTCCCTGCACCTGATACGCCAAAGATGGCGGTAATGCCGCTCGCAGGCAGCATCTCGTTAAGGGTCAGGGTATGATTTCCCAGCGTCTGGGTGAACTGAAGTTCGAGCATGACTATTTCCCCATCCGCTCGCGACTGAGTCGCGCCAGCCATTCCGAAACCAGCAGCGAGACCAGCGCCAGCACAATTGAGATGATGCACAGCCGCGCCGCGGCACCTTCTCCACCCGGCGTCTGGATCAGGGTGTACATTGCTGACGGGATCGTTCGCGTCTCACCGGGGATATTCGACACAAAGGTAATCGTGGCACCAAACTCACCCAGCGAGCGGGCGAACGCCAGTACCGTGCCGACAATAATGCCCGGCAGCGTAAGCGGGAGCGTGATGGTGAAAAAGACGCGCCAGCGCCCGGCACCCAGCGTGCGGGCAGCCTGTTCCAGTTTGATATCAACCCCTTCCAGCGCCAGGCGAATGGCCCTGACCATCAGCGGGAATGACATCACCGCCGCCGCCAGTACCGCCCCTCGCCAGCTAAACGCAAACGTCAGCCCAAACCAGTCATATAACCATTCGCCAATAAAACCGCGCCGCCCCATCGACACCAGCAGCAGGTAGCCAACCACCACCGGTGGCAACACGAGGGGAAGATGAAGAACGCTATCCAGCAGGGCTTTGCCGGGAAACTTACAGCGAACCAGTAACCAGGCAAAGAAGATCCCAAAGGGCAAACTCAGCGCAACCGCCAGGGAAGAGACTTTCAGGCTCAGCAGGACAGCCTGCCATTCAGGATCGGTCAATATCATTAGTGAGTCGTAAATCCGTAACGTTTAAAGATTGCGGACGCTTCGGGTCCCTTCAGGTATTCGCTGAAGGCCGTCACGGTCGCATTTTTATGTCCATCAACAATCGCAACAGGATATTCCACTTTCTTGTGGGAGTCTTCCGGGAACGTACCAACCACTTTCACCCCTTTACTGGCGACGGCGTCCGACCCGTAGACTATCCCCAACGGCGCTTCATTACGTTCAACCAGCGCCAGAGCACCGCGCACATCTTCAGCCGGAGCCAGTGTGGGCGATAACGTCTCCCAGGCACCCAGTTTTTGCAATGCTTCTTTGGCGTAGATCCCCGCCGGTACATGCTCCGGATCGCCAACGGCCAGGCGTCCTCCGTTCAGCAACCGGGTCCAGGAGGTCTCGTTGTTGATAGTGATTTCGCCTTGCTGACTGGCTTTCGGCGCCACCACGACGAGGCTATTCCCCAGCAATGTTTCGCGGGTAGTCGCATCAATCGATTTCTTTTCAGCCGCGTAATCCATCCACTTCTGGTCTGCAGAGATGAACAAATCGGCCGGCGCTCCCGCTTCAATCTGACGTGCCAGCGTCGATGAAGAAGCAAAAGAGGAGACCACCTCGACGTTCTTCTCTTTTTTATACGCTGTCGCAATATCCTGCATCGCGTTGGTCAACGACGCCGCCGCAAAGACGGTAATTTTACCCTCGTTAGCCAGCGCGTGTCCGCTCAGCGAAAGTGTCAGCGTTGCCCCTGCGAAAAGGCGTACCCATGTACGTGCCATTTGTAGCTCCTGTGAGTATCGTTATATACACATTAATATAACGGTAACTCCGGGGAGATCCCAGCGTTAAATCGTACCGCTCAAGGGGTACAGCAAGCTGATGCTTTAAATAATATCGGCGAGAAAGGGAAATACTTGAGAGCAAAACGCCCGGGCAAGCCGGGCGTTTCGGGGGGAAATTAATGCTGCTTTTTAGCCTGGTCTCTGTGACCAATGTTCGAAAATACGTTGAACACTTCACCCAGGCCGTAGATGGCACCGAGGATAACGGCCATCACTACTGGTACCATGATCACGGCGAATACCAGACTTTTCAACAATTCCAACATGGTTTTCTCCAGATATTGTGAATGGCTTATTCTACCCTGAAAAGTGAGAAAAACATCCCCTTTTGTGCGGTGCCCTTTGCGACCTTCGCCATTTGGGTCACAATGCACTTTTTGCCAGGACAGTGTTATGCAGGCCGAAATTCTCCTCACTCTACGACTACAGCAGAAGCTTTTCGCCGATCCGCGACGTATCGCCCTGCTTAAACAAATAGAACAAACCGGTTCAATAAGCCAGGGGGCTAAGAACGCTGGCATTAGCTATAAAAGCGCCTGGGATGCCATCAACGACATGAACACCCTGAGCGAGCAAACGCTGGTTGACCGGGCCACGGGCGGCAAAGGCGGTGGAGGTGCGATCCTGACACGTTACGGCCAGCGCCTGGTTCAACTGTATGATCTGCTGGCGCAGATCCAGCAAAAAGCATTTGATGTGTTAAGTGACGACGATAATCTCCCGCTGGACAGCCTGCTGGCTGCCATTTCCCGCTTTTCGCTGCAAACCAGCGCCCGTAACCAGTGGTTTGGTACGGTGATGGCGGGCGATAACGCCCAGGTGCAGCGTCATATTGAGATCCTGCTTGCCGATGGAACAACCCGTCTGAAAGCCGCGATTACCGCACAAAGCGCAGACCGACTGGCGCTGAATGAAGGTAAAGAGGTGCTGGTGTTACTGAAAGCGCCATGGGTGAATATCACTGCCGATGCCGAAAAAGCAAAAGCCGCTGATAACCAGCTACGCGGTGCCATCCGCCACGTTGAACGCGGTGAAGAGCAGTGTGAAGTACTGATGACCCTGCCGGACGGGCAAGAACTCTGCGCAACCCTTCCCCTCAGCGACGCCGCAGAATTAGAAGAAGGTGCTGTGGTGACCGCATATTTCAACGCCGACCGGGTGATTATCGCCACATTGTGCTGAGCACATTGACAAGCGTGTCGACAGTGAGTATCCCTGACATCTGTTGCTGCAAAAAATGGGATAAGTCATGTCATCATTGCATATTTCGCAAGGCACGTTTCGTCTTAGCGACACCCGAACGCTGACGATTTCTGATTTAACAATACGCGCCGGTGAAAGCTGGGCGTTTGTCGGTACAAACGGAAGCGGGAAATCAGCGCTGGCCCGTGCGCTGAGCGGAGAGCTCGCGCATCTTAAAGGTGAATACCAGTGTAACTTTACGCGCCTGACGCGCCTGTCATTCGAGCAACTACAAAAGCTGGTGAGCGATGAATGGCAGCGCAATAACACCGATTTACTCAGCCCGGGCGAAGAGGATACGGGCCGCACAACGGCAGACATTATTCAGGATGAGGTCAACAATCCTGCCCGTTGTGCGTATCTGGCAGAACAGTTTGGCATCACCTCCCTGCTGAACCGGCGCTTTAAATACCTCTCGACCGGTGAAACCCGAAAAACGCTGCTGTGTCAGGCGCTGATGAGCGAGCCGGAACTGTTGATTCTGGATGAACCGTTCGACGGTCTCGACGTGCAGTCCCGCGCACAGCTGGCCACCCTGCTCGGCTCGCTTAACCAGCAGGGCTATACGCTGGTACTAGTGCTTAACCGTTTTGATGAAATTCCTGAGTTTATTCAGAACGCCGGCGTGCTCGCTGACTGCAACCTGACTGAAACCGGCGAAAAATCGGCGTTACTTAAGCAGGCGTTAATTGCCCAACTGGCGCACAGTGAAAACCTGGACGGCATTACGCTGCCGGAACCGGACGCACCTTCTGCCCGCCACGCGTTAGATCCCCACCAGCCGCGCATCGTGCTGCGTGATGGCGTGGTAGCGTATGACGATCGGCCGATCCTTAATCATCTCAGCTGGACGGTCAACCCGGGTGAACACTGGCAAATTGTGGGCCCCAACGGCGCGGGAAAATCAACGCTGCTGAGCCTGATCACCGGCGATCACCCTCAGGGCTACAGTAACGATCTCACCCTGTTTGGCCGCCGCCGCGGAAGCGGTGAAACGATCTGGGATATCAAAAAGCATATCGGCTATGTCAGCAGCAGCCTGCATCTGGATTACCGGGTCAGCACCACGGTGCGCAATGTGATCCTGTCCGGGTATTTTGATTCCATCGGCATTTATCAGGCGGTCTCGGACAAACAGCATAAGCTGGCCCAGCAGTGGCTGGACATTCTGGGGATGGATAACCGGGTCGCTGACGCGCCGTTTCATAGCCTTTCATGGGGACAGCAGCGTCTGGCGCTGATCGTTCGCGCGCTGGTGAAACACCCGACCCTTCTGATCCTCGACGAACCGCTACAGGGGCTGGACCCATTAAACCGCCAGCTGATCCGCCGTTTTGTGGATGTCCTGATTAGCGAAGGCGAAACGCAGCTGCTGTTCGTTTCCCATCATGCCGAAGATGCCCCGTCCTGCATTACGCATCGCCTCGAGTTTGTGCCCGACGGTGAACGCTATCAGTACCTGCTGAGTAAAATCGATTAACCCCGGAGGGCTCTGCCCCTCCGTTTTTTCGGATAACCTGCACAAAGACTTCCCTATCCCTTTGATCTACAATGTCGCATTGCCGCCAAAAAACGGATTTTAAAAGCAGTGTAAACGATTCCACTATTTTATCCCATGTCACACTTTTCGCGTCTCTGTTATGCTATGGTTATTACATACCATAAGCCCAATGGAGCGAAATATGCGAGTTCTGGTAACAGGTGGTAGCGGTTACATTGGTAGTCATACCTGCGTGCAGCTGCTGCAAAATGGTCATGATGTCATCATCCTCGACAACCTGTGCAATAGTAAGCGCAGCGTGCTGCCTGTGATTGAACGTCTTGGCGGTAAACAACCGACCTTCGTGGAAGGCGACATCCGCAATGAAGCGTTGATGACCGAGATCCTTCACGACCATGCCATTGAGACGGTGATCCATTTCGCCGGCCTGAAAGCGGTGGGTGAATCCGTCGCGAAACCGCTGGAGTATTACGACAACAACGTCAACGGTACCCTGCGTTTGATCTCCGCCATGCGCGCAGCGAACGTCAAAAACTTTATCTTCAGCTCTTCCGCAACCGTCTACGGCGATCAGCCAAAAATCCCTTACGTTGAAAGCTTCCCGACCGGTACGCCGCAAAGCCCGTATGGCAAAAGCAAACTGATGGTGGAGCAGATCCTCACCGATCTGCAAAAAGCACAGCCTGAATGGAGCATCGCCTTGCTGCGCTACTTCAACCCGGTTGGCGCCCATCCGTCAGGCGATATGGGTGAAGATCCACAGGGCATCCCGAATAACCTGATGCCGTACATCGCCCAGGTGGCCGTTGGCCGCCGTGAGTCTCTGGCTATTTTCGGTAATGATTATCCAACCGAAGACGGTACCGGTGTGCGTGATTATATCCACGTCATGGATCTGGCCGACGGCCACGTGGCGGCAATGCAGCAGCTGGCCGATAAGCCAGGCGTGCATATTTATAACCTCGGCGCCGGGATCGGCAGCAGCGTGCTGGACGTCGTGAATGCCTTCAGTAAGGCCTGCGGTAAGCCTGTGAATTATCACTTCGCACCGCGCCGTGAAGGCGACCTCCCGGCTTACTGGGCCGATGCCTCCAAAGCCGATAAAGAGCTTAACTGGCGTGTCACCCGCACGCTTGATGAAATGGCACAGGATACCTGGCACTGGCAGTCTCGCCATCCACAAGGTTATCCGGACTAAGGATCCGTCATGACTTCGTTCAATCCCGTCGATCATCCGCATCGTCGTTTTAACCCGCTAAGCGGGCAATGGATTTTGGTTTCTCCGCATCGCGCCAAGCGCCCCTGGCAGGGGGCGCAAGAGACGCCTGCAAAACAGACGCTTCCCCAGCACGACCCGGACTGCTTCCTGTGTCCGGGCAACACGCGTGTGACGGGCGATAAAAACCCGGACTACAAAGGCACCTTCGTTTTCACCAACGATTTTGCCGCCCTGATGACCGACACGCCCGACGCGCCGGATAGCCAGGACCCGCTGATGCGCTGTGAAAGCGCACGCGGCACCAGCCGTGTTATCTGTTTCTCACCCGACCACAGCAAAACGCTGCCGGAGCTGAGTGTTGACGCGCTGAAAGAGGTCGTCAGCACCTGGCAGACGCAAACTGCTGAACTGGGCCAGACCTACCCGTGGGTACAAGTGTTCGAAAACAAGGGCGCGGCAATGGGCTGCTCTAACCCGCACCCGCACGGTCAGATCTGGGCCAACAGTTTCCTGCCAAACGAAGCCGAGCGTGAAGACCGTCTGCAAAAAGCCTATTTCGCGGAAAACGGATCGCCGATGCTGGTGGATTACACCCGTCGTGAACTGGCTGATGGCAGCCGAACGGTGGTGGAAACCGAGCATTGGCTGGCCGTCGTACCTTACTGGGCAGCATGGCCATTTGAGACGCTGCTTCTGCCAAAAGCACAGGTTCTGCGCATCACCGATCTGAGCGACGCACAGCGCGATGACCTCGCCCTGGCACTGAAGAAACTGACCAGCCGTTATGACAACCTGTTCCAGTGCTCCTTCCCCTACTCAATGGGCTGGCATGGCGCTCCGTTTAACGGTGAAGAGAATCAACACTGGCAGTTGCATGCCCATTTCTATCCGCCGCTGCTGCGCTCTGCGACGGTACGTAAATTCATGGTGGGCTATGAAATGCTGGCAGAAACCCAGCGTGACCTGACGGCAGAACAGGCTGCAGAACGCCTGCGTGCTGTGAGTGACGTCCATTATCGCGAATCAGGAGTCTAAAAAATGAGTCTGAAAGATAAAACACAATCCCTGTTTGCTGAGAAATTTGGCTACCCTGCCACCCATGTCATTCAGGCGCCTGGCCGCGTGAACCTGATTGGTGAACATACCGACTATAACGATGGTTTCGTTCTGCCGTGCGCCATTGATTACCAGACGGTCATTAGCTGCGCTAAGCGCGATGACCGTAAAGTCCGCGTTATTGCAGCGGATTACAATAATGAGACGGATGAGTTTTCCCTCGATGCACCCATCGTTACCCACGACAGCCAGCAATGGTCTAACTACGTACGCGGCGTGGTAAAACACCTGCAGAAACGTAATAAAAACGTGGGTGGCGCTGATCTGGTCATCAGCGGAAACGTGCCTCAGGGCGCCGGATTAAGCTCATCCGCGTCGCTGGAAGTCGCCGTGGGTACCGTCTTCCAGCAGCTTTATCATCTGCCGCTGGACGGGGCACAAATCGCCCTGAATGGTCAGGAAGCGGAAAACCAGTTTGTGGGCTGTAACTGCGGCATCATGGACCAGCTGATCTCTGCGCTGGGTAAAAAAGAGCATGCCTTGCTTATCGACTGCCGCTCTCTGGGCACCAAAGCCGTTCCCTTGCCAAAAGGCGCAGCTGTGGTAATTATTAACAGCAACTTTAAACGCACGCTGGTGGGCAGCGAGTACAACACCCGCCGCGAGCAGTGTGAGACCGGCGCACGCTTCTTCCAGCAACCTGCGCTGCGTGACGTTTCGCTCAACGAGTTCAATAAAGTGGCGCACGAACTGGATCCGGTAGTGGCGAAACGTGTTCGTCATGTGCTGACGGAAAATGCCCGTACCGTTGAAGCGGCGTCCGCGCTGGCGAAAGGTGACCTGAAACGTATGGGTGAACTGATGGCAGAATCTCACGCCTCCATGCGCGACGATTTTGAAATCACCGTTCCGCAAATCGATACCCTGGTGGACATCGTCAAAGCCACGATTGGCGATAAAGGCGGCGTGCGCATGACCGGCGGCGGCTTCGGTGGCTGCATTGTTGCCCTGATGCCGGAAGAGCTCGTCCCTGCCGTCCAGCAGGCGGTGGAAAAACAGTACGAAGCGAAAACAGGTATTAAAGAAACTTTCTACGTGTGTAAAGCATCACAAGGAGCAGGACAGTGCTAAACGAAACGCCAACCCTTGCCCCGGATGGCCTGCCGTATCGCCTGTTAACCCTGCGCAACAGCGCAGGAATGGTGGTTACGTTAATGGACTGGGGTGCCACTTTGCTATCCGCTCGCGTACCAATGCCTGATGGCAGCGTACGTGAAACCCTGCTTGGCTGCGCGTCGCCTGAGCAGTATGTCAATCAGTCCGCCTATCTTGGCGCGTCTGTCGGCCGTTATGCTAACCGCATCGCGAAAAGCGCTTTCGAACTTGATGGCGAGCGTTACTCGCTGCTTTCCAGTCAGGGCGAAAACCAGTTACACGGTGGACCTGAAGGGTTCGATAAGCGCCGCTGGAAAATCGTTCAGCAAAACGACCGCGAAGTGCTGTTCTCACTGGACTCGCGTGACGGTGACCAGGGATTCCCCGGTAACCTCACCGCGTTCGCGCATTTCACGCTGGCTGACGATAACCGTATCGCCATTGAATATCGCGCGAAAGTTGATAAGCCGTGCCCGGTCAATCTGACCAACCACGCTTATTTCAACCTGGACGGCAACCAGTGCGACGTGCGTAATCACACGCTCCAGATCCTGGCCGATGCCTATCTGCCGGTGGATGAAATGGGGATCCCGTATCAGGGACTCAAGGCCGTCAGCGGTACCAGCTTTGATTTCCGCAGCGGAAAAACCATCGCGCAGGATTTCCTGAGCGATGACGATCAGCGCAAGGTAAAAGGCTATGACCACGCGTTCCTGCTGCAGGCGAAAGGCGATGTGACTCAGCCTGCCGCACAGGTCTGGTCTGCAGATGAGAAACTGCAGATGACGGTCTACACCACGGCCCCTGCCCTGCAATTCTATTCAGGCAACTACCTTGGCGGTACCACGGCACGCGAACATGAAGAGTACAGCGACTGGCAAGGTCTGGCGCTGGAAAGCGAGTTCCTGCCGGACAGCCCGAACCATCCAGAATGGCCACAGCCGGACTGTGTGCTGCGCCCGGGTGAAGAGTACGTTAGCGTGACAGAATATCATTTCATCCCGCATTCATAATTCCCAGCCCTCCTTGCGGAGGGCTTTTTCTCTCCGTCTTGCTGAAAATAGCGCCGATCGCAGACAAAATCATAACCCTGGATTCACAAGCATCTTACACTCAGAGACTATTTTCGCTATGGTTAGGGTTAAGCGTTGCTGCTGGCACTGTCACGGCAATATAATGAGAATTGTTATCATTCAATAAAGCTTATGAGGAGTACGATATGGCTGTAACTAAGCTGGTCCTGGTGCGTCATGGCGAAAGCCAGTGGAACAACGAAAACCGCTTTACCGGTTGGTACGACGTTGATCTGTCAGAAAAAGGCGTAAGCGAAGCAAAAGCAGCAGGTAAACTGCTGAAGGCTGAAGGCTTCAGCTTTGATTTTGCTTACACCTCTGTGCTGAAACGTGCCATCCATACTCTGTGGAACGTTCTGGACGAACTGGATCAGGCCTGGCTGCCGGTTGAGAAATCCTGGAAACTGAACGAGCGTCACTACGGTGCGCTGCAGGGTCTGAACAAAGCGGAAACCGCTGAAAAATACGGTGACGAGCAGGTTAAACAGTGGCGTCGCGGCTTCGCGGTAACCCCACCAGAGCTGACCAAAGATGACGAGCGCTACCCGGGCCACGACCCGCGTTACGCGAAACTGACGGATGCTGAGCTGCCAACGACCGAGAGCCTGGCGCTGACCATCGACCGCGTTGTGCCTTACTGGAACGAAACCATTCTGCCACGCCTGAAAAGCGGCGAGCGCGTGATCATCGCAGCTCACGGTAACTCCCTGCGTGCGCTGGTGAAATACCTGGACAACATGGGTGAAGACGAGATCCTCGAACTGAACATCCCAACTGGCGTTCCGCTGGTGTATGAGTTCGACGAAAACTTCAAACCAATCAAACATTACTATCTGGGCAACGCTGATGAGATCGCTGCAAAAGCCGCGGCTGTAGCGAACCAGGGTAAAGCGAAATAATTTTCGCTGGACATAAAAAAAGCGTGGAGCAATCCACGCTTTTTTATTTGGCTCCTGAAACTCAGCCGCGACGCGCTTTTACCGCATTCGCCAGCTGACGCAGAAGGGCATCCGTATCGTCCCAGCCGATGCAGGCGTCCGTGACGCTCTTGCCGTAGACCAGCGGCTCGCTGCCTTCCAGATTCTGGTTACCTTCCACCAGATGGCTTTCGATCATCACGCCAATGATCGCGTTCTCGCCGCCGGCAATCTGCTGACAAACATCGGCGCCGACTTCCATCTGCTTTTTAAACTGCTTGCTGGAGTTGGCATGGCTGAAGTCGATCATCACCTGTTGTGGCAGACCCGCTTTTTCCAGCCCGACCTTCACGTCTGCGACATGTTTTGCGCTGTAGTTCGGCTCTTTACCGCCACGCAGAATAATATGACAGTCACCGTTACCGCTGGTATTCACAATGGCGGAGTGACCCCATTTGGTGACGGACAGGAAGCAGTGCGGTGCCCCGGCGGCATTGATGGCGTCAATTGCCACCTTAATGGTGCCATCGGTACCGTTTTTAAAACCAACCGGACACGAGAGACCTGACGCCAGTTCGCGGTGAACCTGAGATTCTGTAGTACGCGCACCGATTGCGCCCCAGCTCATCAGATCCGCCAGATATTGCGGCGTAATCATGTCGAGGAACTCACCGGCAGCCGGCAAACCGCTGTCGTTGATCTCCAGCAGCAGTTTGCGCGCAATACGCAGACCGTCGTTGATCTGGAAACTGTTATCCATATGCGGGTCGTTAATGAGCCCTTTCCAGCCAACGGTCGTACGCGGCTTTTCAAAGTAAACACGCATGACAATTTCCAGCTCGCCTTGCAGTTCTTCGCGAAGCTGGAGCAACCTTGCTGCGTACTCTTTGGCCGCAGCAGGATCGTGAATTGAGCAAGGGCCAATCACCACCAGAAGACGATCGTCATTACCTTTCAGGATCTTATGGATCGCTTTACGAGCATGAGACACCGTGTTTGCGGCATTTTCAGTGGCGGGGAATTTCTCAAGGAGTGCTACAGGAGGTAATAACTCATTGATCTCTTTAATACGTAAATCGTCGTTCTGATAATTCATTTTCTTTCCAGCTCTGCCATATCTTTAGTAATGAAAGCAATCCTTTCAATCTAACTTGCCGACCAGAAAGTGTAAACACGGTTTTACACTTCACGCAGATAATTCCTGGAATTCACCTAAAAATCGCCACAAAATAGCGAAAAACGAGATCTAACCTAAGCTTTTTAACTGTAACAACCACTTTTGTTTGATTAAACGCGATTCCATACTGACGTAAGTCCGTATGACGGAATCTTTCGCCTCTGAAAAAGATGCACTGTTGGAAAATGTTATCCAGCGTAACGACAAGAACAGGAGCACCAAGATGAAAATGACGAAACTGGCAACCCTCTTCCTCACAGCCTCCCTCACCCTGGCAAGCGGCAGCGTCCTTGCTGCTGAGACGGGCTCAACAGATAACAACGGTGACGCGAATGCCGCGGCGGCGGCGGGACAGGTCGCCCCTGATGCAAAACAGAATATCGCCCCGAATAATGTCGATAACAGCCAGATCAATACCGGGAACACCAATACCGGAGGCACGATGTTGCATCCGGACAGTAGCGGCTCTGGCACCATGAATCATGACACGATGAGTACCGATGAGATGCATAAGAACACCATGTGCAAAGACGGTAAGTGTCCGAATTCGAATGACAAAGTGGGCGACGATGCCAATACCAAAACGGATGGCACAACCCAATAATCCGTGACGGATGTAAACGTAAAAGGAGAGCTCTGGCTCTCCTTTCTTTTTGGAGTAAGCCATTAAAAACGCTACACTAAAAACAATAACAAAAAGGAAAGCTGATATGGCGCACACGCATTCACACACCCCGTCTCCTGGCGATGACAACGCTAAACGCCTTATGCTGGCCTTCGGCGTCACGGCAACGTTTATGGTTATCGAGGTCATTGGTGGCCTGGTATCCGGCTCTCTGGCGCTTCTGGCGGATGCCGGACATATGCTTACCGATGCCGCCGCCCTGCTCTTTGCCCTGTTGGCCGTGCAGTTTGCCCGTCGTCCGCCTAACGCGCGTCATACCTTTGGCTGGCTGCGACTGACCACCCTGGCGGCGTTTGTTAACGCTATTGCTCTGGTGGTTATCACCCTTCTTATCGTCTGGGAAGCCATACAGCGCTTTCGTCACCCTCAGCCAGTTGCCGGAGCGACAATGATGGTTATCGCCGTAGCAGGTCTGCTGGCGAATCTTCTGGCGTTCTGGATTTTGCATCGCGGCAGCGGGGAAAAGAACCTCAACGTGCGCGCTGCGGCTCTGCATGTTATGGGCGATTTACTGGGTTCCGTCGGCGCTATTGTGGCCGCGCTGGTGATCCTTTATACCGGCTGGACGCCCGTCGACCCGATTCTGTCCGTGCTGGTATCGTGTCTGGTATTGCGCAGTGCCTGGCGGCTGCTGAAGGAGAGCGTGAATGAACTGCTTGAAGGGGCGCCGGCATCCGTGGACATTGCCGAGCTTAAACGCAACCTGCGTCGTTCCGTGCCCGAGGTGCGCAATGTGCATCATGTTCACGTCTGGCTGGTGGGTGAGAAACCGGTCATGACATTGCACGTCCAGGTGATCCCTACCCATGACCATGATGGCCTGCTTGAGCGCATCCAGCACTTTCTCGAACATCACTATGAGATTGGTCACGCCACCATCCAGATGGAGTACCAGCCCTGTAACGGCCCGGACTGCCACCTGAACGAGGCGCAGTCCGGCCATTCACATCATCACCATCATTAGTTCGAAAGCGCGCGAGAGCCTCGCTCACGCGCGCTGTTAATCCACATCCGGCTCCCGTTCAGGGCAATGAAGGTCAGCAGCAGATACTCCAGCGACATCGCATAGACGCCCTGAAGTGCAAAAATAACCACGCTTATGACGTTAATGACGACCCAGAGCAACCAGTTCTCAACGTATTTACGGGTCATCAGGATCATCGCAGCAATCGACAGCACCATCATGCAGGAGTCCCAGAACGGGAAAGCATCCGGCTGGAGTGATGGCATAGCGACATTCAGCCCGAGGCCAGACATGACCGACACCGCGACACGGGTCAGGAATGCAAACACCGGGTTGATATAGACGGTCATTAAACCAATGGCGACAACGCAGGCGACAAACCAGGCGATGGCTTTCGGTAAGGGCAGCCAGCGGATTTGCAGCTCTGCCTCCTGCTGGCTGTTCTGCCGCGACCACGCGTACCAACCGTAAATGTTCGCCGCAAAGAAGAACAACTGCAAAAGCAGGCTGGCGTACAGCTGGATCTGGAAGAAGATAATCGCAAAGAGCGTAACGTTAATTAACCCGAACGCGTAGTTGCTGATCTTCTCCAGGCTTGCCAGCCAGATACACAATAACCCAGCCAGCGTACCCACGGCCTCAATCCATGACAGGTCATAGCCACCTGCACCAATCGGTATATGAACCAGAATGTTCTGTGTGCTAAAAAAATCCATCTTTTCCCCAGGGCGTATTGAATTAAGTACGTAGTGTAGCCGCAAAATCCAGCATGCGGTTAAGCGGAATTAACGCACCTTCACGCAGAGCAGCATCCACATGGATTTCATGCGTTGCTCCGCCTTTCTCCAGCCCCTCAGCGATAGCTTTCAGGCCGTTCATCGCCATCCACGGGCAGTGCGCGCAGCTACGACACGTCGCCCCCTCGCCCGCCGTTGGTGCTTCAAGCAGCTCTTTCTCAGGCACGGCCTGCTGCATCTTATAGAAGATACCGCGGTCGGTTGCCACGATGAGCTGCTTGTGCGGCAGCGTCCTGGCAGCATTGATAAGCTGGCTTGTGGATCCCACGGCATCCGCCATGTCGACAATGGACTGCGGTGATTCCGGGTGAACAAGGATCGCAGCGTGCGGGTAAAGCGCCTTCATGCGCGAGAGCGCCTGCGTCTTAAATTCGTCATGAACAATACAGGCACCCTGCCAGCAAAGCACGTCAGCGCCGGTCTGCTTCTGCACGTAATTGCCGAGATGGCGGTCAGGCGCCCAGATGATTTTCTCGCCCAGACTGTCCAGATGCTCAATCAGTTCAACGGCGATGCTTGACGTCACGACCCAGTCTGCCCGCGCTTTCACTGCGGCAGAGGTGTTGGCATAGACCACCACGGTACGGTCCGGATGGGCATCGCAGAAGGCCGAGAACGCATCAATCGGACAGCCGAGGTCGAGTGAACACTCCGCATGTAGCGTTGGCATCAGAATGGTTTTTTCAGGGCTGAGAATCTTTGCGGTTTCCCCCATAAAGCGAACGCCTGCGACCAGTAACGTGGAAGCAGGATGTCTGGCACCAAAGCGTGCCATCTCCAGAGAGTCAGAGATGCAGCCCCCGGTCTCTTCCGCCAGTTGCTGGATTTCCGGGTCGGTGTAGTAATGTGCAACCATCACTGCATCTCGCTCTTTGAGAAGACGTTTGATCTTCTCACGGTAAAACTGCTTCTCATCCTGACTCAGCGGGACAGGCTTTGGCGGGAAGGGATAGATTGCGGCTTCTGGATCAAACATCACGCTCATTATGGCTTCTCGTTTTACTGGC
Source organism: Enterobacter sp. SORGH_AS_0287 (assembly GCF_031453695.1). Taxonomy (NCBI): domain Bacteria; kingdom Pseudomonadati; phylum Pseudomonadota; class Gammaproteobacteria; order Enterobacterales; family Enterobacteriaceae; genus Enterobacter; species Enterobacter sp. SORGH_AS_0287. The sequence goes on from NZ_JAVIZW010000001.1 coordinate 2,154,412, forward strand.
TTAACATTATTGCCTTTCTTTTGCATGACATAGCAAAACGGACGGCAAATGTGTTTTGTATACTAAACAAGATAGCGAATTTGCGAGAAAAAGTCACCGGAAATAGGTGTGCGTAGCACGCAGCGGATGGCAACTTCGCCGGAGCCGACCTGCAAGGTCAAAATATGCGGAATACAGATAGCAAAAAAGCGCCTTTAGGGCGCTTTTTTACATTGGTGGGTCGTGCAGGATTCGAACCTGCGACCAATTGATTAAAAGTCAACTGCTCTACCAACTGAGCTAACGACCCATTGCGGGATGTACTGCAAATCTATTCAGGCTGGTGGGTCGTGCAGGATTCGAACCTGCGACCAATTGATTAAAAGTCAACTGCTCTACCAACTGAGCTAACGACCCGCTTGGGTGTTGCCTGAATTTTTACTCATACCAATAACCTGGTGGGTCGTGCAGGATGACTCGGCTTCGCCTCGCCCTACGGGCTGCTGCTGTTGCAACGTTATCCTTCACGTTTAACATCTGAGTAAGACATTAAAATTGGTGGGTCGTGCAGGATTCGAACCTGCGACCAATTGATTAAAAGTCAACTGCTCTACCAACTGAGCTAACGACCCGGAGTGGTGGGTGATGACGGGCTCGAACCGCCGACCCCCTCCGTGTAAAGGAGATGCTCTACCAACTGAGCTAATCACCCACTCTGTACTACCGGAACTGCTTTAAGTGGTGGGTCGTGCAGGATTCGAACCTGCGACCAATTGATTAAAAGTCAACTGCTCTACCAACTGAGCTAACGACCCACTTTTACGCTGTTTTCACGTTGTTTGATATCCCGTGGCAACGGCGGCATATATTACTGATTTAAGAATTCAGCGCAACAAAAATTTCGATGAAGATCACTTAACTGCTTACGAATCATGCTGCATGACCAGAAATAACGCGATTTCTGGTCATGCGATAATCATCCCATCGAATTCAGACGTTTTTGCGCCTGCTTTGCACCTTCGGTGCCAGGGAATTTAGCAACCACCTGCTGATAAACCGCTTTCGCTTTCGCAGTGTCACCTTTGTCCTGCATGATGACGCCGACTTTAAACATCGCATCAGGCGCTTTTGGCGATTTCGGGTAATTTTTCACCACTGAGGCAAAATAAAACGCCGCATCGTCCTTTTTACCCTTGTTGTAATTCAGCTGACCCAGCCAATAATTTGCATTTGGCAGATAAGTAGAATCAGGGTATTTCTTCACAAAGTTCTGAAACGCAACGATAGCGTCATCCTGACGAGATTGATCCTGTACCAGGGCAATGGCCGCGTTGTAGTCCGTATTCGCGTCACCGCTCTGAACAGGCGCTCCCGTCGAGGCCGAAGCATCTGCCGCAGGAGCAGGGGCCGACGTCGCCGCACCGCTCTGATCGCCTGCTGCTGGCTGCGCAGCTGCGCCACCGCTGCTGAGACTATCCATCTGCAGCAAGATTTGCTTCTGACGTTCCACAACCTGGTTAAGCTGATACTGGCTTTCCTGAATCTGACCACGGAGAGAATCAATATCGTTTTGGTTGTCGGAAAGTTGTTGCTGGAGTTGGGTTAAAAGCTGACTGTGAGCGTTAGAAATACGCTCGAGTTGAGTGACCCGGTCTTCTACCGAGCCTGAGCCGACACTACTGATTGGTGCCTGAGCAAAAGCGGCCCAGGGGGCCGCTATTCCAACCAGTAACGACAGACTCAACAGATGATGTCTGAAGTTACTGCTCATGCAATTCTCTTAGTAAACCAGTACGGCACGACGGTTTTTGGAGTAAGCCGCTTCGTCGTGACCCAGTACTGCAGGTTTTTCTTTACCGTAAGAAACGATGGAGATCTGGTCAGCAGAAACGCCTTTACCCTGCAGGTACATTTTAACGGCGTTAGCACGACGTTCACCCAGGGAGATGTTGTACTCTGGAGTACCACGTTCGTCCGCGTGACCTTCTACGGTGACTTTGTAAGACGGGTTGCTACGCAGGAAGTTAGCGTGAGCATCCAGCATCGCAGCGAAGTCAGAACGGATGTCGTATTTATCCAGATCGAAGTAAACGATGTTGTTCTGCTGCAGCTGCTGCATCTGAAGACGCGCTTGCTCTTCAGAAGACATGTTGCCATTGCCATTCGCGTCCATACCGGTACCGGCACCCATCATGCCTTCGCCGCTCTGGTCATTGCTTGCATTCTTGTTAGAAGAACACGCTGCGATTGCCATTACAGGCAGAGCGATCATCAGCCCCTTCAGCACTTTGTTCAGTTGCATTTCTATGATTCCTTTAGTAATCAATTAATTATTATTTACAGATACGGCGACCAGGCAGGTGATTTTACCTGTCCATCAGTTGCCGGAATACGCGCTTTGAAACGCCCATCTGTAGAAACCAGATTCAGCACAGATCCCATCCCCTGAGAAGAGCTGTAGATTACCATAGTGCCGTTAGGTGCCAGACTTGGCGTTTCATCCAGGAACGTTGACGACAGAACTTGAACGCCACCCGCTACCAGATCTTGTTTGGCAATGTGCTGCTGCCCACCGTTGGAGCTGACCATTACCATAAATTTACCGTCGCTGCTCACGTCCGCGTTTTGGTTCTGCGAACCTTCCCAGGTAATACGCTGTGGAGCACCGCCGTTGACGTTCACTTTATAGATTTGTGGACGACCTGCCTGGTCAGACGTAAATGCCAGGTTCTGGCTGTCCGGGAACCAGGACGGTTCGGTGTTGTTGCTGCGACCATCGGTCACCTGGCGAATTTGACCAGAGCCAATGTCCATCACGTACAGGTTCAGGCTACCGGTTTTAGAGAGCGCAAACGCCAGTTTGGTACCGTCCGGAGAGAACGAAGGCGCACCGTTGTGACGAGGGAACGACGCAACCTGACGAACAGCACCGTTAGCCAGCGTCTGGATAACCAGCGCTGAACGACCGCTTTCGAAGGTAACATAAGCCAGTTTAGAACCGTCTGGAGACCAGGCTGGAGACATCAGCGGCTGAGAAGAACGTTTCACCAGGAACTGATTGTAACCATCGTAGTCAGATACGCGCAGCTCATACGGGAACTGACCGCCATTGGTCTGTACCACATAAGCAATACGGGTACGGAACGCACCTTTAATGCCGGTCAGTTTTTCAAATACCGCATCGCTGGCAGCGTGTGCCGCGTAGCGCAGGTACTGTTTAGTGACCTTGTAAGAGTTCTGTGCCAGAACGGTACCCGGTGCACCGCCGGTATCAACCAGCTGCCATGCAACGTTGTAAGAGCCGTCCGGGTTAGGTGTAACCTGACCAACAACGACAGCATCGATACCGAGTGCAGACCATGCGGCAGGCTGTACTTCCTGCGCGCTGCCCGGCTGCTGAGGCAGACGAGAACGATCTAATGGGTTGAATTTACCGCTGTTACGCAGGTCAGCCGCAACGATGCCACCGGCATCTTCAGGCGCAGCGCCAGGGCCGGCCCACTGGAACGGAACAACACCGATTGGGCGTGCCGAATCCACCCCCTGGGTGATCTCGATACGTACTTCTGCGTGCAGTACTGCTGCCCACAGCATTAAAAAACCAAATGCTACACGTAATGCCTGCTTCATCATATCTCCCTTATCCGGGTAACCTTACCCACGATAATTTAGCAGAATGTTAACAAACCCAAATAGACAAAACTACTAAACACTCGTTAGGACAATAGACTGTTTTTCATACTTCCGTAAGGACAGTCGATTACAGTTTAAAGTCCAGTTTGGCATCTTTTATCCGTTCATAAACAGCCTCACTAGGCGGTTTAGGAATGTTCGCCGACCTTGCAGCGGCCAATGCTGCCTGACAAAGCGCAGGATCGCCCCCTTCAGAGGTCACGCTTTTCAACCTACCATCTGGCGCAAGGTTGATATGCAGTACACATTGTTTGCCCTGATAGATGCTTGCATCAAACAGGCGGTTCTGAATCGCAACCTGGATTTGCTTAACATAAGCGCTGATATCAGCACCCGTCGCCCCACCATTGGCACCAGAAGTACCACTGTCTTTAGAGGGCTGACCACTGCCTTTCGCACCACCGCCCGCTTTCGGCGCATTCTTACCAGAACTCAGGTCGCCCAGGAGATCGTCAACGCCAGCGGCATCCGCGGCTTTCTCAGCGGCGGCCGCTTTTTTGGCGGCGGCTTTCTCTGCAGCAGCTTTCTTATCGGCAGCGGCTTTTTCTGCTGCAGCTTTTTTGTCAGCAGCCGCTTTCTCGGCGGCGGCTTTCTTCTCTGCTGCGGCTTTTTCAGCAGCGGCCGCTTTTTCTGCTGCAGCCTTCTCGGCAGCAGCCGCTTTCTTCGCAGCATCGGCAGCAGCTTTCTTCTCTGCTTCCTGAGCGGCTTTCTTCGCGGCTTCCGCTTCAGCTTTTTTCTGAGCATCAGCAGCAGCTTTTTTTGCCGCTTCCGCTTCAGCTTTCTTCTGAGCATCAGCAGCGGCTTTCTTCGCCGCTTCGGCTTCAGCTTTCTTCTGAGCATCGGCTGCGGCTTTCTTCGCCGCTTCCGCCGCTAATTTTGCCTGGGCATCAGCTTGTGCTTTCGCGTCCGCCGCGGCTTTGGCTGCCGCCTCTTCCGCCTGCTTCTGCTGTTCCTGAGCTTTCTTCGCGGCCTCTTCAGCTTGCTTCTGCTGTTCCGCCTGCTCTTTCGCCGCTTCCTGCGCCTGCAAACGTTCTTTCTCAAGCTGCTTCAGTCGCTCCTGCTCAGCGGCCTGCTTTTCACGCAGTTCTTCCGCTTGCTGTTGCGCCTGTTTTTCACGCTGCTCTTCAGCCCGTTTTGCACTCGCCTTCTGCTGTTGCTCGCGGTTATAGTTCTGCACTACCGCACCGGGATCCACCATGACGGCGTCAATGGAAGAGCCTCCACCGCCGCCCGATGATGCATCAATGTGCTCGTCGAACGAACTCCAGATCAGCACTGCAAAAAGAATAACGTGCAGCACTGCGGAGACGATTATCGCTCGCTTAAGCTTGTCGTTCTGTTCGGTTGCCTTTGACACTATCGGTTCCCAAAAACTACGCAGATGATCAAATAGGCTGAGTCATTAAGCCAACTGACTTAACGCCCGCGCTATGTAGCAAGTTCAGCGCTTTAATAATTTCATCGTATGGTACGTCTTTCGCGCCACCGATTAAGAAGACCGTTTTCGGATTTGACTCCAGGCGTCGCTGCGCTTCAGCAATAACCTGCTCAGGTGGCAGTTGATCCATACGATCTTTTTCTACCACTACGCTGTATTGCCCTACACCGGAAACCTCAATGATGACCGGAGGATCGTCATTGGTGCTTACCGCCTGTGATTCTGTCGCATCCGGCAGATCAACCTCCACGCTCTGGGTAATGATGGGTGCTGTCGCCATGAAGATCAGCAGCAGTACCAACAGAACGTCCAGCAGTGGAACGATATTGATTTCGGACTTGAGCTCGCGACGATTTCGTCCACGCGATCTGGCCATGGTTTACCCCTTGTTACTCTCGGTACTGGTAAACGCCTGACGGTGCAGAATCGCGGTGAACTCTTCCATAAAGTTGTCGTAGTTCAGTTCCAGTTTATTCACGCGCTGGTTCAGACGGTTGTAAGCCATAACCGCCGGGATCGCCGCAAACAGACCGATAGCGGTCGCAATCAGTGCTTCTGCAATACCCGGGGCAACCATCTGCAACGTCGCCTGCTTCACCGCCCCCAGGGCGATAAAGGCGTGCATAATCCCCCAGACCGTACCAAACAGACCGATATACGGGCTGATGGAACCAACGGTTCCCAGGAAAGGAATATGCGTTTCAAGGTTTTCCAGCTCGCGATTCATGGAGATACGCATCGCACGCGAGGCACCTTCCACAACCGCTTCAGGCGCGTGGCTGTTTGCGCGATGCAAACGAGCAAACTCTTTGAATCCGCTATAGAAAATCTGTTCGGAGCCTACGAGGTTATCACGGCGTCCCTGGCTTTCCTGATACAGACGAGAAAGCTCAATACCCGACCAGAACTTATCTTCAAACGCTTCTGCTTCACGGCCAGCCGCATTGAGGATACGCGTTCTCTGGATGATGATGGCCCAGGATGCGATTGAAAAACCAATCAAAATCAACATGATAAGTTTAACCAGAAGGCTTGCCTTCAGGAACAAATCAAGGATATTCATGTCAGTCACTGCTTAAACTCCGCGACAATAGACTTAGGAAGCGCACGAGGCTTCATTATGGTTGGATCAACACAGACGATCAGGACTTCAGCTGAGTTCAGTACCGTATTTTCTGCATTGACTATCCGCTGCGTGAAAACCATTGAGGTTCCGCGCATTGATGTAATTTCAGTTTGGACTTCGAGCATATCGTCGAGTCTGGCAGGCGCAAAATACTCAAGCGTCATCTTGCGAACCACGAAGGCAACTCGCTCAGCCAACAGCTCCTGTTGACTAAAGTGATGATGGCGCAGCATCTCTGTGCGTGCCCGTTCATAAAAAGCAACGTAGCTGGCGTGGTAAACCACACCCCCGGCATCGGTATCTTCGTAATAGACACGAACCGGCCATCGAAACAGCGTTGTATTCACTTTACATCCCGGTAATGCAACAAAAGTTAGAGCTTTTAAACTTCGCTACTATACGCGCGGGAAAGATGGTTTGGAATGGGAGAAAGTAAACGGAGAGTAAATTTTTATGGGCCAGGGTAAGCCCATATCATTAACGGACATTTCTTATTCAGAAGAAGAAGAAAATCAAGCCAGCGAGAAGCACCAGATCGGCGATGAGTGGGCAGAAAATCCCCTGCCAGTGCAGCGCTTTCGGACGAAAGCCTACGCCGTGGATCACACCTGCGCACACCGCCCACATAATGAGGAAGCCGTGCCAGATCTCAAGCTCGCTGGTCTTCGCTGCAAAGCGCGAAGGGTCCCAGAAGATACAACCTGCCAGCAGTAATGCCATCACTAAAGAAAGCGCCCTTAACGGGCGCTTATCCATTACCGCGTAAAGCGTCGCGATAATGTTCATTAGTGTTTGTCTTCACCTGCTTTAGACGCTTCGACGTGCTCAAGCGCCAGGGCAGTAATGACACCAAATGCACAGGCAAGAAGCGTCCCTAAAATCCATGCGAAATACCACATATTCAGCTCCTTACTTAGTACAGAGAATGAGTGTTGCTTTCAATATCTTCTTTCGTGATACGACCGAACATTTTCCAGTAACACCAGGCGGTGTACAGCAGGATAATCGGTACGAACACGCAAGCAACATACGTCATCAGGTTAAGCGTCAGCTGGCTGGACGTTGCATCCCACATGGTCAGGCTTGCATTCATCATCGTGCTGGACGGCATGACGAATGGGAACATCGCGATACCCGCAGTCAGAATAATGCACGCCAGCGTGAGTGAGGAAAATACAAATGCCAGGGCACCTTTTTCCAGACGTGACGTCAGTATCGTCAGCAGCGGCAGCAACACACCCAGTGCCGGAATAGCCCACAGAACAGGCATATTGTTGAAGTTCACCAGCCACGCGCCAGCCTGACGTGCCACTTCTTTCGTCAGCGGGTTAGACGGTGCCGTGTGGTTAATTGCAGACGTAATGACATAACCGTCGATACCGTACATCACCCATACGCCGGCCAGTGCGAAGCACACCAGGGTAATAAGCGCAGCAACCTGCGCCGTTGCACGAGAGCGAAGATGCAATTCACCTACGGTACGCATCTGCAGATAGGTCGCACCCTGAGTAATGATCATTGCCACACTCACCACGCCTGCCAGCAGACCAAACGGATTCAGCAGCTGGAAGAAGTTACCGGTGTAGTAAAGACGCATGTATTCATCGATGTGGAACGGTACACCCTGCAGCAGGTTACCGAACGCCACGCCAATCACCAGCGGTGGAACGAAGCTACCAATGAAGATGCCCCAGTCCCACATGTTGCGCCAGCGGGTGTCTTCAATCTTGGAACGGTAGTCGAAACCAACCGGACGGAAGAATAAAGAAGCCAGCACCAGAATCATCGCCACATAGAAACCGGAGAACGCAGCCGCGTAGACCATCGGCCAGGCAGCGAACAGCGCGCCGCCTGCGGTGATCAGCCACACCTGGTTACCGTCCCAGTGCGGGGCGATGGAGTTAATCATGATTCGACGCTCGGTGTCATTACGACCGAGGAAACGGGTGAGCATCCCCACCCCCATGTCGAAACCGTCAGTGACTGCGAAACCGATCAGCAGAATACCGACCAGCAGCCACCAGATAAAACGCAATACTTCATAATCGATCATTTGATGACTCCTGTCTTAGCGTGCCGGCTGAGTAGTCGCACCGGACTGCTCGTAGTGATAGCGACCGGTTTTCAGGCTGCTTGGGCCAAGGCGCGCGAACTTGAACATCAGGAACAGTTCAGCCACCAGGAACAGGGTGTACAGACCACAAATCAGCAGCATGGAGAAGATCAGATCGCCTGCAGTCAGAGAGGAGTTCGCTACCGCCGTTGGCAGCACCTCACCGATCGCCCATGGCTGACGGCCATATTCCGCAACAAACCAGCCGGATTCGATAGCAATCCACGGCAGTGGGATACCATACAGCGCGGTACGCAGCAGCCATTTTTTCTCACCGATGCGGTTACGAATCACGGACCAGAAGGACGCCGCAATGATAAGCAGCATGATGATGCCGCAGCCCACCATGATACGGAATGCGAAGTACAGTGGCGCCACGCGTGGAATGGAGTCTTTGGTCGCCATCTGGATCTGCGCTTCCGTCGCGTCGGAGACGTTCGGGGTATAGCGTTTCAGCAGCAGACCGTAACCCAGATCTTTCTTCACATCGTTGAACTGGTCACGCACGGCCTGGTCGGTAGAACCCGCACGCAGCTGCTCCAGCAGCGCGTAGGCTTTCATACCGTTACGGATACGGCCTTCATGCTGCACCATCAACTCTTTCAGACCCGTCACCTGCTTGTCGACGGAGCGGGTAGCAATGATGCCGAGCGCGTAAGGAATTTGAATGGCGAAGCGGTTTTCCTGTGCATCCTGGTCGGGAACACCGAACAGAGTAAAGGCAGCAGGCGCGGGTTGGGTTTCCCATTCGGCTTCGATAGCGGCCAGCTTGGTTTTCTGCACGTCACCCATTTCGTAACCGGATTCATCACCCAGCACGATAACAGAAAGGATTGCAGCCATACCGAAGCTTGCAGCGATAGCAAAGGAGCGCTTAGCAAACGCGAAGTCACGACCACGCAGCATGTAGTAAGAGCTGATGCCCAGTACAAACATCGCGCCGCACACATAGCCAGACGCCACGGTGTGAACGAATTTAACCTGTGCGACCGGGTTCAGCACCAGCTCGGCAAAGCTGACCATCTCCATACGCATGGTTTCGAAGTTGAAATCAGACGCGATAGGGTTCTGCATCCAGCCGTTCGCGACCAGGATCCACAGTGCGGACAGGTTCGAACCGAGTGCCACCAGCCAGGTCACCGCCATATGCTGGACTTTGCCCAGACGGTCCCAACCGAAGAAGAACAGACCTACAAAGGTGGATTCGAGGAAGAAGGCCATCAGACCTTCAATGGCCAGCGGCGCACCGAAGATATCCCCAACGTAGTGAGAATAGTAAGACCAGTTAGTCCCGAACTGGAACTCCATGGTCAAACCGGTAGCCACGCCCAGTGCAAAGTTGATACCAAACAACTTGCCCCAGAACTTGGTCATATCTTTATAAATCTGTTTGCCGGAGAGGACGTAGACCGTTTCCATGATGGCCAGCAGGAACGCCATACCGAGCGTTAGTGGCACAAACAGGAAGTGGTACATCGCGGTCAAGGCAAACTGTAAGCGCGACAGTTCGACTATATCTAACATCATGACTCCTTGCTCATCGCATGAAGACTCCGAGAGTGAACCCCGTTAGAAAAGGATTCACACACATGCCCCAATACAAATTATTCGCATCCATGTCGTCGCGCTTAGCCTGAGAAAGGATAAAAGCAATGACGATAGGTTACAAATACGTTAATAAAAAACTCAAATTGATCCCGCAAATATAATACGCTGCAAAACCCTTACAATAAACAGGTTTTTATTGAATCACATTTACGTTTTTCGACGGCGATCAATTTATAGCAAAATTACCACTTTTCAGCCATTTTGATCGGGGACAATTTACCGCCTTTCGACACCTTTTTCCAAGGATTAAACTTTGATTTAAATCAAAAAGCACCGTTTCTGTTAACCATGTTTAAATGTGGTGAGAATGGTAAAAACCTTGTTAATGCTATGTGTACGACGAGATATTTGGAGTTATCAAAAGCAAGAAAGAATATAAACAGACGTGATTTATTTTAACGCTGAAGAACAACGCATCTTTACATTCGCGTTAACGTATAAAGGTAGTCGTCAGCGCGTTTTTTTTCCATTGTGCGACGACAGCCGCAGATAATTACATTTATTTTACCTGCGACACGCTTAAAATTAACACCACAATGTGACTATTCAATAAAAAAGGCTGCCCTGCGCGCAGCCTTTTGTTCACTTCAGACGCTACCTTTCCGTTTTCAGGCTAAAAGTCCGCGATTGCCCAGGCCTGAACAGGCCCGTAATGCCCTTTTCTTCTCCCCTACCTGCCAGTACCTGTTCATTTAAATTCGTCTCGCAACAGCCTTTAAACGCCTGATTCCACGATAAAGAGGCATCACAGGACACAGATTCCGACGGATTGAACAGACGAAGGATAAGCGCGTCCCGATCCTCCGCCTTTTTTATCGCGCTCATAACACAGCCTGTCGGCGAAAGGGTCAGCAGGCTGTATCTGTCCGGCGTGCTGAACGGCGCACGGTTAAGTTTCATGGCATCCCAGGGGATTTTGTTATAACACTGGACGGGGGTAAGCCACGCTTTCGCCTGCTGAGCAACGCCGGCGTTCTCGGGAGAGCCGCTAAAACTCAGAAGGCTAAAACGGCAATCGAGACTGCCCCGAAGCTGCGAGTCCGGAACGGCCATTTTTATGCCGGACGGTCGGCCCGGGCGCAACAGCAAATCTTCCTTTCCCAGCACGCCCACACCGCGTAAAAGGGTCAGAGCAAACGCTTTTTCCGCCTCCCCCACCACTTCAAATTCGCGTAACCCTTCGGTGAACAGGGCAAGCCCGTTTCGATCCTGTTGAAGCACGGCGTAGTTAAGTAAATTCCAGACGGGAACCGGTGCCTCTTTCCAGCCCTCTTCTTGCCAGTTAGCCATCGCGTCATCGCGAACCGGGCGCGTTATGGAGCCAAACTGCGTATCTGACAGTACCTGCTCCGTCATAAACGGCGTCGGGATAAGCACGCGGACCCGGTGATCGTCAGCCTGATTATCCAGACGCGCCACAACATCTACACGCCTGCTGTTATGGCTGAGAGTGACCTCAAATTCCACCGCAAGAGCGCCATTGCGCAGGCGGGCCGACCGCTCGGCCAGGTTTGCCGGAACGGCGATGCGATGCTGGATCACCGCCCTGCTCTGCCAGGCTTCCTGTATCACCTCAACATGATGCTGCCCGTGCGCTGAAGTGAGCCGCCACTCTTCCCGGGAAGGCGAGTAGTCGTACTCATCGCCATCATCCGACCCCTCTTCAATTTCCAGTACGCGGTCATAAATAAGTCCGGATTCTTTATCACGCAGGCGCAGCGTGCCACCGTCATTTATATCAATTTGCCAGAAGGCATTTTCCAGCAGAGCATCCGTTTTTGCCCTCGCGGGAAGCCTCTTTTCAGGAGCCTGGGGCTCGATGTAAAGCGTACGGTATCCCATCGCGGGCAGGATCTGACAGATTTGGATATCAAACTCCATAAACGGATCGTAATTACCATAGTGCACGATTTGCCGGTCAATCAGCCCCGGGTCAATTTCCCGGGCTCTACAAATAAAACAGGGGATCTCATTGCCTTTATCATCCCGCAACCGGAACTGGCTCGCGCGCAGACGAAGGGTGGTGTTAATCACCTCTTCACGGGGCCAGGGCATCAGATTGAACATCACCAGCTTGTCGGCCTCGCTTTGCGGCATATTGTCGACAATCTTGCGCATCGAGAAGCGCGTGAGGTTATCGGCCATGTCTTCAGCGAGCGCAAACCGGGCCATAATCTCACGATGCACTTTGTCGCTGCAGCAGCAGCCAATGCTGTCGTGCGCATGATTCTTGAGGATCTCTTTCCACATTTTCTCCAGCAAACCGTGGTGATACTCGAAGCCCAGCATCCAGGCGAGCGCCGCCAGCGGTTCGAGGATATTCACGATTTTGTTTTCAATGCGGGCGTGGGCAATTTTGATGTCCATCCGTGTGGAGCCTATTGTCCGGTGTACACGCATGTATTTGCCGTCGATAAACTCCCCTTTCAGCGTCGCCAGTTCGTCACGGTGCGCTTCAGTATGTTCAAAGACCTCCTCGAACCGGCTCATCACAAATTTCCGCTGCGGGTACATCTTTCGAAGGGTATCCATCACCGCGAAAATGTTCTGCTGGAGGGGCATCTGGTCGTGACCGTTAGGCAGCAGAATCTCTTTCGTCACGGAAGCGTTCTCCAGCAATGTAAGCCAGGTATCGAGCCGTTTACGCAGCCCCGCTTCATCCTCCGGTAAGTACTTACCAATCGCGTAGCCCAGCGGTAGTACCTGCGCCGTAACTTCGCTGCCATCTGCGCTCTGCCATAAAAATTCTGTTTTATCGGTGCCGTGACGCTCAGAACATCCGCGCCAGAACAGCGTGCGGGTGATACCAAAGCCGTTATAGATATGCGGAAGTTGCCCGGACATGCCAAACGAATCCGGCAGATACCCTATTTTCATCGGCTCACCGAATTCCATGCAGTCGCGCATCCCGTACATCAGGTTGCGAACGATCGATTCGCCGCTGACTATCGTGGTGTCGGTCTGGGTATACCACGGCCCGATAATCAGCTTTCCGCGCTCAACCAGCGCTTTTACCCGGGGCCGGTTGTCCGGCACGACGGCGAAGTAATCCTCCAGTACCGCGGTCTGTCCATCGAGAACGTAGTATTTATACTCTTCGTCCTGCTCCAGACGGGTCAGGATCTCCTCCATGTTATTGACCAAAAGGATCCGCGACGCTTCGGTGGTGAAATACCACTCACGGTCCCAGTGCATATGTGGCGTGATATGAACGCGAGATAAAGCTTTCATCTTCGTTTCCTGTAAATGAATTTATGGCGTGACGTCTTCCGTCAGGTATTTGCCTTTTTTTACGCCCTGACGTCGCCAGAACAGTAAGATGAGCGTAGAGAGCGTCGTTCCCCCCAGCGCTGCGCCAAACCAGCCTGCCGCCGCGATCGCGCCACCCATCCCCGCGTCATGCAGTAAAAAGAGAGAGAAGATGCCCGCCCCTGGCGTAGACAACCCGATGCCCATTGCACCGATAATCGCCCCTGTTGCCATCGAGCCAACAACAAACGAGCCAATCACCCGCAGCGGATCTTCAATAGCCATCGGAATTGCCCCTTCGGTGATGCCCGCAAGGCCCAGTAGCCACGTCGACTTGCCGGTTTCGATTTCAAACGGTTTAAAGAGATGCGGTGCCAGCATGGTTGAAGCCGTGACGGTAAAAGCCGAGACCATTTTGACGGAAGCAAAAATGGCATACGGCCCGTAAACGCCGTTGGCCATCGCCCCCAGACAGAACGCATAGGCCGCTTTGTTGACCGGTCCCCCCAAATCGAACGAGCACATAAAACCGAGCAGAGTGCCCAGTAGCAGCGCATTGGCACCGGAGAGCCCGTTAAGCCATGCCGTGAGGGAGGTGTTGATCCACGCGACCGGCTCGCCGATCACGAACAGCATCAGGCTGCCCGCGCCCAGCACGCCAATCACCGGGTAGAGGTAATAGGTTAAAAAGCCGTTATAACGCTGACTCAGACGGATATGGTTTTTCACCCAGCGCATCAGATAGCCGGCAATCAGGCCACCTGCAATCGCCCCTAAAAAACCTGAACCGATCATATTAGCGGCAAGACCGGCCGCAAAACCCGGCGCCAGAGCAGGTTTATCTGCCAGCGAGTAGGCGGTATACGCGGCCAGTACCGGCACCATTAACGTGCCTAACATCCCCCCGCCGAGTTTGCGATACATCCACAGCCATGAGTTCTCTTGCTCAAACAGATGCTGTAATCCCAACATCTGTGCCAGCAATACCGCGACGGCCAGCACCGTGCCTCCCGCCACAATCAGCGGCACGGCAAAGGAAATACCGCTGAGCAGGGCCTGCTTAAGCTCCGTTTTAAGGCTCTTGCTCACATCATTGCCGGTGTGCACCTGGCGATGCGTTCCCGTGGGGGGTAAGGCCAACGCACGCTTAATAAGTGCTTCGGCATGGCGAAGCGGTTCCGCAACCGGCACGTACAGCGTCGGAATGCCCTGAAAACGCTCGCTCTCTTTGAGGGCCACTTCTGCGGCAATGATACAGGCCTGCGCAGTGCGTAACTGCTGCGCGGTCAACCGCCCTTCGATACCGTTCGCCCCCTGCTTTTCCACCACCACGTTTACGCCAAGCTTACGCCCCGCTTTTTCCAGATACTCAGCTGCCATATAGGTATGCGCAATGCCGGCGGGGCATGCAGTTACACAAACGATGGTTGGCGCATCCACGAACGCGACAACGCCATCTTCCTGTGGCACGTCGTCCAGCGCGGCGAGTAGCGCTGCTGCCGTGGTAGCCGCCATGACGCGCGCCCGAAGAGTTTCATCCGCCAGACGAGAAGTAAGTTCCGTCAGCACCTGGATATGGGTTGAGCCAGCTTCAGCCGGCGGAATGGCAAGCAGGAAAATCAGCTCGACATTTTCCGGGCCATCCACGCCTTCCCAGCTCAGCGGTTCACATAGGGTGGCTACGGCAAAAGCCGCCTCTTTCACCACCGCTGATTTACCATGCGGGACTGCCAGCCCTTCGCCGAGCGCGGTAGGGCCTAGCGATTCCCGATGAAAGACTTCGGTTAAAAACGCATTGCCGTCGGTAATTTTGCCGAGCGTCACCAGCCGCATCGTGAGCTGGCGTATTGCTTCATCACGACTGGTGTACTGCGCCTGCACGCAGACAGCGTCGGGATGGGTCAGGGTCGTCAGGTTCATCAGGATCCTCACACTCAAGGGTAATTGTTCAGAATCGATTGTGACAGACAGACTGATACCTTTATGTGATCATTTTCACTAACACCGACAATTTGTATTTAATTTGTATTATTTACAAATTCTGTGCTGGAGGCATAATTCCGTGAAAAGGTATTAGAAGGCAGACGACATGGGCAATAAACCGATGTACCGGCAGATAGCGGATGCGCTTCGCGAGAAAATTACCGCCGGTGAGTTAAAACCCGGTGATGCGTTACCGACGGAATCCAGCCTGCAGGAGACATTTAGCGTCAGTCGCGTCACGGTGAGGCAGGCACTGAAGCTCCTCACTGAAGAGCAGATTATCGAGAGCATTCAGGGCAGCGGCTCCTATGTGAGAGAGGAGCGCGTCAATTACGACATTTATCAGCTTACCGGCTTTTATGAAAAACTGGCGGACCGAAACGTCGATACCCACAGCGACGTAAAAACATTCGAAGTGATCAAAGCGGATGTGAAACTGGCTGAGACGCTTAACATTCGCCCGGATGACAAAGTGTGGCATGTCAAACGGGTGCGCTTTATTAAGCAAAAACCGGTGAATCTGGAAGAGACGTGGATGCCGCTGGCGATGTTCGCCGACCTCACCTGGGAGGTGATGGAAAATTCCAAATATCACTACATCGAACAGATCAAGAAGATGGTTATCGATCGCAGTGAACAGGAACTGGTTCCGATCATGCCCTCTCAGGAGGCGATCGACGCGCTGGCGCTGGATCCGGCAAAACCGATACTGGAAAAGGTGTCACGCGGCTTTCTGAAGGATGGGCGGGTGTTTGAATACAGCCGTAACGTGTTTAACAGCGACGATTACAAATTCACGCTGGTCGCAAAACGCAGGCATTAAAAAAGGCCGCTTTACAGCGGCCAACCATGTCGAAACGGACACTTATTACTTCAACGCTCCCTTTTACAGGGAGCAGAGAGGATTTACTTAATGATGGATTTCAGTGCTTCGCCGATATCCGCCAGGCTGCGAACGGTTTTCACACCTGCGGCTTCCAGCGCGGCGAATTTCTCATCAGCCGTACCTTTACCGCCTGCGATAATCGCGCCTGCGTGACCCATACGCTTACCTTTCGGCGCTGTCACACCTGCGATATAACCGACGACCGGCTTGGTCACATGTTCTTTGATATACGCAGCCGCTTCTTCTTCTGCGCTACCGCCGATCTCACCGATCATCACGATCGCTTCGGTCTGCGGATCTTCCTGGAACATTTTCAGGATATCAATGAAGTTAGAACCTGGGATGGGGTCACCACCGATGCCCACACAGGTGGACTGGCCGAAACCGTAGTCGGTAGTCTGCTTAACCGCTTCATAGGTCAGCGTACCGGAACGGGAGACGATACCCACTTTACCCGGTTTGTGAATGTGACCCGGCATGATGCCGATTTTACATTCGCCTGGGGTGATAACGCCCGGGCAGTTCGGGCCGATCATACGCACGCCAGCTTCATCCAGCTTCACTTTCACGGTCAGCATATCCAGCGTCGGGATACCTTCGGTGATGGTGATGATGAGCTTGATGCCCGCGTCAATCGCTTCCAGAATCGAGTCTTTGCAGAACGGAGCCGGAACGTAGATAACGGTCGCGGTCGCGCCCGTCGCTTCAACCGCTTCGCGCACGGTGTTGAATACCGGCAGGCCCAGGTGCGTGGTGCCGCCTTTACCTGGCGTTACGCCGCCAACCATCTGCGTGCCGTAGGCAATCGCCTGTTCGGAGTGGAAAGTCCCCTGGCTACCGGTGAAGCCCTGGCAGATAACCTTGGTATCTTTATTAATTAAAACTGACATTATTTCCCCTCCACTGCGGCAACAACCTGCTGAGCTGCATCCGTCAGACTTTTCGCTGCAATAATATTCAGGCCGCTGTCAGCCAGTTTTTTCGCGCCGAGTTCAGCGTTGTTACCTTCCAGACGCACCACAACCGGGACGTTAACACCCACTTCTTCTACCGCACCGATGATACCGTCTGCGATCAGGTCGCAACGCACGATACCGCCGAAGATGTTAACCAGCACGGCTTTGACGTTGTCATCAGAGAGGATGATTTTGAACGCTTCGGTTACACGCTCTTTGGTTGCGCCACCGCCCACGTCGAGGAAGTTTGCAGGCTCACCGCCGTGCAGCTTAACGATGTCCATGGTGCCCATCGCCAGGCCTGCGCCGTTAACCATGCAGCCGATGTTGCCATCCAGCGCCACGTAGTTCAGTTCCCACTGTGCAGCCTGCGCTTCACGCGGGTCTTCCTGAGACTGGTCGCGCATTTCACGCAGATCCGGCTGGCGGAACAGTGCGTTGCCGTCAGCGCCCAGTTTGCCGTCGAGGCAGATCAGGTCGCCCTGAGTGGTGATGACCAGCGGGTTGATCTCGATCAGCGCCAGGTCGCGCTCCAGGAAGATGGTGGCCAGACCCATGAAGATCTTGGTGAACTGCTGAACCAGCTTGCCTTCCAGACCCAGTTTGAACGCCAGCTCACGGCCCTGGTAAGGCATTGGGCCTGCCAGCGGATCGATCGCCACTTTGTGGATCAGGTGTGGCGTCTCTTCTGCCACTTTCTCGATTTCCACGCCGCCTTCGGTAGACGCCATGAACACCACACGACGGGAGCTACGGTCAACAACCGCGCCCAGGTACAGTTCTTTCGCGATGTCAGTTGCAGCTTCAACCAGGATCTGGTTGACAGGCTGACCGTTCGCATCTGTCTGGTACGTTACCAGACGCTTGCCGAGCCAATGTTCAGCAAACGCACGAATCTCTTCTTTACTCTTAACAACCTTCACACCGGCCCGCTTTACCACGGCCACCAGCGTGAACCTGACACTTAACTACCCAAGGGCCGGAACCGATTTTAGATGCGGCTTCTTCTGCTTCACGCGGGGTAGTACAGGCATAACCCACCGGAGCCGGTAAGCCATACCGGGCAAACAGCTGTTTGGCCTGATATTCATGTAAGTTCATGTGTTCTATCCATCCTTCAGGTAATCGTTAGGTAGTGCTTTTGTAGGCCCGGCAGACAACGCGCCGCCGGGCAAGACTGCTAAAACTAGACGTCCAGCAGCAGACGCGTTGGATCTTCCAGCAGCTCTTTAATGGCAACCAGGAAGCCCACGGACTCGCGGCCGTCGATCAGACGGTGATCGTAAGAGAGTGCCAGATACATCATTGGCAGGATCTCAACTTTGCCGTCTACCGCCATTGGACGATCTTTAATGGCATGCATACCCAGGATCGCGCTCTGCGGCGGGTTGATGATCGGGGTAGACATCAGTGAACCGAAAACGCCGCCCGTTGGTAATGGTGAAGTTACCACCGGTCAGATCGTCTACGGTCAGCTTGCCGTCGCGACCTTTTACAGCCAGCTCTTTAATCTTTTTCTCGATGTCAGCCATACCCAGAGTATCGACATCACGCAGAACCGGGGTAACCAGACCGCGTGGCGTAGAGACTGCCATGCTGACGTCGAAGTAGTTGTGGTAAACCACGTCATCGCCATCGATAGAGGCGTTAACTTCCGGGTAGCGTTTCAGCGCTTCAACAACCGCTTTCACGTAGAAGGACATAAAGCCCAGACGGATACCGTGACGTTTTTCAAACGCGTCACCGTACTGCTTACGCAGGTCCATGATTGGCTTCATATTCACTTCGTTGAAGGTGGTCAGCATCGCGGTGGAGTTTTTCGCTTCCAGCAGACGCTCAGCCACACGCTTACGCAGGCGAGTCATCGGCACGCGTTTTTCGCTACGGGCACCCAGCGCAGGCTGTGCTGCCGGCGCCGCTGCCGCTGCTGGCGCTTTAGCTTCTGCCTGAGCAGGGGCTTTCGCCAGGTGCTTCTCGATATCTTCACGGGTCAGACGACCACCGACACCGGTGCCTTTAATGGCAGCCGCATCCAGGTTGTGCTCGGCCAGCAGGCGACGGATCGCCGGGCTGAGCGCGTCGTTAGTTTGCTCTTCCAGAGAGGCCTGCTGACGCTGGGCTGGGGTAGACGCTTTTTCGTCAGACTTCGCGCTGGACTCTTTGCCCGCGCTGTTGCCTTCACGCAGGCGACCCAGGATCTGACGGGAGGTTACGGTTGTCCCTTCGTCTTCCAGGACTGCATCCAGAATGCCATCCGCTGAAGCCGGTACTTCCAGTACCACTTTGTCAGTTTCGATTTCTACCAGCACTTCATCGCGCTTAACGCTATCGCCCGGTTTTTTGTGCCAGGTGGCGACGGTCGCATCTGCTACGGACTCAGGCAGGTCGGGAACAAGAATATCTACGCTACTCATTATGTATCCTTTAATTAATCGACGTTCAGCGCGTCATTGACCAGATCTTGTTGCTGCTTCTGGTGAACGGACATATACCCTACCGCCGGAGAGGCGGAGGCCGGGCGACCTGCATAACGCAGGGCAGACCCAAATGGAATGACTTCACGGAAATGATGCTGACTGCAGTACCAGGCGCCCTGGTTGAGCGGCTCTTCCTGGCACCAGACAAAATCATGCACGTGAGCATACGGTTTCAACGCTTCCTGCACCGCCTGGTGCGGGAATGGATAAAGCTGTTCGATACGCACGATGGCGACATCTTTCTGGTCGTTCTTACGGCGCTGTTCCAGCAGGTCGTAATAAACCTTACCAGAACACATCACAACACGCTTAACGGCCTGCGGATCCAGTTCGTCAACCTCACCGATGGCAGGCAGGAAGGTGCCGTTCGCCAGTTCGTCCAGGCTGGACACCGCCAGCGGGTGGCGCAGCAGGGATTTTGGCGACATGACCACCAGCGGACGGCGCATACCACGCAGCGCCTGACGACGCAGCATGTGGTAGACCTGAGCCGGGGTGGACGGCACGCAGACCTGCATGTTCTGCTCAGCGCAGAGCTGCAGATAACGTTCCAGACGAGCGGAGGAGTGCTCCGGACCCTGACCTTCGTAACCGTGTGGCAGCAGCATCACCAGGCCACACATACGGCCCCATTTCTGCTCGCCGGAGGAGATGAACTGGTCGATAACGACCTGGGCACCGTTGGCGAAGTCACCGAACTGCGCTTCCCAGATAGTCAGGGTGCGCGGTTCCGCGGTGGCGTAGCCGTATTCGAATGCCAGTACCGCTTCTTCAGACAGAACGGAGTCCCATACCTTGAACTGACCCTGACCGTTATGGACATGCTGCAGCGGAGTATAGGTTGAACCGTTAGTCTGGTTGTGAACTACCGCGTGACGGTGGAAGAAGGTGCCACGGCCCGCATCTTCACCGGACAGACGAACAGGAATACCTTCATCAACCAGCGTTGCGTAAGCCAGTGTTTCCGCCCCGCCCCAGTCGAACAGCTTCTCGCCCGCCGCCATTGATTGACGGTCAGCATAAATTTTCGCTACGCGAGACTGCATCTCGATAGCGTCTGGTACGGTGCTGATACGTTTAGCCAGCTCCTGCAGGCGCTTCATCTCTACCTTGTTCGGGTAGCTCTCATCCCACTCGTGGTTGAGGTACGGCGACCAGGTAAAGGAGTGCATGTTCATCGGGCGCAGCTCTTTCACTACGCATTCACCCGCATCCAGCGCGTCGCGGTAGAGGTTGACCATTTCGGTCGCATCTTCCAGCGTCGTCACGTTGTCGCCTTCCAGCTTGTCAGCATAGATTTTGCGTGGCGTCGGGTGTTTTTTGATTTTCTGATACATCAGCGGCTGCGTTGCACTTGGCTCGTCAGCTTCGTTGTGGCCATGACGGCGGTAGCAGAACAGGTCGATGAACACATCGCGTTTGAAGGTGTTACGGTAGTCCAGCGCCAGACGGGTAACGAACGCCACGGCTTCAGGGTCATCCGCGTTAACGTGGAAGATTGGCGCCTGAACCATCTTACCGATGTCGGTGCAGTACGGGGTAGAACGCGCATCCAGTGGGTTAGAGGTCGTGAAGCCCACCTGGTTGTTGATAACAATGCGAACGGTACCGCCCACTTCGTAACCACGCGCCTTGGACATGTTCAGCGTTTCCTGAACCACGCCCTGCCCTGTGACCGCCGCGTCACCGTGAATGGTGATTGGCAGGACTTTGTTGCTGCTCGGCTCGTCCAGACGATCCAGACGCGCACGTACAGAACCGATAACCACCGGGCTCACGATTTCCAGGTGTGACGGGTTAAACGCCAGCGCCAGGTGAACCAGACCGCCTTCGGTTTCGATATCAGACGAGAAGCCCATGTGGTACTTCACGTCACCGGTGCCGAGGTGTTCTTTATGTTTGCCCGCGAATTCGTCGAACAGGTCCTGCGGTTTTTTACCCAGCACGTTGACCAGTACGTTCAGACGACCGCGGTGCGCCATACCCAGCACCACTTCACGGGTACCGCTTTTGCCCGCGTGACGAATCAGCTCTTTCAGCATAGGTACCAGCGCGTCGCCGCCTTCCAGCGAGAAGCGTTTCGCACCCGGGAATTTCGCGCCCAGATAGCGCTCAAGGCCTTCTGCTGCGGTCAGTTCGCTGAGGAAGCGTTTTTTCTCTTCAGCAGAGAAATTCGCGTGACCCGCCACAGATTCGATGCGCTGCTGGATCCAGCGTTTCTCTTCTGTAGAGGTGATGTGCATATATTCCGCGCCGATGGAGCCGCAGTAGGTTTGCTTGAGCGCGTCAATCAGCTCGCCCAACTTCATCGTGTCTTTGCCGATGGCAAAGGAACCTACGTTAAAGCTTTCCTGGAAATCGGCCTCGGTCAGATCGTGATACGCCGGATCGAGATCCGCCACACGATCTTGTTTCCACAGTCCCAGCGGATCGAGATTCGCATGCTGGTGACCACGGAAGCGATAAGCGTTGATAAGCTGCAGGACTTTAACCTGCTTCGCATTGGTGTCAGGGTCGGAAATCGCAGAAGAGTAACGTGAGGCATCCTTCGCCAGACGACGGAAATAATCACGTGTTTTGGAATGGAATTGATCCGGTTTGACTCCAGTGCCAGGTAACTGCTGGAACATGGAACGCCAGTTTGCGTCCACTGAGTCAGGATCGGTTAAGAAGTCTTCATAGAGCTGTTCTATCCAGCTCTGGTTTGAACCAGAGAGGTAAGAAGAGTCCAGCCAGGCTTTCATTGCGCCGTTCTGCATCGTGATCCCTTAAGCATTTTTATGCTTACTTTCGCCGTAGAAACTACCACGTACAACACGTACGTGCCGGGGTTCACCTGCGAGCTCTTATGTTGTCTTGGGCTCGCGAAGGAACCTTTAAAAACTGTCTGCACCTCGGGGCAGTTTTTAGAGGTTTCCTACATTTTATCCCCTCTCCTGTCAGGAGAGGGTCAGGGTGAGGGGAACAACGCTCCCCTCCTGTTACTTATGCACTGCGCTGCAGCAGCATCGACTTAATATGGCCGATGGCGCGCGTCGGGTTCAGTCCCTTAGGACATACACTGACGCAGTTCATGATGCTATGGCAGCGGAATACGCTGAAAGCATCACTCAGTCCTTCCAGACGACTGTCGGTTTCGGTGTCGCGGCTATCGATCAGGAAGCGATAGGCAGCCAGCAGACCGGCCGGGCCGATAAACTTGTCCGGGTTCCACCAGAACGACGGGCAAGAGGTCGAGCAACATGCACAGAGAATACACTCGTACAAACCATCGAGTTTTTCACGCTGCTCAGGAGACTGTAAGTGCTCACGAGCCGGTGGATTTTGCCCATTATTCAATAAGTAAGGCTTAATCTTCTCATATTGTGCATAGAATTGCCCCATGTCTACCACCAAATCACGAACGACTGGCAGACCTGGCAAAGGACGGATAACAATTTTCTGGCCCGCGCGCTGCAACGCTGAAATTGGCGTGATGCAGGCCAGACCATTTTTACCGTTCATGTTCACACCGTCAGAGCCACAAACGCCTTCACGGCATGAGCGACGGAACGACAGTGTCGGATCTTTTTCTTTCAGCTGGATTAAGGCATCCAGCAGCATCATGTCACGGCCTTCTTCCGCTTCCAGGGTGTAATCCTGCATACGCGGAGCATCATCTACATCCGGGTTATAACGATAAACTGAGAATTCGAGTTTCATTATCCTGTCTCCGCATTAGTAAGTACGAATCTTCGGCGGGAACGCCGGACGCAGTTTCGGTTCCATATTGACGCTACGACGCGTCATGGATTCCGACTCTGGCAGATACAGGGAATGGCACAGCCAGTTTTCATCGTCACGATCCGGGAAGTCGAAGCGGCTATGCGCGCCACGGCTCTCGGTACGGAAGTTTGCCGACATCGCGGTAGCGAACGCCGTTTCCATCAGGTTATCCAGCTCCAGACACTCAACGCGCTGGGTATTGAACTCGCTGGACGTGTCGTCCAGACGGGCATTTTTCAGACGCTCGCGGATCGCTTTCAGCTGCTCAAGACCTTTGGCCATCGCATCCCCTTCACGGAATACCGAGAAGTTGTGCTGCATACATTCCTGCAGCGCTTTGCGGATTTCCACCGGATCTTCACCATTACGGTTGCCGTTCCAGCGGTTCAGACGCTCAAGCGACGCATCAATTTCATCGTCGGTGGCATCACGCAGCGCACCCTGCTCGGCAATAGACTCTTGCAGATGCAGACCTACCGCACGACCAAATACCACCAGGTCAAGCAGGGAGTTCCCGCCCAGACGGTTTGCACCGTGTACGGATACGCAGGCAATTTCACCGACGGCAAACAGGCCCGGGATAACAACGTCTTCACCCTGCTCGTTCACGGTCAGCGCCTGGCCGGTCACTTTGGTCGGAATACCGCCCATCATGTAGTGACAGGTTGGGATTACCGGGATAGGCTCTTTCACTGGATCGACGTGCGCGAAGGTACGAGACAGCTCCAGAATGCCTGGCAGACGCGATTCCAGAACCTCTTTACCCAGATGGTCGAGTTTCAGCTTCGCGTGTGGACCCCATGGGCCGTCACAGCCGCGGCCTTCACGGATTTCGATCATGATGGAACGCGCCACCACGTCACGACCCGCCAGGTCTTTCGCATTCGGGGCATAACGCTCCATGAAGCGCTCGCCGTGTTTGTTCAGCAGGTAACCCCCTTCACCACGGCAGCCTTCTGTTACCAGCACGCCGGCACCGGCGATGCCGGTTGGGTGGAACTGCCACATTTCCATATCCTGCACCGGTACGCCGGCGCGGATAGCCATACCTACGCCGTCACCGGTGTTGATGTGGGCGTTAGTGGTAGATTGATAAATACGGCCTGCACCGCCGGTCGCCAGCACGGTAGCACGCGCTTTGAAGTAGACCACTTCACCGGTTTCAATACACAGGGCAGTACACCCCACAACGGCGCCATCGGCGTTTTTCACCAGATCCAGCGCGTACCACTCGGAGAAAATAGTTGTGTGGTTTTTCAGGTTCTGTTGATACAGCGTGTGCAGCAGTGCGTGACCGGTACGGTCAGCCGCAGCTGCGGTACGTGCCGCCTGCTCGCCGCCGAAGTTTTTCGACTGGCCGCCAAACGGACGCTGATAAATGGTGCCATTTTCCAGACGGGAGAACGGCAGCCCCATGTGGTCCAGCTCCAGAATCGCTTCCGGGCCAGTCTTACACATATATTCGATAGCATCCTGGTCGCCGATGTAGTCGGAACCTTTGACCGTGTCATACATGTGCCATTCCCAGTTATCTTCATGGGAATTGCCCAGCGCAACGGTAATACCGCCCTGCGCGGAGACAGTGTGGGAACGGGTCGGGAAGACTTTAGAGAGCAGCGCACAGGTCTGGCCGCTCTGGGAAATTTGCAGTGCTGCGCGCATACCTGCGCCACCAGCACCAATCACAACAGCATCAAATTCTCTGACTGGCAGTTTCATTACACACCCCACACCACAACGAATCCATAAATAACGTAAACCACCAGTGCAACGACAATGACCAGCTGCAGAGGAAGGCGAATCGCCAGTGGTTTAACGTAATCGGTCAACACCTGCCACATACCAATCCAGGCATGAATAAGGATGGAGAACAGAGCCAGCAGGGTGAACACTTTGGTGAAGGCAGATCCGAAGAACCCACTCCAGATTTCCCACGTCAGCGTGCCGCTGGTCGCGAAGAAACCAATCATATAGATGATATAAAGGGTGAGAACGATGGCGGTAGCACGGACCAGAATGAAGTCATGTACGCCGTTGCGTCCTAATGCGGAGGCGTTGCTTACCATACGAGAACTCCTGCGAGAAGTGAAAGCACGACAGTCAATACAAATGAAATATTAGCGGAGCGTTTACCGGCTTCGAAAGTCTCTTCCAGGTAGCCAAAGTCCATCAGCATATGGCGAATGCCCCACGACAACGTGGTACGCCAGCGCAGTCAGAATGCCCCACATGATAAATTTCACGAAGAAGCTGTTCATGATGGCAGAGGCCTGGAGGAATCCTTCAGGAGAAGAGAGGCTGGTACCCAGTAACCACAGCAGAATGCCGACCGCCACAAACGTAATCACACCAGAAACGCGGTGCAGAATGGACGCTATTGCTGTTACAGGGAACCGGATCGTTTTGAGATCCAGATTGACAGGTCTTTGTTTTTTCACATTTCTTATCATGAATAACGCCCACATGCTGTTCTTATTGTTTCCTTCCTCCGGACTGCGATGCGGGTCAGACAGCGTTCCTTTTCTATAACTGCGCGTCATGCAAAACATTGCTTCCAAATGCTAAAACGACACGTTACAACGCTGGGTGGCTCGGGATTGCAGGGTGTTCCGGAGACCTGGCGGCAGTATAGGCCGTTCACAAAATCATTACAATTAACCTACATACAGTTTGTCGGGTTTTCTCTGGAACAGTGATCAGGGTCACGATAACAACATCTTTTTAATTTTTAATCATCTGATTTGACAAATGTTAAACAATATTGTTACAAACGTCATCAGAAAAGGCATATAATGCGCAAAAGTTATGAGGTCTCACTTTCACCTGACAAATAGTTATGTAACAGTGTGATGGTATTGACCGAAGTTATCAGGACAGTTATTAGTGATATACAGGTTTGAATAATTCGGACTGCGAAGACACTGATTTGCTGTTGTTTCACTGATTTTTCATGTTTTTACCTGCAAGGCGCCATAGCTCTGTACCCTGGTTTCTCCTCGTGAGCTGAGCGGTAAGCCAAATAACAAACTGGTAACGGTGAGAAATCAGCAGAATGCAAATCCGGTAATTGGCAGTCTTAAGCAATAAGGCGCTAAGGAGACCGTAAATGGCTGATACAAAGGCAACGCTCACCCTAAATGGTGACACTGCTGTTGAACTGGATGTGCTAAAAGGCACGCTCGGTCAGGATGTTATTGATATCCGTACGCTGGGTTCTAAAGGTGTATTCACCTTCGACCCTGGATTTACCTCTACCGCATCTTGCGAATCCAAAATCACCTTCATTGATGGTGACGAAGGTATCCTGCTCCATCGCGGCTTCCCCATCGATCAGTTAGCCACCGAATCCAACTATCTGGAAGTGTGCTACATCCTGCTGAACGGCGAAAAACCGACGCAGGCACAATACGATGAATTCAAAACCACCGTGACCCGTCACACCATGATTCATGAGCAGATTACCCGTCTGTTCCATGCTTTCCGTCGTGATTCTCACCCAATGGCGGTGATGTGCGGTATTACCGGTGCGCTGGCAGCGTTCTACCACGACTCGCTGGACGTGAATAATCCACGTCACCGTGATATCGCGGCGTTCCGCCTGCTGTCCAAAATGCCGACAATGGCAGCGATGTGTTACAAATACTCCATCGGCCAGCCGTTTGTTTATCCACGTAACGACCTCTCCTACGCCGGTAACTTCCTGCGCATGATGTTCTCCACACCGTGTGAAGAGTACGAAGTGAACCCGGTACTGGAACGTGCGATGGACCGTATTCTGATCCTGCACGCCGACCACGAACAGAACGCCTCCACCTCCACCGTCCGTACCGCAGGCTCCTCAGGCGCGAACCCGTTCGCCTGTATCGCTGCGGGTATCGCCTCCCTGTGGGGACCGGCGCACGGCGGCGCGAACGAAGCGGCACTGAAGATGCTGGAAGAGATCAGCTCCGTTGAGCACATTCCTGAATTCGTGCGTCGCGCGAAAGACAAGAATGACTCCTTCCGTCTGATGGGCTTCGGTCACCGTGTGTACAAAAACTACGACCCACGCGCTACCGTTATGCGTGAAACATGCCACGAAGTGCTGAAAGAGCTGGGTACAAAAGACGATCTGCTGGAAGTGGCGATGGAGCTTGAGCACATCGCGCTGAACGACCCGTACTTCATCGAGAAGAAACTCTACCCGAACGTCGATTTCTACTCTGGCATTATTCTGAAAGCGATGGGCATTCCGTCTTCCATGTTCACCGTGATCTTCGCCATGGCACGTACCGTTGGCTGGATTGCGCACTGGAACGAAATGCACAGCGAAGGCATGAAAATCGCCCGTCCTCGTCAGCTGTATACTGGCTACGAGCAGCGTGATTTTAAGTCTGACATCAAACGCTGATGTTAACGGGGTGTGGCCTGATGTCCTCACCCCATCCCTCTCTTACTCCGAGAGAGTGAAGACATTAAAAACGGTAACCCCCTGGGTTACCGTTTTCATTTTACTTCTGGCAGTGCGGACACCAGTAAAACGGTCTCGACGACAGCGTGGTTTTCGCAATTATCCCGCCGCACCGTTCACACGCCTTCCCTTCACGATGAAACACCTTAAAGCGGAACAATGCCCCATGGTGCCTGTTGTCATCCACCACGCCACGCGTGTTGTACGACAGGCGCGGGATATCCAGCAGTGCGTGGGATAACGCCTCCAGCTGTTCATCACTGAGTTGCGATGCCTTATGCTGCGCCGCCAGGCCCACCTCCCAGAGGATCTCCACCCGCAGGTAATTTCCTAATCCAGCCAGAAACGCCTGATCGAGCAACAGTCCGGAAAACTGTCGGTTACGAAACCGAGGTGACACCAGACGGGCTTTCACCTCACCCGGGGTCAGGCTCATATCCAGCACATCCGGCCCGACGCGCTGCAGGAACGGGTGAGTAAGCAGCTGCTCTGGCGTTAACAGTTCGATATCGGATGCGCTGTAGAGCAGAACCGCGTTGTCTGCCGTCTGGAGCCTGACGCGCAGCACGCGGGTTGTTTGCGGCTGCTCGTTTGCCTTCACCACGCGCCAAACGCCGTACAGCTGATTATGGCTATATAACGTCAGGTTATGGGAGAAATGCGTGAGCAGCGCTTTGCCGCGCGTTTCAATGTGCGTCACCGTCTGCCCCACCAGCTGGGCTTCAAACGGTTTCAGTTGAGGAAAAGCAAACCAGACATCCGTCAGCGGTTTGCCCTTTATCGCCGCCTCGAGGCTATCCGCTGCACGGCGGATCTCCGGGCCTTCAGGCATTTTTCTGTCCTTATCGTTATGTCATGCACTCACGAGAATACCCTGTTCCGCAAAGGCCGCCCGTAAGCGGCGTGCAAACTGCAGCGCATGCTCACCATCGCCGTGTAAACACACCGTATCCGCCTGGACTCTGGCCGTTGAACCATCAATTGCCTTTACCGACCCCTCACATACCATCGCCAGCGTTTGCGCCAGCGCCTGTGATTCATCGGTAATAAGCGCACCGGGCAGTGAACGGGGAACCAGGCTGCCGTCCGGCTGGTACCCTCTGTCAGCAAAAACTTCCTGACGGGTGGTTAACCCCAGCCGCTGTCCGGCGCGAATAAGCTCGCTCCCCGCCAGCCCCACCAGAATGAGCTGCGGGTTGCAGTCCCGCACCGCGCGGGCAATGGCATCCGCGAGAGCCGGATCTTTGGCCGCCTGATTGTAGAGCATGCCGTGGGGTTTCACATGGCGCAGCACGCCCTGCTGGGAACGCACAATCGCCTCCAGCGCGCCCGTTTGATAGAGCGTCTGGGCATACACCGTCTCAGGAGGGAGATCCATTGCCGTGCGGCCAAAATTATCCCTGTCAGGAAAACTGGGATGTGCCCCTATCGCCACGCCGTGCTTAATCGCATTACGCACGCTGACCAGCATGGTTTGCGCGTCACCCGCGTGAAACCCGCAGGCAATATTGACCGAAGAGACCAGCGTCATCAGTTCAGCATCGGCACTTCCGCCCTCACCCAGATCGGCGTTTAAATCAATCTTTGCCATCGAGCCTCCATGCCAGTTGTTCCAGATAACGCTGCTGATCCTGGCGTGCCTTCAGCGCCTCCTCCAGCGAACATTGCACAAAATGAATCGGCTGTCCGAGAGGAATTTGCGCCAGATGGTAGCGATCCGCTTCAATGATGCAGGCAATACGCGGGTATCCCCCCGTTGTTTGCGCATCGTTCATCAGCACGATCGGCTGACCGTTACCCGGTACCTGAATGACACCAGGTAATAAACCGTGTGAGAGCAATTCCCGATCTGTCGTACGGGTCAATGGCTGCCCCTGAAGGCGGTATCCCATACGGTTACTTTGCGGGCTGATCTTCCACGGCGAACGCCAGAACGTCTCCTGAGCGACTTCATCGAACTCCTGATATTCCGGCCCCGGTAAGGCACGGATCTGGTTGGTCCATAACAGCTGTTTTACCCCCAGGGCCGTCGAGAAGTGGCGCGTTGAGGGTTTAACCGCCAGACGATCGCCGTCACGCAGCAGACGCCCTTCATGACCGCCAATGCCGGCTTTCTGATCGGTGCTGGATGAACCCAGCACTTCTGGCACATCAATTCCTCCCGCAACCGCAAGATAGCTTCGCACGCCGTGCACAGGACGTTTGAGGGTCAGACGCTGCCCGGCTTTCGCCCGCAGCCGCCAGCCTGTCCAGACCGCTTTGCCATCCAGCTCGGCGTCACAGGCGGCCCCGGTTAAGGCAAACCAGGTCTCCTCGCCGAATTCAATCACACACTGGCCAAGCGTAATTTCGAGTGCCGCCGTGCTGCCAGGGTTGCCCACCAACACGTTTGCAATCTCCAGCGCAGGCCTGTCCAGCGCACCACAGTAGCTCACGCCCGACTGGCGCATGCCAAAGCGGCCGGCATCCTGCACGGACGTGTAAAGCCCGGCGCGAATCAGCGTTAACATACCCCCTCCTTCTGCGGGATAAAGCGCAGGGTATCGCCGGGACGAAGGAGTATGGGAACCTCCTGCCCTGGTTCAAATAACGGCCTGGACGTATGCCCGATAAGCTGCCAACCCCCCGGTGACGTCAGAGGATAAATGCCGGTCTGCTCACCCCCGATAGCCACCGTGCCCGCCGGCACGCTCAGGCGGGGTTCGGCGCGACGCGGCGTATGCAACTGCGGTGAGAGTCCCCCCAGATAGGGGAAGCCCGGCTGGAAACCTAAGAACCAGACCACGTAATCAACGCAGGCGTGCAATTCAACCACCTGCTTTTCCGTTAATCCGCAGTGTTCCGCCACCACGCCAAGATCGGGTCCATGCTCGCCGCCATACACCACCGGGATCTCAATTGTCCGGGAATCCGGCTCCAGCGCCTCGCTCTCTTCCCACCAGCGCTGCAAACGTTCAATAGCATCCAGCGCCAGCGTATGCGGATTACGCAGCACCACGGTGATGTTATTCATACCCGGAATCGCTTCAACCACTTCAGGCACATCGGCCAGGCGCTGCGTTAGCCGCCAGATACGCTTTTGCGTGGCAAGGGTCACTGGCGGTTCCAGCTCCAGAACCACTGCCGTTTCCCCCAGAAGATAACAACGCGCTCGCTGCACTCAGATACCTCTCATCAGGCCGGGTTAGGGATATCAATAAACGTGACATCCAGATCGGTATTTTCGGTCAGCCATTCACTGAGGGCGCGAATTCCGCCACGCTCGGTGGCATGGTGACCTGCCGCATAAAAATGCAGACCTTGCTCACGCGCCGAATGGACGGTCTGCTCGGACACTTCTCCAGTGATGAAGGCGTCGACACCAAAGCGTGCCGCGCTATCAATAAAGCCCTGACCACCACCAGTACACCAGGCAACCCGCTTCACCGTATCCGGACCGGTGTCACCGCACCAGAGCGGACGGCGTCCCAGACGCGCTTCAATCCAGGAAGCCAGCTCCAGGCCGGGCACCGGCATGGCCAGCTCTCCCCAGGGCACCAGCGGCTCAATTTCACCCATTACGGTAATCCCCAACAGCTGCGCGAGCTGTACGTTATTGCCCAGCTCCGGGTGCGCATCCAGCGGCAGATGGTAACCGTACAGGTTGATATCATTTGCCAGCAGCGTTTTCAGGCGGTTTCGCTTCATACCGCGAATGATCGGTGCTTCGTTTTTCCAGAAATAACCGTGATGGACAATAACGGCATCCGCTTCCTGACGGACAGCTTCGTCCAGCAGCGCCTGGCTTGCCGTCACGCCAGTGATAATTTTCTGCACCGTTTCGCGTCCTTCAACCTGGAGGCCGTTCGGGCCGTAATCGCTGAAGGAGGCGCTGTTCAGTTTTTCGTTAATCAGGCTTTCCAGTTCGCTGTTTTTCATCATCACTCTCTTAAGCTTTGCGGGCGGCCTCGTACGCCGCCAGCGTGGCGACACGCGCCTGTTTATGGTCAACAATCGGACGGGGATAATCGAGCTTCACGCCCTGTTTATCCGCCCATGCCCACGGGTCGTGGATCGCTTTTGCAGGGACACTGCTCAGCGCGGGCAACCAGCGGCGGATAAACTCACCGTCTGCATCAAATCTTTGTCCCTGCGTGGCAGGATTAAAAATACGGAAATAGGGCGCGGCGTCGGTTCCGGTGGACGCCGCCCACTGCCAGCCGCCGTTATTCGCCGCCAGATCGCCATCGATCAGCTGAGAAATAAAATACCGCTCCCCGACACGCCAGTCGATAAGCAGATCTTTCACCAGGAAGCTGGCAGTAATCATTCGCAGCCGGTTGTGCATCCATCCGGTTTCATTGAGCTGGCGCATCGCGGCATCAACAATCGGGAAGCCCGTTTCGCCTTTCTGCCAGGCCTGTAAGTGGCTCTCGTTGTGTTGCCATTTTACGTTATCAGTCCAGGGTATAAACGGACGATGCTTACATAAATCAGGGTGATACGTCATCAAATGGCGATAAAATTCGCGCCAGATAAGTTCGTTAAGCCAGACGGAGCCGGGCCCCCCGTCCAGTGCCTGCGGTTGTTCCGCCAGAAGACGATGCAGACACTGGCGCGGAGAGAGCACGCCCAGTGCCAGACAGGCCGATAAACGGCTGGTGCCCTCAGTCGCGGGAAAATCCCTGCGCGCGTCGTAATCGCCTGCGCCCGCTTTACAAAACTGGCGCAGCTTCGCGATAGCGTTTTTTTCGGTAGCCGGGAACAGAGTCTCATCAAACGCCTGTTGCGGATAGTCAAACTCCCGCTCGGGTATCTCCGTTATGGCGTCTCCCCTCACGGTGGGTGCAGCCACGCATTCCGGCAGTGCCTCCTTCAGTCTTTTAATGAAGGCATTTTTAAACGGCGTAAAGACTTTATACATCTCGTGGTTGCCGGTCATGACACTGCCCGGCGGCAGCATGACGCTGTCATCAAAACCCTGACACTCTACATCCTGCAGGATTTTCTCCAGCTGACGATCCCGCTGACGTTCATTGAATTCGTACTGATAGTTGTAAAAAAGGTGGGTGACATCGTACTGCTCACAGATTGCCTTCACAGCCTGGCATTGCGCGGAGAAGTCACTGACCTCTTTATAAATGAGCGGGATCCCTTTTTCGGCAAGCGAACACTGCAAGCCATTCAGATGTGAGCTGAGGTAAGCCGCCTGGCGTGGTGCCATAGCATGCTGCTGCCACTGCCCGGGGGTGGCGATAAACACCGCCAGCACGCGGGCTTCCGGGGAGCGGCAGGCAGCCGCAAGGGCGAGATTGTCATGTACGCGCAGGTCCGCGCGAAACCAAACCAGATGGGTGGGCATAAAACTCCTGGCAATTATCCATTATGTCCGTAAGGCCATGCCACTAAAGAGAAAATGCGGCTGGCTTTTATCTACTTTGCCATGAAGTGTAGACGCGATGAAATAAAAAAGGCCGCCCGGGGCGGCCTTAACGCTACGTATCTTGCGCCATCATGGTAAAAGCAATAAACACTGTCGGTTCATCACGTCTTACCACGAGTACGCTGGCGACAATGAACGCAATGCAAAAAGAGCGTTTCATCATGCGGTCCCTGCTGCTAACCGCTCCACCGTTCACCACCGGTGATAAGTCGGTGGACACACGCTCTGACGAGAGCCCAAAAACGGTCCAACGGACCGCGGACCCTGAGGAATAAAAAAAACCGCCACATTGCTGTAGGCGGTTTTTTTATTGCTGGTGTGTCGTCTTCGTATCAGTAAAAATCGCAGGTCGCTTTCTCGGCCTGATCCATCCACACCGGCTTCTCGCTGGTTTTGGCCCAGACGCGGTGCAAATAGCTATAAAAACGTGCGCGGTCTTTCCAGAAGAGCATCACCGGCAGGGCCAGCACGCCAGCCACTACGGCGAAAGTGCGACGCATGAAAACGATATGAGCCGGATACGCTTTATAAAGATCCATATTTTCTCCCCTATAGTTGGCCGGAAACATGCTCCGGAAAATTTGAAATCTGTGATCTGGCTAAAATAATACCGCTTTGTTTGTAATTTTACTACTCATCAGACCAGTTATTTTCATCCATTTAGTGAATATTTACATTTCCGCCGTAAGTAAGTTACAAAAAAGTTAACGATTTACTTACCAATAGTTAAATTGTGCCTTTTCCATTTTTATACTTTTTTTACACCCACCCTGCCGATTTTTGCGAAATCTTTGCGCCATAAATCCTACCGTTAACACAAATACAAATGTCACTCGGAGGTGGATTGTGAGTGCAGGTCTGATTACCGGCATCGTGCTGGTGTTCCTGTTATTGGGTTATCTGGTCTACGCCCTGATTAATGCGGAGGCCTTCTGATGGCTGCTCAGGCGTTTTTACTTATAGCCAGCTTTTTACTGGTCTTATTGGTGCTTGCCAGACCGCTGGGAACGGGGCTCGCGCGGCTGATCAACAACGTGTCCTTACCGGGTACGGGAAGTATCGAAAAAGGGATCTGGCGCGTACTGGGAATACGCGATCAGGAGATGAACTGGCGTCAGTATCTGGTCGCTATTCTGCTGCTGAATATCGTTGGGCTGGTCGCGCTCTTTGTCATGCTGATGTTGCAGGGTAGCCTGCCGCTGAACCCGCAACAGTTACCGGGCCTGTCCTGGCATCTTGCGCTGAATACGGCCGTCAGCTTTGTCACCAATACCAACTGGCAATCCTACGCCGGCGAAACCACGCTGAGCTACTTCAGCCAGATGGTGGGATTAACCGTACAAAATTTCCTCTCAGCAGCCAGCGGCATCGCGGTTGTCTTCGCGCTGACGCGTGCGTTTGCACGTCAGAATATGGGTACGCTGGGCAATGCCTGGGTTGATCTCACGCGCATTACTCTGTGGGTCTTACTTCCAATTGCTCTGCTCATCGCGCTGTTCTTTATTCAGCAAGGTACGCTGCAAAACCTGCTGCCTTACGCCCCTTATACCTCGCTTGAAGGGGCAAAACAGCTTCTGCCGATGGGGCCTGTGGCCTCACAGGAAGCCATTAAGATGCTCGGTACGAATGGTGGCGGTTTCTTCAATGCCAACTCATCGCATCCGTTTGAAAACCCAACGGCACTGACCAACGCAGTGCAAATGCTGGCGATCTTCCTGATCCCCGCAGCGCTGTGCTTTGCTTTTGGCGATGTGGTGAACGATCGTCGTCAGGGTCGCACCCTGCTCTGGACCATGTCGCTAATCTTTGTCGTCTGTGTTGCGCTGGTGATGTGGGCCGAATGGCAAGGTAACCCGCATTTCCTGACGCTGGGCGCTGACGGCACCATGAATATGGAAGGGAAAGAGAGCCGCTTTGGCATTCTCGCCAGTAGCCTTTATGCCGTGGTCACGACGGCGGCATCCTGCGGGGCGGTCAATGCTATGCACGACTCCTTCACGGCACTGGGCGGCATGATCCCGATGTGGCTGATGCAGATCGGTGAAGTGGTATTCGGCGGCGTAGGCTCGGGTCTTTACGGCATGCTGCTGTTTGTTCTGCTGGCGGTGTTCATTGCGGGTCTGATGATTGGTCGCACCCCGGAATATCTGGGCAAAAAAATCGATGTCCGTGAGATGAAGTTAACCGCGCTGGCGATTCTGGTCACCCCCGCCCTCGTGCTGGCGGGTACCGCACTGGCACTGATGACGGAGGCCGGACGCAGCGGCATCTTCAACCCTGGCATCCACGGCTTTAGCGAAGTGCTTTATGCCGTCTCTTCTGCTTCTAACAATAACGGTAGTGCCTTCGCAGGCTTAAGCGCTAACTCACCGTTCTGGAACTGTCTGCTGGCGTTCTGCATGTTCGTGGGCCGTTTCGGGGTCATTGTGCCGGTGCTGGCGATTGCCGGGTCGCTGGTGAGCAAAAAAATTCAACCGACCACCAGCGGGACGTTGCCGACCCACGGCGCGCTGTTTATCGGACTGCTGGCCGGTACCGTGCTGCTGGTCGGCGCCCTGACCTTTATCCCCGCCCTCGCGTTAGGCCCGGTCGCGGAATACCTCTCTTTACGCTGATTTTGCGGAGAATTTGTCATGAGTCGTAAACAAATGGCCCTGTTCGAACCGTCGTTAGTTCGACAGGCCCTCATGGATGCGGTGAAAAAGTTGAGCCCGCGCGTGCAGTGGCACAACCCGGTGATGTTTATCGTCTGGATAGGGAGTTTACTCACCACCGCGCTGGCGATTGCCATGGGAACGGGTCATCTGCAGGGGAATGCGATGTTCACCGGCGCTATCAGCCTGTGGCTGTGGTTCACCGTACTGTTTGCCAACTTTGCGGAAGCGCTGGCGGAAGGCCGCAGCAAAGCGCAGGCCAATAGCCTCAAAGGGGTGAAAAAGACCGCTTTTGCGCGCAAATTACGCGAACCGAAATACGGTGCCCAGATGGACCATGTCCCGGCAGATGAACTGCGTAAAGGTGACGTGGTGCTGGTCGAAGCCGGGGACATTATCCCCTGCGACGGTGAAGTCATCGAAGGCGGCGCGTCGGTAGATGAAAGTGCCATCACCGGGGAATCCGCTCCCGTCATACGTGAATCCGGGGGTGATTTCGCCTCCGTGACGGGCGGGACACGCATTCTCTCCGACTGGCTGGTGATCCAGTGTAGCGTCAACCCGGGTGAAACCTTCCTTGACCGTATGATTGCCATGGTGGAAGGCGCGCAGCGTCGTAAAACACCAAACGAAATTGCCCTGACCATCCTGCTGGTGGCGCTGACGATTGTCTTTTTGCTGGCAACCGCCACGTTGTGGCCATTCTCCGCTTACGGCGGTACCGCGGTCACCACCACCGTTCTGGTGGCGCTGCTGGTCTGCCTGATCCCGACTACCATCGGGGGGCTGCTGTCGGCCATCGGTGTGGCCGGTATGAGCCGTATGCTGGGCGCGAACGTCATCGCGACCAGCGGACGTGCGGTCGAAGCCGCAGGGGATGTGGACGTTCTGCTGCTGGATAAAACCGGGACAATTACCCTCGGTAACCGCCAGGCGTCAGAGTTCTTACCTGCCCCCGGCGTGGATGAAAAAACGCTGGCGGATGCGGCGCAACTCTCTTCCCTCGCCGATGAAACGCCGGAAGGCCGCAGTATCGTGATCCTCGCCAAGCAGCGCTTTAACCTGCGCCAGCGCGACGTTCAGAGTCTCCATGCGACTTTCGTCCCCTTCACGGCACAAACCCGAATGAGCGGCATCAACATTCAGGACCGCATGATCCGTAAAGGCTCCGTCGACGCAATTCGTCGCCACATTGAAGCCAATAATGGTCATTTCCCACCAGAAGTGGACAACCTGGTCGAGAGCGTGGCACGTCAGGGCGCGACGCCGCTGGTGGTGGCTGAAGGGGCACATGTGCTGGGGGTGATTTCGCTGAAGGATATCGTAAAAGGCGGGATTAAAGAGCGCTTTGCCCAGCTGCGGAAAATGGGGATCAAAACGGTGATGATCACCGGGGACAACCGTCTGACCGCCGCCGCGATTGCTGCCGAAGCGGGCGTGGATGATTTTCTCTCGGAGGCAACGCCTGAAGCCAAGCTGGCGTTAATTCGTCAGTATCAGGCGGAAGGCCGCCTGGTGGCGATGACGGGTGATGGCACCAACGATGCCCCTGCCCTTGCGCAGGCCGACGTGGCGGTGGCCATGAACTCCGGTACCCAGGCGGCGAAAGAGGCGGGCAACATGGTCGACCTCGACTCGAACCCGACCAAGCTGATTGAAGTTGTGCACATCGGTAAGCAGATGCTGATGACGCGCGGTTCACTGACAACGTTCAGTATCGCCAACGACGTCGCAAAATACTTTGCCATCATTCCCGCGGCGTTTGCGGCCACCTATCCGCAGCTTAATGCGCTGAACGTGATGCATCTGCACTCGCCAGCATCAGCCATTCTCAGTGCGGTTATTTTTAACGCCCTGATTATTGTCTTCCTGATCCCGCTGGCGCTCAAAGGGGTGAGCTATAAACCGCTGACCGCGGCCGCCATGCTGCGCCGCAACCTGTGGATTTACGGGCTGGGTGGGCTGATTGTCCCCTTCATCGGTATCAAGGTTATCGACCTGCTGTTGACGCTGTTTGGGCTGGTTTAAAAGGTGAATCAAATGACGATGTTACGTCCCGCTATACTTCTGTTTATTCTGTTGTCGCTTATTACCGGCGGGCTTTACCCGCTGGTGACCACCGCGCTGGGCCAGTGGTGGTTTAAGGATCAGGCCAACGGCTCGCTGATCATGCAAAACGGTGAAAACCGCGGTTCGCGTCTGATTGGACAGAATTTTACCGACGCCCGTTACTTCCAGGGACGCCCTTCCGCCACTGCCGAAAGCCCGTATAATCCGATGGCATCCGGTGGCAGTAACCTGGCCGGCAGCAACCCGGAGCTGGATAAAGCCATTGCCGAACGTGTAGCCGCCCTGCGCGCCGCAAATCCACAGGCCAGCCGGGAGGTGCCTGTGGAGCTGGTGACGGCCTCTGCAAGCGGGCTGGACTACAGCCTGACGCCGAAGGCGGTGGCATGGCAGATCCCCCGCGTCGCGGCGGCCCGTCAGCTGACGGTGGAACAGGTGAGCAAGCTGGTCGCAGAGCATACGCAAAAACCGCTGGTCAGCTTCATCGGCATGCCCGTGGTGAATATTGTTGAGCTGAATCTGGCGCTGGACGCGCTAAGGAAAAACTAAATGACCGACGAGCCCATGCGCCCGGATCCGGACAGGCTGCTCGAACAGACGGCTGAAGCCCATCGCGGCAAACTGAAAATCTTCTTCGGCGCCTGTGCTGGCGTCGGGAAAACCTTCGCCATGCTGACAGAAGCCCAGCGGCTTCGGGCGCAGGGGCTCGATATTCTTATCGGCGTGGTGGAAACCCACGGCCGGAAAGAGACGGCAGCACTGTTGAAGGGGCTGGCGACACAGCCGCCTCGCCGTATCAGCCATCGTGGGCGTCTGGTCACGGAGTTCGATCTCGACGCCGCCCTCGCCCGCAGGCCCGCGCTTATCCTGATGGACGAACTGGCACACAGTAATGCTTCAGGCTCGCGCCACCCCAAACGCTGGCAGGACGTTGAAGAGCTGCTTGAAGCAGGCATTGATGTTTTCACCACGGTAAATGTTCAGCATCTCGAAAGCCTGAACGACGTGGTCAGCGGCGTGACCGGGATTCAGGTTCGCGAAACCGTACCCGATCCCTTTTTCGACTCTGCGGACGAAGTGGTGCTGGTCGATCTGCCTCCAGACGATCTGCGCCAGCGACTACATGAAGGAAAAGTCTATATTGCAGGTCAGGCCGAACGCGCCATCGAACATTTCTTTCGCAAAGGCAACCTGATAGCCCTGCGCGAGCTGGCCCTGCGTCGCACGGCGGATCGCGTGGACGATCAGATGCGCGCCTGGCGTGACCTGCAAGGGCAGGAGCGCGTCTGGCATACGCGGGATGCCATTCTGCTGTGTGTGGGTCACGGCAGCGGCAATGAAAAGCTCGTCCGCACCGCAGCGCGCCTGGCGGCCAAGTTTGGCAGCGTCTGGCATGCGGTCTATGTCGAGACGCCGCAGCTTCACGCGCTGCCTGAAAACCAGCGCCGCGCGATCTTAAGTTCGCTGCGTCTGGCACAGGAGCTGGGCGCAGAAACCGCCACTCTCTCCGATCCCCAGGAAGATAAAGCCATTCTGCGCTACGCGCGTGAGCACAACCTCGGGAAAATTGTCATTGGCCGTCGTCAGCATCGTCGCTGGTTTAGCCGCGAATCCTTTGCTGACAAACTGGCCCGGCGTGCTCCCGACCTCGATCTGGTGATTGTCGCACTGGATGACAAACCCACCCCTTTACCCAACCGCGCACCGGACAGCCGCACTTTTAATGATAAATGGCGAATTCAGATCCGCGGCTGTCTTGTCGCCGTCGTGCTCTGCGCGCTGATCACCGTAATTGCCAGCCACTGGCTGATTGCCTTCGATGCGGCCAATCTGGTGATGATCTACCTGCTCGGCGTGGTCGTGGTGGCGCTCTTTTACGGGCGCTGGCCCTCAGTACTGGCGACGTTCATCAACGTCATCAGCTTCGATCTGTTCTTTATCGCGCCCCGCGGAACGCTCGCCGTTTCGGATGTGCAGTACATTCTCACCTTTGCCGTGATGCTTACCGTTGGGCTGGTGATCGGTAATCTGACGGCGGGTGTGCGCTATCAGGCCCGTATCGCGCGCTACCGCGAACAGCGCACACGGCATCTTTATGAGATGTCTAAATCGCTGGCGGTTGGCCGTACGCCGCTGGATATTGTGCAGACCAGCGAGCAGTTTATCCGCTCGACCTTTCACGCCAGCAACCTGATTTTACTCCCGGACGAACACGGGAAACTGCGCCCGCTGACCTCGGCCTCAGGCATGACGCCCTGGGATGAAGCCATTGCGCGCTGGAGCTTTGATAAAGGACTTCCTGCGGGTGCAGGGACGGACACCCTGCCCGGCGTACCGTATCAAATTCTGCCGCTGCGCAGTGCCGATAAAAATCAGGGGCTGGTGATCGTTGAACCTTCGAATCTGCGCCAGCTGATGATCCCCGAACAGCAGCGATTGCTGGAGACATTTACCCTGCTGGTGGCAAGCGCGCTGGAACGGCTGGCGCTTACCGCCAGCGAAGAACAGGCCCGTCTGGCAAGCGAGCGCGAGAGCATTCGTAACTCATTGCTGGCCGCCCTCTCCCACGACCTTCGCACCCCACTCACCGTGCTGTTTGGCCAGTCAGAAATTTTGACGCTGGATTTGGCAGCGGAAGGCTCGAAACATGCGTTGCAGGCCAGCGAGATCCGCCAGCATGTGCTGAACACCACACGCCTGGTAAATAATCTGCTTGATATGGCGCGTATTCAGTCGGGCGGATTTAACCTCAAAAAAGAGTGGCTCACGCTCGAAGAGGTGGTGGGTAGCGCTTTGAAAATGCTGGAGCCGGGCCTCGGTGGGCGCCATATTGCGCTGAACATGCCCGAACCGCTGACGTTAATTCACGTTGATGGCCCGCTGTTTGAACGCGTGCTGATCAATCTGCTGGAAAATGCCGGCAAATACGCAGGAGCAAACGCCCGGATTGGGGTGGATGCCACGGTGGAAGATCACACGCTACGGCTTGACGTCTGGGATACCGGGCCGGGTATCCCTGCCGGACAGGAGTTCGCTATTTTCGAGAAATTTGCCCGCGGTAATAAAGAGTCGGCCATTCCCGGCGTGGGTCTGGGTCTGGCGATTTGCCAGGCGATTATTGACGTTCATGGCGGTACCATTTCGGCGGAGAATCGCCCGGAAGGCGGCGCACGTTTTTGTGTTAAACTTCCTCTGGAAGCCCCGCCAGAACTTAATGAATTACCAGAGGATTTGTGATCAACGTTCTGATTGTTGAAGATGAGATCGCCATTAGCCGGTTTCTGCGTGCTGCGCTGGAAGGCGATGGCCTGCGCGTTCATGACGCCGGCACGCTCCAGCGGGGTTTGATTGAAGCGGCCACGCGCAAACCTGATCTGGTGATCCTCGATCTCGGCCTGCCGGATGGCGACGGCATCGATTTTATTCGTGAGGTTCGACAGTGGAGTCAGATGCCCATTCTGGTGCTGTCAGCCCGTACCGAAGAGTCGGATAAAATCGCGGCGCTGGATGCCGGAGCGGATGACTATCTGATTAAGCCTTTTGGTATTGGCGAACTGCAGGCTCGCCTTCGTGTCGCGCTGCGTCGTCACAGCGCCACCACCCCTGCCGACCCAACATACACGTTTGGTGATATTCGGGTTGATCTGGCAGCACGGCGCATTGTTCGCGGTGAAGAGGAAATCCATCTCACCCCCATCGAGTTTCGGCTACTCGCCGTTTTGCTCAATAATCACGGTAAGGTACTCACCCAGCGCCAGCTGTTGAGTCAGGTGTGGGGGCCAAACGCCGTGGAACATAGTCACTATTTACGCATATATATGGGACACCTTCGACAAAAACTGGAAGTTGACCCCGCGCGTCCTCGTCATTTATTAACTGAAACCGGTATCGGTTATCGGTTCATGCTTTGAATAACTATTCAGTTTATTTTTAAATAAACACCTACCCTCCTATAAAATACGCGCGAAAATAATCTCCGGGTTATTTTTTGGTGTATTTATGTCCATTCAGCACATTCATAACACAATCCGTTAACGCAACATCAACATATCAGCATTTTGATCTGCGATATTCACCAAAAGCGAATATTTATTTCTGATTTGATCGGTTAACGGTGATCTGTTTCACAGTTAATCGCTTTTTCCAGGATAAAATGTCCATGCTTTCAATTACTGAAAGGAAATGAAACATGGAAAACAATAATCGTTTAATGCCCCATATAAGGCGGACAACTCATATCATGATGTTTGCCCACCGAAACTGTTTTGACTTTCATATCTTTAATGCCCGGTAGTCCTTCGACTTCTGGCGCACCCGCTTACAGGTCATCCTGAAAAACCCTATTTTACAGGCCCTTGCCTGTGAACCCGTGCGCTCATTCATCTTAATTCAGGCTCATCCGCGACCGGGCGGACTGAATTCTATTCAGCAAAAAACGCATTACTGATTTTTTTAATCAGCGGCCTCCTTTTGCTGTTTTCCGGCATATTATCGATTTCTTTTCTGCAAGAAATCGAGGGACTGTTATTACCTAAAATAAAGAGAGAAAGATGAAAAGTTTAAAAATTGCAGCCAGCCGCGCCTGCCCTGATTGCTTTACCACTCACCGTGAACTGGTGGATATCAACGCCACGGATTATATTGATGTTGCCGCCATTGTTCTGGCCGTCAGCGATATTTTCACTGGTCGTATAGAAGAAATAGAAGCAACCGGATTTGGCATTCCTGTGTTTGTCGCGACGCATAAAGAAGAAATTATCCCGGCAGAGTATTTATCGCGGATCCACGGCGTATTCGAAGCATCAGACACCAGCAACGACTTCCACGGACGCCAACTGGAAGCAGCCGCGCAGAAGTATGAAACCCAACTGCGTCCGCCGTTTTTCCGGGCTCTGGTCGACTATGTCAAACAGGGTAACAGTGCCTTCGACTGTCCGGGTCACCAGGGCGGGCAATTCTTCCGCCGTCACCCTGCCGGCAATCAATTTGTCGATTTCTTTGGCGAAACCCTTTTCCGCTCAGACCTGTGCAACGCCGACGTGGCGATGGGCGATCTGCTGATCCACGAAGGGGCACCCTGCATTGCGCAGCAGCATGCGGCGAAAGTCTTTAATGCCGATAAAACCTACTTCGTGCTGAACGGAACCTCATCGTCCAACAAAGTGGTGCTCAACGCCCTTCTCACTCCGGGCGACCTGGTCCTGTTCGATCGCAACAACCATAAATCCAACCACCACGGAGCACTTCTTCAGGCGGGCGCAACGCCGGTCTATCTGGAAACCGCACGTAACCCGTACGGCTTTATTGGCGGCATCGACGCCCACTGCTTCGAGGAGAATTATCTGCGTGAGCTGGTATCCGAAGTGGCGCCGGGCCGTGCCCGCGACGCGCGTCCGTTCCGCCTGGCGGTGATCCAGCTGGGTACCTACGATGGCACCATCTATAACGCTCGCCAGGTCGTGGATAACATCGGCCATCTGTGCGACTACATCCTGTTTGACTCTGCCTGGGTGGGTTACGAGCAGTTTATTCCGATGATGGCCGATTGCTCTCCGCTGCTGCTGGAACTGAATGAAAACGATCCGGGGATCCTGGTTCACCCAGTCAGTCCATAAACAGCAGGCCGGTTTCTCGCAGACCTCGCAAATCCACAAGAAGGACAGCCACATCAAAGGCCAGCAGCGCTATGTTCCGCATAAGCGGCTGAATAATGCCTTCATGATGCACGCGTCCACCAGCCCGTTCTATCCGCTGTTTGCTGCACTGGACATCAACGCCCGCATGCATGAGGGACAGAGCGGTCGCAACATGTGGATGGACTGCGTGGTGACCGGTATCGAAGCCCGTAAGCTGATCCTGCAGAACTGCCAGTATCTTCGCCCGTTCGTGCCGGAACTGGTTGATGGCCGTCCGTGGGAAAGCTGGGACACCGCTGAGATTGCCACGGACCTGCGCTTCTTCCACTTCGTGCCCGGTGAACACTGGCACGCCTTCGAAGGCTATGCCGAACATCAGTATTTTATCGACCCGTGCAAACTGCTGCTGACCACGCCGGGTATTAACGCCCGGACCGGTGAGTACGAGGATTTCGGCGTCCCCGCCACTATTCTCGCCAACTTCCTGCGTGAAAACGGCATCGTGCCGGAAAAATGCGATCTCAACTCCATCCTGTTCCTGCTCACGCCTGCCGAGGATATGGGCAAACTGCAGCAACTGGTCGCGCAACTGGTACGCTTCGAAAAACTGCTCGAGACGGATGCCCCCCTCAAAGAGGTACTGCCTTCTGTCTGTAAACAGTATCCGGAGCGCTATGCAGATTACACCCTGCGCCAGATTTGCCAGGAAATGCATGAGCTGTACGCCCGCCACAACGTGAAGCAGCTGCAAAAAGAGATGTTCCGCAAGTCTCACTTCCCGCGCGTCATGATGAACCCGCAAGAGGCGAACTATGCCTACCTGCGGGGTGAGGTCGAGCTGGTCTCGCTGCGCGATGCGGAAGGTCGCATTGCCGCCGAAGG
This sequence comes from Enterobacter sp. SORGH_AS_0287, assembly GCF_031453695.1. Classification (NCBI taxonomy): domain Bacteria; kingdom Pseudomonadati; phylum Pseudomonadota; class Gammaproteobacteria; order Enterobacterales; family Enterobacteriaceae; genus Enterobacter; species Enterobacter sp. SORGH_AS_0287. Next base: position 2,198,796 of record NZ_JAVIZW010000001.1, read on the forward strand.
TGCCCTTCCTTATCCACCGGGGGTGTTGTGCGTTGTGCCGGGTGAAGTCTGGGGCGGTTCCGTGCTGCGCTACTTTGCTGCGCTGGAAGAGGGTATCAACCTTTTACCGGGCTTCGCGCCGGAACTGCAGGGCGTTTACGTTGAGGAGTGTGACGGTCGTAAGCAGGTTCGTTGTAACGTCATCAAACACGCTGCCGCTCAGCCATCGCTGCTGAAAGGAGAAAAATTATGAGCAAGTCCAATAAAATGGGCGTGGTACAGCTGACCATTCTCACCATGGTAAACATGATGGGGTCCGGGATCATCATGTTGCCCACCAAGCTTGCGGAAGTAGGAACCATTTCGATTATCTCCTGGATGGTGACCGCCGTGGGGTCAATGGCACTGGCCTGGGCATTCGCCAAGTGCGGTATGTTCAGCCGCAAGCCCGGCGGGATGGGCGGCTACGCCGAATATGCCTTTGGCAAATCCGGTAACTTCATGGCCAACTACACCTACGGCGTCTCTTTGCTGATCGCTAACGTGGCGATTGCCATTTCCGCCGTGGGTTACGGTACGGAGCTATTCGGTGTGGCGCTGACCCCGGTGCAAATCGGGCTGGCGACCATCGGCGTGCTGTGGATCTGCACCGTGGCAAACTTTGGCGGCGCGCGCATTACCGGACAGATCAGCAGTATTACCGTCTGGGGGGTCATTATCCCGGTGGTTGGGCTGTGCATCATCGGCTGGTTCTGGTTTAGCCCCACGCTGTACGTCAACTCCTGGAACCCACACCATGTTCCGTTCTTCACCGCAGTGGGCTCTTCCATCGCCATGACGCTGTGGGCCTTCCTGGGGCTGGAATCTGCGTGTGCTAACGCCGAAGTGGTGGAAAACCCGGAGAAGAACGTACCGATTGCCGTGCTTGGCGGTACGCTGGGCGCAGCAGCCATTTACATTGTCTCAACCAACGTGATTGCAGGGATTGTACCGAACATGGATCTTGCCAGTTCCACGGCACCGTTCGGTCTGGCCTTTGCGCAGATGTTTACGCCGGGTGTCGGGAAAGTGATCATGGGGCTGATGGTGATGTCCTGCTGCGGCTCGCTCCTCGGCTGGCAGTTCACCATCGCTCAGGTCTTTAAATCATCCGCTGACGAAGGGTATTTCCCGAAAATCTTCTCCCGGGTCAGCAAAGCAGAAGCACCGGTTCAGGGCATGCTGGCGATTGTTATCTTCCAGAGTGGGTTATCTTTGATGACCATCAGCCCGTCGCTGAACAGCCAGTTCAACGTGCTGGTCAACCTGGCAGTAGTGACCAATATCATTCCATATATTCTGTCGATGGCGGCGCTGGTCATCATTCAGAAGGTGGCGAAGGTGGACGCAGGCAAAGCGAGGGTGGCGAATATTGTGGCGCTGATTGGGGCAATTTACAGCTTCTATGCGCTCTACTCTTCCGGCCAGGAAGCCATGCTGTATGGTGCGATGGTGACCTTTATGGGCTGGACGCTGTACGGTCTGGTATCACCACGGTTTGAATTGAAAAATAAACACAGTTAATGCAAAAGCAAAACGGCAACCCTGGGGTTGCCGTTTTGACTGCATCATGAGGGCATCAGCCCACCGCGATTTACGCGTTTTTCAGCACTTCGCTGACAATCTCTACCGCTTCTTTCTCAATCAGCTTACGGTGTTCGTCACCGAGGAAGCTCTCACAATAGATTTTGTACGCATCTTCCGTACCGGATGGACGCGCGGCAAACCAGCCGTTTTCGGTCATCACTTTCAGACCACCGATAGAGGCACCGTTACCCGGGGCCGCCGTCAGACGGGCCGTGATAGGGTCACCGGCCAGCGTGCTGGCACTGACCATCTCCGGAGAGAGTTTAGACAGCGCCGCTTTCTGCGCGGAGGTCGCGCCAGCCTGAATACGGTTATAGCTTGGCGCGCCAAAGCGTGCCGCCAGCTCGTTATAGTGTTCCTGCGGATTTTTACCGGTGACAGCGGTGATTTCCGCCGCCAGCAGGCACATGATGATCCCGTCTTTATCGGTAGACCATGGCGTGCCGTCGAAACGCAGGAAGGATGCGCCCGCGCTCTCTTCACCGCCAAAACCGAAGCTGCCGTCGTGCAGACCGTCAACAAACCATTTGAAGCCTACCGGTACTTCCACCAGCTTACGGCCCAGCGCCTCAACCACGCGGTCAATCATCGCCGAGGAGACCAGCGTTTTACCTACAGCCACCTCTTTGCCCCACTGCGGACGATGCTGGAACAGGTAGTTGATGGCAACCGCAAGATAATGGTTCGGGTTCATCAGCCCTGCCGGGGTGACAATACCGTGGCGGTCATAATCCGGGTCGTTGGCAAACGCCAGGTCAAATTTATCACGCAGCGCCAGCAGGCCCGCCATCGCACACTCGGAAGAGCAGTCCATACGGATTGCGCCGTCTTTATCCAGGTGCATAAAGCGGAAGGTCTGATCAACGTGATCGTTAACGATGGTCAGGTTCAGCTTGTAATGCTCTGCGATGCGTTTCCAGTATTCGATACCGGAGCCGCCGAGAGGGTCAACGCCCAGCTTCAGACCGGCTTTCTGGATGGCCGCCATATCGACGATATCCGCCAGACCTTCCACAAATGGCTGTACCAGATCCTGCTCTTTCACATGGCCGGATGCCATGGCCGCATCCAGAGAGAGGCGTTTCACCCCTTTCAGGCCATCCGCCAGCAGCGCATTGGCACGATCTTCAACCACTTTCGTGACGTTCGTGTCTGCCGGTCCACCGTTAGGCGGGTTGTATTTGATCCCACCGTCTTCCGGCGGGTTGTGTGATGGAGTAATCACAATCCCGTCAGCCAGCGCGCCGCCTTTTTTGTTGTGGACAAGGATCGCGTTAGAGACCGCAGGGGTCGGCGTGAAGCCGTTATTTTCCTGAACAATGACGTCAACGCCATTCGCCGTCAGCACTTCCAGCACGGAAATGAACGCCGGTTCAGACAGAGCATGGGTATCTTTTCCCACATAGCACGGACCGGTAACGCCGTTTTTAGCGCGCTCTTCCGCGATGGCCTGAGCAATAGCCAGAATGTGCGGTTCGTTAAAGCTATGGCGCGCCGCGCTACCACGGTGGCCAGATGTACCAAACTTCACTGCGTGTTCTGCGTTGCCCACGACCGGTTTCAGCACGTAATACTGCGCGGTCAGCTGAGCGACGTTAATCAAATCGCTTTGTTGTGCAGGTTGGCCTGCACGGCTGTGATTTGCCATTACCGGGTCCTTCTGATGCAAGGGTTAAATTGTACCGCAAACCTTTTCAATCAATTCCGCCGGGAACTGCATGGACTGCATGATGTGTTCAACCATGCTGCACTTGCGGCCCGTATTGGTATTGGTGATGACCCAGTACGGCGTGCCCGGGACATGTTTAGGTTTGGTTTGGTTGCCATTTTGCAGCAGCGTTTGCTCATCGCCCGCGAAATAGACGCGGGTACGACCGTGCAGCGACTCGGTCGCTTCAGCAAACGCTTTGTTATCCAGTGAATAGAGTGTAGACAGCACCAGCATGAAGCGGTTAACCGCTTTTTTCTGCTCGGCGTACTCATCAGAGAGCAGCAACTCGCGCATCGCACGTACTTTGTCTTTCACTTGCGCGACGGCAGGTTTTGCTTGTGCAACAACGTTTTGTTGAGACACGACATCTTTAGTGACTGGGGTAGCAGGCTGTGAGGCGGCGGAAATTTTAAGCATGCGCCGTAAAATGTCGGACGCACTCTCCCCGATATGCCGCGTCTGGCTGGCAATATACTGATAGAGTTCGTCATCAACTTCGATTGTTTTCATCTTAATCCAGTGCGATATCTTATCTGAATACAAGTCGTTGGGATTATAAAGTTAAATTCCAACAGCGGATAGCGTCAAACCAGGTTGGCGGCAAAAGTCAGATTAAACTGGAACCTTGCAGCCGGGCGGCAGAATGGTCAACATGATACCCTAACCTGACATACGTAAAAAAAGAACTTTGCCATGAAATTGAATACCCGAGCGCAAACTGCACAATCGCCGAACAATAATTCTCCCATCGTACTGGTTCACGGGCTTTTTGGCAGCCTGGATAACCTGGGGGTGCTGGCGCGCGATCTGGTTACCGATCACGATATTTTGCAGGTCGATATGCGAAATCACGGTCTTTCCGGGCGTTCAGAGGAGATGACCTACGCGGCAATGGCCCAGGATCTGCTCGATACGCTTGATGCCAACCATCTTCAGAAGGTGACGCTCATCGGGCATTCTATGGGCGGCAAGGCGGTAATGGCCCTGACGGCGCTGGCACCGGACAGAATCAACGGTCTGGTCGTGATCGACGTTGCCCCGGTGGATTACGACGTGCGTCGTCATGACGACATTTTTGCTGCCATCAATGCGGTGACAGAGGCTGGGGTTTCAACCCGCCAACAGGCCACAGCCGTCATGCGCGAATATCTTAATGAAGAAGGCGTTATTCAGTTTCTGCTGAAGTCGTTTGTCGACGGCCAGTGGCGTTTCAACGTGCCGGTACTCTGGGCGCAGTACAACAACATCGTCGGCTGGGATACGGTGCCCGCCTGGCAACACCCTACCCTCTTTATTCGCGGCGGTAACTCCCCTTATGTCACCGACGCCTACCGCGACACCTTGCTGGCGCAATTCCCGCAGGCGCGCGCCCATGTCATCGCCGGTGCCGGACACTGGGTTCACGCGGAAAAACCTGACGCCGTGTTACGCGCCATCCGCCGCTATCTCTCTGATACTGCGAATTGATTAAAAAGAGAGCGACTGGAAGGTTGCGGGCTTCCAGTCGTTGGCGTGCCGTTTTTGGTGATGTATGATGGCGCGCTCATCGCCCGGGCAATAGCAGGGCGGCTTGTTTCCCCCGAAGTCTCAGAATCATGGCCAAAGAACAAACGGACCGTACGACACTAGATCTGTTCGCGAATGAGCGTCGACCGGGACGACCGAAAACGAATCCGCTTTCGCGCGATGAACAGCTGCGTATTAATAAACGCAACCAGCTTAAACGCGATAAAAATCGTGGGCTTAAGCGTGTCGAACTGAAGCTCAATGCCGACGCCGTCGATGCGCTTAACGAACTGGCTGAAGCGCGTAATATCAGCCGTAGCGAGCTCATTGAAGAGATGTTGATCGCCCAGCTTGAGACGTTGCGCCGCCAGGCATAAGTCTGAAAATCCCCTTTCTTACCCTTTTCATGTAGCACAGAGTGCAGTCCTGCGCGATAGCTGTTTCCGCGGGGTTGCCAGTTCTGCTATTATTGCCCTTATCCGTGGACAAATTGCGCCACCATACCATTAAGTTTCAAGAGGTTATTTTACTCATGGCAATCATCGGCATTTTCTTCGGCAGTGATACCGGCAATACCGAAAATATCGCAAAAAACATTCAAAAACAGCTCGGTAAAGACGTTGCCGATGTGCATGACATCGCCAAGAGCAGCAAAGAAGATCTCGAAGGCTATGACATCCTGTTGCTGGGTATCCCAACCTGGTACTACGGTGAAGCCCAGTGTGACTGGGATGATTTCTTCCCGACGCTGGAAGAAGTGGACTTCAACGGCAAGCTGGTCGCCCTGTTTGGCTGCGGCGATCAGGAAGACTACGCTGAGTACTTCTGTGACGCGCTGGGCACTATCCGCGATATCATTGAACCGAATGGTGCAGTTATCGTAGGCCACTGGCCGACTGCAGGTTATCACTTCGAAGCGTCTAAAGGCCTGGCCGATGACGACCACTTCGTGGGTCTGGCGATCGACGAAGACCGTCAGCCAGAACTGACCGCAGAGCGCGTTGAGAAGTGGGTGAAGCAGATCCGCGAAGAACTGCACCTGGACGATATTCTTAACGCCTGATTGTTATTGTGGCGCAACCCCGGTTGCGCCCAGGAACCGGGTCAAACGATTAAATTAATCGCTACAATCTTTTAACTTTTTCGCCCAGACCTGTACAATGTCTCCCAGGTAAAATGGGGTGCCATTGAGTAAGTTTGTCGGTGATACCACGTTTTTATAAGCATACTTTGCCTGAGACTTGCAGTTTTCATTTAGCCATGGCAGTTCTATAATGAGACGCATTATTCCAGGTGCATTTTCTGTCACTTCCTCCAGAAGTGAATCGTTTAGCAACAGGACAGATTCCGCATGACTGACAACAATACCGCATTAAAGAAGGCTGGCCTGAAAGTTACGCTTCCTCGGTTAAAAATCCTTGAAGTGCTTCAGGGTCCAGACAATCACCATGTCAGTGCGGAAGACCTTTACAAGCGTCTTATCGACATGGGTGAAGAGATTGGGCTGGCAACCGTCTATCGCGTGCTGAACCAGTTTGATGACGCGGGCATTGTTACCCGTCATAATTTCGAAGGCGGTAAATCTGTATTCGAACTGACCCAGCAGCAGCACCACGATCACCTGATCTGCCTGGATTGTGGCAAGGTCATTGAATTTAGCGATGATTCCATCGAAGCACGTCAGCGTGAAATCGCTGCTCGTCATGGTATCCGCCTGACCAACCATAGCCTGTATCTGTATGGTCACTGTGCTGAAGGTGATTGCCGCGAAGACGATCACGCACACGACGCCAAATAAGTCGAACTTTCATACTCTGAGCCAGCCGCAAGGTTGGCTTTTTTTTGCCTGTCACCCGGCGAAAAAAAGCCCGGTAAGCACAGCGCCACCGGGCCTTAACACACTTAATTAATTTCCGTTGTTACTGCGTATTTCCTTCCAGATCTGGTCGCAACGCTTCGCCACTTCCTGATCGTTACCGGTTTTACGCGCCTGAATGCAGGCCTGATAGTCCATCACGCGAACATTTTCCTGCGTCGCAAACTGCTCATGCGCCTTCTCTTTCTTCAGCACATTCAGCACGCTCTGGCAGGCTTCAATTTTCTCCGGTGAGCCTTCAGCGGTGTTAATGCAGGCGCTGTAAGCCTCCTTCAGGCGAGAATCTTCTTTCGGTGCCGGGTCCTGGGCGCAAGCCACCAGCCCCGAGGCCAGCAACGCGACGATTACCATTTTTTTCATCATGTGCAGTCTCCATTCCGGCGGGACGGAACCCGCCGGAGCGTTCATCAGAAGATAGTGAATGGTGCGATAACCATGAATTTCACGTCACGTTCATCCTGGAAGATGTTGCCGTAACCGCCCGCGTAGCTTGGAATATCAGAGTGGTTGTCATACTGCGTGAAGTGCAGCTTGAACATCGTGCCTTTCGCACGTCCGTCCTGCACGGTATAGATGGCATCCAGGCTGTAAGAGGACTCTTTCAGACGGTAGTTCGGATCGTAGTACGCATCCGGTGTGGCCATGTCGCCCGGTTTGGCGTCCCAGGCATACGCGTAGGAGGCGCCCACCGCCCAGCCCGGCAGGTTCCAGTTTTTCAGGTCATACATTGCGCCGAAGAAGACCGCTTTTTCGCCATCGGCGTTGAAGTCAGAGCGGTTATCCCACCAGATATCCAGACGACCGTTGGAAGATGCGTAAGTCGGGGTCATACGCTGCAGGAAGTAGCCCTGCTGCCCTTCCGCCTTCACCCATGTCCCTTCCAGACGCAAATCCACCTGCCCCACTTTGTAGCCAAAGGTCAGCGCCTGCAGCCAGGCCGTGCCGTCATAAATATCGTTGACGCCACCATCGCTGACTTTGTCTCGCGTGCCGTAGAACTGGTAACTGGTACTCAACGGACTCCCTGCGATATCAAACTTGTAGCTGGCTTTGGCAAAATACTGATCGATATAACCTTCAGCCTGACCAAAGGCGGCTTCTAACACAAGGTCGTTTTTAAAATCGTACTTCGCACCCAGCGAGTGGAGGTAATCCACTTTGGTCTTTTTATCGTTCTGGTAAAACTTATCCATTTCGATATGCCACGGGGCTTTGTATTCGTTGGTCCACATATAGGAGAAACTCAACGCACCCGCATCACCGTAGTCAAAGTTAGCGCCGGCTTCAGCGCCCTGGTAAGTACCAGGCATAAAACTCCAGTGTGGCGCTAACAGGGTTTGGCCAGTTGGCTGAATATATCCGCCGCGCGCCCAGACTGGACCATATTTGAATTTTGCAGCGGCTTTATACAGGCTGATACCGCTTTTATCGCCGGACCAGTCTTCTTTATAGGCCTTATTGCTGGACGAGAAGGCAATTTCGTTCGGGTGTCCGCTGTCGCCATTTTCCGCCATTTCGATTGCCGTGAATGCGGCAATATCCAGGCCGAACATATCGGCGGCATAGCCTGACTGGAAGTCGAGGTTGGCATTCCAGGTAGAGTGAGAAAGGTTGGTTTTGTATTTGTCTTCGGTAACGTCTTTACGGTCACGTTCACGCTGCCAGTAATAAATACCGCCCGTGAGGGTAGAATCTTCGATGAAACCTGCTGCCTTAGCCTCTGGCGCAATCACCAGGCCTGACATTGCTGTCACACCGGCGATAGCCAGCGCCAGCGCACTACGTTTGCCACTGAACGTACGCATAGATTATTCCTCTTTGACGAATTAAAACGCCTGAACGGCGAAAAATATAAAAGACCAAAAGGTCAGGGGTAGTCAGAAATACCCTCGAATTAACTACCGCCTTTAGGTTATTTTTCGCGACGCGAATTATCAATGCTTTTCCGTGGGCAAAAGTCAGGATTATGACGAAGTGCACATAATTAGTAGTGCTTTGTAACATTTAGCGGGAGACGAGATTTGGCGGGGCAAGTCATTAAATTTAAGTCAGTAATTGTGTAAATTACTGGTTATTTTCAGGCCTTCACTATTTTCAGAAATATACAAACTTTTTTTAGAAAAATAAGTAGCACCACATTGACCTGAATATTGCGCAGACATTATTTTTGCTCGCGCTTAACGATATGATCATTCAATAAAAAAACGCCGCATTACGCGGCGTTTGTCTCTCATTGACCAGAGCAGCGTTATTATTCGCCGACTTTAGTCCAGGTATCACGCAGACCAACGGTACGGTTAAACACCGGTTTTTCCGAGGTACTGTGACGGCTGTCGAGGCAGAAGTAGCCTTCACGTTCGAACTGGAACGCTTTGCCCGCTTCAGCGGCTTTCAGAGACGGCTCAGCATAACCCTGCTTGATGACCAGAGATTCCGGGTTGATTGTCGCCAGGAAGTCTTCTGCTGCACCTGGGTTAGGCACGCTGAACAGACGATCGTACAGGCGAATTTCAACCGGCAGCGCATGTGTTGCACTTACCCAGTGGATCACGCCTTTCACTTTGCGGCCATCTGCCGGATCTTTGCTCAGGGTTTCAGCGTCGTAAGAGCAGAAGATGGTGGTGATATTCCCTTCCGCATCTTTCTCAACACGCTCAGCTTTGATCACGTATGCGTTACGCAGACGCACCTCTTTACCCAGCACCAGACGCTTGTACTGCTTGTTCGCTTCTTCGCGGAAGTCAGCACGATCGATCCAGATTTCACCGCTGAACGGCACGTCACGGGTCCCCATTTCCGGTTTGTTCGGATGGTTAGGCATGGAGACCATTTCGCTCGCGCCCTGCGGGTAGTTTTCGATAACCAGTTTTACCGGATCGATGACGGCCATTGCGCGCGGCGCGTTGTCGTTCAGATCTTCACGGATGCAGGATTCCAGAGAGGCGATCTCAATGGTGTTATCCTGCTTGGTCACGCCGATGCGCTTACAGAACTCGCGAATAGACGCGGCAGTATAACCACGGCGACGCAGACCCGAGATGGTTGGCATACGCGGATCGTCCCAGCCCTCAACGTGCTTGTCGGTTACCAGCAGGTTCAGCTTACGCTTGGACATCACCGTGTATTCCAGATTCAGACGAGAGAATTCGTACTGACGCGGATGCACCGGGATCGTGATGTTATCCAGAACCCAGTCGTACAGACGGCGGTTGTCCTGGAACTCCAGCGTACACAGGGAGTGCGTAATGCCTTCCAGCGCATCGCTGATGCAGTGGGTAAAGTCGTACATCGGGTAAATGCACCACTTGTTACCGGTCTGATGGTGTTCAGCGAACTTGATACGGTACAGAACCGGATCGCGCATCACGATGAACGGAGATGCCATGTCGATTTTGGCACGCAGGCACGCTTTACCTTCCTCGAAGCCACCCGCACGCATTTTTTCAAACAGCGCCAGGTTCTCCTCAACGCTGCGATCGCGGAACGGGCTGTTTTTACCCGGCGCGGTCAGCGTGCCGCGGTATTCGCGGATCTCGTCAGCAGACAGCTCGTCGACATACGCCAGACCTTTATTGATAAGCTCGACCGCATAGGCGTACAGCTGATCAAAATAGTCAGAGGAGTAGCAGATATCGCCAGACCAGTTGAAGCCCAGCCATTGCACGTCATTCTTAATAGACTCAACGTATTCGATGTCTTCTTTTACTGGGTTGGTGTCATCGAAACGCAGGTTGCACTGTCCCTGGTAGTCTTGCGCGATGCCAAAGTTCAGGCAGATCGATTTTGCATGACCAATATGCAGGTAGCCGTTTGGCTCCGGCGGGAAACGGGTATGAACTGTGGTGTGCTTACCACTGGCCAGATCTTCATCGATGATCTGACGAATAAAGTTACTCGGGCGGGCTTCAGCCTCACTCATCGTGGATTCCTCAAAGCGTAAACAACGTATAACGGCATATGATCTTATAAGCCGGACGTAGTGACAACCCTTAAAACGTCTCTGAAGAAAATAATGGGGGCAATTGCTGCAAAAAAAAGCGGCGGAGGAAAACCCCCGCCGCTTAAGGCATGACTCTACTCAGGAGCGATTACTTGCCTTTAATCTCATACAGTGGCGTCTGGCCCGCAACGACCTGACCTTTCGCCTGAATCACCAGGCCGCTGAAGTCGTCGATATTGCTGCAAACGACCGGGCTAATCATGGAGCGCGCGTTAGCGTTCAGGTAATCCAGATCCATTTCCAGAATCGGCTGACCTGCCACCACGTCGGCCCCCTCTTCCACCAGGCGAGTAAAGCCCTGACCGTTCAGCGCGACGGTATCGATACCCATATGGACAACGATCTCCGCGCCCTTTTCAGTTTCGAGGCAGAACGCATGGTTGGTGTTGAAGATTTTAACGATGGTCCCGGCAGCCGGTGACACCACGGTTTTGTCCGTTGGTTTCACCGCCACACCGTCACCGACAGCTTTGCTGGCAAACGCTTCGTCAGGCACCTGCTCAATCGCAACCACTTCACCGGTAATCGGTGAAACCAGCGCGGCAATGGTCGTTGCGTTAGGGACGGCCTGCGGTTTTGCCACCGGGGCTTCCGTCACTGGCGCGCTGTTCGCTGCAGAAGCCGCGATCGGTCCACGGGCAACCACTTTCTTCATTTCATCGCCAATCGATTCCGCTTTCGCACCCACGATAACCTGGATGGTCTGCTTGTTCAGTTTCACCACGCCGGATGCGCCAAGGCGTTTACACATGGCATCGTTAACGCGCGCAGAATCACCTACCGTCAGGCGCAGACGGGTAATACATGCATCGATAGCTTTCAGGTTATCCGTACCGCCTACTGCGGCAATATAATTGGTTGCCAGCTGGGTCAGCCCTTCTTCGGTATTGCTGTTAGCTTCGCCAGTAACGATGTCGTCTTTCGTATCTTCGCGGCCTGGTGTTTTCAGGTTAAACATACGAATGACTGCGCTAAACAGAACGAAGTAGATAACGAAGAACACCAGACCCATTGCGACCAGCATCCAGACGTTCTTGCTCGCCGCGGGCAGGTTGTACATCAACACGTAGTCGATCGCGCCGGCGGAGAAGGAGAAGCCCGCATGGATACCCAGCAGCGTTGCAACAAACAGGCTAATACCCGTCAGCACAGCGTGCATGAGGTACAGCAGCGGAGCCAGGAACATGAACAGGAATTCCAGCGGCTCAGTAACACCGGTCAGGAACGCGGTGATGGCAACTGACAGCAGCATCCCGCCAACCATTGGACGACGCGCTTTCGGTGCGGCCAGGTACATAGCCAGCGCCGCGCCCGGCAGACCAAACATCATGATAGGGAAGAAGCCCGACATGAACATGCCCGCGGTGCCGTCACCTGCATAGAAGCGGTTGATATCCCCGTGGAATACCGCGCCCGCGGCGTTGGTAAACTCACCAATCTGGAACCAGGCAATGGTGTTCAGCACCTGATGCAGGCCGGTTGGGATCAACAGACGGTTGATGAAACCGAAGATACCCGCACCCACTGCGCCAGCGGAAACAATCCACTCACCGCCCGCATGGATAGCGTGCTGCACCGGTGGCCAGATGTAGCCGAAGATCGCGGCCAGAATCAGACAGAAGAAGCCTGTCGCAATCGGCACAAAACGTTTTCCACCGAAGAAGCTCAGGAAGTCTGGCAGTTTGATCCCCGCCCAACGGTTATAAACAGCCCCGCCGACCAGACCGGTAATGATACCTGCCAGAACGCCCATGTTAATTTCTGGGTTTATCGTCACCATCGCTTTCGTCAGGATGAAGTAACCGACAGCCCCGGCCAGCGCCGCTGCACCCGCGCTGTCTTTTGACCAGCTGGATGCCACACCGATGGCGAAAATCAGCGCCAGATTGTCAAAAATCGCGCCACCCGCTTGCGCGATAAATGGCACATTAAGCAGATCGGGTTGCCCGAATCGCAGCAGCAGTGCTGCAACCGGTAGCACGGCGATAGGGAGCTGCAAAGCCCTACCGAGGCGCTGGAAAAAACCTAAAATATTCATCCTATTCCCCCTACGAGACCCTTATTAAGGCTCGTGCATAAACTATGTTTTTATTGTGTCGACAACGATAAATACAGTTGATGATTCACTGGCATTGTGAGTGTGTGAAAAATTAATTCGTATCGCAAATTAAACACGTATTTTTTGTGATTTTTGTCACCAAATATCGTTAATAACCCTCCCTTTCTCTGGCTAACAGTGAAAACTTATTTTATCATTCAAAAAATCAAGACGGATTGATCCGGCCTGAAAGGTTCCAGGTTACGCTTAGTTCAGGTTCCGATAGCCATCCGCCCACTCTTCTACTTTAACTCTTGAGGTGAACAATGAGACTGATTCCCCTGGCAACTGCTGAACAAGTCGGTAAATGGGCCGCCCGTCATATCGTTAACCGTATTAACGCGTTCAAACCCACCGCCGATCGTCCTTTCGTTCTCGGCCTTCCTACCGGCGGCACGCCGCTGACCGCGTATAAAGCCCTGGTTGAGATGCATAAAGCAGGCCAGGTTAGCTTTAAACATGTTGTGACCTTCAACATGGATGAGTATGTCGGCTTACCCAAGGATCATCCGGAAAGCTACCATAGCTTTATGCACCGTAATTTCTTTGATCACGTTGATATTCCGGCTGAAAACATTAACCTGCTGAATGGAAACGCGCCTGATATTGACGCAGAATGCCGTCAGTATGAAGAAAAAATCCGTTCCTACGGTAAAATCCACCTGTTCATGGGTGGCGTGGGCAACGATGGCCATATCGCGTTCAACGAACCGGCCTCTTCTCTGGCTTCCCGTACGCGTATTAAAACCCTGACCCATGACACGCGCGTGGCAAACTCCCGCTTCTTTGACGGTGATGTTAACCAGGTTCCAAAATACGCCCTGACCGTAGGCGTAGGCACCCTGCTGGATGCCGAAGAAGTGATGATTCTGGTTCTGGGCGGCGTGAAAGCGCAGGCGCTCCAGGCTGCCGTTGAAGGCAACGTTAACCACATGTGGACCATCAGCTGCCTGCAGCTGCATCCAAAATCAGTCATCGTGTGCGACGAACCGTCCACGATGGAGCTGAAAGTGAAAACGCTGAAATACTTCAACGAGTTAGAAGCTGAGAACATCAAAGGTCTGTAATTGAATAACCGCCTCTTCATCTAGAGGCGGCCGCTTTTTTTAACCGGGGGTCGTTATGTACGCTTTAACCCACGGTCGGATTTATACCGGCCATGATATTCTGGATGACCATGCGATTGTTATCGCCAATGGCCTGATTGAACGTGTTTGCCCGCTGGCAGAGCTGCCGCCGGGGATTGAACAGCGCTCACTCAATGGAGCAGTAATCTCCCCCGGTTTCATCGACGTACAGCTGAACGGCTGCGGCGGTGTGCAATTTAATGATACCGCGGAGGCGGTGACGGTCGACACGCTGGAAATCATGCAGAAAGCCAACGAGAAATCGGGCTGCACCAGCTATCTGCCAACCCTCATCACCAGCAGTGATGATCTCATGAAACAGGGTATCCGCGTGATGCGCGACTACCTGGCAAAACACCCTAATCAGGCGCTGGGTCTGCATCTTGAAGGACCGTGGCTGAACATCGTGAAAAAAGGGACGCATAACCCGGATTACGTGCGTAAACCTGACGCTGAGCTGGTCGACTACCTGTGTGCCAACGCCGATGTGATCACCAAAGTGACGCTGGCTCCTGAAATCGCGGGACCTGACGTTATCAGCAAACTGGCCGCCGCCGGGATTGTCGTTTCAGCGGGCCATTCAAACGCAACGCAAAAAGAAGCGAAAGCAGGTTTCCGCGCCGGCATTACCTTTGCGACGCACCTGTACAACGCGATGCCGTATATCACCGGTCGTGAACCTGGGCTGGTCGGGGCAATTCTCGATGAGCAGGACGTTTACTGCGGCATTATTGCTGACGGCTTGCACGTCGATTACACCAACATTCGCAACGCCAAGCGCCTGAAAGGTGACAAACTCTGTCTGGTAACCGATGCCACCGCACCGGCAGGGGCAAATATTGAGCAGTTCATTTTTGCCGGTAAAACAATATACTACCGCAATGGACTGTGTGTTGATGAGAACGGTACGCTGAGCGGTTCCTCCCTGACGATGATTGAAGGGGTGCGTAACCTGGTTGAACATTGCGGGATTGCGCTTGATGAAGTCCTGCGTATGGCGACCCTTTATCCTGCGCGCGCGATGGGCGTAGATAAACAGCTTGGCGGAATTGCACCAGGTATGGTTGCAAACCTGACGGCATTCACACACGATTATAAAATTATCAAGACCATCGTTAATGGTAACGAGGTCGTCACTGAGTAAGTAAAAGTATGACACCAGGCGGACAAGCTCAAATCGGTAATGTCGATCTCGTTAAACAACTTAACAGCGCGGCGGTTTATCGTCTGATTGACCAACACGGGCCAATCTCGCGCATTCAGATAGCCGAACAAAGCCAGCTTGCTCCCGCCAGCGTGACAAAAATTACCCGACAGCTCATTGAGCGCGGACTGATCAAAGAAGTCGATCAGCAGGCCTCCACCGGAGGCCGCCGCGCCATCTCCATTATTACCGAAACCCGCAATTTTCAGGCGATCGGCGTCCGTCTTGGTCGTCATGACACCACCCTTACACTCTATGATCTGAGCAGCAAAGCCATCGCGGAAGAACACTACCCGCTTCCGGAGCGCACTCAGGAGACGCTGGAACACGCGCTGCTGAATACCATTGAACACTTTATCGAGAACTGTCAGCGCAAAATCCGTGAACTGATTGCGATCTCGGTGATCCTGCCAGGCCTGGTGGACCCCGAAAGCGGCGTGATCCGCTATATGCCCCATATAAAGGTTGAGAACTGGGGGCTGGTAGATGCGCTGGAAAAACGCTTTAAAGTGACCTGTTTCGTGGGGCACGACATTCGCTCTCTGGCCCTGGCAGAGCACTACTTTGGTGCGAGCCAGGATTGTGAAGATTCGATTCTGGTGCGCGTACACCGGGGGACAGGGGCAGGCATCATCTCTAACGGCCGCATTTTTATTGGCCGCAACGGTAACGTCGGTGAGATTGGTCATATTCAGGTAGAGCCGCTTGGCGAACGCTGCCACTGCGGAAACTTTGGCTGTCTGGAGACGATTGCCGCCAACACGGCGATTGAACAGCGGGTGCGCCACCTGCTTGAACAGGGTTACCAGAGCCGCGTCACGCTGGACGATTGCAAGATAGGGACTATCTGCAAAGCCGCCAACAAAGGCGACGCGCTGGCCTGTGAAGTTATTGAGCAGGTGGGTCGCCATCTGGGTAAAACCATCGCCATCGCCATCAACCTGTTTAACCCGCAAAAAGTGGTGATCGCCGGTGAGATTGTGGAGGCCGAGAAGGTCCTGCTGCCCGCCATTGAAGGCTGCATTAACACTCAGGCGCTGAAAGCCTTCCGCCAGAACCTTCCCGTCGTTCGTTCTAAGCTTGACCATCGCTCAGCAATAGGCGCATTTGCGCTGGTTAAACGCGCCATGCTCAACGGTATTCTGTTGCAACATTTGCTGGAAAGTTGATCGGGTCTTATAGTAACGCCTTCTTTTTTTGATGTCGGAATGTCCATGACCATTAAGAATGTAATTTGTGATATCGACGGCGTGCTGATGCACGACAACGTTGCTGTACCAGGTGCTGCGGAGTTTCTTCACCGCATCATCGACAAAGGAATGCCTCTGGTTCTTCTCACGAACTACCCTTCTCAGACCGGTCAGGACCTGGCAAACCGCTTTGCCACAGCAGGCGTCAACGTGCCGGACAGCGTGTTTTATACCTCTGCCATGGCCACCGCTGATTTCCTCAAGCGCCAGGAAGGAAAAAAGGCCTACGTGGTGGGTGAAGGGGCGCTGATCCACGAGTTATATAAGGCAGGGTTTACCATCACAGATGTGAACCCGGACTTTGTGATCGTTGGCGAAACGCGCTCCTATAACTGGGAGATGATGCACAAAGCCTCCTACTTTGTTGCCAACGGTGCGCGTTTTATTGCCACCAACCCGGATACCCACGGCCGTGGATTTTACCCTGCCTGCGGCGCGCTGTGTGCCGGTATCGAAAAGATCTCTGGCCGGAAACCGTTCTACGTGGGCAAGCCCAGCCCGTGGATCATCCGTGCCGCGCTGAACAAGATGCAGGCACACTCTGAGGAAACGGTGATTGTCGGCGACAACCTGCGCACCGATATCCTGGCCGGATTCCAGGCGGGCCTGGAAACCATTCTGGTGCTTTCCGGTGTCTCCACGCTCGACGATATTGACGCCATGCCCTTCCGACCGAGCTGGATTTATCCCTCCGTCGAAGAAATTGATATTATCTGATCCCAAACCACGCCTCAGCGCGTGGTTTTTTATTTTCACGCCCGATAAACAAACCCACACCTAACAAAACAGCCGATTTATTGCATAATCATCAATAAAAGCGTTCATGAAGTGCTCGTTTTTCACTATTCGGCAATCAGCATTGCACTATTTCCGTTTTATCCCGTAAAACCCTTGCGCGCCCTCCCCCTTTGCGGCATTTTCATAAGCAAGCAACATTACAAAGCAACAGGGTTAACGGAGAAGGTTATGTGTTCAATTTTTGGCGTACTGGATATTAAAACTGACGCAGGCGAACTGCGTAAAAAGGCACTCGAATTGTCCCGCCTGATGCGCCATCGCGGCCCGGACTGGTCCGGCGTTTACGCCAGCGATAAAGCCATCCTGGCACACGAACGTCTGTCCATTGTTGACGTCAACGCCGGTGCGCAGCCGCTGTATAACGAGAAAAAAACACACGCGCTGGCTGTTAACGGTGAAATCTATAACCATCAGGCGCTGCGCGCCGAGTACGGCGACCGTTACGCCTTCCAGACCGGTTCTGACTGTGAAGTGATCCTGGCGCTGTATCAGGAGAAAGGCCCGGAATTCCTCGATGATCTGCAGGGTATGTTTGCCTTCGCCCTGTACGACAGCGAAAAAGATGCCTATCTGATTGGCCGCGACCATATTGGTATTATCCCGCTGTATATGGGTCACGATGAACACGGCAACTTTTATGTCGCCTCAGAAATGAAAGCCCTGGTACCGGTTTGCCGCACCATTAAAGAGTTCCCGGCAGGAAGTTACCTGTGGAGTAAAGACGGCGAGATCCGTCAGTACTATCAGCGCGACTGGTTCGACTATGATGCGGTTAAAGACAACGTGACTGATAAAGCCGAACTGCGTCAGGCGCTGGAAGATTCTGTTAAAAGCCACCTGATGTCAGATGTGCCTTACGGCGTACTGCTCTCCGGCGGGCTGGACTCGTCCGTGATCTCCGCGATCACCAAGAAATTCGCCGCGCGTCGTGTTGAAGATCAGGAACGTTCAGAAGCCTGGTGGCCGCAGCTGCACTCCTTTGCTGTGGGCCTGGAAGGCGCACCGGATCTGAAAGCCGCGCAGGAAGTGGCAAACCATCTCGGTACCGTGCACCATGAGATCCACTTCACCGTGCAGGAAGGCCTGGATGCGATCCGCGATGTTATCTATCACATCGAAACCTACGATGTGACCACCATTCGCGCTTCCACGCCGATGTACCTGATGTCGCGTAAGATCAAAGCGATGGGCATTAAGATGGTGCTCTCCGGTGAAGGGTCTGACGAAGTGTTTGGCGGCTACCTCTATTTCCACAAAGCGCCGAACGCAAAAGAGCTGCACGAAGAGACAGTACGTAAACTGCAGGCGCTGCATATGTTTGACTGCGCACGCGCCAACAAAGCGATGTCTGCCTGGGGTGTGGAAGCCCGTGTTCCCTTCCTGGATAAGAAATTCCTCGACGTGGCAATGCGCATCAACCCGCAGGACAAAATGTGCGGCAACGGCAAAATGGAGAAACATATCCTGCGTGAATGTTTCGAATCCTACCTGCCGGCGAGCGTGGCATGGCGTCAGAAAGAGCAGTTCTCTGACGGTGTCGGGTATAGCTGGATCGACACCCTGAAAGAGGTGGCGGCAAAACAGGTTTCCGATCAGCAACTGGAAACCGCGAGCTTCCGCTTCCCGTACAACACACCAGGCTCCAAAGAAGCGTATCTGTACCGTGAAATCTTTGAAGAGTTGTTCCCGGTGCCGAGTGCGGCGGAGTGTGTTCCGGGCGGCCCGTCCGTTGCCTGTTCTTCGGCTAAAGCCATTGAATGGGATGAATCTTTCAAGTCAATGAACGATCCATCAGGACGTGCGGTAGGCGTACACCAGTCTGCCTATAAGTAATCGAAAAGCATCCAATCAGGCCCTGCGGGGCCTGATTTTTTTTGCCCCCTATTTCACTCCCCAAAAACGATAAATAACCAATAATTGCCGAATATTCGGTCACGCTGTTCGCAACCTAACCAAACAGTCACATTCCGGCTATTTTCGTTGAAAAAGGTGTTGACGCTGCAAGGGTCTATACGCATAATGCGCCCCGCAACGCCGATAAGGTAACGCGAAAAAAAGATGGCTACGTAGCTCAGTTGGTTAGAGCACATCACTCATAATGATGGGGTCACAGGTTCGAATCCCGTCGTAGCCACCATCTTTTTTGCGGGAGTGGCGAAATTGGTAGACGCACCAGATTTAGGTTCTGGCGCCGCAAGGTGTGCGAGTTCAAGTCTCGCCTCCCGCACCATTCCCAGGTAAGCGTTGCACGGATGGGGTATCGCCAAGCGGTAAGGCACCGGTTTTTGATACCGGCATTCCCTGGTTCGAATCCAGGTACCCCAGCCATATTTCTTCGATTTTGCGGTTCTCCGCGGTATTGGGGTATCGCCAAGCGGTAAGGCACCGGTTTTTGATACCGGCATTCCCTGGTTCGAATCCAGGTACCCCAGCCATCGAAGATTGCAGTACTGGCTACGTAGCTCAGTTGGTTAGAGCACATCACTCATAATGATGGGGTCACAGGTTCGAATCCCGTCGTAGCCACCAAATTAGTCATCTGTCGAATGATTCGGTAGACGAGAAAAAATTGTTGGGGTATCGCCAAGCGGTAAGGCACCGGATTCTGATTCCGGCATTCCGAGGTTCGAATCCTCGTACCCCAGCCAATTTAAAAAGTCGTTAAGCACATTGTTTAACGCAATTGGGGTGTCGCCAAGCGGTAAGGCTCTGGTTTCTGATACCAGCATTCCGGGGTTCGAATCCCTGCACCCCAGCCACTTAGTAACAAAAAAGCCCGCTCTGCGGGCTTTTTTGTTTTTGTTGGATTATGTACCGCATCCGAAAGCCCTCTCCCGCAGGAGAAGGCCCCAGATTAAAGGCCTAATGCGTACTTCAGCGCCTGACGCTTCAGCCCACCGGCACGTTCCGCCGCCATCAAACCAATGTTACGCAGAATGCGCACCGGACCAAGATCGTTACTGAACCCGGCGTAAAACAGATCCATCCCCGACTGCATGATAAAGTTATCCGCCATACGTCGCGTCTGGTAACGTTTCAGTACCGGATGGCTGGCCCAGGCCTCCGCGTGAGCGCGCGCATTGCCCAGCACATCCAGTAAAGCCTCAACGTCACGGTATCCCAGGTTCACGCCCTGCCCCGCCAGCGGGTGAATGGTGTGTGCCGCATCCCCCACCAGCGCCAGCCCTGCACGGGCATACTGCAATGCATGGCGACGGGTAAGCGGAAACGCCCCGGCGGCAACCGGCATGACGTTGCCCAGACGGCGTGGGAAGTGCTGATGGATCTCTCGCTGCAGCTGCTCCATTGACAGCCCCTGCAACTGACGAATGCGCGCCGGTTTGTCATACCACACCAGCGACGCCCAGCGATCAAACAACGGTAAAAAGGCATGCGGGCCATTCGGGGTAAAGTGCTGCCAGGTGCTCTCACCCGGGTCATTCTCACACTGCACGGTGATCAACATGCACGCCTGCTGGTACTGCCAGGCATGAACGCCAATTCCCGCCATTTGCCTGACCTGTGAGTTGGCACCATCCGCTCCGACAACAAGCCTCGCGGCCAGATCATCACCCTTATCCAGCTCAAGCAAATACCCGCCTTCGTGGGGATGCAGTGCTTTAAGTGACGCCGGGACGCGCAGCGCCACTTTCGGATGCGCCTCCAGGGCTTGCCAGAGCGCCAGCTGGAGGACCGTGTTTTCCACCATATAGCCCAGGCGGGGCAGCTTCAGTTCAGCGGCATCAAACGCGACATGCGCATTCTCCCACTCCCAGGTTTCGAGACGGCTGTAAGGGTGCGCGCGCATCCCGAGCACGGCATCCCAGACGCCCAGCCCGCGCAGCAGATCGACAGAGGCGGCGCTGATAGCTGAAATTCGCACATCCGGCTTTGCCGTCGGGTCAAACGCAACAGGGGCAGCCTGCTCGATAACCGTCACCTCAAATCCCTGCTGCGCCAGCCCCAGCGCGAGTGCGCCGCCGACCATACCGCCGCCGACAACGGCAATTTCGGTTTGTTGGTGAGTCATGGTCAATTATCCTTAATGGTATATACCTTAAGTTTACCGGATTTTTTCGGTCTTGAGGTTGACAACCTTCATACTGGTCACAACCGCAGCAAAGCATTACAATACGCGCCCTGCATTCCTGAGCATGAGCAAGTCGATGACAAAAAAACTCCATATAAAAACCTGGGGCTGTCAGATGAACGAATACGATTCATCCAAGATGGCCGATCTGCTGGATGCCACGCACGGGTATCAACTAACTGACAACGCGAACGAAGCGGACGTGTTGCTGCTCAATACCTGTTCGATCCGTGAGAAGGCGCAGGAGAAGGTGTTCCATCAACTGGGCCGCTGGAAGCTTATCAAACGCAAAAGACCCGATGTGATCATTGGCGTGGGTGGGTGTGTGGCCTCGCAGGAAGGCAAACTGATCCGCCAGCGTGCTCACTATGTTGATATTATTTTTGGCCCGCAGACGCTGCACCGCCTGCCGGAGATGATCAACGCCGTTCGCGAGAATCGCCGCCCGGTGGTTGACGTAAGCTTCCCGGAAATCGAAAAATTTGACCGTCTGCCAGAACCACGCGCGGATGGTCCAACAGCCTACGTCTCCATTATGGAAGGCTGTAACAAGTACTGCACCTATTGTGTCGTACCGTATACCCGCGGCGAAGAAGTGAGCCGTCCGACCGACGACATTCTGTTTGAAGTGGCGCAACTGGCGGCACAGGGTGTGCGTGAAATTCATCTGCTGGGCCAGAACGTCAACGCCTGGCGCGGTGAGAACTACGACGGTACCACCGGCAGCTTTGCAGAACTGCTGCGCCTGGTGGCCGCTATCGACGGCATCGACCGCCTTCGCTTCACCACCAGCCACCCAATGGAATTTACCGATGACATCATTGATGTGTATCGCGATACGCCAGAGCTGGTGAGCTTCCTGCATTTGCCGATTCAGTGTGGTTCCGACCGCGTGCTGAACCTGATGGGACGTCCACATACGGTACTGGAGTACAAATCCATCATCCGCAAGCTGCGTGAAGCCCGCCCTGATATCCAGATTAGCTCCGACTTTATCGTTGGCTTCCCGGGCGAAACCACGGATGACTTTGAGCGCACGATGAAGCTCATTGGCGAAGTGAATTTTGACGTCAGCTACAGCTTTATCTTCTCAGCGCGTCCAGGTACTCCTGCGGCCGATATGGTCGACGATGTGCCGGAAGAAGAGAAAAAGCAGCGTCTGTATATTCTGCAGGAGCGTATCAACCAGCAGGCCAACGCCTGGAGCCGTCGTATGGTCGGCACCGTCCAGCGTATTCTGGTAGAAGGCACCTCCCGTAAGAGCATTATGGAGCTGTCAGGACGCACCGAAAATAACCGCGTCGTGAACTTTGAAGGCACGCCAGACATGGTCGGTAAATTTGTGGACGTGGAGATTGTCGACGTGCTGACCAACTCCCTGCGCGCAAAAGTGGTCCGTACCGAAGACGAAATGGGTCTGCGCATCGCACAGTCGCCGGAATCCGTCATGTCCCGCACCCGCAAAGAAAGCGACGCTGGCGTCGGTATTTACCAGCCATAACGCCATCCGGCCTGCCGTTTCGGCAGGCCTTGTATTTCCTCTCATCGCCCCCAATATCTTCCGCAACGCTTGCGCCTTTATTCTATGGCGTGAATAATTTCGGTAATGACCGTTTTATTACGCCAGGTGGCACCGGGTCAGTTAATCAATCAAAGAGGAACAGTTTGAACATAGATACGCGTGAAATTAGCCTTGAGCCAGCAGACAACGCTCGCCTGCTGAGCCTGTGCGGGCCGTTTGATGACAACATCAAACAACTGGAGCGACGTCTGGGTATCGAAATCAATCGTCGCGATAATCATTTCAAACTCACCGGACGCCCTCTCTGCGTCAACGCCGCTGCGGATATTCTGCGTAGCCTGTATGTGGATACCGCCCCAATGCGCGGTGAAATACAGGATATCGAGCCAGAACAGATCCACCTCGCGATCAAAGAGGCGCGCGTGCTTGAGCAAAGCGCAGAAAGCGTGCCGGACTATGGCAAGGCCATCAATATTAAGACCAAACGTGGCGTCATTAAGCCGCGTACGCCAAACCAGGCGCAGTACATCGCCAACATTCTCGACCATGACATCACCTTCGGTGTGGGCCCGGCGGGTACGGGTAAAACCTATCTGGCCGTTGCCGCGGCGGTTGATGCACTCGAACGCCAGGAGATTCGTCGCATCCTGCTGACCCGTCCGGCGGTGGAAGCGGGTGAAAAACTGGGCTTCCTGCCAGGCGATCTGAGCCAGAAGGTTGACCCTTACCTTCGTCCGTTATACGACGCGCTGTTCGAGATGCTCGGCTTTGAGAAAGTGGAGAAGCTGATTGAGCGTAACGTGATTGAAGTTGCCCCGCTCGCCTATATGCGCGGCCGTACGCTGAATGATGCATTCATTATTCTCGATGAAAGCCAGAACACCACCATCGAACAGATGAAAATGTTCCTGACACGTATCGGCTTTAACTCAAAAGCGGTCATTACCGGTGACGTCACGCAGATTGACCTGCCGCGCAGCACCAAATCGGGTCTGCGCCATGCCATTGAAGTGCTGGCCGACGTCGACGAAATCAGCTTTAACTTCTTCCACAGCGAAGACGTGGTCCGTCACCCGGTTGTGGCGCGCATCGTTAACGCTTATGAAGCATGGGAAGAAGCAGATCAGAAGCGTAAGGCCGAACTGGCCGCAGAACGTAAGCGCGAAGCGCAGGAGCAAGAACAAAAATGAGTCAGGTGATCCTCGATTTACAACTGGCATGTGACGATAATTCCGGCTTGCCAGAAGAGGCGCAGTTTCAGACATGGCTGGATGCGGTTATCCCCCAGTTTCAGGAAGAATCAGAAGTCACGATTCGTCTGGTGGATGAAGCCGAAAGCCATGAGCTTAACCTGACCTACCGCGGGAAAGATAAGCCGACCAACGTGCTCTCTTTCCCCTTCGAAGCCCCACCGGGAATTGAGATGCCGCTGCTGGGCGATCTGATCATCTGCCGCCAGGTCGTGGAACAGGAAGCTAAAGAGCAGCAAAAACCGCTGGAAGCGCACTGGGCGCATATGGTGGTACACGGTAGCCTGCATCTGCTCGGCTACGACCATATTGAAGATGACGAAGCGGAAGAGATGGAGTCCCTCGAGACAGAGATAATGCTTGCTCTGGGCTATGAGGATCCGTACATTGCCGAGAAAGAATAGTCAGTCGACCGACTGACTAACATGCCGCCGCGTAGGAAAATAGCGCGGCGGTAAACGTTGAACTAACAAGAGAACCCTTAACAAACGCCATGAGCGACGACAATTCACACAGTAGCGACACGACAAACACCAAAAAGGGATTTTTCTCCCTCATTCTGAACCAGCTTTTCCACGGCGAACCTAAAAACCGTGACGAACTGCTGGAGCTGATTCGTGATTCCGGGCAAAACGACCTTATCGATGAAGATACGCGCGAAATGCTCGAAGGGGTAATGGACATCGCCGACCAGCGCGTTCGCGACATCATGATCCCCCGCTCGCAGATGATCACCCTGAAACGTAACCAGCCTCTGGACGAGTGCCTCGATGTGATCATCGAATCCGCACACTCGCGTTTCCCGGTCATCAGCGAAGATAAAGATCACATTGAAGGGATTTTGATGGCGAAAGATCTGCTGCCGTTTATGCGCAGCGATGCCGAAGCCTTCAGCATGGAAAAAGTGTTACGCCAGGCCGTGGTTGTGCCGGAAAGTAAACGTGTGGATCGGATGCTGAAAGAGTTTCGCTCTCAGCGCTACCACATGGCGATTGTTATTGATGAATTTGGTGGCGTTTCCGGTCTCGTCACGATCGAAGATATCCTTGAGCTGATCGTGGGCGAAATCGAAGATGAGTATGACGAAGAAGAGGATATCGACTTCCGTCAGCTTAGCCGTCACACCTGGACCGTTCGCGCGCTGGCCTCGATTGAGGACTTTAACGACGCCTTTAGTACCCATTTCAGCGATGAAGAGGTCGATACTATTGGCGGGCTGGTGATGCAGGCCTTTGGCCACCTTCCGGCACGCGGCGAGACCGTTGACATCGACGGTTACCAGTTCAAAGTGGCAATGGCCGACAGCCGACGTATTATACAGGTTCATGTCAGAACGCCGGACGACTCACCGGTGCCAAAACTGGAAGATTAATGTAAATGGCATTTGCCCCATTACTTGAACGCCAGCGCGTACGTCTGCTGCTGGCGCTGTTACTCGGAGCCAGCGGAACGCTGGCTTTTTCTCCTTACGATATCTGGCCTGCAGCCATTCTCTCCCTGATGGGACTTCAGGGTTTAACCCTGAATCGTCGTCCCGTCCAGGCGG
Source organism: Enterobacter sp. SORGH_AS_0287 (assembly GCF_031453695.1). NCBI lineage: Bacteria > Pseudomonadati > Pseudomonadota > Gammaproteobacteria > Enterobacterales > Enterobacteriaceae > Enterobacter > Enterobacter sp. SORGH_AS_0287. Next base: position 2,224,379 of record NZ_JAVIZW010000001.1, read on the forward strand.
CAGCGATTGGCTACTTCTGGGGACTGGGGCTGTTTGGCTCCGGCATCAACTGGGTCTATGTCAGCATCGCTCAGTTTGGCGGTATGCCAGGACCCGTTAACGTCTTCCTCGTGGTACTGCTGGCCGCTTATCTCTCGCTCTATACCGGTCTGTTCGCGGGTATCCTTTCTCGCCTGTGGCCAAAAACCACCTGGCTGCGCGTTGCCATTGCTGCGCCGGTTGTCTGGCAAATTACCGAGTTCCTTCGCGGCTGGGTACTGACTGGCTTCCCGTGGCTGCAGTTCGGTTACAGTCAGATTGATGGCCCGCTAAAGGGGCTTGCTCCGGTAATGGGCGTTGAAGCGATTAACTTCCTGTTGATGGTGGTGAGCGGACTGCTGATCCTGGCGCTTGTCACACATAACTGGAAGACGCTGGTCGTGGCGCTGGTGTTGGTTGCCCTGCCTTTCCCACTGCGTTATATCCAGTGGTACAGCCTGGTGCCAGAGCGCACTACACAGATTTCAATGGTGCAGGGGAATATCCCTCAGTCAATGAAATGGGACGAGAAAGAGCTGCTGAACACGCTGAAGATCTACGCTAACGCCACCGAGGCGGTCATGGGTAAATCGCAGCTGATCATCTGGCCAGAGTCGGCGATTCCGGATCTGGAAATTAACCAGCAGCCGTTCCTGAACATGATGAACGATCTACTGCTGGCTCGCGGCAGTACGCTGGTTACCGGGATTGTCGATGCGCGTCTGAATCAGCAGAACCGCTACGACACCTACAACACCATCATTACGCTGGGTAAAGACAGCGAATACAGCTACAACTCCACTGACCGGTATAACAAGAATCACCTGGTACCGTTTGGCGAATTTGTACCGCTGGAGTCCATTCTGCGCCCGTTAGCACCGTTCTTTGACCTGCCGATGTCCTCATTCAGCCGTGGCCCGTACGTTCAGCCCCAGCTGCATGCGCACGGTTTTGCCCTGACGGCGGCCATCTGCTACGAAATTATCCTCGGCGAGCAGGTGCGCGATAACTTCCGTCCGGACACTGACTTCCTGCTGACTATCTCCAACGATGCCTGGTTTGGTAAGTCGATTGGCCCGTGGCAGCATTTCCAGATGGCGCGGATGCGCTCCCTGGAGCTGGCGCGCCCGCTGCTGCGTAGCACCAACAATGGCATTACCGCCGTGATTGGCCCGCAGGGCGAAATCCAGGCCATGATCCCGCAGTTCACCCGTGAAGTGCTGACGACCAACGTCACGCCTGCGACGGGCCTGACGCCTTATGCCCGCACCGGCAACTGGCCGCTGTGGATCCTGACCGCGCTGTTCGGATTTGGCGCGGTGCTGATGAGCTTGCGTCAGCGTCGTCGATAATTTCCCCTCCCTTCCCCTCTCCCGTTGGGAGAGGGCATTTCTGGCACGTCTCTTGCTTTATTTCCCCACGTAAACGCAGTTTGGCTTAACGTGCAACTTCGTCGCACCAGCGTAGATCACCGGTAGCACCGAAACGGTGCAACGAGAGATATTTGCCTCTGATTGGTGCGGCGCGCTTCGCAAAAATAAACAATAACGCAGCAAAATCTTTACATTAAGCCAGACTAAATGTTAACAAGCTTGCATAACACTGCACTCGCATAGCGCGAGATATAACAACATCACAATGGGTATCAATGCGTCACTGGCGCTGATAAGAAAGGAGTTGGGTATGCAATTACGTAAACTGGCCACAGCAATGCTGGTTATGGGGATGTCGGCAAGCGTCGTTCACGCTGAAGATGCTCCGGCTGCCGGGAGCACTCTCGACAAGATTGCCAAAAACGGCGTGATCGTGGTCGGCCACCGTGAATCTTCTGTCCCGTTCTCTTACTACGACAACACGCAAAAAGTCGTGGGCTATTCACAGGATTACTCCAACGCTATCGTTGAAGCTGTGAAGAAAAAGCTGAACAAACCTGACCTGCAGGTGAAGCTGATTCCAATCACTTCACAAAACCGTATTCCACTGCTGCAAAACGGCACGTTCGATTTTGAGTGCGGTTCCACCACCAACAACCTTGAACGTCAGAAACAGGCTGCCTTCTCTGACACCATCTTCGTCGTGGGCACCCGCCTGCTGACCAAGAAAGGCGGCGAGATCAAAGACTTTGCGGACCTGAAAGGCAAAGCCGTCGTTGTTACCTCCGGTACCACTTCCGAAGTGTTGCTGCACAAGCTGAACGACGAGAAGAAAATGGATATGCGCATCATCAGCGCGAAAGATCATGGCGACTCTTTCCGTACCCTGGAAAGTGGCCGTGCTGTGGCGTTTATGATGGATGATGCCCTGCTGGCAGGCGAACGTGCAAAAGCGAAGAAACCAGACAACTGGGATATCGTCGGCACGGCGCAATCTAAAGAAGCGTACGGTTGTATGCTACGTAAAGACGATCCGCAGTTCAAGAAGCTGATCGATGACACCATCGCTCAGGTTCAGACCTCCGGTGAAGCGGAAAAATGGTTCGATAAATGGTTCAAGAACCCGATTCCACCCAAAAATCTTAACATGAACTTCGAACTGTCTGACGACATGAAAGCGCTGTTCAAATCACCAAACGACAAGGCTCTTAACTAATTAGAACAACAGGGGCGGGATCTCCTGCCCTCTCGATTGTCGGGAAGCATGGACAGACTATACGTTGAGTGGTCGTTCCCCACTCAGCGCGAAAAATGAGCTTCTCACCAATCTTCGAGGGTAGCGCTGCTACCCTTTTTTTTCTGGAGTTTATTATGTCAATAGACTGGAACTGGGGCATATTCCTGCAACAAGCCCCGTTCGGCAACACCACCTATCTTGGCTGGCTGTGGAGCGGTTTTCAGGTTACCGTCGCCTTATCGATCACGGCGTGGATTATCGCGTTTCTTGTCGGTTCACTGTTCGGTATTTTGCGCACCGTACCTAACCGTTTTCTCTCATCTCTCGGCACCCTGTATGTGGAACTGTTCCGTAACGTTCCGCTGATTGTGCAATTTTTCACCTGGTATCTGGTCGTCCCGGAACTGCTGCCGGAAAATATTGGCATGTGGTTTAAGTCGGAACTGGATCCGAACGTGCAGTTCTTTGTCTCTTCCATGCTCTGCCTGGGGCTCTTCACCGCCGCGCGCGTTTGCGAGCAGGTGCGTGCCGCCATTCAGTCACTGCCGCGCGGACAAAAAAATGCTGGCCTGGCGATGGGCCTGACGCTGCCACAAACTTACCGCTACGTACTGCTGCCTAACGCTTACCGCGTCATTGTTCCACCAATGACGTCTGAGATGATGAACCTGGTGAAAAACTCGGCCATCGCCTCGACCATCGGTCTGGTGGATATGGCCGCACAGGCGGGCAAGCTGCTGGATTATTCCGCCCACGCGTGGGAATCCTTCACGGCGATCACACTCGCCTATGTTCTGATTAACACTTTCATCATGCTGGTGATGAACCTGGTTGAACGCAAAATCCGCCTGCCGGGCAATCTGGGGGGCAAATAATGTACGAATTTGACTGGAGTTCTATCGTTCCATCCATGCCTTACCTGCTGGATGGCCTGCTGATCACCTTAAAAATCACCGTGATTGCTATTGTGGTGGGTATCGTCTGGGGCACCCTGCTGGCGGTCATGCGCCTGTCGGCCTTTAAACCGTTCGCCTGGTTTGCCACAGCCTACGTTAACGTTTTCCGCTCCATCCCCCTGGTGATGGTACTGCTGTGGTTTTACCTGATTGTTCCCGGCTTTCTGCAAAACGTGCTGGGGCTGTCGCCGAAAACCGATATCCGCCTGATCTCCGCGATGGTCGCGTTCTCAATGTTTGAGGCTGCTTACTATTCAGAGATTATCCGAGCGGGTATTCAGAGTATTTCCCGTGGGCAGTCCAGCGCCGCGCTGGCGCTGGGGATGACGCACTGGCAATCCATGCAGCTCATTATTCTGCCGCAGGCGTTTCGCGCCATGGTTCCCCTCCTGCTGACCCAGGGCATCGTACTGTTCCAGGATACCTCTCTGGTCTACGTATTGAGCCTGGCAGACTTCTTCCGTACCGCGTCTACCATCGGTGAACGTGACGGTACGCAGGTCGAAATGGTGCTCTTCGCGGGTGGAGTCTATTTTGTGATTAGTTTAAGCGCGTCGCTGTTGGTCAGCTGGCTGAAGAAAAGGACTGTATAATGATTTCCCTGAAAAATGTTTCTAAATGGTATGGGCACTTTCAGGTGCTGACCGACTGCTCAACCGAAGTGAAAAAAGGTGACGTGGTGGTGGTATGTGGGCCATCCGGCTCCGGTAAATCCACGCTGATCAAAACCGTTAACGGCCTGGAGCCGGTGCAGCAAGGAGAGATCCTCGTCAATGGCACCAAAGTCAATGACAGGAAAACCAACCTTGCTCAACTGCGTTCCCACGTCGGCATGGTGTTCCAGCACTTTGAGCTGTTTCCGCACCTCTCCATTATCGAGAACCTGACGCTGGCGCAGGTAAAAGTGCTGAAACGCGATAAAAAGCTCGCGCGCGATAAAGGTCTGAAGCTGCTGGAACGCGTGGGGCTCTCTGCGCATGCTGATAAATTCCCGGCGCAGCTCTCTGGCGGTCAGCAGCAGCGTGTGGCTATTGCCCGCGCCCTGTGTATGGATCCGGTCGCCATGCTGTTTGATGAACCGACTTCCGCTCTCGATCCCGAGATGATCAACGAAGTGCTGGACGTAATGGTTGAGCTGGCGCACGAAGGGATGACGATGATGGTGGTGACCCACGAAATGGGCTTTGCCCGCAAAGTGGCGAACCGCGTGATCTTCATGGACGAAGGGAAGATTGTTGAAGACTCGCCGAAAGAAGAGTTCTTCGCCAATCCTAAATCCGAGCGAGCAAAAGACTTCCTCGCCAAAATCCTGCACTAATCTCCCCGGTGCGCAATTTGCGGATTGCGCACTGCTTCACGCTTTAGCTCTCTTCTTCTCGTCGGCGTCACATTGCAGCGTTAACCTTGTCACAAAATAATGCTACGTATGGAGCACGCTATGGCACAACCTATCCTTCTCGATTGCGACCCGGGTCATGATGACGCGATCGCCCTCGTCCTTGCACTTGCCTCCCCTGAACTGGACGTCAAAGCCGTCACGTCCTCTGCCGGAAACCAGACCCCGGAGAAAACGCTGCGTAACGTCCTGCGTATGCTGACGTTGCTCAAACGCACCGATATTCCGGTCGCCGGTGGTGCCGTCAAACCGCTCATGCGCGATCTGATCATTGCCGACAACGTGCACGGTGAAAGTGGGCTGGATGGCCCGGCACTGCCCGAACCGGGGTTTGAAGCGCAACCCTGCACCGCCGTAGAGCTGATGGCGAAAGTGCTGCGTGAAAGCGCGGAACCGGTCACGCTGGTGGCCACCGGCCCGCAAACCAACGTTGCGCTGCTGCTGAACAGCCATCCGGAATTGCACAGTAAAATCGCCCGAATCGTGATCATGGGCGGCGCAATGGGACTCGGGAACTGGACGCCAGCGGCGGAATTCAACATTTTTGTCGATCCGGAAGCCGCAGAGATTGTCTTCCAGTCTGGCCTGCCGATTGTCATGGCCGGCCTGGACGTCACCCTTCGCGCACAAATAATGGCGCACGACATCGCGCGCTTTCGTGCCATTGGCAACCCGGTGGCGACAACCGTCGCAGAGTTGCTGGACTTCTTTATGGCGTATCACAAAGCCGAGAAATGGGGTTTTCACGGCGCGCCGCTGCACGATCCGTGCACCATTGCCTGGCTGCTCAAACCGGAGATGTTTACCACGGTAGAACGGTGGGTAGGCGTGGAAACCCAGGGGAAATACACTCAGGGTATGACGGTGGTGGACTACTATTCGCTGACGGGCAATCAACCCAATACCACGCTGATGGTGGATATCGACCGTGAAGCGTTCGTGGATTTGCTGGCGGAAAGACTCAACTATTACAGCCAGGCCCGGTAAGCGATGGCCACCGGGCATGGTAGACTGCTCTGTGGCCTGATGCCCTCCCTCTGACCTGAAGGCAGAGGGCGGCTTTTACTTAGGGCTCAAACGGCCGACGCTGGAACTGATCGTGTCCACACTTTGGACACAGCGGCAACACATCCGGCGTATAGACTGCAATGTGGTGATGGCATTTCTCGCACACCAGATTCCCCAGTCCGACCACTTCTCCGCTGTGATAGACCCCGTGGTGGTTGAGGTCCTGAAAGACTTCACGCCACTCCAGCTGCGTTTTATCGGTGATATCCGCCAGCTCCTGCCACAGGCTTTCTTTAATTACCCGCATAAAAACGCTGTCGGTAACCTCGTTCTGACTCTCTTCGTAGCTTCGCGCAAACTCTTCCAGGTCGCGTCGTACGGCGCGCGTCACCTCTTCCACTTCGGTTCGCGTTAACTCACCCGTTTGCGTCACGCGGGCCCGCGCCTGTTCCACCAGCGCATCGATATCACGCTCGCCGTTACGCAGCCGTTCCGTCAGTGTTGTCACCAGTTCTCGGTAAAATTGAGCAACCTTGTTCATCATTTTGCCTCCCGGGTAAGTAACTGACTCTAATAATAGACCTTATTTCGCCACCGCTTTGCCAGGTGAACCACAGACCCGACAAATTCCTCACGCGTGCATTTGTGCGAAAGGCTGTTTTGGCGCGGGCGTTTGGGCTATGCTATGCGGATCTGAATTACCACATCCATTGGCTACATTTGTAGCTGTATTGAAAACAGGACCACTGGCTGCCATGCAAGAGCAATACCGCCCGGAAGAGATAGAATCAAAAGTCCAGCAACACTGGGACGAGAAGCGCACCTTTGAAGTAACCGAAGACGAGAGCAAAGAGAAGTATTACTGCCTGTCGATGCTTCCCTATCCTTCTGGTCGACTACACATGGGCCACGTGCGTAACTACACCATTGGTGATGTGATTGCCCGCTACCAGCGTATGCTCGGCAAAAACGTCCTGCAGCCAATCGGCTGGGATGCGTTTGGTCTGCCTGCAGAAGGCGCGGCGGTCAAAAACAACACGGCACCTGCCCCGTGGACGTACGACAACATCGCGTACATGAAAAACCAGCTCAAAATGCTGGGCTTTGGCTATGACTGGAGCCGCGAGCTGGCGACCTGCACCCCGGAATACTACCGCTGGGAGCAGAAATTCTTCACCGAGCTGTACAAAAAAGGCCTGGTGTACAAGAAGACCTCTGCCGTTAACTGGTGCCCGAACGACCAGACCGTACTGGCGAACGAGCAGGTTATCGACGGCTGCTGCTGGCGTTGTGATACCAAAGTTGAGCGTAAAGAGATCCCGCAGTGGTTTATCAAAATCACCGCCTACGCTGACGAGCTGCTAAACGATCTGGATAATCTGGAGCACTGGCCTGATACCGTCAAGACCATGCAGCGTAACTGGATCGGCCGTTCAGAAGGCGTGGAGATCACCTTCAACGTTGAGAACGACGATCGGACCCTGACCGTCTACACTACCCGTCCGGACACCTTCATGGGTGCGACCTATCTGGCCGTGGCCGCTGGTCACCCGCTGGCGCAGAAAGCCGCGGAAAACAACCCGGAACTGGCGGCCTTCATCGACGAGTGCCGCAACACCAAAGTGGCCGAAGCCGACATGGCGACGATGGAGAAGAAAGGCGTTGATACCGGCTTTAAGGCTATCCATCCACTGACGGGCGAAGCAATCCCTGTCTGGGCAGCCAACTTCGTGCTGATGGAGTACGGCACAGGCGCCGTCATGGCCGTTCCAGGCCACGATCAGCGTGACTACGAATTTGCCACCAAATATGGCCTGACCATCAAGCCTGTCATCCTCGCGGCTGACGGTTCTGAGCCAGACCTCTCCGCACAAGCCCTGACCGAAAAAGGCACCCTGTTCAACTCGGGTGAATTCAGCGGTCTGAGCTTTGAAGATGGCTTCAACGCGATTGCCGACAAGTTAGCGTCGCTGGGCGTCGGTGAGCGTAAAGTCAACTACCGCCTGCGCGACTGGGGTGTCTCTCGCCAGCGCTACTGGGGAGCACCTATCCCAATGGTGACGCTGGAAGATGGTACCGTGATGCCAACGCCAGAAGATCAACTCCCGGTGATCCTGCCGGAAGATGTGATCATGGACGGTATCACCAGCCCAATCAAAGCCGATCCTGAGTGGGCAAAAACGACCGTTAACGGCCAGCCAGCGCTGCGTGAAACTGACACCTTTGATACCTTTATGGAATCGTCATGGTACTACGCGCGTTACACCTGCCCGCAGTATCAGGAAGGCATGCTGGATTCCGATGCAGCAAACTACTGGCTGCCTGTGGACATCTACATCGGTGGTATTGAACACGCCATCATGCACCTGCTCTACTTCCGCTTCTTCCACAAGCTGATGCGCGACGCAGGCATGGTCAACTCTGACGAACCAGCAAAACAGCTGCTGTGTCAGGGAATGGTGCTGGCCGATGCCTTCTACTACGTCGGGGCGAACGGCGAGCGTAACTGGGTGTCTCCGGTTGACGCGATCGTTGAGCGCGACGAGAAAGGTCGTATCGTGAAGGCGAAAGACGCCGAAGGTCATGAACTGGTTTATACCGGCATGAGCAAGATGTCGAAGTCTAAAAACAACGGCATCGACCCTCAGGTGATGGTTGAGCGTTACGGCGCAGATACCGTGCGTCTGTTTATGATGTTTGCCTCTCCGGCTGACATGACCCTGGAATGGCAGGAATCGGGCGTTGAAGGGGCTAACCGCTTCCTGAAGCGTGTCTGGAAACTGGTTTACGAGCACACCTCTCAGGGTGATGCTCCGGCAGTGAACGTCGCGGCACTGACTGAAGATCAGCAGGCGCTGCGTCGTGATGTTCATAAAACGATTGCAAAAGTGACCGATGATATTGGTCGTCGTCAGACCTTCAATACCGCAATTGCGGCTATTATGGAACTGATGAACAAGCTGGCAAAAGCCCCGCAGGGCGGCGAGCAGGATCGTGCCTTAATGCGTGAAGCGCTGCTGGCCGTCGTTCGCATGTTGAACCCGTTCACCCCGCACGTCAGCTTCACCCTCTGGCAGGAGCTGAAAGGCGAAGGCGATATCGACAACGCACCGTGGCCAGTGGCTGACGAATCCGCGATGGTGGAAAACACCACGCTGGTTGTGGTCCAGGTTAACGGCAAAGTTCGCGGTAAAATTACCGTGGCGGTCGATGCTACCGAAGAACAGGTTCGCGAACGCGCAGGCCAGGAACATCTGGTTGCGAAATATCTTGAGGGCGTTACCGTACGTAAAGTGATCTACGTACCGGGTAAATTGCTGAATCTGGTCGTTGGCTAAGCGCGGGAGGAAACGTGCGACAACTGGCAACAATACTCTTATCTCTGGCGGTGCTTGTCACCGCTGGTTGTGGCTGGCATCTGCGCAATACCACGGCAGTGCCTGCTGAAATGAAAACGATGATTTTCGACTCATCGGATCCGAATGGTCCACTCAGCCGGGCAATTCGAAACCAGCTGCGTCTTAACGATGTTGAGTTGATTGAGAAAGGGACGTTACGTCAGGATGTTCCATCCCTGCGCGTTCTGGGCTCAACCTTAGCCAAAGACACGGCGTCCATTTTCCAGGACGGCCGTACCGCAGAGTATCAGATGGTCCTGTCGGTTAATGCCGCCGTTCTGATCCCGGGTAAAGACATCTACCCAATCAGCACGAAAGTGTACCGTTCGTTCTTCGATAACCCGCAGACGGCTCTGGCAAAAGACGCCGAGCAGCAGATTATCATTAACGAAATGTACGATAAGGCCGCAGAGCAGCTGATCCGTAAGCTGCCGGGCGTTGCCGCGTCAACGAAACAGGGTTCTGACATCATCGAAAAACCGGATGCCACCACGCCTCCTGTTTCTGCCTCCATGGGTAACTGATGATCAGGCTGTATCCTGAACAACTCCGCGCGCAGCTCAATGAAGGGCTGCGCGCGGCGTATCTGCTTCTCGGAAACGATCCGCTATTGCTTCAGGAAAGCCTGGATGCCGTCCGACAGGCGGCGGCCGCGCAGGGCTTTGATGAACACCACACCGTCCAGTTGGATAACAACACCGACTGGAATGCCCTCTTCTCGCTTTGCCAGGCGATGAGCCTCTTTGCATCGCGCCAGACCATCCAGATCCTGCTGCCGGAGAATGGCCCTAACGCGGCCATCAATGAACAGCTGGCAACGCTGGTCAGTCTGCTGCACAGCGATCTGCTGTTTATTGTGCGCGGCAACAAGCTCACCAAAGCGCAGGAAAACGCGGCCTGGTTTACCCAGCTCGCGGCCAATGCGGTTATGGTGACCTGTCAGACGCCTGAGCAAGCCCATCTGCCAAAATGGGTCGCGACAAGAGCGAAGCAAAACAATCTTCAGCTGGACGACGCCGCAAACCAGCTTCTCTGCTACTGCTATGAAGGTAACCTGCTGGCACTGGCTCAGGCGCTGGACAGGCTCTCCCTGCTCTGGCCAGACGGTAAGCTGACACTGCCACGCGTGGAGCAGGCCGTTAACGATGCCGCGCACTTTACGCCCTTCCACTGGGTGGATGCACTGCTGGCAGCGAAAAGCAAACGCGCCCTGCATATATTGCAACAGCTGCGCCTGGAAGGTAGCGAACCGGTTATTTTGCTGCGCACCCTTCAGCGTGAATTATTACTGCTGATTACGCTCAAGCGTCAGTCTGCACATACGCCATTACGTTCGCTGTTTGATAAACATAGGGTGTGGCAAAACCGTCGGGCGATGACCACCGAGGCCATCAACCGCCTGAGTCATGAACAGCTGCGTCAGGCCGTGCAGCTTCTGATGCGCGCTGAGCTTACGTTGAAACAAGATTATGGTCAGTCGGTCTGGGCGGAGCTGGAAAGTCTCTCTCTGCTGCTCTGCCATAAGGCGCTGGCAGACGTATTTATCGATGGATAGTATGCATTCTTTACAGGCCCTGTACGGTGGCACCTTCGATCCGGTCCATTACGGACATCTGAAGCCGGTTGAAATTCTGGCGAATCTGATCGGCCTTCAGCGCGTAATCATCATGCCCAATAATGTGCCGCCACACCGTCCGCAACCTGAGGCGAGCAGCGAGCAGAGAAAAGAGATGCTCGCTCTGGCCATCGCGGATAAACCGCTTTTTAGCCTTGATGAGCGAGAACTGCGCCGCGACACACCGTCCTGGACGTCGCAAACGCTGCAGGAGTGGCGAGCGGAGCAAGGGCCGGACACGCCGCTGGCCTTTATTATTGGTCAGGACTCCCTGCTCAATTTTCCCACCTGGCACCAGTATGAAACGATCCTGGAAAACAGCCACCTGCTTGTCTGTCGCCGTCCGGGCTATCCGCTGACCATGCGAAAAGAGCAGTATCAGCAGTGGCTTGAGGCGCATCTCACAGACAATATTGAAGACTTGCACAACCAGCCTGCCGGGAAGATTTATCTGGCAGAGACGCCGTGGTTCGATATTTCTGCGACCCTCATTCGCGAGCGTCTGCAGCAGGGATTAGCCTGTGACGATCTGCTGCCATCAGCTGTGCTGGACTACATTCACGCGCATGGGTTGTATCAGAAAAGCGCAGACGCATAGCGGGGGCGCATGAAAAAGCGGCGTAATGATTATCCTGCCTTGACAGGTTAAGCCATACTGTTATCCTCCGCTGCCAGACTTTCCCGCCGATCATTGCTTTACAGAAATTGTTTTACAAAAATGGCGATGCAATCTCAGGCGGAGGGTGGGATGATACCCGCCTTCAAAAGCCCGGCCGGAGACATTTGTCCCGACACTGGCGTCAGTTCAGGTATACTGTCTGGCCACGAATTCATAGTTATACAATCTCATTCACCCCAGGGGGAAAACTTGCAGGGTAAAGCACTCCAGGATTTTGTTATCGACAAAATTGATGACCTGAAAGGTCAGGACATCATCGCTATCGACGTTAAGGGTAAATCCAGCATCACCGACTGCATGATTATCTGCACCGGTACTTCAACGCGTCATGTTGTTTCGATTGCCGACCACGTTGTTCAGGAATCGCGTGCAGCAGGCCTGTTACCGCTTGGCGTTGAAGGCGAAGCGACCGCTGACTGGGTGGTTGTCGATCTCGGCGATGTGATTGTCCATGTCATGCAGGAAGAGAGCCGTCGCCTGTATGAACTGGAAAAACTCTGGGGTTAATGCGTGAAGTTGCAACTGGTCGCCGTCGGCACCAAAATGCCGGACTGGGTACAAACCGGTTTTACTGAATATCTGCGTCGTTTTCCAAAAGACATGCCGTTCGAACTGGTGGAAATTCCCGCCGGGAAACGCGGCAAGAACGCCGATATCAAACGTATTCTCGATAAAGAGGGAGAGCTGATGCTGGCTGCCGCAGGCAAAAACCGCATCGTCACCCTCGATATTCCAGGTAAACCCTGGGATACGCCGCAGCTGGCGCACGAACTGGAGCGCTGGAAGCAGGATGGCCGTGACGTCAGTCTGTTGATTGGCGGGCCTGAAGGGTTATCTCCTGCCTGCAAAGCGGCGGCAGAACAAAGTTGGTCTCTCTCCGCGCTGACGCTTCCCCACCCGCTCGTTCGGGTACTGGTGGCAGAAAGCCTGTATCGCGCGTGGAGCATTACTACCAACCACCCATATCACCGCGAGTAGTGACTGACCAGGGTAGATTAAGCAGCGGATGAAACTACAGAATTCTTTTCGCGACTATACGGCTGAGTCCGCGCTGTTTGTGCGCCGGGCGCTGGTCGCCTTTACGGGGATTTTGCTGCTTACCGGCGTGCTGATCGCCAACCTCTATAATCTGCAAATTGTCCGCTTTACCGATTATCAGACGCGTTCAAACGAAAACCGTATCAAGCTGGTGCCCATCGCGCCCAGCCGCGGCATTATCTACGACCGTAACGGCACTCCGCTGGCGTTAAACCGCACCATTTATCAAATCGAAATGATGCCGGAAAAAGTCGATAATGTGCAGGATACGCTTGAAGCGCTAAAAGGCGTTGTCGATCTGACCGACGATGATATCGCCGCGTTCAAAAAAGAGCGTGCCCGCTCCCACCGTTTCACCTCAATCCCGGTTAAAACGAACCTGACGGAAGTCCAGGTGGCCCGCTTTGCCGTGAACCAGTATCGTTTTCCCGGCGTGGAAGTGAAAGGTTACAAGCGTCGCTACTACCCTTACGGTTCCGCGCTGACGCATGTCATTGGTTACGTTTCCAAGATCAACGATAAAGACGTTGAACGCCTCGATAAAGACGGCAAACTGGCGAACTACGCAGCGACGCACGATATCGGTAAGCTGGGGATCGAACGCTACTACGAAGATGTCCTGCACGGGCAGACCGGCTATGAAGAGGTTGAAGTTAACAACCGTGGCCGCGTCATTCGCCAGCTCAAAGAAGTGCCACCGCAGGCGGGGCATGACGTCTACCTGACGCTCGACCTCAAGCTGCAGCAGTATATTGAAACCTTACTGGCGGGCAGCCGTGCTGCCGTTGTCGTCACCGATCCGCGTTCCGGCGGCATTCTGGCGATGGTGTCCATGCCAAGCTACGACCCGAACCTCTTTGTCGATGGTATATCCAGCAAAGATTATTCCGGTCTGCTCAATGACCCGAATACGCCGCTGGTGAACCGCGCCACACAAGGGGTTTACCCGCCAGCGTCAACGGTAAAACCGTACGTGGCGGTCTCTGCGCTGAGCGCGGGCGTCATCAACCGCAATACCAGTCTGTTTGACCCGGGCTGGTGGCAATTACCAGGCTCTGAAAAACGCTATCGCGACTGGAAAAAATGGGGCCATGGTCACCTCAACGTTACCAAATCGCTGGAAGAGTCTGCGGATACCTTCTTCTACCAGGTTGCGTATGATATGGGCATTGACCGCCTGTCAGAGTGGATGAGCAAATTCGGCTATGGACATTACACCGGCGTTGACCTTTCAGAAGAACGTTCCGGTAACATGCCAACCCGTGAGTGGAAGCTGAAGCGCTTTAAGAAGCCGTGGTATCAGGGTGATACCATTCCGGTGGGTATCGGTCAGGGCTACTGGACGGCGACCCCGATTCAGATGAACAAAGCGATGATGATCCTCATCAACGATGGCGTAGTGAAAGTTCCGCACCTGCTGCAAAGTACGGTTGAAGACGGCAAAAAAGTGCCGTGGATCCAGCCGCATGAAGCCCCAGTGGGTGACATTCATTCCGGTTACTGGGAAATTGCCAAAGACGGTATGTACGGCGTGGCGAACCGCCCGAACGGGACCGCACATAAGTATTTCGCCGGCACACCGTATAAAGTGGCCGCCAAATCGGGTACTGCGCAGGTCTTCGGTCTGAAAGCCAATGAAACCTATAACGCGCACCGCATTGCTGAACGTCTGCGTGACCATAAGCTGATGACGGCCTTTGCCCCTTATGATAACCCGCAGGTTGCGGTGGCGATGATTCTGGAAAACGGCGGCGCAGGTCCGGCCGTGGGGACCATCATGCGCCAGATCCTCGACCACATTATGCTGGGTGATAACAACACCGAACTGCCGGCAGAAAACCCGGCCGCCGCTGCGGCGGAGGACCAATAATCATGACGGATAATCCAAATAAAAAATCGCTGTGGGATAAAATCCATATCGACCCAGCCATGCTGCTGATCCTGCTGGCTTTGCTGGTGTACAGCGCCCTGGTTATCTGGAGCGCCAGCGGCCAGGACATCGGCATGATGGAGCGCAAAATCGGCCAGATCGCGATGGGTCTGGTCATTATGGTGGTCATGGCGCAGATCCCGCCGCGGGTCTATGAAGGCTGGGCACCGTATCTGTACATATTCTGTATTGTGCTGCTGGTTGCGGTAGATGCCTTTGGGGCCATCTCTAAAGGCGCGCAGCGCTGGCTGGATCTGGGCGTTGTCCGCTTCCAGCCCTCTGAAATAGCCAAAATAGCGGTTCCCTTGATGGTGGCGCGTTTTATTAACCGTGACGTCTGCCCGCCTTCGCTGAAAAATACCGCCATTGCGCTGGTGCTGATTTTCCTGCCGACGCTGCTGGTTGCGGCGCAGCCTGACCTCGGCACCTCGATTCTTATCGCCCTCTCCGGCCTGTTTGTCCTGTTCCTGTCGGGTTTAAGCTGGCGTCTGATTGGCATTGCAGTCGTGCTGGTGGCAGCATTCATCCCGATTCTCTGGTTCTTCCTGATGCATGATTACCAGCGACAACGCGTCATGATGCTGCTCGATCCGGAAACCGATCCGCTGGGTGCGGGCTATCATATTATTCAGTCCAAGATTGCGATCGGTTCCGGCGGCCTGCGCGGTAAAGGCTGGCTGCACGGCACCCAGTCCCAGCTGGAGTTCTTACCGGAACGCCACACCGACTTTATCTTTGCGGTTCTGGCGGAAGAGCTGGGCCTGGTTGGCATCCTGATTCTGCTGGCGCTGTATGTGCTGTTGATCATGCGAGGGCTGTGGATCGCCGCGCGTGCGCAAACCACCTTTTGGCCGCGTGATGGCAGGCGGGTTGATGCTGATTTTATTCGTTTATGTCTTCGTAAATATTGGTATGGTGAGTGGTATTCTGCCGGTTGTTGGCGTCCCGCTCCCGCTGGTGAGCTACGGAGGCTCGGCACTGATCGTGTTGATGGCCGGGTTTGGTATCGTGATGTCGATCCATACCCACAGAAAAATGTTGTCAAAAAGCGTATAAAAATAAGGGGATCGGAATGCGTAAGCAGTGGCTGGGGATCTGCATTGCGGCAAGTTTACTTGCGGCCTGCACAAGTGATGATGGTCAGCAACAGGCAACCGTCGCGCCGCCGCAGCCTGCGGTTTGTAATGGCCCGATCGTTGAAATCAGCGGTGCCGATCCCGTTTATGAACCGCTCAATGCCAGCGCGAATCAGGATTACGAGCGCGACGGCAAAAGCTACAAAATTGTTCAGGATCCCTCCCGCTTTAGCCAGGCTGGCTTTGCCGCCATTTATGATGCCGAGCCCGGCAGCAATCTGACGGCGACCGGCGAAGCGTTCGATCCGATGCAACTGACGGCGGCTCACCCGACCCTGCCTGTCCCGAGCTACGCCCGTATCACCAACCTGGCGAATGGTCGTATGATCGTGGTACGCATTAACGATCGTGGTCCCTACGGTAACGACCGGGTGATCTCCCTGTCACGCGCGGCTGCAGACCGCCTGAACACTTCGAACAATACCAAAGTCCGTATTGACCCGATTATCGTGGCGCAGGATGGCACCCTCTCCGGGCCAGGTACTGCGTGTACGACGGTGGCGAAACAGACTTACGCCCTTCCTGACCGCCCGAACCTGGACGGCGGCATGGGAAGCGTCTCTTCTCCGGCAGAGCCTTCTCAGCCAGCAGGAGAAGTGCGCCCAATCAGCAATGATACGCTGCAGAGCGAAGACACGACGGGTGCGCCGGTAAAGAGTAGCGGCTTCCTTGGCGCGCCGACCACGTTAGCCACCGGCGTGCTGGAAGGCAGCGAACCTACGCCAGCACCGGCTCCTGTTGCCGCTCCTGCCACAGAGCCTGCGCCCGTAACGGCTCCGGCGACGGCGCAAAACACACCGGTTGCGGCTCCAGCCGCGGCCAGTGGCGGCTTTGTGGTTCAGGTTGGGGCGGTAAGCGATCAGGCCCGTGCGCAGCAGTATCAACAGCGTCTGAGCCAGACGTTTGGTGTCCCGGGACGCGTTGCGCAAAACGGCGCAGTATGGCGTATTCAGATGGGGCCGTTTGCCAGCAAATCGCAGGCAGCGTCTCTGCAGCAGCGCCTGCAAAATGAAGCCCAACTACAATCATTTATCGCTGTTGCGAAATAATGAACTGGCGGCATCCAAAGTGTCAATTTGTGTAAAACACATTCACAAACTCATGCTTAAAGTCGGATGCCTGCCTGAATAGCATTTGCTATAGTAAGGCACTTTTTTTAATTCCATCACGGATGTCGTTGTTCTGACCATGAAGACCACTTTTTCTGCTCGTTTTGTGCAGCGCATGGCGCTGACCACGGCCCTTTGCGCAACTGCTCTCTCTGCAGCTCACGCCGATGACCTGAATATCAAGACCATGATCCCTGGCGTTCCGCAAATCGACGCGGAATCGTATATCCTGATCGACTACAACTCTGGCAAAGTGCTGGCTGAACAGAATGCCGACGCCCGCCGCGATCCGGCCAGCCTGACCAAAATGATGACCAGCTACGTTATCGGCCAGGCCATGAAAGCAGGGAAGTTCAAAGAAACGGATCTGGTCACCATCGGTAACGATGCGTGGGCAACCGGCAACCCGGTATTTAAAGGTTCATCATTGATGTTCCTGAAACCGGGCATGCAGGTTCCTGTTTCTCAGCTGATCCGTGGTATTAACCTGCAATCCGGTAACGATGCGTGCGTGGCAATGGCCGATTTCGCCGCGGGAAGCCAGGATGCCTTCGTCGGTCTGATGAACAGCTACGTCACCGCGCTGGGTCTGAAGAACAGCCATTTCCAGACCGTACATGGTCTGGACGCAGATGGTCAGTACAGCTCCGCACGTGATATGGCGTTGATTGGTCAGGCGCTGATCCGTGACGTGCCGAACGAATACTCCATCTATAAAGAGAAAGAGTTCACCTTCAACGGTATCCGTCAGACCAACCGTAACGGCCTGCTGTGGGATAACAGCCTGAACGTTGACGGCATCAAAACTGGCCATACCGATAAAGCTGGCTACAACCTGGTTGCTTCTGCCACCGAAGGTCAGATGCGTCTGATCTCTGCCGTGATGGGCGGTCGTACCTTCAAAGGTCGTGAGACAGAAAGCAAGAAACTGCTGACCTGGGGCTTCCGTTTCTTCGAAACCGTGAACCCGCTGAAAGCCGGTAAAGAGTTTGCTTCTGAGCCAGTCTGGTTCGGTGATAACGACCGTGCTTCCCTTGGCGTGGATAAAGATCTGTACCTGACCATTCCTCGTGGTCGCATGAAAGATCTGAAAGCCAGCTACGTGCTGAACACCACTGAGCTGCACGCGCCACTGCAGAAAAACCAGGTGGTGGGCACCATCAACTTCCAGCTGGATGGTAAAACCATCGATCAGCGTCCACTGGTTGTTCTGCAAGAAATCCCGGAAGGCAATTTCTTCGGCAAAATCATTGATTACATTAAATTGATGTTCCATCACTGGTTTGGCTAAAAATTGAACACTTGAAAGTGTGATTTTGATCCCCATATACTAGATATCCTGATAACTCCCACCTGTCGTGGGAGTTATTCTTTTTGACGTTACGCCGGAGCTGACATGAAAACCAAACTTAACGAACTGCTTGAATTCCCTACCCCGTTTACCTACAAAGTAATGGGTCTGGCGAAACCTGAGCTGGTTGATCAGGTGGTTGAAGTGGTACAGCGCCATGCGCCGGGTGACTACTCTCCGTCAGTAAAACCAAGCAGCAAGGGCAACTACCACTCGGTATCTATTACCATTACCGCAACCCACATTGAGCAGGTTGAGACGCTGTACGAAGAGCTCGGCAATATCGAAATTGTTCGTATGGTGCTGTAGTCCCTCTGCGGTTACCCGGTTTGCCGGGTAACCAGCCTCCCCGCTTGTGATATACTCTCCCTCACCTTTTGTCCCTCGTCTTCGGAGACGTCCTTTTGTATCAGGATAAAATTCTTGTCCGTCATCTCGGGCTGCAACCTTACGAGCCTGTCTCCCAGGCCATGCATGATTTCACCGATTCACGCGATGACACCACCCCTGATGAGATCTGGCTGGTCGAACACCTGCCGGTATTTACACAGGGACAGGCGGGAAAAGCGGAACATTTATTGATGACGGGTGATATCCCGGTAATTCAAAGCGATCGCGGTGGGCAGGTCACGTACCACGGGCCTGGGCAGCAGGTGATGTACGTTCTGCTGAACCTGAAGCGCAGAAAGCTCGGCGTTCGCGAACTGGTTACCCTGCTGGAACAAACCGTGGTTAACACGCTGGCGGAATACGGTATTGAAGCCCATCCGCGTGCCGATGCGCCGGGCGTCTATGTGGGAGAAAGTAAGATTTGCTCACTGGGGCTGCGTATCCGCAAGGGCTGCTCCTTCCACGGGCTGGCACTGAATATTAATATGGATCTTACCCCTTTCCAGCGCATAAACCCCTGCGGCTACGCCGGAATGGAGATGACGCAAATGCGCCAGTGGGTTGAAAGCGCAACGCCCGAGAATATTCGTCCTGTGCTTTTGAAGAACGTTTTAGCCCTACTTAACAATCCATCTTACGAATATATCACTGCTTAATATATCATGCATCATGGCTCGATTATTTGACGGGCCACTGTTTATTTACCGCTTTTACGCTTTACAATAATCCGCTTATTCTATATTTTCGAAGCGCCCGAATATTACCGCTACATATTATTTAGCCTCCAGCCAGAACTGCATACAGGGCGTAAGTAACTTGCGTGATAATCACACAACTGTTTGTTTTTGATAAACAAGTGAAACAAAACCAACACTTTACGAATCTCTACAAGCATAATAAATAAATTCAACTATCATTCATAATGTGAATGTATACGGAGTGAAAGCGTGGAGTATAATAATTTACCAGCCAAACGACTGAATGACCCAGGTGGTGAGGACAAGCCACAAATTTTTCGGACTTTACGTAATATTGATCTCAATTTGTTGACTATTTTTGAGGCAGTATATGTCCATAAGGGTATCGTTAATGCTGCGAAAATTCTTAATCTCACGCCTTCAGCAATAAGCCAGTCAATTCAAAAACTGCGCGCTATATTTCCCGACCCGTTATTTATTCGTAAGGGCCAGGGGGTTACGCCGACGGCCTACGCCACCCATCTGCATGAGTACATCAGCCAGGGGCTGGAGTCGATTCTGGGTGCGCTGGATTTAACCGGCAGCTATGACAAACAGAGAACCATCACTATCGGCTGCACCCCGTCTGTCGGCGTGCTGGTGATGCCCGCTATTTTTCAGGCGATAAAAGAGCATGTTCCCCAGCTCCTGCTGCGAAATGTGCCGCTCAACGAGCCTGATATTCAGCTTGCTCAGTTTCAGACCGACCTGATTATAGAAAGCGGCAGCTTTAGCGCCCGAGCGCTCGGACAACATGTCCTGTATGCGGATAACCTGGTGCTGGTGTGCCGCCAGCAGCATCCCGCCCTGAGCGGGCCGTTGACCATTGAAAATCTGCGCAACTACGATCATTCGTCTTTCATGACCGAAGGACAGTCCAACCATGCGCTGCGTCAGCGAATCGATGAGATATTCCCGGAACGCCAGATCAGCTTCAGTAGTTACAATATGTTCACCACTGCCTCCCTGATCGGCAGCAGCGACATGCTCTGCATCATGCCTTCGCGTCTGTATACCTTGTTGCGTAAATGTTGGCCGCTGGAGAGCATTCCTCTCAACCAGCTCAATGCGGAATCTATCGAGATTTCACTGCATTACAACAAACTCAGCTTGCGCGATCCGGTACTGGAAAACGTTATCCGCGTCATCCGCCAGGCCTTCTGACTGGTTGATACAGCACAAGCCCCTGCCCCCTGCCGGGCAAAACGCACAAAACAACAACTATTTTACAAATTGGCGACCTGGCAGGCTGCTTTACCGACCGTTTCAATGATATACTGCCTGTCGTTCGTTCAAAAATAGTTGATAAATACAACATTCCCTTGAATAGAAACGCTTTCCTTCGATATTCGCAACTGGAACACGCACGCTATGAGTAAACCCATTGTGATGGAACGCGGTGTTAAATACCGCGATGCCGATAAAATGGCCCTTATCCCGGTTAAAAACGTGGCTACAGAGCGCGAAGCGCTGTTAAGAAAACCGGAATGGATGAAAATCAAACTTCCGGCTGACTCTTCGCGTATCCAGGGGATCAAAGCGGCGATGCGCAAGAACGGCCTTCACTCCGTCTGTGAAGAAGCCTCTTGCCCGAACCTTGCTGAATGTTTCAATCACGGTACCGCGACGTTTATGATTCTGGGTGCCATCTGTACCCGCCGCTGCCCGTTCTGCGATGTGGCTCATGGCCGCCCGGTAGCGCCCGACGCTAACGAACCTCAGAAACTGGCGCAGACTATCGCCGATATGGCGCTGCGTTATGTCGTTATTACCTCCGTTGACCGTGACGATCTGCGTGATGGCGGTGCTCAGCACTTCGCTGACTGCATTACCGCTATTCGCGAGAAAAGCCCGAACATCAAAATTGAGACGCTGGTTCCAGACTTCCGCGGCCGTATGGATCGCGCGCTGGACATCCTGACCGCGACGCCACCAGACGTGTTTAACCACAACCTGGAGAACGTGCCACGTCTCTACCGTCAGGTACGTCCTGGTGCGGACTATAACTGGTCTCTGAAGCTGCTGGAGCGTTTTAAAGAAGCGCATCCCCATATTCCAACCAAGTCAGGCCTGATGGTTGGTCTCGGTGAAACGAATGCTGAGATCATCGAAGTGATGCGCGATCTGCGCCGCCACGGTGTGACCATGCTGACGCTGGGACAGTATCTGCAGCCAAGCCGCCACCACCTGCCCGTGCAGCGCTACGTGAGCCCGGATGAGTTTGATGAGATGAAAGCCGAAGCGATGGCGATGGGCTTTACCCACGCAGCCTGCGGCCCCTTTGTTCGCTCCTCTTACCATGCCGATATGCAGGCAAAAGGCGAAGAAGTGAAATAAGACTGTAATATTCACTTACAGTAATGCAAAAAAACCGGCCTCTTGAGCCGGTTTTTTTTCGCAAGCCCTCAGGCATTGCCGTTACTCTTTGTGAGAAAGCTTCTCTGCCGGGATGTCACCCTCGGCGCTTTTCTTCGCAGCCGCATCATCGTCGTTCATTGCTTTCTTAAAGCCTTTGATGGCGGCACCCAGGTCACCACCCAGCGTGCGTAACTTCTTGGTACCAAACAGCAGGACGACCAGTGCGGCAACCACCAGCAGTTTGGTAATACTAATCTCACCCATAGATACCTTCTTTACATAAACCAGGCTGCATTCAGCGCCAAAAACCTGATTGTATTAACGGTCATTTGACGCGTGCACACAATAGCAATCTGTAACAAGGTGAATCAAGCATTGTTGAAAAAAACATCACAATAATTGCGGTGGCGCAAACCGACGGTTGCGAAGAACCGGTAATTGCTGCCGTGCAAGCGTAATCCTCTCCCGCTGTAACTCTGTCATCAGCAAAGCCGGGGCCTCCGCCGCAGCGGCTATCGTAACCCCCAGCGGATCCACCACCCTGCTCTGCCCAATGTTCTTATTGCCGCACTCCCCCGAGGCCACAACATAACAGGTTGTATCCAGCGCACGCGCTGCAAGGAGCGTTGCCCAGTGATGCTCTTTAAGCGGCCCCTTGACCCACGCGGCAGGCACTACTAGCACGTCAGCCCCCTTTAACGCGAGCGTAAGTGCCAGCTCAGGAAAACGCAGGTCGTAGCAGGTCATCAACCCAATCTTAAAGCCATCGACATCAAGCAGCGGTGGGATGCTGTCTCCCGGATCCACCCGCCGTGACTCCTGAATGCTGAAGGCATCATAAAGATGGAGTTTGGCATAGCGCGCAACGACCGCGCCGTCACGGATGGCCACGAGGGTATTTACCGCCCGTCCCGCCGTCGAGGGGACATGCACCGTAAAGAGGGTGGTCAAACCATTGCCCACACTTTCCGCCAGCAGGTGCTGTAAAAATCCGCCGTCCAGGGGCTGGGCAGACTTCACCGACAGGTCCGGGTCGTTGTCATCTCTTGCCAGCAGCGCCTCCGGCAGCACCAGCAAGGAAGCTTCTTTCAGGCGGGCCTGCCTCATCAGAGAGACACATTTATCTGCATTCTCTTGCCAGTCAGGCTTAACCGCAAACTGTCCTACCGCAACATACATATTTGTCCCCTCAGCAAAAACCGCGTTAAACTCGCCACTCTTACACATCAAATAGCAGGTATTTACAGTGTTACAACTACTTTTAGCCGTTTTTATTGGTGGGGGTACGGGTAGCGTTGCGCGGTGGTTTTTGAGTATGCGTTTTAATCCCCTGCATCAGGCTATTCCAATGGGTACGCTGGCGGCTAACCTGATAGGTGCTTTCATTATTGGCGTGGGGCTGGCCTGGTTTAACCGTATGACGCATATCGATCCCGTGTGGAAGCTATTGATTACCACCGGCTTTTGCGGCGGTTTAACCACCTTCTCAACGTTCTCGGCGGAAGTGGTTTTCCTGTTTCAGGAAGGGCGTGTCGGCTGGGCGCTGATGAACATTGCGATTAATATGCTCGGCTCCTTTGCGATGACGGGGATCGCATTCTGGCTATTTTCTTCCGCCACGACGCACTAACAGACGCTGCGTTAATGTTGGCTTAATTTTTCTCTGTCACTCTGAACGCAATACTGAACGAGGGTGACAGAATGAAACAGAACCTGATGAGCGCAGGTGTGGTGTTGTTGAGCGTGCTGATCGTTGCCAGCTTCCTCAAAATGTATCTGCTTAGCTGATTCCACGCGAAAAAAAACCCGCTCAGTGAGCGGGTTTTGAAATTCTTGCTGACGCGTCTGAATTACAGAGCGATTACGTTAGCAGCAGAAGGGCCTTTGGCACCGTTAGTGATTTCGAACTCTACACGCTGACCTTCAGCCAGAGTTTTGAAACCATTAGACTGGATTGCAGAGAAGTGTACGAACACGTCTTTGCTGCCATCTTCAGGAGTAATGAAACCGAATCCTTTGGACTCATTAAACCACTTAACGTTACCTTTAATCTTAGACATCAAAATTACCTTTACATTAAAAAACGACACAAATGCTGTGTCGGGTACCAGTACATCAATTGTGGGACCTTTTGTCCAGCGGTTCTTTGATAAAAAGTGACTAAAGTCGCGTTAATTTCTGCTGACGGTTTTTTATCTCAACGGAATCAACGGCTGCACATTTTTTCACCACCACGTGACGTTTTTTCAGTTAAAACTGAAAACGCATCCAGGCGAAGTAAACGTTACCGTTGTTGTATGTCCCCGGGATATAGGTCATCTGGAACGTTGCCGGACCATAGCCGATAGAGGCCAGAGGCAGCAGCACCGGAATCGGAATGTAATTCCAGTTGTCGCGTGCGGTCACACCGGCGGTGTAACCCAGCCCCACATGGAAGTTTTCATCGGCTAACGGACGCCAGGTTTTCTCCCAGCCATAACCCCCGATTGGTTCCCATTTGTTAAAGGAATCTTTAAAGGCCATCAGATAGATGCCATGCCAGTTCCCTTTTTCGTCCCAACGCGACTGACCAAAACCAGCCCCCCACGGGCGCTCGTTATATTTGTCAGTCTTTTCTTTGTCATAGGCAAAACGCGCATGCCACGTTATTGCCGGAACATACAGGTCATAATGCTCTGGCGCAGTCCAGGTCTGCGACACATTATCAGTGAAGGTGGAGAACCAGCCTTTATCGGTTGCATTGCTCTCGGCGTGTGCAACAGACGACAATGCTAACTGCCCAAAAATAAACAACAAAATGAGGAAAAATTTATTACGTACAATCACAATGCAATTACCATTCTTAGTATTCGAGGCAAAGTTTACCATAAAATAGTTTAATCAAAGCTTAACAGCATCAGCGTTATTCCTAATTAATCAGCGTCTTCCTGGGAATATTCTGAGAGGAACATACCTTCACGCCATAATAAGCACAGAAAAAGTAAGCCTTTATTAGACTTTAATACACTGGACAACCTCACCAACGCCAGCAATGACGGTCTCCAGGGCCCGTTCCGGAGGGCTGCCAGCAGCCATTAAAAACCCAATTTCCAAAGGGTTTTTGCCTTTTCTTTCTGCGGCGAATTTAAACCCACAAAATATTTAACAACCCGTTATCATTTGATTGACATATAGTAATATCTCTACCGGTCAATATGCGCATGAGATAAATGCCGGGGCTATGGCAAAAATACCGTTAATATCTTCTTTAGTAGTCTGTTTATTGATTTTAATCAGCAAGGACAGAACATTAATTCGGCACATTTCATCCTTCTTTTTTATTGATTATTTGTGCTCTCGGGCAGCAAGGATACAGGGGAAACCATGCTTACGTTTATCGAGCTCCTTATCGGAGTCGTCGTCATTGTCGGTGTAGCGCGCTACATCATTAAAGGTTACTCGGCCACAGGGGTGTTATTTGTCGGCGGGCTAACCCTGCTCATTATCAGCGCCATCATGGGCCATCAGGTGTTACCGGCCAGCGCAGACAGTACGGGCTACACCGCCACTGACATTGTTGAATACATTAAAATCCTGCTCATGAGCCGCGGTGGCGACCTGGGTATGATGATCATGATGCTGTGCGGTTTTGCGGCGTACATGACCCATATCGGCGCGAATGATATGGTGGTTAAACTGGCATCCAAACCGCTGCAGTACATTAACTCCCCGTATCTGCTGATGGTCGCGGCCTATTTCCTTGCCTGCCTGATGTCCCTCGCCGTGTCGTCCGCCACCGGTCTGGGCGTACTGTTAATGGCCACCCTGTTCCCGATTATGGTTAACGTCGGTATCAGCCGCGGCGCGGCCGCCGCGATTTGCGCCTCGCCGGCCGCCATTATTCTTTCCCCCACCTCCGGTGATGTCGTGCTCGCAGCCAAAGCCGCTGAGATGTCGCTTATCGACTTTGCGTTCAAAACCACGCTGCCCATTTCTATCGTCGCCATTGTCGGCATGGGCATCGCGCACTTCTTCTGGCAGCGTTATCTCGATAAGAAGGAGAACATCAGCCACGAGATGCTGGACGTGAGTGAAATCACCACCACCGCGCCGGCGTTTTATGCCATTCTGCCGTTCACACCTATTATTGGCGTGCTTATTTTTGACGGTAAATGGGGCCCACAGCTGCACATCATCACCATTCTGGTGATCTGCATGCTGCTGGCCGCCCTGCTGGAGTTTGTGCGTGGGTTTAACACGCAGAAAGTCTTCTCGGGTCTGGAAGTGGCCTATCGCGGTATGGCGGATGCGTTTGCAGGAGTCGTTATGCTGCTGGTTGCAGCAGGCGTCTTCGCCCAGGGTCTGAGCACCATCGGCTTTATTCAGAGCCTGATTTCCATCGCCACCTCGTTCGGCTCGGCCAGTATTATCCTGATGCTGGTTCTGGTGGTGCTGACCATGCTCGCCGCCATGACCACCGGTTCCGGTAACGCGCCGTTCTACGCCTTCGTTGAGATGATCCCGAAACTGGCTCACTCCTCAGGCATTAACCCGGCCTATCTCTCCATCCCCATGCTGCAGGCGTCAAACCTCGGTCGCACCATTTCGCCGGTATCGGGTGTGGTTGTAGCCGTTGCCGGGATGGCAAAAATCTCGCCTTTCGAAGTGATCAAACGCACCTCCGTCCCCGTGATTGTGGGGTTGATTATCGTGATTATTGCCACGCAGGTGCTGGTACCCGGCGCAGCTTAAGCTAAATTCCTGATATCCAGAAAGCGCCTGCGGGCGCTTTTTGTGCTTTAATAATTTCCAGAAATTATTCATGCTCATTCGATCAGGAAATCACATGTTCAGGAAGGATATCGTTATTCCGTCTGGCGCAATCGCGCTGGCACTCTGTGTATTCTCCGCACAGGCCGACCCACTCAAGGCAACGCAGTATGGCGATTTCGATCGCTACGTTCTGGCTCTTTCCTGGCAAACCGGGTTCTGCCAGAGCATGGCCGACCGTAACCGCAACGAGCCCGAAGAGTGCCGTTTACAAAAAGAGAGTGATAACAAAACCGATTTTCTGACCGTGCACGGATTATGGCCGGGGCTGCCAAAATCTGTTGCCGCACGGGGTGTGGATGAACGTCGCTGGATGCGTTTTGGCTGCGCGACCCGTCCAATCCCGAACATGCCGGAGGTGAAGGCCAGCCGCAAATGCGCTGCCGCCGAAACCGGACTGTCGCTTTCAGGTGCTGCGAAGCTGAACAGCGTTATGCCAGGTGCTGGCGGTAACTCCTGCCTGGAACGCTACGAATATGCCAAACACGGCGTATGCTTTGGTTTTGATCCTGACGCGTATTTCGGCACAATGGTGCGCATGAATCAGGAGATAAAAAACAGCGCGGTCGGCAAGTTCCTCGCCGATAACTATGGAAAAACCGTAAGCCGCAGCGACTTTGACAGCGCCGTGGCCAAAGGCTGGGGCAAGGAGAATGTCAAAGCGTTCAAGCTTACCTGTAATGGCAACCCGTCCTACCTGACTGAAATGCAGATCTCACTGAAGGCAGACACCATTAATAACCCGCTTTCTGCGACCTCATTTGCTCCGCAGCCACACCCGGGTAACTGCGGAAAACAATTCGTCATTGATAAAGCCGGTCACTGATTGACGATCGGTCGGGTCATGTCAAACCGGTGCTCGTCACTGATGCCATAGTAAGCCGTCGGCCCACCCGCACGCAGGATGGGCTGCGCTTTCGCCGTCTGATAAATCCCCTCTTCCAGCAACGTTTCGGCGATGTGAATACCCACCACTTCGCCGAGCAACAGCCAGGTATCAACCGGTGTGCCGTCGGCCCCGGTAAGCTGAATACACTGCGACAGGCGACACTCAAAGTTAACCGGGCTTTCTGCCACCCGCGGGGCGTTCACCAGCTGGCTGGCCGCTGGCGTTAATCCCGCAAAGGTAAATTCATTTTCATCGTGGGGAAGCATAGCCGAGGTCGCATTCATCGCTTCAGCCAGATCGCGCGTCGCCAGGTTCCAGACAAACTCGCCGGTTTCGGTAATATTACGCACGCTGTCTTTCCAGCCGTTGCTGGAAAAACCGATGATGGGCGGACGATAGTTAAAGCAGTTAAAGAAGCTATACGGCGCGAGATTCAGCTGACCGGCGTTGTCGCACGAGGAGATCCAGCCAATCGGGCGTGGGCCAATAATCGCGTTCAGTGGGTCATGCGGCAGGCCGTGTCCCAGAGAAGGTTGATAGAAATACATAGTGCTCTCTTAATGGTGGGGCAGAATGGTGGGGCAGACACGAATTGCGTTTCGCTCAGTACCCTGGATCAGGACACTCAGCGTAACGCAATCCGCCAGGAATTAAGACTGAATAAATTTCAGCAAATCGTCATTGATCTGGTGCTTATGCGTGGTGCATATGCCGTGAGAACCCCCGGCATAGACCTTCAGTTCAGCGTTCGGCAGGATCTCTGCAGCCACCCGACCACAGGTCTCGATCGGGACTATCTGGTCGTCGTCGCCGTGGATCACCAGCGTTGGGATAGTCATCTTTTTCAGATCTTCACGCAGATCGGTTTCAGAGAACGCTTTTACGCAGTCATACAGCGCCTTGATCGACCCCTGAAGCCCCTGCTCAACGAAGCTCTCCCGCACCGCTTTGGACTCTTTCGCCCCCGGGCGGTTATAGCCATAAAACGCCTCGGTCAGCGCATAGAAGAAAGCCGCGCGATCGTTAATCACGCCTTCCCGAATACCATCAAACACCTCTTTCGGCACACCGTTCGGGTTGAAATCGGTTTTGATCATAATCGGTGTCACGGCACCAATAAGTACCGCTTTCGCCACGCGATCCGTACCGTGGCGACCAATATAGCGCGCCACTTCGCCACCGCCGGTTGAATGCCCCACGTGAACAGCGTCTTTCAGATTCAGACGCGCCGTCAGCTCAGCCAGGTCGTCGGCATACTGATCCATATTGTGCCCATCCCACGGCTGCGCTGAGCGGCCATGTCCGCGGCGGTCATGTGCAATTACGCGAAATCCTTTTGATCCCAGGTATAACATTTGGTCTTCAAAGGCATCCGCCGTCAGCGGCCAGCCGTGGCTAAACACCACGGGTTGCCCGCTTCCCCAGTCTTTAAAATATAAATAACTGCCGTCTTTCAACGTAATTTTGTCGTAATCGCTCATGAGATCTCCTGAGAAGAAACACTGAATGCGGATAGTCGCCCGCAGGGGGCGCTTAAAAAGAATAATCCAAATTGGCAAGGGAGCACGTTTTTCACCGAAAATTCATATGACCCATGAATGTGACCTGTATCACTTCAAAGTCGTGCGCTCAGCCAGTATCATCAGAAGAGTTAAACCCTCGCTGCCAGACGGCGAGGGTTTTCTTTTGGATTGGTTTCTGCGTTACACGCAGCATTAACGACATGGAGTAAAAAATGTCCAGACCCACCATCATCATCAATGAGCTTGACGCAGAACGTATTGACAGACTGCTGGAAAAAGCAGAATTCGCTTCGCTTCCGGTGGCTGACGCCCTGAATGAAGAGCTTGACCGGGCGCAGATGTGCACGCCTGAATCCATGCCTCACGACGTGGTCACCATGAACAGCCGGGTTAAATTCCGTAACCTGGCCACCGGTGAAGAGCTGACCCGAACGCTGGTCTACCCGGCGCAGATGACCGACAGCAGTGCACAGCTTTCGGTCCTTGCCCCTGTGGGTGCCGCGCTTCTTGGTCTGCGTACGGGAGACACCATCAACTGGGCGTTGCCAGGCGGTGCCGCGGCGCATCTGGAAGTGCTGGAGCTGCTCTACCAGCCAGAAGCCGCGGGCGACTACCTGCGTTAACCCCATCTGAACAAACGCTCCCGCGTTGCACAGAGGATGCACCCGCATCCTCTTTCCGCAAATTCACCCGATTATCCTATATCGCCCGAAAACCCCTTAACCCACGCTTAATCTGTTTGGGTGCCGCGGGGACGGTCATGAGTGAGATAGTGGTTATCACACTTATTTTTCTCATTATTCTGGCGATCATCGTCATGGCGGTGCTTTATCTTGAGCGTCATCGGTAAGCGATAATCTCACACCACCCCACCCGGGAAAGCATTGACCAGGCCTTTCACCTGCTGTGCCGCCGCGTCAGGCGTTTCCGCCCCCGGCACCAGAATGACCTTGCGGCACTCCTCCTCCCGTTTTTCGAAAATCTTGTAGGCGCGTTCCGCATCCGCCAGCGGCAGATAGTGGGTCACAATCTCCTCCGGCGTAAGCAGCCCTTTTTCGATAAGCGGCAGCAACTCGCCCAGCCAGGCGTGGACGTGTGTCTGCCCCATCCTGAAACTCAGCCCTTTATCGAAGGCATCGCCAAACAGGAAGCCGTGAATAAACCCGGCGTAAACGCCAGGGACGCTGACAACGCCGCCGCGCCGGACAGCCGCGATACACTGACGCAGCGCTTTGCCGCTGCTGCCTTCAATTTTAAGGTTGCTGAGGATTGTTTCCGTGGTGCTGCCTTTGGCTTCGAACCCGACGGCATCAATCACCGCATCGACACCACGCTGGCCGGCAGTTTGCTCAATGATTTTTTCGGCGGCATCGTTATCATCATCAAAGTTGACCGGGATTGCGCCGTAGCGCGCCTGAGCGAATCGCAGGCGATACGGGTGATGGTCGATGACGAAGATCTGTTCCGCCCCGAGCAGTCGCGCGCAGGCAATGGTCAGCAACCCCACCGGCCCGGCGCCGAAAACGGCCACGCTCGATCCTTTCTCGATCTGCGCATTTTTTGCCGCCTGCCAGGCGGTGGGTAAAATATCTGACAGGAACAGCGCTTTGTCATCGGACAACAGCGGCGGCACCTTGAACGGCCCAACGTTCCCCTTCGGTACGCGAACATATTCCGCCTGGCCTCCCGGCACGCCGCCGTAGAGATGGCTATAGCCAAACAGCGCGGCCGGCGCGGGAATCTGCTTTTTGTTCAGTGCGGCGCCCTGCCCAGCGTTGGTCGTCTCGCAGGCCGCGTATTGCTGCAGACGGCAGAAGAAACAGTCACCGCAGGCAATTACAAACGGGATAACCACGCGATCGCCTTTCTGTAAATTCTTCACCTCCCTGCCACACTCAACGATTTCCCCCATAAATTCATGACCAAAAATATCGCCGTGTTGCACCTTCGGGATTTTGCCGCGATAGAGATGCAGATCGGACCCGCAAATCGCCGTAGCCGTGACCCGCAGAATAATATCGTCTGGCTGTTCAATGATGGGATCGGGGACATTCTCGACGCGAACATGATGTGGGCCGTGATACGTGAGTGCTTTCATGCAACCTCCGAAAGGATCCAGGACAGTGTATAAAGGGTAGCTACCCCAGAAGACTTGCCCGTGATGACGGATCTTTTGAGATTTTTCCTGGCGAGATCAAAAAGTGGCGCCGCGCTTACAGAAACCATTCATATTTTGTGGTTGAATGAATTCAGCGTTTATAAACAAGGAGAAACGGGTATGTATCAGACAATCATTATGCCGGTTGATGTTTTCGAGATGGAGCTGAGCGACAAGGCCGTACGCCACGCGGAGTTCCTGGCGCAGCAGGACGGGATCATTCATCTTTTACACGTGTTACCGGGTTCCGCCAGCCTGAGTCTGCACCGCTTTGCCGCCGATGTACGTCGCTTCGAAGAGCATCTTCAGCACGAAGCTGAAAATCGTCTACAAACCATGGTCGGGCATTTCAGCATCGACCCTTCACGTATCAAAACTCACGTCAGGTTCGGTAGCGTGCGGGATGCCGTTAATGAACTGGCCAATGAACTGAAAGCAGACGTCGTGGTGATCGGTTCCCGTAATCCTTCCATTACCACCCACCTGCTGGGCTCTAACGCGTCGAGCGTGATCCGTCACACCCACATTCCGGTGATGGTCGTCAGGTAAAAAAAAGAGGCCACCTTTCGGTGGCCTCTTGCTGTTGCAGGTGTAGTCTTGCTTTCTTTTTATGCCGTTTTGGTGCGAATCAGATAATCGAACGAGCTCAGAGACGCTTTCGCCCCTTCACCGGTGGCAATGATGATCTGTTTGTACGGAACCGTGGTGCAGTCCCCTGCCGCGAACACCCCTTTCACGCTGGTTTCGCATTTCGCATCGATAATAATTTCGCCCATCCGGTTGCGCTCAATCGCGCCGTCCAGCCAGGTGGTGTTTGGCAACAGACCAATCTGTACGAAGATCCCCGCCAGCGCCACGCTATGTACGTCACCGCTCACGCGGTCGCGGTATTCCAGACCGGTTACTTTGCTGCCGTCACCTTTCACTTCCGTGGTCTGCGCATTCAGCACGATATCGACGTTTTTCAGGCTACGCACTTTGTCCTGCAGCACCTGGTCCGCTTTCATTTCTGGGGCGAACTCCAGCAGGGTGACGTGTTCAACGATACCCGCCAGGTCAATCGCCGCTTCCACACCGGAGTTACCGCCGCCGATCACCGCCACGCGTTTACCTTTAAACAGCGGGCCGTCGCAGTGCGGGCAGTAGGTGACGCCTTTGGTGCGATACTGATCTTCACCCGGGACGTTCATGTTGCGCCATTTGGCGCCGGTGGCAATGATAATGCTGCGCGCTTTCAGCACCGCGCCGGAGGCGGTTTCAATCTGGTGTAACCCCCCTTCAACCGCGGCCGGAACCAGCTTGCTGGCGCTCTGGCTGTCGATCACATCCACTTCATAATCGCTGACGTGCGCCTTCAGTGCGCCAGCCAGTTTCTGGCCTTCGGTCTTCGGCACAGAGATGTAGTTTTCGATATCCACGGTGTCGAGCACCTGGCCACCGAAGCGTTCGCCCATCAGTCCGGTACGAATGCCTTTACGGGCGGAGTAAACCGCCGCCGCCGCGCCCGCCGGGCCGGAGCCGACAATCAGAACATCATACGCATCACGTTTGTTCAGCGCTTCTGCCGCACGTTTTTCGGCACCCGTGTCCACTTTGGCAACGATTTCGGTCAGCGTCATACGGCCCTGGCCAAACTCCTGACCGTTCATAAAGACCGCCGGAACGCCCATGACGTTACGGTCGGTGATTTCGTTCTGGAACGTACCGCCGTCAATCGCCGTGTGCTTAATGCGCGGGTTCAGCACCGACATCAGGTTCAGCGCCTGCACCACGTCCGGGCAGTTATGGCAGGAGAGCGAGTAATAGGTTTCAAACTCAAAATCGCCGTCAATATCGCGGATCTGCTCGAGCAGCGCCTGCGCCTCTTTTGACGGATGACCACCGGTCCACAGCAGTGCCAGCACCAGCGAGGTGAATTCGTGGCCCAGTGGAGAACCGGCAAAACGCGGCCCCTGGTCAGAACCCGGATTGGTGATCAGGAAGGAGGGCTTGCGCACCGCCAGACCGTTATCTTCTTTGAAGGTCACGTTCGGTGACAGTTCGGCGATCTCTGCCAGCAGTTCCTTGATCTCTGCCGATTTAGCGCTGTCGTCCAGCGTGGCAATCAGCTCAACAGGTTTGGTCAGTTTCTCAAGGTAGGCCTTGAGCTGGGTTTTCATATTGGTGTCGAGCATTGTTCTTCCCTCTCTAAAAACGTCATCATGCAAGCTGCCTTATTCGGGCGGCCTGAATGCAACTTGCATCATGGTGCTGGAATAAAATGGGCGCGGGCGCGCCCATTACGACTGTCATTTCCGGAGCCTGTCGCGTCAGAGCAGGCGATGCACTGCGCGAAAGACGGCGGGAAACTTAGATTTTGCCAACCAGGTCTAAAGACGGTGCCAGAGTCGCTTCGCCTTCTTTCCATTTCGCCGGGCAAACTTCACCTGGGTGAGAAGCAACGTACTGCGCCGCTTTCACTTTACGCAGCAGGTCAGAAGCATCACGGCCGATACCTTCAGCGGTAACTTCGATTGCCTGGATAATGCCCTGCGGGTCAACAACGAAGGTAGCACGGTCAGCCAGGCCTTCATCTTCACGCATGTTGTCGAAGTTACGGGTCAGGGCGCCAGTCGGGTCGCCGATCATCGCGTATTTGATTTTCGCGATGGTTTCAGAGCTGCTGTGCCATGCTTTGTGGGTGAAGTGGGTGTCGGTAGAAACAGAGTAAACGTCTACGCCCAGCTTCTGCAGTTCGTCGTAATGGTCTGCAACGTCACCCAGTTCGGTCGGGCAAACGAAGGTGAAGTCAGCCGGATAGAAGAAGAAGACGCTCCAGCGGCCTTCGGTATCTTTCTCGGTCACTTCGATGAATTCACCGTTTTTGAACGCCTGGTTTTTGAAAGGTTTAATTTTGGTATTAATCAAAGACATCTGTACTTCCTCCGTGTTTTCGTTGAGATGTAAGATAACCAACTTTCGCCGGGTGGGCTAATGCGTTTGCTTTATCAAATCAATCAGCCATACCTAACAACCCGAACAAGACAACGTGATGAACTGAATTAACGAAAAGCCAAAAGTAAAAAGGCCGCCCTGGTGGGCGGCCCTGATACCTGAACTTTCCACAGGAACTTTCAGTGCCAGCAATTGCTGGCGTTGCGTTGCGCTCTACAAACCTCATATCAAGGCCGTAACAGCGCCTTGATTACAACACCCGCACAGCGCGAGGGCAATGCACATGAGCGCCAATCGTATCTATGGCTGTGATAGGTTTCATCGAACACGGTTTATTGCGCAGGACTGAATACGCGCCGGCGAGGATTAATAAAAATGAATGATAATTATTTGTCTATATATAATTGAGACTATTTTAATGCAAACACTCTCGCAGTTTTAGAGATAAAAATATCTTAATATTCATTGAAGCTCTATTTTATAAATCTGCCATCGTGATATATTAAGTCAACATACAACTCTAATTAAGTAAGTTAATTGCATGGATGGCAAATGATTAACTTCCTTCTATAGTTATCAGTGATGTGTTAACGCAACGCAGTCCACTCAGGATGAAACATGGCTAATCTCTACGATCTGAAAAAATTTGATCTTAATCTGCTGGTAATTTTCGAGTGTATTTATCAGCACTTAAGCATCAGCAAGGCAGCAGAAACGCTCTATATTACGCCCTCGGCGGTCAGCCAGTCGCTGCAAAGGTTGCGTAATCAGCTCAACGATCCCCTGTTCATTCGTTCCGGGAAAGGGATTACGCCCACCACGGTAGGCGTGAACCTGCACCATCATCTTGAGCAAAACCTCAACCAGCTTGAGCAGACGATTAACATCATGCATGGCTCAACGCTAAAAAAGAATTTTGTGGTGTACAGCCCGCAAATCCTGACCACCGAAAAAAAAAACCTGCTTGGTCCGCTTAAATTATTGATGCGTGAGCACAATTACGAGATTGAACTGCATGATATGCTGCTCTCTGCTGACTCCGCAGAGGATCTGCTGGCATACCGTAAGGCAGACTTAATTTTCTCAATGGCCCCGGTTAGTAACCGTTCAATGATTTGTGTGCCATATGCATCCTATTCCGTCCTGCTGGTCTGCAGCCAGGATCATCCGCGGATGAAAGAGGTGGCCACCATGGAAGAGCTTCAGGAAGAGAAGTTTACGATATTCCTCAGTGATGAGCCGGGCGTTAAAACCTATCAATCGATGGCAGAAAAAGTGCATGCGGAAAAGACAATCGGTTTTCGCTGTGACTCTGTATTTACTATTATTTCTATGATAAGTGCCTCTCATTTAATTGGTTACGTACCCGAAATCTTATTTGATAAATACAGTGAAGTGCTAAGGCTCAAAAAAATCACTGCACCGTTCACCCTTCCCTCGCTTGACATTTTTATGATTTACAACCGCTCGGCATTAAACAGTACGGCATTCGCGAAATTTATTAACGAAGTAACAGAACAATAACAGCGACGGGCTGTGTCGCTCACAGCCCGTTCTCTCTGTTAATACATAATCCTGACTTATATTTTATAACGCGCTTTCGCGTTATTTTGACTGATATCCCTCTCACTTATTATGGGCAGACCGCCGTTATTCTTACGCGAGAGGGATGACACGCTCAGAGTGTACTCAGCCGCTCCGCCGCCGCGAGAAGCGTCGATTCCTGTTTCGCAAAACAGAGCCGGATCAGCTTATGCGGGAACGGGTCGGCGCAAAATACGGACAGCGGAATGGCAGCAACGCCCACCTCTTTTGTCAGCCACTGGCAAAAACTCACGTCATCCCGATCCGAAATCGCGCTGTAGTCCGCCAGCAGGAAGTAGGTCCCTTCGCAGGGTAAAATCTCCAGACGGCTCTGGCTTAGCGCATTCACAAACAGATCCCGACGCTGACGGTAGAATGCCGGCAGGTCGCGGTAGTGCTCCGGTTCGGCGCGCAGCATATCAGCCAGGGCCAGCTGGGCCGGCGTGTTTACGGCAAACGTCAGGTACTGATGTACTTTACGCAGCTCAGCGCTGATGGCCGCGGGAGCCACGCAGTACCCCACCTTCCAGCCGGTCATGTGATAGGTTTTACCAAATGACGATACCGCCACGGCACGCTCGCGAAGCTGCGGATGGGCCAGCACGCTGGCATGCCCTTCCTGCGCAAAACAGATGTGCTCATACACTTCATCGCTCAGCACGTAAATTTCACGCCCGGCAATCGCCTGCCACAGCTTTGCGAAATCGGCTTTCTGCCATGCGGTCGCCGACGGGTTGTGCGGAGTATTGATAATAACCAGACGGGTTTTGTCGCTCAGCAAGGCAGCAAACGCCTGCCAGTCCGGACGGAAATGCGGTGGCTGTAGCGCGATACGTTTCACCACGCCGCCGGAGAGTTCAACCGCCGGCGCGTAGCTGTCATAACTCGGGTCAAAGCAGATCACCTCATCACCCGTGCGCACCAGCGCGGTAATTGCGGCATACAACGCTTCGGTCGCCCCTGCTGTCACCGTGATGTCGCTGGTAGCGTCTGGCTTATAGCCATACAGCTCAGCCGTTTTGTCTGCTATGGCGTCCCGCAGTGCCTGCACGCCCGTCATCGGTGCATACTGGTTCGCCCCCTGCGCAACGTGGTACGCCAGACGTTCCTGCAAATAACGCGGGCCATCAAAATCAGGGAACCCTTGCGAGAGATTAATGGCGTTGTGCTGCTGGGCCAGTGCGCTCATTTGCGTAAAGATGGTGGTGCCAAGACTGGGAAGTTTACTCTGAGGAATCAATGCGTTATTGCTCATTGTGTTGTGCCTGCATGTAATACTTATGTTGCTGACACTATAACACGATGTTAGTCTTTGGCAATCAAGACGCTTAGACGTCTAAACAATATGAATATTCCTGACCGAGAGGGAAAAAGGAAGATGACCGACAACCTGCAACTCACACACCTGGTCGACGCCTGCCGCTGGATCGGCGCCAAAGGCTGGGCTCCCGCGACCGGCGGCAACATGTCCGTGCGTCAGGATGCGCATCTGTGTTGGCTCAGCGAATCCGGCAAAGATAAAGGCAGCCTGACCACCGACGATTTTCTGCAGGTGGAGATTGCGACCAACCGTGCACCCTCTGGCCGCACGCCGTCGGCTGAAACCGGGCTTCACACGCTCATCTATCGTCTGTTTCCCGAAGCCAACGCGGTTCTGCACGTCCATACCGTCAATGCCACGGTCTTGTCGCGGCTGGTCAAAGAGCCTGAGCTGAAGATCACCGGCTTTGAAATGCAAAAATCCCTCTCCGGGCAGAGTACGCATCTGGATACGGTCGCCATCCCGGTGTTTGATAACGACCAGGATATCAATGCGCTCGCCGCGCGCATTGCCGAATACGCTCAGACGCACCCGTTTAATTATGGTTTTCTTCTGCGCGGTCATGGCTTAACCTGCTGGGGACGCGATGTGGCCGAGGCCCGCCGTCATCTGGAAGGACTGGAATTCTTATTTGAATGCGAAATGCGTTTACGACACTGGGAGAGAGTATGATTCGCGCGATTGTGACGGATATTGAAGGGACCACCAGCGATATCCGTTTTGTCCATGATGTTTTGTTCCCCTATGCGCGTGAGCGTCTGGCGGCCTTTGTGACCGTGCAGCAGTTCGCCGAGCCGGTCAAATCGATTCTGGACAACCTGCGTGATGAAATTAACCACCCGCACGCCAGCGTAAGCGACCTTATCGACACACTCTTTACGTTTATGGATGAAGACCGCAAGTCAACCGCGTTGAAGGCGCTACAGGGGATCATCTGGCACGACGGCTACGTTAACGGCGATTTTACCGGCCACCTCTACCCGGACGTACTGCCTGCGCTGGAAAAATGGAAAGCGCAGGGTATTGATCTCTATGTTTATTCCTCAGGCTCCGTCGCGGCGCAGAAACTGTTATTTGGCTACAGCGACGAAGGTGATATTACTCATCTGTTCAGCGGCTATTTTGATACCCACATCGGTGCCAAGCGCGACGTCCAGTCTTACCAGAACATTGCGGCACAAACGGGTATCCCCCCGTCGCAGATCCTGTTCCTGTCGGATATACATCAGGAGCTGGACGCCGCTGAGCTGGCAGGTTTTCGCACCCTGCAGCTGATTCGCGGCGATGATGACGGTGCAAGCCATCACCATCAGGTACACCAGTTCGACGAGATTAACCCGGAGCAGATCCCTTCATGAGCGCATTGACCATTTATTCCGATAAAGACCCCAGTCAACCTCGCTGGCACAGCACCGACGCTGCCGACATCGCCCAACAGCTCAACGCCAGAGGGGTGCGTTTTGAACGCTGGGCCGCAGACCGCGACTTAGGCCGCGATCCTGCCCCCGATGCGGTTATCGCGGCTTATCAGCATGCGATCGACACGTTAGTGGCAGAGAAAGGTTATCAGAGCTGGGATGTCATCAGCCTGCGTGCCGACAACCCTCAAAAAGAGGCGCTGCGCGCAAAGTTCCTGAACGAGCATACCCACGGGGAAGATGAAGTGCGTTTCTTTGTTGAGGGTGCGGGGCTGTTTTGCCTACACATTGGCGACGAGGTGTGTCAGGTATTGTGTGAGAAAAACGACCTGATTTCCGTGCCTGCCGGAACGCCGCACTGGTTTGATATGGGCTCAGAGCCGAACTTTACCGCCATTCGTATTTTTGATAACCCCGAGGGGTGGATTGCGCAGTTCACCGGCGATGCGATTGCGGATGCGTATCCGCGTCTGGCATGATTTTTCCCCTCTCCCTTCAGGGAGAGGGGGCGAAAAAACGTCAGTGTTTCAATCCCTTCGTATACGCCACCAGCTGGTCCAGCACAATGCCCCACCCTTCGTGGAAGCCCATCTGTTCATGCTGCTCGCGGATTTCCGCCGTTGGATGGCGAGTAATGGCGGTATAACGCGTTTTGCCCTCCCCCACATCATCCAGCAGTAGAATGGCCGTCATAAACGGCTTTTCGGCGGGCTTCCAGCCTTCCGTGTAACCGTCGGTAAAGACCAGCTTCCTGCCGGGATCGATTTCGAGAAACACCCCCCGGTTATCCATCCGTTGCCCGTCTACCTCAAACACCGTGTTAAACCGCCCGCCAACGCGCAGGTCGAGGTCACACTCGGTCACTTTGTGCGGAACCGGAATGAAGAAGTTTTTGATGTGCTCGGGTGTCGTCCAGCAGAGCCACAGCAGATCGCGTGGGGCATCCACCACGCGTTCCAGTTTTAAGTCTGTATCAGGATCAAGCGTCACGTGACTGTCCTCCTAAAGGGAACCCCTTAAAGGATAGTCGTCCTCAGGCGAATTTCCCTTTTGCCACCTCTTCCGGCGTGACGATGCCCGTATCCAGCACCCAACCGCTTATCAATGCCGCTGGCGTGACGTCAAAGGCTGGGTTGTAGACCTGCGCGTTTTCAGGAGCCCACTGCACCGCGCCAAAGCTCCCGGCCACGCCCGTCACTTCGCTGGCCGCACGTTGTTCGATGGGGATTGCCTCACCGTTCGGGCACGCCGGGTCAAGCGTGGTATGCGGGGCGGCGACATAGAACGGAATACCGTGGAACGTTGCCAGAACTGCCAGAGAATAGGTGCCAATTTTATTCGCCACGTCGCCGTTGGCCGCAATACGGTCTGCGCCCACCCACACCGCGTCAACCAGCCCTTTTGCCATCAGGCTGGCGGCCATGGAATCGGCGATCAGCTGGTACGGCACGCCCAGTTCGCCGAGTTCCCATGCGGTCAGTCTTCCACCCTGCAACAGGGGGCGGGTTTCATCCACCCAGACAGTGCTGACGCGTCCTTCCTGATGCGCGCGGGCAATCACGCCGAGCGCGGTGCCAACCCCCGCCGTCGCCAGCCCGCCGGTATTGCAGTGGGTCAACAGACGGCTGCCGGGTTTCACCAGCGTACTGCCGGCATTCGCGATGGCCTCGCACAGCTGCTTGTCTTCATCAATCAGACGCAGCGCTTCCGCCGCCAGCGCAGGCACAAAATCCTCCTGCCAGAGAGCCAGCTTCATGCGGTCGAGGTTGTTCATCAGGTTCACCGCCGTCGGGCGGGATGCCCGCAGGGTCTCCAGCGCCACAGCCAGTTCATCACGGCTTTTGCCGTTTTCCGCCAGAAGGGCCAGCAGCAGGCTTGCAGAGAGACCAATCAGCGGTGCCCCGCGTACGCGCAGGGCGTGAATATGGCCGACCAACGCCTCTACCGTCGAGGCGTCAAGCCAGCGTTTCTCCTGAGGAAGCGCCTGCTGATCGAGAATAAATAACTGATTCTCCGCCACTCGCAGGCTGGTCGTCTGTAATGTCTGCATGTCGTTAATTCCCTGTTGCGTTGTTGTAGCACATTGTGTCAGGATGAAATCCAGATGTATAGACGTCTAAATGTCTTTATTAGCTAAACCAGTGAGGAACAGGCAATGTCGCAATACCGTACCTTTACCGCCCAGGATGCCGTGGAGTATGCAAAGCAGTTCGGCGGCCTTGATGATCCCTCATCGCTGGTGGAGGCGCAGGAAGTGGGCGACGGTAACCTCAATCTGGTGTTCAAAATTTTCGATACCGAGGGTGTAAGCCGCATCGTTGTTAAGCAAGCGCTGCCGTATGTGCGCTGCGTCGGCGAATCCTGGCCACTGACCCTGGATCGCGCCCGCCTGGAGGCGCAAACGCTGGTCGAACACTACCAGCACAGCCCGCAGCACACGGTGAAAATCCACCACTTCGACCCCGAACTGGCGGTGATGGTGATGGAAGATCTCTCCAGCCATGCCATCTGGCGCGGGGAGCTGATCAAAAACACCTACTACCCACAGGCGGCGCGTCAGCTGGGTGAATACCTCGCGCACACGCTGTTCCATACCAGCGACTTTTACCTGCACCCGCATGAAAAGAAAGCGCAGGTCGCGAAATTCCTTAATCCGGAGATGTGTGAGATCACCGAAGATCTGTTCTTCAACGATCCGTACCAGGTCCACGAACGTAACAACTACCCTGCTGAACTGGAAAAAGACGTTGCCGCCCTGCGCGATGACGCTCAGTTAAAAATTGCCGTGGCCTCGCTGAAGCACCGCTTCTTCTCACATGCTGAAGCCCTGCTGCATGGCGATATTCACAGTGGCTCGATTTTCGTGGCAGACGGCAGTCTGAAAGCCATCGACGCAGAGTTCGGCTATTTCGGCCCCATCGGTTTTGACGTCGGCACCGCCATCGGCAACCTGCTGCTCAATTTCTGCGGCCTGCCGGGGCATCTGGGTATTCGCGATGCCGCCGCGGCCCGTGAACAGCGTCTGACCGACATTCAGTCGTTGTGGAACACCTTCGCGGAGCGCTTCCAGATCCTGGCCAGTGAGAAAACGCGCGATGCGGCACTTGCTGCCCCGGGCTACGCCTCTGAATTCCTGAAAAAGGTGTGGAAAGACGCGATCGGATTCTGCGGCACGGAGCTGATTCGCCGCAGTGTCGGTCTGTCGCACGTGGCGGATATCGAGACCATTCAGGATGAAGCAATGCGCCACGAATGCCTGCGCCACGCGATTACGCTTGGCAAGGCGCTGATTGTGATTGCCGACCGTATCGACACCGCCGAAGATCTGGTGGCGCGGGTGCGTCAGTACAGTTAAACGCCTCGGCCCTCTCCCGATGAAGAGGGCCGTCAGAAAGACACCAGCGCGCCGTTACCCCAGATACTCAATCACCGACAATCCACCGTTATAATCCGTGCTGTAGATAATGCCCTGCGCATCGACAAACACATCGCATGACTGGATCACCTGCGGTCGATTCGGCCGCGTATCCATCATCCTCTCTGGCGCCGCCGGCACCAGCGCACCGGTTTCAACCGGACGGTAAGGATTGGAAATATCAAACGCGCGCACGCCCGCATTCTGCCAGGTCGCAAAAATCAGCGTAGAGCTGACAAAGCTTCCCGGCCGGTTCTCGTGCAGGTTGTGTGGACCAAAATGCGCCCCTTTGGCCACATAATCCCGCTCCTGCGGCTGCGGGAAAGTGGAAATACTCACCGGGTTCGACGGCTCGCGAATATCAAACAGCCAGATGAACTTCTCACCGTCCTCCTGGTTATCCAGCACCGCTTCATCCAGCACCACCAGCAGGTCACGATCCGGCAATGGCAGCGCGGTATGCGTGCCACCTCCAAACGGCGGGCTCCAGTTGCGATGGCTAATCAGCTTCGGCTGCGTGCGATCCTTCACGTCCAGCAGCGTCAGTCCCCCGTCGCGCCAGCTCCCGTAAGCGGTATCCCCGGCAATAATCGCGTGGTGCAGCGCGTAGCGTTTGCCTTCCGGCCAATTGGGGTGCTCCCCGTCGGCCTGGTTCATCCCCGGCAGCCACCAGCGCCCGGCCACCTCAGGCTTTTTCGGGTCGGCCAGATCGATCGTCAGGAAAATATAGTCGGTAAAGCCGTCAATCAGCGCCGAAACATACGCCCAGCGCCCGCCGACGTACCAGATACGGTGAATGCCGATGCCGCTCAGGGATAAAAAGCCGATCTCACGCGGTTTGTCAGGGGTGGAGATATCAAACACCCGCAACCCGGCGCTCCAGCCTTTGTCCTGCACGTCGCGTACGGTTTCCCCTACCTGACGGGTGTAGTAGACCTTTTCGTCAGCGAAACGGGCATCCGCGAACAAGTCTCGCGCGTTAATGACCAGCAGGAGATCGTCGTGCGCCTGAAGATGAACGTTCCAGGTGCCGGGCGGCGCGGGCATATAGCCTGCCGGTTTGGGATGTTTCGGGTCGCGCACGTCCACAATGGAAAAGCCCTGCGAGACCATATGCCCGATGTACGCGAAACCGCGATGCACCATCAGCTGCACGCCGTCCGGGCGACCGCCCTGGTCGCTATGGCCAATCAGCCGCATATTGCGGCTGTATTCAGGCGTGGGAAGCACACTCATTGATGTTTCGCTTCAAGCGTCGCAAACCACGGGGCGATAAAATCTTCGGTCTGACCCCAGCCTGGAATGATTTTCCCCAGCGACGCCACGTTCACTGCGCCTGGCTGGGCGGTCAGCAGCGCCTGCGGGATCGCCGCCGCTTTGAAATCATACGTGGCGGGTGTGGTTTCACCGGCAATCTTGTTGGCAATCAGACGTACGTTGGTTGCACCAATCAGCTTCGGATCCACCGCCACGCTCACTTTCCATGGGCTGCCTGGCTCGCGCATCAGCTGAAGATCCTGGTTTGAGATATCGATGCTGTAGAGTTTGATTTCGGTGCGGCCGTTCTCTTTCAGGGCTTTGTAGGCCCCCTGGCTGAAGGCATCCCAGGTTCCCCAGATGGCGTCAATTTTGCCTTTCG
Organism: Enterobacter sp. SORGH_AS_0287; assembly: GCF_031453695.1. Classification (NCBI taxonomy): domain Bacteria; kingdom Pseudomonadati; phylum Pseudomonadota; class Gammaproteobacteria; order Enterobacterales; family Enterobacteriaceae; genus Enterobacter; species Enterobacter sp. SORGH_AS_0287. Next base: position 2,267,798 of record NZ_JAVIZW010000001.1, read on the forward strand.
GGTATTTCGCCAGAATAGCGCCCACTTTATTCGCGGTATCTCCCTGCACGTCAGACGAAACGGCACCGATAGACTCCAGCTCTTTAATGTCCGGATACTGCTTCTGCAGCGCTTTATAGGCTGCCTGACGACGTTCCATCGGCGGGAAACCGGCAACCCACAGCTTCACGATGTTGGCTTTGCCGTTGAAATCTTTCGCCAGCTGGCCGAAGGAGAGATGGGTCAGAGAAGCATCATCCTGCTGGGTCACGGTCACCCCGGGAATGTCGCCCTGAACGGCGGTATCAAACACCGACACTTTAATGCCGGCATCGACGGCTTTTTTCACGAGCGCGGTCGCATAGGGGTCGCGCCCCTGAGAGAGGATAATCCCGTCATATTTCTGGCTGATCGCCTGATTGACGAAGTCCTGGAATTTGGCGTCGTCGCCATTGCTCAAAAAGGTGCTGACCTTAAAGCCGAGCTTTTTGCCTTCCTGAATGGCACCGGCGACAAACTGCGTGGTGTTGTCGTCAGAGCCGAGGTTACGGATCACCGCAATGCGGATGGGGCCGTCATGATTTGCAATGGCGGGCGGAAGCGGTGCGGGGGTTGCCGCAAGGCCTGGCAGCGACGTCAGTAACCCTAATGCCACCAGAGAGAGGGTGATTTTTTTCATTCTGTTTTCCCGTTGTGTTGTGATCAATCGTTAGCGTTTTTGTATGTAGGTAATCGCCAGCGCCACGGCGAGCACCAGCCCTTTTATAATGTCCATCGCATAATAGGGTACGGAAAGCATCACCAGACCGTTCGACAGCACGCCAAGAATGACTGCCCCGACGAGCGTACCCAGCGCGTTCGGTTTTCCGGACCCGGCGAGCGAGAAGCCAATCCACGCCGCCGCAACCGCATCCATCAGATAGCCGCCGCCCGCATTCACCTGTGACGAGCCAATCCGCGAGGCCAGTAAAATGCCGCCTAGTCCGGCGAGCAGAGAGGCAATCACGTAGGCCGCCACCTTGTAGCGCGTGGTGCGAATACCGGAGAGACGTGCCGCCTCCGGATTACCGCCGATGGCATACATGCGTCGTCCGTGGGTGGTCAGTGACAGCCCCAGCTGTGCGAGGATCGTCACCACCAGCATGATGATCACGATAGTCGGCACCTGTCCCAGCAGGCTGAACGCCGCCGGAATGGTCCCTTCAGCCATGTCGCCGCTCGGCAGCACCATGTTTTCGGTAATTGACCCGCCGTAGCTGTAGGTCATCGCCACGCCCTGGATAACAAACAGGCTGGCAAGCGTGGCAAGCATGTCCGGGATCCGCAGGATGACAATCAGAAACGCGTTAAACAGGCCAACCAGGGTACAGAGCGCCAGGGTAATCAGTATCGATTCGGTGGTGCCGAAGCCGTACCAGACGAACAGTGACACCACCAGCGCGTTAGCCAGCGATGCCGTTGAACCAACCGACAGGTCAAACCCGCCGATGGTCAGCGAAATTGACACCCCGATAGCAATCACCGTCACGATAGCAATTGAGCGCAGGATATTGATAATGTTGTTCGGATCGAGGAAGTTGTCCGACGCCAGGCCAAAGATGGCCACCAGCGCCACCACGGTCAGCAACATGCCCCACTTGTAGAGAAAATCAAAAATTTGCTGACGGCCAGACGCCGCCGCCGTTACTGAAAGGGCCTTGCTCACGACGCCGTTCCTCCGGTTGAATAATAAAGTAGTGTCTCTTCGTGGGCCTCGGCCCCGGCGATTTCCGCCACGATACGTCCGTCCCACAGCACGCAAATGCGATCGCACAGCCCCACCAGTTCAGCGAATTCACCGGAGGCGTAAATCACCCCTTTGCCCTCGCGCGCCAGGCCGTCAATTAACTGGAACAGATCGGTTTTCGCTTTGACATCGACGCCTTTGGTCGGCTCATCGAAAATCAACACGCTGGCGTCGTTGCGCAGCCACTTGCCGATGGCAATCTTCTGCTGGTTGCCCCCCGACAGACGACGCAGCACCTGCCCCGGCCCACGCGCACGCACGCCGACGCGGGCAATCACCTCTTCCGCCCAGCGCCACGCCTGACGGTGGCCGAACAGGCTCCAGCGCGAGAAGCTGTTATCCGCGGTGACCGCCAGGTTCATGCTCACCGGTTCATCAATAAAAATGCCCTCTTTACGCCGCTCCTCCGGTACCAGCGCCAGACCGCGCAATACCGAATCCGCCGGATCGCGCGGCTGCCAGGGCTGATGATTTAGCTCACCGCGCGCTACACGGCTTTTGCTGGCCCCAAACAGCGCCTTGCAGAGTTCCGTTTTGCCCGCTCCCGCCAGCCCGGCGATGCCCAGAATTTCGCCTTTTCGCAGGTGCAGGGAGATATCTTTTAACAGCGCGTCATCGTGCAGCCCTTCCACGCGCAGCAACGTCTCGTCACTGTGCGCAGGACGGGCCGGCGGATAGATATCGTTAAGCTCATGGCCAAGCATCTTCTCAACGATTGCGTCACCGCTGAGGTTCGCCATCGGGCCGGATTCAATCAGCTTGCCGTCGCGCAGCACGGTTAAGGTGTCGCAAATAGCGTTCAGTTCGTGAATACGGTGAGAGATAAACACCACGCCAATCCCCTGCTTTTGCAGACGTCTCACTACGGCGAAAAGCCGTTCGCTTTCATGGCTATCCAGCGGCGCGGTCGGTTCATCCAGAATCAGAAAACGGCAGTGGTGTGAGAGCGCCCGCGCCAGCAAAATCTGCTGCTTTTCTGCCAGCGTGCAGGTGTCGACGATGCGTCGCACATCCAGAGCGATACCCAGCTGCGCCAGCGCCTGTTTCGCCTGCTGGCGGATTGCGCGCCAGCGATAGCGATGCCCCGGCTGTGCGAGCTGATCGAGCATGATGTTTTCGGCAATGCTCAGCCCTGGTATCAGCGCGACGTCCACTTCCTGCTGCACCAGGTGGATACCCAGCCGTTTGGCATCAAGCGGCTCGCGGATCGTCACCGGCTGGTTATTAATGCAGATCTCACCTTCGTAGCGATCGTAAGTACCGCACAGCACCGCCATCAGCGTCGATTTCCCCGCGCCGTTTGCGCCGGTCAGCGCATGCACGGAGCCGCCCATTAACGTCAAATCCACGCGCGACAACGCCTGAAAGCCGGAAAAGGCCAGGCTGATACCGCGCATCTCAAGGCGACTGGAAACCATCCGCGTTAAATCCTTCTTTCATATTGTGATTTATCGAATTTTTCACAGCTCCGGTTGACTGACAACGACGGAAAAGGCATAAGATAAAGCGAAATATTATTAGCCATCCGGATGTCCAGACATAACATCGGGTTAGCGCTTGCTAAAAAAAGGACAACACATGAGCAACACCGATATCCGCGTCGTGCCGGGCCCGGCGAACTATTTCTCGCATCCGGGAAGCCTTGCGCACCTGAATGATTTCTTTACGCCGGAACAGCTCTCCCGCGCGGTGTGGATTTATGGCGAACGCGCCATTGAAGGCGCGCGCCCTTTCCTGCCGGAAAGCTTTCACGCGCCGGGGGCAAAACATCTGCTCTTTAAAGGGCACTGCAGCGAACGTGACGTCACCGATCTGGTGACGGCGTCTGGCAATAACGCCAGCGTGGTGATTGGTGTCGGCGGTGGCGCACTGCTTGATACCGCCAAAGCGGTGGCGCGCCGTCTCGGCGTGCCGGTGGTGGCTATTCCCACCATCGCCGCCACCTGCGCCGCCTGGACGCCGCTCTCCGTCTGGTATAACGATGCCGGTCAGGCGCTGCAGTTTGAGGTGTTCGACGATGCTAACTTCCTGGTGCTGGTGGAACCGCACATTATCCTCAAAGCCCCAGCGGAGTACCTGCTGGCAGGCATCGGCGATACGCTGGCGAAGTGGTATGAAGCGGTGGTCCTGGCCCCTCAACCCGAACACCTGCCTCTGACCGTTCGTCTGGGGATCAACGGCGCGCTGGCGATCCGCGACGTGCTGCTTTCCCGTAGCGAAGAGGCGCTGGCCGACCAGCAGCGTGGCGAAGCGACGCAGGCATTCAGGGATGTTGTGGATGCCATTATTGCCGGTGGCGGAATGGTGGGCGGTCTGGGCGAGCGCTATACCCGCGTGGCGGCCGCGCATGCGGTGCACAATGGTTTAACCGTTTTGCCGCAAACGGAAAAATACCTGCACGGTACCAAAGTGGCCTACGGCATCCTGGTGCAAAGTGCGCTGCTCGGCCAGGATGACGTGCTGGCCGAGCTGGTGGCGGCCTATCAGCGCTTTACCCTGCCCACCACACTTCGCGAACTGGAGGTGGATATCAACAACCGCGACGAGCTGGACAAGGTCATTGCCCATACGCTGCGCCCGGTGGAATCTATCCACTATTTGCCGGTCGCGCTCACCCCTGAGGTTCTGCGCGCCGCGTTTGAGAAAGTGGAATCCTTCAGCCGTTAATCGTTCCGACCGACTATACCTAATGATGATTCTCATCACTCTCGCAACGAGGTCATCATGCAGATCGATTTAACAGGTAAGAAGGCGCTGGTTACCGGCGCCAGTCGTGGGTTGGGTCGTGCCATCGCACTTTCACTGGCACGCGCCGGTGCCGATGTGGTTATTACGTATGAAAAATCCGCCGACAAAGCCCAGGCGGTCACCGAAGAGATAAAGGCGCTTGGGCGCCACAGCGAGGCGATTCAGGCCGACAGCGCCAGCGCACAGGCCATTCAGGATGCGGTTACCCATGCGGCGCGCTCCCTGGGCGGGCTGGATATTCTGGTCAACAACGCCGGGATCGCACGCGGCGGTCCGCTGGAGTCCATGACGCTGGCGGATATTGACGCCCTGATTAACGTCAATATCCGGGGCGTGGTGATCGCCATTCAGGAAGCGCTGGTGCATATGTCTGACGGCGGGCGCATTATCAACATCGGCAGTTGTCTGGCAAACCGTGTGGCGATGCCCGGTATTGCCGTCTATTCGATGACCAAATCTGCACTCAACTCCCTTACCCGGGGTCTGGCTCGCGATCTCGGCCCGCGCGGCATCACCGTGAACCTTGTGCATCCTGGCCCGACAAACAGCGATATGAACCCGGAGGATGGAGAACAGGCTGAATCTCAGCGCCAGATGATTGCGGTGGGACATTACGGCCAGCCGGAAGACATCGCCGCCGCGGTCACCTTCCTGGCCAGTCCTGCCGCCGGACAAATATCCGGCACGGGACTGGATGTCGATGGCGGGTTAAACGCCTGATCGCATGTTGAATGTAAACAAAAGCAGAGCAGCCTTTGTTTACCGAAAGAGGATTAACAGCACTTCGCGCCGCCCTTGCCGCCGTAGCGGGCGTCCTGGCGGTCGCGGAAGAAAGCTTCATAGGTCATTGGCGTCTGGTCAGGGTGGTTGACGCGCATATGCTCGACGTAGTTGTCGTAATCCGGAACGCCGATCATCATTTTGGCGGCCTGGCCCAGGTATTTTCCTGCTTTGGAGAGGGTGTCGAACATAGTGGATATCTCGTCTTTTATCCCCTCTCCCCGGCGGGGAGAGGGTGAGGTTGAGCGATTAATGCGCCCCTTTCGCCTGGGTCACAATCTCTTCCAGGTTCTCAGGCATTGGCTCATACGGTGTCTCTTTTGCCGTCGGCTTGTCTTCTTTCAGCGCCGCCAGTGCAGTCTTCAGAGAATACAACGCCAGCACCACAACCACCACCATAAAGAAGATGGTCAGCCCGGCGTCCAGACGGTTGTTAAACACCAGCTGCGACAGCTGCGATTCCGTATATTGCGCCGGGATCTTACCGCTGTCGATCATCGCCTGGAACTTGTTGGCGATAGCCAGGAAGCCCACTTTGTTGTCCGGGCTGAAGGCTTTCTGCCAGCCTGCCGTCAGGGTACAAATCAGCAGCCATGCGGTCGGCAGTAACGCCACCCATGCATAACGCTGACGCTTCATCTTGAACAGCACTACCGCACAGAGCATCAGCGCCATGCCCGCCAGCATCTGGTTGGCAATACCAAACAGCGGCCACAGGGTATTAATCCCTCCCAGCGGATCGACGACGCCCTGATGGAGGAAATATCCCCACGCCAGTACGCACAGCGCCGTTGCCAGCAGGTTCGCCGGTAATGAATCGGTACGTTTCAGGTTCGGTGAAATCACCCCCAGCAGATCCTGCAGCATAAAGCGTGCCGCACGCGTTCCTGCATCCACCGCCGTCAGAATAAACAGCGCTTCAAACAGAATGGCGAAGTGATACCAGAACGACACGTCCATCAGCCCGCCCAGCGCGCCGTGCAGAATATACGCCATGCCCACCGCCAGCGTTGGCGCGCCCCCCGCACGGGAAATAATTGACTGCTCGCCCACTTCACTGGCGATATGGGTCAACGTGTCAGGGGTAATGGCAAAGCCCCAGCCGCTTACCACCTGCGCGGCAGAGGCCACCACGTCAACGGTGCCGGCCGGTGCCAGCAGCGCCATTGGGCTGTTCATCGCGAAGTAAACGCCCGGGTCGATAATACAGGCCGAGACAAGCGCCATTATCGCCACGAACGATTCCATCAGCATGCCGCCGTAGCCAATCAGGCAGGCCTGATTCTCATTGGCGAGCATTTTCGGCGTGGTACCGGAGGCAATCAGCGCGTGGAAGCCAGATACCGCGCCACAGGCGATGGTGATAAACAGGAACGGGAACAGGTTGCCGGTCCAGACCGGGCCGGTGCCATCAATAAATTTGGTCAACGCAGGCATGGTCAGCGTCGGGCGCATAATCAAAATGCCGATTGCCAGCCCCACAATCGTGCCAATTTTCAGGAAGGTGGAGAGGTAATCGCGCGGGGCCAGCAGCAGCCACACCGGCAGCACCGCCGCCACAAATCCGTACCCTACCAGCATCCACGTCAGCTGTACGCCGGTGAAATCGAAGAACGGCGCCCACGTCGGGCTCTCAGCCACCCAGCCGCCGGAGATAATGGCAAACACCAGAAAGACCAGGCCGATGACCGACACTTCACCAATGCGTCCCGGACGCAGGTAGCGAATGTAGATCCCCATAAACAGCGCCAGCGGAATGGTAAAGGCCACGGTATAGGTTCCCCACGGACTGTGGGTCAGCGCTTTCACCACGATCATCGCCAGCACCGCGAGGATGATCACCATGATCATAAAGGTCGCGATCAGGGCGATCACCCCGGCCGTGGCTCCCATCTCCTCTTTCACCAACTCACCGAGCGAACGTCCGTCGCGGCGGGTGGAGACGAACAGCACCATAAAGTCCTGCACCGCACCGGCCAGTACGACGCCCGCGAGGATCCAGATCATCCCCGGCAGGTAACCCATCTGCGCCGCCAGGACTGGCCCCACCAGCGGGCCCGCGCCGGCAATCGCCGCAAAATGGTGACCGAACAGCACTTTCTTGTCGGTAGGCACATAGTCCAGACCGTCGTTATGACGAACCGCAGGCGTCATGCGCGTGCCGTCGACCCCTAACACCGTCTTCGCGATATAGCGGCCATAAAAACGGTACGCGATCAGATAAATACAAACCGAGGCGACAACGATCCACAGCGCGTTGATCTGTTCCCCCCGGTTGAGGGCGATATAGCCCAGGGCAAATGCTCCCACAACGGAGAGCCCTGCCCACGTAAGGTATTTCCCTGAGTTGTTCATAGTTGTTGTCCGTTGTTGTGAAACAGTGAGATGTTACATTTTGTTTCTAGAACAACGCTCAAAATTTAACAACTTTGAAACGCAATAATGCGTGGTCAAACCAGACATTTACACCACATTGTTAAGCCGATCACCTTCCGCTGAAACACCCCTGCCGCCACGGGTCACACTTTTGCCTTTTTCGTCCCGACACCGCCTTACGAAATGATTTGTATCATTTTTTTTGCTCGAAACCTCGCCAGAATGACCCTGCGCAATCGCGTGCATACAAGGAAAAGGATATGAACAGTTCAGTACCTCAGGATCTCAAGGTCGGGCCCGGCGCGTACGTTGCGCTGGCATTCGCAGCCGTTTTCTTCTCTGGCCTGCTGGGCGGAAAAGAGTGGTACGGCGTGTTTGATTTCACCACCCTCAACGGTGCGTTTGGCAAGGTGGTCAGCAAGGCCAGCCTTGAAGACGGCACCCTGACTACCGCCACCAGCGCCTTTCGCGGTACCGGCGGCAGTGGCGCAATGGACGGGTTTCTCTTTGCGCTCGGTTTAATTCCGGCCGTGATGTTTGCGCTCGGGATGATCAACGTGCTGGAGCACTATGGTGCGCTGCGTGCAGCCCGTAAGCTGTTAACGCCGCTGCTGCGCCCGCTGCTGGGTATTCCGGGCACCACCGGGCTGGCGTTGATTGGCAGCCTGCAGAGCACCGATGTGGGTGCATCCCTCACCCGCAACCTGTCCGATGAAGGGCAGATTAGCGAAAAAGAGAAAGACGTTTTCGCCATGTTCCAGTTCTCCGCCGGGGCGATGATCACCAACTTTTTCTCCTCTGGTGCCATCCTCTTTACCCTGGTCGCCGTTGACGGGACGGCCGCGGTGCCGACCTCCATTGGTGCCTGCATCGCCGTGATGTTCATCATGAAGATTGTCGGCGCGAATCTGCTGCGCCTGATCCTGACCGTCATCGGCAAAGATGCCCCTGAGCAACAACCGACACAAGGAGAGACCGTATGAGTGCCCCACAATCTCATCCCGTGATTACCGATGTGTTTGTCGAAGGCGCACGCAAGGGCTGGAGTATTGCCACCGGCAGCACCCTGCCCAACGTGGTCATGGCTTTTATCATCATCAAGGCGCTGGAAATTACCGGGGCACTGAAAGGGCTGGGGATGATCTTCTCCCTGCTGATGGGCCTGTTTGGCCTGCCGGGTGAAGCGGCTGCCGTGCTGATTGGCGGCTGGATGTCGATGGGCGGTGGGATCGGCGTGGCGATCGGCCTGTTTGATAAAGGGATTATTACCGGCGAGCACCTGGCGATTCTGGCACCTGCTATCTATCTGATGGGCTCACAGGTGCAGTATCTCGGCCGCATTCTGGGTGTGATCGGCACCCGCGCCAAACGTATTCCGCTGATGATTGCCATTTCGGTCATCAACGCCTTCTTAGCCATGCTGCTGATGCGCATTATTCTCTGAACAGGACGTTACTATGAACCTTGACCATTATATTGAAGAGCTGAAAACCCTGGTGAACGTGGACTGCGGCACCCGTACTGTCGCAGGCGTCGAAACCGTGGCTGGCATTATTGAAACGCTCTGGCAGCGCGAAGGCTGGCACACCGAACGGGTCAATCTGGGCGACAAGGTTGGCCCGGGCGTATTCGTCAGTAATAAGCCACAGGCGGCACAGTTCGACGTTCTGCTGGTCGGCCATCTTGATACGGTATTTGCCCCCGGCACCGTCGCCGAGCGTCCGCTGAGCGAGGACGCCACCCGTCTTTATGGCCCTGGCGTATCGGATATGAAGAGCGGCCTGCTGAATATCTTGTGGGCGATGCGTGATCTGGACGCAGCCGACCGCGATCGTCTGGCCATTGCGATCGCCATGAATCCCGACGAGGAGACCGGCTCCGTCTATTCACACGAATGGATTGGCGAACTGGCAAAACGCGCCCGCTGCGTGCTGGTATGCGAAGCCGCGCGCGCCGACGGTTCGCTGGTGAAGGCTCGCAAAGGGATGGCGGGCTATCACCTGACGTTCAGCGGCGTGGCGGCACACGCGGGTAACGAACCGGAGAAAGGCCGCTCGGCGATAACCGCCCTGGCAAACAGCATTATTGCCATTAATGCCCTGACCGACCAGGAACGTGGCACCACGCTCAACGTCGGCGTGATCCACGGCGGCAGCGCGGCAAACGTGGTGGCCGATAAAGCCGTTGCCGAGCTGGACGTGCGTTTCTGGGAAAACGATGAGTACAGCCGGGTGAACCAGGCGCTGGAGGCATTGTGTGAAAAAGGCTTTTTAGAGGGCGTCACGACCTCGCTGGCGCGCGTGAACCACAAACCGGCGATGGCAGCGAGTAAAGCCACGCAGGCGCTGATGCAGCAGGTTGAAGCGGCAGGTCAGGCGGAAGGAATAGCCATTACCTGGCAGGCGGTCGGTGGTGGCAGTGATGCCAACCACACCGCCGCGCTGGGCATTCCGACCCTGGACGGGCTGGGGCCGATCGGTGCCGGGTTCCACAGCCCGGCGGAGTGGCTGGATAAAGCGTCGATTGCGCCGAGAATACGCTTGTTGAAGCGGGTGATTTCAATGCTGTAAGCCTTCCCCCTCTCCCCAGCGGGGAGAGGGATGTTGACCGTGCAACGCTAGCCCAAAATTTGGGTACTCAACCGGCAGGTACAGCACCGCCGTCCCTGCTCGTCGAACACCACAATCTCCCAGCTCTGGCTGGTTCGCCCAAGATGCAACGGCTGACACACTCCGCGCACCTTCCCATGCGATACCGCGCGATGGTGCGTTGCGTTCAGCTCCGTTCCCACCACGCTTTGTCCGTCGCGGGTCATCAGAAACCCGGCCATCGACCCCAGCGTTTCCGCCAGCGCCGCCGATGCCCCGCCGTGCAGCAGACCGAACGGCTGATGGGTACGCGCATCCACGGGCATTTCGGCCTCAAGCGTATCGTCACCGATGCGGGTATAGACGATGCCCAGATGCGCCACCATGGAGTTCAGACTGGTGGCGTTCATTTCTTCACGCGATAAGTGACGTTTCCAGATCATCTACGCCCCCAGCGTGGAGCCGCCGTCCACCACGATATCCTGCAACGTGATATGGCTGGCAGCATCGGAGGCGAGGAACAGCACCGTGCTGGCAATCTCCTGCGGACGGGCGATTTTGCCCAGCGGAATACCGAGCTTGAACTGCTCGCCAAAGCCGCGAATACGCTGCTGCTCAGCATCGTCGCTTTTCCACAGGGTGCGCTGCATATCGGTATCCGTTGACCCGGGCGACACCAGATTACAGCGCACGCCACTGCCCGCCAGCTCAAGCCCGACGGTCAGCGCCAGGCTTTTTAGCGCCGCTTTCGACGCACCGTAGGCGCTCATGCCGATACGCGGCGTGTGGGCCGCGTCAGACGCCACGGTGACAATCGCCCCGCTTTGCTGGCGACGGAACTGGCCCATCGTCTGCTGGAACAGATTAAATGCCCCGCCGACATTAACCGCGAAGGTCTGCTGCCAGTCCTCCTGCGCAATCTGGTCGGTCGCGCCCATACGCAGAATTCCCGCCGCGTTCACCAGCACGTCCAGACGCTCAAGCCTTGCCAGCGCGCGCCCGCACACCTCGCGGACCTGTGCGGCATCCGCGATGTCCAGCGTTTCGGTGGCAAAGGGATACGCTTCCTGCGGGAAGGCCAGATCAAATCCGGTGACCTGCGCGCCCGCTTCAACAAACGCCCGCGCCGTCGCGTAACCGATGCCCTTACCCGCGCCCGTTACCCAGACGGTTTTGCCGGTAAAATCGAACCCCGCCATCACTTCACCTCGCGGGAGAGCAGCGCCCACCAGGCGTCGAGGGTGGGATTTTTCGCCAGCATCACGAAGTCGATGTCGCCGTGCACTTTGCGCCAGCGGGCGGCCAGCGCCATCATGCGCACCGAGTCCAGACCGTAGTCGATCAGGTTTTCGTCATCCATCGGCTCATCTGATTCATCCAGCAGCGGCAGGATGATGTCACGCAGCGCCGCTTTCGTGGCCGGAATGGACGGCAGCAGGTCGTCCGTCATGACCACCCGGCCGGCGCGCCCTGCGACGTAGTTCAGGGACATCAGGTGCTCATCGCGGGTAAAATCGGCCAGCGCATCGGCGATAAAGAACGGTTTGATATCCCGCATAAAGGCGTCTGTAGCGGTCGTCATGCAGCCAATATGGGCGTAAACCCCGGTGATTAGCAGCTGGTTGCGTCCCGTCTCTTTCAGCATCAACTCCAGCGGCGAGCGGTGGAACGCGCTGTAGCGCCACTTCACCAGTACCGTATCGGCTTCATCCGGTGTCAGCTGAGACACAATGCGCTGCTGCTCTGGTGAGCGGGTCAGCCCCGGTCCCCACATATCGTTCAGCAGGGCGCGGTCTTCATCGCTTTGCGCTTTCGGCTGCGCGGTGTAGTAAACCGGAATATTGTGTTGCTTGCAGTAATCGCGAAGTCTGGCGATATTCGCGACCACCTGGGCCATCATCGGGCTGTTTTCGCCCCAGAAGTTCAGGAAATACTCCTGCATATCATGGATCAACAGCGCGGCACGTTCTGGCTCAAACGCCCAGTTCACTTTGTTGTCTGGCAGGTCTGCGGCCGTCGGCAGCGCATAAGCGGTTAATTGTGGAATGGCCATACTCTGTTCCTTAGCCCCGGGCGCGTTCAGCTAGCCACAGGCGCAACTGTTTCTTATCGACTTTGCCGACGGGCGTTAACGGAAGCGCATCAACGCTCTCCACGCGGTCCGGCAGTTTAAATTCTGCAACGCCCTGCTCACGCAGGAAGCGGCGCACCTCCACCGCACGCAGTGGCTCTTTCACCACCAGATACGCGCAGCTCTTTTCACCCAGCAGGCTGTCCTCCATGCTCACCAGGGCCGCGTGGATCACCGCGTCGTGGCGCAGCAGCAGGTTTTCAATCTCTTCTGCGGCAATCTTTTCGCCGCCGCGGTTGATCTGATCTTTCTCCCGTCCCTGAACGGTGATGTAGCCCTGTTCGTCAATGGCGATCAGATCCCCGGAGCAGTAAAAGCCGTCCGCATCAAAGGCGCTGGCGTTGTGCTCCGGACTGTTGAAATAGCCGCGGAAGGTATACGGCCCGCGGGTCATCAGACGCCCGACTTCACCGCGCGGGAGCGGATTACCGTGCTCGTCCGCCACCCACACTTCGTCATCCGGGCACATCGGGCGCCCCTGCGTATTGATAATGCGTTCCGGCGTATCATCGAGCGCGGTGTAGTTCACCAGCCCTTCCGCCATACCAAACACCTGCTGCAGCTGGCAGCCAATTTCTGCCGGAATACGCGCCGCGAGCGACGCGGACAGGCGCGCCCCACCGACCTGCAGCAGCGTCAGCGATGAGAGCGGAGCATTCCCTGCACCGTCGGCAATCGCCTGCAGCCACAGGCTGACCGCCGGGGGCACCAGCGAGGTAACCGTGATCTGATGTTTTTCTATCAGCGGGAAGCAGATCGTGGCGCTCGGATCGTTTGCCAGCACCACGCAGCCCCCCGCCGTAAAGACGCCTAACGAGCCGGGTGAGCTCATGGCGTAGTTATGGGCCGCTGGCAGCGCATTCAGATAACGCGTGTCCGCGGTAATCCCGCAGATCGCATTGCTGCGACGGATGCTGTAGTCATAGTCGTTATGCGTACGCGGGATCAGCTTCGGCGTGCCGGTGCTCCCGCCCGAGAGCTGGAAGAACGCCACTTCGTCGGCAGGGGTCGGGTTCGGAATGAAATTTTCTGCCGGATGCGCAATCGCCGCGTCCAGCGCATGTTCACCCTTGTCGCCGCGCAGCAGCACGACGCGTACCGAACGGTGCTCATCGACAAAAGTATTGAGGAAGTCATCCCCTGCAAACAGGGCGTGCTCGCGATCGGCTATCAGCAGCGCAGGTTTGATCTGCGCGGCGTAGGCGTTCAGCTCCGAGCGCTGATGGCTAAAGAGCGCATTGACCGGCGCCACGCCCACCTGCAGCAGGGCGAAAAAGGTCATGTAAAACTCGCACACGTTGCCAAGCTGCACCAGCGCCGTTTCACCGCGATGAAGCCCCAACGCCTGCAGCCGCGATGCCAGGTTATTCACGGCCTGGTTAAACTCGCGGTACGTTATGCGACGGTCACCGTCGACGATCGCCACCGCATCGTTATTCGCCTGATCCGTCAGGATGTGGGTCAGCGGCAGATCCTGCCAGTAGCCTTTTTCACGGTAGCGCCGGGCAAAATCCTCGGGCCAACGGGTAAAGGGAAGGGTCATGAGTGTTCCTTAGTGCAAACCAAAAACATTGAGCATGGTGGAGAGTTTTACGCCGGTTTCACGCCACTCGCCCACGGGTGAAGAGGCCGGGACAATGCCCGCGCCGGCAAACAGGCGAACGGTATTCTGCTGCAGACGTGCGCAGCGGATGGTGACCACCCATTCGCCATTGCCTTCACTGTCACACCAGCCGACGATGCCGCCGAACAGCTCGCGATCGAACGGCTCCAGCCCGGCGATCAACGCCTTAGCAGCCTGATGCGGGAAACCGCTCAGGGCTGGCGTCGGGTGCAGCAGGCAGGCCAGCGTCAGCGCGTTTTCGTTTTCACGCGCCTCACCTTCCACCGGCGTGGCCAGATGCCAGAGCGTGGGGGTGGTGATCAACTGTGGGGAGGACGGCATGCTGAGGTGATGGCTGCGCGGTTTGAGAATGGCTTTCATCGCCTGGGTCACCAGGTCATGCTCGTGACGATCTTTTTCGGACGCCAGCAGCTTGTTGCCCGCCTCACGATCCAGCACGTCATCCGGCTGACGACGCGCGGAGCCTGCCAGCGGCAGAGAGCTAAAATGCGCCCCTTCTTTACGCAGCAGCAGTTCCGGGCTTGCGCCGAGCAGCACGCCACCGTCTTCCAGCGGTACGTGGAAGTTGTAGCTGGCCGGGTTCTGGGCGATCAGCCGCTCCATGAGTGCACCGCTATCAATCAGTTGGTCGGTGACGATATCAATCAGGCGCGACAGCACCACTTTGTTCACCTGCGGCGTGGCGGTGAGGGCAGCCGCGCGGGCGACCATCTCTTCAAATACCGGCTGCGGCGGGATCTCGGTGCGTTTTTCCACCTTCAGCGCCTGTGAGCCGGCAACATAGCGGGCGGACTGCTGACGCGCCGGGCGAGAAAAGGTCTGCCAGCGTTGCGGAATAAACAGAGACGACGGCTTGCGGGTATCAAACGGAATGGCACCCACCATCACAGGATGGGCAATGCCGCTGGCTTTTGCGTTGCGGAAAGCCTGGGCTAATTTCTGCTGAAACTGTCCTGCCGGATCGTCACCCCCGACGGCGGATTCTGAGAAGCGGGAAAAACAGCCGGACGTGTTAAAACTGCGGTAAGGCGACATAAAGAAAAAGCTGTCTGATTGCAGCGTGCTGGCGGTGTGCTGAACTTCCTCAGCCAGGGACGTATCCATTTCATCCTCCTAAAATGATAAAGGCAGTAATAATGATTATCATTTATATTTACGCTCGCTAACCTAATCTCACATCGCGTCGCTGTCAACCGCAGAGCAAACATCTTCTTCGGGTAACGCTTGCATCCCGTCATCGCAAACATGAAAATGAGAAGCATTAACTTCAACAGAAACAGGATGCCACGTTGTGAAATGTCTTGCCGTCTGCCGTAATCCCCTGCTTTTCATTGGACTTTTTGTTTTAGGACTTACCTCAGCGCTTGCCGCCGACTGGCCGCGTCAGGTGACAGACAGCCGCGGCGTGCATACGCTTGAGCACAAACCGACGCGCATCGTCTCCACCAGCGTGACCCTGACCGGCTCCCTGCTGGCGATTGACGCGCCGGTTATTGCCAGCGGCGCCACCACGCCCAACAACCGCGTGGCGGATGGGCAGGGATTCTTGCGCCAGTGGGGCGATATTGCGAAACAGCGTCAGCTTGCGCGTCTGTACATTGGCGAGCCGAGCGCCGAAGCGGTGGCCGCCCAGATGCCGGACCTGATTTTGATCAGCGCCACCGGCGGGGATTCGGCGCTGGCGTTGTATGACCAGCTTTCAGCTATCGCGCCGACGCTTGTTATTAACTACGACGACAAAAGCTGGCAGGCGCTGCTAAAACAGCTCGGCAAAATCACGGGTCAGGAAAAACAGGCCGCCGAGCGCATCGCCGCGTTTGATAAGCAGCTTGCCCAGGTGAAACAGCAGATGACATTACCGCCGCAGCCGGTGAACGCCATCGTCTACACCGCCGCCGCACACTCGGCAAACCTGTGGACGACGGAATCCGCTCAGGGCCAGTTATTGCAGCAGCTGGGCTTTACGCTGGCTGAACTGCCTGCCGGATTGCACACCTCCAAAAGCCAGGGTCAGCGTCACGATATTATTCAGTTAGGCGGGGAAAATCTGGCGACCGGGCTGAACGGCGAAGGGCTGTTCCTGTTTGCCGGAGATGAGAAAGATGTGGATGCGATTTACGCCAATCCGCTGCTGGCGCACCTTCCAGCCGTGCAGAACAAGCGCGTCTGGGCACTGGGAACAGAGACGTTCCGCCTGGATTATTACAGTGCAATGCGGGTACTGCAGCGTTTAGACGCACAGTTCAGGTAAGAGGCTAACCCGGCCCTCTCGGTGAGAGGGCCGGTGTGAACGCGTCAGGCCGCACTGTCGTTCAACACAACCTCCTGCCTGAACCGACGCAGCTCAACCAGGACCACCAGCAATATCGCTCCCAGCATAGCCAGGACAAAGCCGCTGCTGCTCGCTGAAGCCACCGGGGTCATTATCGCCCCCAGCCCGCCGAGGATAGCCGCGCCAATGGCATCGCCCGTCACGTTCTGTGCGGTCCACAGACCGTTGATACGCCCCAGCATCCCTTCCGGCGTCTGGGTCTGGATCAGGGTGTACTGCAGCAATGAACTGATGGCGCTCAGCCAGCCAAAAATCACCAGGCACATTACGCCCAGCGCCCATACCGGCATCAGGCTGAAGAAACCAATCGCAATAAACGACGCCAGGGTAGCCAGCAGCATGATCAGCCCGGGACGCGCACTCTGCGCCAGGTTACCGCTGGTCAACGCGCCGCATGCCGCGCCGAGCGGAATAGCCGCGTACAGCACGCCGATTTCCGACGCGCTCATCTGCCACACGCCCGCCAGCGCCGGGTAAAGCACGCGTACGGCGCTGGCCATCGTCAGCAGACCGCCGAGCAGCGCAATGCCACCTATCAACGGATTGCTGAACAGAAAACGGATCGCGGCTATCAGTGATGTCAGCGGATGTTCGCGCGGCTGTGGCGGAGGCGGCAGGCGCGGCAAACGCAGGAGCGTGAGCGTAGTGATAAAGGTGCCCGCCGCCGCCAGCCCGTAGTTCCACGCCACGTTGCCGGTCGCCAGCAGCAGGCCACCGACCATCGGTGAAATTACCGACCCGAGGCGCACGGTCAGCATGGTGATTGCCCCCGCCTGCATCAGGTTTTCGCGCCCGACCAGCGCGGGCGTGGCTGCCAGCAGCGCCGTGACGCCGAGTGACGCAAAAAAACCGTCCCACAGACCGAGGGCGTAAATGGCAATCAGTGACGGCTCTGGCAGCATGGCGTTCAGACACAGCCCGATAAAGCCTACGCCGCAGGTGCCGCGTGCCAGCAGGATCAGTTTTTTACGCTCGTACCGGTCCGCCAGCACGCCGCCCACCATCAGGCCGATAAACATCGCCCCACCGGTTAAGGTAACCGAAAGCCCCACCAGCCAGCTGGAGTGGGTCATGGACTGGATCTGCACCGGCACGGCAACGCCAAGCAGGCCGAGGGAGAGGATGGAGATAAAACGGGCGATAAAGACAGCGCGGTATGCGGGGTGCGTCTTCAGCAGGCTGAGGTTGAGCAGCCAGGATTTTTGATTCATGACAAGGCCTTGAGTGTATTTCTACCAATTCCATTGGCGCACATGCTAACATAGCCAAATAAGATAGATAACGATAATCACTATCATTATCAAATCATGGATGTTGCTATGTCGTTTTCCTCTTCCGCGGTGCGCGCCGTTGCCGTGCCCGTGTTATTGCTACTGTTAATCCTTGCGATTGCACTCAGTTTGCTGGTCGGCGCGAAGCCGCTGCCCGCGTCCGTTATTGTCGATGCGCTCACTGGCAGCTGTCAGAGCGCCGACTGCACCATCGTGCTCGATGCCCGCCTTCCCCGTACCCTTGCCGGACTGCTGGCCGGGGGTGCGCTGGGTCTTGCCGGTGCCTTAATGCAAACGCTCACCCGTAACCCGCTGGCCGACCCCGGTATTCTTGGGGTAAACAGCGGTGCCAGCTTTGCGATTGTGCTTGGCGCGGCGCTCTTCGGTTTTACCTCTCCGTCTGAACAACTGGTGATGGCCTTCTGCGGCGCGCTGGCGGCGTCGCTGGTGGTGGCGTTTACCGGTAGCCAGGGTGGCGGACAGCTGAGTCCGGTACGCCTGACGCTGGCGGGCGTGGCGCTTGCCGCCGTGCTGGAAGGGTTATCCAACGGCATCGCCCTGCTTAACCCGGATGTTTACGACCAGCTGCGCTTCTGGCAGGCCGGTTCGCTGGATATCCGCACCCTGGCAACCTTAAAAGTGGTGGTGATCCCGGTCGTCATCGCCGCCGCCGTCGCGCTGTGTTTAAGCCGGGCGCTCAACAGCCTGAGCCTCGGGAGCGACACCGCAACCGCGCTCGGCAACCGCGTGGCGCGCACGCAGCTAACGGGTCTTGTCGCGATCACCGTACTGTGCGGCAGCGCAACTGCGGTAGTCGGCCCCATTGCTTTTATCGGCCTGATGATGCCCCACATGGCACGCTGGCTGGTGGGTGCCGATCACCGCTGGTCGCTGCCGGTTACGCTGCTTGCTACCCCAGCCCTGCTGCTGTTCGCGGATGTTGTGGGTCGCCTGCTGGTGCCTGGTGAACTGCGCGTCTCGGTGGTAAGCGCGTTTATCGGTGCACCGGTGCTGATCTTCCTTGTGCGACGTAAACGCGGAGGTGGCGCATGATGGCCCCGTCCCGACGTTTAGTCACCAGCGTGTCGTTGCTGGCCGTCGTCATTCTGATGCTGGCGGTCTGGAGCCTGCGCAGCGGCGCGGTCACGCTCGATTTCGCGCAGGTTTTTAACGCGCTGCTTGGCAGTGCACCGCGCAATGTCACCCTGGTGGTCACCGAGTGGCGACTGCCGCGCGTGGCGATGGCGATTCTGGTGGGCGCGGCGCTCGGCGTCAGCGGTGCCATTTTTCAGTCGTTGATGCGCAACCCGCTTGGCAGCCCGGACGTGATGGGGCTGAACACCGGCGCCTGGAGCGGCGTGCTGGTGGCGATGGTGCTGTTTGGTCAGCACCTGACGGCCATCACGTTCACCGCGATGACCGGCGGGATAGTCACCGCGCTCATTATCTGGGCGCTGGCCTGGCGCAACGGTATCGACACCTTCCGCCTGATCATTATCGGTATCGGCATTCGCGCCATGTTAATGGCTTTCAACACCTGGCTATTGCTGCAGGCTTCGCTCGACACCGCGCTCTCTGCCGGGCTGTGGTATGCCGGTTCGCTCAATGGCCTGACGTGGGGCAAAACCTGGCCCGCTGCCCCGCTGATCCTGGTAATGTTTATTGGCGCGGTGTTGCTGGTACGCCGGATGCTCCTGCTGGAGATGGGCGATGACAGCGCCTGCGCGCTGGGCGTGGGCGTTGAGCGCTCGCGCCTGATGCTGATGCTGGTGGCAGTGTTACTGACCGCTGCCGCCACCGCCATCGCCGGGCCGATCTCGTTTATCGCGCTGGTTGCACCGCACATTGCCCGGCGCATCAGCGGCACGGCGCGCTGGGGATTAACCCAGGCGGCGCTGTGTGGCGCAGCGTTACTGCTGGCCGCCGACCTCTGCGCCCAGCGGTTATTTATGCCTTATCAACTTCCGGTAGGCGTCGTGACCGTCAGTCTCGGCGGGATTTATCTCATCGTCTTGTTAGTTCAGGAGTCACGCAAGAAATGACAAACAGCACAACCCGCTTGCGCGGCGAACACTTAACCCTCGGCTATGGCAAAAAAATCATTGCCCGTGACCTGACGGTGGCTATCCCGGACGGCCATTTTACGGCGATTATCGGCCCGAACGGCTGCGGTAAATCGACCCTGCTGCGCACCCTCAGCCGCCTGATGACGCCGGTTGAGGGCTGCGTGTATCTCGACGGTGAGCAGATCCAGCGCTTTGCCAGCAAAGAGGTGGCGCGCCGTATCGGCCTGCTGGCGCAAAACGCCACCACGCCCGGGGATATCACGGTGCAGGAACTGGTCTCACGCGGGCGCTATCCGCATCAGCCGCTGTTTACTCGCTGGCGTAAAGAGGATGATGAGGCGGTGAAGCGGGCGATGCAGGCGACGGGCATTACCGATCTGGCCCGGCAAAGCGTGGATACGCTCTCCGGCGGGCAGCGCCAGCGGGCGTGGATTGCGATGGTGCTGGCGCAGGAAACCGCCATCATGCTGCTGGACGAGCCAACCACATGGCTGGATATCAGCCATCAGATCGATCTGCTGGAGTTGTTGAGCGAGCTGAACCGCACGCAGGGCTATACGCTGGCGGCCGTGCTGCATGATTTAAATCAGGCATGCCGCTATGCCACACATTTGATTGCGTTGCGCGACGGCGAAATTGTGGCGCAGGGTGCGCCAAAAGAGATTGTGACGCCGGATCTGATCGCGCAGATCTACGGCATGCGCTGCATGATTATCGACGATCCCGTGACCGGTACGCCGCTGGTGGTGCCGTTGGGCAAGCGTGCAGTCTGATGCCCTCACCCTCTCCTGGAAGAGAGGGTGAGAGTGAGGGGAAACCGCTACCCCAATATCGCCTTCAGCACCGGTCCTATTGTCTCAAACGCCTGCGGTGAAATGATATCCACGTGGTCGCAATCCTGGCTGTAAACCTCCAGTTCCCCCACCCACGGCGCCCAGGCCTGCTGCGGATCCAGCGTTTGCGTGCGCCCGGCAACAAACAACGTCGCTTTACCGTCGAACCGTGAACTGTGCGCCGTTGTCAGCAGGCGGACCGCATCGGCGTAATTCCCTTCGATGGCGTTAAAGAGCTCGCCAGAGCCTTGCCCCTGCTGCGCGGCGATAAACGCCTGACGCTCGCGTTCGATTTCTGCCAGTACGTCCGGATCGAGACCATGGGCCTCTTTCTCTGCCCAGTTCTGGGTTTCCGGCGGCCAGGTATCCAGCAAGCCGAGAAACGCCACCGCGTCACCCTGCTCGCGCAGACGGGCCGCAATGCCCTGCGCCAGCGTGCCGCCAAGCGAGTAGCCGAACAGATAATACGGCCCCTGCGGCTGTTGCGCGCGCAGCGTCTGCAGATGACGTTCGATCACCTCGTCCAGCGTAGCGCACTGCTGCATCGGCCCTTCCGGACGCGGCGACTGAATGCCGGTGATTGACCAGCGCGGGCTGAGATAGCGCGCCAGCACGCTAAACTGCCAGGCAAAGCCGGATGCCGGATGGAAGCAGAACAGCGTCGGACCGTTGCTTTCACGCAGCGGCAGAAGGGTCTCGTAGCCCAGACGCTGTGCCTGTTCGTCATTCATCGATGAATCCAGCAGCGCGCTGAGCATGCTGACCGTCGAGGCCACCATAATCTGCCCCGGCGTGACCCTGCGGGCAAACGTCCGGCTGAGCTGCGCGGCCAGGCGCATCGCCAGCAGGGAATGACCGCCGAGGGCGAAGAAATCGGCATCGATGTCGTTCACCTCACAGCCGAGCAGGGCAGAAAATGCCTGCGCGACGGCCACTTCAGCGTCTGTGTCTGGCGCCCGCCCGGACGTCTTGCGGGTCAATTCCGGCAACGGAAGCGCCTTTCGGTCAAGCTTTCCGTTGGCAGAGAGCGGCAGCGCGCTGATTTGCAGCAGCACCACCGGCACCATATGGGGCGGCAATTGAGCTTTAAGCGAGTGCAGCAGCGCATCGCGGTCCAGCGGCAAGCCGGACCCGGAGACGACATACCCTACCAGCTGTCGGGCATCACCCCCGGTTGCCGCCGCCTGATTAAAGACGCACGCGTGCGCTACGGCCTGCGCCACGTCAGGCAGCGAAAGCATCGCACGATCGATTTCACCAAGTTCGATACGCTGACCACGAATTTTCAGCTGATCGTCACTGCGGCCCAGATATTCCACCGCGCCGTTATCCAGCCAGCGCGCCACGTCACCGGTGCGGTACATCCGCTCGCCAGGTGCAAAGGGATCGGCAATGAAGCGGCTGGCGGTCAGGTCCGGACGACCGAGATACCCCTGCGCAAGCTGGGTCCCGGTAAGATAGAGGTCACCGGCCACGCCGAACGGCACCGGACGCATCATCGCATCCAGGATGCGCAGCCCCGTATTCCACACCGGGAAGCCAATCGGCACGCTGTTGCCCGCCACCGCCGCCAGTTCCGGACCCGACGCCGGATACCAGCTCACGTCCACCGCCGCTTCTGTTGGACCATAAAGGTTATGCAACGGGACATGAGTAAGGTGCTCCCACTCCCGACACAGTTCTGTCGGCAGCGCTTCCCCGCTGCAGAACACCTGCTTCAGGGTCTGACAGCTGTCGGCATTTTCCGGCGTCAGCGAGGCAACGAATGCCGCCAGCATCGACGGCACAAAGTGTGTCGTGGTCACGCCATAATGCGCGAAGAAGTTCTGCATCGCCTGCGGATCGCGGTGCGCGTCCGGCTCGGCCATCACCAGCTTCGCGCCGGCGATAAAGGGCCACCAGAACTCCCAGACCGAGACGTCAAAACTGCACGGCGTCTTTTGCGCCACCACGTCATGCGCGTCCAGCGGATAGTGATCCTGCATCCACATCAGGCGGTTAACGATGGCGGTATGCCCTACCATCACGCCTTTTGGCCGTCCCGTTGAGCCTGAGGTAAAGATGATGTACGCCGTGTGCGCCGGCTTTGCCAGCCGCAGCGGTTCACTGCCCGCAGGGGGTAATAGTGTGTTGTAACTAAATACAGGGACCGGCAGATCGCGAAAGCGCGAAAGCTGATCGTCAGAGGCGATCAGCAGGGACGGTTTCGCGTCCTCCAGCATCATGCGCAGACGATCGTCCGGGTAACCGGTATCCAGCGGCAACCACGCGGCGCCCGCCTCCACGATGCCGTGCAGCGCCAGGGTAAGAAACACCGAGCGCGGCAGGGCTACCGCCACGCTGTCGCCAGGCTTAACGCCGCGTTCCCGCAGTAATGTCGCAAGAGCCACCACCTGCTCGCGCATCTGGCGGTAATTCAGTTCGATGTGCGCATCAGCAAGCGCGGGGGCATCCGGCGTTTTATCCGCCTGGTCTGCCACCAGCTGAGCCAGCGTGGTTGACGGTAGCGCCAGCCCGGTATCATTGATACGCGCCAGCTGCTGGTATTCCTGCTCTGAAACGGTTTCTGCTTCGCCGCAGCGCAAATCCGGGTTGGCAGCAAACTGCATCAGCATGGCGTTCAGGCGTGCAACGTGGCGCGTTAGCGTCGCTTCATCGTAGCGCTGCTTATTGGCAAGGATTTCAATACTCAGGCCGCCCTGCTCGTCCGGGAACAGCGCCAGTTCAAGGTCATTGACCGGGCCAGTGGCCAGCGTATGGGTGATGGCGTCCACGCCATCCATATCCAGCTGATAATCAAACACCTTGACGTTCAGTACCGGGCCAAACAGCGCGTCATCGCCCGCGGCACGTCCGCTGTCACGCACGATCTGCTCGGCGTCATAACGCTGATGGCGACGCATTTTTTTCAGCTGATTTGCCAGACGATGCGCCAGAGCAGGCAGGCTTTCGTGCGGGGCAATGTTCACCGCCAGCGGCAGCACGTTCAGCACCGGACCGGTTGCCGTTAAGGCCGCCGATCCCATTCGGCGCATAAAGATAAACCCGGCGGCGTAGTCCAGCCGTCCGGTCAGACGCCCGATCCACAGCGCCACCAGCGCAAGCGCCAGATCGGTACGCTGAACCGGCCCCGCCGCCTGAGCAAGCCGGGTAAAGGCGCGGCGGTCAGCCGTCACCTTCAGACGCAGAATATCGGTGGTCGCCGCACGGCCCGGCAGCGGTGCCGACGACAGCGAGACCGGGGAAGGAAGCTGCTTACGCTGCTCCGCCCAGAACGCCCCGTCGCGCTGATACGCTTCGCTGTCGCGATAGCGCTGGTACTCCTCCACCACCTCGGCGAAAGGGGTAAACGGCGACGCGGGCGTGGGCTCGCCGTTTTGCCATGCGTGATAAATGGCGGCGATCTGGCGGGTAATCGCCGGGAAACTGAAGCCATCCACCACCAGATGATGATATCGCTGATACCAGTACCAGTGCCCTTCGCCTACCTGAATCAGCTGATGGAACGCCAGCTGCTGACCGCTGTCCACACGCAGGTTCTGGTTTAAATCCGCTGCCATCCAGGCCATCGCCGCGTCATGGGATTCGGCGCAAACCACGGACGGTTCAGGCAGTGACATAGCGTCATCCACCCACTGCCACACCTCGCCATTCTCTTGCACAAAACGCATGCGCAGGGTGTCGGCCTGCCGCATCCCTTCAACAATGGCTTTTGCCAGCAGCGGTGCGTCAATATTGCCCTTCAGCTCGGTGTAGTGCGCCACGCTCCAGGCGTTTGGCAGGGAGGAAAGCTGCTCCGCCATCCAGATACCCGGCTGGGCGGCGACAAGGGGAAGACGGTTCATGCTTTCTCTCCCGCAAAATAAGACGGTTGCAGGGTTTGCCAGTGGTCGGCGAGCCACTGCTGACAGGCTTCCTGAGACTGCGCTTCACAGACCACGCGCCAGCCCGCCGGCAGCTGGCACTGCTGCGGCCACAGACTGTACTGTCCCTGGTCGTTACGCAAAATCGCAAACTGACCCTGCGGATTATCGAAAGGGTTGCTGAATTCCATACAGACTCCGTTAGTGAATAAGCGGCTGCCAGAGGGTCATCAGCCCCTGCGTCAGCCCACCGCGCCAGCAAAGCGCGTCGTGTCCGCCGTCAACCTGACGCCAGATAACCGGTTGCTGCGGGTGCAGTTCGGCGTAGATCGCCTGATTCGCGCGGAAGATGAGCGGCTCATTGCGTCCGGCCTCAAGAACGATACGCAGCCCGCGCGCGGTGAGGTCGCCCGCTTTAAGTTGTTCGATGAGCAACCCGTCCTGCTGACCGCCACGGTGCGGCCACCAGTAGGAGCCGGACTGGCTTAATACGCAGCCAAAGCGCTCGGGCCAGTTAAGCCCGGCATAAAGTGAAGAGAGGCCGCCAAAGCTTTGACCCGCGACTACCGTTCGGTCGGCGCGGTCGCTGAACGGAGTGCGGCTGTTCACCCGCGGGAGAAGTTCCTCCTGCACCGCCTGCCAGAAATCCGGGTTGCAGGGTAACTCGTGATTGCGATGCGCCATGTCGATCACATCGATTAAGACGTAGACGGCAGGCGGCAGTTTGCCCGCGTTTGTCAGCGCGGTTAGCGGAGACCACACGGGCATGCTTTCGGCCCAGAACTGACCGTCGAGCAGTACGGCAAGCGGCCGCTCCGGGCTGTCTTCACCGGTGGTGAAAACCCACACCCGGCGGCGGTTATTCAGACGCACGCTTTCCCATTCAAAGCAGACGGGCGCGTTGCCGGGCGTTGCGGGCGTGTTCCAGCCGGGCTGAACCGGGGCCTCGGGCATTTCGAGCGCCGAGACGGGATGCCCGCGTCCGCCGCGCCAGCTTTGCGGATTTAGCGGATCGGCCATTGCCGCGGGGAGCAACTTTCGCCAGCCTTCACGCAGCGCCAAACGATCGGGTTGCTCGCCGTGGAAGACCGCGTCAGCAAAATCATCTTCGTTCACTGAGGGGATAAAACAGTAGCTGCCGCGCCATTGCGGGGTGAACGCGCCCTGCCACTGCCAGACGTCAGTATCAGGAATGCGCTCAAGGGATTGCGGACGGGCATTTTGATGGTGATCGGTCACGCCGGTGATGTAGAGCCAGACGCGTTTTAGCGGCGAGGTTTTTTGCGTTCCTGCCGGATCACGCCACCAGAAAGTGACGCGATAGTGCCCCTTCTCGCGGGTCCATTCGGGTCCGTTTTTCGACTGCCACCAGGCTTCACTTCCCGTTTTTAACCCCGTCACCCGTATAACCTCATGTTTATCAGTCTTTTTTGTTTCAGGAAAAATTTTATTGATAATATTATTGATAACTATTTGCATTTGCAATAGCGTAGTGGCCGCGCTGTGGGAAGCGCGCTCATAAAACAACCATGCCACGCGTTGTGTGCGCTCGAGGACGGGGCTGCTTACGCAAACTGCGGGTGACACCATGCCGCCTCCTCTCCCTTTCGGGAATGGAGCCCGGGGATGCGGCGCGAAAAGCAGGACGTACAATGAATAAGAAGATTCACTCCCTGGCCTTGCTGGTCAACTTAGGGATTTACGGCGTTGCGATGCCAGCGCTGGCAGACGACAACACCGCCAACGCGCAGCACGAAGACACCATGGTGATCACCGCCGCAGAGCAGAACCTGCAGGCACCAGGGGTATCGACCATCACCGCCGATGAAATCCGTAAAAACCCGCCCGCACGTGACGTGGCCGAAATCATTCGCACCATGCCTGGCGTTAACCTGACCGGGAACTCCACCAGCGGACAGCGCGGCAATAACCGTCAGATTGATATTCGTGGTATGGGTCCGGAAAACACCCTGATCCTGATTGACGGCAAGCCGGTCACCAGCCGTAACTCCATCCGTCTGGGCTGGCGCGGCGAGCGAGATACCCGCGGTGACACCGGCTGGGTACCGCCAGAGATGATTGAACGCATTGAGGTCATTCGTGGCCCGGCCGCAGCTCGCTACGGTAACGGTGCGGCAGGCGGCGTGGTGAACATCATCACCAAAAAATTCGACAACCAGTGGCATGGCTCCTGGAACACCTATCTGAATGCTCCAGAACATAAGGATGAGGGTTCCACTAAGCGCACCAACTTCAGCCTGAGCGGCCCGCTGGGCGGCGACTTCAGCTTTCGCATGTTTGGTAACCTCGACAAAACTCAGGCCGATGCGTGGGACATCAACCAGGGTCACCAGTCCGATCGTACTGGTACCTATGCCGACACCCTGCCTGCAGGCCGTGAAGGGGTCGAGAACAAAGACATTAACGGCGTGGTCCGCTGGGACTTCGCGCCCATGCAGTCCCTGGAGTTTGAAGCGGGCTATAGCCGCCAGAACAACCTCTACGCGGGTGATACCCAGAACACCAACAACGACAACAGCTCCAGCGGTCTGGTGAAGAAAAACTACGGCAAAGAGACTAATCGTATCTATCGCCAGAACTTTGCGGTGACCTGGAACGGCGGCTGGGATAATGGCATCACCACCAGCAACTGGGCGCAGTACGAACACACCCGCAATTCGCGTCTCGGCGAAGGTCTGGCGGGCGGTACAGAAGGATTGTTCAACAGCAATAAATTCACCGACACCGACCTGGCTGATGTGATGCTGCACAGCGAAATCAACCTGCCGATTGATTTCCTCGTCAACCAGAACCTGACGCTGGGCACCGAGTGGAACCAGCAGCGCATGAAGGACTCGACCTCCTTCTCGCAAACCCAGCAGGGCGGGACCATTCCGGGGCTCAGCAACGATCGTAGCCCGTATACCTCGGCGGAGATCTTCTCCCTGTTCGCCGAAAACAACATGGAGCTGACGGACAGCACCATGCTGACCCCGGCGCTGCGCTTCGATCACCACACGATCGTCGGTAACAACTGGAGCCCGTCCCTGAACCTGTCGCAAGGCCTGGGTGACGACTTTACGCTGAAAATGGGTATCGCCCGCGCCTATAAAGCGCCGAGCCTGTACCAGACCAACCCGAACTATCTGTTGTACAGCAAAGGCCAGGGCTGCTACGCCAGTTCCGACGGAGTGGGTTGCTACATGATGGGTAACGACGACCTGAAAGCCGAAACCAGCATTAACAAAGAGATTGGTCTGGAGTGGAAACACGACGGCTGGCTGGCGGGCGTGACCTGGTTCCGTAACGACTACCGCAACAAGATTGAAGCGGGGTATGCGCCAGTCGGCCAGACCTCCACCAGTAAAGTGACCACCGATATTTACCAGTGGGAAAATGTGCCTAAAGCGGTGGTTGAAGGTCTGGAAGGCTCCCTGAACGTGCCGGTCAGCGACACGATCAACTGGACCAACAACATCACCTATATGCTGCAAAGTAAGAACAAGGAGACCGGCGACCGTCTGTCGATCATCCCGGAGTACACGCTGAACTCAACCCTGAGCTGGCAGGTACATCAGGATGTGTCGCTGCAGTCGACCTTCACCTGGTACGGCAAGCAGCAGCCGAAGAAGTACAACTACAAAGGCCAGCCGGTGACCGGGTCTGAGAAAGACGAAGTCAGCCCGTACAGCATCGTTGGCCTGAGTGCGACCTGGGACGTGACCAAAAACGTCAGCCTGACCGGCGGCGTGGATAACGTCTTTGATAAACGCCAGTGGCGCGCAGGTAATGCCCAGACCACCGGCAACGCCACAACCGGTGCGTATATGTACGGCGCGGGTGCATACACCTATAATGAGCCGGGCCGAACCTGGTTTATGAGCGTGAACACGCACTTCTAAGACAGGCTGTGTCTCCCCCTCTCCTGCCGGGAGAGGGGCTGAATGTCTTCCTCTCCCGGCAGGAGAGGATCGGGGTGAAGGCATCAGGCCGCACTATTCCTCAACGTCAGGACGAGAAAACATGCGTACCACCCACTCCACATTTCGTCTTGCCGGAACCACGGTCCACCAAATTACCTTCGATCCCACCACCTTTACCGACGCCGACCTCCTCTGGCTTCCTCACCACAACGCGCTTGCTCACGCTGTCCCCAAACGTAAAGCTGAACACCTGGCCGGACGCCTCGCCGCCGCCCACGCCCTGCAGGAATATGGCTTTACGGCCATACCGGCTATCGGCAGCAGCGGCGAACCGCTGTGGCCTGACGGCATGACGGGCAGCATCAGCCATACGGCCAGTCGTGCGCTGGCCGTTGTAACGCCGCACGGGCTAACGGGTATCGACGGGGAAATTATCCTCGCTGATGACGAAGCGGTGGAGATCAAAGACGGGATTATTGGCCCCGCAGAGGACACGCTGCTGCGCCACACCGGCCTGCCATTTGCGCAGGCGCTGACGCTGACGTTTAGCGCCAAAGAGAGCCTCTTTAAGGCGCTGTTTTCACAGGTTAACGCGATGATGGGCTTTGATTGTGCCCGCGTCACGGCGCTCGACGAGAACACCCTGACGCTGGCGCTGACCCGCCCGCTGGCGGGGTTTTCGCAAGATGATGCCTTCACGCTGTTTTGGCTGCGTGACGGCAACACGCAGATCATACTGCTTCCGCCTTTTCCCGCCGCTTCGCGCAAGTCATCATCACGGCGTTGAACAATACGCCAGACTGCAGTCTTTTCAATCCTTGCCCCAGGTGCAGCGCAGATAAGGCAGGGTGTTACGTCTTACTGAACAAAAGCCTCATGCAAATGACTGTTATCCCAGTGGCACCGATGGACGAGACGGACAGAACAAGAATCGAAGCAAAATCATGCACACCCTCTATGCCGTAAATACTAAACACGTTTGCCAGACGTTGAACGTTGTCCAGAGGAAAAAAGGCTGCCCATATCAGGCCGCAAACAAAAAACCAAAATACTATTTGTACGCAAAAAAGGAAAAAACCGGTGAAAGTCCTCATCGGGTCACCGTTATTGCTCCGCAGGAGAACCGTTAATATCAACACCGCCATCGCCTTTAAGCCACACGTAAGCTGGGATCGTCATTTTTATCTCCTTATAAAAACCAGCAGTATTATCGTAAATCGCTTTTTGAATTAATGCATTTGTGCTTAAGGAAAGACTGATAAAAACAGATAAGGCAGATAAATATAAAAAAAGAATGGGCAAATAGCAGTGCTACTGAGTCGTAAAGGATAAGCAGTCGTAGAACGGGGCCAGAACTGGCCCCGCGGTTTTACTTCAATTCAGTGCTCAAACATCCGGGAACATCACGCTATTCCCCGGCGCCTCGCGATGGAGGTGAATAAAGTTCAGGTGCCGCTCATACTGATCCAGTATGTCCGTAATTACCTGTTCCTTACTGTAATCCATCAGGTCATTCCCCTGGCTCCCTTCCAGCAGGAACGTCTCAAGGCGGTAATACGTTGATTTCCCACTGCGTGCGCGATAGGTAAACCCGGGCACCGAATACTGCTGTGGCCAAATCTGGTAGACAAAGTTTTGTTCGTCGCCCATATGCACCAGCAGGTCCAGGTGTCCCAGGGTCTCACCGTCGTCCGGCGGCAGGTTTTTCAGTTCAACATACGCACCACGCAGCTTCAGCTCCTGCGCCACCTCTTCCATCGCCGGGAAGCAGACCGTTTCCATCATCTGTTTGGTGTAGCGCGTGCCCGGATAGTTCATCAGGCGTGACAACCGCTTTTTCCAGCTCAGTCTGTCCTGCGCACCCATCGGGCGTGGCGCGGTGTCGCGGCTGGCGCTGACGCGGCGGTAATCTTCCACCTTGAGAGATTTATACAACCCGGCCATCACGAAGAAGATCACGAAACTGAACGGCAGACCCATGATCACCGTGGTGTTCTGCAGGGCAGAAATACCGTTGGTCATCAGCATACCCAGGGTCAGCAGGCCAATGGCGACAGACCAGAAGATGCGCAGCCAGTTAGGAGCATCGCTGTTAATGTCCTTGAGCTTCGAGGTAAAGTTCCCCAGCACCAGCGCGCCGGAATCCGCCGAGGTGACGTAAAACAGCAGGCCGGTAATGGTCGCAACAGAGGCGCTAAAGGTAAACGCCGGATACTGCGCCAGCAGGCTGTAGAACCCCCGCTCCGGATGCACCATCGCTTCCTGCGCAAACGTCGCATTGCCGTGAATGATCTCGTGCAGCGCGCTGTTGCCGAACACCGACAGCCACAGCAGCGTAAAGGTGAACGGGATAATCAGCGTGCCCATCACAAACTGACGAATGGTACGTCCACGCGAAATACGCGCCAGGAACAGGCCAACAAACGGCGACCACGCGACCCACCACGCCCAGAAGAACAGCGTCCAGTTGTTCATCCACTCGACCGGGCGATCGAAGGCGAAGCTGTTCAGCGTCATACCCATAAAGCGGTTCACGTAATCACCCACGTTCAGTACTAAGGCATTGAGCAGGAATGACGTATCGCCCATAAACAGCACGAACAGGATCAACCCCAGCGCCAGCGCGACGTTCAGCTCAGAAAGCACGCGAATGCCCTTGTCCACGCCGGAGGTAACCGAAATGGTGGCGATAATCACCGACAGCGCGATCAGCGCCGCTTTGGCCGCCATGGAATCCGGGATATCAAACAGCACGCTCAGACCGTAGTTGAGCTGCACCACGCCGATACCGAGCGTGGTGGCGATCCCAAAGATGGTGCCAATCACCGCCGCAATATCCACGGTGTGTCCAATCGGTCCGTTAATTTTTTTACCGAAAATCGGATAGAGCGCGGAGCGGATCGTGAGGGGTAAATTATAACGATAGCTAAAGTATCCGAGCGCCATCCCCATCAGGGCATACATCGACCAGCCGGTTAAGCCGTAGTGGAACAATGTCCAGACCATCGCCTGTCGCGCGGCCTCCATCGTCTGCCCCGCCCCTTCCGGTGGCTGCATATATTGCGTGACCGGTTCCGCCACGGAGAAGAACATCAGGTCAATACCAATGCCCGCGGCAAACAGCATCGCGGCCCAGCTCAGCAGGCTGAACTCGGGTTTTGACTGTTCCGGCCCGAGCTTTACCGAGCCAAAGCGCGAGCAGGCGATGCAGACGACGAAGACGATATAGAGCGTCGCCGCCAGCAAGTAGTACCAGCCGAAGGTCTTCGACACCCAGTTCAGGGTGCGCCCAATCCACTCGGCAGAAAAATCGCTAAAGAAGATCGTCATCAGGGAAAACAACAAAATCAGTCCTGCGGATGTATAAAAAACAACCGGATTGATTTTGTCCTTTTCTCTGTCTTGCGAAAGATCTGTCATCCAGTATCCCCACTGTTTTTGTAACTATTGAAATCCAAAACCGCAACAATTAAGACACATTTTATATTGAACGTCCAATCAAAAACCGCTTTAATGGTTAACCAACGCTGATGAATGGAGTGGCAAAAATGCCCAAAGTGGGGATGCAGCCAATCCGGCGCAGGCAACTGATCGACGCCACGCTGGAAGCAATAAATGAAGTGGGAATGCATGACGCGACCATCGCGCAGATCGCCCGTCGGGCGGGCGTTTCCACGGGGATCATCAGTCACTATTTCAAGGACAAAAATGGCCTGCTGGAAGCGACCATGCGCGACATCACCGGCCAGCTGCGCGACGCGGTATTGAACCGTTTGCATGCCTTACCGCACGGCAGCGCTGAGCAGCGTCTGCAGGCGATTGTCGGCGGCAATTTTGATGAAACCCAGATCAGCGGCGCGGCAATGAAAGCCTGGCTGGCCTTCTGGGCGAGCAGCATGCATCAGCCAATGCTCTACCGTCTGCAGCAGGTGAGCAGCCGCCGTCTGCTGTCGAACCTGGTGTATGAGTTCCGCCGCGAGCTGCCGCGCGAACAGGCGCAGGAGGCGGGTTACGGGCTCGCGGCGCTGATTGACGGGCTGTGGCTGCGCGCCGCGCTGAGTGGCAAACCGCTGGATAAAACCCTGGCCCAGTCGCTCACCAGCCACTTTATTAGCCAGCATTTACCGACCGATTAACCGAGGAGAATTTATGTCCCGAATGGCAGAACAGCAGCTTTATATCAATGGTGGTTATACATCGGCCACCAGCGGTAGCACCTTCGAGACCATCAACCCGGCCAACGGTGAAGTCCTGGCGACCGTTCAGGCCGCCGGACGCGAGGATGTCGATCGCGCCGTAGAAAGCGCGCAGCGCGGGCAAAAAATCTGGGGGGCAATGACCGCCATGGAGCGCTCGCGCATTCTGCGCCGTGCGGTAGACATTCTTCGTGAGCGTAACGACGAGCTGGCGAAGCTGGAAACCCTCGACACCGGCAAAGCGTACTCAGAAACCAGCACCGTTGATATCGTCACCGGCGCGGACGTGCTGGAGTACTACGCAGGGCTGATCCCGGCGCTGGAAGGCAGCCAGATCCCCCTGCGCGATACCTCATTTGTCTATACCCGTCGTGAACCGCTGGGCGTGGTCGCGGGCATTGGCGCGTGGAACTACCCGATCCAGATCGCCCTGTGGAAATCCGCGCCAGCGCTGGCCGCAGGTAACGCGATGATCTTCAAACCGAGCGAAGTGACGCCCCTCACCGCCCTGAAGCTTGCCGAAATCTACACCGAAGCGGGTCTGCCGGACGGCGTGTTTAACGTTCTGCCGGGCGTGGGCGCAGAAACCGGCCAGTTCCTGACCGAGCACCCGGGCATCGCCAAAGTCTCCTTCACCGGCGGCGTTGCCAGCGGCAAAAAAGTGATGGCCAATTCGGCGGCCTCGTCCCTGAAAGAGGTGACGATGGAGTTGGGCGGGAAATCCCCGCTGGTTATTTTCGACGATGCCGACCTGGATCTCGCGGCGGACATCGCCATGATGGCCAACTTCTTCAGTTCCGGCCAGGTATGCACCAACGGCACCCGCGTGTTCGTGCCGGCGAAATTCAAAGCAGCGTTTGAGCAGAAAATTGTTGACCGCGTGGCACGTATTCGCGCGGGCGATCTGTTCGACGAACGCACCAACTTTGGCCCACTGGTGAGCTTCCCGCACCGCGAAAACGTGCTGCGCTATATCGCCAAAGGCAAAGAGGAAGGCGCGCGTGTGCTGTGCGGTGGCGATGTGCTGAAAGGCGAAGGCTTTGACAACGGCGCGTGGGTGGCTCCCACCGTGTTCACCGACTGCACCGATGAGATGACCATCGTGCGCGAAGAGATCTTCGGGCCGGTGATGTCCATCCTCACGTACGAAACCGACAAAGAGGTGATTCGTCGCGCCAACGACACCGATTACGGTCTGGCGGCGGGCATCGTGACTGCCGACCTGAACCGCGCGCACAGCGCGATCCACCAGCTTGAAGCGGGTATCTGCTGGATCAACACCTGGGGTGAATCCGCGGCAGAGATGCCGGTTGGTGGCTACAAACACTCCGGCATTGGCCGCGAGAACGGCGTAATGACGCTCCAGAGTTATACCCAGGTGAAGTCCATCCAGGTTGAGATGGGTAAATTCCAGTCCATATTTTAACCGGGAGGTTTTTTTGCAATTTGACTACATCATTATTGGTGCCGGCTCTGCCGGCAACGTACTGGCAACACGACTGACGGAAGATCCCAATACCACCGTTCTGCTGCTAGAAGCGGGCGGCCCGGATTACCGTTTTGACTTCCGCACCCAGATGCCTGCCGCGCTGGCGTTTCCCTTGCAGGGCAAGCGTTACAACTGGGCGTATGAAACCGAGCCCGAGCCGCACATGAACAACCGCCGTATGGAGTGCGGTCGCGGCAAAGGGCTGGGCGGCTCATCCCTGATCAACGGTATGTGCTACATCCGCGGTAACGCGATGGATCTGGACAACTGGGCAACTGAGCCGGGTCTGGAACACTGGAGCTATCTCAACTGCCTACCCTACTACCGTAAGGCAGAGACCCGTGACGTGGGGCCAAACGACTACCACGGCGGCGACGGCCCGGTGAGCGTGACCACCTCTAAACCCGGCGTAAACCCGCTGTTTGAAGCGATGGTAGAAGCCGGTGTGCAGGCGGGCTACCCGCGTACTGACGACCTTAACGGCTATCAGCAGGAAGGCTTCGGCCCGATGGACAGAACCGTGACGCCGCAGGGCCGTCGCGCCAGTACCGCACGCGGCTATCTGGATCAGGCGAAATCACGCCCGAACCTGACCATTCGCACCCAT
Organism: Enterobacter sp. SORGH_AS_0287; assembly: GCF_031453695.1. Taxonomy (NCBI): domain Bacteria; kingdom Pseudomonadati; phylum Pseudomonadota; class Gammaproteobacteria; order Enterobacterales; family Enterobacteriaceae; genus Enterobacter; species Enterobacter sp. SORGH_AS_0287. The sequence continues at coordinate 2,302,390 of NZ_JAVIZW010000001.1, forward strand.
GCCATGACCGATCACATTATTTTTGACGGCAAACGCGCGACAGGCGTCGAGTGGCTGGAAGGCGAGAGCACGATTCCGTCAAAAGCGACGGCCAGCAAAGAGGTGCTGCTGTGCGCCGGGGCGATTGCCTCTCCGCAGATCCTGCAGCGCTCCGGCGTGGGTAACGCGGAACTGCTGAAGCAGTTTGACATCCCGCTGGTACATGACCTCCCGGGTGTGGGTGAAAACCTGCAGGATCACTTAGAGATGTACCTGCAGTACGAGTGCAAAGAGCCGGTCTCTCTCTACCCTGCCCTGCAGTGGTGGAACCAGCCGAAGATTGGCGCGGAGTGGCTGTTTGGCGGCACCGGCGTGGGAGCGAGCAACCACTTTGAAGCCGGTGGGTTTATCCGCAGCCGCGAAGAGTTTGAATGGCCGAATATTCAGTACCACTTCCTGCCGGTCGCCATTAACTACAACGGGTCGAACGCGGTCAAAGAGCACGGTTTCCAGTGCCACGTTGGCTCCATGCGCTCACCAAGCCGCGGGCATGTACGGATTAAATCACGCGATCCGCATCAGCATCCGGCGATCCTGTTCAACTATATGTCCCACGAACAGGACTGGCAGGAGTTTCGCGATGCTATCCGCATCACCCGTGAGATCATGCACCAGCCGGCGCTGGATAAATACCGTGGACGGGAAATCAGCCCGGGCATTGAGTGCCAGACCGACGAACAGCTGGACGAGTTTGTGCGTAACCACGCTGAAACCGCCTTCCACCCGTGCGGCACCTGTAAGATGGGGTATGACGAAATGGCCGTGGTCGACGGCGAAGGTCGCGTTCATGGGCTGGAAGGATTGCGCGTGGTGGATGCGTCCATTATGCCGCAGATCATCACCGGCAACCTGAACGCCACCACCATCATGATTGGCGAGAAAATTGCCGATGCCATTCGCGGACGCGAGCCGCTGGCGAAGAGTACCGCGGCATATTATGTCGCCAACGGTGCACCGGTTCGCCTGTAACGCAGTTTGCTAAGCAGCCCCTCTCCCAACGGGTGAGGGGCATATTTTACAGACGAAACGCCTCCAGCTTTTTACGCTGCCGCCCTTCCCCGTCAAAATTCGCTTCAGCCAGCCAGGCGCGGAGTTCGGCATCCCGCTGTGGCCATTCGCCATCAATGATTGACAGCATGTCGCTGTCGCGGTTGCGCCCTTTGCGCACCAGCTTCTGACGCAGCCGGCCTTCCCAGACAAACCCCAGCCTTTCCGCCGCATTACGCGAGGCAGTGTTCATTGAATCGCACTTCCACTCCAGCCGACGATAGCCATGCTCGAATGCATTCCTGAGCAACAGCCATACGGTTTCCGTGCCGAGGCGGGAGCCTTTCATCTTGCGTGACCAGGTGACGTGGCCGATCTCCACCGACCCTTGCATGCGCTCTATTGCCATATAGCTCACCAGCCCCACCGCTTGCCCGGTACGTAAATCGATGACGGCGTACGGCACCAGTTCATCATCCAGTACTTTGCCAAGGACCCATTCCGCGGTGTCTTCAACGCTCACGGGCTGGGTGCTGACAAGCCACGTCCAGTCGCTGTCGTCCCCCAGCGCATAGGCCTCATACAAATCCGCGGCGTGGCGTTCGGCATCCAGCGGCTCCAGACGACAATACTGACCGACGAGCGGAGTGCGGGTTAACGCACGGGCGCATTTCCAGTCGGGGACGATATCGTTAACAGTTTGACCATGTTGATTAAGCTCGGGCACGGCGTTGACTCCCGGAAGGATAAGGGTTTTGTTATAGCAGGTTAAAAAGCGGACGAAAAGAGACGCGGCGTATTGCCTGCTGGGGAAAACGGGAGGGAGTGGCGTTTGCACGCCAGGATGACAGAGGTACGCCGGGTAAGACGTCGCCCTACCCGGCAAAGCATTATTTCAGCAGCTTCACCGTAGCGTCGATGTCGATCTCATCTTCCGTGAAGATCATCGTCGTATTCTGGAAGGTGGTGATAGCCAGCTTCTTCACCGTGCGCATTTCACCCGGTTTTTTGTCAGACTTGGGTTTGATGTTGTTCATCAGCAGCCCCACGGACAGTACCGCGTTCTCTTTATCGATGCCGGTATCTGCTGGCTCTTCTTCGCTGAACACCACAAACGATTTGATCGAGGTGAGCTTCACGCGCTCGCCTGCGATATAGAGGTGTTTGCTTTCCGGGATCACCTTCACCGCATAGGCGGAAAGGCCTTTGTTGTTGGTTGTGGGCTCGAAGGTCACCGCTGCGTCTTTCTTAATCAGATCAGGGTTGGCGACCTTAATCACATGAAAATAGCGGTTGTCACCGTTTTCATCTTTGATAAATCCAAAGCCTTTATCTTTAAACCACGTTGTGATTGTACCGTTCATCGCTGTTACCGCCTGTCAGATCTCTAAGACTAAAGTTTTGCAGCGCGCAGTGTAATCCACAATGGCTGAGGAGACAAAAAAAAGCCCCTGCACGGGGGCAGGGGAAAACTCATGTCAGAGCTTATTAGTATTTAGTTGAACACCATACCACCGTCAATCAACAAGGACTGACCGGTCATGTAGTCGGAATCTGGCCCGGCGAGATAAGAGACGCAGGCGGCCACATCTTCGGGTTCGGACAATCTGCCAAGCGTAATGCGTTTGGCAAACGTTTCAGTACCGTAGCCGAGCGGTTTACCCGCTGCTTCGGAGACCTGGCGGTCAATTTCCGCCCACATCGGCGTTTTGACGATGCCCGGGCAGTAAGCGTTAACGGTGATCCCTAATGGCGCAAGATCACGTGCCGCCGTCTGGGTTAACCCGCGTACCGCAAACTTACTGGAACTGTAGACCGCCAGTTCAGGGTTCCCGGTATGGCCTGCCTGGGAACAGGCGTTGATGATCTTGCCGCCGTGCCCTTCTTTACGGAAGGCGTCAATGGCAGCCTGGATACCCCAGATAACCCCTTTGACGTTGATGTTGTAAACTTTGTCGACAATTTCCGGGGTGATCGACTCAATTGGCGTGGAAGGCGCGATCCCGGCATTGTTGACGATCACGTTGAAACCGCCCAGCGCAGTGCGGGCTTTTTCCACCGCTGCAAACACCTGCTCGCGGCTGGAGACATCCACCTTCACGGCGACGGCCTTCCCCCCATTACGAGTGATCTCATCGGCAACGGCTTTTGCCGTCTCTTCGTTGTAATCCGCGATGGCGACGGCAAAACCGTCTTTCACCAGGCGAAGCGCAATCGCTTTACCAATCCCCTGGCCTGAGCCTGTTACGAGAGCAACTTTTTGCATTTCTCTGTCCTTATATTGATTCACAAAATCTGGCTGAGATGGAGCTGGCCCATCAGCAGCGGGTTATCGCTATAGTCGACGGGAATGGCGACCACAGCCGGGCCATCGACATCCATTGCAGCACGCAGCGTAGGCTCCAGCGCATCCGCGCTCTCGACGGCAAAGCCTTTCGCCCCAAAGGCATCGGCATAGACTTTGAAATCGACCGGGCCGAACTCTACGCCGGAAAGGCGCTGGTATTTTTTCTCTTCCTGGATCGCCACCATGTTGTAGGCGTTGTCTACCCAGATGATGTGCAGCACATTGGCGTTGAGACGCACGGCGGTTTCCAGCTCCATGCTCGACTGCAGGAAGCCGCCGTCACCGGACACCGAGACCACCTTGCGACCAGGATTGACCAGCCACGCACCAATCGCCCACGGCAGTGCAACGCCCATGGTCTGCTGACCGTTAGAGATCATGACCTGACGTGCGCGGAAGCTATAGAGATAGCGGGCGATCCAGATGTGAAAGCTCCCCATATCAACGGTGAGCGTAACGTCGTTATTGACGATGTCCTGCATGGCCCGCACGATGCGCAGCGGATGCAGGGCAAACTGATTAAGCGAGGCGCCACGGCGATCGAGCAGATCCCGTTGATGCTGACGATCGACCAGGATTTCTGACGCACGCGCGCTGAGCTCCAGCTTGTGGGCGATCCGGCTGGCGAGCAGGTTCAGCGTTTCGGCGATGTCCCCCACCAGCTCGAGGTCAGGCACATAATTGCGTTCTTCATAGGCGGGCAGCACATCGATATGCACCAGCGTGGCGTCGCCGCTGTTCCACATGGACGGTTCGTATTCCACTGGGCTGTAACCGATGCAGATAATCAGATCCGCCAGATGCAGCAATCTGTCGCCTGCCTGGTTGTTAAAGAGGCCGACACGTCCGGCAAAGCGGGTGAAATGTTCCTGATTCACCGCCCCGGCCGCCTGATAGGTACTGGTGACCGGGATGCGGCTTTTCTCCAGCAGCTTACGCAGCGCGGCGCTGTTGGCAGGCTGGCTGGCCATCAGGCCCAGTAAAATGACCGGATTTTTGGCTTTTTCGATAAGCTTCGCCACGTCGTTAATGGCGGATTCCGGTGCTGGCCCCATTTTGGCAGTACTGCTGCCCGGCAAAATCGCGCCCGTGGCGGGCTGGTCGACAATATCCTGCGGCAGGCTGACGAACGCGCCCCCAGGCCTGCCGTGCTCGGCAGCGCGAAACGCGTTCGAGACCACTTCGGCAATCGCATCCGGTGAACTCACCTCTACGGCGTATTTCGTCACCGGGCTGAACATGGCGACCGTGTCCATGCTCTGATGCACCAGCTTCGCTTTATCTGCCCGCTTCACGGCACCGCCCAGCGCGACCACCGGGTCACCCTCACTGTTGGCGGTGGCAATCCCGGTGATCAGGTTTGAGCAGCCCGGTCCGGAGGTGACCAGCGCAACACCGGCCTTGCCGGTGAGGCGCCCTACCGCTGCGGCCATAAACGCCGCGTTCGCTTCGTGGCGCACGGGAATGATTTCGATGGAGGAATCGAGCAAGGAATCAAACACTTTGTCGATTTTTGCACCCGGAATACCGAAAACCTGCTTCACGCCCTGCGCTTCCAGCTGGCCTACGACCATATCGGCGCCATGCGCCCACTGACGTGCCTGTTTATCACTGTTCACGGTGGTTCTCCTGTTAGTTTTCGACGGAACGGATTGCAGCATCAAGGTTGCTGGGGTGAAGGTTGGCCTGTAAAAATGCGCTGTCGGCAGGCAGGTCGATCATCAGTTTGTGAATTTCACCGAAGGTCAGCACGCCGCTCTCCAGCTGGTAGTCGAGCAGATGCCCGCCGCCCTGACGATCGTCGGTGATAAAATGTTCGTGATATCCCGCGACGTTAATGCCCTGCATATGCTGCGGCGTGCGGAACCCGACCAGTACCCCTTCTCGCTGGTTAAAGCGGAACACCGGCTGGTCGTCCAGCACGTCGGTCATCGCACGGTATGGCGGCTTCTGACGTGGAACGGTACGGGTGTGGGCGTGGCGGAAATTACCGTCGATACGTAACGCACAGAACAGGTTATCGGAGGGGATTTGCTGGTCGATCACGTCGTGGATCTGCTGACGGCTGACCGGCGCATCGAAGGTTTTGCGATACTGCGGCTGGAACCAGGTCATCACCGCAAACGGTGTTTTTTGCTCCGGCTTCGCGGCACGGGCACTCCCGTCGGCGCGCAGCTGATACACCTGGCTGCTGAAGGCAATCATTTCGCCATCCAGCTCGTTGAACGTACCCAGACCAAAATCGCCGTGCGCAAGCAGATCGGCGATAGTGGTATCCCCCTCGTACACGCCGCTTAACAGGGCGCTCATTAGCGATGTCTGATAGATCACGCTGTCAGGATGCTGGGCAGAAAACCCACGCAGGGTCTCGCACAAACTGGCCTCACAGTCGCATGCAGATGAATGCACCATCATGCTCGTCCTCTTCAACTTTATTTAGAAAGGTTAAATAAATGTTGACCCGATTCAGCATAGAGTTCCAATATAGAATCCATGCTGGTTTGAGACGTTTTTGATATGGAACTTCGTTATCTGCGGTATTTTGTCGCCGTTGCACGTGAGCGACACTTCACCAAAGCGGCCAAAGCGCTGGGTATTTCACAGCCTCCTCTGAGTCAGCAGATTAAACGGCTCGAGGAAGAAGTGGGCACGCCGTTATTCAGACGCCTGACGCGAGGCGTGGAGCTGACTGAAGCGGGAGAAGCCTTCTATGAGGACGCCTGTAAGATCCTGGCGCTGAGCGACGCCGCGCTGGAGAAAGCCCGGGGCATTGCCCGCGGGCTGAACGGCAGTCTGTCGATTGGGATCACCAGTTCAGACGCCTTTCACCCCAAAATCTTCACCCTTATTCGCCAGTATCAGTTGCAGAACATGGCGGTGAGAGTGCACCAGGTAGAAGCCAATATGTCTTCGCTGACGGCGATGCTGGCGGAGGGTGAGCTGGATATCGCGTTTGTGCGTCTGCCGTGTGAGAGCAGCAAAGCGTTTGAGCTAAAAATTCTCGACCGTGAGCCGATGGTTGTGGCGCTGCATCGCGACCATCCACTGGCGAAGTGTGGATCGCTGGCGCTGGACCAGCTTCGTGATACGCCGGTCGTTTTGTTCCCGCAGGAGGTCGCGCCAGGGCTGTACGATCGCGTTTACGGCTGCTGCGAGCGGGCCGGAATTGACGTGCAGCACACGCTGCAGTCTTCGCAACTTTCCTCTTCCCTGAGCATGGTGTCCGCTGGCGGCGGGTTCGCCCTGGTGCCGAAGTCGATGGCCGCCATTTCGCCCCCCAATGTGACCTACCATGCGCTGACATCACCGGAGCTTTATACCGATATCGCGCTGTGCTGGCGGCGTTTTGAACGTTCGCGGACGGTGAAACGGTTTCTGGCGATGCTGAGTGAAGGGTAATGGCGCGGCGTTGCTTGCGCCCGCTAAGGCCTTTCTGGAAGCCGCCTCGCAAACCTGCAAGTAACCCTGTGTAATTCAGGGTTACTGCTTTTCTTACTCTCCTCCCGGCCGTAAAGTGCCTGCGTTGCGGCACATCCGCAACCGGGCGTAGGAACCCGCATATCACGATACGACAATTATTTTGTCGCGGCAGCGCTCATCCCGTTACACTACGGTCGCGCTGGCGGAGCAACCGAAAGGTTGGCCGTTTTTGTCGTGTGCGGTATTCCTACCTCCGTCAGCGCTACCACCCATGAGCGTAGGAACTTATTGGATGGTCTGGAGTTTTTTTAAAATGGAAAATCACATGACAACTGTCCCTTCCCTGTCTTACGCGCTCTCTGAAGAAAGCGCTATACACCATCTGATTCATCTACAACTGCCTGAATCTGCAGATCTCTTCGAACTGGCCGATGCCTGCACCGCGTATGTAAGCGTGCTGGTAGAAACCGACGATGCGGTCACTCATGCAACACTGTGCACGCGTTTGCTGGCAGTCCTTAAACGCCTTCGCGCGCGTTGTGATTCTGCCCTCCCGCCTTATCTGGTCGAACAGCTGATTGCAGGAGAGAAGATTGTCTCCTGCGTTCCGGACTGCTGGCAGGATACGTCGCTCCAGGTGGACTATGCGCTGGCGTTAACGCAGGCGGTAATGGGCGGAACATTGCCTGCAAACGTGGCAAAAGAGCTGACCGGTCTGCTACATGATATGGTCTGGCTGCTGGCGGAGTTCGTCAAGGAGCCGTATATCACGGCGCACTAAGGCCAGAGCTTAAGGGCCGAAATCCAGCTGGTCTGTGAGCCAGAATTTCGGCCTTAATAATATAAAAAACCCATGCAGACGAAGGGTTAAAGTACTGAGATAGCCTCGTCCAGCCAGCCGGGAAGCGTTTCTCTGTACCAGTTCAGGTACAGCTCAAAATCTGTTTTGTTCCGGTCATAGAGCAGGGACATCACCTCTGACACAATCCATGCTTTAGCAAGGGTTATTTCCGTCGCTAGCTGTCGGGCAGGCATATGCAGATAATGCACGCTGTAACGCTCCGCAAGCTGTAAAATGCTTTGCCTGGAGCCCATCCCCTTTACCAGCGGGGCGAGGTCGATAGCCGGACTGCCCGTGCCAAACCTTTCCCAGTCAAAGAGAACCCACTCTCCGTTTTCTCTCCTCCCCCAGTTACCGGCATTGGTATCCCCTGAGATTAAACATTTCTGCCGAAACAAAACGCTGCCCGCTTGCTGAAAACAGCGCATCTGGTGGGCCGCGCGGTCCGGTAATCTCAAAAGCGCCAGTGATTTTTCAAGCGCTTTCTCGGGCCAGGAATGAGGGTGATACACCCAGGTTGGATCTGGTGGAGTGCAATGAAGATGAGAAAGGCATTTCAATATGTCATCCCCCGACACCTCATCCTGAGACACTTTTCCAGGGATATATTCCAGCCTTAACCGGCGTGGATGTAGATCGGCAGACAACAGCGTCGGCGTTTTGATTCCCCTGCTGTTGAGCTCTTCCGCCGCATGCTCGTAGAAAGCGTATTCCACAGGGCTAACAGGGCATTTATCTATGACTTGCTGACCATATTGATCCACCAAACGCTGCACTTTTGCCGCACCCATTTGGGATAAATTCTCCGCAGACATACATGACTCCCTGTGTCAGGTTTGGCTTTAAGGGATAAGTGTAGTGTGATGCGGAGGGATCAGGGGCATTGCGTTTTACGGGCGGTGTTGCGGGTTGTGGGAAGGTCCGCTTAGAGCGATGAGAGGACGTTGAGTTTCTAGTAAAACTGACATGAAAACGTCCAGAGTCCCTCTGGGGATTTGTGAAAATAGCCGATACCATTGTCCGCCCACATCCAGTTTACTTTTTCTTCTGACCCCACTTGAAAGACAAAATCTTGAATCCCCACACCATGTTGTATCTCCATTGGATATCCTCCAACCTTGGTTCCCCTGTACCGGTTAAAACCATCATAGAATCTATCACTTGCATCCTCATCATCGTTTACGTCAGACAAGTCAATAATATCCCAAGCATCCTCCCATCCCGGAGCATCATCATTGACACTCACCCACCGAACCGGAAATGCTCGATATGGAGTGTTAATTGCAGGCAATAACTCAAGCCCATCAAGGGTGGCGTATTCTCGTATTAGCCACCCCTCGCCATGAGGTTTATCAAATGGATGGCTTTCCATATTATGATAAAGCACTAAGAGCGCGATCCCCTTCAGTTGTTCAGGAATCACGGGAAGTTCATCTACGCGAATCTGGAGAAGCGGAAACATCGGCTGCCCCTTCCAAACTGGCAACCCTGCACCTGGAAGAGCGACTCCTTTTAAAAACCAGGATGTAATTGGGTCTGCTGTAGGGCGGAAACCACCGACTTGTGCCACAGATGCAGTACGTAATTTGGATCTGAGTTCTTCTAAAACTAACGCACTCTTGGATTTCATAATTGCATCCTTGCGTATGCCCATACTCTTGGATTCTGAAATAGAGAAGTTTTTATTATATATCGTAATTATTACCCAACAGACCTAAATATTTCTGTGCTTCCTCGTCAGAAGAGTAACGGAGGTCCGCTCCTGACACGAAGCGGACCGTCGTGTAGGGATTAAGTTCTGCTTAGAGCGAACAGTGGAAGTTCTGCATGCATATTGACATCGAGAGTCTTGAGCAATGGGGAGCAAGTCAAAGGTTCGAAAGATAGCCACCTGGAAATGCTCTCCTTTGTACGTCATTGAGCAAGATCGGTCAGGCAAACTGAATCGCCTTCGAGCATATTAAGCAGCACGGAGGAAGTCATGTGTGATAATAAAACTGATAGTTACGCCAGACGCTTTAAACAGGTCTTTGATTATATTGACCACCATCTCGATGACGCTTTATTACTGGAAAAACTGAGTGAAGTGGCTCACTTCTCGCCATTTCATTTCCATCGTCAGTTTTGTAGTTATTGTGGGATGCCACCTGGCCGTTACATCCAGATGATGCGCTTAAAACGCGCATCTTATCGACTGGCTTTTAATCCGTTAGAGAAAATCACTGATATCGCGTACGACGCCGGTTTCCAGCATTCTGAATCATTTAGCCGTGCTTTCAGACAAATGTTCGGTCTATCACCGACGCAATTCCGCCAGCAGCCCCCCTGGGTGGATTGGCATAAGCGCATATCCGAACCTTACAAAGCCAGGAGACAAACCATGCAAAGCCAGGTCAGGATCATTACTTTCCCCGCGACGTCAGTCGCAATGCTGACACATTATGGACAACCGGAGCGAATAAACGAAACGGCGGCTCGCTTTATTGAATGGCGAAAAACCACGGGTTTTTCACCGGTTGCCAGTAGCCAGACATACGGTATTGCACCACACGATCCAACCTTAACGCCGCCGGATGAATTTGAGTTCCATATTTGCGGAACCGTCACGTCACCCATTATTGAAGACAATCGCTTCGGGGTGATAAATAGTGACATTCCGGCTGGTCGCTGTGCGGTGTTACGTCATCAGGGATCGCATGATGCGTTAACCGGGTTGGCTAAGTCTCTGTATCGTGACTGGTTGCCAGAGAGCGGAGAGGAACTTCGCGACTTCCCGCTTTTCTTTCATTACCACAACTTTGTGCATGAGGTAGCAGAACATGAATTACTCACGGATATCTATTTGCCGTTAAAATGAGCTGATTCAGGGTTATTGTTCATCGTTGATCTGCTCCCCATCGATTAAAACCGTGATATTTGCAACGTCCGCTCCTGGCACAAAGCGACCAAACTAACGGAGCAGAAGGTCCGCTGTGAGCGAACTGCGGACATTGTGGAGACAACGTGCTACTGGGTGCGGATGTCCTGTAAGTATCCATGCAAAACGAACCATCAACTTTTAGGGAGTCTCTGGCACTCCAACTTCCGCTTCTGGCACAAAACGGATGGATATATGTGGAATGTTCGCTATGAGTGGAATGAGGGAAAAGTTGATGCTGCGCAACATATCATCCCATCATGATTGAAAGGTAACGATACCAGGCGTATCAAAAGAGACGGCAGCTTTGCCATTCTTTAAGGAAACAGAAATATGGCGGACAGAAGACCACTTAATCCAGGCGTAGTTGTTCCTAAACCCGGCGGTGGTACGCAGCCCCGTGATCGTAACAATGATGGTAGAGTTCGAGAAAAACGCTCGGATGCTGGTAAACCACGCAAATAATGACAAGCCGCCTCAGGGCGGCTTTTTCCAAAATGACCCGGCTGTCCCCTTTGAGCGAGGAACGGAAGTTGCTAACAGCATTCTGTGTGAATCAACAGGGAGCAGGTCAGTCCGTTATGAGCAGGAGTGGAGCTAAGATAGATTCGATAAAGGGTACCGTTAACTGTATACATTTTTATTTACTTGATATAAAGCAATGATATCCTGTTTCAGGATGCGTTGCTGGGTATTTTATATTAGTAGAACTATTATCAATGCCAATGTTGGTGCAATTATGTACTCAAAGAGCAAAGGAGTGAATGATGCGCGGTACTAAAATAATTAATAGAGAAATTAACATAATCGCTAATGAACACTTCAAAAAACAAGGCAGCTCCCATGAGTTGCATCAGTTTGCCTCCCTTTTCAATTCTAATTACCTTTCAAATCTTGCAGATATTTTTCTAAAAATAGATAAAAAAAAGACTGACGGTCTACATTCGCTTTATTATGGAATTGAATTAGGATGGATTGATAAAAAACCGCTTGTTGAGTATTCTCAAGCATCATCCTTAAAGCAGGTTGAAGTAGGCGATGCTTTAGTAGTTTACAATAATTATCTTTTGGATAATACGGGTAGGTATATAAATACAATTGATGAACGCGCTGTGATTATTCAAGCTAAAGTGACGAAAAACAAGAAAAAACTTCCGAGTGTTACAGTAACGCATGATAATTCTTCAAGAAAAGAGTATGCGCTATATAGTAATTGGCCATCTTTTCGACTAAAAAAGAAGAATGGGTTCACCCCCCATTTTAACCTCCCACATCCACTTGTTAAAAATTCACCATCCCCCTATGCATTTTATCTTGCCGCAAGGAAATCATATTCTAACGACCGTAAATGGCAGAGTCACTGGATGGGTGCGCCTTCGCAACGTTCTAATACGTGTAATATTACAGTAGGAGAGATATTACTTGCTTTGAAAACAGGAAGGCCCGTTGGTCATTACCATGTTGGGGCAGACTTCAAGTCAAATCCCCAGTGGGAAAAACTGGTTAGAACAATTCTAATACAGGTCTCAATGAACCATACTAATAAAGGTTGGTGTGGGGTAATAATGCCAACCAGAATAAAAGGCAAAAATATTCTTAATGTTAAATCAAGATCTTTATCTCTTGCTTCCTTTATGAAATATACTTTACATAAGACCTTTCACTTGCAAGAAATATTATCTTTGCATCAGCAAGTTCAAGCTAATATATCCATTGATTGGAGCGGGGCTATCCATGCTCATAATGAACGACCTGAGAGAAATATTTTTGGAAAGTTTCCAATTTTAATTGTTTCACGATTTAGCTCGGAATTCCTAACGTCCTCAGATAATAAGTTGGGATAATATGGTCGTCTAACTATTAGACTTGTTGGTTTTTATATAAAGTTTCCAAGAGACAGTCACTCATTAAAATGACTGTTTCGTAATCAGCGGAGTTTTTGAAAGCCAAATATGAGCGAATGAAGCCTGATGGGAGGGTGTAGGGATGAAATGGTCCTTTATGAGCGAGGAGCGGACCTAACATTGTCATGTATTTATCAACAATGACAGGTCTGCTACATCCTCTTCTAAACTCATTCGATCCACACCAATATATTTTTAATGACCGACAATAGTTTGCATTTTAGCCTGTAAAGCTGCGGTTAATTCTGCTATTCCTTGAGCATTGCCATAATAACGAATAAATCGAAGATGCCGTAAATCAAACGGGATATCACTCTCAGTTTGTGCAATCAATATTACTTCCCTGCCCAAAGTATGTGCTATTCCAGCCTCATAGAAAACGTTAGGGTTTTTCCCTGTGCAATCACATATCACGATACGCGATCTATCTATTAAGGCGACTACATCTTGAATTATCGCTGGATTTTCCCAAATATCATCGGCACGACGACAGCGTAGACCAATTTGTTCTGCGGCAGAGTGAATGCTACTATAAATTGCATTGAAAGCCGCATCAAATGGCATCATCACAGAAACCAGTATTGACTCAATGTTCTCATGTTCTGAAAGATGAAAAACTGTTGGTCTTTGACGTCTTGGCCTGACCGTCCGGAGTAAAAATCGGTAAAGATCTACATCCTTAACAGCCCAGTGATTCCGTGAGAATTCAAAGTCTTTAGGCATATCTAACGCCATTCTATTCCCATAGATAAAACCATTTGTAATAGGAGGAACTTCATTATCTAATGAATATTCAAAAGATACTTCTCTACCAACTATTTTTGCTCTATTTATTTGACCAATATAAGCCAATTCATCTCCCACCCCTTCCTGCATAAATAGACATGGCAGGGAAATAAGTTTATCAAGATCAGGTGAGTTATTGTTTTTAAACTGCATTGATATATGGTCATCAGTAAACTCAAACACCCGAGAGACCTCCATCATTTCTCGCCCAACATCCCAATCAACCGACCTCATAATAAGATTAAACATATTGCCCTCGTTTGCTTTTCCCGATACAAAAAATTATTACACATCTTTCCTAGCAACCCATTGAGTGTGCTCTCTAGAGAAAGCATTTTCCGCATCGCCTACAAATACAGAAAATTCTTCGTCGGTATTAGGCTGTTTCGCTTCTTCTTTTACAAGCCCGATCTCATGCGAAGTTAAAGAGTACGAAGCTGCTAATTCAGAAAAACGCTTCGCTTGCATCCAAGTTAAAATACTTGCTGCCGATGCGACGAAAATATCAGTTGGCCAGAATGGTACGTCTACATTAGCAACCCGCACCACAGCACAAATCACAGCAAATGTGTTGATCGCTATTAAGGCCCCAAAAAAATATCTAGCTCTGCGACGGTTAAATTTTGCTTTATTGGCATACCATATATGTTGATCTCCAACTCTACTTTCAATATATATTTTTTTGCGCTTATTTAATGGCTGAGATCGTATTTGCTCCATAACATGAGAAATCTGAGTACCATCTAAATAATCAGTCAAGGCCCGGCATACTTCCCTATTTTGCTCAATTATCGCCTTAAGCGTATGATGAAAATCTTTCCGAGCGACCTGATCGTCACCTTGGAATGGCTCAGCTCGGCATACGTACCGCCAAGTTATCGTCTTTATAGACTCTGCGACAGCTCTCCCTCCATACCAAAGCTTTTCTGGTCGAACACTAAAGAGATAGATAGAGCATGCCAAAGCAGCTAAAAGAGCAAAGACCTGCAAGGCGGCTACAATCCAATGTGTAACGCTTACGATTGAAAGAACAGCAGCAACAACCAACGCGATGAGATGGAATCTCAACGCTGTGAAAAATTGCGACTGCGAATTTAATGAAAGGTCATTAGCAGACTGGTATAAGGCAGGAAAATCTTTATCTTCCATATTGTCCTCTGATCACTCATACCCAAGGCTCTTATAAATCTCATCTTTATAGTGCCAATCATCGTCCGGTTGCTTGGCCCAGTTAGTGAGCGCGTAAGAAACTATCCTCGGTGAAAACGGCACAAAAATAGCTCCAACATTCCGAATAATTGGTGGACATTTTGCTTCTACCACGCTACGTGCCCCATCTAAGTTAATACCTATAATTCTGCATTTTTTTTCTAGAGCGATTTCCATTTCCCACCTGACATATTTATGCTTGCTACGAGTATCTGCACCAATAAGCACCGCAAATGTTCCAGCCATATCTATCCGCTCGCGACACTTGCGTTTTATGTAGACTTCATCGTTGGAATGTATTTCTTGAGAAAGTTGGCAATTAGTAAAATTAAAATCAATATGCTCATGCTCTTTCCATGCAAGCATCAAACGGTAGTAGTGAATATCCGTACTACTAAATCCTACAAATGTCCTAGGCAATCCCATACCCATCTCCTCTATCCTGAAATTTTAGCTCTTCTATGTATTGAAGAAGTTAAACTTGTTATAAATCTAATGCCACCTTTTTTGACTGTAAGACCTCAAAATTGTTATGTAAGTCTCTTAACATAAATAAATGTAATCCCCTCGGAAAACTGGTGTGCCTGTAAGTAGCATTTACTTGTAATCTGAACCTGAGGGGAATCATTATGAAAAACATTACGTTTTACCGATAGAAGCAAACCGAAACTGGGAATGCAAGCATCCTCGTTAACCGGACCAATCAATTTAAGGGTTCTGATCTGTCCGCAATCAATTAACGATCTATGCACTATGCATTTTCGACTTCCGCTTCTGGCACGTAGTGGACCTCCTGAAGTCCCCCAAAGTCCGCAAGGAGCAGACGTTGACACCTAAATCTATCAATAAGATGCCAGTAAAAGTAGTGGCGATTCATTAGCTGTCGGAACTGTCTAATCGTTTAAAAACTAGTCTAATCGTTTAAAAACTAGTCTAATCGCAGTGGAACACCACTCTTACAGGCTTACCACGACTTACATATACCATTCCCAGCGCTTTGCTAACCAACCAATTTGCTCTCCGACGAGGGAGATATTGCCAAGCCCATAGGTATCCTTGCGAACAGGTCTTATGTTGTAATGATCATTCTTTACGCAGAGTTGCTATTCAGATAAAAGCACAAGGCTGAAAATGTGGGAGTCGGAATGGTAAGACAGAATTTTGAAACACGGTAAACAACGAGATAATGTAATGTTGTTCTTTAAATCCCTCAGAAGGGCTTATTGTGCGGTTATGAACAACAATTTTTTGAGGCTAAATGTTGTAGGTTTTTAAACTACAATATAATTAATTCATTTTATAAAACAAATGCTGTATAATTCAGCATTATCAACGGGAGAGAATATATGGAAAATAATACATTATCAACTCAATATATTTCACGCTTATTAAGTAAGGAAGAAGACGACAGGCTAGATGAGCTAAAGAATATTCTATCTGAATTAGATATATGCATCAGGCTAAGGAAAATAACGCCGCTCCAAAAATATGAGATCATTAATGAAATAAAGCGAGCCATTGCGAGTGAAAGAGGAATTTCTTTCGATGAAAAGAACTCCCCATCTGATAATATTCATCGAGGGAATGCTAGCGCCAGTAATGATGACTTAGTGGATTTGATAGCAATGCTTAATAGAGGGAGAAGTCAATGAGTGATAGTGCCTATAATATCTATTCATTAGCCGTGTCTAGTCTTGCATTGCTACTGTCAGTGTATACATTCTTCAAATCAAGAAAAGATATTAAATTTGCTCAAGAGAATGCAAGTGAAGCATTGAAATTGCAACATGGTACAATTGAACTTCAAATTCGAACTGGTATAACTAACGCAAGAAATACAATAAACAACTTAACACCTATATTAACACCATACTTAGCAAAAAAACAAGCAGGTTCATTGAGCGTCGAGGAGTCTTATTCTCTTGATTTATTATATAAAACTTATGATTCTTGTATTGAAGATCTTCTCAACCAATATGATGAAGCATGCAAAAAATATATTGACGGCAAAGTTGACAGAGCAATGTTCAAAGAGACATATTTTCATGAAATAAAAAACATAACATCAAGCCAAGACCTTTCTTCCTATTATAATTTAGAGGCAACGAAATACACATCCACCTTAAGGGTGCGTGATGAGTGGATAACTGAATGATATTAAGTGCCTTTATCGTTCATATAAAGGCACTTAAACCAATAATTAATACCAATGTAAATTTGATATTCCTTTTAAATATTCATCGGCAACTAAAGAGAACCTCGAAATATCCCCCCCAAAGAATCCACATTTTAATGGCGCCCAGTTAATACCTTGTTCTTTGGCTTCCTTAATCATATTAGATAATGGAGAATTGTACGATCTTTTTTCTTTCCAACCAAAACGACCGATAGGTCCCCATACTGTTCGCTCTTGCTGATGATGCAGATCTGCGATGACAAGCGCAAAGAAACATTCAAAATCATCAAAAGCATTTTCGTAATTCTTCCCAATAAATAGGGTATCATCAATTAATGGTTGCAAGATGGTATGGAGATGCTCACTCATTGGTACGAAATGCCTTTCAAAACCGGGGAGTTGCTTAAACACATCTTGCCTAGTCAGCTCAAGAATAGCATTGGAAATGGCTTCAGAGAAATATAACGACTTACCATTGCTCGAAAGTGATGAGTCTAATTTTATAAAGAAAATATTAAATAATGTGTCATACTTTTTATTTTCAAATGCAGCTATCCCCAATGCATAAAACTGCATTATTAAAGGATACCACCGTAGATTTAACCATATAGTTAAACCACCTCCTCTTTCCAGTCTGTCGGTTGCACGAGCTAATGCTTTACTTAATAATGGAATATGAATTGTTCGAGCCCAATATGAAACACAAGAAACTATTAGTATTATATTTTTAGATATGTTTTCATATTTAGAAATCCTCTCAAGGAGTTCTTCTTTAGTAAACTGCCCGTTTACTGAGAAAAAATCCTCACTTGTTTCAGAAAGGAAATTTTTAACTTCATCAATCACAAAGTCATGTAACTCGATAGAGGATGAATCATTCGCCAGTAATTGTTTTGTTTTTCTGATTTTATCTTCAGCCTTTAAAGGAGAGAATTCTGTCTGAAAATAGGGAATAGAAATTAATCTATCATTATCCGTTGTTTCCTCTGAATTGTTATTGGACCAAGAGGGAGATTTAAAAATAAAATCTCCATCACCATCAATATATCCGTAATGCGGACTTTGGTTTGAAGATTTATCATTTGATACTTTGTTGTAAACATAAGTCATCAAACCATTGGCGGTTAATACGCCGTTTTCGGTTAATGCTTTTCCTTTAAGACCTTCTATTAGATGGCCAGTGAACACAGAATGATTTGGCAAAGGACCACCAGAATCTGCGACAGTCTCATCGGCTTTACCGGCTGTCAGCACTTGTCTGGAATACCGCAACATCATATCATTTAAGAAGCGAGTACTTCCTGGACCTATTCCTCGTGTTAATGCCAACCCACCATAGCAGGCATCCATGACGAAAAGTATATGTTTAGCTCTTATCAACTCTGCATTTTTGGTAAGTTCATCCCAGCGTATAAAGGTAGATAGATCATCTGTGATTGCATCATGCGGCACAAGAAACCCAACTTCACCATAAATTCCAGTTCGTGTTTCACCATGTCCAGCATAAAAAATGAAAATCCTCTCATCTAGTTCGACATCATCCCTTGTAAGTCTGGAAAATGCTCTTAATATATTTTCTTTGGTAGCGTTTTCATCAAGAAGAAATGATATATTACCCTCCTCGAAATCGAATTCATTGATGAGTAAACTCTTTATTTCTAATGCATCATTAACTGCATAGGCAAGAGGGGATACATTCTTATATTTGTTTATACCAATAACTAAGGCCCTGCTATTGATATAACTTTCCTTTAGGAAGTAACGAAGATCTTTCATAAGCATATTCCATCGTGTCAGATCGTTGTTGGTATCGTTGTGATTATATCACTTTGTTTATTCATTATGCTGCATTCCTTTAATGTTATAACTACAAAATCCGCTCTTAGTGTACGCTACGAAGTCAGCTGGAGATTTCAGTGAACATTTTGTGAAAAAACATTTGACCAGTAAGCCATAAATTAACAGTGTTCGATGTGCGCAATGTCCACTCCTGGCACAAAGCGGCCCGACATAAAAGCCGCAAGGTTTGCTACGAGCGATAAGCGACCCCATAAACTTAAAATGAGTGCGGAGTAATGCCGCTATTTCAGGCCAGCCCGTCGGCTGGCTTAACTCTCCCCACTTGAGATCCAGAAATCGTTTTCTGCGATGCGCTCCTGGGACCTTATCCGCTCCCCGCATCAGGTGTCCCCTGATGGAATACCAGTTTCCATTGCCCGCTCCCGGCCCGCTCCCAACACGAAGAACGCAAAGTCGGGCGAGTGCCGTCCGTATTGAATGTCCTGTAGTGCAATATCGCGACATCCTCTCTTATTTGGATGAGCTGAAAGTCGCTGCTGAGAATGGTCGGGATAACTGTTTCGGCAGAAAGTGCCTCTATTGTCTGCGAACGATCAATCAACACACCTGATCGTGTCATTTCCCTGAACTGGTCGTGAAGTATCTGTTCAAGCCATTCACGATCGTTGCGCCTGCTGCCATGAAGCGTGCGTTCCAGCGTTTTCAACTGTTCCAGAAGCATGGCATTTACCCTCATTCAAATTCGACTGTCAGTTTCATGGCCATAAATGTTTTGCGGCAACTCGTCCGCCAGCATGTGAAGTGTCGTCTTCAGCCATTTGGTTGCCCCTCTCTGGCCACTGCGTTTATGTGAGTAAATCTTTACTTCAAACGGGCTTATGGTGAACGGCAATGAAAAAATCTGAATACTGGCAGCATGTTTCAGCTTCTCAGCAGCAAAACGGGGAATGGCCATTAGCAGGTCACTTTCCGCAACGATAAACGGGGCACTCAGCATGGATGGCGTCTTAAGCGCTATCTGCCGCGTATACCCCAACTGCTCAAGCCGTAAATCCAGTACCCCCTGCTTTTCGTTCCAGGGGGTTATCACCAGATGCCGTGCGGCAAGATAATCTTCCAGCGTCAGCTGTGTTCGGCGGGTATTGCTGATGACAACATACTCATCCTCAAACCAGTTTATCTCGTCCAGTTCATTGTGGCGGATATCGTCGGGTGTACTGAATCCCAGCGCCAGATCCACTTCTCCTGCCAACAGTTCGTTCAGCGCCGGGCTGTGTGGCAAATAGCGTAAATCAAAGCGCAAGCCAGGCGCTTCCTGCTGCAGTCTCTGCATCAACGTCGGGAAAATGCACAACGCGGTAAAGTCCGTGATCGCAATCTGGATCCGCTCCGTGCTTTCGCAAGCCACGAACGCCGGTTGAACAGTCAGCTCCTGATTGAGAAATTTCAGTGCTGATGCAATAGACGGCGCGAGCTGGGTGGCATACACGCTTGGGCACATCCGGTGGCCTTCCCGGTAAAATAGCGGGTCATTGAGCGCAATACGCAGTCGGGACAGTGCGTGGCTCAACGCAGAGGTGCTCATCGCCAGTTCATCCGCGGCGAGGCGAACGGAACAGTGCCGATAAATGGCGTCAAAAATGAGCAGCAGGTTTAAATCAAGACGTCGTAGCGCTGGATGCATAATATTCATCATGGGGTGATTTCATTGCACTTAATTCTTCCGACAATACCCCCTATGCTTAACGCCATCAATAACGATGCCTTGCAAAAAAGACAGGAAAACATATGAGTATCAGCCTTCGCCAGGCCCGCCCGGAAGATGCCTCCGCTATTTACGATATGATTTATGAGCTGGCGGTTTACGAAAAAGCCCCGCAAGAAGTGGTCACCACACCGGATGAGATTCGCGAAACACTCTTTGGCGACGGCAGCCATACCGAAGCATTAATCTGCGAGATTGAAGGGAAAATCGCCGGGTACGCCGTGTTCTTCACCAGCTACTCCACATGGCTTGGACGTAACGGTATTTACATGGAAGATCTGTATATTTCCCCCGATTATCGCGGCAAGGGCGCGGGAAAAGCGATGCTGAAGAAAATTGCGCAATATGCCGTGGAACGGCGCTGCGGACGCCTTGAATGGAGCGTACTGGACTGGAACCAGCCCGCAATTGATTTTTACCTCAGCATTGGCGCATTACCTCAAAACGAATGGGTACGGTATCGCCTGGAGGGTAACGCGCTGTTGAACTTTGCCGAATAACGCGACCGTGTTGCGGCAAATTGCAGATGCAGGCTGCTTCTGTTGAGGGGCAGTCATGTTTGCGTTGAGGGGAGTATCAGGAACACATTGATCAGGCTCCGGGCCTGTTCAGCCGCGGCGCGTTCGTCGGTGGAGTATTTCTTCGACATAATGGTCAATGGCAATATTGTGCTCACGGCTCACGCGCGAAATGAATATGTGCAAAAGCGCCAGCGATGCGTGGAGTGTGACTGCGACCAGATTGTCGAAGTCTTTCTGAGTAAAACGGTCATTCCCCTTCAGTGTCGAATGCTGGAGCAAGGTGTGGGCCGTGATCTCAAGGACGGCTCGCCTGTAATCACTCGACAGCAGGACATCCAGATCGGTCTGAATCGCCACGGATAATCTAGACACTTCCGAGCCGTTGATAATACTGGTTTTCATATTCTGTCGGTGACATCTGATTGCTCGAACCATGCCGACGCTTACTGTTATAAAACATTTCGATGTAATCAAAAATATCGCTGCGGGCTTCTTCCCGCGTTCCGTAGATCTTTTTCTTTATCCGCTCGCGTTTCAGTAACTGGAAAAAGCTTTCTGCAACCGCGTTATCGTGACAGTTACCGCGACGGCTCATACTCCCTTCCAGGCCGTGTGATTTCAGGAACGACTGCCACTCATGGCTTGTGTACTGACTGCCCTGGTCCGAGTGAACCAGCACCGGTCTTTGAGGATTACGCCGCCATACAGCCATCAGCAGTGCGTTCAGGACAATGTCCTTTGTCATCCGGGATTGCATTGACCAGCCGATAATTTTGCGTGAGAACAGATCAACAATCACGGCCAGATACAGCCAGCCTTCGTGAGTCCTGATGTAGGTTATGTCCGTTACCCAACGCTCATCCGGAGCATCCGGATTGAACTGTCGTTGGAGCCTGTCGGGTGACACGATACTGGCCTCGCCTTTGCGTGCCCGAGGGCTCCGGTACCCGACCTGAGCCTTTATCCCGGCACGATTCATCAGTCGCCAGACTCTGTTCACTCCGCACTGTTGCCCGCTATCCCGTAAGTCCAGATGGATCTTGCGATAACCATAAACGCAACCGGACTCCAGCCAAAACTGTTTGATCTGTCCCGTCAGTCTCAGATCTACCTGGTGGTGCTGAGAATACGGTTGCTTAAACCAGGCGTAAAAGCCACTGGGATGAACATCCAGCACCCTGCAGAGCAGACGAACAGGCCAGCAACGGGAGTTGTCACGAATAAAGGCGTACCTCAGTCGGACAGCTTTGCGAAGTACGCCGCGGCTTTTTTTAATATGTCCCGTTCGTCAGTAACCCGCTTCAGTTCCTTCTGGAGTCGGCGGATCTCGGCCTGAGCATCTGACTGTTCTTTATTAGTGGATGAGTCCGGACCGTACTTCTTTATCCAGGCGTAAAGGCTGTGGGTGGTGACATCGAGACGTGTTGCAACGCTGGAAACAGAATGACCGCGATCAATAACCTGCTTGACTGCTTCAATTTTAAACTCTTCGGGATAACGTTTACCGCTCATGGGCACCTCTCTTTAAGTCATCTTAAATGACTCTGAGGTGTCTGTTAAACCCGTGGCGATTCAGTCTGGCGAAGATCAAACGTGAAGTTAAAACTGACAAATCCGGAATCGACCGGCAAAGAGTAGGTCAGTCTGTCCCCCTGTTGCTCAACGTACGGTTCATACCCCTCCCCCATCAGCCGTTGCGACTGCATATCGCCCTCTCTTCTCTTCCAGGCGCCAGGCACACGTGTTGACCAGGGAGCGTCACCGCAGGATTAAACAAGTGTTTCACCCGCTTTGATTGATTGACTGATAAAGGGCGCGGGCTTTCCAAAGAGATATCCTTGTGCCAAATCACACCCTAAACGTTGAAGGCACAACAGTTGATCATTGGTTTCAACGCCTTCAGCAATAATTATCATATCAAGGCATTTCGCCATGCCGACCATTAATTTTGCGATGGTCTGAGTTTCTTCATCCGTGGATATTGTTCGCACAAAAGATTTATCGATTTTTATTTTATCAAAGCCTAACTGAATCAATCTTGAAAGGGAGGAATAGCCCGTACCAAAATCATCAATAGAGATTTTTATGCCCAGCACTCTGAGCGCCATAAGGATTTCGATGGGGGTTTCACTGTCGGTAAACAGCGAAGATTCCGTCACTTCCAGTTCGAGTCGGGTCGCGGGCAACCCCGTTTCGGCCAGCACTGCGCGTACTGTATCGACAAAATTCATACTGCTTAACTGCACCGGCGACACGTTGACAGAGATCCTTGCCGGCACCTTCCATGTCGTCGCTTCCTTGCAGGCGATTTCAAGCGCGGCTTTGCCTATCTCATGAATGAATCCCGTTTTCTCTGCTACTGAAATAAAATCATCCGGCGCAATGATGCCCTTAACGGGATGATTCCAGCGCAGAAGGGCTTCATAGCCATATATTTCAGTGGTGTACGAATCAACAATCGGCTGATAGTAAACGACCAACTCTTTATTTGCGACTGCCACTGATAAATCACGCTCCAGGGTTCTGCTTTCCTCGAGCTTTTGCAGCATGATGCGGCGAAACACTTTGATCATGTTTAAGCCTGCACGTTTAGCTTCATACAGAGCCAGATCGGCAAACTTATAAAGGTAATCTGAACGTCGTTCTAACTCTGAAACAACAATACCGACGCAGGTACCAATGGTGACGTTAGAGTTACCTATTATGTAAGGCTTTTTAATGCACTCACAGATTTCCATTGCCAGATTAACGGCACTTTCTTCTGTCAGCTCATGCGACAATAATGCAAACTCGTCGCCCCCGAGGCGATAGAATGTAGTTGTTTCGTTGCTCATGGAAGATAAACGGTGCGCAACCTCACGCAATAACAGATCGCCGGCATCGTGACCAAAGCTGTCATTGACTTCTTTAAAGCGATCGAGATCAAACAACATGACCGTGACTGGCCTGTGTATGCGGCTCGCTATCGAGATGTTATTAATAAGATCATCCCAGAAATAAAGCCTGTTTTTAAGCCCCGTCAACGAGTCATGGTAAACGTCATACGCCAGTTTTTTATTCTGTTGCTGGAGTATTTCCTTCGATTTCTGAAGTTCATTTGCCAGGCTGGTAACCTGTCGGTGAGTTTTAAGTATCTTCCTGTTCTGGCAGACGTTTAAAACACCCAATATCGCACTTAAAATAATCAGCAGAACCGAAAGGCCTGAATAGATACGATACAGCTTTTGTATATTCTGGTTTGTCTCGTTGATGGAGTTAACATCATTGGAGAGTGCACTGGATGAAAACTGGCTAAGGGAGGAATCAAGCGCATACATTTTCTCAAGATAATCAGCAAGTTGAGCGCGACTCATCCCTTCCAGATGATGATCAAGGTAATCAAGCGTTTCATGAAGGTTTTTTGCCAGTGCATTATGGCTTTTATTCGACTTTACATATTTCCCTAAATCGCCTTCTTTCAGTAACTCACGCTGGCTAAGCATGATCTCCAGCCTCATGCGGAGATCGTCCATGGTGATATCAGGATTATTGTCAGAATAACGGCTGATCCACGACTCCAGCCTGTAGTATTCTGAAACCATCTGAGACACAGACCAGGAGTCCTTATAATGGTTGAGTTTTTGCAGATCCTCCTGCCGCTCATGCAAAAGAAATGAAATATACCCGGTTGTAATGAATAGGAAAAATATAATGCCTACCAGGATCCTGTTCATGCATTTCTCCAGATTATTACTCTACGACCATTTTGCTAATCTGCCATGCTGATCTCGAGTAATAGACCTGGTTATCCAACTCTTTGTTACTTTCATAAGGATAGACAATAAACAGAGGGCCCTTGTCGCGAACGCGCATATATTGGCCGTTCATTTTTATTGCAAGGATCACGTTATATTTTGTGAAGTCTTCAATGGGAATTTCAGTCGTATAATCATTGAGCGCGGTTACACTCAGAACAGTGCCTTTGGCGCCGACCAGTTCCATGAGTTTTTTCATGGGAATACCCTCAAAGCTTGTCTGGTCATTATACCATGGGTTACGGGTACGCATGGTAACGAGGCCGATTTTTTCCAGGCCAGCGATATCAAAGACTGCAGCGCCATTTTGATTACTGTTCTCGATTTTCCCGGAGATGGTTAACACGGGTTTCCCTTCAAGCTTAGGGAGTTCCTTCCCCCAGGAACAGGTCGAAATAATCAAGAAAAGTAGGGTGATTGCCATTCTCATGCGCGATGACTCCAATAAGGAAATAGGTATGTCTTGTCGTCTATTCTGACACAAATTGTTACCAGCCAACCAGATAAGACTCCAGGACGAAACGGTCCCGTTATACTCTCGTTTAACGGTCCATGACAGCCATCCCGACGTTGTTGCTTGCCGTATCGTCATTAACAAAGATTAGCCTTCAGACGTGTCCCTGTCTCCCTTTTACACCATGATAATATGAGACAGAGCAGGTTATTAAAATTGGACGAAGGCGGAATTTGAAAAAATTGTCGTTTCTAATCCCCCGTTGCGTCTTAAACGGTCAGAATTTGTGCGGAGTGTTCAATTATTGGTACGGAATACCCTCAGGAGAGGTGCACATTGCGCCCTTATAAGCAGGTTAAAAGAGCAATGTCGTGCTATCGAGCGATCAATCCGACACAAGAATATTGTCGATCACCGGCTGGACGATTTGCTGAAATACTTTCGCGTCGTTAAACGCGCGTGCGGCTAACATGGCACCATGTACCGTTGCCATTAACTGCCCCGCCTCTCTGGCGTGGGTTGACCGGACAGTAAAGCATTTTTCCCTTTCTCCTCTCTCGAGCAACTCCGTCAGCCAGCCAGAGAGATCGGCGAAATGTCCCGTCACTTCCGAAGCGACTTCGGGCGGCAACGTCGGCAGTTCGGCGGCAAGCATCGCGCAGATACAAAATGGCGCGGAACCGTCCTGGATGCATTTGGCCCAATAATCGGCATAGGCCTGAAGTTCGGCAACCGGATTATTTAGCTGACGGCTTAATGCCTGCATTCCGGCGCGGGCCTCCTGGCGATACTCGCTCACGACGACCCTTACCAGCTCCGCCTTGCTTGAAAAATGGTGGTGAATACTCGCCTTGCGAATATTCACCTTTTCAGAAAGGTCGGCAAAACTGAAGCTTCGGTAGCCACCGGTGGTAAGCAATTGTCGGGTGAAAAATATAATGTCGTTTGCTTTCTGTGAACGTTCGGTGGACATAGCCGTAACCCATTGTCAGTATACAGATCAATAAGATATCAGAGAGCAGAGCGAAAACCTACCGACAGGCCGCCTTTACTGCCGCCGTCTGCCGGTCCCCGCCATACTGTCAAAGACGCCATCTCGCAGCACTAACGCATGAAAAAGCGCGGCCGCCAAATGCAGCATCACGGTAGCAAATAGCATCAGCGCAACCAGAGAGTGCAAAGGCCGCAGAATAGCAAACCAGTCGTTATTCACCGGAACAATGGGTGGCAAAACAACCCCGCCCCCGAGGGTGATGGGGTACCCCGCCGCTGACTGCATCGCCCAGCCAATCAGGGGCTGAAGGAACATCATGATGTATAACGCCCAGTGTGAGAGATGCGCTATCAGGCGCTGCCAGGCCGGTATGGAAGCCGGTAGCGAAGGGACGGAGGTATAAAACCTCAGCCATAGCCTGACCACCACCAGAACCAGAATCATCAGCCCCAGCGGTTTGTGGATCGCCACCAGCAGGGCATGTTTCGACGAAATGGTTGAAACCATCGCGATGCCGATAAACAACATTGCCACGATAGCCGCTGCCATGAACCAGTGCAGAATGCGCAACGCCGGATGGAAATAAGCAACCTGTTTCATAAGCCAGCTCCTGACTGTTGGGACTGTTCACGGGTACGCGCATTGTAGGATTTGGCATAGGCCGCCGAGCGCGCATTCAGTAAAGGATCGTCCGAAGGGGCAATGCCATCGGGCAAAATCAGCGGATCGTAGTTGATGTCATTGCACGGACCGTTTTGCTGCGGTGTTGCACGCGTCAGCACGAGCATGCCGGCATTGATGGTTTGCCGATCTTCAGGCCAAACCTGGCTTGCATCGTTGCCCGGATCGCCCGGTTTAGCGACGGTAATCATCAGATCCCATTTCAGCGGCCCTTGCTTCAGGCGCTCTTCAAGATCGTGTTGCAGAAAATCTTTATCATTTTTATCCGCCTCGCTCATCGGCTGAGAGCCAATATGCGGCACCATACTCCAGCGGACCAGATGCTCTTTACCCGTTTTATCAATAAAGCGAAATGCATTCAGGCTATTAAAGCGATCGCTTGCCCAACTGGATGAAGGTACATACTGCTTTGCCCAGGCGAGGTAGGGTTGCATCTGAGGATGCGCGATCACAAACGCCTTAAGCTTATCGGGGTTGGGTTTACCGGTTGCCGGATCGGGCAGAGTCAGGTTTTGCAGCGCATAGAAGTCTTCAACGGTAGAGACCGGAAAGCGTGGCATCGCGTTCATGCCTGTTCGCCACTGCTCGCCGTTGCTCTGCCTGAATTGCAGCGCCATGCTGCGCACGGGAACGGCATAATCCGGCGCTTTTGGGTTACCCCCTGCGATGGCGAAACGGCCCGTAACTGGCGTTTCGCCAGGGGCAAATAGCGCTGCTCGCGATAACGAACTGACCTGGCCGTTAGAGATAAAATCCCCCACCACGCACACGCCCTTCGCGTGATTGCGGCGAAAACCGGGATGTTCCCCACCCGATTTCTGCAATACCGAAACCAGTTTGTCAGACGTCAGACGATTCGGCGTCAGCCAGCCGCCTGACCAGAGAAACAGCGCTATCAAGACAAGGGGAATAATCGCGACCAGGCACAGGCGGACTATTTTTTGGCCGGTGGAAAGTGAAGTGTTCGTCATATTTTTGCTCACACAGTGAATACACAATCAAATACGCGAGAACGTATTCCTGAAAACATTAAGCACGTCTTTCGCTGCTGGCGTGATAACTCGCCCATTAAGACGCGCCACAGGATGAATGAAGCAGGATTTTTTTAACTGTAGCCCAGAGCCGCTCTTTATCTCTGTCACGTATTTTTTCATGCTGAATTTCTCGCATGAATGCCGCTTTATCAGCTCCGGAAAAGCCGCCCTCCGTTTTTAATTTCCGGGCGATACTGCGAAGCGTTGATTCATCGGCATGGGCAATTTTTGCTCTCACCGCAGAGAGCGGCATCGGTGTCCTCGGTGTGTCTTCTTCCATGAGCCAGTCGGCACAATGGAAATGCTGGATAGCCTTCGCAATGTCCATCTGCAGTTGAATGAAAGACCTGACGCTCTCTCTTTCCAGCCCTGACGCGTGGGCGACAGCAAAGGCTCTTTCAAGCACGTCCCGTTCCTGTTCAGGGTCAGCAATTGCCTGACCCTGCTGCGCCTTATACGCTGCAACCTCTTTCATCAGGCAAAAACGCAGGTTGATACTCATGCCGGGGCCGGAAAAAACCTCGGTCGCTGTCGTTGTTTCCGCAATGCCATCTCCCTGAATGGATGGCCCTGCCGCTAACTCATGCTTTTTCTCCATTACCGATCTCACTTATCGCATAGGTAAAAAAATAACGTTCTCAGGCCCGGATCCGGTTGGCTGGAAAGCGAACGAAAATCAACCTACCAGTTGGTAGGCTGAGTGTCAATTTCATCACTCATTTTTTACTCAATGCTGGATGCCATGTTTGTTCGGAATGGTTTTCAAAAGAATTCGGGGTAAGAGAGGCAGCCGAAACGGCGAGCGAGGGGGAACGAAGAGAGGTGAGCAGTACTCAGATAAATCATGCGGGCAGGAACACTGCATCCTGCCCGCATACCGGCCATACGGTCATTCCACTCCCCCAGCAAAAAAAATCGTATGGCGAGTTATCTTAGGCGTGAACCATATCTGCACAATACTGGATGCCAATACCGAACGCTCCGCCATGTTTCTGGCTGATCGAAGTGGTCAATTCGTAGGTTTCATGACGTGCCCAGTCACGTTGCAGTTCAAGCAGGTAAGTCAGGGCAGTAATCGGCTTTGCGCCAGCCTGAATCATGCGTTGTACAGCGCGTTCATGAGCTTCTGCACTCATGTCACCGCTGGCGTCTGTGACGATATAGACGTCAAAACCTTGCTCAATGGCAGACTGAACCGGACCATTCAGACAGACCGAGGTCCACAGACCTGCAAACACCAGGCGGTCGCGCTCCAGTTTGTTGACGGCATCAACAAAATTACCATCCTCCCATGCGTTGGAGGTGGATCGGTTAACGTACGACGCGTCATCCGGGAATACCGCTGAAACTTCAGGAAATACCGGGCCCGCAAAATCATGGCGTGAAATCGTCGAAACAAGGGTCGGAATATTAAACCCCTTACCTGTTTCCGCGAGGACTGCGGTATTTTGTCTCAGCAGGCCGATATCAATATTTTTCACATTGAACGCCATCTGGCTCTGGTGATCCAGCAGGATCAGCGCATGGTTTTCCGGGCTTAACAGATTTCTGGCCGCTGCAGGTGTTGCTTTAATCGTCATAATAGTTTCCGCGATGTTTATTTAAATTTATCAGTGTATTAACGACCTGATTCGTGAACTCGGGAAAACTATACAAAACGAAATATTCTTTTGTCCGTTCATTTTTGCAAAGGGCTTATTGCAAAAATGAACGCTGTGAAATATTAATGAATT
This sequence comes from Enterobacter sp. SORGH_AS_0287, assembly GCF_031453695.1. Lineage (NCBI taxonomy): Bacteria > Pseudomonadati > Pseudomonadota > Gammaproteobacteria > Enterobacterales > Enterobacteriaceae > Enterobacter > Enterobacter sp. SORGH_AS_0287. Next base: position 2,331,792 of record NZ_JAVIZW010000001.1, read on the forward strand.
TTATATGAAAAAAGGAATTAACATGTTTGTCCGAATATTCTCTTTCTGTTCTCTGCTAAATAGTGGGAACAGTGATTCATAAATTCCCTTATTTTTGCTGATTTCCTCACATCAGGATGCGCGAGCAGCCAAATGTCTTCACCCAGTCCCTCCACGATGGGGCTAATCTGAGCCAGTTTATCTATCTGATTGCCATGCATGCAGGGTAACAAACCGATCCCAATCCCGCTTGAGATTGCCGACGCAACACTGAGAACGGAGTCGCCGCGAAAGGTGATATTTTTCTCGGGAATATTTTTTTCAATCCACAGAAAGGCGTTTAACTTAGACATTGCGTAATGGAAGGAGACCCAGCGATGCTCCGTGAGCGTCATAGCATTGACTTGCTTTTTTTCCCATTGTTCACGTAAACCATACACTGCCCAGAACGCCGATCCCACCTTGCGGCCGGAAAGATGCTCCGGAATGTCTCTGGTGGCTCGAAACGCGATATCCGCCCCGCCATCGAACAAATTGACGGATTCATTTCCTGTCGAGACCTGAAAGGTAATGTGGGGATTTATTCGGCTAAATGACGCGATCAGGCGGGTTAAGGTAATCCTGCAAAAGGGCATCCGACGTGGTGACCCTTATCTCCCCCGAAAAACCGCATTCATCCTCTTCAATGTTCTGTAGAACATAGTGGATATCCTCTTCAATGCGGTGTCCCAGGGCGATCAGCGCGGTTCCGGCTTTTGTCGGAACGTAGTGGGTACGGCGACGCAGAAAGAGGGCTAATGCCAGCGACGTCTCAATGGCCCCCAACCGACGAAACAAGGTGGAATGATTGATGCCCAGAGCATCTGCGGCGCGTGACAGATTACCGTGCTCACCTACAGCCATAACGGTTTTCAAATCATCCCAGGAAAAGTTCTGGGAGGTCATTTTCTTCATACTCTTTAAATCCAAATATCTTATCGGCAGGCCAGCTGTAAAAATTGCTGGCGGATGCGCTCGGCAATGGCATTGACCACCGCCGCACTCTCATCAGTCGGATCAATATCAACCCGGAAGGGACGTTTCCCGCAGGTGTATTGACGATATTGACTATTGCCTGCGCGGCATGACCGTGCAGGCCTCATCGCTCATTTACCCCGGAAGCGTATGCATCCGCCTGTCGGGGGGATTAGGCGAAGCCACCGTTTACACGAATAACCTGCGAGTTGATCCAGCTCCCGTCCGGACCGGCGATCATCGCTACTGCGCTGGCGATCTCTTCTGGGGTACCGATGCGCTCGAGCGGGGCCAGTTTTGCAACGGCCGCAACCTGCTCTTCGCTCTTACCGTTAAAGAAGAGCTCAGTCCCGGTGGGGCCCGGAGCAACGGCATTAACGGTGATATTTCTGCCCCGCAGTTCGTTTGCCAGCACGTGTACAAGCCCTTCCACGCCTGCTTTTGAGGCGATATAGGGACCATAAGCCGGGAAGGATTTGGCGATCACGCTCGTCGAAAGGGCAATGATTCTGCCGCCTTCACTCACGGTTTCAGCAGCATTTGCCAGCACCAGAAATGCGCCACGCAGGTTGGTATGAATGACACGATCAAAATCGTGAAGACCGGCAGGGGTAATCTTCGCCATTGGCATGATCCCCGCGCTGTGTACCACCACATCCAGTCTGCCGGTAACCGCTTTCGCTTGCTGGAACAAGTGGCTGACATCCGCTTCGCTGGCAACATCAGCCTGAATCGCCGTCGCACGGCCACCTTTAGCGACGATGCTCTGCACGGTTTGCTCTGACGCCTCGGCATTACCTGCGTAATTCACGATAGTGGTAAAACCGTCCCGCGCGAGACGCTCAGCAATGGCGCGGCCGATACCACGGGAACCGCCCGTAACAAGGGCAGTTTTATTGACTTTGTCCATCGTTCTCTCCGGTTTCAGTGAAAGGGGTCTGAATGGAGATATTAATGTTTTAGCGGGAGAGATAAATGGGTGATATTTGATAACATAATTCCATTATCGTTAATAATCGCCTTCAGGATCCGTGATGGATAAATTTGATACCATGCTGCTCTTCACCCGCATTGTAGAGCTTCAAAGCTTCAGTCAGGCCGCGGACCAGCTAGGGATCCCCAGAGCGACGGCCAGCAATGCAATAAAAAGCCTGGAGAAAAACCTGGAGTGTCGTCTGCTGGAGCGGACGACCAGACACGTGCGGGCCTCGCTGGATGGCGAGGCATTTTATGAACGCTGCGTGCATATTCTTTCTGAACTGGACGATGCGGAGTCTTCCCTGCGTCATTCCGGCGTAAGGCCACAGGGGATTTTGCGCGTGAATCTTCACGGGGCCCATGCGACCCGCATTGTACTGCCCCGTATTGACGAGTTTCACGCCCGCTATCCCGCCATCAGGCTGGTTATCAGCAGTGGGGATCGTCTGGTCGATCTGATTCGGGAAGGCGTTGACTGCGCCGTACGCGCGGGCAAGCTCTTTGATTCATCATTAATTGCCCGGCCTTTAGCCCAGATGCCTCAGGTTATCTGCGCCAGTCCGGACTATCTTCGTAAGCACGGCCGACCGATGACTCCAGACGATCTGCTTTCTCATCAGAGCGTCAATTTCTTTTCCACCAGCCGGGGTAAGAACTACCCTCTGGAACTCATTGTTAACGGTAAAGAGAAAAGCTATCCGACCAAAGGCTGGATGACAGTGAATGACGCAGAGAATTACGTTATTTGCGCGTTGCGTGGATGTGGGCTGGTTCAGCTTCCACGTTATCATGTGGACGATGCCCTTCGGGATGGCCTGCTACAGGAAGTGTTAAGTGACTGGAAAAGCCCGGCCATGCAACTTTCGGCTATCTATCCACAGCACCGACAGCTGTCTCCCCGTGTCCGGATTTTTGTAGACTGGCTGGTTTCTCTCTACCGGGAACGCTTTGAGGTGAACGCTTAATGGCTGCGTAAACCGTCGCTCACGTTGACGGCGCCGCGGGATCGGCAAGCATCGCATCGGCGATATCCAGCATAACCCGCAGGCGATCCATATGTCGGAGGTCAGAGTGATACCCTACCCATATATCTTTGGACGGCGGTGGCTCCGGCATGCTGATAGCCGCTAAGCCGGTGATGGCATCACCAAGCGGGCGCGGTAACACGGCGATGCCCATTCCGCGCTGGCACATCTGTGCCTGTACGGCCCGGCTGGTACTGGTGAACACACGTCGTGACTGGGGGAACCTGTCGAGCAGCCAGGCGACGTCAGAGAAGTGGGATTGTGCTGTGTTCATCAGAATAAGCCCCACTGCGGCCGGATCGTGTCGGGCGATATCGGCGATTTCCGGCGTTCCATATAGCGCATAGGGGATGCGCATCAGGCGGCGCTGGACAATATCCGGTTCGGTAAAGGGAACGATGCGAAACGCAATGTCGGCATCACGCCGCGACAGGTTAAGTAAGCGGTAGCTTGCGATAAGCTCCGGCACAATCGCCGGATGGCGGCGCGTCAGTTCCTCCAGGACCGGTGCGAGAACATAGTTGGCAAACCACTCTGCTGAAGAGATCCGCAATATCCCTTCAAGACGTTCGTGATTACCGGCGAGACGCCGCTCCATCGCCAGCGCGGAGTTTTCCATCGCTTCTGCCAGCTTCAGCACCCTATCGCCGGCGTCGGTCAGAACCAGACCATCCTGTGTCCGGCGAAATAGCGCTTGCTGCGCCTCTTCCTCAAGCGCCTTTATCCGGCGACCAATCGTCGGATGGCTCACACCCAGGCTTCGTGCCGCCTCGCCGAAAGAGCCCTTACGCATAACTGCAAGAAATACCCGGACATCGCCCCATTCCATGCCAGTGTCTCACCGTACAAAAATGAACATTGAATATACAAAAGTGGCAGTTCCAAAACAACTTTGTCGATATCACTATAGCGTCCTCACCCCCCAGTCAGGAAATGAATGACATGTACAAATTAAAAGACAAAGTGGCGATTGTAACCGGTGGTTCCAAAGGCATCGGAGCCGGGATTGCCCGTCAACTGGCGGCTGACGGCGCGAAGGTTATTGTCAATTACGCGTCAGGCAAAAGTAGTGCTGATCACGTCGTTGCCGATATACAGGCTGCCGGTGGGCAGGCGGTAGCGGTCGCGGCGGATGTCACCCGTCAGGCTGAGGTTGAGGCGCTGGTTAACGCGGCCATCGACATTTTCGGGCGGCTGGACATTGTGGTGAACAACGCCGGCATTTATGAGTTCGCCCGCATTGAAGAGAGCACAGAGGCACTCTACCGCAGACAATTCGACATCAATGTTCTGGGCCCGCTGTTAATGTCCGGCGCTGCTGCACCGCATCTGAATAAAGGCAGCAGCATCATTAACATCAGTTCGTTCGTCACCCGCGTCTTTATCGCCGAGAGTGCCATCTACAGCGGCACCAAAGGGGCGATCGATGCTATTACCGGGGTACTGTCACGAGAACTCGGCCCCCGGGGAATTCGCGTCAACGCGGTCAACCCTGGCCTTATCGAAACGGAAGGCAGTCATAGTGCAGGCGCGATGAACTCGGACTTCCAGACATGGAATGAAAAGCAGACCCCACTCGGCCGCATCGGTCAGGTGCAGGATGTTGCGCCGATCGTCTCATTTCTCGCATCAGACGATGCGGGATGGATCACCGGTGAGGTGATTCTTGCCTCTGGTGGCATGCGCTAACGCCCTGCCTCTCAATCTCTGCATATAACCGTTACCTGTGGAGTGTTCCATGTCGCCCCCTATCCTCCCGCAAGCCGAGCCGCGTCGCTGGGCAATGTTTGTCATCCTGCTGGTTGGTGCATTTTTGCCCCCGCTCGATTTTTTTATCGTCAATGTTGCGCTGCCTGCTATTCAGGACGAGCTGAGCGCCTCTTCCTCTGCTGAACAGCTGGTCATTTCGTCCTATGCAGCCGTGTATGCCGTAACCTTAATTACCGGCGGCCGTCTGGGTGATATTTATGGTCGTGGGAAGATGTTTTTTATAGGGCTTATCGGTTTTGCGGCGGCATCGTTGCTGTGCGGTTTAGCCTGGTCACCATGGGTACTGATTAGTGGACGCGTGTTACAGGGTGCTACGGCCGCGATTATGGCGCCTCAGGCACTGGCTTCCGTACAGGCCATTTTTCCGGAAGCGGAAAAACCGTTCGCGTTGAGTATCTATGGCGCTGTATTTGGCCTGGCCTCGGTTATCGGGCAGGTACTGGGCGGTATCCTGATCTCAGCGGATCTGTTTCACCTGGGATGGCGCGCTATTTTTCTCGTTAACTTGCCGGTGGCGCTGCTGGTCATTCTCTTCGGATTGCCACTGCTGAAAGAGACGCGTGCGCCATCCGCACAACGACTGGACCCGGTCGGCATGTTACTGGCGACCGCCACGTTGAGTGCGCTGATTGTGCCGTTAATTGAAGGCCGTGAAGCGGGATGGCCCTGGTGGACATGGCTGTCATTTCTGGCTGTCCCGCTGCTGGCGTCGCTGTTATGGCGTTATGAGCGTCGCCTTAGCCAGAACGGCGGTTCGCCTCTGCTTGATCCGGCCGTGTTACGCGCACCGGGGCTGGGCCAGGGGCTGGCGATCGTTTTGCTGTTTTATTCTATCGGGGCCTTCTTTCTTTTGTTCTCCGTTTATCTACAAGAGGCGTTGCAGTTAAACGCCCTGACTGCGGGCCTGCTTTTTCTGCCTTTTGGCGTGGGTTTTCTGATCGGTCCGTTGCTAACACCTTATCTGAGGCGTTTTGTCGGCAATTACCTGAGCGCAATCGGGATGGGATGCGAGACGTTGGGGTTAGCAGGCCTGGCAGGGTTGATTGCCCATACTATGACGGGTAGCGCACCGTCCATGCTGCCACTCGCCGTATTGCTTTTTATCACCGGCCTCGGCCAGGGACTGGCGATGCCGACGCTGGTCCGGATGGTGACAGGCCGCGTTGCACCGGCGTTTTCAGGCATGATTGCCGGGGTAACCAGCTCGACACTCCAAATCAGCACTGCACTGAGCGTCGCCGTCATCGGTGGCATTTTTTACAGCATGCTGGACACCGGCAGAAGCGGTGCAAATATTACGCATGCCTTTATCGTCGCCCTTCTGGCGATGGCGATATGCCTGGCCACGGGTGCCGCGCTAAGCATTCGGCTTATCCGGCAGGCCTCCGGTTTATTTTCTGCTGCGAGCGGCGCGTCTATCAAGTAACGTAACAGACAATCAACTGGCTGAGGCGTGGACATCCTTGCTCATGTTCCTCCCCAGCGTGCCGTTTACCCGCAGCACGTACTCCTGCATCAACCTGAGAAAAAATCATGAAAAAATCGATAGTCCCTGAAGAATTCCAACACTATTTCGATGACTGGCACTTCTCGCCTGTCATCGAAGCAGATGGCACGGTGTATCTCTCTGGTGTTACCGCGGCACGGAAGGACAAACCGATAAGTCAGCATCCGGAAGAACAATTCCATGATGCGTTTTATAAGCTTGGTGTTTATTTGAAAGCCGCAGGCTTAGGGTATGAAAATATTCTTGAGATGACCACTTTTCATATTGATCTTAAAAAACATATAGACGTTTTTTCTAAAGTGAAAGATGAATATGTAAAGGCACCCTACCCGGCATGGACCGCCATAGGCGTATCAGCGTTCATTCCAGAAAATGCGCTGGTGGAAATGCGGATTGTGGCTAAAAAGTAGTGCCGCCGTGAGTCCCCAAATCACCTCAGGCACGAACCGGATCGACTTAAGCGCCGCAAGGTCTGCTACGAACAAACGGCAGACCTCGACGAGACGACAATGTCTTCATCAACTGCAATAGGCTATGTTTACAGATTCAGAAACCCTGGCAATGGCACTGCGGCCAGAAAATGGGACTTGCCGATGAATGCAGAGAACCTTCCTGTGGTACTTATCCCGGGATTTATGCTTGATGAAACATTGTGGGACGATTTTATCACCGCATTTCCCGAGCGCAGGCTCTTTATACCTGCGAGCCTGAGCCAGGGAACCACAATCCAGGATATAGCCGCTAACATAGTCCAGAAACTACCGGAGCGTTTTGTGCTGGCCGGCTTTTCGCTAGGTGGTTATGTTGCCAGAGCTATTTATGAGGCTTTTCCGGAACGGACAGCGGCGATGATCCTCATTGCCACGTCTCTCAGAGAGGATTCGGCAGAACAGATAAATACCCGTGTTGCTGCAGCGAATATCAATTCCTCCAGAGAATTTAGTGGGCTGAGCACAACGGCCATTAGAAAATCACTTCATGCTGATCTCGCCAGTAATACGGCCATTATTGAGAAAATCCGTAATATGGGAAAAAGGCTGGGAGCCGATGTATTCAGAGTCCAGTCAGGGCTAAACCGCGAGCGAATAACATTAAAACCCATTTCATGCCCGACATACGTTATTGCAGCGAAACATGATCGGCTGCGTTCAACAGAAGAGGCAGAAGAACTCGCCAGGCTAACCGGAACCTGTGTGGATTATGTCGACGGTTGTGGACATCTTATTCCTCTGGAAAAACCGGATGAACTGGCCCAGCGTGTGTCCAGATGGCTCGATAAAACAGGCCTTTAAAATAACGTTGATGCAAACAGAGTCCCCCTATTCTCTGCGAATCAAACGCCAGGACGTTTTTCTTAGATGTCTGCTTCTGGCCTCTGCTACGCATTTTCGGCTATCTGAGTTGGGAAATCGACAGTGACCAGCAGCCCGCCTTCTGCAGACGTACACAGGCCTACGCTGCTGTTGTGTTGCTGCGCAACCGCGTTGACGATGGCTAGCCCCAGTCCACTCCCGCTTTGCATCTGGTTGGGGTCGCGAAAAAATCGGTCGAACACACGCTCCCTCAATTCAGGCCGAATACCGGGCCCGGCATCTGAGACACGAAGCTGCGTGGCTTTATCCCGCGATCGTATCTCTACTTCAACCCGTCCACCCTCAGGGCTGTACTTGACTGCGTTCTCAATCAAATTGTCAATCAGCGACATCAGGTGCTCCCTGATGCCTGTGATCCAGACTTCATCATCAGAGACGAATTCAAGCTCTATCCTGCGCTCCGTAGCCAGCGGTTCCAGTGCAGCCATTCGCTCCTGAATGAGCGTCGTCAGCGGCACTGGCTGCATAACGGCATCAATACGTGCTTCACTGTGCATCATCAGCAACAATTGATTGACGAGTCGGGCGGCCCGGCTGTTGCTGCGAACAATCCCCGCCAGTAATTCCTGTTGAGTCTCATTGCTTACATACGACTGCAGCGCCTCCACGTTGATTCGCATTGCAGCCAGAGGAGTACGCAGCTCGTGAGCGGCATCAGCAATGAAAATCCGTTCCCTTTCCGCGCTTTCGCGCACCCTGGCAAGAAACACGTTTATCGCGTCCACCATTTGACGAAGCTCCCTGTGTTTTGGCATGGCTTTTAATGGAGAGAGATCGTCTGGCGTTCGCAAAGATATTTCATTTACGACCTTGCTCCAGGGTCGCATTGCAATACGAATTGACAGCCACGCGGGAAATAAAAGAAAAGGAATGCATACCAGTAGCGGCAATATGTAATAGCCACGCGAGTTCAGGTAGATAAAGAAGTTCCATCCTCCGGCAGGCGTCACAAGTGTCACCTCCACATCGGAGTTCCCGGATTTTAGCGTACGGCTGGTCCAGGTGCGCCCCTCACTCTCAATGCGCTGTAATTCCCCAAATTGGGTGTTTACGACCCCTGTTGGTGCGCCATCAGATGAATAAATTATCTCGTTATGTTTGCGAATAATGAGGCTGATTGACAGTTCGGGATCTTCACCTCCGCCATATCCTTCCCGCAACGCCTTACTGAACGTGTTCAGCACATCGGTGCGTTCCTGCGGGCGATCGTCCATACTGTCCACCAGCGTAAAAAGGGTTTCGTAGGTCTTACTGCCCGTTAATATCGGGGGGCTACGCAAGTCCTCCCACAAAACAAAAGTCAAAAAAAGACACCACAGCAAGGTAAGCAGCAGCATCTGGGCGATGATGATTCGCCGTACGAGCGTGGGGAGTCTCAGGGTGCGCCAGATATTTCGCATCAATCACCGCCTTTGTAGATCGGTACAGTATCAATGACATACCCTACCCCTCTCACCGTTCGCACATAACCGTCCCCGATTTTTCGACGCAAATTCCCCATATGCACGTCGAGAGCATTACTCAGATTTTCTTTGGTGCCGAAGATTCTTTCTTCCAGAAATCGTCGTGTAAGCACGCGGTCAGCGCGCAACATTAACGTTTCAAGCAGCGCGTATTCACTTGCCGTCAACTCCACGTGACGGGCACTCACCGTCACGCGACGCGTTGGCACATGCAGAGATAACCCTCTGATTTCTATTGCCTCATTCTGAAAACCGTAACTGCGTCGCGCAAGCGCTCTTACCCTGGCCAACAACTCGGCGAGAATAAAAGGTTTAACAAGGTAATCGTCTGCACCGGCATCCAGCCCGCACAGGCGATCCTGTAGCGTGCCTCGAGCAGTCAGGATGATGACAGGGATCCCCTTGAACTGTTGCCGCAAGCAGGTCATCAGGCCCATGCCATCGCCATCGGGCAGTCCCAGGTCGAGCAATATCAGTTCTGGCACGCAGGCATCAAGCTGATGCAGCGCATCCTCTTTGCGGCGAACCCATATGACATCAAATCCTTGATCTGCAAGGGCGATCCGCACGCCATTGCCCAGATCCAGGTCGTCTTCGATTAGTAGAATTTTCACATTGGTAACGGTATCAACAGTGAATGAAGAACGTCTTAAGAAAAAAACGGTTTCGATAAATCTATCAGGTTTACTGCAGCGGTACTTGCTTCAGCGTTTCTTCATTTTCGGCTCATAAGAACCTTAGGGTGCGTATTCAAACTGAGAAAACTGGCGTGAATAACCGCTTGTATCGTCATCATTTGAATCCACAAGGACTTCTTTAATGAGAAACATCGCACTGCGTCATCAGTATCCTCCTTTGCTCTCGCCTCGCAGCCTGAAAAAAATAGTGCCGGGAGTCGTTCTGGCGTTTCTGACCACCCCGACACTGGCGGCAGAACAGAACCAGGGTAACGTGTTGACCCTGGGGGGAGGTGTGGATATTGCGCCACGCTATTCTGGTTCGGATAAAAGCCGTGCCACTACAGCATTAGTGCTCGATTACTCCATGGCAAATGGCGTCTTTATCAGCACCACGCGGGGTATCGGTTACGGTAACAGTGTCGGTAAACTGGATTACAACGCTGCGCTGAGCTATCGCGTTGGTCGCAAGGATCGTGACGTGAGCAGCGATTCAATAAGCTCCGGCAGTGACGACTTGCGGGGTATGGGTGATGTCAAAGGATCGGCCATCATTGTGCCCGGAATGGGGTATAAGGTGACCGACTGGCTGAGTGTGCAATTGCAGGCTGAAGTGCCGGTTTCTGAAAGAAACAACGGTGAGGCCCTGCACTTCGGGATTATCAGCCCGCTTTATACATCACCGAAAAATTCGCTGACGCTGGCGCTGACCACCAGTTGGGGATCCAGCAAATACATGCAGACATACTACGGGGTGAATGCCGCACAGTCAGCAGCATCGGGGTTTTCCCGACATGATGCTGGATCCGGTATTTATGCTTATTCGCTGAATGTGGACTGGACCCACAAGCTCACCCCAGACTGGAGCGTAGCTGTCGCAACAGGTGTTACGCAGTTGACGGGAGATGCAGGCAATAGCCCCATTGTTCAACGAAAAACGTCACCCACGGGAAGTTTGAAAGTGACGTACAGCTTCTGATCGTGATGGGATGAGTGCTTCCCGACGACTTCTCGCTCTGAACTCTCAATAATATGTATTCGTTCCGCCCCAGTAAGATAACGGGGCGGCACTCAACACGCCCTGATGCCCCCCTGACTCGGGGCATCAGAATCGATGATGCACTCTGGCGATCAGGCAGCTTTAACGGCTCTGATTTTCTTACTGCCAGCCGCATCTGGCTCTGGGTTATCTGTGGCAGTGGCGGCATTGAGATCGGGAAGCTTGCTGGTACGCAGAATATGCTGCACGGCCTCTTTCTGCTCGGCGAGATACAGCCCAAGATTTTCAGCCTGCGTTTCATCCATCTGCATGCCGCTTTGCAACAGCCAGTCGGTGAACGCTTCTGCCATGTCGAGCAGTTTGTCGTGAGCGTCAGCCTCTTTTTTACTGGCAAATGTCATTTTCTCTTCACCTTTTCGTACGACAACATATTTTGTTTCAACAGCCATTATGCACCTCTCATACTGTATTTATATACAGCATAGCATTTCCAGAATTGTGTTGCAGTCAAATTGTACTTTCGTTTTAGCCCGAGCCTGCAGACCACTGTGTCAGTAGCGCATGCAGTTTGGCGGGCTCCAGCGGCTTACGCAACACCAGGTAGCCTTCCTGCTCCGCTTCCAGCAGAACCGGCGAGTTAAACTCCCCGCTGACCATCGCGCCGCTCATGTCGGGCAGACGTTCGAAAAGTGCTTTCAGGATGTCGAACCCGCTTTCGCCGGATCGCAGGCGCTGGTCGCACAGTACAGCGAATGGCGTGAAACCGTCGTCAATGATGGCAAAAGCGTCTTCGGCCGAGGCCGCGCAGCGCACGTTAATCCCCCAGAGGCTCATCAGGCTCTCCCAGGCGGACGTCACCAGCGGATCGTCGTCAACGACCAGGCAGGAGCCATGCAGTGGCGCATAGCGTACTGGGGAAGCGATGTTGTCACCGGCGGGCAGTGGATCCACCGCTTTCACGTCACCTGTGTATTGCGTAAAGCGCATCCAGAAGCGTGAACCTTTGCCTTCAATGGAGTGCATTCCATACTTCACGTTCATCAGCTTGGCACAGCGGGCAACCACCGCCAGGCCCAGCCCGTGCCCTGCGCTGTCGATCTTCCATGCCAGCTCGGGGCGGTAGTAAGGCGAGAAGATTTTGCTTTTTTCGTCGTCGGCGATCCCCACCCCGGTGTCCCATACTTCCACCAGACACTCGGCACCGCGCGGGCGGATGGCAACCAGCACACCGCCCTGCTGCGTGTAGCGAAGGGCATTTTGTATCAGGTTAATCAAGGACTGACGCACCAGCAGCGGGTCCCCCATCACGAAGAGGCGACGTTTGGGCCGCCAGGTTCGCAGCCGCAGGGCGCGACTGTTGGCCTCTTCGCGAAACAGGGTGATCACCGAGTCGAGAAGCGTGCCGATGTCCACGCGTGTAGGGGCGGTCATCACATTGCCAGATTCAATTTTGCTGAGATCGAGCAGGGAATTGAACATCAGGTGCACCGAACGAACGCTCTGTTGCAGGTCAAGCAGCTGTGGCGTCAGGCTGTCGTCCTGGTTTCTGTGGATAATGGCTTCGATCAAAAAGCCCATGGCATGCACTGGCTGGCGCAGATCGTGGCTGGCGGTCGTCAGGAACTGATTTTTATCGAGCAACGCCTGTTCCGCTTCTTCTTTGGCCTGCCGGAACTGCTCCGCCAGGCGTGAGCTTTGCTCTTCCAGCAGTGCTTGCTGGATAAAGAACGCGTGGGACGTTAACGCATGGCGGTAGATTGCGAAGCCGTACAGCAGATTCAGCATCAGCACGATGAACATCAGGTCATCCAGTCGCAGGATGATACCGAGAGTCAGAACCCCCCAGGAGGCAAAGAAAAACCGTGTGAAGGTGCTGATGACCGGCGTCAGATGCGTCGCATTGGCAGCGACAATAGCGGCAATGCTGATATTAAGGAGCAGGAAAAAGTCAAAATTCTGCGTCTGCGGGGTAATTAAATAGAGTGATGAAATCCCCAGCCCGTGAAAAAAGGCCACCTTATTAATGCGCGGAAGCCAGCGGCGCAGGACGGCCTCATTATCATTTTCTTTAACCTCTTGCTGATAGCGCCGATGCACTATTCGGATCGCCACAGCACAGAGCAAGTAAATTATTATCCAGGTGATGGTTGGACCCAGATCGTCCCCCAGCAAATGGATCCAGATAGCGAAAGGAATGCCGACAAAAGGCACAGCGCTAAAGCTGAATACCAGCCGCAGAAACGTATTATTCAGCAGGCGAATTTGCGCGGGGGGAGAGATGCCATCGTTCTGTGAACCCTGGAAAAACCTCATTCCGACGGCTCCCGTTTGCCATGCAGTAGCGTGATGGCTTCCACCCGACTGTTAACGCCTATCTTTTTCAGAATATTGCTGATGTGTTCTTTTACCGTGGGCTCAGAAATAGAAAGCTGGGCGGCAATTCTTTTATTTGGCAGGCCGCGCATAATCATATTCAAAACATCAATTTGCCGCGGCGTTAAGTTAAATTTACTTAACTGCTCATTATTCGTCTTAACGGCACATTCGTTTGCACAAGGAAACCATGTCAGATTATCCGCCAGGGCAAAAACGGCCCGTGAGAATAATTCAGGAGGTTCGCTTTTCAATACGAAACCGTGTCCTCCGGCCGTATGCACTTTCTGCCAGATATCGTTATTTTCATCCCCACTGACGACCAGGAGGCGCACCTGAGGGTAAAGTTGTTTCACTTCTTTGAGTAATTTCAATGCCGTACCGGAAGATAGCCAAAAATCGATTACCAGTAAACGTGGCGGGCCATTTTCCCTAATATGACGGTAGCAATCTTCTTCATTCGTCACAACATACGCCTGTTTGAACCGGCAATGTGTAATCAGAAAATTGGCGATGCCGCTTGCTACCAATGGATGATCATCAACGACCAACGCATAATTCTGCCCCAAAGGAATCTCCTTTCACCTTCGCGTATCTGAGAGTACAGATGAATTATTATCGACCCACCCTACTTTAGGAGGGTTTTTTCAATTAGGAAAGAGAAATATATTACCCGCTGATTTGGGTAATAGAAAACATAAATACAATCAGTGATTTTAACTGGTTGGATATAAAGGATAATTTATGAAAAGACCACTAATCGCTTTAACCGTTACGTTGATGCTAGCCGGTTGTTCCACCCTGAAAACCGATCAGGCTATTCCACTGCTGCAGGCGGAAACCGCTAAAATGCTGGGGCTGGGCTCGTCGGACGAAATAACGGTGACCAACGTGAATGGTGCCCAGCCGGATGCGTTGGGCGGCCAAAAACTTTCTTATCGCGCCACGACAGAAAAAGGGCGAATTTTCGATTGTTCATCAATGATGATGCCTGGAATTTTAGGATCTGCGCCGACGCTAAGCGCGCCGACCTGTACGCCGGTTGTCACGCATAAATAATTTCCTCAATACCAAAAGGCGTACAAATAATAACGCCTTTTAAATTTCCCGACACATTTGAGTTTCATATAAAAACGATTTTCCAGACATCATGCTAATGAGTACGGAGATAGCCCGTGAATAACTCTACATCGCATTCTTTAGCGGTTAAGACACCGCTTTCCAGACTTTACCTCGCTCTATTTTCCGCACCGCTGTTGATGCTCTCCCCTGCCGATTTCGCTCGCGCAGCGGATGCCATTTTTGACGGCGACGCGCGTGTTACCGAATCTTTAGGTTACACCGGCGATGTTTACGTCGGCCGTAACCAACGCGGGAACCTGCTGATCGATAATGGCAAAATCACTGCCTATAACATCAATATCGGTCGACTGTTCAACGGACAAATTTATGAAAGCGTGGTCACGGTCCGCGGACCAAACGCTGAGCTGAACGCGGTTAACGATCAGTATATTCTGCGTGGTGGCCTGAATCTTGGCCTGGGCACCCTGCGAGTCGAAGACGGTGCGCTGGCCAGCGCGAAGGAGATCGTGGTCGGTACCACCCGTGGCTACGACAGCCACCTTATCGCTACGGGCGCCGGTTCACGCGTCGTCAGTAATTTTCTCAGCGTCGGCACTGACCTGGGTGCCCGCTCCACGCTGGCGATTGAAAACGGTGCGACGCTCAACACCACCTACGATGCCCGTATCGGCAATGGTTCCGGCCCAGATGAAACCGACAAGCTGAGCCCGAAAGCCACCGTCACGGGATCCGGTTCGCAATGGAATGTTGGCCGTACGCTCACGCTTTATGGCGATCTGGACGTGCTCAACGGCGGAGCGGTTAACGTGGGCAACATTCAGGTGGCGGGCGTCTCTGGCGCACGTAAAACCGCCGAGCTGGTTATCGCGGGCGAGGGCTCGCGTTTTACCAGTGCCAGCAGCGTTAGCGTTGGCGATTACGGCAATGGCGTACTGTCGGTCATGGACGGCGGTGCATTTTCCGCAGGCGGTAACGAGCTGGTAGTGGGGATGACGGGTTCCGGCTCGAACCGGGGCGCGCTGATAATCGGCAGCCGCGGCAATATGGACTCCGGCACCGGTTTAACGGAGCCGACGCTTGGCGCGGCGGGCGGCGCGGGCACTCTTGATGCGAAGACGGCAATCAGCCTTCGGGGTGGGTTATTCGGCAGCTATGTCTACTTCAACCATACCGACGGAAATTACGTTTTCAGCAACAAGATGAGCGGCGAAGGTGAAGTGATCAATACCTCCGGTCAGACCACGCTGAACGGCGATCTTTCAGGGCTCAAGGCGAACGTGACCGCGCGCGGTGGAAAAGTCATTATTGCCAGCAATATCAACACCCAACCCGAAGACGATATTTTTGATGTGCAGACGCTTAGCGCCGAGAACGGCGGCACGCTGATCCTCAACGCGACGGCGGGATCGGAGGTCAGTAACGGACAAGGTTACAGCAGCGCCGCGTCGATCAAAGCCGGCGGCACGCTGGGCGGTAACGGCACGCTGGGCCAGACAGAGATCCTCTCCGGCGGCCATATCTCGCCCGGTGATGGCACTATCGGCACGCTGACGCTGAAACGCTACTTGAACTTTGTGGGTGAATCGTTCTATGACGTTGATATCGCCGGTGACGGCCGCAGCGATCAGTTACTGGTGTCTGGCAAAACGACCATCAGCGATCAGGCTAAAGTACAGGTTACCGCGCTGGATCCGCAGACCAGCTACAAAACGGGCCAAAGCTATCGCATTCTAACCTCCGACGGGGGAATTGACGGCCAGTTCGCCGGGGCCATCTCCAAATCCGCCTTCCTGGACGTGGCACTGAAACAGAGCACCGACGCTGTCGATCTCACCATCGCGCAGAAAGAGACCGGCGGAGAGAATCCTGGGGGTGAAAACCCGGGTGGTGAGAATCCGGGCGGTGAGAACCCAGGGGGTGAAAATCCGGGTGGTGAGAATCCAGGCGGCGAGAACCCAGGGGGTGAAAATCCGGGTGGTGAAAACCCTGGCGGCGAGAATCCAGGTGGAGAAAATCCAGGCAGCGGTAAGCCGGGTATTTTCCAGACGGTAGCCAACACCAGCAACCAGTGGAATACCGCCGGCGCGCTTTCCACGCTGACACAAAACGGCCCTTCCCTGGCGCTGTATAACTCTCTGCTGGTACTCAGCGCACCGCAAGCGCGCGAGGCGTTCAACCAGCTGTCAGGTGAAGTTTACCCGTCGGTACAGTCTAACCTGATCGCCGGCAGCACTCAGCTGTTCAACGTACTGAACCAGCGCATGCAGCGCGCGTTCGATAATGACAGTCTGCCGATACCGCCGTTAGCGATGTCGCTGGTACAACAGCCGGAGCAACAAAATAACGGCGTATGGGGCCAGACCTTCAGTTCCTGGAGCAGAACGCGCGACAACGGTAACGCAGGCAAGCTGGACGGCAACACCACCGGCTTCCTGCTGGGCGCGGATCGCACGTTGGCTGACCATAACGTACGTGTCGGGGGGTACTTTGGTTATAGCCGCGGTGATTACAACGTTGATAGTCGTCGTTCATCCACGGATACCGACAACTATCACCTTGGCCTGTATGCCGCAGCGCAACAGAATGCGTTCTCACTTCGCGGCGCACTGGGTTACACCTGGCACAAGATTGAAGGCGAGCGCAACGTTGATTTCAGTGGTTTCTCGGACCGCCTGAAGTCAGATTACGACGCCAACTCGCTGCTGGCGTTTACCGAGGCGGGCTACCGTTTTGGCCAGCCGGCGATGAATGTTGAACCGTTTATCAACCTGTCCTGGATTCGACTGCATACCGACAGTTTCAGGGAAGATGGCGGTGCCGCCGCGCTGAGCGTGCGTAATGAAACGATGAACACCTTCTACTCCACGCTCGGGATGCGCGGCGTCACCGAACTGCCGAAAAACGTTAACCTGTATGGTTCGTTGGGCTGGCAGCACGCCTACGGGGATAAAAACACCTCATCGCGGATGGCATTTGCCGGCAGTGACGCGTTCATCACCCAGGGCCAGGCCGTTGATGAGGACGTGATGGTGGGCGATATCGGCGTCAGCGTACAGCTGTCGCGCGCTGCGACGCTGGATGTCGGTTATCAGGGGCAACTCGGTCAAGACACCCGCATCAATTCGGTCAACGCTAACCTGCGTTGGTCGTTCTGATTACCCTTTTCAGCATTTATACAGACCCGCGTACTGCGGGTCTTTTTTTGTCCGTTTTCTGTCCATCGCAAACTGATATCTGGTAAGGCTGACCTGTGCCCATTGGTTAACACACCAGGGTATTCGTCGTGTGCGTTTCGCCACGACAGCACACAATCGGATCTGTCGAATTACGTCAAAACACATATATGCTTAAATCAGAGAGCATCAATTAATGAAAGACATATTCCCGTCAACACATATCAGGAGGTCTGTTTGCGAATTGAAACAACTCGATTGTGCCTTCGCCCGGTAATGGCATCAGACGTAGCCAATCTTTTCAGAATTTATGGTGATCCGGCGACGAACACGTTTAACCCCGCAGGCCCCTACCCGGATATTGATCATGCAAAAACGGTTCTCAATCGCTGGCTCGCCCACTGGCAAACTCACAGCTTTGGTAGCTTCGCCATATCGCTTCTCGAATCCCCTGAAAAAATTATCGGATTTGGTGGTCTGAGCATCCGTAGCTATGGCGATTGTGTGATTAACAATCTTGGGTATCGGTTATCGACAGATGCCTGGGGAAAAGGCCTGGCGACAGAATTTGCTACACGCGCGGTAAGGTATGGTTTTGATGATATGCAACTCACCGAGATCTCAGCCGTTGTCAGAGCTAACCATCTGGCGTCACAGAACGTTCTTGAGAAAACGGGACTGAGATATGTCAGAGAGATACATGATATTAAAGACGCACCGCCGAGCCTTTTGTATTCACTCACCTTAACGGAGTGGATGAACAAAACCAGGTAAACATCACCTTCTGTCGTTAAGGTAAAAAATACGCATACAGGTAAATGCCAGTGGGTTATGTTTTCACGTGAGCGTATATTAAACGACAAACTCGTTGAGTATAAATTCATTTTAAGGCATGGAAGTTGAGGTCCTGGTGAGAAGACGTTATGTGATTGCAGATGTGTTTACTGATAAACCGTTTTGCGGTAACCCGGTAGCTGTCGTTCTGGATGCCGAGGGATTGACCACTGAGCAAATGCAGCTGCTCGCGTTAGAATTTGGCTACAGTGAAACGACGTTTGTTTTACCTCCTGAAGAACCATCACATACGGCTTGGGTACGGATTTTTACCCCGACGCGTGAAATCCCTTTCGCTGGTCATCCCAATATTGGGACTGCTTTTGTCCTGGCGTATCGGGCTGAACTGAATGGCGAATCGCTACCTGAAACGCTGATATTCGAAGAAGCCGCCGGACGGGTACCTGTCAGGATTATCAGAGAAAATGCAAAGGTCACGGGTGCAGAGCTTCTTGTTCCGCAAGCTTTATCCTGCCATTCAGAAGTCAGTCCGGAAAACGTGGCGGCCTGCCTCTCTCTTGAAGCCAGTGATATACGCACTGAAATGCATATGCCTGTCGTCGCCTCTGTTGGCCTGCCTTTTTTGATTGTCGAACTCGCGACCCGAAATGCGCTTCGCTGTTGCGTACCCAATTTGCAGGGTTTCCGGGCTATTTTGCCCCTCGACGGTGCGGTGTCCATTTACGCCTATACGCTGGAAACGGATCCTGAAGACCCATGTGATTTGCAGGCCCGGATGTTTACGCCACGCATGACCGAAGATCCGGCAACAGGCAGCGCGACTGGCGCAGTGACAGCTCTGCTGGCCCAGCTTCGCAATAAAAAAGAGCTCTCTCTTCGCGTAAGCCAGGGCGTTGATATGGGGCGCGCCAGCATATTATTTTCAGGCTATGACGGCACTGCAGAAAGCCCGTCAGTTCGGGTAGGAGGAAAAAGCGTTGTTGTCATGGAAGGTTCATTTACATTGCCCTGACGCCCGCGGTGAATGAGGTGCGGATGTCGCTATTTTTATCACACCCGGTGAAGATTGACTCAGAGCATAGTGTATAAATCAATGGAGAGTTGGTCATGAATATTGAGAGTACGAGCCAGTACCTCTTCAGGTCTGGCTCCCATAGCCATGAATTTTCAGTCAATCGGCAGAATAATTTTTAACCAAGAATCATCGTTTCTACTACTTTATATCCGTCCAATTAAATTTCTTACCCGTTGTATCCTTAATTACAATCGGTTTTTGATAGTCCTGTAGCCACTTTTGCAAGCTAACGATATCATTTTCAACCCGATGTATTCCGAGCCATAATTCGGATAGGGTATTCGCATCATCGGTAGACCATGGCGTATCGTAGTCTCCGATCAACTTATTCTTTCTTTCAACTTTAGGGCTATACCAAATGAAAGTTGGGACAGATAACGCTTCCCGGGGGGGGTTAGCCCCCGCATGATAATATACCACTGAACGTGAAGGATCGCGTATTAAGGCATGGTCAGAAAAGTAAAATACAGAAGAGCGTGTATTTGAAAGTTGGTTAAAAACTTTCCCCATAACATAATCCGTGAAGCGCACAGAGTTATCATAGCAATCATCATCTTTATTTCCATCTTTAAAGACGGAAGCATCTTTTGGGAAGCGCGCGCAGGCTGGTTCGTGGCTACCATATAGATGTAGCACAATTAATTTCTTACCAGATGTTTTCAGAGTTGATTCAAGTTCTGGGAGCAAAGAGTCATCGAACCCCTGCTCAATCCACTGGTGGTGTCTGGTTTTCATAGCGATACCTGTAATCACATTATTATATGCGCCCCCTTTTCCCTGGTGACTATACCAGTACGTATCGTACCCGGCTTTGTTCGCTATACTAATAATATTGTCACTGTACTTAGCGGGATCTGCTTCCTGTACTGAATCAGCAGTGAGCGCAAGTGGCACAGCCATAATGGTCACTGGCGCGGGGCTAATGGCATGCTGGAACAACAGAAGATTTTTCCTTTCTGCTTCCAGTTCAGGAGTCGTGCTTCGCTCATATCCATATATGCTCATATTTGCACTGCGCTCAGACTCCCCAATAATAATTACATAATTATCAATTCCGGTATCTGATAGTGATATTGAATAGTCAGGTGTATTATTATTAATACTGGAGGCAATACTCATATCAGAGATGGCTTGCATAAAGACTGTAGCCGTGCTCAGTGGAGTTGAATTTACAACACGTTGAGCAAGGCTATCAACATTGCTTTTTCGTAATTGATGCAGTATACCCTGTACAGTATAGCCAGTTAGCAAAAGCACGAATAATATTGCAGGGTATCGCCTATACTTTAACGGCAGGGTACTTGTGCTACAGTTGATAGTTAAAACAAATAAACACAGCAACCCCATAAAAATTGCACAACTTCTCCAATAAACGCCTAACATTGAAAATGCTTCACTACCTGTAGTATTTATTACACTTAATGCAAAACCATAGTCAAATTTAGCATTGAAGTGATTCCAGGCATACATCTGAAGAGACAAATCAGCAGCGATTAATGTTAAGGCTAAAAAGCCAATAAGGTTTTTTAATATTTTGCTATTGATGCAAAGAAGTGTTAATAACAGAAAAGCAAAAACCAAGGTGCGATTAATGACCAAATTATAACGCGCACCAATAAAATTAACAATAACAACAATGGATACTGAAATTATAAAAAACGCCCCACTTAAAACAAATCTAAAATTATCATAACAAATTTTTTTAAGAGTTAATAACATTTCATAGCACCTAAACCGGCTCGGTTTTTATCCGTTTTATTTAAATATAGAAAATAGTGTGATTCTTGTTTATTATATAATCAGCTGAGCTTGATTAATTAATGCAAATATGCTCCATAAGCTCAAAGGGTTCACAGAATCAGGACGCCTTGTTTAGCTTTCTTGAGGACTTTTAGAATATGAAACGCTGCGGGTGCCAGAGTCTATAGTATTCCGGCAATCTTCGGTACTACGAGGATTAGTAGATTTCGATTTTCATACTTCGCTCTTTATCATGCTCCCTACTTCACTCATTGCGTTGTACGTCCGCATAACAGCCTATGAGCAGGGATACGGCCATGAGGCCATATGCAAATATTCCTCCTTTTCATAATATTGCCCGTTATGGGATTGGTTGTGTTCATAATTTAACCCAGACAATATATTCCATAATTGTACCTTGCATTGAATTTAGAATAAGTCGAGAAAAATAATGTCCACTCCCGGCACAAAGCGGACCGAAATAAGAGCCGCAAGGTCTGCTATCAGCAAGGAATGAACATCAACAATTTTCGATCATAAACAAAAATGTACCCGAGTCCCTAAACCTCGCGTTTTTCCGCCCATTTCAGCATTGCATCGAGAGCCGGACACAGCGCCTGCCCCCACTCAGTGAGCCGATATTCGACTTTCGGTGGAACCTGGGGATATACCCTACGTGACACAATGCCGTCGGCCTCCAGCTGTCGCAGCTGTTGTGCCAGCATCTTCTGCGAAATTTCGGGGATCAGTTTTTCAAAATCAGAATAGCGTTGCACCTTTCCGTCGAAAAGATGAAACAGAATAATGAGTTTCCAGCGGCCTTCCAGCATTCGCAGAACTTGTTCCACGCCGCTTGCGGCGGTTTCAGGGCTATATAACTTACTCATAATTCAGTTGCTCACTTTTTTGTGTGTACTTGTCAATTTTACAGTCTATGTTAAAAATTCCCGTACTGTAAATAACGGGAGTAAGGGCCATGTCATTATCTCTACCGCAAGCTATTTCAACCTATTTTGCGATCGGCAATGGTGCCGATATTGCCAGCGTTAAGCGCTGTTTTACCCTCAATGCCGTCGTGTTCGACGAAGGTAAAACCCATCGGGGGCACGCGGCAATCGAAGCGTGGCAACGCGCGGCGCGTGATGCGTTCGACTATAGCGTTCACCCCATTGAAGTTCTCACGGAAGGCGATCGGGTAATAGTCACCACGAACGTTGTCGGTAATTTTCCCGGTAGCCCCGTGATGCTTACACATACTTTCGGCCTCGCTGGCGACAAGATTGCGACTCTGGAGATAATCTGATGCTGATGGATCTTGATTTACAGGGCAGACGTGTTCTGGTTACCGCAGGGACCAAAGGGATCGGCAAAGCAGTTGTCCGCCTTTTAAAACAGCAAGGGGCTACGGTGCTAACCACCGCGCGTCACGAGCCCGCAGAATCTGCCGCAGACGCTTTCGTGGCGGCGGATCTGACCACCATCCAGGGATGTCATTTAGTCGTGGACGCCGTTCAGAAACACCTGGGCGGCGTCGATATCATCATCCACGTAGCAGGCGGTTCTACCGCTCCCGGCGGTGGGTTTGCAGCCCTTGGGGAAGAGGAATGGCAACAGGAGCTCAATCTTAATCTGTTGCCTGCGGTACGCTTAGATCGCGCGTTGTTGCCAGGGATGCTGGCGCAACAGGATGGGGTGATCATCCACGTCACCTCTATTCAGCGTGAACTGCCGTTACCGGAATCGACCACCGGATATGCGGCGGCCAAAGCGGCACTGTCGGCGTACAGCAAAAGCCTGTCGAAAGAAGTGTCCCCTAAGGGGATTCGGGTGGTGCGTGTGGCGCCTGGCTGGGTAGAAACCGAAGCATCGGTAGCGATGGCGGAACGACTTGCTCAGCAGGCAGGAACGGACTACGAGGGCGGTAAGCAGATCATCATGAATGCACTCGGTGGAATTCCGCTGGGCCGTCCCTCAAAGCCTATCGAAGTGGCGAACCTTATCGTCTTCCTCGCGTCATCCTGTGCTGCCACTATTACCGGTACGGAATATGTGATCGATGGCGGTACTATCCCGACGGTATAATTTTATATCTTAAACAGTGCATTATTTTGAGCCTTAACGTTTCCTCACGACAAACGAGTGGCCAGGCGTAACGGCGGCTTAGGGTATAAAGCGGCCTGATATAAGAGCCGCAAGGTCTGACTTGAGGCATAGATTAAGGCAAAAAGTCGCGCGGCGTTGAGTCCATAATGAAACGAAAGCAGCAGTGAATGCCGCCGGGAATTGGTTTCAGCGTCAGTTCATGCTACGGAGCAGAACGCTACGCGCAACTTCAGGCCCGCGTAGAACAAAGGGCAGACGACCTCTTTGCAGACACTCAACATGCTGTGTCCAGCAATAAGCGATTACCTACCCTACTGAGACGCTTCAGCCAGTAATGCAGCCTGTACAGCAGGTCGGGCATTTATTTTTTCCATGTACGCCGGTAGCGCTGGCCAGCGTTCCAGTTGGATTGAGAAGAATTTACACCAACCCAGTACAGTAAAAAGGTAGGCATCCGCTACGCTGAAGGATGAGCCAGTCAGATAGGTGTTTTCGTCGAGCCTCGCCTGGAGTAAATCGAACTGTCGGAAGAGCTTATCCTGAAAAATCGCTTTGATGTCCTCAGGCAGCGCGGGGTTGAACAGCGGTGCTGAGCCAGCGTGTATTTCACTAGTGATAAAGTTAAGCCATTCCTGCAGACGCACCCGAGCCCAACTGTCCGCGCGCGGTGCCAGGCCATATTCTGGTTTAAGATCGGCGAGGTACTGCACAATGGCTGGCCCCTCAGTGAGTATCTGCCCATTATCCAATTCAAGTGCAGCGACATAACCTTTAGGGTTAATGGTGCGGAAGTCGCGACCATCAGCAGTGAGCTTGCTTTTGTTGTTAACCTTCACCAGTTCAAATTCAATTTCCAGTTCGCGCAGCACAATGTGCGGTGATAACGAACAGGCATCCGGGGCGTAATAGAGTTTCATGTTGTCTCCGTTAAATGTGTAAAGCCATCGAGAAATTCGAAGCAATTCTGAACTCACTGTATTTGACGCGTATTTCACTGTAAAATTAATGATATAGAATTTAACTATTAGCTGAGCTACTGATAATCATGATGAATCTTTTACACTGGCGCCTGCTGGTGGCCGTCGCGGATGCCGGCAACATCTCGCGCGCCGCAGAAGAGATAGGAATGACTCAGTCAGGTGCCAGCCAGGCCATCGCCCAGCTCGAAGCTTCGCTTGGATTCCCGGTATTTACGCGTGAGCGACGGTATATCGGTATTACCGCGCTGGGTGAGCAGGTTATTGAAAATGCACGAAACATGCTTTTGCAGCTGAATGCCATCCGCATACTGGCTGATAAGAGCCAAGACTTACACCGAGGGCGCATTCGCCTGGCCAGTTTCCCCTCAGTGACGTCCACATTGTTGCCAGGGCTTCTGCGCGACGTTAAGCGCCTGCATCCGGGTATTGAAATCGTTGTCCTGGAAGGATCGGACGAGGAAGTCGAGGAGTGGCTTGCCGCCGATACCGTAGAACTTGGGGTGGTCATGAATCCCGGCCCCGGGCGTGCAGAGGTTATATTAGGACAGGATGCATGGGTCGCGGTAATACCAGCGAAACATCAGCTGGCACATCATGCCAGGGCTTATGGCATAACGCTAAAGGCGCTGGCAGACCAGCCCTTTATTCTGGCGACAGGCGGATGTGTCGTTAATGGAAAAAGCCTGATGGAAATGGCTGGATTGCAACTTTCTGATATACGCGTGACAGTACGCGACTGGATTAGCGCCTGTAAGCTGGTCGGGGAAGAGATGGGCGTCGCCCTTGTACCTGAATCAGCCCTGCCGGAGACGCTGCGCAACCTGTGCGTGGTGCCTTTGACGCCTGCTATACACCGGGAATTTGGGCTGGTTTGTTCGTCATCTGGAGCGTCTTCCGATGCAACGCAGACGCTACTTAATGCGCTACGTAAGCGAAGATGAGCCAACAGGTGTTATTCAATTCAGCGCCTTGTTAAATGTCCGCTTCTGGCACGAAGCGGCCAAACTCACTGGAGTGGACATTCAATGTATAAGGGAAAAAATTGCTGATTTTGCATTCAGGCCCTGTTAACTTGAATGACAATGAAAACACACTCTGCCCTATTCCATTCAATGATTATTATCACCTGTCTGACTCAGGTGGGATAACGTTCGCCATTTTCCCGCCGGTAAGGCGGGCCTTACCGGTAATATTCCCGTGAGGTAAATAATGGATATCGCTACAGTCACAACGTCAGAAAAACCCACATTGCACTTGTTATGTGGGAAAATTGCATCAGGCAAATCCACATTGTCAGCAAAGTTAGGTGCATTACCCGGCACCATAATTGTCAGTGAAGATTATTGGCTGGCTGCCCTCTTTGCCAATGAAATGCAATCCATAGCTGATTATGTGCAGTATTCCTCAAGACTCAGAAACGCTATTAAGCCTCATCTGGTGTCGCTACTCAAAGCGGGTCTATCCGTAGTTCTGGATTTTCCGGCAAACACACAAACCAATCGTGAATGGATGATGAGCATCATTAAGGAGTCAGGTGCCAGTAACAGGCTGCATTACCTGAAAGTTACTGATGAAGTATGTAAATCCCGCTTGCGCGCCCGTAATGCAGAAGGAATGCATGAATTTACAGCCTCAGATCAACAATTTGAAACCATAACGCGCTTTTTCGCAGAGCCAACGGCTGATGAAGGGTTTGATATTATTGAATACAGCTGAATTTACCTTTCTGCACAAAGCGGACCGGCATAAGAGCCGCAAGGTCCGCTTTGAGCGAGGAGCGGACTTCAATAGCCGCAAATTAAGGGCTTTATGTGGATGTCCGAAGCACCTTTGAAGTGCCCGCCTGTAAGCATCTGTTCAGAGCCGCTCAGGGCACTATCTTAATGAAGCTGTTCGCGGGCTTATAGAATGTAGCGGGAACATCAACTGAGAGGCTCATAGAGAAAATAATCGAAATCAGCATGTACATTTTCACCGGTAAAATCCTGACAGCAGAGTCCCACAAAGGTGCCGGTAAAACGTTCATATCCTCTCTCTTTATAGTATTCATCTGATAACTTGCTGTACTCGACATAATCTCCGACGCTATGCCAGTTCTGTTCATCGAGAGAATAATAGTAAAAGGCGGCGTCATGCCTGACATCAACCCGAAGATAAACAGGTAGCTCACTTTCAATGTCGATGCCCGGACCGGCAGGGTGTGAAAAAGTATTGAGATCGTTAATCAGCAGATTAACGGTCCGCTTCCCGTTTTCGCCGACAGAGACATACAGATAAATATAACCGGCAGTATCATATATCGTTGTTAATCCAGCCATCTGCTGAAATGATCGCGGGTTGAAGTCAAGACAGGTCTGCGCCCTGTAAGCAAAATCAGTCTGGCGTCTTGCAATAAGGCTCTGTGTATGAAGAGAACTGAGTGATTCTTTTCCGTAAAGCCGCAGCCAGCCTTTTCTGGCCGTCAATGTACACACCGACTCCGGCAAAGGAACACGAAGAGTATGGTAATGAAGAGCAAGGTTCGGCGAATCGAAGTCGTCACGTGAAGCGGTTTCAGGCCAGGGTCGCTCCGTCAGCCGGGTATGAACAATCATTTCTGGCGTGTTCTTTTCGTTGCTTAGCCGCAGCCAGCCGTCTTCGCTCCAGTACACTTTCTGAATAGCTGTTTCACGGCCCATAGGGCTTCTTCCCCGTGAAGGAAGAGGCCTGCCGCATAGGTGCACCATAAACCATTCATCTGAAGCCGTTCTGATAAGGTCTGCATGACCGGTACGCTGCAGTGGCAAACGGCAGTCATAGCGTGCAGTCAGCATCTGTCCGCCGGGATCCGTTTCGTAAGGGCCTTCAAGCCTGCGGGCTCGCGCCATCGTGACGCCATGATTGTAGAACGTCCCGCCTTCAGCGGTCATTAGATAATACCAGCCTCCATGCTCATAAATATGAGGTCCCTCGGTCGTCCCCAGGCGGCTGCCCGCATAAATCTTCAGCGTTTCGCCGGTGACTTTCTGCTCCTTTTCATCGTACTGCTGAAGAATAATGCCGTTCCATCTGGGGAAACCCGCTTTACCGCCATCCCGATAGCTCATCTCCATACTGACCAGCCATTTGGTTCCGTCCTTTTTATGGAACAGAGAGGGATCAATTCCCCTGCTGTTAACGTATACCGGTTCAGACCATTCCCCCTCAATATCATGCGTGGTGACGATATAATTATGAGTATCCCAGAAGCGACCGCTGAGGCTTTTAACGTCGGTATAGACCAGATAAAAAATACCCTTATCCTCGCTCAGACACGGTGCAAAAATCCCGCCTGAATCGGGGTTGCCTTTCATATCCAGCTGGCTCAGCCTGTTGAGTGGACAGGAAATAAGTTTCCAGTTTTTTAAATCAAATGACTTATAAATGCAGATCCCCGGAAACCACTGAAACGTGGAAGTAGCGATATAAAAGGCTCCGTTTGCCTCAATAATCGACGGGTCCGGATTAAACCCTGGCAGTAAAGGGTTATGTATTGTGCTCATCGACTCTCCCCTGTTGTCAGCGCTGACGGCTCCGATTTACTTTCACTGGTTACGGGATCGGTGTGCGGTTTATAACCGCGCAGAATATAAATCAGACTCAGTATGAGCAGTGCTGGGATCACGGTAAAAAGCAGCCGTATACTCAGCACGGCGGCGTCGCTCTGCACTCCTTCACCGCCGGTATAATCACCCAGCGTCAGAAGGAAACCTGTCAGTGCGCCGCCGAGGGCAATACCGACCTTGATAGCAAACAGATTGGTCGAGAAAACCAGCCCGCTGAATGATTTGCTTAACTTACTTTCGATACTGTCGATGATGTCACTCAGGAAGCTCCACTGAAGTGGTGTCGCCGTCGAGTTAATAAAATGAACAATACCGGTGATGGTGAAAATGACGAGTATATGTTTTGCGGGGATAAAGAAAAGCAGGATCATGATACCCGCCTGCATGGCCATCGCCATTTTATATGCGAACAGCCTGTCCAGCTTTCCAAAAAGTCTGGTCGTACACATAGAGCCGAGAAATTTTGCCCCAAGTATGATGGTGAGCATGATGCTGACCAGTTCAGGACGGTGCATGTAATAAGTGACGAAGTACATGGCACCGCCGGTCTTGAGGATGCCCGCCGTGAGGTTAACAACGTTGAGAATAAAGATGCTTCGCCAGTTGGCATCATTCGCGAGCTGACGCAATTCGCCGAATACGCTGCTAAATTTCTGCGAGCGATCAACTGGCCGGGTGTATCTCTCACGCGTCATGAAAAAGCACAGGTAGAACATGACCGTACTGATAATGCCCATCAGCATCATTGCGAAAAAATAGCCGTGTTGAAGGCTGCCATTTCCCAGAATGCGGGTCAGGGGAAGAGCAACGGCAGAGACAATCAGCCCACCCAGCGCGGCGAACGCAAACCGGAAAGACTGCATGGAGACCCTTTCAAGCGGATCGCGTGAAAGGTTGTTTATCATTGCGCAGTAAGGGACATTGACCAGCGTATATAGCAGCGACAAAGCCGTATATGAAACATAGGCGTAAATAATTTTACCGGTCTCACCCGTTTCCGGCGTAAAGAATGTCAGTGCACCCAGTACACCGAAAGGCAGGGAAAACCACAGCAGATAGGGCCTGAACTGGCCATGCCGGGTTGATGTATGATCCGCCAGAAAACCGATATAAACATCAAAAAAAGCATCCACTATCCTGACAACAAGAAACATCGTGCCCATGTGAAAGGCACTGAGTCCATAAACATCCGTGTAAAAATAGGCCATAAACAGCATGATGGTCTGCCAGATTATGTTTGACGCCCCGTCCCCAAGGCCGTAACCCAGCTTTTCTCTGAATGTGAGTGCAGACATGTTGATACCTTCTGATATTCAGGGGATGCGTACGGGCATACCCGTCTGTTGAGATATCAAAATTAAGCCTCTCAGCGCAGACCTGATAGAGAGAAACAGGTAGAAAATATAATTTTTATGCTGTTCAGGTGAACGCCCGATCACTTTTCTGGAAATTAACGTCAGAAGCGCAAGAACAGAAATATTTCTGCCAGAGCAGAGGCGGAAAATGCAGCCTATTTAAATTTCCGGTTCATGAAACGGATCATGCCGGGTGGATAACTGTTTTGTAGATCGGCTGGCAGCACGAAAAGCCCCGGGCGTGACGCCCATCGTCTTTCTGAACCGGAAACAGAAATAGGCGCTGTCCGTAAATTCACACTGATGTGCAATTTCAGTGACGGAAAGGCGGGTGTTACGCAGCAGCTCCGCTGCGCGGGCCACCATCTTGCGGACAAGGTAGTCTTTAAAGCTGACATGCATTATTTTTTTAAACGTGCGCGAAAAATGCGCTGGAGAAAGCCGACAGCGTTCAGCTGCCTGTGTTAGTGACAGGGTGAAATCCCTGTCACGCTCAATCTGCACAACGAAATCAATGATATTACTGAAGGTATTATGTTGCTCACGGCGCACGGAGAGGGTTTCGGTGAATCGGGCCTGAGAAAGGACCGTGTTAAGGAGCAACAGCATGACTGGGTCGATCTCATTTTGCGTGCAAAGCTGCTGATGCTGCTCCGTCAGCCATTCGAATAAGAACTGAATCCGGGCAACGGCAGAAGCGTCAGGTTGCATGATAAACCCCGTATTCTGTTTGCATGTCGGTAGGGGGAATTTCAGGCGATAAATGGCGGCATCGTTATACTGCAAAAGATAACGTTCATGATCGGACGTGTAAGCCAGTTCCATATCATGAAGTGTCATTGAGGATACGAAAACCAGAGTTCCGTCTGTGACCGGGAACTTTTCACTGCCGATACAAAAGTAACCCGAAGCGCGTCTGAACCACATGATTTCGTGCTCAAGATGAACGTGCGGTCGGATATAAACGCCCTTTTCGGGTACACCCTCGCCGGCACGTAACAAATAATCCGTGCCAGCCATTGTTTCTATACGTTCAAAATAATGGTCTGAGTTTGACATTGTTCTCAGGCGTTCTCCGGATGCTAATCGTTATTGCCAGACACGCTGTTCAGATTACTTCAGATTTGTTGTTAACCAGTATATGTCCCGCATCTGGAACATTTATATAACAAAGGGGCGAAAAGGCCACACCATAAATGGCCTTCAGGGAGGAAACAGGAAGCCTGCTGTGTAGCGGATATGAAACGGTATCAGGCCGCTTTCCCGCGTACAGGGCTTGTTTTTGGTTAACAGACTGAACAGGCTGCGGTTGATCTTGACTGGCAGGCCCTCCGCTCGTCGGGGTCAGTAAGAATCGGATTCATGAGGCTATGATCACCGTATTTATTGTCAAATAAATATGCTTAAACGATGCATTGCCTCTCCTGCCCCGATAATGCTCCAGGAAAAAGATCCCAGTCATATCGTATTCGCGATTACAGCTGCTGCCATTTATCGAAAAAAATTCTAAGAGTGAGACAGGATATTTCCGCTGAACATACCGCCCTTGAAAACGCTGGCGGCAATATCCGTTGTAAACAGAACAACGTCACTTTGTGCTGTCGCCATGAGGGTGAATTTTTCAGAACTGACGAGCAGACTCTCTCCCGGATGCAAAATGACATCCTCTATGTTCACCTGACCTGCAAAAACATATATCAGTCTGGAGATATTTTCTGCCGGAGTGACCGGAAGCGGCAGAGAGGTGTTCGCTTCCAGTCGTGCATCCTGAATCCATACGCTGCTGCGAATAACCAGGGGCGCATTGTCCGGGCCAGCAATATTACGCCATTGGTTCAGACTGAATGCGGTATCAAAATCGTGAAACTGTACACATGGTTTTAAATCAGGTGTAACTGGACGCAAAAATATCTGTAGTCCTTCAAGTTTCCCACCCTGGTTCAGGACCTGTTCTTCATGCTGAAATGTATGCCCTGCTCCCATCAGCATAAGACGTGTAGGGCTTATTTCCTCACTGTTTCCTTCAGTATCCAGATGCCTGACCAGTCCGCTGCGCAAATAAGTCAGGATCTCATCATCCTTATGCGAGTGCATCGGGATAACTGTTCCCGGAGAAACTGCCGCATGGTCTATTCTGCCAATCCCACCAATCCCGCTGTCACCTTTATTTAGTACAAGGCCTGGCCAGAGAATATCGATACCAAAGCCGCCTGCCTGGTGTCCCCGCTTACGGGTCTTGTCTATTTTTATAATCTCTTTCATCATTTTCTCAGCAACGGGCAGGTATGCCTGCCCTGATGTTTTTAATATGCAGCATCATCAGCCACAATCTATTTTTGGGACCAATGGTTATGCCTGTGCGTTCCAGCTCTGAACTGTTTCACGAACGAAATCGCGATAATTGCGCAACGGTCTGCCCAGCATACCGGTGAGGATGTCACGTGAAGACTCTCCCGGGATCATCCCGTATTTCTGGAAACCCCGGAACATCATCTTGATGTCGCGGGTTAAAACAGCCGGAGCAAACTGCTGCATCATTTCTTCAAACTTCTTCAGGTCGTCACCAGCATAAATAACGTCCTTGCCTGTTGCTTCGCTCCAGATAGTGGCGGCCTCCATCCCGGTGATCAGATCTGGACCCACAACATCGATAATGCATCGTGGTAACGGAACCTGAGACTGTTCCCGACGGAGCAGTTCAAGAGCGGCCACTTCAGCAATGTCGCGGGCATCAACCATTGCTGCCCCGCGGTTACCCAGAGGCTGAGAATAAGTCCCGTACTGCATAATGGCCTCTCTCAGGGTTAACTCATTCTGGAAGAAATAGGCCGGCCGCAGGATGGTTGCCGATAGACCCCGATCCTCAATGGCCTTTTCCACATTGTATTTAGCTGTGAAATGCGGAACGTCACTGAACAGTATGCCATTGAAAACAGAGAAATATACGATGCGCTGGATACCTGCATCAGCAGCCAGATCGAGGGTGGTCAACGCCTGAGTCAGTTCATCCGGCACCACGGCGTTAAGCAGAAATAGCGTTGTTACGCCTTTCAGTGCTTCCCGCATGCTCTCGAGATCGGTCATATCACCAGTAACTGTCTGCACACCTGCAGGAAAATCCGTTTTTTTACCTGCACGTATAAGCGCACGGACATCCGCACCTTTCGCGGTCAAAATTTCAATAATATGGGAACCGATTGTTCCGGTACTGCCTGTTACAAGAATGGTCATTTATGTCTCTCTGTCAGAGTTTGAAGTGATGAAACGGGGCGTATCTCGGGCCTGATGTTTAGCGGAAAATTAACTTATGAGCATAGGTGCCAGTTGCGCTCCCGCCTCCGTTGCCCAGCTTCCTGCCAGTTCAGCTATGAGCTGGTTCGTCGTGGTCAGAGTAACGCCAGACTTCTCCATGCGGCGAAGCGCAATATCATCAGCCATCTTCGTCGGAGAACCGCCAGCATCAGCCACAACCTGCACGTCAAAACCCTGGCTCACCAGCGTCAGGGCGGGGTAGACGGTACAGACGTCGTTAGTAACTCCTGCAATAATGATTTTCTTACGGCCAGTGGCCTTTACGGCGTTGGCGAAATTTTCATCGTCCATTGCATTAACGATCCCCAGGCGCTTGATACGTTTTTCAAATGCAGATGGCAGAATCTCTTTCAGTTCTGGCAGCAACGGTCCCTGGGCATGTTCTTCCATGCTTGATGTCAGAATGACCGGCAGGTTTAGAATTGCAGCGGCTTTTGCCAGAATCAGCGCGTTACGTTTCATTTCGTCAAAAGTGGTCGAGGTTACCCATCCCATGGTGCCTGTCTGATGGTCTATGAGCAGTAAGGCGGAATTGTCATTCGTAAATCTTTCAAATTTCATCGTATTACTCCTGCATGGTGATATTCGATTTAAACCGATCCCGCGAACTGGCCGTCTGGAGATATAACCGGGGCCAGTACAGCCTTTTCAATTCGGGAGATTCCGCTTGCTTAGGATAACAATCCTTAAGCGCAGTCTTCAGAGCATGCATTAAACAAAGAAAAGGATAAATGGGGTAAAATAGAAAACATTATTCCATTGGTGGAGCAATTGAATGGTGATGCTGAATGACATTGCGCTTTTCGTTGAGGTCGTTAAATTTCGCAGTTTCAGAGGGGCGGCGGAATCACTCGGCATGCCTAATTCAACACTTTCCCGGCGTATCAGCCTGCTTGAGAAAGAGAT
The DNA here is from genome assembly GCF_031453695.1 of Enterobacter sp. SORGH_AS_0287. NCBI lineage: Bacteria > Pseudomonadati > Pseudomonadota > Gammaproteobacteria > Enterobacterales > Enterobacteriaceae > Enterobacter > Enterobacter sp. SORGH_AS_0287. The sequence goes on from NZ_JAVIZW010000001.1 coordinate 2,365,057, forward strand.
CGGACTGCGTCTTTTACATCGCACCACGCGTAAGATGGAACTCACGGAGGCGGGACTTATTTACTATGAACGTTGCCGAAGAATTGTGGATGAAGCACGACTGGCACACGAACAACTGGGTGAGATGCTCGCACAGCCTAGCGGGGTATTACGTGCCTCATTACCCGTTGATTTCGCTAGGGTTTATCTTGCACCGATCATTGCTGAGTTTTCTGAGCATTATGCCGGAATCAGTTTTGAGTTTGATTTCACACCGCGTCAGGTGGATTTGATTTCTGAGCCTTATGATGTGGCCATCAGGCTGGGGGAGCCTGCAGATTCAACTCTTATCGCCAGAAGGATAGCCCAACTACCGCGCTTTCTTTACGCCTCCCGGGAGTACATCAGTAAAAACGGCGCTCCTCAAAATCCTGCAGAGCTTGTCCTGCACGAGTGCCTTCGCATGAGTACAGACAGTTCCCCTCAATGGGAGCTGTTACGTGAACAGGAGAGAGTAAAGGTGCCAGTGCAGGGACGATTCCTGATGAACAGCATGGGTATGATCAAAAAGTTTACCGTAATGAATATGGGGATAAGTCTTTTATCAGCGGGACTGGTTCAGGAAGAAGTCAGCAAAGGGATTCTGGTCAATATTTTACCAGAGTGGCAGGCCTCAGCAATTTCTGTTTATGCCGTAACTGAAACCCGGCTATTGCCGGCAAAAACGCAGCGTTTTATTGACTTCCTCCGTGAAAAACTGAGTGAATAAATTCTTTCGCTGTACTTATATTCCGGCCACACAGGAACCCGTGAGAAACATATTTTGATGAAAACATCACTCGGTTTTAAATATCCTGATCAGAGCGATTAAAAAACCCTATCCGGAATAAATTTCATTCCTGTGGAAGAGGTGCATGTAACTTCTTATCAGGACTCAACACTATGTCATTTCACACAAGCCTGATAACGACGGCGAACTGGCTAATCGGGTCTAATTCTCACTGAGGTAGGTCTTTTCAGCCGTCGTTGATGTCCTCCCAAGAAGACGATTACGGTGTGGATAACGACCCAACTGAAGGATGATGGACCGATGTTCCTGTTCATGCTGCATGAAGGAAGGGTCTCCGAGCTCATTAAAAAGAAGAGTGGCTTTATCGTGGATTGCAGCTGATTCTGAATGCATCCAGGGCATAAGCAAAAATGCCCGTTGCATAACGCTGAGCTGATGCCATTCTGGTTTGAGAATTGCTTCCTGAGACAGGATCAGCGCCATGCCATCCTGTGCCCATGCGTGCGCGTTTTCCCTGTTTAGATTTCTGGAAAACTGGTCCAGTACAATAATCTCTGCCAGACGCCCGAGTATGTTCTCTCTCCAATGGGAGAGCTCTCCCCGGCATGCCATTTGCCAGCAGGTCGTGAAGCGGTCACTGATTATGGCGTCAAAGTTATCGTCCCGTTCAAACCATTTTGTCTGACTCTGTTCACTGAACCAGAAGTCCAGTACCGTTCTGTAATTCATGTCGGCTCCATAGCTATGCATTCGAGGCGAAATAAGCAGATAAGCAGGTCAGTTAAAAAACGCGGAGAGGGGTACATTACTGATACACATGAGAACGCAGCGATAACTCCATCACAAACCACTTTGTGAACTTCGGTACCGGAGTCGGCTGCAAAGATCTTATCCCTCAGATACACGGACATATCACGCCTGGACAGGCAAAGCGTCTGGTTATAGTAGGTTTCCATTTCGATAAAAATATCAGCCAAATCATCATATTCGTCTGGTCTGCAGATGGAGATGTTCATGTATGGCCCTTGAGCAAAATATAATGATTTATCATAGCGTAAGGAAAACCGAAGTGAGGGAGCTATCTCAACAAAGAGCGCTGCAGCGCTTCCCTCCTCAGAGCACTAATGTTTGCCGCTAGCGGTACACAGCGGCTGGATGCAACTGTGAGCGAAAAACGGAAGTGACCTAAATTTATCGTGGTCATGAGATTCAGTCTGAAGCAAGGTGAAGAATGTCCGATAAATCGATGTGCGAGATAGCGTTCTTCGTTAATCACACCATGAGGTGCTTTCTGATGATATGGTTATACCCTCACCATCCCTAAAGAGAGAACACTAATGATTGTAAGGACCTGGCATGGATGTGTTCCGCTTGAACATGCGGAAGGTTTTGCAAAACACCTTGAAAAAACAGGGGTAGAGCATTCCAGGAGCATATCGGGGAACAAAGGCGCGTTCGTTCGCAGAGAAACGCAGGGAAGTTGGGAGCATTTCTTTCTGGCAACTTACTGGCAGGATCTGCAGTCAGTGAAGGCATTTGCTGGAGAAAACTATCATGTGGCGGTCACTTACCCGGATGATGAAGAATTTAAGCTACTTTCTGACCCTTACGTTTTCCAGCATGTTGTTGAGGCAATTTCACCCCTTTAATGTCAACTTCCGGATATCCTGTCGGTATCTCTGAATTGTCATAACCCCATATTGACTCAACGCATCCACTTAAGGCACAGAGCAGCCTTTTTCATCTGGTATCAACATGCTGCTCTGTGCGAAGACCGTTCTGTTTAACATCACCCGATTTAGACCCTATCCCCCAGGTCTTCACGGGTTGGACCTTGAAAGTAGAGGCTACTTATATGGCAACGACGCGGTTGAGCCAACACAAAACGAATCGCTTCCCAGACCGATCGCCCGTTCAAGAGTCGCTCTCCCATTCTGCATTGGCTATCGACACTCGAATCTAACCCTGTAAGTTCGAAATCAGGAGGGTACAGTCCGGTAACCCGTATATTTTCTTCGGACAATTGCTGTGCGAGTTTTGTTGTAAATCCGCTGAGCCCATGTTTGCTGGCGAAAAAAGCGGGGTGCGCAATTGAATCCGTGAAATTCGGGATCCCGCAGGAAGAGATAATTGAGACGATATCAGCACTGTCTGAACGTCTTAATCCAGGCAGCAGAGCCTGCGTCAGAAGAATCGACGCTGTCAGGCCGGAACTGACGGTATTAATAATGTCGGTATCAGGCTGGTCGTCTAACGTTCCTGACAACCATTGGGCAGCATTGAGAATTAAAATATCGATGGGTTTGTCTGAAGTTAATAGCTGTGAAGAAAACGCAGAAACGGATTCAGGCCGGGTTAAATCACAGATATACCCTTTTGCCATACCGCCTTCAGCAGTGATAAGACTGCAGGTTTGTTGAATATCATCAGCCCGCCGCGCGCAAAATTCTACCTCAACGCCTTCCCGCGCCAGCCATACGCACAGCGCCTGACCAAATCCCCTGCCCCCACCCGTAATAACCGCTCTTTTGCCTCTCAGCATCTCCATACGTCCTTTCATTAATGGGTATGTTTATGGAGATATAGCATGAGGAGAGGGAGTGACATCTTTCCGTGAGTGCTATTTTAGATGCGGGCATGGCGTCTGCGATGCGCGATAAACGCCCCCTGCAATGAATACCCTCCTGAGTTCAGGCCATCATGACCACAATACTTAGCGTTCAAGCGCAGTAAGGATTGCGGCTTCCATTTTCTCGGGGGTGGTGATCGGCGCAAAACGCTTGAGCGGTTTACCGTCGCGTCCGATCAGAAACTTGGTGAAGTTCCACTTGATTCGTCCCCCCAGCACGCCGGGCAATTCGTTTTTCAGATAGCGAAACACCGGATGCGCTGCGGCTCCGTTGACCTCGATTTTCTCAAATATCGGGAAGCTCACACCGTAATGAACGTGACAGGTCCTGGCGATGTCGTCGGCATCGCCGGGCTCCTGTTTACCGAACTGGTTGCAGGGGAACCCAAGCACCACCAGCCCCTGGGCGGCGTATTTCTTATAAAGCGCCTCAAGGCCGCCGTATTGTGGCGTGAAGCCACATTGGCTGGCGGTATTCACGACCAACACCACCTTGCCAGCGAAGTCGAGCATAGCGACAGGCTGTCCATCCAGACGGGTGGCTGTCAGTTGATAAAACGTGGTCATAGCGGGATCCTCAACGCAGAACCTGTTCGACGCCAACATTACCACGTCGCGCACAGCGACGGGGAAAGGGACGTAAGAAGTCGGTTCTGTTTCTGGTTGCGCGGCAGGTCTGGAAACTTACCCTAAATAATAGCGAAGTATAAAGGCAAACATCACGCCGGAGATCACCGTCACCGGCATTGAAAAGCACATTGCAACAACCAACGTTAACCCTAACGCGATCAGATCTGCGAGATTTCCGGAGGCAAAAAAAGGCGCAATGAAAGCCAGCATGACACAACCGGGAGAGGATTTAAGTACCGTCATCGCCCTGGGCGTAAGCACCCGGTTTCGTAATATAAGATAAGCGGTCACACGCGTTGCATACGTGGTGAGTGCCATTAATACGATGGCGATGAAGGTCTGATAATCAGGCATCCTCTCCCCCTAAAAATGCGGCAACGGCTAATCCTGCTAAAGGGCCAGCAATGACGTACCACAGGCCGGCAATAAAGTGACATACCGCCACGGAGACAACCAGACTGATTATCCAGGGCACGGCTTTACGAATGCCATTCCACATGCCTCTGACCAGCACAAGAAAGACCGCCGGAAAGGCCATATCAAAACCATACTGGTGAACATCGCCCAGCACCGGGCCATTTACGCACCGAGTGCGGTACAGAAAACCCACATCGTATAGAAAGATAAAGAGACCGCCATATAATATGGCATGCTGAACAGCGGCGCCGTTTTGTTATTTCTGGAATGCGCGTCATTATAACTGAGTGCCCAACTCTCATCCGTCATAAAAAAAAGCGCAGGTAAGACTTTTCGTTTTGGAAAACGAGAAAGTAAGGGAACCAGCGTCGCCCCCATTAAAATATGACGACTGTTTACCAGTAATGTCACGGCCATAATAAGTAAAAAAGGTGGCGGCGACGTCCAGATTTGTATGGCGGCAAATTCAGACCCGCCGGCAAAATTTAATCCTGTCATCAAGGGAACGTCGAGAGGCGTGAGCCCCTTATGGCTTGCCTGCGCACCCAACACCAGCGCAAACGGGATCACGCCCAGTAATACGGGTAACCCATCTTTCAGGCCACGAAGGATTTCTTTTTTCTTCGTATCACTCTTATCCAGTAATGGTCTGGCAGAACTGACATCCACACGTTGTTCACTCATGCGTTTCGCTCATTTCGTCTATTTCAAATACTGGCGCCAGAATAAAATATGTGACACTATCAGTAAATATAAATAGTGTCACATTACACTTATGGTAATCTCATGCGCGAACGTTCTCCGTGGCAACCCCGTCTTGCAGAAGGCAATTCCTCCCCTACCGATCGGCTGGTCCAGGCGTTGTCAGACGATATTCTTTCAGGCCTGCTGAGGCTCGGCGCGCGCCTTCCGGCACATCGTGAACTGGCAGATACGCTCGGTATCGCGGTGGGTACTGTAACGAAAGCCTATGGGATCCTGGAGAGACGGGGTCTGGTTCGAAGCGTTAAGGGCAGCGGAATGTTTGTCGCGCTGGCCAATTCCAGAAGCCGAACCTTCATCGACCTGTCGCAAAACACCCCGCCGGCAGCACTGACCTCCCGGTCACTGAGTAAGACACTCACCACCCTCGCCCGGCGTCCTGACATGGATATGTTTAACACTTACGCCCCGGCAACGGGCCATGATGAACACCGGCGGCTTCTTGCGCAGTGGTTCAGTCGTCTGGGTGTCCCGGCAGATTACCAGCGTCTCATCTTAACGAACGGTGCTCAGCATGCGCTCTCTGTAGCGTTGTCTACGGTCTGTGAACCTTTTGGCCGACTGTACGTTGAGGCTCAGACCTATTCAGGGCTGATTCAGCTGTCGCATTTACTGAAGCTCACATTGGTGGGGATCCCGATGGATGACGAAGGCATGGATGTCTCTGTTCTGGAAAAGATCCTCGATGAAAATGCGGAAAAAGGCGGTGCTGTCTATGTCACGCCGCTCTTACAAAGTCCGTCCACACGCATTATGAGCCTGGCCCGCCGTCAGGAACTGGTTCGGGTTTGTCGGGAAAGGGGCATAAAGATTATTGAGGATGATGTTTATCGGCTGATGAGCACGACAGAATTGCCCCAGATTGCCAAAATCGCCCCCGATATCACCTTATATGTGAATAGCTTATCTAAGATCCTTAATCCAGCATTGCGGATTGGCGGGCTGCTGGTGCCGGAGGCGCTGTATTCACGAGCAGAATCCATGCTGAGGGCAACGGCGATGATGGTCTCTCCGCTAAGCAGCTCCATCATGGAGCAATGGCTGATTGATGGCACAGCAGAAACCGTCACCCTCGCAATTGAACACGAAACCCGGCGTCGTTACCAACTCGCTATCGACATTTTAGGGGAGCACGTTTATCGCTCGGGGCTGCCCAGCTTTCATCTCTGGTTACCGTTTTCACGCGATGACGCGCACTCTTTCTACAATGCAGCGCTGGCGACAGGCATCAAAGTGACAGCACCGGCCTCAACTGAAGTGGGTCAACAGTCGGATCAGTACGGCGTCAGGTTATGTATTGGCGGAACGGAGTTCAGCCAGTTAAAGCAAGCACTCTTGAAACTCAACGAGATTGCCGGGCAACTCAAACAGAAACCAGACCCGTTCCCGCTTTTTAATGTATGAATGACAGGATAGGTCTGACTCCTTTTCTTCTGACGAGGGTAATGTCATTCCCTTTATGTGCTCAAAAAATCAGCGGCGATTCGATCAGCATTTTTTCATAATATTTTTATCAGTCGCCATGATGAAATAGACGATGCTTATACAATCGGTAAAGCGTATGGATGGGTCTTATGCTGCCATTCGACGCGAAGCGTAAACGCTTTTTTACGGGCCAGGTCAGGTGTTGTCTGCTTCAAAAAAATTGCCGTATTTGTTATATTGTTACTTATTGATTATTCACCTCTGCGGTGCCAAAAAGAACAAGATTCACCGCAACCCAGGACAATGAAATGTTAGATTACCGCTTCCCGACAGCTTTGCAGATGGTTCTCAGCGTAGCGATGGCGGAGCAATCGGGTGAACGTTCGACGAGTGCGATTCTGGCCTACGGACTGGAAGCGAATCCGAGCTTTATCCGCAAGTTGATGGTTCCGCTTACGCGTGACGGCATTATCGTCTCAACCCTTGGCCGTAACGGTTCTATTCATCTTGGTCGTCCGGCGGATAAGATCACCCTGCGTGATATCTATGTTTCTGTGATAGAAGATAAAAAGCTGTGGGCGTCGCGTCCTGACGTACCGGCTCGTTGCGTCGTCAGCGCCAATGCGTGCTGGTACTTCAAATCTATCGCCGATGAAGCGGAGCAGGCTTCGTTAGAGGTTCTGGCTCAACATACCGTGGCCAGCGCGCTGGAAAAGGTCAAAAAAGCCGATACCAGCGGGTGCGATCCGGTGCCTGAAATTGAAGGCCTGCATAAAAAAGCGTAGTCATGCCCTTCCTGATACGAAAAAAACCGCCTTAACGAGAAGGCGGTTTTTTTGTGCCCTGTAAAAACCTAGGCAGGTAAAACGTCGTTGACCGGTTTGCCGCGCGTAACGAATTTACGCAGCGTCACGTAAAACACCGGCGTCAGGAACAGACCAAACAGCGTCACGCCCAGCATCCCGGAGAACACCGTGATCCCGGTGACACCGCGCACTTCTGCGCCTGCGCCGTGGCCGAGGATCAGCGGAATCGTCCCGGCAATAAAGGCGATGGAGGTCATCACAATCGGGCGTAAACGCAGGCGGCACGCTTCCAGCGCCGCTTCCATAATTCCTTTCCCCTGAAGCTCCAGCTCGCGCGCAAACTCAACGATAAGAATGGCGTTTTTACATGCCAGCCCCATGAGTACCACCAGCCCCACCTGCACGAAGACGTTGTTATCGCCCCCGGTCAGCCAGACGCCAAACAGCGCGGACAGCATCGTCATCGGAACGATCAGGATCACCGCCAGCGGCAGGGTCCAGCTTTCATACAGTGCGGCCAGCACCAGGAAAGCCAACAGTACCGCGACCGGGAAGACGATCAGCGCCGTGTTGCCCTGAGTGGCCTGCTGGAAGCTTAGATCCGTCCATTCAATATTCATCCCGTTCGGCAGGATCTGCTTAGACATTCCGTCCAGTTGCGTCATCGCCTGTGCCGAAGAGAGAATGCGCGGATCGGCATCGCCAATCAGATCCGCCGCCGGATAACCGTTATAACGGATCACCGGATCCGGCCCGTAGGTGGTGCTGATATTCACCATACTGCCGATTGGCACCATTTCGCCCTGATTATTACGGGTGCGCAAATTCGCAATGTCTTCCACGCTGTCGCGGAACGGCCCGTCGGCCTGCGCCATCACGCGCCAGGTACGCCCGAACTGGTTAAAATCGTTCACATAAGACGATCCCAGATAGGTTTGCAGCGTACCGAACAGATCGGTCAGCGACACGCCCTGCGCTTTCGCCTTATCTCGATCAACCTGCACATCCAGCTGCGGAACGTTAGCCTGGTAAGTTGAGATCGGGAAATGCATCCCCGGCGTCTGCATAATCGCACCAGACATGGTGTTCACCGCGTTTTGCAGCGCACCATAGCCCAGACCGCCGCGATCCTGGATGTACAGCGAATAACCCGACCCCTGCCCCAGCCCTAAAATCGGCGGTGGCAAAATGGAGAAACCAAAGCCCTGCTGAATTTGAGCGATTTTGGCATTGATCTCAGCGTTAATTTCCGCCGCCGTGTGTTTACGCTGATCGAACGGTTTCAGACCAAAGAAGACCGTCCCGGTATTCGGCGTGTTGGTGAACTGCAGCGCGTTAAGCCCAGGAAAAGCGACCGCATAATCCACGCCTTCGGTATTCATCCCGATTTCGCTCATTTTGCGGATCACCGCATCGGTGCGGGCCAGTGAAGACCCTTCCGGCATTTTCACACCGCCAATTAAATACAGCTTATCCTGGGTAGGTATAAACCCGCCGGGGACCGCTTTAAACATGACGCCAGCCGCGCACAACAGCAGCACATAAACAACAAACACCGCGCCACGGCGTCCGAGCGTTTTCCCCACCAGCCCCTGATAACCGTTTGAGCTACGGTGGAAAAAGCGGTTAAACGGACGGAACAGCCAGCCGAACAGACGATCGATAAGCCGGGTCGGGAAGTCTTTCGGGGCGCCGTGCGGTTTTAACAGCAGCGCTGCCAGTGCCGGCGAGAGCGTCAGCGAGTTGATGGCGGAAATCACCGTCGAAATCGCGATAGTCACCGCAAACTGTTTGTAGAACTGGCCGGTTACCCCGGAGAGGAACGCCATCGGTACAAACACCGCGCACAGCACCAGCGCTATCGCGATAATCGGCCCCGAAACTTCACGCATTGCCTGATGCGCAGCCTGAAGCGGAGAAAGCCCCTCTTCGATATTTCGCTCGACGTTTTCCACCACCACGATGGCGTCATCCACGACGATACCGATAGCCAGCACCAGCCCGAACAAACTCAGGGTATTCAGTGAGAAGCCAAGCAGGTAGAGAATGCTGAACGTCCCCACAACCGATACCGGCACCGCGATCAGCGGAATAATCGACGCGCGCCAGGTCTGCAGGAACAGGATCACCACCAGTACTACCAGCACCACCGCTTCCAGCAGGGTCTGCACAACCGCGCGAATGGAATCGCGAACGAAAACCGTCGGGTCGTACGGTGCTGCCCATTTCATATCTTCCGGGAAACGCGTGGCCAGTTCGTTCATTTTCGCGCGCACGGCGTTAGACAAATCGATGGCGTTCGCACCCGGGGACTGGAAGATACCGATCCCGACCGCGTCTTTGTTGTTGAGCTGGGAACGCAGCGCATAGCTGCCAGAGCCCATTTCAATACGCGCCACGTCGCGCAGGCGTACCAGCGAGCCGTCTTGCGCCGTTTTCAGAATAATATTGCCAAACTCTTCTTCCGTGTGCAGACGCCCCTGGGCGTTAATGGAGATCAGAAAATCGCTCTCTTTCGGCAGCGGCTCGGCGCCAAGCTGTCCGGCAGAAACCTGAACGTTTTGCTCCTGCATCGCCGTCACGACATCCGAGGCCGTCAACCCGCGGGCTGCCACCTTGTCGGGATCCAGCCAGATGCGCATCGCGTATTCGCCAGAGCCAAAAATCTGAATCTGACCCACGCCCGGCAGACGCGCCAGTTCGTCCTTCACTTTAAGCGTGGCGTAGTTACGCATATACAGTGAATCGTACTTGCCGCCCGGCGAAAACAGATGCACCACCAGCGTCAGCGTCGGTGATTGTTTCTGGGTGGTAATACCCAGACGTCGTACATCTTCCGGCAGACGCGCCTCGGCCTGTGACACGCGGTTTTGCACCTGAACCTGCGCCTGATCCGGGTCGGTACCCGGGCGGAACGTCACGGTGGTTACCAGTACGCCGTCAGAGCCTGCAACGGATTTCATGTACATCATGTTTTCAACGCCGTTGATGGCTTCTTCCAGCGGCGTCGCCACGGTTTCTGCAATCACTTTCGGGTTGGCACCCGGATACTCCGCGCGCACCTGCACGCTTGGCGGTACGACGTCAGGATATTCGCTCACCGGCAACAGCGGGATAGCGATTAATCCTGTGATGAAAATCAGAATCGACAGTACTGCGGCGAAAATCGGCCTGTCGATAAAAAAGCGGGAAAAGTCCATATGTCGGATTCTCGGGTAAGGGATCAGTTAAGCGCGGCGCTGGCGGTCATCGGAACGGTTTTCGCGTTAACCGGCATACCCGGCATAAACACTTTTTGTAAACCGTCGACGATGACTTTATCGCCAGGGTTCAGCCCCTGCTGCACGATACGTAAACCGGCGGCCAGACGCCCCGGCGTGATATCGCGGCGCTGCGCTTTACCTTCTTTATCAACGATATAAACGTACTTGCGATCCTGATCGGTCAGCACCGCTTTATCGTCGACAAGCGTGGCTTTGAATTCAGCGCTGCCCGGCAGGCGTACGCGGGCAAACAGTCCTGGCGTGAACTGACGCTGCGCATTATCCAGCAGCGCGCGCATACGGATGGTGCCGGTGCTCGGCGTTAACTGATTATCAAGAAAATCCACCTTGCCCTGATGGGGATAACCCTCCTCCCCCACCAGACCAATCTCAACCGGGAGCGCCAGGTGATTACTGGACGCGCCCTGCCCGCTGCGGGCGAGATTTTGATAGTGGAGGTAGGTTGCCTCATCCACGTCAAAGTAGACGTAAACCGTTTTCAGGGAGACCAGCGTGGTGAGGACGCTGGCACTGTCACCCGCAGTGACCAGATTACCGCTGGTGATCAGCGCGCGGCTGGCGCGGCCATCAATAGGCGCGGTCACTTTGGTGAAATCGAGGTTAAGTTGTGCCGCGTCAACTGCTGCCTGCGCGGCGCGAATGTCGGCCTGCGCCTGAGCGGCGGCCGAACGGCGCTGCTCCCACTCTTCACGGGAGACGACGTTGGTATTGACGAGTTTATCGGTACGGTTAGCCTCACTGCGCGCCAGGCTGGCCTGCGTTTTGGCTCTCGTTAAGGTGGCCTGCGCCTGTTCCAGCGCAGCGCGATAGGTTCTGTCATCGATAGTGAACAGCACCTCGCCCTTTTTCACTTCCTGGCCGTCGGTGTAATTCACTTTATCAATGTAGCCGGAGACGCGGGGGCGCAGCTGAACGCTTTCCACCGCTTCAATCCGGCCGTTAAAGCTATCCCACTGACTGATGGATTTCACTACCACGTCAGCGGCGCTCACAGCGGGCGCTTGTGGGACGGCATTTTGTGCCACGCCGTCATCGCATCCGACAAGCAGCATGGAGAGGAACATCGCTCCCAGCGCCGTCAGATGAACGTTAACCCAGGGTTTTTGCAGGCTCATTATTTTTATTCCGGTAATGGTAGCCGCCGGGCAAGACGCTGCGGGAGACGCGGCGCCACTTCCTTTGTCCGGACTGGCTTGAGACTATTTGTGTCGTTCATCGCCACAAAACTGTAACAGTTGCGAATACACTATCGCGGCGATTGTAGGAAGGCGTCAGATTTAGTGCAAGAATAATTAATACACTTTATGTGCTATTTGGCTCAGGGGCAAAAGGCGCGTTTTCGGCAAGGATTTAAATGCAACAATAAAACTTGCATTTAATGTCAGAGCGAGTCATCTTTAAATGCAACAGACAAAAATGCTTTTTAAAACGCGGCGTGGGGGAAACCATGAACACTGACGCATTTATTCATGATCTACTCGACTGGATCGACAACAACCTTGAAAGCCGCCTGGACATTAACACCGTTTCCAGGCGCGCCGGCTACTCGAAATGGCATCTCCAGCGGATCTTCAAGGAACATACCGGTTATCCGCTGGCCGAGTATATTCGTGCACAAAAGCTGCAAAAGTCGGTCGAGCGCTTAACCCACAGCGATGAACCGATCCTGAACGTGGCGATCGCGCTGGGCTTTGACTCCCAGCAGTCCTTCAACCGCAGCTTTAAGCGTCAGTATGGCCAGGCCCCCGGGGCATGGCGTCGCAGTACCGTCTGCCCTGAACGCCAGCAATCAACATAGTGTCGCGGCTTTCACCGCGACCCGTACTGGCCGGTGGCAAACCGGCCTGTAATCATGTTCCCGTGTTCGCCGCTCAGCCGTCCGTTGAACGTGTTAACGCTTCCCAGCGATCGATTTCCTCACCTAAACGCGCGAGCTTTTCCCGCACTAAACTCAAAGCATCACTGCCAAGCAATAAATGCGTCGGCGGGTTCTGGCTCTCAATGATAGCCAGCATGGCGCGCGCCGCTTTTACGGGGTCGCCGAGTTGCTGACCACTTTTTTCCTGACGAGCCTGGCGGACAGGATCGAATAACGCGTCATAGTCCGGGATGCTGCGCGCGCTGCGTACCATCGAGCGTCCTGCCCAGTCGGTGCGAAACGAGCCCGGTGCCACCGCAGTGACATGTATATTGAACGGAGCAAGCTCTTTGCTTAGCGTTTCTGATATGCCTTCGAGCGCAAATTTACTGCCGCAGTAATAGCTGATGCCGGGCAGAGTGATGAAACCGCCCATCGAGGTGATATTAAGAATATGGCCGTGACGACGCTGGCGCATGCCCGGCAGCACGGCTTTGATCATCGCGACGGCGCCAAACACATTCACCTCAAACTGGCGGCGCATGTCTGCGAGCGAGGACTCTTCCAGTATGCCTTCGTGACCGTAACCGGCATTGTTCACAAGGACATCAATCGGGCCGACGGCAGACACACTCTGCGTAACCACTTCATCAATGTGCGCATAGTCCGTGACATCAAGCAGGCAGCCGAATGCCCGCTGCGTATCGAGTGCCTCGAATGCCTGCTTTGCTTCGGGGGTGCGCACGGTCCCCACGACCCGATGGCCTGCGGCGAGGGCTTCCTCCGCCAGAGCACGACCAAAGCCGCTGCTGACGCCGGTGATTAAGATTGTTTTTGCAGATGCCATAAATAACTCCCATGAACAGTGAAGGTTGCATGGTATTCTCTGCTTTGCCGTATTTTTAGGCCATATTTTCTCTTTTTATTGCCTGATTTTATGAGGTGCAGTGATGTCCGGGATGATTACCTTAGTAAAAGCACTGGCGGTGCAGGAGGGGTACAACCTGACGGCGTTGCCTGATGTGCGAATTTTGCGTGCCGACCGCCCGCTTGCGCGAACGCCCGTGCTTTACGATCCGGGGATTGTGATTGTCTGCCAGGGCAGCAAACGCGGCTTTTTCGGTCAGCAGACCTATCTGTATGATGAACAGCACTATCTGGCCGTGTCGGTTCCGGTGCCGTTTGTGATGGAAACCGACGCGTCGGCAGAACACCCCTTACTGGCGATATATCTGCATCTGGATTTTCAGCTTGCCGCTGAACTGATGTTGCAGATTGAGCAGCATCACGCCCCACATCCTCCCGCTGCGCCGCAAAGCATGATGTCGAGCCCGATGGACGACGCGGTAAAAACGGCCGTGCTGCGCCTGCTTGAAGTGCTGAACAATCCGCTTGAGGCGGCGATCCTCGGCCCGGCGCGGGTGCGAGAGCTCTATTTCCGCGTCCTGACGGGCGCCCAGGGCAAGGCCATGCGCGCCGCGCTGGCCTTACAGGGGCAGTTCGGCAAAATTGGCAAAGTACTGCAGCACATCCATGCCGCCTACGCTGAGCCGTTAACGCTTAATCAACTGGCGATGGAGGCCGGAATGAGTGTGCCGACGTTTCACACCCATTTCAAAGCGATAACCCGTATGCCGCCGATGCAGTATGTGAAATCGGTGCGCCTGCACCAGGCAAGGATGTTGATGGTGCGTCAGCATATTACCGCCGCCGCCGCGAGCTACGCCGTCGGTTATGAAAGTCCATCGCAGTTTAATCGTGAATTCAAGCGGCTGTTTGGTTTGCCACCCGCAGAGGAAATAAAACGTATGCAGCGTAATTTCGCCGTTCCGCCTGTGCAGCAGGCGTCGATATTTGTCTCTTCCCATTAAGCCTGATACTACATACCAGGCCCGAATACAGGCCTGGTATGTACACGGCGTCATGACGCTGCGGATTGCACTAACTCAGGAACTTACCTTTGAGCAGGTTAAGTCCCGCAGACATCAGGTCGCCCTCGGCCGGGGCTTCGCCCTGTGGTGAAAGGCCGTCGACGATTTTAGGCAGGTATTCAGCAATCAGCGTCGACGCGGTTTGAGAATCCACGCCCAGTTTTGCGCCGAGATCCTGCAGCGCTGGCGATCCAAACACCGATGTGATCTGTTCGCTGTTCACCGACTGATTACTCTGCTGGCTAAGCCACGACTCGACAACGCCGCCCAGGCCGCCATTGCGGAATTTTTCGAGGATCCCCTGAATGCCGCCCTGCTGCTCAATCCAGGCCATGATCGCCTGGAGTTGCTCCGTCTTACCGCCCTGCCCGCCGGCCAGGCTGCCGATTTGATCTAATAATCCCATCACAGACTCCCTACAAACATCGCTAACACGTCCTGATTGACGGCTTACTTAGCCGGGATAATCAGTACCTGACCCGGGTAGATTTTGTCGGGATGCGTCAGCATCGGTTTATTGGCTTCAAAAATACGCTGATACTCATTGGCAGAGCCATACATCGCTTTTGAGATGGCGCTCAGGGTATCGCCGGATTTCACCGTGTAATAGCGGCTTTCCACCCCGCTTTGGGTGACGGTCACGCTATCATTGACCTGACCAATCCCGGTGACGTTACCTACCGCCACCAGAATTTTTTCTTTATCTTCCTGGGAGCCCACGTCGCCGGTCACCGTCGCCGTACCGTCGTCCGCGACATTAATGTTGACCTTTTCGGCACCAGGCAGGTTAAGACTATCAATATGTTTTTTCAGCTTGTCGGCCTGATCTTCCTTGCTACCGCCGGATATGGCATCCCAGATTTTCTCGCCCGCTTCTTTCACAAAACTTAATAATCCCATCTTCCACACCTCCATAACTGTTTCATGGTGAACATTTTCATTGGTTCCCGTTGCAGGATGTACGATGCGGTGTCTCCGCTCTGGCTGAAAAATCCGGAAACAGCACAACCTGCCACATGAAGTATATCCAATAAGCGTCAGGGTGCAGGATATTTGCCCTGGTATCGCCGTTATGCCGCAATATAAACAGGGACTCCCGTCGCCCTCAACGCACCACCTCCACGCTCGCCGACAACCCGGCTACCAGCTCAATCCCCTTCGGCAATGCATCAATATGTATGCGCACCGGGACGCGCTGCGCCAGCCGCACCCAGCTAAACGTCGGCTCGACGTCGGGAAGCCCAAGCCCGCCCGTCTCATCGTTGTTATCACCGATCCCATGGCCGATGCTCTCAACATGCCCGGCAATCACCGGTTCATAGCCCATCAACACGATATGCGCCGTGTCCCCAACGCGAATATGGCGAAGTTTGGTCTCCTCGAAATACCCCACCACCCAGAAACTGTGCGCATCGACGATGGCGACCTTAGTCTCCCCCGCGGTGGCATAGTCCCCCGGGCGAAGCCGCAGATGGGTGATATAACCCGAGACGGGAGCCCGTACGGTGGCGTGGGACAAATTAAGCTCGGCCAGCTCCAGCGCGGCCAGCGCACCGTGATAATTCGCCACCGCGACGTTCGCGGCGCTGCCCGTTTGCTGCAAATCCTCGCTGGATATCGCGGCTTTAATCTGTGAGCGTCGTCTGGCGGCATCCTGTCGCATCACCATCTCATGCCGTCTGGATTCCACCTCCGCCTGCGCGCTGGCCACCGCCAGCGTGAGCCAGTGCGGGTCGATAGCGTAGAGCACATCGCCCCGGTTAACCCACTGGTTATCCCGGACGGCCACGCGGATTACCGGCCCGGATACGTCCGGCGCAATCTGTACCACATCCGCCCGTACCCGGCCGTCGCGGGTCCAGGGCGTTTGCGCATAATGTTTCCACATCATAAAAGCCAGAAGCGTGGCCGCCACGACGGCACATAACGTCAGCGCATAGCGACCGACCAGAGAAAGTAGTGATTTCATCTAAATAACCCCAGCGCGGTCAGGCCCTGCATCAGCAGGAAAAAGGTGACCAGATAAGTTGAAACGTCCAGCAGCGGGCGAAAAGGCAAACGACGGTAGAGCCTGCTGAGCGATAAAAACGCGATGAGTGCCAGCGTGCAGGCCAGCGCCGCGAGCGCGGTGACAAGCAGTCCCGGGATAAAAACGCCCCCGATATTCAGATCATTGACCATCGTCTGCCCTCCGTAATGCGCAATGTAAATCCACCAGATGGCCGACAAACTGGCGCGTTTGTGCATCTGTGGCAGGCAAACAGAGGCGGATGTGGTCGGCGATGTGTTCACGCAAGGCGTCGGTGTCGTTCAGGTGATACAGGCGCGCGCTAATCTCCCTGCTCGCGGGCATACCGCAGCGGCGTAAATGCATCACCGAAAGGCCGATGCGCAGCGCGCGCAGCAGCGGGTTAAGCACCTGCGCTGAGGCACGTCCGCTGCGCTGCAGGCGCGGCAGTAACAGGGCAGCGCGGTCAATCATCAGATTGGTCCAGTGCGTCTCATCCAGCAGAAGCTTGCCCTTCACGCTGCGACGAATATCGCGCTGGCACAGCGTGTGCAGACGCGCGATGGCCGCGTCGGCCTGTACGGTTTGCAGCAGGCTCATGCTGATAACAGCAAAGCCGGTTGCGGCAAACAGCGCAATGGCGGTATTGGCCGCCGTGGCAAAGTCTCCGCTGTAGTGGGCACCCAGCTCGCACAATACCGGCAGCGTCAGGGTGATCCCCATCGCCATAAACGTGGTGGGAGGACGTGCCTGAAGCGACCCGGCCAGCAGATATACCGGCGCCAGCACGGCCACCAGCACGGGGAAATCGCTCACCTGCGGAAGCAGCACAAAGCTGTACAGCAGGCTAATCAATACGCCCCAGAACGAGCCAATAATGTATTTCACGATGTGCGGAGCCGGGGTGTCGAAACTGCCAAACAGCGTGCAGCAGACCCCAAGGATAGAGACTGCCGTGCTGCCATCGGGCCAGGCGGAGAAGATCCAGACCAGGCAGCCGCTCAGGATAATGGCGAACGCGCCCAGCGAGGTGCGGGCGGCAGTAAGAGGATCGCGGTGAAAAACATACCCTTTAACTGCCCTGCCCGCCGTCAGTCCGTGGGCGGGCTTCGCATGGTGGATGGCATCAGAAAGACGTTCGCACTGCTGCAACAGCGCAATGGCCTGCGTCAGATAACGGACAAAACTGGCCTGTAGCGCGTCGTCCATCGTCCGGGCCTGTGCAGCGTAGCGCTCTGCGAGCTGTTCACTGCGTGCCATTAACGCATCTGCCGTGCTGTGGCGTGCAGCATCTTTATCCCCCAGCCAGGCCTGAACGTCGTCGAGCAATACCTGCAACCCGGCAGACACCGTCGCCGGTAAGCGATCGCGTAATTCACAGTTGACGATGACCAGCCGCGCCAGTCGGTCATGGATAGCCTTTCTGCCCTGCCGCACCGGAGCAGACAGGGCAAAATCATACGGAATATGGTGGCTTATGCCCTGCAGAAACTGCAGCGCCAGCGCCAGATGCAGCGGGTCTGAAACCGCGACGGGTTTGCCTGCGAGGGTGTCAGCCACCCGCACACGCGCGGCGTGCAGGGTTTGCGATAACTTACTGTTGAACAGGCCGGAGATACGCGCGGGTAACACATAGCGATGTATCAGCGCCGCGCAGAAGATCCCAATGACAATCTCCTGCACACGGATAATGGCGATATTAAAAATCCCGCCGGGGTCGGATACCGCAGGAAAACCAATCAGGCTCGCAGTGTACCCGGCCAGCACAAAGGCATACGCCCGCGGGGTGCGCTCCAGCAGAGATAAATAGAGGCAGAACGTGATCCAGCCCGACAGCATCACGCTGCAGAGGATCGGCATATTGACGAAGACAGGCACGATCGCAACGGTGGCGCAGGCCCCCACAACGGTGCCGGCCAGACGATAGAGACTTCTGCTCAGCGAGGCCCCCACCGACGTCTGCGACACGATATAGACGGTAATAATGGCCCACGATGGACGTTCGAGGCCTATCGACAGCGCAATGTAGTAAGCGAGCATCGCCGCTGCAAAACTTCTCGCGGAATAGAGCAGCGCGCTGGCATCGTTATGCAGCACGGGAGATAAGCGCTCACGCATGGCGCGCCACGAATGAAAATGAAAAGCGTTTAATGTGTTCATGCCAGAATTATTACTGGCTTGCGAACCCGCTTAAATACTCTATTCTGTCAAAAAATACCTAAATGTTGCCAGAAACGTGAAACCTCAACTTGCCAATACGCTCTTCGATCCTGACGCCACCGCATGCCCGGCCGTAGCCCGACATCTGGATTTCGTGGAGTACGCCGCGGAAGTGCCGGTGCACACCCACCGTAAGGGGCAGCTGATTATTGCTTTGTATGGCGCGGTGATTTGTCATGCGGAAAATGATATCTGGATCGTGCCGCCAGACTGTGCCGTCTGGATCCCTGGCGGGATCGCACACAGCGCCAAAGCGACCTGGAATGCTCATCTCAACTATCTGTTTATTGAGCCCGGTGCCGCCGCGCTGCCGGAGAAATGCTGCACGCTGGCCATTTCCCCGTTAATCAAAGCGCTGGTTGACCGTTTGACGCATGAACGCGTTGATTATCCGCCAGAGAGCCATGCCGCGCGGCTGACCAGAGTGACGCTTGATGAGCTCGCCAGCATGCCGCAGCAGAAGCTGAGCCTGCCCGTTTCAGCCCATCCCAAAATTCGCGCCATGGCCGACGCGCTGGTCAGCCATCCTGACGACAGAAGCACCCTGAAAGCGTGGGCGAAACGGCTGGCGCTGAGCGAGCGCTCCTTTGCGCGTTTGATGGCGCGCGAGACCGGGCTGAGCTTTGGCCGCTGGCGTCAGCAGCTGCAGTTGATTATTGCCCTGCAGGAGCTGGCAAGCGGTGTCCCGGTCCAGAACGTGGCGACAACGCTTGGGTATGAATCCGTGAATGCGTTTATCACCATGTTCAGGAAAGCCATGGGCACCACGCCCGCGCACTATTTTGCCGAACGAAAAGTCAGCGGCCGTTAACCCGGCCCTTCGCTGCCTGCAGCAAGCAGGGGAACCAGCACATCGCTAATCGGAACGGGAATACCGTGAGCACGACCATAGCGCTGGATCACGCCGTTGCGGATATCCCACTCCATGGGACGGTTGGCCTGACGATCGGCGAGGATAGACGTGCCTAAATCGGCAGGTGCGCGCTGGAAATTCGCCAGGATCTCCTGCGCAACGTCATCGTGCAGCACCGCGCCTTCTGCTCGGGCCACGGCAAGCCCCTCGCGCAAATACGCCAGCGCCAGCTCGCTGATATCCTCACGGGAGAACATCCCGGCACGACGATTCGCAAGCACCATCAGGCCTGCAACCGCATTTTGCAGCAGCTTGCGCCATGCGACGGTAAGAAAATCTGCCGACAAGTCTACCGCGCAGCGCGTGCCGTTCAGCGCATCAGCCACCCGTTTTGCCTGCGGCACATCCGGCAGCGTCAACCGCGGACTGGCGCGCAGCCAGACGGAGGCATCCGGCTCACGCTGTGCCGGGAACCAGACCACCGACGGCAGTACCGTCGCGCCATTGACCCACGGTGCCAGCTGGGCCTTTTGCTCGACGCCGTTTTGCAGCGCGCAGACCACCGTGTTTTCATCGCACAGCGCGTTCAGCCATCCCGCGCTGTCGGCGTTCTGGGTCGTTTTCACTGCGATAAAAACCAGATCGTACGGACGATCGATGACCGTCGGATCGGTTAATACCGGCCCGGGTACCACGATTTCACCTTCATCGTGCCGCAAACGTAATTGCGGATGTGCGGTACGTCCGTACAGTTGCGGCGTGCGGCCAGCCTCATGCAGCACCGCAGCGATAGTGGTTCCGATTGCACCGGGTCCAATCAGCGCAATGGTTGGATAGTCAGACATTGTTAACTCCCCTGGTCGCTAAAGCCCTAATCAGTGTGCCGTGGCGTTCAGCATAGCCGCCACACGTCCCTTTATACCACCGCCTGAAGTGGGAGCCATACCCGTTGTCTATACTCATTTCATCTACGACAACGGAGTGCACCATGCCATTACCCGATTTCCATTCCTCTGAACCTTATACCCTTGGTATTGAACTTGAACTGCAGGTGGTTAACCCGCCGGGGTACGATCTGAGCCAGGACTCCTCCGCTCTTATCGCTGCCGTCAAAGACGACATCAAAGGCGGGGAGGTGAAGCACGATATCACCGAGAGCATGCTCGAAATCGCCACCGGCGTGTGTCAGAACATTGATCAGGCCGCCGCACAAATCTCGGTGATGCAGCAAAGTATTCTGCGCGCCGCTGCGGAGCAGCATATTCAGATCTGCGGCGGTGGGACGCACCCTTTCCAGAAGTGGCAGCGTCAGGAGGTGTGCGATGACGAGCGCTATAACGTCACGCTCGAACGGTTTGGCTATCTGATTTTGCAGGCGACGGTATTCGGCCAGCACGTGCATGTCGGGTGTCGGACCGGCGACGACGCTATTTATCTGCTGCATGGTTTGTCGCGCTTTGTCCCCCACTTTATTGCTCTGGCGGCGTCCTCACCCTATATGCAGGGTACGGACACGAAGTTCGCCTCGTCGCGACTCAATATCTTCTCGGGATTTCCGGATAATGGACAGATGCCGTGGGTGAACAACTGGCAGGAGTTCGAAGGGTTGTTTCGTCGTCTGAGCGCCACCAGCATGATCGACAGCATTAAAGATTTGCACTGGGATATTCGCCCCAGCCCGCATTTTGGCACGGTCGAGGTGCGGGTGATGGATACACCGCTGACGCTCGGCCACGCGATCAACATCGCCGGGTTGATTCAGGCGACGTCTCACTGGCTGCTGACCACGCGGCCCTATAAGCATCAGGAAAAGGATTTTCTGCTGTACCGCTTTAACCGTTTTCAGGCATGTCGTTACGGGTTAGAGGGCATTCTGACGGACGTGCAGACTGGCGAGCACAAAACCGTGGCGGAAGATATTGGGTGGCTGCTGGAGCAGGTTGCGCCGTCGGCCGAGAAGCTCGGCGCGACGAGCGCGATTAAGGAAATAGCCCTGATGTTAAAACAGGGCAAGAGCGAGGCGCAGCGCATGCGCGATTTTATCGCAGACGGCGGTTCGCTTATTTCTCTGGTTCAGAAACATTGCGAGCTGTGGGCGACGAGTCCGTAAGGCGATGCCCCCACTCACGCAGGCGCTGGAACAGCACAAACAGCGCCGGGATAAACAGAATGCCGACCACGGTGGCCACCAGCATCCCGCTGAACACCGTGGTGCCAATGATGCGGCGGCTCTGCGCCCCTGCCCCGGACGCCAGCATCATCGGCAGCACACCGATAATAAATGACACCGCCGTCATCATCACCGCCCGGAAGCGGCGTGAGGCGCCTTCACGGGCCGCATCGACAATCGCCATCCCCTCATGACGCCGTGCGCGGGCAAACTCGACGATCAGGATCGCGTTCTTGGCCGCCAGCGCGATTAACAGCACCAGGCCAATCTGCACATACACATCGTTGGCGTATCCCGCGATCCACAGCCACACCAGCGCGCCCCCGATGGCGAACAGGACTGAGAGCATCACGCTCGCGGGCAGCGTCCAGCTCTCATACTGCGCGACAAGGAACAGCCACGCCATAACCACTGCGGCCAGGACAATCCAGATGGCCTGATTTCCGGTCTGCTGCTCCTGATAAGACATCCCGCTCCAGGCATAGTCGTACCCGGCAGGCAGGTTTTCCGCCAGAAGCTCGCTCATCACGGCCATCGCCGTGCTGCTGCTCACGCCGTCTGCCGCCGACCCGCTCACTGACACCGACGGGAACTGGTTGTACTGCTGCAGGAACGGTGCGCCAACGGTCGGGGTAATCGTGACAAGATTACTCAGACGCACCCGCTCACCGTTATTGCTGCGCACGAACAATTCGCTGATTTGCCCGGCACGCTCGCGCCACTGCATTTCGTTCTGTACCACCACGTGGTAGACGCGGTTGTTAACGCTAAAATCCCCGGCACGCGTGCCGCCAAAGGCGGTTTGCAGGCTGCTGAAGATGCGCGAGACCGGCACGTCGAGGCGGGCAGCGCGCTCGCGATCAACGGTCAGCGTCAGCTGCGGCACGTTGCTGCTCCAGGTGGTAAACACCCGGTTAAGCTGCGGATGCTGGTTAGCTTTTATCAGAACGTTGCGGGTAACGCGTTCCAGCTCCGCCGGGCTTTGCCCCGCCTGGGCCTGAATACGCAGGTCGAAGCCGGAGGCGTTGCCCAACCCCGGCAACGTCGGCGGGGCGAAGGTCATGATGGTCGCTTCCGGCAGCGCCAGCAGCTGACGCTGTAGCGTTCCCATCACCTCATCAAGCGGCGGACGCTCCCCCCATGTCTTCAGCATGATGGAGATAAACCCGCCGTTAGACGCGCTGGTACCGTTGAGAATGTTAAAACCGGAGACCTGAATCACATCCTCGACCGCAGGGTGTCTGGCGATAAGCTCCCGCGCGGTGGTCATCACCGCTTCGGTACGCTCCAGCGACGCCGCTTCCGGCAGCTGCACGCTGGCGAAGAAGTAGCCCTGATCTTCCTGCGGCAGGAAGCCCTTTGGCATCGACATAAAGCTGAACACCACCACGCCCGCCGCGCCGGCCGTTGCCAGCAGCACCAGCCACGGACGGAGGTTAATGCAGTTAACGATGCGGGTATAAACGGTGCGCGTGGTTTCCAGTCCGCGGTTGAAAACGCGGTAAACCGCGGCTGGCTTCTTCGGGCGCGGGCGCAGCAACAGCGCACAGAGCGCTGGCGTCAGGGTCAGCGCCACCAGGCTTGAGAGCGTGACGGCGGTGGAGAGCGTGACCGCGAACTGGCGATACAACTCCCCCACGATCCCCGGCAGCAGCGCCACCGGCACAAACACCGCCAGCAGCACCAGGGTGGTGGCAATCACCGGCCCGGCAATCTGGCGCAGCGCCTGTGCGGTAGCCGCCGTGCGGCTTTGCCCTTCCGCCATTAGCGTTTCAACGCTCTCCACCACCACAATGGCGTCATCCACCACCATGGTGAGTGCCAGAATAATGGCGAACAGGCTGAGCGTGTTGGCCGAATAACCGAGGGTATAGAGCACCGCAAAGGTGCCGACCAGCGACACTGGAATGGCGAGCGCCACAATCAGCGTCGCACGCCAGCTCTGCAGAAATAAGGAAACCACCACCACGACGGCGAGCAGGGTCAGCGCCAGCGAGACGCCAATCTCCTTGATGGTCGCGGCGACAAAGGTGGTGGTATCGAATTTCACTTCATAGGTCAGATCGTCCGGGAAGCGTGCAGAGAGTCGCGCCAGCTCCGCGCGAACCGCATCGGCTACGCGCAGGGCGTTGGCGGACGGCGTAGGGTAGATGCCAAGATAGGCCGAGTCATGCCCGTTCAGCTGGGCGCCGGAGCTGTAGCTGCGCGACCCCAGTTCAATCGTGGCGACATCTTTCAGGCGCACCAGCTGGCCCATCTCCCCCGCACGGATAATGATGTCTGCAAAGTCCTCAGCCTGATTTAAACGCCCCAGCCCGTTAATCGTCAGGGTTTGCTGCTGGCCGTTAAACACCGGCGGCGTTCCGACCTGGCCTGCCGCTCCCGGGACGTTCTGCTCGCGTAACGCCTGAGCCACGTCATCGGTGGTCACGTTCAGGGCGTTCATGCGATCCGGACGCAGCCAGATACGCATGCTGTAGTCGCGCGCGCCAAACATCTGCACCTGCCCGACGCCCGGCAAACGCGCCAGCGCTTCACGCACCTGCGTGCTGGCGTAGTTACTGACGAAAAGCGGCGTGTGGCTATTGTCCGGTGAGTAAAGGCTTACCCCCATCATCAGATTGGTGGCGCGTTTACGCACCTGCACGCCGTTTTGCTGCGCCTCGGTGGGCAATTGCGCCACAGCCTGCGCCACGCGGTTTTGCACGTCGATGGCGGCCAGATCCGGATCGGTCCCTGCCGCAAATGTGATGTTCAGGCTGTAGGCACCTTCATCCGAACTGGTGGATTCCATATAGAGCATGTGATCCACGCCGTTAAGCTGAGTCTCCAGCGGCGTGGCAATGGCTTCCGCCACGTCAGCCGAACTGGCACCCGGCCAGCTGGCGGAGACATTCACCACCGGTGGGGTGATCTGCGGGTACTGCTCCACCGGGATAATCTTCAGCGCGATGGCACCCAGCAGGGTTATCACCAGCGCAATCACCATCGCGAAGCGCGGGCGTTTGATGAAAAACGTCAGCATGATGGCTCCTTAATTCAGTATCTGCACGGCTGCGCCAGGCTGTACGCGCTGGGCACCGTCGGTGATCGCTCGCTCACCGGGATGTAAGCCGGATGAAATCTCAAACTGCTGGCCAATCTGTCCGGCAATCTTCAGCGGGCGTTTTTCGGCTTTGCCTTCTGCGTTTACCACCCAGGCAAAGAATCCCTCGCCGTTTTGCTGTACCGCCGCAGCGGGCACTGTCAGCACCGGCTGCGCGCTTGCCGGACGCAGGTAGACATTCACATTGCCGCCCGGCAGCAGCTGATGGCGCGGGTTGGCAAATTCAGCGCGCAGCATCACGCTGGCGGTACGCGGGTCGATACGATTGTCCACGGAGGTCAGTTCACCGCTCAGGCGCTGACCATTGCTGTCAATCCGCGCCTGCCAGGCGCGCTTCAGGGCGCTGATATCCGCATGTTGTCCGGCTTTGGTGGCAAACGCCCCCTCTTCCAGCGCAAAGGCGATACGGATCGGATCAAGCTGCACGACATCCACCAGCACGCCGCTTGACGGGTTCACCAGGCTGCCGGCATGGAACTGGCTGTGCCCCACGCGGCCATCAATCGGCGATGTGATGCGCGTGTACGCCAGCGTCACGTTACGGGTTTCGAGGCGAGCTTTCGCCTGCTCCAGCGCAGCGCTGGCGACATCGCGCTGCATGCGCGCGTTATCCACGTCGTGACGGCTGATGGCATTGCTGTTGCCCAGGCTTTCAAAGCGTGAAAGCTGCTGCTGCGCCTGACGCAGCGTGGCTTCCGCGCTCTTTACCTCAGCCTGTGCCAGACGCACGGCGGCGCGTGGCTCGGCATCGTCCAGCTCAAACAGCACGTCACCTTTTTTCACGTATTGTCCGTCACGGAAATGAACCTGGGTAATCACGCCTTCCGTGCGCGCTCTTATCTCGACGGTATGAATGGCTTCAATGCGGCCAGGCACGTGCCGTTCAGCTGCGTGGGTCGTTTGCTCCACAACCGCCACGCGAACCGGAATGGCAGCAGCAAACGCGGGTTGAAAGAGGGCGAGGAGGACGAACAGGAGCGGGAATTTCATGGGGATGTACCTCTGATGTGTTTCCCTCACCCCGGCCCTCTGCCCAATGAAAGGGAGGTCAGCATCCCCTCTCCCGGCGGGAGAGGGTTAAGGTGAGGGCAAAAGGTTATGCAGCCTTACGGAACCTGCGGGTCAGTCGCTTCTCGATTTCTACAACGAAGAACATCACCGCGGCTACCGCCAGCGTGACGAACCAGTAGCGCAGAGGCAGCGCTTCCGTGCCGAAAAGCATCTGCATAAACGGCAGGTAGATGATTGCCGCCTGGAGCAGGAACAACACGCCTGTGACCAGCCAAATCCCTTTGTTCGCCAGCAGGCCACGGTTCAGGGAGAACCCTTCAGTGTTGCGGCAGTTAATCATGTATACCCACTGGGCGCAGACCAGCATCTGCAGCAGCACGGTACGGATGAACTCCGCGCTGTGGCCGCGCGGTGCCAGCCAGGCTTCCAGCGCAAATGCGGCGATGGCAATCATGGTCCCGACGAAGGCCACGCGCCATACGGCGTACGCATCCATCACGTGCTGTCCGGTCTGACGCGGCGGACGCTTCATGATGTTGCGCTCAGCGGCTTCAAAGGCCAGGCCAAAGGAGAGCGTGGCGGAGGTTGCCATGTTCATCCACAAAATCAGTACCGGCGTCAGCGGGATAATGTTCCCTGCCAGCAGCGCAATAACAATCAGTAACCCCTGCGCCAGGTTGGTCGGCATAATGAACAGAATGGTTTTCTTCAGGTTGTCGTAAACGCGACGCCCCTCTTTTACCGCGCTGGCGATGGTGGCGAAGTTATCGTCGGTCAGGACCATGTCCGCCGCCTCTTTGGTCACTTCGGTGCCTTTGATGCCCATTGCGATGCCCACGTCCGCCTGGCGCAACGCCGGAGCGTCATTCACACCGTCGCCGGTCATGCCCACGATCTCACCCTTGTCCTGCAGGGCTTTCACCAGGCGCAGCTTATGCTCCGGGCTGGTACGGGCGAAAATGTCATATTTCACCGCGGCGTCTGCAAGCTCAGCGTCGTCCATTTTCTCCAGCTGGTAGCCCGTCACCGCCTGCTCGCTGTTGGTGATCCCGAGCATCTGGCCGATGCTCATTGCCGTCTGCGGGTGATCCCCGGTGATCATCTTCACGCGGATCCCGGCCTGCTGGCAGGCATGAATCGCATCAATCGCTTCAGGACGCGGTGGATCCATCATTGCGGCAATACCGAGGAAGATCAGCCCGTGATTCAGATCGTCATGCGTCAGCGCCTGCTCACCGTTCGCCGGTTTGAACGCCGCGGCAACCATACGCAGCCCCTGGCGTGCATAGCGCTCCATCTCGGTTTCCCAGTAAGCGCGGTCGAACGCTTCAGCGCCGTTACGGGCCTGCTGCTGTTTACACAGCGCGAAAATCACGTCCGGCGCGCCGGTAATCAGGATGTGCTCCTCGTGACCAATCTGATAGTGGGTGCTCATGTACTTGTACTGCGAATCGAACGGGATCTTGTTAATCAGGGTGGTCATCACCGGCTCAAGATGCGCCTTCGCCGCCAGCACCTTCAGCGCCCCTTCGGTCGGCCCACCGGTGATGCCCCACAGACCGCGTTCGTCCTGAATCAGCTGGCTGTCATTACAGAGATCGACAGTGCGCAGGTACTGCTCCAGCACGGTGCCCGGCTGGATCTGCATCGGCTCGTCGCTGCCTTCCAGATAAATGTTCCCCGCCGGCTCGTAGCTGTTACCGTCCACGCGGTAGCAACTGTCGGCAGTAATGATGGCTTTCACCGTCATCTCGTTCATGGTCAGGGTGCCGGTTTTATCCGAGCAGACCACGGTCATCGCCCCCAGGGTTTCAACCGTTGGCAGCTTGCGGATAATCGCCCGCTTGCGTGCCATCGCCTGCACGCCAAGAGAAAGGATGATAGAAATAATGGCTGGCAGACCTTCCGGCACGGAGGCGACCGCCAGGCTAATCAGAGAGAGCAGCAGCTCGCCCATGGGGATTTCGCGGAACACCAGGCTGAAGACAAATAGAGCCGCCATCATCGCCAGAATAATGGCGAAGATCGCTTTCCCCAGCTTGTCCATCTGCACCAGCAGCGGCGTACGATGCTTTTCAATACCCGCCATCATCTGGTTAATGTGGCCAAGTTCAGTCTCTTGCCCGGTGGCAATGACCACGCCAATGCCGCCCCCTGCACTCACGGTCGTACCGGAAAAGACCAGGTTAGTGCGGTCGCCCAGCGGTAATTCACCGGTCAGCGGATTAATGTGTTTATCCACTACGGTAGATTCGCCGGTCAGAATAGCCTCTTCCACGCGTAAATTATGCGCTTCGATTAAACGCATATCCGCCGGAATACGATCCCCCGCGCGTAATACAATAATATCGCCCGGGACTATTTCAGTTGTCGGTAGCGTTTCATGGTTGCCATTGCGAATGACGCGCGCTTCGCTGGAGAGCATATTGCGAATACTCTTCAGGGATTTTTCCGCATTGCTTTCCTGAATATGGCCAATTAACGCGTTGATTACCGCCACACCGAGGATAACCAGCGTATCGACCCAGTGGCCCATAACCGCGGTTAATACCGCCGCGGCAAGCAGAACGTAAATCAGTACATCATTAAAATGGGCGAGAAAACGTAGCCAGGCGGGCTTGCCTTTTTTCTCCGGCAACGCGTTAGGGCCATAATGATGCAGACGTGCCTGCGCTTCAGCACGGTCGAGGCCGCTTGCCTGGCTCTGCTTGTTAGCAAGCACTTGCTCAACGGTCTGCTGATACGCCTGCCCACCAGCAGGTGGCATGTTCTGAGAGAGATTTTTTTTGGTCATCGTATTTTTCCTTCAATATACGGTGGACGGAAGCCTGAATTCCTTTCTGGCTTTAATAAATTCATTTTTAAGGCTTGCGGGTAAAATTGATCTACCGCAATATAATTACTGCCGGGATATTCAAAACTAATAAATATTATTCGAATACGATGATTTTTACAAAATATTTCTAAACCAACGCTAAACGAGGAGGAACCATGTTTGGTATTTATCGCGCACGCCGCCTGGCGTTATACATTGTCGCAGCCATTGTTATTGCCACGTTAATTGGATATAGCACTTATATGTTTGTAAAATTATTTGCATGACAAGGACATTTATTTACATAACGCGATAATAATTTAATCGCTTCTGAGAGATTATTCTCTTTCTGTTATTTATTCGCAGAAAAGTGCATTTGATTTAACAAAAAACGTCTGCCGGGTTTATATTGCTTTACGTTCCGCGATGCCGGACAATGACATTTTTAACTGACGATTAACATTAAGATGAAACACCCGTTAGAATCGCTGCTCACAGCGGGGGGCATTTTGTTGATGGCCCTGCTCTCCTGCCTGCTGTTACCTGCGCCGTCGCTTGGGCTGGTGCTGGCGAAAAAGCTGATGACGATCTTCCACATAGTCGATCTTAACCAGCTGTACACCATTTTGTTCTGCGTGTGGTTTTTACTGCTTGGCGCCCTCGAATTCTTCATCCTGCGTTTCGTCTGGCGTCGCTGGTTTTCACTGGCATCGTAAGTAAAAAAAAACCGGGTGCGGCTGCGCCTTACCCGGTCGGATTTCTGCATAACGACACGTTCAGTGTGTCCGGCTGTGGTTCTCTTTGCGGTACGCGCCAGGCGGCTGGTTGAAGGTACGGGTAAAGATACGCGTAAACGTCTGCTGCGAATCAAAGCCGTAGCGCAAACAGATATCGTAGACGCGCTCGTCCGATTCACGCAGGTCACGCGCTGCCAGCAGCAGCTTGCGTTCGCGAATGTAACGCCCGAGACTTTCTCCCTTGTACTGCATAAACAAACGCTGCAGATGCCATTTCGAGTAACCCGCGTGGCGGGCGATCTCTTCGATACGTAATGGCTGGTGCAGGTTGTCGTCGATCCACTCGACGATGGTGTCGATGACTTGAGCGGAAATGGTCATACTGCTCTCCCCCTCTGCTTCTCGCTTAAACATTATTCCCACCACTCACGAAAGGTTTGCGTGGTATCACTCACGTGAACAGGTTCACCCAGCTCCGGCGTCAGTAGCCGATAATTTTTATCTTTGCTGGCCTGCGCCAGCTGGATCAGCGGATCGTTCCAGGTGTGTTTCGCCAGCACAAAGCGTCCGTTATGACCGGGCACGACAGCTTTCGCGTTAAGGTCAGCCGACGCCTGCGCCGTTTCCGCCGGCATCATGTGAATGTACTTCCAGTCCCGATCGTACTGGCCGTTTTCCATGATGGCTAAATCCACCTCGCCGAACTGCTCACCGATGGCCCTGAAGTGCGGGCCGTAACCAGAGTCTCCGCTGTAATAAACCTTCTGCGCCGGTGTGACGAACATAAAGCTCCCCCACAGGGTTTGATCGCGTTTAATCCCGCGTCCGGAGAAGTGACGTGCCGGCAGGACGTGCACCGTTAAGTCAT
Organism: Enterobacter sp. SORGH_AS_0287; assembly: GCF_031453695.1. Taxonomy (NCBI): domain Bacteria; kingdom Pseudomonadati; phylum Pseudomonadota; class Gammaproteobacteria; order Enterobacterales; family Enterobacteriaceae; genus Enterobacter; species Enterobacter sp. SORGH_AS_0287. The sequence continues at coordinate 2,395,356 of NZ_JAVIZW010000001.1, forward strand.
CACTGATGCGCACCGACTGGTTCCAGTCGCGCTCGTCGATAATTTCCGGCTTCATGCCCCAGTAGCGCAGATGAGATCCAACGCCCAGCGGAGTAACCACACGTTTCACCTTCGGCAGTAACGCCCTGATGGTGGCGTAATCCAGATGATCGTAGTGATCGTGGGAGATGATCAGCAGGTCGATCTCCGGCATGTTCTGCGCATGCCAGGGATACTCGCCCGCAAAAGCTTTATTAAGGAACGAGAACGGCGCGGCATAGTTACTGAGCACCGGATCGATCAGAATACGTTTACCCGCCAGCTGCATATACCACGACGAGTGACCGAGCCAGACCAGCGTGTACTGCTCCAGCGGCAGACTGGCGAGATCGGTTTTCACCAGCGGCAGCGGCTGCGCGGGACGGGCATTTTCGGTTTTGCGGGTCAGAAATTGCCACCACGCTACCAGCATATTTTGCTCGCCGGTGAAGCCCGGTGTCGGCAACGTATTGTGGAATTTCCCGTCGCGATACTGCGGGGAGGCCTCCACTTCGGTAAGCTGCGCACCCTGCGGTGGCTGGCCAAATCCAGGATTCAGGACAAAAGGTAAACTCGCAGCTGAAGCAATAATCATGACGAACACCACGCAGATGAATAGAGGCTTTTTCATATCCTGACCCGAAAACGCGCCCCATCCGATGGTTTACGCGGGTTGAACTTGATTATGAGTGAGTAAGCACTCATTATAGATATGATGATAAAGTCGTCAAGACGTTTTCGATCTTTGACATTGCGCGTTGCAGCCTGTCAAAGCACGTGTTTCAATCAAGGTTTTTACAATTGACAGGAGGAACAATTTAGTGGCACGTCCGAAGAGTGAAGATAAAAAACAGGCCTTACTGGACGCAGCAACCGCTGCATTTGCACAGTCAGGTATTGCCGCCTCAACGGCCTTAATTGCCCGGAATGCGGGCGTCGCTGAAGGCACACTGTTCCGCTACTTTGCTACCAAAGACGATCTGCTGAATGCCCTCTATCTGCACCTGAAGCAGGATCTCTGCCAGACGATGCTGGCGGAGCTTGATCGCACGCTCACCCTTCCCAAAGAACATACCCGCAATATCTGGAACAGCTACGTGGACTGGGGCATCCGTAATCCTGTCGCTCACGCCGCCATTCGCCAGCTTGGCGTCAGCGAGAAGATCAGCGCCGAAACGGAGCAGGCCGTGCAGGAGATGTTCCCGGAGCTGCATGAACTGTGCCGTCGTGCAGTGCGGCCGGTATTTATGTCCGATGAGTTTCGTACCTTTGGTGATGCCATGTTCTTATCGCTTGCCGAAACCACCATGGAATTTGCCACCCGCGATCCGTCCCGCGCCGTCGATTTTAAAGCGCTGGGCTTTGAAGCCATGTGGCGTGGACTCGCCTCCGAGGATATTGATGGACAGTAAATCGCTGCAGGAACACGCCAAACGCGTGGCGCTGGAACTGCCGTTCACCGAACACTGCTGGCCGTTCGGGCCGGAATTTGATGTGTTTAAAGTGGGTGGCAAAATTTTCATGATTGTTGCGGTTGCTCACGGACGACCGCATGTCAGCCTGAAATCCGATCCGGAAAAATCCCTGTTAAACCAGCAGATCTACCGCGGCGTTGAGCCGGGGTATCATCTCAATAAAAAGCACTGGATTTCACTCTACGGCACCGACGATGTTACGCCGGAACTGGTGGCCGATCTCATCAACGATTCCTGGAATCTGGTCGTCGATAAACTGCCGAAAAAAGACCAGAAATGGATCAGGCCGCGCTGATTGTTCGTCTGAGACGAACAGATTAAGCGCTCAAAATGCACTTATCTTTTCCCGCTTCGCACGGTAATCTGCACTCCTTTTCGCGCCCGCACGCGGGCGAACTTTATCACCAGGAGTTGTTATGGATATCATTTCCGTTGCCCTGAAACGCCACTCCACCAAGGCGTTTGACCCAAGCAAGAAACTGACCGCTGAAGAAGCGGAGAAGATCAAAACCCTGCTGCAGTACAGCCCGTCCAGCACGAACTCCCAGCCATGGCATTTTATTATTGCCAGCACTGAGGAAGGTAAAGCGCGCGTGGCCAAATCTGCGGCAGGCACTTACGTGTTCAACGAACGCAAAATGATGGACGCCTCTCATGTGGTGGTGTTCTGCGCGAAAACCGCCATGGACGATGCGTGGCTTGAGCGCGTCGTGGATCAGGAAGAGGCAGACGGTCGCTTCAACACCCCAGAAGCAAAAGCGGCGAATCACAAAGGTCGTTGCTATTTCGCCGACATGCACCGCGTGGATCTGAAAGATGACGACCAGTGGATGGCGAAACAGGTTTACCTCAACGTCGGTAACTTCCTGTTAGGCGTGGCCGCGCTGGGCCTGGATGCCGTACCCATTGAAGGTTTTGACGCCGCCATTCTCGACGCAGAGTTTGGCCTGAAAGAGAAAGGCTTCACCAGCCTGGTGGTGGTCCCGGTTGGACACCACAGCGTGGAAGATTTCAACGCCACGTTGCCAAAATCTCGCCTGCCGCTGAGCACGATTGTGACCGAGTGCTAAGACAAACGGGCCGCAACTGCGGCCCGTTTTCAATCACGCGTCATCTGCCTGGTTTCGCCATTGAACCAGCATCTCACGCAGACGGCGTTTTCTGCGTCTTCCCGATAAAAACGCGTAAAACTTACTTCTCCGCACGCCCGGCATGCCAGATCCGCTCCGCATACCGCCCTATCACCGCCAGCGACGCCGCCAGAATCAGGAAGAACACCACCTTGTTCATCCCATCCCAGAAGTATTCGAAGTAGCGGGTATAGAGGTTAATGGCGAGGAACGTCAGGCCAAACCCGCGCAGCATGCCGTCGTCGGTTTTCAGACTGATGTAAATACAGAGAACCGCCGCCACCGCAAACAGCAGCGCCCACGGCAGCAATGAGGCCTGGGTCACGCTGTACCAGTTATCGATATCGTAATTACCAAATATCGACATGATCCACAGGGCGACAAAGAGATACGTCAGCCCCATCGCTTTACTGGTGGTGTAGAGATGACGGGACTGCAGCACAGCGCGCAGGATCCAGCACAGGGCCAGCAGCGCGCCGCCGAAAAAGATAAAGCGCACCGGATAGTTCATCCCCAGCCAGTAAGCGCCCCAGCCGGACATATAGCCCGTCTCCGCGCCAAACCAGTTGCCAAGCGAGAGCAAGAAGAACAGCCAGACCAGCCCGGAGCGGCCGAAAAAGCCTACCAGACCATAGACGGCACAGCCGGCCAGGAACAGGGGTGCGATGTGGCCGCTGCCGTTATCCAGCCGTTCACCCAGCTGCCAGAGCGCGATGGCGGTAAACAAGACTCCGAGGAACAAAATCGCTTCGGTACTGTAATGCCACTGCGTCTCCCGCCGCTGGCGGCTGAAGCCCCACAAATAAAACAGCACGGCCAGGAGCGCCGGCAGCCCGATGCGGGCAAGGGAGGAAAAAGCGAAGAATTCGATAATGCGCGCCATCAGTTCGCTGTCCGAGAACAGGCTGCCGATGGCGATAATGACGCAGGCGAGTGCCGTCCAGAAGGCGTAGCGGCTCAGCCGCTGCCAGTCCATGGTCACGCGTTGAAGCGTACCGGCCAGCCGCTGATGGTCGTCAGCGGTTAATGTGCCTTCCTGTTGCCACTCGTTGAGTGCGCGGCGTAGCAGCCGCTCCTGTTTGCCGGTAACCTTCATTTTGCCTGCTCCGTCAGCCATTCCATTGCTCTCTCCCCGGCTTCATCTACTGGCAGATACACCAGCAACCGGGAACCGTTTCGTGGAGCAGAGTACCAGTACATCTGCTGCAGGGTAAATTCCCCAAGCTCAGGATGGGTAAACAACTTGAGCTGGTTTTCCACACCGCGCACGTCATTGCGCTGATGCCACAGATTTTTAAACTCCTCAGATACCGCAAAGAAGCGCGCCAGTTTGGCTTCCCACAGCGGGTCACCCCGGTGCTCGGCCATCGCCGCCCGGAAATAGGAGACAAAAACGGGCAGCACATCGTCACGTCTGCCGAGACGGGCGCGCCATGCCGGGTGGGTGAGGAACAGATAAATACAGTTGCGGTCTTCCGGGGGGATCGCATTGAAATCGACCCCCATCAGATGACCAAAGCTGTCGTTCCACGCCACGATGTCGAAATTGGGTTTCTGAATGCTGGCCGGTTTCGGCATTAACGTATCAAGCAGGCGGCGCGTGCCTTCGCTGATCCCTTCACAGCAGGTGGCCTGCGGTGCTTCACCCGGCGGTAGCCCGGCCAGCACAAAAAGATGGCGCGCTTCGGTCGGGGTACATTGCAGCGCTTTTGCCACGGCGGCCATCACCGCGCTGGACGGATTGACGTCCCTGCCCTGCTCAAGCCAGGTGTACCAGGTCACCCCGACGTCCGCCAGCAGGGCCACTTCTTCACGGCGCAGCCCGGGCGTGCGGCGTCGACCGCTGCGCGGCAGGCCGAGCCGCTGCGGATCGAGGCTTTCGCGTCGGGCGCGTAAAAACGCACCAAGTTGTTTTCGGGTGTCATCCTTGAGCGAGACGACGGGTTCAGACATCAGCGCCATAAATCCCCCTGCATGGTAGTGCCAGTACCAGTATAAGTAAGAACTGGTACCCGTTTATCAGATCGTTGATGCTACGACCATCTGTTGAATGACGCAATGGAGTTACCATGAATACGTCAGTCGTTTCACCGGGCCGCGCAGGCCTGATATTGCTGTTAACCGGCCAGATGCTGCCGCTGATTGATACCTCAATCACCAACGTGGCGCTGGATGCTATCACCCACTCGTTGCACGCTACGGCCACCGAGCTGGAATTAATTGTGGCCCTCTACGGTGTGGCCTTTGCCGTCTGCCTTGCCCTCGGCAGCAAGCTGGGGGATAACCTTGGCCGCCGTCGTCTTTTCATGTGGGGCGTGGCGAGCTTTGGCCTGGCCTCGCTGCTGTGCGGAATGGCAGGCAACATTGAACAACTGCTGGGCGCCCGTATTCTTCAGGGGGCTGGCGCGGCGCTGATCATGCCGCAAATTCTCGCCACCCTGCACGTAACGCTGAAAGGTACGGCCCACGCGAAGGCCATCAGCCTCTTTGGCGGCATCGGCGGCATCGCGTTTATCGTCGGCCAGATGGGCGGAGGCTGGCTGGTATCGGCGGACATTGCCGGCCTCGGCTGGCGTAACGCCTTCTTTATCAACGTGCCGATTTGTCTGGTGGTGCTGGCCATGAGCCGCCGCTACGTGCCGGAAACCCGCCGCGACACGCCATCAAGCATTGACTGGACGGGCACCGTCCTGCTGGCGATCATCCTCTGCTGCCTGCTGTTCCCGATGGCGCTTGGCCCGCAGTGGCACTGGTCCTGGCCGCTCAAGGTCGCGCTTATCGCCATTATTCCGCTTGCCGGGTTAATGGCCTTCAACGCCCGCAAAAAAGAGCGGGACGATGCGCATCCGCTGATCCCGCCGCGCCTGCTGCAGTTGCGTAGTATCCGTTTTGGCGTGCTGATTGCGTTGCTCTTTTTTAGCGTCTGGTCCGGCTTTATGTTCTGCATGGCGTTAACCATGCAAACTGGTTTGGGGATGGCGCCGTGGCAGTCTGGCAACAGTTTTATCGCCCTGGGTGTCACCTACTTTATTTCAGCGTGGTTTGCCCCGCGTCTGATTGCCCGCTACAGCACCAGTACCATTCTGCTCACCGGTCTGGCGATCCAGATAGCGGGCCTGCTGGCGCTGATTGTCACCTTCCGCCTCTGGGGAATGCACAATACCGCGCTGACGCTGGCACCCGCGACCGGGCTGGTCGGCTACGGTCAGGCGCTGATCGTGAACAGTTTTTATCGTATTGGCATGCGCGATATTCAGCCTGATGACGCCGGGGCGGCGAGCGCCATTTTGAGCACGCTGCAGCAGGCGGCGCTTGGACTCGGCCCGGCCATCTTTGGCGCGATTTTGCTGCACGGTCTGCAAAATCATCACGGAGATTACACCCAGGCGATCACCCTCTTCCTCGCGGTGGAAACTGGCCTGATGGTGATCCTCGCGCTGGCGACGCTGCGGGTTCGCCATCACCTGTGCCTGCCGGTGGTGACGACCTGCCACGCCGTCAAATAACCCTGACGAATTTGCATAATAGATCCGCAGCCGCCATTATGGGGCTGCATCAATACAGGAGACGTTATGCAGGAATTAATTGCTCAGGTTGAAGAGTTAGGCATTGAAATTAATCACACCACCTCTTTAGTGATTATCTTTGGTATTATTTTTCTTACCGCACTCATCGTTCATTTTATTCTGCACAAAGTGGTCCTGCGGGCCTTTGAGAAGCGCGCGCAGGCCAGCAGCCATTTATGGTTGCAAATCATTACCCAGAACAAGTTATTTCACCGCGTCGCTTTTACCCTGCAGGGGATAATTGTCAACGTTCAGGCGGTACTGTGGCTGCAAAAAGGCAGCGAAGCCGCGGAAATGCTCACCACCTGCGCCAGGCTGTGGGTGATGGTGTATGCCCTGCTCTCGTTCTTCTCGCTGCTGGACGTCATTTTCAATCTTTCGCAAAAGATGGCGACAGCCTCGCAGCTCCCGCTGAAGGGCATCTTCCAGGGGATAAAACTGGTGAGCGCTATTCTGGTGGGGATTTTAATTATCTCGCTGCTGATTGGTCAGTCGCCAGCCATTCTGATTAGCGGCCTGGGCGCCATGGCTGCGGTGTTAATGCTGGTGTTTAAAGACCCGATCCTCGGGCTTGTCGCCGGGATCCAGCTCTCCGCCAATGACATGCTTAAACTCGGTGACTGGCTGGAGATGCCAAAATACGGAGCCAACGGCACGGTCACGGACATTGGCCTGACCACCGTCAAGGTGCGCAACTTCGACAATACCATCACCACCATTCCGACCTGGGCGCTGGTCTCTGATGCCTTTATCAACTGGAGCGGCATGTCGGCCTCCGGCGGGCGACGCATCAAGCGTAGCCTGAATATAGACACCACCAGCATCCACTTCCTCGACGAGCAGGAGCAACAGCAGCTGATTCAGGCGAAGCTGCTTAAGCCGTACATGGCGGCGCGTCACGAAGAAATTTCGCTCTGGAATCAGGAAAACGGTGAAGGCGAATCGGTGCTGAACCTGCGCAAAATGACCAATATTGGAACCTTCCGCGCCTATTTAAATGAATATCTGCGTAATCACCCGCGGATCCGCAAAGATATGACGCTGATGGTTCGCCAGTTAGCACCAGAAGCTAACGGGCTGCCAGTTGAAATATACGCGTTCACTAACACGGTCGTCTGGGCGGAATATGAGGCGATTCAGGCCGATATTTTCGACCATATATTCGCCGTGGTGGATGAATTTGGTCTGCGTATTCATCAGTCTCCGACCGGAAACGATATTCGCTCGCTGGCTGGCGTAATAGCGAAATAATCAGGCGCTGGCGCGGGAGATAAAGCGCCAGCCCATCATCACTCTTTCTGTGGGCGCATCCGGGTTATCGATTTTATTCAACAACAAATCGACCGCCTTGCGCCCAATATCCCGCGATGGCTGTTCGATGGTGGTGAGCGAAATCATCTCCGCCAGTTCCGTACCGTCAAACCCGACTACCGCAATGTCTTCCGGCACGCGTAATCCCGCCTGCTGGATCGCATGCAATGCGCCTGCCGCCAGGGTATCGGAAACGGCAAAAACCGCGTCCGGCGGGTTTTCCTTCAGCAGGTTTTGCATCGCCGCCATTCCGGCGCCGAAGCTGAGATCGCTGGCGTATTCCACCGCCTGGTAAGCCAGATCTTTCAGGTGGATAACGCTCTTATAGCCGCGCTCGCGCAGGCGGGCATATTTATAACTCAGGTCGTGGTTAATCATCGCGATCCGCCCGCGCCCGCCGTCGGCAAGCTGGCTGACGGCATGCTGCGAGGCGTCCACATCGTTAATCCCGACGCAGGAGACCGCACCGGCATCGGCGTATTCGGCGCACTGCACCCACGGCGCGGCACCAATCAGGGCGGCCAGTTCAGGAAGCTTTGAGAAGGCATCCATGGTGATAATGCCGTCGACAATTTTACCGGACAGCAAACTCAGCCCCGAACGCGAGCGTTCAATGTCAGAGCCGGAGTTGCACAGCAGAATGCGGTAGCCGTTCTTTTCGGCTTCCTCTTCAATGCCTTTCACCACTTCGGCGCAGAACGGGTTAGCGATGTTCGACACCATTACCAGAATCATATAGCTGCGGGCAGTTCGCAGCTGGCGCGCCAGCAGGTTGGGCTGGTAATTACTCTCTTTGATCGCCTGCAGGACGCGTTCGCGGTTTTTCGCTTTCACGGTATCGCTGTTGTTAAGCACGCGAGAGACCGTTGCCACGGACACCCCAGCAAGCTGAGCGATTTTCTGAATGGACATAGCGACGGCATTTCCTGCGGTTAACGTTTTATGCAGGCTACCATAAATTCGTTGCCCGGCGAACCGGGCAACGCGTCAATACGCAACGCGCACCCAGCGCTGTTGCTGATGGCTTTTCACTATCGCATCAATGATATACATGACGTTCGCGCCGTCATGGAACGTCGCAAACAGCGGCTGTGCCGGCATCTCCCCCTGCATCACGGCGCGGTAAAACTGCGCCATCATATTTTTAAAGGCATCAGGCCAGCCTTCGATATGTCCGCCAGGAAAATGGGCGCTTTCGGCCACGTCACGGTTCATCAGGTTTGGATCGTCGGAGAGGGTCTGGTTTGCCTGCGCGCGATGGCCGATCCAGAGTTGCTGCGGCACCTCCTGATCCCACGCCACGGACCGTTCGCTGCCGTTAATTTCAAACGTCAGCCGATTTTTGCGCCCGGCGCTGACCTGCGAGACGTTAAAACTGCCTTTGCTGCCATCGTCGAAGCGCACCAGCACCGAGCCAAAATCTTCGGTGGTGACCGGTTTGTCTTCATCGTTCGCGCTGCGATCATCCGTGAAGGTCCGGTTTCCTGCCGCATTGGCCTTGCGCGTTGGCCAGACGATGGCGAGGTCGGCCATCACGTCGGTGATCCGCCGCCCGGTCACAAACTGCACCGTGTCGCACCAGTGGGAGCCAATATCCGCCACCGCGCGCGACGCCCCGCCCATCGCGGCATCCACCCGCCAGTTGTAGTCGGTTTCCAGCAGCATCCAGTCCTGCAGATAGCTGCCATGCGTGGCAAACAGCCGACCGAGACTGCCCTCGCGCCTCATGCTGGCCGCCTGGCGCACCATCGCAAACTGGCGATAGACAAAGCTGACGCCGTGTACCACGCCCGCCTGCTCAGCCAGTGCCACCAGATCGCGGGCCTCCTCCGGGGTCATACACAGCGGCTTTTCGGAAAAAACATGCTTACCCGCCCGCAAAATCTGACGGTTCATCTCTGCGTGCAGATGGTTTGGCGTGCAGTTATGCACCACGTGCAGATCCGGATGGGCGAGCAGCGCCTCAACGTTCCCGTAAGCATGGGGCACATTCAGCTGGCGCGCCTTTTCCTGCGCTTGTGAAAGCGAGCTGTCGCACAGGGCGACCACCTGCACACTGCCGAGGCGCCGCAGCGCCTCAATGTGCGCCGGGCCGATAAAGCCGCTGCCGACGATCCCGACGTTAATCATGGCTGCCTCCCGCGGCGAAATCGTCAAACGCGCGCCCGGATACCGGAATGATATGACGACGGATAAATTCGCTGCCTTCGCGGGCACCGGTATCGCCATCCTTAAGACAGCACTCCCACTCCAGCACTGCCCAGCCCTCGTAGTCGTACTGGGTCAGTTTGCTGAAAATACCGGTGAAGTCGATCTGCCCGTCGCCCGGCGACCGGAAGCGACCCGCGCGATGAAGCCACGGCTGGTAGCCACCGTATACGCCGCTGCGCCCGTTAGGACGAAACTCTGCATCTTTGACGTGAAACGCTTTAATGCGCGCATGGTAAAGATCGATAAACGTCAGGTAGTCCATCTGCTGAAGCAGCATATGGCTGGGATCGTAGAGAATATTGCAGCGCGGGTGGTTGTCCACCAGCGCCAGAAAACGCTCAAACGTCACGCCGTCATGCAGGTCTTCCCCCGGATGCAGCTCATAACAGACATCGACGCCGTGCTCATCAAAGGTGTCCAGAATGGGCCGCCAGCGGGTTGCCAGCGTCTGGAAAGCGTCCTGAAAACGCTGCGCGTTGTGCGGCGGCCACGGATAGAAAAATGGCCACGCCAGCGATCCAGAAAAAGTGGCGTGCGCTGTCAGGCCTAATTTTTCGGAGGCCGCCGCCGCCTGATTCAATTTGCTGGTCGCCCACGCCCGACGGGCCGCGTCGTTACCCCGCACGTCTGCCGGCGCGAAATGGTCAAACGCGTCGCCGTAGACCGGGTTCACCGCAATAAGCTGCCCTTCCAGATGGGTCGACAGCTCGCTGATCGCCAGTCCGTGCTCCGCCAGCGTGCCGGTAATGTCGTCACAGTAAGCCTGGCTCTCAGCCGCTTTCTCCACGTCAAAAATGTGCGGATGATTGCAGGGGATCTGCACGGCTTTGTAGCCCTTACCTGCTGCCCAGCCTGCCAGCCCATCCAGCGAGTTAAACGGCGCTTCTGCGCTGATAAACTGCGACAGGAAAATACCGGGTCCCTTAATCGTTCTCATACCACCTCCTGAACGTTACGCCTTGTCATCGTCATATTTGAACGTGAGAAGGAAAATCAGCGCAATCACCGCTGCCGCCACCGCCGGGATCCACCAGAAGGTGACCCACGCCTGCGGCACGGCCTGTCCCGCCACCAGACGGTTATACAGCGCGCCAGAAATCTGCGAACCAAGCAGCATGCCGATGCCGTAGGTGAACATCACGATCATGCTCTGCGCCTGGCCTTTCACCTTTTCGCCCGCCACGCGGTCGGTATAGATAAAGCCCACCACAAAGAAGAAGTCATAGCACACACCGTGCAACAGGATGCCGAGATAGAGCAGGAAACGTCCCTCCTCACTCACCCCCATGGCAAACATCGCGTAACGGACAAACCACGCCAGCATGCCGACCAGCAGCATGACTTTCACGCCCAGACGACGGAAAAGCAGCGGGATCACCAGCATGAAGACAATCTCTGACATCTGGCCGAACGACATCGCGGTGCTGACATCAGCAATCCCGGCATCCGCCAGGTATGAGGCGGTGTAAGCGTAGTAGGTGCCAAGCGGCACGGAAATCAGCATTGCGCAGACGGAAAAGACCAGGAAGTGGCGGGTTTTCAGCAGGGCAAACGCATCAGCGCAGAACAGATCGCGAATCTGGACCGGCAGCCCTTTTGCCGGGGCGGGCGTGTGCGGCAGCGTCAGACTGTAGAGCGCCAGCAGCACGGAGCTCGCCGCCGCAACCTGGAAGATCGTGACGCTGGAGGCCACGCCGGTAACGCCGATAAAGATCCCCGCGACAATCCAGCCGATAGTGCCGAACACGCGCACCACCGGGAAGGTTTTATCGACATTTGCCAGGCTGTGAAACGCGATGTTGTTCGTTAAACGCCAGCGTCGGCATATAACAAAGCGTGTAGCCAAACAGCAGGCCAATCAGCAGCGCACCATTTTCAGCGATCAGCGCCCCCGGAACGAACCACAGGATAGCCGCGCCCGCCAGGTGCATTACCGCCATCACCTTCTGCGAGGCGAAGAAGCGATCCACCAGCATCCCGAGCACGAACGGCGACAAAATAGAGGCGATGGGCCCGGCGGAGAACGCATCGCCAATCAGCAACGACATGTTGTGCTGGGTCATCACCAGACCCAGCGTGACCGACCAGCTACCCCAGATAAAAAACTGCAGAAACATCATCAGTGACAGACGCGGAACCAGCAGCCGGTGCTGCGCTATCACCTTTCCACTACTTTCAGTTGTTGACACCATAATGAGCCTCACCCTATAAAAGTAATCGATTACAAATACCCTCAAATGAAAAGTAATCGATTACAAAATAAAGATCCTGTGGATCAGGAGAGATTTGGGAGAGGGGTCACGATAAAGAGGTTAATCGCGTTGGGATGAGAAACCGGATAGCTCGCCCTCTCCCACCGGGAGAGGACGGCATGCATTATTGCTTGCGGGAAAGTTTAAATGCCGCAAACAGGAAGATGACCCACACCGGGAGCAACATCGCGGAAAGCCGCATGTCGTCCATGGTGCACATCAGCACAAGGATCAACCCGAGGAAAGCGATGCAGAGATAGTTTCCTGCCGGATAAAGCAGCGCTTTAAACTGCGTCTCACGTCCCTTGCGACGCATCGCGGCACGAAAACGCAGGTGCGCCAGGCAGATCATGATCCAGTTCAGCAGCAGGGTGGCAACCACCAGCGCCATCAGCAGCCCAAACGCCTCTTTTGGCAGCAGATAGTTGATCACCACCACCAAAGAGGTGATCGCACCGGACAACAGCAGAGAATTCACCGGCACGCCGCGACGGCTGACGCGGGTTAAGAACTTCGGCGCATTCCCCTGCACGGAGAGGCCAAACAGCATTCGACTGTTGGAGTAGACGCCGCTGTTATAGACCGAAAGTGACGCCACCAGAATAACGAAGTTCAACGCTGAGGCCACCACATTGCTGTTGAGATCGTGGAAAATCATCACAAACGGACTGCTGTTTGATTTCACCTCAACCCAGGGATAGAGCGCGAGCAATACCACCAGCGAACCAATGTAGAACAGCAGAATACGGTACACCACCTGGTTGACCGCTTTCGGAATGCTTTTATGCGGGTCGCGCGCTTCAGCGGCAGTGATACCAATCAGCTCCAGCCCGCCGAAAGAGAACATGATCACCGCCAGCGAAAGGATAAGCCCCTTCCAGCCGGTCGCCAGGAACCCCCCGTGCTGCCACAGGTTGTCGATCGTGGCACGCTCACCGCCGTGACCCGAGAACAGCAACCACAGGCCAAAACCGATCATGCCGATAATCGCCAGCACCTTGATGAGCGCAAACCAGAACTCGGTTTCACCGTACAAACGGACGTTCACAAGGTTGATGGCATTAATGATGATGAAGAAGGCCGCCGCCCAAATCCAGGTGGGCACATCCGGGAGCCAGTACTGCATGTAGATGCCAGCGGCGGTCAGCTCTGCCATCCCCACCAGCACAAACATCACCCAGTAGTTCCAGCCGGAGAGGAACCCCGCAAACGGGCCCCAGTATTTATACGCAAAGTGCGCGAACGAGCCTGACACTGGCTCTTCGACGACCATCTCGCCAAGCTGGCGCATGATCAGGAAGGCGATAATCCCGGCGAGGGCATAACCCAGCAATACCGCCGGCCCCGCCATCTGAATGGCCGGGCCGATGCCGAGAAACAGCCCGGTACCGATAGCCCCACCGAGGGCAATTAACTGTATATGTCGATTTTGCAAACCACGTTGCAGCGTCGGATTCTGTTCCGACGAAGCTTCAGCACTACCGGTGCCTGAAGCGGATGACGCGTCTTTCACGCCCTACCCCTGTCTCTTTTTTAGAAGGGGCACGTTTTAACACTTCAGGCTGGTGGTAGCAAGGGAATGGGGCATCCCTGCCCCGGATAACGAGCGGCGTTCTCAGAATGCGTAGCCCACCGAGACTTTAAAGGTACGCGGTTCGCCCTGGGTGATGTAGGTACCTGAATCATCCACGCTGGACCAGTAGTTTTCATTAGTCACGTTGTCGATACCCGCACGCACCGTCATCTGATTTTGATTGTGGTTAACGGCGAAGCGATAACGCATACCCAGATCCAGCGTGGTGTAGCTGTCCAGCTTTTTGGTGTTCGCCAGGTCCGCGTATTGCGTGCCGGAGTGGTTCACGCGCGCGGTAGCGGTCAGGCCATCAATCGGTTTGATGTCATACTCTGCGCCCAGAACGGCATAGAAATTCGGAACGCCAATCGCATCATTGCCCTGGTTGAGGCCGTTGTTGGTTTTGGTCAGCTCCGCCTGCAGCCAGGTAGCGCTGGCGTTCAGACGGACGCCCAGCAGGGGCTCACCGAACACATTCAGCTCCACGCCGCGGTTACGCTGCTCGGCATCAAGACCATAATGACCGTTGCTGTTGAGGATCGCCGACGGCATTTTGATCTCAAACAGCGCCAGGGAGCCGCCCACGCGACCAAAATCCGCCTTCACGCCCACTTCGTTCTGCTTAGAGTGAACGATGCCGGTGCTCTGCCCGTAGTTGGTGGCGGTGTTGGGGGCTGTTTGACCCGGCTGCAGCGCTTCGGTGTGGTTGGCATACAGGGAGATCGCCTCCCACGGCTTGTAAACCACGCCGTAGGTAGGCATCCAGCGGCTGCCGTCGAAGCCGTCTGCTTTATTTTCCTGCCCGGTAATTTTGTTGTATCCGCGAATGACCACCTTCTGATGACGCGCCCCGGCGGTAAACAACAGTTTGTCGTCCAGCACGCCCAGCGTATCACTCAACAGCCAGCCCTGCGTCCGGGTTCGCCCGCTGGTGAGCGGATCGCTGTATTTTCCGCCTAAGCCGTTGAAACTGGAACTGTCCGGCATATCCACACCGGTATTGTGATAGATATTGGTGGTTGGGTTATCCGCCGCCGACGACATTTTCCAGCCGATTTTTTCGTTTTTGGTCATCGCGGAGTAACCGACGTTGACTTTATGCGTTACGAAGCCGGTAGCAAAGTTACCGCGAATACCCGCCATCCCGCTGACGGAATCGCTGATGCGGTTGGTATCAAGACGGCTGACCGTCGCCTTACCACTTTTATCCAGCAGCTTCGGCGCGCTGTAAATCCCTTCTTCGTGAGCGTGCTGTGCGCCGAGGCCGGTATAGGCCGTCCAGTTATCGGTAATGTCGTACTCGCTGCGCCACATCCCGAATTCATTTTCGATGTTGCTGTAGGCCCATTTCTGCGAGAAGTTGCGATCGTTTTTCGGCGGTTCAGGTACGAAATCCACGGCGGAGATATTGACGCTGGCCGGGCTGCCATGGAAGGTTTTCTTCTGATACCCCACATCCAGAGAGGTGCGGAAATTGTCGCCTTTGTAGTCGAGGCCGGTGGAGAGCAGCGTAGTGCGGCGGCGATCGTTGGGCACCCCGCTTTCCCCTTCGCGATGGACGAGGTTCACGCGCGCGCCAAACTGGTCGTTGTCGCCATAGCGACGGCCCGCATCCAGCGTAGTGCCAAACTGGGAATCGGAGGTGTAATCGACGCCCACTTTTGCCTGCGGCGTTTCATCCGCGTGTTTCGGCTCAAGGTTAATCATTCCCCCCACGCCTGAACTTGCCGCGCCGTTCATCAGGGCGTTTGCCCCTTTAAAAATCTCAATTCGGTCGACCATCTGCGCATCCACCACCTGACGCGGCAGAACGCCGGACAGGCCGCCGAAGGTCATGTCATCCCCGTCAAACTTCAGGCCACGGATACGGAAGGTTTCGGCGCTGTTGCCGTAACCCTGAACGTACTGCACCCCCGCGTCGTTAGCGACCACATCAGCAATGGTTTTCGCCTGCTGATCTTCTACCAGCTTCGAGGTGTAGCTGATGATATTAAACGGCACGTCCATGGCGTTCTGCTGCCCCAGCATCCCCATGCGTCCACCGTTCGCCACCTGCCCGTCAAGGAACGCCGGCACAAGCTGGTCGCCGCCGGGTTTAAAATCGCTGGCAGGCGCAGACTCGACAATCAGGGTGTCTTCTTTCTTTTCATCCGCCGCCAGGGCGGAGTGCGTGACCGCGCCAATGGCGAGAGCCAGCAGCGTTTTATGCCTTTTCGTGTTGTTCATAATTAACTCATTAAACGTGCGCGCAAAAAGGGCCCGTTGTCGGGCCTTAGAATGTAATCAAGTGCAATGCAAATGAGAACTATACGCATTACATGATTGTTGGCAAGCGTAAACGCACGTCACTGCGTGAGAAAATCGGTTAACAGGCGCGGGAAAGCAGGAGGACGTATGGACGGGATAGCGTGGCATAACCGCCCCGTTTCCGGGACGGTCTTTCAGGCACGGCGGGAGAACGATAAAACGCGGGCGGTTCCCGCAACATCAATACGCACAGCCGTACCCGGATTCCAGCCAGGCTGGCTTACAGTCTTCAGAACAACAGGCTCCTGATGCCCGGCAAACGCCAGGGTGAGCGTGGACAAATGACCGGTAAAATCGACATCAATTATCGACACCGGGCTTTCATGCGGCGCGCACGCCGTCACGCGCAGTTGTTCAGGGCGCATCATGACCCGGCCCTGCCCGGTGGCATGCGTATTGTTGGTGGGTATCTCACCCAGCGCGCACACCGCATGGCCGGCGGTAAGCTGAGCGGGCAGGATCACTGCGTCGCCCAGAAACAGCGCGGTCTCTTCATCAACGGGCTGAGTGTAGACGTCATACGGGGTACCCACCTGGGTGAAGCGCCCGGAACGCATTACCGCCACCTGGGTGGCAAAAGATAACGCTTCGTTTTGATCGTGCGTCACCAGAATCGAGGCAACGCCCGCTTCCGCCAGCAGGTCAGCGGTCGCTTTGCGGGTCATGGCGCGAAGACCGGTATCGAGCGCCGAGAACGGCTCATCCAGCAGCATCAATGAAGGACGCTGAGCCAGCGCGCGGGCGAGCGCCACACGCTGCTGCTGTCCGCCAGAAATCTCATGCGGCCAGTGGGGCGCGAGCTGCCTGTCCAGCGACACCATCTCCATCAGCGCCTCTACGCGCTGGCGCTTTTCGTGGCGCGTACCGTCCAGCCCCCAGGCAATGTTGTCTGCAACGCTGAGATGCGGGAATAACGCGCCCTCCTGGGGTACAAAGCCGATGCCGCGCAGATGGGCGGGAACGAAGCTGTTTTCGTCAAACAGCGTTCGGCCCTGCATCACTATCCGCCCGGCGTCCGGCGTTTCAAAGCCGGCAAGAATGCGCAGCAGCGTCGTTTTCCCTGACCCGGACGGCCCGACTATCGCCGTCCGGCTCCCCGGCGCAACGCTCAGGTTTAAGCTGTCGAGCACCTGCACACCGGAAAAGGATTTAGAAATGGACGTCAATTCAAGCATGTCATAGTCCTGCAATTTTTTTCGACTGCACGTAGAGGATGGCGGTCAGCGGGAGTGAAATCAGGATCATCAGCATCGCGTACGGTGCGGCGGCAACATAATCGATCTCACTGGTCAGCGCCCAGAAACCGGTGGAAAGCGTGCGTGTTCCCAGCGGGGAGAGCAGCAGCGTGGCGGTCAGTTCGTTGCTGACGCCGAGGAAAACAAGCGCAGCCCCCGCGGCGGCACCCGGCGCGGCCAGCCGCATGGTGACGCTCCACAGCGCCTTCGCAGGCGTGCTGCCAAGGCTACGCGCCACGTTTTCCAGCTCTACCGGCGCCTGTGCAATCCCGGCCCGCAGGTTGATGAGCGCGCGGGGCATAAACATCAGCAGATAGGCGAGGAACAATGTAATTTCCGTCTGATAAATGGGGCGGGCGTAATGAATCGTCACCGTTACCAGCGCGAGAGCGGTCACAATCCCCGGCAGCGAGCTGGTGATGTAGATACACCCTTCCAGCATCCGGAAGACGCGGTGCGGATAACGGATACCGAGCCACGCAATGGGGATCACGCAGGCCGTGGTCAGCAGTGCGCCACCCACGCCGAGCATGAGCGTCTGGCGCAGGGAGTGCCAGAGGTCCGCGCTCATCCAGTTCTCAATACCGCCCAGCCAGACCCAGCGACACAGCACAATTAACGGTACGCCCAGCGCCAGCACGATCAGCGTGAGGAAAAACAGCTGGCCCAGCGTGGCCGCGACCGGCTTCAGCGGCCAGCGTTTCTGTTCACGTGCGGCCCCGCCGCCGATGCGCGCATAGCGTGCTTTTCCGCGCGTCACCCCTTCCAGCATTAAGATGGCCAGACAGCATAAGGCCAGCACGCCCGCCAGCATATTGGCTGCCGGGCCGCTGAAGGTAGACTGAAACTGGTCATAAATCGCGGTGGTGAACGTATCAAAGCGGATCATCACGTACAGGCCGTATTCCGCCAGCAGGTGCAGCGCGACCAGCAGCGCCCCGCCGCAGATAGCAAGCTTGAGCTGCGGCAACACCACGCGGAAAAAGACCCGCCACGGCGGCGTGCCGAGCGACGCGGCCACATCTTCAAGGGTCGGGTCGAGGCGGCGCAGTACCGCGGCAACCGGCATGTAGATAAACGGGTAGTAGGCTAAAACAGAGAGGAATACTCCCGCGGAAAGACCGTGCAGGGAGGGGACGACGCTCACCCAGGCATAGCTTTGTACAAACGCGGGGATTGCCAGCGGGGCGACCGCCAGCGCAGACCATATTCCCCGCCCGGCCAGTCGGGTACGCTCCGTGAGCCAGGCTATCGCCACGCCGGTCACAATACAAAGCGGAACCGCTAAGGCCGTCAGCCACAGCGTGTTGCTGAGCAGCTCAGCAACACGCGGGCGGAACACCAGTGTCTTAATGGTCTCCCAGCCCGTCTCAATGCCAATGGCAATGATAAAACCCAGAGGCAGAAGCGCCATTAATGAAAATAAGACAGCTAACGCAACCATCGGCAGCGCAGGTCGCCTGCGGGCAGGCTCCTGCATCCTGTTTTTTCCGATGTCGAGACTCAGACCAGACATAAGGCGTTCACTTAACTCTCAGGATCACAGCAGGCCGGCTTGCGTCATCAGCTCGATAACTTTTTTGCTGTTAAGCGTTGAAGGTTCCACTTTCGGCGCATCCAGATCTTTCAGCGGAACCAGTTTCGGGTTAGAGGCCGCGTTCACGCCAACCGCATATTCAAACGCGTTATTGGTGCGCAGGCTCTCCTGACCTTCTTTGCCGGTGATCCACTTGATGAATGCCTGAGCCTGTTCTTTGTGTTTGCTGGACGCCAGTACGCCACCGCCGGAAAGGCTGACAAAGGCACCCGGATCCTGATGTTTGAAGTAGTAGAGTTGGGTGTTTTTGCTGTTTTCACCCGTTTTGGACTGATCGACAAAACGGTAGTAGTGATAAATCACACCGCCATCAATCTGGCCGGCGTTAACGGCTTTCATCACGGTGCTGTTACCTTTGTAGGCCACAAAATTGGTTTTCATCGCCTTCAGCCACTCAAGGGTGGCCTGCTCGCCTTTCAGGGCCAGCATCGCACTTACGATCGCCTGGAAATCCGCGCCTGACGGCGATGCCGCCCAGCGGCCTTTCCACTCAGGTTTCGCCAGATCCATCAGCGATGTTGGCAATTGCTGTTCGCTCAATTTTTCCGGGTTATAGACAAACACCGTGCTACGCGCAGCAATCCCGATCCAGCGGCCGTGCGCAGGACGAAATTCCGCAGGCACCTGCTTCAGGGTCTCTGCATCCAGTGGCGCGAACAGTTTGGCATTATCCACCAGAACCATTGAAGGCGAGTTTTCCGTCAGAAACACGTCTGCAGGTGATGCCGTGCCTTCCTGAACCAGCTGATTACCCAGCTCGCTGTCATCGCCATTACGCAGCGTCACCTTAATACCCGTTTCTTTGGTAAAACCGTCTACCCACGCCTTCACCAGATTTTCATGCTGCGCGTTATAAACAACGATACCTTCGTTGTTATCAGCGGCAAATGCTTGTGTGGAAAGGAAAAGAGATGAAGACAACAAGGCAAGCGAGAAGCATGACAACAGGCGAGAATTCATGAACATATCCTTTATAGACCAGGGTGATTTACCACGCATAGCGTTGTGGGACAGGATTAAAGCATACAAAAACGCTAATGATAATTAGTATCAATCAAGTTTAGTCGTAAAAGTGTAAAATATTCTTATACAGCGGATAAATATGATAAAAATCCAGATTATAAAAATGGATGAAATAAAGATTAAGAAAACCTTAGGCTGGAAAAATAACAAATATTCATTAGCGTTCTATTTATTTCCAGATTATTTAATCGACAGAATGAGATCGGCATAAACGTGTATTTAGCGTAAAACGGAAGAGTGGAAGCGCAAAAGGGTGAAGGCAGTAAATGGCACGCCCTGTAGGATTCGAACCTACGACCTACGGCTTAGAAGGCCGTTGCTCTATCCAACTGAGCTAAGGGCGCACTGAGAAGAGTGAACTTCGCGGTGGTGAAACGCCTGGAATTATACGGTCAATGACAGGTGAGTCAATGCCTTTTCGGCTTTCAGGGGCAATTACCGCTAGCCGATTGTAAATACGGCTGTTTTTTCAACATTCATCGCTTTTCCGTCGTAGAATTTCGCGCTGCGAAAAGGCTTAGTTGCATTTAAGTAACGCCTGCTGTTTTCCTGAGCGTCAGCTCGTCACACTAGTGTGAGGTATCCCGGCCGCCTGGAGGCTGACAGACAACAGGACCATGGAGTGACAGCGCAAAACCTGACCTATACGCCCCCCCGGTTACAGTACCTTTCTCAGGACATCGTCGGCATCAAACTTGAGCCCATCGTCGCCCTCTCCTCTTTACGCAGGGTCGGCGTGGAGGTCCTTAGCGTCCTGTCTGAAACGCAGCATAGCGAAGCCTTTTTCCGCCATCAGTCTGCAGACTGGTCGATAATGCTGCTTGAAGCACAGCTCACCGCGTTAAAAAATACCCCGCACTGTAATAATTTTTTCATTAATCTGCCGATAACCGTCCTGACAGAGCCGGACGCTTTTCAGCGGCTTAGCCGGATAAAATGTCCGCCGCTGAATATTGAACTTGTCGACCCCAGTGCTTTTTTAACGCTGTCAGCCGCGCAGAGGCAGGCCGTTACCCGGAGCCTGTTGCAGCTCGTAAGACAAGGTCACGGTATCTGGCTGGATGACATTGATGAAACACTCATCCCGCCCTTTTTATCCTGCCAGTTACCGTTAAGCGGCGTAAAAATCGATAAGGATGCATTCTGGCGTTTACGCGCCACGCCCGCGCTACGGCAACTGGTGTCCCGGTGCTTTCAGCTTGCCGGGAAAGTGCTTATTGAAGGTATTGAGACTGAGCAGGATTGTACCTGGGCACTGCAGGCAGGCGCAGAACTCGGCCAGGGCTATTACTGGCCGTCCTGGACATGGCCGGAGGATTAAAAAGCCATTTCCAGGGGGGAGGCCATGCGAATGACAGTGCGCCGTTACCGGCGGCGGCGTACAGGAAGTGATGCACTGGGATTTACGCACTCGCCTTTTGCTCCCCCCTTCTTCGACCGGCTCGAATTTTTGAGTCAGTCCATCAGCCAGCCCCGCAAAACAGACGCTCCGTTTATCATTCTGGTGACGGAGGATCATTTTCTGCGCACCGGTTTTCTCAACGGCCAATTCCCCCTGAGCAGCTGTTGCGACTATCCCTCGCTGGAGGATGCGTTTAGCGCCCTGGCCCAGTGGCCTTCCGCCCGCCTGGTGGTGGATATTGAAAGCCGCTCCACTGCGCTGATCGACAAGCTGGATCAGCTCAGAAGGCATAGCCTCTATCCCCCTTTTCTGACGCCCTATCTGTTAGTCAGGGCGGATAATTACGATACTCGCCTGTTCTGCAAAGCGGCGGGCCCTTTTCACGTGCTCGAACGTCAGCTGACGCCGTCTGCTTTCCAGCACAGCCTGATGGATACCAGCCCTCCCCAGGGCTGCGATAAAGACTGGTTCTCCCGCACCGAATGGCCTATTTTGCAGGAGTTATCGCGGGGGAAGACCCTTCGCCAGATAGCGTTGATGCAGAATCGCCCCTATAGCCGCATTATCTATCGTCTCAGCTGCATTCTGTTGAAACTGGGTCTGACCCATCGCCAGGAACTGCTACACCTTCTCAATAACCTCTCAGACTGCACCTTCTAACCCACCTACTAAGCCCTTATTTCCTAAAGACCTTTAGGAATTTACTTATCAATCATGTTACTTATTTGTTAAATTTTAACAATAATTTCAATTTTATAACTATTCCTAATTTACGGGCTTAAACCATGTGAAATGTCACAGAATGAATAATCTGCAGCACTTTCCTCCGTGCGTTAAGTGTTTGATAAAGGAGTTAATAAGACGATAATGATGTAAAAACAAGCGGCTCGGCGAGACTGCCTGGCAGTCGAAAGCGAAGTCTGTAGTATGTTCTGCTGTACGACGGGAGCCCTTTCCGGCGGCGACCCGATCACTTTCAAACGAAGGTCTGGTGCCCTCTGTGAACACTTTTTCGCCATCCGATCCCGCTTTCAGCCCCTGAAAACGGCCGTCGATTTGTTAACATTTGATCAACATACAGTGTGATATGTCATTTTTTGTTATTACATAAAGATCAAAAGATGCGGTAAATGGGATAACAGGATATTTAAGCTAATTTTAAAAAAATAGCTATTCGGATCCAGAAGATAATACAAAGTAATAAGCGAGGGGTAATTTACAGGGTTTTCGGAAAAAACTTACACGGTATAATAAGACGCGTATCAAATATGAATAAGAAAAACCTTTTTGCCAACACCAGCCAAATGAGATGACCGCGCTGAGGCATAGATTTCTTCACTACGTTAACAAGGATGCTTTCGCTCTTTCCAGGGAAATACTACGGTATAAGGATCTGCACATTTATCCTTCCGGCATTTCGAGAGTTTTAACCAAACTCGGCATAACGCTTTTAACAGTCTGAGGCATTAAAAATGAAACCGGCATCCGTTATCATTATGGACGAACACCCTATCGTCAGAATGTCGATAGAAGTCCTGCTACAGAAAAATAAAAACATCACAGTCAAACTCAAGTCTGGCGACAGCCATGAAGTCCTTGACTGTATCCGTAACCACCCTATCGATCTGGTGATCCTGGACATCGAACTTACGGGCACAGATGGCTTCGCTTTACTGAAGAGAATCAGAAACTTAAATAAAGACATCAAGGTCCTGTTCCTCTCTTCAAAATCCGAGTCTTTTTATGCGGGACGCGCCATTCGCGCCGGGGCAAATGGTTTTGTCAGTAAACGAAAAGATTTGGGCGAGATCTACAACGCCGTTGAAATGATCCTGATGGGCTATTCTTTTTTCCCGTCGGAAACGTTGAATTTTATAAACCATTTGGGTTCGGGGAAAGGGATGGTCGCGGATATGCCATTATCGAATCGTGAGGTGACGGTATTACGTTACCTGGCAAATGGTTTATCCAATAAGGAGATTGCAGAGCAGTTGCTATTAAGCAACAAAACCATCAGCGCACATAAATCCAATATTTATTCCAAGCTGGGTGTGCAAAGCATCGTTGAATTAATTGATTATGCCAAAGCACACGAACTGCTATAACCTGAATTCACTCCCTGCAGCTTATCCGAGCTGCAGGGAGTGCGGTCAGCGCTAATTATAATTAATCATGAAAGTGGCATCAGCATCAGCCCGTCCGGGCTGAGGGTTATCAGCAGTGGCAATATAATTGGCATAAAATGACAATGTCGCATTTCCTTGCGCATCAACCGCTACAGACTGGCTGGCCTGCTGAAGTGCCAGACGCGTTTTATCCGCATCCCTGATCTCGACGGCAACGTTGCTTGCCGTACTGGCGTCATTGAGCGCCAGTAACCCGTTATTGCTTCCGTCGGCTTTACCCGAAAACGTGATGGACGCCGCACCTGGCGGACAGCCGGTCAGCTTCAGCGTAAACGGCATGGGCTGCGTGCGGCTTCCCGTGGTGCTGAGCTGTTTCGTGGGCCAGGTTCCCAGCGTAACGCTCTTGTCGCTATCGCTGCCCTCGGCCACACAGGTAAAATCAACAATGTTGCCGTACATCTGAATATTGATCTCCCCCAGCGCAGTGGCTGCCTGCGCGCTGGCGTGAAGCATCATCAGTGTCATCGCGGCGAAATGCCAGTTCCGGTTCCGCATCTCTTCCCCTTAATCGTAATCCACACGCAGATAACCCCGCGACGTGAAACGGCCTTCCGCAGGCTTATTCCCCGTCACGCTGACTGGCCAGACCCGGATCCCTACCTGCGCCTGCGCGCTGTCGTCGAGCCGGAACGGAATTTTGCTGGTCAGGTTGTTGGGTGTTAGCGGGGTACCGCTTTCGTTGGCAATCACAAACCCCACATCGGGGTTATCCGACACCACCGCGTTGCTGGAGACCTTTTCTGCCTCAACGCGCATCGTCAGCATTGCGTTCGCTTCCACGTTGGTGCATTTGATGGCGATGGTTTTGCTTTGCGCGGTTACCCCCTCCGGTTTGTTACCCGCCCCGGCCTTGCTGAACAGGGAGGCCCCGATATCACCGAAGTCAAACTCCACGATATTCCCCGCATTGATGGCGCAGCTTTGCGGCACCTGAATGGTCCCGCTGTAGCTGATGGTGTAGACCGGCGAGGTTAACGGATCAGAAGAGGTAGTGGTGACATAGACGCGGAACATGGTCGCCCGCGGGATCACCACCATATTTATAAACCGTCGGGTCACTTTGAGGCGAAAGACGAGGCTGGAATCCTGAACGCCAAACGGTTTGTTTTTAGAGACGTTCGGGTGACTCCCCATCTGGATGTAACTTTTGGGCGGATAAAATACGCCAGCAAAGCTGTCCGTAATTTTCATTGCCCCATCCAGATAGTCGTTTAGCTTCAGGTACTGATAGCCATCACTTGTTCCCGTGACCGGGTAATCGGTAACATAACTACGTTTGGTCGTGTTCCCGGTGGTACCCTTCGGGCAGACGGCATTCACCCCCACCCACTGCGATTTCTCGCTGAGCGTCACCACCTGTCCGATCTGGTTATTCGAACTGTTAAATTTATCCGTCAGGTCGTAATGCACCTCCGTAGGGACGCCCTTTTCATTCACACACACGGTGGCTAAGGCATTCCCCACGGGCAAAATAGAGAGAAGTGATAAAGCCAGGCAATGGATTTTACTCACAGCGAATCCCCTTAAGTGTGATTGCCTGTTGCAGGCTCTTTTCTGGCAAGCTGTAGTGCGCACGACACTGGGATTGCATCCCGTTGCCCCACTGGATCAGCAGTTCACCTTCCAGCGGCAGGCCGCTCAGGTAAATCTGTCCGTCATCGCCCACCATACTGGTGACGCCGCTCTGGGTTTCACGCACCACGGCACCGAATGGCACAGGCTGGTTGCCGCGCGTGACGGTTAGCAGGGCGCGCACGCCAATACGGGTATCAAAGCTGGCGCGCACCAGCGCCCCTTTTGTCGGCACCACGCTGCTCACGTTATTTTCGATATCGGTGTTATTGCTCATGGTGTTGGTATCCAGCGCCACGCGGTTATAGCGGTAGACGGTGGCATACGGCATCACCGCATAGCCACGCCAGTCGGTTTTCACACCGGTCTGGTTTTCCACGCTCACGCCCGATGCTCCCGGCGCTTTGATCAGAACGTTGGTATCACCCAGCGGCTGGCTGAAGGTTACGCCATCCGCATGGCCGACCACGCCGCCGGAGAGCTGCCAGTTGAGATCGTGCTGGTCGCGTGCGTAGTTGTAGCCCACCCCCAGCGTGCCGTAGGTTGCCTGCCAGTTCGCGCTGGCGCTTCCGCTTGATCCGTTATTGCTGGTGTGGCCCTGGGTCACGCTGTAGTTCAGGTTGCGATCTTCCAGCAACGTCCCACTGACCCCGGTTTGCCAGCTTGTGTCGCCATCACTGTTGCGGCTGGCTGACGCCGTGGCATAGGCGCGGTCAATGGCGCTGTCCCGACGAAAACCCTGGCGGGTAAAGAGGCTGAACGGTACGGAGACGTTAAACGACGCGATTCGGTCCGTGCCGTCTATCCCGACGGATTTGTTCCATGACCAGGACACGGAGTAGTTGACGCCCTTCACGCCGCCCGCGTATCCCAGCTGATACCAGAGGTTGGACTCATCGGTGCCCCAGTACGTCTGTTCGCTACCGGAGATATAGACCGAGCCGTAATCCCCCAGCGACTGGGAAATATTGAGCTGGAAGCGCCCTTTTTTATTCCACGTCAGGTTGTGATAACTCTCCACATCCGGCACACCGTCATCATCCTGGTTGTCGGCATACTGGTAGCCTTCCATTGAACGCCACGCGACATCGTCCAGGGTGTAGAACCCTTTTGTGGAGTAGCGGTAGCCCAGCAGCTGGAAGTTGGTTCCGAATCCGTTAAGCGATTTTGCATAGAGGAAACGCAGCGACTGCCCTTCATGGCGGCTGTCATCCGCGAGCTGGCTGCGGGCATGGGTGATATCGAGCGACACCGCCCCCCAGTCACCGAGGTTTTTCCCGGCCCCGATGGCCACCGCGGTATAACGTGACGCGAGTTGGGTACCGCCGTACAGCGTGTAGCCGTCGCCAAGCCCGGTAATCAACGTACCCTGCGTGAAGAATGGCGTATCCTGTTCGCTGTTGCCGCTGCGGTAATCCCCGGCCACCAGGTCATACTTCCAGCGCCCTTCGCGCTGCAGGAGGGGCACGGTGGAATACGGCACGGTATAGCGCTGCTGGCTGCCATCCTTCTCTTCAACCGTCACCTCAAGGTCACCGCTTGACGAGGTTGGGTTAAGATCGGTGATGGCAAAGGCGCCAGGCTGTACATAGCTTTGATAGATAACGTAGCCGTTTTGTCGAACGACCACTTTGGCGGGTGTTCGGGCGATGCCGCGAACGGTTGGTGCGTAGCCCTGCAGGCTGTCCGGGTACATGCTGTCAGACGAGAAGAGCCGCCCGCCGCGAAAACCCACGCTGTCGAAAACGTCATTACCGGTATTGCTGTCGCCCAGTACCAGCTCGCTTTTCAGCGGGATCACGGTGCGCTGCGCCCAGGTGCCAATATTCTGCCAGTTGCTGTGCCGCTGCCCGTTATTCTGTGTGTAACGCCATGCGCCATTATTGCGTAAACGCCAGGCGCCATAGTTCAGCCCGCTCTGCAGGTTCAGATAATAGCTGTCGTCCTCGCTCCCGCGGTTGCCGGTAAAGCTGTAGTTCACCAGCGCGGCAGGGATCCCTTCATCCCATTGATCGGGCGGAATGTAGCCGCGTGCGCTGTTCTGCATCGCCACCTGTGGCAGGCTGATATTCAGGCGCAGCGAGGCGAAGTTGAACGCGATCTCACTGCCGGGAATAGCCTTCGCCAGGGGAATACAGGTCTCCCCTTTCACGTTAACCAGCTCAGGAAAGGCTGCGATATTGACGCCAAAACGCTCCAGCATCACGCGCGTAATGCACGGCGACAGCCCACCGGCAACCGGCGGTGTATTGTCGGCCTGCTCGAAGCGAACATCCTGCGTCGCGATAAACTCATCGTTACGCCAGATATCCACGCGATAAACGCCAGGCGCCTGCTGGTGACCTTGTTCAAAACGCGATAAATCCGCCACGTTGGCGGTGTCATCGGACAAGAAGGCCGGGTTAAAGTAGCTTTCGCTCCAGCCAGCCTGTGGCCAGAGCGCTGCCATCAGCGCCAGTGCGACCGGGCAGTAACGTCCCTGGTGATTATTCATCGCGCTGACTCTGCTCACAGGTTGACGCTACGCGCCGGCGTAATGGCACCGTAGTCATTCACGCTCTGCCAGGAGAGCGTACCGCTTGCGGCGGCTGGCAGTACCTGCTGCGCCGAGTTTTTAGGCGCAACCATCAGGTTATCCAGCGTCTGTCCGCCCAGCTTCATATTGACCAGCGTGATGTAATACGGCGAAGCGTTACTGACTTTGAGGTGGTTGCCGACGCGCTCAAAACGCAGCTGCGAGAGCGCCTCTTCCGGCTGCATCGGCAGATTTGTCGGGCGGACAAACAGCTTGATCCGCGACAGGATAGCCAGCTGCAGCACGTTATTGTTTTCCGTTTTCGCTTTGTTCACGGACGGGATCGCTTTCACGTTCATGTAGAAGAGCGATTCACGATCGGCAGGCAGCGCGGGCCCGGCATAAATAATGCGCAGCGTGTTTTCGCTGTCCGGCTCGCTGACAAACAGCGGCGGGGTCACGGCAAAGGTTTTTTCTTTTTGCCCGTTCGCATTTTCGATCCACGCGTTGATTAAATAGCGCTCTTGTTTATTGCTGTTGGTGATCGCCAGCGAAGTTTGCTTTGCATCTGCCGGATAAATAACGCGGGTGGCCCCCAGCGCAATACCGCCGGAAGCATTTGCGCATGCAGAAACCATCATTAAAATTAACGATAAAAACAGTCCTGGTTTAATTAGGGTATTCATCACAACCGTACCTTTAATAATGTGTTCGCAGGTGTTATGGATAAATCAACGTAAACCAGACATCCGACTGAATATTGCCTGGCACGAGGTGTTCGGAAATAGCCCGATAGCGGGCGCTAAAATGAAACGCAAGCTCACTGGTATTCACCGGCAACCAGCTGACGGCCGTTGCGTTCGGGATAATCTGACGTTGTTGTTCGTCAAATAGAGCCAGCCCGACGCCGCTGCTTATCGGTGATTCACCTGGCCGCGATGTCGCCAGAAAAACCTGCGGATCTTCTGCTGGCGTAACGCCCTGAAACTGGATGCCTACGGTGCGCGAGACATCCACGCTGCAATCCAGCAGCCGCACGGTGAAGGGCACATTGACCGTGGAAAAACTGCCCACACCGGAAAATGAATTGGTTCGGTACTGCCCCATTTCGATGCGCATGTTCTGGCTGTCGGGTGCCACGGCGCAGCCGCCGTTCACCAGCTCACCTCTGAGATGAACTTTGCCGCCGTCGATCACCACGGTATGTGCTGAGGCCTGGCAGGCCATCGCAAGGGTTAACAGCAGTAGTGTTCCGGTCCTTGTCATCCTTCGTTCCTGGCCTTAGCGTATGACGGCCTCTTCCCTGAGGCCTGAACATCCCTGTGCGGAGGAATTACTCGTATTTCATTACGAAAGTGGCGTCAGCGTTTGCCTGGCCTGGCTCGGTGGTCGCAGCCGTTGATTTGTAACGTGCGGTGAAGTTCAGGGTGTTAGTCCCTTCGATCAGGTTCTGCGCGGCAGAGAAGGTTGAACCATCTGGAGTCAGGGTGGTGGATTTGCTGTCGAGGATCTCGATGCCCACGCCCTTCGCGGAGTTGTCGTTGTTACCAGAGGTTACCGCCAGCAGGGTTTTGTCGGTTGCGTCGATCTGACCGGTGAACGCAACTGCGGCCGTTTTCGCAACCAGCGGGTCACAATCATTCAGTTCAATGGTGAACGGAATATTAGAGGTGGTGTCACCCACTTTCGTGAACTTCGCGGTACGGTATTGGCCCAGGTTAACCGTCTGCTCGGAAGAATCAGTATTTACTGAACATGCAGCATTAACCAGTTCACCTTTAAAGTGTACGGTACCGCCATTTACGGTAACCGGAGTGGCTGTATCTTCTGCATTTGCGGCACCCGCAACCAGGGCCAGAGTAGCAATAACAGTAGAAGCAATGTTGCTGAGTTTCATGTCTATTCCTTTAAAATGTAAATAACCCTTCCCGCGAATAATCGGGAATAAGAAATACGTTCAATTGATTAATTGAAAGCTTATTTCGGAGGAGACAAAGTAGCTCATGAATGTATTTTAAAATATGTCAAAACGCTGTCATTTCGCCAGGTCACATCCTAATCCTGCCTAAGAAATTGACCATCCCCTCAGAAGGGTTTTTACGGCCTCCTGATGAAAACTCGCAAAGGGTGACTGACAGCGGCGCTCGCTTCTGACAAAATACAGGCAATCCCCCCTTTCAAACGTTACAGACGGAATCTTCTCTCTGATGGCAGCAAAGATTATTGACGGTAAAACGATTGCGCAGCAGGTGCGCTCTGAGGTCGCGGAAAAAGTGAAGGCGCGTAAAGCTGCCGGAAAACGCGCCCCCGGGCTGGCCGTTGTGCTGGTCGGCAGCAACCCGGCATCGCAGATTT
This sequence comes from Enterobacter sp. SORGH_AS_0287, assembly GCF_031453695.1. NCBI lineage: Bacteria > Pseudomonadati > Pseudomonadota > Gammaproteobacteria > Enterobacterales > Enterobacteriaceae > Enterobacter > Enterobacter sp. SORGH_AS_0287. The sequence continues at coordinate 2,425,084 of NZ_JAVIZW010000001.1, forward strand.
ATGTCGGCAGCAAACGCAAAGCGTGTGAAGAGGTGGGGTTCGTCTCCCGCTCTTACGATTTGCCGGAAACCACCAGCGAAGCAGAACTGCTGGAACTTATTGATACCCTGAATGCCGACAACGCGATCGACGGTATTCTGGTTCAGCTGCCGCTGCCAGCCGGCATCGACAACGTGAAGGTGCTGGAACGTATCGCCCCCGACAAAGACGTTGACGGTTTCCACCCGTACAACGTGGGCCGTCTGTGCCAGCGCGCCCCGCGTCTGCGTCCGTGCACGCCGCGCGGTATCGTTACGCTGCTGGAGCGTTATAACATCGATACCTACGGTCTGAACGCCGTGGTCATTGGCGCATCAAACATTGTCGGCCGTCCGATGAGCATGGAGCTGCTGCTCGCTGGTTGCACCACCACCGTGACCCACCGCTTCACCAAAAATCTGCGTCATCACGTAGAAAACGCCGATCTGCTGATCGTGGCGGTCGGGAAGCCGGGATTTATTCCGGGTGAATGGATTAAAGAAGGCGCGATCGTTGTGGACGTCGGTATTAACCGTCTGGAAAACGGGAAAGTGGTCGGTGACGTGGTTTACGAAGATGCTGCGGCTCGCGCCTCTTACATTACCCCAGTACCGGGCGGCGTAGGCCCGATGACCGTTGCCACACTGATTCAGAATACTTTGCAGGCGTGCGAAGAGTACCACGACGTAGAGGACGCGTAAGATGGCCACATTTTCATTAGGTAAACACCCGCACGTTGAGCTGTGCGATCTGCTGAAGCTGGAAGGCTGGACCGAAAGCGGCGCACAGGCCAAAATCGCCATTGCCGACGGGCTTGTTAAGGTAGACGGCGCAGTGGAAACCCGCAAGCGCTGCAAAATTGTCGCGGGTCAGACCGTGAGCTTTGAAGGGCAAACCGTGACGGTGACCGCCTGATGCTCTCCCCCCTCTCCCGTCGGGAGAGGGAACCCACATTCCCCCACACCCATCACGGTTAATTATCGATCGACTTCAAATAATCACTATTTCATCTGTTGAAAAGTGAAAATTCTGTTGCGCGTTTTTCACTCTTTCCCCACGATAAGTAGAACGTTCTACTAAAACGTTCTACTTACAATAACAGCGCCAAAAAAAGCGCTACTCGGGGGAAATCAGCATGAGTCTGATATCAGGGTTTGTTAAATCGCTCTCTAAATTATCGATGATTGGTCGCGCGTTAATGCTGCCAATTTCACTGCTTCCCGCTGCGGGCCTGCTGCTGGCCTTTGGCGATAAGTTTCACCTGCCGCTGATGATGAACGCGGGCGGGGTTATCTTTGATAACCTGCCGATGCTGTTTGCCATTGGTTCCGCCGTGGGGCTGGCATCCGAGTCCGGCATTGCCGCGCTCTCGGCGGCGGTCTCGGTGTTTGTCACCAACATCACCATCAGCACCGTCTTGAGCATCACGCCGGAAATGGCGTCTCAGGGCGGCAAATACGCGATGGTGGTCGGCATCCCGACGTTGCAGATGGGCGTCTTCGGCGGCCTGATCTGCGGGATTCTCGCCGCCTGGTGCTATAACCGTTTCCACACCCTGCAGCTGCCAGAGTTCCTCGGGTTCTTCTCCGGGAAACGCTTTGTGGCGATTGCGACAGCGTTTCTCTCTTTCCTGCTCGGCCTGCTGTTGCCGTATGTCTGGCAGCATATCCAGGCGGGCATCGACGCGCTCTCCGTGGTGGTTAATGGCGATAATCAGGCAGCCTCGACCTTTATCTTCGGTCTGGTGGAACGCGCGCTGATCCCGCTCGGCCTGCACCACATCTGGTATCCCTCTTTCTGGTATTCGTTTGGGGATTACACCACCCAGGCCGGTCAGGTGATTCACGGCGACCAGACCATCTGGTTCAAGATGCTGGAAGAAGGGGTCAAATCCTTCAGCAGTGACAGCTACCAGAACGCCGGTAAGTTCATGCAGGGTGAATTCCCGCTGATGCTGTTCGCGCTGCCTGCGGCGTGTCTGGCGATGTACCACGAAGCGCACACCAAAAATAAGAAAATCGCGGCCGGTATTTTGTTCTCTGCGGCGCTCACCTGCTTCCTGACGGGGATCACCGAGCCGGTTGAATTTACCTTTATCTTCGTCGCCCCTATTCTGTACGTCTTTAACGCCATCATGGCCGGTCTGGCGTACATGACCATGTATCTGCTGCATGCGCATATCGCCAAGTCGTTCTCTGCGGGCTTTATCGACTACCTCTCGTTCGGGATCCTGCCGTCATTTAACGGCTACAAAACCAACTTCCTGAACGCCATTATTATCGGCATTCCGATGGGCCTGATTTACTACTTCACGTTCCGCTTTGTGATCCGTCGTTTCGACGTGAAAACGCCGGGCCGTACAGAAGTGACCGCCAGTACGGACGATAAGTCAGATTCAGAACTCGCCACAGAGATCATCAACCTGCTGGGCGGCGCGCACAACATCGACTCCGTCGGCTCCTGCATCACCCGTCTGCGCCTGGAAGTGGCAAAAAGTGAAGCGGTTGATAAGGACGGTCTGAACGGCCTTGGCGCCCGCGGCGTAGTGTTCGTCGGTGATAACGGTATTCAGGTGATTTTCGGTGCCAGAGCACAGTTTATCGCCCAGACCATGTCCACCATGATTGGCAAATAATAAGATGCCTGAACGACACGTCTCCTGTACGCTGGGGGACGTTGTCTTATCTGGCTGATAATCGGTAAATTTCAGGGAGCGGTTTTGAAGAAAGTCAGCATCATTGATGTCGCAAAGCATGCGGGCGTTTCGGTCTCCACCGTGTCGCTGGTGCTGCGCCAGAAAGGGAAAATTTCAGACGCAACGATCGCGAAGGTCAATGCTGCCATCACTACGCTGGGCTATGTTCACAACGTCGCCGCTGCCAACCTCCGCGCCAACACCTCCAACCTGATCGGCCTGATCCTGCGCGACTTTAGCGACAGCTTTTCCATTAAGGTGATGGCGAGCATCGTCCAGGAGCTGGAGAGACAGGGGTATATGGTTTTTCTCGGCCAGCCGCTGAACGACCATGAACATCTTGAGCGCTGCCTGCTGTCGTTTAAACAGCAGGGGGTCGCCGGCGTTATCTATCTGGCCTCTGACACCCGGGCATCCTCGCTGCCGGAACACATCCGCCAGTGCCCGCTGCCGCTGGTGGTGGTCTCTCAGTCCCTGCTGGATGAAAAATGCAATCTGGTGATGCGCGACAACCGCCAGGCGGCGAACCTTGCCGCGCGTTATCTTATCGAGCGCGGACACCGCAACATTGCCTACATTGGGGGTCGTGAAGGCTGCCTTATCCGCGAGCAGCGTCTGCTCGGCTTTCGCAGCGCGATGACCCAGAACGGTCTGGTCTGGCGTGAGGAATACTCGCCTGCGTGTAGCGATGACACGCTGGCCGCAGGTTTCGCCACCCGCCAGCTGCTGGAAAAAAACAACACCATAACCGCCCTGCTCTGCCACTCGCCGGATGCGATGATCGGCTCCATCTCCGGCATTCATCAGGTGGGGCGCACCGTGGGGAAAGATGTGTTTCTCACCCAGCAGGTCGCGCTGGTTGGTTTTGAAGATATGTTGCACGTGAACCTGACGTCTCCCTCGTTTACCTACGTTTCCTCCGCCAGTGAGGAGACAGGGCGTCAGGCGGCGGGGTTGATTATCCGCAAGTTAAAAGAGCCGGATCTGCAAACACAGCGTATCACCCTTTCCGGGCAGCTTATTGCCCGGGAATCGGCGTAAATAAGACGCTAACACCATCCTCATTGCGCCCATTCGCTGCTATATTTCCCTGCTTTGCCATGGATAATCGCAATGCCTACCGTTATCACCCACGCTGCAGTGCCTTTGTGTCTGGGCTTAGGCCTGGGAAGTAAAATCATCCCTCCCCGCCTGCTGCTTGCCGGCGTCGTCCTCGCCATGCTGCCGGACGCCGACGTGCTGGCGTTTAAGTTCGGCGTTGCCTACGGCAATGTGTTCGGCCACCGCGGCTTTACCCACTCCCTGCTGTTTGCCTTTGTGGTGCCGATACTTTGCGTACTGATGGGCCGACGATGGTTTCGGGCAAGTCTGACCCGCTGCTGGCTGTTCTTAACCGTGTCTCTGCTGTCGCACAGCTTGCTGGATTCCATCACCACCGGAGGGAAAGGCGTCGGCTGGCTGTGGCCGTGGTCAGATGAACGGTTTTTTGCACCGTGGCAGGTCATTAAGGTCGCGCCGTTTGCGCTGTCACGCTATACCACGCCCTACGGGCATCAGGTGATTATGTCGGAACTGCTGTGGGTGTGGCTGCCAGGGGTTGTGCTGATGGGGCTGTTGTGGTGGAAGCGGAGGTAAAAGCAAAACGGCAACCCAGTTGCCGTTTTAGTGTTTGCACCCTTTCCCGGTGGGAGAGGGCATCAGCGCGCACCAGAATTATTTCCGACGCCAGGTGGTTCCCTGCGGGCCATCTTCCAGAATGATGCCCATTTCCGTCAGACGGTTACGCGCGGCATCTGCTGCCGCCCAGTCTTTCGCCTGACGCGCTTCCAGACGCGCGTTGATAAGTTGCTCAATCTCCGCCACTTCGCTATCGTCCGCCTGTGCACCGCTTTGCAGGAACAGATCCGGTTCCTGCTCCAGCAGACCCAGTACCGAAGAGAGCTTACGCAGATGGGAGGCCAATGCATTCGCTGCCGCCATATCTTCTGACTTCAGACGGTTAACTTCACGCGCCATATCAAACAGCACGGAGTAGGCTTCCGGCGTGTTGAAGTCATCGTTCATCACGTCAATAAAGCGCGCTTCAAATGCCTCACCGCCTGCCGCGGGTACAGATTTATCGGTACCGCGCAGGGCAGTGTACAGACGCTCCAGCGCCGCACGCGCCTGTTTCAGGTTCTCTTCGCTGTAGTTCAGCTGGCTGCGATAGTGACCAGACATCAGGAAGTAGCGCACGGTTTCCGCATCGTAATATTTCAGCACGTCGCGCACGGTGAAGAAGTTGCCCAGAGATTTAGACATCTTCTCACGGTCAACCATCACCATCCCGGAGTGCATCCAGTAGTTCACGTACTCGCCACCATGCGCACAGGTTGACTGTGCAATTTCGTTTTCATGGTGCGGGAACATCAGATCCGAACCGCCACCGTGAATATCGAAATGTTTGCCCAGCTGTTTGCAGTTCATCGCCGAGCACTCAATGTGCCAGCCAGGACGCCCTTCGCCCCACGGGGAAGGCCAGCTTGGTTCGCCCTCTTTGGACATCTTCCACAGCACGAAGTCCATCGGGTTACGCTTCACGTCCACCACATCAACGCGCGCACCGGCCTGCAGCTGATCCAGATCCTGACGGGAAAGCTGACCGTAGGTAGGGTCAGTCGGCACGGAGAACATCACGTCACCGTTATCGGCCACATAGGCGTGACCACGTTCGATCAGCTTTTCGGTGATGTCGATAATTTCGTGGATATGGTGGGTGGCACGCGGCTCGCTGTCCGGACGCTGAATATTCAGGGCGTCGAAATCTTTGTGCATTTCCGCGATCATACGATCCACCAGCGCAACAAAGCTTTCGCCATTTTCATTCGCACGCTTGATGATTTTGTCGTCGATGTCGGTGATGTTACGCACGTATTTCAGGTTGTAGCCCAGAAAACGCAGGTAGCGCGAGACAACGTCGAATGCCACAAAGGTACGGCCATGGCCGATATGACAGAGATCGTAAACCGTAATACCACACACGTACATGCCGACTTCCCCGGCATGGATAGGTTTAAATTCCTCTTTTTGGCGCGTCATTGTATTAAAGATTTTTAACATCGAAGATTCCATGTAAACACGTGTGTGGTTGAAAACCGGTTATTCTACCTGTAATTCAAACCTGAAGCAGCACACAATGCAAGGTGATCGCATCCTGTGGTTATGCTATAACAAGCCCCTATAGATGACCCAAACGCGGGTCGACGTACCACAATAACGGAACAGGATGCAAAAATGGTTACTTTCCACACTAATCATGGCGATATCGTAATCAAAACCTTTGATGACAAAGCGCCTGAAACAGTTAAAAACTTCCTGGACTACTGCCGCGAAGGTTTCTACAACAACACTATTTTCCACCGCGTGATCAACGGCTTTATGATCCAGGGCGGCGGTTTCGAACCTGGCATGAACCAGAAAGCGACGAAAGAAGCGATCAAAAACGAAGCGAACAACGGTCTGAAAAACACCCGTGGTACGCTGGCGATGGCGCGTACGCAGGCTCCTCACTCTGCAACAGCCCAGTTCTTCATCAACGTTGCTGACAACGACTTCCTGAACTTCTCCGGCGAAAGCCTGCAGGGTTGGGGCTACTGCGTCTTCGCAGAAGTGGTTGAAGGTATGGACGTAGTCGACAAAATCAAAGCCGTGGCGACCGGCCGCAGCGGTATGCATCAGGACGTTCCAAAAGAAGACGTCGTGATTAACAGCGTGACCGTCAGCGAGTAATTCGTGGCGACACTCTTTATTGCAGATTTGCACCTGCAAACAGAAGAACCGGCGATCACCGCCGGTTTTCTGCGTTTTTTACGCGGTGAAGCGAAAAGTGCCGATGCACTTTACATTCTGGGTGACCTGTTTGAAGCCTGGATTGGCGACGACGATCCTAACCCGCTGCACCGTGAGATGGCGGCTGCCATTAACGCGCTGGTCGATTCCGGCGTCCCCTGCTTCTTTATCCACGGCAATCGTGATTTCCTGCTCGGCAAGCACTACGCCCGCGAAAGCGGCATGACGCTGCTGCCGGAAGAGCAGGTACTCGACCTTTATGGCCGAAAGGTGTTAATCATGCACGGTGACACACTTTGCACTGACGACACCGGCTATCAGGCGTTTCGCGCTAAGGTTCATACCCCGTGGATCCAAAAACTATTCCTGGCTCTGCCGCTGTTTATCCGCAAGCGGATCGCAGCCAGAATGCGTGCCGACAGTAAGGCCGCCAACAGCGGCAAATCCATGGCCATTATGGACGTTAATCCCCAGGCGGTAGTCAGGGTCATGGAAAAACACCGCGTTCAGTGGTTGATCCACGGTCATACTCATCGTCCCGATGTGCATACCCTTACCGCCAACGGCGAAGCGGCCCACCGCGTCGTCCTGGGGGCCTGGCACAGCGAAGGTTCAATGGTCAGCGTCACGCCTGACGGTGTGGAACTGATCGCTTTCCCGTTTTAATCCGCCAAAAAATCATTCTATTTTTTTGAACAATATCGGCAAATTGTTTCGATTTTAATCAGCCCGTGGTCGGCCTATTATTTATCACATCAGGGCAACACGCCCTATCCCAGATAAAACATTTAAGGAATACGACCATGAAATCCATCAAAAGTTTCGTTGCAGTTGCCGCACTCTCTCTGATCTCTTTCGGTTCTTTTGCTCAGAGCGTCAGCGCCACTGCCTCTACCCTTGACCGCGCAGAAGCGAAAATTGCCGCTCAGGCTGCTGAACAGGGCGCGTCTTACAAAATCACCAGCGCTCAGTTTAACAACCGCGTTCACATGACGGCAGAACTGACCAAATAAGACGTCGGCTGACCGTGCCGTCCGTCAAAAGCACATCAAAGCACATCGATGCCTGATAAAACAGACCGCCAGAACGCGGTCTGTTTTGTTATCTCCTGAGAGCCACAACGGCTCAGTTTTTAACCGCGCAACCGTTTTCCTTGCCCCTATTACATGCTATTCTCTGTGCCCTCGAAAGCAGTGTGTTTCGCACCACAGGAGTTTTAAGACGCATGTCTTCCCGCAATAATCCGGCGCGTGTCGCCATCGTGATGGGGTCCAAAAGCGACTGGGCTACCATGCAGTTCACCGCCGAAATCTTTGAAATCCTGAATGTTCCGCACCACGTTGAAGTGGTCTCCGCACACCGTACACCGGACAAACTGTTCAGCTTCGCCGAAAGCGCCGAAGAGAAGGGTTATGAGGTGATCATTGCCGGTGCGGGCGGCGCAGCACATCTGCCAGGCATGATTGCCGCCAAAACGCTGGTACCGGTTCTGGGTGTTCCGGTGCAAAGCGCTGCGTTAAGTGGTGTCGATAGCCTCTATTCCATCGTTCAGATGCCGCGTGGCATTCCGGTCGGCACGCTGGCCATTGGTAAAGCGGGCGCTGCCAACGCTGCCCTGCTCGCCGCGCAGATCCTGGCGACTCACGATAAAGCGTTACATCAGCGTCTGGCGGACTGGCGTAAAGCCCAGACAGACGAGGTGCTGGACAATCCGGACCCACGGGGTGCGGCATGAAGCAGGTATGCGTCCTCGGTAATGGTCAGTTAGGCCGTATGCTGCGTCAGGCCGGTGAGCCGCTGGGTATTGCCGTCTGGCCCGTCGGGCTGGATGACGAACCGGAAGCCGTGCCGTTTCACCAGAGTGTGATCACCGCGGAGATTGAACGCTGGCCACAAACGGCCCTGACGCGCGAGCTGGCGCGTCATAATGCCTTCGTTAACCGCGACGTCTTTCCCATTATTGCTGACCGTCTGACGCAAAAGCAGCTGTTCGATAAGCTCGGGCTCCCGACTGCGCCGTGGCAGCTGTTGTCCGATAAAAGCGAGTGGAAGAATGTATTCGCAATGCTGGGCGAGCTGGCAATTGTGAAGCGTCGCGTCGGCGGGTACGACGGTCGTGGACAGTGGCGTCTGCGCGCCGACGACACTCACGAGCTGCCGGACGATTGCTACGGAGAGTGCATCGTTGAGCAGGGCATTAACTTCAGCGGTGAAGTCTCGCTGGTGGGCGCTCGCGGGCAGGACGGCCATACCGTTTTTTATCCGCTGACGCATAACCTGCATCAGGACGGGATCCTGCGTACCAGCGTTGCATTCCCGCAGGCCAGTGCTGAACAGCAGGCGCAGGCAGAAGAGATGCTCTCTGCCATCATGCACGAACTCGGTTACGTCGGCGTCATGGCGATGGAGTGTTTTGTCACGCCGTCCGGTCTGCTGATTAACGAACTGGCACCGCGCGTTCACAACAGCGGTCACTGGACCCAAAACGGGGCGTCCATCAGCCAGTTCGAGCTGCACCTGCGCGCCATCACTGACCTGCCGCTGCCGCAGCCGGTGGTCAACAGCCCGTCGGTGATGATCAACCTGATCGGTACCGATCTGAACTACGACTGGCTCAAGCTGCCGCTGGTGCATCTGCACTGGTATGACAAAGAGGTGCGTCCGGGTCGTAAGGTCGGTCACCTGAACCTGAACGATACCGACACCGATCGTCTGAGCGCCACGCTGGAAGCGATTATTCCTCTCCTGCCGCCGGAATACGCGAGCGGAATTATCTGGGCGCAATCAAAGCTTAAGTAATACTCCTCTGCCGGGGAGTTGACCTTCCCCCTCCCCGGCGTACAATCCCCGCCCATTGCAGCTTAGTTTTCTTCTGGAAAAACCATGAACGATGGAACGGACTATCGCGCGATCCTCGCATCCGATACCCCTTTAATCGACGTTCGCGCGCCGATCGAATTCGCCCAGGGCGCGATGCCTGCGGCAATTAACCTGCCTCTGATGAACGATGATGAACGCGCCGCCGTCGGCACCTGCTATAAACGCCAGGGGCCGGACGCTGCGCTTGCTCTCGGCCATAGCCTGGTCGCAGGCAGTACCCGTGAGATGCGCATTAACGCCTGGCGCGAAGCCTGTCTCTCCCACCCCACCGGCTACCTCTGCTGCGCGCGTGGCGGTCAACGCTCGCATATCACTCAGGCCTGGTTGAAAGCGCGCGGCGTGGATTACCCGCTGATCGCAGGCGGCTATAAAGCGCTGCGTCAGACCGCAATTGAGGTAACCGCTGAGCAGGTGCAAAAACCGATGGTGCTGATCGGCGGCTGTACCGGGAGCGGCAAAACGTTGCTGGTGAAACAGCACGCGCAGGGTGTGGATCTGGAAGGGCTGGCACACCATCGCGGCTCGTCGTTTGGCCGCACGCTCACACCACAGCTTTCTCAGGCGAGCTTCGAAAATCAGCTCGCCGTCGTGCTGTTGAAAAAAGAGGCCGCACGCTGGGTGCTGGAGGATGAAGGGCGGATGATTGGCTCCAACCACCTGCCGGAATGCCTGCGAGACCGCATGGTTCAGGCGCCTGTTGTGGTAGTAGAAGACCCGTTTGATGTCCGTCTTGAACGCCTGCGTGAAGAGTATTTCGATCATATGTGGGCGGATTTTTCTGCTGCCTTTGGCGCAGAGGCGGGGTGGAAAGCGTACAGCGAATACCTGCACCACGGCCTGTTTGCCATTCGCCGCCGTCTGGGGCTGCAGCGCTTTGCAGACTTTACGGCGCTGCTGGATTCCGCCCTGCAGGAGCAACAACGTTCTGGCAGCACCGACGCGCATTTGCGCTGGCTTGCCCCGCTACTGAACGACTATTACGACCCGATGTACACCTGGCAACTGGCAAAAAAGGCGGAGAAGATTGTGTATCGCGGAACGTTTGAGGACGTGGCTGACTGGCTCAATCGCTGAATCACGCGCACAAAAAACGGCAACCCAGGGTTGCCGTTTTCATATCGGGGTGACTTCCCTGCTGACTGAACTTAGAAGTCGTAACGCAGACGCACCAGGTTCATGTCGCCCAGGTTATCCGTGCTGGAGGTGAACACGTGTTCGTAATCAACACGGAAACCGTAGTCCAGCTGGACGCTAACACCCACGCCGTTATCGATACGCTGGTAGTTACGACCATTCACGTACTCAATACGGTCACCCATGAAGTAAGGCTGGATGGATTTCACCGCATACTGATCGATTGGGAATTTGTACCCTGCGAAGTATTCAATACCCCATGCATCACCGGCAAAGTAGTTGTCAGTAGACACTTTTTTGGTGGTCAGGAAGTTCTGGTACCAGCCGCCGCCAGCCGAGAAGGTCCAGTTATCCGGCGTCCAGCTCAGCGCGGTACCGAGGATATTCTGGTCGTAAGATTTGCTGTCGCCGTTGTCCGGGTTACGCATGTCCGCGCGGGTGTAGTTCCACGCTGCGCCCCAGGTCAGATCGGTGGTCAGGTGGTAATCCAGACCCAGTGAACCGCCGCCTTTACGTTTGTAACGCAGGCCATTGCCCGGCAGGTATTCGCTGTCTTCAAACAGGTAGGATGCATAAATATCCGCATCACCTACGGTTTTCTTATATTTCAGCATTTTGCGTGAACGATAAGAGCCGTCGTAGTCACCGTTTATCCCGTTACCTGGAGCCTGACCAATCATGTCGTAGTCCCAGATATCGGTTTTCACGCCAACCACATCATAGTAAACGCTGTTCTGTTGACCGAAGGTCAGCGTACCCCAGGTGTCGCTCTTCAGACCGGTGTACAGCATACGGCGAGAGGTGTCGTTAGCACCTTCAGCGTAGTGATTATCCCAGTTGAACAGCGCCGGAATGTTCACACCCAGCTCGTAGTAGCTGATCCAGCTGATGTCATCAAACAGATAGTAATCTGCTGCGAAACGGAAACGGGTGCCGCCGTCGAAGCCATTACGTTTGTAGGAACCTTTATCGCCGTCGCCCGTCATCATATTGAACTGAGGACGAATACTGCCACCAACGGTAAAGTTAAGACGGCTCAGCGGGTTACCTGCCTGAGGGTCTTGTTTAAGAACCGTGATTTCCGCCTGAGATGCGAAGGAGGTCAATGCCACTGCTGCGCCAATTGTTACTGCCAGCGCTGATTTTTTTATAGTCATTATTTTTCCTTTATAGACACGCTGCTAAATATTTAGCAGGTGAATATTAACTGGAAATAATCTTGCTGTGTGCGCGGGTTTTTAATGTTTTGTGCTACTAAACGCATGGGTATTACCGATTTGTGCTGCTAAATTATTACGCACCAGCAGATAAACCGGTGCGTAATTATCACGGATTTGAACTAACTGGCAAACTGACGGAACAGCGCTTTGCCTTTTAGCAATCGCGTGCCGAGCCAGCCGCCGCACAGCGACAGCAGCACCGCACCGCAGACCGGCAGCGTGAACCACAGCCGCCAGTCAGGTTCCCATGGGAAATCGAAGACGCGGGTCTGCAGCACGGCTAACGCCGTCTCAGCACCCATCGCCGCCACCAGACCCGAGACAAGCCCCAGCAGGGCAAACTCGCTCCACAGCGTGGTGCGCAGCAGTCGCTTACTCGCCCCGAGCGTGCGATAGACCACCAGCTCCTGATGACGCTGCCGCATCCCGACCTGCACCTGGGCCAGCAGCAACAGTACGCCGCAGATCGTCACCAGCACCACCATGACCTCCAGAGCCCGGCTGACCTGCTCCAGCACCTGCCCGACCTGTTTAAGGATCGCGCCAATATCCAGCAGGCTGACCGTCGGAAATTCGCGGTTCAGCCGGGTCAGCATACCGTTGCCGTTTTCCCAGCGGAAACTGGTGAGCCAGCTTTGCGGCTGTCCGTCCAGTGCGCCTGCGGGGAAAATAAAGAAGAAGTTCGGCCGCAGGCTTTCCCAGTCCACCTTACGCAGGCTGGTGACCTTAGCGCTAAAGTCCTGGGTATCGCCGGTAAAGGTCACACTGTCGCCCAGCCTGACGTTCAGGCGCGTCGCCAGCCCCTCTTCCATCGACACTTCACCCGCTTTTGGTGGCCAACTGCCGGCAGTAATCGGGTTGTGATCTGGACGTTTCTCCTGCCAGGTCAGGTTCAGTTCGCGGTTAAGCGATTCATCCTTGTTTCCCTCCGTGGACTGGCCGTTGATCTGCGTCAGACGCGCGCGGACGATGGGGTAGAACGACTCCGGCACAATCTGGTGTTCCGCCAGGAACGTCTTCAGCGGTGTCACCTGCTCAGGGGCGATATTGATCAGGAAATAGTTCGGGCTTTCCGGCGGAAGCTGCTGTTGCCAGCGATCCAGCAGATCGCCGCGCAGCACCAGCAGCAGTGCCAGCAGCATAAACGACAGCGAAAAGGCAGACAGCTGACTCAGCGTAGACCAGGGCTGGTGCAGCAGACGGTTCACCGCCAGCCGCACGGGAAGCGACTTCACCGTCAGCTTTTTAAGCACATTAAGGAGCACCCAGCCGACCACACCACACAGCAGCGCCAGCACCACCGCCCCGGCTAGTACGGCCCACAGCAGCGTGCTGCCGCCCATCAGCCAGGCCAACAACCCAACCGACACCGCAACAATGACAGGAAGATAGAACTTCAGCGGCCAGACGTTGGCCACCACGTCACGGCGCAGCACGCGCAGCGGCTGCGTCGCGAGCAACAGCCGGTACGGGCGAAGCCCCACCAGCACCGAGATCACCATCATCGCGCCAATCGCCCACAGCCACGGCCAGAGGCTGGCCGGTGGAAGTGCGGCAGGCAGTACCGGTTTCAGCATGACCATCAGCAGCTTTTCAAACAGCAGCCCCATCGCCCCACCGGTGAGTGCTGACAACACCAGCAGCATCAGCCACTGGCCGACAATCAGCTTACGCAGCTGGGCGCTGCCCGCGCCAAGGGTTTTGAGGATCGCCACCAGATCGTATCGGCTGCGGCAGTAGTGCCCCATGGCCACCGCCACCGCCGCCACGGCCAGCAGCAGGGTTAACAGCGCTGAAAGCAGCAGGAACTGCTGAGACCGTTCGAGAGATTTACCAAGCGCCCCTTCGTCCTGCTCCAGTCCGTACCAGCGGTGCTCCGGTTTTAACTGCGGCAGAAGCCATTTTTCATACGCGTCAAGCTGGGCGGGCGTTCCCGCAAACTTATAGCGCCAGGTGACGCGGCTTCCCGGCTGCACGGCATGGGTATTTGCCACATCAGCGGTATTCATCAGCAAGCGCGGGGCAAGCTGGAACGGGTTAAAGCCGGAGTCAGGTTCCTGAACCACTTCCCCGGCGATGCGGAGCGTGGCGTCACCCACGTCGATGCTGTCACCCGTTTTCAGGTTCAGCAGCGCCATTAAACGTGGCGCCAGCAGCACCGTGCCCGGTTTCGGCTTTAACCCAGGCGGGCTGGTCTGCAGTTCACCGTACAGCGGGTAAAGGTCGTCGACGGCTTTGACGCTCGCCAGCTGCGGCGTATCGCCGGCAAAGGTCATGGTCTGAAAGCTCAGCTGTTCCCCCACCTTCAGCCCACGCTTACGCGCCTCGTCAAGCCAGCCAGGCGGGACGGGACGCGAGCTTTGCAGCGCCCTGTCTCCGGCCATAAACTCGCGGCTTTGCTGGCTTAACCCTTTCTCCATGCGATCGCTGACGCTGCCCAACGCCAGCACGCAGGCTACCGCCAGGCTTAACGCCATCCAGACAATCAACAGCGTGGGCGAGCGCCATTCGCGCCAGAACCAGCGGGCAATCATGCTTCCTCCTGCAGTTCACCGTTAACCAGCCGCAGGCGACGGTCGCAGCGGGCAGCCAGTTGCGGATCGTGGGTCACCAGAATCAGCGTGGTCCCGTGTTCGCGGTTGAGCGAAAAGAGCAGGTCGGCAATTTTATCCCCGGTCTTTCGGTCGAGGTTTCCGGTAGGCTCATCCGCAAACAGCACGTCCGGGCGGCCGTTAAACGCCCGGGCCAGGGCCACACGCTGTTGCTCCCCGCCGGAAAGCTGCGCCGGAAGATGGTCGAGGCGTTTGCCAAGCCCAAGCTGCTCCAGCAATGCCTTCGCGTGGGCGCGACTTTCACGGCTGTTACCGCCGCGCAGCAGTGCCGGCAGTTCAACGTTTTCCAGCGCATTGAGCGTCGGGATCAGCATGAAGGACTGAAAGACAAACCCGATATGACGTGCGCGGAGCGCGGCACGCGCCTCTTCATCAAGCTGATGCAGCGGTTGCCCGACCAGGTTGACCTCTCCACTGCTGCCGTCGTCCAGACCGGCTAAAATGGCCAGCAGCGTGGACTTCCCGGAACCGGACTCGCCAATCAGCGCAATGGTTTCGGCGCGTTTGACAACGAGTTCAACTCCGGTGAGGATGGAAAGCTCGTGTTCCCCCTGACCGACGGACTTCTTAAGACGATGAACTTCAACAATGTTTTCCGCTGGCATTTGCCCTTCCTGTTTTTAATCCTGATGACCTTCCGCGCGGCGGCAGCGGACACGTTACTGGTTCTCGGTGACAGCCTGAGTGCAGGCTATCGCATGGCGGCCAACGCGGCCTGGCCAGCTCTGCTCAATGACAAATGGCAGAGTAAGACAACGGTTATTAATGGCAGCATCAGCGGTGATACCTCGCAGCAAGGCTTGTCGCGCCTGCCAGCCTTGCTCAAACAGCATCAACCGCGATGGGTGCTGGTTGAGCTGGGCGGTAATGATGGCTTGCGTGGTTTCCAGCCTCAGCAAACGGAACAGACCCTGCGCACGATCCTTAAGGATATTAAGGCCGCGAATGCGCAACCGCTGCTGATGCAAATTCGCCTGCCCGCCAACTATGGACGTCGGTATAATGAAGCCTTTAGCGCGATCTACCCAAAGCTTGCCAACGAGTTTGATATTCCGCTGCTGCCATTTTTTATGGAAGAGGTCTATCTCAAACCCCAGTGGATGCAAGACGATGGGATCCACCCCAATCGCGATGCGCAGCCGTTTATTGCCGACTGGATGGCAAAACGGCTGGCCCCTTTAGTTAAACATGACTCCTAATTCAGCGGAGATCCTGACAGGTAAAGTTATGCAAAAATCGGTCTTAATTACAGGATGTTCCAGCGGAATCGGTCTTGAAAGTGCACTCGAGTTGAAGCGTCAGGGATATTGGGTACTGGCGGCCTGCCGTAAACCCGACGACGTCGAACGCATGAACGGGCTGGGCTTTACCGGTGTGTTACTGGATTTAGACTCACCGGAAAGCGTGGAACGCGCTGCCGATGAGGTGCTGACCCTGACCGACAACCGTCTGTACGGCCTTTTTAACAATGCCGGCTACGGCGTGTATGGTCCCCTGGACACGCTCACCCGCGAACAGCTGGAAAAACAGTTTTCCACCAATTTCTTTGGCGTCCATCAGCTCACCATGCGCCTGCTCCCCGCCATGCTGCCGCACGGTGAAGGACGCATTGTGATGACCTCCTCTGTGATGGGGCTGATTTCAACCCCGGGCCGCGGGGCCTATGCCGCCAGCAAATATGCGCTGGAGGCCTGGTCCGATGCCCTGCGCATGGAGTTGCGTCACAGCGGCATTAAGGTCAGCCTGATTGAGCCGGGCCCTATCCGCACCCGCTTTACGGAAAACGTTAACCAGACCCAGGCGGATAAACCGGTCGAAAACCCCGGTATCGCCGCACGCTTTACGCTCGGGCCGGAAGCAGTCGTCGCTAAAGTGCGCCATGCTTTTGAGAGCGAAAACCCAAAAATGCGCTATCCGGTGACGCTGGTAACCCATGCGGTAGGCTGGTTAAAACGCCTGCTGCCGGGCCGGATGATGGACAAAATTTTACACGGTTGAGTTGAAGCGTCGTCGCTAACCCCCATGTAAATAACAAACCGATAAAAGAGAAGGCCGCATGTCCGTACAGAATATCGTCAATATTACTGAAGCAAACCTGCAACAGACCCTCGAACAGTCCATGACCAAACCGGTGCTGTTCTACTTCTGGTCTGAGCGTAGCCAACATTGTCTGCAGCTGACGCCGGTACTCGAAAGCCTTGCCGCGCAATACAATGGCCAGTTCATTCTCGCCAAACTGGATTGTGACGCTGAGCCTATGGTGGCGTCTCAGTTTGGCCTGCGCGCGATTCCTACCGTCTATCTGTTCCAGAATGGTCAACCTGTTGATGGCTTCCAGGGGCCACAGCCTGAAGAAGCGATCCGCGCCCTGCTGGATAAAGTCCTGCCGCGCGAGGAAGAGCTGAAGGCGCAGGAAGCCATGAGACTGATGCAGGAAGGCAAATACGACGAAGCGCTGCCGCTGCTCAAAGAGGCGTGGCAGCTGTCGAAACAGGACAGCCAGATTGGCCTGCTCCTTGCGGAAACGCAGATTGCCCTGCACCGTTCCGACGATGCGGAAGCTGTGCTGAAGACCATTCCACTGCAGGATCAGGATACCCGTTATCAGGGTCTGGTCGCGCAGATCGATCTGCTGAAACAGGCGGCGGATACACCGGAGATCCAGCAGCTTCAACAGCAGGTTGCCGATAACCCGACCGATGCCGCGCTGGCAAGCCAGCTGGCGCTGCAGCTGCATCAGGTGGGACGTAACGAAGAAGCGCTGGCACTGCTGTTCAGCCATCTGCAAAACGATCTGGGTGCCGCCGACGGTCAGGCGCGGAAAATGTTCCAGGAGATCCTGGCCGCGCTGGGCACCGGCGATGCGCTGGCGTCGACGTACCGCCGTCAGCTGTACGCCCTGCTCTACTGATGAACAGGCCCGGTGCCGCTAGCGCTCACCGGGCCTGCAAAAGAGGCGGTCACCCCGCCTTTTTCAACTGCGTCACCACCAGCTGGTGGCGCGCGTTGTAGAACTTCCGATAGGTTAAATAGCAGGCAATGATGGTCGACAGGCTGGCCGTAGAGAGCAGCATAAAGGTCACCATGATCTGATATTTAATGGCTTTGACCGGATCGATACCGGCAAAAATCAGCCCCGACATCATTCCCGGCAGGCTAACCAGCCCAACCGTTTTTGCGGAATCCACCGTTGGGATCAGCGACGAGCGGATGCTGTCGCGGATCAGTACCGCCGAGGCCATTTTCGGTGTCGCCCCCAGGCTTAATTTCTCCTGCAGCTTCTGTTGTTCACTGCTAAACCGCTGGCCGAGGTTGTTGTAACACAGTCCTACAGCCACCATAGCGTTCCCCGCAATCATCCCGGAAATAGGGATAACCTGCATTGGCGTAAACTCGATTGAGCCGGACACCACCAGCACCGCCAGCGTCAGCGCCGTCCCGGTTGTAATGGCGATAAACGATGAGACAAACGCCTTATCGATATACTTACTGCGTTTCTGCGCGTTCCACGCCGCGTTAAAGCAGATAAACAGCACCATCAGGAGCGTCAGCACCGCGTGGTTGACGTTAAAAATATACTTCAGCACATAGCCGACAATAATGAGCTGGATAACCGCGCGGCAGATACTCCAGATAATATCTTTCTCCAGACCCAGCTTTTCCCGGTAGCTCACCACAATAGCGATCAGTACCAGCACCATCGAAAACGCCAGCGACGTATTCGTAATATTATGCTCACCCATGGTTTGCCTCCTGCATTTTCCCGCCCTGCGGCTCAAGCGTAATGACGTCATCCGCATGGGTAATTTCGTTTGAATCGTGCGTAACCCACAGCACGGCAATATTCTGCTCGCTTGCGTAACGATGAATAATCTCGTTAACGTTGCGTTTGTTCACCTCATCCAGCGCGCTGGTGATCTCGTCCAGTAACAATATCTTCGGCAAAAACTGCAGATTGCGAATCAGCGAAACACGCTGCTTTTCGCCGCCCGATAATTCATTGATGGATTTAGTCAGCGTCTCTTTCGACAGGCCAAAGCGGGCCAGATCGGCGATAAATTTTTCTGGCTCCGGCGTTTTATGACGGATTTGCCACGGAAAGACCAGGTTGTCATAAACCGTGTCCCCAAACAGCGAAGGGGTTTGCACGCAGTAAGAGACCTGCTGGCGATAGCTTTCTGGCGACAGCGTCGCGATATCCTGCCCTTCAAACAGAATAGCGCCCTCAGTAGGGCTGAGCAGTGAAGCGACTATCTTTAATAACGTACTTTTGCCACAGCCTGACGGCCCTGTTATCAGTTTGAACTCACCCGGGGAAAGACAAAAATCGACATGCTGAAGGATCGTGGTATTTGCCACACGAAAACCGACATCCCTGACCTGCAAGAGCGTATTTTTATTGTTCATCATGCATCCTGTAACCACCTTTATTGCAACCACGCGTAGAATAATCCTTTCACGAACGCAGCGCGAATAGGGTGTGTCGATGGCTGGAGTAAAGGTTTTACCGGTATTCGTCGCGCCCCCTTCTTTACAGGGGCGAATTTCAGCCCGATAGCCGATATACTGACTTATAACACACACGCAGTTCCCTTCGTCACAGCATGCAAAACAGGAGGTTTTTATGCTTATCGTTATACCTGTCCTTATTTTCGTTGCGCTGGTTATTGTCGGCGCTGGCGTCAAAATTGTCCCACAGGGGTATCAGTGGACCGTTGAACGCTTTGGCCGCTACACCAACACGCTCCAGCCGGGTTTAAGCCTGATTGTCCCTTTCATGGACAGGATTGGACGTAAAATCAATATGATGGAACAGGTGCTGGATATTCCTTCTCAGGAAGTGATCTCCAAGGATAACGCCAACGTCACCATTGATGCGGTCTGTTTTATTCAGGTTATTGATGCCCCAAAAGCGGCCTATGAAGTCAGCAATCTGGAGCTGGCTATCGTAAATCTGACGATGACCAACATTCGTACTGTGCTCGGTTCAATGGAGCTGGACGAGATGCTCTCTCAGCGCGACAGCATTAACACCCGCTTGCTGCACATTGTCGACGAGGCCACCAACCCGTGGGGGATCAAAGTCACCCGTATTGAGATCCGCGACGTGCGCCCGCCGGCAGAGCTGATCGCCTCCATGAACGCGCAGATGAAAGCTGAACGGACCAAACGCGCCTACATTCTGGAAGCTGAAGGGGTGCGTCAGGCAGAGATCCTGAAAGCCGAAGGGGAAAAACAGTCGCAGATCCTGAAAGCGGAAGGTGAACGCCAGTCTGCCTTCTTACAGGCGGAAGCCCGTGAACGTTCTGCAGAAGCGGAAGCCCGCGCCACCCAGATGGTCTCTGAAGCAATTGCGGCAGGTGATATCCAGGCGGTGAACTACTTTGTTGCGCAAAAATACACTGACGCGCTGAAAGAGATTGGCTCCGCGAACAACAGCAAAGTGGTGATGATGCCGCTGGATGCCAGCAGCCTGATGGGCTCCATCGCCGGGATCACTGAACTTATCAAAGACAGCGGAAACGAGCGCAAAAAATGATTGAGCTAATCGTCGCACATCCTCATGCATTCTGGCTAAGCCTCGGTGGCTTATTGCTGGCCGCGGAGATGCTTGGCGGCAACGGTTACCTGCTCTGGAGCGGTGTTGCCGCTGTCATTACCGGGTTAGTGGTCTGGCTACTGCCCCTGGACTGGGCGTGGCAGGGGGCGTTATTTGCCGTGCTGACGCTGTTGGCCGCCTGGCTGTGGTGGCGCTGGCTTAACCGCCAGGTGACAGAGCAGAAACCGCTCGACGCCCACCTCAATCAGCGCGGGCAGCAGATTGTCGGCAAACGTTTTACGCTCGACACGGCGCTGGTTAACGGGCGCGGACATATGCGCGTGGGCGACAGTTCATGGCCCGTGGTGGCCGACGATGACCTCAGCGCCGGCACGCAGGTTGAGGTCATTGCGGTGGAAGGGATAACCCTGCGGGTTAAAGCCTGTCAGGCATGAGCCTTACGATGACAGCAGCCGGACAGATTATCGATAATCGGGCAGTCGGCGCTGTCATCCCCCGGACAGGATTCCGCCAGCGCCAGAAGCTGCTGACGCATCGCCTGTAACTCGGTAATGTGGCGTTCAATCTCAGCCACTTTCTCCAGCGTACGTTTTTTCACGTCTGCGCTATGGCGCGCCGGATCGTTAAATAAGGTGACCAGCTCGCCGCACTCTTCAAGGTTAAATCCCACCTGCCGCGCCTGGCGCAGCAGCGTCAGTTCATCAAGATGCAGTTGCGTATAACTGCGGTAGCCATTTTCACTGCGCAGCGGCGGTGTCACCAGCCCCTTCTCTTCATAAAAACGGATCGCTTTGCTGGTCAATCCGGTTTTTTTCGCAACATCACTGATATTCACATTTCCCCCTTGACCTTCCCCTTGATGGAAGGTTTAACCTTCATAACAGTTAGCGAAAAGCGTTATGCCGGTCAACATCTGACCAGATCATTATACGGGAGTTTTGTTATGTCTCACACTATTGACCTGACACTGGACGGCCTCTCCTGCGGCCACTGTGTCAAACGCGTTAAAGAAAGTCTGGAACAGCGTCCTGATGTAGACAGCGCTGAAGTGACCCTTGATCACGCCGCCGTCACCGGTAGCGCCAGTGCGGATGCGCTGATTGATACGATCAAACAGGCTGGTTATGGGGCGGAGCTGAGCCACCCAAAGGCTAAACCGCTGGCAGAGTCATCATCCCCGTCGGAAGCACTGACAGCGGCCACTCCTGAGCTTCCGGTAGCTGATGATATTGATGACAGCCAACAGCTGCTGATCAACGGCATGAGCTGCGCCAGCTGCGTCTCCCGGGTACAAAATGCCTTGCAGGCTGTACCGGGTGTCGCGCAGGCACGGGTCAATCTTGCGGAGCGTACTGCGCTGGTGATGGGCAGTGCCTCCGCCGCAGATTTAGTGCAGGCCGTTGAAAAAGCGGGCTACGGCGCAGAGGCCATCGAAGATGACCTCAAACGTCGGGAACGCCAGCAGGAAACGGCCGTCGCCACCATGAAACGCTTCCGCTGGCAGGCCATCGTCGCGCTGCTGGTCGGGGTGCCGGTCATGGTGTGGGGTATGATCGGTGACAATATGATGGTCACCGACGATAACCGCACGCTGTGGCTGGTCATTGGGTTGATTACGCTTGCCGTGATGGTCTTCGCAGGCGGTCACTTCTACTCCAGCGCCTGGAAAAGCCTGAAAAATCGCACCGCGACGATGGACACCCTTGTCGCACTCGGCACGGGTGCGGCGTGGCTGTACTCCATGAGCGTCAACGTCTGGCCCCAGTGGTTCCCGATGGAAGCGCGTCATCTCTATTATGAAGCGAGCGCGATGATTATCGGCCTGATTAACCTCGGCCATATGCTTGAAGCGCGCGCCCGTCAGCGCTCCTCCAAAGCGCTGGAGCGCCTGCTGGATTTAACCCCACCGACCGCGCGCGTCGTGACGGATGCGGGTGAAAAAAATGTCCCATTGGCTGAAGTTCAACCCGGCATGACGCTGCGCCTGACCACCGGCGACCGCGTTCCCGTCGACGGTGAAATCACTCAGGGCGAAGCCTGGTTTGACGAAGCGATGCTGACCGGCGAACCCGTCCCGCAACAGAAAGCCCAGGGCGATGCCATTCATGCCGGTACGGTGGTGCAGGACGGTAGCGTGCTTTTCACCGCCAGTGCGGTCGGCAGCCATACCACGCTGTCACGCATTATTCGCATGGTGCGTCAGGCACAGAGCAGTAAGCCGGAAATTGGTCAGCTGGCCGATAAAATCTCCGCCATTTTTGTGCCGGTCGTGGTCGGTATCGCGCTGCTGAGCGCGGCTATCTGGTATGTCTTCGGCCCGGCACCGCAAAGTGTCTATACCCTGGTGATTGCCACCACGGTGCTGATCATTGCCTGTCCTTGCGCGCTCGGTCTTGCCACGCCAATGTCGATCATCTCAGGCGTAGGCCGTGCCGCTGAATTTGGCGTGCTGGTACGGGATGCCGATGCGCTGCAGCGGGCGAGCACGCTGGACACGCTGGTGTTTGATAAAACCGGCACGCTGACGGAAGGGAAACCGCAGGTAGTGGCCGTGATAACCGCAGGCATCACGCAGGATGACGCACTGCGTCTCGCCGCGGCGCTTGAACAAGGCTCCAGCCACCCGCTGGCCCACGCCATTATTGAGAAAGCCGGGAATGCCAGCCTGCCGCAGGTGAGCAATTTCCGTACCCTGCGCGGTTTAGGCGTCAGCGGTACCGCCGAAGGGCACACGCTGCTGCTGGGGAATCAGGCACTGCTGAAGGAGCATGGCGTTGAGACTTCAGCCCTGGAACAAGACCTGAAAGATCAAGCCTCTCAGGGCGCAACCCCGGTTCTGCTTGCCGTTGATGGCAAGGCCGCGGCGCTGCTGGCAATTCGCGATCCGCTACGCCAGGACAGCGTGCAGGCGTTGCAACGCCTGCATCGTGCGGGCTATCGCCTGGTGATGTTGACCGGGGATAATCCTGTGACGGCGAACGCCATCGCCCGGGAAGCTGGGATTGACGAGGTCATTGCCGGGGTGTTACCTGACGGCAAAGCAGACGCCATCAAGACGCTGCAAAGCCAGGGTCGCCAGGTGGCGATGGTCGGTGACGGGATTAACGATGCGCCGGCGCTGGCACAGGCGGAAGTGGGTATTGCGATGGGGGGCGGTAGCGATGTCGCCATTGAGACGGCCGCCATCACCCTGATGCGTCACAGCCTGATGGGCGTTGCGGACGCGCTGGCGATTTCAAAAGCCACCTTGCGCAACATGAAGCAGAACCTGCTGGGTGCCTTCGTCTACAACTCGCTCGGTATCCCGATTGCTGCCGGTATTTTGTGGCCGCTGACCGGCACGCTGCTGAACCCGGTTGTCGCGGGTGCGGCGATGGCGCTCTCGTCCATTACCGTGGTGAGCAACGCAAACCGGTTGTTGCGGTTTAAACCGAAAGATTGAACCTTCTTCTCCTACGCGCTAGCATGAACCTTTCCGTTTATGGAGCGCGTATGAGTCTGTTTAATCGTATAAAAACATCGTTTCGCGCCCTCTTCCCCCGCCGTTATGCCTGGCCCGGCATGGATATCTCGCTTCCCGGCGGGCAGCACCTTCACCTGGTGGGCAGCATCCATATGGGCACGCAGGATATGTCCCCGCTGCCAGCCGGTCTGATGAAACTGCTGAAGAGCGCCGATGCGCTGGTCGTTGAAGCGGATATTTCGGGCCAGACGTCGCCGTTTGCCGGCCTCGAAAGCGATCTCCCCCTTGCTGAACGTTTGAACGACACGCAGTTTGCTGAACTGACGCGCGTCGCAGATGAGACGGGGGTGTCGCTCTCCATGCTGGACACACTGCCGCTGTGGCAAATCGCGATGGTCCTGCAGGCGACCCAGGCGCAGCGTCTGGGGCTACGCGGCGATTACGGTATTGATTACCAGCTGTTGAATGCCGCGAGAGCACGCCATTTGTCAGTCATTGAGCTCGAAGGTACGGACAGCCAGATAGCCCTGCTGCGCCAGCTTCCTGATGATGGGCTGATGCTGCTGGATGATACCCTGACCCACTGGCACACCAACGCGCGTCTGTTGCAAACGATGATCGGCTGGTGGCTGAATGCGCCGCCCACGGACGGTAAACTGGCGCTGCCGTCGACGTTCAGTGAATCGTTGTATGATGTGCTGATGAACGAGCGCAACAAAGCCTGGCAGCAGACGTTACATGCGTTGCCTGCGGGGCGTTACGTGGTCGCTGTCGGGGCGTTACATTTGTACGGAGAAGGGAATTTGCCGTCACTGCTGAAATAAAAAAATGGCCAATATTTCTATTGGCCCGTCAAAGAGGAATTTCATCGTTTTTATTATGCCGAAGGAGACCTTCGGTTGAGCCGATTGTCGCTCAAAGTGACCATCACTGCCAATACTATTGCGCAAGATGGTGCTATTTTTTAGACAAACGTCAGGCGTATGCTGTCAGCATGAATTGTCTGTCGTAAGAAGGATAGCTATGACTCCCGCCGTTAAATTACTCGAAAAAAACAACATTCCCTTTCGGATCCACACCTACGATCACGATCCCAGCGAAACGAATTTTGGTGATGAAGTGGTGCGCAAACTGGGGCTGAACGCCGATCGGGTTTATAAGACGCTGCTGGTGGCGGTGAACGGTGATATGAAACACCTCGCCGTCGCGGTAACGCCCGTTGCCGGGCAGCTGGATCTCAAGAAAGTGGCCAAAGCGCTGGGGGCAAAGAAGGTGGATATGGCCGATCCGATGGTTGCGCAACGCACTACCGGCTACCTTGTCGGCGGTATCAGCCCGCTCGGGCAGAAAAAACGCCTGCCGACGCTGATTGATGCCCCTTCGCAGACGTTCGACACCATTTATATTTCCGGCGGCAAACGCGGGCTGGATATTGAACTGTCCGCAGGCGATCTGGCGAAAATACTGGACGCGACATTTGCGGATATTGCGCGACGGGATTGAGGAAGTGGCCCGGAGGCACTGTGCTTACCGGGCCGACGATTCTCATACAGGCCGGGTCAGGCGTAGCCGCCCCCCGGCACAAAACCGCACTACTGCCAGCTCACCTCGCCTTTCGGCTCGTAGGTATTCACGTCGATCGGTGAATTCTGCTCGATAAACTGCTTCAGCACTTCCGCATCGATAAACCCGGTATTCACATAGCCCGGTTTATTGTCGATATGCGGATAACCGTCACCACCGGTAGCGTTAAAGCTTAATGTTGCCATGCGGTAGGTTTTGGCAGGGTCGACCGGCTCGCCTTTGATTTTGAGGTCGTTGAGCTTGCCGCCCTTTGCCACAAAGCTGACGTTGGCAAACTGCGGATAAGCGCCGGAGTCCGGCTTCATCTGCGCCACGGCGGTGAGATAGTCAATCACCTCTTTACCGCTCATGTCGACATACACCACGATGTTACCGAACGGCTGAACCTTCAGCACATCTTTATAGGTGATGTTTCCGCCTTCGATGGAGTCACGGATGCCGCCGCCGCTCATCACGCCAAAATCGGCATTTGTGCGCGCCATTTGTGCCGCCAGCACCAGATGCCCCATATTGGTCTGCACAAAGCGAACTTTGCTGCGGTCCCCTTCCAGACGACCATTCAGCGTACCAATCTTCACGTCCAGCTGCGCCTTGCCTTTATTCTGGAAGGGCGTCAGCAGGGAGAGCATCTGCGCGTTCTCAGCAATTTCTGGGGTGTAGAGTACGCGCTCACTTTTCCCGTCAGGGTAAGTCACTTTCTTCTTCAGGTTGACCGGAATGAGCTGATAGTGCACCAGCTTCATCTCGCCGTTACGGAACTCAAAGTCCGCACGCCCCACGTATTTACCCCACTCGTGCGCCTGCACAATCCAGATCCCGTTTTGACGGTCCGGTGCACACGGCGTGCCTGGCACGTAGTCGACCTGCTTTTTATTCTCTGACGCCATGCAGACCGGGTCTTGTGAATGACCACCCACAATCATCGCCAGCGAGCCCGCAGGCAGGCTGCGAGCCATCTCCACGTCACCCGGAGCATTCGAGCCGTGCTCACCGTTGTCGTAGTGGCCCATATGGGTGGTGGCAATAATGACATCCGGCTTTTCGTTCTGCTGCAATTCCTGAATGACCAGCTTCGCTTCGTCTGCCGGTTTACGGAATTCGATATCGGTAAAGAACTCAGGGTTGCCGATTTTTGCCGTATCGTCGGTGGTTAACCCGATGACCGCAATTTTCAGATCCTGACGCTTAAACAGCGCCCAGGGTTTGAACAGTCGCTCGCCGGTGCTTTTCTGGTAGATGTTGGCAGAGAGGAACGGGAATTTGGCCCATTTTTCCTGCTGACGCAGCACCGTCAGCGGGTTATCAAATTCATGGTTACCGACGGCCATCGCATCGTAGCCAATAAGATTCATGCCGCGGAAATCAGGCTCCGCATCCTGTAAATCAGATTCCGGCACACCGGTATTGATATCGCCCCCCGACAGCAGCAGTACGCTGCCTCCCTGGGCTGCCACCTCTTTACGAATGCCATCCACCAGCGTTTTTTGTGCCGACAGACCGTATTCGCCGTATTCACTGCGCCAGAAATGGCCGTGGTGATCGTTGGTATGCAGAATGGTGATTTTATAGGTTTTATCTTTTTCATAGGCCTGCACGGGCAGGCTAACCAGACCCCAGGCGGCAATCAGCGCCAGCGCGACGCTCCGCTTCATTAACTTCATCTTCTCTCTCCCTGACCAATAGACAAAGGCAAAAATTACAGTGACTAATAAGAATAGACAAATAAGTTTTCAGAATTGCGACTTTATTCAAATGTCACTGCCGGGTATGTTAGTTGGATAATAATTACACCCTGCATTTCTAATAACAAAAGACGTGGTATTCATCTCTATGGCAATCAGTGAATCAACCCAGCCCGTGTCTGGCGCTCCGGCGTCGCGCACCTCGTTTAAAGTGTTAGGCGCAATCAGCCTTTCACATCTGCTCAACGACATGATCCAGTCGTTGATTCTCGCGATCTACCCGCTGCTGCAGTCCGAGTTTTCATTAACGTTCGTGCAGATCGGGATGATCACCCTGACCTTCCAGCTGGCCTCCTCACTTCTGCAACCGGTCGTGGGCTACTGGACGGATAAATATCCTATGCCGTGGTCGCTACCGATTGGCATGTGTTTTACCTTGAGCGGGCTGGTGCTGCTGGCAATGGCAGGCAGCTTTGAAGCAGTGCTGATTGCCGCCGCGCTGGTGGGCACGGGGTCGTCGGTCTTTCACCCGGAGTCCTCACGCGTGGCGCGCATGGCCTCCGGGGGCCGTCACGGGCTGGCGCAATCGCTCTTTCAGGTGGGCGGTAACTTTGGCAGCTCCCTCGGCCCACTGCTGGCAGCGGTGATCATCGCTCCGTACGGCAAGGGTAACGTGGCGTGGTTTGTGCTGGCAGCCTTGCTGGCGATTATCGTGCTGATTCAGATCAGCCGCTGGTATGCCGCGCAGCATCGCGTGAACAAAGGTAAACCTAAAGCGAAGGTTATCAATCCCCTTCCTCGCGATAAGGTCATTCTGGCCGTCTCCGTGCTTCTGGTGCTGATTTTCTCGAAATACTTCTATATGGCGAGCATCAGCAGCTATTACACCTTTTACCTGATGCAAAAATTCGGATTATCGGTCCAAAACGCCCAGCTTCACCTGTTTGCCTTCTTGTTTGCGGTGGCTGCAGGGACGGTTATTGGCGGGCCTGTGGGCGATAAAATCGGGCGCAAATACGTCATTTGGGGCTCTATCCTCGGCGTGGCCCCGTTTACCCTTATTTTGCCGTATGCAAGCCTGGAGTGGACGGGGATTTTGACCGTGATTATTGGGTTTATCCTCGCCTCGGCGTTTTCCGCCATCCTTGTTTACGCGCAGGAGCTGCTGCCAGGCCGTATCGGTATGGTTTCCGGGCTCTTTTTCGGTTTTGCTTTCGGCATGGGCGGCCTTGGTGCGGCAGTGCTGGGCATGATTGCCGACCACACCAGCATCTTCCTGGTCTATAAAATCTGTGCTTTCCTGCCGCTTCTGGGGATGTTGACCATATTCCTGCCTGATAACCGCCATAAAGCGTAATATAACGGTCGCTAAAGTTTTACTTTGGCGACCTGACCCCCTGATGCCATAAGGGTTTCTTCTGCATCCCCCCGCCTAATTTATCAAAATGCGCTTTTTTACACGCATATTGCTGTTTTATTCAAACTTCAACAATTATTCATAAACATAACGGCAAAAATTGTCATAAACTATTACTCGGTTTTTGGTTTCTTAACCAAATGGAACACCCACAACGAAAGGAGACGGAATGCATCACGCCACACCGCTTATCACCACCATTGTTGGTGGACTTGTGCTCGCTTTTATCCTCGGCATGATTGCCAATAAACTGCGTATTTCGCCTCTGGTGGGCTATTTGTTAGCGGGTGTGCTGGCGGGTCCCTTTACGCCAGGTTTCGTGGCGGATACCAAACTGGCGCCCGAACTGGCGGAATTAGGCGTGATTCTGCTGATGTTTGGCGTGGGTCTGCATTTCTCACTCAAGGATCTGATGGCGGTAAAGTCGATCGCCATACCGGGAGCGATCGCACAGATAGCCGTAGCGACGCTGCTGGGAATGGCGCTTTCGACAGTGCTTGGCTGGTCGCTGATGACCGGTATCGTTTTTGGGCTGTGTCTTTCAACCGCCAGTACCGTCGTACTGCTGCGCGCGCTTGAGGAGAGGCAGCTTATCGACAGCCAGCGCGGACAAATCGCGATAGGCTGGCTGATTGTGGAAGACCTGGTGATGGTGCTGACGCTGGTGTTGCTGCCTGCCGTCGCCGGTATGATGGAAAAAGAGAGCGTCGGCTTTGCGACGCTGGCGCTGGACATGAGCATCACCATCGGGAAAGTGGTGGCGTTTATCACCATTATGATGCTGGTGGGCCGCCGTCTGGTGCCGTGGATCCTGTCCCGCAGCGCGGCCACCGGCTCCCGTGAGTTGTTTACCCTGTCTGTCCTTGCCCTGGCGCTGGGGATTGCCTTTGGTGCCGTTGAACTGTTCGACGTCTCCTTTGCACTGGGCGCGTTCTTCGCCGGGATGGTGCTGAACGAATCCGAGCTGAGCCACCGTGCGGCGCACGATACGCTGCCGCTGCGCGACGCCTTCGCCGTCCTGTTCTTTGTCTCCGTCGGGATGCTGTTTGATCCGATGGTTCTGGTTCAGCAGCCGCTGGCCGTGATGGGCACCCTGGCGATTATTATCTTTGGTAAGTCGGTTGCCGCCTTCTTCCTGGTACGGATGTTTGGCCACTCGCCGCGTACCGCTCTGACCATCGCCGCCAGCCTGGCGCAGATTGGTGAGTTCGCCTTTATTCTGGCGGGCCTGGGTATGGCGCTGAATCTGCTGCCGCAGGCCGGGCAAAACCTGGTCCTCGCCGGAGCGATCCTCTCCATCATGCTGAACCCGGTCCTGTTTGCATTGCTGGAAAAATACCTCGATAAAACCGAAACGCTGGAAGAGCAGACGCTGGAAGAAGCTATCGAAGAAGAGAAGCAGATCCCGGTGGATATTTGCAATCATGCCCTGCTGGTCGGCTTTGGCCGCGTAGGAAGCCTGCTCGGTGAGAAGCTGATGGCGCAGGGGATCCCGCTGGTAGTGATTGAAACATCACGTACCCGCGTCGACGAGCTGCGCGAGCGCGGCGTTCGCGCAGTGTTGGGCAATGCGGCAAACGAAGAGATCATGAATCTCGCGCATCTGGACTGCGCGCGCTGGCTGCTGCTGACCATTCCAAACGGCTATGAAGCGGGTGAAATTGTGGCGTCCGCACGTGAGAAGTGCCCGAATATTGAGATCATTGCCCGCGCCCATTATGACGATGAGGTGGAGTACATTACCGAACGTGGTGCGGATCAGGTGGTGATGGGTGAACGTGAAATTGCAAAAGCGATGCTGACGCTGTTAACGAAACCGCCGGTTGACGAGGTGGTGACGGGGTAAGCGTGCCTCCTGCAGCCCCTGACTGACCCTCTCCCACCGGGAGAGGGTACAAACACGAATACGGCAACCGCAAGGTTGCCGTTTTGCCTTTATCGGTCCCAGTAGGCTTCTTCGAGGCTATCTTCCCTCTCCGGCAGACCGCGGGTTAAGCGCGGCGAGTGCTGGTTCAGCACCTGATAACTCACGCGGTTCGCGTACTTACACACCTGTGCCAGCGACGAATAGGTCAGCCAGTTGAATTTGTGCTTGCTGGAATTCGGGACGTTGGTTTTATGGTAGGCATTCGCAGTGATGTCATGCAGCAGCGCCGCCAGTGCGCCATCTCCCGCGCCATTGGTGTTCATGATCTTTTCTGGCCCGCCCATATACGGCGCGATGTGGGAGTAAATACGCAGCGGGTTTTCGCAATCTTTATGGCGAATCGCGCGGCTGAACTCGTACTGGTTAAACTCGGCAATGGCGCCTGGCAGCAGTGGATGCTGCGTTTTGCGTTTGCTCTCTTCTTCCGTGAAGCCTGCCATATACAGCCCTACCGGTCCGGCAGTGCAGAGCACCAGATCGACCCAGTCGAGCGCTTTATCGGAGGCCAGCAGCGGATCGCTCTCGCCGGTCAACGCTTCAGCCTCTTCTTCGTTCATCGCCAGAATCGAGACGTGTTCCTTCAGGAAGGCCTGCCACCACTCGGGGTTGTCGGCTATCACGAATTTGGTACCCAGCGTCAGAACGACCGGCACATTGTATTTCTTCGCGTACTCAATCGCTTTCATGGTGGCTTCCGGCATCGGCTCGCCGGGTTTACAGCGCACCAGATACGACGTCAGCACCAGTGCAGACGCACCCGCTATCACCGCTTCCGGAATGCTCTCTGCACGCAGCTTATTCATGTGGCCGGGGCTGATGGCAAAGGTACGTTCGCCAGAATCGCTGATCAGCGTGAAGCAGCGGCCAATCGGCCCGTCAACGCCCTGAAGGTAGTTCAGATCGGTGCGGCTGGAGGTATTGCACAGGTAACGGTAGGCGTAGCCACCAATTTCGATGTTGCTGCACATGACGCCCAATAACACAGAGCGGTCGTCGGCAAGCACCGAGTAGTTGTGCATGGTGTTGCCGATAGTGCCACCGGCAAACTGATGGGTGATCAGGTTTTCACGCGTCAGCTCCTGATACAGGGCTTCGGCAACATCGTCCTCAATCACCAGCGAGTGACCGGCGCTCAGACCGTAACGAGCGACAAACGCATCATCCACTTTAGCTTCAATGTCCACCAGCGTCTGATCGATACCGACGACCCATGCGGCGCTGGTTTCATTTTCCGGCTGGATTTGCTGCAGGAGCGGATCGCGGGCATCAACGGGAAAGTAGTGTTTAGATTTGCGTTTACCGGGAAATTTCATGGGTCTGAACTGTGCAAGGATTATGGGCCGGGAATGGTAGCACAAACCCGGCCCATAGTGCGATCAGCGGCTGTTTGTCACCAGTGACACCATCATCTCGATATGCTCAGGCGAGTCGTTAAGGGCCGGAATGTATTCGTATTTCGTTCCGCCCGCCTCGAGGAAGAACTCTCTGTTCTGCACGGCAATCTCTTCCAGCGTTTCCAGACAGTCGGCGGAGAAACCGGGTGACATCACCTGGATATGTTTCACGCCCTTCTCACCGAGCATTTTGAGGGTTTCGTCGGTATAAGGCGTTAACCACGGCTCGCGGCCAAAACGCGACTGGAAGGTCATCATCACTTTCTCTGGCGGCAGGCCGAGGGCTGAGACCAGCTCACGGGTGGTGTCGCGGCAGCGCTGCGGGTAATCATCCCCTTCATTGGCGAAGCGCTGCGGGATCCCGTGATAGGAGAGCAACAGCAGATCCGGCTCGCCATGTTTTTCAAACGACGCGCGCGCGCTACTGGCAAGCGCTTTAATATAGCGTTCGTTATCGGCGTAATCGCGAATAAAGGTCACGCCAGGAATACGGCGGCGGGTCGCCAGAATACGAGCCAGCTCATCCCAGACGGCGGCAACTGTCGAGCAGGAATACTGCGGATAAAGGGCGAGCACCACAATGTGGTCGACGCCCTGCGCCAGCAGCGAGTCGACCGCGCTTTCCAGTGACGGTTTACCGTAGCTCATGCCCAGCGCGACGGGCATATCCGACAGGCGGGCGGCCAGCGCTTTTTCCTGCCGACGGCTATACACCATCAGCGGTGAGCCCTCTTCCATCCAGACGGACTGATAAAGCTTTGCGACACGTGGGGCACGAATCGGCAGAATGACGCCACGCAGCAGCGGCCACCACAACAGTCTTGGGGTATCCACGACGCGCGTGTCGCTTAAAAATTGTCGCAGGTAGCGTTTTACCGCTTCTGATGTCGGTGCATCTGGTGTACCCAGATTGGCAAGCAGGATGCCGGTTTTCGCCTGACTCATTCACGCCTCTTAACCATTTGAATGGTTTTCAATTGTAGCGGAAAAGCGTTTAAACGAAACCCATTGCTGCAATAGGTAAGATGAGAATTTTTCTCACCCGGAGAGCCCGGGTGAGAGAGGTGCAATTAGCCGAGGATTTTTTCCAGCTCTGCACGAACGTCAGCAACGGCTTTGGTGCCATCAACTTTCGCGTATTTGGTGTTACCCGCCTGCGCTTCTTTGGTGTAATAACCGATCAGCGGAGCGGTCATCTGATGGTATTCCACCAGACGTTTACGTACGGTCTCTTCCTGATCGTCTTTACGGGTGGTCAGCTCTTCACCGGTAACGTCATCTTTACCTTCAACCTTAGGCGGGTTGAATTTGATGTGGTAAACGCGGCCAGAGGCAGCGTGTACGCGACGACCAACAATACGGTCAACGATCAGCTCGTCCGGCACGTCGAACTCGAGCACGTAGTCCACGTTGATGCCCGCTTCTTTCATGGCATCAGCCTGAGGAATGGTGCGTGGGAAGCCGTCCAGCAGGAAACCGTTACGGCAGTCTTCCTGAGCAATGCGCTCTTTGACCAGAGCGATAACCAGCTCGTCGGTCACCAGCTTGCCTGCATCCATGATGTCTTTCGCTTGTTTACCCAGCTCGGAGCCAGATTTAACAGCGGCGCGCAGCATATCACCGGTGGAGATTTGCGGAATACCGTATTTCTCCATGATGAACTGAGCCTGAGTTCCTTTACCCGCGCCCGGAGCGCCAAGCAGAATAATACGCATTGCGAAAATCCCCTCAAAAGTCGATTCAATTTTTCAAAAGCGCTAAACAATACCACCAGAACGGATATGGCTCAAGGAAGGCAGGCGGGCTGAAACGGTTAATGAAGGGAGATTAACGGGAAGGAGCGGTCTGGTGCCCTCCCCCGGTCCTCTCCCACAGGAGAGGGAGAAGACCAGGGGGAGGCGGGTCAATTACGCCAGCAGCAGCGCATTCACACGTTTAATGAACAGGTTAGGATCTTCCAGCGTGCCGCGCTCGGCCAGCAGAGACTGATCCAGCAGAAGCTCAACCCACTCGGCGAAGCGTGCTTCGTCCTGCGTATCCGCCGCGCGTTTCACCAGCGGGTGATCCGGGTTCAGCTCGAAGATATACTTCACTTCTGGCATCGCCTGGCCCGCCGCGGCGAACAGTTTCGCCATCTGGGTGCTCATTTCATCCGCATCCGTGGTGACAATGGCCGGGGTATCAGTCAGACGGTGAGTGAAACGCACCTCTTTCACGCGATCGCCCAGCAGCGTTTTCACGCGCTCAACGAAAGGCTCCAGCGCCTTCTCCGCTTCTTTCGCGCTTTCGTCCACTTCATCGGCCAGCTTATCGATCGACTCATCGGCTTTGGCGACGGACTGGAACGCCTTACCGTCGAACTCGGTCAGGTAGTTCATCATCCACTCGTCGATGCGGTCAGACAGCAGCAGTACTTCGATGCCTTTCTTACGCAGCAGCTCAAGGTGTGGGCTGCTCTTCGCCGCGGCGTAGCTGTCGGCGGTGATGTAGTAGATCTTCTCCTGCCCTTCTTTCATGCGGGAGACGTACTCTTCCAGCGACACGGTCTGCGCAGAGGAGTCGGTGTGAGTGGAAGCGAAACGCAGCAGCTTAGCAATGGTTTCTACGTTGGATGTATCTTCCGCAGGGCCCTCTTTCAGCACCAGACCGAACTGTTTCCAGAAGGTCTGGTATTTTTCTGCATCGTCTTTCGCCAGTTTTTCCAGCATCTGCAGCGCACGTTTGGTCAGTGCATTACGCAGGTTGCGGGTGACGGTGCTGTCCTGCAGAATTTCACGGGAGACGTTCAGCGGCAGATCGTTGGAGTCAATCAGGCCACGCACAAAGCGCAGGTAGTTCGGCATGAACTGCTCGGCGTCATCCATGATAAACACGCGCTGGACGTACAGCTTCAGACCGTGCTTGTGATCGCGGTTCCACATATCCCACGGCGCCTGAGACGGGATATACAGCAGGCTGGTGTACTCCTGCTTACCTTCCACACGGTTGTGGCTCCAGGTGAGCGGATCGGTAAAGTCGTGGGCGATGTGTTTGTAGAATTCGTTGTATTCGTCGTCTTTAATTTCAGACTTATTGCGCGTCCACAGCGCCTGCGCCTTGTTGATTTTCTCCCAGGACACCACGGTTTCACCGTCTTTCTCTTCCTGTTTTTCAATCTCAACCGGCAGGGCAATATGGTCGGAGTATTTGCTGATGATGGAGCGCACGCGCCAGTCATTCAGGAAATCATCTTCGCCTTCACGCAGGTGAAGGGTGATTTCGGTACCGCGGTCCGCTTTGGTGATGTCATCAACGGTGTATTCGCCTTCGCCTTTAGATTCCCAGAAGACGCCGTGATCCGCACTGTCGCCTGCTGCGCGGGTACGTACGGTGACTTTGTCCGCAACGATGAACGCCGAGTAGAAGCCCACACCGAACTGGCCGATCAGCTGGCTGTCTTTCGCCTGATCGGAGCCCATTGATTCGAGGAACGCTTTGGTACCGGATTTAGCAATGGTCCCGAGATGGTCGATGACCTCGTCGCGGTTCATACCAATGCCGTTATCGGCGATAGTCAGGGTACGGTTCTCTTTATCGAAAGAGACGCGCACGCGCAGCTCTCCGTCGCCTTCGTACAGATCCGGGTTAGACAGGGCGCGGAAGCGCAGCTTGTCCGCCGCATCGGAGGCGTTGGAAATCAGCTCACGCAGGAAGATTTCTTTGTTGGAATACAGGGAATGGATCATCAGGTGCAGAAGCTGTTTTACTTCTGACTGGAAACCACGGGTTTCTTGTCCTTTCATCTATGTCGACCTCAACAATGCCATTTAATGGGGTTTTAAAACGTTGAGGGAGAGATGGGGATACGAGGGGAGAATTTCAAGCGGAGGCCGCGATTGCAGCCTCCGTTTGGTCAGAAAATAATCTTGTGACGTCCAGCCAGAGAGTGGGACAGCGTGGTGCCGTCCACCATCTCCAGCTCACCGCCCACTGGCACGCCGTGAGCGATGCGGCTGGCGTCAACGCCATACTGTGCGCACAATTCGGCGATGTAGTTGGCCGTAGCTTCCCCTTCCACCGTTGGGTTGGTGGCGAGGATCACCTCTTTGATCGTTTCGGACTCAAGACGCTGTTCAAGGCGATCGAGACCGATATCGTCCGGGCCAATACCGTCCAGCGGGGAGAGATGCCCCATCAGCACAAAATAGCGGCCAGAAAACTGCCCGGTCTGTTCGATGGCATAGATGTCCGCCGGACTCTCCACCACGCAAATCTGACCGTTTTCCTGACGACGCGGATTAGTGCAGATGTTACACACGTCCTGCTCGGTAAAGGTACGGCAATCCGCACAGTGACCAATTTCTGACATGGCACGGGTCAAAGCCTGCGCCAGGCGCATCCCGCCGCTGCGGTCGCGCTGCAATAGCGTAAACGCCATGCGCTGCGCCGACTTCGGGCCGACACCCGGCAGACAGCGCAGTGCTTCCATTAACTGCGTGAGCAGCGGACTGGTTTGCATCAGAATGGCATCTTGAAGCCAGGCGGCAGTTGCATACCGCTGGAAACAGAGGCCATTTTCTCTTTCTGAGTTTCATCGATACGGCGCGCAGCATCGTTAAACGCGGCTGCAACCAGATCTTCCAGCATGTCTTTGTCGTCTTCGAGCAGGCTTGGGTCGATTTCAACGCGACGGCAGTTATGCGCACCGTTGATGGTCACCTTGACCAGACCGGCACCGGATTCACCCGTGACTTCCAGCTGAGCGATCTCTTCCTGCATTTTCTGCATTTTTTCCTGCATCTGCTGAGCCTGCTTCATCAGGCCACCCAGACCGCCTTTTCCACCAAACATAGGCTTCTCTCTTCTTTCACGTTTAAGGATTACAACCGTAAGTCAGACTCACGATCAAATGGGGCGAATACTCTCTTCATCCAGATCGGCGTCGAAGAACCGGCGCAGAGTCTGGATATTGTTATCCGCGATAATCGACTCGCGCGCCTGCGCGAGCTTCTCTTCATAAATCGCCTGACGCCATTCCAGTGGCGTTCGCACCGCCGGATTATCATCTTCAATGATAGTCAATTCAACCGGTGCACCGTGTAATGCGGTGAGCGCCTCGGCCAGCGCTTTTTGCGCGCCAGGGGAATTCAGATGCCGCTGACCCGGTCGCAGGTGTAAACGTACCTGATGACCGTCCTGCTCTTTCCATGCATTCAGCGCGACCTGCTCAACCAGCTTCGGCAACTGCAGTTTACTGACCTCTGCGGCCCACGCGTCACGCTCAATAGACTCTTCGGCAAGTTTCGCGGAAAGCTCAGGTGTTTTTTCATGCTCCAGCGCCTTTTTTAGCGCTTTCGGTGTGGCAACTTCTTCTTTCACCTCTTCAACGAGGGTCGTTGCCTTCCAGCGGTAAGCCTCTTCTTTCACCGGGGCTTTTTGCTCGAGCGCGGACGGTGCAGGGCGCGACTGAACGCGCTCCGTAACCGAAGCCAGTCGTTCAAGCGCGGCGTTGTTCACCGGCCGCGCTCTTCCTGGCGCTGCCGGTTCACTCTTTTTTGGTTTGGTTGCTCCCTGAGCACGTTGCAACTGGCTTCGTGCGGCAAGCACCGAACTGGTGGCCTCCGGTAGCGGTACGTTCTGCTGTGGGGGAGCCGTCGGCTGCGGTGGCACCTGCTGAGGCGACATCACCGCAGTGGGGGCGACCGGAGCAAAAGACTGTCGGGGCACTTCCGGCTCCGGCAGAGGCATGCGCGGATGGAACGCCAGCGCACGCAGCAGGGTCATTTCAACGCCCATCCGGGGATCCGGCGCAAACGGCAGCTCTTTGCGGCCAATCAGCAGCGTCTGGTAATAAAGCTGCACGTCAGCCGGTGGGACGGTGCGCGCAAGTTCACGCATCGCGGTGTTCAATAACCGCCATATCGGCACCGATGGCTGACGGAGAAAGCTGCAGCATCGCCACGCGGTGCAGCAGACTCAGCATCTCAACCAGCAGCGCTTCCCATTCAATGCCCCGGGCAGCCGCGGCGTTCACCAGCGACATGACGCGTTCACCGTTGGCGGCGATCATCGCTTCGATGAGAGAAAGCGCCTGATCGTCATCCAGCGTGCCGAGCATGGTGCTGACCGCGTCGGTCGAGAGTTTACCGTCACCGCTGGCAATCGCCTGGTCGGTGAGACTTAAGGCATCACGAAGGCTGCCATCTGCCGCGCGGGCAAGCAGCTGCAGGGCGCGCGGTTCGTGGACAATCTTCTCTTCATCAAGAATATGTTCAAGCTGAGCGCGGATCTGCTCGACGTCCAGCGCCTTCAGATGGAACTGCAGGCAGCGCGACAAAATAGTGACCGGCAGCTTTTGCGGATCGGTGGTCGCCAGCAGGAATTTCACATGCGCGGGCGGCTCTTCCAGCGTTTTCAGCAGGGCGTTGAAGCTGTGGCGTGACAGCATGTGCACTTCATCGATCAGGTAGACCTTGAAGCGGCCACGCGCCGGCGCGTACTGCACGTTGTCGAGCAGATCGCGGGTATCTTCCACTTTCGTGCGCGAGGCGGCGTCGATCTCAATCAGATCGACAAAGCGCCCCTGCTCAATTTCACGGCAGTTGTCACACACGCCGCACGGCGTGGCGGTGATCCCGGTTTCGCAGTTCAGACCTTTTGCCAGCAAACGGGCAATAGAGGTCTTACCGACGCCGCGGGTGCCGGAGAAAAGATAAGCGTGATGGATGCGACCTAGCGACAAGCCGTTCGCCAGGGCCGTCAGCACATGCTCCTGACCGACAACGTCAGCAAAGGTTTGTGGTCGCCATTTACGGGCTAACACCTGATAACTCATGGGCAGGCTCTGCAACGCTGGAAGGTGAATTTATGGAGGGGAATGCTATCACAACCTCACCCATTGAGCGAGGTTGTGAAAACCGGGATTAATGACCCGGGAAAGGCACCAGGCTGTAGCTGGTAATGCCCTGTTTTTCCAGGCGCTGTTCGCCACCCAGATCGAACAGGTTAATGATGAATGCCGCGTCGGTCACTTCACCACCCAGACGACGGATCAGCTTCACGGTCGCTTCAATCGTGCCGCCGGTCGCCAGCAGATCGTCAACCACCAGCACTTTATCGCCAGGCTTGATCGCATCAACGTGGATTTCCAGCTGATCGGTGCCGTACTCCAGTTCGTAGCTCTCTGCGATGGTTTCACGCGGCAGTTTACGCGGTTTACGCACCGGCACAAAGCCAACACCCATTGCCAGCGCGACCGGCGCGCCAAACAGGAATCCACGGGCTTCGGTACCCACTACTTTGGTGATCCCGGCGTTTTTATAACGCTCGACCAGCAGTTCAATGCTGAGCGCGTACGCTTTCGGGTCTTCCAGCAAGCTGGTGACATCACGGAAAAGAATGCCAGGCTTTGGATAGTCCTGGATACTTTTGATGCTGTTTTTCAGATATTCAAGCTGCTGTGCAGTTGCGGTCATCGGTTTGTGCCTAAATGAAACAGTGTTACTCACAGCGCGCAACGAGTCGGCCAGGGTAACAATTGTTTAACCTTTGACCAGGCGCAGCTGTGCTCGAAAACGGTCGAATTTACTGGCTGCGCGCAATAATTGCAACAGCCATTATAAGGCTTCAGTGCTTTTGTTGCTTTTCATCAACCACGGGGATCCGCCACATAAAGAAAAGCAGACAGGCGAGGATCGTCAGCAACAGAATGCGCACCCACATCATTTTCACCAGCCATAATGAAATGGCAAAGGTAATCAGGATCACCGCGATTGCACGCGGCTTCGCACCGGGCGGCATTGCCCGATGTTTTTGCCAGTGGCGCAAATAGCCGCCAAACCAGGAGCGGTACAGCAGCCAGTGGTGAAAGCGCGGCGATGAACGGGCGAAGCACCAGGCTGCCAGCAGGATAAAAGGCGTGGTGGGCAATAAGGGCAAAACCACGCCCAGCGTGCCTAACACTACCGCGAGCCAGCCAATGATGATTAAAATAGTACGCTGCATAATGCGAATCGTTATCAAACTGAACGGCTACTTTACCACTGGAGAGCGTATTGAAAACAGCCCTGCTTCTGGAGACGCTGCAAAATCAGCTGTCCACCCTGCGCGCGCAGGCTACGCCGTTAATGGGGCATGCTACGCTGAAGCCGCGCTTTGACCGGCAGCTTTTTCGTACCCGCAGCACGCGCATCCAGGATTATGTTGATGAGGCGCAGATGAATCTTGATGAGTTGCGCCACGCGGTTGAGAACAATCAACAGCAACAGGTCGCCTGGCTTGCGGAACATCTCACCGAGCAGATCACCGCCCTGCACCGTGAAATGACCGCCTGGCCGCTACGCGTCTGGGACAGCGCGTCGCCGGGTCTCGGTAAATGGCAGCGCAAGCGGCTGGAGAACCAGGAGTTTGCGCGCCGTCTGTTTGAGATGAAGCAGGAGCGGGAAACGCGCCTGAACGCAAGCGAGACGCTGGAAGAGCAGCAGTTATTAATGCGAGAGGTTAGCGCCCTTGAGGGCCGCATCGTTCGTTGCCGTCAGGCACTGGATGAAATTGAACGCGTCATTGAACGTCTGACCCGTTAACAGGAGCCGTAAATGTCACTGGAAAATGCACCCGATGAGGTCAAGCTGGCCGTCGATTTGATTATGCTGCTGGAGAATCATGACATCCCTGCCCAGACGGTGCTGAAAGCACTTGAGATAGTGAAGACGGATTTTGAAGGCAAGGTGAAGGCCAGTCGCCTTCACCCTGCCCCTCTCCCACCGGGAGAGGGAACCTGAATTACGCCGGGGTAGGATCGTCACCCTGAATCTCGCGCTTCACTTCCGTATGCTCGTCACCTTTCTCGTTACGCAGGTGAACTTCAAGCTGGTTGAAGGCGATGTTAATGTTGTTTTCACGGCACAGACGATCGATAGTGCGGTTCAGCTCATCCACGGTGTAGCTGCGATCGCGCAGCTCACGCACGTATAACCGCAACTCGTGATCCAGCGTGCTCGGCCCAAAGGTGGTGAAGAACACATCTGGGGCGGGCTCGTGCATCACCTTAGGATGCGATTTCGCGGCTTTTAACAACACCTCTTTCACTTTATCCAGATCGGAGCCGTAGGCTACGCCCAGTCGAATGACGACGCGCGTTGTGGTGTCGGAGAGCGACCAGTTGATCAGTCGCTCGGTGACGAACGCTTTGTTCGGGATGATCACCTCTTTGCGATCGAAGTCGGTGATGGTGGTGGCACGAATACGGATCTTGCTGACCGTTCCCGAGAAGGTGCCGATGGTGACGGTATCACCGATACGCACCGGACGTTCGAACAGGATGATCAGACCGGAAACAAAGTTACCGAAGATCTCCTGCAAGCCAAAACCGAGACCGACAGAGAGCGCGGCCGCCAGCCACTGCAGTTTATCCCACGAGACGCCAAGCGATCCAAAGACCGTCATCGCCCCGACAATAATAATGACGTAGTTGAGGATGGTGGTGATGGCATACGACGCCCCCTGACGCAGGTTCAGACGCGACAGCACCAGCACTTCAAGCAGGCCTGGCAGGTTTCGAATCAACGCCCAGGCTACCACTGACGACACCAGAGCAAAGAGCAAGCTGCCCATGGTCACGCTTTTCATTACCGCGGCGCCCGCTTCGGTGCCGTTGTATTGCCAGAGGGTGATACTGTCGAGGTAGGCAAAGACGGTGATTAAATCAGACCAGATCGCCCAGAACATCACCGCAAACAGCGCGATCATCACCAGCATGGTGATACGCAGTGTCTGCTGGTTAACCTGCTCCAGCGCGATGGTTGGCTCTTCCTGTGGCTCCGCGCCTTCGGCCCCCTCCTTCACCTGATGCTGGCGACGCGCGATGGCACGACGATAAGCGATGCGGCGAGCCGCCACGCTCAGGCCACGCAGTACGGTCTGATAGAGCAGGTTCCAGACGATCACCAGATAGACGGTTTCAATCCAGCGTCCGGACAGGCGCAACGTGGTATAGAAGTACCCCGTCGCCGTGAGCACCATCAGTGCCAGTGGAATAATCGCCAGTACCGTCACGGTGGCCAGACGAATGTTGTGAGACTCTTTATCCCGCCAGCTGTCGCGGCACATCGGCCACATCAGGATGGCAATGAGCAGCAGGTTCAGCAAAATAACCAGCTGGCCCATGACATCGTCCATCAGGTGCAGCGGAGACAGCTCAGCGACGACGGACCAGAAGTGCAGCGGCAACAGCGCCAGGCTGACGCGTACAATCTGACGACGCCAGTGGCTGGTCAGTTGCGCAGGCATGTTGAAATGACGCACCGCAACGCCGTCTTTTTCCAGCACTTTCCAGCACACGCCAAACACCAGCCAGAACAGGGCCAGTTTTTTACTGAACGCCCACAGCAGGTCGCTGATGTTGAGCTGCATCGTCAGCAGGATAAGCCCCACCGCCAGAATAATCAGGCAGACCGGCAGCGCGCGGATCAGATCGATCAGAATCGCTTTTGGCGTGTGCAGCTGGCTGTCGTTACGCAGTTGCCCCACTTCAGACGCCAGCTTATCCTGGTATTTCTTCAGCCAGCCCAGACGCCAGCGGATCAGGCCAGCAATCAGCAGCAGCGGGAGCCCCGCCAGGAATGCAATCATCACCGCAGGCCAGGCTTTCTCCCAGTTTACGGTGATTTTCATGCTCTTAATCTGCGCCTTCAGCGTTTCAGGGAAGGATTTAATCCAGTCCCAGTCCATCGGCTTATTGCTGTTAACCCAGAAAATCTGCTGGGTCAGGATCTCCTGCAGACTTTTCGACACGCTCACCAGCTGTTGCTGGTTGATCTGCAGGTTAATCGCCATCATCAGCTGGTTGCCGAGCTGTTTGTTGAGCTGGTCGAGCAGCTCGCGGCGCATATCCACAACCTGCAGCAGGGCGTCGTGAACTTCCGGGTTCACTTCACTGGAATGGCCTTCTTCCAATTTGGCGACAAACGTATCGCTCTGGAAAAGGGCGTCGCGCTGCTGGTTCACATCGAATTGTTCCAGACGCAAATCCGCAATGCGGTTGGTCATGTCCTCGAGCTCATCGGCGGACGGCAGCGTCTGCTGTTGCTGGTAGAGAATACGCGACAGCAGCAGGCTGCCTTTCAGAACCGCAATCTGCTCTTTAATGTTGCGTTCAGCCTGCAGCGCGCGGTCCAGCCAGTTTTTCACTCTGATATTTTGCTGAACCAGCGAGTTACCGCTTTCTGTTGCCAGTATCAGGCGCTGGCTCAGCTGATGGTTAGCCTCGAGCTCCTGTTTCACCAGCGGGTTCGCCTGAATGCGGGCAGTTTCGTCCGGTGAGACGGCTTCCTGAGCCGTTTTCTCCGTCAGCGTAAGGCGCTTACTGTTAACCGCCTCCTGCAACAGCTGAAGCTGATGTTCCAGACGATTAATGTTCGCCGTTACGTAGTCGCGCTGCTTCTGGAGCGTATCCTGCAGCACCGTATTCCCTTCCAGGCTTTTACGCTGCTGTTCGATTTGCGCATTCAGTAAGGCCTGCTGCACCAGCAGCAGCGTTTGCTGCGTTGGGCGCAGGGTGCCTTCGCCAACCGACGTACCGTTCAGACGGTTGCGGATCTGCTGCAGCTGCTGAGAGGCGGCGTACATCGCATTTTGCACGCGCTCGGGCTGGGTTTGCAGGGAGACAAGCTGGCTGTTGTACGTGCCGAGATCGGACTGCGCCGTTTGCAGATCGTCGAGCAGCTGTGCGACGCGCGATTCCAGCTGACGCAATGACAGGGTCGCGAGCGTTTTACGGGTTTCGTCGTCATTATCCACATCGCTCAGGGCATTCAGCGATTCCGTGGCCTTACGCATGTTTTCAGGCGCCTGCGCCACTTTCTGCCGAAGCTGTGTGGTTTCCGCTTTAACACGCTCAATTTTATCAAGCGTTTCCAGCGTCTCCGTCAGATCCTGCTGAACGAGCTTATCCAGAGCAGAGAGATCTTTTTGTTTATTCAGGGTGTCGAGTTGCGACTGAACATCACTGCGTGAAGGGATGTCATTGTTGTTATCGGCGCGGGCCCAGGAAAGCGGTGCCGTTGCGAAGAAAAACAGCGTCGCCAATAAAAATACAAGAACAGGATGTTGCGAGCGATTGGTGTGCAGCATAGTTGTGAATGATGTCAGAAGATGACCGAAAATAGTCCGGCGTGCAGGATATCACGCTCGCCTGAAGCAGAATAGCGCGAACGTGAGCCTCTAAGAGAAATCCTGGAATCGCGTCAGGCTGTTAGCGAGCCTGACTTGCCATGCAGCGTCGGGGAGAGCTGGCACATCTCCAGGAAAATAGCGACATAGCTGCGGGCTTCGTTCTTCAGGTCAAAGGAGTCCGGGGCGAAAAGCCAGTTTTCCATCAGGCCGGAAATATAACTGCGCATCAGCACAGCCGCCCGTCGGGTCATTAACGTCGCCGGCAGCTGGTTCGCCTGCATGCACTGGGTGAGGACCTGTTCAATGCGATCGTAGCTTTCCAGACACAGGCTGCGCTGCGCCTGCTGGACGACCGCCATCTCTCCGACCAACTCGCATTTATGGTAGATGATTTCCATCATTAACCTGCGACGTTCTTCAACTACCGTTGCTTCAAGGATATATACTAATATTTCTCTTAATACTGAGAGTGGATCCTCGGGGAATTTTGCCCGATACTCAGTCTCAAGATCGCTAATGCTGGACTCTGAGAGTTGCCAGATTTCACTGAACAGATCTGTCTTGTCTTTAAAATGCCAGTAAATCGCTCCCCGCGTGACGCCCGCGGCCTGAGCAATCTGCGCCAGCGAGGTTGACGAAACACCCTGCTGAGAAAACAAACGCATAGCCACATCCAGAATGTGTTGTCGGGTTTCAAGCGCTTGTTGTTTGGTTTTTCGTGCCATACGTTAGTGAATTTACAGGAGTCAGATTTACATACATTTGTGAATGTATGTACCATAGCATGACGATAATATAAACGCAGCAATGGGTTTTTGGACTCAGGACCATTGATCAATTTGAAATCGGACACTCGAGGTTTACATATGAACAAAAACAGAGGGTTAACGCCTCTGGCGGTCGTTCTGATGCTCTCAGGCAGCTTAGCGCTAACAGGATGTGACGACAAACAGGCTCAACAAGGAGCTCAGCAGGTGCCAGAAGTTGGCGTGGTGACGCTCAAGTCCGAACCTCTCCAGATAACGACAGAATTACCGGGCCGTACCAGCGCATACCGCATCGCAGAAGTGCGTCCTCAGGTGAGTGGTATCATCCTGAAACGTAACTTCACCGAGGGTGGTGAAGTGAAAGCTGGCGAGTCTCTGTATCAGATTGATCCGGCAACCTACCAGGCCTCCTATGAGAGCGCAAAAGGCGATCTGGCGAAAGCAGAAG
Source organism: Enterobacter sp. SORGH_AS_0287 (assembly GCF_031453695.1). NCBI lineage: Bacteria > Pseudomonadati > Pseudomonadota > Gammaproteobacteria > Enterobacterales > Enterobacteriaceae > Enterobacter > Enterobacter sp. SORGH_AS_0287. The sequence goes on from NZ_JAVIZW010000001.1 coordinate 2,469,863, forward strand.
CTGCAGCCAAAATCTCCCAACTGACGCTGAACCGTTACAAAAAACTGCTCGGTACCAAGTACATCAGTCAACAGGATTATGACACTGCCCTGTCTGATGCACAGCAGACCAACGCCGCCGTGATTGCCGCGAAAGCTGCAGTGGAAACAGCGCGTATCAACCTCGCCTATACCAAAGTGACCTCCCCAATCAGCGGTCGCATCGGTAAATCCTCCGTCACGGAAGGGGCGCTGGTGCAGAACGGTCAGACCAACGCGTTGGCCACCGTGCAGCAGCTTGATCCGATTTACGTTGACGTGACCCAGTCCAGCAACGATTTCCTGCGCCTGAAACAAGAGCTGGCAAACGGCACGCTGAAGCAGGAAAACGGTAAAGCCAAAGTGGAGCTCGTGACCAATGACGGTATCAAGTTCCCGCAGGCAGGCACACTGGAATTCTCCGATGTGACGGTCGACCAAACTACCGGTTCCATCACCTTACGTGCGATTTTCCCGAACCCGGATAAGACACTCTTACCTGGTATGTTCGTTCGCGCGCGTCTGGAAGAAGGCACCAACCCAACCGCACTTCTGGTGCCTCAGCAGGGTGTCACCCGTACGCCACGTGGCGACGCGAGTGCACTGGTTGTCGGGGCTGATGACAAAGTCGAAACGCGCAACATCACTGCCACGCAGGCGATTGGCGATAAATGGCTGGTGACGGAAGGTCTGAAAGATGGCGATCGCGTGATTATTACTGGTTTGCAAAAAGTTCGTCCTGGCGCGCAGGTCAAAGCACAGGAAGTGAAATCTGACGATAAACAACAAGCTTCGGCCGCTGGCCAGTCAGAACAAACCAAGTCTTAACTTAAACAGGAGCCGTTAAGACATGCCTAATTTCTTTATCGATCGCCCCATATTTGCATGGGTGATCGCCATAATCATCATGCTGGCTGGGGGACTTGCGATCCTGAAGCTGCCTGTCGCGCAATATCCAACGATTGCGCCACCGGCGGTAACAATTTCCGCAACCTACCCCGGGGCTGATGCAAAAACGGTGCAGGACACCGTGACACAGGTTATCGAACAGAACATGAACGGTATCGATAACCTGATGTACATGTCCTCAAACAGTGACTCAACCGGTACGGTACAGATCACCCTGACCTTCCAGTCAGGTACTGATGCTGACATCGCGCAGGTTCAGGTCCAGAACAAACTGCAGCTCGCCATGCCGTTGCTGCCACAAGAAGTACAACAGCAGGGTGTGAGCGTCGAGAAATCGTCCAGTAGCTTCCTGATGGTTGTTGGCGTTATCAACACCAACGGCACCATGACGCAGGAGGATATTTCCGACTACGTGGGCGCCAACATGAAGGACGCCATCAGCCGTACGTCTGGCGTGGGTGACGTTCAGCTGTTCGGTTCTCAGTACGCGATGCGTATCTGGATGGATCCGAACAAACTGAACAACTTCCAGCTGACGCCGGTGGACGTGATCAACGCCATCAAAGCGCAGAACGCCCAGGTTGCCGCCGGTCAGTTAGGCGGTACCCCGCCGGTGAAAGGCCAGCAGCTTAACGCCTCGATCATCGCACAGACCCGTCTGACCTCCGCCGATGAGTTCAGCAAAATTCTGCTGAAGGTGAATCAGGACGGTTCGCAGGTTCGTCTGCGCGACGTGGCGAAAGTGGAACTGGGTGGCGAAAACTACGACATCATTGCGAAGTTTAACGGCAAGCCGGCTTCCGGTCTCGGGATCAAACTGGCGACAGGTGCTAACGCCCTGGACACCGCGACGGCTATCCGTGCGGAACTGAAGAAGATGGAACCGTTCTTCCCGTCCGGCCTGAAGATCGTTTATCCGTATGACACCACGCCGTTCGTCAAAATCTCGATTCACGAAGTGGTTAAAACCCTGGCAGAAGCGATCATCCTGGTATTCCTGGTCATGTATCTGTTCCTGCAAAACTTCCGCGCGACGCTGATCCCAACCATCGCCGTACCGGTCGTATTGCTCGGGACCTTCGCCATACTGGCCATCTTTGGCTACTCGATAAACACCCTGACAATGTTCGGGATGGTGCTCGCCATCGGCTTGCTTGTGGATGACGCCATCGTGGTGGTAGAAAACGTCGAGCGTGTTATGGCGGAAGAAGGTCTACCGCCGAAGGAAGCAACCCGTAAATCCATGGGCCAGATCCAGGGCGCGCTGGTCGGTATCGCGATGGTACTGTCTGCGGTGTTTATCCCGATGGCCTTCTTTGGCGGCTCTACCGGTGCAATTTATCGTCAGTTCTCCATCACCATTGTCTCGGCGATGGCGCTGTCGGTACTGGTTGCATTGATCCTGACGCCTGCACTGTGTGCCACCATGCTGAAACCTGTTCAAAAAGGCGGTCACGGCGAGCATAAAGGGTTCTTCGGCTGGTTTAACCGCATGTTTGATAAGAGCACGCATCACTACACCGACAGCGTGGGTAACATCCTGCGCAGCACCGGTCGTTACCTGCTGCTCTATATCATCATCGTGGTGGGTATGGCCTATCTGTTCGTTCGTCTGCCAAGCTCGTTCCTGCCCGATGAAGACCAGGGCGTGTTCCTGACGATGGCACAGCTGCCGGCGGGTGCCTCGCAAGAACGTACCCAGAAGGTGCTGGATGAAGTAACGGATTACTACCTCACCAAAGAGAAAGCTAACGTTGAATCCGTGTTTGCGGTTAACGGCTTTGGCTTTGCGGGTCGTGGTCAGAACACCGGTATTGCCTTCGTTTCTCTGAAAGACTGGTCAGAACGTCCGGGCGAAGAGAACAAAGTTGAGGCAATTACTGGCCGTGCAATGGGCACGTTCTCACAGATTAAAGATGCGATGGTCTTCGCCTTTAACCTGCCAGCGATAGTTGAACTGGGTACAGCGACAGGTTTCGACTTCCAGCTGATTGACCAGGGCGGTCTGGGTCATGAAAAACTGACGCAGGCACGTAACCAGCTGTTCGGTGAAGTGGCGAAACACCCTGACCTTCTGGTCGGCGTGCGTCCTAACGGTCTGGAAGATACGCCTCAGTACAAAATCGACATCGATCAGGAGAAAGCGCAGGCACTGGGCGTTTCCATCAGTGACATCAATACCACGCTGGGCGCGGCCTGGGGCGGTAGCTACGTTAACGACTTCATTGACCGTGGTCGTGTGAAGAAAGTGTACGTGATGTCAGAGGCGCAATACCGTATGTTACCGAACGATATCAACAACTGGTACGTTCGCGGCAACAACGGTCAGATGGTGCCGTTCTCATCCTTCTCTACGTCGCATTGGGAATACGGTTCGCCGCGTCTGGAACGTTATAACGGGCTGCCATCCATGGAGATCCTGGGTCAGGCCGCACCAGGCCGAAGCACCGGTGAAGCCATGAACCTGATGGAAGAGCTGGCAGGTAAACTGCCTGCGGGTATCGGCTATGACTGGACCGGTATGTCCTACCAGGAACGTCTGTCCGGTAACCAGGCCCCTGCCCTGTACGCCATTTCACTGATTGTGGTCTTCCTGTGTCTGGCGGCACTGTATGAGAGCTGGTCGATTCCGTTCTCCGTTATGCTGGTGGTGCCACTGGGGGTTATCGGTGCGCTGCTTGCGGCAACGTTCCGTGGATTAACCAACGACGTGTACTTCCAGGTGGGCCTGCTGACAACCATTGGCTTGTCGGCGAAGAACGCGATACTTATCGTTGAATTCGCCAAAGATCTGATGGAGAAAGAAGGTAAAGGCCTGATTGAGGCGACCCTTGACGCGGTGCGTATGCGTCTGCGCCCAATCCTGATGACATCACTGGCATTTATCCTCGGGGTAATGCCGCTGGTTATCAGTACCGGTGCGGGTTCCGGTGCACAGAACGCCGTCGGTACAGGCGTTATGGGGGGTATGGTTACCGCAACCGTTCTTGCTATCTTCTTCGTTCCGGTATTCTTCGTGGTGGTTCGCCGCCGCTTTAGCCGCAAGAATGAAGATATTGAGCACAGTCATTCGGTAGAACCGCACTGATACCGGTTTCACATGATAAAAAGGCCGCATTAGCGGCCTTTTTCTTTTTCGGAAAAAAATCATAAAATAGGCTTATTGTGCTTCTATTTATTTCCTGCCGCCTACAATGACATATCATAATTAACTGATAACGTAATCGCTGAATTCAGGATTTTTTTAATTTCATTTCCCTGCTTAAGTGATTAGGAATATTCCTAACCATATCTTCAGACAAAGAGAACTCCGGATTTGGACATCTTAGGATTGTTTACGCTAAGCCAATGAAACGTAAGGGAGCGAAAAAAGTTCCGCGTTAATCTGGATAAAAATGTTTAGCGCTGAAGGCACATTTGCGTAAAGGCTCGCAGTCAGTGCTTTTATTTGTAATTTTTCGTAATAGCGCGGTGAAATCTTGATCAGAGTGGATTATAGTTAGAGTTATCAGGAACACAGCACCCGTGCGGCTAAGTATGTTGTATCCATCCCGACATGATGTTCGGTGAGTAAGAAATCACTCAGAAGGGGGATGCGCTATGGACGAGTACTCGCCAAAAAGGCATGATATCGCGCAGTTGAAATTTCTCTGCGAATCCTTGTACCATGACTGCCTTGCCAATCTTGATGAAAGTAACCATGGCTGGGTAAACGACCCAACGTCTGCCATCAATTTACAGTTAAACGAGTTGATCGAGCATATTGCAACCTTCGCACTTAATTATAAAATTAAGTACAATGAAGATAATAAGCTGATTGAGCAAATTGATGAATACCTGGATGACACCTTTATGTTGTTCAGCAGCTACGGCATTAATGCGCAAGATTTGCAGAAATGGCGTAAATCGGGCAACCGACTATTTCGTTGCTTCATCAACGTGAGCAGAGCTAACCCCGTTAGTCTTTCCTGTTAAAATTATTACAATTAGTAAGGTAAATTTATGTCTGAAAAACCACTCACAAAAATCGATTATTTGATGCGTTTGCGACGCTGTCAGTCAATAGACACGCTTGAACGTGTAATTGAAAAGAATAAATACGAGCTTTCTGATAATGAACTGGCGGTATTTTATTCAGCGGCTGACCACCGTCTTGCAGAACTGACCATGAATAAGCTGTATGACAAAATCCCAACGTCCGTGTGGAGATTTGTCCGTTAATCTTTGAAGTGTGTCTGTAGAGGTTCTACGCCACTTTCTCAGCTGTATTCAACTTTCTGGCTATACCCTCCTGCCCCAGTGCAGGTCTCCGTGTAAAACGTGCTCATCCGCAATATTATTGTGATGATAGTCACAGTGATTTTCCGGGAACGTTCCCCTGCTATCCTGTTCCGATTACCCTACGGTAAAGACGACCAGTGAGGTTCCCAATGAGCATAGAAAAGCAGAAGATGATTGCAGGTGAACATTACCGCCCTGGTGATGAAACATTACGGGCCGACCGATTACGCGCCCGACACCTGGTTCACCGTTATAACCACACTGCACCTGATGAGAAACTCGAACGCCAGAACATTCTGGCGGAACTCCTCGGGCAAAGCGAAGGGGCCTATATTGAGCCGAGCTTCCGCTGTGACTATGGATATAACATTTATCTGGGCAAAGAATTTTACGCCAATTTCGATTGCGTGATGCTGGATGTCTGCCCGATACATATTGGCGACAACTGCATGCTCGCGCCAGGGGTGCATATTTACACGGCAACCCATCCGCTGGACGCCGACGCGCGTAATAGCGGCGTGGAGTTTGGCAAGCCGGTGACCATCGGCAACAACCTCTGGATTGGCGGACGTGCGGTTATTAACCCGGGCGTTACGTTGGGTGATAATGTGGTGGTGGCCTCCGGCGCTATCGTAACGAAAGACGTCCCGGCGAATGTCGTCGTCGGCGGCAATCCGGCAACAATCATTAAACGGCTGTAAATTGACGGGGAGTCAACTGTTATGGTCTTTTAGCGCCTGACTGTTACTTTTTTCAGCCAAATGGCTCCCCTAAAATTGGCAGACATCCTGTATTGTCAATTCTCATAAAGGCAAAAAATGACCGAGATACAGCGCCTGCTTACTGCCACCATCGACGATCTTAATCACCGCGAAAAGCGCGACAATCGCCCACGCTTTAGCATCAGCTTTATTCGCAAACACCCTGGACTGTTTGTCGCAATGTATGCCGCCTGGCTGGCGACACTGATTGTGATGCTGAAGTCCGAAACTCTGGTGGACTCCGTCTGGCTGCTTGTCATTCTGTTTGTGGTGTTTAACGCCTTTTTCTTTTTTGACGTTAATCCCCGCTACCGCTACGAAGATATCGACGTCCTTGATTTCCGGGTTTGCTATAACGGTGAATGGTATAACACGCGTTACGTGCCGCCGGAGCTGATCGAAAGCATCATGCACTCCCCCGCGGTTGAAACGGTGCAAAAAGAGAAGCTGCAGAAGATGGTATCCACCAAAGGTCAGCTCTCTTTTTATGATGTCTTTACCCTTTCCCGTCCTGCTGCTGTGTGATTAAAGCCTGTATGCGTCGGATACCCGACACAAACTGAGAAGCAGAGGTATTGCCGTAACCTAACACCAGACCGGTTTGCCCCTGCTTCGGCTCCAGGTAATACCCGCTCAGTGCAGCGGGTGCCAGCTGAAACGCCCTCGCCTGCTCAACCACTTTCTGGTCGTCGATGCCGTCTATTGCCAGCGTCAGATGCATCCCCCCTTCACCCGCCAGAATGCGATGCGGGGTATGAAGCTCAGCACTCAGCACCTCACGCAGCTGTCGGTAGCGCTTACGGTAGAGCCGGCGCATGGCGGCAAGGTGGCGGGCATAATGTCCTTCCTCAATAAACAGCGCCAGGGTTCGCTGTTCGGCGCGATGCCCGCCACGCAGCAGCGCGCCAATGGCTGGACGGGCCGCTTTTGCCAGCGCCGGGGGTAACACCATGAACCCCATTCTCAGCGACGGAAAGAGGGTTTTGCTGAAGGTACCGAGATAGACAACCGGCGCATTGTTGACCATTCCCAGCATTGCGGGCACGGGCTCACCGGAATAACGAAACTCGCTGTCGTAATCATCTTCAATAATCCAGGCGTTATGCTGCCGGGCCAGATCCAGCAGCGCCAGGCGTCGCCGCGCACTGAGCACGCTTCCGTACGGAAACTGGTGCGAAGGTGAGGTGAAAATAAGCGCAGGGGACGGCGTATCCAGCCCTTCCCAGAACATGCCTTCGTCATCAACCGGCATCCCCGTCATGACTAAGCCCGCTTTGGCAAAGGCGCTTTTAGCCCCGCCATAGCCAGGCTCTTCCACCCACGCGACGCTGCCGGGTTCGCTCAGCAGCATCGTGCAAAGGTTTACCCCCTCAAGCGCGCCTTCGGTCATTACTATCTGACTGGCATCGCAGTCAATGCCGCGCGAAAGGGCAAGGTGGCGAGCAATGGCCGCCCGCAGCGACGGTTCCCCGGCAGGATCGCCATACCCTAAGAGCGCGCTGCCCTCTTCACGCAGAACCCGGTCGTACAAGCGCCGCCACAGCGGCAGGGGAAAGTAGTTGATGGCCGGTGTTCCCGGCGTAAATGCCGGAACCGGGGTATCACGCGGCACCGGCGCAGGCAGCGAGGCGACCCGGGTGCCGAGCGTGACGGCAGAGTCCGGCAATGCCTGAACGAGCGTACGCTGCGCCAGCTGCGCTACCCGCGTCCCCAGGCGGTTACGCAGCAGATACCCTTCGAGCGTCAGCTGTTCCAGCGCCGCATTGACGGTATTCCGTGAAAGCGAGAGCTGCTGAGCCAGCATTCGCGAACCGGGAAGCCGGCTCCCGGCGTGTAGCTTGCCGCACAGTATCGCCTCACGCAGTGCATGATACAGCGCGCGCTGCAACGTCTCTTCCCCCCGCGCTTTCAACGCGGCATTCAGCAAAGTATAAAATTCATCGCCCGGTATGTTCATCTCGCCTCCCGTGGTACCACCAAAACATAGCTGAGTGGCACTTTTTAAGGAACCAGTAATTCACTAGTCTGGCGTTCTTATCAACGTCACGGACAGTAAAATGAAAACATTCAACGAGTTTGGACAGCCAGTAGGCGAGGCGCTTATCGACTGGCAACCCCGCCAGCACCCTTCACGTGTGGTGCTTCAGGGCCACTATTGTCGCCTTGAGCCGCTGCGAGTAGAGCACGCTGAGGCGTTGTTCAGCGCGTATTCTCTGGCCGAAGATACCCGCAGCTGGACGTGGCTGCTGCGTGAGCCGGATGCCAGCGCAGAGGCGTTTGCAGGATGGGTAGAAAGCGTGCGCGACTTATCCGATCCGATTCACTTTAGCGTTATCGACAACCAGACCCAGTCCCCGGTCGGCACGCTGGCTCTGATGCGGATCGATCCAACCAACGGCGTTGTGGAGGTGGGACATGTTCATTTCTCCCCGCTGCTCAGCCGCACGCCGATGTCGACGGAAGCGCAATATCTGCTGATGCGATACGTGTTCGACACCCTTGGGTATCGTCGATACGAGTGGAAGTGCAACAGCCTGAACGCGCCTTCGCGCAAGGCGGCACTGCGTCTTGGCTTTCAGTTTGAGGGGCGTTTTCGTCAGGCACTGGTCACGAAAGGTCATAACCGGGATACCGACTGGTTTTCAATTCTCGACAAAGAGTGGCCGGCGCTGGCGAGTGCCTTTGAAGGCTGGCTTGCCACCGACAATTTTACTGCCGATGGCAACCAGAAAAGATCCCTGGAAAGCTGGCGCGAAACACGCGTCTAGCGTCTTTTCTTACGTCCCTGAACCGCCTTAAAGCGCGGATTGGATTTGCAAATCACGTATAAGCGTCCCTTGCGTTTGACTATCTGGCAATCCGGGTGACGCTGTTTTGCACTGCGCAATGAGTTAAGTACCTGCATGGTTATCCCCGCTTCGCATTAAGAAAGCCGCCGAAACGCTTACGGAAGCGCGCCGCACTGCCATCCGTCGAGAACGTTTTCTGCTTGCCGGTGTAGAACGGGTGCGATTTTGAAGAGACCTCGATGGTGATATACGGATACGTTTCACCGTCGAGTTCAATTTCGCGGTCGGTCTTAATGGTTGAGCCGACTTTAAAGTATTCATTAGCACTGGTGTCGTGGAACACCACGGTGCGATAGGCTGGGTGGATATCTGGTTTCATCGTAAACTCTTTATGTTTTGTTATAACATAACAAAATGATATCTAACCCCTGCTGAAAAAACAACCCCTCTGCCCCGACGATATTTTCTGTTGTGCCGTAAATCATGACCTGCGCGTGCTATAACTTTATCATTTAGCGGTAAAATCTTTCTCCTCTGGCAGGTTTTTCAGCGCCCAGGAGCGGGCATAAGAGGAAGGAAACAGCACCATGAAAACCCGACATCTGGTCAGTCTGGTGACCGGCGTACTTATCATTGCGGTGCTGGTTCCGATTAGCCTGAGCATCTGGCTGGCACATCGCCAGGCGGAAGATAAGTTTGTCGATGCGCTGGATAGCTATGCCTCACGCGTGCTGATACGTACCGCCAGGGTGGTGGATGATGCTAAAGAAGCGCTCAACAGCCTGCAGACCTTTAAAGGGATCCCCTGTAGCGTTATGCATTTAAGGGAGATGCGGCGGGTCGCTTTTTCATGGCGTTATGTTCAGGAAGTTATTTATATCAACAATCTTGAACCCCTTTGCTCGTCCCTGGAACAAACCAGTCAGTCGGCCCCTTTCCCGCCGCCCATGCGAATCACGGAAGATGGTTATGGCGCATGGCTCACCACGCAAAACGATCTCGGTTTTAGCCGCTACATGGCGGTCCTGGGTCGGGGCCACTATCTGGTGCTGGTGGATCCTGCCTCGCTTGTCGATGTGATCCCTTTCGGTGAGATCGCCACAGATGCCGCCCTGGTGGGCAGCAAATCACATCTCATTTTTGCCAGCAGCAGCAAGCTCGATCCGCATATCCGCAATCTGGTTAAGGTTCAGGGCGTCACCCGCATTCAGTACAACGGCTCGATATACATTATGAAGCCTGTTCCTGAACTGGGGTTTACGGTGGTCGCCTGGGCGGCGTTAAAACCGCTGGCTGAAACCTGGCACCAGCAACTTCTTATCTGGCTGCCGTTCGGCATACTGATAAGCCTGCTTGCCGCACTCTTTGTTTTGCGACTGCTGCGTCGCATCCAGTCGCCACGCAACCGCCTGCTTGACGCCATCAATAACCGGGAATTTGTGGTGCATTACCAGCCCATTATTGAACTCTCTAGCGGGAAGATTGTGGGCGCAGAGGCGCTAACCCGCTGGCCCCAGCCTGACGGGAGCAGCCTTTCACCGGATATTTTTGTGCCGCTTGCTGAGCAAACGGGGCTCATCTCGCAGCTGACGTATTTGGTCATTGAAAAGGTGTTTGAGGATATGGGCTACTGGCTGCACCTTCACGCCGGGCAGCATATTTCCATTAACCTCGCGCCGGCCGATTTGACCTCGGGAAAACTTCCGCCACTGTTGAGTCACTTAATGAATAAGTGGAAAGTCCATCCGCAACAGATCGCCCTTGAGTTAACCGAGCGCGGCTTTGCCGATCCTAAAATCAGCGCGCCGGCCATCGCCGCCTTTCGTCATTCAGGCCACGCAATCTATATTGATGATTTCGGTACGGGCTATTCCAGCCTGAGCTACCTGCAGGATCTGGATGTCGACACGCTAAAAATTGATAAAGCGTTTGTGGATGCACTGGAATATAAAAACGTGACGCCACACATTATTGAAATGGCGAAATCGCTGAAGCTGGCGATGGTTGCGGAAGGCGTGGAGACCGAAGGGCAACTCGCCTGGCTACGTCGTCACGGCGTGCAGTATGGGCAGGGTTGGTACTACAGCAAGGCGTTGCCGAAAGCGGACTTTATTCTTTGGGCGGAAGATAACCTCAAAACACATCCTACTTAAGATAGGATTTGATCACCTGTAACACGACGCCAAGATCGGCTTCGCGCTGAGCTTCTTCAGGCTCTTTCACCACATGATCGGTGAGATGACCTTCGATCACCTGCATCATCATGCCGTTTACCGCGCCGCGGATCGCCGCCAGCTGTTGTAACACGTCGGCGCATTCGTGGTCGCTATTGAGCATTTTTTCCAGGGCAGCGCTTTGCCCCTGAATTTTCTTCAGGCGAGTCAATAACATCTTCTTGTCGCGAACCGTATGTGACATCTCTGTCTCCCTTATCGTATGGCTTTTAAAGCATATCATGCTCTACTCCCCCTGAGTATTTTTCTACTGGGGGGTAGTATTAGACTACTGGGGGGGAGTAGTATCTGAACACGCTTTCCACTCCGGAATTTTCCATGAACGATTTTGCTTCACTCCTCCAGCAGGGCAATGCCTGGCTGTTTGTACCCAGCGCTATCCTCCTCGGCGCGCTGCATGGCCTGGAGCCGGGCCACTCCAAAACGATGATGGCCGCGTTTATTGTGGCTATTCGCGGTACGCTGAAACAGGCGGTGTTGCTTGGTCTGGCGGCAACGCTTTCCCATACGGCGGTGGTCTGGATCATTGCTATGGCAGGATTATGGTTTGGCCGGGGCTGGGATGCGCATACGTCTGAGCCCTGGTTCCAGCTGGTCTCGGGGATACTGATCGTGCTGATCGCCCTGTGGATGGCCTGGCGAACCTGGAAGGAGAGTCAGCCACACGATCACCACCATCATCACGATCACCATGATCACCATGATCACCATGATCACCATGATCATGATCATGATCATCACGACCATGACCATAACCACCATCATGATCATCACGACCATGGGCATCCACTGGTTGAAGAAGAGTGGCAGGACGCCCACCAGCGCGCGCACGCGCAGGATATTAACCGCCGCTTCAACGGCCAGAACGTTACCACCGGACAAATTGCCCTGTTTGGCCTGACCGGAGGGCTTATCCCCTGCCCGGCCTCAATCACGGTCCTGCTCATCTGCCTGCAGCTGAAGCATTTTGCCCTCGGCGCAACGCTGGTATTCAGCTTCAGTATTGGTCTGGCGTTAACGCTGGTCGCTTCCGGTGCAATTGCCGCCCTGAGCCTTAAGCATGCGACAAAACGCTGGCCGGGTTTCAGCGAGTTTTCACGAAAAGCACCGTGGATCTCCGCTGTCCTGATTACTGTGGTCGGGATTTACATGAGCCTGCACGGCCTGAGCGGTATCCTGGCGTAAGCGAGGCGGCCACTGCTGTGGCCGCCTCTTTGCTCAGTCAGGGTTCTGCTGCCAGCTGAAGGTATAGCGAAGCTGGCGTTTCTGCAGAATAAATTCCGGCGAGACGCTGGGGCTCCACGAGTCATCACCGCCCACGCCCATATGAAACGCGTCCAGGTTAAGCCAACACCCCGGCTCCTCGCGCAACAGATGATGGTGAGTTGTCTCATGCAACTGCTGCTGGCTGTGGCGGCTGACGGAGAAATGGAACAGGCCATTCAGCCGATGCGCGCCCAGCAGCAGTTCACGGGTATCACAGCGCAGACCATTTTCTGTCGGGAAGATGTAAGGCGTGTGCATGGCTTCCAGCGGTAATGTCCAGCGCCCCTGCTGAGCCGCCAGCGTTCTGTCCGGGTAGTTTTCATGTGGCCCAAGCCCCAGCCACTGAACCGCTTCCGGCGTTGCGGCAAGGTGAACACTCAGGCCTACGCGTGCCGGTTCCGGGATATCAGACGCAATATCGACCTGAATATCGCCATGCAAAACGCCCCGATCGTCCACCCGCCAGACTTTACGGCTCAGGAACAGCGCTTTACCGCGAAACTCCCAGACATGCAGGGTTTTCACCACCGCCTCGGCTGCATGCTGCTCTCCTTCACAGTGCAGTAATCGCGGGGTGAGCTCGTACATGCCTGCCGCTTTCCAGCGCTCCACCCACGCATTCGGATCGATTCGCGTGGCCTCGCTCACACCAATATCATTGTCCAGCGGTGCGCGGCTAACGTTATCCATCAGCGGTGAGAGCAGCGTTTCAACGCCATTGCGCCACCATTGCGTCAGGTGTCCTGATGCGCGGTTGAACTGCCAGCGTTGCTGCTGATGCACCAGCTCAAACACGTCGCCAGTTTGCGTTAACACCGGCGGTACACCTTCTGGCGCTGGCGGGGCGATATACAGGGGAGTCGGAACCGGCCACTGCTCCCACGCGCAGCGATGGTTTGCCGGTGACCACGGCGTCGCCCGCGGCTGGTGCACTTCAACGTTCAGCCAGACGTCACCCGCTTCAGGCGCCAGCGCTGGCAGGTTGATGTCCAGACGCTGTGTGCCCTGGGGAGCAATGGAGAGCGTCACGTCCCCCCTGGCCAGCACGCTGCCGTCACGGACAAGGGTCCAGCGCAGCACCTCGTTATCGGTATGACGGAACAGGTAATCGCTGTGGACTTCAATCACCAGCGGAGACGTACTTATCCGCGTAAAGGTGAAAAACTGCTGAGCGCGCTGGGCTTCATACAGCGCCGGATGCGGTGTGCGATCGGGAAAAACCAGCCCGTTAAGGCAGAACTGGCGGTCATTGGGCGTGTCGCCAAAGTCTCCCCCGTAGGCCCAGAACGGTGTGCCATTGTCGTCTTTTCTGGTCAGCGCCTGGTCAACCCAGTCCCAGACAAATCCCCCCTGCAGGCGAGGATGGCGGCGAAACGCCTGCCAGTATTTGGCAAAACCACCGAAGCTGTTCCCCATCGCGTGGGCGTATTCACAGAGAATAAGCGGACGCGTTTCATCCGGCATGCCGATCCATTTTTTAACAGACCATTTCGGTACCGCCGGGAAGGGCTGATCCTGATCGACCCGGGCATACATCGGGCACACGATATCGGTCGCTGCCGTATTCGCCCCACCGCCTTCGTACTGCACCGGACGCGTCGGATCGGTGGTTTTCAGCCAGCGATACAGTGCGTCATGGTTCGCGCCATGGCCGGACTCATTCCCCAGCGACCAGATGATAATCGAAGGATGATTGCGGTCGCGCTGCACCATGCGGGTGACGCGTTCGCTCATGGCAGGGAGCCAGCGCGGATCGTCAGCAAGGCGACTCATCGGCACCATGCCGTGGGTTTCAATATTGGCTTCGTCGACGACATACAAACCATAGCGGTCGCAAAGCGTGTACCACAGCGGATGGTTCGGATAGTGTGAGCAGCGCACGGCGTTGAAGTTATGCTGCTTCATGAGTTCGATATCGCGGCGCATCGTGGCTTCATCCATCACCTGGCCGTTTTCCGGGTGATGCTCATGCCGGTTAACGCCGCGGATCAGCAGGGGTTTACCGTTGAGCTTCAGCAGGCCATTGCTGATCTCTATGCGGCGGAACCCCACATCGCAGGCCTCCGTTTCCAGCACCTCACCCTGCGCGTTCAGAAGCGTCATCGTCAGGCGATAAAGTTCCGGCGTTTCCGCACTCCACAAGGCTGGCGCCTCAACGGGGAGCGTCACCGTTAGCCGCTCGGCCCAGCCGCCGCGCTCATCGACAGCGGCAGTGCCCGGCCGCCCGGTGGCACTGGCGCATTTTTCGCCGTTGCGCCACAGGGTAAACGCCACCTCACACTCCGCAAACTGTGCGCCTGCGAGCGCGAGATCCACCTTCAGCACCGCGCGATCCCGCTCCGCATTCAGGTCAGTCACAACCTGATAATCGGCTATGTGCGTCTCTGGCTTATGCAGCAGCGACACATCGCGGAAAATCCCGCTCATGCGCCACATGTCCTGATCTTCCAGATAGCTCCCGTCGCACCAGCGCAACACCATGACCGCAATGCGGTTCTCGCCAGGACGCAGTACCGCTGAGAGATCGAATTCGGCGGGCAGTCGGCTGTCCTGTGAATAACCGATCCATTGACCGTTACACCACAGATGAAACGCCGAATTCACGCCATCGAAGATAATGCGGGTTTGACCGTTCTGCAGCCAGGCATCATCCATCTCAAATGTGAGCGAGTAACAACCTGTTGGGTTTTCTTGCGGCACAAACGGTGGGTTTACAGGGATAGGATAGGTCACGTTGGTGTAGATGGGCGTGTCGAACCCCTGCATCTGCCAGTTAGAGGGCACGGGCATCAGCACGGCATCGGCGCAATCTTCACTGACCCATACCGAAGGAACCTGCTCTGGTGCAGGAAAGAAGCTAAAACGCCACTCCCCGTTAAGGAGGCGTCGGCTGACGGTTCCCCCGTCTTCTCTAGCGGAGTGTTCGTCACGCCAGCTGTGCAAGGGAGCATGTGCTGCCAGGCGGTTCCACTGGGTGACTCCGGGATTTTCCCAGTCCCGACGAGCCAGAAGTGCGCTGAGGGTCAGCGATGGAGTGTTGGACATATTAACCTCTTTGCGAAGCGCTCACAATTTTAGCTAACATGCCCTGGCTACCGGGTGCGGTAAAGCATCGGATCGCGGGGTAGCGAGTCAGATCACAAAAGTCTTACCGGCGGGCAAGTTGCTCAGCCGCTAACGCCAGGCTCCTGAGCTGCTGAGCCAGATCCTCGCGTTCGATCTGCTGCGGATCGTGGCGAGCGGTAGAATGGCGGGTCACCAGCGTCACCGGAAGCTGAACCTGCCAGCATGCGTCACCCTCGACTGGCGCCAGCAGCCACTCCACGCTTCGCTCGCCGGCCTCGCGAAAAGCCTGGCGAATGGTGGTCAGTGGGGGAGAAAACCAGGCGCTGTCTGCCGTATCGTCGAACCCGACAACCGACATCTGCCCCGGGATCGCGGTCCCTTTTTCCGCACAGGCGCGCATCACCCCCAGCGCCATTTGGTCGTTCGCGACCACTATCGCATCCGGGAGTTGCGCGGCAGATAACAGCAAATGTCCTTTCTCATAGCCGCTTGCCGCACTCCAGTCGCCGTGCGCCACCGCGACAGCCTCAAGCCCGGCCTGTGCCAGCGTGGTGTTCCAGCCTGCGAGACGTGCCCGGGCGGAGACAGAGCTCTCCGGTCCGCTCAGCAGCGCTATACGCTCATGCCCCAGCGAAAGCAGATGCTCAATCCCGAGACGAGCACCCTGCTCTGCATTAAACACAAGACTGTTTACCTGAGCCGAGGGCGAGACATCCAGAAACAGCACCGGAATGGGCGATGCGAGGGCTTTTAGCGCTTCAGCATGAGGATCCTCCAGCGGCACATTCACCAGCAGAGCTTCCACACGCTGCGCCAGCAACGCCTGAAGGGCAGACTGGCACTGCTGTTGATGTTCCACCATTGAGATAAGCACGCTCGCCCCCTGCTCAACCGCCCGGGATTTTACCGCCGAAACAATTTGCGAAGGGGCGTGCAGCGCCAGATCGGTAGTAATAAGGCCAAGCGTACGGGTACGTTTACCCGCCAGCTGTTGTGCTCTGAGATTGGGAACGTAGTGCAGTTCCGCCATCGCCTGCTGCACCTTTTCCCGCGTGCGGGCAGAGACATGCTCCGCGTCGTTAATCACACGGGAAACGGTCTGATAAGAAACCCCCGCAAGGAGGGCGACATCATAGAGAGTGATTGCTTTCATGCATTCTGGCATCGCGTCATTCGAAGGCCACCATTCTGACACAGCGACGCCATGAAAACATGTGAGCGCTTCGCAGAATTAAACAACCCGCTCTGGCTGGGGGGCCTTCTCAACGCGTGGCTTATAACGGAACAGAGGCAAGCAGATCTGGATAAGCGGGCCAATGGTCAGCGCATACGCGACGGTGCCTATCCCGAACGTCCCGCCCAGCATGCACCCAATCAGCAGCACGGACACTTCAATCGAGGTACGCACGCTGCGGATGGACCATCCCATACGGGCATGGATCCCGGTCATGAGACCGTCGCGCGGGCCCGCCCCGAAACCGGCACCGATATACATACCGGTGGCTATCGCGTTCACGACAATTCCGGCCACCAGCAGCGCGATACGCAGGGGCAGCGAGGTCACCTCGGGGATCAGGGCCATGGAGGCATCTGCCGCCAGGCCAATAATAATCACGTTACTGAGGGTTCCCAGACCAGGCATCTGACGCAGCGGGATCCACAGCAGGAGTACCGCCGCACCGGTTAAAATAATCACCATCCCAATGCTCAACCCCAGCTGGATCGCCACGCCCAGGTGGAAGACGTCCCACGGATCGAGCCCCAGATCCGATCGAATAAACATCGTGGTTGAAAGCCCATACAGCCCTAAACCGACATACAGTTGTAGCAGACGACGTACCATTTTTTATCTTCTCCAGTGAACCAGGCTTTCATCTTGAGCGAAAATGGCATTATGATTAATGTCCAGTTTTCAAATAGTGGACTGCACATGTCATCTCGCCGCTTCGGAAGCCAGTCATTGGTACGCCTGTTAGGCCACTGGCAACAAACCTCGTCCCGGACCCCGCTCTGGCGTCAGCTGGCGGATGCGTTACGCCTGTTAATTCTTGATGGCCGACTGGCGCTTAACACCCGTCTACCCGGCGAGCGGGAGCTGGCCACTGCGCTGGATGTGAGCCGGACCACCATCAGCAGCGCACTCGCCCATCTGCGTGAGGAAGGTTATCTTGAAAGCCGCCACGGCAGCGGTTCACGCGTGATCCTGCCCGACACACGCGCCGTGCCAACCCTTTCAGCAGCCAGTGCCGCGCTGGATCTCTCCACCGCGGCGCTCAATGCCGGGCCTGAGATCCACCAGGCCTATACCCATGCGCTCACGGCCATTACGCAACATCTCTCGCTTACGGGTTACGATCAGCTTGGGTTGCCGGCGCTGCGGGAAGCCATCGCCGCACGCTATACCGCGCGGGGGCTTCCGACCCGGACAGACGAGGTGATGGTGGTCAATGGCGCGGTCAGCGGTTTTGCGCTGGTCCTGCGGATGATGACCGGCCCGGGGGATCGCGTCGTGGTCGATCATCCCACTTACCCGCTGGCGATCGCCGCCATTCAGGGAGCGCAGTGCCGTCCAGTGGGTGTATCGCTGCCGGAAACGGGCTGGGATACCCATGGGTTTGCCGCAACGCTTGCCCAGACAGCGCCGCGCCTGGCCTACCTGATGCCCGATTTTCATAACCCGACCGGGCGATGCATGGATATTCCCACCCGTCAGGCAATCACCGAGATTGCCGCGCAAACCCGCACGACGCTGGTAGTAGATGAAACGATGGTGGATCTGTGGTTTGACTCGCCCCCACCGCCGCCGCTGGCGTCATTTAACCCTCAGGCCACCGTGATAACGTTAGGCTCCGCCGGAAAAAGTTTCTGGGGCGGCCTTCGTCTTGGCTGGATCCGTGCCTCCTCGCGCACCATCGCTACGCTTGCCCAGACGCGGGATACCCTGGATTTAGGATCGCCCATGCTCGAACAGCTGGCGACGCTGTGGCTTATCAAGAACAGCGAAACGTTTTTGCCTGCTCGCCGGAAGATGCTGGCGGAACGACGAGACCAATGCGGCGCGCTGTTGCGTGAGCACTTCCCTGAATGGACATTCCATGAAGCGGAAGGTGGGCTTTCCTACTGGATTGAACTGCCGGGGATGCTGGCAACACAGCTTGCTGCACGCGCAGAGATACTGGGAATCAACCTGGGGACCGGCACGCGGTTTGGTTTATCGGGTGCGTTTGATCGGTATTTACGTATGCCTTTTTCACTCGATCCGGCTGAGCTTGAACAGGCGTTACTGAGAATTAAACCCTTGTGGCTCGCCCTGAATAAAAACGTGCCATCAATAAAAAGAAGTCTGGTTTGATATAAAAAATTTGAAGTGGATCATAAAATAAAAACTGCTGACTGTCACAGATACAGTCAGCAGTTTTCACCATTCAAGATTTAGTGCTGAGGAGGAATAGGAAAACCTTTCAGTGAAATAACGAAATTTTCACCGTCTTTCTTTATTTTTGCGCCGGTATCACACCAGTCAGACGCAATACGAAAGAACTCATCACTTCCTACATTCCAGCCAAGACGTACATGCTTCACGTAGCCTGAACGCAACAGATCGCAGGCCTCGTTGTAGTCACTGGCAGTTGACAGTTGTTGTTTCATTTTCTCTTCTTAAGAATTTTACGTAGAGCCTTGATTTCTTTAGGAGTAAATGGAGAAACACTCTCTTCTTCCGTATGCTGGTTATCAATATCCTCTTCCGATACTCCCGCCTCTTCTACCGCTTCGAATGCCAGCAGCAGCAGTTTCTCTGTCGTCACGCTTAAATTCTCGTTATTAACTTCTGCATAGTGGCGAAGTCTTTCTTTTAGCGCTTGATCAATCTTAACGTTTAACACCGCAGTAGCCATGTTTGTCACTTCCCTTCGGAATAAGTACTTTATTTAATACACGAACTTACCAATGTTATCCAGAAATATATATTTTTAAGTTATGACAGAAAAAAGACATCCGATATTAAAATGACAGTCTATTATTACAGGTTTATGACAGTAATATTTCAATGCAATGAAATATATATTACATACAGTCAGTAAAGTCCTAATAACGTTGTGGATTAAAGGCTATTCGAAGCAAAGAGAAACAGGGAGAGTGCTGGTGAGAGCAGAAATGGGTGGGGGCCCTGCCAGCTACATCCCGGCACACACGTCGTCTGCCCTGGCTGCTTCCTTCCGGACCTGACCTGGTGAACAGAGTAGCGTTGCGGGAGAACCAACAGAGCCCCCATTGAGAGCGTTGATAACCAACGCGCTGGCGCATTATCCCTGTGCTTACCGCCAATTGCAAGCGACCCGCAACTGGATGCTGGTTTCTTGCGCAAACTGGCGCAGCAATTGGGTTTATCTTCGTTTAACATGACTGTCCAGACATTCCCCACAGGTAGACGTATGGACGAACATGACTCCTTTCCACAACGCGTATGGCAAATTGTGGCCTCTGTGCCGGAAGGTTATGTCACCACCTATGGCGACGTAGCGCGTCTGGCCGGTTCTCCGCGTGCGGCGCGGCAGGTCGGTGGCGTACTGAAAAGGTTGCCGGAAGGAAGCACCCTGCCATGGCATCGGGTGGTAAATCGTCATGGGACAATCTCGTTGACCGGGCCGGATCTGCAGCGCCAGCGTCAGGCGTTACTGTCAGAAGGGGTGCAGGTGTCGGGGTCAGGACAGATTGATTTGCAAAAGTACCGCTGGGTGTATTAAACCCTCTCCCGAAGGAGAGGGTTTAAAGCGTTACATCTGGGTCGGAGGGGTTGGCAGAGACGGTTGGTTAGTCTGTGGCGCAACCGGCACTTCGGTTTGCTGTACCGGAACCAGGTTCAGGTCAACTTTTGTCCCGCCGTGGTTAATCGCTTCCTGCACCGTATCGGTGATAAACACCAGTTTATCGTTGATCGTTACTGCTGCGCTCAGGAGGATACGGGCATTAGGTTGCACGTCTGATGGGTTATACGGCAACACGAAGCTAAACGGTGCCTGCTTACCTTCCGTACGTACGGCACGCTGGGCCAATACTTTAGACGGCGCGTCTGCCAGGGAAGCATCAGACAGGGTTACCGTTAATACCGCATCTGGCGGTAACGCGACTTTCTGTTTAATCCAGATAGTCCCGGAAACGTTAGGCTGCTGAATGGACTGCTGTGAGAGTGTATTAATCCCGTTTGGATCTGCTGCTGGCACCGGCACCTGGGCGCTCTTTCCTGCACAGGCGGACAACGCCACCGCAATTGCTACACCACTTAGCATGGGCACGAGTTTCATTGAAGTCTCCTTATCATCAATGCACCAGCGGGATCGATCCCATCCGATGTCGTTTCAATCACATAACACAGGTAAGTTTGGCACAGATCACTGATTTATGCCTAAAATCGTCCAGATATTCAGATTATTCTACCCATCGGACCACTTTCATTTCTGCGTTATACTCTGCCTATCTTTCGCTACGGCGTTTATTGAGGACAACTATGAGTCAGGCACTGAACAATCTGCTGACATTACTGAATCTGGAAAAAATTGAGGAAGGACTCTTTCGCGGACAGAGCGAAGATCTCGGCTTACGCCAGGTCTTCGGCGGGCAAGTCGTAGGACAAGCGCTCTACGCAGCAAAGGAGACCGTCCCTGCAGACCGTCTGGTGCACTCATTTCACAGCTACTTCTTACGCCCTGGTGATAGCGCGAAACCCATCGTGTATGACGTTGAGGTATTGCGGGATGGCAACAGCTTTAGCGCGCGTCGTGTCGCGGCGGTTCAGAATGGCAAGCCTATCTTTTACATGACCGCCTCGTTCCAGGCGCCGGAACCGGGCTATGAGCATCAGAAAACGATGCCACCCGCGCCGTCGCCAGACGATCTCAAATCAGAGACCGATATCGCCCGTGCGCTGGCGCATCTGCTTCCACCGCAGGTAAAGGAGAAGTTTCTCTGCGATAAACCGCTTGAGATCCGCCCTGTCGAATTCCATAACCCGATGAAAGGCCACACGGCCGAGCCAAAGCGCCAGGTCTGGATCCGCGCTAACGGCACCGTGCCCGCGGATTTCCGCGTTCATCAGTATCTGCTGGGTTATGCCTCAGATTTCAACTTCCTGCCGGTGGCGCTGCAGCCGCACGGCGTGGGCTTCCTTGAAAAAGGGATGCAGGTGGCCACCATCGATCACTCCATGTGGTTCCATCGTCCGTTCGACATGAACGAGTGGCTGCTCTACAGCGTGGAGAGTACTTCGGCGTCAAGCGCGCGCGGCTTTGTGCGTGGTGAGTTTTACACTCAGGATGGCGTGCTGGTCGCGTCGACGGTGCAGGAAGGGGTAATGCGTAACCGCGGGTGATGTTGTACTGCGGCCCTCTCCCGACGGGAGAGGGAACAAAACGAAAACGGCAACCCTGGGTTGCCGTTTTGCTTATCAGGCGTTGTACGCATTCTCGCCGTGGCTGTTGACGTCCAGACCTTCGCGTTCCTGCTCTTCCGGAACACGCAGACCGACGGTCATATCCGCCAGCTTATAGCCGATAAAGGCCACAACGGCAGACCACACGACGGTGATGGCAATACTTTCCAGCTGCACCAGCACCTGGTGAACCATGGTGACGCCTTCTGCGTAACCCACGCCGCCCAGCGATTTCGCCGCGAAGATACCGGTCATGATACAGCCGACAATACCGCAGACGCCGTGTACACCGAAGACATCGCACGGGTCATCGACGCGCAGAACACGTTTCAGCGCCGTCACACCCCACAGACCCGCCAGACCGGCGACCAGCCCGACAAGCAGCGCGCCGCCAACACCGACATAGCCACAAGCTGGCGTGATACCAACCAGACCGGCAATTGCACCTGAACAGGCACCCAGCAGTGAAGGCTTACCGCGTACCGCCCACTCACCAAATACCCATGAGAGGATCGCACCCGCCGTGGCCACAACCGTGTTCACGAAGGCCAGCGCGGCGATTTCGTTTGCTGCGCTTGCTGAACCGGCGTTGAAGCCGAACCAGCCAAAGTAAAGGATCGCTGTACCGGTAAAGACCATCGGCAGGTTGTGCGGTTTGAACGCTTCTTTACCGAAGCCCACGCGTTTGCCAATCAGGTATGCTCCTACCAGGCCCGCCACCGCGGCGTTGATGTGTACAACGGTACCGCCTGCGAAGTCCAGCGCACCATGGCTCGCCAGCAGACCGCCACCCCAGACCATGTGCGCAATCGGCACATAGGAGAGCGTCAGCCAGACCACCACGAAGATCAGTACGGCGGAGAAGCGAATACGCTCAGCCAGCGCACCGACGATCAGCCCGACGGTGATACAGGCGAACGAGCCCTGGAAGGCAACGTGAATATATTGATAGAAACTGCCCATCAGCGCGGTCAGTTCGATGTTTTTCAGCATGACCCAGTCAAAGTTTCCGAAGAACGCATTGCCCGTGCCGAAGGCCAGAGAGTAACCGTAGACCACCCACAACACGCAAACCAGCGCGAACGTGACGGCAACCTGCGTCAGCATGGAGAGAACGTTTTTGCCACGGATCAGGCCGCCGTAGAACAGCGCAATGCCCGGAATGGACATGAACAGCACCAGCGCGGTGCTGATCATCATAAAGGCGTTATCGGCTTTGTCTGCCACCGCAGGGGCAGCCAGTGCCAGGCCCGGCAGCAGTGCCAGCGAACCCAGACCCGTTTTGATTGTTGCTATCTTCATTTTCTCGATCCCTATCACTGTGTGCCAGGAGTTACTTACAGTGCCGCTTCGTCAGATTCGCCGGTACGGATGCGAATGACGCGCTGCAATTCGGCAACGAAAATTTTGCCGTCGCCAATTTTGCCGGTGTAGGCCGCTTTGCTAATGACATCAATAACTTCATCAAGCTGGTCATCAGCAATCGCGACATCAATTTTTACTTTTGGCAGGAAGTTAACGCTGTATTCTGCCCCGCGGTAAAGCTCGGCATGACCCTTCTGACGACCAAAGCCTTTCACTTCGGTGACAGTCAGTCCCTGAATACCCATGGAAGACAATGCTTCACGCACGTCTTCGAGTTTGAATGGTTTGATTACAACCGTAACCAGCTTCATAGATCCCCTCCAGTCAGAATTCGGTAATGGCCGCCGCTAATACGCAGAAGACATTGCAAGGGGTGTGCCAGAAATGAAAACCTGAGGGAAACGCGCTGCAATGAGCATTACACGAGCATGTTTAACGAACCGGTGAAAAAAAACGCACCATGACAGTGCACGGTGCGTTTCAGTTTTGCACCAACAGTAATGACTGTTAGCGCGCTGCCTTATTTTGGTGCATCAGGCGCTGAGGGATTCGTCCTCACGCACGCTGGCGGCCAGCTCTTCACCGGCCAGCTGCAGCTGATACATCTGCCAGTAGCGCCCTTTTGCTTCGAGCAGCTCCCGGTGCGTACCGCGTTCGACGGCCTGACCACGGTGCAGCACCAGGATGGTGTCTGCGTCGACAATCGTTGAAAGACGGTGTGCGATAACCACCAGCGTCGTGTGGTCACGCACCGCGGCCAGCGCCAGCTGGATAGCCTGCTCAGTACCAGAGTCGATGCTGGCGGTTGCTTCGTCGAGTATCAGCACCTGCGGCGTTTCAATCAGCACCCGCGCCAGGGCCAGAAGCTGCTTTTGTCCTACCGAGAGGTTATTCCCCTGCTCACCGAGCCGGGTATTGATCCCATCGCTAAAACCGCGCGCCAGCTCTGCCAGCTGCACGGTTTCCAGCACATCCCACACCTGTTGCTGGGTATAATCCCGCCCCAGGGTGACGTTGGCGTAAAAGGTATCGGCCATGACTACCGGGTCTTGCTGCACCATTGCAACGCCTTTGCGCAACACATTGTGGCTCAGTGATGCGAGCGGACGACCATCAATGCGGATTTCACCCTGACTGACCGGGTAATAGCCCATCAACAGGCTGGCGAGGGTACTTTTGCCGCTGCCGGTGTGCCCCACCAGCGCCACAAAGCCGCGCGACGGCACATCAAGAGAGATGTCCTGCAACACCAGACGGTCTTCACGGTAAGCAAACGAGACCTTATCAAACGTAATCTCTCCGCTTTGCAAAGGACGCTCATCATCGCCGTAGGTCTGACGTGGCCGGTCCATCAGTTCGAACACGCGCTCCCCCGCCACCACGGCCTGTTGCAACATAGACTGCTGGGTGGTGAGTTCTATCAACGGTTCATTAAGGCGTCCCAGATAGCTGATAAAAGCGTACAGAACCCCAACTTCAATTGTTCCGTTCGCGCTCATCCCGAAAAGCATCAGCAGGCCACAGAGAACCAGCGCCGAGAAGAGGCTCAGCAGTGGACGTAGCAGGAAACCGTCCAGTCGCAGCGTCTGCATGCGCGCCATATAGTGCGACCGGCTGGCTTCCCCCATGCGTTCACCAAAGCGAGCCTGCTGGCGGAACTGCTGAATGACGCTCATGCCGTTGATCACTTCGTTGAAGCCATCGTTGATATCGGCCAGATAGGCCCGCACCCGACGCACAATCGGCGTGCTGTAGCGTTGATAGATGACCATTACAATCAATACGGCCGGGAAGATGGTGATCGCCACCAGAGCCATACGCCAGTTGAGGCTGAACATCGCCACCAGCATGGCGCCAATCAGCGCCGCGCTGCGCAGCACGGTTGCCACGACGGTGACATACAGATCGCGGATCACCTCGGTATCGTTGGTCACCCGGGATATCACCTGCCCAACCGGCTGGGTATCAAACTCGCTCAACGGCTGGCGCAGTGCCGCATCCATCACATCCGTACGTAACTTCTGCACCACGCCCACGGCCGCCCGGTTAAAGAGCAGAGACTGGGCGTAATGCAGTGACGCCGCAGTCAGCTGTAGCCCAACGTAGGCCACACCTAACCCCGCGACGAGCCCCAGCGGCAAATAGCTTTTCGCCACCATATTGTCGATAAAGTAGCTGATGAGCAGCGGACCGCTCACTTCTGCAATTGCGGCAATCCACAGCAACAGCACGGCAAGTGAAAGCGGTTTTCGCCACGGAGAACCATAGGCCAGCAGGCGTTTTAGCGTCGGCCACTGCGTCACGGTCTTACGCATTAGCGTTCTCCTCATCCTGTTCCGGGGCGTCGTCCAGCGCAGCTTCAAGCTGCTGATAACGATACATATCGCGATACCAGCCCGGTTGCTCCGCAAGCTGTTCATGCTGTCCGCGCTGGGCAATGTGCCCGTGCTGTAATACCAGAATTTCATTGGCTTCCGTCAGCGCCGACAACCGGTGTGCACTGATGATCACCGTCCTTCCATCCCCCCACTGTCGCAGGTTATGCAGGATCTGGTGCTCGGTGCGGCCATCGACGGCGGAGAGCGCATCATCAAGGATCAGGATTTCGGCATTCAGCAGCAGCGCGCGGGCAATCGAGAGACGCTGTTTTTGCCCGCCGGAAAGCATAACGCCACGCTCACCCACTTCCGTTTCATAGCCCTGTGGCAGACGCAGAATATCGTCATGGACGCTGGCCAGGCGCGCGACGTGCTCAATCTCTTCCTGAGTCGCCGCCGGGCGTCCGAGGGCAATGTTATTCGCCACGGTGTCAGAAAAGAGAAACGGCGTCTGGCTGACCACCGCCAGACGACCGCGCCAGTCATCGAGCAGCAGGTTCGTCAACGGAATATCATGGAAGCGAATATCGCCCTGCGTGACGTCAAAGTGACGTTGAAGCAGGGAGAGTACGGTACTTTTCCCGGCGCCTGTCGGACCGCAGATACCGAGCATCTGACCCGGTTTGAGCGTAAAGCTGACGTTCTCCAGTACCGTATGTTCCGTTTGCGGATACACAAACTTACGGACGTCGACATTCATCACGCCGCGCCCTTCCGGTACCGATTCGCTACCGTCATTCACCACTGGCGCTTCGGCAAGCATCGCGCGAATACGGCTGTAGGCGGCGCTGCCGCGCTCTACGATGTTAAACATCCAGGCCAGTGCCAGCATCGGCCATATCATCAGCCCCAGGTACATGGCAAAGCTGGTCAATTGCCCGAGGGTTAGCGAGCCCTGCACCACCATCCAGCTCCCGCCACCAATGGCCAGCAGGTTTGCCATGCCAATCGCGACATAGATTGTCGGGTCAAACCGCGCATCGATACGCGCAACGCGCATGTTCTTCGCCCCCGTGTCGGCGGCATCGGCTGCAAACAGCGCGGATTGTCGATCTTCCAGGCCAAACGCTTTGATCATGCGGATGCTGGTCATGCTCTCCTGCGTACGGTCATTCAGCGAGGAAAACGCCGCCTGCGCCAGCTTGAAGCGCTCATGAAGCTGTTCGCCATAGCGGTTGATCGCCAGCGCCATCAGCGGCATAGGCAGCAATGCCAGCAGCGTGAGCTGCCAGCTTATCTGGGTGGACATCACAATCAGAACCGCACAGCCCATCACCAGAGAGTCCACCAGCGTTAACACCCCTTCCCCGGCGGCAAACACGACGCGGTCAACGTCATTGGTGGCGCGAGCGATAAGATCCCCGGTGCGATGACGCAGGTAGAACTCGGGATGCTGGCGGCTCAGCTGACGATAAAAATCTTCACGCAGTTCGACGGCCAGCTGATAGGACGCGCCAAACAGCAGTACCCGCCAGACGTAGCGCAGCAGATAGACAATGATGGCCGTCAGCACCAGCGTGCCGACCCACATCAACACCCGTGCGGTGGTGTAATGCTGTTCTGTAACGCCATCCACCACGTATCCCACCACTTTCGGTGGAATTAACTGCAGGATGGCAATGATAATAAGCAGGGCCACAGCGCCGAGGTAGCGTTGCCACTCCCGACGAAAGTACCAGCTTAATTGGGCAAATAATCGCACGCGGTTTGTTCCTGAAGGTATGGATCCGGCTACGCCGGGAAGTTATTCAATTAATCAATGGGTAGTGCTGTGGTGTATTTAATCTGTTCCATGGCGAAGCTCGAGGTGACGTCCGACAAGCCCGGTACGCTGTTCACCAGCCGCTTGTAAAAATCATCATAACGCTTCATGTCTGCCACCTGGACGCGCATCAGATAGTCATACTCTCCCGCCATGCGCCAGAAACCGAGCACCTCCGGCATCTCGGAGACCTGTGTTACGAAGCGGCTATACCACTCGCTGCTGTGATGTTGGGTTTTTATCAGGACAAATGCCGTCAACCCAAGCCCCAGTTTTTCGGGATCTAAAAGCGCGACTCGCCCCAGAAGGATGCCGTCATCTTCAAGCTTCTTGAGGCGCTTCCAGCACGGCGTGGTGGTCAGATTAACGGCATCTGCCAGTGCCTGCAAAGAGAGGGTACAGTCACTTTGCAGTAAAGAAAGCAGCTTACGGTCTATTTTATCTAGCATACCCACCTCACAGAGAAAAATTTTCTCCCTTCATTCTATTTTAAAGGCCATATAGCAACAATTTTTTCTGTGCTTTTCGCTATGCTGGGCACAAAATGACAAACGGATAAATACGATGAATAGCGCCTGGGTTAAACATGCCATCAGCGAAATCAATGCCGACTATCAGCGCTCGGCGGACACCCATCTCATTCGCCTGGCTCTGCCGGGTTTTGCTGGCATCCAGCTGTACCTGAAAGATGAAAGCACCCATCCCACCGGTAGCCTGAAGCATCGCCTGGCGCGTTCGCTCTTTTTATACGGTTTGTGTAACGGCTGGATTAAGGAGGGAACCACGATTATTGAATCCTCCTCCGGTTCAACCGCCGTATCCGAAGCCTACTTTGCCCGCCTGCTGGGCCTGCCGTTTATCGCCGTGATGCCCTCCTGCACCGCGAAACGAAAAATTGAGCAGATCGAATTTTACGGTGGACGCTGCCACTTTGTGGAAAGCGCCTGCGAAATTTACGCCGCGTCTGAAATGCTGGCCCGTGAGCTGAATGGCCACTATATGGACCAGTTCACCTTTGCGGAGCGAGCCACAGACTGGCGCGGCAATAACAACATTGCCGACAGTATTTTCCGCCAGATGACCCACGAACCTCACCCTGTTCCGTCGTACATCGTGATGAGCGCCGGTACTGGCGGCACCTCAGCCACCCTGGGACGTTACATCCGCTGTCAGGGCTATGATACGCAGCTGATGGTGGTGGATCCGCAGAACTCGGTGTTCCTGGACTACTGGCAAAGCCGCAATGCGGATCTGCGCAGCCCGGTGGGCAGTAAGATTGAAGGTATTGGCCGCCCGCGCGTGGAGCCTTCATTCATTCCGGACGTGGTGGATGAGATGCTCCGCGTGCCGGATGCCGCCAGCGTGGCAACGGCGCACTGGCTGGAGACACAGATTGGCCGTAAAGTCGGTGCATCTACCGGCACCAACATGTGGGGAGCCCTGCAGCTTGCGGCTCGCATGCGTGAAGAGGGGCGCACCGGCTCTATCGTCACCCTACTCTGCGACAGCGGCGAGCGCTATCTTGAGACCTATTACAATGCGCAGTGGGTTCAGGCAAACATCGGCGATATTGAGCCGTGGAAAGCGCAGATTACGCAGCTGGTGAAATAAAAAAAAGCCAGACCGGGGTCTGGCTTGCTGGAAGGGTCTCACTATTCGGGGGAATATGGGAGGTTGTTGTTGTCCAGCCAATGCGTCAAAAAATGAGACACTGCTTCATTACCGCAGTGCCCGATAACCGGTAGATGGGGAAGCTCTGCCTTCAACTGCGGCATCGCATTTCCCATGATCAGACCGCGACCAACGCTGCCCAGCATTTCGCGGTCGTTCATGGCGTCGCCAAACGCCATACATTCCTGCATCGTTAAGCCCAGGTGATCGCTCAGTACCGCCAGCGCCGATCCTTTATTACACCCAACCGGCAAAACCTCGAGACAGTCCACCGCTGAAAAGGTCAGGTGCGCCCGGTCGCCTAACGCGTCATTCAGCTGAATGCGTAAGCGACAAAGATCGTCATGATCGCCGCAGAAACAGATCTTCGTCACCGCGTGAGCCGGAATACGGCGCAGATCGATAAGCTGATAGCGGAAACCACTGTAGACATGGGCGTGCAGCAATGCCGGAATGTCATGCCCGGTAAACCAGCCGTTATCGTTAAAGACATGAACGCTGGCCCGGGTGTCCCAGGTGCTGTGCAATACGATATCTGCCACTTCCGGGTTGAGATCCTGACGGTGGAGAACATCGCCTTCGACAGAGTGAATGCGTGTCCCGTTGCCGGTAATAAGAAAAGCATCCAGGGAAAATGCCCCCATTAAATGGCGCATCTCCAGCACATGACGGCCGGTGGCAAACGTCAGGGTGACATCACGTTCGTGCAGGCGCTTCAGGGTACTCAGGGTTTTCTCACCCAGACGGTGATCCGGCATTAACAACGTACCGTCCATATCAAACGCAGCGAGACGAGCCATGATTACTCCTGAAATGTGATGCGGTTAACTTGTGCATCAGTATTGCGTGAGATATACGGAAGTAATAGTGAATAGATGATAATTATTGTTCAGGGTTTCTCATGCGCCAGCTTAACCGACTCAACCAGTACCACCGTTTGTGGCAGCCTTCCGCTGGCGCGAAGCAGCAGGCCACCATCAGCGAGCTGGCCGCCCGCTGCTTTTGCAGCGAACGGCATGTCCGTACATTACTCCGTCAGGCGCAGGAGGCGGGCTGGCTTAGCTGGCGAGCGCAGTCTGGCCGCGGTAAGCGTGGGGAGCTGACTTTCCACGTCACCCCGGAGTCACTGCGCAATGCGATGATGGAAGAGGCGCTGAAGCGTGGGCAGCAGCATAACGCGCTTGAGCTGGCCCAGCTGGCACCGGAGGAGCTGCGGTCACTGCTTCATCCGTTTTTAGGCGGCCAGTGGCAAAACGATACGCCGACGCTGCGCATTCCCTATTACCGCTCGCTGGATCCACTTCATCCCGGCTTTTTGCCCGGTCGGGCGGAACAGCATCTGGCAGGACAGGTTTTTTCCGGGCTGACGCGTTTTCACGGTAACAGCAGCGAACCGACGGGCGATCTTGCCCATCACTGGGATGTTTCGGAGGACGGACTGCGCTGGCATTTTTATATTCGCTCCACGCTTCACTGGCATAACGGTGATAAAGTCGAAACGGTCCAGTTACAGGAGAGTCTGAATGCGATGTTGACGCTCCCGGCCATGCACAGGCTTTTTCAGAGCGTGCTGCGCATTGAAGTTACCCATCCGCAGTGTCTGACGTTTATTTTACACAAGCCCGACTACTGGCTGGCGCATCGGCTGGCAACCTATTGCAGCCGTGTGGCGCACCCGGCACAACCGATGACAGGCAGCGGACCTTTCAGGCTCACCGCGTATAAGCCGGACCTGGTTCGTCTGGAAAGCCATGAGCAGTATCACCTTAGCCACCCGCTACTGAAGGCCATCGAGTTCTGGATCACCCCTCAGCTATTTGATCAGGGGCTTGGAACCAGCTGCCGGCATCCGGTACAAATCGCCATCGGAGAGCCTGACGAACTGACCCGTTTGCGGCTGGTGAGTAACAGCATCAGCCTGGGGTTTTGCTACCTCACGCTGAAGCGCAGCCCGCGTCTTAGCGAAATGCAGGCAAGACGTCTTATCAACATCATTCACCTCTCAACGCTTCTGCATACTCTTCCTCTGGATGAGGGGCTTATCACCCCAACGCAGGAGTTGCTGCCGGGCTGGCGTATTCCTGAGTGGCCGGATCTCACGGATGTCCCTTTGCCTGAGACGCTGACCCTGATTTACCATCTGCCCGTCGAGTTACATACCATGGCGAGTCAGCTAAAAGCGTATCTTTCCCGCCAGGGCTGCGCGTTAACGGTCATCTTTCACGATGCCAAAACGTGGGACGGATGTCAGCATCTTGCCGACGCGGACCTTATGATGGGAGATAGGCTGATTGGCGAAGCACCGGAATACACCCTTGAGCAGTGGCTTCGCTGCGATGCGCTATGGCCGCACCTGCTGAGCACGCCGCAATATGCCCATCTGCAGGCGACACTGGATGCCGTTCAGACTCAGGCTGACGAGCATGCCCGGCATCGCGGGCTGAAAGCTATTTTTACCCAACTCATGGAGAGCGCGGTGCTGACGCCGTTGTTTAACTACCAGTACCAAATCAGCGCGCCCCCGGGAGTCAATGGCATACGGCTTAACACCCGCGGCTGGTTCGATTTCACCGAAGCCTGGCTCCCGGCCCCCAAATCGTGAAGAAGCTGGTCGTCGCCGTAGTCAGACGGTAACATGATGTTTTTACCGTAACTGTCGAGATGATTTATGAAACGTGCCGTCGTCGTGTTCAGCGGAGGACAAGATTCCACTACCTGCCTGGTTCAGGCGCTTCATCAGTACGATGAGGTTCACTGTGTCACTTTCGATTATGGTCAGCGACATCGCGCTGAAATCGACGTCGCCCGTGAACTGGCGCTGAAACTGGGCGCGCGCGCGCATAAGGTGCTGGACGTTACGCTGTTAAATGAACTGGCCGTCAGTAGCCTCACCCGCGACAGTATTCCCGTTCCTGACTATGAACCTGATGCCAGCGGCATTCCGAACACCTTTGTGCCAGGCCGCAACATTCTCTTCCTGACGCTGACGGCGATCTACGCCTACCAGGTGAAAGCCGAAGCGGTGATCACGGGCGTGTGTGAAACCGACTTCTCCGGGTACCCTGACTGCCGTGACGAGTTCGTGAAGGCTCTCAACCACGCCGTGAATCTGGGGATGGCAAAAGAGACGCGCTTTGAAACGCCACTGATGTGGCTTGATAAAGCGGAAACCTGGGCGCTGGCAGACTACTGGGGCAAACTGGACATGGTTCGCAGCGAAACCCTTACCTGCTACAACGGCATTAAAGGTGATGGTTGTGGCCAGTGTGCGGCCTGTAATCTGCGCGCAAACGGACTGAATCACTATCTGGCCGATAAAGCGGGCGTGATGTCGGCGATGAAGAAAAAAACCGGGCTCAAATAAGCCTCTTTGACCGTGCTGGCGAACAGAATATCGACAGCACGGGTCATGAACACAACGCGCCTAGACGATCATCAACTGCAGTTTTTCCCGCAACTCCCCTTCCAGCGGCAGCGCTTTCTGGGTTTTCAGATCAATACAGACAAAGGTGATCAGCGCGTCGGCAACGGCCTGGCCTTCAGGATCCAGCGTCACCGCCTGGGTTAACACGCCGCTCTTGCCGTTTAACTGTTGAAGCTGGCTGGTGATGGTCAGCACATCTCCCAGCACGGCCGGACGACGGTAGTTGATATTGATGTTGACGACCACGAACGCGATGTTGTGCGCGGTCATCCACTGAAAGCTTTCGCTGCTTTCCAGACCGTCCCAGCGCGCTTCTTCAAGAAACTCAAGATAACGGGCGTTGTTGACGTGCTGGTAAACATCGATGTGGTAGCCGCGTACTTTGATTTTTGTCTGCATAGCGCAATAGCCTTTACTGTTGTTATAGGATAAGAGGTCATGACTGGTATGACCTCTTTATCCTGGCAAAATTTTGCCGCCGTGCAAGTAATTATGTGATTACAACGTCAGGTGTGAGAGGTTGCGCTCAACCAGCGCCCCGCCCATACCGGGCACTTGCTTAAGATCGTCAACCGTTTTGAAAGGACCGTACTCTTCGCGATAGCTGACTATCGCCTGCGCTTTTTTTAGCCCTACGCCATTCATCACCCGGGCGAGATCCTCTGCCGATGCCGAATTGATACTGACTCGCGTACCGTCATCATCCGCGCTTTTTACGGCATCCGTGGCTTTCGTCTGGCCAGCTGCGGGTGCCGCTGCGTCAGGCCTGGTTTGCACCGCCGTTGTTTTCGCCGCAGGTGTCGTCGCCAGCGCACCTGCGCTCATCCCGGTGGTGGCAATCGCCAGAGTAATGAACAGAGCCTTGATTCCACATTTCATGCTGTTATCTCCTTGTTTGTTGACAGCCAGGCCACAATATCCAGCGTTATAACCCGGCACAAACGGCAGATTGCAGAAATGGAAAAGGCCGCGAAAGCGGCCTTTAGTTATTGCAGAGCGTTACGAAAATATGCGAGCAAATACGTAATTATTGCTGCTGAGTCATCACGTCACCGAGCTTGATTTTGGCTTCTGTGCGCAGGTTGCTCATCATCGCTTCGAAAGCAATCTGGGCATTGTTCTGGGTAATACCCTGCACCATCGCTTTCTTCTGTTCTTCAGGCATCGTGCCTGCTTTCACATCGTCCAGCGCGAGCAGAACGACGTTACCCTGCATATCGGTAGTGGTACCGAAGCTTGGTTTGTCCTTCGCAGGCAGGCTCAGACCGAACGCTGCCTGACTGACAGGATCCTGACCGGTACGGCTCAGCGTTTTTGGCTCACCGAAGCTCAGACCTGCCGCTTTCAGCGCATCCTGTTTACCCGCTTTCAGGTCAACCAGAATCTTCTCAGCATCCAGTTTTGCCTGCTGTTCCGCTTTGTTGTGCTTAACCTGAGCAACCACCTGATCTTTCACTTCTGCCAGCGGTTTAATCGCTTCTGGTTTGTGCTCGCTGACGCGAAGAACAAACGCACGATCGCCGTCGACGGTAATGATGTCAGAGTTGCTGCCCGGCGTGCCGTTCTCGCCAACCAGACCACCGTTGAAGATGGCATCAGCAACCGGTTTGAAATTCAGCTCTTCCGGCAGGTTGTTACGACCGAACCAGCCGGTCTCAACCGCTTTCACCCCTGCAGCCTGCTCAGCACCCGCCAGAGATTCGTTGTCGTTGCTGGCAGCATCACTGACTTTCTGTTGCAGCGCGTAGTAAGCATCCAACGCTTTTTCCTGCTTCACTTTCGCTGCGATATCATCGCGAACGTCAGCCAGCGGCTTGGTTTTCGCGGCCTCGATGTCATCCAGACGCGCCACCAGGAAACCAACGGAAGATTTAATGACACCCGAAAGCTGGCCTTTGTCTTTCAGACCGGCATTTTTCAGTTCGTCAGGCGTGGTGCTCTCTTCCAGCCAGCCCATATCACCGCCGTTTTTAGCAGAGATAATATCGGTGGATTTTGCTTTCGCGAGGGAGGCGAAATCAGCGCCCTTATTCAGCTCATCCAGCACGGCTTTGGCGTCTGCCTCAGTTTTGGTCTGGATCACGCTGTAGCGGTTACGCTGCGGCTGAGTGAACTGATCCTGATGCTGATCGTAATAAGACTGAATTTCCGCGTCAGAGGCTGTTTCCTGCAGCGCGGCAGCATCCAGCTTGATATAGCTAACACGGAACTGTTCTGGAGCAACAAAGTTATTCTTGTTCTGCTCGTAATAGGCGTTAATGTCCGCGTCGCTAACCTGCTGCTTCGCCGCCAGAGCATTCACATCGATGGTTGCTTCACGTACCACGCGCTGCTGTGCAACCAGGGCTGCCAGCTCTTCCGTCTCACCTTTGAGCATGAAATCAGTGCCAACGACGGCATTGATGAGCTGTTGGGTTGTCAGTTGATTACGCAGAGCCTGAGCGTATTGATCGGCAGTCATGCCCATCTGATTAATGATGCCGTTGTAACGCGCATTGTCGAATTTGCCGTTAGACTGGAATGCCTGAGTCGATAAGATGGCTTTTTTAACCTGCTCATCGCTGATGCCCAGCCCCAGTTTTTTCGCGTATTGATCCAGCAGCGCTTCGTCGATCAGACGGTTCAGGGTCTGTTGGCGCAGGGATTTCATATACCCTTCGTTTGCCGCGAGTTCAGAGAATTGGTCGCCCAGCTGTTGCTGCATACGGTTACGTTCACCGGCAAAAGCATTCTCGAACTGACCGCGGTTGATCTCCTGGCCATTCACTTTTGCGGCATAGTTCGCGCCACCGCCGATAAGGTAACTGCTCACGCCGGTCAATATGAACGACACGATAATGATACCGAAAATAATCTTGAGCACGAGACTGTTAGCAGCCGTGCGTAAGCTGTCCATCATGGTGTAACAACACTCCGCTGTAGGTGACTGGTTACCTGACGCTAACGGAAAATCCTGCCCGTCGCGCGTAAAGGCGTATTGTGACAAGAAAACGGTGCGATTGTCAGCCCACAACTCGCATAAACTCGAACAAATCAGGCCTGGACAAACAAAAAAGGCACATCAAATGATGCGCCCTTGTACTATTCGGCTTCCCTGAGATGGGAAAGCAATCAGTTTACTGCGTCTTTCAGCGCTTTACCTGCACGGAAACCCGGCACTTTAGCGGCAGCAATGGTGATCTCTTTACCGGTCTGAGGGTTGCGGCCAGTACGGGCAGCACGCTCTTTAACAGCAAAAGTACCGAAGCCTACCAGTGCAACGTCGTCCCCAGCCTGCAGAGATTCAGTAACAGAAGCAATTAATGCATCTAACGCACGTCCAGCTGCAGCTTTAGAAATATCAGCACCAGCAGCAATTTTGTCAATCAGTTGAGATTTATTCACTGTTCTCTTCCTCTCTTTATAATTTATATCGCGCCTGAATCCTTCACAACGCGACCGCGCAGCAGTTATATCAGGCCTGCCATGACCTTACAACACCCGTTGTTGATGGCTGGCCTAATCAGCAATCTAAATTAGCTATACAAAAAAAGGCTGGCAAGTGCGAAATGACTTACCAGCCTTACTTTTATTGACGCTCTTTGCGCGAGGTCACTATTTTGCGGTTACAACCTGCATTCCGGAAGGTTCATTCTGCAGGGCGAGAGTCAGAACTTCCTCAATTCGCTTCACAGGATGAATCTGCAGATCGGCAATCACGTTGTCCGGAATCTCTTCCAGATCGCGTTTATTTTCGTAAGGGATCAATACGGTTTTGATCCCACCACGGTGTGCCGCCAGCAGTTTTTCTTTTAACCCACCGATTGGCAGCACCTGGCCACGCAACGTGATCTCACCGGTCATTGCCACATCGGCACGCACCGGGTTGCCGGTAAGGCAGGATACCAGTGCGGTACACATGGCGATACCTGCGCTTGGGCCATCTTTCGGCGTTGCCCCTTCAGGCACGTGCACGTGGATATCGCGTTTCTCGTAGAAATCAGGGTTGATGCCCAATTTCTCCGCACGCGCGCGTACCACGGTCAGCGCGGCCTGAATCGACTCCTGCATCACTTCACCCAGAGAGCCGGTGTAGGTCAGCTTGCCTTTACCCGGGACACAGGCGGTTTCAATGGTCAGCAGATCGCCACCCACTTCCGTCCATGCCAGACCGGTGACCTGGCCCACGCGGTTTTCATTGTCCGCGCGACCATAGTCAAAGCGCTGAACGCCCAGATAGGCATGCAGGTTGTCGCCATTGATCACGATGTGTTTCAGGCTCTTATCCAGCAGCAGCTGTTTAACCGCCTTACGGCACAGTTTAGAGATTTCGCGCTCAAGGCTACGCACGCCCGCTTCACGGGTGTAGTAGCGGATGATGCCAATAATCGCGCTGTCCTCAACGGTCAGCTCGTTGGCTTTCAGCGCGTTACGCTCAATCTGCTTCGGCAGCAGGTGCCGTTTCGCAATGTTCAGTTTTTCGTCTTCGGTATAACCGGAGAGACGAATCACTTCCATACGGTCAAGCAGCGGCGCCGGAATGTTCATGGAGTTCGAGGTCGCGACAAACATGACATCGCTCAGGTCGTAATCCACTTCGAGGTAGTGATCGCTGAACGCCACGTTCTGTTCTGGATCAAGAACTTCCAGCAAAGCAGACGCCGGATCGCCACGCATGTCCGAAGACATTTTGTCGATCTCATCGAGCAGGAACAGCGGGTTTTTAACGCCCACTTTCGCCATCTTCTGGATCAGTTTACCCGGCATAGAACCGATGTAAGTACGACGGTGACCGCGGATCTCCGCTTCATCGCGTACGCCACCCAGCGCCATACGGATATACTTACGGCCGGTCGCTTTGGCGATGGACTGACCCAGAGAGGTTTTCCCTACCCCCGGTGGTCCCACCAGGCACAGAATCGGGCCTTTGATTTTGTTCACACGGCTCTGGACGGCGAGGTACTCAAGAATGCGGTCTTTCACGCGCTCAAGGCCGTAGTGGTCGGTATCCAGGATCTCCTGCGCCTGACGCAGGTCTTTTTTGACCTTGCTGCGGGCATTCCAGGGAACCTGAACCATCCATTCGATATAGCCGCGCACGACGGTCGCTTCAGCCGACATTGGAGACATCATTTTCAGCTTCTGCAGTTCTGCTTCAGCTTTCTCTTTGGCCTCTTTCGGCATTTTCGCCGCGTCGATCTTACGCTTCAGCGCTTCGTTTTCGTCCGGCGCGTCATCCATCTCGCCGAGCTCTTTCTGAATGGCTTTCATTTGCTCATTCAGATAGTACTCACGCTGAGATTTCTCCATCTGCTTTTTAACGCGGTTACGAATACGCTTCTCAACCTGCAGCAGATCGATTTCAGACTCCATCATCGCCATCAGATATTCCAGACGTTCGTTAACGTCGGACATCTCCAGCACGGACTGTTTGTCAGCCAGCTTCAGCGGCATGTGTGCAGCGATGGTGTCCGCCAGGCGCGCAGGATCGTCGATGCTGTTCAGCGACGTCAGCACTTCTGGTGGGATTTTCTTGTTCAGCTTGATATAGCCTTCGAACTGGCTAATCGCGGTGCGCACCAGCACTTCCTGCTCGCGCTCATCCAGCTGAGGTGATTCAAGGTACTCTGCCTTGGCAGAGAAATGCTCGCCATCGTCAGACAGGGTGGTAATACGCGCACGCTGCAAGCCTTCTACCAGCACCTTAACGGTGCCGTCAGGCAGCTTCAGCATCTGCAAAATAGAGGCCACGGTCCCGACGGTGAAAAGATCGTTTACACCCGGCTCATCCGTTGATGCTTCTTTCTGCGCCACCAGCATGATTTTTTTATCATGATCCATGGCGGCTTCGAGGCAACGGATAGATTTTTCCCGCCCTACAAATAAGGGTATGACCATGTGCGGATAAACCACCACATCGCGCAACGGCAATACGGGGATTTCAATGCGTTCAGAACGCTCAGGATTCATAGAGCTCTCTCTTAGTTTAGTGTCCGCCAGGTAAACTGGTCATGTCACTGTGCTTCACATAACCATTAACATGTATCCAGTATATGGGGATGTTTCCCACACATTCAACGCCGCGTATACGGAAAAATAAAAGGGGAGATAAAATCCCCCCTTTTTGATTAACTGCTTGTATGATTTGGTGAATTATTCGCCAGATGCCTGTTGCGCTTCCGGCTTGCCATAAATCAGCAATGGCTTGGTCTGGCCGCTAATGACCGACTCATCAATCACCACTTTCTCAACATCTTCCATCGACGGCAGATCGTACATGGTGTCAAGCAGCGCCGCTTCCACGATAGAACGCAGGCCACGCGCACCGGTTTTACGGATCATCGCTTTCTTGGCAATCGCGTCCAGCGCTTCGTCACGGAATTCCAGCTCAACGCCTTCCAGATTGAACAGCGCCTGATACTGCTTGGTCAGCGCATTTTTCGGCTCTTTCAGGATCTGGATCAGCGCGTCTTCACTCAGTTCGTTCAGCGTTGCCACAACAGGCAGACGACCAATGAACTCAGGAATCAGACCAAACTTGATCAAGTCTTCTGGCTCAACCTGTGACAGCAACTCGCCTTCGTTCGGCTTTTCGGACGAGGCTTTCACCGTCGCGCCAAAACCAATGCCGGAGCCGGTTTCAACACGGTGAGAGATCACTTTATCCAGACCGGCAAACGCACCACCACAGATGAACAGGATCTTGGACGTATCAACCTGCAGGAACTCCTGCTGAGGATGTTTACGGCCACCCTGCGGTGGAACGGCTGCAACCGTACCTTCAATCAGCTTCAGCAGCGCCTGCTGCACGCCCTCACCCGAAACGTCACGGGTAATGGACGGGTTGTCAGATTTACGGGAGATCTTGTCGATCTCATCGATATAAACAATCCCGCGCTGCGCTTTCTGTACATCGTAATCGCATTTCTGCAGCAGTTTCTGGATGATGTTTTCTACGTCCTCACCCACATAACCGGCTTCGGTCAGGGTGGTGGCATCGGCCATTGTGAACGGAACATCCAGCAGACGCGCCAGCGTTTCAGCCAGCAGCGTTTTACCGGAGCCGGTTGGGCCGATCAGCAGAATATTACTTTTACCCAGTTCTACGCCATTGCTGGTATCACCGTTACGCAGGCGTTTGTAGTGGTTGTATACCGCCACGGCGAGCACTTTTTTCGCCTGCTCCTGACCGATGACATAGTCGTCAAGATGATGACGAATTTCATGCGGCGTTGGCAGCGCGCTGCGCTCGCGGTGAGGTGCTACTTCTTTAATCTCTTCGCGAATAATGTCGTTACATAAGTCAACACATTCGTCGCAGATATACACGGACGGCCCGGCAATCAGTTTACGCACTTCATGCTGGCTTTTGCCGCAAAAAGAGCAGTACAGCAGTTTGCCCGAACCATCTTTGCGTTTATCTGTCATGAGTCCAAACCTCTTTTTAAGTTCTTTGTGCCGCACATGACGACGCAAATGCCATTTTCAGACGCAAGCTGCTTTTAGCAACATGCCGCCCTACCTGAGTATAGCGGCACACTCGCGTCACGGGCATCAATTACGATGGGTCAAAACGGAGTCGACTAAGCCGTACTCAACAGCCTCAGAGGCAGAGAGGAAACGATCGCGCTCGGTATCGCGCTCGATCTGCTCAAGAGATTGACCCGTATGCTGCGCCATAAGTTCATTCATGCGCGCTTTTACTTTCAGAATTTCGCGGGCGTGGATTTCAATATCCGTCGCCTGCCCCTGATAACCCCCCAGCGGCTGGTGAATCATCACGCGGGAATTTGGCAGGCAGAAACGCTTACCTTTAGCCCCTGCGGTTAACAGGAACGCACCCATAGATGCAGCCTGACCCATACAGATAGTGCTGACATCTGGCTTGATGAATTGCATGGTGTCATAAATGGACATACCTGCCGTGATCACGCCGCCCGGGGAGTTAATGTACAGGTAAATGTCTTTTTCCGGGTTTTCCGCTTCCAGAAACAGCATCTGCGCCACGATCAGGTTAGCCATGTGGTCTTCCACCTGGCCGGTCAAAAAGATAACGCGCTCCTTGAGCAGACGGGAATAGATATCAAAAGAACGCTCACCACGTGAGGTCTGTTCAATAACCATTGGCACCAGAGCCATATGGGGTGCAAAGTTATCTCGTTCGCCACTGTATGACATTTCCGTCTCCTGGATCAAAATTGAAAACACCTGCTGTACTGATTGTAACCTTACGGACGGATTATCAGCCAGTCTCAATCATCGTGATTACACACTTATGGGGTTCATACTGCCCTATTTCAAGCATAACAACCTTTTGTTGTTACGCTAACACTGAAAGGGCGTTTTAGCACTCTTCCTGGGGTAAAGCCGTGATAAAAAAAACCCGTCGCCGGAAGGCAACGGGTTTTTTGTTCAAACTTTAAACCCTGGGGGCGAAATTACGCCTGCTGGTTCATCAGTTCGTTGAAAGAGGTCGCTTTTTCGGTCACTTTCGCTTTCGCCAGTACCGCTTCAACAGCCTGCTCTTCCAGGGCAACATTGCGCATGTTGTCCATCAGCTCTTTGTTCTTACCGTAGAACTCGATCACTTCTGATGGATCTTCGTATGCAGAAGCCATCTCTTCGATCAGGCCTTTCACACGCTCTTCGTCAGCTTTCAGCTCGTGGGTACGAATCACTTCGCCCAGCAGCAGGCCAACAACAACGCGGCGTTTAGCTTGCTCTTCGAACAGCTCGCGTGGCAGTTCCATCGCTTGCTGCTGGTTGCCACCGAAACGCTGTGCAGCCTGACGGCGCAGAACGTCGATTTCGCTGTCAATCAGGGCAGCCGGAACGTCGATTTCGTTCGCTTTTACCAGACCATCGATCGCCTGAGATTTCACACGGTTACGTACAGCGCCGTTCAGCTCACGTTCCATGTTTTTACGCACTTCGGTACGCAGACCGGCTACAGAACCATCTTCCACGCCGAAACGCTTGATGAATTCTTCAGTCAGTTCAGGCAGTTCGCGCTCTTCAACTTTCTTCAGGTTGATAACGAACTTCGCTGCTTTACCTTTCAGGTTTTCAGCGTGGTACTCTTCCGGGAAGGTCACGTCGATGGTGAACTCTTCGCCCGCTTTGTGACCTTTGATACCGTCTTCGAAGCCTGGGATCATACGACCCTGGCCCATTGCCAGTACGAAGTCAGACGCTTTGCCGCCTTCGAACTCTTCGCCGTCTACAGAACCGGTGAAGTCGATGGTCACACGGTCTTCCGCGTCAACAGCACCTTCTTTCTCTTTCCAGTTCGCCTGCTGCTTACGCAGAGTGTCCAGCATGCCGTCAACGTCTTCGTCAGTCACGGAAACAACAGGTTTTTCAACTTCGATAGATTCCAGACCTTTCAGCTCAACTTCCGGGTACACTTCGAACTCTACGGAGTAGGTGAAGTCTTCGCCCTGTTTGTATTCGCCTGGAACGTAATTCGGCGCACCGGCCGGATTAATTTTTTCTTTGATGATCGCATCAATAAAGTTGCGGCTCATCAGTTCACCCAGCACATCCTGACGCACGGAAGCGCCATAACGCTGAGCAACAACATTCATCGGTACTTTGCCCTTACGGAAGCCGTCAATACGTACTTTTTTTGCTACGTTGACCAGCTCGCTTTTCACAGCAGTTTCGATGCTGTCAGCAGCGATAGTAATCGTTACACGGCGGCCAAGGCCTTGAGTGGTTTCAACTGAAACTTGCATCTTGTTACCTCAAAAAAATCACAGTGCTCGGTCAACTCTGAATCTGTCTGTTATACCGGGATGCTCTCTTAGTGCAGATTCACATTCCCTGTCGCCAGAATCATCCCGAAGACATTCATTAAGACGCGGCATTATAGCGGCATCACTTAGGTGAGTCGAGAACGGTTGGGGCATGTTGCTGCGGCTTTTTTCACACTTTAAGGCTATTTTTAGCCTTAAAAACGCACCATCCGCTCAAAACTCAGACAAAACAAAACGGCCCGGAGGCCGTTTTGAGGAAATCTGTATGCAACATACTGGAAAAGCTCCAGCCGTTGCAAATCCGATTTATCAGGCGATGGTGCCTGCGCCGCGACACGGCGGCGATGCAAATACCGTATCCTGCAAGCCTTCCCATTCCTTAATGGTATAGGTGTGCAATGCCAGCGCATGTACGGTTGTGGAGAGTTCTTCCGTCAAGGTGCTGTAGATCAAGCGATGTCGGTTCAGGAAACGTTCTCCCGTGAAGCGATCGCTGACCAGAACCACTTTAAAGTGGCTTTCAGAACCTGCCGGCACGTTATGACGATAGCTTTCGTCGACGACTTCGAGGAACACAGGGTTGAACGCTGCCCTTAATTTATCTTCTATCTGTTCACGTATCATCATGAAATCACTCCTCCGACAACGCCAGGATGTCACCCATCCCTTTAAATATTAGCCGCTTTTACCGTTTCCATTACAACAAGACAACAAATATTTAGCTTTCGTCTTATTTTCTCATTCAGACGAATGAAGTTCACTGTGAGACTCATACCTTTTGACCTTCGCGCGTGGAGAAAAAGGCGGGGCTGGTCAGTTTTCGGACAAGGCGATGAATTTACATGCGTTGACCACTTCCCCTGGCCGTTAGCGATGTTATGATGGCGGCAATTTTTCTCTGTAATGCTTACGATTCGTTGAGAACCTGAAAATGTTAAAAAAACTCTTCTTTCCGTTGGTAGCACTTTTTATGCTGGCAGGCTGCGCTACCCCGCCTACAACCATTGATGTCTCCCCTAAGATTACCCTGCCTCAGCAGGATCCTAGCCTGATGGGCGTAACCGTGAGCATTAACGGTGCCGATCAGCGTCAGGATCAAGCCCTAGCTAAAGTGACCCGCGACAACCAGCAGGTGACGTTGACCGCCTCACGCGACCTGCGCTTCCTGCTGCAGGAAGTGCTCGAGAAACAGATGACTTCCCGCGGCTATATGATTGGCCCAAGCGGTGCGGTTGATCTGCAGATCATCGTGAACAACCTGTACGCTGACGTGTCCCAGGGTAACGTTCGCTACAACATCTCCACCAAAGCGGATATCGCCATCATCGCGACCGCGAAGAACGGCAACAAGATGACCAAAAACTACCGTGCGAGCTACTCTGTTGAAGGCGCGTTCCAGGCGTCCAACAAAAATATTGCTAACGCGGTTAACAGCGTGCTGACTGACACCATTTCCGATATGGCGCAGGACACCAGCATCCACGACTTCATCAAGCAAAACGCGCGTTAATCCCGCTTCCTGACCCGGTGTTTCACCGGGTCAGCTTTATATGAACATGTCGAGTCATTACTTACGCATTTTCCAGCAACCTAAATCAGCCATCCTGCTGATCCTTGGTTTCGCCTCCGGTTTACCTCTCGCCCTCACCTCCGGCACGCTGCAGGCCTGGATGACCGTCGAGAATATCGATCTCAAAACCATTGGTTTCTTCTCCCTCGTCGGCCAGGCTTACGTCTTTAAGTTCCTGTGGTCGCCGGTGATGGACCGTTATACCCCGCCGTTCCTGGGCCGTCGTCGCGGCTGGTTAGTGATGACCCAGGTCCTGTTGCTGATCGCAATCGCGGCGATGGGCTTTCTTGAACCCACGACGCAGCTTCGCTGGATGGCCGCCCTTGCGGTGGTAATCGCCTTCTGTTCTGCCTCGCAGGATATCGTTTTTGATGCCTGGAAGACGGACGTGTTGCCTGCAGAAGAGCGGGGAGCCGGCGCAGCCATTAGCGTGCTGGGCTATCGTCTGGGGATGCTGGTATCCGGTGGTCTGGCGCTGTGGGTGGCCGACCGTTATCTCGGCTGGCAGGGCATGTACTGGCTGATGGCCGCCCTGTTGATCCCCTGTATTATTGCCACCCTGCTCGCCCCCGAACCGAGCGATGTGATCCCGGTTCCACGTTCTCTGGAGCAGGCCGTTGCCGAACCTCTTCGCGACTTCTTTGGCCGCAACAACGCCTGGCTTATCCTGCTGTTAATCGTCCTTTATAAGCTCGGCGATGCCTTCGCGATGAGCCTGACCACCACCTTCCTAATTCGCGGGGTCGGGTTTGATGCCGGTGAAGTCGGCGTGGTGAACAAAACGCTCGGGTTGTTTGCGACTATTGTCGGGGCCCTGTACGGCGGCGTATTAATGCAGCGTCTGACGCTCTTTCGCGCACTGCTGATCTT
Source organism: Enterobacter sp. SORGH_AS_0287 (assembly GCF_031453695.1). Classification (NCBI taxonomy): domain Bacteria; kingdom Pseudomonadati; phylum Pseudomonadota; class Gammaproteobacteria; order Enterobacterales; family Enterobacteriaceae; genus Enterobacter; species Enterobacter sp. SORGH_AS_0287. The sequence continues at coordinate 2,514,390 of NZ_JAVIZW010000001.1, forward strand.
CGGCATCCTGCAGGGGGCATCGAACGCCGGTTACTGGCTGCTGTCGGTGACGGATAAGCATATGATCAGCATGGGCGCCGCGGTGTTTTTTGAAAACCTGTGCGGCGGTATGGGGACAGCGGCGTTTGTTGCCCTGCTGATGACCCTGTGCAACAAATCGTTTTCCGCGACGCAGTTCGCTCTGCTCTCGGCGCTTTCCGCCGTTGGTCGCGTGTATGTCGGGCCGATTGCCGGCTGGTTTGTTGAAGCCCATGGCTGGCCAACGTTCTACCTCTTCTCCGTGGTAGCGGCAGTGCCTGGGCTCTTATTGTTACTGGTCTGTCGCCAGACGCTGGAATATACCCAGCGAACAGAACACTTTATGCCACGCACGGAATATCATCGCGCTTACCGTTTTGCGTTACGACTGTTAATGGCGGGTTGCTTTGCCCTGGTGCTGTGGCTCGTGGTGCTCATTATTAATGCCACCACCTCTCTGGTACTGCCTCTCGAAGCGCTTCTGCTGGATGCCGGCGCGCTGCTGGCGGTTGCCGGGATCCTGACTGGCGGGCTGCTCGATTTCATGGCGCTGCGTAAAACGCAGTTAACCTGAAGTAAAATCCGAAAGGTTATTTCCCGTTGTAATCACGAACCGAAATTATAACGGTGAAATAGCCGCCAGCCGCTAAAAAAAATATTTGTTGTTTTGTGCGGGATAGGATTCGGAAATTATTGGAGTCAATTGCAGAACGCTATTTTTCATTAAACGATTCAGCATCAGAGAGTTTGATTTTTCGTTTTTTAGTTGTCTTTTTATTGATAATTAATTGTTAATTTTTTGTTTATTTTTCACAATGGTTATACCAATTGCCCCTTTTAGGGTATGCTTGGGGGTCCTTTCGTTATAAAGCCCATGCCATGCGGCTTACGTCTTAAAAAGCGACATAATTTGCAACACTTGTGACATGTGCGGCAGAACCCGGTAACACCTTCCTGACACAGGTCTAATGATGTTTACAGTAATGTAACCTTCCCGTAAAATGCCCCCACACTTTAAACGCCACCAGACTCCCGTGGAATTGAGGTCGTTAAATGAGACTCAGGAAATACAATAAAAGTTTGGGATGGTTGTCATTATTCGCAGGCACTGTATTACTCAGTGGCTGCGATTCTGCACTACTTGACCCCAAAGGACAGATTGGACTGGAACAACGTTCACTGATATTGACGGCTTTTGGCCTGATGTTGATTGTGGTTATTCCAGCCATTTTGATGGCTGTTGGTTTCGCCTGGAAGTATCGTGCGAGCAATAAAGATGCGAAGTATAGCCCTAACTGGTCACACTCCAATAAAGTGGAAGCTGTGGTCTGGACGGTACCTATCCTGATCATCCTGTTCCTTGCCGTACTGACATGGAAAACCACTCACGCACTTGAGCCAAGCAAGCCGCTGGTTCACGATGAAAAACCGATTACCATTGAAGTGGTCTCCATGGACTGGAAATGGTTCTTCATCTATCCGGAACAGGGCATTGCCACCGTGAATGAAATCGCCTTCCCGGCGAACACTCCGGTTCAGTTCAAAGTGACCTCCAACTCCGTAATGAACTCCTTCTTCATCCCACGTCTGGGTAGCCAGATTTACGCGATGGCCGGTATGCAGACTAACCTGCACCTGATCGCGAATGAAGCAGGCACCTACGATGGTATCTCCGCCAGCTATAGCGGCCCGGGCTTCTCAGGTATGAAGTTCAAAGCTATCGCGACGCCAGACCGTGCCGCTTTCGACCAGTGGGTTGAAAAAGCGAAGCAGTCTCCAAACACCATGTCTGACATGGCGGCGTTCGAAAAAGTGGCAGCACCTAGCGAATATAACAAGGTGGAGTACTTCTCTAACGTGAAACCAGATTTGTTCAAAGACGTTATTGGCAAATTTATGGATCACGGCAAGAGCATGGACATGACCCAGCCTGAAGGTGAGCATAGCGCACACGAAGGTATGGAAGGCATGGACATGAGCCACGCGGAAACCGCTCACTAAGGGGCCGAGGAAGAAAATGTTCGGAAAATTGACACTGGATGCAGTGCCCTACCATGAACCCATTATCGTGGTTACGGTTGCTGCAATTATCATCGGTGGCGCAGCCTTACTGGCCTTGATCACTTACTTCGGTAAGTGGAGCTACCTGTGGAACGAGTGGCTGACTTCGGTTGACCACAAAAAACTGGGTATCATGTACTGCATCGTCGGTATCGTCATGTTAATTCGTGGCTTTGCGGATGCGATCATGATGCGTAGCCAGCAGGCACTCGCGTCCGCGGGTGAAGCCGGCTTCCTGCCGCCGCATCACTACGACCAGATCTTTACCGCCCACGGCGTTATCATGATCTTCTTCGTGGCGATGCCGCTGGTTATCGGTCTGATGAACGTTGTCGTTCCGCTGCAAATCGGCGCGCGCGACGTAGCGTTCCCGTTCCTGAACAACCTGAGCTTCTGGTTCACGGTTGTCGGCGTTATCCTGGTTAACCTGTCACTGGGTGTGGGCGAATTTGCTCAGACCGGCTGGCTGGCTTACCCGCCGCTTTCGGGAATTGAGTACAGTCCGGGCGTTGGCGTCGATTACTGGATTTGGGCACTTCAGCTCTCCGGTGTCGGTACAACCCTGACCGGTATCAACTTCTTCGTGACCATTATCAAGATGCGTGCCCCTGGCATGACCATGTTCAAGATGCCGGTATTTACCTGGGCATCTCTGTGCGCCAACATCCTGATTATTGCATCATTCCCAATTCTGACCGTCACCATCGCGCTGCTGACCCTGGACCGCTACCTGGGCACCCATTTCTTTACCAACGATATGGGTGGCAACATGATGATGTACATCAACCTGATTTGGGCCTGGGGTCACCCGGAAGTGTACATCCTGGTTCTGCCGGTCTTCGGTGTGTTCTCCGAAATCGCAGCAACCTTCTCGCGTAAACGTCTGTTTGGTTACACCTCTCTGGTGTGGGCAACCGTGTGTATTACCGTTCTGTCGTTCATCGTTTGGCTGCACCACTTCTTCACCATGGGTGCTGGCGCGAACGTAAACGCCTTCTTCGGTATTACAACCATGATTATCGCAATCCCTACCGGGGTTAAGATCTTCAACTGGCTGTTCACCATGTACCAGGGCCGTATCGTGTTCCACTCAGCAATGCTGTGGACTATCGGCTTCATCGTCACCTTCTCCGTGGGTGGGATGACCGGTGTACTGCTGGCGGTACCGGGTGCTGACTTCGTTCTGCACAACAGTCTGTTCCTGATTGCGCACTTCCATAACGTTATCATCGGTGGTGTGGTCTTCGGCTGCTTCGCTGGCGTAACCTACTGGTGGCCAAAAGCGTTCGGTTTCACCCTGAACGAAAAATGGGGTAAACGCGCATTCTGGTTCTGGATCATCGGCTTCTTCGTTGCATTTATGCCGCTGTACGTGCTGGGCTTCATGGGTATGACCCGTCGTCTGAGCCAGCAGATTGATCCACAGTTCCACCCAATGCTGATGGTTGCAGCGGGCGGTGCCGTGCTGATTGCTTGTGGTATCGCGTCTCAGCTGATTCAGTTCTACGTTTCTATTCGCGACCGCGATCAGAACCGTGACCTGACCGGTGACCCATGGGGTGGCCGTACGCTGGAGTGGGCAACCTCTTCTCCACCACCGTTCTATAACTTCGCCATTGTGCCGCAGGTCCATGAACGCGACGCATTCTGGGAAATGAAAGAAAAAGGTGAAGCGTACAAGCAACCTGCTCATTACGAAGAGATCCACATGCCGAAAAACAGCGGTGCGGGCATTGTTATTGCCGCCTTCGCAACGGTATTTGGCTTCGCAATGATCTGGCACATCTGGTGGATGGCGATTGTTGGCTTCGCCGGCATCGTAATCAGCTGGATTGTGAAGAGCTTTGACGAGGACGTAGACTACTACGTACCAGTCCGTGAAGTCGAAAAACTGGAAAACCAGCATTTCGATGAGATTTCTAAAGCGGGGCTGAAAAATGGCAACTGATACTTTGGCGCACTCTACTGCCCACGCGCATGAACATGCGCACCACGATACAGGACCGACAAAAGTCTTCGGTTTCTGGATCTACCTGATGAGCGACTGCATTCTGTTCTGCTGTCTGTTCGCAACGTATGCCGTTCTGGTGAACGGCACTGCGGGCGGCCCGGCTGGCAAGGACATCTTTGAACTGCCGTTCGTTCTGGTAGAAACCGCGCTGCTGCTGTTCAGCTCCATCACCTACGGCATGGCGGCTATCGCCATGTACAAAAACAACAAGAGCCAGGTTGTCTCCTGGCTGGCGTTGACCTGGCTGTTTGGTGCTGGCTTTATCGGGATGGAAATCTATGAATTCCATCACCTGATTATGGAAGGCTTCGGGCCGGATCGTAGTGGCTTCCTGTCTGCGTTCTTCGCACTGGTAGGGACCCACGGTCTGCACGTAACGTCTGGTCTGATCTGGATGGCAGTACTGATGTTCCAGATCTCCCGTCGTGGCCTGACCAGCACTAACCGCACGCGTATCCTGTGCCTGAGCCTGTTCTGGCACTTCCTGGACGTTGTGTGGATCTGTGTGTTCTCTGTTGTATATCTGATGGGGGCGATGTAATGAGTCATTCAAACGATCATGGCGCTTCCCACGGTAGCGTAAAAACCTATATGACAGGTTTCATCCTGTCGATCATTCTGACGGTGATCCCGTTCTGGATGGTGATGAGCGGTTCTGCGTCTAAGCCAGTTATTCTGGGTGCAATCCTGGTAACCGCGGTGATTCAGATTCTGGTGCATCTGGTTTGCTTCCTGCACATGAACACCAAGTCCGATGAAGGCTGGAACATGACGGCTTTCATCTTTACCGTGATTATCATCGCTATCCTGGTAGTCGGTTCCATCTGGATTATGTGGAACCTTAACTACAACATGATGGTTCACTAAGAGCGGCGAGTATGTTTAAGCAATACCTGCAAGTCACGAAACCAGGCATCATCTTTGGCAACCTGATCTCCGTAATTGGGGGGTTCCTGCTGGCCTCTAAAGGCAGCATCGATTACACCCTCTTTATCGCTACGCTGGTCGGTGTGTCGCTGGTTGTTGCATCCGGTTGTGTATTTAACAACTACATCGACATGGATATCGACAAGAAGATGGAAAGGACTAAAAATCGGGTGCTGGTTAAAGGCCTGATCGCCCCTTCCGTCTCGCTGGTGTACGCCACCTTGCTGGGTATTGCTGGCTTTATGCTGCTGTGGTTTGGCGCTAATCCTCTGGCCTGTTGGCTGGGGGTGATGGGGTTCGTCGTCTATGTGGGCGTTTACAGCCTGTATATGAAACGCCACTCCGTCTACGGAACGCTGATTGGTTCTCTCTCCGGCGCTGCGCCGCCGGTGATTGGCTACTGCGCCGTCACGAACGAGTTCGACAGCGGTGCGCTGATCCTGCTGGCTATCTTTAGCCTGTGGCAGATGCCGCACTCCTATGCCATCGCGATTTTCCGCTTTAAGGATTATCAGGCAGCGAACATTCCAGTTCTGCCGGTCGTGAAGGGCATTTCCGTGGCTAAAAACCACATCACGCTGTACATCATCGCCTTTGCCGTGGCAACGCTGATGCTCTCTCTGGGCGGTTACGCCGGGTACAAATACCTGGCGGTAGCGGCTGCGGTGAGCGTCTGGTGGCTCGGCATGGCCCTGCGCGGCTACAAAGTGGAAGATGACAAGGTCTGGGCACGTAAGCTGTTCGTGTTCTCCATTGTCGCTATCACTTCGCTGTCGGTGATGATGTCCGTGGATTTCATGGTGCCTGATTCACACAACCTGCTGACTTACGTCTGGTAAGTCACACCAGGTGAATAAAAGGGTGCTTCGGCACCCTTTTTTATTCATCGAATCCATTAATAACGCATGTAATATTTGTTAAATAACCCTTTATTTACCCCGCCCCTTCCCCGCACTACACTATGGCCTGCTTTTGAATTGAGGTGGTAATGAACGATTATAAAATGACGCCAGGCGAATTGCGCGCGACCTGGGGTTTAGGGACTGTTTTCTCGCTACGGATGCTTGGCATGTTTATGGTCCTGCCTGTTCTGACCACGTACGGCATGGCGCTACAGGGTGCCAGCGAAGCGCTGATTGGCCTGGCGATTGGCATCTACGGTCTGGCTCAGGCGGTATTTCAGATCCCGTTTGGCCTGCTCTCGGATCGGGTTGGCCGCAAACCGCTGATTGTCGGCGGCCTGCTTATTTTTGTGCTCGGCAGCGTGATAGCCGCCCTCTCCCACTCCATCTGGGGAATTATTCTTGGTCGCGCCCTGCAGGGCTCTGGTGCGATTGCCGCCGCCGTGATGGCGCTGCTGTCAGACTTAACCCGTGAGCAGAATCGCACCAAAGCGATGGCGTTTATCGGCGTGAGCTTTGGCGTCACTTTCGCGATTGCGATGGTGCTCGGGCCTATCATCACCCATAAACTCGGCCTGCATGCCCTGTTCTGGATGATTGCCGTGCTGGCGACCGTCGGTATTGCGCTGACCCTTTGGGTGGTGCCGGACAGCAAAAACCACGTCCTTAACCGTGAATCCGGGATGGTGAAAGGCTGCTTCAGCAAAGTGCTGATGGAACCGCGCCTGCTTAAACTTAACTTCGGCATCATGTGTCTGCACATCCTGCTGATGTCGACCTTTGTCGCCCTTCCCGGTCAGCTTGCCGCCGCGGGCTTCCCTGCCGCGGAGCACTGGAAAATCTACCTGGTGACCATGTTGATTTCGTTCGTTTCGGTCGTGCCGTTCATCATCTACGCCGAAGTGAAACGCAAGATGAAGCGCGTCTTCATTGGCTGCGTGGCGGTGCTGCTGATTGCCGAGATTGTGCTCTGGGGATCCGGCCCGCACTTCTGGGAACTGGTGGCCGGCGTGCAGCTCTTCTTCCTGGCCTTTAACCTGATGGAAGCCCTGCTGCCATCGCTGATTAGCAAGGAGTCCCCGGCCGGCTATAAAGGCACAGCAATGGGGATCTACTCCACCAGCCAGTTTATCGGCGTGGCTATCGGGGGCTCGCTCGGCGGCTGGGTGGACGGCCTGTTTGATTCGCAAACCGTGTTCCTCGCAGGCGCACTGCTGGCGATGGTCTGGCTGCTGGTCGCCAGCAGCATGAAAGAGCCGCGCTACGTCAGCAGTCTGCGGGTCGAAATTCCTGAGGATGTTGAGATTACCGACGCGCTAAAACAGCGTCTTGAAGCAACGGAGGGGGTAAGTGAAGTGCTTATTGCCCCACAAGAGCGCAGCGCTTACGTCAAAATAGACAGTAAAGTGACAAACCGCTTCGAAATCGAGCAGGCTCTCAAAGCCTGAAAAAATGCCCGGTAAAACCGGGCATCTTTGCCTTAATCGCGGAAGTTCTTGAACTGGAACGGCTGCCCCAGATCGCCGCCACGTACCAGCGCCATAACGGCCTGCAGGTCATCGCGGGATTTACCGGTCACACGAATTTCTTCACCCTGGATTTGCGCCTGAACCTTCAGCTTGCTGTCCTTGATGAGCTTAACGATCTTCTTCTGAACCGCGCTCTCAATACCCTGCTTCAGTTTGGCTTCGACAAACCAGTTTTTACCGCTATGCACAAACTCGTCTGGTACATCCAGTGAGGTGCCTTCAATGCCGCGTTTAAGCAGCTTGGCGCGCAGAATATCCAGCAGTTGGTTAACCTGGAAATCAGATTCGCTCAGGACCTTAATGGTCTTATTCGCATCGTTCAGCTCGAAAGTTGCCTCAACGCCACGAAAGTCGAAACGTGACTCAACTTCACGGCTTGCGTTTTCAACGCCGTTGCGGACTTCCTGGATATCAACTTCGGAAACAATATCGAAAGATGGCATCTTTTCTTCTCCCTTCATTTTTGTTGCGTTGCATAATACCCGCTACAAGGCAGATACCCCAAATAATTCGAGTTGCAGCTATCCCTGGCCGTTCACGTGAGGAAACACCGCACAGATGTCACAGGGTTTACTCAACAGAAGCTTAGCTGACGGCGCTATACTTAGGCCGTAACACCTGGCGCAGTTGCAGGTGAGGAGGAACAATGAAAATTACAGTGCTCGGATGCGGAGCCCTTGGACAGCTATGGCTGACCGCGCTTTGCAAGCACGGACATGAGGTACAGGGCTGGCTGCGCGTGCCCCAGCCCTATTGCAGTGTGAACCTGATTGACGAAGACGGAAGTATATTCAACGAATCACTCACCGCGAACGATCCAGATTTTCTGGCGCAAAGCGATCTGCTGCTGGTCACGCTCAAAGCATGGCAGGTTTCAGATGCGGTAAAGACGCTGGCCGCGCAACTTCCCCCAGACTCCCCCATCCTGCTGCTGCATAACGGCATGGGAACCATTGATGAGCTGAAAAGCATCCCACATCCCTTGTTGATGGCGACCACCACGCACGCCGCACGCCGCGATGGCAACATTATCGTGCATATCGCCAGCGGCGTAACGCACATGGGCCCCGCCCGTACGCAGGATGGCGACTACAGCTATCTGGCGGATGTTCTGCAGAAGGTGCTACCGGACGTGGCCTGGCATGACACTATCCGCCCGCAGCTGTGGCGCAAGCTGGCGGTTAACTGCGTGATCAATCCGCTGACGGCGCTGTGGAACTGCCCGAACGGGGAACTGAAAAATCATCCGCAGGAAATTGCCACCCTGTGCGCGGAGGTCGCCTCGGTTATCGAACGTGAAGGCCTGCATACCTCGGCGGAGGATTTACGCTATTATGTTGAGCAGGTAATTGAAAGTACTGCAGAAAACATCTCCTCGATGTTGCAGGACATTCGGGCATTACGCCACACAGAGATTGATTACATCACGGGCTATTTGCTCAAACGCGCCCGCGCCCACGGCATTGCCGTGCCGGAAAATGCCCGTCTGTATGACCTGGTTAAACGTAAGGAGAGTGAATATGAGCGCGTCAGCACTGATCTGCCTCGCCCCTGGTAGCGAAGAGACAGAAGCCGTCACCACCATTGATTTGATGGTGCGCGGCGGCATTAACGTGACCACCGCCAGCGTCGCCAGCGACGGTAATCTGACCATCACCTGTTCACGGGGCGTAAAAATCCTCGCCGATGCACCGCTTGTGCAGGTGGCCGACGGGGATTACGACATCATCGTACTGCCGGGCGGCCTGAAGGGCGCGGAGTATTTTCGCGACAGCCCGCTCCTGGTCGAAACCGTCAGGCAATTCCATCTGTCGGGGCGCATCGTTGCGGCAATTTGTGCCGCAGCCGGCACGGTTCTGGTGCCGCATAACATTTTCCCGATCGGGAATATGACCGGTTTCCCGGGACTGAAAGAGACCATTCCTGAAGAGCAATGGGTGGATAAACGTGTGGTCTGGGATCCGCGCGTCAATCTGCTCACCAGCCAGGGGCCGGGTACCGCGATCGATTTTGGACTGAAGATTATCGACCTGCTGGTCGGGCGTGAGAAAGCCTACGAGGTGGCGTCGTCGTTAGTGATGGCGGCGGGGATTTATAATTTTTACGAAGCGTAGCGTGTAAAGAAAGCCGGGTAAGCGAAGCCGCCACCCGGCAAACGGTTAAGGGCGATAGACCTTCACATTTGCAAAGCCCTGCTCGCGCAGATACAGTGCCTGCAGACGGCTCATCACCCCGCGCTCGCACCACAGCAGATACGTTTTGCTCTGGTCGAGATCGCCGAATTTGGTGCTCAGCTTGTAGAACGGCAGGGAAACCACGTCCACGCCTTCAACCTGCAGCGGTTTGTCATCCTGTTCATCAATGGAACGGATATCCAGAATCGCATCGTTGGCACCGAAACCGCTGACGGTTTCAACTTCAACCACTTCCTGCTCGGTCTGCTGGGCGATCTCGCGGATATCGATGTTGGTCGCTTCCGCCACCACCTTCTCCAGAATGCCGAAATCGAAGTTCTCTTCTTCGGCTTCGATTTTCGCCTTCACCGCTTTGACGGTCGGGCTTTTTGAGATCACACCGCAGTATTCCGGCATGGTGCGGGCAAAATCTTCGGTACCGATTTTGCGCGCCAGATCGATGATGTGCTCTTTATCGTAGGAGATCAGCGGACGCAGGATCAGGGTATCCGATACGTTGTCGATAAGACGCAGGTTGGTCAGGGTCTGGCTGGAGACCTGGCCCAGCGCTTCACCGGTGACCAGCGCCTGCACGCCGTACCGCTCCGCCACTTTGGACGCTGCACGCACCATCATGCGTTTCAGCACCACGCCCATCTGACCGTCGTCCACTTTTTCAAGGATTTCGCCGACCACTGGCTCAAAGTTGATCGCCACAAAACGCACGCGGTGGGAGCTGCCGAAGCGGTTCCACAGATAGTGCGCAACCTGACGTACGCCGATTTCATGCGCCGCACCGCCCAGGTTAAAGAAGCAGTAGTGTACGCGGCAGCCGCGGCGCATCAGCATATAGCTGGAAACACCGGAGTCGAAACCGCCGGAGATCAGCGACAGGACATCTTCCTGCGTGCCGATTGGGAAACCGCCGATACCTTCATAGCGGCCTTTCACCAGCAGCAGGCGATCGTTTTCGATCTCCAGGTTAACGGTCACGTCCGGGTTAGTCAGGCGCACGCGGGCGCTCTCAACGTGCTGATTGAGGCCGCCACCCACATAGCGCTCCACTTCAATGGAGCTAAACTCATGCTTACCACGACGCTTCACGCGCACGCAGAAGGTTTTGCCTTCAATCTGATCGCGGTACTGCACCAGCGCTTTTTCAAAAATGTCATGCAGGGAGGTGTAAGGAACGTCTTCCACTTCCAGAATATGGTGAATGCCCGGAATACGGGTCAGCGCGTCGCGAATATCCTGACGTTTGTTTTCATCTTTCGCGCGAACCTCAACGTGGTCCCAGTGACGCACCACGGCGAGCGTTTCGTCGTAGTGTTTTAATACGTTACGAATGTTCCCGGTGAGAATTTTAATAAAGCGCAAACGCACAGATTGGCTTTTGATGGTGATTTCAGGGAACAATTTAATGATAAACTTCATGGCGGCAATGTTTCTTAGGCAAGCTTAAGGCTTGTAATGGAAAATGAAATATACACAAAATCATTCAGGTGGCATCAACGCGGCGAGTCACAGCCCCCGCAAGCTTACGCGAGTAAGTAACGGAAAGGCGCAAACGTAGCCCAAACAGAGACAACCTGAAGGATGACGTGTATAGCAGCCCACACCCGTGGCTGCATCCAGGCGCGCAAGTATATCATCTTCACGCCGCTCCTGTGCACATTGCGCGTTATTTGATAATTGCCCCGAGTCCGTTACCATGTCGGGGCTGAGAATATAAGAGTCAATTCACTATGCCGAAGAAGAACGACGCACCGGCCAGTTTTGAAACTGCGCTGAGTGAGCTGGAGCAGATTGTCACCCGCCTTGAGAGCGGCGATTTACCGCTGGAAGAGGCGCTCAATGAATTCGAGCGCGGCGTGCAGCTGGCGCGCCAGGGGCAGGTCAAACTGCAGCAGGCCGAGCAGCGCGTGCAGATCCTGCTGTCCGACAGCGAAGACGCTAAAACTACGCCATTCGCACCGGACGCCGAGTAAATGGATTTCGCCAACGAGCTTCAGGCATGCGTCGCGCGTGCCAACGATGCGCTGCGCCGTTTTATTGAGCCACAGCCTTTTCAGAACACTCCACTGGTTGAAGCCATGCACTATGGCGCACTCTTGGGTGGAAAGCGCCTGCGTCCGTTTCTGGTCTACGCCACGGGCAATATGTTTGGTATCAGCGCTAACACGCTGGATGCCCCGGCAGCCGCCGTTGAGTGCATCCATGCCTACTCGCTGATCCATGATGATTTGCCAGCCATGGACGACGACGATCTGCGTCGTGGCCAGCCTACCTGCCACATCAAGTTTGGCGAAGCGAATGCCATTCTGGCGGGAGATGCCCTGCAAACCCTGGCGTTCTCGATTCTGAGCGATGCGCCGATGGCCGAAGTGGCCGACCGTGACCGTCTGTCGATGATCTCTGAACTGGCAATGGCCAGCGGCGTCGCCGGTATGTGTGGCGGTCAGGCACTGGATCTGGAAGCGGAAGGACGTCAGGTTAATCTGGAACAGCTGGAGCGTATTCATCGCCATAAAACGGGCGCATTGATTCGTGCAGCCGTTCGTCTGGGCGCCCTGAGCGCGGGTGAACAGGGGCGCAAAGCCCTGCCGATACTGGACAGATACGCAGAAAGTATCGGTCTGGCATTCCAGGTTCAGGATGACATTCTGGATGTGGTGGGCGATACTGCAACATTGGGTAAACGTCAGGGTGCGGATCAGCAGCTTGGCAAAAGTACCTACCCCGCCCTGCTGGGTCTTGAGCAAGCCCAACGTAAAGCCCGGGATCTGATAGAGGATGCCCGCCAGTCGCTGAATCAACTGGCCGCGCAATCACTGGATACTTCGGCACTGGAAGCGCTAGCGGACTATATAATCCAGCGTGATAAATAAACACACTATCTCGATGAGCCTTTGATGAGTTTTGATATTGCCAAATACCCGACACTGGCGTTAGTTGACTCCACCCAGGAGTTACGCCTGTTGCCGAAAGAGAGCCTGCCGAAGCTGTGCGATGAGCTGCGTCGCTACCTGCTCGACAGCGTAAGCCGCTCCAGCGGCCATTTCGCCTCCGGGCTTGGCACGGTAGAGCTGACCGTGGCGCTGCACTATGTCTATAACACGCCGTTCGATCAGCTCATCTGGGATGTCGGCCACCAGGCCTATCCGCATAAAATTCTGACCGGACGTCGCGATAAAATTGGCACCATTCGTCAGAAAGGCGGCCTGCATCCGTTCCCATGGCGTGGCGAGAGCGAGTACGACGTATTAAGCGTTGGACACTCCTCCACCTCGATTTCTGCGGGTATCGGTATTGCGGTGGCAGCCGAAAAAGAGAATAAACAGCGTCGTACCGTCTGCGTCATTGGCGACGGGGCGATCACTGCCGGTATGGCCTTTGAGGCCATGAACCACGCGGGCGATATCAAGCCAGACATGCTGGTTATCCTTAATGATAACGAAATGTCGATTTCCGAAAACGTGGGCGCGCTGAACAACCATCTGGCGCAGTTGCTCTCCGGCAAGCTTTACTCCTCGCTGCGTGAAGGCGGAAAAAAAGTCTTCTCCGGCGTACCGCCAATCAAAGAACTGCTTAAACGCACCGAAGAACACATCAAAGGCATGGTCGTGCCGGGTACGCTGTTTGAAGAGCTGGGCTTTAATTATATTGGTCCGGTGGACGGGCATGACGTTCTGGGGCTTGTCACCACGCTGAAAAACATGCGTGACCTGAAAGGCCCGCAGTTCCTGCATATCATGACCAAAAAAGGCCGTGGATACGAACCGGCGGAAAAAGATCCCATCACCTTCCACGCGGTACCGAAATTCGACCCGAGCAGCGGTTGCCTGCCCAAAAGCAGCGGCGGCATGCCGAGCTATTCAAAAATCTTTGGCGACTGGCTGTGTGAAACCGCCGCTAAAGACAATAAGCTTATGGCGATCACCCCGGCCATGCGTGAAGGTTCTGGCATGGTGGAGTTCTCCAAAAAATACCCGGACCAGTATTTTGACGTTGCCATTGCCGAGCAGCACGCGGTGACCTTTGCGGCAGGTCTGGCGATTGGTGGTTATAACCCGGTTGTCGCCATTTATTCCACCTTCCTGCAACGCGCCTACGACCAGGTGATCCATGACGTTGCCATCCAGAAGCTGCCGGTCCTGTTTGCTATCGACCGCGCAGGCATTGTGGGTGCTGACGGCCAGACGCACCAGGGGGCATTTGATCTGTCGTTCCTGCGCTGCGTCCCGGATATGGTCATCATGACGCCAAGCGATGAGAACGAATGTCGTCAGATGCTGTTTACCGGCTACCACTATCAGGATGGCCCTAGTGCGGTGCGCTACCCGCGCGGCAATGCCGTCGGCGTTGAACTGCAGCCGCTGGAAAAACTGCCGATAGGTAAAGGTCTGGTGAAGCGTCGCGGTGAGAAAGTGGCGATCCTGAACTTTGGTACGCTGATGCCGGAGGCCGCGAAAGTGGCTGAAACGCTGAATGCGACCCTCGTGGATATGCGCTTTGTGAAGCCGCTCGACGAGGCCCTGATCCTGAGCATGGCGGAATCTCATGACGTGCTGGTCACGCTGGAAGAAAACGCCATCATGGGCGGTGCGGGCAGCGGCGTAAACGAAGTGCTGATGGCTAACCGTAAAGCCGTGCCGGTACTGAACCTTGGTCTGCCGGATCATTTCATTCCACAAGGCACCCAGGACGAAGCCCGTGCGGCGATTGGCCTGGATGCGGCCGGCATTGAGTCGAAAATCCGTTCCTGGCTTGCCTGATCCCTCCCCTTTTCCGCTCCTGCTATGCTTAAACGTATTGTTTAAAAAAGCAGGAGCGGAACCATGCAATACACGACATTAGGAACAACAGACCTTCAGGTTTCCCGACTTTGCCTGGGATGCATGACCTTTGGCGAGCCAGACCGGGGAAATCACGCCTGGACGCTGCCGGAAGAGAGCAGCCGCCTTATCATCAAACGCGCACTCGACGGCGGGATTAACTTTTTTGATACTGCCAACAGTTACTCCGACGGCAGCAGCGAAGAGATTGTCGGCCGCGCCCTGCGCGATTTTGCCCGCCGTGACGATGTGGTCGTCGCCACCAAGGTATATCACCAGGTGGGTGATTTGCCTGAAGGCCTTTCCCGTGCGCAAATCCTGCGATCCATTGATGACAGCCTCCGGCGCCTGAATATGGATTATGTCGACCTGCTGCAGATCCACCGCTGGGATTACAACACGCCGATTGAAGAGACGCTGGAAGCCCTTAACGATGTGGTTAAGGCCGGGAAGGCGCGTTACATCGGCGCATCGTCTATGCACGCTTCGCAGTTTGCCTCAGCGCTTGATCTTCAGGCGCAGCACGGCTGGGCACGGTTTGTCACCATGCAGGATCACTACAACCTTATCTATCGCGAAGAAGAGCGCGAGATGCTGCCGCTCTGCTATCAGGAAGGCATAGCGGTGATCCCGTGGAGCCCTCTGGCGCGCGGACGCCTCACCCGACCTTGGGGAGAGACCACTGCCCGCTCGGTGTCGGATGCGTTCGGTAAAACCTTGTACGAAGGTACGGAAGCCAGCGATGCGTTGATCGCCGAACGTTTAGCGGGGATTGCCGATGATACCGGTGCCACGCGTGCGCAGGTAGCGCTGGCGTGGTTGCTGAGCAAACGCGGAGTCGCGGCACCGATTATCGGTACATCGCGGGAAGAACAGCTGGATGAGTTGTTGAGTGCCGTTGATTTAACGCTGACGCCTGAGCAAGTCGCCGAGCTGGAAACGCCGTACCAGCAGCATCCGGTGGTAGGGTTTAAGTAAGCCCTCGCCCTGCCCCTCTCCCAAAAGGAGAGAGAACAAAACCCATCGGCCGGGTAAGCGCAACGCTACCCGGCAGACGAATCACGCAAAGTGGTCGTAACCCTTCCAGTCAAGCGTAACCGGCGCGCCATCACGCACAAATTTCAGCCCTTCGCTTTCCGGCATAATCTGTCCGATACAGGTAAACTTCGCCCCAAGGTGAGCTAGCGCCACGTCCAGCGTTCCCCGGTTCAGCTCCGGTACGGTAAAGCACAGCTCATAATCTTCGCCGCCGGAGAGCGCCCAGCGCAGAGCCTGCTCGGGTTCCACATGGCGAAGCAATGGCTCTGACAGCGGGAACAGATCCAGATCTACGCGCGCGCCCACACCGCTGGCCTTCAGAATATGGCCGAGATCGGAGATAAGCCCGTCAGAGAGATCGATAGCCGAGCTTGCCCGCTCGCGCAGCGCCTGGCCGTGCAAAATACGCGGCGTTGGGCGCAGATGGCGTTTCACCAGATATGCCGCATCGTCGGCATCCTTGACGCGTAAGCGGTCCTGGAGGATTGCCAGCCCTGCGGCGCTGTCGCCCGGCGTGCCGGTCACGTAGATCCAGTCACCCGGCTTTGCGCCCGAGCGTTTCAGCGCCCGGCCCAGCGGGACATAGCCGTGGATCGCAAGCGTCATCGACAGCGGCCCGGCAGTGGTGTCACCGCCAATCAGCTGCATATCGTAGTAGTTGAGCTGATCAAACAGCGCATCGCTAAAGGCTTCAAGCCAGTCTTCGTCCACCTCGGGCAGCGTCAACGCCAGCGTCAGCCACGCGGGATCGGCGCCCATGGCCGCTAAATCGCTTACGTTGACCGCCAGCGCTTTATACGCCAGATCGGCGGGATCGATATCAGGTAAAAAATGACGTCCGCACACTAAGGTGTCGGTGCTGATTGCCAGCGTCTGTTTTTCGGGAATATTGAGAAGTGCGCAGTCATCCCCAATGCCGGTTTCAACATCAAGACGAGAGGTTCTGACACGGTCGAAATAACGGGCAATCAGGGAGAATTCGCCGCATGCCATACGTTATGCCTCAGCAAATTAAATAAAAAAACCGGAGCCGCACTGCCCGGCAGGCAATGCAAAACTCCGGTTTGCGGATCACTTTTTGTGGGGACGGATCGCAGGTGCGGCTTTATCCAGCACGCCGTTTACAAATTTATGGCTGTCTTCAGCGCCGAAGGTTTTCGCCAGTTCGATCGCTTCGTTGATGGCCACTTTGTACGGCACATCATCACGTTTAGACAACTCAAACAGCGCGATACGCAACACTGCTTTCTCTACCTGACCCAGCTCTTCGAGCAGACGGGACAGATATGGCTTCATCAGACCATCGAGATACGCGCTATTAGTCGCCACTCCCGACAGCAGTTCACGGAAGTACAGAACGTCAACGTCTTTCACGTCCTGTTCTGACAGGAACTGGTATTCAACATCAGCGATGTCGTTCTGGGACAACTGCCAGGAGTAAAGTGCCTGGACGGCACATTCACGGGCGCGGCGACGAGCAGCAGGTTTCACGGAATTCCCCTTACAAAAAAATCAGGCCTTAATGGCTTTCAACACATTGATCATTTCAAGCGCGGTCAGTGCAGCTTCTGCACCTTTGTTACCGGCTTTGGTACCAGCGCGCTCAATGGCTTGTTCAATACTTTCGGTAGTCAGCACGCCAAACGCGACAGGAATTTCTGCATCCTGCGCAACGTGTGCCAGACCATTGCTTGCACCGCCTGCAACGTATTCGAAGTGTGCAGTGCCGCCACGAATAACGGTACCCAGCGCAATCACCGCGTCGTATTTACCGGTTTTCGCCAGCGCGCCCGCTGCCAGTGGCAGTTCATAAGCACCTGGAACCCAAACAACGGTAATGTTGTCATCTTTAACCTGGCCGATACGTTTCAGGGCGTCAATGGCACCTTCCAGCAGGCTGTCGTTGATGAAGTTGTTGAAACGCGCAATGGTGATGGCGACGCGAGCGTCCGGGGTAGCTACAGCAGCTTCAATAATGTTCATACTCTTCCTTTACGGGTTCATTTGGCCCCGCAGGGGGGCGGATTTTATCATAATACTTTGCGCACTGCTTCCCTATTTCAGGAGCAATTACGCTGGCGTTAAATGGAGGCAGACATCCGGGCCCACCGGACGAATCTCGCTAAATTTGAGTTGCGGTGCATCACCAAGTTTTTCAAGACCCGGCAGCACAAACAGACCACGCGCATCGTTACCCAACAGTTTAGGTGCTACGTAGACAATCAGCTCATCCACCAGCCCGGCCTGCAGCAGCGCGCCGGCCAGCGTCGGCCCCGCTTCTACCCAGATACTGTTCACCTGTTGCTTACCAAGCAGCATCATCAGCACCACTAAGTCGAGGTGCCCGTTATGCTCTGGCACCATGATGCTGCGTACGCCTTGCGGCCATTCACGCGCATCGTCCTGCGTGCGTGCAATCCAGGTTTCGCCCGGCTGTTGCACGATGCGGTGCGCAGGCGTGATGCGATTCTGGCTATCGATGACAATACGCAGCGGCTGACGCAGGTTTTCCTGCGGGTAGCACGCCTGGGTATCGGCATTCAGTTCATCCCAGCGCACGGTCATGGCAGGATTATCAGCCAGAACCGTTTCACTGCTGGTGAGGATAGCATGGCTTTGCGCGCGCAGACGTTGCACATCGCGCCTTGCCTGCGCAGAGGTGATCCACTGGCTCTCGCCGTTCGCCATCGCCGTACGACCATCCAGTGAGGCCCCAAGCTTAAGCTGAATGTACGGGAACCCGGTGCGCATGCGCTTCAGGAAGCCTTTGTTGATCGCTTCTGCATCCTGCATCATCAGACCGTGACTGACATCAACTCCTTCCTGCTGCAGTCGATACAGGCCACGTCCGGCAACCTGCGGATTGGGATCCTGCATCGCCGCGACAACGCGCGCGACACCCGCCGCAATCAGTGCTTCGCAGCACGGCGGGGTACGGCCGTGGTGGCTGCAGGGTTCCAGCGTCACGTAGGCCGTTGCACCGCGCGCCTTTTCGCCGGCCATACGCAGGGCATGAACTTCGGCATGGGGCTCACCGGCACGGTAGTGAAACCCTTCGCCCACGATCTCGCCATCGTTGACAATGACGCACCCGACGTTAGGGTTGGGATGGGTGGTAAAACGACCGCGCTGCGCCAGCTTCATGGCTCGCGCCATGTAAATCTCATCCTGCATGAGCTTAATCCTGTAAGCGGGCGATCTCTTCGCCAAACTCTTTGATATCTTCGAAACTGCGGTACACAGAGGCGAAGCGGATATAGGCGACCTTATCGAGCTTTTTCAGTTGCTCCATCACCAGGTTGCCAATCATCTTGCTTGGCACCTCGCGCTCACCCAAACCACGAAGGTAAGATTTTATGTGGTTTAACGCCATTTCGACGTCATCTGCACTGACAGGGCGTTTTTCCAGCGCCTTGAGCATCCCGCTGCGCAGTTTCTCTTCGTTAAACGGCTCACGCACGTCGTTACTTTTTACCACGCGCGGCATTACCAGCTCTGCAACCTCAAAGGTCGTGAAACGCTCGTTGCACACCAGACATTGCCGGCGGCGGCGTACGGAAGACCCTTCGCCCACAAGGCGAGAGTCGATAACTTTGGTATCCACAGCGGAGCAGAATGGGCAATGCATACGGTATCCCTGTTATGTGGTTAACTGATTTTCATTTTACCCTGATCTGGCCTGACAACAAAGGAAGAGCTTTTTGAGACAAAGGATCTATGCCTGTTGATGCGATGCTGGCTACCATTACGGAGATCCGTTATTTCAAGGAAATAAACGCAATGACAAGACGTTACCTGAAAATATTGCTGGTGGGGAGTCTGTTTACCCTTAGCGCCTGTGCACAGCAAACCGAAGTCCGTCAAATGAAACAAAGCGTGAATACGCTCAATACCGCGATGGACAAACTGAACAAAGAAACTGTGAAGATCACCCAGCAAAACGCGCTGAATGCCAAATCCAGCAGCGGGGTTTATCTGCTGCCCGGGTCTAACACCCCGGCGCGCCTTAACAGCCAGATTGGCACGCTGAAAATGTCGCTGGTTAACGTGGCGGCCAATGCGGATGGTACTCGCGCAACATTACGCATTCAGGGGGAATTCAGCGATCCTCTGCCAGCCTTTAGCGGCACCGTCGAGTGGGGGCAGATTCAGGGCACCACCGAGAACTATCGGGAAGTGAACGTGAAGAGCCAGCTGTTCACCGCTCCCGCCAGCGTGCTGGCCCCGAGCGATGTTGACATTCCGATCCAGCTGAACGGACTTACGCCGGATCAGTTAGGTTTCATCCGCATTCACGATATCCAGCCCGCCGCGCAGTAATCCCCTTTCAGCGGAGTGCAATGTCACTCCGCTAACATTTACAATCCGCAAAGATTGGCAACAGAAATCATTGCCGCTACAATCCCCGCCGTTTAAAGTACGCAAACGTGAACGCAATCGATTACGCGTGTGAGAGATATGTGAAACAACACATATTTTTGTGAGCAAGGATTCCTATAATAGGCTCCGCAGAAACACGAAATATTTAGAAACGCAATTCGCGCATTTTTCACTCCCGGAAGGGAATTTCAATCAGTGGCATGATTATGAAAAAAACATTACTCGCGGCTGGCGCCGTGCTGGCACTCTCCTCCACTTTCACTGTTAACGCAGCGGAAAACGATAAACCACAATACCTCTCCGACTGGTGGCACCAGAGCGTTAACGTGGTCGGCAGCTATCACACCCGTTTCGGACCACAGATCCGCAACGATACCTATCTGGAGTACGAAGCCTTCGCCAAGAAAGACTGGTTCGATTTCTACGGCTATATGGATGCACCGGTCTTCTTCGGCGGTAACACCGATGCGAAAGGTATCTGGAACCACGGTTCACCCCTGTTCATGGAGATCGAACCCCGCTTCTCCATTGATAAGCTGACGGGCACCAGCCTGGCGTTTGGTCCATTCAAAGAGTGGTACTTCGCGAACAACTACATCTACGACATGGGCCGTAACGCGTCCGGTCGTCAGAGCACCTGGTATATGGGTCTGGGTACCGACATCGACACCGGTCTGCCAATGAGCCTGTCCCTGAACGTCTATGCGAAATACCAGTGGCAGAACTACGGTGCCGCGAACGAAAACGAGTGGGATGGCTACCGTTTCAAAGTGAAATACTTTGTGCCAATTACCCAGCTGTGGGGCGGTAACCTGAGCTATATCGGTTTCACCAACTTTGACTGGGGTTCAGACTTGGGCGACAACGACTTCCGTGACCTGAACGGTAAGAAAGCGCGTACCAACGACTCCATCGCCTCCAGCCACATCCTGGCGCTGAACTACGATCACTGGCACTACTCCGTTGTTGCGCGTTACTGGCATAACGGCGGTCAGTGGAACGATGACGCAAGCCTGAACTTCGGCAATGGCGACTTCAGCGTACGTTCTACCGGCTGGGGTGGTTACCTGGTTGTCGGTTACAACTTCTGATGTGAAAGAAGGCAAAAACGGACAAAGCCAGCTGATATGCTGGCTTTTTTATTGCTTCACCTTGCGCAGAAAATCCGCCAGCGATCGCTCCGCGCTTTCGCTAAAACGCCTCTGCGTGAGCGTAATATTCAGACACCTGTCGAGCCGGAAGCAACGGTAGTCATCACGCCGTTCACACCACGCGGCCAGCAGCCAGTGTTCTCCCCAAAAGAACAGCCCCAGCGGCTGAATGTCGCGCCATGTCAGATGCCCGGCTTCATCACGATAATGCAGCGCCAGTACGCACTGGGCAGAAATAGCCTGATGAATAACATCAAAGTCGCTGCGCGAATGCGGCTGAAGCGCAATATCCGGCGCATATATCCGCGTCTGCTCCGCCTTACGTCGGCTCTCCTCGGGCAGGATCGCCAGTACCTTCTCCTGCGCCGACTCAAGCTCACGCGAGAGCGAGTCGCCCCCCCAGGTTTTCAGCAGACGGATGGCGACCATCAGCGCTTCAGATTCTTTGTTCGTCAGCATCAGCGGAGGTAAGTCAAAACCCGACATCAGTCGATAGCCGCTTCCCGCCTCCCCTTCCACCGGCACGCCGGAAAGCGACAGGTCGCGGATATCACGGTATACGGTCCGTTCCGATACGCTCAACCTGTCCGCCAGATGCGCTGCCGTTGTCAGACGCCTGCCTCTCAGGATCTGCACAATCTGAAACAAACGGTCAGCGCGTCGGGTCATATCGTATTCAGCTCTCAGGCAGGTTGATGGAGGCCGACGCGATTACCTTCGCTGTCGGTAAACAAGGCTATGGTGCCAATGCCACGCGGCAATTCCAGCGGGCCAAACACGCACTCGCCACCCGCAGACGCGATGCGATCGAGCGTTGCCGCCAGGTTGTCAGTATGCAGGTAAATAATAGCGCCCTGTACGGACGGTGTAATGCCCTCAAATTTTGCCAGCGCGCCGCCGGTGGCCGGATCGTCATGCGGGAAAACGGCTAGCTCAGCCACATCCATTTTCTCTCGTCTCAGCTGTACCTGCATCACGGGCTCATAAAATTTGATAGCGCGATCCATATCGGCGACCGGAATTTCAAACCAGTTAATCACACTTTTCATACATCCTCCTGCCTGTTGTTTGGGTTCGAAAAGAGTCTACGACAGGGCTCCTGACAGCATACTGTCAGGAGTGTTTGGCAGGAGCAGATAAAAAAAATCCCGGTCAACAGACCGGGATTTCAGGAACGAACGACACGTCGTCTTACGGCAGAATAGACGGCTGGTCCGCCCCTTCTTTCTCGACTTTCTGCTGGAGCAGGTGCTCGCGCTTCATGCCAAGTTTCAGTGCCAGTGCGGAGGCGACGTAGATAGACGAAGCCGTACCGATAGAGACACCGATCAGCATGGTCAGCGAGAAGCCTTCCAGTACCGGGCCACCGAAGAGGAACAGCATCAGGATCACCATCAAGGTGGTTCCGGATGTGATCAACGTACGGTGCAGCGTCTGGGTCAACGACACGTTAAAGATTTCGTACGGCGTACCGCGACGGATCTTACGGAAGTTTTCACGAATACGGTCAGATACCACGATACTGTCGTTCAGTGAGTAACCGATAACGGACATCAGGGATGCCACGATTGTCAGGTCAATCTCAATGTGGAACAGAGACAGTATGCCCATGGTGATCACCACGTCGTGCGCCAGGGCGATAACCACACCCGCCGCCAGTCGCCACTCAAAGCGGAAACCGACGTACACCAGAATGGAGATCAGAGCCACCAGCAGCGCCATCGCACCGGTTTGCGCCAGGTCAGCACCTACGCTTGGCCCGACGAACTCGATACGCTTAACCGTCGCATGCTGGTTGGTTGTTTCGTTAACCACGTTAACAACCTTGCTGCCCAGCTCCTGGCTGCCGTTCGCATCGTGCACCGGCGGCATACGCACCATGATGTCACGGCTGCTGCCGAAGTTCTGCAGCAACGGCTCTTCAAAGCCCGCTTTCTGCAGAGACTGGCGCATCTGGTCCATATCGACCGGTTTTTCCAGGGAGATCTCAATTACCGTACCACCGGTGAAATCAAGACCCCAGTTAAAGCCTTTCACGCCCATCACGATAAGGGAGAGGATCAGCAGTAAACCTGAAATGCCGAAAGCCCAGTAGTCCCAGCGCATAAAGTCCCAGACTTTACGGCCGTGGTTCAATTGTTCAACAGTATATTCCTGTGCCACAACGCACTCCTCAGATAGACAGCTTTTTGACGCGCTTGCCGCCATACAGCAGGTTCACGATGGCACGGGTGCCGACAATAGCGGTAAACATTGACGTTGCAACACCGATACCGGTGGTGATCGCAAAGCCTTTGATAGCGCCAGTCCCCACTGCATACAGGATAAGAACCTTAATCAGTGTTGTTACGTTCGCATCGAAGATGGAGCTAAATGCCCCTTTGTAGCCTTCGTCAATCGCCTGCTGAACAGAGCGACCGTTGCTTAACTCTTCTTTGATACGTTCGTTTATCAGTACGTTGGCGTCGACCGCCACCGCAAGGGTTAAGACGATACCGGCAATCCCCGGCATGGTCAGCGTCGCCCCCGGCAGCAGAGACATGATGCCGATAATCAGCACCAGGTTCGCAACCAGTGCGCTTGTCGCAATCAGACCAAACTTCTTATAGAAGAAGATCATGAAGAGGATGGAGACCACCAGACCGGCCAGACACGCTTCCAGACCCTGCTTGATGTTTTGCATCCCCAGCGTTGGACCAATGGTACGTTCTTCAACAATCTGAATCGGTGCAATCAGCGCACCGGCACGCAGCAGCAGTGAAAGCTGACGCGCTTCGTTCGGGTTGTTGATACCGGTGATGCGGAAGCTGTTACCCAGACGAGACTGGATGTTGGCGATGTTAATCACCTCTTCCTCTTTCACCAGCACCGCGCGGCCGTTTGCGTCTTTCTTACCGCTGTCTTTGTACTCCACGAACAGGGTTGCCATCGGTTTACCGATGTTGTCCTTGGTGAAGTTAGACATGATGTTACCACCCGCGCTATCCAGCGAGATGTTAACCTGCGGCTGGTTGTATTCGTCCTGGCTGGATGTGGAGTCGGTGATGTGGTCACCGGTCAGGATCACGCGTTTGTACAGCACAACTGGCTGACCTTCGCGGGTCTGTTTCACTTCCGAATCGCCCGGAATACGGCCTGCGGCAGCAGCGGACTGATCGACGTTGGAGTTAACCAGACGGAATTCCAGCGTGGCAGTTGCTCCCAGAATCTCTTTCGCACGTGCCGTGTCCTGAATCCCCGGGAGTTCCACCACGATACGGTCAGCACCCTGACGCTGTACCAGTGGCTCAGCAACACCCAGCTGGTTTACACGGTTACGCAGAATATTGATGTTCTGCTGAACGGCGTATTCACGGGCTTCTTTCAGGCGAGCATCGGTCATCACCGCGCGCAGCTGGTTGCTGCCCTGAGAGGTGATCACGAGGTCACGGTGACGTTGAGTCAGGTAATCTACAGCCTGATCGCGCGCCGCGCTGTCGCGGAACGTGATGCTCATACCGTAGTTATCTTCTTTACGAACGGTAGTGTAAGCGATGCCTTTTTCGCGCAGATCGCTGCGCAGGCTGTCGATGTTTTGTTCCTGCAGTTTGCCGAGCGCGGTATCCATATCCACTTCCATCAGGAAGTGAACACCGCCACGCAGGTCAAGACCGAGTTTCATTGGCTCTGCATTCAACGCAGCCAGCCAACGCGGGGTTGCAGGAGCAAGGTTAAGCGCCACGACGTATTTATCACCCAGCACGCCCATCAGCACTTCGCGAGCGCGGAGCTGCGTGTCGGTGGTGTCGAAGCGAGCAAGAATTGCGCCCTCTTCCAGAGCCACAGACTTAGCGGTAATTTTTTCTTCTTGTAACGATTTCTGGACCTGGATCAGCGTTTGCTCACTGGCGGCGACACCGCGCGCGCCAGTGATTTGAACAGCCGGATCCTCACCATACAGGTTGGGAAGCGCGTACAGCAGGCCGACGAGAATCACGGCGACCAGCATGATGTACTTCCACAAAGGATAACGGTTTAACACGGCAGTTCCCTTTGGGAAAAGTTGGGATTACAGCGCCTTCATGGTGCCTTTCGGCAGAACGGCAGCTACGAAGTCACGTTTGATAACCACTTCAGTGGTGTCGTTCAGGGCAATAGCAATGTAGCCACTTTCAGCCACTTTGGTTACGCGACCGACCAGACCACCGTTGGTCAGCACTTCATCACCTTTGGCAATGGAGTCCATCAGCTTTTTGTGCTCTTTGGTACGCTTCTGCTGTGGGCGCAGGATCATGAAGTAGAAGATCAGACCGAACACAACCAGCATCAGAATCAGAGACATCGGGCTGCCCTGCGCCGGAGCACCTGTTGCCGCTACCGCATCAGAAATAAAAAAGCTCATTCAAATTCCCTCATTATTAAAATTAATCAACGTTCAAAGGTGGAACGGTTCGACCCTGACGTTGGTAAAAATCGGTCACGAAGCTCTCTAATTTACCCTCTTCAATAGCCTTGCGTAAACCAGCCATTAAGCGCTGATAATAACGAAGATTATGAATGGTATTGAGACGCGCGCCCAAAATCTCATTGCAACGATCAAGATGATGCAGGTACGCGCGAGAATAATTGCGACAGGTGTAGCAATCGCACTCGGAATCGAGCGGGCTGGTGTCACTCTTATGCTTCGCGTTACGGATTTTCACCACGCCATCGGTCACAAACAGATGACCGTTACGCGCGTTGCGGGTTGGCATAACGCAGTCGAACATATCAATGCCGCGGCGCACACCTTCAACCAGGTCCTCAGGTTTACCCACACCCATCAGGTAACGGGGTTTATCTGCCGGGATTTGCGGGCAGACATGCTCCAGAATGCGATGCATGTCTTCCTTCGGTTCACCCACAGCCAAACCGCCGACAGCGTAGCCATCAAAACCTATCTCTACCAGACCTTTAACAGAGATATCGCGTAAATCTTCGTAAACGCTGCCCTGGATAATACCGAACAGCGCATTTTTGTTCTGCAGGGAGTCAAAGCGGTCACGGCTACGCTTCGCCCAGCGCAACGACATCTCCATGGAGCGTTTCGCGTAATCCCAGTCGGCCGGGTATGGCGTACATTCGTCGAAGATCATCACGATATCAGAGCCGAGATCGTACTGAATCTCCATAGACTTTTCAGGATCGAGGAAAATCGGATCGCCGTTGATCGGGTTACGGAAGTGTACGCCCTGCTCGGTGATCTTACGGATGTCGCCCAGGCTGAAGACCTGGAAACCACCGGAGTCGGTCAGGATCGGGCCTTTCCACTGCATGAAATCATGCAAATCGCCGTGCAGCTTCATGATCTCCTGACCAGGACGCAGCCACAGGTGGAAGGTATTGCCGAGGATAATCTGTGCGCCAGTGGCTTCCACTTCTTCCGGCGTCATCCCTTTTACGGTGCCGTAGGTGCCCACAGGCATAAACGCGGGGGTTTCCACCACGCCGCGATCAAACACCAGGCGGCCGCGACGTGCGCGACCATCGGTGGTATCGAGTTCAAATTTCATTTTTTCTCCGACGTCAGAAAAACAGTCCAACGTTGTAAAACGGTGCCGCGGACTTATTCCCCGACACGCTCATTCAAAGCCTGCGGATTGTACGTGATAAACATCGCGTCCCCGTAGCTAAAAAAGCGATATTTTTGTTCTACCGCAGACTTGTACGCCGCCATGGTGTGCTGATAACCCGCAAAAGCGGACACCAGCATAATCAGCGTTGATTCAGGCAGATGGAAGTTGGTTACCAGGGCATCAATCACGTTGTACTGATAGCCCGGGTAGATAAAGATCTGCGTATCGCCAAAGAAAGGCTCAATCAGGTCATTTTTGGCGGCCTGCGCGGCGCTCTCAAGGGAGCGTACCGACGTGGTGCCCACTGCCACAACGCGGTTACCGCGTGCTTTGGCGGCCAGAACGGCATCCACCACCTCTTGCGGCACTTCGGCATATTCGGAGTGCATGATGTGGTCTTCGATGCTGTCCACGCGCACCGGCTGGAACGTACCCGCACCGACATGCAGGGTCACGAAGGCCATCTCGATGCCTTTCGCGCGCAATTTTTCCAGCAGCGGTTCATCAAAATGCAGGCCCGCCGTCGGCGCGGCGACCGCGCCAGGCTTCTGGCTGTAGACGGTCTGGTACAGCTCGCGGTCAGCCTCTTCGTCCGGGCGCTCGATGTAAGGGGGCAGCGGCATATGGCCGATCGCATTCAGAATGTCGAGCACCGTGCGCTCGTCATTGAACGCCACCTCAAACAGCGCATCGTGACGCGCGGTCATGGTTGCACGGATGCTCTCATCATCGCCAAGCAGCAGCTCTGCACCCGGCTTCGGCGCTTTAGAGGCGCGAATATGTGCCAGAATACGTTTATCATCAAGCATACGTTCGACCAGCACTTCAATCTTGCCGCCGCTGGCTTTACGGCCAAACAGACGCGCCGGGATCACGCGGGTATTGTTAAAGACCAGCAGATCGCCAGGGTTGAGCTTGTCGAGCAAATCGGTGAAAGTACCGTGCGTCAGCTCGCCCGTCGGCCCATCCAGTGACAGCAAACGACAGCTACTGCGCTCAGGCATTGGGTAGTGAGCAATCAGGGATTCAGGTAGTTCAAAGGAGAAATCGGCGACGCGCATGACGTATACTCGTGACTTAAAAACAGGCGGCATAGTCTAGTGCTCACACCCTTTTGCTGCAACAACTAGCCGCCCCTGGACAAATAAAACGCATGAATTTTCTCGCTCACCTGCATCTTGCTCATCTCGCTGACAGCTCTCTTTCCGGCAATCTGCTGGCCGATTTCGTGCGCGGTAATCCCGCCGACGCGTACTCCGCAGAGGTTGTCGACGGGATTTTTATGCATCGCCGTATCGACGTACTGACCGATAACCTGCCGGAAGTCCAGGAAGCCAAAGCGTGGTTCCGCCCTGAAACGCGGCGCGTCGCACCGATCACGCTCGATGTGATGTGGGACCATTTCCTCTCGCGGCACTGGGAAACACTCTCTCCTGAGATGCCCCTAAACGCGTTCGTGCGCTATGCCCACCAGCAGGTGTCCATTATTTTGCCGGATTCGCCGCCGCGCTTTGTGAATCTGAATAACTATCTCTGGTCAGAACGCTGGCTTGAGCGCTATCGCGAGATGGACTTTATACAGAATGTGTTAAACGGGATGGCGAGTCGTCGACCGCGACTCGACGCGCTGCGCGACTCCTGGCATGACCTGGACGCCCACTACGAGGCGCTGGAGACACGATTCTGGCAGTTCTATCCGCGTATGATGACCCAGGCGAAAAACAAACAGCTATAACAGAAATGCCATTGATAGGTGAAAGCTTGCTGAACGATTGTTAGCGCCTCTTTGTCTTATCAATGAACACTCTCTATACTGGGCGGCGTTGCGTTCCAAATAACCTTAGTATCTACAGGAGAATCACATGGTTCTGGTAACTCGTCCGGCTCCGGATTTTACAGCTGCAGCAGTTCTGGGCAACGGTGAAATCGTTGAAAACTTCAACTTCAAACAGCACACCAACGGTAAAGCGACCGTTCTGTTCTTCTGGCCAATGGACTTCACTTTCGTTTGCCCGTCTGAGCTGATCGCATTCGACAAACGTTACGAAGAATTCCAGAAGCGTGGCGTAGAAGTTGTAGGCGTCTCCTTCGACTCTGAATTTGTACACAACGCATGGCGTAACACCCCTGTCGACAAAGGCGGCATCGGTGCGGTGAAATACGCAATGGTTGCGGACATCAAACGCGAAATCCAGCAGGCTTACGGTATCGAACATCCGGACGCTGGTGTTGCACTGCGCGGTTCTTTCCTGATCGACGCAAACGGCATCGTTCGTCACCAGGTTGTTAACGATCTGCCACTGGGTCGTAACATCGACGAAATGCTGCGCATGGTTGACGCGCTGCAGTTCCACGAAGAGCACGGTGAAGTGTGCCCGGCTCAGTGGGAAAAAGGTAAAGAAGGTATGAACGCGTCTCCGGACGGCGTTGCTAAATACCTGTCTGAGAACGTATCCAGCCTGTAATCGGCACGGTTTACGGAAAAGGCCCGCATTAGCGGGCCTTTTTGTTTTGTACGATCTCACTTTCACACGTTAAAACGCGAAGCACGAGCACCCCAGCACGCCCCAGAATGCCTGGTCATCAGATACCGGGATATCCGATTGCCGCGCAATGCCGTGCGCATGGCCATGCACCCCGCAGCTACCAATGCACTGGTGCATCTGTACCACCGCCCCCACTTTGCTGGCTGCAGGCGGCGCAGAGCGGTAATGCCCCGGGACTTTCACGACCGGTGACCACGACGGCACAACCGGGATCGGCGGCGGTGACAGCGGACTGAAATGACCGGCGGCATACACGACCTTGCCATCCACAACGGTCAGCACCGATTCAATGCCCTTGATCTCCTCTTCCGTCACGCTGAAGTAATCTTTCGACAGCACCACCAGGTCCGCAAGCTGCCCTTCAACCAGACGGCCTTTTTTACCCTGTTCGCTGGAAAACCACGCGCTGCCTGCGGTCCACAGCTCCAGCGCTACCTCACGCGGCAGGCGGTTATTGTCGTCATACATCGCCAGGCCGCCGACGGTTCGCCCGGAGACCAGCCAGTAGAGCGCCGTCCACGGGTTATAGCTCGCCACACGGGTTGCGTCGGTTCCTAACCCAACCGGCACGTCCAGTTCCAGCATTTTCGCCACCGGCGGCGTGTGTTTCACCGCCTCTTTGCCGTAGCGGTCGACGAAATATTCGCCCTGGAACGCCATACGGTGCTGCACCGCAATACCGCCCCCCAACGCTTTTACGCGCTCGATATTACGCTCGGTAATGGTCTCCGCATGGTCAAAGAACCAGTGCAGGCCGTTAAACGGAATCTCACGGTTCACCTTCTCAAAGACATCCAGCATCCGGCTGATGGATTCGTCATAGGTGGCATGCAGCCGGAACGGCCAGCGGTTTTCCACCAGGTGGCGCACCACGCGTTCCAGCTCGTCTTCCATCCCTTGCGGCAGATCCGGGCGCGGCTGGAGGAAATCTTCAAAATCCGCCGCCGAGAAGACCAGCATCTCTCCTGCCCCGTTCGCACGATAAAAGTCTGTGCCCTGCCCCGGTTTGAGCATATCGGTCCAGCGCTCAAAATCCTCCAGCTCCTGTTTAGGGCGCTGGGTGAAGAGGTTGTAGGCAATACGCACCGTCATCTGCTCTTTGGCGTGCAATTCGGCAATCACCTCGTAATCTTCCGGGTAATTCTGGAAGCCGCCGCCGGCATCAATGGCGCTGGTCAGCCCCAGACGGTTAAGCTCACGCATAAACTGGCGCGTGGAGTTAACCTGCTGCTCAATGGGGAGTTTCGGTCCTTTTGCCAGCGTGGCGTAGAGGATCATCGCGTTAGGTTTAGCGATCAGCAGCCCGGTCGGGTTGCCGTGGTTATCACGCACAATCTCCCCGCCCGGCGGGTTTGGCGTCTCTTTGGTGTAGCCGACAGCTTTCAACGCGGCGCGGTTAAGCAGGGCGCGATCGTAGAGGTGCAGGACAAACACCGGCGTATCCGGTGCCGCCTCGTTAAGCTCTTCGATGGTCGGCATCCGGCGTTCGGCGAACTGAAACTCGCTCCAGCCGCCCACCACCCGAACCCACTGAGGTGAAGGTGTACGATCGGCCTGATCTTTCAACATCCTTAGCGCATCCGCCAGCGACGGTACGCCTTCCCAGCGCAGCTCGAGGTTGTAGTTCAGCCCGCCGCGGATCAGGTGCAGGTGCGAATCGTTAAGCCCGGGGATCACCGTACTCCCCTTCAGATCGACAATCTGCGTTCCCTGCGTCGCATAGCTCATTATGCGATCGTGGTTGCCCGTCGCCAGAATCTTGCCGTTAGCAATAGCCACCGCTTCCGTGAGCGGGTTTTCGCGATCGAGGGTATGGATCTTACCTTTGGTTAAGATCAGTGTGGCAGTTTGAGACATAACGTACTCCTTTCAACCGAATCAGGCTTTTTTGAGCCATCCGGCAAACAGACGGGTCACGATGGGCATCCACAGCCAGACCACCAGCGCGACCACACAGGCATCGTTAATCAGATGCAGCAACAACGTACCTTTCAGGCCAGGAAGCAACGCACCGGTCACCAGCGGCACCAGGTTGGTACTGGGGAAGATAACCAGCAGGGTAATGAGAAACTGTTTCCACTGTTTAGGCTTACGCACATGAGGCTCCGGTGGGGTAAACCAGAACGCCGCCTCGGTACGTACTTCGGTTTTATCGCCTTCCGCCAGCAGCGGTTCAATCTCTTTTACCAGCGCATTACGGGTATCGGACTGGGTCCACGCAGAGAGGTGTTCGAGGGTGTCGAAACGGATTATCACCGTCCACAGATGTTGTCCGTCGGTCGGGCGGATGACGTTCGCGCCAAGATGCCCCGGAAATTCCGCCGCGATGGGCATGATCTTACCCAGCCACTGTTCGTATCGCTCAGCCTGACCCGGCAGCAAGGTGTGGGTGATCACCAGCGTGACATGCGATGTGTGCGCCATAATAGTTTCCTGGTCATTAATGGGCGGGAGAACCCCGCCCTGGAAGGTTTACGCTTTGCGTTCTGGCGCGCCGTGAACGAGGGTGTAGGCATAGTCAACGCCCATGCCATAAGCGCCGCTGTGCTCACGGACCAGGTCCATGACCGCGTCGTAAGTGCCTTTGCGAGACCAGTCGCGCTGATACTCAAGCAGCACCTGCTGCCAGGTCACAGGAACCGCGCCCGCTTGAACCATACGGTCAATCGCACGTTCATGGGCATCTACGGAGGTACCGCCGGAAGTATCGGTTACTACATAAACTTCAAACCCTTCATCCAGGGCCATCAGCGCCGGGAAGGTCAGGCAAACTTCGGTCCACAGGGCTGAGATGATAAGTTTCTTGCGGCCCGTTGCTTTCACTGCCGCAACAAACGCATCGTCTTCCCAGGAGTTCATAGAGGTACGTTCAATCGGTTTAACCTCCGGGTGAACCGCCAGCAGTTCTGGCCAGATGTATCCGCTAAAGCTTTTTGTTTCGACAGAGGTGTAGATAACCGGAACATCAAAAATTTTGCCTGCTTTTGCCAGAGCCACCGTATTATTCTTTAATAACTGACGGTCAATATTTGCCACGCCAAAAGACATTTGCGGTTGGTGATCGATAAAAATCAGTACAGAATTGGACGGGTCAATCAGTTCACGAATAGACATAAAAGTACCTTTTAATCAATGTGTTAAAAGCCAACGTTTTGGTGTGCTATATGAGAAAGGGCCCTGACTGATAAAGCAATTTGAGTATAGCGAGAATTGATTGAGCGGATAGTAAAGATATTTGTCCCCTCTGTTGAAATTAACCGAACAACTTAGGGGAATTTTCAGCAACCGGGAAATAAACCGGTTGCTGATGACGATTAATTTCCGAACCAGACGGAGGCGGAAATGGCCGGTAAGGAGAGAATGCCTTCCTGAATCGTGCCTTTACCCTCTTTGCGTTGCCACGCCTTCACGTGCAGCAACGGAGAGTCATCCAGCACCACTTCACAGGCTTCTCCGCGGTTGATGGCGACCAGCACGCGTTGCTGGTTGTAGACGCGGGCAAACACCACCACGTTATCGTGGGCATACACCACCTGACAGCCACCGTAACGCAGCGCCTGGTTCTGTTTACGAAGCTTAGCCAGACGCTGGTACAGGCTGAGCAGAGCCTTGTCCTGCTTCGCCGGATCCCAGGGGAAGGTTTTGCGGCAGAAGGGATCGTTGTTCCCCTCCAGCCCCACCTCATCACCGTAGTAAATGCACGGCACGCCAGGCCAGGTGAAGAGCCAGGTAACGGCCAGCGGCAGGCGCGCCACATCCTTGCCAAGCAGGGATTTAAAACGTGCGGTATCGTGGCTGTCCAGCTGGTTAAACATCCGCAACTGCTGCTGATGCGACAGGCTGGCGCGGTAGTTATCCATCCATGCCATACAGGTTTCGGCGTCGATATGCTGCGGATCGTAGGAGATATCGGTGTTCGCCAGAAATCCCCATAGCGGGAAGGTAAAACCGCGGTAGTTCATGGCCGAATCTTCTGCATCGGCTTGCAGCCACTGGCGTGCATCGCCAAAATGCTCGCCAAAGACAAAGGCCTCCGGCTGTGCGGCTTTCGCTGAGCGGGTGATACCTGCAACGTGCTGAAGGTTATTACGCGCTCCGCCCGCTTCACCCAGCATATGCACCACGTCAAGACGCCAGCCGTCCATGTTCCATGGTGCCTTAAGCCAGTGGCGGACAACGCTGTCTTCACCGCCGTAGATTTCGTTGACCAGAGAAGGCGACTGGAAATCCAGCTTCGGCAGGCTTGGGTAGCCCAGCCAGTCCAGCGCGTAGCCCTCTTCATTAAAGCTGTACCAGTCACGCTGCGGCGAATCCGGGTTATGGCATGCCCCGCTCATCGACTGGTTATGACGGTCAAACCACGCGTGCGAATCCCCGCTGTGGTTGAACACGCCGTCCAGAATCAGGCGCATCCCTTCGTTTTTAGTGTTCTGTCGCAGGCGCAGCAGCGCCGCATCGCCGCCAAACTGCTCATCAACATGACGATAATCTTCGGTGTCGTATTTATGCACGCTCGGGGCTTTAAACACCGGGTTAAGGTACAGCGCCGTCACGCCCAGTTTTTTCAGGTACGGGAGTTTTTCGCTGATCCCGTCGAGATCGCCGCCGTAAAACGTCGAGCCACCTGCCTGCGCGGTCAGCGGTTCATCCCATGCTTTGAGGATAATGTCGTGACCTGCTGCGTGGTGGTAATAAACCTTGTCCTGGTCTGCAGTGCGCTTTTCGCTGCGGGCAAAGCGGTCCGGGAAAATCTGGTAAAACACCTGATCGTTAACCCATTGCGGGCCATTGTCCGGGTAATCGACGGCAAACTGCTCCAGCCGGGCCGGCGGAAAACGGCTAAACCCCTGCGGGGTAAACCACAGCTGGCGGTTATTCCACAGCAGTTTAAAACTGTAGCGACGACGCGGCTGTCCACGGGTTAAATCGATGTTTGCCCGCCACGCCGTGATCCCGGGCTGCGGCTGGCTGCGCTGCTTATGCATTTTCAGCGCGGTCTCTTCGTTATCAATTTCGGCGCGTAGCGTCACGCGTTCAGGCTGATTTTCCCCCGCCAGCCAAAGCGTAATCACAAGGTTGTCTTTGTTTTGCTTAACAAATGGGGCAACCGGAAGGTGCCAGGCGTTTAACATCACGAATCCCCTTTGATGAAATTGACGTCACCTTGCCACAGGGGGGTTAAGGTTAGCTCATCATGACGAGGTTTATTGAGGGAGGAGGACGGGGGAGGAGGCATCAGCATGAGCGGATGCCTCCTTCCAGTCCCTCTGCGGGGAGACGGAAGTTTACTGTGCCTGCGCCAGCTGACGGTCGCGGCGGCATTTGAACATCCAGCCCAGCAGCAGCAGGACGATCCACGCACAGCCCACGTAAAGGGAGATACGGGTATCCGGATGATAGCCAATCAGGGCGATGATAAAGACCAGGAAGACCAGACCGACAGCGGTTGTCACCACCCCACCCGGCACTTTGAACTTCAGCGCTTTCGCCTCTTCCGGTGACAGACGGCGACGGAACGCAATCTGCGACAACAGGATCATGATCCATACCCACACGGTCGCGAAGGTCGCCAGCGACGCAATCACCAGGAACACATTCTCCGGCATGATGTAGTTCAGGTAGACCGACAGCAGCAGGGCTACGGTCATCACCATTACCGTCACCCACGGCGTGCCGCGACGAGAGGTTTTGGCAAACACCTTAGGCGCACTGCCCTGCTCCGCCATTCCGTGCAGCATGCGGCCCACGCCAAAGACGTCACTGTTGATTGCCGAAAGCGAGGCGGTCAGCACCACAAAGTTCAGGATGCTGGCGGCAAACGCGATGCCCATATGCTGGAAGGTCAGCACAAACGGGCTGCCGTTAGTGCCCACCTGGTTCCACGGGTAGATGGACATAATGACGAACAGCGTCCCCACATAGAACACCAGAATACGCATTGGCACTGAGTTGATGGCGCGCGGAATGGATTTCTCCGGGTCTTTCGCTTCCCCGGCGGTAATGCCGATAATCTCGATCCCGCCGTAGGCAAACATGACCATCTGCAGCGACATCACCATGCCGAGCCAGCCGTTGCTAAAGAAGCCGCCGTTGCTCCAGAGGTTATGGATCCCCGTTGGCTGACCGCCGTTGCCGATACCCCAGATGATGATCCCAAAGCCCGCGATAATCATGATGATAATGGTGGCAACTTTGAAGAAGGAGAACCAGAACTCCAGTTCACCAAACACCTTCACGCTCATCAGGTTGACGGCACAGATGATCAGCACCACGCTCAGCACCCAGATCCAGTGCGGAACCGCGGGGAACCAGACGCCCATGTAGATGCCAAAGGCGGTAACGTCGGCAATAGCCACAATCAGAATTTCGAAGCAGTAGGTCCAGCCGGTGATGAAGCCCGCCAGCGGGCCTAAGTTTTCCTGCGCATAGCGCGAGAACGAACTGGCAGACGGATTGTGAACCGACATCTCCCCGAGGGCGCGCATGATGATATACGCGGCCACGCCACCGATGATGTAGGCCAGCAGAACGCTGGGACCGGCCATTTTAATGGCATCTGCCGAGCCATAAAAAAGACCGGTACCGATAGCGGATCCCAGCGCCATAAAGCGAATGTGGCGGGTGCTGAGTCCACGTTTGAGTTTGTTAGTGCTTTCCATTTAAATCTTGCCATTCAACTCGAAAAAAACAAAAAACCACGGGGCCTTAAGCCCCGTGGTTAAACAGTTTGTTGCCGTTGATTAATGGGCGTTCGATGCGACCTGACGCCCTGCAGCACGATCCCAGATAATAGCCAGAACCAGTGCAACAACGGTAGGCATCAACCAGGCCAGGCCTTGCTCGGACAGCGGCAGACGCTGTGTCCAGGCTGGCAGTATTTGCGCAAAGGCGGATGCTTTAATCCCGTCAAGGATACCAAAAATCAGGCTGATAAACATGGCTGGCGCAATAATTCGCGACGAGTTGTTCCACCACGGGCGGGTGAAGCTCAGCACCACCAGCACAATACACGGCGGATAGATGGCCGTCAGCACCGGGATAGAGACCTGAATCAGGTGGCTCAGACCGAGGTTTGACACCGCCATGGAGAAGATGCCCAGGATAAAGACCAGCGTACGGTAAGAGAGCGGCAGATACTGAGCAAAGAACTCAGCGCAGGCGCAGGTCAGACCCACGGCGGTGACAAGGCACGCCAGGAAAATCAGTACCGCCAGCAGCAGGCTACCCGCACCACCAAAGGTGTGCTGCACGTAGGCATGGAGGATCGCCGCGCCGTTGGCATTTTGATCGACCAGTATGGCGCTATCTGAGCCCAAGCGGAACAGCGCCAGGTACAGCAGCGTCAGCCCTACACCGGCCATCAGGCCAGCCCAGATGGTGTAGCGAGTCAGCAGACGCGCTTCCGTCACGCCGCGGGAACGTGCGGCATTCACGATAACAATACCAAACACCATTGCGCCCAGCGTATCCATCGTCAGGTAGCCGTTCACAAAGCCGTTGGAGAACGCGGCGTTTTTATAGGCGTCCATCGCATCGCTAATCGGGCCTGCGGGCCAGACGATGGCTGCAACCGCCAGCACAATCAGCGCCACGATTTTCAGCGGAGCCAGGAAGTTACCCACGGTATCCAGCAGCTTGCCCGGATAAAGGGAAACCAGAATCACAATCGCGAAGTAGATCAGGCTGTAGATAAACAGCGGCATCGCGCCATCGCCAGTGAGCGGGGCAATCCCCACTTCGAAGGATACGGTCGCGGTACGCGGGGTCGCAAACAGCGGGCCAACGGCCAGATAGCAGACGGTCGCAAGCAGAATGCCGGCCACTTTGCCAATCGGGGTGCTGAGGCTATCAACGCCACCACCGACTTTCGCCAGCGCGACGACGGTCAGTACCGGCAGACCCACAGCAGTAATCAGGAAACCAAACGCAGCGGTCCAGACGTGTTCACCCGCCTGTAAGCCAACCATTGGAGGGAAAATGATGTTGCCTGCGCCAACGAACAGCGCAAATGTCATAAAGCCCAGCGCGATGATGTCACGCGATTTTAAGTGATGGGTCATAAAACCTTACTGCCTGTGGATGTGGTGTTGAAAACATTGAGATTTTCGCTATCCCTGACGGGACGATACAGCGGAAAATTTGCTCAATTTCAGCGGGATATGCTCCCGTCCTGGCGTGGAGAAGAATAGTTTTTCGATTTACCACGCAAATACAGTCGGTATGACAGTATCTGGGGCGCAATTTAAACGCTTATAACGTTTAAAGGCAAGATGGGATCGTGAAACCAGAACAATATGCCAGCATCAAAAATCAGACCAGCACAATACGCTAATTATAAGAAAAACCCATGGCTAATCATGCGAACAAAAAACAGCCAGCCGTATAATATTCAGCCGCGTTTCGCTTGACTGCAAAGCAAACGGGCCAGCAAACGCTGGCCCGTGGAAAGGTAAACTGACACGCCTGTCGTCAGGCGATCTTTTTGGCAATTAATCGTTCCGGGATAACGAAACTGAAGCGGGTTCCCTTACCCAGCGTGCTTTGAATATCGAGACGGCTTTCATGGTGATTCACCGCGTGTTTCACAATAGCCAGCCCCAGACCGCTGCCGCCGGTCTGCCGTGAGCGCGCTTTATCCACCCGGTAGAAGCGCTCGGTCAGACGCGGGATGTGTTCAGGTGCGATCCCCGGCCCGTTATCCTCTACGCTGAACTCAGCGCCCGTTGGCGTATGCTGCCAGCGCACCACGATATCCGTCCCCGCTGGCGTATGATTCACCGCGTTATACACCAGATTGGAAATGGCGCTGCGCAGCTCATCTTCGCTGCCAAGCACCTTGAGCGTGTTGTCGACCTCGAAGGTCAGCTGATGCATTTTATGGCTTAACGTCTGCGCTTCGCGCTCCACCACCCGCAGCATCATCGGAACATCAATGGTGTCATTCAACGCCAGCGAGGGGGCGGCCTCAATTTTCGAGAGCGTCAGCAGCTGTTTCACCAGCCCTTCCATACGGTGCGTTTGTTCACGCATCGTATGCAACGCTTTCTCGCGCGGCGCGCCTTCCAGCGTTTGCTCCTGCATCATCTCCAGGTACCCCTGAAGCACCGTCAGCGGAGTGCGTAATTCGTGGCTGACGTTGGCAAAGAAGTTGCGTCGCGCCCCTTCCAGCTGGTGCATCTGGGTGACATCACGGGCAACCATCAGCCACTGCTGGTCGCTGTAAGGCATCACACGGATTTCCAGATGGCGCCCATTATTGAGCTTCAGGTTGTGGGGGCGGGTAAAATCACGCTTTTTCAGGTACAGCGTGAACTCGGGATAACGCAGAAGGTTGAGGATGTTCTGGCCATTATCGTCCGGCCAGCGCAGGCCCAGCAGCTGTTGCGCGAGGCCGTTACACCAGAAGATCGTCCCTTCTTCGGTCGTCAGAATGACAGCATCCGGCAGCGACTCAGCGCCGCTACGGAAGCGTTTGATCAGGCTTCCCAGCTCCCGACGCCGCTTTTTGTTACGCATCTGCATCTGGTGCAGACCGTACAGCAGCGGCTCCCAGCTTCCGCTTCCCGGCGGAGGCGTCATACTTCGGTCAACCCACAGCCACCACGAGAGGCGCAGCAGGTTCCAGAAATGCCAGATCAGAAGCCCGGTAACCGACGCCAGCAGAAACCACGGCAAATATCCAAGAAAGGCCCCCAGAATGAAGGCCGGAATACAGCATAAGATCAGTTCAAAGACGAGCCTTTTCCATGACAGACGTTCCAGCACGCGTCACACTCCTGTCATTGTTCAGAAACGGGTTGAAAAACGATAACCCGTGCCGCGGACCGTCTGCACCATGCGATCGTGGCCGCTCAGTTCCAGCGCTTTTCGCAGGCGGCGGATATGAACGTCAACCGTCCGGTCTTCGACATACACGTTAGTTCCCCACACGTTATTCAGCAACTGTTCGCGGCTGTATACGCGCTCCGGGTGAGTCATAAAGAAATGCAGAAGTTTAAATTCGGTAGGCCCCATATCGAGGGGATTTTCACCGGTCATGACGCGGTGTGAGGTAGGGT
Organism: Enterobacter sp. SORGH_AS_0287; assembly: GCF_031453695.1. Classification (NCBI taxonomy): domain Bacteria; kingdom Pseudomonadati; phylum Pseudomonadota; class Gammaproteobacteria; order Enterobacterales; family Enterobacteriaceae; genus Enterobacter; species Enterobacter sp. SORGH_AS_0287. Next base: position 2,553,614 of record NZ_JAVIZW010000001.1, read on the forward strand.
CAAGGCTCAGTCCCTGCATCTCAATCACCTCTTCCACCGCCATCGGTGAAATGCGGCGCATCACGGCTTTAATGCGGGCAACCAGCTCTTTCGGTGAGAACGGTTTGGTAATGTAATCGTCCGCCCCCGTTTCCAGACCGCGTACGCGATCCTCTTCTTCACCGCGCGCCGTGAGCATCACAACCGGTATATCGCGGGTTAGCGCTTCACGTTTCAGGTGTTTGATAAACTGCAGCCCGGAGCCGCCAGGCAACATCCAGTCGAGCAGAATCAGATCGGGCCAGGGTTCATTCAGCTGGTTCACCGCGCTGTCATAATCTTCCGCCTCAACCGGCTGGAAGCCATTTTGCTCGAGCACGAAGCACACCATTTCACGAATCGGAGCTTCATCTTCTACGACCAGAATACGTCTCGCCATACTTTGCCCTGTTTTATCTTATTTAAGTTACAAGTTTGTAATGCGGCGTCATTATGCGTCAGATTTATGACAGATTTATGAAAAACAGTACCACTATAAAGGGCAAACTGTTGTTTTATTACAGCGGTTATTTTCTGTTCCCTGACAGTTTATAATCCTGCTTTCTCTTTTTCGCCACGGATCAGCAATGCGCATACTACACACCTCTGACTGGCATCTGGGTCAAAATTTTTACAGCAAAAGCCGGGCGGCTGAACACGAAGCGTTCCTGAACTGGCTGCTGGATACGGCCCGCTCTCATGAGGTGGACGCCATTATTGTGGCGGGTGACATCTTCGATACCGGCTCGCCCCCCAGCTATGCGCGCGAGTTATATAACCGTTTTGTCGTCAATCTGCAGCAAACGGGCTGTCATCTGGTGATTGTTGCCGGCAACCATGATTCCGTCGCAACGTTAAATGAATCCCGCGATATTCTGGCGTTTCTTAATACTACCGTGGTGGCCAGCGCAGGACATGCGCCGCAGATCCTGAAAAAGCGCGACGGGACGCCGGGTGCGGTACTGTGTCCGATCCCATTTTTACGCCCGCGCGATATTGTCCAAAGCCAGGCGGGGCTTTCCGGCGCAGAAAAACAGCAGCATTTGCTGCAGGCCATCACCGACTATTACCACCAGCAGCATGCCCAGGCCTGTGCCCTTCGCGGCGACCAGGCGATTCCGGTGATTGCCACCGGGCACCTCACCACCGTTGGGGCCAGCAAAAGCGACGCGGTGCGTGACATTTATATTGGCACGCTGGATGCTTTCCCGGCACAAAACTTCCCGCCCGCGGAGTATATTGCCCTCGGGCATATCCACCGGGCGCAGGTTATCGGCGGCTGCGAGCACATTCGCTACTGCGGCTCGCCCATCTCGCTGAGTTTTGATGAGACCGGCAAAGCCAAAAGTGTCCATCTGGTGAGCTTTAGCGACGGCAAGCTCAGCGCCGTTGACACGCTGGAAGTGCCCGTCACCCAGCCGCTGGCGGTGCTGAAAGGCGATCTGGACGCCATCACCGCCCAGCTTGAACAGTGGCGCGGCGTGGAACAAAACCCGCCGGTCTGGCTGGATATTGAGATCGCCAGCGCCGACTACCTGCATGATGTACAGCGTAAAATTCAGGTACTCACGGAAGACCTGCCGGTAGAGGTGCTGCTGGTGCGCCGCAGCCGCGAGCAGCGCGAGAAAATTCTGCTCGGCGCTCAGCGCGAAACGCTCAGCGAACTCAGGGTGGAAGAGGTCTTTGAACGCCGGCTCTCCCACGAGGAGATTGACGACGCGAAACGCGCACGGCTGAACGAGCTGTTTACGCACACCCTGCATGCCCTGAACGATGAGGAAGAAAACGCATGAAAATCCTCAGCCTGCGTCTGAAAAATCTCAACTCACTGAAGGGTGAGTGGAAAATCGATTTTACCGCGGAGCCGTTTGCCAGCAACGGACTGTTTGCGATTACCGGGGCTACCGGCGCAGGGAAAACGACCCTGCTCGACGCCATTTGTCTGGCGCTGTATCACGAAACGCCGCGTCTGCAGAAAGTCTCCCAGGCACAAAACGATTTGATGACGCGCGACACGGCCGAATGCCTTGCCGAAGTTGAGTTTGAAGTCAAAGGTATTGCCTATCGCGCTTTCTGGAGTCAGAACCGCGCGCGAAATCAGCCCGACGGTAATCTTCAGGCCCCACGCGTCGAGCTGGCACGCTGTGAGGACGGTAAAATTCTGGCCGACAAAGTGTCGGATAAACTGGAACAAACGGCCGCCCTCACCGGGCTGGATTATGGCCGTTTTACCCGCTCAATGCTGCTCTCTCAGGGGCAATTTGCCGCCTTCCTCAATGCCAGACCTTCCGACCGCGCCGAACTGCTGGAAGAACTGACCGGAACCGAGATCTACGGTCAGATTTCCGCCATGGTGTTTGAGAAACACAAAGCCGCGCGTAACGCCCTTGAGGTGTATGAAGCACAGGCTGCAGGCGTCGTATTGTTGAGTGAAGAGCAACAGCAGCAGTTACAGCAAAGTTTGCAGGCACTTACTGACGAAGAAAAAACGCTGCTGGCGCAACAGCAGAATCAACAGAAAGATTTTCAGTGGCTTACGCGCAATGACGAGCTTATACGTGAGCAGCAACGCGTTGCCACCTTGCAGCAACAGGCGCAACAGGCACTGACCGAGGCTGCGCCCGAGCTGGCAACGCTCCAGCTTGCTCACCCCGCCGCCCAGCTGCGACCACTGTGGGACAACCAGCAAGAGCAAACCACCCGGCTGGGGCAAACGAAGCAACGCATTGTTGAAGTAAATGCTCGCTTACAAGCAAAAACCGCGCTGCGCTCGCGTATCCGTAATACGGCCCAGCGTAGCCATGCACAACTGCAGACCGACCTTACGGCGCTGGCACAATGGCTGGCAGAGCACGAGCGGTATCGTCAGTGGGGCCAGGAGATAGCAGGCTGGCGCGCCCATTTTGCACAGCTGAATCGCGATAAACATCAGATCGCCACGCTTTCCACGCGCATTGCTGAATTACGCCAGAAGCTGGCAGAGATGCCGGAAAACGCCCTGACGCTCACGGCTGACGAGGTCAGCGTGGCGATGGAGCAACAGGCTCAGTCACGGACTTTCCGCCAGCGGCTGATGTCGCTTCAGGCCCGTTATCTGCCGCTGCAACAGCGTCTGCGCCAGAACGGTGAAAGCCTGCAGAAAGCCCAGGCAGAGCAGGTAAAACTCAATGAAACGCTGACGCTGCGTCGCCAGCAGTACAAAGAGAAAAACCAACATTACCTGGATCTTGAAACGCTCTGCAGACAGGAAGAGAAGATTAAAAGTCTGGAGGCAGAGCGTGCGCAGCTGCAGGCGGGACAGCCCTGCCCGCTGTGCGGCTCAACCTCGCACCCGGCGGTCACTGCCTATCAGGCGCTGGAGCTGAGTGCCAACCAGCAGCGTCGCGACCAGTTAGCCAAAGAGGTCGCTGCGCTTAAAGAGGAAGGATTGTTAGTTCTCGGCCAGGTGAATGCCCTGACCCGGCAGATCCAGCGTGAGACAGACGATGCTCAGACGCTCTCTCAGGAGGAGCAAGCGCTCACTAAAGAGTGGCAATCCGTTTGCGCGTCCCTGAATATCACTCTGAATATTCAGGAAGATATTGCCCCGTGGATGAACGAACAAGAGCAGTATGAGCGTCAGCTTTACCAGCTGAGCCAGCGTCTGACGCTGCAGCAACAGCTGAATGAACAGGACGCGCAGGCGCGTCAGTATCAACAGCAGCTGACGGCCACGCGCCAGGCGCTGGAAACGACCCTGCTGACGCTGTCACTCAACGTCCCGGAGGAAGGCAAAGAGGCTGCCTGGCTGAACGAACGTGAAACCGAGTTCGCACAGTGGCAGGAAAAACAGACACAGCATGGCGTCATGCAGGAGCGCATGACGGCTCTGATGCCGCTGCTCGACACCCTGCCCGCCACAAACGACACAGAAACCGAACCGGCCATTCCTGATAACTGGCGCGAAACGCACGACGAATGCGTTTCTCTTCAGAGCCAGCTTGCCACATTGCAACAGCAGGAAAGCCTCGAAAGCGAGCGGCTGCAGCACGCCACGACGCACTTCACCGCCGCACTGACCGCAAGCTGCTTCGCCGATCGGGAGGCCTTTCTGGCTGCACTGCTTGATGAAGAGACTATCCGCCGTCTTGAACACCGTAAGCAGACCCTGGAAAACCAGCTTCAGCAGGCAACCGCGCTGTTCGCACAGGCAAACCAGCAGCTGCAGGCTCATCAGACGCAGCGACCGGAAGGGCTGGAACTCGACGCGCCAACCCTGCAGTTGCAGCTACAGCAACTCGGGCAACAGCTTCGGGAGAACACCACTCATCAGGGTGAGATCCGCCAGCAACTTAAACAGGACAGCGATAACCGTCAGCACCAGTTGGCGCTCATGCAGCATATTGAAGAGGCCGCGCGGCTGGCCGATGACTGGAGCTATCTGAATTCGCTGATAGGTTCCAGCACCGGTGACAAGTTCCGTAAGTTTGCCCAGGGGCTCACGCTGGATAATCTGGTCTGGCTTGCCAACCAGCAGCTAAATCGCCTGCACGGGCGCTATTTGCTGCAGCGCAAGGTCAGCGATGCGCTGGAACTCGAAGTGGTGGATACCTGGCAGGCGGACGCGGTGCGCGATACCCGTACCCTCTCCGGCGGCGAAAGCTTCCTTGTTAGCCTGGCACTGGCGCTGGCGCTTTCCGATCTGGTGAGTCACAAGACACGCATCGATTCGCTGTTCCTGGATGAAGGCTTCGGCACGCTCGACAGCGAAACGCTGGATACCGCCCTGGATGCGCTCGACGCGCTGAACGCCACCGGGAAAACCATTGGCGTGATTAGCCACGTCGAGGCGATGAAAGAGCGGATCCCGGTGCAGATCAAAGTGAAGAAGATTAACGGGCTGGGGTATAGCAAGCTGGATAAGGTGTTTGCGGTGGAGTGAGGGTGCCCTGCGTGAGGGCACCCTCATCCTGCCCCTCTCACGTAGGGAGAGGGAGAATGGCTATAGCGGCCAGAGCCACGCGGCGCCGCGCACGCCGCTGGAGTCCCCGTGCACCGCTTTGCGGATCGGGGTTTCACACTCGCCGCCGAAGACCCACTGCTTCAGCAGATTCGGCACCGTGGCATATAAACGGTCGACGTTGCTCATCCCGCCGCCGAGCACAATCACGTCAGGGTCAAGGATATTCACCACGTGCGCCAGGGATTTCGCCAGCCGCATTTCATAGCGGCTGAGAGCCAGCTCAGCCACCGGATCGTGTTCCCCGACCCGGCGCATAATCTCGTTCCCCTTGAGTGGCTGGCCACTCAGGCGGTGGTAATCGGTGGCAAAACCGGTGCCGGAGATAAACGTCTCAATACAGCCCTGCTTGCCGCAATAGCACGGCACCTCGGCGCGGTATTTAAGTTCATCGTCATCCATCCACGGCAGGGGGTTATGTCCCCACTCGCCCGCCGTACCGTTGCCGCCAATATGGGCACGCCCGCCCAGGGCCACGCCTGCGCCACAGCCGGTCCCGATAATGACCGCAAAAACGGTCTGGGCCCCTGCGGCGGCACCGTCAATGGCTTCGGAGACGGCCAGACAGTTGGCGTCATTTGCCAGACGCACTTCCCGGTTCAGGCGCTGACTTAAATCTTTATCAAAAGGCTGACCGTTGAGCCAGGTGGAGTTGGCGTTTTTAACCACCCCGGTATAGGGCGAGATTGAGCCCGGGATCCCCATCCCAACGGTGCCGGTCTGCCCTGTCGCCTGCTCAGCCATGTCGACCAGCCGGGCAATCGTCTCGATAGTCTGGTGATAATCATCGCGCGGCGTAGGCAGACGGTGGCGGAACAGTTGCTCCCCCAGCTCGCTCAGTGCGATGACTTCTGTTTTGGTGCCGCCCAAATCAATCCCAATACGCACAAGACACTCCTCATTATTTTGATTATCAACAGAGTAGAAGCCCGCTTCCCGATTAGCAATGCAAGCGATGCGACAATTCGTTATCATGCCCGCTGATTTAACGACAAGGCAGTGGAAATTATCATGCTGTGGTTCAAAAATTTGATGGTTTACCGTCTCAGCCGCGACGTTTCGCTGCGTGCAGAAGAGATGGAAAAACAGTTAGCCGCTTATAGCTTTTCCCCTTGCGGTAGCCAGGATATGGCAAAAACCGGTTGGGTTCCTCCAATGGGTTCACAAAGCGATGCATTGACCCACGCCAGCAGCACGGGTCAAATCATCGTCTGCGCCCGCAAAGAAGAAAAAATTCTGCCCACGCCGGTGGTCAAGCAGGCGCTCGAAGCGAAAATTTTCAAGCTTGAAGCCGAACAGGGTCGCAAGCTGAAAAAAACCGAAAAAGATTCGCTGAAAGACGAAGTTCTTCACTCTCTGCTGCCGCGCGCCTTTAGCCGTTTCAGCCAGACAATGATGTGGATCGATACCGTTAACGGGCTGATCATGGTGGACTGCGCCAGCGCCAAAAAAGCGGAAGATACGCTGGCCCTGCTGCGCAAAAGCATCGGCTCGTTACCGGTCGTTCCGCTGGCGCTGGAAACGCCGATTGAGCTGACCCTGACCGAATGGGTGCGCAGCGGTACAGCGGCCCAGGGCTTCCAGATCCTTGATGAAGCCGAGCTCAAAGCCCTGCTCGAAGATGGCGGCGTGATCCGCGCGAAAAAGCAGGATCTGGTGAGCGACGAGATCGCCGTACACATTGAAGCGGGCAAAGTGGTGACCAAACTGGCACTCGACTGGCAGCAGCGTATTCAGTTTGTGATGTGCGATGACGGCTCGGTGAAGCGTCTGAAATTCTGCGATGAGCTGCGCGATCAGAACGAAGATATCGATCGTGAAGATTACGCCCAGCGCTTTGACGCGGACTTTATCCTGATGACCGGAGAGCTGGCAGCGTTAATTCAGAATCTGGTGGAAGGCCTCGGCGGCGAAGCGCAGCGGTAATGCCTGCAGTGACCCTCTCCCGGCAGGGAGAGGGAATAAAACGTTTTATTTCAGGTAGCGGCACAGATAAGAGGTCGGTTCAGCAACCTGCAGATGGAATTCGCTGTGGCCAGGGACGTTGAACGCTTGTCCGGCAGAGTAAACTTTCCATTCTGTTTCCCCCGGCAGTAAGACGTTGAGCGCACCGCTGATCACCGTCATCTCTTCAGCTTCGGCTGTACCAAAGGTGTATTCCCCTTCAGCCATAACGCCGACACTGGCGCGGCCAGTGCTGCTGCTGGTAAAACCAATGGATTTCACTTTACCGGAAAAGTATTCGTTACTTTGAAGCATGAACTGGCCCTTATATTTTTAGATAAAAATTCACTATAGGGGCCATGATCATCACCTGTCACGCAAAATCATTAGATCAACAGCTCTGCGGCCAGCCGGGCCATCAGAACATTGGACAACAGCACCGGGACATCCAGCGCCTTTTGCAGTAAATCACGGTGGTGCTGGTGGAATCCAAGGCAGTCCAGAATCAACACATCGGCCCCTCTCTCCAGCAGTTCCCGTCCTGCCTCAATCAGCGCGGCCTCGCTGTCCCAGAAGGGATTGGCCAGCGCATACAAAGGCATTTTTTCGAGTACGTGCCATTTTGCCGTCTGGTTGTCCATAAGCTCTTCAATGGGAACAATGACCCCCACCTGATGCCCGTCAACAATGGAGGCCACCAGCGGCGGAATGATCCGCATCGGCTCCAGCAAAATCGCATTACGCGCGATGAGTCCCTTAACAGGTGCAGTACTCATCAGTAAAATAACGTCATAGCCTTGATTATCGAGCACTTCTATTACGCTCTGCAGCGCGCGCTCTATTTTCTGACGCGAAACATGCGCCAGTTTACCGTCACTTAATAACGTCGCCAGGGGATCCTCCCCCGCCTCTACAGCGTAGTCTTCCATGACCTCTTCCCGACTCATCTTCCCCAGCAGGCTTAGATGCGTTATCTGTTGTTCAGATACATGCTCGGTTAAGAGCGGTAACACTTCGCTTACAGGGACCACACCAATAGTGAGGATCGCCAACGTCGCCTTCATCTTCATCGCCTTCCATTACCGCTAAATCTTTCACACAGGTACAGGCTCACTACGCTGCACAGTTCGTTTTTTCAACAAAACAGCACCAAGCGTAGCAGGTGATCCCCATCGCGAAATGTAAAGATCGCCTGCCCATTACGGAGCTACCTGTAATAACTAAATATTAACTCCTGCTTAACATTTGCGATGAGTAAAAAGTGTGATTCAGGCACGGTATTTAGCCCTTTAGGAATTCATTCACGACTTATCAGGATCTTCGTAGCGCCGTTTGGCATCCAGCGCTTCCTGTTCAGTTTCATGTTCACTGATCAGAGAGTCTGGTTTGGGGTGATCGGCACGCAGCTGATACCAGGTAACGGTTTGATCGCCATTACCTTTTTCAACGGTAACGATGCGTGCTTCACGTGGATAGGGAGGTCTGGTTGGCATAGCTCATCCTTTTTTTATGTCTGAGCTATAAGTATAGACGCCGCTTAGCTGGCACAAGCCAAACGCAGGGCGGTAATAATCTGAATTACCACGTCCTCGGGTGAAGCGGAAGCATCCACAACGTGATGTGCCGCTTCGCGGTATAACGCATCGCGTTCGGCCAGCACTTCGCTCACCTCTTCGCTGAGCGGCCGGGAGGTCAGCGCAGGACGTTGCCCCTCTTCCGGAAATGCTTCCAGCCGCCCTACCAGGGCCGAAACGGGTGCGCTGAGGTAGATGACAATCCCTTTTTCACGCATAAAGCGACGGTTACACTCGGCGAGAACAATGCCGCCACCGGTTGCGATAACAGCAGACGGCGTGGTGACCGCCTTCAGCGCGGCCGTTTCACGAGCGCGAAAGCTCTCCCACCCCTCTTGCTCAACGATTTCCGCGATGCTTTTCCCGGCTTCGGTTTGCAGCCAGTGGTCGGTATCAACAAACTGACGATCGCACGCGCGTGCCAGTTCCAGGCCAACGGTGGTTTTCCCACAGCCGCGGGGGCCAACTAAAAAGATGGGTTGGGTCATAACCAGGTGTTCCCCTTGATGCCGGATGGCCGAAGAGCGTAAAGAAATAATTGCAGAAGATGTTGCGTTTACTTTACTGCAAAGCGGTACGGGATGACAACCCTGCGGAGGCCATACTGTACCACAAAGTGACAATGGTTATCATTACGCAGTGCGACGCTTGACTTCGAGCAGCCACTTATCAAGCTCTGCAGCGAACTGCTGGCGATCGCGCTGGGACAGGCTGTCTGGCCCGCCGGTCTGCACGCCGCTGGCGCGAAGCGTATCCATAAAATCACGCATGGTGAGTCTTTCACGAATGGTCGCCGGCGAATAACGCTCCCCTCTCGGGTTCAGCGCCGCCGCTCCCTTTTCAATCACTTCCGCGGCCAGCGGGATATCCGCCGTGATCACCAGATCCTCAGGGCTACACAGACGCACAATCTCGTTATCCGCCACGTCAAAGCCGGCCGGAACCCGCAACGCGCGAATAAATCGGGAAGGCGGTACGCGAATATTCTGGTTCGCCACCAGCGTAAGCGGCATCTGCACGCGCTCGGCCGCGCGGAATAAAATCTCTTTAATCACATTCGGACACGCGTCCGCATCAACCCAAATCGCCATATTGTCTCCCCATAATGATTCTGCCGACTATTGTCGCCTGCATTTCGTTGTTAAGCTATCAATCAGAGAAAACAACGCATAATGACGGAGAATCGTGATGGATAAGAAAATCGGGTTTATCGGCTGCGGTAACATGGGCAAAGCCATCCTGGGTGGCCTGATCGCCAGCGGACAGGTGCTGCCGGGTCAGATTTGGGTCTACACCCCATCACCGGACAACGTCGCCGCGTTACGCGATCGGTACGGGATCAACGCAGCCGAAAGCGCGCAGGAAGTGGCTCAGGTAGCCGATATTGTCTTTGGCGCCGTCAAGCCGAACATCATGATCAAAGTGCTGAGCGACATCACCACCAGCCTGAACAAAGAGACGCTGGTTGTATCGATTGCCGCGGGCGTCACGCTCGATCAGCTGGCGCGCGCGCTGGGTCATGACCGTAAAATCGTACGCGCTATGCCGAATACCCCGTCACTGGTTAACGCCGGCATGACCTCCGTCACGCCTAACGCGCTGGTGACGTCGGAAGACGTGGCGGATGTCCTGAACATCTTCCGCTGCTTCGGTGAAGCGGAAGTCATTGCCGAATCCATGATCCATCCGGTAGTGGGAGTGAGCGGTTCAGCGCCTGCGTATGTCTTTATGTTTTTAGAAGCGATGGCCGACGCCGCGGTGCTTGGCGGTATGCCACGAGCGCAGGCGTATAAATTCGCTGCACAGGCCGTGATGGGCTCTGCCAAAATGGTGCTGGAGACCGGTAAGCATCCGGGTGAACTGAAAGATATGGTCTGCTCGCCTGGCGGAACCACTATTGAGGCGGTGCGGGTGCTGGAAGAGCGCGGCTTCCGTTCGGCCGTTATTGAAGCGATGACAAAATGCATGGAAAAATCAGAGAAACTGAGTAAATCCTGATTATCTGAGCCGGACGTCAGGCGGCCACCTCGGTGCGGCCGCGTCCGGCATTTTTGGCCTTATACAGCGCCACATCGGCCGCTTTTAACCACTCCCGATAGTGCCCGAACTGCGGTCCCCAGGGCGCGACACCGACGCTAATACGCAGAGATTCCTTGGGCGCACACGGTAACGACAGCGTTTCCAGCCGCTCATGTACGCGTGACATCACGGCGATGGCACTGTCAGCCGCCGTCCGGGACATGATCACCGCAAACTCATCCCCGCCAAAACGGCCTATCGCATCCCCGGAACGCACCGTTAGCTGCAGTTGCCGCGTCAGGGCAATGATCGCTTCATCACCCACATCGTGGCCCCAGGTGTCATTGATATTCTTAAAATGATCGATATCGATAAGCAAAATCGTGGCGGTGCAGTGGTTGCGGCGACAGTGTTCAAATTCATTTCTCAACAACACTTCCCAGTGCCGGCGATTAAAGACGCCGGTCATGCCGTCGCGGGTACTCATCAGCTCCAGCCGCCGTTTATGCTCTGCAAGCCTGATGGCAGTACGATGGCTGAGCCAGGCAAAAAGCATCGGATATAACACCAGCACGGGAAGCGTTAAGCCCCATGCCAGAGGCTCCGGGTTAAAGACAGCCACCCGGCCCACGACGGGGAGCGTCACCAGGGAAGACAGAAGGGTTAACATGATGCCGGTAAAAAACAGCCGACAGCCGCCGGCCCCCATCATGTTCATTCCCACCATCATCAGCAGCGCTGCCGTAGGTAGCGCATTGATCCCCATCATGCCGATCCAAAGCCCGGCAATAATGGCATCAATCTTCAGATTAAAATGTTCCTGCTGATGAGGAGAAGCAGCGCGGCAGGACCACTGCCAGGCGAAATGGGGCCAGATAAATGCCCACCCCACCAGGAACAACCACCAGACGCCGGATACAGAAAAGGTGACCAGCACGCCAGAGAGGGGAAAAAACATCGCCGCCAGTCCGACAACACGCGCCAGCCGGGCTCGCCGGGCAAACGGGATCCCGGTACGGTGGGGGTCATCCTGAGAAAGGGTCATATTCCACTCTTCCCGAATGCGCTTTATATTGTAATAAGATTCATCATTCATCATTTTTGGGAATATTCTGAAATATTTCCCAAATTATAGAGAGGGGGCTTTCGGGGAAAGTATGAAATTTCGGGTGAGCCGCCGGGGCCACTCACCCGATAGGACTACACGTTTTTCTTCAGACAGGCACTCATGAACTTGCTGCGATCGTCGCCTTTCAGGGACTGTTCGGTCGCTTTCGCATTACACTCGCGCATTTTTTGCTGCTGCGGCGTCAGGCTTTTCTCACCCGGTTTTGCGGCACCGTTTTTGAGGCAACCGCTCATGTAGGTCTTACGGGCATCACCCTTCAGGCTCTGCGCGGTCGCCTGTTGATTACAGGTGGTCATGCGTTGCTGCTGCGGCGTTAATGTTTTCTCTTCCGCGTTCGCCGATGAGATCAGAAACAGACCCGAGAGCAGAGTAACCAGTAATGTTGTTTTCATTGCACCATCCTTTTGTGAACATTCACTGTAAGTCTGGTTCGTGACAGGAAAAAAACCACCCGGCAGATGTGATTTCCGCCGGGCTTTTATTATTTCAGCCCCAAAGCCGCTTTCATGGTGTAGAACAGATCCGTTTGATCGGTCAGCCCTACCACGTTTGCCGCATGCGGACCGTATGCTGCGATGCGCAGCTGGGTTCCGGTATGCTCCATGGACTCTTCTTCAGAGTTGCCATAGCTCAACACCATCACCGCGCCATCTTTGGTGTTCAGCGCCTGCGTCAGGCCCGGTGCTTTGGTATCCGCTGGGATGATCTGGCTGGCGTGCGCATGGTCTGCGGTAACGACCACCAGGGTGTTGCCGTCTTTCTTCGCGAACTCAAGTGCCTTCTGCACTGCTTCGTCCAGATCGACCGTCTCACCAATCTGACCGCACGGGTTAGCCGCATGATCCTGTTTATCGATAGACGCGCCTTCCACCTGCAGGAAGAAGCCCTTTTCACTCTTGCTCAGCAGTGAGATCGCTTTATCGGTCATCGCCGCCAGCGTCGGGATGCTGTCGGTACGTTTTGGATTTGGCGTACAGGTTACGGCAGGCTTATCAATGTTGCCGTGATAGGACGCTTTTGGCCCTTCCCAGCGCACCGGCATATTGCCATCAGAGAAAAGACCCAGCAGCGGTTTATCCTGGCTTGCTTCGGTAATCGCCGCCAGAGAAGATGCATCGCTCACCAGCTGATAGCCGCGAGCCTGCGCCTGCTCACGCAGCGTTTTGCCCTGCCATTCGCCCGCCGTTGCGGTTTCCGCGAAGGTTTTCGCCCCGCCGCCCAGCGTCACGTCAGGACGTGCGTTCAACAGTTGTTCCGTAATCGAGCCTTTGCCGCCCTTTTCCAGCGCGTTAGTCGGGCATTTTTCGCTGGTCACCGACGGGCCGTAACATTTACGCGAGGTGACATGCGCCACCAGCGCCGCTGGCGTTGCATCCTGAAGTTCAGCCGTAGAGACGTTGCCGGTAGCCAGTCCCGCCGCTTTAGCCATCTCCAGAATGGTCTGGTGATCTTTTTCGTGAATATCCACACCCAGCGCACCATTATAGGTTTTCACACCCGTGGACCACGCCGTGGCAGAGGCAGCAGAATCCGTCACGTAATCGGGTTTACCGGTTTTTTTATCCAGCGCGTAATGGGTATATTGTCCGGTGAGAGGCAGTGCGTCGATACCTTTAAAAAAGCCGCCCGCGCCTTCGGCATAATTTCGTGCTGCCGTTATTTCGGAATCGCCCATCCCGTCGCCAATCAGCAGAATAATGTTTTTAGCGGGTTTCTCATTCAGCGAAGCGCGAATGGCGGCGGTTTGATCTTCAGTCAACCGGCGCGCGCCGCCAGGCTGGGTGATATCCCCTTTGGCCGCACGATTATCCAGCACGCTGGTATTGTGATTGTCGGCATAAATAGCGGGTGACATTAACAGGGGAAGTAATGCGATGAAAAGTGCGCTCTGTTTCAATTTATTTTCTCCATGTACAAATACATAAAAAATAAAACAGAGCGACTATAGGCATCCTGCATGACAATTCTATGACACGCCGTCAGGTTCCGTGATGGTTTAGTTGCGAGGATGCCTTAACAGCTTTTTTACGTACTGGCGGAGCATTTCAGCATCCTCAACCGGCACCTGGGAATCGGGTCTGACGCTTTCCAGCGCGCCTTCAACGTTCTCAATCAACGTCTGTTGTTCGTTTTTCGCCATTTGTCGCAGCAGCGCGGTGACCACAATTTCCAGCGCTTCAACCTGGGCGACCAACTCTTTTGACTCTTCTTCCTTTTGTGCAAGCTTGACCAACAACTCAGCAATGAGATTTTTCATGGTGCTATTTCCTTATCCGTTTTGTCTGAACTTAGCATTCTGAATCCATTATGCAAAGAGAAGAAATTTATTATGTTATGCAAAAGTGATGCGGCAGGAAAAATAGATTCCTCGCGGCTTTCAGCGAAACGTTTTTCTATAAAAAACGCCGCATTTAGTTATATAAAAATGCGGCGACCATAAGAATATATAATACATCCACGAAACGGTTATCGCGCCGACTTCGCCTCCGCCATTTGTCTGCGACGACGCAGTGCAATAGCCAGTTGAATAATATTTATCAGCACCACAATAGCGGTAGCAGCAAATACCCAACGGAAACCGGCCATTGCCGAAACAGCGGCTCCCATAAGCGGACCGGCAACGTTACCTAAATACATAAACGACTGGTTATAGCCAAAAATACGGCCCGTTACCTGGTCACTGGAATATTTCACCAGCAATGTTTGCACCGCGGGTAACATCGCACCATCGGCAAAGCCCAGCAGAAACCGCAGCACGCCAAGCTGAAACGGAGAAGTGACAAACGACATTGCGAAAAAGAGCACCACCGCAAAAATCAGCGTGGCCATCAGGATACGCGCCGTGCCGATCCTGTCGCCCAGTTTTCCAAGGCGTGGCGCCGAAATGAGGGCTGATACGCCCGGGACGGCGGCAATCATCCCGCTGAGGAAAGCAATATTATTGCTGTCTGGCTCCATCGACTTAATAAACAGCGCCAGAATCGGGCCGACCGAACCGTTGCAAAGCTGGATCACCATGGTGGTCACAAACAGGCTGATCATCAGGCCCGGATAGGGCAGCGAGGCGAAAACGGCCTTGCCGCTCAGGCGTTCAGCTTTGCTGATGACGGGGCGTCCTCCCTCTTTAATGAGGAAGAGCGTGACCAGAAAACTGACCACCAGCAGGATGGCCGTAATGATAAACACCGCGCGCAGCCCCACATGATCGGCGAGGAAGCCCCCTAGCAGCGGGCCGCCAATGACCCCGCTTATCTGAGCAGTAGAGAGCGTACTCAGCGCCCAGCCGCTGCGTTCACGGGGCACCTGCGAGGCCACCAGCGCCATGGCATTCGGAATATACCCGGACGTCAGCCCCATCACCGCTCGCAGGAAAAAGAGCTGCCATACGTTAGTGGCAAAGGCCTGCAGCAGAATGGCTATCGCCATCCCCAGCGATGCGCGCAGCAGCATCAGCTTGCGCCCTTTGCGGTCGGCCAGACTGCCCCACATCGGCGAGACAATGGCAGAGACCAGAAACGTGACGCTGAACGTCAGACCTGACCACATGGAGAGCGCTTCATGGGAGGTAACGCCCAGCTGCGACACGTACAGTGGCAGGAAGGGCAATATCTGGCTGATGGCCAGCCCGGTAAAGAAGCACCCGAACCAGACCGAGATGAGATTTACTTTCCAGGATTCCATAAAAGAAATAGTCTTCATTTTTAGGCGAATTCGCCGACAGATTAGCAAGTTACGCGTTATGACGTCGCACCAGAGATGCGCCCTTGCCGACTTTGGTGTTTTATCTTCCCAGTCATCATATTTGTGAAATAAGTCACAAATCATCCATTTTCTGACGGAATATTATGCTTCAGCGGCAGAGACCAAAACCGCGCATCCCCAGGTGAAAGTGGCTGGCATGGGCAGCGTTATACTCTGGCCCCAGGCTGTTGCCGTAATAGCTGCAGCTCGCCGCCAGCATGCCTTTCAGCCATGGCTGCGTTTTGGTCGCCTTCCAGCCGTTTTGTACCGTGACCTTCTCACCGTTCGCCAGCACAAACGCCGTGATATCCAGTGCCTCTGCCGTGGCATGTTCACTGCGTCGCGCGTCGGGGCGATGGTAAATGTTGCGGCAGGCAAAGCTGCCGAGATGCTCAATACGCGTCAGCTCACTTCCCGTATAGCTTCTGGTGAGTGGCCGGGCCTGCTGGCTGATAAACAAGGCAGAACTGAGCGCCAGCGGGCAGCTCGCAAGGAAACTGCTGTTCAGGCTGACCGGACCGAAGTTACGTACCCGGACGACGTTACGGAGTGGACACTCCCCACCGCTGTCTGCGACCGGTTGTGTGCGGATAAGCGCGCGTTGATTGGCCTGTGATAACAGGCTCGTGCACGCCTGGGGCGTTAAGTTCCGAAGCTTATACTGGGTAATGCGGCCTGGCGGGTCGTCGAGATGTAGCGGCGTGAAAGGGTTGTAGTAAGACGGCAACCAGCGATACCCCACCGTTGCGACAGCCGCAATAATGAAAACGGTCAGCAGAGTTTTTCCTTTCACGCTCCCCCCTTAACATTCCCCAAAACATTATGGCAGAAGGCCGCGAAACCCGCTGGGCATCGTGGTATGTTATTGGTTTTTCGTCAGACTGGAAGAGAGTGAGATGGCAAAGCAGCGCGTAGGTATTGTCTTTGGGGGAAAATCAGCGGAGCACGAGGTTTCATTGCAATCGGCCAAAAATATCGTCGATGCAATCGATAAAAGCCGTTTCGACGTGGTGCTGCTGGGCATAGATAAACAGGGGCAGTGGCATGTCAACGATGCCAGCCAGTATCTGTTAAATGCTGACGATCCGGCGCATATCGCCCTCAATCCTTCTGCAATCAGCGTCGCGACCGTACCCGGCGTGGTGCAAGGGCAACTCATCGACGCCGGTAATGCGCAGTCTCTTGCCCAGATTGACGTGGTCTTCCCTATCGTTCATGGCACCCTTGGCGAAGATGGTTCGCTGCAGGGGATGCTGCGCATGGCCAACCTGCCGTTTGTCGGTTCTGATGTGCTGGGTTCCGCTGCCTGCATGGATAAAGACGTCACCAAGCGCCTGCTGCGTGATGCGGGGCTGAATATTGCGCCGTTTGTCACCCTCACCCGCGCCAACCGTGACCAACACAGCTTCGCTCAGATTTCCGGTCAGCTGGGCCTGCCGCTGTTTGTGAAACCCGCAAACCAGGGGTCTTCCGTCGGGGTCAGCAAGGTGACAAGCGAAGCGCAGTTCACGCAAGCGGTCAGCCTGGCGTTTGAGTTTGACCATAAAGTGGTGGTTGAGCAGGGCATCAAAGGCCGCGAAATTGAGTGCGCCGTGCTGGGCAACGATTTCCCACAGGCAAGCACCTGCGGTGAAGTGGTGTTAAACAGTGATTTCTACTCTTACGACACCAAATACATTGATGATAAAGGCGCCCAGGTTGTTGTGCCTGCGAATATCGATCCGGCA
This sequence comes from Enterobacter sp. SORGH_AS_0287, assembly GCF_031453695.1. Lineage (NCBI taxonomy): Bacteria > Pseudomonadati > Pseudomonadota > Gammaproteobacteria > Enterobacterales > Enterobacteriaceae > Enterobacter > Enterobacter sp. SORGH_AS_0287. The sequence goes on from NZ_JAVIZW010000001.1 coordinate 2,570,765, forward strand.
ATCAACGATAAGATCCGCGCGATCGCGATTAACGCTTATCAGACGCTCGGCTGCAGCGGCATGGCGCGCGTGGATGTGTTCCTGACGCCTGAAAACGAGGTGGTGATTAATGAAATCAACACCCTGCCAGGCTTCACCAACATCAGCATGTATCCAAAACTGTGGCAGGCCAGCGGGCTTAGCTACTCAGCACTTATCACCCGCCTGATTGAACTGGCGCTGGAGCGTCATGCTGCGGACAGCGCCCTGAAAAGCTCCGTAAACGGTTAATCGGGACTCTTCGCCGTTTCCGTCTCATCCGCTGTCGTCTCTTCAGGACGACGGCGGATAATCATCCCCGCCAGCCAGAAGCTGATAACCCAGGTCACCAGACCCACGGCATACGTTTGCCACCCTTTTGCTTCAAATCCCAACAGCCCCACGACACCGTTAAGAATAAAGATCAGCCCAATAGCAAAGGCGTAGTAATGCCAGTCACGGCGTAGTTTGGAAGTGAGCTTCATGACAAACTCCGGCAGGAAAAAAAGATATCCTCTCACAGATTTATGACGAGGTCTGTGGCTGATGCGGAAATTCTGAAACACGCTGTTGTTTCAATTAAGTTAAGAAATTGTGATGCGCTGCAGAATTCGACAATCCAGGAGAATTCCTTAGGGTAAATTAACACGATTCTGATATTGACAAATGCTATGACCTGTCAAACTCACCCTGTAAGACGCATATAAAACAGAGTGATTTATCGGGAGGTCGTGATGGCTGACTTTACATTGTCGAAACCGATTTTTGGCGGTAAACAACCAAAAACCTCCACGGCGGGTAATATCGCTTATGCCCTGTTTGTCTTGTTCTGTTTCTGGGCGGGTTCGCAGCTACTCAATATGCTGGTTCATGCACCAGGAGTCTATGAACACCTGATGCAGGTGCAGGATAACGGACGCCCGCGAGTGGAAATTGGCTTTGGCGTAAGCACCCTGTTTGGCCTGATTCCTTTCCTCGCAGGGTGTATGATTTTAGGCGTTGTGGCATTAGTACTGCGTTTTCGCCGTCGCTTTTAAAGCCCCATACAGCGAGCCCGGCGGTCATCCACGCGTTTTGCGAACCAGGCGGTTGTCAGGTTACGCGTGATCTTCGGGCTTTCCAGCTGAATACCCGGCAGGATTGCCCTCGGTAATGTTTTCCCACTTTTCTGTTCTGCAAGCGTAAAGACTTTCTTGTACAGATCGGTTTTCTCAAACGCCAGACTATCGCCTTTCTCAAGCTGATGGCGAATGTCGCTGTCACTCATGTCAAGCCTGTTCGATAATTTCCGCACCGCCCGCTCCGTGGTGCCAGCCTCGCTGCTGCCATAGGCAATAAGATCGCCATCCAGTGCCAGCTTCACGCCGCTCGCGCGGCTGACCGCATTCTGAAATGCCGCGTTACGACTGGCATACCAGCCCGCGTTAAAGTCCGCAAAGCGGTACAGCGGCTCACTGTAATTCGCCGGATAGTTCAGCAGATGATAAGTGCCGAACCACAGGCCGCCACGCAGGGAGAAGACCTCCTGACGCACCGTACCGTCGATTTTCCACGGGTAGCCGTCGGTATGCTTTTCCGCAAAGGCAATGCTGACCTGCATCGGCCCGCCGGTGTGTACCGGGTTAAGTGAACCAAACAGTGTCTGCCCCATCGGCACCATGCTGATGAAATCATCAAAGATGGCGCTGAGCTGTTTCTCGGTTTTTACCGTGTCCAGCCGTTCGCTGTAGCTTTTTCCATTTGGCGAGGTGATTTTAAACGCGGTATGCACGAGAAATACCGGGATATGCATCGATTGCGCACGGCGGTCGATCTCTTTCCAGGCTATTTTGTTCAGACCCGGCACGACCGGGTCTGACTGGTACATTGACTCCTGCTGCGCCACCGCCAGTACCGAGCAGATGTTCTCCTCGGTAGGGGCAATCTTCTGGCTTTCAAAGGTTTTTGCCAGCGCATCCGCCCATGCATTGCGATCTTTCACGCTGGCGGGCATTTTTTGCCGCACAACGCTTGCCACATCAACAGGCTTCTCCCCTTCTTTAAGCGGAGCGGCCCCTTTTTCGGCACACCCCACCAGCACCAGAGCGGCCAGTAAGGACAACGGTAACGCACGCGGTACGGCAAAGGTCATAGCAACTCCCTGTATTAGCTAAATGTATTGGTAACTTCCTGCAGTTCCTGGCCGTCCAGCTCACGCTCAAAGCTGCGTAAACGTTTATAGATGGACATCAGTTCCACCAGCGTGGTCCAGGAGCTGATCAGGTACTGGAATGAGCCACGCACCTGACCAAAAACGTTAGTTATCTGGGTCATCAGACCGAGCGTAATCGTACCCGCAACGATGGACGGGAACAGCAGGAACAAACCGAAAACGTTATCGACCTGCAGATACAAAATGCGTGCAATATTGAAATACATATAGTGGAAGTAGAGACGGAAATAGTTGCGACGCACGGCACCAAACAGCTCGCGTACGGTTGGTGGTGAGGCGCGGTTAGCATCATCTTCACCGTAGACCAGCTCTTTACGATAAGCCGCTTCCACGCGTTGATTTTTAAACTCCAGCCCCGGCAGCTTAATCCCGACCACCGCCAGCAGCCCCGTCCCCATCAGAGACCAGACAATCGCCGCAATCACCAGCCCATACGGCAGATGACCGACAAGAGGCAGATCCGGCACGTGAGCCGAGAGCGTCACCAGCACCGGCAGGAAGGCAATCAGCGTCATGATGGCGTTGATAAAGCTGACGCCCATGTCTTCAAGGGTGGAGGCAAAACGCATGGTGTCTTCCTGCACACGCTGTGCTGCACCTTCGATATGACGCAGGTGTTGCCAGTGCGCCATATAGTGTTCGTTCATCGCGGTACGCCAGCGGAAAACGTAGTGGCTGACGAAGAAGTTGTTCATCACCCCGATCACCACCGCAATCAATGCGATACCGAGGAAAATGCCCACCTCATGGTAAAACTGGTTAATGGTTACCTTATGCGGCGAACTCAGCGCGGTCTGGATAAGGTCGTAGAACGGGGCATACCAGGCGTTTACTGCCACCCCCACTTCCACCAGGAACCAGGTCACAAAGATAATCAGCGAGGTTCCCAGAATCGACCAGTATTGCCAGCGGTGCGGCGCATAGACAAACCAGAACAGGGCGAACAGGCCAACGCATACCATGTAGTAGGCGTAAAACAGCAGATAGCTAAGCGACCAGAAGCGAGCGGCGCTGATCGGGACGTCACCCGTTGCGCCCGTAATGCGGGCCAGCCACGCCCCGCCGCCAGCCTGCCAGAAAATGACAGCGATCAGTGCCCAAATAAATGCCGACAGGAAAAAAGGCCCCGGCTTTGGGAAAAAAGACTTAAACATAATGCTTCCTTCTTGTTGTTATGGCTGTTGCTGTGCTCAACACATCACCACACGAAAATCTCGCCTGAGCCAGACGGCGCAGGCAAAAAGGTCAGACCCGAGGGTTAATTATTAGTTCGCTTTCCAGTTTTCGAGAATTGTTTCGGTGCGTTTCACCGTGAGAGGATTGGCCGGCGCAATAAAGTCACGCCAGACGTCGTTGTAATGGTTAATCAGAATGGGCGCGTCGGCTGCCGGACGATTAGCCGTGGTATGGGCATCTTCCGCCACGGTAATGTGATAGCCACGGCTGACCCCGTTCTTGATGGTCGCGTCGACACAGTAATCGGTGGCACAGCCGCAGATGACAAACTCGCGAATACCTTGCTCGCGCAGCACCGCTTCAAGTGCGGTGTTATAAAATGCATCGCAGGCAGTCTTGGTGACGTAAAGCGCGTCAGCGGGCTGATGGAGTTCAGGCAGCAGCGCAAACCCTTCGCTCCCCTCTTCCAGACCGCCTTCACCGGTATGCTGAATAAAAATCACCCGTTCGGCAGCCTGCGTGAGCTGATTGATAAGCGAAACACATTTTTCGCGCTGGTAACGCGGCGTTGCAAACACCCCTTGCTGCATATCGACAACCATAACCACACGCTTCACTGACATATCGTTCTCCGCAAGATTGAGTGACACTGGCCTCTATCATACGGCCGATGTCACAAAATGGGAGACTGGTCGCCAGGAAATTATGCTTATTTACCCATGGTTACGTTTTTCTCGCTATCGTTATGCAATTCGGGGCATTGCACCGTGCGCTTTAGTAGTATAAATACCCATTACTTTTCTCATTCAATTCATGGATGCTTTTCGTTGAAACGTTGTCTGCTCTCTTTTGCCGCGCTGTGTGCGGTGAGCTTCTCCACCGCCCAGGCAGCTCAGCCGCTGACGGCCCCCGTTTTGGCTTCAGATATTGCCGATCGCTACGCGAACCTTATCTATTACGGCAGTGGCGCGACCGGGATGGCGATGGTGGTCATCGACGGCAACCAGCGCGTATTTCGCAGCTTTGGCGAAACGCGACCGGGAAATAACGTTCACCCGCAGCTGGATTCCGTGATCCGCATTGCGTCCTTAACCAAGCTGATGACCAGCGAAATGCTGGTGAAATTACTCGATCAGGGCGTGGTCAAGCTCGACGATCCGCTCAGCAAATATGCGCCGCCAGGCGCACGCGTTCCAACCTATCAGGGCACGCCCATCACGCTGGTAAACCTTGCCACCCATACCAGCGCGCTGCCTCGCGAACAACCCGGCGGCGCGGCGCACCGTGACGTTTTTGTCTGGCCAACGCGCGAACAGCGCTGGAACTACCTGAGCACCGCCACGCTGAAATCGGCACCGGGTTCACAGGCATCTTACTCAAACCTGGCATTTGACCTGCTGGCAGATGCGCTCTCGACGGCAGCAGGCAAACCTTACCCGCAGCTCTTTGAAGAGCAGATAACGCGCCCGCTCGGCATGAAGGACACCACCTTTACCCCTTCTCCGGATCAGTGCCGACGCCTGATGGTGGCAGAGAAAGGCGCAAGCCCGTGTAATAACACCCTGGCAGCCATCGGCAGTGGCGGGGTCTATTCAACGCCAGGCGACATGATGCGCTGGATGCAGCAGTTCCTCTCATCAGATTTCTATGCGCGCAGTCACCAGGCCGATCGCATGCAGACCCTGATTTACCAGCGTAGCCAGTTGCACCGCGTGATCGGCATGGACGTACCGGGTAAAGCCGACGCGCTGGGCATGGGCTGGGTCTATATGGCACCCAAAAATGGCCGACCGGGCATTATTCAGAAAACCGGTGGCGGCGGTGGATTCATCACCTATATGGCGATGATCCCGCAGTCCAACGTGGGCGCGTTTGTGGTCGTCACCCGCTCTCCAAATACGCGTTTCGTCAATATGAGCGATGGCATCAATAACCTGGTGGCTGAGCTGAGCGCCAATAAAGCCCAGGTGCTCACCGCCTCCATACAGCCTTAATATTCCGTGGGCAAACGGTTGATGCTGACCAGTTTGCCCCGGCTCATATTGATGTAGTTGCCTTGTCGCAAAGCAGCGAGCACTTCGGCAACGACAGAGCGTGAAATACGCGTGCTTTGTTGTATATGATTCATCACACCAATTTTTGAACGCAGCGTTTCATCCCACTCGGCCATATTCAGCAGCATTGCGCGGATCTGGTGATAGGAGTTATTTCCCACCAGCTGCCTGTCGCGTTTGCCCAGAATGTAATTTATCCAGGATAACCAGCAAAACGCGTCTTTCCAGAGCGAATGCTGTTGAATGAGTTGACGGGTGGTCGCCGCGGGCAAATAAAAACCGGTACAGGCCGTTTTGGCAGTGACTCTGTATTCCTGACTGTGGTTAATCACTACGGCAGACAGGCCAAAAATAAAAGGGGCTGACGCAATGCCAACCAGCAGATCGTCTGAATGACGATAAACTTCAATAACGCCGGTCTGGAATACGTAGGTACAAGGCTCACTCCCCTTGCCCGAGGTAATTAATTGCTGTGGAGCAGATTTAAACGGGGTACTGGCTGCTATCAAACATGCTTCGAGCCGGCTTAATTCAGAAAGTGGTTTCGCATTAACGTTCATGCAGACCTCAAGACATCCGTATTTGTCGGTTCACTATTATTTTTTATTGTCATCTATAAAAAAGCGGGGGCTTATCCCCCGCTTTTATTTATTACCAGGTATATTTCACACCCAGATTTGCGCCCCAGTTCTGGTCAACGTCACCGCCGCCCAGATAAGTGGCATCAGTGTAAGCACTGAAGTTCTTCGTAAAGCTAAACTGGGTACCCAGACCAACCCGCACTGCGGAGCCTTTCACGCCATTATCAATGCTGTCACCGTTAACATCGGCATCGTTACCAGCGTCGACATAGACATAAGCGAGTTTGAAGTAAGGCGTAAGTGCCTGGTCACCGCCGTAGTTAAAGGTGTAACCGGCATCCACACCCGCTTCGTAACGCAGGCTGTCATAGGATTGACTATCCATGCGCATGTCGTTGCTGAGGCGATAATCATCACCGGACTGGAACAGACCCGACACGGCCGCGTATGGCGTCACATAACCAGAGAGGTTTGGTTTCCAGTCATAGCCCAGTTTCAACCCAAAACCAACGGCGTCGGTGGTGGTGTTACCGTCAACATACTGACCATTGCTCATGGTCGCGGAAAGATCGTTGTTGAATCGGGTGTAGCTCAGGGAACTGTCGATGAACAGATCGTTCGCAAACTTCGCGGACGCGTACATCATTGCCGTCTGGCTGTCCTGATCCACCTGACCGGTGCGATCGCTGATATCGCCTTTGGCGAAACCTGCCGCACCCCCGACGATCCACTTCGCATTATTACCGTCAATCAGGGTATCCAGACCAACCATGATACCGCTCACGTCCTGATCGTAGCTGATAACGCCATTATCGCCGTCGAAGTTGCCGCCAACGTAGCTTACCCATGCGCCGCCGTTATCCGCCAGGCCATGACGGCTGTTGGTCAGACGCGCGCTAACTGCATCCTGCTGCAGATTCCAGATGTTGGTGTTGGCAGACGGGATGCTCAGCGCCATGTTGGCATAATCGGTTAGCGCTTGCTGTTGCAGAACAACAGTGTCGCCTTTCTGCTGCGCCTGATAAGTATATGCCCCTAAATCGGCTTTATTTGCCGCAGTGAAGCTGGCGCGGGTCTCCGTGTTGTTGTCATAAACACGGATAATCTCCTGGCCTTTATAGTCAGCAACAGAGCCGGCGCCGGAGGCGTTGTCGATACGCACGGCGTAATTCCCTGCCACGTCACCATTCACGGCCAGATGGCCGTCAGCGTTGAGTGCCACAACGCCGTAGTCGTAATCGGCTTTGCTCATATCGTTGGTGATATAGCGGGCGTTGTTCAGATCGCTGTTCAACACGTAATCACGGCTGGCCACGTTCAGCACGCCGCCATCCGTTAACACCATATTGTGCGTATCCACCTGGCCGAGGCCGAGAGACAGCTCCGCACCGTTGTCCACGGTAATGGTATTGGCATACAGCTCCGCGGTTTCCTCTGTCAGGGCCGCACGGCTGTCGCTGTCCAGATAGAGGCTGTCGGTTGCCACGGCACCATTGTCACCGATGTTCAGAGATGAAGCATTGGACAGGGTGATGGAATCAGCCAGCAGGCCCGAGTTTTCAACATTGACCTGCGAATGATTATTCACCGTCAGCGTGTCGATGTTAGAGAGCTTACGGGTATCCCACTCAGAGCCGTTATCCAGCGTGACGTTGAACAGACCGCTCTGATAGACCGCTTCACCCGCGACATGTCCATTATTGTCGAAAGTGGAATCCGGCCAGATGCTATCTGGAGAGAGGGTGCGCCAGTCAACGTCACTGTAGCCCAGGCCATACATCTGGGCGGTGCCGATGGCCTCAACGCTGGACTGCGCTGCGCCGACCCATTTGCTGCCATTAGTCAGCGTGACGTCCAGCTTATCGGTGTCATCCCAGCCGTTGGTGGTTGGGTTGTATATACCGTCAGCCGTCGTATCGGTTGCCGGATCGCCGTTCGGGTAGAAGTTGTTATCGAAGGTACTGGAGAACAGGATATCGCCGGTGATCGTGGAGTGATCAAACGTGGCGGTGGTCTGCATCGCGTTGTCAGACGCACTGGCAGCAACAATCAGCGCCGCGTCGTCAGCCGCAGTGGCATTGGTTTCACCGTAATCACTCGGCTTCGCGGTTTGACCATAGAACCCGCTGGTGCCCAGGTCACTGTATGCGCCAGAGGTCAGCACCGAGTCTTTCACCAGCAGCGTGTCGGTAAAGACATTGCTGCTGTTCGCCACACCTTCCACACCGTCATACGGGGTATTATCCAGTTCCTGATACCCCTGAGTCAGGGTAATGCCGGCGATGTGAGAGTTATTCTGAATAACAATATCCGATTCCACATCCAGGGTAATTGCATTGCCCAGCGCATAGGTGTCCAGATAGTGCGTTTCCGTATTTTCCCCGTTCACAACGTCATACGCATAATGCTCGTAAGTATCATTGATCGTGGAGTTATCGACGGTCAGGCTAAAACGGTCGTATTGAGAATGGGTTGTGCCGTCTGTATCCACGCCATCAGCACATGACGCGGTCATGCATTCTGAGGTGATCATGCCATTAATGGTGCTGTTGGAAATGCTCAGCGCATTCGCCCGACCATTGATACCATCATCCAAATAATAGGTTGATATAACACCATTCACGGTGGATTTATTAATCACCGGATAAATATCACCATCGTGCGTCGCATCAGAGTAATCCCAGTCAGCGTAACCATAATACCAGGGTGCAGCTGCCGTATTATCATATCCGAAGGTATTATATGTCGTACCAGAAATATCCTTCGCATTGGCCTGAGAAGCGATAGCCAGGGTGCAGGCTAATGCAAGTTGTGATACAACCAGTTTCTTTTTCCATGTTTGCATTGGGTCATCCCTCCTCAGGGACGTAAGCAAGTTTGTCCATCTAACGATTTTGCAATACTTAATTGCGGAGGGAATTATGCATTTTCAATCTGAAAAGGTTCAATGAATCATTCCATTAAGTCCGCATTCAGACAAACAACATGAAAATAATGCAGAAGCGATGCAATGCCATCAATAATCATTATAAAACAGGCAGTTAAAACACCCTCTTATAAAGATAAAAAATATAATAAAAATAAATAGATCATTTTCAATGATATATTTACTTCATCATAGAAATAAAACCAATATTTCGTGAACAATTAACGCCAGTGGAAAGGCATATATTATTGATCGCGTGACGCGTTGGCATCGGGATTTCCCCCTCGACAAAATGCCCACTTTGGTAAAACACCTTCTTTCACTTTGAGGTACACTAACCCTCTTTGTTCCACAAACCTCAGGCATACCATGACCGATTTAATTGCTCGTCCCCGTCGCCTGCGCAAGTCACCCGCACTACGCGCTATGTTTGAAGAGACAACACTGACCTTAAACGATCTGGTGTTGCCGATTTTTGTCGAAGAAGAGATTGACGACTACAAGGCCATCGAAGCCATGCCTGGCGTGATGCGCATTCCTGAAAAACATCTGGCGCGTGAAATCGAACGTATCGCCAATGCAGGGATCCGCTCGGTGATGACCTTCGGCATCTCCCATCATACCGACGCCACCGGCAGCGATGCCTGGAAAGAGGACGGTCTGGTCGCCCGTATGTCGCGCATTTGCAAAGAGACCGTGCCGGAAATGGTCGTGATGTCCGACACCTGTTTCTGCGAATATACCTCTCACGGCCACTGCGGCGTGCTGTGCGATCACGGTGTGGATAACGATGCTACCCTGCTGAATCTTGGTAAGCAGGCGGTGGTTGCTGCCGCTGCGGGTGCTGATTTCATCGCGCCATCGGCTGCGATGGACGGGCAGGTGCAGGCTATCCGCCAGGCGCTGGATGCTGCCGGTTTTACCGACACGGCCATCATGTCCTACTCCACCAAATTTGCCTCCTCTTTCTACGGCCCGTTCCGTGAAGCAGCCGGTACGGCGCTGAAAGGCGACCGTAAAACGTATCAGATGAACCCGCTCAACCGTCGGGAAGCTATCCGTGAATCCCTGCTCGATGAAGCCCAGGGCGCAGACGCCCTGATGGTGAAACCGGCGGGAGCCTATCTTGACATCCTGCGTGATATTCGCGAACGCACCTCGCTGCCGCTGGGCGCGTACCAGGTCAGCGGCGAGTACGCGATGATCAAATTCGCCGCCATGGCGGGTGCGATCGATGAAGAGAAAGTGATCCTGGAAAGCCTGGGTGCGATCAAACGCGCGGGTGCGGATCTGATCTTCAGCTACTTTGCGCTGGATCTGGCTGAGAAGAAAATTCTGCGCTAAGGCGCAACGGTGCCGGGGGGCGGTTTCGCCTGACCCGGCCTGCTCTCCCTGCCTCACGAAACTTCACCAAACTGCAATACAACCGACATCTCCCCCTTCTACTGTCATCGCAAGACGGCAGGAGGAGTGATCATGTTTAGTCTCGATAGCGTTCTCGATGACCTTTGGCCTCAGGCGAGGCCGGCACCCTGGCAAAAAAGTCTGTTAAAAAGGCTGTTTTACGAAGAAGAATTCCAGCAATTTGCCGCAGCACACCGCCACCTGAAAGGACTGGATATGGTGGAGCAAGTTCTGGAGCACCTTGATATTCTCTGCACCGTTTCCGCCCGCGATCTCGAACAAATCCCCGAACATGGCCCTCTGGTTATCATTGCCAACCACCCGACAGGTACTCTGGACGGGCTGGCGCTAATGTACGCCGTCTCGCGCGTGCGACGCGATGTCAAAGTCGTGACCAACCGGATGCTGACCCACCTGGAGCCGCTAAGCTCGCTGTTTATCCCGGTCGATAATATGGGCGGCAGAACGGCAAAAACGTCGCTGGTACAGATGGAACAACATCTGCAAAACGCGGGCGTGCTGATCTTCTTCCCGGCGGGTGAAGTTTCCCGGCCGACGCGAAAAGGCATTCGCGATAAAAAATGGCACTCGGGATTTATCAAACTCGCCACCAAACTGCGCGCCCCGCTGCTGCCGGTACATATTCAGGCGCACAACAGCCTCCTCTTTTATGCCAGCACGCTGGTGTCGCCGACGTTATCCATGCTGCTGCTGATGCAGCAGATGTTCCGCCGTCGCCATAGCCAGCTGCCGATTACAATCGGTCAGCAGATTGCCTGGAGTGACTGGTATAGCGCCACCCTTTCGTCGCGTGAGATGGCCGAAAAGTGCCGTCAGCACGTGATACGTCTTGGCAAGGGAGTGCCTGGCGTCTTTAAAACCCAGTGCGCCATTGCCCGTCCGGAAGACCGGGCAACGCTAAAACGCGAGCTGGCGCAGGCTGAATGTCTGGGCAAAACCGGCGATGGCAAATCCATCTATCTCTGGCAGCGTAACGGCCAGGAAGAGGCGCCACTGCTACGCGAACTGGGCCGCCTGCGTGAGATTGCGTTTCGCGCGGTGGAAGAAGGGAGCGGTAAGCGCCGGGACACTGACAGCTACGATGATGATTATCTGCATCTGATCTTATGGGACGATGAGGATCTGGAGATTGTCGGTGCGTATCGCTTTATGCCCACCGCCAGACAAGTGGAGCGTCGGGGGCCGGAAGGACTGTACAGCTACAGCCTGTTCCACTACGACGACAAAATGCAGGATGTGCTGGAGCACGGCATTGAGCTCGGGCGCAGCTTTATTCAGCCGCGCTACTGGGGACGCCGCGGTCTGGACTATCTGTGGTCAGGCATTGGTGCCTATCTGGCGCGTTATCCCCACTACCGCTATCTGTTTGGTCCGGTCTCGATTTCCGGCGGCTTACCGCCCGCCGCGCGGGATCTGCTGGTGGCGTTTTACCGCCTCTGGTTCCCGGCAAGCCATCCACTCGCGGCGTCACGCCAGCCCTACCCGGCATCGCTTCCGGACGTGCTGGCGCAGTTTGGCGGCGTGGATTATGTCGACGATCTGACGAAGCTAAAATCCCTGCTCGGCAATCTGGGCTGCGGCATTCCGCCGCTCTACAAGCAGTATTCCGAGCTGTGTGAACCGGGTGGCGTACAGTTTATTGATTTCGGGAGCGACCCGGCATTCAACAACTGCGTTGACGGCCTGGTGCTGGTGGATTTGTGTTATCTGAAGGCGAACCGCTATCAGCGCTATATTGAGGCGCATTTGTAACCCTGCTTTCCCCTCTCCCGTCGGGAGAGGGTCAGGTGAAGGCATCAGCCCGCACGGTAAAACGGTTTATCCCCTAAAATCGTCGCCCGCTGCATAATCCGACGCTGCGGCAGATAATCTGCGTTCGCATAGTGTTGCGTCACGCGATTGTCCCAGATCGCCAGATCGTTCTCCTGCCATCGCCAGCGCACCTGAAATTCCGGCCTGGTGATATGGGCAAACAGGAAGCTTAACAGCGCATCGCTCTCTTTTTCCGTCACGTCTACGATCCGCGTCGTAAAGCCTTCGTTCACAAATAACGCCTGCTTACCGGTTACCGGGTGCGTACGCACTACCGGATGCAGCAGCGGCGGATGTTTCGCGACCGCGTCCTGCCAGCGCAGATGTTCCTCTTCGCTTTTCCGGTACTTGTACTCCTGGAAGGATTTTTTGAAGTCATGTTCGGCCCGCAACCCGCTCAGCAGCGTCCGGAACGGCACGGACAGCGCCTCGAAGGCGGCGATACCGCTGGCCCACAGCGTATCTCCACCGGTGTCCGGCAACAGCTTCGCCGCCAGTATCGCCCCGGCAGGTGGCGTTTCGATAAACGTCACGTCGGTGTGCCAGTTGTCGTTGTCCGGCGGATTATCGTTATGGGTATCCAGCACGATGATCTCCTCCACGCCTTCCGCATGGGGATAGACCGGGTGAATATGCAGATCGCCGAAGCGCAGGGCCAGCGCACGCTGCTGCTGCGGGGTGATCGCCTGTTCGCGCAGGAACACCACCTGATGGCGCAGCACCGCGTGGTACAACTGCTCGAACTGGTTATCGCTCAGTGGACGGGTCACGTCCAGGCCGGAGACCTGCGCACCAATGTATGGCCCCAGCGGGGTGATGGTCAGACGTTCACTCATTGTATTTCTCCATGCCAGGGCGTCAGACGTCGCTGTAGCGCGCGCAGCCCCAGTTCTAATCCAAAGGCGATCACGGCGATCACCGCGATCCCTGCCAGCACGACGTCAGTCGCCAGAAACTCTCCCGCCGACTGCACCATAAACCCTAATCCGCGCGTGGCGGCGATCAGCTCAGCCGCCACCAGCGTTGACCAGCCCACCCCGAGGCCAATGCGCAATCCGGTTAAAATCTCCGGCAGTGCGCCCGGTAAAATCACAAACAGCAGCACCTGAAGACGGCTGGCACCCAGCGACTGCGCCGCGCGGATCCGCACCTGCTGCGCACTCTTCACCCCAGCCAGTGCCGACATAGCAACCGGGGCAAAAATCGCCAGATAAATCAGCAAAATTTTCGAGGTTTCCCCGATGCCAAACCAGATAACCATCAGCGGCAGATAGGCCAGCGGTGGGACCGGACGGTATAGCTCAATCAGCGGATCGAGAATGCCGCGCACCGTCGGGCTCAGCCCCATCGCGATACCCACCGGGATGCCAATCACTACCGCCGCCAGCAGCGCCACCAGAATACGCGCCAGACTGGCACCTAAATGCTGCCAGAGCGTGGCATCCATAAAACCCTGCGGCCCGGCGATGGTGATGAGTTTCGCCAGCACCTGTCCCGGTGGCGGAAGGAACAACGGGCTAACCCACTGTTGCGCTGCCACCGCCCACCAGACCGCGAGCAATACCAGCAACGTGCCCGCACTCAGCGTGATCTGGCGAGAGAACGGCCAGCGTAACGCGAGACGAGGACGGCGCGTTTTTTCACTGAAGACAATGCTCATGAGAATGCCTCCCGTTGTTCAAATACGCGGCTTAAAACATATTCGCGCTGTTCAATAAACAGCGGATCGGATTTGATACTGCGGACCGGTTCACCGGCCACATAGCGACGGGCAAAGCTGAGCGGCAACCGCTCCAGCACACGACCCGGCCCCGGCGAAAGCAACACCAGTTCGGTCGCCATAAACACCGCCTCTTCGATATCGTGGGTGATCAGCAGTACCTGCTTGCCCGTTTCGTGCCACAGGCGCAAAAGCAGCGTTTGCATCTGCTCACGGGTGAAGGCGTCCAGCGCACCAAACGGCTCATCCAGCAGCAACAGCTGTGGGTTTGCCGCCAGCGCGCGGGCAATCCCGACCCGTTGACGCTGGCCACCGGAAAGCTGCCAGATAAAACGTTTTTCAGCGCCCTCCAGCCCCACCTTTTTTAGCATCTCACGCGCGGTCGCCAGCCGTTGTTCACGGTGAATCCCCGCAAGCTGCAGGCCGAAGGCGACGTTTTCCTGCACGTTGCGCCACGGAAGCAGCCCTTCACTCTGAAAGACCACGCCGCGCTCTGCGCCCGGACCCTCGACCCGTTTCCCTTCCAGCTGGATGGAGCCATGCTGATACGGTACAAACCCGGCGATCAGATTCAGCAGCGTGGTTTTGCCGCACCCGGACGGCCCCAGCACGACCAGCAATTCACCACTGTCCAGCGTCAGGTTGATCTCCTCCAGCACGGGTTTACCGCCGTAATCAGCAGACAGATTTGTAATATTCAGCATCGCTTCCCCCTTATTTCACAAAGCGATCGGTCACGTACTGGCTGTAATCTGTCGCCACCGCAGGCACTTTGCCCTGCTCTTTCAGAAACGTAGCGGTATCGACAATCGCTTTATTGACCGGCCCATTGAGCTGCTGGACCTGTTGTGCAGGCGTGAGATAGGTATTGCCTTTCACCAGCCCCGGCACGTCCGCTTCCGGAACGCCGCTCAGGCGCGACAGTTTTTCCAGATTGCCCGTCTCTTTCAGCCACGCATCGGGATTGCTGAGATAAGGCTGTTGGGCGTCAATGGCGCTTTTAGCAAACGCCTTCACCACGTCAGGGTGTTTCTCCGCGAAGTCTTTACGCACGACCCACACGTCGAGCGTCGGCGCGCCCCACTGCCCCACCTGTTCGGAATCGGTCAGCACGGTGCCGTCTTTTTCCAGCTCATTCACGGCAGGTGCCCAGACGTAAGCGCCGTCGATATCCCCACGCTGCCAGGCGGCAATAATTGCGGGTGGCTGCAGGTTGATGATCTGCACCTGGCCCGGCTTGATGCCCCAGTGTTTGAGCGCCGCCAGCAGGCTGTAATGGGTGGTGGAGATAAACGGCACGGCGATGCGCTTGCCAATCAGATCTTCCGGCCGGGTGATGTTTTTCTTCACGACCAGGGCTTCAGAGCTCCCGAGCTGTGACGCCAGCAGGAAAACCTCAACAGGCACCTGCTGGCTGGCAGCCACCGCCAGCGGGCTGGAACCGATATTGCCAATCTGCACATCGCCGGACGCTAATGCGCGCACGACGGCCGCCCCGCTGTCGAATTTACGCCAGTCCACCTTCGCGCCGCTTTCTTTGGCGAAGGTGTTATCCGCCTGCGCAACTTTTGCCGGTTCCGCAGAGGTTTGATACGCGACGGTAACGTCTACCGCCTGTGCCTGAAATGCCCACAGCGCCAGCGCGCCGAGAAGTGTAATTCGCGATGAAATTGCCATTGTGACTGCTCCCCTTGTTGTTATGAGGGCAGTATTTCCGGCGCAGGAATTTTGATAAAGGAATAAAAAAGAATCGTTAATTCCGATTCGTTTTTAGAAAAAAAGTGGCAAAGGATAGTGAATTTTGTGGGGTTTATTCTGGCTCCCTCTCCCGACGGGAGAGGGATGAGGTGAATGCATCAGACGACACACGGCATCAGCGCTGCGCCTTTAGCTCTGCAATGTCTGTCGGCGTGGTCCGGCAACATCCTCCAATCAACTTCGCCCCGGCCGCCAGCCACTGGGGTAAATAGCCCGCCAGCGTTTCGCAAGCTTCGCCATGGTGATGCCAGGTTTTGGTCACGGCGTCATAATGCTCCCCCGAATTCGGGTAGACCACCAGCGGCAGTGCGGTGAGGCTGTGAAGATGTTTCAGTGCCGCGGTGGTATTTTCCAGCGCGATACAGTTGATCCCCAGCGCCACAATTTGCGGATAGCGTTCCAGCGCAGAAATCACATCGCGCAGCGGCGTGCCGTCGCTGAGGTGCTCGCTGTCACGCAGGGTAAACGAGAACCATCCCCGGGCCCGGGGATACTCGGCCAGAAGCGCCGCCAGCGCCTTGATTTCAGCAAAGGATGGCAGCGTTTCGCAGGCCAGCAGATCTGCCCCGGCATCCAGCAGCGCTTCCACGCGCGGGCGATGGAAATCGGTAAACGCTTCTGCGCTTCGCACGTAGTCACCGCGATACTCAGAACCATCCGCCAGGTATGCACCATACGGCCCAACCGATCCCGCGACCAGCAGCGTGCCTGCATGAGGGTTTTCCGCGAGATACGCTTCGCGCGCCTTACGCGCCAGCTCCACGCTTTTGCCAATCAGCGCACGGGATTGCGCCTCATCCAGGCCTCGTGCGGCAAACCCCGCAGGCGTGGCCTGATAGCTGGCGGTGATCGCCACCTGCGCTCCCGCCCGATAGTAGTCCAGATGAACGTCGCGGATAAGATCCGGGTTTTCAACCAGCACTTTGGCAGACCACAGGCTGTCTGCAAGATTACAACCGCGCGCTTCCAGTTCCGTCGCCATCGCGCCATCCAGCACCACAAATGGCTGTTTTTCAAGGATGGCGGTAAGCGGATTATTCTGCGACATGTTCAGGCTCCTGCGATGTCATGTTTCGGGTCAGGTAGTAGGCACCATAACACAGGGCAACAAACGGAAGCCCGCAATAAAGGGCAATACGCTGACTCGGGTCAAATGCCAGACCAACACAGGCCACCACGCAGAGGATAAAGCCAAGCACCGGCACCAGCGGATACCACGGCGCGCGATACTGCAGAGCGGAAAGCGGCTGACCAGACTGAAGATGGCGACGACGGAAGACAAAATGCGACGCGCAGATGCTGATCCAGACCGCCACCACAGCAAAGCCTGAGATGGCGGACAGTGCGACAAACACCGTGTCCGGTGCCACCACGCTTGAGAACAGCGCCAGTACGCCGCCAAGCATTGAAACAGAAATCGCCGTCATGGGTACGCCGTTTTTATTAACGCGCGCAAAGCAACGCGGCAGCGTTTTTTCATTCGAGAGCGACCATAACATGCGGCCAGAAGCGTACAGGCCCGAGTTCGCCGCCGACAGGATGGCCGTCAGGATCACGAAGTTAAAAATATCAGCCGCGTATGGAATACCGACCTTTTCGAACACCAGTACAAACGGACTTTTTTCCACGCCCGCCTGATGCATCGGGATCAGCGCGGCCAGCACAAACACGGTACCAATAAAGAAGATGATCAGCCGGGCAATGGTGGTACGAATGGCAACCGGAATCACCTTGTGCGGGTTTTCCGTCTCACCCGCAGCGATACCGATAAGCTCTGTCCCGGAGAAGGCGAAGTTCACCGCGACCATGGTCATCAGGATGGGCAGGCCGCCGTGCGGGAACCAGCCTTCGGCGGTAAGGTTGGTTAAGCCCGGCGCGGGAGAACCGTCCTGCATCGGGATAAAGCCAAACACCGCAGCACCGCCAAGAATAATAAAGGCAATAATGGTGATGACTTTCACCAGCGAGAACCAGAACTCGCCTTCGGCAAAGAAGCGCGTGGAGATGACGTTAAGGCCGAAGATCACCACGCAGAACACCACGCACCACGTCCAGACGGGCACCTGGGGGAACCAGTACTGCATACAGAACCCGGCGGCGGTAAAGCTCGACCCGAGCGCCACCGTCCAGGTAAGCCAGTAAAGCCACGCCACGGTATAGCCTGTAGCCGGGCCAAGATAGCGGGCGGCATAGACGTGAAACGCGCCGGTTTCCGGCATCGCAACGGAAAGTTCGCCCAGACACTGCATCACCAGCCAGACCACCAGCGCGCCAATCAGGTACGCCAGCAGCGTTCCCGCGGCCCCGGTCGTTGAAATGATATAACCAGTATTGAAGAATAGCCCTGTCCCAATGACCCCACCCAGCGAGAGCATAATCAGGTGGCGTGTTTTCATGGTGCGCTTAAGCTGCCCATTTTCTTGTTGTGTTTGCATATTACCTTCTATACGCATGGACATCTAAACATCCAAAGAAGGTGTGTTATACCGCGATTGTTAAGAAAAAGCTAGACGACCAGACGTAATCGGGCGCGCCGCGCGCTGAGTCTGGGGTGGGTTGTGAGGATCACATACAGGAACGGACGCCAGGCCATAAGCACCTCCGCAAGCAGATACTTACAGCATGGCGCGGACCCTGGCGTTCTTCGGTCAGTCGAAAGTGGTATCCGTAAGGAGCGGGTTCATACGCGGGATTTTACAGTGGCGCAATTCTTGGTAAATCCCTCAATCAGTTCTATAGTCGACACAGTTTCATCGTTACAGGATCAACTGATGCGCTTTAACGGACTGACCAAAGGTTTCTTTATCTTCATACTCGCCCTTGTCACCTGGGCTTTCTTCGACGTGCTCTCCCCCTACTTCTCCGCGATTTTATGGGCCGCCATTCTTACCGTTATCTTTAACCCGGTAAAAAACAAGCTGCGCGCGGCGATGGGCGATCGCAACGGACTGGCTTCGCTGTTAACCATCGGCATTATCTGCCTCATCGTCTTTATCCCGTTGATGGTGATCTTTTCATCGCTCGCCATTGAACTGAACGTGGTGTACACCAAGCTGCAAGCGAACAACACCCAATTCCCGGAAGTGGTGGCGAGCATCTTTAACCACCTGCCAGGCTGGGCCAGCGGCTTCCTTGCGGACCACAACCTGACGAACGCGGCGCAAATCCAGAAAAAACTCTCTGATGTAGCACTGCAGGGCGGACAGTATCTGGCCGGCAGCGCGTTTCTGATTGGTAAAGGGACGTTTGGCTTTGCGATCAGCTTTGGCATCATGCTTTATCTGCTGTTCTTCCTGCTAAAAGATGGCCCGTATCTGGTACGCCAGATCCTTGATTCGCTTCCTCTGTCTGATTTTGCCAAACAGCATCTGTTCGCCAAATTCGTCGGCGTCTCGCGGGCAACGGTAAAAGGTACGGCGGTAGTGGCGGTGGTTCAGGGCACGCTCGGCGGGATTGCATTTGCCATCGCTGGTATTGACGGTAGCGTACTCTGGGGCGCGCTGATGGCGTTCCTTTCGCTGGTTCCGGCCGTCGGCTCGGCCATTGTCTGGGTGCCGGCCGCCATCTTCCTGTTCGCCACGCATCAGCTCTGGCAGGGTCTCTTTATCGTTGGCTTCTTCGTCATCATTGTCGGGCTGGTGGACAATATCCTGCGTCCATTGCTGGTGGGGAAAGACACCAAAATGCCGGACTACCTGATCCTCATCTCAACCCTTGGCGGGATGGAGCTGTACGGCATTAATGGCTTTGTGATTGGGCCGCTGATCGCCGCGCTGTTCATCGCCTGCTGGAACCTGTTCTCCGGTCGCGATCACGCGGGTAACGCCGAAGAGCTAGATGCGGATTTCATCGAGGAAGGAAAAAACCCTCCAGATTTGTGATGATATGACGATAAAGACCACACCAGGCGGCACTGTGCCGCCTTTTTTTTCGCCTTAAATCAAACGTTTTCTATAATTTGAAAGAACGCCATCCTTCTCATGTCGTAAAAGGATCCACAGGTGCGAATCGCAACGATAACTAACTGGGCCTATGGTGCCACGGTCTGCCTGACCCTTGTCTCAGGCATCATCATGCTGATGGCATCCAATGCCGACACCGTGGAACGTCACGCCGTTGAACAGCGGCAGCGCTTTGATGAGCTGACGGAGGATATTGAAACCGACGCCTGGGCGCAGTCCGATTTAGCCCGCCTGTACGTAATAAAAAAAGATCCGCAAACCCTCAGACAATACAGCCAGTCAGAGAACAACCTGAAAAATGTCGAGCTGAGGCTGGATAAACTGCGCGATAACGGCGCGTCCGATGAGGAGCTGTCCCTGCTGCGGGAAGGTCTCAAGATTATTGATGCGCTACAGGATGAACAGCAGACGGCCCTCACCAGTACAGAGCGGGGAGAAGATGCTCAGGCCATTGCCCTGCTTTATGGTGCCCCCTATGAGCAGGCACTGGAACGCGCGCAAAACCAGATTGATCACTTTCGCCAGATCCTCGACAAGCGGGTGATTGCGTCCGTGCAGGATGCCACCAAAAAATCGAAAGCGCTGCGTACGGCCTCTGAACTGATGGTTGGCCTGACCGCCCTGCTGTTTCTGTTTGTCCTGGGCTTTATCCTGAAACGCCGCGTGCTGCGCCCCGTGGTGCGTCTGAGCGACGTGGTACACCGTCTGGCGTCGCAGGATTACGCCGTCGAAACGCCGAATTTTAATCAGATTGATGAGATTGGCGATATGGCGCAGGCGATCCGTATTTTTCGTGAAAACGGCCTTGCCCGGCAACGGCTGGAAAAAGAGCGCGACGCCGACTGGGCTGTCCGCGAACTGCTGGCCCGCATGACACAGCGGCTGCAAGGGTGTGAGAACTTTACCGATGTTATCAACGTGGCGGAGATGTTTGCCCCCAATATCGCCCCGGGGGTCCCTGGCCGGCTCTATGTCCTTGACCGCGATCCCTGGCAGATGCGCTGCGTTGCCCAGTGGCTCTCCCCCACGGGAGAGGAGATGATGTTTCATCCTGACGAATGCTGGGCAGTAAGGCGTGGTCAGAGCCATCCCCCGTTCAGCGGTAAGCCGGATATCGCCTGCTATCATCTGCCGGAATCACTGGCGTATCGTTCGCTGTGCGTGCCGCTTATTGCCCAGGGCGAGGCCATTGGTCTGCTCTCATTCCAGAATATCACCGCGGAAAATGCCCCTGCCCGTGCTTATCTCGAACTGATGGCCGAAGCGCTCGGTCTGGCGCTGGCAAACCAGCGGCTACGCGATGCGTTGCTTGAAAAAGCATTGTTCGACCCGCTGACCGGCTTGCGTAATCGCCATCATCTGGAAGATACACTTCATACCCAAATGACACAGGCCATTCGTAACGGCGAACCCCTGAGTTGCATGATGATCGATATCGATCACTTCAAGAGCATTAATGACCGGTTTGGCCATGAAGCGGGTGATCAGGTTATTAAAAGCGTAGCGACGATTGTTCAGCGGGCTACCCATGACAACGGAATGGCTTTCCGCTACGGCGGGGAGGAGTTTTTAGTACTGCTTTCCGGTGCTGATGAAGAAGAAGCGCATGACTGTGCTCAACAGATTTACAACGGCGTACAAGGGTTGTCGCTACGTTATGGACTCACGGAGATTGGGCCAGTCGATGTTTCGATTGGTATCGCCAGCTATCCGCAGCACGCCCAGAGTGACAACCTGCTGCGTGCAGCCGATGTGGCTTTGTACCGGGCTAAAGAACTGGGTCGATCGCGGATTGTAAGTTTTGGGATGCTGGAGGCGGGCTAGACGTCTTGTTGCGCCACTGATGCTTTCCCCTGTTCATGAGCGCGTGATAGCCCAAAGCACCACGATACCCAGCGCATTACTGCGTTTTTCAACATATAAGGTGTTATCGAGTTGATAGTCGCCCATCGGGTGACAAATACGTATCTTCTCTTTCAGTTCAGGTTCATATACTTCAGCCCCTTCACAGTTATATCTGCCTACAGATTTATATTTGTAAGGAGCACTCCAGGACGACACTTTCCCATCCAGTAAATAAACCGCCGTAAAGACGACGAAAATGGCGAGAGGCATGCTGATAATAAAGGTGCCAATGAACACTTTTAGACGCTCAGAAAACGGCCAACCTTTCAATCGTCCCTTCCAGATAAAAATGACCATCAAAGCCAGCGACAAGAGCAATGAGCCGGTCGCGATGTATTGCATTGCGAGAGCGTTAATAAATGTCACACGGTAAATTTCTACGCGCCAGGTAATAAAACAAATTACCAGCGTCAATACCCCAACAATCGCTGGAATCAAAAACGAATAAGACGTTTTTTTCATATTGCACCCCTCCCTTGTCGTTATTGCGTGGTCAGGAGATCAATCATCGCGCGGGTGGCAGCGGACTGGCGCCGGTGTGGCGCGAAGATCACCGAGAACGGCCGCGAGCGTCCGCGAAGGTGAGGAAGCACCTCCACCAGCTGACCGCGCTGTATCCTGTCCTGGACGATAAATTCATAGCTCTGGCAAATCCCCATACCGTGTTCAGCCAGGGAGACGACGCCAAGCACATCATCCGATGTTTCGATAGGTGAAACGGGTAGCCAGTCCACATCGCGTTCGTCTTCCCGAAACACCCACGGAGCGATGCGACCGGTGCGCGGCAAAATAAACGGCAGACACATGTGTCGGTGCAAATCTTCCAGCGTTTGCGGAGTCCCCATCCTGTGAAGGTACGCGGGTGATGCGACCAGCAGCAAAGCGGCATCCTCCAGTTTACGCGCGACTAAACCACTGTCGGGCATCTGACCCAAACGAATCGCCAGATCGAACCCTTCAGCAATCAGGTCGACGTTGCGGTTGGTGATGTTCAGATCCACCTGAACGCGCGGGTAGTGTTGGGAGAATTGCGCCAGCAAGGGCGGCAGACGATAGTGACCGTAGGTAGTCGGTACACTCATGCGCACGCGTCCGGTCAGGTCGCCTTCCTGGCCCTGCCCATCACGTTCGGCTTCATCCAGCAGGGAAAAAGCAGAGCGCGCCTGCTCCAGATAGACTCGCCCTGCCTCGGTCAGGCCTACCCGACGGGTGGTTCGCTGTAAAAGCTGTCGTCCCAGACGCGTCTCAAGGCGAGAAACCGCACGACTCAACACCGAGGGCGTGGTGGACAGGGCGACGGCAGCAGCAGTAAATGAGCCGTGTTCAACGACAGCGATGAAGACCTCAACATCGCCAAGATAATCGAATTTTCTGCTCATTATGCTCTTTCAGGAACAAATGTTTTTCAATTCCGCTAATTTATCTCCAGTTTGGCGATGAGTAAAGTGTGCGCATTCATCACCAGAGGGTAAAATCATGGATCTTCAACTCACCGGTAAGACAGCACTCGTTACTGGCGCAACCGCGGGGATTGGTCTGGCCATCGCCCGCACGCTGGCGCGCGATGGCGTGGCCGTCACCATTACTGGTCGTGACCACGCGAAATTGCAAAACGCCGTGGCAGACATTACCGCCGCTCAGCCTCAGGCGCAGGTCACCGCCATCGTTGCCGACCTGGGAAACGCTGAGGGGGCAAAAGCCCTGATCGCGGCCTGCCCTGACACCGATATTCTCATCAACAACCTGGGCTTTTACGAAGCCCGAGACTTCGTCGACATCACCGATGATGAGTGGCTGAACATGTTCAACATCAATGTCATGTCCGGCGTTCGCCTGTCACGGCATTACTTCCCGCGCATGCTGGAACGCAACTGGGGCCGGGTGATATTTATGTCGAGCGAAGTCGCCGCGTTCACGCCGCCAGACATGGTGCATTACGGCGTCAGTAAGTCGGCGCAACTCGCCGTTTCGCGCGGTATGGCCGAACTCACGAAGGGGACGGGCGTTACGGTCAACAGCGTACTGCCTTCAGCGACCCGCTCCGACGGCATTATCGAATACCTGCGCCAGACCGCACCTGCACCGGGTATGACCGACCAGGAGATCGAAGCGAATTTCTTCCAGACCTACCGTCCCAGCTCTCTTATCGCGCGAATGATCGATGCCGATGAGATAGCCGCGATGGTCGCGCTGCTGGCGAGCCCGCTGGGCGCTGCCTCTAATGGTGCCGCGGTGCGCGTCGAAGGCGGCACCTTCCGCTCCATTCTTTAATGCAGCAGCCGTCATGACCTGAGGGGAATCAGTGTCCCCTGCTTTCCCCTATTTACCGGAGCATAGAAATGTTCAAACGTACCCGTAATATGTCCGCCATCGCGATGGCAATGTTGTTCTCTTTTGCGAGCGTAGCCAGCGCAGCAAACCAGGCCCCTCTTGAGCGCTGGCGCAGCTATACCGGCGTAACCTGGAATACGCCTGAGAAGGGGGAAACGCCGACGCCGTTTTCCGGCTCGGTTAACGCGCCCATCGCAGGCATCCACTTTGATACAAAGGGAAGAGCCTTTGTCAGTACCCCTCGACTGGTTTCAGCCGGTGCGCCCGCGACGTTAAGTATTCTTGATACGACCGTGCAGACCGGACCGGCGCGCCTCACGGCATTTCCGTCCCGCGAGGGTAATGCGGTGGAAACCGCTCCCGACCAGAACCTGCGTAACGTGCTTGGCTTCTATATTGACCGTAAGAATGGCTGGCTGTGGGCCCTGGATATGGGGTTCGTCGCGGGAGAAGCGGAATCCCCCGTGGGTTCGCAGAAACTGATGGTGCTGGATCTGAATACCGGCCGCACGATCAAACGCATTCCACTGGATGGCGTGGCAGACCGCAAGGCGAGTTTCCTCAATGATGTGGTTGTTGATGAAACGCGCCGTGTCGCTTACATCTCCGACAGCGGCTCGCGCAGTGCGCCTGAGAACCGCGTCGGTCTTATCATCGCCGATTTCGCAACCGGCACTGCCCGACGTGTGCTCGACCGTCATCCAGACCTGCAGATTGAGCCGGGTGTGAAAGTCGTCTCGCACGGGGCTGAAGTCTGGCCAGGTCATCCATTACTGATTGGCATCAACGGTATTGCGCTGTCTCCGGATACCGGCACGCTCTACTGGACGGTGACGACAGGGACCCATGCGTTTGCGGTACCGACTGACATTCTGCGAAAGCCAGGTGCTGACGATGCGCAGATTGCGGCACAGATCCGGGATCTTGGTTCGGTGGGAGGCAATACCGACGGTATCGTGACCGATGCCAAAGGCAACCTCTATATCACCGATGTGACACACAACGGTATTGTCAGGTATAAACCGAAGAGCGGCTCAATGACCCTGATGGCGTCAAACGACGGCGTACACTGGCCGGACACACCGGCCATCAATCCGAACGGGGATCTGATCTTTACCTCCAGCAGCCTGAACGACCATTTTGCTGGCGCGGTCAAACCTGGCCAGGAGCGCTATGACGTATGGCGTTTACCCCTGAAGGCGTTGCAGGATAAGCACCAGTAACGCGACTGCGCATGCTCAGCACTGGAAACACTACACGCTCACAGGGACTCTCCTTGTGGGCGTGTACATTACTGACGCCGGTGTATGCGAGATAACCGGTGCAGCCAGAAGCAAACGGGCAATGACAGCAACAGAAAAAGGCAAAATGCGGCCAGGAATGCATCCGTTGTAGTAAAATGCAGGACTGAAGCCGCCAGTCCCCCTGCGATTCCACTGAGCACTATCAGGCCAAAAAACACCCACCCGGTAGAGTACCAGAGAATATTGTTGATTAGTCTTCTTATCATCTGCTGAGTTCTGCGAATAATATTGGAATGAATAAGATATCGGTTTGAGAACGCCGGACATAATCCCTGCCGCCATATCAATGGGGCTGAAATCGCTGTATCCGAAACGACCCGTTCTTATCGGTATACATTGACGCTGAAACTGCCGGTATTATCAGAGTATCCAGCCTCTGTATCGGCAATATACAGATGCAGGGTACCGCTCTGGGGAGTCGCCCATTTGTATACTCCACCGCCTATATCATAACCTTTGCCAGAGGTATCAAATCTCGCCTTCAGCACCTTATCATTGCAGGTAATGAGCCCTTCTTTCACCCTGCCATCCGGCACCGCCAGCGCAAATTCTTCTTTACCGTATTTAATCCAGCCAGAGGCCATTATCGTTATCTCATCACCGGAATTCAGTTGCAGGCCTGTATTAATACCGGCAGGAATGTTTGCAGGAACTTCTCCGGACCATTCTGGCTTAGCCGTCATGCTATTCTCCTTTATCAAACTTCATTAACATTACATTTGATGCGTGCTTTTCATCAATCAAAGACAAAACTCCCCTGCATGTGACAGACATCACATTTAGTATTCATAACATTTCATCATGGATGCATATGAATATATTTATCTTTTCCAGACTTATGTCGAAAGAATAATGCGATTTCTTTTTTTACGCTGCGATTTATATAAATCCACCAACACAACCAAACACTAAGTAACTGATTTGCAATTGATTTTAATGTTAACTATAGGAGTAATCGCACTTTTAATCATGACTGTAATTATACCTTTAGTAAATTAATTACCATACTCGAATGGCGGTAATAATAGGTACACAAAGCAGTGAGAGGGCGCATTACAGTACCGCCTGCCGTGATATCCGTCCAATAAAAAACATCTACCTTTCCACTTAATTTCACGCCTCCCCGACGAATAAGGAATGGGTTAACAAATATCCACTTAGTTACCATGTGTATTACTTTTTTGGTTTCAACATATACCTCTCACTCACACGCATTACCGCTCTGGAGTAACAAAACACAGTATGAGATTAATCCTAATATTTAATTCACAGAACTGCAGCAGACGGGAGACGAACAGAAATCATCAGCATCATTTCCAGAATATTATTTGCTGAGCGGCATATCTGTTTATATTCTGATTGTGAATGCCGTACCCCTTAGTAAAAAAAACATTATCTATAGGCTATTTATTACCTCATACCACTGACAAGCTGGACGCTGTCACGATTACGGAGAATTATATGACTGTTTCACCTGCATGGTCTGGCAATATTGACGCAACTGCTGACACGGGCATTAATACCGGACTTAAACTAAAAGCCGGGCAAAAAATCAGTATTATTGCGGAAGGATGGATTAAATACGGTAAGGAAGACTACGCCCTGGCATCGCCATACGGCAGGCTAAAAGAGGGCTTTGTCTTACGGAACGATAAGGTGCTGAAAGCCCGATTCAGTGCATCCGGAAAAAGCTATGACATTGGCAGTGGTGTTTACCAGTGGTCGGTACCGGAAGACGGCGAGCTGATTCTCGTGGTCAGTGACTCTTCACATCGCGACAACAGCGGCGCTTTCAGCGCGGTTGTGTATATCGCTGAAGACGAAAAGAAAGCGGCGGCTAAAAAGGCGGACTGGAAAGGTCATGTTCCCGCAACGCGCAGTGACTGGACCCACACCGGCGTATCCGTGAGCAAAGGGGACAAGGTGATGCTGATTGCTGCCGGTACCGCTCAGTACGACAGCCGCGGTCGCAGCTTTGGACCTGACGGCGACAGCCAGCATCCGTCAGCGCAAAAACCGGATCCCACTTTTGTCCTGCCAGAAGCACTGGCGGGGAAATTACTGATCAAAGCGGGTGAGCATATTTACGGTATCGGAAGCGGCGGTAGCGACTGGGAAGTCCCTGCTGATGGCGAAATTTCATTCATTTTTAACGATACAAATGTTGCGTCTGAATACGCCAATAATACGGGAGGCTATGACGTCAGGTTTGTTGTGCTCGGTTGAAATGCCCGCAGGGAGGCAACGTGCCATTCACTGCCTTCCCTGCCAGTTCACTGGAAAACAAAAATGAACGTTAATGGAGCCCCTGATATGAGCATTATGGACAATAAAAAAGTTGATTTGGTTTTCATCATCGACAGCAGTCTTTCAATGAAGGATGAAGCGGAAGCGCTCTGTGCAAAACTTGAGAGCGCCATTGAGGAGGCCAGAAAAGCCTGCCCTTCGGATTTACGAACTGATTTTCTGGGTATCGAAGGCGTTTTTGCCGGCACCAAATTTAATAAAACGGTCCGTCAGTTCCTGACGAGCGAGGCCGGAGCTAACCCGCCCGCCCTGAAAGGCAGAGAGTATGTCAAAGAGGGGAACCCCGCTCAGGAGGATGTGGCGCCTGCTGCGGAGGACGTTATCCGTCATTACAACTGGCGTGACGGCGCTGAAAGGAATGTTTTTGTGCTGGGAGACGAAAGTCTGAAAGGCGGGGAGATGACCCTGGATGCGGGCCGCATCAAAGCCTGCGATGATGCCATTGCCACCGCCCTGGAGTACGGTGTCAAAATCCACTCCTATCTGGGCACGCCTCATGTCTCATTACCTTATCCCACCCCGGATGATGAGAAAGCCATGGTTCGGGAATACAAGCGCCTGGCGCTTCGTACGGGTGGTGAGCATTATATCTACACCTCCGGCATTGCCGATTTTGCCTCGGTTTTAAAAAGCACCATTTGCGCCAGTAAGGCCACGCAACACGACAGCGTGGCGAACAAAAAAGAAGAAGCAGATGCGCTGGAAGGTAAAACGCCAGCGAAGACGCCCGGTAATGGCAGCGATCTGTGCGCACAGGCCCCTGAGATTGTCCGGGCGGTGAATACGCTTGCTGAGGTACTTAAGAACCTGATTGACGCTTGCGCCAGCGACTGTCGTTGCAAAGAGAATACGCCCCCTTGCCCGTGTCAGGAACATCACAACAAACCGGTGACCCCCTCCTCACCCCCCGCTGCGCCGGACACTCCCCCTGTCAGTCCCGAGCCGCCAGCAAAACCATTCCTGGATGAGAGTAAGTTTACGAATAATCATCTGAATCACTGGCAGTTCGGACCAGCAACGCCTGAGCATGAGTTTTACTCAGAAGGTGGCGCGACCATGATTCGTTTTCCGACCACCAATGTTAAAGGCCGGACACACAATGGCGTGCTGCTTTATAAACATTATTCGGAACTCCAGCCGGGGAAACGCTATCGCTTCAGCCTTCAGGCTCGCAGGGATAATGACTACAAGGTGATACCCGAACTGTCCCTGCGGGTGGCAGGCCAGGATATTACCTCGGTTACAGCACTTGCCGTGAAAGGCGAGTGGGTCACGCTGTCAGGAGAGTTTACGGCGGCGCAGGGCGATAATGTGCTGGAAATTTTCAGCCATAAAGCCAGCGGCGATGGTAACGATTTCAGCATTACTGGAATCACAGTAAAATCTGTCGATTGATTTTGTTACGCTGAATTCATTTCAGATATGAAGTGATGCCGGTTTGGCTACGCGTTGGTTAAACCAGGCATCACTGCTTAGCCAGTGTGCGTCACGCTTGAGATAACATTGGTCTGGCCCGGGAATACACGGAGGGCATGATTACCCTCGTCGACACGTTTACCTGAGCAGTTAAACCCGCGTGTTACCAGGGAAGCGCAATTTTCTCATCATTCGCTTTCTCGCCGTAATACAAAGAAGGCAGGAAACGAGACAAGAACGTGAATTCTGTATAACAGTGTCGCATAAGCGCTAATCCAACGTCATCGGCAGGTTCAGCGTGGTCGTCATTACTCATACCCAGAATAAACCGGCTACGCAGTACACACCCAAAAGGCGTATCCCGGACAACATGTAGCATTTGTCCGTCCAGCGGGTCGCCCTGACTATCCAGTTCAGTTTTTTCACCGAAGCCTATCCTTGCGGCAATGATTGCCGAGACACTCCCATCCCCCATTGCCTTGTCGACAGCCATTTCGCCAAATACCGATGCAGGGTGATGGAATTTAAGACGCGCGGGAATGGGAGGGATTTCAGCTAATGATTCAACGGCATGGATGCTTGCGCCGTAAAAACTTTCCCCACGCTTCCAGTTGGCGTCCCATCCACGATGTTCAACATGATCAACGGGATGCCACCATTTTATATGCTGCGTCGTTTCAAAGAAGGTAAACCACCAGTTAATCATACGTCCTTTGCAGCCATGTAAATCGGTGCGTACGGCGACCAGCAGACTCCCGTCATCCAGACGTTTAATACCTGTCTCCAGCGGCATGGGAGAAGGATCAAGCAATGCCGAATAATCCAGCCAGGGCCTGGCAATATCGTGTTGTCGCATTTTTTTCTCCATTAGCATTGGGAAGTTCGAACCATTTAGGAAACGAAGTGCGTTTCCTAAACATTACCGATAGAATGGTCGTATGACAAGCGAAAAGGAATCTCAAGGGTGACCCAACCAACCAAACCACGCGGACGCCCCTCAGTCCCTGAGGAAGAGGTGAAGAAACAAATCATTGGTAGCGCGATGGCCTTGCTCTTTGACAAAGGCTATGACGCCACAACAATTGAGGCGGTTGCATCGCATGCAGGCGTTGCCAAAAAGACCGTCTATCGCTTTGCGAAAAACCGGGAGGAATTGCTTGGCCTTTCGGTTCGAAACTGGACGGATAACTACGCCCCACTCCTGCAGAGCGATCCGACAGATAAGAATGACGTTTTACCGGCCTTAAGAAAATTACTGGCTGCGATTTGTGGTCAGGCGCTATCAGTAACCGCCGTGAAAATGTTTCGTCTTCTCAATACTGAATTTCCTGGTAAAGATGATCTCCTCAAGAAATACAATGAAAATGGCATAGCGCGCGGCCAACAATTACTCACTGAGTGGATTACACGACAGCAAAAACAGGGCTGGTTGCCGATGTTACCTGCAGATACCAGTGCCAAAGTCATACTCGCCATGTGTGTCGCCGAACCTCTTCGGCAGGCGGCGATTGGTATAACTCATCCCGTTGAGAAAGCAGATATTGAGGCACATTTGGATTCTTGTATGCCTTTTATTTTACTTATATTCAGGCAAGGTGATGAATGACATAGTACCTGGTGATTCTTGTAGAGTGTCACGCTTAGTACCTGTTCGAGCTATATAACTACAGGTCGCTACGTACTTACATCTCTGATAGCAACTGTTAACCATAGCGGTAATGACGTGAATTCATATTTCTCCCGTTAGACACAATATTTTTTATATCAACATCAGTAAAGCCCCAATTCATGAGGCTTTTGCATGATTAGTTATAGAGAGCTCTTTTTCGCTCCCTCAATTGAATCGCCACGGGTTTAACAGACACCTCAGAGTCATTTAAGATGACTTAAAGAGAGGTGCCCATGAGCGGTAAACGTTATCCCGAAGAGTTTAAAATTGAAGCAGTCAAGCAGGTTATTGATCGCGGTCATTCTGTTTCCAGCGTTGCAACACGCCTCGATGTCACCACCCACAGCCTTTACGCCTGGATAAAGAAGTACGGTCCGGACTCATCCACTAATAAAGAACAGTCAGATGCTCAGGCCGAGATCCGCCGACTCCAGAAGGAACTGAAGCGGGTTACTGACGAACGGGACATATTAAAAAAAGCCGCGGCGTACTTCGCAAAGCTGTCCGACTGAGGTACGCCTTTATTCGTGACAACTCCCGTTGCTGGCCTGTTCGTCTGCTCTGCAGGGTGCTGGATGTTCATCCCAGTGGCTTTTACGCCTGGTTTAAGCAACCGTATTCTCAGCACCACCAGGTAGATCTGAGACTGACGGGACAGATCAAACAGTTTTGGCTGGAGTCCGGTTGCGTTTATGGTTATCGCAAGATCCATCTGGACTTACGGGATAGCGGGCAACAGTGCGGAGTGAACAGAGTCTGGCGACTGATGAATCGTGCCGGGATAAAGGCTCAGGTCGGGTACCGGAGCCCTCGGGCACGCAAAGGCGAGGCCAGTATCGTGTCACCCGACAGGCTCCAACGACAGTTCAATCCGGATGCTCCGGATGAGCGTTGGGTAACGGACATAACCTACATCAGGACTCACGAAGGCTGGCTGTATCTGGCCGTGATTGTTGATCTGTTCTCACGCAAAATTATCGGCTGGTCAATGCAATCCCGGATGACAAAGGACATTGTCCTGAACGCACTGCTGATGGCTGTATGGCGGCGTAATCCTCAAAGACCGGTGCTGGTTCACTCGGACCAGG
Source organism: Enterobacter sp. SORGH_AS_0287 (assembly GCF_031453695.1). Taxonomy (NCBI): domain Bacteria; kingdom Pseudomonadati; phylum Pseudomonadota; class Gammaproteobacteria; order Enterobacterales; family Enterobacteriaceae; genus Enterobacter; species Enterobacter sp. SORGH_AS_0287. The sequence continues at coordinate 2,602,429 of NZ_JAVIZW010000001.1, forward strand.
GCAGTCAGTACACAAGCCATGAGTGGCAGTCGTTCCTGAAATCACACGGCCTGGAAGGGAGTATGAGCCGTCGCGGTAACTGTCACGATAACGCGGTTGCAGAAAGCTTTTTCCAGTTACTGAAACGCGAGCGGATAAAGAAAAAGATCTACGGAACGCGGGAAGAAGCCCGCAGCGATATTTTTGATTACATCGAAATGTTTTATAACAGTAAGCGTCGGCATGGTTCGAGCAATCAGATGTCACCGACAGAATATGAAAACCAGTATTATCAACGGCTCGGAAGTGTCTAGATTATCCGTGGCGATTCAATCCCCTCCCTACCCCGCCATTCTCCTTACAAGCCGAAGATTGGCAACCCAATACTGGTTTTCTGTCAAAATTTGGTGAATGATCTCACTTATTGCTCACTAAGCAATCAATCAAATTTAAATACCCCCTAAAATACCTATTAATCGCAGTTATTAATGCTGACTTAATGATCCTACGGGTAGATCGAAGTTCCTGATCCACTCAACGTCCTCTTGTAATGAACATAACGAAGCCAGCAATGGCGCGGCCTCGGCAGATTTACCAGTCAGACTGGAGCTAAACACCATCACCGGTCCGCCCTCTCAAACCGAAAAATTAAATTTTCTTAGCAAAAACAACGAAAAACCCTCTATTCCTGGGCCTGTGAGAGCCTCTGAGCGGGGCGCTGTGCTATCGGTGTGTCAGTCACGATTGTGTGGAGATAACGCCGCTACGGGCTTCTGGTGAAGCATACGGGCTACTGGTGGAGGTACTCACGATGGTGTGGGAAATTGTACGAAACAGTGGCGGCCCGCCTCGGTGAATATCACCAGGTGATGGCTGGTTGTATGGCCTACTGGCAGGTATAAGAACTCACCTCTAACTTACACAATGCACATGTGTAATCTAGCAAGCTATTGATTCTTATACATTGTATTGTGGATAAACACCTAAGGGGAAGTTTTATGCAGAATTTATGCAGAATCAGGCAAGGATTATTCACTGGCAGAGCCAGCATGTGTGGTGTGCAAAGGACTACCCTTCGATATTTTGAAATGATTTTTCATTTTTATTGAACCGTTTGAGAGACTGTCCAGCAGATCCCCAAGTGAGACCGGATCTTTTCCGACACTAATATCTGAAGAGTGGCCCCCACTTTCGTTTCCCACCGCGCGGGTGTGGGTGCAATAATATATAAAAAACCCTTTACAATGATCATGTTATGATCAATATTTTCTTTGTAACTTACTTAATGAGATAGCAATGGGGGATTTTATGAAGAAGGTCGAACCAGTCAGAGACAAAGAGAAGATCGCAGAGGTTGAAAGACTGCTGCGCCAGAATAACAGCAGCGCTATCTACGGTGATTTGTGGGTGTTCCTGAATCAGACAGCGGCGCGGATTGGTGACGCTCTTAAGTTGCGGTATGCCGACTTTAACCATATCGAAGGGAACGTGTTGAACCTGAAGGAACAGAAGACCGGGAAGACACGCTCAATTATGTTGACACCAAAAGCACTTGAATTGGTGGCACAGCGCCGTGCTGATAATCCAGGTCAGGAATACCTGTTCGAAGTGGACAGCAACCGGGCCAAAGGAAAACCGATCAGCCGGGTAACGGTATCAGCCAAATTCAAAGAGGCCGGGGATATGCTCAATCTTCACATCGCGGCGCACAGCCCACGCAAGAACCTTGGTTATCACGCTATAAAACGTGGGGTCAGTTTGCCGACGCTCACGAAGCTGTACGGGCATTCATCGCAGGCGGTCACGCTGGCGTATTGTGGGATCATGGAAAAGGATGTTGAAGACGTATTCCAGGCAATCGATTATTGAGTGAAAATAATGCTGAGTAGAATCATATCGTGGTTAATTAATGTAAAATGAAGGCAGGAATAAGTTCCCACCTTCACAATAAGTAGTTGTATTATTCAAGTCGAGATTTATTTTTATTGACATATGGATGGAATTCGCCATGAGTCAGCCTTGCTTTTCCAAGAGATGACTTGAGCTCTGTCCCCATAGTTCTTAAGGTACTTCTATTGGAAGCAGTTTCTCTTTTATTTACTTTCTTAGCGTGATAGTTCATTTCATGATCTTCGGAAAAATTCACATACTCGTGATCACTAATTGCCATTGCTAGCTCCTCGCTTATCCAATTAGGCAAATACGGAACTTCTATAAGAAACATCTTAAATATTCTGTGACAATATTTTGTAGTATGCAATACCAATAATGATTAAAGCAGGATATAAATTTTTTTGATCTTAGGGTTGTGATCATACGCAAGGTTTACAACGTTTCTCACCTTCCTCTCTTGTTGCATACCTTACGAAGGATGAACATCAATAGAGCGGTAACCACTACGATCATCCCACAAAGCACCCATAAGAATGACGGATCTGCTTCACCATCTGCAAACCCCAAACCAGTGCGGTTTAGAAAATCATTGCTGATTTGAGATAAATAATCGAGTAAGCAGCCCCGACGAACAAGAGTTAAAGGGCGGGAAACGGCTTTGCACCTACCAGAACAGCATCTATCTGTTCACGCTGGTGACGCGCTCGCAGTCCTGCCCGTACTCCAAGACGTTTGAAACGTCGGACAATGAAAAATAGAGAATTACCATGTGGAGTCCCAGAGTTTGATTATGTGTTCGTTCCGCTAAAATCAGACGTTGGGAAAGCATTTCCTGTTGTCTTCGACCTTATTGCACGTAAAATGACCAGACACATTTTGGGAAGGAGTCTTTAATGGATATTGCGCTGCTCAACAGGGGCTGGAACAGAACATGGTCAGATACCATGGTGAATCTGGAAGCCCGGAAACTCGTCGAAACAGCAAATCGGCTATCAGCATTCTATTTGCAAGATGGGATAACACGTATCAAGTTTGTTGGAGAGATAAAACAGGTTGTAGATAAAGAATTTGAAACAGCGCGACGAGCTAAAACCGATGAAGAATGTATTGTATGCATCAAAAATCTTCGTGCTGAAACAGACAACCTGCTTGAACAAGAGCGTCTGTTAAAAACCAAGTCCGCACAGCTTTACGCGAAGGTCGAGTTTGTTAAGGAAAATAATAAAATCGTCGGTTATGTTATATCCGCTGTAAATGTGGTGCTATCAGGCGTGGTTCTCTTTGGTGGCTTTATGATGTTATCCACTATGGGGCCGATTGGTATGCTGGCTGGGGCAGTCCTGATTGCCGATGGAATGAACGGATTAACGAAAGAAGTGCTCAACTTTGATCAGCCAGCAGGACATAAACCCTCGCAAGGTATCATTGCTGACTCCGCGATGCATACGGCCCAGTTCATGGGATTTAATCCTAACACGGGCTTGGCTCTCTATAATGGTGTTACTCTTGGTGCCAGTGTGTACAGCATTGTTGGACTCGCTCGAAAAACTGGAGCCTGGAGATTATTCCGCTGGCTTCCACACGATTACTATCGCAAAGTCAGCACAATGAGCACTCCTAAGCTAACAATGAAGATTGTCGGTTATGGTGTTAAAGCAAAAGTGATTTTCGATCTATTGACAACCGAAAATGGAACCAGTTAATCCTTGATAGTTTTTCGGTAACGCCAGGATTTATAGGAAATTACCGGCGGCTGTGCAAAGGACATAATGGCAACCCCAAAGATCATCGCCAGCCCCCATGCAAATGCTCTATCAGGTGAGCTGAAGACGATAAGTAGCAGTAGGATTAAGGCACACACAGCCACCACTCCCGCTAAGGTAACAAATCGCCTAGCGAGGTCATTTATGGCCTCTCCAAGCGTTCCTCCATATTTTTCAATATTGCTTTTTATCTTCTGCAATTCGGGCTGCGTAAACCCTGAACGTAACAAAGCCTCATCAGTCACTTTCATATCGTCTCGTCCCTTATCTTCCAGAAGTGCTTTCCCAATCGCTGATTGTACAAGCAATCATACTGATGAACTTTACAGCAATCCACATGATGTTTGTGCAATGTATCAGATTTAAGACAATAGAAGCCATAAAGCCCCGTTAGTGGTACAAGCAACAAGCGGAGCGTAGCGACTTCATCAGGCCAACCTAGTTGGTTTCGCTTTGCGAAAGTCACCAGTGACCAAATCAGATTGTCAGAGAGATCACACCTTATCAGGGTGCTCGTGTACCTTTCGGAGCGTGAGCGAAGCGCTGGCAGAGCCGGATCTGTTGCTACCGGGGCATTACCACTATTCACCTGTTTACGCAGCCACAAGGCCGCACATCGGGCTTAAATGCGTGTGATCAATCTGTTTCGGGATGGTTTAGAGACGTTGGCAGCGTCATCAGCTTCGAGTTGATAGCGGTTCGTGGGGACTGTTCACGCTTTGTACCTGTTCGAGCTTTACAACTACAGGCCGCTACGTGCTAACATCCCTGAATAGCCACTGTTAACCATAGCGGCAACTGTTGGTCATAGAATCCCTTAAAAAAAGGTTGTATCTTGAGAACAAAAATCGTCTTAAGTTATTGTTTTTAAAGGATTTTGTTGTGTGAGTGCCGATAATAGGAGTCGAACCTACGACCTTCGCATTACGAATGCGCTGCTCTACCAACTGAGCTATATCGGCCCTGAAAGGCCGGTTACGAGCGTAACCACGGGGCAAAAGGTTAGATCTAACCGGGTGATGCGTCAATGCCCTTTTGAATCAAACGGCTATTTTTGCATCACCCGTGATTATTTACGCACGAATCGTATCATCACCGAAGCCGATCCACTTGTAGGTGGTCAGTGCTTCCAGGCCCATCGGGCCTCTTGCATGCAGTTTTTGCGTGCTGACAGCAACTTCTGCGCCCAGGCCGAACTGGCCACCGTCGGTGAAGCGGGTTGAGGCATTCACGTATACGGCGGAGGAGTCCACCTCATTCACAAAGCGATCGGCATTGCGCAGGGTACGCGTCAGAATCGCATCCGAGTGCTGGGTACCATGTTCACGGATGTGAGCAATGGCATCGTCAAGACTCGCAACCACCTTCACGTTCAAATCCAGAGACAAAAACTCGTCGTCGTACTGTTCCGCTTTGACCGGTACCACCGTTGCCGGGCCGTCTTTCAGCAGTGCCAGCGCGTTGGCATCCGCGTGCAGCGTCACGCCACTTTCGGCCATCTGTTTGCTCAGCGCAGGCAGGAAGGTATTGGCGATGCCCTGATGCACCAGCAGCGTTTCAACTGTATTACAGGTGCTTGGACGCTGGGTTTTGGCATTGACGATAATCTTCAGCGCCGGTTCAATCTCGGCACTGTCATCAACCACGATATGGCACACGCCGATACCGCCCGTGATTACAGGAATGGTCGACTGCTCACGGCACAGCTTGTGCAGGCCCGCGCCACCGCGTGGGATCAGCATGTCGATGTATTTATCCATGCGCAGCATCTCGTTCACCAGCGCACGGTCCGGGCTCTCGATTGCCTGTACGGCACCTGCCGGCAGGCCGCACTCTTCCAGCGCCTGCTGGATAACGTTTACGGTCGCGGCGTTGGTACGCCAGGTCTCTTTCCCGCCACGCAGAATGGCAGCGTTGCCGGTCTTCAGGCACAGGGAAGCAACATCAACCGTAACGTTGGGACGCGCTTCATAGATCACGCCAATCACGCCCAGCGGCACGCGACGACGCTCAAGGCGCAGCCCGCTGTCGAGCAGCCCACCATCAATGACCTGACCAACCGGATCGGCAAGATTGCAGACCTGGCGGACATCGTCAGCGATGCCTTTCAGACGTGCCGGGGTCAGCGCCAGGCGGTCGAGCATTGCTTCGCTCAGGCCATTGCGACGCGCTTCCATCAGATCCTGCTCGTTGGCGAGCAGAATCTCCTGCGACTGCGATTCCAGATAATCAGCGATTTTTTCCAGTACGCGGTTTTTCTCGCGGCTGGAAAGGAGCGCCAGTTTGTAAGAGGCGGCCTTCGCGGCTGCGCCCATTTGTTCCAGCATTTTCTGGCTCCTTAACGAATAATCATGTCATCACGATGCACGGCAACCGGGCCATATTCATAACCCAGAATGGCGTCTATCTGCTGTGAATGGTGACCCGCAATACGGCGCAGGGCATCGCTGTTGTAGCGGCTTACGCCGTGGGCGATGTCACGACCTTCGAGATTACGGATACGGATCACTTCACCACGTGAGAAGTTGCCTGTCACGCTTTTAATTCCTTTAGGAAGTAATGAACTCCCTCTTTCCAGAATTGCGGCGGTCGCCCCTTCATCAACGGTGAGTTCGCCTGCCGGCGGTGCGCCAAAGATCCAGCGTTTGCGGTTTTCCAGCGGGGAGGCCTGCGCGTGGAAGCGGGTTCCCACGGAGATGCCTTCCATCACGTCGCCGATCACGCCAGGACGGCTGCCCGCGGCAATGATGGTGTCGATACCGGCACGGCATGCCACGTCAGCAGCCTGCAGTTTGGTCCCCATCCCGCCGGTCCCGAGGCCTGAAACGCTGTCACCTGCGATGGCGCGTAGCGCATCGTCGATACCGTGTACATCGGTAATCAGTTCAGCATCTGGGTTTGAACGCGGGTCGGCGGTGAAGAGCCCCTGCTGGTCGGTCAGGAGCAGTAATTTATCAGCGCCTGCCAGAATTGCGGCCAGTGCCGAGAGGTTATCGTTATCACCCACTTTGATTTCAGCGGTGGCCACGGCATCGTTTTCGTTAATGACGGGAACGATGTTGTTATCCAGCAGCGCGCGCAGCGTATCGCGCGCGTTCAGGAAACGCTCCCGGTCTTCCATATCCGCACGCGTCAGCAGCATCTGCCCGACGTGGATGCCATAGATAGAAAACAGCTGTTCCCAGAGTTGAATGAGTCGGCTTTGTCCCACGGCGGCCAGCAGCTGTTTCGAGGCGATCGTCGCGGGGAGTTCGGGGTAACCCAGGTGTTCACGCCCGGCGGCAATCGCCCCGGAGGTCACAATTACAATACGATGCCCTGCGGCATGCAACTGAGCGCACTGACGTACAAGCTCAACAATGTGGGCGCGATTAAGGCGGCGCGATCCGCCTGTTAAAACACTGGTACCGAGTTTTACCACCAGCGTCTGGCTGTCACTCATGATTCTCTGCCGTTCAACGATAAGGGAAAATGATGTCAAACGAACGTTTTAACAGGTGTCAGCCCCGTTGCCAACTGCCTTAGCACATCGCGAAACACTTTGTTGCGCGGGATCAGGAAGCGTAGCGGCAAAATTTGACAGTTTTATTACCGAAATAATAAATCACAGTTTTTTAAAATTATTCTTAATTTGTCATAAAAGTTTCATTGCGTAACGTTAAAACCCTTTCTGTTTTTTCACGGGACTTAAGCATGAGCTTATCGTCCAGCGAATTTTTTTAGCGCGTTTATAAGACAGGATCGAAAATGAAAAAGAGCACACTGGCATTAGTGGTAATGGGCGTTGTGGCTTCCGCATCTGTACACGCAGCCGAAGTTTATAATAAAAACGGTAATAAACTGGACGTATACGGCAAAGTTAAAGCAATGCACTACATCAGCGATGATGACACTAAAGATGGTGACCAGACTTACGTCCGTTTCGGTTTTAAAGGCGAAACACAGATTAACGATCAGCTGACGGGCTATGGCCGTTGGGAAGCTGAATTTGCCGGTAACAAAGCCGAAAGCGACTCTACACAGAAAACCCGTCTGGCGTTTGCTGGTCTGAAACTGAAAGACATTGGCTCTCTGGATTACGGTCGTAACCTGGGCGCACTGTACGACGTTGAAGCCTGGACCGATATGTTCCCTGAGTTCGGCGGTGACTCTTCAGCCCAGACTGATAACTTCATGACCAAACGTGCGAGCGGTCTTGCCACCTACCGTAACACCGACTTCTTCGGTGCGGTTGATGGCCTGGATATGACCCTGCAGTATCAGGGCAAAAACGAAAACCGCGACGTCAAAAAACAGAACGGTGACGGTTTCGGTACCTCTCTGACCTATGACTTCGGTGGCAGCGACTTCGCCGTCAGCGGTGCCTACACCAACTCTGACCGTACTAACGCACAAAACCTGCTGACGCGCGGTGAAGGTAAAAAAGCGGAAGCATGGGCAACCGGTCTGAAATATGACGCTAACGATATTTATCTGGCAGCGATGTACTCTGAAACCCGCAATATGACCCCAATTTCGGGTGGTTTTGCGAATAAGGCTCAGAACTTTGAAGTTGTTGCACAATACCAGTTCGATTTCGGTCTGCGTCCGTCCCTGGGTTATGTCCAGTCTAAAGGCAAGGATATCGAAGGTGTGGGTGACGAAGATCTGGTGAAATACATCGACGTGGGCGCGACCTATTATTTCAACAAAAATATGTCCGCGTTTGTTGATTATAAAATCAACCAGATTGATGACGACAATAAACTGGGCGTGAGCAGTGATGACATCGTTGCTCTGGGTATGACCTACCAGTTCTGATATTGTTGAAATAAAAAATCCCGGCGCAGATGCCGGGATTTTTTTGCCTGGAGGGGGTCGGGTTTACTGCCCTCACCCCATCCCTCGCGAAGAGAGAAATATCGCGATTACGCCGTCAGCTTAACCGCTTCGCTGGAAAAGTTATCCGCGGGTTCAAGCTTCAGATCCAGGGTGGCCAGCAGTGCTCTTGCCTTTTCGAGGTACTCTTTCAAAGTATGCTCCAGGCGGTCGATCACTTCCTGGTCTTTGATAGGGGCTGTTTGCCAGTAGCCGTCTTTATTAAACAGGCCGAACTGGTAGCTATACGTAAAACGTTTTTCTTCCGCTTCCATTTCCATCCACCAGCCCCAGAATTCACGTTTTTCGGGTGCAGGCTTCACGTTGACGCATACAGCCAGGCAGTCGAAAAAAAAGCGATTTTCTTCACACTGCTCTTCTCGAATATACGGGCCGAGAGCCATAAACTTCTTGATCAGTCTACTTTTCGGGTGTCCACTCGGTAACGTCATTGCGATCTCCTTTTGTGAAGCCACTGTTTTACCAAACCAGCAAAATTTAGCAATCTATTAACACAATCTCTGCGCGATCCAGCGTGTGATCTCTCTCAATGCTTTGTCAAAATTCTGGTACACCGGGCTGAACGGTACCTCAAGCAATTTGCCATCCGCAGATGACGAAGTGATTAAGCGTGACTCCTCTTCAGGACTGAAGGGATCGTTTTTCCAGTACCCTGACATCATCGGCGTAGGGCAACGCCGTCCCAGCAACCCCTGCGTTTTTAGCGAGTAACGATTGAGTTCAACGCGCAGCGCTTCGTCTGATGCATCATGCATGCCAAGGCGGCTGGCCAGCACATCAAGGTACATTTCCGGCACGCGGCCCTGCCGGGTCGGATCGCTGAGCAGAGCGTGCACCACCGGACCGAGACAGGCGACGGCCTTCAGGCGTGAAGCTTCAAGGTAAGCCAGACGCACGGCGACGTTGGCGCCAAAGCGGAAACCAAATGCAGCAACACGCGTGTGGTCAACCCATGGAATGTTTTCCAGCGCTTTTAGCGCATGCTGGTGCAGAAGACTCGAGTCCTGAGTCAGTTTCCATTTGGATGAAAAGCCAATTGAGGGCATATCCAGCGTCAGCATCGCGATCCCTTTTGGTGCGAAGTAACGCTCATACAGGCTGTAATAGTCGATTTGCAGTGAATCCAGCCCGCCGCACATCAGAACGGTCGGGAACGGGCCTTCGCCTTCTGGCATATGCAGGAACCCGGTGACGGGCGCGCCACCCGGGATGGTAAACTCCAGCTCGCGCATCCGGCCCGGTAAGCGTTGAGCGGCCTCTTCGTAGGCGCGATTCGCCAGCGCCTGAGCCTGCTCGGCCAGCTCATCACCTTTCAAATGCGGGTATGCGGCAATAGCATAGAGGTTGGCCGCATGCAGCCAGTGTTTGCCGCTGAGCGTGGCGTCCTCTTCCTGGCTGGCTTTTTGCTGCCAGAGCATCGCCTGTTTAGACCATTCGTAGATCCAGTTTCCCCCGCGATAACCCACGACCGTATCGTAGAGTTCACTGTCGGTGCGCTCAGCTTCGCTCATCACGATACGCGCCTGCACATCAAGGATTTCACGGGGATCAATACCGCGCCAGATCCACATCAGACGGTTAATCATGCGGTACCAGTGAGGCACGTTTTTACCGTCTAATGCAGACTGGACGGCAGGCATGGTCCCCGGATTAAACCGGCGCACCAGCGTCGACGTTTCAGGATGTTTGAAACGGGGTTTGAAGAGAGTCTCGGTGAGATTCGCCTGCGTCATTACGTTGCCTCCATGAATACGTCATATAGAGACCATTGTAACGCGCGTCAGACTAAAAAAAACAACGCCCGGTATCACCGGGCGTTAAATAAGTGCGTAAGAGAATTAACGACCAGAGATTGGCGGTACGAATACCACGCCCATATCCCATGGCTGTTCAATCCAGGTATCCTGAGGGATATCAATCACGTAATCATCAACCAGCGGACGGCCTGCTGGCTTCGCGAAGATGGTGACGAAGTGGGCTTTTGGATACATTTCGCGGATAGCCACCGCGGTACCGCCGGTATCAACCAGGTCGTCGATAACGATGAAGCCTTCACCGTCGCCTTCCGCACGTTTCAGCACGGTCAGCTCACGCTGGTTATCATGGTCATAGCTGGAGATGCATACGGTATCGACATGACGAATACCCAGCTCACGTGCCAGCAGCGCCCCCGGTACCAGACCGCCACGGCTGACGGCAATAATGCCTTTCCACTGTTCGGAAGGCATCAGACGCGCAGCCAGTTTGCGTGCGTGAATCTGCAACATGTCCCAGGTGACGACGTATTTTTCGCTCATGTGAAGTGTCCCAGCCTGTTTGTATACGGCTTAAAAAGTGTTCGAGGGGGAAATAGGTTGCGCGAGATTATAGAGATCTGACGCACTAAAAACCAGTGTTTAGCGCCCGGAGCCTGAGTTTTTACATGCTTTATGCTACCAGCCATCGGAGAAAGTGGTATTCTCAGTTGCATCTCGCAAGCCTGTCTTGTGGTAACTATTAACCTGCTAACCCTGTGACCTGCAACTCGCTTTGCAGGGCATCGACAAGGAGACTTATCGTGTCTGAACTGTCTCAATTATCTCCACAGCCACTGTGGGATATTTTTGCCAAAATCTGTTCCATTCCCCACCCTTCCTACCATGAAGAACAGCTTGCCGAACATATTATGGGCTGGGCGAAGGAAAAAGGTCTGCATGCTGAACGCGACCAGGTTGGCAACATTCTGATCCGCAAACCGGCGACCGCAGGCATGGAAAACCGTAAACCGGTTGTGCTGCAGGCGCACCTGGACATGGTTCCACAGAAAAACAACGACACCGTTCACGACTTCACCAAAGACCCTATCCAGCCTTACATCGATGGCGACTGGGTGAAAGCGCGCGGCACGACCCTTGGTGCAGATAACGGCATTGGTATGGCGTCTGCTCTGGCCGTCCTGGCGGACGACAGCGTTGAGCACGGTCCGCTGGAAGTGCTGCTGACCATGACGGAAGAAGCAGGCATGGACGGTGCGTTCGGTCTGCAGGCGAACTGGCTGCAGGCGGACATTCTGATCAACACCGACTCTGAAGAAGAGGGTGAGATCTACATGGGCTGCGCCGGCGGGATTGATTTCATCACGACCCTGCCACTGTCCCGCGAAGCGATCCCTGCTGGTTTCCAGACCTTCAAGCTGACGCTGAAAGGGCTGAAAGGCGGTCACTCCGGTGGTGATATTCACCTGGGTCTGGGCAACGCCAACAAACTGCTGGCACGCTTCCTGGCTGGCCACGCGGCTGAGCTGGATCTGCGTCTGGTGGATTTCAACGGCGGCACACTGCGCAATGCCATTCCGCGTGAAGCCTTCACGACCGTGGCAGTACCCGCAGCAAAAGCTGACGAGCTGAAAAAGCTTTCCAGCGTATACCTGGATATCCTGAAAAACGAACTGTCAGCGAAAGAGAAGAACCTGACCGTGGTGCTCGAGTCCGTGACTACCGACAAAGCGGCGCTGACCTCCCCGTCTCGTGACGCCTTCGTTCAGCTGCTGAACGCGACGCCAAACGGCGTGATTCGTAATTCAGACGTCGCGAAAGGCGTGGTTGAAACCTCCCTGAACGTGGGCGTGGTCACCATGAGCGATGACAGCGCGGAGATCATCTGCCTGATCCGTTCGCTTATCGACAGCGGTAAAGAGTATGTGGTGAGCATGCTGGAGTCTCTGGGTAAACTGGCGGGTGCGCACACCTCCGCAAAAGGTAGCTACCCAGGCTGGCAGCCGGATGCCAGTTCGCCGGTGATGGCGCTGGTGCGTGAAACTTACCAGCGTCTGTTCAACAGTACCCCGAACATTCAGGTGATCCACGCTGGTCTGGAGTGTGGTCTGTTCAAGAAACCGTATCCGAACATGGACATGGTGTCTATCGGGCCAACCATTACCGGTCCGCACTCGCCGGATGAGCAGGTTCATATTGAAAGCGTGGGTCATTACTGGACTCTGCTGACTGAACTGCTGAAAGCGATCCCTGCTAAGTAATTCGCCGTATGATGCCCGGTAGCGCGTTGCCTGCCGGGCTGACAAATCCGCCTGCTATAACCCCAATACCAGCTGCCGCTCCAGTTGCGGGTCCAGCAGCGTCACGTGTAACCCCACCAGCCTCACTCCCCGCCCTGCCCGCCGTTCTTCCCAGGCTTTTCTCGCGGTGGCGATAAGATCGTCTTTATTCAGTCGCGGCCAGACATGCTCCTGCGTCGTCTGCTGGAAATCATTAAACTTCAGCTTAACGCCCTGACGGGCAATCAGCAGATCGGGTTTTACTTTCGCTAACCGCCGCTCCAGTTCGGGATAAAGTTGGTCAGTGATAATGACTTCACACTCGGACCAGTCATGGATGTCTTCCATCAGCGTGCGTTCAACCCCGACCGATTTACGCAGCCGCTCATTGCTCACGCTGCGCTCATCAATTCCCTGACTGCGCTCCCACAGCACGCGACCAAACTTACCGAAACGCTTAAGCAGCATGGCCAGATCGCTTCGCTGTACATCTTCACAGGTCCGTAATCCCATACTTTCCAGCTTTGCAGCAGACACTTTCCCCACGCCGGGGATTTTGCCGAGCGGCAGCGTTTTTAAAAACGCCGGAACCTCTTCCGGAGTGATGACGTACTGACCATCGGGTTTATTCAAATCAGACGCTATTTTGGCGAGAAATTTCACCGGTGCGACGCCCGCGGAAGCGGTCAGATTGAGCTCGTTGAAGATAGTCCGGCGGATCTCCTGCGCCATTAACGTTGCGGAGCCGTGGCAGTGCAGGCTGTCAGTGACATCCAGGTAGGCTTCGTCCAGTGACAGAGGTTCAATCAGCGAGGTATAGCGAGAGAAGATCTCGCGGATATGCAGGGAGGCTTCTTTGTAGGCTTCAAATCGGCCGGGCAACAGCGTGAGATGAGGGCACAGCTTTAGCGCCATGGCAGTTGGCATAGCGCTGCGCACGCCAAATTTGCGCGCAGGGTAGTTGGCGGTGCTGATCACACCGCGCTGGACACGGCTACCGCCAATCGCAATAGGTATATCCCGCAGCGCCGGATTGTCACGCATTTCCACTGCGGCAAAAAAGCAGTCCATATCGACATGGATTATTTTGCGCATAGTAAGCCCTCACTCATCACTGGATAAGTATACAGTAAAGAAATGAGAGTTGAGAAGTGTGTTTCCCCTCTCCTCCTGGAAGAGGGGAAACACCGGACTCACTACAGGATCCGCCGGGCCTCGCGCGCCATGCGTTTTTTACGGGCGTCGCAGGGTTCGGGGCAGTCGCACACTTTTTCCATCCCGAGCGCGGAGATACCACCACAGCTGCCCTGAATGCTTTTACGCTTTATGATCCAGCCCAGAGACATGCCGAGTACAACAAGCAAAAAAACCGCGAAAGTTGCCAGAAACGTCAGCATCATCACCCCCCGAAGTCATCCAGCAGGATGTTCTCATCTTCCACACCCAGATCTTTTAGCATCTTAATGACTGCAGCGTTCATCACTGGCGGCCCACACATGTAAAATTCGCAATCCTCTGGCGCAGGATGCTGCTTGAGGTAGTTTTCATAAAGCACGTTGTGGATGAACCCCGTGTGACCGGTCCAGTTATCTTCCGGTTGCGGATCGGAGAGGGCCACATGGAAGGTGAAGTTTGGGTTTTCACGCGCCAGTTGCTCAAACTCATCATCATAGAACATCTCTCGCAGCGAGCGTGCCCCGTACCAGAAGCTGATTTTGCGCTTGCTTCCGAGGCGCTTGAGCTGGTCAAAAATGTGCGAACGCATCGGTGCCATGCCCGCGCCACCACCGATAAAGACCATTTCAGCCTCGGTCTCTTTAGCAAAGAACTCGCCAAACGGACCGGAGATGGTCACCTTATCTCCCGGTTTCAGGGACCAGATATACGACGACATGACGCCCGGGGGTGCATCAGGCACATTCGGCGGCGGCGTGGCGATACGCACGTTGAGCATAATGATGCCCTTCTCGTCCGGGTAGTTGGCCATTGAGTAGGCGCGAAGCGTCGGTTCTTTAACGTCAGACACAAAACGGAAAAGATTGAATTTGTCCCAGTCGGCACGGTACTCATCCGGAACGTCGAAGTCCGCATACGCCACGGTGTGATCCGGGCACTCAATCTGGATGTATCCCCCTGCCCGGAACGGAACATCTTCCCCTTCCGGCACGCGCAGCTTCAGCTCTTTAATGAAAGTCGCTTTGTTATCGTTAGAGATAACCTCGCACTCCCATTTTTTGACCCCGAAGATCTCTTCCGGCAGCTCAATTTTCATGTCCTGGCGCACCGCGACCTGGCAGGCCAGACGGCAGCCCTCTTTCGCCTCACGCTTCGTGATATGCGCCAGCTCAGTGGGCAGAATATCCCCGCCCCCCTCTTTCACCGTGACGCGGCACTGACCGCAGGAGCCACCGCCACCGCAGGCCGAGGAGACAAAGATCCCGTTGCCGGAGAGCGTATTGAGCAGTTTATCCCCCGCCGGCGTGCGGATCTGGTTTTGCGGCTCACCGTTGATATCAATCACCACGTCGCCGGAATTCACCAGCTTCGCGCGTGCCGCCAGAATCAGCCCTGACAACACCAGTACAATCAGCGTGAACATCACCACGCCAAGAATAATTTCCATCTGTTAGCCCTTATAGCTGCACACCGGAGAAGGACATAAAGCCCAGCGCCATCAGCCCGGTGGTGATAAAGGTGATCCCTAAGCCACGTAAACCCGCAGGCACATTGGCATATTTCATTTTTTCGCGGATCCCCGCCATGGTGACGATAGCCAGCATCCAGCCGATGCCGGAGCCGAAACCATACACAACGGATTCACTGAAGTTGTAATCACGCTGAACCATAAACGAGACGCCACCAAAGATGGCGCAGTTCACCGCGATCAACGGCAGAAAAATCCCCAGCGCGTTGTATAGCGACGGGAAATACCTGTCGAGGATCATCTCCAGGATTTGTACCAGCGCTGCAATCACACCGATAAAGGTGATGAAGTTCAGGAAGCTGAGATCGACACCGTCTACCAGCGCACCGTCGCGCAGCACAAAGTTGTACACCAGGTTGTTAATCGGTACAGATAAGCCGAGCACCACCGTGACCGCGACACCCAAACCAAATGCCGTCGATACCTTTTTGGAAACGGCAAGAAACGTACACATGCCCAGAAAAAACGCGAGTGCCATGTTTTCAACAAACACCGCGCGCACAAATAAACTCAGGTAATGAGCCATCGTCGGTTACTCCTTTTCCTGCTGTTCGGGCTTCAGGGTACGAATCAGCCAGATCAGCAAACCGATAATGAAAAATGCGCTTGGGGCCAGCAGGAAGAGTCCGTTTGGCAGATACCAGCCGCCGTTTTGTACCGTGTCCAGCACCGTGATGCCAAACAGCTTACCGCTGCCGATCAGCTCGCGCAGGAACCCAACGGTCAGCAGGATAACGCCGTAACCGAGACCGTTACCGATCCCGTCCATAAAGCTCGCCAGCGGAGGCATTTTCATTGCATAAGCTTCGGCACGCCCCATTACGATGCAGTTGGTGATAATCAGGCCGACAAACACCGAGAGCTGTTTTGACGTTTCATACGCGAAAGCGCGCAATAGCTGATCGACCACGATCACCAGCGACGCGATGATCGCCATCTGCACAATGATCCTCACGCTATTCGGGATGTGGTGGCGGATCATGGAGATAAACATGCTGGAAAATGCCGTCACCAGCGTGACCGCGACGGTCATGACCAGCGCGGTTTCCAGTTTTGTCGTGACCGCCAGTGCCGAACAGACTCCCAGTACCTGTAAGGTAATAGGGTTATTCGCCAGCAGCGGACCGATGAGCACCTTTTTGACTTCTTTCAGTTCACCCGTATCAGCCATTGTTCAGCGCTCCTTCACGTACGTTTTTCAGGAAAGGACCAAAGCCCAGCTCGCCCATCCAGAAATCAAAACTGTGCTGCACCCCTTTTGACGTGAGCGTTGCCCCGGAAAGCCCATCTACGGCATATTCGTCACCCGGACGCGCAGCCCCTTTCATCACCTTCAGGGCAGGCAGGCCGTTATCGTCGAGCACTTTCTTGCCGACAAACTGCGCGCGCCAGTTAGGGTTTTCAACCTCACCGCCGAGCCCCGGCGTTTCGCCCTGGTCATAATAAGTAATCCCTTTCACCGTGCGACCATCCGTATCGAGTGCCACAAAGGCGTACATCATCGACCACAGCCCGTTGCCGTATATCGGCAGCACGACCTCCTGCACCCGCTTCTGCTCATCGCGCACTAGGTAAATTTCGGCGAGATTACTGCGACGCTTGATGCCAGCGGGATCTTGCGATGCCTCCAGCGTCAGGCTCATCTCAGGGTCTTTCAACGCTAGTGCCTGGTTAAATTTCGTCGGGTCTTTATCCAGCAACTGGCCGGTTTTTAAATCCACCAGACGCGCCGAAATGCGCTCCGCGAAGAGTTCAGCCACGTCGTCTGTACTCATCCCTTCCTGCATTAACCCGGCAACAGCCAGGATGTTGCGTTGTTTATCCAGCGCGCGCTGCTCCTGTTGCCGTGGTTTTAATCCCACGGCAGAGCCGGCCACGACAATGGAACAGACCAGGCAAAGGACCAGCACCACCAGCAGCGTTTTGCCGATGCTGTCGTTATTTTTGCTTTCAGCCACGCGCTTTCCTCCGCTTAATGTTGGCGCGCACAACCAGATAGTCGAAGAGCGGCGCAAACAGATTGGCAAACAGAATGGCCAACATCATCCCTTCCGGATAAGCCGGGTTGACCACACGAATCAGGACACACATCGCACCAATGAGCACGCCATAGCTCCATTTACCTTTGTCGGTAAAGGACGCAGAGACAGGATCGGTGGCCATGAACATCATGCCGAAAGCGAACCCACCCAGCACCAGATGCCAGTACCAGGGCATGGAGAACATCGGGTTGGTGGCGGAACCGATGAAATTAAACATCGTGGCTGTTAACACCATGCCAATCATTACCCCTGCGACAATGCGCCACGACGCGACGCGTCCGAAGAGAATGATGGCGCCACCGAGTAAAATCATCAGCGTGGAAACTTCCCCAACAGAGCCGGGAATGTTGCCAATAAAGGCATCCAGCCAGGTCACGGGTTGACCCGTGGCGTTGTTAACCAGCGTTTCGCCCCCGTGCGCGGCCCACTGCGAAAGCGGCGTCGCACCCGAGAACCCATCCGCGGCCGTCCACACCAGGTCGCCCGAGATTTGCGCCGGATACGCAAAGAACAGGAAAGCTCGCCCGGCCAGTGCCGGGTTGAGGAAGTTGCGCCCGGTGCCACCGAAGATCTCCTTGGCAATCACCACGCCAAAACTGATCCCCAGTGCCGCCTGCCAAAGCGGCAGCGTTGGTGGAACAATCAGGGCAAACAGAATCGACGTCACGAAGAAGCCTTCGTTGATCTCATGTTTGCGAATGATGGCGAACAGCACTTCCCAGAAGCCCCCCACGATAAACACCGTGATGTAGATTGGCAGGAAGAATACGGCTCCCAGCGTCATCATGCTTATCCAGCCGGCATCGGCTGCAAAGCTGACCCCCAATGTCTGAGCCAGTCGGTAGTGCCAGTCCGACTGGATAACCTGAGCCAGCTGTGGGGCATCATATAAATGATGCAGCGCCGGAATGGTCTGCAGGCCAACGTTGTACATACCCCAGAACATGGCCGGGAAGACCGCAAACCAGACCAGAATCATCATTCGTTTGAGGTCGATAGCATCGCGGACGTGTGCCGCCCCTTTTGTGACCAGCCCCGGCGTGTAGAAAATGGTCGCCGTTGCTTCATACAGCGGGTAGTACTTCCTGAGCTTCCCGTGCGTAAAGTGCGGCTCTATTTTTTCAAAGAGGTGTTTTAAGCCCATCAGTTATCCTTCCTGCTCAATGCGGGTTAACACCTCGCGCAATACCGGTCCATATTCGTATTTTCCCGGACAGACATAGGTACAGAGCGCCAGATCTTCTTCGTCAAGCTCGAGGCACCCCAGCGCCTGGGCACTGTCGGTGTCGCCGGCCAGTAGATCGCGCAGTAGCAGAGTTGGCAGAATATCCAGCGGCATAACGCGCTCGTAGTTGCCAATCGGAACCATGGCGCGCTCTCCGCCGTGGGTGCTGGTCGAGAAATTAAAGAGTTTGCGACGCAGGAAGTGCCCAAGGGTAGTGCGGGTCACGGAATACTTCTCAGCGCCCGGCAGAACCCAGCCGAACAGCTCTTTCTCGCGACCTTCCAGAACCACACTGACCTGCAAGTGGAAGCGCCCAAGATACGCCTGCGCGCCATCCGCATGACGGCCACTGAGCACCGAGCCGGAAATCAGGCGGTTTTCACCCTCTTTCGTTTCACCGGCAAGCAGTTCATTAATGTCCGCACCCAGCAGCGTTTTCACCAGGCGTGGATTTGCTGCCTGTGGCCCGCCGAGGGCGATCACCCGTTCAGCGCACAGTTCACCGGTGGTAAAGAGCTTACCAATGGCAATCACGTCCTGATAATTCAGATGCCAGACCTGTTTCGTCAGGCTCACCGGCTCCAGGAAGTGGATATGCGTTCCGACTAACCCCGCCGGGTGCGGGCCTGCAAACGCATTAAACGTAACTTGCCCCTGCGGATGGCCCCCGAGTTTGCCGCCGCCCGCCTGACAGACGTGGACCTTCCCCGAGGTCAGACGGGTTAACACGGTTAGCCCGGCATCAAACGCGTTACGCTGCGCCAGAATAATGGGCTCCGGGTCCGCGCTGAGCGGGTTGGTATCAATGGCAGGGACGAAAATAGCGGCCGGAAGCGTATCCGGAACAGGCGATTTGCTGAAAGGTCGCGTGCGAAACGCCGTCCACAAGCCGGACGCCAGCAGTTGTGCCTGAACGGCTTCCCGGCTCAGGGCGGCGAGGTCTGCTGCGTCGAAACGGGAAAACTCACGTTGTTCGTCGCCTTCAATACGGATAACCACCGACTGCAGGACGCGACGTTCACCGCGATTGATTGCCACCACGGTACCGCTCGCGGGGGCCGTAAACATAACGCCAGGATTTTTTTTGTCCTCGAAGAGCGCCTGTCCTTTAATGACGCGATCGCCTTCCTGCACCAGCATTGAGGGACGCATTCCCAGGTAGTCGTCGCCCAAAATGGCGACATGGCGGACACTTGCGCCAGGCGAAACGTGCGGCTCGGGCACGCCTGCAATCGGCAGATCAAGTCCTTTTCTGATTTTAAACATGTGGTTAGCAAGCTTCCATGAACTTCAATCCAGAGGGGGCGAAGTGTACCATTTTCGCTGTTTTTCGGGCACCAAAACCTCGGTTGCAGGCGCTAAAGTGCGAGGTATTGCGCAAAGTTCCTGGAGCCAACGCGATTTTGATGGTTTATAAAGTAAAACTAATTTGTAAACTCACCGTCCGGCTCTTGCGAAAATCTATGGCGGTGCTAATGTGAGCGCACCTAACAGAATAATCTGATTTCGGGTCTCTTTTGCCGTCCTGGCAATTTGGTCTTAGTTTTATCAAGGAACTAGTAGTATGCGTAAAATCGCATTGTTCATTGCGATGCTCCTGATTCCGTGCGTATCGTTTGCCGGGCTGCTCAGCAGCAATAGCTCAACCACGCCGGTCAGCAAAGAATATAAACAGCAGTTAATGGGATCACCGGTTTATATTCAAATCTTCAAGGAAGAACGCACACTCGATCTGTTTGTAAAAATGGGCGAGACATATCAGCTGCTTGATAGTTACAAGATTTGTAACTACTCCGGTGGTCTGGGGCCAAAACAGCGTCAGGGCGATTTCAAAAGTCCGGAAGGGTTTTACAACGTTCAGCGTAGCCAGCTAAAACCTGACAGCCGCTTCTATAAAGCCATTAACATTGGCTTCCCGAACGCCTATGACCGTGCCCACGGTTATGAAGGCAAATACCTGATGATCCACGGTGCATGCGTGTCTATCGGCTGTTATGCGATGACCGATACCGGCATTGATGAGATTTTCCAGTTTGTCACCGGCGCATTGGTCTTTGGTCAGCCGAACGTTCAGGTCAGCATCTACCCGTTCCGCATGACCGATGCCAACATGGCACGTCACAAGTACTCCTACTACGCGGATTTCTGGAAACAGCTGAAACCGGGTTACGACTACTTTGAGCAGACGCACAAGCCGCCGGTTGTCTCGGTTGTCGATGGCCGCTATGTGGTCAGCAAGCCGCTGAGCCACGAAGTCGTCCAGCCGCAGCTGGCATCAAACTACTCGGTCCCCGAGACAAAATAAGACCCACTCGCCTGGCATAATCTTTTGCCAGGTTTCGTTGCCCGTCAGCGGCTGGGTCGCGATCACTGTGACCACATCATTCGGTGTGGTCTCTCGTTGAAAATCAATTTCCACATCCTGATCGAGCAGCTTGGCGACGCCAAACGGCGCGCGGCGCGTGATCCAGAACAGATTGGTCGAACAGAACGCCATCACATAACGCCCGTCAGACAGCAGCATGTTGAACACGCCCTTCTCACGCAGTTCTGATGCCAGCGACGCAATGTATTTGAAGACGGCGGTCATGTTGCCGGGCGTGCGTGGATAACGCTGCGTCAGCTTGTGCAGCAGCCAGCAAAACGCTTTTTCGCTGTCGGTCTCACCGACCGGACGGAAATTGCCCGTCTCCAGCGACTTATAGCCGGAGAGCTGGCCATTGTGCGCGTAGGTCCAGTGACGGCCCCACAGCTCGCGGGTGAACGGGTGGGTATTTTCCAGCGCCACTTCCCCACGGTTTGCCTGACGGATGTGGGCAATAACCGAGCGGGACTTAATGGGATAGTCCTGCACCAGTCTGGCAATCGGGGAATTAAAGCTGGGCTGGGGATCTTTGAATGTGCGACATCCTTTGCCTTCGTAGAAGGTAATGCCCCAGCCGTCTTTATGCGGCCCGGTGCCCCCGCCGCGCTGAACGAGCCCGGTGAAGCTAAAGCAGATATCGGTTGGCACATTGGCGCTCATCCCGAGCAATTCGCACATACATCACCTCCACAACAGCGGGGGCAATCATGCCCCCAGCGAAGTCTTACTTAACCATCTCTTTTTCGATCAGCTGGATCAGGATGTGGATCACTTTGATGTGAATTTCCTGAATGCGGTCAGCATAACCGAAATGCGGAACACGGATTTCGATATCCGCCGTACCGTCCATCTTACCGCCATCTTTACCGGTCAGGGTGATGACTTTCATCCCTTTTTCACGCGCTGCGGCAATCGCTTTGATCACGTTAGCAGAGTTTCCGGACGTCGAAATACCCAGCAGCACGTCACCTTCACGGCCCACGGCTTCAACGTAGCGAGAGAAGATATAGTCATAACCAAAATCGTTACTGACGCAGGAAATGTGGCTCACATCGGAAATCGCAATCGCCGGGTAGCCCGGACGGTTTTCACGATAACGCCCGGTCAGCTCTTCTGCAAAGTGCATCGCATCACAGTGGGAACCACCGTTACCACAGGAAAGCACTTTACCGCCGGCCTTGAAACTGTCGGCCAGCAGGACCGCTGCGCGCTGAATAGCGTGAATATTGGCATCATCTTTCAGAAAGTTAGCCAGCGTTTCCGCCGCTTCGTTCAGTTCGTTACGAATAAGATCCTGGTACATGAGGATAATCCTTCAGTATTGATGAAATAACACAGTGGAGTGTACCGGATAGCGGGAAAAGCGAGAAGCTAAAGCCATGCGAATCGTCTGGCGTTTTGCGTTTTCGTGCCGGCTTAAACCTGAACAATGTGAACCAGGTTGTAATTATTTTGTAAACACATTGCTAAAGGAAATAACATCAACTACAACCATATCATCACAAGTGGTCAGACCTCCTACAAGCAAGGGAGCTTTTCTTTATGATGATTTTGAGCATTCTCGCAACCGTTGTTCTGCTCGGTGTGCTGTTCTATCACCGGGTGAGTTTATTCCTGAGCAGTCTGATTCTGCTGGCCTGGACGGCTGCGCTTGGCGTCGCTGGCCTGTGGAATATCTGGCTTTTAGTCCCGCTGGCTATCATTCTTCTGCCGTTTAACTTTACGCCGATGCGTAAATCGATGATCTCCGCGCCGGTGTTCAAAGGCTTCCGCAAAGTGATGCCGCCCATGTCGCGTACGGAGAAAGAAGCGATTGATGCCGGTACCACCTGGTGGGAAGGCGACCTGTTCCAGGGCAACCCGGACTGGAAAAAGCTGCACAACTATCCGCAACCGCGTCTGACCGCTGAAGAACAGGCCTTTATTGATGGTCCGGTGGAAGAAGCGTGCCGCATGGCAAATGACTTCGCGATTACCCATGAAATGGCGGACCTGCCGCCAGAACTGTGGGCGTATCTGAAAGAACATCGCTTCTTCGCAATGATCATTAAGAAAGAGTACGGCGGTCTGGAGTTTTCCGCTTACGCTCAGGCCCGCGTCCTGCAAAAACTGGCAGGCGTTTCCGGGATCCTGGCGATCACCGTTGGCGTGCCGAACTCGTTAGGGCCGGGTGAACTGCTGCAACACTACGGTACCGAAGAGCAGAAAGATCACTACCTGCCGCGTCTGGCACGTGGCCAGGAAATTCCGTGTTTCGCGCTGACCAGCCCGGAAGCGGGCTCCGATGCGGGTGCGATCCCGGATACCGGCGTCGTCTGCATGGGTGAATGGCAGGGTCAACAGGTGCTGGGGATGCGCCTGACCTGGAACAAACGTTATATTACGCTCGCCCCTATCGCGACCGTGCTGGGCCTGGCCTTTAAGCTCTCCGATCCGGAAAAACTGCTGGGCGGTGAAGAAGATCTGGGCATTACCTGTGCGCTGATCCCAACCTCCACCCCAGGCGTTGAAATTGGTCGTCGCCACTTCCCGCTGAACGTACCGTTCCAGAACGGCCCAACCCGCGGCAAGGATATCTTTGTACCGATTGATTACATCATCGGTGGTCCGAAAATGGCCGGCCAGGGCTGGCGCATGCTGGTGGAATGTCTGTCGGTTGGCCGTGGTATTACCCTGCCGTCCAACTCGACCGGTGGTTTGAAATCTGTCGCGATGGGGATTGGTGCATACGCCCATATCCGCCGTCAGTTCAAAATCTCTATCGGCAAGATGGAAGGGATCGAAGAGCCGCTGGCACGTATCGCAGGCAACGCCTACGTGATGGATGCTGCTGCCTCCCTGATTACCTACGGCATTATGCTGGGCGAAAAACCGGCCGTGCTGTCAGCTATCGTGAAGTATCACTGTACCCACCGCGCACAGCAGTCAATCATTGATGCAATGGATATCGCGGGCGGTAAAGGCATTATGCTCGGCGAGGGCAACTTCCTGGCGCGCGGCTACCAGGGCGCACCGATTGCCATCACCGTTGAAGGGGCAAACATCCTGACCCGCAGCATGATGATCTTCGGCCAGGGGGCAATCCGTTGCCATCCTTATGTGCTGGAAGAGATGGCCGCCGCGCAGAATAACGACGTGGATGCCTTCGACAAACTGCTGTTCAAACATATTGGTCACGTGGGCAGTAATAAGGTACGCAGCTTCTGGCTGGGTCTGACGCGCGGTCTTACCAGCGCCACGCCAACCGGTGATGCGACCAAGCGTTATTACCAGCATCTTAACCGCCTGAGCGCCAACCTCGCTCTGCTGTCAGATGTTTCTATGGCGGTGCTGGGCGGTAGCCTGAAGCGTCGCGAGCGTATCTCTGCCCGTCTGGGTGATGTGCTGAGCCAAATCTTCCTCGCCTCTGCGGTCCTGAAACGCTACGACGATGAAGGCCGTCAGGAAGCCGATCTGCCGCTGGTTCACTGGGGTGTTCAGGATGCGATGTATCAGGCGGAACAGGCCATTGACGATCTGCTGGCGAACTTCCCGAACCGCTTTGTTGCAGGTGCCCTTCGCGTGGTGATCTTCCCGACCGGTCGTCATCATCTGGCGCCGTCTGACAAACTGGATCACAAAGTGGCGAAGATCCTGCAGGTACCGAGCGCAACCCGTTCCCGTATCGGCCGCGGTCAGTATCTGGCTCCCACGCCGCATAACCCGGTTGGTCTGCTGGAAGAAGCGCTGCTGGACGTGATGGCTGCCGATCCCATCCACCAGAAGATCTGCAAACAGCTGGGCAAAAACCTGCCGTTCACCCGCCTGGATGAACTGGCGAAACAGGCCCTGACGGGCGGGATCATCAACAATGATGAAGCCGCTCTGCTGGTGAAAGCCGAAGAGAGCCGTCTGCGCAGCATTAACGTGGATGATTTCGACCCGGATGAGCTGGCGACACAGCCGGTAAAGCTGCCGGAGAAGGTCCGCAAACCTGAAGCTGCATAACGCGTTTCGCTTCTACAAACCCCGCCACGCGCGGGGTTTTTTATTGCCACATTTTCTCTTTATGTCGTGCTACAGTGTCAAAAAGTGGTCGTTTGAGGAGTCCGAATTGTGCCTGGTCTGAAGATTTCGATTTTGCAGCAACCTTTAGTGTGGATGGACGGCCCTGCCAACCTGCGCCACTTTGATCGTCAACTGGAAGGCATTACCGGGCGTGATGTGATTGTCCTGCCGGAGATGTTCACTACCGGCTTCGCCATGGAAGCGGCGCAACAGTCAATGCCACAGCAAGAGGTGGTCGCCTGGATGCACGCCAAAGCGCAGCAAACCAATGCGCTGATTGCCGGCAGCGCTGCGCTGCAAACCGAACGCGGGCCGGTCAACCGCTTCCTGCTGGTCGAGCCGGAAGGGAAAGTGCATTTCTATGATAAACGCCACCTGTTCCGCATGGCAGATGAACATCATCACTATGAAGCGGGTGATGCGCGCGTGGTGTTCGAATGGCGCGGCTGGCGTATTCTGCCGCTGGTTTGCTACGACCTGCGCTTCCCGGTGTGGTCACGTAACCGCAATGATTACGACCTGGCGCTGTATGTCGCCAACTGGCCTGCTCCGCGCTCCCTGCACTGGCAGTTGCTGCTGGTCGCACGCGCCATTGAAAACCAGGCGTATGTGGTCGGCTGTAACCGCGTGGGGACCGATGGCAACGGGCATCATTATCGGGGGGATAGCCGGGTGGTGAACCCGCAGGGTGAAATTATTGCCACCGCCGAGCCGCATCAGGCAACGCGCATTGATGCTGAGTTGTCACTGACGGCCCTGAAGGAATATCGCGAGAAGTTTCCGGCCTGGCAGGATGCGGATCCCTTTAGCATTGGATAACGGTTTCCCCTCCCTCTCACAGGTAGAGGGAGGGGATATCATTAACTCACCAGCGCCTGTCCGTCTTTGCGGCTCTCTGTCGCCGCCACATAGTGCCCTTCCGGCATACGATAAATCACCTGCGCGCCGCCGAAGTTGTAATCCTGGAGCGGATCTTCCACCACGATCTGGTGCCCGCGCTCACGCAGTGCGGCGATAGTATTGCGATCGAACGTCGATTCGACGATCACTTCCCTGCCCTGCACCACGCGCCAGCGAGGCGCATCAATTGCCGCCTGTGGGTTTTGCCCGTGCAGCATGATGCGCAGCGCCATCTGCATATGCCCCTGCGCCTGCATTGGGCCGCCCATGACGCCAAAGGACATCAGCGGTTTGCCGTTGCCGTCCATCGCAAAGCCCGGAATGATGGTGTGGAACGGACGCTTACTGCCCGCCAGCGCATTCGGATGGTTTGGATCCAGCACAAAGCCACAGCCGCGGTTTTGCAGACTGATCCCGGTCTCCGGCACCACAATCCCGGATCCAAAGCCCATATAGTTGGACTGAATAAACGAGATCATCATACCGCTGGAATCTGCAGCGCTCAGGTAGACCGTGCCGCTCTGCGTCGGCGAACCGTAGACGAAATCGGAGGCGTTATCGGGGTCGATAAGCGCCGCGCGGGACGCCAGATAACGATCGCTCAGCAACGCCTGGGCCGCGAACTCCATGTGTTCTTCATCAGCGACGTAGCGATCGAGATCCGCCAGCGCCAGTTTCATCGCTTCAATAGACAGATGAAGCGACTGCACGGAATCCGGATGATGTTTTTCAATTCCACACTGCTCCAGAATACCGAGCGCAATCAGCGTGGCGATGCCCTGCCCGTTTGGCGGCAGCTCCTGCACTGAACCACCGGCAAAATCACGCGACAGCAGTTCTACCCAGTCCACACGATGATTGGCCAAATCCTCTGCCGTCAGGTGCGCGCCATGTTCTTTCGCGAAAGCGGCAATTTTCTGCGCCAGCTCGCCGCGGTAAAACGCTTCACCGTTGGTTCTGGCAATCAGCTCCAGCGAATGAGCCTGCGCCGGGTTACGGAAGATCTCGCCAACCCGGGGAGCACGCCCTTCCGGAGCAAAGCAGGCGCTAAAGCCTGGCTGATCTTTGAGCTTGTTATAACCCCGCTGCCAGAGATGGCCAATCAACGGGGAGACCGGAAAACCGTTACGCGCATACTCGATGGCCGGTTGCGCCAGCGTAGTAAGCGGCAGCGTGCCAAAACGTTCTGCCAGCGCCACCCAGCCCGATACCGCACCCGGCACGGTGACGGCGTCCCAGCCAATTTCTGGCACCGCGGTTTTCCCGGCAAACAGATCCGCGTGCCAGCTGGCAGGCGAGCGGCCAGAGGCGTTCAGGCCGTGGAGTTTTTCACCATCCCAGACGATGGCAAAGGCATCGCTGCCAATACCGTTGCCGGTGGGTTCAACCACCGTCAACGCCATGGCGGTTGCAACCGCCGCATCAACCGCGTTCCCGCCGAGCTGCAGCATTTTCATTCCCGCCTGGGCCGCCAGCGGCTGAGATGTCGCCACGGCGTTGTGGCCCATCATCGGCGGGCGTCGTGAATCGTAACCGGAAGTGAAATCAAGCGCTTTGGTCATCATGACTCCTTAGTCATGGCGCGGATCGAGCGCATCGCGCAGCCCGTCGCCGAGTAAATTAAAGCCCTGCACGGCAAGAAAAATCGCCACACCGGGGAATACAGACATCCATGGAGCCTGCTCAAGGAAACTTTTCGCGGTATTAAGCATTGAGCCCCATGACGGGTTCGGCGGCTGCTGGCCTAACCCCAGAAATGACAGACTGGCTTCAGCAATGATTGCCGAGGCAATGGCCAGCGTGGCCTGCACCAGAATCGGAGACATCACATTGGGCAGCACATACTTAATGATGATCCAGCGATCCGGCAGGCCAATCGCCCTCGCGCCGTCGATATACTCTTCGTTGCGAATGGCAATCACCTGGCCGCGCGTCAGGCGGGCGAAGATCGGCATTGCGGAGAGGCCAATGGCGATCATGGCGTTGGTCAGGCTTGGGCCCAGGAACGCCCCGAGCGCGATCGCCATGATCAGGAACGGACAAGCCAGCAGCGCTTCAATAAAACGCGAGATCACGCCGTCCCACATCTTCTGGAAGTAACCCGCCACCAGCCCCAGCGGAACGCCAATGACCACGGCGATCACCACCGACATACAGCCAGCCATCAACGACGTTCTCGCCCCCCAGATAATGCGGGACAAAATATCGCGGCCCAGTTCATCGGTCCCAAACCAGTACATCACCGAAGGCGCTTTACGCACCGCCAGGAAATTGGCTTTCACCGGATCAAAAGGCGCGATCCACGGTGCCAGCAGTGCCACCAGCACAAAAAAGCCCACCACTACGGCACCCATCACCGCGCTTTTATTGGCGAGAAATTTCTTCAGTACCCGGTTCTGCGCTCGGGGCTGAACCGCGGCAATGGTTTGAGTTGTCAGTTCCGCCATGCTTAACCTCGCATTTTCGGGTTGATAAGAACGTAAAGCACGTCGGCCAGCAGGTTCAGCAGCAGGAAACCGATCGCCACGATAAGCACCACCCCCTGCACCACCGCATAGTCACGGTTAAAGACCGAATCGACGATCATCTTGCCGAACCCTGGAATGGTGAAGACCTGTTCGGTCAGTACCGCGCCCCCCAACAGTTCGCCGAACAGCAGCGTGGTCAGGGTGATCACCGGAACCAGCGCATTGCGAAACGCATGCTTTAAAATCACCGCCTTTGGCAACAGCCCTTTAGCCCGTGCGGTGCGGATGTAATCGGCCTTCATTACCGCGATCATGGAGGCGCGGGTATGGCGCATCAGCGTGGCCGCCAGCCCCGTTCCCAGTACCGAGGCAGGCAACAACAGCGTACGCAGGTTCTGGATCGGATCTTCACTAAACGGCACGAACCCCGACGCTGGCAGCCATTGCAGATTGACCGAGAAGACCAGAATCAACAGGATCCCGAGCCAGAAATGCGGTATCGAGATCCCCGAGATCGCCACAAAGTTGGCACCGTGATCGACCCAGCTGTTTTTGTTGACCGCCGCGAGGATCCCCATGCTGATGCCAAACACCAGCGCGATGATCATCGCCAGCAGCGACAGCTCCAGCGTCACCGGCAGTTTGCTGGCAATGAGCTGGGTGACCGGCTCGTGAGTGCGTAAGGAGACACCAAGATCGCCCTGCAGCGCGCGCGTCAGCCAGTTGAAGTACTGCACAGGGATGGGCGCATCGAGATTGAGCTCAGCACGCAGCTGGGCGATCACCGCCGGATCGCGCTCCTCCCCGGCCATGGCGATCAGCGGATCGCCGGGCAGCAATTTTTGCAGGCCAAACACCATCATGCTCACCAGCAGTAAGGTCGGGATGGCCAGCAGCAGACGTTTGCAAATCAGTTCCAGCATGGGTTCTCCTCAGGCCAGTTATTTCGCCAGCGTCAGGCCAGCCAGACGCACAATGCCGTCCGGATACGGTTTAAAGCCCTGCACGCTCTTGTTCAGACCAAAAATACGCGGTTCAAAATAGAGGTAGGCAATGGGCATATCCGTCTGTAGCTGTTTCACCACCTTGTCGTACAGCGGCTGACGGACGGCTTTGTCGTTGCTCAGGCGCGCCTGCGTCAGCCATTCATCCACCTGCGCGTTACTGTAGCGACCGTCGTTAAGGGTGCCTTTGCTGTTAATGAAGCCGTAGATGCTGCCATCCGGATCCGGACGACCCGACCAGCCAGAGAAGCTCAGCTGATAATCACCGCTTTGCTGACGGTCGAGCAGCGTGGCGAACTCGGTCATTTGCAGGTTCAGGTTAAAGCCAGCCTCTGCGACCATCGCCTGCAGTACCTGACCGACCTGCTGTGAAGTTGGGTTGTTGGGCACCAGCAGATTGACATTCAGCGGCGTAGTGACGCCTGCCGCTTTCAACAGCGCTTTGGCTTTGTCGACATCGCGTGGTGGCACCGGCAGGTTAACGTGATACGGACTTACGGTAGAAAACGCCTGGTTTGCCGGGGTGTACAGTCCCTCGAAGACCACCTGATTTAACGCATCGCGATCGATTGCCTGAGAAAATGCCTCACGCACGCGGGCATCCTTAAACGGATCGTTCGCCGGGACCTTGCCGTTATTGATATTGAAGGTAATGCCCTGATAACCCAGACCGGTCACCTTCGCCAGCGCCAGTTTGCTGTCGGCTTCTACGGTTTTCACGTCGCTGGCGGCAATGCCTTCCGTCAGATCAAGATCCCCTGCACGCAGGTTAGCCAGACGCACGGAAGCATCCGGGATCGGCAGATAGATAATTTTGTCGAAATGGTAAGCGCCTTTGTTCCAGTAGTTGTCAAAACGCGTCAGAACGATACGGTCCTGTGAGACGCGGCTGTCGAACTTATAGGGGCCAGAGCAGACCGGATGGGCGGCAAAGTCAGGCTTTTTCGCGGCGTCGGGTGCCATCATCGCCCCGGCGCGATCGGTAAGCTGCATCAGCAGTGCGGCATCAGGTGTTTTCAGATGCAGGGCAATCTGCATCGGGCCTGTCACCTCAACGGACTCAACGGACGAGATTTCACTTTTACGCAGCGAACCTTTTAACGTCAGCGCGCGGTCGAGGTTGTATTTTGCCGCGGCGGCGTCAAATTTTTCACCGTCATGGAAGGTCACACCTTCACGCAGATCCATGGTCAGCGTTTTGCCGTCGTCACTCCAGGCCCACGATTTCGCCAGCCCGGGAACCACTTTCAGATGCTCATCCACGTCCACCAGCCGGTCGCACAGAGAGGCAAAGACGAAACGGCCATAATAGGTGCGCGCAAGATGCGGATCGAGCATGTCCGGATCCGCACCCAGACCAATTCGCAGTACGCTTTCAGAATGGGCGGGCAGCGCCGCGCCAAGCAACATAACACTTCCCAGTACGGTCAAAAGAGAATTACGCATTGTCATTATCATGAGTTCCTTGAAGGAAGGGAGGAGTGATTGGCCGCGTGTTCAAACAGCGCGCGGCGGCGCAGAAAGGCTGCGGATGGCGGTGCTATCTGGATAACACTGCGATCACGGTTAATCTCCTGCCAGCGATGGCAGGCAATCTGGCGTCCCCCGTCCAGCACCTGATTGATCGGCTCGACCTGGCGACATTCATCCGTGGCATACGGACAACGGGTATGGAAACGGCAGCCTGACGGTGGGCTGGCCGGGTTCGGTAAATCCCCCTGCAGCAGAGGTGCCACCCGCGGCGCGCCTGGCTGCATCTGGGGGGCGGAGGCGATTAACGCCTGCGTATAGGGGTGTAGCGGGGCATCAAAGATTTCGTCGACTGTCGCAAGCTCAACAATTTGCCCGAGATACATCACCGCCACGCGGTCACTCATATGGCGAATCACCGCCAGGCCATGGGCAACAATCACCATTGTCAGCCCCAGCTGATGCTTCAGACTTTCCAGCAGGTTGACCACCTGCGCCTGAACCGAGACATCCAGCGCGGAGACCGGCTCGTCCCCCAGCAACAGCTTTGGCCCGGAGGCCAGCGCACGCGCAATACCGATTCGCTGACGCTGCCCTCCGGAAAATTCGTGCGGATAACGTTGCGCCCAGGCCGCTGGCAGCCCTACGGTTTTAAGCAGCTCCGCCACCCGATATTGCCTGTCGGCTTTCTTCATCGACTGGTGTAGCCACAGCGGCTCACCGACGATCTGCTCGACCGCCATGCGCGGGTTTAACGATGCGAAAGGATCCTGAAAGATGATCTGCAGCTCCCGCCGCAGCTGGTTCAGACGCGCTCCCGAGGCATGAGTGATCTCCTCACCCTGATAAAATACGCGTCCTTCGCTGGCCGCCAGCAGCCGCAGAAGAAGACGGCCCAGCGTCGATTTTCCGGATCCGGACTCACCCACAATCGCCAGCGTTTCACCAGGCATGACGGAGAGGGAGACGCGATCGACCGCGGTGACAAAACGTGCTGGGGTAAACAGTTTTTTAGGGCCGGGAAAAAGCTTGCTCAGGTCCCGGGCTTCAAGAATGGGCGTCGTCATGCAATTTCTCCCAGCGCAATATGTTGTTCCAGCGGCACGCGGAAGCAGGCCACCTGATGGTCGGTCCCCATCGCCGTCAGCGACGGCTTTTCGTCATGACACCGCGTTTGCGCGAAGGGGCAGCGGGTAGCGAACCGGCACCCTTTGGGCATGGATTCCGGCAGCGGAACGGCTCCGGGAATAGTGGAAAGCGCGCCTTTACGTGCGCCGAGGGACGGAATCGAGCCCATCAGTCCTATGGTGTACGGGTGTTGCGGGTCGGCAAAAATGGCCTCCACGCTCCCCTGCTCTACCACCTGTCCGGCATACATTACCGCCACCTGCTGCGCGACTTCCGCCACCACGCCCAGATCGTGGGTGATCATTAACACCGCCGTACCGGTCTCTTCTTTGAGGGTATTAAGCAGCGCGAGGATCTGCGCCTGAATGGTCACATCCAGCGCGGTTGTCGGCTCGTCGGCAATCAGCAAACGTGGATGGTTAATCAGCGCCATCGCAATCATCACGCGCTGACGCATCCCCCCGGAAAGCTGGTGCGGATACGCTTTCAGGCGCATTTCTGCTGCCGGGATCTGCACCTTCTCCAGAATCTGCAGCGCAACCTTCATCGCCTCTGCACGAGAAAGTTTCTGATGGCGCATCACCGCTTCACTGAGCTGGTCTCCCAGCGTGAAGGCAGGGTTGAGCGAGGTCATTGGCTCCTGGAAAATCATTGCCAGTTCGCTGCCGCGAAGATCGGCATATTCCCGCGGTGAAAGCTTTCGTAAGTCGTGACGACGGAACTGCATCTCGCCGCTGACGATCTGTGCGCTGGCGGGCAGTAAGCCCATCAGCGCTAATGAGGTGATACTTTTCCCGCAGCCGGATTCCCCCACCAGCGCCAGCGTTTCTCCCGCGTTGACCGTCAGTGAAATACCATCAAGCACGCTCACCGGAGAGCCGGCGAACGTTACGTTAAGATTTTGCAGCCGCAGTACAGGCGTGGGGTCCTTAAACGGGATCGTCGTCATAGCGTGAAGTCGTCCTCAAGGTGAATAGCCTGAATCAGGGCTGACTGCAGGCTAAGCAGGTGTTCGCGCATGGCGGCCGCTGCTTCATTAGGCTGGCGATGGATAATCGCAGACATGATTTTTTGATGGTGGTCGTTATAGTGATCAACCCGCTCGGGTGTACGGGCTAATTCGCGCAAATGCTGCCAGCCCGGTTCACGTCTGACGGCATCAATGGCATCAAACAGGCCAAGCATCAGGCGATTACCGGCAGCCTCGGCAATGGCGCGGTGAAATGCGCTATCCCAGAGTTCGTTGAGATCGCGGTCGTCCGGGCTGACCTTATCAATGCGTTCCAGCATGCGCTGCATAAGCGCGAGGTTTTCCCTGGTGGCACGCAGTGCCGCAAGCCGGGCTAAGCCGGGTTCGAGCTGTAGACGAGCTTCCATGACTTCCAGAAGGTTGGTTTGCTGAACCAATCCCTGAAGGGCCAGAGGTTCAACAGGTGCAGACGGGCCTATAAAGGTCCCTTTGCCCTGTTTACGCCAGATCCGCCCCTCCTCTTCCAGCACATCCAGCGCACGACGTACTTCACGTCGTCCTACGCCGAGAGTCTCCGACAGCTCACGTTCAGTGGGCAGCGGAGTGCCTGGTGTTGACTCATGCTGGTTGATCAGTCCGCGCAGCTGCTCAAGCGCGGTGCTGGAATTGGCCAGAAACCGTGACGGTTTTTCCATATTGGTTCGCTCGCTATCATCATTACTTTATTTTTATTAACGATAAGTTATTGATATGACATGCTACTTACCGTGCTAATGATTAAGCAATAAACGAACCAATAAAGCATTGGTTCATGAACTTTCTGAAGGGGTGGAGATAAGCGAATGATTTTCGGTGAATTATTTTTTACAAAATTACACATCTGCTCCGCTGCCAAAAAGACAACTGGTGGCAAAATGCACAAATACGGTGCAAATTGTGCACTATCATTGATCAAATGTTAATTAATTGCACCACAGATATTAACTTTTTGTTAATAACGACAGGGGGGGCGGATAAAGAAGATTTGCAGACGCAGAAACGACGAAGGCCTGAATCATTTCTGATTCAGGCCTTCTGAATAGTGGCGGAACGGACGGGACTCGAACCCGCGACCCCCTGCGTGACAGGCAGGTATTCTAACCGACTGAACTACCGCTCCACTGTTCCCGCTGGGGGAACGAGGCGCATATTACGGTTTGCCTCCGGACTCGTCAACGCTTTTTCTCACGTTTTGAATCGTTTGCTGCAAAATTCACCCAAACGATGATTTTACAGGCATTCCGGCCCTTTTTCAGGCCCGCCACATGCAGCTTCCGCCTTTCTTCTGCACTAAATCAAGACGGGATTCATGGTTAAGTAACTCGTCATCATTGGCTAAAACCACTCGCAAACGACTGGCCTGGCGAACAACGCGTTGAATCCCCGCTTCCCCCTGCGTCTGCTGCGATTCATTTTCCATGCTGAACTTCATGGACGTCTGACCACCGGTCATCGCCAGGTAGACATCCGCCAGGATCTGGGCATCGAGCAATGCGCCGTGCAACGTTCGCTTGGTGTTATCTATTTCATAGCGAGAACAGAGCGCATCCAGGCTGTTACGCTTGCCAGGAAACATTTTCCTCGCCAGCGCCAGGCTATCGGTCACCTTACAGAACGTGTTCGTTTTCGGAATATCACGATGGAGCTTACTGAACTCATAGTCCATAAAGCCGATATCGAACGACGCGTTGTGAATGATAAGCTCGGCGCCTTTGATATATTCCAGAAATTCGTCTGCCACTTCCGCAAAGGTCGGTTTATCCAGCAAGAACTCATCGGCGATACCGTGCACGCCGAACGCTTCTGGGTCCACCAGCCGGTCGGGTTTGAGGTAGACATGGAAGTTGTTCCCCGTAAGACGACGGTTCACCACTTCAACGGCACCGATCTCGATGATCTTGTGCCCTTCGTAGTGCGCGCCGATCTGGTTCATACCGGTGGTTTCGGTATCGAGGACAATCTGGCGAGTAATTGCAGTGCTCATAGCGGTCATTTATGTCAGACTTATCGTTTAACTGAACGTTTCAAATACAGGAAGTCTACCAGAGATGCGTAAACAGGTAGAAATTTTCACCGATGGATCTTGCCTCGGCAACCCAGGGCCTGGCGGTTATGGCGCGATTATGCGCTATCGCGAGCATGAAAAAACTTTTAGCGAAGGCTATTTTCTGACCACCAACAACCGCATGGAGTTGATGGCCGCCATTGTGGCGCTGGAAGCGCTAAAAGAACACTGTGATGTGGTGTTGAGCACTGACAGTCAGTACGTACGCCAGGGGATCACCCAGTGGATCCACAACTGGAAAAAACGCGGCTGGAAGACGGCAGACAAAAAGCCGGTCAAAAACGTCGATCTCTGGAAACGTCTTGATGCTGCGCTGGGCCAGCACGAGATTAAATGGGAATGGGTTAAAGGTCACGCAGGCCACCCCGAAAACGAACGATGTGACGAACTGGCACGGGCAGCGGCATCCAACCCCGCTCATGAAGACTCAGGCTATCAGCCCGAATCCTGATCAGGGTTTTCTGTACTGCCGCGTGGCGCCCACGGTCTGGCGAATGGGCGATTTCGATTTACTCTGCTTCATCGGATTAAGCGTAAGGGGGATGGTTCGCTTACGCGCGACAATAAACTGCATGCAGCCTAATGCCGGCAGATGGGTGCTCAGAACAACGCCCCCCTGCCGTGCCCAGGGAAGTACCTGAAAACCGCCCGAGCAGAGCACCTCAAAGTTCAGCAGTGAAAGCCAGTCAAGCTGGCGCATCATCGTGAACATCCTGCTGTTATACGGCGGTGTCCGGCGAAGCACCGGAACCAGCTTGCGCAGCCCCATCAGACTCAGCGGATTGAACCCGCTGAGTATCAGCCAGCCATCATCAATCAGGACGCGGTCGGCCTCGCGCAGCAGGCGATGAGGATCGCTGCACCAGGGCAACGTGTGTGCCAGCAGACAGGCATCAACGGACTTTTCCGCAAACGGCAGATGTAAAGGATCCGCTTTCACCTGAACCGGCGATGCGCCAAGAGAGACATTAACCTGATGTGAGATAGCGCAGCTTTCGGTATTGATTTCCGCGCTGAGATTGCCAATCTTAAGCAAGTGAAAACCATACATTTTCGCGAGCCAGGGTTTAAGCTGCTGTTCCAGGTTCTCGCGATAGTATTCACCCCAGGGCAATTCGGCCCAACGTTCAGGTGCCGGGACAATCTGAGGTATCCTTGCCGGTTTCATCAACACACCCACCACGCTATAAGAGGTAATTTATGAATCTTATCAGTATTCCCGCCTTTCAGGACAATTACATCTGGGTTTTAGTCGATGACGAGCGTCGGTGCGTCATTGTCGATCCTGGAGAATCGGCTCCTGTATCAGATGCGATAAAAGAGAACGGCTGGCAACCAGAGGCCATCCTTCTGACCCATCATCATAACGATCATACCGGCGGTGTTGCTGACCTTCGTGCCCAATTCCCGCATCTGGTGGTTTACGGACCGGCAGAGACACAAGATAAGGGAGCAACGCAGGTAGTCGAAGAAGGTGAAAATATCCTCATACGCGAGTGGGAGTTTTCTGTATTTGCTACACCAGGTCACACTTTGGGACATCTTTGTTTCTACAGTAAACCTTATCTTTTTTGCGGCGACACGCTGTTCTCCGGCGGCTGTGGAAGACTTTTTGAGGGCACCCCAGCCCAGATGTACCAGTCATTACAGAAGATTAGCGCATTACCTGACGATACCCTTATTTGTTGCGCACATGAGTATACATTAGGAAATATGAAGTTTGCGGCGAGCATCTTGCCAGAGGATCGGGCGATTCAAGATTATTATCACAAAGTGAAGGAGTTACGTGCAAAAAACCAAAAAACACTCCCCGTAATTCTGAAAAATGAGCGTAAAACTAATTTATTTTTACGAACAGATGATATTGATTTAATTGATGAAATTAACAAAGAAACAAATTTGTCACAACCAGAACAACGATTTGCATGGTTAAGGTCAAAGAAAGATAACTTCAGATAATTGCGGGTTGCCTTTTCAAAATTTCGCCGTTATCATCGCTCGTCTTTTAAGCAA
This sequence comes from Enterobacter sp. SORGH_AS_0287, assembly GCF_031453695.1. NCBI lineage: Bacteria > Pseudomonadati > Pseudomonadota > Gammaproteobacteria > Enterobacterales > Enterobacteriaceae > Enterobacter > Enterobacter sp. SORGH_AS_0287. The sequence goes on from NZ_JAVIZW010000001.1 coordinate 2,639,415, forward strand.
CTATTGACACACACATGAAGGCAAAAGCGATATTACTCGCCTCTGTCCTGCTTGTAGGTTGCCAGTCGCAGAACGGCAGCAACGTACAACAGCACGCACAGAGCCTTTCTGCAGCTGGTCAAGGGGAAGCAGGGAAGTTTACAAGTTCAGCGCGATGGATGGACGATGGGACGTCTTTCGCACAGGATGAAGACTTGTGGACCTCTATTGGCGACGAGCTAAAGATGGGAATTCCGGAAAACAACCGGATTCGCGAACAGAAGCAAAAGTATTTAAGAAATAAGAGCTATCTCCACGATGTAACTTTACGGGCAGAGCCGTATATGTACTGGATAGCCGGGCAAGTTAAGAAACGTAACATGCCGATGGAGCTGGTACTCCTACCCATAGTGGAGAGCGCTTTTGACCCACACGCGACGTCTGGCGCCAATGCCGCAGGCATTTGGCAGATCATTCCGAGCACCGGGCGAAACTATGGTTTGAAACAGACCCGCAACTATGATGCGCGTCGTGATGTTGTCGCTTCAACGACAGCCGCTCTCGACATGATGGAACGTCTTAATAAGATGTTCGACGGCGACTGGCTGTTAACGGTCGCAGCGTATAACAGTGGCGAAGGTCGTGTACTGAAGGCAATGAAAGCGAATAAAGCACGGGGTAAATCCACCGATTTTTGGTCGCTCTCACTGCCACAGGAAACGAAGATTTACGTACCGAAAATGCTGGCATTGAGCGATATTCTCAAGAACAGCAAGCGTTACGGTGTACAACTGCCAACACCAGACGAAAGTCGTGCACTGGCGCGTGTTCGCCTCAGCAATCCGGTTGATATTCAACAGGTTGCTGATATGACGGGTATGTCGGTAAGTAAACTGAAAACCTTTAATGCTGGCGTTAAAGGCTCAACGCTGGGGGCCAGTGGTCCGCAGTATGTAATGGTTCCGCAGAAACATGCTGAGCAGTTACGTGAGTCTTTAGCATCGGGTGAAATTGCCGCTGTTCAGTCAACGCTGATCGCGGATGCATCATCCGTGAACAGCCGCAGCTATAAGGTTCGGTCAGGTGATACACTTTCGGGCATTGCCTCACGTCTTGGCGTGACGGCAAACGATCTGCAGCAGTGGAATAATCTGCGCAGCTCAGGCCTGAAAGTGGGTCAGACTCTGACGGTGGGTGCAGGTAACAGTGCACAGCGTCTCGCCAGCAACAGCGATAGCATTACCTATCGTGTGCGTAAAGGTGATTCACTGTCCAGTATCGCAAAACGACACGGCGTAAATATCAAGGATGTGATGCGCTGGAACAATGATACTGACAATCTGAAACCAGGCGACCAGCTGACGTTGTTTGTGAAAAATAGCGCCACGCCAGACTCCTGATGACACGACCTAACGATAAAAAGGCACCGATTCCCCTCGGTGCCTTTTTTCTTTACGCTGCTTTTTGCGCTTCAGCCATGATGGTATCGCTGGTAAATGATCCATCATCCTGCAATTCAAAGTACGCCTTCACTTCCGCCGACGCGCTATCCTGATACAATCGAATGGCCTGGCTTAACGCTTCCGGCGTGCGCATACGGGCAATCCACGAGCTGAACTCCAGCGGCAAGCGGTCCGTTATCAATGCACGTGTGATCAGCCCCGCTTCAGTAATCAGCGCTAACCACTCCCCGCTGGAGTAGTTTTGCACATGCGAGGTGTCGCGCAGCGCTTCAACCGTCTGCAGCCAGATATTACGCACCGGATGTCCCGGCGACATCACATCCATAATGATAAAGACCCCGCCCGGCTTCAGAACGCGTTTAACTTCACGTAATGCCTGGCCGACGTCATGCCAGTGATGCGCAGAATAACGGCTGATAACAACTTCAAATGAGGCATCTTCAAAGGGTAAGGATTCGGCATAGCCCTGACGCGTCGTGATGTTGTTCAGCCCTTTGACTTGTGCAGCCTCTGCAACCACCTCCAGCATCTGCCTGGATAAATCATAGGCCGTGACCTGCGCCACCTGCTGTGCTGCCGTGAAGCTGGCATGCCCGGCACCACAGCCTAAGTCCAGGACGTGCGCGTGCGGCACTGCCGCCAGGCGTTCACCGAGACGGACCAGATCACGGCCAGACGCGTGCACGGCACTGCTCAGATAAGCATTTGCCTGGGAGCCAAACTGTTTTTCTACGTTGTCATGATGGGAGTGTGTTGTTGTCATCGTACTGTCCTTTTGTTGTTTAAAATAAAGGGCAGCACCCGAATGGCCTGCCCCACGGCAGACCTGACATACCATTATTTATCAGGTTTGCCGGGACTGAATTCAACGAGTAGAGGATTGTGATCGGAGGCACGCGTCACCAGAACAGAGGCGTCGTGAACGTTCAGACCACGATAGAAGACAAAATCGAGAGGACGACCAAACGCTTTCTTGCGCTGGTCATCGCTAAAACGAACTTCACGCAGCGACATTTCGCGTGCAAAGCGATACAGCGCATTCATGCGCGGACGGCTCCAGGCATTAAAATCCCCGGCCATAATGATGGGCCCGCTGTGATGGGCGATCTGGTCACCGATCGGAAGTAACTGCTTACTATACACATCCACGCCCAGGCTGAAGTTGACCGCGTGGATATTCACAACCATCAGCATGCGCGTGTCCGGCAGCGGGTAGACCGTTACCAGCGCCGATTTCGCCAGACGCAGAATCGGCTCGCGTTCGCGCAGCGGGCAGCAATAGACCGGATGAGCCGAAGAGAGGGTCATCACGCCAGAAGGATGTTGCGGCAAGACAAACGCGGGAACCTGGTCAGCAGCAAGGTAGTGAGTCGTAGCAAACCTTACCAGCTCGGGGGTGGTTTGCGCCTCCTGCAACAGCACCAGATGGGCGTCTTTCCCAAAATTCTTGAGTACCGATAACCACTCAGCGCGCTGTTGTTTAAAGATGTTCCACACCAGCACCCGGATTTTTTCATCGCTGCTTAAGGGTGTCCCGGCAGGTAATGCCTGACTTATGCTCGCAAACGACCCCGGAGGCAAGATCCTCTCCGCGGGCATTCCGGCAACATAACGCATGGCATAGGTATTTTTTCGCACTTTTGGAAACGGCCTCTGTAACATGAACCAGCCCGGAAAACGGACTGGTTCTAATGTTATAGGGACTTTAGGTTACACTTTCAACGCAATTTCAGATAAACCGCTTTCCAGTTTTGTAAGCAAGCACTTACTGATGTTATCCCAGCACTACACGAGCGGGTTTATCAAGGCGCCCACTCAGGCTAATCAGCAGGAAAGCGACCAGAACAATCACCGCACCAATCCATGGCGTTTGGGTTAATCCGAAATGTTCAACGGTTTGCCCACCAATGATAGAACCCAGCGCAATCCCAATATTGAACGCGGCAATATTCAGGCCCGATGCGACATCTACCGCGTTGGGTGTATAAAGTTCGGCTTTTTGTACCACGTAAACCTGCAGGCCTGGCACATTACCAAAGGCGAAGATCCCCATCACCAGTACCGTTATCAGCGCGGCGTATTGCATCGATGCCGTGAACTGGAAAATCATCAGCAGAACAACCAGTGCTGCGAAGATAAACTTCAGGGCCGGCACTGCACCATGTTTGTCCGCAAGCTTCCCTCCCCAGATATTACCGATGGCGACGGAGATACCATACCCCAGCAAAATCCAGCTCACTGCACTGGGTGAGAAGCCTGCCAGGTCCTGCATCATCGGAGCCAGGAAGGTGAAAGCCGTGAATACACCCCCATAGCCGAGCGCTGTGACGGCGTAGATGATCAGCAAACGCGGATGCGTGAGTACCTTGAGCTGATCGCTCAGGCTGGCACTCGCACGTCCTGCAATAGTCGACGGTACCAATAGCAGGCTGGCAACCAGGGCAATCACCCCCAGTAAAGAGACGGCAAGGAAGGTTTCGCGCCAGCCAAAGTGCTGTCCGATAAACGTTCCTAACGGTACACCGGTGACAAGGGCGACGGTCAGACCACCGAACATAATCGCGATGGCGGATGCTGCTTTCTCTTTTGGTACCAGGCTGGTTGCAATAGTTGAACCAATGGAGAAGAACACACCGTGAGCGAGACCGGTCAGCAGCCGGGCAATCACCAGCGTGGTGTAGTCCGGCGCCTGCCAGGCCAGAATATTGCCAGCGGTGAATAACACCATCAGCGCAACCAACAGCGGCTTACGCGGGAAACGTCCCGTCAACGCGGTCAGGACGGGGGCGCCGATGGCAACCCCGAGCGCATAGATAGAAACCAACAGGCCGGCAGAAGGCAGCGAGATTGAAAGCTGGTTAGCTATCGTAGGCACCAGTCCTACGATAACAAATTCGGTCGTGCCAATTGCAAAGGCACTGATCGTCAGGGCAAGTAGCGCCAGTGGCATAAATAACTCCATATCATCAGGATTAAGATGACAGGCAGTATGCGCCAGTGCTTAAATAACAAAAATGGTCAAAATATCAATAGAATTTTGCAGGTGGTGCAACAATGAAAGCAACGTCGGAAGAGCTGACAATTTTTGTCGCCGTCGTCGAAAGCGGCAGTTTTAGCCGTGCGGCCGAGCAGCTGGGGCAGGCTAATTCAGCCATCAGCCGCTCGGTGAAAAAACTGGAGATGAAGCTCGGCGTCAGTCTTCTCAACCGAACGACGCGTCAGCTAAGCCTGACGGAGGAAGGCGAGCGTTACTTCCGCCGTGTGCAGTCCGTCCTGCAGGAGATGGCGGCGGCAGAAACAGAGATTATGGAAACCCGTAGCACGCCACGCGGATTGCTGCGCATTGATGCGGCAACACCGGTTGTTCTTCATTTTCTGATGCCGCTGATCAAGCCTTTCCGCGAACGCTATCCGGAGATGACGCTCTCGTTAGTTTCCTCAGAGACGTTTATCAATCTCATCGAGCGGAAAGTGGATGTGGCGATCCGGGCCGGCACGCTGACCGACTCGAGCTTGCGGGCCCGCCCTCTTTTTGCCAGCTACCGCAAGATAGTCGCATCACCGCAATACATCGCAGAGCATGGCAAACCAGAGACGGTTGAAGAACTGAAGCAGCACCTGTGCCTGGGCTTCACGGAGCCCGTATCGCTGAACACCTGGCCTGTGGCCTGTCATGATGGTCAACTGCATGAAATCACCAGTGGGTTATCGTCCAACAGTGGAGAAACGCTGAAGCAGCTTTGCCTCGAAGGGAATGGGATCGCCTGTTTGTCGGACTATATGATTGATAAAGAAATTGCACGCGGTGAGCTTGTAGAGCTGATGGCAGATAAACGTCTGCCTGTGGAGATGCCTTTTAGTGCAGTTTATTACAGTGACAGAGCGGTAAGTACGCGCATACGCGCCTTTATCGATTTCCTGAGCGAACATATAAAAACAGCTCCCGGGGGAGCTGTGTGAGGGTTTCAGGCTACAGAGGAAAGGGTCAATATTAATCCCAGTCAGGTGCCAGACCTTCAGGGCTGACCAGACGATCGTTGCATTCCAGGGCAGCGATCGCTTCTTTGTCTTCGTCGTCCAGCTGGAGATCCCTCGCTAACAGGTTGCTGGCCAGGTTTTCACGTCGGGTTGAAGAGGGGATCACGGCGTAACCTTCACCCATCGCCCATGCCAGAATCACCTGTGCAGCCGTTGCGCTATGTTTTTCTGCGATACGATTAATCACGTCATCTTTCAGTGCTTTACCGTAGGCCAGGGTCATATATGAGGTGATGTGGATGCCGTGCTGTTTTGCCCAGTCCACGACTTTGCGGTTTTGCAGGTAGGGAGAGAGTTCAATCTGATTGGTTGCAATGTTTTCTGACCCCACGGCGGCAATGGCTTTTTCCATCAGCGGGATGGTGAAATTAGAAATACCTATTTCACGCGTTAAGCCCTGCTCTTTCGCTTCACGCAATGCCTGTATGAACTCCTCGACTGACACGGCATCGTTCGGTGATGGCCAGTGGATCAACGTCAGATCCACATAGTCGGTACGCAGTTTTTCCAGGCTCTCTTTCAGGCTGGGGATCAATTTGTCTTTGCTGAGGTTTTCAATCCAGATTTTGGTGGTGATGAAAAGCTCGCTGCGCGCTACGCCGCTCTCTTCGATAGCCTGACCAACGGCAGCTTCGTTATCATAAATCTGCGCCGTATCAATTGCGCGATAGCCAAGTTCAAGTGCAGTTTTAACAGATGCGATAACAACGTCGTCTTTCAGGCGGAAAGTGCCCAGACCCAGTGCAGGGATAGTCATGTAATCCTCGTTATTCATAATGATTGTTAACTGAGGAGGATTATCGCTGCTGCCGTTATGCAGAAAAAGAGCGTTTAACGCAGAGGATATTTGCTGATTTGGCAATAATGATACGACAGATATGAAAAAAGCCCTGAGCGTTAACTCAGGGCTTTTAATAAGTGGCGGAACGGACGGGACTCGAACCCGCGACCCCCTGCGTGACAGGCAGGTATTCTAACCGACTGAACTACCGCTCCACCGAAGACTGCTGTAACCACCGGATTTATGCACCGGCTTACTACGTAATTTGATGCCTGGCAGTTCCCTACTCTCGCATGGGGAGACCCCACACTACCATCGGCGCTACGGCGTTTCACTTCTGAGTTCGGCATGGGGTCAGGTGGGACCACCGCGCTAAAGCCGCCAGGCAAATTCTGTAATCTGTATCAGCTGAAAATCGTCTCTCATCGCCAAAACATCTTCGGCGTTGTAAGGTTAAGCCTCACGGTTCATTAGTATCGGTTAGCTCAACGCATCGCTGCGCTTACACACCCGACCTATCAACGTCGTAGTCTTCAACGTTCCTTCAGGAGACTTAAAGTCTCAGGGAGAACTCATCTCGGGGCAAGTTTCGTGCTTAGATGCTTTCAGCACTTATCTCTTCCGCATTTAGCTACCGGGCAGTGCCATTGGCATGACAACCCGAACACCAGTGATGCGTCCACTCCGGTCCTCTCGTACTAGGAGCAGCCCCCCTCAATTCTCCAGCGCCCACGGCAGATAGGGACCGAACTGTCTCACGACGTTCTAAACCCAGCTCGCGTACCACTTTAAATGGCGAACAGCCATACCCTTGGGACCTACTTCAGCCCCAGGATGTGATGAGCCGACATCGAGGTGCCAAACACCGCCGTCGATATGAACTCTTGGGCGGTATCAGCCTGTTATCCCCGGAGTACCTTTTATCCGTTGAGCGATGGCCCTTCCATTCAGAACCACCGGATCACTATGACCTGCTTTCGCACCTGCTCGAGCCGTCACTCTCGCAGTCAAGCTAGCTTATGCCATTGCACTAACCTCCTGATGTCCGACCAGGATTAGCTAACCTTCGTGCTCCTCCGTTACTCTTTGGGAGGAGACCGCCCCAGTCAAACTACCCACCAGACACTGTCCGCAACCCGGATCACGGGTCTACGTTAGAACACCAGCCATTAAAGGGTGGTATTTCAAGGTTGGCTCCACGCAGACTGGCGTCCACGCTTCAAAGCCTCCCACCTATCCTACACATCAAGGACCAGTGTTCAGTGTCAAGCTATAGTAAAGGTTCACGGGGTCTTTCCGTCTTGCCGCGGGTACACTGCATCTTCACAGCGAGTTCAATTTCACTGAGTCTCGGGTGGAGACAGCCTGGCCATCATTACGCCATTCGTGCAGGTCGGAACTTACCCGACAAGGAATTTCGCTACCTTAGGACCGTTATAGTTACGGCCGCCGTTTACCGGGGCTTCGATCAAGAGCTTCGCGTTACCGCTAACCCCATCAATTAACCTTCCGGCACCGGGCAGGCGTCACACCGTATACGTCCACTTTCGTGTTTGCACAGTGCTGTGTTTTTAATAAACAGTTGCAGCCAGCTGGTATCTTCGACTGATTTCAGCTCCACCCGCAGGGGCTTCACCTACATATCAGCGTGCCTTCTCCCGAAGTTACGGCACCATTTTGCCTAGTTCCTTCACCCGAGTTCTCTCAAGCGCCTTGGTATTCTCTACCTGACCACCTGTGTCGGTTTGGGGTACGATTTGATGTTACCTGATGCTTAGAGGCTTTTCCTGGAAGCAGGGCATTTGTTACTTCAGCACCGTAGTGCCTCGTCATCACACCTCAGCGTTAATAAGGAACCGGATTTACCTGGAACCTCCGCCTACATGCTTAAACCGGGACAACCGTCGCCCGGCTAACATAGCCTTCTCCGTCCCCCCTTCGCAGTAACACCAAGTACAGGAATATTAACCTGTTTCCCATCGACTACGCCTTTCGGCCTCGCCTTAGGGGTCGACTCACCCTGCCCCGATTAACGTTGGACAGGAACCCTTGGTCTTCCGGCGAGCGGGCTTTTCACCCGCTTTATCGTTACTTATGTCAGCATTCGCACTTCTGATACCTCCAGCACCCCTCACAGGACACCTTCAACGGCTTACAGAACGCTCCCCTACCCAACAACGCATAAGCGTCGCTGCCGCAGCTTCGGTGCATGGTTTAGCCCCGTTACATCTTCCGCGCAGGCCGACTCGACCAGTGAGCTATTACGCTTTCTTTAAATGATGGCTGCTTCTAAGCCAACATCCTGGCTGTCTGTGCCTTCCCACATCGTTTCCCACTTAACCATGACTTTGGGACCTTAGCTGGCGGTCTGGGTTGTTTCCCTCTTCACGACGGACGTTAGCACCCGCCGTGTGTCTCCCGTGATAACATTCTTCGGTATTCGTAGTTTGCATCGGGTTGGTAAGCCGGGATGGCCCCCTAGCCGAAACAGTGCTCTACCCCCGAAGATGAGTTCACGAGGCGCTACCTAAATAGCTTTCGGGGAGAACCAGCTATCTCCCGGTTTGATTGGCCTTTCACCCCCAGCCACAAGTCATCCGCTAATTTTTCAACATTAGTCGGTTCGGTCCTCCAGTTAGTGTTACCCAACCTTCAACCTGCCCATGGCTAGATCACCGGGTTTCGGGTCTATACCCTGCAACTTAACGCCCAGTTAAGACTCGGTTTCCCTTCGGCTCCCCTATACGGTTAACCTTGCTACAGAATATAAGTCGCTGACCCATTATACAAAAGGTACGCAGTCACCCCATAAAAGAGGCTCCCACTGCTTGTACGTACACGGTTTCAGGTTCTTTTTCACTCCCCTCGCCGGGGTTCTTTTCGCCTTTCCCTCACGGTACTGGTTCACTATCGGTCAGTCAGGAGTATTTAGCCTTGGAGGATGGTCCCCCCATATTCAGACAGGATACCACGTGTCCCGCCCTACTCTTCGAGTTCACAGCCTGTGTGCTTTCGTGTACGGGACTTTCACCCTGTACCGTGCGACTTTCCAGACGCTTCCACTAACACACAAGCTGATTCAGACTCTGGGCTGCTCCCCGTTCGCTCGCCGCTACTGGGGGAATCTCGGTTGATTTCTTTTCCTCGGGGTACTTAGATGTTTCAGTTCCCCCGGTTCGCCTCGTTAACCTATGTATTCAGTTAACGATAGTGTGTCGGAACACACTGGGTTTCCCCATTCGGACATCGCCGGGTCAAAGGTTCATATCACCTCGCCGGCGCTTTTCGCAGATTAGCACGTCCTTCATCGCCTCTGACTGCCAGGGCATCCACCGTGTACGCTTAGTCGCTTAACCTCACAACCCGAAGATGTTTCTTTCGATTCATCACCGGTTTGCGAAAATTTGAGAGACTCGAACACACATAACATGTGTGTCGTTTCAATTTTCAGCTTGATCCAGATTTTTAAAGAGCAAAACTTCGCAGTGCACCTTTTCAGGTTCACTCTGAAGTTTTCTTGTTTTCGCAGTAAAAGATGGTGGAGCTATGCGGGATCGAACCGCAGACCTCCTGCGTGCAAAGCAGGCGCTCTCCCAGCTGAGCTATAGCCCCATCGTATGACCAACCTCTTCAAATCTGCATGACAGATTTGGTAGGCCTGAGTGGACTTGAACCACCGACCTCACCCTTATCAGGGGTGCGCTCTAACCACCTGAGCTACAAGCCTGTAGAGGTTTTTTACTGCTGTTTTTCATCAGACAATCTGTGTGAGCACTACAAAGGCAGGTTCTTTAAGGTAAGGAGGTGATCCAACCGCAGGTTCCCCTACGGTTACCTTGTTACGACTTCACCCCAGTCATGAATCACAAAGTGGTAAGCGCCCTCCCGAAGGTTAAGCTACCTACTTCTTTTGCAACCCACTCCCATGGTGTGACGGGCGGTGTGTACAAGGCCCGGGAACGTATTCACCGTAGCATTCTGATCTACGATTACTAGCGATTCCGACTTCATGGAGTCGAGTTGCAGACTCCAATCCGGACTACGACGCACTTTATGAGGTCCGCTTGCTCTCGCGAGTTCGCTTCTCTTTGTATGCGCCATTGTAGCACGTGTGTAGCCCTACTCGTAAGGGCCATGATGACTTGACGTCATCCCCACCTTCCTCCAGTTTATCACTGGCAGTCTCCTTTGAGTTCCCGGCCGGACCGCTGGCAACAAAGGATAAGGGTTGCGCTCGTTGCGGGACTTAACCCAACATTTCACAACACGAGCTGACGACAGCCATGCAGCACCTGTCTCAGAGTTCCCGAAGGCACCAAAGCATCTCTGCTAAGTTCTCTGGATGTCAAGAGTAGGTAAGGTTCTTCGCGTTGCATCGAATTAAACCACATGCTCCACCGCTTGTGCGGGCCCCCGTCAATTCATTTGAGTTTTAACCTTGCGGCCGTACTCCCCAGGCGGTCGACTTAACGCGTTAGCTCCGGAAGCCACGCCTCAAGGGCACAACCTCCAAGTCGACATCGTTTACGGCGTGGACTACCAGGGTATCTAATCCTGTTTGCTCCCCACGCTTTCGCACCTGAGCGTCAGTCTTTGTCCAGGGGGCCGCCTTCGCCACCGGTATTCCTCCAGATCTCTACGCATTTCACCGCTACACCTGGAATTCTACCCCCCTCTACAAGACTCTAGCCTGCCAGTTTCGAATGCAGTTCCCAGGTTGAGCCCGGGGATTTCACATCCGACTTGACAGACCGCCTGCGTGCGCTTTACGCCCAGTAATTCCGATTAACGCTTGCACCCTCCGTATTACCGCGGCTGCTGGCACGGAGTTAGCCGGTGCTTCTTCTGCGGGTAACGTCAATTGCTGCGGTTATTAACCGCAACACCTTCCTCCCCGCTGAAAGTACTTTACAACCCGAAGGCCTTCTTCATACACGCGGCATGGCTGCATCAGGCTTGCGCCCATTGTGCAATATTCCCCACTGCTGCCTCCCGTAGGAGTCTGGACCGTGTCTCAGTTCCAGTGTGGCTGGTCATCCTCTCAGACCAGCTAGGGATCGTCGCCTAGGTGAGCCGTTACCCCACCTACTAGCTAATCCCATCTGGGCACATCTGATGGCAAGAGGCCCGAAGGTCCCCCTCTTTGGTCTTGCGACGTTATGCGGTATTAGCTACCGTTTCCAGTAGTTATCCCCCTCCATCAGGCAGTTTCCCAGACATTACTCACCCGTCCGCCACTCGTCACCCGAGAGCAAGCTCTCTGTGCTACCGTTCGACTTGCATGTGTTAGGCCTGCCGCCAGCGTTCAATCTGAGCCATGATCAAACTCTTCAATTTAAGTTTGATGCTCGTGAATTAAACTTCGTAATGAATTACGTATGTTCACTCAGAGACTTGGTATTCATTTTTTGTCCGAAGACATTAAGAATCCATGTCACTTTGAGTGCCCACACAGATTGTCTGATAAATTGTTAAAGAGCAGTTGCGACGCGGCTTACAGCTCACCGTCGCGAGGTGGCGTATATTACGCTTTCCTCTTTCAGAGTCAACCCTGATGTTCAGGATTTTTTCTCTTCAACCGACCGGGTTAACTGTGAAGTGATTCACATCCGCCGTGTCGATGGAGGCGCATTATAGGGTGCCGCCGAGGAATGACAAGCGGAAATATGCTTTTTTATTTCGACCGCTCACCTTTTCACCAAAAAGGCTATTTTTGGTGCTTTTTAATCTCTTTTGGCAGCTCTGCCAGGCTATTAATCACCCAATCCGCGGCACTCTCTGCTTCAGGGGTCACAGGTTTGCCGGTGCGCACAAGTATTTTAGTCCCCACACCTGCAGCGGTTGCTGCCTGCATATCTTCCAGTTTATCGCCCACCATATAAGAAGCAGCCATATCGATATGCAGGAATTCCTGCGCAGAGATAAACATTCCCGGATGCGGCTTGCGGCAATCACACGTCTGGCGAAACTCTTCTACAGTTCCCTGCGGGTGGTGCGGGCAATAGTAAATGCCATCAAGTTCGACACCGCGGTCAGCCAGCGACCAGTCCATCCATTCCGTCAGCGTCTCGAATTGCGCCTCGGTGAATTTTCCACGTGCGATACCGGACTGATTGGTCACGACCACCAGCGCATAGCCCATCTCTTTCAGCTGGCGCATGGCATCGATAACGCCCTCGATAAACTCGAACTCATCAATTTCGTGGACATAACCGTGATCCACATTAATAGTGCCATCACGATCGAGAAAAATTGCGGGTACTGATTTTGCCACCGGTTTGCTCCTGAAAAAGGCATGTACAGCTAGTATCTCATGAATCGCAGCGCAATAAAGTGCTCATCGTACAGAGTTGGATTGATTTAGACGTCTGGATGCCTTAACATCCGTTTTGTTTACGGTCATCACCCGTATCTGGCAGAAGAAAATGCCACGGCTAACTTACATACGATAAAAATAATCTAATGATTAAACTTTCCAATATCACCAAAGTGTTCCAGCAGGGGAACCGAACCATTCAGGCGCTGAACAATGTCAGCCTGCATGTTCCTGCTGGTCAAATTTATGGCGTCATTGGCGCATCGGGTGCAGGTAAAAGTACGCTGATCCGTTGTGTTAACCTGCTTGAGCGCCCAACCCAGGGTCGTGTAGAAGTAGGCGGGCAGGAACTGACCGCCCTTTCAGAGAAAGAACTGACGAAAGCACGCCGCCAGATTGGCATGATCTTCCAGCACTTTAACCTGCTGGCCTCCCGTACGGTGTTTGGCAACGTTGCCTTACCGCTGGAACTGGACAACACGCCAAAAGAAGAAGTTAAGCGTCGCGTAACCGAACTGCTGGATCTCGTCGGTCTGGGTGATAAACACGATAGCTACCCGGCAAACCTGTCCGGCGGACAAAAGCAGCGTGTGGCCATTGCCCGCGCGCTGGCAAGCAACCCGAAAGTGCTGCTGTGCGATGAAGCCACCAGCGCATTAGATCCCGCCACTACGCGTTCCATTCTGGAGCTGCTGAAGGACATCAACCGTCGCCTCGGCCTGACCATTCTCCTTATTACACATGAAATGGACGTGGTGAAACGCATCTGTGATTGCGTCGCGGTAATCAGCAACGGTGAGTTGATTGAGCAAGACACGGTCAGCGAAGTGTTTTCCCATCCGAAAACCCCACTGGCACAACAGTTTATTCAGTCCACGCTGCACCTGGATATTCCGGAAGATTATCTGGAGCGTTTAAAAACAGAATCGACCGCGGACAGCGTCCCGATGCTGCGTATGGAGTTCACTGGCCAGTCCGTCGATGCACCACTGCTGTCCGAAACCGCGCGCCGCTTTAATGTGAATAACAACATCATCAGCGCGCAAATGGATTACGCCGGTGGCGTGAAGTTCGGCATCATGCTGACGGAAATGCACGGCACACAAGCAGAAACCCAGGCGGCAATTGCCTGGCTGCAAGAACATCACGTAAAAGTGGAGGTACTGGGTTATGTCTGAGCCGATGATGTGGCTGCTGGTTCGCGGCGTTTGGGAAACGCTGGCAATGACCTTTGTATCAGGCTTTTTTGGTTTTGTGATTGGTCTGCCGGTCGGCGTGCTGTTGTATGTGACGCGCCCGGGACAAATCATTGAGAACGCGAAGCTGTATCGCACCCTGTCTGCACTGGTGAATATCTTCCGTTCTATCCCGTTCATTATTCTGCTGGTGTGGATGATTCCATTTACCCGAGTGATCGTGGGAACGTCTATCGGTTTGCAGGCAGCTATCGTTCCGCTGACCGTAGGAGCTGCGCCGTTTATCGCCCGTATGGTGGAAAACGCCCTGCTGGAAATCCCGACCGGTTTGATCGAGGCTTCCCGCGCGATGGGGGCAACGCCAATGCAGATCGTGCGTAAAGTCCTGCTGCCTGAAGCGCTGCCAGGGCTGGTGAATGCGGCAACCATTACGTTGATTACTCTGGTGGGTTATTCCGCGATGGGCGGTGCCGTTGGCGCCGGCGGTTTAGGCCAGATTGGCTACCAGTACGGCTATATTGGTTATAACGCTACCGTAATGAATACCGTTCTGGTATTGCTGGTTGTGCTGGTTTACTTAATCCAGTTCTCTGGCGATCGCATCGTCCGGACTGTTACTCACAAATAACGTTACACACAACACAAACTCGACGAGTTAAGGATATAACATGGCGTTTAAATTAAAGACCTTTGCAGCGGTAGGCGCGCTGATCGGCTCTCTGGCACTGGTGGGTTGCGGTCAGGACGAAAAAGATCCAAACCACATCAAAGTGGGCGTTATCGTGGGTGCAGAACAGCAGGTTGCTGAAGTCGCGCAGAAAGTCGCGAAAGAGAAGTATGGTCTGGACGTTGAGCTGGTGACCTTTAACGATTACGTTCTGCCGAACGAAGCGCTGAGCAAAGGCGATATCGACGCCAACGCCTTCCAGCATAAACCTTACCTGGATCAGCAGATCAAGGATCGCGGCTATAAACTGGTGGGTGTGGGTAACACCTTTGTTTACCCTATTGCCGGTTACTCCAAGAAAATTAAATCTCTGGACGAACTGCAGCCAGGCTCTCAGGTTGCCGTGCCTAACGACCCAACCAACCTTGGCCGTTCCCTGCTGCTGCTGCAGAAAGTGGGCCTGATTAAGCTGAAAGACGGTGTTGGCCTGCTGCCAACCGTTCTGGATGTCACCGAGAATCCGAAAAATCTGAAAATTGTTGAGCTGGAAGCCCCACAGCTGCCACGTTCTCTCGACGACGCGCAGATTGCCCTGGCCGTTATCAACACCACGTACGCCAGCCAGATTGGCCTGACGCCAGCGAAAGACGGTATCTTCGTTGAAGACAAAGACTCCCCGTACGTAAACCTGATCGTGACTCGCGAAGACAACAAAGATGCGGAAAACGTGAAGAAGTTCGTACAGGCTTATCAGTCTGACGAAGTTTACCAGGAAGCCAACAAAGTGTTTAACGGCGGCGCTGTTAAGGGCTGGTAATCTCACCTCAGTGTAATATCATCAAGACGGGCTTATGCCCGTCTTGTCATTTGTGCAGTCAACTGATTCAATATCTGACGTTTTGATTATCCATTGAGGAATTATTATGCGTGCTTTACCGATCTGTCTTTTAGCACTCATGCTGAGCGGCTGTTCTATGCTAAGCAGATCTCCTGTTGAACCTGTCCAAAGCACGGCAACCCCCGCCAAAAGCAGAACCCGTCAAACCGAAAGCGCCTCGCCCTGCGCCGGTTCGCATTATTACCAAAGCTGACGAACTCGTGGGTAAACCTTTCCGTGAACTGGGTGAAGTAAGCGGCGAATCCTGTCAGGCTACCAATCAGGACTCTCCACCGAATATCCCAACAGCGCGTAAACGCATGCAGATCAACGCGGCAAAAATGAAAGCCAACGCGGTTCTGCTGCATAGCTGCGAAGTGACCAGTGGAACACCGGGTTGCTACCGTCAGGCGGTTTGCATCGGCTCGGCGCTGAACATTACGGCGAAATGAGTTCATTTCAGTTCGAACAGATAGGCGTTATTCGCTCTCCCTATAAAGAGAAGTTCGCCGTGCCACGCCAGCCAGGTCTGGTCACCAGCGGTGGCGAGCTTCACTTGATCGCGCCCTACAATCAGGCCGATGCCGTACGCGGGCTCGAAGCATTCAGCCACTTATGGATTGTGTTTGTGTTTCACCAGACGATGGAAGGTGGCTGGCGTCCGACCGTACGCCCTCCTCGCCTGGGAGGCAACGCCAGGATGGGCGTGTTTGCGACGCGCTCAACCTTCCGTCCAAACCCTGTCGGGATGTCGCTGGTCGAACTGAAAGGTATACGCTGTCAAAAGGATCAGGTCATACTGGAATTAGGCAGCCTTGACCTGGTTGATGGCACGCCGGTTATCGATATCAAGCCGTATCTCCCCTTTGCCGAAGCGTTACCCGACGCCCGCGCAAGCTATGCTCAGGAAGCACCGCAGGCAGATATGCCTGTTCACTTCACGGCTGAGATAACCACGCAGCTTGAGCAGTTGGAAACACGCTATCCCCGCCTTCATGACTTTATCACCGAAGTGCTGGCTCAGGACCCCCGTCCAGCCTATCGTAAAGAAGAGGACGCCGGGAAAACCTACGCCGTCTGGCTGCTGGATTTTAACGTTCGCTGGCGCGTGACCGGGGCAGGTTTTGAAGTGTTTGCCCTTGAACCCAGGTAATTTTGTCCTCCTCTCTTTTGGCATCTTTGCCACACTGGTAAACTAAACCACTTTTTTTGTCTCAGGCTGGTGTTTCAGCCTGTTCCAATCGTCGAAATGGAACCGTAACAACATGCGTACTAGCCAATATCTGCTCTCCACTCTGAAGGAGACGCCTGCCGACGCCGAAGTGATCAGCCATCAGCTGATGCTGCGCGCCGGGATGATCCGCAAGCTGGCCTCCGGGTTATATACCTGGCTGCCGACCGGCGTGCGCGTCCTGAAAAAAGTCGAAAACATCGTGCGTGAAGAGATGAACAACGCCGGTGCTATCGAGGTGTCCATGCCTGTGGTTCAGCCCGCTGACCTGTGGCAGGAGAGCGGCCGCTGGGAGCAATATGGCCCTGAGCTGCTGCGTTTCGTTGATCGTGGCGAGCGTCCATTCGTCCTCGGCCCAACGCATGAAGAAGTCATTACCGACCTGATTCGTAATGAGCTGAGCTCTTACAAACAGCTGCCGCTGAACTTCTTCCAGATCCAGACCAAGTTCCGTGATGAAGTTCGCCCACGTTTCGGCGTCATGCGCTCACGCGAATTTCTGATGAAAGATGCTTACTCTTTCCATACGTCTCAGGAATCGCTGCAAGAGACCTACGACAAAATGTACGAGGCTTACAGCAAAATCTTCTCCCGTATGGGTCTGGATTTCCGTGCTGTGCAGGCTGATACCGGTTCTATCGGCGGAAGCGCGTCTCATGAGTTCCAGGTTCTGGCTCAGAGCGGTGAAGACGATGTGATCTTCTCTGACTCTTCTGATTACGCTGCGAACATCGAGTTTGCAGAAGCGCTGGCCCCTAAAGCGCCACGTGCTGCTGCAACCGAAGAGATGACGCTGGTTGATACACCTCACGCAAAAACCATTGCCGAGCTGGTTGAGCAGTTCAACCTGCCCGTCGAAAAAACGGTAAAAACCCTGCTGGTGAAATCCACCGAAGGTAGCGCGTACCCGCTGGTTGCCCTGCTGGTGCGTGGCGATCACGAACTGAACGAAGTGAAAGCTGAGAAGTTGCCTCAGGTTGCCAGCCCGCTGACGTTCGCAACGGAAGCGGAAATCCGTGCCGTCGTGAACGCAGGTCCTGGCTCTCTGGGCCCGGTGAATATGCCGGTTCCGGTGGTTATTGACCGTACGGTAGCGGCAATGAGCGACTTCGCCGCTGGCGCTAACATCGACGGTAAACATTACTTCGGTATCAACTGGGATCGCGATGTTGCGACGCCGGAAGTGGCTGATATCCGTAACGTGGTGGCAGGCGATCCAAGCCCGGACGGCCAGGGCACCCTGATGATCAAACGCGGTATCGAAGTGGGCCACATCTTCCAGCTGGGGGATAAATATTCCCGCGCGCTGAATGCCGCCGTTCAGGGGGAAGATGGCCGCAACCAGATCCTGACCATGGGTTGCTACGGTATCGGTGTGACGCGTGTGGTTGCAGCAGCCATTGAACAGAACTACGACGAACGTGGCATCGTCTGGCCAGACAATATCGCCCCGTTCCAGGTGGCTATTCTGCCAATGAACATGCACAAGTCTTACCGTGTGCAGGAGCTGGCCGAAAAACTTTACTCCGAGCTCCGCGCTCAGGGTATCGAAGTGCTGATGGATGACCGTAAAGAGCGTCCAGGCGTGATGTTTGCCGATATGGAACTGATCGGTATCCCGCACACCGTAGTCATCGGCGACCGTAACCTCGACAGCGACGACATTGAATACAAATACCGTCGCAGTGGTGAAAAGCAGATGATCAAGACTGGCGACATTCTTGATTACCTGGTGAAAGCCATCAAAGGTTAACGTTAAACAAAAAACCCCGCTCAGGCGGGGTTTTTTAATGGGTCGATATCGGCTTATTTACTGTTACAGTCTTTGCCCGCAACAAACTTCGCGTCTTTATCTGCCACCAGCGTTTTCACCAGCTCTCCGCTGTCCGGATTCGGCTCCAGCGTAAAGTGACCATCTACCGTCAGCAGGACAGGCTTGCTGTCATTGCCACGCGCAACAGCGTAATCACGCTCCAGCTGCGCATTGTTCGCCACGCTGATTTTCTTGCCGGTGGCGCAGTCGGTAAAGATCGCCGCATCCGCCATATAGAAATACATCCCACGCATTGGCATTGGCGTTGCAGGCAGGGCCGCTTTCACCGGGGCCAGCGTATAGTTGAACTGGGACTCAATCGGATTGCCTTCGCGGTCGAGCATCTCCATCCCTTCACCTTTGGCGCGGAAATAGGTTTTCTCACCGGTGGTATCCGTCAGTACCAGCTTCTCAGCCGTACGCGCCCATGTCCCGTAGGACGCAAAGGAAGATGGTTCTTTCGCCCCCTGATAACGCTGGTTCATAACCCAGGTACCGTCTTTCTGCAGGAACAGTGACGTTTCAATGCCCTCGCAGTCGGCACACGGTAAAACGCCGCGCCAGCTCTGCTGCATTGGTTTTAACTCTTCATTCTGCGCAGGCTGCACGACCTGCGTTTCAGAACGGTTGTTACACCCGAAAAGCGCAAACAGCGTACTCACTGCCAGCGCTGACAATAATGCTTTTTTCACAATGAATTCCTTATGAAATTGTGTTCCTTTTCGTCACTCCGTAGGGCGACGAACTTTACCGCGTAGTGCTTTCACTGTGGATTTTTGGGCCTTCGACGATAGCCGACGCTCTTTCGAGGCGCGGGTCGGTCGCGTTGCCCGACGGCTTTTTTGCACTGCCGTTAGTTCTTTAATCATCGACACCAGTCTGGCAATCGCCGCTTCGCGGTTCAACTCCTGGCTGCGGTACTCCTGCGCTTTAATCACAATCACGCCATCACTGGTGATCAGGTGATGGCTGGCAGCGAGCAGGCTTTCTTTGTAATACTCTGGCAGGCTGGAGGCCCGAATGTCAAAGCGCAAATGGATAGCCGTTGAAGCCTTGTTAACGTGCTGTCCGCCCGCTCCCTGAGCACGGATGGCGGTGATCTCCAGCTCATTGTCAGGGATGCTAACGTTTCGGGACAAGACAATCATGGCGCTGGCTGCCACGCCGTCAAATGAATTTCCAGATTATTCTGAGAATCAGAAAGCCAGATAGCACCGTCCTGAATTGTGGCCTGCAGGACCATCGTCCGGCTGGCAAACTCGCTCAGCTTCGCCAGCTGCTCATCGTCCAGATACCAGACGGTAAGGTTGGCAAACTGCCCGCACTTGCTCTTGCTTTGTTGCCACCAGATTTCCGCAGCACGTTGATTATACGCGAATAACGCCACGTTAGCGGACTGCGTGCAGGCCTTTTTAATGCGGCGCTCATCCGGCAGACCAAGTTCAATCCATAAATCGATACCCAGATGATCGTTGTGCAGCCAGGCCTCTGGCTCGTCCTCAGCGCTTAAGCCACGGCTAAATTGCAGACGCTCGTCAGCATACTTTATCCACGCCAGCAGGCGCAGCATCATGCGCTCTTGGGTTTCAGAGGGGTGGCGTGCCAGAGTGAGTGACGCATCCAGGAACTGGTTGCGGTCAAGATCTGCCACATTGACCACAGCTTTATAAATTGTCGCTTTCAGCGCCATGAGAGAACTCCTTTCGAATCAGGCGCACATTGTAGCGAAAAAGGAATAAAAAGGCTGTTCCCGGGTGAACATTCACCGGCTATCAAGGCGCTGATATTGCTTAAATGAGTATGGTATAGTCACCTTGCTAAACCGAGTTTATCTTCGTAGGCTTAATGATATCTCACAGTAAGTCAGTGCGCTGGCGGGAGGGGATGTGAATAATTATTGTGAGTTAATTCGCAAACGGTATGCGGAAATCGCCAGCGGAGATCTGGGGTATGTCCCGGACGCGTTGGGCTGTGTATTGAAAGTGCTTAATGAAGTGGCCTCTGATGAGGGCCTTTCAGAATCGGTCAGGGAAAAAGCAGCGTATGCTGCGGCGAATTTACTGGTGAGCGATTATGTCAATGAATGAAACTTATCAACCCATCAATTGTGATGACTATGACAACCTCGAACTCGCCTGCCAGCATCATTTAATACTGACGCTGGAGCTAAAAGATGGCGAAGTGTTGAAGGCAAAAGCCAGCGACCTGGTTTCGCGAAAGAATGTGGAATATCTGATAGTGGAAGATGCCGGGGCGACGCGTGAGCTACGTCTGGACAAAATTGCCAGTTTCAGCCACCCGCAAATCGGCACCGTTGTGGTGAGCGAATCCTGATGACACTAACGGGCAGCCCGGCTGCCCGTTACGCTTTCCACTCAAACTGCATGCCCGTTTCTGCCCACCCCTCTTGCGTAATGAATACCCCTGCTGCAGCAATCAGCGTTTCACCGTAGAAAAGTAGCGGCGTGGTATCGCGTCGCCAGGGCGGCACATTGCTCTCCTGCCAGATTTTCTTCAACTTCCGCCCTCCGTTGCGCCCGACAATATGCAGCAGTCCGCCCGCCTTAAAGCGCACGGTTACCGGCTCCCCGGGTTCAGGCAGACGCACATGGCCGGTTGGCACCAGAGACACTCGACCGGCATCACAGGGCAACAGCAGCGGTTCCGCAAGCGACGGCCAGTCGAGCACCCTGTCGGCGAGCGAGGGAGATGATTTAACCCACCAGAGCGCCCCTTTATAGCGTCTGACGTCGAAACCGTTCAGGTGCACACACGGCGTAGCATCTTCCCGTGCCAGGGCGACTTCATCCCAAAGACGAGCCAGCATTGCCCGCGACGGCATAGCGGCACCGTGAGAGGCCAGCCAGCGTCGTAACAATGCGGCCCGACGCGCCGGGCTCATCGCTTCCAGCGGTGCGATGGTAAGCGATCCCTGCTCGGTAATCAGTTCCGCCAGCACTTCGCTCAGCAGCTCATCCAGCAGACTCTCCTGTTCAGCGCACAGCATGGCGCTGCGTGCTGCCGCTTCTGCAAAGTGCGGCCAGCGCTCGCTCAGAAGCGGTACGACACGCAGACGCAGGAAGTTACGGTCATAGCGGTCATCCTGGTTGCTTTCATCTTCAATCCAGCTCAGCCCGTGTTCCCGTGCCCACGTTTCCAGCGAGGCTCGCGTCTCGCCAAGCAGTGGACGAAGGAGGTGCGATCCGGCGAAATCAGTCCGTTCTGGCATCGCGGATAGCCCCGCCGGGCCGCTTCCTCGTTTGAGGGCCAGTAATAACGTCTCGCACTGGTCATCGAGATGCTGCGCCGTGACCAGCGCTTCGTCAGGCTGTAATTCAGCGGCAAAAGCGGCATAGCGTGCTTTACGCGCCTGCGCCTCAATGCCCAGCCCCTCATCCTGGAGATGTACACGTTCAACAGTCAGCGGGATCGCCCATGCTGCACACACCGCCTCGCAGTGTGCCACCCACGCATCCGCGTGCGGGCTTAACCCGTGATGAATGTGCATCGCCCGAAGCTGAATATCAGGCTCGTTGTCACGCCAGAGTTTGAGACGGTGGAGCAAAACGGTGGAATCCAGGCCACCGCTAAACCCCACCAGCAGCTGGCGGTACGGTGAAACGGCTTGAGCAATCGCGGGTAGGGTCATAGAAAATCACACATAAAAATGCCCGAACTGAGCGGGCATTATCACACAGGGTGGAAATTACTGCTGGTAAAGCTCCAGCGGAAGGCCATCCGGATCGTTGAAAAAGGTAAAACGCTTGTCGGTGAACGGATCGATACGAATCGCTTCGCACTTCACGCCGTGGGTCTCCAGATGTTTTACGGCACGATCAATGTCGTCGACGCTAAAGGCAAGGTGGCGCAGGCCGCAGGCTTCCGGGCGGGACGGACGTGCTGGCGGAAAAGGAAAAGAGAACAGCTCAATCACATATTGCCCGTTTAAAGCGAGAT
This sequence comes from Enterobacter sp. SORGH_AS_0287, assembly GCF_031453695.1. NCBI lineage: Bacteria > Pseudomonadati > Pseudomonadota > Gammaproteobacteria > Enterobacterales > Enterobacteriaceae > Enterobacter > Enterobacter sp. SORGH_AS_0287. Next base: position 2,661,733 of record NZ_JAVIZW010000001.1, read on the forward strand.
CGCCTTTCCAGGAGTCACGCTCCTCACGGTAAGCCTCGCTTAACAACGTAAAGCCCAGAATATCGCAGTAGAAGGCCTTACTTTTTGCGTAATCGGTGGCAATGATCGCAATATGGTGAACCTGTTTTAAACCCAGCATAGCTTCTCCTTTTATGATGCCTGAACGTTACAACCGACAACCCGGGCCTGGCAAGCTGTCGCCCTTATTTTAGGACTCGCACCCAGTAAACCCCTTGCTCATCGCGCTTCGCCCCGTGAATATCAGTCTCAAAGCCCGGATAGTGGCGCCCCACTGAGCAGAGCATCAGCAGAAAATCGAGCACCGCTCGACTCTCTTCGGTGATCATCTCCCCCGGCATCAACAACGGTACGCCCGGCGGATAAGGCAGGATCATGTTAGCCGACACGCGCCCGACCAGATTTTCCAGCTCAACGGTTTCAACCTCCCCTTTCACCTGACGTTGCCAGGCCTTGTGTGGGGTCAACTTCATCTCCGGCAGCACGTCAAACGCCTGCAGCATCAGGCGCGGCAGATCGTGCTGACGGATCAGCCGATGGATCCCCTGAGCCAGATCCTGAATGCGCATATTGCGGTAGAAGTCAGGATCTTCAGCATAAAGATCCGGCAGCATATTTTTCACCCGCAGGTTGAGATCGTAAGCGCGCTTAAACTCCATCAGTCCGCGCAATAAACCCATCGCACGGGTTTTATCAATCCCAATACTGAACAGGAACAAGAGGTTATACGGGCCGGTTTTCTCCACCACTACGCCACGTTGATCAAGGAATTTTGCCACCAGAGCAGCAGGAATGCCTTCGTCACTCATCGTGCCCTGTTCGTCCATCCCCGGCGTCAGGATCGTTACCTTCACCGGGTCGAGGAACATATGGTCGGCGTCGGCATCGCGAAAACCGTGCCAGCTCTCGCCAGGCGAGACAGGCCAGCACTCGGCCTCATCAATCTCTTCGGGTTGCCAGATATCGAAGAACCAGCCGTCTGCTTCATCTTTAAGCCGCTGGACTTCTTTACGGAAATGCAGCGCCCGCTCCACAGACCGATTGATCAGACGTTTGCCCGGATTCCCGCGCAGCATTGCCGCCGCCGTTTCAATAGAGGCCACCAGCGGATAGCTTGGCGAGGTGGTGGTGTGCATCATAAAGGCTTCGTTAAACGTCTCTTCGTCGTACTCGCCTTTGATGTGAATAAGCGAGGCCTGAGAAAACGCGGCCAGCATTTTGTGCGTCGACTGCGTTTCGAAAAACACTTTGCCCGGCACGCGCTCACCGCTCATGCCGCTTTTTCCCGCGTAAATCGGGTGAAAGTTGGTGTATGGCACCCACGCGGAGTCAAAGTGGATCGACGGGACATCCAGCGTCTGCTTAATCCAGTTGGTGTTATAGAGCAGACCGTCATAGGTGGAGTTAGTGATGACCGCATGGATCGGCCAGCTTGCCCCCGGGATCGCCGCGACCTTATGTTCAATCGCGGCGTGGCTAAATTCACGACGCGGGATCCCGCCGAGGATCCCAAGCGCGTTTCGCGTCGGGGAGAGCCATAAAGGCACGACATCGCTCATCATCAGCAGATGAGCCAGCGACTTGTGGCAGTTACGGTCAATCAGCAAGGTGCTGCCGGCGGGTGCGGCGTACATTCCGACGATTTTGTTTGATGTCGAGGTGCCGTTGGTCACCATATAACTCTGCTCGGCACCAAAAGTCCGGGCAATGTATTCTTCAGCTTCCAGGTGCGGTCCGGTGTGATCGAGCAGCGATCCGAGTTCAGTGACGGAAATCGACACGTCCGCTTTGAGCGTGTTGCCCCCGAAGAAATCATAGAACAAACAACCCACCGGGCTTTTTTGATAGGCCGTCCCTGCCATATGGCCAGGCGTGCAGAAGGTGTATTTGCCTTCTTTGACGTAAGTAAACAGCGCGCGGGTAAACGGTGGCGTGATGTTATCGAGATATTCACCGGTGTACTGCTGAATACGGGTCGCAATATCTTCCGCGACACCGAGTGAGTATTCAAAGAACCACAGCGCCATTCGCATATCATGAGCGCTCACGTCCATCGTCGAGTGGGTATTAATAAAAGCGTACAGCGGGAGATATTCGTTCAGCTTATTGATATCGCTGCACAACTCCATGTCGTACTCGTCCCAGTCGAAGATCACGCCACAGATGCGAGGGTTGTGCTCGATAAATTTCAGCAGGTCGGCGCTATTGTGCGGCCAAATCAGCTGGTACCCGCGGGACTGAAGGGCGTGCTCCAGTTCCTTAATGGGCTCGTCTTTATAAAAGACGCCGTGCGGCCCCATAATGGCGATGATGTTCACGGTTTACCTCCTTGAAAAACATTAGCTAAGCATAGTTAAGGTAAATGGCAGGCATAAAAAAAGCCGCAACAATGTGCGGCTTTTAGGATAATTGTGAAGCTTACGCGTAACCGTAGGTCATCAGACGCTGGTAACGTCGGTTGAGCAGATCTTCTGTGCTCAGGACATCCAGGTCCGCCAGGTCTGCCAGCAGCTGCGCTTTCAGGGAAGCCGCCATCACTTCCGGCTTACGATGCGCGCCACCCAGAGGTTCAGGGATCACGGAGTCGATCAGCTTCAGCTCTTTCAGACGTGGGGCAATGATGCCCATCGCTTCTGCAGCCAGAGGCGCTTTATCGGCGCTCTTCCACAGAATAGAGGCACAGCCTTCCGGGGAGATAACGGAATAGGTGCTGTACTGCAGCATATTCACTTTATCGCCCACGCCAATCGCCAGCGCACCACCGGAACCCCCTTCACCGATAACGGTACAGATGACCGGCACCTTCAGGCGAGACATCTCGCGAAGGTTACGTGCGATGGCTTCTGACTGGCCACGCTCTTCCGCGCCCACGCCAGGATACGCACCCGGGGTGTCGATGAAGGTGATGATTGGCATCTTGAAACGCTCAGCCATCTCCATCAGACGCAGGGCTTTACGGTAGCCTTCTGGTGCCGGCATACCAAAGTTACGACGAATTTTCTCTTTGGTTTCACGGCCTTTCTGATGACCAATGATCATCACCGGGCGCCCGTCCAGACGTGCGATGCCGCCGACGATAGCTTTGTCGTCAGCGTAAGCGCGATCGCCTGCCAGTTCGTCAAATTCGTCAAACGCCAGGCGGACATAATCCAGGGTGTACGGACGCTGTGGATGACGCGCCAGCTGGGCGATCTGCCATGCGCCGAGATCGGCAAAGATTTTGCGCGTCAGTTCTACGCTTTTCTCACGCAGACGATGCACTTCTTCATCGATGTTAATATCCAGTTTTTCATCCTGACGGCTTACCGCTGTCAGAGAATCGATTTTCGCTTCCAGCTCAGCAATCGGCTGTTCGAAATCAAGGAAATTCAGACTCATAGTATTCCTGTATTAGTCAAACTCCAGTTCCACCTGCTCCGAACCAATGAGGCCACGGAGATCGTTAAGTAAACGATCGCTCGGAGAGACACGCCACGTTGCACCAAAGCGCAACCGCGCACGTGCATCCGCCCTCTGATAGTAGAGATGTACTGGAATTGTCCCCGAGCGGTGGGGTTCCAGAGACTGACGGAGTCGGTTTAAAAGCTGGTCATCAATTTGCCTGTCCGTCAGCGAGATAGCAAGCCCGCGAGCATATTTTTCCCGGGCTTCGTCAATGTCCATCACTTCGCGGGCGGTCATTTTAAGCCCCCCACTGAAGTCATCAAAGCTGACCTGTCCGCTGACGATAAGTATGCGGTCTTTTTCCAGCAAATGCTGGTATTTATCCAGCGCGTCGGTGAACAACATCACCTCCAGACGCCCGGAACGGTCATCCAACGTACAGATGCCGATACGATTGCCGCGCTTGGTGACCATAACCCTTGCAGCAATCACGAGCCCCGCAGCCGTGGTGATTTTACCACGTTCTGTCGGATGCATGTCTTTCAGCCTGTAGCCTCCGACATAGCGCTCAATTTCTTTGATGTACTGGGTGATGGGGTGCCCCGTCAGGTATAAGCCTAACGTTTCACGCTCTCCATCCAGCACCACCTGTTCTGGCCACGGCTGGCAGCTGGCATAAGACTGCTCTATCTGCTCTGGCTCTTCCGCCAGTACGCCAAACATATCCGCCTGACCGATCGCTTCCGCTTTGGCGTGCTGATCCGCCGCTTTCAGCGCATCGCCGAGAGAGTTCATCAGCGCGGCACGATGCGGCCCCAGCCTGTCGAACGCGCCGGACATGATCAGTTTTTCGAGCACGCGGCGGTTCAGTTTTTTGGTGTCCGTACGGGCGCAAAGATCGAACAACTCGCGGAAATAACCGCCGTTGTTACGCGCTTCGAGGATTGCCTCAATCGGGCCTTCACCCACGCCTTTTATCGCGCCAATCCCGTAAACAATTTCCCCGTGCTCGTTGACGTGGAAATGATAGAGACCGGAGTTGATATCCGGCGGCAGGATCTTAAGCCCCATGCGCCAGCACTCATCGACCAGGCCAACCACCTTCTCGGTGTTGTCCATATCGGCAGTCATAACCGCTGCCATAAATTCAGCAGGATAGTGCGCTTTCAGCCACAGCGTCTGGTAAGAGACCAAAGCATAGGCAGCAGAGTGGGATTTGTTAAATCCGTACCCGGCGAATTTCTCTACCAGGTCAAAGATTTTGATCGCCAGCTCGCCATCAATACCGTTTTTTCTTGCGCCTTCTTCGAAGGTGCCGCGCTGCTTGGCCATCTCTTCCGGCTTTTTCTTACCCATCGCACGACGCAGCATGTCCGCGCCGCCAAGGGTGTAGCCAGAGAGCACCTGGGCAATCTGCATAACCTGTTCCTGGTACAGGATAATGCCGTAGGTTGGCTCCAGAACGGGCTTCAGGCACTCGTGCTGCCACTGCACATCCGGATAGGAAATCTCTTCACGCCCGTGCTTACGGTCGATAAAGTTATCTACCATCCCTGACTGTAGCGGGCCCGGACGGAACAGGGCCACCAGTGCGATCATATCTTCGAAGCAGTCAGGCTGCAGGCGCTTAATCAAATCTTTCATGCCGCGGGATTCAAGCTGGAAGACGGCGGTGGTCTCCGAGCGCTGCAGCATGTCGAAACTTTTCTTATCATCAAGCGGGATGGCCGCGATATCCAGCGGCGGCTCGCCGTTCTTCTCGCGACGGGCGTTGATCATCTCCAGCGCCCAGTTGATGATGGTGAGCGTACGCAGACCGAGGAAGTCAAACTTCACCAGCCCGGCGTATTCGACGTCGTTCTTGTCAAACTGGGTGACCGGATGCTGGCCCGCTTCATCGCAGTATAGCGGCGCAAAATCGGTGATTTTGGTCGGCGCGATAACCACCCCACCCGCATGCTTACCGGCGTTACGCGTGACGCCTTCCAGCTTACGGGCCATGTCGATCAGCGCTTTAACTTCTTCATCGGCTTCGTAGATTTCTGGCAGCTGTGGTTCAGCTTCAAACGCTTTTGCCAGCGTCATACCTGGGTCAGGCGGCACCAGTTTAGAGATACGATCGACAAAACCGTACGGATGCCCCAGTACACGGCCAACGTCGCGAATAACCGCTTTCGCTGCCATCGTACCGAAGGTAATAATCTGCGATACCGCGTCGCGGCCGTACATGTCCGCCACGTGTTCAATAACCTGGTCGCGTTTCTCCATGCAGAAGTCGACGTCGAAGTCGGGCATCGAGACACGTTCCGGGTTAAGGAAACGTTCGAACAGCAGGTCAAATTCCAGCGGGTCGAGGTCGGTAATTTTGAGTGCATAGGCTACCAGCGAGCCCGCACCGGAGCCACGCCCCGGTCCAACCGGTACGCCGTTATCCTTCGACCACTGGATAAACTCCATAACGATCAGGAAGTAGCCCGGGAAACCCATCTGGTTGATCACCTGGAGTTCAATATCCAGGCGCTCGTCATACTCCGGACGACGCTTTTTACGCTCTTCTTCATCCGGGAAGAGGAATTCCAGACGCTCTTCGAGGCCTTCTTTTGACTTCATGACCAGGAAGTCTTCCGTGGTCATGTCCCCGGTCGGGAACTGCGGCAGGAAGTATTCGCCAAGGCGCACGGTGACGTTACAGCGTTTGGCTATCTCAACGCTGTTCTCCAGCGCTTCCGGGATATCGGAGAAGAGTTCACACATCTCCTCTTCATTGCGCATGTACTGCTGCGTCGAGTAGTTACGTGGACGCTTCGGATCGTCAAGCGTGAAGCCATCATGGATCGCGACGCGAATCTCATGCGCGTCAAAATCGCCAGGCTCAAGGAAACGCACGTCATTGGTTGCCACCACGGGCAGGCCGCGTTCTTCTGCCAGCGCAACCGCGGCGTGCAGGTAACTCTCTTCGTCCTGCCGACCGGTGCGGATCAGCTCAAGGTAGTAACGATCCGGGAAATGTTCTTCATAGAACGACACGCACTGATCCACCAGCGCACTGTTGCCACGCAGCAGACATTTGCCGACATCACCCATACGGCCGCCGGAGATCAGCAGCAGCCCGTCGTTCAGCTCAGCCAGCCAGTCCCGGTCGATCCACGGCCCCAGTGCGCCATAGCCGCGCTGATAGGCTTTGGAGATAAGCAGAGTAAGGTTTTGATACCCTACGTTATTCATCGCTAACACGGAGATTTGCGTCAATTCATCGCCGATAAGATCGCTTTGGACGTGAAAATCCGCGCCAACGATGGGTTTCATCCCCGCGCCATGTGCCGCTCCGTAGAACTTCACCAGGCCACACAGGTTGGTAAAATCGGTGATCGCCAGCGCAGGCATGCCAAGCGAGGCCGCCTTTTTTACCAGCGGCCCGGTCTTCGCCAGCCCATCGATCATGGAGTAGTCGCTATGCACCCGCAGGTGTACGAAACGTGGTTCAGCCATCTTCAGATTCCGCGTTACTTAATTGCTTGCGTATTGATTCAGGACACCAGTCCCAGCGCGCGTTTCACCGGGCCAAAGCTGCGTCGGTGATGTTCAGTTGCGCCATGTTCAGCCAGCCTTTCCAGATGAAAGGCCGTTGGATAACCCTTATGCTGGGCGAAGCCATACTGAGGGTAAGTGAGGTCCAGCGCGGCCATTTCGGCATCACGCGTCACTTTGGCAATGATAGAAGCCGCACTGATTTCTGCGACCCGGCTATCGCCTTTCACCACCGCCATTGACGGCATCGGCAACGCAGGGCAGCGGTTTCCGTCAATCAGGACATACTCCGGGGTAATTTTCAGACCCGCCACTGCACGCTGCATCGCCAGCATAGTGGCATGCAAAATATTGAGTTCGTCGATCTCATGCGGCTCTGCACGCCCCAGGCTCCAGGCCAGCGCCTTTTCCTGAATCTCACTAAACAGCGCCAGACGGCGCTTTTCAGACAATTTTTTAGAGTCGTTTAACCCGATAATCGGGCGAGCAGGATCGAGGATCACCGCAGCGGTCACCACTGCACCCACTAACGGGCCACGACCGACTTCGTCCACACCCGCCACGAGGTGGGTGTGAGGATAAATAAATTCCATCATTTTGCTAACTCCAGCACCGCTTCAGCCGCTTGTTCATCGGCATTACAGCGGATCTGCTGATGCAGTTCGCGGAACGTATCATGCATCTGGTGGCTGGTTTTGCCATCGGCCAGTAGCGGTAACAACGCATCGGCCAGCGCCTGCGGCTCGCACTCATCCTGCAGAAGCTCTTTTACCAGCTCGCGCCCGGCAAGCAGGTTTGGCAGAGAGACATAGTCCGTTTTCACCAGACGTTTCGCCAGCCAGAAGGTGAACGGCTTCATGCGATAGCCAACCACCATCGGGCACTTCGCCAGCATACACTCCAGCGCAGCGGTGCCCGAGGCCAGCAGTGCGGCGTCGCTTGCGACCATCGCTTCACGGCCCTTCCCGTCCAGCAGATGAACATGGAGATCCGGAGCAACCTCCGCCTTGATGCGCTCAAACTGCTCGCGACGTTTTGCATTCACCAGCGGCACAACCACTTCGAGGTCAGGATAGGTCTTGCGAAGGATTTGCGCCGTTTTCAGGAAGTCCGCGCTGAGCATCTCGACTTCTGCACCACGGCTACCGGGCAGCAGTGCCAGACAGTGCGCATCATGAGGAATACCCAGCACATCGCGCGCCGCGTTTTTATCCGGATCCAGCGGCATTGCATCCGCCATGGTATGACCGATAAAACGGCACGGGACATTAAATTTGTCGTAAAACGCTTTTTCGAAAGGCAGAAAAGCCAGTACCAGGTTGGTTGACCGTCCGATTTTGAAAACGCGTTTCTGTCGCCACGCCCAGACGGACGGACTGACATAATGAATGGTTTTGATGCCCTTCTGCTTCAGATTCCCTTCGAGGGTAATGTTGAAATCCGGTGCATCGATACCGACAAACACATCGGGTTTGAGTTCGGTAAAGCGACGGGTGAGATCGGCACGAATGTGCAGCAGACGACGCAGGCGACCCAGCACCTCAACGATGCCCATCACAGCCAGCTCTTCCATTTCATACCAGGCTTCACAGCCTTCGGCCTGCATCAGCGGGCCAGCAACGCCTACAAAGCGTGCATTGGGTACCCGGGCCTTGAGCGCACGGATAAGACCTGCACCAAGAATATCGCCGGAGGTTTCTCCGGCGACCAGGGCTATCGTAAGCGGACGACTGTCGACCATTAACGAATCAGACCCCTTGTGGAACGGTCAAAGAACGTCATGAACTCGTTCACTTCAGGGTGCTTTTCCGCCAGCTCGGCAATTTCCGGCTTCGCCTCTTCCAGCGTTTTACCGCTACGGTACAACAGTTTGTACGCGTTGCGGATTGCAGTAATCGCTTCGCGGCTAAAGCCACGACGCTTGAGGCCTTCGATGTTCACGCCAAACGGCGTGGCATGGTTACCCTGCGCAATGACGAACGGTGGGACATCCTGCGCCACACCGGAGCATCCGCCGACCATCACGTGTGCACCAATGATGCAGAACTGATGGACTGCGGTCATGCCGCCAATAATTGCGAAATCATCTACCGATACGTGTCCTGCCAGCGTTGCGTTGTTGGCAAGAATACAGCGGTTACCTACCGTACAGTCGTGCGCGATATGCGCATTAACCATAAACAGGTTGTCGCTGCCCACCTTCGTCAATCCACCACCCTGTACTGTTCCACGATGAATGGTGACGCTTTCGCGAATGCGGTTACGATCGCCGATTTCCAGACGGGTCGACTCACCAGCATATTTAAGATCCTGGTTTACTTCGCCGATGGAAGCGAACTGATAGATCTCGTTATTGCAGCCAATAGTCGTATGACCATTCACGACAACGTGAGATTTCAGTACTGTACCCTCACCAATTTCGACATGGGGTCCAACAATACAAAATGGGCCAATATGGACGTTAGCACCAATAATGGCACCGACTTCCACAATGGCGGTAGGATGAATAAAGGCGGATTTATCAATCACGTATCAAGACTCCCGGCTACGAGCACACATCATAGTCGCTTCGCAAACAACTTTGCCGTCAACCAGAGCTACGCCTTTGAAGCGAGTCAGGCCGCGACGCGTTTTTTCAAAAGTGACTTCCATGATCATCTGATCACCAGGCACGACAGGACGCTTGAAGCGCGCTTCATCGATACCCGCGAAGTAGTACAGCTCACCCGGCTCCAGTTTGCCCACGCTTTTAAACGCAAGAATACCGGTAGCCTGTGCCATCGCTTCCAGAATCAACACACCCGGGAAGATAGGTTTACCCGGGAAGTGTCCCTGGAAGAACGGCTCGTTCACGGAAACATTTTTCACTGCGCGCAGAAAACGACCTTCTTCAAAATCCAGCACACGGTCTACCAGCAAAAACGGGTAGCGGTGCGGCAGAAGTTCTAAAATCTCTTCAATATGCAGAGTATGAGTGTCAGTAGTCAAAATACTCTTCCTGTCAAAATGTACTGATAAAAATAATAACACGGCCTGCCGGTTTATAAGAAAGCCGACAGGCCGGGGAATATAGCATTAAACGGATGAACGCTTAGTCTTGTTGATCGATTTTGCGCTCAAGAGACTTGAGTCGCTTGCTCATATCATCAATATTCATCACCAGAGCAGCTGTTTTACGCCATACCTTGTTGGGTTGCAGCGGGATGCCAGAGGAATAGACGCCAGGTTCGGTGATAGGACGCATTACCATGCCCATTCCTGTCACGGTCACCTTGTCGCATATTTCCATATGGCCATTAATCACGCTCGCACCGCCGATCATGCAGTAACGGCCAATTTTCAGGCTGCCCGCCATGATAACGCCACCCGCAACCGCGGTATTGTCGCCAATCACAACGTTATGCGCAATCTGGCACTGGTTATCGATGATAACACCATTGCCAATAATCGTATCGTCAAGTGCACCACGGTCAATGGTGGTACAAGCACCGATCTCAACACGATCGCCGATAATCACGCGACCAAGCTGTGGGATCTTAACCCAATTACCACGATCGTTAGCGTAGCCAAAGCCATCAGAACCAATCACTGTGCTGGACTGAATGAGGCAATTTTCGCCAATTTCTACTTCATGGTAAACAGACACGTTGGCCCATAAACGGGTCCCGGCGCCGATTTTCGTATTTTTCCCAACGAAGCAACCTGGGCCAATGACAACATTATCGCCCAGCACCACGCCAGATTCGATAACGGCATTTGCGCCAACTGCCACGTTGTGACCAAGCTGAGCCGTCGGATCAATCGCTGCACTGGCAGCAATGTCCTGCGCCGGCTGCGGCGTGGAATCAAGAATTTGTGCCATGCGTGCATACGTCAGGTAGGGATTTTTCACTACCAACGCGCTTCCAGTGGCAAACGGAAGATCGTCCTGCGTCAGAACAACAGCTGACGCCTGGCATTGAGCCAGTTGCTCACGGTACTTAGGGCTTACCATGAAGGTAATAGTGCCGGCTTTAGCAGATTGCATGGACGCAACAGCGGTGATGACGAGATCGCCATCACCGTGTAATTCTGCATCCAACTGCTGAGCTAAATCAGCCAGTCGAATTGAAGGCATTACTTATTTAACCTGTTTCAGAACATCAGCGGTGATGTCTTTAACATCGCTGCTGTTGAAAGCAACGGCATTCGCATCAACAACCAGATCGATGCTCTGATCGGCAGCAACTGCTTTAACAGCAGTCTGAATGCGAGTCACCAGCTTGCCACGCTCTTCGTTAGAACGACGCTGACGATCCTGCTCGAAAGCCTGCGCTTTCTGGGAGAACGTCTGACGCTGAGCCATTACGTCTTTTTCCAGTTTGCTACGGTCGCTCGCTTTCATGGTAGAACCATCACGCTGCAGACGCTGCATTTTGGACTGAAGATCGTTTTCCATACCCTGCAGTTCGCTTGCACGGCCTTTGAATTCGTTTTCCAGCGTCGCAGAAACACCTGTTTTCTGTGCAACTTGCTGGAACAAATTACCCATGTTGACGATTGCAATTTTGTCTGCTGCCTGAGCAGAGGTTGCCATCGCTAAACCGAGACCTGCAGCTAATAACCACTTTTTCACAATTAACTCCTTACCATCCCATTGGCACCAGAAGGTACCGTTCTTTGCGTGGCAAGGCGATCGTGTTACCGATCGCCAGTTGTCAGCGCTACACTGCCAACGCATTCCATTGCAGCGGATTATTACCAGGTTTTACCAATGTTAAACTGGAATTGCTCCGCTTTGTCTCCATCGTATTTCTTAAACGGCTGGGCGTAGGAGAAGACCAACGGCCCCAGCGGTGACATCCATTGTAATGCGATACCTGCAGACATGCGAATATTGCTCGGATCGCTGTAGTCTGGTACGCCTGCCGCACGCATCTGGGCAGTATTCTCCCAGTTGGTATCCCATACAGTACCGGCATCCCAGAAGATGGATGTACGGACTGAGTTTGCGTATTTATCACTGATGAACGGCGTAGGCGTAATGAACTCCAGGCTGGCAACGGCCATGGCGTTACCGCCCACCGCATCATCAGAGCTACAGACTTCAGAAGACGACGATTTATTACAGTTATCGGTGTCGTTACCGCCGTAATAGACCGCTTTCGGACCAATGTTGTTGGACTGGAAGCCACGGACGGTGCTGGAACCACCGGCGTAGAAGTTCTCATAGAATGGCAGTTCTTTGCCACCTAAACCATCGCCATAGCCCCAACGGGTACGACCCAGGACTACCCACTTGTGGTCGTCATCAATTGGGAAGTAGGACGCGGTGTCCAGCGTTACCTTGTAGAACTCGTTATCAGAGCCCGGAACGGTCACTTTACCGTTCAGGTTGACACGAGAACCTTCCGTCGGGAAGTAACCGCGGTCGAGACGGTTATAGGTCCAGCCATAGTTGAAGGTGAAGTCATCAGCAGCAAAGCCGTTGTTGTCCCCATTTTTACTGGTTGACTGGCCAATAGAGTCCAGATAACGCCACATCGCCACCTGCGGTTGCATGTTGGACAGGTCGTTATGCACGTAACCTAAACCAGCGCGCAGCGAGTTGTATTCGTTAACCGGGAAGCCGAGCGTGCCATCTACACCGTAGCTCTTGTTGGTGTAAGAAGACAGATCCGCGTCATCTGCTTTAAAGTCGTTATAGAAGATACGACCGCCCAGGCTCACACCATCTACGGTGAAGTATGGGTTGGTAACAGAGAACTCAGAGTAGGTCTGGTAGTCGTTTTTGGTACCGTTGATACCTACGGAGTAACCCGTACCCAGCCAGTTATCCTGCTGTACGCCGACCTGGAAGCTGACGCCACTTTCAGTACCGTAGCCCACACCGAAGTTAAAGCTACCGGTGTTACGCTCTTTGACTTTATAAACGACATCAACCTGATCCGGGCTGCCCGGAACACGCTGGGTATCGGTATCAACCGTTTCGAAATAGCCCAGACGGTTCAGACGCTCTTTACCCTGGTCAACAAGGTCGCTACCTAACCATGCGCCTTCCATCTGACGCATTTCGCGACGCAGGACGGAATCTTTGGAGGTGTCGTTACCTTCGAAGCGGATCTTACGCACGTAGAAACGGTTACCCGCATCAACGTTAACGTGAAGCTTCACAGTTTTATCCGCGTCGTTGATTTCAGGCTGAGTTTGTACACGCGGATAAGCATAACCATAGCGGCCGAGCAGCTTCTTAATGCTGTCTTCCATTTTGGTCACTTTAGACCCGCTATACAGCTCGCCCGGCTGAATTTTGGTCAGCGATTCGATCTCAGCAGAATGGCCTGCCAGGTTACCACTCACGTCAACACCAGAAAGCTTGTACTGATCGCCTTCTGTGATGTTAATCGTAATGTAGATGCCTTTCTTGTCTGGCGTCAGACTGACCTGAGTCGAGTCGATGTTGAAACGGGCATAACCGCGATCCAGATAGTAGCTGCGCAGGGTTTCAAGGTCGCCCGCCAGTTTCTGCTTCTGGTATTTACGATCGCCCACCACGTTCCACCATGGCACTTCGTCGCGCAGCTGGAACGTAGAGATCAGTTCATCGGTGCTGAACGCGTGGTTACCCACGATGTTGATCTGTTGGATCTTCGCAGAAACACCTTCCTGGAAGACCAGTTTCAGGTCAACACGGTTACGTGGCAACGGCGTCACAACCGCTTTCACGCTGGCACTGTATTTACCCACGCTGTAATAGAAGTCTTCCAGACCTTTTTCTATGTCTGAAAGGGTTGTGCGGTCCAGGGATTCCCCCACACGTACGCCAGATGCTTCAAGGTTCTGCTTGAGCATGTCATCTTTCACCGACTTGTTACCGGAGAAGGTGATACTGGCGATCGTCGGACGTTCTTTTACCTGAACCAGAAGCGTATCACCATCGCGCAGGACGCGGACATCCTCGAAGTTGCCAGTGGCAAACAGAGCACGGATGGTGTTACTGATGTCATCATCATTAACCGTATCGCCGGGGCGCACAGGCATACTGAGGAGGGCCGCACCAACGGCGACACGCTGAAGGCCTTCGAAATGAATGTCTTTCACTACGAACCCGTCAGCACCGTATACGGTGGCGCTGCTAAACAGCAGCGACGCTATGAGCAACTTTTTCATCGCCATCGTTATTATGCGTTCTTCCTAACTAACTCTCTTACAACCGAGAGAAATCATTGAAAAGTGCAAGCCCCATTAACAGCACCAGCAAAATCGAGCCAATGCGATAACTAAAGTCTTGAACTCGCTCGGATACCGGCCCGCCTTTTAGCTTTTCAATCGCCAAAAACAGCAGATGACCCCCGTCTAAAACGGGAAGCGGGAACAGGTTGATTATCCCAAGGTTCACGCTAATGAGCGCAAGAAACATGAGATAGTAAATCACCCCGAACTCCGCTGACATCCCAGCCCCCTGAGCTATTGAAATTGGCCCACTGAGGTTGTTCAGTTTCACATCACCGGTTATCAATTTCCCCAACATGTTTACCGTCAGCTTCATCAGTTGCCATGTTTTATCCGTGGCTTCAAGGATGGCGCTGAACGGCCCATACTGGCGTATTGTCTTGTACTCATCTGGCAGCGGGATGACTTTCGGCACAACGCCTGCAAACCCTTCTGCCTTTTTGCCGACCGACTTCGTATCCGGAGTCAGCGTCAGCGAAAGCGGACTGCCCTGCCTTTCGACTTCCAACGCGAGCGACGTGCCCGGATTATCGCGCACCAGAGTAACAAAGGTCATCCACTCTGTTAATGGTTGACCATCGACTTTAACGATCCTGTCGCCCGCTTGCAAACCTGCTTTGCTGGCAGCCGAGTTTGCCTGTACTTCGGCTAATACCGGCTCAATCTGCGCACCGCGTGGACGAATGCCCAGCGCAGAGACGGGATCTTCTTTGTCTGGCTCGAAACGCCAGTGACGTAAATCGAGCACTTTGTCCTGGCGCTGGTCAGAACCAAACGGCGACACGCTGAATGTTGTCTGCCGATCGCCAATTTTGGCTACCAGCTGCAGACGCACGGCATCCCAATCAGGGGTTTCGATGCCATCAATCGCTTTAAGTTCCATCCCCGGCGTAATTTGCGCACTCGCCGCGATGGAATCAGGCGCAATTTCACCCACAACCGGACGCACGCCAGGCACGCCGATGATAAACACCAGCCAGTAGGCGAAAACAGCAAAGATGAAGTTGGCTACCGGCCCGGCAGCGATGATGGCGGCGCGTTGTCCAACGGTTTTGTTGTTGAATGCGCTGTGTCGTAGCTCAGGGGCGACAGGCTCAACGCGTTCGTCGAGCATCTTAACGTAGCCGCCAAGCGGGATAAGAGCGATGACAAATTCTGTGCCGTGGCGGTCAGTGCGCGTCCAGAGTGATTTACCAAAACCGATGGAAAACCGCTCTACCCGCACACCGCAACGGCGAGCAACCCAGAAATGGCCAAATTCATGCACGGTAATCAGTACACCCAGTGCAACAATGAACGCCGCCAGATTCCAGAGAATGCTCAGCATAAAACCTTCCGTTAAATCGTCCCGAATACCAGTAAAAGCAAGCACGCAAACACTGGAACAGCCGCTGTCAGGCTATCAATGCGATCCAGTATACCGCCATGTCCTGGAATCAGGTGTCCGCTGTCCTTAATCCCTGCTTCACGCTTAAACATACTTTCGGTTAAATCACCGAGTACCGAGGCCAGCGCAGCAAAAATAGAGCACACCAGCAGTATTGACGGTGCCACTTCCAGATTCGCCCAGACGCCATAGCCCCAGGAAATGATTGCTGCCGTAAACAGGCCGCCGATGAATCCTTGCCAGGTTTTGCCCGGAGACACTTTTGGCGCCAGTTTATGTTTGCCAAACAGTTTACCAAACATATAGGCCCCAGAGTCAGCCCCCCAGACGAGAATCATCACATAAAGCAGCCAGATCGCGCCGCTGTAGTGGTTTTCGTCATAGTGCCAGGCGCGCAGTGCGACCATACCCCAGAAAAAAGGAACAATTGTGAGCAGGCCAAAAATAAGACGCAACACTTTTGAATTACGCCAGAATGCCGCGGAACCTGGGTAAAAAAGCACCAACAGCAGCGCGGCAACCCACCAGCCCAGCGATATCCAAAGGGAACCGGCAACCAGCGGTTGATGAATATCATGGTGATATTCAGGCAAGGTAAACAGCATCAGGGCCAGGATAAAGCCACAGAGTACCGCCAGCCATACCCGCTGAGTGCGTGAGGTAAAGCCGCTAAACTGACCCCATTCCCACGCGGCGAGCATGCAGACCACCAGCGTCAAAATAGCGAATCCCACCGGGGGCAGTAAAAACAGCGCCGCAATGACAATGGGTATTAATACAAAAGCGGAAATCAGGCGATACTTCAGCAAAAGCTACCCCCATCAGGCTTTGTCGCCACCTGGCTCGGTGCCGCCGAAACGACGCTCTCGATTGGCAAAGGCATGCAGCGCACCTTCAAAGTCTTGTTCATCAAAATCGGGCCAAAGAACATCAGTAAAGTAAAGTTCGGCGTAGGCAATTTGCCACAGCAAAAAGTTACTGATGCGATGTTCTCCCCCTGTCCTAATTACCAAATCCACAGGTGCCAGTTCATTCATGCAGATTTGCTTACTCAGCGCCTCTTCATCAATTTGGTCGGGTCTCAACAGCCCTTCCTGAACCTGTTCGGCCAGATGCCGAACGCCCTGGATAATATCCCAGCGTCCACCGTAATTCGCCGCGATATTGAGCGTCAGACCGGTATTATTTTCAGTCAGCGCTTCTGCTTTACGAATCCGTTCCTGCAAACGTGAGTTAAAACGACTGGTTTCGCCGATAATACGCAGACGGACGTTGTGGCGGTGCAGGCTTTTTACTTCGCTATCGAGCGCCCACACAAACAATTCCATCAACGCGGTCACTTCCTGCGGCGGTCGATTCCAGTTTTCACTGCTAAAAGCATAGAGCGTTAACGCATCAATGCCGTTATTGGCGGCAAAAGAAACGGCGCGGCGAACAGATTTCGCCCCAGCTTTATGCCCAAAGGCTCGTATCTTCCCTTGTCTTTTCGCCCAGCGGCCGTTGCCATCCATAATGATTGCTACATGGCGGCAGCCATGAGCTGGCAAGTTTTCGCTTATTGGTTGATTCGCAGACAACATAACGCGTGTTTGGTCCCTGAAAAGGATTTAACGGTACTCAGGAATACTGAAGCCTATACGTAAAAAAGCCGTGTCAAACCACGGCTTACCTGACCACGTAAAGTCAAATACCTGCGATCAGGTGGCGCAGACTATATCACTGAAGCCCAACGCTAACAAATAGCACAACCACTAGTGCTTGCTTTATCACCAGCTTGCGAGGCGTGTCACCTGCTTACGTGCAATAACGCGAGCCTGTGCATCCACCGCCAGCACCTCTTCCACGCTTTGTGGTTCGCGCAAATCCATCATTTCCAGTACCGATAAATTCAACGTCGCAATATCGGTAAATCGGATCTGCTGATTCAGAAATGCCTCAACGGTAATTTCATTAGCTGCATTAAGTGCCGTCGTCGCCGCCTGCCCCTGGTCAAAGGCTTTCATCGCAAGCTTCAGACACGGATAACGATCGTAGTCCGGTTCGCTAAAGGTCAGTGAACTCAGCTTGCAAAAATCGAGCGGTTTCGCCCCGGACTTCACCCGATTCGGCCACGCCATGGCATGCGCGATAGGCGTGCGCATGTCCGGTTCGCCCAGTTGCGCAAGGACGCTGCCATCCTGATAGCGCACCATCGAGTGAATCACCGATTGCGGGTGGATCAGCACTTCCATCTGTTTCGCCGACGCATTGAACAGCCAGCGCGCTTCAATGTATTCCAGACCTTTGTTCATCATGGTGGCGGAGTCAACGGAGATTTTACGCCCCATTGACCAGTTCGGATGACGGCACGCCTGCTCAGGCGTCATTGCGCTCAGTTCAGACAGTGGCGTTTCACGGAACGGGCCACCTGACCCGGTAAGCAAAATCGATACAACGCCATTCTGCTCCAGGTCAGCGTACCCCAGGTTCTGTTGAAAAGGTTGCGGTAAACTCTGAAAAATCGCGTTGTGCTCGCTGTCGACCGGTAAAAGACGCGCCCCGCGCTGTTTCACCGCCTCCATAAAGAGACGTCCGCAGGTCACCAGCGACTCTTTGTTAGCCAGCAGAACCTCTTTACCTGCATCAATAGCGGCAAGCGTCGGTAGCAGCCCTGCAGCCCCGACGATTGCCGCCATGACCTGATCAACCTCATCCAGCGCAGCCATGTCGCAGGCCGCCTGCTGGCCACTCAGGACCTCGGTACGACAGCCTTTCTCACGCAACTGCGCGGTGAGCAGGCGGGCGCTCTCTTCGTCATCCATAACCGCATAGCGAGGCGTAAACTCCAGGCACTGTTCGATCATACGCTGCACATTCTTACCGGCCACCAGCGCGGTCACGGTGTAATGTTCAGGATTATGGCGAACAACGTCGAGAGTACTGCAACCGATAGAGCCGGTTGAGCCAAGGAGTGTTAAATGCTTCATGAGATGCCCGAAAAAAGTTAGACCAGATAAAAGCAAAACGCCGCCAGCAAGACCCGAAGTCCTTCTGAACGGCGTTTATCAGTGTACGACAGAAATCAGAACTGCATCAGTTCCGCTTCTTTATCTGCCAGCGCCGCATCAATTTTCTTGATCGCAGCATCCGTCATCTTCTGAATGTCGTCCTGAGAACGACGATCGTCATCTTCACTGATTTCTTTTTCTTTCAGCAGCGCTTTGAGTTTATCGTTCGCATCACGACGTACGTTACGCACGGATACGCGACCCTGCTCAGCTTCACCACGAACAACTTTGATCAGGTCTTTACGACGTTCTTCAGTCAGTGGAGGCAGTGGAACGCGAATGTCAGCGCCCGCAGAACTTGGGTTCAGACCGAGGTCAGACGCCATGATCGCTTTCTCAACCGCTGGGCTCATAGAACGATCGAAGACGTTGATTTTCAGCGTACGGGTATCTTCAACGGTAACACTCGCCAGCTGACGCAGTGGCGTTGGCGTGCCGTAGTATTCTACGATGATGCCATCCAGCAGGCTTGGGGAAGCACGGCCAGTACGGATTTTGCTGATTTGGGTTTTGAACGCTTCTACGCATTTTTCCATGCGTACTTCAGCATCTTTTCTGATTTCGTTAATCACGTTACGAATCCTTGAAAACTTGTCTCAGGCAGACTATCCGCCAGCACAGCGCTACAGGTGTGCTAAGTATAGTCGCGTTTAATTCTGACAACGCCAAAGGCGCGCCCAGGTAAGATACCACTACAAAATAAAGCGGAATCTTACCTGTATTTATCGCCGACGGAAATTATTCCGTGATCAAAGTGCCTTCTTTTTCACCCATGACCACGCGACGCAGTGCGCCAGGTTTGTTCATGTTGAAGACACGGATCGGCAGTTTGTGGTCACGAGCCAGCGTAAAGGCGGCAAGATCCATCACTTTCAGCTCTTTTTCCAGCACTTCGCTGTAGCTCAGCTGATCGTACATGGTGGCAGACGGATCTTTTGCCGGGTCGGCAGTAAACACGCCATCCACTTTGGTCGCTTTCAGAACCACATCGGCTTCGATCTCGATACCGCGCAGGCAGGCAGCGGAATCGGTAGTAAAGAACGGGTTACCCGTACCGGCGGAGAGGATCACCACGCGGTTGTTGCGCAGCAGGCTAATCGCCTCTGCCCAGCTGTAGTTATCGCAGACGCCATTCAATGGGATTGCGGACATCAGGCGGGCGTTCACATAGGCGCGATGAAGCGCATCACGCATTGCCAGGCCATTCATCACGGTTGCCAGCATACCCATGTGGTCGCCCACAACGCGGTTCATCCCCGCTTTCGCCAGACCAGCACCACGGAAAAGGTTGCCACCGCCAATGACCACGCCAACCTGAATACCCAGTTCGACCAGTTCTTTGATTTCCTGTGCCATGCGGTCAAGGATGCTTGCGTCAATACCGAAGCCTTCCGATCCCTGCAGCGCTTCGCCACTCAGCTTAAGCAGAATGCGTTTGTACACGGGTTTTGCATTGGTAGCCATGTTTCTTTCCTGAGACTGTCAACGATTAAGATGGGGGTTAATTCTGGCGACATGATATGTCGCATATCAGCACAGGGATACTGGAGCCTGTCTGATTTCGTGTGACGGGTGACAAAAAGAAGCCGCCCTCAGGCGGCTCCTTTTCAATCATTAAGACTGCTTGGACATTGCAGCAACTTCTGCTGCGAAGTCAGTCTCAACTTTCTCGATGCCTTCGCCCACTTCGAAGCGGATGAAGCCAGTCACGTCAGCGTTGTGCTCTTTCAGCAGCTGAGCAACAGACTTGCTTGGATCCATAACGAATGGCTGGCCAGTCAGAGAAACTTCGCCGGTGAATTTCTTCATGCGGCCTTCAACCATTTTCTCTGCGATTTCTTTTGGCTTACCAGACTGCATCGCGATGTCCAGCTGAACCTGGTACTCTTTCTCTACCACTTCAGCAGACACGTCTTCTGGCTTAACGAATTCTGGTTTGCTTGCAGCGATGTGCATAGCCAGCTGTTTAACCAGCTCTTCATCAGCGCCTTTAGCCGCAACCAGAACACCGATACGTGCACCGTGCTGGTATGAACCCAGAACGTCGCCTTCCAGAGAAGCAACACGACGGATGTTGATGTTCTCACCGATTTTAGCAACCAGAGCAACACGTTCTTCTTCGAACTGTGCTTTCAGAACTTCAACGTCAGTGATTTTGCCCGCAACAGCTGCGTCCAGAACTTTGTTAGCAAATGCCTGGAAACCACCATCTTTAGCAACGAAGTCAGTCTGGCAGTTAACTTCCAGGATGATGCCGTAGTTGCCGTCGATCTTAGTGATGATCACGCCGTCAGCAGCAACGTTGCCTGCTTTTTTAGCTGCTTTGATCGCACCGGATTTACGCATGTTTTCGATTGCCAGCTCGATGTCGCCGTTCGCTTCAGTCAGCGCTTTTTTGCAATCCATCATGCCTGCGCCAGTACGCTCGCGCAGCTCTTTTACCAGGGATGCGGTAATTTCAGCCATTCTTAAATCCTCGGGAGATGTGAACTGCCCGGCCTGAGGCCAAACAGTGTAAATTGAAAAAAGGGGCCGATAATTGGCCCCTATTCATACACGGTACTAATAAGGGGTGAAACCTTATTATTCAGCTTCTACGAAGCTTTCTTCCGCCTGAGAAGCCAGATCCTGGGAACGGCCTTCACGAACGGTAGCAGCTACAGCGCTCAGGTACAGGCTAACAGCACGGATTGCGTCGTCGTTACCCGGGATAACGAAGTCAACACCGTCCGGATCGGAGTTGGTATCAACGATAGCGAATACCGGGATACCCAGGTTGTTAGCTTCTTTGATTGCGATGTGCTCGTGGTCTGCATCGATTACGAACAGCGCGTCTGGCAGGCCGCCCATATCTTTGATACCGCCCAGGCTGTTTTCCAGCTTGTCCAGTTCACGAGTGCGCATCAGCGCTTCTTTCTTAGTCAGCTTGTCGAAAGTACCGTCCTGAGACTGGGTTTCCAGATCTTTCAGGCGCTTGATGGACTGACGAACGGTTTTCCAGTTAGTCAGCATGCCGCCCAACCAGCGATGGTTCACGAAGAACTGATCGCAGCTGTTAGCAGCATCTTTCACAGCTTCGCTTGCAGCGCGCTTAGTACCAACGAACAGAATCTTACCTTTACGGGAAGAGATCTTGTTCAGCTCAGCCAGGGCTTCGTTGAACATTGGTACAGTTTTCTCAAGGTTGATGATGTGAACTTTGTTACGTGCGCCGAAGATGAAAGGCTTCATTTTCGGGTTCCAGTAACGGGTCTGGTGACCGAAGTGAACACCAGCCTTGAGCATGTCGCGCATGGAAACAGTTGCCATGTTTAAAACCTCTATATTAAAAGTTGGGGTTATGCCTCCACGTATCCCATATTACCGACCCCGAAGGGCACCCCGGAATATGTGCCGATACGTGTGTGTTGTTACACAAAGTGAGATTTGTCGCTTCCGTCCAGCCTGTGTATCTGAAATGGATCGGAAGTCCGGCGCGCTTTATACCACAAAACACGACCAGAAACCAACAGTTGTTGGCCGAGTGTGCTGTTAATGATTCTCAATTTGGCACGGGGTGCGCCTGACTGATACCATTAACGACACTTAGACTAGTATTGTCGAAAAAATCGACACTGATGGACAGATTACATGGCTATCTCTATTAAGACACCTGAAGAAATTGCAAAGATGCGCGTCGCCGGTCGTCTGGCCGCAGACGTGCTGGAAATGATCGAGCCGTACGTGAAGCCGGGCGTGAGCACGGGTGAACTGGACCGCATTTGTAACGACTATATCGTCAATGAGCAGCACGCGGTCTCCGCCTGCCTTGGCTACCATGGTTTCCCGAAATCCGTCTGCATTTCGATTAACGAAGTGGTTTGTCACGGTATTCCGGACAACGAAAAACTGCTCAAAGATGGCGACATCGTCAACATCGACGTGACGGTCATTAAAGATGACTACCATGGTGACACCTCTAAGATGTTCATCGTGGGCAAGCCGACGATTCTGGGCGAGCGTCTGTGCAAAGTGACGCAAGAAAGCCTCTACCTGGCGCTGAAAATGGTTAAACCCGGCATTCGCCTGCGCACCATTGGGGCCGCTATCCAGAAATTCGTTGAAGCGGAAGGTTTCTCCGTTGTGCGTGAATACTGCGGCCACGGCATTGGCCGTGTCTTCCACGAAGAGCCACAGGTTCTGCACTATGATGCGGATGACGGCGGCGTGGTACTGCAAAAAGGCATGACCTTCACCATCGAGCCGATGGTCAATGCCGGTGATTACCGCATCCGCACCATGAAAGATGGCTGGACGGTGAAAACCAAAGACAGAAGCTTGTCTGCGCAGTACGAGCATACTATTGTGGTAACAGACAACGGCTGCGAAATTATGACGTTGCGCAAGGATGACACCATCCCGGCGATACTCACGCACGATGAATGATAAAAAAGCCGGCAGATGCCGGCTTTTTTAATGGCTATAGCTTTTTCTTATGGGTGGCGCACGATGAGTAATCTTTTACCCGAACAGTATGCTAACACAGCACTTCCCACCCTACCCGACCAGCCCGATAACCCGGGCGTCTGGGCCCCAGCAGGATCTGACCTGCGCCGGTATCAAGGCGCATATGGATGTCTTCCAGCGCTGGCTCGGAAGCGCATTTGATGCCGGCATCTCCGCGGAGCAGCTCATTGAAGCTCGCACCGAGTTTATCGACCAGCTCCTGCAGCGTCTGTGGATTGATTACGGGTTTGGGCAGATCAGTGACGTGGCACTGGTCGCCGTCGGGGGCTATGGCCGCGGTGAGCTTCATCCGCTTTCCGATATCGACTTACTGATTTTAAGCCGCAAAAAACTGCCGGATGAACAGGCGCAGAAAATTGGTGAACTGCTGACGCTGCTGTGGGATGTGAAGCTTGAAGTGGGCCACAGCGTGCGCACGCTGGAAGAGTGCCTGCTCGAAGGATTATCTGACCTGACCGTCGCCACCAACCTGATTGAAACCCGCCTGTTGATTGGCGACGTTGCGTTGTTCCTGGAGCTGCAAAAACACATTTTCAGCGACGGCTTCTGGCCTTCAGAAAAATTCTTCGCCGCGAAGGTCGAGGAGCAGAATCAGCGTCACCAGCGCTACCACGGCACCAGCTATAACCTGGAGCCGGATATAAAAAGCAGTCCGGGCGGACTGCGCGACATTCACACGCTGCAGTGGGTGGCCCGCCGCCACTTTGGCGCTACCTCAATGGACGAGATGGTTGGCTTCGGCTTTTTAACCGAGGCTGAGCGAAACGAGCTGAATGAGTGTCTACACCTGCTCTGGCGGATCCGTTTTGCCCTGCATCTCGAGCTTAGCCGCTACGATAACCGTCTGCTGTTTGACCGTCAGCTCAGCGTGGCGCAGCGCCTCAACTACCGCGGTGAAGGTAACGAGCCGGTTGAGCACATGATGAAGGATTTCTTCCGCGTTACCCGTCGCGTCACTGAACTGAACCAGATGCTGCTGCAGCTGTTCGACGAAGCGATCCTGGCCCTGACGGCGGACGAAAAACCGCGGCCGATCGATGATGAATTCCAGCTGCGCGGCACGCTTATCGATCTGCGCGACGAAACGCTGTTTATCCGTGAGCCGGAAGCGATCCTGCGGATGTTCTACACCATGGTTCGCAATAGCACGATCACCGGGATCTACTCCACAACGCTGCGTCATCTGCGCCATGCGCGCCGTCATCTGACGCAGCCACTGTGCTATATCCCGGAAGCCCGATCCCTTTTTCTCAGTATGTTGCGCCATCCGGGTGCCGTCAGCCGTGGGCTTCTGCCGATGCATCGCCACAGCGTGCTGTGGGCCTATATGCCACAGTGGTCACATATCGTCGGGCAGATGCAGTTCGATCTGTTCCACGCCTATACGGTGGATGAACACACGATCCGCGTCATGCTCAAGCTGGAGAGCTTTGCCAGAGAAGAGACACGCTCACGTCACCCACTGTGCGTCGAACTGTGGCCACGTCTTACCCACCCGGAACTGATCCTGATTGCCGCCCTGTTCCACGACATCGCCAAAGGTCGCGGCGGTGACCACTCGGTGCTCGGCGCGCAGGACGTGCTGAAATTTGCCGAACTGCATGGACTGAACTCTCGCGAGACGCAGCTGGTTGCCTGGCTGGTACGCCATCACCTGCTGATGTCCGTCACCGCGCAGCGTCGTGACATTCAGGATCCGGAGGTCATCAAGCAGTTTGCAGAAGAGGTTCAGACGGAAAACCGCCTGCGCTATCTGGTCTGCCTGACGGTAGCCGATATTTGTGCCACCAACGAAACGCTGTGGAACAGCTGGAAGCAAAGCCTGTTGCGCGAGTTGTACTTTGCCACCGAAAAACAGCTGCGCCGCGGGATGCAAAACACCCCGGACATGCGCGAGCGTGTACGCCATCATCAGCTGCAGGCGCTGGCGCTGTTGCGGATGGATAACATTGATGAAGAGGCGCTGCATCAGATTTGGGCGCGCTGTCGTGCCAACTATTTTGTCCGCCACAGCCCAAACCAGCTTGCCTGGCATGCGCGACATCTGCTTCAGCATGATTTGTCGCAGCCGATGATCCTCCTCAGTCCGCAGGCCACGCGCGGCGGTACCGAGATCTTTATCTGGAGCCCGGATCGGCCTTATCTGTTTGCTGCGGTTTGTGCCGAACTGGACAGGCGTAACCTGAGCGTTCACGACGCGCAGATTTTCACCACCCGGGACGGCATGGCGATGGACACCTTTATTGTGCTGGAGCCAGACGGAAGCCCGCTGTCGTCGGACCGCCATGAAGGGATACGTTTTGGCCTGGAACAGGCGATCACCCAGCGCAGCTGGCAGCCACCGCAGCCGCGTCGTCAGCCGTCGAAATTACGCCACTTTACCGTCGATACCGAGGTCAATTTCCTGCCGACCCACACCGATCGTAAATCGTTCCTGGAGCTGATCGCGCTCGACCAGCCAGGGCTGCTCGCCCGCGTCGGCCAGGTTTTTGCCGATCTGGGAATTTCGCTTCACGGGGCCAGAATTACAACCATTGGCGAACGAGTAGAAGATTTATTTATAATCGCCACCGCCGACCGGCGTGCCCTTAATAATGACCTGCAACTTGAAGTGCAACAACGGTTGACAGCAGCCCTCAATCCAAACGATAAAGGGTGACGTGTTTTTTAGTGAAATGGAAAGAGTAAACAATGCAGCAGTTACAGAACGTTATTGAGTCCGCTTTTGAGCGTCGCGCCGAGATTACTCCGGCAAATGTGGATACCGTTACCCGTGAAGCGGTTAATCAGGTTATTTCTCTGCTGGATTCCGGCGCGCTACGTGTAGCAGAAAAAATCGACGGTCAGTGGGTAACTCATCAATGGCTGAAGAAAGCCGTGCTGCTCTCTTTCCGTATCAATGATAACCAGGTTATCGACGGAGCAGAAAGCCGCTACTTCGATAAAGTCCCTATGAAATTCGCTGACTACGACGAAGCTCGCTTCCAGAAAGAAGGCTTCCGCGTAGTACCGCCAGCGGCCGTACGTCAGGGTGCGTTCATCGCGCGTAACACCGTGCTGATGCCCTCCTACGTTAACATCGGTGCTTACGTAGACGAAGGCTCCATGGTGGATACCTGGGCAACCGTCGGCTCCTGCGCGCAGATCGGTAAAAACGTTCACCTGTCCGGCGGCGTGGGTATCGGTGGTGTACTGGAGCCACTGCAGGCTAACCCAACCATCATCGAAGATAACTGCTTCATCGGCGCGCGCTCTGAAGTGGTGGAAGGCGTGATCGTTGAGGAAGGCTCCGTTATCTCGATGGGCGTTTACATCGGTCAGAGCACCCGTATTTACGATCGTGAGACCGGTGAAATTCACTACGGTCGCGTGCCGGCCGGTTCCGTTGTGGTTTCCGGCAACCTGCCGTCAAAAGATGGCAAGTACAGCCTGTACTGTGCGGTTATCGTGAAGAAAGTTGATGCGAAAACCCGCGGTAAGGTGGGTATCAATGAGTTGCTGCGCACCATCGATTAATCGGATATAACAAAAAGCGGGGGCCACCCCGCTTTTTTCATATCTGAGGGTGGCGAAAATAGATTTTTTCGTTAATTATTCAAAGGTTATGTTGAGATCAAGGGTACCGCTATGTACGATAATCTGAAAAGTCTGGGCATTACCAATCCTGATGAAATTGATCGTTACAGCCTTCGCCAGGAAGCTAATAACGACATTCTGAAAATCTATTTTCACAAGGACAAAGGAGAGTTTTTCGCCAAGAGCGTGAAGTTTAAATATCCACGCCAGCGTAAGACCGTCGTCGCTGACGGTGTAGGACAGGGATACAAAGAAGTTCAGGAAATCAGCCCTAATCTGCGCTATGTGATCGATGAACTCGATCAGATCTGTCAGCGCGACCGCACTGAAGTCGATCTCAAACGTAAGATCCTCGACGATCTGCGTCACCTTGAAAGCGTTGTCACCAACAAGATTAGCGAAATCGAAGCGGATCTTGAAAAGCTTACCCGGAAATAAACGCAAAACGGCAATCTTTGATTGCCGTTTTAGTGTTTGCGCCCTCTCCCGTGGAAAGGGATGGAGTAAGGGCATCAGGCCGTATTTCACTCATCTCTGCTCATCGAGCTGTAACGCCACATAAAGCAGCAGCCTGTCGTCAAAGCTCCCCAGATCCAGCCCTGTTAGCTCCGAAATCCGGTTCAGTCGATATTCCAGCGTATTGCGATGTATAAACAACGCTTTCGACGTTGCCAGCGGCTGTACGTTATGACGGAACCACGCCTGCAGCGTCCGACGCAACAGACCGTTGTTGTCCATTGCCTTGAGGCGCGCTAACGGACGTGCCAGCTCATTGGCCTGCCAGCCACCGCGCAGGCTGTCGAGCAGCACCGGCAGCATCAGATCCTGGTAGAAATAACTGCGGCTTTCCGGCATCCGCTGCTTACCCACCATCATGGTGGTGCGGGCAGTACGCCAGGAGCGGGCAATACTGCCCGGACCGGTGAAGTAATTGCCCAGCGCGACGCGAAAACGAAGCTGACCATTCTCCTTCATGCGGGCAATCAACTGCTCCACGCGACGACGATGATCTTCTGCATCCCAGCGCCCGAACGCGTTCAGCGCGGGCTTGAGCACCACCATTTCCGTCAGAGAGACAATCGCCACCAGGTTATCGCGTTCCGGCGTTGCCAGTGCATTTTGCAGCTGCTGCAGCTCAGCCATCGCACTGTCAACGCCAAGCTGGCCGCTGTCCACCTCAATTACCGCCACGACGCGCGGCTGATTCAGATCGATTCCCAGGCGCTGCGCCCATTCATTGAGTGCAGGGGTATGCTCATCCGCCTGAATCAGGTTCATCACCAGCTCTTCACGCAGACGGCTGTCCTGGGCGAGCAGATGCATCAGGCGCGACTGCTCAAGCATCATCTCCGCCGTCATACAGACCAGTTCGCCATATTTTCGCAACGACTCCGGCTCGCCGGTCAGGCCGATAACGCCAACAATTTCCCCCTCAAGACGCAGCGGTAAATTGATGCCCTGACGGACACCGTGCAGGTGTTTCGCCACCGCATCGTCGATGTCCACCACCCGCCCCTGGGAGAGCACCAGCAGCGCCCCTTCGTGCAATTCCCCAATACGCTCACGATCGCCACTGCCAATAATGCGCCCACGGGCATCCATTACGTTGATATTGGTATCAATGATGCGCATGGTGCGTGCCACAATATCCTGCGCCATTTTGGTATCGAGATGCCAGCCAGCCATGTAACCCTCCTGTGAGCAGAGCTCAAGCATAGGGAAGTTCAGCTACCGCTGCATTGTGCGAATGCACAAAGTGAAAGGGAAAAGTATGGAGTTGTGGAAAAGGTCACAGAAAGGTGAAAAGCCCCTGCTCAACTGAAACAGGGGCCTGAGAGGATTACTGCATCAGCAGGTAAATTGAGGTATCACCACGCTGAATATTCAACGCCAGCACGGAAGGTTTGCTGTCCAGAATTTTGCGCAGTTCAGCAATGTTTTTCACTGGCTGCTGGTTCGCACCCATGATCACATCGCCTTTTTTCAGGCCAATGCGCGCAGCCGGGCTGTTCGCTTTAACGTTGTTTACCACAACGCCTTTGTCCTGACCTTTATTGCTCATCTCGGCGCCTTCAATGCCGCTGAAGATGGTGCTGGAATCAACCTGATTCTGGCTGCTCTGCTGCAGTTCCAGGCTCACGTTAACCGGTTTACCGTCACGCAGCAGGCCGAGGGTGACTTTGCTGCCAATCGGCATGGAGCCCACTTCAGCACGCAGCGCGGCAAAGCTGCTGATCGGTTTCCCGTTCAGGGAGGTGATGACATCACCTGCTTTAATGCCCGCTTTCGCCGCGGAGGAGTTCGGCATCACCTGGCTGACAAATGCGCCGCGCTGGGCGTCAACTTTCATCGCCTTAGCCAGTTCGGAATTCAGTTCGGTACCCAGAATCCCCAGTTCACCGCGTTTCACCTGGCCATACTGCACCATCTGCGCGGTCAGGTTTTTCACCATGTTACTTGGGATAGCAAAGCCGATCCCGATATTGCCGCCGTCTGGTGCAAGGATCGCGGTGTTGATACCAATCAGCTCACCGTTCAGGTTCACCAGCGCACCGCCGGAGTTACCCCGGTTGATGGCGGCATCCGTCTGGATGAAGTTTTCATAGTTTTCGGCGTTGAGGCCGCTACGACCCAGCGCGGAAACAATCCCCGAGGTTACGGTTTCACCCAGACCGAACGGGTTACCGATAGCGACGGTATAATCACCGACACGCAGCGCATCGGAGTCGGCAATTTTAATCGCCGTCAGGTTTTTCGGATCCTGAATCTGGATCAGCGCAATATCGGAGCGCGGGTCTTTCCCGACCACTTTGGCATCAAATTTACGCCCGTCGCTCAGCTGAACCTTAATGCTGCTGGCGTTATCAACAACGTGGTTGTTGGTCACGACGTAGCCTTTCGCCGCATCGATAATCACACCCGAGCCAAGCGCCATGAATTTCTGCTGCTGGCCACCCCCCTGGGTGTCATCCCCTGCACCACCGCCCTGACAGAACGGGGAGCTCTGGAATGGCGAACCGTCCTGGCAGAAAGGTGAGTTATCACCAAAGAACTGCTGGAAGTTACGCGGCATACGCGGCGTATTGACGGTTGTGCTGCCCTCAACGTTAATACTCACCACCGATGGCATCACTTTTTCGAGCATCGGTGCCAGGCTTGGCATCTGCTGCGCGGTCGCTGCCGACGATGCGGTCTCAGCTGCAGTAGCAGTCAGAGGAGACAGCGCTAAACCTAAACTCAGAGCCAGTGCACTCATTGCTAATGTGGTTTTTTTCATGTGTCTTAATCTCGATTTACAGATAACGCAAAATTGCTGTGTAACTCAGATTCATTTTATACCGCTTAGTTCCGGCCATAAGTTTATGGAAAAGGTAAAAATTTATTGGCCGTCTTTACAAAACTCCGTGCTTATTCCACCGCCATGAGCTTGCGGTATTCATCCCAGGCATACAAATCTGTCATCCCGCTGATATAGTCCTGGATAAGACGGCAGCGATAATAATATTCCATCACCGGCCACTGGGACGACTGACGATCCAGCTTGCCGATGGCTTCGACATAAGCCAGACGGTGACGGGTTGAAAGTTTCTGATAAAGCCGGGATTCGATCGGTATTCGCCGCACGCGCTCTTTTTCCACCAGCTCGCTGAACTCGTCGACGGATAATTGCAGCAGAGGCCGATAGATTTCGAGTAACCCACTGATAACCCTGTATCCCTGCAGCTCAAGCTGTTCAACATCCGGATGGCTGAAAACATGACGCACGGCCACGTTTTTATAGAGCTCAAGAAGCTGGCTAAAGCTGCTGTCATCTTCCAGCAACGCATGGTTGAATTCGCCGCTATAAATTAACGGCAGGTTGTCTATAAAGCGCGAGGCGGCATAAGGCACCAGTTTATTTAATGTATTGACCCGTAAATACATAAAGAACTGATCTTCCGTGCTGCGGCTTAATGTATTTGAACGCGATTTCTCCCAGGCATTTTCGACAACCTGAGCAAACAGCGAGCCTTTTTCATGCGTTCCCCAGGCTTCATAAAGATGCTGATAAAGTTCTTCGACGCTGAATATTCTTTTCTCAACGGCGTCTTCCAGGTCGGCAACACAATATGAAATGTCGTCGGCAGCTTCCATAATCCAGGTTAAGGGGAAGCGGCCGTTTGGTGTCAGAGAAAGTTCTTTACGCAGGCGCTCTATATAGGCTTCTTCAGAAAGATAATAGCCCGGCTTTTTCATCAAATAACTGTGCGACGCGGGCGTCTCGCCCATCCACCAGGCCGGTCGCGTATATTTCAGGATGCACCCCACCTGTGCCCAGGTCAGGTTCATACGCATCAGGGAGTGGACCAGCCGGATCCCCTGCGCATTGCCTTCGAAGTGACAGAGGTCGTGACGGACTTTACGCCGCAGGTCGTTCAGCGCGTCTTCACCTTCGCGCAGGCGTAAATCCCGCACCAGGCAGCGGTCATCGCTCAGAGGCTGGCTTACCGCATCAGCAGGATAAAGCCGCTGTTTAAACCAGTCATTTATGGCGGCTTCGCCAAAATGACCAAAGGGCGGGTTACCGATGTCATGCATCAGACAGGCCATCTCAACAATGCTCTCAAACGGCCCGGTCAGCTCATTCAGCCCATAGGTTTCGAGAAGCTGCTGCTCTTTGAGACGGCTTAAAATCTCTTTGGCAATGTAGCGGCCAACCTGCTGAACTTCCATAGAATGCGTTAAGCGCGTGCGCACCGCAGCGTTACGTTCAAGCGGAAACACCTGGGTTTTTTGCTGTAACCGACGGATTGCCGGCGAGTTTATGATCCGCCCACGATCGCTTTCGAAGATACGCAGGATCTCATGCTCGCTCTTGTCGCCCTGCGGCGAACGGAAACGTCGGTGCCAGTTAATTTTGGTGCGAAAATCGATTGGTGACATGTGCTCCCCCGCGTGAGAATGCGTTTCCTCTTAACCGCATGATAGACTATGCATCTTAACAAGGCACATCGCGAGTAAATCTATGAAAATCGGCATTATTGGTGCAATGGAAGAAGAAGTTACGCTGCTGCGTGACAAAATTGAGAACCGTCAGACTCTCTCCCTCGGTGGCTGTGAGATCTACACCGGCCAGTTGAATGGCGTTGACGTCGCTCTGCTGAAATCAGGCATCGGTAAGGTTGCTGCTGCGCTGGGCGCGACCCTGCTGCTCGAACGCTGCAAGCCGGACGTTATCATTAACACCGGTTCTGCAGGCGGCCTGGCGTCGACGCTGAAAGTCGGTGATATCGTTGTTTCCGATGAAGCGCGTTACCACGATGCAGACGTTACCGCATTCGGCTACGAATACGGTCAGCTTCCGGGTTGCCCGGCCGGGTTTAAAGCCGATGACAAACTGATTGCGGCGGCTGAAAGCTGCATCGCTGAGCTGAACCTCAACGCGGTACGCGGCCTGATCGTCAGCGGTGATGCGTTCATCAATGGCTCCGTCGGCCTGGCGAAAATTCGTCATAACTTCCCTCAGGCCGTTGCCGTTGAGATGGAAGCGACCGCCATTGCTCACGTTTGCCATAACTTCAACGTTCCGTTCGTGGTGGTCCGCGCCATCTCCGACGTGGCAGACCAGCAGTCTCATATCAGCTTCGACGAGTTCCTGACCGTTGCGGCAAAACAGTCCACCGTGATGGTGGAGCGCCTGGTGCAGAAACTGGCTCGTGGGTAACCCATACATCAGGGCGCTGGTCGCCCTGCTTTTTCTCGCACCGGCATGGCTATTTGCCGCGCCGCGTGTGATTACGCTCTCTCCGGCAAACACCGAACTGGCCTTTGCCGCCGGGATCACGCCTGTCGGCGTGAGCAGCTTTTCGGATTACCCTCCGCAAGCGGCCCATATTGAACAGGTGGCGACCTGGCAAGGGATGAACATTGAGCGCATCGTGGCGCTTAAACCCGATCTCGTGCTCGCCTGGCGCGGCGGTAACGCCGAGCGGCAGGTCAACCAGCTCTCCTCGCTTGGGATCAAGGTGATGTGGATTGATGCGGTGAGCATTGAGCAGGTCGCTCAGGCACTGCGTTCTCTGGCCCCCTACAGCCCTACCCCAGCAAAAGCCGAGAATGCCGCGAAACAGATGCTCAGCGACTATGCCGCGCTGAAATCCCGCTACGATGTCCCCGTCAAAAAACGCATCTTCCTGCAGTTTGGCAGCCAGCCGCTGTTCACCACCGGGAAAGGATCCATTCAGAATCAGGTGCTGGAAATCTGCGGCGGCGAAAACATCTTTGCAGCCAGCCGGGTGCCGTGGCCTCAGGTCAGCCGGGAACAGGTGCTCGCACGCCAGCCACAGGCCATCGTGGTGGTCGGAAATGCGAGCGAGATTCCTAAAATTGAACAATTCTGGCAACGTCAGCTAAAAATACCGGTGATCCCCCTCACCAGTGACTGGTTTGAACGCGCCAGCCCGCGTATTATCCTCGCCGCAAAACAGCTCTGTGCCGCGCTGGCAGAGAGTCACTAACAACATACCCCGCTCGAGGATTTAACGATGCTCGTTTATTGGCTGGATATTCTTGGCACAGCCGTTTTTGCTATCTCCGGCGTTTTACTCGCCGGAAAACTGCGCATGGATCCGTTTGGCGTGCTGGTGCTGGGCGTGGTCACCGCCGTGGGTGGCGGGACGATACGTGATATGGCCCTGGCGAATGGCCCGGTATTTTGGGTAAAAGATCCAACCGATCTGGTGGTGGCGATGGTCACCTGTCTGTTGACCATCGTGTTGGTTCGCCAACCCCGCCGGTTACCGAAATGGATACTCCCGGTACTGGATGCCGTCGGTCTGGCCGTCTTTGTGGGCATCGGCGTCAATAAAGCCTTCAATGCGGGAACGGGCCCGATGGTGGCCATCTGCATGGGCGTGTTAACCGGGGTCGGCGGCGGGATTATTCGCGACATTCTGGCGCGTGAAGTTCCCATGATCCTGCGTACCGAAATCTATGCCACGGCGTGTATTATTGGTGGGATTGTTCACGCGACGGCGTATTACACCTTTGCGATGCCGCTAGAAAATGCAGCCATGCTGGGTATGGTGGTCACGCTGGGGATACGGTTAGCGGCGATACGCTGGCATCTGAAGCTGCCGACGTTTGCGCTGGATGATAATGCACGATAAGCGTTGTTTATAAGCCCGGTGGCGCTACGCTTACCGGGCTTACGACTGCATCCCTGTCAGATGCTGAACGAAGAGCCACATCCACAGGTACTTGTCGCGTTCGGATTAGTCACAACGAAGCGCGAACCTTCCAGGCCTTCAGTGTAATCCACCGAACCACCCACCAGGTACTGCAGGCTCATCGGGTCAACCACCAGCGCAACGCCCTGCTTCTCGATAGTCATATCGCCGTCGTTGACCTGATCGTCAAAGGTAAAACCATACTGGAAGCCGCTGCAGCCGCCACCGGTAATATAGACACGCAGTTTCAGATCCGGATTGTCCTCGTCGGCAATCAGGGTTTTCACTTTGTTGGCTGCTGCTTCGGTAAATTCCAGCGGCAACGCTACGTCATCACTCATCTTATGCTCCCATGAATACTGCTACTGCTATTGGGTAAAATTCACCCAATTCTTTATGTCATTATCTAATACCCTGGTAATTCATTCAAGTATTCTGCGTCGGCGCCCGCTCGGCCTCTTGTTTTGCCAGGGTACGGGCAAGAATGGTGGAGTATAGCGGTTTTCCACCCAGGAATTGGGCTAATAGTGTCGCGCCGAGACAGGTAATGATCATTGGCAAAATGAGCTGGTAATTATCCGTCATCTCCAGAACCAGCACGATGCCGGTCAACGGCGCGCGCAGAGACGCCGCCAGCAGCGCGCCCATTCCGGCAATAGCAAAGGTCCCGGCGTCCAGATGATAGGCCGGAAATCCGGCAGCAGCGACCATGCCAAACGCGGTTCCCAGAAGCGTACCCAGCGCCAGCATCGGGGCAAAAATACCGCCAGGCGCACCGGAGGAGAAGCACAATACGGTGGTAATCACCCGTGAAATAAACATGAACAGCAACAGACCAATGCTGAAATTACCCGCTGCGGCAATCGGTATCAGCCCGAAGCCACCGCCTGCGGCATTGGGCTCAATGAAGCCGAGCACGCCGCAGCCGCCGCCCAGCAGTCCGCCGATCAATACCCAGCGGGTGGTATTCCCACCGTGAATGCGCTGGAACATATCCTGAGCGCGTAAGATAAGCGTGTTAAACAGCGGGCCGACCACGCCAAAAATCATGCCGAGGATCAGGTACAGCCACAGCGTATTCACCGGCGCATTGGTCAGTTTCCCCACCTCAATCACCGCCCCTTCGCCATTAAAAATGCGAAAGACAATGCTCGACATAATGACGCCGGTGAATACCGCTTTTATCGAGATAAGGTTGTAGCGAAACTGTGCCCGCATCTCTTCAATAATGAACAGGATCCCCGCGAGCGGTGCGTTGAACGCCGCCGAAAGGCCGGCCGCCGCCCCCGTTGCCAGCAGCGTATGTCGCGCCTCCGCGCTGCGCATGCGAAACAGATCGCCGACCATGCGCCCAACGTTTCCGCCCAGCTGCACCGTTGGCCCTTCGCGCCCGAGCACCATGCCTGCACCGAGCGTTCCCATGCCACCGATAAATTTTACCGGGATGACGCGCCACCAGCGAACCGGCCTCAGCTCTTCCAGCGCGCCTTCTATTTCAGGGATCCCGGAACCGCCCGCTTCCGGCGCAAATTTACGAACCAGGAAATAGCCCACCATGGCGAACAGCGCTGATAAGCCAAAGGCCCACACCCATACCCATCCACCGCTATAGGCAAAACCCGCCACGGTTCCAATTCGCCAGTTCATTATCGCGTTAACCGCTTTTTCGAAGGCGATACCCACCAGCCCGGCAACTGCGCCGACCACGGCAGCAGCCAGCAGGATAGCCAGCGGCGTTTTATCACGATTAAGCAAGCGCCGGATGCTGATACGGTGCTGCGCACGTCTGAACTGCTGTTCAGTATAAGAATGAGTGTCTGCTTTCATTACCGTTTCTTTTCGTCATACAAATAACCGCAGGGATTTTACCAGAGTGCGTAATATCATCCCGTGAAAAATACTTAACAATTGTTTGGGCATGAAAGGGGGCAAAAATTTCATTACCTTCCGAGGATCACTTAGAATAGTGTGCTTAATCATTTTATACGAACCAGGAACGACGCCATGAGCAAGTCTGAAAACCTCTACAGTGCAGCCCGCGAGCTTATCCCAGGTGGCGTGAATTCGCCTGTTCGCGCCTTTACCGGCGTAGGCGGTACGCCGCTGTTTATCGAACGTGCTGACGGCGCGTATCTGTATGATGTCGATGGCAAAGCCTATATCGATTATGTCGGCTCCTGGGGTCCGATGGTGCTGGGTCACAACCATCCTGCTATCCGCAATGCGGTGATCGAAGCCGCCCAGCGCGGCCTGAGCTTCGGCGCGCCAACCGAGATGGAAGTGAAAATGGCGGAACTGGTCACCGAACTGGTCCCGACAATGGACATGGTGCGTATGGTGAACTCCGGTACCGAGGCCACCATGAGCGCGATCCGCCTGGCACGTGGCTTTACCGGCCGCGACAAGATCATCAAATTTGAAGGCTGCTACCACGGTCATGCGGACTGCCTGCTGGTAAAAGCCGGCTCCGGCGCGCTGACCCTCGGTCAGCCGAACTCACCGGGCGTACCGGCTGACTTTGCGAAGCATACCCTGACCTGCACCTATAACGATCTGAACACCGTTCGGGCAGCCTTCGAGCAGTATCCGCAGGAGATTGCCTGCATCATCGTTGAACCTGTCGCAGGCAACATGAACTGCATTCCTCCGCAGCCGGAGTTCCTGCCGGGTCTGCGCGCCCTGTGCGATGAGTTTGGCGCTCTGCTGATCATCGACGAAGTGATGACCGGCTTCCGCGTCGCGCTGGCGGGGGCACAGTCTTACTACGGCGTAGAGCCGGACCTGACGTGCCTTGGCAAAATCATCGGCGGCGGCATGCCTGTCGGTGCATTCGGGGGACGTAAAGAGGTGATGGAAGCGCTGGCGCCGACTGGCCCGGTCTACCAGGCGGGTACCCTTTCCGGCAACCCGATTGCGATGGCCGCAGGTTTCGCCTGTCTGACCGAAGTCGCGCAGCCGGGTATTCACGAAACCCTGACAGACCTGACAACTCAACTGGCCAACGGCCTGCTGGAGGCCGCGCAAGAAACCGGTATTCCTCTGGTGGTAAACCACGTTGGTGGGATGTTCGGGATTTTCTTCACCGATGCGACAACCGTGACCTGCTATCAGGATGTGGTGAAGTGTGACGTTGAACGCTTCAAGCGCTTCTTCCATCTGATGCTGGAAGAAGGCGTCTACCTGGCACCATCAGCGTTTGAAGCAGGCTTTATGTCCGTCGCGCACAGCGAAGACGATATCAATAAGACTATCGATGCTGCGCGCCGGGTCTTTGCGAAGTTGTAAGACAGAAACGATCTGCTGCCCTCTCCACCCGGAGAGGGCAATACCCCACCGCCCTTCTACCTGCTTTGCTTTCTCAACAAATAGATAAAGTACGGCGCCCCGATAAACGTCGACAGCAACCCGGCAGGTATCTGGTACGGGAAGAGCACCATCCGCCCCAGCCAGTCAGCAACCACCAGTATTACGCCCCCCGTCAGCGCCGACATCACAATGTGCGGGATCGTGCGACGAAAGCCCATCATTCTGGCAATGTGCGGCGCCATTAAGCCGACAAAGCTCAGCGGGCCGATGGTCATGGTGGCCGTTGCCGTGAGGCATGCGGCCAGCAGCAGTAACCCGATACGGGACGGCGCCAGGGCCATCCCCACCGCACGCGCGGTCTCGCCGCCCAGCGGCAGAATGGTCATCCAGCGACGACACAGCGGCACCATCGCCAGCAATACGATCATTGCAATCCCGGAATGCACGACCTGGCTGCCGGTGGCGCTGTACGTTGAACCGGAGATCCAGGTCAGGATCTTGGCCATACGCGGATCGCCACTCGCCTGCAGCATCATCAGCAGCATAGTAAATGCCGTGCTGAGCGCCATCCCGGCAAGCAGCATTCGGTGAGGGGAAAACCCGCCACGCCCGGAGGCAATGAGGATGATCAGCAGCGTCACCGCCGCGCCAACGCTCCCGGCAGGCATCAACCAGCCGAAGGCATTTCCCGGCACCAGGAACAGCATCAGGACCACGCCAAAGGCGGCACCAGAACTGATACCCAGAACCTCCGGGCTGGCCATCGGAT
This sequence comes from Enterobacter sp. SORGH_AS_0287, assembly GCF_031453695.1. Classification (NCBI taxonomy): domain Bacteria; kingdom Pseudomonadati; phylum Pseudomonadota; class Gammaproteobacteria; order Enterobacterales; family Enterobacteriaceae; genus Enterobacter; species Enterobacter sp. SORGH_AS_0287. The sequence continues at coordinate 2,699,674 of NZ_JAVIZW010000001.1, forward strand.
TACCGGTCAGACGCTGGATAATACAGCCCGCCACCGCCAGCATGACTCCGGCGATTAACGCCGAGAGAATGCGCGGCCAGCGCCACTGCATGAGTTCGTTAAGCAGATCCCCAGACGCCCAGTGCCAGCCCACCGCATCGCGTCCGAAAGCGAGCGCGGCAAATGAGATAACAATCAGCACTGCCAGCCCGGCAAGGCTGAACCCCAGCACTGACTGGCGCTCAGCATAGACCTTATCGCCAGCATCCATCGCTGGCGCGCTGATACTGCGCAGACGCGGCAGCAGCCACAGCAGCAGCGGTGCACCGATAAGCGCCGTCATCGAACCGGTAGACACTTCCATCCAGACGCGTGCCAGCCAGAGAATGATTTGATCGGAAAGCCAGAGGATCAACGCGCCAATCAGCGGGGCTAAGATCAGGCGCGCCAGCAGGCGGCGCGCACCGAGCATTTTTGCCAGCAGCGGCGCAAACAGTCCGATAAACCCGATGATGCCTACCGCATTAACCAGCAGGGCACTGAGCACAATTGCCAGCGTCAGCGCCCCCAGACGGGCCAGCGACAGCGCCAGCCCCAGATTACGCGCCACGCCATCATCAAGACCCATTAACGTCAGCGGGCGCAAGAGCAGCAGCGTCAACACGACGCCACCGGCGAGCTGCGGCCACAGACGCTGCACGACGCTCCAGTCGGTCTGGGTGAGCGTACCGGTGCTCCAGAGGAACATGCTTTGCAGCTGATCGTGATGGAACAGCACCAGCAGCTGATTAATCGCGCCGCAGTACAGGCTCACCACCAGCCCCGCAAGAATAAGCGTGACGGGGGAGAGACGTTTGCCCCAGGCGACGCCGAATACCAGCGCGCCCACTACACACGCACCGGCGAGGGCAGCAAACTGCGAGGTCAATGCCCCAGGCAACGCCCAGAGTGTGGTAATCGTGATCCCAAGCTGTGCCCCGGTCGCCACGCCAAGCGTCGTCGGCTCGGCCAGTGGGTTACGCAGTACCTGCTGGAATAAAACGCCCACCAGCCCTAATCCCGCCCCGACCAGCAGCGAAATCGATAGGCGCGGCAGCAGACTGTAGTGGAACAGCATTTGCTGAATATTATCGATATCTGGCGCGACCAGCGCCCCACGCCACTGGTCGCGCGGTAAGGCCGTCGACAGATTGAACCAGGTCAATGCCAGCGCGCACAGGAAAATGAGGCAAAGCAACAGTGCCGGGAAACGGGCAATACGCGTACTCATGCCTGGCCTCCCAGCGCGTTGTCCAGCACGCGGGCAAAGTGCATGGCAGAAAGCGTCGCGCCGTAGAACCATACCGCAGGTGCGCGCAGGAACCGTTTTTCACGCACAAACGGCATTGCCTGCCAGAGCGGCGTCGCCATCAGGGTTTGCATCTCCCGCTCGTTGCCGTGGTCAAAGCACAACACATCCACATCGCGAAATGCCGCAAGACGGTCAATCCCCACGGCGGTGCTGCCCCAGAAGGTCATCTCCCCTTCCCAGGCATTACGAATACCAAAACTGTCGAGCACGTCCTGGAACAGGCAGTTTTTCCCAAAGATCAGCATATGGCGGGCATCCAGCAGCGTCACCATCAGCAGCGGGCGATCGCCCCGGTGAGCAAAACGCGGCTTCAGGGCGTTAATCAGGGCATCAAAATCGTCGAGATGTTTTTTGGCCTCAACCTCACGGTTAAGGAACAGTGCCATCTCGTGGAGGGAGTTTTTCGCCATCGCCAGCGGATTTTTACCGTCGCTGAAGGAGAAACCACGGCCGGGCGCAATCCGTGCCATTGTCTCTTCTGACGGGCCGTAACCTGCAGACCAGAACAGGAATGACGGCTTCATCTGGGTGAGCAGTTCGAGATTTGGCTCGGTGCGCAGGCCGATGTCGATTACCGAGTCCGGTAGCCTCGGCTCATTCACCCATAGCCTGTAGTTGGGAATATCCGCCACACCATAGGGCGTAACGCCCAGCGCCATCATCAGCTCTACCGGCAACCATTCCAGCGCCACAATGCGGTGTGGATCGACCGCAGCCGCACGCGCGGTATTCATTTTTAACAGCAGCGGTGAAAGCGCCATTGCCGTCAGCAGACGACGGCGACTCATCAACATAGAATCCAGCATCAGTACACAAAGCTCACCGGTGCAGCCCCGGCAGGGTGAGGCAAAATCCCCATTGGAATACCGTAAATGTGTTCCAGCGTTTCACTGCGCATCAGTTCAGACGGCGTCCCCTGGGCGATCATCTCACCGCCGCGCAGGGCAACGAGGTAATCGCAGTAACGCGCGGCCATGTTGATATCATGCAGGACCGCGATAACCGTCAGACCGCGCTGCTGGCTTAAACGATGCACCAGCGCAAGCACGTCGACCTGATGGGCAATGTCCAGCGCAGAGGTCGGTTCGTCGAGCAGCAGGCAGCGGCTGTCCTGGGCCACCAGCATTGCTATCCACGCGCGCTGACGCTCCCCTCCTGACAGGCTGTCTACCAGACGGTGGGCCAGTGGTTTTAGCCCCACCAGCGCAATCGCCTCTTCCACTTTCTCTCTGTCGGCCACGCCGAAACGGCCAAGCGCGCCGTGCCACGGATAACGCCCAATCGCCACCAGTTCACGCACGGTCATCCCCTCCGCCTGCGGCAACTGCTGCGGCAGATACGCCACTTTGCGGGCAAAGGCTTTACTGCTCCAGCTCTCCAGCGGCTGACCGTCCAGCAGGATATCGCCTTCTGACGGCGGCTGATGGCGGCCAAGCATTTTGAGCAGCGTTGATTTACCAGAGCCGTTGTGACCAATCAGGCCTGTCACTTTACCTGCCGGGAAGGTCAAAGAGAGCGGATGCAGCAGGGTGCGTCCGGGCACGCGAAAGGAGAGATTATTAAGCGTGAAGGTGGTGTCGGATTGCGTTTGATTATCCTGCATATCGGCCAACTTAAATAAAAAGGGCACGGCGAACCGTGCCCGAAGAGAGATTAGAAGCGGAAGGTCGCGGTGGCGACAACCTGACGTTCAGCACCCCAGTAGCATGCATAATCCTTGTAGCAGCTGGAGACATATTCCCGATCGAACAGGTTATTCACGTTCACCGCCACAGATGACCCCGGCAGACCCAGACGGGCCAGATCGTATTTCACCATCGCATCGGCAAGGGTGTAGCTCGCGACGTTAAACGGCTGATCTTTTTTGTCGCCGCTTGAGTAGTAGCTCACCGTGTTACCGATGTAACGGGTACCGGCACCAATCGTCAGGCCGCTTAAGGCCGTGTCGGTGAAGGTGTAATCTGCCCACAATGACGCCTGATTACGCGGCACTTCCGCCGGACGTTTACCTTCAAAGGTGCTGTCATGGGTGTACTCAGCATCAATAAAGCTGTACGCCGCGGTCACGTTGATATTGGCGTTAACCGCTGCCTTCGCTTCCAGTTCGAAACCGCGAGAACGGATCTCACCGGTCTGGATACTGTGAGTATTCGTTGGATCGTTCGGATCCGCCGTCAGGTTCTTATCTTTCGTCAGCTGGAACAGCGACGCGGTGACCACAACCGGCAGGTCTTTCGGCGCGTATTTCACACCCGTTTCATACTGCTTACCGCGGGAGGGGTCGAACGGTGTGCCGTTACGATCGGCGCCCGATACCGGCTCAAACGACTCGCTGTAGCTGAAGTAAGGCGAGATACCGTTATCAAAGAGATAGTTAATCCCCCCGCGCCAGGTGAAAGCCTGGTCGTGGTTTTCAGCCAGCGAATCGGCCGTACCGCGCGTCAGCGTTGAGGCCATCACGTAGTCGTAGCGTCCGCCCAGCGTCAGCACCCACTTATCCCACTCCGCCTGATCCTGAGCATAGAGCCCGGTCTGTTCATTACGGTTAACGACGGAATAGTTAGACCATGGCAGGTTGGTGTTGATATTCGCGTTGCCGTAATCCGGGTTCTGGATATCAATAGGGTCGGCGGAACCGTACAGCGCATTGATATCATTACGCATACGCGAGTAATCAACGCCCGTCAGCAACGTGTGGTCTACGGCGCCCGTCGCGAATGTCGACTGCAGCTGAGTATCCACGGTAAACATATTCAGATCTTCATCTGAACGCACGTAAGCGCGGTTAATCTTGCCAGGCTCAGCGTAGCCATTGCCGTAAACAGAGCGGTAGAGCGTATGAACTTTTGCGTAACGCAGATTCTGACGCACGGTGAACGTGTCATCAAACTGATGCGAGAAGCTGTAACCAATCAACTGCTGGCGACGAGCCATCTTATTATCCGCTTCACCTTCGTTGAAATCGGTTGGGATCTTATGCTCATTGCCGTTTGCGTCACGGTATGGCACTACCGTCCCTTCCCGTGGCAACCAGCCGTAGTAGCCCGCTTCCGGATCGTTCTGGAAATTGCTCAGGAAGGTGAAATCGGTTTTGTCATCCGGACGCCAGCTAAAGGAGGGCGCAACCGCATAGCGGGTTGATTTTGACATCTCCTGCTGTGCGTTCTGACTACTGCCAAGACCGGTCAGGCGGTACGACCACACGCCATCTTCATCGATTGCATCACTGAAATCGAAGCCCGTTTGCCACAGGTTATTGGTCCCCATTTTAAACTGGACTTCTTTCAGCGGCTCGGTCAGTGGGCGTTTGCTCACCATACTGACGATACCGCCTGGATTGCTGTTGCCGTAGAGCACAGACGTAGGTCCGCGCATCACTTCTACGCGCTCAAGGAAGTACGGATCCATGGAAGCTTCGGAGTAGTTATTCCCCATCAGCTTCATGCCATCGAGATACTGGTTGGTGTTTACCGTCGAAGGCGCGGTAAAACCACGAATTGAGACCACATCATAGGTGGTGGAACTGCCGCGGGTCGCAAACACGCTCGGCGTATAGCCCAGCGCCTCTTTGACGGTCGCTGGCTGGCGGCGTTCCATTTCATCACGCGTTACCACGGAAATAGACTGCGGGGTCTTTTCAATCGCGGTATCGGTTTTGGTCGCCGTTGCCGTGCGTTTTGCTGCGATCGTTGGCGCAGGCCCCCACGGACTTTCCTGGGCGGCAGGCGCGGCAGTGACGGTGATGGTTTCTTCTTTTTTCTGGGTTTCAGCCGCATGTGCATACGTAGACATGCCGGCAACCGCTGTGGCTACGACGACCGCGATTTTTCGCAGCGACGTGTGAATTGGCTGAGCAGTATTGGAAAGCGCCATGTTTATCTCTGATGGAAAAGTGAATGATAACGTAAACGAGAATTATTATTATGACCGCAGAATAATATGCGAAACGCTGGCTGCATAGCAAGCAGTAAGCAGCCCTACGAGAATTAAGGGTTTAAGAAATAAACAAGAGAAAACGAAGGGTTAATCAGAATGAAAACGAGGGTTAAGGAAATGGAAAGTACAGGTAAAAAAATCCCCCCTTTCGGGGGGATGTGAAGCGTTAGTTACCGCCGAACATATCTTTAATCCAGCCCGCGACACCGTCGCTGTCTTTTTTCTCATTCTGCTGCTGCGGCTGTTGTTGCGGCTGCTGCTGAGGCTGAGAAGACTGCTCGAACGGATTACCCGTCGGTTGCTCTGGCTGGCTTTGCTGGCACAGCGAATCCGGGTTGGTGGTCCAGACAGGCAAGGTACGCATACCGCCGCCACAGACAAAGTTACCGGAACCGTCCACGCCCATATCGACGATATCTTCCGGCGCCACCAGATTCAGCGGTACCGGAGACTGATTCGCCAGATAGCGCTGGTAAATCGACATCGCCCCGCTTGCACCGTACAGTTTGGTTGGCTGGTTGTTATCGCGGCCTACCCAGGTGATCACCACTTCACGGCCATCGATACCGGCGAACCAGGTATCCACGTTGTTGTTGGTGGTCCCGGTTTTACCTGCCAGATGCAGGCCCGGATACTTCGCACCCAGTTGACGTCCGGTCCCCCGCTGCACAACCTGCTGCATCGTCCACAACGTCATATAGGCCGCCTGCGCTGGCACGGCACGTTCCGCTTGCGGGAAGCTCTGATACAACACGGAGCCGTCCTCAGCAATCACTGAACGCAGAGCAGAGAGCTGTGCACGGTTACCCCCGCTGGCAATGGTCTGGAACGCCTGAGCCACTTCGATCGGCGTCAGGTTAAGCGCCCCCAGGATCATCGCCGGAACAGGATGGAGCTGATCTTTCGGCACACCCAGTTTCTGCCAGGTGTCGACAATCGCCGGCAGACCGAGCGCCATACCCAGGTTCACCGTTGGCACGTTCATCGAGCGGGTCAACGCATCCACCAGCATGACCTGGCCGCTGAACTGTTTATCGTCGTTCTGCGGAGACCATACCTGGCCGTTAGGCTGGCGCAGGGAAATCGGCGCATCGGCAATCCAGGTATTCAGGCGATACTGGTTAGGCTGACTCAGGGCGGTAAGATAGGTTGCCGGTTTTGCCAGTGAACCAATCGAACGTCGCGCCTGCATTGCACGGTTGTAGCCTGCGAACTGCGGCTCAGCACCGCCCACCATGGCGCGAACTTCGCCGGTGTTACGGTCAACCACCACCATCGCGGTTTCAAGATCGCTCAGCTTACGCTGTTTCTTCAGCGCCGGGATGCCTTCCACCGCAGCTTTTTCAGCGGCTTCCTGCGCCACGGAATCGAAGGTGGTAAAGATCTTCACGCCGGAGAGATCTTTCACCTTATCACCGAGCTTGCTTTGCAGCTCCTGACGCACCAGCTGCATAAACGCAGGCTGAGGCGAGATCACGCCACCGCGCGGCTGAACGCCGAGTGGACGTGCGCTCAGCATGTCGTACAGCTCCTGGTCAATCACCTGCTGTTGTTGCAGCAGACGCAGCACCAGGTTACGACGTTCCAGCGCCAGTTTCGGGTTACGCCACGGGTTATAAATGGACGCCCCTTTCACCATGCCCACCAGCAGCGCCTGCTGGTCAAGACTCAGCTCTTCCACCGGACGACCAAAGTAGTACAGACTTGCCAGCGGGAAGCCGCGGATTTCGTTATCCCCGCTCTGACCGAGGTACACCTCGTTCATGTACAGCTCAAGAATACGATCCTTGCTGTAACGCGCATCCATCAGTACGGCCATGTACGCTTCGTTGGCTTTACGCCAGTAAGAGCGCTCACTGGAGAGGAACAGGTTCTTCACCAGCTGCTGGGTCAGCGTACTCGCCCCCTGTACCGTCCGTCCGGCGGTCAGGTTAGCCAGCACCGCACGGCCAATTGAGTAAAGGCTGATGCCATCATGCTCATAGAAGTGACGGTCTTCGGTTGCCAGCAGGGTATCAACCAGCAGGTCCGGGAAGCCGTTACGGGCAACGAACAGACGTTGTTCGCCGTTCGCCGACGAGAGCATGGTGATCAGACGCGGATCGAGACGGAAGAAACCGAACTGACGGTTGTTATCCATGTTCTCGATGGTATCCAGACGATCGCCGTCAAAGGTCAGACGCGCACGCACCTGGCCCTCTTTGCTGTCCGGGAAATCAAACGGACGGCGGATCATCTCAATGCTTTTCGCCTGCACGGTAAATTCGCCAGGACGCGTCATTTTCGACACCTGACGATACTGGGTGGCTTCCAGCAGTTTCACCATCTCGTTCTTGCTGATGGACATATCTGGCTCAAGGTTCACCATGCGGCCATACACCGCCGCAGGCAGTTGCCAGACTTTTCCGTCGATACGGCTACGGATCTTCTGATCCAGATAGACGCCGTAAATCGCCATCAGCACAACAAATACAATGAACAGCTTCAGCAGCAGCCAGAACCAGCCGCGCTTGCCCCGAGGCTTACGCCCTTTGCCTTTCCCTTTACGCGGCATCGGTTCTTCATCCTCATAATCGTCTTCATAGTCATCGTCATAATCCTCATCTCTGAGGCGACGACGGCTTACCTTTTCTTTCGCCGGACGCGTTGGTTTTCCCTTACGTCCTATTGGCTCGCGGTCATTCCCCGCCATGCTTTTTCTCCGCAACTTTCAGGCGCAAGGGCCCGATTCTCTTTTCTTCCACTGGCCTGTGAAAGAAGAAATCTCTCAAAGTAAACAGCAAGACCTTCCAGACAGGAACGTCTTTAGTATTTTCTCCCGCACCCTGCGGGTGAGGGCATCAAGCCGCACGTTCCCAGCCACCCCCGTCACGAATACTTCTTCGTCCGTCGTGTCGGTGCCGTATTTGCCGGATCGTCCGGCCAGACATGTTTGGGATACCGCCCCTTCATCTCTTTTTGCACGTCACGGTAGCTCCCCGCCCAGAATGCCCCCAGGTCGCGGGTAATCTGTAACGGGCGATGGGCTGGCGACAACAGCTCCAGCACCAGAGAGACGCGCCCTTGCGCCACAGAAGGCGTGGTGGCCTCTCCAAACATTTCCTGCATACGTACCGCCAGCGCCGGAGGATTATCCTCGTGATAACGAATGGCAATCCGGCTTCCGGTCGGCACAGTGTAATGCCCTGGCAGTTCACTATCCAGACGTTGACGTAATGACCAGTCCAGTAAATTCTGTAACGCGACCTTAACATCAAGCGCTTTTAGCGCACGCAGCGAGTGTACACCGTGCATTTGCGGCAGCAGCCAGCGTTCCAGCGAGCCCAGCAATGTCTCATCATCGACCGCGGGCCAGTCATACTCCGGTAGCCAGCGCGCGGCACAGTGCAGACGAATACGGTACTGTTCCGCCTCTGGCGTCCAGTTCAACACCCCTAACCCTTTGTCCCGGATGCCGTTCAGCATGGCCAGATGCAGTACCTCTTCCGACGGTTTTGCCAGCGGCGTGGTGCCGAGGATCAGTTTACCTGTCTGGCTGCGACGAAACGCCTTCAGCGTGCCCTGAGCCTCATCCCATTCCACGGTATCGGATTGCTGGACCAACTGCGGACAGGCACGCGTCAGGGCGTCAATATCCACCGCGATAGCCTGTAAAATACGCGCGTCCGGGGAGTGGCTACCCTGTAACAGTAACGGCGCAATCAGCCATTCGTGACGCGTCATGGCGTCATCGCTGTCCAGCATCGCACCCATGCCATTGGCCAGTTGATATCGCCCGTCCAGACCGCGACGACGTGCGATCCTGTCGGGAAACGCCTGCGCTAACAGAGGCGCGATAGCCGCGCTGTCTGGCGACCCGGCTTTGCCGTTAAGTCGCCGGCAAAGCTGCTGCGCCCGCTGCTGCCAGTTCCCCTGATTGCGGGAAAAGGCCTGCGCCAGATCGCTGCTGCCACCGCGTGGTGGCTCCTCAAGAATAGCTGCCAGTTTCGCCGCCGTAGCAATTTCATCTTCCCCCTGCGCGGCCACCAGCATCGCCGCCAGGCGAGGGTCATTGCCCAGCGCGGCCATTTTTTGCCCGCGGGATGACAATCGCTCACCATCAAGCGCCCCCAGGCGGTTCAGTAAGGTCCGGGCAGCAGCAAGGTTCGCGGCGGGTGGAGGATTAAGCCAGGTTAGCTGTGCCGGATCCGGGCATCCCCACTGCAGAAGATCCATCACCAGCCCCGCCAGATCGCTGTGTAAAATTTCCGGCGTGCTTTGCTGTGCAGCGCGCTCAGCCTGCTCCGCGCTGGTCAAATGCAGGCAGATACCGGGCTCAAGACGTCCCGCACGGCCTGCTCGCTGAACCATCGACGCCTGGCTTATGCGCTGCGTCAGCAGTTTAGTCAGCCCGGTGCGCGCGTCAAAGCTCGCCACCCTCTCCTGCGCACTGTCCACCACCAGGCGAATGCCTTCTATGGTTAAACTGGTTTCGGCAATATTGGTTGCCAGCACCACCTTACGCTGCCCCGCGGGCGCGGGCAGGATTGCTTTACGCTGATCCGCCAGCGAAAGCGCGCCGTAGAGCGGGCAAAGCAGCACCTCACTTCCCACCCGGGAAGCCAGTTGGTCCTGCACGCGCTGGATCTCGCCTACGCCTGGCAAAAACAGCAATAGCGATCCCGATTCCTGGCGGAGCAATTCGGCGGTTGCGATGGCTACCGCGTCGTCAAAACGCTGATGGGCAGGCAATGGTTGATAGCGACGCTCAACGGGAAATGCTCTGCCTTCGGAGGCGATAACCGGCGCGTCGGGCAACGTCTGCTGCAGTCGCTCGTTATCCAGCGTAGCGGACATGATAAGCAACCGGAGGTCGTCGCGTAGCCCTTGCTGAACATCAAGTAACAGCGCCAGTGCCAGATCTGCCTGCAGGCTACGCTCGTGGAATTCATCCAGAATCACCAGCCCGACGCCGTTTAACTCCGGATCGTTTTGCAGCATGCGGGTCAGGATCCCTTCGGTCACCACCTCAAGGCGCGTGGACGGGCCAACGCAGGTTTCGGCGCGCATACGGTAACCCACCGTCTCGCCCGGCTTTTCACCAAGCAGTTCCGCCAGGCGCTGCGCCACGTTCCGTGCGGCCAGCCTGCGCGGCTCCAGCAGGATAATTTTCCCGCGGACAGTGCCCTCTTTGAGGATCTGCAGCGGCAGCCAGGTGGATTTACCTGCGCCCGTCGGGGCGTTAAGTAAAACCTGCGGGGCATGGTGTAAGGCAGCAAGAAGCTCAGGAAGGACGACGGCGACCGGCAATGAGGACACTAACAGCTCCAGAGGGTTAACATTAGTCGGCGTACATTGTAGCATCGGCGCATACCATTACCGAGTCCCCTGTATGTCTGAGTCGAAACGGCTGTTTTTTGCCATAGAATTGCCCTCCACGCTGCAGCGAAAAATCGTTCGCTGGCGAGCCAGCCATTTTCCCCAGGACGCAGGGCGTCCGATCGCGGCGGCAAACCTGCACCTGACGCTGGCCTTTCTGGGCGACGTCAGCGCCGAAAAACAGCGCGCGCTGGCAGCAATGGCTGGCCGCATTTCTCAGCCGGCGTTTACGCTGCACCTCGACGACGCGGGCCAGTGGCTGCGCTCACGTGTGGTCTGGCTGGGCACGCGCCAGCCGCCCCGCGGGCTTTTACAGCTTGCCAGTATGTTGCGCGCCCAGGCGGCTCGCAGCGGGTGTTACCAGAGTCCGCAGCCGTTTCATCCGCATATCACCCTGCTGCGCGATGCCGGTCAGGCCGTTGCCATTCCGCCACCCGGCTTTCACTGGGACGTTGAGGTCAATACCTTCGCGCTTTACGAATCGGTCTTTACCCAAGGACGCACCCGTTACACGCCGCTACAGCGCTGGTCGCTGGGCGATACCCTAAGGAATTCTGATGAAGTTTAGTCCTGCCCTGCAGCACGCCACGCTGGTTCAACGCTATAAACGCTTTCTCGCTGACGTGATCACCCCCGAAGGTGAACAGCTCACGCTGCACTGCCCGAACACCGGTGCCATGACCGGCTGTGCGACGCCGGGTGACACGGTCTGGTATTCCACTTCAGAAAATACTAAACGCAAATATGCCCATACCTGGGAAATGACCGAGACGCAAAACGGGGCATTTATTTGCGTGAATACCCTGCGCGCCAATCAATTAGTTAAGGAAGCATTGACCCTTGGCACCCTGCCCGAACTGGTGGGGTATGGCACGCACAAAAGTGAAGTTAAATATGGCGATGAAAGCAGCAGAATTGACTTCATGTTACAGGCGGAAGACCGGCCCGAGTGCTATATTGAAGTAAAATCAGTGACGTTAGCGGAACAGGAAAACGGCTACTTCCCGGATGCGGTCACGCTACGGGGGCAGAAGCATCTGCGGGAGCTGATGAGTGTTGCGGCGGCGGGCAAACGCGCCGTATTGCTGTTTGCGGTTTTACATTCAGCCATTGAACGATTTTCTCCAGCCCGCCATATTGATCTCAAATACGCGCAATTGTTGAATGAGGCACAAAAGCAGGGGGTGGAGGTTTTGGCTTATAAAGCGGAACTTTCTGCCGATAATATGACTCTGAGATCCTCTCTTCCCATTGTCTTATAAGGGATTAGACGATTGACTATTAAGTGTTCTGGCCGCGTGCGCAAATACGCTTTTCCTCACAGGCTTGTCAAGTGTTACGTTTAGATAATTGCCATACGGAAAAGCATCTGCTATTTATAGCGACCTGATTTTTCCCCCAACACGGGGATCGATAGTGCGTGTTAAGGAGAAGCAACATGCAAGAAGGGCAAAACCGTAAAACATCGTCCCTGAGTATTCTCGCCATCGCTGGGGTGGAGCCGTATCAAGAGAAGCCGGGCGAAGAGTATATGAACGAAGCCCAGCTGTCGCACTTCAAGCGTATTCTTGAAGCATGGCGTAATCAACTCAGGGATGAAGTCGATCGCACCGTTACTCATATGCAGGATGAAGCTGCTAACTTCCCGGACCCGGTAGACCGTGCCGCTCAGGAAGAAGAGTTCAGCCTCGAACTGCGTAACCGTGACCGCGAACGCAAACTGATCAAAAAGATCGAAAAAACGCTGAAAAAAGTCGAAGACGAAGATTTTGGCTACTGCGAATCCTGCGGTGTTGAAATCGGAATTCGTCGCCTGGAAGCGCGTCCAACCGCCGATCTGTGCATCGACTGTAAAACGCTGGCAGAAATCCGCGAAAAACAGATGGCCGGTTAATACCAGCGCTGTTTACACACTCTAAAGGCGGGAGTTTCTCCCGCCTTGTTACTGTTGATATGTCTGAATCACACTATATTGGGCGCTTCGCGCCATCCCCTTCTGGTGAATTACACTTCGGCTCATTAATTGCCGCCCTCGGCAGCTACCTGCAGGCTCGCGCCCGTCACGGTAAATGGCTGGTCCGCATTGAAGATATTGATCCTCCGCGTGAAGTTCCCGGTGCAGCAGATACCATTCTGCGTCAGCTGGAACATTACGGTCTTCACTGGGACGGCGACGTCCTCTGGCAGTCAAGGCGACATGATGCCTACCGGGAACGCCTGGCGTGGCTCCACGCACAAGGGCTCTCCTACTACTGCACCTGCACCCGCGCGCGTATTCAGAGCGTGGGTGGCGTCTATGACGGCCACTGCCGCACGCGCAATAACGGCCCAGAACTGGCCGCCGTGCGCATAAAGCAGCATGCCCCGGTGACGCACTTTAATGATTTACTCTCCGGCGAGATCCATGCGGATGAACGTCTTGCACGCGAAGATTTTATTATCCACCGCCGTGACGGCCTGTTCGCCTATAACCTGGCGGTAGTGGTTGATGACCATTTCCAGGGCGTGACGGAAATTGTGCGCGGGGCTGACCTGGTGGAACCTACCGTGCGACAAATATCGCTCTATCACCAGTTTGGCTGGAACGCGCCGGATTACATTCATCTGCCGCTGGCGGTCAATGAACAGGGCTTTAAACTGTCAAAACAAAATCATGCGCCCGCCCTGCCAGACGGCGATCCGCGCCCTGTTTTGATCGACGCGCTGCGATTTCTCAACCAGAATGTAACCAACGAATGGCAGGATTTGCGAATTGACGAACTGCTGAAAATGGCGATCGCCAACTGGACGCTGACGACCGTGCCAAAAATCCAGCATTCTCAAATGCGTTGCGCTGAGCTATGATTAGCCGCTTTTTTCATAACAAAACACACTACGAGGTGTACTATTTTTACCCGAGTCGCTAATTTTTGCCGTAAAGTGCTAAGCCGCGAAGAGAGCATGGCGAACGACGCTATTGCGCAAAACCGCATGTCGGTTATTCCACGTGAGCAGCACAATATTTCCCGCAAAGATATCAGTGAAAATGCCCTCAAGGTGCTCTATCGTCTGAATAAAGCAGGCTACGAGGCCTATCTCGTTGGCGGTGGGGTGCGTGATTTACTGCTGGGCAAAAAACCAAAAGATTTCGACGTGACGACCAGCGCCACGCCAGAGCAGGTGCGCAAATTATTCCGTAACTGCCGCCTTGTTGGCCGTCGTTTTCGTCTTGCTCACGTCATGTTTGGGCCGGAAATTATTGAAGTGGCGACCTTCCGCGGTCACCACGAAGCGGGCGAATCCGATCGCACCACCTCCCAGCGCGGCCAGAACGGCATGCTGCTGCGGGACAATATCTTCGGCTCTATCGAAGAAGATGCCCAGCGTCGCGATTTCACGATCAACAGCCTTTACTACAGCGTGGCAGATTTCACCGTCCGTGATTACGTCGGCGGCATGCAGGACCTGAAAGACGGTCTGATTCGCCTGATCGGCACGCCGGAAACGCGTTATCGTGAAGACCCGGTGCGTATGCTGCGCGCCGTACGTTTCGCCGCCAAACTCTCAATGCGCATCAGCCCGGAAACCGCAGAGCCGATACCGCGTCTGGCGACGCTGATTAACGACGTGCCGCCAGCCCGTCTGTTTGAAGAGGCGCTGAAGCTGCTGCAGGCCGGTTACGGCTACGAAACCTACAAGCTGCTACGCGAATACAGCCTTTTCCAGCCCCTGTTCCCGACCATTACGCGCTGCTTTACCGAAAACGGTGACAGCCCAATGGAACGCATGATTGCGCAGGTGCTGAAGAATACCGATACCCGCATTCACAACGATATGCGTGTGAACCCGGCGTTCCTGTTTGCCGCGATGTTCTGGTATCCGCTGCTGGAAGCAGCGCAGAGAATTGCGCAGGAAAGCGGTCTGGCCTACTACGATGCGTTTGCGCTGGCCGCAAATGACGTGCTGGATGAAGCCTGCCGCACGCTCGCCATTCCAAAACGTATTACGACGCTGGTGCGTGATATCTGGCAGCTTCAGCTGCGCATGTCTCGTCGTCAGGGTAAACGCGCCTGGAAGCTGATGGAACATCCTAAATTCCGCGCTGCGTTCGATTTACTGTCGCTGCGTGCTGAAATTGAACGGAACCAGGAACTGCAGCGTCTGGCGCAGTGGTGGGGAGAATTCCAGGTTTCAGCACCGCCAGAGCAGAAAGATATGCTCGTCGACCTCGATGACGAACCGACGCCGCGTCGTCGCCACCGTCGTCCGCGCAAACGTGCGCCGCGCCGTGAAGGTACGGCATGACCCTGGCGTACATTGCCATCGGCAGCAATCTGGCCTCTCCGCTGGAGCAGGTTAATGCTGCCGTTCAGGCGCTGGGTGAAATCCCACAAAGCCGTATTGTGGCGGTCTCTTCTTTCTACCGGACACCGCCGCTGGGGCCACAGGATCAGCCTGATTACCTGAATGCCGCCGTGGTGCTGGACACTGCGCTGAATGCCGACACGCTGCTGGATAATACTCAGCGAATCGAACTGCAGCAGGGCCGCGTACGCAAAGCCGAACGCTGGGGGCCGCGCACCCTCGATCTCGACATTATGCTGTTTGGCCACGAGGTGATTAACACCCCCCGTCTCACCGTTCCGCACTACGACATGAAAAATCGCGGCTTTATGCTCTGGCCGCTGTTCGACGTTGCCCCTGACCTCACCTTCCCTGACGGCCTCTCGCTGAAGGCAGTGCTGGATAGCCTCGACGCAGAAAAACCTGCCCGCTGGTGATCCGCGTTTTTACCGGTTAACCCTCACTGAATTGTGGTTAATCGGTTGCCTAAAATCATTGTTCCCTCAAATGTTACTGTTAGAATGCGCAAAGATTCGCTTTTGGGCTATCAGGAAACAGTATGAAACCAACCACCATCTCCTTACTGCAGAAATGCAAACAGGAAAAGAGACGCTTCGCCACCATTACTGCGTATGACTACAGCTTCGCTAAGCTTTTTGCCGAAGAGGGTATCACTGTCATGCTGGTCGGAGATTCGTTAGGGATGACGGTACAAGGCCATGATTCCACCCTGCCGGTGACGGTCGAAGATATTGCCTACCATACCCGTGCCGTGCGCCGCGGAGCACCTGCCTGTCTGCTGCTTTCCGATCTGCCTTTTATGGCCTACGCGACGCCAGAGCAAGCGTTCGACAATGCAGCAACCGTCATGCGTGCCGGGGCCAATATGGTCAAAATCGAAGGCGGAGCCTGGCTTGCAGAGACCGTGAAAATGCTCACCGAACGTGCCGTGCCGGTCTGCGGTCATCTGGGTCTGACGCCGCAATCCGTCAATATTTTTGGCGGCTATAAGGTGCAGGGCCGCGGTGACGCGGCACAGACACTGTTTGAGGATGCCCTGGCGCTGGAAGCCGCTGGCGCACAGCTGCTGGTGCTGGAGTGTGTGCCGGTTGAACTGGCAAAACGCATCACCGAAGCGCTGTCGATTCCGGTGATTGGTATTGGCGCAGGCAACGTTACCGACGGTCAGATTTTAGTGATGCACGACGCCTTTGGTATTACCGGCGGTCATATCCCTAAATTCGCCAAAAATTTCCTGGCAGAAGCAGGCGACATGCGTGCTGCTGTGCGGCAGTATATTGCCGACGTTGAATCCGGTGTTTACCCGGGTGAAGAACACAGTTTCCATTAAGGAGTCTTGTTGTGCTAATCATTGAAACCCTGCCGCTGCTTCGCCAGCATATCCGTCGTGCACGTCAGGAAGGTAAACGTATCGCACTGGTTCCCACGATGGGTAACCTGCATGACGGCCATATGAAGCTTGTTGATGAAGCCAGAGCGCGTGCAGATATCGTGGTGGTCAGTATCTTCGTGAACCCCATGCAGTTTGACCGTGCCGACGACCTGGCGCGCTATCCGCGCACCCTGCAGGAAGATTGCGAAAAACTCAAAAAACGCCACACCGACATTGTCTTCTCTCCGGCACCTGCAGACGTCTACCCGCAGGGGACCGAGGACGCGACCTACGTGGACGTGCCGGGCATTTCAACCATGCTGGAAGGCGCCAGCCGTCCGGGCCATTTCCGCGGCGTTTCAAACCATCGTCAGCAAGCTGTTTAACCTGGTGCAGCCCGACGTTGCCTGCTTCGGTGAGAAGGACTTCCAGCAGCTGGCGTTGATCCGTAAGATGGTCGCCGACATGGGTTATGATATTGAGATCGTGGGCGTGCCGATTGTGCGCGCCAAAGACGGTCTGGCGCTCAGTTCCCGTAACGGGTACCTTACCGCGGATGAGCGTAAAATCGCGCCGGGATTGAGCAAGGTCATGAATACCATGGCGGAACAGCTTGTGGCTAAAGAGCTGAGCGCAGAAGAGATCGTTGCCCTCGCCGAACAGGCGCTGAACGACAAAGGCTTCCGCGCTGACGATATCCAAATCCGTGATGCCGATACGCTGCTTGAGCTGACCGATACCAGCAAGCGCGCGGTGCTTCTGGTGGCTGCATGGCTCGGTCAGGCACGCCTTATCGACAATAAAGTGGTTGAGCTGGCATAACTCTCTACCTCCCCTCGTTCGCGGGGGGTTAACGCATGATGATTAAAGGTAAACGTAATGATTCGCAAAATGCTGCAAGGTAAGCTTCACCGTGTGAAAGTCACTCAGGCCGACCTGCACTATGAAGGCTCCTGCGCCATTGATCAGGATTTTCTTGATGCAGCGGGCATCCTTGAAAACGAAGCCATTGATATCTGGAACGTGAATAACGGTAAGCGCTTCTCTACCTATGCGATCGCGGCGGAACGCGGCTCCAGAATTATCTCCGTGAATGGCGCTGCCGCTCACTGTGCCGACGTCGGTGATATCGTTATCATCGCCAGCTTCGTGATGATGTCTGACGAAGAAGCCCGTCGCTGGCAGCCAAAAGTGGCGTACTTCGAAGGCGACAACGAAATGAAACGCACCGCGAAAGCCATTCCGGTCCAGGTTGCCTGATATCCTGAAGGCTGTGAACCGTTCACAGCCTTCTCTCACCTCATCCCTGCGGCTGATTACTGATAAGCCGCGACATCGTCTCCAGCGAATCCGTCCTTAAAATATACAGTCGCTTAAGCAGGAACGGATTGTCCCCGGGCTTCACTTTGCCTTTTACCGTTGTCACCGCCAGGTGGAACCCTGCGTCATTCGCTGCTTTTACCGCTTTGTCGTCATAGGCGCCAAACGGATAAGAGAGATAGAGCACGTGCGGGTTAAATTGCGCCAGCGCCCGGCGTGAACGCGCGAAATCGAACAAAATCACGTGATGACTACGGCTCAGTAAGATCGGGTGTTTATTGCCGTCCACCCGATGCAAGAAGTGGGTATGAGACTGGATATCAAACACATCCTGGATCTGCTCAAGCTCAGAGACACTCATAAACTGCAGGTATTTCGGCGCCCACTTCTGCGGATGACGTTTTATACGCGACGAGATGATAAACGCCGTCGCCTTGAATCCATACGCTTTGAGGACGGGATACGCATAGCGGCTCACCGACTTCAGCCCGTCATCAAAGGTGATCACCACAGACTTCGCCGGCAGGTTCATTTTGTTACGCACATACCCTTCAAGCTGAGCCATCGTCAGCGTGGTATAGCCCTGATCGCGAAGCCAGGTCATCTGGTTGCTGAACGCACGCACGCTGGTGGTCGTGGAGGTATGCCGGAAACGGGTGTTCTCCTCATCACGCAGGATATGGTGATAGGTCAGGACCGGGATGCCGTTATCTTCCTGCGCATCCAGGCTGCTGATCCACGCCAGACGATTGCCGATGCGGATCTGATACCAGGTCTGGTTCAGACGGTCTTTAAGTTTATTCAGAATGGGGTAGCGAAGGTTAGCACTCATCGTGCCGAATGGGGCGCTTCCGCTGCTGGGGGCGTTAAAGACAGGCGTGTCTTTCCAGGTTATCAGGTTCTGGTTACTCAGCGGTTTATTCAAATCACCAAGGCTGTCTTCCACGCGCTGTTTGCCCTGCACGTCTTCCAGGTGCTCTTTATCAATAAAGCCCGTGCCGAAGCCAAAACGAAACTCGTAGTAATCAGCGGATGTGGGGACAACGGCCAGGATTTGCCCGGCACGGATATTGCCGACATTGACCACATTGTTACCTACTTGCGCCCAGATAGCCGCATCTTCGGTGGTTTGCATATATCGGGCGGGAAGCCCTTGCTGAGCGATCAGGCTGGCAGATGCGCCGCCGGAAACCAGCAGCAACAGAAGGAACACAACGCGCATGAACATGGAATATTAATCGACACGGAAAATCAGCCACCATTGTAACAAAAGCAGCATCAATACCAATGTTTAATTCTTATACAAATCATGGAGCAAGACAAAGGGAGGATTTTTTTGCTGCTGATGCCACAGGCTGCTGACGCCGGCCACTTTTTTGTCGACGATTGCATGACGGAATTCAGCACTGCTTAAGGTTTCCCGGAAGGGATACATGGATTCCAGCAGCAAAGAGTTAATGCCTGATATCACTTCACAGTTGTCGTGCTTGTGGCTCAACAATGCCGCAGAGCGATAAGGTGCCGCGCCGGATTTATCGGTCAGGAAGATGACGCCGTCACCGGTGTCGGTTTCATGCAGGGCATCGCACATCATTCGGCTGAGCATGTTGGTGCTCAATCCACGCCAGTAGTTAACCGCACGGCATTGCGCCAGCGGACCAAATCTGGCCTCCAGTTTATCCAGCATATCCTGCGCCTGTTCATCATGGCAGGCGATCACCCATCCCAGCATCACTCTCTCCTTAGCAGGCAAGTAGTTTAGCGGAGTGAAGGTTAGCGTACGGTGATAACAATCAAAGAAAAGCGCCCGGCAAACAGAATGTCGCCGGGCGGGAGATTAGCTGCGCAGACCGCGTCCACGCTGAATCAGAGACCAGCACAGCAGGTAGAAGGCGATAATAAACACCACCAGCACCGCAACCGTGGTAATCAGTGGCACATCCGTAATGCCGAGGAAACCAAAGCGGAAGCCGCTGATCATATAAACAATCGGGTTCAGGTGTGACAGCGCCTGCCAGAACGGCGGCAGCAGCGTCAGGGAGTAGAACACCCCGCCAAGATAGGTCAGTGGCGTCAGCACAAAGGTCGGGATCAGGCTGATATCATCAAACGTTTTAGCAAACACCGCGTTCAGCAGACCGGCCAGCGAGAACAAGATTGCCGTCAACAGTAACGTGAGCGCCACGAACAGCCATGAATGCACCTGGAACGGCACAAAGAACAGGGAGATCGCCGTCACCAGAATCCCCACGCAGAGACCGCGCGCCACGCCGCCGCCCACATAACCCGCAATGATCACATGCGTTGGTACCGGCGCGACCAGCAGCTCTTCAATGTTACGCTGGAACTTGGCGCTAAAGAATGATGATGCCACGTTAGCATAGGCGTTGGTGATCACCGCCATCATGATCAGGCCCGGCACAATAAACTGCATATAGGTAAAGCCGTGCATTTCACCAATGCGGGAACCGATGAGGTTACCGAAGATGATGAAGTAGAGCGTCATGGTGATCACCGGCGGTACCAGGGTTTGCACCCAGATACGCATAAAGCGGTTAATCTCTTTCGCCCAGATGCTTTTCAGCGCGACCCAGTAAAGATGCGTCATGCCTTGTCTCCTTGTTTATCCTGCACCAGAGAGACAAACAGCTCTTCCAGTCGGTTCGCTTTGTTACGCATACTTAATACCTGAACACCCTGCGCGCTCAGCTGTGAGAACACACTGTTGATGCCCTGCTCGCGCAGCACTTCCACTTCCAGCGTTGAGGTATCCACCAGACGATAGTTATAGCCTTCCAGCGTCGGCAGCGGGCTTTTCGCCGCCAGGTCGAGAATGAAGGTTTCGGATTTCAGCTTGGCGAGCAGGCTCTTCATCGAGGTGTTTTCCACCAGCTCACCGTTCTGAATGATGCCGATATTGCGACACAGCATCTCCGCCTCTTCGAGGTAGTGCGTGGTCAAAATAATGGTCGTGCCTTTGTCGTTGAGGTCCTTCAGGAAGCCCCACATTGAACGACGCAGTTCGATATCCACGCCCGCGGTGGGCTCATCAAGGATCAGCAGCTTTGGCTCATGCATCAGCGCACGGGCAATCATCAGACGGCGCTTCATCCCGCCAGACAACATGCGCGCACGTTCATTGCGTTTTTCCCACAGATCGAGCTGTTTGAGGTACTTTTCGCTGCGCTCCACCGCTTCTTTGCGCTCAACACCGTAGTAACCCGCCTGATTAACCACGATTTGCTGCACTGTCTCGAACGGGTTGAAGTTGAACTCCTGCGGTACCAGTCCGAGCTGGCGCTTGGCATTCACCACATCTTTTTGCAGGTCGTAACCAAACACGCTCACCCGGCCGGACGTTTTATTGACCAGCGAACTGATAATGCCAATGGTGGTGGATTTCCCCGCCCCATTCGGCCCCAGAAGCGCGTAGAAATCCCCCGCTTCCACTTTGAGATCTATCCCACGCAGCGCCTGAACGCCGCCTGGATAGGTTTTTTTGAGCTGCTCAAGCTCCAGTGCAATCGCCATGAATTAAACTTACCTTAGGTTCTGACACACGTTGTGTGGTTTCATTAAAAGTCGAGTTACCCTATATTAGCGCAACGCAATCACTCGGTTACAGGTCGCTAACCTCCATGAACGACATAGATACACTCATCAGCAACAATGCACTATGGTCAAAAATGCTGGTGGAGGAAGACCCCGGATTTTTTGGAAAGCTCGCGCAGGCGCAAAACCCACGCTTTCTCTGGATTGGATGTTCCGACAGCCGCGTTCCGGCAGAGCGCCTGACAGGTCTCGAGCCTGGCGAACTGTTTGTGCACCGTAATGTTGCCAACCTGGTGATCCATACCGACCTCAACTGCCTTTCGGTTGTTCAGTACGCCGTTGACGTTCTGGAGGTCGAGCACATCATTATTTGTGGCCACTATGGCTGCGGCGGTGTGCAGGCCGCGATTGAAAATACCGAACTCGGGTTAATCGATAACTGGCTGCTGCATATCCGCGATATCTGGTTCAAACATAGCTCACTGTTGGGTGAAATGCCGCAGGAGCGTCGTCTCGATACCCTTTGCGAGCTGAACGTGATGGAGCAGGTTTATAACCTTGGCCATTCCACCATCATGCAATCGGCGTGGAAACGCGGGCAAAAAGTCTCGATCCACGGCTGGGCGTACGGTATTCACGATGGTTTGCTTCGTAACCTGGAAGTGACCGCCACCAACCGTGAAACGCTGGAGCAGCGTTATCGTTCCGGGATCGCCAACCTGAAGCTCAAGCACGTCAACCATAAATAGCTGCCTGTAAGCGGTTCAGATAAAAACAAAACGGCAACCCGGGTTGCCGTTTTTACTGTGTGTTCCCTCGTCAGAGGGCAACAGACCGCACGTCACAAACCTTACTCGTCGAGCAGGATCACTTTACCCACATACGGCAGATGACGGTAACGCTGCGCGTAGTCAATGCCATAGCCCACGACGAACTCGTCAGGGATAGAGAAGCCGACAAACTCTACCGGCACCTGCACTTCACGGCGGCTGGGTTTATCCAGCAGGGTGCAGATCGCCAGGGATTTTGGCTCACGCAGGCTCAGGATCTCGCGCACTTTAGAGAGCGTGTTGCCGGAGTCGATGATGTCCTCAACGATCAACACATCTTTGCCACGAATATCTTCATCCAGATCTTTCAGGATTTTCACATCACGGGTTGTGGACATGCCGCTGCCGTAGCTGGAGGCGGTCATAAAATCGACCTCATGGGACACCTGCACTTCACGGCACAGGTCTGCCATGAACATGAAAGAGCCACGTAAAAGACCGACCAGCACCATTTCGCTGCCGCTGTCCTTGTAATGTTCGGTGATTTGACGACCCAGTTCGGCGATACGCGCTTTGATCTCGGCTTCCGGGATCATCACTTCAACAGTATGTTTCATATTACTAACCATATGATTTTAATGAAAATCTCTCAATGCGGATGAATGTTACTCCGGCATCGATACGCAAGCCAGCCATTATATCAGTAAATGGATACACCTGGCGCATGAGTTATAAAAAGCAAATATTGTGATTCCGATCACACTTGTTAATACCTATAATTAGTTGCTAGCAAATAATTAACAAAACTGACGAGTACACTTTCTATGGCTGAAATAAAAACTCAACAGCCACGTCTACTGGTGACATTAACAGCGCTATTCGCCGCCTTCTGCGGCCTGTATCTGTTAATCGGTGGCGTCTGGCTGGCCGCAATTGGCGGCTCCTGGTACTACCCTATTGCGGGTCTGGTTATGCTTGGCGTAACCGTCCTGTTGTGGCGTAGAAAACAATCCGCGCTATGGCTTTATGCTGCTTTACTCCTCGCAACCATGATCTGGGGCGTCTGGGAAGTCGGTTTCGACTTCTGGGCACTGACGCCGCGCAGTGACATCCTGGTCTTCTTTGGTATCTGGCTGATCCTGCCGTTCGTGTGGCGTCGCCTGATTGTTCCTTCAAGCGGTGCCGTTGCGGCGCTGGTGGTTGCCCTGCTGATCAGCGGCGGCATTCTCACCTGGGCCGGTTTTAACGATCCGCAGGAGATTAACGGTACGCTGAATGCCGAATCCACCCCAGCTGCGGCTATCTCGCAGGTCGCGGATGGCGACTGGCCAGCTTATGGCCGTAATCAGGAAGGTCAGCGCTACTCCCCGCTCAAGCAGATCAACGCGGACAACGTTAAGAACCTGAAAGAAGCCTGGGTATTCCGTACCGGCGACCTGAAGATGCCAAACGATCCGGGTGAACTGACCAACGAAGTGACGCCGATTAAAGTCGGTAACATGCTTTATCTGTGCACCGCGCACCAGCGTCTGTTCGCGCTTGATGCGGCCACCGGTAAAGAGAAATGGCACTTCGATCCACAGCTGAACTCCAACCCGTCGTTCCAGCACATCACCTGCCGCGGCGTCTCTTACCACGAAGCGCGTGCTGATAATGCGAGCCCTGAAGTCATTGCCGACTGTCCTCGCCGCATCATGCTGCCGGTAAACGATGGCCGCCTGTTCGCGATCAATGCCGAAACCGGTAAGCTGTGTGAGACCTTTGCCAACAAAGGTATCCTGAATCTGCAGACCAACATGCCGGACACCACGCCGGGTCTGTATGAGCCAACCTCACCGCCGATCATCACCGATAAAACTATCGTGATTGCCGGCTCGGTAACCGATAACTTCTCCACCCGCGAAACCTCTGGCGTTATCCGTGGTTTTGACGTGAACACCGGTAAACTGCTGTGGGCCTTCGACCCGGGCGCGAAAGATCCAAATGCGATCCCATCGGACGAACACACCTTTACCTTTAACTCACCTAACTCCTGGGCACCGGCGGCGTATGACGCGAAGCTGGACCTGGTCTACCTGCCGATGGGCGTCACCACGCCAGATATCTGGGGGGGTAACCGTACACCTGAGCAAGAGCGTTATGCCAGCTCTATCGTGGCGCTGAACGCGACCACCGGTAAACTGGCCTGGAGCTACCAGACTGTTCACCACGACCTGTGGGATATGGACATGCCGTCCCAGCCGACGCTGGCAGACATTACCGTTAACGGCAAAACCGTTCCGGTGATTTATGCACCCGCGAAAACGGGCAACATCTTTGTGCTGGATCGCAGCAACGGTAAGCTGGTTGTCCCGGCACCCGAAAAACCCGTTCCGCAGGGCGCTGCCAAAGGCGACTATGTCACCAAAACACAGCCGTTCTCTGACCTGAGCTTCCGTCCGAAGAAAGATCTCAGCGGTGCAGACATGTGGGGTGCCACAATGTTTGACCAGCTGGTATGCCGCGTGATGTTCCATCAGCTGCGCTATGAAGGTATCTTCACGCCACCTTCTGAGCAGGGCACGCTGGTCTTCCCGGGTAACCTGGGCATGTTCGAATGGGGTGGGATCTCCGTTGACCCTAACCGTCAGGTGGCGATTGCCAACCCGATGGCCCTGCCGTTTGTTTCTAAGCTTATTCCACGCGGTCCAGGCAACCCAATGGAGCAGCCTAAAGATGCTAAAGGCAGCGGTACTGAAGCGGGTATTCAGCCGCAGTATGGCGTGCCATACGGCGTCACGCTGAACCCGTTCCTGTCGCCGTTTGGTCTGCCGTGTAAACAGCCTGCCTGGGGTTATATCTCCGGCCTGGATCTGAAAACTAACCAGATCGTCTGGAAAAAACGTATTGGTACGCCTCAGGACAGCATGCCGTTCCCGATGCCAGTTCCTGTCCCGTTCAATATGGGTATGCCAATGCTGGGTGGTCCAATTTCTACCGCCGGTAACGTGCTGTTCATCGCGGCAACCGCCGATAACTACCTGCGCGCGTACAACATGACCAACGGTGAAAAACTGTGGCAAGGCCGTCTGCCAGCAGGTGGACAGGCAACGCCGATGACCTATGAAGTGAATGGCAAGCAGTACGTTGTCATCTCTGCGGGTGGTCATGGTTCGTTTGGTACGAAGATGGGCGACTACATTGTGGCTTATGCTTTACCCGACGACGCTAAATAACTAACACCGCCAACGGTAAAAAAAACGGCAACTTCGGTTGCCGTTTTTATTGCTTATCTCCTGTGGATCGGGGTCTGGGCATCAGGCACACGATATTAAACCGTGAACCCCAGCATCATGCCCGTATCTTCATGCTCCAGCAGATGGCAGTGCGCCATATAGGCAAACGCCTTCGGTGCCTCGTGGTCAAATTTCACCAGCACCTCACTGACGCCACCTTCAACCCTGACGGTGTCTTTCCATCCCGCGCGATGCGCCTGTGGCGCGTTACCGTTTTCAGAAAGGATGCGGAACTGGGTGCCGTGAATATGGAACGGATGCAGCATCATGTCGCCTTCGCCTGAAATCACCCAGCGTTCAAACTGCCCTTTTGTGGCAGCAAACATTGGCGTGTTCATGTCGAACGCTTTGCCGTTGATCATGTTGGCATTGTGGAAATCGAAATCATGGCCACCGTGCCCCATGCCGCCCATTTTACCGTGGTCCATATTCATATGGCCCATCATCTCTCCGTGGTGCATACCCACCATCGCCTGATTGCCATATTTCGCCATCAGTGCCTGCATGCCCATCATGTCGAGCATCGGGTTCATGGACAGTTGCAGCTTACGTTGGGTCAGGCCCTCGAGAGAAGGTAGCGCCGGGAGCGTGGTCAGGGTATCCGGCAGCATGCCCGAGGCCGTGACCTGCAGCGGCTGGATCTGCAGCACCGGGTGCGGCTTATCAAAGGGTGCAACCGCCATTCCCATCTGACTGACCGGTAGCGTGACCAGGTCAAACGGTTTGCCGTCGCTGATATCCACCAGCACCTCAAAACGCTCCCCCATCAGCATCGGTAGCGCATCCACCTTCACCGGTTCAGGCAGCAGCCCCCCGTCGCTTGCGACCACGTACAGAGGGCGTTTATCGCTGGTGGCGAAATTCAGTGAGCGGGCGTTACAGCCGTTGAGCAGGCGTAAGCGCAGCCAGCCTTTCGGTGCCGCATGCTGCGGGTAAATGGCACCGTTGGTCAGCAGGGTGTCGCCAAACCAGCCTACCGCCGCGCTCATGACGTCCAGTTGGTAATCAATTTGTCCGTCAGCGGTGAATTTTTTGTCCTGCACAATGACCGGCACATCGTCGATGCCCCACTGTTTGGGCAGGCGCAGCAAACGGCTTTCGTCATCTTCAATCAGCACCAGCCCCGCCAGCCCCATCGCCACCTGATGGCCCGTTTTGCCATGCTGATGGGGGTGGAACCAGCAGGTCGCGGCGCGCTGGTCCGGGGTAAAGGTCACGCTTCGCTTACCGCCCGGTTTTATGATGCCCTGCGGCCCCCCGTCCACCTCGCCCGGCACTTCCAGTCCGTGCCAGTGTAACGTGGTCTCCTCTGCCAGCGTGTTATGGATATCCACCGTTACCGCTTTCCCTTTACGTAACTGAAGTGCCGGGCCGAGAAGATTGCCGTTATAACCCCACGTTGTCGCACTGTGTGCGCCAAAGGTCGTTTTACCGGACTGGACAACAAGCTGGATGCGGCTACGGGCATCCGCGGTGAGTAAATCAGGGATCGGTAAGGCAGGTCTGTCGGCCGCAAAAGCCGCGCGGCTCCACAGCGGTAAAGCGCTGGCTACGCCAAGCGCAACGGAATATTTTAAAAAATCACGGCGTTGCATGTTCATTTCCTTATTTCCAGCAGGCGATCTTTTGAGCATAAACCCTCCCCTTACCGGAAGGTCAAGTAAAGCGGCAATAATAAAGATCGTCGGCCTGGCATCAAGTATGCTAACGTTAATTTTCCGTGATGCAGTGGTAGAAGCAATGAAGACGTTTTTCAGAACAATTTTGTTCGGTAGCCTGATGGCGATGTGTGCGAACAGTTACGCGCTGAGTGAAAATGAAGCGGAAGATATGGCCGATCTGACGGCAGTTTTTGTCTTTCTGAAAAACGATTGTGGTTACCAGAATTTGCCCAACGGGCAGATTCGTCGCGCACTGGTCTTTTTTGCCCAGCAAAACCAATGGGATCTCAGCAACTACGATAGCTTCGACATGAAGGCGCTCGGCGAAGACAGCTACCGCGATTTAAGCGGTATTGGTATCCCTACCGCCAAAAAATGCAAAGCGCTGGCTCGCGATTCACTCAGCCTGCTCGCCTACGTGAAATAACCTTCCCGACGCCCCCTTGTTGAGCCTATAGCCGTGCAACCACGGTTATAGTTAGCTATCATGTTTCGCTCATTTTTTGTGAGCGTAACGGATGTTAACAAAGGAGGAGTCCGCGTATGGCCGACCACACGTTGTGGCATGAAACACTGCATGACCAGTTTGGTCAGTACTTTGCCGTTGATAACGTGCTCTATCATGAGAAAACCGATCACCAGGATCTGATCATCTTCGAGAATGCCGCCTTTGGCCGCGTGATGGCGCTGGATGGTGTCGTGCAAACGACCGAGCGCGACGAGTTTATCTACCACGAGATGATGACCCACGTTCCGCTGCTGGCACACGGGCATGCGAAGCATGTTCTGATTATCGGTGGTGGTGATGGCGCAATGCTGCGTGAAGTCTCCCGCCATCAATCCATCGAAACCATTACGATGGTGGAGATTGATGCCGGCGTGGTCTCTTTCTGTCGTCAGTACCTGCCGAACCATAACGCCGGTAGCTATGACGATCCGCGCTTCAGTCTGGTCATTGATGATGGGGTTAACTTCGTTAATCAGACGACCCAGACCTTCGACGTTATTATCTCCGACTGTACCGACCCGATCGGTCCCGGCGCATCGCTGTTTACCTCCGACTTCTACGAAGGCTGCAAGCGCTGCCTGAAGCCGGGCGGGATTTTCGTGGCACAAAACGGCGTCTGCTTCCTGCAGCAGGATGAAGCCCTCGACAGCCACCGCAAGCTGAGCACCTATTTTGGCGATGTCAGCTTCTATCAGGCCGCTATTCCGACGTACTACGGCGGGATCATGACCTTTGCCTGGGCGACGGATAACGACGTACTGCGCCATCTTTCCACCGAAATTATTCAGGCCCGCTTCCACCAGGCCGGTCTTACGTGCCGTTACTACAATCCGGCAGTTCATACCGCAGCGTTTGCCTTACCGCAGTACCTGCAAGACGCATTATCCACTAAGGGGGTGAGCTAATTGAAAAAGCTTAAACTGCATGGCTTTAACAACCTGACCAAAAGCCTGAGTTTTTGTATTTACGATATCTGCTATGCCAAAACAGCGGAAGAACGCGATGGTTACATCGCCTATATCGATGAACTCTACAATGCCAACCGTCTGACCGAGATCCTGTCAGAAACCTGTTCGATTATCGGCGCGAATATCCTGAATATCGCCCGTCAGGATTATGAACCTCAGGGTGCCAGCGTCACGATTCTGGTCAGCGAAGAGCCGGTCGACCCTCAACTTATCGATAAAACAGAACATCCGGGCCCGCTGCCGGAAGTGGTCGTCGCCCATCTCGATAAAAGCCACATCTGCGTGCACACCTACCCGGAAAGCCATCCTGAAGGCGGTCTGTGTACCTTCCGTGCCGATATCGAAGTGTCGACCTGCGGCGTGATCTCCCCGCTGAACGCGCTGAACTATTTAATCCACCAGCTGGAATCCGATATCGTGACGATTGATTATCGCGTGCGAGGCTTTACCCGTGACATTAACGGCATGAAGCACTTTATCGATCACGAGATCAATTCCATTCAGAACTTTATGTCCAACGACATGAAGTCGCTGTATGACATGATGGATGTGAACGTGTATCAGGAAAATATCTTCCATACCAAGATGTTACTTAAGGAGTTCGACCTTAAGCACTACATGTTCCATACCCGACCAGAAGATTTAAGCGAAGAAGAGCGCAAGGCCATTACTGACCTGCTCTGGAAAGAGATGCGCGAAATCTACTACGGCCGCAATATTCCGACCGTGTAAACCGCACTGGGAGCAAGGACGCTCCGGTGTGCTATTTCTGTTTCATGAACGCCCGGTACGCCGTCACGACTTGCAAAAAGTCTTCTACGCCGCACAGCGACAGACTCTCTTCATCGTAGTAGCTCATCCCCTCTTCCATCTCATCACCGGAGAATTCAAGCTGGTTGGCACGCACCATCACCTCTTCGCCATCCATCCACAGCGTGTATTCGTGCCCGGCACGTTGCCAGGAGCGTTCACTGCCTTTCACCGTATTTGCCGCCTGTTCAACTTCGTCCAGAAGGGCGAGATTCTCTTTCACCTCTTCGTTGAACCAGTGTCCAACAGCTTCGTGGCCCATCGACATACGCACTTTCACCACTCCGGTGATGTCGCGCAGAAATTCGTAATCCATAGTATTTTCCTCTGCAAAGCCATTACGCTAATTATCGCAGCAGAGAGGAAGAAAAAAAGCGTGGGAGGCAGGAGGAATGAAAATAAAAAGGTGAGAGCAAGACCTTGCGGTCTGATGCCCTCACCCTGTCCCTCTCCACAGGAGAGGGTGCAAACACAAAACCGCCTCCGTGGAGACGGTTTAGCTGTTTATACCGCCGTCTGGAAGATAACCCCGTCAGCCTTCTCGGTGTACTGAGAGAGCTGGTCGAAGTTCAGATAGCGATAGGTATCTACCGCCGTCTTATCCACCTGAGCCACAAAGGTCTGGTACTCTTCCGGCGTTGGCAGTTTACCAATCAGTGCCGCAACCGCCGCCAGCTCCGCAGAGGCCAGGTAGACGTTAGCACCGGTACCTAAACGGTTCGGGAAGTTACGGGTAGAGGTGGAAACCACCGTCGCACCGTCAGCCACGCGCGCCTGGTTACCCATACACAGGGAACAGCCAGGAATTTCGATACGCGCACCGCTCTTACCGAACACGCTGTAGTAGCCCTCTTCGGTCAGCTGAGCCGCATCCATACGGGTTGGCGGAGCCACCCACAGACGCGTTGGCAGCTGGCCTTTGTGGGTATCCAGCAGCTTACCGGCAGCACGGAAGTGGCCGATGTTGGTCATACAGGATCCAATGAACACTTCGTCGATCTTGTCGCCCTGAACGTCGGAAAGCAGACGCGCGTCGTCCGGATCGTTCGGTGCACACAGGATTGGCTCTTTGATATCCGCCAGATCGATGTCGATCACTGCCGCGTATTCTGCGTCAGCATCGGCTTCCAGCAGCTGTGGATCCGCCAGCCATTTTTCCATGCCCTGGATACGGCGCTCCAGCGTACGACGGTCGCCGTAGCCTTCTGCAATCATCCACTTCAGCAGCACGATGTTAGAGGTCAGATACTCAATAATCGGTTCTTTGTTCAGCTTGATGGTACAGCCAGCAGCAGAACGCTCCGCGGACGCATCGGTCAGTTCGAATGCCTGCTCGACTTTCAGATCCGGCAGACCTTCAATTTCCAGAATACGGCCAGAGAAGATGTTTTTCTTCCCTTTCTTCTCAACGGTCAGCAGACCCTGTTTGATGGCATACAGAGGGATAGCATGCACGAGGTCACGCAGGGTGATACCCGGCTGCATTTTACCCTTGAAGCGCACCAGAACCGATTCTGGCATATCCAGCGGCATCACGCCGGTCGCAGCAGCAAACGCCACCAGCCCCGAGCCCGCCGGGAAGGAGATACCGATTGGGAAACGGGTATGGGAATCACCACCGGTACCGACGGTATCAGGCAGCAGCATACGGTTCAGCCAGGAGTGAATAACACCGTCACCCGGACGCAGCGACACACCGCCACGGTTCATGATGAAGTCAGGCAGCGTGTGGTGCGTGGTCACGTCAACCGGCTTCGGATACGCGGCAGTGTGACAGAAGCTCTGCATCACCAGGTCAGAAGAGAAGCCCAGGCACGCCAGGTCTTTCAGTTCATCACGGGTCATTGGGCCTGTGGTGTCCTGAGACCCCACAGAGGTCATCTTCGGTTCACAGTACGCGCCAGGACGGACACCGGCGACGCCGCAGGCGCGACCCACCATTTTCTGCGCCAGGGAGTAACCACGATTGCTTTCCGCCACATCTTTCGCATGACGGAACACGTCGCTGTGCGGCAGACCCAGCGCTTCACGCGCTTTGGTCGTCAGGCCACGACCGATGATCAGCGGAATACGGCCACCGGCACGCACTTCGTCAATCAGCACGTCGGTTTTCAGCTCAAAACTCGCCAGCAGTTCGTTGGTTTCGTGGTTGCGCACTTCACCTTTGAACGGGTAAACGTCAATCACGTCGCCCATATTCAGGTTAGAGACATCCACTTCGATCGGCAGTGCGCCCGCATCTTCCATGGTGTTGAAGAAGATTGGCGCAATTTTGCCGCCCAGCACCAGGCCGCCGCCACGTTTGTTAGGCACATGAGGGATGTCATCGCCCATGAACCACAGTACGGAGTTGGTCGCGGACTTACGGGACGAACCGGTACCCACTACGTCACCGACGTATGCCAGCGGGAAACCTTTTTCCTGCAGGGCTTCGATCTGTTTGATCGGGCCAACGCTGCCCGGCTGATCCGGCTCAATACCTTCACGGGCGTTTTTCAGCATCGCCAGTGCGTGCAGAGGAATATCAGGACGAGACCACGCATCCGGTGCCGGAGAGAGGTCATCGGTGTTAGTTTCACCGGTCACTTTGAAGACGGTAACGGTGATTTTTTCAGCCAGTGCAGGACGGTTCAGGAACCATTCGGCATCGGCCCAGGATTGCATAACCTGTTTCGCGTAGGCGTTGCCGGCTTTGGCTTTTTCTTCCACATCGTAGAAGTTATCGAACATCAGCAGCGTTGAGGAGAGCGCTTTGGCGGCAATCGGTGCCAGCGTGTCGTTATCCAGTGCGTCAATCAGCGGATGAATGTTGTAGCCACCCTGCATGGTACCGAGCAGTTCAATAGCTTTTTCAGGAGTAACCAGTGGGGAGGTTGCTTCGCCTTTGGCGACGGCGGCAAGGAATCCGGCTTTTACGTAGGCAGCTTCATCTACGCCAGGCGGTACACGGTTGATCAACAGATCTAACAGGAATTCTTCTTCGCCCTTAGGCGGGTTCTTCAGCAGCTCGACGAGCGCGGCCATTTGGGTTGCATCTAAAGGTTTGGGTACAATTCCCTCGGCGGCACGTTCTGCTACGTGCTTACGGTATTCTTCTAGCACGACGGTTCTCCTCGCTCTCATTGTCATATGCGGCGGGCGTTCTCTTCACGCTCCTGTGAGACAGCAGTTTGTAGGGTAAATGCCCGATACCGCGTCGGGCAGCATAGCAGGATTTCTGCACAGTGTTAATCCGTTTACAAAAAAGCAACATTAAAAAATTTGCTGAATCGTTAAGCATGGTGTAGCGGGCAGGTGCAACGAATTCTGACTGCAAAAAACCGTGAGTGCGACCTTCTGAATATTCCGGCGGCATTTCAGCCATCCGATATAATTGTGTAATAAATACTCACACTCTTTATCCGGACGTACCGGATGATTCCCCACAAAAGTCAAAACAGTAAAAGACGGGTGATTGATACTCACGCCAACCGTAACGCCTCACGGCACAGCGCTTGTCTCGTTGGAGTCATTTTATGAAGTTGCCCTTTAAGCCACAACTGCTTGTCCTTCTGTGCAGTGCCGGGCTGTTTGCCGCCTCAGGCGTCATGTTCGTTAAAAGCCGCGCAACGGAGCCTGTGGCTCCTGCCCCCGTCGCACAACAACCGGCTGCGCCGCCTGCCGCTCAGCCAGCACCGGTCGTCGCGCCAGCCTACACGGCCGCGCAAATTGATCAGTGGGTTGCCCCCATCGCGCTCTACCCGGATGCCCTGCTATCGCAAATTTTGATGGCTTCGACTTACCCGGCCAACGTCATCCAGGCGGCACAGTGGTCAAAAGACAACCCTAAACTGCAGGGCGATGCCGCCATTCAGGCCGTGGCGAATCAACCCTGGGATCCGAGCGTGAAATCACTGGTGGCGTTTCCTCAGCTGATGTCCCTGATGGGCGAAAATCCACCCTGGGTGCAGAGCCTGGGCGACGCGTTTCTCGCACAGCCGAAAGATGTGATGGATTCCGTGCAACGTCTGCGTTTGCTGGCGCAGCAAACCGGTGCATTGCAATCAACACCGCAGCAAACGGTCACCACCGAGACAAAACCAGCCCCGGCGAAAACGGCCACCGGCCAGACAACAAGCACCACCACGACGTCATCCCCAACGGTCATTAAAATTGAGTCCGCCGACCCGCAGGTGGTTTACGTGCCCACCTACAACCCGAATACCGTGTATGGCACCTGGCCGAACACCGCTTATCCGCCCGTCTATTTACCGCCCTCTCCGGGAGAGCAGTTTACGGACAGCCTGGTCAAAGGCTTAGGGTTCAGCCTGGGTGTGGCGACAACCTACGCTATTTTCAGCAACATCGACTGGGATGATGACGATGACTGGGATCACCACCATGATGACGACTGGGATCACCACGGCGGCTATAACCGCAACGGTGATAACAACATCAATATCAACGTTGAGAACTTTAATAAAATCAGCGGCCAGCGCCTGACGGACGCCAACCGCACCTGGCAGCATAACCCGGCCTATCGTGAAGGAGTGCCCTATCCCACTAACACGCTCAACAATCGCTTCCACTCAACGAACACGGCAACGGGGCTAAGCGCGACGCAGCAAAAACCGGTCAACCGGGACAGCCAACGACAGGCTGCACTGAGCCAGATGGAGAAATCAACGGGAAAAACCTTCCCGCAGACCGCGCGTCCGGGCACCAAAGATGCACAGCGTCAGGCGTCAACCGCCCAGCTGAAGCAAATTTCTCAGCGCAACAACTACCGGGGCTACGACACCAAACCGCAAACGGCACAGCGGACAGCCGCTAAGACGCGAGACAGCCGCCCGACCACCTCGCAAAGGCAAGAGAAACGGGTTTCGCAGCCTGCGCGGAGTAGCCAGCCGCGCGCCAATGCGCTCAGCGGTAACGACAGTCGTTCCGCCAACTGGCAAGCCCAGCAGCAGCGAGGCGCCCAGAGCCGGCAACAGGCTGCCCGCCATCAGCAACCACGCCAGACGTCTACCGGGCGTGCTGAACACCGTGAATTCCGTCACCGTTAAGGAAGCCGACATGAAAAGCAAATTACTCAGTGGGATCGCGTTATTCATGCTGTCGGCCGCCGCAATGGCGCAGCAATCTTTCAGCACGCCAGACCAGGCAACCGATGCGCTGGCCAGCGCCATCAGTGAGCAAAATGAAAGCGCGATGAACACCCTGCTCGGTGAGAACTGGCGTGATTTCCTGCCGCCGGAAGGGGTGGATCCTGATGCCGTGGATCGCTTCCTGCGCGACTGGAAAGTTCGGCACAATACGGTCGTTGACGGG
Organism: Enterobacter sp. SORGH_AS_0287; assembly: GCF_031453695.1. Taxonomy (NCBI): domain Bacteria; kingdom Pseudomonadati; phylum Pseudomonadota; class Gammaproteobacteria; order Enterobacterales; family Enterobacteriaceae; genus Enterobacter; species Enterobacter sp. SORGH_AS_0287. The sequence continues at coordinate 2,734,188 of NZ_JAVIZW010000001.1, forward strand.
AATAAGGCACATCTTGTGGTCGGTGACAGCGACTGGCAGCTACCTATTCCGGTGATCAAAACCGCCTCTGGCTGGCAATTTGATATCAAAGAAGGGGCTGAAGAGATCCTGACCCGCGAGATTGGCCGCAACGAGCTCGCCGCCATCGAGGCGCTACACGCGTATGTGGATGCACAGCAAAGCTATTTTGCGCTGAACCAGAAATATGCACAGAAGATTGTCAGCTCGGCCGGCAAAAAAGACGGCTTATACTGGCCGGCTTCGCCCGGCGAAGCCCCCAGCCCACTCGGTCCGGCCTTCAGCCCGAAAGAACCCGGCACTGGCTATCACGGCTACCGTTTTCGCATCCTGCCGGATAAAAACGGTTTTGCCATGGTGGCCTGGCCAGTCAGCTACGGCCAGACGGGCGTGATGAGCTTTGTAATAAACCAGACCGACAAGGTGTACCAGTCGGACCTCGGCAGCGAGTCAGAGAAGAAAGCGCAGGCGTTACCTGCTTATCACCTGGATCACACCTGGCAACCGGTCGCCCCATAACGCTGGCAAAAAAAAAACGCCTCCGGAGGAGGCGTTTCGCAATCATGAAGAAACTTATTTCTTCTTCGCTTTCGCGTTAGGCAGGTCGGTGATGCTACCTTCGAACACTTCTGCCGCCAGGCCAACAGACTCGTGCAGAGTCGGGTGAGCGTGGATAGTCAGCGCGATGTCTTCAGCGTCACAACCCATTTCGATAGCCAGACCGATTTCACCCAGCAGCTCGCCGCCGTTGGTACCGACAATCGCACCACCGATCACACGGTGAGTCTCTTTGTCGAAGATCAGTTTGGTCATACCGTCTGCGCAGTCGGAAGCGATAGCACGGCCAGAAGCAGCCCACGGGAAGGTGGCGGTTTCGTAGCTGATGCCTTTCTCTTTCGCTTCTTTCTCAGTCAGACCCACCCATGCCACTTCTGGCTCGGTGTAAGCGATAGATGGGATCACTTTCGGATCGAAGTAGTGTTTCATGCCGGCGATAACTTCAGCGGCAACGTGACCTTCGTGAACACCTTTGTGCGCCAGCATTGGCTGACCGACGATATCGCCGATAGCAAAGATGTGCGGCACGTTGGTGCGCAGCTGTTTGTCAACGCGGATGAAGCCACGGTCGTCCACTTCCACGCCTGCTTTGCCCGCGTCGAGGTTTTTACCGTTCGGCACACGGCCGATAGCCACCAGCACGGCGTCGTAACGCTGTGGTTCGGCAGGGGCTTTTTTGCCTTCCATGGAAACGTAAATACCGTCTTCTTTTGCTTCAACGGCAGTCACTTTAGTTTCCAGCATCAGGTTGAATTTCTTGCTGATACGTTTGGTGAAGACTTTAACGATGTCTTTATCGGCAGCCGGGATAACCTGGTCGAACATTTCAACCACGTCGATCTCTGAACCCAGCGCATGGTACACGGTACCCATTTCCAGACCGATGATACCGCCACCCATAACCAGCATACGCTTAGGTACGGATTTCAGCTCCAGCGCATCGGTGGAATCCCACACGCGTGGATCTTCATGTGGAATGAATGGCAGCTGAATTGGACGGGAGCCCGCAGCGATGATCGCGTTGTCGAAGTTAATAACGGTTTTGCCGTTTTCGCCTTCCACTTCCAGGGTATTCGCGCCGGTGAATTTACCCAGACCGTTTACCACTTTCACTTTACGGCCTTTGGCCATACCTGCCAGACCACCGGTCAGCTGAGTGATAACTTTCTCTTTCCAGGTACGAATCTTGTCGATATCGGTTTTCGGCTCGCCGAAGACGATACCGTGTTCAGCCAGTGCTTTGGCTTCTTCGATAACTTTCGCAACGTGCAGCAGAGCTTTAGAAGGGATACAGCCTACGTTCAGGCAAACACCACCGAGGGTGTTGTAGCGTTCTACGATTACGGTTTCCAGACCTAAATCAGCGCAACGGAAGGCAGCAGAGTAACCCGCCGGGCCTGCCCCAAGTACCACGACCTGAGTTTTGATTTCAGTACTCATCATGACCTCTTATTGATTTCCGGCGGTCCAGGTACTTGTCGCCCTTCATCCACCGGGACGTTCTATCCGCCCGCAGTTTACAAAATTGTTAACAATTTTGAAACAACAAACGGCTCACGAATTGTCGCTTTTCGCCAATAACCTCACAGACCACATGAGATTAACAGAAAAAAGCCGGCCGACTGGCCGGCTTTTCGATTACATCACCAGGCGGCGAATGTCGCTCAGGGTGTTGTTGATGATGGTGATGAAACGCGCACCATCAGCACCGTCGATCACGCGGTGGTCGAAGGACAGAGAGATTGGCATCATCAGACGCGGCACGAACTCTTTGCCATTCCATACCGGTTCCATCGCGGACTTGGACACACCGAGGATAGCCACTTCCGGCGCGTTAACAATCGGTGCGAAGTGGGTAGTACCCAGGCCGCCGATGCTGGAGATAGTGAAGCAGCCGCCCTGCATTTCGCCGGCAGTCAGCTTACCATCACGCGCTTTTTTGGAGATGGTGGTCAGTTCACGGGACAGCTCAGTGATGCTCTTCTTGTTCACGTCTTTAAAGACCGGAACAACCAGACCATTTGGCGTATCAACCGCAACACCGATGTTGATGTATTTCTTCAGCGTCAGCTTCTGGCCATCTTCGGACAAGGAGCTGTTGAAGCGTGGCATCTGCTCAAGCGCCGCAGCAACGGCTTTCATGATGAAGACGACTGGGGTGAATTTCACGTCCAGTTTACGCTTCTCAGCTTCGGCATTCTGCTGTTTACGGAACGCTTCCAGATCGGTGATATCCGTTTTGTCGAAGTGCGTAACGTGCGGGATCATCACCCAGTTACGGCTCAGGTTGGCACCCGAGATTTTCTGGATACGACCCAGTTCCACTTCTTCGATTTCACCGAACTTGCTGAAGTCCACTTTCGGCCATGGCAGCATGCCCGGGATACCGCCGCCAGCGGCAGCAGCAGGGGCAGCTTCAGCGCGTTTCACCGCGTCTTTCACATAGGCCTGAACGTCTTCGCGCAGGATACGACCTTTACGGCCAGTCCCTTTCACTTTCGCCAGGTTTACACCGAATTCGCGCGCCAGGCGACGAATCAGTGGCGTAGCGTGGACGTAAGCGTCGTTCTCAGCGAACTCAGATTTACCTTCTGCTTTTGCAGCAGGGGCAGCAGCAGGTTTAGCCGCCTGAGCCGGTGCAGCGGCAGGTGCTGGTGCAGCAGCGGCAGCCGGAGCAGCAGCTGGCGCAGCGCCTTCCACTTCGAAGACCATGATCAGAGAGCCCGTAGACACTTTGTCGCCGGTGCTGATTTTGATCTCTTTAACGGTACCCGCGAATGGCGCGGGTACTTCCATAGACGCTTTGTCGCCTTCAACGGTGATCAGTGACTGTTCAGCAGCAACTTTGTCGCCCACTTTCACCATCACTTCGGTGACTTCAACTTCGTCACCACCGATGTCAGGTACGTTGACATCTTTCGCACCGCCAGCAGCAGGTGCAGCGGCCGGTGCTGGCGCAGCAGCCTGAGCAGGCGCGGCAGCAGGTGCAGCACCTGCCACTTCGAAGATCATGATCAGAGAGCCGGTAGAAACTTTGTCACCGGTGTTGATCTTGATCTCTTTAACCGTACCCGCGAATGGCGCCGGCACTTCCATAGAGGCTTTGTCGCCTTCTACGGTGATCAGGGACTGCTCAGCCGTAACGGTATCGCCCACTTTCACCAGGATTTCAGTGACTTCAACTTCGTCACCGCCGATGTCAGGCACGTTGACTTCTTTTGCCGCAGCAGCTGCTGGTGCAGCAGCCGCAGGAGCAGCTTCTTTCTTCTCTTCCTGCGCAGGTGCAGCAGCTGCTGCACCGTCGGCGGAATCGAAAATCATGATCAGTTTGCCAGTCTCGGTTTTATCGCCAACAGAGACTTTGATCTCTTTAACGATGCCAGCCTGAGGAGACGGAACTTCCATAGAGGCTTTATCGCCTTCTACAGTGATCAGCGACTGTTCAGCTTCAACTTTGTCGCCCACTTTGACCAGGATCTCGGTGATTTCAACTTCATCAGCCCCGATGTCCGGTACTTTGATTTCGATAGCCATTCTTCTTTTACCTCTTACGCCAGACGCGGGTTAACTTTATCTGCATCGATGTTGAATTTGGTGATTGCGTCCGCAACCACTTTCTTATCGATTTCGCCACGTTTAGCCAGTTCGCCCAGTGCTGCTACAACCACGTAAGATGCATCCACTTCGAAGTGGTGACGCAGGTTTTCGCGGCTGTCAGAACGACCGAAGCCGTCAGTACCCAGTACGCGGTAGTCATCAGCCGGTACGTAAGTACGAACCTGCTCAGCGAACAGTTTCATATAGTCAGTAGACGCAACCGCAGGCGCGTCGTTCATCACCTGAGCGATGTATGGAACGCGTGGCGTTTCCATTGGGTGCAGCATGTTCCAGCGCTCACAATCCTGGCCATCACGCGCCAGTTCAGTGAAGGACGTTACGCTGTACACGTCAGAGCCAACGCCGTAGTCGTTCGCCAGGATCTGTGCCGCTTCACGTACGTGACGCAGGATAGAACCGGAGCCCAGCAGCTGAACTTTACCTTTGCTACCTGCAACGGTTTCGAGTTTGTAGATACCTTTACGGATACCTTCCTCGGCACCTGCTGGCATGGCCGGCATGTGGTAGTTTTCGTTCAGCGTGGTGATGTAGTAGTAAATGTTCTCTTGCGCTTCACCGTACATGCGCTGCAGACCGTCATGCATGATGACTGCCACTTCGTACGCGTAAGACGGGTCGTAAGAGATACAGTTAGGGATAGTCAGAGACTGAATATGGCTGTGACCATCTTCGTGCTGCAGACCTTCACCGTTCAGGGTCGTACGACCAGAAGTACCACCGATCAGGAAGCCGCGAGCCTGCTGGTCGCCTGCCTGCCAGCACAGGTCACCGATACGCTGGAACCCGAACATGGAGTAGTAAATGTAGAACGGGATCATCGGCAGGTTGTTGGTGCTGTAAGAGGTCGCAGCAGCCAGCCAGGATGCGCCTGCGCCCAGCTCGTTGATACCTTCCTGCAGGATCTGACCTTTCTCGTCTTCTTTGTAGTAAGCAACCTGTTCACGGTCCTGCGGGGTGTACTGCTGGCCGTTCGGGCTGTAAATACCGATCTGACGGAACAGACCTTCCATACCGAAAGTACGCGCTTCGTCGGCAATGATTGGAACCAGACGATCTTTGATCGACTTGTTCTTCAGCATCACGTTCAGGGCACGAACGAAAGCGATAGTGGTAGAGATCTCTTTGTTCTGCTCTTCCAGCAGCTGAGAGAAATCTTCCAGCGCTGGCAGTTCCAGCTTCTCGGTGAAGTTAGGCTGACGAGCTGGCAGGTAGCCTTTCAGCGCCTGACGACGTTCGTGCAGGTACTTATGCTCTTCAGAACCTTCAGGGAAGGTGATGTAAGACAGGTTTTCTACCTGCTCATCGGTCACTGGAACGTTGAAACGGTCGCGGATATAACGCACGCCGTCCATGTTCATTTTCTTAACCTGGTGAGCGATGTTTTTACCTTCTGCGGTATCACCCATGCCGTAACCTTTGATGGTATGGGCCAGGATTACAGTCGCTTTACCTTTGGTTTCACGCGCTTTTTTCAGTGCAGCGTAAATTTTCTTCGGATCGTGGCCGCCACGGTTCAGAGCCCAGATCTGTTCGTCAGTCCAGTCTGCAACCAGTGCTGCGGTTTCAGGATATTTACCGAAGAAGTGCTCACGAACGTAGGCACCGTCTTTGGATTTGAAGGTCTGGTAGTCACCGTCAACGGTTTCGTTCATCAGTTGGATCAGTTTACCGCTGGTGTCTTTACGCAGCAGTTCGTCCCAACGGGAACCCCACATCACTTTGATCACGTTCCAGCCAGCACCTGCGAAGATGCCTTCCAGTTCGTTGATGATCTTGCCGTTACCGGTTACCGGACCATCCAGACGCTGCAGGTTACAGTTGATGATGAAGCACAGGTTGTCCAGTTTTTCACGGGTCGCAATGGTGATTGCGCCTTTCGATTCTGGCTCATCCATCTCGCCATCGCCCAGGAAGGCGTAGACGGTCTGTTCAGAGGTGTCTTTCAGACCACGGTGTTCCAGATATTTCAGGAATTTAGCCTGATAGATAGCACCGATTGGGCCCAGACCCATGGATACTGTCGGGAACTGCCAGAATTCTGGCATCAGTTTAGGGTGTGGGTAAGAAGACAGACCTTTACCGTGAACTTCCTGACGGAAGTTGTTCATCTGCTCTTCAGTCAGACGACCTTCCAGGAATGCACGTGCATAGATGCCCGGAGAGATGTGGCCCTGGAAGTACACCAGATCGCCGCCGTCTTTCTCGTTAGCTGCACGGAAGAAGTGGTTGAAACACACTTCGTAAACGGTCGCAGAAGACTGGAAGGACGCCATGTGGCCACCCAGCTCCAGGTCTTTCTTGGACGCGCGCAGAACGGTCATGATGGCGTTCCAGCGGATTGCAGAACGGATACGGCGTTCCAGATCCAGATTGCCCGGGTATTCCGGTTCGTCTTCAACGGCAATCGTGTTTACGTAGTTGCTAGCCCCTGCACCTGAAGCAACCTTCACACCGCCTTTGCGGGCTTCAGAAAGCAGCTGATCAATCAGATACTGAGCACGCTCAACACCTTCTTCACGGATGACCGATTCGATCGCCTGTAGCCAGTCGCGAGTTTCGATCGGATCCACGTCATTTTGGAGACGTTCTGACATGGGGGTATTCCTTATCTATCTAATACGTTGATTTGTCTGGAACCTGTCCCATTGTGCTCTTGGGCAAGAACACAATAAGACAGGTTCTGCGTTTAGTTGCCGCGCTCTAAAAAACCCTGGCGCTTAATCCTTTCGTTGCTGTATGCGGCGTAATGAACGTTCGCGACGCGATTGTTCACGGCTGCGGTCCAGCAAGATTTCCTCAATGAAAGCCAGATGTCGGTGCGACGCTTCGCGCGCCTGCTCCGGTTCCCCGGCCATTATCGCCTCGAATACTCGGGTGCGATGGTTGCTTACCAATGGGAGCATGTCCCGACGGGCATACAACAATTCAAAATTCTGACGAACGTTCTGGGCCAGCATCGGCTCCATGCAGCGTAGCAGATGGAGGAGCACAACATTGTGTGCAGCTTCGGTGACGGCGATTTGATACTGGACAACGGCATTGGACTCGGCGTCTAAATCGCCGGATTGCTGTGCCCGTTCAATGGCCTGATGAAGTTCGCGGATACGCACGCGATCTTCATCAGTGCTACGAAGTGCGGCGTAATAGGCCGCGATACCTTCTAGCGCGTGACGGGTCTCAAGCAGATCAAACTGGGATTCTGGGTGGTCAGAGAGAAGTTCTACCAGCGGATCGCTGAAGCTCTGCCACAGGCTGTTTTGCACAAAGGTTCCGCCGCCCTGGCGACGAAGCAGCAAGCCCTTTGCTTCGAGACGTTGAATCGCCTCACGCAGAGAGGGACGTGAAACGTCGAACTGTTTTGCCAGCTCGCGTTCTGGCGGAAGTTTCTCACCCGGGCGCAGTGTCCCTTCGAGGATTAAAAACTCCAGCTGCTGCTCAATCACATCAGATAGTTTTGGTTGGCGAATTTTGCTGTAGGCCATATTCCCTGTCTTACGCCTTTTTGCCCGGAGTCAATTGGTCTTACCAATTTCAAGTTCGTATCGCTAAAGTAACAAAGTATTCACCTTCTGTCCATATTGGTTTTGATTGAAATCAGTAAACCCTGCACATTTTAACAACCTTACAGAAATAACGTTTCAGAAATGTAACTTCGCACAAATGAGTTAGTTACTCCCTTAGTGGGAGTTTTAACCTTAATGAAACGAGGGTTTTTGCAATCTGAAGCGATTCAACAACGCAAAATATGAAATTTTGCCCACTTACGGAGCATTTCTATTCTATAGGTTGGGGTATGAAGGGTTAGCGGGGTGATTTACAAATGCTTTCTTTTTATTCAACTCGTCATCGCCCCGTCATAAAGCAGGTGCAATCGCTGGCGCTTACCACTATTCTGGCGCTTACGGAAGACATCTCCGCTTTTTTCGGTCTCATTGACTGTAAAGAAATAAATACAGAAAACGGATATTCATAATTACACACGCGTCGCGTGAACATAACAACCACACACGAGGTTTCAAATGGAAGCTCAACAGCACGGCGATCAGCTAAAGCGCGGTCTGAAGAACCGCCATATACAGCTAATCGCACTGGGCGGTGCTATTGGCACTGGACTGTTTCTGGGAAGTGCATCCGTTATCCAGTCTGCCGGTCCCGGCATTATTTTGGGTTACGCCATTGCCGGTTTTATCGCTTTTCTGATTATGCGCCAGTTAGGTGAAATGGTCGTTGAAGAGCCGGTTGCGGGCTCTTTCAGCCACTTTGCCTATAAGTACTGGGGCAGTTTCGCCGGTTTCGCGTCAGGCTGGAACTACTGGGTGTTGTACGTTCTGGTTGCCATGGCTGAACTGACCGCCGTCGGGAAATACATTCAGTTCTGGTACCCGGAGATCCCCACCTGGGCTTCTGCTGCGGCCTTCTTCGTCATTATTAACGCCATCAACCTCACCAACGTTAAAGTCTTCGGTGAGATGGAGTTCTGGTTTGCCATCATCAAAGTAGTTGCTGTCGTGGCGATGATCATCTTTGGCGGCTGGCTGCTGTTTAGCGGCAATGGTGGCCCGCAGGCCACGGTACGCAACCTCTGGGAACAGGGCGGCTTCCTGCCTCACGGCATGACGGGCCTCGTGATGATGATGGCAATCATTATGTTCTCCTTTGGTGGTCTGGAGCTGGTCGGCATCACCGCAGCTGAAGCTGACAACCCGGAGCAGAGCATTCCGAAAGCGACCAACCAGGTTATCTACCGTATTCTGATTTTCTATGTGGGCTCACTGGCCGTTCTGCTCTCTCTGCTGCCGTGGACGCGCGTTACTGCAGACACCAGCCCGTTTGTCCTGATTTTCCACGAACTGGGCGATACCGTCGTGGCGAATGCGCTCAACATCGTGGTGCTGACGGCGGCGCTGTCGGTCTATAACAGCTGCGTATACTGCAACAGCCGTATGCTGTTCGGCCTGGCCCAGCAGGGTAACGCGCCGAAGATGCTGCTCAACGTCGACAAGCGTGGCGTTCCGGTGAACACCATCATCGTTTCGGCGATCGTAACGGCGCTGTGTGTCCTGATTAACTATCTGGCACCGGAATCGGCGTTTGGCCTGCTGATGGCGCTGGTGGTCTCTGCCCTGGTTATCAACTGGGCGATGATCAGCCTGGCACACATCAAGTTCCGCCGTGCCAAGCATCAGCAGGGTGTGAAGACTCGCTTCCCTGCCCTGCTCTATCCGCTGGGCAACTGGATCTGCCTGCTGTTTATGGCGGGAGTGCTGGTCATCATGCTGCTGACCCCGGGTATGGCAATCTCGGTGTACCTGATCCCAGTCTGGGTTGCCGTTCTTGGTATCGGCTATCTGTTTAGCCAGAAAAGCCGCAACGCCCTGAAAGCTCACTAAGTCTCCCCCGCGGTATCTGCGTTTTGCAGGTACCGCGTGTTGTTACCTCCCTCACAGTTTCACGCCAACAGCGTATTTATCCATATCACCGCCCTGATACTGCAACGCATATATTCGTTTGCCAGCAAATAATTCTCTCCATACCGTAACCCGGAGAGCAGTCTATGGATAACGCTAAACTGTCAGTAAAAGAAAAGATCGGCTATGGGATGGGCGATGCAGGTTGCAACATCATCTTTGGCGCCATCATGTTGTTTGTTAATTATTTTTATACCGATATTTTTGGCCTGGCACCTGCACTGGTCGGCGTACTGCTGCTGTCTGTCCGCGTAATTGATGCCGTAACGGATCCGATTATGGGGGCCATCGCCGACCGTACCCGCAGTAAATATGGCCGGTTTCGTCCATGGCTGCTGTGGATTGCCTTTCCCTATGCGCTGTTCAGCATTCTGATGTTCACCACACCAGAGTGGAGCTACAACAGCAAAGTTATCTATGCCTTCGTCACCTATTTCCTGCTCTCTTTAACCTATACGGCAATCAACATTCCTTACTGCTCGTTAGGCGGCGTGATTACCAACGATCCGCAGGAACGTGTTGCCTGCCAGTCCTATCGTTTTGTGCTGGTAGGTATCGCCACGCTGCTGCTGTCGCTGACGCTGTTACCGATGGCCGACTGGTTTGGTGGCGACAACAAAGCCAAAGGCTACCAGATGGCAATGACCGTGCTGGCGCTGATTGGTACCGGTATGTTCCTGTTCTGCTTCTATACCGTTCGCGAGCGTGTACGCCCGGCGGTACAGACTCATGACGAACTGAAAAACGACCTGAAAGACGTGTGGAAGAATGACCAGTGGGTGCGCATTCTGCTGCTGACCCTGTGCAACGTGTGCCCGGGCTTTATCCGCATGGCGGCCACGATGTACTACGTGACCTGGGTTATGGGCCAGAGTACCCATTTCGCCACGCTGTTTATCAGCCTGGGCGTGGTTGGCATGATGCTCGGCAGTATGCTGGCGAAAGTCCTCACCGACCGCTGGTGTAAGCTGAAAGTGTTCTTCTGGACCAACATCGTGCTGGCGATTTTCTCCTGCGCCTTCTATTTCTTCGATCCGAAAGCCACGGTCACCATTGTGGTGCTCTACTTCCTGCTGAACATCCTGCACCAGATCCCGTCTCCGCTGCACTGGTCGCTGATGGCCGACGTCGATGACTACGGTGAGTGGAAAACCGGTAAGCGCATCACCGGGATCAGCTTCTCCGGTAACATCTTCTTCCTCAAACTGGGGCTGGCGATTGCCGGTGCGATGGTTGGTTTCCTGCTCTCCTGGTACGGTTATGACGCGGGGGCGAAAGCGCAAAGTCCGGATGCCATCAACGGCATTGTATTGCTGTTTACCGTGATTCCGGGCGTCGGGTATCTCATTACCGCAGGCGTGGTACGTCTGCTGAAGGTTGACCGCGAAACGATGAAGCAGATCCAGGAAGACCTCGAGAAGCGTCGCAACAATTATCGCGAGCTGAATAATTATCAGGAACTCAAAGCCGCTGAGACGAAATAAGGAAAGCCGAATGCACACCTGGCCAAACCCGTTTATTGAACAACGTGCCGACCCCTATATTCTGCACCACGAGGGGCTGTACTACTTTATCGCCTCCGTGCCGCAGTACGACAGGCTCGAGATCCGTCGCGCCGACTCGCTGGAAGGACTACGCGATGCCGAAGAGGTCGTGGTCTGGCGTAAACCGGAGACCGGGCCGATGAGCCAGTTGATCTGGGCACCGGAACTGCACCACATTGACGGTAAGTGGTATATCTATTTTGCCGCCACCCATACCCAGGCGCTGGACAGCCTCGGGATGTTCCAGCACCGTATGTTTGCGCTGGAGTGTGCGGACCACGATCCCCTCACCGGGACGTGGATCGAGAAAGGCCAGATTACCACCCCGTTCGACACCTTCGCACTGGACGCCACCACGTTCGTCCATCAGGGAAAACGCTGGTATTTGTGGGCACAAAAAGCCCCGGATATCTCCGGAAACTCCAACCTCTATCTGTGCGAAATGGCGAATCCGTGGACGCTCAAAGGCGAGCCGGTGATGCTCAGTAAACCGGAGTATGACTGGGAGTGCCGCGGATTTTGGGTCAACGAAGGTCCGGCAGTGCTGTTTCACGAAGATAAGCTGTTTATCAGCTACTCCGCCAGCGCTACGGATGAGAACTATTGCATGGGGTTACTGTGGATAGACATGAACGCCGATCCGCAAAATCCGGCGAACTGGCATAAAGCGTCGCGTCCGGTTTTCCGAACCAGCGTCGAGAATCGTCAGTTTGGGCCCGGGCATAACAGCTTTACGCAAACGCCGGAGGGAGAAGACGTGCTGGTCTACCACGCGCGAAACTACACCGAGATTGAAGGCGACCCGCTCTATGACCCGAATCGTCACACGCGTCTGAAACACGTGCGCTGGGGCGAAAACGGGATGCCTGACTTTGGCATCCCGCCTGCTGATACGATCTGACCGGTACGGCGCGCTGGCTTAGACCAGCGTGCCGTAAATAGTCAGCAACGCCACGACCACGACCACCACAAACGACGTTTTCTTCGCCATGGAGACAGCCGCTTTCGGCGTTTCAATCTTGTCGGTATGCGGCTCACGCGCCAGCGAGAACTGCGCCAGACGTGTCAACACCTGATACTGAGACGTGTGGCGGTCGGCAAGCGAAGCAAACCATGCCGGCAGCGCTTTTTCACCGTGGCCAATTAACGCATAAACGACGCCCACCAGACGTACCGGGAGCCAGTCCAGCACATGCAGAATGGCATCGATACCCGACAATAAACGTTCATGCGGGGTAAGGTAACGGGCAAGCCAGGTCTGCCAGGCGCGCAGAAACGCATAGCCCATCAGCAGTACCGGCCCCCACGGACCGCCCACCACAAACCAGAACAGCGGTGCCAGGTAGTAACGGAAGTTGATCCACAGTAGCGCATTTTGCAGTTCGCGCAAAAATTCACGCTCATCGCAATCCGGCGGCACGCCGTGGATCATCGTCAGCTCGCTCGCCATGGCGCCCCGCGCATGGACATCGTCACGAGATGCGGCTTTCAGATAGGCGTGGTAGTGCATACGCACCTTGCCCGCGCCAATACAGAGCACGCCGAGCAGGATCCACACCACCAGCAGCGGCACGTTGAAAAAGAGGCCGTAAAGCGAACGCAGCAGTAAAAACGTTATAACCATCACGCCAGCGGTCATCAGCAGCGTGCGCAGCATGGAAAAATGTTTAATCCGGCGGAAAAGCACCTCCAGCCGGTGATCCAGATGCCAGTGCTCACCGAGTTTGAACAGGCGTTCAGCGATGATAACCAGCAGCATGGTAAACAACGTCATGTTATCTCCTTATTCTGACGACGCGGTAAGCAAGGCGCGAAACCGGGGCCAGTCAAAAGCCGGGCCGGGATCGGTTTTTCTCGCCGGGGCAATATCGCTGTGTCCCGTAATATTCCCGGCTATCGCGGGATAGAGCCCGATCAGCGTTTGGGTTACAGCCACCAACTGTTGATACTGTGAATCGGTGTAGGGGGTGGTGTCAGTGCCTTCCAGCTCAATCCCGATGGAAAAATCATTGCAGCGGTCGCGTCCCTGGTACATCGACACGCCGGCATGCCAGGCACGCTTATCAAAAGGGACGTACTGAACCACTTCGCCGTCGCGACGGATCAGACAGTGAGCCGACACGCGCAGATGCGCAATCTCAGCAAAGAAAGGATGGGCATCAGGATCCAGGTTCCCCGTGAATAATGCGTCGATCCACGGGCCGCCAAACTCACCCGGCGGGAGACTGATATTATGAACAACCAGCAGTGTGGGCTTTTCATCCTCCGGGCGGCAGTCGTGGTGCGGCGAGGGCACATGCCGCGCATCCACCAGCCATCCGTTTTCTAACAACATGCTGGAACTCCTTATGTATGGTGCTGTTACTCGGTTCAGAGTAGCATGTTTCAATATTATGATTCGTTACCAATTTGGAGTTTTATCATGCCGCCTCGCCGTTACAACCCCGACAACCGACGTGAAGCGCTTCTGGAACGTATTAATATGGATATTCCGGCAAGCGTTGCCCATGCCCTGAAAGAAGATCTGGGCGGTGACGTCAGCGCCGACAGGGATATTACCGCACAATTATTGCCAAAAGAGACTCGCTCACATGCGGTCATTATTACGCGCGAAGAGGGTATTTTTTGCGGTAAGCGTTGGGTTGAAGAGGTCTTTACCCAACTGGCAGGCGATGAGGTGCAGATCACCTGGCATGTCGACGACGGTGATGCGATTACGGCAAATCAGCCGCTGTTCGAACTTGATGGGCCTTCCCGTGTACTGCTGACCGGCGAACGAACCGCGCTGAACTTCGTGCAGACGTTGTCCGGTGTGGCAAGCGAAGTACGTCGCTACGTTGACCTGCTGGCGGGTACCCGCACGCAGTTGCTGGATACCCGCAAAACGCTACCGGGTCTGCGCACTGCGTTGAAATACGCGGTGCTCTGTGGCGGCGGTGCAAACCATCGTCTGGGGTTGTCTGACGCGTTCCTGATTAAAGAGAACCATATCATTGCCTCGGGATCCGTGCGTCAGGCGGTCGAAAAAGCCTTCTGGCTGCATCCGGATGTGCCCGTCGAAGTGGAAGTCGAAAACCTGGAGGAGCTGGAGCAGGCTATCAAGGCCGGCGCCGATATCATCATGCTTGATAACTTCGAAACCGAGCAGATGCGCGAGGCGGTAAAACTGACCAACGGCAAAGCCCAGCTTGAAGTATCCGGCAACGTGACGTTTGATACGATCCGTGAATTCGCCGAGACCGGCGTTGATTTTATCTCCGTTGGGGCGCTGACCAAGCACGTTCGCGCCCTCGACCTCTCGATGCGCTTCAAATAATGACCCTCCCCTCTCGTTGCGGAGAGGGGAAATTCACTCCCGCTCGCAAAACCATTGCCCTACCCTGCAACACGTCACGAATTCCCTGAAAGCCCCTTCACGTTCCTTTTTTTGCCCCTCGTTTCTGCGCTGTCTCACTGCCAGAGTAGCCCTACTTAACGTAAGGAGCAGACATGGACAGACAACAAGGATTCACACTCATTGAGCTGATGGTGGTGATCGGCATTATTGCCATTCTGAGCGCCATCGGCGTTCCCGCGTACCAGAACTACCTGCGAAAAGCAGCGTTGACCGATATGCTGCAAACCTTCATTCCCTACCGCACCGCCATTGAGCTTTGCGCCCTGGATCACGGCGGCGTGGAGAGCTGTGACGGAGGCAGTAATGGTATCCCGTCCCCCACCACTACCCGCTACGTTTCAGGCATGAACGTGGCGAAAGGCGTCGTGACCTTAACCGGCCAGGAGAGCCTTAACGGGCTGGAGGTGGTCATGACGCCACAATGGAGTGATGGCAACGGCATGACGGGGTGGACGCGTGACTGCAACATCGGTACCGACAGCGCGCTCAAGCAGGCCTGTGAAGACGTTTTCCGCTTCGACACCCACTGAGGAGCGGATGATGAATACCGATCAGCTTGTCGCACTTTGTCTGCGTCATCATGCCCTTCTGCTGAGCAGCGATAGCGACATGATTAGCATTGCCGTCGTGGGAAACCCCGGCCCTGAACTGATGGAAGCCCTGCGTTTCGCTACCCAGAAACGGATTGATATCGAGTGCTGGAGCGCCGAGCGCATGGAAAAGCACCGGCAGTTAACCACACAAACGCATCTGCCCGTCGTTACGCCGACACACTCAGCGGTGGATATTCTTAACCACACGCTTCAGCAGGCGATAAACCAACGCGCTTCTGATATTCATATTGAACCGATGGAGCAGACTTGCCAGATTCGCCTGCGCATCGACGGCGTGCTTTGCCCGCAGCCCCCACTTTCAGCCGCGCTGGCCACCATGCTCAGCGCCCGGTTAAAAGTGCTGGGTAACCTCGATATTGCGGAGCGCCGCTTACCCCAGGACGGTCAGTTTACGATTGAGCTGGCAAACGAGCCGGTCTCATTTCGCATCGCCACGCTTCCCTGCAGCGGGGGTGAAAAAATTGTACTGCGCCTGCTGCATCAGGTTCAGCAATCTCTTGAGCCGGAAACGTTGGGGATGAATGCTAAACAGCTGGCCGGCTTTAGCGAAGTGCTCCACCAGCCGCAGGGGCTGATTCTGGTTACCGGCCCCACCGGCAGCGGTAAAACCGTGACGCTGTATAGCGCGCTGCAGGCTCGAAACACGCCGGATGTGAACATCTGCAGCGTGGAAGACCCGATAGAGATCCCGCTTGCAGGATTAAACCAGACGCAGATAAACCCGCGTGCGGGCCTCACCTTCCAGACGGTGCTGAGAGCGCTGCTACGTCAGGATCCTGACATCATTATGGTCGGCGAAATTCGTGATGGCGAAACGGCAGAGATTGCCATTAATGCCGCACAAACCGGGCATCTGGTGTTGTCGACGCTACACACCAACTCGACGGCGGAAACCCTGATCCGCCTGCAGCAGATGGGGGTGGCGCGATGGATGATCTCTTCCGCCCTCTCGCTGGTCATCGCCCAGCGACTGGTGCGCCGTTTATGCCCCCATTGCCGCCAGGAAACCGACAAGCGGGCAGAACTGCCTCGCTCCGTTTGGCCCCGGCCGCTACCGCGCTGGCAACCCACCGGCTGTGAGCGCTGTTATCACGGTTTTTATGGTCGCGTCGCCATTTTTGAAGTGCTCGTCATTGACCAGACACTCCGGCAGGCCATTGCCAGCGGAGCGGGGACAGAGGTGATTGAGGCCAGCGCCCGTCAGGCAGGAATGACATCCCTTTTCGAACATGGCTGTATGGCTGTTGAACAGGGACTGACCACGCTCGAAGAGTTGCTGCGTATCCTGGGAATGCCCGATGGCTGCTAATCACCTCTGGCGCTGGCGTGCGCTATCCGTTGAAGGAGAGCCCCGAAGCGGGGCTCTATGGGCAACTGACCGCAATGCGGCTTTCCACAGGCTGATGCGCAAAGCGCTGCATCCTCTGACAATCACCCGCTGCACGCAGAGGTATCGCTGGCGACCACATCACCGCTATGAGGTATTTCACCAGCTCGCCACGCTTTTGCAGGCGGGCCTGACACTGTCTGACAGCCTGCAGATGCTGGCGGACCAGCATCCGATAACCCCCTGGCAGGCACTCCTGCAAAGCCTTGCCGATGAGCTGAGTGAAGGATGCCCTTTTTCTGAGGCGCTGAAGCGCTGGCCCGCGGTATTTAGCCCACTGTATGTGTCGATGGTGAAGACCGGCGAGCTAACCGGGAAGCTGGAGACGTGCTGCCGTGAGCTTGCCCAGCAACAAAAATCACAGCAGCAACTCAGTGCGAAAGTGAAAAAGGCACTGCGTTACCCGATGGTAATCCTGGCTCTGGCGGTACTCGTGGTGCTGGCCATGGTCACTCTGGTCTTGCCCGAATTCGCCGCCATCTACAAAACGTTTAATACCCCGCTCCCGATGCTGACACAAATAGTCATGGGAATGGCAACGTTTATACAGTCCTATGCCCTCGCGCTGTTCGCGGGGCTACTCCTTCCTGTGAGCATCGCCTGGGCTTGGCGGCAGGATCCACGCTGGCAACACGTACTGCTGCATATCCCCGTCATGGGCGCGCTGGCTAAAGGACAAAAGCTGGGGCAAATTTTTACCGTGCTGTCGCTCACGCAGCAGGCGGGCATCGCTTTTTTAAAGGGTCTGGAGAGTGCAGAAGAGACGGTTGAGAGCAGGTACTGGCAGGGGATACTCCGCGCCATCCGGGAAGACATTGAAAAGGGTTATCCCCTTTGGGCATCCTTTCAAAAGGCGGCGGTTTTTACTCCGCTGTGTATTCAGCTATTACGAACCGGTGAAACGTCAGGTGCGCTCGATATCATGCTGGTAAACCTGGCGCGTCACCACACGGAGCAAACCTTTCAGTCAGCAGATAACCTGGCTGCCGTGCTGGAGCCTGTGCTGCTGATCGTGACGGGTGTGATTATCGGCACGCTGGTGGTGGCAATGTATCTGCCTATCTTCCATCTCGGGGATGCGATGAGTGCGGGATAACGCTGGCACACGGATGCGCGCCAGCTTACGCGATTACAGGCTATTGAAAACGCGGTTTTCCTGTTCCTGAACGCGGATAAAGGTCGTGCGTTTCGTCAACTCTTTCAGGCGGGATGCCCCCACATAGGTGCAGGCCGAACGCAGGCCACCAAGAATATCACGCGCGGTATTCTCAACCGGGCCGCGCAGCGGCAGCTTCACGGTTTTGCCTTCTGCCGCACGGTATTTTGCAACGCCACCCACGTGACGGGTCATCGCCGATTCAGAGCTCATACCGTAGAACAGCATAAATTTCTCACCGTTCTCTTCCACCACGGTACCGCCACTCTCTTCGTGACCTGCCAGCATACCGCCAAGCATCACGAAGTCTGCGCCGCCGCCGAAAGCTTTCGCGACATCACCCGGGGTAGTACAACCACCGTCACTGATGATCTGGCCGCCCAGGCCGTGCGCGGCATCGGCACATTCAATAACCGCAGAAAGCTGCGGATAACCGACACCGGTTTTCACACGCGTGGTGCACACGGAACCCGGGCCAATGCCCACTTTGACGATATCTGCGCCAGAGAGGATCAGCTCCTCACACATCTCGCCGGTCACTACGTTACCCGCAATGATGGTTTTGTTCGGCCAGGCTTCACGCGCCTTGCTCACGAACTGCACGAAGTGTTCGGAATAACCATTCGCTACATCAATACAGACGAAGTTCAGCGCGGGGTTACTCTTGAGGATTTGTTTGGTCTTTTCGAAATCGGCATCTGAGGTTCCGGTAGAGACCATCACATGCTTCACGACCTCAGCAGAAGCGGATGCCACAAAGGCGTTCCACTCTTCAGGGCTGTAGTGTTTGTGAACTGCCGTGAGGATGTCGAACTGTGCCAGCGCGGTTGCCATCTCGAAGGTTCCCACGGTGTCCATATTGGCAGCGATGATCGGCACGCCAGACCAGGTCTGACCGGAATGTTTAAAGGTGAATTGACGTTCGAGTTCAACGTCTGAGCGACTTTTCAGTGTAGAGCGTTTAGGGCGGATAAGAACGTCTTTGAAACCTAACTTCAGATCTTCTTCGATACGCATGTGGTGATTCCTGGGGTTAGAGGCAAATATGTTAAAAGCACAACTCCAGTGACGTTATCATACGCACTAATACCTGCTCCGCAAGACTGCGAAATTCTCTTTTTTTACGCTACAATCCTATGAATTTACCTGGTAAAAAGCCGGTAAAGAGAGCTAAACATTGGCTGGCACACGTTTGAATTTCAACCAACTGATTTTAATAATGAATAATTCCCAGGATTTGATTTAATGGGGTATACCGTCGCATTAACCGGCGGCATCGGTAGTGGCAAAAGTACCGTTGCGGACGCTTTCGCTCGCCTGGGTATCGCGATTATCGATGCCGATATCATTGCCCGTCAGGTGGTAGAACCGAATACACCCGCGTTAAAGGCCATTGAAGAACATTTTGGCCCGGCCATCATCAATGCGGACGGCACGCTAAATCGCCGACAGCTTCGCGAATGCATTTTTTCCGATTCTGCGGAAAAGGTCTGGCTTAATGCCCTGCTCCACCCCATTATCCACCAGGAAACCCAGCGTCAGATTGCCGCCGCCCGCTCACCGTATGTGCTGTGGGTAGTTCCGTTGCTGGTAGAAAATCAGCTGCAGAAGAAAGCCGATCGGGTTCTGGTCATTGATGTCCTTCCCGAAACGCAAATCCAGCGAACCATGACGCGCGATCGCGTCTCGCGCGAACATGCCGAACAAATTCTTGCCGCTCAGGCCACGCGCGATCAGCGCCTGGCCGTTGCGGATGATATTATTGATAATAACGGCGCACCAGATGCCATTGCATCGGATGTTGCCCGTCTGCACGCGCAGTATTTGACCTTCGCCGCGCAGGCCGTTGCACAGGAAAAACCATAATGTCGACTCACATCCTTTTTGAGCATCCGCTTAACGAAAAAATGCGTACCTGGCTGCGTATCGAATTTCTTATTCAACAACTCTCGCAACACCTGCCTGTCAACGATCACGCCACTGCGTTGCACTTCTTCCGCAATGTGGGCGACCTGCTGGATGTGATTGAGCGTGGAGATGTTCGCACCGAATTACTGAAAGAACTCGAGCGTCAGCAGCGTAAACTGCAGGCATGGGCGGAAGTCCCGGGTGTTGATCAAAGCCGTATCGATTCCCTGCGTCAGCAGTTAAAAAGCAGTAGCAGCACGTTAATGGCTGCCCCTCGCGTTGGCCAGTTTTTGCGTGAAGATCGCTTGATTGCCCTGGTACGCCAGCGCCTGAGTATTCCCGGTGGATGCTGCAGCTTTGACCTGCCGACGCTTCATATGTGGCTGCACATGCCGCAAACGCAGCGTGATGCGCAGGTGAATATCTGGCTGGAAAGCCTGGAGCCGATGCACCGGACGTTATCGCTGATCCTCGATCTTATCCGTAACTCTGCGCCGTTCCGCAAGCAGACCAGCCTGAACGGTTTTTACCAGGATAACGGGGACGATGCCGATCTGCTGCGACTGAACCTTTCGCTCGACGTGCAGCTTTACCCGCAAATTTCCGGGCATAAGAGCCGTTTTGCGATTCGCTTTATGCCGCTGGACAGTGAAAATGGCACCGTGCCGGAACGCCTCGATTTTGAACTGGCCTGTTGTTAAGGAGTGCCAATGTCTGACGTAACCATCGTAAACTGCCCAACCTGTGGCAAAAGTGTTGTCTGGGGCGAAGTGAGCCCATACCGCCCATTCTGCTGTAAACGCTGTCAGTTAATTGACCTGGGCGAATGGGCGGCGGAAGAGAAACGCATTCCGAGTGAAGGCACTCTTTCGGACAGCGATGACTGGAGTGAAGAACAGCAGTAAATTAAACGCCCTGCACTAACCGGGTAATCACAGGTTCATTTGCCGGCGGGAATTTGTCGGCATCGCTTGCCTGCAGTTCAACCCAGTTACCCGGTTGCCCCTCTTTGCCCCAGGGATCCCCCTCCCAGTTTTCCACCAGCCAGAACCAAAGCGTAATGTGACGGTCGGGAAACTGGTATTCGAGCTTGTCAAACAGCGTTGCGCCAAGCGGGGTGATCCCCACTTCTTCCTGAAGCTCACGGATCAGCGCCTGTTCCGGCGTTTCGCCTGACTCGATTTTCCCGCCCGGAAACTCCCATTTGTTCGCCATATGGGCGTCGGCGGCGCGCTGGGTGATAAAGAACTGGTTTTGCGGGTTGCGAATAATCCCGACGGCAATTTGCAGTATTTTCATATTGTCACTTCCATAAAAAAGGCGCAGATTTCTGCGCCTTTTTGTTTTGTTATGAATTTAGCTCAGACGACCGTGGCACGCCTTGTATTTTTTACCGGAACCACACGGGCACGGATCGTTGCGGCCAACTTTACGATCGCCAGTCTGGGCCGCGATCGCTGCCGCAGCTTCGCTCTCGTCAGTCTGGTGGCTCAGCTGTTGCATCTGTGCCAGACGCTCAGCTTCTTCACGGCGCTGTTGTTCCATTGCTTCCACTTCTTCCGGCATGCGTACCTGAACTTTGCTCAGGGTGCTGATCACTTCATACTTCAGTGACTCCAGCATGGAGGCAAACATGGCGAAGGATTCACGCTTGTACTCCTGCTTCGGATCTTTCTGCGCGTAACCACGCAGGTGAATACCCTGACGCAGGTAGTCCATCGCCGCCAGGTGCTCTTTCCACAGGGAGTCCAGCGTTTGCAGCATCACGCCTTTTTCGAAGTGACGCATCATCTCAGCGCCAACGACTTCTTCCTTACGCTTGTATACGTCCAGCGCGGTTTCGAAAATACGTTCACGCAGGGTCTCTTCGTGCAGCTCAGGCTCTTTGTCCAGCCACTCTTTGATTGGCAGTTCGAGGTCGAAGTCGTTTTTCAGGCGTTCCTGCAGACCTTCGATATCCCACATTTCTTCCAGAGACTGCGGTGGAATATGCGCGTCGATAGTCGCTTTGAATACGTCTTCGCGAATGCTGTTGATGGTGTCGCTCACGTCGGACACGTCCAGCAGCTCGTTACGCTGGGTATAGATGGCACGACGCTGGTCGTTGGCCACATCATCATATTCCAGCAGCTGCTTACGAATATCGAAGTTGCGGCTTTCCACTTTACGCTGGGCGTTAGCAATCGCTTTGGTGACCCACGGGTGTTCAATGGCTTCGCCAGGTTTCATACCCAGTTTACGCATCATGCCGGAAACACGGTCGGAGGCGAAAATACGCATCAGCGCATCTTCCATAGACAGGTAGAAGCGGGAAGAACCGGCATCGCCCTGACGACCCGCACGGCCGCGCAGCTGGTTATCGATACGACGAGATTCGTGACGTTCGGTACCAATGATATGCAAACCACCGGATGCCAGCACCGCGTCATGGCGTACCTGCCAGTCCGCTTTAATCTGAGCAATCTGCTCCGGCGTTGGGTTTTCCAGCTCGGCAATCTCTGCCTGCCAGCTACCACCCAGCATAATGTCGGTACCACGACCCGCCATGTTGGTGGCGATTGTTACCGCTGCCGGGTAACCCGCCTGCGCAACGATATCCGCCTCTTTGGCGTGGAATTTGGCGTTAAGAACGTTGTGTTTGATGCCCGCTTTGGTCAACTCATTGGAAACCACTTCGGATTTCTCGATGGAGATTGTCCCCACCAGCACCGGCTGGCCATTAGCGGTACGATCGCGAATATCTTCAATGATCGCCTGAATTTTTTCCGCTTCGGTCATGTACACCAGGTCCGGCATATCCTTACGGATCATTGGACGGTTGGTTGGAACGACCACGGTATCCAGTTTGTAGATGGAGCTGAATTCAAATGCTTCGGTATCTGCAGTACCGGTCATCCCCGCCAGCTTCTCGTACAAACGGAAGTAGTTCTGGAAGGTAATAGAGGCCAGCGTCTGGTTTTCATTTTGAATATCAACGCCTTCTTTGGCCTCAACGGCCTGGTGCAGACCGTCAGACCAGCGACGTCCCTGCATGGTACGGCCAGTGTGCTCATCAACGATGATAACTTCACCGTCTTTCACGATGTAGTCGACATCGCGGGTGAACAGCGCGTGGGCACGCAGCGCGGCAGTGACGTGGTGCATCAGCATAATGTTCGTCGGAGAGTACAGAGACTCGCCCTCTTCCATGATGCCTTCAGCCACCAGCAGCTCTTCAATTTTCACCAGACCGCGTTCGGTCAGGTTCACCTGGCGCGCTTTTTCATCGACAGAGAAGTGGCCTTCACCCTGGAAGGTGTCGGAATCTTCTTTCTCCTGACGCAGCAGGTGCGGAATGATTTTATCGACTTTACGGTACATCTCGGAGCTGTCTTCGGCCGGGCCGGAGATGATCAGCGGGGTACGCGCTTCATCGATCAGGATGGAGTCCACCTCATCCACCAGCGCATAGTGCAGTTTACGCTGCACGCGCTCTTCAGGGCTAAACGCCATGTTGTCACGCAGGTAGTCGAAGCCGTATTCGTTGTTGGTACCGTAGGTGATATCCGCGTTATAGGCTTCACGTTTGGCGGGGGCCGGCAGACCGGACATGTTGATGCCAACGGTCATGCCCAGGAATTCGAACAGGGGACGGTTGTTTTCGGCATCACGCTGTGCCAGATAGTCGTTGACAGTAACGACGTGAACGCCTTTACCGGTCAGTGCGTTCAGGTAGGCGGGCAGCGTTGCGGTCAGGGTTTTACCTTCACCGGTACGCATTTCCGCGATGCAGCGCTCGTTAAGCACCATACCACCCAGCAGCTGAACGTCGAAGTGACGCATGCCAAACACACGTTTACTGGCCTCACGCACAACGGCGAAGGCTTCCGGGATCAGGCTTTCCAGCGTTTCGCCTTTTTCAAGACGCGCGCGGAATTCTACGGTTTTCGCTTTCAGCTCGTCATCAGAGAGCTTCTCCATCGCCGGTTCCATGCCATTGATGACGGTAACAGCTTTGCGCATACGGCGCAGGGTACGATCGTTACGACTACCAAAAACTTTTGTTAACAATTTGATTAGCATAATAAATTCTCAAACGCCCCAGGTTGGGCAGATAAATTAAGGTATTGAAAAAAGGTTAATTTAGCTGAGGCGTTGAGGCCCGGCGCGGATGCCGTGGGCCTGGCTAATCCATGTCGAAACGGAGAAGGTCGCAGGAGGAACGTTAGCGATTTGCGAGGTCTGACGCACCATGACGGGTGGTTGACTGTCCTGCGTAAGCAGCGCGTTAAGCGTGTCCAGCAGAGCAAGATGCTGCGCCTGTACCGGCAGCGTCTCTTCAGCAACAGGCAGTGCCTGCGGAGCCATCGCAAATGACAGATGGCGAATAACGGTACGGATCGCATGCTGGTGCCAGTAATCCACCGAGAAATTCGGGCGGCGATTGGCTTCAAGCCACGCCAGGTTAGTAAAATTAACCCGCGTGTTGAGATCGTGTTTGGTTGTGGAGGTCTTCGTCGGCGTCGCCGCTTCCGCACTGTTGCTGAGCGCAGGCAAGCCGAAACTCGCCGCGACCATCCCTAATAAGAGATGCGGCCAGAAGTAACGTCTGCCAAATTGTCGCCAGCGCGTCAGTATTCCGCTCACTTGCTCCACCACATTAAGCCAGCCTTCAACAGGCTGAATTCAATTATTCTTTTAAGCGCCCAGATATTACCACTAAAGCCAATACACAGCAGCAGGAATGACGTATTGCTGCGGGGAAAAACGGTCAAGAATGCAGCTAACGCACAGATTTTCTGCACCGGGCAAACGAGAAGTGACGCTGGGGCAAATAAATGAAGAAGGGTAAAAATAAAAACGACTGGTCTCCCTGGTCGGAGAGAGTACCAGGTTAACCAGTCGATTTTTTACGAAACGGCTTTAACCGTTACGCCAGTACCGTGTTCGGTGCTTTGAAGGCCAGCGGCAGCTCAGCTTCGTCTTCAAAGGTCACATATTCCCAGGCTTCCTGTTTTGCCAGGACTGCCTGCAACAGTTTGTTGTTCAGTGCATGACCGGATTTAAACGCGGTAAATGCACCAATGATGTTGTGACCACACATAAACAGGTCGCCGATAGCATCCAGCATTTTGTGACGAACGAATTCATCTTCAAAACGCAGACCATCTTCGTTCAGTACGCGATAATCGTCAACAACGATGGCACAATCGAAGCTGCCGCCCAGGCACAGGCCGCGGGACTGCAGATATTCGATATCACGCATGAAGCCAAACGTACGGGCACGGCTGATCTGGCGCATAAACGCATCAGCAGAGAAGTTCATCGCATAGCGTTGGGTGCTGGCATCAATCGCCGGATGGTTAAAATCGATGGTAAAGTCCAACGAGAAACCATTGTACGGTTTGAATTCAGCCCATTTGTCGCCATCTTCGACGCGAACGGTCTCTTTGATACGAACAAATTTTTTCGCGCAGTTCAGTTCTTCGATGCCGGCATCCAGCAACAGATAGACGAACGGAGCAGCACTACCATCCATGATCGGGATTTCTGGCGCATCGACTTCAACCATAATGTTGTCGATACCCAGACCCGCCAGGGCGGCGTTCAGGTGCTCTACGGTAGAAATCCGCACGTCATGCTCGTTCACCAGACAAGTACAGAGCATAGTATCACGCACAGATTTGGCATCGGCCGGAAAGTCTACCGGTGGATTCAAGTCGGTGCGACGATAGATGACCCCGGTATTGGCCGGCGCAGGGCGTAACGTCAGTGTGACTTTCTTGCCGGTATGTAAACCGACACCAGTCGCCTGAACGATACGTTTAAGTGTCCTTTGTTTGATCATCGTATAATCTCGCCAAATTAACTATCCAACCGAAAGTGTATATCACTGACGGTGGGCCAGTTTAGCACAAAGAGCGAAAATCCCCAAATTCCAGCCAATTCTTAGTCAGCTTGCTTGCGCAGGAACGCCGGGATATCCAGATAATCTGGCTCTTTCGCCGTTTGCGGAGTGGGGTCGTTAACCACTTTCGCGGCCGGTTTCTGCTCCTGAGTCAGAGGAGACATACCGTGCTGCTGGTAACGATCCATAACCGGCTGCTGAGTCTGTTTGTTGGTCACCAGGGTGATCTCAGGACGCTTGTCCATACCGATACCGGTAGCAACAACAGTAACACGCAGCTCGTCGTTCATTTCCGGGTCAAGGGAAGTACCGATTACCACGGTAGCGTTGTCAGAGGCGAACGCACGGATAGTGTTACCCACGGTTTCAAACTCATCCAGACGCAGGTCGAAGCCAGCGGTAATGTTGACCAGCACGCCGCGCGCACCAGACAGGTCGATATCTTCCAGCAGTGGAGAAGAGATAGCCATTTCAGCCGCTTCTTCTGCACGGTCTTCACCGCTTGCCACGCCAGAGCCCATCATCGCGTAGCCCATTTCGGACATCACGGTACGAACGTCTGCAAAGTCAACGTTCATCAGACCCGGACGGGTAATCAGTTCAGCGATACCCTGCACCGCGCCTTTCAGCACGTCGTTGGCTGCGCCAAAAGCGTCCAGCAGAGAGATACCGCGACCCAGAACTTTCAACAGTTTGTCGTTCGGAATGGTAATCAACGAGTCCACGTGCTTGGACAGTTCAGTGATACCCTGCTCCGCGAAAGCCATACGCTTCTTGCCTTCAAAGTTGAAAGGCTTGGTCACGACAGCAACGGTCAGGATACCTAAATCTTTCGCTACTTCAGCCACAACAGGTGCTGCGCCGGTACCCGTACCGCCACCCATACCCGCTGCGATAAAGACCATGTCCGCACCTTCCAGTGCAGCGCGCAGGGCCTCACGATCTTCTTCAGCCGCATTACGACCGACTTCCGGGTTAGCCCCAGCGCCCAGCCCTTTGGTGATGCCACCGCCGATCTGGATAGTCTGGCCTACAGCCGTCTTACGCAGTGCCTGTGCATCGGTGTTAACTGCAAAGAACTCAACACCTTCAATGCGTTCACGCACCATATGCTCTACGGCGTTACCGCCGCCGCCACCGACGCCGATGACTTTAATCACCGCGTCGTTGGTCAGTTCCATAGGTTCAAACATAATTTCTCTCTCCGTTGTGCCTGTCGCCCGAGACCGCTAATTCTCTCCGGTCTCTTAAAAAAATTAAAACTCTTTTCGCAACCAGTTGTTCAGTCGTTTGACCCACGACCCAACTGAGACGCGTTTTTCCACTTCTGCTTCACCACTGAGATGAGATTCTTTCCCGTAGTGGAGCAGGCCCACGGCCGTTGAATAGTACGGCTCCTGAGCATAATCCGTTAAACCGGTGATATTCAGCGGAGCACCGATACGCACTTGCGTATGGAACACGCGCTGAGCGCAGGCCGCAAGACCTTCAATTTGCGCTGCCCCGCCGGTTAATACAATCCCCGCTGCAAGATGATGTTTCACGCCCTGCTGGCGAAGCTGTTCCTGTAACTGCAAAATCTCTTCGTTGACCAGGTTAAGCAGCTCGGTATAACGCGGCTCAATGACCTCCGCCAACGTCTGGCGCTGCAGGCTGCGCGGTGGACGTCCGCCCACGCTCGGCACTTCAACGCTCTCATCTTTGCCAACGATAGACCCCAGCGCACAGCCGTGGCGTACTTTAATCGCTTCTGCATCACTCGGTGGCGTACCAAAAGCGTAAGCAATATCGCTGGTCACAACGTTCCCGGCATACGGGATCACTTTGGTGTGGCGCAGCGCACCGCCGGTATACACGGCCATGTCCATTGTACCACCACCAATATCGACCACACAGACACCCAGTTCACGTTCATCTTCGGTCAGCACGGAATAGCTCGCTGCAAGACCGGCGAAAATGAGTTGGTCAACTTTCAGGCCACAACGTTCAACGGCTTTTACAATGTTCTTCGCCATATCGTTGTGACATGTGATCAAGTGCACTTTTGCCTGCATACGTACGCCGGAAAGACCGACCGGGTTTTTGATCCCTTCCTGGTAGTCAATCGCATACTCCTGCGGGATCACGTGCAGCACGCGATGCTCATCGCGAACGCGCACGGATTTCGCCGTATGCACAACGTTTTCAACGTCTTCCTGCGTCACTTCTTCTTCGGAAATCGGCACCATGCCGATTTCGTTCTGGCAGCTAATGTGCTTACCCGAAAGCGCCAGATAAACAGAGGAAATCTGGCAATCTGCCATCAATTCAGCCTGATCGATGGCGCGCTGTACGCACTTCACCACCGACTCAAGATCGTTAACCCCACCTTTATCCATACCACGGGACGGGCAACTGCCCACGCCAATGATATTGACCATACCGTCGGGCAGAACTTCCCCTACTAAAGCGGCAACCTTCGCGGTGCCAATCTCCAGTCCAACTACCAGTTTTCTGTCCGTCGCCTTGATCATTGTTGTTCTGCCTGTACCTGTGCCTGATTCTGTTGCTGATTAGGTTCCTCGACCGGAGCCGGTTCCCAACCGACTGCTGCGCCTGAGTCATAGCGCAAATCAACGTAGCTTATCCGTTTGCCGTCAGTCTGTGCCTGCTGCTGTAAAACCGGGTAAAGTTCTACAAATCGCGCCAGACGTTTCATTGTGTCCCCGCGACCCAGGTTGAGCTTAATGCCGTTCGTTAACGTCAGTTGCCAGGAGCGGCGCGCCGTCATTGCAGCATCTTTTAGCGTAAACCTGTCCTTCGCCAGCACCTGCCCCATTTCACGAAAACCTTGTAACACTTCGTTTTCGCTACCTTCCGGGCCATACAACATCGGTAAATTTTGCTTGTTGACACGATCGGCCGGGACGCTGAAGGAATTTCCGTCTACGTCAACCATGTGCTGATCATTCCAACGCGCAATGGGCACATATTCAACCAGATGAATCTTCAATTCATCAGGCCATTGCTTTCTGACACTCGCCTGTTTTATCCATGGCAGACGTTCAATCTGACTCTGGATAATATTGACGTCCTGCGTCATAAAGGTGCCAGGCGATCCCAGCGCCAGAATTGTCTGGCGAATGTCATCGTTACGGGTGTAATGACGCTCACCGGTGACCACCAGCTTCGAAAGCGGCAACCGTTGCGCATCTTCCATCCAGCCCAGAACCATCCAGCCGCTGATAAACACGGTGCACAGCACCCCGAGCAGGAAAATAATACCTGCAAGACGCGTTCCATTACTCCGGCGTGAAGAAGAGTATTCTTCTTCGTCATCGCGGTTGCGCGTGTTCAATGCAGCCTGAGACATATCAGCCCGCCTGGTCCAGAATACGTACGACTAATTGCGAGAAGCTCATCCCCGCCTGACGCGCTGCCATCGGCACAAGGCTGTGGCTGGTCATTCCCGGAGAAGTATTTGCTTCCAGCAGATAAAATTGTCCATCACTGTCGAGCATCACGTCGATGCGGCCCCATCCACGGCAACCCAGAACATGCCAGGCTTTAACCACCAGGGACTGTAAATCGGTTTCACGCTCAGCTTCAAGACCACTTGGGCAGAAATATTGCGTCTCATCAGAGAGATACTTCGCCTCATAATCATAGAAGGTTCCGGCCGGTTGGATACGAATTGACGGTAAAATTTCTTCGCCAAGCATCGCGACGGTAAATTCCGGCCCGCTGAGCCATTTTTCAATCAGAACTTCTTCATCATGTTGAAATGCCAGGGCTAAAGCGGAAGATAAATCCTCAGCTTTCTCAACTTTGGACATGCCAACGCTCGACCCTTCGCGGCTGGGCTTTACAATAACCGGTAAGCCCAGCTCAGCAATGCGTGCATTAACGCTATCGGAGAGGCCCATTTCAAATTCGCGACGCGTCAGGGCAAACCAGGGAGCAACGGGTAAACCCGCGCCCTGCCACAGCAGTTTGCTGCGCAGTTTATCCATAGAAATGGCGGAGGCCATCACACCGCTGCCGGTGTACGGCATGCCGGTGAGTTCCAGCAGCCCCTGAAGGGTGCCGTCTTCGCCACCACGGCCATGTAACGCGATAAAGACTTTATCGAAGCCCATCGCCTTTAACTGGGTTACGTCAGTCTCTTTCGGATCGACCAGGTGCGCATCCACACCACCTTCACGCAGGCCCGCCAGTACAGCGGCACCTGAATTCAGGGAAACCTCGCGCTCGGCGGATGTGCCGCCAGACAGGACAGCAATCTTATCAGCCATGATGCTCATCCTCCTGAGTTTGCGGCTTCAGTTTGATTTCAGCTAAGGTACGGGCGATTTTGCCGATATTTCCCGCGCCCTGAATCAGAATTAAATCGTTGCCGGTCAGCACCGGGGCCAGAATTTCAGCCACCTGGGCAGGATCGGAAACCAAAATAGGGTCTACTTTACCGCGTCCGCGGATGGTACGACATAAAGAACGGCTGTCTGCACCAGGAATAGGAGTTTCGCCCGCTGCATAAACATCCAGCATCAGGAGCGTATCCACCTGTGACAGGACGCTGGCGAAATCGTCATACAGGTCACGGGTACGCGTGAAACGGTGCGGCTGGAAGATCATGACCAGATTTTTTTCTGGCCAGCCTGCACGCGCGGCTTTGATCGTCGCGTCCACTTCCGTCGGGTGGTGACCGTAGTCATCAACCAGCATGGCAGTACCGGGTTTACCGTTCACCGCCTCCAGCGGGTATTCACCGAGGAAGTCGAAGCGACGCCCGGTTCCCTGGAAGCTTTCCAGTGCACGAAGAATGGCTTCGTCATCAATGCCTTCTTCTGTCGCCACGGCCACTGCCGCTGCGGCATTCAGGGCGTTGTGACGCCCTGGTGCATTCAGGGTGACATGCAGCAGTTCTTTGTCCTGACGCGCCAGGGTGAAATGCCCCTGCGCACCCAGCTGTTTGTAATCTTCCACGCGGACATCAGCGTCTTCGCTGAAGCCGTAAGTCGTGATTTGACGTCCGACGCGCGGCAACAGCTCGCGAATCACCGGATCGTCTACACACATTACCGCGCGTCCATAGAACGGCAGGTTGTGCAGGAAATTAATAAAGGTCTGCTTTAAGTTCTCGAAGTCGCCCTGGTAAGTATCCATATGGTCGGCTTCGATATTGGTGACGATGGCGACCATCGGCTGCAGATGCAGGAACGACGCATCGCTCTCATCCGCTTCGGCAATTAAATAACGGCTGTGTCCGAGACGCGCATGCACGCCTGCCGCTTTTACCAGACCACCATTGACGAACGTCGGGTCGAGGCCCGCTTCTGCATAAATGCTGGAGACCATCGCCGTGGTGGTGGTTTTGCCGTGGGTTCCGGCAATCGCAATGCCATGTCGAAAACGCATCAACTCCGCCAGCATTTCCGCACGGCGGATCACCGGAATACGCGCTTCGTGCGCGGCCACGATTTCCGGGTTATCAGAGGAGATGGCGCTCGACACGACCACCACGCTCGCATCGCGCACGTTTTCCGGGCGATGATTGAAATAGATAGTCGCCCCAAGCGACGCCAGCTGCTGCGTAACAGGGTTTGGCGCCAGGTCAGACCCGCTGATCTGATAGCCTTCGTTAGCTAACACTTCGGCAATACCGCCCATGCCAGCACCACCGATGCCAACAAAGTGAATGTGCCGGACGCGACGCATCTCGGGCACGATAGAACGCAGTTTTGCCAGTTGTTGTGTATTCATTCTCTAAACGCCATCGACTACTTAAAAAATTCGTGCAGCGCAACACGCGCTGCGAGGGTTAAGCCTGGGCTGCCAGGCTCACTTCTTTTGCCACCCGTTCCGTTGCATCAGGAATAGCGGTCGCGCGTGCGCGTTGCGCCATCTCCAGTAATGCCTCTCTGTTCCAGCCCGCCAGGGTGGTGGCGACCGCATCGGCGGTAAATTGTGGCTGTTCAAATATTTTCGCGGCGCCGGCTTTCTCAAGCGGCAACGCATTCCAGTACTGCTGTCTGTCTTTGTGCTGGAACGGCACAAACAGAGCCGGCAACCCGGCGGCGGCAATTTCGCTCACCGTCAATGCGCCAGAGCGGCAGACCACGACATCGGCCCAGGCATACGCTGCGGCCATGTCGTCGATAAATTCCGTCACTTTATGCTGCGGCTGGCCTTCATCGGCGTAAGCCTGCTCAACCATCTGTTGAGCACCTTTTCCGCTTTGGTGCCAGATTGTCACCGCATCACCCAGCTTTGCTGCAACCTGCGGCATCGTCTGGTTTAAAATGCGTGCGCCCTGAGAGCCGCCAACGACCAGCACACGGACCGGCCCTTCACGACCAGGCAGGCGCGCATCCGGTAATGGCAGCGCCAGCACGTCTACGCGCACCGGGTTACCCACCACGTCCGCCTTCGGGAAGGCTCCCGGGAAAGCCTGCATCACTTTGGTGGCAATTTTCGCCAGCCATTTATTGGTCAGACCGGCAATGCCGTTCTGCTCATGCAGCACCACGGGGATGCCCAATGACCAGGCCGCCAGCCCACCCGGGCCAGAAACATAGCCGCCCATCCCCAGCACCACATCAGGCTTAAAACGCTTCATGATGGCGCGCGCCTGACGCCAGGCGTTGAAAATACGCACCGGTGCCAGAAGCTGGGCCTTAATGCCTTTTCCGCGTAAGCCGGAAATGCGAATAAAGTCGATCTCGATACCGTGCTTCGGTACCAGGTCGGCTTCCATGCGATCCGCGGTTCCCAGCCAGCGTACCTGCCAGCCCTGATCCATTAAATGGTGCGCAACTGCGAGCCCCGGGAACACATGTCCACCGGTACCGCCTGCCATCACCATTAACCGCTTCGGTTGATTCATCGTGAACCTCGTGTAAACGCCTGGGCTTTTTCCAGACGCGTTTCATAATCTATGCGTAACAACATCATGATGGCCGTCGACATAATCAGCAGACTGGAACCACCATAACTGATCAACGGCAACGTCAGGCCTTTGGTCGGCAGCATACCCGCTGCGGCCCCGACGTTAACCAATGCCTGGAAACTAAACCAGATACCTATTGAGCAGGCTAAGAAACCTGAAAAACGGTGATCGATCTCCAGCGCTTTCCGCCCAATCGACATGGCGCGGAAAGCGACGAAGAATACCATTAATAGCGCTAATACCACACCGATATAACCCAGTTCTTCCCCAATAATGGAGAAGATGAAGTCAGTGTGCGCTTCGGGTAAATACTCCAGTTTCTGTACCGAGTTGCCCAGGCCCTGACCCCAGACTTCACCGCGACCAAAAGCCATCAGCGACTGCGTCAGCTGATAACCGCTGCCAAACGGGTCTTCC
This sequence comes from Enterobacter sp. SORGH_AS_0287, assembly GCF_031453695.1. Classification (NCBI taxonomy): domain Bacteria; kingdom Pseudomonadati; phylum Pseudomonadota; class Gammaproteobacteria; order Enterobacterales; family Enterobacteriaceae; genus Enterobacter; species Enterobacter sp. SORGH_AS_0287. The sequence continues at coordinate 2,767,088 of NZ_JAVIZW010000001.1, forward strand.
CACGGGTTCCAGAATGAGGTCACACGGCGGATACGGTAAGGCTCGGCGAGGATCAGCAGCACAACCGCTGAGATACCCATTCCGATGATGGCGATGAACTGCCACAGCTTCGCCCCGGCCAGGAACAGCATTGCCAGCGTGGTGACAAACAGCACGACCACGGTACCAAGGTCAGGCTGCGCCAGCAGTAAGACCGCCAGCACCAGAATAACGCCCATGGGTTTTAAGAAGCCGCGCAGGTTATTACGCACTTCATCCACTTTACGTACCAGGTAGTTAGCCAGGTAGCAGAACAGGGAGAGCTTGGTAAATTCCGCGGGCTGAATACGCAGTGGGCCAAAGGCAATCCAGCGCGATGCCCCGTTTACGGAGCTCCCCACTACCAGCACGATCAGCAGCATAATGATGGAGGCGATCAGCATCGCGGTACTGTGCCGCTGCCAGAACTCCATCGGCAGACGTAATGTCACCAGCGCCAGACAGAACGCCAGGATGATGTACAGGCCATCACGTTTCGCAAACAGGAATGGATCGTTCGCCAGCCGCTGCCCGACAGGCATTGACGCCGAGGTCACCATGATAAAACCAACCGCCGCCAGTCCCAGCGTGAGCCAGAAGAGCGTACGGTCGTACATGACCAGGCTGTCGTTATCTTTTTGACGAGAGCCCATCACCCAGCCTTTGAGTGCCGCAAACACCCACGCCAGAACGCCAAATCCTGGCAGGCGCGGCATTTTCAGGCGAGGGAGAGATAAACGCATCAGCCTAACTCCTTCGCCAGACGGGTAAAGAGATCGCCACGCTGTTCGAAATTCTTGAATTGATCGAGGCTGGCGCAGGCCGGGGAGAGCAGGACCATATCACCCGGCTTCACGCGAGGGGCAATCAGCCGCATCGCCTGCTCCATGGTCTCGGTTTGCTCGGCAATGTCAGGACGCAGCTCAGCCAGCTCACTGCCGTCGCGACCAAAGCAGTACAAGCGGATATTATTCCCGGCGAGATACGGTTTCAGCGTGGAGAAATCCGCCGATTTACCGTCGCCGCCGAGCAGTAAATGCAGGGTACCTTCAACGTGCAGACCGTTCAGGGCGGCCTCGGTACTGCCGACGTTGGTGGCTTTTGAGTCATTAATCCAGCGCACACCGTTGTGCTCCAGCGCCAGCTGAAAACGGTGCGCCAGGCCGTTAAAGGTGGTCAATGCTTGCAGGCTGGACGAACGCGGCAGCCCTACGGCATCCGCCAGCGCCAGCGCCGCCAGAGCATTGGTGTAGTTATGCTGCCCGGTAAGCTTCATCTCTTTCACGTTCAGCACTTTCTCACCCTTCACGCGCAGCCAGGTTTCGCCCAGTTGACGGTTAAGATGATAGTCACCCATGGTAATGCCAAAGCTAATACAGCGATCGTCCGCCCCGCGCACCGGCATGGTCAGGGCGTCATCCGCGTTGACGACGCAGACCTTCGCATTTTCATAAATGCGCAGTTTGGCGGCGCGGTACTGCTGTAGACCAAACGGATAGCGATCCATATGATCTTCAGTAACGTTAAGGATAGTCGCCGCGGCCGCACGAAGGCTGGAGGTCGTTTCCAGCTGGAAGCTGGAAAGCTCGAGGACGTACAATTCACAGCCTTTATCCAGCAGCATTAGCGCTGGCAGGCCAATATTGCCTCCCACACCCACGTTCATGCCCGCCGCTTTCGCCATCTCACCCACAAGGGTGGTGACGGTGCTTTTACCGTTAGAGCCGGTAATCGCGATAACGGGTGCCTGCGCTTCACGGCAGAACAACTCAATATCACCGACAATCTCAACGCCCGCATCGGCCGCGGCGCTGAGTGAAGGATGTGCCAGCGCCATACCGGGGCTGGCGACAATCAGATCGGCTGCCAGCAGCCAGTCATCATTCAGACCACCAAGGTGGCGTTCAACCTGTTCCGGCAGTTTATCCAGACCCGGCGGAGAAACACGCGTATCCATTACGCGAGGCGTCACGCCGCGCGCGAGGAAAAAGTCCACGCAGGAGAGGCCTGTCAGCCCCAACCCGATGATAACGACTTTTTTGCCCTGGTAATCTGCCATGATTAACGTACCTTCAGCGTTGCCAGGCCAATCAGCACCAGCATCAGCGAAATAATCCAGAAGCGCACAATCACGCGCGGTTCCGGCCAGCCTTTCAGTTCATAGTGATGGTGAATCGGTGCCATACGGAAGATGCGCTGACCGCGCAGCTTGAAGGACCCGACCTGCAAAATCACTGAAAGGGTTTCAACCACAAACACCCCACCCATAATCACCAGCAGGAACTCCTGGCGCAGCAGCACGGCAATAATGCCCAGCGCGCCGCCCAGAGCCAGTGAACCGACGTCACCCATAAAGACCTGCGCCGGGTAGGTGTTGAACCACAGGAAGCCCAGTCCAGCCCCGACAATCGCCGTACAGACGATAACCAGTTCGCCTGCGTGTCGCAGGTATGGAATGTGCAAATAGTTAGCAAAGTTCATGTTACCGGTGGCCCACGCCACCAGCGCAAAACCGGCGGCGACGAAGACGGTTGGCATAATCGCCAGGCCATCCAGACCGTCGGTCAGGTTTACGGCGTTACCGGTGCCCACGATGACGAAGTAGGCCAGCAGAATGTAGAACAGCCCCAGTTGCGGCATCACGTCTTTAAAGAACGGCACCACCAGCTCGGTGGCGGGGGTGTCTTTTCCTGCCAGATACAGCGCGAAGGCCACGCCCAGCGCAATCACCGACATCCAGAAGTATTTCCAGCGGGCGATCAGGCCCTTGGTGTCTTTACGCACGACCTTGCGGTAATCATCAACAAACCCAATGATGCCGTAGCCCACCAGCACGGTAAGTACGCACCAGACGTACGGGTTAGAGGGATAAGCCCACAGCAGTACGGAAACAACGATCGCGGTCAGGATCATGATCCCGCCCATGGTCGGCGTACCCCGCTTGCTGAAGTGCGACTCCGGACCGTCGTTACGCACAATCTGACCGAAGGAGAGTTTTTGCAGACGGGCAATCATGCGCGGGCCCATCCACAAAGAGATGAACAGCGCAGTCAGCAGGCTGACAATGGCGCGAAACGTCAGATAGGAAAAGACGTTAAAGCCTGAATAATATTTGACCAAATGTTCGGCCAGCCAAACTAACATGTCCCGTTCTCCTGTAATGCGTGCACAACCTCTTCCATGGCGGCACTACGTGAACCTTTCACTAACACAGTCACAATTTGTTTTTCTGTCATCAATGCCTTAAGGCGTTCAATCAGCGCGGCTTTATCGGCAAAGTGCTCGCCAACACCGCTGGCATGGCTAATCGCCTGGCTCAGTTTTCCGGCGCTCAGCACGCAATCAATACCTGCCGCTTTCGCCGCGTCCCCCACCTGGACATGGCAGGCTTCGCTTTCATCACCCAGCTCAGCCATATCGCCCACCACCAACACGCGATAACCTGGCATCTCAGACAACACCTGCACCGCCGCGGTCATTGAGCCGACGTTCGCGTTATAGGAGTCATCCAGAAGCAGTTTGTTTTCCGCAAGCTGGATCGGGAACAGACGCCCCGGCACGGCGTTTAAATTTGCCAGACCGGTTTTAATCGCCTGATGCGACGCACCAACCGCCATCGACAGCGCCGCTGCCGCGAGCGCATTGGCGATATTATGACGACCCGGCAATGGCAGAAGCACCTCAATGCCCCCGGTTGGGGTATTAAGGGTGAATTCCGTGCCATGCGAAGTCACATGAATATTGGTCGCGGTAAAATCACTGTTGGCCGCGTTCGGCGAGAAGCGCCAGGTCTTGCGGGAACCAATGATCTGTTGCCAGTTCAGCCAGTCATTGTTGTCGGCATTCATAATGGCGATACCGTCTTCCGGCAGGCCGGTATAGATCTCGCCTTTAGCTTTCGCCACGCCTTCCAGCGAACCAAAACCTTCCAGATGTGCAGCGGCCAGGTTATTCACCAGCGCTGCTTCCGGGCGCGTCAGTCTCACGGTCCAGGCGATTTCGCCCTGGTGGTTTGCCCCTAACTCGATCACGGCAAATTCATGCTCTTTGGTCAGGCGAAGTAATGTCATCGGCACGCCGATATCATTGTTAAGGTTGCCTGCTGTATAAAGCGTATTTCCGCACTGGCTCAGGATGGCCGCAGTCATCTCTTTCACAGAGGTTTTGCCTGATGAACCGGTCAGCGCGACGACGCGCGTCGGCACCTGCTGACGAACCCAGGCCGCCAGCTCGCCGAATGCCAGACGGGTATCTTTCACCACGATCTGCGGCAGATCGACCGCGAGTTTACGGCTGACCAGCAGCGCCCCTGCACCATTCTCCCTGGCCTGTTGTGCAAAATCATGCGCGTCAAAACGTTCGCCCTTCAGCGCCACAAACAGACAACCCGGGGTCACTTTGCGGGTATCGGTCGTCACGGCCTCGATGGTCAGATCGTGACCCAGCAGCTCGCCCTGCAGTACCGCAGCGGCCTGACTTAAGGTGAGGCTAATCATGCCACGCCCCCCAGCAGACGCGCGGCCGTGACGCGATCCGAATAATCGAGACGACGGTTGCCAACAATCTGATAATCCTCATGGCCTTTCCCGGCCAGCAGCACAACGTCGTTTTCCTGAGCCTGCATGATGGCGTTGGTCACGGCTTCCGCACGGCCTTCCACCACGCGGGCGCGGCCTGCATCCAGCATGCCCGACAGAATGTCGTTAATAATGGCGCGCGGCTCTTCAGTACGCGGGTTGTCATCGGTTACAACCGGAATATCCGCGAACTGTTCAGCAATGGCACCCATCAGTGGACGTTTGCCCTTATCACGGTCGCCACCGCAGCCAAACACACACCAGAGCTTACCGGTACAGTGCAGACGCGCCGCTTCCAGCGCTTTTTCCAGTGCGTCCGGCGTGTGGGCATAATCGACCACCACGGTCGGTTTGCCCGGCGCGCTGAACACTTCCATACGGCCACATACCGGCTGCAAACGCTCAGCCGTTTCCAGCAGCGCGTTCATCGGATAACCCAGCGCCAGCAGCGTCGCCAGCGCCAGCAGCAGGTTGCTGACGTTAAACGCGCCCATCAGACGGCTTTCAATTTCACCGTCACCCCATGAGGAGGTAAAACGAATGGTGGCGCCACTGTCGTGATAATCCACCGCAACCGCCTTCAGCCAGCGGCCGTGGCAGTTCGGGTTGATATGGTCTTCCATCGACACCGCAACCGCATCCGGCAGCTTCGCCAGCCAGCGGCGACCGACTTCGTCGTCAGCGTTGATGATGGCCTGTCCGCTATGGTGGGTGGAGTAGAGCAGCCATTTCGCCGCTTCGTAATGCTCCATATCACCATGATAATCAAGGTGATCACGGCTCAGGTTAGTGAATACTGAGGCGGCAAACTTCAGCGCCGCCACGCGGTGCTGCACCAGACCGTGGGAAGAGACTTCCATCGCGGCAAAGGTTGCCCCCTGCCCTGCCAGGCCGGCCAGCACATGCTGTACGTCGACTGCGGAGCCGGTGGTGTTTTCGGTCGGGCTCACTTTGCCCAACAGACCGTTACCGACAGTTCCCATGACCGCACCGGTTTCACCCAGCAGCTGCGCCCACTGCGCCATGAGCTGCGTGGTTGTGGTTTTGCCGTTTGTACCTGTCACGCCCACCAGACGCAGCCGATCGGACGGTTCGTGATAGAAACGTCCGGCCAGCGCAGAGAGACGCTCGTTTAACTGACTGAGATAGATGACCGGCACCCCGTGCATTTCACGGATTTCACCGTCAGTTGCCTCATCTTTAGCCTCAGCAATAATGGCAGCAACACCTTGCGCAATCGCCTGCGGGATATAACGACGCCCGTCCGCCTGATGACCGACCACCGCCACAAAAAGATCGCCAGAAGCAGCCGCACGGCTGTCCAGTACCATCTCTCGCAGTGCTCGCTCCGGTGCATTAGGCACCCACGGAGCGAGAAGGTCGCGCAAATTACGATCTGCCACCTGTACCCTCGCCTTGATTAATTACAAATTCACTTTTCTCGCCCGTTGCCAGCGCATCCGGTTCGATGTTCATGGTGCGCAACACGCCGCCCATGATGGCCCCGAACACAGGCGCGGAAACGGCGCCGCCGTAGTATTTACCCGCCTGTGGATCGTTAATGACGACCACCAGCGCAAAACGCGGATTACTGGCAGGCGCAACGCCTGCGGTATAGGCAATGTATTTGTTGATGTAACGGCCGTCTGGCCCCACTTTTTTCGCGGTACCGGTTTTGATGGCGATGCGATAGCCTTTGATCGCCGCCTTCACGCCGCCGCCGCCAGGCAGCGCCACGCTTTCCATCATATGAACGACGGTACGAACGATGGATTCCGGGAAGATACGCTCACCCGGAACCGGTGGATCAACTTTGGTAATGGACAGCGGACGATAGACGCCATAGCTGCCAATCGTTGCGTAGACTCGCGCTAACTGTAACGGCGTTACCATTAGCCCGTAGCCGAAAGAGAAGGTGGCCCTCTCTATGTCAGACCACCGTTGTTTTTGAGGATATAAGCCACTGCGTTCTCCGACCAACCCCAAATTGGTCGCCTTTCCAAGCCCAAAACGTGAGTAAGTCTCTACTAACGCTGAGGACGGCATCGCTAACGCCAGCTTTGAAACGCCAACGTTACTCGACTTCTGTAAAACCCCGGTCAGGGTCAATTCGCTGTAGCGCGCCACGTCTTTAATCTCGTGGCCGTTAATACGGTAAGGGATCGTGTTCAGAACCGTGTTTTCATTGACGATGCCACGCTGGAGCGCCGTCATGACCACCATCGGTTTCACCGTGGAGCCCGGTTCGAACACGTCGGTAATCGCCCGGTTACGCATCGCATCTTTTGCGGTGCCGGTAAAGTTGTTCGGGTTATAGGACGGGCTGTTGGCCATCGCCAGCACTTCGCCCGTACTGACGTCCACCAGCACGGCGCTGCCGGATTCCGCCTTGTTGAAGGCGACGGCGTTGTTCAGCTCGCGGTAGACCAATGCCTGCAGACGCTCATCAATACTCAGCGCCAGGTTGTGTGCCGCCTGACTGTCCGTGGAAGAGATATCTTCGATAACCCGGCCGTAGCGGTCTTTACGAACAATTCGCTCGCCAGGCTGACCGGTGAGCCACTTATCGAAGCTTTTTTCAACGCCCTCAATCCCCTGGCTATCAACGTTGGTAAAGCCAATGAGGTGAGCGGTTACTTCGCCGGAAGGATAGTAGCGGCGGGATTCTTCACGAAGGTGAATACCCGGCAGCTTCAGCTTACGAATGTAGTCCGCCATGTCAGGGTTGACCTGACGCGCCAGATAGATAAAACGCCCTTTTGGATTGGCGTTGACGCGGGAAGCGAGCTGATCCAGCGGCATTTTCAGGGCATCCGAGAGCGCCTTCCAGCGGTTATCAAGCGTAATGCCACCCGCATCGTGCAGCTCTTTCGGATCGGCCCAGATGGCTTTAACCGGTACGCTCACGGCCAGTGGACGGCCTGAGCGGTCGGTGATCATCCCGCGGGACGTCGACACTTCCTGAACGCGAAGGGAACGCATGTCGCCCTGTCGAACCAGCATGTCAGGGGCGATGATTTGCAACCACGCCACGCGTCCCAGCAGGAAACCCAACGCCAGTAAAATGCAGCCGCAAAGCAACGCAAAACGCCAACTGATAAAGTTGGCCTGTTCTTCCTGACGTTTTGGTTTAAGCGTTTTTGCCGCTGCTCTCATGCGTCGCGTTTTCCCTTATTTTTGTACTACAATATTTTCCTGAGAAGGATCAACATGCTGCAATTGCAGCTTTTCCGTTGCGATCCGTTCAACCCGGCTGTGATCGCCGAGCGCATTTTCTTCAAGGATCAGGTTTCGCCATTCAATATCCAGCGCATCGCGTTCCAGTACCATCTGCTCGCGTTGCGCAGTTAATAAGCGTGTGTGGTGGGCAGTCGTGACCACCGTGACGGCCGTGACAATGATGCAAATGAACAGACAGAGTGGCAGTTTCCCAAACCGCAAAAGATCGTCGCCGATCACGCCAGGCAAGGCATGGCGCTCGTTGCTTCCTAACGAATCCTTAACTTTGCTTAGGGTCTCTGTCACTCTGCCGATCATGCGTTCGTCCTCTCTGCAACACGCAGCACTGAACTACGGGCGCGTGGATTCTGTGCCACTTCTTCTTCGCCCGGCATCAACTTGCCTAATGCTCGCAACTGACGGCCACCCAGCTTCCTGAGTTGTTCTTCCGTCATCGGCAGCCCCGCTGGAACCTGTGGACCGCGGCTTTGTTCACGCATAAAGCGCTTCACAATGCGGTCTTCCAGCGAATGGAAGCTGATGATGGATAACCGCCCACCCGGGGCCAACACGTCGAGCGAGCTTTTTAGCGCCAGCTCTATTTCCTCCAGTTCACTGTTTACCCAGATGCGAACCGCCTGGAAGGTACGGGTCGCGGGATGTTTGTGCTTATCCTTCACCGGCGTCGCCGCCGCGATCACCTCGGCCAGCTCTTTCGTGCGGGTCATCGGCTCAATGCGATTACGCTCAACGATGGCGCGCGCGATACGCTTGCCAAAACGCTCCTCGCCGAAGGTTTTGATCACCCAGGCAATATCCGCTTCGTCCGCGGTCTGTAACCACTCGGCGGCAGACTGACCGCGAGTAGGATCCATGCGCATGTCCAGTGGACCATCGCGCATAAAGGAGAAGCCGCGTTCAGCATCATCAAGCTGGGGTGAAGAGACGCCAAGATCGAGAAGGATTCCGTCGATCTTGCCCGTCAGGCCGCGCTCGGCAACATAATCAGCAAGCGCAGAGAAAGGTCCATGCACGATGGAAAAGCGTGGGTCATCGATGGTTTGCGCAACGGCAATCGCCTGCGGATCGCGATCGATTGCCAGCAGACGCCCTTCCGCTCCAAGCTGGGAGAGGATTAAGCGCGAGTGGCCACCGCGACCAAAAGTGCCATCAATGTAGATGCCGTCCGGACGAATATTCAGGCCGTTAACGGCCTCATCCAGCAGCACCGTTTTATGTTTGTAATTTTCCATCATATTTATAGAGACAAGTCCTGCAGCCGTTCCGATAATGTCGCGGAATCAGACTGCTCAGCGTCGATATCTTCCTTGACCTGTTGATACCAGGTCGTTTCATCCCACAGTTCAAACTTGTTGAACTGCCCGACCAGCATCACTTCTTTGGTCAGACCGGCATGTTGCCGTAACACAGGGGCAATCAGTAACCGGCCTGCGCTATCCATCTGACATTCACTGGCATGTCCCAATAACAACCGCTGCACGCGGCGTTCCTGCGGGTTCATGCTCGACAGTCGCGACAGCTTTTGCTCAATAATTTCCCATTCAGGTAAGGGGTAAAGCAGCAGGCAGGGGGAGTTGATGTCAATGGTGCAAACCATTTGACCCGTAGCGTTCTCAATCAGCTGGTCGCGGTATCGGGTTGGTACCGATAAACGCCCTTTGCTGTCGAGATTGACTAACGTAGCTCCACGGAACATGCCAGTCTCACCCCTCCTCACCACTTTAACCCACAAATTCCCACCTAAAGGAGTTTACGGAGCGAGGGAAAAGCTTGTCAAGCCAGGACTCTCCCTATACAGGCCCGAAAGGCCTCTATTTACAGAGATAAACAGTCCTGGTTAATAACTGCACAACTGGCGAGGCAAAATTAACGTTATGAATATTTGTAAGAAAAAAACCGAATATGCACACTAGCGTTAAGGCTCACTCAATATCATTGCAGATAAATATAAAGTGTCAGTTTGCGACGCGGGCAGCATTTTATGACAGATTCTCAGGGGATAACAGCGCCAGATTCACCCCAGGGCTCGCGAAACGCGGCGGTTGCCGTGCAAGCTGGCACAGGAGAAGGAAAAACGTCTGAATATTCATCGCCGGAAGAGGGTTTGTAACAAAATAATACAAAGACAGGCATTTAAAATCGTTTAAACGTCCTTTAAAGGAACCCTTAAACGCCAAAATGAATTAAGAAAAATAGCAGAAGGTAAATTCGCAAGAATTATCCTAATTTCTCTACGGGAATTATCCCGGCGAATTATTTCGTCAAAAGGGGGCAGATTTCTCCGCCCCGTCATTTCATTTATGGCGGCTCAAAATTCCGCGATGGTAAAGATTACGTTTAATACGCGTCAGACCCGGCTTCGGTTTACGCGGCTCGTCCAGACTTGCCAGCACAATTTCCAGCACGCGTTCAGCCACATCACGATGGCGTTGAGCCACCGCCAGAACCGGGCACTGGAGGAAGTCGAGCAGCTCGTTATCACCGAAGGTCGCGATGGCCAGGTCGGAAGGCAGTTTACCCTCACGGCGTAAGGTCACATCCATCACCCCCTGCAGCAGAGCAAATGAGGTGGTGAATAGCGCCTGCGGCATCGGGTGCGTTTCCAGCCATTTCTCGAAAAGCTGTGCGGCCGCTTCACGTTCATAGCTGTTGGCATAGAGGTAGTGCACCTCACGGGGATCGTCTTTCCAGGCGGTTCTGAACCCCTGTTCACGCAGGAAGCTGACTGACAGTTCAGGCAGCGCCCCCAGATACAGCACCGTTTCAGCCGGGAAGGTTCTCAGCTCTGCCGCCAGCATCTCGGCATCATCCTGATCGGCACCGACGACGCTCGTGAAATGCTCCCTGTCGAGCGCACGATCCAGCGCCACAATCGGGAATGGGTCGTTCGCCCAGCGTTGATAGAATGGGTGTTCAGGCGGTAAAGAGGTGGAGACGATGATGGCATCGACCTGACGCTGGAGCAGATGCTCAATACAGCGCATCTCGTTGTCGGGCTGGTCTTCCGAGCAGGCAATCAGCAACTGATAGCCACGCTGGCGCGCCTGACGTTCAAGATAGTTGGCGATACGGGTATAGCTGGTGTTTTCCAGATCCGGGATCACCAGGCCAATAGAGCGGGTGCGTCCGGCACGCAGGCCAGCTGCGACAGCATTCGGATGGTAGTTATGTTCACGAACCACCGCCATAACTTTTTCAACGGTCTTATCGCTGACACGGTACTGCTTTGCTTTACCGTTAATCACATAGCTGGCCGTTGTTCGTGACACGCCGGCTAGCCGGGCGATTTCATCCAGTTTCACAATTGCCCCTTAAAAAATGAAAAGAGTCCATGGCCTTGGCAAGGTTATGGTTAAATCTTTTAACATCTAAACGCAGAATAGCCTTCGCGGCAACCGCTTTTATCTCTGTTGTCGGCTGATTACACAAAAAAAAGCCCGGCTTTGGTGACCGGGCAGAAAGAGGCGAACCTTTTAGACAACTAACGCATGATCTTATCGCCGCGTGACAGGCCAACAACGCCCGATCTCGCAACCTCAACAATTTTTGCCACATCCCGTACAGATGCCAGGAAGGCATCCAGCTTGTCACTCGTTCCGGCCAGCTGAACCGTATATATAGAAGGCGTGACGTCTATAATCTGCCCACGGAAGATATCCGTGTTACGTTTCACTTCCTCGCGCCCGTAACCGCTGGCCTGGATTTTCACCAGCATGACCTCTCGCTCAACGTAGGCACCCTGCCCCAGCTCGCTGACGCGCAGAACATCGACCAGCTTATGCAGCTGTTTCTCGATCTGCTCAAGCACTTTGGCATCGCCGACGGTCTGGATGGTCATGCGCGACAGCGTCGGATCGTCAGTCGGCGCAACGGTCAGGCTTTCAATGTTATAGCCGCGCTGTGCAAAAAGGCCAATGACGCGCGACAGTGCGCCAGACTCGTTTTCCAGTAAAACAGATAATATCCGGCGCATATCAGGTTCTCTCCGTTTTGCTTAACCACATTTCATCCATACCACCACCGCGAATATGCATCGGGTATACGTGCTCGGTGCCATCAACAATGACATCCATAAAAACGAGGCGGTTATTTTTAACGTGCTCAAGCGCTTCACCGAGCTTCGTTTCCAGCTCTGCCGGATCGGTCACTCGCATCCCAATATGGCCGTAGGCTTCAGCCAGACGAACAAAGTCCGGCAGTGACGTCATGTAGGACTGAGAGTGACGACCAGAGTAGATCATGTCCTGCCACTGCTTCACCATCCCGAGATAACCATTATTCAGGTTCAGCACCAGTACCGGCAGCTCATACTGAAGGGCCGTCGACAGCTCCTGGATGTTCATCTGAATACTGCCGTCTCCCGTCACGCAGACGACGGTTTCGTCAGGCAGAGCCAGCTTGACGCCCAGTGCGGCAGGCAAGCCAAAGCCCATCGTTCCTAACCCTCCGGAGTTAATCCAGTGGCGCGGTTTATCAAACGGATAATAAAGGGCGGCAAACATCTGATGCTGACCCACGTCAGACGTCACGTATGCCTCGCCTTTCGTCAGCCGCCAGATAGTTTCGATCACCGCCTGCGGCTTAATGCTGTCGCTTTGCGTGTCATACTTCAGGCACTGACGCGCACGCCATTGTTCGATCTGCTGCCACCAGTCACGGATCTCATCCAGCGGCTGGGAAGGCGGCTCCTGTGCCAGCAGATCCAGCATTTGCTCCAGCACCTGGCGGGCATCACCGACGATCGGCACATCCGCAGACACCGTTTTCGAAATAGAGGTGGGATCGATATCAATATGAAGCACGGTGGCGTTCGGGCAGTATTTCGCCAGATTGTTGGTGGTGCGATCGTCAAAGCGCACGCCGACGGCAAAGATCACATCGGAATGGTGCATCGTCATGTTGGCTTCATAGGTGCCGTGCATACCCAGCATCCCCAGAGCCTGACGGTGAGTTGCCGGGAAAGCGCCCAGCCCCATCAGCGACGACGCAACGGGAAGATTGAGTTTCTCGATAAGCTCCCGAAGCTGCCCTTCACAGGCAGAATTGATTGCCCCACCACCGACATAGACTACCGGTTTTTTGGCGGCCAGCAGCGTTTGCAAGGCACGTTTGATCTGCCCCTTGTGGCCCTGCGTCGTTGGGTTGTATGAGCGCATGCTCACCGACTCCGGCCAGACATAAGGAAGCTTGTTCGCCGGGTTCAAGATATCTTTCGGCAGATCGACCACCACCGGGCCGGGACGCCCGCTTGCTGCCAGCCAGAAGGCTTTTTTCAATATCCCCGGGATGTCTTCAGTTTGCTTAACCAGGAAGCTGTGCTTCACAACGGGACGCGAAATCCCCACCATGTCGCACTCCTGAAACGCGTCGTAGCCAATCAGTGACGTCGCCACCTGGCCGGAAAGAATAACCAGCGGGATAGAGTCCATATACGCCGTGGCAATGCCGGTGATGGCGTTTGTCGCGCCGGGACCGGACGTCACTAATACCACGCCTACTTCACCTGTCGCGCGGGCCAGCCCGTCAGCCATATGCACCGCCGCCTGCTCGTGGCGTACTAAAACATGGTCAATGCCGCCTACCGTATGAAGCGCATCATAAATATCCAGGACTGCGCCTCCGGGATAACCGAACACTTGCTTCACGCCCTGATCGATTAACGATCGGACGACCATTTCCGCGCCAGACAACATCTCCATGCTTTGCCTCCAGGCATTTTGTTATAGACGAGCTGCAGAATTCATTTCCGCACCGTCTTACGACTGGGTTAAACCAATCTTATATTTTGCAGAGTGATCGTTACCTTAACCGCTCGTTATGAGGCAGGCAATTAGCAGACCGGGTGAGCTAAACGGTTCGCAAAGCAGAAAAAACAGGTATTAAGGAAGGATATGGTCAATTCATCTGGTATTAGAGGATGAGATGATTAATCATCGCTGAAAAGCGCGTCGATTCAGGAAATCATCTATTTTTGCGAGCCAGAGAGCAGTAAGAAAAAATTCACAACAGAATAAAATAACAATAACAGAGAAAAAACCAGGATAAATCACACGCGAAGATGCAATTTATCCTGATGCGCTTATCGACGGCAAATACTGATCAGCAACTCTTCCATCCACTGATGCCCTTTATCCCGACCGGCGGCTTCATGCCAGGAGAGATAGCAGGTACGGCTATTCAGCTTGAGCGGCAACGGCAACATTTGCAGTTGTAGTTGACCGGAAAACTCTTCAGCCAGCCAGCGTGGTGCAATAGCCACCAGATGTGTCTGCGAGACCACGTTTAATACGCTGACCATTGCCATTCCCTGATAAGCAACGCTTGCCTGTTTATCCGCCGTGTCATACCACGGCAGGCTAAAGGAAGCATATCTGTCGAGCGCAACAACAGCATGCTGCTCGCTATAAACGTCACTTTCCCGAAGCGGAGAATTGAGTCGGGGGTGTTTTTTACTGGCGACCAACACCATTTCATCTTTAAACAGCGGAACGCAAGAAAATTCAGGACGTCGAAATTCTTCATATCCCAGAACGAACTCGGTCTCCTGGTAGCGTAACTGATGCTCTGTGTTTTGATTTAAGGATGATTTAAAAACCAGATGGATATTGGGAGCGATCTCTTCAACTTTATTATAAATAATCGACGTCAAATAATTATCTAACGGACTGCAAACACAAAGATTGAATACACGCTCACTGCTTAAAGGTTCAAAGCCTGACCCTGGCAGCTCGTTCTGAACCAGCTGCAACGCCTGACGGATAGAGCCGAATAACTGGAATGCCCGTGCGGTAGGCTGTATTCCCCTCCCGTAACGAACGAATAACTCGTCGTTAAACATAACCTTAAGTCTGGCGACAGCATTACTGACCGCGGGCTGAGACATCCCCAACGTATGGGCCGCCCGGGTGATATTCTGCTCCTGCATGACAGCATCAAATACCGTGAGCAGATTAAGGTCCACCGTACGTAACTGCGGTTTAATCCCATCAGTAGTTTGAGGTTGTTTAATATTAATTTCTGGCACTTCTGACTCCACTGTCACGCTACACTCCCTTTGCCAACGTACTGTAATAATTCCGAAGAATATGATTTACCATGCATATACAATCAGCGAAAGAGAATTATTTTAAATTCGGAAAATATAAAGAACAGTTTAGCGAAAATGACTTTTCGCCGCTGACAAACGATAAAATAAACACCACTGCAAATGATATACTTCACTTTAGGATTTGAATGAAACCATAAACTAGACCAATATACAATCGCCAGCGGGTTAATGATGTCTTAAGTATTATTAAACTGTTATTGCAACCCCGATTAAATAAGTTAACAATCTGTAATAACTATAAGACATCCGAAGTGATAAAAAACATTCACCGCATTTATAACTTAATGATATCAAACCCATTTGCGTCCCACACAATTGGGTAGCGAACTTTTAATTTATTCATCACAATTATATTCAATTATTTCTGCAACCTTTTTCTCAGTCCAAAATTAGACAATTTGTAGGGTCGGAAAAGCAAAACCCAGCACAATTAGCTAAAGCACATATCCCATCAACCAGGCCAGCCGGGTGCGTTTTTGCCTGCAGGGGTTGACATGCACAGTCGTATCCAGTACCACTAAAAGCATATTGAATTTAACGGAGCACGATTCATGATTCGCACCATTCGTTTCACCGGTCTACTACTACTAAACGCATCCACTGTGCGCGGTAGACTGGCGGGCGAAATTCAGCGTTGAATCGTCACCAGTAAGACTAAAAACCCGCGCCACTGCGCGGGTTTTTTTATGCTCGTAGCAAGGCGCCCTAAGACTGACAAGGACCTAACCCATGAGCCAGCAAGTCATTATTTTCGATACAACTTTACGTGACGGTGAACAGGCATTACAGGCAAGCCTGAGTGTGAAAGAGAAACTGCAGATCGCGCTGGCTCTCGAACGTATGGGTGTCGACGTGATGGAGGTCGGTTTCCCTGTCTCTTCTCCGGGTGACTTCGAATCCGTGCAGACCATAGCGCGTACCATTAAGAACAGCCGCGTCTGTGGCCTGGCACGCTGTGTGGAAAAAGATATCGATGTTGCAGCCGAGTCGTTGAAGGTTGCCGAAGCATTCCGTATTCATACCTTTATTGCTACCTCTCCTATGCACATTGCCACCAAGCTGCGCAGCACGCTGGATGAGGTCATTGAGCGCGCGGTCTACATGGTCAAACGTGCCCGTAACTACACGGATGACGTTGAATTCTCCTGTGAAGATGCTGGCCGTACGCCGATTGAAGATTTGGCGCGCGTGGTGGAAGCTGCCATCAATGCGGGCGCTAAAACCATCAACATCCCGGACACTGTCGGCTACACCATGCCGTTTGAGTTCTCCAACATCATTACCGGTCTGTATGAACGCGTACCAAACATTGATCAAGCGATTATCTCCGTACATACCCACGATGACCTGGGGCTGGCCGTTGGCAACGCCATCGCTGCGGTGCACGCCGGTGCACGTCAGGTAGAAGGCGCGATGAACGGCATCGGTGAACGTGCAGGTAACTGTTCACTGGAAGAAGTGATCATGGCGATCAAAGTGCGCAAAGACATCATGAATGTGCATACCCGCATCAATCACAACGAAATCTGGCGTACCAGCCAGACCGTCAGCCAGATCTGCAATATGCCCATCCCGGCTAACAAGGCGATTGTGGGTACCGGCGCCTTTGCGCACTCCTCCGGTATTCATCAGGATGGCGTGCTGAAAAACCGTGAAAACTACGAAATCATGACCCCGGAATCCATCGGCCTGAACCAGGTTCAGTTGAACCTGACCTCCCGTTCCGGTCGTGCGGCGGTGAAACACCGTATGGAAGAGATGGGTTATAAGGACAGCGATTACAACATGGATCAGCTGTACGACGCCTTCCTGAAGCTGGCCGATAAAAAAGGTCAGGTATTCGACTATGACCTGGAAGCGCTGGCCTTCATCAATAAACAGCAGGAAGAGCCTGAGCACTTCCGCCTCGATTACTTCAGCGTGCAGTCAGGCTCCAGCGACATTGCGACTGCCTCGGTCAAACTGGCCTGTGGCGAAGACATTAAGGCCGAAGCGGCAAACGGCAATGGCCCGGTTGATGCCATTTACCGCGCAATTAACCGCGTCACCGAATACGACGTAGAGCTGGTGAAATATGACCTGACGGCCAAGGGCCACGGTGAGAATGCCCTGGGTCAGGTTGATATCGTGGTCACCCACAATGGCCGTCGTTTCCACGGTGTGGGCCTGGCGACGGATATTGTTGAATCCTCCGCGAAGGCGATGGTCCACGTGCTGAACAACATCTGGCGCGCCGCTGAAGTTGAAAAAGAGTTGCAACGCAAAGCTCAGAATAAAGAGAACAACAAGGAAACCGTGTAATGTCGAAGAATTACCATATTGCTGTGTTACCGGGTGACGGTATTGGCCCGGAAGTGATGGCACAGGCGCTGAAAGTACTGGAAGCCGTTCGTTCGCGTTTTGCGATGAAAATCTCCACCAGCCACTATGATGTGGGCGGTATCGCCATCGATAATCACGGTACTCCGCTGCCAAAAGCGACCGTTGAAGGGTGTGAAAATGCGGATGCAGTGCTGTTTGGCTCCGTGGGTGGCCCTAAATGGGAACACCTGCCGCCCGCCGGGCAGCCTGAGCGCGGCGCGCTGCTGCCACTGCGTAAACATTTTAAATTGTTCAGCAACCTGCGTCCGGCGAAGCTGTACCAGGGGCTGGAAACATTCTGTCCGCTGCGTGCAGATATCGCGGCTAACGGCTTTGACATCCTGTGCGTGCGTGAACTGACCGGCGGGATCTACTTCGGGCAGCCTAAAGGGCGCGAAGGCAGCGGTCAGCATGAAAAAGCCTTTGATACCGAGGTCTATCACCGTTTTGAAATTGAACGTATCGCCCATATCGCCTTTGAGTCGGCGCGCAAACGCCGCCATAAAGTGACGTCTATCGATAAAGCGAACGTTCTGCAGTCTTCTATTTTGTGGCGAGAAATCGTCAGTGAAGTCGCGAAACAGTATCCGGATGTCGAACTGTCCCATATGTACATCGACAACGCGACCATGCAGCTGATTAAAGATCCGTCGCAGTTTGACGTTCTGCTGTGTTCCAACCTGTTCGGCGATATTCTCTCGGACGAGTGCGCAATGATCACAGGCTCTATGGGGATGTTGCCATCAGCCAGCCTCAATGAAGAGGGATTTGGCCTGTACGAACCTGCTGGCGGCTCCGCGCCCGATATCGCCGGCAAAAACATTGCCAACCCGATTGCGCAGATCCTCTCCCTGGCCTTGCTGTTGCGCTACAGCCTTGATGCCGGTGATGCAGCAACCGCAATTGAAAACGCCATTAACCGTGCGTTAGAAGAAGGTGTCCGTACCGGTGATTTAGCACGCGGCACGGCGGCAGTCAGTACCGATGAAATGGGCGACATTATTGCCCGCTATGTCGCTGAAGGGGTGTAATCATGGCGAAAACGTTATATGAAAAATTGTTTGATGCGCACGTAGTTTACGAGGCACCAAACGAAACCCCACTGTTGTATATCGATCGCCATCTGGTGCACGAGGTTACCTCCCCTCAGGCATTCGACGGACTGCGTGCGCATAAGCGCCCGGTGCGCCAGCCAGGTAAAACCTTCGCGACAATGGATCACAACGTCTCCACGCAAACCAAAGATATCAATGCGTCGGGTGAAATGGCGCGTATCCAGATGCAGGAGCTGATCAAAAACTGCAATGAATTTGGCGTCGAGCTCTACGATCTGAACCACCCGTATCAGGGTATCGTCCACGTGATGGGGCCAGAACAGGGCATCACCCTGCCAGGCATGACCATCGTCTGCGGTGACTCCCACACGGCCACCCACGGCGCGTTTGGGGCCCTGGCGTTCGGTATTGGTACCTCTGAAGTTGAACATGTTCTGGCGACGCAGACCTTGAAACAGGGCCGCGCCAAAACCATGAAGATTGAAGTGAAAGGCAAAGCGGCCCCGGGCATTACCGCCAAAGACATCGTGCTGGCCATCATCGGTAAAACCGGCAGCGCAGGCGGCACCGGTCACGTGGTTGAATTCTGCGGTGAAGCCATCCAGGCACTGAGCATGGAGGGCCGTATGACGCTCTGCAACATGGCCATTGAGATGGGGGCAAAAGCGGGCCTGGTTGCGCCAGACGAAACAACCTTCAGCTATGTGAAGGGCCGTCTGCACGCGCCGAAAGACCAGGATTTTATTGAGGCAGTTGCGTACTGGAAAACCCTGAAAACCGACGATGGTGCGACGTTTGATACCGTGGTTACGCTGCAGGCGGAAGACATTGCGCCACAGGTGACCTGGGGAACCAACCCGGGCCAGGTGATTTCCGTTAACGATAATATTCCTGACCCGGCCTCTTTCAGCGATCCGGTCGAGCGCGCCAGTGCGGAAAAAGCGCTGGCCTATATGGGTCTGAAGCCAGGCATTCCGTTGACTGACGTGACCATTGATAAAGTGTTTATCGGCTCCTGCACCAACTCCCGTATCGAAGATTTACGCGCGGCGGCCGAGATTGCCAAAGGCCGCAAAGTGGCACCGGGCGTTCAGGCGCTGGTTGTGCCGGGCTCTGGCCCGGTGAAAGCCCAGGCGGAAGCTGAAGGCCTGGATAAGATCTTTATCGAAGCGGGCTTCGAATGGCGCCTGCCTGGCTGCTCCATGTGCCTGGCCATGAACAATGACCGCCTGAATCCTGGCGAGCGTTGTGCCTCCACCAGTAACCGTAACTTTGAAGGCCGTCAGGGCCGAGGTGGGCGTACTCACCTGGTCAGCCCGGCAATGGCCGCCGCTGCGGCAGTGACCGGTCATTTCGCCGATATTCGCAGCCTGAAATAAGGAGACAATCATGGCAGAGAAATTTACCCAACATACGGGCCGGGTTGTCCCACTGGACGCCGCTAACGTCGACACTGACGCCATCATTCCAAAGCAGTTTTTGCAGAAGGTGACCCGTACCGGGTTTGGCGCGCATCTGTTTAACGACTGGCGTTTCCTGGACGACAAAGGCGAAGTGCCCAATCCCGAGTTCGTGCTGAACTTCCCGGAGTTTAAAGGCGCATCGATTCTGCTGGCGCGTGAAAACTTTGGCTGCGGCTCTTCCCGTGAACATGCCCCCTGGGCGCTCACCGACTACGGGTTTAAAGTGGTTATCGCCCCAAGCTTTGCCGATATCTTCTACGGCAACAGCTTCAATAACCAGCTGCTGCCGGTGACGCTGAGCGATGCGCAGGTAGACGAATTGTTCGCCCTGGTGAAGGCAAATCCTGGGATTTCGTTTGAAGTGGATCTGGAAGCGGAAGTGGTGAAAGCGGGTGATAAATCCTACAGCTTCAGCATTGACGCCTTTCGTCGTCACTGCATGCTGAATGGCCTAGACAGTATTGGCCTGACGCTGCAGCACGAAGATGCCATCTCCGCCTATGAGCAAAAACAGCCTGCGTTTATGGGGTAGGCTGCGTACCATCCCGGTGAAGATCAACATCGTCCAACATAATGGGTGCAGTACACCATCAGTGTTAATTGATGTGGGACTCACCACTGTTTGCCTCTTGCGTCAGCCTGAGGCAAACAGCCTCGGCTGACGCCACGCATTCTATGCGCCTTCTCAGACCCTGTCAGAAAATCGTTTTATTTCGTGAAGCCGCCTTTCAGAATCACACATCTTTTACCCGGCAGGTTAGCACCAGCGTCACCACGGAAATGGCCGCAATCATCCAGTACACTGACGCGTGGCCGTAGGTTTGCGACAACGCCCCCTGAATCACCCCTGCCAGAATAACGCCCGTTGAAATGCTGTTGGTAAAGAGCGTAGTGGCAGAGCCTGCCCGTCCCGGCATTAAGTCCTGGAACCAGAGCATCCCAATCCCGGCCACGATGCCAATAAACACGGCGTTAAACAGCTGCAACGCAAGCAGTGCTTCGCGCGAATGGAAGACGATCAGCCCCAGATAAAAAAGCACTCCCGCCGCCACGGCGACGATCATCATGCGGCGCTTTCCAAAACGCTTAACGTAATAACCCGCCAGGATCATCGCCGGAATTTCCAGGCCGGCAGCCGTCCCCATCAGGATCCCCGCAAGCTTGTCCGGCAACCCCAGATCGCTGCTGATCCACAGCGGCATATCAATGATGTACATGGTGTTGCAGGTCCACATCAGCATGGACGCGATAAACAGCATGCGGACGTTTTTATCCTGCCAGCCGCTCACCTGGGTGATGGGTTTATCGGTCGTCTGCTCCACTCGCGCCACCGAGGGTAGCGCAAAGGCAATCAGTATCAGGCTGATGACAAAAATGCCGGCAGCGATGGAAAACATGGTGGTAAAGCCATAGTTCAGCGCCAGCATAAACGCCAGCGGCGGGCCGATCACCCAAGCCAGAGAGAGCTGCGCACGCATGACCGAGCTGAACATCACCACTTCCCGCGCCGAGTTATCCGCGTATTCACGGGCCAGCGCGAACAGCTGCGGCATGGCGGTATTGGCGAGCGACGCCAGAAGCACGCCGCAGGTAATCAGCGTCAGGTAATGGCGATTGAAGGCAAACAGCAGCGCGTTACCCACGGCCATGGCGCAGCAAAAGAGGATCAGTTTGCGACGATCGCCCCGATTGTCCGATCGTTTTGCCAGTGCCAGACTGACCAGGATCCCGGCGATGGCGTTCACGGTATAAAACAGCCCCACCCAAAACGGCTGCGCCCCCACCTCACGGCTGAGAAACAGACTCAGCGTCGGAGCCTGCAATGCCCCCGCCACGCCCATCATAAAGGCCACCAGCATAAAAGCGGCATACACGCCGTTCAGGCGTCGCCCCATCGTCATCAACCAGAGCATGCGCAAGTCCTTGTGAAAGCGAATCGAAAGTGGGTGAATAGTAAACGAAAAAAGCCAGCAAAAACATTTTGCTGGCGGGTGATAAGCACCAATACTCAGTCACACATGATCGAGGCGAGTTAGCAAGAAGAGGTCGGTTTCGTAACGTCCCACTGCATCAGATCTTCCAGGATTTTCAACCGTTGCTCTGCACACTGGCGGGCCAGCCAGGACGCTCCCTGCGTCGCTGAAAAATAACGCTGATAAAACTGACGTGCGGTAGACCTCTTCATAATTTACCTCCTCACTTCATCGGGAAGAATTATTGGCCTAATATAGGGATTAATAAATTGCTGATTTTTTGTCAGGAGTTCCCCTTTTATGCCCTCTGGTCGTCTGCAACAACAATTTATCCGCCTCTGGCAATGCTGCGAGGGGCGATCGCAGGAGACCACGCTGAACGAGCTGGCGGACCTGCTCAGCTGTTCGCGCCGGCACATGCGCACGCTGCTTAATACCATGCAGCAGCAGGGCTGGCTCAACTGGGAGGCCGAGGCGGGTCGCGGAAAACGCTCGCGCCTGACCTTCCTGTATACCGGGCTGGCGTTGCAGCAGCAGCGGGCGGAAGACCTGCTGGAACAGGACCGCATCGACCAGCTGGTGCAGCTGGTGGGGGACAAAGCGGCAGTACGCCAGATGCTGGTGTCGCATCTCGGGCGCAGCTTTCGTCAGGGTCGCCACATTCTGCGGGTGCTCTACTATCGACCGATGAAAAACCTGTTACCCGGCACGGCGTTACGCCGCTCTGAAACCCATATGGCCCGACAAATATTCAGCGGCCTGACGCGCATAAATGAGGAAAATGGGGAACTGGAAGCGGATATTGCGCACCACTGGCAGCAACTTTCTCCTCTTCACTGGCGCTTTTTTCTACGTCCTGGTATTCATTTCCACCACGGCCGCGAGCTGGAGATGGTCGATGTGATTGCCTCTTTAGAGCGCGCCTGCACGCTACCGCTCTATTCCCATATTTCACGCGTTCACTCCCCTACGGCATGGACACTGGATGTTGAACTGTCTCAGCCGGACAAATGGCTTCCGTGGCTGCTGGGCTATGTGCCGTCGATGATTTTGCCCGGTGAATGGGAATCGATGAATAATTTTGCCAGCCTGCCGATTGGCACCGGCCCCTACTCTGTATCGCGCAATAACAACAACCAGCTGAAAATCCGCGCTTTTGATGACTATTTTGGCTACCGGGCGCTGATCGACGAAGTGAACGTGTGGGTATTACCGGATCTCAATGAAGAGCTGAGCGCCGGGCTGACGCTGGAAGGGCCCACCACGGGCGAAAAGGCCGTGGAGAGCCGGCTCGAAGAAGGGTGCTACTACCTGCTGTTCGACAGCCGTACCCATCGCGGGGCAAACCATGAGGTGCGCAAATGGATAAGCCACGTGTTGTCGCCCTCCAGCCTGATTTATCATGCGGAGGAGCAGTACCAGACCTACTGGTTTCCGGCGTATGGTCTGCTTCCTCGCTGGCATCACGCCCGCCCGACATACTGCGACAAGCCCGCCGGGCTGGAGTCCATCACCCTGACCTACTATCGCGAGCACGTTGAGCACCGCTTTATCGCCAGAATCATGACCCGACTGCTGGCCGCCGTTGGGGTGAGGCTGGATGTCAAAGAGGTGGATTACGATGAATGGCATCAGGGGGAGATCGTCAGCGACATCTGGCTCAACAGCGCCAACTTTACCCTGCCGCTTGATTTCTCGCTCTTCTCTCACCTGTATGAGGTCCCGCTTATCCAGCACTGCATAGACCGGGACTGGCAGCAGGACGCGGCCCGCTGGCGCGCTGGCGACATGAATCTGGCCTCATGGTGCCAGCAGTTGCTGGCTGAACAAGCGATCGTGCCGTTGATCCACCACTGGCTGATGATCCAGGGGCAGCGTAGTATGCGCGGTGTCAGAATGAATACGCTGGGCTGGTTTGATTTTAAATCCGCCTGGTTTTCGCCGCCGGAGCCATAACACTTTCGTAATATTTGCCAAATCATTACAATAGCGCCGTTCTCAACGGGGTGCTGCATCACTGATGTGCGCTGAGATAATACCCGTCGAACCTGATCCGGATAACGCCGGCGAAGGGATTTGAGGCTGTCACTCAAAATCCTTTGCCACTCAACCTTGAGGTGCAAAGTGTTAAAAAAAGTTCTCCCCCTTCTGGCGCTGTTTGCGCTGCCTGCTGTCGCGAAGCCCGTCCTGACGGTCTACACCTACGACTCCTTCTCAGCCGACTGGGGTCCGGGTCCGGTGGTGAAAAAAGCCTTTGAAGCTGACTGTCAGTGCGAACTGAAGTTCGTGGCGCTGGAAGATGGCGTCTCGCTGCTTAACCGCATGCGCATGGAAGGCAAAAACAGTAAAGCCGATGTGGTGCTTGGGCTGGATAACAACCTGCTGGAGGCCGCCTCGAAAACCAGACTGTTTGCCAAAAGCGGCGTCGCCACCGATGCCGTCAGCGTCCCGGGCGGCTGGCAGAACGACACCTTTGTGCCGTTCGATTACGGTTACTTCGCGTTTGTTTACGACAAAAACAAGCTTAAAAACCCGCCGAAAAGCCTGAAGGAACTGGTCGAAAGCGAGCAGAAATGGCGCGTTATTTATGAAGATCCTCGCACCAGTACGCCAGGCCTGGGTCTGCTGCTGTGGATGCAGAAAGTCTACGGCGATGACGCTCCGCAAGCGTGGCAGAAACTGGCCGCCAAAACCGTCACCGTGACAAAAGGCTGGAGCGAAGCCTACGGTCTGTTCCTGAAAGGGGAAAGTGATCTGGTTCTGAGCTACACCACCTCCCCGGCTTACCACATCATCGCCGAGAAGAAAGACAATTACGCTGCCGCCAGTTTTGCTGAAGGGCACTATCTGCAGGTCGAAGTGGCAGCCCGCACGGCATCCAGCAAACAGCCCGAACTGGCCGAGAAGTTCCTGAAATTTATGGTCTCCCCGGCATTCCAGAACGCGATTCCAGCGGGTAACTGGATGTACCCCGTGACCAGCGTGACGTTGCCAGCGGGCTTTGAGAAACTGACCAAACCGCAAACCTCGCTGGAGTTTACGCCTCAGCAGGTTGCCGCGCAGCGAGCAGCATGGGTAAGTGAATGGCAACGCGCCGTCAGCCGTTAATTCCCGGCTGGTTACTTCCTGGACTGCTCGCCGCCGTATTGATGGTGGCGGTCAGTCTGGGCGCATTCCTTGCCTTGTGGTTTAACGCGCCAGAGAGCGACCTGTTCGCGCTCTGGCACGACAGTTATCTCTGGCACGTTATCCGTTTCTCTTTCTGGCAGGCCTTTCTCTCTGCGCTGCTGTCGGTTATCCCCGCCATTTTCCTGGCACGCGCGCTTTATCGCCGCCGTTTCCCCGGCAGGCAGGCCCTGCTGCGCCTGTGCGCCATGACGCTGATCCTGCCAGTCCTGGTGGCCGTGTTTGGCATCCTGAGCGTCTATGGTCGTCAGGGGTGGCTGGCTTCACTATTCGGCCTGCTGGGTCTGGAGTGGCGCTTCTCGCCCTACGGACTGAAGGGCATTCTGCTGGCGCACATCTTTTTCAATATGCCGATGGCGACCAGACTCTTTTTACAGGCACTGGAAAACATCCCCGGTGAACAGCGCCAGCTTGCCGCCCAGTTGGGCATGCGCGGTATGTCCTTCTTCCGCCTGGTCGAATGGCCGTGGCTGCGTCGTCAGATCCCGCCGGTTGCGGCTCTGATCTTTATGCTCTGTTTCGCCAGTTTTGCCACCGTGCTTTCACTCGGCGGCGGCCCGCAGGCCACCACCATCGAACTGGCAATTTACCAGGCGCTCAGTTACGACTATGACCCCGGCCGCGCCGCGCTGCTGGCGATGGTGCAGATGGTTTGCTGCCTGTGCCTAGTGCTGCTGAGCCAGCGTCTGAGCAAAGCCATCCCGCCGGGCAGTAATCAGATAACCGGCTGGCGCGACCCGCAGGACAGCATGCATAGCCGGATCGCTGACCTGCTGCTTATCACGCTGGCGCTGCTGCTTCTGCTTCCGCCGCTGATGGCCGTCATCGTCGATGGCCTGAACCTGAATCTCGTTACCGTGTTGCAGCAGCCCGTTCTCTGGCAGGCAACGTGGACCTCGTTACGGATCGCGCTGGCCGCCGGGCTGCTGTGTGTCATGCTGACCATGATGCTTTTATGGAGCAGCCGCGAGCTTTACGCGCGTCAGGCCCGTAAAGCCGGGCACGCCCTGGAGCTGACAGGCATGCTGATCCTGGCGATGCCCGGCATTGTACTGGCGACGGGGTTCTTTTTACTGTTCAACAGCACCATTGGCCTGCCGGAAAACGCCGACGGCATCGTGATTTTTACCAATGCCCTGATGGCGATCCCCTACGCGCTGAAGGTACTGGAAAATCCGATGCGAGACATCAACAGCCGCTACGCGCTGCTGTGCCAGTCGCTCGGTCTGCAGGGCTGGCAGCGGCTAAAGATTATCGAACTGCGTGCGCTGAAACGCCCGCTGGCCCAGGCTCTGGCCTTCGCCTGTGTGCTCTCAATTGGTGATTTTGGTGTCGTGGCGCTCTTCGGTAATGAAGATTTCCGCACCCTGCCGTACTGGCTGTACCAGCAAATTGGCTCCTATCGTAGCCAGGAGGGAGCCGTCACAGCGCTGCTGTTACTGGTACTCTGCTTTGCCTTATTTACCGTTATCGAAAAACTTCCGGGGCGTAATGTTAAAACTGACTGATGTAACCTGGCTCTACCAGCATCTGCCAATGCGCTTCTCCCTTTCGGTTCGTCAGGGAGAGATGATTGCGGTTCTGGGTCCGAGCGGGGCCGGAAAGAGTACTTTGCTCAATCTGATTGCCGGTTTTCTGCAACCGGCGAGCGGGTCGATAGTGATAGAAAACCGCGACCATACGCGCACGCCACCCGCCCGACGTCCGGTGTCGATGCTGTTCCAGGAAAATAATCTGTTCATGCACCTGACGGTGCGGCAAAACATCGCCCTGGGTATGGATCCTGGCCTGAAACTCAACGACGGCCAGCGCCAGAAGCTGGAGCTGATTGCCGCTCAGATGGGCATTACCGCGTTTATTGACCGCCTCCCCGAAGCCCTCTCCGGCGGGCAGCGTCAGCGGGTGGCGCTGGCGCGCTGCCTGGTGCGCGAGCAGCCCATACTGCTTCTGGATGAGCCCTTCTCTGCACTCGATCCTGCCTTGCGCCAGGAGATGCTTACCCTGGTGCAGGACGTGTGCCAGCGTCAGCAACTGACAATGCTGATGGTTTCGCACAGCATCGAGGATGCCGCGAGGATTGCGCCACGATCGGTGGTCATTGCAGAAGGGCGAATTGCCTGGGATGGCGGCACAGAGGAACTGCTCAGCGGTCACGCAGGGGCGTCTTCATTGTTGGGCATCAGTGCGGGCTGACCCTCTCCCACGGGAGAGGGAAACAGATTAACGGCTCACCACCTTCAAGAGGATTTCACCGTACACCGGCATCAGCGGGTGGCGAATCAGGGCGACCAGCGCCACCACGGCAACCCCCAGCATTAACGGCGCGAGCCACAACAGGCGCGAGCGTGGCAGATAACGCGTCAGGCGATCAACATTCGCTTTCGCGCTGCGCCACAGTCGCCAGCACAGCCAGGCAGCGATCCACAACAGCAGGGCCGTAGCCAGCAACAACCATTTAAACTCGCCACTTTGCATTCCGTCAGGAATATCAACGGTGGCCCCTGCCAGGATCCCCGGCAGAAAGTAGAACGGCGGCCAGAAAACACAGCCGATGATGTTCGGCACCACGAATTTCGCAACAGGCAGATCCAGCATCCCCGCGACCATCGGCACCAGCGGACGCGTTGGTCCAACAAAGCGACCGACGAGGATCGTGAACATGCTGTGCTGATGCAGCGCATGTTCGGTTTTATCCAGCAAGGCTTTGTTCTTTTTCATGAACGACCAGCGGTGCAGCGGTTTCTTAAAGCGCCAGCCCAGCCAGAAGGAGATCCAGTCCCCCAGTAGACAGCCGATAATCCCCGCCATCCACGCCTGCCAGAAATTCACTTCACCGCTGCCAATCAACGCGCCCAGCCCCGCCATCATCACCGTGCCGGGGAGGATCAACCCAACAAGTGCAAGCGATTCCAGAAACGCCACCAGCGCAACGGCGATAAGCGAGTACATAACGGACTGGGTGATAAAATGTTCCAGCAATGCCTGCATAACTATTCCGGTCAGAAAACGAATCAGGGATTCTGCTTAGCGCCCTGCACCGCGTCAAGACAACAATTGTCTGAATAGTTTACAGGTTGCTTCCACAGTTCACCTGCTTGTTTATCTTTTTTTACCGTTTATTCACATCCTGCCCGGAATTCACTGGGGCTGGCACCGGTGCATTTTTTAAATACCCGGGAGAAATAGAGCTGATCTTCAAAGCCCACATTGCGCCCCACGGTGGCAATGGGCATGCGGGTGGTGCTGAGCAGGAGCTTCGCCTGGCTGATACGCTGGTCCTCACGCCAGCTCAGGACGCTAACGCCCAGCTGCTGACGGAACAGATGTGACAGCCGCGACGGTGAGAGACACACATGCTGGGCGACGCTGGCGATATCGAACTGGCTGTCGGCCAGATGGTCGCTGATGTACTGGCAGGCGTCGCGCACGCGGTTGTCCAGCGGAGGATTAAGTGACGCGTTTATCGCCTCCATCCGGCGCAACAGCACCTGTTCAAGCAGGTTAATCGCCAGCAGTTCGGCATACCGGCCACCCGCCTGCCCCGCTTCAATAATTTGGGCAAAGAGTTCGCGGAACTGAGCCAGATGAACCTCGTCCGGGCGATAAAAACCGGTGTGCGCAAAAATAGCCGGCCACGAGAGCCACTCCTGCCAGTAGGCGCGCGGGCGGAAGTAGACCCACTGGTGATACCACTCGTTGGCCTCCGGGTGACGCCCGTAGTGGTGGATCTCTCCCGGCGGAAACAGCAGCATATCGCCCGGACGGCAGACAAACTGCTGATCATTATTTTTGATAATCCCTTCCCCACGCACCGTCAGGTTCAGAATATACCCTTTCATCCCGAGCGGTCGGTCGACGTAAAAATCGAGATATCCCTCAGCCTCGATAGGGGTCAGCCCCGCCACCAGGTGAGCATTAAACGAGTAGCCCGGTAATAAGGGATCGTTTTGCGTTTCGGCCATAGATTCAGTTCTCCCAAGGGTCCTGAAGGAAACCAATTGTCCATATCGATAAAAGCAGTATAAAAATGGCCCGCGAAAAGATCCAAAAAGCATCACGCCTCTTTTACGTCCGCCATGTTTCAGCCTTTCCCCCTGATTTGTCCGCCCACGGGGGCAGATCAGCAGTAACAAAAGTGTCTATAAGTGCGGCAGAAATGTCCACATTGATTATTTGCACGGCGTCACACTTTCTATTGCAACAGCAATTTAGTCCATAAGATTAGCGGATCCTGCCTGACGATTTTCGCCTCCAGTCTCTAATGTTCTCTCATACCTGTTTTTTGATGGAGCAACACCATGGCAATTGCGATTGGCCTCGATTTTGGCAGCGACTCGGTTCGCGCTCTGGCAGTGGACTGTACAAGCGGCCAGGAAATAGCAACCAGCGTTGAGTGGTACCCGCGCTGGCAAGAGGGGCGCTACTGCGATGCGCCAAATAACCAGTTCCGTCACCATCCACGTGACTACATTGAGTCAATGGAAGCGGCAATCAAAACCGTGCTGGCTGAACTGACCGACGCCCAGCGGGCAGAAATCGTCGGGATTGGCGTCGACAGTACCGGCTCAACGCCTGCCCCTGTGGATGCCGAAGGCCATGTTCTGGCGCTGCGTCCGGAGTTTGCTGATAACCCGAACGCCATGTTCGTGCTGTGGAAAGATCACACCGCCGTTGAAGAGGCCGAAGCCATTACCCGCTTGTGTCACCAGCCCGGTAAAACGGACTACTCGCGCTACATCGGCGGTATTTACTCCAGTGAATGGTTCTGGGCCAAGATCCTCCACGTAACCCGCACGGACGCATCCGTTGCGCAGGCCGCGGTATCGTGGATTGAACTGTGTGACTGGGTACCAGCCCTGCTCTCCGGTACCACGCGTCCGCAGGATATCCGCCGCGGACGCTGCAGCGCCGGACACAAATCCCTGTGGCATGAAAGCTGGGGTGGCCTGCCACCGGCGGCGTTCTTCGATGAACTCGATCCCGTCATCAACACGAGTCTGCAATACCCGCTGTTCACCGACACCTTCACCGCCGATATTCCGGTGGGTACGCTTTGTGAAGAGTGGGCGACGCGCCTGGGTCTGCCGCAAAACGTGGCCATCTCCGGCGGGGCGTTTGACTGTCACATGGGCGCGGTGGGTGCCGGTGCCCAGCCAAACACGCTGGTGAAGGTTATCGGCACCTCCACCTGCGACATTCTCACCGCGGATAAAGCCAGCGTAGGCGATCGGGCGGTAAAAGGCATCTGCGGCCAGGTTGACGGTAGCGTCGTACCGGAGTTTATCGGTCTGGAAGCGGGTCAGTCCGCCTTTGGCGATATCTACGCCTGGTTTGGCCGCGTGCTGGGCTGGCCGCTGGATCAGCTGGCGGCGGCACATCCTGAGCTGAAGACCCAGATTGCCGAAAGTAAAAAGCAGCTTTTGCCGCAGCTCACCGCCGCGTGGGCAAAGAATCCTTCTCTCGATCACCTGCCGGTAGTGCTCGACTGGTTCAACGGTCGCCGTACGCCATTTGCCAACCAGCGCCTGAAAGGGGTGATCACCGATCTTAACCTCGCCACCGACGCGCCAGCGCTGTTTGGCGGCCTGATTGCCGCAACTGCCTTTGGGGCGCGCGCCATTATGGAGTGCTTCACCGAGCAGGGCATTGACGTCAACAACGTGATGGCACTGGGCGGCATCGCCCGTAAAAACCCGGTAATCATGCAGGCCTGTTGTGACGTGCTGAACCGTCCGCTGCAGATTGTCGCCTCCGATCAGTGCTGTGCCCTCGGTGCAGCGATCTTCGCGGCCGTTGCGGCAGGCGTTCATGCCGATATCCCGACCGCGCAGCAGCACATGGCGAGCGCTGTCGAAAATACCCTCCAGCCGCGTGCTCAGCAGGCGCAGCGTTTTGAACAGCTTTATCAGCGCTATCAGCAATGGGCAAAAAGCGCCGAACTTCACTATCTCCCTGTCGCCGCCCCGGCCAAACACACCGCGGACACTACGGCAACCCTGACACATTAAGGACACAATAATGACCATTTTTAATAATTATGAAGTGTGGTTTGTCATTGGCAGCCAACATCTGTACGGGCCGGAAGCGCTGCAACAGGTGACGAAACATGCTGAGCACGTGGTCAACGCGCTCAATGCAGAGGCTAAACTGCCGTGCAAACTGGTGCTCAAACCGCTCGGCACGACCCCGGATGAGATCACGAACATCTGCCGCGACGCGAACTACGACGATAAATGCGCTGGCATGGTGGTGTGGCTGCACACCTTCTCGCCGGCCAAAATGTGGATCAACGGTCTGGCCATCCTCAATAAACCACTGATGCAGTTCCATACCCAGTTCAACGCGTCCCTGCCGTGGGACAGCATTGATATGGACTTTATGAACCTGAACCAGACCGCGCACGGCGGCCGCGAGTTCGGCTTTATCGGCGCACGTATGCGCCAGCAACATGCGGTCGTCACCGGCCACTGGCAGGATCAGCATGCGCAAAAACGTATCGGCTCCTGGATGCGCCAGGCGGTGTCCCGACAAGATACTCGTCACCTGAAAGTGGTGCGTTTCGGCGACAACATGCGTGAAGTGGCGGTCACCGACGGCGATAAAGTTGCCGCACAGATTAAATTTGGTTTCTCGGTGAATACCTGGGCCGTGGGCGACCTGGTGCAGGTGGTGAATGAAATCAGCGATGGCGACGTAAGCGCGCTGGTCGACGAATACGAAAGCAGCTACCGTCTGACCCCTGCGGCACAAATTCACGGTGACAAACGCCAGAACGTGCTGGATGCAGCACGTATCGAGCTGGGCATGAAACGCTTCCTGGAACAGGGTGGCTTCCATGCCTTTACCACCACCTTTGAAGACCTCCACGGCCTGAAACAACTGCCCGGCCTGGCGGTACAACGTCTGATGCAGCAGGGCTACGGCTTTGCCGGCGAAGGCGACTGGAAAACTGCCGCTCTGCTTCGCATTATGAAAGTGATGTCAACCGGTCTGCAGGGCGGCACCTCCTTTATGGAGGACTACACCTACCACTTCGAAAACGGCAACGACCTGGTACTGGGCTCGCATATGCTGGAAGTGTGTCCTTCCATTGCCGTTGAAGAGAAACCGATCCTCGACGTGCAGTACCTTGGCATTGGCGGAAAAGCCGACCCGGCACGTCTGATCTTCAACACCCGTACCGGTCCTGCCATCAACGCCAGCCTGATTGACCTTGGCGACCGTTTCCGCCTGCTGGTGAACTGTGTGGATGCGGTTGAAACCCCGCATTCTCTGCCAAAACTGCCGGTCGCCAACGCCCTGTGGAAAGCGCAGCCTGACCTGCCAACCGCCTCGGAAGCCTGGATCCTGGCCGGTGGCGCGCACCACACCGTCTTCAGCCACGCGCTGGATCTGAACGACATGCGTCAGTTCGCCGAACTGCACGACATCGAACTGACCGTCATTGATAACGATACCCGCCTGCCCGCGTTCAAAGACGCGCTGCGCTGGAACGAAGTCTATTACGGTTCAAAACGTTAACAGGGGAACCTTTGGCCTGCCGCAGGGCGGGCCTCTTTTCCTGGAGGATTGCATGTTAGAAGATCTCAAACGTCAGGTACTTGAAGCCAACCTGGCGCTGCCCAAACACAATCTGGTGACGCTGACCTGGGGCAACGTCAGCGCCGTTGACCGCGAGCACGGCGTCTTCGTGATAAAGCCGTCAGGGGTGGATTACACGGTAATGACCGCAGAAGATATGGTTGTCGTCAGCATCGCCACGGGCGAAGTGGTGGAAGGAAAGAAAAAACCCTCCTCCGACACGCCAACGCATCGCCTGCTCTACCAGGCCTTCCCGACCATTGGCGGTATTGTGCATACCCATTCGCGTCATGCGACCATCTGGGCGCAGGCCGGCCAGTCCATTCCGGCGACCGGAACCACGCACGCAGACTACTTTTACGGCACCATTCCCTGCACCCGTTTGATGACTGATGAAGAGATCAACGGCGAGTATGAGTGGGAAACCGGCAACGTTATCGTCGAAACGTTTGAAAAACAGGGTATCGACGCTGCGCAAATGCCCGGCGTGCTGGTGCACTCCCATGGACCTTTTGCCTGGGGTAAAAACGCCGAAGATGCGGTACATAACGCGATTGTGCTGGAAGAGGTCGCGTATATGGGCATCTTCTGCCGCCAGCTGGCACCGCAGCTTCCGGATATGCAGCCAACCCTGCTGGATAAACACTACCTGCGTAAACATGGCGCAAAAGCCTATTACGGGCAGTAAACTGTATATATACCCAGCATAAAATATTCAACCAGGCTATAATCAAGCCTGGTTTTGTTTTATGGGATAGCGGCGTGGCGCAGGCGCAAGAAGGTTTTTTACTTACCCGACACTGGCGGGATACTCCTCAGGGCACCGAGGTGGCATTCTGGCTGGCGACGGACAACGGCCCGCTGCACGTGACCCTGCCGCCGCAGGAGTCCGTGGCTTTTATCCCGAACGATCATGTTGAGAAAGTAAAGCAACTGCTGCGCGGTGAAAATGGCTGGCGCCTGACGCCGCTTGAACTGAAAGATTTCCACCGTCAGCCCGTACATGGCCTCTACTGCCGCGCCCATCGCCAGCTGATGCGTTATGAAAAACTGCTGCGCGACGCTGGCGTGACCCTGTACGAAGCCGATATCCGCCCGCCAGAACGTTTTCTGATGGAGCGGTTTATTACTGCCCCCGTCTGGGTCGACGGCACCGCGCAAAACGGCAGCCTTATTAACGCCCGTCTCAAACCCAACCCTACCTACCGGCCGCCGTTGAAATGGGTCTCGCTGGATATCGAAACCGCTCGCCACGGTGAGCTGTACTGTATCGGCCTTGAAGGCTGCGGGGATCGGGTTGTTTATATGCTTGGCCCCCCGAATGGCAACGCATCCGCGCTGGATTTCCGGCTGGAGTATGTCAACAGCCGGCCACAGCTTCTGGAAAAGCTTAACCAGTGGTTTGCCGATCGCGATCCCGATGTGTTGATCGGCTGGAACGTGGTGCAGTTCGATCTGCGCGTGCTGCAAAAACATGCTGAACGTTACCGCATCCCCCTGATGCTGGGGCGCGGAAACAGCGAGCTGGAATGGCGCGAGCACGGTTTTAAAAACGGTGTGTTTTTTGCGCAGGCCAATGGCCGCCTGATTATCGACGGCATTGAGGCGCTCAAATCTGCCTTCTGGAATTTTTCCTCTTTCTCTCTGGAAGCGGTGGCGCAGGAGCTGCTCGGCGAAGGGAAATCCATCGACAATCCGTGGGACAGGATGGATGAAATCGACCGGCGCTTTAACGAAGACAAACCGGCGCTCGCCACCTACAACCTGAAAGATTGTGAACTGGTGACGCAGATTTTCCACAAAACGGAGATCATGCCCTTCCTGCTCGAGCGCGCGACGGTGAACGGCCTCGCCGCTGACCGGCACGGTGGCTCCGTGGCCGCCTTTAGCCACCTCTATTTCCCGCGTATGCACCGGGCGGGCTATGTCGCCCCCAACCTCGGTGACGTACCGCCGCAGGCAAGCCCGGGCGGTTACGTGATGGATTCCCGGCCCGGGTTGTATGACTCCGTGCTGGTGCTGGACTACAAAAGCCTCTATCCGTCCATTATTCGCACCTTCCTGATCGATCCCGTCGGGCTGGTGGAAGGGATGGCGCAGCCTGACGATTTGCACAGCACAGAAGGTTTTCTCGGGGCCCGCTTCTCACGGGAAAAGCACTGTCTACCGGAAATCGTGGGAAACATCTGGCACGGTCGCGACGAGGCTAAGCGTCATGGCAACAAGCCCCTTTCTCAGGCGCTGAAAATTATCATGAACGCGTTTTACGGGGTTCTGGGGACCAGCGCCTGCCGCTTCTTCGACCCACGACTGGCGTCATCTATCACCATGCGCGGGCACGACATCATGCGCCAGACCAAAGCGTTGATTGAATCCCAGGGTTATGACGTTATTTATGGCGATACGGATTCCACCTTTGTCTGGCTTAAGGGCGCGCATTCAGAAGAGGATGCCGCGCGAATCGGCAAATCACTGGTGGCTTTTGTGAACGCCTGGTGGCAGGAAAGTTTGCAAAAAGAGCGGTTAAGCAGCGCGTTAGAACTGGAGTTTGAAACCCATTTCAGCCGCTTTTTAATGCCCACCATTCGCGGTACCGACCAGGGCAGTAAGAAGCGCTACGCCGGTCTTATTCAGGAAGGTGACAAGCAGCGAATGGTCTTTAAAGGGCTGGAAACCGTACGCACCGACTGGACGCCGCTGGCGCAGCAGTTTCAGCAAACGCTTTATCTGCGTATCTTTCGCAACGAGCCTTATCAGGACTACGTGCGTGAAACAATTGCCAGTCTGATGGCCGGTGAACTCGACGCCCAGCTGGTGTACCGCAAGCGCCTGCGCCGCCCGCTGGCGGAATACCAGCGCAACGTTCCGCCGCACGTCCGCGCCGCGCGTCTGGCGGATGAGGAGAACGTGCGCCGGGGGCGTGCCCCGCAGTATCAGAACCGGGGAACCATCAAATACCTCTGGACCACCAACGGCCCGGAACCCGTGGATTACCAGCACTCGCCTCTGGATTACGAGCACTATCTTACGCGTCAGCTTCAGCCGGTCGCGGACGGAATTTTGCCCTTCATCGACGACGACTTTGCTACACTAGTGACAGGGCAACTTGGCCTATTTTGACACGTGACGAAATGGCTGCCATCCAGTACCATAGCGCCCTTTCCATTCCCGGACCCATTTTTCAATGACTGTCTTTTTTGACGGTGGTTGAACTATTGCCTGCAATTTACGATTAGAGCCGAACAAATATGCCTTTTACACTTGGTCAACGCTGGATCAGCGATACAGAAAGCGAACTTGGATTAGGAACCGTGGTTGCCGTGGATGCACGAATGGTTACCCTCCTTTTCCCTGCTACCGGTGAAAACCGCCTGTACGCCCGCAATGATTCCCCTGTGACCCGCGTGATGTTCAACCCGGGTGACACCGTGACCAGCCACGACGGCTGGCAGCTAAAGGTCGAAGACGTAAAAGAAGAGAATGGACTGCTCGCCTACATCGGGACTCGCCTGGACACCGACGAGGCCAATGTCATCCTGCGTGAGGTGCTGCTCGACAGCAAACTGGTATTCAGTAAGCCGCAGGATCGCCTGTTTGCCGGGCAAATCGACCGTATGGATCGCTTCTCCCTGCGCTATCGTGCGCGCAAGTTCCAGAGTGAACAGTACCGTATGCCGTGGAGCGGCCTGCGCGGTCAGCGTACCAGCCTTATCCCCCACCAGCTGAACATCGCCCATGACGTGGGCCGCCGTCACGCACCTCGCGTACTGCTGGCAGATGAAGTGGGCCTGGGGAAAACCATTGAAGCGGGCATGATCCTGCATCAACAGCTGCTTTCCGGCGCAGCCGAACGCGTGCTGATTGTGGTACCCGAAACCCTGCAGCATCAATGGCTGGTCGAGATGCTGCGCCGCTTTAACCTGCGTTTCGCTCTGTTTGATGATGAGCGCTATGCAGAAGCCCAGCACGATGCGGACAACCCGTTTGAAACGGAACAGCTGGTGATCTGCTCTCTGGATTTCGTACGCCGCAGCAAGCAGCGTCTTGAGCATCTGTGCGACGCCGAATGGGACGTGATGGTGGTCGATGAAGCGCACCATCTGGTCTGGAGCGAAGACGCACCAAGCCGGGAATACATGGCTATCGAACAGCTTGCCGAGCGCGTGCCAGGCGTCCTGCTGCTGACCGCAACGCCGGAGCAGTTAGGTCTGGAGAGCCACTTCGCCCGTTTGCGCCTGCTCGATCCAAACCGCTTCCATGACTTTGAGCAGTTCGTTGAAGAGCAGAATAACTACCGTCCGGTCGCCGATGCCGTTGCCCTGCTGCTGGCGGGTAAACATCTCTCGAATGACGAGCTCAACACCCTGAGCGATCTGATTGGCGAGCAGGATATTGAGCCTCTGCTGCAGGCGGCCAACAGCGACAGTGACAACGCGGATTCCGCGCGTAAAGAACTGATCGATATGCTGATGGATCGCCACGGCACCAGCCGCGTCCTGTTCCGTAACACCCGTAACGGGGTGAAAGGTTTCCCGAAACGCGAACTGCATACCATCAAATTGCCACTGCCGACGCAGTACCAGACGGCCATTAAAGTTTCCGGCATTATGGGCGCGCGCAAAACTGCTGAAGAGCGTGCACGCGACATGCTCTACCCGGAACAGATTTACCAGGAATTTGAAGGCGATACCGGCACCTGGTGGAACTTCGACCCGCGTGTTGAGTGGCTGATGGGCTATTTGACCGCGCACCGTTCTCAGAAAGTGCTGGTGATCTGCGCCAAAGCAGCCACCGCACTGCAGCTGGAGCAGGTCCTGCGCGAACGCGAAGGTATTCGCGCCGCCGTGTTCCACGAAGGGATGTCCATCGTCGAGCGTGACCGTGCCGCGGCATGGTTTGCAGAAGAGGACAGCGGTGCCCAGGTTCTGCTGTGCTCTGAAATCGGGTCTGAAGGCCGTAACTTCCAGTTTGCCAGCAACCTGGTGATGTTCGATTTGCCGTTCAACCCGGATCTGCTGGAACAGCGTATCGGCCGTCTGGATCGTATTGGCCAGGCGCATGATATTCAGATCCACGTTCCTTACCTGGAAAAAACCGCCCAGTCCGTTCTGGTGCGTTGGTTCCACGAAGGTCTGGATGCGTTTGAGCACACCTGCCCGACCGGCCGCCCGATTTACGATCAGGTGCACGCCGATCTGATCGGCTACCTGGCCGCGCCAGAGAACACCGACGGGTTTGATGAACTGATCAAAGCCTGCCGTGATAAGCATGAAGCGCTGAAATCACAGCTGGAACAGGGCCGTGACCGCCTGCTGGAGATCCACTCCAACGGCGGTGAAAAAGCCCAGGCGCTCGCTGAAAGCATTGAAGAGCAGGATGATGACACCAGCCTGATCAGCTTCTCCATGAACCTGTTCGACATCGTTGGCATAAACCAGGACGATCGTGGCGAGAATTTGATTGTCCTGACCCCGTCCGACCATATGCTGGTCCCGGATTTCCCTGGCCTGCCGGAAGATGGATGCACCATCACCTTTGAACGTGATGTGGCGCTGTCGCGCGAAGATGCGCAGTTCATCACCTGGGAGCACCCGTTGATCCGCAACGGTCTGGATTTGATCCTCTCAGGCGATACCGGCAGCAGCACCATCTCGTTGTTGAAAAACAAAGCGCTGCCAGTGGGTACCCTGCTGCTGGAACTGATTTACGTTGTCGAAGCGCAGGCGCCGAAACAGCTGCAGCTCAACCGCTTCCTGCCGTCAACGCCTGTGCGTCTGCTGCTGGACAAAAACGGCACGAACCTCGCCGCTCAGGTTGAATTCGAGAGCTTTAACCGCCAACTGAGTGCGGTGAACCGCCATACCGGCAGTAAGCTGGTCAACGCGGTACAGCAGGATGTGCACGCTATTCTGCAACTGGGTGAAACGCAGATCGAAAAAGCGGCCCGGGCGCTAATTGATGCCGCACGTCAAGAAGCCGACGACAAACTGTCCGCGGAACTCTCCCGTCTGGAAGCGTTGAAAGCGGTAAACCCAAACATCCGCGATGACGAGCTGGCAGCGATCGAGAGCAACCGTCAGCAGGTGCTTGAAAGCCTTAATCAGGCTGGCTGGCGTCTGGATGCCCTGCGTCTTATCGTTGTGACGCATCAGTAAACGGAGCGCAAGATGGTGATGGAGCCCTACAATCCACCTCAGGATCCCTGGCTGGTGGTGCTTTATCAGGATGAGCACATTATGGTGGTCAACAAGCCCAGCGGCTTGTTGTCCGTGCCAGGGCGTCTGGATGAGCACAAAGACAGTGTGATGACGCGTATTCAGCGCGATTATCCTCAGGCGGAGTCTGTCCATCGTCTGGACATGGCCACCAGCGGTGTGATTGTAGTGGCGCTGAATAAAGCGGCGGAACGCGAGCTGAAACGCCAGTTCCGCGATCGCGAGCCGAAAAAGCAGTATGTCGCACGTGTCTGGGGGCATCCTCAGCCGGCGGAAGGGCTGGTGGATTTACCGCTGATCTGCGACTGGCCGAACCGACCAAAACAAAAGGTCTGTTACGAAACCGGCAAAGCAGCACAAACCGAGTATGAAGTGCTGGAGTACGCGCCAGATAATACTGCGCGCGTGCTGCTTAAACCGATTACCGGGCGCTCGCACCAGCTGCGTGTCCATATGCTTGCGCTGGGGCACCCGATACTGGGGGACAGATTTTACGCGCCGCCCGATGCACTGGCGCTGGCGCCACGCCTGCAGCTGCATGCGCAGACGCTCACCATCACCCATCCGGTTTTTGGCAATGCAATGACGTTTAAAGCCCCGGTCGACTTCTGAAAAAAAGGCCCGACAGTGTCGGGCCTTTTTTTATTTGAAACTTTTCTTCTCTTTAATCAACTCGTACGCTTTCTGAATTTCCTGCGCTTTTTGCTTCGCCATCTCCATCATCTCCGGCGGTAAGCCTTTCGCGACCAGTTTGTCCGGGTGGTGCTCACTCATCAGCTTACGATAGGCACGCTTGATGGTGGTTACATCGTCCGATGGCTTCACCCCCAGCACATTACAGGCATCCTCCAGCGTCGGACCCCGCTGCGCCTGCTGCCAGGCACCGCCAGAGGACTGCTGGTGATAGCCGCCGCCAAACTGCGCACCGCCCTGCATCATGCGCAGGAACTGGTCGAACTGCATACGGGAGATGCCCAGTTCTTCCGCAATAACATATAAAACATCGCGTTCATTCGGATGAAGTGAACCATCGGCAAACGCCGCCTGGATTTGGATCTCCAGAAACATCCGAATTAAATCAAAACGGCCGAAGCAGATGCTGCGGAACTGTCGCATTTTATCGCGCAGCGGATAGTTATCCGCTTTACCGATGCGAAACGCATTTTGTGCCGCGAGACGGGAGTCACCATGCAGATTCATGCGGTCCATAAAGACGCTGGCTATCTGAATATCGGCTTCCGTCACACGCCCTTTTGATTTGGTTAAGTGCCCCATCACCTCAAACGTGGTGGAGAAAAAGAGGGACTGACGCTCACGCTGATTGGCAAACCAGGCCATTTTGCGGCTGCGAGCCTTATCAAACATATGGCCGATAATAAGCCCCAGTACGATCCCCCAGAACCCGGCACCCATGATGATGGCGAACGCAACGCCGATTATTTTACCCCAATACTGCATATACTCCCCGGTTAGTCATGTTCCTGGCCGACGCAACGTCATCATCACAGTGTTCAAGCCACGGTCAATTGAAGGACATCGCCTATAATTTGCTTTATCATACTCGTCATTCGATAGCGAGCCTAACACTCTGGCGCGCAAACGGGCAGGATTAACGCTGGTACTGCGCTGATGAGTAAGATAGTCTCTGAGCGTTTGTAAGCCGTAGCCACTGATGACGGAACAATAAAATACAACGTATGAAAAAACGTATCCCCACCCTCCTGGCCACAATGATTGGCACCGCCCTGTACAGCCAACAGGGACTGGCGGCCGATCTCGCCTCGCAGTGTATGCTTGGCGTCCCAAGTTATAATCGTCCACTGGTAAAGGGCGATACGAATAGCTTGCCGGTAACCATTACTGCCGATAGCTCTAAAGGCACATATCCTGACAATGCGACATTTACTGGCAATGTGGATATTAACCAGGGCAACAGCCGTCTGCAGGCAGATGAAGTGCAATTACATCAGAAGCAGCCGGAAGGTGCGGCCGAGCCGGTACGAACGGTGGATGCGCTGGGTAATGTGCACTATGACGACAATCAGGTCATCCTGAAAGGTCCGAAAGCCTGGTCAAACCTGAATACCAAAGACACTAACGTCTGGGAAGGTGATTACCAGATGGTAGGTCGCCAGGGGCGCGGTGATGCAGACCTGATGAAACAGCGCGGTGAAAACCGCTATACGATTCTCGAAAACGGCTCCTTCACGTCCTGTCTGCCCGGGTCTAATACCTGGAGCGTGGTCGGAAGTGAAGTCATCCATGACCGTGAAGAGCAGGTTGCAGAGATCTGGAACGCCCGCTTCAAGCTCGGTCCGGTGCCTGTTTTCTACAGCCCTTACCTGCAGCTTCCTGTGGGTGACAAACGCCGCTCAGGTTTCCTGATCCCGAATGCCAAATACAGCACCACGAACTACTTTGAGTTCTATCTGCCGTATTACTGGAACATCGCGCCCAACATGGACGCCACGATCACGCCGCACTATATCCATAAGCGCGGCAACGTTATGTGGGAAAACGAGTTCCGCTACCTGACGCAGGCGGGTACTGGCCTGATGGAACTGGATTATCTGCCGTCGGATAAAGTCTTCCAGGATGAGCATCCAACAGAAGGTGATAAACACCGCTGGTTGTTCTACTGGAAAC
Source organism: Enterobacter sp. SORGH_AS_0287 (assembly GCF_031453695.1). NCBI lineage: Bacteria > Pseudomonadati > Pseudomonadota > Gammaproteobacteria > Enterobacterales > Enterobacteriaceae > Enterobacter > Enterobacter sp. SORGH_AS_0287. The sequence continues at coordinate 2,808,511 of NZ_JAVIZW010000001.1, forward strand.
ATGCCGGGGTAATGGACCAGGTCTGGCGGTTTAACGTCGACTACACCAAAGTCAGCGATCCTTACTATTTCAACGACTTTGACTCCAAATACGGGTCCAGTACCGATGGCTACGCCACGCAGAAATTCAGCGTGGGATACGCTATTGAGAACTTCAACGCCACGGTCTCTACCAAGCAATTCCAGGTCTTTGATACCCAGACGAGAAGCACTTATGGTGCAGAACCGCAGCTGGACGTTAACTGGTACCAGAACGATGTTGGCCCGTTTGATACCCACGTGTACGCCCAGGCCGTGCACTTCGTTAACACCAACTCGGATATGCCGGAATCCACGCGTGTTCACCTCGAGCCAACCATCAATTTGCCGGTGTCAAATGACTGGTCGAGCCTGAATACCGAGGCCAAACTGATGGCCACCCATTACCAGCAGAAGAATCTCGACTGGTATAACAACCGTTACGGCACCGATCTCGAAGAATCCGTGAACCGCGTCCTGCCGCAGTTCAAAATGGACGGCAAACTGATCTTCGAACGCGATATGGGTCTTCTGGCGGAGGGTTATACCCAGACGCTTGAGCCACGTATGCAGTATCTGTACGTCCCGTATCGCGATCAGAGCAACATTCAGAACTATGACTCCTCATTCCTGCAGTCTGACTACAGCGGTCTGTTCCGCGACCGTACCTACGGTGGCCTCGACCGTATTGCGTCAGCAAACCAGTTAACGACCGGCGTCACAACGCGCGTTTATGATGATGCCGCCGTTGAACGTTTTAACGTTTCTGTTGGTCAAATCTACTATTTCACCGAGTCCCGGACCGGTGATGACGACATTAACTGGGAAAAAGACAACAAAACGGGTTCTCTGGTGTGGGCGGGTGATACCTACTGGCGTATGACCGATCGCTGGGGTTTACGCGGGGGTGTGCAGTACGATACGCGTCTCAACAACGTTGCGACAAGCAGTGCGGCGATTGAATACCGTCGTGATGAAGACCGTATGCTGCAGTTGACCTATCGTTACGCCAGCCCGGAATATATTCAGGCCACGTTGCCAAACTATGCGAATACGGATCAGTACAAAGACGGCATCTCGCAGGTGGGTGGCGCAGCGAGCTGGCCAATCGCCGATCGCTGGTCAATCGTCGGTGCTTACTACTTTGACACCAACACCAGTAAACCTGCTGACCAGATGGTTGGTCTGCAATATAACTCCTGCTGCTACGCGCTGCGTGTCGGTTACGAACGTAAGCTTAACGGCTGGGATACCAAGAATGAACAGGGCAAATACGATAACGTGATTGGCTTTAATGTCGAACTGCGCGGCCTAAGCTCCAACTACGGCCTGGGCACGCAGCAGATGCTGCGCTCGAACATTCTGCCGTACCGCAGTTCCTTGTAATGTGCTTAATTTGCAACGTAATCCGCTTTGCGGTTAATTGAAATGGAAAAAGTATGAAGAACTGGAAAACGCTGCTGCTCGGTGTCGCTATGGTTGCGAATACTAGCTTCGCGGCCCCCCAGGTTGTTGATAAGGTCGCCGCTGTGGTTAACAACGGCGTCGTGCTCGAAAGCGACGTTGACGGTTTGATGAAATCTGTGAAGCTCAATTCGGGTGAAGCAGGTCAGCAACTTCCGGATGACGCGACCCTGCGCCATCAGATCCTGGAACGTCTGATCATGGATCAGATTGTCCTGCAAATGGGTCAGAAAATGGGTGTGAAGGTCACTGACGAGCAGCTCGATCAGGCCATTGCTAACATCGCGAAGCAGAACAACATGAGCCTGGACCAGATGCGCAGCCGTCTGGCCTATGATGGCATCAGCTATGCAACGTACCGTAATCAGATCCGTAAAGAGATGCTGATTTCGGAAGTGCGCAACAATGAAGTCCGTCGTCGCGTCACGATCCTGCCTCAGGAAGTGGACGCGCTGGCAAAACAGGTGGGTAACCAGAATGACGCCAGCACCGAACTAAACCTGAGCCACATTCTGATCCCACTGCCAGAGAACCCAACCTCCGACCAGGCTGCGGAAGCTGAAAGCCAGGCGCGTTCGATTGTCGAGCAGGCACGTAACGGCGGTGACTTTGGCAAACTGGCCATCACCTACTCCGCTGACCAACAGGCGCTTAAAGGCGGCCAGATGGGCTGGGGACGTATCCAGGAGCTGCCTTCCATCTTTGCTCAGGCGCTGAGCACGGCGAAGAAAGGTGACATCGTGGGTCCCATCCGTTCAGGCGTGGGCTTCCACATCCTGAAAGTGAACGATCTGCGCGGTCAGAGTCAGAACATTTCGGTTACCGAAGTTCACGCTCGCCATATTCTCCTCAAGCCGTCACCTATCATGACTGACGATCAGGCGCGCGTGAAACTGCAACAGATTGCTGCAGACATCAAGAGCGGGAAAACCTCGTTTGCGAATGCCGCGAAAGAGTTCTCTCAGGATCCCGGCTCTGCTAATCAGGGCGGCGATCTGGGCTGGGCGGCCGCGGATATCTACGATCCTGCGTTCCGTGACGCACTGATGAAGCTGAACAAAGGCCAGATGAGCGCCCCGGTGCACTCCTCCTTCGGCTGGCATCTGATCGAACTGTTGGATACCCGCAATGTTGATAAAACGGACGCGGCGCAGAAAGACAGAGCCTACCGCATGCTGTTTAACCGTAAGTTCTCTGAAGAAGCAGCAACCTGGATGCAGGAACAACGCGCCAGCGCTTATGTGAAAGTACTGAGCAACTAATGAAACAGCATCGTGTTGTGATCACTCCCGGCGAACCTGCCGGGATTGGGCCTGACCTCGTTGTCCAGCTCGCCCAGCGCAGCTGGCCGGTGGAACTGGTTGTCTGCGCGGATGCAACACTGTTACAAGACCGGGCAACGCTGCTCGGTCTGCCTTTAACGCTCATCCCCTACGTTGAAGGCCAGCAGCCTGCACCACAGCAAGCCGGCACGCTTACGCTTCTTCCTGTTCCACTTCGTACTCCCGTCATCCCGGGTCAGCTCAGTACCGAAAACGGCCACTATGTTGTAGAGACGCTGGCGCGTGCCTGCGACGGTTGCCTGAAGGGCGAATTTGCCGCCCTGATCACCGGTCCCGTGCACAAAGGCGTTATCAACGAGGCGGGGATACCGTTTACCGGGCACACGGAGTTCTTTGAAGAGCGCTCGCACAGCCCGAAAGTGGTCATGATGCTGGCGACAGAAGCAATGCGCGTTGCCCTCGTGACGACCCATTTGCCCATCAGGGCCATTCCGGATGCCATTACTCCGTCTCTTTTACGGGAGATCATCGGGATCCTGCATCACGACCTGCAAACCAAATTCGGCATCAAACAGCCGCATGTGCTGGTCTGCGGCCTGAACCCGCACGCCGGTGAAGGCGGACATATGGGTACCGAAGAGATCGACACCATTATTCCGGTGCTTGAAGAAATGCGGGCAAAAGGGATGAACTTAAGCGGGCCGTTGCCTGCCGATACCCTTTTCCAGCCAAAATACCTGGATAATGCGGACGCCGTGCTCGCGATGTACCACGATCAAGGCCTGCCCGTGCTAAAATACCAGGGCTTTGGCCGCGGGGTGAATATCACCCTCGGTTTACCTTTTATTCGAACGTCCGTTGACCACGGTACTGCGCTGGATCTGGCAGGCCAGGGGAAAGCGGATGTCGGCAGTTTTATTACGGCGCTTAATCTCGCCATCAAAATGATTGTTAATACTCAATGACTAATCGAGTCCATCAGGGCCACTTAGCCCGAAAACGCTTCGGGCAAAACTTCCTCAACGATCAGTTCGTGATCGACAGTATCGTGTCTGCCATTAATCCGCAGAAAGGTCAGGCTATGGTCGAAATCGGCCCGGGTCTTGCCGCTCTGACTGAACCCGTAGGCGAACGCCTGGACGAACTGACCGTTATCGAACTCGATCGCGATCTCGCCGCACGCCTGCAAACTCATCCGTTCCTGGGGCCAAAGCTGACGATTTATCAGCAGGATGCCATGACCATGAACTTTGGTGAGCTGTCGGAAAAAATGGGCCAACCGCTGCGCGTGTTCGGTAACCTGCCGTACAACATTTCCACACCGCTAATGTTCCACCTGTTTAGCTATACTGATGCCATTGCCGACATGCACTTCATGTTGCAAAAAGAGGTGGTTAACCGTCTGGTTGCAGGGCCGAACAGTAAAGCGTATGGTCGTTTGAGCGTGATGGCGCAATATTTCTGCAACGTGATCCCGGTGCTCGAAGTACCGCCAACCGCCTTTACGCCGCCACCAAAAGTGGACTCTGCGGTAGTGCGTCTTGTACCGCATAAAATAATGCCGTACCCGGTGAAAGACCTGCGCGTGCTGAGCCGCATTACTACGGAAGCCTTTAACCAGCGCCGTAAAACGATCCGTAACAGCCTGGGCAATCTGTTTACCGTTGAAGTGCTGACTGAGTTGGGTATTGACCCGGCAATGCGTGCAGAAAATATTTCCGTAGAACAGTACTGCAAGCTGGCTAATTACATCAGCGAAAATGCGCCGCCGAAGGAGAGTTAAGCCATGATTGATTCGCCCCGCGTATGTGTCTATGTACAAAGCGTTTATGTTGAATCCCAGTCTTCACCGGATGAAGAACGTTTTGTCTTCGCTTACACCGTGACCATTCGCAATCTGGGGCGGATGCCTGTGCAACTGCTTGGGCGCTACTGGCTTATCACCAACGGCAACGGCCGCGAAATCGAAGTTCAGGGTGAAGGTGTGGTTGGTGAACAGCCCCACATCGACCCTGGCGAAGAGTATCAATATACCAGCGGTGCCGTGATCGAAACGCCGCTGGGCACCATGCAGGGCCATTACGAAATGGTCGACGTCGATGGCAATGTGTTCCGCGTTGCTATTCCTGTGTTCCGTCTCGCCGTTACAACACTCATTCATTAATCTAATGTCTACATATCTGATTGGCGACGTTCACGGTTGCTACGATGAACTGATCGCATTGTTAAAACAGGTCGACTTTACGCCTGGACAAGATACGCTCTGGCTGACGGGCGATTTAGTGGCGCGTGGCCCTGGCTCGCTGGACGTTCTACGCTTCGTCAAATCACTGGGTGACAGCGTGCGCATGGTACTGGGCAACCACGATCTGCATTTGCTGGCCGTCTTTGCCGGGATCAGTCGCAACAAACCCAAAGATCGTCTCTCGCCTTTGCTGGATGCCCCGGACGCGGATGTTCTCATCAACTGGCTACGCCGCCAGCCGCTGCTGCAGATCGATGAAGAGAAAAAACTGGTCATGGCGCATGCCGGGATCACCCCTCAGTGGGATCTTGAGACGGCGAAAACCTGTGCGCGTGACGTTGAAGCGGTGCTGGCAAGCGACTCGTATCCTTTCTTCCTCGACGCGATGTACGGCGATATGCCGAATCACTGGAGCGAAGATCTTAGCGGTCTGGCCCGCCTGCGCTTTATTACGAACGCTTTCACCCGCATGCGTTTTTGCTTCCCGAACGGGCAGCTGGATATGTATTGCAAAGAGACACCGGAAAGCGCCCCTGCGCCTCTTAAACCGTGGTTTGCCATTCCCGGTCCGGTGACCAACGCCTATAACGTGGTGTTTGGCCACTGGGCGTCGCTTGAAGGAAAAGGCACACCGGAGGGGATCTACGGTCTCGATACCGGCTGCTGCTGGGGTGGAGAGTTAACCTGCTTGCGCTGGGAAGATAAAACGTACTTTGTTCAGCCATCCAACCGACAGCTGGACTTAGGGGAAGACGAGGCCGTTGCCTCCTGATGAGGATTTCCCTCCCCCGGACGGGAGAGGGACATTCACTTAGCGACGTTCCAGAATTTCGAAGCAGTAGCTGTGGGAGTTCTGCGCATCCGCGTCGTGGAATTCACTGAAGACAGATTCCCACTCATCAGGATCGTAGTCCGGGAAATGCGTATCCCCTTCCACTTCCGCATCAATGTGGGTCAGATACAGCTTCTGTGCTTTAGGCAGGAACTGTTCGTACACACGCCCACCGCCAATCACCATGATCTCCTCGGCATTACCGCATGCGGCAATGGCCTCGTCTACGGACTTCACCCATTCGACGCGATCGTCAGTGCCAGGCTGGCTACTGATAACGATATTTTTACGGCCCGGTAATGGACGACCAATCGACTCCCAGGTCAGGCGGCCCATCACTACCGGCTTGTTTAACGTAGTACGTTTAAACCATGCGAGATCGGCAGGCAGGTTCCACGGCATGGCATTTTCCATACCGATAACACGGTCCACCGCCAGCGCTGCAATCAGACTGATCATTGAAAATTTCCCGGATGCAAAAAATTGCCGCCACTATACGGAAAGCTTAATCTTTCGTCGACTGGCGGCTGAGTAAAGATAGAGAAATTTTTTAATATTGCTGGCAACTCCACTTCACGTGGAAGGTTTACTCTCCGGTTCGTCCGCCGGATCGCCGGTATGCTTGCCCTCTTCCGTGCCCTGCCAGCCGTGACGCTGGATAAGCGACAGGTGATTGCGGTCCTCGTTAATGATTTCCGTCAGCATCGCGCTGGTGCGTTTAAACACCGCTGCACGCTCGGTGGCCGTGCTGCCCGCCATCGCCGCCATCTCTTCCACCATCTCGGTGTTAAAGCGGCGGAACAGGTCCGCACGTTCACGGGCTTCATAGGCCCCTAGCCCCAGATTTTCCAGCGCCATCCGGCCAGACTTGAGCGCACCTTCGAACGTTTCACGCTCTGGCGCCTCCACCCCTGCCTGACGCAGCCGGATGTAGTGATCCACATCGCGGGCGCGAGAGATAATGGTCAGCTCGGGGAAGTGTTCCTTGACCAGCTCCACCATCTGCATGCTGGTCTCCGGATCGTCGATTGCGTTAATCAACACTTCGGCTTTCGCCGCCCCGGCGGACTCCAGCAGATCGACACGCGTTGCATCCCCGTAAAACACTTTCATGTCGAATTTCCGCAGGGTCTCAACATGGTCGGGATCGTGGTCGAGGATCACCATTTTGACCCCGCTCGACAACAGCAAACGGCCCACGATCTGCCCGAAGCGACCAAACCCGGCGATGATCACCCGTGGCTGCTCCTCGTCGATCTCGTCGGCTTCGCGTTCTTGCTCGCTCCCCGTTTTTTCCAGACGCGCCAGCACCACCAGCAGAACAGGCGTTGCGGCCATCGACAGTGCGACGGCAAGCGTCAGCGCTTTCGCCCACTCAGCATCCAGTACGTTGGCCATCTGCGCCGCGCCAAAGACCACGAATGCAAACTCACTCCCCTGCCCCAGCAGTACGGCAAACCAACGACGCTGCTTGTTGGGCACCGTTAATGGACGCGCTATCAGCCACAACATGCCCATCTTAATGACCAGGAAACCGACCAGCAGGATGAGGATCCGCAGCGGATGCGTTACCAGCGTGCCAAAGTCGATAGACATCCCCACGCCGATGAAAAACAGCCCCAGCAATAATCCCTTAAACGGCTCGATATCACTTTCCAGCGCATGGCGATATTCAGAACTGGCCAGCAGCACCCCTGCCAGGAACGCCCCCATAGCCATCGATAAGCCGGCTTCCTCGAGCAGCAAACCAAAGCCAAACACCAGGAACAGCGCAACGGCACTGAAAACTTCACGCAGGCCGGAGCGAGCGACAAAGCGCAGCAGTGGTCGGGTCACGTAGCGGCCAAGCAGAATAACCAGCGCCAGGGCACCAACCACTTTCAGCGCGGAAAGCGCAAAAGCTCCCATGGTCGTTGAGGCACCGCTTGCGGCCAGCAGCGGGATCATCGCCACCAGCGGGATGGCTGCAATATCCTGGAACAGCAGCACCGAAAACGCGCTGCGCCCCATCTGAGAGACCGTCAGGTTGCGCTCGTTCATTGCCTGCATGGCAATGGCCGTAGAAGAGAGTGCCAACGTCAGGCCGATGAGTGTCGCGACTTTCCAGTCCATGCCCAGCAGGATACAGAACCCACCCAGCAGCAGACCACAGGCCACCATCTGTAACGCTCCCCCACCAAATACCGAAGCGCGCAGTTTCCATAACCGCCGGGGATCCAGCTCCAGGCCAATTACAAACAGCATCAGCACGACGCCGATCTCAGCGAAATGGAGAATCGCCTCGGCATCAGTCACCAGACGGAAGCCCCACGGTCCAATGACACAGCCGGCAATGAGGTAACCCAGCACCGAACCCAGTCCCAGACGTACCGCCACGGGTACAATCAGCGCAGCCGCGCCGAGGTAAATCAGCGCCTGTATCAGCGTATGGCTATCCATTGTTCGCCTCCTGCCACTCAAGTAACCGTTGTTTATAATGGCGTGCCTGCGCCTGCAACGTCTCATCATCGCAAACGAACGTACAGTGCATCGCAAAAGGAGGGAGCCAGTTCAGCCCACAATAGAGCGCCGTCGCCTGCAGCGGCTGTGACAGCACCTCAAAGCCCGGGAAAGCACCAATATCGAAGTGGCTTTCTCCCCCGCCGGTGGTCACGGCCCACATCAGGCTTTTACCTTTAAGCGCGTGACCGTTGTGGCCATACGCCCAGCCGTGGGAAAAGACTTTATCGATCCACAGTTTGAGGAGCGGAGGGGTGCTGTACCATTGCATCGGATGCTGCCAGATAATTAAATCGGCACGAGAGAGCGCCTCCTGTTCGGCGGCGATATCGATATTAAAATCGGGATAAAGTTGATAGAGGGAACGTATCTCTACGTTATCAAGCGTCCTTACCTGCTCAAGCATCCGTTTATTTGCATGCGAGTGATGCGGATACGGATGTGCGTAAATTATCAGAATCATTAATTAGCCTGTTGTTTTACTGCCTTCTTTTACCAAAAGAGTGTAGTCAGTAATTCAACAGGCTAATAGTGAATATTATTGACGGGCTAACGTCAGAAATCTGAACTAGTTATCCAGTTCGCCCATGGATTTCACCTGGTCACGGTTGATCTGTTCAGTTTGACCCGTTTCGGCGTTTTTATAGGAAACCAGACCGGTGTCATCATCGACCTGCGGCTTACCGTCAGTCACTATCGTACGGCCATCCGTGGTTTTTACTGCCTGATTAGATGAACAGCCCGCAACGGTAAACATGGCGGTGGCAGCCAGAACGGACGCGATCAGTAGTTTATTTTGCATGGTGTTTTCCCCTGCTCTCAGTTGAATTTCGTTATCGACCTAACCATTTTAGGCTAACTGACTGAATGCGGTTGGAAAACCAGAAGGTTCTGAAGGTGGGAATAATACCCGGCAGCGAATACTGCCGGGTATGTTGGCTTACTTGTTAATCTGAGCGTGCATTTCCTGAACGGAAATCACCTTCTCGGTGGCATCAGCGTTCAGTGCCATCGCGGTGGCGAAACCACCGTTCAGGGTGGTGTCGTAATGCACTTTGTACTGCAGCGCGCTGCGGCGAATCAGCTTGGAGTCTTCAATCGCCTGACGACCTGCGGTGGTGTTAATGATGTAGGTGTATTCGCCATTCTTGATGCGATCCTGAATGTGCGGACGACCTTCATGCACCTTGTTCACCAGACGCGGATTAATGCCCGCTTCACCCAGCACAATGGCCGTGCCGTGGGTTGCATCCAGCTCGAAGCCCTGTTTCAGCAGCTTAGCCGCCAGGTCAACCACGCGCTCTTTATCGCCTTCGCGAACAGAGAGCAGCGCACGGCCAGATTTTTTCATGGTGGAGTTACTGCCTAACTGCGCCTTCGCAAACGCTTCTGCGAAGGTGCGGCCCACGCCCATCACTTCCCCGGTAGAACGCATTTCTGGCCCTAACAGCGGGTCGACGCCCGGGAATTTGTTGAACGGCAGTACCACTTCTTTCACCGAGTAGTACGGTGGGATAATTTCTTTCGTCACGCCCTGCTGTGCCAGCGTCTGGCCCGCCATCACGCGCGCCGCCACTTTCGCCAGCGGAACACCGGTAGCTTTAGAGACGAACGGTACGGTACGTGCTGCACGCGGGTTCACTTCAATCAGGTAGACTTCGTTGTCTTTGACAGCGAACTGGACGTTCATCAGACCGCGAACCTGCAGTTCGAAGGCCAGCTTCTGCACCTGCTGGCGCATCACGTCCTGAATTTCCTGGCTCAGGGTGTACGCTGGCAGGGAACATGCGGAGTCACCGGAGTGAACGCCTGCCTGTTCGATGTGCTCCATGATACCGCCAATCAGCACCATTTCGCCGTCACAGATGGCATCCACATCCACTTCAACGGCATCGTCGAGGAAGCGGTCGAGCAGAACCGGCGCATCGTTGGACACGCTCACTGCCGTCTGGAAGTAGCGACGCAGGTCAGCTTCGTCGTAGACGATTTCCATCGCGCGGCCGCCCAACACGTACGAAGGGCGTACCACCAGCGGGTAGCCAATCTCTTTCGCCTTCTCAACAGCCATCTCGATAGCGGTGACGGTGGCATTGGCCGGCTGTTTCAGCTTCAGACGGTCAACCGCCTGCTGGAAACGCTCACGGTCTTCTGCACGGTCGATTGCATCCGGGCTGGTACCGATTACCGGCACACCAGCGGCTTCCAGCGCGCGCGCCAGTTTCAGTGGGGTCTGGCCACCGTATTGCACGATTACGCCTTTAGGCTTCTCGATACGCACGATTTCCAGCACATCTTCAAGCGTTACCGGCTCAAAGTAGAGGCGGTCGGAGGTATCGTAGTCGGTCGACACGGTTTCCGGGTTACAGTTGACCATGATGGTCTCGTAACCGTCTTCGCGCAGTGCCAGGGAGGCGTGAACGCAGCAGTAGTCAAACTCGATGCCCTGGCCGATACGGTTAGGACCGCCGCCCAGCACCATAATCTTGTCGCGGTCGACGGACGGATTCGCTTCACACTCATCTTCATACGTGGAGTACATGTAAGCGGTGTCGGTCGCGAACTCCGCTGCACAGGTATCCACGCGTTTGTAGACCGGGTGCAGGTCATACTGGTCACGCAGCTTGCGGATTTCCGCTTCACGTACGCCCGCCAGTTTGGCCAGACGCGCATCGGCGAAGCCTTTACGCTTCAGTACGCGCAGGAAGTCAGCGTCCAGGCCATTGATACCCAGGTCCGCGACTCTTTCTTCCAGACGTACCAGCTCTTCAATCTGCACCAGGAACCAGCGGTCGATGTTGGTCAGGTTGAACACGCCATCAACAGAGAGGCCCGCACGGAACGCATCGGCGATGTACCAGATACGCTCTGCGCCTGCGTCCTTCAGCTCGCGGCGAATTTTGGTCAGCGCTTCAGGGTCTTCCAGACTCACTTTCGGGTCAAAACCCGTGGCCCCCACTTCCAGGCCACGCAGCGCTTTCTGCAGGGATTCCTGCTGAGTACGCCCAATCGCCATCACTTCGCCAACAGATTTCATCTGCGTGGTCAGACGGTCGTTTGCGCCGGCGAACTTCTCGAAGTTAAAGCGAGGGATCTTGGTCACAACGTAGTCGATGGACGGCTCGAAGGACGCTGGAGTGCGGCCACCGGTGATGTCGTTCATCAGCTCATCGAGGGTATATCCTACCGCCAGTTTCGCGGCCACTTTCGCAATCGGGAAGCCGGTGGCTTTCGAGGCCAGCGCGGAGGAGCGAGAAACACGCGGGTTCATTTCGATAACAATCAGGCGACCGTTTTTCGGGTTCACCGCAAACTGAACGTTAGAGCCACCCGTTTCTACGCCGATTTCACGCAGTACCGCCATCGAGGCGTTACGCATGATTTGATACTCTTTGTCGGTCAGCGTCTGGGCTGGCGCTACGGTGATGGAGTCGCCGGTGTGGATACCCATCGCATCGAAGTTTTCGATGGAGCAGACGATGATGCAGTTGTCGTTTTTATCACGCACCACTTCCATCTCGTACTCTTTCCAGCCAATCAGCGATTCATCAATCAGCAGCTCTTTGGTGGGGGAGAGATCCAGACCGCGTTCACAAATCTCTTCGAACTCTTCGCGGTTGTAGGCAATACCGCCGCCGGTGCCACCCATGGTGAAGGATGGACGGATAATGCACGGATAACCAACGTCAGCCGCCACGGCCAGCGCTTCTTCCATGGTATGTGCAATACCGGAACGCGCGGTGTCGAGGCCGATTTTCTTCATCGCCACGTCGAAGCGACGGCGGTCTTCAGCTTTATCAATGGCATCGGCTGTCGCACCAATCATGGTCACGCCGAACTCTTCCAGCACGCCCTGACGTTCCAGCTCCAGCGCACAGTTCAGCGCCGTCTGGCCGCCCATGGTAGGCAGAACCGCGTCCGGACGCTCTTTTTCGATGATTTTGCGTACCACTTCCCAGTGAATCGGCTCGATGTAGGTTGCATCTGCCATTTCCGGGTCGGTCATGATGGTGGCCGGGTTAGAGTTCACCAGGATAACGCGGTAACCCTCTTCGCGCAGGGCTTTACACGCCTGGGCACCGGAGTAGTCGAATTCGCAGGCCTGGCCGATCACAATCGGGCCAGCGCCAAGGATCAGGATGCTTTTTATGTCTGTACGTTTTGGCATGGTCTTCTCGGCTCCTGATTATTTAGCGGTCTTACGGTATTGCTCAATAAGTTCGATGAAGTGATCGAACAGCGGCGCGGCATCGTGCGGGCCCGGGCTGGCTTCAGGGTGACCCTGGAAGCTGAACGCTGGCTTATCGGTACGATGAATCCCCTGCAGGGTGCCATCGAACAGAGACTTGTGGGTCACGCGCAGGTTAGCCGGCATTGACGCCTCATCCACTGCGAAGCCATGGTTCTGTGCCGTAATCATTACCGTGTTGTTATCGATATCTTTCACCGGGTGGTTCCCACCGTGGTGACCGAACTTCATCTTCACGGTGTTAGCACCGCTCGCCAGCGCCAGCAGCTGATGACCCAGACAGATGCCGAATACCGGGATATCGGTTTCCAGGAAGGATTTGATGGCGTCGATAGCGTAATCGCACGGTGCCGGGTCGCCAGGACCGTTGGACAGGAAGATACCGTCCGGATTCATCTTCAGTACCTCTTCAGCAGAGGTTTTCGCCGGGACGACCGTCAGGCGGCAGCCGCGGTCGACCAGCATACGCAGGATGTTGCGCTTGGCACCAAAATCGTACGCCACCACGTGGAATGGCAGGTCGCTCTCTTTTTTCGCTTCCGGCAGGTCTCCCGCCAGCGTCCAGCTTCCCTGCGTCCAGCTGTAGGCTTCTGCTGTGGTCACTTCTTTCGCCAGGTCCATGCCGTTCAGACCCGGGAAAGCTTTCGCTTTTTCCAGCGCCAGGGCTGCATCGAGGTTATCTCCTGCGATGATACAACCGTTTTGTGCACCCTTCTCGCGCAGCAGACGCGTCAGCTTACGGGTATCGATATCAGCAATCGCCACGATGTTATGGCGCTTCAGGTAGGAAGAGAGGTCCTCGGTATTGCGGTAGTTGCTGGCAATCAGCGGCAGGTCGCGAATGACCAGGCCTTGCGCATGTACCTGAGAGGATTCTTCGTCAGCAGCATTGGTGCCGACATTGCCGATATGAGGATAAGTAAGAGTAACGATTTGGCGAGAATAGGAAGGATCAGTGAGGATTTCTTGATAACCGGTCATTGAAGTATTGAAAACGACTTCCCCAACCGCCGAACCCGTTGCCCCTATGGCCCGACCGATAAACTGGGTTCCGTCTTCCAGAACCAATAGCGCTGACTTAATCAAAACACCCTCCAGAGAATATTCACTCACTTTATTTGCATATTAATTCATAACCACGTCATGAATCAATGCAAATGTGTTGCCAGCGGATTTTTGGCAAACGGCGGCATTCTGGGGATTTGGTGGCTAAAAGTCAACTTAAAACGGAGATTTGTCATATTCTTTTGCGAGCCTGAGAGAGCCAGGAGAGCGTAAGCGGCAAAAAGATCAGGTAAATCACTGCGGAAAACGCTTGCGCGGCAAGTTTAATGGGAAAGGCCGCTTCGTGGCATCAAAAAGTGGACCAGACGGTCAAAATTTACATTCAGACAACACAAAACACGAAGAAGAGATGAACTTTAGTGTGTAAATTCATGAAATCATCATGAAATACATAAAATAAAAGGGCAATAAAATATTGCCCTATGCAATCAAAGGATTACGACTGCAATAACCACATCACGATGGGTAATAACGGTTACAAATTGTTGAGATCGAGCACATCTCGCATATCAAAAAGACCCTCTTTCTTGCCTTTTAACCACAAGGCGGAGCGTACAGCGCCATTTGCAAACGTCATCCGGCTGGATGCCTTATGCGTAATCTCGACGCGTTCCCCAATATCGGCGAACATCGCCGTATGTTCGCCGACGATATCGCCCGCGCGGACGGTAGCAAAACCAATCGTGCCGGGAACACGTTCACCGGTGTGCCCTTCACGGGTGTAGACCGCGCAGTCTTTCAAATCTTTATCCAGTGCATGAGCAATCGCTTCCCCCATCGCCAGCGCCGTACCGGATGGTGCGTCGACTTTATAACGATGGTGCGCTTCAACAATCTCAATGTCGGTATAACTGCCCATGACCTTCGCTGCCTTCTCCAGCAGCTTCAGCATGACGTTTACCCCCACGCTAAAGTTTGCGGCGAAGACAATCGCAATCTCGTGTGAGGCATCCTGAATGGCCTGCTTCCCGGCACCATCAAAACCGGTGGTGCCGATCACCATTCCTTTACCGTGCTGACGGCAAAATGCCAGATGCGTGAGCGTGCCTTCCGGACGGGTAAAATCGATGAACACATCAAAGTCATCTTTTACCGCCTCCAGGCTGCTCTGCACGGTAACGCCTGTCTTACCCGCGCCCGCCAGCTCACCCGCGTCAGCGCCAAGCAACGATGAGCCGTCACGCTCCAGCGCCGCGCCCAGTGCCACGCCATCCATCTGTAGTGCCGCCTGAATCAGCTGGCGACCCATACGTCCACCCGCGCCCGCAATGGCGACACGGATCTGTGCATCATGCATAGTTATTCTCTTACGTTAAAATGATGTAAACCGTTTTCAGATTAACCAGCCTTTGCAGATGCTGCCAACTGAAAACGACGATAATTAGAATTTAATGATAAACAGGAAGAAATATCAGCAAAAGGCATAATCTTCAGCGAAAACCGCACGATTCGCGGACCACCAGCGCGGGCGGTAAAATAATGCGTTTCGCCGGCTCCCGGTTCCCCTGTATCCGGCTGAAAAGCAGCTCGCCGGCTTTACGTCCTATCTCCTTCGCGGCAACGGAGACGGTAGTCAGTGCAGGCTGTACCAGCCCGGCCTCGGTAATATCGTCAAAGCCCACCAGGGCAAAATGGCGTCCCGGCTCGCGCCCCATTTTGCGTAAACACTGCATAACGCCAAGGGCAACAATGTCCTGATAACACACTGCCGCGGTAATCTGCGGATGGTTCATCAACAACGCTTCCGCCACGCGCGCGCCATCACTCTGGCTTGCCTGTGAGGTGACGATCCATTCGGGATTCGGCGTTACACCATACTCCAGTAATTTACTGGTAAATCCGCCAATACGCTGAGCGCGAGACCCCGAATTCAGGCTACCGCCGATAAAGGCAATCTGACGATGCCCCATCCTCAGAAGATGCTCTGTCGCCATTTGCGTGCCAAGGAAGTTATCGGTTCCCACAAAATCAAAGTCCGGATCGTTTAGCGGTCGCACGACCATAATTGCCGGAATATTGCGTCGCTTAAGACCATCGAAAAAGGCCTGCGGGGTTTCTCGCGCGGCACACAGCACCATGCCACAGACGTTGTTACGCATCAGCGAATCCACAAACTTTTGCTGTCGCTCGGACGACTCTTCGCTGTTTGCCAGAAACAGCAGAAGGTCGTGGCGTTCCATCTCATGGCTTAGACCTGCCGTCATTTCGCCATAAAAAGGGTTCGTGATGTCATGCAACAGGAGCCCCACCTGATTACTGCTGCGGTTTCGCAGGTTGGCTGCCGTCTGATTGTAAACATAGCCCGATTCATCCAGCGCCTGAAGTACGCGCTCCCGGGTCCGTTGCGAGATCCGCCCTTTATTACACAGCACCATTGATACGGTGGCGGTTGAAACCCCGGCGCGTTTTGCCACATCAGCCAGCGTGATACCCGTCATGATCGCTCCTTGTCGTTCACATCAGATTAATCGAATAACCTCAATTTTGCACTTTTGCGCGTGAGCCTCTTCACATAATGGCCGCCTTTTCGCCACTTATCGCCAGAACTGGCGGGTTAATCGCGTTAATCACCCTTCCCAAACAAGGTTAATCGAATAACCTTAAGCAACGAAGACGGAGAGAAAAGATGGCAACTTACGATAAATTCCCGGAAGTCGCAGTAGAGGGGTATGACGATTGTGCCTGGCAGGGCTGGGACGCGATTGTGCGCGAGCTTACCCGCAGAGCGGGTCAATATACACGCACCGTGCTGGTCATTGACTGCTACCCCGGCGTCAGGCTGGAGGAACTGGAGACAAAACTGCTGCCAGCATTGGGGGCCACGCTGACGCTCAATGCCGAACAGATGCGTCTCGACGAACATGCTTTAAGCGGGTTGCTGGCCCGACATCTCACTGACGACCGCGTCTTCGGCGTGCTCTCCTGCCACCAGCTCGAGGAATTCATCGACCCGGTGAAACGCGAGGCGTTGCAGGCGCAGGTCGAACGGTGCCGCGAAGGGATAATCGTTATTTACGGGCCGGGTGCCGCGCTGGTTACTGCAGGCGATATTCTGGTCTACGCCGATTTACCGCGCTGGGAGATCCAGCAGCGCATGCGCAGCGGTGAACTGGCTAACTGGGGCGCGGCGAACCAACACGAGGATATTCTGCGTCGCTACAAACGCGCCTTTTTCATTGAATGGCGCGTATTCGATCGTCACAAAACCCCGCTGCTACGGCGTACTGATTATCTCCTGGATACCACCCAGGCGGATAATCCGGCGATGGTCGGCGGCGATGCGCTGCGCGCCGGGTTGCAACACACCACTCAACGTCCTTTTCGTGTAGTGCCCTTTTTCGACCCCGGCATCTGGGGCGGACAATGGATGAAACAGAAATTCGATCTCGATCCCTCTGCGCCTAACTACGCATGGTGTTTTGACTGCGTGCCCGAGGAAAACAGCCTGTTGCTTCGTTACGGCGCGGTGCGGATCGAGATCCCCTCTCAGGATTTGGTGCTGCTGCACCCCCGGGCGCTGCTGGGTGAAAAAGTGCATGCCCGTTTTGGCGCGGAATTTCCCATCCGCTTTGACCTGCTTGATACCCTCGGCGGGCAGAACCTGAGTTTTCAGGTGCATCCGACCACGGAGTACATACAGCAGCATTTTGGTATGCATTACACCCAGGATGAGAGCTATTACATCCTTGAGGCAGAGCCAGGGGCTCAGGTGTATCTGGGGACCCGAACGGGTACCCGGCCCGAAGCGATGATGGACGACCTCAGACGGGCCAGCCGCGGTGAAAAGCCGTTCGACGACGCCCGCTTCGTCAATCATCTTGCGGCGAACAAGCACGATCATTTTTTGATCCCCGCCGGTACGGTTCACTGTTCTGGAGCAGGAACCGTGGTACTTGAGATCAGCGCCACGCCTTACATTTTTACCTTCAAGCTCTGGGACTGGGGACGGCTGGGAATGGATGGACAACCCCGCCCGGTTCATCTGGCGCATGGCGAAAAGGTGATCGACTGGCAACGCGATACGCAGTGGGTCGAACAGCATCTTGTGAATCAGTGTGAACCCCTCGGCGAAGGCACCGGCTGGCGCGAAGAGCGGACCGGGCTTCACGAACGTGAATTCATCGAAACGCGTCGCCACTGGTTCAATGAACCGGTAACGCACTCCCCCCACGGAGGCGTGAATGTCCTTAATCTTGTTGAAGGTGAAGAGGCGACGGTAGACAGCCCCGGCGGCGCATTCGCCCCGTTCGTCGTGCACTACGCAGAAACGTTTATCGTCCCCGCTGACGCAGGCGAATACCGTATTTCTCCGTCAGGACCGAGCTGCGGTAAATCCATTGCCACCATTAAAGCCTGGGTAAGAGGTTAACCATGATTCACATTATTGTGGCGACACACGGCCCGCTGGCCACCGCCCTGCTGGAAAGCGGAAAAATGGTGTATGGCGATCTCCCTCATCGACAGGCGGTATGTCTGAATGCACAGGCTGGCATAGCGGGGTTTCGCCGTGATTTCGCTGCGGCATACCACCGCGCAGGTGCGGGCGCAGACGGCATCGTCGTCCTGTGCGATATGCAGAGCGGAACACCGTGGAATGTGGCCTGTGAATACGCGTTTAATCCCCAGACGCATCCGCCGGTCGCCGTGGTGGCAGGAGTTAACCTCCCCATGCTCTTGCTCACCGACGACATCCTGATGGCCCGGGATGTCCATGCCGCCGCCGCGCAGCTCATCGCATTAACGCAGCCCACCCTGGTTCAGGCAAAACGGGTGGAATCCGCCCAGAACGACGATTTCTAAGGAGCTTATATGAGCATTTCGTTTGTACGTATTGACGACCGGGTGATCCACGGGCAGCTCGTCACACGCTGGGCCAAAGAGCTGCCCTGTGATGGCATCGTGGCAATTGACGATGCCGTCGCGGCCGATCCGCTGCTCTCGTCGGTAATGAAAGGCGCGGTGTCAGATACCAGAGTGTGGCTGTTCGATACCCTGACCGCCATCGAAAAGCTGCCGAAAGTGATTGCCAGCGATAAGCGTTACTTCGTGATTGGCAAATCGCCTGTCACCTTGCAACGTCTTGAACAGGCTGGCATAAGCCTGAAGAGCGGCAATGGCAAAATTAACGTCGGGCCAATGAGTGCCCGCGCCAACACCACCACCATTGGCCCTAATCAGTCCGTAACGCCAGAGGAGGCTGCAGCCTTTGACTGGCTGACTGAACAGGGGCATGCCATCGAGTTTCGTCTGGTGCCCGATGCCAGTTTTTACAGCTGGCAGGACGCCCGGCAAAAACTGAAATAAGGAGCGCATGATGATTTTCGAAGCTTCTCTCATCGGTCTGCTTTGCTATCTCGGTGCACTCAGTAGTCCCTGGCTGTTTGGCCTGACGGGCGGCTGGTATCTCATCTCCCGCCCGCTGGTTTCGGGGATGCTGGTGGGCCTGATTCTGGGCGACGTTAAAACCGGGATCATGATTGGTGTGGCGGTGCAGGCCGTATATATCGCGATGGTCACCCCCGGCGGTTCAATGCCTGCCGACCTCAATTTTGTCGCTTATCCTGCTATCGCGCTGGGGATTCTGTCGGGCAAAGGGCCAGAGGTGGCCGTGGCGCTGGCGGCGACCATTGGCATTGCCGGAACGATACTGTTTAACGCCATGATGGTATTGAACTCGTTCTGGAACCACCGCGCCGACGTGGCGCTTGAGCTCGGGGATGAGCGCGGAATTTATCTTAACAGCGCGGTCTGGCCGCAGGTGATGAACTTTGTTCTGCGCTTTGTGCCGACGTTTATCGCCGTCTATTTTGGCGCGCAGTACATCAGCGGGTTTATGGACAGTCTGCCCGGCATCGTGCTTTCGACCATGAACGTGCTGGGGGGCATCTTACCGGCCGTTGGGATCGCCATCCTGCTTAAGCAGATCATCAAAAGCTACAGCATGCTGATCTACTTCCTGGTGGGCTTCATATGCATTGTGTTCCTGAAGCTCAACATGGTGGCACTGGTGATTGTGGGCGCCCTGCTGGCGTTAATACATTACAACTACAAGCCGGAAGCGCCGCAGGCTGTCACGCCGGGTAGGCCCGCCGACGATGAGGATGAATTCTGATGGAAGACCGTAAACTGACCCGAAAAGATCTGCGCCGCTGCTGGCGAGCGTGGATGATGCATAACCTCTCTTCGATGAGCTTCGAGCGTCTGGAATCATTCGGCTTCTGTCTGAGCATGTTACCGGTCGCCAAAAAACTCTACCCGGATGCCGCCCAGCGCACCGAGATGCTGCGCCGCCACGCCTCGTTTTACAACACGGAGCCGCAGATCGGTGCCATCGTAAACGGTATGGCGCTTGGGCTGGAAGAGAAAAAAGCCAACGGCGAGCCCATTGATGGCGAAACGATCAATACCCTGAAGGTGGGGCTGATGGGACCAATCGCGGGGATTGGTGACTCAATGATCCCCGGCATGCTGATCCCCATTTTGCTGAGCATCGGTATGGCGCTTGCCGCCGGAGGAAATGTTCTTGGCCCGTTGTTCTACACCGTCGCCTGGCTGGCCATCATTATCCCGGGATCCTGGTTTCTGTTTCTGAAAGGCTACCAGATGGGCTCAGGGTCTGTCGAGATGCTGGTGAGCAGCAAGTCAACGCGACTGCGCGAAGCTTTGTCTCTGCTGGGTGTATTTGTGATGGGCGGCGTGGCGGCAAGCTACGTTAAGCTGGGCACCGGACTGGAATTTATCACCCGTGACGGGGTTAACATCCATGTTCAGCAGATGCTTGACGGTATCTTCCCGCAGCTATTACCGCTTCTGGTGGTTCTGGGCACCTGGTATCTGATGGCGAAACGTGGCGTCTCCCCGGTCAGGGCCATGATTGTGCTGCTTGCGCTGGCGGCGCTGGGCGTCGCATCAGGTCTGTTTGCCGGATAAGACAGCCGGGGCAATGCCCCGGTTTTTTATGGGTGGAAGTTATGCCACAGTTCGGCCACTTTATCCGGGCGAGAGATAAACTGAAAGCGAGCAGGATCGGCAATAAATTGCGTATAGACAGGCTCATCCGTCAGGCCGAATTCGCTGTAGCGACGCGGTGTGATCATCTGTAGCCGCCCCGGCAGATAATGCGTGTTGTGCTGCCAGATGATATGGCTCCCCTGCAGCAGCGGATACCAGGCCAGTCCTTTACGCGCCCGCACGGCATCATATTCAAAACCATATTCCCTGTCGCACCACGCACCGAAAGTCAGCGGTTCATCCGGCGAGGCAGAGATAGTGGCATGCCCCCAGCCAGGCGGAACCAGCACCTTTTCGCCCGGTCCGGCCAGTACGGCGAAACAGCGCCCGGGATCGTCCGCAACATACTCCTGCATATAGATAATGGCGCGCCCCTGCCAGATTTCATACAGCTCGGGCGGAGACCAGCCGCTGTGACGGCTTTTTCGGTGAACATGCCCCTGACTGCGGATCGGCTCTTCACCCAGCGTTCCCGTCGCGTAGGTCACGACCCCAAACAGCAGCATGCGTTTTTTCAGCTCCTGCCGGTCTGCCAGACGGGCGACATCCATCGCAATAGCATAAACGTCTTCCGGGCCTGAGCAGCCAGGGTCCCGTAACGACGCGCGGATCTCATCAAGCTTACGGATCTCTGGCATCGGGCCAGTGACGTCCTCACCGTAGCTGAACCCCAGCGGGTGCCGGGTGATGGTCATGTCGAGCCCAAAGTTATCCATTCTGAACCTCCCAGCCACCGTCAATGGCCAATACCCGCACGGCAAAACCGTGGGGTAACGCGGCATAGTCGTGTCCGGCGACGGCGGGCCAGACCGCGAGTGAAGAGAGCGTGGTCTCACCGGTATTGATTAAACGGTGGGCGGTAAAAGGCGCAATAATATGGACGGATCCCGGCATCACGCACTCCAGACGGGTTTCGCCGGATGTCGTCTGGAGTAAAAGCAGGCCACTTCCCCGCAGTCCAAAATAGACTTCGCCCTGTTCACGACGCTGATGAAAATGGCCGCGGGTCATAAAGAATTCCCGGCCAATTTTACCTGCATGTAAATGGGTAACGCCGACAAACAACGCCCCTTCCTGTGCAGGCGATTCCAGCATTTCGACGTCATACACCGTCTGATGCGGATCGCATTGTGCCCAGGCGTCTCGATCGGCAAACAAACCATTGAGATCGGCAAGGCGTGTGGATTTAAGAATAAGTGCGCCGCGGGCAAGTGTACCACTGGCCCAGGCCACCAGAGGCGGCAGGATAATATCTGGAGTCATCGTCTTCTCCGGCCCGAGGAGAACAACCCGCCCAGCATAACAATTTAAACGATTAACCTGCGCATCAAAGGCGCAATGTGTCAGGTGAATCACAGTTAATCAGCAATAAAAATGCCGGCCACTGACGTGGCCGGCATTCGGGTCATGCGCGAGGAAACTTACTCGACTTCGCGTGCGTCGATACGCAGCTCTTTCGGGACCTCGAAAACAATGTTCTCTTCGCGTCCTTCCAGCGGGACCGCTTCGCCGCCGCCCAGTTCCTGCAGACGGGAAATCACGTTCTGCACCAGGATATCAGGTGCCGAGGCGCCTGCGGTTACCCCGACACAGGCCACGTTTTTCACCCACGCTTCCTGGATATCGCTGGAATCATCAATCAGATAGGCCGCTTTCCCCATTCGCTGCGCAAGTTCAGCCAGACGGTTGGAGTTAGAAGAGTTTTTCGAACCGACAACCAGCACCACGTCCGCCTGTTCAGCCAGAGCACGCACCGCTTCCTGGCGATTGGTGGTGGCGTAGCAAATGTCGTCCTTACGCGGGCCGACGATTTTCGGGAAGCGCTGGCGCAGGGCGTCAATCACGTCCGACGTATCGTCAACGGAGAGCGTCGTCTGGGTCATAAACGAGAGACGCGTTTCATTTTTGACGTTCAGCGTAAACACATCTTCCGGCGACTCCACCAGGTACATCCCCCCTTCCGGGTTGCTGTACTGGCCCATGGTACCTTCGACTTCCGGGTGGCCGGCATGGCCAATCAGGATCGACTCTTCACCACGACGGCTGGCGCGCGCCACTTCCATATGCACTTTGGTCACTAATGGGCAGGTGGCGTCGAACACGGTCAGATCGCGGCTTTTCGCTTCGTTACGCACCGCCTGAGAAACCCCGTGCGCGGAGAAAATCAGGATCGCGCCGTCAGGCACTTCGCTGATCTGCTCAATGAAGATCGCGCCACGCTCGCGCAGGCTGTCGACGACATAACGGTTATGCACCACTTCGTGACGCACATAAATCGGCGCGCCGTAAATCTCGAGCGCGTTTTCAACAATGCTGATAGCGCGGTCTACACCGGCGCAAAAGCCGCGCGGGTTAGCCAACAGGATCTGCATTTCAGGCCTCCAGTACCGGATCGATCTCCAGCACTTCAATATCAAAATGGACGGTGCGCCCGGCAAGCGGATGGTTGAAGTCAACGGTGATGGAGTCACCATTGATTTCGCGGATCACGCCAGGCATTTCGCTGCCATCCATAGCGGTAAAGAGCATGATCGCCCCGATTTCCGGCTCACCTGCATCCATAAACTCGCGGCGCGAGAAGTACTGAACAAGGTCCGGGCTTGGCACGCCAAACGCGGCATCTGGCTCCAGCGAAAATGCCTTTTTCTCGCCTTCTTTCAGGCCAAGCAGCTGTTGCTCAAGACCTTCAGACAGGGAGGTGTCGCCGAGACGAAACAGGGCGGGTTTGCCGTTATTGCGGGTGGATTCAGCCGTGGAGCCATCATCCAGTTTCAGCGTGAAATGAACGAGAACCGCGCTGTTGCTCTGTACGGATTTAGACATGCAAATTGCTCGCTTGTTTTGACCCACCGGTAAGAGACGGCAGGCCAGACATTCTGTAGGCCGGGGGCGCATGCGCCACCCGGCATTTACATTTAAGCCTGTTTCTTCGCGGCCGCGTTCGGCAAGAAGCCTTCCAGCACGATTAACGCCGCGCCGATGCAAATTGCGCTGTCGGCGAGGTTAAAGGTCGCGAAGTGCCAGTCGCCGACATAGAAGTCGATCATATCGACCACAAAGCCGTGCCACAGGCGATCAAACAGGTTACCCAGCGCGCCACCGATAATCAGCGCATAGGCGATGTTATTTAGCTTTTGTGTTGCCTTCGAACGGTACATCAGCAGCGATAGCACCACGCAGATACCGATAGCGATACCTGCAAAGAACCAGCGCTGCCAGCCACCGCTGTCAGCAAGGAAACTAAACGCCGCACCGTAGTTACGTGCGTAATGCAGGTTAAGCGACGGGAACAGCGACACCGTCTCCCCCAGAGCAAAATTCTGGAGGATCAGGAACTTGCTGCCCAGATCGATAATCAGCACTACTACCACCAGCCACAGCCAGCGCAGTCCTGTTGAACAGAGAGTTTTACTCATCAGGCAAACTTACGTTTCTCGCCGTCACCGGCGACGTTGCTGACACAGCGTCCGCAGATATCTGCGTGTTCCGCCACCTGGCCGACATCAGTGGTGTAATGCCAGCAACGCGGGCATTTATCACCTTCGGCTTTGCTCAGTGCGACTTTCAGTCCTTTGAGCAGTTCGCTCTGCTGTGCATCAGCAGACGCCTGGGCATAATCCGCAACTTTCGCACCGGAGGTCAACAGGACAAATCGTAATTCATCGCCCAGCGCCGTCAGTTTCGCCGCCAGCTCTGGCTCGGCGTACAGGGTAACTGCCGCTTCCAGCGAGCCGCCGACTTTCTTGTCAGCACGCGCCTGCTCGATGACCTTGTTCACTTCGCCACGCACTTTCAGCAGCTCGTCCCAGAAGGCATCGTTCATCGCTTCGGTGCTGGAGAGATCGAACAGACCTTCATACCACTCGCCGGTGAAGACATACTTCTCACGGTCACCTGGCAGGTAACCCCAGATTTCATCTGCGGTGAAGGACATGATCGGTGCCATCCAGCGAACCAGCGCTTCTGCGATGTGGAACAGCGCAGTCTGGCAGCTACGACGCGCCACGCTGTCCGCTTTCGCGGTGTACTGGCGGTCTTTGATGATGTCGAGGTAGAACGAGCCCATCTCGATGGAGCAGAAGCGCATCAGGCGCTGCACCACTTCGTGGAAATCGTAAGATTCGTAAGCCTTCAGGATATCTTCCTGTGCCGCTTTCGCGCAGCCTACCGCCCAGCGATCCAGCACCACCATCTCTTCCGGTTTCACCATATCTTTTACCGGATCGAACCCGTTCAGGTTCGCCAGCAGGAAGCGCGCGGTGTTACGGATACGACGATAGCTGTCGGCAGCACGTTTCAGGATCTCGTCCGACACCGCCATTTCGCCGGTATAGTCGGTAGAAGCAACCCACAGACGCAGAATGTCCGCGCCCAGTTTGTTCATCACGTCCTGCGGAGAGACGGTGTTACCGATCGATTTAGACATCTTACGACCCTGACCATCCACGGTGAAACCGTGGGTCAGCACCTGGCGATACGGTGCTTTACCTTTCATGGCGGTGGAAATCATCAGCGATGACATGAACCAGCCGCGGTGTTGGTCAGAACCTTCCAGATACATATCTGCCGCGTGTCCGGCAAATTCCGGACGCACGTCAACAACAGACGCGTGCGTTGAACCGGAGTCAAACCACACGTCCAGGGTATCAGGCACTTTCTCGTAGTTGTCTGCATCAGCGCCCAGGATGTCGCGGGAATCGAGATCCCACCATGCCTGAATGCCGTCAACTTCTACACGCTTCGCGACTTCTTCCATCAGTGCCAGAGTGTTCGGGTGCAGTTCCTGTGTCTCTTTGTGCACGAACAGAGACATTGGCACGCCCCAGGTACGCTGACGGGAGATACACCAGTCAGGACGGTTAGCGACCATGGATTCGATACGCGCCTGACCCCAGTCCGGGATCCACTGCACGCCTTTGATCTCTTTCAGGGACTGCTCGCGCAGGCCTTTCTGATCCATGCTGATGAACCACTGTGGGGTCGCACGGAAGATGATCGGAGATTTGTGACGCCAGCAGCACGGATAGCTGTGCTGCATTTTCTCAACGTGCAGCAGCGCGCCGCTGGTGCGCAGCATGTCAACGATGATGTCGTTTGCTTTGAAGACGTTGATACCGTCCAGCGCCGGGTAGGTGCCTGGCAGGTAAGAACCGTCAGGACCCACCGGGTTAGCGATTTCAAGACCGTATTTCAGGCTGATGCTGTAGTCGTCAGGACCGTGGCCACCGGCGGTATGTACCGCACCGGTGCCCGCATCCAGCGTCACGTGATCGCCCAGAATCGCCGGCACATCGAAGTCCAGGAACGGGTGTTTGAAGCGCATCAGCTCCAGCGCGTCACCTTTCACGGTGCCCAGCACGGTGTAGTCGGCGATGTTCGCGCGTTTCAGCACGCTTTCGACCAGATCTTTCGCCAGGATCAGCGCCTGACCGTCAACCTGCACCAGCGCGTACTCGAACTCACCGGACAGGGAGATCGCGCGGTTTGCTGGCAGTGTCCACGGGGTGGTGGTCCAGATAACCAGCGAGATGGGGCCGTTGACAGAGGTCACGCCAAATTTGGCTTTCACCGCCTCCTGATCGACCGCGTGGAAGGCCACGTCGATAGACGGAGAGGTTTTGTCGTAATACTCCACTTCCGCTTCTGCCAGCGCAGAACGGCAGTCCACGCACCAGTGCACCGGCTTCGCGCCTTTGTGCAGATGGCCGTTACCGATGATTTTACCCAGCGCACGGATGATGTTGGCTTCGGTTTTGAAGTCCATGGTCAGGTACGGACGTGACCAGTCACCCAGCACGCCCAGGCGGATAAAGTCCTGGCGCTGACCGTCAACCTGCGTGGCCGCGTATTCGCGACATTTTGCGCGGAATTCTGCCGCGGTGAACTTCTCACCCGGCTTACCAAACTCTTGCTCAACTTTCAGTTCGATTGGCAGACCATGGCAGTCCCAGCCCGGAACGTAAGGCGAGTCATATCCCGCGAGGCCTTTGGACTTCACGATAATGTCTTTCAGAATCTTGTTTACAGAGTGACCAATATGAATGCTGCCATTCGCATATGGAGGGCCATCATGCAGAATGAAGGTTTTTTTGCCTTTTTTGGCTGCACGGATGATGCCGTACAGGTCATCATCGGTCCAACGCGCCAGCATTCCCGGTTCGCGCTTGGCGAGATCGCCGCGCATCGGGAACCCTGTTTCCGGCAAATTCAGGGTTGATTTATAGTCACTCATCAGATTCTCGGTTCCGTATTTTTCACGTAGGCATTTAAGCCGGGTTTACTCGCCCAAAAAACTCGCGGGCCGTTAATTCATCTCGCGCGATTTGCGCCTTTAGTTCATCCAGCGAAGCAAATCGCTGCTCATTGCGTATTTTTTTACGCAGTATCACATCTATATGGCGACCATAAAGGTCCATTACAACGTCCAGCAGGTGCACTTCTAATTGTTGACGGACACCGGCGACTGTAGGACGTGTGCCAATATTGGCGACACCGAAATACGGTTTATCGCCCAGACCAGCCACTTCCACCGCATATACCCCTTTAACCGGGGAGACCTGACGACGTAGCGGTATATTCGCCGTCGGGAAACCTATGGTGCGGCCCAGCGCATCGCCATGGACCACACGGCCTGAAATGCTAAACGGATGTCCCAGCAGCGTTTCCGCCGTATCCAGTTCATCGTTGGCCAGCGCCTGACGCACCGCAGTGCTGCTAACCCGGACGCCGCCTTCGCAAAAGGTCATTGCGCTGGTGACATCAAAGCCGTACTCGAGGCCAGCCTTCTGTAATAGCAAGAAATCGCCCTGACGACCAGCGCCAAAGCGGAAATCATCACCCACGGCCAGAAACTGCACGCCAAGGCGCCTGACCAGCAGGTCACTGACGAAATTTTGTGCTGTGAGCGCGGCAAAGCGGCGATCGAAACGCACGCACAATACGTAGTCCACCCCGGACTCTGCCAGGTAGCGCAACTTCTCGCGCAGGCGAGTGAGGCGAGCCGGTGATTTATCGCCGGCAAACAGCTCCAGCGGCTGCGGCTCAAAAATCATCACTACAACGGGCAGGCCACGCGCCTCCCCTTCTTTACGCAATCCCTGCAGCAGCGCCTGATGACCACGATGCACGCCGTCGAAATTACCAATGGTCAGCACGCACCCGTGCGGTGCTCTGCTGAGATTATGTATGCCGCGTATCAGCTTCATGTCTGGCTCAAAACAGTGAAAATCGCCAAAGTATACCTTGTACAGCGGTTAAGGTTAACCGGCGATTGTTCGCGCAAAACAGAAAGCCGTAATGATTTCATCAGGCTGACCTTTCACAGCAAAAAAATCTGCCCGTGAACTGCGTTTTTTGTGCCGAAAAGCTGTATTCACGAGCGACAAGCTGGTAGAATCCTGCGCCATCACTACGTAACGTAGCGTCGCCAATCAACGGCGCTTATTTGCACAAATCCATTGACAAAAGAAGGTATAGAGGGCATATTCCTCGGCCTTTGAATTGTCCACATAGATCATATTTGGGAGTTGGACCTTGGCTAATATCAAATCAGCTAAGAAACGTGCTATCCAGTCTGAAAAGGCTCGTAAGCACAATGCAAGCCGTCGCTCTATGATGCGTACTTTCATCAAGAAAGTATACGCAGCTATCGAAGCTGGCGACAAAGCTGCTGCGCAGAACGCATTTAATGAAATGCAACCAATCGTGGATCGTCAGGCTGCTAAAGGTCTGATCCACAAAAACAAAGCAGCGCGTCATAAAGCAAATCTGACCGCGCAGATCAACAAACTGGCTTAATCGCCACTTGTTGTTGCTTGTTTTAAAAGAACCCGCTTAACGCGGGTTTTTTTATATCTTCAGATTGCCGGTGGCGTAAACAGCGCCGAGTAGTCGCGGTTACAGATGCGCTGTACCGCCGGATGTTGAATCATCCTTTCTGCAAATATCGCGTGATACTCCTCCATCACGTTATCGACCCGGCCAATCTCCGTAATCTTGTTATCTGAATAGAGATCGTGCACGTACAGCGTCGGTGCAACGAAGATGGCGTTATGCGCCTCACCAAAGGCCTTCATTAGCGCAGCATCGTCAAACTCGCCGAGGATCTCCACCTTCAGTCCCTGAGAGTTAAACCAGTTCAGCAGTTTGCGCCCAAGCATGGAGCGCCGGCCTGGCACCAGCAAACGACGCTCTTCCAGACAGGCAGGAAACGGTTTTTCCGGCGGCGGGTTAATGCACCAGAAGCTGACCCCGCATTCGCCAATCTTCACCGAGAACAGCCCTTCCTGCTGCGTAGAGTCGATCGGGCAGTCCGAGATAATCATATCCAGCTTATGCTGGCTCAGTTGCTCCAGCAGCATCTCGTGCGTGGACTCAAAACAGCGCAGATGGATTTGCTCATCTTCGACCACCGCCGCATCCAGCACGCCGCTGACCAGCCGTTTTGACAACGCATCCGCCACGCCGACGTCAAAGAGCAGGTTTGACTCTTTGCGGTAGTTAACGATATCCAGCATCTCCTGACTTAAGGTGAACATCTTATCCGCGTAGCGGAAAACCAGTTCGCCCAGCTCACTTGGCTCAATCCCACGGCCCTTGCGCTTAAAGAGCTTGCCCTGCAGCCGCTCTTCCAGCGCTTTGATTTGCCCGGTGATGGTCTGCGGCGTCAGGTAGAGCGCCTCTGCCGCCCCCACGACCGAGCCCTGCTTATAGACGTGCCAGAAGTAGTAAAGGTGGTTGTAATTCAAATGAGACATCGTGTCTTCGCTCCCTGATCGTGTAGCGGGAGAAGGTATTCTTCTCCCGGTTTCCTGTTATGCCTGAACGACCGGTCCGGACAGTTTGACCTTCAATAAGGTATAGCCAGTGAATGCGGCCAGTAACGATCCGATAAGGATGCCCAGCTTCGCCCAGACGATAAGCTCAGGCGCATGGGCACCAAAAGCCAGCGTTGAGATAAAGATCGACATGGTAAACCCAATGCCGCACAGCACGCCCACCGCCATGATCTGCTTAAACGTGGTACCGTGCGGCAGTGACGCCAGCTTCAGCTTCAGCGCCAGCCAGCAGAACAGACTAATGCCCAGCGGTTTACCAATAAACAGTCCGGCAATAATGCCCAGCGGCAACATTGAGGTCAGTCCCTCAAGGGTTACCCCTTCCAGCGAAACGCCTGCATTAGCGAAAGCAAACAGCGGCAGGATCATAAAGGCGACCCACGGGTGCAGTACATGCTCCAGATGTTTAGCAGGCGATTTCCCCTCCTGCGGCTTAAGCGGAACGAAGAAGCCGACGATGACCCCGGCGAGCGTAGCGTGCACGCCTGATTTCAGTACCGCGGTCCACAGCACCATCCCCACCAGCACGTAGATCCCGATGCGGCGCACGTTGCAAATGTTCAACAGCGCCAGTACCGCAATCGCTCCTGCGGCAACGCTCAACGACAGGATCGACAGGTCGCTGGTGTAGAACAGCGCAATAATGACAATCGCGCCCAGGTCATCAATGATCGCCAGCGCCATCAGGAAGATTTTCAGTGCCACCGGCACGCGGCTTCCCAGCAAGGCCAGCACACCCAGGGCAAACGCGATATCCGTTGCCGCCGGAATGGCCCAGCCGTGACGCGATACTGGATCCTGCCAGGTGAACGCCAGGAAGAGCAACGCCGGAATGACCATCCCCCCGAATGCGGCAATCACCGGGAACGCGGCACGCTGACGGCTGGCAAGCGAGCCCAGGACCAGCTCACGCTTAACCTCCAGCCCTACCAGCAGGAAAAACACGGCCATCAGTGCATCGTTGATCCACAGCAGCATGTTCTTATTAATTTCCAGCGCCCCGACTTTCAGCTCGACGGGAGTTTCCAGAAACGCGTGGTAAAAGTCGCGTGTGAAACCCATATTGGCCAGCGCCATCGCGGCCGCAGCGGCAATAATCAGGATGATGCCGCCTGATGCTTCACTGCTAAAAAAACGGTGTATTAATTTCACGTAGGCTCTCTCTTACAGCAATACTTCGGTAAAACCATAATACCAGGCCAAACAGCTCGGCAAAAGCAGATTAATGTTGAGTATATATTCAGTTTTACCGAATGATAGCCATGAGGACAGCTACAAAAAGAAAAAGCCCGAAATCGCTTCCGGGCTTTTTGAGATGAACACCAGCTAACGGATCAGCGGGTCAAATCGTCGAAGAATTTTTTGACGCCATCGAAGAAGCTTTTGGAGCGCGGGCTGTTTTTCTCACCCGTCGGGCCGCCAAAACTTTCCTGCAGCTCTTTCAGCAGCTGTTTCTGCTTGTCGTTCAGGCCAACCGGGGTTTCAACCACCACGCGGCACAGCAGGTCGCCCTGCGCACCACCGCGAACGGATTTAACACCTTTACCACGCATGCGGAACAGCTTGCCGGTCTGGGTTTCGCCTGGAACCTTCAGATTGACGCGACCATCAAGCGTTGGCACTTCAATTTCGCCACCGAGTGCCGCCATGGCGAAGTTGATGGGCACTTCACAGTACAGGTTGTTGCCTTCACGCTCGAAGATGGCGTGCTGCTTGACCTGAACCTGAACGTACAGATCGCCTGCTGGTGCACCGTGCTCGCCGGCCTCACCTTCACCTGCCAGACGGATACGGTCGCCCGTGTCCACGCCTGCCGGGATTTTAACGGACAGCGTCTTGGTTTTCTCAACGCGACCATGACCGTGGCATTTTGTGCAGGGGTCTTTAATCAGCGTACCGCGACCATGACAGTGCGGACACGCCTGCTGCACGGCGAAGAAGCCCTGCCGCATCTGCACCTGACCGGAACCGTGACAGGTTGGACAGGTTTGCGGCTGGGTGCCTGCTTTCGCGCCGCTGCCGTGGCAAACGTCACACTCTTCCAGCGTCGGAATACGGATCTCTTTGGTGACGCCGCGTACGGCCTCTTCCAGCGTCAGATCCATGTTGTAGCGCAGGTCGGCGCCGCGCGCCGCGCGCTGACGGCCACGACCGCCGCCAAAAATGTCGCCGAAAACATCGCCAAAGATATCGCTGAAGTCAGCGCCGCCACCAAAGCCGCCGCCACCGAAACCACCGCCGCCCATGCCGCCTTGTTCGAAGGCTGCGTGGCCGTACTGGTCATAGGCCGCACGTTTCTGTGCATCGGTCAGGACTTCGTAGGCTTCTTTGATCTCTTTAAATTTGGCTTCAGCCTCTTTGTCACCCTGGTTGCGGTCCGGGTGGAATTTCATGGCCAGGCGCTTATACGCCTTTTTGATTTCACGCTCTTCCGCAGTTTTCGGAACGCCTAAAATCTCGTAATAGTCTTGCTTTGCCATTGGTTTTTTTAAGCCCCTTAACATGCGAGCACGGGCGTGGAGAGTTCTCCTACGCCCGTGCCGATTAATTACCCTGCATCAGGGCGATTATTTTTTGTCTTTCACTTCTTCGAACTCAGCGTCGACAACGTCGTCGTCTTTCGCGTTGTTCTGAGAAGCGTCAGCGCCAGCCTGCTGTTGGGCGTGCTGCTGCTGAGCGATTTCCATCAGCTTCTGAGAAGCCTGTGCCAGCTCCTGCATCTTCGCTTCGATATCCGCTTTGTCTTCGCCTTTCAGAGACGTTTCCAGCGCGCTCAGTGCAGCTTCGATAGCCGTTTTGTCTTCAGCTGGCAGTTTATCGCCGGCTTCTTCAACCTGCTTACGGGTGCTGTGCAGCAGATGGTCGCCCTGGTTGCGGGTCTGAACCAGCTCTTCGAACTTACGGTCAGACTCCGCGTTCGCTTCTGCTTCACGAACCATTTTCTGGATCTCTTCTTCGTTCAGACCGGAAGAGGCCTTAATGGTGATCTTCTGCTCTTTACCGCTGTTTTTGTCTTTCGCGGAAACGTGCAGGATACCATCAGCATCGATATCGAAGGTTACTTCGATCTGCGGCATACCGCGTGGCGCCGGGTTGATGCCATCCAGGTTGAACTGACCCAGTGACTTGTTATCCGCCGCACGCTTACGCTCACCCTGCAGCACATGGATGGTTACTGCAGACTGGTTGTCTTCAGCAGTAGAGAACACCTGGCTGTGCTTAGTAGGGATAGTGGTGTTTTTGGTGATAAGCGCCGTCATCACACCGCCCATGGTTTCGATACCCAGAGACAGCGGGGTAACGTCCAGCAGCAGAACGTCTTTCACATCACCCGTCAACACACCACCCTGAACGGCAGCACCGATAGCCACTGCTTCATCCGGGTTAACGTCTTTACGTGGCTCTTTACCAAAGAATTCAGCCACTTTCTTCTGAACCATTGGCATACGGGTCTGGCCACCGACGAGGATAACGTCGTTGATATCAGACACGGACAGGCCAGCATCCTGCAGAGCAACTTTCAGTGGCTCAATGGAACGGTTCACCAGGTCTTCTACCAGGCTTTCCAGTTTCGCACGGGTCACTTTAATGTTCATGTGTTTAGGACCGGTCGCGTCTGCAGTGATATACGGCAGGTTCACGTCGGTCTGCTGAGCGGAAGACAGTTCGATCTTCGCTTTCTCAGCGGCTTCTTTCAGGCGCTGCATTGCCAGCGGGTCGTTACGCAGGTCAATGCCCTGATCTTTCTTGAACTCGTCAACGAGGTAGTTGATCAGACGGGTATCGAAGTCTTCACCACCCAGGTGGGTATCACCGTTGGTTGCCAGAACTTCGAAGGTTTTTTCGCCATCAACTTCGTCGATTTCGATAATAGAGATATCGAAAGTACCACCACCCAGGTCGTAAACCGCGATAGTACGGTTGCCAACTTCTTTATCCAGACCGTAAGCCAGTGCCGCTGCGGTTGGTTCGTTGATGATACGTTTTACTTCCAGACCTGCAATACGGCCAGCATCTTTCGTTGCCTGACGCTGAGCATCGTTGAAGTAAGCAGGAACGGTGATAACAGCTTCAGTTACCGGTTCACCCAGGTAATCTTCTGCGGTTTTCTTCATTTTTTTCAGCACTTCAGCAGAGATCTGCGGTGGTGCCGTTTTGGTGCCTTTCACATCAAGCCATGCATCGCCGTTATCTGCTGCGATGATTTTGTAAGGCATGATAGAAACGTCACGCTGAACTTCTTCGTCCTGGAAGCGGCGGCCAATCAGGCGTTTAATCGCAAACAGGGTATTTTGCGGGTTTGTCACTGCCTGACGTTTAGCCGGCTGACCAACCAGAGTTTCACCATCCTGGGTATAAGCAATGATAGAAGGCGTGGTGCGATCGCCCTCGGCGTTCTCCAGCACGCGTGCGGTAGTGCCATCCATAATCGCTACACAAGAGTTGGTAGTACCCAGGTCGATACCAATAATTTTACCCATCTAAACGTCTCCACTTAAAATTCAGTCAACATGTGGTTGTGTACCTGTAATAAGGGCAGAACGTGCTTTTTCAACTGCCCACAATTGATTTTTTTCAGGTCCACACACTGCGGTTGACTACAAGATGGGGTCGCGCCAGCGTCCATCAAGGGGGAACGGTAAAAAAAATTTTTAATTTCACCCTGATGAGATCATAGACGGCATTGATTGCGCCCATTATGATGCCGCGCCCCGTCAGGGAGAACTGACGCGGGTTTAACCATTTCACCATATTAATGATGATTTTTTTGAGGACTTATGGGCAACACTAAGTTGGCTAATCCGGCTCCGCTGGGCCTGATGGGTTTTGGCATGACCACTATCCTGCTGAACCTGCACAACATCGGAATGTTCCCGATGGATGGCATTATCCTGGCGATGGGCATTTTTTACGGCGGTATCGCGCAAATCTTCGCGGGCCTGCTGGAATATAAGAAAGGCAACACCTTCGGCTTAACCGCATTTACCTCTTATGGTTCTTTCTGGCTGACCCTGGTCGCGATCCTGCTGATGCCTAAAATGGGCCTGGCAGACGCGGCAAACGCACATTTCCTGGGCGTTTACCTCGGTCTGTGGGGCGTCTTCACGCTGTTTATGTTCTTCGGCACCCTGAAAGGCAACCGCGCACTGCAGTTTGTTTTCCTGAGCCTGACCGTGCTGTTCGCCCTGCTGGCGATCGGCCACCTCGTGGATAACGAAAGCATCGTGCATATTGCCGGCTGGATTGGTCTGGTGTGCGGCGCAAGCGCTATCTACCTGGCAATGGGTGAAGTGCTGAACGAGCAGTTTGACCGCACCATCCTACCGATTGGTGAAAAACACTGATCCATCTGTCGTGTCCGCCTCGCGGGCACGACATCCCTGTTTCTGCCGAAGCCAAATGCCTAACACCAGCCCCATCACCGACAGCGCGAGCACATACCAGGCGGGTGCCATCGGGGATACTCCCATCAACACCGTGACCGCAATCGGCGTCAGCCCGCCAAAGATGGCGTAAGAGACGTTATAGGAAAAAGAGATCCCGGTGAAGCGGACCTCTGGCGGAAAAGCTCGCACCATCACATACGGCACTGCACCGACAACCCCCACGCACAGCCCGACCGTACCGTAGAGCAGGAACAGCTGTTCAGGATGGCTGCCTGCCAGGTGGTAAAACGCCCAGCTCGACGCAGCCAGCAGCAGACTGCCGATGATGAAAGTCAGGCCGGCACCGATACGATCAACGGCCAGCCCCGCGGCCAGACAGCCAAAGCAGAGCATAATGGTGGCGATACTGTTTGCCTGCAACGTTACCGCCGGCGCAAAACCGTACTGCTTTTGCAGCCATACCGGAGACATTAAGATAACGACCACGATGCCCGCCGACAGCAGCCAGGTGAGCAGCATCGACACCACAACCGCGCTTCGGTGGCGCACCACCACGGCTTTTACCGGTAACTCCTGCGCCAGCGCCTTGCGCTGCTGCATCTCAAGGAAAATAGGTGTCTCCTGCAGCCAGCGGCGAAGATACATCGCCACCAGGCCAAACGCCCCGCCGAGCAGGAACGGTACGCGCCATCCCCAGTCGTGAACCGCCTGTTGCGTCATGCTGGTATTCACGATAGTGGCCACCACTGAACCGAGGAGGATACCGACAGTCAGCCCCGCCGTTAAGGTTCCACAGGCGATGCCGATGCGGCGCGCCGGCACATGCTCCGCCACAAACACCCAGGCCCCCGGCACTTCGCCGCCAATCGCCGCCCCCTGAAGAATGCGCATCAGCAACAGCAGCAGCGGAGCAACAATGCCCATTGAGGCGTAAGTGGGCAGCAGACCAATGGCCAGCGTCGGCACGGCCATCAGTAAAATGCTGAGCGTGAACATCTTCTTACGCCCGACCAGGTCACCAAAGTGGGCCATCACAATGCCACCCAGCGGTCGTGCCAGATACCCGGCGGCAAAAATGCCGAAGGTTTGCACCTGGCGCAACCACTCCGGGATATCTGCCGGGAAGAAAAGCTCCCCCACCACGGCGGCGAAGAAGACGAAGATGATAAAGTCGTAAAACTCCAGCGCACCGCCTAAGGCCGCGAGCGTGAGGGTTTTATAGTCCTGTCGATTCAGAGATCGGGTGTTATGTGACATAGCGAACCATTTGGCTTGTGTTGTGGATTTATTTTTACAGCAAACGTAAAGAAAAAATTACTATACCGTAAAACCCTTACCACGCTACCGTCGCTTCAGCTAATGTCACATATTGATTAATTTCAGGAGATTGTCTCGCGACGGGCGTTTTTCGGACGAAAAGCTGCTACCACTTTCTCATCGGTTTCCACATACGGGCCGTCTAGCAACTGTATACAATACGGTACACTTGCAAAAATCCCGTGCACGATCACGCTGCCATCTTCCGCTTTCAGTCCTTCAAGCGTCTCTTTGATGGACTTCGGCTGGCCCGGCAAATTCAGAATCAATGCCTGCTTGCGGATCACCCCGACCTGACGGGAGAGGATCGCCGTCGGGACAAAGTGTAGACTGATCTGGCGCATCTGCTCACCGAAGCCAGGCATCTCACGATCGGCAACCGCCAGCGTGGCATCCGGAGTGACGTCCCGGCGCGCAGGCCCGGTGCCTCCCGTAGTCAATACCAGGTGGCAGCTCATCTCATCCACCAGCTCACAGAGTGTCTGTTCGATAATTGGCTGTTCGTCAGGGATCAGGCGGGTCTGGATCTCAAAGGGGGTTGTCAACGCACTGCCCAGCCATTCTTCCAGCGCGGGGATGCCTTTATCCTGATAAACACCGCTGGAGGCGCGGTCAGAAATCGACACTAAGCCGATGCGTAAGGTATTCATATCCATTCCATTCAAAAAAGTACTGATTAAAGGGAATGATACACGCAGAGGGGAAATTCAGACAGAGTACGAAAGAAGTAGCGTGACCGGGGACCCGGTCACGCAGAATGATTACAGCAGGTCGCCGATCATTTTTTCCAGTTTTTCCTGGTCGATAGCAAACTTACGGATACCGTCCGCCAGTTTATCTACAGCCATTGGATCCTGGTTATGCTGCCACAGGAACTCAGATTCAGTGATGCGCTCCGGACGCGCTTTCACTTCACCGGTGTAGGACAGTTTACGCTCGATAGCACCTTCGCTTTCAGCCAGCTCTTTCAGCAGTGCCGGGGCGATGGTCAGGCGGTCACAGCCAGCCAGTTCGATGATTTCACCTACGTTACGGAAGCTTGCGCCCATCACCACAGTCTCATAACCGTGCTGTTTGTAGTATTCGTAGATTTCGGTCACGGAAACGACGCCTGGATCTTCAGATGCCGCGTACTCTTTCTTATCCGTGTTGGCTTTGTACCAGTCCAGAATACGGCCAACGAATGGAGAAATCAGGTATACGCCGGCTTCCGCACATGCACGCGCCTGTGCGAAGGAGAACAGCAGCGTCAGGTTACAGTTGATACCGTCTTTTTCCAGCTGTTCAGCTGCACGAATACCCTGCCAGGTTGACGCCAGTTTGATCAGGATGCGGTCATTGCTGATGCCGGCATCGTTGTACATTTTGATCAGACGTTTTGCTTTGGCGATAGACGCTTCGGTGTCGTAGGAGAGACGTGCGTCAACTTCGGTAGAGATGCGGCCAGGAACCAGTTTCAGAATTTCCAGACCAATGTTCACGGCCAGTTTATCAGTGGCATCAACAACCTGCTGCGCGCGGTCGTTGCTCTGTGCTTTCGCCCAGGTCACTGCGTCGTCAATCAGTTTGCGATACTCAGGGATCTGTGCGGCGTTAAGGATCAGAGAAGGGTTGGTGGTGGCATCCTGCGGCTGGTACAGCTTCATTGCCGCGATATCTCCGGTGTCAGCTACGACAGTGGTGAACTGACGAAGGGAGGTCAATTTATCCGTCATGATAGTGTTTCTCTTTTAACGTGCCCTGGATAATTCACGCTACCGACAGCATGCCTGCAGCGGAAAAATGACAGGTTTACTTGTTAGGGGGATGTAACCGGTCTGCCCTGATGATAACACGACGGAGGGGTAGCGCAACCGCAGACAGTGCGCTTAGACAGAGTATGATAAACTCAGAATATTAACAGGCTGCTAAGTAATAGCATGTCCAATCAGTGGTAGCGCTTACATATTCATTTTGGCATCAACAAGAGGGACGTTAATGCCTGATTTCCTTTTCTTTATTAATGAAGTCCTTTGGGGTTCGATAATGATATACCTGCTGCTGGGTGCAGGTATTTGGTTTACGCTACGCAGCGGGTTTATCCAGTTTCGTTATATTCGCAAATTTGGCAGAAGTCTGAAAAACAGCGTCACGCCCCAGCCGGGCGGATTAACCTCTTTCCAGGCCCTCTGCACCAGCATTGCCGCACGCCTCGGCAGCGGTAATATGGCAGGGGTGGCACTGGCCATCAGCGCCGGTGGCCCGGGCGCCGTTTTCTGGATGTGGGTCACGGCGCTTATCGGGATGGCCACCTCCTTTGCCGAAAGCGCCCTCGCCCAACTCTACAAAGAAAAAGATAAAAACGGACAGTTTCGCGGCGGCCCGGCCTGGTACATGGCGCGTGGCTTAGGAATGCGCTGGATGGGCGTGCTGTTTTCGCTGTTTTTACTGCTCGCGTACGGTCTGATTTTTAATACCGTTCAGGCGAATTCTGTCGCCCATGCCTTGCGCTATGCCTTTGCGTGTCCGGAGTGGATCACCGGGCTTGTTTTAGCCCTCTGTATCCTGCTGACCATTTCGACCGGCCTAAAAGGTGTCGCCCGCCTGATGCAGTGGCTGGTGCCTGTCATGGCGCTGCTGTGGGTTGCCGCCAGCCTGTTCGTCGCCGCACGGCATATCGAGCAGGTGCCGGAAGTGATTGCAACTATCTTCAAAAGCGCATTTGGCTGGCGCGAGGCGGCATCGGGCGCACTGGGCTATACCTTCAGCCAGGCGCTGATGTCGGGCTTTCAGCGCGGAATGTTCTCCAATGAAGCCGGTATGGGGTCAACCCCCAATGCTGCAGCCGCCGCCGCGTCCTGGCCGCCTCACCCGGCGGCACAAGGCATTGTTCAGATGATTGGCGTTTTTACGGACACCATTATTATCTGTTCCGCCAGCGCCATGATCCTGCTGCTGGCCGGCCCGGTACCTCACTCATCGGAAACAGCCGGCATACAACTGCTTCAGCAGGCACTGGTGAATCTGACGGGCGGCTGGGGAGCCGGGTTTGTCTCGCTCATCCTGCTGTTATTCGCCTTCAGCTCGATTGTTGTGAATTACCTCTACGCCGAAAATAACCTTATTTTCCTGAAAGTGGACTCCCGCCGTATGATCACGCTGCTGCGCCTCGGGGTGATACTGATGGTGTTAGCAGGTTCGCTGCTCAGCATGCCGCTGGTCTGGCAACTGGCGGATGTCTTTATGGCGCTCATGGCCATCACTAACCTGACGGCGATCCTGCTGCTCTCACCCGTGGTTACGCTTATCGCACGGGACTATCTTCGTCAGCGCAAACTGGGCGTACCGCCGGTCTTTGATGCCTCGCGTTATCCCGACATCCAGGCGCAAATTGCGCCCGGCACCTGGGATGATTTGCCACGGCAATAACAGCTATCGATCAATTGAGGGCGATTTTTTGCTAAAGTCGCTCTAAATTTCCTGCAAGGACTGGATATGCTGATTCTGATTTCACCTGCTAAAACGCTCGATTACCAGAGCCCGCTCGCCACCGAGCGCTATACCCAGCCTGAACTGCTGGACTATTCGCAACAGCTGATTCACGTCGCGCGTAAGCTCTCTGCGCCACAAATTGCCTCGCTGATGAGCATCAGCGACAAACTGGCGGATCTTAACGCGACCCGTTTCCACGAGTGGCACCCGGACTTCACGCCGAACAACGCCCGCCAGGCGCTTCTGGCGTTTAAAGGTGATGTGTATACCGGCCTGCAGGCGGAAGATTTTAGCGAAGCCGATTTCGACTTCGCCCAGCAGCATCTGCGCATGTTGTCAGGTCTGTACGGCGTGCTGCGCCCGTTGGACCTGATGCAGCCGTATCGTCTGGAGATGGGTATCCGCCTGGAAAACCCTAAAGGCAAAGATCTGTACCATTTCTGGGGCGATATCATCACCGACAAACTGAACGCTGCGCTGCGTGCTCAGGGCGATAATGTGGTGATCAA
The DNA here is from genome assembly GCF_031453695.1 of Enterobacter sp. SORGH_AS_0287. NCBI lineage: Bacteria > Pseudomonadati > Pseudomonadota > Gammaproteobacteria > Enterobacterales > Enterobacteriaceae > Enterobacter > Enterobacter sp. SORGH_AS_0287. Next base: position 2,848,694 of record NZ_JAVIZW010000001.1, read on the forward strand.
TCTGGCCTCCGATGAATACTACAAATCGGTGAAGCCGAAAAAGCTGGATGCGGAAATTATCAAGCCCGTTTTCCTCGATGAGAAAAACGGCAAGTTCAAGGTCATCAGCTTCTACGCCAAAAAAGCGCGTGGGTTGATGAGCCGCTACATCATTCAGAACCGCCTGACGAAGCCGGAGCAACTGACCGCCTTCAACAGCGAAGGCTACTTCTTCGATGAAGAAGCGTCAGGGAAAGGCGAACTGGTGTTTAAGCGCCACGAGCAGTAAAACAAACCCCGCCAGATGGCGGGGTTTTGCATTAATGGTGTTTCCAGTCCGGGCCAGGACGCGGGTCGTCGTGACGATCGTGATGGTGGTCATCATGATGACGATCGTGATGCTCGTCATGTGGGCGCCAGTGATTATCGCGCCAGTCATAGTGAGCCTTCCACCAGTCATGGTCGCGCCAGCGGCCACCATCCCAGTAGTGACCACGATTATCCTGATCGCCAATCTGCAGTTTTACCGCAGGGACGAGGGTGATTTCAGAGGCCTGAACCGCCATCGGAGCGACCAGCATCATTGAAAGCACCAGCAGAGCAGGTTTCAGTTTAGACATAGGTGACTCCTTATTCATTTACCCGATGTGGGCCGATGTAAGGAGAATACGTGAGGAGGACGGGGGATGTTATTCTCTGCAATCCTAATCGCTAAGTGACCGCATTTATTGGGAATTTCTGCTTTTTTACTGCTATTTTTCTCCTTAATTTCTCCATAAAAAAAGCCGGGTAAGTTTCACCTTACCCGGCCTGCATAGGGTGACAGAATCGTTATCCGCGCGTCATCATCAACTTACGCAGCGCGGCGAAATCCGCGGGCAGTTCATGCGAAAGCAGCGGCAGGTCCGCACGCTCGGCCAGCTCTTTTGGCAGCGGCAGCGTTTCACCCAGAATCACTTCCACGCTCTCTTTGAACTTCGCCGGATGAGCCGTTCCCAGGAACAGGCCATACTCCCCCGGATTCAGCTGATCGCGCAGCGCACGGTAAGCGATCGCCGCATGCGGTTCAGAGGTGTACCCCGCCGCTTTCAGCTCACGCAGGGTGGCTTTGGTGGTCTCATCCGTCACCGCGGCGTAACCCAGATCGCCCAGACGCCAGACCTTACGGCGGAAAAGCTCTTCCACACGCGGCCAGTTGTTTGGCTGGCTTACGTCCATCGCATTCGAAAGCGTCGCCTGCGTGGCGTTCGGCGCCCATTTACCGTCTTTCAGGAAGCGCGGCACGGTGTCGTTGGCGTTGGTGGCGGCGATAAAGCGTTTTACCGGCAGGCCGAGCGATTTCGCCAGCAGGCCCGCCGTCAGGTCACCAAAGTTGCCGCTTGGTACGGAGACGACCAGCTGATTGCGCGCCTCCTGTGGCAGCTGTGCAACCGCTTCGAAGTAGTAGCAGATCTGCGCCAGCAGACGGCTGATGTTAATGGAGTTCGCCGAGTTCAGACCCAGCGCCACTTTCAGCTCTTCATCATCGAAGGCCTGCTTGACCAGCGCCTGACAGGCATCGAAATCGCCGTCAATCGCCACGGTTTCAATGTTGCCCCCGAGCGTACAGAACAGTTTTTCCTGCAGCGGACTAATTTTGCCTTTCGGGTAGAGGATCACCACGCGAACGTTCTTCAGACCATAGAACGCATGGGCAACGGCCGCACCGGTATCTCCGGAGGTCGCCGTCAGAATCGTTACCGGTTTGTCGCCGCTGATGTGGGTCAGCATCTGCGCCATAAAGCGGCCACCGAAGTCTTTAAACGCCAGGGTTGGACCGTGGAACAGCTCAAGGCAGCCGACATCCGGCTCAACCTGCTTAACCGGTGCCGGGAAAGCGAATGCTGCACGCACGCGCTCTTCCAGCAGCTCCTGCGGGATTTCATCGCCGATAAAGGCAGAGAGAATTTTAGTGCTGCGGGTGACAAAGTCCTGCTTCAGCAGTTCATCAATGTCGGTCAGCTGAAATTCCGGCAGGTCATGGGGGAAGAACAGCCCCTGATTTTTGCCCAGTCCCTGAGTCACCGCCTGCGCGAAGCTGACCTGCTCGTTATGATCTTTAAGGTTGTAGAGTTTCATTCGTTATCCCAGTACTCGTGCGCCAGCCGTGTCCAGACGGCAAATATGAACAAAGCCTTCCTGATTTTGCAGGTAGTGTTTAGAGAGCCAGTCCGCCACGCGCTGCGCCGTGTCTGGCTTATCGCACAGGGCGAACAGCGTCGGGCCGGAGCCGGAGATACCGCACGCCAGGGCGCCGGTATCCATTGACGCCTGTCGCGCCTCGTTAAAGCCAGGCAGCAGCTTAGTGCGGTACGGCTCGGCGATAACGTCTTTCATTAATTTTGCTGCCAGCTGCGGCTGACGGGTGTAGCAGGCGTGAATAAAGCCGGCCAGATGACGTCCATGAGCGATACAGTCCTGACGACGATACTGCGCAGGCAGGATCGCACGCGCTTCAGCGGTGGATACCTTAATACCGGGATAGGCCAGCACCCACAGCCACTCATCAAACCCTGGCACCTGCTGGCTGATGATGCCATTTTCTTCAATCATCAGCTGCATACCGCCGAGGAAGCAAGGGGCGACGTTGTCATAATGAATGCTGCCGGAGATGCGCCCTTCCAGCTCGCCCATTAACCCGAGCAGACGGTTATTATTCAGCGGCTTGCCGCAGTGCTCATTCATGGCCACCAGTCCGGCGACCACGGAGCAGGCGCTGGAACCCAGACCAGAGCCAATCGGCATACTTTTCTCCAGCGTCATGGCGACCGGCACATTTTTGCCGATCTCCTGACAGAACCGCTCCCAGCACTGATAAACGATATTCTCGCGCGGGTCTGTCGGCAGTTTGCTGGCGAAGCGGCCCACGTTATTCAGGCTAAAGCTCTCTGCCGCTTCAACCGTTACCGTATCGCCCAGCAGCGAACCATCCACCGGCGTCACCGCCGCACCCAGCACATCAAATCCGACGCTCATATTGGCGCTGGAAGCCGGGGCATAAACTTTCACCATGTTAAACTCCTAACTTCCATGACAGGGTACGCAGCAAATCGGCAAATACACCCGCCGCGGTAACATCATTCCCTGCGCCATAGCCGCGAAGCACCAGCGGCAGTGGCTGATAATAGTGGCTGTAAAACGCGAGGGCGTTTTCGCCGTTTTTTACTTTGAACAGCGGGTCGTTGCCATCCACTTCAGCAATCTTCACGCGGCACATACCATCGTCTTCAATATTGCCAACATAGCGCAATACCTTACCTTCATCACGGGCTTTCGCAACGCGTGCGGCAAAGGCGTCGTCTAGCTGCGCTAAATTGGCCATAAAGGTGTTCACGTCACCGCTGTCGTCAAACCCGGCAGGCAGAACAGGCTCAATCACGATATCGGAAAGCTCCAGCTCACGGCCCGTTTCACGCACCAGTATGAGCAACTTACGCGCCACATCCATACCGGAGAGATCGTCTCGCGGATCCGGCTCGGTGTACCCCAGTTCACGCGCGGCACGGGTCGCTTCCGACAGGCTCATGCCCTCATCCAGCTTGCCGAAGATAAACGACAGCGAGCCGGAAAGAATGCCGGAGAAACGCTGCAGTTCATCCCCCGCGTTCAGCAGGTTTTGCAGGTTCTCGATCACCGGCAGGCCCGCGCCCACGTTGGTGTCGTAGAGGAACTTACGCCGTGACTTGCTCGCCGCCAGACGCAGCTGGTGATAGTAATCCATCGACGAGGTGTTGGCCTTTTTGTTTGGCGTCACCACGTGGAAACCTTCGCGCAGGAAATCGGCGTACTGATCGGCCACCGCCTGGTTCGAGGTACAGTCGACAATGACCGGGTTAAGCAGGTGATACTCTTTCACCAGGCGGATCAACCGGCCCAGATTAAAGGGCTCTTTGGCATCATTCAGCTCAGTCTGCCAGTTTTCCAGGTTCAGACCATGAACGTTGGTCAGCAGCGCTTTTGAGTTCGCGATACCGCACACGCGCAGATCAATGTGCTTTTTCTTCAACCACTCCTGCTGACGCTTCACCTGCTCCAGCAGCGCGCCACCCACACCGCCCACGCCAATCAGGAACAGCTCGATCACCTGATCGGTGTTGAACAGCATCTGATGAACCACACGAACGCCGGTTGTCGCATCGTCGTTGTCAACGACCACCGAGATTGAACGCTCAGATGACCCCTGGGCAATGGCCACAATGTTGATGTTGGCCCTGGCCAGCGCGGCAAAGAATTTGGCCGAGATACCGCGCAGCGTACGCATACCGTCGCCCACCACCGAGATAACCGCCAGGCGTTCCTGGATAGAAAGCGGCTCCAGCAGCTCTTCTTTCAGCTCAAGGTAAAACTCTTCTTCCAGCGCACGACGGGCGCGCAGACAATCCCCCTGCGGTACGCAGAAGCTGATACTGTATTCAGAAGAGGACTGAGTGATCAGTACAACCGAGATACCGTTGCGGGACATGGCCGCGAAAACGCGGGCCGCCATACCGACCATGCCTTTCATTCCCGGGCCGGAAACGCTGAACATGGCCATATTGTTCAGGTTAGAAATGCCTTTCACCGGCAGGCCGTCTTCATCGGTACTGGCACCAATCAGCGTGCCTGGCGCTTGCGGGTTACCGGTGTTTTTAATCAGGCAAGGGATCTGGAACTGGGCAATGGGAGAGATGGTGCGAGGGTGGAGAACTTTAGCGCCGAAGTAGGAAAGCTCCATCGCTTCCTGGTATGACATCGACTTCAGCAGCCTGGCGTCCGGCACCTGGCGCGGATCGCAGGTGTATACACCGTCGACGTCAGTCCAGATCTCACAACAGTCGGCGCGCAAACAGGCTGCCAGCACGGCAGCAGAGTAGTCGGAGCCGTTACGGCCCAGTACGACAAGTTCACCCTTCTCGTTTCCGGCGGTGAAGCCCGCCATCAGGATCATATGGTCAGACGGAATTTTGCTCGCGGCAATGCGACGGGTTGATTCGGCTATATCAACGGTAGACTCGAGGTAGTGACCCACTGCCAGCAGTTTTTCAACGGGATCGATAACCGACACATTGTGGCCACGCGCTTCCAGCAGGCCCGCCATGATGGCAATCGACAATTTTTCACCACGGCAGATTAACGCCGCGTTGATGCTGTCCGGGCACTGACCTAAAAGGCTGATACCGTGCAGCACGTGTTTGATTTGGGCGAACTCTTGATCAACAAAGGATTTCAGCTGTGCGAGCGGGAAACCCGGCTGCGCCTCCGCCAGTCCCTGCAGCAGCTCAGCGAAGATACACTCGGCGTCGCTCAAGTTCGGGAGTGCATCCTGGCCACCGATGGTCTTTTCAATCATCGCCACCAGGTGGTTGGTGATTTTTGCCGGGGCAGAGAGCACGGTCGCGACCTGCCCCTGCCTGGCGTTGCTCTCCAGGATATCGGCAACACGCAGAAAACGTTCTGCATTTGCCACTGATGTACCGCCGAACTTCAACACTCGCATGGTTCTACCTCGTTTCCTTTAGCCGAAAAAAAAGCCCGCACTGTTTGGGTGCGGGCTTTTTTCTGTTTTTCCTGTACGCGTCAGCCCGCATCATTTCCTGTGGTAATGATGATGGTTGTTGTAATGGTGGTGATGCTGATGCGTTTCATGGATGTTGTGTACTCTGTCATTATTATCTGTCTGTGCTGTATTCTTTTAGGGTTAAAGGATTGGGCACCTTAAGTCAATGAATTTTTAATTTGATCACAATTCGGGACGCTCTCACGTCCCGCTGCTTGCAGATTTATTTTCATCCGATTCCCCCAGACGCACCCCACCCAGACAGACGGATACGCCATAGTAAAAACTTATGACAGCATTTTACTCGGCCAATTTTTTTTCAATATCATGCAGCAAACGGTGCAACATTGCCGTGTCTCGCTGCTCAAGACGCCCAAGTCGCTGATGCAGCCAGTCCGCCATTTTTTGATCTTCCTCGACACCGAGTTGTAATAACAGTTGGTCAACGCGAGCGCGCAGCGCGGCCAGCTGGTTTTCATCTGCCCCTTCAGACTGGGGTTGAGGAATTTGTATTAGGGAGGCTAATTGATAGCAATACACCATTACCGCCTGGCCTAAATTTAGCGACGGATAATCCGCCACCATCGGCGCACCGGTCAGGACGTCCGCTAACGCCAGCTCCTCGTTCGTCAGACCGGAATCTTCCCGCCCAAAGACCAGCGCGGCCTTCGTCAGCCACTGGCTTTTCTCCGTTAACATCGGCACCAGTTCCGCCGGCGTGGCGTAATAGTGGAACTTTGCCCGGCTGCGTGCCGTGGTCGCCACGGTAAAAGAAATGTCGTGCAACGCAGCGGCGAGCGTGTCGTAAGTGGTTATATTATCGAGAATATCCCCTGAACCGTGCGCCACCCAACGGGCCGCGGGCTCGAGGTGCGCCTGGCTGTCCACGATGCGAAGATCGGTAAAACCCATGGTCTTCATGGCACGCGCCGCAGCGCCTATATTTTCGGCTCTGGCTGGGGCGACCAGTACAATCGACAGATGCATTTATGCTCTCTTTTTAATCAGTTAGCGGGTAAAAATGTGATGCACTTCAACATATTACGCGGCGCGAATTTACAAAAATGCAACACAAATCACCGAAATAGCGTTTCAGAACAAATTAAAAACGCTAAACTATTTTGTGGCTGAACAATCAGTTAGAATGTTAACAGAAGGCTATTATCCTTATGTTTTATAATGGTAATGACCTCATGAATACTCATTTCTGATTGGATTCGTATCGTTTATAAATCAAGGTACGCAACTAGTTGGTTTATTGAAAAATTGTGACAAAGGCTAGCATTCGGCTACGATGATTTCATCAAACTGTTAACGTGCTACAATTGAACTTGATATATGTCAACGAAGCGTAGTTTTATTGGGTGTCTGGTGTCACTTAGCCTGTTATGTTGCTGTTAAAATGGTTAGGATGACAGCCGTTTTTGACACTGTCGGGTCCAAAGGGAAAGTACCCACGACCAAGCTAATGATGTTGTTGACGTTGATGGAAAGTGCATCAAGAACGCAATTACGTACTTTAGTCACGTTAGGCCGGTCATGTTAATTTGCGACATGCATCAGGCAGGTCAGGGACTTTTGTACTTCCTGTTTCGATTTAGTTGGCAATTTAGGTAGCAAACATGCAGACCCCGCACATTCTTATCGTTGAAGACGAGTTGGTAACACGCAACACGTTAAAGAGCATTTTCGAAGCAGAAGGCTACGATGTCTTTGAAGCGACCGATGGCGCAGAGATGCATCAGATCCTTTCTGAAAATGATATCAACCTGGTGATCATGGATATCAACCTGCCGGGCAAAAACGGCCTTCTTCTGGCGCGCGAACTGCGTGAACAGGCGAACGTCGCGTTAATGTTCCTGACAGGCCGTGATAACGAAGTTGATAAAATCCTTGGCCTGGAAATCGGTGCGGATGACTACATCACTAAACCGTTTAATCCACGCGAGTTAACCATTCGTGCACGCAACCTGCTGTCCCGCACCATGAACCTGGGCACGGTCAGCGAAGAGCGTCGTAGCGTAGACAGCTACAAGTTCAACGGCTGGGAACTTGATATCAATAGCCGTTCACTGATTAGCCCGAACGGTGAGCAGTATAAACTGCCGCGCAGTGAATTCCGCGCGATGCTGCACTTCTGTGAAAATCCGGGCAAAATTCAGTCCCGTGCAGAACTGCTGAAGAAAATGACCGGCCGTGAGCTGAAGCCGCACGACCGTACCGTAGACGTGACCATCCGTCGTATCCGTAAACATTTCGAATCTACGCCTGATACGCCGGAAATTATCGCCACTATTCACGGTGAAGGTTATCGTTTCTGCGGCGACCTGCAGGAGTAATCCGGCAACTGAAGTAAAAAAACGGCGCTTTCGCGCCGTTTTTTATTTCCAGACTCGCATCGTATCCGCATCAGGTTCAACGGGGGGGACGGGACGCTTCGGCTGAGAGAGCGAATACCAGTCAAGGTGACGCGTCAGGTACATGACCGCAAACAGTGCCATCGCCAGTACGGCAGCGCCCAGCAGCAACGCGCTGTCCTCAGAACGCAGCAGGAACCACATCACGACATCCAGCCCCAGCAGCGCCAGAATAAACACCCCGCTTCGCCTCCAGCTTTTCAGTACCGCCTGCAGGTACACACCATTCATCATCGCGCCGACAAGGCTTGCAATAATCCAGGCCGGCGTAAACCCGACATGCTCAGACAGGGCAAGTAAGACGAGATAGAACAGGACCAGCGACAACCCTACCAGCAGATACTGCATTGGGTGCAGACGCAATCCGGTGAGGGTTTCGAACACGAAGAAGGCCATAAACGTCAGTGCAATCAGTAAAATAGCGTACTTGATCGCGCGGTCTGTCAGCTGGTACTGATCCGCTGGCGTGGCAACCGTCACGCTAAAGGCTGGGATTGAACTCCACTCCGGTGACTCGCCCTCGGCGAACCAGCTTTGCATGTTGTTAGCAAACCAGCTGCTCTGCCAGTTTGCCTGGAAACCAGACTCGCTAATCTGATGCTTAACAGGCAAGTAGTATCCCATAAATCCCGGGTGCGGCCAGTTACTGCTCAGCGTCATTTCGCTGTTACGCCCGACAGGCACCACCGCAAAACTGCCCGTCCCCGCCAGGTTAAACGACATATCAAGGGCGAGCGTTTTCGGCTCAAGGGCTTTATCACTCAGCGGAATATGAATACCGGCAAGTGTGCCATACACGCCGGTTCCCGGCTCTACGCTGAGCGTCTCACCGTTGATTTTTGCGACCTTCACCGTACCAATGCCCCGGGCATCACCCACGCCAATCACCAGGAATGGCTGCCCCAGCGTCATGGTTTCGCCCTTCAGCTGCGCCATTTTCTCCGTCGAAAACTGCGCTTTTATTTTGAGATCGGTGTTCCAGATTTGCCCGTCATAAATACCGATGCTTCTGGACTCCACGCGCTGATTTCCCTCAACGAGCAGAGATTCCGGCAGGATAAAGTGCAGGTAGCTTTTTTTGTATTCGACCTTTTTTTCATCTTCTAGTTTGTAAAAAACCTCGGTGACAGGAATGGCAATCAGCGGTCCTACCAGCTTTTGCGGCCCGCTGGTGCTTTGGCGAAGCGAGTGTTCAACATCGTTACGGTAGCTCTCACGCTCCGAAATCAGGTTACTGACCATAAAGAGCGGGACTAACAACAGCAGAATGCACCCCAGCAGGGTGCTTACTTTCCAGAACAGGGGGGATTTCATCATTACGTCTCCTTTGTGATGAGGAGAGCGTACCGGGGCTATGTGGGGCCAGTTTGAAGTTATGTGAAGTGACGGTGAAGTGTCAGCGTGGCTTTCACGCCGCCTTCTGGCTGGTTATGCAGAGCAATGTCCCCCTGATGCAGACGCGCCACCTCCTGCACGAATGCCAGACCCAGCCCGCTACTTTTCAACCCGTTCTCGCGGGGGAGCGAGTAAAAACGTTCAAAAATACGCGCCATGGCATAGTCCGGTATCCCGCTTCCGCTGTCGCTTACGGTAAGCCGGATCTCGGTTGGCGTCTCCTCGGCAGCCAGCTGAAGCGTCCCGCCCTGCGGGGTAAAATCGATGGCATTATCCAGCAAATTGCCCAGCGCCTGTTCAAGCAGCTCGGGGTCGCCCTGCACCTGCAGCGAAGTGGGCTGGCAGGTCAGGATGATATTTTTCGCCGTGATAACGGCGGAGCGTGAATCCGCAAGCCGTGAAAACAGCGTGCTGATACTCACGCTCACCGGCTCTATCTCTACCCGGTTTTCAAGACGCGCCTGAGAGAGCAGTTTTTCCACCAGCGACTGCATACGCGCGTTTTGCACCAGAATATTATCGATAAACCGCGCGGCCACCGCCGGCGGCGGCTGCTCATTAAGGATCTCTGCCGCGCCGCGGATTGCCGCCAGCGGGCTTTTGAGTTCGTGAGTAAGCGCATGCACATAACGCTCGATGTAATTCTTACCCTCGAGGCGAATGCGCATATTTTCCAGCGCCTGCGCCAGCTTTCGTAGCTCACTGCTGCCGGGGTTAGGCAGCGGGAGAGGCGTGTCCGTGGTCACCGCATCGGCGTAGCGCGACAATCTGCCAATGGAACGATTGATCCATCCCGCCACCAGCAGACCAATCAGCAGGGCAATGCCGAGCAGCGCCCCACCCGCCCACAGGATCCGCCGCTCGCTACGGTGAATAACCGGCGCCATGGCGCTGTTAGGTTTTCCGACCGACAGCACGCCGATAATGTTGCCCCTGTCCATTACCGGTGCGGCAACATACATCACCGTACTTTCCGGATCGTCAGGGTTGCTCTGGGTGCTGCGCGCGCCATATTCCCCGCGAAGCGTCAGCCAAACGTCATTCCAGCGGGAGTAGTCTTTTCCTACCGCCAGGCCCGCCGAATCAAACACCACCTTGCCCGTGGCATCGGTCATGTAGACGTGGTACTCGTTGCGGACTTTATGAATGCCGCCAATGTTGGCGCGAAACGGCCGCTGATGGAGCCGTGAAAAGGCCTGAGCCAGCTTGCCCTGCTGCGGATTGCCTGCGAGCAGGTCGTCTCGCCCCACTTCCGCCAGCAGGGTCGCAGTGTCAATCAGCGTGCCTTCGGTGGCTCTGCGCACGCCGGGCTTGACCTCCTGCACGAAGATAGACAGCACAAACCACGCGGCGATAGCGACAATCAGGAAATAGCCCAGCAGCAGACGCATGCCAATACGCATTAATAAAGCCCCAGACTGTAACCCATCCCGCGATGGGTACTGATGGGCGAAAGCCCGTCATTGACCGCGCGCAGCTTGGCGCGCAAGGTTTTGATATGCGTATCCACGGTACGATCGAAGCTATCGCCGTCTTCGCCCCACACTTTGTCCATAAGCTGCTGGCGAGAAAAGACCCGGCCCGGTGCCTGCAACAATGTTTTGAGCAGCAGGAACTCGTAGCGCGTGAGCGGTAAAGGCTCCCCATACCAGCTGATTCTGGCGGCGGGTTCGTTCAGCTCAAACTGCCCGATACGAACGATCTCGGCAGGGGCGGTGGATTTTTGTAACCGCCGTAGAATAGTCCTCACCCGGGCACAGACTTCACGCGGGGAGAAGGGTTTGGCGACATAATCATCCGCGCCCATCTCCAGCCCGAGCAGCTTATCCACCTCGTCACTTCGCGCCGTCAGGAACAGGATCGGCAGTGACGGATGCTGCGCCAGAAGCTGACGGCAGAGTTCAAAGCCGCTGATGTCAGGCAACCCGACATCCAGAATCGCCAGCGCGGGGACCTGCCGCCGCGCCTCTTCCAGTACCGGTAACCCACGCCCGAAAGCCTTCACCGCAAACCCCTCCTGCTGAAGCATGTAGAGTAGCGTGTCGGCGATACTGATTTCGTCCTCAACCAGCCAGACCAGAGGTTGCTGCATGATTCATCCCTGAATTAGTGCCATGGCATGATCGGCACGGCGCTGATGGCGTTTTTCGGTGAGCCTTCAACCACTTTGTCGGAATAGGCCAGATAGGCGAGCGTGTTGCGTTTGGCGTCATAAAAACGCACCACCTGCAGCTTTTTAAACACCAGCGAGGTCCGTTTCTGGAAAACCACGTCGCCCTGCGCTTTGCCGTTTTTGATTTTGTCACTCAGCTCCACAGGACCGACCTGCTGGCAGGAGATTGCCGCATCGGAGGTATCTTCAGCCAGCCCAAGCCCGCCTTTAATGCCCCCGGTTTTCGCCCGACTAACGTAGCAGGTGACGTTTTTCACGTCCGGATCGTCAAACGCCTCCACCACAATCTTGTGGTCCGGGCCGAACACTTTGAAAACGGTATCGACAGAACCAATCTGTTCCGCCTGCGCGGCGTGCCCCACCGTCAACATCAGGGCAGTGAAGATCAAAGTCTTGTATTTCATATTGTTACCATTTTTAAGAATTACGCTGAGCGATTATTCAACACTGTAGACAAAAATGTAGCAAGATCACAGGATTAGAATATATTCACCCAAAACGAGGAACAAAAGGCATTAATGCGCAAAAAAAACACTGAATGCTAAAACATCAAAAAATGCTATTATCCGCTAACCTGTTATCAGGCACCTGCTGTTTTAAGGATGAGGATAGTATATGGATCAGGCTGGAATTATTCGCGACCTGCTCACCTGGCTGGAAGGTCATCTCGACCAGCCTTTGTCACTGGATAATGTGGCGGCTAAAGCAGGCTATTCCAAGTGGCATCTGCAAAGGATGTTCAAGGATGTCACCGGTCATGCTATCGGGGCCTATATCCGCGCACGTCGTCTGTCAAAATCAGCGGTGGCATTACGCCTGACCGCGCGGCCGATTCTGGATATTGCACTGCAATATCGTTTCGACTCGCAGCAAACCTTTACCCGCGCCTTTAAAAAACAGTTCTCGTTAACGCCAGCGCTCTATCGCCGCTCGCCTGACTGGAGCTCGTTTGGCATGCGTCCGCCGCTGCGTCTGGGCGAGTTTGCAATGCCGAAATATGAATTTATCACCCTGCCAGAAACGCACCTGATTGGTACGACGCAAAGCTACTCCTGTTCGCTGGAGCAGATTTCAGAATTCCGTCATCAGATGCGCGTTCAGTTCTGGCGCGACTTCCTGAGCCATGCACCGGCGATCCCGCCCATCCTGTATGGTCTCAACGAAACGCACCCAAGCCAGGAAAAAGACGACGAGCAGGAGGTGTTCTACACCACCGCGTTAACGCCAGAGCTGGCGAATGGCTATATTCAGGGTTCAAAGCTCGTGGTGCTGGAAGGCGGCGAATACGTGATGTTCGCTTATGAAGGGCTGGGAACGGGTGTACAGGAATTTATCCTGACCGTTTACGGAACCTGCATGCCAATGCTGAACCTGAATCGCCGTAAAGGTCAGGATATTGAGCGCTACTATCCGGCAAGCGATGCTAAACCGGAAGAAGGCCCAATCAATCTGCGTATGGAATTCTTAATTCCGATACGTCGTTAACGCTGAAGTTCGTCAAGTGCAGGGGCATCAAGATGCGAAATGTCCCCTGCCATCTCTACGACCCAACCTGACGCCAGCCACGCGCTTTCCTGATAGTCGATACGGGAAATAGAGCAGTTGCGCAGACGCAAACGGCGCTCTGCATACGCAGGTAACCCCAGAATCGTGCTCACCAGGCAACCCAGCGCAATACCGTGACTCACCAGCAGCGGACGGCTCCCGGCCGGAAGCTTCAGGCATTCCGCCAGCGCGGCATGCATGCGCACGCTCAGCTCCTGCATGGATTCGCCTTCCGGAATACGGCCATCTTCGGTGCCGTTGACCAGCGTGCGACGCCAGCCCTCTTCCGTTTCCGTCAGCGTATCGATATGCCGTTTTTCCAGCACGCCCATATCCAGCTCGCGCAGACGCGGCTCGATCATGACATCACAACCACAGGCATCGGCAATGATGCGCGCCGTCTGCTGTGTGCGACCTAAGTCGCTGGTGATAACATGCGTAATGCCCAGCGTTCTGGCGCGTTCTGCCACCTGCCACGCCTGCTGCACACCCTTTTCAGTAAGAGGACTGTCTGACTGGCCTTGAATACGTCGCTCGGCGTTCCACTGCGTCTCACCGTGGCGAACAAGGTATACCTGTAACATGCTTTTTTTCCGTTATACTGCGATGAGTTTTTTTTGAATCGAGCTTAATTATGCACCATGTTGTCTCTGCTACCACCAATCCTGCCAAAATTCAGGCAATTCTAAGGGCATTCGAAGAGATTTTCGGCGAAGGATCCTGCCATATTGATGCCATCGGCGTCGAGAGCGGCGTGCCTGAACAGCCGTTTGGCAGCGAGGAAACGCGCGCTGGCGCACGAAATCGCGTGGCAAACGCCAGGGCTGCCGCACCGGATGCTGACTTCTGGGTGGCAATTGAAGCGGGTATCGACGAAGGCGCGACGTTCAGCTGGGTGGTCATCGAGAACCGTGAACAGCGTGGAGAAGCGCGTTCAGCAACTCTGCCGCTGCCAAAAATCATTCTGGAAAAAGTGTCCGCGGGTGAAGCGCTCGGGCCGGTGATGTCTCAGTACACCGGCATCGATGAAATTGGCCGCAAAGAAGGCGCGATTGGCGTCTTTACCGCTGGCGCACTAACGCGTTCAGGCGTTTACCACCAGGCGGTGATTCTGGCCCTGAGCCCGTTCCATAACGCGATTTATCGCTGAGCGCCCAGCAGCACAGACTCCAGCCACTGACGCAGCTCCACCGGCGCGGATTTCAGGCTGTTCGATCCGCGGGTGATCGTCGCGATACCCGCGCCCAGTTCATTTTTGAGCTCACGCTGGCTCATCTCACCGCGCAACAGCTCTTCGATGATCCGCACGCGTGTGCCCAGGGCTTCACGCTCATCCGGCGTCAGCATCAGCTGCAATAAAGGCAAATGCAGATCCTGGTCGTAAGACTGGCGGAGCAACTCCACAAAACGAAGCCACTCCTGATGACGTTGTTCGGCCATTGCCGAGGAATACGGGGAATGCTGGGTCATGTTATGCCGCCTGTTGTACTCATTAACGAGTACAGCATAACACAACCCGCCCCATCAGTAACGTCTCTGCCACTCAGCATCGCTCATCAGGGTATCTTTTTGTCCCATGAAATAGCGATAGTAGGCGTCATAAGCCAATACGTTCTTCACATAGCCGCGGGTTTCCGAGAACGGAATACTTTCCACAAACGCGACGGCGTCAATGCGCCCGGCGCTGTTGCCAAGCCAGGTGCGCACGCGGCCCGGACCTGCGTTATACGCCGCTGAGGAGAAGATGCGGTTATTGCCGAACTGCTGATAAACATACTGCAGGTAGCTGGTACCGATGTTGATGTTGGTCTCCGGATCCAGCAGCTGTGACGGGCTGCTGTATCCCGGGATGTTAAACATCTTCACCGTATGCGTCGCGGTTCCCGGCATCACCTGCATCAGGCCGCTGGCCCCGACCGGGGAACGGACTTTCGGGTTCCACGCACTCTCCTGACGGGCAATGGCCATGGCGTAGCTTTGCGGAATGTCTTTACCGCTGGTGTAGCGCTCAAACAGATCTTTATAGGCCAGCGGGAAACGCTCTTCGAGATGATCCCACAGCTTGCCGGCGATCGTTGCCTGCACGCTCAGATCCCACCAGTGGTTATCAAAGGCATAGCGGGCAAGCTGTGCCTTCTCATCGGTCGTACGGCTGGTCACCAGATTCGCCCATTCGCTACGGGCGGTATTGTCCATGTTCCAGTACATCAGCTCGCGAACGCGCGCCATTTCTGGCCCCTGAGTCAACGCCGGGTTGGCGTTAGCAGGGGCTTTATCAATGCGGAACGTGTACTCCTCACCCAGTCGCTGCGCGGCCGCCATCGGATAGAACCCACGCTGCTGCATCAGCGCATGGAGGATCTCTTTGGCTTCATCGTCACGCCCGCGCTCCATCAGCAGATCCGCCTGCCAGTAACGCCATTCGTCTTTCTCTTTGGCATCCATTGGCAGACGCGCAAGCCAGGTATTCAGCCCCCGGCGATCGCCCGTCCCCAGCGCCATACGCACGCGGCGCTCCACCAGCGACGTGGAGTTCGAACGCATAATCGCATCGTCTCGCCAGCGCGCCTGCTCGTCGGTTACATCGGTGCTCATCAGTCGCCACGCCACAATGTCGCGCAGCTCCTGAGTTTGATCTTCATTGAGCTGCTGCGCCTGCACCAGCTGCGGGATCATCAGCCGCGCATTTTCCACGTCGTCACGCGCCACGCTGGCAAAAGCCACCGCGGCCATCTGGCGGGTAAAATCGGTCGCGCCGGTGCTGCGGGCAAAGGTCAGTACGCTGTTCGGATCGTTCGCCAGGGCGATGACGGCGGTTGAGATCGTCTGATAATCAGACGGCATTTGCCCCGCAAGCGTGGTAACCAGCCGCGTGTTTCCGGCTTTCATCGCCAGGCGAATACGTTCAAGGTACGCCAGCGGATCCTGCTTACCTGACGCACGCCATGCGCCAAAGAGGGAATCACAGGCATTTGGCTGGCTTTTTCCGGTCAACCACAGATCCTTCGCGCCCGCCCAGGCCTCTTCCTGCTGTCCGGTAACCCACTTCGCATAGTAATAGTTACACTGGGCTTCGGTGGTATTCGGTTTTTCCGGGCTAAACGCCAGCAGCCCACGCCAGTCTTCACGACGTGCCAGCTCGTTCACAAAACGAGACTGCAGCGTCCGCGCGGGCGGCAGCGTCGGGTTCGCCTGAATAAAGTTATTCACGGTGACCGTGGGTTGATTCATGAGATCGTCAGTGATCTGCCGATACTCCAGATACGGATAGAGAGGATACGCTTTTAAGGTCGGCATCAGCGCCTGCACGGTATCCATCTGCTTATTGTCCCACGCCTGTTTAATCTGGGCGTAGCGATTACGTTGTTCATCCAGTGAATCGGCATGCACCGCCTGGCTTGCCGCCATCACGCATACGCTGGCAGCCAGCAGACGCCAGACCACCTGTTTGGCTTTTCCCACAAGCTCTTCCTCATTGTTTTTTCGTCAATTGCAGCGTCTTGCCACGTCAAAGTCTAATTAACTTATGCTAACCAGGCATCCTGCAACGCGCCACGTCGCGGACACTTTTTTACCTTTCTTGCGCGTTTTAACACTCCCGACGTTCCTGGCTGGGATTAGGACGGGAAAAAGGCTACACTTCGAGGCTGATATTCTTTCTCATCACGATAAAAGAGGCGAAGTCCAACGTGGCTCAATTCGTTTATACCATGCATCGTGTCGGCAAAGTTGTCCCGCCGAAACGTCATATTCTTAAAAATATCTCGCTGAGCTTCTTCCCGGGCGCAAAAATCGGTGTTCTGGGTCTCAACGGTGCCGGTAAGTCCACCCTGCTGCGCATCATGGCCGGCATCGATACAGACATCGAAGGTGAAGCCCGTCCGCAGCCTGGCATCAAAATTGGCTACCTGCCGCAGGAGCCTCAGCTCAACCCGGAACACACCGTTCGAGAATCCGTTGAAGAGGCGGTTTCTGACGTCGTTAACGCACTGAAAGGTCTGGATGAAGTGTATGCCAAATACGCTGAACCGGATGCGGACTTCGATAAACTGGCCGCTCAGCAAGGCAAGTTTGAAGAGATTATCCAGGCGCATGACGGCCACAACCTGAACGTGCAACTCGAGCGCGCCGCTGACGCCCTGCGTCTGCCAGACTGGGATGCGAAAATCGCGAACCTCTCCGGGGGTGAACGCCGCCGCGTGGCGCTGTGCCGTCTGCTGCTGGAAAAGCCAGACATGCTGCTGCTCGACGAACCGACCAACCACCTGGATGCGGAATCCGTGGCATGGCTGGAGCGTTTCCTGCACGACTTCGAAGGTACCGTTGTGGCGATCACCCACGACCGTTACTTCCTCGACAACGTTGCAGGCTGGATCCTGGAGCTTGACCGTGGTGAAGGCATTCCATGGGAAGGCAACTACTCCTCCTGGCTGGAGCAAAAAGACCAGCGTCTGGCGCAGGAAGCCTCTCAGGAAGCCGCGCGTCGTAAGTCTATCGAGAAAGAGCTGGAGTGGGTTCGTCAGGGCGCTAAAGGCCGTCAGTCTAAGGGCAAAGCCCGTCTGGCACGCTTTGAAGAGCTGAACAACACCGAATACCAGAAACGTAATGAGACCAACGAACTGTTTATTCCGCCTGGCGCACGTCTGGGGGATAAAGTGGTTGAAGTCACCAATCTGCGTAAGTCTTATGGCGATCGCCTGCTGATTGACGACCTGACCTTCTCCGTACCGAAAGGTGCCATCGTGGGGATCATCGGTCCGAACGGCGCGGGTAAATCCACCCTGTTCCGCATGATGTCCGGTCAGGAACAGCCAGACAGTGGTTCAATCACTCTGGGTGAAACCGTGAAACTGGCTTCCGTTGACCAGTTCCGTGACGCCATGGATAACAGCAAAACCGTGTGGGAAGAAGTCTCCGGTGGCCTGGATATCATGCGTATCGGTAACACCGAAATGCCAAGCCGCGCTTACGTTGGCCGCTTTAACTTCAAAGGCACCGACCAGGGTAAACGCGTGGGCGAGCTCTCCGGTGGTGAACGTGGTCGTCTGCACCTGGCCAAACTGCTGCAGGTTGGCGGTAACGTGCTGCTGCTCGATGAACCGACCAACGACCTGGACATTGAAACCCTGCGCGCACTGGAAAACGCCCTGCTGGAGTTCCCGGGCTGTGCAATGGTTATCTCGCACGACCGTTGGTTCCTTGATCGTATCGCAACCCACATCCTGGACTACCAGGACGAAGGGAAAGTGGAGTTCTTCGAAGGTAACTTCACCGAATACGAAGAGTACAAGAAACGTACGCTGGGCGCGGATGCGCTGGAGCCGAAACGTATTAAGTACAAACGTATCGCGAAATAAATGTAAAACGGCAACGTCAGTTGCCGTTTTTTTTGTTTGTTCCTACACCCTGTGAGTGACGCACCGTTCACCCACCCACGTAAAACCGCTTCACCTCATCACACTGCATCGCAAAGTCGATATAACGCATCAGCGCCGGCGAGTTCAGCTTGCGGCTCGGGTAAGCCAGCCACAGATCGTTCCCCTCGACGTTCCACTCCGGCAGCACCTTCACCAGCGCGCCCTTTTCAACCTTATCCTCAAGCAAAAAAGCGGGAAGCAGCGTGATCCCGGCGCCGGCGATGGCACATTCGCGCGCATACACCAGATTATCCGTCAGATGGGCGTTATCCGGCAGATAACGGTAATCCTCACTTTCGCTTTGCAGCAGCCACTCAGACCACGCCTTGTGGGTAATACAGCGGTGTTCCACCAGCTGCCGGGGATGCGTCAGCGGCTCCCGGCGCGCCAGGTAAGTCGGTGAGGCCAGCATATAACGCGGGCAATGACCGATCATACGGCCAATCAGGGAGGAGTCCTGCGGCTTACCAGTACGCAGCGCCACGTCAAAACCTGACTCGACCAGGTCGAGCACGTCGTCAGAAATGGACACGTCAAGCGAAACGTCCGGATAGCGGAGCTGGAACTCCGCATTCAAGTGCGCCAGCAGCGTCGCGCCGATCCCGGCCGGGCAGGTGATGCGCAGCCGACCGCTGGGGTTTTCACGCAGCCGCTGAATGGCGTACTCCGCCCGTTCACTTGCCGCCAGCATCTCGCGGCAGTGAACCAGATAGTGCTCGCCGGCGAACGTCAGGTTCAGCCTGCGCGTAGTACGGTTGAGCAAGCGGATCCCCACCTGCTGCTCAAGCTGACTGATTCGCTGGCTGACGCTGGATTTCGGCAGCTCAGCTTTCTGCGCCGCCGCGGTAAAGCTGCCCAACTCTGCCACCAGCGCAAACAGCGCCATATCCTGAAGCTGTTTAAACATGATTGTTCATCCTGTACGAACACTTCGTTCTCAATTGTCCATCTTATCACGCGGCTGAGCACTTAATAGACTAGTCTCAAAACACGCTTTCCCTAAAGGAGCTCACCATGTCAGTTAAAGCCATTGCCGTTAATCCAGACAGTCCTGCTGATTTCATTGAAATTACCCAACCGATGCCGCAACCCGGCGAGCACGATCTGCTGGTTGAGGTAAAAGCCGTTTCCATCAACCCGGTCGATACCAAAGTTCACGCGGGCATCGTCAGAAGCGGCCTGACAGAACCACGCGTTCTCGGCTGGGACGCCAGCGGCATTGTGAAAGCCGTGGGTGCAGGCGTTAGCGGTTTTAAACCGGGGGATGAAGTGTGGTACGCGGGCGATATTACCCGCCCGGGCAGCAATACCACCCATCAGCTGATCGATGCGCGCATTGTCGGGCATAAGCCGGTAAGCCTCGGCTGGGCTGCCGCAGCCGCCTTGCCGTTAACCGCCCTCACCGCCTGGGAAGGATTGTTTGAACGGCTGAATATCCAGGATGCTGGCCCGGACAAAACGCTGCTCATTATTGGCGGCGCGGGGGGCGTAGGATCGCTGGCGATCCCGTTTGCGAAACATCGCAGCAACGTGAAGATCGTCGCGACCGCCTCGCGGGAAGATTCTGCTCAGTGGTGTCGCGATCGCGGTGCCGATCACGTGGTGAATTACCGTGACCTGAAAGGTGAACTGGCTAAACAGGGCCTGACGTTTGTGGATTACATTTTCATTCTCAATGATACCGACGGCCACTGGGATGCCGTCAGTGAACTGATCGCACCGCAGGGGCATATCTGCTCCATCGTTGAGAACGCACATCCGTTGAACCAGGATAAGCTGAAATCCAAATCCGCCGCGCTGCACTGGGAGTTTATGTACACCCGCAGCATGTACCAGACCGCCGACATGGCGCGTCAGGGCGAGATCTTAAACGAGGTTGCGAAGCTGGTGGATAACGGCGTGGTGGAAAGCTCACTGAGCGAAACGCTGCACGGGCTGAGCGTCGAAAGCATCACCGAAGCGCACCGTAAAGTGCTGGACGGGCATATGCGTGGCAAAGTGGTGGTTGAGTATTGAGGGGGGTGTTCCCCCTCACACCGGCCCTCTCCCTCAGGAGAGGGTTAGGATGAGGGAATTACCCCTGCTCCCCCATCATCTCTTTCACCAGCTCTACGCAGCGCAGGAAACGGCTGTCGTAATCTGACTCCTCCACATGCACAAACTCCACGTTATTTTCGTGCAGCATGTCGATGAGCATGCTCTGGAACTCTTTTCTGTCGACGGAACTGCCGAGGCTGCGGATCCCGTCGGCAACCCACGGGGTGTTGTTTTCGAGCAAAATCACCAGGTCAAAGCGGTATTCGTCTATCAGCGCCTGCACAAACGGATGCTCGCGTCCCTCGTATTTTTTGCAAAACGCCTGGGTGGTGACGAAATCGGTATCAATGAAGGCCACTTTATTGGCGTATTTCACCGCGAAATCAATGTACTGCGCATGACCCAGCGCGATTTTATCGTAGTCGGAGTACTGCAACGCCATCTCGTCACCGCCCAGATGAGAGAAGACGTAATCACGCCCGTACTCCCACGCACTGGTGGTGTTAAAGATGTTGGCCAGCTTGTTGACCAGCGTCGATTTCCCGCTCGACTCGCCGCCCAGAATCGCAACGGTGCGCACAAAGAACGGTTTTACCTCGGTTGGGATGTAATCCCAGTAGCGGAACGGGTTTTCGCGGATCAGCGCCCCGCTGATGTTCATAAAGGTACGCTTTGGATCGATCAGCACGGTTTCAATGCCCAGATGCTCGCGGAACTGCGGCGCATCGGACTCTTCAGAGGTGTAGATCCAGTTCGGGGTGATCCCCTTTTCGTCCATGAACGCTTTGACGCCATTGCTCCACACATCCCAGCCGTGCGGATACGGCTCCATGCCCTCTTCATTAAAAGCATGAATACGAATGTTTTTCTGGTACTTAAAGGTCTGCAGCAGCCAGCGCAGGCGGTCCGGCACGGTTGGCTGCTGCGACATGGCGCTGTCCTCGAACAGCTGACGGTCGCGGGTTTCATCGTAACCCATGATGATATGCAGCTCGTCCACCTGGCTACAGGCACGCTGGATCAGATAGATGTGCCCGGTATGCAGCGGGTAAAACTTGCCAAATACCACGCCGACGTTCTTTTGCATACGCGGGAATTCAAGCCCCAGAAAGCGGTGCAACGCTTCCAGCTTTTGTGCGCTGGGGCTTTTGATTTTGGCGTTCAGCAGTTGGCTCAGGTAGCCTTTGGTCATGCCGCTGGCATCCGCCACCTGCTGCAGCGTGCAGCCTTTCTGGCGGATTGCGGTCTTGATGTAGTCAAATGATGACATAAATTACGGTGCCTCCTGCAAAATCGAATACGTAATTATAAGTCGTCAAAGACATTTAACGCATCTGCGAGTTTCTTCACGCCAAAGACCTGCATCCCTTCCGGGATTTTTTTCGGCACGTTGGCGGCGGGCACAATGGCGCGGCGAAAGCCGTGCTTCGCCGCCTCGGAGATGCGCTCCTGGCCGCTTGGCACCGGACGTATCTCCCCGGCCAGACCCACTTCACCAAACACCACCAGGTCCTGCGGCAACGGTCTGTCACGCAGGCTGGAGACCATTGCCAGCAGCAGCGCCAGATCCGCACTGGTCTCAGTGACTTTGACCCCGCCGACCACGTTGACGAACACGTCCTGATCCGCCATCTGCAGACCGCCGTGGCGGTGCAGTACGGCCAACAGGATCGCCAGGCGGTTTTGTTCCAGGCCAACGGCCACACGCCGTGGGTTACCCATCATTGAGTGATCCACCAGCGCCTGAATTTCCACGAGCAGCGGACGGGTCCCTTCCCAGAGCACCATCACCGAGCTACCGGAGGTCACTTCATCGCCCCGACTGAGGAAGATGGCAGACGGGTTGCTGACTTCACGCAGCCCCTGCTCGGTCATGGCAAACACACCCAACTCGTTCACCGCACCAAAACGGTTTTTGTGGCTGCGCAACGTGCGGAAACGGGAATCGGCATCGCCGTCGAGCATAACGGAGCAGTCGATACAGTGCTCCAGCACTTTCGGCCCCGCCAGCGAGCCATCTTTCGTGACGTGGCCGACCATCACAATCGCCACACCGCGCGTTTTGGCAAAGCGCGTGAGATAGGCAGCGGTTTCACGCACCTGCGCCACGCTCCCCGGTGAAGACTGGATATCCGCCATGTGCATCACCTGAATGGAGTCGATAACCATCAGCTTCGGCTGCTCTTCTTCGGCAATCATGCAGATTTGCTCGATGCTGGTTTCCGAAAGCATGTTGAGGTTGCCGGTTGGCAGGCCAAGACGGTGCGCACGCATCGCCACCTGCTGCAGGGACTCTTCACCGGTGACGTACAGGGTTTTCATCTGTTCGGCGAGCTTGCACAGCGTTTGCAACAGCAGTGTTGATTTACCCGCTCCCGGGTTACCGCCGATCAGGATCGCACTGCCCGGCACCACTCCCCCGCCGAGCACACGGTCAAACTCTTTGAAGCCGGTCGAGAAACGCGGCAGCTCTTCGAGGCTAATATCCGAGAGCTTTTGCACTTTCGCGACACCGGCGTTGCCGGCATAACCGCTCAGGCGTTCATTGCGGGCCACGCTCGGCGAAGCCGCCACACCACGCACTTCGGTGATGGTGTTCCAGGCATGACAGGCGCTACATTGCCCCTGCCAGCGCGGATAATCCGCACCACATTCATTACAGACAAATGCGCGTTTTGGAGCTTTCGCCACGGTTTACCTCGTTATTTCTGATTCACGCTGCCGGAGAGAATGCAGAACACCCCCATCAGGTCAGCATGACGGATGGTGACTTCCGTCTTTTCATTCACTTTAGGCTTGGCATGGTAGGCAATGCCAAGGCCTGCCGCTTTGATCATCGGCAGGTCGTTCGCGCCATCACCGATGGCAACGGTCTGGACGACAGGAATTTCATATTTTTCCGCCAGACGGGTCAGGGTATTGGCTTTGTACTGGGCATCCACGATATCGCCGATCACCTGGCCGGTCAGCTTGCCGTCCATGATTTCCAGCTCATTCGCCACCACGGTGGTCAGGCGCAACGTGTCGCGAAGGTAGTCGGCGAAGAAGGTGAACCCGCCCGAGGCGATAGCCACTTTCCAGCCCAGCGTTTCTAACTTCAGCACCAGCTGCGTCAGCCCCGGCATTAACGGCAGCTCATCACGCACCTGGCGCAGAATGTTCGCGTCCGCCCCTTTCAGGGTTGCCACACGCTGTCTCAGACTGGCAGTGAAATCCAACTCGCCGCGCATCGCGCGTTCGGTCACATCGGCCACCAGCTCGCCGCTGCCGGCAAGCCTGGCGATCTCGTCGATGCACTCGATCTGGATGGCGGTGGAATCCATGTCCATCACCAGCAGACCCGGCGTTTTCAGGTGTGGAATTTTGCCGAGAGGCGCCACGTCCAGGCCGGCATCATGCGCCAGGCGGGTCGCGCGCTGCGTCAGGGAACCTGCCAGGCGGATGACCTGATAATCCTCTACGCACCAGGCCGCCACGATGACCATCGCTGCACCCAGTTTGGTTTGATATTGGGTCAGGCGTTGTTTGTCCAGGCCGCGTCCGTACAGCAGCCAGCCGCTACGGCCAGCGTGGTAATCCAGAGGCATCACCTCATCACCACTTAAAGAGAGCGGCAATCCTGGCCATAAAGAGACATCCGTAGGCAGGTCGCACCAGGTAATGTTCGGCATTGAAGCTCCTGTGAATTCGTTCGCGCCGGAAGGTTCCAGAGGGAAAATAACGCATGAGGCTACCTTGTAACCATCACTTCTGGCAACATTAAGCCGTAAATTTTCAGCAGGTGGAATATGGCTCGCGCAAAACTGAAATTCCGACTTCATCGTGCCGTGATTGTCCTGATATGTCTCGCACTCTTGGTCGCGCTGATGCAAGGAGCATCGTGGTTCAGCCAGAATCACCAGCGGCAACGTAACCCGCAGTTTGAGGAACTGGCGCGAACTCTGGCGCGTCAGGTCACGCTCAACATCGCCCCGGCGATGCGCACCGAAACGCCGGACGAGAAGCGCATAGGTCAGATATTACGCCAGTTAACCGAAAACAGCCGCATTCTTGATGCCGGTGTCTATGACGAACAGGGCGACTTGATCGCCCGTGCCGGTGAGCACGTTGACGTCCGTGACAGGCTGGCGCTGGACGGCAAAAAAGCCGGCGGCTATTTCAATCAGCAGATCGTCGAACCCGTGCAGGGGAAAAATGGTCCGCTCGGGTATTTGCGCCTGACGCTCGACACCCACACCCTGCCCACCGAAGCAAAACAGGTGGACAACACCACCAATATTTTGCGCCTGATGCTGCTGCTCTCGTTGGCCATCGGTGTGGTGCTGGCACGCACGCTGCTGCAGGGTAAACGCACCCGCTGGCAGCAATCGCCTTTCCTCCTGACCGCCAGTAAATCGGTGCCCGAAGAGGACGAGGGCGATAAGAAAGAATAGTGATAAAGTAGGCTTACGATTCGGAAAAGGAACTTTGCCATGACGACGTTACGCCTGCTTATCTCTGACTCTCACGATCCCTGGTTCAATCTCGCGGTAGAAGAGTGCATCTTCCGTCAGATGCCAGCCACTCAACGGGTGTTATTTTTATGGCGCAACGCCGATACGGTGGTGATTGGCCGTGCGCAGAATCCCTGGAAAGAGTGTAATACCCGGCGTATGGAAGAGGATAACGTCCGCCTGGCGCGACGCAGCAGCGGCGGCGGCGCGGTATTTCACGACCTCGGCAATACCTGCTTTACCTTTATGGCGGGCAAACCTGAATACGATAAAACCATTTCCACCGCGATTGTGCTTAACGCCCTGACATCGCTGGGCGTGACAGCCGAAGCGTCAGGCCGCAACGATCTGGTCGTCAAAACCCCCGACGGGGATCGCAAAGTCTCCGGCTCCGCCTACCGTGAAACCCTGGACCGGGGATTCCATCACGGGACATTGTTGCTGAAAGCCGACCTCAGCCGTCTTGCGAATTACCTTAATCCCGATAAGAAAAAGCTGCAGGCCAAAGGTATCACCTCCGTGCGTGGCCGCGTCGCCAACCTGATCGAATTACTGCCGGGCATCACCCACGAACAGATTTGCGATGCCATCCGCGAAGCGTTTTTCGATCACTACGGCGAGCGGGTCGAAGCCGAAGTGATCTCCCCGGATAACACCCCTGACCTGCCAAACTTTGCGGAAACCTTTGCCCGTCAGAGCAGCTGGGAGTGGAACTTTGGTCAGGCGCCGGCCTTCTCACACCTGCTGGACGAGCGCTTCACCTGGGGCGGCGTGGAGCTTCATTTTGACGTGGAAAAAGGCCACATTACCCGGGCGCAGGTCTTTACGGACAGTCTGAACCCTGCGCCGCTGGAGGCGCTGGCCAGCCGCTTACAGGGCTGCCTGTATCGTGCCGACACGGTGCAGCTGACATGTGAGGCGTTACGTGGCGAGTTCCCCGATCAGGCAATTGAGCTGGGCGAGCTTTCTGCCTGGCTTTCGCAGGCGGTACGCTAAACTATGTTGCCCGGCGTGCTTCGCCGGGCGAGTGATGTAACCTGTTTACGCGATAACGTCTTATTCTTATTTTTTAAGCAGGCTTCAGGGATCCAGCCTGCCCCATCTTATTAAAAAATATTATATTATCGTCGAGAAGGGCATTGAATGCTTCCCGGCCTTACGGAAACCGCTAATAACTTTCAATAATAAATTGAACAATAAAAGCGGAAATATTCCCGTAAAATGCGTGAAAATATTCACACCATCTATGCTTTTATATTTTCATTACAGCCCGTTTAGAAATTCTAAATACACCATTCAGAGCAGCCACAATATACTACTGCCCGTGGTTACACCCATATATAAAACCTATTGATTACATTAATAGTCGACAGCTCTATAATTTCTCTTCGTTAAGGAACAACAATGAAAAAAATTCTTCTTGTCGCGGCCATCGCTGCGGCAACGTCCATGACCGCAGCCCATGCGGCTAACACCGCCGTCATGAAAGTGCAAGGCAAACTGACCAACGCGTCATGTACTCCTACAATGAGCAACGGTGGTGCAGTAGATTATGGCAAAATATCAATGGGCTCACTGAGCGCGACTGAGGATAACCAGCTCGGCCAGCGTGATATCACCATGACAATTACCTGTAATTCTGCGACCAAAGTCGGCTGGACAATTTACGATAACCGCAAAGACAGTCTGGCTGACGGGCCGTATATTGAAGTCTATGATTCTGCCGTTGATGGCAGCTCGACATTCAGCCACCAGTACACAAGCGGTTTAGGTTTTACCAAAGAGGGTCAGAAGATTGGCGGATGGGCAGTGTATACCGACCTGCCATATGTCACGGTAGACGGCGCACCTGCTGATGCGATTACCGCGGGAGGCACTAATCTGACTAAATGGGATAAAAATACGACGGGTCGTCTTGTTCTGGATGACTACGAAACCATGTCCGTCGCCAAACCGGGTGAACTCGTGCCGATGGCCTTTACCCAGGCCGTATTCCCAATGAAAGTTTCCATGGCAATCAGAAAAACCGACAGACTGAGCATTACCGAAGATACCGAACTGGATGGTCAGGCGACCATTACGCTGAAATACCTCTAATTAAATTATCGCTCAGGCGATAACGTATCTCTGACGGCGAATTTAATTCGCCGTTTTTATT
Source organism: Enterobacter sp. SORGH_AS_0287 (assembly GCF_031453695.1). Lineage (NCBI taxonomy): Bacteria > Pseudomonadati > Pseudomonadota > Gammaproteobacteria > Enterobacterales > Enterobacteriaceae > Enterobacter > Enterobacter sp. SORGH_AS_0287. Next base: position 2,875,883 of record NZ_JAVIZW010000001.1, read on the forward strand.
CCTTTATTCATACTGCATCCATCATATTATTCGCAAGACGTAAATACATACATGATTGTATTTACAGCCCTTAATTAAACTCACAACCGAGTGTAGAATTTCTCATTTCACAAATAACTCTGACCATTAATAGAATTCCCACGCTTGTGAATCAATACGTTAATTACACGCCCACAAGAAAATATCCACTTTTTGGTTAAGGAATAACAGTGAAAAAACTTCTTCTCGCCACTCTGATTGCCGCGGCTTCGCACTCTGCGCTCGCCGACTCTACCGTTGTGATGAAGGTGAAAGGCAAAATGAATAATGCGTCCTGTACGCCTGAATTAAGCAATGGCGGTTCTATCGATTTTGGCACCATCGCCCTGGATCAACTTTCTCCTACCCAGACGAATCAGATGGGTCAAAAGGACATGTCGTTAACCATTAACTGCCCTTCAGCGACCAAAGTGGCCTGGAGCATCGCGGACAATAAAGAAGATACCAATGCGGCAAATGACCTGACGTCCAGCCAGTTCTACATCCGCGATGCGGCGGATAACGGAGGTGATGCCTGGGGCGCTGGCACCACCTATGGCGTTGGCACCACGGCTGCGGGCGAAAAGATTGGGGCGTATGCCATCGCAACGCGCGTGAATGAAGTTACCGCCAATGGTCTTCCGGCTCAGGCCATTTATGCCCCGGCGTACGTCAACAGCAATGGCGAATACATGTGGCGTAACCTGAGTACCGGTATTATTGCCAACGGTAACGCAGAAATTATGACGGCGACCACCCCAGGCAAATCTTCTCCGCTGGCGATTACCAACGTCGTCTTCCCGTTTAAAGTCTCGATGGCCATTGTGAATACCGATCGCCTGACCACGACCGATGAAGCTCAACTGAGCGGCGAAACCACCATTACGCTGGTTTATCTCTGATACGTTAAGGTCATGTTTTCTTTTCTCCGGCGGGATATCCCGCCGTTTTAAAGCAGAATATAAATCCATTCATATCTGATTGTAATGACTTAATAAAATCTCAATGTGCTCGTTAGAAAATCTAATTATTGCATTCTGTGAATCATTAATAGAATCAGCGGCGCTTGTTATTTAACACATGTATTCATGCAAGCACTTTGCGGACTAAAAATATCTTTTTTAGTCACTCTCTTTCAGGTTAAGGAATAACAATGAAAAAGCTTCTTCTTGCCACCGTGCTATCCATGGCGGCAACAGCCGTTTGCGCAGAACCGACCGCCATGCTCAAAGTACAGGGCTCACTGACCAGCGCAGGCTGCGTGCCGGAAATCAGCAACGGGGGTCTGGCCAACTTCGGTGAAATCGGTCTGGACTCCCTCTCCTCCAGCGTGCCATATCAGGCAGGCCATAAAGATGTCACCCTGACCATCAAGTGCCAGTCCGCCACACGCGTGGGCTGGACGCTTCACGACGATCGCGCGGACTCCAACGCCGGTGCCAGCCTGCCAGCTAACCAGTTCCACGTGGATAACGCTACCGCAAACGGTGGCCAGGCATCTGGCTCCAGCCAACTGAACGGCGTAGGTAAAACCAGCGCCGGCGAGAACATCGGTGCGTATGCCATTTCTACCTACCTGACCTCCGTTACCGCAGACGGCGCGGCGGTACAGCCTATCGCGGCTACCCTGTATACCGGCGGCACGATCAGCAGCAGAAGCTGGATGAACATGTGGACCAGCGGCATCCTCTCCAACGATGGCACCGACGTCATGACCGTTTCCAAAAGCGGCCAGCGTGCACCTTTAGCCTTCATGAGCGCGGCATTCCCGCTGAAGATTGCGCTGGCCGTAGCCCCAAGCGACAAGCTGACCCTGACCGACAAAACCGAGCTTGAAGGCCAGTCAACGATCACCCTGGTTTACCTCTAATCCAGCCCCCTGACGCAAAACTCTCCAGTTACATGGGGAGTTTTTTTCCTGACCAGCGAATGAAACCCACTATGTCTACGATCCACACATCAACACGTTTGATCTGCTCACTGTGCCTCGCCCTTCCGGCTTCGCTTTTTGCCGCCGGAATGGTGCCTGAAACCACCCTGCTGCTGATTGACGAAGCGAACCACGGCGGCGTCATGAGCGTGAAAAACACCGACAGCATTCCCACCCTGCTTTACACCTCCATCCGGGATATCGGGGGCGACCAGGGGGTAAAACTCAACGTCACCCAGCCGGTAGTGCGCCTTGAGCCAGGCCAGGAGCAACAGGTTCGCTTTATTCTTGAAACCGACAAACCGCTTAGCGTTGAACAGTACAAACGCGTGGTGTTCGAAGGTATTCCGCCCAAGAGCACGGATAAAAACGTAAAGGTCGGGATCAACCTGCGTCAGGATTTACCGGTCCTGATCCATCCCAAAGATCTGCCGGTGGTCACCGACGCCTGGAAATTACTGACCTGGTCAGTCACCGGGAAAGAGATCAAGGTGCAGAATCCGTCCGCCTACGTGGTCCGTTTCTCCACCTCTGTCACCTTACTGCCTTCGCATACGGAAGGTCTGGTCAACAAGACGTTTATCCTGCCGGGAGAGACCATGACGGTGCAGACCGACACCCCGGTTAACGGCACCGATAACGCCATTGAGTTCAATCCGGCCAGCCGCTACGGGATTGAAGTTGAGAGCTTTACCGCTTCCCTGACGCGCCAGTAAGACAGGGATGTTTTGGTGATTGAGTTCTCTTTGCGTAATCAGACGCTTCGCGCCGCCATACTGGGGGCTTTGACATTGCCCGCCCAGTCGGTATCGGCGGCCGGTATGGATTTTAATACCGATATTCTGGCGACCCGCGGTATCAGCACCAACCTCGCCCATTACTTCTCCCAGGCCCAGCGATACCTGCCGGGGCCGCATGCCGTGCAGGTAAAAATTAACGGCGTCGATAAAGGCACGCTTGCGATCCGCGTGGGAGAGGAAGGGCAACTGTGTCTGGATGATGACTTTACCCGTGCGGCAGGTCTTCTTCCGCTGAATATCGATGCAAAAGAGCCCTGCCATAATCTTCTGCAAGATTACCCGACGGCCACCGTCACGCTGCTGCCCAACGCGGAGTCGCTTGAGATTTATGTTCCCGCAGAGGCGATGGACAATGGTTTTTATGCCGCGAAATACTACGCACACGGCGGTGCGGCGGGTCTTATCAATTACAGTGCGTTCAGCAACTACAACGAGTACGGCAGCGGCGGAAACAGTACCTTTTCCCAGGGCAATATTGGCGCCGGTCTCAACGTGGCGAACTGGACACTGCGCAGCAACTTTATCCTGACCGACGATAACGGAACCCGCAGCACAGAGAATCTCTATACCTACGCGGAACACGTCTTCGAAGAACGGAAACTTCGCATTCAGGCGGGGCAGATTAACGTCAACTCGGCGCTGTTCAGTGGCGCACAAATTAATGGCGTTCAGTTCCTGCCGGAAACGGGCCTACAACCGAATATTCCGGCGACGACCATTTCCGGCATCGCCCGCACCAACCAGGCGCGCGTTGACGTTCGTCAGTCCGGGCAGGTTATCTACTCTTCGCTGGTGAATGCCGGTCCGTTTACTCTGACCGATGTCCCGGTGGTGCGTGGCAACGTGGATCTGTACATCAGCGTGGTCGAAACCGACGGTTCCACCACGACGTTTACGGTTCCCTCCTCCTCACTGAACGTGAGCGGGATGACGCGCACCGAAGGGCTCAGCGTCTCGTTGGGTAAAGTTCGCGATACCGGGGATGAACAGGGGTCGCCCTGGGTATTTAATTTTTCTGACGGAACCCGGTTTACGCCCCAGCTCACCGGCGTCACGGCGGGCGTGCTGGCAGAGCAGTATCAGGCCCTCGGGGCGATGCTGGAATGGTCGCCAGCCGAGTACTGGCTGCTTTCTCCCAGCGTTCAGATGAGCCGCGCGCAGTTCTACGGTCAACAAAATGGCCGCAAGATAGAATTGCAAAGTCACCTTTCCCTGCCCGAGCAACTCACGCTTGGGGTCAGCGCATCAACCTACAGCACCGGCTACCGGGAGTTAAACGAGGCGATGGACGCTGAATCCCAGCGCTATCAAAGCGCCTGGAATACCAGCCTCAACTGGAACAACGCGTGGGTTGGCTCGCTTTCTTTCCAGTACAGCGAGAATGCCGGCGATGAAGAGAGCAGTAGCTCCCGCTACCTGATGGTCTCCTGGGGCAAGAGTCTGGGGCACACGTCGCTCTCAGTGAACTGGCAGCACGCCCTCAGCAGCAGTGAGACGGAGAAGGGCGGCACAAGTGATGGCGACCTGCTCTATCTTAATCTGGTCATTCCGTTTGGCACTGAGCGCATCAGTACCTATATGCGCAGCCAGGGTGAAAAACAAAACCTCGGTATTCAGGACAGCGGATCGTGGGGTCAGAACACCAATTACAACCTCTCGGTCGATCGCGATAATCAGGACAAGACCCAGTCGTTTAACGGCAATGTCAGCACCAACCTGCACTATGCACAGCTGGGCATGGCCGCAGGGCTGAATGACGGGAACCAGCATAATTACAGCACCTCCCTCAGCGGCGGTATCGCCCTGCATGGTCATGGCATTACGTTTGCACCCTACCCGATTAAAGACACCTTTGGCATTGCGCGATTAAGCGAGCCGGAAAGCGGTATTCAAATCACCACGCCCGATGGAACCGTCTGGACCGATGCGTGGGGACAAGCCGTGGTGCCGGGTCTGCGCGAGTGGCAAACCTCTCAGATTGTCATTGATGCCAGCTCCCTGCCACAGGGAATGGATTTATCAAACGGGATACAGACCGTTTCCGCAGCTTACGGCTCATTCGCGCAGGTGGATTTCCACGTGCTGAACACGCGTCGTCTAATGCTGACCGTGAAACGCCCTGACGGGTCATGGCTCGCCAGAGGGCTTAGCGTGGTGGATAAAGATAGCCGTTATATCGTGAGCGTAATGGATAACGGCAGCGTGTTTATTCCCGACGCCACGGATGCGCCCGCCCTGTATGTGGTGGACGACAACATGGCAAAAATTTGCCACATCACGTATTCGCTCAGCGAAGACAAAAATACCGAGTCCTATTACGAAAAAGCAGAAGGAATGTGCCAGTGAAAACCTGTTATTCCCTTTTATTCGCGGCGTTTGCCAGCATGATTTTGCTCTTCTCCGCACGCGCGTCCAGTGAAGAGTGTCAGGTTACGTTTTCGCAGCCTGTTGTCTCGTTTGGAAAACTCAAACCGTCGGATATCGCCGCCTCGCAGAAGAACTGGAACCGGATGCCGGCCAAAGAAATTACGGCCAACGTCTTCTGCCCCGAGCCGAGAGTGATGGCCTTGTTTCTGCAGTCCACTGCCGGCGTCAACGGGGGGGTTCTCTTTGGTCAGGACGGGCGACTGGCCATTATTGCCGACAATATGGTAGTTGACGGGCATGCCTGCACGCTGGCGAAAACGACGGACCGTATCGGTTTTACGCCCTCCTCCAGCCCGACGCAACGCGCGTTTATCAAAAATAATGAAGGTCTCGTTGCCCGGCAAAATGCCGTGCCGGTGCGGGGTAAACACATGAGCTTCACCCTTAAGATTGTTCCCGTCATTAATAACAGCCAGCTTCGTCATGTTGCTGACAATACCCTTCTTGAGAGCAATATGGCCTGGGAATTGTTAACACAGGAATAACCCCATTCACGCGTCAGGTACCTGCCTGCGTGAAGCGTAGAAAAGCACTACCGTTACAAATACTGACGGGTTAATACCCCGCAATGTCATGCTTTTTATTTATGTTAAGGATTAACAATGAAAAAATGTTTACTCGTTGTCGCGCTGGCCCTGGCGGCCACATCCGCACACGCGGGCGATACCGCCGTGCTGAAAGTCAAAGCCTCGCTTGCCGGTGCCTCGTGTGTACCGGAGCTGAGCAATAATGGCGTGATCGATTTTGGCAGGATTCATATTGGCGATTTGTCGCAAACCCAGGCTACGCAGCTGGGCGAAAAAGGGGTGATGCTGACGATCAACTGCCCCACGCCAACAAAGGTGGGCTGGAGCATTGCGGATAACCGTACCGATTCCAACGCCAGCACGGGCAGCAGTAACCTGAAGGTGAAAAACGCCAATGCTAACGGCGGTGAGCTTCGCGGTGCGATGAACACCTTTGGGCTGGGCAAAACGCACGATGGTAAAAACATCGGCGCGTACTCCATCTACACCACGCCAGGCGATGTGACGGCGAACGGCAATAACGCTGAGCCTATCCGTACGGCCGTGACCGCGGGAGCGGGCGTGAGCCGCTGGCAGAAAGCCAACGGTGGTACCATCGCCAATAAAGATTTGGGTCTGATGAGCGTTGCGCCGGCGGGCAAAAACGACCCGATGGCGGTCACCAGCGTCTCTTTCCCGCTGAACGTGTCGCTGGCGGTCGAGAATCTGAAGAATCTGTCTTTAACGGAAGATACGGAGTTTGACGGTCAGGCGACCATCAGCGTGGTGTATTTGTAACCGGGAAGAGCATGCCGGGCAGCGAACGCCGCCCGGCAGTACAACATTACTCTTTGTCGCCCAGCAGAACGGATTCCAGCGCGATTTTGATCATGTCATTGAAGGTGGTCTGACGCTCAGCAGCGGTCGTCTGCTCGTGCGTACGGATATGGTCAGACACGGTGCAGATGGTCAGTGCTTTCGCGCCAAACTCAGCCGCGACACCGTAGATCCCAGCCGCTTCCATTTCCACACCCAGGATGCCGTACTTTTCCATCACGTCGAACATCTCGCCGCCGTCTGGTGCATAGAACAGGTCAGCAGAGAACAGGTTACCCACGCGTGCGTCTACGCCCAGCGCTTTTGCGGCATCAACCGCGTTACGCACCATGCCGAAGTCAGCGATGGCGGCAAAGTCATGGTCTTTGAAACGCATACGGTTAACTTTAGAGTCCGTGCACGCGCCCATGCCGATAACCACATCACGCAGCTTAACGTCCATACGTACTGCACCGCAGGAGCCTACGCGAATGATTTTCTTCACGCCGAAATCGGTGATCAGCTCTTTGGTGTAGATGGAGCAGGATGGGATACCCATACCGTGACCCATCACGGAGATTTTGCGGCCTTTGTACGTACCGGTGAAGCCCAGCATGCCGCGAACGTTGTTCACTTCACGCACGTCTTCGAGGAAAGTTTCTGCAATGTGCTTCGCGCGCAGCGGGTCGCCCGGCATCAATACGACGTCAGCGAAATCACCCATTTCGGCATTAATGTGAGGAGTTGCCATCTTCAGTTCCTTTTATCGTGTTTTTGCCGGGTGGCGGCGGCGCCTGCCCGGCCTGCATGGTGTTCTCCCTCTCCCGAAGGGAGAGGGATACGCCCGGATGTGTTTAGAACATGGCCTTGCCATATTCCATGTCGGACGTACCAAAGTATTTCGCAATAGTCTGACCGATATCGGCGAAGGTTTCACGGTGGCCCAGTGAGCCAGGTTTCACTTTTGGGCCGTACACCAGCACAGGAATGTGCTCGCGCGTGTGGTCGGTACCGGTCCAGGTTGGGTCGCAGCCGTGGTCGGCGGTCAGGATCAGAATGTCATCTTCACCCACCAGCTCCATCAGCTCCGGCAAACGGCGGTCAAACAGTTCCAGTCCCGCGGCATAACCGGCCACGTCACGACGGTGGCCCCAGGAGGAGTCGAAGTCCACGAAGTTGGTGAAGACGATAGTCTTGTCACCCGCTTCTTTCATCTCTTTGATGGTGGCGTCAAACAGCGCATCCAGACCGGTGGCTTTCACTTTTTTGGTGATACCGCAGTTGGCATAGATGTCTGCAATTTTCCCCACGGACACCACGTGGCCGTCTTTCTCGTCAACCAGCTTCTGCAGTACGGTCGGTGCCGGTGGCTCAACGGCCAGGTCATGACGGTTACCGGTGCGCTGGAAGTTACCCGCTTTATCACCGATAAACGGACGAGCAATCACGCGACCGATGTTATAGCCGCCTTCTGTCAGCTCTTCACGTGCGATTTCGCACAGCTCGTAAAGCTTATCCAGGCCAAAGGTCTCTTCGTGGCAGGCAATCTGGAACACGGAGTCGGCAGAGGTGTAGAAAATCGGCTTGCCGGTTTTCATGTGCTCTTCACCGAGTTCGTCCAGAATCACGGTACCGGAAGAGTGGCAGTTACCGAGGTAGCCCGGCAGATTGGCACGCTTGACCAGCTTGTCCAGCAGCTCCTGCGGGAAGCTGTTCTCGTGATCGGAGAAGTAACCCCAGTCGAAGAGAACCGGCACGCCGGCGATTTCCCAGTGGCCAGACGGGGTATCTTTACCGGAAGAGAGCTCGTGCGCCCAGGCGTACGCGCCTACCACTTCCGCATTGCCGTCCATACCGGCTGCAATTTTACCGGTAGAACCTTCATGGGCTTTCACCAGACCCAGACGGGTCAGGTTTGGCAGAGTCAGAGGGCCTTTACGACCATTGTCCGCTTCGCCTTTCGCACAGGCTTCAGCGATGTGACCCATGGTATCGGAACCCACGTCACCAAAACGTTCTGCATCTTCGGTTGCGCCGATGCCGAATGAGTCCAGCACCATAATAAATGCACGTTTCATAATTGTTCTCCGTACGTAGTGCTTCAAAAATTATCGATCAGATCAGTATACCGCTATTCGGTGATACGGCGATAGACAGTCGGTGTGCTTTGCGGTGCTTTATCATCAAGCGTAATGGCCGCTTTCACCGCCTTTGCCGCTTCCTGCCAGCTGGCTTCATCTTTCGCGTGGATCACGGCCAGCGGACGTTGACCATCGACGCTGTCACCCAGACGCGCCATATCGGTAAAGCCGACGCTGTAATCAATGGTGTCCGAGGCCTGACGACGACCGCCGCCCATCGACACGACCGCCATGCCGAGCGCGCGCGTATCCATCGCCGAGACAAAGCCTTCGGTATCGGCGTAGACCGCTTTGCTGAGCGTCGCCGTTGGCAGGTATTTCGCGTAGTGTTCCACGAAGTCGGTCGGGCCTTTCTGCGCCGCTACCATGCGGCCGAAGATCTCTGCCGCTTTGCCGTTATCCAGCACCGCCTGAAGTTTGGCGCGTGCGTCGGCATCATCGCTGGCGAGCTTGCCGGAGATCAGCATCTCCACGCACAGGGCCATGGTGACATCGAGCAGACGCGGGTTCCGGTATTCACCGGTGAGGAACTGCACGGCTTCACGCACTTCCACAGCGTTGCCTGCGCTGGACGCCAGCACCTGGTTCATGTCCGTCAGCAGGGCGGTAGTACGCACGCCCGCACCGTTGGAGACGCCCACAATGGCTTCTGCCAGCGCCGCGGAAAGCTCATAGGTCGGCATAAAGGCGCCGCTGCCCACTTTCACATCCATGACCAGCGCATCCAGGCCTTCCGCCAGTTTCTTGGCGAGGATAGAGGCGGTAATCAGGGGAATAGAGTCGACGGTCGCGGTGATATCGCGGGTCGCGTAGAAGCGCTTGTCTGCAGGAGCAAGAGAGCTGGTCTGGCCGATAATCGCCACACCAACGTCTTTAATAATGTCGCGGAAGCGATGGTCATCCGGGAAGATATCGAAGCCCGGGATGGCTTCCAGTTTGTCGAGCGTACCGCCGGTATGTCCCAGGCCACGCCCGGAGATCATGGGGATATAACCACCACAGGCCGCCACCATTGGGCCCAGCATCAGCGACGTCACGTCACCAACACCGCCGGTTGAGTGTTTATCCACAATTGGGCCGTTGAGGTTCAGGCTTTTCCAGTCCAGAACGGTTCCTGAATCTCGCATCGCCATGGTCAGCGATACACGCTCAGGCATCGACATATCGTGGAAGAAAATGGTCATCGCCAGAGCAGCAATCTGCCCTTCAGAGATGGTGTTATCACGAATGCCATTGATAAAGAAGCGGATCTCTTCGTCGCTTAATGCATGACCATCACGTTTTTTACGAATAATTTCTTGTGCGAGAAACACGGTAACCCCCGAGAAAACAGGTTAAATGCGGCGGATGGCCCGCCGCAGGATAAAAATTAGTAGCTGCTTGCGCTCTTACCGTCGCCGTGACCCAGCGCTTTCAGCAGGCTCGCCAGCAGGCTGGATGCACCAAAGCGATAGTGACGGGAATCCGCCCACGCCGGACCAAACAGTTCGTCGGCAATCGCCAGGAACTGCTGCGCATCTTCAGCCGTGCGCACGCCGCCCGCAGGTTTGAAGCCTACGGTTTTTTCCACGCCCATATCACGGATCACTTCCATCATGATGCGCGCGCTTTCCGGCGTTGCGTTCACCGGCACTTTACCGGTAGAGGTTTTGATGAAATCTGCACCCGCGTTGATGGAGATTTCAGACGCTTTACGGATCAGCGCTTCTTCTTTCAGCTCACCGGTTTCGATGATCACTTTCAGCAGCACGTTTGCCGCAGCACAAGCGTCTTTACACGCTTTCACCAGGTCAAAACCAACCTGCTCGTTACCGGCGATCAGCGCACGGTACGGGAATACCACGTCCACTTCGTCAGCGCCGTACGCGATGGCCGCGCGGGTTTCAGCCAGCGCAATCTCGATGTCGTCATTGCCGTGCGGGAAGTTAGTCACGGTTGCAATGCGTACATCCGGCGTGCCCTGCTCTTTCAGCGTCTTACGGGCAATGGGGATAAAGCGCGGGTAGATACAGACGGCTGCAGTGTTCCCGACGGGCGTTTTCGCCTGATGGCACAGGGCGATGACTTTCTCATTGGTGTCGTCATCATTCAGGGTGGTCAGGTCCATCAGTTTCAACGCGCGCAGGCTGCTTGCAGTTAAATCGGTCATAACATTCTCCAACGGCATCGCCGTATAAATTTCACCTTGCGGTCTGTGACTATTCTAACATCCAGCCGCACTTACACTTCGACATTCATCACAGTTAATGAAAACTGCGTACAAATTTGCATTACTGTAATGAGATGAACTTCAAATTTTACTGCTATCGCTGCTGATTAAAGCAGCGATACCCGGTGTGGGATCAAAAGTCCCCCCGGGATGACTTCCTACAATTCGGTCATCATCCGCAGAACCATAAAGGAAGCGAATATGTCCCACGCCAGCCCTCACGCACTGCAACAACGTTGCCAGCAAATTGTGACAAGCCCGGTATTGACCCCCGAGCAAAAACGTCATTTTCTGGCGCTGGAAGCGGAGAACCATCTTCCCTACCCCGCGCTGCCTCAGGCCGCTCGCACCGCGCTGGAAGAGGGATTTATCTGCGACATGTTCGAAGGCCATGCGCCTTATAAACCGCGCTATGTTCTGCCTGATTACGCCAGATTCCTCGCCAACGGCTCGGCATGGCTGGAACTGGAAGGGGCAAAGGATCTGGATGACGCGCTCTCACTGCTGACCATCCTGTACCACCATGTTCCTTCTGTCACATCGATGCCGGTCTTCCTCGGTCATCTTGATGCATTACTGCAACCGTATGTTAATATTCTAACACAAGAAGAAATCGATAGCCGAATAAAACGTTTCTGGCGCTATCTCGACAGAACGCTTCCGGATGCGTTTATGCATGCCAATATTGGTCCGGCGGACACGCCCGTTACCCGCGCGATTTTACGCGCTGATGCAGAGCTGAAGCAGGTCGCACCGAATCTGACCTTTATTTATGATCCCGATATCACACAAGATTCACTGCTGCTCAGGGTGGCCGAAAACCTCTGTGAATGCAGCAAACCCCATATTTCTAACGGCCCGGTGAATGATAAAATTTTCACAAAAAGCCGTTATGGTATCGTGAGTTGTTACAACTCCCTGCCGCTGGCAGGCGGTGGCAGCACGCTGGTGCGCCTGAACCTGAAGGCCATTGCCGAACACAGCGACTCGCCCGAAGACTTTTTTAGCCGTACGTTGCCCCACTACTGCCAGCAGCAACTGGCCGTCATCAATGCCCGCTGCGAGTTCCTGTATCAAAAATCCGGCTTCTTTGAGAATAGCTTCCTCGTCAAAGAGGGGCTGATTGATCCCGACCGCTTTGTGCCGATGTTCGGCATGTATGGCCTGGCCGAAGCGGTGAACGTACTGTGTGAGAAAGCGGGTTCACCGGGCCGTTACGGTAAAGACGACCAGGCCAACGCGCTGGGGTATCGGATCAGCGAACAGCTCGCGGCGTTTGTTGAAAGCACACCGGTAAAATACGGCTGGAAACAGCGTGCGATGCTGCATGCCCAGTCCGGAATAAGCTCTGATATCGGTACGACGCCGGGCGCGCGGTTGCCTTACGGGGAGGAGCCGGACCCGATTAGCCACCTGCTGAGCGTGGCGCCACACCACAAGCACTATCACGCCGGGATTAGCGACATCCTGACGCTGGACGAGACGGTCAAACGCAACCCGCAGGCCGTGGTGCAACTGTGTCTGGGTGCGTTCAACGCGGGAATGCGGGAGTTCACCGCCAACGTGGCCGGTAACGATCTGGTACGCGTGACCGGATATATGGTGCGGTTGTCCGACCTGGAGAAATACCGTGAAACAGGGTCACGCACTAACACCACCTGGCTTGGAGAAGAAGCCGCCCGACACACCCGCATCCTGGAGCGCCAGCCACGCGTGATAAGCCATGAACAGCAGATGCGCTTTAGTTAGTCAGGTGATCCCCTTCTCCTGCGTGGACGGGCCGGGCAGCCGCCTGGCTCTGTTTCTCCAGGGGTGCAACCTGCGCTGCAAAACCTGCCACAATCCGTGGACCATCGGACGCTGCAACGACTGCGGCGACTGCGTACCCCACTGTCCGCACGATGCGCTGAACATACAGGCCGGGCGGGTCTGGTGGCAGGAGAGTCAGTGTCAGCAGTGTGATACCTGCCTGCAGTTGTGCCAGCAGCAGGCAACGCCAATGGCGCACCGTTTTAGCGTCGACGAGATCCTCACTCAGCTCTCTAAATCCGCACCCTTTATTGAAGGTATTACCGTGAGCGGCGGTGAAGCGACAACGCAGCTACCGTTCCTGGTGGCGCTCTTCACGGCGATCAAAGCCGATCCCGGCCCTGCAACACCTGACGTGCCTGGTGGACAGCAACGGTCTGTTAGGGGAAACCGGCTGGCAAAAACTGCTGCCGGTATTCGACGGGGCAATGGTGGATTTGAAGGCCTGGGGGAACGAACACCATCGCTTCCTGACCGGACGCGAAAATCCGCAGATTAAGCACAGTATCCGCTGGCTGGCACACCACCAGCGGCTGGCGGAACTGCGATTACTGGTGATCCCGGAGCAGTGTGATTATCTGGAGCATCTCAAAGCACTGACGGCGTTTATCCACGCGTTGGGCAATGTCCCGGTACGCATTAACGCCTTTCATGCTCACGGCGTTTACGGTGAGGCGGCGTCCTGGCGCAGCGCCACGCCAGAAGATATTGAGCCGCTGGCGCGGGCGCTGGAACAACAGCAGATTGTGGTAATCCGACCGGCGCTTTATCTATAGCGTGATACCAAATACCGCGCGGGTATTCTCCAGCAGGGCATGCGCAATCACCTCTTCCGGCTCCTCGCGCAACTCACAGAGCGTGTCAAAGACCCGAGCGGCCTGCTCCGGGCGATTTGGCTGCCCCTGAAAACCGTTGAGCGGCATATCCGGTGCGTCGGTTTCCAGTAATAATGCTTCGAGCGGCAGCTGCGCCATCACATCGCGGGTTTTACTGGCGCGTGGATAGGTGATGGTACCCCCGACGCCAATTTTATAGCCCAGCGCAATAAAGCGCTGCGCCTGCTGCAGGCTCCCTGAAAAACCGTGCACAACGCCCCTTCGCGGAAGATCGATACGCTTCAGATGCATTGCCAGTTTGTCATGGGTTCGACGGGAGTGAAGGATCACCGGCAGATCGTGGCGCTTCGCCAGACGCAGCTGCGCATCAAGGATCGTCTGCTGGCGCGCAAACTGCGGATCGTCGCGATAGAGATCGAGGCCGATCTCACCGATGGCGACAAGTTTGTCGCCAGCCGTCTGCACAATGGCGTCCAGCGCGTCGATATGCTCATCAAGATGGTGTTCAATCACAATGGGATGCAGGCCGAGCGCGGCGTACAGCGCCTGGTGTCGCCTTGAGAGATCCAGTACCCGCTCAAAGTATGCCGCTTCAACCGCCGGCACAATTATCGCCTCTACGCCGGCTTGTGCAGCTCGCGTGATGCTTTGCTCTTCATCCCCCGTAAACGGTGGAAAATCAAAATGACAGTGGGTATCGATAAACCGGTACGTCACGCCAGATCCTCATTATCTAACAATGCGTCATTCGCCTGCGGAGCATCCACCAGTGGCATCGCCAGCGCATCATTCGCCACCACTGCCGGTGGGGTAATAATGGCTTTATGACGATGTATAGGCGGTTGTTCAGCCAGCAGTTTGCCTATTGTCGCCAGGAAGTAACGCCCGCACAGGCGCCCCGTTTTGTAATCGGTACGCAGCGCAGGAACGCGGCTGCCCAGCGCCATGCTGACCAGCGGTTTGGGCGGGTAAATTTCAAATATACGCAGCTTACCCGGCGGTTTTTCAATAAAGCGCTGCATGGCGCCGTAGGTCGTTTCATGCTGCTTCGCGATATTGACTAGATGTTGCAGGCTGCTGTCGCCTAACCAGCGCTCCATGCGTTTAAACCACTGCGGGGTATAGTACATTTGCGACGGGACGGTGCGGATCACCACAATGGTTTTTGCCCCGCGTCGCGCAGCTTCCTGTACCGGCACCGCGTCACTGATGCCGCCGTCCAGATAGCTGATGCCGTCCAGCAGCGCGCCGGAACGATAGAAACCGGGAATGGCGCTGGAGGCGCGAATGATATCCAGCCAGTTCTCTTTTTGAGGAGAGAAATACCCCGGCGTGTAGTCATCACCACGGCTGGCGCACATCCAGAACTCTTTTCCGCTGTCGAACAGGCGCGCCGCCGTATCCATTGCCAGCGGCATCTGGCTTGAGGTCGAATCCAGCAGCCAGTCAAGGTCAATCAGGTTCCCGCCACGCACAAAGCGCACCGGGTTGAAAAATTCTTTCGCCGTGGTGTAGCGCATGATCACTTTTCGCGCGTAGCCGGGCTGGTTACAGACATAAGCAGAGAGGTTTTGCGCCCCGGCAGAGGTCCCGAAGTACAGGTCAAACGGGTTGAATTGCGCGCGCATAAACTCGTCCAGCACACCGGCCGTAAAAATGCCGCGCTGTCCGCCACCTTCACACACCAGCGCAAGCGGGCCTGCGCGAAACGGCTTTAACGCCAGCGGCGCAATATTGCCGAGCGTAACGGGAATTCGTTGCCCCACCTCTGCTTTCCTGTTTTCATTTTTCTGTTATGACACAGTAGCGCACCCGACCAGCGACTGAAACAAGAAAAAGCCAGTCACGAGGACTGGCTTTTTTTTGTTGAAGGAATATTGCGTTTGCTACGGACGTCGACGACCCGTAAACAGGCTGACCAGGAACAGAATAATACCCACGACGAAGACAATTTTTGCTGCCCATGCCGCTGTACCTGCCAGACCACCAAAGCCCAATGCGGCGGCAATTAACGCGATAACCAGAAATATAATGCCCCAACGAAACATAAGCTTCTCCTTTACCATAGTTAATGTCGGCCGCTAAATGTGAGCGCGCTCAGGTCACTCACCGGCGATTTTCCAGAGTCATTTTTATTTCGCCCGCTGACGTTAGCCAGACGGGCGAATGGTGCAGATTTACTTCGTTTTCAGATCGTTTTTAACGCTTTTAACACCATCGATCGCTTTCGCGATGGACTCGGCGCGCTCACTTTGCGCCTGAGAATCGACCGTACCGGAAAGCTGAACCACGCCATCGGTGGTTTCCACTTTCACTTTACGAGATGGCACGATGTCATCTGCTAAAAGTTTAGCTTTGATTTCGCTGGTGGTGGCTGCATCTCCGGCATACCCTTTCACCGACGCGTTTTTGCTGTCCCGAACGTGCAGTTTGTCGCTCACGGACGCTACACCTTCAACACCCTTCGCCACTTTTACCGCCTGTTCGGCCTGGGCCTGGCTTTCTACAAAACCACTCAGGGTGACAACTTTCTTGTCAGTTTTAACGGAAATATCGGTGCTCTTGATAGCTTCATCATCCACCAGTGCGGCTTTCACTTTTGCTGTGATTGAGCTGTCATCCATGAAATTACCGACTTTATTCATAGAGCTATCGATTTTTTGCCCTGCGGTATCGGCGGTGGACTGCGCTTTATCCATAGTGCTGGTTTCAGCCAGAGCAGAACCACTTACCAGGAGGCTACCCAGTGTCACAGCCAGCAGAGTTTTAGAAATCTTCAGTCTTGTCATATTCATCGATGTATTCCTGTGTATACCCGTCATTCGGGCGACATACTTCCCTAATTGCTAGTTTTATATATTGCGAATGAACACACGGGCAAAATGGAGAACCCAAAGTCATGCATTGAACAGTTAATTCATCCACGCCCGGTGTTAAACACTGAGTTAAATATAGATCACTCTCACAGTGCCGCTTTCAGATTTGGGTAAAAAACGAGCAAAAGACGCGAAATAATGTTGAATTAAGAACATTCCGCAAGAGATTAATAAGACAGGAAATAAAGAAGAGCACGGCGATTGCCGCGCTCTGAGAGGGGATCAGTGTTCGCGCGTTTTGCGGAACTGGACATCAGGATAACGTTCCTGAGTCAGGTTCAGGTTGACCATGGTTGGAGCGATATACGTCAGGTTATCACCGCCATCCAGTGCCAGCTGCACTTCGTTCTTACGTTTAAATTCTTCGAATTTCTTCACGTCAGAACACTCTACCCAGCGCGCGGTCGCCACGTTAACCGATTCATAGATCGCTTCCACGTTGTACTCGCTCTTCAGACGCGCAACGACCACGTCGAACTGCAGCACACCGACAGCGCCTACGATCAGATCGTTGTTAGCGATTGGGCGGAACACCTGGACTGCGCCCTCTTCGGAAAGCTGAACCAGCCCTTTCAGCAGCTGTTTCTGCTTCAGCGGATCGCGCAGGCGAATACGACGGAACAGTTCCGGTGCGAAGTTCGGAATACCGGTGAACTTCATCATTTCACCCTGGGTGAAGGTATCGCCGATCTGAATCGTACCGTGGTTGTGCAGACCGATGATGTCGCCCGGATAGGCTTCTTCAACGTGCGAACGGTCGCCCGCCATAAAGGTCAGCGCATCGGAGATCACCACATCTTTACCGATACGTACCTGACGCAGCTTCATGCCCTTTTCATACTTACCGGACACCACGCGCATAAAGGCGACGCGGTCACGGTGTTTCGGGTCCATGTTGGCCTGAATTTTAAAGACGAAACCGGTGAACTTCTCTTCTTTCGCTTCCACTTCACGGGTGTCAGTTTTACGTGACATCGGTTGTGGCGCCCACTCCACCAGCCCATCAAGCATATGGTCAACGCCGAAGTTACCCAGCGCGGTACCAAAGAAGACCGGGGTGATTTCACCGCTCAGGAACAGCTCTCTGTCGAATTCGTGAGATGCACCTTGAACCAGCTCCAGCTCGTCACGCAGCTGCGCGGCCAGCTCTTCACCCACAGCCGCATCCAGCTCCGGGTTATCCAGACCTTTTACGATACGGACTTCCTGAATGGTATGGCCTTTACCGGTCTGGTAAAGATAGGTTTCGTCTTTATAAAGGTGATAGACACCCTTGAACAGCTTGCCGCAGCCAATGGGCCAGGTGATAGGCGCACAGGCAATTTTCAGCTCGTTTTCCACTTCATCCATCAGCTCCATCGGGTCGCGGATGTCACGGTCGAGTTTGTTCATAAAGGTGAGGATCGGCGTATCGCGCAGACGGGTAACTTCCATCAGCTTACGGGTACGATCTTCTACCCCTTTCGCGGCGTCGATGACCATCAGACAGCAGTCCACCGCCGTCAGCGTACGGTAGGTATCTTCCGAGAAGTCTTCGTGCCCTGGGGTATCCAGCAGGTTGACCAGGCAATCATGATACGGGAACTGCATCACGGAGGTGGTAATGGAAATACCACGCTGCTTTTCCATCTCCATCCAGTCAGATTTTGCATGCTGGTTGGAACCACGGCCTTTTACGGTACCCGCAGTCTGAATCGCCTGTCCGAACAGTAACACCTTCTCGGTGATGGTCGTTTTACCGGCATCCGGGTGAGAGATAATGGCAAAAGTACGGCGCCTGGCCACCTCTTGCAGATAAGGAGACAACGTCATAATGAAATCTTCTATATAAGCGCGGCGTCAGGCCGCGCATCATGGGATACGAAAAATGCGGCTATTTTACCCATCAATGGGGGGCAGGCAATCATTGTTTACACAGGAGCTGCTCCAGTTCGTTCAATGACGTGACGGTCCAGGTCGGCTGGATACCTTCCGGCAACGTGCGACCGTGTGCATTCAGCCAGACGGTCGACAGGCCGGCGTTCATCCCGCCACGAATATCCGACTCCGCGGTGTCCCCGACCATCAGCACTCGTTCACGATCGGGATTGCCCGCTTGTTCCAGCGCATAATCAAAAATACGCGGATCCGGCTTAGGTACGCCCACCTCTTCAGAGATCACCAGCGCGTCAAAATGATCGCGCAGGCCCGTACGCTCAAGGCGGATCTGCTGCAGGGCGGTAAACCCGTTGGTAATAATGCCCAGCTTCGCCTTGCCCTTCAGGGCGTCCAGCAGGGAAACCGCGCCCGGCAACGGCGCGCAGATATCCGCCATAGCATTAAGAAAGGCATCGTTAAGCGCACCCGGGCTGACGTTTAACCGCTCGGCCCAGACATCAAAGCGCTGGTGCTGCAGCTGTAACGCGGTGATGGCACCGTTCTGGTAATCCACCCACAGCGGTTTGTTTACCGCCTGATAGTCCTGAAAGTCTTCAGCGGTGAAGGTAACGCTATAATCGAGAAACATCCGCTGTAGGCCGCCAAACGAGTCAAACGTAAACAGCGTTTCGTCGGCATCAAAGAAAATCCAGTCCCATTTCATCGTTACAACCTTATTTTAGTTATCCAAGCGGCAGAGCCATTATGATGGCGTCTTCACGTCCCTCTGCGGTGGGGTAGTAGTTACGGCGGATAGTCGCCTCGTTAAAGCCTAAGCTTTCATAGAGTGCGATGGCGGCGACATTCGACGCGCGCACCTCCAGCCACAGGGTGAAAACGTCACGGGTTTCGAGCTCGCGAATGAGATACTCAAGCAGTTCTCTTCCCAGCCCCCGGCGCTGATACGCGGGATCAACCGCGATATTAAACAGCGTCGCTTCGTCCAGAACGACCTGCGTGATGGCAAAAGCGGCCATCGTGCCGTCGACGTCCAGACGGTAATTCAGATACCGCTCGCCCTGATTGCTGGCGAGGGTTTTTTCGCTCCATGGAAAAGCATGGGCGCGCGTTTCAATCGCGTACGCCGCGGTCAGATCAGGCGTCGTGAGGGAAGAAATCGTGTTCATATTCGCAGATTTGTTGCCATAGCGCGCTGCGCGCTTTTGGGTTGGCTTTCAGTTCGTCCAGCGCTGGCGAGCAGATCTGGCTCCCTTCCAGGGAGACCTCATCGATGTCTCCCATACGCCAGCTGTTGCAGCGGCTGTCGGATGGCAGCATGGTGACCCTATCTGGCGTAAGCTGTAAAACCTGTTCAGTGGTCAGCTTCAGGCTACGAAGGACATCACCAATAAGGGGGTCATTCAGGGCAGGCAGTTCCTCCGCCACCATCACCAGCCGGACGTGCGCAGGGATGGAGATGGCGATTTCGCCCTTCAACGCCGTCGGGCGACGCAAGGCCCACTGGGTGATGCCCAGTTGCTGCAACTGCCAGTCTCGTCGGGATGTCATAGGGAAAACTCCTGTCTCTCAGGCGCGCAAATATAGCAAATGTGTCGAAACTGCGCCATCTACCTACTATAATCCCCGCCTGAGTTAATTGAGGAACAATTCATGTCTGCATTTACCCCGGCAAGTGAAGTCTTGCTGCGTCACAGTGATGATTTCGAAGAAAGCCGTATTCTGTTTGCCGGAGATATGCAGGATGACCTGCCCGCACGTTTCGACTGTGCTGAAAGCCGTGCCCACACCCAATACTACCACCACTGGCAGGTACTGAGCCGCCAGATGGACGACCGCGCGCGCTTTAGCCTGGTCGCTGAACAGAGCGACATCGCCGACTGCGACACGCTCATCTACTACTGGCCGAAGAACAAGCCAGAAGCCCAGTTCCAGCTGATGAACCTGCTTTCTCTGCTGCCCGTTGGCTGCGATATTTTTGTGGTCGGTGAGAACCGCAGTGGCGTTCGTAGCGCAGAACAGATGCTGGAAGGCTATGCGCAGCTGAATAAAATCGACAGCGCCCGTCGCTGTGGCCTGTATCACGGCCGTCTGGAAAAACAGGCGACCTTTGATGCTGAGAAATTCTGGGATGAGTATCAGCTTGACGGTCTGACCATTAAAACTCTGCCAGGCGTCTTCAGCCGCGACGGTCTGGACGTGGGCAGCCAGCTGCTGCTCTCTACCCTGACGCCGCATACGAAAGGCAAAGTGCTGGATGTCGGCTGTGGCGCGGGTGTACTGGCGACCGTACTGGCGAGCCATTCGCCAAAAGTGCGCTTAACCCTGTGCGATGTGAGCGCCCCGGCGGTTGAAGCAAGCCGCGCAACGCTTGCTGCAAACGGCCTGGAAGGCGACGTGTTTGCCAGCAACGTCTTCTCTGATGTGAATGGCCGTTTCGACATGATCATCTCCAACCCGCCGTTCCACGATGGTATGGAAACCAGCCTTGAAGCGGCGCAAACGCTGATCCGTGGTGCAGTACGTCATCTGAACAGCGGGGGTGAACTGCGTATCGTGGCTAACGCCTTCTTGCCGTACCCGAAAGTGCTGGATGAAACCTTTGGCTTCCATGAAGTCATCGCCCAGACGGGTCGCTTTAAGGTTTACCGCACCGTGATGACGCGTCAGGCTAAGAAGTAATCCTCCTTATCTGGCAGGCCGGATACGCGTAACCGCTATCCGGCAAAACCGGGCGCTACCATCGGCCATTTTTGCAGCAATCAAAACAGCGTGCGCATTTTTCTGTTGACGTAAAGCTGAAAACATCTAGAATGCGCCTCCGTGGTTACGATACTTTTACAGTGTCGATGGTATGCGAAGGTGGCGGAATTGGTAGACGCGCTAGCTTCAGGTGTTAGTGTCCTTACGGACGTGGGGGTTCAAGTCCCCCCCCTCGCACCATAAATCACGTTGATATTGCTCGCACTGGGCGAAGGTGGCGGAATTGGTAGACGCGCTAGCTTCAGGTGTTAGTGTTCTTACGGACGTGGGGGTTCAAGTCCCCCCCCTCGCACCAACGAGGCGATATCAAAAAAGTAAGATGACTGTGCGAAGGTGGCGGAATTGGTAGACGCGCTAGCTTCAGGTGTTAGTGTCCTTACGGACGTGGGGGTTCAAGTCCCCCCCCTCGCACCAATTATCTTACATCCTTTCTGACGTTCTTCTCGCTTTCCGCTTATTTCAAACTCATCAGTATCACCAGAATTCCACTGACCAGTGCTACGCATGACGGCAGTAACACAAAGTGGCGCAGCTGTTTATGCCAGATCATCCCTGACGTCACTAACAGTCCTGACACAATGAGCGCTTTCCAGACATCAATGGAGAGATCGGCAAACATCAGACCGCCAAGAATCGCCCCCGGCAGTAACACTCCCCAACCACTTCCCAGCGCCCTGTTCAACATGGTTCGACCTTTCACATTGATAATGATAACCAATATCATATAATATCAATTATCATTTGTCAGTACGATTAATCAAAAACTCTCCCCCTTTACCTTTCCTGTAATGACAGGAAATGCCTAAGGTGATAAATTGCTCACCTGTTAACTAGACCTAAAGTTTTTCTGATAATTACTCTTTGAGTTTTTTGCATCTTTCATTGCGAAACAACACCTATTTACCTGTTTTAATTAAATATTAATAAAAACGCACTACTATGACATCACAATCCTGGCGGTCTTTGGTCCACAGTAAATATCAATTATCGTTACGTTTATTTTTATTTCTGAACGCGACCTCAGCTGTGTTCTCGGTAACAAACCCGCTCTATTCTATTCGCCTGTTATCGGTCCCTCTGATTTCTATTTTTGTTATCAGCATCGGGCTACTCGTCTGGCACTGGAAAAAGAGAACCCGCAAGGTAAATATTCCTGCCGTTTCAGCGATCTTCGGTATTTTATGGGCGTGGCAGGTGGCCTCGAAATTTTCGTTAATTACCCACGATCAGGCGACCTATTTGATCATGGCATTATTAACGGTACTGTTTATTGGTACGCTGGCCTTCGCCAGTAATATCAAAGCA
Organism: Enterobacter sp. SORGH_AS_0287; assembly: GCF_031453695.1. NCBI lineage: Bacteria > Pseudomonadati > Pseudomonadota > Gammaproteobacteria > Enterobacterales > Enterobacteriaceae > Enterobacter > Enterobacter sp. SORGH_AS_0287. Next base: position 2,898,194 of record NZ_JAVIZW010000001.1, read on the forward strand.
TTTACGCTGCACTCCTTCCCCACCTTTATTGTCTGCCTGTGGTTAAGTAATCATGATATATGGCTGAGAATGACCTATTCTTTCGCACTTCCTGTGGTAGCAATTGCGATTCATAACATTTTGCAAAGACGTAACGATCGCTTCGCGCAGGAACTGCTTTCCCGTTTGCTGGAGGAGCGTGAGACCCTCACCGATCTGAGCATGATGGACCCGCTTACCGGCCTTTATAACCGTCGCGGACTGCAAAGCCGGCTGGAGAATCTTCCGGCAGTGGAGAACGGCGAGCACTTTGTCCTGCTGATGGATATCGACCACTTTAAGGCCTACAACGACCACTACGGCCATATGATGGGCGACCAGGCGCTGATCCGGGTCTCTGCTGCCATCCGTGATGCCGTGCGTTCACGCGATATTGTGGCGCGCTTCGGCGGGGAAGAATTTATGGTTCTGCTGACCAATATTTCTCTCGAGCATGCCCGCCAGACGGCAGAGCGGATCCGCCAGAAAGTCTACGATTTAAAAATCCCGCATATGTTCAATGAAAGCGTGGCGACAAACGTCACCATCAGCATTGGGATTGCCATTTTTGAGGATGAAGACGCCGAAGGCGCACTGGAGAAAGCGGACAAAGCCCTCTACGAAGCAAAGCATATGGGGCGCAATAACATCCTGCTGAGCGAAGAGCTTCAGACCGCGTAAGCGCGGCGTCATATAACGAGGACAAAAGTCTTGCCATCGGTATGAGCAATAGTTAGGATTGGCAATCATTATCATTTAGATTTGTATCTCTACTATGGCCACTCATACCGCACAAATCGTTGAACCACTTCTCTGGAGAGCCCGCCTCCCCACCGGGAATGTTTCGCTTGCGGATGCCATCAGGGATAAGATCGCTAAAACCCGCGCCCACCTGCTGGACTTTATCAGGCTGGATGAAGCGCACCCGCACCACGCCATGACGCTGGAAGAGTGGCGACAGCCGTCGACACTGCAGTCGTTGCTGGCAACCTATTCCGACCATATCTATCGCAATCAACCGACCCTTACGCGGGAAAACAAACCCCTGCTCTCCCTCTGGGCGCAGTGGTATATCGGGCTGATGGTGCCCCCACTCATGCTGGCGCTGCTCACTCAAAAGGGCATGCTTGAACTCTCCCCGGAATATTTTCATGTCGAGTTCCACGAGACCGGCCGAGCGGCCTGTTTCTGGATTGATCTCCACGAAGACCAGAACGCGGAGCACCTCTCTGCTCAGGAACGTATGGAGCAGCTCATAACTCGCGCCCTGATCCCGGTAGTGGATGCGCTGGAAGAGACGGGGGAAATCAACGGGAAGCTTATCTGGAGCAATACCGGGTATTTAATCCACTGGTATTTGACGGAAATGAAACCTCTGCTCGGTGATGAGAAGGTCGAGGCCCTGCGCCAGTCCTGTTTCTTTGCAAAACAACTTTCCGATGGTCGCGATAACCCGTTATTCCGCACCGTGGTCCTTCGTGACGGGCTTCTGGTTCGTCGCACCTGCTGCCAGCGTTATCGCCTGCCGGACGTTCAGCAGTGTGGAGATTGTACGCTCAAGTAAGGTCAGGTGTTGCCGGGCCGCATTAACGCTGACCCGGCACCCGTTTCTCACGCTATCTGCTGATTTTCCTCTTCCGCATTACGTTGCGCTTCTTCCGCTTCCTGCTCCAGCAGTTGCTTCTCGTACACTTTAAAGAACGGGAAGTAGATGATGGCCGATACGCACGCCAGGACCACCACCAGAATGGCTGCACGGAAATCCCAGCCCAGCGCCCATGCGGCACCTACCGGTGCAGGTGCCGTCCACGGCACAACGGAGATCACGCGGCCAATCAGATCGAACTTCATCGCCGACCAGGCCAGCACGGCGTTAACCATGGGTGCCAGCAGGAACGGAATAAAGAACACCGGGTTCATGACAATCGGCGTACCGAAAATAACGGGTTCGTTGATGTTAAAGAGGCTTGGCACCACGCTCAGACGGCCGATAGAACGCAGATGAGCGGAGCGGCTACGCAGGTAGCAGAACACCAGCCCCATCGTGGCACCTGACCCCCCGATGACGATAAAGAACGTCCAGAACGCTTCCATAAAAATATGCGGCAGCGGCTGGCTGGCGGCCAGCGCGGTCTGGTTAGCGCCCAGGTTGGTCAGCCAGAACATCTGCAACATCCCGGAGACAATCGCGGCGCCGTGGATCCCGGCGAACCACAGCAAATGCCCAATCAACACCGCCAGCAGGATTGCCGGCAAGGAGTCTGCGGCGGAAACCAGCGGTTTGAAGACAGACATAATCGCCTGCGGGATCAGCATGCCAAACTCAGACTGAATCACCAGACTCAGCGGGTAAAGCGTCAACACCACCACCAGCACCGGGATCAACAGATCAAAGGAGTTTTTGATCATCGGCGGAACCTGGTCCGGCAGGCGGATCCCGATGTTATGCGCTTTGAGAAAACGCATCATCTCAACGCAGTAGATAGCCACCAGAATCGCGGTAAAAATGCCTGTCCCGCCGAGGCTGTCGACCGGAAGCGTGCCTTTGGTTTTCGGCGCCGCGACCAGCAGAAACGCCATCAGCGACAGCATGGCGCACATAAACGGATCTAACTGATGCGATTTGACATAGTGTTTGCCAAGGTTATAGGCAATGGCCGCGCAGATATACAGGGACATAACGCCCATGGTCATATCAAACGGCGTGAGGATCTGACCTTCAAATTGCTTCGCCATGTCCAGCCAGGCGCGCGCGAAACCCCAGGTGGTATCAGGCGAAAACGGTGGATACGCGAAGACGAGTAAAAATGAACCCACAATCATGAACGGCATCGCGGAGATAAAGCCATCACGAATAGCCATAACATGACGCTGGGAGGAGATCCGCCCGGCAATCGGGCTGACGTAATTTTCTACAAAACGAAATATCAGATTAAACGCAGCATGGTTGGCAGACATAGCAGATCTCCTTTCAGACGTTTATGACGGGCGCATTCACGCCATACGTTGGTCCATACATCACCTTCACAACCTTGCCGGCGCGTTTACCAGCGGTACTGCTCAGACGGAATGGTTTCATATTTAGCTCTTATTATTGGATACAGGGGACGTTACACAGTCAGTATTAATCTCTCACTCACGGTCTGCAACCGGTTACTGTAACCGGTTTCCGTGAATGTGAAGGCGATCCAGAAATCGGCCGTGTGGGATATTTGTTACTGAAGAGATATTTACAGAGCATAAATTCTTATGACAGATTACGCGGGATATTTGTCAGGAGGAAACAATGAGTTTGCAGTCTGTACAGCAGTTTTTTGCCGACAACGCTCCGGATATAGAGGTTATTGAACTTAGCCAGAGTACCGCAACCGTTGCGTTGGCTGCTGCCGCCCATCGTGTTGAGCCGGGACAAATCGCCAAAACGCTGTCGTTGAAGGTTAAAAATGACGTCATTCTGGTGGTCGCGAAAGGTGATGCGCGTCTGGATAATAAAAAACTGAAAGACACGTTTGGCGCAAAAGCACGCATGCTCAGTTGTGATGAAGTAGTCACCATCACGGGTCATCCTGTTGGCGGCGTGTGCCCGTTTGGGCTGGAAAATCCGCTCGCGGTTTATTGCGATATTTCACTGAAACAGTATGCTGAAGTGCTGCCGGCCGCGGGTGCAATTCACAGTGCCGTGCGTATTTCACCAGACAGAATGGCAGAACTGACGTCCGCAAAATGGGTAGATGTTTGCATCTGAATGAGGCGCCAGAGCCTGTCTGGCGCACAGATATCAGCTTATAAAAATGTCGGCTGGCTTAATACTGATGTTCGCGGATCCCGGGCCGGGAGATGAGTCAGAATATCTGCCGCATCAAGCAGTCCCACGTCAGAATTGACCCCAAGCTTCACCATCGCATTAAACTTGTGCGCCCGGATGGTCTTAATATTGCGCTCAAGCTGCGCGGCGATTTCAGGAATAGAAAACCCGCAGGACATATACCGCAAAATCGCCCGCTCCGTTGGGCTTAACATCCTGTTTTGACTCTTGTACCAGTGGTTGAGCATATTGTCATTGATGTGCAGCGTTTCACTCAGCAACACCAGCAGTTCCTCCTGCAGGCGGTCGAGCGACACCGATTTACTGACGACACCGTGAAGGCGTGAAGGGGAAAGATGGCTGATTAACCGCGCTTCCATTTCATCTGCCGCCAGGATGATGCGCTGAATATGATTATGCGTAAATGCGAGATCCCGCAGGGATGCCAGGCAGTTTCGACGCTCTTCTCGCGCATCAGAAAGTGAATAGATCAGCGAGAAAAAAGAGACATGAGGAAGCGCCTTCTTAAAGCAGTCAAACTCACTGAACATGTGCAGTTGATAATGGCTGAGCGTGGGCAGCGCAAACAGGTGCTCCAGCCCGACGGCACTCATCGCGCAATTTTCGATGACGGCAATATGTCTTGTTGAACCGGTTTTATCCATTCCTCGAACTCTCCATAGGCTGACATTAAACTCAGCTCTCTCAATCCCTGAGTACTGTTGATCCAGGCGTACAGATCGGCATTACTCCGTAATGACAACCGTCGCATCGCACTGTTTTTCTGTGCACTGATCGTTTTATTGCTCTTCTTGAGCAAAGTGGCAATTTGGTTAATCCCCCAGCCCTTGCCTAACAGACGCAATACCTTGCGTTCAGAGTGGGTGAGCGCAATGACGCGGTCGTCTTCATCATCGTTACAGGCAGGCTCGGGCGTTAATAACGTCTGGCTTATCCGCTCTGCCCGTTCACTGCCTGCACGGATGGCGTTAATTACGCCTTCTATCGGCTCCATATCAGAAAGCAACGTGCTTTCCGGACGCATCAGCAGCTCAACGGCAATAGGGTAAAGCGGCCGGGAGACTAAAAAAATCCAGTGAATATCCCGATATTGATTTAATAAACCGTAATATTCTTCGAGCGTGCCCCGGGGATTCCTGTATTCACCTGAAATATCAGCGATAATGACGTCTGCACGCCGTAACTGCAGCAGGGTTAATTCCTGCAGCGAACGGCAAAACGTTAAATCAAAATCGGCAAAATGGCGTGTCATCACGCCCCCCAACCCGTTTTGCATTACGGGTATCCTGCTAATGACGACGCCATGTTTACCATTCAATGACGACATAGACCCTCCGTGTCCATTTTCATATGATGAGTAACGTTAAAACGCATCAAGGTATAAGTGTATTCGTCCCTGAGTGTAAAACTGATTAATACAAGCAGAAGATGAGATGTGTGCTTCATTTAAGAAATGCCTAAAACAGCGGTAATATCTCACAAAGCACAGATAAATTTAATTATAAAGGCCTTAAAATAATTAAAATATAAACTTAGTAAAACTAAATATAAATATCTTATATTTCCCAATTAATAATTCATCATATTTATGGCCCAAAACCGCATCCCGCCGCCAGACAGCCCGCAACTGTTTGCATAAAGCTTGATCTGACCCACAGCTAGAGGCACTGCAGTTTGTGCTAAAAGTAAGCATGACGGGCCAACAGGCAAGCTATTCACCTTCTCTTCAGGACATGACATGCAGGCAGATCGATCAACGCAGCGTGCCATCACGCGGCTCTGTATTCAGTGCGGTCTTTTTCTGCTCCAGCACGGGGCGGAAAGCGCGCTGGTCGAGGAACTCTCCACCCGGTTGGGGCTGGCGCTGGGTATGGACAGCGTTGAGAGCGCCATTTCATCCAATGCTATCGTGTTGACCACCATAAAAGACGGTCAGTGCCTGACCTCCACCCGCAAAAACCACGACCGCGGCATCAATATGCACGTTGTAACCGAGGTCCAGCATATTGTCATTCTTGCTGAGCATAAGCTTCTCGACCTGCACGACATTGAAAAACGGTTCAACCAGATTAAGCCCTTACGTTATCCCCGCTGGCTGGTGGTGTTAATGGTCGGGCTGTCCTGCGCCTGTTTTTGTAAGCTCAACAAAGGCGGCTGGGACGGCGCGGTCATCACCTTTTTCGCCAGCAGTATCGCCATGTACGTGCGCCAACTCCTGACGCACCGCCAACTCCACCCGCAAATTAATTTCTGCATTACCGCTTTTGTCGCCACCACGGTGTCTGGCCTGCTGCTTCGTCTGCCGCAGTTTGCCAACACGCCGACGATTGCCATGGCGGCCAGCGTGCTTCTGCTGGTGCCCGGCTTCCCGTTGATTAACGCCGTAGCCGATATGTTTAAGGGTCACATCAATACCGGTCTGGCACGCTGGGCGATTGCCAGCCTGCTGACGCTTGCAACCTGCATTGGTGTGGTAATGGCCATGACACTCTGGGGGTTACGCGGATGGGCGTGATCGATTTTCTGCTGGCGCTGGCGCAGGATATGCTGCTGGCCGCGATCCCTGCCGTCGGTTTTGCGATGGTCTTTAACGTTCCGCAACGCGCGCTACCGTGGTGCGCGCTGTTGGGTGCTATTGGTCATGGCTCGCGAATGGTGATGATGACGGCGGGATTCAACATTGAATGGTCAACATTTATGGCCTCAATGCTGGTCGGTAGCATCGGCATTCAGTGGTCGCGCTGGTATCTGGCGCATCCCAAGGTGTTCACCGTCGCCGCCGTTATCCCGATGTTCCCCGGCATATCTGCCTATACAGCCATGATTTCCGCGGTAAAAATCAGCCATTTCGGCTACACCGAACCGCAAATGATCCTCCTTCTGAGCAACTTTCTTAAGGCTTCGTCCATTGTCGGTGCGCTCTCTATCGGACTGTCGATCCCCGGACTGTGGCTGTACCGCAAACGTCCACGGGTTTGAGATTTGTGTTATTACGCTGCCGTGAGGATAATCACTCCAATCCGTTTGGTGACGATAAGGAAAGGATGTGGCTAACCCAGGCAGCGAACTCCCCGAGCACAATGAAGAATCCAGCCTGAAAGAGAAAATCTTTCAGAGCGCTATCACGCTGTTTGCCGAATACGGGTTGAACGGTGCCCGCATGGAACAAATTGCGGAGAAAGCCGGCACCACCAAACGCATGGTTGTTTACCACTTCAAAAACAAAGAGAACCTGTATCTTCTCGTACTGGAGTATGTTTACACCCAGATCCGCGCCAGTGAACAGGCGCTCAGCCTGGCGGGAATGCCCCCTGTCGAAGCGCTGGTTCATCTGGTTGAAGCCACCTTTGACTACCATGCCGACCACCCGGATTACATCCGCATTATCTGCATGGAAAACATGCAGCGTGGCCGTTTTATGCAGCAGTCCAGCTACCTCCGCCAGGTCAACCGCAGCGCACTTGATCTGCTGGAAGCGATCCTCCGTCGCGGGAAAGAAAAGCAGTTATTCAATCAGACGGTTGAAGCCCGCGATCTGCATCGTTTGATCAGCAGTTTCAGCTTCCACTACGTTGCCAACAGCTACACCTTCACCCTGCTGTTTGAAGAGGGTGCGGACGAACAGGCACAGCGCCAGCACTACCGCAAAATGGCCGTTCAGGTGGCGCTCCGTTATACTTGCCCATAAAATAGCTTGCAATTAAATCGTACACTATCTATATTCATCTCATGAACGCGAAAACGAACGACACGACCGCTGCGCTCCTGCTGGATAACCAGCTCTGCTTTGCTCTCTATTCAGCAAATCTGGCGCTGAACAAGCTGTACCGGCAACTGCTGGCACCGCTGAACCTGACTTACCCGCAATACCTGGTGATGCTGGTGCTGTGGGAGCAGGATGACATTACGGTGTCGGACATCGGTGAACGGTTGTTCCTTGACTCTGCCACGCTGACGCCGCTGTTGAAGCGTCTGGAAAGCGCGGGGCTGATAAACCGCCACCGCTCACGTAAAGACGAGCGTCAGGTCGCCGTCACCCTGAGCGATGCGGGACGTCATCTCCAGCTGCAGGCTTCCGGGATCCCCCATGCAGTGGGATGCGCCGCCCAGTGTGATACTGAGACCATGCTGTCACTTAAGCAGCAGCTGGAACGTTTGCGACAACAGATCCAACGCGCGTAAGGCTATACTTTACGCGTATTTATTTACCCATATATATCGCACGCTATTTAATAGCGCACATTAATGTAAGATGAGGAATCTGCCATGTCTTTAGAAAAAGTTGTCTACACTGCCAAAGCAAAAGCTACCGGAGGCCGTGATGGCCGTGCGACCTCTTCCGACGGCGTACTGGACGTTAAACTCGGCGTGCCAAAAGAGATGGGCGGCATGGGCGGTGACGTCACCAACCCTGAGCAGCTGTTTGCTGCCGGCTACTCTGCCTGCTTCCTGGGTGCCATGAAGTTTGTAGCCGCGCGCGACAAATTTACCCTGCCGAAAGAGGCCTTTATTGAAGGCGAAGTGGGGATTGGGCCGCTGCCAACCGGTTTTGGTATCGAAGCAAAACTGAACATCCACGTTGAAGGTATGGATCCTGCAGAAGCCAAAAAACTGGTCGATGCAGCACACATTGTGTGTCCGTACTCTAACGCGACCCGCGGTAACATCGACGTAACGCTGAACATTATCGCCTGATAACTGCCTGATGGCGTTACGCTTATCAGGCCAGCCGTTGTCGCCCCGGCAGGCATCGCGCCGCCGGGGAAAACCCCTCCTTCCCTTCCCGCTCTCTGTGCTACCATAAGCCCATATCACGCCCGTAGTTATCAGTAGAGTAAGCGTTATGTCCTCCAGAATTCTGACCACCAGCATTGCTGGTATTGATGCCTTTATGCGCGATCCCCGCGGTGTGCTGACCCACGCCGAAGGCGGCACGGTTGCGGTATTTGCTGACAACGCTCCGGCGTTTTATGCCATCACATCGGAACGTCTGGCACAGCTTCTGGAGATTGAAGCGCAGTTGTCCCGCCCGGCGAGCGACGTAACCCTCGATAACCAGTTCTTTGACGAGCCGGTTAGCGTCCCCGTGGCCGTTCCCATGGGTAAATTTGCCCTGTATGCGGGCTGGCAACCTGATGCTGATTTTCAACGGCAGGCGGCATTGTGGGGCATAGCGTTAACGCAACCGGCTACCCCCGAAGAGCTGGCCGCGTTTACCGCGTGGTGGCAGGCGGAAGGCAAAGTATTCACTCATATTCAGTGGCAACAGAAGCTCGCGCGTCATCTGCAAATTAATCGCGCCAGCAATAACGGCCAGCCAAAACGTGATATCAACGCGTTTTCCGAACCGGATAAACAGATCCCAAATGGATTCCGAGGTGCGAAATGAAGAACGTCGGCGACCTGATGAAACGTCTGCAAAAGATGATGCCAGCCAACGTGAAGCCCGCCTTCACGACGGGTGAAGAACTCCTGGCGTGGCAAAAAGAGCAGGGTAAGATCCGCGCCGCCGCGCTGGCCCGCGAAAACCGGGCGATGAAAATGCAGCGCACCTTTAACCGTTCCGGTATTCGCCCCCTGCACCAGAACTGCTCATTTGATAACTATAAAATTGAGACCAACGGGCAGATGAATGCACTCGCTGCCGCGCGTCAGTACGTGGATGAATTCGACGGCAATATCGCCAGCTTCATTTTTAGCGGCAAGCCTGGCACGGGGAAAAACCACCTGGCGGCCGCTATCTGTAACGAGCTGCTGCTGCGCGGGAAATCGGTGCTGATCATCACCGTGGCCGATATCATGTCCGCCATGAAAGACACCTTCAGCAACCGCGAAACCAGCGAAGAGCAACTGCTTAATGACCTGAGTAATGTCGATTTACTGGTTATTGATGAGATTGGCGTCCAGACCGAATCCCGCTATGAAAAAGTGATCATTAACCAGATTGTCGATCGCCGCTCTTCCTCCAAACGCCCCACCGGCATGCTGACTAACCACAACATCGACGAAATGACCCGATTGCTGGGCGAACGCGTCATGGATCGCATGAAGCTCGGGAACAGTCTGTATGTCATCTTCGACTGGGAAAGTTACCGCAGCCGTGTCACCGGTAAAGAGTATTAAGATATTTCCAGGAAAGACCGGTGGCCCGGAGGTATATACTGACTCCACTTTCGCCCCAAAACGGACCTTTTTTGAGTAAGCCATTATGAAAAAACAGTTTCTTTTCAGCACCGTATTAGGCGCCCTGCTGGTTACCGGCGCGGCACAGGCCGCATCCTGGCAGGATTCGCTGTCCAGCGCAGCGAGCGGACTGACCAAAGAGAGCAGCAGCACCCAGGGCGGGCTGTCAGCCTCTTCCCTTACCGGCCTGCTGGGTAACAGCACCCAGAGCCTGAGCGCAGGTACAATGAACAACGCCGCGGGAATTCTGGAATATTGCGCGAAGCAAAAACTGGCCTCCGTGACCGACGCGCAAAACGTGAAAAATCAGGTGCTGGGCAAACTCGGTCTGGATACACAGGAGCAGAAACAGGACACCAACTATATGGATGGTATTCAGGGCCTGCTGAATGCGCAAAACGGTCAACAGCTCAACCTGAGCACCATCGGCAACTCCTCGCTGGCGAAACAGGTGAAAACCAAAGCCTGCGATCTGGTGCTGAAACAAGGCGTTAATTTCATCTCCTGATCCCCGCCTGTATTGCCATTACACGCCGCGTTTAAGACGTTACTCTTTTAACGCGGCGTTAAAGCCGTCTTTTTCCTGCCTGCCACCGTCTGAGCGTCCGTATGTCAGGATGCGACCCCCTTCAAAAAAACGATTTTCTAAACCAAATCCTAACAACAGCACACTTTCGTGACACTAAAATTGCAGCTACACGACAACGCAATTACATTGTATAACCCAAAAAATAATCAGTTAGCCAGCTAAGCGCCTGGCGTCATGAGGATAGACTGTTGTCAGAGTTAATGTCCCTTGTCCTTTTTCTGGCCTCTGTCGGCGTTTACGCCTGCAAAGCGGGCCGTAACACCTGGTGGTTTATCGCCACGCTGGTGGTGCTCGGCATTTTTATTATTTTAAACATTACTTTATACGCCAGCGATTACTTTACCGGTGACGGCATTAACGATGCGGTGCTCTATACGCTGACGAATAGCCTGACGGGCGCGGGCGTGGGTAAATACATCCTTCCCGGGCTTGGCCTGATTGCGGCGCTGGTGATTATTTTTGGTGCCCTGGCCTGGGTGCTGCGCCGCCGTCGACATCTTCCGCATCATGGCGGCTACAGCCTGCTGGCACTCTGTCTGGCGCTGGCGTCCGTGGATGCCAGCCCGGCGTTTCATCAGATAACCGAGCTGGTAAAGTCACAGTCGCGCGACGGCGACCCGGATTTCATGGCCTGGTATAAAGAGCCGTCCAAAAAAATAGCCAACCCGAAGCTTAACCTGGTGTATATCTACGGCGAGAGTCTGGAACGCACCTGGTTTGATAACAATGCCTTCCCGAACCTGACGCCGGAGCTGGGCGCGCTGAAAAACGAAAGTCTTGATTTCAGCCATACCGCGCAGCTGCCCGGTACGGATTACACCATCGCCGGGATGGTTGCCTCGCAGTGCGGTATCCCGCTCTTCGCCCCCTTTGAGGGTAATGCCTCGGCCTCAATGTCGAGCTTCTTCCCGCAGAACGTTTGCCTCGGCGATATCCTGAAAAACTCCGGCTACGAAAACTACTTCGTACAGGGGGCCAACCTGCGCTTTGCCGGAAAAGACGTGTTCCTGAAATCCCACGGTTTTGACCATCTGTATGGCTCAGAAGAGTTAAAAACGACCGTTGCCGACCCGCATTACCGCAACGACTGGGGCTTTTACGACGACACGGTACTGGACGAAACCTGGAAAAAGTTCGAGGAACTGTCCCGCGCCGGCAAGCGTTTCTCCCTCTTTGCCCTGACGGTAGATACCCACCATCCGGACGGGTTTGTCTCGCGCACCTGTAAGCGCAAACGCTATGAGATTGACGGCAAAAACAACACGTCGTTCAGCGCGGTAACCTGCAGCCAGGAGCATATCGCCGCTCTGGTCGAGAAAATCAAAGCCTCGCCGTATTTTAAAAACACGGTCATCGTCGTCTCATCTGACCATCTGGCGATGAAAAACAGCGCCTGGGATCAGCTCAGCAAACAGGATCGCAGCAATCTGTTCTTCATTCTGCGCGGCGACCAGCCGCAACAGGATGTGATCGCCACCAAACGCAACTCCATGGATAACGGCGCAACCGTGCTGGACATTCTGGGCGGGGATAACTTTATTGGCCTTGGCCGCAGTACGCTCTCGGGGCAGTCACTGTCGGAAGTGTTCCTCAACATGAAGGAGAAAATCCTTGCGTGGAAGCCGGACATCATCCGCCTGTGGAACTTCCCGAAAGAGATGAAAGACTTCACCATCGATCAGGATAAAAACACCATCGCCTTCTCCGGCAGCCATTTCCGTCTGCCGCTGCTGCTGCGCGTGTCGGATACGCGCGTCGAACCGCTGCCGGAAAGCGAATACTCTGCGCCGCTGCGTTTCCAGCTGGCCGACTTCGCCCCTCGCGATAATTTTGTCTGGGTCGACAGGTGCTACAAAATGGGCCAGCTCTGGTCCCAGCCACTGGCGCTCTCAACCGACTGGTGCGTTTCTCAGGGACAGCTTGGCGGGGAGCAAACCGTGCAGCATGTCGATAAAGCGCAATGGAAAGGCAAAACCGCATTCAACGATACGGTCATCGATACCGCGCGCTATCAGCGAAATGTCGACATGCTGAAGATCGTGGATAACGATATTCGCTATAAAGCAGACAGCTTTATCTTCAACGTGGCCGGGGCACCGGAAGAGGTCAAACAGTTCAGCGGCATCTCGCGTCCGGAATCCTGGGGGCGCTGGTCTAATGCGCAGCTGGGCAGTGAAGTGAAGATTGAGTACGCGCATCCTCTGCCGGAAAAATTCGACCTGGTGATCACCGCCCGGGCCTATGGTCCAAACGCGAACCGTCCCATCCCGGTGCGTGTGGGCGATAAAGAGCAAACGCTGACGCTGGGAAATGACGTCACCACCACCACGCTGCATTTTGATAATCCTTCCCGCAGCAATACGCTGGTGATTGTTCCGCCGGACCCGCAGCCGACGAATGAGGGAAATATTCTTGGCCATTCACCGCGCGAGCTCGGCATCGGGATGGTAGAGATTAAAATTGTCAGTAAAGAGAGCTGATCCCTTCTGCGCCCGGCGTTCTGTCGGGCGCTTTATGTAAATATATAATCCTATAAAACCATTAAAAATAAGACATAGACACCATATATCTCTCATTTCTATTTATAAATTCACCAGAAAGAAATCATATCTCAGAATGTGTAACTCCTTACACCCTGAGAGAGTTACCCACTTTTTATCATGCTAACCGGCCATACGTTCGAATCCACCCTGGCACAGCGCAGCGGAGTACGACCAGCGCTACCAGGGGAAAAAACCCTGATGCCGCAGACACTGAATGCCGACTATAAGGTCATCGTTTTAAGCGGCAATGCCTTCTTGTGGCTGGGCCTGAAGACGTTCATCTCGCAGAGTGTGGACCCCTGCCCTGAAATTTTCTGGATTAACGACGTGAGCCCTGAGGGGATCCTGCCCCTGCGGCAACTGATGTTGAATATCCGCGTCAAAAAAGGGTGGCTGGTATTCACCGATGCGTCCCGCGTCAACGATATTAAAATCATTCTGGGGGGTGAGCGTGTCCACGTGGTGGCGGGAAACCTGTCACTCGCGCAGCTCAGCCGCTGTTTTCAGAACACGCCGTTCGCAAGCGTAAAAAACGCCACGCTCACCTGCCAGGAGCTTCGGGTTTGCATGCTGTTCCGCAACGGGTTCAGCCCGGTTCGCATCGCGCAGATCCTGAATAAATCCCCGAAAACGATCTACACCCACAAGCGTAACGCGATGAACAAATTTCACTGCCAGAACCTGGCGGAATTCCATCGCAAACTCTTCCTGCTCGACTACCCGGCATCGTGTTTGTCACTGCACGGCTAATCACGTCGGGAAATAAGATCATGCGGCGTCATCTTCCCTGTCTCATTCTCTGGCTGTTGATGCTGGCGCTGCTGTCTCGCTATGCCCTTCCCGCCACGTTGGGATGACGTGGTAATCCGACTGCACGAGTAAATTGCCTTAAATCTTGTCTGGATCAATGTTATCGGTAACAATGGCGCTAAAATAGCCAGCGTGTTATGTCCGACAAGGCACAGCCTTATCTTCTTTTTTGTTATTTTTTCTGTATTACAATAACTTATGAAATACCTGCTTGCTGACGCCATCGTCTATAACGACGAAGACGGTTCTGTTTCTCTTATCAATGCACCCGATCTGGACAGACAAATCCTCACCTGTACCGCCAACGCCATCCTGAAGCTGCTGGTTCAGCATCACGGCAACGTCGTCGAACGTGACACCTTTCTGAGTGATGTCTGGGATCAACGTGGGCTCCAGGGGTCCAACAATTCGTTAAATCAATACATCAGTATTGTGCGCAAAATGCTGTCGAGCCTGCTGCCCGACACCCTGTTTATCGTCACCGTGCCGAAAACGGGCTTTATGCTCAGTGCTGATATCGCGGTAACGCCCCTGGAGGACGATTTTCCCGTCGTGGAGTCGGTCCCGGCCTCACGACGCATTCAGCCAGAATGGCTATTCTGCGGTGTACTCACGCTGATGGTCGTGGCGCTGTGCATCGGCGCCTGTTTGACGAAACAGGCGCACCAGTACAGTGACACTCATCTGCTCACCCACATTGGCACCTGTCCGGTCTACACCTTCTCCCCGCTGGCAGATGTGTTTCACACTAAGGCCATGGCGCTGGCGCAGACGCTTCAGCGCGAAGGTAATCTGCCCTGCCTGAAAAACTCTATTTTCTATATGCACATCCAGAGAACACTTTTCTATGGCCACGAAGGGCGGCTGGTCCTTTCCCAGTGTTCTCTCACGGACGGTAAAGCCAGCGCCTGCCGAACGCTTTACTTTTACGAGTGGTGATATGAAACAAAAAAAAGTGTGGCTTATTCTGGCGCTCAATCTGTTGCTGATTGGCGTGACGCTGGCGTGGTACGTCTACACGCCTCCGCTTTCCGCAACCTGTGCAGGAAACCTGACATTTTCAGCCCGACATGACGATCATGATTTCTCCTTTGAAGGGGAGATTACGCTGCGCTTTCAGCCCGACAACACAGGGTACCTTACGCTTAACGGCGACGTGGTTAACGAGCCACATCACTGGGATGTTTCCCGCCAGGAGATGTTTACGTGGCGGCACGTTGAGGGTTCACTCTATGAAATATTCATACAAAGCGTGGCGCGCTTTAGCCATGACACCCTGCCACCGGGGGTCTTTGAAAAGTACGTCGCCGGCCTGACGCCGGGGAACAAAAGACTTCTGAAGATTGAACGCACGCCGGAAGACGCGCTGGTGATCAGCAATTTCTATGCGCCGGTCCTGATTTGTTCAGAATAGGCACGGCTGGTCGGGGTATACTTTCCGCCATGAACATTCTCTTTCGATCGACGACGCCCAAAGATGTTGCTGCCCTGCCCGCCATCGAGCGCGCGGCTGGCGAGCGTTTTCGGGACGTCCCCGAACTGGCCTGGCTTGCAGACGGCGACGTCATTTGCGCGGAACAACATCTTGATTACGCGAAACGCGGGTTAAGCTGGCTGGCGCTGGCAAACGACCTGCCCGTCGGGTTTATCCTTGCAGAAGCCCATCCATCATCGCTGTTTATTGTCGAACTCTCGGTTCATCGGGAGTGGCAGGGAAGAGGAATAGGTCGGCGACTTATCGCCTGCGTCGCAGACCATGCCCGCACGCTGGGGCTGACATCGCTGACGCTGACCACCTTTTGCGAGGTGCCGTGGAATGCGCCGTTTTATGCGCGACTCGGGTTTGAAACGGTGACGATGCTAACGCCTGAACTGCGTCAGAAAAGAGAGGAAGAAGCGGCGCACGGTTTCGCGTATGACTCCCGCTGTGCCATGCGCCTGCCTCTGTGATATCGGCCTGCAAAACGCCCCATTACAGGCCGGGTCAGGCGTAGCCGCCCCCCGGCACTGTGGCAGGATTAAAACGTTTCCCAGTTTTCGCCCGCATCGGTGGTCGCGGCTTTATGCGCCATCATAGGGGCTGCAGCGGTTTTCGCTGAGGCCTGCTCGCGGGCTTTCATCTGCTCCTGCTGAATGCGGAACACGGCCACGGCCTGAGTCAGACGGCTCGCCTGCTCTTCCAGTGCCGCCGCCGCCGCGGCAGACTCTTCCACCAGCGAGGCGTTCTGCTGGGTCACGCGATCCATCTCAGCCACCGCCAGACCCACCTGATCGATACCGCGGCTCTGCTCATCAGACGCAGAGGCGATTTCGCCCATGATGTCCGTCACGCGGGTTACCGCATTAACGATTTCACCCATGGTTTCGCCGGCGCTTTCTACCAGGGTAGACCCGACTTCCACGCGGCCAACAGAGTCTTCAATCAGGCTCTTGATCTCACGTGCTGCCTGGGCGCTGCGCTGTGCCAGGTTACGGACTTCACCCGCAACAACGGCAAATCCGCGGCCCTGCTCGCCCGCACGTGCCGCTTCTACCGCGGCGTTCAGTGCCAGGATGTTGGTCTGGAACGCGATGCCGTCGATCACGCTGATAATGTCGGCAATTTTCTGCGAACTGCCCGCGATGTCACGCATGGTTTGCACCACGTTATCCACCACTTTACCGCCCTTCTGCGCGGTTTCGGACGCGCTCAGCGCCAGGTTGCTCGCCTGACGGGCGTTCTCGGCGTTCTGCTTAACGGTCGCCGTCAGCTGCTCCATGCTGGCAGCGGTCTCTTCCAGGGATGCGGCCTGCTGTTCCGTACGGGAAGAGAGATCGTTGTTACCCATCGCGATTTCACTCGCGCCGCTGTAGATGGCATTAGCACCGTTACGCACATCACCAACGGTACGGACCAGCTCGCCCTGCATATGACGCAGCGAGTCGGCCAGTTCACCCATCTCGTTAGCGCCCTGCACCTCAATGCGCTTCACCAGATCGCCGCTGGCGATATGACGAATGTTGTCGATAAGACGGGTAAGTGGCGAAATCAGCGCCTGCTTGATACCCAGCCACACGGCCACGATCACCACCAGCACCGCAATCAGTACGCTAATCAGCACCCAGATTGCCTGGCTGTAGGAGCTATTGCTGTTTTCCACCGCCATCTGATACAGCTTGTCGTTCTGCTGCAGATAGTTCACGTACTGCTTCTCAAAACCATCCTGATAGCTCTGGGTAGGTTGATCGAAGAAGGCGTTGATTTTGCCCGCGCCCAGCAGCTGGATCAGCTCCGCCAGTGCACCGTGGTAGATATCGTAGTTACGTTTGATCTCCGTCGCGTCGGCGTCGTTTTGACGCGGATCGCGTGGCAGGGCTTCGTATTCAGCCCAGTTTTTTTCTGCCTGTTTCAGGGAAGCCGCCGCAATTTGCATCAGATCGTTCACGGTCGCGCCGCTGCCGATATTGCTCTGATCCATCATGTAGCGGATACCCGCACGGTTCAGGGTATTACGGGTTTGCAGCAGGGCAACCCAGCTGGCGTTCAGCGTGGACTGTTGCTGGCGAATGGTTTGCAGGACGGTGAAATTCTCTTTGTCATGCTTGAGGGCATTGAAGAAAAGACCACCGGATGTGAGTTGTAAAAGGCCAAATATCGCTAATACCAGCATTAAGCTGGTGACAATCTTGATACGGTTTAACATGTTTTCGCTTTCCATCAGACAGATAACAGGATTTTCGGCCTGGAAAGGGAAAACTTTACGAAAATCATCCTTAAATTTGTGGTTTTTACTCTTCTTCGCGCGCTGTGATATGCCGGTTCCCCAGTTCAATAAACTCTTCCAGCAGCGCTGTCAGCTGTTGCATCTTCGCCGGCGTATATTCGGCCTCGATTTGCTGATACGCCTCTTCCACCTGCGCCTGGGCACGCTCGTATAGCCTGTTCCCCTCTTTGGTCAGCGATACGTACAGCTTTCGCTGATCGTTTACGGGCTTAAGGCGCAGCACCAGACCGTCACGCTCCATGCGCGTCAGAATGCCCGTCAGGCTGGGACGCAAGATACAGGTGCGAAACGCCAGATCGTGAAAATCCATCGACGGATGTTCGGCCAGCACGCGCACGATGCGCCACTGCTGCTCGGTCAGGTTATGCCGTTTCACAATCGGGCGGAAGTAAGACATCGCCGCTTCCCGCGCCTGTAACAGGGCGATAGTTAATGAATCATGCATAGCCTCTCCCGGTAATCATTAACACATGAACAATTCAGTTCTGCTGGTTTTACACACAACGCGTTTTACGACAAAAAGTCTAACAGAAACAAGCCTGATTTATTAACCCAATGATAAATATAGCCTTTAATCTCTTTATGTAAATTTATTGTTATTCATGTCACAAATTATTCACTTCTGGTTGCGAAATAAACAGCAAAGGCATACAACCAGATCATTAACATATTAATGAAATCACAGGCCGGACGTCCGGCCTGAGGAGTAAGTGAATGAAAGGTACTGTTTTTGCCGTAGCGCTGAACCACCAGAGCCAGCGCGATGCCTGGCGCGACGCGTTTGAAAAAGCCCCCTACAACACGCCACCAAAAACCGCCGTGTGGTTTATCAAACCGCATAACACCGTGATCCGCACGGGCGACCCCATTCCCTTCCCGCCGGGAGAAACCGTGTTAAGCGGTGCCACGGTTGCGCTGGTTGTGGGCAAAACGGCGCGTAACGTTCCCGTGGACGAGGCGGCGGAGTACATCGCCGGTTACGCGCTTGCCAACGAGGTGAGCCTGCCGGAAGAGAGTTTTTATCGCCCGGCGATCAAGGCCAAATGCCGCGACGGCTTTTGTCCGCTGGGAGAGCTGGCCGCCCTCGACCACGTTGATAACCTGACCATCGTCACCGAAATTAACGGCCGGGAAGCGGACCACTGGAACACCGCTGACCTGCAGCGCAATGCCGCCGAACTGCTGAGCGCCCTGAGCGAATTCGCCACCCTCAGTCCGGGCGATGCCATTCTGCTCGGCACCCCACACTCGCGCGTCCCGCTGCAGCCGGGCGATCGCGTACGCATTCTGGCGAAAGGCTTCCCGTCCCTGGAAAACCCGGTGGTTGATGAACGCGAGGTCGCCCATGCGCAAGGCCCACATCCGCACGCCACGCTGTTCGCGCTTGGTCTGAACTACGCCGATCACGCCAGTGAGCTGGCGTTTACGCCGCCAACGGAACCGCTGGTGTTTATCAAAGCCCCCAACACCGTGACCGGCGATAACCAGACCTCGGTCCGCCCGAACAACATTGAGTACATGCACTATGAGGCGGAGCTGGTGGTGGTCATCGGCAAAACGGCGCACAAGGTCAGTGAGCGCGAGGCGATGGACTATGTCGCGGGCTATACCGTCTGCAACGATTACGCCATCCGTGACTACCTGGAAAACTACTACCGCCCGAACCTGCGGGTGAAAAGCCGCGACGGGTTGACCCCCCTCAGCCCGCATATCGTGCCGAAAGAGGCCATTCCCGACCCGCATAACTTAACCCTGCGTACCTTCGTGAACGGTGAATTGCGCCAGCAAGGCACCACTGCCGATCTGATCTTCAGCATCCCGTTCCTGATTGCCTATCTCAGCGAATTTATGACCCTGCAGCCCGGCGACATGATTGCCACCGGCACGCCAAAGGGTCTGTCTGACGTACAGCCAGGCGACGAAGTGGTCGTGGAAGTGGAGGGCGTGGGCCGCCTGGTGAACCGCATTGTCAGTGAGGAGACTGCAAAATGAAAAAAATAAACCATTGGATTAACGGTAAAAACGTCGCAGGAAGTGATTACTTCCACACCACTAACCCGGCCACCGGAGAGGTGCTGGCGGAGGTCGCGTCCGGCGGTGAGGCTGAAATTCATCAGGCCGTGGCGGCGGCTAAAGAGGCATTCCCGACGTGGGCTAACCTGCCGATGAAAGAGCGCGCACGCCTGATGCGTCGCCTCGGAGATCTTATCGATCAACACGTTCCGGAGATTGCGGCCCTCGAGACCGCCGACACCGGCCTGCCGATCCACCAGACCAAAAACGTGCTTATTCCACGCGCGTCGCACAACTTCGCGTTCTTCGCCGAAGTGTGCCAGCAGATGAACGGTAAAACCTACCCGGTCGACGACAAGATGCTCAACTACACCCTGGTGCAGCCGGTGGGGGTCTGCGCGCTGGTGTCGCCGTGGAACGTGCCGTTTATGACCGCCACCTGGAAGGTTGCGCCGTGCCTGGCGCTGGGCAACACCGCGGTGCTGAAGATGTCTGAACTCTCCCCGCTGACCGCCGACCGTCTGGGCGAGCTGGCGCTGGAGGCCGGTATTCCGGCGGGTGTGCTGAACGTGGTGCAGGGCTATGGCGCAACGGCGGGCGATGCGCTGGTACGTCACCACGACGTGCGCGCCGTCTCCTTTACCGGCGGCACCGCCACCGGGCGCAACATCATGAAAAACGCCGGACTGAAGAAATACTCCATGGAGCTGGGAGGGAAATCTCCGGTGCTGATTTTTGAAGATGCGGATATCGAACGCGCGCTGGACGCCGCCCTGTTCACCATCTTTTCCATCAACGGCGAGCGTTGCACCGCTGGCTCACGCATTTTCATTCAGCAGAGCATCTACCCGGAATTCGTCAGACGCTTTGCCGAGCGCGCGAACCGTCTGCGCGTGGGTGACCCGACCGATCCGAACACTCAGGTTGGCGCGCTGATCAGCCAGCAGCACTGGGAAAAAGTCTCCGGCTATATCCGTCTTGGCATTGAAGAAGGCGCGACCCTGCTGGCGGGCGGCCCTGACAAACCCACCGATCTCCCTGCTCACCTGAAAAACGGCAACTTCCTGCGCCCGACCGTGCTGGCAGACGTCGACAACCGGATGCGCGTGGCCCAGGAAGAGATCTTCGGGCCGGTTGCGTGCCTGCTGCCGTTTAAGGACGAAGCCGAAGGGTTGCGTCTGGCTAACGACGTGGAGTACGGCCTGGCGTCATACATCTGGACCCAGGACGTCAGCAAAGTGCTGCGCCTGGCGCGCAATATCGAAGCCGGAATGGTGTTTGTAAACACCCAGAACGTGCGCGACCTGCGTCAGCCGTTTGGCGGCGTGAAGGCTTCCGGTACCGGGCGCGAAGGGGGCGAATACAGCTTCGAGGTGTTCGCTGAAATGAAAAACGTCTGCATCTCCATGGGCGACCATCCGATTCCAAAATGGGGGATCTGAGTATGGGCAAGTTAGCGTTAGCGGCAAAAATTACCCACGTTCCGTCAATGTACCTCTCTGAACTGCCGGGAAAAAACCACGGCTGCCGCCAGTCCGCCATCGACGGACATAAAGAAATCAGCAAGCGTTGTCGGGAGCTGGGCGTCGATACCATTATTGTGTTCGATACCCACTGGCTGGTGAACAGCGCCTACCACATCAACTGTGCGGATCATTTCTCCGGCATCTACACCAGCAACGAGCTGCCGCATTTTATCCGCGACATGACCTACGACTACGACGGTAACCCGGCGCTCGGCCAGCTTATCGCCGACGAAGCGGTGAAACTCGGCGTACGTGCCAAAGCGCACAACATCCCGAGCCTCAAGCTGGAGTACGGCACGCTGGTACCGATGCGCTACATGAACAGCGATAAGCACTTCAAAGTGATCTCTATCGCCGCGTTCTGCACCGTCCATGACTTCGCCGACAGCCGCAGGCTGGGCGAGGCCATCGTCAGCGCGATTCAGAAATATGACGGCACCGTGGCGGTGCTCGCCAGCGGTTCGCTGTCGCACCGTTTTATCGACGACCAGCGCGCCGAAGAGGGAATGAACAGCTACACCCGCGAGTTCGACCGTCAGATGGACGAACGCGTAGTGAAGCTGTGGCGTGAAGGCAAGTTCAGGGAGTTCTGCAGCATGCTGCCGGAGTATGCCCACTACTGCTACGGCGAGGGCAACATGCACGACACGGTGATGCTGCTGGGGATGCTCGGCTGGGACACATACGACGGCAAGGTGGAGTTCCTCACCGAGCTGTTCCCCAGCTCCGGCACCGGCCAGGTTAACGCCGTTTTCCCCCTGCCCGCGTCCGCGTAAGGAGCCACCATGCCGCACTTTATTGCTGAATGCACTGACAACATCCGCGAGCAGGCGGACCTGCCAGCACTGTTCGCCAAAGTGAACGACGCGCTTGCCGCCACGGGAATCTTCCCACTCGGCGGTATCCGTAGCCGTGCGCACTGGCTGGACACCTGGCAGATGGCCGACGGTAAGCACGATTACGCCTTTGTGCATATGACGCTGAAGATTGGCGCCGGGCGCAGTCTGGAGAGCCGGGAGGTGGTGGGAAAGGCACTGTTTGAGCTGATTAAAACCCACTTCGCCGACCTGATGGCATCGCGCTATCTGGCGCTCTCTTTTGAAATAGACGAGCTGCACCCGACGCTCAATTACAAACAAAACAACGTGCACGCTTTGTTTAAGTAGCGCCCTTACCGGGCCGACAACGGCTTTGAACGCAAGCCGGGTGAGCAGCACGCCACCCGGCAACAACAGGAAATCGCCATGCTCGATAAACACACCCATACCCTGATCGCCCATCGTCTGCATCAGGCGGAGCAGTCCCGGGAGCAGATCCGCCAGATCTCGCTCGACTACCCGACGATCACCCTTGACGACGCCTACGCCGTACAGCGCGAATGGGTGAGCCTGAAAATCGCCGAAGGTCGCGTGCTGAAAGGCCACAAGATTGGCCTCACCTCCAAAGCGATGCAGGCCAGCTCGCAAATTAGCGAGCCGGACTACGGCGCTCTGCTCGACGACATGTTCTTCCACGACGGCAGTGATATCCCTGCCGACCGCTTTATCGTCCCGCGCATCGAAGTGGAGCTGGCCTTCGTGCTGGCAAAACCCCTGCGCGGCCCAAACTGCACCCTGTTCGACGTCTACAACGCCACGGATTACGTCATCCCCGCGCTGGAGCTGATCGACGCCCGCTGCCACAACATCGATCCCGAGACCCAGCGTCCGCGCAAGGTGTTCGACACCATCTCCGATAACGCCGCCAACGCAGGTGTGATCCTTGGCGGTCGCCCGATTAAGCCCGACGAGCTGGATCTGCGCTGGATCTCCGCCCTGCTCTACCGCAACGGCGTCATAGAAGAGACCGGGGTCGCCGCGGGCGTGCTCAACCACCCGGCCAACGGTGTGGCATGGCTTGCCAATAAACTCGCGCCGTACGACGTTCAGCTGGAGCCTGGCCAAATCATCCTCGGCGGTTCGTTTACCCGCCCGGTGCCGGCCAGCAAGGGCGATACCTTCCACGTGGACTACGGCAAGATGGGCTCCATCAGCTGCCGTTTTGTCTAGGAGACCACCATGGAAAACAGATTCAAAGCGGCGCTCAGCGCCGGAAAACCGCAAATCGGCCTCTGGCTGGGGCTGACCAGCAGTTACAGCGCCGAGCTGCTGGCCGGTGCGGGGTTCGACTGGCTGCTGATCGACGCAGAGCACGCGCCCAATAACGTGCAAACCGTCCTGACCCAGCTGCAGGCGATCGCACCTTACGCCAGCCAGCCGGTGGTACGCCCGTCGTGGAACGACCCGGTCCAGATCAAACAGCTGCTGGACATCGGGGCGCAAACCCTGCTGGTGCCGATGGTACAAAACGCCGATGAAGCCCGGCTGGCGGTGCGCGCCACGCGTTATCCACCGGCGGGGATCCGCGGCGTGGGCAGCGCGCTGGCTCGCGCCTCGCGCTGGAACCGCACGCCTGATTACCTGCAGCGCGCTAACGATGCCATGTGCGTGCTGGTGCAGATTGAAACGCGCGAGGCGCTGAAAAATCTGCCGCACATCCTCGATGTGGAAGGCGTGGACGGGGTGTTTATTGGCCCGGCGGATCTGAGCGCCGACATGGGCTTTGCCGGAAATCCGCAGCACCCGGAAGTCCAGGCCGCCATCGAGAAGGCCATTGCGCAGATCCGTGCGGCAGGCAAAGCGCCCGGCATCCTGATGGCTAACGAGCCGCTGGCAAAACGCTACCTCGAGCTTGGCGCGCTGTTTGTCGCCGTCGGGGTCGACACCACCCTGCTTGCACGCAGCGCCGAGGCGCTGGCGGCACGTTTTATCGATATCCCGGTTACGTCAGTAAATAACAATAAATCCGTCTACTAAACGTACGATGTGGAGCGCAACATGACGACCTCTACCCTGCAAACCCATGATAATAAAGCTGTAGAACACCGCGTTATTCAGAAGCTGTTTCGTCGTTTGATCGTGTTTCTCTTTATCCTGTTTGTCTTCTCGTTTCTTGACCGCATTAACATCGGCTTTGCCGGGCTGACGATGGGCAAAGATCTGGGCCTCACCTCGACCATGTTTGGCCTGGCCGCCACCCTGTTTTACGTCACCTATGTGATATGTGGGATCCCCAGCAACATCATGCTGGCGAAGGTCGGCGCCCGTCGCTGGATCGCCGGGATCATGGTGGTGTGGGGCATCGCTTCCACCTGCACCATGTTCGCCACCAGCCCGCACACGCTCTATGTGCTGCGCATGCTGGTGGGCATTGCCGAGGCCGGATTCCTGCCGGGGATCCTCGTCTATCTCACCTGGTGGTTCCCTGCCTACCACCGCGCCCGCGCCAATGCGTTGTTTATGATCGCCATGCCGGTGACCATGATGCTCGGCTCGATCCTCTCCGGTTATATTCTGGCCATGGACGGGCTGTGGAACCTGAAAGGCTGGCAATGGCTGTTCCTGCTGGAGGGGCTACCGTCCGTGGTGCTCGGCGTTGTGACGTGGTTCTACCTGAACGACACGCCGGATCAGGCCAGCTGGCTGGATGACGACGAAAAGCAGGCGCTTAAAACAATGATCGCCCGCGAGCAGGAGTCGGCCATCGCCCGTCCCGTCACGCCGCGTTCGACGCTGCGCGAAGTGTTTACCCCGGCCGTGCTGCTCTATACCCTGGCCTATTTCTGCCTCACGAACACCCTGAGCGCGATTAATATCTGGACGCCGCAGATCCTGCAAAGTTTCAACACCGGCAGCAGCAACATTGTGATTGGCCTGCTGGCGGCGATCCCGCAGTTTTGCACCATCCTCGGGATGATCTGGTGGAGCCGCCGCTCCGACAGGCTGAAAGAGCGAAAAAAGCACACCATTCTGCCGTACCTCTTTGCGGCGGCAGGATGGCTGCTGGCCTCGGCGACCCACCACAGCCTGATCCAGCTGCTTGGCATCATCATGGCCTCAACCGGATCGTTTACCGCCATGGCGATCTTCTGGACCACGCCGGATCGGGTTATTAGCCTGCAGTCGCGGGCGGTCGCACTGGCGGTGATCAATGCTATCGGTAACGTCGGATCCGCCGTCAGCCCGCTGTTGATCGGCATTCTGCGTGACAGCACCGGCAGCTTCAGCTCCGGGTTGTGGTTTGTTGCCGGCTTGCTGGTGGTCGGCGCGCTGGTGCTGACACGTATCCCGATGACGCAGCGGGAGAGCCTTGAGCACGAGCCGGGTATGGCGGCGCAGAAAATCCCGTAAGGAGCGGCTATGTGCCAGAACCCGATCGCGAATATCGACATCAGCAAAGAGTACGACGAAAGTCTGGGAACGGATGATGTTCACTATCAGTCGTTCGCCCGCATGGCGGCCTTTTTTGGCCGCGACATGCAGGCTCACCGTCACGACCAGTATTTTCAGATGCACTTTCTGGATACCGGACAGATCGAACTGCAGCTCGACGATCACCGCTACTCGGTGCAGGCTCCGCTATTTGTGCTCACGCCCCCGTCGGTGCCGCACGCGTTTATTACCGAATCCGACAGCGACGGGCACGTTCTGACGGTGCGCGAGGATCTGATCTGGCCGCTGCTGGAAGTGCTCTACCCCGGCACGCGGGAAGCCTTTGGCCTGCCGGGGATCTGCCTCTCGCTGGCCGATAAGCCGGACGAACTGGCGGCACTGAAGCACTACTGGCCGCTGATTGCCCGGGAATCGACGGCGCAACTGCCCGGGCGCGAACACACGCTGGTTCTGTTAGCCCAGGCGGTGTTCACCCTGCTGCTGCGCAACGCGAAGCTCGACGATCACGCCGCCAGCGGCATGCGCGGCGAGCTGAAACTGTTCCAGCGCTTTACCCAGCTGATTGATGTCCATTTTCATGAGCACTGGACGGTACCGGAATATGCCAGCGAACTGCACCTGACCGAATCGCGTCTGACCGATATCTGCCGGCGCTTCGCCAACCGCCCGCCGAAGCGGCTGATTTTTGACCGTCAGCTGCGTGAAGCGAGGCGGATGCTGCTCTTCTCCGACAGCGCGGTCAGCGAAATCGCCTGGCAGCTGGGGTTTAAAGACCCGGCCTATTTTGCCCGGTTTTTTAATCGGTTAGTGGGGTGTTCGCCGAGCGCGTATCGGGCGCAAAAAGTACCGGTGTCGTCTGTTACCCCACCCCAGCCCTGACCCTCTCCCGGGTTCAGGGTGAGGGAAATCACACTCTGCGATCATATGCGAAAAGTACCAGCCGTTGTCCCAATCGTCCCTTCACGTTCCCCCCCGCTCAGGCTTCAATTAAACAACAAAAACAAAACATAAATTTAACATCACTATTCCGATACGAGGTCCCTATGAAGCCTGAAGATTTCCGCGCGGATGCCAAACGTCCGTTAACCGGTGAAGAGTATTTAAAAAGCCTGCAGGATGGCCGTGAGATTTATATCTACGGCGAGCGCGTCAAAGACGTGACCACTCATCCGGCGTTTCGCAATGCGGCAGCCTCCATCGCGCAGATGTACGATGCGCTGCACAAGCCTGACATGCAGGACACGCTGTGCTGGGGCACCGATACCGGCAGCGGCGGCTACACCCATAAGTTTTTCCGCGTGGCGAAAAGCGCCGACGACCTGCGTCAACAGCGTGACGCCATCGCCGAGTGGTCGCGCCTGAGCTACGGCTGGATGGGCCGCACCCCGGACTACAAGGCGGCGTTTGGCTGCGCGCTCGGTGCCAATCCGGCGTTCTACGGCCAGTTCGAACAGAACGCCCGTAACTGGTACACCCGTATTCAGGAAACCGGGCTTTACTTCAACCACGCCATCGTTAACCCCCCCATCGACCGTCACAAACCGGCGGACGAAGTAAAAGACGTCTACATCAAGCTGGAAAAAGAGACCGACGCCGGGATCATCGTTAGCGGCGCAAAAGTGGTGGCAACCAACTCGGCGCTGACTCACTACAACATGATCGGTTTTGGCTCCGCGCAGGTGATGGGCGAAAACCCGGACTTCGCGCTGATGTTCGTTGCGCCAATGGACGCCGAAGGCGTGAAGCTGATCTCTCGCGCCTCTTACGAAATGGTGGCAGGTGCGACCGGCTCTCCATACGACTACCCGCTCTCCAGCCGTTTCGACGAAAACGACGCGATCCTGGTCATGGATCATGTGTTGATCCCCTGGGAAAACGTGCTGATCTACCGCGATTTCGATCGCTGCCGTCGCTGGACCATGGAAGGCGGTTTTGCCCGCATGTACCCGCTGCAGGCCTGCGTACGTCTGGCGGTGAAGCTCGATTTCATTACCGCGCTGCTGAAGAAATCGCTGGAGTGTACCGGCACCCTGGAGTTCCGCGGCGTGCAGGCGGATCTCGGGGAAGTGGTGGCCTGGCGCAACATGTTCTGGGCGCTGAGCGACTCCATGTGTTCTGAAGCCACGCCGTGGGTGAATGGCGCGTACCTGCCGGATCACGCGGCGCTGCAGACCTACCGCGTCATGGCCCCGATGGCCTATGCGAAGATCAAGAACATCATCGAGCGTAACGTCACCAGCGGCCTGATCTATCTGCCGTCCAGCGCGCGAGACCTGAACAATCCGCAGATCGACCAGTATCTGGCGAAATACGTGCGCGGCTCCAACGGCATGGATCACGTGGAACGTATTAAGATTTTGAAACTGATGTGGGATGCCATCGGCAGCGAGTTTGGTGGTCGTCACGAGCTGTATGAGATCAACTACTCCGGCAGCCAGGACGAAATCCGTCTCCAGTGTCTGCGTCAGGCACAGAGCTCTGGCAACATGGACAAAATGATGGCAATGGTCGACCGCTGCATGTCCGAGTACGACCAGCATGGCTGGACGGTGCCGCACCTGCACAATAATTCCGATATCAACATGCTGGATAAGCTGCTGAAATAACGCAGCGGGAGGTTTCAATGCATACAGAACAACGCCTGCGTTTTCGCGATGCGATGGCCAGCCTGTCGGCGGCGGTTAACGTTGTCACCACCGAGGGCGATGCAGGACGCTGCGGTATCACCGCCACCGCCGTCTGTTCAGTCACGGACACCCCGCCATCGCTGATGGTCTGCATCAATGCCAACAGCGCCATGAACCCGGTTTTCCAGGGTAACGGTAAGCTGTGCGTCAACGTGCTGAACCATGAGCAGGAGATCATGGCCCGCCACTTCGCCGGGATGACCGGCATGGCAATGGACGATCGCTTTGCCCTCTCCTGCTGGCAGAAAGGTCCGCAGGGGCAACCGGTGCTGAAGGGCGCGCTGGCAAGCCTTGAAGGCGAGATTAGCCAGGTGCAAACCATCGGCACCCATCTGGTTTATCTCGTTGAAATTAAAAACATCATTCTGAGCGAAGCGGGACACGGCCTGATCTATTTTAAACGCCGTTTCCACCCCGTCATGATGGAGGCTGAAGCCGCAGTGTGACCCCCTCCTGCGCTGGCCGTTTCCCGGCCAGCGCCAATTTCCACAAAAATTCCTAAGGTTTCCGCTTAATCACGCCGTTATATAGCCATAAGAGAAATTTTCTGTGTCTGAATACTGACAATACATGTCAGTGCGACCCGCATCATTCAGCGCATACCCTAATATACAGGAAGACCTTATGGCTAAATCGACGCGGAGCCGCTCGGCTGAACGTCTGGTCGATATTCTGGTTGAGTTACATTTAAATGGTGTGGTAAACCGCAGTGCGCTCATGGAAAAATTTAAAATTACCGAGCGCACCGTCTACCGGGATTTAAATGCGCTTTCACCTATTGTGGAACATACCGGTAACGGGCTGTATCGTCTGATCCACTCCGCACAATCTCCCGGTGGACAAGGATTACATCACACGATTGCTAACTTCCTGAATGCCGATAGCTTTTTCCCGGAAAGAAATACGGAATTCTGGCAGAAACTTGAAACACGCGTTGACGAAAATCATATTCTTATTCTTGGCAACGAAGCAGAGCACACGGTAGAACGTGATATTCGTCGCTATTTATCGAAAATCGAGAAATCGATTAAGAATCGTAATGTATGCCAGATCGTTTATAAGGGTAAAACCCGCCTGATTAATCCCTATAAACTCATTAACAATAAAAATATATGGTATTTACAAGCCACCGAGAATAGCCGGCTAAAATCCTTCTCGTTGAGTCAGATTAGCTGGTTTGATATTCAACAAAAAACCTTCACGCCGGAAGAAAATGCGCTCGGACTGCTGGAAAAAAGCCGCGATCCGTGGGTGTCGGAAGACACTTTCGAAGTGAAAATATTCATTAAAGATACTATTTCACATTACTTTATGCGCCGCGACCTGCTGCCAGAACAAGAGCTTGTCGGTGAGCAGCACAACGGCGTCACGCTGCGCTGTCAGGCGGCACACGAGAACCAGATCCTGCCGCTGCTGTTCTACTGGCTGCCGAACATTCAAATCCTGGAGCCCAACTGGCTAAAAGAGAAGCTGCTTAAAACGCTGGAAAATTATCTGGCGGTAGAGCGCACAGCAGATAACCACGTGATCTCAATCACATAATTTCTCCCGGCGGCGGCGAGACGGAACCACTCGCCGCCCTCTTTGACCGCTCACCTGGCCCTTTCAACCGCTCATTCATTTACCTGTCTTTACACGCGCGTGGTTCTGGCACGATCGCTCCAGCATTAATCAATACCTCCTCATAACGAACCCTGACCCTTTTTCATTACATAAAAAACCAGGTCTTACTATGGATACGAAAAAACTACTGAAGCACGTGCCCTGGGCGTTACTCGGGATCCTCGGCGCTTTTTGTCTGGCGGTTGTCGCACTACGCCGGGGCGAACACGTAAGCGCCCTGTGGATCGTCGTTGCGTCTGTCTCCGTCTATCTTGTTGCTTATCGCTACTACAGCTTATACATCGCGCAGAAGGTCATGAAACTCGACCCGACGCGTGCCACTCCGGCGGTCATTAATAATGACGGCCTCAACTACGTGCCCACCAACCGCTACGTGTTGTTTGGTCACCACTTTGCCGCTATCGCCGGTGCGGGTCCGCTGGTCGGCCCGGTTCTGGCCGCGCAGATGGGCTACCTGCCTGGTACCCTGTGGCTGCTCGCGGGCGTAGTGCTGGCCGGGGCGGTGCAGGACTTTATGGTGCTGTTTATCTCTTCTCGCCGTAACGGCGCCTCTCTGGGTGAGATGGTCAAAGAGGAGATGGGCCGCGTGCCGGGGACCATCGCACTGTTCGGCTGCTTCCTGATTATGATCATCATCCTCGCGGTGCTGGCGTTAATCGTGGTGAAAGCGCTGGCCGAAAGTCCGTGGGGGGTATTCACCGTCTGCTCTACCGTGCCGATTGCGCTGTTCATGGGTATCTACATGCGCTTTATCCGCCCGGGTCGCGTGGGTGAAGTGTCGGTGATTGGGATTGTGCTGCTGGTTGCATCTATCTACTTCGGTGGCGTGATTGCGCACGACCCGTACTGGGGCCCGGCGCTGACCTTCAAGGACACCACCATCACCTTCGCGCTGATTGGGTATGCGTTTGTCTCCGCTCTGCTGCCGGTCTGGCTGATCCTGGCACCGCGTGACTACCTGGCGACCTTCCTGAAAATCGGCGTTATCGTCGGTCTGGCAATCGGCATCCTGGTGATTAACCCGGATCTGAAAATGCCGGCAGTGACCCAGTACATCGACGGTACCGGTCCTCTGTGGAAAGGTGCGCTGTTCCCGTTCCTGTTTATCACCATTGCCTGCGGTGCGGTCTCTGGCTTCCACGCCCTGATTGCTTCCGGTACCACACCGAAGCTGCTGGCTAACGAAAAAGACGCGCGTCTGATTGGCTACGGCGCAATGCTGATGGAGTCTTTCGTGGCGATCATGGCGCTGGTTGCCGCGTCCATCATCGAACCGGGTCTCTACTTCGCGATGAACACCCCTCCGGCAGGCCTGGGCATTACCATGCCAAACCTGCATGAGATGGGCGGTGATAACGCGGCGCTGATCATGGCGCAGCTGAAAGATGCGAGCGCACATGCTGCCGCAACCGTCAGCTCCTGGGGCTTCGTGATTTCGCCTGAGCAGATCATGCAGACCGCGAAAGACATTGGCGAACCGTCAGTCCTGAACCGCGCCGGTGGCGCACCGACGCTGGCAGTGGGTATCGCACACGTGTTCCACAAAGTGCTGCCGTGGGCGGACATGGGCTTCTGGTACCACTTCGGTATTCTCTTTGAAGCGCTGTTCATCCTGACCGCGCTGGACGCCGGTACCCGTGCAGGACGCTTTATGCTGCAGGACCTGCTGGGTAACTTCGTGCCGTTCCTGAAGAAAACCGACTCTCTGGTGGCGGGTATTCTGGGAACCGCGGGCTGCGTGGGTCTGTGGGGCTACCTGCTGTATCAGGGCGTTGTCGACCCGCTGGGCGGCGTGAAGAGCCTGTGGCCGCTGTTCGGTATCTCTAACCAGATGCTGGCCGCTGTCGCCCTGGTTCTTGGCACCGTTGTACTGGTGAAGATGAAACGCACCAAATACATCTGGGTCACCGTGATCCCTGCGCTGTGGCTGCTGCTCTGCACCACCTGGGCGCTTGGTCTGAAACTGTTCAGCGCCAACCCGCAGCTGGAAGGCTTCTTCTTCATGGCTAACCAGTACAAAGAGAAAATTGCCGCAGGCGGCGCGGACCTCACTGCGCAGCAGATTGCCAACATGAACCACATCGTGGTGAACAACTACACCAACGCAGGTTTGAGTATTCTGTTCCTGGTGGTGGTGTACAGCATCATCTTCTACGGCATCAAAACCTGGCTGAACGTGCGTAACGCCGAGGGTCGTACGGATAAAGAAACCCCGTATGTCCCGGTACCGGAAGGCGGCGTGAAGACCTCTTCACACCACTAATCCGCCCTCGCATCCCTCTCCCTGCGGGAGAGGGTTAGGGTGAAGGGAAACAACGCCCGGCAGCCCCAGCCGGGCTTTTTCTATCTGGAAGGCACAATGTTTGGTAACTTAGGCGAAGCGAAAAAATACCTCGGTCAGGCGGCGAAAATGCTGATTGGCATTCCGGACTATGACAACTACGTTGAGCATATGAAGACCAACCATCCGGATAAACCGTACATGACCTATACCGAATTCTTCCGCGAGCGTCAGGAAGCGCGCTACGGCGGGAGTGGAGAAGGCGGCGTACGCTGCTGCTAAAGGAGAGACCATGACCCCGATTGCCGTCACCCTGCTGACCGGTTTCCTTGGCGCCGGTAAAACCACCCTGCTGCGCCACATTCTGAACGCGCAGCACGGCTTCAAAATCGCCGTGATCGAAAACGAATTCGGCGAAGTCTCGGTCGACGATCAGCTGATTGGCGATCGCGCCACGCAGATTAAAACCCTGACTAACGGCTGTATCTGCTGCACCCGCTCGAATGAATTAGAAGATGCCCTGCTGGATCTGCTCGACAGCCGCGATCGCGGTGAAATCGATTTTGACCGCCTGGTGATTGAATGCACCGGTATGGCCGACCCCGGCCCGATTATTCAGACCTTTTTCGCCCATGAGATCCTCTGCCAGCGCTACCTGCTGGACGGCGTCATTGCGCTGGTCGACGCGGTTCATGCCGACGAACAGATGAACCAGTTCACTCTCGCCCAGTCGCAGGTGGGCTACGCCGATCGCATCCTGCTGACCAAAACCGACGTGGCGGGCGACAGCGAAAAACTGCGCGAGCGCCTGACGCGTATCAACTCGCGGGCGCCGATTTACATCGCGACGCACGGTGATATCGATCTCTCGCAGCTGTTCAACACCAATGGCTTTATGCTGGAAGAGCATGTCACCTCGACGCCGCGCTTCCACTTTATGGCAGATAAGCAAAACGACGTCTCGTCGATTGTGGTCGAGCTGGATTACCCGGTGGATATCAGCGACGTCTCCCGCGTCATGGAAAACCTGCTGCTCTCTTTTGCCGACAGGCTGCTGCGCTACAAAGGGATGCTGTGGATTGATGGCGAACCGAACCGCCTGCTGTTCCAGGGCGTACAGCGGCTGTACAGCGCGGACTGGGACAGACCGTGGGGAGATGAAACGCCGCGAAGCGTCATGGTGTTTATTGGGCTACAGCTGTCGGAAGACGAGATCCGGACAGCGTTTGCAGCACTGCGCAAATAACCGTACGAACGCAGCCCTCTCCGCAGTTGCGGAGAGGGCTGTGAGATTATTTCAGCGCGTCGGGCAGCGTCACAATCCACAGTTCGCTTTCTGACGCCGGCTTCGCCAGCGGCTTCACGGCGAGGGTGGTCGCAACCGGTTTATCATCAATCGTGAGTGCACCTTGCGAATTCACCCGATAATCCTTGAGCTTCTTGCCCTCGACCGGATTTTCCATCGCCACCTTCACGCCAAAGTCGTTATCGTTCGCGACCGCCAGCGTTTTGTTGTCAATCAGCGCTAACCCTTCGGCCTTTTCCTGCTGCCAGCCAAGCGCGCGCAAATCCACGACCTGGGTTTTAGCCGCCAGCGTAATGCCGCGCTGGGCCAGCGTCTTCTCGTCATCAAACTCCGGGTATTCGCCCGGCTTATCGAAGCGTGTCAGATCGCTCGCCTTGCTGAGGTCCACCTTGTAGATGAGGTTGCGCATGCCATCGTTTTTATCGCTGCCCTGCTCAATCAGCAGCAGCTGCTGGTTATCAAGCGCCACAATGTCACCGATTTTGGCGTCATTGTTTTTGCTGTAGGCTTCGCTGTCGATGGGATAACCGTACATCGCGGTTTTCCCGGTCGCCGGGTCGAAGCTCACCAGGCGGGTAAACAGCGCCTGTTTTTTGCTTTTGCCGTCGATATCCAGCGTGCTTTGCACCGCGGCAATGATACGCCCGTCCGGCATACGGGTCAGGCCTTCAAAGCCCCGGTTTGGTTGACGCCATTTAATAATATTCGGCAAGCCGCCCGCGATGGATTTCTCGCCTTCCGCCGCCTGCGGACCGTGAATCGCCAGGATCTTGCCTTTGCTGTCGACGTTAATCAGGAACGGACCGTATTCGTCACACAGCCAGTAACCGCCTTTACCGTCCGGCGTGATACCTTCCGTATCCAGCCCGCGATTGTCGCCCTTCAGCACCTTTAATGTGTCACTGAACGCCACTTCATTGGTCGAGCCAATCACGCCGCTTTGCAGCGGCAGACCGTTGATCTCGCCTTTATCATCATGCAGAGGGCGCGCATCGACGGCCTCCGCTTTGCCATTTTGTATGCGAATCGTCATCAGCAGCGGAGCGAAATCGGGCGTGACAAAGATTTTGGCTTCATCTTTCCCCACTTTCGGCGAATCCGCATTCGGACCGCGATCGGTCACGGTCGCAAACGTCAGGGTATCGCCCTGTTTACCGGTAAACAGCAGGCCAGAGCCAATCCCGACCGGGAGCCCCTTCGGGAACGCACCGGCAAACGCGCCGCTGTAGCTCACGCGCGTGCCTTCGGGGAAGCTGACAACATAGTGTTCGGCCGTGGGCTGCGCCGCCAGGCCAGAGAAAGAGAGCGCACAACCGATAAGCACAGGAATAATTTTTCTTTTCATATTGTTAGTATCCAGAAAGTGAAGCCAACAACGTAAAGAACAAACGTGTCAGGAAAATGACACCGCAGAGATACGCGGACAGGCAATTGCAGGCGCATGAACCGCCAGAAATGTAAAACTAAACCACAAAGTGTAAAATTTGAAATGTTTCTGGAAATTATTAGAAAGCCAATTAATTCATGTCAAACGGTTATCCTCTGTCTCGTTCAGTGTCTATTTAGTCAAAAAACTAAACCTGTCCTAAACGTCCAGGTAATACATATTGACCCAGCGATAACTAAACATGAAAGCAACATTTAAAAAGCCAGCCATTAACAAAAACAGCATAAAAACACGACCTTAATCACATTTGCAGTCATAAACATCGCTTGTTAAGGTGGCCTCAGATGAAATTAATGACGAGGCACAAAACATGAAAAAACTGAATGTTCTTCTTCTTTCTGCTCTGACCGTCCTGTCGGGTTCTGCACTGGCTATGGGCGGCACGATTGAGCAAGGTAAAAACTTTACTAACCTTAATCTGGAAATGGGTAAATCCTCATCCGGTGTGTACCTTGAAAGCAACTGGCTCAAAAACACTGACGACGGCACGCAAACAGGTGGCGTTGGCGCCGGTTACAACCTGGAAGTGGGCCCGGTGATGCTGAATGCCGGCGCTAAAGCAATCTACCTTGGCCCGAAAAAAGGCGATAACGGCGTGGCATTCCCCATCGGTGGCGGTATTAACGTTGCGCTGACCGACAGCATCCACGTGTTTGGCGAAGGGTATGCCGCACCAGAAGGTCTGAACAACAGCGTGAAAAACTACGTGGAAGCCAACGGCGGTGTGAGCTGGACGCCAATCACGCCTGTGACGCTGAAAGTGGGTTATCGTCACGTAAGCGTTGACGGCAAAGACGGTCGTCCTGGCCACACGCTGATCGACGGCGCATATGTAGGCGGTGGAGTCACCTTCTGATGAAACACCGCATTACCGCGCTTTGCGTTCTGAGCATCACGCTTCTGCTCACCGGTTGCGTCCAGTATAAATGGGTGAAACCGGGAGTCAGTGACGCTGAGATGAATAAAAAGCTCACGGAATGCGAAGCACAGGCCCTGATTGATCTGCCCCCGGACAATGTTGTGACCGGTTCGAGCTCGGAAAAAATGGACAAATCGAAAAAGAAAAAGGATATTTCCACGAGCTACACGGTTGAAGACGCGAATGAATATCGCCGGGATACCTTAGTCGACAGCTGCATGTTCAAAAGCGGCTGGGACAAGATTGAAGTGCAATAACCTCAAAAAAAACCTGCCGGATGGCAGGTTTTTTATTCGCAGAGTTATTTACGCACCACCAGCTTCTGGTTCACAAACTCTTTGATCCCCAGGTCCGACAGTTCGCGTCCGTAACCGGATCGCTTCACGCCGCCAAACGGCAGCTCTGGCGCGGTATCGGTGAGCCAGTTGATATACACCATGCCGGTCTCAATACGCGACGCCATTTTCTTCGCCCGCTCGATATCCTTGCTGAACACCGCGCCGCCCAGACCATAGTGGGAATCGTTCGCCAGTGCGACCGCTTCGTCATCATTTTTCACCACATAGATCTGCGCCACCGGGCCGAAGAACTCCTCAAAGTAGGCCGGGTTGTCGCGCGAGATATGCGTCAGGATCGTCGGCTCAAAGAAGCACCCGTCACGCTGCACCGGTTTGCCACCGTAATGCAGCGTCGCGCCGTTTTTCACCGCCTCGTTGACCTGTGTGGTCAACGTGTCCAGCGCATCCTGAGAGGACAGCGGCCCCAGGGTGGTGCTCTCGTCCAGCGGATCGCCAATCTTCACCTGCTTAAATGCCTCGGTGAATTTCGCGAGGAAGGCATCCGCAATCTTCTCATGCACGATGAAACGCTTCGCCGCCGTACAGACCTGGCCGGCGTTATTGAGTCGGGCATTCACGCCCGTCTTCACGGCCTTCTCCAGATCGGCATCATCCAGCACCACAAAGACGTCATTACCGCCCAGCTCCAGGGTCGATTTTTTGATGTGCTTCGCCGCCTGCGCCGCGACCACGCTACCCGCTTTTTCGGAACCGGTCAGCGCGGCACCCTGTACACGATCGTCGGCGATGATGTTCGCCACCTGATCCGACGAAATAAACAGGTTGGTCCATGCCCCTTCCGGTGCACCGGCCTCGCGCACCAGATGTGCAAACGTCTCTGCACAGTGCGGCACGATGCTGGCGTGTTTGGCGATCACCGGGTTACCGGCCGCCAGGTTCGGGGCGAGGACACGCATCAGCTGGTAATAAGGGAAGTTCCACGGCTCAACGGCCATCAGCACGCCAA
Organism: Enterobacter sp. SORGH_AS_0287; assembly: GCF_031453695.1. Classification (NCBI taxonomy): domain Bacteria; kingdom Pseudomonadati; phylum Pseudomonadota; class Gammaproteobacteria; order Enterobacterales; family Enterobacteriaceae; genus Enterobacter; species Enterobacter sp. SORGH_AS_0287. The sequence goes on from NZ_JAVIZW010000001.1 coordinate 2,935,305, forward strand.
TAGGGTGGTGCTCGACCCACGCTTCCCCGAGTTCGGAGTCGTACTTCACCGGGGCGAGGAACCGTTGGGCATTATCCGCGTAGTAGCGGGCGATTTGCGCGCACAGTTTCACTTCACCGCGGCTCTGTTCAATGAGCTTACCCATCTCCTTGCTGGCAATTTTGGCCAGATCCTCCGTACGTTCGTCGATGAGGTCCGCAAGTTTACGCAGTACCGGCAGGCGCTGGTTAATGTCGCCTTTTGCCCAGTCCGAATGGTAAAGCGCATCGGCCGCCTTCAGCGCCGCTTCAACATCCGCGTCGGTATGGGATGGATATTCTTTGATGAGCTGGTTTGTGGCAGGATTTACTGTCTGGTAAGCCATGTCGAATCTCCTTGTTTTACCGCTTAGGGTATTAAGGGTAGACAATATGACTGGCGATGGACGTAAAGTTGGGTATATCCGGAAGGTTCTTAGCGTGGTACTGCAACATGTCGCGCGGGCATGGTATAAAAAACGTTCCTGACAGGAGTTCCCCATGACCGAGACCCGACACATCCGCCAGACCTTTCATCGCGCCTGCGGCCACGAGCTGCGCAGCACGTGGCAGAGCACCCAGGCGTATAAACGTCATTGTCACCCACAGCTCTCTATTGGCGCGATCCTGGAAGGCCAGACGTGCTGCACAGTCCATGACAGGGAGTATATCCTGACCCCTGGCGACATCATCGTCATCCCGGCGCATGCTCCCCACAGCTGCAACCCGGTGGCGGGACAGCCACGCAGCTACCACATGCTGTATATCGACACTGACCTTTCGCTGGCACTGCAGGTCATTCGCGACCAAACGCTGTTTAATCACTATCTTGGAGTGGTTGAGAACATGACCGCGGCCTCCCTGAACGCACTGCTTTGCGCCCTTCCCCCCTCTACAGGCCGCACAGATAAGCCCCATTCACTGAGTCAGCAGGTGCAAGAGGCGTTTCTGTCGAACCTCACCGCCCCGCCTTCCCTTGACGACCTTGCCCGGCGATTTTCACTGCGCAAAGAGACGTTAATCCGCACCTTTAAACAGGACACCGGCCTGACGCCAGGACGCTTTCTCAACATCTCTCGCGTGGAATACGCCAAAGCGCGACTGCGTGCGGGAGATGATCTCGCCGATGTCGGTTACCAGAGCGGGTTTGCCGACCAGAGCCATTTCCATAAAACCTTCGTCAGCTACACGGCCGCCACGCCTCGCCAGTACGCGACGGGCCGATCAATATCAGACAATAATCAGGATACGTAACGCCGTAAGGTGATCTCCGTTTTTGCTCTGGAGGTCACGATGGAACTGTTCTTCCCTTCCGCTTTTCTCGCCCTGGCGCTGGCGCATTTTGTAGCCCTGTTAAGCCCCGGTCCGGATTTCTTTTTGCTGGTCGGTTACGCCGCACGTTACCGGCTGCGCGGCAGTGCCGGGTTGTGCCTCGGTATCGCCGCGGGTAACGCGCTCTATATTGTGCTGGTGATTATCGGCTGGAGCGCCCTGCGCACGTTTTCGTGGCTGTTCACCCTTATCGAATTATCCGGCGCGCTCTACCTGCTCTGGATTGGATCGCGGCTGGCGCGCAGCCGCCCACAGACGCTTGCGCTCAATGAGACTCATCAGCGGTGCCCCTCATTGCGTAAGCAAATCCTGCTGGGGCTCGGTTCGGCACTGTTAAACCCGAAGAATGCGCTTTTTTATCTGGCGCTCATGACGGCGCTGTTAGGGCCGGATGTCACGCTGCTTCAGCAGTCAACCTGCGGTGTCTGGATGGTAATGGTGGTGCTGGTCTGGGATTTAGCGCTGGTGTCGCTGATGGGCTTGCCCGTGGTTCAGCGGACGCTCAGCCGTTCACTCTGGCTGATTGAGCGAACCGCTGGCGTGGTGCTGATGGCGTTTGGTGGGTGGGTCGTGTGGCGTTTTTTGCATTTTCTTCCCGCCTCCCTCTATTCTTAAGCCATGGAAAAAATAGCTGAACTTAAACGCGCCAAGCTGCTGGCGCTGTCGCTGCTGCTGATTGCCGCCGCGGCGTTTATCACCACCCTGTTCCTGCCGCAAACCTTCTGGGTGCGCGGCGTAAAGGCCATTGCCGAGGCGGCGATGGTCGGCGCGCTGGCGGACTGGTTTGCCGTCGTCGCGCTGTTTCGCCGGGTGCCTATCCCGTTTATCTCACGCCATACGGCGATCATTCCGCGCAACAAAGACCGCATTGGCGACAATCTGGGTCAGTTCGTGCAGGAAAAGTTTCTCGATACCCAGTCACTGGTGGCATTGATCCGCCGCTATGAGCCGGCACAGATGATTGGCACCTGGTTCAGCCAGCCCGACAACGCCCGGCGCGTCGGGCTGCATCTGATTCAGGTAATGAGCGGTTTTCTTGAACTGACCGACGACGGACGCATTCAGCGGCTGCTCAAACGGGCGGTGCATAAGGCCATCGACAAGGTCGACTTCACCGAAACCAGCGCGGTGATGCTGGAGAGCATGACCCGGAACAATCGCCATCAGGTGCTGCTGGACGCCATCATCAACCGCCTGATCGCGCTTATCCAGCGTGACAGCACGCGGGACTTTATCGCCGACCAGATTGTGCACTGGCTGAAGACCGAGCATCCACGCAAGGCCATGGTGCTGCCTACCGAGTGGCTCGGCGATCAGAGTGCGGAGATGGTGTCGAATGCGGTGAATACGCTGCTGGATGATATCAGCCACGACCGCACGCACCAGATCCGCCAGGCGTTTGACCGCGCCACGCTGAAGTTTATCGACAACCTGAAAAACGATCCGGAAATGGCCGCCAAAGCCGATAACATCAAGCACTACCTGAAGAACGACGAGGCGTTTAACCGTTATCTGGGCGAGATGTGGGCCGACCTGCGTCAGTGGCTGAAAGCGGATATGCAAAGCGAGGACTCGCGCGTCAGGCAGCGCATCGCCAACGCCGGACTGTGGTTTGGCGAAACGCTGTCGAACGATGCCAGCCTGCAGGCATCGCTGAACGAGCATCTGGAGCAGGCGGCGCACCGCGTGGCGCCGGATTTTGCCGCGTTCCTCACACGGCATATCAGCGACACGGTCAAGAGCTGGGATGCCAAAGATATGTCGCGCCAGATTGAGCTTAATATCGGCAAAGACCTGCAGTTCATCCGTGTGAACGGCACGCTGGTGGGTGGGACGATTGGCCTGATCCTGTTTTTACTCTCGCAATTGCCTGCCGTGCTCGCGCATTAATTCGCCTCAGGCGGCGCGATCACATAGCGCGTAGGGGCAAAGCGATTAAGGATCAAATGCACCAGGAAGACCATTGTCAGGGTCGCCACCAGCGCAAAGGTCACCGAGGTAATGCGATAGAGATCGCTGAACACCAGGTCGCTGTCCGGGTGCATGTTCTGCCCGAACATAATGCCGATGGTGGTGATGCTGGAAAACCCGACCCCGGCGCCGACCTTCTCCATCACGTGCAGCCGCGCGCCAAATGCCAGCCCAAGGCCGATAAGCGGCATCATCAGCAGCATATGGCTGCTGTGATCGTAAAGGATAAGCTGGACGACCAGAATGTAGAGGCAGCCCAGCACCACGCCGACCACGCGCCAGAGGGAACTCATCACCGCGCCGCGATAGTGCATGGGAAACAGAATCAATACCCCGGCCATCAGCGCGGAAAGTGAGTCGCTCAGGTCGCTTATCTGGAAGATGACGAAAATCAGGGTGGCAACGGTCCCGGAAAGCAGCGACTCGTGGCGCACGCGGGCGTCATCTTTTTCAATCAGCGGCGGCGGCTTGCGCGGCTCCACGTCCGGCAGCAGGTAATTCATCAGCGCGCTCAGGCACACCGCCATAACGCTCGCTTCGATATTGGAAAACAGCAACGTATGCCAGTCGGTGGTGGGATAGCTCATAAAGTTGAGCATCACGCTCTGGCAGACCACGCCCATCGAACCAAACAGAAACAGCGGTCCCTTACTCATAAAGCGAAAACGCATGACGTACAAGGCGAACACGACTAACGTCATGATCACCGGCCATTGCGACAGATAGCCGATGATAATGACCATTTCAACGCAGTTAAGCGAGGCGCTAAAGATAAATTGCTTCGCCACGTGGCGGTTAAAGACCGGTACCAGCGACAGCAGCATGATGGGGTAGACCACGAAAAACACGCCGTAGTGAGTGTTGTAAAAACTCGAAATGCTCAGCGCAATCATGCCGGCAAAGACGATGCGCAGGGTCTGGCGAAAGTCGTTTGCCGTATAGACGATGTTGCCGTGCGGGGTAAACACCCGCGCCAGAGTGTTAATAGACATAGTGCAGCAGGCTCACCAGGTGGATCTGCATCCCGGAGAAGAAGCGCGCAAACGGCCCTTCGCTGTTATAGAGCTGCACGGTGGCACGCGCACCGGTCGGAAGCTGCTTCGGCAGCGCCTCGTCCAGCGCCACGTGGATACGCATACGCTGGGCATCACGAACCCACCGGTTGGAGGTTTCTGGCTCGGACAGCTCGCCGTTCACCGCCTCCTGTCCGGCGAGGATCCCCGCATCGCTGCTGGTCACATGCGCACGGAAGACGTGTCCCGGGAAGGCGTCAAACACCACGGCGGCATCGGTTCCCTGATGGGTATGGCGCAGGCTCTTCTCGCGGAAGTCGGCCACGATATCGGCCTGATTATTCACCAGCGCCAGCGCGGCCGAACCGGAGGAGGCGTAATAGCCGGGGCTGAGCTGCAGGTTACTGACCGTGCCGTCCGCCTGGGCGTAAACCTTCGTCCAGCCAAGATTCAGTTCCGCTTCATCCAGCGCGTTGCGGTATTTTTGCAGGGTGACGTTGCGGTGTTCTTCCCGCTCACCGCGCTGAATGCGCAGGTTACGGATGTTCGCCTGCAGCGAACTGACGGACTGCTCGCTGCTCTGCCAGGTGGTCCGGACTTTATCCAGATCCGCCTGCGACACGTTCTGCAGCGTGCTGAGTTTCTGATAACGATCGTAGGTCACCTTGTCGTTACGCGCGGTCAGCACGGCGGTTTTCAGGCTGGCCTGTGCGGCCGCGATCTGCGCATCCAGCTGTTCGTTAGAAAGTCGCGCCTGCTCCAGCGCGATTTGCGCTGCTTCCACTTTATTGCGAAACGGCGTGTCATCCAGCTCAAACAGCAGGTCGCCTCGCTTCACCTGGCTGTTGTTGTGTACATGGACAGCCGCCACGTAGCCGGAGACGCGCGGAGAAACCGGTGTCACCACGCGCATGACGGTGGAGTCCGGCGTCAGCGGGATCCAGATGTCCGCGACGACAAAGTAGACAAACATCAGCAGGAAAGAGGCAATACTTACCCTTACCCAGCGGGCAAACTTTTGTTCAGGAGTCATTATTTTTCGGTCTTGTTATCTTCTTCGCGGATTTTCCGCAAATTGCAGGCGATTTGATTCAATGTGGCGCTGAAAATATCGAGATGCTCCGGCGCGATGTTTTGCGATACGCGCGCCTGAAATGTCTCGATCACCCGGGAGAGCGTCCTGAGTACGGCGTTCCCCTCCGACGTCAGCGTGAGTAGCCGGATACGCTTGTCATAAGGCGATACGGTGCGTAACAGGTAACCCTGTTTTTCCAGCTGTGTCAGCGTGCGCATCAGCGGCGGCAGTTCAATACCCTGCACCTCCGCCAGTTCACTCACCGAGACGTTATCCCCAAGCTGTTGAAGCTGCATCATCACCGTCCAGCTCGACTGGGTTAACCCGGTCTCGAGAATGGCGTCGTCAATCACGGCGCGCCACTGACGCACGATCATGGCCATCCGCATCCCCATCGGTCTGCGGCTAAACAGTTCTTCTTCACGCATGGGATATCCTCTCGTAACACGCGGTCAAGATAATAGTTACCAGGGTAAGTATCAAGAAACGAGAGACAAAAGAGCAGGAATTGCGAAAGACGAATGCCCTCTCCCGGTGGGAAAGGGCATCAAACCGCGGAGAATTTAGCGGCTAAAACGTTTTTTAATGGCAACGTTTCCCGACGCGGTGACCACCACGTCCCGATATCCCGTCACCCGCTGGATCCAGCCGTTGCTGTCCAGGTACGCGAGGAGCGCCGCGCCCGCCTCGCCCCCAAGATGAAACCGCCGCTCGCTCCAGTCAAGACAGGCATAGCAGGCCTTACGGCGCGGATTGGCGCTTAATGAAATACCGAGCGTCAGGAACTGTTCGCGTCCATACACGGTCAGGGCTGACCCGTCCGTCTCCAGCCAGCCCTGCGCCTGCATAAAATCATAGATTTGAACGGCCACCGTCCCTGCCAGATGGTCGTAACAGGTGCGGGCTTCACGCAGGGCTTTCGGGGCGGAGGTTTCCGGCGGGGTGATGCGGCTCCACGACAGCCCCATCATCTGCTCGACCAGTTCCGCCACGTCGTGTCCTGCCAGGCGGTAATAGCGATGCCGCCCCTGTGACAGGCAGGTAATCAGCTTTCCGTCCAGCAGACGGGTCAGGTGCCCGCTGGCAGTGGAGGGGGCGATATCCGCCGCCGCGCTCAGCTCGGTGGCGGTCCATGCCCGGCCATCCATCAGCGCACAGAGCATTTTCACACGCGACGGATCCGCCATGGCAGCGGCTACTGCCGCCATGGCCTGCTCCAGCAGCGTGCTGTTGTCAGGGGGTAAACGGGTCTTAAGCATTGACTGCCCATGGTCTGGTGATCTCTGCCGCCAGCTTATCATTATCCGTCAGCAGAATGAGGTGATTCGCATGGTCGCTGTACTGGGTCAGTACAGACACACCGTGAGCCGCTAACGCCGCGGCAATCTCGCCCAGCTCACCGGGGCGCGCCTGCTGCAGTTTTCTGATCAGCGGTTTACGGACTGATCGGACGTTAAACCCGCCCTCAAGCAGCACGCGATGGGCTTTTTCGCCCTCTTCCACCAGGAAATGGGCTTCGGTACCAAACACACCGCCGCCCTCCAGCCCCACACCATTACACCCCAGCAGCTGGCCAAATCGCGCCAGTTCCCCTGGCGTAGCGTCGAAAATCACATGAACGTCATACATCCGCATGCCCTCCGGTTTCTGAGGCGTATTCCCGCACCACCTGCGCCACCCGAATGCGGTAGTAGGTAAAGATGGCCTCCCGCCCCTCCCTCTGCGCCGCCTGATGAAAGACGTTCTGCTTCCAGCGGCGGACAGCTTCTTCATCCCGCCACCAGGAGAGGGAGAGAATTTTGCCGTCGGTGGTCAGGCTCTGAAAACGCTCGATATCAATAAACCCGTCGATATCCGCCAGCAGGGGCTTGAGTTCGGCTGCGAGCTGCAGGTAACGCGCCTGGTGGGCAGGCGCGGCCTGGGCTTCGAAAAGGACTGCAATCATGGTTGTCTCTCCGTTGTGAGGGTGCGAAGAGCATGCAGGAAAGAAAATGCGGATGCTTCGGTGAAGGGCGAAGTATTGTCGCCCTCTTCCCGGGAGGGCGACAAACGGTTATCCCAGAATCGACTTCGGCTCCATAAACGCGCGGATCCCCCACTCGCCCATCTCACGCCCCACGCCGGAGTGCCTGAACCCGCCAAACGGCGCTTTAGGCTCATGGGCCAGCGTGTTCACCAGCACGCGGCCCGCGACAATCTGCTGCGCCACGCGACGCGCACGTTCGACATCCCTGCCCAGCACCATCGCACTCAGGCCATACTCGGTGTCGTTGGCAATGGCGACGGCTTCGGCCTCGTCCTGATAAGGGATCACACACAGTACCGGGCCGAAGATCTCTTCCCGGGCAATCGCCATCTGATTTGTGACATCAGTAAACAGCGTCGGGCGCACAAACCAGCCGTCCTGCGTCCCTTCCGGACGCCCTTCGCCCCCCACCAGCAGGTTTGCCCCCTCGTCGAGACCTTTACGGATATAGCCCTGCACCCGCAGCCACTGTTTTTCGCTGACCATCGGGCCAATTTCTGTCGCGTTATCCCGCGGATCGCCGGATTTCACGGCCGCGACGGCCTGCGCCAGCGCAGTTTCGATTTCTGCCTTACGCGACTGCGGTACCAGAATGCGCGTTCCGGCCACGCACGCCTGCCCGCTGTTCATAAACCCGGCCTGCACCACCAGCGGGATAGCCTGCGCCAAATCGACATCATCAAGCAGGATCGTCGGCGATTTACCGCCTAACTCCAGCGTCACTCGCTTAACACTCTCCGCCGCGTTGCGCAGTATCGCTTTGCCGGTAACGGTCGAACCGGTAAACGAAATTTTCGCCACGTCCGGATGGCGGCTGAGGGTCTCACCGACCGTATCGCCCCGTCCGGTGACAATGTTAAACACGCCCGGCGGTAACCCGGCATCGCGCAGCGCCTCGGTGACAATGCGGGTTTGCAATGCGCTCATCTCGCTCGGTTTAATCACCGCCGTGCAGCCCGCCGCGAGCGCAGCCGCCAGTTTGCCGCAGATAAACCCCGCGTCGCTGTTCCACGGGGTAATAAGCCCGGCGACACCAAGCGGCGTCATCTGCACCGTTGCCGCCCCCGCTGTGGTCACAAACTCAAAGGCTTCCAGCGCCTCGATGGCCTGGGCAATGACATCTGCCGGGTAGCGGGCCATCCACGCCGAGCGCGAGGCTGGCGCGCCGTACTCTTCAATCACCGCGTCCAGCAGCGCGTCATGACGGGCGGCCACGGCGGCATGCATGCGTTTCAGCGCGGCAATACGTTCCTGTCGGGGGGTTTGCGACCATGCCGGAAATGCCGCTTTCGCGGCCGCGATGGCATGCTCAGCGTCTACCTCATCGGCCAGGCGAACCTGGCCAATCACCCGCGCCGTCGCCGGATTGTATAAATCAAAACGTTCGGTGCCGTGCGGGGTAACAAATTCGCCGTTGATAAAGATCTGTTCGATGTTGTGCATATAAACCTCCTCAGGCTGTATGGACACAGTCTGGCACGGCTTCTCCGTTGCGATAATCCACGCTATGCTGCAAGGGTTGTTTCGATTTTCAGGATAATCTATGCATCGTTCGGGTCTGACAGAGCTGGAAGTGGTTATGGCGGTGGTGCGGCGCGGCAGTTTTCGCGGTGCGGCACAGGAGCTGGGCATGTCCGCCACGGCGGTAAGTAACGCTATCGCCGGGCTGGAGAGCCGCCTGGAGACGCGCCTGTTTAACCGCACGACCCGCAGCGTGGCGCTTACCGACGCCGGGCAGCGCTACGTGGCCCGTATCGGCCCGGCACTGCAGGCGATACGCCAGGCCAGCGAAGAGATCCACAGTGATACCGGCGAACCTGCCGGCACCCTGCGCTTAAACGTACCGAACCATATCGGTGCGCTCTTTCTGGATCAATTGCTGATCGACTTTATGATCCGCTACCCGAAAATGCGCGTCGAGACGCTAAGCGAAGCACGGATGATCGACATCGTCGCAGAAGGTTACGACGCCGGGATCCGTCTTGAAGAATCCGTGCCACAGGACATGATCGCCGTGCCGCTGACCGGTGAGATCCGCCAGCTTGTCACCGCCACGCCGGATTACTTTGCCCGCCACGGCACGCCGCACACGCCGGAGGATCTGCTCTTACATCAGGGGATCGGTATGCGCATGGCGCACGGTGGGATCTACCGCTGGGAGCTGGCGCGTCACGGGGAACAGTACGCCCTGGCGGTACCGCCGCGCTTTGCCACGTCCGATCTTTTCGCCTCGATCCGGGCCGTGAAGGCGGGATTAGGGATAGGGTTTTTACCGGAACTGTATATCCGGGAAGAGCTTGAAAGCGGGGAACTGGTGAGCGTGTTAAACGACTGGACGCAGCCGTTTGCCGGGCTGCGTTTGTACTATCCGGGGCATCGCCACGTCCCGCCAGGGTTACGGGCGCTGGTGGCGATGATCCGTGAGCGCGGGGTTATTCGAGGTTAGCTTTGTTCAGCCCGTAAGCCGCGTCCAGCGAGCCCGGCTCCATGCGGGACGTGATCCCCAGACGGTTCCAGGCGTTGATCGCCACAATGGCAAAGTTCAGCTCTGAAATCTCCACGTCCGAGAAGTGCTCCGCCACGCTGCGGTAGAGCGCATCGCTCACGCCATGCACGCTAATTTGCGTCAGCGCTTCGGCGAAGGCCAGCGCCGCTTTCTCACGGGCGCTGAACAGCGGGGACTCGCGCCATGCCGCCAGATGGTACAGGCGCAGCTCGCGTTCTCCGGCGATTTTGGCCTCTTTCGAGTGCATATCCAGGCAGAAGGTACAGCCGTTCAGCTGTGAGACACGAATGTCGATCAGGTGCTTCAGCGCCGGGTCGAGAGAGGTTTTCGCCACTTCCATGCTCAGGTTGGACAGCGCGTTGGCGAGGGCAGGTGTGATCTTATGGTGGTTTACGCGGGTGCTCATTGTCTTTCCTCTTTTTTGTGCGGCATATGTCATGCGATGAGGACAATCTACGCGGATAATGACATAGTAAAAAGACACAAAAACCGTCAAACGAGGTAGGACATGAAACCGGGCTATCACGCTATTTATACCCGCTATCGCGACAACATCACGCGTGGCGTGCTAAAGCCTGGCGACAAAGTCCCCGCCATTCGCGTGCTGGCGGAAGAGCTGAAGGTGGCGCGCAAAACCGTTGAAACCGCTTACGCCATCCTGACGGGCGAAGGGTATCTGGTAAGCCAGGGGGCACGCGGCACGCGGGTCAATCCGGACCTGTTACTGCCTGCGCAGCACGCCCCTGCGGAGCAGACCACCGGCACGCTTCCGGCCTCGCTGATCGGCCAGCGCGAACGGGCAGGTTTTCTGCGCCCCGGCATTCCCTCCCTCGACAGCTTTCCCTATAAAAAATGGCTGCTGCTTTCAGGCCAGGCGACGCGCGCCATGCGCCAGGAAGAGATGCTGAATCCGCCCGTGCTGGGCTGGTATCCCCTGCGCCAGGCGATTGCCAGCTACCTTAATATTTCACGCGGGCTCGCCTGCACCGCCGAGCAGGTGCTGATCACCAGCGGCTACAGCGGTAGCCTGCGCCTGATCCTCGATACGCTGGCCAGCCGCAGCGACAAGGTGGTGTTTGAAGATCCGGGCTACTTTATGGGCCAGCAGTTGCTCAAGCGGATCGTGCCGCGCCTGCACACCGTGCCGGTCGATCGCGCCGGGATCGATACGGAATACCTGCTGCGCCACCATCGCGATGCCCGCTTCGCCATCGTCACCCCGTCGCACCAGAGCCCGCTGGCGGTCACCCTCTCTCTGCCGCGTAAACAACAGCTTCTCGACTGGGCGAGTCAGAACGAGGCCTGGATTATTGAGGATGACTACGACGGGGAATTTCACTACACCCGCAAGGTGCTGCCGTCGCTAAAAAGCCTCGACCGGCACGACCGGGTCATTTTTATGGGCACCTTCAGCAAAACCATTATGCCGTCGCTGCGCATGGGCTACGTGGTGATGCCCGCCAGCACCATCGGGGCGTTTACCGACTGCGCGGACATCGTTACCAGCGGCCAGCCGGTGCTGACGCAAAAGATCCTCACCGCCTTTCTCAACGAAGGCCATTTTTTCCGACATCTTAAGAAGATGCGGGCCCTGTATCAGACCCGGCGGGAGTGGATGATTAAGGCTTTACAGGAGGTGTATGGCGACCTGTTTTTCACCGAGCAAAACGACGGTGGGATGCACATCGTGGCATTCCTTTCGAAGGGGAGTTGTGACCGGGAAATCGCGCACTGCTGGCAAGCGCAGCAGCTACAGGTTAACGCGCTCTCGGAGTGGTATCGCGGCTCCGGCAAGCGTTACGGACTGGTGATGGGCTATAACAACGTGCGCACGTATCAGGAGGCGGTGGCACTACTTGAAAGGCCAAAACAAGAAACGCTGGAATTACTACTCTGAAATCAGATAGCTATCCACGCCATAAAAGAACGTGATAAAGATACAATCTTGAGCCTTTTTTATATTTCTAAGGAAAAGAAAATGAAAGCCATTCTGGGATTTGACTACTTATTAACGCCACGCGTGCTGGTCTTCTTCTACTGGATCGTCATGCTGGTGATTTTGATTGCCGGCGTGTATTCCATGTTTACCGATCATCTGATCACCGGATTTATCGGGATGATTTTCAGCCTGATCGGCTGTCGCGTGACGTTCGAACTGATCATGGTCGCATTTAAGAATAACGAATATCTGCGCCGCATCGCTGAAAACACCGCGGTGAAATCAGTCGAATAATCTCTCCGTTGCACCGGGTAGGGGTTTCTCCTTACCCGGCCAGCGCCGACCCTGCCTGCTTACACATCATAGCGCGACAACCCGACATCCTTAAGCTGCTCGTCACTCATCTTGCTCAGGATGCGACGCGTGCGGTGAATACGGTACCAATTGCGTAGCGTTTTGCCGATCCAGACAAAAACAATAAACGGACGTTTTGAACGGTTCTCATAAAATTCCATGATGCTCTCCTCACTGTGCCAGTAGCGTTATCATCGTGGAATTCAGGGCGTACAATACAGATTCAAAAACATCTTTTGTTTAACATACAGATCCGCTAAAACTGTATCTGCATGCCGTTTTTTGCGGCAATCTGTACTGGTTTTACAATCTGTATGGTGAAAACAAAGGATACAGCATGACGCGCTACCAACATCTCGCCAACCTTCTGGCGGAACGCATTCAACAAAGGCTGTATCGCAGCGGTGAACGTCTGCCGTCGGTGCGCGCGCTGAGCCAGGAGCATGGCGTTAGCATCAGCACCATACAGCAGGCCTACCAGATCCTCGAAAATCTGCAGCTGATCACGCCTCAGCCACGCTCCGGCTATTTTGTCTCGCAACGTAAGGCCATGCCGCCCGTACCGGCAATGACGCGTCCGGTGCAGCGTCCGGTAGACGTCACCCAGTGGGATGAAGTGATGATGCTGCTGGATGCCCGTGCCGACAAAGAGATGATCTCCTTTGGCGGCGGCTCGCCGGACGTCAATCAACCGAGCCTGAAACCGCTGTGGCGCGAAATGAGCCGCATCGCGCAGCACAATCCGGGCGAGATGCTGAGCTATGACGTGCTCGACGGTCGGCTCGAGCTGCGCGAGCAGATCGCACGGCTGATGCTGGACGGCGGCTCTACCGTGGCTGCGAATGAGATTGTCATCACCAATGGCTGCCACGGCGCGCTGTCGATTGCCCTGCTCTCGATATGCAAACCGGGCGATATTGTGGCCGTGGAATCCCCGTCGTTTCACGGCACCATGCAGATGCTGCGCGGGTTCAACATCAAAGCCATCGAAATTCCCACCGATCCCGAAACCGGGATCAGCATTGAAGCGTTAGAGCTGGCGCTGGAGCAGTGGCCCATTAAAGCGGTGATCCTGGTGCCCAACTGCAATAACCCGCTGGGTTTTATCATGCCGGAAGCGCGGAAGAAGCAGGTGCTGGCTCTCGCCCAGCGGCACGATATCGTGATCGTGGAGGATGATATTTACGGCGAGCTGGCGGCGGAATACCCGCGCCCGCGCACCATTCACTCCATGGACATTGATGGCCGCGTACTCCTGTGCAGCTCGTTTACCAAGACCGTGGCACCGGGCCTGCGCGTCGGCTGGATTGTGCCGGGGCGCTATTACGACCGGGTGATGCACATGAAATACGCTGCAGGCGGCTTTAACGTGCCGGGAACGCAGATGGCGGTGGCGGCGTTTATTCGCGACGGCCATTATCATCGTCACGTTCGCCGTATGCGCCAGATTTATCAGCAGAATATGGAAACCTATACCTGCTGGGTGCGGCAGTATTTCCCGGCGGAGATCTGCGTGACGCGCCCGCAGGGCAGTTTTTTACTGTGGGTGGAGTTACCGGAAAACGTCGACATGGTGTGCGTCAGCAAGCAGCTGTGCCGGCTGAAGATCCAGGCGGCAGCCGGGTCGCTGTTCTCTGCGTCCGGCAAGTACCGCAACTGCCTGCGGATCAACGTTGCGTTACCGCCAACGGAGAAGCATCGCGAGGCGCTGAAGAAGATGGGTGAGGCAATTGTGATTGCGATGGAGGCGTAGTGCGGCCTGATGCCTCCACCGCCAGGCCGGGCAAGGCGTCACCGCCGCCCGGCACTGTCACCGACTCAAAACGTCCATGAAACGCTGCCAACGATACTGCGTTCCGCGCCGAAATAGCAGTAGGAGAGCGAGTTACACGCCGCCACATAGCGTTTATCGGTCAGATTATTGACGTTCAGCTGCGCGCTCATACCCGTGAGCCCCACCTTCGACAGGTCATACCCCACCACCATATCCACCAGCGTATACGACGGCAGCGTATGGGTGTTCTGGCGATCGCTGGTAATGCCGTTGACGTAACGAACGCCGGAGCCGACGGTCAGGCCGTCCAGCGGGCCCGTTTTCACGTCGTAGCTGAGCCAGGCACTGGCCATATTCCGCGGCGCATAGACGGCGCGCTTGCCCTCCTCTTCCGGGCTGCTCTTCTTGTAGCGAATGTCGGTATAGGTGTACGCCGCCTGCATGCGCAGGCTGTCGGTCAGTTGACCCACCGCTTCCAGCTCAACGCCCTCGGACTCGATTTCACCGATGGAACGGTACGGATCGGTCGGCTCCTCTTTGGTGGCGATATTCTTCTGGTTGATGCGGAACACCGAGGCGCTGAACTGGCTGTTCATCCCCTCGGGTTCATACTTCACGCCCGCTTCCCACTGCTTGCCTTTCATCGGGTCCAGAATGTTGCCCTGCTCATCGGCGAAACTGGTCGGCGTAAAGGCCGTGGAGTAGCTGACGTACGGCGCGACACCGTTATCAAACAGATACAGCAACGCCGCGCGGCTGCTGACGTTGTTCTTATCCAGGTCGCTGCGGGTATGGTTAACGTTATCAACGTTCGACACGCTTACCTGGTCATAACGCCCGCCCAGCGTCAGGCGCCAGCGGTCAATGGACATCTGATCCTGCAAGTAGTACCCGGTCTGGCGCAGCTTATGTTTTTCCTTGCTGTACTGGGTGATGTAATCCGGTTTCGCACCGTAAACCGGGTGGAACGCGTCAATGGGCGGGAAACCGCCGTAGTAGCCGGTCACGTTATTGGTACGGTCCTGATAATCCAGGCCAATCAGCACACGGTGGTTAACTGCCCCGGTATCGAAACTGCCGTCGACCTGGTTATCCAGCGTGATGGCATTCATCTTCTCGTCAGAACCGGAATAGCCGCGGTTGAGCTCGGTATCGTTCAGCCAGCCCGCGGCATATACCTGATTCAGCTCCACTTTGGTGTGCAGATAGCGCAGCTTCTGGCGCACCGTCCAGCCGCTGTCGAACATGTGCTCAATGTTGTAGCCCACCATGTTTTCCCGACGATCGTACTTGTCGTAATCATCCTCACCTTCAAAGAAGGTGTTGGTGATTTTCTTACCGTTATGCGGCACCACGGTGCCGTCATAAGGCAGGCCAGAGTGGCTCCCCCCTTCCGGATCGCGGTGCAGATAGGCCATCAGATCCAGACGCGTGTTATCAGTGATGCGCCAGGTCAGGCTCGGCATCAGCGCGTAGCGCTCTTCCTTCAGCGGATCAAACTGGGAATCGGCATAGCGGGCCATCCCGCTGAGGCGCACCGCCACGCGGTCGTTATCATCGACCGGACCGGTAACGTCGAACATCGCCCCGCGCTGGTTATTGTTCCCGGCAAATAGCTTAATCTCCCCGCCCGGATCGAACGACGGCTTGCGGGAGGTCAGCGCCACGATACCGCCCGGCGATGAACGGCCGTACAGCACGGAGGCCGGGCCACGCACCACCTCGATATTGTCGAGGAACCAGGGGTCCACCACCAGCGAGCTGTGAGAGTTGGTGTCTCCCATCATCTTCAGGCCGTCGAGGTAGACGTTATCCAGACTGCCGTCGGAGAAACCGCGCAGCACCATGTAGTCGAAGCGGTTTGACGCGCCAATCTGGTTGCTGTAAACCCCCGGCGTGTAACTCACCGCCTGGCGCACGCTGGTCGCGCCCTGCTCTTCAAACTGCTCGCGGGTAACGATAGAGACCGACTGCGGAGTCTCTATATCCGGCGTTTCAAGCTTGGTGGCAGCAGATTGCATCTGTGACGTGACCACAACGGTGTCCGTTTTTTGGGCATCCTGCGCCAGCAAAGGAAAAGCGACGCTACCGGTAACCCATCCCACCAGCAGTGCCAGATGTGACTTAGCAAACATAACCCTCTCCAAAGGTATTTCTTATTGTTAATAAGAATTATTACCTTTTTGAGAGAGCAAACAGCTATGCGCGCCGCCAGGATACGTATGCGCGGTGCTAAACCGCTCGGGTTGCGTTCGCGCGAAGAGAGAAAGTAGGTTAGCGGCGTTTGCGCACGTCGCCCGGTGCAATACCGTAATGGCGACGAAACGCGGTAGCGAAATTGGTGGCGTGCTGATAGCCACACATCCACGCCGCCTGCTGCACGCTATAGCCTTCAAGCAGATAGCGACGCGCCAGCGCGAGCCGACATTCGCGCAGGTAATCGAAAAGGGTGCAGCCGTAGCGTTGACGAAACTTGCTGCGCAGGCTGCTCGGGCTCATGGCGGCGAGGGCGGCCAGCTGCGCAAGAGTATGATCCTGCTCCGGAGACTGTTCCAGCCTGCTGCGCACGCGTTCAAGACGCGCATGCTCAGGCCGGCACGGGAAGGATTGCTGGCGCTGCGCCAAACCCTGGCCCAGAAGCTGATACATCAGCCCTTCCAGCAACAGCTGACGGGATAACGCGCTTAGACCCTGCTGCTGAGCATGCTGGATCCCCGCAAGGACAAACTCAGGGACGTGCCAGACCAGAGTGGGCGCATTCAGGCTTTGCCATTCCTGGAGCAGCGACTCAAGCAGGGTCTCGCGCCTGGCATCGTGTGGGAACAGACCAAACGAGAGCGTTTTCAGCGTGCTGTCGGCATCGTGACGCGCGCACATTATCTGCTCTTCACTCAGGCGGGAGCTGAAGGCCATGCCGGATCGTACGACATATTCAACGCCATTAAGCGCGATCGTGACGCCCCCTTCCAGCACCACCAGCATATAGAGTGGGCTGCTATGGCGAGAGGTGGTTTCGTAAGGTTGTAAAACGCGAACGTTGGAGTGGGTCAGTGAAATGCCGGATGAAAGCGTCATCTCTTCCACATTCCCCTGCAGCACGGCGCGGTTGTTGACCTGCGCATCTTTTAACTGCGGGAACCGGTAGTCGATGCCGTAGCGCTCACCGAATATCTGAAAATCCTCAACAAAAAACAGGCGTTTCGCTGATCTATTTTCACGCTGGAGCATATGACGGTGCCTGCATCGGGGAAAGGACAAACGAAACAGTACCATTCATTGGTGGTGGCAGCAATCACTGGGCATAAAACGTATTACGCTCCGGTCTGAGCCGGAGCGAAGAAATATATTTCAGTTAAAGAGATATATTTATGCTTGCTGCCACTCAGCAAAAACCTCTTTATGGTTTTTGGTCAGGACAACTTTATTATCATCCACTTTGTCCACCCAACCGAGCGGTATAAAGTGGTGCTTCCCACCGGATTCCGGATCGCTTTTCGCAAGCTTGATGCGCTCACCATCCAGATGGTCCACAACACCGACGTGTGTTCCGCAGCTGGCGACAACCTGAGCGTGATCCATAATTGCGTTTTTATCTACCATAATAATTCTCCCGTTTTGGTTATTTGGCCGTTGCACGGAATTAACTGTAGCGCATAAATTTGGCTTACGGGCGCTTATTAGCATTTTGAAACATCATTGACACAACAGGATATTATGACTACCGCGAGGCATAGCGAAGCATAATGAAAAAATAAGAATAAGATGAATTATTCTCGACGTTTATTTTTTATTTCATAATTACATTATCGCAACCAACGAGGAGGCATTAATGACGATTCGTAATATTCGTAATAATCGTACAGAAATTTCACTGGCTCTTGGTGAAGCGGTTTTAGACATTGTGCAAAAAGGCCACGAGCTATCGCGTGAAAATCTGGCGCAGGCGATGAAAACAAAAGCAGAGAAGGAGCGCGACGATGAGCGGCTCCTGAATTACTGGAAAGCCTGTAATATGCTGGTCTGAACGAGGCGGCGTTTAGCCTGGCTAAACGCCGCCAGCCGTTACTCGTCGAAGAACCAGTAGCCCTGGTTAATCAGTCCGGTCAGTTCGTCAATAAACGCCGGATTGTTCAGCGCCTCGCCCAGCTCAGCCTGGCCGAGTTCCGTGTAGCGACACAGCACGTCCGCAGCCTTTGCATCTACCGTTTCCACCAGTTCGCTGTTGATGAAGACGCTGCCGTTGATATTCAACACGCGCAGACCGCTCAGGCGAGACAGCGTTTCGCCACCCTGCAATGCATCACGCACTTCTTCTGCCGTGTACGGCGGTTCTGCGGTGGCAATATCCAGCTCATGGCGCGGCGTCGAGACAAAGCTACCGAACCATTTCGTGAAATCATCAGGCTTGCTGATCATGTCGATCATCATCTGGCGAATACGATCCAGCTCGTACTGTTCCACGCGTCCAGGGTGTTCGCGGCAGGTCAGATCCGGATCGCTGTAGTGCTCGCCGCCCAGATCGTTTTCCAGCGCGTAATCGGCAAAGCTGCTGATCAGATCGCGGCCGTTCGGCCCACGGAAACCGACGGAGTAGTTGAGCGCCGTTTCGTGGGTAAAGCCGTCGTGCGGGAAGCCAGGTGGAATGTAGAGGATATCACCCGGGGCCAGATCTTCGTCGATGATCGGCTCAAACGGATCAACGTGCAGCAGTGCCGGATGCGGGCAGAACTGGCGCATTGGCAGCTTGTCACCCACGCGCCAGCGGCGGCTTCCCATCCCCTGAATGATAAACACATCGTACTGATCGATATGCGGGCCCACGCCGCCGCCAGGGACAGAGAAGGAGATCATCAGGTCATCCAGACGCCAGTCTGGCAAGACGCGGAACGGGCGCACCAGCTCCGCTGCAGGCATGTGCCAGTGGTTCACCGCCTGCGCCAGCAGCGACCAGCCGGTTTCGCCCAGGCCATCGAAGTGCTCAAACGGCCCATTGCTGGCCTGCCATTTACCGTTGGAATGGCTGACCAGACGGCTATCGACTTCAGGCTCCATCGCCAGCCCTGCCAGTTCGTCCGGGGTAATCGGGTCGACAAAATCAGGGAAGGCATTTTTCAGCACTACGGGTTGTTTCTGCCAGTATTTTTCAAGAAATTCCGGCCAGTTCAGGTTCAGTTGATACGCCATGGGTAGCACCAGTGAGAGGGTAAACAGGCGCGATTATAGGGGAGACGGTCCAGGGGGAACTTGTCATGGGTCAAACGAGAGGAGAAGGCCGGCGCAAACGTCCGGCCCTGAGGGATCAATCCAGCTTCAGATCGTCATAATGCGTAATCAGTTTACCCACAATGCCGTAGTCCAGCGCTTCTGCCGGAGACATCCAGAAGTTGCGGTCGGTGTCTTTTTTCACTTTTTCCAGCGGCTGGCCGGTGGCGTCCGCAATCAGCTTGTTCACGCGATCCAGCATGCGGATGATCTCGCGCGCTTCAATCTCAATATCCGTCGCCTGACCACGCACGCCACCCAGCGGCTGGTGGATCATAAAGCGGGTGTTGGGCAGAGAGTAGCGATGCTCTTTTTTCGCCGCCAGGAAGATGGTGATCCCGGCGCTCGCCACCCAGCCGGTACCGATGATGTGTACGTCCGGACGGATGAACTTGATGAAGTCATGGATGGTATCACCCGCTTCCACGTGGCCACCCTGGCTGTTGATGTACAGCTTGATCGGATCGTTGCTCACGCTTTGCAGCAGGATCAGTTGGGTAATGACTTTTTGCGCCAGTTCCTGGTTGATCTCACCGGAGATAACAATCGAGCGGGACTCGAGCAGTTTTTGCTGCAGCGCGCCCGCGCCGTTTGACCCTTCCGCTTTATCCTTATCGCCTTCTTTCAGTGTGTAGTGCATTGTTATGTCCTCAGCATTTAGCGCTCAAAACCAGAGTGTAGCCTGTTTTACCGGTCAAAGTCCTCAGGCGCACACAATGCGAACATCCTGCGCCGCAAACGCGTCGATAACGTCCTGTTTAATATTCGCGTCCACCACCAGCACATCAATGTCCCGGCTCTTTGCCACGACAAAGCGCGCCACGCCGGGAAGCTTGTCAGCAGTCAACGCCACGATGGTCTGGTTGCTCTGGGCGATCACCGCTTTTTTGAACGCACAGTCGGCAAAATCAAAGCCGGTCAGCCCCATCTCAGGATCCATCGCACAGCCACCGATAAAGGCCTGATCAAAGATAATCCCCTCAAGCTGGCTTGCAGCCGTGGCACCCACCGTCGCGCCGGACGCCCGCTGGATCTGCCCGCCGGTGATGATCACCTCACACAGCGGATGTTGCAGCAGCGCGGTCGCGATGGCCGGGGAGTTGGTCACCACCGTCACGCTGAGTTCGGCAGGAAGGGCTTTCGCCAGCGCCAGGTTGGTGGTGCCCGTATCCATAAAGATACAGCCACCTGCTTTTATCAGCGTTGCCGCTTTCTGCGCGATTGTGGCTTTTTGTGCACTGTTTTCCTGCTCACGGCGGCTAAATGTCCCCGCATCCGGCAGCTGAAGTACCGCGCCACCGTAGACCTTCTTACAGAAGCCCTCTTTGCTAAGCTCATGTAAATCACGGCGAATGGTGTGCTCGGAGACCTTCATTTGTGTCGCCAGTTCGGTGCACACCACCCTTCCGCTCTCCTGAAGGATCTGACGGATCAGCGCTTGTCGTTGCTCCGGAAAAGCAGCATAATCGAGCATTATAAGTCCTTTAAAATAACAAAACCGAGCATCAAAGCGCATAATGTTGCACTGCGCGTGCTCTGTCAATCAGCACTCACCGCGAGGATAACAATGAACATTGCCCATGTTGCACTCTGGACCCGACACCTTGATGCACAGGTACAGTTCTGGGAAACGGTTTTTGGCGGACGCCGTAATGAACGCTACCTCAGCAAAAATCGCCCGGGCTTTGCGTCACATTTTATTACCCTGGATGGCGGTCCAACCCTTGAACTGATGACGGTTCCGGACCTGCCCGACGCCCCGGCTCATCCGGAGTTTATTGGCTGGGCGCATATCGCCATTCACGTCGGCAGTCAGGCTGATGTGGACCGTATGGCGGCGCAGGCACAGTCAAACGGCACCCTGCTCAGCGCCCCCCGCATGACCGGGGATGGGTTTTATGAGGCGGTGATTGCGGACCCGGACGGCAACCGGATTGAGCTCACAGGAGAGTAAAAGACATAACGCCTGCTATGCAGGCGTTAATGTTTAATTCACCGTGGCCGGGCGCGCCAGATTTTCCTCGCCCTCACGTTGCTGCGCTTTCTCGTGCTGACGTTCCGCCAGCAACCGGCAAATCTCCGCATGCTTCTCCTCGGTAAAGGTAAAGCGCGACATAAACCCAAGCCGGATCAGCGAGCCGATGGCGGGCAGCAGACAGATACCAAAGAACAGCCCCGACAGCACGCCGTCACTCTGGGTTTGCGCCTGCGGGACATAGCCGATCATCGTCAGAAACACGCCGATTAGCCCACCGCCGACCGCCACCGACATCTTGCCGGTAAAGGTCTGTCCGGAGAAGGTGATCGCCGCACAGCGCTTGTGGGTGTGGTACTCCGCATACTCAATGGTGTCGGCAATCATCGACGAGGTGAGGATGTTGGACATCATCACAAACAGCGTACTCAGGCCAAGCAGGATAAACAGCATTGCCGTCTGTTGATAGCCCACAAACCACATCACCACGCGTACCGCGACATCCAGCCCGCAGAGGATCATAAACAGCTTCCGCTTCTGCATCCTGCGCGTCAGCATTGGGGCGACGAGACACACCACCGCCGCCATAATCCCCATCACGCCGATCGCCATCTGCAGGCTGCCGTCACCCATATTGTTGATAAAGAAGTAGATGTAGAGGCCGCCAGCCACGTTATGGAACACGCAGAAGAAGAACGACAGCAGAACGATAAACAGCGGCTTGTTCTGGCGCAGGTTATGGAAAGTGTCACGTATCGTCACCTTTTCCGGACTCGGCGGCACACGCTCCTTAATCTGCATAAAGCCGTTGAGCATCAGCGGCAGGCCGACCAGCATCATCACCAGCGCCGCCATAAAATAGCCTTTGTCGTTGCTGTACTGGGCGAAGAACGCCGCCAGTTTTGGGAAGAAAATATTGGCGCAGGCGATCCCGGCGTTAACCCCCAGCATGGCCGCCGTCACCGCGCGGGTGCGCTGCCCGGAGTCATTAGTCATCACCGACGACATCGACCAGAACGGGATATCAGAGATGGCGTACAGCGTTCCCCACAGAATGTACGTCACCCCGGCGTAGAGAATTTTGGTGGTCATGTCCGCTTCGATTTTATAGAACGACAGCAGCGTGACGCCGGTAATGAGTAACGGGGCGATCAGCAAGAAGTGGCGAAACTTGCCGAACCGGGTGTTAATGGTGTCCATTATGCTGGCAAAGAGCGGGTCGTGAACCGCATCCCACGCGCGGGCAATCAGGAAGATGGTACTCGCCGCCAGCGCCGAAATCCCCAGCACGTCGGTGTAAAAATAGTTAATAAACGAACCCACTAAACCAAAGCTAAAACACTGACCTAATCCATAACCAAAATAAGACCACAACTCGCGAGACGGTATTTTCATTGTCATTGCCATAGTGCGTACCTGGTTGCCCGGCGGCAGGCCGCCGGGTCGATATTATTAGCCCTGCGCTTTCGGGGCGATCTTACGGAGCTTCTTCATTAAGGCCATTTCACTGCGCGAGAACGGGATACCGTTCTCCTCAAAGACGTCGTGGAACCAGAGGCGGCAGTAGTCCGTAGACTCCTTCATCACCACCGGCCACGGCAGCCACGTCTGGGTTTTACCGCGCACCAGCCCCCACTGATACGGCGCGACCTTCGCCGTGTACATCAACGGGAGCTGCTCCTCGAGGGTGCTGCCCACGTGGCGGGCCAACCATTCGGTGCAGAAGATTGGCCGCCCAAGCGCCTGCAGCTGCTGGATAATCGCGGTCATGCGTCCGGTGTTGGTGTAAGCGTGGAAGCTCACCACGTCGGATAGCGCCAGCGCGGTTTGATCCAGCGGATGCTGATAAAACGTCTCGTCCTCCTCTTCCGCCGGCAGACGCCACGCGCAGACGGTGAGCGGCTGAGTGGGATCCTCTTCACGCACCCAACGGAACGCCAGCTTCATCAGCTCATGCGCGCAGGTCTCCAGCTTCGCGTCGTACTGCACCTCCTGCGTACCGGTCGCAAAAATGCCGCGGTTGCCCGGCTCGTTATACAGATCCCATAGCAGTACGCGCTCATCGTCGCGGAACTGACGGATAACGTCGCGGATATAGCGCTCAATCTGCGGCCAGCAGTCGGGATTGCAGACTTTATCGCGCCCCGGGCTCGCTGCCGCCTGGCTGTTGTGCTTGCCCGGCACCGGCGGCTTTTGCGGCCCCAGATACGGTTCATCGCCGGAGAAACCGCAGTCGTCCATCAGGGTCAGCATGGTGCTGAACCCGTGGCGGTCGGCCATCGCCAGAAACGCGTCGATGCGCGCCATCAGGCCGTCGCGATCGTGTTCCCAGACAATAAACGGCAGGTTGATGCGCAGGGTGTTGTAGCCCGCCTCCGCCGCCCAGCCCAGTTCGCGGTCAATGGTATCGGCATCGAAGGTCTCTTCCTGCCAGATATCGGTCCAGTTCACCGCCGTCGACGGTAAATAGTTAAACCCACACAGCCAGCCTTTTTGCTGATACCACGCCTGTGCCTGCTCCCTGCTCCACTGCTCTTTCATTACGCGTCCTCTTACTGATAATATTTAGCTAATAAATATTAGTTGCGGGATAAATGCGCAATTCATGACGCTCCGAAAAGCGACAGCCTTCACAAAGTTCATGCAGGCGCGAATAAGAAACGTGATCGACGGCGCGTAAGCGAACAGTTAGGGTATGATGCGGTGTCGCGAGAGGGAGAGGACGGATGAAGCGAAAAACAAAAGTCACGATGAACGATATTGCGCGGGCGGCGGGGGTGTCGCAGGCGACGGTATCGCTGGTGCTCAACCAGTCCCGTAACATCAAGCTCAGCGACGAGACCCGCCAGCGGGTGATCGGCGTGGCGACCGAGCTCGGTTATGACCGCCTGCCTGCCATTCACGCCCCGCGCAACCAGGAGGAAATCGCCCTGCTGGTAAGTTCCCTGCAAAGCTTTGATCCGTTTATCGATGCCATCAGTCAGGCACGGGAAGCCGCATGGCGCAACGAAGCGCTGCTGACGGTGTACGACTACGGTGATGACGTAGAGCTGGCACTGAACATTATCCGCCAGCTGGAGAAGCGCAACTGCGTGGGGATTATCCTCGCCTCCCCCGTTACCACCCTTGTCGACATGACCGCTTTTCAGGACTGCACCCGCATTCCACTGGTGCTGCTCAATCAGCGCGACCCCGGTTCGCCGCTGCTGCCGTCGTTTATTCCGGACGACTACGCCAACGCCTTCCAGGTGACCAAACACCTGATCGCCTGCGGTGCAACGCGTATCGCTCACATCACCGGCGAGAGCTGGATGGAGGCCTCCCGCCAGCGGCTGGCCGGCTATCAGGCCGCTTTACAGCAGGCCGGTTTAGCCTGTGACGAGAGTCTGGTGCGCCAGACCAACTGGCAGTTCAGCGAATCCTTTACCGCCACCACCTCTCTGCTGGCGCTGGACGAACGCCCGGACGCCATCTTCTGCGCCAGCGACTGGCTGGCGATCGGCTGCTATCAGGCGCTGGCGGTAAACGGCGTGCGCATCCCGCAGGATATGCTGCTGGCGGGCTACGACGACCAGAAGATCTCCGAGCAACTCACCCCACCGCTGACCAGTATCCAGCTCCCCTACAGCGAGCTGGGACGGCTGGCGGTGGAGTACCTGTGCAATCAGGAAGATGCCGCCACCCACGTGACGCTGGCGGGCAGGCTGAAGGTACGGACATCAAGCCTCGTCTGAGGTGAAGACCATTCCGGCATAGGGTTTCTCCCGGCACGCCGCCAGCCGCGCGGCGAGGCTGCCCACGTGCAGCTCCAGCTTGTGCCCGTCCGGGTCGAGAAAATAGAACGATGCCCCCTCGCTTTTGTTTTGCTTCCAGACGGTAACGCCCGCCTGCTCCAGCTTGTGCGAGAACGGCTCAAAATCTTCCGCCGCAACGGTAAACGCGTAATGGGTATAGTCGCTCTCCTGCGGCGGCACGTAACCGCGCGCCTCGTCATAGGACAGGCAGACCCACAGATCGCCGCAGGTAAGATAGGCCCCGGTATTCCAGCGGGAGTGCAGCGTCAGCCCCAGCAACTCGTGCCAGAAGGTAACGCTTTTTTGCAGGTCGCTGACCGCGAGGGTCAGATGGTTGAGTGATTGCAGCATGACGTGCCCTTTTGTTTTTTGCGCCAGACGTGGTACGGTAACTTCATGAACATAAACCACGCCGTGCTCACCGTAAACCGCTGGTGGCTGCCTTCTTAAAGGCGGCACGGAGTAGTTTTCCCCATTTTCAGATAGCCGCCGAAAGGCGGCTTTCACATTTCTAAGACCCCTTTCGGCACTTGCACATTAAGGAGTCTTTATGAACGTTCAAACCATCCTCACCGGCGACCGCCCAACCGGCCCGCTGCACCTGGGTCATTTCGTCGGTTCGCTGCGCCAGCGCGTGGCGCTACAGCAGACGCATAACCAGTATGTCTTGATTGCCGACCTCCAGGGGCTGACCGACAACGGCAGCAACCCGCAAAAAATCCGCGACAACATCCCTGAAGTGCTCGCCGACTACCTCGCCGCCGGCATCGACCCGAACCTGACGACACTCTGCCTGCAGTCCGCCCTGCCCGCTCTCGCCGAGCTGACAATGTTGTATATGAATATCGTCACCGTCGCCCGCGTCGAGCGTAACCCGACGGTGAAAAACGAGATTGCGCAGAAAGGCTTTGCCCGCTCGCTGCCGGTCGGTTTTATGGCCTACCCCATCAGCCAGGCGGCGGACATCACTGCGTTCAAAGCCGAGTGCGTCCCCGTCGGCGACGACCAGCTGCCGATGATTGAGCAGACCAATGAGATTGTGCACAAGATGAACAGCCTCTTGCCTGCCCCGGTGCTGCGCCACTGCAAAGCGATGCTCAGCGACACCGGCCGCCTGCCCGGTATCGACGGCAGCGCCAAGATGTCGAAATCACTGGGCAACACCCTGCACCTTTCCGCCAGTGAAGAGACGATTCACCGTGCGGTCAGCGCCATGTACACCGACCCGAACCACCTGAAGGTGAGCGACCCGGGGCAGATTGAGGGAAACGTGGTGTTTACCTACCTCGACGCGTTTCATCCGGACAAAGCCAAAGTGGCAGCGATGAAGGCGCATTATCAGGCGGGCGGACTGGGTGACCGGCCATGCAAGAACGAGCTGGAGGCGTGCCTGCAGGAGCTGATTGCACCGATGCGGGAACGGAGGGCGATGTACATGCAGGATAAAGGGGAGCTGATGGCGATGCTGAAGCGCGGCACGGAACGGGCGCAGGCGGTGACGCAGGGAACGCTGAGGGAAGTGAAGGTTGGGCTGGGGGTGCCGGTGTTTTGAACTCGCGATTACAGTCGTCTTCTCCTCAGTCGACGCCTGCATCTGTGGCCTTCACAACCAGAACCACCGCACTCTCGCAGCAGTGGCGGCGGTAGTGAGTCTGGAGGGATGGCGTCAGGGGATATCTCTACCGATGCGGCTAGCCGCCCTGCTCAATGGTCTGGACGGCGCTGATATCCAGGATGTGAACAAAACATGTTCTCACCCTGTTTAGCCCTTTTTCACCTCGTAATCCGGTAGCGAGAATCGAGTGATAAAGGTATTGAGCGCGTTGGTATCAGGTAGCGCGGTCAGCGCTCCTTTGCGCGTTGTCGCGAGGGCACCGCAGGCGCTGGCCTGAGCAATGGACTGGTGGAGTTGTTCAACATTCTGCGGCATCCCGCGATGTGCAATCCAGGCCAGCAACCCTGCGACAAACGCGTCGCCAGCCCCGGTTGTATCAATACTGTTGACGGTATAACCGTCGAAATGAATAACGCTGTCGCGCCACAGCACCATGGCACCTTGCTCACCGTAGGTCACGACTTTAAGTTGCGCGGGCAGAGCATTGAGAGCATTAAGCGCATGGGAAAAATCGTGAGAGCCTGTCATCCAGTGGCATTCTTCTTCCGAGAGTTTAAGAATGTCGGCCTGGGCGGCGAAATGACGCACCGTCTCGAGCATTTCATGCTTATCGGGCCACATTTGCTCCCGTAAATTCACGTCGAAACTCAGTAATCCCCCACGCTGTTTTACATGGCTGATGGCGGTGACGAGCGTATGACGACACGTTTCGGCGACCAGGGCCAGAGAGCAGAAGTGCAGAATATCGTCGCTAAAGTCGGGCAGCGCATCGGGTGTTAAAAATTGATCCGCGGAAGGGTTGGTTAAAAAGGTAAATCCACGCTCGCCAGCGCGGCCCAGAGAGACCAATACCGTGCTGGTTCTGTGCTGATTATCCAACTGCAGACTTTCGGTTGAAACGCCTGCGTCAGACAGCGTTTTCTTCAGAAAATAACCAAAGTCATCCTCACCGACCCGGCCAATAAAACCACTCTGGCAGCCCAGACGCGCAGCGCCAATTGCCACATTGAACGGGGCACCTCCTGCGCAGGCCTGATATTGCATGTCTGAAAGCGGTAGAAGATCCACCACTGCATCGCCAAGAGTCCAGATATTCATGACATTTCCTCAATAATAATTAACTTTTTAAATGCGACCTGCGGGAAGGTCAGTTTTTTAATAGCGCTTAAGCATGAACAGGTACCATGGATTATCCAGGCATACGGGTTAAAAGTTATAATCCAGCATCAGCTTATATTCGGTGGTAACAGCCTCACCGTGGGTCACCCAGCTTCCGTCCTGTTTTATCAACGAGCCAGTAACTTCTCCTGACACGGTAAAACGAGAGGTTAACGGATAATTTGCCGATACCTTCAGGAAGCGGTTGCGGGTATTCTGGAAGACTTCGCCATCTTCAGGCTGCGCATTGTATTTCTTATAATGGCCATACCCGCCGCTGAGCGTTGTGGATAATTTCCCCCAGTTGCGCCAGACGCCGACAGACGTGGTCCAGCTTTTTTCGTCAATATCGCCCCACTGCGCCCTGTCTAAAATGGCAGAGGCAAATTGCTGGCGGAACCAGACGCCGGTGGTGTTATTAATAATATATTGCACGCCAGGCTCAATCTGAAATGAACGCACGTCGCGGTCATTTTGCGACCCACCGCTGCGGCGGTGATCGATCTGCTGATACAAATAATTAAAGAATGAGAAATTGTCCGTAACCCGAAGATCGGTAAAGAACTTAACGCGGCCTTGCCAGCGGTCCTCGATTGAGGCGCTTCCACCCATGACATCCCAGCCATAGCGCAGACGTTTGTAAAAATATTCATGGCCGATGATCAACTGAGTCCACTGGTTTTGGCTGAGGTAAGACTGATCCTCCCACGTCCCGTTATAGTGGGTGGTTCTGCCCTCAGAAAAAGCCAGATACCAACCGGGTAACGCATCGTGTCGCATCACGCCTTGTACAAACGTCAGTGAATCATTCCCGTTGTGGAAATGGCTGTTACGCCAGTTATTGTCCTCAATGGCATATTTCATCTTCAGTTGGCCATGAACGCGGCCACCGGCAGGATTGGAGGAGCGGGCTGAGGTCCACATAACCTCTTCATCCAGATAGGACCACGGGTCCACGGCAACAACCTTTCCCGAGGGGTCCTTCATGATGCTCATGCTCGCATTCGCCAGCGCGGGAAACAGAAGAGCAAAAATAACAGACAGGGCATGATAGTTTTTCATAATAATATCCCGTTAAATCATTTCTTTTATTTTCAACGTCGCGTGAAAATGGTCGTTTTGAGGCAGGCTAATACTCCACGGCTTCTCCTGCATGGAATACATCCGGGTACTGAATGCCGTTTTATTGTTTATATAAAAGACAGCAATTGAGTTTTGAATGAGAACGCGTAACTCAATTTTTTCCCCGATCGGAACATCTACCCAGGATTCCGCGTTAGCCTGATGAATCGACGCGAGCGGCGCGTTGAAAAAATAGACTTTTCCTTTGCTCTTATTGAATACAACGTTCAGCATCGCATCACTGACTCTGTCGTCGGTCAGACCAAAGCTCATCACCATTCCGGCAGAAGGAACATCGATGGTTGCGCTCAACTCACCGCGTTCAGGCAAGGCCGGGTACAGCGCCGACTGTAAGGGGCCGAACGACGTGGCCGTTTTAAGCGTTTTAGTGCTCGTTAAGGTGGTCACCGGACCAGGATTCTCACTGATGACCTTCTGAAGCTCCTGGGGCAGGATGCTGTTGAGTTGGCCCTGATCATCTGCGGTGAGCTCATGAGCTACCAGATTCCCTGCCCAGTCAATGTTGCCGCTGTCACGGTTACCGGCTTTCGTCGGGATCCAGCCGAAAACAAACAGCCGATCGTTTTTGAGTACCAGTTTACCCGCGTAAAAACCCGAGCCGTCGACCACATAATTGCCCAGTTTCCGCCACGGCCCCTCAGGATTATCCGCAACCCGGTATTGTGTCAGGCGTAACGGCCATTGGTCGCTAAAGCTGAGATACCAGCGTCCGTTGAAGTAAACCAGTGTCGGGCATTCGAGGTTGGCATTGCTGGTGATGGTGTCGTTATCAAAAAATACGCCGCGATCTTCCCAGTGCGTTAAATCCGTTGAACTGTACCGGGCAATAACCCCACGACCGTTACTGCGCGTAGTAATTAACATCCAGTATTCTTTCTTTTCCTCAATCCAAACGACGTGAGGGTCCCGGAAATCATTACCCCGATAGTTACCGCCGGGTAAAATGGTGTCCTGCGGGTGTTTCACCCAGTGAAGGCGGTCCTTGCTGGTCGCGTGCATAATAGACTCAACCGGGAACACATTTTCATTGTGCGCGGTGTACCAGGCATGCCAGGTATCGCCGACTTTAATAATCGAACCGGTTCCCAATAACAGTTCAGGATCGTCAACGTCGTTAACGTAGGGGATCACTTCGGAATGGTTCTGATAATCATACAAGTTGGCACTCGACAAGAGATGAAAAGCATGTACCCCCAGATCGCTGCCGCCGCGGACATCATTAAGATAATAAATATCAAATTTGCCATCGTTAAACACGGGCATAGGGTCGCCCACAAATGAACCGTCAACCCGCGGGAAAAAGCCATTAATATGGGTGATACTTTTATTCTGTAATGTTTCTTTCGAAGGCTGCGCCCAGGCAGGATTATTGCCGAGTGAAAGCGCAAGCAGCGCGACAGATGCCGCAACTATTAATTTTTTCATGCTACACCTGAATGTCAGAAGTTATAATTCACGCCAACCACGGTAAACGGGTTCCATGAGTGACCGGTCGATGTCCAAAGCCCGGTTTCTTTCGTAAATTGTGCTTTGAATTCACCGTATAATCGCACTTCACCAAATACCGGATAACTCAGCGTGCCACCGATAAACTTATACCGACCGTCATAGAAAACTTCGCTGGCATTGCTGGCGTTATCTATTTTGTCCTGGCCAAATCCAACATACAGGGAGGTTAATAATGGATACCAGTTTCGCCAGAGTCCGGCCGTGACTTTCCATTCTTCTTCGACAATATCGCCCCAGCTCTGACGCTCCTGGCGGTTATGATAATAATAGGGTCGCAAATAGAGTCCGAGATCCGGATTCACGCGGTATTGAATGGCTGGCTCAATTTCGAAAATGTACTGCTCCAGATCGCCATTCCCCGGTTCGTTCCCCTGAGGCTGATATTCGCCATACGCGTATCCGGCCAGGCTCCATTTGTTGGACAGTCGCAGGTCCTGCCAGATCTTAAACCGGTTTTTCCAGCGTTTCGTTGCCGTTTCGGACCCGACCATAACTTCCGTACCGATATTCCCTCGCCAGGTTTCGAAAATATGGCCCACAAAAAATTCATTGATGGTATTGGTGCCTTGATAGTCCTGATTACTGAACTGTCCTTTATAACTGTCTTCTCTGGCATTCCAGAAACCGAAATACCAGTTAGGCAATTCATCGTGCCTTAAAAAGGCCTGAATGGTGGCGAGTTTAAACTTGCCGCTGTTTTTCTTATTATTGCTCCAGCGAACATCGTCAATTTCTATCTGAGACCCGATGTTTCCATGCAGGCCACCCACTTCCATGTTACGACCGATACTGTTCCAGTGAACCGGTGGATCTTCCTGCCTTAAACGCAACAAACTGACGTCTTCGGGGTTATCCCCTTTAGGACGCTTTTTCACTTCCACTTTTTTATTCTCCATTTGCGCCGATAACGTCACGGGCTTTGACGAGGTCGTGAGTTCAGGTTTTTGACCTGCAGCAACCGGAGAAGACGAAGCACGAAGGGACGATTGTTCATTGCCGTTATTGGCTGATGATACACTCGTACCGTTGGTGTCTGATTCATCCTGAAAATAGCTTTGATAGTTTCCTGTAACGTCTTCAGCAATGGCAGGAAATGCCGCTAATGTCACCATTAATGCCAGCGTCTGTTTTCCTGGAACAAATATGTTTTTATCTTTCGCGGTAATGCAATTTTGAGGTATTACGCTTTCATCCATTTTGCTCTCTCATTATTCCAGACAATAACATGCCAGCCAGAGACTGGCAGAAATAAAAACTCACCCTGCAAGAAACGGGTCGGAACGGAGAATTATTTATCTAAAGACCAGTATCCCGCATCGTATAATGAGGCCTTCCCCTGATTTGCAAACAATGAAATATCGCGCTTGCCCGGCTGCGGATAAATACGACTGCTTAAGCAAGCGTCACCATCGTTAACAAAAACTTCCACCGATGAGCGGTCAATAAAAATTCGCAGTGACAGAACGCTGTCTGCTGGTAGCGGAATACTGCGCGTGCCTTCCAGCGAATATTCCGGATAGCGGCGCTCCACCACCAGACGCCCGGCCTGATCATCGACGTAAATTCTCAGCCCGTCGCCCAACGCGATACCAAACTGTTCAGCCGTCGATGCGCTCAAATCCCATGCCAGCTGAACTTCGACCGCGTCGGCATCTGCCGCGACAAGGACGTTCTGATTGTTCAGGCAGCGGACGGGCGTGGGATAATAGCTGCCACGCAGCGCGGTCACTTCGGCAGCCGGTTTCATTCTCACCCGGCCATCGACAAGGCTTAATTCGCGTGGAAGCGAGAGCATTCCGGCCCAGCCATCCTGCTGTTCGGGCATCGGTGATTCCCACATATCCAGCCACCCGATGACAATGCGTCGGCCATCCGGGGTCACGAAACTCTGCGGGGCATAAAAGTCGTGACCGTGGTCCAGCTCAGTAAATTGTCCGCTGTGGGTGAACGGTTGACCTGGCTGCCAGTCCCCAAGTAAATAGCCACTCTGGAACAGGTTGCGATAGTCATACCCTTCCGCCGCCATGCCCTGTGGCGAGAACATCAGGACACGCTTCTCTCCGAGGGTGAAGAAATCCGGGCATTCCCACATAAAGCCCTTGCCTTCATCAGCCTCGGCGAAAATACCGTCGTCATGCCATTCGCGGAGATCGGTGGAACGGTACAGGCGCACCTGGCCGGTATTTTCCACGCGGGAGCCGACAACCATGTACCAGAACTCACCTTCGCGCCACACCTTCGGATCGCGAAAGTGATGCAGTCCGGGCGGTGTATCAATCACCCTGCCGTGCCGTTCAAAATGGATGCCGTCACGGCTGGTCGCCAGACACTGCACCTGGTAGAGGTTGTCGTCTGTGTCCGACGGGCCGTGAAATTTATGTCCGGTGTAGATGAGCGCCAGCGTATCGCCGTCCACCACGGCGGAGCCGGAGAAACAGCCGTCTTTGTCCGCCGGGCCTTCCGGCGCTAGCGCGACGGGCAAATGTTCCCAATGCACCAGATCTTTGCTTCGGGCGTGCCCCCAGTGCATCGGACCCCATTTCGGGGAATAGGGATGGTGTTGATAAAAGGCGTGATACCAGCCGTCAAACCATACCAGGCCATTAGGATCATTCATCCAGCCTGCGCGAGGGGCGAGGTGATAGCGCGGATACCAGCGCGGATTAATCCCGGATTGTGCTTTTTCAAGCACCTGTTCAGCCTGTTCTAATAAGGATGTCATCGTCTTTACTCTCAGTACATTACACAGCGTTTTGCTGCAGAAAAGATGGCTCAGATGAGGATTTAGTTGAGCGCAAAAGGAAAATGGAAATAAACGTGGTGCTGAACACCATGATGCCCATGATCAGATAGGATTGGGCGAAGCCAAATCTCTCATAGCTAAAGCCTGCCAGCGGGGACAAGACGGTGCCAATGACGGAGCTGGTGCAGGCAAATCCCACCAGATAAATGGTGGAGGAGAGACGTTTGTCGAAATTCAGGCTGTTGTATTTAAATATGGCGACTAACAATATTGGCAGTTCGACCGCGTGAAGCAGTTTGGTAATGGAGATAAGCAAGGGGCCTTCCACCAGCCCGGAAGCAATCATGCGCAGCGCCATCACCATACCTGCGAATATCAGGCCATTTTTAGCGCCAATGCGATTAACCAGCCATGGCGCACAAAACATACCCGCGGCCTCGAGAAAGACCTGGAAAGAGTTTAAATAGCCAAACATCTCGTTCCCTTCTCGTAATGTCGGGAACTGTGACGAGAAATAGACCGGGAATTGCTGATCGTATACGCCGTAAATGCAGGTTCCGACCACGAAGAATATCAGCGCCCAGAAGCGCGGCAGAGTAAGCAGACGCAGGGCGTCTTCCAGAGAAACTTTTTTAGCGCCAATTTCGAGTTTCTCCATGCTTGCCGGCGCGGCCACCTTTAAGCGGGCCAGCAGACAGAAGAAGATTAACCCTGAGCATGACGCCACCAGGAAGTTAAGGTCAGGGTTGATATTAAACAATAACCCGGCAAAAAACGTGGCGACCGCCCAGCCCAGAGACCCCCACATGCGTGCCCGCCCAAACTCAAACGTACTCTGACGCGCAACGCGCTCGGTATAGGACTCCAGAACGCCGATACCGCCATTAAACGTCAGCCCGATAAATAAGCCCCCGAATACGCTGCCCAGCAGAATATTAACGCTCAGCAAGTAGCTAAAAAGCAGATAAGCCGGGCCGGAGAGGATCAACAACGCGGTGATAAACCATAACAAATGTTTGCGCAGACCAAGTCGGTCCTGGATAAAGCCATAACAGACCTGCGCGAAGAGCGCGGAGACAGATAACACGGAAAAAATAATGCCGGTTTCCGATGCCTTTAGCCCCACTTCCTGGTGAAGCCAGATTGAGAGTAGTGAACTTGATGAGGACCAGGTCACAAAGAAAAAGAACAGCAGAGCGCTGAGCAGCATGTAACTTCGAGTAGGCCGTTTTTTCATCTACGTAATCTCGCAAGAAGGATATGCTAAGATGGTAACGTTAACATTTCAGGCGTACACTCGATTTTGATGTGATACTCGATGTTAATCACAAA
This sequence comes from Enterobacter sp. SORGH_AS_0287, assembly GCF_031453695.1. Classification (NCBI taxonomy): domain Bacteria; kingdom Pseudomonadati; phylum Pseudomonadota; class Gammaproteobacteria; order Enterobacterales; family Enterobacteriaceae; genus Enterobacter; species Enterobacter sp. SORGH_AS_0287. The sequence goes on from NZ_JAVIZW010000001.1 coordinate 2,969,843, forward strand.
AGTTAACGTTAACATTAATGTGTTGAGATCGCGCTCAAACTTTTGAGTGTGACTTGCGTAACCATGGGTGTCGGTGCCTAGAATAGGACATTCGCATTGGCTCACAACACCTTACCGGGTCGAATGCATTCAGATAATGGAAAGCTATGGCGTCTTTAAAAGATGTGGCCAAACTGGCCAATGTATCGCTCATGACGGTTTCCCGGGTGCTCAATGACCCGAAACGCGTAAAGCCTGAAACCCTGTCCCGGGTGCAGGAGGCGATCCTGCAGTTAAATTACGTGCCTGACCTCTCAGCCCGGCAGGTTCGTCGTGTCGGCTCCCGGAACAAAACCATCGGCGTGCTGGCGCTGGATACCGTCACCACCCCTTTTTCGGTAGAAATCACGCTATCTATCGAAGAAACCGCACGGGCGTACGGCTGGAACAGTTTCGTGGTGAATATGTTTACCGATGATAACCCTGACGATATTGTCGACCTGCTGCTCGCCCACCGGCCCGGGGGGATCATTTTCACCACCATGGGGCTGCGTGAAGTGAGCATCCCGCCCCGACTACTGGAGCACCCTTGCGTTCTGGCCAACTGCGAGAACATGGGAGAACCGGTTGCCAGCTATATACCTGACGATGAACAAGGCCAGTATACGGCCGTACAGGCCTTGCTGGCGGCGGGATACAGCCGCCCTCTCTGCCTGCATTTACCTGTCAACCATCTGGCGACGCGTCGCCGCCGTCAGGGGCTTGATCGCGCCTGCCGTGAAGCCGGTATCGATCCTGATACGCTTGAACACTGCTATATGCAATTTGGCGATGAGCACTACCGGGATATTCCGGAGATGCTGCTGGCGCATATCGTTCAGGGGAAACCGCAATTTGATTCGGTCATCTGTGGTAACGACCGTATTGCCTTCATGGTGTATCAGACGCTGTTAACGCAGGGGATCCGAATCCCACAGGATATTGCCGTTCTTGGCTACGATAATCTTGTCGGCATCGGAAATTTGTTTTTACCCCCGCTATCCACGGTCCAGCTGCCGCATTATGAGATTGGGCGCTTAAGTACCCTGCACATTATCAATGGCGACACCCACCGGGATAAGGTGCTGGTCGAGAGCCCCTGGCTCAGGCGCGAATCCTGTTGAGCAAGGGAGGCCGCATACCGACGACCTTTTGACAGTCACCTGGGGACATTATGCAAAACGAATTTTACTGGATAAACGAACCGGCCAAATGGCATAGCGAGAACAACACGTTATCGGTCGTGACCGACGACCACACCGATTTCTGGCGCCATACGTGGTACGGATTCGAGCGTTTCTCGGGCCACATCTACGCGACTGACGCGGCAGGTGATTTCACGTTTCAGACAAACATCCGCGCTGATTTCAGCACGCTCTATGACCAGGCGGGAATCATGCTGATGTCGGACGAGCAACACTGGCTCAAGGCCGGAATTGAATACAATGATGGCGCGCCGGCCATTGGCAGCGTACTGACGTTACAGGCCTCCGACTGGGCAACCGGTATCTTCCCGGGTAACCCCCGGGAGTTCTGGCTTCGCCTGACCCGCAAGGGAGACGCGTTGCGGTTACAGTACTCAGCAGACGGGCTGTCGTGGCCTTTGCTGCGTTTATGCCATTTTCCGTCGGGGCCAGTGAAAGTCGGTGTCATGTGCTGCACGCCTGAACGCAGCGGCTTAGCCGTCGAGTTTAGTGATTTCAGTCTCGCTCCGGCCATGGATAAAGCGCTGCACGATCTCAGCTGATTTACATCGCGCCATCCGGTTCTACGATCCGTTGATGGCGCTGCCTGAGCTTCCACCTGGATCACACTTTTCCCACCCGACCATTCCCTTAAAATAAACAGGTGATATTATTCACCCCGTAAATACCTCTCAACTCAACCCGAGGCTTTGATGCTGGAGAATGTCATCATCCGATAATCAGCTCCCCGACCTTTCAGGCCGGACTGATTATCAATGCGCCGAAATCGAATGCGGACACCGCGGTGTGTTTGCACGTTTTGCACATGATGATTAAACAGGTTTTCCAGTATGAATTTATCCCGTCAGGAACAACGTACCTTACACGTTCTCGCCAAAGGTGGACGTATTGCGCACGTCCGCGATAGCTCAGGCCGCGTCACCGCCGTTGAATGCTACAGCCGCGAAGGGCTGTTGCTCGCCGACTGCACGCTCGCCGTCTTCAAAAAACTCAAAACCAAAAAGCTGATCAAGTCCGTCAACGGTCAGCCCTACCGCATTAACACGACCGGGCTGAACAGCGTTCGTGCCCAGCCAGATAATCGTTAAGGAGAGGATGATGGATATCCCACGTATTTTTACCGTCAGCGAAAGCGAACACCGCATTCATAACCCGTTCACCCCGGAAAAGTACGCCACGCTGGGCCGCGTGTTACGCATGAAGCCAGGCACGCGCATTCTCGATCTCGGCAGCGGTTCGGGTGAAATGCTCTGCACCTGGGCGCGCGATCATGGCATTACCGGCACCGGCATCGACATGAGCCGACTTTTCACCGAACAGGCAACGCGCCGTGCTGACGAACTCGGCGTCAGCGATCACGTGCGTTTTATTCATGACGACGCGGCCGGATACGTTGCAGATGAAAAATGTGATGTGGCGGCCTGCGTGGGCGCCACCTGGATTGCCGGCGGCGTCGCCGGAACAATGGCGCTGCTGGCAAAAAGCCTCCGGCCTGGCGGGATGATACTCATCGGTGAACCCTACTGGCGTCAGGTTCCTGCGAGCGATGAGATAGCCCAGGCCTGCGGCGTCTCGTCCATCGCTGACTTTCTCACCCTGCCCGACCTGGTCGCCTCGTTCGACGCACAGGGCTATGACCTGGTGGAAATGGTTCTGGCAGACCAGGAAGGCTGGGACAGATACGAAGCGGCGAAATGGATGACCCTGCGTCGCTGGCTGGCGGAAAACTCTGACGATGACTTTGCACAAGAAGTTCGCGCGGAGCTGACAATTGCGCCCAAACGCCACGTCACCTACACACGAGAGTACTTTGGCTGGGGGGTGTTTGCGTTGATTGCCCGATAGCCTGAAACAGGCGGTATAGCCCTAACGACTATACCGCCTTCACGCATCAGGTATTAAGGCGGCTCAGGATAATATGAACGCGGATTCCGTCACGTTCACCCGCGTTTAATCACCGGGATATCGCCCGTATCATTTAACGCCCCCGGAAATGTTTTTAACCACTGAGCGACTTTTTGTTTATTGATATTCGCCACACTCATCCCTTCCAGGCATCCCCACAATTCTCTTGTATGCTGCGGCGTGATCACAATACAGTCTTTCATCACCCGGATTTTAACCGGCATACCGCTGATAAACCCTGCCCGGGTTAACCAGTCTCCCCCCAGCGGAAGATATTTATTATCTATCCGGGCATAGAGTTCACAGCAGGCGGAACTTGCTTCCGGCGTTTCTGCGCGGGGGTGAACAGGCGCGGCACTGGTCTGGTTGCCGTGAAGACGGCGGGTGCTGTTTTTGCGTACCAGCTCGCGGTTTTCAATCATGCCGGTGAAAGCATCTGATTCTGTTTTGCAAACCGTAAACTCTGGCATAAAATTCGGCGCAGCCATTTTCAACTCCTTTTCAGTTGCTTGTGGTTAGCGGTATGGGGGTGTTGCAGCACCTTCATATCGCGTCTCGTTGTAAATAATTCCTGTGAAACTCACTCTGCCGTTCGGCGTTATTTCTGATGCGTATTATACCAGGCTGAATATAAATACAGCGGTTTGGCGTGGGGTAAATTTGGAATTTGTGAGGGGGATTCAGGAAACATCAAAAAAACCACAAGACACATTTACGCATCAATCAGCATTGGAATCAACGCTGTCTAATTATACTTACCATATTATTCTAAAAAATTGACAACATAAAAACCACATCAATGGTTACCCTTGTAATTTACATAAACTTAACCCCCCTCTAAAAACCAATACATGCATTTGTTTAGTAAGAAAACCCACGTACTGAGTGTAATTAAGAAAATCAACATCACCGACCAATTAATAATATTAGCATAAGTGATATTGTAAACTATAAATCAAATAATTGAATTGCAGCAATTTTCTTTGCTGCAATACTTCACTATGTTATTCATCTAGAATGCGAGCGACATGCCGGAATTTTTTACAATAATCCTTTTATCGTTAATCTCCAATAAAGACGTACTACCTATCCCGGTAAAAAGAGCATCACATTTAAAGTGAGTTTGATTTTTATTTCCTGTTAGATACCTAGCCATTTCCAAGTCGCTACCTTCAAGAGTAACCGTAACATCATATTTCCGAAAACCAATATAGCTCATACTTGTATCGTTGAGAATAGGTGGCATACCAGACAGAGTAAAAAATATAAAAATTGAGAATACGACAAGAGAAATTAGATGATTTTTTTTATGGCCTCGTTTGATCCTTCGGTCTGTATAAGCATGAGGAACTAATGATATACAGATTGACATTATCATTATGGACAGGGTAACTGATAATGTGTCAATCTTTCCAGAATTAATCCCAGAAAAAATAACCAACCCGCCAGTTAAAGCAATAAAATAATGGTAAGGCATATAACTATAAATTTTCATCCTCTCTGCAATTAAATTTATGCCTTTGAATTGGCGAAGCAACCTCTTATCCTTTATTTTCCGCATCTGAAGAACGAAAATTATAAACTTCATTGCAAAATTAGAAATTACAACTGAAATGGAATACCAGCAAAGCAAGAAAAATAACAAAAACAGTGAAAAGGACATAATAACCATGAAAAAGAAAATCACATCTGAAAGTGATAAACCTGTAGGAAAAAAACCAATTCGCACACAATAATACACGAAAACAGCCACACCTGAAGAAAATAAACCATAATATATACGCTTTAGAACTTCTAACTTCAAAAAACGATTTAATAATTCCACATTATATCCCCAGTAATAATCGCACAAAAATGATATCCCTAAGATGGATAGTCAGTCTATTAATTTTAAAAGATCTACTGGGATAAATTACAGATCTTCCTCTTCAAATTTAAGGGCCATGACGGAGGTACTAAAAATGAGTGGGAAAAGCGTTCTCCGTCGACGTATTGTGGTTGATAGTGACACATTGGTGGGTTGAACAAGTGCGAATTTTCGAGCATCATCGCAATTATTTACCTTCTTCCGTAACGCGATGGCTTCCAGCAAAACACTCGAACAGGCAATTGCCAACATCACCATCTGGCGCAAGGGCGAACAACGTGCGCCACATAAGCCTTTATTGCTTCTGTACGTGCTGGCGAACTATCAGCAGGGGCATGCACGTCTGTTTGACTACGGTACCGAGGTACATGCTCAACTGCTAAGCCTGTTAGAACGCTTTGGTCCAGACAGGAAAGAACATTACCCGAACATGCCCTTCTGGCGGCTCAAAGGGGATGGATTCTGGGATCTTGAGAACAGTGAACTCTGTTCCACCACTGGCAGCAAACAGCCACCGGTAAAAGAGCTGGTTGAACATAAGGTCGCTGGCGGTTTTGATGAAGAACACTATGCGCTACTGAGAAAGAACAAGAAGCTGATCGGCTCGCTGGCACAGAAGATCCTTGAGGCGCATTTCCCGGAAAGCATCCAGGAAGAGATCGCAGATGAGATGGGTTTTGATATTCAACAGATCCGTAAGGTTCGCGATCCGTTGTTTCGCCAGCAGGTGCTTCGCGCCTATAACTATGAATGTGCAATCTGCGGATTCAACATGCGACATGATAACACCTCCGTTGCGCTTGAAGCCGCGCATATCAAATGGAAACAGTTTGGCGGGCCGTGTGAAATCCCGAACGGGCTGGCGCTGTGTGCAATTCATCATAAAGCGTTTGATAAGGGATCGATTGGGCTGGATGACAGTTTGCGGGTTCTGGTCTCTGAGGCGGTAAATGGCAACGGGAATGGGATTGTAGGAAGACTGTTCTGGGATTTCGCCGGGAAGCAGATAGCACTGCCGATGGTGAAAGGGAATTATCCAGGGGAGGGGTTTGTGGAATGGCATCGGAGGGAGGTGTATAGGGGGGAGTGCGAAGGCCGGACTCGAATTTAACACCTAACAGGCTGATATCAATGTAGTTTATAAATAGGAATAAATAGTTATACCCACACTTGTACCCACAAGTTAAAAACCGTATAAAAAATAGACATTTCGAGTGGGTATAAAGCCATACCAGTAGAACACCGATATGGCTGTCAAAGCAATATTCACGCAGGCAAGAAAGTTTTCTTCAGAGGCACCAAAAGTTTGGTCTCAATATCAACTTGCTCGTAGTTCTCAATAAGCGCCCGGACGAGATCATCAAGCGTCCAGAGCGTCAGTGGTATCGTCGAACGGTCGGCTTCATATCGAGCATCTTTCGTAAAACCCCCTGTACTGACATAAAGACCGCGATCGTCTTTATGGCGACCGCCAATAAAGCTGCGAATCTGCTGACTCCCCATTTGCTCCCTGCGATGTTTTACCTCAACAATAATACGTGGATTTTCAAAACCGAACCCATCAGGTGAAGCAATGATATCTTTACCCCGATCGGCTCCTGCAGGTGAGACCTGCGTTTTATAGCCCATACTGCGCAAAACTCCAGCAACCAGATTTTGCATCTCGTCCCAGTCAAGAGAGTTGATACGATCTTTGATACCCTCAAACGCCAGCATTTCCATATCGCGGAGCGGATCAGAAACGACCTCATCTTCATCCATCACAACTGGACTCTGAGTAATAACATCTACAGTGGGTTTCTTATCCTGCAAAAGTTCTTCTAGGGCATATTCTGGAAGCTGGAAAACTGTCAGCGTAGAACCCAACGTGTTTTTGGTAGCAACAGACAGTCTATCGCGGTCGATTTCTTGAGTATTCCATTTAACCTGCCGAGCGATACCCATCCCCTCTTCCACCCATTCAGGATGATATTGGAAGTCTGAAGTAACTTTGCCTAGCAAATAAGTACGGTTGGCTGGCGAATAGGTAATAACCCAATCACCCTTTTGGATCTCATTCACAAAACGCCAGACCTGCGATGCACCAGAACGCGCAGTTCCCAGCTTTGTTAAGGGATCTGCCTCCTGGTATAAGGCAAGTAACTGGGCTCGGGACAGGCCGGGTTTAACTAATGGAGCCAGTTGAGACCAACCGATACCCACGATTTGTTTATCACGGAAATCGTCATAGAGTTTGCCGCCGTCACCGCGAATCATCCACATTCTATTGCCCATACCCATCCCTTCATGAGGAAAAGAAATTATGCTGGATCATAAGCTTGTTAGCCGCATGCGTCAAAACTCGCAAAAATTACTTCGCTAACATTCCTGGGTAGTGTTTAGCGATAATATCGTTCATCCTCTCGACCAAATCCAGGCGCTTGAAGGTCACATGCGCTGTGCCCTTCTGAAAGTAACGAATACTGAAGAACTCATCTTCGTAAACGTCTTTAGCCGGGTTATCACGGATATGCTCCATCAACAGGGTAGTGACATCGCCCCGGTTGTCAGGGATCGGTTTACCATCAAGCAGAAATAGCATTCGCTCCAGGTCCGCCAGTTGGTCCCGCCGCCCCCCCCAGTTCAGGCTAAAGCCCCAGCGGTTATGCGTCACCAGATTGTTGATAATGATTTTCTTACCGAAACAGCAGGGGCTGTTGGTTTTGTAATCCCACGATAGTCCTTTGAACACGTTGATAATGCCACGTTCGAAAACATCCATTTTGTTCAAATGTAGCTGCTCAAAGGTACTAAGGATATTTGCCTCACTAATAGTTGGTAGATCGCCCTCCTCCAGGTTCTTATGCCACTGGTCACGAGCTTGTGCATCCATCAAAGCCATCATGCCAGACTTCAACATCAAGTCTCGCCAGATACTGCGATCTATATTGCGGGTGACGGCTGGCATTGCTTTATCTGGCATTTCTGTCAGCCAACTATCGTAGCGATGCCCGGATTTCATTGCCCAGTCTTGCGCAGTTCCACCGCCGACTGCGGCAGTTAATCGGGAGATAGTATCAAGCTGCAGAATAAGCTGCTCAATCTGTATCAATGCAGCATCACGGCCTGTGACTACACGTTCAATATTTGTCGAAAGGATGAGCTCGTTATGATCCGTTAATACATCGGTTTCTGTTTGCATCATTAATCGTCCATAAAAGCAAACACGCCTGCCGGAAGTGGTAGGCGCATTATGCAATGATTAAAATGAGGGAAAAGTGCAGAGGTAAAAATCTGGAAAGAGGCTCGAGGAATTTAAGTATTCATTAATCCGGTAGCACGTCTGGCCCTGAGAATATCGACAGCGGTCAGGAACGGTGTCTGCTCCTGCCAGCTAAATCCCCTGCGGTCGATACGAACCAGTTCGTACTTCTCTACCAGAAAATTAACGGCATCAGCCAGTGTGATACCGGCATCAATATGTTTCTGAATGGCAATCTCATCACTGAATGGCGTGTCGTTCAGTTGGAGGCCATAGTGCTGTTCAAGCAGATGGGTTAGTAGCATTTGCCAGATAGTCACGGGCGACAGGCATGGCTTCGCCGTCCGCATATTTGTTGCAGGTAGAAATTTCATTTTTTCTCTCGTGAAAGTAATTAACGTTGAGTTGGATAAATGGCGATGTATACGTAGCCGCAACTACCAAGTGTGTCAGCTTCGCAAGTGAGCCCATTGTGATATAGCGTGACGCAGTGCTGATACCGGGGATTGAGTTCGCCGCTGGTCAGCATTAGTTCCAGTTGTTTGAGTATCGGGGGAAAAGCTTGGTCCAGGCGCAACGCATCCTTGTCGCTGAAAGCACCGTTGAATCCGGCCCGGTCAGCGAGAAAATGCAGGCGGTTGCCTTCCTGCACCAGACGAGCTCCAAAACAGGGTGTGATCGTACTCTGTAGCCCCCACTGCTGGCAGGCGGGATTCTCCGGCTTGGTACCGGATTCTGAGTGATTGTTCATTATTGTTCCTGATTAAAGGCAAGGATTAATTAAGAGTAACGCTTCGAAGAATGACATAGGGACCATTGCGGTCCTGACGACGTTCATCCCTGCCGCTTCTCCGCTCATCTCCGCATCGTTGCCATTCATCGGATTGAACAACGTCCATTTCTCACCGTCGGGCTCCGGAGCCATAAATGCGCCGCCGTTGCTGAGTGTGTAAAAGCTCCAGACGCCGCCGCTGTAATCAGCGTACAGACGATCCATCCAGCCAAATATTCGGGGCTCAAGGGTTATCCATTGTGGAATGGAGCCAAAGTGCTGTGGCCAGAAGCCGATGCGTAACTCGTCAGGGACCACCGAGGCAGTAATTGCTGTCTGCTCAGATAACCGAAGGTGTTGTGTAACCATTAAACTATTTCCTTATGCCGGAACTGTTTTTTTAACGACCGAAAAACGCAAGCATGTTTTCTGCCATTACCCACAGGGCGCGATTGAGCTTCACATCGCCATCAATACCGATAACGGCACGGGTGCGGCTGTTTTTCCCCTGTGCGGTTCGCCCTGACAGACCACCTTTCATCAGGTTCTCCTGCACGCGCTGATAGACGGTCCACAGGTCATCGCTGTAGTCCTCCCGGCGGCGTGGAGTCAGCAACTGCGATACCGTGACCGGCTGGTGGTCCTCACCAAATCGATACTTCAGTGCGGCATTTGCCAGCGCGTGACGGGCCGGGGCTGGTAGCGCCAGCGACTGCATTGCATCGCGTTTCTCATCCACCCGATCAAAGACCCCGAGCACTTCGTAAGCTCCCTCAATCACCTTCTCGACAACATTACCCTTATGCGGCACCCGCACTTCGCCAAATGACTGACCGCAGACCAGTCCGTTGGTACAAACACCACGAAACAATCCCGGCAACATCTGGTAGCTTGATGAGCCGTCATGGCTATTAAGCAGAATGATTTCCGGCACCTGATGCCCGGTCAGTTGACCGGTACGGCGCAGGCGCAGCATGTGTTTGGTGTGCTCCCGCTTGCTCTGGTCCCGAACCTTTGTCTGACAGGCAAAGAACGGCTCAAAGCCTTCCCGCTGCAGACTTTCAAGGATGGTGATGGTCGGGATGTAGGTATAACGGTCTGAACGAGATTCATGCTTGTCACTCCCGAACACACTGGGGACATGACTCATCAGCTCTTCGTGTGTCAGTGGCCGGTCACGGCGTATCTGGTTGAGACGGCCAAAACGGCTGGCTAATCGCATGGTTAACTCCTTATCTGATAATGAAATAAAAACAAAAAAGGCCATGTTCCCGAAGGAGCATGGCCTGTTGCTATCTGGTGTTGGTGCGTAGCGGGCTGGAGGGACCTGAAATGTGAATAATTAATCGCCGTAGTGTGTGGTCCGACACTCACTGAGGTCAGATAGTTCTTTTTGCGTATTCTTCAGACCCGGACTAAAGGAGCCAACTTTGTTATTGTTGACGTAAACATCGAACGTTGCGGCGTCACCGATAGCATCAATAAACTGAATCCACGCATTATCCCCATTTCGCCAACCCAGCGAGGAGGGTAAATGAAACTGTCGGTCATTCATTACGACCGTTACTGCTGTTTTGTCATCATGTGAATCAACACGAGTACCGTCAGGTAAATCGATGAGTACATTATGTTGTAAAGTGTTCTGTTCATCAGGGTTTATCGTGCAGTTAAGGTTAAAAACGACACTTGCAGAGCTGGTAATCAAGTATTCTGTTATGCCTTGACCAAAGCCGCTGGTCCACATATTTGGGATAGCAGAGGCTGTCAATGGAAATAATAATGCAATTATTAATGATGACTTTTTCATATTTATTCCTTGTCTGGAAGACAATTTATTTTGAATCAGGCCATTTATAACGAAACACTTCCTTTCCGTTATATAGCCCTACCATATCCTCAAACTGGGGTCTTTTAACATTAGGGCGAAAGGTCACTTTCATGTCTGGGCTGCACATATCTCTGGTTGTTACCTTAGATGTAGCATCAGGCGTTATGGTATAACCCGTTGCAATGTAATCAGTAGCACTATTGTTGTCACCAGGGTTGATCCATCCCCAAATGCCAGCTTTGCAAGCTTTTAACGGAGCTGAACGTACCAGGATAAATCCGCCTGACGCATCAATTTCAGTAGCTTTACACAATTTCCGCACTTGATGGTAAGCATCACACCAAAATTTGTTGCCACTCTTATTATTCACTACAGCAGGTAATATCCCTTTATAAATACTGGATGCTTCCGCAAAACCTGACGTGATTAACCCAATGTAGATACCAGGTATTAATAGCACTAATTTTATTTTTTTCACTTCATTATCCTTTTATTTGGCTAAAGCGTTTTAGTACTGAAGGCAGATATAATGTCATTGATACATTGAAAGTAAGGTAAAGCTTGAAGGAAATCCGGGCGGGACAGAATGTCGCGCACGGAGGTGTCGGGGGCAAAATTGTCGGGATGGAGCGTGACCGCACGGATATCTATCAGCGGCAGCGCGATAATGCGGGCCTGATGCGTTCCTGTCAGATACCAACTGCCGTCATGCAGCACCAGACGGTAGGGGGCTATATCCGCATGACAGCATCCGTTACCGCGCAGGGTCACTTTCCTGTATTCCGAGATGCCACTTACCAGCCGGGTAAAAACTCCGCTGTCGGTGACTGGCAACGAGGAATGTTTCTGCCAGATAAGACAGGGGGACTCACCAGGTCCGCCAAGCAGGGAGGTGACCAGATGACTGTCCAGTCCCGGAAACAGGATCTCAACTCCCGACTGTCGGGCAAAGGTCATTACTGCCAGCTCCCGTTGGCGGTTGCCGGAAAGCAGACGACACCGGCCCTGTCGGTACTCCAGGTCCAGATACATCAACCGTTCACGGAAATCCCGGCGCAAGGTACGGACCGACACACCAAACTCTGCGGCTAGCTTGTGCATATCCAGCGTCTCGCCTGCCACCAGGCGACCGATAATCATCGACAACCTGACGGCAAGCCGATCATGGCGGCGTGCTGTCTGAGTCATAAGGCTTTGTTCTCCGCTGAGCTAATAGACTGAAAAGATGCGGTTTAGTGTAACAAGGACGTAAGGCAGGGTATGGACACGCCAGTACGATTTTTTAAATCGGTCGAAGTCAGGAATGGTGCGGCTTTCCAGAACATGCTGGTCGTCAGTACGATGAAAAACAGCCGCTAACGGACAGGGTATGTCCGCACGCTATTGGCATAACAGCGAAACGTCAGAAGAAAATCCAGTTCCAGACTGCGCGGGCAACCGACACGACGACATCACGTACATTGTTTATAACGTTTCGGACAGGGGGCGGAAGTAAATGCGATGATGCAACGGAATCAAACACGCTGCCCACCGCGCAACCAAAACTATCTCTGGCCTGCTTTTTTACCGGTTCAGTACAGAGCTTCTTGTGCAGTTGTGTCGTCAGTGGGCTGGTGGCCCTGTCAGGCAGGCTGCGCATCATGCACTGCACCATCGCTTCCATCCCCCAACCGGTTCGAGCCGACACGACACAGACCGGATGATGCGACAGGAACAGTTGCTGTACTGCGCTCCGCTTAGCCTCAATAGTCAACTGTTGGTCCGGAGATGGTGTATTGCTGGTGGTATTCCACTGATGACAGGGTTCAGCCTTATCAGCCTGATTCAAGACAAACAGAAACCGGCGCTGGCAGCCCACCATAACTTTTCGATAAAAATGCTCATCTACCGACAGAGCGCGATCATCCGTTTTAATAACCCACAGCACTAAATCCAGTTCAGGCAGGATACGACGATACAGTGCGGAGTATTCTTCATCGCGTTGCTCACTTTCCCCCACGCCCGGTAAATCAACAATCATCAGACTGTGGTTGCTATTATGGAGCCGGAAGCGTAGCACATCGCGGGTACAGGCCCCCACATCGCTGACCGACGTAACTTCCCCCTGGAACAGGGCATTGCATAGACTGCTCTTACCCGCACCGGTTTTGCCCATGATCCCGATCACGGGTTCGTAGTGAGTGATAGTTTGAATATGTTCAAGAATAGGTTTGACGATAGCATAGGGTAGTGATGCCAGCGGCCTTTCGATGGCCTGAAGAGCTTCAGATTTTTTCATACAAATATCTCGATGTGAAAACAACAATCCCCGCGATCCGTTGAAGAACGCGGGGGGGATTCACAGCGATAATATCTATCTGAAATTATTTGGGGTGATGCCTTGTTACTGATGCATCAAGTTATAATTACAGGGCTTTACGCTTAGCTTCATGAAAAGCTTTGTCAATCAGTTCGTTAAGAATGTCCTTTGATGTGGTTTTCTCTATGCTGGCAATAAACTCTAGTTTTTTTTGAGCCGCTCTAGTTAGTCTGGCGGCAATAGGATCCTTTGCTCTTCGGGCTCTTCTTTCCCTTTGATCCCATGCCTTTTTTAGCTCATCAAGGAGAACCGTTTTGTGTACAATTTCTTTTTTGCTCGTTCCCAGGCGATCAGAAAATAATTTATCTGGATTGCGCTTTGGATTTTTCTCCGTTAAATAATCTAGCTGTTCTATTGACCACCCTTTCCAGTTATCGAACGTCGCGATAATAAAATGCCATTGTTGACTATGATCCCGAGGTTGAAATGGAATGCCAACACAGCGCTTATGCATTTCATCCCAAAGCCACTGGCAATGTTCTTTATTTTTACTGTTAAGCCAGGAAAAAGGTGACGGGAATCTTTTGAATTGTATTCCCCACAAAGAAGTGATATCCGATATTATCTTCAATATCTCTCGATCAGAATGATATCTAAGAAGTAACTGGTCAATAACGCTAAAAAAGCTGTTGCGTATATTGATGGAATTTTTAACATTTGAGTTAGTGACGCCGTCTGCAAACATTAAATCTGCCGGTGGAAATTTGTTATTGCTTTTACTATCGCCAACAATTTTATTATCAACCAAACCAATGTTAATCTCTGTAACATCATCCGAGGTTTTTATTTTTTCGCTAGCTACTTCAATATCCAGCCCTTCATTAATCTGCCGTTCTAATTCGCTAGGTAAATCTTGAGGTGGAGAGAAAAAACTAGCGTCAGTCTGATATAAAGGGCTATCAAGCGTTAACGCAAGTGTTCCCCATCCACTTTGAGGCTCGCTTAGAGCAGTATCATTGTTATTCTGTTTAACTCTACTGCGTTCCGCCCATCCTGAAAATTCTGTAGTTAAATGGAACAAAAAAAAGTGACATGCTCTATGGTCTTTTTTTAACCATGTCATTTCTTTTTCCAACCCTTTTACCACCTTGAATTTTCTTTGATATCGATTTTCGTTCTCACTTTTATCATTAACTTCAGTTTTTTTGTTCACGATCATCACCTTTGCAAATGATTGTTATTTTCAATTGGTGATGTAATGCACTGCCTTTACCACCAAAATGTGGGTTTAGAATAAGATTTCTTGTAAAAAAATCAAACGGAATTCATAGAAAATTCAATTCAAATGCATAGAAAATACGTAGGGTAATTCAGAGGTGAATGTCTGGTTTTACGGGGTTAAGGGTAGCTTTATTGCGTTTAAGACACAATCATTGCATGTGAGTGCTTTCTATACGTACATTACCTTTTAGAAAAAACAGACTATCAATGAGGAGTAGCTTTTTGCCACGACGCCTGGTTTGCAGTGGCTCCGCCAAAGACAAAAGAAGGTAGCGCGCATCGGCAAGCATGGTTTTGGAGTGATAATGGTAGGTAAATGGTCCTCTCTTTTTTTACGTTTCCCTCGGTTGGTATGTCGGAGCAGTGGTCGTTATCAAACATCACGAATCCGGCTTACCTTTCATAACCGGAGATACAAATCATGACTACGCGTCCCTCACTTACCGAAGACCAGTTCGTTGACATGGCTTTTATCACCAGTCTGCTCCAGATGACAGACAAGTGGATTTATAAGCTCATTAAGGACGGAATCTTTCCCAAACCAATCAAGCTGGGGCGAAGCTCCCGATGGTTAAAAAGCGAAGTCGAAAACTGGCTACAGGAACGAATCGACCAGTCCCGTAAATAACCTCCCGCCAGATTAAACCCTCAGCAGAATAATGACTTTCCGGTTTCTCCGGAGGTTTTCTGCTTTCTGTAATTTAAGCCAGAAGGAATATGAACCATGAAAGATTACAAACCTCGTTACGAAGAACTATATAAATATTATCAGGTCTGGTTGACCGATTTTACGAAGCTGACGGTCAGATCGGGTATGTGCCACCAGAATATCTACCACCATCATACCCTAACGGTTGGCAGCCTTAAGTTTCCGGGAGAGGAAGAGGTTATTGCTATTGTCCCCCAATGCCTGCATCGGATTATTTATGGCAGAGCAGCAACCCCACTGACTGTTAATGATGACCTGAGCGTCAGTTTATTTACCCAGGAGCATCTGCTGGCTCACCATCCCATGCTGGAGGGGATTTTGCTGTCTGAGTGCGTGCGTTTAAAACAGCGTCCTCTGGCAAATAAGCTCATCAGTTTGTTCCGGCAATTCAGCGGTAGCGAGCTGCGTCTGACGCTGGTCTGGCTGTGCTGGTACGATTTAATGCTGGGTAATTGCCTTGATGACTGGACCGACAATCTCAGGTTCAAAAAAGACAAAGAGATAGATATCTGGGTCAATGACCGACAGGCAGAAAACCTTGCGCTGGCCAGTCTGATGGATGAGTATGTCTGCTTTGCTTGGAGGACAACTTCCGAACCACTGGGCTAATCCCCTCAGATACATTGTAGCCCACCTGACTCCATCGAAATTCATTATTTTATGAGACAGCTAACTTCGGAGTGATATTAGTCCAAAAAACAGCCACCCAAGCCATACACAGCAAGGCTTCCCGGCGTTAGCCTGCGTCGGATAGGTAATATACACTTATAATACAACCACTTAATAACACATCAGGTATGAGTAATGTTCTGTAGTCATAACAGTCACTGGTCAATCAGCCAAGAGCACCTGTGTTCTGCATGACCATCAGCATTACCTCCCTGAATCCCCCATTTAAACCACTATGTCAGCCTGTCTCACGGGGCAGCATCGTGCCTGCTGTTCCGCGACAGGCGGAGGAAACCACTATGTTTTTATTTGATGATACTAAGCCTATGAAGCTCGACCCAAGCCAGGCACCTTTCAACGTGCTTTATCTACAAAGAGTTGCTGAAGTGCTCTGTCACGCACTGCAGGACCATCCGCAAACCACAGTTATCAGGGTGGATCTGCACTTACCGGAAGACGGGGATGTGGGCGACAGCATTATCAGCGATGCTGATTTAAGCCAGGGGCTAATGTCCCGTTTTATCGACTCACTGAAAGCTCAAATAGTCGCTTACCGATACCAAAAAGCCAGAGAAGGTAAACGCTGCCATCGCACTTCAGTTCGCTATGTCTGGGTGTTGGAGCAGCCTGAACTTGATGGCAAGAAGCATTACCACCTGGCTCTCCTCGTCAACACCGACACATTCAATGCTCTCGGAACCTACGATGAACAGGGGAAAGGTCTGGCCTCCCTGATTCAGAACGCCTGGCTGAGCGCAATGAAGAAGCGAGACTGGCCTGAATATCTGACGTTAGTCCATTTCCCGGATAACCCTCTGGCATTCCTGGAGCTCAATAAGCCGGATTTCAGAGATAAACTGGATGCTCTGACATTCCGTCTGAGCTACATGGCAAAGCATCGTACTAAACGCTACAGCAGTACCGAACGCTCATTCGGCTATAGTCAGGGCTGATATTCCATACACCCTTTTTACTGGTGGCGATTTATTTACGTCCCAACCCTATAGTGTGACAACCACGGGACTGTAACAACAGCCAGCACAGGCTTATTTCCTCTTCTAACACATCTTAACTGACCCGCCATTCACACGCTGCCCGTACAGGGACGGCTGACGCCTGCGTGTCGTCTGGCGGTAAGGCACAATACTATGTTCGCCAAATCATTTATTGCTTTCGAAGGTAGCGGTCGTTTGAACGCTATTGCCTGACATGTTGTTCTGGCGACTTTAGCAAAAGTGCAGTAAGAGGTAACACTATGAGAATACTGCTTATCGCTGGCCCCACAAAACCTGCAATAATCTTTTCGATTAATGAATATCACTCATAGTCCCAGTCCTCCTGCCTGTGATTATCAACAAGCACAAACCCGTTAACATACCCCTATCTCTTCATGTCCAACGGATCACCATGCTTAATCAACAGGCGCGTACACAGTCGGCTACAGCTAAAAAAACCGGTCTCTCGTTTCTGCTAATTCTGAGCGCCCTGATGGCTGTTACCTCTTTATCAACCGACATCTATCTTCCGGCTATGCCCATGATGGCCAAAGATTTGCAGGGTGACGCAGAGTTGACAATCACAGGCTTCCTTATCAGCTTTTGCATTGCACAACTGATTTGGGGACCGATTAGCGATAGTTATGGGCGTCGACTGCCACTGTTTATCGGTTTAGGTCTATTCATCATCGGCTCCCCGTTTGTGTACATCACGTACTTCGGCGTTGATCCGCAGCACTACGGTTGGCTGTTTGCAGTAAACATTGTGGGATTAATGGCTGTGAGTATGGTCAACAGACGTCTGGTTCACCGCTATCCACTGGAAGCATTGCTCAGGAGTGCCGTATTCGTCGCCGCTATTGCAGCGATAGTGCTGGCGGTCACCACCGGCCTGGGTGAGGGTGGAATTACTATGATTGTCGGCGCTGTGTTCTTCTCTATGAATGGCATCATCGCGGCGACATCCACGGCTTGCGCTCTGCACGCAGTGCCTAATGTTGCTGGCTCCGCGTCGGCGCTAATGGGGGCATTACAATATGGCAGCGGCATCATCTCTTCACTGCTTCTCGCCCTGTTCAGTGATGGCACTGACCGTTCAGCTAAAAAAATAAAACGTCGTTATTGATGCCAGACGACACTTTCATCCAGAGATACCCACCCTTCCCTGTAACTCAGGGAGGGATGCGTTTTGCACCGTTGGTAACAATTGGGTTAGATGAAAATATGCGGGTTCAGGACTCTGAAGCTGTTAACGGGAGCGGTATCGTCGGCAGACTATTCTGGGATTTTCAGGGAAAGGTGATTTCATTGCCGCAGGTGAAAGCACACTATCCACAGGAGGGATTTGTAGATTGGCATCGGCGCGAAGTTTTTAAGAGGTGAGCTCAGGTTACATTATAAGTTGTTATATTAGCTAAAAGTCTACTAGCTCAAGCCTGAGCTGACAGTTACCGGTTATTTATTCAGGTGTCTGTCAGATTAAATCTGTTTCAGATTACCTCGTGTTTTGTATAAGGATTCGACACCTATATAAAACGGTAACTTTAAACCTTTCAAGGTCCAGTGTCAGATCAAGTCGCAACTAAGGCACATCTTGCGTAGCGGTACATTATCTTTTCCCTAAGGAAGGTAAACCGCCGGATACAACAATTCTACGCCCGCCAATGTATTGGTCCATAATGTCTCGTGACTTGGCACTTTTGTTTTTTTTACCCTTTGCCGTTACTTTCTTGTTTTTGCTAGATTTGCTTTTTGCAGCAAGTCTTTTCTTGGCATGGGCAAGCAGAATCAGCCGCCCTGACATCAAACTCTGTCTGGAAGTATCCGCCGCATCATAGCTATTCACGATGGACATTATTTCTTTTTCAATTTCAGATAACGTTTTTTCAGCAACGAATTTCTCTACTACAGCGGAGTATTTTTTATCGAGCGGTTGAGTTATCGCCCATTGATAGGAAATCGTCGTTACACTGTTTTTCTTTGAAGGATTACTACTGATGGAAGAAGAGCTTAGTCTTTCTGAATGGGCTTTATTTATATGCTTTTCTAATCTTTTCGCGTCTTTGAGAGAGACGTTACATACTGGACATTTGCAGGTTTGACGGGCAATAAGCGATGCCTCAGCTACCGGCTTAGCAAGATGAGGTACCATCTTCCAGCCATGATTGGTTAGCAAATGGCTGGACAGCACCGTCACCTCAACTGCGGTATTACACAGAGCACATATGATTTTTTCCATTTTCTCCTCCCTCAAGCGATGGATGCAGCAGGACAGAAGCATCGCACGCCATTATGTTTAGCTTGTCATTATCATCCCAGCCATCCCGTCCAAACGCTTCTTGGTCTTCTCCCAGTCAGGCATTACCTGCCCCATGAGCCGGTAGAAGCGTTCGCTATGGTTATGCTCGGCCAGATGGCAGAGTTCATGCAAGATAACGTAATCGATACACTCACGCGGGGCCTTTACCAGATTGGGATTCAGGGTCACCCTTCCATTGGGGGAACAACTTCCCCACTGAGTCTGCATGGTAAGAATGCGCAATGGTGGTGAGTCACTGACCCATAAAGCTTGCTCCAGCATAGCACTCAGCCTTTTGGCGAAGACTTCGCGGGCTCGAGCCTTATACCAGTCAGTCAGCAGTTGCAGAACCTTTTCACCGCTCTTATGGCGTAAGGTGACTTCCAGCTTGCCACGTAACATTTTTACGCCCTGAGCGTCAGAGGGAGCCACTATCACCTTAAGCATGTACTGTTTGCCCAGGTAATAGTGGCTCTCACCGCTGATATACTGTCGTGGAGTTATATATTCCAGCTGCTTACGGAAGTCCCGTAGCTGCTGATAGATCCAGCGCCCACGCTTTTCAACGGCATTCAGAACCTGTTGGTCATCGGTATCCTGCGGCGCGGATACTACAACCCGGCAGTCGGGATGAACTTTTATCAGGATGCGTCCATTCACCAACGGTCGGGGTTTACACTCGAAGGTAATACGTTCATCACCGTAAATGAAGCTCATTGCTCTTTCGCCCACAATTTAGACTCCGCTCAGTCCTACACGGGTAATCTGGACGATCATTTCCACAATCTTTTTCGCCTGATCCATTCCGCCACCTATTGCCTTACACTCTTTAAACATCATCGGCAGAAGCTTCTTGCGGATATCAGCCTCGATATTTTGCGGATTGATCGAGTTCTCAGCCACTGAGATATCAACAGCCTGGTCTACTTCAAAAGCAAGCTTCACCCACTTATCGATAACTTGAGAATCGGTAACGGCAAAAACCTCCGGCAGTACTTTTTTGTACACACCGAAGTAAGCCTGTGCATGGTGATTACCAGCAAATACGTCGGGTATTTCGTTCAGCCGCCGATCTTGTACTTGCTCCTCAAATTCACGAAATAGCATGTACTGCTTGAGAGGGTGATCAAACAGTTTTTCCGCCTCTTCAATAGCCAGACGCAGTAACTTCGAGAAGGCTTCCTGGGCATAAGGATCATCACGTAAATCCTGCTCAATCATGCGGGTTACGCGGGTTTTGATAATATCCGTTTCGTTGCGAGTTTTATCCTCGCTCCACTCTTCGGGCCGCTGTCCCATTTTGCTGACTTCATACACTCCATCAGGCTCGCGAACTTCTACGCCAACAACGTGTTTATCCAGCAGCTTTTTAACCTGTTCAGTGTACTGATCATAATCTACCGTCTCACCGGCATCCTGCTTCACCAACTGACGCAGGCTGGTAAATTGCCTTAGCGTCTCTTTGTAGTGCTGGCGATCATCTTCGCTGAAACCCTTATCCTCAAAGAAGGTAGCTGACTGCAACGCCACTTTCAGGCAGCTGGCAAATTGAGTGAGTGCCTCATAAAAATCTTCACGAACTTTAAGATGAACATCAACCATTTCGCCGTACTTTTCTTCCGTGCGCGGCACCAGCACCTGACGGAGCTGCTCAATATCGTTTTTGTTTTTTACACCAGCAAAAATCGCCCACAGATTTTTATACAGCTGGGGAAGGCGCTTGTACTCCGTACTCATCTGACCGTACAGCCCCACCAGATCATCGATGTCAAACCCGCCCTGCGTACGGGATGCCAGCTTCTGGTAATCTTCAATGGTGGTATCCAGCTCTTTGAGGATGCCCCGATAATCGATTAGCAAACCAAATTTTTTCTTAGGGTGGAGGCGGTTAACACGGGCTATTGCCTGAATCAGGTTATGCCCTTTGAGAGGCTTATCGATGTAAAGCACGGCATTTTTGGGCTCATCAAATCCGGTAAGTAACTTATCAACCACAATAAGAAGCTTCAGCGAATCATCTTTATCAAAACGCTCAATGACATTGCGCGTGTAAACCTGCTCATCCTGAGAGCCGACATTATCTTGCCACCATTTGGTTATATCAGGGATACCAGATTCATCCACCTCGGTATTCCCTTCACGCGTGTCAGGAGAACTAATGACCACTGCAGACTCAAACAGTCCGGCTTCATCAAGATACTTTTTGTATTTTATCGCTGCTGCTTTACTGTCACAGGCGAGCTGCCCCTTCAAGCCATCATCGATGTTTTTGACAAAATGGTTGGCGATATCCAGTGCAATAAGGTGGATGCGATCGTCGGCATTATAAACCTGCCCTTTATTAGCAAACTTACGCTTCAAGTCGGCTTTTTGTTTATCCGTTAACCCCTCGGTGATACGGTCAAACCAGCTATCTATAGCTCGTTCATTAACATTCAGCTCGGGTGGCCGCTCTTCGTAGAGAAGCGGAGTGACAGTCTTGTCCTCTACCGCACGCTGCATGGTGTAAGCATGAACGATCGGACCAAATTTATTAGTGGTCTTATCATCTTTCAGCAATGGCGTACCGGTGAAAGCAACAAAAGCTGCGTTGGGTAGAGCCAGCTTCATGCGTTGATGACTCTCACCGCCATGGCTACGGTGGCCTTCATCAATCAACACTATGATATCAGAGCTGGTATTCACGCACTCGGGCAAGCGGGTGGCCGTGTTAAATTTCTGAATCAACGAGAAGAGAATGCGCTCAGTCCCCTTGCCTATCTGTTCGGCTAAACGTCTGCCAGAGGTGGCAATGGCATCGGCTTTATCCCTTTTACCTGCCAGTTCCCCGGTTGAGATAAAGGTGCGACTAAGCTGGTTTTCCAAATCGACGCGATCGGTTACCACGATGATGCGGCACTGCTTGAGAGTTTCACTCAGGATCAGAGCCTTGCTGAGGAAAACCATCGTCAGCGACTTACCAGAACCCGTGGTATGCCAGATAACCCCACCGTTGCGGCTACCATCAGGATTCTTCGTTTCGATACGCTGTAGCAGTCGTTTGATACTGAATACCTGCTGATATCGGGCAATGACCTTACCGGCTCTCTTATCAAACAATGTGAAGAACCGAGCCATATCCAGCATGCGCTCGGGTAACAGCAGGCTTATAAGCAACTGATCCTGGCCCGTTAAAGCTAGCTCGCCCCCTGCGATCAGGTTCTGATACCATTCCAGGCATGAAACCGGGCGGTGACTGAAGATTGAATCTATCTGCTGCGCGGTAAGCTTACGGTTTTTGATGGCAAGCATCTCTAGATCGGAGATATCTTCTTCCCGCCATGTCGCCCAAAACTTAGTCGGTGTTCCGCAAGTCCCGTATCGCCCATCATGACCATTTATCGACAGTAAGACCTGGCTATAGGCAAACAGTCGCGGAATTTCATCATGACGCTGGTTTCGCAGGCTTTGTGAGATCCCCTCGTCAATAGTCGGTCCTTTTTTAGCATTGCCGTCCGGGCGCTTAGCCTCGATAACGACCAGCGGAATACCATTCACAAAGCAGACAATGTCGGGCCTGCGTGCCTCAATGCCGTTAGCGCGTGTCACGCTGAACTCTTCGGTGAAAACAAAGCTGTTGTTACGAGGGTTGTTCCAGTCGATCAACGAGATTGTTGGGTTCACCCGTTTGCCATCGATAAATTCCGTCACTGAAATACCGTACAACAGATGGTTGTACAAGTGTTCATTGGCGGTAATTAATCCCTGGTTTAATGCCGGGCTATTAACCTCGGCGATTAGGCTATCAATC
This sequence comes from Enterobacter sp. SORGH_AS_0287, assembly GCF_031453695.1. Lineage (NCBI taxonomy): Bacteria > Pseudomonadati > Pseudomonadota > Gammaproteobacteria > Enterobacterales > Enterobacteriaceae > Enterobacter > Enterobacter sp. SORGH_AS_0287. The sequence goes on from NZ_JAVIZW010000001.1 coordinate 2,992,721, forward strand.
GCTTTATCGGAAATGACATGCTCTTTACCGGCAAAGATAAACGTTCTCTTGGCTAACTGTTCACGCAAAATCTGGTTTAAAACCACCTGATCTGCCTTGCCTGCTCGCGCAGACATGGCTTGCTGAGGCGAAATATATGTCCAGCCTAAATTGCTCAAGAGAGCCAGTGCCGGGAGCTTGGCGCTGTACTCTTCCTGGAATTTTGGCGCGATCTGCATGCTCATGATGTTCCCTTATCTTTATCGGCTTTCCAGTGCAGTAGCTCGGTAATATCCTTTTCACCCTCAGCCTCTTTTAACAAACGCCGCTGCTCTGCAAATCTTGCATATTCACCCTGAGCTTTTTCATCTGCCATTTTCTTACTGATAGCCCCAGCACCCTGTAACACATTGCGGTCGTTGAACTGCAGGAATTGATCCAGCTTCTCCTGCCAGTCCTGCAAAAAAACCTGCTGACGGCGCAGCGCCTGATCTTCGGCATAGTCCAGCCACATATTCACTACACGGTTCAGCTCACTGACCTCTTTTTGGGTCAGGTAATTCTTAGCAACCGTGACATCGCCTTTTCGCACGTCATTGCCTTTATAGCTGGTGAGCCCCATATGAGGCTGGCTGGCATCTGCCCGCTGGTGGATTAGCTCAGCGGCTGTACGCCCAGTGCAGGCAAAGTGCAGTTTGTTCTGGATGGTTTGAAAGAAGAGGGTAGTCTCTTTCAGAGTCGGCTGATAATCAGCAGCCAGCGCGAAAATCTCCCGCACACGCAGATAGACGCGCCGCTCGCTGGCACGAATATCTCGGATACGTTCCAACATCTCGTCAAAGTAGTCGGGCACCACAGAAGAGCCGACAGGCGGATTCTTCAACCGCTCGTCATCCATCACAAACCCTTTAATCAGATATTCCTGTAGGGTTTGCGTGGCCCACTGACGGAACTGAGTCCCCCGAACTGAGCGAACACGATAGCCTACGGCCAGTATGGCTTCGAGACTGTAGTGCTCTATCTCTCTAGAAACCTGACGCTTTCCTTCCTGGCGAACTATCCGGAATTTCCGGATAGTTGAATTTTGACCAAGTTCGCCTTCTGAAAAGATGTTGATCAGGTGCTCGTTGATGGTACGAACGTCCTTATCATATAGCTCAGCCATGGATGCCTGAGTGAGCCAAAGCGTATCTGACTGAAAGCGACACTCAACGCGTGCGCGGCCATCTTCGCTTTGGAACAGCAGGAATTCACCTGCTGGAGGCTGAGGTAAATGTTTATCAGTCATGCGGCGTCCACCTTAACCCGGCGTCTACCGGTGAGCAGTTGCTGCATCAGGGCTTTTTTTTCTTTTTTAAGAAGACTGAGTTTCTGTCGTAACGCTTTTATTTCCTTATCGGATATAGATAACAGGTCGGCTATTCTTTTCTGTTCAGCTATCGTTGGTAAAGAAAACTGAGCCTTGCTAATTGCCCCTATAGATAGTCCGAATCTTGTTGCTCCAGTGGCTAAAGTGAAAAAATAGTATTGTATCTTCGGCATAGCAAAAAGATAGTTAAGAAAGGCACCAGAAACAGCAGATTTATTTGGTCTCACAATTGCTAGATGATACCCGCAAACAATACCATTTAGTTCCTCGGACACTAAAGAGGAAACAGCAATATCTCCCGGTGCCTCTGAGTCTTTGGTAATTATTACATCATCAATCTCAAGAGTATACCTTTCAATTTCTTTACTAGTTGCCGTTGCTTTCATGAAATTAATGGACTTTGTTATTTCATCATTGTAATAAACATCAGTATAGTTGCAAATCTCTACGGGAATCTCACCTGCTTTAGACTTTTTATCTACAGGACTGATAATGATTTCAGAGATTTCAGATAAATGATACTGTTTCCATTCACCACTAAATCCTTGCAGGCGATTCTGACCGGTTAGCAATTTTTGCATTAGCGATTTTTTCTTTCGCAGACTGTTTAAAATCAAACTTTCTGTGATTTCAATAGCCTTGTCCCAAGTAAAAAGAATTTTTGAGATTTTATTTTGCTCTTTTAATGGGGGTAAAAGAAATGAGAAATCTCTAATGTCATTAGGGCTTATATGAGGGACTGCAGTAGCAGTCTGAACTGATTTAACATGTTTTTCGAATCGATTGTCAGAGAAATACTGCTTCAAAAGAGATTGATCAAAATCAGGAAAAGCTCTTATTCTAGCCACACGCTGGACCAACAAGCAGGGCAAGTCTGAAGCTTTAACTTCAGCTACTTTTAAGCCAGAGGAAATCCATGTGCGATCCATCGCAATAACAAAATCGCCTTCCTTTAGATGAAATTTATCTAAGGCTTGGAATTCTGAAAGATCCCAATACTTTGCATTTTTCCATCTGAGTCGCCCTGGCTCAATATTATCTCCTCGAAGCAACCTTATATCATTAGGATTGGATGAGTAATTACTACTTTTAAAAGCGAAACCAGTTAGGATATCGACATGTTTACCAAAAGTACTAAGTTTCCATCCTTCAGGCACCATAACCTAACTCCTCTAAATATTTATCCATTTCAAATTCTAATTGAGCTAGCTTTAATTTTAATTGCTCTCTCTCTGCACGTACTTCGCTCAAATTCACTTCTTCATCTTCTTCAAAAGTATCGATGTAACGTGGAATGTTCAGATTGTAGTCGTTGTCTCTAATTTCCTGCAGACTGGAAAGATGAGCATATTTTTCGATATCATCTCTATCGCGGTATGCTTTTACAATATCATTGATATCTTTTTCTCTAAGTTGGTTTTGATTTTTACCGGGTTGGAAGGCATTGCTGGCATCAATGAAGAGAACATTATTGTCTACTTTATTTTTTTTAAAAATTAGGATTGCCGCAGGTATACCTGTACCGAAAAACAACTTTTCTGGCAAACCAATCACCGCATCGAGAAGATTTTCGTCTATCAACTTCTGCCGGATTTTTCCTTCGCTGGAACCACGGAACAACACGCCATGGGGAACCACCACACCCATACGTCCGGTTTTCGGCTTCATGGTTTCGATCATATGCAGGATAAACGCATAGTCGCCCTTGGTTTTAGGCGGCAGACCACGACGAAAACGGCTGAACTGGTCGTCAGAAATATCTTCAAGCCCCCATTTCTCCAGTGAGAAAGGTGGATTAGCGGTTACCACATCAAATAACATCAGGTTAGCATTTTTATCGAGTAGCTTGGGGTTACGGATCGTGTCACCCCACTCAATTTTATGGTTATCCTCGCCGTGCAGAAACATGTTCATTTTAGCCAGCGACCAGGTGGAACCAATTGCCTCCTGACCATAAAGCTCATAGTTCTTGCTATGGTGCTGTTGAGCCACCCACTTGCCACATTTCATCAAAAGCGAAGCAGAACCACAGGTTGGGTCACAGATAGATTCCCCTGGCTGTGGGTCAAGCAACGCCGCGAGCAGATCTGACACTTCAGGTGGCGTATAGTACTCTCCAGCTTTCTGCCCGCTGTTAGCAGCAAACTTGCCAATCAAATACTCATAAGCGTTACCAATTACATCTAATCCCCCCACGCGGCTGGGCTTAAGATTCAGCTCTGGATGAGTAAAATCTTCGAGTAGCTGCTTCAAAATCAGATTCTTTTGTTTTTCATCACCAAGCTTATTGGTATTAAATGAAATTTCCTGGAACACGCTCTTGCTACCATCTTTCAGCTTAGTGCCGTTAGCTTCTTCAATTGCGTGTAGAGCTACATCGATACGTTCACCGTTACCCGCCTCACTTCGACGCTTATAGAGAGCATAAAAGCTAGCATCTTTAGGTAGAACAAAGCGTTCGTTCTTCATCATCTCTTCAATGAGCTCTGGTTCATCGCCATACTGGGCTTTGTAGCCATCATAGTGATCCTGCCAGACATCCGAGATGTACTTCAGAAACAGCATAGTAAGAATGAAATCTTTGTAAGTATCAGGGCTGATGGTGCCACGGAAAGTGTCACATACGCCCCATAGCACGCGGTTGATGCGGTCCTGATCGATCATATTGCTCATAACAAGTTAATCCTTAAGTAATTTTTGTAAAATACCAAGTTCAAGCTGATGGCGATTTTTCTGTAACTTATTGATAAGTTCATCTTCTTTCTGCCATACACGCTGGAGATCGATAAGCTGTAATTGGGTTTCAAGAGGCGGAACCGGGATATCGACATCCAGCAGCGCTGATTTCGTTATTAACTGAATGTTGGTGCCACTCCGATGAAACCATTGCTGAATCATCGGATGGTTTAACAGCCAGCAAAGGTATTCGGGGACAATCTCACGCTCTTGTCTTCTGAGGCTAACAATCAGGAACTGGCTGGTAGCAACCACAGGAACCTCGCCACGATAGACAACTGCCAGATTACGATTCCCCCTAGCCGCAACAATAATCTCACCCTGTTCAAGAAATGGGGGAGCGATGCGTTGTTCCCATAAGACAGTAGGTAGTGCGTTATGATTGAACTGCCAGTCCTGATCAAGGTCTTTAATCTGTAACAGACGCACATCCCCTTCAGGGTCAGGCGTGATTGCTCCCCTTAGAGTGTGGCCTGAACGGATGCCTGCAATTTGACCTAACTTTTTTAAAGATGTTGGCATACGGGACCCTGATTTATTGCACCATCCCTGGCGCATCTATTCTTAAGCGCGGCGATTATAAGTTGTTTTTAAGCCATTGAGATATCTTGTCGGAAAGCCCATACCATGCACCGTCTCCCCGCAAACCAGTGACGAGTAAACCATCATCGTTATCCATAACGGTTTTGAGATAATCGCGAACTTGAGTTGCCGTTTGCTCGGAGACAATAATCCAGGTTGATTCCAGAGGATGACACCAGGTCCCATAAGACTTGATGCGTTCAATGAGCGAGGCATAATCTTTCTGCTTTCGCAGATCGTAAGAAATTTGATAAGCTGACACAGATTTGATCTCCTAATTTAGACGTTTGGGTTTGAGTCAACGCGACAGATTGCAGTCTGTCGCACCTCACCACTCTAATCTGTAGCTTCTGTACAGAGTTAAAAGTGATTTGGTGAAGCTATGATTGAGCAAAAAGATCAGAATGTAAACTAAAAAATAATGCAGTAGCGGGCCTACAGAGATGCATGTCCGTAAATTAGATGCAAAAAAACAAACTTCTTACGGCACAAGCGATTGATTTTAAATCAATAAAAAATAATCGAGCATGAATGAAACATGCGCAAATATTTTTATAACTTGCGCACTTTTATGCTTTTTTGTTAAATGATCTATGTAATATCATTCAACATTGACGCAAGATTATCCCATACACGTGCACCATCTCCCGTCTTCCCTCCAGATAGGCCGCATATTTATACGTGCCACAAATGGCTTTCCGTTTGGTGGATACCAAATCGTTCTCGTTTGCTAAATTTACTTAGTCTTCAACTTAGCAAAGTCAAACGGACTAATTGATTTTTCTCGATTAATATCCAGATAATCCGCCCACCACTGCAGCATCAACCTGCGCTCCCCCAGATGTTCCGCTTTATGGATGTAGGCAGCCCTAACAGAGCTACGCTCCTGATGGCTCATCTGCCGCTCTACGGCATCCCTCGACCATAGACCCGATTCAATCAATGAGCTACAGGCCATTGTCCTGAAACCATGCCCACAGACTTCCGTTTTCGTGTCATAGCCCATCACTCGTAGAGCCTTGTTCACCGTGTTCTCACTCATGGGTTTACGCGGATCGTGATCGCCCACGAAAATCAGCTCTCGGTTCCCGTTCATGCATTTGATCTTTTCCAGGATAGCTAAGGCCTGACGCGATAAGGGAACAAGATGAGGTGTCCGCATCTTTGAACCACGCTGAGAATGCTTAACACCGTCCAACGGTTCACGCTCACCGGGGATTGTCCACATGGCCGTTTCAAAATCTACTTCTGACCAACGGGCAAATCGCAGCTCGCTCGAGCGGATAAAGACTAACAAGGTAAGTTCGACAGCCAGTCGGGTTAACGGTCTGCCAGAGTAGTGATCAATGCGATGAAGTAATTCAGGAATACGATTAAGCTCCAAAGCCGCACGATGCTGTCTTTTCGCCGTAGCAACCGCACCGGCAATCTCTTGCGCAGGATTGTAGTCGATTAAACCACTCTGAACGGCAAAGCGCATAATCGCGGTAGTACGCTGCTGTAAACGGGCGGCGACTTCGAGTCGTCCAGATGACTCGACTGCTTTGATGGGTACAAGTAAGTCTCGCGTTTTCAGTTCTGCAATGTTTCGCTTACCGATAGCAATAAAGAGATTATCTTCGAGGCTTTTCAATACACGAGCGCTATGCGATGCCGACCACTTTTGATTGCTGGCGTGCCAGTCTCTGGCGACCACCTCAAACGTTATCGCCTCTTGTTCCTGCTCTACCTTAACGGCTTTCTTATTCTCACTGGGATCGACGCCATTAGCTAACAGCTTACGGGCTTCATCCCGGCGTGCCCTAGCATCCGCCAGCGAGACTTCGGGGTATTTCCCCAGCGCCAGCATCTTCTCCTTGCCGCCAAAACGATAACGTAGCCGCCAGTATTTGGAGCCGTTAGGGTGAACCAGCAAAACCATACCGTCGCCGTCAGTAAGTTTATAGGCTTTTGCTTCCGGCTTAGCCGAACGAACCTTCACATCACTCAGAGCCATGATGAGTATCCTTTCAAGGGTTCTGTGTGGGTACAAACATAATCGAACCGGGATATACCCGCAGTTGTACCCGCATCAGTAAGTTGATGTAGATTGAATCAGGTTGACTTAGGAAGAGTGAAAAAGCGAGGAAAGCCTTGCGGATACTGGATTTCAGACACAAAAAAAGACGTCCGTTGACGTCTATTGATGTTCCGATGGTGCCGAAGGCCGGACTCGAACCGGCACGTATTTCTACGGTTGATTTTGAATCAACTGCGTCTACCGATTTCGCCACTTCGGCACTGAAGGGGATGCGGAAACGTTGTGGATTATACCTGTCGCGCGCCGCCATGCAAGCGGCGACGCGCTAAACCTACGCTAAGTGCCCAAAAAACCAGCGCCCTGTCATTCTACCTCGGAAACCGCCAGCCGAATCACGCCTGCCGCCTTCTGCTCTGGCAGCGCCAGCACCTTCGCCCACATCTCCTGCACCATGTCGCAGGAGAGCTTCTCTTTGCCCACCGCCTTCTCCGGCATCTGCAGCAGCTGGATGTCCTCGCCGTACTTGTCGGCCAGCGTTTTCATAATCGGGCGGACATCCGTCACCGCGGCTTCGCGTTCTTCCGGGGTCACGGTGTGGCGGTTTTTGCCATAGGCCGCGCGCATCATGTCGGCGTCGGCCTGCATGCGCCGCGTCATCAGGTCTTTATCCAGCATGCGCATCGGGTTGACGCCCCCTTTCACCGCGGGGTAGAGGAAGCGGAAACAGGCGTCGTCGCTCACCTTCTGGATGGCGGCGGTCTGCTCCATGTTGATCGTCATATAGTTCACCACGTTAGCGTCCGGCGCGTTTTGCAGGCGCGACATCTGCAGATGCAGGATCTGCGGCTGGATGGTGTCGATAATCTTCTGCTCCGGCTCGCCGGCTTTTTGCAGGGCCGCCATCTGGTCAAGAATGCGCTGATGAAGCACAGGCTCCTGCTCTTTAATCACCTGCCAGGCGGGCATTGCGTTGAGGGTGGTATCAAGCTGCTGTTCGGGGGTGTGCTGGCGTTGTTTGTCGAAGTAGACCCAGAACGCCACGACGGCGGCCAGGAGAGTCACCACGACTATACGGATCCACGTTTTATTCATCTCGCATCCTTTTCTTTTCGCTATGCCGGTTTACACCGGCACGCCGCTGTGAAAGCGAAACTCATTGTCCGGTGTCGAGATAAGTGTGGCTTCAATTTCGCCAAAAAGCTGTATGCGCGGTGAGATATCGTCGTCGCTCACCTGTTGGGCAAGCGTCAGGTAGTCCTGATAGTGGCGCGCTTCCGAGCGCAGCAGCGAGAGATAAAACTTCTGCAGATCGTCGTCGAGGAACGGGGCCAGCGCGGCGAAACGCTCGCAGGAGCGGGCTTCGATGTAGGCACCGCAGATGAGCTTGTCGATAAGCGTCAGCGGTTCGTGCGTGCGCACCGCTTTCAGCATCCCTTTGGCGTAGCGGCTGGCGGTGATTTTGACGTACGGAATGTCGCGCGCCAGCATCGCCTCGCGCACCTGCCAGAAGTGGTGCAACTCTTCTTTGATCAGCAGCACCATGCTGTCGATAAGCGCCTGGCCCCACGGGTCGTCGGTTTTGGGCATGACGCTTTTGCTAATCTGCTTATGCAGGGCCACAAAATCCGGTTCCGGGCCTTCGCGGAAGGTGAACGCTTCGTAGGGTCTGAGCCAGTCGAGCAGCACGTCGGCACCGCTTTCATCGGCGACGTATTTGCGCACCAGCAGCAGCGCGGTCTGGGCGGCCTTGAGCTCGCACACCATGTGGTCGGTGAGCAGCAGCGGCAGGTTCGCCGGGTCGCGGGCTTTATCAATCCATGCTTGCGGGGTCGGGCACTGGAGGAAGGTAAGAACAGGGGCGAGTATCTGCGGGTAATCCATGGTTCTGCCTTGAAAAAGCGGTGGCGCGCGCCACCGCCTGAAACGCTTAGTGACGCACGCCGTCGTCGTCTTCGTCGATGAAATCTTCGTCGTCGCCTTCTTCGCCGTCTTCACCGTTCGGATCTTCGAAGTAGGTTCCCCAGCCGTCGTATTCCACTTCAAACTTCTCGGCCAGGTTCATCAGCTGTTCGACCTGAGCGTCGATCAGTTCTGCTTTCAGCGCGCCTTCGCTCAGAATATCGCAGCAGATGACGGTGTCGCCCTCTTCCACTTCCAGCTCTTCCGGCTCGGTCACTTCGTAACCCAGTTTGAAAGCCTCTACCGCCAGTTTTTCCAGCGCGTCGAAATCGTCAGCAGAGAAATGGTGCTCGATGGTGTACAGCGCGTCCGGATCGCTACCGTCTTCCAGCAGTTCTTCGATAATCAGGCGCGTCTCTTCGCGTTGCTCTTCCAGGTGTTCCGGGTTTGCCATGGCTCATTCCTCTTTAAAGTGCGGCAGATACTTCTATTTTCACACACGGACGGGTTTGCCTCCACCTTTGTTGGAAAGATTTGTGAAACGGGGTTGCAAATGAATAATTAGACATATAAAGTGAATTTTAATTCAATAAGTGGCGTTTGCCATGTGAGGATAAAATGTCTGTTCTGTACAAGAAACACTTTCTGAAATTGCTCGATTTTACCCCTGCACAGCTCAATTCCCTGCTGACCCTTGCCGCTCAGCTTAAAGCCGATAAAAAAAAGGGTAAGGAAGTACAAAAGCTTACTGGCAAAAACATCGCGCTCATCTTCGAAAAAGACTCAACCCGTACACGATGCTCTTTCGAAGTTGCCGCATTTGACCAGGGCGCGCGCGTCACGTATTTAGGGCCGAGCGGCAGCCAGATTGGGCATAAAGAATCAATTAAGGACACCGCGCGGGTACTCGGGCGGATGTACGATGGCATTCAGTATCGCGGTCACGGCCAGGACGTGGTCGAAACGCTGGCGCAGTATGCAGGCGTGCCGGTGTGGAACGGGCTGACCAACGAGTTCCATCCGACGCAGCTGCTGGCGGACCTGCTGACCATGCAGGAGCACCTGCCGGGCAAAGCGTTTAACGAGATGACGCTGGTTTATGCGGGCGATGCGCGTAACAACATGGGTAACTCGATGCTGGAAGCGGCAGCGTTAACCGGGCTGGATCTGCGTCTGGTGGCACCGAAAGCCTGCTGGCCGGAAGAGCGCCTGGTGGCGGAGTGCAGCGCGCTGGCGGAGAAGAATGGCGGGAAGATCACCCTGACGGAAGAGGTCGCGGCCGGCGTGAAAGGGGCGGACTTCATCTATACCGATGTGTGGGTGTCGATGGGCGAGGCCAAAGAGAAGTGGGCCGAGCGGATTGCCCTGCTGCGCGGGTATCAGGTGAACGCGCAGATGATGGCGCTGACCGGTAACCCGGACGTGAAGTTCCTGCACTGTCTGCCGGCATTCCATGACGACCAGACCACACTGGGTAAGCAGATGGCGAAAGAGTTCGATCTGCATGGCGGAATGGAAGTGACAGACGAGGTGTTTGAATCGGCGGCGAGCATTGTGTTTGACCAGGCGGAAAACCGGATGCATACCATTAAGGCGGTGATGGTGGCGACGCTTGGGGAGTGATCCTCTGTAGTCTTGTGCCCTCACCCCGGCCCTCTTCCACAGGGAGAGGGCGTAAACCGGCGCCGCTTCATTGATTTTTCCGCCTGAAAAAGGTACGTTTTCGCCTTAATTCCTGCGTGGACATACCAGCATTATGCCGATTATTCAGTCTGTTGAACGTGCGTTGCAGATCCTCGACCTGTTTAACGAGCAGGCCACCGAGCTTAAGATCACCGACATCAGCAAACTGATGGGGCTGAGCAAAAGTACCCTCCACTCGCTGCTGAAAACCCTGCAGCTTCACGGCTATATCGATCAGAACCCGGAAAACGGTAAATATCGCCTCGGCATGAAGCTGGTGGAGCGCGGCCATTTTGTGGTGGGCTCAATCGATATTCGCCAGAAGGCGAAAGGCTGGCTGACGGAGCTGTCGCAGCGTACCGGGCAGACCACCCATCTGGGGATCCTGGACGGCCGTGAAGGCGTTTATATCGAGAAGATTGAAGGCAAGCTGGCGGCTATCGCCTATTCACGCATTGGTCGTCGGCTGCCGGTTCACGCCACCGCCATCGGCAAGGTGTTGATTGCCTGGCTTGGCGAGGCCGAGCTGAACGCCCTGCTTGAGGGCTATCAGTACACCACCTATACCCCTTCCACCCTTGCCTCCCGCGACGCGTTGCTGGAGGCCCTCGCAGAGACCCGCGAGCAGGGTTACGCCTTCGACCGCGAAGAGAACGAGCAGGGCGTGCGCTGCGTGGCGGTACCGGTGTGGAACCATGAATCCCGCGTGATTGCCGCCCTGAGTCTGTCGACGCTGACGTCGCGGGTGGATGACGCCGAACTGGCCAGCTTCCGCGAGCAACTTCAGCAGGCCGGGCTCCAGCTCTCACGCGCGCTGGGTTACCCGGCCTGAGCCGCTATTTCGCGGCCGGTTCGTAGGTGAAATAATCAAAGTCAGCGTGGCAGCCGTCACCGCTGATGTCTTCGCAGTGCAGGCCGACAAACGCGCCGGTAAAGAAGCCGCGGCCGCCGATGTAGTCATCCGACAGTTTCCACGCTTCATACGTCACCGGCACGGTGTGCCACGTCTCACCGTCAAACGAGTAGCTGTAACGGTAAACCAGGGTGTCGACGTCAACCCGTAACCAGATGCTCTCTGCGCTGTCCGGTACCGGGATCGGCTGTTCATGCAGCGGCCACGACGGCACGTTGTGGTCAAGCTGGATCACTTTAATCGTTCTGCCCTGCCCCTCCTCGTAGTCCACAAAGCAGTAGCTCCAGTTTTTACTGTTGTAGTAGCAGGTCAGCCCGGCGCTCTGCTGGAAGTGAACCGGCGAGAACTGCATGCGCGTCTCTGCCCGGAAGGCGAAGTGCTGCCAGCGGCGTGCCACGGTCGACTGGGTAAAGGTCGAGTTGAGCGAGTCGTTGCCGTAAAGCCGCAAATACCCCGGGCGCACGCTCAGCGAGCCGAGGCTGTCGTCGAACGGAATGCGCAGGGTCTGCAGCTCCGGGTCAAGCGTGCTGCCGTCGAAATCCTCCCGCCAGCTGTCCCGGGAGGCGGCGGGCAGCTCCGCTATCTGCGGGCCGGGGACGGTCAGCTGCGCGTGTTTGCCGCCGTCAACGTACGGCCAGCCGTCGCGCCATTCGATGCGCGCAATGCCGGTCTCGCGTCCCAGCGGGCAGTAGCCGCGCCCGCCCGAGGCCAGTAGCGGTATACCCGGCAGGCGCAGCGGTCGGCTGGTGAGGTAGGCCATATACCACTCCCCGGTGTGGGTCTGCAGCAGCGAGCCGTGGCCGCTCTTCTGCAGCGGGTTCTCCGGCAGATGCCAGCTGGTCATCATCGTCACGTCCGGATGCAGCTCGTACGGCCCGTCGAGCGTTTTTGAGCGCAGCACCACCACCGCGTGTTCATAGCTGGTGCCACCTTCGGCGACCATCAGGTAGTACCAGCCCTCTTTACGATAAAGGTGCGCCCCTTCGGTGTAGCAGAGCGGCGTGCCGGTAAACAGGGTTTTGCGCTCGGGCGAAAGGGTGCCGGTCTGCGGGTCAAACTCCTGCATCACGATGGTGTTATGCGGATTGCTGTGATGGCGAGGCCCCCACGGGCGGTAGAGGTAGTATTTACGGCCATCGTCGTCGTGGAACAGCGACGGGTCAAACCCTCCGTTGCCCATCGGGATCGGTTCGCTCCACGGCCCCTCGATGGAGGGCGCAGTGACGAGGAAGTTACGGCCATTTTTCCACGGCGAATCGACAATTTTCACGTCGGTGTACAGCAGCCAGAATTGGCCATCGGCGTAGCTCAGGCACGGCGCCCAGATGCCGCCGGAGTCCGGGTTGCCCTTCATGTCCAGCATCGACACCCTGTCCAGCGGCGTGCTGACCAGCGACCAGTTCTTCATGTCGCGGGAGTGGTAGATACGCACGCCCGGAAACCATTCAAACGTCGAGGTGGCGATGTAGTAATCCTCCCCCTGACGGCACAGGGACGGGTCCGGGTTAAAGCCGGTGAGGATCGGGTTTGTTATCGTTGTCATGTTGCCTCCTGTTAATGGGATGCGGCTGTCGCAGCGTCGGGCACGGCGTCACCCTGCGTTGCACGGTGCTTAATCAGCTGCTGGCTGATGGCCGCCACGCGGGCGTCGGTGAGTTTGTAAAACGACAGCATGATGAACATGCCCACGTAGAGCACCACCGGCACCACGCAGAACAGAATTTTAATGGTGGTCAGCACTTCGACCGGCTGCACGCTGCTGCTGGCGGAGTAGTTCACATACGCCAGGATCCAGCCCACCACCGCACCGCCAATCGCCAGACCGATCTTCAGGCTGAACAGGTAGGTGGAGAACACCAGCCCGTCGAGACGGCGTCCGCTGCGGCTCTCCTCGTAATCCACCACGTCAGAGGCCATCAGCCACTGCAGAGGCGTGGTGGTGTTAAAGACGAACAGGAACAGAATGTTAAGGGCGAAAATCAGGGCGATATGTTCGGCCGGGATGAAGAAAATCAGCAGGCTGATCAGGGAGTAGGCCACGATAATCCACTTGAAGGCGGTCACCCGGTCAAAGCGCCCCAGCAGGCGGGATGAGCAGAGCGAACCAAACATGGTGGCGAGGCTGCCGTAAAGCAGAAACTGCGTCGCCATCTCCGGGTGATCCATGACGTATTTCACGAAGTAGAGCGTCGCCCCGCCGCGGACCACATTGGAGCAGGTCGCCATCATCTTGAACGCACACATAATGCGCCACTGGGTATTGCCGAACAGAAGCTTGAGGTCTTTCGACACCGACGACCCCGGCTGCACCTCAAAGGTGTAGCGCTCTTTGGTGGTGAAGAAGCAGACGTAGAGCAGCACCACGCCGCTCAGCCCCAGCACGCACATGGCGCCGAAATAGCCAACCTGCTCATCGCCTTTACCAATGATGCTCACCAGCGGCAGCGCAATGCCACTGATGGCCAGCGATCCCGCCGCCGCGAGGAAAAAGCGCCAGGACTGCAGCGCGTGACGCTCTTTCGGGTCAGCAGTGATGACGCCCGGCATGGCGCAGTAAGGGACGTTAACGAAGGTGTAGACCAGGGTCAGCAGAATGTAGGTTATGCAGGCATAGATGATTTTACCCTGCGCGGAGAAGTCCGGCGTGTAGAAGGTCAGCACGCAGACAATCCCAAACGGGATCGCGCCCCACAGCAGGAACGGGCGGAACTGGCCGTGACGCGTGCGGGTGCGGTCAACCAGCAGCCCCATCAGCGGATCGGTGACGGCATCCAGCACGCGGGAAACTAAAAACAGCGTCCCCATAATGCCTGCCGACAGGCCAAACACGTCGGTATAGAAATAGGCCAGCAGGAACATGGTGGCCTGCCAGACAAAGCCGCAGGCGGTGTCACCCAGCCCGTAGCCAATTTTATCTTTCATGGTTAATTGCATCATTACCCCCAACGGCAGTACGTGGAACAGTGCAAACGCCAGGGTCCTGATTCAGGCAAATAAATGCCCGGTGCATCATCAGGAATACACCCTTATTTCGTGTGCTGAATTCACAACATCGTGTTAATAGAGTGTAATTAAGTGTTCAATTAACCGACAATGGTCATATCTTATTTCTGAATTATGATATTTTGCTTTTGTGACGCCACTCGACATCCTGATATCATTTAAAAACCTTGTTTTTCATGTAATTAAATTATTTGCGCAATAATAAAAAACAGACATGCAAAAGCCGTCCACGGAATATTTTCCGTAGACGACAAGAGCCAGAAATATAATTAAAGACCGAGCGCTTTTTTACCGGCGTTAATTACCTCGAGGATTTTATCGGTGTCATAAATACACCCTTTCCAGGTGCCGCCACTCACCGACTGCAGAGCCGCCCACAGGCGGGTATCGTCCGGCAAAAATGCGTGGGCGTGCAGGTCAGGATGTACCGGACGCGACGCCAGCACGCGCGCCCCCTCTTCCGGCGTCAGCGGCTGTTCCGCCGTGCCGATAAAGTTAACGCTGCCCGTTAAGGACAGGCGGTCGACGCTGATCTCAATGATATCGTTGTCGCGCAGCTTGCCGATGGGGCCACCTGCGAGCGCTTCCGGCGACACATGGCCGAAGCACGCCCCGGTTGATACCCCCGAGAAGCGTGCATCGGTGATCAGCGATACCGTCTTGCCCCACGAGATATGTTTCAGCGCGGAGGTTAGCTGGTAGGTCTCTTCCATGCCGGTGCCGGACGGGCCTCCGCCAATCACCACCATAATATCGCCCTGCTGGATCGCTTCCTGCTTGATAGCCTTGATGGCCTGCGCCTCAGAGACAAACACCCGCACCCGGCCGGTATGGCGGTAAACGCCATCGTCATCCACAACAGACGGGTCGATGGCCGTGGCTTTGATCACCGACCCTTCGGGCGCGATATTGCCGGTCGGGAAGCAGACCGTCGAGGTCAGGCCTTTCGCGTGGGCGCGCTCAGGCGGCAGGATCACGTCATCCGGATCGACGCCGTCCTGCTCGCGCAGGCACTGACGAAAACGCGCCCGACGCGCTGAGTTTTCCCACCAGTCGAGGTTCTCCCCGACCGTCTGGCCGGTAACGGTCATGGCATCTTCATGCAGCAGCCCCAGCTTGCGCAGATGGAGCATCACCTCCGGCACGCCGCCCGCCAGGAAAGCACGCACCGTCGGGTGGTAGTCCGGGCCGTTTGGCAGCACGCTCACCAGACGCGGAACCTTACGGTTGATGCGTGTCCAGTGCGCCACATCCGGAATGGTGCAGCCCGCCGCATGGGCAATCGCCGGGATGTGCAGCAGCAGGTTGGTGGAGCCGCCAAACGCCGCGTGAAGCACCATGGCGTTTTCAATGGCTTTGTCGGTCAGGATATCGCGGGTCGTGATCCCACGGTTATCCAGCTCGCTCACCGCCCGCGCAGACTGACGGGCAATCTCCAGCCACACGGCCTGCCCGGACGGGGCGAGCGCAGAGTGCGGCAGCGCCAGACCCAGCGCTTCGGCCACCACCTGTGACGTTCCCGCGGTGCCGAGAAACTGACAGCCGCCGCCGGGTGATGCACAGGCGCGGCACCCCAGCTCGGCAGCCTCCTGCAGCGACAGCTCATGGTTAGCGAAACGCGCACCAATGGTCTGCACTTTTCCGGCATCTTCCCCCACGGTCGGCGGCAGCGTCGCCCCACCCGGCACCAGAATGGTCGGCAGATCATGCATGGAGGCCAGCGCAATCATGGTCGCGGGCAGCCCTTTATCGCAGGTTGCCACGCCGATCACCGCTCGCCGCGTCGGCAGGGAGCGGATCAGACGACGAAACACGATCGCCGCGTCATTACGGTACGGCAGGGAGTCGAACATGCCGTGGGTGCCCTGAGAGCGTCCGTCGCACGGATCGCTGACGAAGGCCGCAAACGGGATCCCACCATTACGGGTGATCTCCTTCGCCGCCGCCTGCATCTGCATGCCAATCTCCCAGTGCCCGGTGTGGTAGCCCAGCGCAATAGGTCGCCCGTCCCCGGCGCGAATGCCGCCCTGCGTACCGATAATCAGCACCTCTTTGCCGGTCAGCTTGTTGGCGTCCCAGCCCATACCGGCGTTTTGCGTCATGCCAAACAGGTTACCGCTGGGGGATTCCATCAGCATTTGCGGCGTCAGCGGCAGCGCCCCCTGCGGCCCGGCCGCATGGGTGATGACGGCATAAAACGCATCGTCCTGTGGGGTGAAAATTTTCTCAATGGTCATCGTCGTCTTCCGGCTCAGCAGAGCTTGAGCTGTTGCAACAGGGTTTTCAGCTGCGCCTTACGCGGTTCATCCAGTGGCGACGCGGGCGGCAGCACGTATGTGGAGATCGGGCGGCCGCACAGCACAATCGCCTCTTTAATGACGTTCACAAACGGCGTATCGAGCTGATACATCTGCGGTATTTGCAGCAGGACCTGGTGGTATTCGGCCGCCTTCGCCACCTCCTGGTCACGCCAGGCCTTCAGCAGATTCACCGACACCTGCGGAGCAAAGTTACCGCTGGCCGAGATCGCGCCATCGCCCCCCAGCAGCAACGTATTAAACAGATGATCGTCATAGCCGCACAGCACCGTGAAGTGCGGATGGGCAGATTTGACGGTGTGGATCATGCTGCGCAGATGGGCGACGGAATCGATCGTGTCTTTGATGCCGACAATATTACTCCGCGAGTCGGCCAGGGTTTTGACCAGCGCCGGAGTCAGATCCTGCCCGGTCAGCGCCGGGAAGTTATACAGCATTACCGGCAGCGTGACGCTGTCTGCCACCTGTTCGAAATAGCGGATCAGATTCGCTTCTGACACTTTCCAGTAGTACGGGTTGATCACCACGATCCCGTCGGCGCCGGCCTGCTGCGCATGCTGGCTCAGTTCAAGGGTTTCCCGGGCGTTGGTGCCACCGGTGCCAATCAGCACCGGCACCCGGCGATCGACATGATCGATAGCAAACCGGGCAATGGTTTTACGCTCTTCGGCGTTTAACTGGGAGAACTCGCCGCCGCTGCCCAAAAAGAACAGGCCATCGACGCCTGCGGCGATCAGGTCGTCGATCAACGCGGCGGTGCCGTGTTTATCAAGCTGTCCATCGGCGGTAAAGAGGGTGGAGACAGGGGGGATGATTCCCGTGAACAACGCGGTCTGCGGCATGAGATCTCCTTGCTGAATTATTTTGTTCTACATTATAGAACGGCGTTCATTAATTTAACGATCATACTATGACGCAGAAAAAGCGCAGGTAAATGGGAGGCGATGAGGGAGTGCGGAAAATATAAGCTGGATCACATAATGACGGGCTGCGGCCTGATGCTTTCACCCTCTCCCACGGGGAGAGGGAACGTTTTACCCTTCTCTTACGCTAACAGGGCTTACCCCACCAGCATTTTCACCACCACTTTACGCACCTTCGCAGGCGCGCCCACCGCGCACAGCGGCTTGTGCACTTCACCCGGATAGAACACCACAAAATCACCTTCACTTAACACCACCGTTTTCTCCTGCCCGCCCTCGGGCAAAAACGCGATGTCTTTATCCGCCAGCCAGTCGGTGTCCGGCGTACCGTGCGGCAGGGTACTGAAGGTCATCCCCTCCTGGCCTTTCATGATTATCTGAATATCCAGATAGCGGGCGTGATACTCAGCGCGGCGCTCGGCAAATGGCTGGGTCATATCTTCAGACACCAGATAAAACAGGCTGTTGCCGTCGATGTCGTGTTTGCCGCAGGGGGTAGCATCGGTAACGTGCGCCTTGACGTACTCGATAGCCTGACGCAGTTCTTCAGGCAGCCAGGACTGCAAATGATGGATGTTGCCAGCGATCATAAATAAACCCTCAATGTAAAACAGCGTTTCATTTTAATCTTTTATACGAGAATTCAGACTGTCCTACCACCGCTTTTTCGATGAGTTTTGCGCGAGCGCATGTTTATCGGGAAATGTGTTACTCCACTGTTAATCGCTCACAGGCATTTATGCAGTCTTTATGCATAACCTCAGCCCTCCGCTTTCAGGCCGTGATGCTAACTTACTGATCGTATACGCTTCATAGCAAAACTCTCTGTGACTTCACACTTTATCATTTTGGTAATTTGCTATTAAATCCCATAATTATTTATTGATTTTTCTTAAGTCAAAAATAGTTAATGGATAATAGTGCATAGTCATTCTGCGCGCCGTTTAATTATCATTAAAATCAATACCATAACTAAATATGTCAAAACATTAAATTCTACAAAATAATAACAACTCCAAATAATGCCAACGGATCCTGCTTAGCTATTCACCCGCAAATATAATCAAATTAATCATTATCTGATACGAATCATGCAAATGAAAACAAACTCCTTAATAGCCATTTTCACGTGAGCGATGTCACAATATTCATTATTTAAGCGCCTACTATAAATCTCGAAATCAATTGAGCTTAGCCGCCATGTAAATAAAGACATCACATGGCGCATGCCCTTTTTATTCTGAAAAACAGTTAAAGGAATAATTATGGAAAAGCATTACGTCGGTTCTGAAATTGGTCAATTGCGTAGCGTTATGCTGCACCGCCCAAATTTAAGTCTGAAACGTTTAACGCCATCGAACTGCCAGGAGCTGCTATTCGATGATGTGCTCTCGGTTGAGCGGGCGGGTGAAGAGCATGACATCTTCGCTAACACCCTGCGCGAACAGGGTGTGGAAGTCCTGCTGCTGACCGACCTTCTCACGCAAACGCTTGATATTGCGGAGGCCAAAACCTGGCTGCTGGAGACGCAAATCTCTGACTATCGCCTCGGGCCAACCTTTGCCGGCGACGTGCGCGGCTGGCTGGCAGATATGCCGCACCGCGAACTGGCACGCAGATTAAGCGGCGGATTAACCTACGGTGAAATTCCGGCAGCCTTTAAAAATATGGTGGTGGATACCCACACGGCAAATGATTTTATTATGAAGCCACTGCCTAACCATTTATTTACCCGCGATACCTCGTGCTGGATTTATAACGGCGTGTCAATTAACCCGATGGCCAAAGCGGCCCGCCAGCGTGAAACCAATAATCTCCGGGCCATATATCGCTGGCACCCTGCATTTGCCGATGGCGATTTTATTAAGTATTTCGGCGATGAAAATATTAATTACGACCACGCCACGTTAGAGGGCGGCGACGTATTAGTTATTGGCCGCGGCGCAGTGTTAATCGGCATGTCTGAACGCACCACGCCGCAGGGCGTTGAGTTCCTCGCCAATAGCCTGTTCAAACACCGCCAGGCCGAGCGCGTCATCGCTGTGGAACTGCCAAAACACCGCTCCTGCATGCACCTCGATACCGTCATGACCCACATCGACGTGGACACCTTCTCCGTCTACCCGGAAGTGGTGCGCAAAGACGCTCAGTGCTGGACGCTCACTCCGGACGGCCGCGGTGGCCTGCTGCGCACCCAGGAAACGGATCTGCTGCACGCCATTGAAAAAGCGCTCGGCATTAATCAGGTACGCCTGATCACCACCGGCGGCGACGCCTTTGAAGCCGAACGCGAACAGTGGAATGACGCGAATAACGTGCTGACCATCCGCCCGGGCGTGGTGATTGGCTACGAGCGTAACGTCTGGACCAACGAGAAATATGACAAAGCGGGTATCACCGTGCTGCCTATCCCGGGTGACGAACTGGGACGCGGCCGCGGCGGCGCGCGCTGCATGAGCTGCCCACTGGAACGCGACGGAATTTAAAGGAGCCATCATGGAACGAAAACCCACTCTGGTTGTGGCGCTTGGCGGTAACGCATTGCTGAAACGCGGCGAGCCGCTGGAAGCGGAGATCCAGCGCCAGAACATCGAGCTAGCGGCCCGCACTATCGCCGGGCTGACGGAACAGTGGCGCGTGGTACTGGTTCACGGCAATGGGCCACAGGTTGGGCTGCTGGCGCTGCAAAACAGCGCGTACGACAAAGTCACCCCCTACCCGCTGGACATCCTCGGCGCCGAAAGTCAGGGAATGATCGGCTACATGCTCCAGCAGGCGCTGAAAAACAATCTGCCCCAGCGTGAGGTGAGCGTCCTGCTCACCCAGGTGGAAGTGGACGCCGCCGATCCGGCATTTACTAACCCGACCAAATACATCGGCCCGGTCTACAGCGAAGCCCAGGCAAAAACGCTGCAGGCGGAGAAAGGCTGGGTGTTCAAGGCCGACGGCAGCTATTTCCGCCGGGTGGTTCCCTCTCCACAGCCGAAACGCATCGTTGAGAGCGACGCCATCACGGCACTGATACAGCGCGATCACCTGGTGATCTGCAACGGCGGCGGCGGCGTGCCAGTGGTGGAAAACGCCAATGGGTATCACGGCATTGAAGCGGTGATCGACAAAGACCTCTCTGCCGCCCTGCTGGCGCGCCAGATTGAAGCCGATGCCCTGCTGATCCTGACCGATGCCGACGCGGTGTACCTCGACTGGGGCAAACCAACCCAGCGTCCGCTGGCACAGGTCACGCCGGAACTGCTCAGGGGCATGCAGTTTGACGCCGGTTCGATGGGGCCAAAAGTGGCCGCCTGCCGCGAGTTTGTCGAGGCCTGCAACGGCATCGCCGGGATCGGCGCGCTGGCCGACGGGGCAGACATTCTGGCGGGCGAGAAAGGCACGTTGATTCGCCACTAAACCGTATTTTCCCCTCACCTTCCCTCTCTCACTGTGGGCGAGGGTCGGGGTGAGGGCACCAGACAACACCATTTTAAAAGGGACGACCCAATGACCATCAATCTGAAAAACCGTAACTTCCTCAAACTGCTGGACTACACCCCAGCAGAAATCCAGTACCTGATCGACCTGGCCATCGAACTCAAAGCCGCCAAAAAAGCCGGACGTGAAAAACAAACCCTGGTCGGGAAAAACATCGCCCTGATTTTTGAAAAAACGTCCACGCGCACCCGCTGCGCTTTTGAAGTCGGTGCCTTTGACCAGGGCGCACAGGTGACCTACCTCGGCCCAAGCGGCTCGCAGATTGGCCACAAGGAGTCGATGAAAGACACCGCCCGCGTGCTGGGGCGGATGTACGACGGCATCGAGTATCGCGGCTACGGCCAGGCCATCGTGGAAGAGCTGGGCGAGTATGCGGGCGTGCCGGTGTGGAACGGCCTGACCGACGAGTTTCACCCCACGCAGATCCTCGCCGACCTGATGACCATGCTGGAGCATGCTCCGGGCAAAACCCTGCCGGACCTGAGCTTTGCCTACCTTGGCGACGCGCGGAACAACATGGGCAACTCCCTGATGGTCGGTGCCGCCAAAATGGGGATGGATATCCGCCTCGTCGCACCGAAATCGTTCTGGCCGGAAGCCGGGCTGGTTGAGCAGTGCCGCGCCATCGCCAAAGAGACCGGCGCACGCATCACGCTCACCGACGACGTGGAAGAAGGCGTACACGGTGCCGATTTCCTCTACACCGACGTGTGGGTCTCGATGGGCGAGCCGAAAGAGGCCTGGGCCGAGCGCGTCAGCCTGATGAAGCCTTACCAGATTAACGCCCAGGTGATGAAAGCCACCGGCAACCCGAACGTCAAGTTCATGCACTGCCTGCCGGCGTTCCACAACGAACACACCAAAGTCGGCCGTGAAATCGAGATGGCCTACGGCCTGAAAGGGCTGGAGGTGACGGAAGAGGTCTTCGAATCACCGAACTCAATCGTCTTTGACGAAGCAGAGAACCGCATGCACACCATTAAAGCGGTCATGGTGGCGACACTCGGCGACTAATCACCGCCCGGCGCGCCACGGGGTGCGCCGGGTACAGGAGAACATCATGGGCAAGTTCAAGTTTCCCTCCGCTTACACCATTCTCTTTTTTCTGATTGCCGTTGTGGCGGCACTGAGCTGGGTCGTACCTGCCGGTCAGTATCAGATGGCAATGAATGAAACCCTCGGTAAAGAAGTGCCGATTGCCGGAACGTACGCGCACGTGGCGGCGCATCCGCAGGGGCTGGTTTCCGTACTGATGGCCCCCATTGCCGGGCTGTACGATCCCGTTTCCGGCCAGGCCGGGGCGATCGACGTCGCGCTGTTTATTCTGATCATCGGGGGATTTCTCGGGATCGTCACCAAAACCGGGGCGATCGACGCCGGGATCGAGCGCGTAACCACCCGCCTTCGCGGACGTGAAGAGTGGATGATCCCGATCCTGATGGCGTTGTTCGCGGCTGGCGGCACCATTTACGGCATGGCCGAAGAGTCCCTGCCCTTTTATACCCTGCTGGTCCCGGTAATGCTGGCCGCCCGTTTCGATCCGGTTGTCGCCGCATCCACCGTGCTGCTCGGGGCGGGGATCGGCACGCTCGGCTCCACCATCAACCCGTTTGCCACGGTGATCGCCGCTAACGCCGCCGGGATCCCGTTCACCAACGGTATCGCCCTGCGCGTGGCGCTGCTGGTGATCGGCTGGATCATTTGCGTGGCATGGGTGATGCGCTATGCCCGTAAAGTACGGTTGGATCCATCATGCTCCATCGTCGCAGACAAGCAGGAAGAGAACCTCGCCCACTTCCTCGGCAATAAAGGCGAGCAGTCGCTGGAATTTACCCCGGTGCGCAAAATCATTCTGCTGATCTTCGCCCTCGCCTTCGCGGTGATGATCTACGGCGTAGCGGTGCTGGGCTGGTGGATGGCGGAGATCTCGGCGGTATTTTTGGCCAGCGCCATTATCGTCGGGCTGATTGCCCGCATGAGCGAAGAGGAGCTGACCTCGACGTTTATCAACGGCGCGCGAGATTTGCTGGGCGTCGCGCTGATTATCGGCATTGCGCGCGGTATCGTAGTCATTATGGATAAGGGCATGATTACCCACACCATTTTGCACAGCGCGGAAGGGCTGGTCAGCGGGTTGTCCACGGTGGCGTTTATCAACGTGATGTACTGGCTTGAGGTCGTGCTGTCGTTTCTTGTGCCTTCTTCGTCCGGCCTGGCCGTTCTGACGATGCCGATCATGGCACCCCTTGCTGATTTCGCTAACGTCAACCGCGACCTGGTGGTTACGGCTTACCAGTCGGCCTCCGGCATCGTTAACCTGGTCACGCCGACCTCAGCGGTTGTGATGGGCGGTCTGGCGATTGCCCGTGTGCCTTACGTGCGTTACCTGAAATGGGTTGCGCCGCTGCTGGCGATCCTGACGGTGGTGATTATGGTGGCGTTAAGCCTGGGTGCCTTGTTGTAATTTGCCGGCTGGCACTGCGCCTGTCCGGCCTACGGACCGGTGCGGTGCCACCGGTTATGTCGGGAACTGATATGGGAAATATGATGGATTACGAAGACTGCTCTCCCAGAGAACAACTGCAGCTAACGGTGTGCCAGCAGCTGATCGCCGAAAAGAGTTATCTCTCCCAGGAAGAAATCCGCCGCGATTTGCAGGAGAGAGGGTTTGACAGCATCAGCCAGTCGACCGTTTCGCGTCTGCTGAAATTGCTCGGTGTCATAAAAATTCGAAATGCCAAAGGGCTAAAGATTTATTCGTTGAATCCTCAGTTGCGCCCTGCCCCCGATGCCGCGCGTACCGTTTCCGAAATGGTGGTGAGCGTGGAGCATAATAGCGAATTTATCCTTGTTCATACCGTGGCCGGATATGGCCGTGCGGTGGCGCGAATTCTGGATTATCACCAGTTACCGGAAATTTTAGGTGTGGTTGCCGGAAGCAGTATCGTCTGGGTCGCTCCCCGGGTGGTAAAGCGTACTGCGCTGGTGCATAAACAAATTAATTATTTACTCAGAACGAATTAATATTCATAAAGAACCGTTTGCATTGAGTAAAGTGTGCATTAAACCCCTTGATCCGAAAATCGAGCTGCGTATAATGCCCGACAATTTGCCGGGAGGAAGCATGGTCAAGCGTGTACGACATAACGTCTTACCGCGTCTGAAATCAGACGCTGGCCTGCCGTTTTTCTTCCCGTTGCACAATCTATTCCCAGAGCCCCTCATTTGAGGGGCTTTTTTTTGCCCGGCGTCAGGAGATAAACATGAATCCGCTTTATCAAAAACACATCATTTCCATAAACGACCTCAGCCGCGAAGAGCTGGAACTGGTTCTGGAAACCGCGGCAAAACTGAAGGCAAATCCGCAACCGGAACTGCTGAAGCACAAGGTGATTGCGAGCTGCTTCTTCGAAGCGTCGACCCGCACCCGCCTCTCCTTCGAAACCTCCATGCACCGCCTCGGCGCGAGCGTGGTGGGGTTTTCAGACAGCAGCAACACCTCGCTGGGTAAAAAAGGCGAAACGCTGGCGGATACCATTTCAGTTATCAGTACCTACGTTGATGCGATTGTGATGCGCCACCCGCAGGAAGGCGCGGCGCGTCTGGCGACCGAATTTTCCGGCGGTATTCCGGTGCTGAACGCCGGAGACGGGGCCAACCAGCATCCGACACAGACCCTGCTGGATCTGTTCACCATTCAGGAAACGCAGGGCCGTCTGGAAAACCTGAACATCGCCATGGTGGGTGACCTGAAATATGGCCGCACCGTTCACTCGCTGACCCAGGCGCTGGCGAAATTTAACGGCAACCACTTCTTCTTCATCGCGCCGGACGCGCTGGCAATGCCGCAGTACATCCTCGACATGCTGGACGAAAAAGGGATCCCGTGGAGTCTGCATGCCAGCATCGAAGAGGTGATGGGCAACGTTGATATTCTGTATATGACCCGCGTGCAAAAAGAGCGTCTGGATCCGTCTGAATACGCCAACGTGAAGGCACAGTTTGTGCTGCGCGCCAGCGACCTCGACGGCGCACGCGAGAATATGAAGGTGCTGCACCCGCTGCCGCGTATCGATGAGATCACCACCGACGTGGATAAAACGCCGCACGCCTGGTACTTCCAGCAGGCCGGAAACGGCATCTTCGCCCGCCAGGCGTTACTGGCACTGGTTCTGAATCGCGAATTGGCTCTGTAAGGGGAAATGACAATGACACACGATAACAAACTCCAGGTTGAAGCCATCAAACGTGGCACCGTGATTGACCACATCCCTGCCCAGATCGGCTTTAAGCTGCTGACGCTGTTCAAGCTGACCGAAACCGACCAGCGCATCACCATCGGCCTGAACCTGCCGTCGGGTGAAATGGGCCGCAAAGACCTGATCAAGATTGAAAACACCTTCCTGACCGACGAGCAGGTTAACCAGATCTCTCTGTACGCGCCGGATGCCACCGTGAACCGCATCGACGAGTACGAAGTGGTCGGTAAATCCCGTCCCAATCTGCCGGATCGCATTGAAAATGTGCTGGTCTGCCCGAACAGCAACTGCATCAGTCATGCTGAGCCGGTTTCGTCCAGTTTTGCAGTGAAAAAACGTGCCGATGACATCGCACTCAAATGCAAATACTGCGAAAAAGAGTTTTCTCATTATGTGGTGCTGGCCAACTAATTGAGGTTGGTAAAGGATCCCGGCCTCCCTATAATGGCCGGGAACATTTAATCAGCTGTTATTCTGGAGAAATCATGACCAAAGTACTCGCGACGGAAAATGCACCAGCGGCTATCGGCCCATACGTTCAGGGCGTTGATCTGGGTAGCATGATTATTACCTCTGGCCAGATCCCGGTGAACCCAAAAACGGGTGAAGTGCCAGAAGACGTGGCGGCGCAGGCGCGCCAGTCGCTGGAAAACGTACAGGCTATCGTGGAGTCTGCGGGTCTGAAAGTGGGCGACATCGTGAAAACCACCGTGTTCGTGAAAGATCTGAACGATTTCGCGACCGTTAACGCCACGTACGAAGCATTCTTCACTGAGCACAACGCCACTTTCCCTGCACGCTCCTGTGTGGAAGTTGCGCGTCTGCCTAAAGACGTGAAAATTGAAATCGAAGCGATCGCTGTACGTCGCTAAGTTTCAGTCAGGGGGCAGCCGACGCTGCCTTTGCGCCCGGCAGGCAATGCGCTACCGGGCGTTTTGCTACTGATTCCGCGTCGCCCGTAGCAGCGTTTCCAGCGGATACACCGCCGCAATCACCACTTCATCCTGTATTTTCGCCGCGTTATCCAGCTCGCCCTGAATAGAGGCAATCTCGTTGTCATCCAGCGTCCCCTGACGCGCCACCAGATCCGTCAGCCGCAGGCCAATCGAGGCCAGCTTATCCACCTCCTGAATAACCGGTTTAATCGCCTTCAGTGCGTAGCTGTTTTCACTTAATGCCAGCGCATCGCTGGTGTTGCTTTGCCAGCGGTTGAAGACGTGGCGCAGCGCGTCGGCGCTTTCCGTGTCTTCCGCGTCGCTGACCAGGCGGTCAGCCCATTTGTTCATCTGGCGCACCGTGGCACTTTCGGCGTTGAGCGCATCAGCAAACCGGTTAAGCGGTTCGAACTGATGGTAATTTCCGGCCTGGAACTTAAGATGCTGACGGGTGTAATACTGCGCCGGCTCGATTGCCTGCGCGAGGATTTGCAGCGGAAGGGTATCGGCGTTATTCGCCAGACGCGTGAATTGCACCTGCTGCTGAGTATGCTGCTGCAGCCCGACCGAGACCGTCGACCAGCTGTCCATCGCCTGCAGGCGGGTGTACATGTTGTCGACATCGTTAACGTCCTGCGCGGACCATAACCGCTCCGCCACCGCAAAGGTGCGCGGCCACAGGCGGATATCCAGCACCGGTGCGACCACGTTTTCCGCCCACAGCGCGGCTTCCCCGCCGAGCAGGTTCACCTGATGAGCGGCGTCCGGTACCACCGGCGGGATGCCTTTGGGGATATCGTCCAGCCGCTTGCCGCTAATGGGATAGCGGGCATTGCCCACCAGGAAATAGCCGCTCAGCTTATCGTTGTCCACCGACACCACCGGGCGCGTTTCGCCCATCCAGGTATCGACGGTAAACGTCACCTGATTGTCGTCGCGCCACGCAATATCCTGTACCGCACGACGGGATTTCCCGGCGAAATCAATAAATCCGCGCCAGCCGGAATCCCCTTTCACCAGGGTGAAACTCCCCTCCACCGGCTTGCCTTTCAGACGCGGCATGGTGAATGACCAGCTCTGGGCGCTGTCGGTGTCGCCAATCACATCCTCGCCGTTTAACCCCTGCGGCACAATTTCATTGCGGTAGTGATAGGCGGTGGACTGGGGCTGATCGAGGTAAAAGCCGGTCGAGAGAATGCCTTTATAGCCCTTCTGCGCCACCTGCCCCAGCGCGTCCTGGCCCTGCCAGGACTGGATCAAGATGCTTTTTGGCAGATCAGGATGAGCAATTTCATCCCAGCCCACCATCTGCCGGTGGTGTTTTTCGAGGATATTTTCCAGCTTGCGGTTGAAATAGGCCTGCAGGGCGTGGCTATCTGCCAGTGTGTTGTCGCGCATAAACTGCTGAATGGCGGCGTTCGCTTTCCACTGGGTGTCATCCACCTCATCGCCGCCAATATGCAGATACGGATCGGGGAAGATCGCCGCCAGTTCACTGACCATCGCCTCCGCAAACTGATAGGTCGCCGCTTTTGTCGGATCCAGGACCGGTTTCAGCACGCCCCAGTGGCGCTCCATCACATACGGTCCCGGGGCGCTCATCAGTTCCGGGTAGGCCACGGCAATCGCCGAGGCGTGGCCCGGCATGTCGATCTCCGGCACTACGCGGATGCCGCGCTCGGTGGCATAGCGCACAACGTCGCGCATCTGTTCCGGCGTGTAAAACAGCCCGTCGCTGGCGAGCTGCGTGAGCTTTGGATAGCGTGTCGAGCTGAATCGCCAGCCCTGATCGTCGCTCAAATGCCAGTGCAGCACGTTGAGTTTTGCCGCCGCCATACCGTCAATCTGCCGCTTGATATCCGGCAGCGGGATAAAGTGTCGTGCCGAGTCAAGCAGCAGCCCACGCCATGGGAAGCGGGGGGAATCCTCAATAGTGACCCACGGCAGAGAGGTGTTTTCCGCCCCGTTTTGTATCAGCTGGAGCAGGGTTTCCATGGCGCGCAGCGCGCCAAAACGGGTGTTGGCGGTGATATCCACGCCACTGGCATCGACCGTGAGCGTATAGCCCTCATCGCTGTCCGGCAGCGGCTGCGGCTTCACTTTTTTGGTAATAGCAATGCGGATGGTGGGCTTGTCCGGTTTAACGGCCTGCGGCTGTAGCGTCCAGCCGGTTTGCAGGGCGATGCGCTGGCGCAGACGGTTGACCGCGTCGCCGAGGTCGTCTCCGGTAACGCTGACGGAAAGGGTGTTGCTGAGTACCAGCGCGCCCTGCGTCGCTGGACGTTCAACCTTCGCAGGCCAGGGCATCAGGGGAAGGTCGCCTGCCGGAGCGGCAAACGCTGACGCGCCGAGCATCAGCCCGGCGGTTAAGAGACTGTACCGTAACATGAATGTTCCTTATCTGACGGGCCAAATAAAGGCAAAACATTCAGTTAACATGCGC
This sequence comes from Enterobacter sp. SORGH_AS_0287, assembly GCF_031453695.1. Classification (NCBI taxonomy): domain Bacteria; kingdom Pseudomonadati; phylum Pseudomonadota; class Gammaproteobacteria; order Enterobacterales; family Enterobacteriaceae; genus Enterobacter; species Enterobacter sp. SORGH_AS_0287. The sequence continues at coordinate 3,021,272 of NZ_JAVIZW010000001.1, forward strand.
TCATTTTGTCGTCAAGCGAATGCGCTGACGGAGATCACAGGTTGTTGAATTTGGGAGGAAACGTACCCCTCTCCCGTGCCGGGAGAGGGGGGAAATCACTGCCACCCATACCGACGGCTATAGAAGCCTTTGACCATTTGCGTCAGCACCATGTAGCCCGCGAGGATCGCCACCAGCCACGGGAAGTAGCTCAGCGGCAGCGCCTGCAGCTGGAGGTAGCTGGCCAGCGGCGAGAACGGCAGTGCAATGCCGAGCGCCATCACGATGCCGGTCATGACAATCAGCGGCCACGCGGCCCGGCTCTGAATGAACGGGATGCGACGCGTACGGATCATATGCACAATCAGCGTTTGCGACAGCAGCCCTACCACGAACCAGCCGGACTGGAACAGCGTCTGGTGTTCCGGCGTGTTGGCATGGAACACAAACCACATCAGGCAGAAGGTCAGAATGTCGAAGATGGAGCTGATCGGGCCAAAGAACAGCATAAAGCGCCCCAGATCGGACGGGTTCCAGCGCTGCGGCTTCTGGATCTGCTCGTCGTCCACGTTATCAAACGGGATGGCGACCTGAGAGACATCGTACATCAGGTTCTGTATCAGCAGGTGAAGCGGCAGCATCGGCAGGAACGGCAGAAACGCACTCGCCACCAGCACGCTGAAAACGTTACCGAAGTTGGAACTGGCGGTCATCTTGATGTACTTCAGCATGTTGGCGAAGGTACGACGTCCCTCGATAACGCCCTCCTCCAGCACCATCAGGCTCTTTTCCAGCAGAATGATATCCGCCGCTTCACGGGCAATGTCCACCGCACCGTCTACAGAGATACCAATATCCGCCGCACGCAGGGCGGGCGCATCGTTAATGCCGTCGCCCATAAAGCCCACCACATGCCCTTCGCGACGCAGCAGGGTGACAATGCGCTCCTTGTGCATGGGTGTCAGCCGGGCGAACAGCGTGGTGCGCTGCGCAAGCGTCGCCAGCGCATCATCGGAGAGGGGCTCAATATCACTTCCCACAACGACGTCACCCGCATCCAGCCCCACTTCATGACACACTTTGGCGGCCACCAGCTCGCTGTCGCCGGTAAGGATTTTCACGGTGATGCCGCTGGCCTTTAACGCTTTCAGCGCAGGCGCGGTGGTCTCTTTCGGCGGATCGAGGAATGCGATATAACCCTCGAGGATCAGATCGGATTCGTCGATACGCTGATAGTCCCCTTCGCGTGCAGGCAGGAATTTACTCGCCACCGCCACCACGCGCAGCCCCTGACGGTTCAGGTTATCGGTGACGCGCTTGATACGGCGCAGCATGGTTTCATCCAGCGGCACAATGTCGCCGTTATAGCGCACCTGGGTTGAGACATTGAGGATCTCCTGCAATGCGCCTTTGCAGATCAGCTGATGCACGTCCGGATGCTCGCTCACCACCACCGACATGCGGCGGCGCTCGAAGTCGAACGGGATCTCATCCACTTTCTGCCAGCGCCCGGAAAGCGTGCGGGCAGATTCTTCATCCACGCCTTCGAGCACGGCGACGTCGAGCAGGTTTTTCAGCCCGGTCTGGTAGTGGCTGTTCAGCCAGGCGCTGTGCAGCACGCGATCGCTGGTTTTACCGGCGATATCGGTGTGGTTCTCCAGCACAATTTTGTCCTGGGTCAGCGTGCCGGTTTTATCGGTGCAGAGAATGTCCATCGCGCCAAAGTTTTGAATGGCATCCAGGTGTTTGACGATCACTTTCTGTTTTGACAGTTTGACCGCTCCGCGCGCCAGCGTGGAGGTGACAATCATCGGCAGCATTTCAGGCGTTAACCCTACGGCGACGGAGAGCGCAAACAGCGCCGCTTCCCACCAGTCGCCTTTGGTATAGCCGTTGATCAGCAGCACAATCGGCGTCATCACCATCATAAAGCGGATCAGCAGCATGCTGACGCGGCCAATCCCCTTCTGGAAGGCATTCGGTTCGCTCTCCTGCTCGCTCACGCGCCCGGCCAGCTGTCCAAACCAGGTGTTGCCGCCGGTAGCGATGACCATTGCCTGCGCCGTGCCGCTGACCACCGTAGTGCCCATAAAGCAGAGGGTGTCACACTCGAGCGGGTTCATCTGCTGCGGGTCGCGGGTGCGCGCCACTTTTTCCACCGGCAGAGATTCACCGGTCAGCGAGGCCTGCGCCACGAACAGATCCCGCGCCTGAAGAATACGTAAATCCGCGGGGATCATGTCGCCGGCCGCCAGCTTCACCAGATCGCCCGGCACCAGCTGGTCGATAGGCAGCTCAACCCAGGCGTTCTCCCCGAGATCGTTAATGACGCGCGAGACGGTTGCGGTGTTGCTTACCATCGCTTTCAGGGCGTCTGCTGCGCGGGTAGAGCGGGCTTCCTGAATAAAGTTCAGCAGCGTGGAGATCCCCACCATCAGGGCGATAACCCCGGCGGCAAACAGATCTTCGGTGGCATAGGAGATGATGCCAAGCACGGTCAGCAGCAGGTTGAACGGGTTACGGTAGCAGGTCCACAGATGCACCCACCACGGCGCCGGTTTTTGCGCCGGAATTTGGTTATCGCCATGCACGGCACGGATTTTTTCCACTTCCGCCGCGTTCAGCCCCTCCGGATGCCCGCCAAAGGCACGCCAGACTTCGTTTTCATCCATCGCCGCCACGTTCAGGCAGCGTTGGCTCAGGGAAGCAGGGATCGCTGCAGAGGCCATATTTTTGGCATTTGGCAGCGGGTCGCGCTGAACAAGACGATGTGGCAGGTGGCGGCTCAGCATCGCCTGCAGCTGCCGGGTGATATTTTTAAACATAGTCATTCCCCCGCGCCCGCAAACGCGGACACAGTATTTCCTGCAGGCGTGGCAAGGCCGTACCTGACAGGCACTTAATGTTTTAAGCAGGAACGTGCAGGACGTTGCTGCCTCACATACCGGTGAGACAGCACAAAGGCTGGCTTACCGGAAAGAAAGAACGCTCCCGTTCAGGAGAAGCGTGGGATCGGGATCCATGTCACCTCCGGTAAGTAAAAAAGTAGGGTGCCGCCGCGCAGTATAAGGATTTAACCGTACCGTTTGCGGCGATTCGGGCGGTATTATACTCCCCCGCAAATAAACCGAACGTAAACCAGACTTTGCCCATAGCGAAAACACGCTATAGCATTAGGCTCTACTGACCACGTTGTCATTGTTACAGGGAATACAGCATGCAGAACCGCCTTACGATAAAAGACATCGCGCGTTTAAGCGGCGTGGGGAAATCCACCGTATCGCGCGTGCTCAACAATGAGAGCGGTGTCAGCGAACGCACCCGCGAGCGCGTCGAGGCGGTAATGAATCAGCACGGTTTTTCCCCTTCCCGCTCTGCGCGCGCCATGCGCGGGCAAAGTGACAAAGTGGTTGCCATTATCGTCTCGCGTCTGGATTCCCTGTCCGAGAACCTCGCCGTTCAGACCATGCTGCCCGCCTTTTATGAGCAGGGCTACGACCCAATCATGATGGAGAGCCAGTTCTCCACGCAGCTGGTTGAAGAGCATCTGGGTATGCTCCAGCGGCGCAACATTGACGGCGTGGTGCTGTTCGGTTTTACCGGCATCAAAGAGGAGATGCTGAAGCCCTGGCAGGCGTCGATGGTGATGCTGGCGCGCGATGCCCACGGTTTTGCCTCCGTCTGTTACGACGATGAGGGGGCGATTATTACCCTGATGCAGCGTCTGTACGATAAAGGCCATCGCCATATCAGCTACCTCGGCGTACCGCATGCGGACGTTACCACCGGCAAACGGCGTCACGAGGCCTACCTGACCTTCTGTAAACAGCACAACCTTTCCGCCGTCGCGTCTCTGCCGGGTCTGGGAATGAAACAGGGCTACGAGCAGGTCGCCAGCGTGCTGACCCCGCAGACCACGGCGCTGGTGTGCGCCACCGATACCCTGGCGCTGGGCGCGAGTAAATATCTCCAGGAGCAACGCATAGAGGGACTGCAGATCGCGAGCGTAGGCAGTACGCCGCTGATGAAGTTCCTGCACCCGGAGATTATCACCGTCGACCCGGGCTACGCCGAGTCAGGCAGGCAGGCCGCTGCACAGCTGATCGAGCAGATCAACGGGCGTGCTGAGCCGCGTCAGATCGTGATTCCCGCCCACCTTTCATAACCCTCGTTTATCAGTTTATTGTGATCTTCGCCTGATTTCGGGAACGTTCCCATTTTCGCCGTCACGCTGAAGGAGTAGGCTTGCGCTCAGGTCATTACCCCCCTCACCATCGGTCATGAGGTTTCATGATGAGTAAAGTCAAACAAGAAGATATCGACCAGTTGATTGTCCTGGTAGGCGGCCGTGAAAACATCGCGACCGTCAGCCATTGCATTACCCGCCTGCGCTTCGTGCTGAACGACCCGTCCAAAGCCGATCCGAAAGCCATTGAAGCGCTTTCCATGGTTAAAGGCTGCTTCACCAACGCCGGTCAGTTCCAGGTCGTCATTGGTACCGAAGTGGGCGATTACTATCAGGCTCTGCTGGCGACAACCGGGCACAGTTCAGCCGATAAAGAGCAAGCCAAGAAAGCTGCACGCCAGAATATGAAATGGCACGAGCAGTTAATTTCCCACTTCGCGGAGATTTTCTTCCCGCTGCTCCCGGCGCTGATCAGCGGCGGTCTGATTCTGGGCTTCCGCAACGTTATCGGTGATGTGCCGATGAGCGACGGCAAAACCCTGGCGCAGATGTACCCGGCGCTGAAAACCGTTTACGACTTCCTGTGGCTGATTGGCGAAGCGATCTTCTTCTATCTGCCGGTCGGGATTTGCTGGTCAGCGGTGCGCAAAATGGGCGGCACGCCGATTCTGGGTATCGTGCTGGGCGTCACGCTGGTCTCTCCGCAGTTAATGAACGCTTACTTACTTGGTCAGCAGGTGCCTGAGGTGTGGAACTTCGGTCTGTTCACCATCGCGAAAGTGGGCTATCAGGCGCAGGTGATCCCAGCCTTGCTGGCCGGTCTGACGCTGGGCTTTATTGAAACGCGCCTGAAACGCATCGTACCGGATTACCTCTATCTGGTGGTGGTGCCGGTCTGCTCCCTTATTCTGGCCGTCTTCCTCGCCCATGCGTTTATCGGTCCGTTTGGCCGCATGATTGGCGACGGCGTTGCCTTCGCGGTACGTCACCTGATGACCGGCAGTTTCGCGCCGATTGGTGCCATGCTGTTTGGCTTCCTGTACGCCCCGCTGGTGATCACCGGCGTGCACCAGACCACGCTGGCAATTGATATGCAGATGATTCAGAGCCTGGGCGGTACACCGGTCTGGCCTATCATCGCGCTGTCTAACATTGCGCAGGCCTCGGCGGTCACGGGCATTATCCTGGTCAGCCGCAAGCATAACGAGCGTGAGATTTCTGTTCCGGCCGCCATCTCCGCCTACCTCGGCGTTACCGAACCGGCGATGTACGGTATCAACCTGAAATACCGCTTCCCGATGCTGTGCGCGATGATCGGCTCCGGTCTGGCAGGCCTGGTATGCGGTCTGTACGGTGTGATGGCGAACGGGATCGGTGTCGGCGGTCTGCCTGGTATTCTCTCCATCCAGCCCGCTTTCTGGCAGGTGTTTTCCCTGGCGATGGTCATCGCGATTGTCGTTCCAATGGCTCTCACCACCATGGTTTACCAGCGTAAGTACCGTCAGGGCGCGCTGCAGATTGTTTAACTTCATCTTTCGGGGCGCAGTTGCGCCCCTTCGCATTTGCAGGAACGCATTATGAATACCCTTCCTCACTGGTGGCAGAACGGCGTTATCTACCAGATCTATCCAAAGAGTTTTCAGGACACGACGGGCTGCGGTACCGGCGATTTACGCGGCGTCACGCAGCGGCTGGACTACCTGCAAACCCTCGGCATCGACGCCATCTGGCTGACGCCGTTTTATATTTCCCCGCAGGTAGATAACGGGTACGACGTGGCGAATTACACCGCCATCGACCCGGCCTACGGCACGCTGGATGATTTTGACGAGCTGGTCGCGCAGGCCCATCAACGCGACATTCGTATCGTGCTGGATATGGTGTTCAATCACACCTCAACGCAGCACGCCTGGTTCCGGGAATCGCTGAATAAAGAGAGCCCGTATCGCCAGTTCTACATCTGGCGCGACGGTACGCCGGAACAACTGCCCAATAACTGGCGCTCCAAATTTGGCGGCAACGCCTGGCGCTGGCACGCCGAGAGCGAGCAGTACTATCTGCACCTGTTCGCCCCCGAGCAGGCGGACCTCAACTGGGAAAACCCGCAGGTGCGCGCCGAGCTGAAAAAGGTATGCGAGTTCTGGGCCGACCGTGGCGTGGACGGTTTACGCCTCGATGTGATTAACCTGATTTCCAAAGACCAGGATTTCCCGGATGACGCCGTGGGCGATGGCCGTCGCTTCTATACCGACGGACCGCGCATTCATGAGTATCTTCAGGAGATGAGCCGCGACGTCTTTACCCCGCGAAACCTGATGACGGTAGGCGAGATGTCGTCGACCTCGCTGGAAAACTGTCAGCAATACGCCTCTCTCGACGGGCGCGAGCTGTCGATGACCTTCAACTTCCACCACCTGAAAGTGGATTACCCCGGCGGCGAAAAGTGGACCCTGGCCAGGCCGGACTTCGTGGCGCTGAAAACCCTCTTCCGCCACTGGCAGCAGGGCATGCACAACAAAGCCTGGAACGCGCTGTTCTGGTGTAACCACGATCAGCCGCGCATTGTGTCGCGCTTTGGCGATGAAGGGGAGTACCGTCCCCACGCCGCGAAAATGCTCGGCATGGTGCTGCACGGAATGCAGGGCACCCCGTATATTTACCAGGGCGAAGAGCTGGGTATGACCAACCCGCACTTCAGCCGTATAACCGATTACCGCGACGTTGAAAGCCTTAATATGTTCGCTGAACTGCGGGCCAACGGTCGCGCCCCTGAAGAATTGCTGGCTATTCTGGCGAGTAAATCCCGCGATAATGGCCGCACGCCAATGCAGTGGGATGCCACACACAGTGCGGGCTTTACCGAGGGTGAGCCGTGGATTGGCGTTTGCGACAACTACGAGACGGTCAATGCCCGTGCAGCGCTGGACGATACTGATTCGGTGTTTTACACCTACCAGACGCTGATTCGCCTGCGCAAAACCCTGCCGGTGCTGACGTGGGGAGATTATGAAGACCTGCTGCCTGACCACCCTTCCCTGTGGTGCTACCGCCGGCGGTCGCAGGGCCAGACGCTGATGGTGGTGGCAAACCTGAGCCGTGAGCGCCAGCAATGGGTTCCCGCCTCAGTACAGGGAGCCTGGCGGGTCGCACTGAGCAACTATGCGGATGCTCCCCCTCAGCCCGACAACCTGCTGTTGCGCCCGTTTGAAGCCATCTGGTGGATACAGGAATAACCCTCAAGAGATACAGCCTGCTGTATCTCTTTTTTTATGTTTAGCGATACGCTAAATGTACGACGATAACTTTTACTTCACGGTGTGCCAAAATAAGAATAGCCCTGCCATTTAAATAACCTCGGCAGGACATTATGAAAAAGACAATTATTAAAGCAACATGTATTAGCGCATTATTATTAAGTACCCAGGGATGGTGCGGAAATACCTCCGTCGATCTTCGCTTTGGTCATAATACGCGCTCAGACGTAAATGATTCACGTATTAAAGTGATGCATCAGGCTGATAACGGTTTTTACTTTTCCGTCGAAGCGGCGCAAAACCATAACGATACGTTCTTTGGTGATACCGACCGATATAATCCGGACGAAAAAGGGTTAACGGAGGCAGCACAGGAAATCGAAACGCGCTGGCGTTTTGATCTGGGAAATGGGTTCGCCATCGCGCCAGGGATGGTGACCGTCTTTACCGCCAGCAATACGCATTACCGCCCCTTCATCCAGGGCTGGAAAGCATTCGATAACGGCCTGAACCTGTCTGCCCGCTACCGCTATAACACCGTTAACGACGCGCACAGTGACAAACGCCTGGACGGCAGCGGCTACACCCGCCGCGAGTCGCACCAGTTCGACCTGTGGTTCGCGTACAACATCGGGAAATTCGGCATGTCCTATAACCCGCGCTTCCGCTGGCAGGATAATGTCGATCAGGGAACCGGGGATGATACCTACTGGGAGCACACCGTAGCGTTCAACTACAAGCTCGACGACGGCTGGACGCCTTACGTCGAACTGGTGTCGCTGGATAAAACCTACCTCACTCAGGATGGCAATCATGAAAATGATTACGCCATTCGTCTGGGTATCGTGAAACAGCTCTGACGGCCTGCCTACTCCGTATCGTGCTGCAGAAGCCTGCAGCCGATACGATCGACGGCGCTTAACAGGTCCAGCTGTCCCTCTCGCTGATATAAAGAGACGGCATTTATATCAATCGACAACGGCCAGCACAGCGTAGAAAGCCCGGCCAGCGTCGAACCCTGACGGGTAATCGCAATAATCTTTAGCCCCTTACGCAGCGCGTTACGCGCCATTTCTATCAGCGACTGCGTCTCCCCGGATTTACTGATCAACACCAGCGTGCCCTTCGATACCCGGGTCAACTGGTGCATATCATTCAGAATCAGGTGCGGCAGGCTCGCCAGTGACAAAAAACGCGACAGGTAGTTGAGGCTGGTGAGAGATGCCCCGCGTGCATATAAATAGATATGGCTGGAATGGGTCAGTAACCGGGACACGTCCACCACGATATCGTCTGCCTGCGGCCCCATCGCAGGCTCGGCAGGGACAGACGTAAAATGGTCGCGTAAAAACCGATAGCGAAGCTCGGTATAACTCTTATAGCCCATTTTCTTACAGACGCGATTCACCGAGGTGGTTGTCGTAAAAGTATCACGCGCAATCTCTTTTGCCGATATATCAGAAATATTGCGTGCGTGGTGCTGAATGTATTCAAATATCAAACGTTCACTTCCCTGAAATGAATTCATTTATTACGTCCTGTTAAAACCTAACAGGATATTAGCAGAATAGCGAAATAGTGTCTGGAAGGCGCTTCACATATTGCCACATAGCGTATGACGATACGTAATTAGTATTAGCAAACCTTAAACACTGTTTTAAGTTCTCTTTATACTTTCGCTATTTTCACACCCAGGGAATTATTACAATGATGAATCAAAAAATTATCGCTGTAACGGCTTGTCCTACAGGGATCGCGCACACGTTTATGGCGGCAAGTAAAATTATTGCATGGGCAAAAGAGCATAATATTGAGGTCAAGGTCGAAACGCAGGGCAGCGACGGCGTAAAAAACAGATTAACGAAACAGGATATTGCCTCCGCCACGGCCATTATTCTTGCAACCGACGTTCCCATTCAGGATGCAGAACGTTTTGAACACGTTCCTCACCTTCAGACCCGCACGCAGGAGCTGATTAAAAATACCGACCGCTACCTGCGTCAGGCGCTTGCCATGCAGAAAAACGTCACCACTGTGGCGGACGAAGACGCCATTCAGCGTTCGGCTTACCAGATTTTTATCGGCCATATCATGGCGGCCATCAGCTATATGTTACCGGTCGTGGTAATGGGCGGCCTGATGATGGCGACGGCCAAAATTACCGGGCAGTTTATAAACATTGAGCATTCGCCGTTCAGCGTGCTGGATAAAATGGGCTTTATGACCATCAAGTTCATGTACCCGGTCTTTGCGATGTATCTGGCCTTTTCCATTGCCGGTAAACCGGCGCTGATCCCCGGACTGATCGGCGGCATCATGTCAGATGAGGTCTACAAACGCTTCTTTGATATTGAAGGCTTTATGCCCTCCGGCTTTTTCGGCGCAATTGGCATCGGCTTTTTTGTCGGCTATCTGGTGCGCTGGCTGAATGATGCGATTCACGTCCGACAGCAGCTTACCACCCTTAAAACGATGCTGGTCGTTCCGCTGATCACCGGTATTACGCTGGTGATGGTAATGGAATATCTGATCAACCCGATTTTTGGTTCGCTTAACCAGCTGATGGTGGTCTTTTTTACCTCGGCGGGTGATACCGGACGCGGCTTCTACTCGGCCATGATCGCCGCGGGTACCGCGTTCGATCTCGGCGGCCCGGTCAACAAGGCGGCAGGATCGGTCGCGCTCGGCCTGAACGGCATGAGCGAGACATTTGATTTAACCGCCCGCGAGCTCTCCATCGTGATTCCTTCTATTGGGGTAGGCCTCGCCGCGTTCCTCAATGGGCGTTTTGGCCTGCCGGACGTGTTCAGCCGTGAAGAGAAAACCGTTGGCAGCACTTCGTTATTGCTGGGCTTTATCGGTATTTCAGAAGGCGCTATCCCGTTCATTCTGAAAAACCCACGCCTGATCCCCGTGTTCATGACAGGAGCCGTCGCGGGTGCGCTGGTGGCGATTGCCCTCGGCGTGAAGCAGACGTTGCCCCTGCCGGCTATCTGGGGCTGGCCGCTGGCGACCAATGTGGTCGGGTACCTGGCAAGCGTCTTTATTGGCGCACTGATTTGCGCCCTGGGCGTGCTTTATCTCAGCCCAAAGAACGCCAGATAAGGAGAGCGCAATGAGCCAGATCCACGTCATAGCCCATACCCACTGGGATCAGGAGTGGTATTTCACCCGCCAGGACAGCATGGTGCTGGCGTCATACAACTTTGCGGAGGTCATCGAGACGCTGGAGCAGGACCCGGCCTGGCAGTGCTATCACCTTGACGGACAGATGGCGGTAGTGGATGACTTTCTCGCCATCAATCCCGATTACCGGCCCCGGCTGGAAAAACTGGTCAGGGAGAAAAGCGTGTTTGTCGGGCCGTGGTTCACCCAGACGGATACCTACAACGTTCACGGCGAATCGATTATCCGCAACCTCAAGTACGGTATCTTCGCCGCTCGGGCGCTGGGGCATGCCATGCAGGTCGGTTATCTGCCGGATACCTTTGGGCATAACGCGCAGATGCCCACGATTTTGCAGGGCTGCAATATCGATAACATCGTTTTCTGGCGCGGTATCGACCACGACAATCAGGCCAAAAACAGCCAGTTTCTCTGGCGCGCGCCCTCAGGTGCAACCATCATCGCCTGTGCAATGGCGCTGGGGTATGGTGCGGCCAAGAACATGCGCGCGGAGGCCAGCCATCTGCACGGCAAGATCTACCCGATGGTGGATCTCCTGCGTTCACGGTCGCAGATTGACGACCTGCTCCTACCCTGCGGCGGCGATCAGGTGAGCATCGACCCGGCGCTGCCGCGTATCCTGCAGGCTGCCAGCGCGCACTCTCCCACGCAGGACCGTTACGTCCTCAGCTCGCTGGAGCAGTACGTCGCACTGCTGCGCACAAAACGGGAACAGCTGGCGTTATGGGAAGGTGAGCTGAAATCGCCGCGCTACACCCGCATTCACAAAACGATCGGGTCTGTGCGTTACGATATCAAAAAGAAAAATGCCGACATCGAGCAGTTCATCCTGCGACAGCTGGAGCCCACCATCGCCATGGCGCGTCATCAGGGCATTCCGGTCATGCTCCCGATTGTGGACACCCTCTGGAAGAAGCTTCTGCGAAGCCATGCCCACGACTCCATGGGCGGCTGCAACAGCGATGCCACTAACCGCGACATTCTTCATCGACTCGAGCAGACAGAGCAGCTTTGTCACAGCCTGTGGAATCTGGTGGTGAAGTCGCTGGCCGCCGCATGCTGTCAGGAGGGTGACCTGCTCATTTTCAACCCGCTGGCCACCCCGACCCGCTGCGTGATCCACACCACCCTGTACAGTCGGGCCGACAATATCACCCTGACGTATCAGGGCCAGCCGCTGCCCTTCGACGTTCTGGAACGCGAGACGTTACCCGGAGGAACGGCCATCTCCCTCACCTGTGAGGGCGAACGCGAAACACACCTTCCGCCTTATTTCCGCTGGCATGTTGTTCTGCAGACGCCTCTCCTGCCGCCGGTGGGCTATATCACCGTCAACGTAACAGACACACCGGCTCCGTTTGCCAGGACCTGCGCCGCGAAAGGAGAGGCGATAGAGAATACGGTTTATCGACTGACGCTGGAGGCCGGTACGCTGGTGCTTGAAGACAAGCGCAACGCCAGGCGCATCACGTCGTTATTCAGTCTTGAAGACTGCGCGGATGCCGGAGACAGCTATGATTTCTCGCCGCTCGCGGGCGATGAACCGACGCGCTGCGCGCATTTCACGCTGATCGACTGCAGCAAAACCCCTCTTTGCCAAACGATGGTGCTTGAGGCGGTCATGTCGCTGCCGCCGGATCTCGCTGGACGCCGGGAAAATACCCGCACGCCGTTATCAATGCGCATAGTGTGCGAATTACGTCACGACGATCCGAACCTGCATGTTGATAGCTCGCTGGTAAACAACCACTGCGATCACCGGCTGCGTTTACTGATCAACAGCGATATTTGCACCCGTCACTCCCTCGCCTCGCAGCCGTTCTCGATAATCGAGCGTAAAACGGGGTACGACGATACTCACTGGCAGGAGCGCTATCGCGAGAAGCCCGTGGATATTGAAACCAGCGAGGGCATCATCGCTATCGCGCAAGCGGGCAAAGCGCTGGTCGTGAATAGCCGTGGCATGAAAGAGTTTCAGGTTATTGGAAGCGCTCCGGCAGTCATTGCCCTGACCTTATTCAAATCAACCGGCGTACTGGGGCGCAGCGATCTTGACTGGCGACCCGGTCGGGCGTCTGGCATTAACAATACGGTGGTCGACACGCCCGATGCGCAGCTGCTCAAACCGCTGCACTTTTCCTTCACCGTGGCGCTGGCCGATAACGCAGACCATCTGACGCTGCGCCAGCTGGAGAATCAGGCGACGGGTCACCCCTTCACCTATCAACGGCAAACGCTGCATACCCTCGATAACCGGCTTGAGCGTTTTTCGCTGCGCCTGCCCGAACGCACGTTGCCGGCAGAATTTTCGTTATTCGCCTTACCGGAACCGCTCGTTCTTTCTGCCCTGCCCCATGCGCAACGATCGCCTGGCACGATCGCCCGCGTGTTCAACGCCGGGACGCAGCCTGTCCCTGTTCCGGCTGGCCTGGCAGAGCGTCCCCAGCTCAATTATCTGGAAGAACACGTGCCATCGGTGACGATGATCCCCCCTTCTGCGACCTGTGATTTTTTGATTGAGGCTTAACATGAACTTGCTTGAACTCACGCACCCCGAACTGGTGTTTATTAACCCACCCTGCCGCACGCCTGAAGCGCTGATCCGCTGGCTCTCCGAACCGCTTGTCGGGCGAAACGTCATCACCGATAAAGACGCCTTTATCCAGAGCGTCTTACACCGCGAAAGTGAAGGTCCCACCGCGCTGGGCGAAGCGCTGGCCGTTCCGCACGGTAAATCAGACGCGGTGCAGCAGGCGGCGTTTTGCCTGGCGCTTTTTGATGAGCCGGTTATCTGGCCGGGGCTGGAAGGCGATGAAGCGGTCAGGATGGTTTTTCTGCTCGCCATCCCGCACGCCGAGGCCGGCAGTACGCATATGCAGCTGCTGACGACGCTGACCAGTTCGCTGGCGGAAGAGCGGGTTCGTAACGCGCTTCTGGCGGCGCGCACCGGCGAAGAAGCGCTGTCCGCGTTGCGCAGAGAAACGCCACAAAACGCGGACGCCGAACCCGGGCGCTCACTTGTTATCCCGCTGATACTCGGGAGTATTGCGGCGGCAGCCTTTCTCCAGGCCGGACTGAACTGGGCATGCGGGGTGAGTTAACCGACTGGCGCTCGGCACATGCTGCTGAGCGCTTGTTTTTGTTGAATAATTAATCAGAATTTTCCCTCTCGTCTTTACAAACGCTGGAGTGCCCGTCGTTTGTACTCTCGTCTTTTTACTTTGTTCTGAATCAAATAAATCGCAAACATGTTTGATGCAAATCACTATATGTAGCACTTAAAATGCACGCCGACCCAACATATTGTATTTATCGTCTACTATTCCAACAACAAGACGGCGACTCAGCTCTCCGGAATTGTGGATAACACGCGTTGGGAACGTGGGAAGTCTCTGGCCTGGCTGACAATACGCCCGGTGAATACTTCTCCACCTTTGTGGATAACCTGTTTTTAAAAATGGAGTGATCATGACACCGCATGTGATGAAACGTGATGGCTGTAAAGTGCCGTTTAAATCAGAGCGCATCCAGGAAGCCATTCTGCGTGCAGCTAAAGCAGCGGGTGTCGATGACGCAGATTACTGCGCCACCGTCGCAGAAGTCGTTAGCAGCCAGATGAACGAACGCAGCCAGGTCGATATCAATGAGATCCAGACCGCGGTTGAGAACCAGCTGATGGCGGGCCCCTACAAGCAGTTAGCCCGTGCCTATATCGAATACCGCCACGATCGGGACGTTCAGCGTGAGAAACGCGGTCGTCTTAATCAGGAGATTCGTGGCCTGGTGGAGCAGACCAACTCCGCCCTGCTGAATGAAAATGCCAACAAAGACAGCAAAGTGATCCCCACCCAGCGCGACCTGCTGGCCGGTATTGTTGCCAAACACTATGCCCGTCAGCACCTGCTGCCGCGCGACGTGGTCTCGGCGCATGAGCGCGGTGAGATCCACTACCACGATCTCGATTACTCGCCCTTCTTCCCGATGTTCAACTGTATGCTCATCGACCTGAAAGGCATGCTGACCCACGGTTTTAAAATGGGTAATGCCGAGATTGAGCCGCCAAAATCGATCTCCACGGCCACTGCGGTCACGGCGCAGATTATCGCTCAGGTCGCCAGCCATATTTACGGCGGCACCACCATTAACCGCATTGATGAAGTACTGGCACCGTTCGTCACGGCAAGCTTCAATAAACACCGTCAAACCGCTGAAGAGTGGCAAATCCCGGACGCCGAGGGCTACGCGCACTCCCGTACCGAAAAAGAGTGCTACGACGCGTTCCAGTCGCTGGAATATGAGGTGAACACCCTGCATACCGCCAATGGTCAGACGCCGTTTGTGACCTTCGGTTTTGGTCTGGGTACCAGTTGGGAATCAAGCCTGATTCAGCAGTCTATCCTGCGCAACCGTATCTCCGGGCTTGGTAAAAACCGTAAGACAGCGGTGTTCCCGAAACTGGTGTTCGCTATCCGCGACGGCCTGAACCACAAGTTTGGCGATCCTAACTACGACATCAAACAGCTGGCGCTGGAGTGTGCGAGCAAGCGCATGTACCCGGACATCCTGAACTACGACCAGGTGGTCAAAGTGACCGGCTCGTTTAAAACGCCAATGGGCTGCCGCAGCTTCCTCGGCGTGTATGAAGACGAAAACGGCGAACAGGTTCACGACGGCCGTAACAACCTCGGCGTGATCAGCCTCAACCTGCCGCGTATCGCCCTCGAAGCCAAAGGCGACGAAGCGGCCTTCTGGGCGCTACTGGACGAACGTCTGCAGCTCGCACGAAAGGCCCTCATGACCCGTATCGCGCGTCTGGAAGGGGTGAAAGCCCGCGTTGCGCCCATCCTGTATATGGAAGGGGCCTGCGGCGTGCGCCTGAAGGCGGACGATGACGTGTCGGAGATCTTCAAAAATGGTCGCGCGTCGATTTCTCTGGGCTACATCGGTATTCACGAAACGATCAACGCGCTGTTCGGCAACCAGCACATGTATGACAGCGACGCCCTGCGTGAAAAAGGTGTCGCCATTGTTCAGCGCCTGCGCGATGCGGTTGACCAGTGGAAAGACGAAACCGGCTACGGCTTCAGCCTGTACAGCACCCCGAGTGAAAACCTGTGTGACCGTTTCTGCCGCCTGGATACCGCTGAATTTGGCATTGTCGAAGGGGTAACCGACAAAGGGTACTACACCAACAGCTTCCACCTCGACGTGGAGAAGAAGGTGAACCCTTACGACAAGATCGACTTTGAAGCCGCGTATCCGCCCGTCGCGAACGGTGGCTTCATCTGCTACGGCGAGTATCCGAACATTCAGCACAACCTGAAGGCGCTGGAAGATGTCTGGGATTACAGCTATCAGCACGTGCCGTATTACGGGACCAACACCCCGATTGACGAGTGCTACGAGTGTGGCTTTACCGGTGAGTTTGAGTGCACCAGCAAAGGCTTCACCTGCCCGAAATGCGGTAACCACGATGCGGCTCGCGTCTCGGTGACCCGCCGCGTATGTGGCTATCTCGGGAGTCCCGATGCGCGTCCGTTTAACGCCGGTAAGCAGGAAGAGGTTAAGCGACGCGTGAAACATTTGGGGAATGGGCAGATCGGTTAAGGCGTCGGGGGTTTCCCCTCACCCTACCCCTCTCCCTCCGGGAGAGGGAACCGAACGCGCACCTACGTTTTCCCCTTCTCCCTGTGGGAGAGGGCTGGGGTGAGGGCACCCGCGCACACACACTCTGGACATCTTCTTATGCGATATCATCAATACTATCCCGTCGACATCGTCAACGGCCCCGGCACCCGCTGCACCCTGTTTGTCTCAGGCTGCGTCCATGAATGCCCCGGCTGTTACAACAAAAGCACCTGGCGCCTGAATTCAGGCCTGCCGTTCACCGCGGAAATGGAACAGCGGATCATCAACGATCTCAACGACACGCGCATTCCCCGCCAGGGGATTTCACTCTCCGGTGGCGACCCGCTTCACCCGCAAAACGTGCCGGACATTCTGAAGCTGATAAAACGCATTCGCCGCGAATGTGCAGGCAAGGATATCTGGGTCTGGACGGGTTATAAGCTTGAAGAACTGAATGCTGAACAGAGGGAAGTGGTGGATTTGATTAACGTACTGGTTGACGGCAAGTTTGTGCAGGATTTAAAAGACCCTGCGCTGATCTGGCGCGGCAGCAGCAACCAGGTTGTGCATCATTTGCGGTGATCGCTAAAGCCGTTTGTTTACGTCATGATAAACGGCTGATTTCTCTCTCTTACCGATAGCAATAACACATACCGTCACAACGTAGTCCTGAACCTGATAGACCAAACGATAACCCTGGGATCTGAGTTTTATCTTGTCGCAATCAGGCAGGCCATGCAGGCGAGCCGATTCAATCCTGGAGTTCATCAACACGTTCGCAAGCTTCTTCTTAAACTGATTTTTACGGTATCACCCAGCCTGGTCCACTCCTTGAACGCCCTCGGATCAAATACGAGTTCATAAGTCATCCAGCCTAACCTTAATTCCTTTTTGCGGATTAGCCAGCCGCTCCCGGACTGTGTGTATGAGTTCATCTTCACTGTCGCTGACAGTGACCGTTTTCACCGGCATACGCCCCGTCTCCGCAACGTACTGAAACAGTAACCGAACGGCTTCCGTTGGCGTGATATTGAGTTTTTCAAGCACGGCATAAGCCTCGTTTTTGAGTTTGTCATCCAGACGGACGTTCAGCGTGGCCATTATGTCTCCAGTGAAATCGAATGTGTAATGCATTTTAGCATTACATTTGCATTACATAGAATTCTGGATAACGTCTCTCAAAACCGGCTCACACTCTCCATCGCCACCGCTTTAAACCCGGCGAAATCATTGCAACTGCACAGCCGTGACATGGCGCGCTCACGCAGGAAAGTCACGAAAATATCGTAAATCGCCATCGCCTCTTCGTACTCGCGCTTGCTGATGGCGAGCAGGAAAATCACATGGGCATGTTTCATCCCCCCAGGCAATACCCTGCGGTGCCAGCACGGTGTAAACCACCGTTTTTTGTGCCAGTAGCCCGAGGGAGTGCGGTAGCGCAATGCCGTCGCCCAGCATGGTGCTGACGATGGCCTCTCGCTCCACGACCGAATCCAGAAACTCCGCGCCAACAAACCCCTCTTCTTCGAGCTGCTCGCACAGCTCCCGGAACAGCGTTTGCTGGTCAATCGGCCTGTCGATAATGCGGAAATGGGCGGCATCGAAGTATTTATCCAGCATCCACGGGCGGGTTCGGTCCACCAGCACCAGCTTACCTATCTGCTCAAGCTGGTAGTCCGTCGGGAACGGGGCGATCATCACCACCGGTTTAGACTTTTCGCTCACCCGGGCGGTCGAGATAACAAAGTCTTCGCCGATCGGTTCCGCCAGCTCATACTCGCGCAGCGTGAGCGTGCGGGTCACCTCAATTTGCGGATATTTGCGCTGCAACACCGCTTCAATCATCCGGACCATCGCATTCCCGGCATCGCAAACTAACAGCACCCGCGGCTGGCGCTGGTAGCCGATGTTGTAGTGGCGCTCCAGCCCGACACCGATATGCAGCACCAGGAAACCGATCTCGTTTTCGCTGATCACATACGGCGTGTATTTCCCCCAGCTCGACACTGCCGCGAGGGTCATATCCCATGCCATCGGGTAGTGCTGCTTGATGTTATCCAGAAGCGGATTCGGGATCATGATTTGATAGCGCACGCGGGTGATCATGGTTTTGATGTGGGTGAGCAGATCCGCATGCAGTTGCTCGTCGCTGAGCAGGTTGTAGTTATAGTGGGTATTGATGTAGCGCAGGATGTAATTGACCAGCGCTTCGTCGTCATCGGCATTGATGGCACTGGGGGCAATCTCCTGGATCTGGCGTGCCGCGATGTGAACGCAGAGCCAGCTCTCTTCTGAAGGCGAAAGCGCTTTATCCGCCAGCTGTTGAATGGTCACAGCGATGTCTTTCGCCGCCTCACGGACATTCTCGGCCACATCTTCTGCGTGAAATTCCGGCAGCGGATAGCCCTCGCTGATGCGACGCACCGACACCGCACAGTACAGGCGCAGGAACAACTCGCCCTCGTCAGTCAGACGAATGTGATGCCGCGTCAGCGCATCGTGCAGCACGGGAACCATCTGCTCCGCCACCCCCGCATTGAGCGCAACGTCGGTCACCAGCGGGTTCAGGCTATCCTGCTGTGCCAGCTCCCAGAGCAGATCGGTGAGACAGGCGCGGGTCGCCATCTCGCTGCCAAACAGCTTCATGCCGTGGCGCGGTCGGGTTTCCAGCGTCAGGTTGTAGCGGTGGAACCACTCGCGCACTTCCACCATGTCACTTTGCAGCGTCGCACGGCTGACAAACCACTCATCCGCCAGATCCTCCAGCTTGAGCGAAAACGCGGAGGTAAGAAAACGGACCACCAGATAGTGCACGCGCTCCGGCCCGGTGCGGGGAATGCGCAGCGCGCGCGGGGTGGGAGGACTGAAGCTGCTGATAGCGTTCTGCATCGTCAATTTTGAGCTGATAGCCATTGCCGCGGCTGAGAATAAACTGCGCGCCGTGGCTCGCCAGCAGCGCGTTCAGGGCAGTGATATCAGCGCGGACGGTTCGCGTGGAGACCGACAGCCGCTGCGCCAGTTCGTCCTGCGGCAGCGTCTCGTTTTGCAACAGATCGAAAAGTTGCGCTAAACGTTGGTTCGGAAATCGCACGGGGTTGTCCTCTTACGGCTTAGGGTGAAATGACCATCTGGGATGGGCTGCCGACCGGGGTATAGTCCGGCTCGGCGCTGAGTTTGCCGTCCTGCGCCACGCGAAAACGGGTAATGTTGTCGCTGCGCTGATTCATGACGTACAGCCAGCGCCCCTGTTTGTCGAGCGTCAGGGTGCGCGGGTAATCACCACGCGTCCACACATCGTCCTGATGCGTCAGCGTGCCATCCGCTGTTACGGTAAAGTGCCCGATGCTGTTATGCAAACGGTTAGCCACATACAGCTGTTTGCCATCGGCACTGAGCGCCAGCCCGGCGGCAAAGCTGGTGCCTTTATAGCCGTGTGGCAGGGCGGAGAGGGTTTTCCCCTCCTGCAGCCTGCCTCGCGCATCCAGCGTATAGTGCGTGAGCGTGGATGCCTCTTCGTTAATCAGCCATAACGCATCGCCTTTCGGCGTAAAGACGAAATGCCGCGGACCGGCCCCTTTCGAGGAGGCACTGATAAACGGCGGATCGTTCGGGGTCAGCTTGCCTGTTTGATCGTCAAAACGGTACTGGTAGATACGATCCAGACCCAGATCGGTAGAAAAAACGTATTTCCCGCGCGGATCGGCGGCGATCATGTGCGCATGGGGGCCATTGTGATCGCTAATGGCAAAACTGCCTTCCACCGCCGCCGCCGGTTTCGCCGCGCCCGGCTCTCCCCGATCCTGATGCGTGTCCGTCGCCTCCCCCAGACTGCCGTCTGCATTAACGGGCAGAACAGCAATCGAGCCGCTGACGTAGTTCGCCACCAGCAGGTGGTGACCCTTTGGCGTCAGGGAGAGATAGACCGGCCCCGCCCCGCCGGACGCCACCTGATTAAGCTCGCTCAGTTCACCGTTATCGCTCACGCGCAGCGCCTGCACCACGCCCTGCTCCACTTCGCTCGCCAGATAGAGCGTCTTACCATCCTGCGAGACGGTGAGCTGCGCGGCGTTTGGCAGCGTGCTGACCAGCGTTTTATTCGACAGCGCGCCAGTGTGAGGATCGACCGTAAAGCGGTACAGCCCCTCGCCGTTGGGGTTGTACGTCCCGACCCAGGCGTAATGGGTCTGGGCGATGGCAGTGGTAGCGAGTAACGAGAGTGAAGCGACGAGCAGATTGCGGGTGTGCATGGTGGCTCCTTTGGTTTTGTGCGGTTTGTGCCCCTCACCCTAACCCTCTCCCCAAAGGGGAGAGGGGACGATTACACCCTCTCCCCTTTGGGGAGAGGGTTAGGGGTGAGGGGTAAAGACTACTTAGCCAGCTTCTTCGTCATCTCCAGCAGCGTACGCACATCTTCCGGACGCGTGTCGCCGCTGGCTTTGTCGATAATCGAGCTGTAGATATGCGGAATGATTTTACTCACGCCCGCATCAAGGGCGATCTGCAGGATCGCTTCATAGTTCTCCAGATCGATCCCACCGGTCGGCTCCAGCCAGAAATCGTGACGGGCGCAGGCTTCCGCCACTGCCTGGTATTCGTCCCGACACGCCAGACCTCCCATCGGGAAGTATTTGATGGAGCTGCCGCCAAAATCTTTCAGCAGGGCAATCGCGGTTTCAACCGGCACAATGCCGTCCGGCGCCGTGCTGCTCAGCGGACCGGTGGAGATTTTCACCTTGCCAACGGTGCCGGTCGGAGAGACCAGGCCGTTGACCACGGATTCACTCTGCCCCAGCAGCGCACGGCTGGTTGCCACGCCGGTGAACACCTGGTTAACGTGCTGCGGCTGCACCTGACGGGCGATCTCACTGACCATCGCGGACTGGTTCGGATCGCCCGCGCCGAGGCCCACAGAGAGCGCATTATCGATAAGCTGAGCGTAGTCGCGCATATCGGCAACCGCACTGGCGACATCCGGGTAATTTTTGGAGAGCACGCCCACCAGCACGTGGCCTTCCGCCGCCTCGTAAATGGCGCTGGCGTTGGCTTTCGATCCTGCCAGCACGTTCAGGCAGACGCGGTCACGGTAAAAGTTGGGGGTCAGTTTCATGCCTTTTTCTCCTGTCCTAACACTTCACTAATGCGGCGATAAACAATGTTCAGCTGATCGGCATTCACGCTGCGCACGTCCGCTTCGATAATCCCTTCGTTGGCCTTGTAGCCACGGAAGTAAATGGCGTACTCGCCCTGCTTCAGCGCGGTCACCAGGTCGCCGGTGCCAACACCGGTGGTAGCTTCATCAAACTTAATCTCGGTACGGGCGATATCGCGACCGGCACTGTCCCAGACCACGCGTGCCGTCACGCCGTTAAGGGTATTAAGCGCGTCAATAAATGGCGTCATCTTCGCCACCATCTCTTCGCCGCTCTCTTTGGTCGCCGTCAGGTAGTGTTCGATGGCACAGGTGAGGCCGAGGATCCCCTCTTTACCCACTTTCATTGCGCGGCCAATCCCCGCCGTCTGGCGTTTCACCCACTCAACATACTGCGTTTTGCCGATCACCAGCCCGCTGGTTGGCCCTTCAATCGCTTTCGCACCGCTGTAGATAACCAGATCGGCACCGGAGCGGTAGTAAACGTGAAGATCTTCTTCCGCGGCCGCATCCACGATCAGCGGCAGATCGTGCTTACGCGCCACCACCGCCGCCTGCTCTACGCTGAGCATGCTTTTCTGCACGCAGTGGTGAGACTTGATGTAAAGAATGGCCGCGGTACGCGGCGTGATGGCCGCTGCCAGCTGATCGGCGGAGCATTCGTTCGCGTAGCCCGCTTCCACCAGCTTGCCGCCGCCCAGCACCACCATGGTGCCTACCGGTGCGCCAAAGTTAACGTTATGGCCTTTCGGCAGCACGATTTCGTTGTTCTCAATCGGGGTGACGTGCAGGTTCTCCAGCAGCCAGTCGCTGTCTTTGACCAGCACCGCCGCCACGGACTGGGCGATGCCCGCTGACGCGCAGGAGACCACCGTCGCCCCTTCCACATCCAGCAGCTTTGCGATGTATTCGCCGGTTTTGTTGACCAGATCCTTCATCTCGAAATAGTGATTCATGCCATCCATCGCCGCCTGCACCACGTCCGGGCGCGGCGTGGAAACCCCCAGCGCCGTCATACGGCCTGAGGTGTTGATGACTTGCTTTAAGTGATACTTCTCATAAATCGAAGGCATGTTCCGTGCTCCCTTGTTCGGTCATGTAGCCCTTGCCTGCGCGGATGGCGGCAAGCGGCACCAGAATGTGTTCAGCCTGCAGGCTGTCATTTTCAGCATCCACCAGCAGCGTTGGCTGGCGTTTTATCGTGAACAGCGTCAGGTCAGCATCAAGACCTGGCTGAATACGGCCTTTGTGCGTCAGACGCAGCCCGTCGGCGGCGTTCGCGGTGACGCACTCAATCACCTGCGGCAGCGACATGCCGATGGCGAGAAACTTCGACATCACGCTTGCCAGCGACCCTACCGGGCCGTTAATGCGGTTGCGGCAGTAAATATCCGAGCTGATGGTGTGTGGCAAAATGCCCATCGCAATGGCGCGTCTCGCCACCTCAAAGCTAAAGCTCGCGGTACCGTGCCCGACGTCCAGGCGCACACCGCGTTTCAGGGCGGAGGTGATGGACGCACGCAGTTCACCGGATGGCGTCAGAATGCGGTTCGGCTTGCCGTTGTAGCAGTGGGTGATGATGTCGCCTGAGCTGAGCAGGTCGGCAATTTCATCGAGGTTGGGCGGGTTGTTGCCGATGTGCACCATCAGCGGCAGGTCGCCGTTCTCTTTCTGGATGGCTTTCGCGCGCTCAAGCGGCGTTATACCGTTTTCGCCAACCACGCTGCTGCTCATGCGCGCTTTCAGGCCAACGATAAAATCCGGGTAGCGCGTAACGGCCTGCTTCACGGCCTTCGCATCAATGTTGGCCATATTGGCCAGTTCGTTCTGGGCAATCAGCCCCACGCGGGAGATGTTCAGTAAGGCATAAACGTCGGTTGAGGCTTTACGGGTGATTTCATAAAAATCGTCCACGTCATCCGCGCCGGTACTGCCGGCATCCACCACCGAGGTCACGCCGGTGGCGATGCCCACGCTGTCCGGTTCGTCGTGATAAATAGGGGAGTTCGGGTAGCAGTGAACGTGGGAGTCAATCCAGCCTGCGCTGACGAACACTTCACCGTTCAACTCAACCGTTTTACGGGCGGGCGCGGTAATGTCGCCCACCGCCGCGATTTTTCCGTCCTGAATGGCGATATCAGTCAGGGTATCGTCGGTGAGGCGCGCACGGCGCAGGAGTAAATCAAACATGAGGATCTCCTGATAAGGCGGGCGCCGGAGCGCCCGCGGGCATTAAAGGGCGACCGGGAACAGCCAGCCCAGAATCATTGCACCGAGAATGGCGCCACCGGTAATCGGCTTCTGCCAGATATAGAACAACAGCGCACCTACCAAAGAGCCGACGCCAATAGGAATGGAGGCAGTCATGGCGCTGAGGATAATCAACGGCCCGAGGAAACGACCGGAGGCGTTACCGGCGCCCATCATCACGTCCGCCCCGTAGGTGGAGTTGCTCTGATTGATGGTGAACTTACGCGCCAGAATGATGACGTAGCCAATTGCCAGGCCAATCACCAGGCCGGTGATCAGCGCGGCGATAAAGTTGGTCACCGGGAACATGATGCCCGCGCCCAGCAGCAGCGCCGGAACCCCGAGGCCCACCCCGGTCTGGATCGCCCCGCCGATATCAAGGATACCGACCAGCGACCCTTCGATAATACGGGCGAACAGGAAGCTCGCACCGAACGCCGCCACCGCGCCGTAAACGCCGGTATCCATCCCCGCTTTCAGCATCGCCACGAAGGCCACTTCGTTGAACGCGCCGATGCCGTAGAGGTAGTACATATGCGTCCCGGCGAAAACACCGGAAGAGAGCAGGCCAACGAAGATCGGGAACGACCAGTCGGCATACCAAAAACCTTTATTCTGTTCCATGTCGAGGCTCCTGTTATTTACCGCTGAGCGCGTTGTGGATCATGTCGAGCCAGTTCGGCACGGTCAGATGGAAGGATTCGATCATCTTCATGTCGAAGCCACGGAAGAAACCGCTCAGCACGAACAGCGCCACGATGGCCGCCATCATCACTTTGGTGACGTGGTTCCATCCGCTCTCTTCAACGCCCTTACCAATCAGGATACCCAGCACCAGACCCGGTACGGCGTTACCCATGATCAGCTGCGCCGCGCCGCCAAAAATGGTGGCCCAGAAGCCCGATTTTTTACCCGCATCGATGGCGGCCAGCCAGAAGATCACCGGCATCACGGTGTTGACCAGCAGGTTTGCTGCAGGTACCAGCACCTTCACGGCGGTCACCTGAAGCGCAGCCGGAACAGAAGAGGCGGTGAGGTTAAGGAAGGTGACGACAATCATGCCGATCACGCCGCAGGCAATCGCCATTTTGCGCGGATCGTGCAGCGTTTCGCCGACGTTACGGTTTTTAATCATCAGTGCTGCAGCACCCCAGTTCGGGATGATGCGGTGGTCAACGTCCTGTGTGAATGCCCCTGCAGCCACGGAAGAGGCCCAGGCGTTAAAGAAGAAGCCTAACCCGAAGGAGAAGTGAGAAGCCGGATCCCCTTCACAGGAGTTCAGTTCCCCCAACGTACGAAACGCGCCCATACCCTGAGTGGTAGGCGCATGAAACATGCGTGCAGCCCCGGCCCCCACACCGACGCCAACCAGGCCGCCAATGATGAGCGATTTTATTAATATAATTAAGAACATCAGTCTGCCCTTTTATGAATAATCAGCGTTGCGTGACGAAATCCACCTGGTCGAGATTGATGGCAGTCACGTTGACGGTCACATCCAGCTCCACGCTGTAGGTGCGTCTTTCCCGGCGCAAAAAGAAGAACAGAAAAGCTTCTTTACGCACCGCTTCTTGCGCCTGAACGACCTGCACATCCTGTGGCTCAATACGCAGTAAGATATGCGGTGAGGCTTTCATCACCGCGGCCTGAACGTGGTTGAGCGCATCAGCAAAGGCGCGCGCTTTAGCGTCGCCTTTGCCCTTCACTCTCACCGTGGTTGTGAACTGTTCTTTCATGCTTATGCGCCGTGTTTCTTCTGCCACGCCTGAACCAGACGCTCGCCCAGCTCTTCTTTATCCATAAAGCCAAAGCCCAGCACATTGCAGCCTTCATTGATGGCGGTGACGCCTTCATCCACTGAACGCATGCCGTATTTGGCTTTGTAGCCATATTTGGTTTGTGCGGTGATGGCACCCGCGCCGCCGCTGCCGCAGAAAGAGATGCCGAAGGTGGCATTTTCCGCTTTCATCACGTCACCGAGCTTCATGTCTGCCGCCACACCCGGCACGACAACCGCGCGTCCACCGGCTTTTTCAACGCCTGCCGCCACTTTCTGACCTTTACCCAGGCGATCGCCAATCACGACTGTAATCTGTTCCATGTGTTGCTCCTTAAAGGTTGTCTTTCGCGACTTCGAAGTGAACGGAGAGCAGCCAGGCCTCTTCATCAGGAAGGTTGCCAAACTGCGCGACCACTTCACGGGCAAGCCGCATTGAATCGGGAGAAATTTCGTCGAACAGCTCGGCTTCAACCTCCGGCAGCGGCTCGCCGGTCACGGACCGGTGCGCCATCGCGCGAACGTGGGAGGTGAGCATCTGTTCCTGTACTGCGTTGGGGATGATGTTGTGCCGGGCCAGCAGGGCATACACCTGCGCCAGCATAGTGTTAGCGAGCTGCTCTGTTTGCACCGCCTGATCTCCAACGTCGTTCATTACCGCTCCGTTAATCACTCGTCTTACCCCGTTAATGGCTCTGGAATAAAACTAACGTTGGGGGGGAATTGTTTGTAGCGAGTTGTTTTCCACTTCGAAGTGGAAAGGCGAGCACCGGCAGTGATCTGTGCCACATAAATATGCTGAATATAGATAAATCACTGTATTTACGTGATGAATATCACGCTATCTGACGGCAATTAAGGGGGCGTGGGAGCGAAAAAGATTATGGGCAGACGTGCAAATATGTGAGGTGGATAAGGTTTTCTTATGCCCGGAAAGCAAACATGCGGGGGCGATTAACCACCCCCGCACGGGGAAAGCGCGTACCGAGAATTAACGATACTTTTTGTGATAGGTATTACGCGTGGTCACAAACTGGTCGGCTGCCGCCTGGGCTTCCTTCACTTTGCCTTCGTTGGCAAGCTTCAGTGCACTGTCAATCTGACCGACCAGCACGTCAAAGCCGTGGCGGTAGTCTTTCATCTCAGCGCTGTCTGCCGCTTTATTTTCCAGCTTTGGCGGCGTGGATTTCTGCGCGTCCAGTGCCGCTTCACGCATTTTGGTCAATGCGCCTTTCATTTCCGCCGCATTGTCCGTTTTCTGCACCACCTTCAGGTTTTCACTGAGGATGCCCATGTCGTCTTCAAGATCGGCAGCAAACGCAGAAGAACCAAGAACCAGCGTTGACGCTGCGACGATCGCTAACAGGTGTTTACGCATTGCTCACTTCCTTTTTTATTATTAAAACGCCTTTACGGGTATTACTGCCCGGCGATTTTCATCTCCGGTAAGAGGACTGAACCACACTGTATATTGCTACGTGTTTCAATATCGTTACCGACAGTAACAATATTGCGCCACATGTCTTTCAGGTTGCCGGCGATGGTAATTTCGCTAACCGGATACTGAATTTCACCGTTCTCAACCCAGAAGCCCGCCGCGCCGCGCGAATAATCGCCGGTAATGCCGCTTACGCCCTGGCCCATTAACTCGGTGACGACCAGACCGGTGCCCATCTCTTTAAGCATCTGCTCAAAGCTCAGGCCCTGACCCGCGATTCGCCAGTTGTGAATGCCGCCCGCGTGACCGGTGCTTTTCAGCCCCAGCTTGCGCGCGGAGTAGTTGGTCAGCAGCCACTGCGTCAGAATGCCGTCTTTGATGATATCGCGGCGCTCGGTGCGCACACCTTCACTGTCGAACGGCGTCGAGGCCAGCCCTTTCAGCAAGTGCGGATGCTCTTCAATGGTCAGCCATTCCGGCAGGATCTGCTTGCCCAGCGAGTCGAGCAGGAACGTCGATTTACGGTAAACGGAGCCCCCGGCAATCGCCCCCACCAGGTGGCCAAACAGGCCGGTCGCCACTTCATTGGCAAAAATGACCGGGGCTTTCATGGTGGAGAGTTTACGTGGCGACAGACGGGACAGCGTGCGCTGCGCGCATTCTGCGCCAACCCACTCAGGAGACTGCAAATCGCCCAGCGCGCGACCGATGGTGTAGGCGTAATCACGCTCCATATCCCCATTCTCTTCAGCGATAACGCAGCTGGAGAGCGAATGACGCGTTGAGCAGTAGCCCTGCAGCATCCCGTGGCTGTTACCAAACACTTTGATACCGTAGTGGCTGTTAAAACTTCCGCCTTCGGTATTGGTGATGCGTTTATCGGCCTTCAGAGACGCCTGCTCGGCACGGGCAGCCAGTTCGATCGCTTCGTCCGGCGTCACTTCCGCCGGGTGGAAAAGATCGAGATCCGGGGCATCGAATGCCAGCAGCTCTTTGTCGGCAACGCCGGCGTAAGGATCGGGCGAGGTGTAACGCGCAATATCCAGCGCAGCCTGCACCGTACGGGCAATGGCATCCGGGCTGAGATCGGTCGATGACGCGCTGCCTTTGCGATTCTGGTGATAAACCGTGATCCCCAGGGCGCCATCGCTGTTGAATTCTACATTTTCCACTTCGCCGTAGCGGGTGCTGACGCTGATGCCGGTGGTTTTGCTTACCGCCACTTCGGCGCCATCTGATTTACCTGAAGCGAGCGTCAGCGCGGTGGAGACGGCTTCTTCCAGAATCTTACGCTGCGCTTCAACTTGTGAGGTTACTTTCATCGCAAATGCCATACTGTAAGAGAGAGTTAATTGAAGTCTAACAGAGAACCGTTTTTCAGTGCGCGTCTTAACTGGTAACATTAGCCTCTTTTTTTAAGGAGCCTGACATGACTAAGCAGCCCGAAGACTGGCTCGACGACGTTCCCGGTGATGACATCGAAGACGAAGATGATGAGATCATCTGGGTCAGTAAAAGTGAAATTAAACGTGACGCCGAAGAGTTAAAACAGCTTGGCGCGGAAATGGTAGAACTGGGTAAAAACGCGCTGGATAAACTCCCGCTCGACCAGGATCTGCGCGATGCCATTGAACTGGCACAGAAAATCAAGAAAGAAGGCCGTCGCCGTCAGCTTCAGCTTATCGGTAAAATGCTGCGTCAGCGTGACGTTGAACCGATCCGCCAGGCGCTGGACAAACTGAAAAACCGCCACAACCAGCAGGTTGCGCTGTTCCATAAGCTTGAGCAGATCCGCGATCGTCTGATTGAACAAGGTGATGATGCGGTACCGGAAGTACTGAACCTGTGGCCGGATGCCGATCGCCAGCAGCTGCGTTCGTTGATCCGCAATGCCCAGAAAGAGAAAGAAGCGAACAAGCCGCCGAAGTCTGCACGCCTGATTTTCCAGTATCTGCGTGAGCTGTCTGAAAACGAAGAGTAAGCACAGCATCGCTGAGTGCCCTCAACCCCGCCCCTCTCCCTGTGGGCGAGGGAGAAAAAGCCCGGTAAGCGTGAGCGCTACCGGGCTTTTTTTTACTCTACGACCGCCTGCGCTTTCTTCGCCAGACCGTCCAGCAGCTTCTGATGGATCCCACCAAAACCGCCGTTGCTCATCACCAGAATGTGATCGCCAGGCTGTGCGGCTTTCACCACCATATCCGCCAGCGCATCCACATCCGCACTCCAGTGCGCAGGCTGAATGCAGGCATCGGCCACTTCGGCCACCTGCCACGGAATATGCTGCGGCTGCAGCAGGAAGACTTCATCGGCACGCCCTAAGGATGGCGCAAGATCGTCTTTGCAGATGCCCATTTTCATGGTGTTCGAACGCGGTTCCAGCACTGCCAGAATGCGGGCGGTCCCGCCGACTTTGCCGCGTAAGGCCGCAAGCGTCGCCAGAATGGCGGTCGGGTGATGCGCAAAGTCGTCATACACCGTGACGCCGTGGGCTTCACCGCGCAGCTCCAGACGACGGCGGGCGTTAATGAACGAGCCTAACGCATCCGCCGCATCCGCAGGCTGAACGCCCACATGACGTGCCGCGGCAATCGCCATCAGGCCGTTGTGCATGTTGTGCTCGCCCACCAGGCCCCACTTCACCTCACCCACTTTCTCACCGTCGAGCAGCACTTCCCACTCGGAGGCATCCGCGTTGAGTTTTTTCGCCTGCCAGTGTCCCTGCTCGCCCACCAGCTCCTGCTCGCTCCAGCATCCCATCGCCAGGGTTTGCTTCAGGTTGATGTCGTTTTCCGGCAGGATGATGCGGCCCTGACCCGGAACGATGCGCACCAGATGGTGGAACTGTTTCTGAATCGCTTTCAGGTCGTCAAAAATATCCGCGTGATCGAACTCAAGGTTGTTGAGGATCAGCGTCCGCGGGCAGTAGTGCACGAACTTGGAGCGCTTGTCGAAGAACGCGCAGTCATACTCGTCGGCTTCGATCACGAAGAACGGGCTGTCACCCAGACGCGCAGAAACATCGAAATTACCCGGTACCCCCCCGATTACAAAACCTGGCTTATAACCACAGGCTTCGAGGATCCAGGTCGCCATTCCGGCGGTCGTGGTTTTGCCATGCGTTCCGGCTACGGCAACGACCCAACGGTCGCGCAGCACGAAATCATGCAGCCACTGCGGGCCAGACATGAACGGAATGTTGCGTTCCAGAACCGCCTCAACGCACGGATTACCGCGGGTCATGGCGTTGCCAATGATCACCAGATCCGGCTCAGGATCCAGCTGGCTGGCATCGTATCCCTGAATCAGAGAGATGCCCTGTTTCTCCAGAAGCGTGCTCATCGGCGGATACACATTGGCGTCCGAACCTGTCACTTCATGGCCCAGAGAGCGCGCCAGCATTGCCAGTCCGCCCATGAAAGTGCCACAAATCCCCAATATATGAATGCGCATACGTCACTATCCTTCTTCAATGTGGCGCACATTTTACTCACATGTCAGCGACAGCGAAACGCATTTCAGGTAAATCCGTATATTGCTGGCGCGATTCACCTCTGCGCTAATATTTGAATGTTTGTTAAGATTGTTGGGCTTTAGTCGTTTTAGTGAACATACAATCGCTCTACTCACAAAGATGCAGGGAAAGTGTTATGAAAACGTTAGGTGAATTTATTGTCGAAAAGCAGCACGAGTTTTCTCATGCTACGGGTGAACTCACTGCTTTGCTGTCGGCAATAAAGCTGGGCGCTAAGATCATCCACCGTGATATCAACAAGGCCGGTCTGGTCGATATCCTGGGTGCCAGCGGTGCCGAGAACGTTCAGGGCGAGGTTCAACAGAAACTCGATCTGTTCGCAAATGAAAAACTGAAAGCTGCACTGCGCGCGCGCGACATCGTGGCGGGTATCGCCTCCGAAGAAGAAGATGAAATTGTCGTTTTCGAAGGGTGTGAACACGCTAAATACGTTGTGCTGATGGATCCGCTGGACGGTTCCTCTAACATCGACGTTAACGTTTCTGTCGGTACCATTTTCTCCATCTACCGCCGCGTCACGCCTGTTGGCACGCCGGTGACAGAGGAAGATTTCCTGCAGCCGGGCAGTAACCAGGTGGCGGCCGGTTACGTCGTTTATGGCTCCTCCACCATGCTGGTGTACACCACGGGCTGCGGCGTTCACGCCTTTACTTACGATCCCTCGCTGGGCGTTTTCTGCCTGAGCCAGGAACGTATGCGCTTCCCGGAGAAGGGCAATACCTACTCCATCAACGAAGGCAACTACATCCGATTCCCGAACGGCGTGAAGAAATACATCAAGTTCTGCCAGGAAGAAGATAAAGCCACTCAGCGCCCGTACACGTCCCGCTATATCGGCTCGCTGGTTGCTGACTTCCACCGCAACCTGCTGAAAGGCGGTATCTACCTCTACCCAAGCACGGCAAGCCACCCTGACGGCAAGCTGCGTCTGCTGTATGAATGCAACCCAATGGCGTTCCTGGCCGAACAGGCTGGCGGCAAGGCGAGCGACGGTAAAGAGCGTATTCTGGACATCGTGCCGGAAAGCCTGCACCAGCGTCGTTCGTTCTTTGTCGGCAACACCCATATGGTTGATGACGTTGAACGTTTTATCCGTGAGTATCCGGACGCATAACCCATAACACGGGGAGCCCTTCAGGCTCCCCGCTTCATTTATATATTTTACCGTATAAGTGTTTATAAAAAACACGCTTTAATATTCGGTTTTGCTCCTGCATTATTTCCATAACAGTTTGACAAATATTTCCTGGAGCCTAATCGTCATGAAAAATTATTCCCGTGCTAATACCGGCATTGATTTAAATCTTATCCCTGTTTTTATTGAAGTGGTCCGTTGCGGCAGTATGGCAAAAGCCTCCGTACGTCTGGAGATGTCGCGCCCCGCGGTGAGTCTGGCATTAAAACGCTTTAATCAGCTGTTTGACGAGCCGCTATTTTTCCGCAAAGGGTTATATCTTGAGCCGACTGAAAATGCATTAGCATTAACCCAGTCTCTGGAAATATTAATGGGCGACATTCACGATAATATTGGCGCATTAATTTCCGCGACACATAAAACCCCGACACAGAATGCGCCGGGGCGGGAAAATATTATGCCGCTGTCTGAGCCGTCAGTTTAAATGATGCCATGGCGTCCATCAGCTGACGCGATTGCTCTTCCAGCGAGCGCGTCGCGGCAGAAGATTGCTGGACCAGCGCCGCATTCTGCTGCGCGGTTTCGTCCATCTGATTCACGGCAATATTCACCTGCTCAATGCCGCGACTCTGCTCCTGGGACGCGGTCGCAATCTCGCGCATCAGTTTGGTCATGCGCAGTACTTCTGTTGCGATCTCATCCATCGTTTCGCCAGCCTGCTGCGCCAGCTCGCTGCCTTCGTTTACATGGGTCTGAGAATCACTGATAAGCGAACGGATCTCTTTTGCTGCGTCAGCGCTGCGGCTGGCGAGGTTTCGCACTTCACCGGCGACAACGGCAAACCCGCGCCCCTGCTCACCCGCGCGCGCCGCTTCCACCGAGGCGTTCAGCGCCAGAATATTGGTCTGGAAGGCAATGCCGTCAATGACGCTCAGAATATCGGCGATGCGTGCCGAACTGCCGGCGATATCACGCATTTTTTCAATGACGTAGCAGACCATTTCGCTGCCGTGATCGGCGGTGTCAGACACGGATTTCGCCAGCTGGTGCGCCTGCTCGGCGTTGTCTGCATTGAGTTTCACCGTGGCGGTGATCTCTTCCATGCTGGCGGCCGTCTGCTCAAGCGATGTCGCGGTGGATTCCGTGCGCTGGGCAAGATCCATGTTCCCCGCCGTCAGCTCGCGGCTGCCGGTATCAATTTGCGAGCTGGCATCACGTACCCGTAAAACCGAGTTCATCAGAGACTGCCGCATCCCCTCAATGGCCGCGTTCAGGCGGTTAAACTCCTGGCTCGCCGGGTCATTCAGCGTATGGGTTAAATCGCCCGCCGCCACGTTCTCCAGCTGAGCAATGGAGGCCGAAAGCGGTTTGAGCAGCATGTGACGCAGTACCAGCCACGCCAGCACAATAATGCCAGCCGTCAGCAGCGCGGCCACCACGATCAGGATCAGTACCCGGTTTTTGCTCGACTGCACGGCCTTCACTTCCGCTTTCCCGCGCGCTTCGCTCCATTTCTGAAAGACCTGCATATCATTATCAAACTGCGCCGCCACCGGGATCAGCGTGTTCTCCAGCAGATCGTAATAGCTGTCTGCGCTCTGATCGTTCAGGGCTTTCAGCATCGGGTCGATCCCCTGCTGGTTATAGGTCGCCAGGCTCGCGGCCACCTTATCCAGCAATTTTTGTCCCTGCTCATCCGCCACCCCGCCGTCGATCACGCCTTTCAGCGTTTTACGGGCCTGGGCAATCTCCTGATTGATGTTTTTCACCGATTTGGCCGCGTCATCCAGCATGCCGATTTCCATCATCCGGACCGCCTGACCCGCTTCATTACGCGCGCGCAGGATCAGGGTATAGCCAGAATTAAGCTGCACCATCTGCTCACCCTGAAGGTGGTTGATGCGCTGGAGTGAAGAAGAACTCTGTGTGAGGGCATAAATGCCAATGCCGCTGACAAGCAGCAGCAGAAGGGTCATAACGGCCAGTAAAGAGAGCAAGCCGGTACGAATCGATAGCGTTTTAAGCATGATATTATTTCCGGTAGCGAGATATTTCTGGGCATAAAAAAAGAGTATCGGCCGCTACCGGAAAATGTTTAGACTTTAAGCAAATTCAGCGTGTTATGGCTCTGTTACTGAAGTGTTTACACGGGTAACAGGCGAGCTTTGTCGGTTCTCCCAGAGCACCGTCAGGCCGCGCTGCAGGGCGATAAAAATAAACAACAGAATGCCAATGGCGATCTTGGTCCACCATGAACTGAGCGTGCCGTCAAAGTTGATATAGGTCTGGATCAGTCCCTGGATCGCCACGCCGAACAGCGTCCCCAGCACCGTGCCAACGCCGCCGCTGAGCAACGTGCCGCCAATCACCACCGAGGCGATGGCATCAAGTTCCACCCCGACGCCTGCCAGGGCATAACCCGCCTGGGTATAAATCGAGAAGACGATCCCCGCCAGCGTCGCCAGTCCGGTCGAGAGCATATAGATGCGGATTGTGGTGCTGCGGGTGGAGATCCCCATCAGATTTGCCGAGGTGGCACTGCCGCCAATGGCATAGACCTGATTACCAAACCGGGTACGGTGGGCAAGGAAGATCCCCACCACCACCACGCCCAGCATCAGCAACCCCATCGCGCTCAGACGACCGCCGCCGGGGATTTTCCACGCCAGGCTGGAGAGCGTGTCGTAGACAGGATGGTTAATCGGAATCGATTCTTCCGAGACCAGGTAGCTCACGCCGCGCAGGAAGAACATGCCGGCGAGGGTGATAATAAAGGCCGGGATTTTCAGCGCGTCGATCAAAAGCCCCATAAAGGCGCCAAACGCGCAGCCCATCACCAGCACCAGCGGGAAAGCCAGCAGCGGCGAGATCCCCCAGAAACCGATCGCTTTTGCGAGAAATACGCCCGTGAAAGCGATCACCGACCCAACCGAGAGATCGATCCCGCCGGAGAGGATCACAAAGGTCATGCCAACGGCGATAATGCCTAAAAAGGCGTTATCCGTCAGAATGTTGCAAATCACCCGGGTAGAGGCAAAGCCCGGGAATTGCGTCAGGCAGTAGAGATAACCCAGCACAAACACGCCCAGGGTGATCATTAACGGTAAATTACGTTTTATCATGGCCACGGATCCCTTTAATGATGCTGACAAAGCGCGGCGACTGGACGATCAGCACGCAGAGCACGACCACCGCTTTCACCACCTGGTTGAGTTCCGGCTGAAAACCGGAGAGCAGGATCCCGGTATTCATACCCTGAATAATCAGCGCGCCGATCACCGAGAGCAGCAGATTAAACCGCCCGCCCATCAGCGATCCGCCACCGATAACCACCGCCAGGATCGCATCCAGCTCCAGCCATAACCCGGCGTTGTTGGCATCCGCACCACGGATGTCCGCCGCGACGATCACCCCGGCAATGGCGGCGCAAATTCCGCTCAGCACGTAGGTCAGCATGACCATCAGCCGTGTATTAACCCCGGCGTTTCGCGCCGCACGGATGTTAATTCCGACCGCTTCAATGAACATGCCCAGCGCCGTTTTACGGGTAAAGAGCCAGAACACCACTAATGTGACCAGCGCAATAACGATCGGCGTCGGGAAGAAGAACAGCTTACCGCTGCCAAGCCATGCCAGCCCGGGGGAGTTGAAGGTCACAATCTGACCCGAGGTGATAAGCTGTGCCACACCGCGTCCGGCCACCATCAGGATGAGAGTGGCGACAAACGGCTGAATTTTCAGGACCGCCACCAGAATGCCGTTCCACAGTCCGGCCAGCACCCCGGTACCTAATGCAGCCAGCAGCACCACCGGCAGGCTGTGCCCGGCGACGGTCATGGACGCTGCCGTGGCGCCGGCGATGGCCATCACCGCACCGACGGAGAGGTCAATCCCGCCGGTGGCGATCACCAGCGTCATACCAATGGCCAGAAGCGCCACCGGGGCGGCGCGGTTTAAAATGTCTATCGGACTGCCAAACAGCCGGCCATCCTGCACGATAATCTGAAAGAAATGCGGGGCGACCAGGCTATCGATCAGCAGCACCAGCAGCAACGCGATAATTTGCGGCGTGCCGGTAGGCCAGGTGAAGCGGCGCCTGGTTGCACCGGTTTGCGGAAGCGAACGGGGCATCACGATTAACTCCTTACGCCGCGATGGCATTCATGATTGCCGGAACGGACAGTTTATCCAGCGGGATCTCTGCCACCTGCTTACGATCGCGCATGATGATGACGCGATCGGCATACCCCACCAGCTCTTCCAGCTCGGATGAGATAACCAGCAGCGCCAGACCGTCTGCACACAGCGTTTCGATAAGCCGGATAATTTCGGCGTGCGCCCCAACGTCGATACCGCGCGTCGGTTCATCGAGGATCAGGAACTGGGGTTTAGTCAGCAGCCAGCGTGACAGCAATACCTTCTGCTGGTTGCCACCGGAGAGAAATTCAATGGGCTGTTCAGCGCTCGGCGTACGTATACCGAGCTGACGGATAAATCGCTCGGCAATGGCGTTTTGTTCTTTCCGCGGGATGGGGCGTAGCCATCCGCGCTGCGCCTGCAGAGCCAGAATGATATTTTCCCGCACCGAGGCGGCGGCAATTATGCCATCGGTTTTCCTGTCTTCCGGGCAGAAGCCCACGCCCAGGCAGGAGGCCTGATGCGGCGATCGCAGGGTCTGCGGTTTACCTTTGATCAGCGCGCTGCCGCTGTCCGCAGGTTTGATCCCGAAGATCACCTCAGCGGTTTCGGTGCGCCCGGAACCCAGCAGGCCCGCCAGCCCGACAATTTCACCGGGCCGCACGTCCAGATTAAAGGGTGAGATCACCCCTTTTTTGCCAAAATCGCTGAAGGCTGCGACCGGTTTATCGCTGAGCAGCGTGCGACCTGCACGCTGAAGCGCGTTGGTTTCCAGCTCGCGGCCCAGCATCATTTTGACCAGTTCTATCTGCGGCAGCTCGCGGGTTTCGCGGCAGCCGACAAAGCTGCCGTTGCGCAGCACCGTGATGCGATCGCTGACCTCATACACCTGATCGAGGAAGTGGGTGACGAAGATCAGGCTTACCCCCTGATCGCGCAGCTGGCGCATCAGGGTAAAGAGCATTTCAACTTCCTGGGTATCCAGGCTCGCGGTGGGTTCATCAAGGATCAGCACTTTCGCGGAGAGATCGATCGCCCGGCAAATCGCGACAATTTGCTGCATCGCGACGGAAAAACGGTTCAGCGGTTCGCGAACGTCCAGGGAGAAGCCATAGGATTCCATCAGCCTGGTGGCCCGCGCTTCCATCTCTTTGCGTCGCAGCAGGCCGAAGCGTCTTGGCTCACGGCCGATAAACAGGTTATCCGCCACCGACATATTCGGCAGCAGGTTCACTTCCTGGTAAACCGTCCCAATCCCCAGCTGCTGCGCATGGGCGGTGTTTTTTGGCGAAATGGCGTTGCCTTCTAGCCAGATTGTGCCGCGATCGGCATGGTAAACGCCGGTAAGTGCCTTAATCAGCGTCGATTTTCCCGCACCGTTCTCTCCCAGCAGCGCCATAATCTCACCGCGTCGCAGGCTAAAATCAACGTTATCCAGCGCTTTTACACCGGGGAAAAACTTGCTTAAGCCCTCTGTGCGGAGGATTTCCTGGTGTTGTGTGTCGGTCATGTTTCCCCCTCACCCTCGCCCTCTCCCGGTTGGGGAGAGGGAAATGTTCATGCCAGTCTACCCGCCCTTGTACACCCCCTCCCCTCAGGGGAGAGGAGGGGGTAAGGGGCGAGAGAAAAGGCCTTAGTAGCCCATATTTTTCTTCTTCTCTAACTCTTCTTTCGCGGTGTCAGGCAGGTAGAGCGTCGATTTGGTGATCGTCACTTTTTCAGGCAGGGTGCCGTCTTTCTTGAATTTCTCCAGCGCATCGAATGCCGGGCCAGCCATGTTTGGCGTCAGCTCCACGCTGGCGTTCGCTTCGCCGTCCATCATCGCTTTATAGATATCCGGCACGCCATCGATAGAGCCAGTGAGGATATCTTTGCCCGGCTTCAGCCCCGCTTCTTTGATGGCCTGGATAGCCCCGATCACCATGTCATCGTTGTGGGCGTAAACCATGCAAATGTTCTTGCCGTTGTTTTCAGCCTTGATAAAGCTCTCCATGACCTCTTTACCTTTACTGCGGGTAAAGTCGCCGGACTGAGAGCGGATAATCTTAATGTTTGGCGCTTTGGCGATGGCTTCCGCGAAGCCTTTCTTACGATCGATGGCCACGCTCGCCCCGACGGTCCCCTGCAACTCAACGACGTTACACGGCTTGCCATCCACCTGTTTCACCAGCCAGTCACCAATTAATTGGCCCTCGAGAACGTTGTTGGCGGTGACGGTGGTCATATAGAGAGATTTGTCTTTTACATCAATGGAACGATCGAGCAAAACAACCGGGATCTCAGCGTCTTTCGCTTCCTTCAGGACCGGCTCCCAGCCAGTGGCCACGACCGGCGCAATAAAGATGGCATCAACGCCCTGGGCGATAAATGACCGCACGGCTTTGATCTGGTTTTCCTGTTTTTGCTGCGCATCGGCGATTTTCAGGGTGATACCGCGTTTCTGGGCCTCGCTTTTCGCAACGTTGGTTTCTGCCGCTCGCCAGCCGGATTCAGAGCCGACCTGGGAAAAACCTACGGTTAAAGGGGCGGCCATCGCCATAGACGACATGGCTGCCGAAACTGCTGTGACAAGAAGTAAGCGCTTCCACATATGAACGTCCTCGTAGGGGTGTTTATTGTTGGTTAAAAGATGTTCTGCGAAATGACTATAGCCAATGAAATATGTAACGAATTGCGTTACATCACACTTCAGAAAAGTGAATAAAACGTTAATCACAAGTTTGTAATCGCTTTCATTTCACCATTAAAAAAGCGGCTGAGTTTATGGATTTTCCTGTCATGGAATCGGTCTGAAAAGTGGGGAGAACGTGGAGAGAAGACGAAAACAGGCGGAGACATTCAGCGCCAGTTGGCTATAATACCTGCCACTTGTTTACCATCCATTTTAAAGGACACAGACATGAGCTTACTCAACGTCCCTGCGGGTAAAGAACTGCCAGAAGACATCTACGTAGTTATCGAAATCCCGGCTAACGCAGATCCTATCAAATACGAAGTGGACAAAGAGAGCGGTGCGCTGTTTGTAGACCGTTTCATGTCTACCGCCATGTTCTACCCATGCAACTACGGTTACATCAACCACACCCTGTCTCTTGACGGTGACCCGGTTGACGTACTGGTCCCAACGCCATACCCGCTGCAGCCAGGCGCAGTCATTCGCTGCCGTCCTGTTGGCGTGCTGAAAATGACTGACGAATCTGGTGAAGATGCGAAACTGGTTGCTGTTCCGCACACCAAACTGAGCAAAGAGTACGATCACATCAAAGATGTGAACGACCTGCCAGAACTGCTGAAAGCGCAGATCACTCACTTCTTCGAGCACTACAAAGACCTCGAAAAAGGCAAGTGGGTTAAAGTTGACGGCTGGGAAAACGCAGAAGCAGCGAAAGCGGAAATCATCTCCTCTTTCGAACGCGCTGCGAAGAAGTAATTCTTATCGCTGAATAATAAGGCCCCGCGAGTCGGGGCTTTTTTGTGCCTTGCGTCTGCGGTTAAATTCACGATTGCCTGACACCGTAGGAGTGCATCTCCTACTGTTTCATCTGACGCCACATCAATTCACTTTTCCTGAAGTGCACCTGAATCCATCATCCGGACCTGGTTCACCAGGATGATGCCCCGAATATCCCATTCCTCACACAACAGTGGCACGCTAAATCCGGCATCGCGGGCAAAGTTTCCCCCCCACGCGTCCTGTTCACTCATGTCAGGTGTTGACAGATCTTACTGAAATAACAACTCGTCGAGTGAATATTGTTTTGTCACCGGAGTGATCACTAACTGATTATTGGTTTCACATGTCGACACCTCCGCAGTTATACAAACGATAACAACGTAGGTACAGAGGTTGTTGTACTCTTTCAGGCAGGTATGCGCCAGCATGGAGGGAAACGATGATAGAAACAGGAAGCATGTTCGAAGGAAAAAGTAATTCAGTATCAATTTCACATGTGATTGTTAACCTATTCACAAAATGCAGACAGGCAGAGCAGCGGACGTGCCGTATAAATCATCACTGGGAGACACGAGATCGTTAAGAATATTCTTATTTTTTATTAATACCGATCATTACAATACAGAGAAACCTATCATATATGGTGGGAGCCAGTTGAATGGTTTAACCATTAATAACATACTGCTATGATAAACATATGCCATCACACGCCACAGGTTCACTATGTCATCGATTAACATTGATGTTGCCCGCCCAACTGGAATTTACTTCATCATTGAAAGGCTCTATGCACGTGATGGCCTTATGCCTTCCTTTGGTGAAATAAGCCCTTCTTTGACTCAAGTCCATCGCACAGTCATTCAGTTGAAACGAAAGCAAGATATGTTTATGGATGGTGTTAAGATTGCCCCCAAAGATATAACCTTATGGCAACAGATTAAATATATTACAGGTTCAAAAGTTACGACTAAAGATACAGATTCATTAGTTTATACAACGGAATTCATCGGTTCCCTTATTGCTACAACACCTTTAGGGAACATTGAGCATAAAGATATCCCTCGTTTCCTCACTACAGAATCTATCCACTCCCTCCCGCAGGCGGTCAATTATGGACGGGATCCTATCCCACAGGTTCTACTGTATGGACGGCAAGATATTGTCTTCTTTATGGACAACGGTGGTAAAGGAACGCCAACGGCTATTGCCAAATATAATCAAAATACTCGCGACCTTGCCATAATTAAAGATCAGTTAGAAGCCAGCAAAACGATGAAAGCGCTTCTGGCTAGCGGGGCAAAATTATGAGAAAGAAACATCATATCGCTGGTATACTCGTATTAGCAATCGCAGCTTTTATCTTTGGCAGAGCAACGCATTTTGAATATTTGTCATGGTTTTATGGCAGCCATGACCTGATATTTACTAATATAAATTCAATTGTATTATCTAATTTTATTAATGGCCTGTATTTTTCCCTATCCGTTTTAATTGTTTATGCTTTACTCGCTGTATTAAAAAAATTGCCGAAGAATATAATCATTTCGTGTCTACTTCAGTTCTTTATTAATACAGGTTTGTATACCCTTTTTGTTGCAGTGCATAGAGGGTATAGTAAATGGTATACCTTGAGCTCAGGTGCAACTAGCATCACCCATAGCTATTTTTTAATCGAGTTGCTGGCCAGCACACTCCTGACCGTCGCGATCGTGAGCGTTTTACATGCTAAGTTTCTTTCTTCAAAGCATAAAGATGGGCTACATAAAGGCGTTTGACTGTTACGGCAAAGACAGCAAATGGCAGTATCTCTGCATCATGACATTCCAGCTCGCCTGGTTTTTGTTTTATTTATGGATCCCCTACCGCAGCGATTATGCCATTTTGCTGTTTTTACTGTTTTTTATTCCTGTCATTTCAAGCAATACGCGGTGCATCAACTACTACGGCTTTTCACGCGCCCTGTGCCTGATATGGCTGGTTGCTCCGTACATCATGCTTTTTGTTCCGCTGTTTTTGACCCGACGCCGAAGCACAGAAGAGAGCTAAGCCCATAAAAAACAACGCCACCTGACGGTGGCGTTGTTTTTTTCAGTACTGGTCTCTGTCTAACCAGTTACCGCTTACAATCCGCTTTAACCCCTCGACCGGACGCTGGTAGACGTACATCCACGCACTTCCATACGGCGTCTGGATCAACTGGCGAGCGTATTCACCGCCCCTGGTGCGCAAGGCATCAAGTTCGGCAAGTGTAGCATTATCAATACGATAAACTTCACCCTGTACTGTTCCTTCCCCAGGAACCGCGCCTGGATAGTGGCCCAGGCTATACAACTGGTAGTTCTCGATATTGTAATTCCCCAGCAGCAGGGCATTGGTCATCCAGTGACTGTTGCCTTGCTTGGTTCGTAAACTGCCGTAGACAAATATTCGCATTGCTAAAACTCAAACTGATAGAGCAGATCAAGTGCCTGGTCTACGCCGGACACTGCTTCCAGATATAGCTTAGGCATAAGGCGATAGCGTAACGTGAGTGTTGCCAGTGAGTCAAAGATCCCCACGCCATATTTTACCTGCAGACCCGGCAGTACATAGCCACTGACCACCACTTGCGAGGAGTCACCCACGCCCTGGGTGTCCAGTGCCAGATTGCTTACGCCGAACGTCTCGCCGATTTTACCCACAACCTGCCCACTTTGTGCAACCCCCAGACCCACTAACATCGAGGTCATCGCTGCACTGTCGCTCTGGCCGCTCTCCAGTCCTTGCCCACGCAGCAGGTAAGACAGGGCTTCCTGTTGCGACATTGCCGGGTCGGAGAAGATCTCCGCCTTCGGCTCATCAGCAGAACCGGTAACGCGAACACCCGCAATAACGTCGTTTTCGGTGGCTTCCGGGTTACGAATCGCTTCGATATTGAGCAGTGGCTGATCCGGCGGGCCGGAGAACAGCAGTTCACCTTTACGCACAATCAGATCCTGACCATAGGCATGGAAGCGCCCTTCAGGAATATTGATCTGGCCGTTCAGACCCAGTCCCTGTTTGTCCTGCGCGACTTTCAGATCCCCTGTCAGTCTCGCCTTCAGCCCAAACGCATCCAGACGCACGTTATTGCCGACGTGAACGGTGAGGTTACTGTTGATCGGAATACCGGCGCTCTTCTGCTCAACGGGTTTGAGATTTTCATTGAGCATGACTTCGTCACTGGAGACGCCCACCGCGCTCTCAGGCACCTCGTGCACCACGATGCGTGCCCACGGTACGTCCACGTTGCCGTCCAGCGTGAAGAGGCTAGGGGTGGCTTCAAAGACAATATCCGGGGATACGTCCAGACGTACCATCGGCGGTACGGTGATCCGCACCTTACTGCCTTTGGCCGCGACACGGGCCCGCCAGTTATCAAGCTGGCTCCAGTCGGCGTCGCCGCTGAGGTTGATTTGCCCCTGCTGGGTACGCACCACCCCGGCGAGGGTCGAGCTCATGCCGTTGAAGTTCATCGCAATCTGGCTTGGCTGCATATCAAACGGCATAAAGTTGCCATCGATATCCACGCCGTTAAGCTGCATCTGGCCAAACAGCTGCGGGCTTTGCGCATTGCCCGCCAGGCGCAGGTTCGCGCTGAGCATCCCCTCCGCTTTTTCTCCACGTGAGAAAATCGGGTTGGCCATCGCCAGGTTGAAATTGCGGATATTAACGTTACCGGCGAGATTACGGCGTCCTTGCGGATCGGTAATCTGTACCTGCCCGTCAAACTGACCATTGTTGGTCAGACGGATAAGCCACCCCAGCTCCGCGCGGTTGTTATGCAGATCGGCACTCAGGTTGAGGGTATCAAACGCCACCGGCAGCGGTGCGTCGTTCACCTCCTGTATCACCTTCACGTTACGACCAGAGAGCGTCACGCTACCCTGCGGCAGCCCCTCTTTGGTCGTGTCCCACGCGACATCGGCTTTCCCGCTAAAGACGCCGCTGGCCTGAGTCGTGTCCGGCATAAACGGTTTTAGCATCGCCAGGTCGAAGCGATTAAGGTTGATCTGCGCACGCCCTTCAGCCCCCGCATCAATGGTCTGCGGTACGCACAGTTCCGCATTCGGGTTGGTCCAGCAGTGCGGTCCGATACTGATCTTTTGTTCAGCGTTGCGGTAGTCCAGCGCGATAGAGCGGGACAGCGCCAGCGGCCCTACCGGGGTGTTGAAGCGGGTATTGTCCAGCGTCCCTTTCCAGCGCGCCTGTTTGCGATCAAAGCTTCCGGTCAGATGAAGCTGCCCGGATACCGGCTCGCCCTGCACCTTAAGCTGGAGATCGTGCTGCTTTTCGTTACCTTTGGCATCCAGAGTGACCAGATTAATGTTCACGTCGGGCTGAGAAATGCGCTCCACGCGCAGGTTCAGGTTACCGCCAATCTGATCGGTGGATTTCACATCCCCTTCGACGCGAACCCGCGCAACGGTCAGCGCCTGCCAGCGCAGGTTGCTGGCGGTGATATCGGCCAGCAGCTGCGGAGCCTCTACCGTGCCGCGCACCTTCACTAACCCTTTCGCCGTGCCGCCCAGCCCTGGCAGGGCGTTATCCAGATTTGGCGCATCAATGGTGGCATCGAGATTAAGATCTTTCACCCCCAGCTCGCCTTTGAGATCCGCCGTGTTACGACCCAGCGCCACGTGCAGACCCGGGATCACCCACTGCAGATAGCTGTTGCCCTTCAGCGAGCCTTCAACGTTGACCTTATTCTGCTTCACGTTACCGGTAAGCTTGATTTCCGGCACGTCCATCTGCCACGTACCGCCATACAGGCTGCCGCGGGTTTTGATCAGGCCGTCCAGTTTTGATGGCCAGTCCGGCACCTCTTTGCCCGTGTTGATCCCCGTCAGCTTCAGCTCGCCGCGCCAGCTGATCGCCTGCTGCCAGTCGAGCAGCGCGGTGAGTTCAGTTTTGCCTTCCAGCGCCGCGACGGTCAGTTTGTCGAGATTCACCTGCTGCTCGTTGCCTTTAGCATCCAGCGTAATCGTCGCAGGCGGAACACCTTGCCCCTTCACCGCCGTGCGGAATGACAGGGTGTAATCGGTCATTTTGCCGCTCAGCTTCAGCTTCAGGTCATCGGCCTGGAACTGTTTTTCGCCGGTGAACGGCCAGTAGAGCTGCTTACTGACAACCTCAAGGTTGAGCGGCAGCCCCACTTCCGCCAGCTGCGTTTGCGCGCGCAGATCCATATCCACCGGGCCGGAGAGGTTAACGCCGACATCCAATTTATCGCGCAGCGCCCCGCCCACTTTGACCTTCACTTTTTCGCCTTTCAGCGGGTCGATGTTGAGCGAACTGTTCAGGGTGATATCCACCGGCCAGTTGTCGCGCAGCAGGGCATTCCCTGACGCGT
This sequence comes from Enterobacter sp. SORGH_AS_0287, assembly GCF_031453695.1. Classification (NCBI taxonomy): domain Bacteria; kingdom Pseudomonadati; phylum Pseudomonadota; class Gammaproteobacteria; order Enterobacterales; family Enterobacteriaceae; genus Enterobacter; species Enterobacter sp. SORGH_AS_0287. The sequence continues at coordinate 3,065,748 of NZ_JAVIZW010000001.1, forward strand.
TAACCGAGCCCTGGTTGGTGTCGATATCCAGCGCGTCGAGCTTCATGTTGCCGTCGATGCTGCTGACTTTAAGCAGCATGTTGAAGACCGTCAGATCGGTATCGCCGGTGAGACGCAGCTGTTCGCCTTTGAACGCTTCGATATTCAGGTTCAGCGGCAAATGAACGTCCGTCATCTCCGGCAGCACAGGTTTAGAGAAGAGATCTTTCAGCGTTTCGCCCAGCGGTTTCTCTTCCGGCTGCGGGTTCTGGATCTTCGGTTCGACAATTTCTTCCTGCGCCACGTCCGCCACTTTCGGCAGCGCAATCAGCAGCCCCTGAAGGGAGGTTGGCGTCAGGGTGAGGTTTTTCTCCTGCCAGCGCAGGCCGGAGGTGAAATCCATGACGGAGACGGTGGTGTCGTCGATTTTGACATTGACGTTATCCAGCGCTACCCGATAGAGGGCAATCGGATACGGTGTGGAGAGATTCAGCGGGCCGCTATCCTCTTCCTCAACGGGGGCCGATTTCGGCATTTTCTTCGAATCTATCGCCACGTTCACGTCTTTCAGCGACAGATCGTTAACGCACAGCTTGCTGTCCCGCAGGCAGCCCAGCTTCACCGCGAGGTGAAATTCCCCCGCGTTTACCGCCACGCCAGGCTGCTCATAGCGGATGTTTTTCAGACGCAGATCGCGCCAGCCGCCTGTCACCTGGCCAATTTCCAGCCCGGGAACCCAGCGGTTAGCCGCGTTAAACAGCAGATGCAGGCCAGACGTCGTTCCGACCAGAAACGCCACCGTACCGAGCAGCAGTACGATAAAAATCAGCACCCCGAGGCTTATCTTCTTCCATAAACTCATAATTCAGGCCCCAGACCGATGTAAAACTGTAAACCGTGTTCTTCTTTATCACCCACCGGCACGGCGAAATCGAGCTTGATTGGCCCGACGGGAGACTGCCAGCGTACGCCCACGCCCGCGCCGGTTTTAAAGTCGCTGCGGCGGATATCGCTTACCGCTTCGCCGCCGTCGACAAACATCGCGCCCCACCATTTTCCGCTGACGTTGTACTGGTACTCCAGCGAGCCGGTAGCCAGCTTGGAGGCACCAATCAGCTTGCCGTCATCATCTTTCGGCGCGATGGATTTGTATTTGTAACCGCGAATACTGCGGTCGCCACCGGCGAAGAAGCGCAGGTCCGGCGGAACTTTGTCGAAGTCGCCGGTTTCAATCCAGCCGAGGTTGCCGCGCATCACGAAGCGGTGTTTGTCATACAGCGTGCGGATCCAGACGTTTTGCGCCTGAATCACCGAGAAATCCACATCGGAGCCCCACATGGTGTTGGAGTAATCGATGGAGTAACGCTGGGAATCGCCCCAGGTTGGCATCAGGCCGCCGCGCGAGCGGGTGCGGCTGATCATCACCCCCGGGTAGAGCAGCATGGTGGTGTTGGTGACGTTGGCCTGGGTAAAGTGGTCCAGACTCCAGCGCAGGTTAATGGCGCGCTGCCAGCCGCTGGAGAGGTCCCAGTATCGCGATACCGCAAGCGTGGTGGAATCTGCCTCGGTATCGTTCAGGTCGGTACGCTTAAAACCGCCCTGAACAAGGTAATACTGTTCAAGCGGGTTTTTCAGCAGCGGCATTTTGTAGCTGAAATCGAGCTGCTGTTCCGGCGCTGAGATACTGGCGCTGGTGGTCAGGCTGTGACCGTATGAGTTCATCCACGGCTTTTTCCACGTGGCTTTCACGCGCGGACCGACGTCGGTCGAATAACCAACACCGGTCTCAATGGTGTTCTCGGTGCGCGGCGAAACAACGCCATGCAGCGGCAACACCTTGGTTTTGCGCGATTTATCAAACTCCGGCGCGACAACCACCGAGTTAAACCACCCGGTGGCGGAGAGACGGCGGTTCAGCTCCGCCAGATCACGCGACTGGTAGTAATCGCCCTTTTTGAAAGGCACGAGGTTTTGCAGATACTCTTCACGAATTTGTGAGCCTTCGAAGGTCACATCGCCGAAACGATAACGTTCGCCGCTGTCATAATCGATATCCCAGAAGGCCTGGTGCCTGTCGAGCGCAATGCCCAGCTGGCTTTTGTCGAACTGGCTGTCAAAGTACCCCTTACGCAGGGAGACGCTCGTCAGCTCTTTTTTGAAATGGTCGTAGTCACCGTGATTCAGCACGGTACCGTTTTTCGGCCGCGTGCTGAGCAGATCCAGGTAATCCCGGTCCGTACGCGCGCCGCCGCGCAGAATGACGTTAGTGCCGCCGATCAACACCGGCTCACCCGGTGAAACGCGGGCAATAAGCACCTGCCGCCCCTTCTTTGGCGGCGGACGGAGATCGAAATCAATGGTGGGTTCGTAATAACCCAGCGCTTTCAGCCCTTCGCGGATCGCATCATCCACGCGCGCGCGAAAACGCCGGTCCGGCGTCACTTCGTCGCTCTCGATGGTCGACAGCTGCGCACGCACGTTTTTTTCCAGCGCCCCGGATAACCCCTCAACCTGCAAACGGACATTCGCCGCGCTGGCAACCCCGCTTGTCAGCAATAAACTGACCAAACATAACTGGCGGATTTTTGTCACGTTTTCTCCTGAATATCCCTTTTTCCACCCTGGAAGCAAATGAAGTGCCGCTCCGCGGCAAAATACGGCCTGTTAGCCAAAAACCCACATCACGGGTTGAAAACGGGTGTAACACCCAAATATTTCTTATGATTAAATCTAGACTCATTCAGCGCATTTATTGTGTTCAATTAAACGCTTCGTGACAACCTTAACCGAAACATCGCAGCCCGGGAGGCCCCCATCGTGAGTTTATTCGACAAAAAGCATCTTGTTTCACAAGCTGATGCATTACCGGGACGCAACACCCCTATGCCTGTGGCGACCTTACACGCCGTGAATGGCCATTCAATGACAAACGTTCCTGATGGAATGGAAATCGCCCTGTTCGCCATGGGCTGCTTCTGGGGCGTAGAACGTCTCTTCTGGCAACTCCCCGGCGTTTACAGCACCGCGGCGGGCTACACGGGGGGGTATACGCCAAACCCAACCTACCGCGAAGTGTGCTCTGGCGAGACCGGTCATGCCGAAGCCGTACGCGTGGTGTATGACCCTGCCGTCATTAGCTATGAGCAACTTCTGCAGGTGTTCTGGGAAAACCACGACCCGGCCCAGGGCATGCGTCAGGGTAACGACCACGGCACCCAGTACCGCTCGGCTATCTACCCTCTCACTCCTGAGCAGGAGACGGCCGCCCGCGCAAGCCTTGAGCGCTTCCAGAAAGCGATGCACGATGCCGGTGACAACCGCGAGGTCACCACGGAAATCGCCTCTGCCAAACCGTTCTACTATGCGGAAGACGACCACCAGCAGTACCTGCATAAAAACCCGTACGGCTACTGCGGTATCGGGGGTATCGGCGTCTGCCTGCCGCCACAGCTGGCCTGATTACTGGTCTAGCGCCACGCGAGCCGCGTGGCGCGTGGCATTACTGACCGACCCATAATTCATGACTTTTCCCTGCAACAGCAGGTTAAAAACCGGTGCCTGCGGCCTGTTAAGGCGGGTCTGCAGCAGGTGCACGGCCTCAATCCCCAGTTCGCGGCAGGGCACCGTGACCCCCGTGACCGGTTTTTCCAGCCGGTGCGCTAAATTCCAGGCAAAATCGGTGGTAATCAGAGAGATGTCTTCCGGGACGCGCAGCCCGTGGCGGGTTAATGCCCTCACCACACCTTCGGTCATGCTGGTGCTGTTCGGGAAAATCACCTCAGGCCACTGCGCTCTGTCATGACTCAGCAGCCACTCATCCAGCGCCCGCTCGGCTTCGTCTGCGGTAAACCACTCCGTCACGAGTAAATCACGCTGCGGCTCAAAGGCGACGTGAAAATGGCGATACGCCTCTTTAATGCCATCCAGACGAGCGTAAAGCGTATCTCGCCGAAGGCAGGTCAGCGTCAGGACCCGCCGGTGCCCCTGTTCAAAGAGATACTGCATGGCGGTGAAGCCAATCGCCCGGTGATCGGGTGATACCGAATCCAGTACCCGCTCCCGGTCCACGGAATTAATTAAGACGCAGGGTTTATTGAGCGTGCTGGCCAGTTTAAATATGGTGGCATCATCAGTACCAATAATAATTATCGCGTTGATGTTCTTCTGGCTGGCCTTTTCCATAAATAATTTTACATCGGCGTGCTGTTCTTCTAATCCGCAACAGCTGACCCACACATTGTGTGGCGAGCAGGCCTCAGCAATCCCTTTGGTCACCTCAAGATAAAAAATATCGCCGCGCCCCTGAAAGGTTCTTTCCGGAGCAAAAACGGCAATACCGTTAATCAACAGCCGTCCACTGGCCATGGACTCCAGCACGCCCAGCTCTCGTGCGGTGCGAACGATCGCATCCCGGGCTTTATCGCTGGTATATGACTTGCCGCTTAATACCCTCGACACCGTGCTAACGGAATATCCCGTGAGGGCCGCGATCTCCTCCATTTTTAACCTGCCCGGCATAGTGTGACCTCGCTCTCAATCAGTTTTTGCAAATATTTGCAGAAACAGCCTTTTGATTTTAAAACCAAATTTCAGAAAGCCTGGAGATTACTTATTCACCTTGCGAGTATTCTCACAAAAACACATTGTCGCTACGCCTCGCCTTTCCTATTTTCCGGTCATCACTTCTTTTCAACTGAAATTAAGGTGTGACATGGAGAAGGTACGTTTTGGCATTATTGGTATAGGTAATATCGGTACGGTCCACGCACGTTATTTACTCGCGGGTACGGTCAATGACGCCTGCCTGACGGCGGTTTGTGACAATGCACCGGAAAAACACCCGGCCATTCGCCAGCTGGTGGGGGCCATTCCCCTGTTCAGTGATGCCCAGGAGATGATCCAGAGCGGGCTTATCGACGCGGTGATTGTCGCCACGCCCCATTACGAACATCCGCGCCTGTCGATGCTGGCGATGCGTAACGGCATTCATACCCTGTGTGAAAAACCGGCAGGCGTTTATACGGCGCAGGTGCAGGAGATGAACGCCTGCGCGCGCGAGTGCGACGTGGTGTTTGGCATCATGTACAACCAGCGACCAAACCCGCTCTACCGGAAGGTTAAGGATCTTATCGACAGCGGCGAGCTGGGCGAGATCCGCCGTTCTAACTGGATAATCACCAACTGGTACCGCTCGCAGAGCTACTACAACTCCGGCGGCTGGCGCGCGACCTGGAAAGGAGAAGGCGGCGGCGTCTTGCTCAACCAGGATCCGCATCAGCTCGATCTCTGGCAGTGGCTGGTGGGCATGCCGGTCCGCCTGCGCGCGTTTTGCCAGTTCGGCAAACATCGTGACATTGAAGTGGAAGACGAGGTCACCGCCTATGCCGAGTATGCCGGTGGGGCTACCGGTGTATTTATCACTACCGTGGCAGAAACGCCGGGGACAAATCGCCTGGAGATCGTCGGGGATCGCGGCAAAGTGGTGGTCGAAGAGGGGCGGCTTCGCTACTGGCGGCTACGTGAGTCCGAAACCGACTTTAACGCCCGCTGGCAAAACGGTTTTGGGGAGCCTGAATGCTGGGAGGTCGACATTCCTGTCGCCGCCGAATGCAGCGAACATCATGTCATTACCGCAAACGTCTGCGCCGCCATCCTGCGCGGTGAACCGCTGATTGCGCCGGGCCTGGACGGGATCCACGGCCTGACGCTCTCCAATGCCATGCATCTTTCCACCTGGACTGACGACTGGGTCGAACTGCCGATCAACGAGAAACACTACTTGCGCCTGCTCCAGCAACGCATCAGCACCTCTGTTGCTAAAGAGGCCATAAACGTGACGCTTGATGCCTCAGGCACCTGGTAACTCCGGAGACGACACGATGCTAAATATCGCCATTGTAGGTACAGGCAATATCTCACATAACCATATTCAGGGTTATTTGCAGTTTGGTCAGCGCTGCCGGATTGTCGCGCTGGTGGATATCTACCCGGAAAAAGCGCACGAGAAAAAAACGCGCTACGGCCTGACGCAGGCCCGCGTGTATGAGAGCCATCAGCAGATGCTGGCATCCGAGCCAGACGTCGATATCGTCGATGTCTGCACCCCGCCGTATGTCCACGCACAGATCAGCATTGATGCACTGGAGGCCGGGTGTCATGTGCTGTGTGAAAAGCCGATGGCCGCCTCGCTTGAGGAGTGCGACGCGATGATTGCGGCTCAGCAGGCCAGCGGTAAAACGCTCTCCATCATTGCGCAAAATCGCTTTACCGATGCCTTCTGGCGCTTAAAAGCAGCGCTGGATTCCGGCCTCGCGGGCAAAATCTGCCATGCACAGGTGGATTCGTTCTGGTGGCGCGGCCACTGCTATTACGATCTGTGGTGGCGTGGCACCTGGGAAAAAGAGGGGGGCGGCTGCACGCTCAATCACGCGGTTCACCATATCGACGCTATTCAGTGGATGCTCGGGTTTCCATCCGAGGTGGTGGCGATGATGACCAACGTGGCGCATGACAATGCCGAAGTGGAAGACCTCAGCGCCGCAATATTCAAATATCCCAGCGGCGCACTCACGCAGCTTACCGCCTCGGTGGTGCATCACGGCGAAGATCAGACGATCGTCATCCAGGGCGAGCGCGCGCGCATCTCTGCCCCCTGGCAAGCCTGTGCCAGCGTGAGTGCCGATAACGGTTTTCCTCAGGAAACTCACGACCAGCAGCGGGAAGCACAGCTCAACGCTGTTTTTGCGCAGACGCCGGCACTCGCGTGGACGCTGCATACCGGGCAGATTAACGACCTGCTGCTGAGTATTGAACGCGGCACGGCCCCGCTGGTGGATGGATTACAGGGAAAACGCTCGCTGGAGTTGATTACCGCAATTTATAAATCTGCCATCACCCGCACCGTGGTCTCGCTCCCCATTCCACGTGACGATCCGTTTTACCGTACCGGCGGGATTAACACCCTCGCCCCCCGTTTTCATGAGAAATCCGCAAGCGTGGCCAACTTCAGCGAAGTGGGCGCTATCCCCCTGGGTAAAGATCTGGATCGAGGAATCTGAAGATGAATAAACATGACGGAATGAACTACGCGCCAGTCGGCAAACCTCAGCCGGTTGTCCGGGAAGGTGAATTTGTCTTTGCCGCTGCCGCGCTCGACCACGGGCATATTTATGGAATGTGTAACGGGCTGATTGAAGCCGGCGCCACGCTGAAATGGGTTTACGATCCCGATCCGTCCAGAGTGGAAAAATTTATCCAGCAGTATCCGCAGGCCAGAGTGGCGGATTCGCTGGAGGCGATCCTCGCCGATAACGAGGTGCGTCTGGTGGCAGGCGCCGCCATCCCCTCTGAACGTTGTGCGCTGGGGCTGAAATCGATGGCGGCGGGGAAGGATTACTTTACCGACAAAGCGCCGCTCACCACCCTTGAACAGCTGGCAGATGCCAAAGCGATGGTTGAAAAAACCGGTAAGAAATACGCGGTTTACTACAGCGAACGTCTGCATGTTGAGAGTGCTGTCTTTGCCGGTCAACTGGTAAAGCAAGGTGCCATCGGCGACGTGGTACAAACGCTGGGGACAGGCCCACACCGTGAAGGCGAAGGAAGGCCAGACTGGTTTTACGATCGGCGATACTTCGGCGGCATCCTGTGTGACATCGGCAGCCATCAGATTGAGCAGTTCCTTTTTTACACCGGCAACCGCGATGCCACCGTGATGGCAAGCCAGGTCCGGAACGTTAAACACCCGCAGTACCCCGCCTTTGAGGATTTTGGCGACGCAATGCTCAAAGGCGAAAACGGTGCCAGCGGCTACTTCCGCTGCGACTGGTTTACCCCGGACGGGCTGTCCACATGGGGTGACGGGCGACTGACGCTGCTCGGCACCGAGGGCTACATCGAAATCCGCAAATACGTCGATTTAACCCGCGGCGAGCAGGATGTGGTTTATCTCGTCAATAAAGAGGGGGAGTTCCGTTATCCGGTGGCAGGCCAGGTCGGATTCCCGTTCTTTGGCGAACTGATCCTCGACTGTCTCCATCGGACTGAAAATGCCATGACGCAGGCGCACGCCTTCAAGGCTGCGGAGCTCTGCGTGAAGGCTCAAATGCTCGCTAACGCGGCGGGTTAAGGGGAGCCGAAGATGACTATCCTGAATACCGCTATCATCGGCAGCGGGGCGATTCATGGCTGCCATGTCAATGCCCTGCGCCAGATACCCAACGTCGCGCTGCGTGCGCTGGTCGACATCGACAGCGTTAAAGGACTGGCGCTGGCGAAAGACTATCAATGCCGTTTTTATCAGGATTACCGGGAAATGCTGCTGGATGATGCCATCGACGTGGTACACATCTGTACGCCCCATTTCGAGCATAAAGAGATGATTCTGGCGGCACTCGCCGCCGGGAAGCATGTTTTTTGCGAAAAACCGGTGGGCATGAACACCCGTGAACTCATTGATATCACCCGTGCTGCCGATTTGGCTCAGAGCCTGCTCGGCGTGTGCTATCAGAACCGACTCAACCCCACCAGCCAGCGTATTCGGCAGGAGTTAGGCCATGGACAGCTGGGGAAAATGCTCAGCATCAGGGCAGTACTCACATGGTCACGCGCGGGCGCTTACTACACGCAAAGCCCCTGGCGCGGTCGGCTGGCGACAGAAGGCGGGAGTCTGCTGATCAACCAGGCAATCCATACGCTCGACCTGATGCAGTGGTTCGGTGAAGGCGTGACGCGAGTGAAAGGCGTGGTGGATAGCGGTGAGCTGGCAGACGTGACCGAAGGCGAAGACAGCGCAATGGCCACGCTACACTTCGCCAACGGCGCCCGCGGCCTGTTTTATGCCAGCAATTGCCACACCACGGACGCCCCTCTCCTGCTGGAGATCCACTGTGAGCACGGCTCGCTGCTGCTGAATGACAACACTCTCTGGCGCGTCACACCGGGTGAGCGGTTAAAACTGGCAAGCGATGATTCCCCCGACGGCACGGTAAAAAGCTACTGGGGGCTGGGTCATCAGCAGGCGATCCGCCGGTTTTATACTGCCGTTCATCATCCGGAAAACAGAGACTATATCGATATCCGTACCGCCGGAAAATCACTCACCCTTGTGGAGGCTATTTATCGGTCATCTCAAACAAGACAATGGATAAATATCAACAACCAGAACGTAATTTGAATTCCAGACGTTAATAAAAATACGCCCCGTAAAACGGGTTAATCATTACCCTACACTGGATATTATTATGGTCAAACCAACTGAACGTAGAGTTGGTTATGGCGTGGCGCTTGGCTACGGCATAACCGATCTGTTTGGCGGAGGCGCTTTCGCCATTATCGGCACCTGGCTGTTATTTTTTTACACGACCTATTGCGGGCTGTCTGTTATTGAAGCGGGCTCTATATTTGCTATCGCCCGCGTCATTGATGCGCTGTTAAGCCCGATCATGGGTTATATCACTGATAATTTTGCGGGTACCTGGCTCGGCCGTAAATTTGGCCGTCGCCGTTTCTTTTTATTACTGAGTTCCCCGTTAATGTTTTTGTATGCCCTGCTGTGGCTGACGGATATGGGATACTGGTATTACCTTGGAACCTATCTCTCTATTGAACTGCTGTCGGCGATGGTGTTAGTGCCGTGGGAGACGCTGGCCGCAGAAATGACGAACCGCTACGAAGAGCGCAGCCGACTTTCAGGGGTGCGCATGATCTGCTCTCAGCTTGGGGGGTTCCTTGCCGTTTCCGTCCCCGGCGTCATTATGCAGTTCACCGGGAAAGACAATCCGTTTACCTATACGCTCACCGGACTGATATTTTCCTGCGTTTTTTGCCTTGCGGTGTTTATTACGTGGTACACCACGTGGGAAGCGAAAGATGTGCATCAGGAGTCCGATTTTAAGATAGATAACCAGCGCAGCAGCGGGGTAGCCAATCATCTGAAATATCTGGTACTGGACCTCTTTTCGTCCTTTCGCATCCGCGCATTCCGCCTGCATATCATTATTTATATCTTCTCGTTTACTGCGATGGACGTCTTCGGCTCGGTCTTTACCTATTATGTCGTTTATTGTCTGAGCCAGGATGCGGCGGCCGTGTCGGGCTGGCTGAGCATTGCCGCCTTTGCTTCGGTACCAGGCACGTACGGATTTATGCTGCTTTTGAACCGGCTGAATATCACGCCGTCCGCGGCGCTGCGCCTCTCTTATGGCTGTATCTTCGCCGTGCTGGTATTCCTGTTTACGGTCTACCTCACCAAAACGCAGGTGCCAACGCTGCTGTTCTCGGGGGTCTTTATCCTGCTCGGTGCCGCCCGCTCTGGTCTTTATTACATCCCGTGGAATATCTACAGTTTCATCCCTGATATCGATGAGATTGTAACGCAGCAGCGCCGCGAAGGGATTTTTGCCGGGGTGATGGTATTGACCCGCAAAAGCACCGTGGCGATTGCCATTATGATCATCGGTCTGGTGCTGCAGGAGTCAGGGTTTGTGAAGGGCAGCGGCGCACAGCCTGAAAGCGCGCTGGGGGCCATTATCGGCCTGCTGATTTTCGCGACGGCGGCCCTTCTGGCCGTGAGCTTCTTCACGACCTATAAATTTAAACTGACCCGCGAGACGCACAAGCTGCTGCTGAAGGAGATTGCGCGCCGCAAGTTGGGCGGAGATTATCGCGACTGCGACGCCAACACCCGCGTGGTGATCAAACAGCTCACCGGCTATGAGTATGACCAGGTGTGGGGAGGGGATGCCACGCGCCGGGCGGCAGGAAACGCCAGTTTATCCGCAGTAAAATAGCCGTACGTACCGGACAGCGCTTCGCTGTCCGGCCGGTTTTATGCCAAAATGTGACCTCTGGCAGATTTACACGCCTTTACGCTATACTACCCGCTGAAATAATCAGCTCAACGCTACGAGCTGACGTTCTATGTGTCTTCACACAAATGTAATTAACTTCCCTTCCGAGGATCTGGCTGAAGCCGGATAAACTATGTTAAACAGTATTTTAGTGATACTTTGTCTCATTGCCGTCAGTGCATTTTTCTCGATATCCGAGATCTCGCTGGCCGCCTCCCGTAAAATCAAACTGAAACTGCTTGCTGACGAAGGCAACGTTAACGCATCACGCATACTCAAAATGCAGGAAAACCCGGGAATGTTTTTCACCGTGGTGCAGATTGGCCTGAACGCGGTCGCCATCCTGGGCGGTATCGTGGGGGATGCAGCATTTTCACCGGTGTTTCATGGCCTCTTCGCACGCTACTTTTCACCTGAACTCTCCGAGCAACTGAGTTTTATTCTCTCCTTCTCGCTGGTGACTGGCCTGTTCATCCTCTTCGCTGATCTGACCCCGAAACGCATCGGTATGATTGCGCCAGAAGCTGTGGCTTTGCGCATCATCAACCCGATGCGCTTCTGCCTGTTCCTGTTCCGCCCGCTGGTGTGGTTCTTCAACGGCCTGGCCAATAGCATTTTCCGCCTGTTTAAAATTCCGATGGTGCGAAAAGACGATATCACCTCTGATGATATCTATGCGGTCTTCGAAGCGGGTGCCCTGGCGGGCGTGCTGCGCAAGCAGGAGCACGAGTTAATTGAGAACGTGTTTGAGCTGGAATCCCGTACCGTACCGTCATCCATGACCGGACGTGAAAACGTGATTTGGTTCGACCTGCACGAAGACGAGCAGAGCCTGAAGCAAAAGGTGGCCGAGCACCCGCACTCCAAGTTCCTGGTCTGTAATGAAGATATCGACCACATCATCGGTTATGTGGACTCGAAAGACCTGCTGAACCGCGTGCTGGCCAACCAGAGCCTGGCGCTCAACAGCGGCGTTCAGATCCGCAATACCCTGATTGTTCCGGATACCCTCACCCTCTCTGAAGCGCTGGAAAGCTTCAAAACGGCCGGTGAAGATTTTGCCGTTATCATGAACGAATACGCGCTGGTGGTGGGCATCATCACCCTCAACGATGTGATGACCACGCTGATGGGCGACCTGGTTGGCCAGGGTCTGGAAGAGCAGATTGTTCAGCGTGATGAGAACTCATGGCTTATCGACGGCGGTACGCCGATTGACGATGTCATGCGCGTGCTGGATATCGACGAGTTCCCGCAGTCAGGTAATTACGAGACCATTGGCGGCTTTATGATGTTTATGCTGCGAAAAATCCCGAAACGTACCGACTCGGTGAAGTTCTCTGGCTACAAGTTTGAAGTGGTGGATATTGATAACTACCGCATCGACCAGCTGCTGGTGACGCGTATCGATAATAAACCGACCGTGCTGGTGCCGCGGATGCCTGACGCAGAAGAGAAAGTGTCGGCGTAAGGTCCATAAACATCAACGGCTCCCATCGGGAGCCGTTTTTTTATCAACTGCGTTTTTAACTACTGCATAGCACGTTGGTTAAGCCATCTCAGTTTGCAGACGCATAACCTGACGGTTGACTTCAGACATCACAGACAGGTGCTGCTTGTCCTTCACTTTTGGGATAAGGATCTTGCCCTTATCAAACTCAAAAGCGCCAACATCCTTGATATACAACCGTCCACGGAACAGGATCTTCACGTACTTCGCCACCTGAAGCGGGTTGTAGCGTTGGAAAATTTTCATTCTTGTATCTCCTGCGAATCATACGCTCTTGCGGTGCCACAATCGGCCCGACTGTCCTGAGCGCAAATTTTGTTGCCCAAAGACTATAGACCAGAACTACGGTGTTACCCAGTATGCATAAGTTTATTTACCGTTTGATTACAATTATTCAGAATAATCTTTGCAAAGCTTCACTCAGGGCAGTATAAGCCGTCATTTTTTCATGGATATGTGCGTTCACCCGCAAACTGGCATCGGGATTGCGGGAAAACCACATTGATCGCACTTATGATTAAAAGCGTATGACCAAGTGGTCGGATCACCTGCAAACAATAAGGAAACACCATGACCCTACGTACTATCCTTGCAGCAGCCTGCCTGCTTCTGCCCCTGTGGGCTAGCGCTCACGCGATTGAAAAAGGACAACGAGTACCACCAGTCGGCATTGCTGACCGGGGAGAATTGATTCTCGACAATGATAAGTTTAGCTACAAAGCGTGGAATAGCGCGCAGCTCGCAGGCAAAGTGAGAGTTGTACAACATATTGCCGGTCGTACATCCGCAAAAGAGAAAAATGCCAACCTGGTGGAAGCGATCAAGGCCGCAAAATTCCCACACGACCGCTACCAGACCACCACGATTGTTAATACTGACGATGCCATTCCTGGCTCCGGAATGTTTGTGCGTTCAAGCCTTGAGAGCAATAAAAAACTCTATCCGTGGTCGCAGTTTATTGTCGACAGCAACGGCGTGACGCGTAAGGCGTGGCAGCTGGAGGAAGAGAGCTCCGCAATCATCGTGCTGGATAAAGACGGCCGCGTGCAGTGGGTGAAAGACGGGGCATTAACCCAGGAAGAGGTGCAGCAGGTTGTCGCCCTGCTGCACAAACTGCTGGCTCAATAAATAGAGACGCGGAAGCCGGGGTTAAGGAAGGATTCGCGCGGGGTGTAGTCCAGCGGCTTACCCTGCCAGTCATGAACATGTGCCCCGGCGGCCGTGGCGACCGCATGCCCTGCCGCGGTATCCCAGACGTTCGTTGGCCCAAAGCGAGGGTAGAGCTGGGCATGACCTTCCGCCACCAGACAGAATTTCAGTGATGAACCAATCGAGGTCGTCTGGTGTTCACCCAGCTGTTGCAGATATTCCTGCAGTTCGCTGTCGCTGTGCGACCGGCTGATCACCACCAGCGGTGGACGCGCATCGCGCACCTGAATCTGCTTACGCACGCCGCACTCTTCCTTCCACGCCTTACCGTCTGCAGCGCTGTACATGACCTTCATCACCGGCGCGTATACCACCCCAAGCACCGCTTTGCCTTTTTCAATCAGCGCGATGTTGACGGTGAACTCACCGTTACGCTTGATAAACTCTTTGGTGCCGTCGAGGGGGTCCACCAGCCAGTAACGCTGCCAGTGCTGACGCTCGTCCCAGCTCTGCGGCGCTTCTTCTGACAGGACCGGGATATCCGGCGTTAAGGCCTGCAGTCCTTGCAGGATCACCTTGTGAGCCGCGATATCTGCCGCGGTGACCGGAGAGTCATCTGCCTTGCTGACGACCTCCATCGGTTTTGCACCGTCATACACCTGCATGATGGCATCTCCCGCATCCCGTGCGAGCTGACAAATCTTATCTAACATTCTCCACCTCTTTGTTAACGCAGTGGGGTTAACTCTTTGTTTTAGTTATATCGTAATGGGAACAATTCCGCTATCTGTGAAGCAATTCTGGTTTCATGGCGCTTTTTTCTGTCAGGATTCACATTTCTGTAAGCAACACGCTATAGATACATACTCTTTTGTGGCCTGGATCGAAAAAAGGACTCCTCTGATGATTAAGTTTAGCGCAACGCTCCTGGCGACGCTGATTGCAGTGAGCGTACAGGCGGCGACGGTAGACCTGCGAATTCTGGAAACTACCGACCTGCACAGCAACATGATGGACTTCGATTACTACAAAGATACCCCGACGGAAAAATTCGGACTGGTACGCACGGCAAGTTTGATCGCTGCCGCCCGCAATGAAGTTAAAAACAGCGTGCTGGTCGACAACGGCGATCTCATTCAGGGTAGCCCGCTCGGGGACTACATGGCGGCGAAGGGGCTGAAGAAAGGCGAGATCCACCCGGTGTATAAAGCGATGAACACCCTGGACTATACCGTCGGCAACCTGGGCAACCACGAATTTAACTACGGCCTGAAGTACCTGCACGATGCGCTGGCTGGCGCGAAATTCCCGTACGTTAACGCCAATATCATCGACGTTAAGACGCAGAAGCCGCTCTTTACCCCCTATCTGATTAAAGAGACCGAGGTTGTCGATCAGGACGGTAAAAAACAGACGCTTAAAATCGGCTATATCGGCTTTGTGCCGCCGCAAATCATGACCTGGGATAAAGCCAACCTCGACGGTAAAGTGACCGTTAACGATATTACCGAAACTGCGCGCAAATACGTGCCGGAAATGCGCGAAAAAGGCGCAGATCTGGTGGTAGTGGTTGCGCACTCTGGACTCTCCGCCGATCCGTATCAGGCTATGGCGGAAAACTCCGTTTATTATCTGAGTGAAGTCCCGGGCGTCGATGCGATCCTGTTCGGCCACGCCCACGCGGTCTTCCCGGGTAAGGACTTTGCCAACATTAAGGGGGCAGACATCGAGAAAGGGACGCTCAATGGCGTGCCGTCGGTGATGCCGGGAATGTGGGGCGACCACCTTGGTGTGGTGGATCTGGTCCTCAATAACGACGGCGGCGACTGGAAGGTCACTCAGTCAAAAGCAGAGGCGCGCCCGATTTACGACGCTGCGGCTAAAAAATCACTGGCCGCCGAAGATAAAAAACTGGTCGACGTGCTGAAGCATGACCACGACGCCACCCGCGACTTCGTCAGCAAGCCGATCGGTAAATCCGCCGATAACATGTACAGCTACCTGGCGCTGGTGCAGGATGACCCGACTGTCCAGGTGGTTAACATGGCGCAAAAAGCCTATGTCGAACACGTTATTCAGGGCGACCCGGACCTGGCAAAACTGCCGGTGCTGTCGGCCGCGGCACCGTTCAAGGTGGGCGGGCGTAAGAATGACCCGGCAAGCTACGTTGAAGTCGAAAAGGGCCAGCTGACCTTCCGTAACGCCGCCGATCTCTACCTCTATCCGAACACCCTGGTGGTGGTCAAAGCGACGGGCAAAGAGGTGAAAGCGTGGCTGGAGTGCTCCGCCGGGCAGTTTAACCAGATTGATCCGCACAGCAGCAAGCCGCAGTCGCTGATTAACTGGGACGGGTTCCGGACCTATAACTTTGACGTGATTGACGGCGTGGAGTATCAGATTGATGTTACCCAGCCTGCAAAATATGACGGCGAATGCCAGGTCATTAACCCGCAGGCCGAGCGCATCAAAAACCTGACCTTTAAGGGCAAAGCCATCGACCCGAATGCCACTTTCCTGGTGGTGACCAATAACTACCGCGCCTACGGCGGCAAGTTTGCCGGCACGGGAGATAGCCATATTGCCTTTGCCTCACCGGACGAGAACCGCTCGGTGCTGGCGGCGTGGATCAGCGCGGAGTCCAAAAAAGCGGGGGGCACTCATCCGGCAGTGGACAACAACTGGCGCCTGGCTCCCATTCATAGCGACACGCCGCTGGACATCCGTTTTGAAACTTCACCGTCCGATAAAGCGGCGGCGTTTATTAACGATAAAGCCCACTATCCGATGAAGAAAGTTGCAACGGATGATATTGGCTTCGCCATTTATCAGGTGGATTTAAGCAAGTAACGCGGTGTGTGCCGGGTAGCGGCTTCGCCTTACCCGGCCTGCCTTTACGCCGCGCGTTCTTCCCGGTTCGCCATCACCTGCGGCGTATGCACTTCTATCCAGTCCGCCAGCGCGGCCACTTTCTCACTCACCTCTGTCCCTAACGGCGTCAGGCTATACTCAACGTGCGGTGGTACAACCGGATACGAGACGCGATTAACAAACCCGTCCTGTTCCAGCGCCTGTAGCGACTGAGCCAGCATCTTTTCGCTGACGCCCCCCATTTTTCGGCGCAGGTCGCTGAAACGGTGGGTTCCCTGCCGCAGGGCCACCAGAATCAGCACGCCCCAGCGGCTGGTGACATGTTTGAGAACCTCTCTGGAAGGACACTGTTCCGCGAAGAGGTTGCCATCGCGCATTTGTTCGCTAAGTGTCGGTATCGTTGTTTTCATACTTACCTTTATGTACGTACTTACTAAAAGTTAGCTATGGTGCTAGTGTGCCACAACACCAGACAAACACGAAGAGGATGTGAAAAGACAATAAAGTTGTATATTAAGCGCCAAAGTTGTAAATCAACACGGCGGAAATGACACTAAAGTTGTATACTTAAATTTTAGTCAGGTACACTGCATGTATCTTACATAGTCTTTCGCGGTAATACGTATCATGAGTCGTCAACGAAGGCTAAGTTCCTACGAGGATTACGAAAAGGCACTGAGCAAAGGTGTGGGTTCAGGACAACTTCAGGATTACCAGCCCTGGCTTAGAGTTCAGGATGTAAAATCACATGGTAATCGTTCTGTGATTTTTGGTCTGAAAACCCAACGAAATCACCACTTCATGTCCTCTATTGAAAGCGATTTTTTCTATCAGGCTGAATTCAATGATTCCGTTATTGATATTCGCGAGCAATTCCCCCTACTGCCCCTTAATCTCACCGAACAGATAGCCGGGCACCTCGGAGTCAAGCATCCTCTCGTCAGGGGAATAAAAGGCCCTCCAGTTCTCTACGTGATGACGACCGACTTTCTTTTGACGATAAAAGATCCTGGCGGAGGCATAAAATACAAAGCCTTTGCGGTAAAACCTGACAGTACCCCTACCCTTCGGATGGCAGAAAAATTAGAAATCGAACGGCTTTTCTGGGCTCTGCATGATATTGAATTCAAGGTTTACGTTGGGTCTGAACTTAACAGGATAAGAAGTAAAAATATTGCATGGACAACATCAGCCATAAGAATCGATGCGGC
The DNA here is from genome assembly GCF_031453695.1 of Enterobacter sp. SORGH_AS_0287. Classification (NCBI taxonomy): domain Bacteria; kingdom Pseudomonadati; phylum Pseudomonadota; class Gammaproteobacteria; order Enterobacterales; family Enterobacteriaceae; genus Enterobacter; species Enterobacter sp. SORGH_AS_0287. The sequence goes on from NZ_JAVIZW010000001.1 coordinate 3,083,315, forward strand.
ACACTACGAACACCTGCCCTTCGATGACGTTGTTCAGGCATTGCAGCCAGGTGACTATGCTTTAGAAGCCCTATGCTCGTCTCAGGCCCGGAGATTGAATCTCGAAGCCAGCGACATCATGAACATGATTCAGATAGTTATCGCTAAAAAGTTCATTCTGGTTGATTTAACCACCCCCATTCCTGAACTCGGCGTTCTACGTGTGTTAAGTAACACATATCATCAGAAGGCGAATGAACGATGGGTATAACAAAAAACAGTGTCTGGGAAAGCAATAATTCTGATGAGCTGATGCGTGGCTTATACCGGGTTTTGCACATTGATGTTGATCAGGATGCCATAATTCTATTTGAGCTTCAGGAAAGACGGATAAGCAAACCCTTCATATTTTCATTCCAGCGGTTTTGCATCATGGTCAAAACGCGGACTGTCGTTCGCACCCGTTTCGTTCTTCCGGTGTACATGCTTGTTGATGAAGACGATATCGACCCGCTAAGTAAAAGAAAACGGGATGAAAATTATCAGCTGATTTTGCCTCTCATCAACGATAACAAGTTCCTCTTTGAATACACACTGTCAAAACGCTCACTGGCGCTGGTACGGTACGCATCTGACAAGGGGGTAAATTCACTTCATATCCGAATGCTACTGGTTCTTTACTGGCGTTATGGTCAGAACATTTATAGCCTGCTCCCGGCCTACTCGAAAAGTGGTGCCCCCGGAAAAGAGCGTAAAACGACAACCGTGCCTCTCGGCAGAAAGAAAAAAAATCGGGTTCTGTCGATGCAACGCGCCAGTACGTTTATAATGAGGGACACTGATAAAAAGAATATCCTTAAATCGCTCAGGAAGTACTATCTGAAGGTTAACGGATGCTCACTTGCTGAAACATATAAAAAATACACCAATGACTTTTTCAGGGACGAAACTGAAAGAGCCCGGCAGACAAACGAAGCCCCCCACATCCCGTCAACGCGGCAGTTTCAGTACTGGTCAAAAAAACTGATCACCACCGGAACGCGAATCCGCTCAAAATCTACCGAATCAAACTTCTTACAGAATCAGCGGGCCCGCACGGGTTCTGCAGCGAACACCAGCACGCTACCAGGAGACGTATTTGAAATCGACGCCACTGTCGCCGATGTGCATCTTGTCTCTGCCCTTAACAAAACAAGCGTGATTGGCCGACCTACCATTTATACGGTCGTGGACCGTGCAACAAGAATGATTACCGGCGTCCATGTCTCGCTCTATCATGCCTCATGGAGGGCAGCCAGACAGGCCCTGGCTAACTGCTTCATGCCCAAAAAGAATTTCTGCAAACTGTTCGGCATCAATATTTCTGAAAGGCAATGGCCATGCTCGCACATCCCGGTAAAGCTGATATGCGACAACGGTGAGATGATAGGTCTCCAGCCTCAGGATAAGGTCACCCCCATGACTACGCTTGAAATTGCGCCTGTCTACAGGGCTGACAGAAAAAGTGTGGTTGAGAGACGGTTCGGGATTTTGAATCAGAAGGCAATCCATCCCCTGCTGGGCTCCACCCGGGGCGGTAAAATTATCAAAGGAGAACCACTGCCAGCATCGCGAGCCTGTCTGACATTACAGGAGTTCACCAGGACAATAATTCTGGCTGTCCTTGAGCACAATCAGTCTATTTTTAAAGAACTGGCGTACATAAATCCTCTCCTGATCGAATATGACCTCGCGATGTCACCGCTGAACAGCTGGAAAATCAGCCTGAAAAAAAGCAGATTCAGTGCCCATACGATTAATGAAGATGAAGTCATTTCCCGGCTTTTGCCGCCGGAACAGGTCTGCCTCACCCCCGGCGGATTACAGTACGGTAATCTATTTTATGAGTGTGACGATGACCTGGCATCAGCTGCGCGTGTGTTTGGTCAATCCCGTTGCGATGCCCGCATTGATGATAATTGCGTTGACCATATCTATGTGCGCCTTGATAAAAACAAACCGTTTTCAAAGCACCACCTACTTGAGAAACGGAACATATTTAAAGGGATGCCTCATCTTGAATCAGATGTGCTCGCCGACTGGATTGACCTGCAATATGAAAAATCACCCGTCACACCAGTTACCCACCTCGTGAATGATTATGCTGAGAAATTAAACGAGGCAGGGCTGCAGCGTCTCAGTTCTCTCAGAGAACAAAACAGAAGCCGGACGAAGAACATTTCCAAAAATAAAAAGGAGGAGCTCGGGAGAAACACTGATGCTCCGGAGCCTGAAACTCACAAACTTCCTCTGGCTACAGTTGATAACATCACTCTGCTTCCGGGTCCAAAAGAAAAAGAAAGGTGGCTGGCAACGCAAAAAGGACGCAAGACCACTCAGGAAGATAAAAAATGAAAAAAGTCATTGCACAGTATCGTGAGGCAATTCTTCCTGAACACAGAGGTAATCCGTTAATCGAAGCATTACCCAGAGTGCTTGATGATCAGGAAATTTTGCTGGCTTTCAGCCATTTTCCTCCGCCTGATGAACATATCCGATGGAGTGGCTCAGCTTCTGTAAGGGGGCATTATGTTGACCGCATTAAAAATTTCCGTTGCCCCCAGACCTGCTATACAGAATGTTATAAATATCTTGAGAGAGTTATCCGGGACGGATACGCCGCAAGAAATCCTCTAAGAAGCAGCACTCAGCAATACCTGCACTACTACGCGGATGAACGACCGAATATCGAGCCTGAGGATGGCTATTTCCATCCCAGTGCCGATACCGTAACCATCGTCGGGAACAGTGGTTCAGGCAAAACGACGATGCTGGAACAGGTGCTTGGTTATTTTCCTCAGGTTATCGAGCATACAGAGTACAAAGGCAGTTTTCCCGGCGTCTCTCATCAAGTCATATGGATGAAGGTAAACTGTCCCTATAATGCCAGCGTCCGTGACCTCTGCGAATCCATCCTTGCGATGCTAGATAATGTTCTGGGTTTGGACACAACGAAACCTGCAACCCGAAACGGATCGCTGGCACGACAAATAGGTCAAAAGATTAAATCCTCTTTTCTGGGGGTTCTGGTTATTGATGAAATGCAACGGCTTAAATTCTCACGCACAGGAGGCGAAGCCACCCTGATTGACTTTCTGCACGAGATTGTTGATTCGCTGGGGGTATCACTTGTTTTTTGTGGCAATCACCCGTTTGAGGAAACACTCTCTAAAAAACTCAGGATAGCAAGAAGGGCTGAATCCGGCGGCTTTATGATAATTTCAGCGCCGGGCTACAATACCCCAGACTGGCAGTCTTTTATTACCTATCTCTGGCCGCTTCAGTGGACGAACGTCGAGACACCGTTAACCAGAGAACTGAACGAAGAGCTCTTTTTGCTTTCCAGAGGCAATCTTTCCGTCGCACAGCTTATTTACAGAAGGGCGCAACTGCGGGTAATTGGCAGCGGTAATGAGGTCATCAATAAAGCCGTACTCCGGGCGGCCGTTCCGCCCCTGTCAGTCCGCGCAGAGGATTTCCCGGATTTAACAGCCATTTTTTCAGTCCCTGCTTCTGTTGCCGTTAAGCCTGACGCACACAGTATAAACCCTGTTTCAGAAGCGATAAATGACGACGGCAGCGAGCCATCATACGTACTTATTGCAGGAGATTTGAGCCGCCCCCAGCATACTGAGCTGTATGATAAGACGATGGATGTGCTCAAATCATTCGAGGATAAAATCGCCTGCATAGAATACCGTTCGGTATTCCGGAACCTTTCTGCAGAACAGGGAAATTTAGGACGCTTAGCTGCTTACGGCCTGCTGTGTACCGATCCTTCGCAGGAATGACCGCTATAATGAAGACAGTCACAGGCATTTATGTGGTGCACCATGTATATTCTGCCCGCCCTGCCGGAGGAAACGCTTTTCAGCCGCTGCGTAAGAACGCGGAATGTTTATGGTCTGACGGCAGAGCATTTTTTTAGGGCTTTTCTCAACAACACCACGCGTTCTCTTCATCCGTCATTAACTACATCGCTGAACATCCTTTCTGAGCACACCGCAGAGACCGGGCCTGAGCTCTGGTTAAACCAGACGCTGATCCCGCTCTTTGCATGGGCTTTACCTGAGTACCGAACTGAGCTTAAGGACCTGACCGTTACTGCCCCAAGGTTACATACGCTTTGTAAATTAAGCCGTTTTGCGGAGCATTACCCTGCAGTATTAAAGCACTGTCCGGTGTGCGCACACTGTGATATCAGGAAATACGGTGTGGCATACTGGCACCGACAGCATCAGATAGCAGGCATAACATCCTGTCATCATCATCAGGTCAGACTAAATCATATTGCTGACTCCAGACTCTCTTCACTGCATCTGCACTTTCCTTACAACAGGGAAAAGACAATAACACTCAGTGGGCATTATGATTTTGAATTTGCGAGATTCACATCTTCTGCACTGAGTCTGATATGTCAGTCAGCGCCTGGCTTTGTCAGCCATAGTGACTCACCGCTAATTTCAGGACTTTTTCACAGACTCTCAGTAGAAAATGCCCAGGCGCTCTTTGAGGAGATTAATCATCTGGCCTGCCGGTCAGAGAATACCTGTAACGCCCTCTTTCCTGTGCGGACAAATATGGTAAGCCAGTGGAAAGCGCTGCTTTACAGCCCTTCACCACAGCCACCTGCCAGAATCTTACTCCTGTTATATTGCCTTCATCAGTTAGATATCGGCTGATGCTATCCTGGAAACCGTTACCCGCAACTGCGTAGTGTGTCTGGTTCAGTATTAACACCAACTGAAGACAGAATAAAATAAAAACGAAATCAAATACAATGGGTTACAAAAAATATAATCCTTGAATCTCCTGCCTGAAAAAATCACATATCAATATCCCCCCAGGATTTTAAAAAAATAAAAAACCACCCGTTGCAAATGTTTCACTCCCAATAATTCGTAGACAGGCAACTGGTAATGTGTAAATATTAAGATGCGTAAAAAAATTTGATATAGTCAATAACATTCCCCCGAAATAAAAAGGATGTCTAAATGTTATTAAGGACAGTCTATCAGCCAGATGAAACGCTGCACAGCTTCATCTTCAGAGTCTGTATGATCAACGGCGTCGAACAATTTGCCACTTTGACCGACAATAAGGGTAACTGGCGATTTAACTTAAAGCTCAGCACACAAATAAGAAATTTTTTTATGAGTTATAGTGACCGGGACATTCTTACGCTTGGTCGAAACTCCGGTTTAATCAAGAAAAATACGCATACCTTCGGTAACCCACTGGAATATATGTCAGTTATAAAAAATCTCTATTCCATTAAAGGAAGCTATAATATTTCCGGTAGCCATCCAGTTGGGTTCTGTATCGACTGCATCAGGGATTCGTTAAAGGTCAACGGATATGGCTATTTCAGGGCATCCTGGATGCTAAAATGGCTCAACATCTGCGATATTCATAAAAAATCCTTAACATTCTGCCCGGCACTACCGGTCAGACGCTCGCATGAACTAATTAAACAAATTTTGAGAGGAGAATATCCGATGGGAAGTTACAATTCCTGTTATCATACCGGGCTTATAGAAGAAACCCCACCTTTAAACTACGTATCGATAAATGAGATTAGTTCCGGAGAATATAATAAACCAGATTACATACACATTGCTACCTGCCTGAAGAATGCAATCAGAGAATCGATAAAAACACACCCGAATGTCATTTTTATATGTCATCTGTACTTGATTACTACCGAGACAGAAAGAGATGGAGGCCTTACCGACACCTTTATAATATGGAAGACTATGAGATTGCGGTTATGATAAAGGCTTCTTTTCGTGATAGATACTTTATATTCCTTGATTTCTGGCATAAAAATGCAAAAGCAATCACTCTTTATGGTGGTATATTTAAATACACGGAAGTGTCAGAAACGTTTTATATCTATAAGGGGATGAATCAATGCGGTTCATGTGACGACCTGGACTGTCCGGCAAAAGTCCAGCAAGACATCTTAAGCCCCGGGACGGATATCTCAGTTTAACTACTATAGACATAGCTCTCTCACAACATAATTTAAATATCAAAATCTTACATAATTCTGTCAGATCAGGGGAGTATTTGGCGCAAGAAAACTCGCTTACATTATTTTACAAATTCCCGGACACCTGGCGGTATCCGATCATACAACTTCTCCATAGTCAGTTCTGCCAGCCGGTAATTGACAGCTGCATTAAAGGGATCCAGCTCGTCGTCGGTCAGATCGTATTTGTTCTTGTCTGTCACTTTTTCAAGCGTGTCTCTGGAAGTACGGCGTCTGAGGCGTAACAGCCATTCCTGTCTCGTCATGGAATTTCTGCAATAGCATCGGGAAGCGGTTAAATTCAGCCCGTTGTGCTGAACATAATCGCTGATGCTCAGCCAGACTTGCGGATATCGTCAGAAAACTTGCGGTACTGATCTTTCAACTATTTTGGCATTCACCGGGGAGCCGCTATCCTACTGGCCACACTGTTGAGGGTACGCCCCAGCTTTTCGGCCAGCCAGAACAGATGAACATCCACTGCTTCGTCCGGTACGGATTCGAGGGCATCAGCAACATAGTCCCCTCTTCTTCCCGCCAGGTTTTGCCAGCATGTGGGGAACGAGGGTCGGGCTGACGTTCCTGCTTTTCTTCCTTTGATTTCAATGCTGCCGAAACTGTGGACGTTTTCATGCTTCCGCGCGCTTTCATGGCACCGATGGTGGCTACGGCCCGGACCAGATCCTCAATCTCGGACGGCCCGGAAAACGTGTGACCGCCTACGTTGAGGTCAAAACTCAGCGCAGTAAAAAGCCGGTGTAAAATCCTTAACAAAGATATAGCCGCCTGGTTTCTGCGCGTAGACCTGAAAACTGGTTCGGGCACCATGAACGGTATAGAAGGCGGGAAGCAGATTTTTCAGCCCCTCAGGACCCGCAGTGTCCTGGAGTGAAATGGTTGTTTTTGTATTCTCAAGAAATACTCCGTCATCTATACGTTTATAGCTGAAAAAGATGTGCCTGCTGATAAGTGCAGATGTTTTATTTCCATCATTCAGAATACCCGATAAGGTTGCCGTACCTTCCTTACCGAGAAAAGTATATCGCAGACGTACGGAGAGCAACTGACTTGCCTTGTGAACATTAATGATCGCATCACACGTCATCGTAGCCGAGTGAAGCTCTTTCCACTGTGTCCAGTTCTTCATCGCCAGAAAAAGAAAAGTCAAAAGCAGAATGGTGGCTGTAAATAATCCGGTTTTTTTTATTCCAGATAATAATCTGATTCGCATTCATCCCCCGGTAAAAAATTGCCAGTGCAGCGGATAACTGACATTCGTGGCACTGGATAGATTGATGAAAGATAGAGCGTTTCGCCTTCTTCACATTCTGGCGTGTTGTGCTTTAAAAATGCCTGCAATTCATTTTCATCTGTTTGAGTTAAATCTGCATAGACACTGCAATTCTTAACCCGGTAGGGAGTTTCAGTGTACTGACTGAAATAGTTATCTCTCTTTAACATGACATTCATGAAGAGCATGCTCAAGCATAATACAAACATACAGATATTAACAGTATGTAAATAAAAGACGGTTTTATTCTTTTTGAGTATAGCAGATGATTCCCCTGATATTTCCGTCCCTACTTTTGTGGTTTTATCGTTATCTTCCGACCAGACGTTCACTGTAAAAACAGTATCCGGATTTTCATACCTTACCCGGGAAATGTGTACCTCGTCTCCAATTGCCACACCTTTACCATAATGTGTGGTGATGAGATCGCTCCCCGCACCCACTTTCTCGAGTCCCCTCCTGAGATTAAGCATGTTCTGGTAAAAAGTATTGCTGCTCACCACCACGCCACGCTTACCCCATACCTGCTCTTTCATTTCTTTTCGGGTTACAACTCTTCCCTGCTCCTCAATCAGAATTTTGAAGCATTCCGCTGCAGTACTAAGAAGCGTCACAGTTTCACCACTGATGGCATTTTCTAAAAGATAACGATCGGGGTAAAAATTAATTACCTCCTCAATTTTAAAATAATCCAGAATCTCATGGTGCGCCGCGCCCTCATCATGCATGTTGTCCTCCTGTTAATAAAATGAAGGTCACTACCTTCACCATTCATGTATTAAGAATAATCGCGAGAAAGATCCGAATCAAGTTCATCCTTAACCTGCTGATCTGCCTGAATTCTTTAGCGGCAGTTGTAAATTCTTAAGTGCACCACTTCGCTTTCTTAAGCCCCTTAAGTTGTGTGAATGTTGCATCAAATGTCTTGATTCGAGTCTAACGACGGTAGCAGGAATTCTCAAAGTTAATCTTAAGACTTTTCTTTCATTATTCCAGGCGTGATTGCATGGGTATCATAAGAAAAATCCCGAGCAGGATTAAGAAAGATTAACTTCTGGATTAACTTCTGTGGGATCAAACGTAACGACATTAAAATGGTCGTTAATTATGTTTTCACATAGCCGGACTCCGGTACATCGTGCGGAACATCTGAAGGCTCTTATTAATGAAGATGATTGTTATCAGTGATAATATTTTTTACCGTAATGCGTTCACTGGCGTCGGTAACAGCGTTGCTGTGTCACCTGAATATGCAAGTCTTATCAACGAAACAGAGGGTTCTGACTTCTATAACGGAGTCATTGTTGTTATTCATATTGCAGAAAAAAGCCTGATGATTGATATTCTGGCTGCAATTATGAATAAAAACACGCGCGCAATATTTATTGAGCCTGCGCAGTGGCCTGCAAGAACGAGAGTATTCTACACCTGTAATGTTTTTATACTTCCGAACAGAATCAGTATTAACAATCTTATGGCTGTTGTAAAGCTGTCCCTGACATGTTCATCGGGCGTGTTCAGAATCAACCCGGATAAAGTTCGTGCATCAGAATGGAGTGTAATGCTTTATCTGTTCAATGGCATTTCCAATCGTCACCTGGCGCAAATGCTTAATACATCAGAAAAGACTATCAGCGGCAGGGTTAATTCCCTTGCCATGAAAATGGGTGTTTCCGGCCTGAATAAAGCAACTCAACTTAATGCTATGCATCTTTTTTATCTGATTTATACATTAAGAAAATCAGCGGAGGAAAGGCACTATTTCCGAAAGCAGCAGGCGTACATCTCAGCGTCAGTAAAAAGCTGGTCTGCCGCAATTTAGATTTTCTCCCGAAAGTGCCTTCAACAGGATTTAAAATTGATTGTCTCCGGATGGTCAGGTGCCCGCACGCTTTCAGTGGCGTGCCTTTTATTAAAGCAGTATAAAGGGGATAAAAATATGATTTCCGCAAACAAGAAAATACTGGCGCTGAGTATTACGCTTGCGCTCAGTTCAAATACCTATGCGTCACCTTCTGATATCACTCAGGATAAAGCCCGTCAGGACTGTCCTGCAGACCTTGGCGTGCTGAGCAGGGCTGAAATTGATGCCCTCCCTGCGCAGTGTGCCAGGGCTGATAAAAAAAGCTGGATTGACGAGCAGGCTGAATGGCTTGCCGGTCTCGTGGCGGCTGTCGGGCTGGGCGCAGGCTTTTCCGGTCTCGGAAGCCATGATGGCCACCATGCCAGCGGGACATCTGGTGACATCAATACCGGTAACGGTGGTGACAGCAATACCGGCAGCGGTGGTGACAGCAATACCGGCAACGGCGGCGACAGCAACACCGGCAACGGCGGCGACAGCAACACCGGCAACGGCGGCGACAGCAACACCGGCAACGGCGGCGACAGCAACACCGGCAACGGCGGCGACAGCAACACCGGCAACGGCGGTGACGGCAACACCGGCAACGGCGGCGACAGCAACACCGGCAACGGCGGTGACGGCAATGGCGACAAGCCGGTTATTCATGATATGGAGGTCGAAATACCCGGCAGCCTGAGTGACGGCCAGGTGGGTAACTATATTGATGCCAGAGGCGACAAACTTAATGTCACCATTGAGGGTGACTCCACCATTCGCGGCGCGGCCACCGGTACCGTGGTGGATAACGTGGTCGATTCCACCATTGAAAGCCAGGGCAATCTGGACGTGGCTGAGCAGGGTTCGACGGGCCTCATGGTTAACGGCAGCAACAACACCGTTAAGCAGCAGGGGAACAACACCGTTTCCCAGGGGGCTACAGGTAATAAGGTCACCGGCACGGGCAACACCCTCCATCAGGAAGGCAGCGCATCCGTCTCCGGTGAAGGCAGTACGGGCTCGCTCATGGAAGGTGACGGCAGCGCGATAGTCATCGATGGCGAGCTTCGCGCTGAAAACGCCGCCACCGGGGCAAAAATCAGCGGCCAGAACGGCAGTGCCACGGTAAACGGCCCTGTTCACGTGGACAACGCCAGCGGCGTTCTGATTAAGGGCGACAACGGTACCGCCACCGTTAACGGCGACATCGACGTGCGCAACGGCGGGACCGGCATAGCCATTGACGGTAAGAAGGGTACCGCCACAAATACCGGGACGCTGACGGTCGACGGGGCCGGCTCAACCGGCGTGCGCATCACGGGCGACGGCGCGAATGCCGCCCAGAACGGCGTGATGAAGGTGACCAATGCCGCCACCGGCTTTGACATCTCCGGTAATGGCGCAACCGTTAAAAACACCTCTGAAGTCAGCGTGGAAGACGCGGGCTCAATGGGCGTGCGCATGACCGGCAGCGACGGCGTGTTCAGCAACACGGGCGACTGGACCGTTCATAACCTGGGTCAGGCGGCCGACATTCAGGGGCAGAACAACACCGTCACCCTGGGCGGGAATATTAACGTGGATTTGCGCACCAGTAAGGCTGACCCAGGTGTGCTGGATGCAGCGAAGGGCGTCAGCGTGGGTGGTGAAGGCAACACCGTGAACATTACCGGCAATCTCTCCCTCACCAACTCCCCGATGACGCAGGCTATTACGGGGATTAACCATATGGCGGAAAAAAGCTGGGTGATGACGGGCCTGGAGGTGTCGGGGAGCAACAACCACGTTGTTCTTGATGGGGTGCTGAGCTCAACGTTTCTCGACCCTGACTACTATGTTCAGTTTGGATCCGATGGTGATTTTGTAAAACATAATCTCCTGAGTGTTCATGGTGACAATAACCTGATTGAACTTAAGGCAGGCATAAATATGGAAAATATGGCTGCAGGATGGAACGGTGATTCACGCATTTCGGTCTTAGGAAATAATACGCTTATTGTAAGCGGCAAAAGCTCCATTGAGTCTTTTAGCTCTGATGGTACTGGATTGCGTTTATTCAACATTGAGGGAGGGCGGATTGTTTTCTCTGAGACTTCTCATATTACAGCCAGAGCAGATTTTCCTGAGGATGTTAATGCAATGCCAATTTTTGGAAATACATTGATTGGAAGCGTTTCCGGAGGTGAGATTATAAATAATGGGGTGATTGATGCAACCGGGAGCAGGGCTGGCGTGCGGGTATATAAAGGTATCTCATCTTCTTTTATAAACAACGGAATCATCAAAGGAGATAACAATGGAAAATATGTTTATGGTATATCAGGCGCGCTTTTGTCTGCACAACGTGGCTCCATTATCAATTCCGAATCGGGAATATTACAGGCTTACGCAAATATTAATCCTGGTGACTATAGAGCAACAGCCTCTTACACGATGAGCCGCAGAAGTTCCATCCTGGCAATGGGAGTGGATGAAATCGCCATCAATAAGGGGAAAATAGAATTAAACGGCCCAGCCTTTGGCATGTTGTCAGGCTCCTCTCGTGGCAATGCGCTTAATTCAGGGGTTATCACGCTGAACGGCTACATCAATGGCGTAAACCCCCGGGAGCTGGATGGTTTCGCCGCAGACACGGACAAAATGAGGCTGGGCGTTGCTTTTATGGGGCGTAATAGCTCAACTGCCAGTGTTAACGAGGGCACCATCACCGTTACCAACAGCGGCGTCGGGATGATGGGTGCCCAGAATGCGTCACTGGTTACCAACCAGGGCACCATAATTCTGGACGTTGCGCCGGGCATCACCGACAGTCATGACCAGCTGTACGGCATGGTGGCCATTGAGGGCGGTACCGTCATCAACGGCGAAAACGGCAAAATCATCATCACTGCCGCCGCAAACGCCCTGACCGCCGATGGCTCAGGCCCGATTGCCCGCCCGTTCTACAAGGACGGCAACGCCAACAGTAAAATTGTTAACCTGGGGCAAATCTGCATCGGCGATGCGGCCTGCCAGGATGCGGCTGAGTGGAACCCGGGCAGCGATGTGCCGCTCAGTGAAGTTGTCAAAGACGACGACGTGTTGGCAGCGCAGGGTGAGTCGCGTGATTTTGAAAACGCGGCCTATATCTTTAAAGGGGCATCCATCAGCAATGCCGGTACCGTCACGGGTGGCGCGCTCGGCCTGGCGAATAACGTGCTGACCAACGACGCCACCGGCGTGATTAACAGTGCTATCACCTCGGGCGGGCAGGAATCCGTGCTGAATAACCAGGGCGTGCTGGCCGGAGCCGTTTCTCTGGGCGGTTTTGCCGACACCCTGAATAATGGTGCTGAAGGTAAGGTGACGGGTAATATCGGGGTGACGAAGTGGGGCAATCTGAATAACAGCGGACATATCAGCGGAGGGATAACCACTCTTTCAGACCACGGCCATATGCAGAATACCGGCACCATAAATGGCCGTATTGATGTCCAGTCAGGCTCCACTTTATTTAACCAGGGGAATATTAACGTGCCCTCCGGCAGCGATATGTGGGTTGATGCCGGCACCCTGCTGGTTAATCAGCAGGGCGGTACGCTTCAGACCGGAAACAAAGTGCACCTGAGCGGAACCCTGATTAACGAAAAAGGCGGTCACGTTCTGGTGAACGGCGCGGGGAGCCTGTGGCTTGAGAATAATAACACCCCACTGCTGATTAACCGCGGGGAAATTAGCGGCACCGGCAAAATCAATATGATTGGTCAGGCCGGCACAGGTACGACCGTATGGAACACCACGGACGGCGTGATTACGCTTCAGAACGGCAGCAATGGCAGCTACGCCGCCAATCCGTGGTCAACTGACTCCGTATTCATTAACGACGGCGAAATGAACGTCAGCGGTAAAGACGCCGTCGCCATTTATGTCGGAAATAACTCCCGGGCAGTCAACAACGGCACCATCAATCTGGGGGTAAGCGGCGACGGCTCATCCGGGCTTATCGCCATGAAGCTGGATAAAAACGCCACGGCCGCGGCGGTCATTGAGAACAACGGGACCATCAACATCAATGCCGGCAACTCCTTTGCGTTCAGCAAAGAGGGGGCGAACGGGCGCATCATTAACAACGGGCAGGTGGTCATTGCCGAGGGTGTGACCGGGGCCGGCATCATTAAGCAGCCGGGACTCGAAAGCGGGATTGAGCATGACGTTCACGCTGATTTTGTCCGCCCGGCGCTGCCGGATACGACCCCACACCCGAACGTGATAGTTAACGGCGGTGATGCGGGCAACGTGGTGACCTTTAACGAGGCCATTACGGCCGTTTTCCCGGGCAGCACCGGCGGCACCGTTATCAACGGCGCGCAGGGCGATATGGTGTTTGCCGGTGGTTCATCGTTCAACGGCGGCGGATTCCTGAACCAGGGGAACATTACGCGCGTCAGCGGCCAGAACAACACCCTGTTTGGTCTGGTCGGCGATGACGCCACCGTGGTGAATGACGGCACCATCGCGAACGGTGACAGCGGCGCCATGATTATGGATTCAGACCATGCGCGCGCCTCGTTCTGGAACTCAGAAGCCGGTACGCTCAGCTATACGGCCACAGGCAGTGACAATGCCGCACTCAGACTGCGCGGCACGGCGGGTCAGGCGATAAACGACGGCACGATGAATCTCTCCGGCACGGGAGCCGTCGGCATGCACGTGGGAAGCGCTGACGGTAAAGCCATCAACAACGGCACCATCAGCCTGGGGACCGCGGGCACCACGGACACCGGCATGGTGGCCATGCGCCTTGGCAGCGATGCCGGTAAAGAGGCGGTGCTGGAAAACAACGGCACCATCAGCATCTTCGCGAACGACTCCTTTGCGTTCAGCAGGGAGGGGGCGAACGGCCGCATCATCAACAACGGGAATGTCGTGATTGCCGACGGCGTGACCGGGTCGGGCATCATTAAGCAGCCGGAGCTGGCCTCCGCGATTGAAAGCGGGGTGCACACCAGCTATACCCGCCCTTCCCGTCCTGACGGCACGGTGGCGAAAAACGTTATTGAAGGCTACACCATCGGCACCACCGCCAGCGGCTATGCCGGTCGCCTGCAGGCCAGCAATGCCGTGCTGAAGGACGTCACCGTGGACACGGGCTTCACCGCCGGTAGCGCAGCCCGCGCCGTGACCTTTAATGACGTGGTCACCGGGAAAAACATCGAGGGTGCTGAAAACATCCGCTCAGAAAGCGTGGTCTGGTCGGCGAAGTCCGGCCTGAATGACCGCGGCAACGTGGACGTGACCCTGACCAAAAACAACTACGCCGACGTGGCGCAGGATAAGGGCGTGGCCAGCGTGGCTGACGCGCTGGACCGGGCATACACCAGTAACAGCCTGTTCACCAGCCTGAACCTGAAGAGCGCGCACGAGCTGAGCCGCGCCCTGCGCCAGATTTCCGGCTCGCAGGCAACGTCCGCGTTCAACGATGCCCGCATCCTGACGTCCCGCTTTGACCGCCTGTCGGAAGAGGCACCGGACATGGGCAACGGCCTGGCGTTCAACGTGATTTCCCGCAACGACACGCGCGCCGAAATGGGGAACAACGTGCGCTATGACATGTTTGCCCTGAAGCAGTCCTTCGCGCTGGACGACCACCAGTCCGTCGGCCTGGAGTACGGTATGGCCCGCCTGAACGGCAATGGCACGCGCCAGGCCGGCGATAACGGCCTGACGGGCGGCTACAGCCAGTTCATGGGCCTGAAGCACACCCTGAACCTCGGGGATGACTACAGCCTGATGAACAGCCTGCGCTATGACCGTCACGAGCTGAAGAGCAGCCGCAGCATCAGCTACGGCAATACCAGCCGCGTCGCCGATGCCAGCAACAGCCAGCAGTATATGGAGCTGCGCACGGAAGGCAGTAAGCACATTACCCTGGCGGAAGGGCTGAACCTGACCCCGTCCCTGGGGCTCAAAATGCGCCATACCGTGAACGGGGCGCTGCACGAGCGCGGGGCGGGTGACTTCAACCTGGCGCTCAGCAGCAGCACCGAGACGGCGGTTGACAGCGTGGTGGGCCTGAAGCTGGACTACGCCGGAAAAGACGGCTGGTCCGCCTCGGCGAGCCTGGAAGGCGGCCCGAACCTGAGCTTTTCTAAAAGCCAGCGTACGGGCTCTCTGCAGGGTGCGAAAGGCGTTAACTTTAACCTGGATGACGGCCAGAAGGGCGGCGGGCTGAACGGCGTGGCCGAACTGGGCGTGAATTACAGTCAGGACAATAAGGTGCTGTCGGTGAACGCCTTCCAGTGGCAGGAAGACGGCATTAAGGACAAGGGGTTCATGATGAACTACAACGTGCGCTTCTGACGGCGCGCCGTACCACCGGGGAGGCCGCCGGCCTCCCCTCTTCTGACAGACCATAATGAGCTGATGTAATGAATACCGTACTGAATACCTGCCTGGCCGCCGTGATGACCCTGAGCCTGGTCATGCTGGCGACCGGCTGCGACACGAAAGCGAATGAGATGAAAAAGGACAGCGTAATGAAAGGAATAGCCGTGATTGACACTCATAAAATTTACCGCGAGTCGGCCCCCTCTGAGGCAGGGCGCGCGCATCTTCAGAAGGTCCGCGAAAGCCTCGAGGCGGGGGCAAAGTCCCTGGATGCGGTCTACGGGGATAAGGGATCTCACCCTTCCCGCCCGGCGCTGGAGAACGGGGTGCAGCGTCTGAACCTGCAGTATCAGGCGGAAGAGCAGGCCGTCAACAAGGCCATTGGCGACGTCCTGGCGCTGACCGCGCGGGAGTGGCTGAGTGAACATCCGGGGACGGTGGTGCTTCCTTCCGCCGCCGCCATTGCCTGGCAGGAGGACGTCAACATCACGGATGACATCCTGACGCGGATGAAAAAGAAAAAGGCCACCTTCGGCACGGTGCCGGCGGTGAGTGTCACCCCGCCGGAAGCACCGGCACCGGAGAAGAAAAAAGACGCACCGTCAGGACAAAAGCACTGACGCCGGACTCTCCTTAATCAGGCCGCCAGAGCCTGTGTGATAACAGGTGCGTAGACAACACGCTTTATTCCCCTTTGCCCACTGACGTGGGCTTTTTTCATATAAGCGTGATTAGAGTGGTCAGTTATACCCCTTTAAGACGCGTCATAATGCAAGAAATAAAACGAAATTCCGTTTACCACAATCACCCCCTCCTGACATATCAATTATCCAGTGCCAGCCATACATCCTACTCGCGGGGTCAGTTGACCATATACTAATTAGCGTAAAAAAGGAGAGTCTGGTTTCATCGGAATGAACAACACAACACGTGTTAATAATTTGTTTTATTTTTGTTTCTTTATTTTCATTTAAGAGAATTATCTTATAATCTGAAAAGAAATTAATTTACCCATACCGGAACATCTGAACAAAAAATTAAGATTAATCCTTATGATTTACCGGGATTAGACACGAAAGCGTAACAGAAATCAGAAGCCAGTTTCTTTTCAGCCTGCTTTATAAAAGTTATTTATAAATTATGAAAGGCAAATGTTTTCTTGTTTTTTATCAATTTATTCAATGAGTTGAAAAATAAATGCGTCGAAAGAACATCAATTACAGCGATCAATTAAAGCGCTTCAATTGATGGTGGCTATCAATGGAAGTCATAATGATCGATATTACCGTCTTTGTGATATTCGATGAAGCATATACGATTCATTCACAGATTAACGATATTACGTGCCTATGGAGAGTGCTCTTTAGTTAGCCTCGCTTTATGAGGCCAACGGATCTGTTTAATTAAACGAAGTTTGAAAGATGCACTCATTATTTGTTCCATATCTGTCCATGGAGGGTGTGATATCTTTAATGTTAATTGCTATGGTTCTGACGAATTTTTTTTACATGGTGTATCGTTGATCTTTCAGAAAGTCAGCCGTGAATTAAGAGGGATAATTGATTCCGGAATTACGGTATCTGTATGGGTCTTTTCTGAGGAGCCATTGACACTGAAAAGTATAATGCCCATGCTGGAAAAGACATCCGGTAGCCTCCCCTGTTTTATTTTTGGAACGGAGTCATACCAGCGAGTCTTCAACAGAATACCTAATCACAACAACCTTTGTTTCATTGATGCCACAGTAAGCAGTCAGGTCGCAATGATGGTGATATGCGCCGCATTGATAAATTATGCGCTTACGGGGCGTTGTTCGGATAATGAGAAGAAAATAATGCTATCTGGTAATGAAAAGGAGATTGTTCATATGCTGAGTGATGGTATGCGTCCGAAAGAGATTGCGAATAAAACCGGGCTCAGTATAAAAACCATTAGTGCTCACAAGCGCTCTGCCATGCGAAAATTAAATGTCAGAACTAATATGGAGTTACTGGTTAAATATCGCCTCGCTCAGTTATAGCTTATTAAGATGATAGTCTTTTTTTAACAGCCCGCATGACGCTGTATTGAATTCTCAATTAAAGTCATGCGTTCACCATAAAGTAAATCAATTAAGGATGGTTTAAAATGAATAAATCTCTTGCGCATTTTTCCGCTTCAGCTCTGCTGGCTCTGGCTTCCTCTCAGGCATTTGCCAGTGATTCATTTGATATCAGTGTTGTCGGTAATATCACACCTGCAGCCTGTAAGGCGAACCTTGCCGGGGGTAATGTGTTTGATTACGGAAATATTCCTGCCTCGTCCCTGAGTAAGGATGATTTCACTGTTTTACCGTCCAAGACAACGGGTATTTCTATTATTTGTGATGCTTCCACTAAAGTCGCTCTTCAGACCACCGATAACCGTGCCGGCACTGAAAATATTCCGCTGGGTAAGGTCCTTGAGGGCATGAAAATGAATGCTGCCAGTACGCCAATGGGTCTTGGTCTTGATGCTGCCGGGAACAAAATTGGTGCTTATCACGCCTCGATTCCGGCGGATACGGTCAAACTGGATACCGATAATGCCCCTGACTCCATTTTTTCAAAGGATATGGGCGCATCCTGGGTTAAATACAACAGAACCCTGTTTACCAGCAACAAGAATCTGTTTTCCTGGGCAAAAAGTGGTTCGCTGGCTCCGGAAGCTTTCACGACCATGACGGGTACAATCAGCGTCACTCCGGCAATTTCTCCGGCGTCCAGCCTCGATCTGTCATCCCCGGTTAAGATGGATGGTTCTGTCACTGTTCAGCTGTACTACCTGTAATGTTTATGCGGGCCGCTGGCGGCCCGCTTTTACTTCCTGTTTCAAAAGGATGCCTCATGTTTTTGTTGGCTGTCAGAGCAATGTTGTTATTCCTGCTTTACTGTATAAGTATTTCATCCTTTGCCTCAGGTATGTTGCCTGATACGTCTGTCATTGTTCTGGAGGAAAATAAAGGAGAAACGTCAACGATAGTTACGAATACGGACAATAGCCCTGCACTTTTATTAACCTCTGTGGAATCTCTTCCGGAAGATAAAGAAAAAATTATCCAGATATCCCCACCGGCAATTCGGGTCGATGGTGGGAAAAAACAGATGGTACGTTTTCTGCTAACAAGTAAGACACCGCTAAAAACAGAACGGCTGCGACGTGTTATTTTCGAAGGCGTTCCTCCAAAAGATAAGGGAGATAATCGTGTCCGGTTAAGTGTGACACAAAATTTACCTGTTGTGATCCGCCCTGCTGGTCTTGCGCGCAATAATACGCCCTGGAAATTACTGAAGTGGACGTACCGGAATAATATTCTGTCAGTTTCTAACCCGTCACCGTATGTGGTCAGGCTGGCTCAGCTGGTGCAGACGCGACCGGATAACACACGCTGGAATCTTAACCGGACATATATTCTGCCTTCAGAAACGATTTCACTGAAACTGGAAAGCAAGGAAACGCCCTCTGCCCCGGGAGCTGATACATATTTCTCCGGCCACAACCTGGGGATTTACCGTTGAGAGCTGGGATGCGCCACTGGAACCATAAGTGTGAACACTAAACTGCTTAACTTATTATTTCATTTTTTCCTGGCTGCCATATTTACCCTTTTTGGTATTTTTATTGAAGGCATCGCAACTGCACAGTCCCGTAATATTATTTTTGACACTGAGGTGATCCGCAACAGGGGGTTTGACCCCCGCATCGCCACACAATTTCAGACAGACAATCGGTTTCCGGAAGGCACTACCCGTGTCGATCTGATCCTCAATGGACATCCACACGGTCAGGTAACGGCGAAATTTGGCGCGGAAGGAAACCTGTGTGTGACCGCCAGTCTGCTTCGGGAAGCAGGGCTTCGCTTACCCGGGAAATTGCCTTTTGATACATCCCGGAACTGTATTAAGTCTTCAGAACTGTGGCCCCGGAGCGAAATAACATTACACCCGGATACTAACACGCTGGAAATGCTGGTTCCGGAAAATGCAGTTGCCGATCAGACCGATTATACAGACTGGGAACATGGCGGAACGGCAGGCATGCTTAATTATACGGGACAGTACCTGGTAAGTCAGGCCTCTGCCAGCCGTTTCAGTTTCTGGCAAATGCAGACTGAAGCTGGATTTAATGCCAATGACTGGATAGTCCGCAGCAGCCAGGACTGGACCCACTCGGATGATACCGTACGCTTCCGGCATCACAGTCTTTGGGCAGAAAGAACGCTTTATGATCTTAAAACCCGATTCCGGACCGGGCTATTTACGCTGAGCGGTAACACGCTCGGTGTCGGAAGAATTTTAGGTGCTCAGTTTACCCCTGAAAATGCCCTGTACAAAAATTCGGGAGTGGCAGTAGTAACCGGCATTGCCGGAACGCCTTCTGTCGTCGAAATTCGTCAGTCTGGCGTACTACTGAACAGTACCACGGTCCCGGCCGGGCCATTCACGCTCAGTAATTTCGCCCTGCTGAATACCACACACGGATCTGCAGGTAAATATGACAGGGAGTGACGGACTGCGTCAGGAGTATTCCGTTCCCGCTCCGGCTTATATGGCTGGCGGTAGCAGGGTTACACCCGGTATGGCATGGGGCATTGGCCGCTGGGAGCAGGAAGGTTATCGTCAGCATCCCATGGTGATGACATTTTCCCGTGGCTGGCAGGCCTCTCCCCGGTTAGGCATTCAGACAGATTTTTTATATTCCCCACATTACCAGTCCGCAGGAATAACCAGCGATATTCCGTCAGGAAGACAGGCATTTTCTTTTAGCTCAGTCCTGATGACTGCAGGCGAACATCACGGCGCAATGTCATCGCTGTCATTCTCCAGAACGCTGGCAGAAAATGTTTCACTGAACCTGAACGGAGCATTGCGTAACAGCGGATACCGTGATTTCAGCGAAACCATGGTTTCGGATGAGGGCGGTACCAGAAACCACCTGCAGTATGGCTCCGCTGTCAGCTGGTATCACGCACTGGCTGGAAGTTTTTCACTGTCGTGGACCAGAAGTGAATACCGCGACGGAAGGCACAGCGATTATGCCCAGCTCGGCTGGACCAGAAAAGCCGGGAAGGGGTATCTGAGTATCACCGCCAGCAGAAATGAAGGGAGCATTAATCACCGCAGGGAGGATATGTTATATGCCTCCTGGCAGATGCCGCTGGGTGAAGCAACCTCGATAAGCACCTGGGTCAACAACCGTGGAAAAGACACCCGTTACGGAACCCGCTTAACCCGCCGTGAAACCAGAGATACATCATGGAATATTTCAGCAGACCATTCCCGTAACGACGGAGCCAGTTCGTTATCTGCTGGCGTAAATCACCTGACGTCATGGAGTCAGCTCAGTGGAAATGCGAGTTATGACTCAGAACGATACCGTAGCCTCTCCCTGCAGGGAAGTGGTGCAGCCATCCTGCACAAAAAGGGGCTAATCCTCTCTCCGTACCGCATAGAGGATACTTTTGCCGTGGTGCAGGCTGGCCGGCAGGAAGGGATCAGAATTGACACCACAAGTGGTGTCGTCAGAACAGATCGTGACGGATATGCTGTTGTACCTTCCATGGCTGCATGGAATAAGTCAGCGCTGCAGATTGATACTGTCTCGTTAAAGAACAACATGGATGTCATCAACGGGATTGAAGAAATCGCCGTGGCACGCGGCGCGGTGAGGGAGGTGAATTTCGGTATCGTTTCAACACGACGTGTCCTTGTCAAAGCTCAGGACGTTTCTGGTCAGCCATTACCCGGCAGAATGGGTGTTTATGATGATCTTAATAAATTCATAACGGTAACAGGTGATGACGGAACATTGTTTATCCCGGATGCAAGACCAGAAATGAAGCTTCTGGTCAGTTTGTCTGAAGGTCGACAATGCATGATGGCATTAACCGCTCTGCCCTCCCGTGTACAGCCTGATGCAGGATTGTATGAAACAACAGAGGCCATATGCAGACCCGTACTGTCCGGAGGAAAGGATGAATAACAGGAAGCGGGGAAAGAAGGAACGCCTAAGTAACGCACTATGCTTAATTACAGACAGGACACAGTCATGACACATGTATTTCCGGGATTGCTGGGAGGAATATTGTTGATGTGGGTTTGTGCCGCCAGCAGTACGCCACAACCTCCCCTTCCTCAGGATTGCCTGGTAACAGGAGCCCAGAACAGAATAGATTTTGGCACACGGACCCGGTCGGGATTAACCATCAATAGCCGGGGTAAATTATCGCCGGGCCAACGGAACATCAACATCAGTGTGGTATGCCGCTATCCGCAAAATATGATCATGAGCATTGCGGGTAACGCCACCGGGAGACAGTTCGCATGGGGGGCCGGGGCAGCGATTCGTATAAAAATTCAGGATACCAGACTGGACAGTAAGCCTGTTCTCCTTAATCGTCTGGAGGGGAATTATCATTCTCTGTCTGATGGTGTTACGGAATTGTCGTTAAATCCTGGAGATTATTTTACAGTATCGACCGGAGGCGGAGAGGTTACCGGCAAGCAACTGACGTTTACCCTGACAGCAGAGCCAGAAATTGATGAAAGCAGGGTAACATTCAATCGTCCGTATAACGGACAGTCACTCCTCACCCTGAGGCTGGAGTAACTGGTATGCCCGAGAAGTAAAGTCATAAAGCCGGCAGATTCCTGTAGTCCCTTCATGCTACCCTGAACCGCCAGGTTTTTAACGGGCCAGAAGGGTTACCTCGCCACTGAAAAAATCCTCCGAAGGTAACAGGCGGGGGTTCTGCGGGGGTAACACCGCCTGAATTACGCTCCGGCCCAGGCCTGCCATTCAGTACTTTACTGTGGTCAGTAAAGTACTGAATCATTCACTCTTATATATTATGTCAGTTTCTCCGGCTGTTCCTTATTTATAATGGTTAAATGTGATTATTCCAGTGTAATGAAATGACAACTGTCATAATTACATCACTCTTTATATTCTGTTTCCATTTTTTTTATGAACAGATAAAGCACTGAATTAAACTCGCCCTTATCTTGTTGATATACAATAACATAAGGGAAAGTATGCATCGTAAAATTCCAAATAAACGAACAGACACCATTACAACGCTAACCCCTTCCATTCCACAGCAAATTTTAATTAACTGGGAAAGCAGCGAAGATGCATGGTGTTTAAAAAATCTCCAGCTCCAGCCAGTTTATATGAATCCGCTTTACAGTCATCTTCTTGATAAAGGGGCGGATGGTAAAGCCTGCGCGCTCTCTCCCTTTAAACGCATGATCGCTGTGCATGACAGGCGGGTCACTACAGAAATGCGTAAAGTGGTGGCAACCGGCGTGCTTCCGCCACATACCGTTGCAACACTCAGTATTTTTGAATGCGAACGTATGCCTTTTTATGATAACCAGGCCCATCTTACAGGTATCATCAGTCACATAAAATCCATCAGGATGGTAACGCCCCGATTTTTTATCACAGGCGAACGGGGAGGCATACTGACCACCACCTGCCCTCCAGGCCCGTTTTCAGCTAAAGAATGGGAGGTTGCCTGCCTGATGATGTCCGGACTCTCTGAAAAGGAAATGGCTGATCTGCTGTGCCGGTCCCTCAGAACGATAAAATTCCATAAAAGCAATATCCTTTCCCTTACCCAGTGTGAAAATACACGTGAATTTCAGTCACTGGCCAGAAATAAAAACTGGGAAGTATACATCCCCCCTGCATTCTCCCGACCGCAGTACATCATAGGACAATAACAACTGACGAACTGTACTTCAGGTACGGGGTATTCACATTGCTCAGATCGTATGCTCCTCCGTGGTCCCCTTTCCCGGGGACAAAATCAGATACAGGAGAAGCAGTTGATGAGCAGCAAAAACAACATTCATTATCCGGTACTTATCCTTTCTGACGGGGGCGAGGAGAACCATGTCAGCGCTCTCTTTCATGATGTGATGCATGAGCTTGAGAAATATAATCTTCATTCAATGCTGGCCCATACAAAAGAAGCAGCTCTCGCCATGATCCGTCAGGAAACTGGCGCAGGTTGCATTATCATCAATGACTGCAGTGTCAACGCTCCGCTCAGCAGGACCTTATTCTTCCGGGACGTGATTCAGGCTGTACGGGCTAAAAACGGTAATATACCCATTTTCTTTTCTTCGTCTGCCCCTGCCCTCGGGCTTTTACCCACAGATATCAGCATGGAATTGCATGAGTCCATTAATGTCTGCGAAGACACGCCGGGGTTCATTGCCGGGCGGATCAATCTGGCAATAAAAAAATACATCGATAATCTTCTGCCCCCTTATTTTTCGGCACTCAGGAATTACGCGCTTGACAGCCCGTACTACTGGGACTGCCCAGGGCATCAGGGCGGGGTTGCCTACCACAGGCATCCGGTCGGTCGTGAGTTTATCAACTTTTTTGGCGAAAATCTGATGCGTGCGGATATCGGCATATCAACGCCTGAATTGGGCGACTGGCTCGAGCATAAAGGTGCGCCCGGGGAGTCGGAAAAACGCGCGGCGAGGCTGTTTGGTGCTGACAGAACGTTTTACGTGACAGGTGGATCATCACAGTCAAATCAGGTTGTCGGACATTCTGTAAATCTGAAAAATAAAACTGTCCTTGTTGACCGGAACTGTCATAAATCCGTTAATCATGAACTGACCATCACACAGGCTAATCCCGTCTATTTTCAGCCAGCCCGTAATGGGCTTGGGATTATTGGTCTGATATCACCTGACCAGTTTGCCCCGAAAACCATTAGCCAACACATAACCGACAGTATCCTTGTCAGTCAGGAACCGGAACAGGATCCTGTTTATGCCATCATCACAAACTGCACCTATGACGGACTGATTTATGATGTGGACACCCTTACCGCGATGCTTGGCAAGTCAGTGCCGCGAATAAAATTTGATGAGGCCTGGTATGCGTATGCTGCGTTCCATCCGCTTTATCAGGGACGTTTCGCTATGGGCGTCCCGCACAACCGCGAGCATGGCCCGACCCTCTATGCAGTACAGTCAACGCACAAAATGCTGGCCGCGCTCTCTTCAGCTTCAATGATACATATTCGCAGTAATGAACGGGCTCCCGTGGATTATGACACCTTTAACCAGGCATTTATGATGCACGGAACCACGTCACCATTTTATCCCATTATCGCCTCAATGGATGTGGCAACCGCGATGATGGAAGGAAATGCCGGAAAAACAATAATGAATGAGGCGATCCATGACGCCATCAGTTTCCGCAAGACAATGGTGGCCGTGGCGGACAGGATTAAATCAGAGGGCGCTGAAGACTGGTTTTTCGATATCTGGCAACCTGAGACGTGTCTTCATGAAGGTCAATCTGTACCTTTTCATGAGGCTGATGTTGAGTTGCTCGCGAGCACACCAGAATGCTGGTACCTGCGGGCGGGTGAAGCATGGCACGGCTTTGGTGATTTACCGGAGGGATATGCCATGCTTGATCCCCTCAAAGTCACGATAACGTGTCCGGGACTGGACGCGCAGGGCAGAATGACGGATTTTGGGATCCCTGCCCCCGTAGTGGTTAAATACCTCGACACACAGCGTATTGTACCGGCAAGAAACGGGGATTATACGATCCTTGTCCTTTTTGCGCTTGGCTCCACGCAGGGGAAATGGAATACCCTGATCGATATGCTGATGATGTTTAAGTATCATCATGATATCAATACGCCGCTTGCTGATGTGCTCCCTGACCTCTCAGCCCTTTCTGCGGGCTATGCAGCCATGGGACTGGGGGATTTATGCCGGGCTATTCATTGTACGAACAGAGAGCTGGATATTGCCGGACTGGCAGAGCAAGCCTGCGCGGCAGAAGCGATCCCGGTTCTTACGCCTTCACAGGCCTATGAATGTTTGATCTCAGACCGGACTGAAAGAGTCAGGGTTGAAAATATCCGTAACCGTACGCTGGGCGTGATGATCACCCCTTACCCACCGGGTATTCCTCTCATTATGCCGGGTGAAAAGATGTGCGGCGGGACGGAATCTATTATCAATTATCTCCTCGCACTACAGACTTTTGGCCAGCGCTTTCCTGGATTTGAACATGAATTACAGGGAGTGGAAGTTGATGAAAATGGTATTTACTGGGTCAGGTGTATTAAAGAAAATCCTGATCATACAAAAAATATCTGACGTTTATTTCATTACCGTCACCACTTCATAAACTGAATTCAGGCTAATTTAACGGGGGCACAGGCCCCCATGAAAAATACGGGCTGAATTTACATTACAGGAATTATTATGGTTTCCAATACTACTGGCTCAATAAAAAAAATGGGCCTGGCTGCGCTGACGCTGGTTACCGCTTCAAATATGATGGGTTCTGGCGTCTTTATGTTACCCACTAATCTGGCCGGTATAGGTTCTGTTTCCCTGTATGGCTGGATTATCACCATTATTGGCGTTATTGCCCTGGCACTTGTTTTTGCCCGGAACAGTATGATAACCCCGCGTGATGGCGGGATCATCGCCTATGCCAGTGATGCTTTTGGCCCCTTTATTGGGTTTCAGACGACAATTTGCTACTGGATCAGCGCATGGGTAGGCAATGTTGCACTGCTGGTTGCCGGGGTGGGTTACCTCAGTTATTTTTTTCCGGTCCTTAAGGATCCTCTCGTCAGCTCTCTGAGCGCGATTGTGATCCTGTGGGCTTTTATTGTTCTGGCCTCTGCAGGCGCAAAGGTTGCGGGACGGGCACAGTCATTTACTGCATGTTGTATGCTTGTTGTGGTACTGGGAACTGGTTTTATCGGATGGTTCTGGTTTAAACCGGGACTGTTCAGCGAAGTGTATAACGGCACAAACGGCAGCGACATGTCTGCGATTTTCTCCGCGGCTTCCCTGGCGTTATGGGGGTTCCTGGGGGTGGAATCTGCCGTGGTTTCAAGCGGGCAGGTCGAAAATCCGGAATCCACCGTTCCCAGGGCGACGGTGTTAGGATTACTGATTGCTGCAGTGTGTTATGTCACAAGTTGTACGGTAATTATGGGGCTGGTTCCGCACAGTGAACTCATTAACTCCGCAGCCCCCTTTGCGGATGCTGCTCGTTATATGTTTGGCGAGTTTGCCGGTGAGGTCGTATCAGCCCTCAGCATCATAGCCTGTTTCGGATCGATATCTGGCTGGCTCATACTGCAGTCGGAGGCTCCGAGGGCGGGTGCCCGACAAGGACTATTTCCGGCATTCTTTGCTAAGGTAAATAAAAATGATGTACCGATGAAAGGACTCATTTTTACCGGGGTGCTGATGACTGTCGTGTTATTTACCACGGCGTCACCCAATCTGGCCAAACAATTTCAGGTCATTATTCTGATGTCCGTTTTTGCCTCACTCCTTCCATATATTTATGCCCTGGTTGCGTTACCCGTGATTATGGTGGCAAAATCTTTAAATAAAGGGCGTGTCTTCGTCACCTACTGTCTCCTCTCCATAATTGGTGTTCTGTACAGCTTGTTTGCCCTTTTTGGTTCAGGCAGTAACGCCATGTTCTGGGGGGTTCTGATGATGATGGTTACTATTCCGTTATACGCCCTGGTAGCTGCCAGTCGCAGTAAAAACGGTGTGAAAATACTGTATCTGGATGATGATTAGCCCTGTTCAGATACGCGGAACTGAATTGTTTTTGTTATCCCCGCCATTCGGCGGGGAGCTTTTTCTTTCCCCGGATGTAAGACACATTTTGATGTGTGATACAAATGGATGAAAAATTAATTAAATATTTCAGTGTAAGACGTTCTTTTTAATTGAATGAAGTAATTTTTTTTACGATTAATTGCAGTAAAAAAGGAATCATTTTCAGGATAATTCTATTATTTCTTAAATATCTTATGTGATGGGTGTCACAATAACATACCGGACATTTAAACCAGTTATAAACAGAGGCCGGATCCTTTCTTGACAGGATTAACATAAAAGAGGAAAAAATGGCACAGGCTTTAGAACATGAATGGAATCTATTATGAAGATAAAACTTCTTGCAATAATACTCACTACCCCTGTCGTTTTCAGTGCACAGGCCACAACTGATAGTCACTCTTTTTCCACTGAAAAAATTGATGCTGAAATGAGTATGGGGACGTTAAGTGGAAAAACGAAAGAACGGGTTTACGAACCGGATGAGGGGGGACGAAAAATCAGTCAGCTCGACTGGCGATATAATAACGCGGCGATTATCAAAGGTGCAGTTAACTGGAACGTCATGGACCGGATATCAGTCGGTGCTTCCGGCTGGAGCACGCTGGACAGCCGGGGGGGCGATATGACAGACAGAGACTGGGTTGACTCGCGCAATCCGGGGCAATGGACAGATGAGAGCAGACACCCGGGTACCCGTCTTAACTATGCTAATGAATACGATCTGTTTATAAAAGGCTGGTTGCTTAATGAAACAGACTATCGCCTTGGCATGATGGCTGGCTATCAGGAAAATCGTTACAGCTTCAGTGCCTCGGGAGGCTCGTATATTTACAGTGAAGACGGTGGTTTCCGGAATGAGACAGGCACGTTCCCGACAGGAGAAAGAGTCATAGGGTACAAGCAACGGTTTAAAATGCCCTATATTGGTCTGACAGGCAGTTATCGTTATGACAGGTTTGAATTCGGCGGCTCATTTAAATACAGTGACTGGGTACGCGCCACTGACAATGATGAGCATTATGGCAGGGAAATCACATTCCGCAGTAAAATCAAAAATCAGAGCTTCTACTCTGTTTCTGCAAACGCAGGTTACTTCGTCACGCCGGAGGCGAAAGTCTACATAGAGGGGACATGGAGCCGTATCACCAATAAAAAAGGGGATGCATCCCTATATGACCGGACTGACAACACCTCAGAAAGCCACAAAAATAGTGCAGGAATTGAAAGTTATAGTTTTATGACGACTGTCGGCCTGAGGTATACGTTCTGATGCACATTAGCCGGGTTGCCCTTCCGGTGCTACCGGGTTAACTGCATACGTCCAGACGTTTCACCCGCGATACCCTGAATATAATACAGTTTTAATGAAACAGAAAAATAAGGCATCCACCTTACCCGAATTTCACGGGGACTGGATCCGTGTTTCCGTAAGCGATGCCTTCTTCTGAGACCACCGGCTATCCTGTACTGAAACATCAGGAAATATCTCTTACTCGCTTTCCAGGATAATTCTCCCTGTTTTATAAGAATGCGCCTGATTAATTCCGATGACGGTCATTTTCCTTAATAAATGTGGTATTCTCACTAAAAGAGAAGTAGTAAAAGGAATTGTGAATGTTTATTTTAACCTGTCCGGACTGTGGCAGAGAGTTCAGCGAAATTGAGCTGTCTGACTGTTCGCAAAGGGAAGATAAATCCCTGAGGTGTCATTTTTGTCGTCATACTTTCAGCGAAGAGGAAATGATAAAACAGGCCCAGGAGAAGTCGGTTTCTCTCTTTATCAGGGGGGTGTTTATAGCATGATTCTTATGCCTGTGATTGAATACCTTTTACAGGTTATCCTCTGGCGTCGTATCGCTGATATTGATACTCCGGATATGCTTTATTATCCTGCAGATGTTAATAAGACTGGTGTAGCTAGTTACTGGATAAACAACAAATGAAATGATGTATTATGGATAAAGTAAGGCGTGGTTTTACAGTAAAGAGTAACCGGGCTGTTTTCCGCAGAGCGCTGGCACACAGATATTCCTGCACGACCGATCTGATAAAGGAGTTCTGCGCATCACCTCAGAAATTCCAGGGCAGAGGCTTTGAAGCTGGAACTGAAAAAAAGCGTTCACTTTATATCTTATTCGGTCCCCTGAAGTACTGTTAATCATAGTTTAATTTGAGATTTTTATTCTTATCAGATGGCTGTTTCTTGCAAAAGCACAGTCATTCAGACAATTAACTGACAAAAGGAATTAACATGAAGGTTTCTACCGTAATTGTATCTCTTACTCTGGCCGGTTTTTGCTTTGCAGCAAACGCCTCCATTCCCCGTAATATCGCTGTATATGCCACTGAACAATCTCAGGGGTCAATATCCATTGCTGATAAAACTGCATATACTAAATCCTTTGAGGTCTCCATAGCAAAGTTATCAGCAGAAAATGTTGATTTATCAAAGCTTTGCCTGAAGGCTTACTCTCCGGACAAAAAAGAATTCAAACTCGATACTGTTGACGAGGTTTTAACCTCTGGTTTCCTGAAAGAAGGTAAACCGGTAAAAGGGATCGCTGTGTTTGCTTCTGAGAATGATGAAGTCCTCAAAGCCGCTCTGGTTAAGATCTCCGACGATTGTAAATAACCTGATAAAGCAGCCTGCGGGCTGCTTTCGAAGCAATGAACGGTATGCTATCGGCGTCCTGTACGGATGCCAGCCAGGCTGATTATCTGGTTTAACGAATATAAAAACGTCCGCCCCGGTTACATCACACTCAGTAACTGGAAACACGAACTCTCCGGCAGGCCCAGCAGCCTTCCCTCCGATCTGGCAGTTATTACATCAAGCATAGGAGGCTCGCTCCGTCAGGCCGGTCTCTAAATCGTCCTTCCCGTCCGGGCTAAAACTATTCCCCCGGTCGCTGTAGAAGTGCGCCAGTGCCGCCCGGAAGGACAGTATCCAGCGCCGCCGCACGGAGGTCTTCATCATCCGCGTTCTCATCCGGCTATTTTTACTGCCACTTCAGCATATTCCTCGCAGATCCGGAAAAAGGCAAAGTCGGATCTCGTTATCCCATGAGCTTTAAAACCACCTCCTGCAGAACTTTGCCTTTGTTATCTTTTATGTTTTGAGGCGATATAATGCCTGTTAAACAAACAATGTTGGGTGAACTACATGAGAGGACCATTCCGGGAGGAAGTGCTGATGCCGGTAGTCGGTGTTGATGATGATCAGGAAGAACAAATACAAATCGCCTATGAACCACTGACCCCCTCAGTCATTGAGGATGAAAAGGCGCAAAGTTATATTGAAGCTCTTAGTTTTGCCTGTTCCCGCCCTGATATAAGAAATATAGCCGTCACTGGCCCGTATGGGGCAGGTAAAAGCTCGGTATTACTGACGTGGGAAAAAGCAGAAAATAATGATTTCCGGGTGATGACCGTATCTCTGGCTGATTTTGAAATGCAGCAGGCATCATCCGCAGATACTGGTACGGGGGATAGCAGGGGCGACTGGAATACAGCTGAAAAAAAAGCGGCTAAAGCAGAAGAAAAAACAATCGAATACAGCATCCTGCAACAGTTACTCTACAAAGAGAAAAAAAGTGCATTACCCTATTCCCGTCTGGAGCGCATTTCCGACGTCAGCGCGCGTCAGATAGCCATGATGGCCGCCAGCCTGTTACTCATCCTGGCGTTGACGGCCACGGGCCTGCTTTTTCTTTTTCCTGATTACATCCGTGCGAAGCTGTCTTTCCCGAAAGACCTGAGTCAGTTTCTCCTGGCCTTGCCTTTCGTCCTCAGGGTTGCTGGCGCCGGGATGTTTCTTTTTTCTGGCTTATTCCTGGCACTAAAAAAACTGCATCGTACAGGGATTTTTGACCGCCGCGTCAGTATTGATAAAATTGATGTCCTTAAAGGGGCCATTTCTACACGTCCCGCGGCCCCCTCTCTTCTCAATGTGTACATTGATGAAATCGTCTATTTTTTTGAACAGACGCAATACAATGTGGTCATATTTGAGGACCTGGACCGTCATAACGACGGCGCGATTTTCATCAAACTTCGTGAGATAAATCAGCTCATCAATAACTGTCTTCCGGCAGACAAACCGGTCAGATTCATCTACGCTGTCAGGGATAATCTTTTCAGCACGCCAGAGTCACGGACTAAATTCTTTGATTTTGTCATGCCGGTGATCCCGGTGATGGACAGTGAGAATGCTTCTGAGCATTTTTTGGGGAAATTTACACCTGACGAACTCAAACATCATGGTTTCAGAGACTGCCTTACCAGGCTGGCTCTGTTCATACCTGACATGCGTGTCATGCATAATATTGCGAATGAGTTTCGACTTTACCGGAATATTGTGAATAACGGAGAAGATATCAAGCGACTGATTGCACTGATTTCTTACAAAAATCTTTGTGCAGAAGATTATCATGCAATAGATAACAAAAAAGGGATGCTTTACAGCATTGTTAACGAGTATACATCAGGGAAATTAAGAGAGGAGTACTGTAATACACTTTCTGAAATAATGAACAGGCAGCAGATTGAACTTGCCATGATACAGAATGAGAAGACTGTCTCAGAACAGGATTTAAGAAAAGAATTACTTCAGCCATATATCAGTGAGATTACAGCGCCCACATTACATTTTTTGGTGAATAACGGTGTTAGTTATACCTTTGAAGATGTGATCGAAAATGAGACTTCTTTTTATTCACTGCTGAATCATAATCTGGTCAACATCAGACCGAAAGGATATGGTGTGAACATTGCAGTAATTGATAAATCAAACATGCAGTGTATAAAGGATAATTATGAAGAAAGGATTCAGAGACTTCAGAAAAAATCAGATGGACACATCGCTCGCTTAGAGGAAAGCATTAACAAAAGCAAAAGTGAGATTCATAATTCATTCTCGTATGATCTTACTTTTTTTATAGATAAGTTGGGCAATACGGGTTTCAGCGACTGGGCCGCAGAATGCATATCATCCGATGAAAACAACGGGATTACATCTCCAGATAATGGCGGGCAAATCGATTTTCTGTATTTCCTTTTATCTAATGGTTATCTGTCAACTGACTATATGGCATACCGTTCTGTATTCATGCCAGGTAGTCTGAGCACTGAAGACAATAACTTCATCAGAGCTGTGACGGCCGGTAGAACTCCAGAGGAAACGGCTAAAATGCCACTGAGTAATTTCGATAACACCGTGGCGAAGTTGCGCGGGCTGGGCATGCTGATGCATGACAATGCCTGGCATCCTCAGGTCCTCTGGCACCTTATATACAATGATAAGGATTCGCTTAAGATTATCATGGGTATGCAGATGGAGGCTGGCGCTGAACAGCGGCTGGTAAGACTGGCAAAAGATATCTTCCCCCGATGGAACCCCACGCTACAGCTGAGATATATCAGGCTAATGGCCGAAGGTGATGACCATTTAGCCACTATCATCCACCAGATTGCAGGCATGAATGATACTGAAGCTGAACGTAGTCTTCTCCCATTATTACTGGCATTACCGGCACTACAGTGGCGTTCCGTCCCGCACGAGGGTCGCGAAGAACTACAGCGACTTATCGACATGGACTTCAATCTCGTAACAGCCATTCCTGATGATTGTGCTCAAAATTTTTGCGAAAATCTGCGGATTTCTGGCTGTCGCCTGGCTCATATTCCGCTGGTCCAAAGTACTTCCGGAAAGAAAATTCTGCAGTCGGTGGCACGGGGAAATGTGTGGTTCTACTCAACATTTAACTTGCAAAATCTCTGTTTGTCACTTACGCATGACGCAGAAAACGGCATTGAAATTTTACGCAGGAAGCCGATGGGAACGATAAGGTCGCTTCGTATTCCTGCTCTTGAAGCATTTGTTTATGAGAACTTTTCATCGTTTATTCGTGATATTTTTATTCACTCCGAAGAAGAGGCACTTATTCCTGAACTCCTTAATTTGTCATTCGTTGACTGGGATGATGCTGAGTATCTGACAGTACATATGAAGTTTGAACTGGAGGATGTATCGGTCGTTTTAAACAGAGAGGCAAATACAGGCAATGATGTTGATGATGTAACTCATCACCACCCCAGTTTATATTCGTTGCTGGCTCAGCATAATCATGTATCACCTTTGTGGCTGAATTTTATGTCCTTGCTTGATGAGAATGCAGATGTGGATAGCAATGTTCTCTGCGAATGGCTCAATAGTAATTATGCCTTGTTACCAGCTGAAACGCTGCCTTTAACCGAAGAACTTTTCTCGCAATTACTGATTAAGGTAGTAACATCGGCACATATCAGCAAAGAAGCGCTTGTCGTTTTAACCAGGACATTCAGATTATCTCTCACTAATGTTCCTGAACACTTACCGCTGAATAATGCAGCGGTACTGACCGAGCAGAAATGGCTGGCACCAACCAGCACCGTATTTGAACAACTTTATCAGGCACTATACGAAGAAGGTGACAAACTGACGCCACTGCTTTATGTGCTGCTCTGCGCTCGTCCTGAATTATTGAGTGAGCATTACGAGCTTGTTTTGTTTGCTGATGAAGAGTTTTATCGGGAGATTACCCGTTTAGTTCTTAATGGCGGTCAGTTCGCTGACGATATCTGTATCCGTATCCTGAACTGGCTCTGGGAAAAAGAGGAAGCCCTGCTATCTGAAG
The DNA here is from genome assembly GCF_031453695.1 of Enterobacter sp. SORGH_AS_0287. Taxonomy (NCBI): domain Bacteria; kingdom Pseudomonadati; phylum Pseudomonadota; class Gammaproteobacteria; order Enterobacterales; family Enterobacteriaceae; genus Enterobacter; species Enterobacter sp. SORGH_AS_0287. The sequence goes on from NZ_JAVIZW010000001.1 coordinate 3,117,213, forward strand.
CACCACTGCTAAGCCAGCAAGCCCTGATTAGGTTCTCCGAGAAGCTGACCGATGACCGACAGAAGCAGGCACTGCTGATCCAGTCCCTGAAAGATGGCAGGGCATCTCCGACATTTATCAGGTCGGTGTTAAAGACGTTCCGGCATCCTGATTATGCCGCTTTCCTTACTGAAAAGAATCACCGCAGTATCGTGTATTCAGATGTTATGTGGGCGCTGGCCGACCAATTGGGAAGATGTGAATTTATCCGGCCGCCCAGACTTACTCATCAGGATACACGTATCCGTATAGAGCTATTCAGAAACAGTGAAAAGGGATACGATTAACATCGCTGAAAAACTGTCAGGCCGCCGGATGACGGCCTGACACGATTATTTCACCCAGTCTTCCAGCACCAAACCCGGCACCCGCTCAAACTCTCTTACGTTACTGGTCACCAGCACGGCACCGGCGGCGTGCCCGCCGCTCGCCGTGTCGTTCGGACCGTTCGGCGTTCCGGCGAGGCGCAGCGTCATTTAATCTCCGCGGTCGCATCCACCGCGGCGCGATCCCAGGGCAGGACGGCATCAAGTCGCTCACAGAATGCGTCAAACAGCTGAACGTGGCGCGGCAAGGCCTTCGGGCCGGTGGCGCCGAAGCGCATCTCGGAGTAGGTGATGATCGAGACCACAATACGATGAGTATTAAATCGCCACGGGTTTAACAGACATAGCGGAGTTTTTTGATATTGATAGAGAAGATTATGAATGATAATAGTTATTCATAAAGTTTATAACTTAATCCTTCAGACAGGTTGTTGATCAGATTCTTTGAGCGTATGGTCATCCCATGACCCACTGCCCACTTGTAAAAACAAATTTATTTTTTACCGTTGGAAAGGGATAAAGTTAAAGATTTCAAATGGAAGCCCAAAAGCATGAGCCCCCTTGGAACCAATTCTTTATCAGTGACATAACTCTTTATCCATCTCCACAAGCAGTGTTTTTTTAATGCATAAAGCAGCAGCTACCTAAGATTAAAAGTAATCTCACACTTCTTGTAACTGACTAATAAAAAAGACAATTAAAGATATGTTTGTACGTTTTTGTGTTCATTTAAAGTTACAACTTTATTGTCATTTTTGATACTAAATATACAATTTTATTGTTACTTTACAGAGGATTCATCATGATCGCAATTACCGGCGCAACCGGCCAGCTTGGCCAGCTCGTTATCGAACAGCTGTTAAACACCGTACCGGCAAACCAGATTGTGGCGATTGTCCGCAATCCGGCAAAAGCTGAAGCCCTGAGCCAGCAGGGCATTACCGTTCGTCAGGGGGATTACGCTGACGAAAGCACAATGACCTCCGCGCTTAAGGGCGTAGAAAAGCTGCTGCTGATCTCCTCCAGCGAAGTGGGTCAGCGCGCCACCCAACATCAGAACGTCATTAATGCTGCCAAAGCCGCAGGCGTGAAATTCATCGCCTATACCAGCCTGCTGCATGCGGATAAATCGCCGCTGGGTCTGCACGTTGAACACGTCGCGACGGAGAAGGCGCTGGCGGAGTCCGGTATCCCTTACGCCCTGCTGCGTAACGGCTGGTACACCGAAAACTATCTGGCGAGCGCACCGCCCGCGCTGGAGCACGGCGTATTTATTGGCGCGGCCGGTGAAGGCAAAATCGCCTCTGCCACCCGTGCGGATTACGCGGCTGCCGCGGCAAAAGTCATCTCCGGAGACGGCCATGCAGGCAACGTATACGAGCTGGCCGGCGACCAAGCCTGGACGCTGAGCGAACTGGCGGCCGAACTCAGCAAACAGAGCGGCAAAAACGTGGCGTATCAGAACATGAGCGAGGCGGATTTTGCCGCGGCGCTGAAGGGCGTTGGCCTGCCTGCCGGGCTGGCGGATATGCTGGCGGATTCCGATGTGGGCGCGTCAAAAGGCGGTCTGTTTGATGACAGCCATACGCTGAGCAAACTGATCGGGCGTCCAACCACACCGCTTTCAGAGAGCATTAAAGCCATCCTGTAAATGTTGCAAAATGGTTATTTTTTGTAGCATCCCCTCGGGTCATCTCTGATAATGGAGAGATGACTCATGAGGAGGTTCACCGTGCAGGGCGTACCGGAACAGTTCATTGATGAGAGAGACAGCGCGCGCTTTCGCCATCTGGCGCATTTGCCGGGCCTGGAGCTTTATCACGCGCATATTTCTGACTACGCCTTTGAGCCTCATACGCATGAAGCCTTCGGCATCGGCACCATTGAAACCGGTGCCGAACGCTTTCGCTATCGCGGTACCCAGCATCTCGCGGCGGAAAAATCCGTCGTGACCATGAACCCGGACGAGATCCACACCGGGGAGTCGGCGACGGATGGCGGCTGGCGCTACCGGATGGTTTACATTGAACCCGATCTGCTGGAAGAGGTAACCGGCCTTCGCCACTGGTGGTTTAGCGACGTAACCCGCCATGACCCGCTGCGCTCACAGCAAATCGGCAGGCTTATCTATGGCCTGTGGCATACGGACGACCCGCTGGCGCAAAAAGGCCTGCTGCTGGATCTGATCGAGACATTCCAGCCGTTAGCCCGCCACGCGCCGGTTACCCGGGAAGGTGCCCACCGGTTCGAACGGGTTCGTGAGTATATGCACGACAACTACATGCACGCCCTGACGCTGGACGAGCTGGCCAACGTGGTCTCACTCAGCCCCTACCATTTTCAGCGCCAGTTCAAGGCGCATTTCCATGTCACTCCGCATCAGATGCTGATGGCTATCCGCCTGTGGCGCGCCAAAGCGTTTCTCACGCGCGGCATGCCCGCCGCCGAAGTCGCCGCCGCGACCGGGCTGACCGATCAGTCCCATTTGACTCGCGCCTTTACCCGCCGCTATGGCATTACCCCCGTGCGCTACCAGAAACAGGTCGTTAAGCGCTGATGCGCAACCTCATACAATACGCGCGCCTTTCCCCCTCCTACACTGAACGCAGAATAAACCGATGTGGATGGAAAAATGATTAGTGGTGTGTTGTATGCCCTGCTTGCGGGTCTGATGTGGGGGCTGATTTTTGTCGGCCCGCTGATCGTGCCGGAGTACCCGGCAATACTGCAGTCGACCGGACGTTATCTGGCACTGGGGCTGATTGCTCTCCCGCTGGCGTGGCTCGGTCGTGCACGTTTGCGTCAGCTCGGCCGACAGGACTGGTTAACCGCGCTGGCGCTGACCATGATGGGCAACCTTATCTATTATGTTTGCCTGGCGAGCGCCATTCAGCGAACCGGGGCACCGGTATCTACCATGATTATCGGCACGCTGCCCGTAGTGATCCCGGTCTTCGCTAACCTGCTTTACAGCCACCGCGACGGGAAACTGGCGTGGTCAAAAATGGTACCAGCGTTGGTGTGTACCGCCGTGGGGCTGGTATGCGTCAACATTGCCGAGCTGCAGCATGGGCTGGAGGACTTCTCGCTGTTGCGTTACGGTTCTGGCATCCTGCTGGCATTCGTTTCCGTGGTGTGCTGGGCGTGGTATGCCCTGCGCAACGCGCGCTGGCTGCGGGAAAACCCGGATAAACACCCGATGATGTGGGCGACGGCTCAGGCGTTGGTCACGCTCCCGGTTTCGCTTATGGGCTATGTGGGGGCCTGTCTCTGGTTAGGCCACCAGCAACCGGATTTCGCTCAACCGTTCGGGCCGAGACCGTGGGTCTTCGTCGGGCTGATGCTGGCGATTGCGGTGCTCTGCTCATGGGTGGGCGCGCTGTGCTGGAATATCGCCAGCCAGAAGCTGCCGACGGTAATTTTAGGGCCGTTGATTGTATTCGAAACGCTGGCCGGGCTGCTTTACACCTTCCTGATGCGCCAGAGCGTACCGCCGCTGTTAACCGCCTGCGGGATTATATTGCTGGTCGTTGGGGTCGTGATGGCGGTGAGAGCAAAGCCGGAAAAACCGATGGTCGTTCCGGCTTCAGAGAGTTAAAACGTTTCCCAGTTCGCTTCAGACGTCGCCGCGACAGGTTTAGCCGCTGGAGTGTAGCTTTTCACCGGCGCGGCGTTGACCACCGGGTTGCGGGTAATTTTAAACACCGCCACCGCTTCGTTCAGGCGTGCCGCCTGATCTTCCAGCGCGGCCGCCGCTGCCGCAGACTCCTCTACCAGCGAGGCGTTCTGCTGGGTCACGCGATCCATCTCGGCCACCGCCTGACCTACCTGATCGATACCGCGGCTCTGCTCGTCAGAGGCAGAGGCAATCTCGCCCATGATGTCGGTCACGCGGGTGACCGCATTCACGATCTCCGCCATCGTCGCCCCGGCTTCGTTTACCAGCTGTGAGCCGGCATTCACGCGCTCGCCGGAATCATCGATCAGCGCTTTAATCTCTTTTGCCGCCTGAGCGCTACGCTGGGCCAGGGTACGCACCTCACCTGCGACCACCGCAAAGCCACGGCCCTGCTCGCCTGCACGCGCGGCTTCCACCGCCGCGTTCAGCGCCAGGATGTTGGTCTGGAAGGCAATGCCGTCGATTACGTTGGTAATTTGCGCAATTTTGCTGGAACTGGTCGCAATGTCGTCCATGGTGCGCACCACACCCTCCACTACGTTACCGCCCTTCTTCGCGGTTGAGGAGGCATCGAGCGCCAGACGGGAAGCCTGACGTGCGTTATCGGCGTTTTGTTTTACCGTGGCGGTCAGTTGTTCCATGCTGGCAGCCGTCTCTTCCAGAGAGGCAGCCTGCTGCTCGGTACGGGAAGAGAGGTCGTTGCTGCCCGCAGAGATTTCCCCTGCACCGGTGTAAATGGTATCTGCGCCTTCACGCACCACGCCCACCGTGTTTGCCAGCGAGGTTTGCATCTCCTGAACGTTGCGCGCCAGGATTGCCATTTCATTCTTACCCTCTGCCTGAATCGGCTGGGTCAAATCCCCTGCGGCAATGGCGCGGATATGGCCGATCACATCCTGGAGCGGCAGCAGCAGAACGCGGCGCATCGCAATCCAGCTGGAGACGATCACGGCAATCACCAGCAGCATGACCGCAGAGAGGATCCACAGGATACGTTTATAATCGTTTTCGTTGTCTTTAATTCCTCTGTCCGTGAGGACGGCCTGCGCTTCACGCCATTCACGGTACACGTTCTGCATCGCGGTCTGTTTCTGCTCCGCATTCTGCTTGAACATATCTTCCAGATTGCCCTGGCCCAGCAGGACGTTCATTTGCGTCAGCGTGGCGGAGTAAATACGGTACTGCTCTTCCAGACGGTTAGCCAGATTCTCGTCCAGACCTGGAGTATTAGGCAAAGCGTAGTATTTATCGTAATGGGACTGCGCATCCGCCAGCAGGTTCTTCGCCGTGTTCACCAGTTCATTCAACTGGCCGCCGTTAATCTGAGACGCCATGCTGCTTTGCAGACGCAGCATGCCGCGGTTCAGGGTCACGCGGGCCTGGTTGAGGCTGATCCATGCATCGGTAAACTCGGCGACATTCTGGCTTGAGAGCTGCGAGACGGTGAAGTTATCTTTGTCGTTATTCAGCGCGTTGATAAAAATGCCGGCGGAAATGACTTGCATGATGCCGAGCACAAGCAGCACCGAAATAAGAAGGGTAATGACTTTTATACGTTTAAACATGCGTTGCCTTTTTTATATGCAGGTTTGTCTGACGTGGATATATCGGCACGCACGGCGAGTTGTTTACTGTTTCCCCACGTTAAAAAACTTTCTAAAGTAATTTCCTGCATTCATTCAGCAAGTTAAAAGTCATTATTTTTTTGTGATCTGGTTCTCACTTTTCCCCTTCCCTCTAAAGGGTTATAGCGCCACCTTAAAGATGCATTTAAAATGCACTTTATATTATTGATGATGAGGTAACTGCTATGGCCTTCCGCGACCAACCCCTTGGCGAGCTGGCGCTCTCCATCCCGCGCGCGTCCGCGCTGTTTCGTAAATACGATATGGATTACTGCTGTGGCGGTAAGCAAACCCTGGCACGTGCCGCCTCGCGTAAAGAGCTGGATGTGGGGCTCATTGAAGCGGAGCTGGCGCAACTGGCTGAGCAGCCTATTGAGAAAGACTGGCGCACTGCAGCCCTTGCCGACATCATCGACCATATCATCGTGCGTTTTCACGACCGTCACCGTGAACAGCTGCCTGAACTGATCCTGCAGGCGACAAAAGTGGAGCGCGTTCACGCCGACAAACCTTCCGTACCGCGCGGTCTGGCGAAATACCTGACCCTGCTTCACGAAGAGCTTTCCAGCCACATGATGAAAGAGGAGCAAATCCTCTTCCCGATGATCAAACAGGGTATGGGCAGCCAGGCGATGGGGCCCATCAGCGTCATGGAAAGCGAACATGATGATGCAGGCGAACTGCTGGAAGTGATTAAACACACTACCCATAACGTTACACCGCCACCAGAGGCGTGCACCACGTGGAAAGCGATGTACAACGGCATTAACGAGATGATCGACGACCTGATGGAGCACATCAGTCTTGAGAACAACGTCCTGTTCCCGCGTGCCCTCGCAGGTGAATAAAAAAGGCGCCCGAGAGCGCCTTCCTGAGGTTATCATTCGGCCACAGCATCTGTGGCCTTTTTTTTAACGCATGCCTGCCATACGTTTCTTACCGATAAATAGCCATCCCAGCCCCAGCGCGATGAACCACAGCGGCGTGACGATTAACGCCTGACGGGTATCGTCTTCCAGCGTCAGCAGAACCAGCACGAAGACGAAGAACGCCATGCACACCCAGCACATCAGCTTGCCCAGCGGCATTTTGTAGATCGATTTTTCATGCAGGTGCGGACGCTGTTTGCGGTACACCAGGTAAGAACACAGGATGATGGTCCAGACGAACATGAACAGGATCGCAGAGACCGTGGTGATCATGGTAAACGCACCGATCACACTCGGGTTCACGTAGAGCATCACCACACCGCCCAGCAGGCAGATACAGGAGAAGGTCAGCCCTTTCGCCGGCACCGCACGCTTAGACAGTTTGGCAAACGCGCGTGGCGCAACCCCTTCCTGTGCCAGACCAAACAGCATACGGCTGGTAGAGAACACCCCACTGTTGGCCGAAGAGGCCGCGGAGGTCAGCACCACGAAGTTAATCAGGCTTGCGGCCGCAGGCAGTCCAACCAGTACAAACAGCTCAACGAACGGGCTCTTGGTCGGTACAACGGAGCTCCACGGCGTCACGGACATGATGATAATCAGCGCGAACACGTAGAACATAATGATACGAATCGGGATGGAGTTAATCGCGCGCGGCAGGGATTTCTCCGGATCTTTAGTTTCCGCCGCCGTGGTACCGACCAGCTCAATCCCCACAAAGGCAAACACCGCAATCTGGAAACCGGCAAAGAAGCCACTGATGCCTTTCGGGAACCAGCCGCCGTCATTCCACAGATGCGCGAACGAAGCCTGAACGCCGGTTGGAGACTGGAAGTGCGTCAGTACCATCACCAGGCCGACAACAATCAGGGCGATAATCGCCACGATTTTGATCATCGCAAACCAGAACTCCATCTCACCGAACATTTTAACGGTGGCGAGGTTAAGGCTCAGCAGCAGAACAATCACCGCCAGCGAGGCCACCCAGTCCGATAACCCCGGGAACCAGAACTGCGCGTAGGCCGTGATGGCGACCACATCCGCCATGCCGGTCACCACCCAGCAGAACCAGTAGGTCCAGCCGGTGAAGTAGCCCGCCCAGGGGCCAAGCAGGTCGGAAGCGAAATCGCTAAAGGACTTGTATTCGAGGTTCGAGAGCAGCAATTCACCCATTGCACGCATCACGAAGAAGAGCATAAAACCGATGATCATATAAACGAAAATGATCGACGGCCCGGCAAGACTGATGGTTTTACCTGACCCCATAAACAGCCCGGTACCGATGGCACCCCCGATGGCAATGAGCTGAATATGACGGTTTGTGAGATTGCGCCGTAGCGACTGTTCAGACGACGCCTCTTCGTCGGCGACGACTTTAACCTGATCTACCATGTGATATTTTCCTGTTTATGCCTGTCTGTGTTGTTAAGGCTCTTCTGGCCTTTAAATACGTCAAAAAAATAACGGTCCCCATGAAAGGACTCATCGATATTAGGTAAGAATCGGCGGGATGAATACTATGATTTGGATATTATGTTAATAATATGTTTAAAGTGAGTGTCATATCACTCATACAACGCGAAACAGCTCACAAAAATACACGCAACAGTTTCGTTTGCAAGATAAAATGTTGATTCCGTCGTAACTATAGGTTTTATCACTATATTCCTCTCCCCCGAAGGAGAGAGGAAATAAGAAAAGCTGATTACAGAATTTCCAGCAGCTCGACTTCAAACACCAGGGTGCTGAATGGCGGGATGGACGTACCAGCGCCACGCTCGCCGTACGCCAGGTTGTGCGGGATAGTCAGTTCCCATTTGGAACCCACTGGCATCAGGGTCAGCGCTTCGATCCAGCCCGCGATCACGCCGTTAACCGGGAATTCAGCCGGTTCGCCACGTGCTACAGAGCTGTCGAACACCGTACCGTCGATCAGTTTACCGGTGTAGTGCACGCGAACGTGGTCAGTACGCGCCGGGATTGCGCCGTCGCCCTGGTTGATCACGCGGAACTGCAGGCCAGACTCGGTGCTGTTCACGCCTTCACGCTCACGGTTCTCTTCCAGATATTTCACGCCTTCTGCAGCCATCTCTTCGAAACGCGCGCGACGCACGGCGTCAGCACGTTCGTGGATTTCACGCAGCGCACGGTGCACAACATCAACCGGAACCGCCGGGTTGTTGCCTTCCAGCGCATCAGCGATACCCGCCACCAGCGCTTCGGGTAACAGACCTTCCAGGCCGGATTCGCTCAGCTGCTGTCCTACCTGCAAGCCGATACCGTAACTTGCCTGCGCTTCGATAGTGTCAAAAGTCGGGGTGGTCATGGGTTTTCCTTCCATCACATTTAAAGTAGCGGGCAGCATATCAGCCATGCCCTTATGGGTAAAACTTTGTCTGAAGTTAAGGTGACAAACCGCGACGAAACAGAAACAATAGAGAGAACCAGGATTAATCCCGAACGAATGTCACGGATGTCGGGTTTGCTACGCCGTTCAGGCAGTTAGCAAACTATACTTCGGAGCACAGGATAAAAAAGACGCGGAGCAGGAGGAGAGCCATGCCCGGGCGATTTGAACTGAAACCTACCCTGGCGAAAATCTGGCAGGCGCCGGACAATTTTCGCATCATGGACCCGCTGCCGCCTCTGCATCGCAGAGGGATCATCATTGGCGCGCTGATGGTGATCGTGGGCTTCCTGCTTCCTTCCGGTGGCGATGACGCCGACACCGCGACGGTGACCCGCAATGCCCAGCTGGATATTCAGTCGCAAACGCGACCGCAGCCGGACACCCAGCCTGTGCAGACGCAACTGGTCACCCCGTCGAACGATCCGGGACAGGTTGCGCCTGTTGAACCGGAACCCATTCAGGATGAACAGCCACAGGAACAGGCAGCGGCCCCGGCAGAGCCACAGGCTCAGCAGCCAACCGGCATTGAGCAGCAGTGGCGTTCCTATCGCGTAGAGCCGGGTAAAACCCTTGCGCAGCTGTTCCGCGACCACAATCTGCCGCCAACCGATGTGTATGCCATGGCGCAGGTGGAAGGCGCAGGTAAGCCGCTCAGTAATTTGCAGAACGGCCAGCTGGTGCAGATACGTCAGAATGCCAGCGGCGTCGTCACCGGGCTCACGATTGATACGGGAAATGGCCAGCAGGTGCTGTTTACCCGCCAGCCTGACGGCAGTTTTATCAGAGCACGTTAATGTTCAGGCCGGGTAAGGCGAGCCAGCCCCCCGGCAATGCCCTTCTTAGTGACTCCGCTTATTGACCCACCAAATCCCCGAGCAGACCAGCACCAGCGCAATCGCATATTTGATGTCCAGAATGTTTTCACCGAGGAAAATGGCGGACAGCACCGTCCCGGCAACGGGGATCACAAAGTTGAACGGGGCAATCATACTTACGCGGTTCACTTTCAACAGCGCGCTCCAGAGGGCAAACGCTACCGAAGAGAGTAACGTCAGATACCCCAGCACCGCGACGGCCGTCATGCTATGCACTTCCAGCATCCCTCCCGTGAGATAGCCACCCGCCACCAGCGCCGCGCCGCCGATAGCCAGTTGCCAGCCGGTCATTACCGTCGGGTCGACGGTCTGGGAGATGCGTTTTCCGTAAAGCGTGGCGGCAGAAAGGATAAAGGCTGCCAGCACCACAAACCCGTCTCCCTTCCAGACGAAACTGAATTCGCTTAACCCGCCGTGGAAGTTAACCAGCATCACTCCGGCAAAGCCCAGAATACAGCCAAGCGTTTTGTTATAGCTGAGCTTGTCGTTGTGGTAGATGAAGTGCGCCAGCAGCACGCTGAAGAAAGTGCCGGTGGCGTTCATGATCGAGCCGTTCACGCCTGTCGTGTAGGCCAGTCCGATATAAAAGAAGGTGTACTGAATGCTCGTCTGCGTCAGCCCCAGGACGGTCAATTGCCCAAACTGCCCGGGCGTGAACCTGCCGATGGGCTTGCGCTGTGCTAACGCAAAGAGAAGCAGCAGCACACCCGCAAACAGAAAACGGTAACCGGCGAACACGACCTTTGAGGGAATATCATCGGTGGCAATCTGGAAGAGTTCATAGCCGCTTTTTATGGCCGGGTAAGAGCTACCCCAAAGCAGACAGCAGAGCGTGGCGCAGGCATAGGCCACCTTTCGACGGGCAAATACGGGCGTGGGCAGAGCGGTTTCCATGTCGAATCTCATAAATAAAATTGCGTTTCATTTTATTATCAGAGAATGCGCCAGGAATAGCGACCCTACAAGCACTAAAGCGCGAGGCTGATCCCTTAAAAAAGCAAAACGCCGGCACAAGGCCGGCGCTTCGACGTGAGCAGAGTAAAATTACTCAGCTACAACGTTAACAACCAGTTTAGCGAACACTTCGCTGTGAACCTGGAAGTCCACTTCGTGCTCACCAGTGGTACGCAGAACACCGTTCGGCAGACGAACTTCGCTCTTAGCCACTTTAACGCCAGCTGCAGTTACTGCATCAGCGATATCGCGGGTACCGATGGAACCGAACAGTTTACCTTCGTCGCCAGCTTTGGAAACGATGGTAACAGTGCCCAGTGCGTTGATTGACTCAGCGCGAGCATTAGCAGCCGCCAGAACGTCAGCCAGTTTGGCTTCCAGTTCAGCGCGACGTGCTTCGAAAAACTCTACGTTTTTCTTGGTAGCTGGAACAGCTTTACCCTGTGGAACCAGGAAGTTACGAGCGTAGCCCGCTTTAACGTTTACCTGATCACCCAGGCTGCCCAGGTTTGCTACTTTATCAAGCAGAATAACTTGCATTACCTTATCCTCTTAAAGTCGTATTAATGGACCGTGCCCGATTACTGATGACGATCAGTGTACGGCAGCAGGGACAGGTAGCGAGCGCGTTTGATAGCGCGAGCCAGCTGACGCTGGTATTTTGCACGAGTACCGGTGATACGGCTTGGGACAATCTTACCGCTTTCGGTGATGTAGTTTTTCAGCGTTGCGATATCTTTATAGTCGATCTCTTGAACGCCTTCCGCGGTGAAACGGCAGAACTTGCGACGACGGAAATAACGTGCCATATGGCTAGTCTCCAGAATCTATCAAATCAATCTGCTCGGCATGCAGAACCATTTTGCTCAGGCCGTTCTTTGCCTTGTGGCAAGAAATGAACCCCTGAACGATTACTGCGCTACCGACCGTTAAACTGTGAGTAATGGCCTGGTTTTCGTGTCCGCTAATAATAACGGGCATTTGGCACCACGCCTGCCGGTGAAAGCCGGCTTCCTCTTGCACAGAACGATGCTCAAGCACGAACTGGCAATGCGGAATTCCTGATGGACTGACCTTACGAAGGGGGGTCCTGCACACGGTACCGGACAACACCAGACGGTTGGTCATCAGAAATTACTCTTCAGAATCCCCAGCATCAGAATCATCTGCGGTTTCGTTTGCGAAATCATCGCGACGCTCACGGCGCTCGTCTTTCGCTTTAACCATCGGAGATGCTTCGGTCACTGCGTTTTTGGTACGCATAACCATGCTGCGGATAACGGCATCGTTGAAGCGGAAGGTAGTTTCCAGCTCATCGATCACTTCCTGCGGCGCTTCAACGTTCATCAGAACGTAGTGTGCTTTGTGCAGTTTGTTGATCGGGTAAGCCAGCTGACGGCGGCCCCAGTCTTCCAGACGGTGGATCGTACCTTCTGCACCAGTGATGGCAGCAGAGTAGCGCTCGATCATGCCCGGAACCTGTTCGCTCTGGTCAGGATGGACCATAAAAACGATTTCGTAATGACGCATCGAATTGCTCCTTACGGATTATTCAGCCTCCTGTCTGGGTCAGCCGAGGCCCGGGGAGGCAAGGAACGTGTTAAAGGTCGGCTGAAAAATTGACGCGTCATAATACTTGCGCGCCCCTCGAAACTCAAGCTGATTGCACAAATAATTCGCACAAAGCGTAAAGCTGGTCTAAGTGGGTGATTTAAAATTAATCACATCAGGAAGCGTTGTTTTTTTGAACAACAGCATCAGAAATGGTCACGCATCCCCGCCGGATAAGTGATTACACTTTAATCAGAGACCTTATTTATAAAAGGAGAGCAACACCCCCTTTCACAGCACGCAGTCGTGGAGCGCATATCATGAAAAAAATCGCATTTGCCGTAATGGCTGCACTTTTGCTCAGTGCAAACGCGATGGCAGCCATCAAGATAGACGGCCGGCAGGCCCAAAACATGGATGATGTGCAAAGCTTAGGCGTAATCTACATCAATCATAATTTCGCCACTGAAAGTGAAGCAGATCAGGCACTCAATCAAGAGACCGATGCTCAGGATGCACAATATTATCACGTCATACTGATGCGTGAGCCCGGCAGCAACGGCAATATGCACGCCAGTGCAGATATCTACCGATAACGCTTTAACGCTAGCACCAGGAAAGCCAACAAAGAGAACATAGCCATAGTTTAACTTGCCCCCTGCCCGGGGGCTTTTTTTTTGCTAATGGCTCTGAAATACCACCGGTTACAACTGTTTTTCGGTATTCCAGAGCACTTATTCACTTCTGCCCGTAATAGGCGTTGGGCCCATGTTTACGCATGAAATGTTTATTCATAAGGTAATCATCAATGCCCCGAAGCTGCGGATTGATGCCGCGGGCGATCCACGCCATTCGCGCCACTTCCTCCATCACCACCGCGTTATGCACGGCATCGTGAGCGTCTTTTCCCCACGAGAATGGACCGTGCTGATACACCACAATACCCGGTGTATGCAGCGGCTCACGCTCAGCCAGCGTGTCGATAATGACGCGACCGGTGTTGAGTTCATACTCCCCTTCCACTTCGGCCTGCGTTAATGCCCGCGTGCAGGGAATATCGCCAAAGAAGTAGTCTGCATGCGTGGTGCCAAGAGCCGGAATGGGCAGCCCTGCCTGCGCCCAGGCCGTGGCATGGGTCGAGTGTGTATGCACAACGCCGCCCAGGGAGGAATAACGCTGATACAATGCCAGATGGGTGGCGGTATCAGAAGAAGGCCGCCACTTTCCGTCAACCACGTTGCCATGGAGATCCACAACCACCATGTCGTCGGCGGTCATGGACTCATAGGGCACACCGCTGGGCTTAATCACGACCCGCCCCTGCTCACGGTCAATGGCGCTGACGTTACCCCAGGTAAACGTCACCAGACCGTGGCGAGGTAGATCCATATTGGCCTCAAAGACCTGCTGCTTAAGCTTATGCATGCTCAGCCTCCAGCAACCCAGCCCGCGCCATACGTTCACGAACCCAGTCCCGCGCCTTCGCCACTTCGGTTGCCGGGTCGTCCGACGTTTCACTCCACATCTCAATCAGGTAAGGCCCGCAATACCCTGTCTGTTTGAGCGTCTGGAAGCACCGTTCGAAATCCACCACCCCGGTGCCGAACGGAACATTTTTGAATACACCAGGCCGGGTATCTTTGACATGAACCGCCACGATATGACCAATACCCGCCTGCAGTTCCATCTGCACGTCGTTATCCCAGGCTGACAGATTGCCGATATCAGGGTAGAGCTGGAACCACGGATTATTCAGGTAGTGCGCGTAACCCAGCGCCTTGCTGATGGAGTTCATTAACGGATAATCCATGATCTCCATCGCCAGCGTCACCTGAGCACGGCTGGCCATGTCGACGCTCTCTTTCAGGCCGTCACGAAAACGACGGCGCGTTTCATTGTTGGCGTCCTGATAGTAAACGTCATACCCCGCCAGCTGGATCACACGGATGCCGACATCCTGGGCAAAGCGAATGGCTTTACGCATGATCTCCAGCCCCTGAGCACGCACAGCATCATCTTCACTGCCAAGCGGAAAACGACGGTGGGCGCTGAGGCACAGGGAAGGCACACGTACCCCCGTTTCAGCGATGGCGCTAACCAGTGCCAGACGCTGTTCGCGGCTCCAGTCCAGGCGAGACAGGCGTTCATCCGTCTCATCCACTGACATTTCGACAAAATCGAAACCGAGTTGTTTCGCCAGTTGCAGCCGCTCCAGCCAGCACTCCCCTGCAGGGAGTGCCTTTTCATAGATGCCGAGCGGGACTTGTTTAGACAACATACCCGCTCCTTAGCCCCAAAGCTGAGCGATTGAGCGTTTGAACTGACGCGCGGCTTCTACCGGAGAGGCGGCATCACGGATGCTACGGCCTGCGATAAAGACATGAATTGGGATACCTTTGAACAGCGGCAGATCTTCCAGCGCCAGGCCTCCGGTCACGGTCACTTTGAAGCCCATATCGGCCAGACGCTTAATCGCGCTGATATCCGCTTCCCCCCACGCTACCCCAGCGGCCTGCGCATCACGGCTGCGGTGATAAACCACCTGTTGAATGCCCGCGTCACGCCACTCCTGCGCCTGCTCCCAGGTCCAGAACCCGGTCAGCTCAATCTGCACATCACCGTTGAACTCTTTTGCCACATCCAGCGCACCTTTAGCCGTGTTGATATCCGCACAGCAAATAACGGTGACCCAGTCGGCATTGGCTTCAAAACACATACGGGAAAGAATTTTGCCCGCATCGGCAATCTTGGCATCCGCCAGCACGATTTTATGCGGATACAGCGCCTTCAGGTCGCGGACGGCGCGAACGCCTTCGCCCACGCATAGAATGGTACCGACTTCAATGATGTCCACTTCTTCCGCAATCAGGCGGGTGGTTTCGTAAGCGTGAGACAGCGTCTGGTTATCCAGCGCGACCTGCAACATTGGTAATGACATTTTCAATTCCCTCTTAAACTGCCGCCGCAGTGGCGTTATCAATTAAATCCAGCACATCCTGCTCGGTGCGGCAGGCGCGTAAACGGTCGAAGTTGGCCTCATCATCAAACAGATTCACGATCTGCATAATGCCCACCTCCTGGTGGGTGTTGGCATCAACAGCCGCCATGGTGATGAGGATGTCGACCGGGTCGTTATCTTCGTGGTTGAAAGCCAGTGGTGTTTTCAGCGTAACCAGCGCAAAGCCGGTTTTTTTAACACCCTCTTCCGGGCGGCCATGCGGCATCGCCAGCCCTGGTGCAATCACGAAGTAAGGGCCGTGCTCTGCAACGCCATCCAGAATGGCCTGGTAATAACGCGGCTCGACAACATCGGCTTTTACCAGCAGATCTACGCTAAGTTTCACCGCCTCCTGCCAGGTGCTGGCGTCGGCCTGTAAAAGGATGGAGCTGTTCTCTGCCAGCGAATCACGTAGTTTCATGTTGCGTCCTTACTTCACATCTTGTGGGAAATGCGCGTTGATCACTTCCAGCAGCTTTGGCCCAAAGTCGGCTGGCGACAGCATGTTGCGCACGCCTACCACATATTTGTTGCCTGTCACGGTGATCTCACCGGCGATGTGGGTAGAGGCGATGATGATGTCCGCGCCGTTCAGTTCACTTTTGTATTCGCCCACTGCGCAGCTGTTCACCGTGTGGTCGATGTTTGACTGGGTTAAAAACTGGTCCACTTTCATCTTCATGATCATGGAACTCCCTTGCCCATTGCCACACACAGCCAGGATACGTACGGTCATAATCGAAACTCCTTAATGAGCAGAAACTTCTGCTGTTTGTTTTTCTGCATCTTCTTCAGCCCGCAGAGTGCGACCAGCGAAGAACATATAAGCCAGAGCAATGAGGATGATGACAGCCATAAAGATCAGGCCAACGGAGGCGAAGCCCTGCATCATCGGTGGTGCCAGAATTGACCAGTCGGCCATGCCCATCCAGGCGCTCATACCGGTGAGCTTGACCGCCCACACACACCCGAAGATTTCCACCATCCCCATCACCAGGCAGATCTTGAGCGCCGCGCGCCAGCCACCAAAGTGGTTCGCAAAGACGCCGATGGTGGCGTTGGAGAAGAACATCGGGATAAAGCCAGGAATGATCAGAATGGAAGAGCCGCAGCCCACCAGGATACCCACCGCAATCAGCTGGCCGATGGTGCCCCACATGAAGCCCCAGACCACCGCGTTTGGCGCGAAGCTGTAGATAGCCGCGCAGTCAATCGCCAGTACCGCACCGGGAATCAGACGCTGAGAGATACCGTTGAAGGCTTCGGACAGCTCGGCAACGAACATACGCACGCCCTGGGTGATAATGAAAATCGCCACCGCGAAAGAGAAACCTGTTTGCAGGATATAGACAGTCCAGTGGGTTTTACCCGCCATCGCCTGTACGACGTCAATGCCAAAGGAGAGCAGAATGGCACCGAAGAAGAGGGTCATCACAATCGCCGTAGAAACGATATTGTCGTGGAAAATATTCAGCCAGCCCGGCAGTTTAAGATCTTCGACGCTCTCTTCTTTTTTGCCCAGATACGGCGCGACTTTATAGGCAATCCAGGAGGCAAACTGCTGCTGGTGGCCGATGGAGAAGCCGCAACCGTCGGTGACGTCCTGCGTGGGCTTGTACATCATGTTGGAGGTGATACCCCAGTAGAGCGAGACCAGCACCGCGGTGCAGATAATGGTCGTCCACATTGGGTAGCCAAAGATAAAGAAGGAAACCGCAATCAGCCCTGCCTGCTGGAACATGATATGGCCAGTCAGCATGATGGTGCGAATACCGGTAATGCGGCGCAACAGAACGTAAATGATGTTCAGCGCCAGCGCGAGCAGGACCGCATACCCTACCCAGCTGTAGGCATCGCCCATGCGATCGATGGTGGCCATCATCGAGGCGTAGGTGTCAGAGATGGCGCCGTTGATGCCATAGACTTCCGACATTTTGGCCACTACCGGCTTGAAGGTGCCGGTCAAAATGCCTGAACCCGCCTGCAACAGCATGAAACCGATGATGGTTTTAATGGTGCCTTTAATAATAACGCTGACGCTTTTACGCAGCAGGATATAGCCAAGGCACGTCACGATGCCCAACAACAGCGGGGCATTAGTCATTACCTGATTAAAGAACACGGTAAAGACGTTGTAGAGGATCTCCATAACTCTCTCCAGAAATGAGAACACGAGGGGCAATCCCTGTGCGGTTGGTGACAACACTCTATTAATCACAAATAATCATCACAAGATTAAATCTGATTATTTGTGACGCATCACGCAAATTATTTCCCTGGTGTTAGTAATGATTTTCACTTCGGCATGCCACATAGAATTATTTCCATATAATTCATGCAATTAATGATTAATACGGTAAAAGATAACAAGAAGCGAGAAGAGCGTCCGTGACGTCAGGCAGATAAAATTACACATTTTGATCGTTGCAATGCGCGTGAAATGGTGCCAGCATTAATCACAACAAATCACCAGTTGATTACTTTTGATTAAACCAGGAGTCAGAACGATGAGTAAAGTGAACACCATTACCCGTGAATCATGGATTCTGAGCACTTTCCCGGAATGGGGTAGCTGGCTGAATGAAGAGATTGAGCAGGAACAGGTTGCTCCTGGTACCTTTGCAATGTGGTGGCTGGGGTGTACGGGGATCTGGCTGAAATCAGAAGGTGGCGCGAATATTTGTGTCGATTTCTGGTGCGGCACCGGCAAACAGAGTCACGGTAACCCGCTGATGAAAAAAGGCCATCAGATGCAACGCATGGCGGGCGTGGAAAAACTTCAGCCAAACCTGCGTACCACACCGTTTGTTCTTGATCCGTTCGCCATTCGCCAGATCGATGCCGTTCTCTCTACGCACGATCATAACGATCATATTGATGTCAACGTGGCGGCAGCGGTCATGCAAAACTGTGCCGATGACGTACCGTTCATCGGGCCGCAAACCTGCGTGGATTTATGGATCGGCTGGGGCGTACCGAAAGAGCGCTGCATCGTCATGAAACCGGGCGATGTGGTCAAAATTAAAGACGTTGAGATCCACGCGCTGGATGCCTTTGACCGCACTGCACTGATTACCCTTCCGGCCGATCAGAAAGCCGCAGGCGTACTGCCAGACGGTATGGACGAACGTGCGGTGAACTACCTGTTTAAAACGCCCGGCGGTTCCCTGTACCACAGCGGTGACTCTCACTACTCAAACTACTATGCAAAGCACGGCAATGAGCATCAGATTGATGTGGCGCTCGGCTCATACGGGGAGAACCCACGCGGCATTACAGACAAAATGACCAGCGCCGATATGCTGCGCATGGCGGAAGCGCTGAACACCAAAGTAGTGATCCCTTTCCACCACGATATCTGGTCGAACTTCCAGGCCGACCCGCAGGAGATACGCGTACTGTGGGAAATGAAAAAAGACCGCCTGAAGTATGGCTTTAAGCCGTTCATCTGGCAGGTAGGAGGCAAGTTCACCTGGCCGCTGGACAAAGACAATCTCGAGTATCACTACCCACGTGGCTTTGATGATTGCTTTACTCTTGAGCCAGACCTGCCGTTCAAGTCATTCCTCTGATTATTAAGGCCCATCGCCAGACCCGAGTGTCTGGCGGTTTCATATTTCTTTTAGTAATTTCACGCTATTTCAAATATCATCTTTTAAAATCAATTCTTATCGGAATAGCTCATGACGGAAGCGCAACGGCATCAAATATTACTGGAACTCCTGGCGCAAACAGGGTTTGTCACCGTTGAGAAAGTGATGATCGAACGTTTAGGGATTTCCCCGGCAACAGCGCGGCGGGATATTAATAAGCTGGATGAAAGCGGTAAGCTGAAAAAAGTCCGCAACGGTGCGGAAGCGATTAGCCAGCAGCGTCCACGCTGGACGCCGATGAACATTCATCAGGCGCAAAATCATGATGAAAAAGTCCGTATTGCCAGAGCGGCATCGCAGCTGGTGAACCCCGGCGAGAGCGTGGTGATCAACTGCGGCTCCACGGCGTTTCTGTTAGGTCGGGAGATGTGCGGAAAGCCGGTACAAATCATCACGAACTATTTGCCGCTCGCCAACTATCTTATCGATCAGGAGCATGAGAGCGTGGTGATCATGGGCGGCCAGTATAACAAGAGCCAGTCCATCACACTCAGCCCGCAGGACAGCGAAAACAGTCTTTATGCCGGACACTGGATGTTTACCAGTGGCAAAGGCCTGACCGCAGATGGCCTCTACAAAACCGATATGTTGACCGCCATGGCAGAACAAAACATGCTTAACGTGGTGGGCAAGCTCGTTGTGCTGGTCGACAGCAGTAAAGTGGGCGAACGCGCAGGAATGCTGTTCAGCCGTGCTGAACAGATAGACATGGTGATCACCGGCAAAGGTGCTAACCCTGAGATCCTCCAGAAACTGAAAGATCAGGGTGTCAACGTCCTGTGCGTTTAAAGGTGCTGGCGGAAGAAGTCCACCGTGGCGTCCAGCGCCGTTGGCGTAATGCGGTGGCGAACGCCCGCTTCCCACAGGCAGGTCAGGTTGCTATCCAGCCCCTCGTGCTGTAGCGCCTGCTGAAGCCGGAACGTTTCTCCGGGTGGGACCACATCGTCCGCATCACCATGCCACAACAGCAAAGGACGATCGGCCAGACGCGGTAACGCCCGGGTAACCTCCCACTCTGCAAGCGCCGCCTCAACCTCTGTGAGTGCCTGAGGTGGAAAAAGCGTCTTCGCCAGTGAGGTGAAGTAGCCCGAGCCCATCAGACAAGCCACTGACTTCACTTCTGGATGGTGCGTCATGATCCCCAGCGCCGCCATCCCGCCCATCGATGCCCCAGCCACGGCCAGCCGATTATCAGCCACCAGCCCTGCCTGGTAAAGCGCATCGCGCAGCCCGGCAAACTCGGTCAGGCTACCGTGCAAAATGTGCCAGAACTGCCCAAGTCGCGCCTGTTCGTTGCCGGTAAAACGTGCGCCGTGGTCAGGTGCATCCGGCATGACCACACGAAAACCGGCCTGCGCGAGTGCCACCGCAAAATAGCTGTAGACCAGCTTCGATGAGGTAAATCCATGATAAAACACTATAACAGGCAGTGGTTCCTCACGTTTTCCGGCGGGTGTTGCGTGTAATATTTCACGATCACCCAGATGGCGTATTTCAATTTCAATCATTGTCGACCCTGTAATGATGAATGATTCATAATGTTGAGAACTGGGTTACGATTTCACGCTATTTTCATTCGAAAATTACGCCCCAGCTAACACTTCGGGAACATTCCCCCAAAACTAAATTCACAGACAACTACACTATGGCTATCAGGAAACGAGATATGGTTATGCGCAGGTTTGCTGCTTTATTGCTGATGTTACTGCTCAGTGGCTGTAGCGCGCTGCAGGGAACGCCACAACCCGCTCCCCCGGTCGCCGATCACCCGCAGGAAATCCGTCGAAATCAGACGGAAGGATTACAGCGTATGGGTACCGTCTCTGCGCTGGTTCGCGGCTCCCCGGATGACGCGGAAGAAGCAATAAAGGCACAAGCCGTCGCCGCCAAAGCAGATTATTACGTCATCATTATGATCGACGAAACCATCATTACGGGACAGTGGTACTCACAGGCCATTCTGTATCGTCAATGATCGTCTTCATTTGAACGACATTTACACTGCTTTGCGTCCATAGACACTTTCCTGTCCACAATAAACTCCATGCCCGCAACAATGGAAGTGAGTTTATTCGCGAAGGATTGCCCGGCGGATACCGGAGACATGTGAAATGGAGCTGACGATGAAACGAACTCTTGCTTTGACCACACTGTTGCTCTCAGCAGGTCTTGTGAGCACAACCGCGCAGTCAGCTGAATTTGCCAGTGCTGATTGTGTGACTGGCCTGAATGAAATTGGCCAGATCTCCGTGAATAATATTTCGGGGAGCCCGCAGGACGTTGAACGTGTCGTTGCATTAAAGGCCGATGAGCAGGGTGCTTCATGGTATCGCATTATCCAGATGCAGGAAGATCAGTACATCGATCACTGGCGGGTACAGGCCATTCTCTACGCGTAATCCCCCTCCGATAAAAGCCACTTACTTTTAGTGGCTTTTCGGTTTTGCAAATTTTTTATCTTTTAGCAAACCAATTAAAAACAATTAAATAACATTTTGTTACACTAAAACAGTAAACGTTATCCCTGCTCTGCCGTTGAAAAGCCATACCTTTTCAATGATGAGCAATTTATGATCAACTTTTTCCGTCGTGCAGGTCTGGGTGCAAAGCTGTCGCTGCTTACCGGTGCCAGTGTCGCCATCCTGTTTCTGTTTTTCACTTTTCTGCTCAGCCAAAAAGCCAGCCAGCAGCTTGAAGCCCTCGCGATAGAAGACCTGCATAATCAGTCCACCGGCATGGTCGATATGGTGCAGATGTTTAACACCAGCCTGAGTGAAGAGGTCGAGAGTTATACCCGGCTGTTTACCACCTTTTTGCCCCAGCCACTGAGCGTTGATAACACGCAAACCCAGACGATTAACGGGATTAACGTTCCGCTCCTGAAAGGAGGGGAAACCGGACTGCATGAAAACAATACCCTTTCAGACGATTTTCTGAGCCGGACAGGGGCAATCTCGACCCTGTTTGTGCGTAGCGGTAACGACTTTGTGCGCGTCGCCACATCGCTGCGCAAAGAGAACGGCGAGCGGGCAATGGGCACCGTTCTGGATACCACCAGCCCGGCCTTTGCCGCCGTCACCCGGGGCGAGGTTTATCGCGGTCTGGCGCTGCTGTTCGGCAAGCGCTACATCACCCAATACCAGCCGGTTAAAAACGCAGACGGCCAGGTCATTGCAATCATCTTTGTTGGTGTGGACATCACTCACTCCTGGAACGTCATGCGCGAGAAAATCCTCAACCGCCGACTGGGCGAGAGCGGTCACTTCTTTGTTCTGGACCGCAGCCATGGCAAAACGCGCGGGCAGTATCTGTTCCACACCAGCGCGGAGGGAAAAGTACCGGAGTGGGATAGCGCTATCCAGCAACAGCTGTTGAGTGATAAATCCGGCACGCTGGAGCGCGTCAGTGCCGATGGTCGCACGCTGACCATGGCGTATACGCCGCTGCCAGGCTGGAACTGGGCCATTGTCGGCGAAGTGGATAAATCGGTACTGCTCTCAAGCGTGACCGCCATGCGCGACCGCTTCCTGCTGGCAGGGGTGGTGCTGTCAGTGCTCTTCGCGGGTCTGTTTGTGGTCATTATACGACGCATACTGACGCGCCCATTGCGCAATGTGATCCACCTGGCCCGACAGTATGCCGCAGGCGATCTGCGCTCCAGCCTGCCCGTGACCCGCCAGGATGAGGTCGGTCAGCTCATCGATGCCATTAACGGTATTGGAGGGGGACTGCAGAAAATTGTTCTTCAGGTGCGCGAGGCCGCAGCGGAGATCCATATGGGCACCAACGCGCTGGCATCCGATAGCGAAGAAATCTCCGGGCAGATTAACAAGCAGGCCAGCAGTGTAGAAGAGACGTCAGCCAGCATGGAGCAACTGGCCGCGACCGTGCAGCAAAATGCCGCCAACATGGAACAAACGCAGCAGCTGGTAGGCGAAACGTCGCGCGCGATACATCAGGGTGGTGAGACGGTCACCCACGCTGTCGCTACCATGGATGATATTCGCGAAGCATCAAAGCGAATCGAAGACATCACGCGCGTGATTGAATCCATCGCTTTTCAGACCAACATTCTGGCGCTTAACGCAGCGGTTGAAGCAGCCCGCGCAGGCGAGCACGGAAAAGGTTTTGCGGTGGTGGCGCAGGAAGTACGCGCGCTGGCAGGACGCAGCGCCAACGCGGTGAAGGAGATTGAACAGCTCATCGGCGATACGCTCAGAAAAGTCAGCGAAGGCCATGCGCTGTCTGAACAAACGCGTCTGGCGATGGATTCCATCATCGTGCACATCGATAACATCAACAAGCTGGTCACGGAGATTAACCATGCGTCCCGCGAGCAATCCGCGGGAATAGGCCAGGTTAATCTGGCCATGACCCACATTGGCGAAGCGTCGCACATCAACGCCGACCGCGTCTTACGCAGCGAACAAACCGCACACACGCTACGTGAGAAAGGCTCACACCTTACCCAACTGGTGAGCCTGTTCCAGCTAAAGAGTTAGCCAACCCTGCCCGTGGCACGCAACAGCAGGTCATTTTGCACCTGCTCGCTCATCAGCGTACCGCCACGGGTATCAAGCATCATGCGGCACCACGCCTGCGCCACGGGTGGCGATGCGTGCCGCAGCATCTGACTTCCGGCCCCCAGCAGGAAAAGCTGTTGCGTGATCTCCCGTCCCTGCGCCTCCTGCGGTTTTCGCAGTTTTTGCTGAAGCTGACGCCAGCTGCGATCGAAGTGCCTGTCCTGCCCTTTTACCTGGGCAAAATCATCCACAAGCAGGTCGAGAATGCCGGATTGCTTCGTCAGTACACGCAGAACGTCCAGGCACATAATATTGCCGGACCCTTCCCAGATGCTGTTCACGGGCATCTCACGGTACAAACGGGGGAGCTCACTCTCCTCGCAGTAGCCTGTGCCGCCGAGCACTTCCATGGCTTCCGCCACAAACGGGATACCCGCTTTGCAGACGCTGTATTTCGCCGCGGGGGTGAAAAGCCGCGCCCAGGCTGCCTCCTGAGGATCGGCACGCTTGTCCCACGCCCGGGCCAGACGGAACAACAGTGCCGTCTGGCCCTCCAGCATCAGCGCCATGCGGCTCAGCACATCGCGCATGAGCGGCTGGTCGATAAGGTTTTTACCAAACGTCTGGCGTTGATGCGCATGGTAAAGCGCCACGGATAAAGCCCGACGCATCAGCCCATGGCTGCCCAGCGCGCAGTCAAACCGCGTCAGCCCACCCATTCGGAGGATCTGGCGTACCCCTTCTCCTTCTTCCCCCAGCAGCCAGCCGGACGCATCCAGGAATTCCGCTTCGCTGCTGGCGTTAGAGCGGTTGCCGAGCTTCTCTTTCAGCCGCTCCAGACGTACGGCATTGCGTTGCCCGTCAGGCAAAAAGCGTGGAACAAAAAAGCAGGACAGCCCCCCTTTCGCCTGGGCCAGCACCAGATGCGCATCGCTTTGCGGCACAGAGAAAAACCATTTATGCCCGATAAGCCGGTAGCTGCCGTCACTGCACTTTTCCGCTTTGGTGGTATTGCTGAGTACGTCCGAGCCGCCCTGTTTTTCTGTCATCCCCATGCCAATCAGCAGGCCACGCTTTTGCGCCCCCGGCGCAAGATGAGGATCGTAACGATCGCTCATTAACGGCGTGATCCAGTCACGGAACGGCTCGGGCAGCGCCTGTTGCAGCAGCGGTGTAGCAGCAAAGGTCATGGTGACAGGGCAAAGCGTGCCCGCTTCTACCTGAGCGTGCAAAACAAAACGTGCAGCTCTGGCGACAAACGCGCCTTTGCGCGCCTCCTCTTCCCACGCCAGGTTATGGACACGGTTGGCGCAAAGTCCCTGCATTAAGAGGTGCCATGCGGGATGAAAGCGAACGTCATCCAGTCGCTCCCCGGTAGCGTCATAGCGTAATAACTCCGGCGGATTAACGTTCGCCAGCCTGCCCAGTTCCAGCGATTCCGCGGTTCCTAACTGCTGGCCGATGCTGGCAAGAAGCTCGATATCCCACTCGGCACCTTCGCGAACAACCGCGTCACGCAGAGCGCAATCAGAGAGGAAAAGGTTGCTGTTTGAGAGCGGTGCAGGTTGATTAAAAACGGTATGGGTCTGCCAGTGCATGCTGTCTCCCTCCTTCAGTGGCAATGAAGATAAGTATGGACAGGCCACGTGCACGCTGCATGGGAGTGAGGTCACACGATGACGATCCGGCTGATATCATTCGTGAAATAGCTCACAGAACATAAGAATAAACTATTTCGCGCATTCGCTTTTGTTGAATAATTTATTCTTACCCCCCTTTCAGTGAGGAACGTTATGCAACCGGACGCGCACAAGCGTGCATTAATTGCAGGCTCCATTGGTAACTTTATCGAGTGGTATGAGTTTGCGGTCTATGGTTTTCTGGCAACCGTAATTGCGAAGAACTTCTTCCAGCTTGAGGGGGACGCGGGGCTGACCAGCCTGATCCTCACCTACGCTTCCTTTGCCATCGCCTTCTTCTTCCGCCCGCTGGGCGCGGTGGTGTTTGGCAGAATAGGTGACCGGATAGGCCGAAAACCGACGCTGATTATTGTACTGGTGCTGATGACGCTGTCCACCGCCGCAATCGGTATTGTGCCGGTCTATGCCAGCATCGGTATTGCCGCCCCGCTGATTATCACGCTGCTGCGCATCCTGCAGGGATTGTTCGCCGGTGGTGAGTATGGCGGCGCCGTCTCGCTGATGACGGAGTTTGCCCCACGCGGCAAGCGGGGCCTCTACGGTGCATGGCAGTCATTTACCGTCGCGCTGGGCCTGTTAGCAGGCGCTGGCATTGTCGCACTGCTCTCCGCCCTTCTGACACCGGAAGCCCTGCATGACTGGGGCTGGCGCATCCCGTTCTTCCTGGCATTACCGATGGGCGTGGTGGCGCTGTGGCTGCGGGTGAGTATGGAAGAGACGCCAAGCTTTGTGCAACAACAGGAAAAGCCGGTTGCCGCTCAGGCTGATACCGTCGCCACGCTCAACGCCATTGCGATGGGCATTGGCCGGGTGATGGTCTGGTCAGCGGCGGGTTATACCTATCTGGTGATTATGCCCACCTATCTGCAGTCGGCGCTGCATACCGGATTTAATCAGGCGCTGTTGATTGCGGTGATTTCGAACATCGGTTTTGCGCTGACGATTATTCCGTCCGGGATCCTGAGCGACAAAATCGGACGCCGCACGGTGATGATCGTCGCCACCACGTTGCTGCTGCTCCTTGCCCTGCCGCTGCTGAAGGTTTTACAGGCGGAGTCCAGCACGCTGGCCATCAAAGCGCTGGTGGTGCTGATTGCGGGTGGTCTGGTGGGGATGCTGGCAGGCCCCGGGCCGGCGATGCTCTCAGAGATGTTCCCGACGCGCGTACGGTATACCGGGCTTGGGCTGGCTTATTCCCTGTCGAACGCCCTTTTCTCGGGCTGCGCGGGGCTGATTATTACCGGGCTGATTAAAGAGACGGGCAACCTGGATATTCCGGCTTATTACGTCATGGCGACGGCGGTAGTGAGTATCTTCGCGCTGATGACGCTCAGGAAGGATGACCATTTGCGGTCACTGGAGGAGTGAGTTTTTCACCGTCTGGTGACCCTCCCACAGAAAATACGAAAAGCCGTCCTCAGGACGGCCTTGCTGTTTATTCCCCGCGCTGACGTACCGCTTCAAACAGGCAGATACCTGTTGCCACGGAGACGTTCAGAGACGACACGCTGCCCGCCATTGGAATGCTGATCAGCTCATCGCAATGCTCACGGGTCAGACGGCGCATACCTTCGCCCTCGGCACCCATCACCAGTGCCAGACGGCCGGTCATCTTGCTCTGATACAGAGTATGATCCGCTTCACCCGCGGTACCGACGATCCAGATATTCTCTTCCTGCAGCATACGCATGGTGCGCGCCAGGTTGGTGACGCGGATCAGCGGTACGTTTTCCGCTGCGCCACAGGCCACTTTCTTCGCCGTCGCGTTAAGCTGTGCAGAGCGATCCCTCGGCACGATAACCGCATGAACACCTGCCGCATCTGCGCTTCGCAGACATGCGCCAAGGTTGTGCGGGTCGGTCACGCCGTCAAGGATCAGGAAGAATGGATTTTCCAGCCCGGCGATAAGATCCGGCAGATCGTTTTCCTGATACTGACGACCTGGCTTAACGCGGGCAATAATGCCCTGGTGAACGGCACCTTCACTTTTCTCATCCAGGAACTGGCGGTTCGCCAGCTGGATCACAACACCTTGTGCTTCCAGGGCGTGG
The DNA here is from genome assembly GCF_031453695.1 of Enterobacter sp. SORGH_AS_0287. Lineage (NCBI taxonomy): Bacteria > Pseudomonadati > Pseudomonadota > Gammaproteobacteria > Enterobacterales > Enterobacteriaceae > Enterobacter > Enterobacter sp. SORGH_AS_0287. The sequence goes on from NZ_JAVIZW010000001.1 coordinate 3,144,526, forward strand.
ATCAGCGGCATCAGACGTTTGTCTTCACGCCCTTTCAGAATAAACACTTCCTGAAAACGCTCCGGTGCGCGCTCCAGCAGGGCCTGCACCGCGTGGATGCCGTAAATCATTTCACTCATTGATGGTTCTCGTTCTGTCTTTTCTTTTCCCTCTCTCCGCAGGAGAGAGGGTCAGGTTGAGGGGGAGAATTACTCCGCCTGCTGTTTCTTCGCTGCGCGCTTTGCCCTGGTGGCAGCCGCAATTTTCTGCGTTTTGGTGGACGGCTTTTTCGCCTTCCGGGCCTCTTTCTTCACGGCCTTCGGCTTCTGTTTCTTCTCACCACGGAACGCGCTGTCTGGCTCGAAGTTTACCTTCTTACCCGCCTGACGACGTTTGCCACCGCTGTTGCCGTTGCCCCCTTTTTTCGTCTTTTCACGCGCCGTTTTACCCACATTACGCGGGGCACGCTCGCTGGAGATCAGGCTAAAGTCGATTTTACGGTCGTCCATATTAACGGCTTCGACCTTCACTTCCACGCGATCGCCAAGACGATAGGTCTGGCCGCCAGATTCACCAATCAGGCGCTGCCCGACCTGGTCGAAACGGTAATAGTCGTTATCCAGGCTGGAGACATGCACCAGACCGTCGATAAACAGTTCATCCAGACGGACGAAGAAACCAAAGCCGGTGACGCTGGCAATCACGCCTTTAAAGACGTTACCCACCTGGTCCAGCATAAAGTCACACTTCAGCCAGTCTGCCACGTCGCGCGTCGCTTCATCTGCACGACGTTCGGCCATGGAACAGTGCTGACCGAGTTGCAGCATCTCTTCCATTGAATAATGGTAGCCACCGGTTTCGGTCGTATTACCTTTATGACCCTGCTCCTGCGCCAGCAGATACTTGATCGCGCGGTGCAGGGAAAGGTCCGGATAACGACGGATCGGCGAGGTAAAGTGGGCGTAAGACTGCAGCGCCAGACCGAAGTGACCGCGGTTTTCCGGATCGTAAATCGCCTGCTTCATGGAACGCAGCAGCATGGTCTGCAGCATTTCTGCATCCGGGCGATCGCCAATCGACTCCAGCAATTCAGCGTAATCACGCGGCTCTGGCTTGTTACCGCCAGGCAGTTCCAGACCCAGTTCAGCCAGCACGGAGCGGAACGCAGTGATGGCTTCGGTCGACGGTTTATCGTGAATACGGAACAGCGCAGGTTCTTTGGCTTTCTCAACGAAACGTGCCGCCGAGATGTTTGCCAGAATCATACACTCTTCAATCAGCTTATGGGCATCGTTACGCTGGGTCTGCTCAATACGTTCAATGCGGCGTTCAGCGTTAAATATGAACTTCGCCTCTTCGCTCTCAAACGAGATCCCGCCGCGCTCTTCACGCGCCTGATCCAGCGTTTTGTAGAGGTTATGCAGCTCTTCGATGTGTTTCACCAGCGGCGCATACTGCTCACGCAGATCCTGATCGCCCTGCAGCATATGCCAGACCTTGGTGTAGGTCAGGCGCGCATGGGAGCTCATTACCGCTTCGTAGAATTTGTAACCCGTTAAGCGCCCTTTGGTGGAGATGGTCATCTCGCAGACCATGCAAAGGCGGTCAACCTGCGGGTTCAGGGAGCACAGGCCGTTAGACAAGACTTCCGGCAGCATCGGGATTACCTGCGACGGGAAGTAGACCGACGTTCCACGGCTGCGCGCTTCGTTATCCAGCGGAGTATGCGGGCGCACGTAATAGCTTACGTCAGCGATGGCAACCCACAGACGCCAGCCGCCGCCGCGTTTTTTCTCGCAATAAACGGCATCATCGAAGTCGCGGGCATCTTCACCATCAATAGTCACCAGCGGCAGATCGCGCAAATCCACGCGGCCCACTTTGGACTCTTCCGGCACGTCTTCTTTCAGGCCGACAACCTGCTCTTCAACCGCTTTCGGCCAGACGTAAGGAATTTCATGAGTACGCAGCGCCATATCAACGGCCATGCCGGTGCCCATGTTATCGCCTAACACTTCGACGATTTTCCCGACCGCCTTGGTGCGGCGGGTAGGACGCTGGGTGAGTTCAACCACCACCACAAAGCCCATACGGGCGCCCATCACCTCTTCAGGCGGGATCAGGATATCGAAGCTCAGGCGGCTGTCGTCCGGCACCACAAAGCCCACGCCAGCGTCGGTAAAGTAGCGGCCAACAATCTGGCTGGTTTTAGGGACCAGGACACGCACCACGCGCGCTTCGCGGCGACCTTTACGGTCCGCGCCCAGCGGTTGCGCCAGGATCTGGTCACCGTGAATGCACATCTTCATCTGCTCAGAGGAAAGATAAAGATCGTCTTTACGGCCTTCTACGCGCAGGAAGCCATAGCCATCACGGTGGCCGATGACGGTGCCTTTCAGCAGGTCAAGACGTTCGGGAAGCGCATAGCACTGACGGCGGGTAAAGACCAGTTGCCCGTCGCGCTCCATCGCGCGCAGGCGGCGGCGAAGGGCTTCAATTTGCTCTTCACCTTCAATGTTTAATTCAACGGCAAGTTCTTCACGATTGGCGGGTTTTTCGCGTTTTGTTAAGTGTTCAATGATGAACTCGCGGCTGGGGATAGGATTCGCGTATTTTTCGGCTTCGCGTTCCTGGAAAGGATCATGTGACATATCGGTTCCTCCGTTGTCAGCTCCGGTGGAAATTTTCTTCATTCCACCAGCAATAATTTATAAAGTGGTTGATTCTCTTCAACCAAATCGGCCAGCGTGTAGTTATCCAGTTCCTTGAGAAAACTTTGCACGGCCAGAGAAAGTGCCTGTTTAAGGCGACAAGCGGGCGTAATGTGGCAGAACGCGCTGCTGCAGTTCACCAGAGACAACGGCTCCAGTTCACGTACCACATCCCCAACACGAATACTCTGCGCCGGTTTACCGAGACGGATCCCACCATTCTTCCCGCGGACGGCAGCAACGTATCCGGCACGACTAAGTTGATTGATTATTTTGACCATATGATTACGGGACACACCGTATACCTCTGTAACCTCAGAGATACTGGTCATTTTCCCATCGGGTAACGACGCCATGTAAATCAGCGCGCGTAAGCCGTAATCGGTGAAACTTGTTAACTGCACATCAACCTCAGGAAAAAGGGAAAACGCGGATAAACCGCACAGATATTCATTAATGATGATAAACCAGCCAGATAGTAAGCGGCTAATTTATTTGACAGACGGGGCGAAAAAGCGGAGATCGAGGAGCGTTCGCCGGATGGCGCGACGCGTATCCAGCCTGCGGGTTGTCCCGCAGGCCAGCAGTCACGAAGATTATGCGTCGAACGGGTCGCGCAGGATCATCGTTTCAGTACGATCAGGGCCGGTAGAGATAATGTCGATCGGCACTTCGGTCAGTTCTTCAATACGCTTGATGTAATTCAGTGCTGCCTGCGGCAGACCGCTACGCTCTTTCACACCGAACGTCGTTTCAGACCAGCCTGGCATGGTTTCGTAGATTGGCTCGATGCCTTTCCAGTCATCCGCAGCCAGCGGAGTGGTGGTCACTTCGCGACCATCAGGCATACGGTAGCCTACGCAGAGTTTCACCTCTTTCAGACCGTCCAGCACGTCCAGTTTGGTCAGGCAGAAGCCAGACAGGGAGTTAATCTGTACTGCGCGACGCACGGCTACCACGTCCAGCCAGCCGGTACGACGACGACGACCGGTGGTCGCGCCAAACTCGTTACCCTGCTTGCACAGGAACTCGCCGGTTTCATCAAACAGCTCAGTCGGGAATGGACCCGCACCCACGCGAGTGGAGTAAGCTTTGATGATGCCCAGAACGTAATCCACATAACGTGGACCCAGACCAGAACCCGGTCGCAACGCCACCCGCGGTGGTGTTAGAGGAGGTGACGTACGGATAGGTACCGTGGTCGATGTCCAGCAGCGTACCCTGCGCACCTTCGAACATGACGAAATCGCCACGCTTGCGCGCCTGGTCCAGCAGATCGGACACATCAACAACCATACCGGTCAGAATGTCAGCAATCGCCATGACGTCATCCAGCACTTTCTGGTAGTCAACAGCGTCAGCTTTATAGAAGTTCACCAGCTGGAAGTTGTGATATTCCATCACTTCTTTCAGTTTTTCAGCGAACGTCTCTTTATCAAACAGATCGCCCACGCGCAGACCGCGACGAGCAACTTTGTCTTCGTAAGCCGGGCCGATACCACGACCGGTCGTGCCGATCGCTTTCGCGCCACGCGCTTTCTCACGCGCTACGTCCAGCGCCACGTGATAATCAAGGATCAGCGGGCAGGCTTCGGAGAGCAGCAGACGCTCGCGAACGGGGATACCACGGTCTTCCAGACCTTTCATCTCTTTCATCAGAGCAGCCGGAGACAGCACAACGCCGTTACCGATGATACTGGTGACGTTTTCGCGAAGAATGCCTGATGGAATAAGATGGAGGACGGTTTTTTCACCGTTGATTACGAGAGTATGGCCTGCGTTGTGACCGCCCTGGTAGCGTACAACATATTTAGCCCGTTCAGTCAGAAGATCAACAATCTTCCCTTTACCTTCGTCACCCCATTGGGTGCCCAGTACGACGACGTTGTTACCCATTTTTTTCAAAATCACCGTTTGCTTAAAAATGGATTCTACCATCGCTTTTTCAGATATACAGCACTTTTTGACCTCAAAATACGCCAAACCAGATTACTTTTTGATCAGCCAATCGTTTTCCTCAACATGTAGTAGATAACGATGCCGGCAACCACAAGTCCGCCCCCAAATCGACGCAAAATATTATCCGGCAACTGGCTCAGAGAGGCTATCATCCGACGCCATGCACGCGGATAAAGCATCGGTCCAAGGCCTTCCAGCACCAGAACCAGGGCCAGCGCAAGCCAAATCGTTGAATTCATTTTTAATCCTTATAAAAGAAAACCACCGCTCCGTTGAGAGCGGTGGTTTGAATACTCAAACTGGCCTGAGTTTATCGCGTTGCGTTAGCCGGCGTCTTCATGTAACGGAAGAAATCGCTGTCCGGGCTGAGCACCATCACATCCTGGTTGCTCTGGAAGCTGTTCTCGTAAGCACGCAGGCTACGGATAAAGGCGTAGAAGTCGGGATCCTGGCTGAAGGCATCGGCAAACAGTTTTGCCGCTTCGGCATCCCCTTCACCGCGCAGAATACGGCCCTGACGCTCAGATTCTGCCAGCGTCTTGGTCACTTCGTAATCCGCTGCCGCACGCAGTTTCTCCGCCTCTTCCTGACCTTGTGAACGATGACGACGGGCTACCGCTTCACGCTCGGCGCGCATACGGTTGTAAATCGCCTCGGACACTTCCGCTGGCAGGTTGATCTGCTTGATACGGACATCGACCACTTCGATACCCAGAGCAGCCATACTGTTCGGGTTGATCACCGGCACTTTGCCGTTGGTTTCAGCCTGAACGCGTTCTGCCGCTTTGGCAATGGCATCATCCGCTGCCGGGGTGGTGACTTCGTCTTCGGTTCCTGCAGAACCGGAGTTCAGCGCATCACGCACTTCCAGCGTCAGACGACCACGGGAGTCGGTGACGATGTCTTTCACATCCAGACGACCAATCTCAGAGCGCAGACGGTCAGAGAACTTACGTTTCAACAGCACTTCCGCCTGAGAAACGTCGCCACCGCCCGTTGCCAGGTAGTAGCGGCTGAAATCACTGATACGCCATTTGATGTAGGAATCGACGATCAGGTCTTTCTTCTCTTTGGTCACGAAACGGTCGGCCTGGTTATCCATGGTCTGGATACGGGCGTCGAGCGTTTTCACCGATTCAATCAGTGGCATTTTAAAGTGCAGGCCCGGCTCAAACACCAGCGGCTTGTTCTCGCTGTCGCGCAGAACTTTACCAAAACGCAGGGTAATTCCACGCTCGCCCTCTTTCACCACAAAGATAGAGGTATAAAGCACGACCAATACGATGATGATGATCGCAATAACTGACTTACGCATCCTTATTCCCCCTGACGCTGGTAGTCGTTACGCTGCGCGTTAGCACGGCGTTGGTCCATAATGTCACCATCGTTCGAAGAAGGCGTGGTTGTGGCGCTTGAGCTACCGGATGCCGCAGGTGGCAGACGCAGCAGGTTGTTGGCACCGCTGGTATCCGCCTTTGCCGCCGGCGCCGAACCGCCTTTCAGCATCTGATCCAACGGCAGTACCATCAGGTTTCCACCTTTGCTGTCGTTAACCAGTACCTTACGCGTATGGCTCAGCACTTTTTCCATGGTCTCAATATAAAGACGTTCACGGGTAATCTCCGGAGCCGCTTTATATTCTGGCAAAATCTTCGCGAAACGCGCCACTTCACCCTGAGCTTCCAGGACGGTCTGAGTTTTATACGCACGCGCTTCTTCAAGAATACGCTGCGCCTGACCGTTAGCACGTGGCTGAACTTCGTTGGTGTACGCTTCCGCTTCACGGATGTACTGTTGTTCGTTTTCACGGGCGGCAATGGCGTCATCAAACGCGGCCTTCACCTCTTCCGGCGGACGAGCAGCCTGGAAGTTGACGTCCAGCAGGGTGATACCCATGTTGTACGGGCGAATGGTCTCTTCCAGCTCACGCTGGGTATCGCTACGAATAACGGTACGACCTTCGGTCAGAATGCGGTCCATGGTGTATTTACCGATCACACCGCGCAGCGCACTGTCTGTGGCCTGACGCAGACTGTCATCTGCACTGGTCACGCTAAACAGGTAGTGCTGCGGATCGGTGACGCGGTACTGGACGTTCATCTCAACGCGCACAACGTTCTCGTCGGAGGTCAGCATCACGCCGGAGGCCGCCAGTTCACGGACAGACTCCACGTTCACCGCGGTCACGTCGTCAATGAAAGTCGGTTTCCAGTTCAGACCTGGTTCAACCAGATGGCTGAACTTCCCGAAACGGGTGACCACACCGCGTTCCGCTTCTTTAATGGTGTAGAACCCACTGGCAGCCCAGATGATCACCACGGCAGCGGCAACAATGCCCACCACGCGGCCCCCTAACTGCGGGCGCGGCCCCTGAGTGGAACCTCCACCAGAGCCAGAACCTTTACCTCCGCCAAGGCCACCAAGCTTCTTGCTTAGCTTGCGGAAGATATCATCCAGATCCGGCGGCCCCTGCTCGCGACCACCTTTGTTGCCATTTCCCCCAGAGTTGCCGCCTTGATTATTGCTGCTTCCCCACGGGTCGCGGTCTTGTCCGTTATTACCGGGCTGATTCCACGCCATGTATATGCTCCATATTTGTTATGCAAGGGCGAATTATTCAGGCATCCCCTTTCTGATCAGACGATATAGTCGACCAGCGCAGGTTCTTGTTTACAGAGGCGACGCCAGTCAACGATCGGCAAACGCACCTGCATCCCCACGCTGCCGTCATCCTCCATCCACTCTTTTTCTATCGCCTGAAGCTGATAAAACCGGCTGCGCAGCCTGCCTTCCTGTGGCGGCAATCGCAGCGTGTGCTGGGCTACCTCACCGGAAAGACGTTCTGTCAAAGCCTGGAAAAGCAGTGGCACACCAATACCGGTCTGAGCGGAAAGCCAGACCCGAATCGGTTTGTTCTCTTCATCTCGGTCGATACGCGGCTCAAAATCCTCCAGCATATCGATCTTGTTCATCACCAACAGCGTTGGGATGTCGTCGGCGTCGATCTCGTCGAGCACCACGTTTACCGCGTCGATGTTCTCCTGCAAGCGAACGTCTGCAGCATCAATGACGTGCAGCAGCAGGGTCGCCTGACGCGTCTCCTGCAGGGTGGCTTTAAACGCAGCCACCAGGTCATGCGGCAGGTGACGGATAAACCCTACGGTATCCGCCAGCACCGTTTCACCGACGTCGGCGACGTCAATACGACGCAATGTGGGGTCCAGGGTCGCAAACAGCTGGTCTGCGGCATAAACCTGGGCCTCAGTAATCTGGTTAAACAGGGTGGATTTACCGGCGTTGGTATACCCCACCAGCGACACCGTCGGGATGTCAGCTTTTGATCGCGCCCGACGTCCTTGCTCACGCTGTTTTTCAACGCGTTCCAGACGTGAAAGGATCTGGGTAATACGGCCACGCAACAGACGGCGGTCGGTTTCAAGCTGGGTCTCACCCGGACCGCGCAAACCAATCCCGCCCTTTTGTCTTTCAAGGTGGGTCCAGCCACGCACAAGCCGCGTTGCCAGATGGCGCAACTGCGCCAGCTCAACCTGCAGCTTACCTTCGTGAGTACGCGCACGTTGAGCGAAAATATCTAAAATCAAACCCGTGCGATCGATAACACGGCATTCGCAAAGACGTTCCAGGTTACGTTCCTGAGCCGGAGACAGCGCATGATCAAACAACACGACTGACGCGCCGGTTGCTTTTACGGCATCCGCAATTTCAACTGCTTTACCTTCACCAACAAAATACTTTGGGTGCGGCGCTTTACGGCTACCGGTAATCACCTGCATTGCTTCGACACCGGCGGAAGAGACCAGAGATTCAAACTCCTGGAGGTCTTCCATATCTTTGTCTTGCGTAAAATAGATGTGTACCAGCACCGCCTGCTCACCGGCATCATAACGGTCAAACAAGCGTAAATTCCTCAAAAAAGATCAGCGGGGAACGCAGGATCCCTGGCTCCCCGTGTGGATAACAGCCCGAAACCTTATTCGGTATCTTCGCTGTCCTGCGCAGGAGAAGAAGAACCCTGCGCGCTGCTGCCATGATGGTAGTTACTACCCGTGCCGCCGCCAGTGTTATTGCTGTGATGGGATACCGGACGAGACGGAACAACTGTAGAAATAGCGTGCTTATAGACCATCTGACTGACCGTGTTTTTCAACAGGATCACGAACTGATCGAAAGATTCAATCTGACCTTGCAGCTTAATACCATTCACCAAATAAATAGAAACTGGAACACGTTCCCGACGCAATGCGTTCAGGAACGGATCTTGTAAAGATTGCCCCTTAGCCATTCTATCTTTTCCTTATATGCTTGTTTTGTACTTAGAACCTTGCGATTCTGAAAAATTGCGCACGATACGACTCAATTGTACACATTCAGTGAGCGATATCACCAACAACCTCAATCACTTCGTTTAACGCCTGTTGCGGTTTTTCACTGTCTAACCAGTGAACACCGTCCCAACCGCGCAACCAGGTGATCTGGCGCTTCGCTAACTGTCTCGTGGCGCAAACACCTCGATAAACCATTTCATCATATGAAATCTCGCCTTCAAGATATGACCACATCTGGCGGTATCCCACACAACGAACGGAAGGCATATCCGTATGCAAATCTCCACGGGCAAATAGCGCCCGCACTTCTGCTTCAAAATCTGAAGCTAACATCTGATGAAAACGCTGCTCAATTCGTTGATGGAGCAGTTCACGGCTCGCCGGGGCGATGGCGAACTGATGCACCTGATACGGCAGAGCGTCTCCTGACGTTTGCGTCAGTTCCGTTAAAGTTTTACCCGAAATGAAAAAAACTTCCAGTGCCCGGGAAAGCCTTTGCGGATCATTTGGATGGATCCGTGCTGCGGCAACCGGGTCAATCTCGGCCAGTTGCTTATGCAAAACGTCCCATCCCTGCTCTGCCGCCTGCTGCTCAATTTTTGCTCTTACTTCCGGATCCGCTGATGGCAGAGGTGAAAGCCCCTCCAGCAACGCCTTGAAATAAAGCATGGTTCCGCCAACCAACAGCGGTATACGTCCCGCCGCCGTTATCTCGGCCATCTCAGCTAACGCATCACGGCGGAAATCCGCTGCGGAGTATGCCTGAGCCGGGTCGAGAATATCCAGCAAACGATGCGGTGCCGCACGCAGTTCGTCTGCGTCAGGCTTCGCCGTGCCGATGTCCATCCCTCGGTAGATAAGGGCAGAATCGACACTAATCAACTCTACAGGCAAAACTTTACGCAACTCAATGGCCAGTGCCGTTTTGCCGGAGGCCGTGGGGCCCATTAAAAAAATCGCCTTTGGCAGGCTCGCCTTGCTTACGTCAATCATATTTCAGGGCATTCATCGCCGTTTGTAAATCAACAGGTTGTAATAACCCACCTGGCGGTGTCTTCACCAGATGCGGGCAAAGGCGTTCAACCTCCGCCAGCACGCTAATGGCCTGCGCCATACTCCACGGCGCATGTTCGCTTGCCAGATGGCGGGCGATCCACTGCGCGGTGTTGGCGGCATCAAACGACGTTTGCTGCGCCAGGTAGCCTATCAGTTCAGGAATCAAGTTTTGTAAATTTTGTTGGCGTAAGGGTAAAGGCACTGCGCGAATGGTCACATGTTGCGATTCGAGCACCATTTCAATGCCCATCTGCGCCAACAGGGCCTCTGCGCGACGCAGTACCCCTATTTCTTCAGGGGATATTTTTAGCCGAACGGGGATCAGCAGCGGTTGTGCACAGGCCGCGTTTTCACCCGGAGTAAGTTGCACTTGTTTAAGCCAGCGTTCCGCCACCGGCAATGCCAGAAGCATCACGTGGCCTTCGCGCTCCAGCAGCGCCATATCCGGTGCAATAATCGTCAGAACCCGGCCAAAACTCTGGCTGTGGCCATCCAGCGAAGGCGCTGGCACCCCGACAGGCGCTTTGCGCTCCACCGCGGGAGTTTCCAGCAATTTGCGGTACAACGCTCCCTGCTGTTTTTGATAGCCAGGCTGGGCATTCGGATAGTTCGCTCCCGTTGGGCGCGGTGTGCTACCCGCAGCAGAGAAACGCGGGGCATCCGGCTCACGCGCCACGGCAGGTTCAGCAAAATGGTTCCGGCCCGCTGCAACACGGTTTTCCGGAAACGCGCGCGGGGCGGGTTCTTCTTTTTCCAGCGGCAGCGTCGGTTCAGCCTGCTGTTGCAATACGCTCAACACGCCCTGATAGATAAAATCATGCACCAGACGTGACTGGTGGAACCGCACTTCATGCTTGGCAGGATGGACGTTAACGTCCACCTGGTGAGGATCGATTTCTAGATAAAGCACAAACGCGGGTTGCTGATCTGCGCCCAGTTTATCTTCACAGGCCTGACGAATGGCGTGGTTGATGAGGCGATCACGCATCATGCGGCCGTTCACGTAGCAATACTGGATCTCAGCGAAGGCGGCGCTGCTCGCGTTGGGGTCAGCCACCCAGCCGCGCATGGCCAGATCGCCATGCTGCCACTCAATGGCCAGCGCGTGCTCGAGGAACGGCACGCCGCAGATAGCGCCCAAGCGGCGCTCTTTTTGCCCACCTTCCGCCACGGCGCGGTACTGGCGCATGACCTTGCCGTTATGGCTAAGGTTAATGGTCACGTCAAACCGCGCCAGGGCAATGCGACGAATGATCTCATCGATATGCCCAAACTCGGTTTTTTCGGTACGCATAAACTTGCGTCGGGCGGGGGTGTTATAAAACAGATCCAGCACTTCCAGCGTCGTACCGACCGGATGCGCCGCTGGTTTAATCGTCACGTCCATATCACGCCCTTCGGCGTACGCCTGCCAGGCTTCCTGCTGTTCAGCGGTACGGGAGGTGAGCGTGAGACGGGAAACGGAGCTGATACTGGCCAGCGCTTCCCCGCGAAAACCGAGGCTAATGATCGCTTCCAGGTCATCAAGAGAGGCAATTTTACTGGTGGCATGACGCGCCAGCGCTAGCGCCAGCTCGTCTTTTTTAATTCCACAGCCGTTGTCACGAATGCGAATCAGCTTTGCGCCGCCGCGTTCGATATCAATATCAATGCGGGTGGCCCCCGCATCAAGGCTGTTTTCTACCAGCTCCTTCACCACCGATGCAGGGCGCTCCACCACCTCACCGGCGGCGATTTGGTTCGCGAGCTGCGGCGGTAGAACCTGAATCGGCATGAATTCTCCTTAATTGGTCGCGGTCATCTCACCTGGCTGCGCTGCGCTGGCCGTCTGGGCGGCACCGCCCTGTGGCGCGGACTGCAGCGGATGCGCATCAAAGTATTTACGCAGACCGTTATAGATCGCTTCGGCAATTTGCTGCTGATAGCTGTCGCTGCCCAGCAGGAGTTCTTCAGCGTTATTACTGATAAAGCCTGTTTCCACCAGAATCGATGGAATATCCGGCGATCGCAGAACGCCCAGGCTCGCATGCTCCGGACGGCGCTTGTGCAATGACCCGATGCCCTGCAGCTGATTCAATACATTTGTGGCGACATCATACCCGACGCGCTGGGAATGACCGAATTGTAAATCCAGCACCGCCTGGCTGAGATACGGATCGGCCTGGCTGTTTGCCAGCACATCACCCGCCCCACCTAACAGTTCGGACTGTTTCTCGTGCTCTTCAAGCCAGTTTGCCATTTCACTGTTCGCCCGACGGTTTGACAGCACCCACACTGAGGCTCCCGTGGCGTTACGGTTTGGCGCGGCATCCGCATGAATGGACACCAGGAAATTGGCATTTTGCTTACGTGCCACATCCGAGCGGCCCATCACCGAGATAAAGTAATCGCCGTCGCGCGTCAGCACGCCTTTAAACATAGGGTCGTCATTTAGCAGCGTCCGCAGCTTACGGGCAACCGCGATGGTGACATTTTTCTCCCGCGTACCGCCCGGGCCAATTGCGCCGGGATCCTGACCACCGTGCCCCGCATCAATGGCGATAATCACTTTATCACCGCTGACCGCGCGACGTGCGCTGGCCGCCGGCCGCGTCACGGTATTGCTGCTGGTAACGCTGGTAATGCGGTCGCTGTCCGTTTTAAACGGATTACGTGCCGGTTCAGATGGGCGCGGGGTATAAACCGGCTCTTCCACGCGTTTCGCCACCACCGGTGGAGGCGGAGGCGGCGGAGGGGCGTCAGCGTTGATGGTAAAGACCACCGTATAATTCGCACCGTTTTGCTGCTTAACCGCTCTGGTTTTACCCTTTTCGGTTAGGTCGACCACCAGACGCAATGACTGGCTATCTTTTGGCGAGCCGGAACGAATGCTTTTAACCAGATTATTGCCGCTGAACTGGAGCGGTAACCCCTGGATAACCCCGGTTTGTTTGATATCCAGCGCCACGCTGTGGCTGTCTGGCTGTGAAAAAGCATATTCCGGATCGCCCATAAAGCTGAATGTGATCCTGGCCTGGCTTTCGCCGTTCGACACCTGAATATCCGACAGGCTTGCCGCCCCGGCCTGCGCGCACAGCAGCACCGTGGCAGCCAATAACCAACCTTTAACGCGACTAATCATCCCGTCATCCCTACGCTTAACCGGCCAGACGCGCCAGTAAGGAACTACCTGATGAGGAAACAGCACTGATGCGTGCCTCACGCCCTTGTGCCTGGTAATCTAAGTGAATTTCGACATCCGGGTCAGGCAACACACCCGCACCTTGTTGCGGCCACTCCACCAGGCAGATGGCATCATTGGCAAAATAATCACGGATCCCCATAAATTCCAGCTCCTCGGGATCCGCAAGGCGGTATAAATCAAAGTGGTACACCATGAGATTTTCAAGGGTGTACGGTTCTACCAGCGTGTAGGTTGGGCTTTTCACATTGCCTTTATGGCCTAACGCCTGCAGAAAACCCCGGCTGAAGGTGGTTTTACCCGCACCTAAATCACCATACAGATAAATGACGGTTGCCCCCTGACAGGCCTGTGCCACGCGTTTGCCAAGATCTAAAGTGGCTTGTTCATCAGGTAAAGAAATCGCTCGATTAGTCATTTTCTACGTCAATCACATCCGGGTTAACAACACGCCGTAGCGTGCAAAAAAGATCGGTGGCCAGCATTCCGCGTGTGCCGTAACGTGCCGCCAGCTTATCCGCCGCGACACCATGGGCCACGCAGCCAGCGCAGGCTGCATCATAAAGGGGAAGTTTCTGTCCAAGCAATGCGCCAATGATGCCTGAAAGCACATCGCCCATTCCGCCGCTCGCCATACCCGCATTTCCGGCATCGACAATGCCCATCGCCTCGTCGCTGGCGACAACGGTTCCTGCCCCTTTCAGAACGGCAACACCTCCGTAACGTTTTACCAGACGCCGGGCAGAAAGTAAGCGATCGCTTTCAATTTCTGCCACGCTGCAGTTAAGCAGGCGCGCGGCTTCGCCGGGGTGCGGCGTCAGAATGCGATTGTGACGCTTATCAGGATTGATTGCCAGAAGGTTCAGCGCGTCGGCATCCCACAGCATCGGTTTACGAAAATTCTCGACCTTCTGCAGGGCCTGTTTCCCCCAGGCCTGCTGCCCAAGCCCCGGGCCAATGACCACGACATCCGCCCATTCGAGACTCTCTTCAAGCGACTGCGGCGTCAATTCATGCACCATCAGCTCCGGGCGGGCCGTAATAATTGGCGCACTATTTTCGATGCGCGTCAGTACCCGCACTAAACCGGCACCGCAACGCAATGCCGCTTCCCCCGTCATGCGGATAGCCCCCGCCGTACCGTGGTCACCTCCAATGATCACCAGCCTGCCGTGATCGCCTTTATGGGACGTCGGGCGGCGCGGCGGTAGCCACTGTGCCAGCAGCGAAGCATCAACGCGCGAAACGTGGGTTTCCTGCCCGGCAAGCCAGCTCTCCAGCCCCAGTGCGTTATGGTGCAACGTTCCCGTGACATCCCGCGCTTTACCGGTAAGCAGCCCCGGTTTCAGGGCGATAAAGGCAACGGTGTGCGCGGCCTGAATCACCGCGCCCGGCGTCGTGCCGGTTTGCGCCATCAAGCCAGAAGGTATATCCAGGGCCACCACCGGCGCGCTGTGGGCATTGGCACGTGCAATCAGGGTGGCAACCGGGTCGCGCGGCGCACTGCGAAGCCCGGTGCCCAGCAGGCCATCAATAATCACATCAATCTCTTCCGGCCAGACGATATCGGTGGCATGAATAACACCGCCCGCGTTCAGCCAGGCTTCCCGCGCCGCACTGGCCTCTTCTGGTAGCGGTTTATCGCTCTCCAGCGCCAGCAACGTCACGTGGATCCCGGCGGCAACCGCCAGGCGGGCGACGACATAACCGTCACCGCCGTTATTGCCGTGTCCGCATAAAATCAGCCAATGCGACGATTCAGGGTAAGCCGTGCAGGCAACGTTAAACGCCGCTTCACCCGCGCGTTGCATCAGTTCATACAGGGTAATGCCGAGGCTGTCTGCGGCCTCTTTTTCGGCGTGCCGGAGGTCATCCGCATGCCAGATGGAATGTGGTATACTTTCGGGGTTTTTCTTCACAGTATGGTCCGTCATGTCACAGCCCCTCGATCTCAATGAATTAGCGCAAAAAATTAAACAGTGGGGTGCTGAGCTTGGCTTCCAGAAGGTCGGTATCACCGATACCGACCTCTCCGCCAGCGAGCCGAAACTGCAGGCATGGCTGGATAAACAATACCATGGCGAAATGGAGTGGATGGCGCGTCATGGCATGATGCGTGCCCGCCCACACGAGCTGTTACCCGGTACATTACGCGTCATCAGCGTACGCATGAACTACCTGCCCGCCAACGCGGCGTTTGCTCGCACGTTAAAAAATCCCGCTCTCGGTTACGTAAGCCGGTATGCCCTGGGCCGTGATTACCATAAGCTTCTGCGTAACCGTTTAAAAAAACTCGGGGAAACTATTCAGCAGCACTGTGTGTCGCTGAATTTTAGACCGTTTGTAGACTCTGCGCCTGTTCTTGAGCGCCCGATAGCAGAAAAAGCCGGGCTTGGCTGGACAGGTAAGCACTCACTTATCCTTAGCCGCGACGCCGGATCGTTCTTTTTCCTCGGTGAACTGCTCATAGATTTGCCGCTGCCGGTAGATGGTCCGGTAGAGGAAGGTTGCGGGCGCTGCGTGGCCTGCATGACCATCTGCCCGACGGGTGCCATCGTTGAGCCTTATACGGTGGATGCGCGCCGCTGCATCTCCTATCTCACCATTGAACTCGAAGGGGCGATACCGGAAGAATTCCGTCCGCTTATCGGGAACCGTATCTACGGCTGCGATGACTGCCAGCTGATCTGCCCCTGGAATCGTTACTCGCAGCTTACGGATGAAGACGATTTCAGTCCTCGTAAAGCGCTTCATGCGCCTCAGCTTATCGAGCTCTTCGCCTGGAGTGAGGCCTGGTTCCTGAAAGTCACCGAAGGATCCGCCATTCGGCGTATTGGGCATCTGCGCTGGCTACGAAATGTCGCCGTTGCGCTGGGCAATGCGCCCTGGGATGAAGCCACTATTCAGGCGCTCGAAAGTCGCAGAGGTGAGCACCCACTTCTTGATGAACACATAGAATGGGCGATTGCGCAGCAAATCGAGAAGCGTAATGCCTGCGTTGTCGAGGTGCAGCTGCCGAAGAAACAACGGCTGATGAGAGTGATTGAAAAAGGGCTTGTACGGGATGCTTGATATATTCACAGCCTGTGAATAAAAATAAAAACTCAAGCGCCATCGGGGCTGGCAATGAGGTCAAGTGATCTAAATAACATTTTGAAATGAAATTTACTTAATTAAATTCAGTATGTTACGAAGATATTATTCACCCTGCTAATTTTCTTCTGGTCTGTAACTGAGTAGGGCTTCTGTGGATAACTCTGTTCACAAGAGTATTTCAGATGCAATAGAAAATGTCCCCAACGAAGCATTCCGCTGTGGATAATCTGGAGATGATAAGAATTTGGAGCGGGAAACGAGACTCGAACTCGCGACCCCGACCTTGGCAAGGTCGTGCTCTACCAACTGAGCTATTCCCGCTTGGGTGGTCCGTGCTGTGGAAGCACTTTCAAATTTTGGAGCGGGAAACGAGACTCGAACTCGCGACCCCGACCTTGGCAAGGTCGTGCTCTACCAACTGAGCTATTCCCGCTTGGGTGGTCTGTGCTTTAGAAGCACCTTCAAATTTTGGAGCGGGAAACGAGACTCGAACTCGCGACCCCGACCTTGGCAAGGTCGTGCTCTACCAACTGAGCTATTCCCGCAAATTTGCACTGCTTTTGTTGCTGTCGTAACGTGTATTTCTCTGTCGTTACGGGAGGCGCATTATACGAGAAATCCGTTTAGCTGCAACCCCCCTAAAAGCGTTTTTTGTGAAATTCAGTTCAAGTGATGGAATATTCATCGCTTTGCACGTTTTTACACCATTCATGCGTTCTGTAGGCCGGGTAACGCGCAACGCCCCCGGCAACCGCCTGAATTACAGCTTAATAAAGTTCTCGCGATAATACGCCAGTTCGGCCACGGACTCACGGATATCGTCCATGGCCTGATGCGTTCCCTGCTTTTTAAAGCCATCCAGGATTTCCGGTTTCCAGCGACGCGCCAGCTCTTTCAGGGTGCTCACATCCAGATAGCGGTAATGGAAGTAAGATTCCAGCTCCGGCATGTACTTAAACAGAAAACGGCGATCCTGACCGATGCTGTTACCGCAGATAGGTGATTTGCCCGCCGGAACCCACTGTTTCAGAAACTCAAGCGTTGCCAGCTCCGCCTCGCGATCGCCCATGGTGCTGGCCTTAACGCGCTCCACCAGCCCGCTCCCCGTATGGGTGCGCACGTTCCACTCATCCATTAACGAAAGCTGGTCGTCAGACTGATGAACCGCGATAGTCGGCCCTTCCGCCAGAATATTCAGGTTGGCATCGGTCACCAGGGTTGCAATCTCAATAATGCGATCGCGCTCGGGATCCAGCCCGGTCATTTCAAGATCGATCCAAATCAGGTTGTTTTCATCCGCGCTCATGTTATTTTCCACCCTTCTCGCATAACCGGCTGTAGCAGGTTAACTAGTATTAATTAGAGTGTATCATAGAGGTTTTGCCCCTTACGGGCGACCAGGAGCCAGCGCGATTGAGTAAAAATAAACTCTCCAAAGGGCAGCAGCGCCGTGTGAATGCCAATCACCAGCGCCGTCTTAAAACCACTTCGGAGAAGGTCGATTACGACGACAACCTGTTTGGCGAACCGATGGAAGGCATCGTCATCAGCCGTTTCGGTATGCACGCCGACGTGGAATCCGCCAACGGTGAGATTCACCGCTGCAACATCCGCCGGACGATTCGTTCTCTGGTAACCGGCGATCGTGTGGTCTGGCGCCCGGGTAAAGAAGCGGCGGAAGGCGTCACGGTAAAAGGCATCGTTGAGGCGGTCCACGCGCGTACGTCGGTACTGACCCGTCCCGATTTCTACGACGGGGTTAAACCTATCGCAGCCAACATTAACCAGATCGTTATCGTCTCGGCGATTTTGCCCGAACTTTCGCTCAATATTATCGACCGATACCTTGTCGCCTGTGAAACGCTGCAGGTTGAACCGATCATCGTACTCAACAAAATCGATCTGCTCGATGAAGACGGTATGAACTTCGTCAACGAGCAGATGGATATCTACCGTAACATTGGGTATCGCGTTCTGATGGTTTCCAGCTATACCAAAGATGGTCTGAAACCGCTTGAAGAGGCGCTTACCGATCGCATCAGCATCTTTGCGGGACAGTCCGGTGTGGGCAAATCGAGCCTGCTGAACAACCTTCTCGGCCTCCAGCAAGAGATCGTGACCAACGATGTGTCTGATGTTTCTGGCCTGGGCCAGCACACCACAACCGCGTCACGCCTGTATCACTTCCCGCACGGCGGCGATGTCATTGACTCTCCGGGCGTGCGTGAATTCGGTTTGTGGCACCTTGAGCCGGAACAAATCTTCAACGGATTTGTCGAATTCCATGATTATTTAGGTGCTTGCAAATACCGCGACTGTAAACATGACAATGACCCGGGCTGCGCTATCCGTGAAGCGGTCGAGAAAGGCGAAATAGCGGAGACCCGCTTTGAAAACTACCACCGCATTCTCGAGAGCATGGATCAGGTAAAAACGCGTAAAAACTTTTCTGATTCTGATAACTGACAACTAAGCTAAGCATCGCTAAAATCGTCCCCTTTTTTCAGGTTCCGGCGCTTTGCGGCCGGATCAGGAACGACAAAACAATGGCCTGGAGGCTACCTTGTTAAACTCATTTAAACTTTCGCTTCAATACATTCTGCCGAAACTGTGGCTCACTCGCCTGGCGGGCTGGGGCGCGAGCAAACGAGCGGGCTGGCTGACCAAACTGGTCATCGACCTTTTCGTAAAATATTACAAGGTCGACATGAAAGAGGCGCAGAAGCCGGATACCGCCAGCTACCGCACCTTCAACGAGTTTTTCGTCCGCCCACTGCGTGACGACGTGCGCCCGCTGAATACGGACCCTAACGTGCTGGTGATGCCTGCAGATGGCGTGATTAGCCAACTGGGTCACATCGAAGACGACAAAATCCTGCAGGCGAAAGGCCATAACTACAGCCTGGAAGCGTTGCTGGCAGGTAACTACCTGATGGCGGATCTGTTCCGTAACGGGACCTTCGCGACCACCTATCTCTCACCGCGCGACTATCACCGCGTGCACATGCCGTGCAACGGCATCCTGCGTGAAATGATCTACGTTCCGGGCGATCTGTTCTCCGTGAACCACCTCACGGCGCAGAACGTACCTAACCTGTTCGCCCGTAACGAACGCGTCATCTGCCTGTTTGATACTGAATTCGGCCCTATGGCGCAGATCCTGGTGGGCGCGACCATTGTCGGCAGCATTGAAACCGTCTGGGCTGGCACCATCACCCCACCACGTGAAGGCGTGATCAAGCGCTGGACCTGGCCTGCCGGTGAAGAAGAAGGCTCTGTCGCCCTGCTGAAAGGTCAGGAGATGGGTCGCTTCAAGCTGGGCTCAACCGTTATCAACCTGTTTGCACCGGGTAAAGTTAAGCTGGCCGAACAGCTTGAAAGCCTGTCGGTCACCAAACTGGGTCAGCCGCTGGCCGTCTCTACCGAAACCTTCGTAACGCCGGTGGCAGAACCTGCACCGTTGTCCCAAGAAGAGATCGACGCCGAGCACGACGCCAGCCCGCTGGTTGACGACAAAAAAGACGAAGGCTAATAACAGAAGGATCGCTGACGTGCGCCCGATTATCGTTCTACTGATGGCCTGGTGCCTCAGCATGGGGGCGTACGCAGCGACAGCCCCCGACGCAAAACAGATAACCCAGGAACTGGAGCAGGCAAAAGCGGCAAAACCCGCTCAGCCAGAGACCGTTGAGTCGCTCCAGTCCGCCCTGAACGCGCTCGCGGAGCAAAAAGGCTCCCTCGAGCGTGCGCAGCAATATCAGCAGGTTATCGACAACTTCCCCAAACTCTCGCAAACGCTGCGCTCGCAGCTCAGTAATCTGCGTGATGAACCGCGCGATATACCGGCGGACATGTCTTCTGATGCGCTGAATCAGGAGATCCTCCAGGTCAGCAGCCAGCTTCTGGAAAAGAGCCGTCTGGCTCAGCAGGAGCAGGAGCGGGCGCGTGAAATTGCCGACTCGCTCAGCCAGCTTCCCCAGCAGCAAACCGATGCCCGCCGCCAGCTTAATGAAGTTGAGCGTCGCGTTGGTACGCAAAGCGGCAACACGCCGCAAGCGCAGGCGCAGAATCTGGGGCTGCAGGCCGAATCTGCTCGCCTCAAAGCCCTTGTCGATGAACTGGAGCTGGCGCAGCTCTCCGCCAATAACCGCCAGGAGCTGTCGCGGATGCGCTCTGAGCTGGCGCAGAAGCAGAGCGAACAGCTGGATGCATATCTGCAGGCCCTGCGTAATCAGCTTAACAGCCAGCGGCAGCGCGAAGCCGAGCGTGCGCTTGAAAGCACCGAACTGCTGGCGGAAAACAGCGCGAACCTGCCCAGCGGCATCGTTGAGCAGTTTAAGGTCAACCGCGAGCTCTCTGCGGCGCTGAATCAACAGGCGCAGCGTATGGACCTGGTGGCCTCGCAACAGCGTCAGGCTACCAACCAAACCCTGCAGGTCCGCCAGGCGCTTAACACGTTGCGTGAGCAGTCCCAGTGGCTAGGGTCATCAAACCTGCTGGGTGAAGCGTTACGCGCGCAGGTCTCACGCCTGCCGGAAATGCCCAAACCGCAGCAGCTGGATACCGAAATGGCTCAGCTGCGCGTGCAGCGACTGCACTTTGAGGATCTGCTCAACAAACAGCCGCAAATCCGCCAGATCCGTCAGGCTGACGGACAGCCGCTGACCAGCGAGCAGAACCGCATTCTGGAAGCCCAGTTGCGTACCCAGCGTGAACTGCTGAACTCCCTGCTCCAGGGCGGGGATACGCTGATTCTGGAACTGACCAAGCTGAAGGTCTCTAATAGCCAACTGGAAGATGCGCTGAAAGAGGTGAATGAGGCAACGCACCGTTATCTCTTCTGGACCTCCGACGTGCGGCCGATGACCTTCTCGTGGCCGATTGAGATTGTTCAGGATCTGCGCCGCCTTATTTCGCTGGATACCTTCAGCCAGCTGGGCCAGGCCAGCGTGATGATGCTCACCAGTAAAGAGACCATTTTCCCGCTGCTGGCCGCGCTGATTCTGGTGGGCTTCAGCATTTACTCGCGCCGGTATTTCACCCGATTCCTGGAGCGCTCCAGCGCCCGGGTGGGGAAAGTTACGCAGGATCACTTCTGGCTGACGTTACGCACCGTCTTCTGGTCGATTCTCGTCGCCTCACCGCTACCGGTCCTGTGGATGACGCTTGGATATGGCCTGCGGGAAGCCTGGCCCTACCCGCTCGCGGTGGCCATTGGCGATGGCGTCACTGCCACGGTGCCACTGCTGTGGGTGGTAATGATTTGCGCCACGTTCGCGCGGCCCAACGGTTTGTTCATCGCTCACTTCGGCTGGCCGCGTAATCGCGTTGCACGCGCCATGCGTTACTACCTGATGAGCATCGGACTGATTGTGCCGCTGATTATGGCGCTGATCATGTTCGATAAACTCAACGACCGGGAATTCTCAGGGTCGCTGGGCCGCCTCTGCTTTATGCTGATATGCGGGGCGCTGGCAATTGTCACGCTCAGCCTGAAACGCGCCGGTATCCCGCTCTATCTGGATAAATCCGGTAACGGCGACAACATGTTCAACCGGCTGCTCTGGAACTTGCTGCTGAGCGCACCGCTGATTGCCATGCTGGCAGCGACGGTGGGTTACCTGGCGACCGCCAAGGCGCTGCTGGCGAGGCTTGAAACCTCGGTGGCGATCTGGTTCCTGCTTCTGGTGGTGTATCACGTGATACGCCGCTGGATGCTGATCCAGCGCCGCCGTCTGGCGTTCGACCGTGCCAAGCACCGACGGGCAGAGATCCTCGCCCAGCGTGCGCGTGGCGAGGAAGAGCCAAACCATGTCAACAGCACAGAAGGCACGACGGAAGCTGACGAAGTCGAGCTGGATCTGGATGCCATCAGTACCCAATCCCTGCGACTGGTACGCTCGATCCTGATGCTGATTGCCCTGCTGTCGGTGATCTTCCTGTGGTCGGAAATTCACTCCGCGTTTGGCTTCCTGGAAAACATCTCTCTGTGGGACGTAACGTCCACGGTACAAGGTGTGGAGAGCCTGGAGCCGATTACCTTAGGCGCGGTGTTGATTGCCATTCTGGTGTTGATCATCACCACCCAACTGGTGCGTAACTTCCCGGCGCTGCTGGAGCTGGCCCTGCTGCAGCATCTCGATTTAACCCCGGGGACGGGATACGCAATTACCACCATCACCAAATATCTGATCATGCTGTTTGGCGGGCTGGTCGGCTTCTCAATGATTGGCATTGAATGGTCGAAACTGCAGTGGCTGGTGGCGGCACTTGGTGTGGGGTTAGGGTTTGGCTTACAGGAGATCTTCGCCAACTTTATCTCTGGCCTGATTATTCTGTTCGAAAAACCGATTCGTATTGGCGATACGGTAACGATCCGCGACTTGACCGGCAGCATCACCAGGATCAACACGCGCGCCACCACGATCAGCGACTGGGACCGTAAAGAGATCATCGTGCCGAACAAGGCGTTTATTACCGAGCAGTTTATCAACTGGTCGCTGTCAGACTCCGTCACGCGTGTGGTGCTGACGGTACCTGCGCCGTCGGATGCCAACAGCGAAGAGGTCACTCAGATCCTCTACACCGCCGCGGAGCGCTGTTCATTCGTGATCGATAACCCGGCGCCGGAAGTGTTCCTCGTGGATCTACAACAGGGGATCCAGATTTTCGAACTGCGTATTTACGCCGCCGAAATGGGACACCGTATGCCACTGCGTCATGAGATCCACCAGCTGATTCTGGCAGGGTTCCGTGAGCACGGCATTGATATGCCGTTCCCACCGTTCCAGATGCGTCTGGAAAGCCTGGACGGGCGTAAAACGGGAAGAACGTTAACGTCAGCGGCGCGCACACGCCCGGCAGGAAGTCTGTAACCCTTCTCCCCTCCCTTCCGGGAGGGGAATGTTTAACCGCTACGCCACTTCCGTCAGCAACGCCACAGAACGTCGGCGGTAATTCTCATAAATCCCCATCGCCAGAAGCGAGAAGAAGACTGGACCGCCCACCATCCACAGTGCGCTACTCCAGTCATTCGCCTCAATCACCGGCTGAATAACGGTAAAGATGTTGGCGAATGCCACTACCAGCACCACCACCGTGGTTGCCAGCAGCGTGGCGGCGCGCGTTTTGAAAATCACAAACGGACGCTCAAGATCCTCCTTCGCCTTAAAGAACGGGAAGGCCAGGCTCAGAAAGAGATAAGGCAGCGTCATCGACACATTCGCCATCAGGGTCAGCTTGTTATAAAACGCTGACGCGGTATCCCCACCAAACGACACCAGCAAAATGAACACGCTGACCAGCAGGCACTGCATCCACATGGCGTTGGCGGGCATACCTGCGGTATTCAGTTGCGTCATGCGTGCAGGCCACAGCGCTTTTGGCGTGCCCTGAATTATCGCTTTCAACGGAGAGTAAATCAGCGTGAAAAACGCGCCGGTATAGGCAAGGAACATGGACAAGCCGGTGATGCGTGCAAACCAGACGCCCATCGTTGCCGCCGCTGCCGGTGTCAGATTCATCGCTTGTCCCAGCGTCATCCCCAGGCTTTTCATCAGCACATAGGTAATGTTGCCCAGGTTAGTGGTGTTGTTGCTGAGTACCTGCTGCCAGTTGGTGCTGACGCCCCAGAGGAAAATTGCCAGTGAATAACCAATGGAGATAACTATCGCGGCAAAAATAATGCCTTTCGCAAAGTTCTTTTCCGGGATCTCGGTCTTGTCGACCAGACCGCCCACCGCCTCAATACCGCCGTACGCAAAAATGGCAAACACCACAAAGGAGAGCATAGCGAGCCCGGACTGATAGCTCGGGTTGGGCGAGGAAACGAAGTTCACCTCCTGAGCGAAATGTCCGCCGTTCAGGCACAGAATGGCAATGCTGACCACCAGCAGCACCAGATTCAGGCACATCACCGAGATCCCGCCCACGGCGGTAATGCGGGCAATTTTGTTGATGCCCTTAGACGCCACCAGCGTTACAACCACCATCCAGCAGACGGCCAGAATCCCGACCACCTGCGTGGAGCTCAGACCGGCCAAAGACCAGACCTGAGTGTAATCGCTGCCGAAAACAAACGTCGAAAATGGTACCCAGACCTTGGCCGCCGTACTGACCATCCAGACCACATACGAGGAGAACCACATAAACGTGCCGATAAACGCGTAGCGCGGGCCGATGCTGTTGTTCATCCAGGAATAGATCCCGCCCTCTTCTTTGCGGTAGGCCGCCCCCATTTCCGCCATCATCAGCGCAAACGGTATGAAGAAAAACAGGGCCGAGACGATGTAGAACGGCGTTGCGCTGTAGCCCATCAGATAGAAAGCCGACGGGCTGTTGGCAAAGCCAAAGACGGAGGTAAAAATCATCAGGATGAGCCCGGTGAGGGTCATCTTTTTAAGTGACTGGGACATAGCGCCATCCAAAGGAAGTTAAACTGCGCGGATGGTAGCAGATGACCAGACTAATATTGTGGCTATTAGGGGCAAATTAAGAAAAAGACCTGCGTACAGAGAATGTGGCAGTTTTTAATGTTGTCGTGCGGAAATGGAAAGGTTAATTGACATCAGAGGTGAGCCGGGTAAGCGACAGTGCTACCCGGCAATACGGTGCGTTATGCGCGATCGACCGTAAACGCGATCACTTCGCCCAGCTGTTCTGCGCCCAGCGCCAGCATCACCAGACGATCAACGCCCAGCGCCACGCCGGAGCAGTCCGGTAGACCCGCCTTCAATGCTTCCAGCAGATGGGTATCAATCGGCTGCTGCGGCAGACCACGTGCCGCGCGCTTGCGGTTATCCTGCTCAAAACGCTGCTGCTGTTCGCGTGCGTCGGTCAGTTCGTGGAAGCCGTTCGCCAGCTCGATACCTTTGTAATAGACCTCAAAACGCTCCGCCACGCGGTGATCTTCGGTGCTGATCTGCGCCAGCGAAGCCTGGCTTGCCGGGAAGTGATATACAAACGTCGGCCGGTCTTTGCCAATTTGCGGCTCAACGCCAAAGGTGAAGAGCAGTTGCAGCAGCGTGTCGCGGTCTTCTTCGGTATCTGCCACGTTGCTCAGATCCAGTTTTGCCGCCACTTCGCGCAGCTGCGCTTTATCCGCAGAAAGCGGATCAATTTCCAGGTAACGCTGGAAAACCTGCTGATAAGAGAGCGTTTCCGCTTCTGAGCACTCCAGCACCTGCTGCAGCAGATCGTCCACCTCGTTCATCAGGCGGTACATATCATAATGCGGACGGTACCACTCCAGCATGGTGAATTCCGGATTGTGGTGACGCCCCATCTCTTCATTACGGAAACTGCGGCACAGCTGATAGACCGGGCCACACCCTGCCGCCAGCAGGCGTTTCATGTGGTATTCCGGGCTGGTCATCAGATACAAATTCATGCCCTGTGAGTGGCCAGGACCAACAAAACGGGTTTCAAACGGGACCAGATGAATATCCGTTACCGTTGCCTGACTCATGCACGGGGTTTCCACCTCAAGGACGCCGCGGTCGGCAAAGAAGCGGCGGATCTCCGCCATAATTGCAGCGCGTTTTAGCAAGTTGGGGATGGATGCGCTCGGCTGCCAGGTGGCCGTTTCGCTCATGAGTTTTTCTCCGATTTCAGACAAGGGCACGAAGTCTACTCGTTACCAGGGACGGAGACAAATTTTGCGCAGTAAAAAAGCGCATTTCATTTAGGTGAACAATTGCGCGACGAAATTCATTACTCACCGCGATAAATCGCCGCACAGAACAGCAAAAAAATCGAACACGTCAAATTTCCCTGACATCCACGCGGTTATACTGCTTTACCCATAAAGGAGCAGTGGAAACGCTTTCGCAATCGTCCTTTTGGACGGGTGAACTACCTTTAGTTTATCGCGTTGCGAAATAACAAAAATCTGGAGGAATGTCGTGCAAACTTTTCAAGCCGATCTTGCCGTTATAGGCGCTGGCGGGGCTGGATTACGTGCTGCGATTGCTGCAGCACAAGCTAATCCCAACGCTAAAATCGCATTGATTTCAAAAGTCTATCCGATGCGCAGCCATACGGTTGCCGCAGAAGGAGGATCCGCCGCCGTTGCGCAGGATCATGACAGCTTCGAATACCATTTCCACGACACGGTTGCAGGGGGCGACTGGCTTTGCGAGCAGGATGTCGTTGACTACTTTGTACACCATTGTCCTACGGAGATGACCCAGCTTGAACAGTGGGGATGTCCGTGGAGCCGTCGTCCGGACGGCAGCGTCAACGTTCGCCGCTTCGGCGGGATGAAGATCGAACGTACCTGGTTCGCCGCCGATAAAACCGGCTTCCACATGTTGCACACCCTGTTCCAGACCTCCCTTCAGTTCCCACAGATTCAGCGCTTTGACGAACATTTCGTCCTCGACATTCTGGTTGATGACGGTCAGGCGCGCGGTCTGGTGGCGATGAACATGATGGAAGGCAGCCTCGTCCAGATCCGCGCCAACGCGGTGGTCATGGCTACCGGCGGTGCGGGGCGTGTTTACCGCTACAACACCAACGGCGGTATCGTCACCGGTGACGGCATGGGCATGGCGCTCAGCCACGGCGTGCCGCTGCGGGATATGGAGTTCGTGCAGTATCACCCTACTGGCCTGCCGGGCTCCGGCATTCTGATGACGGAAGGCTGCCGTGGTGAAGGCGGGATCCTGGTCAATAAAAATGGCTATCGCTATCTGCAGGATTATGGCATGGGCCCGGAAACCCCGCTCGGCGAGCCGAAAAACAAATACATGGAACTGGGCCCGCGCGACAAAGTATCTCAGGCCTTCTGGCACGAGTGGCGCAAAGGCAACACCATCTCCACGCCACGCGGCGATGTGGTCTACCTCGACCTGCGTCATCTTGGCGAGAAGAAACTGCTGGAACGTCTGCCGTTCATTTGCGAACTGGCAAAAGCCTACGTTGGCGTCGATCCGGTGAAAGAGCCGATTCCGGTACGTCCAACGGCCCACTACACCATGGGCGGTATCGAAACCGATCAGCAGTGCGAAACCCGCATTAAAGGGCTATTTGCCGTGGGCGAGTGCTCTTCTGTCGGCCTGCACGGTGCCAACCGTCTGGGGTCAAACTCACTGGCGGAGCTGGTGGTCTTTGGCCGCATGGCGGGCGAACGCGCGATGGAGCGTGCTGCCACCGCGGGCGAGGCGAACAGCGCGGCGCTGGATGCCCAGGTCGTTGACGTCGAAAAACGGCTGAAAAACCTGGTGAACCAGGAAGGAAATGAAAACTGGTCGAAAATCCGCGACGAGATGGGCCTGTCGATGGAAGAAGGCTGCGGTATCTACCGTACCCCTGAGCTGATGCAAAAAACCGTGGATAAGCTGGCTGAGCTGCAGGAGCGCTTCAAGCGCGTGCGCATTACCGATACCTCCAGCGTGTTCAACACAGACCTGCTCTATACCATCGAGCTGGGTCACGGCCTGAACGTGGCGGAATGTATGGCGCACTCTGCGCTGGCACGTAAAGAGTCACGCGGCGCGCATCAGCGTCTTGATGAAGGCTGCACCGAACGTGATGACGTCAATTTCCTGAAACACACTCTCGCCTGGCGCGATGCGGATGGCACCACCCGTCTGGACTACAGCGACGTGAAAATCACGACGTTGCCACCGGCTAAACGCGTGTATGGCGCAGAAGCAGAAGCCGCCGAGAAGAAGGAGAAGGCGAATGGCTGAGATGCAGAAACTGAAAATCGAAGTGGTGCGCTACAATCCGGAAGTGGACACTGCACCGCACAGCGCATTCTATGAAGTCCCTTATGACGAGCAAACCTCTCTGCTGGATGCGCTCGGCTATATCAAAGATAACCTTGCGCCGGACCTGAGCTACCGCTGGTCGTGCCGTATGGCAATCTGCGGCTCCTGCGGCATGATGGTCAACAAGGTGCCGAAACTGGCCTGTAAAACTTTCCTGCGTGAATACACCAAAGGCATCAAAGTAGAAGCGTTGGGTAACTTCCCGATTGAACGCGATCTGGTGGTCGATATGACTCACTTTATCGAAAGTCTGGAAGCGATTAAGCCGTACATCATCGGCAATCCACGTACGCCGGATCAGGGGACGAACACCCAGACGCCAGCTCAGATGGCGAAATACCATCAGTTCTCCGGCTGCATCAACTGTGGTCTGTGCTACGCCGCGTGTCCACAGTTTGGCCTGAATCCAGAGTTTATTGGCCCCGCGGCCATTACCCTGGCGCACCGCTATAACGAGGACAGCCGCGACCACGGTAAAAAAGAACGTATGGCGCAGCTTAACAGCCAGAACGGCGTCTGGAGCTGTACTTTTGTGGGCTACTGCTCCGAAGTCTGTCCGAAGCACGTCGACCCGGCCGCCGCTATTCAGCAGGGTAAAGTGGAAAGCTCGAAAGACTTTCTTATCGCCACCCTGAAACCACGCTAAGGAGTGCATAATGACGACTAAACGCAAAGCCTACGTGCGGCCAATGCCGTCCACCTGGTGGAAGAAACTGCCGTTTTATCGCTTCTATATGCTGCGTGAAGGCACCGCGGTGCCGACGGTCTGGTTCAGCCTGGAGCTGATGTATGGCGTTTATGCCCTCAAACATGGCCCTGAAACCTGGGCCAGCTTTGTCGGCTTCCTGCAAAACCCCATCATCGTGATCCTGAACCTGATTGTGCTCGCGGCAGCGCTGCTTCATACCAAAACCTGGTTTGAACTGGCGCCAAAAGCGGCGAACATCATCATTAAAGACGAGAAAATGGGGCCAGAGCCGGTCATTAAAGGGCTATGGGGCGTGACGATCCTCGTCACTGTGGTCATTCTGTTTGTCGCACTGTTCTGGTAAGGAGACTACTGTGATTAATCCAAATCCAAAACGTTCTGACGAGCCGGTCTTCTGGGGACTGTTTGGCGCAGGGGGGATGTGGAGCGCCATCATCGCGCCGGTCATCATCCTGCTGGTCGGTATTATGCTGCCACTGGGGCTGTTTCCGGGCGATGCGCTGGGTTACGAGCGAGTACTGGCCTTTGCCAGCAGCTTTATTGGCCGTGTGTTCATCTTCCTGATGATCGTCCTGCCGCTGTGGTGTGGCCTGCACCGTATTCACCACGCGATGCATGACCTGAAAATCCATGTCCCGAGCGGGAAATGGGTGTTCTACGGCCTGGCAACCATCCTGACGGTGGTTACGCTGATTGCCGTGGTTACTATCTGATACATCAGGCCCGCTCCCCGGCGGGCCTGTCATTTCTGCATTTTCCCCACCAGCCACTGCGCAAACTCACGCATTGCAGGGGTTTCTGTCCGTGACTGCAATCGGGTTAACCAGTAACTGCCCAGCTCAATCTGTGTCGCAAACGGCTGAATGATACGTTCGCTGTTCAGCAGATGAGTGAACATACCCACAGGTGCGATAGCAATTCCCACGCCGGCCTGCGCGGCTTCCAGCATGGTAACGGATGAATCAAACACCATCACCCGATGCGTTGGTGACGGCGGGAGTTCGCCCGCGGCCTGCATCCACGCCGACCATTCGTCGCGTCGGTAGGAGCGCAGCAGCGTAAACTTCAGCATGTCCGCCGGTGCTTGTAGCCCGACGGCGATTTCAGGTGTGCACAGCGGAGCCAGCGGCGCAGAACACAGAAACGTCGCTTCAGTGCCATGCCACGCCCCTCCACCGTAGCGGATCGTGTAATCCAGCCCTTCGGCGGCCGGATCGACGCGATTATTATGGGTCGAAAGATGCAGATCGATATGCGGATAGCGGCGACGGAAATCATCCAGCTGCGCGAATAACACCCCGGTCGCAAAAGTCCCCACCACGCCAATTTTAAGCTTCTCCAGCGCGCGATGACTGGCAAAGCGATCCAGCATGCCGGCGATACGATCAAACGAATCGTTCAGCACCGGCAGCAGATTCTCGCCCTCTGTCGTCAGCATCAATCCGCGCGAAACCCGGACAAACAGCTGACAGTTCAGATGTTGTTCCAGCGTCTTAACGTGCTGACTGATGGCTGAATGGGTGACATTCAGCTCAATGGCAGCATTAGTAAAACTGAGGTGCCTTGCAGCGGCTTCGAAGGCACGAAGCGAATTAAGCGGTAAATAGCTGCGTGTCATCGACCCATCCGTTAGAAAAATTAACAGCTAATGCTAAATTTAACCGTTTGTCAGCCACAGTCAAATCCAACAGACTGGGTATGTCTGACGGGCCCGGACACTCCCTTGACTCGCTATTACGGAAGATAACTGATGATGAAAAAATCCCTGTGCTGCGCCCTGCTGCTCAGCACCTCCTGCGCTGCATTAGCCGCACCTCTGTCAGAAACACAGCTGGCGAAGGTCGTGGAACGTACCGTTACGCCCCTGATGAAAGCGCAGTCTATTCCGGGTATGGCGGTCGCCGTGATCTATCAGGGCCAGCCGCACTACTTCACCTTCGGCAAGGCCGATGTCGCCGCGAACACACCCGTCACTGCACAAACGCTGTTTGAGCTGGGCTCAATCAGCAAAACTTTCACCGGCGTTCTGGGTGGCGATGCTATTGCTCGCGGTGAAATTTCGCTGGGCGATCCGGTGACCAAATACTGGCCTGAGCTGACCGGCAAACAGTGGCAGGGCGTTCGCATGCTGGACCTGGCAACCTATACTGCCGGTGGCCTGCCGTTACAGGTGCCCGATGAGGTTACCGATAATGCCTCGCTGCTGCGTTTTTACCAGTCCTGGCAACCACAGTGGGCGCCAGGCACCACGCGTCTTTATGCGAATGCCAGCATCGGTCTGTTTGGGGCTCTGGCGGTGAAACCTTCTGGCATGCGCTTTGAGCAGGCCATGACGGAGCGGGTCCTGAAGCCGCTTAACCTGAACCATACGTGGATAAACGTTCCGAAGTCAGAAGAACAGCATTACGCCTGGGGTTATCGTGACGGTAAAGCGGTTCACGTTTCCCCGGGCATGCTCGACGCCGAAGCGTATGGCGTGAAAACCAACGTGAAGGATATGGCGAGCTGGGTGGTGGCTAACATGGCCCCCGATGGCGTACAGGATACCTCACTGAAGCAGGGCATGGTGCTTGCACAGTCTCGCTACTGGCGCACAGGCTCGATGTACCAGGGCCTGGGCTGGGAGATGCTCAACTGGCCGGTAGAAGCCAAAACCGTGGTGGAGGGCAGCGACAACAAAGTAGCGCTTGCACCGTTGCCCGTGGCAGAAGTGAACCCTCCTGCACCACCGGTAAAAGCGTCATGGGTACATAAAACAGGCTCGACGGGCGGATTTGGCAGCTACGTGGCATTTATCCCTGAGAAGGAACTCGGCATTGTTATGCTGGCGAACAAGAGCTACCCGAACCCGGCGCGCGTGGAAGCGGCATACCGTATTCTGAGCGCTCTGCAGTAACATCTTGCCGGGTGATGCTGATGCTCACCCGGCCTGCAAAATTCCCGCATTTTCCTTGCTGTCATCTACACTTAACAAAAAACAGTAAGGAAACTCCTATGCGCATTTTGCCTGTTATCGCCGCAGTGACAGCCGCGTTTTTAGTGGTTGCCTGCAGCTCCCCGACTCCCCCTCCCGGCGTCACCGTTGTCAGCAATTTCGACGCACAACGTTTTCTTGGAACATGGTATGAAATCGCGCGCCTTGACCACCGTTTTGAACGGGGTTTAGAGAAGGTCACGGCAAATTACAGCCCGATGGATGACGGCGGTATTCAGGTTATCAACCGGGGCTATAATCCGGACCGGGAGATGTGGCAGCAGTCGATTGGACAAGCGTACTTTACCGGCGACCCGCGACGGGCCGCGCTCAAAGTTTCCTTCTTCGGCCCGTTCTATGGCGGATATAACGTGATAGCGCTCGACAGAGAGTACCGTCACGCGCTGGTCTGCGGGCCGGATCGCAACTATCTGTGGATCCTCTCTCGCACCCCAACCCTTTCACCTGAGATGAAACAGCAGATGCTGGACGTCGCGACCCGGCAAGGGTTTGATGTGTCGAAACTCATCTGGGTAGAACAACCCCATTAATGGGTGCTGAGCTTCAACCCAATAATACCGGCCACAATCAGGGCGAGGCTGGCGATACGCGCCAGACTCGCTGACTCACCCAACAGCAGGATCCCCGTGATGGCCGCCCCCACGGCGCCAATTCCCGTCCAGACGGCATACGCTGTCCCCACCGGTAAAGAACGCATCGCACACGAGAGCAAAACGATACTCACAATCATCGCGGTGATGGTAATGACGCTGGGTGTCAGGCGGGTAAAACCGTGGGTGTACTTCAGACCTATCGCCCATACCACTTCGAGCAGGCCAGCAATAACAAGAATGATCCAGGACATTTCAGGCTCCTTAACTTAAATGCAAGTTGGGGCCGTCCCCGATGAAGGAAGCGCTTACGGGTCGTCCCGCAAGGCAAAGATTACACCTCATATTTTGGTTAGCGTGCGATTTTTTTTCAATCCTTTTGTGCTGAACATGTTAAGGCAAGAAATAGCCGCAGTATGCCGCGCAGTTCAGGCATTTATCACTCATCCGACTTCTCTATGATGATGTGCTTTCTGATGGCAGGAAGCCAAACCACTAGCCGACTGCGAATATAATATGTTCAAAATTCTTTTGATTGACCGTTGTCACTTCACCCGCACCGGGTTTGAAGCATGGCTCAATCATTCCGGTTTATTTCCGGAAAACGTCGTTGTGACCGGCCTGAATAATCTTTTCCTCGCCAGAGAGCACATTCTGCAATGGAAACCGACGCTGGTTATTGCTGACCTGCATGGGTTCAGACAGGATGTACATCCCTTTCAGTCCCTCTCATCTTTGCTGAACGCCAGCGAAAGAGTGCCCTTTATTTTGCTGCAATCGGGTGAGGATAGTGAAATGACCGCCTGGCTGAAGCAATTCCCGGTCTGGTCATCGCTGTTGAAAAATGCCCGTCTTGAACAACTGGGGACAGTTATCCACGACGCACTCATTTCGCACGCGAACAGTGAAAAGCCAAAGGTAACCGCGCCTTTGCTGACGCGCCAGGAGGAGAAAGTGCTGACGTTGTGGATGGAGGGTGCCAGCAATCAGAAAATTGCGGCTCACCTGAGTATTAACGGTAAAACGGTCTATACCTATAAACGGAATATCCGCATGAAATTGCATATGGATACGCGTTATTCACCGTTTTTATCCCTGCAGGAATCAGAAAGCTGACGGTACGAAACCCGTCTGGTTCCGTACCGTTTATTCAATTACTGCTGTGCTTTACTTGCCGCACCAGAGATTGCACTACCACCTTCAGAAATATCCTGACCAACGCCACGCGTGGTATTACAGGCTGTTAATACTGAAGAAAGTACCAGGACTGAAAAGATCGCTGCAATTGTCTTCTTAACCATAATATCTTCCTTTTATAGCCAAAGTTGTTTTGTGTATAGCAACTTAAGAATAGACAATATCCCGTCGTTTGACGGAAAAGGACGCATTTTTAGGAAAATTAGACGGGGTTAGCTGGCCGCGTGAGAAATGATATGGCCGAGATCCTGGATATCTTCCCCCATTCCACGCGTGGTGTTACAGCCGGAAAGCAACGCGCTGGACAGCGCTAACAGAAGCAGAATTTTAACGGTACGGTTCATCATCCCTGCCTGCAAAAAACAGGCGCAGCGGGCGCTGCGCCTTCAGTCT
Organism: Enterobacter sp. SORGH_AS_0287; assembly: GCF_031453695.1. NCBI lineage: Bacteria > Pseudomonadati > Pseudomonadota > Gammaproteobacteria > Enterobacterales > Enterobacteriaceae > Enterobacter > Enterobacter sp. SORGH_AS_0287. The sequence continues at coordinate 3,178,512 of NZ_JAVIZW010000001.1, forward strand.
TGACGTAAATTACTTCACGCGAGATACGTATTCGCCGGAGCGGGTATCTACTTTGATCACTTCACCAGTCTGTACGAACAGTGGAACTTTAACCACTGCACCGGTGGACAGGGTAGCTGGCTTGCCGCCAGTACCTGCGGTATCACCTTTCAGACCTGGGTCGGTTTCAACGATTTCCAGCTCTACGAAGTTTGGTGGGGTAACAGCGATAGGCTGGCCGTTCCACAGGGTCACGATGCACTCAGCCTGGTCCAGCAGCCATTTTTCGCTATCGCCAATCGCTTTAGCATCCGCAGACAGCTGCTCGAACGTTTCGTTGTTCATGAAGTGCCAGAACTCACCGTCGTTGTACAGGTAAGTCAGGTTCATATCGACAACATCAGCGCCTTCAGCGGAGTCAGTAGACTTGAAGGTTTTCTCAACACGGGTACCGGTCAGCAGGCGACGCAGCTTAACGCGCGCGAATGCCTGGCCTTTACCTGGTTTAACGAATTCGCTGGCTTCAACCGCGTACGGTTCGCCGTCCATCATGATTTTAAGACCAGCACGAAAATCGTTGCTATAGTACGTTGCCATAAGGCCCTCTAAATTTGTTAACTGGTAGCTAAGCCACAAAATGGCGCATATTGTAACCCTAAACACCCCGTCCAGAGAAGATTGGTTATCGCAACTTGCCGATGTAATCACCAGTCCTGATGAATTGCTGCGTCTGTTAGACCTCGATCAGCACCCAGAGTTGCTTGCAGGCCGCGAGGCTAAGCGACTTTTTGCCCTGCGTGTTCCCCGCGCGTTTGTTGCCCGTATGGAGAAAGGAAACCCTGACGATCCATTATTAAAACAAACGCTTACTGCGCAGGAAGAGTTTATATCGGCGCCAGGATACAGCACCGATCCTCTGGAAGAGCAGAACAGTGTGGTACCGGGTTTACTGCACAAATATCTCAACCGTGCTCTTCTGCTGGTGAAAGGCGGTTGCGCGGTAAACTGCCGTTATTGTTTCCGTCGCCACTTCCCGTATGCCGAAAATCAGGGTAATAAACGCAACTGGCAGGTCGCCCTGGACTATATCGCCGCCCATCCGGAACTGGATGAGATCATTTTTTCAGGTGGCGATCCGCTGATGGCAAAAGATCATGAGCTGGACTGGCTGTTGACCCAGCTTGAAGCCATTCCACACATCAAGCGTTTGCGCATCCACAGCCGTTTACCGATTGTTATTCCGGCACGCATCACGGACGGTCTGGTCGCTCGCCTTGAGCAGTCTCGTTTACAGGTTCTGCTGGTGAACCATATCAACCATGCGAATGAAATCGATGAGGCATTCCGTGCGGCGATGGCGCGTCTGCGTAAAGCGGGTGTGACGCTGTTGAACCAGAGCGTGTTGCTACGCGGTGTGAATGATAATGCCCGGGTTCTGGCGGAGCTCAGTAATGCGTTATTCGATGCGGGCGTAATGCCCTACTACCTGCACGTACTGGATCGTGTGCAAGGCGCGGCGCATTTCATGGTCACGGATGAAGAGGCCCGGCAGATTATGCGCGAACTGTTAACGCTGGTTTCAGGCTATATGGTGCCGAAGCTGGCGCGAGAGATTGGCGGTGAGCCGAGTAAGACGCCGCTGGATTTGCAACTGCGGCAACAATAATGGCAGGTGGCGCTACGCTTATCCGCCCGGCGGGGTTGGGCGCAGCGCCATCAGCAATGTAGATCAGTTAGGGCACTTATAGACCTGGCCATTCATCTGGCTGGCCGTTGGCACGAAGCTGGACAACATCCCTTGCGACGGGCTGCTCACACCGTAAATCACGTTGCCACCCATCTCTGCAGCCTGGTTACGCAGCGCGTTAGCGGCACCGCGCATAGATCCACCTTCTTCACCGTGCTGACCCGACATCCAGTTGCTTTGCTCACCGGTTGCCGTGCCTAAAAACTGGCACTCGTTACCCGGCTTATCTTCAACAAAGCGAACGCCCTGACCTGCAGCAGACAGCTCATTGCTGGAGCTACAACCCGCCAGCAGCAATGCTGCTCCTACGATCCCTGCACAGACTTTTACGCGCATGTTATTCCTCGTTTTCAATAAGCTGGACAGCAGATGTTGTCCGTGTGTAAACCTTATACTAAAAAGATGACCAAAAGAAAAACCCCCGAGCATTTCTGCCCGGGGGTTTTTCTCATTCTAAGCGGTAAAGCGCACGATTACATCATGCCGCCCATACCACCCATGCCGCCCATACCCGCAGCACCTAAGTCAGGTGCGTCGCCTTTAGGCATGTCGGTCACCATGCACTCGGTAGTGATCATCAGACCCGCTACAGAGGCCGCGTACTGCAGTGCAGAACGGGTCACTTTGGTTGGATCCAGGATACCGAAGTCGATCATGTTGCCGTATTCTTCAGTTGCAGCGTTGTAACCGTAGTTACCTTCGCCCGCTTTCACCATGTTCGCAACCACGGACGGCTCTTCACCGGCGTTGGAAACGATCTGACGCAGTGGTGCTTCCATTGCGCGCAGCGCAACTTTGATACCCACGTTCTGATCTTCGTTCTGAGCAGTCAGGCCAGCCAGTTTAGCGGCAACACGCACCAGCGCGACACCACCACCAGCTACCACGCCTTCTTCTACTGCTGCACGGGTCGCGTGCAGAGCATCGTCAACGCGTGCTTTCTTCTCTTTCATTTCAACTTCAGTTGCCGCGCCCACTTTGATTACTGCCACGCCGCCTGCCAGTTTCGCTACGCGCTCCTGCAGTTTTTCACGGTCGTAATCAGAGGTTGCTTCTTCAATCTGCTTACGGATCTGAGCAACACGGCCCTGAATAGCCGCTTCTTCACCCACGCCATCGATGATGGTGGTGGTGTCTTTGTTGATCACAACGCGTTTAGCCTGGCCCAGGTCTTCCAGGGTCGCTTTTTCCAGCTCCATACCGATCTCTTCAGAGATTACGGTACCGCCAGTCAGGGTAGCGATATCCTGCAGCATCGCTTTACGGCGGTCGCCGAAGCCAGGTGCTTTAACCGCAGCCACTTTCACGATGCCACGCATGGTGTTAACCACCAGGGTCGCCAGTGCTTCACCTTCAACGTCTTCAGCAATGATAACCAGCGGCTTGCCTGCTTTCGCAACGGCTTCCAGCACTGGCAGCATTTCACGGATGTTGGAGATTTTCTTGTCAGCCAGCAGGATGAATGGGCTTTCCAGCTCAACAGCGCCCGTTTCTGGCTTGTTGATGAAGTATGGGGACAGGTAACCGCGGTCGAACTGCATACCTTCAACCACGTCCAGTTCGTCTTCCAGACCGGTACCGTCTTCAACGGTGATCACGCCTTCTTTACCGACTTTGTCCATCGCTTCCGCGATCAGTTTACCTACGGTTTCGTCGGAGTTAGCGGAGATAGTACCAACCTGAGCAATCGCTTTAGAGTCGGAGCATGGAACGGACAGCGCTTTCAGCTCTTCAACCGCCGCAGTAACCGCTTTGTCGATACCGCGCTTCAGATCCATTGGGTTCATACCCGCAGCAACGGCTTTCAGACCTTCGGTGATGATAGCCTGTGCCAGTACGGTTGCGGTGGTGGTACCGTCGCCTGCAGCGTCATTCGCTTTAGAGGCAACTTCTTTCACCATCTGCGCACCCATGTTTTCGAACTTGTCTTCCAGCTCGATTTCACGTGCTACAGAAACACCGTCTTTCGTGATGGTTGGCGCGCCGAAGGATTTATCCAGCACTACGTTACGGCCTTTCGGGCCCAGGGTCACTTTAACTGCATCTGCCAGTACGTTTACGCCGCGGAGCATTTTTACACGAGCGTCGTTACCGAATTTTACGTCTTTAGCTGCCATGTTCTTATTTCCTCAAATTCTCGTGCGTAAAATTACGCTTCAACAATTGCCAGAATGTCGCTTTCGGACATGATCAACACTTCTTCATTGTCGATCTTCTCGGATTTCACGCCGTAGCCATCGTTGAAAATTACGATGTCACCAACTTTAACGTCCAGTGGCTGCACAGTTCCGTTTTCCAGAATGCGGCCCTTACCGACAGCGATGATTTCGCCACGCGTTGATTTTGCTGCTGCAGAACCAGTCAGAACGATGCCGCCAGCAGACTTGGTTTCAACTTCTTTACGTTTGACGATCACACGATCATGTAACGGACGAATACTCATTGATAGCTCTCCTTTGAGAAAGTCATTATCAGTTATGGATGACGCCGGTCCGCACGCGGTTTTCCGACTAGTGCCCTGAGAGATGGGGATAGCTTTTTCCCCCTTCAAGGGGCAGACGAAAAAAAATTTGCGAAAGTGTTACCATCGCCTCTCTTTTGATCGTGGCAGGGCGATGTCAATGAGTGGACTAAAACAGGAGTTGGGACTGGCGCAGGGCGTGGGTCTGCTGTCGACCTCCTTGTTAGGTACGGGTGTGTTTGCGGTACCCGCGCTGGCAGCTCTGGTGGCCGGCAATAATAGCCTGTGGGCGTGGCCAGTGCTGATTGTGCTGGTGTTTCCGGTCGCGGTCGTGTTTGCCATCCTCGGACGGCATTTCCCCAGCGCGGGCGGCGTAGCGCACTTTGTCGGTATGGCGTTTGGTCCGCGACTGGAGCGGGTCACCGGCTGGCTGTTTCTTTCTGTTATTCCGGTCGGTCTACCGGCAGCGTTGCATATCGCGACCGGTTTTGGCCAGGCGCTGTTTGGCTGGCATAACGAGCAACTGCTGCTGGCCGAGCTGGGTACGCTGGCCATCGTCTGGTGGGTCGGCTCACGGGGTGCCAGCTCGAGTGCCAACCTGCAAACCGTCGTTGCAATACTGATTGTGGCCCTCATTGTCGCCATCTGGTGGAAAGGGGATATTACGCTGAAGGAGATCCCCTTCCCCGCGGTAAGTGACGTCAACCATTCGCAGCTGTTCGCTGCGCTGTCGGTAATGTTCTGGTGTTTTGTCGGGCTGGAGGCGTTCGCCCATCTGGCCTCTGAGTTTAAACAACCGGAACGGGATTTCCCGCGCGCCCTGATGATTGGCCTGCTGTTAGCAGGTACCGTTTACTGGGCCTGTACCGTGCTGGTACTGCATTTCAACGCGTTCGCCGCGGATAAAGCGGCCGCTGCCTCGCTGCCGGGCATTGTGGTGCAACTGTTTGGTCTGAAAGCGCTGTGGGTCGCCTGTGTTATTGGCTATCTGGCCTGTTTTGCCAGCCTCAATATCTACATCCAGAGCTTTGCGCGTCTGGTATGGTCACAGGCGCTTGGTAGACCAGAGAGCCGCCTTGCGCGCCTGTCTAAACGTCAGCTGCCGTTGAATGCGCTTAATACCGTGCTGGGCTGCTGCGTCTTGAGTTCGCTATGTATTTACGGGCTGAATATCAATCTTGATGCCCTGATCGTGTACGCCAACGGGATTTTCATCATGATCTACCTGCTGTGCATGCTGGCGGGTTGTCGTCTGCTGAAAGGTCGCTATAAAGCGCTGGCAGTGGTTGGTGGCGTGCTTTGCCTGCTGTTGCTGGCGATGGTGGGGTGGAAAAGCCTGTATGCGATTAGCATGCTGGCGGGGCTGTGGCTGTTTTTACCGAAACGCGGCACCCTGTAAAACAAAGCCCGGTAGCGATTCGCTTACCGGGCCTGGCCTCTTTTACCGATCGTCTTTATGGTCTAAACGGTCGCGCTGTTCATCTTTACGCTGATACTCCCCTTCGAAAGTATCACCCGGCCCTGTGCTGAATCCACCGCCCGGCATACGGCTAAAACGCAGATGCGGCAGTAGCTTCATGGTCAGGTGTTTTTGCACCGGCGGCAGAAGCAGCAGCAGGCCGAGGAAGTCAGTGAAGAATCCCGGCAGGATCAGCAGCAGGCCAGCAATAATCAGCGAGACGCTTTTGATCATCTCTGCGGCCGGGCTTTCGCCTGCGGCCATCTTCTGCTGCATTATCAGGAAATTTTTGAAACCCTGATTACGCACCAGCGACATGCCGATCACCGAAGTGAAAATCACCAGAATCAGCGTTAACAGGACACCCAGTACATGGGCGACCTGGATAAAAATTGAAATCTCGATGTAAACATAGAGAAAGAAAGCAATAAATGGTACCCAGCGCACTGGCATCTCCTGTGTGGCAGGTGCCCTCAGGCCCCTGTCTGAATGTGTTCGCGAAACGCGTCTGTAAGAAATGGTGACGGTTAGCCAAAATTCAATCGGTTTGCACGGATATTTTTTCTGGAAATTTTAAAGCGGTGACTCATTTCACAGATTAATAATTATCATGGAATCGGGTCGATAATAAGTGATCCAGATTACGGCAATTCGCTATCATCAGCATATGATCTCGAACATCTGGCTGATTGAGGGAATAATCGTCGGTCAGAAAATATTCAAAACCACATAAATACTGTGTGTTTAGTACAATCCATCGGCAGCTTGAAAAGAAGGTTCACATGTTAAACAACATTCGTATCGAAGAAGACTTGTTGGGTACCAGGGAAGTTCCAGCGGATGCCTACTATGGTGTTCACACTCTGAGAGCGATTGAAAACTTCTACATCAGCAACAACAAAATCAGCGACATCCCTGAATTTGTACGTGGCATGGTGATGGTGAAAAAAGCCGCAGCACTGGCCAATAAAGAGCTGCAAACCATTCCGAAAAGCGCGGCAAATGCGATTATCGCTGCCTGCGATGAAGTGCTGAACAACGGCAAATGCATGGATCAGTTCCCGGTCGATGTCTATCAGGGCGGCGCGGGCACCTCCGTCAACATGAACACCAACGAAGTACTGGCAAACATCGGCCTGGAGCTGATGGGTCATCAGAAAGGTGAATACCAGTATCTGAATCCGAACGACCACGTTAATAAATGTCAGTCCACTAACGACGCCTACCCAACCGGCTTCCGTATCGCGGTGTATGCCTCCGTGGTGAAACTGGTGGACGCCATTAATCAGCTGGGTGATGGCTTCCAGCGCAAAGCCGTTGAGTTCCAGGACATCCTGAAAATGGGTCGTACCCAGCTGCAGGACGCGGTTCCGATGACCCTCGGTCAGGAATTCCACGCGTTTAACGTGCTGCTTAACGAAGAAACTAAAAACCTGCTGCGCACCTCCGAGCTGCTGCTGGAAGTGAACCTGGGCGCAACCGCCATCGGCACGCGTCTGAATACGCCGGACGGTTACCAGCAGCTGGCGGTACAGAAGCTGGCTGAAGTCTCTAACCTGCCGGTTGTGCCTGCAGAAGATCTGATTGAAGCCACCTCCGACTGCGGCGCGTACGTTATGGTTCACAGCGCCCTGAAACGTCTGGCGGTGAAACTCTCCAAAATCTGTAATGACCTGCGCCTGCTCTCTTCCGGTCCACGCGCTGGCCTGAATGAAATCAACCTGCCAGAGCTGCAGGCCGGTTCGTCCATCATGCCGGCGAAAGTGAACCCGGTAGTGCCAGAAGTGGTAAACCAGGTCTGCTTTAAAGTCATCGGTAACGATACAACCGTGACCATGGCCTCTGAAGCCGGTCAGCTGCAGCTGAACGTCATGGAGCCGGTCATCGGCCAGGCAATGTTTGAATCCATCCACATTCTGACCAACGCCTGCTACAACCTGCTGGAGAAATGCGTTAACGGCATCACCGCAAACAAAGAAGTTTGTGAAGGGTATGTCTATAACTCCATCGGCATCGTCACCTACCTCAACCCGTTCATCGGCCACCATAACGGCGACATCGTCGGTAAGATTTGCGCCGAAACAGGTAAGAGCGTGCGTGAAGTCGTTCTGGAGCGTGGACTGTTGACCGAAGCCGAGCTGGACGATATCTTCTCGGCCCAGAACCTGATGCACCCGGCATACAAAGCGAAACGATATACCGATGAAAGCGAACAGTAGCAGTTCAGGCTAGGCTTCCTTAAGGCACGTCACTTGTGACGTGCCTTTTTTCTTTATAGGCGTTACTAAAATACAACAATTCAATATCAACTTGTTAATAAGCAAGGCAGGTCCTTATGTTTGGAGCAGAACTCGTCATCGTCCTGTTGGCGATTTATTTGGGAGCAAGACTCGGGGGTATCGGCATTGGTTTTGCCGGCGGTCTCGGGGTGCTCGTACTTACCCTTATCTTTCAGATTAAACCCGGCGCAATCCCTTTTGACGTTATCGAAATCATCATGGCGGTTATTGCCGCTATCGCAGCCATGCAGGTGGCAGGCGGTATGGACTACCTGGTGAGCCTGGCGGAGCGTATGTTACGCCGCCATCCAAAATACATTACCTTCCTTGCCCCGCTGGTGACGTGGTTTATGACCATTCTCGCCGGTACTGGCCACACCGCCTTCTCCACGCTGCCGGTCATTACCGAAGTGGCGAAAGAGCAGGGCATCCGTCCGTCTCGTCCACTCTCGATCGCCGTGGTCGCGTCCCAGATTGCGATTACCGCATCACCTATCTCCGCTGCGGTGGTCTTCTTCGCCGGTATCCTTGAGCCTATGGGCGTGAGTTACCTGACGCTGCTGGCCATCTGTATTCCGGTGACGCTGATTGCAGTGATGATCACCGCCGTGCTGTGTAACTTCCTCGGCGCCGAACTGAAAGACGATCCGGTTTATCAGGAGCGTCTGGCAAAAGGTGAAGTGAAACTGCGTGGTAGCCAGGTCTTCGAACTGAAGCCGCATGCAAAACGCTCCGTCTTGCTGTTCCTGATCGGTATCGTTGCGGTCATGTTCTACGCAACCGCCATCAGTGACACCGTGGGTCTGATCCAGAACCCGGTCCTGCCGCGTAACGAAGCGATTGTGGTATTCATGCTGACTATCGCCACGCTGATCAGCATCACCTGTAAAATCGACACCAGCGAAGTGCTCAACGCCAGCACCTTTAAATCCGGTATAAGCGCCTGCGTGTGTGTACTGGGTGTGGCCTGGCTTGGTGATACCTTCGTGAAAGCTCACATCAGCGATATCCAGACCGTTGCGGGCGACCTGCTGCACAACTATCCGTGGCTCCTGGCTGTGGTGCTGTTCTTTGCAGCAACCCTGCTTTACTCTCAGGCGGCCACCACCAAAGCCCTGATGCCTGCGGCGCTGATGCTGGGTGTTACCCCGCTGACGGCTATTGCCTCGTTTGCTGCCGTTTCTGCACTGTTCGTTTTACCCACCTACCCAACCCTGCTGGCGGCGGTTGAGATGGATGACACTGGCTCGACTCGCATCGGTAAGTACGTATTTAACCATGCGTTCCTGATCCCGGGCGTGGTGGCTATCTCGCTGTGCGTGATCCTCGGCTTTATCATTGGCGGCATCGTGCTGTAAACAATGATGGGTTGTAAAAATAGTTAAAAACGGGCCGCTCTGCGGCCCGTTTCATTAATGACCAATAGCCTTGCGTGATATAGTGAAGACTTTCGTGATGAGGAGGTCGACTTGTGAACACGCCTGATGCTGTTGTTGTCCTTTGTACCGCCCCTGATGAAGCCTCTGCCCAGGATCTCGCCGCCAAAGTGCTGGCCGAAAAACTGGCAGCCTGCGTGACGCTCCTTCCTGGCGCCACCTCCCTTTACTACTGGGAAGGTAAACTGGAACAGGAGTACGAAGTCCAGATGTTGCTCAAAACCAATCTGGCGAACCAGCAGGCACTCCTGGACTGCCTCAAATCTCATCATCCTTATCAAACCCCCGAACTGCTGGTATTGCCAGTGGTCCACGGCGACAACGATTATCTCTCATGGCTCAACGCTTCCTTACGCTGATCCTGCTGCTGTGCAGCACATCAGTTTTTGCCGGGTTATTTGACGCTCCCGGCCGTTCAAACGTTATTTCTGCCGACCAGGCATTTGTTTTCGATTTTCAACAAGACCAGCATGACCTGAATCTTACCTGGCAGATAAAAGAGGGGTATTACCTCTATCGCAAGCAGGTCAGCATCACGCCTGCTCAGGCAAAGGTAGGCCCACTTCAGATGCCTGCGGGCGAGTGGCATGAAGACGAGTTTTTCGGCAAAAGTGAAATCTATCGCCAGCGGTTAAGCGTGCCCGTGGCGGTCAATCAGGCCGATAAAGGCGCCACCGTGACCGTCACGTATCAGGGCTGTGCTGATGCAGGCTTTTGCTATCCGCCGGAAACTAAAGTCATTCCGCTGAGCGAAGTTAAAGCGGCCGACAGTATGCCTGCGCCTCACGCAGATGAGAGCACCGGGGTGAAGGGCGACGGTCACACAGCGCTGCCCTTCTCCGCCTTGTGGGCTTTACTGATTGGTATCGGCATCGCCTTCACGCCGTGCGTGCTGCCCATGTATCCGCTTATCTCCGGAATTGTCCTTGGCGGTAAGCAACGCCTTTCAACCGCACGCGCCCTGCTGCTGGCCTTTATCTACGTGCAGGGTATGGCGTTGACCTACACCACACTGGGCCTCGTGGTTGCTGCTGCCGGACTGCAGTTCCAGGCTGCACTTCAGCACCCTTATGTGCTGGCTGGCCTGTCGATCGTATTTATTCTGCTGGCGCTGTCGATGTTTGGTTTGTTCACCCTACAGCTGCCGTCCGCGTTGCAGACTCGCTTAACGCTGATGAGTAACCGTCAGCAGGGTGGCTCCCCGGGCGGCGTGTTCGTGATGGGTGCCATCGCCGGGTTGATTTGCTCACCGTGCACTACCGCGCCACTGAGCGCGATCCTGCTGTATATTGCCCAGAGCGGTAACATGTGGCTCGGCGGTGGTACGTTGTATCTCTACGCGCTGGGAATGGGTCTGCCATTGATTCTGGTAACGGTATTTGGCAACCGTCTGCTGCCCAAGAGCGGCCCGTGGATGGAGACGGTGAAAACCGCGTTTGGTTTTGTCATTCTGGCGCTGCCGGTGTTCTTGCTCGAGCGTATTATCGGCGACGTCTGGGGGATGCGCCTGTGGGCAATGCTCGGTGTTGCTTTCTTCTGTTGGGCGTTTATCACAAGCCTGGCAGCGAAAAAGCCGTGGATGCGTCTTGTGCAAATCCTCCTGCTCGCCGCCGCGCTGGTGAGCGTACGGCCACTGCAGGACTGGGCATTTGGCACACCCGCGGGACAAACGCAGGCGCATTTGAACTTCATCCAGATAAAGAACGTGGATGAACTCAACAGCGCACTGGCGCAGGCGAAAGGCAAACCGGTCATGCTGGATCTGTATGCGGACTGGTGTGTCGCCTGTAAAGAATTCGAAAAGTACACGTTTAGCGATCCGCAGGTGCAAGGTGCGCTGAAAGAGACGGTTCTGCTCCAGGCAAACGTCACCGCCAACAGTACAGCGGATAAGGCACTGCTGAAGCAACTTAACGTGCTGGGTCTGCCAACCATTCTGTTCTTCAACGAACAGGGCCAGGAGCAGCCTGCACAGCGTGTAACCGGGTTTATGGACGCGACGGCATTCAGCGCGCATTTGCGCAATCGCCAACCGTAAACAACACTTGAAACGGGACAAACCGTTGGGAATAACGGAGGAGATAACCGTGCAACGCGAAGACGTACTGGGACAAGCCCTGCAATTACTTGAGATTCAAGGGATCGCCAGCACCACGCTTGAGATGGTAGCCGACCGTATTGATTATCCTCTGGATGAACTCATGCGCTTCTGGCCGGATAAAGAGGCGCTGCTTTACGATGCCCTGCGTTATCTCAGCCAGCAGGTTGATGTCTGGCGCAGGCAGCTGATGTTAAATGAAGAACTGACTGCAGAGCAAAAGTTGCTGGCGCGTTATACCGCCCTGAGCGAATGCGTAAGCAACAACCGTTATCCGGGTTGCCTGTTTATTGCCGCCTGCACCTTCTACCCTGACCCCGGCCATCCTATCCATCAACTGGCGGATCAGCAAAAGCGGGCGGCGCATGATTTCACGCACGAACTGCTGACCACGCTCGAAGTGGATGACCCGGCGATGGTCGCTAAGCAGATGGAGCTGGTATTGGAAGGTTGCCTGAGCCGCATGCTGGTAAACCGTAGCCAGGCCGATGTGGATACAGCACACCGTCTGGCCGAAGATATCCTGCGTTTTGCGCAGTGTCGTATGGGTGGTGCGCTGACGTAATCTGTCTGAAGAATTTGACCTGTTCGGCGCGTAAACCGTCAAATTGCCGCAAAGTTAAGCAGTTGAACGGCTTTTCCCGAAATAGTGTTGACGATCAGGCGCGATTGCGGTTTAATGCGCTCCGTTGCCCGGATAGCTCAGTCGGTAGAGCAGGGGATTGAAAATCCCCGTGTCCTTGGTTCGATTCCGAGTCCGGGCACCACTATTTAAAGAACCCAGCCTATGGCTGGGTTTTTGCTTTTCTGCGTCTGATAAACTCTCCTGTAACCACTCTCCGGTCACATTCTCGTAAACCTGTTCCTGCAGTATTTCATGGCACTTAAAGTGGCCCTGTGCACGCTAAATTCCGTACTGATATGAAGTGGTTGGGGAATCCTGAAGAGAGATGATGGGGTTTGGGGTTACCGTATCGTGGCTTCACCTTGTCTGGCGGTACTATTTTGGGTGTTCAGATGTGTATTTCGGCCCCAAAGCAAAAAACCCCGCACCATACGGTACGGGGTTCTTTTAATTGATGCCTGGCAGTTCCCTACTCTCGCATGGGGAGACCCCACACTACCATCGGCGCTACGGCGTTTCACTTCTGAGTTCGGCATGGGGTCAGGTGGGACCACCGCGCTAAAGCCGCCAGGCAAATTCTGTAATCTGTATCAGCTGAAAATCGTCTCTCATCGCCAAAACATCTTCGGCGTTGTAAGGTTAAGCCTCACGGTTCATTAGTATCGGTTAGCTCAACGCATCGCTGCGCTTACACACCCGACCTATCAACGTCGTAGTCTTCAACGTTCCTTCAGGAGACTTAAAGTCTCAGGGAGAACTCATCTCGGGGCAAGTTTCGTGCTTAGATGCTTTCAGCACTTATCTCTTCCGCATTTAGCTACCGGGCAGTGCCATTGGCATGACAACCCGAACACCAGTGATGCGTCCACTCCGGTCCTCTCGTACTAGGAGCAGCCCCCCTCAATTCTCCAGCGCCCACGGCAGATAGGGACCGAACTGTCTCACGACGTTCTAAACCCAGCTCGCGTACCACTTTAAATGGCGAACAGCCATACCCTTGGGACCTACTTCAGCCCCAGGATGTGATGAGCCGACATCGAGGTGCCAAACACCGCCGTCGATATGAACTCTTGGGCGGTATCAGCCTGTTATCCCCGGAGTACCTTTTATCCGTTGAGCGATGGCCCTTCCATTCAGAACCACCGGATCACTATGACCTGCTTTCGCACCTGCTCGAGCCGTCACTCTCGCAGTCAAGCTAGCTTATGCCATTGCACTAACCTCCTGATGTCCGACCAGGATTAGCTAACCTTCGTGCTCCTCCGTTACTCTTTGGGAGGAGACCGCCCCAGTCAAACTACCCACCAGACACTGTCCGCAACCCGGATCACGGGTCTACGTTAGAACACCAGCCATTAAAGGGTGGTATTTCAAGGTTGGCTCCACGCAGACTGGCGTCCACGCTTCAAAGCCTCCCACCTATCCTACACATCAAGGACCAGTGTTCAGTGTCAAGCTATAGTAAAGGTTCACGGGGTCTTTCCGTCTTGCCGCGGGTACACTGCATCTTCACAGCGAGTTCAATTTCACTGAGTCTCGGGTGGAGACAGCCTGGCCATCATTACGCCATTCGTGCAGGTCGGAACTTACCCGACAAGGAATTTCGCTACCTTAGGACCGTTATAGTTACGGCCGCCGTTTACCGGGGCTTCGATCAAGAGCTTCGCGTTACCGCTAACCCCATCAATTAACCTTCCGGCACCGGGCAGGCGTCACACCGTATACGTCCACTTTCGTGTTTGCACAGTGCTGTGTTTTTAATAAACAGTTGCAGCCAGCTGGTATCTTCGACTGATTTCAGCTCCACCCGCAGGGGCTTCACCTACATATCAGCGTGCCTTCTCCCGAAGTTACGGCACCATTTTGCCTAGTTCCTTCACCCGAGTTCTCTCAAGCGCCTTGGTATTCTCTACCTGACCACCTGTGTCGGTTTGGGGTACGATTTGATGTTACCTGATGCTTAGAGGCTTTTCCTGGAAGCAGGGCATTTGTTACTTCAGCACCGTAGTGCCTCGTCATCACACCTCAGCGTTAATAAGGAACCGGATTTACCTGGAACCTCCGCCTACATGCTTAAACCGGGACAACCGTCGCCCGGCTAACATAGCCTTCTCCGTCCCCCCTTCGCAGTAACACCAAGTACAGGAATATTAACCTGTTTCCCATCGACTACGCCTTTCGGCCTCGCCTTAGGGGTCGACTCACCCTGCCCCGATTAACGTTGGACAGGAACCCTTGGTCTTCCGGCGAGCGGGCTTTTCACCCGCTTTATCGTTACTTATGTCAGCATTCGCACTTCTGATACCTCCAGCACCCCTCACAGGACACCTTCAACGGCTTACAGAACGCTCCCCTACCCAACAACGCATAAGCGTCGCTGCCGCAGCTTCGGTGCATGGTTTAGCCCCGTTACATCTTCCGCGCAGGCCGACTCGACCAGTGAGCTATTACGCTTTCTTTAAATGATGGCTGCTTCTAAGCCAACATCCTGGCTGTCTGTGCCTTCCCACATCGTTTCCCACTTAACCATGACTTTGGGACCTTAGCTGGCGGTCTGGGTTGTTTCCCTCTTCACGACGGACGTTAGCACCCGCCGTGTGTCTCCCGTGATAACATTCTTCGGTATTCGTAGTTTGCATCGGGTTGGTAAGCCGGGATGGCCCCCTAGCCGAAACAGTGCTCTACCCCCGAAGATGAGTTCACGAGGCGCTACCTAAATAGCTTTCGGGGAGAACCAGCTATCTCCCGGTTTGATTGGCCTTTCACCCCCAGCCACAAGTCATCCGCTAATTTTTCAACATTAGTCGGTTCGGTCCTCCAGTTAGTGTTACCCAACCTTCAACCTGCCCATGGCTAGATCACCGGGTTTCGGGTCTATACCCTGCAACTTAACGCCCAGTTAAGACTCGGTTTCCCTTCGGCTCCCCTATACGGTTAACCTTGCTACAGAATATAAGTCGCTGACCCATTATACAAAAGGTACGCAGTCACCCCATAAAAGAGGCTCCCACTGCTTGTACGTACACGGTTTCAGGTTCTTTTTCACTCCCCTCGCCGGGGTTCTTTTCGCCTTTCCCTCACGGTACTGGTTCACTATCGGTCAGTCAGGAGTATTTAGCCTTGGAGGATGGTCCCCCCATATTCAGACAGGATACCACGTGTCCCGCCCTACTCTTCGAGTTCACAGCCTGTGTGCTTTCGTGTACGGGACTTTCACCCTGTACCGTGCGACTTTCCAGACGCTTCCACTAACACACAAGCTGATTCAGACTCTGGGCTGCTCCCCGTTCGCTCGCCGCTACTGGGGGAATCTCGGTTGATTTCTTTTCCTCGGGGTACTTAGATGTTTCAGTTCCCCCGGTTCGCCTCGTTAACCTATGTATTCAGTTAACGATAGTGTGTCGGAACACACTGGGTTTCCCCATTCGGACATCGCCGGGTCAAAGGTTCATATCACCTCGCCGGCGCTTTTCGCAGATTAGCACGTCCTTCATCGCCTCTGACTGCCAGGGCATCCACCGTGTACGCTTAGTCGCTTAACCTCACAACCCGAAGATGTTTCTTTCGATTCATCACCGGCTTGCGAAAATTTGAGAGACTCGAACACACATAACATGTGTGTCGTTTCAATTTTCAGCTTGATCCAGATTTTTAAAGAGCAAATATCTCAAACGTCACCCGAAGATGAGTTTTGAGATATGTCGGCAGGTGACTTTCACTCACGAACCAGCAAGTGGCGTCCCCTAGGGGATTCGAACCCCTGTTACCGCCGTGAAAGGGCGGTGTCCTGGGCCTCTAGACGAAGGGGACACTGAAGTCTCAATCGCAAGACGCCTTGCTATTTACTTTTCATCAGACAATCTGTGTGAGCACTACAAAGGCAGGTTCTTTAAGGTAAGGAGGTGATCCAACCGCAGGTTCCCCTACGGTTACCTTGTTACGACTTCACCCCAGTCATGAATCACAAAGTGGTAAGCGCCCTCCCGAAGGTTAAGCTACCTACTTCTTTTGCAACCCACTCCCATGGTGTGACGGGCGGTGTGTACAAGGCCCGGGAACGTATTCACCGTAGCATTCTGATCTACGATTACTAGCGATTCCGACTTCATGGAGTCGAGTTGCAGACTCCAATCCGGACTACGACGCACTTTATGAGGTCCGCTTGCTCTCGCGAGTTCGCTTCTCTTTGTATGCGCCATTGTAGCACGTGTGTAGCCCTACTCGTAAGGGCCATGATGACTTGACGTCATCCCCACCTTCCTCCAGTTTATCACTGGCAGTCTCCTTTGAGTTCCCGGCCGGACCGCTGGCAACAAAGGATAAGGGTTGCGCTCGTTGCGGGACTTAACCCAACATTTCACAACACGAGCTGACGACAGCCATGCAGCACCTGTCTCAGAGTTCCCGAAGGCACCAAAGCATCTCTGCTAAGTTCTCTGGATGTCAAGAGTAGGTAAGGTTCTTCGCGTTGCATCGAATTAAACCACATGCTCCACCGCTTGTGCGGGCCCCCGTCAATTCATTTGAGTTTTAACCTTGCGGCCGTACTCCCCAGGCGGTCGACTTAACGCGTTAGCTCCGGAAGCCACGCCTCAAGGGCACAACCTCCAAGTCGACATCGTTTACGGCGTGGACTACCAGGGTATCTAATCCTGTTTGCTCCCCACGCTTTCGCACCTGAGCGTCAGTCTTTGTCCAGGGGGCCGCCTTCGCCACCGGTATTCCTCCAGATCTCTACGCATTTCACCGCTACACCTGGAATTCTACCCCCCTCTACAAGACTCTAGCCTGCCAGTTTCGAATGCAGTTCCCAGGTTGAGCCCGGGGATTTCACATCCGACTTGACAGACCGCCTGCGTGCGCTTTACGCCCAGTAATTCCGATTAACGCTTGCACCCTCCGTATTACCGCGGCTGCTGGCACGGAGTTAGCCGGTGCTTCTTCTGCGGGTAACGTCAATTGCTGCGGTTATTAACCGCAACACCTTCCTCCCCGCTGAAAGTACTTTACAACCCGAAGGCCTTCTTCATACACGCGGCATGGCTGCATCAGGCTTGCGCCCATTGTGCAATATTCCCCACTGCTGCCTCCCGTAGGAGTCTGGACCGTGTCTCAGTTCCAGTGTGGCTGGTCATCCTCTCAGACCAGCTAGGGATCGTCGCCTAGGTGAGCCATTACCCCACCTACTAGCTAATCCCATCTGGGCACATCTGATGGCAAGAGGCCCGAAGGTCCCCCTCTTTGGTCTTGCGACGTTATGCGGTATTAGCTACCGTTTCCAGTAGTTATCCCCCTCCATCAGGCAGTTTCCCAGACATTACTCACCCGTCCGCCACTCGTCACCCGAGAGCAAGCTCTCTGTGCTACCGTTCGACTTGCATGTGTTAGGCCTGCCGCCAGCGTTCAATCTGAGCCATGATCAAACTCTTCAATTTAAGTTTGATGCTCGTGAATTAAACTTCGTAATGAATTACGTATGTTCACTCAGAGACTTGGTATTCATTTTTTGTCCGAAGACATTAAGAATCCATGTCACTTTGAGTGCCCACACAGATTGTCTGATAAATTGTTAAAGAGCAGTTGCGACGCGGCTTACAGCTCACCGTCGCGAGGTGGCGTATATTACGCTTTCCTCTTTCAGAGTCAACCCTGAAATTCAGGATTTTTTCTCTTCAACCGACCGGGTTATCTGTGAAGTGATTCACATCTGCCGTGTCGATGGAGGCGCATTATAGGGAGTTCTCTGCAGGCCGCAACCTAAAAGTTGCAAAAAGATGACTGACTGCTGTATTCCCCAGCAAAACCCCGCTTTATACCCTTTTACACACAGACTTATCCACAATTGAGACGGGATCTCTGTGCGATCCTACGGATTAACAGGCAAGATCAACTATACTAGCGACAAATATTCCCCCACCAGGCCACCCCATGACCACACAACAACTGACGCGTGACTGGCGCCTTCCTACAGCAGGCATCATGTTGCTGGCGATCCTCTTAGCCGGGTTTACCCTGCATACGCACTGGAACACCTTTCTTCAGTGGTGCCTTGCCACGCAAATTACCCTGCACCGTTATCTGGTGATGTACCTGCTCCAGCTTAACAACCACCAGTACAGCGGCGGGTTATGGCTATTAACCGGCGCCTTCTTCTATGGCGTATTGCACGCCATCGGGCCGGGGCATGGGAAATTCATTGTGACGACCTACCTCACGACAAATAAAGAAAGCGAACGGGCCGCCCGGGTCGTTCCTTTTCTTGGCAGCCTGATGCAGGGCGTCAGCGCCATTCTCTTTGTCTTTATTCTGGCGGTAGGGTTTAACCTCGCATCGGGGGATATCAGTACCAGCCGCTGGTACGTCGAGAAGATAAGCGCGGTGCTCATCGGTGCATTTGGTGTATTTGTCATTTACCAGGCGCTGAAAAGCCTGCGGCCTCGCCGGATGGCTATCTCAGCCATCACGCCCCTTCATCAACATAATGAACACTGTGGTTGTGGTCATCACGGTGTAGGTGCAGATCTGGCGCAAGGCGACTGGAAAACCCGGTTGGGCGTCATACTGGCGATTAGTGCGCGTCCGTGCAGCGGGGCGATCATGATCCTGATGTTTTCAAATGCGCTGGGTATTGTTACCTGGGGGATGGCCGCGGTCATGACCATGTCGCTGGGAACGGCGTTGTCGATTATGGGCCTGTCACTGGCGGTACGTTATGCCCGAGAGCGGACGGTGGCCTGGTTTGGCGGCGGGGCTTCACTCAGCTGGCTGGTTCCGGTCTTTAAAATAGCCGGAGGAATAGTCCTGATCCTGTTCGCGACCGTGCTGTTCCTGACGGTACTCCCCATCAGCGCCAATGGCGATTACATCGCCGCAGGCTGCTAATAAAAGAAAACCCGCCAGCGGCGGGTTTTTTATTACTCGTTGATTCGTGGATGCTGGTCCACCAGGCGGGAGCGTTTTTGCTGCAGCTCTTCAATCTCTGCATCAATGTCTTCAATCTTCTGCTCTACATTATCGTAGTGTTCGCGCAGGATCTCTTTCGCTTCCTGGATATCAGACGCCGCAGGCGTGGCCCCTTTAAGAGGACGATTCGCCGTCTCCTTCATGGTAATACCGGTAATCAAACCAATCACCGCGATAACCATCAGGTAATAAGCCGGCATCATCAGGTTCTGCGTACTTTCCACCAGCGAGGCGGCAAGCGTCGGGGTCAGACCGGCAATCAGCACCGAGATGTTAAAGGCAGCCGCCAGCGCACTGTACCGAATGTGTGTCGGGAACATCGCAGGCAGCGTCGAGGCCATCACCCCGATAAAGCAGTTGAGGATCACCGCCAGCATCAGCAGACCGGCAAAAATCAGCCCCAGCACATTACTGTTAATCAGAATAAAGGCCGGGATTGCCAGGGCAAACAGCGCGACACTCCCCAGAATAATGAACGGTCGACGGCCAAAGCGGTCGCTCAACAGCCCCATAATCGGCTGCACAAACAGCATACCCACCATGATGGCGATAATAATCAGCACACCGTGGTCTTCGGAATAGTGCAGGTTATGCGACAGATAGCTCGGCATGTAGGTCAACAGCATGTAGTAGGTCACGTTCGTGGAGATGACCAGACCAATACAGGTCAGCAGGCTGCGCCAGTGCTTCGTCGCAATCTCTTTAAAGGAGACTTTCGGGCCATCCTGCAGTCCTTCGCGGTCGCCCTGCTCCAGCTTCTCAACGTGCTGCTGGAACGCCGGCGTTTCTTCAAGAGCATGACGCAGGTAAAGACCGATAATCCCTAACGGCAGCGCCAGGAAGAACGGAATACGCCAGCCCCAGGAGAGGAAGTTCTCTTCACCGACGACGGTAGAAATCAGCACCACCACGCCCGCACCCAGGACAAACCCGGCAATCGAGCCGAAGTCCAGCCAGCTTCCCATAAAGCCGCGCTTACGGTCCGGGGAATACTCCGCGACAAAGATAGAGGCACCCGTATACTCACCGCCTACGGAGAAGCCCTGGGCCATCTTACAAAGCAGCAGCAGAATCGGAGCCCAAATGCCGATGCTGGCATAGGACGGTATCAGGCCGATACAGAACGTACTGATCGACATAATGACAATGGTGATAGCAAGGATCTTCTGGCGACCATATTTATCGCCAAGCATACCGAAGAACAGACCACCCAGCGGGCGAATCAGGAAGGGGACGGAGAACGTACCCAGCGCGGCAATCATCTGCAGACTGGGGTCGGCGCCGGGGAAGAACACTTTACCTAACGCATAGGCCACAAAGCCGTAAACACCAAAATCGAACCATTCCATCGCATTACCCAGCGAGGCGGCGGTGATCGCTTTGCGCAGTTTGGCGTCATCAATAATGGTGACGTCGCGAAGCGTGATGGGTTTGATTTTTTTCCTTCTGAGCATAGCTATCCTCGTAGACTCGGCCCTGTCCGTTTCACAGTCCCGTATGCGATCTGTGAACCATGGGATCCGCTCCATGCGAATCGCCTTATTCAAGCGTAGCAGGTTTACTTACATTGACGTTTTACGTCGATACAACCGAACCTGTTGACGCCTGCCTGGGCAGTTAATGACCTTTTTACCCTACCAGCGTTTATATTTGTGATCAACTTCACACATATATTTATGTTACGTCAGCTGGCTGCAGTTTTTGTCAATTAGCGCAAATCTGCACGTTCTCAATCGCCATAAAAACACATCCTCACACACGTCATTATTTCCCGGACAACGGAAAATGAAACCCCATTACTTCACATCAGATTTACATAAATTCTAACCCTCCGACGCGTGTTTAAAACGTTTACGTCAATATGTGATGCAGATAACTAAAACACTGTTTTATTTTCATTGAATCATCATTCCAATGATCGCATGATAATTCCGAATACCACGTTCCCGGTGCTGTGGCACCGCGTTTACCAGGATCGCTTTTTTAGTTTTATTGCATGGGTAATGACACCATCGAACCCAAAGACATTCAATTCATTGAATTTATTGATTTAATTTTTAGTTTTTTGCCGCCCGCCATGCGGGATACGATTTGAGGGTTATCTATGAAGATTAAAGCCACGATTGAACGCATACCGGGCGGTATGATGCTGGTTCCGCTTGTACTGGGCGCTATCCTGAATACCCTGGCTCCTGAAACCGGCGCTTATTTTGGCGGGTTCACAAAAGGGATGATTACGGGCACCGTTCCCATTCTGGCCGTCTGGTTCTTTTGTATCGGCGCCTCAATTAATTTACGGGCAACAGGCACCGTATTACGGAAATCCGGCACGCTGGTGATTACGAAAATTGCCGTGGCCTGGGTAGTGGCAATGATCTGTGCGATGTTCATTCCGGAGAATGGAATTCAGACCGGATTCTTCGCCGGATTATCGGTTCTGGCAATTGTCTCTGCGATGGATATGACCAACGGCGGTTTGTATGCCAGCCTGATGAACCAGTACGGCACCAAAGAAGAGTCAGGTGCATTTGTCCTGATGTCTCTGGAGTCCGGTCCGCTGATGACCATGCTGATTCTGGGCTCTGCTGGCCTGGCGTCCTTTGAACCCCACCACTTTATCGGCGCGATCCTGCCCTTCCTGATCGGTTTTGCTCTGGGTAACCTGGATCACGATCTGCGTGATTTCTTCAGCAAAGCCACGCCGGTGCTGATCCCGTTCTTCGGTTTTGCGCTGGGTAATACCATCAACCTGAATGTCATCCTCGATACGGGTCTGCTGGGTATCGTGCTGGGCGTGGCGGTGATCATCATCACCGGTATTCCGCTGATTATTGCCGACCGGGTCATTGGGGGAGGAAACGGAACGGCGGGGATCGCCGCCTCTTCAGCCGCAGGTGCAGCCGTGGCCAACCCGGTGATCATTGCGCAGATTAATCCGGCTTTTGAACCGGTGGCTGCGTCCGCGACGGCACTGGTTGCAGCCAGCGTGATTGTGACCGCGATTCTGGTTCCCATCATCACCGCTCTGTACGCAAAACGCGTCGGACATGTTGCTGAGGTTCAGACAGAGCCTAAGCCTGTTGAAACACACCACTAACCGGTGCCCCCCTCCCGGTGAGAGGGGGATTTCAGCCACCAAAAATCTCTTCCACCATCCCATCCACAAGCCGTTTTGCCGAGCACAGCCTCGGCATACCCAGCGCGACAGTGTGCCAGCTTTGCGTCACCGACCAGCTCACCGGATGGTTATCCGCCTGACACCAGTCGCCCAGCCAGCCGAGCATGTCTTTATGATCTATCAGTCCCGGCGACGCGGGCGTTGTCAGCCACTGATGGTAGAAATGGCGGGTGGAAGGAGAAGCGTTGATGCCCTGCGCAAGATAGTTTGCCGCCATACTGCGTAAGTTATCCTTGAGCATCGCCGCCACATCTTCATTCGCCAGGCGACAGGCATCACCAAATGCGCCCCAGCGCAGCTCTTCCAGGACGACATAGCAACGCCCGGCCAGCGACCAGCCATCGTAGTGACCGGCTCGCCAGCGGGTAAAAATTTGTTCACTGTGCTCACCCGCCTGCACCGTCAGCCCTCGCTGGGAGAGCGCCTTCTCTTTATAGGCGGCTCGTTGCGTAAAATGAGCGGAAAGCTCAGCGTACTGCTGAATCAGGCCGGGCGACTGCTGGGCCCGCGGGTTAGTCTGCTGACGCAGCGCAATCAATTTGTCTGCCATCAGCGTCAGCGCAAGGTGCCCGGGGTCAAGCATACCGGCCAGCTTTTCCGCCAGCCCCAGGCGCAGCGCCGCATTTTCATTAAGCATACCCGCCATCGCCCAGGGCCGTAGCCGGGTATGCGTCATGATCTCCTGGGTCAAACGCTCACGAAACTGCAGCTGTTGTGGTCCCGGGTGGGGATGACGCGCCGCGTCTACCCCCTGAACCAGATCGACCATAAATTTTGGATGAATACACTCCAGCGTTCGCCCGGGGCCGTCCAGTAGTTGTGTTGTCATGGTTGTTCTGCCGCGAATAGGGTTTGAATATCATCGCGTAACAGTCGGGTATCTTCCTGTATCCACGTCGCAGTCGTGATACTTTGCTTTAACAGCTGGCTGAGCGCTCGGGTCGAATGCTCATTTTGCTGACGTACTGCGAGGCTATCACGCAAACTTTCCTGTAACCCGGTCAGGCATAACGAAAATTCCGCAAAGAACGTTGCCATCCCCGCCGTAACAGAGACATCGACCTGGGCGGTCAAAGCTTTACGGATTTGTTCACAGAACTGGTCGATATGCTGCTTGAATTTTTCATGCAGCTGTTCAATATCAATGACATAGCGTGTGCGTGCGACAACATAATCTTCCCAGCCCCAGCCCGGGTTATTCAGCCAGCGAGAGACGGTTTCACGCATGCTCGCGGCGCCCGCTGGCTGGCCTGCCGGGCGGTGGTCCTGCGCAATCGCATCGTTAAACAGCGCCCGGGTGTTGAAGTTAAGTTGATGCGCCTGAAACGCCGGGAAGCTTATCCGCGCGCGAAAACCCGCATGGCTGAGTTGTTCTTTAATACGCGTTTCGATTGGCCGCATGGCTTCATTCAGCGAGCGCGCCAGCGTCGACTCCAGTTGATCGAAGCGTAACGCCAGCTCCCGGCCGATCTTCGTCTGCGCATCCAGCATGATCAGCTCGCAGGAGGAGCGGATTTTACTCAGCGCAATTTGCGCCTGCCCTTCATCATCCAGTACCAGCTGTTTCAGCGCCTGCGGCTCGTCACGGCGAAGATCCCGCGGTTCGATGCCCGCCAGGTCGAGAACAGAGCGGGCGCTAAACACATGGCTAATCGCCTGCTGGAGTGAAGTATTCTGCGACATCATAAAGTCAGCGGTGGCGTTAAGCGCCTGCTCCACTTCATGCTTCACTTCGTCGCTCACCACGCGCTGACGCGTATGCAGCAGGGCCATGTCCTCTTCCAGGCGCGCGATATTCAATTCCAGCGCCTCAAAAGCGACCGTCAGCCCCTGGTAGCGGAAGTCGAGGTACTCCCGGGCATTTTGGGCATAGTTAAGCAGCTTATGCGACGCCGAACGCAGAGCGAAGAGCGATGCATTGGCATAGGCGGCATAAATAAGCTTGCGGATCGGCTGTTCAAATAACGAATCTTCCCACAGCAAATCGGCAGCATGACGAATATGGTCGATGTCGTCCAAATCCTCCGTACGCCAGCGGCGTCCCAGCGCGGCTTCGGCAAAATCCTGAACCCAGCGCTGCTCCTTGTGATCCGGTAGCTGACCGTGGGTAGTCATCTCATAACGGGCGCGGTTCGCCAGATACGCCCACATCGACGAAACGGGATAAATTTGCCCCGGCGAAATATTCCCTTTCATTAAGGTGCCGGAGATCATCGCTTTAACCTGTTCTTCATCGTCGCTGTTACGGTCTTTCTGATCGAATTTATTGACCAGCGCATACAGCGGCACCGATTTACCGGCAACTGAAATGGCCTGCCGGACCTCTTGATCGGAAATCGATTTGAGCTGGGTGTAATCCATCACCGCCAGCACCGCCGACGCGCGTGATAACTGCTCGCTCAGCATTTTTTGCAAATGCGGTTGCCCGGCCTCATTCGGCCCGGGGGTATCAAGCAGCGTCAGTTGCCCAAGGTGGGCATCCAGACCCGCGAGATGCACGAACTCCACTTCAATCACCGGAATGTGTTCGATGGCCGCATATTCAGAGAACGGAAACTCGACGCCCAACGCCTGTGAGAGCCTCACCAGATCGTTAAGGCTTTTCAGACAATGAAATATCGGCTGCGCACCAAGGTGATGCTTCTCGAAAGCCTCACCTTTTTCAATTCTTTCCAGCAGCGTAATCATGTCCTTATCAATTTCCAGACGCTGCGCCAGCTTCCCGCGATCGTAATCGCAGAGCTTTTTCTGTAACAGGAGGATTAATTCATCGATAGGAGAGACGTGAGCAAAATGGAGCACCGGCTCTTTCTGACCCGGCGTATGACGGATCAATGTCGGAAGCGCCGTCATCGGGCGGTTGCGGTTCGGCAACACTTCGGTTCCGACAATGGCATTAATGGTGGTCGATTTCCCCGCTTTCATGGTGCCCACAATTGCCAGCACCATTTCCAGACGGGTTATTTTCCGTAATTCATTATTCAGCATAGCCTGCTGGGCTTCGACACCCCGCGCACTAAAATGCAAAGGTAAGACGTTGTTCTTTTCACCGGTAATGGCTGCGGCGGTGCTTTCCAGCTTCGCCGTCGGCATTGATTTCAACGTATCAAGATTTTGCAGGGCGAGCTGTAACAAACGCTCTGCTTCCTGGCTTAATTCAAAAATGGTCTGTGTGTGCATGATAAAAGCCTTTCCTTAACGCAAATTTATTACTTTTATTAAGCCACTGGTTTTAATTATGTTGTTCAGGCTTATATGATCACGTGTGGAAAACATGTTCACCGAAATATAACTGATTGAAGATAATCAGAAATAAATCGCTATCCTTGCATGGCGTGTAAAGCTTCCCCTCTGGCATGACAGCCAAAAGATAAAAGCCTGGCCCATTTTTAAGAAACTTCAGGATATATCATCATTATTTACCCACCTAAAAAGAGAGGTAATGCGTCACCGCCATAAGATATGGATGACGGGGAAGTCAGGAGATAAATAACAATGTGTCGCTTCACCTTATCCGAAATGGAGGTGCGTAGCAATTTGCTGCAATAAAATATTCGATATATTTACTGCCATTTCTTTCCACCGTGTTAATGCCGTAAGCATCGCTTAACTGACTGACAGGAAATGTCACTGGCGACACGCTTTTTGCTTTTTTTTTTAAATAGAATATCACCGACAACGGTGTGGATTTGCGTTATACTTGCCCCCTTTTTCGGCACCCAGCCGTCATTTTGCTGGCACTTTCCAGCGTGTTACGCACTTTTTGAGGATACCCTTATGCAACTCCCACACTGCCCGAAATGCAATTCTGAATACACCTATGAAGATAATGGCATGTTCATCTGCCCGGAATGCGCTCACGAATGGAATGACGCCGAGCCGTCGCACGATACTGATACGCTTGTTGTAAAAGATGCGAACGGTAATCTGCTGGCTGATGGCGACAGCGTCACCGTGATTAAAGATTTGAAGGTTAAAGGCAGCTCTTCCATGCTGAAGATCGGCACTAAAGTGAAGAATATCCGTCTGGTAGAAGGCGACCATAATATTGACTGCAAAATTGACGGCTTTGGCCCGATGAAACTGAAATCAGAGTTTGTGAAAAAGAACTGATTTACCCGCCCGGTGGCGCTTCGCTTACCGGGCTGGCGAGAACTACACTTAACGGGCTCTTCTTACGTGAGGTATAGATTATGCCGTTAAGTCCCTACATCTCTTTCGCCGGTAACTGTGCCGAGGCCTCCGCCTTTTATCAGCACGCCGTCGGCGCAGAGCTCCTCTATAAAATCACCTTCGGTGAAATGCCAAAAGGCGACAGCAGCGAAGAAGGCTGTCCGTCTGGCATGCAGTTTCCGGATTCGGCGATCGCCCACTCGAATGTTCGCATTGCGGGCAGCGATATCATGATGAGTGATGGGCAGCCGCCCGGCAGCAAAGCGCAGTATGCCGGGTTCACGCTGGTGCTGGACACCCAGGACGTGGCAGAAGGCAAACGCTGGTTCGACAATCTGGCCGCGGAAGGCCATATCGAAATGGCCTGGCAGGAGACCTTCTGGGCGCACGGTTTCGGTAAAGTCACCGACAAATACGGCGTGCCGTGGATGATTAACGTCGTTAAGCAACAGCAGTGATCTTCTGGCGGTGGGCAGTCTGCCCCCGCCTGTCATCAAACTCCCCTCAACTCTTCAAACTCCCGCAACCGAGACTTAACCCAAATGTCATATTGATGCGCCAGCATGAGGCCACATTTATTGTGAGGCCCAGCATATGCAAACTGTTATCCGCGTCGAGAAACTGAGCAAGACCTTTCATCACAACAAGGCCCTGCATGCCGTTGATCTGACCGTCCTGCAGGGCGAAATGGTGGCGCTCCTGGGGCCATCCGGCTCTGGTAAATCCACCCTTATGCGTCATTTAAGCGGCCTTATCACCTGTGATAAGACCTCAGAAAGCCACGTCGAGCTGCTGGGCAACACCGTGCAGCGTGCAGGACGCCTGGCGCGGGATATCCGCAAAAGCCGCGCCCAGACGGGCTATATCTTCCAGCAGTTCAACCTGGTCAATCGCCTGACGGTACTGGAGAACGTGCTGATTGGCGCGCTCGGCAGCACCCCGTTCTGGCGTACCTGTCTGCGCTGGTTCTCCCCCTCTCAAAAGCAGGAAGCGTTGCAGGCGCTGACCCGCGTCGGAATGGCGCATTTCGCCCACCAGCGCGTCTCCACACTTTCCGGTGGACAGCAGCAGCGCGTGGCTATCGCCCGTGCCCTGATGCAAAAAGCGCAAATCATTCTTGCCGATGAACCCATCGCCTCGCTGGACCCGGAATCGGCTCGCATCGTGATGGAAACCCTGCGCGACATCAACCTCAACGACGGCATCACCGTGGTGGTGACGCTGCACCAGGTGGATTACGCCCTGCGCTATTGCGAGCGCATCGTCGCGTTGCGTCAGGGGCATGTGTTCTTTGATGGCCCAAGCCATCAGTTTGATAACGACCGTTTCGACCATCTCTACCGCAGCATTAACCGCGTCGAAGAGAACGCGCAGGCTGCTTAATTAAAACCGATCCGAGGAAAGTACATGAGCTACAAAGCCGTTGCCGCGCTGGCGTTTACCAGCATGTTCAGCATAAGCACTCTGTTAAGCCCTGCGTACGCCCAGGAGCAGGAAAAAGCGCTGAACTTTGGCATTATTTCGACGGAATCACAGCAGAACCTGAAACCTCAGTGGGAACCGTTCCTGAAAGATATGGAAACCAAACTGGGGATCAAAGTGAACGCCTTCTTCGCCCCGGACTATGCGGGCATCATTCAGGGGATGCGCTTTAACAAAGTCGACATCGCCTGGTACGGCAACCTCTCCGCCATGGAAGCGGTGGATCGCGCGAACGGCCAGGTCTTTGCCCAGACCGTTGCCGCGGATGGCTCTCCGGGTTACTGGAGCGTGCTGATCGTCAATAAAGACAGCCCCATCAACAACCTGAACGACATGCTCGCCAAACGTAAAGAGCTGACGTTTGGTAACGGCGATCCCAACTCCACCTCTGGTTTCCTGGTGCCGGGCTATTACGTCTTTGCTAAAAACAACGCCTCTGCCAGCGAGTTTAAGCGCACCGTGAACGCCAGCCATGAAACCAACGCGCTGGCCGTGGCCAATAAGCAGGTGGATGTCGCCACGAATAACACCGAGAACCTCGACAAGCTGAAAACCTCGGCACCGGACAAGCTGAAAGCGCTGAAGGTTATCTGGAAATCCCCTCTGATCCCGGGCGACCCCATCGTCTGGCGCAAAAACCTGTCTGAGACCACCAAAGACAAGGTGTACGACTTCTTTATGAATTACGGCAAAACGCCGGAAGAAAAAACGGTTCTGGAACGTCTGGGCTGGGCACCTTTCCGCCCGTCAAGCGACCTGCAGCTGGTCCCGATTCGCCAGCTGGCGCTGTTTAAAGAGATGCAGGGCGTGAAGGACAACAAGGGTCTGAAGGAGGAGGAGAAGAGCAGCAAAGTGGCTGCGATTCAGGCTCAGCTCGAAGACCTTGACCGCCTGACCGCGGCGCTCGGCGCCATGAGCAGCGTGAATAAAGCGGTGCAATAACGCTTACCGCCCTCTCCCGGTGGGAGAGGGCATTCAGACCAAAGGGGCACACATGCAAACCATCACCCTCCCACGCAGCTGGTTCTCGCTTTTTAGCTGGGCCATTTTGCTTGCGGTGCTCGTTATCTCCTGGCAGGGCGCAGAAATGGATCCGCTGCTGCTGTTTAAAGATGCCGGCAATATGGCCACTTTTGCCGCCGACTTCTTCCCGCCTGATTTCAGCCAGTGGCAGGATTACCTCAGCGAAATGGCGGTCACTCTGCAAATTGCCGTCTGGGGCACCGCCCTGGCCGTCATCCTTTCTGTTCCGTTCGGCCTGATGAGCGCCGAGAACATCGTACCGTGGTGGATTTACCAGCCGATGCGTCGCCTGATGGACGCCTGCCGCGCCATCAACGAAATGGTCTTTGCCATGCTGTTCGTGGTGGCCGTCGGCCTGGGTCCGTTCGCCGGGGTGATGGCGCTGTTTATTCATACCACCGGCGTGCTCTCCAAGCTGCTCTCCGAGGCGGTGGAAGCTATTGAGCCGGGCCCGGTCGAAGGGATCCGCGCAACGGGCGCCAACAAAATTGAAGAGATTCTCTTCGGCGTACTGCCCCAGGTGATGCCGCTGCTGATCTCCTACTCCCTGTACCGTTTCGAATCCAACGTTCGTTCCGCCACCGTCGTCGGCATGGTGGGCGCAGGCGGTATTGGCGTCACGCTGTGGGAAGCGATTCGCGGGTTCCAGTTCCAGCAAACCTGCGCCCTGATGGTGCTCATTATCATCACCGTCAGCCTGCTGGATTTTATGTCTCAACGTTTGCGTAAGCACTTCATCTGAGAAGCGAGGCTTTGATTTGTATGCACTTATCCAGACATCCGACCAGTTACCCCACCCGCTGGCAAGAGATAGCGGCAAAGCTCGAGGTGGAACTTCGCACCCACTACCGCTGCGGAGACTACCTGCCTGCCGAGCAGCAGCTTGCCGACCGCTATGAAGTGAACCGACACACGCTGCGCCGCGCCATTGATCAGCTGGTCGAGCGCGGCTGGGTGCAGCGCCGTCAGGGCGTCGGCGTGCTGGTGTTGATGCGTCCGTTTGACTATCCGCTCAATGCGCAGGCGCGTTTTAGCCAGAACCTGCTGGATCAGGGCAGCCACCCGACCAGCGAAAAACTGCTGTCGGTGCTGCGCCCGGCCTCAAGCCACGTCGCGGACGCGCTGGGCATTCAGGAGGGCGACAATGTCATCCACCTGCGTACCCTGCGTCGGGTCAACGGCGTGGCGGTGTGCCAGATAGACCACTACTTCGCCGACCTGGCGCTGTGGCCGGTGCTGCAAAATTTCTCCAGCGGCTCGCTGCATGATTTTCTTCAGGATGCCACGGGCATCGCGCTTAAACGTACCCAGACGCGCATCAGCGCCCGCCGCGCGCAGGCCAAAGAGAGCAAAGTGCTGGAGATCCCCAACATGGCTCCGCTGCTCTGCGTTCGCACCCTCAACCACCGTGACGGCGAAATAGACGCGACGGAATACTCCGTCAGCCTGACCCGCGCCGACATGATCGAATTCACCATGGAGCACTGAATGCATTTCGATACCTCCACCCGCCAGCGCTGGATGGGCGTTCTGGCGCACAGCCAGCCCGCAGCGCTTTCGGACCGCATGCAGGCGCTGAATCTGACGCCGGAATATGACCTCATCCGCGCGCCGGAAATCGGTCTGGTGCAGATCCAGGCGCGTATGGGCGGTACCGGTGAGCGCTTCTTCGCCGGCGATGCCACCCTCACCCGCGCAGTGATCCGCCTGAACAGCGGCACGCTGGGCTACAGCTACGTGCTCGGGCGCGACAAACCACACGCCGAACGCTGCGCGGTGATT
Organism: Enterobacter sp. SORGH_AS_0287; assembly: GCF_031453695.1. Classification (NCBI taxonomy): domain Bacteria; kingdom Pseudomonadati; phylum Pseudomonadota; class Gammaproteobacteria; order Enterobacterales; family Enterobacteriaceae; genus Enterobacter; species Enterobacter sp. SORGH_AS_0287. The sequence goes on from NZ_JAVIZW010000001.1 coordinate 3,209,197, forward strand.
GACGCCCTGTTACAGGAACAACCTCATTTCCAGACCCTGATGGAAACCCTTATTGCCCCGCTGGAAGCCGACCGTGCTGCACTGATTGCCGCCCGCCAGGCCCAGATAAACACCAGCCGGGTCGACTTCTTTACGCTCGTTCGCGGAGATAACGCATGACGCTTCAACCCGCTTTTACCCTGGCCGTCCAGGATGCCCAACAAAGTTTTCGTCGCCTGCTGAAAGCCATGAGCGAACCGGGCGTCATCGTCTCGCTGCATCAGCTCTCTCAGGGCTGGCTGCCGCTGAATCTGGCGACCACCAGCGTACTGCTGACGCTCGCCGACAACGACACCCCGGTGTGGCTTTCTGGCGCGTTATCGAATGATATCGCCAGCCAGAACCTGCGCTTTCACACCAACGCCCCGCTGGTTGAACAACCCCGGCAGGCGGTGTTTGCCGTGGCCGACGAGCAAATCAGCCACGAGCAGCTTAATGCCCTGAGCGAAGGAAGTGCGGTGGCACCGGAGACCAGCGCCACGCTGATTTTGCAGGTATCAAGCCTGAGCGGTGGCCGCATGCTGCGCCTCACGGGGGCGGGTATTGCCGAAGAGCGCATGGTCGCGCCACAGCTGCCGGAGTGCATCATTCATGAACTGACCGAACGCCCGCATCCGTTCCCACTCGGTATTGACCTGATCCTCACCTGCGGAGAACGCCTGCTGGCCATCCCTCGTACCACTCATGTGGAGGTGTGCTGATGTACGTTGCCGTCAAAGGGGGCGAGAAGGCTATCGCCGCCGCCCATGCCTTGCAGGCGCACAGACGACGGGGTGATGACGCGCTTCCCGAGCTCAGCGTCACCCAGATTGAGCAGCAGCTCAATCTGGCCGTCGACCGGGTAATGACTGAAGGCGGCGTCGCTGACCGCGAACTGGCGGCGCTGGCGCTGAAACAGGCCAGCGGCGACAACGTCGAAGCCATCTTCCTGCTGCGTGCTTATCGCACCACACTGGCGAAACTGGCGGTGAGCGAACCGATCAATACGGCAGAAATGCGTCTGGAACGTCGTATTTCGGCGGTCTATAAAGACATCCCCGGTGGCCAGCTGCTTGGGCCCACCTATGACTACACCCACCGTCTGCTGGATTTCACCCTGCTGGCGAACGGCGAAACGCCCCAGCTGAGCACCACGGATGCAGGGCAGGTTCCCTCCCCGCACGTTTTTAGCCTGCTGGCGAAACAGGGTCTGGCGAAGGCCGAAGACGATACTGGCGCGCAACCTGACGACATCACCCGCACGCCGCCGGTTTACCCCTGTTCACGCTCGTCGCGCCTGCAGCAGCTGATGCGCGGCGACGAGGGGTATTTACTGGCGCTGGCCTACTCCACCCAGCGTGGCTACGGCCGCAACCATCCGTTCGCAGCGGAAATTCGTAGCGGCTACCTTAACGTCGAGATCGTGCCCGAAGAGCTGGGTTTTGCGGTGAACGTCGGTGAACTGCTCATGACCGAATGCGAAATGGTGAATGGATTTGTCGCCCCCGAGAACGAGGCCCCGCATTTTACCCGCGGTTACGGGCTGGTGTTCGGCATGAGTGAGCGCAAGGCGATGGCGATGGCGCTGGTCGACCGTGCCCTGCAGGCACCGGACTACGGCGAAGCGGTCTCGGGCCCGGCGCAGGACGAGGAGTTCGTGCTGGCCCATGCGGATAACGTCGAGGCCGCGGGCTTCGTTTCCCACCTCAAGCTGCCGCACTACGTCGATTTCCAGGCCGAACTGGAACTGCTGAAACGCCTGCAACGGGAGCGCGCACATGACTAACTTAAGCGGCTACAACTTTGCTTATCTGGATGAACAAACTAAACGCATGATCCGCCGCGCCATTTTGAAAGCGGTGGCTATCCCCGGTTATCAGGTGCCGTTCGGCGGTCGCGAAATGCCCATGCCATACGGCTGGGGTACCGGCGGCATTCAGCTGACCGCCAGCGTCATCGGCGAGTCGGACGTGCTGAAGGTCATCGACCAGGGGGCTGATGACACCACCAACGCCGTGTCGATTCGCCAGTTCTTTCAACGCGTGACGGGCGTCAATACCACCGAAAAAACCGAAGATGCGACGCTGATCCAGACCCGTCACCGCATTCCGGAAACACCGCTGACGGAAGATCAGATTTTGATTTTCCAGGTGCCTATTCCGGAGCCCCTGCGCTTTATCGAGCCGCGTGAAACGGAAACCCGCACCATGCACGCCCTGGAAGAGTACGGCGTCATGCAGGTGAAGTTGTATGAGGATATCGCCCGCTTCGGCCATATCGCCACGACCTACGCCTATCCGGTCAAGGTCAATGGACGCTACGTGATGGACCCGTCCCCCATCCCCAAATTCGACAACCCGAAGATGGACATGATGCCTGCCCTGCAGCTGTTTGGTGCCGGGCGTGAAAAACGCATCTACGCCGTACCGCCTTACACCCGCGTGGAGAGTCTCGATTTCGACGACCACCCGTTTACGGTGCAGGAGTGGGACGAGCCGTGCGCCATTTGCGGCTCAAAACACAGCTATCTGGACGAAGTGGTGCTGGATGACACGGGCAAACGGATGTTTGTCTGCTCCGACACCGACTTCTGCCGCCAACAGAGTGAGGCGAAAAGCCAATGAAACCGCTGCTTTCGGTTAACAACCTGACTCACCTTTACGCGCCGGGCAAAGGCTTCAGCGACGTCTCGTTTGAGCTGTGGCCGGGCGAGGTGCTGGGCATTGTCGGCGAGTCCGGCTCGGGCAAAACCACCCTGCTGAAATCTATCTCTGCACGACTGACGCCGCAAAAGGGCGACATTTTATATGAGGGCCGGTCGCTGTACGGCATGAGCGAGGCCGAACGCCGTCGCCTGCTGCGCACCGAATGGGGCGTGGTGCATCAACATCCCATGGACGGCCTGCGCCGGCAGGTCTCGGCCGGAGGCAATATCGGTGAAAGGCTGATGGCCACCGGCGCACGCCATTATGGCAACATCCGCGCCACGGCACAGCAATGGCTGAGCGATGTGGAGATCCCCACCTCGCGCATTGATGACCTGCCCACCACCTTCTCCGGCGGTATGCAGCAGCGCCTGCAGATTGCCCGCAATCTCGTCACTCACCCGAAGCTGGTGTTTATGGATGAACCCACCGGTGGGCTGGACGTCTCCGTTCAGGCGCGTCTGCTCGACCTGCTGCGCGGCCTGGTGGTGGAACTGAACCTGGCCGTGGTGATTGTCACCCATGATTTAGGCGTTGCCCGCCTGCTGGCGGACCGTCTTCTGGTGATGAAGCAGGGTCAGGTGGTGGAAAGTGGGCTGACCGACCGCGTACTCGACGATCCCCATCATCCGTACACCCAGCTGCTGGTGTCATCGGTATTGCAGAATTAAGAGGCCTCCATGATCCGCGTAGAAAATGTCAGTAAGACCTTTGTACTCCACCAGCAAAACGGCGTGCGCCTGCCGGTCCTGCACAGCGCCTCTCTGGAGGTTAGCAAGGGTGAATGCGTGGTGTTGCACGGCCATTCCGGCAGCGGCAAATCGACGCTGCTGCGCTCCCTGTACGCCAACTATCTGCCGGACGAAGGCCACATCTATATTCGTCATGGCAATGAATGGGTCGATCTGGTGCAGGCGCCGGCGCGTAAGGTGCTGGACGTGCGCCGCTCGACGATCGGCTGGGTCAGCCAGTTTTTGCGGGTGATCCCACGGATCTCCGCCCTGGACGTGGTCATGCAGCCGTTGCTGGACCTGGGCGTTCCGCGCGAGACCTGCGCCGCGAAAGCCGCCGGCCTGCTCACGCGCCTGAACGTGCCGGAACACCTCTGGCACCTTGCCCCATCGACCTTTTCCGGTGGCGAGCAGCAGCGGGTGAATATCGCCCGCGGGTTTATCGTCGACTACCCGATTTTACTGCTTGATGAACCCACTGCCTCGCTCGACAGCAAGAACAGCGCGGCGGTGGTTGAACTGATCGAACAGGCCAAAGCACGCGGCGCGGCGATCGTGGGGATCTTCCACGACGACACCGTTCGCTCCCGCGTCGCAGACAGGCTGCATCCGATGGGGACGCTCGCATGATCGTGAATAACGTAAAGCTGGTGCTGGAAAATGAAGTCGTTGATGGCTCGATTGAGATCCAGGCCGGAGAGATCCGCGCCTTTGCGGAAACCCAGAGCCGCGCCCCGGAAGCGATGGACGGTGAAGGGGGCTGGCTGCTGCCGGGCCTTATCGAACTGCACACCGATAATCTGGATAAATTCTTTACCCCGCGTCCGAAAGTCGACTGGCCAGCCCATTCCGCAATGAGCAGCCATGACGCGCTGATGGTCGCCAGCGGCATCACCACCGTGCTGGACGCCGTAGCGATTGGCGACGTGCGCGACGGCGGCGACCGTCTGGAAAACCTCGAGAAGATGATCAACGCCGTGGAAGAGACGCAAAAACGCGGCCTTAACCGCGCCGAGCATCGTCTGCACCTGCGGTGTGAACTCCCGCATCACACCACTCTGCCGCTGTTTGAAAAGCTGGTGGACCGCGAACCGGTCTCACTGGTCTCGTTGATGGACCACTCGCCGGGGCAGCGTCAGTTCGCCAGAATAGAGAAATACCGCGAGTATTATCAGGGAAAATACGCGCTGACCAACGAGGAAATGGCGCGTTATGAAGAGGAACAGCGACAGCTTGCGGCACAGTGGTCTCAACCAAACCGGCTCTCCATTGCCGCCATGTGTCGGGATCGCAACATTGCCTTAGCCAGCCATGATGATGCGACGCATGAACATGTGCGCGAATCACACCAGCTTGGCAGCGTAATCGCTGAATTTCCCACCACGTTTGAGGCAGCAGAAGCCTCCCGCACCCACGGCATGAACGTCCTGATGGGGGCGCCGAATATCGTGCGCGGCGGCTCACACTCCGGCAACGTGGCGGCAAGCGCGCTCGCGTCGCTAGGTCTGCTGGATATCCTCTCGTCCGACTACTACCCCGCCAGCCTGCTGGACGCCGCCTTCCGGGTCGCGGCTGACGAAAACAATCGCTTTACGCTGCCGCAGGCGATTCGTCTGGTAACGAAAAACCCGGCAACGGCGCTTAATCTTCACGATCGTGGAGAGATAGCTGAAGGTAAACGGGCGGATCTGGTGCTGGTTCACCGTAAGGGCGAGCACATCCATATCGACCACGTCTGGCGTCAGGGAAAACGGGTGTTCTGATGGGAAGACTAATCTGGCTAATGGGGCCGTCAGGCTCTGGTAAGGACAGCCTGCTGTCCGCGTTACGGCAGCGGGAACATCCCCAGCTTCTGGTTGCGCACCGCTATATCACCCGTGCGGCGAATGCCGGGAGTGAGAACCATATCGCCCTGAGCGAGCCGGAATTTTTCACGCGCGCCGGGCAAAATCTGCTGGCGCTCAGCTGGCACGCCAACGGTTATTACTACGGGATAGGCATCGAGACAGACCTGTGGCTGCACGCCGGGTTCGACGTGCTGGTCAACGGCTCACGCGCACACCTTCAACAAGCGCGCGCTCGCTATGAAGCAGCGCTGTTGCCGGTCTGTCTGCAGGTCTCGCCTGATGTGCTGCGCAGCCGGTTGCAGAGCCGGGGTCGTGAAAACGCCAAAGAGATCGAGCAGCGGCTTGAACGTGCGGCGCGCTATACCCCATCGAACTGTCATATCCTCAATAACGACGGAAGTTTGCTACAGTCAGTCGATAACTTTTTAACGCTTATCCGTCAGAAGGAGAAACAGCATGCCTGACTGCCAGCTTCGCCCCGCCAGTGCCGACGATGCGCAGATTGTTTACGCGCTGATTTGCGAACTCAAGCAGAGTGAGTTTGATCATCAGGCGTTCCACGCCGGGTATCTTGCCAATCTGCAGGACCACAATATGCGTTACCAGCTGGCTGAATTAAACGGCCAGGTGGTGGGCATGATTGGCCTGCATATGCAGTTTCACCTGCACCACGCCAGATGGATTGGCGAGATCCAGGAGCTGGTGGTCATGCCGCAGGCGCGCGGTCTCAGGGTGGGCAGCCAGCTGTTGGCCTGGGCGGAGAACGTGGCGCGGCAGGCGGGCGCTGAACTGACAGAGCTATCCACCAGCGTGAAGCGCCTGGACGCTCACCGTTTTTATGCTCGTGAAGGGTATACGCAGAGCCATTTTCGTTTCACCAAACTGTTGTAGAGGTGCACGATGAGTCTGACGATTACGTTAACGGGAACCGGTAGCGCTCAGCTGGTGCCGGTGTTTGGCTGCGACTGCGCGGCGTGTCGCCGGGCGCGTCTGCAGGATAACCATCGCCGTCGCCCCTGTAGCGCGGTAGTCAAATTCAACGATGCGGTAACGCTGCTGGACGCCGGTATCCCGCACCTGATGGACAACTGGCCGGCAGGCAGCTTTCAGCAGTTTTTACTGACCCACTACCATATGGATCACGTCCAGGGGCTGTTCCCCCTGCGCTGGGGCGTCGGTGCCCCTGTTCCGGTGTACGGTCCGCCAGACGAGTCGGGGTGTGACGACCTGTTTAAACACCCGGGGATTCTGGATTTCAGCCATACGGTAGAGCCGTTTGTGGTGTTTGAACTGCAGGGCCTGCGGGTCACGCCGCTGCCGCTGAATCACTCGAAAATCACCTTTGGCTACCTGCTGGAGTCCGCCCACAGCCGTGTGGCCTGGCTCTCCGATACCGCCGGATTACCCGATAAAACGGTAAAATTCCTGCTCAATAACCGGCCGCAGGCGATGATCATCGACTGCAGTCACGAGCCGCGTGACGAAACGCCGCGCAACCATTGCGATCTGAATACGGTTATTGCCTTAAATGAGATCATCGGCTGTCCACAGGTGATCCTGACCCATATCAGTCATCAGTTCGACGTATGGATGATGGATAACCCGCTACCCGACGGGTTCGAGGCGGGATATGACGGAATGACGTTGTTGCTGGATTAGGTCACTCCCTCTCTGAATGAGAGGGCGAGGCGTATGGATGCTAAACCGCGCGTATCAGCGATCGTAATCGTCTTCTAACCGGCGCTCATCTTCTTCTAACTGACGTCTGTCATCATCCAGCTGGCGTTGACGCTCATCCAGACGGCGACGGCGATCCTCCAGTTGCCTGCGGCGATCGTCATACTGACGGCTGTCGGTCTGGCGGCTGCGATCGTAGCGATCGTCGTCGTCATCGCTACTGCGACTGCTGCTGGGGTTATAGGCATCGTTGATCGCCTGCTGAATATTGCCAATGGCTTCATCAATAACATCGGCGTGAGCCAGTTGGCTGGTAAGTGACAGCAGACCAAATAACAGAGCGGTAGAGTAACGTTTCATAAGACCAGACTCGCAGGTGGACTGGCCTTACGGTAATGAACAACAGCTGGCTGGGGTAGCGGAGGAATCTCATTTCTGCGCCTGTTCAATCACCCCTATCGCTTCCACTCTCACCTGATGTCTCCCGCCCTCAAATTCTGCATTGAGCCAGGCATCGACAATCATTTTTGCCAGCTCAAGGCCAACAACACGTGAGCCAAATGCCAGTATATTGGTGTTGTTATGCTGCCTTGAAAGCTGCGCAGAATAAGGCTCACTACATACCACTGCACGAATGCCGGGGTATTTGTTGGCCGTAATAGAGATCCCAACGCCGGTACCACAAATTAAGATGCCGCCATCAACCTCACCGTCGAGCAGGGACGTCGCAACAGCGCTGGCATAATGCGGGTAATCGGTGCGTTCGGGCGACCAGGTGCCCTTATCCACCACCTCTACGCCACGCCCACGCAGATGGGCCAGTATGTCCTCTTTCAGTATGAAGCCAACGTGATCGCAACCAAACGCAATCCTTTTCATGATTTGCCTCTCAGTGAGTAAACTTTACGAACGCGATGTATTTTGTGATTTAAGACCGGTTAGTTGTGCAATAAAACCACAAAAACATCGCGTTCTAAGCATGTTCTACACCCCTGAGGATCGCATTTCAACCCTGACCTGATGGTTAAGTTTGCCTGTAAGTCTTAGGCCATTAAATGCAGAAGAAATTAAATGATTGATTTACAACGAATGAAGCAACAACACACAGCCCAAAACTTCACAAGCAATAAAACTTTATGAATTTATAAATATTGTGAAGTTGACAACATATTTCCCGGGGAGGTTGTGATGATATAGTGTCGTCTTCATTTTTAAGGACAACAGAGAGCGATGAGTCAGTCAGAATTTGAAAAAGAGCTGCCTAATGGCATCGGTCTGGCACCTTACCTGCGTATGAAACAGGAAGGGATGACCGACAATGAGAGCCGTATCGTCGACTGGCTGCTTCAGCCAGGTAACCTGAGCGGTGCGCCGGCAATTAAAGATGTTGCCGAAACACTGCTGGTCTCGGAAGCGATGATCGTCAAAGTAGCCAAGCTGCTCGGGTTTAGCGGTTTTCGTACTCTGCGCGCAGCGCTTGTGGACTACTTCTCTCAATCCGAGCAGGTGCTCCCCGCTGAACTCGCCTTTGATGAAGCACCACAGGATGTGGTTAATAAAGTGTTCAACATTACGCTTCGCACCATTATGGAAGGCCAGTCGATTGTTAATGTGGATGAAATTCATCGCGCAGCACGTTTCTTCGCTCAGGCTAACCAGCGCGATCTGTACGGCGTCGGTGGCTCTAACGCCATTTGTGCCGACATCCAGCACAAGTTTTTACGTATCGGCGTGCGCTGCCAGTCTTATCAGGACGCCCATATCATGATGATGTCAGCATCGCTGCTGAAAGAGGGAGACGTAGTACTGGTGGTAACACACTCAGGACGCACCAGCGATGTGAAAGCCGCAGTAGAGTTAGCGAAAAAGAACGGTGCGAAGATTATCTGCATTACCCATAGCTATCATTCGCCCATTGCCAAACTCGCTGATTATATTATTTGCTCGCCAGCACCAGAGACCCCTTTATTAGGGCGCAACGCCTCCGCGCGTATATTACAACTCACACTATTAGATGCTTTATTTGTATCCGTTGCACAACAGAATATTCAACAGGCCACACTCAACATGCAAAAAACCGGTGCTATTGTGGATTTCTTCTCCCCTGGCGCCCTGAAGTAACGATAAAAGGTTGATCCCGTACTAGCGGGATCAACAAAATATACCCTACATTGAGAACACTGCTATGAATAAATATCTGAAATATTTCAGCGGCGCCGCTATGGGCTTAATGTTATCTACCAGCGCATTTGCTGCCGCAGAATATGCAGTAGTATTAAAAACATTGAACAATCCATTCTGGGTGGATATGAAGAAAGGGATCGAAGATGAAGCAAAAACCCTGGGGGTAAGTGTTGATATTTTTGCTTCGCCGTCAGAGGGTGATTTTCAGTCTCAACTGCAGCTTTTTGAAGACTTGAGTAATAAGAAATACAAAGGCATTGCCTTTGCCCCACTCTCCTCGGTCAACCTGGTGATGCCCGTCTCACGCGCCTGGCAGAAAGGCATTTTTCTGGTCAACCTCGATGAAAAAATCGATATGGATAACCTGAAAAAAGCCGGCGGTAACGTTGAAGGTTTTGTCACGACGGATAACGTAGCCGTTGGGGCAAAAGGGGCAGGCTTTATCATTGATAAACTCGGTGTGCAGGGCGGTGAAGTCGCGATTATTGAAGGGAAAGCCGGAAATGCATCGGGAGAGGCACGCCGCAATGGCGCTACAGAAACCTTTAAAAAAGCAAGTCAAATCAAGCTCGTTGCCAGCCAACCCGCCGACTGGGATCGCATTAAAGCCCTGGATGTCGCCACCAACGTTTTACAACGCAACCCGAATTTGAAAGCCTTCTACTGTGCAAACGACACCATGGCAATGGGCGTGGCACAGGCGGTGGCAAACGCCGGTAAAACAGGAAAAGTACTGGTCGTTGGCACGGATGGCATTCCTGAAGCACGTAAGATGGTCGATGCCGGACAAATGACCGCCACCGTCGCGCAGAACCCAGCGGATATTGGTGCCACGGGCCTGAAGTTGATGGTGGATGCGGCGAAAACCGGCAACGTGATCCCACTAGAAAAAACGCCTGAATTCAAACTGGTTGATTCGGTTCTGGTGACGAAATAACTGATATCCGGTGCGGTCAGATGCCCACGCCCCAACTCTCTCCCACAGGATGAGAGGGGAAAACATAAGGAGTAAACATGGTCACGCCATATATCTCAATGGCGGGGATCGGCAAATCCTTTGGTCCGGTTCACGCATTAACGTCGGTTGATTTAACTATTTATCCCCACGAGATTCATGCGTTATTAGGGGAGAATGGCGCCGGTAAATCAACCTTAATGAAAGTATTGTCGGGAATACATGAACCGACCAAAGGAACTATTACTATCAACGAGGTAAATTACGACAAGCTCGATCATAAACTGGCAGCACAGTTGGGCATTGGCATAATTTACCAGGAACTTAGCGTTATCGATGAATTAACTGTTCTGGAGAATTTATATATTGGCCGTCATCTGACGAAAAAAGTCTGTGGCGTCAATATCATCGACTGGAAAGAGATGCGCATTCGCGGCGCAATGATGCTTTTACGCGTGGGATTGAAAGTCGATTTAGATGAAAAGGTGGCGAATTTATCCATCAGCCACAAGCAAATGCTGGAAATTGCAAAAACATTAATGCTCAACGCTAAAGCGATCATTATGGATGAGCCCACATCGTCTTTAACCAATAAAGAGGTGGATTATCTTTTCCTGATCATGAATCAATTACGTAAAGAGGGCACAGCAATTGTGTATATCTCGCATAAGCTCGCAGAAATCCGCCGCATTTGCGACCGCTTTACCGTGATGAAAGATGGAAGCAGCGTCTGCACGGGCATGGTGAGTGATGTCACAAACGACGATATTGTGCGCCTGATGGTGGGCCGCGAGTTGCAAAACCGCTTTAACGCGATGAAAGAAAGTACCGGCAACCTCGAACGCGATACCGTGTTCGAAGTGAAAAACGTCACCAGCCGGGACAAGAAAAAAGTACGTGATATCTCGTTCAGCGTGAACCGCGGTGAAATCTTTGGCTTTGCAGGACTCGTCGGCTCAGGCCGCACCGAGCTGATGGACTGCCTCTTCGGGGTGGATAAACGCGCTAGCGGTGAAATCCGTCTCAACGGTAAAACCATCTCCCCACACTCGCCGTTGGATGCGTTGAAAAAAGGGATGGCCTACATCACTGAAAGCCGTCGGGAAAACGGCTTCTTCCCCAACTTCTCTATTGCTCAGAACATGGCGGTCAGCCAAAGCCTGAAAAATGGCGGCTACAAAGGCGCCATGGGCCTGTTTCGCGAACATGAAGAGCGCAAAACTGCTGAAACGCAGCGCCAGCTGCTGGCGTTAAAGTGCCATAGCGTGGAGCAAAACATCACTGAGCTCTCCGGCGGAAACCAGCAGAAGGTGCTGATTTCCAAATGGCTGTGCTGCAACCCGGACGTCATCATTTTTGATGAACCTACCCGCGGCATCGACGTCGGCGCAAAGGCCGAAATCTACAAAGTGATGCGCCAGTTGGCTGACGAGGGCAAGGTCATCCTGATGGTGTCATCCGAGCTACCTGAAATTATCGCCGTCTGCGACCGCATCGCCGTGTTCTGCGAAGGGCGACTGACGCAAATCCTGACCAATCGCGACGATATGGGCGAAGAGGAGATTATGGCATGGGCATTACCACAAGAGTGAAACGCGATATGGACGAAAAAAAACCGTTTAATTTCGCGCTGTTCTGGGACAAGTACGGCACCTTTTTCATCCTCGCGATCATCGTTGCCATCTTTGGCACGCTGTCGTCGGAATACTTCCTGACCACCAACAACATCACTCAAATTTTTGTCCAGAGTTCGGTGACGGTGCTGATCGGGATGGGCGAGTTCTTTGCCATTCTGGTGGCAGGTATCGATCTGTCCGTCGGGGCGATTCTGGCGCTGTCCGGGATGGTGACCGCCAAGCTCATGCTGGCCGGCGTCGACCCGTTCCTGGCAGCGCTCATTGGCGGCGTGCTGGTTGGCGGTGCGTTAGGCGCGATCAACGGCTGTCTGGTCAACTGGACCGGGCTGCATCCGTTCATTATCACCCTGGGCACTAACGCCATTTTTCGCGGCATTACGCTGGTGATTTCGGATGCCAACTCGGTATACGGCTTCTCGTTCGACTTTGTAAACTTTTTTGCCGCCAATCTCTTAGGTATTCCCGTGCCGGTGATCTTCTCGCTGGTAGTGGCGGTGATTCTCTGGTTCCTCACCACCCGTATGCGGCTGGGACGCAACATCTACGCGCTGGGCGGTAACAAGAACTCGGCGTTTTACTCCGGTATTGACGTGAAGTTTCATATCCTGGTGGTTTTCATTATCTCCGGTGTGTGTGCAGGGCTGGCAGGCGTGGTGTCAACGGCACGACTGGGGGCAGCAGAGCCGCTGGCTGGTATGGGCTTTGAAACCTACGCCATTGCCAGCGCCATTATCGGCGGAACCAGCTTCTTTGGCGGTAAAGGGCGCATCTTCTCTGTCGTGATTGGGGGGCTCATCATCGGCACCATCAATAACGGACTCAATATTTTACAAGTACAAACCTACTACCAGTTGGTGGTGATGGGCGGGTTGATTATCGCCGCTGTCGCCCTCGATAGATTGATCAGTAAGTAAGGAATTGACGATGAAAATTTCCCCCTCCCTGATGTGTATGGACCTGCTGAAATTCAAAGAGCAGATCGAATTCATAGACCAGCACGCGGACTACTTCCATATCGATATCATGGACGGTCACTTTGTGCCCAATTTGACGCTGTCACCGTTCTTTGTCAGCCAGGTGAAGAAGCTCGCCACCAAACCGCTGGACTGCCATCTGATGGTGACGCGCCCCCAGGACTACATTAGTCAACTGGCACAGGCCGGAGCGGATTTCATCACCCTGCATCCGGAAACGATTAACGGTCAGGCCTTCCGTCTGATTGACGAAATTCGCCGTCATGGCATGAGAGTCGGTCTGATCCTCAACCCTGAAACGCCCGTTGAAGCGATGAAATATTACATTCACAAGGCGGACAAAATTACGGTCATGACCGTCGATCCTGGCTTTGCCGGGCAGCCTTTCATTCCGGAAATGCTCGAAAAAATTGCCGAGCTGAAAGCCTGGCGCGAACGTGAAGGGCTGCGCTATGAGATTGAGATCGATGGCTCCTGCAATCAGTCCACCTACAAAAAACTGATGGCCGCCGGGGCTGATGTCTTTATCGTCGGGACGTCAGGACTGTTCAACCACGCAGAGAATATCGACGACGCATGGCAACTGATGGCCGGACAGATTCTGTCGGCAAAGAACGAGGCCCTTCCTCATGCAAAAACAGCCTGATGTCGTCGCCGGAGTGGATATGGGCGCTACCCATATCCGTTTTTGCCTGCTTACAGCCGACGGGGCCGTGCTGCACTGTGAAAAACACCGTACAGCAGACATTATCCGTTCAGGCGTCATGTGCGGCGTCGCAGAAATGATCGTTGCAAGGCTTCGCCACTATCAGGTTCGCTGTCGGGGTCTGGTGATGGGTTTTCCTGCACTGGTCGGCAAAGACAAACGCACCATTATCTCGACACCAAACCTGCCATTACAGGCAACAGACCGACGGGACCTGGCGGGCAAACTGGCGGACGCGCTGGGATGCCCGGTCGAATTCTACCGTGACGTTAACCTCCAGCTCTCTTTTGATGTTATGCAGCACAACTTGCAGCATCAGCAGGTTCTGGCAGCCTATCTCGGTACCGGCATGGGGTTCGCCATCTGGCTGAACGGCGCGCCCTGGACAGGTGCACACGGGGTCGCGGGCGAGCTTGGACATATTCCGCAGGGCGATATGTCACGCCATTGCGGTTGTGGTAACACAGGATGTCTGGAAACCGTCTGTTCCGGTATTGCCCTGAAACAGTGGTATGAACAACAGCCCCGTGATTACGCGATTGGCGAGATTTTTACCTCAGCGTGTCATGACCCCTTTGTCATACAGCTCTTAAATCATGCAGCCCGAGCCATTGCCACCAGCGTAAATCTCTTCGACCCGGATGCGGTGATCCTCGGCGGCGGCGTGATGGATATGGTCGATTTTCCACGCGACGCGCTGATTGCCAGAATTAAACAGCATCTGCGCCGTCCGCTGCCGTATGAGGCAGTCCGTTTCATTACAGCATCATCGTCATCCTTTAACGGTGCTCAGGGGGCGGCGACCCTGGCTCTCAGCCAGTTCCTGTCATCACCTTGCGCAACGCCTGCGCCAGCTGTACACGGGTAAAAGGCTTACGCAGTAATGCCACGTCCGGCAGTTGCGGGTTATGCGTCGGACGCAGATCCTGGCCGCTGATCAGCAACACCGGAAGCTGCGGATAATGGCTGCGCACATGGTTGATCACCTCGGCACCGCTGAGGTTGCCGGGCAGCATTAAATCGCTAATAAACATGCCAATATCCGGTGACGCGTCCAGCATCTTCAGGGCCTGTTCGCCGTTGTCCGCTTCAAGCGTCAGATAGCCCAGCTGATGCAGTTGCTCGCACAGGGTCTGGCGGACATCGGCTTCATCTTCCAGCACCAGTACCAGGCGTTCATTTTCAATGGCAGCCGCGGCGGCCTGGGTCTCATCAGCAGAACGAACAGGCAGCGTCGAGCGTGGCAGATGCAGCCGCACGGTGGTCCCCTGCCCTGGCGCGCTTTCAATCTCCACGCGCCCACCGGACTGGCGTACAAAACCGTAGACCATCGACAGGCCTAATCCGCTACCGCTTCCGGTTTGCTTGGTCGTAAAGAACGGTTCGAAGACCCGGGATTTGACCTCCTGCGACATTCCACTTCCCCGGTCAATAACCTCCAGCGCCACCATATCCTGCCTGCGTCCGTCACTGCGGGTCACGCGCTGATTCCACGTGCGGATCTTAATAACCCCCGTCTGTCCCTCCATCGCATCGCGGGCGTTCATCACCAGGTTAATAATGGCGTTTTCCAGCTGGCTGACGTCTATCCACGCCGGCCACGCCGGTGATTGCGCTTCAATTTCCAGCGTCAGGGTGGCCGGCAGCGAGTGGTACATCAACTCCCGCAGGTTCTCGAGCAGCGGTTTCATCTCTACCGCGTGCGGGGTCAGGGATTGCTTGCGGGAAAACGCCAGCAGGCGCTGGGTCAGCACCGCACCACGTTCGGCGGCCTTGAGTGCCCGGGTGATACGCGGGGCGTCATGTGAGTCAGGATCGGTGAGTTCCAGACTGCCAATGATCACCGCCAGCAGGTTGTTAAAGTCATGCGCCAGACCGCCCGTCAGCTGCCCGACGGCCTTCATCTTCTGGCTGTGCACCAACGCCTCTTCCAGCCCCTGACGCTCGATGCGGTCGATCTCCATCTGCGTGGTTTTTTCTTTCAGCAGGCGGGTGGTGTGGACAAGCGAGGCGGTGTTGCGGGCAAAAACGTTAAACGCTCGCGCCAGCTCACCCAGCTCATCACGGCGCTGCAGCCCGGGGACAGAAACATCCTGCTCGCCGTGAGCAAGGCGCGACATCGCCCGGGAGATGGCCGTCAGGTTGGAGGCCAGATTACGGTAGATATACCAACAGGCGCACCCGGTGATGATCAGCGCCAGCACGGCGAACACGCTGATAAATACGCTGATGGAGCGCAGCTCCTGGTGACTCTGGGCAGTGCGCAGCCGGGAGGCCTGCGCCACCTGTTCAACGTACTGATTGATGTCGCTGTTTAATATCGCCACCAGCGCCTTGATGTGGAACATATACCAGCTGATCGCCAGATCGCTCTCCTCCAGCTGGGTCGAGAGCGGAACAAGCTTGTGAAGCTCGGCATTAAAATCGGGCAGGATAGCGTTCACCACGGGCTGCGTCACGCTCCGGGGCAGCGTTGCTGTCACGGTATCCAGCTGCTGAACCGTGGCGCGCGGCGAGGGCGTTTCAATAGCGGCGATGATTAGCCTGTCCATTTCCATAAGCTGTTGCGCATCCGGAACGTTGCTGGCGTAACGGCGGTTGATGTCCTGCAGATGGCGCAAATAGCTCTGGCTTTGATAGAGCGCGCTGAGAAGCGCATTACGCTCCAGATGACGCCGCTGCCCGCGCTCCAGCATGCCCGTCACGCTCTGCTGTAACTCATTACTTCTCTGAATAATTCGCGCCACCAGCGCGGGCTCCTGTTGCGCCAGTGGCGCATCGGCAAGCTGTTCCAGCGAGTGACGCAGTGCCATCTGCGTCTGCTTCAGGCGCTCGGCTTCGCCCTTATATTCCAGCGCGCCTACAACTTGCGATAGCCGTACCGCCGCCGTTGCCACATTGGCGGTATCGCGGGCGAGGTTCATGCTGCCGGTCATGTCATCCAGCGTCTGCTGCTGCACCTGTTCCTGGATCTGGCTGGCATGACGAAAGCCGAGCACCGCCACGCCGCTGACCATCAGCGTCACCGCCACCACCAGCAGATTAAAAATCAGCAGGCGACCACGGGCGCTGGCAAAGAAGGGCGGACGGTGTGATGGCATACGGTAAGCTCCGGTGCAATGTGATGCCCTCACCCTGGCCCTCTCCTGCTGAGAGGGAAAAAGCGGGGAATTGTGATGTAAGTTAACTATTCATAACTATGACAAATATGAACGGCTTCTGACATTTTGCATTTACCAACCTGTGATGAAGTGCGGATATCGACATTCAAGGAGATCCGCCATGAGCAGAACCCCGGTACTGGAGATGCGCAACATTGCCAAAACGTTTGGCCATTTCCACGCGCTCAAGGGTGTGGATTTGACGATATACCCCGGTGAGATCCACGCGCTGATGGGGGAAAACGGCGCAGGAAAGAGTACCCTGATGAAGATCCTCGCGGGGGCCTATACCGCCACCAGCGGCGAGATCCTGATTGACGGACAGCCGTTTCACATCAAAGGGCCAAAGGATGCGCTGGCCGCGGGTATCACCCTCATTTATCAGGAGATGCAGCTTGCCCCCAATCTGACCGTCGCTGAAAACATTTTCCTGGGCAGCGAGCTGTCGCGCGCCGGGCTGGTACAGCGCAAAGAGATGGCCGCACAGGCGCAGGCGGTGATTGACCGTCTGGGCGCGCACTTCAAGGCGACCGACCTGGTAATGAGGCTGACCATCGCCGAGCAGCAGCAGGTTGAAATTGCCCGCGCGCTGCACCGCAACAGCCGCATTCTGGTGATGGATGAA
This sequence comes from Enterobacter sp. SORGH_AS_0287, assembly GCF_031453695.1. Classification (NCBI taxonomy): domain Bacteria; kingdom Pseudomonadati; phylum Pseudomonadota; class Gammaproteobacteria; order Enterobacterales; family Enterobacteriaceae; genus Enterobacter; species Enterobacter sp. SORGH_AS_0287. Next base: position 3,226,417 of record NZ_JAVIZW010000001.1, read on the forward strand.
CCCACCGCCGCCCTCTCCTCACGTGAAACCCATCGCCTGTTCGAGCTGATACTGCGCCTGCGAGAGGAAGGAATGGCGATTATCTATATCAGCCACCGCATGGCGGAAGTGTATGAACTCTCCGATCGCGTCAGCGTTCTGCGTGACGGGCAGTACGTCGGTAGCCTGACGCGCGACAAACTGAACGCCTCTGAACTGGTGAAAATGATGGTCGGCCGTCCGCTAAGCGATCTGTTTAACAAAGAGCGCGATATCCCGCTCGGCAGCCCGCGTCTTAACGTGCATCACCTTACCGACGGCAAGAAAGTGCTCCCCTGCAGTCTGCAGGTGCGTTCCGGAGAAATTGTCGGGCTGGCAGGTCTGGTGGGCGCCGGACGTTCCGAACTGGCGCAGCTGATCTTCGGCGCGCGCAAAGCCACGGGCGGCATGATTGAGGTCGACGGCGAACCGGTGGTAATCCACTCCCCGCGTGCCGCCATCGACAACGGGATCGGTTTTCTCACCGAAAACCGCAAAGAACAAGGGCTGTTCCTCGAGCTGGCCGCCCAGGAGAACATCACCATGGCGACGCTGGAGCGCGACGCCACCTTCGGCATGCTGAACCGCAAAAAAGCGCAGACCATTTCTGACGATGCAATCGCCCTGCTTAACATCCGCGTGCCGCATTCACAGGTCCGCGCGGGTGGCCTGTCCGGGGGCAATCAGCAAAAGCTGCTTATCTCCCGCTGGGTGGCCATCGGCCCACGCATTCTGATTCTGGACGAACCGACGCGCGGCGTCGACGTCGGGGCGAAAAGTGAAATCTACCGCATCATGAACCAGATGGCGCGCAAGGGCGTGGCGATCCTGATGATCTCCAGCGAGCTGCCGGAAATCGTCGGCATGAGCGACCGCGTCTATGTCATGCGTGAAGGCAGCATTGCAGGTGAACTTCACGGAGCAGAAATTTCTCAGGAAAACATCATGACGCTGGCGACCGGCGTGAACGACTCTCATCATCAGGCGGTGCAACTATGACAAATTCAACCCATCCGCAGCAGGTGGCGAAGTCCGCCTCTGCCAAAAAAATGCTGATGAGCGATCTGATGCAGACGGTCGGCATTTTGCCCATCTTGATCCTGATTGTGGCGGTATTTGGTTTTATCGCGCCTAACTTCTTTACCGAAAGTAATCTGCTCAATATCACCCGCCAGGCGTCGATCAACATCGTACTGGCCGCAGGGATGACCTTCATCATTCTGACCGGCGGGATCGACCTCTCCGTCGGCTCCATTCTGGGCACCACGGCCGTGGCGGCGATGGTGGTGTCGTTAATACCTGAGTTCGCCATGCTTTCTATTCCGGCAGCGCTCATGCTCGGCCTGGTGCTGGGTTTGTTCAACGGCGCGCTGGTGGCTTTTGCCGGGCTGCCGCCGTTTATCGTGACGCTCGGTACCTATACGGCACTGCGCGGTGCGGCTTACCTGCTGGCGGACGGTACGACCGTCATTAACTCCAACATTAACTTTGAGTGGATCGGCAATAACTACCTCGGCCCCATTCCGTGGCTGGTGGTGATCGCGCTGGCGGTCATTGTGCTGTGCTGGTTTATTCTGCGCCGCACCACGCTTGGCGTTCACATTTATGCGGTTGGCGGCAACATGCAGGCGGCGCGTCTGACAGGCATTAAGGTCTGGCTGGTGCTGTTGTTTGTGTACGGCATGAGCGGGCTGCTCTCGGGCCTGGGCGGCGTGATGAGTGCCTCGCGTCTCTACAGCGCCAACGGCAACCTGGGCATGGGCTACGAGCTGGATGCGATTGCGGCGGTGATCCTCGGCGGTACCAGCTTTGTTGGCGGGATCGGCACGATCACCGGCACGCTGGTGGGGGCGCTGATCATCGCCACGCTTAACAACGGCATGACGCTGATGGGCGTCTCCTACTTCTGGCAACTGGTGATCAAAGGGGCGGTGATCATCATAGCGGTGCTGATCGACAAATACCGTACCCGACACCATCAAAGTGCATAACAACAATACCCTACAAGCGAGGAAGAGAAGATGCGTTTGAAACCGTTAGTGACCGCGCTCTGTGCTGGCGCGCTGCTTGCCGCAACGCCGTTTGCGCAGGCGAAAGATCTGAAGTCCATCGGCGTGACGGTGGGCGACCTGGCCAACCCATTCTTCGTGCAGATCACCAAAGGTGCCGAGCTGGAAGCGCGCAAACTGGCGGGGGATAACGTCAAAGTGACGCTGGTCTCCAGCGGTTACGATCTCGGCCAGCAGGTGGCGCAGATCGACAACTTTATTGCGGCCAAAGTGGACATGATCATCCTTAACGCCGCGGATTCCAAAGGGATCGGCCCGGCGGTTAAACGCGCGAAAGAGGCCGGGATCGTGGTTGTCGCGGTTGACGTCGCGGCGGAAGGGGCGAATGCCACCATCACCTCCGATAACACCCAGGCGGGGGAAATGGCCTGTAAATACATTACTGACCGCCTGAAAGGCAAAGGCAACGTGGTCATCATCAACGGGCCGCCAGTGTCCGCGGTGCAAAACCGCGTCGAAGGCTGCCAGACCGAGTTCAAAAAACATCCGGATATTAAGGTGCTCTCTGATAACCAGAACGCCAAAGGTAGCCGTGAAGGCGGTCTGGAAGTGATGACCTCACTGCTGGCGGCCAATCCGAAGATCGACGGCGTGTTCGCGATTAACGATCCGACGGCGATCGGTGCCGATCTGGCGGCAAAACAGGCCCAACGCAATGAATTCTTTATCGTTGGCGTAGACGGTAGTCCGGACGGCGAAGAAGCGCTTAAGCGTGAAAACTCCCTGTTTGTCGCGACGCCGGCTCAGGATCCGCAGGTAATGGCGGCAAAAGCGGTTGAGATCGGCTATGACATTCTGCAGGGCAAACCTGCGCCTAAAGAGCCTGTGCTGATCCCGGTGACGATGATCGATAAAAAGAACGTCGGATCCTATAAGGGGTGGACAGTGAAGTGATGTAGTGCGGTTTGATGCCCTCACCCTGATCTTCTCTTCGCGGGAGAGTTGGGGTGAGGCCTGACATAGCGTCCAGGGGGCCCCATGAAACGCTCCGAAATCAATGAAATCCTTGGCCACACGCGGCAGTTCTTCTCCATGCACGATGTGCATCTCCCTCCCTTTGCCAGTTTTCCGCCGACGAAATGGCAGCAGCTTGACCCGGCCACCTGGCAGGAAGTGTTTGATCTCAGGCTTGGCTGGGACGTAACGGCATTCGGCAGCGACCATTTTGCCGCACAGGGGCTAACGCTCTTTACCCTGCGCAATGGCTCACCGAACGGCGTGCCCTATGAAAAGTGCTATGCCGAAAAAATCATGCACGTCCGGGATGGTCAGGTGACGCCCATGCATTTTCACTGGCGTAAACGGGAAGACATCATCAACCGTGGCGGCGGAAACCTGATCGTCGAGTTATGGAATGCCGATGCACATCAAGAACCTGAAAATACCGACGTGACCGTTACCCTCGACGGCTGTCTGCAGACCCACGCGCCCGGCAGTCAGTTACGCCTGCAACCCGGGGACAGCATCTGCCTCCCCCCCGGCCTGTACCACAGTTTCTGGGGCGAACGCGGTTTTGGCGACGTACTGGTGGGGGAAGTGTCATCGGTGAATGACGATGAACACGATAACCATTTTTTACAGCCCATTGCCCGCTATAACAATATCGAAGAAGACGAACCGGCGGTGCTGGTGTTGTGCAACGAGTACAACCTGTTTCGGAAATAAGGAGTAAATAATGCCATTGATTTCTCTTGCCGACGGTCTTGAGCACGCCAGGAAACACCGCTACGCGCTCGGCGCGTTTAACGTTCTCGACTCCCATTTTTTGCGCGCGCTGTTTGCTGCCGCGAAACAGGAACGCTCGCCGTTTATCATTAATATTGCGGAAGTCCACTTTAAGTATGTCTCCCTGGAGTCGCTGGTCGAAGCGGTCAGGTTTGAAGCCGCCCGTCATGATATTCCGGTGGTGCTCAACCTCGATCACGGCCTGCATTTCGAGGCGGTGGTACGTGCGCTGCGCGTAGGCTTCAGCTCCGTGATGTTTGATGGCTCCACCCTGAGCTATGAAGAAAACATTCGTCAGACGCGGGAGGTGGTGAAGATGTGCCACGCGGTTGGCGTATCGGTAGAAGCGGAGCTGGGTGCGGTAGGCGGTGACGAAGGTGGCGCGTTGTATGGCCATGCGGATGAAGCATTGTTTACGGACCCGCTGCGGGCACGCGAGTTTGTCGATGCCACCGGCATTGATGCGCTGGCGGTCGCCATTGGCAACGCGCACGGTAAATACAAAGGCGAGCCAAAACTCGATTTCCCTCGTCTGGACGCCATTCGCCAGCAGACCGGCCTGCCGTTGGTCTTACACGGCGGCTCCGGCATCAGCGATGCCGATTTTCGTCGCGCCATCGAGCTGGGGATCCATAAAATCAACTTTTATACCGGCATGTCACAGGCCGCGCTCTCTGCCGTTGAGCAACGGATGGCAAAACGTCTGCCTCTGTACGATGAATTTGCAGAACTGTTGCTGGGCATAGAGGAGGCGATTACCGATACGGTCGCCGCGCAAATGCGCATCTTTGGCAGCGCGGGGCAGGCATAATGGAACGTAAAGGGATTATCGCCGCCGGCAATATGCTGGTGGATCACCTCCACCAGATTGTGCAATGGCCGGAACGCGGCTGGCTGGCGGAGATTACCCACAGCGAACGTTCAACCGGCGGTGCGCCGCTGAACGTCCTGCTGACGCTGGCCAAAATGCACGTTGGCCTGCCGCTGCAGGCCGTCGGCCTGATTGGCGAAGATAGCGACGGCGATTACATCCTGGCGATGCTCGATCAGTATCACGTCAACCGCCAGCGGGTGCAGCGCACGACTTTTGCGCCAACCTCTATGTCGCAGGTTATGACCGACCCCAGCGGGCAGCGCACTTTTTTCCACTCCCCGGGCGCCAACCGTCTTCTGGATCTGCCCGCCTTCGACCGCCTCGACGGCGCGATGAAGATTTTCCATCTCGGCTACCTGTTACTGCTCGACAGCCTGGATATGCCCGATGACGAGTACGGCACCCGCAGCGCACGGCTGCTGGCCCAGATGCGCGATCAGGGGTATGAAACCTCGCTCGATCTGGTCTCGCGAAAGGGTGACCCGCGCTATCAGCCGCTGGTCCTCCCTGCCCTGCGCCATCTTGATTATCTGGTCATCAACGAACTGGAAGCCGCCGAGTTTAGCGGGCTGGAAATGCGCGACGAGAACGATGCCCCGCACATTGCCCATATCGCGGAAGCCGCCTCACAGCTTCTGACGGCTGGCGTGCGTCAGCGGGTGGTGATCCACTGTCCGGAAGGGGCGTGGGGGTTAACACCGGACGATGAAGGACGCTGGATCCCCTCCTGGTTGCTGGAGCGGGAAGAGATTATCGGCAGCGTCGGAGCGGGTGATGCCTTCTGCGCAGGCTTCTTATACGGCTGCCATGAAGCGTTGCCGCTGGTCGAGAGTATTTATCTGGCCCATGCCTGCGCGCGGGCAAGCCTGCTGGCTGCGAACGCCATTGATGGGGCAAAAACGCTGGCCGAGTTGCAGCAGTTTATCAAAGAGAATATTTAAGCCGCTTTCTCGCTGTGAGACACATCGGCAGCAAAGACGTAGCCCAGCCCCCGGACGGTTTTAATGAGTGCGGGCTGATGCGGGTTGGCTTCTATTTTACGGCGCAGGCGCATGATCAACACATCGATTGTGCGGTCGAACACCTCGGCACTTTCGCTGTGCGTCAGCTCGAGCAGTTGTTCCCGGCTGAGCACCCGCCGGGCGTTCTGGGTGAGCGCCAGCAGCAGACCATATTCTCCCTGGGTCAACGGTACGGGGTTACGCTGCGGATCGCTGAGTTCACAGCGGGAGGTATCCAGCGTCCAGCCATTGAACGTCACGCCCGCCACGCGTGGCACCGGGGTGTCTGCGGCCAGCGCCCCGGTACGGCGAAGCACGGCTTTAACCCGGGCAACCACCACGCGCGGGTTAAACGGTTTGCCAATATAATCGTCGGCCCCCATCTCCAGCCCCACCACCACGTCTGACTCACTGCCCAGCCCGGTCAGCATCACCACCGGCAGCTCCGGACGTTGCTTTTGCAGGTGCAGTAATACCTGCAGGCCGTTGATATCCGGCAGCATCATATCCAGCAGGACAAGGGCGATGTGTGGCTCATGCTGAACCAGACTCAGCGCGTCCTGGCCGTTATGGCAGACAAGCACGCTAAAGACGTGCTCACTCAGCACATCCTGCAGCAGCTCGCAGACTGCGGTATCGTCATCAACCACCAGAATCGCCGGTTTCATCGCATGCTTCCATCAGGGGATTATGTTAAGTCTGAACTATTCTGCCGTCGGCTCCAGCCAATTTGACTTTTACATGACGGAATTACAACCCATGTCACATCCACTGCCCATTCGACACGTCAATTTTGACGATTCGCTGTTTTTCGTCAGGGTTTTGCCCCTCTGTTGGCCGTAAAGTCTGCGGATACCCACAATAAAAACATGGCATAGAAGCTGCATAGTGGGGCGTAAGCATTGATTAACTGGAGCAGACTGATGAAAAAAGTCGTCACGGTTTGCCCTTATTGTGCCTCGGGTTGCAAGATCAACCTGGTGGTCGATAACGGCAAAATCGTCCGGGCGGAGGCCGCCCAGGGGAAAACCAACCAGGGCAAGCTGTGCCTGAAAGGCTACTACGGCTGGGATTTTATTAACGATACCCAAATCCTTACCCCACGCCTGAAAACCCCTATGATCCGCCGCGAGCGCGGTGGCAAGCTGGAAGCCGTTTCCTGGAGCGAGGCGCTGGATTATGTCGCCACGCGCCTGAGCGCCATCAAAGCCAAGTATGGCCCGGATGCGATCCAGACTACCGGCTCTTCACGCGGTACCGGTAATGAAACCAACTATGTAATGCAAAAATTCGCGCGCGCCGTTATTGGTACCAATAACGTCGACTGCTGCGCTCGCGTCTGACACGGCCCATCGGTTGCAGGTCTGCACCAGTCGGTCGGTAACGGCGCTATGAGTAATGCGATCAACGAGATAGATAACACCGATCTCGTGTTTATTTTTGGCTATAACCCGGCGGATTCTCACCCTATCGTCGCGAACCACGTGATTCGCGCCAAACAGAATGGGGCGAAAATCATCGTCTGCGATCCGCGCAAAATTGAAACGGCACGTATTGCGGATATGCACATTGCACTGAAAAACGGCTCGAATATCGCGCTGTTGAATGCGATGGGCCACGTCATTATTGAGGAGAATCTCTACGACCAGGCGTTCGTCGCGACCCGTACGGAAGGGTTTGACGAGTATCGGAAAATTGTCGAAGGCTACACGCCGGAGTCCGTCGAAGCGATAACCGGCGTAAGCGCGCAAGAGATCCGCCAGGCAGCGCGGATGTACGCCGGTGCGAAAACCGCGGCCATTTTGTGGGGCATGGGCGTCACCCAGTTCTATCAGGGCGTGGAAACCGTACGCTCCCTGACAAGCCTCGCGATGCTGACCGGAAATCTGGGCAAACCGCATGTGGGCGTGAACCCGGTACGTGGTCAGAATAACGTGCAGGGTGCGTGTGACATGGGCGCACTGCCGGATACCTATCCGGGCTATCAGTACGTTAAATTCCCGGAAAATCGGGAGAAATTCGCGAAGGCCTGGGGCGTGGAGAGCCTGCCGGAACATACCGGGTATCGCATCAGCGAGCTGCCGCACCGTGCGGCGCACGGTGAAGTGCGTGCCGCCTACATTATGGGTGAAGATCCGCTGCAAACCGACGCCGAGCTGTCAGCGGTGCGTAAAGGCTTTGAGGATCTCGAACTGGTGATTGTCCAGGATATCTTTATGACCAAAACCGCGGCGGCGGCGGATGTGATTTTACCGTCAACGTCATGGGGCGAGCATGAAGGTGTTTATACGGCGGCAGACCGCGGCTTCCAGCGCTTCTTCAAAGCGGTGGAGCCGAAGTGGGATCTGAAAACCGACTGGCAGATCATCAGCGAAATCGCCACCCGCATGGGTTATCCGATGCACTACAACAACACTCAGGAAATCTGGGACGAGTTGCGCAAACTGTGTCCGGACTTCACCGGTGCCACCTATGAGAAAATGGGTGAACTGGGGTATATCCAGTGGCCGTGCCGCGATGAGTCAGAGGCCGATCAGGGCACGTCGTATCTCTTTAAAGAGAAGTTCGACACCACGAACGGACTGGCGCAGTTCTTCACCTGCGACTGGGTCGCGCCAATCGATAAACTCACCGATGAGTATCCGATGGTGCTCTCTACCGTGCGTGAAGTGGGCCACTACTCCTGTCGTTCGATGACCGGTAACTGCGCTGCGCTGGCGGCACTGGCGGATGAACCGGGCTATGCGCAGATCAACACCGCTGACGCAGAGCGTCTGGGCATTGAAGATGAAGCCCTGATCTGGGTGCACTCGCGTAAAGGACGCATCATTACCCGTGCGCAGGTCAGCGACCGACCTAACAAAGGGGCGGTCTATATGACCTACCAGTGGTGGATTGGTGCCTGCAACGAACTGGTGACGGAGAACTTAAGCCCGATAACCAAAACGCCGGAGTATAAGTACTGCGCCGTACGCGTGGAGCCGATTGCTGACCAGCACGCCGCGGAACAGTATGTGATTGACGAATATAGCAAGCTGAAAGCCAGACTGCGTGAAAGCGCGTTGGGTTAATGCCGTTAATTAATCGATGAATAAAAGGGGGTGACTTATTCACCCCTTTTTTATTTCTTAATAAGCTATTTATATTATCAATATATATTGTGCACGCTGCCCCGCAGCAATAATGTCATTAGCACCGAAATAAATACCCGGCTTTGTATTTTAATTCAGTGAGAGAATCTCCCCCGCGAGCATCTAATGCCCTCTTTCACAAGCATTATTGTGAGACGAAACGCGGCGGACACCGGGAAATGTTCATTCACCTTTACCGCGCCCGTTTTTTTCTTCTGCGACGACGATTATACTGCGCGGCGTGTACCCAGATGATAAGAATCCATGAAATCAATTTTTCTGATGTTGTTATTTTTTACGTCACTCGTCCACGCGGATGAGATTGGCAGCCAGTACAAGCAACAGGCGGAAGCGGGTGACGCCCGCGCCCAGTATTACCTTGCCGATACCTACTTCAGTTCCGGCGACAGCAAGCAGGCCGCGCAGTGGGCAGAGAAAGCAGCAAAAGGGGGCGATGTCGACGCCATGGCGTTGTTATCGCAAATCCAGTTTACACAGGGCGATTACGCGCAGGCCAAAGCGCTGGCGCAGCAGGCCACTATCGCCGGCAGTAAACGCGGCGCAATTATGCTGGCACGCGTGCTGGTCAACACCCAGGCAGGGAAAACTGACTACCCACAGGCCATCGCACTGCTGCAAACGGCAACCGAAGATATCGACAACGATTCCGCGGTGGATGCGCAAATGCTGCTGGGGATGATTTATGCCAACGGCGTTGAGGTGGTGCAGGACGACGTCAAAGCCGCGTCGTGGTTCAAACGCAGCTCCTCCCTTTCGCGTACGGGTTACGCGGAGTACTGGGCCGGAATGCTGTTCCATCAGGGCGAGAAAGGCTTTATAACGCCGAATAAGCAGAAAGCGCTCTACTGGCTGAACCTGAGCTGTACCGAAGGGTTTGATACGGGATGTGAAGAATTTGACGCGTTGAGTGGGGAGTAAAGCCTCTTACACGGCCCTCTCTTTTGGACAGAGAGGGAATGCGAAAAGGCCGGGTTAACCCCGGCCTTTTTATTTTACTGGTCTGCGGTCTTATCAAAACGACCCAGCACTTCGCGTTCATACGCCAGCGCTTTTTTACGGTCGAATTTGTGCTCCCACTTAGCGATAACCAGCACCGCCAGGGCGTTACCCACCACGTTCAGCGCCGTACGCGCCATGTCGAGGATACGGTCGACACCGGCGATAAACGCCAGACCTTCCAGCGGGATCCCTACGCTGCCCAGGGTGGCCAGCAGGACGACAAAGGAGACGCCAGGTACGCCTGCGATGCCTTTTGAGGTCACCATCAGGGTCAGCACCAGCACGATCTCCTGCCACAGAGACAGGTCAATGCCGTACAGCTGAGCAATAAAGATAGCCGCAATACTCTGGTACAGCGTTGAGCCGTCCAGGTTAAAGGAGTAGCCGGTTGGCACCACAAAGCTGGTAATCGACGCCGGCGCGCCGTAGGCCTCCATCTTCTCGATAATACGCGGCAGTACGCTTTCAGAGCTTGCCGTGGAGTACGCGAGAATCAACTCATCTTTGAGAATACGGATCAGGATCCAGATGCTCAGCCCACACAGGCGCGCCACAATTCCCAGCACCACCAGCGCGAAGAACAGGATGGCGAAGTGAACCAGAATCACCAGCTTCGCCAGCGGCCACAGGGAGGCGAAACCGAAGTTCGCCACGGTTACCGCGATAAGCGCAAACACCCCAACCGGCGCGTAGCGCATCACCATGTGAGTCACTTTGAACATGGTTTCAGAAATTGAGCGGAACACGGTAACCAGCGGTTCACGGTGCGTGGCAGGCAGGGAGGAGAGGCCCAGACCAAACAACACCGAGAAGAAGATGATCGGCAGCATCTCGCCCTTCGCCATGGAAGCCACGATGTTGGTCGGCACCAGCGAAAGGATGGTTCCCATCAGGCCATGCGCGTGGCTCTGTACTTCCGCGGTAGTGCTTTGATATTTCGAAATATCCACCGTCGCCAGCTGCGACATATCGATCCCGGACCCTGGCTGGAACACGTTCGCCAGTGTGATGCCCAGAATGATGGCAATCGTCGTGATCACTTCGAAATAAAGAATTGTCTTCGCGCCGATACGGCCTAACTGTTTTGCATCCCCCACACCGGCAATGCCGACGACCAGCGTTGAGATAACAATCGGTACGACAATCATCTTGATCAGATGAATAAAGATATCTCCTGCCGGGGAGAGCAGGTTCGCAATCAGCCACTCGCGGCTGTCGCTGTGATAATGCAGGTAGCTACCCAGCAGGATACCCAGCACAAGGGCTAGCAAGATTTGCCAGGCCAGGCTGACTTTAACGTTTTTCATAGAAACTGACTTCCTCAATGAAGCGCCCTATTCACATAAACTGCATGAATATGGATACATACTGAAAGGGTATGAATTGTGTTGCGTTGGTTTATGGGATTTTTTAACGCGGCGTATGAGTATCATTTGCGCGGCATGTTGCGCAAGCCTTAAAGAACGGCACATTTCGCTGCAAAAAGCGGTCATGACGTGAGTTTGTCACAATTCCCATCAATAACTTTTTGTTATAAAAAGGCTTTTTTAATCGAAATTGTGAATAATCGGCACGGTGAATTATTTTCCTTCAAAGTTTCATTCGCTCATTTTTCATACTCTTCAAACAATGCGTGATCTGTAGCCCAAATAATAAACAAAGCTTGTAAAGCCCCTACTATTAACGTTTTTGCGACATATTATTAACATCTTACAAGGAGAAAAAAAGCCATGAGCCAAGTACATAAACACGACATTCCCGCAAACATTGCGGACCGTTGCCTGATAAACCCGGAGCAGTACCACGAGAAGTATCAGCAATCCGTCTCCAGCCCGGACGTCTTCTGGGGTGAGCAGGGCCATATTCTTGACTGGATTAAACCTTATCAGAAGGTGAAGAACACCTCCTTTGCGCCCGGCAACGTCTCCATTAAATGGTACGAAGACGGCACGCTGAACCTGGCAGCAAACTGTCTTGACCGCCACCTTGCCGAACGCGGTAATGAAACGGCCATTATCTGGGAGGGCGACGACGCCTCTCAAAGCAAACACATTACATATAAAGAACTGCACCGCGACGTGTGCCGCTTTGCCAACGTTCTGCTGGAAAGGGGCATTAAAAAAGGCGACGTGGTGGCTATCTATATGCCAATGGTGCCTGAAGCGGCGGTAGCCATGCTGGCCTGCGCGCGCATCGGTGCGATTCACTCGGTGATTTTTGGCGGCTTCTCACCGGAAGCGGTAGCCGGACGTATTGTCGATTCCAGCTCGAAACTGGTGATCACGGCCGATGAAGGCGTGCGCGCTGGCCGTGGCATTCCCCTGAAGAAAAACGTCGATGAAGCGCTGAAAAATCCGAACGTGAAAACTGTCAGCAACGTCATCGTTCTCAAGCGTACCGGCGGCAAGATCGACTGGAATGAAGGACGCGACCTGTGGTGGAGCGATCTGATTGAAAAAGCCAGCGACCAACATCAGCCGGAAGAGATGAACGCGGAAGACCCGCTGTTTATTCTTTACACCTCCGGCTCAACCGGCAAACCGAAAGGCGTGTTGCACACCACCGGCGGCTATCTGGTCTATGCCGCTACCACCTTCAAGTACGTATTCGACTACCATCCGGGCGACATTTACTGGTGTACTGCCGACGTGGGTTGGGTCACCGGTCACAGCTACCTGCTTTACGGCCCGCTGGCCTGTGGTGCCACTACGCTGATGTTTGAAGGCGTACCGAACTGGCCAACGCCGGCACGCATGTGTCAGGTGGTCGACAAACACAAGGTCAATATTCTCTATACCGCCCCAACGGCGATCCGCGCATTAATGGCGGAAGGCGATAAGGCCATTGAAGGCACTGACCGCTCTTCGCTGCGCATCCTCGGTTCCGTTGGCGAGCCCATCAACCCGGAAGCCTGGGAGTGGTACTGGAAGAAAATCGGCAACGAAAAATGTCCGGTAATGGACACCTGGTGGCAGACCGAAACCGGCGGCTTTATGATCACCCCTATGCCGGGTGCGACGCAGTTAAAAGCCGGTTCAGCAACTCAACCGTTCTTCGGCGTACAACCTGCGCTGGTGGATAACGAAGGCAATCCGCTGGACGGGGCCACCGAAGGCAATCTGGTGATCACCGATTCCTGGCCGGGCCAGGCGCGTACCCTGTTCGGCGACCACGAGCGCTTTGAGCAGACCTACTTCTCGACCTTTAAAAACATGTACTTTAGCGGTGACGGCGCCCGGCGTGACGAGGACGGTTATTACTGGATAACCGGGCGCGTGGACGACGTGCTGAACGTCTCCGGCCACCGTCTGGGTACCGCGGAGATTGAATCCGCGCTGGTATCTCATCCGAAGATCGCCGAAGCCGCCGTCGTTGGGATCCCACACAACATTAAAGGCCAGGCGATTTACGCCTACGTCACGCTGAATCATGGCGAAGAGCCGTCACCAGAGCTGTATGCCGAGGTGCGCAACTGGGTACGTAAAGAGATTGGCCCGCTTGCCACGCCGGACGTGCTGCACTGGACCGACTCTCTGCCGAAAACCCGCTCAGGCAAAATTATGCGCCGCATATTGCGCAAAATCGCAGCCGGTGACACCAGCAACCTCGGTGATACCTCAACGCTTGCCGATCCTGGCGTGGTGGAAAAACTGCTCGAAGAGAAGCAGTCCATCGCAATGCCATCGTAACGCGATCTCCCCTCTCCCCCCGGGAGAGGGAATAAAAAAACCTCCCCTATAAATACTTCTGGAGACCTCTGATGAATAACGATATTTGTCAGCAGATAGAGAATAGTGCGCACTACAGGGAGCTCGTGGATAAACGGCAACGGTTTGCCTTCTTACTTTCCATCATCATGCTGATTATTTACGTCGGCTTTATTCTGCTGATTGCCTTTGCCCCACACTGGCTCGGTACGCCGCTGCACGCAGGCACCAGCGTCACGCGCGGAATTCCGATTGGGATTGGCGTAATAATCATTTCGTTTGTGCTGACCGGCGTGTACGTCTGGCGCGCCAATGGCGAATTCGATCGTCTTAACAGAGCAGTCCTGGCAGAGGTAAAAGCATCATGAAGAGAGTCCTGACGGCGCTTGCCGCCACACTTCCCTTTGCCGCCAACGCCGCTGATGCCATCACCGGCGAGGTACAGCGCCAGCCAACCAACTGGCAGGCGATTATCATGTTTCTGATTTTCGTGCTGCTGACGCTGTACATCACGTACTGGGCCTCGAAACGCGTGCGCTCCCGTAATGATTACTACACCGCAGGCGGCAACATTACCGGTTTTCAGAACGGGCTGGCGATTGCTGGCGACTTTATGTCCGCCGCCTCCTTCCTCGGCATCTCCGCGCTGGTGTACACCTCAGGCTACGATGGTCTGATTTACTCCCTCGGCTTCCTCGTGGGCTGGCCGATTATTTTGTTCCTGATCGCAGAACGCTTGCGCAACCTGGGCCGCTATACCTTCGCAGACGTGGCATCCTACCGGCTGAAGCAGGGGCCGATTCGTACCCTCTCCGCCTGCGGCTCGCTGGTGGTGGTCGCGCTGTATCTGATTGCGCAGATGGTCGGCGCGGGTAAATTGATCGAACTGCTGTTCGGCCTGAACTACCACATCGCGGTGGTGCTGGTGGGTGTGCTGATGGTGATGTACGTCCTGTTCGGCGGCATGCTGGCCACGACCTGGGTGCAAATCATCAAAGCGGTCCTGCTGCTGTTCGGCGCCAGCTTTATGGCCTTTATGGTCATGAAACACGTCGGGTTCAGCTTCAATAATCTGTTCACTGAAGCGATGGCGGTACACCCGAAAGGGGAAGCGATCATGAGCCCTGGCGGGCTGGTGAAAGACCCTATTTCTGCGCTTTCGCTCGGTCTGGGTCTGATGTTTGGTACGGCTGGCTTGCCACACATCCTGATGCGTTTCTTCACCGTGAGCGATGCGCGTGAAGCGCGCAAGAGCGTCTTCTACGCCACGGGCTTTATGGGTTACTTCTACATCCTGACCTTTATCATTGGTTTTGGCGCCATCATGCTGGTGGGGGCAAATCCCGCGTTTAAAGACGCGGCGGGCGGGCTGATTGGCGGTAACAACATGGCGGCAGTGCATCTGGCCGACGCGGTAGGCGGTAACCTGTTCCTTGGCTTTATCTCGGCCGTGGCCTTCGCCACCATCCTCGCGGTGGTTGCCGGGCTGACGCTGGCGGGCGCGTCTGCGGTATCGCACGACCTCTATGCCAACGTTATCCGCAAAGGGGCAAGCGAGCGTGATGAGTTGAAAGTCTCGAAAATCACCGTGCTGGTGCTGGGCGTGGTCGCTATTCTGCTGGGGATTTTGTTCGAGAAGCAGAACATCGCCTTTATGGTGGGGCTGGCCTTCTCCATTGCGGCAAGCTGTAACTTCCCTATCATCCTGCTCTCCATGTACTGGTCAAAACTGACCACCCGTGGGGCGATGATTGGCGGCTGGCTGGGGCTTTTGACGGCAGTGATTCTGATGGTCCTTGGCCCGACGATTTGGGTACAGATCCTCGGTCACGAAAGCGCTATCTTCCCGTATGAATACCCGGCGCTGTTCTCCATTGCCGTGGCGTTTATTGGTATCTGGGTCTTCTCCGCGACCGATAACTCGCCGGAAGGTAACCTGGAGCGTGAGAAATTCCGCGCCCAGTTTATCCGCTCACAAACGGGTCTGGGCGTCGAGCAAGGCCGCGCGCACTAACCTCGTCTCCCCGGCCTTACTGGCCGGGGAAATCAGAACATCACCCACGCCACCAGCGGTGCAATCAGTACCATCACCACGCCCGAGAGCATCATCACCAGGCTTGCCACCACCCCTTCCTGCTGCCCGAGTTCATACGAACGTGCCGTTCCCGCACCGTGCGATGCCGCGCCAAATCCCGCCCCTTTCGCCATTCCTTCACGGATCGACAGCCGCAAAAAAAGCATGTCGCCAACCGCCATCCCGAAGACACCCGTCACGACCACAAATAACGCGACCAGATCCGGCTGTCCACCGAGCGGCTTGGCCGCGGCCAGCGCAAACGGGGTGGTGACCGAACGGACGGCCAGGCTGCGCTGAATTTCATCGGGCAGCGTAAACAGCCGGGCCAGCCAGACGGAACTGCAGACCGCCACCACCGTGGCCGTGATCACGCCAGCGCTGAGCGACATCCAGTGGCGTTTGATGATCGCCAGGTTGTCATACACCGGTACCGCAAAGGCAATGGTCGCAGGCCCCAGTAGCCACAGCAGCCAGTGGGATTCCCCAATGTAGTTCTGCCAGGAGATATGCCCGACGACCAGCATCAGGACCAGCAGGATCGGCGTAAAGACCAGCGGCATCAGCGGCAGCGCGTGAAAACGGCGATACAGCCGTTTATTGGCAAAGTAGATCGCCAGGGTGGCAATCAGGCACAACACGCTTATCTGGAAGTTAGTCATGCTTTTGCCTGCTGATTTCAAACCGATACACTTTATCAACCACCCAGGCGGTGGCCCCCAGCACCATCAGCGTGCTCAGCGCAATGACCGCGAAGATGCGCCAGCCATCTACCCTCAGCAGTTGCGCATAGTTCACCACCGCGACCACGGCAGGCACAAAGAACAGCAGCATCTCCGCCAGCAGCCAGCGCGCGCCGGCGCGTACCCAGTTGAGGGGGATAACGCGGCAGAGGATAAGCGTCAGCATCAGTACCATTCCGACCAGGTTGGCAGGCAGCGGCAGATGCAACCAGTTGACAAGATATTCCGCGAAAACAAACAGTCCCGCATAAAGCAGTACCTGAACCGGTACCTGAAGTCGTTGCACAACGGCAGGCGTAACACGGCTTAACGCCATGGCCATGGGGGTTTTCCTCAAAAATGAGACGAGGCGCCAGTATAGTGAGCGCACGTAATGGACTGAAATGAATTAAAATCATCAAAGGTATAGTTCCGAGGAATAATCATGGACATAAGAACGCTGCGCTATTTTGTCGAAGTGGTTCGTCAGCAAAGTTTTACCCGCGCAGCGGAGAAGTTGTTTGTCACCCAACCTACCATCAGCAAGATGCTGAAAAACCTCGAAGATGAACTGAACTGCACCCTGCTTATCCGCGACGGACGCAAGCTGCTGCTGACCGATACCGGGCGGGTCGTCTTTGAACGCGGGCTGGCGATCCTGGCGGAGTTCCGTCAGCTGGAAGCGGAGCTTGACGATATCAATCACCTGACAAAAGGGCTGCTGCGCCTCGGCATCCCGCCGATGGTTGGGATGATGATGGCCGGCCCCATCAGCCTGTTTCGCCAGCGTTATCCCGGCGTTGAGCTGAAGATTTCCGAGTTTGGCGGCTTAACGGTTCAACAGGCGGTCACCAACGGCGAGCTGGATGTCGCCATGACCGCCCTCCCCGTGGAGGAAGAGAGCGGTCTGGCGACGCTGCCGCTCTTTAGCCACCCGCTGTGCGTGCTGGTACCCCGCTCTGGTGACTGGCTGAAGGTCGACACGGTGAAACCCGAACGGCTCGGTGAACACCCGCTGCTGATTTACAACGAAGATTTCGCCCTCAGCCGCCAGCTGATGGCGCTGTTTAATCAACACAACGTGAAGCCGCGCATTGCGGTGCGCAGCGGGCAGTGGGATTTTCTGGCCGCGATGGTGCAGGCTGGCGTCGGCATTGCGATATTGCCGCAGCCGATTTGCGAAAGGCTCGATAAAAATACCCTGCGCTGGATCCCGCTGGAAAGCGATTTGCACTGGCAGTTAGGGATGATTTGGCGCGAAGGGGTTTATTTATCGCACAGCGCGCAGGCGTGGCTGAAATGCTGTGAAGGGTTTTGGGTCCCCTGACCCTCTCCGGGCGGAGAGGGTCAGGGTGAGGGCATCAGCCCGCACGGACTACTGATTCTCTATCAGCAAGGCTTCCAGCAAATCCAGATCGTGCAGCAGTTTTTGCAGCGTCTCATTGCTGATTTGCCGCGTGGCGCGCAGATGGTACAGCTCGGCACGCTCTGAGCGCAGCGCCGCCAGACGGAACCGGCGCTCCAGGTTCTCCTCCTGCAGCGAACTTTCCACATCGTTGCGGCCATCGGCACGACGACGCAGGTTACCAATCACGCGCGAACTCACTTCAGTCAGCAGCTGGTTGTCGATGTTCTCTTCCGTGTCCGCCGCAAGACGTTCTTCCATCTTCTGAATGGCCACAATCGCCACTTCGGCGGTCGCCGCGCGGGCAATACGCTCCTCTTTATGCTGCTGAGTCGAGTCACCCGTCTCAATATGCTGCAGCAGAAGAGGCAGCATTATCACGCCGACAAACAGTGAGAACAGAATCACCCCTGCCGCCAGGAACACCAGTTCATAGCGCGCCGGGAAGACATCGCCCGTGGGCAGCAGCAGCGGAATGGACAGCACACCGGCAAGCGTAATCGCCCCGCGAACGCCAGCAAAAGAAGCAATCAGCAGCTCCCGCGTGGTCCACGAGCCGAACTCCATCGGTTTTTTCGTCAGGAAGCGCATGCTGAATTTTTTCATCGTCCACAGCCAGCCGAAACGCACCAGCATCAGCGCCATGTAGATCAGCACGATATCGGTGAACAACATCCACGTTTCGACGTTCGGGTCGGCCTCGGCCGCCACCAGCGAGGATTCCATGATGCCCGGCAACTGCAGGCCCAGGAGCAGGAACACCATCCCGTTAAAGACAAATTCCAGCATCGCCCAGGTGCTGTTTGCACGCAGGCGCATGGCCAGCGGCGCGCGGCGCATTACGCCGGAGCGGGTGATGGTCATCCCTGCCGCTACCGCCGCCAGAATGCCCGACACGCCGATATGCTCGGCAATCAGGTAAGAGGCAAACGGCAGAAGGAACAGCAGCACAATCTGTGTCGCCGGTTCATCGCCGCCCCAGCGGCTGAGGAAGCGCAGCGAACGACCATACAGCCAGCTCACCACAAACCCGGCCAGGATACCGCCAATCGCCACCTTGAAGAATTCCAGGGTCGCGCCGCCTACGGTAAAGATCATCGTGCCCATCGCGACGGCCACGGCAAATTTCAGGGCAACCAGGCCAGAGGCGTCATTCATCAGCGCCTCACCCTGTAAAATCCCCATGATTTTCTTCGGAATACGGCCTTCACCGACAATGCCGGACAACGCCACGGCATCGGTTGGTGACAGTACCGCGGCCAGCGCAAAGGCCGGAATTAACGGAATGCCCGGTACCGCCCAGTAGATCAGGAAGCCAATCCCAACCACCGTGACCACCACGAGCGCCAGCGCCAGACCTAATATCTCTCGCCCGTGTTCAAGGAATTCACGCGTGGGCGTTTTCCAGCCATCGGCAAACAGCAGCGGCGGAATAAACAACACGAGGAACAGTTCGGGGTCGAACTCCACGTGCAGGCCAAACGTCGGCCACGCCAGCAGCGCGCCGATGGCAATTTGCATTAATGGCAGGGGGACCTGAAAGGGCAGTACGCGTGTGACTACCCCGGATAGCGAGACCACAAGAGTCATGATGAGTATTGTGAAGAAGATTTCCATGCGTTCCCTGTTTGCTGTGTTTCTTAAAAGCCAAACCTAAGGCGTCGTGCCTGTTATTCTATCTTCCCCAGAGTAACGCAAAAGACAACGGGATGAGTCCTGAAAATAAAAACGGGCGGCCTGAGCCACCCGTTTTCGCATCAATGGACAACTTAGATTGCCCAGCCGCCCGCGTAAAACGCCACCAGCGCGACGGCAATCACAACGGTGCCGATGTTCAGCTTGCGCCACTCGCCGGAGACCAGACGCCCAATCACCAGCGACGCGAAACCGATCATGATGCCGGTCACGATATTACAGGTCAGCACGATAAAGACCGCCGTGATAAGGCCTGACATCGCATCCACAAAATCAGCAAAATCGATTTTCGCCACGTTGCTCAGCATCAGCAGACCAACGTACATCAGCGCAGGTGCGGTCGCGTAGGCCGGCACCAGGTAGGAGAGTGGAGAGAGGAACAGGATCAGCAGGAACAGCACGCCAACGGTAATGGCCGTCAGGCCGGTTTTACCGCCTGCCGCCGTACCCGCAGCGGACTCGATATACACCGCAGCCGGAGCCGCGCCCACCAGACCCGAGAAGACGCTGCTCAGGGAGTCGGTGGTCAGCGCTTTGCCGCCATCGATAATCTGACCGTCTTTATCCAGCAGGTTCGCCTGACCCGCGACGGCACGGATGGTACCCGTTGCATCAAACACCGCGGTCATCACCAGCGCCAGCACGCTTGGCAGGATCACCGGGTTCAACGCCCCCATGATATCCAGACTGCCAATCAGAGAGTTGCCTTTGTCATCGCTCAGCGACGGCATGGCGAAAATCCCGGAGAAGTGAACGTTAGGATCGAAAATCAGGCCAACAATGGACACCCCGATAATGGTCAGCAAAATGCCGCCCGGGACTTTCAGTTTTTCCAGACCAATAATCACCGCCAGACCGATCAGGGACATAATGACCGGGAAGCTCGCGAAATGACCCAACGCCACCGGCAGACCGTCCAGCGGGTTCTTGATCACCAGGCCGACGCCGTTTGCGGCAATCAGCAGCAGGAACAGCCCGATACCAATGCCGGTGCCATGCGCCACGCCCTGAGGCAGGTTGCGCAAAATCCAGCTACGGATGCCGGTGGCGGAGATAACGGTAAACAGTACCCCCATCAGGAACACGGCGCCGAGCGCAACCGGTACGCTGATGTGCTGACCCAGAACCAGGCTGAAAGCGGTAAAGGCGGTCAACGAGATTGCACAACCGATTGCCAGCGGCAGGTTCGCCCACAGGCCCATCACGATGGAGCCAACGCCCGCCACGAGACAGGTAGCAACAAAGACGGCCGCCGGTGGGAAGCCCGCTTTACCCAGCATACCCGGAACGACAATGACGGAGTAAACCATCGCCAGAAACGTGGTCAGACCGGCAACGATTTCCTGACGCACGGTGCTGCCGCGAGCCGAAATTTTAAAGATGGCGTCAAGCGAACCGCCAGTACGCGCAGATGGCGTAGACATAGAAAACATCCCCTGAGAGTTTTTATAGAAAGTCCGTAAGCATGGTGGAGACGCCACTGCCAGCTAAACGTCAAATCCGTGTTTTGCATTTGCGACGAAAGGGGCGTCACAGAAAAAGCAAACGTTTAGCTCCGCGCTTACAAACGGGTGGTCAAATTAAGGCAAACGATTATCTAGCCTAATCCCCGCCCTTTTCAACTGAACTTTATCGTTTTTCGCTAAAATTCCCTTATGACGCTGAAGAAATAAACAGAGGATGCGCAAACGTTATCGTCTGTGCGCAATTTGTTTACATTTCACTCCCCACCCGGAATCGATAACGGGCCACCTTGTTCCAGCGTTTTTTGCCAGCCAGGGCTGCTCTCCACTTTTTTCTTCCAGGCCTGGGTATGCGGGAGGTTATCGATGCCACCGCGCGCCAGCAGGGCAAAAATCGGGAAGCTCATCTGAATATCCGCCATGCTGAGCGTATCGCCGGCAAACCAGCTGTTATGGGCAAGATGCGACTCAATAAAGCGTGCATGGGTTTCAAGCTGGCGGTTGAGATACGCTTTTTGCACTCCCTGCCCCAGCGCTTTACCCAACGTGCGGATACCAAACGGCACGGGCGGCTTACCGAGGCTACTGAAAACCAGCTTCATCAACAGCAGCGGCATTAGCGAACCTTCGGCATAGTGCAACCAGAAGCGGTACTGCACCTTATGCGCAGGATCCAGAGGCTTAAGCCGCGACTCCGGATCGTAGGTTTCCTGAAGATATTCGAGGATGGCCCCCGACTCGGCGAGGATCAGGCCGTTATCTTCAATAACCGGCGATTTGCCCAACGGGTGCACTTTTTTGAGCGACTCAGGCGCCAGCATGCTCTTTTCGCGCTGGTAACGAACAATCTCATAGGGCAGGGAAAGTTCTTCCAGCGCCCAGATCACACGGTGTGAGCGGGACTGGTTCAGGTGGTGTACCGTGAGCATTGTGTTCTCCTTTTATTCATACTTTTTAACTATAGAAAATCGAACAACACCGCGAAAAAAATTCGCCTAAAAAATGGCCTGACCGACTGGCGAAAAGACGGGTCTTGCATAGAATTAAAGTGTCAGCACAATCCGGAACCTCCCCAACACGCTCGACATGAGGGGTGCTGATGTCGGGGGAAACCCTCCCGTGAACCAGCGGGATAGAGTGAAAGACAAAGACCGGGAAAAACTAAAGCGCCCTTTTGTGGCGCTTTAGTTCTTTATGAGGTGCGGTATGAGGTGCGGTTTTCTGCCGCATCTCAGTCTTCCTCCAGCAACCGCGCCCCTGTCCCCTGCTCACCCAGCCTGTCGCCCGGGTTACGCAACGGACAATCACTGCGCGACAAACAGCCGCAGCCAATACATCCGTCCAGTTCATCACGCAGCGCTACCAGCGTGTGAATGCGTCGATCCAGCTCTTCACGCCACTGAGAGGAAAGCTCTTTCCACTCTTTCGGGCTGAGAGAGTGCCCTTCCGGCAGCACGCCGAACGCATCGCCGATGGTGGCCAGGGGGATTCCGATTCGTTGGGCAATTTTGATAATCGCGACATAACGGAGCACGTCACGCGTGTAGCGTCGCTGGTTTCCGGCGTTTCGGATGCTTTTAATTAACCCTTTGCTTTCATAGAAGTGAAGCGCCGACACCGCAACACCGCTTCGCTTCGCCACTTCGCCGGGGGTTAACAACGCTTTAATTCGCGGCAATCTCTTTTCCATAAAACCTCTTTACCTCAAGTTAACTTGAGGAATTATACTCGCCCGCAGAGAAAACGACGAATCAACCAGGGCAGTTGTATCTACAGAGGGGCAACCTTATGTCGCATCAGCAAATTATTCAGACACTTATTGAATGGATTGATGAACATATCGACCAACCGTTGAACATTGATGTGGTCGCTAAAAAATCCGGCTATTCGAAATGGTATTTACAGAGAATGTTCCGTACCGTTATGCACCAGACGCTGGGTGAGTACATTCGTCAGCGCAGACTGCTGCTGGCGGCGCAGGCCTTACGCTCAACGCAGCGGCCCATTTTTGATATCGCGATGGATCTGGGATATGTGTCGCAACAAACCTTTTCCCGCGTGTTTCGCCGCGAGTTTGACCGCACACCGAGCGACTATCGCCACCAGTTGAATTAATGGCTCTCAATGCAAAGGTTGCTGCTGCCAGGTCATAAACTCCTGGGGCGGCATCGCTTTCGCGAAGTGCCATCCCTGACAGAACTGAACGCCACGTTTCAACAACCAGCTCACCTGTTCTGCCGTTTCCACCCCTTCCGCAATGGTTTTAAGCCGCAGGCTTTGTGCCATCTCAATAATATGCTCGGCGATAAGGTGGCTGGTGCTGTTGGTTGTTAGGGTGTCGATAAAGGATTTGTCGATTTTCAGAATATCGACATTCAGCGAATAAAGGTTGTGCAGGTTAGAGTAACCCGTTCCAAAATCATCAATCGCCACTTCGTAACCCGCCTGACGGAACGCCTGAATAACCGGAGTGGTTTTAGGGACATCAATAAAACCGCGCTCCGTGACTTCGATTTTAATTTGCTGCGCACGCACGGCGTAGTGTCGGGCCTTGTCCGAAATCATGGCGATCAGCCGTGAAGAGTGGAAATCCGTGGCCGACAGGTTAATCGAAATATAGAGATGCGGATGTGTTGCCAGGAATGTGCCCAGATCGCTGAATACCTCTTCGACAACATAATCCGTAATTCGCTCGCTCATGCCCTCTTTTTCCGCCAGCGGAATAAATTCAGCCGGGCTCATGACCGGCCCGTTAAAGCCAGGCCAGCGTAATAACGCCTCGGCTCCCACGCACTGGTTGTTCTTGATATCAATAATCGGCTGATAGTGGACACAAAGCTGGCGTTTATTGAGCGCTCGCTGCAGTAACCGCCCGGGAGAATTGAGTTCACGATGGGTGCGAGACCACACCAGCAAAATAATTATGCTGCAGATCATCCCCAGCGGTAGCGTCAACGTCGCCTGGTGATAAAGCATTTCATAAAAACGTTTATTCGACGTCGACACGATAGCGGCAATAGGCCGTTTTGGGGATTTGACGACCGTATAAAAACGGTTATCTTTTTGAAATACCGATTCCTTATCTCGAATCATCGAACTTAATAAAGTAACATTCGCGCGCTGACTGACGGAAAAGAATGCATTCGTTACCGTGTCGTATACCCCCCACGAAAGGGAATGATCTGTCGACATTACTTCGCTGTAGGAAAGCGGATTGACCACCACAACATAATTTCCGCGCTGCATATATGTCATTTTATAGCCAGTGAAAAATGGCGTATCGCGATAATAATAGATAGCAACGTCAGGTTTACGTGTGTAATTAGCAGTGGATATCAGATAAGGATTGGCGGGTGTAAAAGCGGTCGAACAAAGAAAATTCTGGCCTTCTGCATAAATTAAATCCGCAACAAACAGACGACCGCGAACAACGTTCAACATATATTGGCGATGTTCTGGTGTACAACGTTCACCCTGATATTTTTCAGCCTCGTCGCGGGCCAGATCAACCTGTTGAATTACCAGTTCTGTTTTGTCTAACGCCAGTTCAGCAAAGGTACGTAGCTGGGCGCTTGTTTCCGACACGGCTCTTATCTGGGCAAACCATAGCGCAAGCATCACCGGCAGCATAACTACCATGATGATCCCTACCACCCTGAGCATCTTGCGCCGCGCGCTACGATTCATTTCCCGCCCTATATCCCTGCATGTTGTACGCCTGTAGTAATGAAGGCCGGATGCTTTGTTTAACAGGTGATTACGTTGCATGAATCATGCGAAGTTAGCAACTGACTTTTAGTATTAAAAATCTTAATTTTCGTTATGACGATAATATTTTCCCGTAAGCTAAACTGTAAGTATTCGTTCCGTTTCAATTAAGGAAAATAATTATCCAGCGGGTACGGGAGGTTTGAAGATAACACAACAGAGGATCGTTGATTAAGCCAAACTTCTGGCAGTGTGAAAAAACAACAACGGCAACATGACATTTTATGCTATTTACTCGCGCGTATTTTGATTTATAAATAATCAGCAGCCACCACCGTTTTCCCCCGACCCGTACGCTTGGCGTCATATAATGCTTTATCGGCACGCATCAGTAATCCTGAAGTATCGCGTTGGCCCTGGCAGACCTCCACCGCCCCGGCGCTGAATGACAGCACCAGCTTTTTCTCTCCCACCACGAGCGGGTTGGTTTTGAGGGCAGTACGTAGCCTCGCCGAAAAAAGGGCACCCGCGTTGCCGTCGGTTCGCGCCAGCAGGAGTAAAAACTCCTCGCCGCCCACACGGCCAAGCGCAGCGTTCTCGGGGCTTAACTCACGGATAGCCTGGCAAAAGTGGATAAGCGCCCGATCGCCCACCTGATGCCCCCACCGATCGTTGATCTGTTTGAAAAAATCAAGGTCAAACATGAGCACGCAAAAATGGCTGTCAGCATCCTGCCTGGCATTTGCCGCCAGCGCGGATTCCAGCTGCTGTAAAATGGTTGAACGGTTAAAACACCCGGTAAGATCGTCCGTGGTCGCTTTCACTTCCAGCTGCTGTTCGGCTTTTTTACGTTCGGTAATATCAAGCCCGATATTCAGGACTGAGCTGTCCGGCAGCAGAATGTTTGACCACAAAACCGTCAACGGCGTACCGTCTTTACGCAATGGATGCCACTCGTACATATCCTTTAGCGGCGAGACATTTACCGACTCCCTGACCCGTCGCCGTTCTTCCGGGTCGGGGTAAAACAGTGAGAGCGGATCGGCATGGGCGCTGATCTCCGCCATTGTCCAGCCAAATACTTTTTCACACTCAGCATTCCACAGCACGCAGCGGTTAAATTTATCGAATGAGTTCATTAAAACAGGCGCTCGTTCAAACAGGGTTTTATATTGGGTCACCACACGCTGCATTTCCTGCGCTGTTTTTTCACGAACGATAATTTCTGAAAAATAGTCTTTTAATTTTTCGACCAGTACCGCAACAATACTTTTCAGGATGGCCAGAGAATATAACGGCTCAGCAAACGCCAGAAAGAAATAGCCGCTGCCTTGTCCGTTATGGGTTGAAAGCTTGCATAACACCCCGCTTTGCAATTGCGAATAGCCAGGATGATGAGCGGAGAATAATGCGCGGCCGATATTCTCTTTCCAGTAGACGACCCGCCACGCGCGGTGATGCTTCTCCAGCAGGGTACCGGCAAGAAAATCGGCCACCTCAAATGAGTGACAGGTCACTTCACCGGCACAGACCACGCGCTGTAGCCCGTCAGTATCAACGCTAATCCAGGCCAGGCTTGCCCCGAAGGCCCGGTTGATCGTCTCAAGCATCTCGCCCAGCGAACAATGGGCGTGAAGCTGGGGCATCAGATCTGCCAGCGCATGCAACGCCCGCAGGCTGTCATTAACAATCTCACGTCGTTTTTCTTTCATTTTTTTCGCAGATTATTAAGCGTTAAACCGGACGCAACTTTCTTCAGATTCAAAAATCGGCGAGCCAGAGCAGGATGCTGAATATCAGCACAGCTGGAGTGCGAGACGTTGTGTGTAATTAAAAACGTACAAAGAGAAAAAAACCAATAAAATTCAAAAACCTGAATTATAGAATGCGAGTAAATTTATTTATCCACTCAAGCATAATCCAAAGGGTTGTTGCTGTAAACGTTCTACAGCACACCTCAATTTGCAGAGGATTTGTTATCTCAATGAATTTATTACCTGGAAGCGATAAAAGGGGGTCATTAGCGTGCAAAGATATATTTTCCCCTCAATCCTCGTGCGACGCCTGGCTGTGATAATTCCTGCTTTTTTCACCCGTCTGAGGCTGGCGAATAAATCAACAAATGTGATATAGTTCACACATATTGTGTAACGAGAAACACTGTTTCATTCAGTTCGTCTGCTTTGTTGAGGATGGGTTTTATGGCAACCATTACTACCAGCATGGTTCTCCTGCGCTGGCCTTTGTTAAGTGCGGTGCTGATGTTCCTGGCCAGCACGCTAAACATTCAGTTTCGTAAATCTGACTATGCTGGCCTTGCTGTCATCAGCACCCTGTTGGGGTTGGGCGCAGCATGCTGGTTCGCAACGGGCCTGCTTGGCATCACCCTGCTGGATCTCGCTGCCGTCTGGGAAAATATTAAAGTGGTCATGGTGGAAGCCATGAGCCATACCCCGCCAGACTGGCCGATGGTGATTACCTGATCCCTGAGATGAATAAAAAAACCCAGACCGAGGTCTGGGTTTTTTGTTTTAAACAGTCGGATATCAGAACGGAATATCGTCGTCGAAGTC
Source organism: Enterobacter sp. SORGH_AS_0287 (assembly GCF_031453695.1). NCBI lineage: Bacteria > Pseudomonadati > Pseudomonadota > Gammaproteobacteria > Enterobacterales > Enterobacteriaceae > Enterobacter > Enterobacter sp. SORGH_AS_0287. The sequence continues at coordinate 3,253,602 of NZ_JAVIZW010000001.1, forward strand.
CATTGGGGGTTCGTTAGACGGTGCTGGCGCGGACTGCTGCTGTGGGCGAGACTGCGCGCCACCGCTGAACTGGTTGCCGCCCTGTGGCTGCTGAGGCTGACCCCAACCGCCCTGCTGCTGCTGACCGCCACCTGCTGGTGCGCCACCGCCCTGACGGCCACCGAGCATCTGCATGGTGCCACCCACGTTGACCACAACTTCCGTGGTGTACTTCTCAGCGCCGGCTTGATCGGTCCATTTGCGGGTACGCAGCTGGCCTTCAATATAAACCTGAGAACCTTTACGCAGATACTCACCAGCCACTTCCGCCAGTTTGCCAAACAGCACAACGCGGTGCCATTCGGTCTGCTCTTTCATCTCACCGGTCGCTTTATCACGCCAGGATTCGGAAGTAGCCAGCGTAATGTTGGCAACTGCGCCACCACTCGGCATGTAGCGTACTTCCGGGTCCTGGCCCAGATTACCGACGAGAATCACCTTGTTTACGCCTCTGCTGGCCATGTTCGTGTCTCCTGAATACGTTTCTTAATAGTGTAAACGCGCGAGTGTACCATTTCCACGCAGCAATTTGCATAGTTGCGTAGTTGGTTCCGAAATCTCTCGCGAACTCGACATTGTTACACAGTGAATCAGAAAATGCATTCCAATACTGTATATTCAAACAGGTCATTTTGTGTCATAATTAGCCGTTTCTGACAGCCGTTTGTCCTTCAAACAAACCAGGCAATCCGTGTTCCAACCGGGAAAGGTGAATGGATAAGATCGAAGTTCGGGGCGCCCGCACCCACAATCTCAAGAATATCAACCTCATAATCCCTCGCGACAAACTCATCGTCGTGACCGGGCTTTCGGGGTCTGGCAAATCCTCACTGGCTTTCGACACTTTATATGCCGAAGGACAGCGTCGTTACGTGGAGTCACTTTCTGCATACGCACGTCAGTTCCTGTCACTGATGGAAAAACCGGATGTAGACCATATTGAAGGGTTATCACCTGCTATCTCCATTGAGCAGAAATCCACCTCGCATAACCCGCGTTCAACGGTTGGTACGATTACCGAAATTCATGACTACCTGCGTCTGCTGTATGCACGCGTGGGTGAGCCGCGCTGCCCGGATCACGACGTCCCGCTGGCCGCGCAGACCGTAAGCCAGATGGTGGATAACGTGCTGTCGCAGCCGGAAGGTAAACGCCTGATGCTGCTGGCGCCCATCATTAAAGAACGTAAGGGCGAGCACACTAAAACGCTGGAGAACCTGGCAAGCCAGGGCTATATCCGCGCCCGTATCGACGGCGAAGTGTGTGACCTGTCGGATCCGCCTAAGCTGGAGCTGCAGAAGAAGCACACCATCGAAGTGGTGATTGACCGTTTCAAAGTCCGTGACGATCTGGCGACCCGCCTGGCCGAATCCTTCGAAACCGCGCTGGAACTCTCTGGCGGTACGGCCGTGGTCTCCGATATGGATAACCCGAAAGCGGAAGAGCTGCTCTTCTCCGCCAACTTTGCCTGTCCGATTTGTGGTTACAGCATGCGCGAGCTGGAGCCGCGTCTGTTCTCGTTCAACAACCCGGCGGGCGCCTGTCCGACGTGTGACGGGCTGGGCGTACAGCAATATTTTGACCCGGACCGCGTGATCCAAAACCCGGAGCTGTCGCTGGCTGGCGGTGCGATCCGCGGATGGGATCGCCGCAACTTCTACTATTTCCAGATGCTGAAGTCGCTGGCAGAGCACTACAAATTCGACGTCGAAGCCCCGTGGGCCAGCCTGAACCCGAACGTGCACAAAGTGGTGCTGTTCGGTTCCGGCAAAGAGAACATCGAGTTCAAGTACATGAACGATCGCGGTGATACCTCCGTGCGCCGTCACCCGTTTGAAGGGGTGCTGCACAATATGGAGCGCCGCTACAAAGAGACCGAATCCAGCGCGGTTCGCGAGGAGCTGGCGAAGTTTATCAGCAACCGTTCCTGTGCGACCTGTGAAGGTACGCGTCTGCGCCGTGAAGCTCGCCATGTGTTTGTTGAAAACACGGCGCTGCCGACCATCTCAGACATGAGCATCGGTCACGCGATGGACTTCTTCAACAACCTGAAGCTCTCCGGCCAGCGCGCGAAAATCGCGGAAAAAGTCCTGAAAGAGATCGGCGATCGTCTGAAGTTTCTGGTGAACGTCGGCCTGAATTACCTGACGCTTTCCCGCTCCGCAGAGACCCTCTCCGGTGGCGAAGCTCAGCGTATCCGCCTCGCGAGCCAGATTGGCGCAGGCCTCGTCGGCGTGATGTATGTGCTGGATGAACCCTCAATCGGCCTGCACCAGCGTGACAACGAGCGTCTGCTCGGCACGCTTGTCCACCTGCGTAATCTCGGTAACACGGTGATTGTGGTTGAGCATGATGAAGACGCGATCCGCGCCGCTGACCACGTTATCGATATCGGCCCGGGCGCTGGCGTACACGGCGGTCAGGTGGTCGCGGAAGGAACGTTGAAAGATATTATGGCGGTGCCGGAGTCATTGACCGGCCAGTACATGAGCGGTAAGCGCAAGATTGAAGTGCCGAAACAGCGTGTACCGGCGAACCCGGAAAAAGTGCTGAAGCTGACCGGCGCCCGCGGCAATAACCTGAAAGATGTGACGCTGACGCTGCCGGTTGGGCTGTTTACCTGTATCACCGGCGTATCCGGTTCCGGTAAGTCGACGCTGATCAACGATACGCTGTTCCCGATTGCGCAGACGCAGCTGAACGGCGCGACGCTGGCCGAACCGGCGCCGTACCGTGACATCCAGGGGCTGGAGCATTTCGATAAAGTGATCGATATCGATCAGAGTCCAATCGGGCGGACTCCGCGTTCCAACCCTGCCACCTATACGGGCGTGTTCACACCCGTACGTGAACTGTTTGCAGGTGTGCCGGAAGCGCGTTCACGCGGGTATACGCCAGGACGTTTCAGCTTTAACGTGCGCGGCGGACGCTGTGAAGCGTGCCAGGGCGACGGGGTTATCAAGGTTGAGATGCACTTCCTGCCGGATATTTACGTGCCGTGCGACCAGTGCAAAGGCAAACGCTATAACCGCGAAACGCTGGAGATTAAGTACAAAGGCAAAACCATCCACGAAGTGCTGGATATGACCATCGAAGAGGCGCGTGAGTTCTTTGACGCGGTCCCTGCGCTGGCGCGTAAGCTGCAGACGCTGATGGATGTGGGCCTGACCTATATTCGTCTGGGGCAGTCTGCCACCACGCTGTCTGGCGGTGAAGCACAGCGCGTGAAGCTGGCGCGTGAGCTCTCCAAACGCGGTACCGGCCAGACGCTGTACATTCTCGATGAGCCGACCACCGGTCTGCACTTTGCCGATATCCAGCAGCTGCTTGATGTTCTGCATCAGCTTCGCGATCAGGGCAACACGATTGTGGTCATTGAACACAACCTGGACGTGATTAAAACCGCGGACTGGATTGTCGATCTCGGCCCGGAAGGCGGCAGCGGCGGCGGTGAAATCCTCGTCTCCGGTACGCCAGAGACCGTTGCAGAGTGCGAAGCCTCGCACACCGCGCGCTTCCTCAAACCGTTGCTGTAATTGTCACACGGAGAGTTGCTGTCGGGTCGCTTCCGGCAGCAGCTCTACCGCCTGCTGATAAGACGCGTCCACCAGATAGTAAATTTGCGAACCCGGCAGTGAACCGTCGAGATAAACGGTACTCCAGTGCGCTTTGTTGAGATGCTTGCTTGGCCGGACGTCATGGTGCTGCTGGCGTAACAGCTCCGCCAGTTCCGGGCTGGTTTTCAGCGACGCCGCCGGGCGACCCTCAACCTCTTTCACCATCGCAAACAGAATATCCCCCACTTTAATCTGCGTGGCTTTCCAGTCGCTGTGAACGCTCTGCTCCGCGCCAGGTTTACTCATGCAGTACTGAAGTAGCTCCGAAATTGTCATCTTTATTCCCCTTGTAGCGTTGCGATAATTTTACGCGAACCACCGTGAATACGATGTTCTCCCAGCCAGATCCCTTGCCACGTTCCCAGCAGTAACCGACCATTGTGCACCGGCAGCATCAGCGATACGCCCAGCAGAGAGGATTTGATATGCGACGGCATGTCATCTGCTCCCTCATAGTCATGTTCATAAGGGGCGTTGTCCGGAACGGTTTTGAGAAAATGCTGCTCCATGTCAGACCGGACGGTGGGATCGCAATTTTCATTAAGCGTGAGAGAGGCTGACGTGTGCTGAAGCAGCAGATGCAGTAACCCCGTCCTGATGCGCGAGAGGTCGCGAATTTGCCCAATGACTTCATCAGTCACCAGATGAAATCCACGAGGTTTCGCGCTTAAGGTCAGGGTCTGTTGATACCACATGTGCTGCTCCGTTATGAAAGATGAATCTTTCTAAGTGTGCAGCAAGAAAGCGAAAGGTAAAACCCACAGCGACGAGATTTGATTAAAAAAGAGGCAGCCTCGCCGCCCGGCGGTTAATACTCAGAATTAACAATCACTTCTTCGCCAAACTTTCCGGCCATGGGCAACGGTCGATACGTAGAGTTTGAGGCGCGTAACACCCTGATCCCTCTGGCTCCGACGTCATGCGCGGCGGTGATATCGTTATCTGAATCGCCATAGAAGACTTTGATGTTCTTCTGTTCCAGCCATTGGGTTTTGGTGTTTTGGCCGGGTTTGTCGCCGGCAAAAATAACCGGATTCATGCTGGAAGCCGGGATCTGAAAATCATCCTGCAACGTTTTAGAGACGGTTTCGGTTTTGGTCTGGCTGCGTCCGGTCACAAAGTAAATGCTGTCACCGCGTTTAACGTGCATGGCGATAAGCGCGCGCGCCACCTCTTTAGGAATGCTGAACTCGTCCCAGCCGTTATTCATCTTTTCCCAGAACTCGGGGTTCTTCAGATACGCTTCGCTGTCCGGTGAGTAGGTTTTTTTGCCCCGCCAGAATCCCGGGCTGGAAAACAGGACCGTATCGTCGATATCAAATCCTACAGCCATTGGCGGGCGCCCTAACAGGCTATTTTCGATTTGGGCTACGGATACCCAGTGAACAGGTGCTTGCTCGGCAAGCATGGCGGCTGTTGTGCCGGTGTAAAGCGGCGTCGGTGCGGAAGCGCGCGCGACGACGGCACTATTTAGCGAGAACAATAAGCAGGCGGCGCTGAGCGCCAGTGTGATCTTGCGCATGTTTTCCCCTGAATATTCAGTTTGTTATCGTTTTATTTTGAGTGAATGGTCAAAAAACTATCCGACCATAACCCCGGGGGGAGATGAAGGGAAGGAGTTTTTACTTATGAAGCTGAATAAAAAGAAGAAGATCACAAAGCGCGGATGAGGTCTGAAGGCCCGGTAGACGCAGCGCCACCGGGCAAGATTTTTGTGCGTCCTGATGCTCTCACTCGGCCCTCTCCCGCAGGGAGAGAGGGATGATAGTGAGTGCTTACATTACTGCAGCAAACGCCTGCGCAACACGATGAACGTTGCTGGCATTAAGCCCCGCCACGCACATACGGCCGCTGGAAATCAGGTAGACACCGAACTCTTCACGCAGGCGATCGACCTGAGCCGCGCTGAGGCCGGTGTAGCTGAACATCCCGCGCTGCTTAAGCAGATAGTCAAAATTATGCCCTGGGACGGCCTCTTTCAGCACATCGACCAGCTCCTGACGCATCGTCAGGATGCGCTTGCGCATAGATTCCACTTCGGCGAGCCACGACGCTTTCAGCCGATCGTCACCCAGTATCGTGGCGACTACCTGCGCACCAAAGTTTGGCGGGCTGGAGTAAATGCGGCGCACGGTCGCCTTCAGCTGACCGAGCACACGCCCGGCCGCTTCAGCGTCCTCACAGACCACTGACAGGCCGCCGACGCGCTCACCGTACAGGGAGAAGATTTTTGAGAACGAGTTGCTGACCAGCGCAGGCAGTCCGGCGCTGGCAACGGCGCGGATAGCGTAGGCATCTTCTTCCATGCCCGCGCCAAAGCCCTGATAGGCGATGTCGAGGAAGGGGATCAGGTTACGCGTCTTCAGCACGTCGATTACCGCATCCCACTGGGCATTAGTCAGGTCTGCACCGGTCGGGTTATGGCAGCACGGATGCAGCAGAACAATACTGCGCTCCGGCAGCGTATTCAGTTTTTCCAGCAGCGCGTCAACGCGCACGTCGTTGGTTTCGCTGTCAAACCACGGATAGGTCTGCACCGTAAAGCCAGCGCCCTCAAAAATCGCCACGTGGTTTTCCCACGTCGGGTCACTGACCCACACGCCAGAATCCGGGAAGTATTTTTTCAGAAAGTCAGCGCCAACTTTTAATGCGCCCGAGCCACCCAGCGTCTGGATGGTCGCCACCCGTTTTTGTGTCAGCACGGCGTGATCGGCACCAAACAGCAGCGGCGCAATGGTATTGCGGTAGCTGTTTAACCCTTCCATTGGCAAATAGAGCGAGGCCCCGTGCGGGACGGCGTTAAGACGCGCTTCCGCTTCTGCCACGGCTTGCAGCTGAGGAATAATGCCCTCCTCGTTGTAATACAAACCAATACTGAGGTTAACTTTGTCGCTGCGAGGATCTTCTTTGAAACGCTCCATTAAGGAGAGAATGGGGTCGCCGGCATAGGCGTCAACTTTCTGAAACACGCGATGATTCTCCGGAATTCGATGAGGCAGGGATTTCAACAATAAACCGGATATGACAGAAGATCGAGAGCGATATCAGATCCGTTCCTGCAGATGTCGTCGAATCTGTTCAATGCGTTCAGCGAGCGAACCAGAAACAGACAGATAGGGGATATTTCTGTCTGTTAACGCGCGGATATACCATGCCTGTTGTCGCTGGCGGAATGCAGCCCCCTGACGGGTACCATCCTGAACAAAAGGAAACTCATCGCCACAGAGCACCACCAGAGAATATGCGCGCCCGGCTAATTCCTCTAGCTCGCGTGGCGCGCTGCCAAACTGGTCGAGCATATAAAACAGCGTGGTTAAGGGCGAGGTATCGCAAACCAGGAAGGGAGCCGTGCTGGCCATCGCTTCACGACGCACCTGCTCGCGGGCAATATGCAGCAGATCGTCGCATCCCAGCACGCCGTTCTTCTCTTCCCAGTATTCTCGGCCAAACTCGGCGACAAACGGGGCGTTGAGCGTCGTCGCCAGCGCGCGGGAAAGCGTGCTTTTCCCTGTCGATTCGCCCCCCAATAAACAAATCCGAAAGACAAAGCTACGGTAGACCTCCGGGGACATCATCGTGCGGTAGCGATGGACGTCAGAACGTATCAGGGTTCCCGAGGGCGCATCAGGCCCTTTCGGACGCTGGAGGCGGACATGCGTAACCTGCTTGCCAAAACGCTGGCTTAACACCGCCGCAAATCCGTCGCCGTAGTCTTCGGCGGTAAATACGGCCTGTGGCTGGCAGCGAAGTATTTTTTCACACAGCGTTGCCACGTAATGCCGGTGAAGATCGGCATCCGCATCATTATGCGGCAGTGGTTCAAGCGCATGGGTCGCGATGACCTCCGGCGTGAGCACAAGGTGATGACATTGCGGGAAGCGCGCGGTTAACCAGTGAAGGCGCTTGTCGGGGTCATAACCCGGAATTTCCGGACGCGAATAACTGATGATATAGACCGTCCCACACTGGGCCAGCGCAGCATTTATCAGCGCTTCATGCCCCACGTGTAATGGCGCAAATTTGCCCACAACCAGACCGTCGCGATAAGGCTTCACTGGGCGCGAATCTCCTTACGCCACTGATATAAACCGTGCCAGGCATTAAACCAAAACACCAGATATAAACCCGCGGTCAAATGCAGATCTCTCATCGCATATAACGGTACCGCCAGCGTGTTTACAGCCAGCCAGACGTACCAGTTCTCCAGGCGTCGCCCCATTAACATAAACTGTGCAAGCACGCTAAATGTCAAAATAACGGAGTCCACCCAGGGGGCCCAGGCGTTAGTGTAGCGATGCAAGATCAGGCCATAACCCGCGGCCACCAGCAGGGCGCAGGCGAGCAGGATGAAGAAATGCCTGGGCGGGGTACGCCGAACGGGCAATACCTCCCCGCGATGACCTTTGAGCCAGTGCACCCAGCCGGTGATGCTGGTGATGATGAAAAAGAGCTGCAGGGTAACGTCTGCGTAAAGCTGAACCGAATAAAAGACCCAGCCATAAAGCCCACTGCCGATGATGCCTATCCACCACGTGTGAATACTGTTTCTGGCAGCCAGCCAGACCGAGAGGGCATAAGCCAGACAAGCGGCCATTTCGGATGGTGACATTACCCCTCCCTGGAAAGGTCTGTTAGTCGATGTACTTCATCGCAACCCTTGATGTCAGGCGCGTGATAAGTTCGTAAGCACTCACTTTTGTGATTTCAGCGATGCGTTCAACAGGCAAACCCTCACCCCACATCACCACGTCATCACCCGGTTTATCCTGTGCATCTGGCCCGAGGTCAATGCAGATCATGTCCATCGCCACGCGGCCCACGATGTTCGCTTCACGGCCATTGACCAGTACCGGCGTGCCGGACGGCGCGGCACGGGGATAACCGTCGCCATAGCCCATCGCCACCACGCCAAGGCGTGTGTCGCGCTCGCTGATCCAGGTTCCGCCGTAGCCCACGGGTTCACCCGCTTTGTGATCGCGCACGGCAATCAGGTTAGACACAAGGGACATTACCGGCTGGAAACCAAAATCCGGCCCCCAGGGTCTGTTCTCCAGCGGAGAGACGCCGTAAAGAATAATGCCTGGACGCGCCCAGTCGAAGTGCGACTGCGGCCACAGCAAAATACCGCCAGACGCGGCAATGGAGCGCATTCCTGGCTTGCCTTCGCAGAAAGTATTAAAAATATCCAGCTGCTGCTCGGTCGCGCCACACTCGGGTTCATCGGCACGGGCAAAGTGGCTCACGATATTCACCGGCTGACGGACGTTTTTGCACTGACACAGACGCTGATAAAACGCGTCCGCCTTTTCCGGGCGCACGCCCAGACGGTGCATGCCGGTATCGAGCTTCATCCAGACGGTGACCGGCTCACTCAGCTCGGCGGTTTCCAGCGCCGCGAGTTGTTCTTCGTTATGTACCGCGGTGTGCAGATGCTGGTCAGCAATGGTCGGCAGATCTGCCGCTTCAAAAAAGCCTTCCAGCAGCAAAATCGGTTGAGTGATCCCACCCGCGCGCAGGCGGATGGCTTCTTCAAGACGGGCGACGCCAAAGGCGTCGGCATCGGGGAGCGTTCGCGCGGTCTCAATAAGACCGTGTCCGTAAGCGTTCGCTTTCACGACTGCAACGAGTTTACTGGCGGGAGCCAGTTCACGCAGACGTTGCAGGTTGTGTCGCAGAGCGCGGCGGTTAATGACTACAGTTGCCGCTTGCATTTGAATTCCTTAGAAATTACTCATCATCATATTGAGGACCGGCGTAGTTGTCGAAACGCGACCACTGTCCGTTAAAGGTCAGACGTACCGTACCGATAGGGCCGTTACGTTGTTTACCAATAATAATTTCGGCGATCCCTTTCAGGTCGCTGTTCTCGTGATAAACCTCATCACGGTAGATGAACATGATTAAGTCGGCATCCTGCTCGATGGAGCCCGATTCACGCAGGTCGGAGTTGACCGGGCGCTTATCAGCACGTTGTTCCAGGGAGCGGTTAAGCTGCGACAGCGCCACCACGGGCACATGCAACTCTTTGGCTAACGCCTTGAGCGAGCGGGAAATCTCCGCGATTTCCAGCGTACGGTTGTCGGACAGCGACGGCACGCGCATCAGCTGAAGGTAGTCAATCATGATAAGGCCAATACCGCCATGTTCACGGGCGATACGGCGCGCACGGGAGCGCACTTCCGTCGGCGTCAGGCCGGAGGAGTCATCGATATAAATATTCCGTTTTTCCAGCAGGATACCCATGGTGCCGGAGATACGCGCCCAGTCCTCATCGTCGAGCTGGCCGGTACGGATACGGGTCTGATCCACGCGCGACAGCGACGCCAGAGAACGCATCATGATCTGTTCTGATGGCATCTCAAGACTGAAGATAAGAACCGGCTTGTCCTGCAACATCGCCGCATTTTCGACGAGGTTCATCGCAAATGTCGTTTTACCCATGGAGGGACGCGCCGCAACGATAATCAAATCCGACGGCTGCAGACCCGCGGTTTTCTTATTGAGATCGTCATAGCCGGTGTTCACGCCGGTGACACCGTCGTGCGGCTGCTGGAACAGTTGCTCAATACGCGCGACGGTAGCATCAAGCACATCAGCGATATTTTTCGGGCCTTCGTCTTTATTTGCCCGGCTTTCCGCGATTTTAAAGACGCGGGACTCGGCGAGATCAAGCAGGTCTTCGCTGGTACGCCCCTGCGGATCAAAACCGGCTTCGGCGATCTCATTCGCCACCGAGATCATCTCACGAACAACAGCACGTTCGCGCACGATATCGGCATAAGCGCTGATATTCGCCGCACTTGGCGTGTTTTTTGACAGTTCCGCCAGGTAAGCAAACCCACCCACGCTGTCCAGTTGCCCCTGACGCTCCAGCGATTCCGCGAGCGTGATAAGGTCAATCGGGCTGCCCGACTCCTGCAGACGTGCCATTTCAGTAAAGATATGACGGTGCGGACGGGTATAGAAATCCTCGGACACCACGCGCTCGGCGACGTCGTCCCAGCGTTCGTTATCCAGCATTAAACCGCCCAACACCGACTGTTCCGCTTCAATCGAGTGCGGCGGGACTTTTAATCCTGCGACCTGGAAATCACGCTCGCGAGGTTCAGTCTGTTTGTTGAAGGGTTTGTTTCCTGCCATAGTGAATGGAGTTACCGAGATAAAGAGTAGGTCGAAAGATTACCATATTTTTCTGACGGAGGGAGCATGGCAACGCGCATTGAATTCCAGAAACATGGTGGGCCAGAAGTGTTAAACGCGGTGGAGTTTACCCCCGCAGCGCCTGGTGAAAACGAAGTACAGGTTGAAAACAAAGCCATCGGCATTAACTACATCGACACCTATATTCGCGGCGGTCTCTATCCGCCTCCCTCCATGCCAAGCGGACTGGGAACGGAAGCGGCAGGCGTCGTGCTCAAAGTGGGCAGCGCCGTTAAGCATATTAAAGAGGGCGATCGCGTGGTGTACGCGCAATCCGCGCTGGGTGCCTACAGTTCCGTGCACAACGTGCCGGCCGATAAAGCCGCCCTTCTGCCAAATGCCATCTCGTTTGAACAAGCGGCCGCCTCATTCCTGAAAGGACTCACGGTCTATTATCTGCTGCGCAAAACCTATGAGATCAAACCTGACGAGCAGTTCCTGTTTCATGCCGCGGCGGGCGGCGTGGGGCTGATCGCCTGTCAGTGGGCCAAAGCGCTCGGTGCAAAACTTATCGGCACGGTGGGCAGTGCACAAAAAGCCCAGCGCGCGCTTCAGGCCGGCGCCTGGCAGGTGATTAACTACCGTGAAGAGAGCATTGCTGAGCGCCTCAAAGAGATAACCAACGGCAAAAAGGTGCGCGTGGTTTATGACTCGGTGGGTAAAGATACCTGGGAGGCGTCGCTGGATTGTCTGCAGCGTCGCGGGCTGATGGTGAGCTTCGGCAACGCCTCGGGCGCTGTGACCGGCATTAATCTTGGCATTCTCAACCAGAAAGGGTCGCTGTATGTGACTCGCCCTTCCCTGCAGGGGTATATCACTAACCGGGAAGAGCTGATCGAGGCCAGCAACGAGCTCTTTTCGCTGATCGCCAGCGGCGTGATTAAAGTGGATGTGGCGGAGGCGCAGAAATACGCGCTAACCGATGCCAGGCGTGCACATGAGGTGCTGGAGAGCAGAGCGACACAGGGTTCAAGTCTGTTAATTCCCTGACCCCTAAAAAGAAATTGGGCTTCCCGTGGGAAGCCCTTTCTTTTTTTAGTTCGGCTGTATGTAGGGTACAGCTCGATGAATTCTTTAGCGGCAGTCATAGTGACAGATTCGATAAGTAAATCCTATTCTGTTCTAAGCAATGCTGCCGGAAAAGTTGCAGGTATGTGACGAACACCTCAATACCTTAGTAACGAAAACGGTTATTGCGCTGATAAGTGGGCAGTTTTGGTGATTTAATCGCCCGTATCACCCACACCACGGCAATGGCCAGCAGCAGCCACGGCAGGAGCTTCAGCGTCAGGGCAAATAATCCCCCGATAAACATGACCACCGTCGCCACGACGATAGCCGCCAGAATCCCGAGCAGGGAAATCCCCGTCATCATCAGCATGACAAAAAAGCCAATCACAAAAAGTAGTTCTAACATGGTGCTCTCCCACGCGTTCCCGAATGATACCGCGATCATTACAAGAATCATGCCAACCATAACCCGCTGTTCTTAAAGCAAAACGCCCCGCACGGGTGTGCGAGGCGTGGTGAATTTGACGATCTTTTAGCGAAAATTATCGCTTATCAGCGACCAGACGTAGCGCGTGTTCCAGCACCTCGATATCTGCACCGGCTTTATGCGCGTTCTCGCTAAGGTAGCGACGCCACTGGCGTGCTCCCGGGATCCCCTGGAACAGGCCCAGCATATGACGGGTGATATGACCAAGATACGTCCCGTTACTCAGCTCACGCTCAATGTAGGGATACATGGCGCGTACCACGGCCACCGGGTCGGTATCTGCGCCTTCAACGCCAAAGATTTCCCTGTCGACCGTCGCCAGAATGCCTGGATTTTGATACGCCTCGCGCCCGACCATTACGCCATCCATATGCTCCAGGTGTGTTTTGGCCTCTTCCAGCGATTTAATGCCGCCGTTGATCGACATCGTGAGCTGCGGGAAGTCACGTTTTAGCTGGTACACGCGCGGGTAGTCCAGCGGCGGGATTTCACGGTTCTCTTTCGGGCTAAGTCCGGAGAGCCAGGCTTTACGCGCATGGATGATAAACATCTCGCACTCGCCTTTTCCGGAGACCGTATTGATAAAATCGCAGAGAAATTCGTAGCTGTCCTGGTCGTCAATGCCGATACGGGTCTTGACCGTCACCGGAATGGAAACCACATCGCGCATCGCCTTGATGCAGTCTGCCACCAGGGATGCATTGCCCATCAGACACGCGCCGAACATGCCGTTCTGCACACGATCAGACGGACAGCCAACGTTAAGGTTAATCTCGTCATAGCCGCGCGCTTCTGCAAGCTTCGCACACTGCGCCAGCGCAGCAGGATCGCTACCGCCAAGCTGCAGCGCAACCGGATGCTCTTCTTCGCTGTAGGCCAGATAGTCGCCCTTTCCGTGAATAATTGCTCCGGTGGTCACCATTTCGGTGTACAGCAGCGTATGGCGGGAGAGCTGACGCAGGAAGTAGCGACAGTGTCTGTCCGTCCAGTCGAGCATCGGCGCAATGGAGAAACGGTGTGCAGGGAAAGCAGTCTGTAATTCTGACGACATGGCGAAGTTTTAAGCATCTGGTGAAAAGGGGGCGCTACTATAGCACAAAGAAAAGCCGGAGGCGCAGCGCCTCCGGTGCACTTTAGAAGGTCATGCTCAGCTGGGCGCCTGCGCCCCAGGTCTCGTCTTCACCGTACAGGCCCATCAGGTCGACATGGACCGTGTTAAACGGTGCAAAACCGACACCGCCAGTGAAGACATTGCTGTCGTTACCTTTCATGTCAGCACGGAAACCCGCACGCACCGCCAGCCAGTTCAGCGGCGTCACTTCGGCGCCTACGCCAACATACTGAGAAGTGTCTTCGCTTTTGAAGCCTTTGGTTTCCGTCAGATCGCCATCGGCGGTTAACGTCACCAGATCGTTATGCCAGGCGGCACCTGCGGTAACCAGAGGGCGGATCTGGTAGGTGTCTTTATAGCTCACCACCTCCCCCGTGCGCCCGTTGCGGATGCGAATGTCTTTGGTGTCGATATCGCGTGACATCAGGTTTTGTCCGCTCACGCCGACCGTCCAGTGCTCACCAAAATCGGCCGCGATACCGGCATCAACGTTAAAGCCGGTGTCGTCAGTACGGTAGCGACTGTCGTTCCACTTGTTGCTGTCATAATCGTAAATGGAGGTGGTGTAGTTATAGACCCAGGTCTTTTGCAGTTTTGGAGTGACGCCAACAGACACCGGAACACCGCCAAGCTCGAACTGACGCGCCACCGCGATACCATAGTCGGAGACAATTGCCGCCCGGCCAGACGCCGTTGAGTTGAGGTTTTTCGTGATTTGATCGGTGCCGTTCAGCGCAGCGTCCAGTGCAACGCCGGCAGCCACCGCATCACTGCGTTGAATACCGCGCAGGTAATCAATATCTTGCTGATCAATAGAAGAACTGACGCGTCCGTGGGCATAGCCTTTAGCCATAAAGGCCACGGAAAGGACATCGTTAGGAATACTGACGGCTATCCCCGCCCCCGCCGTGGCGCGTGCCGTTTTGCCCTTAAGATAATCCAGCTCATCGGCGAGATCTTTCGCCGCGCCCTGGAACTGGTTGATGGAACCTAACGGGTTGGTAATGATCTCAATCGGTGTAAGGTTATCAACCACGTCTTTGTAATGGTTGATTTTATCATTGATGGTATCAATCTCATCCTGAAGATTGTCTTCATCGGTCACCTGCACGCCAGCGGACGGTAAAATGACCGTCACATCGTCGTCCGGTTTCGCCTTCGCCAGTAGCGCAGGGTTGATTAACGCCCCGCTGCCATAGTTTCCGGCCGCGACACCCGTGCCCCCCATGGCGTCGCTACGTGATTCTGTCCAGGTATTGGCTGCTCCCGCCTGATTTGCCATAAACAAGGAGACAGCGATGCTAACCACCGAAAATTTAAAATGTTTTTTCACAGTATGCTCGTCTTATAGTCTGTTATTAAATAACCCCTGTCTGTTATCTCCCAAACAGGAACGAACTATTGCTGTGAATAAGTGCAAAAAGACCCGCTATTTCCTTAAGTTAAATCCCCTCCAGGCCTGTAGTTATTTGTGACGGCCCTCAATATTTATAGAAGAGGAAATTATTTTTTCCCAGGTTTTCCATCGTGCGGTCCAAAAAACTGAGGAGGGTGGTCTACCCAGCGATCTTCGCGCGTGGCGGCGTACTCCGGATTAAGCGGGTAATAGATACGGTTATGCTTCTTGTTGGCCTCACCCACCACCAGAAGCCGTACCTCTTCGTCGGTGTTGTTGATGAAGGTATGACAGACCCCGGTTCCGGCGGGAAAGCCCACGCTGTCGCCAGGTTCAAGTTTCCATAAATATCCGTTAATCCAGGCTTCAGGGTAGCCTTCAAGCACGTAGATAAACTCTTCTTCGTCGCTTTCAGCATGTGGATAAGAGGTCCGTCGGCCTGGCGGTAAACGCTCATGGTGTATACCAATGCGTCCAAGGCCGAGCTTACGCGCCAGCGGTGCGCCAATGGCAAAGCGTTCACTACTGTCGGGATAGGTTGAGTCATCTGCGCCTTCTACGTCGCGCCAGTGTCGAATACAGTCAGGTCTTTTCATCGTTTATTCCCCGGATTGCGTTGCGTCAGGTATAGCACAGCCTGGCGGATCTCGGTGTTTTTAGCAGAACATGATAAAGTGGGGGTTTTCCAGCCTATAACATCCGGGGTGCTAAATGGATAAGTCCACAAAAGAGCTGTTAGCGCAGGCAGAAAAGCTGTGCGTGCAACGCAATGTGCGCCTGACTCCGCAGCGCCTTGAAGTATTACGTTTGATGAGCCTGCAGCAGGGCGCGATCAGCGCGTACGATCTGCTTGATCTGCTGCGCGAAAGCGAGCCACAGGCTAAACCGCCAACGGTGTACCGCGCGCTGGATTTCCTGCTGGAACAGGGCTTTGTGCATAAAGTTGAATCGACAAACAGCTATGTGCTGTGCCATCTGTTCGATCAGCCAACCCATACGTCGGCCATGTTTATCTGCGATCGCTGCGGCAGCGTGAAGGAAGAAGGTGCGGAAGGCGTTGAAGATATTATGCATACGCTGGCAGCCAAAATGGGCTTTGCGTTGCGTCATAACGTGATTGAAGCGCACGGCCTGTGCTCAGCCTGCGTAGAGGTAGAAGCCTGTCGACACCAGGATGAGTGCCAGCACGACCATTCGGTACTGGTGAAGAAAAAGCCGCGTTAACGGCAAAAGAAAAGGCGGCCCGAAGCCGCCCTCAGGGGGAGTAAAGGATTACCAGCGATAATCGTTACGGGTTTCCCAGTCTTTCACTTCGTTTTCAGCACGATCTTTCTCGTAGCCGTAACGTTCCTGAATTTTACCCACCAGCTGATCGCGTTTACCTTCGATGATGGTCATATCATCATCCGTCAGCTTACCCCACTGTTCTTTCGCTTTACCTTTGAACTGCTTCCAGTTGCCGCCGATTTCGTCTTTATTCATAATCGTGTCCTCGTGTTAAGCGTCTGTAAGTTTCGTCCGCTTCGTTCTTTTCTGCTGGACGTGATTATTATTGTAGTTAAGGATCCGGCAGTTGTTTTTATATTCGGAATCTTTAACCGTCACGATATATCGTGGCGGGAAGGCAGCCAGGTGTTATTTCGCCAGTGACGATGCCAGATAAAGGCCAGCGACAGGCCACGTAACGCGAGGAAAACCGCCAGAGCCAGCCACAAACCGTGGTTGCCCAGATACGGCAGCGTCAGCAACGTCAGACCAAATCCCGCCGCAGCGACCGCCATGCTATTGCGCATCTCCGCACCTCGCGTCGCGCCAATAAACATGCCGTCCAGCAGATAACACCACACGCCCACCACCGGTAAGATTGCCTGCCAGAAGAGATAGTGACTCGCCAGTTCGCGCAGCGATGGGAGGGAGGTGAGTAAGGCAACGATCTGTTCACCCAGACAGGCGTAAATGAGTGCAAACGCCAGCGCCACCAGGCCTGACTGACGACAGGCGGCCCGCCACACCTCGCGGAGCTGGCCGCTTTCGCGTGCGCCATACGCTTGCCCGGAATGGGCTTCAACGGCATAGGCAAAGCCATCCAGCGCATACGCGGTAAAGGTGAGCAGCGTCATCAGGACCGCATTAACCGCGACGATCTCCGGCCCAAGTCGCGCCCCAAAGACCGTCAGCGCGCCAAAGCAGAGCTGAAGCAGTAACGAGCGCAGCATAATGTCGCGGTTAAGCGCCAGCAGCGTGCGGATATTACCGCGCCACGCGGTTTTGAGCATCGCAAGTGAGATACCGCGCAGGGCCAGCACGCGCCAGACCATCCACAGGCCGATGAAAAAGGTACCGTATTCTGCAATTGCCGTCGCCAGCGCGGCGCCCTGCACGTTCATATGCAGACCCATCACCAGCCAGACATCAAGCACGATGTTGAGAAGATTGCCTGCCACCAGCAGAATGACTGGCGCACGGGCATACTGCACGCCGAGTAACCAGCCAAGCAGAACCAGGTTCGCCAGTGATGCAGGCGCGCTGAGCCAGCGAATTTCAAGGAAGCGCCGCGCCTGCTCAAGTACCGCCTCGCTCCCGCCAACGACATGCAGCGCCAGATCAATTAGTGGCGTGCGCAACACCACGATCAGCGCACCCGCGCCCAGGGCAAGGATCAAGGGTTGTACCAGCGCACGCGCCAGACGCAACGGATCTTTTGCGCCGTACGCCTGAGCCGTAAGCCCGGTGGTACTCATGCGCAAAAAGAGCAGCAGCATAAAAAGGAAGCTGGTTGCCGTCGCGCCGATCGCGACGCCGCCCAGATAAACGGGGGAATCCAGATGACCAATAACAGCCGTGTCTACCAGTCCCAGCAGAGGGACGGTGATATTGGAAAAAATCATTGGCAGTGCAAGACGCCACAATGCCTTATCTGATGTCGTCAGCAGTGACATGAAAAATACCGGCAGTGGAGATTGAATCAGGCTACGGCAGGTCCGTAGCCTGTTATGACATGATTACAGCCATTCACCGTTGCGGATAACCCCAACAGCCAGCCCTTCAATAGAGAAGTTATGTTCGCGGAGATCCACCACAATCGGGGAGAACTCGTTGTTTTCAGGCAGCAACTGGACGGTGTTACCCTGCTTTTTCAGACGCTTAACGGTAACTTCATCGTCAATACGCGCGACCACAACTTGCCCGTTGCGCACGTCCTGGGTTTTATGAACTGCGAGCAGATCGCCGTCCAGAATACCGATATCTTTCATCGACATGCCGCTGACGCGCAGCAGGAAATCTGCGCTCGGTTTAAACATGCCCGGGTCAACCTGATAGTGACCTTCAATATGCTGTTGTGCCAGCAAAGGTTCACCTGCCGCGACACGGCCCACCAGCGGAATGCCTGTCTCTTCTTCCACCAGCAGACGGATGCCACGTGAAGCGCCCGATACAATCTCAATGACGCCTTTACGCGCCAGCGCTTTCAGGTGTTCTTCGGCAGCATTCGGAGAACGGAAACCCAGACGCTGAGCGATCTCCGCACGCGTGGGTGGCATACCCGTCTGGCCGATATGATCCCGGATGAGATCAAACACCTCTTGCTGCCTGGTCGTTAACGCTTTCATTCCGCCCCCTGGGTGTATATACAGTTATGCTGTGAGTATATACAGTCAAAGGCGATTTTGGAACCAAAAACTGCACAAAAAACCAGGGACTTAATTATTTCTCGAGGCTTATCGGAAATGTGACCAAAGCAGCGTGACCCAGGTGATGACCGCAGTGATAATCGCCAGCAATACGGCAGCAGACCCCATGTCTTTCGCCCGGCCGGAGAGCTCATGGAAATCAGAGCCGATACGGTCCACCACGGCCTCAATAGCGCTATTGAGAATTTCCACTATCATCACCAACAGCACGGAGCCGATCAACAAAACGCGGGTAATCGCATCAACATCAAGGAAACAGGCGATAATCACCGCGATGATAGCGGCGACGCCCTCCTGGCGAAACGCGGCTTCATTGACCCACGCGGCACGGAAACCTTTCCATGAATAGCCGGCGGCTTTGATGATTCGGGTCAACCCAGTGGTATTATTGGCCATTAAAAGAACCTTTTAATTAAAATAGCGTCAGTAACAGTAGGCGCAGCGTGTTTCGCTGCTGCCTGAAGTATGACGGGTAACAACAGAAATTTTGCGCGCTTTCTGTTATCCTTGCGCCGCAATTGCATTATTAACCAGAGGCTTTACATCGTTTATGTCCGGCTGGCCACGAATTTACTACAAATTACTTAATTTACCATTAAGCGTCCTGGTAAAAAGCAAGTCTATCCCAGCGGAACCCGCGCTGGAATTGGGGCTCGATACGTCACGCCCAATTATGTACGTTTTGCCTTATAACTCGAAGGCAGACCTACTGACGCTTCGCGCCCAGTGTCGGGCGCATGATTTACCTGACCCGCTTGAACCCCTCGAAGTCGACGGCACTCTGCTGCCGCGCTATGTGTTCATTCACGGCGGGCCGCGCGTGTTTACCTATTACACGCCAAAGGAAGAGTCCATCAAGCTTTTCCACGACTATCTCGACCTGCACCGCAGCAATCCGGGTCTGGATGTGCAGATGGTGCCGGTATCGGTGATGTTTGGTCGCCGCCCGGGCAGAGAGAAAGGTGAAGAGAACCCACCGCTGCGCATGCTTAACGGCATTCAGAAATTCTTCGCGGTCTCCTGGCTGGGACGTGACAGCTTCGTGCGTTTCTCCCCGTCCGTTTCGCTGCGCCGTATGGCGGACGAACACGGCACCGACAAGATTATCGCGCAGAAACTGGCGCGCGTGGCGCGTATGCACTTCGCCCGTCAGCGTCTGGCTGCCGTCGGCCCGCGTCTTCCTGCACGTCAGGACCTGTTCAACAAGCTGCTGGCCTCCAAAGCGATTGCCAGGGCCGTTGAAGACGAAGCGCGCAGCAAAAAGATTTCCCATGAGAAAGCACAGCAGAACGCTATTGCGCTGATGGAAGAGATTGCCGCGAACTTCTCTTACGAGATGATTCGTCTTTCCGATCGTATCCTGGGCTTTACGTGGAACCGCCTCTATCAGGGCATCAACGTTCATAACGCCGAGCGCGTACGCCAGCTGGCCCATGATGGCCATGAGATTGTCTATGTCCCCTGCCACCGCAGCCACATGGACTATCTGCTCCTCTCCTATGTGCTCTATCACCAGGGTCTGGTACCGCCGCACATCGCTGCCGGCATTAACCTGAACTTCTGGCCAGCCGGCCCGATTTTCCGCCGCCTGGGGGCGTTCTTTATCCGTCGTACCTTTAAGGGCAACAAGCTCTACTCCACCGTATTCCGTGAATATCTTGGCGAGCTGTTCAGCCGCGGTTATTCCGTTGAATACTTCGTGGAAGGGGGTCGCTCCCGTACCGGTCGTCTGCTCGATCCTAAAACCGGCACGCTGTCGATGACCATTCAGGCGATGCTGCGCGGGGGAACCCGCCCGATCACCCTGGTACCCATCTACATTGGCTACGAGCACGTGATGGAAGTGGGCACCTACGCCAAAGAGCTGCGCGGTGCGACCAAAGAGAAAGAGAGCCTGCCGCAGATGCTGCGCGGCCTGAGCAAGTTACGCAACCTTGGCCAGGGCTACGTCAACTTTGGCGAGCCGATGCCGCTGATGACCTACCTGAACAACCATGTTCCGGAGTGGCGCGAGTCTATCGACCCTATCGAAGCGATTCGCCCGGCCTGGCTGACGCCTACGGTCAACAGCATCGCCTCTGAACTGATGGTGCGCATTAACAACGCCGGTGCGGCAAACGCCATGAACCTGTGCTGTACGGCGCTTCTGGCCTCACGTCAGCGTTCACTGACCCGTGAACAGCTTACGGAGCAGCTGGATTGCTATCTCGACATGATGCGCAACGTGCCGTACTCGGTGGATTCGACCGTACCGGTAAGCACGGCAAGCGAGCTTATCGAGCATGCCCTGCAGATGAACAAGTTTGAAGTCGAAAAGGACACCATCGGCGACATCATCATTCTCCCGCGCGAGCAGGCGGTGCTGATGACTTACTATCGCAACAACATCGCGCATATGCTGATGCTGCCCTCGCTCATGGCGGCCATCATCACCCAGCATCGTCGCATCTCGCGTCAGGAGCTGTTGCGTCATGTTGAAACGCTCTATCCAATGCTGAAAGCGGAGCTGTTCCTGCGCTGGGACAAGGACGAACTGGCGACTGAGCTGGATAAACTGACCGAAGAGCTGCGTCGTCAGGGGCTGATTACCGTCACGAATGACGAGCTGCATATCAATCCGTCACGGTCCCGTACCCTGCAACTGCTGGCGGCGGGCGCGCGTGAAACGCTGCAGCGCTACGCCATCACCTTCTGGTTGCTGAGCGCGAATCCGTCCATTAACCGCGGTACGCTCGAGAAAGAGAGCCGGACGCTGGCACAGCGCCTGTCTGTTCTGCACGGGATTAACGCCCCGGAATTCTTCGACAAAGCGGTCTTCAGCTCTCTGGTGCTGACGCTGCGTGATGAAGGGTTTATCAGTGATACGGGCGATGCCGAGCCGGAAGAGACGCTGAAGGTGTACCAGATGCTGGCCGAACTGATCACGTCTGATGTGCGTTTAACGATTGAAAGTGCGACGCAAGGCGAGTGAAGCGTGCAGCGGTCTGATGACCTGCGATGAAAACAAAAACGGCAGCCTTCTGGCTGCCGTTTTTTTACGAAAAGTAGCTCATCGCCAGTCCTAAAAACAGCACCAGACCGACATAGTTGTTATTCATAAACGCCTTGAAGCAGGCTTCACGCTCACGTTTCGCAATCAGCTTCTGCTGGTAGACAAACAGCATTCCCGCCACCAGCACGGCCCAGTAAAACGCCCAGTTGAGCCCGTTCAGGTAACCCATCGTCACCATTAACGCCAGCACCGCAACCTGCAGGATACCGATGATCAGCTTGTCATGACGTCCGAAGAGGATCGCCGTCGATTTAATGCCAATCTTCAGGTCATCGTCGCGGTCTACCATCGCGTATTGCGTGTCGTATGCCACGGCCCAGAGAATGTTCGCCAGGAACATCAGCCAGCAGCTTAACGGGACGGACTCACTCACCGCCGCAAACGCCATCGGGATCGACCAGCCAAACGCCGCGCCCAGCACCACCTGAGGCAGGTGGGTGTAGCGCTTCATGAACGGATAAACCCAGGCCAGAGCCAGGGCCGCGACTGAAAGCAGAATGGTCATGGTGTTCAGGGTTAACACCAGCAGGAAAGAGAGCAGCACCAGTACGATAAACAGCGTACGGGCCTCTTTTTCGGTCACTTGCCCGCTGGGCAACGGACGATGGGCCGTACGTTTTACGTGCCCGTCGAATTTACGATCCGCATAGTCATTGACCACGCAGCCCGCCGCACGCATCAGCCAGACGCCTGCAATGAACACCCCCAGGATCCACAGCGGCGGTACCCCTGGTGTTGCTACCCATAGCGCCCAAAGGGTCGGCCACAGCAGCAGCAGCGCGCCGATGGGTTTATCTGTACGCATCAAGCGGTGATAAGCCAACAGCTTATTCTGCGTCAGGCTCCACTCCATTTTTTCTTCCTCTCAGTACAACGGCGATGCCGGTAAAAAAAGCTCCGTCAGTATTAACGGTTTACCGCTCAGGCGAAGGCGGGAACGACGCCCCCACAGTTCGGCATCGCGACCAATCTCAATAAAATCCCGGGTAAGCTCGGACGACGTGAAAAGATAACGCCCCAGCGGCGTATTCCCCAGCCGTTGTAGCGCCAGCTCTGGCCCGGAAAGGGTAGACTCGGGAACGACCGTTCGTCCGGCAAGCCATGGCTCACCGTCTGCACAGAGTAAAATTTCGCGCAGCCAGTAGCGTTCTTCCTGCGGCAACAGCGGCAGCTCAGAGGCGATCTCAGCGCAAGAGACAAACCCTTCCTGAACCAGGGTCACCGTAACGGTTTTGCCCTGCTGCTCGAAACGTTTAGTCATGGAATCTTCCAGCAGCAGCCAGTCCAGTTGCTCCGGGTCAAGCGCAGGTATTTGGTCGAAATAGCGCAGCGCACGCAGTTGCGTTAGCGCGGGGTGTGACATGCCAGACTCTCCGATACATAACGTAATGGCATTGTATCGCAGAAAAGCGGATTGAGGGGGGCCAAACGTTATTTAACGATCACGATCGCAACAAGAGCGCAACAGCCCGTTTGACACCAAAAAAAGTGCGCCCACTCAGGCGCACTAAACTACTAACAAATCAGCACTGTGGGGAAACGGTTACCCCTTGCCTTTTACACTGCTGATAAAGGTGGAACGGGCAGTGGTTGAACCTAAACGTTCGGCTTCATCAAGCAGTTTCAGCGCTTTGTCGACATCGCCGCGCTTCACCGCCTGCTTAATGGCGTTATTGAAGTATTCTTCGGTGTCGTTCAGTACCGGCTCGGCTTTCTTCGCCGGAACTGGGGCTGCGGTTGCAGCCGGAGCCGCCGCCGTAGCAACGGGTGCGGCATACACAGGCGCAGCAGTGTTCCCCACCGTGACCGGGCCTGTACCGGATGAACCAAACAGAGGGCCAACCAGTACGCTGGAAGCACTGTTTGTTGAGACTTTCAGCTTCAGCAACCCGTCGGTGACATGACGCGCTAACGGATCCGGGATATCCGGAACAGAGTTACCGGTTCCTTTGGCATAGGCTTTTGCCGGGTCGGTGAGCTTAGTGGTCTGCTGCAAATCTTTGTCCGTGGTGAAGACCAGGACATAAATCTTCTGCTGTCCCAGAGCAGGCGTCAGGCGCATTTTGCCTTCGAGGCGGTCAGCGCTCATGACGCCAGGTTCCTGGTAGCCAAAATAGTCGCTCGGGAAGAAGGCAGATGGCGTCAGGTTTTGATCCAGAATCAGGACGTTAGGCGCAAATACGCTGGTCTGCTTGCTTACCTCGCTGGTCAGCGTCAGGGTCAGCTCACCAATATTGGCCGGGACGCTGAAAGCGGCAACCGGACCGGCAATCCCCGGCACGTTAAGCTGTTGGCCTGCCGCAGAAAGTTGGGTCGACTGGGTTTTGGATTGGTCAACCGGCGTCCAGGTCAGTTGCTGGAGCGCCGCCGCCGGGATGGCAGGCGCAGCGCTGGTATTTTGTGGCACGAAATTGACATCTGCGAAGGTGATCGCCGGAACACAGGCCAGCAGCCCCGCAGAGAGGCACAGCGCGACGAGACTTTTCTTCATTTTCATTGTTATTACCTCTGATAGCGTGAGCACTGCGGTGGCCAGGCAATAGCGCGCAGCACCCTAAGGATAGAGGGGCTTGCGCCCCTCTTTTTAGGTCATTACGTCAGGTCTACCGAATTACCACCAGATTTCCATCTGGGCACCGAAGGTCCACTCGTCGGAGTCGCCACGGCTGAAGGTTTTCGCGGAAGTGTCGCTATACGCTACGCCAGAGGTGTAACCTGCGCCTGAGTCGTTGTTCGCATAGCCCCATTTCTCATCCCACTTCGCGTAGGTTGCGAAGACACGGATAGCCGGGCGAGACCAGATGCTGTCGCCTGCCTGCCATTGCTGTGCCAGGGTGATTTTGTATTGGCTGTTTTTCTCGTCAGTTTTCTGAGACTTAACGTTGTCGTAGCCCACTTCAAGCAGGGTGCTCATGATTGGCGTCCATTTGAACATTGGACGCACGCCAACAGTCCACCACTCTGTACCATTGTTGTTGTCACGATCGATATTCTGGTACATACCGACGTACATCAGGTCCCAACGGTCTGCCAGGGTGATTGCACCGTGGTCCAGCACACGCCACATGGAACCGTCGTTATCAATGCTACCGCCCTGCGGAATACCTTTGCCGTTAGAGGTCATGGAGTCCGTACCGTACTGCAGCACGAACTTGTTGAAGCCTTTCAACATGCTCTGGGTGTGTTCAGCGGTGAACAGCCAGCCATCTTTAGAGGCGCCAGGCTGCAGATAGTAGTCGTCAGGAATGTTGGTGTGACCATAGTCAACACCCAGTTCCAGTGTACCACCCGGGTTGGTTTCCAGGCCGGCCAGACGGACGTCGAAGACATCGTTTGGTACAACGTTGTCATAAATACGGTCGCCGTTCGCATCACGATCGGCGAAGGTTGCAGAACCGCCGGACTCAGAAGAACGGGTCGCGGCCAGAGACAGTTTACCGAAGCCCAGATCGATGTTTTCGATACCCGCACCAGGACCAGAGATATCCCAGTAGTAGAAGTCGATCATGTGGACGTCATGACGCTGATAGAAACGCTTACCGGCCCAGATGGTGGAGCCTGGCAGCCATTCAATCAGGTTTTTACCCTGCACGTTTGCTTCACGGAAGGCCGGGCTGGTGGATTCCCAGTCATTCTGCTGAGAAACGGAATACGCAACGTTAGTGTCGAAATAGAAGCTCTTATCGCCCTCTTTCCACACTTCCTGACCCAGTTTCAGTTCGGCGTAGGTTTCACATTCGTTACCGAGACGGTATTTACTTTGTGCACCGGTTGCCTGGAAACATTGTTGTTCACCGCCACTCCCGGTCCAGCCAATGCCAGAACGAGCATAACCTTTAAAGTCCACGGCACCCGCGTGTGCAGACAAAATGCCTGCCGTCACGGCGATTGCCAGAGGAAGTTTGCGCAGAGTAATCATCATTCTATCTCCTGAGATCATTGCTTTTCTTTGTAATTGGAATGCTTAAACGCCTGGCTCTTTGTGCAACCGACGACATGCGGTGCCATCCTCACGGAACAGATGGCAACGCTCTGGCGGCAAACCGATAGCGAATGTGGCACCCTCTTCTACCAACACCACGTCATTCTGGCGGTAGACCAGGTTCTGACGGATGGCGGGGATCTGGATATGAATCTGTGTTTCGTGACCAAGTTGTTCGACGACCTGAACGTCACCTTCCAGCGTCACATCGGCGATGTGGCTCGGCAGTAAATGCTCAGGACGAATACCGAGGGACATATTGGCCCCCACCTGTACGTTGGCGCTGTCGACCGGCAGCCACACTTGCTGACGGTTTGGCAGCTCCACCTGTACCTGTTCAATGGCTGTCGCGGTCACTTTGACGGGCAGGAAGTTCATCTTTGGCGAGCCAATAAAGCCCGCAACAAAGCGGTCTGCCGGGTAGTGATAAAGCTCCAGCGGTTTACCCACCTGCGCCACGCGACCGGCGTCCAGCACCACAATTTTGTCGGCCAGCGTCATCGCTTCGACCTGATCGTGGGTGACGTAAATCATCGTGCGGCCAAGACGTTTGTGCAGACGGGAGATTTCGATACGCATCTGGACGCGCAGAGCGGCATCCAGGTTAGAAAGCGGTTCATCGAGCAGGAACACACGCGGTTCGGCGACCAGCGTACGGCCAATTGCCACACGCTGACGCTGACCACCGGAAAGGGCTTTTGGTTTACGCTCAAGCAGGTGTGCCAGCTGTAACACTTCCGCCACCTGCGTGACGCGCTGGTTAATCACCTCTTTTTTCGCGCCCGCCAGCTTCAGACCGAAGGACATGTTCTCGGCTACGGAAAGATGGGGATAGAGTGCATAAGACTGGAAAACCATGCCGACGCCACGTTCGGCAGGCGGAATGTCATTCATTCGGGTATCACCAATCAGCAAATCGCCGCTGGTGATGGTTTCAAGACCGGCAATCATACGCAGCAGAGTTGATTTACCGCAGCCAGATGGGCCGACAAATACCACGAATTCACCTTCGTGGATGTCCAGATTGATGTCTTTCGACACCACAACGTCACCCCAGGCTTTCGTTACATTACGCAGCTGTACGCTCGCCATGCCCTTCTCCCTTCGTTACAACCTGTCACCGACAGAAACATTCAAGATAAGTTCACTATGGGGTATCCATTACTTTCGTGAATCCTCCACCCCCCGGCTTTTTTATGGGGGAGGAGGCGGGAGGATGAGAGAGCAGGCTCTGCGACCGCCGCTGGAGGGCTAAGGCGAAATTCGTGAAGCCACCTGCAAAATTCACTGTGTTTTTATGTGCGCCAGCACTCATAACTTAAATTTATGTAACAGAGATCACACAAACGGGGGGTGGGGCGTAGGGGTTGGGAGGATGGAAAGAGGATGTCAAATAAGGAGACTGAGTCACGTTGAACCACCTCAGTGTATCCACGAGCACATCACCAAAAAAGGATGGCAGATATGAAGATCAAGACTGGCGCACGCGTTTTCGCATTGTCCGCCCTTGCAGCAATGATGATTTCCGCACCGGCTCTCGCCAAAATTGAAGAAGGTAAGCTGGTTATCTGGATTAACGGCGATAAAGGCTATAACGGCCTGGCCGAAGTGGGCAAGAAATTCGAGAAAGACACCGGTATCAAAGTTACCATTGAACACCCGGACAAACTGGAAGAGAAATTCCCGCAGGTTGCTGCAACGGGTGACGGTCCGGACATCATCTTCTGGGCACATGACCGTTTCGGTGGCTACGCGCAGTCGGGTCTGCTGGCTGAAGTGACGCCAGACAAAGCTTTCCAGGACAAACTGTACCCGTTCACCTGGGATGCCGTTCGCTATAACGGCAAGATCATCGCTTACCCAATCGCGGTAGAAGCGCTGTCTCTGATTTACAACAAGGACCTGGTACCCAACCCACCGAAAACCTGGGAAGAGATCCCGAAACTGGATAAAGAGCTGAAGGCGAAAGGTAAGAGCGCGCTGATGTTCAACCTGCAGGAACCGTACTTCACCTGGCCGCTGATTGCTGCCGACGGCGGTTACGCGTTCAAATTTGAAAATGGCAAATATGACGTGAAAGACGTGGGCGTGGACAACGCTGGCGCGAAAGCAGGCCTGACCTTCCTGGTTGACCTCATCAAGAACAAACACATGAACGCGGATACCGACTACTCCATCGCAGAAGCGGCGTTCAACAAAGGCGAAACCGCGATGACCATCAACGGTCCGTGGGCCTGGACCAACATCGACAAGAGCAAAATCAACTACGGCGTAACCCTGCTGCCAACCTTTAAAGGCAAGCCGTCTAAACCGTTCGTTGGCGTGCTGAGCGCAGGTATTAACGCTGCCAGCCCGAACAAAGAGCTGGCGAAAGAGTTCCTGGAAAACTACCTGCTGACCGACCAGGGTCTGGATGAAGTGAACAAGGACAAACCGCTGGGCGCGGTTGCGCTGAAATCCTTCCAGGATCAGTTGGCGAAAGACCCACGTATCGCGGCAACCATGGATAACGCCCAGAAAGGCGAAATCATGCCGAACATCCCACAAATGGCAGCGTTCTGGTATGCCACCCGTACCGCCGTCATCAACGCAGCAAGCGGTCGTCAGACGGTTGATGCTGCGCTGAAAGATGCTCAGGGTCGTATCACGAAGTAAGGCTTTTATCCCCTCTCTCCCCTGCGGAGAGAGGGAGAACAAAATGTGTTGTAGAGGAAGAACCCCATGGATGTCATTAAAAAGAAACACTGGTGGCAAAGCTCTGCCCTGAAGTGGTCTGTAATGGGTCTGCTGTGTCTGCTGGTGGGTTACCTTGTTGTTTTAATGTACGTACAAGGGGAATATCTGTTCGCCATCATGACGCTGATTTTAAGCTCTGCTGGCCTGTATATTTTCGCCAACCGTAAAGCCTATGCCTGGCGATATGTTTACCCGGGCGTGGCCGGGATGGGTCTGTTTGTCCTGTTCCCGCTGATTTGTACCATTGCTATCGCGTTCACCAACTACAGCAGCACCAACCAGCTTGCGCAGGAGCGCGCCCAACAGGTGCTGATGGACCGCTCTTATCAGGCGGGCAAAACCTTTAACTTCGGCCTGTATCCTGCGGGCAGCGAGTGGAAGTTAGCACTCACTGACGAAGAAACCGGCAAAAATTATGTTTCCGACGCTTTCAAATTTGGCGGCGAGCAGAAGCTGGCCTTAAAAGAGGCTGCGGCCCTGCCGGAAGGCGAACGCGCTAACCTGCGCATCATTACGCAGAACCGTCAGGCGCTGACGCAGCTTACCGCCCAACTGCCGGACGAAAGCAAAGTGACCATGAGTTCACTGCGCCAGTTCTCCGGGACACAACCGCTCTATACGCTGGCGGACGACGGCACGCTGACCAACAACCAGAGCGGCGTAAAGTACCGTCCAAACAACGACATTGGTTTCTACCAGTCCATTACGGCTGATGGCAAATGGGGTGATGACAAGCTCAGCCCGGGCTACACCGTGACGATAGGCTGGGACAACTTCACCCGCGTCTTTACCGATGAAGGGATCCAGAAACCGTTCTTCGCCATCTTTGTCTGGACCGTGGTGTTCTCCATACTGACGGTGATCCTGACCGTTGCCGTGGGCATGGTGCTGGCGTGTCTGGTGCAGTGGGAATCTCTGAAAGGGAAAGCCATTTACCGCGTGCTGCTTATTCTGCCGTATGCCGTCCCGTCGTTTATCTCGATTCTGATTTTCAAAGGGCTGTTTAACCAGAGCTTCGGTGAAATCAACATGATGCTGAGCGCGCTGTTCGGTATCAAACCGGCCTGGTTCAGCGACCCGATCACCGCCCGCTCGATGATTATCATCGTGAACACCTGGCTCGGTTATCCGTACATGATGATCCTGTGCATGGGCCTGCTGAAGGCAATTCCGGACGATTTGTACGAAGCCTCGGCAATGGATGGCGCGGGTCCGTTCCAGAATTTCTTTAAGATTACGCTGCCGCTGCTCATTAAGCCGCTGACGCCGCTGATGATTGCCAGCTTTGCCTTCAACTTTAACAACTTCGTGCTGATTCAGCTGTTGACCAACGGTGGGCCTGACCGTCTTGGCACCACCACGCCGGCAGGCTATACCGACCTGCTCGTCAGCTACACCTACCGTATCGCCTTCGAAGGCGGCGGCGGTCAGGACTTCGGTCTGGCGGCAGCGATTGCCACCCTGATCTTCCTGCTGGTTGGCGCTCTGGCGATTGTGAACCTGAAAGCAACACGCATGAAATTCGACTAAGGAGGGCACAGAATATGTCTATGGTCCAACCCAAATCTCAGAAACTGCGCCTCTTCGCGACGCATTTAGGGCTGCTGATTTTTATCGCGGCAATCATGTTCCCGCTGCTGATGGTCATCGCCATCTCCCTGCGTGCCGGTAACTTCGCGACCGGGAGCCTGATCCCGGATGAAATCTCCTGGGAGCACTGGAAGTTAGCGCTGGGCTTCAGCGTTGAACACGCGGATGGCCGCGTCACGCCACCGCCGTTCCCGGTGCTGTTATGGCTGTGGAACTCGGTGAAAATTGCCGGGATTACCGCGATTGGAATTGTCGCACTCTCCACGACCTGTGCTTACGCCTTTGCCCGTATGCGTTTCCCGGGTAAGGCCACGCTGCTGAAAGGGATGCTGATTTTCCAGATGTTCCCGGCGGTACTGTCACTGGTGGCGTTGTATGCCTTGTTTGACCGACTGGGCCAGTATGTGCCGTTTATCGGCCTGAACACCCACGGTGGCGTCATCTTCGCCTATCTTGGCGGTATCGCGCTGCATGTGTGGACCATCAAAGGGTATTTCGAAACCATCGACGGCTCGCTGGAAGAAGCGGCGGCGCTGGATGGCGCGACCCCGTGGCAGGCATTCCGTCTGGTGCTTCTGCCGCTGTCGGTGCCGATCCTGGCGGTGGTCTTTATCCTGTCGTTTATCGCAGCCATCACCGAAGTGCCGGTCGCTTCCCTGTTACTGCGTGATGTCAACAGCTATACGCTGGCCGTCGGTATGCAGCAATACCTCAATCCGCAGAACTATTTGTGGGGCGACTTTGCTGCGGCGGCTGTACTCTCCGCCATCCCTATCACCGTCGTGTTCCTGCTGGCGCAGCGCTGGCTGGTGAATGGCCTGACGGCGGGCGGTGTGAAAGGTTAAGTTTCATTTGTTATGCCACTGCAACCCTCAACTTTAGACGTATTGTATTGACCCAACTTGTGACTGTTGTTAGGCGGCCTCCGGGCCGCCATTTTTTTATTCCCGTTTCAGCCGTTTCGAATTGCACAGCCAGAGCGTGATCACCAGCAGCAGGATCGCCGCCGAATAGATCAGTACATCGAGCGGGGAGGTATGATCCACGATGATCAGCCGCACAATCGCGGTGACCCCGATGTAAACAAAATAGCGTAGCGGGAAGTGAAAGCCTGACTGGAAATACTTCACAATCAGCGCGATAAATTCAAAGTAGAGAAAGTAGACCACCAGGCCTTCCACCAGCTCATATTTGCTGGTTTGTTCAGGGGCGAACAGCACATCTGCCAGATGCACCGTCTCTTTGCCTAAAAAGACGACCAGTATCAGGCCAAGGCTCAGCAGACCGAGGTTCAGCACGGTCTGGAGGATTGTTGAGATAAACTCAACGCGCGGGCGAGTCAGGGATGTCATAGAGCACCTCATTCTCCAGGGCGAGGTTCCTGTATAACGCAAAAATGTGACGGTGATCTATATTTTTTGTTTATATTATGTTCAGCGCTGTGGCATGTTGCACTGTGACACGCTTATTTCGACGAAGGGATGATGAAATTAACCATTCAACGCGCCACCGTGGATGATGCAAAACAGCTGAGTGAAATGGGGTATGCCAGCTACCGGCATCACTTTGGGCATCTATGGGAAAGCCAGACAGAGCTTGCCGCCTTTCTTGAACAGGAATACGCGCCGCAGGCGATAGCAGACAGCCTGATGCAGCCGGGCACTTACTGGCTCATTGCCAGCGCACAGACACCCGTCGGTTTCGCAAAATTCTCAACCCAGCAGACCATCGAGCCCGAGGGGCTGACGGGTACGCTCCTGCATAAACTCTATTTATTGCCGGATGCCACAGGACACCGCTACGGCGAGCAACTCCTTGCGGAAGTGATTCGCCAGGCAAAAGCCTGCTCGGAAAATCTGCTGTGGCTGGAAGTCCTCGAAAAGAACCCTCGCGCACGCCGGTTTTACGAAGCGCAGGGGCTGAAACATGTCAAAGACACCCTCTTCGTCACTGCGGCGCAAACCAGCACCCTCCATATTATGTCGATGCCAGTCTAAGGAGATGTATGCCAGAGCAACGCCAGGCGGCTATTCGTCATGTTGTCTGCGGCGAAAACGTCGTCATTTACGAACCCGCGAATCTTTATGAATGTTCGCTGGGCGATAACGTCTTTATCGGCCCGTTTGTTGAAATTCAGGCTAACTCGCACATCGGTGCTGATAGCAAAATTCAGTCCCATACCTTCATCTGCGAGTATGTCACCGTCGGCGAGCGCTGTTTCATCGGCCATGGGGTGATGTTCGCCAACGATATGTTCCGCGACGGTAAACCCAATGCCGACCGGCGCAGCTGGGGACACATTCGCGTGGGCAACGACGTTTCAATCGGCAGCGGGGCCACCATTCTGGCTGTCTCAATTTGCGATGGGGCGGTGATTGGGGCGGGAAGCGTGGTGACAAAGTCCATCACCGAGAAAGGGGTTTACGCCGGCAACCCGGCGAGGCTGTTGCGGCGTTTGTAAGGTGCCCGGCAGGCGTAACGCTACCGGGCACTCACGCATCATCTGAAGTTGATGTTCTTATCGCTGGTCATGTCGTACAGCTGGAATTTACGTCCCAGCTGCTGACCACCGTCACGCGTCAGCGGCGTCCAGCCAATTGCCGCACGGCTGCGGGTTGGGCCTGACGAGAACAGATCCAGCGGAATGGAGACGTACACGCCTTTGGTGAAGTCCCCTTCCCCGTACTCGTCCGGCGAGACGTTAGTGATC
Source organism: Enterobacter sp. SORGH_AS_0287 (assembly GCF_031453695.1). Classification (NCBI taxonomy): domain Bacteria; kingdom Pseudomonadati; phylum Pseudomonadota; class Gammaproteobacteria; order Enterobacterales; family Enterobacteriaceae; genus Enterobacter; species Enterobacter sp. SORGH_AS_0287. Next base: position 3,286,225 of record NZ_JAVIZW010000001.1, read on the forward strand.
GTGGCATAGCCACCGACCACCACACCGCTGTCGAAGTGTTTAGAGATATCCAGCGTGCCGCCTTTATCCCCCGCCAGATACTGACCAACGCTGGCTTTCACCAGTACGTCCGGGGCAAACGACGGCGTCCAGTAGGCCGTCAGGTGGCCGGTTTTAACGCTGTAGTCGGTGAACTTCATCATGTCCTGCGCGCTGCGCCAGTCACGCTGTTTCACGTAGTTGGCATCAAGACCGAACGCCCAGTTGCTGTCTACCGGACGGTAGAGCACTTCAGCCCCCGCGCCGCCAAACATCGTTTCCAGATAACCGCCGTAAACCTGGCCGTAGAAACCGTTACCAAAGTACTGGAAGTAGTTGGCCTGCAGGTTGTTTACGTAAGCGTCGTTCTGCACATATTCACGTACGCGAGTACGCACGCGCGGCAGCTTCGAGTCGTTCGGCGGGTTGGTATAGTTAAACTTGTCGTAGTTGTTGGCAAGGTTACCGAACAGGCTGCCGGTGGTCAGCAGGTGGTCGGTGACCCACAGATCCGCCGTCGCCATGACGCCCAGCTGATACATGTAGAAGTTTTCTGGCCCACCAACAGACTGGTTCAGCACCGGATCGATATGGAAATCAAAGCGCGACTTATCGATATACCAGCCCTGCTCGGTGGTGTCTGGCACCACTGGCTCAACGCGTTTTTGCACCAGCTCGGTTTCATGCCCCAGCGGTTCGCCTTCCAGATGGCGCTTAAGGCTGGCGACATCCGTTTCCGTCGTGACCTGCGGCATGTTCAGACGGTTTTCGGTCACGCGGATCGTGCTGATCCCGTCCGGCAGATCGTTCATGATAATCCGGTTGGCGCGCTCGATCCCTTCCCGCGAGTCGCGGTATTTCACCTGCTCGCCGGTCACGTACAGCGTATCGCCTTTCACCTGAATCTTCGGATCCGCCAGGCCGGCGTTGTATTTCAGCAGGGTCAGCTGGTTCGCCACGACGGAGTGCTGCAGAATGGCATCCTGCGGCTCCGGCTGGTAGGCAGGCCGCGCGTTGTCGTTGTAGTGTGGCCGCATATCGTTAAAGTTGGTACGCAGCGTCACGCCAAACATCACGGTATTGCCACGCTCATAGCTGAGGTTAACGTCAGCCCAGTCAGCCACACGGTAAATGGCACCGACGTTAAATTTGCTCTTCTGCTCAATCTTGCCGGCGAAATCCTGTGAATAGTCATTCCCTTCGTATTCCAGCTTCAGGCGCAGCGGCTGCCAGGGCGTCTGGTACTCTACGCCGCCAAACAGCGAGGCCGGGCCGTGGAACATCTGGTCGCCGTTGATGGAGCCCGCTTTCTGATAGCTGTTATCGCGATAGCAATATTTGTCGCTGTAGGAGCAGAACGGGTTTTTCACGTTGCCGCTGGTGCCCAGATACCCCCAGCCGAGACCGAGTGAGAAATCAAACGGTCCCCAGGCTTTGCTGGCCACCACGTATTCCGCATCAAACAGACCGGTACCGCCGATATCCCGTGCGCCAACAGAGACCTGCGGCATCCAGTAACTCTCTTCCCACAGACGCAGCTTCACGTCGAACGCTTTATCTTTGTAGGTCTGATCGCCGGAGAAGGACTCGACGCTGCTGTACCGTTTGGTGCGCACATCAGTGTAGCGCAGCGTGGTTTCGAGCCACGGAAACAACTGCACAGCGGCGGAGTAGTAGCGATACTGATCGTTATCACGGTAGTTGAGGCTGATTTCCCCTTCCCGCGCCATGCGCGCGGTAGGCGTTTGCAGTAAACCGACGCCGCCGAAATCTGACTGAGACGGGCCAATGGGTGCCGGATACGTTTCTGCATGGCAGGCGGCACTCACGCACAACGCCAGCATGCTATAGAGATAGGTTCTTTTCATTATTCCGGTATCCGCTGTTTCAGGGAGTGAAGGATATCGGCGTTCAGCCCGTCATATGCCTTCGTCCAGAAATGGTCGGCAAAACCGACAAAAATGACGCTGCCTGGCATCGGTTCGATATGGCGTTTATTCCAGTAGGCTACCGGTGCTTTTTGCGTTTGGCCGTCCGGGTACACCACCCATGCGTAGCTCTTATCCGCACCGCTCAGCAAATTTTGTTCATCGAGATAGCTCGCCACATCGCGACCCGGCATAAACGGCTTGTCACCCGGACTGCTGACAAGCCCGAACACGGTAATGGTAGAAGGCTGAACAGGTAGCCAGAGCGTGTACTCGCCTTCCAGTGACGGGTTAGCCGTCTCCGCGACGCGAACGTGGTCCGGATCGAGATTGACCGGCAACCGTCCGGTAACCTTCAGCGCCTTAAGCTGCTGGCGAAGGCTGTTAATGGCCGCCGCGTCGTCACCCTCTTCCTGCTCCGCCAGCCCTGTCAGCCTGGCGAGCAGCGCGTTATGTTGTTGCTCCGCCACCACCGTCGCCTGTCGTTCACTGATGACCGCACCCGGCCACCAGCTGTTCGCCAGCCTTGGCTGGCCGACGAGATCGATCAAGTGTCCGGCGTTGGTCAATGTTTTAGGCTTCGTATTGTCCTGCGTATAGACTTTCACCGTCCCGGCAGACCATGCGAGCGGCGTAGCAAAGCTTGCGATCAGCGCAACGCGAATAAGTGTTTTCATGATTTCGCGGCCTTGATCAGCGTGGTTTTGACCGGGAAGAATCCGGCACCAAGATACTGTAACGACTGGCGTATCTGGCCGTCATCGTCCACCCAGAAGCGGTTATGCCAGGTTGCCTGATCGGTAGTGACCTCTTCATCCAGCACGCGAACCCGGGTTTCGTCGCTGCCCACATTGACGCTGTCCGTGCCATCCCAGCGGAAGGTGGAGCGGGCGGTGGCATAGCGAACCTGCTTGTGTTCGGTCCAGCCCATCGTGCGGGTCCAGCTTGCCCCGTCGGTTATCTGGTTCGGCTTGTTCAGCGGATCGGCGGCGAGATTGTTGACTTCAAGCAGGTTGTCGCCCCCGAGCAGGGTTTTCACGATACGGCTATGCTGCGTTACGATGGTGGCCTGATCCTGCGTCACCCATTTCTGCTGCCCGTTTTCATCGAAAGCGAGCACCACAAACAGCTGTGGGCCATCGTTGAGCTGCATGTACTGACTGGCATAGGGCATGTTCTGAAGTTCGTCATCGGTCAGATGCACGCCCGGCGTACCGAACATGCTTTCCCACAGTGAATGGCCCAGCCCTTTGGTGGTGGCCGAGCACGCCTGCAAAAGCAGACAAATCAGGATGATCCCAGGTCGCTTCACGACTCTTCTCCGCATTATTGCCGGGTGATGCTGCGCTTACCCGGTCTACAGGTCCCGAAGGCTACTGAAAAGCCAGAATAACCACACCGAAGTGTGGTTATGATTAAAACACCCGTTATTACTGGGTGCTGGTGGTCGTGGTGGTCGTGGTTCCGGTATTGGAGCCATCACCGCCACCGGTTGCCGCCAGGGCGACACCCACGGCTGAACTTACGGTGCTGGCGCTGGACGCGGTAGAAATCCCCGCAGACGCAGACGTCGCAGCCGAACCTGCCGCTTCTCCGACCTGAACCGGAGCCGCATTAACAGATGTCGCCGCAAGCGCAGATATGGCGAAAATGCCATACAGTACTTTCTTCATAAGAATTTCCCTTCATTTAATGAATGGAGATTTGCCCAAAAAGAATTTCAGGCGGATTCGAGTATACACAACTAAAGGTGAGGGTTTGCCGTAGGGGTAAATAGAAGAAGGGTTTTCGGACAATTGGATAAAATGGAAACAAAAGGACGATTAGATAATAATATAACTTATATAAATCAATGAAATAGAATTAGATCTTGTGATGGTAATTATCCGTATTTTCCTAAAATAAACCGCAGCAATTAACAGGTTAACGACTATTTTCAGATTAAACTCACTACAGGAATTTGAGTTTAATAACAGACATCAGGAATTATCCGATAAAAAAATGCCGGCATTTCGCCGGCACTTTTTCATGACACTTTAATTACGCGCGCCATGCTTTATAACGGTTGATCAGACCATTTGTGGAGCTGTCGTGGCTGTTAATCGCGTTATCGTCACCCAGTTCAGGCAGGATACGGTTTGCCAGCTGTTTACCCAGCTCAACGCCCCACTGGTCAAAGGTGAAGATGTTCAGGATAGCGCCCTGAGTGAAGATCTTATGCTCGTACAGGGCAATCAGCGCACCCAGGCTGAACGGCGTAATTTCGCGCAGCAGGAGGGAGTTGGTTGGACGGTTGCCTTCGAACACTTTGAACGGCACAACGTGGTCCAGCGTGGCCGGATCTTTACCCTGGTCGCGGTATTCCTGCTCAACCACGTCACGAGACTTACCGAACGCCAGCGCTTCAGTCTGTGCGAAGAAGTTAGACAGCAGCTTCGGATGGTGGTCTGACAGCGGGTTATGGGTGATGGCCGGGGCGATGAAATCGCACGGAACCATTTTGGTGCCCTGGTGGATCAGCTGATAGAACGCATGCTGGCCGTTAGTGCCTGGCTCGCCCCAGATGATTGGGCCAGTCTGGTAATCCACAGCGTTACCGTTACGGTCAACGTATTTACCATTGGATTCCATGTTGCCCTGCTGGAAGTAGGCCGCAAAACGGTGCATGTACTGGTCGTATGGCAGAATCGCTTCGGTTTCAGCCCCGAAGAAGTTGTTGTACCAGATACCAATCAGCGCCAGCAGCACAGGCAGGTTTTTCTCAGGTGCTGTGGTGGAGAAGTGTTTATCCATCGCATGCGCGCCGGAGAGCAGCTCAACAAAGTTGTCGAAGCCGACGGAGAGGATGATCGACAGGCCGATAGCGGACCACAGAGAGTAACGACCGCCCACCCAGTCCCAGAACTCGAACATGTTCGCGGTGTCGATACCGAACTCGCTAACGGCTTTCCCGTTGGTCGACAGCGCGGCGAAGTGTTTCGCCACGTGCTTGTTGTCGCCTGCGGTTTTCAGGAACCAGTCGCGCGCGCTGTGGGCGTTGGTCATGGTTTCCTGAGTGGTGAAGGTTTTAGACGCGACCAGGAACAGGGTCGTTTCCGGATTCACGTTCTTCAGCACCTCGGCGATGTGGGTACCATCGACGTTAGAAACAAAGTGCATGTTGAGGTGGTTTTTGTATGGGCGCAGCGCTTCGGTGACCATGAATGGGCCAAGGTCAGACCCGCCGATACCGATGTTAACGACATCCGTAATCGGTTTGCCGGTGTAGCCTTTCCAGCTTCCGGAGATGATCGCTTCAGAGAAAGCTTTCATCTTTTCCAGCACCGCGTTCACTTCCGGCATCACATCTTTGCCGTCAACGACAATCGGAGTATTGCTACGGTTACGCAGCGCCACGTGCAGCACGGCACGGTCTTCGGTGCGGTTGATCTTCTCACCGGAGAACATGGATTTGATGGCGTCGGCCAGCTCAGTCTCTTTCGCCAGATCCTGCAGCTTCGCCAGCGTTTCTTCGGTAATGCGGTTTTTGGAGAAATCCACCAGCATCAGGTCATCGAAGGTCGCGGAGAACTTATTGAAACGATCGGCATCTTTCGCGAACAGGTCCGCGATGGTGACGTCTTTCATTTCATCATAATGTTTCTGTAGTGCCTGCCAGGCAGCGGTCTGCGTTGGGTTGATGTTTTTCATTAGCAATACTCTTCTGATTTGAGAATTGTGACTGCGGTCGATTGTAGCGCCTGCAAATAAAAATTGTGATGGTTTTTATGCCATTGCCCTGGCCTGCATCAAACACAGGTGAAAAGACCCGAAAAGTATAGCTGCTGAAACGCCCTTCAGGGGCGGCGAAATGTCGGTCAAAAGGCGGTAAAAAGAAGCATAAAATATGGCCCTGTTATAAGTCCTGTTACTGAGGGGTACCCCCCCATAAAAAATCCGCATAATCCCAGCATTGACAGGACCTCCCCCACATTTTATTTATAGGGCCGTATTTTGCGCCTGCACCTGTTCTCGTTTCATTCTTGTGCCAAGGTCGCTTTATTCATTCCCTGACACGAGGTTGTTATGACGAGTTTTGTGGTCGCCAAATTTGGCGGCACCAGTGTGGCCGATTACGATGCCATGAACCGCAGCGCCGATGTGGTGCTGGCCGATCCGAATACCCGCCTGGTGGTGCTTTCCGCCTCTGCTGGCGTGACGAACCTGCTGGTTTCTCTGTCTGAAGGACTGGAAGCAACCGAACGTTTCGTTAAGCTGGACGCACTGCGCAAAATTCAGTTCAACATCCTTGAACGTCTGCAGAATCCGAACGTGATCCGTGAGGAAGTGGAACGCCTGCTGGAAAATATCACTACCCTGGCTGAAGCCGCCTCTCTGGCGACCTCCACCGCGCTGACCGATGAACTGGTCAGCCACGGCGAGCTGATGTCCACGCTGCTGTTCGTGGAGATCCTCCGCGAGCGTAACGTCCATGCCCAATGGTTTGACGTGCGTAAAGTCATGCGCACCAGCGATCGCTTTGGCCGTGCCGAGCCGGATGTTGAAATGCTGGCCGAGCTGACCCAGCAGCAGCTGGCCCCGCGCCTGGCAGAAGGGATGGTGATCACTCAGGGCTTTATCGGTAGCGAAGCCAAAGGCCGTACAACAACGCTTGGCCGCGGCGGCAGTGACTATACGGCAGCCCTGCTCGGCGAAGCGCTGCATGCCACCCGTGTGGATATCTGGACTGACGTGCCGGGTATTTACACCACCGACCCGCGCGTGGTCTCTGCGGCGAAACGCATTGATGTGATCGCGTTTGAAGAGGCGGCAGAAATGGCCACCTTCGGCGCGAAAGTATTGCACCCGGCGACGCTGTTGCCGGCCGTGCGCAGCGATATCCCGGTCTTCGTTGGCTCCAGTAAGGATCCCAAAGCAGGCGGTACGCTGGTGTGCAAGAAAACCGAAAACCCGCCATTGTTCCGAGCGCTGGCCCTGCGCCGCCGCCAGACGCTGGTGACGCTGCACAGCCACAATATGCTGCATTCTCGCGGTTTCCTGGCGGAAGTGTTTGGCATCCTCGCGCGCCATAATATCTCCGTGGATTTGATCACCACATCCGAAGTGAGCATCGCGCTGACGCTGGACACCACTGGCTCCACGTCAACCGGCGACACCCTGCTGACGCAGTCGTTGCTGATCGAACTCTCTGAGTTGTGCCGCGTGGAAGTGGAAGAAGATCTGGCGCTGGTTGCTATCATCGGCAACAAGCTATCGCGTGCCTGCGGCGTGGGTAAAGAGGTCTTCGGCGTACTCGACCCGTTCAGCATTCGTATGATTTGCTACGGCGCCTCCAGCTACAACCTCTGCTTCCTGGTGCCAGCCGATCAGGCCGAGCAGGTCGTGCAAAAACTTCATCAGAATTTGTTTGAATAAAATTCGTTAGCACGATAAACAATACCTATAAGCCGGGCACAGACCCGGCTTTTTTATAACTAAACAACACGACAATACTGCAAGGACTATCTATGTTATCCGCCATCACCCGGCTGTTCCCGTTGTGGGCACTGCTGCTTTCCGTACTCGCGTATTACACTCCCACCCACTTTACGGGCATTGGCCCGTGGGTCACGACGCTGCTGATGCTGATTATGCTCGGCATGGGCGTACACCTGAAAATTGACGACTTCAAACGCGTTCTGTCGCGCCCAGCCCCCGTAGCGGCAGGAATTTTCCTGCACTACCTGGTCATGCCGCTTGCGGCGTGGCTGCTGGCCATGGCCTTTAAAATGCCGCCAGATTTATCCGCCGGTATGGTGCTGGTCGGCAGCGTGGCCAGCGGCACGGCATCCAATGTGATGATTTACCTGGCAAAAGGTGATGTGGCGCTCTCGGTGACCATCTCTTCCGTTTCAACGCTGGTGGGCGTGATTGCCACGCCGCTGTTAACGCGTCTGTATGTGGATGCGCAGATTCAGGTAGACGTCATGGGGATGCTGCTCAGTATTCTGCAGATTGTGGTGATCCCGATTGCGCTGGGCCTGGTGATTCACCATCTGTTCCCACGCGTGGTCAAAGCCGTTGAACCGTACCTGCCTGCCTTCTCGATGGTCTGTATTCTGGCCATCATCAGCGCCGTGGTTGCCGGCTCTGCATCGCACATTGCCTCAGTGGGCTTTGTGGTGATCATCGCGGTGGTGTTGCATAACACCCTTGGTCTTTTGGGCGGTTACTGGGGCGGGAAGCTGTTTGGTTTCGACGAATCTACCTGTCGTACGCTGGCAATCGAAGTGGGGATGCAAAACTCGGGGCTGGCCGCAGCACTGGGCAAGATCTACTTCTCGCCGCTGGCAGCCCTGCCGGGTGCGCTGTTCTCCGTCTGGCATAATCTGTCCGGCTCGCTGCTGGCAGGCTACTGGTCAGGCAAACCCATTAATGAGCCCGCGAAAAAAGATGCAGTGAAACAGGGTTAATTTCCTTCGCTTGCTTTACACTGGAGCCTCCCCTTCAGGAGGCTTCAGCAATGGCTACACCACGTTTGACCCAGAAAGACATGACGGAAGCTGAGCAGCGCGAACTGAAAACGCTCCTCGACCGCGCTCGTATCGCCCATGGCCGCACGCTGACTAACGCCGAAACCAATCAGGTTAAAAAAGAGTACATCGATAAATTGATGGCTCAGCGTGAAACTGAGGCGAAACAAGCCCGCAAGCTGAAAAAAGAGCAGGCTTATAAACCCGATAAAGAAGCGACCTTTTCCTGGTCAGCCAATACCTCACCCCGTGGAAGGCGCTAATTAGCGCCCTTTCTTTTTACGGCCCGGCTGGACGAAGCGTTTGCCCGCAGGCTTGCCGCGGCTTTTCTCTTCTGATGGCGGCGCTTTCACCACCGGACGCTTAATGGCCTGGGTTTTCGGTTTGGCTTTCGTTTTTGGCTTCGCTTCAGACGATGAATTCTCGATGAGCCTGAACAGCTCAATCAGTTCGTCATCCGTTAAATCACGCCACTCGCCCAGTGGAATACCGGACAGACTCACGTTCATAATGCGCGTACGTTCGAGCTTCACCACGTCATAACCGAAGTGCTCGCACATCCGGCGGATCTGACGGTTTAAGCCCTGCACAAGGGTAATGCGGAAAGCAAACGGCGCCTCTTTCTTCACCTTGCACTTCTTCGTGACGGTCCCCAGAATCGGCACACCTGCGCCCATACCGTGGATAAAGTCGTCCGTGACCGGCTTATTGACCGTGACGATGTACTCTTTCTCGTGGTCGTTACCGGCACGCAGAATTTTGTTCACCAGATCGCCGTGGTTGGTCAGGAAAATCAGCCCCTGTGAGTCTTTATCAAGGCGGCCAATCGGGAAGATACGGCTGCTGTGATTAACGAAATCAACAATGTTGTCCCGCTCGCCGTCTTCCGTGGTACTGACGATGCCAACCGGCTTATTCAACGCGATAAATACCAGGTCTTCCGCATCACGCGGTTCAATGAGCTGACCATTCACTTTGACCACGTCACCGGGGACGACCTGATCACCGATGGTGGCGCGTTTGCCGTTGAGGAACACGTTACCCTGTTCAATGTAACGGTCCGCCTCGCGACGTGAGCAGATCCCGCTCTCGCTAATGTATTTGTTTAATCGTGTTGATTGAGTTGGCAGCATAGTTTCTCCTGTAAAGGCGAAATATACCTTAGGTTTGGGCTGGTAAAAAGATTAGCCGACGGTTACCGGGCATCATGCCCGGCGTAAACCTGCTGGTTTTGAGGTTAACCACCTTATCAAGGCGCTTTCAGAGATTAATATTCATCTCGATCGTCGTCTTCATCCGGCTGCTCCATGACGCTATAAGCGACCGCGCAGAATAACGAGTTGAGACGCTTCATGTCCCCCAGCAACCCCAGGTGCAGGGAGCTGGTTTCAATGCTCTGGACGTTCTGCTGGTGCAGTCGTTCAACGTGGGCGTGCGAGTAGCGCCGGTTGAGGATACGGAATCGATGTTTGTTACGACGCAAGCGGCGTGCGCTCGGTACGTCGCTGGAGAAGAAGACCAGCATCGCCAGCTTCAGGTTGCTCAGCAACTGCTCGTGCAGCGCCTCCAGCTCCTTCAGGCCTTCAACCGAGAAGGCGCGGCGCGCGGCAAGGGATTTGTCAGCAATTTCACTTCCCATACGCTCCACGATATCCGAGGCCTGTTCGAGGTTAAGCGACATTTCGATGATTTCCGCCCAGCGGCGGGACTCTTCCTCTGCCAGTTCATCCTGCGGAATACGCGCCAGGTAGAGCTTGATGGCGGTATAGAGCACGTTGATATCGTCCGCCAGCCTGCGCAGCTCTTTCTCTTCTCGCGGCTCTCCGTGCATGACCTTTTGCAGCCCTTCAAGCATCGTTTCCATGGCATCGCCCATGCGCAGCGTCTCGCGCGCGGCATTAGCCAGCGCCAGTGCCGGGGTATCCAGCGCGGAGGTGTCCAGATGCTTAGGTTTCAGACGCGCATCCAGCTCCGGTTCATCCCGGATAAGCCGTTCGCAGAAGCGGGCCATGGGTTCAGCAAAAGGCACCATCGCCAGGCAACGCACCAGGTTGTAAAACACGTGGAAATAGATAACCAGCTCAGCCTTCGGTAACGGGAGATTGTCCATCAGGTTAGCCAGCGGATAGACAAACGGCAGAATAATCAGGCTGCCCACCAGCTTAAACAGCAGGCTTCCAAGCGCCACGCGCCGGGCTGCAGCGTTTGCGGCGCTGTTATTGAGCATCGCCAGCAGGCCAGAGCCAAGGTTGGCCCCGATCACCAGACACAGCGCGACCGGGAAAGAGATCGCCCCCGCGGCGGTTAACGTCGCCGTCAGCAGCACGGCGGCCAGGCTGGAGTAACTGACGATGGCAAATACCGCGCCGATCAACGCATCCAGCATGATGTCCCCGGTCAGCGAGGCAAAGATGACCTGAACGCCGTTGGCCTCGGTGATGGGGGTCACCGCCTGCACAATCAGCTCCAGCGCCAGCAGGATCAACCCAAGGCCAATCCCCACGCGGCCAAGCTGTCCGGCACGCGTCTGCTTACGGCCAAGGAAGAAGATGACACCGATAAAAATCAGCAGCGGCGACAGCCAGGAGAGATCGAAGGTCAGGATACGCGCCATCAGCGCGGTCCCCACGTCAGCGCCCAGCACAATGACCAGCGCGGGTGCCAGCGCCACCCAGATCCTGCGCCACAAACGAGGTCACGAGCAGGGTCGTCGCATTACTGCTCTGCACCAGTGCCGTCACGCCGATGCCCGCGCAGAAGGCGAGCGGCTTCTTCTCAACGCTGCTGCTGAGAACGGTGCGTAAGCGCGCGCCAAAGACGCGCATAACGCCGGTACGGACAATATGCGTGCCCCATACCAGCAGTGCTACTGCGGAAAGCAAGTGTAACAGGGTCAGCACGGAAGGTTCTCCTCCTTATCGTTCTACGTTTTTATGATTCAGTATAAGGGTTTAAACGTAAGAAAGAGACAGGGCGCCTAATGAGCGCCCTGTTTGTTGTAAGGAAAAGTGACGTTAGTCAGCGTCGTAGCCTAAATTGGGTGCCAGCCAGCGTTCAACCTCTGAGACACTCATACCTTTGCGCAGGGCGTAATCTTCAATCTGATCGCGCTGCAGCTGCGCGACGGCGAAGTATTTGCTGTCGGGATGGCTGAAATACCAGCCGGACACCGATGCCCCAGGCCACATGGCGAAAGACTCGGTGAGCTTCATGCCGGTATGGGCTTCTACATCCAGCAATGTCCAGATAGTGCCCTTTTCGGTGTGTTCCGGGCAGGCTGGATAGCCCGGAGCCGGACGAATCCCCTGGTAGTTTTCGCGGATCAGCTCCTCGTTGCTGAGATTCTCATTGGCCGCGTAGCCCCAGTGCACCTTGCGCACGCGCTCGTGGAGGTACTCTGCGAAGGCTTCCGCCAGACGATCGGCAATCGCTTTCACCATGATTTTATTGTAATCATCGTGCTGCGCGTCGAACGCCTCCGCCAGCGCATCTTCCTCAAGACCCCCGGTCACGGCAAACGCCCCGATATAATCCGCTTTCCCGGAAAGCTTCGGTGCAACGAAATCGGCCAGGCAGTAGTTAGCAAAGCCCACTTTCTCGGTTTGCTGGCGCAGATGGCGACTTACTGCCAGCACGTGCGTGCGGGTCTCGTCGCGATAAATTTCGATGTCGTCGCCCACACGGTTCGCCGGGAACAGGCCCACCACGCCGCGCGGGTTGAGGCTTTTCTGCGCGCTCAACTGGTCAAGCATTTCGTTGGCGTCGTTGAACAGGCGTTTGGCTTCTTCCCCGACCACCTCATCTTCAAGGATGCGTGGATATTTGCCCGCCAGTGACCAGGTCATGAAGAACGGTGTCCAGTCGATGTAGTTGCGCAGCGTCTCAATGCTGGCAGTAACGTCCTGAACGCCCAGACGATGCGCCACAGGGGGCGTATAGCTGGCCCAGTCAAACGCCAGATCGTTATCGCGCGCGGCCTGGAGTGTCACCGGCGGCGTCCGCGGTTTTTTACGGCCATGCTGAATACGCACGGTCTCGTACTCTTTGCGGGTACGCGCGACAAAATCATCACGCTGGGTGGCAGACAACAATGCCGACACGACGCCCACGGTACGCGAGGCGTTTTGCACATAAACCGTCGGGCCACTGTAGTTCTGCTCGATTTTCACCGCCGTGTGCGCTTTGGACGTTGTCGCCCCGCCAATCAGCAGTGGAATGGTAAAGCCCTGACGTTCCATCTCTTTCGCCACGTTGACCATCTCGTCCAGCGACGGGGTAATCAGCCCGGAAAGTCCAATCAGGTCAGCATTCACTTCGCGCGCAGTTTTGAGGATTTTATCCGCCGGCACCATCACGCCAAGATCGATAATCTCGTAGTTATTACACTGCAGTACGACGCCCACAATGTTCTTACCGATGTCATGCACGTCGCCCTTCACGGTGGCGATCACCATTTTACCGTTGCTGGAGCCTTTCTCTTTGCTGGCTTCGATAAAGGGTTCGAGATAGGCCACCGCCTGCTTCATGACGCGTGCGGATTTCACCACCTGCGGCAGGAACATTTTGCCTTCGCCAAACAGATCGCCGACCACGTTCATGCCGTCCATCAGCGGCCCTTCGATCACTTCAATCGGGCGCGTCGATTGCTGACGTGCTTCTTCGGTGTCCTGTTCAATAAACTCGGTAATCCCTTTTACGAGTGAGTATTCCAGACGTTTTTTCACGTCCCAGGCACGCCACTCCGCCTGCTGAATGTTTACCGATGCATCGGATTTACTGCCGCGGTATTTCTCGGCCAGATCCAGCATGCGCTCGGTGGCATCATCTCGCCGGTTGAGGATCACGTCTTCTACGGCGTCGCGCAGTTCCGCCGGCAGGTCGTCGTAAATGGCCAGCTGTCCGGCGTTAACGATCCCCATGTCCATACCGTTACGGATAGCGTAATAGAGGAACACGGCGTGGATAGCTTCACGCACCGGATCGTTACCGCGGAAGGAGAATGACACGTTCGATACGCCGCCGGAGATCAGCGCATGCGGCAGCTCGCGTTTGATGTCTTCACACGCGCCGATAAAGTCCTGCGCGTAGTTATTGTGCTCTTCAATACCTGTAGCAACCGCGAAGATGTTCGGGTCGAAGATGATGTCTTCCGGCGGGAAGCCCACCTCTTCGGTCAGAATTTTGTATGCGCGGCGACAAATCTCAATTTTGCGCGCACGGGTATCGGCCTGGCCCATTTCATCGAAGGCCATCACCACCACGGCGGCACCATAACGGCGCACCATCTTCGCGTGGTGGATAAAGGTATCAACGCCTTCTTTCATCGAGATGGAGTTAACAATGCCTTTACCCTGAATACACTTCAGCCCTTTCTCGATGACTTCCCACTTAGAGGAGTCAATCATGATCGGCACCCGGGCAATGTCCGGCTCGCCGGCAATCAGGTTGAGGAAGCGCACCATCGCCGCTTCGGCGTCGAGCATTCCCTCATCCATATTGATGTCGATGATCTGGGCGCCGCTCTCAACCTGCTGGCGGGCCACGTCCAGCGCTTCACTGTACTTCTCTTCTTTAATCAGCCGTTTGAATTTCGCCGAACCGGTCACGTTAGTCCGCTCCCCGACGTTCACAAACAGGCTATCGTCACCGATGGTCAACGGCTCAAGGCCGGCCAAACGGCAGGCAACCGGCAGCGTAGGCAGTTGACGCGGCGGCAGACCCGCCACCGCATTGCTCATCGCGGCAATATGCTCTGGCGTGGTACCGCAGCAACCACCGACGATATTCAGAAAACCGGATTCGGCCCACTCGCGGATTTGCGCCGCCATGGTGTCTGCATCCAGATCGTATTCACCAAAGGCGTTCGGCAGGCCGGCGTTCGGGTGTGCGGTGACATAGCATTCAGCGATGCGCGAAAGTTCCTGCACATACTGGCGCAGCTCATCGGGACCCAGCGCGCAGTTCAGGCCGAAGGAGAGCGCTTCAGCGTGACGCAGGGAGTTGTAAAAAGCTTCTGTGGTCTGGCCGGAGAGGGTACGACCAGAGGCGTCGGTGATGGTACCGGAAATCATGATCGGCAGGTCGACGCCCAGCGCCTCGAACTCCTCTTTCACCGCGTAAATCGCGGCTTTGGCATTGAGGGTGTCGAATACCGTCTCAATCAGGATCAGATCGGAACCGCCTTCCACCAGCGCTTTGGTCGATTCACGATACGCCGCCACCAGCTGATCAAAGCTGATGTTACGAAAGGCCGGGTCGTTCACATCGGGTGAAATCGACGCGGTACGGTTGGTCGGGCCAAGCACCCCGGCCACGTAGCGCGGTTTGTCCGGCGTACGGGCTGTCCATTCATCAGCGCAGGCGCGGGCCAGCTTTGCCGCGGCAAGGTTTATCTCCGCCGACAGGGATTCCATCTGGTAATCCGCCATGGCGATGGTTGTCGAGTTAAAGGTGTTGGTTTCGACGATATCCGCACCCGCCTCGAAATACGCGTTGTGGATCGCCGAAATGACCTGTGGTTTGCTGAGCACCAGAAGGTCGTTGTTACCTTTGAGGTCGCATGGCCAGTCGGCGAAACGCTCGCCGCGGAAATCGTCTTCACTCAGACGATAGCTCTGGATCATGGTACCCATGCCGCCGTCCAGCACCAGAATTCGTTTATTTAACTGCGCACGCAGTTGCTCTACTTTGCTGCTCACACTTGCTCCCGACAACGCTCAACCAGGCCAAAAGGCCAGCAGTCCATACTGGCACAATCTCGCAGGGTGTAAAAGTCACACAGCGGTAACATGAGACATGTTCACTATCACTCATCCGATCAGTCAGGATAACGGTTGCAAAATCACCAAATAAAACGAAAATGATTTCCACGATACAGAAAAAGGAGTTCGTCATGGTCACGACCGTTCCCGCTAAACGCGGCAGAAAACCTGCTGCCACCACCGCCGCCTCTCAGGGCGGACAGGTTCAATCGCTCACGCGCGGTTTGAAGCTGCTGGAATGGATAGCCGAGTCACACAGCAGCGTGGCCCTGACAGAGCTGGCACAGCAGGCTGGCCTGCCAAACTCAACGACCCATCGACTGTTGACCACGATGCAGCAGCTGGGCTTTGTGCGCCAGGTGGGCGAGCTGGGACACTGGGCGGTGGGCGCACATGCGTTTATCGTCGGCAGCAGCTTCCTGCAGAGCCGCAACCTGCTGGCGATTGTGCACCCTATTCTGCGTAAGCTGATGGAAGATTCCGGCGAGACGGTAAACCTGGCCGTGCTCGACCAGAGCGACCATCAGGCCATTATCATCGACCAGGTACAGTGCACGCAGCTAATGCGTATGTCGGCACCGATTGGCGGCAAGCTGCCGATGCATGCCTCCGGGGCGGGGAAAGCGTTTCTGTCGCAGCTCAGCGAAGAGCAGGTCACCGGGCTGCTGCACCGTAAAGGGCTGCACGCCTACACCCACGCCACGCTGGTCTCACCGGTACATCTGAAAGAAGATCTGGCCCTGACCCGCAAGCGCGGCTATTCGTTTGATGACGAGGAGCATGCGTTAGGCCTGCGCTGCATTGCAGCCTGCATCTTTGACGAGCACCGCGAGCCGTTTGCCGCCATTTCGATCTCCGGACCGATTTCCCGTATGACCGATGACCGCGTCACGGAGTTAGGTGCGCTGGTGATTAAGGCGGCGAAAGAGGTCACGCTGGCATATGGCGGGATTCGATAACATCGGGTGCACCTGAATCCCTCTCCCGTCGGGAGAGGGGGCATTACACCGCATATCGGATGCAAAACCGTTGTTTGCGGCGATAGGCATACACATCTTCCACATGCCCATTCTTGATGCGCGTCTGCAGGCCCCGCCAGTAGCTGGCGCGGAACAGGTCATCATGCATCTCTTCAAACAGTGGCCTGATGCGCGGGTCAGCGCACAGCCAGTGGCGAAACTCCTCAGGAAAGACATCTCCCGGTGAGATGCTGTACCACGGCTCGCCGGACAGTTCATCTTCCGGATAGCGGGGCTGCGGTATATCGCGGAAATTCACCTCAGTCATATAGCAAATTTCATCATAATCGTAGAACACCACCCGCCCGTGACGGGTGACCCCGAAGTTTTTAAACAGCATGTCACCCGGGAAGATATTCGCGGCGGCAAGCTGACGGATAGCGTTGCCGTATTCTTCAATGGCATCACGCAGTGCCTGACCTTCGGACTGCTCCAGCCAGATATTGAGTGGGATCATGCGGCGTTCGATATAGAGATGGCTGATGGCAATTTTGTCGCCCAGATCGGTGATTTTCGCCGGCGCTTCCTGCAGTAATAACGCCATTAATGCCGGATCGATCTGCTGCTTATCCAGCACAAAGTTCTCGAACTCCTGGGTGTCCGCCATTCGCCCGACGCGATCGTGCTCTTTAACCAGCTGGTAGCAGGCGCGGACGTGAGCAGCGGTCATCTCCTTCTGCGGCGCGAACGTATCTTTGATGACCTTAAACACCCGATCAAAACCCGGCAGGGTAAAGACCAGCATCACCATGCCGCGAATACCGGGGGCTTCGATAAATTGCTCATCTGCCGTGGTGACATAGCGCAGATATTCCCGATAGCTTTCCGTCTTGGCGTGTTTCTGACAGCCAATGGCCATGTACAGCTCGGCGGTGGTTTTCCCCGGCAGGATCTCGCGCAACCACTCCACCAGAGCAGCAGGCAGCGGGGCATACACCATAAAGTAGGAGCGGGCGAAACCAAAGACAATGCTGGCCTCGGCGCTGGTCGTCAGGCAAGTATCAACAAACAGTTCACCGTCATCGGTACGATGGATGGGTAACAGAAACGGCACAATGGCCGACGGTGTCATCAGTTTACCGACCAGCCAGGCGGCCTTATTACGGTAAAAAAGCTCATTGGCAACCTGCAAATGGCTTTGCCCGAGCACCTCTTCGCCAAAGGTCTCCTTGAGATGCGCAGAGATATAGCCGATATCACGGGTTTTATTCTCCCAGGGCAAACGCAGCGGCAAATCCGTTAATACGCGATGCAGGAGTTTTTCCCAGCCGCGATCGGGAAAGAAATCCTTCGCCAGCGGACGCGGAATAGTGCGAAAGCGGCGTTCCGGCTGAGAGCTAAAGATAAATAACCGCTCAGGAGATAATGAGCGGTGGTCAAATAACCGGCAATAGACGGAGTTGAAAAAGCTCTCCGCAATCTCGAAGCGCGGGTAATCAGGTAACAGATGGGTGTAATGCTCCTTCACGCGCAGTAAAAACTCCGCGTCAGGGATTTTGCCGTCGGTAATGCAACGCAACTGCTCCACCACCAGACCCACATGGTGGTCGTAAAGGTGGATTCGCTGCTTCATGGCCTGCTGAACCGCATGCCAGTCGGCGTGCTCAAAACGCTGCTGCGCGCCGGATGTGACTTCCAGGAAACGTCCGTACTGGGCATCGAAGCCCTGCAGAATAGTTTGGGCAATCAGTAATTCCAGACCACGCGACATTGTTCATGCTCCCTCACCCCGGCCCCCTCCCGACGGGAGAGGGAGTATGTTCACAGGCCCGGTAGCGTGCCACCGGGCATTACACGGCTCAGAACTGGGCTTCTTCCGTCGATCCCGTTAAGGCGGTGACGGAGGAGGTGCCCCCCTGGATGATAGTGGTCACGTTATCGAAGTAACCGGTCCCGACCTCCTGCTGATGCGAAACGAAGGTATAGCCCTCTTTACCGGCAGCAAATTCCGGCTGCTGCACCTTCTCAACGTAATGCTTCATGCCTTCACCCTGCGCGTAGGCATGCGCCAGGTCGAACATGTTGAACCACATGCTGTGAATGCCAGCCAGCGTGATGAACTGATATTTGTAGCCCATGTCGGACAGTTGCTGCTGGAAGCTGGCGATGGTTTTATCGTCCAGTTTCTTCTGCCAGTTGAAGGACGGCGAGCAGTTATAGGCCAGCAGTTTGCCCGGATATTTGGCGTGGATAGCATCGGCAAAGCGTTTTGCCAGCGCCAGGTCCGGCGTGGAGGTTTCGCACCAGACCAGGTCCGCATACGGTGCATATGCCAGCCCACGGCTGATCGCCTGTTCAATGCCAGCATGGGTACGATAAAACCCTTCGCTGGTGCGTTCACCGGTAATGAACTCGCTGTCGTAAGGATCGCAGTCAGAAGTGATCAGGTCAGCCGCATCCGCATCGGTACGGGCAATCACCAGCGTGGGTACGCCGAGCACGTCAGCCGCCAGACGCGCCGCAACCAGCTTCTGAATCGCTTCCTGGGTTGGGACAAGGACTTTCCCGCCCATGTGTCCGCATTTCTTCACTGACGCGAGCTGGTCTTCGAAGTGAACGGCCGCTGCACCGGCCTCAATCATCGATTTCATCAGCTCAAAGGCGTTCAGCACGCCGCCGAATCCCGCTTCCGCATCCGCGACGATTGGCAGAAAATAGTCAATAAAACGCGGATCGTTTGGCTCAATGCCTGCCGCCCACTGGATCTGATCCGCACGGCGGAAGGTGTTGTTGATCCGATCCACCACGGTTGGTACCGAGTTTGCCGGATAGAGCGACTGATCCGGATACATGCTGGAGGCCAGGTTGGCGTCCGCCGCAACCTGCCAGCCGGAAAGATAGATGGCTTCGATGCCGGCTTTCGCCTGCTGCAGGGCCTGGCCGCCAGTCAGCGCGCCGAGGCTATTGATGTAACCTTTTTTGGCACCGCCGTGCAGCAGATCCCACATTTTCGCCGCGCCGCGCTGCGCCAGGGTACATTCCGGGTTGACCGAGCCACGCAATTTCACCACCTCTTCCGCGCTATACGGGCGGCGGATGCCTTCCCAGCGAGGTTGGGTCCACTCTTTCTTCAATTCTTCGATTTGTTGGGTACGGGTTTTCATGTGCAGATGCTCCATATTGTTGTGGGGTGAATTACGCCAGGAAGCGGTAGCCCGGCAGGGTCAGGAAGTCGATTAAGTCATCGGATGTGGTGATTTGCTCCATCAGGCGTGCGGCGTCATCAAAACGTCCGCTGCTGAAGCGGTGTTCACCCAGTTCGTCCTGGATCACCCGCATCTCTTCGGCCAGCATCTGACGGAACAGGGATTTGGTCACCGGCTTGCCGTTGCTGAGCGTTTTTTGATGGTGGATCCACTGCCAGATTGAGGTACGAGAGATTTCGGCGGTAGCGGCATCTTCCATCAGGCCGTAGATCGGCACGCAGCCGTTACCGGAGATCCACGCTTCAATGTACTGGACGGCTACGCGGATATTGGCGCGCATGCCCTCTTCCGTACGCTCGCCCGCACACGGTGCCAGCAGGTGTTCTTCAGCCGTTGGGGCATCCTCATCACGCGTCACAAACAGCTGGTTTTTGTTCTCACCGAGTACGCGGTTGAAGACGTCCATTGCCGTATCCGCCAGACCCGGATGCGCGATCCACGTTCCGTCATGGCCATTTCGTGCTTCAAGCTCTTTATCGGCTTTCACCTTGTTGAGCACCTGATTGTTACGTTCAGCATCTTTGCTTGGGATAAATGCCGCCATTCCCCCCATCGCAAAGGCCCCACGCTTGTGGCAGGTCTTAATCAACAGGCGTGAGTAGGCACTCAGGAACGGTTTATCCATGGTGACAACCTGGCGATCCGGTAGTACACGATCGGGATGATTTTTCAGGGTCTTGATGTAGCTGAAGATGTAATCCCAGCGTCCACAGTTCAGCCCAACAATATGGTCGCGCAGCGCATGCAGAATTTCGTTCATCTGGAACACGGCAGGCAGCGTTTCAATCAGCAGGGTGGCTTTAATGGTGCCGCGCGGCAGGTTGAAACGATCTTCCGTGAAGCTAAACACTTCACTCCACCAGGCCGCTTCCTGCCAGGCCTGTGTTTTCGGCAGATAGAAATAGGGGCCGCTGCCTTTTGCCAGCAGATTCTTGTGGTTGTGGAAGAAATAGAGGGCGAAGTCAAACAGACTGCCCGGAATGGCTTCGCCACGCCAGGTGACATGCTTTTCAGGCAGATGCAGTCCACGTACGCGACAGATCAGAACCGCCGGATTGGGTTTCAGTTGATAGATTTTGCCGGCTTCGTTGGTATAGCTGATGGTGCCATTTACGGCATCGCGCAGATTGATTTGCCCGTCGATGACCTTATGCCAGTCCGGCGCCAGTGAGTCCTCAAAATCTGCCATAAAGACTTTTACGTTCGCGTTCATGGCGTTGATCACCATTTTGCGCTCCACCGGGCCGGTGATTTCGACGCGCCGATCCTGTAAATCATCCGGAATGCCGCGGATTTTCCACTCACCACGGCGAATGGAAGCGGTTTCCGAAATAAACCCAGGCAACTTGCCATCATCAATTTCCTGCTGCTGATGAATGCGTGCCGCCAGCAGCTTATTGCGCGTTGGCGTAAAGCGGGTCACCAGTTCGGTCAGGAATTCGACAGCGTCTGCTGTCAAAATTTGCTGTTCTTGCTCGCCATGCGGCTGGGTAAAGGCCAGTTCATCGACCGTCGTTGCCTGTTGAGTCATTACTCTGCTCCTCATCAAAGATCCAAAATCACGCCCCCGATGCGAACGAAAGATCGTTGTGTAGTTTTCGCTCAGCAGAATTAAGACTATCTATATTTTTTCCAAAATCAAAAACAATTTCCATTTTAATTATTAAATGCATTTAACGCATTGATTAATATGAAATTAAAGTTTTATTGTTTGTTGAGTGACATTTCGGAAATGAAAAAGGCACCCGAAGGTGCCTGATGTGAATAGCTGAAACGCTTTAGGATCGTTTAGTGCAGAAGATTACTCCAGCGTTGGATTCATGTGGCGCAGATCGTATGGTGTGATCTGGTAGACGTAATAGTTGAGCCAGTTCGTAAACAGCAAATTCCCGTGGCTACGCCAGGTG
Source organism: Enterobacter sp. SORGH_AS_0287 (assembly GCF_031453695.1). Taxonomy (NCBI): domain Bacteria; kingdom Pseudomonadati; phylum Pseudomonadota; class Gammaproteobacteria; order Enterobacterales; family Enterobacteriaceae; genus Enterobacter; species Enterobacter sp. SORGH_AS_0287. The sequence continues at coordinate 3,307,576 of NZ_JAVIZW010000001.1, forward strand.
GCTCTCGGTTTGTTCTGTGGATCGTTTTTGGGGAAATAGTTGTACGGAACGTCCGGATTCAGACCGGCTTCAACGTCACGGAAATACTCCGACGCGAGGGTGTTCGGATCGTACTCAGGATGGCCGGTAACAAAGGCAATGCGCTTGTCTTTACTGGCAAACAGGTAAGCATCCCCGTCTTCGGTTTCGGCCAGGATATCGAGATCGGTGTAATCACGAATCAGCTGTGCCGGAAAATCGGCGTAGCGCGAGTGTGGGGCCAGGAAGGAGTCATCGAACCCGCGCGTCAACAGGGCGTGAGGTTGAACAAGGTGGTGCTCGTAAACACCTGAAAGCTTCTCAGTGCGGGTTTGTTTGGGGATCCCATAGAGGATATTCAGGGCGGCTTGCACCGCCCAACAAACAAACAGCGTGGACGTGACGTGATCTTTAGCCCACTCCAGTACCTGTTTGATCTGCGGCCAGTAGGCAACATCATTAAATTCGACCAGGCCCAGCGGTGCACCGGTCACAATCAGCCCATCGAAGTTTTCGTCGCGAATGTCGTCGAAGTTACAGTAAAAATTATTCAGATGCTCAGAAGGCGTATTTCGCGACTCACGGGCATCGATTCGCAGCAGCTGGATATCAACCTGCAGCGGCGAGTTCGAAAGCAAACGCAGGAACTGGTTCTCTGTTTCGATCTTTTTCGGCATCAGATTGAGAATAAGCACCTTCAGTGGGCGAATTTCCTGACCTGTAGCGCGTGAAGTCGTCATCACAAAGACGTTTTCATCACGTAAGAAATTGACGGCTGGTAGCTCGTCCTGCACCCGAATCGGCATAACCTCATATCCTCGCAGCATACGTATAAACGTTTAGACATCCAGACAGCTAACGATACCCAGAAACAGGCTGAATGTCGAGTCTGCAAGCGGAAGGTGAGAAAGTTTCAAGGAGGAAGTAAGAAGCCCCAAAGCAAAAAACCCCGCACCATACGGTACGGGGTTCTTTTAATTGATGCCTGGCAGTTCCCTACTCTCGCATGGGGAGACCCCACACTACCATCGGCGCTACGGCGTTTCACTTCTGAGTTCGGCATGGGGTCAGGTGGGACCACCGCGCTAAAGCCGCCAGGCAAATTCTGTAATCTGTATCAGCTGAAAATCGTCTCTCATCGCCAAAACATCTTCGGCGTTGTAAGGTTAAGCCTCACGGTTCATTAGTATCGGTTAGCTCAACGCATCGCTGCGCTTACACACCCGACCTATCAACGTCGTAGTCTTCAACGTTCCTTCAGGAGACTTAAAGTCTCAGGGAGAACTCATCTCGGGGCAAGTTTCGTGCTTAGATGCTTTCAGCACTTATCTCTTCCGCATTTAGCTACCGGGCAGTGCCATTGGCATGACAACCCGAACACCAGTGATGCGTCCACTCCGGTCCTCTCGTACTAGGAGCAGCCCCCCTCAATTCTCCAGCGCCCACGGCAGATAGGGACCGAACTGTCTCACGACGTTCTAAACCCAGCTCGCGTACCACTTTAAATGGCGAACAGCCATACCCTTGGGACCTACTTCAGCCCCAGGATGTGATGAGCCGACATCGAGGTGCCAAACACCGCCGTCGATATGAACTCTTGGGCGGTATCAGCCTGTTATCCCCGGAGTACCTTTTATCCGTTGAGCGATGGCCCTTCCATTCAGAACCACCGGATCACTATGACCTGCTTTCGCACCTGCTCGAGCCGTCACTCTCGCAGTCAAGCTAGCTTATGCCATTGCACTAACCTCCTGATGTCCGACCAGGATTAGCTAACCTTCGTGCTCCTCCGTTACTCTTTGGGAGGAGACCGCCCCAGTCAAACTACCCACCAGACACTGTCCGCAACCCGGATTACGGGTCTACGTTAGAACACCAGCCATTAAAGGGTGGTATTTCAAGGTTGGCTCCACGCAGACTGGCGTCCACGCTTCAAAGCCTCCCACCTATCCTACACATCAAGGACCAGTGTTCAGTGTCAAGCTATAGTAAAGGTTCACGGGGTCTTTCCGTCTTGCCGCGGGTACACTGCATCTTCACAGCGAGTTCAATTTCACTGAGTCTCGGGTGGAGACAGCCTGGCCATCATTACGCCATTCGTGCAGGTCGGAACTTACCCGACAAGGAATTTCGCTACCTTAGGACCGTTATAGTTACGGCCGCCGTTTACCGGGGCTTCGATCAAGAGCTTCGCGTTGCCGCTAACCCCATCAATTAACCTTCCGGCACCGGGCAGGCGTCACACCGTATACGTCCACTTTCGTGTTTGCACAGTGCTGTGTTTTTAATAAACAGTTGCAGCCAGCTGGTATCTTCGACTGATTTCAGCTCCACCCGCAGGGGCTTCACCTACATATCAGCGTGCCTTCTCCCGAAGTTACGGCACCATTTTGCCTAGTTCCTTCACCCGAGTTCTCTCAAGCGCCTTGGTATTCTCTACCTGACCACCTGTGTCGGTTTGGGGTACGATTTGATGTTACCTGATGCTTAGAGGCTTTTCCTGGAAGCAGGGCATTTGTTACTTCAGCACCGTAGTGCCTCGTCATCACACCTCAGCGTTAATAAGGAACCGGATTTACCTGGAACCTCCGCCTACATGCTTAAACCGGGACAACCGTCGCCCGGCTAACATAGCCTTCTCCGTCCCCCCTTCGCAGTAACACCAAGTACAGGAATATTAACCTGTTTCCCATCGACTACGCCTTTCGGCCTCGCCTTAGGGGTCGACTCACCCTGCCCCGATTAACGTTGGACAGGAACCCTTGGTCTTCCGGCGAGCGGGCTTTTCACCCGCTTTATCGTTACTTATGTCAGCATTCGCACTTCTGATACCTCCAGCACCCCTCACAGGACACCTTCAACGGCTTACAGAACGCTCCCCTACCCAACAACGCATAAGCGTCGCTGCCGCAGCTTCGGTGCATGGTTTAGCCCCGTTACATCTTCCGCGCAGGCCGACTCGACCAGTGAGCTATTACGCTTTCTTTAAATGATGGCTGCTTCTAAGCCAACATCCTGGCTGTCTGTGCCTTCCCACATCGTTTCCCACTTAACCATGACTTTGGGACCTTAGCTGGCGGTCTGGGTTGTTTCCCTCTTCACGACGGACGTTAGCACCCGCCGTGTGTCTCCCGTGATAACATTCTTCGGTATTCGTAGTTTGCATCGGGTTGGTAAGCCGGGATGGCCCCCTAGCCGAAACAGTGCTCTACCCCCGAAGATGAGTTCACGAGGCGCTACCTAAATAGCTTTCGGGGAGAACCAGCTATCTCCCGGTTTGATTGGCCTTTCACCCCCAGCCACAAGTCATCCGCTAATTTTTCAACATTAGTCGGTTCGGTCCTCCAGTTAGTGTTACCCAACCTTCAACCTGCCCATGGCTAGATCACCGGGTTTCGGGTCTATACCCTGCAACTTAACGCCCAGTTAAGACTCGGTTTCCCTTCGGCTCCCCTATACGGTTAACCTTGCTACAGAATATAAGTCGCTGACCCATTATACAAAAGGTACGCAGTCACCCCATAAAAGAGGCTCCCACTGCTTGTACGTACACGGTTTCAGGTTCTTTTTCACTCCCCTCGCCGGGGTTCTTTTCGCCTTTCCCTCACGGTACTGGTTCACTATCGGTCAGTCAGGAGTATTTAGCCTTGGAGGATGGTCCCCCCATATTCAGACAGGATACCACGTGTCCCGCCCTACTCTTCGAGTTCACAACCTGTGTGCTTTCGTGTACGGGACTGTCACCCTGTACCGTGCGACTTTCCAGACGCTTCCACTAACACACAAGCTGATTCAGACTCTGGGCTGCTCCCCGTTCGCTCGCCGCTACTGGGGGAATCTCGGTTGATTTCTTTTCCTCGGGGTACTTAGATGTTTCAGTTCCCCCGGTTCGCCTCGTTAACCTATGTATTCAGTTAACGATAGTGTGACGAATCACACTGGGTTTCCCCATTCGGACATCGCCGGGTCAAAGGTTCATATCACCTCGCCGGCGCTTTTCGCAGATTAGCACGTCCTTCATCGCCTCTGACTGCCAGGGCATCCACCGTGTACGCTTAGTCGCTTAACCTCACAACCCGAAGATGTTTCTTTCGATTCATCATCAGTTTGCGAAAATTTGAGAGACTCGAACACACATAACATGTGTGTCGTTTCAATTTTCAGCTTGATCCAGATTTTTAAAGAGCAAAATTTCACAATGCACTTCGCAGTACATTTTGAAATTTATCATTCATCAGACAATCTGTGTGAGCACTACAAAGGCAGGTTCTTTAAGGTAAGGAGGTGATCCAACCGCAGGTTCCCCTACGGTTACCTTGTTACGACTTCACCCCAGTCATGAATCACAAAGTGGTAAGCGCCCTCCCGAAGGTTAAGCTACCTACTTCTTTTGCAACCCACTCCCATGGTGTGACGGGCGGTGTGTACAAGGCCCGGGAACGTATTCACCGTAGCATTCTGATCTACGATTACTAGCGATTCCGACTTCATGGAGTCGAGTTGCAGACTCCAATCCGGACTACGACGCACTTTATGAGGTCCGCTTGCTCTCGCGAGTTCGCTTCTCTTTGTATGCGCCATTGTAGCACGTGTGTAGCCCTACTCGTAAGGGCCATGATGACTTGACGTCATCCCCACCTTCCTCCAGTTTATCACTGGCAGTCTCCTTTGAGTTCCCGGCCGGACCGCTGGCAACAAAGGATAAGGGTTGCGCTCGTTGCGGGACTTAACCCAACATTTCACAACACGAGCTGACGACAGCCATGCAGCACCTGTCTCAGAGTTCCCGAAGGCACCAAAGCATCTCTGCTAAGTTCTCTGGATGTCAAGAGTAGGTAAGGTTCTTCGCGTTGCATCGAATTAAACCACATGCTCCACCGCTTGTGCGGGCCCCCGTCAATTCATTTGAGTTTTAACCTTGCGGCCGTACTCCCCAGGCGGTCGACTTAACGCGTTAGCTCCGGAAGCCACGCCTCAAGGGCACAACCTCCAAGTCGACATCGTTTACGGCGTGGACTACCAGGGTATCTAATCCTGTTTGCTCCCCACGCTTTCGCACCTGAGCGTCAGTCTTTGTCCAGGGGGCCGCCTTCGCCACCGGTATTCCTCCAGATCTCTACGCATTTCACCGCTACACCTGGAATTCTACCCCCCTCTACAAGACTCTAGCCTGCCAGTTTCGAATGCAGTTCCCAGGTTGAGCCCGGGGATTTCACATCCGACTTGACAGACCGCCTGCGTGCGCTTTACGCCCAGTAATTCCGATTAACGCTTGCACCCTCCGTATTACCGCGGCTGCTGGCACGGAGTTAGCCGGTGCTTCTTCTGCGGGTAACGTCAATTGCTGTGGTTATTAACCACAACACCTTCCTCCCCGCTGAAAGTACTTTACAACCCGAAGGCCTTCTTCATACACGCGGCATGGCTGCATCAGGCTTGCGCCCATTGTGCAATATTCCCCACTGCTGCCTCCCGTAGGAGTCTGGACCGTGTCTCAGTTCCAGTGTGGCTGGTCATCCTCTCAGACCAGCTAGGGATCGTCGCCTAGGTGAGCCGTTACCCCACCTACTAGCTAATCCCATCTGGGCACATCTGATGGCAAGAGGCCCGAAGGTCCCCCTCTTTGGTCTTGCGACGTTATGCGGTATTAGCTACCGTTTCCAGTAGTTATCCCCCTCCATCAGGCAGTTTCCCAGACATTACTCACCCGTCCGCCACTCGTCACCCGAGAGCAAGCTCTCTGTGCTACCGTTCGACTTGCATGTGTTAGGCCTGCCGCCAGCGTTCAATCTGAGCCATGATCAAACTCTTCAATTTAAGTTTGATGCTCGTGAATTAAACTTCGTAATGAATTACGTATGTTCACTCAGAGACTTGGTATTCATTTTTCGTCCGAGGACGTTAAGAATCCATGTCACTTTGAGTGCCCACACAGATTGTCTGATAAATTGTTAAAGAGCAGTTGCGACGCGGCTTACAGCTCACCGTCGCGAGGTGGCGTATATTACGCTTTCCTCTTTCAGAGTCAACCCTGATGTTCAGGATTTTTTCTCTTCAACCGACCGGGTTAACTGTGAAGTGATTCACATCCGCCGTGTCGATGGAGGCGCATTATAGGGAGTTCTCTGCAGGCCGCAACCGCTAAATGACAGAAAAATGACTGACTGCTGCATTCCCCAGCAAAACCCCGCCTTATACCCTTTTACACACAGACTTATCCACAGAGATACGAAAAAGTGAAAATTCGCGAGCGTTGCGCAAACGTTTTCGTTAAAATGCTCGCGCTTAACAAGGATGCCTCGTCAGGTGTGTTAGATGAGTTTTTCGCTGGAAAATTCATCTAACGCTCTCTGTAATCGTGAAATCCAGGGGATTTACCATGCAACAACGTCGTCCAGTCCGCCGCGCTCTGCTCAGTGTTTCTGATAAAGCCGGTATCGTCGAATTCGCTCAGGCACTTTCTGCACGCGGTGTGGAGCTGCTTTCTACAGGTGGTACCGCTCGCCTGTTAGCAGAGAAAGGTCTGCCGGTAACCGAAGTGTCCGATTACACCGGTTTTCCGGAAATGATGGATGGACGCGTCAAGACCCTGCACCCGAAGGTCCACGGCGGTATTCTTGGTCGTCGCGGCCAGGACGACGGCATTATGGAAAAGCATGATATCGCGCCAATCGACATGGTCGTCGTTAACCTCTACCCGTTCGCGCAGACCGTTGCCCGCGAAGGCTGCTCTCTGGAAGACGCCGTCGAAAACATTGATATCGGCGGCCCAACCATGGTGCGCTCAGCGGCTAAGAACCATAAAGATGTTGCCATCGTGGTGAAGAGCAGCGACTACAACACCATTATTAATGAGATGGATGCCAACGAAGGGTCGCTGACGCTGGAGACGCGTTTCGACCTCGCCATCAAAGCATTCGAGCACACCGCCGCGTACGACAGCATGATCGCCAACTACTTCGGTAGCCTGGTGCCTGCTTATCATGGCGAAAGCACTGAACCTTCCGGCCGCTTCCCGCGTACGCTGAACCTGAACTTCATTAAGAAGCAGGATATGCGTTACGGAGAGAACAGCCACCAGCAGGCTGCCTTCTATATAGAAGAAGAGGTAAAAGAAGCCTCTGTTGCGACCGCACAGCAGGTTCAGGGCAAGGCACTCTCCTATAACAACATCGCTGACACCGATGCAGCGCTCGAGTGCGTGAAAGCGTTCAGTGAACCCGCCTGCGTAATCGTGAAGCACGCGAACCCATGTGGCGTAGCGGTAAGCGCCTCCATTCTTGACGCCTATGATCGCGCGTATAAAACCGACCCTACCTCCGCATTCGGCGGCATTATCGCCTTCAACCGCGAGCTGGACGCTGACACAGCACAGGCCATCATCTCCCGTCAGTTTGTCGAAGTGATCATCGCTCCTTCTGCATCCGACGAAGCCCTGAAAATCACCGCGGCAAAACAGAACGTGCGCGTACTGGTGTGCGGCCAGTGGGCTGAGCGCGTACCGGGTCTGGACTTCAAACGCGTGAACGGCGGTCTGCTGGTTCAGGATCGCGATCTGGGCATGGTCACCGCGGGCGATCTGCGCGTCGTGACGAAACGCCAGCCTACCGAGCAGGAACTGCGTGACGCGCTGTTCTGCTGGAAGGTTGCGAAGTTCGTGAAATCCAACGCGATTGTCTATGCAAAAGAGAACATGACCATCGGAATAGGCGCAGGCCAGATGAGCCGCGTTTACTCCGCGAAAATTGCCGGTATCAAAGCGGCCGATGAAGGTCTGGAAGTGAAAGGCTCGGCAATGGCCTCTGACGCCTTCTTCCCGTTCCGTGACGGTATCGACGCTGCTGCGGCAGTGGGCATTACCTGTGTTATCCAGCCTGGCGGCTCAATCCGTGACGACGAAGTCATTGCCGCTGCTGACGAACACGGCATTGCGATGATCTTCACCGACATGCGTCACTTCCGCCATTAATCCACGGAGCAGAAAATGAAAGTATTAGTCATTGGTAATGGCGGGCGCGAGCACGCTCTGGCGTGGAAAGCGGCCCAGTCGCCGCAGGTGAAAACCGTCTTTGTGGCACCGGGTAATGCCGGTACTGCGCTGGAACCCACGTTACAGAACGTCGCTATCGGCGTGACCGATATCCCGGCCCTGTTGAGCTTTGCTCAGCAGGAGAAAATCGATTTGACCATCGTGGGTCCGGAAGCGCCGCTGGTGATTGGCGTCGTTGACGCCTTCCGGGCTGCTGGCCTGCAAATCTTCGGCCCAACGGAAGGGGCTGCACAGCTGGAAGGTTCGAAAGCCTTCACCAAAGATTTCCTCGCACGTCATAACATCCCGACGGCGGAATATCAGAATTTCACCGAAGTAGAGCCAGCCCTGGCTTACTTACGTGAAAAAGGTGCGCCTATCGTTATCAAAGCCGACGGTCTGGCCGCCGGTAAAGGCGTTATCGTGGCGATGACGCTCGAGGAAGCCGAAGCCGCGGTTCAGGATATGCTGGCAGGCAACGCCTTTGGCGATGCGGGCCATCGCATCGTGATTGAAGAGTTCCTTGACGGTGAAGAGGCGAGCTTTATCGTGATGGTCGACGGCGAGCATGTTCTGCCGATGGCCACCAGCCAGGATCATAAACGCGTTGGCAATGCAGATACCGGGCCGAACACCGGCGGTATGGGCGCTTACTCCCCTGCCCCTGTGGTCACTGACGAAGTGCATCAGCGCACCATGGACCGCATTATCTGGCCAACCGTCAAAGGCATGGCTGCTGAAGGTAATACTTACACCGGTTTCCTCTATGCAGGCCTGATGATCGACAAGCAGGGCAATCCGAAGGTGATTGAGTTCAACTGCCGCTTCGGCGATCCGGAAACACAGCCAATCATGCTGCGCATGAAATCTGACCTGGTGGAACTGTGTCTTGCCGCCTGTGAAGGTAAGCTGGATGAGAAAACGTCTGAGTGGGATGAACGTGCTTCTCTGGGCGTGGTGATTGCTGCGGGGGGTTATCCGGGTAATTACAATACCGGTGATGAGATTCACGGTTTACCGCTGGAAGAAGTAGAAGGCGCGAAGGTATTCCACGCCGGCACGAAGCTGTCTGACGACGATCGCGTGCTGACCAATGGCGGCCGTGTACTGTGTGCGACCGCGCTGGGTCACACCGTTGCAGAAGCACAGAAGCGTGCCTATGCGCTGATGGCAGATATTCACTGGAACGGTAGCTTTAGCCGCCAGGATATCGGCTATCGCGCAATTGCGCGTGAGCAGGGCGAGTAATTCTTCAGCCAGCCCCTCTCCCGTCAGGGAGAGGGGACGTCACTCAAAAACTCTTTTCTGTCGGCTGCCAGGTGCAGAAGTCTTCGTTCGCGACCAGCAGCAGTTGAGAACCTTCCGGCGCTTCCAGCCACGCCACACTCACTTCCATTGATGAATGCCGCTGACGGCGCTCAATATGTTCGGTTGCCCAGGCTTCAAGCTCAGGCTTAACGGTTTGCCCTTCGCAGGTTGTTACCGTGCCATCGGCATGCCAGCGCCCCTGGCGCAGCACAACGCGTCCCTGACGCAGCGCATCGCTGGTCTGGCGGATTTGTTCGGCAAGATAACGATAGAGTGCGACTTGATCGCTGGAAAGCTGCTGTTTTTGACCGCTGACTTCCCGCTGCATAAAGCTCAGCTCACCATGGTCATCAAAACGCACTTTCACATGTTCGGGGGTCTTGCTGTAGACATTCAGTTCTATCAGCGACAGGTCATCGCCCTGCCAGCGATACTCCGCGGTCGACGTATTGCCGTTATGCCACGGACTGAAAGCAGAAAGCAGATGCACTTCGCCGCCAGAATCTTTGCGCCAGATCCTCACCGCACCCTGGTTGTCAGCGTAGCCGCTGGCGGTAAACGGTGGCAGAGAGGTGTCGTGGCTACAGGCGGACAGAAACATCACGCCCGCCAGCGCGAAAAGACCACGCCAGACAGACAAAAGGGGCGTTGCCGCCCCTTCGTTAAAACTGTTCACTGCCACGCGTCTTACTTAACAGCGTCTTTCAGTGCTTTACCAGAAACAAATGCCGGCACGTTAGCTGCGGCGATTTTGATTTCTTTACCGGTCTGCGGGTTGCGGCCAGTACGCTCAGCGCGGTGGTTCACTTTGAAGGTACCGAAACCAACCAGTTGTACAGCATCACCTTCTTTCAGAGACTCAGTAATAGCAGCCAGGGTAGATTCCAGAGCAGCTTTAGCCTGCACTTTAGACAGATCAGCCTTGTCCGCAATTACATCAATCAGTTGAGTCTTGTTCATAAGTTATCCTTTCAATGTGTTTATCGCTTGCTAAGCATCGAGTGCGACGAAAATGCCAAAAAAGCACTCTCCTGCATACACGCACCGATAGCCACTTTTTTTCGCCCCCCAAATGTAGACCAGACAAGGGGCGAAAGGGAAGAGTCGAGGAGCGACAAAACGAGCGTTATATCAAGTTTTGTTGTCTCATTGGTTAAAAATTATACCAATATTGCTCTCACCAGCCTCACGTAAGTCCGCACGGAGCCCTTTTATCAGCTCAATATCGCGTTCTTCACACTCTGCCAGCAGGCGGAAAATTTCCCACTGGATATCCCATTCCTGCTCAACCGCGGGGTTCACTCGCAGCTCTTCGTCGGTCATTTCCCGACCTTCCTGGGTCATTTCCAGCATCGCGACGGTCGTAATGGATGCCTTGCTGACTTCGATAGCATGCTCCAGGGTTTCACCGCTCAGACGGGAATGAATCAGTTCGCTTAATGCCACGCAGGCATCAATGGCCGGATAGACACCATACAGGTCGTAGTCATCCGCAGCCGGGATCGCCTCTTCAAGCTTTTCAAGCTGAGAGTCGAAGTTCACCTTAGCGTCTTTGACCGTCAGCGTCTCCCAGATTAAATCCAGGATGCGGCGATAAATCTGCCCTTCACCAAAGCCTGTCTGCTTGCAGAACGCGGCATAGTTGGGATACATGCGCTCGCACAGGCAAGCCATAAAAGTCACGTGCTGCCAGCTTTCCAGCTTCTCAAGGCGCAGATGAATCGGGTTTTGTAGCATGATGAGGTCTCGAATCGAAAATTAGCCGCAGTTTACCTGAATCATCACTGAATTTCTTGCCAACGCGTAAAAGCCGGACGCCCTGACGCTACCGCATCAGCCCAGCGGGTGGGCTCCGGTAAGCGATACCCTTTCATGCAGCGCTGCACCCACGCCAGCGCACTGTCCGTGCTCACCCGATGCCCGGTGGCGATAAACAGGGGGTTACAACGCGCTTTACTGCGCCAGACCCACGCCAGTTGCTCACCCTTATCGATGAGAGGTGCCAGCGCGCCTGGCTCGGCGGAGAGCGGCTCAAACGCACCGCACAGGCGTTTTTTAGCCACACCAATGGTGGGGACATCCACCAGCAGCCCAAAATGGCTGGCGACACCTAAGCGGCGCGGATGAGAGATACCATGGCCGTCGACAAACAGCAGGTCGGGTTTTTGCGAGAGTTGCTCCCACGCTGCCAGCAGCGCGGGATATTCACGAAATGAGAGAAAGCCAGGAATGTACGGCATGGTGGTGGCGATACGCGCCACCTTGTACTCCACCAGTTCCAGCGAGGGATACTTCAGCAGCACCATTGCCGCCCGCGTCACTTCACCTCCCTGCTCAAACCCCACATCTGCTCCGCCAATGTACTGCGGCGGGTCTGTGTCCAGACGATCCTCACGGATCACGGATGAGGCCAGTTCTATCTGTTGAGCGCGTAATGACGCGAGATCCATAACCACTCCTTACTGATGATAATGTGCAGAAAGTCGGTGCACCGCCTCCACAAACGCGCCAGCGTGTTCTGGCGGTACATCCTGATGAATACCGTGCCCGAGGTTGAACACGTGTCCTTCGCCCTGACCGAAACCAGCAAGAATGGAGGCCACCTCTTCCTCAATACGGGCAGGCTGAGCATAGAGCATAGACGGGTCCATGTTGCCCTGCAGCGCCACTTTGTCACCCACGCGACGGCGCGCATCGGCAATATCGGTTGTCCAGTCGAGACCCAACGCGTCACAGCCGGTTGCGGCCATGGCTTCCAGCCACTGCCCGCCGCCTTTGGTGAACAGCGTCACCGGTACCCGGCGACCTTCGTTTTCACGCAGCAGGCCATCGACGATTTTATGCATGTAATACAGCGAGAACTGCTGGTAATCGCGCCCGGTCAGCACGCCGCCCCAGGTATCGAAAATCATCACCGACTGCGCGCCTGCTTTAATCTGCGCGTTAAGATAGAGTGTGACGCTCTTCGCCAGCTTGTCGAGCAGCGTATGCAGCGCCTGTGGCTCCGCGTACATCATCTTTTTAATGACGGTAAAGGCTTTGCTGCTGCCACCTTCCACCATATAGGTCGCCAGCGTCCACGGGCTGCCTGAGAAGCCAATCAGCGGCACTTCGCCTTTCAGTTCACGGCGAATTGTGCGCACGGCGTTCATCACATACCCCAGCTCCTGCTCAGGATCCGGTACCGGCAGCTTATCAACGTCGGCTTTGCTTTTGATCGGGGAGGTGAAACGCGGACCTTCACCGGTTTCGAAATAGAGCCCAAGGCCCATGGCATCCGGAATGGTCAGAATGTCCGAAAAGAGAATAGCGGCATCCAGCGGGTAGCGGCGCAGCGGCTGGAGCGTCACTTCGCAGGCCAGCTCGGCATTTTTGCACAGCGACATAAAATCACCCGCCTGCGCACGCGTGGCTTTGTACTCTGGCAGATAGCGCCCCGCCTGGCGCATCATCCACACCGGGGTGACATCAACGGGCTGGCGCAGCAGCGCACGCAGATAACGATCGTTCTTCAGTTCGGTCATTTTGCAGTTCCTTATTGCGTCAGTCCGTGAGTGTAACACTACTCATACTCGGCCCGACACATTGCCACGGTATCTTCTATCAGCCGACGGGCTACCGTTCCCGGCGGGGGTAACAGTGGCAAATCGTCATAACGGTACCAGTTCGCGTCCAGCAGCTCTTTCTGGTCGATAACAATCTCACCGCTATCGTATTCGGCCATAAACGCCGTCATCAGCGACTGCGGGAACGGCCACGGCTGAGACGTCACGTAACGCAGGTTCTTCACCCGGATCCCGCTCTCTTCCATTACTTCACGCGCCACCGCCTGCTCCAGCGTTTCGCCCACTTCAACGAACCCGGCAAGAACAGTATGAATGCCGTTGCGATGGCGGGTATGTTGCGCCAGCAGGATGTAATCGTCTCGCCGGATAGCGACGATAATGCACGGCGCAATCTGCGGATAATAGCGTTCACGGCAGTGGCTGCAGAGCATGGCCCACTCGGTTTTGCTCGGGTGCATGGTATGCCCGCAGTATCCGCAGTATTTATGCGATCGGTAAAACTCGGCCAGCTGCACGCCACGGCCTGCCAGCTGGAACAGGCCCACATCGAGATCCAGCACCTGACGAACAGATCCCATGTCCTGGCGGCGAGGCTGCTGGATCAACCACACCGGCTCCCCTTGCCACTCGCCGATCTTCAGTGCAGGCTGACCAACGAGATCGAAACGATCGGCAGTGCCATGGGGTATTTCCCCACCGGGCAGCCATAATTTTTGTTCGTGACTGACAATCCACCAACCCAGATCTGATTTTTCAATAATACGATCCATATCTATTGCACTACCTTCGCTTCACTGACATGTTGTTAGCATTGTGGTTACATTTTGGATAAGCAGAATCAATTCTAAACCTTGCGGAGTCGAACATGTTAAACCAGCTAGAAAGCCTGACTGAGCGCGTTAGAGGAAGTAACAAACTGGTGGATCGCTGGCTACATGTGCGCAAGCATCTACTCGTGGCTTATTACAATCTGGTCGGTATTAAGCCTGGCAAAGAATCGTTTATGCGGCTGAATGAAAAAGCGCTGGATGATTTTTGTCAGAGCCTGGTCGACTACCTGTCCGACGGCCATTTCAATATTTATGAACGCATTATCCGCGAAATGGAAGGCACTAGCCCGTATTTAACGGCATCCAAACTCTACCCGCTGCTGGAAGCCAATACCCAGCAGATCATGAATTACTACGATTCCACCCTCGAGAACGCCATCGATCACGACAACTACCTTGAGTTTCAACAGGCGCTGTCCGATCTCGGCGAAGCGCTGGAAGAGCGATTCTCGCTGGAAGATAAGCTGATCGCTCTCGTGCTGGATAACGATTCTAAGGCCAGCAACGAAGATAACATCGCGCGGCCTGCTTGAGTTCTTAATCGTTAACGAGTAGTTTACAAACATTCGCCCCTCTCAGGAGGGGGTATTACACGAAATCATTCATGCGATAGCGCGAACGATGGCGTGTAAATTTCTTGTCGGAGTGCCCAGTGTGAAAGCACGGGCTGAGACCGTTAATTCGGGATCCGCGGAACCTGATCAGGCTAATACCTGCGAAGGGAACAAGAGTAAAACTGCTGTAGTATCGCCCCCGGGCGATCTCCTCTTGCTTCATCCGTCGTCTGACAAGCCATGTCCTTCACTTTTGGAATGAGCTATGTCTACTACTAAACTGACCCGCCGCGAACAGCGCGCACAAGCCCAACACTTCATCGACACCCTGGAAGGCACCGCTTTCCCGAACTCTAAGCGTATTTACATCACCGGCTCTCAGGCGGATATCCGCGTTCCGATGCGCGAAATCCAGCTTAGCCCGACGCTTCTTGGCGGCAGCAAAGAAAACCCGCAGTATGAAGACAACGAAGCCGTGCCAGTCTACGACACGTCTGGCCCGTACGGCGATCCTGATGTGGTCATTAACGTGCAGCAAGGTCTGGCAAAACTGCGCCAGCGCTGGATTGACGCGCGTAACGACTGCGAAGAACTGACGGTTCGCAGTTCTGCCTACACCAAAGAGCGTCTGGCCGACGACGGCCTGGACGAACTGCGCTTCGCGGGCCTGCTGACGCCGAAGCGTGCGAAAGCGGGCAAATGCGTTACCCAGCTGCACTATGCGCGTCAGGGGATCGTCACCCCGGAGATGGAGTTTATCGCCATCCGTGAAAACATGGGCCGTGAGCGCATCCGTAGCGAAGTGCTGCGCCACCAGCATCCGGGCGAAGGTTTCGGTGCCCGCCTGCCGGAAAACATCACCCCGGAGTTTGTGCGCGATGAAGTGGCCGCTGGCCGCGCGATTATCCCCGCCAACATCAATCACCCGGAATCCGAACCGATGATTATCGGCCGCAACTTCCTGGTGAAGGTCAACGCCAATATCGGTAACTCCGCGGTCACCTCCTCCATCGAAGAAGAGGTCGAGAAGCTGGTCTGGTCAACGCGCTGGGGCGCGGACACGGTAATGGATCTCTCCACCGGGCGTTATATCCACGAAACCCGCGAGTGGATCCTGCGTAACAGCCCGGTGCCTATCGGAACGGTGCCGGTCTATCAGGCGCTGGAGAAAGTGAACGGTATCGCTGAAAACCTCACCTGGGAAGCGTTCCGCGACACGCTGCTGGAGCAGGCTGAACAGGGTGTAGACTACTTCACCATCCACGCGGGGGTGCTGCTGCGCTACGTGCCGATGACCGCGAAGCGTCTGACCGGCATTGTCTCGCGCGGGGGCTCAATCATGGCGAAGTGGTGTCTGTCTCATCATCAGGAAAACTTCCTCTACGAACACTTCCGCGAGATCTGCGAAATCTGTGCCGCTTACGACGTCTCGCTGTCGCTGGGCGACGGCCTGCGCCCTGGTTCCATTCGTGATGCCAACGACGAAGCGCAGTTTGCCGAACTGCACACGCTGGGCGAGCTGACCAAAATCGCCTGGGAGTATGACGTGCAGGTGATGATTGAAGGCCCGGGCCATGTCCCCATGCAGATGATCCGCCGCAATATGACGGAAGAACTGGAGCACTGCCATGAAGCACCATTCTATACCCTGGGGCCGTTGACCACCGATATTGCCCCGGGTTACGACCACTTCACCTCCGGAATTGGTGCGGCGATGATCGGCTGGTTCGGTTGCGCCATGCTCTGCTATGTGACGCCAAAAGAGCACCTCGGTCTGCCCAACAAAGAGGACGTGAAGCAGGGGCTTATCACCTACAAAATTGCCGCCCACGCTGCGGACCTGGCGAAAGGCCATCCGGGCGCGCAAATTCGCGATAACGCGATGTCGAAGGCCCGCTTTGAATTCCGCTGGGAAGATCAGTTTAACCTCGCGCTCGACCCGTTTACCGCCCGCGCCTATCACGACGAAACCCTGCCGCAGGAGTCCGGCAAAGTGGCCCATTTCTGCTCCATGTGTGGGCCAAAATTCTGCTCGATGAAGATCAGCCAGGAAGTGCGTGACTACGCCGCCGCGCAAACCATTGAAGTGGGCATGGCGGATATGTCAGAAACCTTCCGCGCGAAAGGCGGCGAAATCTACCTCAAAAAAGAGGAGGCGTAATGTACCAGCCCGATTTCCCACCCGTGCCCTTTCGTTTGGGGCTCTACCCGGTGGTGGACAGCGTGGAGTGGATTGCCCGCCTGCTGGAGGCAGGTGTACGCACGCTGCAGCTGCGCATCAAAGATAAACGCGATGAGGAGGTGGAAAACGATGTCGCCGCCGCCATCGCGCTGGGGCGTCGGTATCACGCCCGCCTGTTTATCAACGACTACTGGCGACTGGCGATAAAGCACCAGGCCTACGGCGTGCATCTGGGTCAGGAGGACCTGGAGACCACAGACCTGAATGCCATCCGGGAAGCCGGTTTGCGCCTGGGTGTCTCGACCCATGACGATATGGAGATTGACGTGGCACTGGCGGCACGCCCTTCGTACATTGCGCTTGGACACGTCTTCCCGACGCAAACTAAACAGATGCCCTCCGCGCCACAAGGGCTGGCACAGCTGGCGGCTCACGTGAAGCGTCTTGCGCAGTACCCGACCGTGGCCATCGGCGGGATTAGCCTTGAACGCGCTCCGGCCGTGCTGGATACCGGTGTCGGCAGTATCGCCGTCGTCAGTGCCATCACCCAGGCCGCAGACTGGCAGGCCGCCACCCGGAAGTTCTTACAACTGGCAGGAGCAGGCGATGAATGATCGTGACTTTATGCGCTATAGCCGCCAGATCCTGCTGGAGGATATCGCCATCGACGGGCAGCAAAAGCTGCTCGCCAGCCGGGTTTTGATTGTCGGGCTGGGCGGATTAGGCGCGCCTGCCGCGCTCTATCTGGCCGGAGCAGGCGTGGGCACGCTGGTACTGGCCGATGACGACGAGGTGCATCTTAGCAACCTGCAGCGTCAAATCCTCTTCACCACCGAGGATATCAACCAGCCCAAAGTACACATTACCCGCCAGCGTCTGAACCAGCTGAACCCGGATATTGAGCTCATTGCGTGTCAGGAGCGGCTCAGCGGCGACAATCTGCTCCGAGAAGTCGCCCTGGCCGACGTGGTGCTGGACTGCACCGACAATATGGCAACCCGCCAGGCGATCAACGCCGCCTGTGTCGCAAAAAATACGCCGCTTATCACCGCCAGCGCGGTGGGGTTCGGCGGGCAGATGATGGTCCTGACACCGCCGTGGGCGCAGGGCTGCTATCGCTGTCTGTGGCCAGACGATGCTGAGCCAGAGCGTAACTGTCGCACCGCGGGCATTCTTGGCCCGGTTGTGGGGGTGATGGGTACCCTGCAGGCGCTCGAGGCCATCAAGCTGCTCAGCGGTATGGAGACCGAGCGCAACACGTTGCGGTTATTTGACGCCCGCTCCAGCGGCTGGCGTCATCTGGCGTTACACCGCGCCAGCCACTGCCCGGTATGTGGAGGCGGCAATGCGCATTCTGTTTAACGATGAGCCGATGAAATGCGAGGACGGGCTCACCGTTGCCGTGCTGCTCGATAAGCTTCGCCAGCTCAAGCCGGGAACGGCGCTGGCGCTCAATCAACAGATCCTGCCGCGCGAGCAGTGGGAACATCAGCAGGTCAGTGAAGGCGACCAGATCCTGCTGTTTCAGGTTATCGCAGGGGGCTGAGATGTTACGTATTGCCGATAAAGTCTTTGATTCACATCTGTTTACCGGAACCGGGAAATTCGCATCACCCCAGCTGATGGTCGATGCCATCCGTGAAAGCGGCAGCCAGCTGGTCACGCTGGCGTTAAAGCGCGTGGATCTGCGCCATCACAGTGATGCCATTCTGGCGCCTTTACTGGAAGCTGGCGTCACGCTACTGCCAAATACTTCCGGCGCGAAAACGGCCGAAGAGGCCATTTTCGCCGCTCAACTGGCGCGTGAAGCGCTCGGCACACGCTGGCTGAAGCTGGAAATTCACCCGGATGCTCGCTGGCTGTTGCCCGACCCGATCGAGACGCTGAAAGCGGCGGAAAAGCTGGTACAACAAGGGTTCATCGTTCTGCCTTACTGCGGTGCCGATCCAGTACTCTGCAAACGTCTGGAAGACGTTGGCTGCGCCGCCGTTATGCCGCTGGGCGCGCCTATTGGCTCCAACCAGGGGCTGGAAACCCGGGCAATGCTGGAGATCATCATTGAGCAGGCCACCGTGCCGGTGGTGGTGGATGCGGGTATTGGTGTACCAAGCCATGCCGCGCAGGCGCTGGAGATGGGGGCGGACGCGGTGCTGGTAAACACGGCCATCGCGGTTGCCGACGATCCGGTCATGATGGCGCGCGCGTTTCGCATGGCGGTGGAGGCTGGCCTGCTGGCACGGCAATCAGGCCCTGGCTCACGCAGTTTTCAGGCGCAGGCCACCAGCCCGCTGACCGGTTTTCTGGAGGCAATCTCATGACCACCTTTACCGACCGCTGGCGGCAGCTTAACTGGGACGACATTGCCCTGCGCATCAACAGCAAAACGCCGGTCGACGTCGAGCGCGCACTGAATGCGCGCCATCTGACCCGCGACGATTTAATGGCCCTGCTCTCCCCTGCGGCCAGCGCTTATCTGGAGCCGATGGCCCAGCGCGCCCAGCGTCTCACCCGACAGCGCTTTGGCAACACGGTGAGCTTTTACGTCCCGCTCTATCTCTCAAACCTGTGCGCCAATGACTGTACCTACTGCGGCTTCTCTATGAGCAACCGCATTAAGCGTAAGACGCTTGATGAGGAGGAAATCGCGCGCGAGTGTGCGGCTATCCGGGAAATGGGCTTCGAGCATCTCCTGCTGGTCACCGGTGAGCACCAGGGCAAAGTCGGAATGGACTATTTCCGTCAGCACCTTCCTGCCATTCGTCGTCAGTTCGCCTCGTTGCAGATGGAAGTGCAGCCCCTGTCGCAGGATGAGTATGCGGAGCTCAAAACGCTCGGACTGGATGGAGTGATGGTCTATCAGGAAACGTACCACGAAGCGACCTACGCCCGGCATCACCTGAAGGGCAAGAAACAGGACTTCTTCTTCCGCCTTGAAACGCCGGACAGGCTCGGACGTGCCGGGATCGACAAAATTGGTCTTGGTGCGCTGATTGGGCTTTCCGATAGCTGGCGCGTGGATTGTTACATGGTGGCGGAACATCTGTTGTGGCTCCAGCAGCACTACTGGCAGAGCCGCTACTCCATCTCCTTCCCCCGGTTGCGCCCGTGTGCCGGCGGGATTGAACCGGCCTCACTCATGGACGAGCGCCAGCTGATACAAACGATCTGCGCGTTTCGCCTGCTTGCCCCAGAGGTTGAATTATCGCTCTCAACACGTGAATCACCGGCGTTCCGCGACCGCGTGATCCCGCTTGCGATAAACAACGTGAGCGCATTTTCCAAAACACAGCCGGGCGGTTACGCCGATGATCACCCTGAACTGGAGCAGTTTGCCCCGCATGATGGACGACGTCCGGAAGCGGTCGCCGCGGCCCTGAGCGCGCAGGGGCTGCAACCGGTCTGGAAAGACTGGGACAGCTGGCTGGGAAGAGCCTCGCAATTACGCTGAAACATACTGCAACTCCGCAGAAATAAAACGAGGCGCCACGGAGAGTCACAACCGGATGATTGTCAGCTATCGTCCGGTTTTTTATTGTCATGTGGTCAGCAACGGACGCTGACCAGGGCGAAAAGCTTCTTCCTCGTTTCGCCCTGCCTCTGACTTATCGTGCACACTGAATTTCTGCTTTTATGAGTAATTTCTTAGCCATTCTTAAGATAAATCATCTCGTCTGAAATCGTGTTCCGTATAATTCACAGCTAACCGCAGGACTGCGACTATGCTGAGAGGATATCGGCAGACGAAAAGCATTCACCCTCAGGAATGATGTACAACTCATGGCACTTCACAGCAAAAAACTCTCTTTTACCCGGCCAATAATGGCCAGCTTCGCGGGGATACTGTGCAGTTTTGCACTGATCGCTGTCGTGGTTACGCTTTCGCAACGAAAGGATTTTCTTGAGGATTATCATAAAATTAATGGTAATTTCACGCATAATCTGGCGGTTAACTATACCGAATCAATGTTGCGTGAAAACGACTATATTCTTGGTCGTTCTGCGATGTACTTTTCCCGCAACGAAATACTGAATGAGACGCTGAACATCAACCCGACGCAAGGGTTGCAGATGTTGATGCATTTGCAAAACCTGATGCCGACCGTGTCATCCATCTCGCTGGCCGACACGGAAGGGCATTATTTGCACGTTCCAGAAGCGCCTCCCACGGAAAAGAGTAAAAACGTCGATCCGCGGACGCGCCCGTGGTTTGTCGCCCACGCGGAAGCCAGTATTTTCAGCCATTATACCCACCCTTATATGGACTACTTTACCGGGCATCCAACGGTCACGCTTTATAAGCCATTGATTTCAACAGAAGGCAGACTCAAGGGAACCCTGGCCTTTCATCTTGATTTGGCGTCGATGGGGTATACCCTTCGACAGATGGTGGCCCCTGTACAAGGGGAATTCTTCGTCGTCGAGCGCGACGGAACCGTGGTGCTTCATCCTGACACGGGCGCGCTGTTCAAAAAATACGTGAGCGAAGCGCTGATGGACAAAATGACCAGCGGCGAGGGGCATTTATACGACCGGAAAAGTAAAACCTGGTATTACTACTACTCCTTCACTAACCCGGATTGGTTTGTCATCTACCGGGTCTCTGGCGCGACCCTGACGGATATAACCCGCCACGAAACCACTATCGTTGGTTGGGGATTTGCACTGGCGGCGATTATTATCATTCTCTTCGGTTTGTACCTTCGCCATGCCTCGCGTACCGTGCTGATGCATATTATCAACGCCATCAAAACTGGCGACGTCAGCCAGGCACCGCGTCTGGAAGCGATGCTGAGTCATACCATCCAGTCGAATAAAGAGCGTGAGATGGCATATGTCCGCCAGGCAACCCACGATGCGCTAACAGGCTGCAAAAACCGCCGCGCGTTCGATACCGATGTGGAAGAGTTAATGGCGGCTCAACAGCCTTTCGCACTGGCGCTGGTGGACATCGATAACTTCAAATCAATCAACGATACCTGGGGCCACCTTAGCGGCGATATTGTCCTGCGTAACGTGGCGCGTGAAGGGATCCAGATCATGCAACCGCACCACATCTCGGTGTACCGGTATGGTGGAGAAGAGTTTGCGGTGGTCTTCCAGGCTACGCAAATTGCTGATGCAATCTCGTTGCTGGAAGCATGGCGTACCACCATTGAAAAACGCGTCTGGCGGGAAGAAAACCTACAGGTCACGTTCAGTGCAGGCCTGGGGGAATGGCATTTCGAACCGCTGGAGCAATTTGTCGGGAGCGTGGATAACGCACTTTACAGCGCAAAACAGCAGGGTAAAAACCGCATCCTTCGGACCTCCATCCGTTAATTTCTTCCCTCCCACGCTGTCCGTTTCGACGGGCAGCGTGCGCTTTCATGCAAAATTGTAACCGGTTTCAGAAAATCACCCATTTCTTTGTGATGCCTGACACACAATCGCGGTAAAGCGGTTGTTGAAGCGGTCTGCACGGGATAATTATCAATAAACACATGTAGATCGAGGCTGATTATGAAGAACATCGTTTTATGCTGTGCAGCGGGAATGTCAACCAGCATGCTGGTTCAACGTATGAAAGACGCCGCGCAGAAAAAAGGGGTTGAAGTCACCATTAAAGCCGTTCCGGTTGCGGAGTTTAAAGATAATATCGCGACGGCTGACATCGTATTGCTGGGGCCACAGGTTAAATACGAGCAGGCTAAACTTCAGGCGCAGGCCGATCCGCTGGGTAAAAAGGTCGCGGTGATCGACATGATGGATTACGGCATGATGAAAGGTGATGTCGTCCTGGAAAAAGCGCTTAAATTACTGGAGTGACCCGTGGAAGATTTAGAAACAACGATCATGGAACTGCTGGTCAACGCGGGAGCAGCGCGCAGTGCTGCCCTTACGGCGTTGCAGATGGCCCGTAAAGGTGACTTTGACGAAGCCGAAAAGGCGATGGAAGAGTCGCGTGAATACGTGAAACATGCCCACACCATCCAGACGCAACTGATTGGTCTTGATGAAGGGACCGGAAAGCTGCCGGTTAACCTGATCACCGTCCACTCTCAGGATCACCTGATGAACGCGATGGTCATTCAGGACCTGGCGGGCGATATGATTGAGCTGTATCGTCGGCTACCGCTGATAAACTGAAAAATATGCAGACATAAAAAAACCCGCCGAAGCGGGTTTTTTATTCGCTGAATCAACGATTACTCGTTGTCAGAACCACCCAGACCTGCGTTCAGCAGCTCTGCCAGGCTCGCGGATGCATCTTCAGCAGTTACCTGCGGTGCAGCTGGCAGTTCGCCTGCAGCACGACGACGCATACGATCCTGATGGTACGCATAACCGGTACCAGCCGGGATCAGACGACCCACGATAACGTTCTCTTTCAGACCGCGCAGTTCATCACGCTTACCTGCTACAGCGGCTTCGGTCAGGACACGCGTGGTCTCCTGGAACGATGCTGCAGAGATGAAGGACTCGGTTGCCAGAGACGCTTTGGTGATACCCAGCAGATCGCGCGAGAAGGTCGCAGCGATTTTGCCGTTCGCTTCCAGATCGCGGTTAGCGATCTTGACGCGTGAGTATTCAACCTGCTCGCCTTCCAGGAACTCAGAGCTGCCCGCGCTATCGATGGTTGCTTTACGCAGCATCTGACGAACGATAACTTCAATGTGTTTATCGTTAATCTTAACGCCCTGCAGACGGTATACGTCCTGTACTTCGTTAACGATGTAACGAGTAACAGCATGCACACCACGCAGACGCAGGATGTCGTGCGGCGCTTCTGGACCGTCGGAAACCACGTCACCACGTTCTACACGTTCACCTTCGAACACGTTGAGCTGACGCCACTTAGGAATCATCTCTTCGTACGGCTCGCTGCCATCTACTGGGGTGATAACCAGACGGCGTTTACCTTTGGTCTCTTTACCGAAGGAGATGATACCGCTGATTTCAGCCAGGATTGCAGGCTCTTTCGGACGACGTGCTTCGAACAGATCCGCAACGCGTGGCAGACCACCGGTAATGTCCTTGGTACCGCCGGATTCCTGAGGAATACGCGCCAGGGTGTCACCAGAACTGATCTGTACGCCATCTTCCAGCTGTACAATCGCTTTACCCGGCAGGAAGTACTGCGCAGGCATATCGGTACCAGGGATCAGAACGTCGTTACCCTGAGCATCAACGATTTTCAGTGCAGGACGCAGATCTTTACCACCGGCAGTACGCTCAGCAGAGTCCAGAACGACCAGAGAAGACAGACCGGTCAGCTCGTCGGTCTGACGAGTAATGGTCTGGCCGTCGATCATGTCAGTGAAGCGGATGAAACCACTTACTTCGGTGATAACCGGCATGGTGTGTGGATCCCAGTTTGCAACGGTTTCACCGCCGGCAACCTGCTCGCCATCACCTTTCGCCATAACAGCACCGTAAGGCACTTTATAGCTCTCTTTGGTACGACCGAATTCGTCGATCAGCTTCAGCTCGGTGTTACGAGAAGTCACAACCAGCTTGCCTGCGGAGTTAACAACAGACTTCGCGTTGCTGAGCTTGATGCTACCTTTGTTTTTCACCTGAATGCTGGATTCAGCAGCCGCACGAGATGCCGCACCACCGATGTGGAACGTACGCATCGTCAGCTGTGTACCCGGTTCACCGATGGACTGTGCCGCGATAACACCGATTGCTTCACCTTTGTTGATGATGTGGCCACGCGCCAGGTCACGACCATAGCAGTGCGCACATACACCGAAATCGGTGTCACAAGATACAACGGAACGAACTTTCACAGAGTCAACAGAGTTCGCTTCCAGCAGGTCACACCACTGTTCGTGCAGCAGCGTGTTGCGTGGAACCAGAATGTCTGCGGTACCCGGCTTCAGAATGTCTTCCGCGGTTACACGACCCAGTACGCGATCGCGCAGCGGCTCTTTAACATCACCACCCTCGATAACCGGGGTCATGGTGATACCTTCGAGGGTGCCACAATCGTCTTCGGTCACAACCAGATCCTGCGCAACGTCAACCAGACGACGCGTCAGATAACCGGAGTTCGCTGTTTTCAGTGCGGTATCCGCCAGACCTTTACGCGCACCGTGAGTAGAGATGAAGTACTGGAGTACGTTCAGACCTTCACGGAAGTTCGCGGTGATTGGCGTTTCGATGATGGAGCCATCTGGCTTCGCCATCAGACCACGCATACCTGCCAGCTGACGAATCTGTGCTGCAGAACCACGCGCACCGGAGTCGGCCATCATGTAAATGCTGTTGAAGGAAACCTGCTGCTCTTCTACGCCGTCACGGTTAATCACGGTTTCGGTTTGCAGGTTATCCATCATCGCTTTGGATACACGATCGTTCGCCGCAGCCCAGATATCGATAACTTTGTTATAGCGTTCGCCCGCGGTAACCAGACCAGACTGGAACTGCTCCTGGATCTCAGCAACTTCGGCTTCCGCTTCAGAGATGATCTCGTGTTTCTTCTCTGGGATAACCATGTCATCGATACCAACAGATGCACCTGAACGCGCTGCATATGCAAAGCCGGTGTACATTGTCTGGTCAGCGAAGATAACCGTCGGCTTCAGACCCAGAATGCGGTAACAGGTGTTCAGCATTTTGGAGATCGCTTTCTTACCCAGCGCCTGGTTGACGATGGAGAAAGGCAGACCTTTCGGTACGATCATCCACAGAATGGCACGGCCAACGGTCGTGTCTTTCAGGCTGGTTTTCGCAACGAATTCGCCGTTAGCATCTTTTTCATATTCAGTGATACGCACTTTAACACGCGCATGCAGAGAGGCCAGGCCAGCGCGATAGATACGCTCAGCTTCTTTAGGGCCAGTCAGCACCATGCCTTCGCCTTTGGCGTTAACACAGTCACGGGTCATGTAGTACAGACCCAATACAACGTCCTGAGAAGGAACGATGATTGGTTCACCGTTCGCTGGAGACAGGATGTTGTTAGTAGACATCATCAGCGCACGCGCTTCGAGCTGGGCTTCCAGCGTCAGCGGTACGTGAACAGCCATCTGGTCACCATCGAAGTCGGCGTTATATGCCGCACAAACCAGCGGGTGCAGCTGGATAGCTTTACCTTCGATCAGTACCGGTTCAAATGCCTGGATACCCAGACGGTGCAGTGTTGGTGCACGGTTCAGCAGTACCGGGTGTTCGCGGATAACTTCGTCCAGGATATCCCAAACGACAGCTTCTTCACGCTCAACCATTTTCTTAGCGGCTTTGATGGTGGTGGCCAGGCCACGCAGTTCCAGCTTGCCGTAGATGAACGGTTTGAACAGCTCCAGTGCCATTTTCTTCGGCAGACCGCACTGATGCAGACGCAGGTATGGACCTACGGTGATAACAGAACGACCGGAGTAGTCAACACGCTTACCGAGCAGGTTCTGACGGAAACGACCCTGTTTACCTTTGATCATATCGGCCAAAGATTTCAGAGGACGTTTGTTAGAACCGGTGATCGCACGACCGCGACGACCGTTATCCAGCAGGGCATCTACCGCTTCCT
The DNA here is from genome assembly GCF_031453695.1 of Enterobacter sp. SORGH_AS_0287. Lineage (NCBI taxonomy): Bacteria > Pseudomonadati > Pseudomonadota > Gammaproteobacteria > Enterobacterales > Enterobacteriaceae > Enterobacter > Enterobacter sp. SORGH_AS_0287. The sequence continues at coordinate 3,333,574 of NZ_JAVIZW010000001.1, forward strand.
GCAGCATACGTTTTTCGTTACGTACGATGATGTCCGGCGCAGCCAGATCCAGCAGACGTTTCAGACGGTTGTTACGGTTGATAACGCGACGATACAGATCGTTCAGATCCGACGTTGCGAAACGACCACCATCCAGCGGAACCAGCGGACGCAGATCTGGCGGCAGAACCGGCAGAACGGTCAGGATCATCCACTCTGGTTTGTTACCAGACTGAACGAACGCTTCCAGCAGTTTGATACGCTTGGTCAGCTTTTTACGCTTGGTTTCGGAGTTGGTTTCGTTCAGCTCTTCACGCAGCTGCTCGCACTCTTGCTCCAGGTCCATGCTTTTCAGCAGGGCCTGAATAGCTTCCGCACCCATCTTCGCGTCGAATTCGTCACCGAACTCTTCCAGCGCGTCCAGATACTGTTCTTCGGTCAGAATCTGGTGGCGTTCCAGGTTCGTCATACCGCCTTCGATAACCACATAAGATTCGAAGTACAGAACACGTTCGATATCGCGCAGCGGCATATCCAGCAGCAGGCCGATACGGGACGGCAGAGATTTCAGGAACCAGATGTGCGCAGTTGGAGATGCCAGTTCGATGTGGCCCATGCGCTCACGGCGCACTTTGGTCTGGGTCACTTCAACGCCGCACTTCTCACAGATCACACCACGGTGTTTCAGGCGCTTGTACTTACCGCACAGGCACTCGTAGTCTTTTACTGGCCCGAAAATTCGTGCACAGAAAAGGCCGTCACGCTCAGGCTTGAACGTACGGTAGTTGATGGTTTCCGGCTTTTTAACTTCACCGAAAGACCATGAACGGATCATGTCTGGCGAAGCCAGAGCAATTTTGATCGCATCAAACTCTTCGGTTTTAGTCTGCGCTTTCAGAAACTTTAATAAATCTTTCACGGATTTGCTCCCGTCGGAGTTAGCACAATCTGGTGTCGGGGGTTAGCCCGACACCAGTGACCTGTTTGAGCGAGAATTACTCGTCTTCCAGTTCGATGTTGATACCCAGCGAACGAATCTCTTTCAACAGTACGTTGAAGGACTCTGGCATGCCCGGTTCCATCTGATGATTGCCGTCCACGATGTTTTTATACATCTTGGTACGACCGTTCACGTCATCAGACTTAACGGTGAGCATTTCCTGCAGGGTGTATGCTGCGCCGTATGCTTCCAGCGCCCACACTTCCATCTCCCCGAAGCGCTGACCACCGAACTGCGCCTTACCACCCAGCGGCTGCTGAGTAACCAGGCTGTAAGAACCGGTAGAACGAGCGTGCATCTTGTCGTCGACCAGGTGGTTCAGTTTCAGCATGTACATGTAACCTACGGTTACCGGACGCTCGAACTGTTCACCGGTACGGCCATCAAACAGCGTAATCTGACCAGACGTTGGCAGACCACCCAGTTGCAGCAGCTCTTTGATTTCAGCTTCTTTTGCACCGTCGAATACCGGCGTTGCAATCGGCATACCTTTGCGCAGGTTCTCTGCCAGACGCAGCACTTCTTCATCGCTGAAGGTGCTCAGGTCGACTTTCTGACGAACGTCGGTACCCAGATCGTAGGCACGCTGGATGAATTCGCGCAGTTTCGCGACTTCTTCCTGCTGTTTCAGCATGGCGTTGATCTTATCGCCGATACCTTTCGCAGCCATACCCAGGTGGGTTTCCAGAATCTGACCGATGTTCATACGAGACGGTACGCCCAGTGGGTTCAGTACGATATCTACCGGCGTACCGTTAGCATCGTGCGGCATATCTTCGATCGGGTTGATCTTAGAGATAACACCCTTGTTACCGTGACGACCTGCCATCTTATCACCAGGCTGGATCTGACGTTTAACAGCCAGATACACCTTAACAATCTTCAGCACGCCTGGTGCCAGATCGTCGCCCTGAGTGATTTTACGGCGTTTCGCTTCGAGTTTTTTCTCGAACTCGTGTTTCAGTTCGTCATACTGCTCAGCCAGCTGTTCCAGCTGATTTTGTTTCTCTTCGTCGGTCAGGCCCAGTTCCAGCCAGCGATCGCGTGGCAGTTTGTCGAGCTTCTCAGCTTCAACGCCACCGGCAACCAGCACCGCATAGATACGGCTGAACAGACCCGCTTCGAGGATCTGCAGTTCTTCAGACAGGTCTTTCTTAGCCTGTTTGAGCTGCATCTCTTCGATTTCCAGCGCACGCTTATCTTTCTCAACGCCGTCACGGGTGAAGACCTGAACATCGATAACCGTACCGGAAACACCGTTTGGTACACGCAGAGAAGAGTCTTTAACGTCAGACGCTTTCTCACCGAAGATAGCACGCAGCAGTTTCTCTTCTGGCGTCAGCTGGGTTTCACCTTTCGGCGTTACCTTACCAACCAGAATGTCGCCGCCGGTCACTTCTGCACCGATGTAAACGATACCGGATTCATCCAGTTTGGAGAGCGCAGCTTCACCCACGTTAGGGATGTCAGCGGTGATCTCTTCTGGCCCCAGCTTGGTGTCACGGGACACACATGCCAGTTCCTGAATGTGGATGGTAGTGAAACGATCTTCCTGAACCACACGCTCGGAGACGAGGATGGAGTCTTCGAAGTTGTAACCGTTCCACGGCATGAACGCTACGCGCATGTTCTGACCGAGCGCCAGTTCACCGAGGTCAGTGGACGGACCGTCTGCCAGCACGTCGCCGCGCTCAACGGGCTCACCCAGAGACACACAAGGCATCTGGTTGATACAGGTGTTCTGGTTAGAACGGGTGTATTTGGTCAGGTTATAAATGTCGATACCTGCTTCGCCCGGGTACATCTCGTCTTCGTTAACTTTGATAACGATACGGGAAGCATCCACGTACTGAACAGTACCGCCACGTTTAGCCACCGCAGTAACACCGGAGTCAACGGCAACAGCACGTTCCATACCGGTACCAACCAGCGGCTTATCAGCACGCAGAGTTGGAACGGCCTGACGTTGCATGTTCGCACCCATCAATGCACGGTTGGCGTCATCGTGTTCCAGGAACGGGATCAGGGACGCACCGACGGATACCACCTGCTGGGTGGATACGTCCATGTAGTCAACCTGGTCGCGGCTGAACAAGCTGGATTCGCCTTTGCTACGGCAGGTAACCAGATCTTCTACAAAGTGGCCTTCGTCATCCAGGTTGGAGTTCGCCTGAGCGATAACGTAGTTGCCTTCTTCGATAGCAGACAGGTAGTGAATTTCGTCAGTTACAACACCGTCGGTCACTTTACGGTACGGCGTCTCAAGGAAACCGTATTCGTTAGTCTGTGCGTACACGGACAGGGAGTTGATCAGACCGATGTTTGGACCTTCAGGCGTTTCGATTGGACATACGCGACCGTAGTGAGTCGGGTGTACGTCTCGAACTTCGAAGCCTGCACGTTCACGGGTCAGACCGCCTGGGCCGAGTGCAGAGATACGACGTTTGTGCGTGATCTCAGACAGCGGGTTGTTCTGGTCCATGAACTGAGACAGCTGGCTGGAACCGAAGAACTCTTTCACTGCTGCAGAAATCGGCTTGGCGTTGATCATATCCTGAGGCATCAGGGTATCCAGATCGCCCAGAGACAGACGCTCTTTCACCGCACGCTCAACACGTACCAGGCCAACGCGGAACTGGTTTTCCGCCATTTCGCCTACGGAACGGATACGACGGTTGCCGAGGTGGTCGATATCGTCCACTTCGCCTTTGCCGTTACGGATATCGATGAGCTTCTTCATCACTTCGATGATGTCGTCTTTGCTCAGGATACCGGAACCTTCGATCTCATCACGCAGCAGAGAACGGTTGAACTTCATACGACCAACCGCGGACAGATCGTAGCGGTCTTCGGAGAAGAACAGGTTCTCGAACAGGCTTTCAGCCGCTTCGCGAGTCGGTGGTTCACCAGGGCGCATCATGCGGTAGATTTCTACCAGCGCGCTCAGACGATCGGTCGTTGGATCGACGCGGATAGTCTCAGAGATATAAGGACCGTGGTCCAGATCGTTGGTGAACAGCGTTTCGATGCGTTTGTGGCCAGACTGGCTCAGCTTAGCCAGCAGATCCAGGCTCAGCTCCATGTTCGCCGGGCAGATCAGCTCGCCAGTTGATTCATCAACGTAATCTTTCGCGGCTACTTTTCCAGCAATGTATTCAACCGGAACTTCGATGAGTTTGATATCATCTTTTTCCAGCTGACGGATGTGGCGCGCGGTAATACGGCGGCCTTTTTCCACATACACTTTGCCGTCGGCTTCGATGTCGAACGACGCGGTCTCACCACGCAGACGCTCTGGCACCAGCTCCATCTGCAACTTGTTGTCGCGGATTTCAAAGATTACTTTCTCAAAGAACAGGTCCAGGATCTGTTCAGTGGTGTATTGCAGCGCACGCAAAATGATGGTCGCAGGCAGTTTACGACGACGGTCGATACGGACAAACAGGTTGTCTTTAGGATCGAACTCGAAGTCCAGCCAGGAACCACGGTAAGGAATGATACGCGCGTTATACAGTACTTTACCGGATGAGTGTGTTTTACCTTTATCGCTGTCGAAGAAGACACCCGGGCTACGATGCAGCTGGGAAACGATAACACGCTCAGTACCGTTGATGACGAAAGTACCGTTGTCTGTCATGAGTGGAATTTCACCCATGTAGACTTCTTGTTCTTTAATGTCTTTTACGGTGCCTTCTGGCGCTTCGCGCTCATAGATCACCAGACGCAGTTTTACGCGCAGCGGTGCGGAATAGGTCACGCCACGGATCTGACATTCCTGAACGTCAAACACCGGTTCGCCAAGGCGGTAGCTGACGTACTGCAGCTCGGAGTTACCGCTGTAGCTCTGAATCGGGAACACGGAACGGAAGGCTGCTTCCAGGCCGTACTGCCCTTCAGGATCTTGCTCGATAAACTTCTGGAACGAGTCAAGCTGGATAGAAAGGAGATATGGAATGTCCAGAACTTGTGGACGTTTACCAAAATCCTTACGAATACGTTTTTTCTCGGTATAGGAGTAAACCATAGGGTTCCTCAGCTCGCTGACAAGTCGACCCATCTGTCCGACGAAGGGACAGTTTGTGCAACACCATTTTGTGGACCGGAAAATTGAATACTTTCCGCAATACCTGTTGCTATCACGCTTAAATCATTTCGTCGCGATTTACACAGAGCGCGCACCCTGTCGCAATATATTAAGTCGTCGATAGAAACATGCATTGTCAGGACAACCAGTAGTCAAACAGTGTGAAATGCTACTGATGCCTTACAGCGCAAAAAGGCTGGTGACTAAAAAGTCACCAGCCATCAGCCTAATGACTTAGGCTGCAACCAGAAAAGTTGGCTTATTTAACTTCAACTTCAGCGCCAGCTTCTTCCAGAGATTTTTTCAGTGCTTCTGCGTCGTCTTTGCTCACGCCTTCTTTCAGCGCAGCTGGAGCAGCTTCTACCAGGTCTTTAGCTTCTTTCAGACCCAGGCCAGTTGCGCCACGTACTGCTTTGATAACAGCAACTTTGTTAGCGCCAGCAGCTTTCAGAATTACGTCGAATTCAGTTTTTTCTTCAGCAGCTTCAACCGGGCCAGCAGCTACAGCTACAGCAGCAGCAGCGGAAACACCGAATTTTTCTTCCATTGCAGAGATCAGTTCTACAACGTCCATTACGGACATAGCTGCAACTGCTTCAATGATTTGATCTTTAGTGATAGACATTTAAATTGTTCCTGAAAATCAGAATAAGTTTATACGTAAGCAAATGCTTTATAAAGATAACTGCGATTAAGCAGCTTCTTTTGCATCGCGAACAGCAGCCAGAGTGCGAACCAGTTTGCCAGCCGAAGCTTCTTTCATGGTTGCCATCAGGCGTGCAATTGCTTCTTCGTAGGTCGGCAGGGTTGCCAGGCGATCGATTTGCGATGCCGGGATCAACTCACCTTCAAAGGCTGCAGCTTTGACCTCAAATTTTGCATTCGCTTTCGCGAACTCTTTGAACAGACGAGCAGCAGCGCCCGGGTGTTCCATAGAGTATGCAATAAGGGTCGGACCAACAAACGTGTCTTTCAGGCACTCGAAAGGAGTACCTTCAACTACGCGACGCAGCAGGGTGTTACGAACAACACGCATGTATACGCCAGCTTCACGACCTGCTTTACGCAGTTCAGTCATTTTGTCTACAGTAACGCCACGGGAATCCGCAACTACTGCAGACAGCGCGCCTTTGGCTACTTCGCTGACTTCAGCAACAATCGCTTGTTTGTCTTGAAGATTTAAAGCCATTAGCTTTGCTCCTGGATGTTTGCCGGAACTCATGTTCCGGAACTCACTTCACTCTCCCCAACGGAAAGAGCGTCTTAATACGGTGAGCAGAAACAAGCCAGAGTATCCAAAAATAATCTTAGCGTTCTGTCACCGTCTACGCAGGGCATTAAGTTTCTTGCGAAACACCTGCGGTCTTCGACGGAGGCCTGGATTAGGCCAGGCTCCAACGAACAAATCTTTTAGCCGCTAACTTTTGTTAGCAAACGTGGGGGTAAGATTGTAGACAAAATCACCGCCCACGTAAAGGCATTAGTTTGCAGCAGCGCTCAGGCCAGCCTGGTCAACTGCAACACCTGCACCCATGGTGGTGGAGATGCTAACTTTCTTGATGTACACGCCTTTCGCCTGAGTTGGTTTTGCTTTTTTCAGCGCAACCAGCAGAGCTTCCAGGTTTTCTTTCAGTTTGTCAGCGTCAAAGTCCACTTTACCGATGGTGGTGTGGATGATGCCGTTTTTGTCGTTACGATAACGAACCTGACCTGCTTTAGCGTTCTTAACAGCTTCAGCAACGTTAGGGGTTACAGTACCCACTTTCGGGTTTGGCATCAGGCCGCGTGGACCCAGAACCTGGCCCAGCTGGCCAACAACGCGCATTGCATCTGGAGAAGCAATAACAACGTCAAAGTTCATTTCGCCTTTCTTGATCTGGTCAGCCAGATCTTCCATACCTACCAGTTCAGCGCCGGCAGCTTTAGCCGCTTCAGCGTTTGCACCCTGAGCAAATACAGCTACGCGTACGGAACGGCCAGTACCGTGTGGCAGTACAGTTGCACCACGAACGTTCTGATCAGATTTACGAGCATCGATGCCCAGGTTAACAGCAACGTCAACGCTTTCAACGAACTTAGCGGTAGCCAGTTCTTTCAGCAGAGCGATAGCTTCGTTGATGTCGTACTGTTTGGTCGCATCAACTTTGTCACGGATCACGGACATGCGCTTGGTCAGTTTAGCCATTTCTTAGTCCTCCACTACCAGGCCCATGGAACGTGCAGTACCTTCGATTGAGCGAGTCATCGCTTCAATGTCGGCACCAGTCATGTCGGCAGCTTTGGTCTGCGCGATTTCCTGCAGCTGAGCGCGGGAAATTTTACCCACTTTGTCTTTGTTCGGTTTACCGGAACCAGACTTGATACCCGCCGCTTTCTTCAGCAGAACTGCTGCTGGAGGGGTTTTGGTAACGAAAGTGAAAGAACGGTCAGCGTATACAGTGATAACAACTGGGATTGGCAGACCTTTTTCCATGGATTCGGTTTTGGCGTTGAACGCTTTACAGAATTCCATGATGTTCACACCCTGCTGACCCAGAGCTGGACCAACTGGTGGACTTGGGTTCGCCATACCTGCTGCAACCTGCAGCTTGACGTAGGCTTGTACTTTCTTAGCCATTCTAAAATCCTCTGATTGGGTGATAACGCCTCAAGGAGGCTCCCCGTGAATAAAATCGTTTTACAGGCCGCAGCCCATAAAAACAAAAGGCGCGAAATTGTATTCCAATCTCGCGCCTTGTGCAACGATTAAATCGTCGCTTTTTTGATCGCTGCTTAGGCTTTTTCTACCTGGGCAAAGTCCAGTTCTACCGGGGTCGCACGACCGAAGATAGAAACGGACACTTTCAGGCGGGACTTTTCGTAGTCCACTTCTTCAACCACGCCATTAAAGTCAGCAAACGGACCGTCATTAACACGAACCATTTCACCCGGTTCAAACAGCGTTTTCGGACGCGGCTTATCACCCACCTGCTGCAGGCGGTTCATAATCGCATCAACTTCTTTGTCGCTGATTGGTGCCGGACGGTCAGACGTGCCGCCGATAAAGCCCATCACGCGCGGTACGCTGCGCACCAGGTGCCAGCTCGCGTCGTTCATAACCATCTGAACCAGCACGTAACCCGGGAAGAATTTACGCTCGCTTTTGCGACGTTGGCCGCCACGGATCTCGACCACTTCTTCGGTCGGAACCATAACTTCGCCAAATAACTCTTCCATGTTGTGTAATTTGATATGCTCACGCAGCGACGTTGCTACGCGGCCTTCAAAACCGGAAAACGCCTGAACGACGTACCAGCGCTTTTTAGGGGCTTCAGACATCTCAGAACCTCAGGCCAGTGATAAAGGATACCAGGCGAACCAGAATACCATCCAGTCCCCACAGGATCAGTGACATTACAGCGGTAACCGCCGCTACGATCAGCGTGGTGTGCAATGTTTCCTGGCGAGTCGGCCAAATTACCTTGCGGACTTCGGTACGCGCTTCGCGAGCAAAAGCGACAGTCGCTTTGCCTTTTGTCGTCAACAGCGCGACACCACCCGCTGCAGCAATCAGAATTACCACTGCAAGCGCGCGTAGCGGCAGCATCATGTCACGATAAAGGTAGTTGCCGACAATCGCTACAATCAGCAGCACGGCTACGACTACCCATTTCATCGCTTCCAGGCCGCGCCCGCTCCCTTGAGCTTCGGTATTCGCACTCATAAACCAACCTGTCAGAAGTATTCTACAAACATTTTCACCCCGCGATTGCGAGGCAAACCAAATCGAAATGCTAATTCGCTTTTCGGATTATACGCTCTCTGCAGAGCCTGTCTCAGCAATGATTATGACAAATTTAATCACTGATGAGCCAGGTTCTGATCTGAAAGCGTGCAAAAAGGGCATCAAATGATGCCCTTTTATTGCGCATTGCGTCAAATGTTATCAGCAATTAGCCGAGAACTTTAGCAACCACGCCCGCGCCAACGGTACGGCCACCTTCACGGATTGCGAAACGCAGACCGTCGTCCATCGCGATTGGGTGGATCAGCGTCACAACCATCTTGATGTTGTCGCCTGGCATTACCATCTCAACGCCTTCTGGCAGTTCGATAGTACCGGTCACGTCAGTTGTACGGAAGTAGAACTGTGGACGGTAGCCTTTGAAGAACGGAGTATGACGGCCGCCTTCGTCTTTGGACAGGATGTACACTTCAGATTCGAACTTGGTGTGTGGCTTGATTGAGCCTGGCTTAGCCAGTACCTGACCACGTTCGATTTCTTCACGTTTGATACCACGCAGCAGAACACCTACGTTCTCACCAGCACGGCCTTCGTCCAGCAGTTTGCGGAACATTTCAACGCCAGTACAGGTAGACTTAGCAGTCTCTTTGATACCAACGATTTCAACTTCTTCGCCAACTTTGATGATACCGCGCTCAACACGACCGGTAACAACGGTACCACGACCGGAGATGGAGAATACGTCTTCGATTGGCAGCAGGAACGGCTTGTCAATCGCACGCTCTGGTTCTGGGATGTAAGAATCCAGGAAGCCAGCCAGTTCGATGATTTTCGCTTCCCACTCAGCGTCGCCTTCCAGCGCTTTCAGCGCGGAACCACGAACGATTGGAGTGTCGTCGCCTGGGAAATCGTACTGAGACAGCAGTTCACGAACTTCCATCTCTACCAGTTCCAGCAGCTCTTCGTCATCAACCATGTCACATTTGTTCAGGAACACGATGATGTAAGGAACGCCTACCTGACGACCCAGCAGGATGTGCTCACGAGTCTGAGGCATAGGGCCGTCAGTCGCAGCAACAACCAGGATCGCGCCGTCCATCTGCGCAGCACCGGTGATCATGTTTTTAACATAGTCGGCGTGGCCTGGGCAGTCTACGTGTGCGTAGTGGCGAGTCGGGGTGTCGTACTCAACGTGAGAGGTGTTGATGGTGATACCACGAGCTTTTTCTTCTGGTGCGTTATCGATCTGGTCGAATGCACGAGCAGAACCACCGTAGGTTTTAGCCAGAACGGTAGTGATTGCAGCGGTCAGCGTTGTTTTACCATGGTCAACGTGGCCGATAGTACCGACGTTAACGTGCGGTTTTGTACGTTCAAACTTTTCTTTAGACATCGATTGTCCCTCTAAGACACGGATAAATCGGTGATATCACCACATCAACCAGGCGAAATGCCTGAATTGTTGAATACAGTAAAATTGAAACAGAGAGAAACGGGAAGGAGAAGTGAAGTGGTGCTGATACCCAGAGTCGAACTGGGGACCTCACCCTTACCAAGGGTGCGCTCTACCAACTGAGCCATATCAGCACGTATTGGAGCGGGCAGCGGGAATCGAACCCGCATCATCAGCTTGGAAGGCTGAGGTAATAGCCATTATACGATGCCCGCATCCTGAAACTCGGCTACCCAGTTCTTTCTGTAACAAAAAAAGAGATTTCTCTCTTTTTAGGTTCGAGCTGATTCAATTTTCAAACCAGCTCCGGCGGCTTAACGCTGCCAGAAAGTGGTGGTGGGGGAAGGATTCGAACCTTCGAAGTCTGTGACGGCAGATTTACAGTCTGCTCCCTTTGGCCGCTCGGGAACCCCACCGGACTTGATGGTGCCGACTACCGGAATCGAACTGGTGACCTACTGATTACAAGTCAGTTGCTCTACCTACTGAGCTAAGTCGGCATCAAGTAGCGCGCATTCTATGGAGACATGCGCAGTCATGCAACTAAAAAATTGCATAAAACGTTCTTTCGCTCACATTTTATTCGAAACCAGGGTTAGCCGCTGTAAATTCATCCACTCAAGGTCAAAAATTCAACATCAGCGCCCGATTTACACCACATATACCGTATCGTGATGACTCCCGCGTAAAGCATCGCTTCCCCATATTTTTTCTTATTATTCCTGTCATCTGGTGTTAACCTCCTGCCCATTGTCCAAAATTAACTATGTTGAGCCCGGACGCGCTGTGTTGTGCTGGCTCACTGAAGCATGCTTATGAGCAAAAAAGAGCAAACGTTAATGACACCTTATCTTCAGTTTAACCGTAGCCAGTGGGCTGCACTGCGTGACTCCGTCCCGATGACGCTGACGGAAGGCGAAATCGCACGGTTAAAGGGGATAAACGAAGATCTGTCGCTGGAAGAAGTGGCAGAAATCTATTTACCACTCTCGCGCTTGCTTAACTTCTATATCAGCTCCAACCTGCGCCGTCAGGCGGTGCTGGAGCAGTTCCTCGGGACGAACGGCCAACGCATTCCTTATATCATCAGCATTGCAGGCAGCGTGGCCGTCGGTAAAAGCACCACCGCACGTGTATTGCAGGCGTTACTGAGCCGCTGGCCAGAACACCGCAGCGTGGAGCTCATCACCACTGACGGTTTCCTGCACCCGAATGAGGTGTTAAAGGAACGCGGGCTAATGAAGAAGAAGGGCTTCCCGCTCTCTTATGATATGCACCGTCTGGTGAAATTTGTCTCTGACCTGAAATCGGGCGCGCCTAACGTGACGGCTCCGGTCTATTCGCACCTGATCTACGATCGCATCCCGGGTGGAGACAAAACGGTGGTTCAGCCGGATATCCTGATCCTCGAAGGGTTAAACGTCCTGCAAAGCGGGATGGATTATCCTCACGATCCCCATCATGTGTTTGTCTCTGACTTCGTCGATTTCTCTATTTATGTCGATGCGCCGGAAGACCTGCTGCAGAACTGGTATATCAACCGCTTCCTGAAGTTCCGTGAAGGCGCGTTCACCGATCCTGACTCCTATTTCCACCACTACGCCCAGCTTTCTGAAGAAGAAGCCATTAATGTGGCGCGAGGGCTGTGGAATGAGATCAACTACGTGAACCTGAAAGAGAACATTCTGCCCACACGTGAGCGCGCCAGCCTGATCCTCACCAAGAGTGAGAAACACGCTGTCGACCAGATCCGTCTGCGCAAGTAATCACGCAGACATAAAAAAACCGGCTTAGCGCCGGTTTTTTTATTGATGGATTACGCCATCGGCTTTTCGCCATTCTCATCCTGATCGACCGCGAAGCAGGCAACCAGCTGACCGCCATAATCCTTGAGCTGTGGCTGCAACTGGGTGCACGGGCCAAAGCGGCGACTGCAGCGGGCGTTGAATGCACAGCCTGGAGGCGGATTCAGCGGGCTGGGCAATTCACCCGTCAGCTTGATACGCTCACGACGATCGTCAGGGTTCAGACGCGGGGTCGCAGACAGCAGCGCCTGGGTGTACGGGTGACGAGGATGAGTAAAGATCTGCTCTTTTGTCCCCTTCTCCACGCAGCGCCCCAGATACATCACCATCACTTCGTCGGCAATGTGCTCCACAACCGACAGGTCGTGCGAAATAAACACGTACGACAGCCCCATGTCCTGCTGCAGATCCATCATCAGGTTCAACACCTGCGCACGCACAGAAACGTCGAGGGCTGATACCGGCTCATCGGCGATGACCACGTCAGGGTCGAGCATCAAACCACGCGCAATCGCGATACGCTGGCGCTGGCCGCCAGAGAACATATGCGGATAACGATCGTAATGCTCGGTCTTCAGGCCCACTTTCGCCATCATCGCCAGCGCTTTTTCACGACGCTGCTCTTTGTTCAGATTGCTGTTAATCAGCAGGGGCTCTTCCAGAATCTGTCCCACTTTTTTACGCGGATTCAACGATCCGTACGGGTTCTGGAACACAATCTGGATTTTCTGACGGCGCAGTTTCTGCGCCTGCGGATCGTGCTTGAGCAGGTCCTGTCCCTGATAATAGAGCTCACCGCCGGTGGGGACTTCAATCATCGTCAGCAAACGACCCAGCGTCGATTTGCCACAGCCTGACTCACCGACCACCGCCAGCGTTTTGCCGCGTTCAAGGGTAAAGGATACGCCATCCAGCGCTTTCACCAGGCGTTCAGGCGCAAACAGCCCCTTCTTCACCGGATAGTATTTTTTCAGGTCGATAGCCTGCAACAGCGGTTGTTGCGTGGTGGCCTGTTGCGTACTCATAGTGTTGGCCTCCCGGCATCATCGAGTGGGTAGTGGCATTTCGACTGACGACCGTCAGCAAGCAGGTTGAGCTCTGGCTCTTCTGCACGACATTTGTCTGTGGCATACGGACAACGCGGATTAAGCAGGCAGCCCTGCGGTCGGTCATATTTACCCGGTACGACGCCCGGAAGTGATGCCAGGCGTGCTTTGTCCTGGGCAAACTCCGGCAGCGCACGCAAAAGCGCCTGTGTATACGGGTGACGCGGCGCGCGGAAAATATCGTGCGAATGTCCAGTCTCGACCACCTGACCTGCGTACATCACGATAATTTTGTGCGCCGCTTCAGCCACCAGCGCCAGGTCATGCGTAATCAGCACCAGCGCCATGTTCTCTTTCTGCTGCAGTTCCAGCAGCAGCTCGATGATCTGCGCCTGGATAGTCACGTCCAGTGCCGTTGTCGGTTCATCCGCAATCAGCAGTTTTGGCCGACAGGCAATCGCCATGGCGATCATCACACGCTGGCTCATCCCACCGGAGAGCTGGTGCGGATAAACGTCCAGACGCGATGCCGGGTCAGGGATACCGACCTGATTCAGCAGATCGATCGCACGCTGACGCCGGGTCTTCTTATTCCCCCCCTGGTGCACCTTGATGGCTTCCATAATCTGGAATCCCACGGTGTAACAAGGGTTCAGGCTGGTCATTGGGTCCTGGAAGATCATCGCCACTTCCGCACCGACCAGCTGGCGGCGCTGCTTTTCGGAGATACGCTGCAGGTCCTGACCGTTAAACTCCAGACTTTCGGCCATCACACGGCCGGGATAATCAATCAGCCCCATGATGGCCAGTGAACTGACCGACTTACCGGAACCCGACTCACCCACAATGCCGACCACTTCGCCCTGATTTACGCTGTAGCTGATGCGGTCCACGGCGCGAAACGGAGTGCCTTCGTCACCGAAGTGCACCGATAATTTATCTACATTTAATAACGCCATCTCGTGCCTCTTACTGCTTCAGTTTGGGATCAAGTGCATCACGCAGGCCATCACCCATCAGGTTAAATGCCAGCACCGTCAGCAGGATTGCCAGACCCGGGAAGGTCACAACCCACCAGGCGCTTTGGGCGAACTGCAACACATCGGAGAGCATGGTGCCCCACTCCGGTGTTGGCGGCTGCGCACCCATGCCCAGGAAGCCAAGAGCGGCCATATCAAGAATGGCGTTAGAGAAACCGAGCGACGCCTGAACAATCAGCGGCGCCAGGCAGTTCGGGAAGATGTTGACGAACATTTGACGCATCGCGCCAGCACCCGCCACGCGGGAGGCCGTTACGTAGTCGCGGTTTACTTCCACCAGCACCGCCGCACGTGTGAGTCGCACATAGTGGGGAAGCGCCACGAAGGTTAATGCCAGCGCGGCGTTACTGATAGACGGACCAAAAATCGCTACCAGTACCAGCGCCAACAGCAAGCTGGGCAGCGCCAGCATGATATCGACGATACGCATGATGATGTTATCGATAATGCCGCCGAAGTAGCCGGCAACCAGACCGAGTACGATCCCCATAACCAGCGACAACACGACCACCAGGCAGCCGACCAGCAGCGACAGACGCGCACCGTACATCAGACGCGACAGCACATCGCGGCCCACGTCATCGGTACCCAGCAGGTGCGACAGGCTACCGCCGTCCTGCCATGCTGGCGGTGCCAGCAACGCATCACGGAACTGATCCGCCGGGTTATACGGTGCAAGCACGTTGGCAAACACCGCAATCAGGATCATGACAGAGACATAAACCAGTCCCACCACCGCGCCTTTGTTGCGCTTGAAGTAGTGCCAGAATTCCTGCAGCGGCGTCATGGGAACCGGTGCAGTAACCACTTTATTTTCAGAAACGTGTGACATGATGGCCCCTTACTTCTTATGACGAATACGCGGGTTCACCACGCCGTAGAGCAAATCGACCAGCAGGTTGACGAGAATAATCATCGTCGCGACCAGCAATACCCCGCCCTGCACTACCGGATAATCACGGCGCTGCAGTGCGTCAATCAGCCAGCGTCCGAGGCCCGGCCAGGAGAAGATGGTTTCGGTCAGGATCGCCCCCGCCAGCAACGTCCCCACCTGCAGTCCAATAACGGTCACCACCGGCAGCATGGCGTTACGCAGGGCGTGAACGATAATGACGCGCATACGCGTCAGACCTTTGGCGCGTGCGGTGCGAATGTAATCCTCACCCAACACTTCCAGCATTGAAGAACGGGTCATACGCACGATAACCGCCAGAGGAATGGTACCGAGCACCATCGCAGGCAGGATCATATGTGCCACCGCATCAATGAAGTTACCCTCTTCGCCCCAGATAGCCGTATCGATCAGCATGAAACCGGTCAGAGGATTCGTATCATCCAGGAAGACCATATCGCTGACGCGTCCGGAGACCGGCGTCAGGTTTAGCTGCACCGAGACCAGCATGATCAGCATCATGCCCCACCAGAAGATAGGCATGGAGTAACCTGTCAGCGCCAGGCCAACAGCCGTATGGTCGAAAATAGAGCCACGTTTCACGGCGGCCAGGACCCCAACAGGGATACCCACCGCAGTGGCGAAAATCATGGCGCAGACACCAAGCTCCAGTGTCGCTTTAAAACGCGGCACGAACTCGTCCCACACCGGAAGACGGCTTTTCAGCGAAATCCCTAAATCACCGTGCAACACGCCCCAGATATAGTTGAGGTATTGCTGCCACAGTGGTTTGTTCAGGCCAAGCTCAGCCAGCAGCTGTGCATGGCGTTCAGGTGAAATACCACGCTCGCCCGCCATAATCATTACCGGGTCGCCGGGGATCATATGGACGAAGGCAAAAGTGAGAAGGGTGATACCGATAAACGTGGGGATAACAAGTCCCAGACGTCGGAGGATGAACTGCAACATAACCCGGATTCTCTCTGATGACGTACAACCAGTTGGCGTGACGTCTGTATTGCTCACAAATGTAAATTCCCTCTCTCTTCAGGAGAGGATTAGGGTGAGGGAATGCATGCACGCCCTCACCCCTGCCCTCTCCGTGAAGGAGAGGGTGAACACCCTACTTATTATTCAACAGAGACGTTTTCGAAGTGGTGTTTGCCCAGTGGATCAACCACGTAGCCCTTCACTTCTTTACGCACTGGTTCGTACACGGTGGAGTGAGCCACAATCAGAGCCGGAGCCTGATCGTGCATCACAACCTGAGCCTGTTTGTACAGCTCGATACGTTTGTTGTGATCGTCGGTCGCACGCGCCGGCTGGATCAGGTCTTCAAACGGCTTGTAGCACCAGCGAGAGTAGTTAGAACCGTCTTTCGCGGCTGCACAGCTGAACAGGGTAGCGAAGAAGTTGTCCGGATCCCCATTGTCACCGGTCCAGCCCATCATCACCGCCTGATGCTCACCCGCTTTGGCACGCTTCAGATACTCGCCCCACTCGTAGGTCACAATCTTGGCCTGAACGCCCACTTTAGCCCAGTCAGCCTGAACCATTTCAGCCATACGGCGTGCGTTCGGGTTATACGGACGCTGTACTGGCATCGCCCACAGCTCAACGGTAAAGCCTTTCTCCTGGCCTGCTTCTTTCAGCAGCGCTTTCGCTTTCTCAGGATCGTAGGTGTAGTCTTTAACGTCGTCGTTATAGCCCCACATGGTTGGTGGGATCAGGTTCTTGGCGGCAACACCCGCGCCCTGATAGACCGCTTTAATGATCGCTTCTTTATTCACCGCATAGGTCAACGCCTGACGGACTTTCACGTCATCAAACGGTTTCTTCTCGGTGTTGAAGGAGAGGTAACCCACGTTCAGACCAGCCTGCTCCAGCAGGTTGATGTTTTTATCCTGCTTCATGCGCGCGATGTCAGCCGGGTTCGGGTATGGCATGACCTGGCATTCATTTTTCTGCAGTTTTGCGTAACGCACAGAAGCATCAGGCGTGATGGAGAAGACCAGACGATCGATCTGCGGCTTGGTGCCCCAGAAGCCCGGGAAGGCTTTATACAGAATACGGGAATCTTTCTGGTACTGCAGAAGCTGGAACGGACCGGTACCGATTGGGTTCAGGTCCACTTTCTCCGGGGTGCCGGCTTTCAGCATGTTGTCCGCGTACTCTTTAGACAGAATAGAGGCGAAGTCCATGGCCAGGTCAGCCAGGAATGGTGCTTCCGGACGCGTCAGCACGAACTGAACGGTTTTATCGTCCACTTTTTTCACTTCAGCGATCAGGTCCTGCAGGCCCATCCCTTCGAAGTATTCATAGCTGCCGCCAGACACTTTGTGATACGGGTTCTGAGCGTTTTTCTGACGGTCGAAGGAGAACACAACGTCATCGGCGTTAAAATCGCGCGTTGGTTTGAATTCTTTGTTGTCCTGCCACTTCACGCCCTGGCGCAGGTGGAAGGTATAGGTCTTACCGTCTTCGCTGACGTCCCACTTCTCCGCCAGACCTGGGATCACTTCCGTGGTACCGGTTTTGAATTCAACCAGACGGTTATAGATAGGCACAGAGCTTGCGTCGTAAGTCGTACCAGAGGTAAAGAGCTGTGGGTTAAAGCCTTCCGGCGAGCCTTCAGAACAGTAAACCAGGGTTTTTGCCTGTACGCTTGCTGCCACGGTCATAGCCACCAGGCTCAGACCAAGCTTCAGCATCCCTGACTTCTTCAAGGAAATACTCATTATTCTGCTCCAATGTGATGTTTTGCTTTGTTGTGTTACGCCGCCAGACCTTTATTTATTTTTTACCCGGTCCGGTCGGTGATGCCCGAAGGCGTTTAAGGGATGGAGAATCCTTTCAGAAGAGCGTTTGAGTTGCAGCGCAGATCGTCCCTGAAATGCCCCTCATGCCCTACAATCTGTCAACAGAATGTGAAAACGTCAATACAGGTGACGGGGATTTACGCTGAGTGTGAGAAACCGCAAACAAAGATTAAAAAAACTATGTATGCCAGTTTTCAGCAGGGAAATTTATGCTACTCGCTATGTTGCAGCACAATTATCTTCATATTTCGCAACAATCAGTGATTAACTTTTATTCAGATCGGGTAAATTTTCTTGCAGAACGGTGATTATCTGAGCACTAAATACCGCGAACGTTAAAACGCACAGCGAAAAATGCTGAGGTTATCCATAAGCAACGCGAAAAAAGATCAATCTATATATAAAAAAATACAATGGATTATGTCACAAAATCGTTAACAGACAGGAAGAAGGCGGGATAAGGGGCGTTTTGGTGAATCAGGATGAGTAAGCTGCTAATGCAAAAAGGGCTAACCTTGCGGTTAGCCCTTCTTTAAATGTGGTCGGCGAGAGAGGATTCGAACCTCCGACCCACTGGTCCCAAACCAGTTGCGCTACCAAGCTGCGCTACTCGCCGAATGCGGAGCGCATCTTACTGCTGAGGTGCGCCCCCGTCAATCCCTTAAATTAAAAAAGCCCTTCAACTGGCGATATTCTCGCCAGACGCGTTACTGCGCGGCTTTCGCCTTGCTATCAGGGAGTTTGCACCAGTTGTTATTTTCGTTGATACCGCCGTCAGGAGAGGTATAACCCAGGCAACCCAAAATGGTGTCGTACAGCTCAACATGACGACGCGGCACCTTCATGTCTGCCTCTTTTTTCAGGTGGGCAAACATCTTCGCTTTCTCCGGGTCTTCGAGGTACTTGTCCGACATCCACATGATCATCGGTACACGGAATTGCTCAGGCGGTGCCAGCTTGCGCGGCGTACCGTGCAAATGCTCTTTCTCGTTGATTGACTCTCCGTGGTCAGCAGCATAAATAACAATCGCTTTCTTATCACGAAGCTGGTCAATCACCCGGCTCAGGAACGTATCCACATACAGAACCGAGTTATCATAGGCATTGATCAGTTCCTGCTTGCTGCAGTCTTTATTGATACCTACACACTCCGGCTGCCACTTCGCAAAATCACGCGTGTAACGCTGGTAATAGCTGTAATGGGAGCCTTTAGTATGCAGGATAACCAGATGTTTACCCTGCGGATGGCTCTTCAGGGACTGTGACATCTCCTCAAGGAGCAACATGTCATCCACGTTCTTGCCGCGGTTACGTGGTTCGGCGCCAATCTGCTCGCGATACGAGATGTTGTCCGCCAGCGTGTTGGTGTAGAACCACATCTCACTTTGCATCGCGAATAAATCGGAGCTGAAACCGAGCTGCTTGAGTACCGCAAATACGTTCTGCTCTTTCAGGGTACGCTGTGGGTTATCACTGGCACCGCCTTCACGAACAAACATACAACGCAGCGAGAGCTTGGTTGCGGTATCGCAAGAATACCCCCGGTAAGCCACCAGGTTCTTTTCCTGCGCCAGTTTTGGCGTGGTATCCCGGTCATAACCGAGGATGCCCATATGATCCCAGCGCGTCGTTTCACCAATAACAAAGACAACATAGGTATCATCGAGTTGGTTACCCGGCGCTTCGTAACTGAATTTTTTCATCGGGTTGATGAGCGATTTCACATCACTTGATTCATCCGCCTGCGCCCAGGCATAAAGACCCAGCGCTGAAATCCAGTTTGATGGCAGGTAGGAGTTTGCTACCACGCCGCCATAGCTTGGCATATCCACGCCCGTCGCTTTTTCGATTCGTTTTTGCTGTTTTTCCATCAAGCGGATGGGTGCCCATACCAGCAAGGCCGCCAGCACAACGACGGCGATATTCCTGATTCGCTGCCCACGGGTGCGGAGCTGGCGCAGCAACGTATAGCGGCAGGTATTACTCCAGATAAAGAAGAGCGGGATCAGGCAGGTTAATACCGTCCAGACGATAAACCCTTTTCCGACCACCTCTTTCGAGAGGTCGATATCCGTTGTCATTACCGACGCGACGATGCCGTAGCCAATAACGACATTCATAAAGGTCATGTAATAACTGGCAGCGGCGGAAATAATTACCACCAGTGAGGCCAAAATTTGCCAGGTGCGTCGGCCGAAGAGTGAGAGCAGGCGTAACAGGAAGAATGTGGCGAGAACGGAACCGAACACTTCAATTGCGGCAAAAATTCCATTTCTTACGGTGAGATGTTCTAAATAACCTTCCACTCTTCTGAACAACACCGCGCCATTCAGAAATAAACCGATATAGACAGCCAGCATCAGACACAATCTTTGCTGGGTAAGAGACCTAATGTATTTCATGCAAACAACCCTGGGGAAAGGGGTATAGAGACCCGCTTAATCTCGATGAGAAAGCAGACAGAGTAAGTAAGTGCGTAAGAAACCGTTATCAGAAACGTCTACAAGCGCGTTAAGTAGACCACAGCGGGAGAGAAAAGTGGCAGCAGAGAATGTGATCGGTGCATTTTTTTACAAAATAACACGACCAGGCATACTTTGGACGACCATAAAAAAGAGGCCGTAAAGGCCTCTTAGCGATAATCAGGCATGCGCTTCGTTAAAGACTTCACGCTGCGGCTGCCGAATGGTGGTCGACAAGGCCAGCGAGATTATCAGCAAAGCAAATATCACGCAGAAGGTCACATAGAACCCACCGAACAGCGAAGCGATTAACGAGCCGCAGATACTGCCGATGCCAAAGCCCAGATAGATAACGCCGTAGTTTTTCGCCAGATTGTTCAGGCCGAAGAACTCACTGACCAGCGACGGGAAGACTGTAATCGTGCCGCCGAAATTAAAGGCCACACAGGCAATTGCGGCGAAGAACGTGGCTTCGTTCAGTGGGGCAAACAACAGCGCCGCCATCCCCACCAGCGAAACAACCTGCCCGATAGTAATCACGCGGATACGGGCAATTTTGTCAGACAGAATCCCGAGCACCAGACGGCCAGAGAGATTGGCAATGGAGATGACGGTGACCGCATTCGCCGCTGTTGCCGCATCCAGTTTCACCATTCCCTGAGCAATATCTTTCGCCACCCCAATCACATACAGACCGCTCATGCAGGCTGTCAGAAACATGACCGCCAGCATCCAGTACTGTGGTTGACGCATAGACTGCGCGAGGGTGAAATCATTCTCCACCACACCGTTAACGGTTTTCACTTCCTGCTGCGGCGCATCTTTCATCAGCATGGCGCCGAACAGGATCATGACCAGAACGATAACGCCCCAGATCATGAACGTTTTTTCGAGCCCCACGGAAGCAAGCAGGTGGGAATCAATAAATTTAAAACCAAGGCTCCCCAGGCCATAGGACCCGATGGCAAACGCAGAGATTAAGCCTTTACGTTCCGGGAACCACTTCACACAGTTTGACAGGGTCAGCAGATAACCTGCACCGTCGGCAAGTCCCACCAGCACCCCGGCGCTCAGCCACAGCATCATCAGGTTGCTGGAATGCGCTGTCAGGAAAAAGCCCACGCCCAGCAAGATACCGGATGCCATCGTCACCCGCCTCACGCCGAATCGCTCCTGCAATTTTCCCGCGACGGAAGATGAAAGTGCCAGCCCGAGGCTCAGCAAGCCGAAGGAGAACGCCACCTGGCTGACCGGTGCACCAAGCTTATCGGAAAGTGCACTGTTAAACAGGCTCCAGGTATAGACCGACCCCAGCGCAAACTGGGTCACGATGGTGCCAAAAAGCGTTAGCCAGCGCGTACGGTTGTAAGTTGATGTGTTCATGGCAGTTGTCCTGCAAGAGAAAGTAAGGGAATTCGCTGAGGACAACGATAAACAAAACCTTAATATGCCTGGGGTAAAACGGCATGAAATGCAGGAGGAATGGAATGAAATGCCATAAATCGGGAATGAATGACCTTGCCGGGGAATGAAGCGACAGCGTGTTAGTGACTGCTATCGCTACAACCCCCACGGCTATTGTATTCAGGATGTTATCGGCACGTTTAAAAAAGTAACAACCTTAAAAATTAGCGCTCACGCCAAGGGTGTACATAAACTCCTCACCGGTGGTGGTGTATTCCCCTTGTGCCAGCGACGCATAGGCCGCCATATGCGTGTTAAACGGAATATCCGTTCCGACGGTTACATCCATCCAGTTGCCGCTTTGTGTTGGTGCCGGCGTCTGTGGCATCCCAAACTGGGATTTCCACTGGTTTTCGCCAAACTGCTGGTTATAGCTTATCTGCGCCCACGGGCGAAGCTCGCCGTACTGTGTATCCACGCGCCAGCCGAGCGTGCTAACGCTGGCATGCCAGAGTGGGTCGGTAAGCCCCTGCGTCGTCGCGCTGTCACCAAATTCGTTGATCATCATCGGTGCCGTGCCGTCATAACGCCATGCCATCACCGGACCGGTCGTGATACGCCCTGACACCGGAATGTTCCAGCCCACGCTCATGGCCCCTGCCGGCGTGGAACCCGATGGTAAACTCAGCGCAAGTCCGGGGGCATTTTGTGAGGACTGAATCCGCTCGGCGAGAATATCCTCATAACGCGGTTGGTGATCCGCATCCCATGTATAGCGTTCCGCCGTATTACTTTGGGCGTCTGAAACGATATATTCCTGTTGCCAGGCAAATGCTGTATTACAAAAAAACAGACAGGCTGAAATCCCCGCCAGGCCAGAAACAGCATGGCGACCACTGATTTTTTTTATCATCATCAAAGCGACTCCAGAGAGAGCCGAATTCGGCGATATTTGTCATTGTTTAGGAAGAGTTTTGCGGGCATATGGCCCTGTATTAACTATTGTCTTTATAGTAGACACGTCAAGCCTGACAGAATGAAAATTTTGCGATAACCGTTTCATTAAGGGAGATAACCGATGCAGCGTTGCGGTTGGGTAAGCCAGGATCAGCTTTATATCGACTATCACGATCGGGAATGGGGCGTACCGGAGACAGAAGGGAAAAAGCTTTTTGAGATGATCTGCCTGGAAGGTCAACAGGCGGGCTTGTCATGGATTACGGTGCTTAAGAAACGGGAAAACTATCGTAATGCCTTCCATCAGTTCGATCCGGTCGCCGTCGCTGCCATGACCGAGGACGATGTGGAACGGCTGGTCCAGGATGCAGGCATCATCCGCCATCGCGGTAAGATCCAGGCCATCATTGGTAACGCGCGCGCTTATCTGGCGATGGAGCAAAACGGAGAACCGTTCTCAGAATTTGTCTGGACGTTTGTGAACAACACGCCGCAAATTACCCAGGCCGCCACGCTCGCGGAAATCCCGGCCTCCACCCCGACGTCGGATGCACTCTCTAAAGCGCTGAAAAAACGCGGCTTTAAATTTGTCGGCTCCACCATCTGTTACGCCTTTATGCAGGCCTGTGGCCTGGTCAACGACCACGTTACCGGCTGCGTCTGTCATCCAGGGAGGCACCATGATCCGCAAATGGGAAAGTGATAATGCCGGGCCACTCCTGAGTCTGTGGCTTGAAAGCACCACGGAGGCGCACCCGTTTATCAGCGCGAGCTACTGGAAAGAGAACGAAGGTATGGTGCGGGATGTTTACCTGCCCGCTGCCGAAACCTGGGTATGGGAAGAGGATGGAATGCTGCGCGGCTTTATCAGCGTCATGCAGTCCCAGTTTGTAGGCGCGCTGTTTGTCTCCACTGATTTTATTGGTCAGGGGATTGGGCGTGCGCTGCTGAACCATGTTCAACAGCGCTTCCCGTATTTAAGCCTGGAGGTCTACCAGAAAAATGTCCGGGCGGTGAATTTCTATCATGCGCAGGGTTTTCGCATTGAAGACAGCGCCTGGCAGGATGACACTCAGCACCCAACGTGGATCATGAGCTGGCAGGCGGATCAAACGCCGTGAGCGTAAGCTCGGGTCCCTGATATTTCTCGACCCAGGCCAGCGCCGTGTTCCCCGCGCAGCCATTCCCCAGCTTCGAGCTGGGGAGATCTTTGGTCAGAACGTTTACTGCACCGTTTTTACAAATACCGCCTTCGCTCGGCTCCAGGTCTGGCCATGCCCCCTGGTGAATGCAGATAACGCCAGGTTTAATCCCGTCGCTCACTACCGCCCCTGCCAGCACCTGGCCACGCTGATTCCAGACGCGAACCACGTCACCGTCAACGATCCCACGCGCGCGCGCATCTGCGCTGTTCAGGGTGACGGGCTCCCGTCCGGCAACCGCATACCGCTCGCGCAGTGATGAATAGTTAAGCTGGCTGTGCAGGCGATGGGCAGGATGGGCCGATAACACCTGCAGCTGTTCCGGCTGGGCATTACCGTGCCACTCGTCCGGCTCAAGCCACGTTGGATGCGCCGGACAGTCGGCATACTTAAATTGGGCGATACGCTCGCTGTAGATCACAATCTTCCCGCTCTCGGTTTTCAGCGGATGGTTCTCCGGGTCGCGGCGGAAATCGGCGAAGCGAACAAACTGCGCATTCTGTTCACTCTCCGGCATCTCAATAATCTGGTTCGCTTCCCAGAATTGTGCAAATGGCGGCAGCGTCACGCCCTGCGGGGCCCCGCGCTGACCTGCAATCTGGTAGAACGTCTCCAGCCACTGCAAATCCGTTTTGCCCTCGGTAAAACGCTCGCGCCCCCCCATTTCCCACAACTCGCTCAGCTCAGCAAACACCTCAAAATCATCACGCGCCTCATCACGCGGCGCTACGACGCGTTTCATCGGTACCATATGCTGATTGCTGTAGTCACCGGTCATGGTGAGGTCGTTACGCTCAAACGAGGTGGTCGCCGGCAGCACAATATCGGCATGTTTGGCTGAGGCGGTCCAGAAGCATTCTGAGATAACCACCAGTTCTGGCTTCTGCCAGGCGCGGATCAGGCGATTCGTGTCCTGGTGATGAGTAAAGTTCGCGCCGCCGGCCCACCAGACAAACCGAATATCCGGGAAGTGGCGATCCAGACCGTTATGCTGATAAAACCCGCCCGGGTTTTCCAGGGCTTCAACAATGCGCGCCACCGGGATTTTATCCACGGCATCTACACCGCCCTGAACCGAGCCCTGCAGAGAAGCCAGCACTGCCGCTTTACGGGTCGGGTTGCCGCCATTGGCGAAGTGATAAGAGAGACCAAACCCACCGCCCGGCGTACCAATCTGCCCAAGCATGGCGGCCAGCGTCACGAGCATCCAGTGTTTCTGCTCACCGAACTGCTGGCGCTGCATACCCCATCCGGACATTAACATCGTGGTGTTTTGGTGGAATAACGCTGCCAGTTCACGCAGTTTGGCCGCAGGAACCCCACAAATCTCTGCCGCCCACTCTGCCGTTTTGGCAATACCGTCTGTATTGCCCGTCAGATAGTCGGCAAAGTTGTCAAAACCGGTGGTACAGCGTGCGAGGAACCCGGTATCGTGCCAGCCGTTCTCCACCAGCGTATGGGCAATGCCCAGCATCATCGCCACGTCGGTGCCCATATGCGGGGCAATCCACTCGGCGCTGTCGCCGAAGAAGTCCATGGTTTCCGAGCGCATCGGGTCAATGCAGATGATGCGTTTGCCGCTTTTACGCAACGCATCGAAATACGGGATCCCCTGCTCGTCACTGGCATTCCACGCGATTTTCAGGGTGTTGAGCGGGTTGGCGCTCCACAGCACCACCACATCGGTGTGCTCCAGCACCAGCGGCCAGCTGGTCTGCTGCTGATACACTTCGTTACCGCCCACCACGTAGGGCATGATCGCCTGCGCTGCGCCGGTGGAGTAATCCCCAAGATGGCCGGTATACCCCCCGGCCAGACTCATATAGCGCTGCAGTAACGTCGAAGCCTTATGCAGCACGCCGTTTGAACGCCAGCCGTAAGATCCGGCAAAAATGGACGACGGGCCATACGTGTCGCGAATACGTTTGTGCTGCGCATGGATCAGCGCCAGCGCGTCATCCCAGCTCACCCGAACAAACTCATCCTGACCACGAATACCCTGCGGCTTGTCTGGCGACGCCAGAAATCCTTTACGCACCATCGGCCAGCGCACGCGCGTTTTGCTGTGCACCTGATCGCGAACGACGGTCTGTAAAGAGTTGGGATGTTTTGTTGGCAATGCCCCGCGAGACGACAGAACATTTTCGCCATCGGTTTCGACCAGCATCGGCCCCCAGTGGGCGGCGGTCAGAATCGTTTTTGTTGAGGTGCTCAAGCGTGCGCTCCTGGTTGCGTGCAGGTTTTACGGCCTTCTTAGTGAGGCAGTTTATGGTTTGTCACAAATTTCAGAGTTATACCCGGAATTTTCTCCGTATCTGGACGTCATAATCAACTGCCACGCGCGTAGTGGCAAAGAATAAAAAGGATTAAGGAAATAAGATGAAAAAACGCGTATTCGTTATTGCCGCTCTGGTGAGCGGTGCACTGGCTGTTTCTGGCTGCACAACAAACCCTTACACCGGTGAAAGCGAAGCAGGTAAATCCGGCATCGGCGCGGGTCTCGGCTCGCTGGTAGGGGCTGGTGTGGGCGCACTCTCCTCCTCCAAGAAAGACCGCGGCAAAGGCGCGTTGATTGGCGCAGCGGCAGGTGCAGCCCTGGGCGGCGGCGTGGGTTATTACATGGATGTGCAGGAAGCAAAACTGCGCGACAAAATGAAAGGCACCGGCGTGAGCGTGACGCGCAGCGGCGATAACATCATCCTGAATATGCCAAACAACGTCACCTTCGACAGCAGCAGCGCAACGCTGAAACCTGCAGGGGCGAACACCCTGACCGGCGTGGCAATGGTGCTGAAAGAGTACAACAAGACCGCGGTGAATGTGATCGGTTATACCGACAGCACCGGCAGCCAGGATCTGAATATGCGTCTGTCTCAGCAGCGTGCCGATTCTGTGGCCAGCTCGCTGATCACGCAGGGCGTTGCAGCAAACCGCATCCGTACCAGCGGCATGGGCCCTGCAAACCCTATCGCCAGCAACAGCACGGCGGAAGGCAAAGCGCAGAACCGTCGCGTTGAGATTACCTTAAGCCCAATTCAGTAAGGGCTGCCCCCCTCTTCCAGGGGGAGAGGGGGATAAGGGCATCATGCCGCCACGTCGGCATGAACCGCTTGCCATCGCTAATTTTCCCGCTAAGGTGTTCTCACTCACTTCAGGGAATTCAGCGATGAGCAAACCAACACGGGCCACAATCAGCGACGTGGCGAAAGCCGCAAACACCGGTAAAACCAGCATTTCACGCTACCTCAACGGCGAGAAACACCTGCTGTCCGATGCGCTGCTCGCTCGTATTGAACAGGCCATTGCCGATCTCGACTACCGCCCGAGCCTTATGGCGCGCGGGCTCAAACGGGGTCGTACCCGTCTTATCGGGCTTATCATCGCCGATATCACCAATCCCTACTCCGTTAACGTATTGAGCGGAATTGAAGCCGCCTGTCGCGAAAAGGGCTTTACGCCGCTGGTCTGTAATACCAACAACGAAGTCGATCAGGAGCTGCATTACCTGGATCTGCTGCGCAGCTATCAGGTCGAAGGAATTGTGGTGAATGCCGTGGGCATGCGTGAAGAGGGCTTAAACCGCCTGCAGCAATCCTCCCTGCCGATGGTTCTCATCGACCGCAAAATCCCGGAATTCGCCTGCGATGTCGTCGGGCTGGATAACACTCAGGCGGCGACAACCGCCACTGAGCATCTGATTGAACAGGGCTTTGAAGCCATCCTGTTTCTGAGCGAACCTCTGGGCATGGTCAACACCCGTCGTGAGCGACTGAGCGCGTTTCGTGCCACGCTGGAGCGTTACCCCGGCGTGATTGCCGAGAATGCCGAAACGCCCCTCCACGAAGCCGATCAGCTCGACAATACCCTGCGGCAGTTCCACACCCGCCATCGCGGAATGCGTAAAGCCGTTATCTCTGCCAACGGGGCGCTGACCCTGCAGGTCGCCCGCTCGCTTAAGCGCATTGGCCTGCACTGGGGAAGCGATATCGGTCTGCTGGGGTTCGACGAACTCGAGTGGGCAGAACTGGCTGGCGTCGGGATCACCACCCTCAAACAACCTACCTGGCAGATTGGCTATGCCGCTGTTGAACAAGTGGTTCGTCGTATTGAAGGCACCAGCGATGCCGTTCGCGAGCAGGTATTTTCCGGCGAGTTGATTGTTCGCGGCTCCACCGCCCGTTAATTTCCCCTTGTGATACCGATCATAAATTCAACATCCTGACCTTTCCTTTGGAACCGGTTCCATCTAGCGTAATAGTATTGATGTATTGCGATGGAGTCCGACGATGGGCAGAAAAATCATGGTGGTCACCGCCGCGTATGGCGCGGAACAGGTGCGACAGGCAGGTGGTCAACGGGCAATGCTGCCCGTCATTGCGGGCGCGGGTGCCGACGGCGTCGAGATCCGCCGCGAGCTATTCAACAGCGAAGAGCTGCTGGCGCTGCCCGCGCTGGGTGAATCCATTGAGCTGCTGGGCCTGCTGGCATGCTACTCCGCCCCTGCGGCCCTGTTTATGCCCGATGGCACCCTCAACCCTGACCTGCCCCGTTATCTCAGCGAAGCCAGTACCCTGAATGCGCTGTGGCTCAAGGTCTCACTGGGTCATTTCAGCGACACCCAGCCGCTTCACGCCCTGCGTGCCCTGCTCGATGAAAGCGGTATGGCCCTGGTGGTGGAAAACGACCAGACCGACTGCGGCCAGCTTGCGCCGATGCAGCGCTTCAAAACCGCCTGCCGGGACATGGCGCTGCCCGTCACGCTGACGTTCGACATGGGCAACTGGCTGTGGGTGGGCGACTCCCCGGAAGAAGCCGCGCGCCATCTGGCCTCCGCAGTGAGCTATATCCACGTTAAAGCCGCCGTGCCGCATAAAGAAAATTTCCGCGCCGTGGCGCCGGATCGGGCCGATGCGCGCTGGCTGGATCTGCTTTGTCAGCTGCCCGCCGATGCCCCGCGTGGTATCGAGTTCCCGCTGGAAGGGGCGGATTTAACCGCCGTCACCCGTCATTACGTAAACCTGCTGCGTGAGGAGTAAACCATGCACAAGACGCTGGATGTGATCACTATCGGCGAAGCCATGGCGATGTTTGTCGCCACCGAAACGGGCGACCTGAGTACGGTGGAGCACTTTATCAAACGCGTGGCGGGGGCTGAGCTGAACGTCGCGACCGGCCTGGCGCGCCTGGGTCTGAATGTCGGCTGGGTCAGCCGCGTGGGTGATGACAGCTTTGGCCATTTCGTTCTCGATTCGCTGAAAAAAGAGGGCATTGATGCTTCCGGCGTCACCCTCGATGGACGCTTCCCGACCGGTTTCCAGCTTAAATCGAAAGTCGAAAATGGAACCGATCCCATTGTGGAGTATTTCCGTAAAGGGTCTGCGGCGAGCCACCTCTCAGTCGAGGATTACCACGCCCACTATTTCGCCTCCGCACGCCATCTGCATCTGAGCGGCGTGGCGGCTGCGCTTTCAGCCAGCTCGTATGCATTACTGGATCATGCCGCAACCACCATGAAGGCTCAAGGGAAAACGATCTCATTCGATCCTAACCTGCGCCCGGTGCTGTGGAAAAGCGAAGCGGAAATGGTCGAGAAGCTGAACCGTCTGGCGTTTCAGGCTGACTGGGTTCTGCCGGGCGTGAAAGAAGGCATGATCCTGACCGGTAAAAACACCCCTGAAGGGATTGCCGATTTTTACCTTAACAAAGGGGTAAAAGCGGTGGTGCTGAAAACCGGTGCCGATGGCGCCTGGTTTAAAACGGCTAACGGCGAGCAAGGCGCAGTCGCGGCCGTGAAGGTTGATAACGTGGTTGATACCGTCGGCGCTGGCGATGGTTTTGCCGTGGGAGTCATTAGTGCCCTGCTGGAAGGCAAACCGCTGCAGCAGGCCGTCGCCCGGGGCAATAAAATTGGCTCGCTGGCAATCCAGGTGCAGGGCGACAGTGAAGGATTACCGACCCGTGCGCAGCTGAACGAATAAATTCCGTTTCCCTCCCCCTCTCCTCAGGTAGGTCAGGGGGAAACAAAACAAACCACCGTGTACCCTACATACAACGGCGGTACAAACCTCAACAACAGAGGCAAGCCTATGAACAGTTCGACCAATGCAGTAAAACGCTGGTGGTACATCATGCCAATCGTGTTTATCACGTACAGCCTGGCGTACCTTGATCGTGCCAACTTCAGTTTCGCGTCCGCGGCAGGGATCACCGAAGATCTGGGGATCACCAAAGGTATCTCTTCGTTGCTGGGTGCCCTTTTCTTCCTGGGCTACTTCTTCTTCCAGATCCCCGGCGCTATCTATGCGGAGCGTCGCAGCGTCCGCAAATTGATTTTCGTTTGCCTGATCCTGTGGGGTGCCTGCGCCTCACTGACCGGCGTGGTGAATAATATTCCAGCGCTGGCAGCCATTCGCTTTATTCTTGGGGTCGTTGAGGCAGCGGTAATGCCCGCGATGCTGATTTATATCAGCAACTGGTTTACCAAATCCGAGCGCTCACGAGCCAATACTTTCCTGATCCTCGGTAACCCGGTCACCGTGCTGTGGATGTCGGTGGTTTCTGGCTACCTCATCCAGTCCTTCGGCTGGCGCGAAATGTTCATTATCGAAGGGGTGCCGGCGGTTATCTGGGCATTCTGCTGGTGGATGCTGGTAAAAGATAAACCTGCGCAGGCGAAATGGCTCTCCGAAGATGAAAAAGCCGCTCTGCAGGCGCAGCTGGATAAAGAACAGCAAGGCCTGAAAGCGGTGCGTAACTACGGCGAAGCATTCCGCTCGCGTAATGTGATTCTGCTCTGCGCCCAGTATTTCACCTGGAGCATTGGCGTGTACGGTTTCGTACTGTGGCTGCCATCGATTCTCCGCAATGCCGGTGAAAACCTTGGCATGGTGGAAGTGGGCTGGCTGTCGTCCGTGCCTTACCTCGCAGCCACAATCGCCATGATCATTGCGTCATGGGCATCGGACAAAATGCAGAACCGTAAGCTGTTTGTCTGGCCGCTGCTGCTGATCGCTGCCTTTGCCTTCATTGGTTCCTGGGCCGTCGGCGCGAACCATTTCTGGGTCTCTTACACCCTGCTGGTGATTGCGGGCGCGGCAATGTACGCCCCTTATGGACCGTTCTTTGCGATCATCCCGGAGATGCTGCCGCGTAACGTGGCAGGCGGCGCGATGGCACTGATTAACAGTATGGGGGCGCTGGGCTCGTTCTGCGGCTCCTGGTTTGTGGGTTACCTGAACGGAGCAACCGGCAGCCCATCCGCATCGTACATATTTATGGGGGTAGCGCTTTTCGCCTCCGTGTGGCTTACTCTGATTGTTAAGCCTGCTAATAATCAACAATTACCTGTCGGCGCACGCCACGCCTGAATCCTTAAAAATCAACGGAGATTAGCATGAAGCCGTCCGTCATTTTGTATAAAGCACTGCCGGAAGATCTGCAGAAACGCCTTGAGGAACACTTCACCGTTACCCAGGTGAAGAACCTCAGCCCGGAAACCGTGGCACAGCACGCCGATGCGTTCGCCAGCGCCGAAGGTTTGCTGGGTTCGAGCGAAAAAGTGGATGTCGCCCTGCTGGAGAAAATGCCGAAGCTTCGTGCTACCTCTACCGTTTCCGTGGGCTATGACAACTTCGACGTGGATGCCCTTAACGCCCGCAAGATCCTGTTGATGCATACGCCACATGCGCTGACGGAGACCGTGGCCGACACGCTGATGGCGCTGGTCCTCAGCACGGCGCGTCGTGTGGTCGAAGTGGCCGATCGCGTCAAAGCTGGCGAATGGACAAAAAGCATTGGTCCGGACTGGTTTGGGGTGGATGTTCATGGCAAAACGCTGGGCATCGTTGGCATGGGCCGTATTGGCCTGGCCCTGGCGCAGCGAGCACATTTTGGTTTTAACATGCCGATTCTGTATAACGCGCGTCGTCATCACAGTGAAGCCGAAGAACGTTTTAACGCCCGCTATTGCGAGCTGGATACGCTGGTGCAGGAAGCCGATTTTGTCTGTCTGATCCTGCCGCTGACGGACGAAACCCGTCATCTTATCGGTAAAGAGGCGTTTGAAAAAATGAAGAAAACGGCCATTTTCATCAATGCGGGTCGTGGCCCGGTGGTGGATGAGAAGGCGTTAATTGAGGCTCTGCAACAGGGTGAGATCCACGCTGCCGGTCTTGACGTGTTTGAACAGGAACCGCTGCCGGTGGACTCACCGTTGCTTTCATTGCCCAACGTGGTGGCCCTGCCCCACATCGGCTCAGCAACCCATGAAACACGCTACAATATGGCTGCAACCGCGGTAGACAACCTGATCGCTGCCCTTAGCGGAAAGGTGGAAATCAACTGCGTTAACCCGCAGGTTCAGCGATAGAAATGAAAAAACCCGCCAGAAGGCGGGTTTTTAAAATTTGTGCTACTGGGTTGGAAGCTTACAGGCTTACAACGTTACCAGCTGCTGGGCCTTTAGCGCCGCTTTCGATGGTGAAGGAAACTTTCTGACCTTCATCCAGAGATTTGTAGCCTTCGTTCTGGATAGCAGAGAAGTGTACGAACACGTCTTTAGAGCCATCGTCAGGAGTGATGAAGCCGAAACCTTTATCAGCGTTGAACCATTTTACCAGACCAGTCATTTTAGCAGACATAGAATTACCTTAATTAACAAATATATTGTGCCTTCCGGCTTGATGGATTGTGTTACAGATTTTTAAGCGATGAAGGAAGGGTCACTACGAAGGGTATCTATGGATAACAATCTGGACTGCTTTACTAAACTGCTTTAGGTCTGTGTAACAAACCGACCTGTATAGTTATACCGATGTGGTAGAAGAATAACAAGCGTTATTTTCGCCCGGAATAAAAAACCCCGCCTGAGGCGGGGTTTTCCGATTTATTCTGTGGCAGCGACCGCTGCACTCCACGCCTGACTAAAGGCCTGGTGCTGGGAGGCCAGTGGCCCAATCAGCGCATTATACTGGCTTGCCTGCTGCGAGGTCGGGAACTGAATACCGTTGGCCACAAAGCTCACCTGAGTGCCCTGCTGGGAGATGAAGTCCCCCACCTGAACCAGCTGCTGCGTGAAAATTTGCGCGGCCGGGATCAGCGGTTGCATCGCTTCAGAAGGTTTCGACACTACTTTCTCATACACTTTGTCGAAGACCGGTTTGAGATCGTCGCCCTGCTTCAGCGCGGAACGTGACGCGTCCGCCTGCATTTTCGCATTCTGCAGCTGTTGGCTCAGCACGCCGAGCGCACCGTTGGACTGGCGCAGCGGTTCACGTTGCGTCATGTAATCCTGCGGGACGCGAATAGCGTTCACGCTATCCACAACCGGACGGATACCGGAATCCATCGCCTGGCTCACCTGCTGTGAATAACCATAAAGAATGGCGTAATCAGACACGAAGGGGCCAAACTGTTTTTTCTGATCCGCAGTCAGCGTCGGCAACCGTTCACCGCTGCGCATCACCGTATTCTGTAGAAAATCGATAAACGCTTTGCGCTGATCGCCTTCTTTATCAAAACACCCACTCAGGCTAACAACCATCAACAACGCCGCACTAGGCGCAAACCAGCGAGAGCAGGACTTTCCTGTCGCCATTTCATTACTCCTTTCACCCAAAAAAGCGCACACCGGCACACGCGTGCCCGACGCTGACAAGGATAGTCCAGGTCAGCCCTGCAAGATACTCTTTTCATGCAAAACGGCTATTGCCGTTTTATTTCTTACTATTTACAAAAAAATACCTGGCGAAGCCGACATAAGCGTAATCAGGTAATTAGTCTCACCCTGGCAACGGCTGAAACGCATAAAGCGATCGTTACCGCACGATTAATCACATCCGTGACGATCCGTCGTTTGTATTAGGGACTATTCTTAACAGGCTCTCTGATGTTCTTGATCCCGGTATGTGATTTAAGAGGAGTCCTCAATGGAATATAAAGATCCTGAGCTTGAGCTGCTGAGCAGCCTGGAACAGATTATTTTTAAAGATGTACCGCAGACGTTAACCCTGCAACAAAGATCCAATCCCTTTAAAGAATATGAGCAATTGCGCAAAGGGACTGGATTAAAAACTGAAGAATTCGCCAGAGCGATGGGTGTCAGCGTGGCTATGGTGCAGGAGTGGGAGTCAAAACGCGAAAAACCCACCCCAACCGAGCTAAAGCTGATGCGCCTGATTCAGGCCAACCCTGCACTCAGCAAGCATATAGCATGATGCAGTAAAGTGAGTTACCGCCCCCGCCTTTGCGGGGGCTTGTGTTTTAAAGGGGGGCACACCGCCAACCCGCCTCTTCCCAGACCAGTTCATGCGTCAATGCTAACCCCCGCAAAAAGGCCTCATCGTGAGAAACCACCAGCAATGCCCCGGGGAAACCGGCCAGTGCGGCTTCAATAGCCTCGACCGAGGCCAGATCCAGATGGTTGGTCGGTTCATCCAGCAGTAAAAGCTGCGTAGCGTCTTCACGCCACAAGACACAGGCCAGAGCAGCCTTGAGACGTTCCCCGCCGCTCAGCTCAGCCAGTGGAAGCGCCACTTTGTCAGCGCCCAGTTGAAGCTGCGCTAAACGGGTTCGCAGCACACCCTCTTCCAGAGGTGTATGACTCAGATTGAGTTGCGCCATCACCGACTGCGAAAGATCGAGCTGCGACAGATGTTGATCGAGATAAGCGCAGTTTACCGATACCTTACACGTTCCTGAGAGCGGAGCCACTTCGCCGAGAATGACTTTTAAAAGCGTCGATTTACCGCAGCCGTTTGGTCCTTTTAGCGCCACGCGCATCGGTCCGTCCATTCGCCAGTTGGTCGGCGGGAGAGTGACGTGTGGCAGCACCAGCCCCTCCATCACCAGCACCTGTTTCCCCTCAGCAATCTGGCTTCCAGGCAACGTGAACATCACCGGATTCTCCTCTTCAACTCGCTCCCGGGCCTTGTTCACCGCGGCATTCAGCGCTTCATGTTGATCGCCATGCTGTTTTTTCCAGGTGCCAATGCGCTCTTTGGCGGCCATTTTGTATCTGACCCGCTCGAACGAG
The DNA here is from genome assembly GCF_031453695.1 of Enterobacter sp. SORGH_AS_0287. Taxonomy (NCBI): domain Bacteria; kingdom Pseudomonadati; phylum Pseudomonadota; class Gammaproteobacteria; order Enterobacterales; family Enterobacteriaceae; genus Enterobacter; species Enterobacter sp. SORGH_AS_0287. Next base: position 3,368,473 of record NZ_JAVIZW010000001.1, read on the forward strand.
GCAATATTAAGGTTATCGACCGTACGTAACGTCTTCGCCGAACGCCGCTGGCTTTCGTCATGCTCTTTTTGCATCCGCGCGCGGGTGCGTTTGCGTTCTGTTGCCGCATGTTCCAGTGCCGCACGGGCTGCCTGCTGTTCGGCGTCCCGCTGATGCGTATAGTCGTCGTAACTGCCACCGTAGTGGCGAAGACCCGAGGCGCTCAGTTCAAGAATACGCGGTACCTTCGCCAGCAGTTCACGGTCGTGGGAGGCCACCAGCACGCCCCCCTGATAACGGGCGAGCTGGTCGTAGAACCACTCACGTCCCTGCCGGTCGAGATGGTTGGTGGGTTCGTCCAGCAGCAGATAATCCGCATCAGCCGTAAACGCGCCACAGAGCAACGCGCGAATGCGCTCGCCGCCGCTGAGTTCCATGGCTGATTTATCCGGGTCAAATGGTGGAAGTTTTGCGTGGAAAAACGCCTCGCTCAGACGTTCTGCTACATCCCAGTGTCCGTCGAGTAACGCCAAATCATCGGGCTGGTAATCACCGCTGTCGATGCGCTTACGCGCCGCAAAAATCGCCTCATACCCCAGCAGCTCAGCAAGTGTGGTTCGCGGGGAGATATCGGGCTGTTGTGCCACATAAGCGTGCGTTGCAAAACGTTCGATATGACCGCTGGCAGGTTCATCACACCCTGCCAGCAAACGTAGCAGACGTGTTTTACCGCTGCCATTGCGGCCAACCAGCGCGCACAGTGACGGCGCCAGAGAAAGATTCAGCGGACCAAAAAGGGTATCGCCCGTCGCAAACTGACAGGTTACCTGATGCAAAATAAAAGAAGGGGATTGCGCAAAATGAGCCATAAGCACTCCTGAATGAAATCAAAACATCCCCTGCCGACGCGGTCGCGTTTAGCAAGGATCGAAATTCATCAGTCGTGTTTGTTCATTTTCGGGATGCGCTCCTGAGGGAGAAATATAACGAGAAACAGGATAACGGTAATTTGCTGACCATTTCAAGGTGAATTTTTAGGCAATTACACTGCGCTTACCTGGCCCACGAAAAAACGAGACATAAAAAAACCCGCCGAAGCGGGTTTTTCTCATCTGCTGGCCCGTCACCAGGCACATGCACGTTACTGCAGCAGCGAAATATCCGCCACGCGCAGGAACAGCTCACGCAGTTTTTCGAGCATAGAGAGACGGTTGATACGCAGCTCTTTATCTTCCACGTTCACCATCACTTTCTCGAAGAAGGCATCGATGACATCACGCAGTTCCGCCAGCTCCACCAGGGCTTCCTGGTAGCGGCCTTCGGCGAAATACGGCTCCAGCTTGTCACGCAGTACCACAACCTGCATCGCCAGGGCGATCTCTTCTGGCTCTTTCAGCGTCGCAGCGTTCACACGCTCGTTCAGCGTTTCGTCGGATTTCGCCAGAATGTTAGAGACACGCTTGTTAGCCGCGGCCAGTGCAGATGCCGCTTCCAGCGTACGGAAGTGGGAAACCGCCTTCATACGCGCATCGAAATCTGCCGGACGGGTTGGACGACGTGCCAGTACCGCCTGAATGGTATCGACGGTGTAACCTTCGTCCTGATACCACGCACGGAAGCGACCAAGCATAAAGTCGATCACATCATCGACCACGTTGGCGTTGGTCAGCTTATCACCGTACAGACGTACCGCTTCTTCAGTCAGGGTCTGCAGATCCAGGTTCAGGTTCTTTTCAACGATGATACGCAGCACGCCCAGGGCAGCACGACGCAGCGCAAACGGGTCTTTGTCGCCTTTTGGATGCTGGCCGATGCCAAAGATACCTGCAAGGGTGTCCATCTTATCGGCAATCGCGACCGCACAGGCCACCGGATTAGACGGCAGCGCGTCACCCGCGAAACGCGGCTGATACTGCTCGTTCAGGGCCACGGCCACATCTTCCGCTTCACCGTCGTGACGCGCGTAGTGCATCCCCATCACACCCTGGGTGTCAGTAAATTCGAACACCATATTGGTCATCAGGTCACACTTGGACAGTAAACCCGCGCGCGTTGCGTGGTTCACATCCGCACCGATTTCACGTGCGATCCAGCCAGACAGCTCCGCAATACGGTCAGTCTTGTCGCGCAGCGTACCCAGCTGTTGCTGGAACAGCACCGTCTGCAGACGTGGCAGGTGATCTTCCAGACGCTTTTTACGGTCGGTGTTGAAGAAGAACTCGGCATCCGCCAGACGTGGACGCACCACTTTCTCGTTACCGGAGATAATCTGGATCGGATCTTTTGATTCAATGTTCGCCACGAAGATGAAGTTTGGCAGCAGCTTGCCGTCGTTGGCGTAAACCGGGAAGTACTTCTGGTCACCCTTCATGGTGTACACCAGCGCTTCAGCCGGCACGGCCAGGAATTTCTCTTCAAACTTCGCGGTCAGTACCACTGGCCATTCAACCAGAGAGGTCACTTCTTCCAGCAGGCTGTCGCTCAGATCCGCTTTACCGCCAATCTTACGCGCCGCGTCTTCCGCATCCGCCTTGATTTTGGCTTTACGCTGTTCGTAGTCAGCAATAACTTTACCGCGCTCCAGCAGGATCTGCGGATACTGGTCAGCATTGTCGATGGTGAACTCAGGCTCGCCCATGAAGCGGTGCCCACGGATCACGCGATCGGACGCCACACCCAGGATGGTGGCCGGAATAACGGTATCGCCCAGCAGCAGCGTCACGGTGTGCACAGGACGCACGAAGTGCACGTCGCTTGCGCCCCAGCGCATCAGTTTTGGAATCGGCAGCCTGGCCAGCGACGTGGCGATCATGTCAGGCAGCAGCGCTTGCGCACTTTCACCTTTCACATGTGCACGGTACAGCAGCCACTCGCCTTTATCGGTGGTCAGACGCTCAGCCTGATCGACGGTGATACCACAACCACGCGCCCAGCCTTCAGCCGCTTTGCTTGGCTTGCCTTCAGCATCAAACGCCTGAGCAATCGCCGGGCCACGTTTTTCAACTTCACGATCCGGCTGAGACGCCGCCAGGTTCGCCACTTTCAGCGCCAGACGACGCGGAGCAGCAAACCATTCAATTTTACCGTGTGCCAGGCCAGCGTTATCCAGCTCAGCAGTCACGTTCGCAGCAAAAGATTCAGCCAGGCTGCGCAGGGCTTTTGGTGGCAGCTCTTCGGTGCCAATTTCCACCAGGAAAGTTTTCTCAGACATGGCCGCCTCTTATTTGTTTCGGTTGCACATCGGGAAGCCAAGGGCTTCACGGGACGCATAGTACGCTTCTGCAACGGCTTTGGTCAGGGTACGAATACGCAGAATGTAGCGCTGACGTTCAGTCACGGAGATGGCTTTGCGGGCGTCCAGCAGGTTGAAGCTGTGGGCGGCCTTCAGAATACGCTCGTAAGCAGGCAGCGGCAGCGGAGACTCCAGCGCCAGCAACTGCTGCGCTTCTTTCTCGTACTGCTCGAAGCAGGTGAACAAGAAGTCCACATCCGCGTATTCGAAGTTATAAGTGGATTGCTCCACTTCGTTCTGATGGAACACGTCGCCGTAGGTGGTTTTACCCAGCGGGCCGTCGCTCCAGACCAGGTCGTAAACGCTGTCTACGCCCTGAATATACATGGCCAGACGTTCCAGACCGTAGGTGATTTCGCCGGTAATCGGTTTACATTCCAGACCGCCAACCTGCTGGAAGTAAGTGAACTGCGTCACTTCCATACCGTTCAGCCACACTTCCCAACCCAGACCCCAGGCACCCAGCGTTGGGTTCTCCCAGTTATCTTCCACGAAACGGATATCGTGAATGGTTGGATCCATACCCAGCTCTTTCAGTGACCCGAGGTACAGTTCCTGAATGTTGTCTGGCGATGGCTTAATCACCACCTGGAACTGATAGTAATGCTGCAGACGGTTCGGGTTTTCGCCGTAACGGCCATCGGTCGGACGACGTGAAGGTTGCACATAAGCAGTCGCCATTGGCTCCGGCCCCAACGCGCGTAAGCTGGTCATTGGGTGTGAAGTGCCTGCGCCTACTTCCATGTCCAAAGGTTGAACAATGGTACAGCCCTGACGAGCCCAGTAATCCTGTAAGGTCAGGATCAGGCCCTGGAAGGTCTTGGTATCAAACTTTTGCATAGTATGTCGTGCTGGATACGTGTGGTTTTAAATGGAAGGGACCAGTATACCCGCTGCCTGCAAGATATACAGTACGAAACGGGTTTGTTTAGGGAAAATTGGGGAAATAAGCCACCACGCCAGGCAGCTGCCGGCGTCTGGCTGTTGATTATGCGAGCGGCTTAGCGCATGGAGAGATGTAAAAACTGACCGTCTGCGTCAAACGAACAGACAAAGCCCTCTTTACGGGACGTATGGCCTTTCAGCTCATAACTCCCCTGGAATCGCTCAAATCCGGTGACATCAATGTTCTGCGCATCCGAGTTATAGCGGCGCGCAGCCTGATCCTTACAGAACTGCTCCATATTCAGGGAGCGTTCCGGGCTGATTTTTCCCTGCTGTGCTTTTTGCACGGGTGCAGAGGGTGGCGTACTGCATCCTGCCAGGATGAACAGCAGAAAGAGTGACGCCGCACGCTTCATCATCATTTTTATTACCGCCCTGTTCAGTGGCTGTTATTTTTAGTAGCAAAGCTTTTATAGATTATGCCCTGGCATTCTGCGAACCTCGCGGCTTTCAAACAAGGCTGCTCAATAAAACTCAGAATTTTCCAGAGAGAGGCTTCAATACAATCGCAGTCACACTGAATTTACAAGGGATGATGAGGAACTGATGTCGTCAAAAATTAGCTGGATTGATAATCTGCGAGGAATAGCGTGTCTGATGGTGGTCATGATCCACACGACGACCTGGTATGTCACCAATGCGCACAGTATCAGCCCTGTTAACTGGGATATAGCCAATATTCTTAACTCCGCGTCGCGGGTCAGTGTGCCGTTGTTCTTTATGATTTCCGGCTTTCTCTTTTTTGGCGAGCGTAGCGCGCAACCGCGGCATTTTATCCGCATCGCCGCCTGCCTGGGCTTCTACAGCGCCGTGGCCTTGCTCTATATCACCCTGTTCACCTCGATTAACGCCGGGCTATCTCTCAAATACCTTCTGCAAAAACCCGTCTTCTACCATCTGTGGTTTTTCTTCGCCATTATCGTTATCTATCTGGTTTCCCCACTGATTCAGGTGAAAACCGTGAGCGGGAAAATGCTGCTGGCGCTGATGGTGGTCATTGGCATCATAGCCAACCCGAATACGGTGTCGCAGAAAATTGATGGTTTTGAATGGTTACCGGTCAATCTCTATATCAACGGCGATACCTTTTACTACGTACTCTACGGCATGCTGGGGCGAGCTATCGGGATGATGGACACCCAAAAACGCGGCATGAACGGGCTGTGTGCAGCGCTGTTTATCATCGGCGTGATCGTGATTTCGCGTGGAACGCTGCATGAACTGCAATGGCGCGGCAATTTTGCCGATACCTGGTACCTGTATTGCGGCCCGATGGTCTTCATCTGTGCCGTATCCCTGCTTACGCTCGTCAAAAACACCCTGAACGCACGCCCCCTTCCGGTGCTGAGCGTTATCTCCCGGCACTCGCTCGGAATATACGGTTTTCACGCGCTGGTGATCCACGCCCTGAGAACGAGAGGGGTCGAGTTCAAAAGCTGGCCGGTGCTGGATATCCTCTGGATTTTCACCGTCACGCTGATGGCGAGCCTGCTGCTGTCAATGCTGCTGCAGAAGGTCGACACCCGCCGCTTCGTCAGTTAACGCTGCGCTGCCGGGCACGATGATACTGGCGCGGGGAGGAAAACCCCGCGGCCAGTGAGGCCTGTTCCACGCCACGCCCTTGCAACAGCCACTGTTCAGCCACCGCCAGACGCAACTGCTCCAGATAGTCGCGAACGCTTATCCCTAAATGCGTCTGAAAAAGCCGCGTTAAATGGCGCGGGCTGACATGCGCCAGAGCGGCAATCTCGGGTAAAACCCAGGCTTTGTGCGGCTCGGTGGTAAGCGCATCCTGCGCACGATGAATGGCCGGGTGAAGATGATTGCGGTAGCGTAACCATGGCGACAGCTGGGGATCGTCCCCGGAGCGACGAAACCAGACCACCATTTCGCGCGCCACGGCCAGCGCTTTTTCTGCGCCACACAGACGGTTAATCATATGCAGCGCCAGGTCGATGCCCGAGGTGATGCCGGCGCTGGTCCAGATATTCTCATCCTGCACGAAGATCCGGTTTTCTTTGATGATTGCCGTCGGAGCCGCCGTACGCAAACGGCTTATAACGTCATGATGCGTTGTGCACTGCCGGTGGTTCAGCAAGCCCGATTTTGCCGCCAGCAACGCCCCTGAACAGACACACATGACGGTGATATCCTGACGATGAATTTTTGGCTGCAGGCGCATTAACCAGTGCTGGATCAGCTGCGCCTGCGGCGTTGAAAACTGAAAGCGGGAGTCGCTTACCCCCGGCAGTACCAGCAAACTGCCCTCAGGCAGGCTTTCCGGCAGCGGCTGAATACCGCCCATCATCAGACCAATCGACGTCGGAACCTCTGCCTGCGGACCAATGTAATGCAGGCGAAACGCGTCCCCGGCCAGCACAAAGGTCTCTGCCGGGCCCGTCATGTCTAATGACAGCACCCCGGGCAACATCACAAACCAGACGTCGATGCTCATTACAGTGACTCCAGCGTCTCCGCAACCGTTTTAATGTCGGCAAACCGCCCGGCCAGTACCGTCTCGGTACGATGACGCAGTTCCTCTGCGCTCAGGGTTATCCCCTTGTGCGTCATTGGAAACGTGAGCGTTGCCTCGCTAACAAAGGTCACAGCATAGCCCAGATCGGATGCCACCCGCGCAGTGGTTTCACAGCATTGTTCCGTGCGAATGCCGCACACGATGAGCTGATTAATGTCTCGCTCACGCAGCCAGCGGTCAAGCCCGGTATCCGTGAACGCATTATGGACGTGTTTCTGGAAGACCACGTCCGGCTGATGACGTAAAAAGGCCATCGGTTTGACATAGCCGCTTTGCAGTGTGAACGGACCGTCTTCATCTACATGGAAAATATCAACGACAGGAATGCCACGCGCCTGGCAGCCCTCAATCAGCCCCAGCATCGCCTGCTGAAAGGCAGGAATTTCGTCCTCCTGCCAGTAATGACGATGATGAAAAGACTGCTGAGTATCGATGTTGATTAATGCAGTACGTGACATGTTGAATCTCCTCGCCAGTGGGTATGACACCATACTGGCAAGGAAATAAAGGCCCGCACAGACCAAAAAAGGACAACCTCGTGCCTCTGACAGACAACCGTATTTACGACATCAGCGGCAGCAGCTGTTGGTAGATTTTGCGAAAGACCTCGCGTCTTTGCGCATAACGCGCATGACGTGCCGCATCAGGCAGATGCGCCTGTTCCAGTTGAAGCTGCGGTAACAGCTGAGAAAGCGGCGTTTCCGGGTTCATGGCAATCTGTGCCAGTCGCGCTGCACCGAGCGCAGGCCCCACATCACCACCGGTACGAAAATCGAGCTGCAGTCCGCTGATATCAGACAGCATCTGGCGCCAGTAGCTGCTACGCGCACCGCCGCCAATCAGGGTGATACTCGCCGGCGTCACACCGCAGTCATGCACCACGTCCATTCCGTCCGCCAGGGCATATCCCACGCCTTCCAGAACGGCACGAGCCAGTTCCGCCGGACCATGCTGATGGGTTAACCCAAAGAATACCCCTTTCGCTTCCGGGTTGTTATGCGGCGTGCGCTCGCCGGAAAGATAGGGTAAAAACCAGACGGTACCCGCACTTTCATCCGCCTGCTGTGCAGCAGCAATCAGTGCCGGAACATCAGCCATCCCGGTCAGTTTCGCGGCCCAGTCAAGGCAAGAGGCGGCGCTCAACATAACCGACATCAGATGCCATTTTCCCGGCAGCGCATGGCAGAAACTGTGAACGGCACTTTCAGGATTACTGCGATAACCATCGCTGACCGCAAAATAGACGCCAGACGTTCCCAGCGAAAGCATCGCCTGCCCGGCTTCCACCATCCCGACCCCCACGGCACCCGCCGCGTTGTCACCGCCACCGGCCACCACCGGGACAGCAGGCATATTCCAGCGTTCTGCGACGGCAGGCTGTAAGGTACCCGTTATCTCACTGCCCTCATAGAGCGCTGGCATATGTTCGCGGGTCAGGTGGCAGGCATCGAGCATGGCCTCACTCCAGTCACGCTTGGCCACGTCGAGCCACATCGTGCCGGCAGCGTCGGACATGTCGCAGGCGAAATCACCCGTCATGCGAAAACGCAGATAATCTTTTGGCAGTAAAACTTTCGCCACCTGACGGAAAATTTCCGGCTCATGGCGGTGTACCCACAGTAACTTTGGTGCGGTAAAACCGGGCATCATCAGGTTGCCGGTAATACTGCGGGAGGTGGGTACTCGCTCTTCAAGGAGTGCGCACTCTTCTGCACAGCGACCATCGTTCCAGAGAATGGCCGGCCGCAGAACGTGATGTTGACTGTCCAGTAACGTCGCGCCGTGCATTTGCCCGGCAATGCCGAGGGCTTTGACGTCACGCAGACTGTGCTGTTCACCTAGCGCTTTGATTGCACGATCCGTTGCCAGCCACCACTGCTCCGGATCCTGTTCCGACCATAGCGGATGCGGACGTGAGACCTGCAGCTTTTCTGTCTGCGTTGCTAACACGTCGCCCTGCTCGCTTAACAGGATGGCTTTCACACCCGATGTGCCAAGATCAATCCCGATATACATTCGGTGACTCCTTTAACAGAAATGCCCGGTGGCGTGACGCTTACCGGGCTTACGTGATTATCTACTCACTGTTATTTATCGAACAGGTAGTGATTAACCAGGTTTTCCAGCAGCTCCTGATGCCCGCTCTGATGCTGCGGTGCCAGTTGATGTTGTTCAGCGTACTTCGCGACGTCCGCAAGCGATAACTGGCCTTTCAAAATTTGCTGACCCAGCTCACTGTTCCAGCCGCTATAACGCTTCGCGACACGTTTATCCAGTTCACCGTCTTCAATCATACGGGCGGCGACTTTGAGCGCCAGCGCCATGGTATCCATTGCGCCAATATGGCCGTAGAACAGGTCGTATTTGTCGGTGCTCTGACGGCGCACTTTGGCATCGAAGTTCAGCCCGCCGGTGGTGAAACCACCCGCTTTGATAATTTCATACATCACCAGCGCATTCTCTTCCACGCTGTTCGGGAACTGGTCGGTATCCCAACCCAGTTGCGCATCGCCGCGGTTAGCATCAACAGAACCGAAGATACCCAGCGCGATAGCAGACGCGATCTCGTGATGGAAAGAGTGGCCGGCCAGCGTGGCATGGTTGGCTTCAATGTTAACTTTGATCTCTTTTTCCAGGCCGAACTGTTTCAGGAAGCCGTACACGGTAGCAACGTCGTAGTCGTACTGGTGCTTCGTAGGTTCCTGAGGCTTCGGTTCGATCAGCAGCGTACCGCGGAAACCGATTTTGTGTTTATGGTCGACCACCATCTGCATAAAGCGGCCAATCTGCTCGCGCTCCTGACGCAGGTCGGTGTTGAGCAGGGTTTCATAGCCTTCACGACCGCCCCACAGCACATAGTTTTCGCCCCCCAGCTGATGCGTGGCGTTCATTGCGGTAACCACCTGCGTTGCCGCCCAGCTAAACACTTCCGGATCCGGATTGGTTGCCGCACCCGCGCCATAGCGTGGGTTGGTAAAGCAGTTGGCCGTGCCCCACAGCAGCTTCACGCCGCTTTGCTGCTGTTTAGCCGCCAGCACATCCACCATCTGCGCGAAATTGTTCAGATACTCTTTCAGTGAGGCGCCTTCCGGCGACACATCTACGTCATGGAAGCAGTAGTACGGCACGTTCAGTTTGTGGAAGAATTCAAAGGCGACATCGGCTTTACGCTTCGCCAGCTCGATGGCCTCACCCGGCTGCTGCCATGGACGGTCAAAGGAACCCACGCCGAACATATCGGCTCCGTTCCAGCAGAAGGTATGCCAGTAACAGGCGGCAAAGCGCAAATGATCTTCCATGCGCTTACCCAGCACCAGCTCATCCGGGTTGTAGTGACGAAATGCTAAAGGATTGGTTGTTTTCGGGCCTTCGTAACGAACACGATCGAGTTGGTCGAAATAAGCTTGCATATTGAGCTCCATAATCAGGGTATGCGGCGAGTCGTTGATACAGGAGTAATAGTGAATAGACATTTTAGCTTGCTCAATTACGTTATTTCACACTGCTATTGAGAGAATGCACAACTGTGCGCTGGCTCGCAAAATAATGTGCAGGCAAACTATTTTTCGGCCCCTCTTCCATAATCAAATGTAATTAAGACGTTACGTATTTTAAAATTCGATCGCGGTCATAAATTCAGAAATAAACCAAATATCATAATGCGAAGATAAAAATCTGTAATTGCCAGCCCGCCTTTCCCCGTTAAAAATTTGCTGCGTCCCAGCAGTGAATGTTTCTTTTATCTCAGCAACACATACCCCTACAAAAAGGCCCTATAATTATGAAGATAAAGAACCTGTCCCTTACTCTCTGCACTACGCTCCTCCTTGCAAGCTTTGCCGGACATGCCAAGGAAGTCAAAATTGGCATGGCGATTGACGATCTGCGCCTTGAACGCTGGCAGAAAGATCGCGATATTTTTGTGAAAAAAGCGGAATCACTTGGCGCGAATGTGTTTGTGCAATCCGCGAACGGCAACGAAGAAACGCAAATGTCGCAAATTGAGAATATGATCAACCGCGGCGTCGATGTGCTGGTCATTATCCCTTATAACGGCCAGGTATTAAGTAACGTCGTTAAAGAAGCCAAACAAGAAGGCATAAAAGTCTTAGCCTATGACCGCATGATTAATAATGCGGATATCGATTATTATATTTCGTTCGACAATGAAAAAGTGGGTGAATTACAGGCTAAAAGCCTGATCGACAAAGTACCTCAGGGCAATTATTTCCTGATGGGCGGCTCGCCGGTTGATAACAACGCCAAGCTGTTCCGCGAAGGGCAAATGAAAGTCCTGAAGCCGTATATCGACAGCGGTAAGATTAAAGTGGTCGGCGATCAGTGGGCGGATGGCTGGCTGCCAGAAAACGCGCTGAAAATCATGGAAAACGCCTTAACCGCCAACAACAACAAAATCGATGCTGTCGTCGCATCCAACGATGCCACCGCAGGGGGCGCAATCCAGGCACTCAGCGCCCAGGGGCTGGCAGGAAAAGTGGCTATTTCGGGTCAGGATGCCGACCTCGCGGGCGTCAAACGCATCATGGCAGGCACACAAACCATGACCGTCTACAAACCGATTACCCAGCTTGCGAATACGGCGGCGGAAATTGCCGTGGAGCTGGGAAATGGTAAGCAACCTAAGGCAGACGCGACGCTGAATAACGGGCTTAAAGATGTTCCGGCTCGTCTACTCACCCCCATTGAAGTCAATAAAGAGAACATTGATGCCACCGTCATTAAAGACGGTTTCCACAAGAAGAGTGAACTGTAATCCAGCGCGCCCCTGCTCTGCGGGGGCGCATCGAGTTGTACTGTTCTTCCCTCGGGTCATGTGGAGCAGTTATGCCTTATTTACTTGAAATGAAAAGCATCACCAAGCGCTTTGGCGCGGTGAAAGCGGTCGACAACGTCAGTCTGCGGCTCAATCCCGGCGAAGTGGTCTCGCTGTGTGGCGAAAACGGATCGGGCAAATCGACGTTGATGAAAGTGTTGTGTGGGATCTACCCGCACGGCAGTTACGAAGGCGAAATTGTCTTTGCCGGTGAAGTGATTCAGGCGACACACATTCGCGATACCGAACGCAAAGGCATCGCCATCATCCACCAGGAGCTGGCGCTGGTGAAGCACCTCACCGTGTTGGAGAACATTTTTCTGGGGGCCGAAATTTCACGTCATGGCGTACTGGATTACGACACCATGACGCTACGCTGTGAAAAACTGCTGGCCCAGGTAAGTCTCGCGATCTCCCCGGATACGCGCGTCGGTGATCTTGGCCTCGGGCAACAACAGCTGGTTGAAATCGCCAAGGCGCTGAACAAACAGGTAAGGCTGCTGATCCTCGATGAGCCAACAGCCTCCCTCACCGAGCAGGAAACGGCCGTCCTGCTCAATATCATTCGCGATCTGCAAAACCACGGCATTGCGTGCATCTACATTTCGCACAAGCTCAATGAGGTAAAAGCCATTTCGGACACCATCTGTGTGATCCGCGACGGTCAGCACATCGGCACACGTGAAGCTGCTGGCATGAGTGAAGATGACATCATCACCATGATGGTGGGGCGCGAGCTCACGGCGCTCTATCCAAACGAACCGCACACCACGGGTGACGAAGTGTTACGCGTGGAAAACCTCACCGCGTGGCATCCCGTTAACCGCCACATCAAGCGCGTTAATGACGTCTCGTTTTCCCTTCACAGCGGCGAAATCCTCGGTATTGCGGGGTTAGTCGGGGCCGGGCGCACTGAAGCCGTCCAGTGCCTGTTTGGCGTGTGGCCGGGCCGCTGGGAAGGCCGTATTTTTATCGACGGACAGCCGGTAAAAATCGAGAACTGCCAGCAGGCGATTGCCCACGGTATCGCCATGGTACCGGAAGATCGCAAGAAAGATGGCATCGTCCCGGTCATGGCGGTGGGTAAAAACATCACGCTTGCCGCGCTCGATAGGTTCTCCGGTGCGCTGAGCAGCCTCGATGATGCTGCTGAGCAGCAGTGCATTCTCCAGTCGCTCGCCAGACTCAAGGTTAAAACATCCTCCCCGGAACTGGCCATTGGACGTCTGAGCGGGGGCAACCAGCAGAAGGCAATCCTGGCGCGCTGCCTGCTTCTCAACCCACGCATATTGATCCTGGACGAGCCGACGCGTGGGATCGATATCGGCGCCAAGTACGAAATCTACAAACTGATTAATCAGCTTGTACAGCAAGGGATTGCCGTCATTGTCATCTCGTCTGAGTTACCCGAAGTGCTCGGCCTGAGCGATCGCGTGCTGGTCATGCACGAGGGAAAACTGAAAGCCAATCTGATTAACCAGAACCTGACGCAGGAGCAGGTGATGGAAGCCGCTTTAAGGAGCGAACGTCATGTCGAAAAGCAATCCGTCTGATATTAAAGTCGCTGTTCCGACGCCCGGCGCGTTTGCCGGGCTAAAAGCGCTGAACCTGCAGGTTTTCGTGATGATCGCGGCGATTATTGCCATCATGTTGTTCTTTACCTGGATGACCGATGGCTCGTATTTAAGCGCGCGTAACGTCTCTAACCTGCTGCGTCAGACCGCCATTACCGGCATCCTCGCGGTGGGCATGGTATTCGTGATTATCTCGGCGGAAATCGACCTGTCGGTGGGGTCGATGATGGGTCTGCTTGGTGGCGTGGCGGCCATTTTTGACGTCTGGCTTGGCTGGCCACTGCCGCTGACCATTGCGGTTACGCTGGTGCTGGGCCTGCTGCTGGGCGCCTGGAACGGCTGGTGGGTTGCCTACCGTAAAGTCCCGTCGTTCATTGTCACGCTGGCGGGGATGCTGGCCTTCCGCGGGATCTTAATTGGCATCACCAACGGCACCACCGTCTCCCCTACCAGCGCAGCCATGTCACAAATTGGTCAGAGCTACCTCGCCGATAGCGTCGGCTTTACGTTCGGTGTGATTGGGTTGCTGGCGTTTGTGGCCTGGCAGTGGCGTGGGCGAATGCGCCGTCAGGCGTTGGGTCTGGCATCGCCAGCGTCAACGTCCACAGTCGGTCGTCAGGCACTCACTGCGGTCATTGTGCTGGGCGCAATCTGGCTTCTGAACGACTATCGCGGTGTCCCGACGCCGGTATTGCTGCTGGCACTGTTGCTGCTGGCCGGGATGTTTATGGCCACGCGTACCGCGTTTGGTCGCCGTATTTATGCCATCGGCGGCAACCTTGAGGCTGCTCGTCTTTCAGGGATCAACGTCGAGCGCACCAAACTCGCCGTCTTCGCCATTAACGGCCTGATGGTTGCTATCGCCGGGTTGATCCTCAGCTCGCGTCTGGGGGCGGGTTCTCCCTCGGCCGGGAACATCGCCGAGCTGGACGCTATCGCCGCCTGTGTCATTGGCGGCACCAGCCTCGCAGGCGGTGTCGGCAGCGTGGCAGGCGCGGTGATGGGGGCATTTATCATGGCTTCGTTGGATAACGGGATGAGTATGATGGACGTCCCGACGTTTTGGCAGTATATCGTCAAGGGGGCCATTCTTTTGCTGGCAGTCTGGATGGACTCTGCAACCAAGCGACGAGCCTGATAACAATATTGTGACTTATTTGGGAAGTTAGCCATGTTTGAAAAGCGTCACCGCATCACGTTGTTATTCAATGCCAACAAAGCCTACGACCGTCAGGTGGTGGAGGGCGTTGGTGAATATTTGCAGGCGTCGCAATCCGAGTGGGATATTTTTATCGAAGAAGATTTCCGAACCCGTCTCGAAAACATCAAAGAGTGGCTGGGCGATGGGGTCATCGCTGACTACGACGACCCCGTCATTGAGCAATTGCTGACTGACGTCGACGTTCCGATTGTCGGCGTCGGCGGCTCTTACCATGCGCCCGAGCACTATCCGCCGGTCCACTATATCGCCACCGATAACCATGCGCTGGTTGAGACCGCCTTCCTGCATTTGAAAGAGAAAGGCGTCCATCGCTTCGCGTTTTATGGTCTACCGTCAACCAGCGGCAAGCGCTGGGCAGTTGAGCGCGAACATGCTTTCTGCCAGCTTGTCGCGCAGGAGAAGTACCGCGGCGTGGTTTATCAGGGGCTGGAGACCGCGCCGGAAAACTGGCAGCACGCGCAAAACCGACTGGCGGACTGGCTGCAAACCCTGCCGCCGCAAACCGGCATCATTGCCGTTACGGATGCTCGTGCCCGCCACGTCTTGCAGGTCTGCGAACATTTACACATTCCGGTGCCGGAAAAACTGTGCGTCATTGGCATCGATAACGAGGAGCTGACGCGTTACCTCTCTCGCGTGGCGCTCTCGTCCGTGGCACAGGGTACGCGTCAGATGGGCTATCAGGCGGCGAAGTTACTGCATCGTCTGCTGGATAAAGAAGCGTTGCCGCTTCAGCGCTTACTGGTTCCCCCTGTCCGTGTAGTCGAACGCCGTTCAACGGATTACCGCTCCTTAAGCGACCCGGCAGTTATTCAGGCCATGCACTACATTCGCAACAACGCCTGCAAAGGGATTAAGGTCGATCAGGTGCTGGACTCGGTGGGCATTTCCCGTTCGAATCTGGAGAAGCGGTTTAAAGAGGAAGTGGGCGAAACCATTCATGCGGTCATCCACGCCGAGAAACTGGAGAAAGCACGCAGCCTGCTGATCTCCACCTCATTGTCGATCAACGAAATCTCACAGATGTGCGGTTACCCGTCGCTGCAATATTTTTATTCGGTGTTCCGAAAGGAGTATGAAAGTACGCCAAAAGAGTACCGGGAGCGTCACAGCGAAGTGATGATGTAGAAAAAAGAGAAAAGAAAACGCCTTCCGATGGAAGGCGTTTTTTTTGAATTACATATGTGCGGCGATTAAGCGCTGGTTATCCTGGTACATCGCGAACAGATAGTTGTTATAGCTCTGTCCCTTGGTCGAATAACCTTTCAGCTTGTGGATCATCGTGCTGGCCGTCACTTCCTGATCCGCTTTACGCAGCTGAGCGCGCGATTTACGGAACGATGAGTAGGCCGGATGCGTGTTCAGATTCACCACGTAGGCATTCACGGAATCTTTCACCGATTCAAACTGAGAATAACCTTTCACCTTACCTGGAGCATTGTTACAACGACCCTTGATACATTTCATACCAAACAGGTTGTTGTTGTTACGCGCCAGTTTCGAGGTGCCCCAGCCACTTTCGGCTGCAGCCATGGTCGCAACCATGCTCCCCGGGATAATGTCGACACGCTCTAAGAGAGAGTTCCACGGCACACGGCGCGTGTTACCGTTCCAGCTCACCTTGTAGCGTTTGGTGATATCTTTCAGACGCGCGCGTTCTGATGGCGACCAACGGCTGTCGTACTGTTTGGCAATCAACCAGTTACGATCCGCAGTAATCGCGGCGTTTTGACTTGTGATGTAAGGCATTACCGTCCGGAGAAACGCTTTTTTCCTTGGTGTTCCGGAAGGGTATTTTCGCAAATCAGGAAGTGAACTACTCTTTGCACTATTGCGAGAATACTCTTGTTTACTGCTAACCTTACTACTTGTCGTCTTTATTACGTGGGCTTTCTTACTCGTTGTATCCGTGTGCGTCTTCGCAAGCACCTCACCCGAAAATGCCATGGTGAGTAACATGAGTATCGCGGCCCCATATCGTCGAATGGGAGTCGATATCATTAGGTCTCCTGGTCGGATATAAACATTCCAACACCTTATTTTTTCACAAATTTGAGAGCGGAATCTCAAATCATAACAAAAATAGACTGCAAGAGCACGTATAGAAATAGTCCAATTCCGAAACTATGTCACCTGAAACCTGCTCACATAAGCATCAATTCTGAAAAATTGTGCGCGAACTCGCAGATAACTTCCTAATTTTGCGCGGGATCACTCATCCTCACGCGTCATCCTTGCAGAAAGCCCCGGGGGATGAGTTTTTACCCCACACCTGATGGCACACTGGTCAAAAATGCCGCGACAGGAAAATGGAATGAAACGCACCGCATTAGCTTTTCTGATGTTACCCGCACTGGCTCATGCTGACTGGTCATCACCGGGTTTCAACGCCTTTAGCGCCGAAGGTACCGGGATATTCACCAGCCAGGCAAAGCTTGCGAAGGGTACTCGCCCTCTTACGCTGAGTTTTGACAACACGTGCTGGCAGCCAACGGATGCAATAAAACTCAATGAGATGCTGTCGCTTAAAAAATGTGACGGCACGCCGCCGCAGTGGCGACTGTTCCGCGACGGCGAGTATCAGATGCGTGTCGATACCCGCTCCGGTACGCCCACACTGATGCTGACTATTCAGAGCGCAACGGAACCGTCGCTTGCAAACGTTACCCGCCAGTGTCCGAAGTGGGACGGTAAACCCCTGACGCTTGAAGTTGGCAACGATTTCCCGGAAGGATCGGTGGTCCGTGATTTCTACAGCAAACAGACTGCAACAGTGCAGAATGGAAAAATCACCCTGCAACCCGCCGCCAACAGCAACGGCCTGCTGCTGCTTGAACGCGCCGAAACCGACAAACCTGCGCCGTTTAGCTGGCAAAACGCCACCGTCTATTTCGTGCTGACTGACCGCTTTGTCAACGGCGATCCCTCTAACGATAACAGCTATGGACGCCACAAAGATGGCATGCAGGAGATCGGCACCTTCCACGGTGGCGATCTCAAGGGGCTTACAACCCGGCTCGATTATTTACAGCAGCTGGGCGTGAATGCGCTCTGGATAAGCTCCCCGCTGGAGCAGATCCACGGCTGGGTTGGCGGTGGCACCAAAGGTGACTTCCCCCACTACGCCTATCATGGCTACTACACCCAGGACTGGACCACGCTTGATGCCAACATGGGCACCGAAGATGATTTACGCCACCTTGTCGATGAAGCGCATAAACGCGGTATCCGCATCCTGTTTGATATCGTCATGAACCACACGGGTTACGCGACGCTCGCAGACATGCAGGCGTTCCAGTTCGGGGCCCTTTATCTGCAGGGTGATGAACTGAAAAAAACGCTGGGCGAGCACTGGACGGACTGGAAGCCGGGAGCAGGCCAAAGCTGGCACAGCTTCAACGATTACATCAACTTCAGCGACAAAGCCGCCTGGGAAAAATGGTGGGGTAAAAAGTGGATCCGCACCGACATTGGCGATTATGACAATCCCGGCTTCGACGATTTAACCCTGTCGCTGGCGTTCCTGCCGGACCTGAAAACGGAGTCGACGACCCCTTCCGGTTTACCTAATTTCTATCAACATAAACCCGATACCCACGCGAAGGCCATTTCGGGCTACACCCCGCGTGATTACCTGACCCACTGGCTCAGCCAGTGGGTACGTGACTATGGCATTGACGGTTTCCGTGTGGATACGGCAAAACACGTGGAACTCGAGGCCTGGCAGCAGTTGAAAGATCAGGCAAGCCAGGCGCTGGCAGCCTGGAAAGGCGCGAACCCCGACAAAAAACTCGACAATACCCCGTTCTGGATGACCGGCGAGTCATGGGGCCATGGCGTGATGCAAAGCGATTATTACCGCCACGGGTTTGACGCGATGATCAACTTTGATTATCAAGAGCAGGCAGCAAAAGCGGTCGGTTGTCTGGCGGACATCGACCTGACCTGGCAGCAGATGGCGGAAAAACTGCAAAGCTTCAATGTCCTGAGCTATCTCTCGTCGCATGACACACGCCTTTTCCGTGAAGGCGGCCAGCGTGCCGCAGAGCTGCTCCTGCTCGCACCGGGCAGCGTACAAATTTACTACGGCGATGAATCCGAGCGGCCATTCGGACCGACAGGGTCCGATCCATTACAGGGCACCCGCTCGGATATGAACTGGCAGGACGTGACGGGCAAGCAGGCCTTAACCGTCGCCCACTGGCAGGTTCTGGGCCAGTTCCGCGCCCGGCATCCCGCAATAGGTGAAGGCAAACAAACCACGCTGTCGCTGAAAGAAGGCTACGGCTTCGTTCGCGAGCACAATGGCGATAAGGTCATGGTGGTGTGGGCGGGTAATCAATAACGACGCAAACCGGTTCCCTCTCCCCCTCCGGGAGAGGGATATTTCACCAGAACAATCCACTACCTAAATACCTTCCCGCCACATAAAACAACAATCCTGACCGCATCTCTCGATTTGCACCAGCACGGTGCTAGCGTTATGGTTACCCACTTTCAAAATAAGCTCGACAGATCACCTGCTATGACGTTTTCACTTTTCGGCGACAAATTCACCCGCCATTCAGGCATTACTCGCCTGATGGAGGACCTCAACGACGGGCTGCGCACACCAGGCGCCATCATGCTCGGCGGCGGAAACCCGGCTCAAATCCCGGAGATGAACACCTATTTTCAGACGCTGCTGGCTCAGATGCTGGAAAGCGGGAAAGCAACCGATGCGCTTTGCAACTACGATGGCCCGCAGGGTAAAACCGAACTGCTGACACTGCTTGCTGAAATGCTGCGCAAAGAGCTGGGTTGGGATATCGAACCACAGAATATTGCACTGACAAACGGCAGTCAGAGCGCATTTTTCTACTTGTTTAATCTGTTCGCAGGCCGTCGCGCCGACGGCACCACCAAAAAAGTGCTGTTTCCGCTGGCGCCAGAATACATCGGCTATGCCGATTCCGGCCTCGAAGAGGATCTGTTCGTCTCGGCGCGCCCGAACATTGAGCTGCTGCCAGAAGGCCAGTTCAAATATCACGTCGACTTTGAACATCTGCATATTGGTGAAGAGACGGGCATGATCTGCGTATCACGTCCAACCAACCCAACGGGCAACGTCATCACCGACGACGAACTGATGAAGCTGGATGCGCTGGCGAATCAGCACGACATCCCGCTGGTGATTGATAACGCTTATGGCGTGCCGTTCCCGGGGATCATCTTCAGCGAAGCACGTCCGCTGTGGAACCCAAACATCGTCCTGTGTATGAGCCTTTCCAAGCTGGGTCTGCCGGGCAGCCGTTGCGGGATCATCATCGCCAATGAAAAAATCATCACCGCCATTACCAACATGAACGGCATTATCAGCCTTTCCCCGGGGGGAATCGGCCCGGCGATGATGTGTGAAATGATCAAACGTAATGACCTGCTGCGCCTGTCGAACGAGGTTATCAAGCCGTTCTATTACCAGCGGGTACAGGAAACGATCGCCATTCTTCGCCGCTACTTACCGGAAGAACGCTGCCTGATCCACAAACCTGAAGGGGCAATTTTCCTGTGGCTGTGGTTTAAGGATCTGCCGATCACCACCGAGCTTCTCTACCAGCGCCTGAAAAAGCGCGGCGTGTTGATGGTACCGGGTGATTACTTCTTCCCGGGTCTGGATAAGCCGTGGCCGCATACGCATCAGTGCATGCGCATGAACTACGTGCCCGATCCGGAGAAAATCGAAGCGGGCGTGAAAATTCTCGCGGAAGAGATTGAGTACGCCTGGCGCGAAGATAGCCAGTAACGCGTTACGCCAGATTATGCAGCCGTTCGGTGCGTAATCTGGCGGGGTCAACGCAGCGCAGCGCGTGGGTTGGGCACGCCTCCACACAGGCAGGTCCAGCCTCGCGATCTGCGCACATATCACATTTCACCGCCTGAACGCGGTTCCCCACTCGCTGAACCTGCATCGCCCCAAACGGGCACGCTACCACACAACTTTTACAGCCAATACAGCGCGCCGGCTCCACCCGCCAGGCACCCGCGGTGTGGCGAATCGCCTGTGTCGGACAAACAGTGGCACAAGGGGCATCTTCACACTGATGGCAGCCCACAGCCGTAGTGAATGCGCCGCCTTTGACCACCCGAATGCGGGGCGCAAACGCGCCTGCAGAAAGCATTCCCTGATGCGACACCACGCAGGCCACTTCGCAGGTACGACAGCCAATGCATTTTTCCGTATCAGCCAGGATAAATCGGTTCATCTGTCACGCTCCGCGCACGTTAAAACCCAGCTCTTTTGAGATAGCCTCTGCCGTTTCCCGCAGCGGTTTCAGCAGGTTTTTTTCACCAATTTGCTTCATGCGGGACGTCGAGAGCGAAATGGAGATCGCGTACGGCACGCGGCCATGAATATCAAACACCGGTACGGCAAGACAGGAGACGCCCAGCTCGTTCTCTTCTTTATCCATCGCCATGCTGTGCTCGCGGATTTCCGCCAGCTCGTCATACATCGCGCTCAGCTCGGTAATCGTGTTGCGGGTGAGCGGCTGGATCTGCTCCTGATGGCTCTGCCAGTAGCTCGCCACATAGTCCTGATGACCAAACGCCATGTAGATTTTGCCCATCGCCGAACAATAAAGCGGCATATGCTGACCGATGTAAGCGCGCGTGCGCAGCATACCGGTGGTGGGCTCCAGCTTATAAATCAGAATCGCGTGATCGTCCTCGCGGCTTGAGAAGTTCACCGTCTCACCGGTGGCGATATTCAGCGTCTCAAGGTGCGGGGCCGCCACGTGAATGATATTCAGCGACGACAGCGCCTTTTGCCCGACGGCGATAAATTTGGTGGTCAGGCGGTAGCTGCCCGCCGCAGGCGCCGGGGTAACGTACCCGCACGACTGTAATCCCTGCAGTAAGCGGTGCACGGTGCTTTTATTCAGCCCTGCCAGTTCCGATAAATGGGCCAACGGACACCCGTTCGGGTAGTTGCTGAGGATCTCAATCAGCATCAGGCCGCGAAACAAGCTCTGGCTACCTGCTGGCCTCTCTTTTTCTTGCGTCATTTCGCTCTCTTTCGTGCTCATCCAATGGCTCCTTTTTATCGCGTCCTGATGGTAGCGCAAAGTGTGGTTCAGTTCACGATCTCAACAGAAAAAACACAACCAGTTGATTTTAATCGATTTTGAAAATCATGAATGTCGTTGATCTGGCAAAATTTGATCGCTATATTTGAAATCAGATTTCGCATAGTGAAATTTAGCGATAAAAAAGCACTCGCACTTGCCCCGACAAAAACAGGAGAACAGGGATGAAAGTGACCTTTGAAGAGTTAAAAGCGGCGTTCAGGCGGGTCCTGGTCGATCGCGGCGTAAAAGCGGACACCGCCGACGCCTGCGCGGAGATGTTTGCCCGCACCACGGAATCGGGCGTCTATTCACACGGGGTTAACCGCTTCCCTCGTTTCATTCAGCAGCTTGATGCCGGCGACATCATTCCTGATGCCCAGCCAACACGGGTGACCTCGCTAGGTGCCATCGAACAGTGGGATGCCCGACGTTCGATTGGCAACCTGACGGCGAAAAAGATGATGGATCGCGCCACCGAACTGGCCGCCGACCACGGTATCGGCCTGGTGGCACTGCGAAACGCCAACCACTGGATGCGCGGCGGCAGCTACGGCTGGCAGGCCGCAGAGAAGGGGTACATCGGGATCTGCTGGACTAACTCCATTGCCGTCATGCCAGCCTGGGGCTCGAAAGCGTGCTGCATCGGCACTAACCCTCTGATCGTGGCGATTCCGTCTACGCCGATCACAATGGTCGATATGTCGATGTCAATGTTCTCCTACGGCATGCTGGAAGTGAATCGCCTGGCCGGACGCACGTTGCCGGTGGATGGGGGGTTTGACGATGAAGGGCACCTCACCAGAGAACCTGGTGTGATCGAGAAAAACCGCCGCATTCTGCCGATGGGCTACTGGAAAGGATCGGGCTTATCCATCGTCCTCGACATGATCGCAACCCTGCTCTCCAACGGATCCTCCGTTGCGGAAGTGACCCAGGACAACAGCGACGAATATGGCGTGTCACAAATCTTTATCGCCATCGAGGTCGATCGTTTGATCGACGGACCCACCCGCGATGCCAAACTGCAGCGCATCATGGACTTTATCATCAACGCCGAGCGGGCTGATGACAACGTCGCGGTTCGACTGCCGGGTCATGAATTCACACGTCTGCTCGAAGAGAACCGCCGCAACGGCATCACCATTGACGACAGCGTGTGGGCGAAAATCCAGTCTCTGTAAGGAGTGGGTCATGATTTTAGGACATATTTCGCAGCCAAATCCGTGTCGCCTGCCGCGGGCGATAGAGAAAGCACTCGATTTTCTGCGCACCACGGATTTCACGGCGCTGGCACCTGGCGTGGTGGACATTGACGGACGTAACATTTTTGCTCAGGTGCTTGACCTCACCACCCGGACGTGGGATGAGAACCGTCCCGAAGTGCACCGTCGCTATCTGGACATACAGTTTCTGGCATGGGGTGAAGAGAAAATCGGTGTCGCCATTGATACCGGCAATAACGAAATAAGCGAATCACTGCTGGAACAGCGGGATATTATTTTTTATCACGGCAGCGAAAATGAATCATTTATAGAAATGACGCCCGGCACGTACGCCATATTTTTTCCGCAGGATGTTCACCGTCCTGCCTGTATTAAAAATAAGGTATCGGCAATTCGTAAAATTGTGGTGAAAGTAGCAATCAGCGAAATAGATTAATTTTCTGAACTCTATTGGGAATGCGAAATGACTAACACCGGTTTTATAATTGGTGCGTACCCCTGCGCACCCTCGTTTCATCAGCAAGGGGAACAAGAAGAGCAGGACTTCTGGCGAGCGCTTTCCGACACGCCAGACATTCGCGGGCTGGAGCAACCGTGTCTTGAGGATCTCCATCCGTTGGGTGACGAATGGCTGTTCCGCCATACGCCGGGGGACTGGCAAATGGTGGTTTACCGCGGTGATGGAAACCATGCGCCGCCGCGGCACAAATGGCGCGTTTGGCCTGGCCTCTGCCGATGAAGAACAGCGCAAAGCCTGCGTTGACTATTACCGCCATCTGCTGCGAAAGATTGATGCCATCAATACTCGCTTTCCAGGCAAAATTATCGCTCTGGAGATGCAAGCCGCGCCGCAGGCGGGAAACCCGTCTGTTGAACAAGCTACCGCTGCGTTTTCCCGTTCTGTACGCGAAATCACCTCATGGGACTGGTCATGCGACCTGGTGCTTGAACACTGCGATGCAATGACCGGCCCCGCGCCACGCAAGGGGTTTTTGCCCTTAGCGCAGGTGCTTGAGGTGGTGAAAGAAACGGATATCAGCGTATGCATCAACTGGGCGCGGTCGGCTATCGAAGGACGCAATACCGCGCTGCCGCCTGAACATGTTAAAGCCGCACTTGAGGCCGGGAAGCTGGGTGCACTGATGTTCTCCGGGACCTCCGTTCGCGGAGCGTACGGCGAATGGCAGGATCTGCATGCGCCATTTTCCCCGTTCTGTGCCGACAGTTTAATGACTACCGAACAGGTAAAAGCACTTTTTACTGCGGCGAGCGCCGCAACATTGAAATTCTCCGGTATTAAATTACTGGAAATAAATGCTAATGCTAACGTCAGCCATCGTATCGCTATTTTGCGCGACGGCATTAGTGAAATGAAAAAAGCAACGCAATAACAATAAAAATCTTATTCCGGTTACATTCACTGAGATATTAAATATGAATATTTCTACTCATGCTCTACAAGCGGATATTCCGCGCCAGCGCTGGTTAAGAATCATTCCGCCTATTCTTATCGCCTGTATTATTTCATATATGGACCGCGTGAATATTGCATTTGCGATGCCAGGCGGTATGGATGAAGAGTTAGGTATCTCTGCCACCATGGCAGGCCTGGCGGGTGGGATCTTCTTTATCGGTTATCTGTTCCTGCAGGTGCCCGGCGGCAAGATCGCCGTGCATGGCAGCGGTAAGAAGTTTATTGGCTGGTCACTGGTTGCCTGGGCGGTGATTTCGGTCCTGACCGGCGTTGTGACCAATCAGTATCAACTGCTGGCACTGCGCTTCTTACTCGGTGTGGCAGAAGGCGGGATGCTGCCTGTGGTGCTCACGATGATCAGTAACTGGTTCCCGGACGCCGAACGCGGCCGCGCCAATGCGATTGTCATCATGTTTGTTCCCATTGCGGGGATCATCACCGCGCCCCTGTCGGGCTGGATTATCACCGCACTCGACTGGCGCTGGCTGTTCATCATTGAAGGGCTGATGTCCATTGTGGTGCTGGTGCTCTGGGTGTTCACCGTCTACGACCGCCCGCAGGAGGCTCGCTGGATCTCCGAGGCCGAGAAAAATTATCTGATACAAACGCTGGCCGCAGAACAGCAGGCTATTGCCGGAAAAGCGGTGAAAAATGCCTCGCTGAGTGCTGTTCTGTCCGACAAAACCATGTGGCAGCTGATTGCCCTGAACTTCTTCTACCAGACCGGGATTTACGGTTACACCCTCTGGCTACCGACCATTCTCAAAGAGCTGACGCATACCAGCATCGGCCAGGTGGGAATGCTCGCCATCCTGCCTTATGTCGGCGCCATTGCGGGCATGTTCCTGTTCTCCTCACTGTCTGACCGTACCGGCAAGCGCAAGCTGTTCGTCTCCCTGCCGCTGATTGGCTTCGCGCTCTGCATGTTCCTCTCCGTGGCGTTGAAAGAGAACATCTGGCTGGCCTATGCCGCGCTGGTGGGCTGTGGCTTCTTCCTGCAGTCCGCTGCGGGTGTGTTCTGGACGATTCCGGCGCGCCTGTTCAGCGCAGAGATGGCCGGTGGCGCTCGCGGCGTGATTAACGCCCTGGGTAACCTCGGTGGGTTCTGCGGCCCTTACGCGGTGGGCGTGCTGATCACCCTCTACAGCAAAGATGCCGGGGTGTACTGCCTCGCGGTTTCGCTGGCGCTGGCTTCGCTGCTCGCCCTGATGCTACCGGCGAAATGCGATGCCGGAGCGGAACCCAACCCCGGCGTGAATCCGCATAAGCACGCAGCCTGATCCCCCCGCCCTCTCCTGAAGAGAGGGCGTAAGACAAGAGAGTCAACGATGAGTGAAAAAGAGCCCTTCTGGCTGGGTATCGATTGTGGCGGAACGTATCTAAAAGCCGGTCTGTACACCAGCCAGGGCCAGGAAGTCTGTATTGAGCGCCGCTCGGTTGCCACACTCAGCCCACACGCAGGCCACGCTGAGCGGGATATGCACCAACTCTGGCAGCAGTGCCACGCCACCGTCGCCCTGCTGCTTAAAAATGCCGACATTGGCGGCGCACAAATCAAAGGCGTCGGGATATCGGCTCAGGGTAAAGGACTGTTTTTACTGGACAAGTATGACCAGCCGCTCGGCAACGCCATGCTCTCCTCTGACCGCCGGGCGCTGGAGATTGTACAGCGCTGGCAGCAGGACGGTATTCCTGAAAAGCTTTATCCGCATACGCGCCAGACGCTATGGACGGGGCATCCCGCCTCCCTCCTGCGCTGGGTGAAAGAGAATGAACCGCACCGTTATCAGCAGATTGGCTGTGTGATGATGGCGCACGACTACCTGCGCTGGTGCCTCACCGGCGTTAAAGGGTGTGAAGAGAGCAACATCTCTGAATCCAATCTCTACAACATGAACACCGGGCAGTACGATCCGCAGCTCACACGCTGGCTCGGCATCGATGAAATTGACGGCGCACTGCCGCCGATCGTCGGTTCAGCAGAAATTTGCGGGGAAATCACCGCTCAGGCCGCCGCCCTGACCGGTCTCGCAGCGGGTACACCCGTTGTGGGGGGGCTGTTTGATGTGGTTTCCACCGCGATCTGCGCCGGGTTACATGACGACAGCACGCTCAACGCCGTGATGGGCACCTGGGCTGTCACCAGCGGGATCGCCAACGGTATAGGCCATAACGAGCCGTATCCCTATGTGTATGGGCGCTACGTTCATCCGCAGCACTACATCGTTCACGAAGCCAGCCCCACCTCGTCCGGTAACCTCGAATGGCTGACCACACAGTGGGGCAACATGTCATTCGATGCGATCAACCAGGCCGTGGCCAGCCTGCCGAAAGCCGGAAGCGATCTGCTCTTCCTGCCGTTCCTCTATGGCAGCAACGCCGGGCTGGAGATGACCTGCGGGTTTTACGGCATGCAGGCCCTGCACACCCGCGCGCATCTGTTGCAGGCGGTCTATGAAGGTGTGGTCTTCAGCCACATGACCCATCTTAACCGCATGCTAGCGCGCTTCACGCACGTGCAGGCATTGCGCGTAACCGGCGGCCCTGCCCATTCGGATGTGTGGATGCAAATGCTCGCGGACGTCAGCGGTCTGGCAATAGAACTGCCGCAGGTCGAAGAGACCGGCTGTTCCGGCGCGGCGCTGGCCGCGCTGGTGGGTACCGGCGTTTATCCCGATTTCCGCACCGCGCAGCAGGCTGTCAGACATCACATTCGCGTCATCACACCCGACAAGCATGCCCATGCGGCCTACCAGCGCAAGTATCAGCGCTACCAGCTACTGATTTCAGCACTACAGGGCTATCACGCCCATGTTAAGGAGCACGACCTATGAGCCGACCATTACTGCAGCTGGCGCTCGACCATACCTCACTTCAGGCCGCACAGCGCGACGTCGAGCGGCTTGCGGATCACGTCGATATTATCGAAGCAGGCACCATTTTGTGTCTCACCGAAGGGCTTAATGCCGTGCGCGCACTGCGCCAGCAGTGTCCGAAAAAAACGATCGTGGCTGACTGGAAAGTGGCCGATGCCGGAGAAACGCTGGCTGAACAGGCGTTTGGCGCAGGCGCGAACTGGATGACCATCATCTGCGCCGCGCCGCTGGCAACCGTCGAGAAGGGTCACGAGGTGGCTCTGCGCTGCGGCGGGGAAATTCAGATGGAGCTGTTTGGTCACTGGACGCTGGATGATGCGCGAGAATGGCACCGTATCGGGGTCACACAGGCCATTTATCACCGTGGGCGCGACGCACAGGCCAGCGGCCAGCAGTGGGGCGAGGCGGATCTCGCCAGCATGAAAGCCCTCTCGGATATCGGCCTGCAGCTCTCGATCACCGGCGGCATTACCCCCGCCGACCTGCCGCTGTTTAAGCAAATCAATGTGAAAGCGTTTATTGCCGGACGGGCACTGACTGGCGCGGCTAACCCACCGCAGGTGGCCCATGCATTCCATTCACACATCCGCGACATCTGGGGGGAGTAACCATGCGTCAGCATCCGTTAGGTATCTACGAAAAAGCGCTGCCGAAAGCGCTCACCTGGCCAGAGCGCCTGGTGCTGGCAAAAAGCTGCGGATTTGATTTTGTCGAGATGTCGATCGATGAAACCGATGAGCGTCTGTCCCGCCTTGAGTGGAACACCGCGCAGCGCGCCTCTCTGGTTGAGGCGATGCTGGAAACCGGGGTCGCGATCCCGTCGATGTGTCTGTCTGCCCACCGCCGTTTCCCGTTTGGTAGCCGGGACGAGACCGTCCGCGAGCGCGCACGCGCCATCATGACCAAAGCCATCCGTCTGGCGCGCGATCTCGGTATTCGCACCATCCAGCTTGCCGGGTATGACGTCTATTACGAAGAACATGACGAAGGTACCCGGCAACGCTTTGCCGAAGGGCTGGCATGGGCCGTGGAGCAGGCCGCCGCCGCGCAGGTCATGCTGGCAGTGGAGATCATGGATACCGCGTTTATGAACTCCATCAGCAAATGGAAAAAGTGGGACGAAATGCTCGCTTCGCCATGGTTCAGCGTTTATCCGGACGTCGGCAACCTGAGCGCGTGGGGTAACGATGTGGCCGCCGAGCTGACGCTGGGCATCGATCGCATCGCCGCCATCCACCTGAAAGATACCCAGCCCGTGACTGAACAAAGCCCCGGACAGTTTCGTGACGTACCGTTCGGTGAGGGGTGCGTCGATTTCGTGGGCATATTTAACACGCTGAATCAGCTCAATTATCGCGGCGCATTTCTGATTGAAATGTGGACCGAAAAAGCCAAAGAGCCGGTACTGGAAATCATCCAGGCACGCCGCTGGATTGAAGCCCGGATGCAGGAAGGAGGGATGACATGTTAGAACAACTCAAAGCCGAGGTCCTGGCGGCAAACCTGGCGCTACCCGCCCACCAGCTGGTGACTTTCACCTGGGGCAACGTCAGTGCGGTGGATCGTGAACGCGGCCTGATGGTGATTAAACCCTCCGGCGTGGAATATGACGTGATGTCCGCAGAGGATATGGTGGTGGTGGACATTGCCACGGGCCAGGTGGTCGAGGGGGTTAAAAAACCCTCTTCCGACACGCCAACCCACCTGGCGCTGTATCGCCGTTACCCTGAAATTGGCGGCATTGTGCATACCCATTCCCGCCACGCCACTGTCTGGGCGCAGGCAGGGCAGGATTTACCGGCATGGGGTACCACGCACGCTGACTATTTTTATGGTGCGATCCCCTGCACGCGGTTGATGACCCCGGCTGAAATTGCGGGTGAATACGAATACCAGACCGGTGAAGTGATCATCAAAACCTTTGAGGAGCGCGACGTAAACCCGATGCAGATCCCGGCGGTGCTGGTCCATTCTCACGGCCCGTTCACCTGGGGGAAAAATGCGGCCGATGCGGTACATAACGCTGTGGTGCTGGAAGAGTGCGCCTTTATGGGGCTGTTTTCACGCCAGCTTGCGCCACAGCTACCGACGATGCAGCAGGAACTGCTCGATAAACATTATCTGCGCAAGCATGGAGCAAATGCCTACTACGGGCAGTGATCACCCGGAATTAATATGCTCCTTACAGTACCGCCGTTTCCAGACGGCGGGCGTTAAGCCGGTATGCTTTGAAAATATCTGCCGGAAATACCCGACATCATTAAAACCGCAGCGGGTTGCCACTTCGGTCAGGGACGCGGAGTCGTTCAGCAACAGCTTTTCTGCCGCCCTGACGCGCTGGCGATGGATCGCCTCCGTCAGGGTTAAGTGAAAGGTCCGGCGAAATACGCGTCCCAGATAATCGGCATTGCAGTGCAAGGCTTTTGCCAGTTGCGATGTGGAAAGCGGCAGATGAAACTGCGTGCGAATAAGCTGTTTTGCCTTCCATGCCATGGCCGCGCCGGCTTCATCGGCTCTGTCTTCATAACCTGAGGAGATCGACACTTGCTGTAAAATCAGCAGCAAAATCATTTCCAGCGCCACGCTTCGCTGTAATTTTTCCTGCTCACTCAGGAATTGCCGGAATAGCGCAATCACATATTGAGCATCGCGCACGCAGCAATGTTGTTCAATGGCCACCGGAAAAGCATGTGGCAAAGGCGACGATTGCCCTTCGACCTCAAAATGCAGCCAGTAGAACCGCAGGTCCGCCGGGAAATCTTCTGTCCCCACGTGTCGACGCGCCGGCCAGAGCAGTAAGCTCTCTCCCGCTTTCACCTCAAAGAGCGTGTTTTCTTCCTGGATCGTTAATGTCCCTTTTTCAACGAAGATAATCTCCCACGAAGTTAATTTGCGCGCCGGATGCCGGCCCACGCCCCGGGAAATAAAGAGCCCACCATTTTGCACTTTAATCGGAAGCGCTATGGATAATTCAAGCATGGATATTCACCATTCCGCTCTGATTGCCATTAATATTCATCTTATGCTTTGATTATTAATGAATATCTTCCTGCCTTCCCGATCGAAATCACAAATTTATCATCAGGTCGGAATCGTCACCTTTTTATACTTTTCCCTTCCCTTGTTGGCCTGAGCGTTCGGTGCAGAATGAATGGGGTACCTTGCATAAATACGATAAAAATCGATTACCGAGGAGTTACCTCATGACTTCCACACCGATTACAGAATCACAGGTCGTACAAGGGGCAATGGATGACCGCCTGTCAGTCCGCGAAAAAATTGGCTACGGCCTGGGTGACGCGGGTGGCACGGTCATTACCTGCCTGATCATGAATTTTCTTACCTTCTTCTACACCGACGTTTTTGGTCTGACGCCTGCGCTCGTTGGCACGCTGTTTATTGCCCTGCGCGTGTTTGACGCCATTTCCGATCCGGTGATGGGGGTGATTGCCGACCGAACACAAAGCCGTTGGGGGCGTTTTCGCCCGTGGCAGCTGTGGGTGGCGCTTCCTGTCGGGGTTATCGGTGTACTGACCTTCACCGTGCCTGACGCCAGCATGGGGGTGAAAATCGCCTGGGCGTTTGGTACCTATCTGCTGTTGTCAGTGGGCTATACCGCCATCAACGTGCCCTACTGCGCGCTGATCAACACCATGACCACCCGCCACAGCGAGGTCATCTCCTGCCAGTCATGGCGCTTTGTGCTGTGCGGTGTGGCGGGCTTTTTGGTCTCTGTTGGCCTGCCGTGGCTGGTCGCAGCGCTGGGCGAGGGCAACGCCGCGCGGGGCTATCAGCTCGGCGTTGGGGTGTTGTGCGCCATCGCCGTGGTGATGTTCCTCTGCTGCTTCTTCTGGGTGCGTGAGCGCGTCCCGCTGGCGCTGATGGGCAAATTCACCTTACGCGAGCACCTGGCCGGCCTGCGCAACAACGATCAGCTCCTGCTGATGCTGGTGATGTCATTCCTGCTGATCAACGTCTTCAACATTCGTGGCGGCGGCTACATGTACTTCATCACCTACGTGCTCCAGGGCAGTACCGCTTATACCTCGCTGTTCTTCACGATGGTGACCTTTGCGGCCATTCTCGGCGCGGTGATCGTGAATCCCCTTTCTCGCCGGATTGATACCGTCAAACTCTATTACTACACCAACCTCGTGCTGGCCGCGCTCGCGGCGGGAATGTGGTTTCTGCCAGGCGGTCCGGCTCATCAGATGCTCTGGCTGATCGTTATTCTGAGTAACGGTGTCATTCTCGGTTTTACCCTGCCCCTGCACTTCTCGCTGATGGCATTTGCAGATGACTATGGTGAGTGGAAAAACGGGGTACGTTCATCTGGCATGAACTTCGCTTTCAATCTGTTTTTCATCAAGCTCGCCTGGGCGTCCAGCGCCGGGATCATCAGCCTGGTGTTTATCGCCGTCGCCTACCAGCCGGGCGCGGGCAACCAGACGCCAGCCTCGTTACAGGGAATTACTGCGATGGAGACGCTGCTCCCCGCCCTTTTCCACCTGCTGCTGGCGGTCTCAATCCGCTGGTGCAGACTCAACAATCCCATGATGTCGCGCATTGCCACCGATCTGCGCCAGCGTCACGTATCGTCCTGAGGAGAATGACATGTCCATAATGGAAGCCGACCTGCACACACTGAACATCAACGACCCGTTTCTCGGCCAGTATCAGCGGCTGGTGCGTGATGTGGTGATCCCCTACCAGTGGGATGCGCTAAACGATCGCGTTACCGAAGCCGAACCGAGTCACGCCATCACCAACTTCCGCATTGCGGCAGGGCTGGAACAGGGGGAGTTCTATGGGATGGTGTTTCAGGACAGCGACGTGGCGAAATGGCTGGAAGCCGTCGCGTGGTCGTTGTGCCAGAAGCCCGACCCGGAACGTGAAAAAACCGCCGATGAGGTGATTGAGCTGATTGCGGCGGCGCAGTGTGACGATGGCTATCTCAACACCTACTTCACGGTGAAAGCACCCGGTGAGCGCTGGACGAACCTTGCCGAATGCCACGAACTGTACTGCGCCGGACATATGATTGAAGCCGGCGTGGCCTATTTTCAGGGGACCGGAAAACGCCGTCTGCTGGAGGTGGTATGCAAACTGGCGGACCATATCGACCGGGTCTTTGGCCCCGGCGAGGAGCAGCTTCACGGTTATCCGGGCCATCCGGAAATTGAGCTGGCGCTGATGCGGCTTTACGACGTCACTCAGGAACCGCGTTACCTGGCCCTTGTGAAATATTTTATCGACACGCGCGGCACGCAGCCTCATTTCTACGATATCGAATATGAGAAACGGGGCCGGACATCGCACTGGAACACGTACGGCCCGGCGTGGATGGTCAAGGACAAAGCCTATAGCCAGGCGCATCAACCGCTTGCCGAACAACACACCGCCATCGGCCACGCGGTTCGTTTTGTCTATCTGATGGCGGGCATGGCGCATCTTGCTCGCCTGAGTCATGACGAGGGTAAACGCCAGGACTGCCTGCGGCTGTGGAATAACATGGCCCAGCGACAGCTCTATATTACCGGCGGGATCGGCTCGCAAAGCAGTGGCGAAGCCTTCAGCAGCGATTACGATTTGCCTAACGATACGGTATATGCCGAAAGCTGCGCCTCCATTGGCCTGATGATGTTTGCCCGCCGGATGCTGGAGATGGAAGCGGACAGCCAGTACGCCGACGTGATGGAGCGTGCCTTATACAACACGGTACTGGGCGGCATGGCGCTGGACGGTAAACATTTCTTCTATGTGAACCCGCTGGAGGTACACCCTAAAACGCTGGCATTTAATCATGTTTACGACCACGTTAAGCCGGTTCGCCAGCGCTGGTTCGGCTGCGCCTGTTGCCCGCCCAATATTGCCCGCGTGCTCACTTCGCTGGGCCACTATCTCTATACCGTTCGCCAGGACGCGCTCTTTATCAACCTCTATGTGGGGAACGACGTCGCCATACCGGTAGATAAGGGCACCTTACAGCTACGGATTAGCGGTAATTATCCATGGCAGGAAGAGGTCAACATCGAGATCACCTCACCTGTCCCGGTGACCCACACGCTGGCGCTACGTTTACCGGACTGGTGCGCAAGCCCGGCCGTGTCACTGAACGGCGAAAGGGTCACGGGTGATGTCTCCCGGGGGTATCTGTACCTCACCCGCCGCTGGCAGGAGGGAGATACCCTTACGCTGACCTTACCCATGCCGGTCCGCCGCGTGTACGGTAACCCGCTGGTACGCCAGCAGGCCGGCAAAGTCGCGCTGCAGCGTGGCCCGCTGGTCTACTGCCTGGAAGAGGCCGACAATGGCGCGAACCTGCATAACCTCTCCCTGCCTGAGCAGAGCGAATTTCGGGTCTTTGAAGGAAAAGGGATCTTTGCGCACAAGATACTGATTCAGGCGGAGGGCATCGCGCGTCACGCTGATGAGGAAGGCACGCAGGCACTGTGGCAGTACGATCGCGCCCCGGTGCAGCGCCAGCCCCGGACGTTGACCTTTATTCCGTGGTTCAGTTGGGCAAACCGGGGAGAAGGGGAAATGCGGATTTGGGTGGATGAGGCCTGAAGACATCTGTCCTGTCAGCCTCACCCCAACCCTCTCCCACAGGCGCGGGAGATAAAAACCGAGGCCGGGTAAGGCAATCGCCACCCGGCTTTAGATCAGAAACGCCAGGACATGCCGGTCATCAGCGCGAAACTGTCTTCGCGGTCGATCATCGGACTGTTCTTCACGTCGTCAGGTAACACGGTATAGACCGCGCTGGCGTTGATGAACAGATTCTGGGTTAACTGATATTTAGCCGCGAGACCCACATACGGCGTCCAGCTATCACCTGCGGTGTATTCATTGAGGCCTGAGCGGCGAGACTCATTGCCGGATACACCGTAGTAGTAATCGTTATAGCTTTCGTCGCTGTAGAAAATACCTACCGATGGCGTCAGCGTCAGACGTTCCATCCGAACCGGACGGAAGTATGAGATTTCACCGATCACGCCGCCGCTCTCATCCATCGCATCACCCGAGACCGCCACTTTCAGCGAGCCCCAGTGTTCATGGCGGTAGTACGCCCCGCCGAGAAACGCTGATGCTTTACGCTCATCGAGGTGTTTCATCTGAGCGTCGTCGTTATCTTCAGGATCAAATCGCAGTGGCATCCACGATGCGGTCATGCTGAATTCATTTTTTTCGTCTTTCCACAGGATCCACCCGCCGGTGGTCTGGCGAATATAAAACCGGTCGCCTTCATAGCTAATTAACGGTACCGCTGTGGTATTTTCGTTATATCCTTTATAAGGCGACTCATTAAATACAGCCCCCGCCCCAAGTGAAAAGTCACCAGCCATTGCAGATGATGTTGCAAATAACGTGGCTGCGATGAGTAAATTGTATTTAATAGTCATTACATGTAATCCATTTAGACGCCAAACAAGCGAGGCGAATAATAATGGTTACAAATTTGCCAATGCAACGCTGCAGTTTATATAATATTATATATAAAAACATATAGATGGGTGCGCATGATGAATAAGTTCCAGCTAAAGCCACGCGAGTTAAAAATTATTTCCGTCATCGCAGCCACCCACAGTATTGGCGATGCCGCAGCCCTGCTGGGCATGGCACAGGCTAACGTCAGTAAATACCTTTCTGATTTTGAAACGCGTGTCGGTCTAAAAGTATTTGAGCGCACGACCCGTCAGCTTGCGCTAACCCAGTTTGGCGAAGCGTTACTCCCCTACATTGACGCCACGCTGGATAAAAATAGCCAGCTCATTAATTTCATTGCTGATTATAAGCATGAGAAGCGTGGAAAAGTGACCATTTACGCCCCAACGGGTATCGTGATGTATCTGGCGCGACATGTGATCCATCAGATTGAGGACATCGGTGATATCCGCATCTCGTTAAAAACATACAACCTGGATCGTAATGAATATTCCGAAGGGGTCTCGTTCCCCGATGATTGCGATATTCTCATTACCTATGCTCAGCCG
This sequence comes from Enterobacter sp. SORGH_AS_0287, assembly GCF_031453695.1. Classification (NCBI taxonomy): domain Bacteria; kingdom Pseudomonadati; phylum Pseudomonadota; class Gammaproteobacteria; order Enterobacterales; family Enterobacteriaceae; genus Enterobacter; species Enterobacter sp. SORGH_AS_0287. Next base: position 3,403,531 of record NZ_JAVIZW010000001.1, read on the forward strand.
AAAGATGAAAGTCTGGTCGCCAGTGTGTTAACGAAATATTCCGTCACGGCATTTGCCACAGAAGAATATTTGAAAAACCACCCCTTAACCGGACCTGAAGATTTAATGAATCACTCCTGTATTTTAATAGACTCGATGCTGGTGGATGAGGCGAACATCTGGCGTTTTCGCGTCCACGGTAGTGAGACCGTATATGATTACAGAGTGACCGGAAATTATATTTGCGACAATACGCAGACGGCGCTGGAACTGGCACGAAATAATCTCGGTATTGTTTTTGCGCCGAAAGAAAGCCTGAAAAAAGAGCTTAAGAGTGGTTCTCTGGTTCCCTGCTTCCCCCATCAGGAAGAGTGGTGGCTCGACCTGACGGCGATATTCCGCAAACGTGAATACCAGCCCTGGCGCGTGCAGTACATTCTGGACGGCGTACTGAACTGCCTGCGTCAGCAAATTGCTCAGGCTGCCCAGGGGCAGCCTGAGCTGGAGGGTTAGAACAGCCCCAGTGGTTTATCGGAATAACTCACCAGCAGGCATTTCGTCTGCTGGTAATGCTCCAGCATCATCTTGTGGGTTTCACGCCCAATGCCCGACTGCTTATAGCCCCCAAAAGCCGCGTGCGCCGGATAAGCATGGTAGCAGTTGGTCCACACGCGCCCGGCCTGAATGCCCCGCCCCATTTTATAAGCCAGATTACCGTTGCGGCTCCAGACGCCAGCCCCGAGGCCATACGGCGTATCGTTAGCAATCTCCAGCGCCTCTTCCATCGTTTTGAAGGTGGTGACGGCCAGCACCGGTCCGAAAATTTCCTCCTGGAAGACGCGCATGTTGTTTTTGCCGAACAGGATCGTCGGCTCCAGGTAATACCCGTCCTGCAGATCGCCGCCCAGCATTTTACGCCGACCGCCGGTCAGGACATCCGCCCCTTCTTTCTTGCCGATATCAATGTAGTTGAGGATAGTGTCCATCTGCCCGTGCGAGACCTGCGCGCCCATCTGGGTCACGTTATCAAGCGGGTTACCGCTGCGGATAGACTCGACGCGGCGAATGGCTCGCTCCATAAAGCGCTCATAGATAGACTCCTGCACCAGCGCGCGGCTTGGGCAGGTACAGACTTCACCCTGGTTAAAAGCAAACAGCGCAAAGCCTTCCAGGGCTTTATCGAAGAAGGCATCCTCTTCCTCCATGACGTCGGCGAAGAAAATGTTCGGCGATTTACCGCCCAGCTCCAGGGTCACTGGAATGATGTTCTGGGTCGCGTACTGCATGATCTGCTGACCCACTTCCGTCGACCCGGTAAACGCGACTTTGGCGATCCGTTTTGAGGTCGCCAGATATTCCCCTATCTCACCCCCCGCCCCGTTCACCACGTTAATCACGCCTGGCGGGAGAAGGTCGCCAATGACTTCCATCAGCAGCAGGACTGACAGCGGGGTCAGGCGGGCCGGTTTGAGCACAATGCAGTTACCCGCCGCCAGCGCGGGCGCCATTTTCCAGCTCGCCATCAGCAACGGGAAGTTCCACGGAATGATCTGCCCCACCACGCCCAGCGGTTCGTGGAAGTGGTAGGCCACGGTGTCGCTGTCTACCTCGCTAATTCCGCCCTCCTGAGCGCGAATACAGGAGGCAAAATAGCGGAAGTGGTCAATGGCCAGCGGCACGTCTGCCGCCATCGTTTCACGGATTGGCTTGCCGTTATCCCAGGTTTCCGCCGTTGCCAGCAGCTCCAGATTCTGTTCCATCCGGTCAGCGATTTTGAACAATATCGCCGCTCTGTCCTGAACAGAGGTATGCCCCCATTTGTCTTTGGCTTTGTGCGCGGCGTCCAGCGCCAGATCGATATCCCCCTTGCCGGAGCTGGCTATCTCACACAGCGGCTGGCCGGTAACGGGCGTCAGATTGGAATAGTATTCGCCGCCGACGGGTGCAACCCAGTCGCCGCCAATAAAGTTTTCATAACGGGGCTTCAGCTTGAGGGGAAAACCATACTCGCCAGGCTGGATACGCGATGAGGGAGGATTGTTTGTCATGACCGTCTCCTTGCTGTTGGTGTACAACAAGGGTAGTTCCGGCTGGCGATTTTCTCGCCAGCCGGTAACGGTGTTTACGACGGGGGTCACGGAGTTTCAGGAAATAATAACGAATCCCGCAATAAATGATCGTTGCCACGACGACGGGTAAAGCCGATGCGGTTGAAATATTCCAGGATCTGAATCGCCAGCTTGCGCCCGACGTTCAGCCGATCGCGGAAATCTGCTGCGCAGGTCGTGCCTCGCGCCTGATCCAGCTCGCGGATCAGGTTAGCAAACGCCACAATGCGATCGTTACGGTAATAACGATCTTTCACGATCGCGACGATTAATCCCTGCTGCGCCGCATGGCGCAATACCTGGCGCATCACCTGTTCGTCAGTATTCGTTTCACGTGCGAGATCGCGAACCCACCACGGCTCGTCGCCAAACAGCGGGGCTACTTTCTGCCATATCGCCTCTTGCCCGGCGTTGAACCCGGCTTTGTGATCCGGCAGATGCAGCCAGCCGTGGTGGCTTTTTATCAGCCCACTTTCGCGCATGTTTTCAATCAACAGCAGCACCAGCGCATCGTTTTCCATCGGCAGCGCCATGCGTCGCAGGCGTTCACGTCCCGGGCCGGGTTCATCCTGATGCTGTTCATGGTAAGTGGCGAGCGTGGTCAGTACCTTGCGCTGCCAGCATGCTGCGACCGGGGCATTCAGTAAATTGTTACCCGCCTGAATAAAACCGGGCTCCTGGGTCAGCAGGCGTAATCCTTCCGCGCTGAGCTGACGAGCCCATGCGAAATCGCTCAGATTGACGGCACCGCGCTCAAGATGAACAAGCAACGCGGCTTTATCATCCGCGGCCTGCGCCAGCGCTCCCAGCCATTGCAGATACTCCGGCTTGCGCTTGCCGCGACGCGGCGGGTTGAGCGCTACTACCCGCGCCCCGGCCAGCGTCTCCCGGGCCGAAATGTCACGCAGTACCAGACGGTCATTATCCGCGAGCCACAGTGGCGAATCGAAAACCAGTTCGGCAAGGTCGTTTTCCAGCAGTGACACGCGCCCGGTGATATGGCTGGCCGCGTGGTGGATATGCAGCGGCTGCCATTGGGTCAGCGGCACATGCGTCTGCAGGGCGACGATCGCCCGCTCAGAAGGCTCTGGCGGTACACCGGCCAGCAGCCAGTCGCCACGGTTAAGCTTCTCTTTTTCCGCATCGCCCGCAATATTGAGCGCGATGCGCTGCCCGGCATGGGCATGCTCTACGGGCTGGTTCTGCGCATGCAAACCGCGCACACGCATCGGGGCGTTGGCACCCGTGAGCCATAAGGTATCGCCCACGTTCACTTCACCGCTCAGCGCGGTACCGGTGACCACCAGCCCCGCGCCTTTAACGGTAAAGGCCCGGTCGATCGCCAGACGGAAACGATGATGGCTGGCATGCTCGCGTGAAGTAAGCTGCTGCAAATGGTGGCAAAGTTCGTCAATACCGCGCCCTTCTGTCGCCACGGTGACGAATAATGGCGCATCGGCAAATCCATACTCCCGCAAGGTCGCCTGCACGGTTTCGCGTACCCCGTTGAGTCGCGCCTCATCGACGCGGTCAGCTTTGGTCAGCGCAACGGTCAGCTGCGGGTTGCCCGTCAGCTGTAAAATTGCCAGATGTTCACGCGTTTGCGCCATCACGCCGTCATCACAGGCCACCACCAGCAGAGCATGATCGATGCCACCGACGCCCGCCAGCATGTTAGAAAGAAACTTCTCGTGTCCCGGTACATCAATAAAACCCAGCACCCGGCCATCAGGCTGAGGCCAGTAGGCATAGCCCAGATCGATGGTCATGCCGCGTTTTTTCTCTTCCGGCAGACGATCGGCATTCACCCCGGTCAGGGCCTGTAATAAGGTGGTTTTTCCGTGGTCGACGTGACCGGCGGTGGCAATAATCATTTCAACAGCATCTCCAGAAATCGCGCTTCATCTTCAAGACAGCGTAGATCCAGCCACATTCGGCCATCGTAAATGCGCCCGATAACCGGTGCTGGCAAGGCACGCCAGCGCGCCGACAAAGCGTCAAGCTGGCTGCCGCGCCCGTCACGGGGTGTAAACGTGAGCGCTGCGCTGGGCAGCCTGTCCACCGGCAGTGAACCGCTGCCGATCTGCGACTGACAAGCTTCAAGGCGCACGTCAAAATCGGGGTAGTGCGGCGCAACGTGTGGCAAGAGCAGCTCACCCTGGGCGCGAATTGAGGCGGCATCTCGGGCCAGCAGGCGCAGCGTGGGCAGACGTTCAGCCAGTTTTTCCGGGTGGAGATAAAGGCGCAGCGTCGCTTCCAGCGCGGCAAGCGTCATTTTATCGGCTCGCAGTGCACGCTTGAGCGGGTGCTGCTGCAGCTTCGCAATAAGCGCACGTTTACCCACGATAATCCCCGCCTGCGGGCCGCCAAGCAGTTTGTCGCCGGAGAAACTCACAAGACTGACGCCCGCCGCAATCATCTCCTGCGGCATGGGCTCTTTTGGCAGACCGTACTGGCTCAGATCGACCAGCGAACCGCTACCGAGGTCGGCCACCACTGGCACACCCAGCTCACGGCCCAGCTCCGCCAGCTCCGCCTCTTCAACGGTTTTGGTGAATCCGGCTATCTGGTAATTACTGGTGTGGACCTTCATCAGCAGCCCGGTATTTTCATTCACTGCCGCGCGATAATCTTTTGCATGCGTGCGGTTGGTGGTGCCCACTTCATGCAGGGTACAGCCCGCCTGGCGCATAACATCCGGAATGCGAAACGCACCGCCAATCTCGACCAGCTCGCCACGGGAAACCACCACCTCTTTACCGCTGGCGGTCGCTGCCAGCATTAACAGTACCGCCGCCGCGTTGTTATTCACGATGCAGGCATCTTCTGCGCCGGTCAGCTCGCAGAGCAGGTCCGCCAGCGCCCGATCGCGATGTCCGCGCCCTGCGCCGTCCAGATCGTACTCAAGCGTCACGGGGGAACGCATGGCCTGCACGACCGCAGCGACGGCCTCTTCTGCCTGTTGAGCGCGACCAAGGTTGGTGTGCAGCACGGTTCCCGTCAGGTTGATGACCGGGCGTAACGCGCTTTGTGCTTTCTCCTCGAGCCTCAGTTCCACTTCCAGCCCCCACGCCGCACACCAGTCCGGCAATGCATTTTCTGTCTGAATATGGCTGCGGGCTTCGTCCTGAAGCAGACGTAATATTTCAACCGTCGCGGTATGGCCGAACCGCGCAACGGCAGCATGCACGCGCGGCTCGCGAAGAAGACGGTCGGTTGCAGGGATCTGGCTGTACAGGGAGTGATGAGTTGTCATGAAAGCGCCTGGCGAGTAAATATCATCCCCCCTCCCGACGGGAGAGGGAGTCAACATAAGAAGGGATTGTACCGCCTCCTGCTGCGAAGTGTTATAACCCGCATCAAGCCTTTGGCGGTTCGGTACGGGCAAAGCTCTCGCGCTGAAAGAGCGTTTCTGCAAGCTTCACCAGCAATGGACGGTCGACGCACCAGCCGGGGGAAACGTGCCGGAAATTGAGATAACCGATGGCGCAGGCAATGGCTATCGTTGCCAGGTTCAGGCTATCGGGTTGAATTTTTCCCTCCCGGATAAGCTGTTCGCACCAGTCCAGGCTGCGGCTGATTTTTTCACGCTGGCGTAACAGTTCCGTTTCAGACTGCTGGGCGGCGGGTCTTGCCTGCTCGCGTACGGACGTTAACGCCGCATCCATAATACCGTCGGCCAGCGCTTCAATTTGCTTCATTGCCAGCGCCGCGTTTGGATCGGCCGGTAACATCGCCGGGGCCACGCCGAGCAGCTCGATGTACTCCGCAATAATGGGGGAATCAAACCAGTACTGGCCTTCGTCTGTTACCAGCGCCGGCACTTTTCCCAGCGGGTTGTACTGCGCCACACCGTTTTCAGCGTGATAAGGCTGTTCATTGACGAACTCGAATTCAATCCCTTTCTCCAGCAGGAGAATCGAGATTTTTCGCACGAAGGGACTGGTGTAGCTGCCGATAAGTTTCATTGCCTGATCCTTGATGCCGAAAAAAGTCAGTATGGATCAAGCGATGAAAAAAGGGCAGGTATGCGTGTCGCATTCCTGCCCTGAAGAGGTTAGTGATCGAGATAGAGGTAGTGCATCCAGCTGGTCATACGCAGCAGCACCTTACGCATTACCGAGACGTGAGCAAAGTGATCCGAATAGACCGCCACCTGAGCATAAATGCCGTCGGGCAGCGCATCGACATCAGCATTCGGCTCCAGCTCGATAGTGCCTAATACGCCATCGGTGCCAGGGATCACGGTCAGCGACTGCAACGCACCCTGCGCCTGGTATGACCCCCCCGGCACCACCGGCAGAATACTGGTGAGCTTACCGGAGAAGACCTGGCCCGGCAGCGCGTTGAAGACCACTTCCGCTTCGTCGCCCGGCTTCAGACGCAACAGCGAGTTCTGACGGAACTGGGCCACAATCTGGCGTTTCTGTTCAGGAATAAAGACCATGACCGGGCGCAGCGGCAGCGCGGCAGCATAGGTCCCCGGACGAATCAGCACCTGCGTGATATAGCCATTGCTCGGCGCACGCACCACGGTCTGATCCAGGTTGTATTTCGCTTCAGCAAGCTGAGCACGCAGGGAAGCAACCTGGGATTGCTCACCGTTGACCATACTGTCTAACTGACTTTGTATTTGCGTCTGTTCAGCCACCGAGCCTTTTACCAGCGCATCCTGCGCCAGATAGTTTTGCCGTGCGTTGTCGATATCGCTTTCAGAGAACGGGTTAACCTTTGCGCGGCTGCCTTTCAGGTAGCGCTGGTAATCTTTATACAGGCGGTCACGTTCAGCGGACACGCGCGTGGTATTGGCGACCGCTTCCGCAAGCTGCGCTTTGAGATTGTCGATATTGTGCGTGGCGGTGACCAGGTCGGCCTGCAGTCTGTCGACGCGCGCCTGATAGCGGCCCGGATCAAGTTTAAATAACACTTCGCCTTTTTTAATTAGCTGGTTATTTTTATCGGTAACTTCACTCACTACCCCAGTAACCTGCGGCGTAATCGGAATGGAAATAACCGCTTTTTGCGCCGTAAAGGTATAGGGATGGTTATAGTTCATCAACAGGATAAGTCCGGCGACAATAAACACCCCACCTAATGTTGCGGTCGCGAGGGTCCACTGGTTTACCGGAATACGGAATATTTTAAAAATGGCCCAGGCAAAGGCCACATAGGTCAAAATAATCAGCAGATCCATGATTAGTGCTCCAGCGTATTCTTGTCAGCCGTGGGAGGTACCGCTGCCAGTTTTTGTTCTAATTCGGCCACACGTTTAGTCAGAGCATCCATACCCGGGACCTCATCAGGTTTTGAGATGTGGTTCTGCATCCCCCAGCCGCGATCTTCGCGGTACAACGTGGCCCAAATCCACAGAAACGGCCAAATCGCATGGAGCGTAAACAGGCTAATCCATCCCGCCGTATGAATGGCATCCGCATGGGGATGATTCCGTTTTTTGGCCATATTATAAGGAATATCATGGATGGCGATGATTCCGTAAAAAAGAACCAGAAATACAAAAATCAATACGCCCAGCGCAAAATAGTTGAGAAACATATTCTCCTCACTTAAACAACGTCAACTCATTAAATTAATAAAACGGTACGCAACCTAATTAATTTTTTATAAATACGAGGTGTACTTATATTTCAGAGCCGGGGAGTATCGTTTTTTATAATATCTCCATGCAAGTTTATAAGCGTGTCAAAATATATCCTGAATAATAATAGACTTAACCTTACAATATGAGCGTAACGTACCTTATTGCTTTTCGCCATACCACACATGAAAAGTCATTTTTTAGCTTTATGTGTGACTTCATGACATCCTGGCGTTGAATCGCCAGGCAGAATTTGTCGCCGATCACATCCGGAGAATTCTGCATAAAAATTTTTTGTGAAATTAGTCACAATCCAGAAACAAACTCACGACAACCAAATGTGATTTACATCACATAAGTGGGTGGTTTTTGCTTTATTTATCGCCATCGTATTTTTTTTATCCACCATTTTTGTGACGAAGATCACTTCATTCATGTCTGCACCCCCTACATTTACGTGATTCATATCACACAAATTTCCGTCGTCTGGACAGTTGAACGATTCAGTGCCAGATTTCACAGCATCAGAACAGGGCCCGGCTACCTCTGCCGCCTCATTAACAATAAACCTCGGGCCGCAAGCCTAAGCGTAAACAGAAGAAGGGGTGTTTTATGTCATCCGATTTCAAGATCAAAGTTCAAAGCTTTGGTCGTTTCCTCAGCAATATGGTGATGCCAAATATCGGCGCGTTTATCGCGTGGGGTATCATCACTGCGTTGTTCATTCCGACAGGGTGGTTGCCTAACGAAACGCTGGCGAAACTTGTTGGCCCAATGATTACCTACCTGCTGCCGCTGCTTATCGGATTTACCGGTGGTCGTCTGGTGGGTGGAGACCGTGGTGGCGTTGTGGGTGCCATCACGACGATGGGGGTTATCGTCGGTGCGGATATGCCGATGTTCCTCGGTGCAATGATTGCGGGCCCTCTGGGCGGCTGGGCAATTAAGAAATTCGACGTCTGGGTTGATGGCAAGATCAAATCCGGCTTCGAAATGCTGGTGAACAACTTCTCTGCGGGCATCATCGGTATGATCCTCGCGATTCTGGCGTTCCTCGGCATTGGCCCTGCGGTTGAAGTGCTGTCCAAAGTTCTGGCGGCAGGCGTTAACTTCATGGTTGCGCACGACATGCTGCCGCTGGCGTCTATCTTTGTTGAACCGGCGAAAATCCTGTTCCTCAACAACGCCATTAACCACGGTATCTTCTCGCCGCTGGGTATTCAGCAGTCTCATGACCTCGGCAAGTCCATCTTCTTCCTGATTGAAGCCAACCCGGGCCCGGGCATGGGTGTTCTGCTGGCGTACATGTTCTTTGGTCGCGGCAGTGCGAAACAGTCTGCGGGCGGTGCAGCTATCATCCACTTCCTGGGCGGTATCCACGAAATTTACTTCCCTTACGTGCTGATGAACCCACGTCTGATTCTGGCCGTTATCCTCGGCGGTATGACGGGCGTGTTCACCCTGAGCGTGCTGGGCGGTGGTCTGGTTTCTCCGGCCTCTCCAGGCTCCATCCTGGCGGTCCTGGCGATGACCCCGAAAGGTGCCTATTTCGCTAACATCGCAGCCATCTGTGCGGCAATGGCCGTCTCCTTCGTGGTCTCTTCTATCCTGCTGAAAACCAGCAAAGTGAAAGAAGACGACGATATCGAAGCGGCAACCCGGCGTATGCATGACATGAAAGCCGAATCAAAAGGCGCAACGCCGCTGGCGGCGGGCGATGTCTCTAACGACCTGAGCCACGTACGTAAAATCATCGTGGCCTGTGACGCGGGTATGGGTTCCAGCGCCATGGGTGCCGGCGTGCTGCGTAAGAAAGTGCAGGATGCGGGTCTGACCAACATCTCCGTCACCAACAGCGCCATCAACAGCCTGCCTGCAGATGTTGACCTGGTGATTACGCACCGCGATCTGACCGAACGTGCGATGCGTCAGGTTCCTCAGGCACAGCACATTTCGCTGACCAACTTCCTGGACAGCGGCCTGTACACCAACCTGACCGAACGTCTGGTGGCCGCGCAGCGTCATGAAGATAATGAAGTCAAAGTCCGCGACAGCCTGAAAGACAGCTTTGACGCGAACGACAGCCACCTGTTCCGCCTGGGCGCAGAAAACATCTTCCTGGGCCGCACGGCGTCCCACAAGGAAGAGGCGATTCGCTTTGCCGGTGAACAGCTGGTGAAAGGCGGCTACGTGCAGCCTGAATACGTTGACGCGATGCTGGAGCGTGAAAAGCTGACCCCAACCTATCTGGGTGAATCCATTGCGGTTCCACACGGTACGGTTGAAGCGAAAGACCGCGTACTGAAAACCGGCGTGGTGTTCTGCCAGTATCCGGATGGTGTACGCTTCGGTGAAGAAGAAGACGACATCGCCCGCCTGGTGATTGGTATCGCCGCTCGCAACAACGAGCACATCCAGGTGATTACCAGCCTGACCAACGCGCTGGATGACGACTCTGTCATTGAACGTCTGGCCAACACCACCAGCGTGGAAGAAGTGCTGGCGCTGTTGAACAAGTAACGGAACCTCTTCCCTCTCCCCCTGTGGGGAGAGGGTTAGGGTGAGGGCAAAGCCTCACCCCAGCCCTCTCGGGTAAAAACATTGATTAAGGTTAATACTATGAAAGCATTACATTTTGGCGCAGGTAATATCGGTCGTGGCTTTATCGGTAAACTGCTGGCAGACGCAGGCATTACGCTGACATTCGCCGATGTGAATCAGGTAGTCCTGGATGCCCTGAATGCCCGTCATAGCTATCAGGTACACGTGGTAGGCGAAAACGAGCAGGTTGAGACGGTATCTGGCGTTAATGCGGTAAGCAGCATTGGCGAAGACGTTATCGACCTCATCGCCAGTGTCGATCTGGTGACCACGGCCGTTGGCCCGGTGGTGCTTGAGCGCATTGCCCCTGCGGTGGCGAAAGGCCTGGCAAAACGTAAAGCGCAGGGCATCGACACACCGCTGAACATCATCGCCTGTGAAAACATGGTGCGCGGCACCACGCAGCTGAAAGGCCATGTGCTCGCCGCCGTCGCGGACGAAGATAAAGCCTGGGTGGAAGCGCACGTCGGCTTTGTGGATTCCGCCGTTGACCGTATCGTTCCGCCATCAGAATCCGCCACCCACGATCCGCTGGAAGTGACCGTGGAAACCTTCAGCGAGTGGATCGTCGATAAAACCCAGTTTAAAGGCGCGCTGCCAACCATTCCGGGGATGGAATTAACCGATAACCTGATGGCCTTTGTCGAACGTAAACTCTTCACGCTGAACACCGGGCATGCTATAACCGCGTACCTCGGAAAATTGGCCGGTCATCAGACCATTCGTGACGCGATCCTCGATGAGAGCATCCGTGCGGTGGTTAAAGGGGCAATGGAAGAGAGCGGCGCGGTGCTGATCAAACGCTACGGTTTTGATGCTGAGAAACATGCAGCATACATCCAGAAAATCCTCGGTCGTTTTGAAAACCCGTATCTGAAAGATGACGTTGAGCGCGTAGGCCGTCAGCCACTGCGTAAACTGAGCGCGGGCGATCGCCTGATTAAACCGCTGCTGGGCACGCTGGAGTATGGTCTTGCGCACGCCAACCTGGTGAAAGGGATTGCGGCCGCGATGCATTACCGCAGCGAACAGGATCCACAGGCGCAGGAGCTGGCTCAGCTGATTAACGATAAAGGCCCGCAGGGTGCGCTGGCGCAGATCTCTGGTCTGGATGCCAACAGCGACGTGGTTGTGGAGGCGGTGAACGCTTACAACGCAATCAAATGATGCAGAGTGCGGCGCAGGATAGCCTGCGCCCAAATAACAGATTGTCAGATATGCAGGCAATAATGGAACAAACCCAGGCCTTTGAAAATCGTGTGCTTGAGCGTCTGAATGCTGGCAAAACCGTACGAAGTTTCCTGATTGCCGCCGTCGAGTTGCTAACCGAGGCGGTGAATATTCTGGTACTTCAGGTGTTTCGCAAAGACGACTACGCGGTAAAATATGCTGTAGAACCGTTACTGGACGGAGACGGACCGCTGGGCGATTTATCGGTACGTCTGAAGTTGATTTATGGTCTTGGCGTGTTGAACCGACAAGAGTATGAAGATGCCGAGCTGCTGATGGCGCTGCGCGAAGAGTTAAATCATGACGGTAATGAGTACACCTTTACCGATGATGAGATCCTTGGCCCCTTCGGCGAGCTACACTGCGTCACCGCGCTTCCCCCTGCTCCCCATTTTGATAACAGTGACCCTGAGCTGTACGCGATGCAAAAGCTGCGTTATCAACAGGTTGTCCGTTCCACGATGGTCCTTTCCCTGACTGAGCTGATTTCCCGAATCAGCTTAAAAAAAGCGTTTCAGAAGTAAGCCTGCTCACATTGGTGTATCCTTCCCTGTAAATTCCCCGTTTTCAGAGTTATTTGTCATGAAAGAAGTCGAAAAGAACGAAATTAAACGCCTGAGCGACCGCCTGGATCTGATCCGCCACCAGATGGCTGGTCTCTCACTGGTTGAGTCCGCCGAGAAGTATGCCGAGCTGGAGAAAGAGAGTGAGAAGCTTGAAGCGGAAATCGAGCGTCTGCGCGAAGTCAAAGGCCAGAAGCTGAGCAACGAAGCCCAAAAGCTGTTGAGCATGCCGCACCGTCGCGCCATCACTAAAAAAGAGCAGGCCGACATGGGCAAGCTGAAGAAAAGCGTCCGTGGCCTGGTGGTGGTTCATCCAATGACCGAGCTTGGTCGCGAAATGGGTCTGAAAGAGATGACGGGTTTTTGTAAGACCGCGTTTTGATCGTCCCCCGCCCTCTCTCCCAGGCGAGAGGGCGAAAACCATACCGCGTCGCCCCCCTCACCGCTTAAAATTGGCCCAACCAATCTCCCGGTAATCACTTTCCTGGTTCACAATTCCACTAATTCCCCTCACAAAATCATTGCTGACTCATAACAACTGGTTAACCATTTATTGTCATTCACCCTACAACACAATATTGGCAGGACCACTTTTACACAGTTTGTGACGCAGAGATGAGCGGAGACTCACCCGCTACGCAGACTGTCTGGTCCTCAGGAGACCTGCATGAGCCTCTGGCAACAAAACTACGATCCGGCTGGCAATATCTGGCTGTCGAGCCTGATCGCATCGCTTCCGATCCTGTTCTTCTTCTTTGCGCTGATTAAGCTCAAGCTGAAGGGATACCTGGCCGCGACGTACACCGTTGCCATTGCGCTGATGGTGGCACTGTTCTTCTATAAAATGCCGGTCGATCGCGCGCTGGCCTCCGTCGTCTATGGTTTCTTCTACGGCCTGTGGCCGATTGCGTGGATCATCATCGCGGCGGTCTTTGTCTACAAAATCTCGGTGAAAACCGGGCAGTTCGACATTATCCGCTCATCGATCCTCTCCATTACCCCGGACCAGCGTCTGCAGATGCTGATTGTCGGTTTCTCCTTCGGGGCTTTTCTGGAAGGGGCGGCCGGGTTTGGCGCACCGGTTGCCATCACCGCGGCGCTGTTAGTCGGGCTGGGGTTCAACCCGCTTTACGCTGCAGGTCTTTGTCTGATCGTTAACACCGCGCCGGTGGCGTTTGGTGCGATGGGGATCCCGATTCTGGTCGCCGGGCAGGTCACCGGTCTGGACAGCTTTGAAATTGGCCAGATGGTTGGCCGTCAGCTGCCGTTCCTGACCATCATCGTGCTGTTCTGGATCATGGCGATTATGGATGGCTGGCGCGGCGTGAAAGAGACATGGCCTGCGGTGGTCGTCGCTGGCGGCTCGTTTGCTATTGCCCAGTATCTCAGCTCGAATTTCCTCGGTCCCGAATTGCCGGACATTATCTCTTCACTGGTGTCGCTGGTCTGCCTGACGCTGTTCCTGAAACGCTGGCAGCCGGTACGCATCTTCCGTTTCGCCGATATGGGTGCTTCACACGTCGATCAAACCCTGGCACGTACGGGTTATACCGCGGGACAAATCATTCGCGCATGGTCTCCGTTCCTGTTCCTGACCGCCACGGTTACGCTCTGGAGTATTCCACCGTTTAAGGCCCTGTTCGCACCGGGTGGCGCACTGTATGAGATGGTCATTAACATCTCCGTGCCGTTCCTCGACAAGATGGTCGCCCGTATGCCGCCCGTGGTGCACACCGCCACGCCGTATGCCGCGGTGTATAAATTTGACTGGTTCTCGGCAACCGGCACCGCAATCCTGTTTGCCGCTATCCTGTCTGTGGTGTGGTTACGCATGAAGCCAGCGGCTGCAGTACAGACTTTTGCGGCTACCATTAAGGAGCTGATGCTGCCGATCTACTCCATCGGCATGGTGCTGGCGTTCGCGTTTATCTCGAACTATTCCGGCCTGTCATCGACACTGGCGCTTGCGCTGGCGCATACCGGCCACGCCTTCACGTTCTTCTCGCCGTTCCTCGGCTGGCTGGGGGTGTTCCTGACCGGTTCAGATACCTCATCTAACGCCCTGTTTGCGGCCCTGCAGGCGACGGCAGCCCAGCAGATTGGCGTATCGGACATCCTTCTGGTGGCCGCCAATACTACCGGCGGCGTGACCGGCAAGATGATCTCACCGCAATCCATCGCCATTGCCTGTGCGGCGGTGGGACTGGTCGGTAAAGAGTCGGACCTGTTCCGCTTTACCGTGAAACACAGCCTGATATTCACCTGTATGGTCGGGGTGATCACGACCCTGCAGGCCTATGTCTTAACCTGGATGATCCCATGATAGTCATGCCCAGACGCCTGTCCGACGAGATTGCCTCTCGCGTACGGGCGCTGATTGAAGAACAACAGCTGGAAGCGGGCATGAAATTGCCCGCCGAGCGCCAGCTCGCCGCCCAACTGGGTGTATCTCGTAACTCACTGCGTGAGGCGCTGGCGACGCTGGTCAGCGAAGGGGTACTGGTAAGCCGTCGGGGCGGCGGCACCTTTGTCCGCTGGCAGCACGATGACTGGTCCGAACAAAACATCGTGCAGCCGCTTAAAACACTGATGGAAAACGACCCGGACTACAGCTTCGACATCATTGAAGCGCGGCACGCCATCGAAACCAGTACCGCCTGGCATGCGGCCATGCGGGCCACTGAAGCCGACAAAGAGAAGCTCAAAGCCTGCTTTGACGCCACCCAAAGCAGCGACCCGGACATTGCCTCGCAGGCGGACGTGCGGTTTCATCTGGCGATTGCCGAAGCGTCGCACAACGTCGTTCTGCTCCAGACCATGCGCGGTTTCTTCGACCTGCTGCAATCCTCCGTGAAGCAGAGCCGCCAGCGTATGTATCTGGTCCCCCCGGTATTTGCCCAACTGACCGAACAGCACGAGGCGGTACTCAACGCCATTCTGGCCGGGGATGCAGAGGCCGCGCGCAAAGCGATGATGGCGCATCTGGGGTTCGTGCACACCACCATTAAACGATTCGATGAAGATCAGGCCCGACAGGCGCGTATTACCCGTCTGCCTGGCGACAGTGATATTTCCAGGGAGAACAAAGCATGATTATTTCAGCAGCCAGTGACTATCGCGCCGCGGCGCAGCGCATTTTGCCGCCGTTCCTGTTCCACTATATCGACGGTGGGGCATATGCCGAATACACTCTGCGCCGCAACGTGGAAGATCTGTCGGAAGTGGCGCTGCGCCAGCGCGTGCTGAAAGATATGTCTGAGCTGAGCCTTGAGACAACGCTGTTTAACGAAACGCTTTCCATGCCGGTGGCCCTTGCACCAGTCGGTTTGTGCGGCATGTACGCCCGCCGGGGTGAAGTCCAGGCGGCAGCGGCGGCGGATGCCAAAGGTATTCCGTTTACCCTCTCCACCGTCTCCGTCTGCCCGATTGAAGAAGTGGCCCCGACCCTCCAGCGTCCGATGTGGTTCCAGCTGTACGTCCTGCGCGATCGCGGCTTTATGCGCAATGCGCTGGAGCGTGCCAAAGCCGCGGGCTGTTCAACGCTGGTCTTTACCGTTGATATGCCGACGCCTGGCGCCCGTTACCGTGATGCCCACTCCGGGATGAGCGGCCCAAATGCTGCCCTGCGTCGCTACTGGCAGGCGGTAACGCACCCGCAATGGGCCTGGGATGTCGGTGTGAATGGTCGCCCGCACGATCTGGGGAATATCTCGGCCTATCTCGGTAAACCCACCGGGCTGGAAGATTACATCGGCTGGCTGGCGAATAATTTCGATCCGTCCATCTCGTGGAAAGACCTGGAGTGGATCCGCGAATTCTGGGACGGCCCGATGGTGATCAAAGGGATCCTCGACCCGGAAGATGCCCGCGATGCCGTGCGCTTTGGCGCTGACGGTATTGTGGTCTCTAACCACGGCGGACGTCAGCTTGACGGGGTACTCTCTTCCGCACGCGCACTGCCGGCGATTGCCGATGCGGTGAAAGGTGAAATCGCTATCCTCGCCGACAGCGGTATCCGCAACGGGCTTGACGTGGTGCGTATGATTGCCCTTGGCGCAGACAGCGTATTGCTCGGACGCGCATATCTTTATGCACTGGCTACGGCTGGTCAGGCAGGGGTGGCGAATCTGCTCAACCTGATCGAAAAAGAGATGAAAGTGGCGATGACGTTGACCGGCGCAAAAACGATTCGCGAAATCAGCAAGGACTCTCTGGTGCAGGAGTTGGGTAAATTACCCGCCGCACTGGCACCGCTTGCCCAGGGTGACGCAGCCTGACACCCGTCTGATCCCCCTTCCCCCTCTCCTCGCGTCCGAACTCCCTTCGGGCGCTTTTTTTTGTCAAAAATAACATCCAGGTAACATATTGGATAAGAAAATTTGACATACCTGTGCCGCACGCAATTGTATAGACAAGCAAATACAAGAACACAAAAACACCATCACATCAGAGGGGAGCGTATGAGATATTCAGGTCAGGTGGATATTCAGCAGGTGATCGACGACAGTCCCTTTTCCGGGTTTCACTGGGAGCTCATCGTGCTGGGCTTTTTGGTGCTGGCGATCGATGGTTTCGATACCGCAGCAATGGGCTACATTGCGCCCACGCTGTCGGCGGAATGGGGCATACACAAACAGGATCTGGGACCGGTACTGAGCGCAGCACTGCTCGGGCTGTCGCTGGGAGCGCTGGTCGCAGGCCCGGTATCGGACCGGATAGGCCGCAAGCGCGTACTGGTCTTTTCTTGTCTGTTCTTCGGCCTTTCAAGCCTGGGGACGGCCTGGGCACAAAGCCTTAACACCCTGACGCTATGGCGGTTTCTGACGGGCCTGGGGCTGGGTGCCGCCATGCCGAACGCCATCACCCTCATCTCAGAGTTTGCCCCTCAGCGCTGTCGCGCCATGGCGATTAATACCATGTACTGCGGCTTCCCGCTGGGCGCGGCCGGCGGTGGG
This sequence comes from Enterobacter sp. SORGH_AS_0287, assembly GCF_031453695.1. Classification (NCBI taxonomy): domain Bacteria; kingdom Pseudomonadati; phylum Pseudomonadota; class Gammaproteobacteria; order Enterobacterales; family Enterobacteriaceae; genus Enterobacter; species Enterobacter sp. SORGH_AS_0287. Next base: position 3,420,563 of record NZ_JAVIZW010000001.1, read on the forward strand.
GCGATATCGTCCTGGCTTATCCCGCATCATGGCTGGCGAAGCGTACTGCTGACCGGCGCGATAGCACCGCTGATATTAACGCTGCTGCTGATGCTGTTTTTACCGGAATCGGTGAAATACCTGGTGCAGCGCGGGAAAGACATGATGCAGATCCGCCGTATCGCCAGCCGTTTCGCCCGCACGACCCTCGATGGCGTCACCGGTTTCTTCCTCGCAGAGGATCGGGTCGCCGCCAAAAAAGGGAGCGTAGCACAGCTGTTTTCACAGCCCTGGCTGCCCGGCACCCTGATGCTATGGGTAACCTATTTTATGGGGCTGGTGATTTATTACGTCCTGCTTAGCTGGATGCCGACGCTGATGCTGGGGATGGGCTATCCCCTCGCGGAATCCGCATGGCTCACCTCGCTGTTCACCTTCGGCGGTACCGCAGGCATCCTTCTCGCGGGCTGGATGATGGATCGCTGGGAGGCACACAAAGTGGTCGCAGGTGGCTTTGTCCTGACCATGCTGCTCATTCTGGCGCTCGGCATTGAACATAACCATATCGCCCTGTTTGGCGGCCTGATTTTCCTGATGGGGATCGCGATGAACGGCGCGCAATCGGGAATGCAGACGCTGGCAGCCACCTTTTATCCTACCGAGTGTCGCGCAACGGGCATTGCCTGGATGCAGGGCATTGGCCGCTTTGGTGGCGTGGCGGGCACCATGACCAGCGCGCAGCTTCTCTCCATGCAGTGGCAGGCAGACAGCATTTTGATGATCCTTAGCCTGCCCGCCCTGCTGGCGGCCGCGGCAACCTTCTACAAAATGCTCCGTTGCCGCTCGCAGGATCTCGGCGTCGCATAAGCGGCCCGGTTTCTGCTATTCTGCCCCCGCAATTAAGGGGGCAGCATGCTTAACATCGTTTTATTCGAACCAGAAATTCCGCCGAATACCGGCAATATTATCCGCCTGTGCGCCAACACCGGTTTTCGTCTGCATATCATCGAGCCGATGGGTTTTACGTGGGACGACAAACGTCTGCGCCGCGCGGGGCTGGATTATCATGAATTTACGGCCGTGGTTCGCCATCATGATTACGCCGCGTTTCTGGAAAGCGAAAACCCACAGCGCATGTTCGCCCTGACCACCAAAGGCACGCCGGCACATAGCGCCGTGCGCTATCAGGACGGTGATTATCTGATGTTTGGCCCGGAAACGCGCGGCCTGCCGGCCACCATTCTTGATGCCCTGCCCGCTGAGCAGAAGATTCGTATTCCGATGATGCCGGACAGCCGCAGCATGAACCTGTCAAATGCGGTGTCGGTGGTGGTGTATGAAGCATGGCGCCAGCTGGGATACCCGGGCGCCATTCTCAGGAGTTAAATACCGTCACCATACTCAAACGTATGGTGAATACCGTTGAAGTGCTGATCCATATCCATCGACGGTTTGTCGCTGTCTGGTTTACCGACAATACGAGCCGGTACGCCAGCGGCGGTCGTGTGCGGCGGAACAGGCTGCAGAACAACCGAACCGGCGCCAATCTTCGCACCACGACCCACTTCGATGTTGCCGAGGATCTTGGCGCCCGCGCCAATCATCACCCCTTCACGGATTTTCGGATGGCGATCGCCGCTGGTTTTACCGGTACCGCCTAACGTGACCGACTGCAGAATCGAAACGTCATCTTCAATCACCGCGGTTTCACCGACGACAATGCCGGTGGCGTGGTCAAGCATGATCCCGCGGCCAATTTTCGCGGCCGGGTGAATATCCACCTGGAAGGTCACGGAAACCTGGTTTTGCAGGAAGATAGCCAGCGCGCGGCGGCCTTCATTCCACAGCCAGTGGCCGATGCGATACGCCTGCAAGGCATGAAAGCCCTTCAGATACAGCAACGGCGTAGAGTATTTGTCCACCGCCGGGTCACGCGTGCGCACGGCCTGGATATCACAGGCGGCAGAAGCGATCATTTCAGGGTCAGCGGCATAGGCCTCTTCCACCACTTCACGAATGGCGATAGCGGGCATAATCGAGGAAGCCAGTTTATTGGCGAGCATATAGCTCAGGGCGCTGCCGAGGTTTTCGTGCTTGAGTAGCGTCGCATGATAGAAACTGGCCAGCATTGGCTCGCAGTCAGCCAAAGCCCGGGCTTCAGCTTTAATATTGTTCCAGACGATATCCAGTTCTTCACACGGCATTGCTTACTCCAGACGACATGTTAATGACCGGCCAGTTCTGTGCTGGCCGGGTCATAGTGCTAACAAGAATCCCTGCGACTAGTTACTGCTGCGCTCATCCTTGCGCGAACGACCTAATAAGGTCAATGCTGCCTCGCGCGCATTTTTTCCGCAATACAATACCTGATAAATTTCCTCGGTTATTGGCATTTCGACACCAAAACGGTGCGCCAATTCGCGAACTTCTTTGGTATTGCGATAGCCTTCAACCACCTGACCAATCTTCTCCTGCGCGCCTTTCACATCCATGCCCTCACCGAGCATCATGCCAAAGCGGCGGTTACGGGACTGGTTGTCGGTACAGGTCAGCACCAGATCGCCCAGGCCCGCCATGCCCATGAAGGTGGTCGGATCGGCACCCAGTGCTGCGCCAAGGCGGGACATCTCGGTTAAGCCGCGCGTAATCAGTGCGGTACGTGCGTTGGCACCAAAGCCAATCCCGTCGGACATTCCGGCGCCGATCGCAATCACGTTCTTCACCGCACCGCCCAGCTGTACGCCGATAAAATCGGGATTGCTGTAAACGCGGAAGCTTTTGCCGCAGTGCAGCAAATGCTGAAGATCGTCGGAGAAAGCCTGATCGGTTGATGCCAGCGAGATCGCCGTCGGCAGGCCAGCGGCCAGCTCTTTAGCAAACGTCGGCCCCGAGATAACCGCCAGCGGGATGTCATCACCCAGCGCTTCGCGGGCGACATCCTGCAACAGGCGTCCGGTTTCGGCTTCCAGCCCTTTGGTGGCCCATACAATGCGCGCATCAGGGCGCATCAGCGGCTTGATCTGACGCAGCACTTCGCCAAACACATGGCTCGGCACCACAATCAGAATGTTGCGGCTGGCCGCCAGCGCGGTCGCAAGGTCACTTTCAAGGTGCAGGGAGTCTGGGAACGGAACGTCCGGGAGGAACGCCACGTTGCAACGGTCGCGTTGCAGCGTCGCGATATGTTTTGGGTCGTGGCCCCAGAGAACCACTTCGTGACCATTTCTTGCCAGCGTGATGGCAAGAGCGGTGCCGTATGAGCCGGCACCGATCACAGTCATTGACGCATTAAGAGTGCTCATCAGGCATCCTGATGTTGTTCAGTACCTTCGCCAGCTTGCTGCTGCAGATAGTTCATGAACAGCGCATCAAAGTTAACTGGCGCAAGGTTCAGTTGCGGGAATGTACCGCGAGAAACCAGGCTGGTGATGCATTCGCGAGCATACGGGAACAGAATGTTCGGGCAGTATGCACCCAGGCAGTGCGCCATCTGGTTGCCTTCGATGCCGCCGATGGAGAAGATGCCGCCCTGCTGAACTTCACACAGGAATGCAGTCTCTTCGCCCAGAGAGGCAGTAACAGTCACACGCAGTACGACTTCATACACGTCATCCGCCAGTTGGGTAGATGCGGTATCAAGATCAAGTTTAACCTCTGGCTGCCAATCTTTCTGGAAAACGTGTGGCGCATTTGGCGCTTCGAAAGAGACATCCTTGGTGTAGATACGCTGGATCTGGAAAGTCATTTCGGTGTTGTTTTGTTCTGACATGGAAAAACCCTTTTTAATTGTCCTAAAGTCTCTTAGCTCAGCAGCGGATCGAGTCCACCACGGGCATCGAGCGCATACAAGTCATCACAGCCGCCAATGTGCTGCGCATCAATAAAAATCTGCGGAACCGTCGTACGACCACTACGTTGGATCATCTCTTCGCGTTTAATCGCGTCACCGTCAATCGGCAGTTCTTTGAACGCTACGCCTTTGCTGTTCAGAAGCGCTTTTGCACGGTGGCAGAACGGGCACGTTGCTTTGGTATAGATCTCGATATTGGCCATTACTGAACTCCTTATTTACCGCGAACCAAAGGAAGATTTTCCCCGCTCCAGCCGGAAATACCTTCTTTCAGAACCGTTACGTTTTCGAAGCCTGCTTTATGCAGCGCGCTGGCAGATTCCTGCGCCTGCATACCGGTCGCGTCAACAACGATAATCGGCTGGGCTTTATGTTTCTCAAGCTCGCCAACGTTGTTCGCTTTGATTTCAGCAGGTAACAGGTTGATAGCACCAGCAATGTGACCTTTACGGAAATCGTCACGCTGACGCAGATCGACCACGACGGCATCTTCTTTGTTAATCAGACGCGTCGCTTCACCACGGGTGATAACCTTAATCTTAGACGTCAGGCCTTTAAATGTGGTGAACAGCACAGCAGCCAGCAGGCCAATCCACGCGATGCTCAGAACCGGATGGCGGCTAACGAATTGCATAATTTCTTGCATGGAGGGTAACTACTCCGACTTAGTGATTAAAAAAACCAGGACAGGAGTATACCTGTGCGTTGTGGCAAATACAGCCAGCGACCATAACCTAATCCATTTTCTGAGGCCTGCCACCTAAAAAATTGCCTCAAAAGCGTCCGCTAAGCACCTTGCCCCTGCGCTTTCTTTGATCTTCTGCGGCTATTTGATCGATTCAGCTGTAGTAAAATTACGCAAATTTTGACTCTTGAGCATGAGGTTGTCGCAATGTCGGTTTCTAAAAAACCTATGGTACTGGTGATTCTGGATGGCTATGGCTACCGTGAAGATCAACAGGATAACGCCATTTTCAACGCCAAAACGCCGGTGATGGACGCGCTGTGGGCAAAACGTCCCCACACCCTGATTGATGCGTCCGGGCTGGAAGTGGGTCTGCCAGATCGTCAGATGGGCAACTCCGAAGTTGGACACGTAAACCTGGGTGCAGGTCGTATCGTGTATCAGGACCTGACGCGTCTGGACGTTGAAATCAAAGAACGTACCTTCTTCAACAACCCAGTGCTTTGCGGCGCGGTGGACAGAGCCGTGGCGGCCGGTAAAGCAGTTCATATCATGGGTCTGCTCTCCGCCGGTGGCGTACACAGCCACGAAGATCACATCATGGCGATGGTTGAACTGGCGGCTGAGCGCGGCGCAGAAAAAATCTATCTGCACGCTTTCCTGGACGGTCGTGATACGCCACCACGCAGCGCAAAAGGTTCACTGGCCTCCTTCGAAAACAAATTCGCCGCGCTTGGCAAAGGACGTGTGGCCTCCATCATCGGGCGCTACTACGCAATGGACCGCGACAACCGTTGGGATCGCGTTGAACAGGCCTATGACCTGATGACGCTGGCAAAAGGTGAATTCCAGTTCGCGACCGCGGTGGAAGGTCTGGAAGCCGCTTACGCGCGTGATGAAAACGATGAATTCGTGAAAGCAACCGTCATTCGTGCTGAAGGCCAGGCTGATGCCGCCATGGAAGACGGCGACGCGCTGATCTTCATGAACTTCCGTGCTGACCGCGCGCGTGAAATCACCCGTGCGTTCGTGAACAGTGATTTCGACGGTTTCACCCGTAAGAAAGTGGTGAAGATCGACTTTATTCAGCTGACCGAATACGCCGCTGACATCAATGCGCCATGCGCTTATCCACCCGCTTCACTGGCCAATACCTTCGGCGAGTGGATGGCGAAGAACGACAAGACACAGCTGCGTATCTCCGAAACCGAGAAATATGCCCACGTCACCTTCTTCTTTAACGGCGGTGTTGAAGAGCCGTTCAAAGGCGAAGATCGCATTCTGATTAACTCACCCAAAGTGGCCACCTACGATCTGCAGCCAGAAATGAGCTCTGCCGAGCTGACTGAAAAACTGGTTGCGGCAATCGAAAGCGGCAAATACGACACCATCATCTGTAACTACCCGAACGGCGACATGGTGGGTCATACCGGCGTGATGGAAGCCGCCGTAAAAGCGGTTGAAGCGCTGGATCACTGTGTTGAGCAGGTCGCGAAAGCGGTTGAATCCGTTGGTGGTCAGCTGCTGATCACCGCTGACCACGGTAACGCAGAACAGATGCGCGACCCGGCAACCGGCCAGGCGCACACCGCTCACACCAACCTGCCTGTTCCGCTGATTTATGTGGGTGATAAATCACTGAAAGCGGTGGAAGGCGGCAAGCTTTCCGACATCGCGCCAACCATGTTGTCGCTGATGGGCATGGAGATCCCTGAAGAGATGACTGGTAAGCCGCTGTTCATCGTGGAATAATCGCTCCCCATGAGGGGAAAGGCGATTTTTTCAATCACATGGGTCGTGAAGCCGCTTAGGTTATCAGTCAGACCTCTGCTTTGCGCCAGCGCACTCAGCGCTGGCGTATTGCTGTGCGCCGCATCCGCCCACGCGGATGACCGTGACCAGCTGAAATCCATACAGGCCGATATCGCCGCGAAAGAGCGTGCGGTACGCCAGCAACAGCAGCAACGCTCTGCTCTGCTCGCTCAGCTTAAGCAGCAGGAAGAAGCCATCTCCGCTGCCGCACGTAAATTACGTGAAACGCAAAACACCCTCGCCCAGTTGAATAAACAGATCGACGAAATGAACGCGTCGATTGCCAAACTGGAACGCCAGCGTGATGCCCAGGAACGCAACCTTGCCGCACAGCTTGATGCTGCTTTCCGCCAGGGTGAGCACACGGGCCTTCAGTTGATCCTCAGCGGTGAAGAGAGCCAGCGCGGTCAGCGTCTGCAGGCCTACTTTGGTTATCTGAACCAGGCGCGTCAGGAGACTATCGCGCAGCTGAAACAGACGCGCGAAGAGGTCACCACGCAAAAAGCCGAGCTCGAAGAGAAGCAGAGCCAGCAACAGACGCTGCTCTACGAACAGCAGGCGCAACAAGCGAAGCTCGAGCAGGCCCGCAACGAGCGCAAGAAAACCCTTTCCGGTCTCGAGTCCTCTATTCAGCAAGGCCAAAGCCAGCTGAGCGAAATGCGCGCCAACGAATCGAAACTGCGTAACAGTATCGCCCGCGCGGAAGCGGCGGCGAAAGCGCGCGCCGAAAAAGAGGCCCGCGAAGCACAGGCCGTACGCGACAAACAGCAGGAAGCCTCACGCAAAGGTACGACCTACAAGCCAAGCGAAAGCGAACGCTCCCTGATGTCACGTACCGGCGGTTTAGGCTCCCCTCGTGGTCAGGCTTACTGGCCCGTGCGCGGTACAATTCTGCATCGCTATGGCGAACAGCTGCAGGGTGAACTACGTTGGAAAGGGATAGTTATCGGTGCGTCTGAAGGTAGCGAAGTAAAAGCCATCGCCGATGGCCGTGTGATTCTGGCCGACTGGCTGCAGGGTTACGGGCTTGTGGTAGTGGTGGAACACGGTAAAGGCGATATGAGCCTTTACGGCTACAACCAAAGCGCACTGGTCAGCGTTGGTACTCAGGTGCGCGCCGGCCAACCCATCGCCCTCGTGGGCAGCAGTGGCGGTCAGGGCCGCCCGTCACTCTATTTCGAAATTCGTCGCCAGGGTCAGGCGGTCAATCCACAGCCGTGGTTGGGAAGATAAGTTTTGCTTCAATTTCGTCGAATTGTTCTCTCCTTCGCCAGTGCACTGGCGCTGGCAGCACCGGTCTACGCTGGCAAACTCGCGATAGTGATTGATGACTTCGGTTATCGTCCGCACACCGAGAATCAGGTACTGGCGATGCCGGCCGCCATCTCTGTCGCCGTCCTCCCGAATGCGCCGCACGCGCGTGAAATGGCGATCAAAGCGCATAACAGCGGTCATCAGGTTCTCATCCATCTGCCGATGGCACCGCTCAGCAAGCAGCCGCTGGAAAAAGATACTTTGCGCCCTGATATGAGCAGCGATGAGATCGATCGCATCATTCGCGATGCTTACAATAAAGTGCCGTACGCCGTCGGGCTGAACAACCACATGGGCAGCGCGATGACCTCCAGCCTGTACGGGATGCTCAAAGTGATGCAGTCGCTGGAGCGCTATAACCTCTATTTCCTCGACAGCATGACCATCGGCAACAGCCAGGCGATGCGTGCCGCGCAGGGTACAGGCGTGAAGGTAATAAAGCGCAAGGTGTTCCTCGATGACACCCAGAACGACGCGGATATCCGCGGGCAGTTCAATCGCGCCGTACAGCTAGCCCGACGCAATGGCTCAGCTATTGCTATCGGCCACCCGCACCCGTCTACCGTTCGCGTTCTGCAGCAGATGCTGCCGACATTGCCCTCTGATATTACGCTGGTTCGTCCTGGCGATCTGCTGAATGAGCCACAGGTTGATACGTCGCGTCCTGGCAATGCACAGCCTCCGATAACGCAGCCGCGCAATCCATTCAGGGGTGTGACGCTGTGTAAAACGAAACGCCCGCCGGAACCCGTCTACGCGACACGGTTCTTTGCCGTGCTTAGTGAGAGCGTGAGCCAGAGTACACTGGTGCAATATTTCCAGCACCAGTGGCAGGGCTGGAATATTACCCGGCAACAGACTGTGAGAGGCGATTAAGGTAGAACGATGCTGCAACGACACAAAATACTGCTCCTCGATACCGGCAAAGAGTGGGGCGGTGGCACCAACAGCATGCTCGAACTTCTGAAGCGGATTGACCGCAAGAAGTTCGATATCACCTGCTGTTTTTACAGTGATTACAGCCGTGCCGAAGGGCAAACAATCGGCCAGGTGCTGGACAGTATCGGCATTCCCTTAATTGTGATCCCTCAGCCACGGCAGCCCGTATGGGCGAAACTTGCGAAAGAGCTGGGCCGCAGTCTCCTTTTCTTCTCGCGCCGGGGGCGTAAGGCCTTTACGCGCCATATCGATACGCTCTGGCGTATTCGGCCCAATGTTCGCAGAATTGCAACGCTGCTCAGTGAAGGCGGATTCGATACGCTGTATATGAACAATCAGCCTGGCTCAAATGAAGAAGGGTATTTAGCCGGTGCAAAACAGCATGTGCGGTTAATTCAGCACTGCCGCATCGAACCTGTCATGACGCCGCCGCTGGTCAGGCTGGTTAATGACCATGCCACAAAAATCATTGCAGTCTCCCACGGCGTTGAGCGTGTTTTACTTCAGAATGGGGTTCGCCCTGAACTCTGCATAACTGTAAACAATGCAATCGACATCCACCAGCCCCTGCCAGACCGACGTGCAATGCGCCAGCGGCTGAACATTGATGACGATACTTTCGTTTTCGGTAGCGTGGGGTCACTGATCCCCCGCAAAGCAAACCATCATACTCTGGAGGCGCTGGCGCAGTTCAGTCAGAAGAACCCTGACGCAAAATGGAAGATGGTGTTAGTCGGTGAAGGTGGCGAACGCGACGCATTAATTGCCCAGGCCACCGCATTGGGTATTGAGAAGCAGGTCGTCTTCACGGGGTTCCAGAATACCCCCTTTGATTACCTTGCGACATTTGACGCTTTTATTTTAGCCTCACAGAGCGAAGGATTACCTCGCGTCGTGCTGGAAGCCATGTTGCTTAATATCCCTGTCATTGGCTCGCAGGTGACCGGGACAGCGGAATTAATTGACCCAGGGTCGACGGGACTCTTGTTCCCCTGGGGCGACGTTTCACAGCTTGCCGCGCATCTTGAGAGCATCTGGAAAGATGCCGATCTGCGCGCACACCTGGCTTTGGCTGCCCGTCAGAATGTCTGTCGAACCTATGCCATTGAACAGTATGTTAGCGGCGTCGAAGCGGTACTTGGCGCAAAATAATCACACGAGATGAACATGTTTAAATTCCTTAACGCTCGCTATCGTCATATTACCGGACGACATAACATTCCGTACCGTTCCCTGCCGGTAACAGGCAATCTTGTTGCCGTTGACTCCATCGTCATTCCTTGCACCGGCGCTGATTTTGTTGAAGAGGCATTGCTGTCGGCAACCTTTGCTGAGCGTTATGCCACCGGCGTCAGCGAGATCGTGATTGTAAGCGATCAGCCAGAATCTGCTTTCGGGGTGCTTCCCCCTAAAACTCGCGTAGTGACACTCACGCTTCCTAAACGAGAAGAGAGTTACCGCTACAAGCAGATCTATCTTAGCCGTCTGGTGAAGCTCAATGCGCCGCTACAGGCCCGGGGTGAAGGCGTTTTGATGATCGACTCCGATCTCAATCTGCTCAAAATGCCTGAGATCAACATGGCCGATATGCACATCTACTCCAGCTTCCGTCAGGGTAAGATGATCGCCAAACTCGATGGCGCTCCCGCGGAGAAAGTGCCCGCCTATTACAAAGAGACGGTGCGCCCTTATCTTGTCGATCACGTTAACGGCGCTTTCCTCGCAGCAACCCAAAAGACGTGGCGACGCATTTGCCCGCTGTGGTTGACCCTGTTCCAGGATACCTGGGAGCTAATGGAAGATAATCAGCCCCCAACCGATCAGCTTCCGCTCGCCGCACTTCTGGATATGCTGGATGTGAAAACGGTCAATCTGGGTGACTGGATGAACTGGCCGGTCTCTAAGAAAATTGGCGGACAAGAGGCTGTGGTACCGAAAGAGGTCATTGGCGCACACGGCGGTTTCCCGCTGTCCGAATGGCAGAAGTATCTTGAGTCACCAGACAATAAGCTGCAGTTCAAAGGTCAGGATTACACGCGAAAGGTGCGTTACCTGACAGACGAAGAGAAGAAAAACCAGTAAAAAAGGGGCCTGAGGCCCCTTTTTTTATGACTAATCCCAGCTCAGGATAACCTTTCCGGACTGGCCAGAGCGCATCGCGTCAAAGCCTTCCTGGAACTCATCGATAGAGAAGCGATGGGTGATAATCGGAGACAGGTCCAGACCAGACTGGATCAGTGCCGCCATCTTGTACCAGGTTTCGAACATCTCGCGGCCGTAGATACCTTTGATGAACAGCCCCTTGAAGATAACCTTATTCCAGTCGATAGACATATCAGACGGTGGAATGCCCAGCATCGCAATACGTCCGCCGTGGTTCATGGTGTCCAGCATGGTGCGAAACGCCGGTGGTGCGCCGGACATCTCAAGACCCACGTCAAAACCTTCGGTCATGCCCAGCTCTTCCATCACGTCGCTCAGGCTCTCTTTAGAGACATCCACCGCGCGGGTCACGCCCATTTTGCGCGCCAGGGACAGGCGATACTCGTTCACATCGGTAATCACCACATTGCGGGCACCAACGTGCTTCGCCACCGCGGCAGCCATAATCCCGATGGGACCCGCGCCGGAAACCAGCACATCTTCGCCGACCAGGTCGAAAGAGAGCGCCGTGTGTACCGCGTTGCCGAAGGGATCAAAGATAGAGGCCAGATCGTCAGAAATGTTGTCCGGGATTTTGAACGCGTTAAACGCCGGGATCACCAGGTATTCTGCGAAGCAGCCCGGACGGTTCACGCCCACGCCGATTGTGTTGCGGCACAGGTGCGTGCGTCCACCACGGCAGTTACGGCAGTGACCACAGGTAATATGACCTTCACCCGAGACGCGGTCGCCAATGTTGAAGCCTTTTACTTCCTGACCCATGCCCACCACTTCGCCGACATATTCGTGGCCCACGACCATCGGTACCGGAATGGTTTTCTGCGACCACTGGTCCCAGTTATAGATATGAACGTCAGTGCCGCAAATGGCGGTTTTACGAATTTTGATCAGCAGATCGTTATGACCGACTTCCGGCTCCGGCACGTCGGTCATCCAAATCCCTTCTTCCGCTTTCAGTTTGGATAACGCTTTCATCACACGTCCTCAGGCAATTACGCCCAGCTGTTTGCCGATGCGGGTAAAGGCTTCCACCGCACGTTCAATTTGTTCAGGCGAATGCGCCGCAGACATCTGGGTGCGGATACGCGCCTGGCCTTTTGGTACCACCGGGAAGAAGAACCCGGTAACGTAAATTCCTTCTTTCTGCAGCTCGCGGGCAAAATTCTGCGCCACAACCGCATCGCCCAGCATCACCGGAATAATGGCGTGATCGGCACCGGCGAGCGTAAACCCTGCGGCACCCATTTTTTCACGGAACAGGCGGGCGTTTGACCACAGACGGTCGCGCAGCTCAGCGCCAGACTCCACCATTTCCAGGACTTTAATGGATGCGGCAACGATCGCCGGCGCCAGCGAGTTGGAGAACAGGTACGGACGGGAACGCTGGCGCAGCCACTCAACCACCTCTTTACGCGCAGCAGTATAACCCCCTGACGCGCCGCCGAGCGCTTTACCCAGCGTACCGGTGATAATGTCCACGCGACCCATTACGTCACAGTATTCGTGAGATCCACGGCCGTTCTCACCAACAAAACCGACGGCGTGTGAATCATCAACCATCACCAGCGCATCGTATTTGTCTGCCAGGTCGCACACGCCCTTCAGGTTGGCAATCACGCCATCCATAGAGAACACGCCGTCTGTGGCAATCAGCACATGGCGGGCGCCTGCTTCACGCGCTTCTTTCAGGCGCGCTTCCAGTTCAACCATGTCGTTGTTGGCGTAGCGGAAGCGCTTCGCTTTACACAGGCGCACACCGTCAATGATAGAAGCGTGGTTCAGGGCGTCGGAAATAATGGCATCTTCTGCGCCGAGCAGCGTCTCAAACAGACCACCGTTGGCGTCGAAGCACGAGGAGTACAGGATCGCATCTTCCATCCCCAGGAAGTCCGCCAGCTTTTTCTCAAGCTGCTTATGGCTGTCCTGCGTACCGCAGATAAAGCGTACGGAGGCCATACCGAAACCGTGGGTGTCCATGCCTTGTTTTGCCGCGGCAATCAGCTCAGGGTGATTCGCAAGACCTAAGTAGTTGTTCGCACAAAAGTTGATCACATGGCTGCCATCGGCAACGGTGATGTCCGCCTGCTGAGCAGACGTGATAATACGCTCTTCTTTGAACAACCCTTCCGCACGTGCGGTGTCGAGGTCGCTGTTTAACTGTTTGTAAAAATCACCACGCATTGCAATTCTCCAGACTCGGCAAATTTTGGCACATATTACCCAACCCTGGCCGCCATGACGAGATGACACATTATCTCTTCTCGTTTTTGCAGCATAAATCACGTGTACCCTTGCGCTATGTCGGTGAATGGCTGAAGGGCAGCCATACTAATGATATGATAAGAACATTAGCGTCCGGGATTGTCCCCGGACTCCACACTTCAAAGGTTACAGTTATGATCATCGTTACCGGCGGCGCGGGCTTTATCGGCAGCAACATTGTTAAGGCCCTCAATGACAAAGGCATCACCGACATTCTGGTGGTGGACAACCTGAAAGACGGCACCAAGTTTGTAAACCTGGTGGATCTGAACATCGCTGACTATATGGATAAAGAAGACTTCCTTATCCAGATTATGGCAGGTGAAGAGTTCGGCGAGATCGAAGCCATCTTCCACGAAGGCGCATGCTCTTCCACCACCGAGTGGGACGGCAAGTACATGATGGACAATAACTATCAGTACTCCAAAGAGATCCTGCATTACTGCCTGGAGCGTGAAATTCCGTTCCTGTACGCCTCTTCTGCAGCAACCTACGGCGGCCGTACGTCAGACTTCATCGAATCCCGCGAATATGAGCAGCCGCTGAACGTCTATGGCTACTCCAAATTTCTGTTCGATGAATACGTGCGTCAGGTTCTGCCTGAAGCCAATTCCCAGATTGTGGGTTTCCGTTACTTCAACGTGTACGGACCGCGCGAAGGCCACAAAGGGAGCATGGCGAGCGTCGCGTTCCACCTGAACACGCAGCTGAACAATGGCGAAAGCCCGAAACTGTTTGAAGGCAGTGACGGCTTCAAGCGTGATTTCGTCTACGTAGGCGACGTGGCGGCAGTGAACCTGTGGTTCTGGGAAAACGGCGTCTCAGGTATCTTTAACCTGGGGACAGGCCGTGCGGAATCCTTCCAGGCCGTGGCGGACGCCACCCTGGCGTACCACAAAAAAGGCAGCATTGAATACATTCCGTTCCCGGACAAACTGAAAGGTCGTTACCAGGCCTTCACGCAGGCGGATTTGACCAACCTGCGTGCGGCGGGTTACGACAAACCGTTCAAGACCGTTGCCGAAGGCGTAACGGAATATATGGCCTGGCTGAACCGCGACGCGTAAGTATGAAAATTCTGGTGATCGGCCCGTCATGGGTGGGCGACATGATGATGTCGCAAAGTCTCTATCGCACGCTCAAGGCGCGTTATCCCCAGGCGATAATTGACGTGATGGCACCTGCCTGGTGCCGTCCGTTGTTATCGCGTATGCCGGAAGTTAACGAGGCGATCCCAATGCCGCTCGGCCACGGCGCGCTGGAAATTGGTGAACGTCGCAAGCTCGGCCATAGCCTGCGCGAAAAGCGCTATGACCGCGCCTATGTCTTGCCTAACTCCTTTAAATCCGCCCTGGTACCCTTCTTTGCGGGCGTCCCCCATCGCACCGGCTGGCGTGGAGAAATGCGCTACGGTCTGCTGAACGACGCGCGCGTGCTTGATAAAGACGCCTGGCCACTTATGGTCGAGCGCTACGTCGCGCTGGCCTATGACAAAGGCGTGATGCGCAGCGCAAAAGATCTGCCGCAACCGCTGCTCTGGCCCCAGCTCCAGGTCAACGACGGTGAGAAATCCCACACCTGCAACGCGTTTGGAATTTCATCAGAACGCCCCATGATCGGTTTCTGCCCAGGAGCAGAGTTCGGCCCGGCAAAACGCTGGCCGCATTATCATTACGCTGAGCTGGCAAAACAGCTGATCGATGAAGGTAATCAGGTCGTGTTGTTTGGCTCGGCGAAAGACCACGAGGCGGGTAACGAAATTCTGGCTTCGCTGAATACAGAACAGCAGGCATGGTGCCGTAATCTGGCAGGGGAAACCCAGCTGGAACAGGCGGTAGTTTTACTTGCCGCCTGTAAAGCCGTCGTCACCAACGACTCTGGCCTGATGCACGTCGCCGCTGCGCTCAACCGGCCGCTGGTTGCTCTGTATGGCCCCAGCAGCCCTGACTTTACGCCACCGCTTTCTCATAAAGCGCGCGTCATACGTCTGATCAGCGGTTATCACAAGGTGCGAAAAGGCGATGCGGCTGAAGGCTATCACCAGAGCCTGATCGACATCACGCCCGAGCGTGTCCTTGAAGAGCTCAACGAGCTGCTGTTGAGTGAAGAAGGATAACGGATGCGGGTATTGATCGTTAAAACCTCTTCCATGGGCGATGTGCTGCATACTCTGCCGTCGCTCACCGACGCCATGCAGGCCATTCCCGACATTCGTTTTGACTGGGTGGTGGAGGAGGGCTTCGTACAGATCCCCACCTGGCATGAAGCAGTAGACCGCGTGATCCCGGTTGCTATCCGCCGCTGGCGTAAAGCGTGGTTCTCGGCACCGATTAAGGCTGAACGTCAAGCCTTCCGTGATGCGGTGCAAGCGCAGCGTTACGATGCCATTATTGACGCACAGGGTCTGGTCAAAAGCGCCGCGCTGGTCACGCGTCTGGCGCACGGCGTTAAGCACGGTATGGACTGGCAAACCGCCCGCGAGCCGCTGGCGAGCCTGTTCTATAATCGCCGCCACCATATCGCGAAACAGCAGCACGCCGTGGAGCGCACCCGTGAGCTGTTTGCGAAAAGCCTCGGCTATGCAAAACCGGACACGCAGGGTGATTACGCTATTGCGCAGCATTTTTTGCGCGATGCGAAGACGCACACACCGCCCTATCTGGTCTTTCTGCATGCCACAACGCGCGATGATAAGCACTGGCCGGAATCACACTGGCGAAGACTCATTGAGCTAATGCAACCGACCGGCATCCATATTAAACTCCCGTGGGGCGCAGAACACGAAAGGCAACGCGCAGAGCGTTTGGCCGCGGGTTTTTCAAATGTGGAAGTGTTACCTAAACTCACGCTGGCTCAGGTTGCCGCGCAACTGGCAGGCGCCAACGCCGTCGTATCCGTGGATACCGGATTAAGCCACTTAACCGCAGCGCTGGACCGCCCCAATATCACCCTCTTCGGTCCGACCGACCCGGGACTGATCGGGGGGTACGGTAAAAACCAGCATCAAATGGTCAGTCCGACGCAGCAGATGAGAGACATTACCGCAGATGCGATTTTTTCGTTTTTACAGGGCAGCCATCGGCTTTCTAACAGGGATATTTAACCCATGAGTTATGTATTTCTGCTGATTTTACTTTTTCCGGTGAAACTCATCCGGAAGCTGTTTCGCAAAGACACGGGCAGAAACCTTGTCATTCAGACAGCCAAAATCGGTGACTTTATCAATGCAACGCCTCTACTGGCGTATCTGCAAAAAAGCGATGTGCTGATCAGCCGCAGCGTTAACGCATTGGCTCAGCATGACGACAGTATCGAAGAGATCTTTTTTGTGGAGCAGCAAAAGCGCAACCTGTGGCGTAAGCTCTGCTTCGCCTGCCGGATCATGAATCGCTACGACAATGTCTATCTGCTGCAGCCCAACAGTGTGAATCTCTTTTTCGCCTCAGCCTGTAATGCAAAAAACAAACAATTTTTAAGCACTTATACACGCAGGTGGTATCACGGAATTTTTTATGCCACGGCTGATGGTACCGTTGAGCATGGCAAAAAGACGCTGTCCGTCACTAACTATCTCAAGCTCGCCGATCGCGCGCTCACCTGGCAGGACTCACCCAAGCACGCCACAAAGCCCCTGTTCAAGCCTGCGGTTTACCCGCAAATTCTCGATAAACCCGGGGTTATCCGAATTGGTATCAGCATTTCTGCCGGTAACAAAGCAAAGACGGTTCCCCCGGCAATCTGGAAACGTATTGTCGATCATCTTGCCGACCTGCCCTGCGAGTTTTATGTTTTTGGCGCACCAAACGAACAGCCGTGGATGGATGACATCACCCGCGCTTACGGTGAAATTCCCAATTTTATCAACCTCATTGGCAAAATATCGCTCGAAGAACTGCCGTGGGCGATATCCAAAATGGATTGTTATATTGCGTCAGATTCAGGGAATATCTACATTGCCGATGCGGTGGGCGTCCCGGTGGTGTTGCTGTTTGGCCCTTGCTGCCATTATGAACAACGTCCGCTTGGCAAAGTATTGCTGATTGGGAATGATGCGCATATTTGTTCGTATGTATTTGAAACACGCTACTATTTCTCCCAAGATCGGGAAGAACTTTTCGCTGTGACAGACGAATCACTACGTGAGCTTAAAGATTTTATTCGCGAATTACCAAAAGCTAACACAATCACATCTCTCACTGATGCCCAGGGAAACTAATTTTTATGGCTTTTCTAAGCATCATTATTGCCGCGCATAATGCCGAAGATACCCTTCATGCCACTTTAGAAAGCCTGCAGAATGCGATTGGCAGTGCAGGCGATGCTGTTGAGATCATCATCTTTAATGACAGCTCAGATGATGGCACACAGGATATTATTGAAGCGTGGTTACCAAAATTACCTCATGCAACAACGCGATGTGTGGATTACCGTAACGTGGGTCGGGTCCGAAACAGTGCTGTTACGCTGGCATCAGGGGACTATATTACGATGCTGGACAGCGATGACCGGCTAAAACCGGGCAGCATTCAGGATGCCGTGGATTTTCTGCAAGCACAGCGTCCAGATATGCTACTGACGCGCTTACGTGAAATTCGTGATATCAAAAAGATCACCTCAACCTGGCAGGGTTTCGACCCTGTGGCAATCTCGCAACAAGACGCGATCTCCCGTTTTTTGCGACATAAAGACTTTCAGGCACATCTGATCGGCCAATTTATTCACAAAAACCTGTATAAAGCTAACCCTATACCTTCGATGGTCTGTTACGAAGATTTCGCTGTGTTCCCCGGAATGATTATGCAAGCGCAAAAAATATTTTATCAGCGTCAGGGGCATTATTATTACATCAAACGTCATGGAAGCTTATCCAGCGAACTTGACGCCAGCAAAGTCTCTTCACTTGTTGATTGCACGCTTCGCATGGAAGAAACCTTCCCGCGCAGTTTTAAACATCTCATCAATTGTCACTGGTTTGATATATACAGTAACCATAAAAAGTATCTCTCGACACCACACTTACATTTAGTAAAAGATCGGGTGAGCCAGCTTTATTCGCTTTCGTTCTTTATGGACACTCATATTCGGTTTAGTTATAAGAAAAGGGTTATTGAGGCATTATGGAAAAAATAAAACTTCGACTTTATCAACTGACACTTTTTCTGAGCTTCATCTCTTTGATGCTTGCATTAGTCAATTCAGGGAAGCAACGTGAGTTTTTCTATATCGCAATTTATATCGCTATTCTCGGTTTAGCGTTTGAATATAAAAAAATTACGCTAAAACCATTCTCAATAGCACTACCCATACTTCTTATTGGATTACTGAATTTTGTCTGGTATATGGTCTACGAGTACCATAGCGAAGGCTTAAACATGTACAGCGATTATCTCGGTGCAAGTAAAAAATTACTTTTGGCGAGTATTCTCGTTTTCTATATTGACCGTTTTAAAGATTATATCGACAAAGAAAACTTTAAAAAATATTTTCTTTTAGCGACTGCGACAGGATTTGCTCTCGCAACCGGTTATGGATTGTGGCAGGCATCGCAAGGTATGGCTCGTGTTGAAATGGCAATCAATCGAGCCACGGTCTCTGCCTATGTTTACTCCGTGCTGTCACTTGCCTTTGTGTACAGCCTTTATCTTCAGAAAAATGTAAAGCTCTATGTTCTGGCCGGTTTTACCATTTTGGTATCGTTCTTTGTTATTCTTTTAACCGGAACGCGTGCTGCAATGGGGCTCTATTTACTTCTTGCTATCGTCATGACGCTTTATCATTTCAGAAGAATTCATCTGAAATCGACTCTGATCTTTTTATGTATTGTGGCGGGTATTGTAGTCGTAAGCTACAAGCCTTTGATTTCACCTAAGATTATGCAAACGCAAATCGAAGTCGATAAATATCAGAAAGGTTACGATCGCACTTCTCTCGGCGCACGTTTTTCCATGTGGACTATCGGTATTCAAAATGGTCTGGCGCATCCGTTAGGTCAGTCAGTCGAAGAGAGAGAAACATGGACAAAAAAATATATTCAAAATGGGCATCCGCATCTCGCAACGGCTCTCGTTTACATCAAAGTGCATCTACACAATGAATTCATTGAAAAGTATTCATTACAAGGAATACCTGGCCTGGCAATACTGCTCTTTTTCTTCGTGTCGATGATTGGCTACGCCATCAGAAACAAAAATGGTCTGCTATTGACTGCCATGCTTCTATTATTGCTCTATGGCCTGACAGACGTCATATTATTGAGTTCAGAGGCATTGATATTCTTTATGATCCTGTTTGCTCTGAGTACACCTTTCTCTCAGACAAAACAACGATGATAAATAATGCCCGCCTGGCGGGCATTATTATTTCTGGTGTTGATAAAACTCCGCCAGCGTCATCCCCACCGTCTTGTCCGACAGCCATGTAAACAACTGTTCCAAATCCTGGTACAACCCTTCAATGGCCGCATCATCTTTGAACGTAGGACTTCCGCCGGGCATAAATTCTGAAGAATGGAGCATAAACTCCACATAATCATTGCCCTGCGACAAGCACTGTTGTGCGACCTTAATCATCTCAGACGCGTTTCCACCTGACGGACGCAGCCAGTTAACTGACGGGGAACGGTATTTCCCACGCAGCCGATCGTAGCCCTGTTTAACGGTGTTCAGCCAGGCCGGGTGTTTATACTGAATACTCATCGGCACTTCGAGCAGAGGGCTATTTCCCGGGCGGGAAATATCCTCTGTATCGATAAAGTAGGCATGGTCAGGGAAATGCTGATAATTCGTTCCTCCGTGACCCTGCGGCGCCCCTTTGGCATTTCGCCAGTTCACCCGTGGGGTGACGGAACAGTCAACCTGATAACCCAGCTCTATCAGCAAGTTTGCGTAGCGACGATCAAACGCCCAACGCCCGGCACGGTGGCTCAGCATTTTGGTCTGGAAGGTCTCTTCCAGTAAGTGCGTCATAAAAAGCACTTTCTCGCGCATAATTTCATCTGAAAACTCAATCAGATAAGGTTGCCAGCGCCAGTCATCACCGGTGAGGTCATGTTCAGGTGGGCTGTTCCACGCATGAAGATGCATGCCAACCTCGCCCTGGCCGCGGGCAATCACATCTTTTGCGAACTCAATGAAAACCGGTTCGATCGCCATCTCATAGTTGGTCAGCCAGACCGGCTTAAAACCAAAACGCTCGCATAGCCCCTGAAATCGCGCCAGGTAACGTGCGTTTTCCGTTTTGATAACACGGTGGTTTTGCCAGAGATTATCGCCTTCTGTATCAATGGTGATGATAAACGCTGGTTTTTTCATAATGAGTCCGTAAGACGTAAGAGTGAGGGCTATGTTACGCACTCTGCGAAGGAGGAGTAAACCCTTCCAGGGAAATTCCTGACATTATGGAGAAAGAGTGCAAGTCGCCATCAGGTCTATTAGAATTGCTGACAGTATACCGCTGATAAGATGATGATGATTAACCTACTCGACACGCCTGATTTACGTATTTTACTTATCAAACTTCGACATCATGGCGACATGTTACTCACAACTCCGGTCATTAATTCGTTACGTCAAAAATGGCCAACGGCGCAAATCGATGTTCTTCTTTATGAAGAGACACGCGATATGCTCGCCGCGCATCCGGCGATCGGCACCATCTACGGTATAGATCGTAAATGGAAGCAGCTCGGCACCCTGAAACATCTGCAAAAAGAGTGGCAGTTACTCTGTGCCTTAAGAGCGCAGCGTTATCATCTGGTGATTAACCTTGCCGATCAGTGGCGCAGCGCCATTGTCACCCGTTTCACCGGCGCGCCAGTACGCCTCGGGTTCGCGTTTAACAAGCGAAAAAACGCGTTCTGGCGTTTTTGCCATACCGATTTGGTTTCCGTCGCCAATCACCCGTCTCTCCATACCGTTGAACAAAATCTTTCTATTCTTTCACCGTTGCCCGTCCCGGCTCAGCCAGACGTCACTATGGCCTACCGCGCAGAGGACTGGGATCGTGCGCGCCAGCTACTGACGCAACAGGGTGTGGCTGATAACTACGTGGTGATCCAGCCAACGTCACGCTGGTTCTTTAAATGCTGGGACGAAGGCAAGATGGCGCAAACCATCTCGGCACTCCAGCAGGATGGCCACACTGTGGTTCTCACCGCAGGCCCGGATAAAAAAGAGCTGGCAATGATAGACCGCATTCTCGCCGCGGCGCCAAAAACGGGCGTAGTCTCACTGGCCGGTCAACTCACGTTGCGCCAGCTGGCATCACTTATCGATCATGCGCGCCTCTTTATTGGCGTCGATTCCGTTCCGATGCACATGGCCGCCGCGCTTCAGACGCCGTGCATTGCTCTCTTCGGCCCGTCAAAACGGGTGTTCTGGTCGCCATGGCAGGTCAACGGTGAAGTCATCTGGGCTGGCGATTTTGGCCCACTTCCCGACCCGGACGCCATTGATACCAAAACAACTGAACGCTATCTCGACGCCATTCCCGTTGATGTCGTGGTCTCCGCCGCCAGGAGATACCTGTAATGAAACACCATCGTCTGGCGATTGTTCGCCAAAAATACCGCCCTGATGGCGGGGCGGAACGCTTCGTTTCCCGGGCACTTACCGCACTGAGCAACCAAAACCTGGAGCTCAACGTCATCACGCGTGAGTGGCAGGGGGAGAAGCAGGACGACTGGCATATCCATATTTGCGACCCACGTAAATGGGGCCGAATCAGTCGCGAACGCGGGTTTGCACATGCCGCGCGTGCGCTGTGGGAACAGCAGCAGTTTGACATTGTGCAGAGCCACGAGCGTATTCCTGGCTGCGATATTTACCGCGCAGGGGATGGCGTGCACCGGCGTTGGCTGCTGCAGCGTGCGCGCATTCTGCCTGCCTGGCGTGCACAACTTCTGATGCACGATCGCTACCATCGCTACGTCATGCACGCCGAACGTGAAATGTATCAGGCTCCTGAATTGAAAGCCGTTATCTGCAACGCGGAGATGATCAAACGCGAAATCATCGAAGACTTTGATATTGACGCAAAAAAGATACATGTGATTTATAATTCAATTGATTCCAGCCGCTTCGTTCCAGCAACCGAAGGACAGCGCGCTGCACTGCGTCAGCAACTCGGATTGCCTGTCGATGCCGTGGTGTTGTGTTTCGTCGGGTCAGGTTTTGAACGTAAGGGGCTGGCCAGCGCTATCCGCGCTATTGCGGGCACACCCGCGTGGCTGATTGTGGTTGGACAGGATAAAGCAGAAAGTCGTTACCGTGACCTCGCCCGTTCATTGGGCTGTGAGGGGCAAATTCGCTTCCTGGGGATGCAAAAAGAGACACTACCATTTTACCAGGTATCCGATGGATTACTGCTGCCAACGCTGTATGATCCTTTTCCAAACGTCATTCTTGAAGCGATGGCCTGCGGTTTGCCCGTCATTACTTCAGTGAGTTGCGGTGGTGCAGAGTTTATTGAGCAAGGTCAGAATGGCTTTTACTGTGATGCACTTGATATCAGCAGATTGAAGGAGGCAGTCATGACCCTTCCATCTTTGGATAAGAATAACGATATGGGGCGGGCAGCGCGTGAGCGCGTAAAAGAAGCGACCCCAGAAAAATTATCAAGTCAGCTTATTTCGCTTTATCAAAAATTACTGGATTAAAAATGCGCATCCTAATGATTATTGATGGTTTGCCCGGTGGAGGAGCCGAAAAAACGGTTCTCACCCTCTCCAGCGGATTGATAGAAATGGGGCATCAGGTCTCCCTTTTCTCCCTGCGAAAGGTGTGCGACTACGCCATCCCGGCAGGCATTGATTATCAGGTCATTCAGGATACGTGTAAAAAACCCTGGAGAAAGCTCACCGAGATCCCGCGCCGGGCGCAACTGCTGGACGATGCCATTGAGCAGGCTGAGCGCAGCAGGAAGTTCGACGTCATATTCTCGCACCTGCATAAAACCGATCGTATCGTGGCGCACAGTCGTGTGCTGGATCGCGATAAGGTCTGGTTCTGCGTGCATGGCATGTTCTCATTCTCCTACCTGCGTCATCGCCACGGCCTTTCACGCTGGTTTAAGCATTACAAAATTCGTCATACCTACGAAAACCGAAACGTTGTCGCCGTCTCCGCCGCCGTGCTGAAAGATCTCTCAGAGACGCTGTCCATCGACCTTCGTCGCAAAGCGGTTATCCATAATCCCTTTGATATTCCTGAAATCCAGCGTCTGGCGGATGCGCCTTTTGAGATGCAGGGGCAGGATTACATTATTCACGTGGGTCGTTTTCATGAACATAAACGCCACGACCGCCTTCTGCGTGCCTATGCACAGAGCAAAATAGACGCATCGCTGGTGATGATGGGCAACGGTTCTGACACCAAAATTCAACAGCTTAAACAGTTAGCGAAAGAACTCGGGATCGAAGACAAGGTTATTTTCCGCCCCTTCGAGTCCAACCCTTATCCGTGGATTAAAGGCGCACGGCTTTTAGTGTTAAGTTCTGACTGTGAAGGTTTTGGTAACGTACTGGTAGAATCCATCATCTGCCAGACGCCGCCTGTCAGTACGAACTGTCCTGGCGGGCCCGCTGAAATCCTCACGGGTACGCTGGCGCGCGGGCTGTCGGAGATGAATGACGAATCACTGGCGAAAACACTGGCCGATCTCTATGCCTCCCCGCCTGTCGTTGATAGCGCAACGATCGCGTCGTTCGGGATAAATGCTATTTGCCAGCAATATGTTGCGTTGGTAGACAATCAATAATAATCAGGTTTCTTATGCAAAATTCAGCGCCATTATTAAGCGTGGTGGTTGCCGTTTATAACGGCGAAGCTTTCCTGGATCAGTTCTTTACCTGCCTTGCGAATCAACAGATCGACAGTATGGAAGTCATCATCGTCAATGATGGCTCCACGGACAGTTCGATGCAGATAGTCGAAACCTGGCGTGAAAAACTGCCGCAAATGCAGGTTATCGAACAGGAAAATCAGGGTGTATCCATTGCGCGCAATACCGGTCTGGCCGTCGCTACCGGTCAATATCTCTCTTTCCCGGATATTGATGATGTCTTTAAGCCCGGCATGTATCAGCGCTTGCTTGATATGGCCGTCACGCAGAATCTGGATGTCGCCACCTGCAACGGAAACTACGTCTGGGAAAACAATAAGAAGCCTTCACGGCCGATTTTCCCGGAAGACAAGCTGGCCTCAACAGGCGTCATGACCGGTGCGGCCTGGTTAAAAAAAGCGCTCGACTCACGCAAGTTTCTGCATGTGACCTGGCTGAATATCTATCGCCACGACTTTATTCGTCAGAACGGTTTTCGTTTTGAGCCCGGCCTGCGCCATCAGGATATCCCGTGGACTACCGAAGTCTTGCTCGCAGCTGACCGCGTGCAGTACACCAGTGAACGTTTTTACGACTATTACATTCACTCCGCATCGGTTTCCCATATGCCGGACAATGATGACACGCTGATTCGCTCGGCGCGCCATTACATGAAAATTCTGCAGATGCTGGATGCCATCAACCAGCGTTACCCGGAAAAAGTGAAAGATATCCCCGCCTGCCACTGGCAAATCGCCAAAGAGGGGCTTGGGATCATTCATACCTTCGACAATATGAAGGATGTGCAGAAGAAGTCGATGATAATAAAAGAGTTCTTCGACACGGGTATCTGGAGGCTTATCTGGAAAAGTGCCAAAAGCCCCCGTTTGCGCTGGCGCCTGGGCCGACGCTACTTCCGTTTAAAACGGTATCTGGCATAAGAGATAGCTTTACCCGGCTTAAATGCTTAGAATTTCCCCGCCGAAACTAAAAAACGGATAATCGCTTGGAATTGTTGTATACCGCCCTGCTCTACATCATCCAGCCACTGGTGTGGCTGCGACTGTTGCTTCGTAGCCGTAAAGCGCCTGCGTATCGTAAACGCTGGGCTGAACGCTATGGTTACTGCCGCAATAAAGTCGTGCCGGACGGTATTTTGCTGCATTCCGTTTCTGTGGGCGAAACGCTGGCGGCGATCCCGCTGGTTCGCGCCCTTCGTCACCGCTATCCGTCACTGCCGATCACGGTCACGACCATGACGCCGACGGGATCTGAACGCGCATTATCGGCGTTCGGTAAAGACGTTCAACACGTCTATTTGCCTTATGACCTGCCTTGCGCCATGAACCGCTTCCTGAATACCGTTCGCCCGAAACTGGTGATCGTCATGGAAACCGAGCTGTGGCCAAATATGATTTCCGCCCTGCATGCCCGTAAAATTCCGCTGGTGATTGCCAACGCGCGCCTTTCAGAGCGCTCGGCGAAAGGTTACGGCAAGTTAGGTAAATTTATGCGCCGCCTGCTCAGCCGAATTACGCTGATTGCCGCGCAGAACGAAGAAGACGCGGCGCGCTTTCTCGCTCTGGGCCTGAAACGCAACCAGCTTGCGGTGACGGGTAGCCTGAAGTTCGATATCTCCGTCACGCCTGAACTCGCCGCCCGTGCGATTACGCTACGTCGCCAGTGGGCACCGCGCCGCCAGGTATGGATTGCAACCAGCACCCATGACGGCGAAGAAGCCATTATCCTGCAGGCCCATCGTAAGCTGCTGGAAAAATTCCCCGATTTGCTGCTGATTCTGGTCCCCCGTCACCCCGAACGTTTTAAAGATGCGCGTGAGATGGTGCAGAAAGGCGGCTTCAGCTTTACCCTGCGCAGCAGCGGTGAGATCCCCTCCGGCAGCACTCAGGTGGTGATTGGCGATACAATGGGCGAGCTGATGCTGCTTTACGGCATTGCCGATCTGGCTTTTGTCGGCGGCAGCCTTGTGGAGCGCGGCGGCCATAATCCGCTTGAGCCGGCCGCACACGCCATTCCGGTGCTGATGGGTCCACACACGTTTAACTTCAAAGATATCTGCGCTAAATTGCAGCAAGCCGACGGGTTAATTACCGTGACCGACGCGGACTCGGTGGTCAAAGAGGTCTCAACCCTTCTGACCGACGAAGACTACCGCCTCTGGTATGGTCGCCATGCTGTCGAAGTGCTGCATCAGAACCAGGGCGCACTCACTCGTCTGCTGCAACTTCTGCAACCTTATCTGCCTCAGCGGAGCCACTAATGTCAACGCGTCTGTCGGTCGTGATGATCGCCAAAAACGCCGCCGACCTGCTTCCGGACTGCCTGGCCTCCGTCGCCTGGGCTGACGAAATTGTCCTTCTCGACTCCGGCAGCGAGGACAACACGGTGGATGTCGCCCGTGCCGCGGGTGCAAAGGTCTTTATCGATACCGACTGGCAAGGCTACGGCATCCAGCGACAGCGCGCGCAGCGCTATGCTACTGGCAATTACGTGCTGATGCTGGACACTGACGAGCGCATCACACCTGAGCTCCGCCAGGCCATTCAGGCGGTGCTGACAGCACCTCAGCCTGGCGCGGTATACAGCATTGCACGTCGCAACTATTTCCTTGGCCGTTTTATGCGCCACAGCGGCTGGTATCCAGACCGCGTAATGCGCCTCTACGAGCGTGAGCGATATCAGTACAACGATAATCTGGTCCATGAATCCCTGGCATGCGACAGTGCCCCCGTCATTCCTCTGACGGGCGATCTGCTGCATCTGACCTGCCGGGATTTCGCCAGCTTCCAGCGCAAACAGCTTAACTATGCCACCGCATGGGCACAGGAGCGCCACCTGCGCGGCAAGAAGGCCACGCTGACCGGAATTTTCACCCACACGCTGGGGGCATTTCTGAAAACACTGCTGCTGCGAGGCGGCGTGCTGGACGGTAAACAGGGGTGGTTACTGGCGGTGGTGAATGCCCAGTATACTTTCAACAAATACACCGAGCTGTGGGCGCTCTGCCGCGGCTACTCAGAGAAAACGTGAGCCATGAGCACAAAAGCGATTTATCCGGGTACCTTTGATCCCATCACCAACGGTCATCTTGACATCATCACCCGTGCGGCATGCATGTTTGATAAGGTGATTCTGGCGATCGCCGCCAGCCCCAGTAAGAAACCCATGTTCGATCTCAATGAGCGCGTTGCACTTGCCACTGACGCTATCTCACCTCTGCCAAACGTCGAGGTGGTGGGATTCAGCGATCTGATGGCCAACTTCGCCCGTGCCCGGCAGGCTAACATTTTGATCCGTGGGTTACGCGCGGTGGCTGACTTCGAATACGAAATGCAGCTGGCGCACATGAACCGCCACCTGATGCCAGAGCTGGAGAGCGTGTTCCTGATGCCCTCAAAAGAGTGGTCGTTTATCTCTTCCTCGCTGGTCAAAGAGGTGGCGCGTCATCACGGTGACGTGACCCATTTCCTGCCGGCTAACGTCCATCAGGCGTTGATGGAAAAATTAAAGTAGCCCTATTTCTGGCACTGACGGCAATAGAACGTGGCGCGCTGAGCGTGCTTCGTTGCAATAATCGGTGTCCCACAGACTCTGCACGGCTCACCCTTACGGCCATATACCTGCAGCTCCTGAGCAAAATAGCCGGGTTTACCGTCGCTCTGCAGGAAGTCCTTCAGGGTGGTCCCCCCTTGCTCAATAGAACGCAACAGCACCGCTTTAATCACCCGGACCAGCAGTTCACACTCCTGGGATGACAGCGACGAGGCCAGCCGATCGGGATGGATCCCGGCGGCAAACAGCGATTCGCTGGCATAAATATTCCCTACTCCCACCACCAGCTTATTGTCCATCAGCCACGTTTTGATCGGGGTTTTCTTCTTTGCACACTTCGTTTTCAGGTATTCCGCGTTAAACGCCTCAGCAAGCGGCTCTGGCCCCAGATGCGCCAGAACGCTGTGTCCTTCAAGCTCTTTGGTCCACAGCCATGCGCCAAAGCGTCGTGGGTCGGTGTAACGCAGCACTTTACCGTTGCTCATCACCAGATCGACATGGTCATGCTTTTCCGCGGGCAGTTCTTCGGTAAGGATGCGCAGACTACCAGACATACCGAGATGGATGATAATCCAGCCGTCGGGCAGCTCCAGCAGCAGATATTTGGCGCGACGCTGGACGCTGAGAATCGGTTTATCGCTTAACGCATGGATTTCATCGGACACCGGCCAACGCAGGCGACCGTTGCGAACGATAGCATGAAGAATAGTCGCGCCGACCAGATGCGGCTCAATACCGCGGCGGCTGGTCTCTACCTCAGGTAATTCAGGCATGGTTCCTCCGGAGTAAGATGCAGAATGCAAAAAACCCCGCAGTTGCGGGGTTTTTCAATACAAGGAGGCTAAAATTATTTGATTTTAGCTTCTTTGTACAGTACGTGCTGGCGTACAACTGGATCGAATTTTTTCAGTTCCAGTTTTTCCGGCTTAGTACGTTTGTTCTTCGTGGTGGTGTAGAAGTGACCTGTACCAGCAGAAGAAACCAGCTTGATTTTCTCGCGAATACCTTTAGCCATGATTTATTTCCTCTTTAAGTACTTAGTACTTTTCGCCACGGGCACGCAGTTCGGACAGAACTGTATCAATGCCTTTCTTATCGATTACACGCATACCTTTAGCAGATACGCGCAGGGTGACAAAACGCTTCTCGCTCTCAACCCAGAAACGGTGAGAGTGCAGGTTCGGCAGGAAACGGCGTTTAGTCGCGTTCAGTGCGTGGGAACGGTTGTTACCGGTCACCGGACGCTTGCCAGTAACTTGGCAGACTCGGGACATGTCTATTCTCCAAAAATCAAATTAGCTCGAGCTTCGTATGGGGTATCGGCGCCTCGTCAGGCTTTACAGCCCGGTCATCGCATAGTTCTATGGAACTCTCGATTGCCAGGCCCAAATGCCAAACCCGAGATTCTCAAAGGTGGCGTAGTATACGCTGACTCGGCGGTGTGCTCAAGTCCCGAACAGACAAAGATCCCGATGGATCGCGAGAAATAGCCTAAATCCAGCCATGTTCTGCAAAAGAAATGTACTCGCCGCGACCAATTATCAGATGGTCGAGCACACGAATGTCCATGAATTGACAGCATTTGATAATGCGTTCGGTCATCTCTTTGTCAGCTCTGCTTGGTTCTGCACAGCCAGAGGGGTGATTATGCGCGAGTATCACGCCGGCTGCATTCACTTTTATCGCTTCCCGCACAATTTCTCGTGGATGAACCTCAACGTGGCTCAGTGTTCCGGAAAAAAGACGGCTATGTTTTAGTACCCGGTTCCTGTTATCAAGAAAGATCACCATAAAGATCTCGCGCTCCAAATCTGATAACTGGCTCTGGAGAAATACGCGTGTCATATCCGGGGTGAGTATGGGATCTTCCTCTTCCATACGGACGTCGTAAAAAACGGCGGGCCAGTTCAGCAATCCCCCTCAGTTGGGCGAACTTCGCCACGCCAATTCCTTCGACGTGCCTGAATTCCGTCAGATCCGCCGTCAATAAGCCATACAGCGAACCAAAATGGTCGATAAGCTCTTTTGCCAGCGTAAATACCGTTTTGCCGGGCGTTCCGGTGCGTAAAAAGAGTGCCAGCAACTCGTCGTCCTTTAACAACGTGACGCCATAGCGCAGCATTTTTTCACGCGGTAGCAGCAGTTCAGTCTCTTCCATGCCTGTCTCCTTCGGTTTGCCATCATGCTGCCACAGCCACCCCCGGCGCTCGACGCCCACTTTTCATTCCTGCGTAACGCCTCGCAAACTGACCGAAGGACAAAATCACCCCCTTTTTGGGATTGTGATAAAATGCCCGCTCTCTGGTGAAACCCAACAGGAAAGAATCATGATGAGCCTGGCCGGTAAAAAAATCGTTCTTGGCGTGAGCGGCGGTATCGCTGCCTATAAAGCGCCAGAGCTGGTGCGTCGTTTGCGCGAGCGCGGGGCGGATGTGCGGGTCGCGATAACGGAAGGTGGCAAAGCCTTTATCACGCCTCTGAGCCTGCAGGCCGTTTCAGGGTACCCCGTCTCTGACAGCCTCCTTGATCCGGCCGCCGAAGCCGCGATGGGCCATATTGAGCTGGGAAAATGGGCAGACCTGGTTATCCTTGCCCCCGCCACAGCAGATTTAATTGCCCGCGTAGCAGCCGGCATGGCAAACGATCTGGTCTCGACCATTTGCCTGGCCACGCCCGCACCTGTTGCCGTCGTCCCCGCGATGAACCAGCAGATGTACCGCAACGCCGCCACCCAACATAATCTGACGACGCTGGCCTCACGCGGCCTGCTCATCTGGGGGCCGGAAAGCGGTAGCCAGGCGTGTGGTGATGTGGGTCCTGGTCGTATGCTTGACCCGCTGACCATCGTTGAGCTGGCCGCCGGCCATTTTTCACCTGTCAACGATCTGCAACATCTCAACATCATGATTACCGCGGGCCCAACGCGCGAGCCGCTGGACCCGGTGCGTTACATTACCAACCATAGCTCCGGTAAAATGGGCTTTGCGATTGCTGCCGCGGCGGCAAAACGCGGTGCAAAGGTCACGCTGGTGAGCGGCCCGGTCTCGTTACCGACACCGCCATTTGTGCAGCGTATTGATGTCACCACCGCCCTGGAGATGGACGCCGCCGTACAGGCGCATGCGCAGAACCAGCAGATTTTTATCGGCTGCGCGGCTGTTGCAGATTACCGTGCCGAAACCATTTCCGGGTCAAAAATTAAAAAGCAAGGCGATGAATTAACACTAAAAATGGTGAAAAATCCGGACATTGTTGCGGGTGTCGCCGCACTGAAAAGCCATCGTCCTTACGTTGTTGGGTTTGCCGCAGAAACAAATAATGTGGAAGAATATGCCCGGCAAAAACGTACCCGCAAAAACCTCGATTTGATTTGCGCGAACGACGTATCGCTGGCCACGCAAGGATTTAACAGCGACAGCAACGCACTGCACCTTTTCTGGCAGGATGGAGATAAAGTCTTACCGCTTGAGCGCAAGGAACTCCTGGGCCAACAATTACTGGACGAGATCGTTACCCGTTATGATGAAAAAAATCGACGTTAAGATTCTGGACCCGCGTGTTGGTAAGCAATTTGCGCTGCCAACCTATGCCACCTCCGGCTCTGCCGGTCTTGACCTGCGCGCCTGTCTCGATGACGCCGTAGAGCTGGCTCCGGGTGCAACCACCCTGATCCCAACCGGCCTGGCAATCCACATTGCTGACCCGTCGCTGGCAGCGGTGATCCTGCCGCGTTCTGGTCTGGGTCATAAGCATGGAGTGGTACTGGGTAACCTGGTCGGCCTGATCGACTCTGACTACCAGGGTCAACTGATGGTTTCCGTCTGGAACCGTGGTCAGGACAGCTTCACCATTGAACCGGGCGAGCGTATCGCACAGATGGTCTTTGTACCGGTGGTTCAGGCAGAATTTAACCTGGTGGAAGACTTTGACGCCACCGACCGTGGCGAAGGCGGCTTCGGCCATTCCGGGCGCAAATAACCGCCCGACCGACACGTATCCCACAGCGCCATAATGCAATAACAAACCGCAAACGTCAGTTTGCGGTCGCTGTGTGGATGCCAGCCTGGCAAGTGCTTATTTTCAGGGGTATTTTGTAACATGGCAGAAAAACAAACCGCGAAAAGGAACCGTCGCGAAGAAATACTTCAATCTCTGGCGCTGATGCTTGAATCCAGCGATGGTAGTCAACGCATCACCACCGCAAAACTGGCCGCCTCCGTGGGCGTGTCTGAAGCGGCGTTGTATCGTCATTTTCCGAGCAAAACCCGGATGTTTGACAGTCTGATCGAATTTATCGAAGACAGTCTGATCACTCGCATCAACCTGATTCTGAAAG
Organism: Enterobacter sp. SORGH_AS_0287; assembly: GCF_031453695.1. Taxonomy (NCBI): domain Bacteria; kingdom Pseudomonadati; phylum Pseudomonadota; class Gammaproteobacteria; order Enterobacterales; family Enterobacteriaceae; genus Enterobacter; species Enterobacter sp. SORGH_AS_0287. The sequence goes on from NZ_JAVIZW010000001.1 coordinate 3,452,294, forward strand.
ACGAAAAAGACACGACTGCGCGTTTGCGTCTGATTGTGCAGCTCATTCTGGGCTTTGGTGAGCGCAATCCGGGCTTAACCCGTATCCTGACTGGCCATGCGCTGATGTTCGAGCAGGACCGATTGCAGGGCCGTATTAACCAGCTCTTCGAGCGTATTGAAGCACAACTGCGCCAGGTACTGCGCGAGAAAAAAATGCGTGAGGGTGAAGGTTACAGCACCGATGAAACGCTGCTGGCAAGTCAGATCCTGTCGTTTTGCGAAGGCATGCTCTCCCGCTTTGTACGCAGCGAGTTTAAATACCGTCCAACGGACGATTTTGACGCCCGTTGGCCGTTAGTGGCGGCACAGCTGCAATAATCTTCAGGCCCGGTAAGCAGAACGCCACCGGGCTTGATATTACACGCCGAAAGCTTCGCGATACCCACGTACCGCAGCCAGATGATCCGCCATCTCAGGCTTCTCTTCCAGATACGCAATCAGGTCTTTCAGGGTGATGATTGAGGTCACTTTACAGCCGTAATCGCGCTCAACTTCCTGGATAGCAGAGATTTCGCCACGCCCGCGTTCCTGACGATCCAAAGAGATCAGCACGCCAGCAAGCGTAGCGCCGTTGGCCTGAATAATCTCCATCGATTCGCGAATAGCGGTACCGGCGGTGATCACATCGTCCACCAGCATAACGCGACCCTGCAGCGCGCTGCCTACCAGATTACCGCCTTCACCGTGGGTTTTAGCCTCTTTACGGTTAAAGCAGTACGGTACGTCGCGGTCGTGGTGTTCCGCCAGCGCAACCGCAGTGGTAGTGGCAATCGGAATGCCTTTATAGGCCGGGCCAAACAGCAGGTCAAAATCAATGCCGGAGTCCACCAGCGCTTCGGCATAGAAACGGCCTAACAATGCCAGATCGCGCCCGGTATTAAACAGTCCGGCGTTGAAGAAATAGGGGCTCTTACGCCCGGATTTCAGCGTAAACTCGCCAAATTTCAGGACCTGCTTGTTAAGCGCAAACTCAATAAACTCACGCTGCCAGGATTTCATGGGCTTACTCCTCCGACTTTTGCTTTTGTACGAACAAAAAAAAGGCGACTCATCAGTCGCCTTTAAAATCAATTTTCTAACGCCGCCTTCTGCGTCGTTACGATAGATTCAATTCCCCCTCGGGCCAACGCCAGCAAGGTAAGAAGTTCTTCATGGGTGAACGGCTCACCTTCTGCCGTGCCCTGCACCTCAATGATGCGACCGTCTTCAGTCATCACCACGTTCATGTCAGTCTCGGCAGCGGAATCTTCGACGTATTCCAGATCGCAAAGCGCTTCACCGTTAACGATACCCACGGAAACAGCCGCGACCATCCCTTTCATCGGATTCGTTTTCAGCTTACCGGCTGCAACCAGCTTATTCAGGGCATCAGCCAGCGCCACACATGCACCGGTAATCGACGCCGTACGCGTACCACCGTCTGCCTGAATGACGTCGCAGTCCAGAGTAATGGTAAATTCACCCAGTGTTTTCAGATCAACGGCGGCGCGCAGCGCACGTGCGATCAGACGCTGGATTTCCATGGTACGGCCGCCCTGCTTGCCTTTTGCCGCTTCGCGGGCGTTTCGGGTATGGGTTGCACGCGGCAACATGCCATATTCCGCAGTGATCCAGCCCTGGCCCTGACCTTTCAGGAAGCGTGGAACGCCCTCTTCGATGGACGCGGTGCACAGCACTTTGGTGTCACCAAACTCAACCAGTACGGAGCCTTCTGCGTGTTTTGTATAGTTACGGGTCAGGGTGACGGGACGCACCTGATTGGCGCTACGACCTGCTGGACGCATGATGAAATCTCCGGCTTGAAACGAATGTGGCTGCGCATTATACGGATAAAGGACGCTTATTCCTATCCTGAGAAGCCCCCGAAAGCTATAATCCCCCCATCTCTCCTTTAAAAACGGGAATGTCTATGATCCGCAGTATGACCGCCTACGCCCGGCGTGAAATCAAGGGTAGCTGGGGTAGCGCTACATGGGAAATGCGCTCGGTAAACCAGCGCTACCTGGAAACGTATTTCCGTATGCCGGAGCAGTTCCGCAGCCTTGAACCTGTTGTACGCGAGCGTATCCGTGCTCGTCTGACGCGCGGTAAAGTGGAATGTAACCTGCGTTTTGAGCCTGATGCCAGCGCCCAGGGTGAGCTGATCCTCAACGAAAAACTGGCGAAACAGCTCGTCACTGCAGCGAACTGGGTCAAGATGCAAAGCGATGAAGGGGAAATCAACCCGGTCGATATTCTGCGCTGGCCTGGCGTCATGGCCGCCGGTGAGCAGGATCTGGACACGATTGCCGCTGAAATTCTCAGTGCCCTCGACAGCACGCTGGATGACTTTATCATTGCCCGCGAAACTGAAGGCCAGGCCCTCAAAGCGATGATTGAGCAGCGTCTGGAAGGTGTGACCACCGAAGTGGCTAAAGTCCGTACCCATATGCCTGCGGTCCTGCAATGGCAGCGTGAGCGCCTGGTGGCCAAACTGGAAGAAGCGGAAGTTCAGCTGGAAAATACCCGTCTGGAACAAGAGCTGGTGCTGATGGCACAGCGCATTGACGTCGCCGAAGAGCTGGATCGTCTGGAAGCGCACGTTAAAGAGACTTACAACATCCTGAAGAAGAAAGAAGCCGTAGGGCGTCGTCTCGACTTTATGATGCAGGAGTTCAACCGCGAGTCGAACACCCTGGCCTCTAAGTCGATCAATGCTGAAGTGACCAACTCCGCCATTGAACTGAAAGTGCTGATTGAGCAGATGCGCGAGCAGATCCAGAATATCGAGTAACGCTTTATTCAAGCCGCTTTCTCATCATGGCCCCGTTCAGGGGCCATTTTTTTATCGGAACAGGCTATCGGCGGCAAACGCCTATAACATGAATAATTGTAATGTGAAAATTACCGTTTAACGCCATCACACCCAGCCAAACAACGTTTAGTCATTACCAAAAATAAGGCTAACGTCCTCACACAAGAAAAACTAAATCGTGACAGACCGCACAAAACGCTACCCTGTTGCCCTCACTATCGGGGGGAACACATGCTGCTACATATCCTTTATCTCGTCGGGATCACTGCCGAAGCCATGACCGGTGCACTCGCTGCCGGACGCCGTCGTATGGATACGTTTGGGGTCATCATTATTGCTACCGCCACCGCGCTGGGAGGCGGATCGGTACGTGATATCCTGCTGGGGCATTACCCTCTCGGCTGGGTTAAGCACCCCGAGTACATCATCATTGTGGCTGTCGCCGCAGTGCTGACCACTATCCTTGCTCCTGTAATGCCCCATCTTCGACGTCTGTTTTTAGTGCTTGATGCTCTGGGCCTGGTCGTGTTCTCCATCATCGGGGCACAAATTGCGCTGGATATGGGCGAAAGCCCGGTGATTGCCACTATTGCCGCAGTCGTGACGGGCGTATTTGGCGGCGTACTGCGCGATATGTTCTGCAAACGCATTCCCCTGGTCTTTCAAAAAGAACTCTACGCCGGGATATCCTTTGCATCAGCCGTTCTGTATATCGCTTTACAGCATTATGTTTCCAGCCATGACGTCGTGGTCATCGCCACCTTGTTATTTGGCTTCACGGCTCGCTTGCTTGCGCTGCGCTTGAAACTGGGACTGCCCGTGTTTCATTACACTCAGGACACCCACTGACTGGCCGCCATCTATTCTCCCCGATAAAGTGGCGGCATTTATCCGCGATAAGCGACAGCAAGCTCATGTCAGAATCCTTGCACTCCCTGTTTGCCGAGCCAGGCAACCAGGCCGGCAATGCCAGGATCATGAATAAACGCAACAAGCTGCCGGGCTTTCTCCTTTCCTGTGCCGGGAAGCGCCTGCCAGTCTGCTGCGTTACGCTCACGCATTTTCTGCCACGTCAGGTCTCCCATAGCGTTTAGCGAGGCCTGCGTCAGCGGAACACCCAATGCCATGATCCAACGAATAAAGGGTCGCTCACGTACCAGATTAAAGCGATGCCAGAGCGCCAGCCCGCGTGCTGCGGAAAACCCCGGGGTAGACTCCAGCTGCGCCTGCGTTAATGTCAGCCATGAGAAGATATGTTCAAAATGATGCGCCTGATGCAGCGCCCGCCAGCCTGACTCACCGACTCCTTCAATATTCAGCACGTGCTTTGAACTGAGCCACTTCAGGCGGGCAAAGAACTGCTCCATACACGCCGGCGAGGCGTAAAAACAGCTCTGCGCATGATAATGCGAGGCCGGGGGTGTGGGCTTTTGTCTCTCTTCCCCCCGCCAGACCACCTTATCGAACCGCGGGATACCCTGCCCGGCCAGACTGACCTGTATCTGATCACCCGTCGCAATATCCAGCCTCTGCCAGCGTTCAACGGACCCAAGACTGACCCGTTGTACCTGCTTATCATCCAGCAGGACAGGGACCAGCGCCGCCACGACCGAGATTTTTCCCGTGCGCCCCACGGCAAAATGAATATCTCTTACTTCGGCAATCTGTGCGACCGGGGGGTATTTCCATGCGACGACCCAGCTGCCTTCTCCGGGCAACCAGTTTTCGCCGGGAGGAGCATCCGCGGACCGCACCACAATGCCGTCCGTGGCAAAGGGTAATGCCGTGTTGTGCCACGTCGAGCGCTGTTTCTCGACAGCATCAACAGCCTGTACAGGCAAGGTATAACGTGCCGTCAGGGAAAAGCCGGCTTTAGATAACTCAGACAGCGCACTCGACATCACTTTCGGTCCATCCGGCCAGGCCCAGATAAATATCCCTGTCTGGCTCAGAAGCGGACTGTCCTTTTGCCGCATCATCGCGCCCGCCACTTTTGCCCGTGCGTTCATTCCCCCCATCTGTCGCTGAAGATGGTTGTCGCGTAACCAAAAAAGCTCTCCCTGTAAGACGCTATTGGCCAGCGCTCCGGTCACTTTTTTGGGCACTGCGGGAATTAAATACACTTGTGCAGTCCAGTCTTCACCTTTAAGCCCATCACCACGACTGATAGCCTGGGTTAACTTTCCGTCGCGATACACCAGCGTCACTGCCACCCCGTCGACTTTTGGCTGCATCCAGAGAGTGTCACGACCACGCATCCACTGGCGTAGCTCTTCTTTACTGGCCGCTTTATGCACTCCCGTATGGGCAACAGGATGTCTTACGCTCCCCGTTAGAACCGGTAAGGCCTCCTCAGCAGGTATATCGCCGAAGCAGCGCTGCCACTGCTTTAAACGGCCATTGAGCTGGTCATAGACGTCGTCATTCACCTCGCTCACGCCCTGCTTCCAGTAGGCATCATCCCAGCGTTTGACTTGCGCACTCAATGTCGCAATCTCTTTCTCTGCTTTTGTCTGAGACCACACGGGACATACCGCTGCACCGTAGCCGCACCACAACAGCATTAATCCGCTCATCCATCGCCACATCGCCACCCCTCCTTTGCAATGGTGGAGGTATAACCCGACGCGGAAAACCGTGCTAATGGCCATCTTTCACTCTGCGAGGCGTTGTCAGACGTTTATTTTTATTGCTGCAAAACAGCTGTAAAACCTGAAAACGGCGCGCAAAATTCAATAATGCAGGGGAAAAAGTGTGACAAAGGCTACGTCACACAGCGGCGACGTGTATAATAAGCCCGTATGTAGGACTTCTTCGTTAACACATACAAAAGACTCTCATGGCTCAAGGCACGCTTTATATTGTTTCTGCCCCTAGTGGCGCGGGTAAATCCAGCCTTATTCAGGCACTGTTAAAAACCCAACCGTTGTACGACACACAGGTTTCTGTTTCTCACACCACGCGTAAACCGCGTCCGGGTGAAGTGCACGGTGAACACTATTTCTTTGTTGATCACGATGAATTCAGAGCGATGATTGGCAGAGACGCGTTTCTTGAACACGCAGAAGTTTTCGGTAACTACTACGGCACTTCGCGTGAAACCATTGAGCAGGTTCTGGCCACGGGCGTAAATGTGTTCCTGGATATCGACTGGCAGGGCGCACAGCAGATTCGCAAGAAAATGCCTGATTCACGCAGTATCTTTATTTTACCGCCATCGAAAGATGAGCTGGATCGCCGACTGCGTGGCCGCGGTCAGGACAGCGAGGAAGTGATCGCCCGGCGTATGGAGCAGGCAGTTGCAGAAATGAGCCATTACGCGGAATATGATTACCTTATTGTGAATGATGATTTTGATGCCGCGCTGAGCGATCTCAAAACCATTCTTCGCGCAGAACGCTTGCGTATGAGCCGCCAGAAGCAGCGACATGACGCATTAATCACCAAACTGTTGGCAGACTGAACCCACTTTCAGTATCATGCCCAGTCATTTCTTCACCTGTGGAGCATTTTAAGTATGGCACGCGTAACTGTTCAGGACGCTGTAGAGAAAATTGGTAACCGTTTTGACCTGGTGCTGGTCGCCGCGCGTCGCGCTCGTCAGATGCAGGTAGGCGGTAAAGATCCGCTGGTACCGGAAGAAAACGATAAAACTACCGTTATTGCACTTCGCGAAATCGAAGAAGGTCTGATCAACAATCAGATCCTCGACGTACGTGAGCGCCAGGAGCAGCAAGAGCAGGAAGCCGCAGAACTGCAGGCCGTAACCGCCATTGCTGAAGGTCGTCGTTAATTAAACCTGCGGGTCGCCCTTGTATCTGTTTGAAAGCCTGAATCAACTGATTCAAACTTACCTGCCTGAAGATCAGATTAAGCGTCTTCAGCAGGCGTATCTCGTTGCACGTGACGCTCACGAGGGCCAGGCACGTTCAAGCGGTGAACCCTATATCACGCACCCGGTAGCGGTGGCCTGTATTCTGGCCGAGATGAAACTCGACTACGAAACGCTGATGGCCGCCCTGCTGCATGATGTGATCGAAGATACCCCTGCCACCTACCAGGATATGGAACAGCTGTTTGGCAAAAGCGTTGCCGAGCTGGTGGAAGGGGTCTCTAAGCTTGATAAGCTGAAATTCCGCGACAAGAAAGAGGCGCAAGCCGAAAACTTTCGCAAGATGATTATGGCGATGGTGCAGGATATCCGCGTCATTCTTATCAAACTTGCTGACCGTACCCACAATATGCGCACGCTGGGCTCACTTCGCCCGGACAAACGTCGCCGCATTGCCCGTGAAACCCTCGAAATCTACAGTCCGCTGGCGCACCGTTTAGGTATCCACCACATTAAAACCGAGCTGGAAGAGCTGGGTTTTGAAGCGTTATACCCGAACCGCTATCGCGTGATTAAAGAGGTGGTGAAAGCCGCACGCGGCAACCGTAAAGAGATGATTCAAAAGATCCTCTCTGAAATTGAAGGACGTTTACAGGAAGCGGGAATTCCGTGCCGCGTCAGCGGTCGCGAAAAACATCTGTACTCCATTTACTGCAAAATGGTGCTCAAAGAGCAGCGTTTTCATTCGATCATGGATATCTACGCGTTCCGCGTGATCGTCCACGACTCTGATACCTGCTACCGCGTGCTGGGCCAGATGCACAGCCTGTACAAACCGCGTCCAGGGCGCATGAAAGATTACATCGCCATTCCAAAAGCGAACGGCTATCAATCTTTACATACCTCGATGATCGGTCCACACGGCGTGCCTGTTGAAGTGCAGATCCGCACCGAAGACATGGACCAGATGGCGGAGATGGGTGTGGCTGCACACTGGGCTTATAAAGAGCACGGTGGCGAAAGCAGTACGACCGCACAAATCCGCGCCCAGCGCTGGATGCAAAGCCTGCTGGAGCTGCAGCAGAGTGCGGGTAGCTCGTTTGAATTTATCGAGAGCGTTAAATCCGATCTCTTCCCGGATGAGATTTACGTTTTCACCCCAGAAGGCCGCATTGTCGAACTGCCTGCAGGCGCTACGCCGGTCGACTTTGCTTACGCCGTGCATACCGATATCGGCCACGCCTGCGTGGGCGCGCGTGTCGACAGGCAGCCTTATCCGCTCTCTCAGCCGCTTTCTAGCGGCCAGACGGTGGAAATTATTACCGCACCGGGCGCACGCCCGAACGCGGCCTGGCTGAACTTTGTCGTGAGTTCCAAAGCACGTGCCAAAATCCGCCAGTTGCTGAAAAACCTTAAGCGCGATGATTCCGTCAGCCTGGGGCGTCGTCTGCTCAACCATGCGTTGGGTGGTAGCCGTAAGCTGGCTGAAATCCCGAAAGAGAACATTCAGCGTGAGCTGGAGCGCATGAAGCTCGCCTCGCTTGATGACCTGCTGGCAGAAATCGGCCTCGGCAACGCCATGAGCGTGGTCGTGGCGAAGAACCTGCAGCAAGGTGATACCACGGCGATCCCGACGACGACGCAAAGCCACGGTCATCTGCCGATCAAAGGCGCGGACGGCGTACTTATCACCTTCGCGAAATGTTGCCGTCCTATCCCGGGTGACCCGATTATTGCGCACGTCAGTCCGGGTAAAGGTCTGGTTATCCACCACGAATCCTGTCGTAACATCCGCGGCTATCAAAAAGAGGCGGAGAAGTTCATGGCAGTCGAGTGGGATAAAGAGACGGCACAGGAATTTATCACCGAAATTAAGGTGGATATGTTCAACCACCAGGGTGCCCTGGCGAACCTGACGGCAGCAATCAATACGGCCTCTTCCAACATTCAGAGCCTGAACACGGAAGAGAAAGATGGCCGCGTCTACAGCGCCTTTATTCGTCTGACCGCCCGTGACCGCGTGCATCTGGCGAACATTATGCGCAAGATCCGCGTGATGCCGGACGTGATTAAAGTCACCCGTAACCGAAACTAGACTTATGAATTCAAAACGTTACGAGCGTATCTGCGAAATGCTCGCCAGGCGTCAGCCTGACCTGACGGTCTGCATGGAGCAGGTCCACAAACCTCATAACGTCTCTGCAATTGTCCGTACCGCAGACGCCGTAGGCGTGCATGAAGTGCACGCCGTCTGGCCGGGTGCCCGCATGCGAACCATGGCTTCAACTGCCGCAGGCAGCAACAGCTGGGTGTCCGTCAAAACCCACCAGACTATTGGCGAAGCCGTATCGCACCTGAAAGGTCGCGGTATGCAGGTCCTGGCCACTAACCTGTCCGCAAAAGCCGTCGATTTTCGTGAGATCGACTACACCCGCCCGACCTGTATTTTGATGGGTCAGGAGAAAACCGGGATCACCCAGGAAGCGCTGGATCTGGCGGATCAGGATATCATCATCCCCATGATCGGCATGGTGCAGTCTCTCAATGTCTCCGTGGCCTCTGCGCTCATTCTCTATGAAGCGCAGCGCCAGCGTCAGAACGCGGGCATGTACAAGCGCAGCAACAGCATGCTGCCGGAAGAGGAGCAGCAGCGCCTGCTGTTCGAAGGTGGTTACCCGGTGCTGGCTCGCGTCGCGAAACAGAAAAAACTGCCTTACCCCCACGTCAACGCGCAGGGCGAAATTGAAGCCGATGCCGAGTGGTGGGCCACCATGCAGTACGCAGGATAACCGATGAAAGGCCGTCTGCTGGATGCCATACCGCTCAATAGCCTGACGGGCGTAGGTGCGGCGCAAAGCAGTAAACTGGCAAAAATTGGCCTGCACACCGTGCAGGATCTCCTGCTCCATCTCCCCCTGCGTTATGAAGACCGCACCCAACTCTATAAGATTGGCGATCTGCTGCCTGCCATTTACGCCACCGTTGAAGGCGAAGTACTGAACTGCAATATCACCTTTGGCGGACGCCGGATGATGACCTGTCAGATCAGCGACGGCACCGGCATTCTCACTATGCGCTTTTTCAACTTCAATGCGGCCATGAAAAACAGCCTTGCGACCGGTCGCAGGGTGCTGGCCTATGGTGAAGCCAAACGCGGGAAATATGGCGCAGAGATGATCCACCCGGAGTATCGCGTTCAGGGAGATCTGAGCACGCCGGAGCTGCAGGAGACCCTAACCCCGGTTTATCCGACGACCGAAGGCATCAAGCAGGCAACGCTGCGTAAACTCACTGACCAGGCGCTGGAACTGCTGGATACCTGCGCCATTACCGAGCTACTGCCGCCTGAGCTGGCTCAGGGCATGATGAGTCTGCCCGAGGCGCTGCGCACCCTGCACCGCCCGCCGCCAACCCTGCAGCTTAGCGACCTGGAAAGCGGCAAACACCCCGCTCAACGGCGTCTTATCCTTGAGGAATTACTGGCTCATAACCTGAGCATGCTGGCGGTAAGAGCGGGCGCGCAGCGTTTTCATGCCCAGCCCTTAAGCCCGCGAGATGAACTCAAAGATAAGCTGCTGGCCTCCCTGCCGTTTAAACCTACCGGTGCACAGGCACGCGTCACGGCCGAGATTGAACGCGATATGGCGCTTGATGTGCCCATGATGCGCCTGGTTCAGGGGGATGTGGGTTCCGGTAAAACGCTGGTTGCAGCCCTGGCTGCCCTGCGCGCAATTGCCCACGGCAGGCAGGTGGCGCTAATGGCCCCCACCGAACTGCTGGCTGAACAGCACGCTAATAACTTCCGCGCGTGGTTTGCCCCGCTTGGGATTGAAGTGGGCTGGCTTGCCGGGAAGCAAAAAGGTAAAGCGCGTCAGGCACAACAGGACGCCATTGCCAGCGGTCAGGTACAGATGATTGTCGGCACGCACGCGATTTTCCAGGAGCAGGTACAGTTTAATGGTCTTGCCCTGGTGATTATCGACGAACAACACCGCTTCGGTGTACACCAGCGTCTGGCGCTGTGGGAGAAAGGGTTGCAGCAGGGCTTCCACCCGCATCAGCTGATCATGACTGCCACACCTATCCCGCGCACCCTGGCAATGACCGCCTACGCCGATCTCGATACATCGACCATCGACGAACTGCCGCCGGGCCGTACACCGGTCACCACGGTCGCCATTCCGGACACACGCCGGAGCGATATCATCGACCGCGTGCGCAACGCCTGCACTCACGAAGGCCGTCAGGCCTACTGGGTCTGCACGTTAATTGAAGAGTCTGAACTGCTTGAAGCGCAGGCCGCGGAAGCGACGTGGGAAGAGCTGAAGCTGGCGCTGCCCGAGCTGAACGTGGGTCTGGTTCACGGGCGGATGAAGCCTACTGAGAAACAGGCGGTGATGCAGTCGTTCAAACAGGGTGAACTGCATTTGCTGGTTGCCACAACGGTGATTGAAGTCGGCGTAGACGTCCCCAATTCAAGCCTGATGATCATCGAAAACCCGGAACGTCTTGGCCTTGCGCAACTCCATCAGCTGCGCGGCCGCGTTGGCCGCGGTGCTGTCGCCTCTCACTGCGTGCTGCTCTACAAAGCACCGCTCTCGAAAACCGCACAGATGCGTTTGCAGGTGCTGCGCGACAGTAACGACGGTTTTGTGATTGCACAAAAAGACCTGGAGATCCGCGGCCCAGGCGAACTGCTGGGCACGCGTCAGACGGGTAACGCCGAATTTAAAGTGGCGGATTTACTGCGCGATCAGGCCATGATCCCCGAAGTTCAGCGCCTCGCACGCCATATTCATGAGCGCTACCCCGAACAGGCGGCAGCGTTAATTGAGCGCTGGATGCCGGAAACCGAACGCTATTCTAACGCCTGATCTCAGGCAAACATCGGCAGCATCAGGTAAAGCTTGATCACCAGCGCGTTGACGATATCAATGAAGAACGCCCCGACCATCGGGACCACCAGAAACGCCATATGCGAAGGCCCAAAACGTTCGGTGATCGCCTGCATGTTGGCGATAGCCGTTGGCGTTGCCCCCAGACCAAACCCACAATGCCCGGCCGCCAGCACTGCTGCATCGTAGTTTTTGCCCATCATGCGCCAGGTTACAAACATGGCGTAGAACGCCATAAACAGCGCCTGAACGGCCAGAATAGCCACCATCGGCAGCGCCAGTGAGGCCAGCTCCCAGAGCTTGAGGCTCATCAGGGCCATCGCCAGGAACAGCGACAGGCAGACGTTACCAAGCACCGATACGGCACGTTCAAATACGCGGTAGAAGCCCATCAGCGCCAGACCGTTACTCAGCAGCACCCCAACAAACAGCACGCACACAAACGTCGGGAGCTCGAACGCTGAACCTGCCAGCCATTGCGCAACCACTTTGCCCACCGTCAGACAGATGGCAATCATCGCGATAGTTTCAATCAACACCAGCGAAGTGATGGTGCGTCCGACGTCGGGTTTTTCAAAGGCAGTGGGCACCAGCTCATCGTCCGGTCTTCCGTCTGGCGTACCAGAGTGCTTCACCAGATACCGCGCCACCGGCCCGCCGATCAGGCCGCCCAGCACCAGACCGAAGGTGGCGCAGGCCATCGCCACTTCGGTGGCGTTTTCAAAGCCGTAGCGCTCAGTAAACAGCTTGCTCCACGCCGCCCCGGTACCGTGGCCACCAGAGAGGGTGATTGATCCGGCCAGCAGCCCCATCAGCGGATCCAGCCCCAGCAGCGTGGCCATCCCGATACCAATGGCGTTTTGCATCACTAGCAGCCCTACCACCACGATCAGAAATACGCCGAGCACTTTGCCACCCGTCCGCAGGCTCGCCAGGTTGGCATTCAGGCCAATGGTGGCAAAGAAGGCCAGCATCAGCGGATCTTTCAGGGACATATCAAAATCAATTTCCCAGCCCATGCTTTTCTTCAGCACCAGCAGGGCCAGCGCCACCAGCAGTCCGCCGGCAACAGGTTCAGGAATGGTGTATTTCTTCAGAAGGGAAACGCTGTGTACGAGCTTACGGCCAAGCAGTAAGACCAGCGTTGCGGCAACAAGGGTCGACAACGTATCGAGATGAATCATAAAAGGCTCCTGTTATGCGCGTGTTCCATACACACGCGGCGTTATCCTGGGCCGGCTTGCGCTCGTCATGAGCCGCCGGCGCAAAAAGTGTAATTTTTTTTCCCCATGGGTTGTAGAAAACCTGCTCACAGCGGCAGATTTTCTTGTCTTTTTTTGTTGGCAATCGTTTGCTTTTACCAGGTGGTCAGATAAAATGCCCGCTTTTCCACCGTGGGATTGCCGCCGATGTCCGTTAACACCCTTGAGTCTTCCGATGCGCAACCGATTGCGCAGAAGCAAAATAGCGAACTGATTTACCGCCTTGAAGACCGTCCGCCTCTTCCTCAGACGCTCTTTGCCGCCTGCCAACACCTGCTGGCTATGTTCGTTGCGGTGATCACCCCGGCGCTGCTCATCTGCCAGGCGCTTGGTTTACCGGCTCAGGATACACAGCACATCATCAGTATGTCCCTCTTTGCCTCCGGCGTGGCGTCCATTATTCAAATTAAAGCGTGGGGCCCGGTGGGGTCTGGATTGTTGTCGATCCAGGGCACCAGTTTTAACTTTGTCGCACCGCTGATCATGGGCGGTACAGCCCTCAAAACCGGCGGCGCGGATGTTCCGACCATGATGGCGGCGCTGTTTGGCACGCTGATGCTGGCCAGCTGCACCGAGATGGTGATCTCCCGGGTACTGCACCTGGCGCGTCGCGTGATCACGCCGCTGGTATCCGGCGTGGTGGTGATGATCATTGGCCTGTCGCTGATTCAGGTTGGCCTGACCTCCATCGGTGGCGGTTATGCGGCAATGAGCGACCACACTTTTGGTGCACCGAAAAACCTGCTGCTGGCCGGCGTGGTGCTGGCAATCATTATTCTGCTTAACCGTCAGCGTAACCCGTATCTGCGTGTGGCATCGCTGGTGATCGCCATGGCGGCCGGTTATCTGCTGGCCTGGGCGCTGGGTATGCTGCCGGAGAACACCCCGCAGACCAACAGTGCGCTGATCACCATTCCAACGCCGCTGTACTACGGCCTGGGCATTGACTGGGGTCTGCTGTTGCCGCTGATGCTGGTCTTTATGATCACCTCGCTGGAGACGATTGGCGATATCACCGCCACGTCTGATGTCTCCGAGCAGCCGGTCTCCGGCCCGCTGTATATGAAACGCCTGAAAGGCGGCGTGCTGGCGAACGGCCTGAACTCGTTTGTCTCTGCGGTCTTCAACACCTTCCCGAACTCCTGCTTCGGCCAGAACAACGGCGTGATCCAGCTGACTGGCGTTGCCAGCCGCTACGTTGGTTTTGTGGTGGCACTGATGCTGATCGTCCTCGGCCTGTTCCCGGCGGTAAGCGGTTTTGTGCAGCATATACCTGAACCGGTGCTGGGCGGCGCAACGCTGGTGATGTTCGGGACCATCGCGGCTTCCGGTGTACGTATCGTCTCTCGCGAACCGCTGAACCGCCGCGCCATCATGATCATTGCCCTGTCGCTGGCCGTGGGTCTGGGTGTTTCACAGCAACCGCTGATCCTGCAGTTTGCCCCGGACTGGGTGAAAAACCTGCTCTCTTCCGGCATTGCGGCAGGCGGTATCACCGCGATTGTTCTGAACCTCGTTTTCCCGCCTGAGAAAAATTGATCGCCCTCACGGCAGGCTGTCAACGCCTGCCGTGACATCTCTTTACACCATTCCCGCCTTGAGCATTGCGCATAAATCGTGCATAACTCCCTTATGTGCGTTTCGCGGGATGGAAGACCATGAAATTTATTGGAAAGGTACTCGTCTATCTTCTGGTGGCCCTGCTCATTGTGGTGCTGGCGCTCTATATTCTGCTCCAGACCCGCTGGGGAGCATCTCAGGCCAGCAACTGGATAACGGTGAATACCGATTACGAACTCAATTTCGACCTGATGGATCACCGCTTTTCGTCACCTTCCCACATCATTCTGGAAAACGTCACGTTTGGCCGCGACGGTAAACCCGCCACGCTGGTGGCCAGGAAAGTCGATATTGGTCTGAGTAGCCGACAGGTCACCGATCCGCTGCACATGGACACCATTACCCTGTTCGATGGCACGCTTAATCTTTCTCCTCAGACGGCACCGCTCCCGTTCCAGGCGGACCGTTTGCAGTTGAACAACATGGCCTTTAACAGCCCCAATACGGAATGGGATCTTAGCGCACAGAAAGTGACGGGCGGCGTCAGCCCGTGGCAGCCAGAAGCAGGCAATGTGCTGGGTAAAAACGCACAGATCCAGGTGAGCGCAGGCTCGCTTACCCTGAATGGCGTGCCGGCCACCAACGTGCTGATCCAGGGACAACTCAACGGCAAAGAGGTGGTGCTGAACACCATTGGTGCCGATATGGCGCGCGGTTCGCTCACCGGGTCCGCCCTGCGCAACGCTGACGGCAGCTGGATTATCGACACCATGCGTCTGAATGAGATCCGCCTGCAAAGCGATAAGTCACTGGTGGATTTCTTCGCGCCTCTGACCACCATTCCCTCGCTGCAGATTGGCCGTCTGGAAGTGACTGACGCACGCCTGCAGGGGCCGGACTGGGCGGTGACCGATCTCGATTTAAGCCTGCGCAACCTGACACTCAGCAAAGGCGACTGGCAAAGTCAGGAGGGGCGTTTGTCCATGAACGCCAGCGAGTTTATTTATGGCTCTCTGCATCTGTTCGACCCGATCATGAATGCGGAGTTCTCCCCGCAAGGCGTGGCGCTGCGCCAGTTTACCTCCCGCTGGGAGGGCGGCATGGTACGTGCTTCCGGCAACTGGCTGCGCGAGGGTAACGCGCTGGTGCTGGACGATGTCGCCATCGCCGGGCTGGAATACACCCTGCCACAGAACTGGAAAACGCTGTGGATGGAGCCGTTACCGGAATGGCTTAACAGCCTGACGCTGAAAAAATTCGGCCTGAGCCGCAACCTGGTTATCGATATCGACCCGGCCTTCCCGTGGCAAATCACCTCTCTTGATGGCTATGGTGCGAACCTGCAGCTGGCGAAAGATCGCCAGTGGGGCGTATGGGGTGGCAGTGCAACGCTGAACGGCGCGGCGGCGACCTTTAACCGCGTGGACGTGCGTCGTCCGTCGCTGGCGCTGAACGCTAACGCCTCAACGGTAAACATTACCGACCTGAGTGCTTTCACCGAAAAAGGCATTCTGGAAGCCACGGCGACGGTTTCACAGCTTCCGCCACGGCAGACCACAATCAGCCTGAACGGACGCGGCGTGCCGCTCAACGTGCTGCAGGCGTGGGGCTGGCCGGCGCTACCCATTGGCGGTGATGGCAATATCCAGCTAACCGCCAGCGGCAGCGTGCAGGCCAACGCACCGCTGAAACCGACGGTTAACGGGAAACTGAACGCGGTAAATATGGATAAACAGCAGGTGCAACAGACGATGACGGGGGGAGAGGTGTCGACACTATCCTCGCCCCAGCCCTCTCCCTGAAAGGAAGAAGAAGCAAACCCTTCCCTCCCCCCGTTGGGGAGAGGGTTAGGGTGAGGAAAATTAAAGGTGTACCACCACCTCATTACCCTCCGCTTTCACCACCACGCCCCACTCGCTCCCGGCCTCTGAGCCGCCTTTTACACCACTCAGTTTCTGCACGTTGCGCAAGCAGACCGACCAGGTTCGCGCGTCACCTGTGCCGGTAATGGTCACGGTGTCGCCGCTGCGTGTGGCTTTCAGCGTAAATGTCACAGAACCGTCCGCCGCAGGCACTTCGCTCACCGCCATCGAGCCATCACCCAGGTTAAACAGCTGGAAAGCTGTCCCTTCGTTCCAGGCGTAGTCCGGTTTCTGTTGATTGTTGCCCAACGCCAGCAGGGTGTTATCGCGCACATAGACCGGCAGGCTGCGGAAATCATGCTGCTGTTTATGCCAGCGGCTCCCCTCGATTTCATCGTTATGCCAGAGATGGGTCCAGCGCCCTTCCGGCAGGTAAAACTGCACGTCACCGGCCTCAGAAAACACCGGGGCTACCATCACCGACTCCCCCAGCATGTACTGACGGTCGAGGTAATCGCATGCCGGATCGTCCGGGAACTCCAGCATCATCGCCCGCAGCATCGGTGTGCCATACTCGCGAGCCAGGGCACCCTGGCGATAGAGATACGGCATCATCTGACATTTCAGCTGAGTGAAGTGACGCACCACATCACAGGACTCATCATCGTACGCCCACGGTACGCGGTAAGATTTGCTGCCATGCAGGCGGCTGTGGCTGGATAAGAGCCCAAACGCGCACCAGCGTTTGTAGACGTGTGCCGGCGCGGTGTTCTCAAATCCACCGATGTCATGGCTCCAGAAGCCAAAGCCGGACAGACCAATCGACAGCCCGCCGCGCAGGCTTTCCGCCATCGACTCGTAGTTGGCGTAACAGTCTCCACCCCAGTGCACCGGGAACTGTTGCGCACCTACCGACGCCGAGCGGGCAAACAGCACCGCCTCATCCGCGCCCACCGTTTCTTTCAGTACGTTCCACACCAGTTCGTTATAAAGGTATGCGTAGTGGTTGTGCATCTTCTGCGGATCGGAACCGTCAAACCACTGGACGTCCGTCGGGATGCGCTCGCCAAAGTCGGTCTTAAAGCAGTCGACGCCAATATCCACCAGGCCTTTCAGCTTGTCGGCATACCACCGGCACGCGTCCGGGTTAGTGAAGTCATAAATCGCCAGGCCCGGCTGCCATTTGTCCCACTGCCACAGGGAACCGTCCGGGCGCTTGAGCAGGTAGCCCTTCTCTTTCAGTTCGCGAAATACCGGCGACTTCTGGCCGATGTACGGGTTAATCCACACGCAAACCTTCAGCCCTTTCTCCTTCAGGCGGCGGATCATCCCCTGCGGATCCGGGAAAGTCACCGGGTCCCACTCAAAATCACACCACTGGAAGGCCTTCATCCAGAAGCAGTCGAAGTGGAAGACATGCAGCGGCAGATCGCGCTCCGCCATGCCATCAATAAAGCTGTTCACCGTGGCTTCATCGTAGTTAGTGGTAAACGAAGTCGTGAGCCACAGGCCGAAGGACCATGCCGGGGGCAGTGCCGGACGCCCGGTGAAGCGCGTATAACGGTTCAGGACCTCTTTTGGCGTCGGGCCGTCGATCACGAAGTACTCCAGATACTCCCCTTCGACGCTGAACTGCACTTTGGAGACTTTCTCCGAACCCACTTCGAACGAGACGTTTTCCGGGTGATTCACCAGCACGCCGTAGCCGCGGTTGGTCAGATAGAACGGGATATTTTTGTATGACTGCTCGGTACTGGTGCCGCCGTCGCGGTTCCAGGTCTCGACCGTCTGGCCGTTGCGCACCAGGGCGGTAAAGCGCTCGCCCAGACCGTAGACCGTTTCACCTACGCCCAGATCCAGACGCTCAAAAACATAATTACGATCGGTACGGGTATCCTGCACGTAACCGTTGTTTTTCAGCTGACTGCCGGTAATACGCTGTCCGTTGCGCAGAAAATCCAGCGCCCAGCACTCGCCTTTGGTGACGCGCACGCTAAGGTGACCGCTTTTCAGCTCAGCAAATTCGGCATTGTTTTCAATCTCAACGTTCACCTCTTTGATGACATTCAAAGGATAGTGCGGACCGTTGTTCAGCGCGCCCTGGAAGTGCTCGATGCGCACGCCAACAATCCCTTCCTCCGGGGAGAAAAGACGGACGGTGAACATCAGGGTATCAAGCTGCCAGGTACGTTCTCGTACATCACGCGGCGCCACGTACACCACAAGGTCATTGCCCTGCTGCTCTACATCGAACACCTGAACCGGGCAGGTGACGTTCAGGCCCGGTTGAATGAGCCAGTTTCCATCACTGATTTTCATACTCTCGTCCTCTTAGTTCTGTAATTCTTTACTGACCGGCAGGTTGTCAAACTCCTGCTGATTGCGGCGCGCGCCGTGTGCCAGCTCGCTCATGATTTTGGTCAGGAAGGGCGTTTTCAGGGTGTAGTAGCGTTTGGCGATGATGGCGCTCAGCACGTAGCAGACCGCCGGGGCCAGGGTGAACAGGCCGATAATGATGCTGATGGTCGCGCTGTTCTGGGTTTTAGCTGCGGCGTCATAACCCCCCCCTGCCAGCATCCAGCCGATCATCGCCCCGCCCAGCGCCAGGCCGAGTTTCAGCACAAACAGCGTGCCCGCGAAGCTGATGCCGGTAAGACGCTTGCCGTTGGTCCATTCGCCGTAGTCGACGGTATCGGACATCATGACCCACTGGATCGGCGTCACCAGCTGATGCAACACCCCAATCACAAAGATGAAGGTGAACATCACCACCGTGGCATGCATGGGAACGAAGAACATCGCCACGCTGACCACCGCCAGGGCGGCGTTGGTCCACCAGAAGATGCTGACCTTGCATTTCCAGTCGGTGAGCGGTTTCGCCAGCGCAGAGCCAATCAGGTTGCCGACACAGTAGGTGGTGAGGAACGCGACAAAGATTTCCGGCGAGCCCATGATCCAGGTGCAGTAGTACATCATCGCGCCGCCACGCACGCAGACGGCGAGGATATTGAGAATGGTCAGCACACCAACAATACGCCACTGGTCGTTGTGCCAGATATCTCGCAGGTCTTCGCGCATGGAGGTGGTGCTCGGCGGCACCTGGATGCGCTCTTTGGTGGTGAAGAAGCAGAACGCCAGCATCAGGAACGCGACCACCGACAGCACGGCGATCCCGCCCTGGAAACCGAACGCTTTGTCATCGCCACCAATCAGGTTAACCAGCGGCATCATCAGTACCGTCGAGAGCATGCCGCCCGCAGTCGCCAGCACAAAGCGCCAGGACTGCAGGGAAATACGCTGCGTCGGATCGTTGGTGATCACACCGCCCAGCGCGCAATAAGGGATGTTAACCACGGTATAGAGCAGCGTCAGCAGCGTGTAGGTAATGGCGGCATAGATCATTTTGCCGTTGAGGCTGAGGTCCGGCGTGGTGTAGGCCAGCACGCAGACAATGCCGAACGGGATAGCTCCGAACAGTATCCACGGCCGGAATTTACCCCAGCGGCTGCGGGTGCGGTCAGCGATCAGGCCCATGCACGGGTCCGAAATCGCATCCAGCGCACGTGCCAGCAGGAACATCGTGCCGACAAACCCGGCAGGAATGCCGAAGATATCGGTATAGAAAAACATCATGTACAACATAACGTTATCGAAAATGATGTGGCTGGCGGCGTCACCCATGCCGTAACCAATCTTCTCTTTTACTGACAATACGTCGCTCATTTTTTTATCCTTCACGCTGTAGGGGGCGCTGAGACCGGTTACAGATTTTTAAACCATTGTTTCAGGAGCGGGTATTGCGTTTTCTGGTTAGCTGGTTACGTTTCTTGTTTTTTGTGATCGCGGTAAATATTGACGAGCACGAAATGCTAACCTGAGGATTTTCTTAGGAATTAACTGAAACAGGGGTGTTAAGGTCAAAAGAGAGGTGAAAAAAGTGTGCCGGGGTATGTGGTAAATGCCTGAAAGTAGCTATAATGCGCCCCGCCTCCATGTAGCAATGCAGGCGCGGAAGATCGTCATCTCCGGTGAGGTGGCTGGACTTCAAATCCAGTTGGGGACGCCAGCGTTCCCGGGCAGGTTCGACTCCTGTGATCTTCCGCCAAAATTCTTTGAAGAGATTATTCTCATATTTGTTCCACCATTAAACCCAAATAATAATTAAATCTATTCACTAAAATTTTTTATGTGACTCTTCTGCTTTTCAGTAATTCTTAAGTCATCCTTTTTAGTTTTCTCACCCACAAATATTCAGGCATTAAACTTTACCCATGTGTTTTAACTAATTAATTACGTTGATATTGATTTGTTCGGTTATATTACGGATATCATAATAGCCAAACTTTAATCGTAAGGTATAATTCCTGAACGGCAAAACGCGTTTCATTTCATATCTAACGAGTAGGATATCTGCGTTAAGTTAGCATTCACTCACCCAACCGCATATGCAACAACGGAAACGCATTCCCCTGTCCGTCGCGTTCTGAGCGCCCGACCTGCACAAACCCCATATGCTGATAAAACGCAACGCCCTGCGGGTTTTGCTCGTTTACATCCACTTCATTCGCACCAAAATGCGCAATGGCATAGTTCAGCAGCAATTTCCCTACGCCTTTTCCCCGGCTCGCATCATCCACAAACAGCATTTCAATGCGGTTTTCATCGACGCCTAAAAAGCCATGAATAACACCCGCTTCATCGCGGGCAATCATAACCTTGAGATTGGGCAGATAGGCATTGAGCAATAACGGGCGCAGGGTCGCAATATCACTTTCCTGCAAAAAATGGTGGGTGGCACGAACGGAAGACTCCCAGACTGTGACGAGACGTTCGAAGTGTGAGGGGTGTGCGGTTTCGATTTTCATGAGGGGGATCATTATAGAGCGCAGCGATTAAATCAAGTATCCAGAAGCATGGAGGCAATAAAATGAAGACCTTAAATGAAGTAATAAACTCTCGAACCTGTGAAAGTCGAGAGCGTATCAAGGAAATGGCCCGGAAGTTGGTTCAGGAGACTGGTCAACAGATAGAGCATGAAAAGCAAGAATCCCCAACAGACATTGAGAATAAAGAAACCAGCTAATCCTTCATGGTAGTTGTTCGGGTAAACCGAACAACTGAGGAACGGTAAATATTCTAGCGCCCTGTCCCCCCTCACCCTAGCCCTCTCCCTCAGGGAGAGGGAACTGACCGTGCGGTTTGTTATCCCCCACCTTAATCTCCATCACTGCATATACCCCGTCTTTCGGGACCACCACGGTGACATTTTCCACCGGCACGCCTGCCGCGATATGAATATCCTGCAGCTGCCGGAGCGTCCGCGGGTAAATATCCTCCCAGCCGATACAGCGCAAAATAAAATCGATTTGTGGGCTGCTGGCCAGCATATTCGAGACAATCACCGCCCCGCCGGGCTTTATCAGCCGCAGCGCACGCTGGAGAAAAATCACCGCATCGGCATCGTTGAAATAGTCGAAAATCCCGAGTGCATCCACCAGTTCGGCCTGATGCTCGCCCAGCTCATGCAGTAAATCTTCGTTACGCACCAGCGTATGGAGCAAGTTGCGCCTGAGCAGGGTCAGCTGTTCACCCACGATAATGCCTTCCTGCGCCGCCATGGTTTCGGCCCAACTGAGCGCCACAGGGTCTTTATCCACCAGCGTCAGATACACCTGCTGGCCGTCGAGCTTCGCCTCGCGCAGCGCCTCCAGCACGGGGATTGCAGCCCCGCTTGCCAGGCTCACCCAATTGTTATCGTTCCCGTTGCGGATGTATTTATCCACCATCGCAGCCAGTACTTTTGCACGGGAGCGCACACCAATGGCATCGTTCGCATGGATAAACCACTGGCGGCTGTCGCTGTCCATTCGGGTTCCGTCTGGCAGGCGCTCCTCCAGCGGGTTTTGCACCACAAAAAGCGCCAGCGCGGAGGGAACCAGCCGGGTACGCCACGCGGTGAGCGCCGGACGATTGCGGTAGGCTTGCCCGGAATAACGGTTCTGTGGGACAAGCACGGCCTGTCCCCCCTCTTCGTATTCAATCAACGGAGGACGAAGCGCCGGGTCGGCTTTCAGCGCCCGGTTAATCGAATTGATCTCACGGGCAGTGTCGTCTTTCATCGGCCACTGGTCGCTAATATCCGGAAATGACGCACTGAAAATGGTCATATTTTCCGGTGCGTCGCCGCGAAAAGGCTGCCAGTTCATGTCGTCGTCTCCCGTTGAGCTTTTAACGGAAGTCTATCCAGGCGAGCCAGTAAAACCCTACGAAGAAAGCACGATCTTCACTGCTTAACCCACACCAGCTGATCAACCTTGAAGCCCAGACTGCGTGCGGTATTCAGGTAGTCCTGTTTCACGGCATCCGGAATCGTCGGCGTACGAGACAGGATCCACAGATAGTCGCGGTTCGGCCCGCTCACCAGCGCATACTGGTACTTATCGTCCAGCTTGATCACGTTATAGCCGCCGTAGAAGGGGCCGAAGAACGACACCTTCAGCGCTGCCGTCGTCGGTTCGCCGGTAAAGTACGCTTTGCCTTCACTCTCATTCCACTTGTTTTTGACCGGGTCGAAACCCCGGTTAAGCACGCTGATGCCACCGTCGCTGCGCTCGCCATAGGTGGCGGTCACCTGCTCCAGACCCCGTTCGAAGCGGTTTTCCAGGCGGGCAACTTCATACCACTTGCCGAGATAGCGGCTGGCTTCAAAATTTGAAATGGGCTTTACGCCTTTCGGTGGCGTAGGGGATTTGCAGGCCACCAGAGTCAGGGCAATGGCGACACCCGTCACAACAGGCCATAGTTTCATGAGAATTCCTTTCATTTGCACGGTTGGAAGTAAAGTGTAGTGCACCGTTACGGCGCTTCATCCCGTGAGGGAAAATTCGTAGTATATTGAGAGTATTCCTCCACTCTGGACACGGACATGGCTTACTCCATCGGCGAATTCGCCAGACTCAGCGGGATCACCGCCACGACGCTGCGGGCATGGCAGCGTCGCTATGGTTTACTCAAGCCACAGCGCACGGAGGGCGGCCATCGCCAGTACAGTGATGAGGACGTCCAGCAGGCACTGAAAATCCTCGACTGGGTGAAAAAAGGCGTGCCCATCGGCCAGGTCAAACCGCTACTGGAACGCCCCGTCCCGCGCCGGACCAACAACTGGCAAACGTTGCTTGAGACCATGCTGCAACGCCTGCAGGACGGGAAAATTGAATCCCTGCGCCAGATGATTTACGACGCCGGCCGCGAATACCCCAGGCCAGAGCTGGTTGCAAATGTGCTGCGTCCGTTGCGCAGCCAGATGTCAGCCAACATCCCTGCCGCCATGACCCTGCGCGAGATCCTCGACGGCATTATCATCGCCTACGCCTCGTTCTGCCTTGAGGGCGACAAAAAAGCGCCGGGTGATAACATCCTGCTTAGTGGCTGGTACCTGAATGACCCGTGTGAAATCTGGCTCGAGGCCCTGACGCGTACCGGACAAGGACACCGTATCGATATTTTGCCTACTCCCTCCACGTCATTGGCGCCTGAGATTTTCCCCGAGCGCAAATGGCTTCTGGTGACCAGCGGTAAACTGACCGCCGCCCGGAAAAAGCAGGTGGCGCAGTGGCAGCAGCAGGTATCCCTTGAAGTGATTATCCTCTGATTATTTTCTCCTGCGGTAAACTTCACGAAAAGTTGAATATTTTTCCGTCCCGCAAATGCTAACGTTTTCCTGTGACTGACAACCCCACAGGAAAACACAATGAAAAAAACAACCCCTCTGCTGATGCTGGCCGCCATGGCCTTTACCCCTGCCGCGTTTAGCGCCCCTGCCGGCACCCTGAGCGTACATATTCTCGACCAGCAAACCGGGATGCCGCCATCTGACGTTACCGTCACGCTGGAGAAGCAGCAGCAGAACACATGGACCCAGATTGCCAGCGGCAAAACCGACCACGACGGACGTATCAAATCACTCTATCCGCAGGATCAAGACATGCAGCCAGGCGTGTATAAAGTGACCTTTAAAACCGCTGATTACTTCCACGGCAAAAAGCTGGACACCTTCTTCCCGGAGATCCCAGTGCTATTTACCGTGACCCGAACCAACGAGAAACTTCACATCCCGCTTCTGCTGAGCCAGTATGGCTACTCGACCTACAAGGGCAGTTAAGAAACATTGATTTTAAAGGATAATAAAAAATAACTCCGCCAATACTTGGACAAATTACTCATGTTGTGTAAGTTTTAGATATACGAACTGGAGACACACACCATGACAATGAAACCTGTAATCGGTATTAGCGGATGTTTGACCGGTTCCGCCGTTCGCTTCGACGGCGGACATAAGCGTATGGGCTTTGTCATGGACGAACTGGCCCAGTGGGTGAATTTCAGGCCCGTCTGCCCTGAGATGGCCATCGGCTTGCCGACGCCACGCCCTGCACTGCGTCTTATCGTGACGGACAGCGGTGAAACCCAGATGCGTTTTAGCCACGCCCCGCACGAAGACGTTACGCAAAAGATGGCTGACTTTACGGCAGATTATCTGCCTAAAATCGGCGATCTGGCGGGATTTATCGTCTGTGCAAAATCCCCCAGCTGCGGCATGGAACGCGTGCGGCTGTATGATGAAAACGGCAACCGGGGCCGCAAGGAGGGTGTCGGGCTGTTCACTGCCACCCTCCTTGAAACCCTGCCGTGGTTACCCGTGGAAGAAGATGGCCGCCTGCACGATCCGGTGTTGCGGGAAAACTTTGTTGAGCGTGTTTTCGCGCTTCATGAACTGAACACACTGCGCGCCCAGGGTCTGACGCGCCGTGCGCTATTGGACTTCCACAGCCGCTACAAACTTCAGCTGCTGGCGCACCATCAGGCGGGTTATCGTGAAATCGGCCCGTTCGTTGCCACGCTGCACGAGTGGGAAGATCTGGACGCCTTCTTTGTGGCGTACCGCGAAAAGCTGATGACCATCCTGAAGAAACCGGCCTCGCGGAAAAATCACACCAACGTGCTGATGCATATTCAGGGGTATTTCCGTAACCAGCTCAACAGCCGTCAGCGCGGCGAACTTCGCGACGTGATCCTGCACTACCGTAACGGGCAATTGCCCATCCTCGCGCCGATCACGCTGCTGAAGCACTACCTGGCCGAATACCCTGACCGGTATCTGATGACGCAAAACTACTTTGATCCCTATCCTGATGATTTGGGTCTGCGTCTGGCAGTCAAGTGATTATAAAAATGCGAAGGCCCCATTGACCCTCAGAGGCCCAAAGCAGTACCCCGTTTAGACGACACCCTCACTGTCGTCTCTTTTTTTGCATTTAACCTTAAAGACTGTAATTATATACAGGCCTACAGTGCAAAAAAGGAGCCTGCCTGTGATCAAAAGCCTGCACATCCAAAACTACCGCTCGATTCGCGACATGTCGCTGGAGCTGGAAGCGCTCAATATCGTCTTCGGCCCGAACGGTACCGGGAAATCGAATATCTACAAGGCGATACACCTGATGCACAGCGCGGCGCAGGGGCAGTTCTCCCAGGCGCTGGCAAATGAAGGCGGTATTCTGAAGGTGTTCTGGGCAGGTAAGACCCGTAGCGACCAGCTCCGGCGGATGAACCTCGCGGTGGAAACGGACACTTACGAGTACGAGCTGCAGGTGGGCTTTGTCGAGCAACTGCCCTATCCCTCCCAGTTTCAGCTCGATCCGGTCATTAAAGAAGAGTCCATCTGGCTTACCGGTCAGCGCCGTCGCCCTTCATCACAGCTGATGAAGCGCAGGAATCAGGCGGTATTTCTCAACAACGTGCACCACGAAAAAGTGACTCACAGCGGCACGCTGTATGAAAACGAATCGGTGTTCGGGCAGCTCGGTGAACCGCATCTCTACCCGGAAGTGTCGCAAATGCGCGAGTCCCTGCGTAACTGGCGCTTTTATCATGAATTTTCCGTCTCGTCCGGCTCGGCGATGCGTGCCCCGCAGGTCGGTTTCCGCTCCCCGGTACTGGCCAGCGACGGCGCCAACCTGGCGGCCGCATTTCAGACCATTGTCGAGATTGGCGATGAAATGTTGCTGATGCGCATTCTCGACCAGGCCTTCCCCGGCTGCGAGTTTTACAGCGACAACACCGGCGGCCGCTTTCGCATGATGATGCAGCGCGAGGGGCTGAGCAGGCCGCTGGAACCGGCGGAGTTTTCCGACGGCACGCTGCGCTTCCTGTGCCTGGCGGTAGCGCTGTTAAGCCCGCGCCCACCGGCCTTTATCGCGTTGAACGAACCGGAAAATAGCCTGCACCCGCAGATGCTGCCCGCGCTGGCGAGCTTAATCGCCGAGGCCAGCCGCTACTCGCAGATCTGGCTCACCAGCCACTCGCCGGAGCTGGCGAAGTTGATTGAGAAGCAGCGGTCGTTTTCGCTGTATCAGCTGTCTATGGTTGAGGGGGAGACGCGGGTGGAGAGGCTGGGGTAAGCCCGGTGCGAAAGCATGCGCTGCCACCGCCTGCGTGATACCTTCCGTTAAGATAAAATATAAAGGCCTTTATTTGCCTCTTAACTCTTGAGTTAGCAGTAATAAATTAATGACGAAGCCGAAAAGTCTTACGCCACTCTGCCGGACTCACGCCAAAACGCGCCTTAAATTGCTGGCGCCAGGTCACAGCAGAGTTAAACCCTACCAGCTCTGCCACGCTTTCAATGGGCATATTCCCGGCTTCTAACAGTATCTGGCTGCGCCGCAGGCGCTCGGTGGTCAGCCAGTCGGCCACGCTCATTCCGGTGGCTTTTACAAAATGGCGGGTAAGCGTGCGGCGGCTCATCGATACCACCTCTGCCAGCGAGTCCAGATTATGCGGTTCGGTAATGTGCTGCTGGAGATAGTCAATCAGGGAGTTGATTCGTCCGTCACGGGTATCTTTTGGTACCGGCTGGGCAATAAACTGTGCCTGCCCCCCCTCGCGGTGTGGCGGCACGATCATACGGCGGGCAATCTGGTTGGCGACCACGCTGCCAAAGCGCTGGCGGATGATGTACAGGCAGCAGTCAAGCGCGGCAGCGGTACCCGCAGAGGTGATGATATTGCCGTCATCGACGTAGAGCGCATTGATATCCAGCTTTACGTCCGGGAAAAGCGTCTGAAACTGATGTTCAAACTCCCAGTGCGTGGCCGCGCGTTTACCGTCGAGAATGCCCGCATAACCCAGCACAAACGACCCCAGACAAAGCCCGACGATCTCCGCCCCGTTGTCTCTGGCCTGGACCAGGCTGTCGAGAAGCGTCTGGGGCGGGCGTTGCTGGACATGCTGCCAGTAAGGCACCACGACGATATCTGCCTGGCCGATGGCGGAGAAATCGTGAGTCGCGTTAAGCGCAAACCCGTCTTTGGATGTCAGTAATCCGGGTTTTTCGGCGCAGATCAACACACTAAAGCGCTTTTCGCTGGATACCGTATCACCAAACAAAATGCAGGGAACGGAGTAGTGGAACGGGCTGAACCCGTCTACCGCAACAATCGCGACGTTGATTAGCGCCATGTGTCTCTCCTTTCCCCTGGTGATGCTCAGAATATAACGGTTTCACCATCCTCGGGAATGCTCACCGCATCACCAATCAGGTTCGCGTCAACGTACTCACGCAGCGCATGGCGGGTCAACAGACAGTGGTTGATGGCCTCCATATGGGTCGCCACAATTTTCGCCTGCGGCAGCAGGAAGTGGACGTTGAGCACATCTTCCTGGCCCATGATAATCGGCCCAAACCCGATGACGTGAGCATAGCCCGCGTTAAGCACCACCACATCCGGCTGATGCTTTTGCAGATCGGCTGCCACTTCATTACGCCAGATGGTATCCCCGACAATGTAGAGCGTCTTCTCATCAGGATGACGTAAAACCACGCCACAGGCTTCACCCAGCCGTTCCGCCAGCTCCGGCACGGCGTAAGCACGATCGGTACCGTGCTGGCCGCCGCGGGTTTTCACGATCCGGATATCGCCAAACGCCGTCTCCTCGGTCATTACCGTCAGGTGGGTAAATCCCTGGCTGCGCAGCAGCGCGGCGTCGCTGTCGTTCTGCACAAAGACAGGTTTATCTTTGCCGATCAGTTCCACTGCGGCGCGATCCCAGTGATCGTCATGGGTATGGGTGACGATCACCGCATCCGCCTCCAGCAACGTGTTGACGTCAACGGGTAGCTCAACCATCGGGTTGCGGATCTCCGCATGCGCCGTGCCGGGGAAGCCCGGATAAGCGCCCTTCGGGGCCAGCATTGGGTCGATTAAAAAGCGTTTCCCGGCGTAGGTAATCAGCTGAGTGGCATTACGAATCTGGGTGATGTTCATGGGTATTCTCCTCATAGTGTGAAGAGGAGAATAGCCCGATGCCGCGCGTAACAATGTGGGCCACAGGGCGATGATCGATGAAATCGGGTCAACGTTATCGCATCCGCAACGCATCCACCACCAGCGAAAAGGCCGGCGACGGCTGCTTTCGGCTCGGGTAGTAGAGATAATACCCCGGGAAGGGCAGACACCAGGGTTCCAGCACGCGGATTAACCGGCCTTCAGCAATATGATCGCCAAACTCGTCTTCGGGCAGGAAAGCAATCCCGAATCCCGCCAGGGCAGCTTCGACAATATGCCAGGAAGTATTAAAGGTCAGCTGGCCATTCACGCGCACGTTCAGATCGCCACCGTCCTGATCAAAATCCCAGACGTAAATCCCGCCGGATTTAATCATCCTCTGGTTAATACACTGGTGCTGCGTCAGCTCATGCGGCGTTTGCGGAACAGGATGACGGGCGAAGTAGTCCGGCGAGGCGACCGCGGCCATACGCAACTGCGGGCCTATCGGCAACGCGATCATGTCTTTATCGATGGTATCTCCCATACGAACGCCCGCATCGAAGCGGTCGGCAACGATATCGCGAAAACCGTGATTGGCATCGAACTCGATGTGAATGTCGGGGTATTGCCGCAAAAGTGGCGTCAACTTAGGTAACAGAGTGCGCGATAACACATCGGGTCCACAGGTGATCCTCACCGTGCCGGCGGGCTTGTCGCGAAGCTCCGTCAACATGTCCAGCTCTGCTTCGATCTCATCGAAACGGTTGCCAATGGCGTTGAGCAAGCGTTCGCCGGCTGCGGTGGGGGAAACGCTGCGGGTGGTGCGGGTCAGCAGGCGGATCTGCATCCGGTTCTCCAGCCCGGTTATGGCCTGGCTTAACGCGGGCTGGGTCACGCCCAACTGTGCCGCAGCACGGGTAAAACTGCCCTCACGCGCCACGGTGACAAAAGCAAAAAGATCGTTCAGGTTACGCTTCATCACACCCTCATTTATAAGCCATACTTATAAGCTCATTAAGCATTGATTAGCTAGTCAGAATACACCCGCCGTGTAAAATTTTCACTGTGACCTGACGTCAACCACATTCCAACCTTTCATCTGCATGCGTTATTCCCGTGAATAGCGCCCGGCCCCGGCTTGTCCGAATCTGGCCGAACGAATAACAAGGTAAACACGATGTCCGCTATGGTGAACGAAACATCAGCGCGCCAGTCCCGTGCCTGCTGGAGCGGCGTGCTGGCAATGACCCTCTGCGCTTTTACGCTGGTCGCCTCAGAATTTATGCCTGTAAGTCTGCTGACGCCCGTCTCGCGGGATCTCGCCGTCAGTGAAGGCCTGGCGGGTCTCGGGATCGCGATATCCGGCGCGCTGGCCGTATTGACCAGCCTGTTTCTCTCTTCTCTTGCGGGAGGCATTAACCGCAAATCGCTGCTGCTGGGCCTGACGGCGTTGATGGCCGTCTCCGGTCTGATTATCGCCGTGGCTGAGAGCTATCCCCTTTATATGCTGGGACGCGCACTGCTTGGCGTGGCCATTGGCGGCTTCTGGTCGCTCTCCGCGGCGACCGCAATTCGCCTTGTGCCACCGCATCAGGTTCAACGTGCGCTCGCCATTTTTAACGGTGGCAACGCCCTGGCGACCGTCGTTGCGGCTCCGCTCGGCAGCTGGCTGGGGGCGACAATCGGCTGGCGCGGTGCCTTTTACTGTCTGGTGCCCGTGAGCCTGCTCGCGTTTATCTGGCAGTGGTTCAGCCTGCCTTCCATGTCCGTGGAAAAGCGCACCGCGTCGTCCACCAGCGCCTTCGGCCTGCTGAAAAACCCTCTGGTGGCAAAAGGAATGGTCGCGTGCGGCGTCTTTTTCATGGGGCAGTTCGCGCTGTTTACCTATGTGCGTCCGTTCCTGGAAACCGTGACTTTCGCCAGCGCGACGCAGTTATCGTTAATCCTGCTGGTGATTGGCGTGGCGGGTTTTATCGGTACCCTGCTGATCGGCACGTTTCTGCGCCGCGGATTTTACACCACGCTGGTCGCCATTCCCGTGGTGATGGCGCTGATTGCCGCAGCACTGATGGCCTTCGGCCATCACCTTGCCGCCGTCACCGCCCTGCTCGGCCTCTGGGGACTGGTCGCGACGGCCGCCCCCGTTGGCTGGTGGACCTGGGTTGCCAGAACGCTTCCTGAAAATGCCGAGGCGGGGGGCGGACTGATGGTGGCAATGGTGCAGCTCTCCATTGCGCTCGGCTCCACGCTCGGTGGCCTGGCCTTTGACCACAGCGGCTGGCAAAGCACCTTTGCACTCAGCGGTGTACTGCTTATCGCCGCTGCCATGTTCACGTTTTACACCTCACACAACGACACACTTTACAGGAGTTAATCATGAGAAGATTCACCATGGCGCTCGGGCTGTTAGTCAGCGCCTTCGCCGCCAGCGCTGCCGATATGTCCCGGGGCGCAGATAATTTCTACAAAAGCGATAAGGTTACGCAGCAGAAGGTGACCTTTAAAAACCAGTATCAGATGAACGTCGTCGGCAATCTGTATAGGCCAAAAGAGGCGGATAAAAACGCCAGACTGCCGGCGATCGTGGTCGGCCATCCGATGGGCGCGGTGAAAGAGCAAAGCGCCAGTCTCTATGCGCAAAAGCTCGCGGAACAGGGCTTTGTCACCCTGGCGATTGATCTCTCATTCTGGGGGGAAAGCGAAGGTAAACCGGGGCATCTGATCTCACCAGAAATCTATTCCGATGATTTCAGCGCGGCCGTGGATTATCTGAGCACTCAGTCTTTTGTCGATCCACAGCGCATCGGTGCGCTGGGCATTTGCGGCAGCGGCAGCTTCGTTATTAGCGCGGCGAAAATTGACCCGCGCATGAAAGCGATCGCCACCGTCAGCATGTATGACATGGGCTCCGCCTTCCGCAACGGTCTCAACCATTCCGTGACGGTTGAACAGCGTAAAGCGATGATTGCCTCTGCCGCTGAGCAGCGTCTGAAAGAATATCAGGGTGCAGAGACAGCCTACATTCCCGGGACGGTAAATAAGCTGGATGATTCTACGCCGGCTATCCAGCGTGAGTTCTTCGATTTCTATCGCACCGAACGCGGCGGGTACACGCCACAGGGCGAGGAAGAGGCGCTGACGACGAAACCGATGATGAGCAGCATCGGTAAGTTTATGAACTTCTATCCGTTCAACGATATCGAAACCATTTCACCGCGTCCGATGCTGTTTATCACGGGTGATAAAGCGCATTCGAAAGAGTTTAGCGAAGACGCCTATAAACGCGCCGGTGAACCGAAAGAGCTGTATATCGTGCCGAATGCAGGCCACGTTGACCTGTATGACCGCACGGATCTGATCCCGTTTGCAAAACTGGCCTCGTTCTTTAAAGCCAACCTGAAATAACCCGGTAAGGCGTATAACACCCTGTTATACGCCTTTGTCCTGACTACCAGCCCGGCACCGCGCCACCGTTAAAGAGAGTCTCTGCGGCCTTCGCCACTTCCGGCGACTGATACGACTGGATAAATTCCTTCACGTTTTCCGCGTCTTTGTTGTCTTCCCGCGTCACCACGATGTTCACATACGGCGAGTTTTTATCTTCAATAAACACGCTGTCATGCACCGGCGACAGCCCGGTTTGCTGGAGATAGGTGGTGCTGATAATGGCAACATCCACTTTCGGATCATCCAGCACGCGCGGCAGTTGCGCCCCTTCCAGCTCCATAATGTTCAAATGCTTCGGATTGGCGGTGATATCCAGCGCCGTCGGCAGCAGGCCAACGTCCGGCTTCAGGGTAATCAGCTTCTCTTTTTGTAACAGCAGCAGTGCGCGGCCAAGGTTGGTCGGATCGTTTGGAATGGCGATGGTCGCGCCGTCCTTCAGCTCAGACACGGATTTGATCTTGCGGGAGTAGCCGGCCATCGGGAAAACAAAGGTGTTCGCCACAGCAACCAGCTTGTAGTGATGCGCCTTGTTATCTTCTGCCAGGAACGGGCGATGCTGGAAGACATTGGCATCAAGATCGCCCTGACTGGTGGCATCATTGGGCAACAGCGAGCCGCTGAACCCCACCAGTTCCACATCCAGACCGTATTTCTCTTTCGCCACTTTTTTAGCGACTTCCGCGACATCCTGCTCAGCGCCGTTAATCACGCCGACTTTGATGTGTTTGGCATCGCTGCCGCCTTGATCGCAACCTGCCAGCAGCAGGCCAGCGAGAACCAGAGCACCCAATCGAAGTTTCACGAGACATATCCTTTTGATAAACGTTTCAGTGACTATATCGACAACGGTACGGCTGGCTAAAAAACGAAAAAGCATCAATAAGACGGATAAGTTATATGTGCGGGGGTGCTATTGATCCGACCTGAGCATGTCCGCACGGCGTAACGGCGTTTCCCGTAAAAACCACGACAGTACAAACGCCAGCACCATAATGCTTGCCGCCAGCAGGAACACCGCGTGAATGGCTGAGCCAAACGCGGCCAGGTAATCGAGCCGCAGGGCTTCTGGCAGCCGATGAATGGCCGCTGGATTGAGCTCATGCGGTAACTCCGCCCCTTGCGGTAAACGGTCCATCAGACCCGATTGCAAAACGTGGGTGAAGACCGCGCCAAACAGCGCGACGCCGATGGCCCCGCCAATGGAACGAAACAGCGTGACCCCGGAAGTCGCTACCCCGTATTGATCGGCAGAGACGCTGTTCTGCACGGCCAGCACCAGTACCTGCATGACCAGCCCCAGACCCATCCCCAGCACGCCGGTAAAAATGTACAGCTGCCAGGTCGGCGAGTGGATCGAGATACGCGTCAGCAGCACCATGCCCACCACGCCAAGCAACGTACCGGCGATCGGAAACAGACGGTATTTTCCGGTACGGCTGATAATCCGCCCGCTGATGATCGAGGTTAGCAGCAGTCCGCCCATCAGCGGGATCAGCTGCAGACCGGCCTGAGTCGGCGTGGCGTCTTTCACAACCTGCAGATAGAGCGGCAGGAAGGTGACCGAGCCAAAGAGCGACATCCCGATAATAAAGCCAATCAGGCTGCAGAGCAGAAAGCTGCGATCGCGGAACAGCGAGAGCGGAATGATCGGCTCCCAGGCCAGACGCTCCTCATAGATAAACCCGGCGATACCCGTCAGGCCAAAGGCCAGAATGCACCACAGCTGCGGGTCGTTCCACTGGCGTATCGTCCCGCCTTCAGTGGTAAACAGGATGATACACAGCAGCGCCATGCTGAGGTAAATCGCCCCCAGATAATCAATCTCGTGCTTGTTGCGCCGTGCGCTGCCGTGGAACACCGCGCCTATCACCAGCAGGGCAAAGAGGCCGAGCGGCAGATTGATATAAAAAATCCAGCGCCAGGAGGCGTGCTGCACGATAAACCCGCCGATAAGCGGCCCGATCACCGTCGCCAGACCAAATACTCCGCCAAACAGCCCCTGATAGCGGCCACGCTCCGCAGGCGGAATAACGTCCGCCACGGCGGCCATACTGATGACCATCAGACCGCCGCCGCCCAGCCCCTGCAGGCCGCGCATCAGCACCAGTTGGGTCATGTTTTGCGCCAGACCGCAGAGCACCGACCCCGCCAGAAACAGCACAATAGCGATTTGAAGGACGATTTTACGCCCAAACAGATCGCCGAATTTTCCGTACAGCGGCACCACAATGGTCGAGCTGAGGATATAGGCCGTCACCACCCAGGAGAGCTTATCCAGGCCACCCAGTTCCCCAACGATGGTGGGCAATGCCGTGGAAACAATCGTCTGGTCCAGCGCCGAAAGCAGCATCACCAGCAGCAACGCGCAGAACAACAGCTTTATCGACGGCGCGTTTTGCGCAGGTTGAGTCATTACGTCGGACTCCATAAGAGATCGCTTGAAATTAATTAATTGGATAATTAATATTTAAGTAAGTGATGAATAAGATCAAGAGATCCTGCGACTATGCCAGCACATAAGGACAATTCTGAACCGCGCCGCCCCGGTCGACCACGCGGCGGAAAGCGGGCAACCGCCAGCCGCGAACAGCTGCTGGATATTGCGTTGAGCCTCTTTTCCCGCCAGGGGATCGCTCAAACCTCGCTGAACGCCATCGCCAAAGAAGCGGGCGTAA
This sequence comes from Enterobacter sp. SORGH_AS_0287, assembly GCF_031453695.1. NCBI lineage: Bacteria > Pseudomonadati > Pseudomonadota > Gammaproteobacteria > Enterobacterales > Enterobacteriaceae > Enterobacter > Enterobacter sp. SORGH_AS_0287. The sequence continues at coordinate 3,486,991 of NZ_JAVIZW010000001.1, forward strand.
CGCCAGCGATGCTGCATTACTACTTCAATTCACGAGAACAATTGCTCGACGCGATGATTGAGGAGCGCTTCCTGCCCTTACGTAATCGGATCGGCACAATTTTCGCCGAAAACCCCGACTCGCCGGTCAACGCATTAACGCAAATGGTGAAGGTACTGGCCGAGCTGGCGGAGCAGCACCGCTGGTTTGCCCCGCTGTGGATGCAGGAGGTCATCGGGGAGATGCCTGTACTGCGCACGCATCTGCACGCGCGGTTCGGTGACGACAAATACCAGGCAACGCTTGCCACCCTTAAACGCTGGCAGCAGGAAGGGCAACTGAACCGGGCACTCGCGCCAGAACTGCTGTTCACCACGCTGCTAAGCCTGGTGCTGGTGCCGTTCTCAAGAATGCGCAACGACGAGAGGCTACACGCCCTCTCGCCAGAGATCATTGTGCGTCATGCGCTGGCCGTGATGGGCAACGGCATCGGCGGTTAAAGGGATTTGGTCAGATAATGCCTTTGCATACCCGGGTACGGGTAATCCGGCAACGACATCTGCAGCTGATAGCCCTGCTTTTCATAGAATGGACGTGCCTGGAAGCTGACCGTATCCACCAGCGCATGGGTGCAGCCTTTGCGTCGGGCTTCGTCTTCTGCCGTTTTGATAAGCTGGCTGCCGACGCCCGATCCCCGCACGGTGTCGCTGACCCACAGAAAATCGATGTTTAGCCAGTCGCCTTTGCGCACGCCAATTAACCCGCCCAGCATCACGCCCTTATCGTCTCGCACATAAACGCCAATGTCGCCGCTAAAGTTTGAGAGATCTAAAAATTGTCCGTTGTAGGCACGAAGCCCTGTTAATAATTCTTCTTTTTCATCGTGTGTGACGTTATCCGTCGTGCTCAGATGCATATTTTTCTCCTTATTTTCTGTGCAATCTTAATATTGCACAGCCTTTCCTTCATCAAAACTCCTTTTTTTCTCCATTCTTTAAACATTGAAATATTCATTCAATAAGTACTTAAAAAAAGTCTTTCCAATACGCACCTGAAACGTATAATGAGAACGATCATTCTCACTTTTATAGGGTAACCGACGATGAGCACAAAACTGGAAGAACGCCAAAAGCAGCGTCAGGACGATATCATCGCTGCCGCGCGTCAGTGCTTTCGCGCCAGCGGTTTTCATGCGGCCAGCATGTCGCAGATCGCCAGTAAGGCAAAGCTCAGCGTCGGGCAAATCTACCGTTATTTCAGTAACAAAGATGCGATTATTGAAGAGATGATTCGCCGTATCATCGACTCACGCATCGAAGAGATTCAGGGTAAAACGCTGGTCGAGGGGATGCCTCAGGCGCTCGCCTGGCGACAGACCCTGAATGAAGATGACGATGCGCTGATGCTTGAGATGTCGGCTGAAGCCACGCGTAATCCCCAGGTGGCGGCCATGCTGGTCGAAGCGGAAAAGCGGATGTTTACTAATGCCTGCGCACACCTGAAAAAACAGTTTCCCCACCTGAGTGATGATCATATTCGCTGCTGCGTGGAGATTACTGCGGTAATGATTGAGGGGTCTATTTACCGTCGACTGACACCCTTAAACGTACCCTCTGAACAATTAGAGCCTCTTTATCAAAATATTTTAAATATGCTTTTCTCTGCGAAGTAATCGCATGTGAATAATTAGCGGGAAGACGTTATTCCCTTATTAACATTTCCGGCTCTGCCGGAGATGCGGTATCGCTGTGCCTTTAAATAGCCCCCTTCCTTGTTAAGCCATTAACAGGGCAGGCATCGTTCACCCTGGAAAAAATTATGAAAGCCATAACAACCTCCATCGCAGCATTATTCCTCCTGACGGGGTGCGATAATGCACAAACATCTGCTCCTCAACATCCCCTCCCGCAAGTGGGGATTGTTACGCTCCTGAGCCAACCCGTTGCCGTGGTCAGTGAACTGACCGGACGCACCACGGCCGCCATGAGCGCGGAAGTGCGTCCTCAGGTGGGCGGCATTATTCAGAAACGGCTCTTTACCGAAGGCGATACCGTGCAAGCCGGACAGGCGCTGTATCAAATTGACCCTTCCAGCTACCGCGCCGCCTACGATGAAGCCGCCGCGGCCCTGAAACAGGCGCAGGCGCTGGTGCAGGCCGATTGCCAGAAAGCTCAACGCTATACACAACTGGTGAAAGACGACGGCGTATCGCGTCAGGATGCCGAAGATGCAAAGTCCACCTGCGCGCAGGACAAGGCCAGCGTGGAGTCGAAAAAAGCAGCCCAGGAAAGCGCGCGCATTAACCTCAACTGGACCACGGTGACCGCCCCGATTGCCGGACGTATTGGCATCTCTTCGGTCACCCCCGGCGCACTGGTCACTGCCCAGCAAGAGACCGCGCTCGCCACCATTCGCGGCCTGGACAATATGTACGTCGATTTAACCCGCTCCAGCGCCGATCTTCTGCGATTACGCAAACAAACGCTTGCCAGCAACAGCGAGACATTGAGCGTGTCGTTGATCCTTGAAGATGGCAGCACCTATCAGGAAAAAGGCCGTCTGGCCCTGACTGAAGTGGCAGTGGACGAATCCACCGGGTCGGTCACACTGCGCGCCGTCTTCCCCAACCCGCAGCATCAGCTTCTGCCCGGGATGTTTGTTCGCGCCAGAGTGGATGAAGGGGTAATGAGCGAGGCCATTCTCGCCCCGCAGCAGGGAATTACCCGTGATGCCAAAGGCAACGCCACCGCGCTGGTGGTGGGGGCCGGCAATAAGGTGGAACAACGTCAGCTGGAAACGGGTGACACCTACGGCGACAAATGGCTGGTGCTGAGTGGACTGAAGGCTGGCGATAAGCTGATTGTGGAAGGCACCGATAAAGTGACCGCCGGTCAGCAAGTTAACGCCGAAGAGATGAAAACCGCGGGAGGAAACGCCTGATGTTTTCCCGCTTCTTCGTGCGTCGCCCGGTTTTTGCCTGGGTGATTGCTATTCTGATTATGCTCGCCGGGGTGCTGGCGATCCGTACCCTGCCCGTCGCGCAGTATCCCGACGTCGCCCCGCCGTCGATAAAAATCTCTGCCACCTACACTGGCGCGTCGGCACAGACTCTGGAAAACAGCGTCACCCAGGTCATTGAGCAACAGCTGACCGGGCTGGATAACCTGCTCTATTTTACCTCCACCAGCAGTTCGGACGGCTCGGTAAGCATCACCGTCACGTTCGAACAGGGAACCGACCCGGATACCGCGCAGGTTCAGGTGCAGAACAAAGTACAGCAGGCCGAGTCGCGCTTGCCGACCGAGGTACAGCAGGCCGGCATTACGGTGCAAAAATCGCAGAGTAACTTCCTGCTGATCATGGGCGTGTACGATAAAACCGACCATGCCAGCAGTTCGGATATCGCCGACTGGCTGGTGAGTAATATGCAGGATCCGCTGGCACGCGTAGAAGGCGTCGGCAGCCTGCAGGTGTTTGGTGCGGAATACGCCATGCGCATCTGGCTTGACCCGGCAAAGCTGGCGTCGTACTCGCTGATGCCATCCGACGTTCAGAGCGCTATTGAAGCGCAGAACGTGCAGGTTTCCGCCGGTAAAATCGGCGCTTTACCCGCGTCCGGTACCCAGCAGTTGACCGCCACCGTGCGTGCCCAGTCGCGCCTGCAGACGGTCGATCAGTTTAAAAATATCATCGTTAAGAGCCAGTCCAGCGGCGCAGTGGTGCGTATTGGCGACGTGGCGCGCGTGGAGATGGGCAGCGAGGATTACACGGCTACCGCCAGGCTGAATGGCCACCCGGCAGCCGGTATGGCGGTGATGCTCTCGCCGGGCGCAAATGCGCTCAATACCGCCACCGCGGTGAAAGATAAAATTGCCGAATTCAAACGGGCAATGCCGGAAGGCTATGATGTGGCCTATCCGAAAGACAGCACCGAGTTCATTAAGATCTCGGTGGAAGATGTGATTCAGACGCTGTTTGAGGCCATTATCCTCGTGGTGGTGGTGATGTATCTGTTTCTGCAGAACATTCGCGCCACGCTCATCCCCGCGCTGGCGGTACCGGTAGTTCTGTTGGGCACCTTTGGCGTGCTGGCGCTGTTCGGTTACTCCATCAATACCCTGACGCTGTTTGCGATGGTGCTGGCGATAGGTCTGCTGGTCGATGACGCCATCGTGGTAGTGGAAAACGTCGAGCGCATTATGCGCGATGAAGGTCTGCCCGCCCGCGAAGCCACCGAAAAATCGATGGGCGAAATTTCCGGTGCGCTGGTCGCCATTGCGCTGGTGCTTTCCGCCGTGTTTCTGCCGATGGCCTTCTTCGGCGGCTCAACCGGCGTCATCTACCGCCAGTTTTCGGTCACCATTATCTCAGCGATGATCCTCTCGGTGGTGGTGGCGCTGACCCTGACACCCGCGCTCTGCGGCTCGGTACTGCGCCATACGCCTCCTCACAAAAAAGGGTTCTTCGGCGCGTTTAACCGCTTCTACAGTAAGACCGAGCATGGCTACCAGAATAAAGTCCTGCGCGCGCTGCGCCGCTCCGCGGGCATGCTGGTGGTCTACGCCCTGCTCTGTGGCGCGATGGCCGTGGCAATGCTGAAGCTGCCCGGCAGCTTCCTGCCCACGGAGGACCAGGGTGAAATCATGGTGCAGTACACCCTGCCTGCCGGTGCGACAGCAGTACGTACCGCGGAGATCAGTCGTCAGGTTCGCGAGTGGTTCCTCACTAAAGAAAAAGCCAACACCGATGTGATTTTTACGGTCGAGGGCTTTAGCTTTAGCGGCAGCGGCCAGAATGCCGGGATGGCGTTTGTCTCCCTGAAAAACTGGTCCGAGCGTAAAGGCGATGAGAACACCGCTCAGGCGATTGCCCTGCGCGCCACTCAGGAACTCGGCTCCCTTCGCGATGCCACCGTCTTTGCCATGACGCCCCCGGCCGTAGACGGCCTCGGTCAGAGCAACGGTTTTACCTTCGAGCTCATGGCCAGCGGCAGCACCGATCGCGACACGTTGCTGAAGATGCGTAATCAGCTGATCGGCCAGGCGAATCAGGACACCTCCCTGCATGCCGTTCGCGCCAATGATTTGCCGCAGATGCCGCAGCTGCAGGTGGATATCGACAACAACAAAGCCGTATCGCTGGGGCTTTCCCTGAGCGACGTCACCGATACCCTCTCCAGCGCCTGGGGCGGAACCTACGTGAATGACTTTATCGATCGGGGCCGCGTGAAAAAGGTCTACATCCAGGGAGACAGCGATTACCGCGCCGTGCCTTCCGATCTCAACAAATGGTACGTACGCGGTAGCGACAGCACCATGACACCGTTCTCCGCTTTCGCCACCACGCGCTGGGAATATGGCCCGGAGAGTCTGGTGCGCTACAACGGCTCGGCGGCCTATGAAATTCAGGGCGAGAACGCCAGTGGTGCCAGCTCCGGTACGGCGATGACCCGGATGGAACAGCTGGCGAACAACCTGCCGTCCGGCACAACCTGGGCGTGGAGCGGGTTGTCGTTACAGGAGAAACTGGCGAGCGGCCAGGCGATGAGCTTGTATGCCCTCTCCATCCTGGTGGTATTCCTGTGCCTGGCCGCGCTGTATGAGAGCTGGTCGGTGCCGATTTCAGTCATTCTGGTGATCCCGCTTGGGGTGCTGGGTGCGGCGCTGGCCGCCTCGCTGCGCGGGCTGAGCAACGACGTCTATTTCCAGGTGGCACTGCTGACCACCATCGGCCTGTCGTCGAAAAACGCCATTTTGATCGTTGAGTTTGCGGAGGCGAAAGTCGCGGAAGGTTACTCCCTGACGCGTGCCGCGCTGCGTGCGGCTCAGACGCGACTGCGTCCGATCATCATGACGTCGCTGGCGTTTATCGCCGGGGTAACACCGCTGGCCGTCGCCACCGGTGCAGGCGCCAACAGCCGCGTGGCGATTGGGACCGGCATCATCGGCGGGACGCTCGCGGCAACGCTGCTGGCCATCTTCTTTGTTCCATTATTCTTCGTACTGGTGAAACGTCTCTTCTCCGGTAAGCACGCAAACCGGAGGGCATAATGTTTCGTGTATCTGTTTTAGTGTTAGCGCTGCTGAGCGCAGGCTGTGTTTCGTTAGACCCTACCTATCAGCGTCCTGACGCGCCCGTCCCGGCCACGTTGCCGGGCGCCCACGGCGAAGCCACCGCCGTGGTCAGCCAGTGGCAGCAGGTGATGAACGATCACCGCCTGAACAAGGTGGTAACAATGGCACTCACCAGAAACCGCGATGTGCAAAAAGCGATTGCTGATATCGACGCCGCCCGCGCCCAGTATGGTGAGACGCGCTCGTCTCTGTTCCCGTCGGTGGATGCCAGCCTGAGCCATACCCGCAGCCGCACGCTGGCCAGCGGCGTGAGCACCAGCGATGAGGCTAACGGCGCCGTCTCCAGCTTCGAGCTGGATCTGTTTGGTCGTAACCAGAGCCTCTCGCGCGCCGCGCGTGAAACCTGGCTTGCCAGCGAGTTCACGGCGCAGAACACGCGCCTGACAATGGTCAGCGAGCTGACCACCGCCTGGATTACTCTGGCAGCAGATAACAGCAATCTGGCGCTGGCAAAATCCACTCAGGAGAGCGCAGCGAACTCGCTCAAGATTGTGCAGCGTCAGCAGGACGTTGGGGTCGCCGCCGCAACGGATGTCAGCGAAGCAATGGCGGTTTATCAGCAGGCCCGCGCCAGCGTCGCCAGCTATCAGACGCTGGTGATGCAGGACAAAAACGCCCTGAATTTGCTGGCGGGCGAGACGGTACCGGAAAACCTGCTACCCGGTACGCTGGAGAGCCTGAGCGATAACGCCATCACCCTGATCCCGGCGGGCGTTAGCTCCGCCACGCTGCTGCGTCGCCCGGATATTCAGGAGGCTGAACATAACCTGTTGAGCGCCAATGCCAACATCGGTGCTGCGCGCGCCAACTTCTTCCCGACGATTTCGCTTACCGCCAGCGCCGGGGTCGGCAGCGATTCGCTCTCGTCATTGTTCAGCCACGGCATGAAGGTCTGGTCGTTCGCGCCGTCCATCTCCCTGCCGCTGTTCAGCGGCGGCAATAACATGGCGCAACTGCGCTATGCCGAAGCGGAGAAAAAAGGGCTGATTGCCACCTATGAGAAAACCATCCAGAGCGCGTTCAAAGATGTAGCCGATGCGCTGGCGCGCCGAGAAACCCTGAGTGAAGAGCTTGATGCGCAACGTGAATACGTGGCGGCAGAGCAAAAAACGCTGGATGTGGCAACGCGCAGCTATCAGGTGGGTGCGGGTGATTACCTGACCGTTCTCACCGCGCAGCGCGCCCTGTGGTCGGCACGGGCATCATTGATTGCCCTGCAGCAGACCGACTTTGAAAACCGTATTACGCTGTGGCAGTCGCTGGGCGGAGGGATTCAATAACCGCCGGTGCCGGTCCGGGTGCAGGGTTCTCATACGCAGGAAGACAAAAATTCATACTTTCGGCTGGCGTCGCTACACTGAATGTAACGATATATTTCATGGGAAGCCTGTGACGTCTAAAGGGGATTTTGATGAAAGCTGCACACCTGGTTTGCCTGCTCGTTTGTCTGCTCTTCGCCGCGTTTGTCCATGCCCAGGAAAAAGACGATCCCGTGAAAGAGGCCCAGATAAAGCAGCAGATCCTTAAAGATGTGAAGAAGGCCTGCACGCCCCAGAAAAAGCAGAGCGATAAAGCCTGGCAGGCGATGATTTTGTCGTCTGAGGCCAATCAACTGTTGATCAAAAACGCCATCACGGCCGTGAAGCGCGACAATCTGGATGCTTACTGGGACGCGGTCAGTCAGGTAGATTGTATGGAAGATTATTAAGCGTGAAGCCGGGCTTCACGCTTTTTTTTAGCGCTTTCGTACATCCGGAATAATCAAATCCCCGCGCAGAACATAGGACCCCAGCATCTGCGTTTTCTCCGTCAGCCAGCCCACAATACGTGCCGCCATAGCATCCATCGAGTATTCAATGGCCGGGATCACCGGGATACCCGGCAGATGCAGCGATCCGGCAAGGCTAAAGACCATAATGTCGTCCGGCACGGATTTATTAAACGCCTGCAGCTGCGGGATCACCCGCTGAGCTTCCTGTTCGTCCGCCACCAGCAGTGCGTTAAAATTCAGCGTGCTCGCATTGTTAAGCAACTCCTGCAGCGCAACGGATGAGGAGGTGGCATCCATAAAGACGAGGTTGCGATTAAAGGGCAGGAAATTTTTCTCCAGCGCGTGTTTATAGCCCAGCAACACCTGGTCGGCGAAACCGCTGCCTTGCGGATGGATCAGGGCTATCTGGCGTCGCCCCTGGCTGGTCAGATAGTTACAGGCGGTTTCGGCGGCAAAGGCGTGATCGAACTGGATGCTGTTGGAATTATCGGACTCCATACAGTCAACGAGAATGACATTGTCCATCTCGACGTCCAGCGGGAAACGCGCGCCAATCACCAGGATGTCATCACATAACCCACAGGAAAGTTCTTCCAGGGCGTGCATCACTTCCGCTTTGGTATGCGCGAAGCGCAACAGCAGATGTTTTTGATGCTGGCTGAGGTGCTTTTCCAGCGCGTAAAGATAACCGGTGGTCTGGTTAATATTCTCCTGCGCGCAAATCACCCCAATACACCCCGTCGACTGGCTCAGCAGCGACTGCGCAATCACATTGGGCCGGTAGTTCAGTTCATCAACCGCTTTTAAAACGGCCTGGCGGCTGGCTTCCTTTACGCCACGCGACCCACTCAACACTCGCGATACCGTGGCTTTAGACACCCCGGCAAGACGTGATACATCATTGATTGTCGACATCTCTTTCCCCTGGCAGGCTTACTTCGCACCTGCAAATTCCATCACCGCTACGGCTCATATTATAGCCAGAATGGAGTATATCCTTTTCCGTTTTTCATGGAAACCGATTTTCCATTTCAACTCAAAATGATGTCAAAACGCGCAAATTATGTGACATGCATCTGGTTAATTAGCGTCATAAGCAATGGATATTGATGGTTGTCACACTTCTGTCTTTTATAAATGGAAACCGGTTTCCGTATAATGTCCAATCATCCTCGCAATAACTTTTTACATTTAGAGGATGGTTGTCGATGTTCAAGATCATGCTGTGTTGCTCTGCCGGGATGTCCACCAGCCTGCTGGTCAGCAAAATGGTCGATGTCGCGAAAGAGCGCGGGTTGCCGGTAAAAATAGACGCGTATGGCGTTTCCGAATTTGATACGCAGTTTCCGCAGTACCAGGTTGTCCTTCTCGGACCCCAGGTGAAGTACATGTTACAGACACTCTCAGACAAGGCGGCTACAAAGGGCATCCCGGTCCAACCCATCGACATGATGGATTACGGTATGCAACGTGGCGATAAAGTACTGGACTATGCTCTGTCGCTCATCAAAGCGGCACACTAAAAGGTGTTCACATGAGTTCGTTATATCAATCAATGGTCGCGGTTATTGAGCAGTCAATTACCCCGCTGGCCGCGAAGCTCGGCCAGCAAAAGTATGTGATTGCCATCCGCGACGGCTTTACCGCCGCGCTGCCGTTTATGATCATCGGCTCGTTTATGCTGGTGTTCATCTTCCCGCCCTTCTCCGCGGATACGACAAACAGCTTTGCCCGCGGCTGGCTGGATTTCTCCCAGACTTACCGTGAACAGCTGATGCTGCCGTTCAACCTCAGCATGGGCGTGATGACGTTCTTCATTTCGGTGGGGATTGGTGCAAGCCTGGGGCGTCAGTTTAACCTCGATCCGGTGATGTCCGGTCTGCTGGCCTTTATGGCCTTCCTGCTGGTGGCAGCTCCGTATGCCGACGGCAAGATCTCGACCCAGTACCTCTCCGGCCAGGGGATTTTCACCGCGCTGATCACCGCCATCTACTCCACCCGCGTGTATGCGTGGCTGAAGCAGAACAACGTGACCATCCGTCTGCCGAAAGAAGTGCCGACCGGTGTGGCGCGTTCGTTTGAGATCCTGATCCCGGTCATGGTGGTGATCGGTACCCTGCACCCGCTGAACCTGTTTATCGAAGCACAAACCGGGATGATTATCCCGCAGGCGATTATGCACCTGCTGGAACCGCTGGTCTCTGCGTCTGACTCCCTGCCTGCCATTCTGCTCTCCGTGCTGCTGTGCCAGATCTTCTGGTTTGCCGGTATCCACGGCTCGCTGATTGTCACCGGCATCATGAACCCGTTCTGGATGGCCAACCTGTCCGCAAACCAGGCGGCACTGGCGGCTGGCGCGGCGCTGCCACACGTTTACCTGCAGGGTTTCTGGGACCACTACCTGCTGATTGGCGGCGTCGGCTCCACGCTTCCGCTGGCCTTCCTGCTGCTGCGCAGCCGCGTCACACACCTGCGCACCATCGGCAAAATGGGCGTTGTGCCCAGCTTCTTTAACATCAACGAACCGATTCTGTTCGGCGCGCCAATCATCATGAACCCGATGCTGTTTATCCCGTTCGTGTTTGTTCCGCTGGTGAACGCCTGCCTGGCGTACGGCGCCACCAAAATGGGCTGGCTGGCACAGGTGGTGTCGTTAACCCCGTGGACGACCCCGGCCCCTATTGGCGCATCGTGGGCGGCAAACTGGGCGTTGAGCCCGGTGGTGATGTGTCTGGTGTGTATGGTGATGTCAGCGCTGATGTACCTGCCGTTCCTGCGTGCTTACGAGCGTACGTTGATGAAAAACGAAGAGCAGAAAGCCCAGGCAACCGTCGGTGCCGCTGAAACAGCAAGTCATTAAGTCAAAGAGGAAAGGTCATGAAATACGCATTTCCCGATAATTTCTGGTGGGGCAGCGCAAGCTCCGCCCTCCAGACCGAAGGGACACGAGAGGGTGAAACCACCTGGGATTACTGGTTTGCCCGCGAGCCAAACCGTTTTCATAATGGCGTGGGACCGCAGCACACCTCCACGTTTTATCAACACTGGAAAACGGACATTCAGTTGTTAAAGCAGCTGAACCACAACAGCTTTCGCACCTCGATTAGCTGGGCGCGCCTGATCCCCGACGGTATCGGTGAAGTGAACCCGGAAGCGGTCGATTTTTATCATCAGGTCATTGATGAGCTGATTGAACAGGGTATTACCCCGTTTATCACCCTGTTCCACTTCGACATGCCGATGGCGATGCAGGAGATTGGCGGCTGGGAAAACCGCAACGTGGTGGACGCTTACGCCCGTTATGCGCAGATTTGCTTCGATCTGTTTGGCGATCGCGTGCTGCACTGGTTTACCTTCAACGAGCCGATTGTGCCGGTGGAAGGCGGCTATCTGTACGATTTCCACTATCCCAACGTGGTGGATTTTCGTCGTGCGGCCACCGTGGCATATCACACCGTGCTGGCGCATGCGCAGGCGGTACGCGCTTACCGTGCCGGGCACTACGCTGGGGAGATCGGTATCGTACTGAACCTGACGCCGTCCTATCCGCGCTCGCAAAACCCGGCTGACGTCAAAGCGGCACACATTGCGGACCTGATGTTTAACCGCAGCTTCCTTGACCCCGTCCTGCGCGGCGAATACCCGGCGGACCTGGTGGCGTTGCTGAAATCTTACGATCAGCTCCCCGCCTGCAAACCGGAAGACAGTTTCCTGATTGCGGAAGGAAAAATCGACCTGCTCGGCATTAACTATTATCAGCCGCGTCGCGTGAAATGCCGTGACAGTGCGGTGAACCCACAGGCACCGTTTATGCCGGAGTGGTTCTTTGATAATTACGAAATGCCTGGCCGCAAGATGAATCCATACCGTGGCTGGGAAATTTATGAGCCGGGTATTTACGATATTCTGATTAACCTGCGCGACAATTACGGTAACCCACGCTGTTTTATTTCTGAGAACGGTATGGGTGTCGAAAATGAACAGCGCTTTATTGAGAATGGTCAGATAAACGATCAATACCGCATCGATTTTATTTCCGAACATTTGGCCTGGCTGCATAAAGGTATTAGCGAAGGGTGCCAGTGTCTTGGCTACCATATGTGGACCTTTATTGATAACTGGTCGTGGTGTAATGCGTATAAAAATCGCTACGGATTTATCCAGCTCGATTTAACTACCCAGCAGCGCACCATCAAGAAAAGCGGCGAGTGGTTTGCCGCCACCGCATTAAATAACAGTTTTGACAGAGAGTCAGTGTAATGATCGCATTAGAAGAAGCCGTAATGGAAATTATCGTCAACGCCGGTCAGTCGCGTAGCCTGTGCTTTGAAGCCCTGCACGCGGCGCGTCAGGGCAACCTTGACGAAGCCAAAAGCCTGCTGCGTGAAGCCGATGGCTACGCGCGCCAGGCGCACAAAATGCAGACCAAACTGATCGAACAGGATGCGGGCGAAGCCCGCCAGCCGATGACCTTAATAATGGTTCACGCGCAGGATCATTTAATGAATTCCCTGCTGGCACGTGAATTATCCGAAGAAATAATCCATTTATATCAGAGATAATGTATGGCGAAAAAACGTTAATGTAATCACTCTGTACCTAAAATAGAAATCCACTTGTTCTGATGATAGCGACAAACTCTGTCAGATCGGAGCGGGATGGTTATTGTCTGAATAAAATTAAACTATATTGAGATAACCATGAATTATATTAAAAAACTTCCATTAACCATGGCGGTTGTCGCCGCGCTTTGCCCAATTTCTGTACTCGCACAAGAATTTACGCAAGAGCAAATCGACGCCATCGTGGCGAAAGCGGTAGACAAAGCGCTGGCCGAACGGCAGGCCAAAATGGACGCCGCCGTCGCGAAAAAAGCGGACGTGGTCACCGAACCGCAAAGCGCGGCGCAATCACCGGACCTCGCGATTCCGTTTGGGGTTAAATTTACCGGCTATGCCCGCTACGGCGCGCACTTCCAGGCAGCCGATCAGAAATACGTGGCGGTAGACGGTTCCTATAACGGCGCATCCGCGATTGGTCGTCTGGGTAACGAAGGCAACGGCGGTGAATTCCAGCTCTCCAAAGCCTTCAAGGGGGACAACGGTGCCATCTGGGACATCAACGTGATGATCGACCACTGGGGCGACGAGGTTAACCTGAAAAAAGCCTATGCCGGTGTGACCAACATTATGGCCTCCAACCCGAACGCCTACTTCTGGGCCGGCCGTGACTTCCACCAGCGTCCACAGCAGGGTATCAACGATTACTTCTGGATGAACCACGACGGCCAGGGTGCCGGGGTGAAGAACTTCGACATCGGCGGCGTGCAGTTTGACGTTGCCGCGGTGGCCGCGGTGGAATCCTGTAGCCCGGAAGTGATGGAAGATGAGGCGAACCCGTCGCGCATTACCTGTACCGGCGGTTCCGGCACGGGCGACAAAGGTAACTACGCTGCGACCTCAAAAATCCACGGCATGAAAGTCGGCCCGCTGGATCTGGAGCTGTACGCGAACTACGGTTTTGACTCCAAAGCCATTGAGAGTGAAGAGCGTCTGAAGGCCTGGCAGGGCGGCGTGGTGCTGAGCCACACCAACGACAGCGGCGTGAATAAGGTGATTGCCCGTTATTCTGATAACTCGGACAACAGCGTATTCAACAAAACCGAGGATCTGACCACGGTCTACGCCAGCTTCGAAGGGTTGTACAAATTCACCCAGGCCACGCAGGTGGAGTACATCCTCGCCTTCCACGACTATGACAACAGCCGCGATAAAACCGACAACCGTAAGAACTACAACGCCATCGTGCGTCCGATGCACTGGTGGAACGACGTTCACTCCACCTGGCTGGAAGCGGGCTGGCAGCACGTGGATTACGACAATGGCGGTGATAACAAAGGCTGGAAGCTGACCCTGTCGCAGAACATGTCTATCGCCATGGGGCCAGAGTTCCGCCCAATGCTGCGCTTCTACGTGACCGGCGGCAAAGTGGATAACGAACGCACCGCCCGTGTGAACGGTACAAAAGATGAGACGCTGGATGATTTCAACGTCGGCGCGATGTGGGAAGCGTGGTTCTAAGCAAGGTAAAAGCAAAACGGCAACGCACGTTGCCGTTTTTCGTGTTTGCCCCCTCTCCCCGTGAGTGAGGGCATCAGGCCACACCGCACCCGGCAAGACCCATGTTATGCTACACAAAAACCAACATAACAGGGGAGAACATGGGTTCCACACGTAAAGGAATGCTCAACGTTCTGATCGCCGCCGTTTTATGGGGCAGCTCAGGGGTTTGCGCACAGTACATCATGGAGAAAAGCCAGATCTCGTCCCCTTACCTGACGATGATTCGCCTGCTGTTTACCGGCGTCATCTTGCTGACCCTCTCCTTCGTGCATGGCGACAAGATTTTCTCGGTCATCAAACATCGTAAAGACGCCCTCAGCCTGCTGTTTTTCTCGCTGGTTGGTGCGCTCACCGTCCAGCTCACCTTCCTGCTGACGATTGAAAAATCCAACGCGGCGACGGCCACCGTGCTGCAGTTTCTCTCGCCAACGATCATCGTCGCCTGGTTCGCGCTGGCGAGGAAAAAACGTCCCGGCGTGTTTGTTTTATCCGCCATTTTGACGTCACTTGTCGGCACCTTCCTGCTGGTCACCCACGGCGATCCGACCTCGCTCTCCATCTCCCCTGCCGCCCTGTTCTTCGGTATCGCCTCGGCCTTTGCCGCCGCGTTTTATACAACCTACCCGTCGACGCTTATCGCCCGCTACGGCACGCTGCCGATTGTTGGCTGGAGTATGTTAATCGCGGGGGTCGTGCTGACGCCGTTCTACGCCGGACGCGGGACCACATTTGTGATTGATGGCAGCCTGCTGCTGGCGTTTTTCTATCTGGTGGTGATTGGCACAGCGCTGACGTTCAGCCTGTATCTGAAAGGCGCGCAGATGATTGGCGGGCCGAAGGCGAGCATTCTGAGCTGTGCCGAGCCGCTGAGCAGCGCCCTGCTGTCGGTGATTTTGCTTGGGGTGGCGTTTACGCTGCCGGACTGGCTGGGCACGCTGCTGATTGTGTCGTCGGTGGTGCTGATTTCGATGGATTCGAGAAGACGGGTTCAGACATCGGCGTAGCCTGATATCCCCTCTTCCCTGTGGGAAGAGGGGGATTTACTTATTTCGCTTTAACCTTACTCGCCACCAGCAGCGCCGTCAGCAACATCAGGGTTCCTGAAATCACCAGCGGTGACGTCAGCCCCAGATGGTCCAGCGCAACGCCGCCGATCGCCGCACCGCAGGTGTTCGCCAGCTGGATCACCGCGACCTGAATCGACCCGGCTTTTTCCGCCTGATCGGCGAGCGAGCGGGTGATCCACGTCGACCAGCCCACCGGCACCAGCGCAAAAGCAAAGCCCCAGATAATCGCAATCGCCGAC
This sequence comes from Enterobacter sp. SORGH_AS_0287, assembly GCF_031453695.1. Classification (NCBI taxonomy): domain Bacteria; kingdom Pseudomonadati; phylum Pseudomonadota; class Gammaproteobacteria; order Enterobacterales; family Enterobacteriaceae; genus Enterobacter; species Enterobacter sp. SORGH_AS_0287. The sequence goes on from NZ_JAVIZW010000001.1 coordinate 3,502,303, forward strand.
GCAACCCACTTATCGCTGCCCCACAGCACCAATACCGCAGCGCTAATTGCCAGCACCAGCGGCGCGCCCGCCAGCGCCACTTTCAGGGAACGCTTCAGGAACGCGGACGACAGCGAGGTGCCGACAAAGCTGGCGATACCGAAGCTCAGGAGCACCAGCGTCAGGCCATCCACATCAAACCCGGCCATGTTCATGAATACCGGGCGGATATAGGTGAAGAAGGCAAACTGTCCGGCAAATGCCATAAAGATGGCGGTCATCCCCGCCAGCACGCCCGGGCGCTTCAGCAGGCTGAACATATTCTGTTTATGGTGTGCCGCTTCCCCCGGTAAGGACGGCAGCGCTTTCCAGACCCAGAGAATGCATAGCACCCCCATCACCGCGGCAGCGTTAAAGACGTTACGCCAGCCGATGATCCCGCCAAGGAAACTGCCCAACGGCGCAGCAATGACCAGCGCAATCGAAACAGCACCAAAGATCACGGAGAGGGCTTTCGGCACGGTGCGCGCGGGAACCAGACGCATGGTGAGCGAGGCCGACATCGCCCAGAAACCACCTAATCCCAGCCCCAGGCAGGCGCGACCCAGCAGCAGCAGGGTGAAGTTATTGGCAAAAGAGACCAGCAGGCAGGAGAGCGTCAGCAGCACGCTGAACAGAATGACCACTTTGCGGCGGTCGATGGTGCCGATCACCTGGGTAATAAACAGGCTCGCGAACATCGCCACAAAGGCGGTCACGGTGACGGACTGCCCCGCCACGCCTTCGGAAATGCCCAGATCCTGCGCCATCGGCGTCAGCAGGCTCACCGGCAGAAACTCAACGGTAATCAGGCAGGCAACGCAAAATGCCACGGAGAAAACCGCCGACCAGTTGGGGCGAGTGACCTCCTGGGTCTGCGGTCTGGGTGTGGGCTGAATGTGTTCTGTCATGGCGTCACCTGAAGATAAAAACGTGCGGAAAAGTCGCGCAGTTTATCATCAAAAGTGTGACGGATTTAACGATTTGACAACTTTTGTCGTTTTTAATGAGCCTGAAGAGAGCGCGTCGTCGACTGATACCTTTTCTGCATAACGAAAATGAAAATTCAGTATCCACATTTGAGGTGAAACAATCATAGCGTCTGAAAAGGAGAAACTATGAAAACACGTAATTTATCTCAAAATCTTACCGTCAGTGCCGTCGGCTACGGTGCCATGGGTCTGAGTGAATTTTATGGCCAGACTGATGACAACGCCTCGCTGCGGGTATTGCATAGCCTCATCGATCTGAACGTGACGTTTATTGATACCGCAAATTTATATGGCCGTGGTCATAATGAAAGACTAATCGGTCATTTTCTTGCCGGGCTGGATAAAAGCACTCGCGAGCAGTTCAAAATAGCCACGAAATGCGGCATCGATCGCTCTCCCGACGAGTCTTATGCCCGCACCATCAACAATACGCCTGACTATATCATCCGCTGCTGTAATGAGTCCCTCAAGCGGCTTGGCGTGGAGCGAATCGACCTCTTTTATCTACACAGACTGAGTAACACCACCCCGGTCGAAGAGAGTATGGATTGTCTGCGCACCCTTGTGAAAGAGGGCAAGATCAACCACATCGGCCTTTGCGAAGTGTCGGCGTCAACGCTGCAACGGGCCCATGCGGTACATCCGGTCACCGCGCTGCAAACGGAATATTCTCTGTGGACACGCGATATCGAGGAAAGCATTCTGCCGGTCGTGAAAGCGTTAGGCATTGGTCTGGTGCCCTACTCGCCTCTTGGCAGAGGCTTCCTGACGGGAAAATACCTGAACAATAGCGAATTTGCAGAGGGTGATTTCCGTAAAAATAACGAGCGCTTTATGCAGTCCAGCCTCGATCATAATCGCCAGCTGCTCGATGTCATCCACCCGCTGGCGGCGAAATACGGCTGTACCGCGGGTCAGATTGCCCTTGCCTGGCTGTTAGCGCAATACGATCGGCTGGTTCCCATCCCGGGCACTAAGCACACCGGCTATCTGGCCGAGAACGCGCGCGCTGCCAACATTGAGCTTGAGAAGAGCGATATTGAATCATTGAACAACCTGCATCGCCGTATAGCGATTAAAGGCGATCGCTATTCTGCCGAGGGTATGAAGGGCGTGAACGCCTGATACCTCATCAAGAAAATAAAAAAACCGGGTTTTCCCGGTTTTTTTATATCGGATACGCCGTGCCGTTAGCGATAAACGCTCAACGCGGCGACGCCACACTTGCCGTCATTACGGACCAGGGCATGAACCAGCGTCATCAAAATCCGGCAGCCGGATGCGCCTATCGCATGCCCAAGCGCGATTGCCCCGCCGTAAGAACCTGACCCATAATGACCTGAGAGATATTACTGGCCTCTACGCCAGATTCTTTCAGGAGCGCCTGAATGACCCGGCTTCCCAGGTCAGCGGCGGAATGTTCCGCAAGCGCGCCCAGAAATGCACCCGTCGCCGTGCGGCGGGCTGCAATAATGACAACCTCGCTCATGCATGACTCCCTTTCAGTCCCGGCAACGTATGACCCGTCGCAGCGATTGCCGCGCGGTAGGCGGTAAGACCGTTCATACAGGCGGGAACGCCGGCATACACCGCCATCTGTATCACAATTTCAAGCAGCTCTTCCGGCGTCACGCCGGTGTTGAGCGCGCCTCTCATGTGCAGTTCCAGCTGCGGCATAGCATTACCCAGCGTCACAAGCGAGGCGACAGTCAGCATTTCGCGCGTTTTGAGTTCCAGTCCCGGACGTCCCACCACATCCCCGAACGCATAGTCGGTTATCAGGGCAGGCAGGCCCGGGTCCAGTTCGCTCAGGCGGCGGGTGACTTTATCCGCGAGCCCTGCTTCAAGACGGTCCATGATCTCTCTGCCATAGCGCGTGCGGTCATTAATTTGACTCATAAGATTTCTCCATACGGGATTGTTTTGCGGTCAAGGTTGCAGGAATAACCGCGACAAGCAGAACGGACAGGCCGATAGCCGTGCCGGCGACGATATACAGGAGAGGCATTGAAAATGATGAAACCATCCAGGCACCGATCGACGCGCCGATACCAATGGCGGTATTGAAAAACGAAACGTAGATTGCGGAGGCCGGGAAGGCTTTATCTTCAGCCATACGTAAAACCCACGTCTGGAAGCCGACAAATATTCCTGACACGGCAACGCCCCAGATAATCATGCTGGTGAATATCAGCGCAGCAGAGAGCGAGGAACCTGACAGGCCCAGGAACAGCAGCACTGCACAGATCAGCAGTACAGACAGCGAAACCGTCAGCTTGAGATACTTATCAATCATCACGCCGGTCAGGAAATTACCGGCCAGACCCGCGATGCCGTAAACAAAAAGCACGGCGGGAATAAAGGCGGTGGACAGTAAACTCTGCGTGTGAAGCCAGGGTTCAATGTACGTAAAGGCGGCAAAGTGCGCCGTAACAGCCAGCAGGGTTGCTGAGTAAATTTTCCATAGGGTAGACGATTTCAGCACGCCCTTAAGCGCATCCAGGCCAAGCGCGCTTTTGCTGGCGATCTGGGGAACAAGCACGCTAATACCCACAAAGGCAATTACGCTCAGCGCGGCCATCAGCCAAAATGCCTGCCGCCAGCCGAAGTGGATACCAATGTAGTTGGAAACCGGTACGCCAAAAACGCTTGCTGCGGAAACGCCACCAAATACGATTGACGTCGCCGCACCAATATATCTGGCAGGAACCATGGCAACCGCCGTTGCGCCGATCATCGCCCAGAATGCACCGTGAGCAAGCGCGCCCAGCACGCGGGCACTAAGCAGCATTCCGTAGGTGTTTACCGTCGCGGCCATGACGTTAGAGATCAGAAGCACCACGGTGAGCACGAGTAAAAGCCGCTTCTTAGCCACATTGCCTAAAAAGACGGAGGCAAACAGCGCACTCAACGCCCCCACCCAGGCATAAAGCGACACGGTCATGCCCACCGCGGATTCCGAAGACCGTAATCCCTCTGCGATTGGCGTTAATAATCCGACCGGCGCCAGTTCGGTAGTGACAATAGTAAACGTTGAAATAGCCAGAATGAATAACGCAAACCATGACCTTAACGTCATATTTTGCGGAGAGAGTTCTGAAGTCATACTACTTACCTCAATAATGGTTTAAATAATGTGCCAATTTTTTTCTGCTGCATATCGGGTAAGCGCGGAATGCTCTCCCACACAGACGGGATGCCCAATGGCTTCGAGCATTGGAATATCCGAAAGATCGTCACCATAGGCATAACAATCCGCTGGATTAATCTCCTTATCCCGGCAAAACGTCATCAGGGCGTCTTTTTTACCCGCTCCAATTGTTTGGGGCAGGCCGATTTCCCCCGTCAACTCGCCTGCGTCATTTATTATCAACGGAGCACAGAGTATGTCCGTTACCCCAAGATATTTCGCAATGGGTGACAGAATCGGAAGCATAGAGCCCGATATAAATACGATGTACATGTTCTGTCTCTGATGGCTTTTAAGTGCTGAAACGGCACTCTCAATAAAAAATTCGTTTTCTGGCTTACGCCTGAACCATTCATCGCCCATTTCTTCCAGATAACGACAAGACACACCTTTAAACTGGCGATAATACTCTCTGTTCAGCGTCTCCCCTGGCATACCGTTTTTTACGTCGACGCGAAAACGAGACATATAGCGTTGAAGACGATCGTTTTGATTATTTTCCCTGCACCAGAAGTCATAGAAATCAAACATGCTTTTAATATTTATTAGCGTCTCATCAACGTCAAAAAATGCGGCGTGGTTTCATCGCGCCACTGACGATACTGCAGATAGTTATACGCGGGCACCTCAACGTGACGAAACTGAATATAATTAGATTCGGGTAAACTCTTTTTATTATCGATTGGGGATTCAACAAACTTAAGCAGTTCGCGACGAATATCGGTAGAAAGAACAGCAGAGAAACGATGGAACATGGATTCCATTTCACTCTCAGCACACGCAATTTCTTTAATGTCATTGAAAGCGCGCAGTTCCAGCAGTTCATTAACACCGTTTTCTTCACAGGAAAACTAGCGAACGTTTTCATTGCTTTTTAAGGAGGTAAAATCTTTCTCTGTAAAAGTATTTTTTAACGGGAAGCGTGATACCAGTACATATTTAGACGACATAATTACTCCGAATATTGATTGAGTGAGGATTCGGGTAGAAATTTATCAATATAGGAAACAATTGGAATTGTTAAATTTGTAATATATTTTTGGTATTACTGTTGAAATGGGTTTACTGCCCGCATTTAGCGTGTAATATCGAAATGGAAAAAAGACGAAATACCTTTTCGCATTCAGGACCCACGTATGGCCACAGCAGAACATTTAATCAGCAATAACCTGCCCAGTATCAAACAATTACAATGCTTTCTCGCTGTCGCACATGAACTGAACTTCCGTAAGGCTGCCGAACGCCTACGCATGACTCAACCGCCATTGACGCGTCAGATAAAATGCCTTGAAGCGGTTCTGAAACGTCAGTTGTTCAGCCGCAACACGCATGACGTTAGCCTCACAGAAGCAGGCCGTGCGCTGGTTGTTCAGGCTGAAAAAATACTCAAAGACATCAGTAACCTAAAAGAAGATCCTCTCTCTTCTGAAACGAGCCTGCGTATTGGACTCACACGGACCCTTAATTTTGAATATATTGAACCCGTGAATACCCAGCTTCACAAAATGAACGCGGGAGATGATGTCGAAACGCCGGACCTGACGTCAGCCCAACTGCTGCAAAGCTTGTCTAAAAACATGCTGGATCTGGTGCTGACCGGTGAAAAAGGAACGGGTCATGAAGACATTGTTCAATACCGCTGGGTCTGCCAGGAACCGTTGCTCATCGCAATGCCCTCTTTACACCCTGCCAGCCTGAAAGAGAAAGTCGCGCTGGAGGATATTAGCGATCTTCCCATTTTCTGGTTTTCCAGAAGTGCCAACCCGTCATTTTACGACAAATGCGAAAGCTACTTTGATACGCTGAAAACGCCTCTGAAGCGGATAAAAGAGCCGGATGATACCCTTGTGATGCTAAGCCGTATCGCAAGAGGGAAAGGATTTGCGCTACTGCCTCAGTCGAAATGCACCTTTAATCAGGAAGGACTTTGCTACCGTGAACTCACGGACGCCGAGGCAAAAAGGTTAAACATAGATATCTATGCCGCCACTCGCCTCAATGAAAATAGAGAGGAGATTCTTAACGCACAGAATGTGTTATGCGGGAAAACGGCTTAATGCAGGTAAAACACGCCCTCTTCCGGCAGGAAAAGCTGGTTATAGCGTAACTGGAAGGCGTTTAGCTCCTGCGGATCGGGCTCCATTTCACGCATAAAACCCAGCGTCAGACGGACCTGCGCGTCCGTGATCGGCGCGGCCAGACGGGCTTTACGCAGCATACGGTGCCAGGCAAGCAAATTCTCTTCACTGCCATTAACAATGCAGACCTGCCAGATCAGCAGCACCTGCGCCGCGTTTTGCAGATGCGCCTCGTCCGGGCGTTCAAGGTAGCGGATAAACTCATTGCCGGGCGTTTTACCGAACTGATCGATCATCGATTCTACAGGAACCGGGGTGATCCCCAGCCGCTCGCTCAGGCGTTTAATTGCGCGACGTGAATCTGAGGTCAGGACCCGAAATCCCACCACAAACACCACAGCAAGCGTTGCCAGCATTATCCAGACCATGCGTTCTCCTCTACGTCAGCCGCTCATCATAGCGGGAAACGCGCGGCGTCGACAGCGGGCAAGGCCATAATAGTGCAGTGAAAAAAGGTGGAAAATCGTTATGAGGGCAGCGCCAGGCGTGCTGGCGTGTAGTGCGCCGAAGACAGCCCGCGCAGAACGGGCTGCGGGGCTGTTGCTTTAGACCGGTCAGCGTGCCTGCAGCCCTTTCAGCAGCGCGTCATGGAAGCGCTGAGGGTCCTGCATCTGTGGCGCATGGCCCATGTCGTTAAACTCAACCAGCGTCGCATGCGGAATGCGTTTTTCCGTCTCCTTACCCAGTACTGCATAGTTGCCCAGCGTCTTGCGGATCGCCGGCGGGGCGAGGTCTTTCCCGATGGCGGTGTTGTCTTTGGTGCCGATCATCAATAATACCGGCATCTTCAGTTCACCAAATTCGTAGATCACCGGCTGGGTATAAATCATGTCGTAAAGCAGGGCTGAGTTCCAGGCGACACGCGTTTTGCCCGGCCCATTGTTCAGCCCTGCCAGCATCGTCACCCAACGCTCATACTCCGGCTTCCATTCCCCGGCATAGTAGGTATTTTTCTCGTACTGACGAATACCATCGGCGCTGGTTTTAAGTTCACGCTGATACCACTGATCGACCGTAATATGCGGTACGCCGCGGGCTTTCCAGTCTTCTAAACCAATCGGGTTGACCATCACCAGCTGTTCCACTTCCTGCGGCCACATGAGCGCGTAGCGGGTCGCCAGCATGCCGCCGGTCGAGTGCCCAATAACCGTCACGCGATCGACGCCGAGCTGCTTAAGCAACGCGTGGGTGTTATCCGCCAGCTGCTGGAAGGTGTACTGGTAATGCTCGGGTTTGGTGGATTTACAAAAACCAATCTGGTCTGGTGCCACCACGCGGTATCCGCTGGCGGAAAGCGCGCGGATAGTCCCCTCCCACGTTCCGGCGCAGAAGTTTTTACCGTGCATCAGCACCACGGTGCGGCCGTTGGGTTTTTCTGGCTTAACGTCCAGATAGGCCATATCAAGCGGCTGATGTTGCGAGGTAAAGGTGAAATGCTTAACCGGCCAGGCGTAATCAAACCCTTCCAGCTTCTCGCCGTACGTCGGCGCATCCGCCGCCAGGGCGGGGGAGGCAAGCGCCACCAATAGCGCAAGACAGGATAGTCGTCGGTTTACCATGCAAGCTCTCCATAACAAAACGGACAAAAGCCGCGGGGTGCGGCAGCAAAATTAAAATGTAGAGCATTGCAGGGAGCGGGTCTGTAAAGGGGGGTAAAGGTGGGATGTAAAAAAAGCCCGGCGGTCAACCGGGCAAAGAAGTTACCTGCACACTCAGGCTACTTTTAATTTCTGCATCCGATTTTCACGGCGGATCTTACGTTCTTCCAGCACCGCGACCATCGCCATCAGGACGATACAACCGATGGCGGCGGCATCCAACGCGGCAAAGGTCCCGGCCCAGCCGGTGAGGCCGAAAATCGGCGTGCCGTCGGCGATCATACCCAGACCCAGCTTGGCGAAGCTGTCACCGATCAGGTAGGCGAAGGTGCCTTTAATTCCATCGGCAGCGCCGATCGCTTTTTTCGGTACGAAGCCGACTGCCGCCACGCCGATCAGCAGCTGTGGACCAAACACCAGGAAGCCGAGCGCGAACAGGGACGCCAGGTAAACGTACTGGTTGCTGGCGTGCTGGTAGACGCCGAGCGTGGCGATAATCAGCGCCAGCGCGACGCAGGCCACCAGCGCGCGGCGACCATTGGCGAGGTCCGAGAGCCAGCCCCACAGCAGCGTGCCGACCAGCGCGCCCACTTCGAACAGGGTGAAGCCCTGAATCGCAACTTCTTTGGAGAGCTTCAGCTCCTGGAAGGCATACACGGTGGACCACTGGTCGATACCGATACGCACCACGTACAGGAAGATGTTGGAGAAACAGAGCAGCCAGATCACTTTGTTTTTCAGCACGTACTCAACAAAGATCTGCCATTTGGACATCTCGTTTTCTTCGGTCTCTTTGTCCTCTTCGCTGATCTCCTCGCCGAACAGCTCTTCGGCTTTGCCGAGGCCGTACGATTCCGGGGAGTCGCTGCCGTAGCGCAGGCCGATAAAGCCGACAATCAGGGCGATAATCGACGGGAAGATAAACATGCCGATCACGTGGCCGTCGAACAGGTAGTTTGCGCCGAACAGCGCCACGCCTGCCGCACCCGCCCCACCGAGGTTGTGGGAGATGTTCCACATGCCAAGGTACGAACCACGCTTGCGGCGAGGGGTCCATTTGGTGATGGTGGAGTAACTGCACGACCCACCGGTACTCTGGAAGAAACCGCTCAGGGCGTAGAAGGCGATCATCATGAACAGGCTGACGGAGCCCGCGCCCATGCTGGCGCTGAAGCCGAGCATACAGATGGCGGAGAGGATCAGCATAAACGGCAGGAACTGCTTGGTGTTTTTGCCGTCCGCGTAGTAGGAAACGACGGTTTTGCCCACGCCGTAGGTGATAGAGAAGCCCAGGCCAATCATCCCCAGCTGCGTCATGCTCAGCCCGTAGGTTGAGATCATGTCGTTCTGCGCGATGTTAAAGTTTTTGCGGATCAGGTACATGGTCAGGTAGCCGATAAAGACCACCAGGTAAGACTGCATGAACGGTTTGAACCACATTTTACGCCGCACATCGAGCGGCAGATCCAGGGTCGGTTTGCGCACCTGATTTAAGAAGGCCAGCATGATTGGTTTACTCCTGAGCTGATTTTTGCAGCATTGTAAAAACCAGCCGGGAGCGACGCCTGAGACAGCGTCCAGGTGAAACCAGGAAAATTTCTTAGTTTTGCGCCATTCGGGATGAAAAGGTGAAGCACATCACGCTTCGTGTGCCTCGCGCGGCGCCTGCGCATGCAGGAACGGCAGCAGCAGCAGGGCCGAAATTCCTGCCGCGATGGCGATCACGGCGAAGAAACCGCTCCAGTGCCAGACGTCGATCACCCGCGCCAGCGGCCAGCCGGAGAGCGAAGCGCCAAGATAAGCAAACAGCCCGACAAAGCCCGTGGCTGCTCCCGCGGCGTCTTTGTGTGAACACTCCGCCGCCGCCATGCCGATCAGCATCTGCGGGCCAAAGACGAAAAAGCCGGTGGTGAAGAAACACGCCGCCTGCATCACGTAGCTGGCAAACGGCATCAGCCATAGCGAACCAACGGAAAGTAAAATCCCGGCGGCGAAGATCAGGTTCATCGGCCCGCGGTTACCGTTGAAGAGCTTATCCGAGCCCCAGCCCGCCACCAGCGCGCCGATAAAGCCGCCCAGCTCGAACATCGTCACCGCCGAGTTGGCGGTCACCAGATCGACGCCCAGGGTTTCGGACATATACAGATTGCCCCAGTCGTTGATCGCCGCACGCACCACGTAGACCAGCACGTAGCAGAGGGAGAGTAACCAGATATAGGGATTTAACAGCACATATTTGGTGAGGATCTCTTTACGCGTCAGCCCTGCACCTTCCTGCTGTTGAGCGACTTCCATCTCGTCGTGCCGCCAGTCGCCTACCGCGGGCAGGCCCACGGTTTGTGGCCTGTCACGCAGTCGCCAGCAAAGAAACAGCCCGGCAACGATCGCCAGCCCGCCGGCAATCATCATTCCCGTGCGCCAGCCGTAGTGCAGCGCCGCCGCCCCGACCACCATCGGAATAAGCGCCCCCCCGACGTTATGCGCCGTGTTCCAGATAGCCCACCAGCCGCCACGCTCGTTGCGCGAGTACCAGGCGGTAAGCAGACGGGCACACACCGGCGCGCCCCATCCCTGGAAAAAGGCGTTCAACGCCCACAGCAGCGCAAAGGCCCAGAGTGAGGTGGAGAAGCCAAACAGAATGTTCACCACCCCGGTGGCAATGAGTCCAGAGCCCATAAAATAACGGGCATTCGAGCGGTCGCTGACGATACCGGAGAAGAACTTCGACAGGCCGTAGGTGATGTAAAACAGCGTCGCTAGCAGGCCAATATCGGTGCGTGTCATCACCCCGCTGGCGAGGATTTCCGGCGCGGCGGCGTTGAAACTTTTGCGGGTAAAGTAAAAAAGCGCATACCCCAGCCAGATGGTGATCAGGATATGGCGACGCCAGTAACGATAGCGGGCGTCAATTTCACGTTTATCGTTTAGCGGGGCGGCATTCGCCGGGGTTTTAAACATGCTGACTCCTCAGCGGTAAACTGACGCTGACGCGCGTGCCGTGGGTGCAGGAGATGGTCAGGGTGCCACCCAACGCCTTGACGCGCTCACGCATGCCCGCCAGGCCAAAACCCAGCTGGCCGGAGCCCGGCGGCAGACCGCAGCCATCATCTTCAATCACCAGCATCAGGCGTTCATCCTGTTGCCATCCCTGCAGCGTTACCGCGCTGGCGCTGGCGTGCTTAACAATATTATTCAGCCCTTCCTGACAGACGCGGAACAGCGTGACGCGCTGGCCCTCGCTCAGCAAAGATTCATTGATGCGCCAGTCAAGATGGCTGACGATCCCGCGGCTTTCCAGCTCCATCTCGCGCATCAGAGACCGTACCGCCTGCTCAAGCGTAAGATCGTCCAGCTGGCGCGGTCGCAGCCTGCCAAGCAGTCGCCGCACCGAGTCATACACGCCAAGAGAGAGCTGTTCGATATGTGCCCCGCCCTGCTTTACGCCGGCGTTTTCGGCCGCCAGACGCTGAACGATGCCTGCCTGAGTGCGAATGGCGGTAATGGTCTGGCCGATGTCATCGTGCAACTCGCGGGCCACCTCCTGCCGGACGCTCTCTTCCGTTTCCAGCAGGCGTTCTGCCAGACGGCGATTACGCGCCAGCTCGGTTTGTAATGAGTGGTTAAGTTCACGCAGGCGCTGAATCCCGGCCCCCAGCAGCAGCCCGGTCAGGCTCTGGGCCAGCAGGGAGAGCAGTAAATCGACGGGGTGATCGTGCCAGGTCTGGCTGGCAATCAGCGCGATAGCGTTCATCAGGGTGGCAATCAGCGCGCCCTGCCAGCCGTAGTGCCACGCGAGGGCAATAATCGGCAACGCCAGGCAAAACGGGGTAAAGCGCGACAGCTCATCGGGCAGGCCAAGCTGCAGCCACAGGCTGATCGCAAACAGCAGCAGATACCAGATAAGATGCCGGGCGCGCCAGTTTACCGGCTGAGAGACCAGCGCCGGTCCGAGCGGCTGCCAGACGGTACTGGTGAGGTAGTGCCAGATAACCAGACAGGTGGGAGCCAGCGTCAGACCGCCGGTCAGCGTCAGCAGAAGGGCGTTAAGCATCTCCTCTTCGCCGGTCCACGGCAGGGACTGCAACAGCGCGGCGGCAATCAGCGCAGCCCCCTGACGCAGCAGCGTGCGCCAGTCGCGCTGGTGACGATAACGGGAGATCAGCGCCACCGGGATCAGCGTGAGTACGCTGCCCGTCACCAGTAAAGGCAAGTGCGCCAGCGCCACCTCCTGCGCCAGCCAGATCAGCATCAGCCATTCGGCGCCCAGCAGTACCGGCCAGAAACCGCGCGGGCATTGCAGCATCAGCCCCAGACGCAGGCCAAACGGGAAAAGCAGCACCGCCAGCTCCGGGCGTTCAACCAGATGCAGGCTGATGCTCCACAGGCAGAACCAGGCGGCGGAGAAAATGGAAAAACTGGCAGCAACGGCGATCAGCCGTGAAAACAGCGGGTTCATTGCCAGCTGTCGAACATGCGGCGCGCCAGTTCAACGTCATTACTGACGCCGAGTTTTTCCATCAGGTTAGCGCGGTGAACGTGAACGGTTTTTGGCGACAGCCCCAGGTCCACGGCAATCTCTTTCACCGACATCCCCTGCGCCAGTTTTTCTGCCACCTGACGTTCGCGTCGGGTGAGCGGGTCCTGTCGCCCTGCCGCCAGCTTGATGGCGATATCCGGCGTCAGGTAGCACCCGCCGGTGGAGACCGTGCGTACGGCAGCGATCAGTTCGTCCGGGCTGCAGCGTTTGGAAAGAAATCCGCGTGCGCCTGCGTTCAGTGCCTGCTCCACCAGCGCCGGGCTGTCATGGACCGAGAGCATCACGATCGCCATCCCTTTCGGTAACTGGCTCAGCAGCTCGAGTCCGGAGAGATCCGGCATTGAGATATCGCAGATACAGACCTGGACACCGCGCCCGGGCAAACCTGCCAGCGCCTCGCGACCGGAGCCGAACTCCGCCACCACCTGAAAATCAGGCTCAAGGTTCAGCAGCTGGGCAAATCCGGAGCGGACGATGAGATGGTCGTCGATAAGGGCGATGGTGGTCATGGCGCGTTCCTGGCGGGTTAAAAAACGCGCTTACCTTAACGATAAGCGCGTGGGGGTTCAAGCTTTGCGCTATTTACTCGAAGAACACCGCAATTTTGTTAAACATGGTGGGATCGGACTGGTTGCGCACCACTTTCTCGACATCTTCCAGCTTGTCGATCTGCGCAATCATCTGCTCCAGACGCTGATCGTCATTCACCAGTAGCCAGATGCGGCTGTGCTCGCTGCCCTGAATGGGCAGACAGAGGATACCTTCCACGTTAAACGCGCGGCGGGCAAAAAGCCCACAGACGTGCGTCATCACGCCAGGGTGGTTGCGGACGGTGAGTTCCAGAATGACGTTATCATGTTGTTTCTGCATGGCTTATTCCCCCACCATCTCAGTATTTGCCGCACCTGGCGGCACCATCGGGTACACTTTTTGTTCAGGATCGATACGCACGTGGATCAGCGCCGGACCAGGACGAGAAATCGCCGCCTGCAGCGCCGCATGAGGGTCCGCTTCGGCGTTCAAATCGCAGGTATGCAGGCCAAAACCGGCGGCAATCTGCATAAAGTTAATCGTTCCTGGATAGGTCGCGGCAAACACGCCCTGCGTATAGAACAGACTCTGCTGCTGGTGCACCAGCCCCAGCGCCTGGTTGTTCATCAGGATGATTTTCACGTCTAACTGGTTTTCGGCTGCCGTCGCCATTTCCTGAATGTTCATCATCAGGCTACCGTCACCGGAGAAGCAGATCACCTTGCGATCGGGATTGGCCAGCGCCGCGCCCACTGCCGCCGGCAGGCCAAAGCCCATGGTCCCCAGTCCACCCGAGGTCAGCCACTGACGCGGACGGTTCAACGGGTAGGCCTGGGCGGTCCACATCTGGTGCTGGCCTACGTCGGTGGTGATAATTGCGCTGTCATCAACGCAGGCAGCCACGGCGTTAATCAGCCCGTAATGGCTCAGCGGGTCCCCCTCGGTTGGGATAGCGCCCGGGAACTCTTTTTGCAGATCGGCAACCAGCTGACGCCAGTCGGCGCGATCGGAAGCGTCCGTTTGCGGAATCAATTGCGCCAGCACCTCGGCAACGTCACCCTGAATCGCCACGTGCGGCTGCTTGATTTTACCCAGCTCGGCACGGTCGATATCCACATGAATGATTTTGGCGTTCGGGCAGAACTGCTCGGTCTTGCCAATCGCCCGGTCATCAAAACGTGCACCCAGAACAATCAGCAAATCCGCTTCTTGCAGAATATAGTTCGTGCTGCGCGCGCCGTGCATCCCCAGCATACCCAGCGACAGCGGGTGCGCTTTTGGCAACATACCCAGCGCCATCAGGGTCATGGTGGTGGGCAGGCTGGCTTTCTCTGCGAGCTGGCGTACCGCGTCGGAGGCATTAATCGCCCCGCCACCCAGATAAAGCACCGGGCGTCTGGCGGCGTTAATCATCGCCGCTGCAGCCTGCACGCTCTCTGCGCTGAACTGCGGCGCTGGCGCACGTTCACCCGGCTCCGGCAGCACGTCAATCTCGATCTCTGCGGTCTGAACATCCTTAGGAATGTCTATCCACACCGGGCCGGGACGGCCGGATTGCGCAATACGAAACGCATCGCTGATAACCTGAGGAAGCTCGGCGATATCGCGAACTAAATAGTTATGTTTAGTGATGGGGATAGAGATGCCGTAGGTATCCACTTCCTGAAACGCATCGGTACCGATCATGGAGGACGGCACCTGGCCGGTGATGCAGATCAGTGGAATTGAGTCCAGGCGCGCGTCGGCGATAGCGGTGACCAGGTTAGTCGCACCCGGGCCACTGCAGGCCATACAGACCGCGGGTTTGCCCTGCGTACGCGCCATGCCCTGAGCGATGAAACCCGCGCCCTGCTCGTGACGCGCCAGAACGTGACGAATCTGCGTGCTTTGGCTTAACGCATCATACAGCGGCAGCACGGTGCCGCCCGGGATCCCCGCAACCGTGGTGATGCCCTGTCGTTCCAGCAAATGAACGATTAACTGCGCGCCCGTGAAACGCGTTTTGGTGGATGTTGTGCCCGAACTTGCCATGCTCCAGTCCTTTTCTTCTGAGCCGACTTTCCGGGGAGGGTCCTTAAACGAAAAACCCCGCCCGGTTTGCGCCGGCGGGGTTTTGGATTCGTGTGTTGATCCAGTCCCTACGGCGCATTGCCGACGACCACCACCACACGCACGACGACCACTGCGGCTGGTTGCGCAGTTGCTAGTAGGGTCGAGGTGAACATGGATGCTGTCATTGGGGACCTGTGTTTGGAATCTATTGATAGAATTTATACAAACACAGCTTTTCGGGCATGACAATGGAAATATTTTCATCTGCGCAAAAATGCGTCGAAGATCACGTTTCGTTTGTTGCGTGCAGAAAACAAAAAACCTCGCCTGAGCGAGGTTTTTTTTCAGAGGTTTTGCGGTTGGTCGCCGCAGAACACACTGTGTTACGTCAACGCAAAAAGTATACGCGATCGAAGACGAACGCGCAATTCAGGCACGGATTTTGACGTTTTTGAGTATGGACCGCCTTCTGAATTTTGTCCAATAAATACTGTTCATGCATACAGTATTTATCTATACTGAGGGTGTTCGCAGTGAGCGAGGGGGCCGCAGTTCTACCGGCGCAACGAAGTCCTGGCTGAAACGGGTGGTGCCGTCAGTGCCTTAACCCCCTGAAGTGAGCACACTGTGTTACGTCAATCCAGGTGCTGGTCACAGGCGGCGGAAAGGTACGCCAGCATCGTGCTCCTTTTAACCAAAAGGAGACGCGTATGAGCGTAGTGGATATGGTGATACTTATCCTCAAACTCATTGTTGCTGTACTGCAACTACTTGATGCTGTCCTGAAATACCTTCGGTGATTCAGGTTCAAGTCGCACCTGAGAGGGGCGGGCAACCGCCCCTCTTTAATAACGAGGGAATGCTATGTCGCGTCTGTTAATTGAGCCTGTCACGCCAGAAGAACCAGGCTATATCGCCTTAAAGGCCGAAAGTATCGCATCGAATTTCAACATGCTGCGCCGGCTGGAAGAGAACTGGCAGCGCGGTGAAAACCGTTTTAACGCACCGGGCGAAAAGCTGCTGGGCGCCTTTTTGAACGGCAAGCTGGTGGGCGTATGCGGTCTTAACCGCGATCCCTTCAGCCAGCAACCGCGCGCCGGCCGCATTCGTCATCTCTACGTCAGCGAGAAGTGCCGCGGGCTGGGCATTGGTAAGCAGCTTCTGACCGTGGTAATGGCCGATGCCAGCATCTGGTTTGATTTTCTCAATACCCACGCGCCGGACGCTGCATACGGGTTTTATCATCAGGCGGGCTTTACGCTGGTCTCGGATGAACCACGGGTCACACACCGTCTGTTTTGCGCGGTGTGACCGGCTGGCAGCATCAGGTTGTGAATGTTACAGTTGAGTGACAATTCACCGCCAGATACGCCATGACCATTACCGTCTTCTGCATTTTACTGTTCGCCGCGCTGCTGCATGCCAGCTGGAACGCCATTGTTAAAGCCGGTACAGACAAGCTCTATTCAGCAATCAGCGTTAGCGGTTCCGCCGCGTTTATCGCCCTGGTATTACTGCCCTTCTCCCCACAGCCGTCTGCTGCCAGCTGGCCGTTTTTAGGGGTCTCCTGCGCGCTGCAGGTGGTGTACACGGTGCTGGTTGCAAAGACCTACCAGGTCTCCGATATGAGCCAGACCTATCCGCTGATGCGCGGTACGGCACCGCTGCTGGTGGCATTGATAAGCGTGCTGGTGCTGGGAGATAGCCTGTCATGGCTCGCGTGGTCCGGCATCGCCGTGATCTGCCTGTCGATTCTGGCTATGGCCATGAACGGCCGCATGACGTCGCGTAAGGGGGTCTGGCTTGCACTGCTCAATGCCTGTTTTATCGCCGGGTATACGCTGGTCGACGGCACCGGCGTGCGGTTATCAGACACCGCGCTGGGCTATACGCTGTGGACCTTCTTTATGAATGGCTTCTGTCTGCTCTTCTGGGCGATGATGGCACGCCGACGGGAAGCCTCCAGATACCTGCGTACGCACTGGAAAAAAGGGCTGCTCGGGGGGATCGGCACCATGGGCTCTTACGGGCTGGCGCTCTGGGCGATGACCCAGGCTCCGCTGGCCGTGGTCGCCGCCCTGCGTGAAACATCCATCCTCTTCGGGGCGCTGATCGCATTTGTGCTGTTAAAAGAGAAGGTTGCGGGCCTGCGTATCGCGGCCGCAGTGGGAATTGCGGGCGGGGCGATCCTGCTGCGCCTGGCATAAATCACTGGCAACATTAGTTGCCGATCTTGTTTACAAATCCTGCCTTTACCCCTTCTGACATTCATCACAGGAATGCTTAATTTGTCATCTCTCTGTGGTAGATTCCTCGCGCATTTATGGGAATGCGTAGTCACTTATTCTTTATTTCTCTCTTTTGGCAAAAGTATTCAGCGACATGAAAAAACACAGGAACGTTAACTTATTGTTGATGCTGGTGTTACTGGTGGCCGTCGGTCAGATGGCGCAAACCATCTACATTCCAGCGATCGCCGATATGGCAAAGGAACTTAACGTCCGCGAGGGCGCAGTACAGAGCGTAATGGCAGCTTATCTGCTGACCTATGGCGTTTCGCAGCTGTTCTATGGACCGCTGTCTGACCGCGTCGGGCGTCGCCCGGTGATTCTGGTTGGTATGTCCATTTTCATGGTGGCGACGGTGATTGCCATTACCACCCATAACCTGACCATATTGATTGCCGCCAGCGCCCTGCAGGGTGTCGGCACCGGCGTCGGAGGGGTGATGGCGCGAACCCTGCCACGCGATCTCTATCAGGGCACCCAGCTCCGCCATGCCAACAGTTTGTTAAATATGGGGATTCTGGTGAGCCCTCTGCTGGCGCCGCTGATTGGTGGCCTGCTCGATACGATGTGGTCCTGGCGTGCCTGCTACGCTTTCCTGCTGGTGCTGTGCGTAATTGTGACCTTCAGCATGGCGCGGTGGATGCCGGAAACCCGGCCAACGGACGCGCCACGCACCCGCCTTATCACCAGCTATAAAACGCTGTTCGGCAACGGCGCGTTTACCTGTTATCTGCTGATGCTGGTTGGTGGCCTGGCGGGTATTGCCGTGTTTGAAGCCTGCTCCGGCGTGCTGCTGGGTGCCGGGCTTGGCCTGAGCAGCATGGTGGTCAGTATCCTGTTTATTCTGCCCATCCCGGCCGCGTTCTTTGGTGCCTGGTTTGCCGGCCGTCAGAACAAGCGTTTCTCAACGCTGATGTGGCAGTCGGTGATCAGCTGCCTGCTGGCAGGTCTGATGATGTGGATCCCGGGACTGTTTGGCGTGATGACCGTCTGGACGCTGCTGATCCCGGCGGCGCTGTTCTTCTTCGGCGCGGGGATGCTGTTCCCGCTCGCCACCAGCGGCGCAATGGAGCCGTTCCCGTTCCTTGCAGGCACGGCGGGCGCACTGGTGGGGGGACTGCAGAACATCGGTTCCGGCGCGCTGGCCTGGCTCTCGGCGATGATGCCGCAAACTGGCCAGGCTAGTCTGGGGTTGCTGATGACGCTGATGGGGCTGCTGATTTTACTGTGCTGGCTGCCGCTGGCGTCGCGTGTTCCCCATCACGAGCAGCCGGTTTAACCGCATGATGGCCCGGCTTCTCGCCGGGCTTTTCACAAACAGGCGCGATCATGGCCTGCAGCAGCGGCTCTGGCGCTGGACGCCAGGCGCCCTCTTCCCCGTCGTAAAACTGAATATCCGCGTTGATAGCGTAGGGAATGTTGGCCTTTTGCAGTTCGCAGGCCATAAACGAGGCAAACGCCATTTGCGATGCGGTTGGGGTGAAGTGATTTGATTCACCCACGCCCCAGCCGCCCACCCAGCTGACGTGACCGGTTTTTTGCTGCCAGTGCAGCGCGGTCGCAATACGATTATGGATAGCCGCTTTCTCCGCCACCGTCCCGGACGTCCACGGATATTTACCGTTACTCTTTAGCGGACCCCACGGGAAAATGTGCCACTCCGCCAGCAGATAATTTTGGCTGTGCGCCGGGAGTTTCAGGCTGGAGAGATCCTCTGGCGCAGCCCGCAGACGTGGCGCGATGAAGATCATGCGATTAGCATCAATTGCATGAATGTCTTTGACGGTTTTCTCGTAAACCCGGTTAAGCGACGCGGCGTTATGGTTGAGCTTGTCCGCCGGTTCATAAATCAGGTCAAAACCCAGCAGGGGATAGCTTTGGCCGAAGTAGTGCGCCACGGCAATCCACCAGTTAATCACCTCTTTTTCCGTCTCGGCTTTCGGGTCGTTTTTATATTCATCGGCCTGATAAGCGATAATCGGGATCACCCCGTATTGCTCGCAGGCTTCCACCAGCTTACGCAGATGAATCAGCCGCGCTTCCGTCGGTTCATCGGCCACGCGGATACGCACATGGCTGATACCCTTCGCACGAAAATCGCGAACCACCAGCGGATCGAACTCCCGAATGCCGCGCTCGGTGCGCGCCCAGTCCACGTCCATCCCCACGCCCAGCTTTTGCGCATAAAGCGCAGCCGTCAGCGGGGTGGCTCAGCGGCAATCACCCAGCCGGAAGAGAACAGTAACGCAGTGGCAATCAAAGGCTTTAACACGGTGTACCTTGCGAGAAATCAAAAGCATTACCTGTATTTAGCACGCTTTTTCACATTTGGTGTAGCGCCAAAGCGTAATAATTCTTCAGCCAGCCAGTTCTCTCAGCCAGCTAATAAAGGCATCTATTTTCGGCCACTGTCGTCCTGGCAGGGTCGACATGTAGTAATGCTGATGGCATTTAAGCGTTTTCTCCCCAAACGGTGCAATCAACTCACCGCGTTCGAGCCGCTTTTGTACCAGCCGTTTTCGCCCCATCGCGACCCCGACATGGTTCATTGCCGCGACAATCGCTAAATCAGAACGATCGAAGCCAATGCCCGATGATGATGGCATGTTCACTGCAAAATGTGCCGCCCAGCTGAGCCATTCGTCGGTACCGGAATCGTTGCTCCAGGCCTGGCGATCGTGCAGGAGCGTACAGTGGCTGAGGTGGGCGGCGGGGTGTTTCAGCAGGTCATGTTCCCGGGCATACGCCGGCGAGCAGACGGGTAAAATCGCCTCGTCCATCAGGAAGTGATGCGTCAAATTGGCTGGCGGCGTATCGTCGAAATAGAGCGCCAGATCGATACCGGTTCGCTGCATATTGACGTTTTCATTGCCGGTCAGGATGGTCAGCGAGATCGCGGGATAACGCCGGGTGAAATCTCCGAGCATAGGCACCAGCCAGCACTGGGCAATCGACGGGCGAGAGTAAACCGTCAACGTGCCGGACAGCGCCTGGTTCTTGATATCCAGGATCTCCTGGTTCAACGTATCCAGCGACGATTTCAGCGTCCAGTAGACGCGTTTCCCCTCCTGCGTCAGCTCCACTTTACGGTGGGAGCGGACAAACAGCGCTATCCCTAACTCCTCTTCCAGCAGGTTGATACGGTGGCTCACCGCACTGGGGCTGAGCGACAGCTCCTCCGCCGCCAGCGCGAAGGACTCGTGGCGGGCGGCCACTTCAAACGTATACATTTTTGACAGCTGCCAGCCGTTTAACAGCCGGTTTCGGCCTTCATTTGCGTCATTCATCGCACTTCTCACACAGACTTTTGCTGCTCAGGATACCGCTCAAAGTTGAATTTATGTGAACCAAACACGCATTAAGTGCGCTTTTTTGAGTCCAGTCACGCGTTTGATCCAATCTGGCTCACCTGAAAGGCAATTTATATCGTTTGTCAGCACCCGCTGATTTTTCGTCCAATACCCGTAAATAACATAAGGGTGAGGTGAGATATGGGTGCTCAGGTCTGGGTTGTGGCGACGCTGCTCATCAGCATCGCGTTAATCGTATTAACTATCGTAAAACTGAAGTTTCACCCGTTCCTGGCGCTGCTGCTGGCGAGCTTTTTTGTCGGTGCCATGATGGGAATGCGCCCGCTGGACATGGTAAATGCCATTGAAAGCGGTATTGGCGGCACGCTCGGCTTCCTGGCGGCGGTGATTGGGCTTGGCACCATCCTCGGCAAGATGATGGAGGTGTCCGGTGCGGCAGAACGCATTGGGATAGCGCTTCAGCGTTGCCGCTGGCTGTCAGCCGATGTCATCATGGTACTGGTGGGGCTTATCTGCGGCATTACGCTGTTTGTTGAAGTCGGCGTCGTCCTGCTGATCCCGCTGGCCTTCTCCATCGCCAAAAAGACCCATACCTCGCTGCTGAAGCTGGCCATTCCCCTCTGTACCGCGCTGATGGCGGTGCACTGCGTGGTTCCGCCGCACCCGGCGGCCCTGTTTGTCACGAATAAGCTGGGGGCGGACGTGGGGACGGTTATCGTCTACGGTCTGATGGTTGGCCTGCTGGCCTCGCTGGTTGGCGGCCCGCTGTTCCTGAAATTGCTGGGCGATCGCCTGCCCTTCAAAGCCGTCCCGGCTGAATTTTCTGACCTCAACGTTCGTGAAGAACATACGCTGCCCTCGCTGGGAGCCACGCTGTTTACCGTGCTGCTGCCCATTGGCCTGATGCTGGTGAAGACCCTCGCCGAGCTGAATATGGCAAGAGAAGGCACGCTGTATACGCTGCTGGAATTTATCGGTAACCCGATCACCGCCATGTTCATCGCCGTGTTCGTCGCCTATTACCTGCTGGGGCTGCGCCAGCATATGGGGATGGGTACGATGCTGACCCATACCGAGCATGGCTTTGGCGCCATCGCCAACATTCTGTTGATTATCGGCGCGGGCGGCGCGTTTAACGCCATCCTCAAAACCAGCGGCCTGGCCGATACCCTGGCGCACATTCTGTCGAACCTGAATATGCACCCGATCCTGCTCGCCTGGCTGGTGGCGCTGGTTCTGCACGCGGCGGTGGGGTCGGCCACGGTGGCGATGATGGGCGCAACTGCCATCGTCGCACCCATGCTGCCGCTCTATCCTAACGTCAGTCCGGAGATCATCACCATTGCTATCGGTTCCGGTGCCATTGGCTGCACGATCGTGACCGATTCCCTCTTCTGGCTGGTGAAGCAGTACTGCGGTGCCAGCCTGAACGAGACCCTGAAGTACTATACGACGGCGACGTTTATCGCCTCGGTACTTGCACTTGGCAGCACATTCCTGCTTTCTTTCATTATCTGAGCGCGAAGAGACGTACTATGGAAAACGCAACTATCAGCACCTTAACCGCACAGTTCCCTCTGATTGAGGATCTGATTGCCCTGAAAGAGACCACCTGGCTAAACCCGCGCACCACCTCGCTTGCTGAAGGGTTGCCGTATGTCGGGCTGAGCAAAGCCGATGTGGACGACGCGCATGCACGCCTTAACCGCTTTGCGCCGTATCTGGCAAAAGCGTTCCCCGAAACGGCGGCCACGCAGGGGATTATCGAGTCCGAACTGGTGGCTATTCCGGCGATGCAGAAAAGGCTGGAAAACGAATCGGGGATAGCCATTCCCGGCACGCTGCTGCTGAAAAAAGACAGTCATCTGCCTATCTCTGGCTCCATCAAAGCGCGCGGGGGCATCTATGAAGTGCTGACTCACGCCGAAAAACTGGCGCTGGAAGCAGGGTTGCTGAGCGTCGAAGACGATTACAGCATCCTGCTGGAACCGCGTTTTAAAGCGTTCTTCAGCCAGTACAGTATCGCGGTGGGATCCACCGGCAACCTCGGGATGTCCATTGGCATCATGAGCGCGCGCATCGGCTTTCAGGTTACGGTGCACATGTCTGCCGATGCCCGTGAGTGGAAAAAAGCCAAACTGCGTAGCCACGGTGTGATCGTCGTGGAATATGAGCAGGATTACGGCGTGGCGGTGGAGCAAGGACGTAAGGCCGCGGAGAGCGATCCGAACTGTTTCTTTATCGACGATGAGAACTCCCGCACGCTGTTCCTCGGCTATGCGGTGGCAGGCGAGCGGCTAAAAGCGCAATTTGCCGCGCAGGGCCGCGTGGTGGATGCGGAACATCCGCTGTACGTCTATTTGCCTTGTGGCGTCGGTGGCGGTCCTGGCGGCGTGGCGTTTGGCCTGAAGCTGGCCTTTGGCGACAACGTACACTGTTTCTTCGCCGAGCCGACGCACTCCCCGTGCATGCTGCTGGGCGTCTACACCGGGCTACATGATGCCATCGCCGTGCAGGATCTGGGTATCGACAACGTGACGGCCGCCGACGGGCTGGCGGTTGGACGCGCGTCTGGCTTTGTGGGCCGGGCGATGGAGCGGCTGCTTGACGGGTTCTATACCCTTTCCGATCAAAGCATGTACGACATGCTCGGCTGGCTGGCGCAGGAAGAAGGCATTCGCCTTGAGCCGTCGGCGCTGGCGGGCATGGCCGGGCCGCTGCGTGTTCCTGTCGCTTCCGCGAACGCGACCCATCTGGTCTGGGCAACCGGCGGCGGAATGGTGCCGGAAGACGAGATGGCGAAGTACCTGGCTAAAGGGAAAAAATAAACTGCAGATGGGTGACCGCAAACAGCAGTGACAACGACAGCACCGCGAGGGCGATCAGGAACTTATCGCGCACCGCCTTCGGCTGTACAAAATCGTCCTGCGTCACA
The DNA here is from genome assembly GCF_031453695.1 of Enterobacter sp. SORGH_AS_0287. NCBI lineage: Bacteria > Pseudomonadati > Pseudomonadota > Gammaproteobacteria > Enterobacterales > Enterobacteriaceae > Enterobacter > Enterobacter sp. SORGH_AS_0287. Next base: position 3,525,893 of record NZ_JAVIZW010000001.1, read on the forward strand.
TCCATTACGTTGCGACTGCGGGTATAGCGCCACAAAACGATCGCCACAAGCGCCAGCACGACCAGTGAGATCCAGAATGGCACGCCTGTGCGATGCCAGTTGTGCTTGATGGCGAGGGCAATCAGCGCGCCATACCCCAGTAACGTACGCAGCCAGGCCAGCGACGTCCGCTCCGGCTGCAGGCCGGGGTCGGCTTCGCGTCGCGCTTTGCGGTTATCCACCATACAACACCAGCACCATCACCACGCCCGCTACCGCCAGCAAAATCATGCTGATGATGAGTAACCCACGCGTATAGGGAAGATCCTGCTTGAGCCGCATCGCCTTTTCGTTACGCAGCCAGCGCAGGTAGCCGTAAATGGCCAGCACGCCGGCAAACAGGCACAGCAGCAACGCCAGCACTTCGCGGATCAGCGGCGTGGCAAAATCAGGCGCGAGCTGGTCAAGCCCCACACCCGCGGCGAGAAAGCCCAACGCGGTTCGGATCCATGCGAGGAACGTACGCTCATTAGCCAGCGAGAAGCGGTAGTCAGGGGCTTCACCGAGGCGGGAAATTTTCATGAAGATTCCTTGTCTGCTACAGGCAGGTTCCAGCATAGCGTAAATCGACAAGGACAAGGAGACCGGCATCGGGCGATGCCGGTCAGGACGATTAATGCAGCGCTGGCCAGTACGCTTTGTTGGCCTCGATCAGATCATCCAGAATCGCTTTCGCAACGGAGGCGCTCGGCACCGTTTTCGACAGCGTAATCGCCTGCCACAATTTCTGGTACGAGCGCTGCTCCCAGGCATCCACTACCAGTTTTTCCACCGCTACCTGTTGGCTCATCAACCCTTTCTGGAAGTGTGGAATATCGCCCACCGTTAACGGCTCCGGCCCGTTATGACCGACCAGGCACGGAATTTCTACCATCGCGTCGGCATCAAAGTTATGAATGGCACCGTTGTTGGGCACAATCAGCAGCATGCGCTCCTGAGTGTTGAAGGCAATCGCAGTCGCCAGATCGACGATGTACGACGCATGTTCGTCGATTTCCAGCTCCCCGGCGGACGATACACCGGCTTCGATAATCGCCCGGCAGGCGCTGAACACATGCTTCTCACGGTGATCCATCACCTCGTTAGCGCGCGTGCGTTCCGGATTGGAGTGCGCGACCACGTAGTCCGGGAACAAGTAATATTTCAGATAGGTGTTTGGCATGGTGTCCGGATCCAGCGCCTGCACATCTTTTGCCTTCGCGAACGTGTCGTTCCAGCTGGCTTCGGTATGGGCATTGTCAGAGGGCGGTACATAGCCGTTTTTTGCGACATATTCGCGCAGTTTCGGCATTAAATCATTGCCGTTTGCATCTTCAATGGATGTCCACCATCCGAAGTGGTTCAGCCCGTAGTAACGCACGCGCATCTCTTTACGGTCTTTAAGACCGACTATCTGCGCCATACGCCCTTCAATGCCGATGGGCATATCGCAGATGTTGAGGATTTTGGCGTTGGGTCGCAGGCGACGGGTCGCTTCAGCCACGATGGCCGCCGGGTTCGAGTAGTTCAGCATCCACGCATTCGGGGAGTATTGCTCCATATAATCGACCAGCTCCAGCACGCCGCCAATAGAGCGCATGCCGTAGGCGATCCCGCCGGGTCCGCAGGTCTCCTGACCCAGCACACCGTGACGCAGGGGGATTTTCTCGTCTTTTTCACGCATCGGGTATTTCCCCACGCGGATATGTGCCATCACAAAATCGACGTCGGTAAAGGCCGCTGCAGGATCGGTGGTGTAGCTAAACTCAATCTCCGGAGCTTGCTCTTTAAGGATGATCTTGCACGCCTCGGCGATGGTCTCCTGACGTGCGCCGTCGTTGTCATAGAATTTCAGCGCGCGCAGCGGAAAACGGTCACGGTTGGCTAACAGCATCAGGACGATACCCGGCGTGAAGGTACTGCCGCCGCCTGCAATGACAACTGAGAATTTTTTCATGATATAGCCTCTGTCAGGGTAGTTTGTTCGTTTGTTGAAGGGGTTTTCATCAGCGATTCAAGCTGGTCTCGCACCTGAGGGACGTGCAGTCCAACAATCACCTGAATGCCGTTGCCGCGTCGCACCACACCGTGTGCGCCCAGGGCCTTAAAGACGTCGTCGCTTTGGGTTTGCGCCATGTCGACCAGCGCGATACGTAAGCGGGTGGCGCAGTTATTAATGCTTTCGATATTGGCCGCGCCGCCCAGCGCCTGCAGGAATCCGGCGGCTTGCCCAACCTGCTGGCTGGCGGCAGCCGGTGCGGTGGTTTGCCCGCGCGCCGCTTTATAATCCGCCTTGCTGTAAAGTTTGACTTCGCTCTCTTCACGGCCCGGGGTTTTAAGGTTCAGCCGTTCAATCAGCGTTTTGAAGACCACGAAATAGAGGCCGGTGAAGCAAAGACCGATACCCATCTGGGTGAATACCGTCGAGGCGTGGTTGTGGAACATGGGGATCCAGTTTTGCGGCAGAAACTGGTCCAGCAGTCCGCCGCCCATGTTGCCCACGACGCCGAAGATGTACATCACCGTCGCCATCGTGGCGGCCAGAACGGCGTGGACGGCAAACAGCAGCGGCGAAATGAACAGGAAGGTGAATTCCAGCGGCTCGGTAATGCCCACCAGCACTGCGGTCAGCGTGGCCGGGATCAGCAGGCCTGCCACTTTGACGCGGTTTTCCGGTGACGCGGTGTACCAGAGCGCCAGCGCAATCCCGACAGAGCCAAACACTTTGGCGTTGCCATGAAGCGCAAAACCGCCTTCCGGGAACAGGGTTTTCAGCGGCAGGGTGCTTTGGCTAAATTCCTGAAGATGCTGCGCCCAATAAACCTGGATGCCGCCCTCGACCGCTGCCGGGCCAAAGATAAACGGACCGTAGACAAAGTGGTGTAATCCGGTAGGGATCAGAATGCGTTCCAGGAAGGTATAAACCCACACCCCCAGCGCACCGGCAGAGCGTAAAAAGGCCTGCAGGGACTCAATGCCGAGCTGCACTTTCGGCCAGCCCATCAGCGTCAGCCAGGCGCAGGGGATCATCACAAAGAACGCGAGGATAACGACAAACGAGGTGCCCTGAAAAATCCCCAGAAAAACAGGCAACTGCTTGTCGAAATAGCGGTTGTGGATAGCGGTGACAATCCCCGAAATCACAATCGCCCCAATGATGCTGGTATCGAGCGTTTTGATACCGGCAATCATGGCCAGTCCGCTGCCGGCAGTGGGCTCAGCGGCGAAGTCGACGCCAAAGAAATGACCCCATGTCATCCCCATCGCATTGATAAAGTAGTTCCAGGTCAGAAAACTGATCAGCACCGCCAGACAGGCGCGGCCCTGCGCCTGCTTCGCCAGACCAATCGGTAAACCCACGGCAAAAATCAGCGGCATATTGCGAAACACCGCCCAGCCGCCCTCTTCAATGATGTGAACAATTTGCGCGAACAGATTATCGGGGGCGGTTAAGGCCTCGCCCACAAACAGCGGGTTGCGAAGCATGATGGCGATCCCGACCACGATCCCGGCAAAGGGAAATAACAACACCGGGGTAAACATGGCGCCGCCAAAACGTTGTATTTGACTGAGCATTTTTAAATCCTCACGTAACAACCTGTAGGGGGTAGAGGCCTTTATGATTTTTTGCTGGGCCTGAAGTGAGCATAAGAATTTACCCATGGGCGAACATGACGTGCCGCTGCGATTCGTGATCGCATTCATGGTTTTATTTTGACCAGTCAGGTCTACTTTTCGTTGTTAATATGGACATGTCAGGACGCAAGCCACGCGTTAATACGGGCAGAGAGGTCTACTGATGATCTACAAATCTATCGCTGACAGGTTGCGGCTGCGGCTGAATTCGTCGGACTACAATATCGGGAGTCCGCTGCCGGGTGAGAAAGCGCTGGCGCAGGAGTTTGGCGTGGCGCGGATGACCATTCGGAAGGCGCTGGATCTGCTGGTGAACTGGGGGCTGGTTGAACGCCGACACGGTAGCGGGACATTCGTGGCGCGTAAAGATGTCCACCACGAAACCACCAATCTGACCGGGCTGGTGGAGGTGCTGCGCCAGCAGGGAAAAGAGGTGCAGAGCAAGGTGCTACAGTTCGAAGTGATGCCCGCCCCGCCCGCTATCGCCAGCCAGCTCCGCATTCAGGTGGATGAGCGTATCTACTTCTCGCGCCGGGTGCGTTATGTCGACGGAAAGCCCCTGATGCTGGAGGACAGCTTTATGCCCGTGAAGCTGTTCCGCACGCTTTCACTGGCACATCTGGAAGGGTCGAAGTTTGATTACATCGAGAAGGAGTGCGGAATAACCATCAGCGGCAACTACGAGAGCCTGACGCCGGTGCTGGCAGATAAACAGCTCGCCGGTTACCTGAACCTGCCGGAACAGACGCCGCTGCTGCGGATAACGTCTCTTTCCTACAGCGACAGCGGCGAATTTCTCAATTATTCCGTGATGTTCCGTAATACCCGTGATTACCAGGTGGACTACCATCTGCGGCGCATCCACCCGGACGATCTGCTAACTCATCCCCCAGAACAGCACCGCCAGTAGCTGCGGGGTAATAATGCGCAGGAACATCACCAGCGGGTAGACCGTGGCGTATGACAGCGCCGCCGCGCCGCTGGTGGCGTGCAGGTTGTTGGCAAAGGCCAGTGCGGGTGGGTCAGTCATTGATCCGGCGAGCATGCCGCAAAGCGTCAGATAGTTCATTTTGGCGAACATCCGCGCCAGGATCCCCATCGTCAGGAGCGGAATCGCCGTGATAAATATCCCGTAACCGACCCAGCTCATCCCCTCGCCCTTCACCAGGGTATCGATAAAATCGCCCCCGGATTTCAGGCCGACCACCGCCAGAAACAGCACAATCCCCAGCTCGCGCAGCGCCAGGTTGGCGCTCGGCGGCATAAACCAGTAGAGCTTACCGATACAGCCGATACGCCCGAGGATCAGCGCCATAATCAGCGGTCCCCCCGCCAGGCCCAGCTTGAGCGCGACCGGAAAACCCGGGACATACAGCGGAATGGAGCCAAGCAGCACCCCCAGCCCGATACCGATAAAGACCGGCAACATCTGCACCTGCTGCAGTTTTTGCTGGGCGTTACCCACCATGTCCGCTACCGCATCAATGGATGACGGGCGCCCAACCAGGTTCAGGATATCCCCGAACTGCAGGCTGGCTTCCGGGCTGGCGACCAGTTCCACCCCAGCACGGTTAAGACGGGAGATCACGACGTCATAGCGCTCTTTAACCTGCAAATCGCGTATTTTCTTGCCAAGCACGTGCTCGTTGGTCACCACGACGCGCTCTACACGCATATCGGTGCCGCGCGTGGAAAGCGAGGTCTCCACCTCCTGACCAATCACCAGCCGCGCGTTGTTTAAATCCCCGGGCTGTCCGACCAGGTGCAGCAGGTCACCCTGCTGAATAATGGTCCCGGGCGCAGGTACCATCAGCATATCGTCACGTTTAAGGCGTGAGCAGATAATATTGGCGCTGTTCAGGATCGGCACATCCTGAATCGCCATATTGTTGAGGTTGGGGTTATCGACGCGAATGTTGATAGTTTTGATCGGCATATGACCGTTGGTGAGCGTGGTTTCGTGGTCTTTTGCCTCGTTTTCGACGTTAATGCGAAAGAGTACCCGCACCAGCCACATGGAGAGCAGAATGCCGCAAATCCCAAACGGATAGGCCATGGCGTAGCTCATCCCCATCTGGTCGACAATACCGGGAGAGATGCCAAGATCGCGCAAAATTTGCTGCCCTGCACCCAGTGCAGGCGTATTGGTGACCGCCCCGGAGAAAATACCCAGCACCACCGGCAGCGGAATATCGAAGAGCTTATGCAGAATGGCGGTGACCAGCCCTCCCATCACCACAATGCCGAAGGCAAACAGGTTCAGCCGTAATCCGGAGACCCGAAGGGAAGCGAAAAAGCCAGGCCCCACCTGAATACCAATGGTGTAGACGAAGAGGATCAGACCGAATTCCTGGATGAAATGGAGCATTTCGGCGCTGAGCACCAGCCCAAGCTGGTCGGCAAAATGGCCAACAAAAATCCCGCCGAACAGCACCCCGCCTATCCCAAATCCGACGCCGCGGATTTTAACATTGCCAATCCACAGACCCACCACTGCGACCAGGGCCAACACGCTAACGGTTAACGCGATATCACTCATGATCCACTTCCTGTGCATAACCTTAGTTATGCTACGGATTCTCTCAGAGCCGCACGCGGTTGTATGGGCGATGGCGCACAAAAAAGCCCTGCCGGGGCAGGGCGTTATCTTTTCATCCTCTCCCTGTGGGAGAGGCAACAACCCGCAGAGGGTTAACTGTTCAGCGCAGGACGCTCGCTAATGGCGATACGCTGCGGTGCAATGGCTTCCGGCACGTTGCGGGTCAGGTCGATATGCAGCAGCCCGTTGGTAAATGTCGCGCCGGACACTTCCATATGGTCAGCCAGAGTAAAGCTCAGGCTAAACGGCTGATTAACCAGGCCCTGGTGCAGCCATTTGGTCTCGGTTTCTTGTTTTTCCGGCGTACCTTTCACGGTCAGGCGCGTGCCTTCGAGCTGAATATCCAGATCGTCCTGGCGGAACCCGGCCAGCGCAAGGGTAATGCGATAGTGGTTGTCATCGCTTTTTTCGATGTTGTACGGCGGAAACGTCTGTTGCTCGGTGGTGCTTTGCAGGGCATTAGCCAGTTTGTCAAAACCAATCCACTGACGCAGCAGGGGGGATAAATCGTAGTTACGCATACTAAATCTCCTTCTGAGAAGCGAGTTCGGCACAGTTTATTTTTGTGCGCAGTTGTTCCTGCAAATCCTCATGGATTCACATATGCTCCCATTACGGCAAGCAATTCTGGGTGGGCCGCTCGCGCGACCCGCATAATCAGTTGATCTCGATACGGCGCGGTTTTTTCTCTTCCGGAATCACACGTTCCAGTTCGATAAACAGCAGGCCGTTGACCAGGTTCGCGCCTTTCACGTGAATGTTCTCGGCTAACTGGAACTTGCGTTCAAAGTTGCGCTCGGCGATACCCTGATAAAGGTAGGTACGTTCTTTCTGCTCAGCCGTATGTGAACCTTTCACCACCAGCAGGTTGTCCTGCGCGGTGATCTCCAGTTCGTTCTCTGCAAAACCGGCGACGGCAATGGCGATGCGGTAGTGGTTTTCATCCACCAGTTCAACATTGTATGGAGGGTAGCCGTTGCTCTGGCTTTGGTTATTTTCTAAATGGTTAAACAGGCGGTCAAAACCAATTGCAGAACGGTATAGCGGGGAAAGATCGAAGTTACGCATAAATAAAAGCTCCTGAAATCAGCGAGAAATTGTAGCCTTCCACCATGGACAGGCCAGTGTGCCCCTGAACACCCCTCAGGCGTGTTCGTTATCGGGTTACATTCTTAAAATGGGTCTGGAACCGGTCTTTTCAAGCGCAGCGGACGCACTTTTTTTTGCACTTTCGTGCATCTCGCTTAGACTGGGACAACAGCACAAAGGGTTAAATTGCGATGGCTGCCACAGTGCGGGGTTATCGGGCTATCCATTTTGAACGAGGCTCGCTATAACCCTGAGTTGCAGGTTTATGCAGTGCCATTAACGATGACTGAGTGATGATGAAAAATGTTCTGATAAAGCTGACGACGTTCAGCGGGGTTGTTTTACTTTGCGGGTGTTCGAGCGTGATGTCTCACACCGGCGGTAAAGAAGGAACATATCCGGGGACGCGTGCCAGCGCTGAGATGATCTCCGATGACGATACCAACTGGGGCACAAAATCCCTGGTCATCCTGGATATGCCGTTTACGGCTGTGGCCGATACGCTTTTGCTGCCGTGGGATATGTTCCGTAAGGACAGCTCCGTGCGCTCGCGGGTAGAGAAAAGCGAGCAGCAAAATCTGGCCACCAATTCCGTCATTCCACCCGCTTAACGCCAACGCGTTAACGCTGCCCGGTTTCCGTTAGCCAAAGCTGACGGAAACCTTCTGTCTCTTCCATCCATGCAATAAAACGCCCGTCCGGGGAAAACACGACCGCATCACCAGACGGTGGATTGCCGTGATCGGACGTCAAAAACGTCACCTCTCCGGTTTGCGCATCACAGCAGGCAATCCGCTCTTCCAGCACAAATCCAAGACGTTGACCGGCTGGGTGCCAGGTAAATGCCGACTGAATGTCACTTTCGTTATGCGTCAACTGGCGTGGTTCGCCGCCTTCTGGAGCGATAAGCCACAGCTGCACAATGCCCTTATCATCACGCATCAGAAACGCAATCTGCGTCCCCTGCGGGTTACAGCGTACCCAGTGACGCGGCACGTTTACCAGCCCCGGGAATGCCCGCTGGTGGGTAAAGGTCAGCCGGCGCTGCATGACACCCGCCGGGGGCGCAGGCAGCGTCTCAGGAGTCCCCTGCAGCGGCGCATCGCCCGCGCGTTTCCATCCCTGCTCGTCGTTGGGCAGATCCACAATAAACAGTTCTGGCACTTTCTCGCCTGTCGCAGACACGGTATCGCCGATAAACGCCAGCCTGTCATTGCCCACCCAGCCCTCTTCATAGGCTCGGTTGATCTCATCGCTGCCGGGCTGAGGCGCGGGCGTCGTGCGGCTCACCAGCACGCTCCAGAAGGTGCCGGAATATTCACGTGGATGCGTCCCCTGCGGCATCACCGGGCCAAAAGGTACTGCGACGCCGACATTACGTAAATCGAGCTTCGGGTCACGCTCATGCAATACATGGTCGTTGTAGGTAAAGCTCACGAACTGTCCGTCAGGGCTAAAAACGTGCACGTGGCTGCCGCCACGCAGCGCGCCTGCGGTATAAGGCGGCGTGATATCCATGGCATCCAGGTTACTCACCTGACCGTTGTGTACAACCACGCCCTGACGATGATGAAAATCGTAGTGCCAGTCTGCATCCGGGTTTTCCGGGCCGTGGATAAAGACATATTTGTCCTGCTGCGGATGAACGGTCACCACGCCAACATGCGCGCCGTGACTGGTGCGATAGATCACCTCGACGTCACCCGTAATAACATTGACCCGCTCAATAGTTTCACCGGTAAACGATGCGCCGGACGGACGCACATCGTAGGCCAGCCACTGGCTGTCCGGCGTCCAGGTATTGATATTGGTAAGCTGGTGATGACGGGAGGCGAAGGTGATTTGTTTCATGGCGTTACCCTGATGCGCAGTTATCGCATCAGGGTAAAACATTGCGGGGAATTAGCCTACACGTTTGACGTCACCCACCAGCAGGATGTAGGAGAGCGCACCGAGCAAGGCCACTGCGGAGATATAGATCAGTGCCGGGCCAAAGCCATAGTCCTGAGCCAGATAACCGATGACCAGCGGAACCGTGATCCCCCCCAGTCCACCGACAAAGTTGAACACGCCCCCGGTCAGACCAATCAGGCGCATCGGGGCCAGCGAGGAGACCAGCGACCAGGTTATGGAGGCAAAACCGTTACCGAAGAACGCAATCGCCATCAGCGTCATAATCCAGACCGGATCGTTGGTGTAGTTTGCACCCATGATGCAGGTGGAGATCAGCAGCCCGCAGATAATAGGCGTTTTACGCGCGACACCCAGCGAGAACCCTTTTTTCACCAGCCTGTCCGCCAGCCAGCCGGAAAGCAGCACACCAAAGAAGGCCGCCAGGAACGGTACGGTGGTCATAAAGCCCGCCTTCAGCGCGGTGATGCCTTTTTCCTGGGTCAGATAGTTCGGGAACCAGGTCAGGAAGAACCACAGCGTGGAGGTCACCGCGAACTGCCCCAGATAAACCCCCACCAGCTTGCGATGGAAAACCAGCTTCCAGTCGGCTTTGGTCAGCGGCTGACGCGCCTCTTTTTTCACCGGCGCATCGCCATCCACCAGGCCGCCACCGTCGCGGATATAGTCCAGTTCAGCTTTGCTGATACTTTTGGTGAGACGCGGCGGTTGATAGACCTTGAACCAGATCAACGACCAGATAATGCCGATCCCCCCGGTCACAATAAAGACCCAGTGCCAGCTCAGCAGTTCCTGGATCCAGATCAGCAGCGGCGTCAGGAATGCCAGGCCGACAAACTGCCCGGAGGTGTAGAACCCAACGGCCGAGGCGCGTTCATGCTCCGGGAACCAGCTGGTCACCATGCGGTTATTGGTCGGAAACGCCGGGGCTTCGAAAATCCCGGTGATCGCACGCAGGCCAATCAGCGACATCAGCCCGGTGGCAAAGCCCTGGAACAGGGTCGCCACCGACCAGCCGAAGATGGCAATGAAATAGGTCAGGCGCGAGCCGACGCGGTCAAGGAACCAGCCGCCGGGGATCTGGCACAGCGTATACAGCCAGGCAAACGCCGAAAAGACGTAGCCCATTTCCGCTTTGCTGATCCCAAACTCCTCCTGAATATGGGCTGAAGCCACGGCAAGGTTGGCGCGGTCAACGTAACAGATGACCACAGTAATAAAGATCATGACCAGCGTCAGGTAGCGCCGACGCCCGGTTTTTGCAGCAGTAACAGGAATATCCATCGCAATCTGTCTCCAGATTTTGGGCATAGCGAAGCCGCTCACCATGCCCTGTAATTTACAGAGGGTGTGTTTGTTATTGTTGAAATTACTTTTTAGTGGCGATGTGCTTTGGCTGAATTACCACTCAGCGACAGAGCCATCTTCATGACGCCATAACGGGTTGCGCCAGTCCGGCGCGTTTTTACTCAGCTCAATGACTTTGGCTTCGTCGATATCCACGCCAAGGCCCGGCTTCGTTAACGGTTTAAAGAAACCGCCTTCCATGCTGAAATCATCTTTGTTTTTCACAAAGTCGAGCAGTTCCGCGCCCTTGTTATAGTGAATGCCCATGCTCTGTTCCTGGAACACCGCGTTGCGCGAGACAAAGTCGACGTGCAGACAGGCTGCCAGTGCGATCGGCCCCAGCGGACAATGCGGTGCCAGCGCCACGTCGTAGGCTTCCGCCATCCCGGCGATTTTGTAGCATTCCGTGATGCCGCCGGCATGCGACAGATCCGGCTGCAATATCGCCAGGCCGCCAGCTTCCAGCACGCGTTTGAACTCGAAGCGCGAGAACATGCGCTCACCGGCGGCAATCGGGATATGCGTCTGTGCGGCCAGTTTCGGGTAGTACTCCGCCTGCTCGGCCAACACCGGCTCTTCGATAAACAGCGGACGGTACGGCTCCAGCTCTTTAATCAGCACTTTGGCCATCGGCGCGCTGACGCGACCGTGGAAGTCCAGGCCAAACTCAATCTCGTTGCCGAACGCTTCACGGATCTGCGCCACGGTATTTACCGCGCGGTCTACCGCCCGTGCGTTGTCGATGACGCCCATCTCTTCGCAGCCGTTCAGTTTAAAGGTGTCAAAACCAATATTGCGCAACTGCCTGATACCGTCGATCACTTCCGCGGGACGGTCGCCGCCCACCCAGCTGTAGGCTTTGATTTTGTCGCGCACCAGGCCGCCCATCAGCTGCCAGACCGGGGCATTCAGCACTTTGCCTTTGATATCCCATAACGCCTGGTCGATACCGGCGATGGCGCTCATCAGAACCGGTCCGCCCCGGTAGAAACCCGCGCGGTACATCACCTGCCACAGGTCGTTGATGCGGGCAGGATCTTGTCCTGTCAGGTACTCGCCCAGCTCATGCACCGCCGCTTCCACGGTACGCGCACGCCCTTCAATGACCGGTTCGCCCCAGCCGACCACGCCTTCATCGGTTTCGATTTTCAGGAACAGCCAACGCGGCGGTAAACGGTACGTGGTGAGTTTGGTTATTTTCATTTCACTGCCTCTCGATACGCTTTCACAAATGCGGCCGCCTGCTGTGCGGTACGTTCGACGGATTGCCCGGCGCGATAGAGATCGCTGCCCAGACCCGCTCCGACACAACCTGCGTTGATCCACTGCGCCAGGTTTTCTGGCGTCACGCCCCCCACGGCAAAGACCGGTACGCTGGCGGGCAATACCGCTTTCAGCGCGCTGATATAGGCCGGACCAAAAGCCGATGACGGGAAAATTTTGAGCGACTGCGCGCCCGCATCGAGAGCCGCGAACGCTTCTGTTGCCGTTGCGCATCCCGGGCAGACGGTCATGCCGTAGCCCACTGCGCGACGGATCACCTCAGGGTGAATATTCGGCGTCACAATCAGCCTGCAGCCCATCAGCGCAAGCTGGTCCACCTGCTCCGGTTGCAGAACGGTGCCAGCGCCAATCAACGCCTTATCACCAAACGCGTCCACGACCGCCGGGATGCTCTTTTCCCACTGTGGGGAATTAAGCGGTATTTCCACGGCGTCAAAACCGGCGTCGATCGCCGCACCTACGTGCGCTAATACCTCGTCGGGCGTGACGCCGCGCAGGATAGCGATGAGGGGAAGATTAGTTTGCCACTGCATGAGCGATGCTCCTTATTCCTGCCTGAAATGCCGTGTCGCCTTCTACCGCAGCCACGTCCCGCCCGATGGCATTGAACGCCTGGCGGTAGCGAGAGGTCAGCGATGAACCCGCGACGAGGGTGATGGTCTGTTGCCCGGCGAACTGCTCGCTCAGGCTGGCGACTTCCGCGCCAATCAACAGGCCCGATAAAAATTCGCTGACCTGCGTACGGGGAAGCGTGCCCAGTACATGCGAAGCGCGAACTTCAAAAAGTTGCGGCAAAACGGCAGGGCTGGCGATACCCCGCTCCAGCCCGGCGGCAAAGGCCTCGGGCGAAGCGTCCTGCTCCGGCAACCCCGCGCCCACCAGCGAGTGCGTCAGCAGCAAGTGGTGCAGCTCACCGGTCATCACGGTGCGAAAATCGTGGATGTGCTCAGCGTCGGCCTGCACCCATTTACAGTGCGTGCCGGGCATGACGTAGACAGAAGAAGGAGAGAGCGTGCGCGCGCCAAGGAGCTGGGTCTCTTCGCCGCGCATCACATTGTGGTTATCGTTCCGGGAAACGCATAATCCTGGAATAATCCAGATATTGTCACCAACGGACGTTAACTGCTCGCCAATGGCAGCGAACGCGGCAGGGACGGGCAGATAAGGCGCAACCTTCCAGCCCACGTTACTGCCCACCATGCCCGCCATGACCACCGGCGTGGCGCCCTCGCGCCAGTTGTGTGTCACCTCTGCTAACACCGCCTCGGGGGATTTACCGTTCAGGCGCGTCACGCCTGCTTCTGATTGCCTGCTTTCCAGGCACTGCTCGCCCTGATACAGCCAGGCGCGCAGATTGGTCGATCCCCAGTCAATAGCGATGTAGCGAGATGTCATGTGATTTCCTTCAACCTTCGTGTCGAGCTGGCGATCATCGTAAGTGCCGCCTGCTCTGCCGCGTCGCCGTCCTGATGCCGGATAGCATCGAACAGCGCTTTATGTTCCTGGAGCGTTTTTGGCATGTTGGCCTCATCGCCCATCCAGGTTCGTTCAAATACCGCGCGCTGTAGCGAGCTGATGGCAACGCTAAGCTGCTGTAATACCGGGTTATGAACCGACTGCAGCACCGCTTCGTGATAGCGGATGTCCGCTTCGTTGAACGCATCCCGGTTCTGGTTATTGGCAATCATGTCGTTCAGGGCGGACTCAATCTGAGCCAGGTCTCCTGACGTTGCACGTTCCGCAGCCCAACGGGCGATGGCCGGCTCTACCAGGTTTCGTACCTCACTCATCGCGCCAATCAGCCTTGGGTCGTAGTCGTTTTCCAGCACCCACTGCAGGACATCGGTGTCGAGGTAGTTCCACTGATTACGCGGGGCGACAAAGGCGCCGCGGTAGCGTTTCATTTCAATCAGCCGCTTTGCCATGAGCGAGCGAAACACTTCCCGAATGATGTTGCGCGAGGTTTCAAACTCCTCACACAGCTCTGCCTCAGCAGGCAGCGGTGAACCGGGAACGTACTTTCCACCCACGATCTGGGTGCCCAGCGTGATGACGATGCGATCGGTTTTATTGAGAGTCATGGAGAGTCCTTATGCTCTGTATGTTCAGGACTACTTTACCTCGACCGCTGAATTTCGCCTCACTTTTGCAGTACAAACGTGACACCTTTCGTCATTACCGTGGCTGTAATGTAGTACAATCAATTAATGTTGTACTACAATCAAGATCACAAAAAGAACAATTCGATAAATTCAGCGCAAAAAAAAGCCCCGGTTGATAACCGAGGCTGATGAGCGTGAAACGCTGTTACTGCAGAACAAATTTCTCGATCGCGTAGGCAACGCCGTCTTCGAGGTTAGATTTGGTCACGAAATTGGCCACGTCTTTCACCGACGGGATCGCATTGTCCATTGCCACACCCATGCCCGCATATTCAATCATCGCAATGTCGTTTTCCTGATCGCCCAGCGCCATGATCTCGTCCGGTTTGATGCCCAGCGTATCTGCCAGCGATTTCACACCGGTGCCTTTATTGACACGTTTATCCAGGATTTCGAGGAAGTACGGCGCACTTTTCAGCACGGTGTATTTCTCTTTTACCTCAGCCGGAATGCGCGCAATCGCTTTATCCAGGATGTCAGGCTCATCAATCATCATCACTTTCAGGAACTGGGTGCTCGGATCCATTTTCTCAGCTTCGCAGAACACCAGTGGGATCGTCGCGACATAGGATTCATGTACGGTGTAATAGCTGATATCACGGTTAGCGGTATAGAGCGTATTGCGATCGAGCGCGTGGAAATGGGAACCGACCTCGCGGGACAGTTTTTCCAGGAACAGGTAATCGTCATAGTTCAGCGCGGTTTGCGCTACCGTGCTGCCATCCGCCGCCTTCTGTACCAGCGCACCGTTATAGGTAATGCAGTAATCGCCCGGCTGATTCATGTGCAGCTCTTTCAGGTAGCTGTGCACGCCCGCATACGGACGACCGGTGGTCAGTACCACATTCACGCCTTTTGCGCGCGCAGCGGCAATCGCGTTTTTAACGGCTGGAGAAATAGTGTGGTCTGGCAGCAACAGCGTGCCGTCCATGTCGATAGCAATAAGTTTGATAGCCATAGGGTCCCCGGGATAAATGAGTGCTGCCTCATGCTAACGCGATTAAGCCCACAAAAATAGAGCTACATTGCGCAACAAAAGCCCCCTTTTACGCCTGTCCCGGGGATCACGGCTTACTCGCGGGTGAGGACTATTTTGCCAAAAGCACCGCGGTCGAGGTGTACAAGCGCCTCTTCAAGCTGGTTAAAACGGTAGCGGTGTTCAATCACCGGTTTCAGCCCCGTGACATCGACTGCGCGGACAAAATCTTCCAGCGCACGGCGGTGCCCGACGCCAATCCCCTGAATCACCGGTGATTTCAGCAAGAGTTCGCTGGCAGGCAGCGAGATTTCACTCCCGGCCAACACGCCAATGACGGATATGCGCCCGTGAACGGCAACGGCCCGCAGGGAATGTCTCAGGTTCTCCCCGCCAACGGTTTCAATAATATGGTCGATACCGCGATCCTGCGTCAGCGCGTAAATCTCGTCAGCCCAGTTCCCTTTAAGCCGGTTGATGCCCCGATCGGCACCGAGCGTTTTAGCCAGCGCCAGTTTTTCATCACTGCCCGACGTCACAAAAACTTCTGCACCGTGTGCTTTGGCGATTTGCAACGCGAAGATTGCGACACCGCCTGTGCCTTGCACCAGCACCGACTGTCCGGCACGTAACTGTCCGCGCTCCACCAGCGCAAACCATGCGGTAAGCCCCGCGCAGGGTAAGGTGCTGGCCTCTGCGTCATCCAGCGTTTCCGGGGCGGCCACCAGCCAGTTTTCACGCATGATCACGTATTCAGACAGCATCCCCTGAAAATAACCGCCCAGCGTCTGGTAGGGCAAATTGCGGGCGTCGCCTTTCGGTTTACCGTCAACCCACTCCGGAGAGAAGGTGGAGATGACGCGAGCTCCGGGTTTAAAGCGGGTAACGCCTTCACCCGTACTGTCCACCACGCCTGCCATGTCAGATGCCGGAGTAAACGGGAAGGTGAGCGCGATCGGCATGTTGCCTTCAATGACCATTTTATCGCGATAGTTGAGCGCAACAGCGTTCACCCGCACGCGCACTTCACCCGGGCCCGGCTGGGGAACAGGCGCCTGAGTGAGTCTGAGGTTTTCACGCCCAAGGGCGTCCATTGACCAGCGTTGCATCATCTCTGTCATCTTTTTCTCCTGTTATCAAATGCACTTCAGTACTGACAGTCTAACGTTGACTCATGGTCGCCAGTGGCGATACCTTTTCCCACTATTGATTCCTGAAGAGCAACAATCCATGACCGATACGCTGAAGGATATTCCCGTTTTTGTCGCCGCCGTAGAGGCAGGCAGTTTTGCTCAGGCCGCAGTGCGTTTGCATTTGTCGCGCTCGGCGGTAGGGAAAAGCGTTGCTCGCCTTGAAGCGCGGCTGGGAGTACGCCTGTTTCAGCGCACAACGCGTAGCCAAAGCCTGACCGATAACGGTGCCCTTTTTTATGAACGTTGCCTGCGAGCACTCCAGGAAATCCGTGGCGCGGAGTCGCTGCTGGAAACAGGGAAACATCAGGTGAGTGGCCGTCTGCGTGTTGCCATGCCGGTGCTGTTTGGTCGCCAGTGCATCGCCCCGCTGCTGATAGCCTTGACGCAGGAGCATCCTGCCCTTGAGCTGGAAATGTCATTCAGCGATCGCGTAGTGGATATCGTCGAGGAAGGGTTTGATATGGCGGTGCGAAACGGCGCACTGCCGGACAGCACCATGCTGGTCGCCAGACGCCTGGGGGAACACCGAATGGTGCTGTGCGCCGCGCCGGAATACCTGAGGAATAACGGCCAGCCTGAAACCGTTGGCGATTTACGCCAGCATAAGGCCATTAACTACCTGCGTGCCGGCAGGGTGTTACCGTGGGAACTGGCGGACCACGAAGGCACGCAGCACACCCTAATTCCCCGCTCATCCCTCAATATGGACGATCTGCAGGCTATCTGCGACGCAGCGCTGGCCGGGCATGGTATTGCATGGTTACCCTGCTGGATGGTGCGCAAAGAGCTGCAGAATGGAGGGCTCATCCCACTCTTAAAACAGGCGCCGGATGTGCGTTTCGACGTTCACGCGGTCTGGCAGCAGACGCCGCATCTGCCCCTGCGAGTCAGGATTGCGGTCGACATGCTGGTCAGCCGGTTACCGTCAGTCCTGTCGCTGGAACTGGATGCTGATAATTCTGCGCCCACAAAAAAGCCGCGCTAAACGCGCGGCCTCTGACTTGCGGTGTAACCACTCTTAAATATCGATATTCGCCGCTTTCAGGGCGTTCTCTTCGATAAAGGCACGACGTGGTTCAACCGCATCGCCCATCAGGGTTGTGAACAGCTGATCGGCTGCAATCGCGTCTTTAACGGTCACGCGCAGCATACGACGGCTTTCCGGATCCATGGTGGTTTCCCACAGCTGATCCGGGTTCATTTCACCCAGACCTTTATAACGCTGAATAGACAGACCACGACGGGACTCTTTCACCAGCCATTCCAGCGCCTGCTCGAAGCTTGCTACCGGCTGACGACGTTCACCACGTTCGATAAACGCATCGTCTTCGATAAGACCACGGAGCTTCTCACCCAGCGTACAGATACGGCGATATTCCGGACCGGTCACAAACTCGTGCTCCAGGGGGTAATCGGTATCAACGCCGTGAGTACGCACGCGCACAATCGGTTCGAACTGCTGCTGAGCGTTCTGCTGGACATCAAACTTCCACTGGCTGCCGTGCTGCTCTTTCTCGTTCAGCTCGGTTACCAGGGTGTTCACCCAGCGGGTCACAACCTGTTCATCGCTCAGATCGGCTTCCGTCAGGGTTGGCTGATAAATCAGCGCCTTCAGCAGCGATTTAGGATAACGACGCTCCATACGACCAATCATTTTCTGCGCCGCGTTAAACTCGGACACCAGACGCTCCAGCGGCTCACCGGCCAGTGCAGGAGCGTGAGAGTTCGCATGCAGGGTCGCACCATCAAGCGCGATCGCGATTTGGTACTGATCCATCGCTTCGTCGTCTTTGATGTACTGTTCCTGTTTGCCTTTCTTCACTTTGTACAGCGGTGGCTGTGCAATGTAGACGTGGCCACGTTCAACAATTTCTGGCATCTGACGATAGAAGAAGGTCAACAGCAGCGTACGGATGTGCGAGCCGTCGACGTCCGCATCGGTCATGATGATGATGCTGTGGTAGCGCAGTTTGTCCGGGTTGTACTCGTCACGGCCGATGCCGCAACCGAGCGCGGTGATCAGCGTTGCCACTTCCTGAGAAGAGAGCATCTTGTCGAAACGGGCCTTCTCTACGTTGAGGATTTTACCCTTCAGCGGCAGGATAGCCTGATTCTTACGGTTACGGCCCTGCTTCGCAGATCCGCCCGCGGAGTCCCCTTCCACGAGGTACAGTTCGGACAGCGCCGGGTCGCGTTCCTGGCAGTCAGCCAGTTTGCCTGGCAGGCCAGCTAAATCCAGCGCGCCTTTACGACGGGTCATTTCACGAGCTTTACGCGCCGCTTCACGGGCACGTGCCGCATCGATAATTTTGCCAACCACGATTTTCGCGTCTGACGGGTTTTCCAGCAGGTATTCGCTCAGCAGTTCGTTCATCTGCTGTTCAACCGCCGATTTCACCTCAGAAGAGACCAGCTTGTCTTTAGTCTGAGAGGAGAACTTCGGATCCGGCACCTTCACGGAGACAACCGCAATCAGGCCTTCACGGGCATCGTCACCGGTGGCGCTGACTTTCGCTTTTTTGCTGTAGCCTTCTTTGTCCATGTAGGCATTCAGGGTACGAGTCATTGCCGCACGGAAGCCCGCAAGGTGAGTACCGCCGTCACGCTGTGGAATGTTGTTGGTGAAGCAGTAGATATTTTCCTGGAAACCATCGTTCCACTGCAGCGCCACTTCCACGCCAATACCGTCTTTTTCGGTAGAGAAGTAGAAGATATTCGGGTGAATGGGCGTTTTGTTCTTGTTCAGATACTCAACGAACGCCCGGATACCGCCTTCGTAGTGGAAGTGGTCTTCTCTGTTGTCGCGTTTGTCACGCAGACGAATCGAGACGCCGGAGTTCAGGAACGACAGTTCACGCAGGCGTTTCGCCAGAATCTCATATTCGAACTCGGTAACGTTGGTGAACGTTTCAAGGCTCGGCCAGAAACGCACCATGGTACCGGTTTTGTCGGTGTCACCCGTAACAGCCAGCGGTGCCTGCGGCACGCCGTGCGTATACAGCTGACGGTGAATTTTGCCTTCGCGCTGGATAACCAGCTCCAGTTTCTGCGACAGGGCGTTAACCACGGACACACCTACACCGTGCAGACCGCCGGAAACTTTATAGGAGTTATCATCGAACTTACCGCCTGCGTGCAGAACGGTCATGATAACTTCCGCAGCCGATACGCCCTCTTCCGGGTGAATACCGGTTGGGATGCCACGACCGTCATCGGTGACGGAGACGGAGTTGTCCGCATGGATCGTGACCACGATGTCTTTACAGTGACCCGCGAGCGCTTCGTCGATAGCGTTATCTACCACCTCGAATACCATGTGGTGCAGACCGGTGCCGTCATCCGTGTCGCCGATATACATACCCGGGCGCTTACGCACCGCATCCAGTCCTTTCAGGACTTTGATACTGGAGGAGTCATAAGAATTCGACATCAACGTTTCTCGCTCATTTCAACTTGGGTTAATCCGTTATTTTACCCTTTTCCACGGTAAACATCTTCGAATTTTCGTCCGACATGTCTATAACGTGTTCAGCGCTAATCGCACTGACGAAAACCTGTGACTGCGTGGCTTTTAAGCGGCTGGCAAGCAGCCCGCGCCGCGCGTCGTCAAGTTCCGAGGCAAAATCATCTATCAGGTACAGGCAGCGTCGCCCGCTCTCGCGGGTCAAAAACTCTCCCTGCGCCAGGCGCAGCGCGCACATCAAAAGCTTGAGCTGCCCACGCGACAGCGTGTCTTCCACCGGCGCACCGTCGGCACGAATGCGGAAATCCGCCTTGTGCGGGCCATGTGCGGTGTAGGTCAGCATGCGGTCGCGCTCGAAATTTCTCTCTAACACTTCGGCATAATCTGTCTCTTTCTCCCAGCCGCGCTGGAAGGAGAAGGTGAGAGAGAATTCAGGTAAAAACTGTTTGCAGGTGTCGGCCATATCGTCGGCGATACCCGCGCTGTATTCGGCACGCCAGCAGCTGATTTGTTCCGCAAGGGGAATTAATTCCTTGTCCCACGGGCGCAGCTGGGCGTAGCGTGTCATCTGGCGCAGTGCAGCGTTACGCTGCTTAAGCAGGCGCTTCAGGTTGCTCCAGGCGTTAAAGAAACCGGCTTCGTTGTGAAAGCATCCCCAGTCAAGGAAGGCTCTTCTGTATTTGGGGCCGCCATTGAGTAAAGTAAACCCCTCCGGCGTAATCAGCTGCATCGGCATCAGCAGCGCGAGCTCAGCCACTTTGTGGCCGTCAGTACCGTCGATACGAACCTTGCTGTCGCCCTGCTTGTCTTTGGTCAGACCGATGGCCGTTTCACGCTCCTCGCCCTGCAAACGCCCGTGCAGAACAAAGGCTTCCTGTTCGTGGCGAATGACGCGGCCAATTTGCAGACTGCGAAACGCCCGTCCGTGGCCGAGCGTGTAGATGGCCTCAAGCACGCTGGTTTTGCCGCTGCCGTTCGCGCCAACCAGGAAATTAAAGCCAGGGGATAAAGCGAGATCCGCGTTTTCGATATTGCGGAAATCTTTAATTAAAAGGCGCGTCAGTGACATATCTGGATTTCTTCGGGCCAGGGCGTAATCGGCTCAGCCCGTTTCAACGCGGACTGCACGCAGACCCTGGCGCGTACACGAAGTGCGAGACAGGGGCGAGCACAGCCCGGGTTGAAAAAGGCAAGTAAGATAGCCCGATAGCGTTCACTACAGCCTCATCGGCATGACAACGTAAGCCGCACTTTGGCTGGCCGCATCTTCAATCTGTACACTCGAAACGGAGTCGGTCAGCAGAATGCGAACGTTCTCGCATTTAAGCGCGTTCAGCACATCCAGCACATAGCTGACGTTAAAGCCGATTTCCATCTCAGTCCCGGCATAGGTGACGTCCAGAATCTCTTCTGCCTCTTCCTGCTCCGGGTTGTTGGCGGTGATTTTGATCTGATTTTCGCTCACATACAGACGCACCCCGCGGAATTTCTCGTTAGAGAGAATCGCAGCGCGGGCAAAGGCCTGCTTGAGGCTGTCGCAACCGGCTTCCAGCGTTTTGTCCGGGTTCTTCGGCAATACGCGGCGATAATCGGGGAAACGACCGTCAACCAGCTTCGATGTGAAGACAAAATCACCCACGTGAGCACGGATGTTATTGCTGCCGATCTGCACGCGCAGTGGCGTATCACCACCGTCGAGCATACGCATCAGCTCAATCACCCCTTTACGCGGTACGATCACCGAATGGTTTGGCAGCGAGTCGCCAATGGGCATGGAACAGACTGCCAGTCGGTGACCGTCGGTAGCCACGGTACGCAGCTCTTCACCTTCGGTTTCGAACAGCATGCCGTTTAAGTAGTAACGAACGTCCTGATGCGCCATTGAGAACTGCGTGGCTTCAATCAGACGCTTCATCGTTGCCTGCGGCAGGGTGAATTCAACTTCACTCTGCCAGTCGTCCAGGTTCGGGAAGTCCGCGGCAGGCAGCGTCGAGAGCGAGAAACGGCTACGGCCAGAGCGCACCAGCATACGGTCGCCTTCCAGCTGCACGGCAATTTCAGCGCCTTCCGGCAGCCCGCGGCAGATATCAAAGAATTTACGTGCCGGAACAGTGGTCGCGCCCGCTTCATGCGGCTGAGACAGCGTAACGCGCGCGATCATTTCCATTTCCAGATCTGTGCCGGTCAGCGACAGCGTACCGTCCGCGACCTGAAGCAGCAGGTTTCCGAGAATTGGCAGCGTTGGGCGGCCACCTAATGGGCCACTCACCTGTTGCAGCGGTTTTAATAAATGTTCACGTTCAACGGTAAATTTCATAGCGTCACGATGATAATGTTCTGATTAAATTGGAAAAATCTTCTTTTATGTCGTGGCTTTCTTCGCGTAACTGCTCAATCTTACGACAAGCGTGCAGCACGGTCGTATGGTCACGGCCACCAAACGCATCGCCGATCTCCGGCAGACTGTGGTTGGTTAACTCCTTTGCCAGCGCCATCGCCATCTGACGCGGACGCGCCACCGAGCGGGAACGACGTTTAGACAGCAAATCTGCCACTTTGATTTTGTAGTACTCGGCCACCGTCTTTTGAATATTGTCGATAGTGACCAATTTTTCCTGCAGTGCCAGCAAATCGCGCAGCGCTTCACGCACAAAATCGATGGTGATCGCACGGCCGGTGAAGTTGGCATTGGCAATCACGCGGTTCAGTGCCCCTTCAAGTTCACGGACGTTGGAGCGCAGACGCTTGGCAATAAAGAACGCCACTTCACCCGGCAGGCGAATGTCGTTTTCATCGGCTTTCTTCATCAGGATCGCGACGCGGGTTTCCAGTTCCGGTGGCTCGATCGCCACGGTCAGGCCCCAGCCAAAACGGGATTTCAGACGATCTTCAACGCCGTTGATCTCTTTTGGATAACGATCCGACGTCAAAATGATCTGCTGATTACCTTCCAGCAGCGCATTAAAGGTGTGGAAAAACTCTTCCTGGGATCGTTCTTTGTTGGCAAAGAACTGGATGTCATCGATAAGCAGTGCGTCAACAGAACGGTAGTAGCGTTTAAACTCTTCGATCGCATTGTTTTGCAGGGCTTTTACCATGTCCTGAACGAAGCGCTCGGAGTGCATATACACCACTTTCGCATTTGGCTTACGCGCCATAATGCCGTTGCCTACCGCATGCAGAAGGTGCGTTTTACCCAACCCCGTGCCGCCATAAAGGAACAGCGGGTTGTAGGCACCACCGGGGTTATCTGCAACCTGGCGTGCCGCCGCGCGCGCCAGCTGGTTCGATTTACCTTCAACGAAGTTATCGAACGTGTGTTTAACATTGACGTTAGAACGGTAGGTTTGCTCTGCCGGAGCAGGCACGTTGTCCCAGCCCGAACGGGTCGCCGGAAGGGCGCGCGGTGCCGGAGCGGGGGCTGCCTGAGCAGGTATTGCCACATTTACCGTTTCACGCACGGTCTGCGTGACCGGTTTTGTTCCCACTTCAAAGCGTAGCTGTGGCGCATCGGATCCGCAGAAATCATTCAGCAGTCCATTGATGTTATTAAGGTACTTGTCCCTTACCCAATCGAGCACAAAACGGTTTGGCGCATACAAAGCCAGCGTGTTATCGCTCAGTTCCGCCTGCAAGGGGCGGATCCACATACTGAATTCTGTGGCTGGTAACTCATCCTGCAATCGGGCAAGACACTGCTGCCAAAGCGAAAGTGACACGGCGGACTCCACTCGAACAATAAAAGAAAACTATTGAATATTCATGATTGTTGGCGCACATCGACATGACCCTGTGCAAAAGGGTGATGTGCGAACCGCTATCTGCGGTTATACCCGACCAGGATCGCTGGATCCCGATCGGGACCGCGGATCATAGCCTAAACTGAGCCAGAGATCTTCTGTTTCTCACAGATTCTTCCCGATTTATCCACAGGAAGATCGGAAACCGGGTAAGTGTAAACGATCCTGGGGTGAGTACCCTACGATTTAGCCCGCATATTGGAAAAATTAATGAGCACAGACAATTTCTTGCTTAAATGATCTAACGAAGATCCGGGACGATCCTTGCGCTTTGTTTGGGAGGCCGTATAATCCTCGACCCGGCGCGTGGTGCTCATCTTCCTGCGTCGTCCGTTGCTCATTTTCCACGCGAAAACGTGCGGAAATACGCGGGAAATAAGGAAAGAGAATTGACTCCGGAGTGTACAATTATTACAATCCGGCCTCTTTAATCACCCACGCTGAGGCGTTAGTCGTTCGAAACTCGTTCGGGTATACGCAAAAGTCAGTGAATTTATTCAAGTTTAGGTAGAAATCGCCATGAAACGCACTTTTCAACCGTCTGTACTGAAGCGCAACCGTTCTCACGGCTTCCGTGCTCGTATGGCTACTAAAAATGGTCGTCAGGTTCTGGCACGTCGTCGTGCTAAAGGCCGCGCTCGTCTGACCGTTTCCAAGTAATAAAGCTAACCCCTGAGTGGTTAAGCTAGCATTTCCCAGGGAGTTACGTTTGTTAACTCCCACTCATTTCACTTTCGTCTTCCAGCAGCCACAACGGGCTGGCACGCCGCAAATCACCATCCTCGGCCGCCTGAATTCGCTGGGGCATCCCCGCATCGGTCTTACTGTCGCCAAGAAAAACGTTAAGCGTGCGCATGAACGCAATCGGATTAAACGTCTGACGCGTGAAAGCTTCCGTTTACGTCAACACGAACTGCCTTCAATGGATTTCGTGGTGGTGGCTAAAAAAGGGGTTGCCGACCTCGATAACCGTGCTCTCTCGGAAGCGTTGGAAAAATTATGGCGCCGCCATTGTCGCCTGGCTCGCGGGTCCTGATAGCCCTCATTCGGGTCTATCAACGCCTGATTAGTCCGCTACTCGGGCCGCACTGCCGTTTCACGCCAACATGCTCAAGCTACGGAATTGAGGCATTGCGCAGGTTTGGAGTGATAAAAGGCAGTTGGTTGACGGTGAAACGCGTATTAAAATGCCACCCTTTACACCCAGGTGGAGACGATCCCGTCCCGCCAGGACCCTTTGATACCAGAGAACACTAACGATGGATTCGCAACGCAATCTTCTTATCATCGCTTTGTTGTTCGTGTCTTTCATGATCTGGCAGGCATGGGAGCAGGATAAAAATCCTCAACCCCAGCAGCAGACCACGCAGACTACGACCACCGCAGCGGGTAGCGCCGCCGACCAGGGCGTACCGGCCAGTGGCCAGGGGAAACAGATTACGGTTAAGACCGATGTGCTTGAGCTGACTATCAACACCCGTGGTGGTGATGTTGAGCAGGCGCTGCTGTTGACCTACCCAAAAGAGCTGAAGTCTAACGAACCGTTCCAGTTACTGGAAACCACGCCTGAGTTTATCTACCAGGCCCAGAGCGGCCTGACCGGTCGTGATGGCCCGGATAACCCGGCTAACGGTGCGCGTCCACTGTACAACGTCGAGAAAGAGACTTTCGTACTGGCTGATGGTCAGAATGAAATCGCTATCCCGATGACCTACACCGACGCCGCGGGCAACACCTTCACCAAAACCTTCACCCTTAAACGCGGTGAATATGCGGTGAACGTGGGCTACAGCGTTCAGAACACCGGTGCGAAACCGCTGGAACTGTCGACCTTTGGTCAGCTGAAGCAGTCCATCAATCTGCCGTCTCACCGTGACACCGGAAGCAGCAACTTTGCGCTGCATACCTTCCGTGGCGCGGCGTACTCTACGCCTGATGCGAAGTACGAGAAATACAAATTCGACACCATTGCCGATAACGAAAACCTGAACGTCAGCGCTAAAGGCGGTTGGGTGGCAATGCTGCAGCAGTATTTCGCCACTGCGTGGGTGCCAACGAACGACGGTACTAACAACTTCTATACCGCGAACCTGGGTAACGGTCTTGCAGCCATTGGCTACAAATCTCAGCCGGTTCTGGTACAGCCGGGTCAAACCGGTAAGCTGGCAAGCACCCTGTGGGTCGGTCCGGAAATCCAGGACAAAATGGCTGCCGTTGCGCCGCACCTGGATCTGACCGTGGACTACGGCTGGTTGTGGTTCATCTCTCAGCCGCTGTTTAAGCTGCTGAAGTTCATCCACAGCTTCCTGGGTAACTGGGGCTTCTCCATCATCGTTATCACCTTCATCGTACGTGGCATCATGTACCCGCTGACTAAAGCGCAGTACACCTCCATGGCGAAGATGCGTATGCTGCAGCCGAAGATTCAGGCAATGCGTGAGCGTCTGGGCGATGACAAACAGCGTCAGAGCCAGGAGATGATGGCCCTGTATAAAGCAGAGAAAGTGAACCCACTGGGTGGTTGCTTCCCACTGCTGATTCAGATGCCAATCTTCCTTGCGCTGTACTACATGCTGATGGGTTCCGTTGAGCTGCGCCACGCGCCGTTCGCCCTGTGGATCCATGACCTGTCTGCACAGGACCCGTACTACATCCTGCCGATCCTGATGGGCGTAACGATGTTCTTCATCCAGAAGATGTCGCCGACCACCGTGACCGACCCGATGCAGCAGAAGATCATGACCTTTATGCCGGTCATCTTCACCGTGTTCTTCCTGTGGTTCCCGTCAGGTCTGGTGCTGTACTATATCGTCAGCAACCTGGTGACCATTATCCAGCAGCAGCTGATTTACCGTGGTCTGGAAAAACGTGGCCTGCATAGCCGCGAAAAGAAAAAGTCCTGATTCGGTAAGTTAACGCTAAAATAAGGGCGGTCGATTGACCGCCTTTTTTATTTGTATTGAACGAGACCAACCATGAGCCATAACGACACTATCGTCGCCCAGGCAACCCCACCGGGACGCGGTGGTGTAGGCATTCTGCGTATCTCCGGCCTGAAGGCCCGCGAGGTCGCCGAAGCGGTGCTGGGTAAGCTGCCAAAGCCGCGCTACGCTGATTATCTGCCGTTTAAAGACACTGACGGCACGCCGCTGGACCAGGGCATTGCGCTGTGGTTCCCGGGCCCGAACTCCTTTACCGGAGAAGACGTGCTGGAGCTGCAGGGCCACGGTGGCCCGGTCATCCTCGACCTGCTGTTAAAACGCATTCTGACGCTGCCGGGCCTGCGCATTGCAAAGCCAGGTGAGTTCTCCGAGCGTGCCTTCCTGAACGACAAGCTCGACCTCGCACAGGCAGAAGCAATTGCTGACCTGATCGACGCCAGCTCCGAGCAGGCAGCCCGCTCCGCACTGAACTCGCTTCAGGGCGCATTCTCGGCGCGCGTGAATCATCTTGTGGAAGCACTTACTCACCTGCGCATCTATGTCGAAGCGGCTATCGATTTCCCGGATGAGGAGATCGACTTCCTCTCTGACGGTAAAATTGAAGCTCAGCTCAATAGCGTGATGGCCGATCTCGACGCGGTGCGTGCCGAAGCACGTCAGGGTAGCCTGCTGCGCGAGGGGATGAAGGTCGTGATTGCGGGCCGCCCTAACGCCGGTAAATCGAGCCTGCTCAACGCCCTGGCGGGCCGTGAAGCGGCGATCGTCACCGACATCGCCGGTACCACCCGCGACGTGCTGCGTGAGCATATTCATATCGACGGTATGCCGCTGCACATCATCGACACGGCAGGTCTTCGCGACGCCAGTGACGAAGTAGAGCGCATCGGTATCGAACGTGCCTGGCAAGAGATTGAGCAGGCTGACCGTGTGCTGTTTATGGTGGACGGTACCACGACCGATGCCGTTGATCCGGCGGACATCTGGCCAGACTTTATTGCCCGCCTGCCGGCAAAACTGCCGATCACCGTGGTGCGTAACAAAGCGGATGTAACCGGCGAAACGCTGGGTATCAGTGAAGTGAATGGCCACTCACTTATTCGCCTGTCGGCCCGTACCGGTGAAGGCGTTGACGACCTGCGCAACCATCTCAAACAGAGCATGGGCTTTGATACCAGTATGGAAGGCGGCTTCCTTGCGCGCCGTCGTCACCTTCAGGCGCTGGAAGACGCGGCACGCCACCTCGATCAGGGGAAAGCGCAGCTGCTTGGCGCATGGGCGGGTGAACTGCTGGCGGAAGAGCTGCGTCTGGCGCAGCAAAATCTGAGTGAGATAACCGGCGAATTTACCTCGGACGATCTGCTGGGACGGATTTTCTCGAGCTTCTGTATCGGCAAGTAATTACCGCTGATTAAGGGTGATTTCCTCCCGGGAAATCACCTTTGTCCAAATGGCAACTCGCCTAATCCCTTTTATCCCCCTATTCTGCTTGCCTGCATCTATGGGGGGTTTATGGCTCGTTTTCTGTTTTGTAGTTTTGCGCTGGTTCTGCTCTATCCGTCGGGTATTGATATGTATCTGGTGGGGCTGCCGCACATTGCCCGCGATCTGGGTGCCAGCGAGGCGCAGCTGCATATTGCGTTTTCGGCCTATCTCGCCGGGATGGCATCATCGATGGTATTTGCCGGGAAAATCGCGGACAAAGCGGGTCGTCAGCCCGTGGCCATTACCTGTG
Organism: Enterobacter sp. SORGH_AS_0287; assembly: GCF_031453695.1. Lineage (NCBI taxonomy): Bacteria > Pseudomonadati > Pseudomonadota > Gammaproteobacteria > Enterobacterales > Enterobacteriaceae > Enterobacter > Enterobacter sp. SORGH_AS_0287. Next base: position 3,554,045 of record NZ_JAVIZW010000001.1, read on the forward strand.
CCATCATCTTCGCGCTGGCGTCAATGCTCTGCTCCCTGGCCCAGGACAGTACCCTGTTCCTGACAGGACGCTTTATCCAGGGAATAGGTGCCGGTGGCTGTTATGTGGTGGCCTTCGCCATCCTGCGCGATACCTTAAGCGCCCAGCGCCGTGCCAAAGTGCTTTCCATGCTCAACGGTATTACCTGCATCATTCCGGTGATGGCGCCGGTGGTGGGCTATCTGATCATGCTGAAATTTCCGTGGCAGAGCCTGTTCTGGACGATGGCGGCCATGGGTGCGCTGGTCTTTATCCTCTCGATCACGGTGCTGAAAGAGACCCATCCAGGCTCGCAAAACGCAGGCCATACGGCAACCCTTCATCCGGCCGAGACGCTGCTAAACCGCTTTTTCCTGAGTCGCCTGGCCATTACCACACTGAGCGTGGCGGTGATCCTGACGTATGTAAACGTTTCCCCGGTGTTGCTGATGGAGACCATGGGGTTTGATCGCGGTGAGTATTCCACCGTGATGGCACTTACCGCGATGGTCAGTATGGCCGTCTCGTTCTCGACGCCGTTCGCACTGAATATCTTCCGTCAGCGCACACTCATGCTAACCTCTCAGGTGCTGTTCCTCGCTGCGGGGGGGATTCTGGCGACCACCAGCACACATGCGCTGATGCTGGTAGGGATTACGCTGATTTGCGCCGGCTTCTCCGTCGGCTTTGGCGTGGCGATGAGTCAGGCGCTTGGCCCGTTCTCGCTGCGCGCGGGTGTGGCAAGCTCGGTGCTGGGTATTGCGCAGGTCTGCGGTTCGTCGCTGTGGATATGGCTGGCGGCGGTCATCGGCCTTAATGCGCTCAATATGCTGATCGGGATTCTGATTGGTTGTAGCATGCTCTGCATCACCTTACTTATGGTCATCCAGCCCGCGGCCCATTATGAAGAAGCCAATCAGCAGTCTCGATCTTAACCTGTTGTTGTGTCTGCAGCTTTTGCTGCAGGAGCGCAGCGTAACCAAAGCCGCGAAACGGATGAACGTAACCCCGTCCGCGGTAAGTAAATCGCTGGCGAAACTGCGCGACTGGTTTGACGATCCGCTGTTTGTGAAAACACCGTTAGGCCTGCTGCCGACACCGCTGACGATGAGCCTGGAGCAGGATCTGGCCGACTGGATGCAGATTGGCAATCAGATCCTCGATAAATTCCATCATGACTCCCCGGGCGGGCTGACGTTCGTGCTGGCCGCGGAAACGCCTCTGATGTTGATCCGTTTTAATGCCCTGCTCGAGCAGGTCAATCAGCGCTATCCACAGGCCAGGGTAAAGATGCGCCACTGGGATTACGACTCGGTGGATGCCATTACGCGCGGAGAAGTCGATCTTGGCTTCACGGGCCGTGAAACGCATCCGCGCTCCCGCGAGCTGTTGAAGCTGATGCCGTGGTTTATCGACTACGAAATTCTGTTCAGCGACCGCCCCTGCGTCTATTTGCGCGAAGATCATCCGGCTCTTCAGGAAGAGTGGAACCTGGAGACTTTCCTGCGCTATCCGCATATCAGCATCTTCTGGGAGCGCAGCGACACCTGGGCGCTTGATGAGGTGCTCAGAGAGATGGGACGTGAGCGTAATATCGCCATGAGCCTGCCCGGTTTCGAACAGTCGATGTTTATGGCGGCGCAGCCAGGCCATAACTACATCGCCACGGCGCCACACTACTGCCATCACTATAATCAACTCCACCAGCGTAAGCTGATCGCCCTGCCCATTCCCATTGATGAAGCCCAGGCTGAAAAACTGACCGTTCCTTTCACGCTGATCTGGCATAAACGAAACAGCCATAATCCGAAAATCCTCTGGCTCCGTGAGACAATCAAAGCGCTATATGCCGCTCCAGCGCTTATTTTTGCCTAAGAAAATGTAAAGTTGGGTGCTCAGGCTTCTCTTACTCCCATTTACTGATTAAAACAGAAGGCAAGTTAAGCGATAATCATGTAACCGTTTAACCGAATACGACCATTATCAAGGAGCGAAAAATGGCAACGCACTTTGCAAGAGGGATACTGACAGAGGGACATCTCGTATCGGCCAGAATTTCATCCGCGTGTCACCAGGAAGCACGTAAACTGCCGGAGCATCGCCGGACGCGGTTTTTGGCATCCCGCGCGCTTCTCGCTGAGCTGATGTTCATGCTGTACGGCACCAGTGAACTGCCGGATATCCTCACCCAACCTGAAGGCCGCCCGGTCTTTGCCGACCCGGAGCTGCCGCGTTTCTCCATTGCCTACACGGGCAATATCATTGGCGTCGCGCTCACCACTGAAGGGGATTGCGGCCTGGACATGGAGCTTCAGCACGCAACCCGCGGCTTCCACGGCGCGAACCCGCACGATGACTACCCGCTTTCCAGTAATGAAAAGCTGTGGGTGCGTAACCAGAACGATCCCATCGAGGCCAGAGCTCAGCTCATTACCTTACGCCAGAGCATTCGAAAGCTCTGTGGCTGTGCATCAGACGACGCCAGCCTGCTGCAATTGCTTCCAGGCTCCGGACGTCTGCGTTCCGCTAAAGCCACGCTGGTAGAGGCGCTCAGCGATGCCGAAGACGTACTGATTTGGTCCATCGCGGTGACCCCCGCCATCGAACGATTGAAAATCTGGGAATTTGACAGTCAACACGGATGGAGTAGCCTTCCGGATGTGCCCGAGCGAGCCAACGAACCCGCCGCGCGCCTGATGAGATTAACCAGTTTACCGGCAGAAAAAGCATATACCCTTAGCTGATCCATTCAGGGTCATCATGATGAAACAGGAGTAATCATGTCTGATACGTTGAAAGTTGTTACGTTACTGGGAAGCCTGCGCAAAGGTTCATTTAACGGGATGGTTGCCCGCACGCTGCCTCAGCTGGCACCGGCAGGTATGGACATTAGCGCCCTGCCATCGATTGGCGACATTCCGCTTTACGACGCGGATGTGCAGCAGGAAGAAGGGTTTCCACAGAGCGTAGAAGCGCTTGCAGAGCAGATCCGCCAGGCAGACGGCGTGGTGATTGTTACGCCTGAATATAACTACTCCGTCCCGGGTGGCCTGAAGAACGCCATTGACTGGTTATCCCGTCTCCCGGAGCAGCCGCTGTCGGGTAAACCGGTGCTGATCCAGACCAGCTCTATGGGCGCGATTGGCGGGGCACGCTGCCAGTACCATCTGCGTCAGATCCTGGTCTTCCTGGATGCGATGGTAATGAACAAACCGGAATTTATGGGGGGCGTGATTCAGAACAAGGTCGACCCGCAGACGGGTGAAGTGGTGGATCAAAGTACGCGTGACCATCTTTCTGGCCAGCTGACCGCGTTTGGTGATTATATTAAGCGAGTGAAAGCTTAAACGTAGCCTGACCCCCTCACTCTGGCCCTCTCCCACAGGGAGAGGGCGCAAACACAAAAGCCCTTTTCGACGAAAAGGGCTTTCTGTTTATTTGGCATCAATAAAAACAATCTTCAGCACAAACAGCAGCGCCACAATGATGACGCACGGGCTGAGGTCGCGGAAGCGACCGGTACCAATCTTCATGACGCAGTAGGAGATAAAGCCCAGCGCGATACCTTCGGTAATCGAGAAGCTAAACGGCATCATCACCGCGGTAATAAACGCAGGCACCGCTTCGGTTAAATCATCCCACTTCACGCGCGACAGGCTGGAGGTCATTAACACCCCCACGTAGATCAGCGCGCCGGCTGCTGCATACGGAGGCACCATGCCCGCCAGCGGCGACAGGAAGATCACCAGCAGGAACAGGATACCCACCACAACCGCCGTCAGACCGGTACGGGCCACCCACAGAGACACCTGAAGAGGATTCAATGTAAGCGGTAACAGACGATGTACCGATAAACGCACCGGTGACAGAGGAGACACTGTCAACAAACAGCGCCTGCTTCATGCGCGGGAATTTCCCATTCTCATCCGCCAGGCCGGCTTTGTCGGTCACGCCAATCAGCGTACCGGAGGAGTCAAACAGGTTAACCAGCATGAAGGAGAAAATCACGCCCGCCAGACCCAGGTTCAGGGAGCCTGCCAGATCGACGTGCCCAATGACGGTAGATACGCTCGGTGGCGCGGAGACAATCCCTTTGTACTGCACATCGCCCAGCATCCAGCCCAGCAGCGTGGTGACCACGATAGAAACCAGCACGGCCGCATGAATATTGCGCGAAGCCAGGATAGCGATGATAAAGAAGCCCAGCACGCCCAGCAGCACGTTGTGCGAGGTCAGGTGACCGATGCTCACCAGCGTGTCCGGGTTAGCCACGATAACGCCTGCGTTTTTCAGACCCATCATGCCGATAAACAGACCAATACCGCTGGTAATCCCCACGCGCAGGCTCACCGGAATATTGGCTATCATCCAGTAACGTACGCGGAAAATGGTCAGCAACAGCAGGCCAACCGCGCCCCAGAAGATAGCGCCCATGCCGACCTGCCATGGCAGACCCATCGCCTGGACGACCACGAACGCGAAGAAAGCGTTCAGACCCATTGCCGGGGCCAGCGCCACGGGCAGATTAGCGAACACACCCATCAGGATACTGCCCAGCGCAGCGATCAGACAGGTGGTCACGAAGACGGCGCTGGTGTCCATGCCAGCAACGCCCAGAATTTGTGGGTTAACAAAAACGATATAGACCATCGTCAGGAAGGTGGTGAAACCGGCGATCACTTCGGTGCGTGCCGTTGTGCCGTGCTCACGCAGTTTAAACACGCGCTCAAGCAGACCCTGACCAGATGTCTGGGTAGTGTGTTGTTGACTCATCATCAATTTCCGAACAAGGAGGGAAAATTCGTCGCTATCCTATACCAAAATGCGACAATAGTGGCGGTTACAAGATACTTTTTTCATTGATTTTGCTTATACGGCAACGATTGCGTCTCATTAAACTGCCGTACGTAAACGTTAAACTTGTAAAAAGGGAAAGGCATGTCCGGAATTGAAGCGGTATTTTTCGACTGCGACGGTACGCTGGTCGACAGTGAGGTCATTTGTTCCCGCGCGTATGTGACCATGTTCAGGGAATTTGGCATTACGCTGGATCTCGAAGAGGTGTTTAAACGCTTTAAAGGCGTGAAGCTCTACGAGATCATCGACATCATTAACGAAGAGCACGGTGTGGATCTGGCGAAAGCAGATCTGGAGCCGGTCTACCGCGCCGAGGTCGCACGCCTCTTCGACTCCGAGCTGGAGGTCATTGCCGGGGCGAATGCGCTTCTGGATGCGATGACGGTGCCCATCTGCGTGGTCTCGAACGGTCCGGTCAGCAAAATGCAGCACTCGCTGGGTAAGCTTGAAATGTTGCACCACTTCCCGGAAAAACTGTTCAGCGGCTACGATATCCAGCGCTGGAAGCCAGACCCGGCGTTGATGTTCCATGCAGCAAAAGCGATGAACGTTAACGTGGCGAACTGCATTCTGGTGGATGACTCTTCTGCGGGAGCGCAGTCGGGAATTGATGCGGGTATGGAGGTGTTTTATTTCTGCGCCGATCCGCACAACAAACCGATCGATCATCCGAAAGTGACGACCTTCACCGATCTGGCGCAGCTGCCAGAATTGTGGAAGGCTCGCGGGTGGAATATTACTCGCTGAAAAAAAGCCGGATAGCGCTGACGCTTATCCGGCCTATAAGGTTCGCAGGCCCGGTAAGCGCAGCAGCACCGGGCATGTTAGCGCATCACTCTTTCGGATCTTTACCCGCCAGCAGCTTGTCCAGCTCATCGCCGCCAACGTGACGGAAATCCTGTCCTTTCACGAAGTAGAAGATGTATTCGCAAATGTTCTGGCAACGGTCACCGATACGCTCGATTGAGCGCGCGCAGAACAGCGCGGTCAGGACGCTTGGGATCGTACGGGAGTCTTCCATCATGTAGGTCATCAGCTGACGCACGATGCCTTCATATTCCTGGTCGACCTTTTTGTCTTCACGGTAGATACGTACCGCTTCGTCCAGATCCATTCGCGCAAAGGCATCCAGTACGTCATGCAGCATCTGCACGGTATGACGACCCAGCGACTCGAGGCTCACCAGCAGTGGCTGGTGCTGCTGAGAGAATTTCTCCAGCGCGGTGCGGCAGATTTTATCTGCAACGTCACCAATACGCTCCAGCTCGGCGATGGTTTTGATGATCGCCATAACCAGACGCAGGTCGCTCGCCGTTGGCTGACGCTTGGCGATAATACGCACGCAGGCTTCATCAATGGCGACTTCCATCATATTGACGTTTTTATCACCTTCGATAACGCGCTTTGCCAGCTCGCTGTCCTGGTTGTGCATCGCGGTAATGGCATCGGAAAGCTGCTGCTCAACCATGCCACCCATGGTCATCACCTGAGTGCGAATACTTTCCAGCTCTGCGTTGAACTGGCCTGAAATGTGTTTGTTAAGATTGAGATTGTCCATAGCGCGCTCCTGAATCAACCGTAACGACCGGTGATATAGTCTTCTGTTTGCTTTTTAGCGGGCTTGGTGAACAGATCGTCCGTATTACTGAACTCAATCAACTCGCCCAGGTACATAAACGCCGTGTAATCGGAACAACGCGCAGCCTGCTGCATGTTGTGGGTCACGATAACCACGGTGTAATCCTGCTTCAGCTCGGTGATCAACTCTTCAATACGGCCGGTTGAGATCGGGTCCAGAGCTGAACACGGCTCATCCAGCAACAACACTTCCGGGCGAATGGCGATACCACGCGCAATGCACAGACGCTGCTGCTGACCACCGGAGAGAGAGTAACCGCTCTGGTGCAACTTATCTTTGGTTTCGTTCCATAATGCGGCCTTGGTCAAAGCCCACTGAACGCGCTCATCCATATCCGTACGGGAGAGCTTTTCAAACAGACGTACGCCAAAGGCGATGTTGTCATAGATGGACATCGGGAACGGCGTCGGTTTCTGGAACACCATCCCGACTTTCGCACGCAGCAGGGCGATATCCTGGCTGTTGGTCAGAATGTTATCGCCGTCCAGGATGATTTCACCTTCGGCACGCTGCTCCGGATAGAGCGAATACATTTTGTTAAAGGTACGCAGCAGCGTGGATTTACCACAGCCAGACGGACCGATAAATGCCGTGACCTGGTTCCTGGCGATATCCAGGTTGATGTTCTTCAGGGCATGGAATTTGCCGTAGTAGAAGTTCAAATCACGAACCTGAATCTTACCCGGGGCAGTATCAACCATACTCATTGACTCATTTCCTCATTCGGCGCCGCGATCTGCCGCGCCGTAAAAATTTAACCGTGTTTCTGCTTCGCGAAAATGACGCGCGCCAGAATGTTCAGCAACAGTACGCAAAGGGTAATGATCAGCACCCCGGCCCAGGCCAGCTGCTGCCATTCCGCGAATGGGCTCATCGCAAATTTAAAAATCGTCACCGGCAGGTTGGCGATCGGCTGCATCATGTCCGTACTCCAGAACTGGTTGGAGAGGGCAGTAAACAGCAGCGGCGCCGTTTCGCCTGCAATACGGGCAATGGCCAGCAGGATACCGGTCATGATCCCCGATACGGAGGCTTTCAGCGTAATCGCGGAGATCATTTTCCACTTCGGCGTGCCCAGCGCGTAAGCCGCTTCACGCAGGCTATCCGGCACCAGTTTCAGCATGTTCTCGGTGGTACGAATGACGATAGGTACCTGCAGCAGCGCCAGCGCAATCACGCCGGCCCAGCCGGAGAAGTGTTCCATTTGCGCCACCACAATGGTGTAAACAAACAGACCGACCACGATAGACGGCGCAGACAGCAGGATGTCGTTAATGAAACGAATCACCTCTGCCAGCCAGGATTTACGCCCGTACTCCGCCAGATAAATCCCCGCCATAATGCCAAGCGGCGTACCAACTACCGTCGCCCAGAGGATCAGCAAACCGCTTCCCGCCAGGGCATTCGCCAGGCCGCCACCCGCCGTATTTGGCGGCGGCGTCATCTCGGTGAACAGCGACAGCGACATCCCGTCGATGCCGCGCACAACGGTCGAGAACAGGATCCAGACCAGCCAGAACAGACCGAACGCCATCGTTGCCATTGAGAGCGTCAACGCAACGCGGTTTTTGAAACGACGCTTCGCCTGCATTTTGCGACGGGATTCCGCCAGCGCAGTGGTGCTTTGCATTTCGAGAGTTGCCATTAGCGTGCCCCCTCATTTTTTGCGAGACGCAGGATCATCAGCTTGGAAATCGCCAGCACAATGAAGGTAATCACAAACAGGATCAGGCCCAGTTCCATCAGCGCCGCGACGTGCAGCCCGGATTCCGCTTCGGCAAATTCATTCGCCAGTGCGGAAGTAATACTGTTACCCGGCATGTAGAGGGAGGCGCTGTCGAGCTGGTAGGTGTTACCGATAATAAAGGTCACCGCCATGGTTTCACCCAAAGCACGGCCTAACCCCAGCATGACGCCGCCAATCACCCCATTTTTGGTGAACGGAAGGACGATGCGCCAGATAACTTCCCAGGTGGTGCAGCCGATGCCGTAGGCCGACTCTTTCATCATCACCGGGGTTTGTTCGAAGACATCGCGCATAACCGCCGCAATGTACGGAATAATCATAATGGCGAGGATCACCCCCGCAGCCAGAATACCGATACCGAAAGCCGGGCCAGAGAACAGGGTGCCGACAAACGGAATGGCAGAGAGAACATTACCCACCGGTTCCTGGAAGTACGTTGCGAACAGGGGAGCAAAGATAAACAGGCCCCACATGCCGTACACGATACTTGGAATAGCGGCCAGCAGTTCAATGGCGATACCCAGTGGACGTCGCAGCCAGCCCGGCGCCAGTTCCGTCAGGAACAGGGCAATACCAAAGCTCACCGGCACCGCAATCAGCAGGGCGATAAACGACGTCACCAGCGTGCCGTAAATCGGCACCAGCGCACCGTAGATATCGTTCGGCGCATCCCACTCTTTGGTCCACAGGAAGGAGAAACCGAATTTCTGGATGCTCGGCCAGGAGGAGAAAATCAGGGACACGATAATGCCGCCCAGCAGCAATAGCACAATCAGCGCAGCCAGTTTGACCAGCGCGCTGAAAATCATGTCACCTTTTTTACCCGGAGGGTTAAATGCAGGCTTTGTTGCAGCCATAAATCACTCTTCTGTTAAACGCGTTTACGAAATCGGCGGGTAGCGCGAGCGCCACCCGCCATTTTCGTCAGAATACTAAATTAATACAATGCTTTACCGCTGCTGTCTTTCACGTTGGTTTTCCATGCAGCGCGAATCTGCTCAACCACGTTGTCCGGCAGGGTGGCGTAATCCAGCGCGTTAGCCTGTTTGCCGCCGTTTTTGTACGCCCAGTCAAAGAACTTCAACACTTCAGCGCCCTGCTCAGGTTTCTTCTGCTCTTTGTGAACCAGAATGAAGGTGGTAGAGGTGATTGGCCACGCACCTTCGCCTTTCTGGTTAGTCAGATCCTGAGCGAAGGATTTGCTCCAGTCAGCGCCTTTTGCAGCGTTAGCAAAGTTCTCTTCAGTCGGGCTGACTGGCTTGCCATCGGCAGAAACCAGTTTGGTGTAGGACAGGTTGTTCTGCTTAGCATACGCATACTCTACATAGCCGATAGAACCAGGCAGACGCTGTACGAACGCGGCGATACCGTCGTTGCCTTTACCACCCAGACCGGTTGGCCAGTTAACGGTAGAGCCGGAACCGACTTTAGATTTCCACTCTTCGTTCACTTTCGCCAGGTAGCTGGTGAAAACGAAAGAGGTACCGGAACCATCTGCACGACGAACCACTGCGATGTTCTGCGAAGGCAGTTTGACACCCGGGTTCAGTTTGGTGATGGCTTCGTCATCCCATTTTTTGATTTTACCGAGGTAGATGTCACCCAGGGTTTTGCCGTCCAGGACCAGCTCGCCTGATTTCAGGCCTGGAATGTTAACGGCCAGCACAACACCACCGATAACGGTCGGGAACTGGAACAGGCCTTCCTGCGCCAGTTTGTCATCAGACAGTGGAGCGTCTGATGCGCCGAAATCAACGGTATTCGCGGTAATTTGTTTTACGCCACCGGAGGAGCCGATACCCTGATAGTTAACCTTGTTACCGGTTTCTTTCTGGTAGGTATCCGCCCATTTGGCATACACCGGCGCAGGGAAGGTTGCACCAGCGCCAGTCAGGCTTGCTTCTGCAAATACAGAGAACGCGCTCAGAGATAAGGTCGCGGCGACAACAGTTGCGACAGTGGTACGCATAACTTTCATAATGTCTCCTGCAAGATTTTCGTAAATCGTTGTTTAGTGGCTACGATGAGCAAAATAGGACAAACAGGTGACAGATAAATGTACGAATTATGACAGTTTTATGACAATGAAAATTTAACTTAAATATCAGTAAAAATTCATTTAATTATCATCTAGTTAACCACTTACATGACAGCAAGTTTTCAGAAATATTTTCTTTATGTGACACTGAAAAAAGTAGCTGAAGATGACAGATTGTCATAAATAAAAATGCGGATGGGTTGATTAAAAACAAACCAGGAAGGGTAAAAAGCTCCACCCGAAGGTGGAGCCTGAGGGGATTATTCTACGGTGACCGATTTCGCCAGGTTACGTGGCTGGTCAACGTCAGTGCCTTTGATCAGCGCGACGTGATAGGCCAGCAACTGCAGCGGAACGGTGTAGAAGATAGGGGCAATCACCTCTTCCACATGCGGCATCTCGATGATGTGCATATTGTCGCTGCTCGCAAAGCCGGCGTCTTTATCGGCGAAGACGTACAGTACACCACCGCGGGCGCGGACTTCTTCGATATTGGACTTCAGTTTTTCCAGCAGTTCGTTGTTAGGTGCCACAACGATGACCGGCATGTCTGCGTCAATCAGCGCCAGCGGGCCGTGTTTCAGCTCGCCTGCTGCGTAAGCTTCCGCGTGGATGTAAGAGATCTCTTTCAGCTTCAACGCGCCTTCCAGCGCAATTGGATACTGATCGCCACGGCCGAGGAACAGGGCGTGATGTTTGTCAGAGAAATCTTCCGCCAGCGCTTCAATGCGTTTGTCCTGAGACAGCATCTGCTCAATACGGCTTGGCAGCGCCTGCAGGCCATGAACGATGTCATGCTCAACAGACGCATCCTGCCCTTTCAGACGCGCCAGTTTCGCCACCAGCATCAGCAGAACGGTCAGCTGAGTGGTAAACGCTTTGGTGGAGGCCACGCCGATTTCCGTGCCTGCGTTGGTCATCAGCGCCAGATCGGATTCACGAACCAGCGAAGAACCCGGCACGTTACAGATGGCCAGAGAGCCCAGATAGCCCAGCTCTTTAGAGAGACGCAGCGCCGCCAGGGTGTCCGCCGTTTCGCCAGACTGGGAAAGGGTGATCATCAGGCTATTACGACGCACCGCGGATTTGCGGTAGCGGAATTCTGAAGCGATTTCCACGTCACACGGAACACCGGCCAGGGATTCAAACCAGTAGCGGGAGACCATACCGGAGTTGTAGGAGGTACCGCAGGCCACGATCTGAATATGCTCAACCTTACCGAGCAGCTCATTGGCGTTGGCACCCAGTTCGCTCAGATCCACCTCGCCGTGGCTGATGCGCCCGGTCAGGGTGTTTTTGATGGCGTTCGGCTGCTCGTAAATTTCTTTCTGCATGTAGTGACGGTAAGCGCCTTTGTCGCCTGCGTCGTACTGCAGATTGGATTCGATCTCCGGGCGTTTCACCTGCTCGCCTTTGGTATCGAATACCGTCACGCTGCGACGCGTCACTTCCGCGATATCACCCTCTTCCAGGAAGATAAAGCGACGGGTAACCGGCAGAAGTGCCAGCTGGTCAGAGGCGATAAAGTTCTCGCCCATGCCCAGACCGATAACCATTGGGCTACCGGAACGTGCGGCCAGCAGCGTGGACGGATCGCGTGAATCCATGATTACCGTACCGTATGCACCGCGCAGCTGAGGGATCGCGCGCAGCACCGCTTCACGCAGTGTACCGCCCTGCTCCAGCTCCCAGTGAACCAGGTGAGCAATAACTTCGGTGTCGGTTTCAGAGACGAAGGTATAGCCGCGCGCTTTAAGTTCTTCGCGCAGCGGTTCGTGGTTTTCGATAATGCCGTTATGCACGACCACGATGTGTTCGGACACATGCGGGTGCGCATTGCCTTCAGACGGTTCGCCGTGGGTCGCCCAGCGGGTGTGCGCAATACCCGTGCCACCGTGCAGCGGATGATCTTCCGCAGCCTGGGCCAGCATCTGCACTTTACCGAGACGACGCAGACGGGTCATATGCCCTTCTGCATCCACAACTGCCAGACCGGCAGAGTCGTAACCACGGTATTCCAGACGACGTAAACCTTCGAGAAGGATTTCAGCAATATCACGCTGCGCAACTGCGCCAACAATTCCACACATAGTTTAATTTCCTGATTATGGCGTTATGCCATGCGTTGTCGCTGACCTGTATTTGCCCTTTCCGGGCACCCCGAGCCTTGTAGAGAGTGGGGTTATTGTTATAAGTACTGCCTTTGGGGGGAGGATTATGTTATCCCCTCACCCCATCCCTCTCCCCAGAGGGGCGAGGGCGAAAAACACCGCACCGAACGAGCGCTCTCCTCGCGGGAGAGAGCAGGGTGCAGGTCGTTACTTTTTCTTCACCGGGCGTTTCCAGCCCTGCTTGTGAACCTGCGGCACGCGGCTCAGCACCAGCTCATTGTCGGCAACATCGCGCGTCACGGTCGTCCCGGCGGCAATGGTTACCCCGTTCCCGACCGTCACCGGTGCCACCAGTTGTGTATCAGAACCGACAAACACATCATCACCGATGATGGTTTTAAACTTGTTGGCACCGTCATAGTTGCAGGTGATTGTTCCTGCACCAATGTTCACGTTATCGCCAATCTCTGCATCGCCCAGGTAGGTTAAATGGCCGGCTTTGGAACCTTTGCCCAGACGCGCTTTTTTCATCTCAACGAAGTTGCCAACATGGGCGCCTTCGAGCAATTCAGCGCCAGGGCGCAGGCGTGCGAACGGCCCAATGGTGCATGCCGCGTCCAGATGTGCATCTTCAACCACGCTGTACGGGCTAATGTCGCAGTCGTCACCGATGACGCTGTTTTTGATAACACAACCGGCACCAATTTTGACGCGGTGGCCAAGCGTGACGTTGCCTTCAAGGATAACGTTAGTATCGATTTCAACGTCGCGCCCGTGAGATAAGGTCCCGCGCAGATCGAAACGCGCCGGGTCGCGCAGCATAACGCCTGCCAGGAGCAGTTTTTCAGCCTGTTCGGACTGATAAACGCGTTCCAGGCGGGAAAGCTGAAGGCGGTTATTCACCCCTTCGGTTTCGCTAATCCGTGCCGGATGAACCGCCGCAATCTCACGCCCTTCCTGATAGGCCATCGCGATGATGTCGGTGATGTAGTACTCACCCTGCGCATTATTGTTGTTGAGCTTCGACAGCCAGCGCTTCAGGTCCGCGCCATTGGCAATCAGGATACCGGTGTTGATCTCCTGAATCTGACGCTGTGCGTCGCTGGCATCTTTATGCTCAACGATACCCGTTACGTTACCGTTTTCGCGGGTAATGCGGCCATAGCCGGTCGGATCGTCAAGCACGACGGTTAACAACCCGATGCCACCCTGCGGTTTAGCTTCACGCAGGCGGGCAAGGGTGTCGACAGAGATCAGCGGGACGTCGCCGTAAAGCATCAGAATATCTTCGTCATCCGCAAAGAACGGGGCGGCCTGCTGCATGGCGTGTCCGGTCCCCAACTGTTCTGCCTGAAGCACCCAGTTGAGTTTGTCATCGTTCAGCGTCTTTTTAAGCAGATCGCCGCCGTGACCATAGACCAGATGGACCTGACGGGCACCCAGTTCATTAGCGGCATCAATGACATGCTGCACCATCGGCTTTCCTGCCAGCGTGTGCAGTACCTTTGGAAGATCGGAATACATGCGGGTACCTTTACCGGCGGCAAGGATGACCACGCTCATTGTATTGTTCAACATACGCGTCCTGACTGTAATTTGAGTAAGAAGTTAAACCCGTTGACGTTGAAAATTCTACATATTTTGCGTCATAAAATGGAGTGGCGGTAAAACGTTCAACATCAGCCAATAATGGCTATTTGAGGCCATTTTTAGGGGCAGAGTAAACCCCTTTTTCTCTGGAAAATAGCCTTCTCGCGATAAGTCGCTAGCACACACAATAGCTTAGCTATTCTTTTGGATCATGAATAAAGATCGGTGTGATACGAAACCATAAAAAAAGCCAGCCTGGAAACCAGACTGGCTTTGTGCTTTTCAAGCCGGTGTTACATCGCTTTTTTGGTCAACTCGATAACGCGCAGTTTCGCGATCGCTTTGGCCAGCTCCGCAGACGCCTGAGCGTAATCCACGTCACCATGAGAGCTGCTAATGTGCTCTTCAGCCTTACGCTTCGATTCCAGGGCTCGTGCTTCGTCGAGATCCTGGCCACGAATAGCGGTATCGGCCAGAACGGTCACGCTGCCAGGCTGCACTTCAAGAATGCCGCCGGACAGATAGATAAACTCTTCATGACCGAACTGTTTAACGATGCGGATCATACCAGGCTTAATGGCGGTGAGCAGCGGTGCGTGACCCGGGAAAATACCCAGTTCACCTTCACTACCCGTTACCTGGATTTTCTCGACCAGACCAGAGAACATTTGTTGCTCTGCGCTGACGACGTCCAGGTGGTAAGTCATTGCCATATCACCCTCCGATTAAGGCGTTAAAGTTTTTTGGCTTTTTCCACGGCTTCGTCGATGGAACCAACCATGTAGAACGCCTGCTCCGGCAGGTGATCGTATTCGCCTTCCATGATGCCTTTAAAGCCACGGATGGTGTCTTTCAGGGAAACGTATTTACCCGGAGAACCGGTGAATACTTCCGCAACGAAGAACGGCTGGGACAGGAAGCGCTGGATCTTACGCGCACGTGCTACCACCAGTTTGTCTTCTTCAGACAGCTCATCCATACCCAGGATGGCGATGATGTCTTTCAGTTCCTGGTAACGCTGCAGCAGGGACTGTACGCCACGCGCGGTGTCGTAGTGTTCCTGACCCACAACCAGTGGATCCAGCTGACGGCTGGTGGAGTCCAGCGGGTCAACGGCCGGGTAGATACCCAGAGACGCGATCTGACGGCTCAGTACCACGGTTGCGTCAAGGTGCGCAAAGGTGGTGGCTGGGGATGGGTCAGTCAAGTCATCCGCAGGTACGTATACCGCCTGAACGGAGGTGATAGAACCGGTTTTGGTAGAGGTGATACGTTCCTGAAGAACACCCATCTCTTCTGCCAGTGTCGGCTGATAACCTACCGCTGAAGGCATACGACCCAGCAGTGCAGATACTTCAGTACCGGCCAGGGTGTAACGATAGATGTTATCAACGAACAGCAGAACGTCACGGCCTTCGTCACGGAACTTCTCAGCCATAGTCAGGCCAGTCAGCGCAACGCGCAGACGGTTTCCTGGTGGCTCGTTCATCTGGCCGTAAACCAGGGATACTTTGTCCAGAACGTTGGAGTCGGTCATTTCGTGGTAGAAGTCGTTACCCTCACGAGTACGTTCACCTACGCCCGCAAATACGGAGTAACCGGAGTGCTCGATCGCGATGTTACGGATCAGCTCCATCATGTTTACGGTTTTACCTACACCCGCACCACCGAACAGACCAACTTTACCGCCCTTCGCAAACGGACACATCAGGTCGATAACTTTGATGCCGGTTTCCAGCAGTTCCTGAGAGCTGGACAGCTCTTCGTAGGAAGGTGCTGCGCGGTGGATAGCCCAACGCTCTTCTTCACCGATGTCGCCTTTCATGTCGATTGGTTGACCCAATACGTTCATGATACGACCCAGTGTTGCTTTACCTACCGGGACTTCGATCGGGTGCTCAAGGTCTTTAACTTCCAGACCACGACGCAGACCGTCGGAAGAACCCATCGCGATGGTACGCACGATACCGCCGCCGAGCTGCTGCTGAACTTCCAGCACCAGGCTCTCGTTACCATTCTGTACCTCAAGCGCGTCGTACACGCGTGGTACGGCGTCCTGAGGGAACTCGACGTCCACCACGGCGCCGATTACCTGGACAATCTTTCCAGTAGCCATCTTGAATCCTCTACGTAATTCGTAAACCTGGTTAAACCGCGGCGGCCCCCGAGACGATCTCGGTGAGTTCCTGAGTAATGCTGGCCTGACGAGCTTTGTTGTAAACCAACTGCAGCTCTTTAATCAGGCTGCCGCCATTATCGGTCGCGGCTTTCATCGCCACCATTCGTGCGGCCTGCTCGCTGGCCAGGTTTTCTACAACGCCCTGATAAACCTGAGATTCAACGTAACGACGCAGCAGGGTATCCAACAGCGGTTTCGGATCGGGTTCATACAGGTAATCCCAGGATTTTTGCTTCAGCTCGTCATCTTCTGATGCCGGTAAAGGCAGCATCTGAGTGAGCGTTGGAACCTGAGACATGGTGTTAATAAATTTGTTGCTGACAACGTACAGTCTGTCCAGACGGCCTTCATCGTAAGCCTGCAACATCACTTTAACCGGGCCGATCAGCTCGGACAGGGAAGGGTTATCACCCATACCCGTCACCTGAGCGACAATGTTGCCACCAACGGAGTTAAAGAAAGAGACGCCTTTAGAGCCGATCATTGCGATATCGCACTGAACGCCTTTTTCAGACCATGCTTTCATATCCGCCAGCAGTTTTTTGAACAGGTTAATGTTCAAGCCGCCACACAGACCACGGTCGGTCGACACCACCAGGTAGCCCACGCGCTTAACGTCGCGTTCTTCCAGGTAAGGGTGCTTATATTCCAGATTACCGTTTGCAAGGTGACCAATCACTTTGCGCATGGTTTCTGCATAAGGACGGCTGGCCGCCATGCGATCCTGCGATTTACGCATTTTGGAAGCGGCGACCATCTCCATCGCTTTAGTGATCTTTTGCGTGTTCTGGACGCTTGCGATCTTACTACGTATCTCTTTTGCGCCGGCCATGAGCTTCTCCTCAATGCCAGGCGGCTTGTCCTGAGACAAGCCGCCGGACGATTACCAGGATTGGGTTGCTTTGAAGGAATCGAGGATAGCTTTCAGCTTGCCTTCGATTTCGTCGTTATAGCCACCGGTCTGGTTGATCTCTTGCATCAGCGGAGCGTGATCACGGTCGACGTAAGCCAGCAGAGCGGCTTCGAAGCTACCGATTTTCGCCAGTTCCACATCTTCGAGGTAACCGCGTTCAGCCGCGAACAGAACCAGGCCCTGCTGAGCAACAGACATTGGTGCGTACTGTTTTTGCTTCAGCAGCTCGGTCACTTTCTGACCGTGGCTCAGCTGTTTACGGGTTGCTTCGTCCAGATCGGATGCGAACTGAGAGAACGCAGCCAGTTCACGATACTGTGCCAGCGCGGTACGAATACCACCGGACAGTTTCTTGATGATCTTGGTCTGAGCAGCACCACCCACACGGGATACGGAGATACCCGGGTTAACTGCCGGACGAATACCGGAGTTAAACAGGTTGGTTTCCAGGAAGATCTGACCATCGGTAATGGAGATTACGTTGGTCGGAACGAACGCAGAAACGTCACCCGCCTGGGTTTCAATGATTGGCAGCGCGGTCAGAGAGCCGGTTTTACCCTTCACTTCACCTTTGGTGAAGTTCTCGACGTATTCCGCGTTAACGCGGGAAGCACGCTCCAGCAGACGAGAGTGGAGGTAGAATACGTCGCCAGGGAACGCTTCACGTCCAGGTGGACGACGGAGCAGCAGGGAAACCTGACGATATGCAACGGCCTGTTTAGACAGGTCATCGTATACGATCAGCGCATCTTCACCGCGGTCACGGAAGTATTCGCCCATTGCGCAACCGGCGTATGGTGCCAGGTATTGCAGTGCAGCAGATTCAGAAGCGGTCGCCACAACAACGATGGTGTTAGACAGCGCGCCGTGCTCTTCCAGTTTACGAACCACGTTAGAAATGGTGGACGCTTTCTGGCCGATAGCCACATACACACATTTGATGCCGGAGTCACGCTGGTTGATGATGGCGTCGATAGCCATCGCGGTTTTACCAGTCTGACGGTCACCGATGATCAGTTCACGCTGGCCACGACCGATTGGAATCATGGCATCAACGGACTTATAACCAGTCTGCACTGGCTGATCAACGGACTGACGGTCGATAACGCCTGGTGCGATAACTTCGATTGGGGAGAAGCCATCGTGCTCAACCGGACCTTTACCGTCGATTGGCGCACCCAGGGTGTTAACAACGCGACCCAGCAGGCCACGGCCAACCGGCACTTCCAGAATACGGCCAGTACACTTAACCTTCATGCCTTCGGCGAGGTCAGCGTATGGACCCATCACAACTGCACCTACGGAGTCGCGCTCCAGGTTCAGTGCGATAGCGTAACGGTTACCCGGCAGGGAAATCATCTCACCCTGCATACAATCGGCCAGGCCGTGGATGCGGATAACACCGTCACTTACAGAAACAATAGTACCTTCGTTGTGAGCTTCGCTCACAACACTGAACTGAGCAATGCGCTGCTTGATCAGTTCGCTGATTTCGGTGGAATTCAGTTGCATGCTCCAGTCCCCTTAAGACTGCAAGACGTCTGCAAGGCGTTCAAGACGGCCGCGTACGCTGCCATCAATGACCATATCACCCGAACGGATGATTACGCCTGCCATTACAGACTTATCGATTTTGCAATTCAGCTTAACTTTGCGTGACAGACGTTTTTCCATCGCGGCGGTGATTTTCGCAAGCTGTTCATCACTCAGTTCAGTCGCAGAAGTCACTTCGACTTCAGCGGTAGCTTCACTAAGGGCACGTAAGTGCTCAAACTGCTCGAGAACATCCGGGAGCACACGGAGACGACCATTTTCTGCCATTACCTTAATCAGGTTCTGACCATTGGCATCCAGTTGCTCTCCGCACACGGCGATAAACGACGCGGCGAGAGTTTCAGGCGCTAACGCACCAGAAAGCAACTCGGCCATTTGTTCGTTTTTCGTCACCTCAGCGGCAAACGCCAGCATATCCTGCCAGCGATCGACATTTTGGTGTTCGACAGCAAAGTCAAAAGCTGCTTTGGCGTAGGGGCGAGCTACCGTAACAAATTCAGACATCAGCCCCTCCCTCCTTACAGTTCAGCGACAAGTTTGTCCACGATGTCGCTGTTAGCAGCTTCATCCACGGAACGTTCGATGATCTTCTCGGCGCCAGCAACAGCCAGAATCGCAACCTGCTTACGCAGTTCTTCGCGAGCACGTTTACGCTCAGCTTCAATTTCAGCCTGAGCTTGTGTCACGATCTTAGTACGTTCCTGTTCTGCTTCAGCTTTGGCTTCGTCCAGGATCTGCGAACGGCGTTTGTTAGCCTGTTCGATGATAACCTGAGCTTCCGCTTTCGCTTTTTTCAGCTGGTCTGTCGCGTTGGCCTGTGCAAGGTCCAAATCTTTCTTAGCGCGTTCTGCAGAAGCCAGACCGTCAGCAATTTCTTTCTGACGTTTTTCGATGGCAGCCATTAAAGGCGGCCATACATACTTCATGCAGAACCAGACAAAGAGAATAAACGCGATGGCCTGGCCGAGGATTGTTGCGTTCATGTTCACAGCACAATACCTCTTTAATATCTGTGGCTTAGGGTTTTAAAACTACTACTACGCGACAGCAAACATCACGTACAGACCCAGACCTACAGCGATCATTGGGATAGCATCCACCAGACCCATAACGATAAAGAACTGAGTACGCAGCAGAGGAATCAGATCAGGTTGACGCGCTGCGCCTTCCAGGAATTTGCCCCCGAGGATGCCGATACCGATCGCAGCACCGATAGCCGCCAGACCCATCATCACAGCGGCAGCCATGTACAGCAGATCCATATTCAGGTTTTCCATGACAGTCTCCAGTTTGTTTCAATTAAAACGTAGTAGTGTTGGTAAAAAATCAGTGCTCTTCAGACGCCATCGACAGATAGACGATCGTCAGAACCATGAAGATAAAGGCTTGCAGCGTAATGATCAGGATGTGGAAAATGGCCCAAGGCACATTCAGAATCCACTGTGACCACCACGGCAGAAGACCCGCGATCAGAATGAAAATCAGCTCACCCGCATACATGTTGCCGAACAGTCGCAGACCCAGTGAAACAGGTTTGGACAGCAGGCTAACGCCTTCCAGGATCAGGTTGACCGGAATAAACGCCCAGTGGTTGAACGGCTGCAAGGTAAGCTCTTTCACGAAGCCGCTTACGCCTTTCATTTTGATGCTGTAGAAAAGAATCAGGATAAACACGCCCAGCGCCATCGACAGGGTGATGTTCACGTCAGCGGACGGCACCACGCGCAGTGCTGGCAGACCGAGGACATGTTCGCCAATCCACGGCAGGAAATCGATTGGCAGCAGGTCCATCAGGTTCATCAGGAACACCCAAACGAACACGGTCAGGGCCAGCGGAGCAATCAGCTTGCTCTTACCATGGTACATGTCTTTGACGCTGCCATGGACGAAGCCGATGATCATTTCGATGAACGTCTGGAATTTCCCTGGAACACCGCTGGTCGCTCTTTTCGCAACACCGCGGAACATGGCCAGGAACAGAAGACCCAAAACGACCGAGAAGAACATGGAGTCGATGTTGATCGTCCAGAAGGTGGCCGGGGGGTTATGCGGATCCACCAGCGAGAATGTACGCAGGTCCAGCTGAAGGTTATTCAGATGGTGACCTATGTAATCCTGCGGCGTCATATTTTCTGAAGCCATGATGCCTTTTACCCTTTGTTGTTGATTACAGCTGGAGCCAGAACTTGTACCACCAGCACCAAAACCCACGTTGCTATCAGCGGCATGAATACCACTTTCAAAACCGCCAGCGCCATCACCAGTAGAGCAAAGGTCAGCAACACCTTACACACTTCACCGAGAGCGAAGGACCAGGCCACACGGCCTTTGGCGGGTGTATGCGCCTGATGACGCCAGGCAAAAATCATAAACAATACGTTTGGCAGAACAACCGCCAAACCCCCGCACACGGCGGAGATGCCCCAGAAGGGGTCTTTGAGGCTAAACAGCAGTCCACTTGCTATCACAGCCAGAAACTGAATGAACAGAAGCTTACGAGCAACGTTTCTACTCAAGAGCGACACAGACATCACGTTTTTACTCCTGCTCCCTTCGAGGTATGCCGCGTGTCGTATAAAACGTCCTTTAAGGCTCAGAGTCAAGCATCAAAAAGCGGTCAAATTATACGGTGCGCACCCGTGATTTCAAACATTAAGTAGCGAAAAGGTGAATAAATGTTTAAATATTTTTCCCCGCCGCTATTTTTTAACTTTTCCTGAAAGCCACGACCTTCGACCAAAACTGCAAACAGCGCGAAAACGTTGGCTACAAAGCGTGCACGAGATCACAAAATACACATTTGCGATAAGGGTGTATTTATCAAAGACGCAAATCGGTTTATTTCATCTTTATGAAATTAAAGACAAATTATCGTAACTATTTTCAAAACAGCCCGGTATACAATAAAAACCTTTTATTGACATTCTTAATAAATATTTAACATTCGATTCTGGTTGCCGTATTCCACTTTTAGCAGGCTGATATTTTCGATGTTGACTATCTTCATGCTGAACAATGGCTGTTACGTTAACCGTTAGAAAAACCTTAGTAACACAGAGGTTAAATTCTCTTCGGTAAAACCAGAGAATTAGTGCTGTTATTTAACATGGTCAGAACAGCACTAATTCCACAATTTTTATTAAATATTTAAAAATTGTTTGGCTTAATTATCACCAGATGGCGTTCACCCTCAAGCTGAGGAATGTTTAATTTCTCAACGGATTCGACAGCAAAACCCTCCGGAAGCTGTTCAATTTCATCGCCCGGCAACTGCCCTTTCAGGGCATAAAAGCGGCCATTTTGTGCAGGCAAGTGCTTACACCAGCTCACCATATCATTGAGCGACGCAAACGCGCGGCTGATAACACCGTCAAACGGTGGCTCCGCGGGGAACGCCTCTACCCTGCTCTGTACAGGGGCGATGTTCTCCAGCTTCAGCTCATGCTGGACCTGACGTAAAAAACGGACGCGTTTGCCAAGGCTGTCCAGCAGCGTGAAATGGCTCTCAGGGCGGACAATCGACAGCGGGATCCCCGGCAGGCCAGGGCCTGTGCCCACATCGATAAAGCGCTCCCCTTTAAGATACGGCGCAACCACGATGCTATCGAGGATATGACGAACCAGCATCTCGTTGGGGTCGCGAACAGACGTCAGGTTGTACGCTTTATTCCATTTGTTCAGCATATCGACATAGGCCACCAGCTGAGTTTTCTGGTGATCGGTGAGCGAAATACCTGCCTGTTCCAGCAGACGAGAGAGTTTATTGAGCACAGTGGGTACCTGTTTAGACATAAATTGCCCGGTGGCGCTTACCGGGCCTACGAATTAGCAGGGCGGGTAGCGAAGCGCCACCCGCCAAAAGCACTGGATATTATGCGCTACGGCGCAGCATACCTTGCTTTTTCAGCCACACCAGCAGAATCGAAATCGCGGCAGGTGTGACACCGGAGATACGGGACGCCTGACCGATCGACACAGGCTTGTGATCGTTCAGCTTGGCGATCACTTCATTGGAAAGCCCCGTCACCTGACGGTAGTCCAGCATTTCCGGCAGCAGCGTATTTTCGTTGCGCTGCTGTTTTTCAATCTCATCCTGCTGACGCGCGATGTAACCTTCGTATTTGACCTGGATCTCAACCTGTTCAGCCGCTTCAGCGTCGTCAAGGCCAGGCGCGAACGCGGTCAGTTTCACCAGGTTCTCGTAGGTCACTTCAGGGCGACGCAGCAAGTCTTCGCCGCTGGCTTCGCGCGAAAGCGGCGCAGTTAAGTGAGCATTCACTTCTGCAGCGGTTTCCGCCTGGGGATTCACCCAGGTGGTTTTCAGGCGCTGACGTTCCTGCTCAATACGTTCCAGTTTTTCGTTGAAGCGCGCCCAGCGTTCGTCATCTACCAGACCCAGTTCACGACCCACTTCGGTCAGACGCAGGTCGGCGTTATCTTCGCGCAGCATCAGGCGATATTCCGCGCGAGAGGTAAACATACGGTACGGTTCTTTCGTACCCAGGGTGCAGAGATCGTCGACCAGCACGCCCAGATAAGCCTGAGAACGCGCAGGTGCCCAGCCCTCTTTCTCCGCAGAGAAGCGTGCTGCGTTCAGACCGGCAAGCAGACCCTGAGCGGCAGCTTCTTCGTAACCGGTCGTGCCGTTAATCTGGCCGGCGAAGAACAGACCGTGGATGAATTTGCTCTCCAGGGTTGGCTTCAGGTCACGCGGATCGAAGAAATCGTACTCAATAGCGTAGCCAGGACGAACGATTTTCGCGTTCTCCATACCCTGCATTGAGCGAACAATTTGCATCTGCACATCGAACGGCAGGCTGGTGGAGATGCCGTTCGGGTAAATTTCATTTGACGTCAGTCCTTCCGGCTCCAGGAAGATCTGGTGCTGGTTACGATCGGCAAAGCGCATCACCTTGTCTTCGATCGATGGACAGTAACGCGGGCCGATCCCTTCGATCACGCCAGCGTACATTGGGCTGCGGTCGAGGTTATTGCGGATCACGTCATGGGTTTTTTCGTTGGTATGCGTGATGTAGCACGGTACCTGCTGCGGATGTTGAGCCGCATTGCCCATGAACGAGAACACCGGCATGGGGTTATCACCGTGCTGTTGTGCCAGCACGCTGAAATCAATGGTGCGCGCATCAATACGCGGTGGCGTGCCTGTTTTCAGGCGACTGACGCGCAGCGGAAGTTCACGCAGACGACGAGACAGCGGAATGGACGGCGGATCGCCAGCACGGCCACCGCTGTAGTTATCCAGACCGATATGGATTTTGCCATCCAGGAAGGTCCCAACAGTCAGTACGACGGCTTTCGCGCGGAACTTGAGGCCCATCTGGGTTACGGCACCCACAACGCGATCGTTTTCAACGATAAGATCTTCTACCGCCTGCTGGAAGATCATCAGGTTTGGCTGATTCTCCAGGGCAGTACGTACCGCCTGACGGTAAAGCACGCGGTCTGCCTGAGCACGGGTGGCGCGCACAGCGGGACCTTTGCTTGCGTTTAGTATCCTAAACTGGATGCCGGCATGATCGATCGCTTTCGCCATCAGGCCGCCAAGTGCATCCACTTCTTTTACCAGGTGTCCTTTCCCAATGCCGCCAATCGCCGGATTACAGGACATTTGTCCCAGCGTGTCGATATTGTGTGTCAAAAGCAGGGTCTGCTGACCCATTCGCGCTGCGGCCATTGCGGCCTCAGTGCCTGCATGACCCCCGCCAATGATGATGACGTCAAAAGGATCCTGATAAAACATGGTGGTCTGCCTCGCGTAAAGCGGTATGAAAATGGATTGAAGCCCGGGCCGTGGATTCTACTCAACTTTAGTCTTTCGAGAAAGCATTGGGATCCTGGGCTATTAAAAAGAAGATCTTTTTATTTAGAGATCTGTTCTATTGTGATCTCTTATTAGGATCGAGTACCTCTGTGGATAAGCCCGATCTCACGATGAAGATCATGCAGTTAGAAAGGATCGTTTGCTGTGAATGATCGGTGATCCTGGCCAGTATAAGCTGGGATCAGATCGCGACTTTATACACAGGGCCAAAACAGCCTCAGAGTTATAACTTGGATAACTACCGCTTAATACGAGCTTTTAACCAGAGTTATCCACATCTGTTCGCGCGATCTTTAATCGTTTTTGAGTAAATTTTTCCATTCACCCAGCCAGATCTCCGCTGGATCTTCCGGAATGTCATGATCGAGGATGTTGATCTTCAGTGTTTCACCCAGCTGTTTTGCCCCACAGGCAGTCACAGCGGCTTCGACTTTCTCTATTGCACCGCAAAAGGTGTCATATTCACGACTGCCGATACCCACCGCGCCAAAACGGACGTTTGACAGGTCAGGCTGCTGTTCCAGCAGTTCGTCATATAAAGGTTGCAGATTATCCGGCAGATCGCCTGCGCCGTGCGTCGAGGTGATCAGTAGCCAGACCCCATCAGTCGGGAGATCGTCAAGCAACGGGCCGTGCAGTGTTTCGGTGGAAAAGCCCGCGTCTTCCAGCTTCTCAGCCAGATGTTCCGCAACGTATTCCGCGCCGCCCAGGGTGCTGCCACTGATAAGGGTAATGTCCGCCATTGATCGCTCGCTCAAATAAAGAGGGGCTCATTGTACGCTGTGAACGAGCTGGGATCTACCTGTGGAAAATGTGGGAATGAATTTGCCCGATCAGGGGCGGATGGTACGCATGATCGGGTTCTGCAGGGAGATCAATGTTTCAGTGGACTGAATTTCATCAATTGTTTGGATCTTGTTGATAAGTACCTGCTGGAGGGCATCAATGGAGCGGCACATCACCTTTATAAAGATACTGTAGTGCCCGGTGGTGTAGTACGCCTCTGTGACTTCTTCAAGCGCGTTGAGCTTCGCCAGGGCTGACGGATAGTCTTTGGCGCTTTTGAGAATAATGCCAATAAAGCAGCAGACGTCATAACCCAGCTGCTTAGGGCTGACGTCGATACGTGCGCCGGTAATGATCCCCGCCTGTTTCATCTTTTCCACGCGAACGTGGATTGTGCCCGGACTGACGCCAAACTGTTTCGCCAGTTCCGCGTAGGCAGTACGTGCATTGGCCATTAAGGCCTCCAGGATGCCGCGGTCCAGATTATCGATCTGATAATTTTCCATAGCTTTTTCTTATGAACATTAATGAATCTCTCTATTCTAGCGCCTTATTTTAATGAATCAAAAGTGAAGAGGGCTTTTTGTTGATTGGTTATTGAATAACAGGCCATTTCTGTTGCTTAATCTCTATCAACAGGACGCAGGAGTATAAATAATGAAAACCGCTTACATCGCAAAACAACGCCAGATCAGCTTCGTTAAATCCCATTTTTCACGTCAGCTGGAAGACAAGCTTGGTCTGATCGAAGTCCAGGCGCCCATTCTCAGCCGCGTGGGTGACGGGACGCAGGACAACCTTTCTGGATGCGAAAAAGCGGTACAGGTGAAAGTGAAAACACTGCCAGACGCCCAGTTCGAAGTGGTGCATTCCCTTGCGAAGTGGAAACGTCAAACCCTGGGACAACACGACTTCAGCGCGGGCGAAGGGCTTTACACACACATGAAAGCCCTTCGCCCCGATGAAGACCGTCTTACGCCAATGCACTCTGTCTACGTCGATCAATGGGACTGGGAGCGTGTCATGGGCGATGGCGAGCGTCACGTCGGTACGCTGAAATCCACCGTAGAGGCGATCTACGCCGGGATCAAAGCGACCGAAGCGGCAGTGAGCAAAGAGTTTGGTCTGGCACCGTTCCTGCCGGAATCGATCCACTTTGTCCACAGTCAGGAACTGCTGAGCCGTTATCCCGATCTGGATGCCAAAGGCCGTGAGCGTGCGATCGCCAAAGAATTGGGTGCTGTGTTCCTGATCGGGATTGGCGGCAAATTGTCTGACGGTAAACGCCATGATGTGCGTGCGCCGGATTATGATGACTGGAGCACGACGGGTGAGGGCGAACGCGCCGGTCTGAACGGCGATATTCTGGTCTGGAACCCGGTGCTGGAAGATGCGTTTGAGCTCTCTTCAATGGGGATCCGCGTGGATGCTGACGCCCTGAAACGTCAGCTGGCACTGACCGGGGATGAAGATCGTCTCACGCTGGAGTGGCACCAGGCGCTGCTGCGCGGAGAGATGCCGCAGACCATTGGCGGCGGTATTGGCCAGTCCCGTCTGACCATGCTGCTGTTGCAGCTGCCTCATATTGGTCAGGTGCAGTGCGGTGTCTGGCCACAACAGGTACGCGATCGCGTTGAATCTCTTCTGTAATTAGCGCTGCCAGCGTCTTAGCAGGCGGCTACGTAACCCGGTATCAAAGCGCCAGATATGATCGAAGATGCGCATGATGCCGGGTTTTCCATGGGCAGACATCGCCACAGCATGGAAACGGTGCTGATGCACTCGCTGTAGCTCCTTCACTTTATTCACCACGTCATCCGGTAGCCGCTGGGCAATAAAATCGGAGATGACCACGGCGTCAGCGTCATACCAGTCTCCGCCCTGCATCCGCTCAACGATGCTTCGAAAACAGCTGGCCAGATCGGTACCGCCACGAAAGCGCTGGCTTAAAAAGCGGATCGCCTGCTCAATACCCTGTTGATGGGTCAATTCATACCCCACAACTTCGCTGGAAAAGAGCATGATGAAGCAGCGACGTCGATCGGCGAGCGCCACGCGCATCAGAGCCAGGCAGAACGCTTTCGCGCACTGTTCGTTAAACCCTCCCATCGAGCCGGACGTATCCACGCACACAATAAAAGGCCCGCGCGGCTGTTCGTCAAAATCCTGATGGATGACCGGGCGCTGGCTGAGCTTTTCACGCCAGGCTTCGCCATGCAACCGGTAGGTCAGAAGCTGTTTTTCCACCAGCCGGCGATAAAACTCGTACTCAAGCTCGGTCATCCCCAGCGTACTCAGCTCCGTGGGCAGCAGGCGCAAAATATCGTCGCTTTGCTGGAGCCCATCCACCTGCTCAGGCACGGTGGCCGGTTCACGGACCAGGGTGCGGAAGGTCTCCATTGGGGCATCTTTCTTTGGGACCGATTTGGCCTCCCGTGAACGACCCAGCTGTTCGGCAAGCTTCATCAGCTCTGGCTGCTGTGCCAGAAAATCGCCGTACTTGACGATGAGCTGGTAATCTCCGCGCCGCAGCTGACCAGCGCTCATATCCCAAAGACGCCCGGCGGCGTTTTCATTTTCCACCAGCACCTGCTCCAGCTGACCGCTTAAGGTCATGCGTTCCTGCACTTCGCTAAGCAGCTGTTCACGCTCCTCATCCAGCAACTGCTGGTTCAACGTTGTGGCCTGCACCACCAGGCTGAGGCGCCAGCGTTGTAAAAAGAGGGTGTGTAGCGCGGGGGTAAACGTGGCGTTATCCGTGACCAGCGCCCGCGCCTGGCTGGCAAACGGAGAGTGTACTGTGTCGAGTAACGTCAGGGTTTGCGGGAGCTGGGCGATAAACTGTGACGTAGAGAGCCGCTGGCACTGCTGATAGCAGGCCACCTCGTCAGTTAATTCAGGGGGGACTTCGGTCTCTTTGAACCGCTGACGCAGGTTTTCGCGCCAGCGCGGGAGATCGTCGGTCATCGCCTTTTTGAGCCGTGGGAATTTTTCAAAAAAAGCCGCCAGCTGCGGGGAGGCCAGAAGGGTGATGACCACCTCTTCGATCAACCCCTCTTCGCTGACGGCCAGCATGACGTTAAGCGTATCCAGCGTTAGCATTGACGAGCCTGTTTGATCTGCGCGCTGACATACTGCAGGCTGGCTTCGATGCGACCTAACCAGTCGCTATGAATAAAGAGGCATTTTTGCTGCTCGCTGAAGCGCGTATGTTGCTGGTGCCATTCTGTATCCAGCGCTTCAAGCTGGCGTTTAATCTCTTCCGGCACGCTGTCAGAGGCGGTTCCCGGAAGCGCAAGACGCGATCCCTGCAGGCTGACGTCGCGGATCACCAGATGCTGGCTGCTGTCCACTTCCAGCGTCAGCGGCTGGGCAAAACCGATGCCGTTGAGTTTGCCGCGGATCTCCCCGCCCTTATCAAGCCACTGAGCCAGTGGCTCTCGCTCCACGGTGATATGGACCACCTGCATGTCATGAAGCTTAAGGGGCTGCTGAAGCAGGAGCGTCAGCGTTGTACTGGTCAGTTCGGACGGCAGCTCATAATGCGCTTTGCGGGCGAACATACCGCCAAGGCGGTTTACTTTCAGCGCTGTTTTGTCGCTTTGTTGTTGCTGCAGCTGAATACGCCGTTGGGCAATCGCCCCGAGCTGGTTGAGCATCGACTGCTGGCCCCAGGCGTGTCCGGTCATCAATACGTCAAGCTGCTGCTGCATCAGGTTCATGCCTTCCGCGTCGTGCCAGAGACAATCTTTTAAAAGGATCAGATCGATTGGCGCAACGGCATCGCGGCCGCTGAACAGGGCGCTGGCCTGCAGCAGGCGGATCGCTTTTTTCCAGCGACGGTCGGAGACATACGGCGCAGAAGGCAGTAAATCGAGCTGCTGGCGCAGCAGATAGATCAGCTCAAACACCGAATCCGGCAGTGTGATTTTGCCGATATCCTCCTGCCACTGGTAATACTCCTCATCCGTGACCTGCAGCGAAGCGGGGACCGGGTTTTCATTCTCATCCTGCTGGCTGACCAGCATCGAGCGGAAGTTGGATTTATCCTGCACTTTGTCGAGCCACAGGCGGATCAGCATGCGGTCATACAGCGCTTCAAGGCTGCTGTCGGCTTCCGGGAGTTCGTTAGAGGCCGCCACCAGCAGGCGCATCGGGATTTTCTCTTCGCTGGCACCGTTGCGGAATCGGCGTTCGTTTATCGCCGTGAGCAGGGTGTTCAGAATAGCCGGCCCCGCTTTCCAGATCTCATCAAGAAAAACAATTTCCGCTTCCGGAAGATACCCCTCAGTCAGGCGCTGATAGCGCCCTTCATCTTTCAGCGCCTGAATGGAAAGCGGGCCGAAAACTTCTTCTGGGGTGGAAAAGCGGGTCATCAGGTATTCGAAAGCGCGGGCGTTCTGAAAGGCAAATTTCAGCCGGCGGGCAATCAGGCTTTTGGCGATGCCCGGAGGACCAAGCAGAAAGACGCTTTCACCGCTCAACGCCGCCAGTAAACAGAGGCGAATGGCGTGGCTACGCTCGAAAAGGCCTTTTTCCAGCGCGCCGCTGAGGCGGGAAATTCTTTCTGCTATTAAATGTGAGTGAGCCATAATAGTTTTGCATCCTTTCGCCGTCGTGGCGGCCAATTGAAGCGAGTATAGACGTTTCAGTCAGGGCTGGTAATAGACTGAAGTGCGGCGCTATTTTCTTTGCGCTACATTAATGCGGTTGCATTTAGGGGTACGATTTTGCATTGAATCGTGCATACTGTGCGCTTTTTGTGGGCCAAGGGACTAAGCACACATTTGTTATTTAAACGAAAAGACTAGTCTATGAGCACTGATAATAAGCAATCATTACCCGCAATAACGCTTGCGGCGATCGGGGTTGTCTACGGTGATATCGGCACCAGCCCGCTTTATACGCTTCGTGAATGTCTGTCCGGTCAGTTTGGTTTTGGTGTTGAGCGCGATGCCGTCTTTGGCTTCCTGTCCCTCATCTTCTGGCTGCTGATCCTGGTGGTTTCAGTGAAATACCTCTCCTTCGTTATGCGTGCAGATAACGCCGGTGAAGGGGGGATCCTGACTCTGATGTCCCTTGCCGGGCGGAATACCTCCGCCAGAATGACGTCGGTGCTGGTCATTATCGGCCTGATTGGCGGCAGCTTCTTCTATGGGGAAGTCGTCATTACGCCCGCGATTTCGGTTCTCTCGGCGATAGAGGGGCTGGAGATTATCGCGCCACAGCTTGATTCATGGGTTGTTCCGCTGGCGATCCTTGTCCTGACGCTGCTGTTCATCATCCAGAAGCACGGCACCGGGCTGGTGGGCAAGCTGTTCGCTCCGATTATGCTGGCCTGGTTCCTGGTCCTGGCGGCACTCGGTTTACGCAGCATTATTGCTAACCCGGACGTGCTGCATGCGCTGAACCCTTACTGGGCCGTGCATTTCTTCCTTGAATACAAAGTGGTTTCCTTCGTCGCGCTCGGTGCCGTCGTGCTCTCCATCACCGGTGTTGAGGCGCTGTATGCCGATATGGGGCACTTCGGGAAACTGCCTATCCGCGTGGCGTGGTTTTTAGTGGTCCTGCCGTCGCTGGTGCTGAACTATTTCGGTCAGGGTGCGCTGCTGCTGCAAAACCCGGAGGCGATTAAGAACCCATTCTTCCTGCTGGCTCCGGACTGGGCGCTGGTGCCCATGCTGATTCTGGCGACGCTGGCGACCGTTATTGCCTCGCAGGCAGTAATTTCAGGCGTGTTCTCTCTGACGCGTCAGGCCGTGCGTCTGGGGTATCTCTCGCCTATGCGCATTATCCATACCTCCGAGATGGAGTCGGGCCAGATTTACATTCCGTTCATCAACTGGCTGCTCTATTTCGCCGTGGTGATTGTCATCGTCAGCTTCGAGCACTCCAGCAACCTGGCGGCGGCGTACGGTATTGCGGTAACCGGTACGATGGTACTGACCTCGCTGCTCTCCACCACGGTAGCGTACCGAAACTGGCACTGGAACAAATTCCTCGTGATGATGATTCTGGTCGGCTTCCTGTGCATTGACGTGCCGCTGTTCTCCGCCAACCTCGACAAGATTGTCTCCGGTGGCTGGCTGCCGCTGACGCTCGGTCTGGTGATGTTCATTGTCATGACCACGTGGAAAAGCGAACGTTTCCGCCTTCTGCGCCGTATGCATGAGCACGGTAACTCCCTGGAGGCTATGATTGCCTCGCTGGAGAAATCGCCGCCGGTACGCGTGCCGGGCACCGCGGTGTATATGTCGCGTGCGCTGAACGTTATCCCGTTTGCGCTGATGCATAACCTCAAGCACAACAAAGTGCTGCACGAGCGCGTGATCCTGCTGACCCTGCGCACCGAAGATGCCCCGTACGTCCACAATGTCCGCCGCGTGCAAATCGAGCAACTGTCGCCGACCTTCTGGCGCGTAGTGGCAAGCTACGGCTGGCGTGAGACACCAAACGTCGAAGAGGTGTTCCATCGCTGCGGTCTGGAAGGTCTGAGCTGTCGCATGATGGAGACCTCGTTCTTTATGTCCCACGAGTCGCTGATTATCGGCAAGCGCCCCTGGTATTTGCGTCTGCGCGGCAAGTTGTACCTTATCCTGCAGCGTAACGCCCTTCGCGCGCCTGACCAGTTTGAGATCCCGCCTAACCGTGTGATTGAGCTGGGAACGCAGGTCGAAATCTAGGTCCTCGTGTGGCCTGATGCCCTCTCCTGGATGGAGAGGGTGCAACCCTAAAAAAACGGTAACCAAAGGGTTACCGTTTTTGCATTTATCGCCTTCTCATTTCACGTAGCGAAACGTTTCGACGCCGATCACAAATCTGTTATGTCATGGTGGTTTTCTGAACACCGTTAAGACTAAACTGATTTCAGCGAAACGTTTCGCTAGTGGAGCAAGAAAATGAAGAAAGGCACCGTTCTTAACGCAGAAATCTCATCGGTTATTTCCCGTCTTGGGCATACCGATACGCTGGTGGTTTGCGATGCAGGCTTACCGGTTCCACGCAGCACAACCCGTATTGATATGGCGTTAACGCAGGGCGTGCCCTCGTTTATGCAGGTACTGGACGTGGTGACGGCGGAGATGCAGGTTGAGGCGGCCATTCTCGCGACGGAAATTAAACACCATAATCCGCAACTCCACGAAACGTTGCTCAGCCACATTGAGCAACTGCAACAACACCAGGGAAACACCATAGAAATTCGTTACACAACGCACGAGCAATTCAAACAACAAACCGCAGACAGTCAGGCGGTGATTCGCAGCGGGGAGTGTTCCCCGTATGCGAATATCATTCTCTGTGCTGGCGTCACCTTCTGAGGCCATCATGGACGCATTACTGCAACTGAAAGGGATCGATAAAGCGTTCCCGGGCGTAAAAGCCCTCTCTGGCGCGGCACTGAACGTTTATCCCGGACGCGTAATGGCGCTGGTGGGCGAAAACGGGGCCGGCAAATCCACTATGATGAAAGTGCTGACCGGTATCTATCAACGCGATGCCGGCTCGCTGCTGTGGCTGGGTAAAGAGACCACGTTCAACGGCCCGAAATCTTCCCAGGATGCGGGTATCGGTATTATCCACCAGGAGCTGAACCTGATCCCGCAGCTCAGCATTGCGGAAAACATCTTCCTCGGACGCGAGTTCGTTAACCGGTTTGGCAAAATCGACTGGAAAACGATGTATGCCGAAGCGGACAAACTGCTGGCGAAGCTAAACCTGCGCTTCAAGAGCGACCGTCTGGTGGGCGACCTTTCCATTGGCGATCAGCAAATGGTTGAAATCGCGAAGGTGCTGAGCTTTGAGTCGAAGGTCATCATTATGGATGAACCGACGGACGCGCTGACCGACACCGAAACCGAATCTTTATTCCGCGTTATCCGCGAGCTGAAATCGCAGGGACGCGGGATTGTCTATATCTCTCACCGTATGAAAGAGATTTTCGAGATCTGCGACGACGTAACGGTCTTCCGCGACGGGCAATTCATTGCCGAGCGCGAAGTCGCCACGCTGACCGAAGATACCCTTATCGAAATGATGGTGGGACGTAAGCTCGAAGACCAGTATCCGCATCTGGACAAAGCACCGGGTGAGATCCGCCTTAAGGTGGATAACCTCTGTGGCCCGGGCGTGAACGATGTCACCTTTACCCTGCGCCAGGGGGAGATCCTTGGCGTGGCGGGGTTAATGGGGGCAGGCCGTACCGAGCTGATGAAAGTGCTCTATGGCGCACTGCCGCGTACCAGCGGTTATGTCACGCTCGACGGTCATGAGGTGGTGACTCGCTCTCCACAGGATGGCCTGGCAAACGGCATCGTCTATATCTCCGAAGACCGCAAGCGTGACGGCTTAGTGCTGGGGATGTCGGTAAAAGAGAACATGTCGCTTACTGCCCTGCGCTATTTCAGCCGCAGCGGTGGCAGCCTGAAGCACAAAGATGAACAGCAGGCGGTCAGCGATTTTATCCGTCTCTTCAACGTTAAAACGCCGTCGATGGAGCAGGCGATTGGCCTGTTGTCCGGTGGTAATCAGCAAAAAGTGGCCATTGCGCGCGGTCTGATGACGCGCCCGAAAGTGCTGATCCTTGATGAGCCAACCCGCGGCGTGGACGTTGGGGCCAAGAAAGAGATCTATCAGCTGATTAACCAGTTCAAGGCCGACGGCCTGAGCATCATTCTGGTCTCTTCCGAGATGCCAGAAGTATTAGGCATGAGCGATCGCATT
Source organism: Enterobacter sp. SORGH_AS_0287 (assembly GCF_031453695.1). Classification (NCBI taxonomy): domain Bacteria; kingdom Pseudomonadati; phylum Pseudomonadota; class Gammaproteobacteria; order Enterobacterales; family Enterobacteriaceae; genus Enterobacter; species Enterobacter sp. SORGH_AS_0287. The sequence continues at coordinate 3,588,040 of NZ_JAVIZW010000001.1, forward strand.
ATCGTCATGCATGAAGGGCATCTCGGTGGTGAATTCACTCGCGAGCAGGCCACCCAGGAAGTTCTGATGGCTGCCGCTGTGGGCAAGCTTAATCGCGTGAATCAGGAGTAAGAAGATGACTACCCAGGCTGTTTCTGGTCGCCGTTATTTCACAAAGGCATGGCTGCTGGAACAAAAATCGCTGATTGCCCTGCTGGTGTTGATCGCGATTGTTTCGACCATGAGTCCAAACTTTTTTACCGTTAATAACCTGTTCAATATTCTTCAGCAGACGTCGGTTAACGCCATTATGGCGGTAGGGATGACGCTGGTGATTTTGACGTCGGGTATCGATCTGTCCGTCGGTTCCCTGCTGGCGCTCACCGGTGCGGTTGCGGCTTCAATTGTAGGGATTGAAGTCAACGCGCTGGTGGCCGTTGCAGCTGCGCTGGCACTTGGGGCGGCAATTGGTGCCGTGACCGGTGTGATTGTGGCGAAAGGTCGCGTTCAGGCGTTCATTGCGACGCTGGTCATGATGCTCCTGCTGCGCGGTGTCACCATGGTTTACACCAACGGCAGTCCGGTAAATACCGGCTTTACGGATAACGCCGATCTGTTTGGCTGGTTCGGTATTGGTCGTCCGCTGGGTATCCCGACGCCGGTCTGGATCATGGCTATCGTTTTCCTCGCGGCGTGGTACATGCTGCATCACACCCGTCTGGGTCGTTATATCTATGCGCTGGGCGGTAACGAAGCGGCAACGCGTCTGTCCGGGATCAGCGTCAATAAAGTCAAAATCATCGTCTATTCGCTGTGTGGTCTGCTGGCCTCTCTGGCAGGCATCATCGAAGTGGCGCGCCTCTCTTCTGCGCAGCCAACGGCGGGGACGGGGTATGAGCTGGATGCCATTGCGGCAGTCGTTCTGGGCGGTACGAGTCTTGCGGGCGGTAAAGGTCGCATTGTTGGGACATTGATCGGCGCACTGATCCTTGGTTTCCTGAATAATGGTTTGAATTTATTAGGTGTTTCCTCCTATTACCAGATGATCGTTAAAGCAGTGGTGATTTTGCTGGCGGTTCTGGTAGACAACAAAAAACAGTAACTGACGACACTACAGGACATCTTAGATATGAACATGAAAAAGCTGGCTACCCTGGTTTCTGCTGTCGCGCTGAGCGCAACCGTAAGTGCTAACGCAATGGCGAAAGACACCATCGCGCTGGTTATCTCCACGCTGAACAACCCGTTCTTCGTCTCTCTGAAGGACGGAGCACAGAAAGAAGCTGACAAACTGGGCTACAACCTGGTGGTGCTGGACTCTCAGAACAACCCGGCGAAAGAGCTGGCAAACGTTCAGGACTTAACCGTACGTGGCACCAAAATCCTGCTGATCAACCCAACGGATTCTGACGCTGTGGGTAACGCCGTGAAGATGGCAAATCAGGCGAAGATCCCGGTCATCACCCTTGACCGTCAGGCGACGAAAGGCGACGTAGTCAGCCACATCGCTTCTGATAACGTACTGGGTGGCAAAATCGCGGGTGACTACATCGCGAAGAAAGCGGGTGAAGGCGCGAAAGTTATCGAATTGCAGGGTATTGCCGGTACGTCAGCGGCGCGTGAGCGTGGTGAAGGCTTCCAGCAGGCTGTTGCAGCGCACAAATTTAACGTACTGGCCAGCCAGCCTGCTGACTTCGACCGCACGAAAGGTCTGAACGTGATGCAGAACCTGCTGACCGCGCACCCTGACGTGCAGGCTGTGTTTGCACAGAACGATGAAATGGCGCTGGGCGCGCTGCGTGCTCTGCAGACCGCAGGTAAATCTGATGTGATGGTTGTCGGATTTGACGGCACGCCGGATGGTGAAAAAGCAGTAAAAGATGGCAAACTGGCGGCGACCATCGCTCAGCTGCCTGAGCAGATCGGCGCAACGGGCGTGCAGACTGCTGATAAAGTGCTGAAGGGCGAAAAAGTTCAGGCCAAATATCCTGTTGACCTGAAACTGGTCATCAAGCAGTAAAAGGCGAATCAGGCAGTCGCTGGCTGCCTGAGGGACACCCTATAAAGAAAAGTGTGGCATACGCCACCGGGTCACACCGGTGGCGCTCTCAGATGGACACCTCAACCATGAAAACCGCAGGCAATCTTGTCGTCCTTGGCAGTATCAATGCCGATCACATTCTTAACCTTGAATCGTTCCCGACACCGGGCGAAACCGTCACCGGTAATCAGTATCAGGTGGCATTCGGCGGTAAGGGCGCCAACCAGGCCGTCGCCGCAGGACGCAGTGGGGCGAAGATCGCCTTTATTGCCTGCACGGGTGATGACGATACCGGTGAGCGCGTACGCAAACAGCTGGCCAGCGATAACATTGATATTGCGCCTGTCAGCGTTGTCGAAGGGGAATCAACCGGCGTGGCGCTGATTTTCGTCAACGCGGAAGGTGAGAATGTCATCGGTATTCATGCGGGGGCTAACGCCGCGCTGACCACTGAGCGGGTGAACGCGCAGCGCGAGATCATCGCGAATGCCGAAGCGCTTCTGATGCAGCTGGAATCACCTGTTGAAAGCGTCCTGGCGGCCGCAGAGATAGCGCATCAAAATCATACCACTGTCGTACTCAATCCTGCGCCTGCGCGGGTATTATCAGACGAGCTGCTGGCGCTGGTGGATATCATTACCCCGAACGAAACTGAAGCGGAGAAACTGACAGGCGTTCGCGTTGAAAATGATGACGACGCCGCGCGGGCGGCGAAAGTGCTGCACGATAAAGGCATCGGCACCGTTATCATTACCCTTGGCAGTCGTGGAGTGTGGGCCAGCGTAAACGGGGAAGGCCGTCGCGTGCCGGGCTTTAAGGTTAAGGCGATTGATACCATCGCGGCGGGAGATACCTTTAACGGTGCATTGGTGACTGCGCTGCTGGAAGGCAAGAGAATGGATGATGCTATTCGCTTTGCCCATGCCGCCGCGGCGATTGCCGTAACGCGCAAAGGTGCCCAGCCTTCCGTTCCGTGGCGTAAAGAGATTGATGAATTCTTAAGTCAGCAGGGGTAACGCTTGGCCACAATGAAAGATGTCGCCCGCCAGGCGGGCGTTTCTACGTCGACAGTCTCCCACGTCATTAATAACGATCGCTTCGTTAGCGAGGCGATTCGGGAAAAAGTCGAAGCCGCGGTTAAAGATCTCAACTATGCGCCGTCCGCGCTGGCGCGCAGCCTCAAGCTCAACCAGACGCGCACCATCGGCATGCTGATCACCGCCAGTACCAACCCCTTTTATTCTGAACTTGTTCGCGGTGTCGAACGCAGCTGCTTCGAGCGTGGTTACAGCCTGGTGCTGTGCAATACCGAAGGGGATGAGCAGCGAATGAACCGCAACCTGGAGACGCTGATGCAAAAACGCGTCGACGGGTTACTGCTGCTGTGTACCGAAACACATCAGCCCTCGAAAGAGATTATTCAGCGCTACCCTTCTATTCCCACGGTGATGATGGACTGGGCGCCGTTCGACGGTACCAGCGATCTCATTCAGGATAACTCGCTGCTGGGGGGTGACATGGCCACCCAGTATCTGATCGATAAAGGCTATACCCGCATCGCCTGCATTACCGGCCCCCTGGATAAAACCCCGGCGCGTTTGCGTCTTGAGGGGTATCTTTCTGCGATGGCGCGGGCGGGGCTTACTGTTCCGGATGGCTACCGTATTACCGGTGATTTCGAATTTAACGGCGGCTTTGAAGCTATGCAGAAACTGCTGTCGCAAGCGCAGCGTCCGCAGGCTGTGTTTATCGGCAACGATGCGATGGCGTTTGGCGCGTATCAGGCGTTATATCAGGCGGGACTGCGTGTTCCACACGATATGGCGGTGATTGGTTACGATGACATTGAACTGGCCCGCTACATGACGCCGCCGCTCACCACGATTCATCAGCCAAAAGATGAACTGGGCGAGCTGGCCATCGATGTGCTTATCCACCGAATGGCCGAGCCCGGCCTTCAGCAGCAACGTCTGCAGCTTACTCCTGTTCTGATGGAACGGGGTTCGGTTTAGCCTTTGCTTTGTGGCGCTCTTTGATCAGGTTGCGGCCATCTTTGGGTTTTAACAGCATAAAGACCAACGCCGACACGACGGTGAGTGCGCCCATGGTAATAAAGGTATAGTGGAACTGTTCGACGGTGTTCGCGCTGTCAAAATCTTCATAAAACCGCAGTACCGCCGCACTGACGGCCACCCCCAGACTGATCGACAACTGCTGAGTCACTGCCAGCACGCTGTTGCCGCTACTGGCGTTATCGTCGGTCAGGTCGGCGAGGGTGATGGTGTTCATCGACGTGAACTGTGTCGACATGGCCATTCCCAGCACAAACAGGGGCAGGATCAGCATCCAGACCGGTAAAGAGGCGGATTGCAGGGAGAACTGCGCGATCATCAGCCCGATAAAGACCGTTACACCTACCAGCGTCTTACGATAACCAAACCAGCGCAACACCTGCGTGACGGTTGATTTGGCCAGAATAGAGCCCATCGCCGTGGGGGCCATCATGCAACCGGCAATCAGAGCCGGGTAGCCGAAACCCACCTGCAGCATCAGTGGCATCAGGAATGGCACGCAGCCCGTCCCCAGGCGTGAGGCAATGTTGCCCGCAATCCCCACGGAAAACGTTCGGGTGTTAAACAGCGACAGAGAAATTAACGGCGTCGGGTGACGGCGTGCATGACGTATATAAAGAAGGAACAGCAAAATACCGCCGAGGATGACGGAGAGTGCAATCCATGTCGCCACGATCTTCTCACCAAACAACTCCATCCCACTGGAGAAGAGCACCAGGCTCAGGCCAAACAGGAAAAAACCACGCATATCGAAACGGCGTCTTGGGGTGGTGAAGTTCGGCATATATTTGCGGGCATAAAGCAGCCCCGCGACGCCAATGGGAATATTAATCAGGAAGATCCAGTGCCAGCTTGCCCAGGTGACGAATACCCCGCCGAGAACCGGACCCAGTATGGGGCCGACCAGGCCGGGCATCGTGACGAAGTTGAGCACAGGAAGCAGTTCACTGCGCGGATAGGCGCGCAGTAACGCCAGACGCGCCACGGGCATCATCATCGCCCCGCCAACGCCCTGAAGAACACGGAAGATGACCAGCTCTGTAAGAGACGTTGACAGCGCACAGGCCAAAGAGCCGAGCGTAAAGAGCGTCACGGCCAGCATGAATATTTTGCGGGTGCCGAAGCGGTCAGCCAGCCAGCCGCTCACCGGAATGAGCATCGCGACAGTCAGGGTATAACTGATGATGGCGGACTGCATCGCCAGCGGGGATCGGTTAAGGCTTTGTGCAATCGCGGGTAGCGCTGTGTTGAGGATGGTGGCATCCAGTGCCTGCATAAAGAACGCCATGGCTGCAATCCACGGCAATCCGGCCATGCTGCGCGCTTTTCTCTCTCTCATTTATGTACCTGCTGGTGGGTTGGCGCGGCCAGCAATGCCTGGCATGCATCCTGGGCTCGCTGCCCGTCGCTCTCCTGAATGGCATCAACAATCGCCTGGTGCAAATCCAGCTTTACCACTTCGTCTTGCGTAATAGAGGTAAAGTAGGTGTGGTATACCGAATGGAATAAAGAGGCAAAGGATGTCAGGAACGGATTGGCGCTCATCATATAGATGTGTTCATGCCAGGCCATATCAACCTCAATCCAGCGTTCGCGATTGAAGTGTTTTTTCAGGAACACCATCTCTTCCATCAGGGCATTGAGCTGCGCTTTCTGTTCTGCCGTACCGAGCGTGGCGGCAAGGAGGCAGGCCTGAGGTTCAAGACTGCTGCGCATCACCAGGAAGTGATCGACGACCTGATGAAAGTTATCTTCCGTCATCCACCATGAGAGCAGTTCCTGATCGAGGAAGTTCCAGTTGCTCTGTGGCATCACACGCGTACCAATGCGAGGACGCGGAAGCACCATTCCTTTTGCCGTTAAGGTTTTCACCGCTTCGCGAACGGCGGTACGGCTCACCCCAAACTGCTCACCCAACTCCATTTCACCCGGCAGGATGCTCCCCGGGGCATATTTACCCGCTAAAATCAGCTGAGCCAGTTTTTCTGCCAGCACATACGACAGGTTTTTTTGGGCAGCCAGTTGTTGTGCGCTTAATGGCATCGCGTTTATTCCTTAAAGATTCATGCTGATAATTATGCCACCTCGGGTGTTATTGTGGTTGCAGATACATCAAATAGAACAATTTGTAGCTTGATTTCACCCCTGTTGGTGAAAAAAAACACGGACAGAAACTTTTTTTGAATTTCCTCTTGTCACTTCAGAATAACTCCCTATAATGCGCCTCCACTGACACGGAACAACGGCACACACGCCGCCGGGTCAGCAGAGATAAGCGAAAATAAATGCTTGACTCTGAAGCGGGAAAGCGTAATATGCACACCCCGCGCCGCAGCGAAAACGAAGCGGCACTGCTCTTTAACAATTTATCAGACAATCTGTGTGGGCACTCAAAGTGACATGGATTCTTAATGTCTTCGGACACTAAATGAATACCAAGTCTCTGAGTGAACATACGTAATTCATTACGAAGTTTAATTCACGAGCATCAAACTTAAATTGAAGAGTTTGATCATGGCTCAGATTGAACGCTGGCGGCAGGCCTAACACATGCAAGTCGAACGGTAGCACAGAGAGCTTGCTCTCGGGTGACGAGTGGCGGACGGGTGAGTAATGTCTGGGAAACTGCCTGATGGAGGGGGATAACTACTGGAAACGGTAGCTAATACCGCATAACGTCGCAAGACCAAAGAGGGGGACCTTCGGGCCTCTTGCCATCAGATGTGCCCAGATGGGATTAGCTAGTAGGTGGGGTAACGGCTCACCTAGGCGACGATCCCTAGCTGGTCTGAGAGGATGACCAGCCACACTGGAACTGAGACACGGTCCAGACTCCTACGGGAGGCAGCAGTGGGGAATATTGCACAATGGGCGCAAGCCTGATGCAGCCATGCCGCGTGTATGAAGAAGGCCTTCGGGTTGTAAAGTACTTTCAGCGGGGAGGAAGGTGTTGCGGTTAATAACCGCAGCAATTGACGTTACCCGCAGAAGAAGCACCGGCTAACTCCGTGCCAGCAGCCGCGGTAATACGGAGGGTGCAAGCGTTAATCGGAATTACTGGGCGTAAAGCGCACGCAGGCGGTCTGTCAAGTCGGATGTGAAATCCCCGGGCTCAACCTGGGAACTGCATTCGAAACTGGCAGGCTAGAGTCTTGTAGAGGGGGGTAGAATTCCAGGTGTAGCGGTGAAATGCGTAGAGATCTGGAGGAATACCGGTGGCGAAGGCGGCCCCCTGGACAAAGACTGACGCTCAGGTGCGAAAGCGTGGGGAGCAAACAGGATTAGATACCCTGGTAGTCCACGCCGTAAACGATGTCGACTTGGAGGTTGTGCCCTTGAGGCGTGGCTTCCGGAGCTAACGCGTTAAGTCGACCGCCTGGGGAGTACGGCCGCAAGGTTAAAACTCAAATGAATTGACGGGGGCCCGCACAAGCGGTGGAGCATGTGGTTTAATTCGATGCAACGCGAAGAACCTTACCTACTCTTGACATCCAGAGAACTTTCCAGAGATGGATTGGTGCCTTCGGGAACTCTGAGACAGGTGCTGCATGGCTGTCGTCAGCTCGTGTTGTGAAATGTTGGGTTAAGTCCCGCAACGAGCGCAACCCTTATCCTTTGTTGCCAGCGGTCCGGCCGGGAACTCAAAGGAGACTGCCAGTGATAAACTGGAGGAAGGTGGGGATGACGTCAAGTCATCATGGCCCTTACGAGTAGGGCTACACACGTGCTACAATGGCGCATACAAAGAGAAGCGAACTCGCGAGAGCAAGCGGACCTCATAAAGTGCGTCGTAGTCCGGATTGGAGTCTGCAACTCGACTCCATGAAGTCGGAATCGCTAGTAATCGTAGATCAGAATGCTACGGTGAATACGTTCCCGGGCCTTGTACACACCGCCCGTCACACCATGGGAGTGGGTTGCAAAAGAAGTAGGTAGCTTAACCTTCGGGAGGGCGCTTACCACTTTGTGATTCATGACTGGGGTGAAGTCGTAACAAGGTAACCGTAGGGGAACCTGCGGTTGGATCACCTCCTTACCTTAAAGAACCTGCCTTTGTAGTGCTCACACAGATTGTCTGATGAAAAGTAAATAGCAAGGCGTCTTGCGATTGAGACTTCAGTGTCCCCTTCGTCTAGAGGCCCAGGACACCGCCCTTTCACGGCGGTAACAGGGGTTCGAATCCCCTAGGGGACGCCACTTGCTGGTTCGTGAGTGAAAGTCACCTGCCGACATATCTCAAAACTCATCTTCGGGTGACGTTTGAGATATTTGCTCTTTAAAAATCTGGATCAAGCTGAAAATTGAAACGACACACATGTTATGTGTGTTCGAGTCTCTCAAATTTTCGCAAGCCGGTGATGAATCGAAAGAAACATCTTCGGGTTGTGAGGTTAAGCGACTAAGCGTACACGGTGGATGCCCTGGCAGTCAGAGGCGATGAAGGACGTGCTAATCTGCGAAAAGCGCCGGCGAGGTGATATGAACCTTTGACCCGGCGATGTCCGAATGGGGAAACCCAGTGTGTTCCGACACACTATCGTTAACTGAATACATAGGTTAACGAGGCGAACCGGGGGAACTGAAACATCTAAGTACCCCGAGGAAAAGAAATCAACCGAGATTCCCCCAGTAGCGGCGAGCGAACGGGGAGCAGCCCAGAGTCTGAATCAGCTTGTGTGTTAGTGGAAGCGTCTGGAAAGTCGCACGGTACAGGGTGAAAGTCCCGTACACGAAAGCACACAGGCTGTGAACTCGAAGAGTAGGGCGGGACACGTGGTATCCTGTCTGAATATGGGGGGACCATCCTCCAAGGCTAAATACTCCTGACTGACCGATAGTGAACCAGTACCGTGAGGGAAAGGCGAAAAGAACCCCGGCGAGGGGAGTGAAAAAGAACCTGAAACCGTGTACGTACAAGCAGTGGGAGCCTCTTTTATGGGGTGACTGCGTACCTTTTGTATAATGGGTCAGCGACTTATATTCTGTAGCAAGGTTAACCGTATAGGGGAGCCGAAGGGAAACCGAGTCTTAACTGGGCGTTAAGTTGCAGGGTATAGACCCGAAACCCGGTGATCTAGCCATGGGCAGGTTGAAGGTTGGGTAACACTAACTGGAGGACCGAACCGACTAATGTTGAAAAATTAGCGGATGACTTGTGGCTGGGGGTGAAAGGCCAATCAAACCGGGAGATAGCTGGTTCTCCCCGAAAGCTATTTAGGTAGCGCCTCGTGAACTCATCTTCGGGGGTAGAGCACTGTTTCGGCTAGGGGGCCATCCCGGCTTACCAACCCGATGCAAACTACGAATACCGAAGAATGTTATCACGGGAGACACACGGCGGGTGCTAACGTCCGTCGTGAAGAGGGAAACAACCCAGACCGCCAGCTAAGGTCCCAAAGTCATGGTTAAGTGGGAAACGATGTGGGAAGGCACAGACAGCCAGGATGTTGGCTTAGAAGCAGCCATCATTTAAAGAAAGCGTAATAGCTCACTGGTCGAGTCGGCCTGCGCGGAAGATGTAACGGGGCTAAACCATGCACCGAAGCTGCGGCAGCGACGCTTATGCGTTGTTGGGTAGGGGAGCGTTCTGTAAGCCGTTGAAGGTGTCCTGTGAGGGGTGCTGGAGGTATCAGAAGTGCGAATGCTGACATAAGTAACGATAAAGCGGGTGAAAAGCCCGCTCGCCGGAAGACCAAGGGTTCCTGTCCAACGTTAATCGGGGCAGGGTGAGTCGACCCCTAAGGCGAGGCCGAAAGGCGTAGTCGATGGGAAACAGGTTAATATTCCTGTACTTGGTGTTACTGCGAAGGGGGGACGGAGAAGGCTATGTTAGCCGGGCGACGGTTGTCCCGGTTTAAGCATGTAGGCGGAGGTTCCAGGTAAATCCGGTTCCTTATTAACGCTGAGGTGTGATGACGAGGCACTACGGTGCTGAAGTAACAAATGCCCTGCTTCCAGGAAAAGCCTCTAAGCATCAGGTAACATCAAATCGTACCCCAAACCGACACAGGTGGTCAGGTAGAGAATACCAAGGCGCTTGAGAGAACTCGGGTGAAGGAACTAGGCAAAATGGTGCCGTAACTTCGGGAGAAGGCACGCTGATATGTAGGTGAAGCCCCTGCGGGTGGAGCTGAAATCAGTCGAAGATACCAGCTGGCTGCAACTGTTTATTAAAAACACAGCACTGTGCAAACACGAAAGTGGACGTATACGGTGTGACGCCTGCCCGGTGCCGGAAGGTTAATTGATGGGGTTAGCGGCAACGCGAAGCTCTTGATCGAAGCCCCGGTAAACGGCGGCCGTAACTATAACGGTCCTAAGGTAGCGAAATTCCTTGTCGGGTAAGTTCCGACCTGCACGAATGGCGTAATGATGGCCAGGCTGTCTCCACCCGAGACTCAGTGAAATTGAACTCGCTGTGAAGATGCAGTGTACCCGCGGCAAGACGGAAAGACCCCGTGAACCTTTACTATAGCTTGACACTGAACACTGGTCCTTGATGTGTAGGATAGGTGGGAGGCTTTGAAGCGTGGACGCCAGTCTGCGTGGAGCCAACCTTGAAATACCACCCTTTAATGGCTGGTGTTCTAACGTAGACCCGTAATCCGGGTTGCGGACAGTGTCTGGTGGGTAGTTTGACTGGGGCGGTCTCCTCCCAAAGAGTAACGGAGGAGCACGAAGGTTAGCTAATCCTGGTCGGACATCAGGAGGTTAGTGCAATGGCATAAGCTAGCTTGACTGCGAGAGTGACGGCTCGAGCAGGTGCGAAAGCAGGTCATAGTGATCCGGTGGTTCTGAATGGAAGGGCCATCGCTCAACGGATAAAAGGTACTCCGGGGATAACAGGCTGATACCGCCCAAGAGTTCATATCGACGGCGGTGTTTGGCACCTCGATGTCGGCTCATCACATCCTGGGGCTGAAGTAGGTCCCAAGGGTATGGCTGTTCGCCATTTAAAGTGGTACGCGAGCTGGGTTTAGAACGTCGTGAGACAGTTCGGTCCCTATCTGCCGTGGGCGCTGGAGAATTGAGGGGGGCTGCTCCTAGTACGAGAGGACCGGAGTGGACGCATCACTGGTGTTCGGGTTGTCATGCCAATGGCACTGCCCGGTAGCTAAATGCGGAAGAGATAAGTGCTGAAAGCATCTAAGCACGAAACTTGCCCCGAGATGAGTTCTCCCTGAGACTTTAAGTCTCCTGAAGGAACGTTGAAGACTACGACGTTGATAGGTCGGGTGTGTAAGCGCAGCGATGCGTTGAGCTAACCGATACTAATGAACCGTGAGGCTTAACCTTACAACGCCGAAGGTGTTTTGGCGATGAGAGACGATTTTCAGCTGATACAGATTACAGAATTTGCCTGGCGGCTTTAGCGCGGTGGTCCCACCTGACCCCATGCCGAACTCAGAAGTGAAACGCCGTAGCGCCGATGGTAGTGTGGGGTCTCCCCATGTGAGAGTAGGGAACTGCCAGGCATCAATTAAAAGAACCCCGTACCGTATGGTGCGGGGTTTTTTGCTTTGGGTTTTTCCCGCTGCCGGAGAGAGCATCAGACAGCACACCAATTCAAAATAAACGCGGCGATCTCTTCAATGTTATTCAAATCCAGTACCGGTATCTCCAGATCCAGGGCTACGTCACTGGCGACTGCAATTACATGCTCATCGAGCGTCAGCTCGTGAACATCATGCCCGGCATGGCTTCTGAACAGCAGGATCTTCGCCACCGCGTCATGCTTAAACCCCTCAACCAGCACCAGATCCAGAGTAGAGAGATCCATCCGGCTAACCAGATACATGAGATCCAGCGGCGCTTCATCCGGTGTTTCAGTCATCAATGCCCAGCGCTGATCACTCGCCACCATCGTTTGGGCTGCTCCCGCCTTACGCAGCTCATAGCTGTCTTTTCCCGGCTTATCGACATCCATATTGTGATGCGTATGCTTAATTAATCCGGGGCGAACACCTTTAGCGCAAAGCGCAGGGATCAGTTTTTTCAGCAGCGTCGTTTTCCCGGTACCACTCCAGGCTGAAATGGCCAAAACAGGTATCATTTTTTCTCCTGCATCATCTGCAAATCTTCTGTGGTATTGACGTTCATAAACGCCGACTTCAAATCGCTAAAATCAACGGGATGGCCGCCTGACTGGCGCATAAAAGTCATCACCCTGCGCTCTCCTGCCGTCAGGTACTCCTGTAACGCCGGAACTAACGAACGGTGGATCAACGCAACAGCAGGGTGGTCACGCTCACCGTCATGGGCCCAGACAACGGGTGCGCTACCACGAAGCCGTACCATGCGTTCGACAAGACAAGACGGAATAAACGGGGTATCACACGGACAGAAGATAAACCACTCCCCGTGCGACTGCTGCATAACCGAAAGCATACCGGCCAGCGGCCCGGGGTAATTCTCCTGCGTATCCTCGTAAACGGGATACCCGCTACGCTGATAAACATCTCTATGCCTGTTAGCGCTGATGACCATTGTCATGACCTGGTCCGCAAGCGTATCAGCGACATGCTGCCAGAGTGGCTTACCGTTAAGGAGCTGAAGACCTTTATCTTTCCCCCCCATTCGGGTTGCCTTGCCACCCGCCAGAACAACGCCGATTATTTGCTGGCCATGATTCATGAATATCGCCTCTTTTATTGTGGGATTGACCCTGCTAACGTGTCACTCTCAATGAAAGGAGCACCACCATGAAATGTAAACGTCTGAATGAAGTCATTGAACTCCTCCAGCCGGCCTGGCAAAAAGAGCCAGAGCTTAATCTGATGCAATTTTTACAGAAACTGGCGAAAGAGTCAGGTTTTGACGGCGAACTGACAGACCTTTCTGACGATATCCTGATCTACCATCTCAAAATGCGCGACTCTGCCAAAGACGCTGTTATTCCTGGTATTCAGAAAGATTATGAGGAAGATTTTAAAACCGCGTTGCTGCGCGCACGTGGCGTAATTAAAGAGTAAAAGCTTGTAAGCGGCGGCACCGAAATCGCCACAAGATGATATCCTGAATCATTCGTATAATTTCCGGATGATCGGATGAACGACCAGGCTTTTACTTTCCAGACATTACACCCGGATACCATTATGGATGCGCTGTTTGAACAGGGTATTCGGGTGGATTCCGGGCTAACCCCCTTAAATAGCTACGAAAACCGCGTCTATCAGTTTCAGGACGAGGATCGTCAGCGCTTCGTCGTAAAGTTCTATCGCCCTCAACGTTGGTCCGCAGAACAAATTCAGGAAGAGCACCAGTTTGCTCACGATCTGCTGGATGATGATGTTCCCGTTGCCGCGCCGCTTAAATTTAATAACCAAACGCTGCTCACCCACGAAGGGTTTTACTACGCCGTATTCCCAAGCCTGGGGGGCCGCCAGTTTGAAGCGGATAATATCGATCAGATGGAGTGGGTTGCCCGATATCTGGGACGCATTCACCAGACAGGACGCAAAGAAGACTTTATTGCCCGTCCGACAATCGGTATTCAGGAATACCTGCTTGAACCTCGTCAGGTATTTGAAACCTCGGCGCTAATCCCCAAAGCGCTTAAGGATAATTTCCTCAACGCGACCGATAAACTTATTGATGCGGTGAAAACCTGCTGGCGCGATGATATTTCCGTTCTGCGTCTGCACGGCGATTGTCACGCTGGTAATATTCTCTGGCGTGATGGCCCGCTGTTCGTCGATCTCGATGATGCACGTATGGGGCCAGCGGTTCAGGACCTGTGGATGCTGCTCAATGGCGATAAAGCTGAGCAACGGATGCAGCTTGAAACGATTATTGAGGCCTATGAAGAGTTTAGCCCTTTTAATTCAGACGAAATTGTCCTGATTGAACCTTTACGCGCGATGCGTTTTGTTTATTATCTCGCATGGTTAATCAGGCGTTGGGACGATCCTGCATTTCCCCGTAATTTCCCGTGGCTTACCGGAGAGGATTACTGGCGCAGCCAGATATCCACATTTACTGAGCAGGTTAAGGTTCTTAAGGAGCCCCCTCTGCAATTAACGCCGATGTATTAATTGGACACACCCAGGAGAGAGTTAATCATGAAAAAAATTTGGCTGGCGCTGGCAGGTATGATTCTGGCATTTAGCGCTTCTGCTGCGCAGTTTACCGACGGCAAACAGTATACGACGCTGGAAAAGCCAGTCGCTGGCGAGCCACAGGTTCTGGAGTTCTTCTCGTTCTATTGCCCACATTGCTATCAGTTCGAGCAGGTGCTGCATGTTTCCGATAACGTGAAGAAAAAGCTGCCAGAAGGCACCAAAATGACCAAGTATCACGTTGAGTTCCTGGGCCCATTGGGTAAAGACCTGACTCAGGCGTGGGCGGTAGCTATCGCGCTGGGCGTGGAAGATAAGATCACTGCACCAATGTTTGAAGCAGTCCAGAAAACCCAGACAGTTCAGACGACTGCAGATATCCGTAAAGTCTTCGTGGATGCCGGTGTGAAAGGTGAAGAATACGACGCGGCATGGAACAGCTTTGTGGTGAAATCTCTGGTAGCCCAGCAGGAAAAAGCCGCCGCAGACCTTCAGCTGCAGGGCGTTCCGGCGATGTATGTTAACGGCAAATATCAGCTGAACACGCAGGGCATGGACACCAGCAGCATGGATATCTTCGTACAGCAGTACGCGGATACCGTGAAATATCTGGTCGAGAAGAAGTAAGAGCAATAAAGAAAAAAACGCCGGTCACTGACCGGCGTTTTTGTATGAAGATTTAATCTTTTCTATCTGTTCATCTTTCTCATTCCAGAGCGTATTCAGCCAACGCTGGAAAAGACGTTTGAAATTCTTATCGTTAACGTAATCCCCGTGCAACCCGTCATCAACCGGCACCAGCTCGATGCGTACAACGATCCGCGTCAGCTTGCCGCTGAGCATATCGAAGAAGGGTGTCCTGTCGTTTTCCGGATAGCAGAGCGTGACGTTGAGTAATTTATCGAACTGCGCGCCCAACACGTTAAGCGCCATCGCAATGCCCGCAGCCTTGGGCGGCAGCAGGTGCTGATAAGGAGAGCGAGTTTGTTGACGCTTCTCTTCCGTAAAGCGCGAGCCTTCCACGAAGTTCACAATGGTTGTTGGATGCGCGCGAAATTTTTCGCAGGAACGGCGCGTGGTTTCCACATCTTTACCACGATGCTCCGGATGACGAAGCAAATAGCTGCGCGAATAGCGTTTCATAAACGGCATATCAAGCGCCCAGCAGGCCAGACCGATAAAAGGCACCCAGGCGAGCTGCTGTTTCAGGAAGTATTTGTTCATCGGGATATGTTTGCGGAAAAGCACGCATAACACCACGATGTCTGCCCAGCTGTGGTGGTTGCAGATAAGCAGGTACCAGTTCTTTTTGTTGAGGCCTTCAAGCCCTTCCACATCCCACTTCAGGTGTGGGTTCAGGTACAACAGGAACGCCAGTCCTTCACACCAGCAGTACATCATGAAATTACAAAATGCGGATACGGCTCGCCATACCACGGGCACGGGCAGCAGCAACTTAATGATTCCGGCAACAATGATCGGCACAGAACAGGCGACAGTCACCAGAATAGTTAAAATGATGCTTAAAGGTAATGTTATTGCTGCGAGCAATCTCGACATGATGAGCTTTTTCAGATGGTTAGCTGTAAGTGAGCGGCCGGCTATCCGGTGCAGGGCGCTGATTTTATCAGAAATCAGACAAAATAAGGGTGCTTTCATGCCAGGCGTTGCGGGATAACGCCCGGGAGCAGAAGATTTCGCTATAACGGCGTGCGGCCCAGGGCTTATATCCACATAGACTAAATTGTCATCAATTGACCATAAAGATCAAATGAAACATAATAACTCTATGATATATAGCATCTATTTATTATGAGGTATGTACTTTTAGCGTCTGTTATTCCTGTGGCGTAAAAGTATGCACAAACTTATCCACAGATTTATTTTTGCGAGCGATCCTCACGATCGCAAAATCTTTTCCTGTATCTGGCGCTAATAACTGATGTTTTCATCCTTCTGTGGCATCCTTTACGCATAAATTGATTAAAGGCACGGACATTATGGTTCAGATCCCAGAAAACCCTCTTATTCTCGTCGACGGCTCTTCTTACCTGTATCGGGCGTACCATGCGTTTCCTCCTCTGACCAATAGCGCAGGGGAACCTACCGGCGCAATGTACGGCGTGCTAAACATGCTGCGCAGCCTGATCCTTCAGTACCAGCCAACCCATGCGGCAGTGGTGTTTGATGCGAAAGGTAAAACCTTCCGCGACGAGCTTTTTGAGCATTACAAATCTCACCGTCCGCCAATGCCTGACGATCTGCGTGCGCAGATTGAACCGCTGCACGCGATGGTAAAAGCGATGGGCTTGCCGCTGCTGGCCGTCTCTGGGGTCGAAGCCGATGACGTAATAGGTACGCTGGCACGTGAAGCAGAAAAAATGGGTCGTCCGGTACTGATCAGTACAGGGGATAAAGATATGGCGCAGCTGGTAACGCCGGGTATCACCCTGATTAACACCATGACCAACACCATCCTGGGGCCTGAAGAGGTGGTCACAAAATATGGCGTGCCGCCAGAGCTGATTATCGACTTCCTCGCGCTGATGGGCGACTCCTCGGATAACATCCCAGGCGTACCTGGCGTGGGTGAAAAGACCGCCCAGGCGCTGCTTCAGGGATTGGGCGGGCTGGATACGCTGTACGCGGAGCCGGACAAAATCGCCGGGCTCTCCTTCCGTGGTGCAAAAACCATGGCCGGAAAGCTGGAAGAGAACAAAGAGGTGGCTTATCTCTCCTATAAGCTGGCAACCATTAAAACCGATGTTGAACTGGAACTGGGTTGTGAGCAGCTTGAAGTGCAGCAGCCTTCCGCAGACGAACTGTTAAGCCTGTTTAAGAAATACGAATTCAAGCGCTGGACCACGGACGTGGAAGCCGGTAAATGGCTGCAGGCAAAAGGGGCCAAACCGGCTGCTAAGCCAAAGGAGACGATTGTCGTTGATGCCGAAGAGCTGGCAGAAGAAGAGGCCATCGCGCTCTCTTTCGACAATTACGAAACCCTCCTTGAAGAGTCACAGCTGGTGGCGTGGATTGAGAAGCTCAAAAAAGCGCCATTCTTTGCCTTCGATACGGAAACCGACAGCCTCGATAACATTTCCGCCAATATGGTCGGCCTGTCATTTGCGACGGAGCCGGGAATGGCGGCCTATGTGCCCGTTGCACATGATTACCTCGATGCACCTGATCAGATCCCGCGTGAGCGTGTGCTGGAGCTGCTGAAGCCGATTCTGGAAGATGACAAGGCGCTTAAGGTCGGGCAAAACCTCAAATATGATCGCGGCATTCTGCAAAACTATGGCATTGAGCTGCGCGGCATTGCGTTCGATACCATGCTGGAATCTTACATTCTCGACAGCGTGGCGGGTCGTCATGATATGGACTCTTTATCCGACCGTTGGCTTAAGCATAAGACCATTACCTTTGAAGAGATTGCCGGAAAAGGTAAAAACCAGCTCACCTTCAATCAGATTGCCCTGGAAGAAGCGGGTCGCTACGCGGCCGAAGACGCCGATGTCACGCTGCAACTGCACCTGAAGATGTGGCCAAAACTGCAGAAGCACGAAGGTCCGCTGAACGTGTTCCAGCACATTGAGATGCCGCTGGTACCTGTGCTCTCGCGCATTGAGCGCAACGGCGTAAAAATTGATCCGACGGTGCTGCATAACCACTCCGGAGAACTGGCGCAGCGGTTGACCGAGCTTGAGCAGAAGGCGCATGAGCTTGCTGGCGAACCGTTTAACCTTTCATCTCCGAAACAGCTTCAGACCATCCTGTTTGAAAAGCAGGGAATTAAGCCGCTGAAGAAAACCCCTGGCGGCGCGCCATCAACGTCTGAAGAAGTGCTTGAGGAACTGGCGCTGGATTACCCGCTGCCAAAAGTGATTCTCCAGTACCGTGGTCTGGCGAAGCTGAAGTCTACCTATACCGATAAACTTCCGCTGATGATCAACCCTAAAACGGGCCGCGTGCATACCTCGTATCATCAGGCTGTGGCGGCGACCGGTCGTCTCTCCTCGACCGATCCAAACCTGCAGAACATCCCGGTACGCAATGAAGAAGGCCGTCGTATCCGTCAGGCGTTTATCGCGCCAGACGACTACCTGATCGTCTCGGCCGACTACTCGCAAATTGAGCTGCGTATTATGGCGCACCTGTCACGCGACAAGGGGCTGCTGACGGCCTTTGCGGAAGGAAAGGATATCCACCGTGCAACGGCGGCTGAAGTCTTTGGGCTGCCGCTGGACAGCGTGACTCACGAGCAACGTCGCAGTGCGAAGGCGATCAACTTCGGTCTGATCTACGGCATGAGCGCCTTTGGCCTTTCGCGCCAGCTCAACATTCCGCGTAAAGAGTCACAGAAGTATATGGATCTCTACTTCGAGCGTTATCCGGGCGTGCTGGAATATATGGAACGCACCCGCGCACAGGCGAAGGAGAAAGGCTACGTCGAAACCCTGGATGGCCGTCGCCTTTATCTGCCGGACATCAAATCAAGCAACGCCGCACGTCGTGCCGGTGCAGAACGTGCTGCCATCAACGCCCCGATGCAGGGGACGGCGGCAGACATTATTAAGCGCGCGATGATTGCGGTTGATGCCTGGCTGGAAAAAGAGAAGCCACGCGTGAAGATGATCATGCAGGTACACGATGAACTGGTATTCGAAGTCCACAAAGATGATCTGGACGCTGTGTCGAAGAAGATCCACGAACTGATGGAAAGCAGCATGACGCTTGACGTGCC
This sequence comes from Enterobacter sp. SORGH_AS_0287, assembly GCF_031453695.1. Taxonomy (NCBI): domain Bacteria; kingdom Pseudomonadati; phylum Pseudomonadota; class Gammaproteobacteria; order Enterobacterales; family Enterobacteriaceae; genus Enterobacter; species Enterobacter sp. SORGH_AS_0287. The sequence goes on from NZ_JAVIZW010000001.1 coordinate 3,606,934, forward strand.
GTTGCTGGTGGAAGTGGGCAGCGGTGAAAACTGGGATCAAGCTCACTAAGGGTTCTGCCAATAACGCGCTTTTTATGTAAGTTAGCAACATAACAAAGTGCGTTTTGTGACGATCATTAGAATTCCCTATGTAAAGAATGAAAAAAAACTACAAAAAGTGCTTTTTCTACAGCAAAAAAAGGGGTAGAGTTATTCGCGTAGGGTACAGAGGTAAGATGTTCTATCTTTCAGACCTTTTACTTCACGTAATCGGATTTGGCTGAATATTTTAGCCGCCCCAGTCAGTAATGACTGGGGCGTTTTTTATTGCGGCAAAGAAAAATCCAGGCAAAAAAAAGCGCGGACATCGCCGCGCTCGGTATTACTCTTCTTCCGCTTCCGTCGCGGGTTCCAGCTCGTTGAACCAGCTATCGAGCTTCTGACGCAGCTTGTCGACACCCTGCTTTTTCAGCGAGGAGAACGGCTCTACCTGTACGTCGCCGTTAAAAGCCAGCACCGCTTCGCGAACCATATTCACCTGCGCTTTACGCGCGCCGCTCGCCAGTTTATCCGCTTTAGTCAGCAGTACCAGCACGGCTATCTCACTTGAGACAGCCCAGTCGATCATCTGCTGATCGAGATCTTTCAGGGGATGGCGGATATCCATCAGCACCACCAGACCTTTCAGGCACTGGCGTTTTTCCAGGTATTCACCCAGCGCACGCTGCCATTTGATCTTCATCTCTTCCGGAACTTGCGCGTAACCATATCCCGGTAAGTCGACCAGGCGTTTGCCTTCTGCCACTTCAAACAGGTTAATCAGCTGAGTACGGCCAGGTGTTTTTGAGGTACGCGCCAGGCTCTTCTGATTGGTCAGCGTATTCAGGGCGCTGGATTTGCCCGCGTTAGAGCGGCCAGCAAAAGCCACTTCAATGCCAGTATCAGAAGGAAGGTGGCGGATATCGGGCGCACTGGTGACAAAATGCGTCTGTTGGTAGTTCCAGGTAGTCACGTGGTCGTCTCCAAAATCGTAATCTGAGGGGGATTATACCTGAATGCCGGCAAAAGACTTTTTTGATTGCACAGTGCCTGTAAGTTAAAACCCTGGCGGTTGTGAGAGATCGGCTATGAATACTATGGGAGATTTCAGAGAATTCGCAGGCGTTAAAAAAGCCAAATTGTTTTAAATCATAAGCTTATTCTCGGGTAATTATCTGAAAATCCGTTTTTGTGCCGTTTCGTTGCTTGTCAGTTTAACTGAACAGGGTAAAGTGTGCGTCAGGGCGAGGAAGCCAACAGGAAATAGACTTAAGGATTAGGGTCAGGAGCGCCAGGAGGCGAAGACGCAGGATTGTCAGGATGACCAACGCCTGGAGGCGTTTTAACAGGAAACGGAACCGTATCACGGACGGTATTAGCCAAGGGATAAACAGGGTTTGTTGTTGGCAAACACGGAATGTCTGACCCGTTAAGGGTTGTGAGTCAGGAAAAAAGGCGACAGATTGCTCTGTCGCCTTTTTTCTTTGCTTGCTTTCTGCTAGATTTCGCCGCAATTCTATACTGAAGAAAACGACTTAAAGATAAAACATCATGAAAAAACCGACCTCCGCTGCGGGCGCTAAACGCCCTGCAAAAGCACACCGCAAAACGCGCGAAGAACTGAACCAGGAATCGCGCGATCGCAAACGCGATAAAAAACATCGCGGTCATGCTGCGGGTAGCCGTGCAAACGGTGGTGATGCTTCTGGCGCTTCTGCGAAAAACAAGCAGCAGAAAGACCCACGTATTGGCAGTAAAACACCTGTTCCACTGGGCGTGACAGACACCCCGGTCACTAAGCAGCACAAACCAAAGAGCGAGAAACCTATGCTTTCACCGCAGGCTGAGCTGGATTTGCTGGAGAACGATGAGCGCCTGGACGCGCTGCTGGAACGTCTTGAAGAGGGTGAAACCCTGACCGCCGAAGAGCAGTCATGGGTTGATGCCAAACTGGACCGCATTGATGAGCTGATGCAGAAGCTGGGTCTGTCTTACGAGGATGACGAAGATGAAGAAGAAGACGAAAAGCAGGAAGATATGATGCGTCTTCTGAAGGGTGGAAACTAACATTTGCATCCGGCAGGGACGATAGTCCTGCTAATAACCCTTCCGGTTATATGTTATCTGGTGTGGTTATTCGTTAAACTACGGCGGTTGTCGCGGCGACAGAAGTGGCTGCGCACCCGAGTGATGGCCCGAGATGGGACCAGAACGGGCCGCCGTATGCGAACGCGACACCAACGGAAGGAGTGAGCATGTCTGTACCAACTATCGACTGGGATTTGGCCCTAATCCAGAAATATAACTATTCCGGGCCGCGTTATACGTCATACCCCACCGCGCTGGAGTTCTCCGATAGTTTCGGCGAAGCGGCGTTTCAGCAGGCTGTCGCGCGCTACCCCGAGCGTCCGCTGTCGCTCTATGTCCATATTCCGTTCTGCCACAAGCTCTGCTACTTCTGCGGCTGCAATAAAATCGTTACCCGTCAGCAACATAAAGCCGATCAGTATCTGGATGCGCTGGAGCAGGAGATTCTGCACCGTGCCCCGCTGTTTGCCGGCCGTCACGTCAGCCAGCTTCACTGGGGTGGGGGGACGCCAACGTATCTGAATAAAGCGCAGATCAGCCGTTTAATGACGCTCCTGCGCAACAACTTCCGTTTTAACGACGATGCTGAAATCTCGATCGAGGTCGATCCGCGCGAAATTGAGCTGGATGTACTGGATCACTTACGCGCTGAAGGTTTCAATCGCCTGAGCATGGGCGTGCAGGACTTCAACAAAGAGGTGCAGCGGCTGGTGAACCGTGAGCAGGATGAAGAGTTTATCTTTGCCTTACTCAGCCACGCCCGCGATATCGGCTTTACGTCGACCAATATCGACCTGATTTACGGCCTGCCTAAGCAAACGCCGGAGAGCTTCGCCTTCACGCTGAAACGCGTGGCCAAACTCAACCCGGACCGCCTGAGCGTCTTTAACTATGCGCATCTGCCGACGCTGTTTGCCGCTCAGCGCAAAATCAAAGATGCCGACCTGCCTTCTGCCCAACAGAAGCTGGATATTCTGCAGGAAACCATCGCCTCGCTGACCGAAGCTGGTTATCAGTTCATCGGCATGGATCACTTTGCTCGTCCGGATGACGAGCTGGCTATTGCCCAGCGCGAAGGCGTACTGCACCGAAATTTCCAGGGCTACACCACCCAGGGCGACACTGATTTGCTGGGGATGGGCGTCTCCGCCATCAGCATGATCGGGGACTGCTACGCGCAGAACCAGAAAGAGCTGAAGCTTTACTACCAGCAGGTAGATGACGCGGGCAACGCGCTGTGGCGCGGTATCGCGTTAACGCGCGATGATTGCATCCGTCGTGACGTGATTAAGGCGCTCATCTGTAACTTCCGTCTTGATTTCAGCGAGGTGGAAGCGCAGTGGGATCTGCATTTCAGCGATTACTTTGCTGATGACCTGAAGCTGTTAGCGCCTCTGGCAAAAGATGGGCTGGTGGATGTTTCAGAACGTGCAATTGACGTGACACCCAAAGGGCGCCTGTTGATTCGTAATATCTGCATGTGCTTCGACGCCTATCTGCGTCAGAAAGCGCGTCTGCAGCAGTTCTCACGCGTCATTTAAGACGTGCCAACATATTTGGCCGGGTAAGGCGAAGCCGCTACCCGGCTTTTTTGTTAGCGACTCTCTAGCTAAACAGCCCAACCAGCGCCGCGCACAGCACAGCAGCAACGGCTGTTTGTGGCGTGTGGCTTTCAGCTGCTCCACTTGAGAGCATATTCACTAATGTTTCCAGCATGATGATCACCCTCACTTTCCGGGCACGATCATACAAAAATCATTGATACAGTAAAGCGCAAAATAGCAGCAATTTGCGCTCAATTAATAACCTTTACACAAGAGTAAAGATCACTCCATGCCCAGCTCTTTCAGCTTACGCGTCAGGGTATTACGTCCCCATCCCAGCAGGCGTGCCGCTTCCTGCTTATGGCCCTGTGTATGGCGGAGTGCGGTGGTCAACAGCGTGCGCTCCATCTCGGGCTGGGCTTCAGACAGCAAGTTTTGATGACCGGAACGCAGCGCGCGATCGGCCCACTGTGCCAGCAGCGTCGCCCAGCTGTCCGGCAATGCATGTCCGGTGCTGCTTTCTGGCGCAGTCGCTTCAAACAGTTCAGCCGGTAAATCCTGAATCAGGACTTCCTGCCCGGCGGCCATTACGGTCAACCAGCGACAGGTGTTTTCCAGCTGACGCACGTTGCCCGGCCACGCCAGGCGGGTGAGGGCGGCATCGGTTTCCGGGTGCAGCTGCTTGGCTTCCACGCCCAACTCGCGGGCAGCGACCTGCAGAAAATGGCGCGCCAGGCGGGGAATATCTTCACGGCGTTCACGTAGCGGTGGCAAATGAACGCGGATCACGTTCAGGCGATGGAATAAATCCTCACGGAATTTACCTTCCTGGACGCGCTGCTCCAGATTCTGGTGCGTCGCGGCAATAATGCGTACATCGACCTTCACCGGCGCATAGCCACCTACGCGATAAAACTGTCCGTCGGCCAACACACGCAGCAAACGGGTCTGGACATCCAGCGGCATATCACCGATTTCATCCAGGAAGAGTGTTCCACCGTCCGCCTGCTCGAAGCGACCCTGGCGAATGGTATTCGCGCCGGTAAAAGCCCCTTTCTCATGGCCAAACAGTTCGGATTCAATTAAATCCTTTGGGATGGCTGCCATATTCAGGGCGATAAACGGTGCTTTTGCCCGCGGGCTGTGGCGATGTAAGGCATGCGCTACCAGCTCTTTACCGGTTCCCGATTCACCGTTAATCAGTACGCTGATGGACGAGCGTGACAGACGGCCAATGATACGAAACACATCCTGCATGGCTGGCGCTTCGCCAATGATGTCCGTCGTGGGCCCGAAGTCAGGCGTGTGACGAGGTTGCTGCTGCTCCTGGTAGTGGCTGATCGCGCGCTCAACCAGGGCGACCGCTTCGTCGATATCAAACGGTTTGGGCAGGTAATCGAACGCCCCTTGCTGATAGGCACTCACCGCGGCGTCCAGGTCGGAATGCGCCGTCATTATGATGACCGGAAGCATAGGATGGCGTTGTTTGATCTGCTTTAAAAGCGCCAGCCCGTCCATTCCCGGCATGCGAATATCCGAAAGCAGCACATCCGGCGTTTTGGTGGTGAGTGCGTCGAGCACTTCGCTGCCGCTCTCAAACGTCGTGCAGCTTAATCCTGCCCCTGTGAGCGCGCGTTCAAGCACCCAACGGATGGAGCTATCGTCATCGACTACCCAGACTATCCCTCGTTGCATAAACGTCACCTTTATTTTTTAATCGGCAGGAAAACCGAAAATTCGGTATGTCCCGGCCAACTGGTAAATTCAATTTTTCCAGAGTGTTGATCGATCAAACTACGGGCAATGGATAACCCCAGGCCGGTACCGCCTTCGCGACCGCTGACCATCGGGTAGAACAGGGTGTCCTGAAGATGCGACGGAATACCCGGCCCGTTGTCCTCAACGTCGATGCGGGCAGCCAGACGATAGCGCACGCCGTGCAGTGTGAGCTGGAACGCGGTGCGGGTGCGCAAAATAATTTCGCCCCCTTCCGGCCCCAGCGCCTGCAGGGCATTACGCACAATATTCAGCAAGACCTGCTCAATCTGATCCGGGTCATGCGCCAGTTCCGGCAGGCTTGGGTCGTAATCACGGACCAGCGTGACGTTCTCCGGCAGCTCCATTGAGACGAGTTTCACAACCCGCTCAGCCACTTTATGAATACTTTCTGAGACATGCATGCCGGGCTGTTGCGGCCCGAGCAGACGGTCAACCAGGTTACGCAGGCGGTCTGCCTGCTCAATGATGACGTTGGTGTACTCCGCCAGCGCAGGGTCGGGCAGCGCTTTGGTCAGGAGTTGTGCCGCCCCGCGTAAGCCACCCAGCGGGTTCTTGATTTCATGCGCCAGGCCTCGCACCAGGTCACGGGCGGCAATTTGCTGAGCATGCTGAAGTTGTTCCTGGCTCAGGCGGCGCTGATTATCCATCGGCGCCATTTCAAGCAGGATCAGTCCTTCAGGAAGCCGTTGTGCGGTAAGCGATAAAATATGTGAGCGCCCGTCGATCACCAGCGTGACTTCGTTATCGGTAAAGCCCTGACCGGCCTGCAGACTTTCCTGCATCAGGCCAATATTCAGCGAGAAATAACTCAATAATTCCGGAAGCGGGGTGCCAAACAGTTTGCGTGAACTCTGGGCGAGCAGCTGCTGCGCCGCCGGGTTGGCGTAATGTACGGCCAGCTCGTCGTCGACCAGCAAAATACTGTTAATCAAAGAATTGAGGATCTGCCCAGCATCGGGCAGCGTGCCAGTTGCCATTCAGCAGTCTCCTGGAGTTGGTTGCACTAATTTAGTGCAGTATAGCTTTTTCGTCGTAAAAAGCGCGTGAGATCAGTTTGTTGGTGGAGAAAAAAGCCCATCCGGAGATGGGCTGAAAGTTTCCACGGCAACAAATAAAAGCTTGTGAGATCGCGCGTAAAAGGGCGCGCGAAACTCATTGAAACTTAAACGCTGTAGTACAGTTCGAACTCAACCGGGTGTGGCGTCATACGCACACGGTCGTTCTCTTCAGTACGCAGGGCGATGTAAGCATCGATAGCGTCGTCAGTGAACACGCCACCCGCAGTCAGGAACTCGCGGTCTGCGTCCAGCGCCTGCAGGGCTTCTTCCAGAGAGCCTGCAACCTGTGGGATCTCTTTCGCTTCTTCTGGCGGCAGGTCGTACAGGTTTTTGTCCATAGCTTCGCCTGGGTGGATCTTGTTCTTGATACCGTCCAGACCCGCCATCAGCAGTGCTGCGAAGCACAGGTATGGGTTAGCAGCTGGATCCGGGAAGCGAACTTCGATACGACGCGCTTTAGGAGACGCCACCACCGGGATACGGATAGAAGCAGAACGGTTACGCGCAGAGTACGCCAGCATTACCGGTGCTTCGTAGCCTGGGACCAGACGCTTGTAGGAGTTAGTGGTTGGGTTCGCCAGGGCGTTGATCGCTTTAGCGTGTTTGATTACGCCGCCAATGTAATACAGAGCCTGCTCAGACAGACCGGCATATTTGTCACCAGAGAACAGGTTGGTTCCGTTCTTGGACAGAGACATGTGGCAGTGCATACCGGAACCGTTATCGCCAAACATTGGTTTTGGCATGAAGGTCGCGGTTTTACCGAAACGGTGCGCAACGTTGTGCACAACGTATTTGTAGATCTGAATTTCGTCTGCTTTTTTGGTCATGGTGTTGAAGCGGGTTGCCACTTCGTTCTGACCCGCAGTCGCCACTTCGTGGTGGTGAGCTTCAACCACCAGGCCCATCTCTTCCATCACCAGACACATGGTGGAACGGATGTCCTGAGCGGAGTCGACCGGAGGAACCGGGAAGTAACCGCCTTTAACGCCAGGACGGTGACCTTTGTTACCACCTTCGTATTTGGTGGAGGAGTTCCATGCACCTTCGATATCGTCGATGGCAACGTGGGAGCCAGAAATAGAGGCACCGAAACGGATGTCATCAAACAGGAAGAATTCTGGCTCTGGCCCGAACAGTACGGTGTCTGCGATACCGGTTGAACGCAGGTACTCTTCAGCGCGTTTCGCGATGGAGCGTGGGTCGCGGTCGTAGCCCTGCAGTGTGCCTGGCTCGAGGATGTCGCAACGGATGATCAGGGTTGGTTCTTCGAAGAACGGATCAATGACCGCAGTGGAAGCGTCAGGCATCAGAACCATGTCAGATTCGTTGATACCTTTCCAGCCGCCAATGGAGGAGCCGTCAAACATTTTGCCTTCTTCAAAGAATTCGGCGTTTACCTGATGAGCAGGAATAGTGACGTGCTGTTCTTTACCTTTGGTATCGGTGAAGCGCAGATCAACAAACTTCACTTCATGTTCGTTCAGCATCGTCAAAACGTGTTCAGCGGACATACTTAACTCTCCAGATTGGTCATTGTCGTCGTGGTAACGAGGTCTTCAATTTCTGTCTTGGGCTGGCTGTGTGCCATTTTTTTGCCGTATTTTTATAAAGCGAAATCTGTGCCAACTTTTAAAACACCCCAAAAAGGCGTTATCATGCGCACCATAGTGCAAAAGTGCTGCACCACAATGGTTATGTTGCACCAGTATAGTGCTTCAGTGTGAACACTGAGCACCATATTGGTGCAATTTTCGTTAAAGTGCCCTTTTTACGCTCCGTGAAAGCGATCACAAAGCATCTCTGCAATACTTGTTTGCGGGGGATGTTTGTGATCCTGTTTTGTAGTGCGATTAATCCGTGTACAATAACGCGCTATTTCTAATGCCTGAGGCAAAGTTGTGATCGAAAATTTGCGTAACATCGCCATCATCGCGCACGTCGACCATGGTAAAACCACCCTGGTTGATAAGCTGCTGCAGCAGTCCGGTACGTTTGATGCTCGTGCCGAAACTCAAGAGCGTGTGATGGACTCCAACGATTTGGAGAAAGAGCGTGGGATTACTATCCTCGCGAAAAACACCGCTATCAAATGGAATGACTACCGTATCAACATCGTTGATACCCCAGGGCACGCCGACTTCGGTGGTGAAGTTGAGCGCGTGATGTCCATGGTGGATTCCGTGCTGCTGGTGGTTGACGCATTTGACGGCCCAATGCCGCAAACGCGCTTCGTGACCAAAAAAGCATTTGCCCATGGCCTGAAACCTATTGTTGTTATCAACAAGGTTGACCGTCCGGGCGCGCGTCCTGACTGGGTTGTTGATCAGGTGTTCGACCTGTTCGTTAACCTCGACGCGACCGACGAGCAGCTGGACTTCCCTATCATTTACGCTTCGGCGCTGAATGGTATCGCGGGTCTGGATCACGAAAATATGGCGGAAGACATGACTCCGCTGTATCAGGCGATTGTCGATCACGTACCGGCTCCGGATGTTGATCTTGATGGTCCGCTGCAGATGCAGATCTCCCAGCTGGACTACAACAACTACGTTGGCGTTATCGGTATCGGCCGCATCAAACGCGGTAAAGTGAAGCCGAACCAGCAGGTTACTATCATCGATAGCGAAGGCAAAACCCGTAACGGTAAAGTGGGCAAAGTTCTGACTCACCTGGGTCTGGAGCGTATCGACAGCGAACTGGCTGAAGCGGGCGACATCATCGCGATTACCGGTCTGGGCGAGCTGAACATCTCTGACACCATCTGCGACCCGCAGAATGTGGAAGCGCTGCCAGCCCTGTCTGTTGATGAACCAACGGTAACCATGTTCTTCAACGTCAACACCTCTCCGTTCTGTGGCAAAGAAGGTAAATTCGTTACCTCTCGTCAGATCCTTGACCGCCTGAACAAAGAGCTGGTGCACAACGTTGCGCTGCGCGTTGAAGAAACTCAGGATGCTGACGCATTCCGCGTTTCTGGTCGTGGTGAGCTGCACCTGTCTGTTCTGATCGAAAACATGCGTCGTGAAGGTTTCGAAATGGCGGTTTCCCGTCCGAAAGTTATCTTCCGCGAAATCGACGGCCGTAAACAAGAGCCGTTTGAGAACGTAACGCTGGACGTTGAAGAGCAGCATCAGGGTTCTGTTATGCAGGCTCTGGGTGAGCGTAAAGGCGACCTGAAAAACATGAATCCAGATGGCAAAGGCCGCGTACGTCTCGACTACGTGATCCCAAGCCGTGGTCTGATCGGTTTCCGTTCAGAGTTCATGACCATGACGTCCGGTACCGGTCTGCTGTACTCCACCTTCAGCCACTACGACGACGTTCGTCCGGGTGAAGTTGGCCAGCGTAACAACGGCGTTCTGATCTCCAACGGTCAGGGTAAAGCGGTTGCGTTTGCGCTGTTCGGTCTGCAGGATCGCGGTAAGCTGTTCCTGGGTCACGGTGCTGAAGTTTATGAAGGCCAGATCATCGGTATTCACAGTCGTTCTAACGACCTGACTGTAAACTGCCTGACCGGTAAGAAACTGACCAACATGCGTGCGTCCGGTACTGACGAAGCAACGGTTCTGGTTCCACCGATCAAGATGACCCTGGAGCAAGCTCTGGAGTTCATCGATGACGACGAACTGGTAGAAGTGACCCCACTGTCTATCCGTATCCGTAAACGTCACCTGACCGAGAACGATCGTAAACGTGCAATGCGCGGTGCGAAAGAAGAGTAATACGGTCAATCCGTAGGCCGGGTAAGCGCATGCGCCACCCGGCACGTAAAAAGCCGCTGAGCGATCAGCGGCTTTTTTTATTATCAGAACGAATACCTTAACCCCAGGCGGATACGGTACTGCTCGCGGTTGTAATCATTCCATCTGTCCAGCCACTGGAGCTCGAGATAGGGCAGCCAGTTTTTATCGATTTTATAGCTAAATTTGTGAGTGATTTCCCAGTGATGGTCTTTGCCATTTTTGCTGTGGTAATCGTTCACGCGCTGGAAAAAATGCGGTTCAAAGGTATAGAAAAACGCATCCGTGACCTTGAAATTCCAGTAGTTAGCGAATTCGTGGGTGTCGTTTTTATCCATCTGGCCGTTGTAGTCTGGCGTATCGTAATTGTTGTGGTTATAGCGATAACGGAAGGTCAGGTTAAACCAGTCGAGAAATTTATAATTGGTATCCAGATAGATAGCGCCTCCGGACCCGGCGCTGCTGTCATTCAGTAAACCGCCAGGCTGAAAGGTGAGTTTATCGGTCGGTTTAAAAAGCGGATACCACCCTTCAATTTCGTTATAGCTGTGCTTAAGCTCGTCCCATTTGCCCACGTTATAGGCGTTAGTGAACATCAGCCCCGCGCCCTTATCGAAGTTATAGCCGGCACGCAGGATCACTTCGTGCAGTTCAGAGGCCGTATTATAGGCTTCGCGCGTTTCGACATAGGCGCCGGCAACTGCCGAGCAGGACACAGACGACACAACCAGTGCAGTAACGATTCTTTTCATAATCAGTCCATGTATGAGGTACAGAAAGGCCCCCCTCCTGTTACACAGGAAGGGAATCAGGGCCGGATTTATTGTTATAAAGTGACTGCTGACGCTTTATTGTTGGTGGTTAACTCAGGGGGTTTTGCGGGTTGTTTTTTCCGTTTTCCAATCTCCTCAATAATAAAGGCGAAGCGTGCTTCGTTGAGTTTATAAAAGAGTCCCATGGTTATCGCGGCAACGATCGCCAGGCCGCACGGCCAGAGAAAAATTAGCTGACGGAGCCCCAGTAGCGTGCCCGCACTCTGCACGGCGTGTGGAATGTAGCCAATCTGCGTCAACATAATGCCCGGCAGGAAACCGGCGAGGGCGGCGGAGATTTTGCGCGAGAAGGTATAACCGGTATAAACCGATCCTTCGGCGCGAATGCCTGTTTTCCACTCGCCATAATCCACGGTATCGGGCACCAGCGCCCAGTTGAGGCTGTTTACGAATGCCGTACCGAAAAAGGCCATGCAGGAAAAGAGCACAAAGAGCAGGGAGCTGGTTCCCCAGAGGAAGTTCATCACGTCGCCCACGGCCCACAGCGTCAGCCCGCCAAGGTAGACCGGCTTCTTGCCGAAGCGCTTAACCGCGCCAGGCACCAGAAACACGCCAACCAGAATGCAGCCCATACTGAAAAAACCCATCCACGACAGCAGATGCAGATCGTTTAGCACGTACTGGGTGTAGTAGACCTGAATCGCCAGTTTGATATTAAACGCGGCGAGGGTGCAGAGGTTGGCGATACACAACACCAGCAACGGCGGGTTGCGGAAAATGGCACAGAAGGATTTCAGGATGCCAGGCTTATGATGATCGGGCGTGACCTCCACATAGCGCTCTTTCACACCGCTGTAGCACCACCACATGCAGAACAGACCGCCGGTGACGAACACCAGTGCGGCCACCAGATAGCCGAGAGAGGGCTGGCTGACAAACAGCGCCTGGATTGGCATAAACCCCACGGTGCAGAGCAACAACCCAACCGTAGCGCCGCCCTGACGCCAGGCCGCAAGCTGCGCCCGCTCGTTCGGATTTTTAGTGATGGCGGGAACCATCGCGCCGTAAGAGCAGTTCATCAGGCTATAACAGAGGCCAAACATCATGAAGAGCAGGGTGGCGATAGCGGTTTTCACCGTCAGGCTAAAATCGGTGGCCACAAACTGCGCCGTGGCCACCAGGGCAACCGGCACCGAGGCATAAAGAATAAACGGCCTGAATTTGCCTCTGGCACCGATGTTACGCCGCGAATCCAGCAACACCCCGGTCAGCATGTCGGTGAATGCGGTAAAGAACTTCGCCACCAGGAAAATAATGCCGCCATAAAAAGCGGGCATGCCCAGTTCATCAGTATAAAACTTCAGCAGATACAGCGTGCCAATACAGAGCATCAGGTTAGAGCCAAAATCGCCCATCCCGTAGGCGCACTTTTCGCGCAGGCTCAGCTTCAGGGTTAACGGATCACTCTTGTGTGTCATGGTCGATCCTCACAGCGCCCCGCAGGGCGCTCTCTCAAGTCAGTTATGCTGTACGTTTGCGCAGTTCAATTTCTTCCACGATGCGCACATACATCTTCTCGTTGAGGTTGTAGAAACAGCCCATCGCCACGATGGTGATGACGGCCAGCAGACTGGGGTAGATAAATATCAGCTGCCGCAGCCCTTCAACCGTTCCGGCGGATTGCACCACGTTTGGCACATAGCCGATTTGCGTGAGCATGATGCCGGGGAAGAAGCCGGCCAGCGCCTGTGAGACCTTCCGGAAGAAGGTAAAGCCGGTATAGACCGTCCCTTCGGATCGCACGCCGGTGCGCCACTCGCCGTACTCCACGGTATCGGACACCAGCGCCCAGTTGAGGCTGTTCACGAAGGCTGAGCCGAAGAAGGCCAGACAGGAGAACGCCACAAAGCTTACCGAACCACCGCCAAAGAAGTAGTTGAGCAGGTCGCCTGCCACCCAAATCAGCAGCCCGCTGATATAGACCTTTTTCTTGCCGAAGCGACGCACCGCGCCGGGCATCATAAAGACGCCGATAAAAATGCAGCCCATGCTGAAAAAGCCCATGTAGGACAACAGAATAGGGTCGTTCAGCACGTACTGCGTGTAATAAACCTGAATGGCGAGCTTAACGTTAAAGGCCCCCAGCGTGCACAGGTTGGCGATGCAGAGAATAAACAGCGGTCGGTTACCGGCGATGGCGCGAAACGACTGCAGCAGGCCGGGCTTCTGGGCTGGATTGGCGGGCTGCATCTCAACGTAACGCTCGGTCACGCCCTTATAGCACCACCACATAAAGAACAGCCCGAACAGCGAGAAGAGGGTCGCGGCAAAGATATACCCAAGCTGGTCATTGCCTTCAATCAGGTTCATTACCGGCACAAACCCGACGGTACAGAGCAGCAGGCCAAGCGTGGCGCCACCCTGACGCCAGGCGGCCAGCGAAGCGCGCTCGTCCGGGTTTTTGGTAATGGCCGGCACCATCGCACCGTAGGAGCAGTTCATCATGCTGAAGAACAGGCCGTAAAGCATGAACAGCACGGTCGCCATCACCGTTTTGCCGGTGATTTCAAACGGCGTGCCGACAAAGTTTGCGATGGCCAGTAATGTCACCGGGAACGCCGCATACAGCACGAACGGGCGGAATTTTCCCTTAGGACCGATCTTGCGTCGGGAATCGAGCATGATACCCGTGCCCATATCGGTGAAGGCGGTGAAGAACTTGGCAATCAGGAAGATGATTCCGCCGTAGGTACCAGGCAGGCCAAGAACGTCGGTGTAGAACTTCAGCAGATACAACGTGCCGATATCCAGAAGGATGTTAGAGCCGAGATCGCCCATCCCGTAGGCGAGTTTCTCTTTAAACGGCAGGCGTAGCGTTGCCGGATCGGAAGCGTGTTGACGCATTATTGTTCTCCATCTGCCCGCAGGTTTCCCTGCGGGCGAGCCTTATCAGATATGACGTAAGGTGCTAAACAGGTCTGCCCATTCGCTTTGCTGGCGATAAAACACCGGCGGTTTGCCGAGCGGAGCGTCAACGGTGATGTCACCGCCCTCATGCGTTTCACCCGTCCAGGCATTCACCCAGGTGTCCTCAGGCAAATAGAGCGTCCAGTCACGACGGCCTTCTTCATGGACCGGTGCCACCAGCAGATCGCGGCCAAACAGATACTGGTATTTCAGCGTGTAGCTGCGCGCATCGTTTTCGTAATGCAGGAACAGCGGGCGCATCACCGGCAGGCCGCTTTTCGCATTCTGCGCAACGGCGGCTTTAATGTAGGGCTTCAGGGTAGTGAAGACGGTCGTCATACGCGCAAAGTGGGCGATGGTTTCGCCGTCGCCATCAAACTGCCAGTTATCGCCAGGGCGGTTGCCCTCGTGGGTACGCATCATCGGTGTGAAGGCGCTGAAGTCGCACCAGCGCAGCAGCAGCTCTTTGCTGCGTTTCATCTCAAACAGCGTGGTATAACCGCCGATGTCGCTGTGATGCAGCCCGTGCCCGGTCATTGCCAGTGAGAGTGCCGCAGGAACCACTGACGCCAGACCGTCGTCCAGGCTCCAGTCGACGTTCTGATCGCCGGCCCACATCATCACCGAGTGTTTCTGGCTGCCGGTATAACCCGCGCGCATAAAGAACAGGATCTCGCCGAGCTTGCCGGTCTCTTCCAGCGCCTCGTAGTTACATTTCGCCCATAGCGCAGGCCAGGCGTTGTGCATGATTTCCGCGCTCACGCCATTGTGCAGGAAGGTATCAGTCGGCAAATATTCACCAAAATCAGCCATCCAGCCGCCACAGCCCAGCGCTATCAGGTTCTTTTTGATGACCTCTTTGTACCAGTCGTAGGCTTCCGGATTCGTCAGGTCGATAACGCCCGCGTAGAACTCGCCGAACTCGACGTGATAGTCCTGCCCGTCGGCGTTTTTGGTCAGATAACCGCGTTTCGCCGCCTCTTCACAGAGGTCTCTGTCGCTGGCCACGTAAGGGTTGATATAGGAGAGGAACTGCACGCCCTCCTGCTTCCACTGCGGGATACGTGTATCCAGCTGCGGATACAGGTCGCTGTTCCACTTCCAGTTCCACATCACGCGTTTGCCAAAGGAGGTCATCCGGATGCCGGACCAGTCCTGCGCCCAGATACCGTTCACCTTCACACCGCCGTTGCGCATGGTGTCGAGCTTTTGCTGGCACACGTCGGTGCCGCCCTGAACGCCCAGCGTTACCCCGTCGTAAACCCAGTCCGGCAGTTCGGGCTGGCGGCCCAGTAACCCGGTCAGTTTTTCCAGCAGATCGACATACGTTTGCGCACATTCGAAGCGCAGCGTGGCGTTATCTTCCCAGAAGGCCAGCTCATGGAACGCCGGCGCGCTGAAGTCGAAATTCATATAACAGCTGTTATCCACGTGGCAGTAGTACTTCTGGGTACTCACAAAGGTGGGTTGCGGGAAGAAGG
Organism: Enterobacter sp. SORGH_AS_0287; assembly: GCF_031453695.1. NCBI lineage: Bacteria > Pseudomonadati > Pseudomonadota > Gammaproteobacteria > Enterobacterales > Enterobacteriaceae > Enterobacter > Enterobacter sp. SORGH_AS_0287. The sequence continues at coordinate 3,622,385 of NZ_JAVIZW010000001.1, forward strand.
TCCAGTAGTAATCGCCGCCCGCGTTCTCTTTGCAGTCTGCCTGCCAGGTGACGTAGGTGTGCTTATTACGGCCCACGCCCTGCTCGCTGGTCCACAACGGGAACGGCTTGCCGCGCAGGTCGAAGTAGGAGAACTGCTCTCCGCAACCATAGATATGATCCTCGGGCTGGGCCGCCAGCCGCAGCCAGATGCGGTTATGGCAGGTGGCATCATTTTTGAGTTTCAGCTCCAGGCGTCCTTCGGCATCCACACCCACCAGTAGCGTGGCGCTGACGGCGTCACCCCGGGTAAAGCGAATCGCCCAGCCCGCATTTTGCGGCGCGACGGTGGCCTCGGTCAGGGCAATTTTTTCGTTGAGTTTGTCTTTGATGCTGAAGTTGCCGCGAAACATCTCGATATCGGCTTCACCTGCGCCGATCCACAGGCACGGGGTGTCGGCGGTGTGGGACAGAATCAGACGATCCTGCCAGCTCAGGGTGAAACCATGTTCACTGCTTTTAAGAATAATATTGTGTAGGGTACGCATAAGATCTCCGTTTTTATTATTTGGCCTGGCTATCCAGTAATCCGGCGGCAACGGCCGGGGCTAACCCTGGCGCCAGCGGTAAGCGAGGGATCACCAGGCAATGCAGCAGATGATAAATATCCTGCTTGCCGTCCCAGACTTTGGTGGTCACTTCGTTATGGATATCCAGCTCCTGCCACCATGAACCGTTCTCGTAGTCGATCAGGTATTTGATGCAGTAATCCCACCATTTCTGATACCAGGCTTCGTACTGCGCCTCGCCGGTGACGGTATAGAGCGCATAGGCCGTTCCCATCGCTTCGACAATCGGCCAGCGCACGCGCTCGCGAACGATGGGTTTACCATCCCAGCCAACGGAATAGACAAAACCGTCGGCACCATCGGGTGCCCAGGCGTCGCGGATTGTGGCGTGGAACAAGCCTTTTGCATCTTCCAGCAGCCATGCGGGGGGTGTTTCAAAACGCGCTTCCAGCGCAGCGCGCAGGTGCAGCATCAGGCGGCCCCACTCGATCCAGTGGCCTGGCGTACCGCCGTAGGCGCGAAAACGGTGAGCGGGGTTATCAATGTTGTAATCGCGGATGGGGTTCCATTGCGTATCGAAATGCTCATTAACCCGGTACTCGCCCTTGCGTGCCACGTCGTGAATGATCACCGAAGCAATGCGCAGGGCGCGGTCGAGCCATTTACGGTCATGCGTCACGTCATACACAATCAGGAAGGCTTCGACAGCGTGCATATTGGCGTTGCCGCCACGGTACTCTTCGGTTTTGCTGAAGGCCTCATCCCAGGATTCCAGGCACATCTGTTCCTGTTCGCTCCAGAAATAACGCTCAATCACCTCGATGGCATCGTCCAGTAACTTGCGAGCCTGTGGATGGCCCGTGGTGACGGCGCTGGCCGCGCCCAGCAAAACAAAGAAGTGCTGATAGCCCTGCTTGGAGGCATCCATAACGCCTTCATCGTTAATACAGGCGTACCAGCCGCCATATTGCGGGTCACGCAGCGGACCATTCAGGGCGTTGATGCCATGCTCCACCAGGGCATATGCGCCGGGACGCCCCATGTTTGCCGCCACGGCATAAACGTGCAGCATACGGGCTGTGATCCACAGATGCGTGCCCATATCGCTGCGCACCTGACCGTTATTGCCCAGCCAGCCAAAACCGGTCGGCACGGCGGCGTTTTTACCGAAATCAAGAATGCGGTCAGTCTCTTGTTCAAGCCAGCGGTTATGGCTTAGGGTGTTAAACCATTTCATGTTCGGGTCCTTTCTTAACGGCGAGCCATCATTTCGTCGACGATCTCACCCAAACGCTGCAGTTTCGGCACAGAAATATCACGGAGCATCAGTTCCGTGTCCGGCAGGCCAATCACTGATGACCAGACGGCGCGGCCGGCTAAAAAGCCGGATGCGCCCGCCTGCATCGCAACACTCACCGCCCTTGGGAACAACTTATCGTCCACGCCGGATGAGAGGATCACCCACGGCATGGCGATGTTCTCGTTCAGTTTTTGCGAGGCAGTCAGCAATTCCTGCTGAGAGCCTTTGCCGAACAGGGGCATCTCCACTTTGTAAAGGTCAGCTCCGCTGTCTCCCAGCTCTTTTGCCGCGTCGATAATGGCCTGTTCACGATTAAACGTCGCGCCGCGACGCGGCGGGCGGACTACCGGCTCAATAATGCTGAGCAGTCCATTGTTATGGCACAGCTGATTGAACGCCTTCACCATCTCCAGACGCTGCTGCGGATCTTCGTCGCTACGCCACAGCACCAGTAGCTTCAGCGCTTTACCGCCATCGCGCCTGACCGCCTGGGCATCAACGTTTTTATCGATGACGACGCTGTCAACGGGGATCCCGTTCCCCGGAATAAATTCGTCTGCTGCCACAATCATCGCGCAGTTTTTGGCAACGGCCTGTTGCTCTACGATCTGCTGGTAGCAAAACTGCTGATCGACAAGAATGGCGGAGGCATACGGCGACAGAATCTTGGCCGCGTTGACCTTAAAGTCGGTGAGATGCCGATCGGTGACCGGCACCGGTGCGCCAGCCGCAGCAAACATCAGGCGCATCGCTTCGCGCTGGTCAACGGCCAGCATCGCAAAACCGCCGGAAGGTCGGGTGATATCTTTCAGGGTGTACATCGTCATTCCTCAGTCCTTTCGTATCAGTGTGTTTTTTTCAGCCCGGCGGATGCGCGAACCTGTTCAAGAATGGCTGTCCAGTCTTCGCGCCCGCGTCCGGCGGCCCGCGCCTGGTTGTAGACTTCACGGGAGGCGGCGCCCAGCGGCATCGGGACGTGGAGCTGGTTTGCCACGTCCAGCGCGATCCCCAGATCTTTATGCGCGAGGTCGATCATAAAGGCCGGTGTAAGATCGCCTTTGAGCACCTTGTTAGGCCATGAAGTGGTGAAGTGGCCTTTGCCTGCTGGCGTACCGCTCATAACGCTGAGCGCCACATCGAAAGAGAGGCCGAGGGCTTCACACAGCACGGCGGCTTCAGCGGACAGCGCGTTCAGGGCAATGCTCATGTAGTTGTTAATAAGCTTCACGCGGATGCCCATGCCTGGCCCACCTGCGTTTATCAGTTCATTGCCCATCGCCATCAACACCGGCGTGGCTCGTTCAACCTGCTGCGCGCTGCCGCCAGCCAGAAGGAGTAATGTTCCGGCGACGGCATGGTCCGATGTGCGTCCGACAGGCACATCCATCATGCTGAAACCACGTTCAGCCATGTCGCGGATCAGGGCATCGGTCTGTAGCGGGTGAATGGTGGACATATCAATGACCAGCGCTTCGCGGGATAACCCTTCGCAGACGCCCTGCTCACCAAACAAGACTGTGCGAACCAGGTCTCCGTTTGGCAGCATGGTGATGACAAATTCGGCCTCCTTTACTGCCTGTGCAGGCGTGGCTGCAGCCCGGGCTCCACGCGCCACCAGAGCCTGTATCGCCTGCGGGTTTACATCAAAAACGTGAAGCTGGTGGCCCTGTTTAAGCAGATTCGTTGCCATGGGCGCACCCATCTGTCCTAACCCGATAAAGGCAATTGCTGACATGCTTCTCTCCTGTCACATCGTGTCAATTATTGAGCGTTTGTGTTGTCTGTTTTTGATCGTATTTGTAATTTATAGTCAAAAAATTGACAGGGGTCACTTTTTAAACATTTCGTGAAATTAAAATGAGAGCATCAGAAAACGCAGAAGGAATCACCATGACTCGCATCGTTTGTGTCGGCATTACCGTGCTGGATCGCATCTGGTATCTCGATGATTTACCGAAAGAAGGTGGCAAATATGTCGCAAAAGACTATACGGAGGTGGGCGGCGGTCCTGCGGCGACTGCGGCGGTGGCGGCAGCGAAACTGGGGGCTGAGGTGGACTTTATTGGCCGGGTGGGTGATGACGATACCGGCAGAAGACTGCTCGCGGAGCTGGAGTCCCTGGGGGTAAACACGCGCTATACGCGGATGGTGAAAGGAGCCCGTTCATCGCAATCGGCCGTGCTGGTGGATGGCCACGGGGAGCGTGTTATTGCTAACTACCCCAGCCCCGATCTCCCGACTACAGCGGCATGGTTGCAGGATATCGATTTTTCGCAATGGGATATCGTATTAGCCGACGTGCGCTGGCACGAAGGGGCTAAACAGGCGTTCACCCTTGCCCGCCAGCAGGGCGTCAGCACGCTGCTTGATGCCGATGTCACCCCGCAGGACATTGCTGAACTGGTCGCCTTAAGCGATCACGCGGCCTTCTCCACGCCGGGTTTGCGGCGTTTAAGCCAGCTGGACGATACGGAAAACGCACTGAGAAAAGCACAAACGCTCACAAATGGACATGTCTACGTCACGCAAGGGCGTGAAGGGTGTTACTGGCTGGAGCAGGGCGCGCTGCGTCATCAGCCGGGATTTGCGGTCGACGTGGTGGATACCACAGGTGCAGGGGATGTCTTTCACGGCGCGCTGGCGGTGAGTCTGGCGCAGCAGGGGGCGTCACCAGACGCGGTACGTTTCGCGAGCGCGGTTGCGGCACTGAAATGTACCCGGCCCGGCGGACGGGCGGGTATACCTGACTGTGATCAAACCCGCTCTTTTTTGTCACTTTTTGTATAAAATGCGGGGCGTGATGGTTTTCAGAGGACAGCCCATGAGCCTTACCGAACTGACCGGCAACCCGCGGCACGATCAACTGCTTACGTTGATTGCTGACCGCGGCTATATGAACATTGATGAACTGGCGCAACTGCTGGACGTCTCAACGCAAACCGTGCGCCGGGATATCCGCAAGCTGAGTGAGCAGGGGCTGATCACGCGTCATCATGGCGGCGCGGGCAGGGCATCCAGCGTGGTGAACACCGCGTTTGAGCAACGTGAAGTCTCCTTGACCGAAGAGAAGCGGGCCATTGCCGAAGCGATTGCCGACTACATTCCCGATGGTTCAACCATCTTCATTACTATCGGGACGACGGTAGAGCACGTTGCCCGGGCGCTGCTCAACCATAATCATCTGCGCATCATCACCAACAGCCTGCGGGTGGCGCATATCCTGTATAAGAACCCGCGCTTTGAAGTGATGGTGCCAGGCGGTACGCTGCGTCCGCATAACGGAGGCATTATCGGGCCTGCGGCGACGGCGTTCGTGTCAGGCTTCCGTGCCGATTACCTGGTGACCAGTGTCGGAGCAATTGAACACGACGGTGCGATGATGGAGTTTGACGTTAATGAAGCCAGCGTGGTGAAAACCATGATGGCCCACGCGCGACATATTTTACTGGCGGCCGATCATACGAAATACCACGCCTCTGCTGCCGTTGAAATTGGTAACGTGTCGCAGGCAACCGCGCTCTTCACCGATGAGCTACCGGGATCTGCGCTGCAAAATCATCTCAAATCCAGCAAGGTTGAAGTCGTTGAGGTGAATTCAGGCGACGAACAGCAGGCAGGCTAACCCTTCTTAATGGCCCGATATTCAGGCTCGGGCCTTTCCTTTCTGTAAGCTGAATCTGGCGCATAGCCAAACCTTATCTTTCCCGCTACAGTTACTTTTCCACGGCGAGCAGGAGATAAAAAATGCTTTATATCTTTGACTTAGGAAATGTAATCGTCGATATCGATTTTAATCGGGTGCTGGGCGCATGGAGCGACTTTAGCCGTGTCCCGCTGGCGACGTTAAAGCAGAGTTTCGCCATGGGCGAGACCTTCCATCAGCACGAGCGCGGCGAAATTAGCGATGAAGAATTTGCTGAACGTCTGTGTCATGAAATGGATGTGCCGTTAAGTTACGAGCAGTTTTCCCATGGCTGGCAGGCAGTGTTCGTCGCGATCCGCCCTGACGTGATCGCCATTATGCATAAACTCCGCGAGCAGGGGCATCGGGTTGTGGTGCTGTCGAATACTAACCGTCTGCATACCACGTTCTGGCCTGACGAGTATCCTGAGGTGCAGGCGGCGGCCGATAAAATCTACCTCTCCCAGGAGATGGGGATGCGTAAACCCGAAGCGCGTATCTATCAGGCGGTTCTGCAGGCGGAAGGATTCACCGCGGCCGATGCGGTCTTTTTCGACGACAATGCCGATAATATAGAGGGAGCTAACCAGTTGGGTATCACGTCAATTCTGGTGACCGGAAAGGAGACGATACCAAACTATTTTGCGAAGCAGTTATGCTAAAAACCGTTCATCAAAAAGCCACGCATCATACTCGTCCGCTCAGGGCGTGGCTGAAACTGCTCTGGCATCGCATTGATGAGGACAACATGACCACGCTGGCGGGTAACCTCGCCTACGTGTCACTGCTCTCGCTTGTGCCGCTGGTGGCCGTCATTTTTGCGCTATTTTCCGCTTTTCCAATGTTTGCAGATGTCAGCCTGCAGCTTCGCCACTTTGTCTTTGCGAATTTTATTCCCGCCACCGGGGACGTCATACAGAACTACATTGAACAGTTTGTCGCTAACTCCAGCAAAATGACGGCGGTTGGGGCGTGTGGCCTGATCGTCACGGCGCTGTTATTGATGTACGCCATAGATAACGCGCTGAATGCCATCTGGCGGAGTAAAAAGGCGCGGCCCAAGGTTTATTCCTTTGCGGTGTACTGGATGATCTTAACGCTGGGGCCCTTGCTGGCCGGTGCGAGTCTGGCTATCAGTTCGTATCTGCTTTCGCTGCGCTGGGCCAGCGATCTCAACGGCGTTATCGATAACCTGTTGCGTATCTTCCCGCTGATTTTATCGTGGCTCTCTTTCTGGCTGCTGTACAGCGTGGTACCGACCACGCGCGTGCCTAACCGCGATGCGGTCGTGGGCGCGCTGGTCGCGGCATTGCTCTTTGAACTGGGCAAAAAAGGGTTTGCCCTTTACATCACCATGTTCCCGTCTTATCAGCTGATTTACGGCGTGCTGGCGGTGATCCCCATTTTATTTGTCTGGGTCTACTGGACCTGGTGTATCGTCTTGCTTGGTGCCGAAATAACTGTCACTCTCGGCGTATACCGCGAACTTAAAAAAGCAGCAGAAGCTGAAAAACAACAAGAAGCAGACCAACCATGATTGCATTGATACAGCGCGTAACCCGTGCCAGCGTCACCGTGGAGGGAGAGGTGACGGGTGAAATTGGCCCAGGACTTTTAGTGTTGTTGGGTGTCGAAAAGGATGATGACGAACAGAAAGCCAACCGCTTGTGCGAGCGCGTGCTGGGCTACCGCATTTTCAGCGATGCGGAAGGTAAGATGAACCTGAACGTTCAGCAGGCGGGTGGCAGCGTGCTGGTGGTCTCCCAGTTTACACTGGCGGCCGATACCGAGCGCGGCATGCGCCCGGGTTTCTCTAAAGGTGCCGCACCGGATCGTGCAGAAGCCCTTTACGAGTACTTTGTGGCGCGTTGTCGTCAACAGGACATGAATACGCAAACCGGACGATTCGCTGCAGATATGCAGGTATCGCTGGTGAACGATGGCCCCGTCACATTCTGGCTCCAGGTATGAGCCAACTGGCGGCGTGGCCGCGGGTAACAAGAGAGAGTACAGCTATGTATCACCTTCGAGTACCGCAAACGGAAGAAGAGTTAGAAGCCTATTACCAGTTCCGCTGGGAAATGTTACGCAAGCCATTACATCAGCCAAAAGGGTCTGAGCGCGACGCCTGGGATGCGATGGCCCATCACCAGATGGTGATGGACGAAGAGGGTAACCTCGTCGCCGTCGGGCGTTTGTACATCAATGCCGATAACGAAGCTTCAATCCGCTTTATGGCGGTTCATCCTTCCGTGCAGGATAAAGGCCTCGGCACCTTGATGGCGATGACCCTTGAGTCCGTCGCCCGTCAGGAAGGGGTTAAGCGCGTCACCTGTAGCGCCCGCGAAGACGCCGTCGAATTCTTCGCCAAACTCGGTTTTGTTAACCAGGGGGAAATCACCGCCCCGCAAACCACGCCGATTCGTCACTTTTTGATGATCAAACCCATCGCTACGCTGGATGATATTCTCCATCGCGCCGACTGGTGTGGGCAGCTCCAGCAGGCCTGGTATCAGCACATCCCCCTGAGTGAAAAAATGGGCGTGCGTATTCAGCAGTACACCGGGCAAAAATTCATTACCACCATGCCGGAAATCGGCAATCAGAACCCCCATCACACCCTGTTTGCCGGCAGCCTGTTTTCGCTCGCCACGCTGACCGGCTGGGGGCTAATCTGGCTGATGCTCCGCGAACGCCATCTTGGCGGCACCATTATTCTGGCCGATGCCCATATTCGTTACAGCGCGCCGATCAGTGGTAAGCCGAGCGCCGTTGCCGATCTTGGCGCACTTGGGGGCGATCTCGACCGCCTGGCGCGCGGGCGTAAAGCGCGCGTACAGATGCGCGTTGAGCTGTTCGGCGATGAAACGCCGGGTGCTGTCTTTGAAGGTACCTACATCGTACTTCCTGCGAAGCCGTTTGGCGCGTTTGAAGAGGGTGGAAACGAAGAAGAGTAGGTTCCGTCGTCCCGGCATGATTGCCGGGTTAATTCCCCGCGCCGATCCGTCTGGCAATATCCCTCAGAAGATCGCGCGCAGACGGGCTGACCCCACCAAGCTGGAAAAATCCATGGATAACCCCCAGCCACCGCTGAGCCGTACACGTGACGCCTTGCTCAGTCAGGCGCTGATATAGCGCCTCACCTTCGTCGCAAAGCGGATCAAACTCGGCAGTAATGATGTGCACGGGAGGTAGGCCGCTAAAATCCTTTCGCCAGAGCGGGCTCGCTTCAGGATGCTGGCGTTCCGTGTTGGCCAGATAGAGCTCATATCCGCTCAGCAGCGTATCGCGGGTGATGACGTAATCCGCGCCGTTACGGGTATAACTTTCAAAATAGGCCGTGGCATCCAGCATCGGGTAGATAAGAATGAGCTGCGCAGGCCGCCAGAGTCTGGAAGACGTGAGCCGCAGGGCCGTCACCAGTGCCAGATGGCCTCCCGCGCTGTCCCCGCACAGGGTGATACGGTTTTTATCCACGCCAAACATATCCGCGTATTGCCAGACCAGATGTGCGCCTCTTTCTGCATCATCATGGGCGGCAGGGTAGGTATGTTCAGGAGCAAGTCTGTACTGGATCGCAATGACGCGGCAGTTGCCATAAAACGCTAACTGGCGCAGTTGATTATCGTGAGTATCGAAGCCGCCGCTGATAAAGCATCCTCCGTGGTAGTAGATAACGGTCGGCAGCTTTTCAGCAGCATCTGGCGGAGAGAAGACGCGATATGTGATGCCTTCGAGGTTCAGCGTTTCTACGTCAACGCGCGTTTCTGTCTCACCGGCAAGCGCCGTGCTGGCAATATAGCCTGCTCTCCGGTCATCAATACTTTGGCTACGCGCAGAAGGGCGTCCTGCTGCGATGAACGCCTGAACCAGCGTATCAATCCCTTTTTCGAGTGCCATGTGGGTCCCTTTAATCTGTATGAATATACAGTGTTATAACTCAGTTTGTTGTCGAGTGAAACAGGGAAAACGAGGCTGAAAACGATTCTGGAAAGCGGCTCGCAAAAGTAAACATGAATGTTAAATTTGGCTTTAGTCCTGAATAACGCACGTGTAGTTTGCCTGCACAGTGATGCTGGAAGATATGCGAGAGGAAGGCGAGGATGTTTCAGTCAACCAGATACAGGCCGGGCAAACCAACGTTGCCCGGCACTGTGAGTGGGGATTACTCCCCTTCACCCGGGAACAGGAACGGGTTAATAGAGCTGCGGGCAAAGCCCTCTTGCTCCATTTTGGCGTCCAGAATCAGCGAGGCGAGATCGTCGGCGACGGCTTCGACTTTCGGGTCTTTTTCCTGATAAAGGATCTTCAGGTAGGTACCGCAGTCGCCGCAGCTTTCAGCTTTGACCGCCGCGTCTTCATTTTCCAGCGACCAGTAGTTGAGATCGCGCGTCTGCTCGCAGTTGCTGCATTTAATGCGCACCACGTGCCACTCGGTTTCACACAGGTTGCAGTGCAGATAACGCAGCCCCTGAGTGGTACCGATCTGCACCATGCTGGACACCGGCATTGAGCCGCATACCGGGCAGAATTGACGCGCTTCGCCGTATTCGGCGCGGGCTTTACCCGGGATCAGGCTGGCCATTTGCGCCCAGTAAAGCGACAACGCCGCCCAGATGAACGGCGCTTTGTCGCTGCTGACCAGGGAGAAATCGGACGCAAACAGCGCGCTCGCCATCTCTTCCAGCTCCTGATCGGAGGCTTTTTCCAGATTCTCAATGACCGCCAGCGCGGTACCGCTCATCTCGGGTTTCAGCTCGGCAATCAGGGAGTGCAGCAGCGTATGCCAGTGCTTATCGCGCGGCAGAACGTGAATATCCAGCGGAGGCTTACCCTGCTCGCTGGCCTCTTTGATGCGCGCGGTCAGGTCAATTTGCAGCGGGTGGTCGTACAGCACCACTTCCTGCGCATGGGCAACCAGCGCGGCAAAACGCAGAAAATCGCCCAGTGGGTTGTTCTCTGCCAGCTCGCGCAGACGCTCTGCGCGGCGGTTATAGAGGTTCTTGAGTCTGGGGAATAACAACGGCGGAATATAATCCGCCGTGCGTTTCTCGCTCGAACCCAGCTCATCTTGCGGGATTATGCGAATACTCATTCAGATTACTTTTCCTGTTTCTGGCGGACCTCTCGGTACCAGCGCGGGTGATGTTTCTTCGCCCACGTACTGGTTACCCAGCCTTCCACCATCGCGGTAATGGTGCCTTTCACCCAAAGGGCGGCGTAAATATGCACCATGATAACCACAATTAACGCCACTGCGGCAAATGAATGCAGCATCAGCGCGAATCGGATCACCGGGATTGAGAAAGCAGGCGCAAAATACGGACGCCAGATGATCACGCCGCTTACCAGCAACAGGACCAGGAAGATAATCGCCGCCCAGAATACGCACTTCTGGCCGAAGTTATAACGCCCGGTATCACCCACTTCCTCGTTGACGACGATCTTACGAATATTCTTCGCCCAAAAGATATCATCCCGATTGATTAGGTTATGGTGCCAGTATCGGAAAAACATGATGATGAACGACGCGAACATGATGACGCCAACAAACGGGTGCAGTATACGCGCCAGCTGTGGTGTCCCCATGATCTGCATCAGCCAGTTGAAGGAGGGGAAGAAGAACCCCAGCCCGCTTATCGCCGCCAGCATGAAGCAGAAGGCGGTGACCCAGTGGTTAATGCGTTCCGGCGCGGTATAGCGCACGATGGTGTCACGTTTTTTCATTTGCGCACCTCGTCTTTCTCTTCATGCAGGTTGTCGTCTTCCTCTTCCGCGCGGTTCGGACCAACACCGACATAGTGGAAGATGCTTGCTGCGAAGGTGGCAGCAAAACCCACCGCTGCCAGCGGTTTCCAGATGCCTTTCCAGAACTTCACGGTCGCGCTGATTTCCGGATTCTCCGGCAGGCCGTGATACAGATTCGGCTTGTCTGCGTGGTGCAGCACATACATCACGTGCGTGCCGCCCACGCCGGCCGGATCGTACAGGCCTGCGTTGTCGTAGCCACGGGTTTTCAGTTCGCCCACGCGTTCAGCCGCCAGCGTTTTCATATCCTCTTTGGAACCAAAGTGGATAGCGCCCGTCGGACAGGTTTTCACGCACGCAGGCTCCTGGCCGACGTTTACGCGGTCTACGCACAGCGTGCATTTGTAGACGCGGTTGTCTTCCGGGTTCATGCGAGGGACATCGAACGGGCAGCCCGCTATGCAGTAGCCGCAGCCAATGCACTGCTCGGACTGGAAGTCGACGATACCGTTAGCATACTGAATGATAGCCCCTTCTGACGGACATGCCTTCAGGCAGCCCGGATCCGCACAGTGCATACAGCCGTCTTTGCGGATAAGCCATTCCAGTTTGTCGTTCTGTTCCACTTCCGAGAAACGCATCACCGTCCAGGACTTGGCGGTCAGGTCAGCTGGGTTGTCGTACACCCCGACGTTGTGACCCACTTCATCACGGAGGTCGTTCCACTCAGAACAGGCCACCTGGCAGGCTTTACAGCCGATACAGGTGGTCACGTCGATAAGCTTCGCCACTTCCTGCTGGTGGTCCCGCGCCTGAGGCGCGGGCGTGAAACCGTTAGTCGCGGAACGACGGATAATGTCTTGAGATTGATAAGCCATAAGTCGTCTCCGTTACACCTTTTCCACGTTCACGAGGAAGGCCTTAAACTCCGGCGTCTGCGTGTTCGCATCACCGACGAACGGCGTCAGGGTGTTCGCAATGAACCCTTTCTTCGCCACGCCCTCATAACCCCAGTGAATCGGAATACCGATGGTATCCACCTGCTGACCGTGAACGTTCAGCGTGCGAATACGCTTGGTCACCACCGCCTTGGCCTTGATGTAGCCACGGTTAGAAGAGACCTTCACGGTATCGCCATGGGCAATGCCGAGCTTGTTCGCCAGCTTCTCGCCGATCTCCACAAACTGTTCCGGCTGCGCGATAGCGTTAAGCAGCGCGTGCTTGGTCCAGTAGTGGAAGTGTTCGGTCAGACGGTAAGTGGTGCCCACATACGGGAACTTGTCTTTTTTACCCAGCGCGTCGAAATCGCCCTTAAAGATGCGGGCTGCCGGGTTAGAGACCACGTTCGGGTGCAGCGGGTTGGTGCCCAGCGGCGTCTCAAACGGCTCGTAGTGTTCCGGGAATGGCCCTTCCGCCATCTTATCGATAGCAAACAGGCGTCCCATCCCTTCAGGCTGCATGATAAACGGCCCGACATCGCTGCCTGGAGGGGCAGTACTGTAGTCCGGAATATCCACACCGCCCCATTTCGCGCCGTCCCATTTCAGCAACTGACGCTTCGGATCCCACGGATTACCCTGCGGGTCAGCGGAAGCACGGTTGTAGAGAATGCGGCGGTTCAGCGGCCATGCCCAGGCCCAGCCCAGCGTATTGCCGAGGCCTGACGGGTCAGCATTATCGCGGTTGGCCATCTGGTTACCTTTCGGCGTCCAGCTACCGGCAAAGATCCAGCAGCCACTGGCGGTCGTGCCGTCATCACGCAGGTGCGCGAAGGTACTGAGCTGATCGCCTTTCTTCGCCAGCACCGTCCCGGTGGCCGGGTCGATAACATCTGCCAGCGCTTTACCGTTGCTCTCCATCGCCACTTCTTCCGGCGCTGGGTTTTCCGGCGTCGAGTAGTTCCAGGTCATGTTCAGCACCGGTTCCGGGTTCGCACCGCCTTCTGCCGCATACATCTTACGCAGGCGTAAGAAGATACCGGCCAGGATCTCGCCGTCGTTCATGGCGATGCCAGGGGCATCCGCACCTTTCCAGTGCCACTGCAGCCAGCGGCCGGAGTTCACGATGGAACCGTTCTCTTCCGCGAAGCAGGTAGAAGGCAGACGGAACACTTCAGTCTGAATCTTCGATGGGTCAACATCATTCGACTCACCGTGGTTCTGCCAGAAGGTCGACGTCTCGGTGTTGAGTGGGTCAATCGTCACCAGGAATTTCAGTTTCGACAGCGATTCAACCACCTTGTTCTTGTTCGGGAATGAGGCGACCGGGTTAAAGCCCTGGCACAGATAGCCATTCACCTTGCCCTGATGCATCATCTCGAAGTACTGCAGAACGTCGTAACCTTTGTCCCACTTCGGCAGCCAGTCAAATCCCCAGCTGTTTTCCGCTGTCGCTTTGTCACCGAAGAAGGCTTTCATCATCGAGACGAAGAACTTCGGATAGTTGCCCCAGTAGTTCACCTGACCTTCGAGCAGCGGTTTAGGCGTGCTGGCTGTGAGGTAGGTCTGCAGGTCGGTCTGTTTTTCACTTGGCAGGTTCATGTAACCTGGCAGGCTTTGAGACAGCAGACCAAGGTCGGTCAGACCCTGAATGTTGGAGTGACCACGCAGGGCGTTCACGCCGCCGCCAGCCATCCCCATGTTGCCGAGCAGCAGCTGAACCATCGCCATGGTACGGATGTTCTGCGCGCCGACAGAGTGTTGGGTCCAGCCGAGCGCGTAGAGGAACGACGCCGTTTTGTCTTTCGCGCTGGTTTCGGCGATAAGCTCGCACACCTTCAGGAAGTCTTCCTTCGGCGTACCACAGATGTTTTCAACAACGTCCGGCGTGTAGCGGGAGACGTGCTCTTTCAGCAGGTTCCACACGCAGCGCGGATGCTGCAGCGTCGTATCACGCTTCGCAAAGCCTTTCTCATCCAGCTCATAGTTCCAGCTGGTCTTGTCGTATTTGCGTTTTTCGGCGTCATAACCGCTGAACAGTCCATCTTCGAAGTGGTAATCCTCACGCACGATCAGGCTGGCGTTGGTATAGGCTTCGGTGTATTCGCGGTTATATTTTTCGTTGGTCATCAGGTACAGCAATACGCCTGACAGGAAAGTGATGTCAGTACCTGAACGAATAGGGGTGTAGAAATCCGCCACTGACGCAGTACGCGTAAAGCGGGGATCGATCACAATCAGTTTCGCACCGTTGTGGATTTTGGCTTCCATCGCCCAGCGGAACCCGACAGGGTGCGCTTCAGCGGCGTTACCGCCCATCACCACAATAAGGTTGGCGTTCTTGATGTCGACCCAGTGGTTGGTCATCGCACCGCGACCAAATGTTGGAGCAAGACTTGCTACCGTTGGTCCGTGTCAGACACGCGCCTGGTTGTCGACCGCGAGCATACCGAGTGCACGCGTAAATTTCTGGGTTAAATAGCCGGTTTCGTTACTGGAAGCAGACGCACACAGCATCCCGGTGGAGAGCCAGCGGTTGACGGTGACGCCTTCAGCGTTCTTCGCAATAAAGTTGGCATCGCGGTCTTCTTTAATCAGTTTAGCGATGCGGTCAAATGCGTCTTCCCAGCTGATTTGCTGCCATTTATCGGAACCTGGCGCACGATATTCAGGGAATTTGAGGCGGCTTTCGGAGTGGATAAAGTCAACCAGGCCGGCACCTTTCGGGCACAGCGCGCCGCGGTTGACCGGATGGTCCGGGTCACCTTCGATATGGAAGATAGACGCTTTGGCGTTTTTAGCACCGTCGCCGAGGCTATACATCAACAGCCCGCAACCGACAGAGCAGTACGTACAGGTATTACGGGTTTCACGGGTGCGCAGCAGTTTATATTGCCGCGTCTCCGCCAGCGCTACACCGGGTGCAAAACCCAGTGCCGCCGCCGTGGTGCCTGCCATACCGCCAGCGCAGATCTTAAAGAACTGCCTTCTGCTGACCTGCATGGGTCACTCCTTGTTTCGACATTGCTTACATATGTAGTTTTGACTTCGCGGTTGAACGGTGACCGCAAAGGAGAAAAATTTGCGTTAATCCCTCAGTTCTACGAGGGATATCATCAGAATACCACAATGTCGGTACGCCTGTTCCAATGGCGTTAATACAAAGTGAACGTATTATCACTGTGTTGATTATAAAGTGTGACACGAGTCACATTATTGCCCCAGCATGTTAAAGGGCTGTATCACCGCCTCGGTTGCGCCTCTCCCAAATGAGTAGGTAAACTTGATGAGAATGGGTGCTGAAAAGTTGATCCATACTATGCGTATGGCCTGCGGTTTATGATGCAATAGCAGGCTCACCTCCGTGGTTGTTCAGGAATACCGCTGTGTCTAAACAAAACCGTGTTACCCACTCGTCGCCACTGCCTGCCGGTATCGTGGAACTGTCGGTACACAGACCGCCCCACATTACCCACACCACGCCTGATTTTCTGGCGGAGGAAGTGCCCGTTGCTCTGGTTTACAACGGTATTTCCCATGTGGTGATGATGGCCTCGCCGAAAGATCTGGAGCTGTTCGCGATTGGCTTTTCCCTCTCGGAAGGCATCATTGAGCACCCGCAAGAGATTTACGGCATGGATGTGGTGAAGGCCTGTAACGGCCTTGAAGTGCAAATCGAACTCTCAAGCCGCCGCTTTATGGGGCTCAAAGAGCGGCGACGCGCGCTGGCCGGGCGTACCGGATGCGGGGTTTGCGGGGTAGAGCAGCTCAATGATATCGGTAAGCCTGTCGCACCTCTGCCGTTTACCCAGACCTTCAATCTGGCCCATCTCGACCATGCCCTTGAACATCTGAATGACGTGCAACCTGTCGGCCAGTTGAGCGGATGCACGCATGCGGCGGCATGGGTTCTGCCATCGGGCGATATTGCCGGCGGACATGAGGATGTCGGCCGCCATGTGGCGCTGGATAAACTGATGGGCCGCCGGGCGCGCGAAAGCGACCTCTGGCAGCAGGGGGCGGCACTGGTCTCCAGCCGCGCCAGCTACGAGATGGTGCAAAAGTCGGCGATGTGCGGCGTTGAAATCCTTTTTGCCGTATCGGCCGCGACCACGCTGGCGGTAGAAGTGGCGGAGCGCTGTAACCTGACGCTGGTGGGGTTCTGTAAGCCGGGAAGGGCGACGATTTATACCCATCCGCAGCGATTAATAGTTAATCAGTAAATTTGAAAAAGAATAGCAAATCCTTCCGCTTTTAGTTGTTCATGATGAGGTCTACTATTTATCTCATCAAGGCACGGTGCCTTAAACAAACAACTAATTGAAAGGGTTTATATCATGAAAAGCATCAAAACTTTTGTCGCAGTAATCGCTCTGGCTACATCTTTCGGTTCTTTCGCTGCACAGACTGTGACCGCAACCGCCACTACCATTGATGGCGCAGAAGCCAAAATTGCTGCACAGGCTCAGGAAGCGGGCGCGTCATCTTACAAAATTACCCAGGCGTTTACGGGTAACCGCGTACACATGACCGCTGAACTGAACAAATAAGCTGCCACACCGTCGAAAGAGCGCCCCAGGGGCGCTTTTTTTATTGGATACCCGCCAGACGCAGCAATGCAGTCACAACCGCAGCCGCCACGATCACCACAATTAACGGCATTTTTCGCCATGCCAGAAACACTGCAAACGCCACGCCCAGTACGCGCGCCATACCGGCAAAATGCTCACCTTCATAGAAGGTGGTCGCCAGCGCGACGGAAAACAGCAAAACCGTTGCCGCATCTGAAAGCAGAGCCTGAGAGCGGTCTGACAGCGCCAGTCGGTTACCGAGTTTTGCCCCGCCGAGACGCATTAAATAGGTTCCCACAGAAAGAAGGGCGATACCGAGAATAAAGACCGTCATATTCCCCATTATTTTTTCCTCGCAGCAAGACCCAGTAAAGAGAGCAGAACCGGTAAACCCACCGGAGCAAACGGCACGGCGGCCAGTGACAATGCAGCACCGCTGCAGGCGCGGATCAGGGTGGTGCGATTTTTAAAAGCCGGCACCACTAACGCCAGTAAAATCGCCGGGAATACCGCATCCAGCCCGATGGTTTCAAGGTCCGGCAACAGTTTGCCAACCATGGTGCCCAGCAATGTACCCAGCGGCCAGACGATCGCCACGCCTAAACCGCATAGCCAGTAAGCCGTCTTACGCTGTTCGGGCGTTTTTTGCGACAACCCGAACACCACGCTTTCGTCGTTCATAATGTGGCAACCCAGAAAACTCAGGCCACGTTTACCCACCAGTTCACGCACCGTCACCCCAAACGGTACATGGCGTGCATTAACCAGTAATCCGGCAGCCGCCGCCGCCAGAGGGTTACCGCCGCTTGCCACAATGCCGATAAACATAAATTCAGAGGCACCCGCCAGCACGGTAATGGAGAGTAAAAACGGGACCCAGACCGGGAAACCGTAGGCCATTGCCAGCGAACCATAGGACATCCCGACGACGCCTACCGCGAGACACACCAGGATGATTGCTTTTATCGTGTCGCCTTTCAGGGTTGAGAGATGATGCTTCATACAATTTTAGCCATATCGAACGTATTTCCATTATAATGAACGCATCAGAACCGTTTTTCAAGACGAACGATTCGTTCGATTTATAGAACAAAGGGGCCGTTTTTATGACGCAGCCAATCAGCGTGATCGCTAAAAGTCTGGTGCGAGAACGCCTGCGAACCGGACTTTCACTGGCGGAAATCGCGCGCCGTGCCGGGATCGCTAAATCCACGCTGTCGCAGCTGGAGTCCGGCAACGGGAATCCCAGCCTGGAGACGCTCTGGTCACTCTGTGTGGCGCTGGACATTCCTTTTGCCCGTTTGCTCGAACCGCAGCAGCCGACCACTCAGGTGATCCGCCGTGGAGAAGGAACGAAGGTGGTTGCCGGACAGGCTAACTATGAAGCCATTTTGCTGGCGGCGTGCCCGCCGGGCGCGCGTCGTGATATCTACCTGTTACTCACCCAGCCGGGTGCC
Source organism: Enterobacter sp. SORGH_AS_0287 (assembly GCF_031453695.1). Classification (NCBI taxonomy): domain Bacteria; kingdom Pseudomonadati; phylum Pseudomonadota; class Gammaproteobacteria; order Enterobacterales; family Enterobacteriaceae; genus Enterobacter; species Enterobacter sp. SORGH_AS_0287. The sequence continues at coordinate 3,640,628 of NZ_JAVIZW010000001.1, forward strand.
GACCGCATTTCTCAGCCACATCCGGCAGGCTCAGTGGAGCATATTATTGTGACGCAGGGTAGAGCGCTGGTTGGTCTGATCGACGCGGCGGAAGCGCTTGGCCCGGGGGATTACATTTGCTATCCCGCTGACCAGCCGCATATCTTTAAGGCCCTGGAGCCGGATACGCACGCGCTTCTGGTGGCTGAACAAAATTAACGCAGATACGGAAAATCATGTCGCTTAAAGCCATTGCCAAAGAACTGGGGCTGTCTGTTACCACCGTCAGCCGCGCCCTTAACGGGTATGACGATGTCTCCCGCGAGACGCGCGCCCGCGTCGAAGCGGAGGCTCAGCGCCGTGGCTACCGGCCAAACACCTTCGCGCGTCGCCTGAAGATGGGCAAAATCGACGCCGTGGGTCTGGTTTTTCCGGTGCATCCTGTTCCGCTCAATAACAGCGTCTTTATGGACATGGTCGGCGAAATTAGCCACGAACTGGCGCGACATGAAATCGATCTCCTGCTGATTGCCGATGACGATCTGGCGGATAAGCACAGCTATATGCGTATGGTGCAAAGTCGTCGCGTGGATGCGCTGATTGTGGCGCACACGCTGGATCATGACCCGCGCCTGGAACAGCTTCAGGCCGCCGGTTTTCCCTTTCTCGCGCTCGGGCGCAGCCAGCTGCCGCAGCCCTATGCGTGGTTTGATTTTGACAACTATGCCGGCACGTACAATGCCACCCGCTGGCTGATTGAAAAGGGACATCGCCGCATCGCCTTGCTGGGTGAAAGCAACAATCAGGCCTTCATCACCCAGCGCCGCCAGGGTTATCTGGATGCGCTACGCGAAGCCGGGTTATCCAGCGAATGGCTGCGCGCTATGCCGCCTTCGCGCCGGGTGGGTTACGCCACGACGAATGAACTTCTCTCCCTGCCGCAGCCCCCCACGGCCATCATTACCGACTGCAACACTCACGGCGACGGCGCGGCCATGGCGCTGGCGCAGCGGGGTCTTCTCTGCGGTGAAAACGCCGTTTCGCTGGTGGTTTACGACGGCTTACCGCAGGACAGCATTGTCGATGTTGATGTGGCGGCGGTTATTCAGTCCACCCGCCAGGGTGTCGGGAAACAGATCGCTGACATGGTGCGTCAGTTGATTAACGGCGACGATATCGCTCAGCTTCAGGTGCTCTGGCAGCCAGAGTTCTTCCCGGGCCAGACGGCCTAAACACAGCAAAATTCCAAAGCCGATCACAGATCCGAAACGTTTTGGTTTGTATCCGAAACGTTTCGGATCAACACTCAGATCATCCCGATGACAGGAGAGGTCTGATGCACGATTCCATTTTTCGACTCGAAAGTAAGGCGGTTGACCTGGTGATAACCACGCACCCGTTCGCCGAAATTCTCTACTGGGGGCCGCACCTTCACCACTTTTCACCGCAAGATGTGGTAAGTCTGGCTCGTCCTGTGGCGAACGGCAGGCTCGACGTTGACGCCCCGGTGACGCTGATGGCGGAGCTGGGACACGGTCTGTTTGGTTCGCCCGGTATTGAAGGGCACCGCCAGGGACTGGACGGGTCGCCTGTCTTTAAAACCACCCATGTGCAGCACGAGGGGCAAACCCTGACCTTAACGGCGGAAGATGAACATGCCGGGTTGCGTCTGACCAGCGAGCTGGCACTGGATGCAAGCGGGGTTCTGGTGGTGCGTCACGGTTTAACTAACCTGCGGGCGCAGGCGTGGCAGGTTGATCGTTTTGCCGTGACGCTACCGGTCGCTGAACGCGCGCAGGACGTGATGGCGTTCCACGGACGCTGGATCCGTGAGTTCCAGCCGCATCGCGTGAAGCTTGAACACGACAGCGTTGTGATTGAAAACCGCCGCGGCAGGACCTCTCACGAACACTTCCCGGCGCTGATCGCCGGTACGTCCTCATTTAACGAAATGCACGGCGACGTCTGGGGCGTGCATCTGGGCTGGAGCGGCAACCACCGCCTGCGTGCGGAAGTCAAAACCGACGGACGCCGCTATCTGCAGGCCGAAGCCCTCTACCTGCCGGGAGAAATGGCGATTGAAGAGGGGGAAACGCTCTGGACACCACGCCTGTATGCGAGCTACTCCGCACGGGGTCTGAACGGCATGAGCCAGTCGTTCCACCGGTATCTGCGCGACAACGTTATCCGCTTCCCTGAAAACAAACCGCGCCCGGTACATCTCAATACCTGGGAGGGGATCTACTTCAGCCATGACCCGGCGTACATCATGCGCATGGCCGATGAGGCTGCGGCGCTGGGCGTGGAGCGTTTTATCATCGACGACGGCTGGTTCAAAGGCCGTAACGATGACCACGCGGCGCTGGGTGACTGGTACCTGGACGAGAAAAAATACCCGGACGGGCTGACGCCGGTGATTAACCATGTGAAAAAGCGCGGCATGGAATTTGGTATCTGGATTGAGCCGGAGATGATTAACCCGGACTCGGATCTGTATCGTGCCCATCCCGACTGGGTGCTGGCGCTGCCGGGCTACACCCAGGCAACGGGCCGTCATCAACTGGTGCTCAACCTGAATATTCCGCAGGCTTTTGATTATCTGGTCGAGCGCATGAGCTGGTTGCTGGGCGAACATGCCATCGACTACGTTAAGTGGGATATGAACCGCGAACTGGTACAGCCCGGGCACCACGGCAAAGCCGCCGCGGATGCGCAGACGCGGCAGTTTTATCGTCTGTTAGACGTGCTGGGTGAGCGTTTCCCGCACATCGAATTTGAGTCCTGCTCCTCGGGTGGCGGGCGAATCGATTATGAAGTCCTGACCCGCAGCCACCGCTTCTGGGCCTCTGACAACAACGACGCGCTGGAGCGCAATACCATCCAGCGTGGCATGAGTTACTTCTTCCCGCCGGAAGTGATGGGCGCGCATATCGGTCATCATAAATGTCACGCCACCTTCCGCCAGCACAGCATTGCTTTCCGCGGCCTGACGGCACTGTTTGGCCACATGGGACTGGAGCTTGATCCGCTCACCGTCGATGCTCAGGAGCGTGAAGGCTATCGCCATTACGCCGCGCTGCACAAGCAGTGGCGGGAAGTCATCCATCACGGTACCCAGTGGCGCGTGGATATGCCGGATGCCAGCACGCTGGCGCAGGGTATAGTGAGCGAAGACAAAACGCAGGGGTTGTTTATGGTCAGCCAACTGGCCATGCCGGATTACACGCTCATGATGCCGCTGCGCATGCCGGGGCTCGACGCGCAGGCGCAGTACCGCATCACGCTGCTCGACCACCCCAACATTCGACTCACCGGTGAGGGCGGGCACACCATGCGCAAGCTACCGGCGTGGATGGAAACGTCCCAGATGGCCAGCGGTGAGTGGCTGATGCAGGCGGGGATCGCACTGCCGATTCTGGACCCGGAAACCGCCATTCTGATTGGCGTTGAACGCGTGTAAGGGTGATGGGCCGGGAGACTGGCCCTCCGTTGAGGATAAAAATAATGAACACAACAACCTGTACCCACAAAGACAACCCTAACTTCTGGATCTTCGGGCTGTTCTTCTTTCTCTACTTCTTCATTATGGCCACCTGCTTTCCGTTTCTGCCGATCTGGCTGTCGGATGTCATCGGCCTGAACAAAACCCATACCGGGATCGTATTCTCCTGTATCTCGCTTTCGGCCATCGCCTTCCAGCCCGTACTTGGGGTCATTTCGGATAAGCTGGGGCTGAAAAAACACCTGCTGTGGATTATCACGGTGCTGCTGTTTCTGTTCGCGCCGTTCTTCCTGTATGTCTTTGCGCCACTGCTGAAAAGCAGTATCTGGCTGGGGGCATTGAGCGGCGGTCTGTATATCGGTTTTGTCTTCTCCGCAGGTTCAGGCGCGATTGAGGCCTACATCGAACGCGTGAGCCGTAACAGCGTGTTTGAATACGGCAAGGCGCGCATGTTCGGCTGTCTCGGCTGGGGGCTGTGCGCTTCAACGGGCGGTATTCTGTTTGGCATCGACCCGTCGTATGTCTTCTGGATGGGATCAGCGGCTGCGCTGCTGCTGATGCTGTTGCTGGTGGTTGCGAAACCGAAGCCAAACCAGACTGCGCAGGTGATGAATGCGCTGGGGGCCAACCAGCCGCAGATCACCGCCAGGACGGTCTTTAACCTGTTCCGTCAGCGCAGAATGTGGATGTTCATTCTGTACGTCATCGGTGTGGCCTGTGTGTATGACGTTTTTGACCAGCAGTTTTGCCACCTTCTTTAAAACCTTCTTCTCAACGCCGCAGGAGGGAACGCGAGCCTTTGGTTTTGCCACTACGGCGGGGGAAATTTGCAACGCGATCATCATGTTCTGCTCGCCGTGGATCATAAACCGTATCGGTGCGAAGAATACGCTGCTGATTGCCGGGCTGATTATGGCGACGCGCATTATCGGCTCGTCGTTCGCCACCACCGCGGTGGAGGTCATTGCCCTGAAGATGCTGCACGCGCTGGAGGTTCCGTTCCTGCTGGTGGGGGCGTTCAAATACATCACCGGCGTGTTCGATACCCGTCTGTCGGCCACTATCTATCTGATTGGCTTCCAGTTTGCCAAACAGTCGGCGGCGATTTTCCTCTCTGCTTTTGCCGGGAATATGTATGACCGGATCGGTTTCCAGGAGACCTACCTGATGCTGGGCTGTTTTGTACTGGCGATTACGGTGGTCTCGGCCTTTACGCTGAGCAGTAAGCAGGAGATTGCGGCGCGCCGCGCTGCGATGGAGGCAAACTAACGCAGGACGCTGCCGCGGATGCGGCAGCGTTAACGTTTTAGGGCAGGTAAAACACCGCTTTCAGTTCGGCACTCACCGGGCTGTTGTCGGGGTTCGAGGGCATAACCTCACCCATGTATTTCCACCAGCGCTGACAAATGTCGGTCTTTGCCACCGCGTTCCAGCGCGCTTCCGATTCAATTTCAACGCTCGCAAACAGCAGGTTACGCGTCTCATCGAGATAGATAGCGTAATGGTGCGCACCGTGGTCTTTTAATACCGCCTCCAGCTCTGGCCAGATGGGGTTATGGCGACGCGCGTACTCGTCGTGCGCGTCAGGGTTCACCTGCATCACAAATGCTTTGCGGATCATCATGCCTCCAGCCGCTTTCGCGGGCCGCTATGGGTACAAATCCAGTGCCGACTGCATCGGCGTGACGCCAAAGCGTTTACCGAGTGCAATCAGCTCTTCCCGGGTGATGGTCTGCTTCATGCCGCCCATCGACAGGACCTTCACCAGTACCTCGGCGGACTTCTCGGCGGTATCAATCAGACCAAACGTTTCGTCGAGCGTCGGCCCGCTGCCGAATACCCCGTGGAACGGCCACAGCACCAGGGAGTGGGACTGCATTTCGATGGCGGTGGCCTGCCCGATTTCGTCGGTACCCGGCACCATCCACGGCAGAATGCCGACCCCGTCGGGGAAAACCACCAGACATTCGGTGCTGCCTTCCCACAGCTTCCGCGTGAGGTAGTCGCTACTGTTTTCCAGCACGTAGGTCAGGGCGATCAGGTTAGTGGCGTGACAGTGCATGATCACCCGGTCCTTGCCGTGAGTTGCCTTGATACGCTCACAGTGAGAGAGGAAGTGCGCCGGGAGTTCAGACGTGGGCACTGCATCGTCCGTCAGCCCCCAGAGGATGTGATAGCCTGCGCCGTCGCTGTCCACTCTCACCACCCCGAGGTTGGCCTGCGGGTCGAGCTGCACGTTACGGAAGAATTTGCCGGAACCGGTGACGATAAACGGCGTACTGGCGAGCTGCGGCATTGGCTGGCTCAGAGCGATATAGCGCGGCTTCTGATGGAACTCGGCGGCGAACGGTTCAATGTCGGCATCATCCAGGCGCAGCGTCAGGTTACCGCCATTGCGCTCGTCCCAGCCTTTCAGCCAGGCGTCGGAGGTGGCTTTAATCATGCCCTGGACGAACCAGGCGTTAGTGATGGTCTGCATAGTGTTTCATTTCCCGTGATCGCGGTGAGCGTTTCCCTCACCCCGGCCCTCTCCCACAGGGAGAGGGGGTAAAAGTGGCCTCTTCCACAGGAAGTGGGTGAGGGCATATTTATCCGCGCTGACTCAGCACGTCTTTCTCATACATCCGCACGTTATCCAGCCACTGACTGCCCGCTGGGGTGTCGTTACGCTGGCAGTACATCTCCCACACCGCCTGCCATGGCAGGGTTTTCTGCTCTTCCAGCAGCACCAGGCGCGCGGTGTAATCGCCGTTCTCTTCCAGCTGTTTCAGGGCGCTGGTGGGCTCCAGCAGCGCACGCAGCAGGGCTTTTTTCATGTTGCGGGTGCCAATCACCCAGGCCGCGATGCGGTTGATGGAGGCGTCAAAGAAGTCGAGGCCAATGTGCACGCGGTCAAACAGATCGTGGCGAATGATTTCGCTGGCAATGGCCTGGGTTTCGTCATCCAGCAGCACCACGTGGTCGCTGTCCCAGCGTACGGGACGGCTCACGTGCAGCAGCAGGCGGGGTACGTAGAGCATGGCGGCGGAGATTTTGTCGGAGATCACCTCCGTCGGGTGGAAGTGGCCGGCATCCAGGCACAGCGCGGTCTGGCGGCTGGTGGCGTACCCCATGTAAAACTCGTTCGAGCCCACGGTGTAGCTTTCCGCACCAATACCGAACAGCTTGCTCTCTACGGCGTCGATGTGGTGCGCCGGGTTCAGTTTTTCGCTGATGGCTTCATCCAGCGCCGCCAGCAGGCGTTGACGCGGGGCCAGACGGTCAACGGTGATGTCTTTCATGCCGTCCGGGATCCAGATGTTCATCACCGACGGCGTGCCGAGCTGCTCGCCAAAGTACGCGGAGACGCGGCGGCTGGCTTTTACGTGGTCAATCCAGAACTGGCGGATGTCGTCGTTCGCGTGGGCAAGGGTAAAACCGTCGGCGCTCAGCGGGTGCGAGAAGCAGGATGGGTTGAAATCCAGGCCCAGCTGGTTGGCTTTCGCCCACGCCACCCAGTTTTTAAAGTGCGCAGGTTTGATCTCGTTACGCGCGACCGGCGTGTCAGATTCCAGATAGATAGCATGCAGGTTCAGCCGCTTAGGCCCCGGGATCAGGCTCAGCGCCAGCTCCAGGTCGGCGCGCAGCTCGGTGGCGTTACGCGCTTTGCCCGGATAGTTGCCGGTGGCCTGAATGCCCCCCGTCAGCGAGCCGCCCGGGTTTTCAAAACCGGCAACGTCGTCGCCCTGCCAGCAGTGCATGGAGACCGGCAGACGATCGAGCTGGCGCAGCGCCTCATCGACATCCACGCCTACGGCGGCGTAACGCTGTTTAGCCAGGTCCCAGGCTTGTTCAAGTTGAGTGGTCATGCGCAAAGCTCCTTAGTCAGTCGGTTTTGCTGAAACTGCGCCCGATAGCGGGCAATTTCATGGCAGGGATTGGGGATGAACGTGGTCAGCGTGGCGTTCGCCGACACCACCGTGCGGAAATCGTCCACGCTGGCAAGTTCGTCCAGGGTCATGAGCTGAATGCCAATATTGCCGAGCGTCGACGCTTCAATCGGGCCCGCCACCACGGTGATCCCGCAGGCATCGGCGCAGAGCTGGTTCAGAAGCTGGTTCTGGCAGCCGCCACCGACAATATGCAGCTGAGTGAAAGGCCGGCCGCGAAGGTCGGCCAGCTCGCTCAGGATCTCGGCATACAGCAGGGCGAGGCTGTCGAAAATACAGCGTGCCAGCTCTGCCGGTTTCGATGGCACGGGCTGCCCGGCGTCGACGCAGGCGGCCTGGATTTCGGCGCTCATGTCCGCCGGGTTGATAAAGCGGTCATCATTAGGATTGATCAGGAAACTGCAGGCTTTCAGTCTTTCGGTGTCGGCAATAAGCGCGGGCAGGTCGGTAATGTTTTGCTCTTTTAGTACTCGCTGGAGCAGCCACAGACCCATGATGTTCTTCAGCACGCGGTAGCGCCCCTCGGCACCGCCTTCGTTGGTGATGTTCGCGGCCAGCGCGGCATCGCTGGTGTAGGGGGTTTTGCTCTCAAAGCCCATCAGCGACCAGGTCCCGGAAGAGAGGTAGGCCGCGTCGTTACCGGCAAGCGGTGACGCAATGACGGCGCTGGCGGTATCGTGACTCGCAACCGCCACCACCGGGATCGCATTACCCTGCGGGCACATCCATTGCCCGATCACATTGCCAGGGTGCGTCGGCGTACCGAACCAGGAGGGTGAAGCCCCGGTCCAGGCCAGCAGGTGTTCATCCCAGTTATCGGAGTTGATGTTCACCAGTTGCGTGGTGGTGGCGTTGGTGTATTCCCAGTTCATGTTGCCGGTCAGGCGGTAGCTGAAGTAGTCCGGGATCAGCAGTGCATGCGCCACGCGGGGAACCAGCGCCGGCTGCTGTTCGACCAGCGCGCGCAGTTGATAGAGCGTATTGAATGGCAGGAACTGAATGCCGCTGCGGCCATAAATATTCTCTTTGCCAAGCCCGGCAATCGCACGCGCCATCAGGCCGTCGGTGCGGCTGTCGCGATAGGCTATCGGCAAACCAACGCGTTCGCCGTTACTGTCCAGCAGTACGTAATCGACGCCCCAGGTATCGATGCCGATACTGTCGATACGGATCCCCGCATCGCAGACCTTCTGCAGTCCGGTGCGGATCGCTGCCTCAAGGCTGTCGATATCCCACACCTCACAGCCGTCCTGCTTTTGCAGGCAGTTAACAAAGCGGTGCATCTCGCGAAGCGAAAGCGTCTGCCGCTTGCCGTCATAAGTGGCCAGCATTACACGGCCGCTGGATGCACCGAGATCGACAGCCACGCAATGGCGAAAAGTCATGGTTGTGTCCTTCTTAAAGTCATTAGCGGTGAGTGTAAAAAAAGGAACCCATCACCACCTTCTCGCCAGTGACAGCGGTTTTCCGGGGCTGGCAAGAAAGCAAAGATGAACGTGAGGGAGTTCACAGTTTCCAGGCGTGACGGGGTTTGCAGGCAGTGTGACGCTTACCGCATTTCCTGATCTTTCAGCCTGTTTCTTGAAAAACGGACAGTTTTTGCGAGGTTTACGGTCGAAAATTTAAGGTGAGGGGACGGGGCCTTAATTAATATTTTGAGAACATTTCTCATTGGTGGGGGCCGTTATGACCGTACTGCACAGCGCGGATTTTTTTCCTTCGGGTGGGTCGTCTGTCGCGATTGAACCGCGACTCCCTCAGGTGGCGTTTCCTGAGCATCATCATGATTTTCACGAAATTGTGATTGTTGAACACGGAACGGGGATCCATGTGTTTAACGGCCAGCCGTATACCATCAGTGGTGGGACGGTCTGCTTTGTGCGCGATCATGACCGGCACTTATATGAACATACCGACAACCTGTGCCTGACTAACGTGCTCTACCGTTCGCCCGATGCGTTCCAGTTCCTGTCCGGGCTGAACCATCTCCTGCCGCAGGAGAAGGACGGCATCTATCCTTCACACTGGCGGGTGAATCAGTCCACGCTGCAGCAGGTGCGTCAGCTGGTGAGCCAGATGGAACAGTGCGACGAGGGACAGGAGACCCACGTCATCGCCACGCGTGAGCTGCTGTTTATGCAGCTGCTGGTGCTGCTGCGGCGCAGTAGCATGGTGGCCGGGCTGGGGAATAACGATGCGCGTTTGACTCAACTGATGGCCTGGCTGGAGGGCCATTTCGCCGAGGATGTCTGCTGGGAAACGCTGGCGGATGATTTTTCGCTGTCGCTCCGGACCTTGCATCGTCAGCTGAAGCAGCAAACCGGGCTGACGCCCCAGCGCTATCTGAACCGTCTGCGCCTGATTAAAGCGCGCCATCTGCTGCGTCATACCGATGAGAGCGTCACGGATATCGCCTATCGTTGCGGTTTCGGCGACAGTAACCACTTTTCGACCCTGTTTCGCCGGGAATTTAGCTGGTCACCGCGCGATATTCGCCAGGGAAAGGACGCGTCACTGCAGTAACGCGAGGGTTGTCACCGTTTCCCGTGGGCAAAAACGCTAATAATGTCAGGTTATTTGCTGTCGAGGTGGTGTCGTGGTTGCTCAGTTAATGCTTCGCAAAGTGGATTTTTTTGCCTCCGCCGGCCAGGCCGTCGCGGTGGCGGATCGCTATCCGCAAAACGTCTTTGCCGAGCACACTCATGAGTTCTGCGAGCTGGTGCTGGTGTGGCGGGGCAATGGCTTGCATATCCTTAACGACCGGCCCTACCGCATTACGCGTGGGGATCTGTTTTACATCCGTGCTGAAGACAAACACGCCTACGCTTCGGTCAACGACCTGGTCCTGCAGAACGTGATTTACTGCCCTGACAGGCTGAAACTCAACGTCGACTGGGCGGCTTACATTCCGGGTTTTAATGATACGAAGTGCGCGGCGCACTGGCGACTGAGCAGTAACGGCATGACGCAGGTGCGACAGGTGATTTCTCAGCTGGAGCAGGAGAGCCAGAAAAGCGATCCTGAGGCTCACCAGATGGCAGAACTGCTTTTCGCCCAGCTGGTCATGACGTTGACGCGCCATCGCTACGCCATTGATAACCCGTCGGCTACCGCGCAGGAAGCCCTGCTTGATAAGCTCATCACCACCCTGGCGGGCAGCCTTAACAAAAGCTTTGTGCTGGAGAAATTCTGCGAGCAGGCGCAGTGCAGCGAGCGCGCGTTGCGCCAGCAATTCCGCACCCAGACCGGGATGACGGTGAACCACTATCTGCGCCAGCTGCGCATCTGCCATGCCCAGTACCTGCTTCAGCATACGGAACTGATGGTCAGCGATGTGGCGATGCGCTGCGGCTTTGAGGACAGTAACTATTTTTCGGTGGTCTTTAACCGCGAGGTGGGGATGACGCCGGTTCAGTGGCGTCATCGCAGTCGTAACGCGGCGTAATCAGTTCGCCATGCCGAGGCCCACAATGTTGGCCGCAATAATGATCACCACGCACCCCAGACTCAGCACGCCCACCGGGCGACGCCCGGCGTTGTTCCACTCTTTCAGAAGCAGACCCACCAGCCCACCGCACAGCACGTAGAAGCTCATGTGCAGCATCCAGCTCATATAGTCATACTGCGCCGGAATACTGGCGTGACCCCACGCGTAGAAGAAGAACTGGAGATACCACATCAGCCCGCCGAGCGCCGAGAGCAGCACGTTCCCGATAATCATCTGTTTAGCCAGCGAGAAGTCGGCTTTCAGTGACAAGGTCTTCACGTTTGCCAGACGGAAAAAACAGAAACCGAGGTTAACCACCGCTCCGCCACCCATGATCACCACGTAGCTTGGCAGTGCCACGTACAGCGGGTCGACGCCCAGTGCGGCAGCGGCTTCATGCATCGGTTTGGCGGCGTTCATCGCGAATGACATGCCTGCGGAGAAGATCCCGCACATCACCGCCAGCAGCAGGCCTTTCTTCAGGTTGAACTCTTCGGCTCTGATGCCCATTTTGCGCTCTTTCAGCTGCCCTGCGCGGGTGACAATGCCCACGCCAATGACGGCCACCAGCACGCCCAACAGCGTCATCTGGCCGCCTTTGGTGTTGATCAGCACGTCGACGTTGCCGTTGAGGATCGGCGTCATCAGAGTGCCGACAATCAGCGTAATACCAATCGCGATGCCAATGCCCATCGACATGCCGAGGTAGCGCATGGTGAGGCCATAGTTAATGTTACCGACGCCCCACATGGCGCCAAAGAGAAAGACCGGCAGCAGGGTGGAGGCGTTAAAGGAGGAGAAGTAGCCCCAGAAATCCGGGAGCAGCATGGCGCTGATGGTCCAGGGAAGAATTATCCACGAGACCACACCGCCGACGGACCACATGGTTTCCCATGACCACTGTTTGACCTGTTTAAACGGGGCATAGAAACAGGCTGCACTGGCCGCGCCTATCAGATGCCAGAAAATACCCATCGTAATCGCATGATTCATGTTTACATCCTCATCGTTTTTATATGCCGGTGGCTTCCCACCGACTCGATGAGTGTAAAAATTAAGCAGTCGGGTAACCTTCGGAAGGTTGCCGCACTTTGGTTTTGAATGGCAATCAACGCGTTAACCGGGTGAGCAGACTCACAATTTCAGCAATAATCGAAAACCGAATAACCTTATAAAAACTACGGCATTGATAATCATTTTCAATATCATTTAATTAACTATAATGAACCAACTGCTTACGCGGCATTAACAGCTGTGCCGCCCGACAATAATGGAGAGGATTATGAGTTATACACTGCCATCCCTGCCGTATGCCTACGACGCACTGGAACCGCATTTCGACAAGCAGACGATGGAAATCCATCACACTAAACACCACCAGACCTATGTGAACAACGCGAACGCCGCGCTCGAAAGCCTGCCAGAGTTCGCTAGCCTGCCTGTTGAAGAGCTGATCACCAAACTGGACCAGCTGCCAGCTGACAAGAAAACCGTTCTGCGTAACAACGCAGGTGGTCACGCTAACCACAGCCTGTTCTGGAAAGGCCTGAAAACCGGTACCACCCTGCAGGGCGACCTGAAAGCGGCTATCGAGCGCGATTTCGGTTCTGTAGACAACTTCAAAGCGGAATTTGAAAAAGCCGCTGCGACCCGTTTCGGCTCTGGCTGGGCGTGGCTGGTTCTGAAAGGTGACAAACTGGCGGTTGTTTCAACGGCTAACCAGGACTCCCCGCTGATGGGTGAAGCAATCTCTGGCGCATCCGGTTTCCCTATCCTGGGTCTGGACGTGTGGGAACACGCTTACTACCTGAAATTCCAGAACCGTCGCCCGGACTACATCAAAGCCTTCTGGGACGTGGTGAACTGGGACGAAGCAGCAGCGCGTTTCGCCGCGAAAAAATAAGGTTGCATTGACGCCTGTGAGAAGCGAGTCTGATGACTCGCTTTTTTTGTATCTGCAGAAAGGAGCAGCGATGCATTTTCCGGTGAATGTCTTTACAGGCAAGGTAAGGGAGTACGACGGCAGCCGCCCGAGCGCCATCGCCAAAATTCAGGTCGACGGCGAGTTGACGTTAACCGACCTCGGGCTGGTGGGCGATGAGCAGGCCGAAAAGAAAATCCATGGCGGGCCTGACCGCGCGCTGTGCCACTATCCGCGGGAACACTATCAGCACTGGATAACCGAGTTTCCCGAACAGGCGGATATGTTTGTCGCGCCCGCGTTTGGTGAGAATCTCTCAACGGAAGGGCTGACCGAGAAAAACGTCTTTATCGGCGATATCTACCGCTGGGGCGATGCCCTGATTCAGGTGACGCAGCCGCGCTCGCCGTGCTTCAAACTAAACTATCATTTCGGCATCAGCGACATGTCTGCCCGGCTGCAGAGCGCGGGTAAAACGGGCTGGTTATATCGGGTGGTGCTGGCAGGTCAGGTATCGGCAGATGCGCCGCTGGTGCTGGCATCGCGCCTGAGTGATGTCTCGGTATATGACGCCTGCGCGATCGCCTGGCATATGCCGTTTGATGACGACCAGTACCATCGGCTTTTGTCCGCTGCAGGGCTGTCCACGAGCTGGACCCGAACGATGCAGAAACGCTGTTTAAGTAGCAAGATCGAAGATAATTCGCGGAGATTGTGGGGGAAATAGTTTCCCCGCAGGAGAGGCAAGCCGGGTCAGCGATACCGCCGCCCGGCTAAACGGCTACGAACGTTTATACAACGGCAGCCACAGTGTTAACCGCAACCCACCCAGCGGGCTGTCGTCGGCCTTCACCCAGCCGCGATGCTGCTGCATGGCGGTTTCCACAATCGCCAGACCCAGCCCCGTGCCGCCAGATTCACGGTCACGCGCCTCGTCGGTACGGTAGAACGGACGGAAAATCTGTTCGCGGTCTTCCGGGCTTACCCCAGGACCATCGTCATCAACGATGATGGTGATCCCGTCTTTATCCACCGAGAAGGCTACTTCAATCTTCGTGTGCGAATAGCGCAGGGCGTTACGCACGATGTTCTCCAGCGCGCTTTCCAGCGTGTTGGGGTTACCGTACAGCGGCCATGGCCCCGGCGGGAAGTTGACGGTAAAGGATTTCCCCATCTGCTCCGCTTCGAACGCCGCGTTATCCAGCACTTCATGCCACAGGTGGTTGGCTTTCACCGTTTCGCTCACCAGCGCATTTTTCTGCTGATTGCGCGACATGACCAGCAGGTCGTTAATCATGCTGTCCAGACGATGCGCTTCCGTTTCAATACGTTCCAGCTCTTTGCTCTCACCGCTGCGGCGACGCAGCAGCGCGGTGCCGAGTTGTAAGCGCGTGAGCGGCGTGCGCAGCTCGTGCGAGATATCCGACAGCAGGCGTTGCTGTGCCGTCATCATGCGGTCGAGGGCGCTCACCATCTGGTTAAAACTGGTCCCCGCGGCAAGGAACTCCTGTGGACCGGCTTCCAGTTCAGGGTGTTGTCGCAGGTTACCCTGCGCCACTTCGTCCGCCGCGTTTTTCAGCTTACGCGCCGGTTTCGCCAGACTCCACGCCAGCCACAGCAGCAGCGGTGAGCTAACCAGCATGGTGACAATCAGCAGCAGAAGCGGACGGTCAAACAGCAGGTTGATGAAATCGGACTGGGAGTTGCTCGCCGGGCGGATCAGGTAAAGCTGGTAATTATCCTCGCCATCTCTGACGGAGAAGGGGCCCACCATCTCAACCCGACCGTATTTTTTCTTCTGAGGATGGTCGGCGTTATCCGCCTGACCAATGAAGTTACGGATGATCTGCATTTCATTGCGATCGGCGCCAATCACGCGCCCTTCGCTGGTCACCAGCAACAGGCGCTGGGCCTGGCGGTGCCCATTTGTCGATAGCGCGAAACAGCCTGCGCCACCACATTAAATCGTTCGGCGGGTCGTTTGCCAGCTCGGCTTCCACGTGCTGCTCGATCATCACGCCCTGACGTTGCTCGCTGTCGAGAAGCTCCGTCATCTGGCGTGAGTCGAGTTTTGGCAACATCAAAACGAGCATTAAAACCAGTGCCAGCGTCAGCCAGAAAATGGCGAAGATGCGGGCTGTTAAGCTTCCTATCATGAAGCGGAAACCATCAGATAACCGCGA
The DNA here is from genome assembly GCF_031453695.1 of Enterobacter sp. SORGH_AS_0287. Classification (NCBI taxonomy): domain Bacteria; kingdom Pseudomonadati; phylum Pseudomonadota; class Gammaproteobacteria; order Enterobacterales; family Enterobacteriaceae; genus Enterobacter; species Enterobacter sp. SORGH_AS_0287. Next base: position 3,655,629 of record NZ_JAVIZW010000001.1, read on the forward strand.
CCACGCAGGGTTTTAAACCATGGATGCCCGTCCTTGCGTTCCGGCAGCTTGCGGCGCAGGTTCGAGATATGCATATCGATGGCGCGATCAAACGGGGTGAGGCGTTTGCCGAGCACTTCCTGGCTCAAATGTTCACGCGATACCACCTGGCCGAGGTGCTGGGCCAGCAGGTACAGCAGGGTGAACTCGGTGCCAGTCAGTTCCAGCGTTTCACCGTCAAAACTCGCTTCCTGACGGCCCGGATTCAGGCTCAGGGAGTCGACTTCCAGCGTCGGTGAACTGTTGTCGCTGTTCTGCTGCTGTTCGCTCCAGTGAGAGCGACGCAGGATAGCGCGAATACGGGCAACCAGTTCACGGTCGTTAAACGGCTTTGGTAAATAGTCATCCGCGCCCAGCTCAAGGCCAAGTACACGGTCAAGTTCGCTGCCGCGAGCGGTCAGCATAATTACGGGCGTCTGGTGTGTCTGGCGAAGCTCTTTCAACGTATCAATGCCGTTTTTCTTCGGCATCATTACGTCGAGCAAAAGTAAATCGATGCTGTCGTCAAGGAGACTCAGCGCCTGCTCGCCATCATGGGCAACCAGAACGTTGAAACCTTCCATGTCGAGCAACTCCTTTAAAAGGGATGTGAGCTCTCGGTCATCATCAACTAACAGGATTTTATTCATTGTTTAAATACCTCCGAGGCAGAAATTACGACATCAAGGCTATCTAATCCATGACTTTACGTTGTTTTACACCCCCTGACGCATGTTTGCAGCCTGAATCGTAGACTGTCTCTCGTTGAATCGCGACACGAAAGATTTTGGGAGCAAGTGATGCGCAAAGTTACCGCTGCCGTCATGGCCTCAACGCTGGCGTTCAGTACATTAAGCCAGGCCGCTGTAGCTATCCCCGGCGATAACGGGCCCTCAACGGAGGGGGCAACGCAGCACAGCAGCCAAAGCCATATGTTTGATGGCATAAGTTTAACCGAACATCAGCGTCAACAGATGCGAGATCTGATGCAGAGGGCACGACACGACCAGCCCCCTGTTAATGTTAGCGAAATGGAGACAATGCACCGCCTTGTCACCGCAGAAAAATTTGACGAAAGCGCTGTACGCGCTCAGGCCGAAAAAATGGCACAGGAGCAGGTTGCCCGCCAGGTAGAGATGGCGAAGGTCCGCAACCAGATGTTCCACCTGCTAACGCCCGAGCAGCAAGCGGTTTTGAACACAAGACATCAGCAGCGAATGGACCAGTTGCGTGAGGTTGCACGGATGCAGCGAAGCTCAGAAACAACGTTTTTCAGTAGCAATAGCAGTACCCGTAGTAACCAGTAAACCCTGTTTTCCTTGCCATAGACACCATCCCTGTCTTCCCCCACATGATGTGGGGGTTTTTTTTGCCCTTCATTCTGCTTTGTTAACCGTTTATTCATCCTTTGACTCCCCATGCTTCCGTTATACTAGCGGCATGACATGACAGGAGCGTTTATGAATCAATCCTATGGAAGACTGGTAAGTCGGGCAGCGATTGCAGCGACCATCGTGGCTTCAAGCCTGTTAGTGATTAAAATTTTTGCGTGGTGGTATACCGGCTCAGTCAGTATTCTCGCGGCGCTGGTGGACTCGTTGATGGATATTGCCGCCTCGCTGACGAACCTGCTGGTTGTGCGTTACTCGCTGCAACCGGCGGATGAAGAACATACGTTTGGGCACGGGAAAGCCGAGTCGCTGGCCGCGCTGGCGCAAAGCATGTTTATTTCCGGCTCCGCGCTGTTTCTGTTTTTAACCGGTATTCAGCATCTCGTCTCGCCGTCACCGATGAACGATCCCGGCGTGGGCGTGGTCGTGACGATTGTGGCACTTATATGCACACTTGTTCTGGTAACGTTCCAGCGCTGGGTTGTTCGCAAAACGCAAAGCCAGGCTGTACGGGCGGATATGCTTCATTATCAATCTGATGTTATGATGAATGGCGCTATTCTTATTGCGCTCGGTCTGGCCTGGTATGGCTGGCATCGGGCCGATGCGTTGTTTGCGTTAGGGATTGGCATCTATATTTTATATAGCGCCTTACGGATGGGGTATGAAGCGGTGCAATCGCTTCTGGACCGCGCCCTCCCGGACTCAGAACGTAATGAAATTTTTTCTATCGTGACCTCCTGGCCTGGTGTCAGAGGTGCACACGATCTTCGAACGCGGCAGTCAGGGCCGACCCGCTTTATTCAGATTCATATTGAAATGGAAGACAACCTGCCACTGGTTCAGGCTCACGTTATTGCTGAGCAGGTCGAGCAGGCGATTTTGCAGCGTTTTCCTGGTTCAGACGTCATTATTCACCAGGATCCCTGCTCGGTTGTACCCGGACATGTTGAGCTTTCGTAATTGGTTGTAAAAAAGTGAGCCAGGCCAGCATTTTGTGTATAAATTACCGCCATTTGGTCTGACCTGAATCAATTCAGCTGGAAGTGATTGATATACTATTTGCAGTATTCGTTGGTCGATAAATTCTTCCGGCAACAGATTTCAATTTTGCATTCCTAAGTTCAGAGGTAGTCATGATTAAGAAAATCGGTGTGTTGACAAGCGGCGGTGATGCGCCGGGCATGAACGCGGCAATTCGTGGGGTTGTCCGTTCAGCGCTGACGGAAGGCCTGGAAGTTTTTGGTATCTATGATGGTTATCTGGGCCTGTATGAAGATCGCATGGTTCAGCTCGACCGTTACAGCGTGTCCGACATGATCAACCGTGGCGGTACCTTCCTCGGTTCTGCGCGCTTCCCGGAATTCCGTGATGAACACGTCCGTGAAGTGGCTATTGAGAACATGAAAAAACGTGGCCTCGACGCACTGGTTGTTATTGGTGGTGACGGCTCGTACATGGGTGCAAAACGTCTGACTGAAATGGGCTTCCCGTGCATCGGGCTGCCGGGTACGATCGACAACGACATCAAAGGCACTGACTACACCATCGGTTATTTCACCGCACTGGGCACCGTTGTTGAAGCGATTGACCGCCTGCGCGACACCTCTTCTTCCCACCAGCGTATCTCCATCGTGGAAGTGATGGGCCGTTACTGTGGTGACCTGACGCTGGCTGCGGCCATCGCCGGCGGTTGTGAGTTCGTAGTGGTTCCGGAAGTGGAATTCAGCCGTGAAGATCTGGTGGCTGAAATCAAAGCGGGTATCGCAAAAGGCAAGAAACACGCCATCGTAGCCATCACCGAGCATATCTGTGACGTTGACGAGCTGGCGAAGTACATCGAAACCGAAACCAAACGTGAAACGCGCGCTACCGTTCTGGGCCACATCCAGCGTGGGGGTTCCCCGGGTCCATACGACCGCATCCTGGCATCACGTATGGGTGCATACGCCATTGAACTGCTGCTGCAGGGTCATGGCGGTCGTTGCGTGGGTATTCAGAACGAAAAACTGGTTCACCATGACATCATCGACGCCATTGAAAACATGAAGCGTCCGTTCAAGGGTGACTGGCTGGACTGCGCAAAAAAACTGTACTGAGCGGTGACTTTCCCCCGGTCGCGCTGAGTTAACCGGGTCTGCAGTCCACACTCGTAAAGACCGGGTAAGGCGATATTGCCGCCCGGTTTTTTTATGCCAGTCCGTTTTTTATTCCTCTATGTTATAGCCAATCTTTTTTTATTCTTTAATCATTGGTTAGCTTTCTGGCACGCTGCAAGCATCAAAACACTACACAAGAGATCCGGGCGATGAATAAATGGGGCGTGGGGTTAACATTATTGCTGGCATCGACCAGCGTTTTGGCTAAGGACATCCAGTTACTGAACGTGTCATACGACCCGACGCGTGAGCTGTACGAGCAGTACAACAAAGCCTTCGCGGCACACTGGAAACAGGAAACCGGCGACAACGTGGTGGTGCGCCAGTCTCATGGTGGCTCCGGTAAGCAGGCGACCTCAGTCATCAACGGGATTGAAGCCGACGTGGTTACCCTGGCGCTGGCCTATGACGTCGACGCCATCGCCGAGCGTGGGCGTATCGATAAAAACTGGATCAAACGCCTGCCAGACAATTCAGCGCCTTACACCTCGACCATTGTTTTCCTGGTGCGTAAGGGCAACCCAAAACAAATTCATGACTGGAACGATCTGGTTAAGCCGGGCGTTTCCATTATCACCCCGAACCCGAAAAGCTCGGGTGGCGCACGCTGGAACTACCTGGCGGCCTGGGGCTACGCGCTGCATCACAACAACGGTGACCAGGCGAAAGCCCAGGCGTTCGTGAAAGCGCTGTATAAAAACGTTGAAGTGCTGGACTCGGGCGCACGTGGTGCCACGAACACCTTCGTTGAGCGTGGGATTGGCGACGTGCTGATCGCATGGGAAAACGAAGCCCTGCTCGCCACCCACGAACTGGGTAAAGACAAGTTCGAGATCGTTACGCCAGGCGAATCTATCCTCGCCGAACCTACCGTTTCTGTGGTTGATAAAGTGGTTGAGAAGAAAGAGACCAAAACGGTGGCGGAAGCGTACCTGAAGTATCTCTACTCGCCAGAAGGCCAGGAAATTGCGGCGAAAAACTACTATCGTCCACGCGATCCGGCGGTGGCGAAGAAATATGAAAGCGTCTTCCCGAAACTGAAGCTTTTCACCATTGATGAAGAGTTCGGCGGCTGGGCGAAAGCGCAGAAAGAGCACTTCTCTAACGGCGGAACTTTCGACCAGATCAGCAAGCGCTAAACGTTAGCAGGACAGACACGGTGACCCGGCGCGAGAAATCCGCCGGGTTTTTTATTTGGTCATCATTTTGCGTTACTCTTTCGCCACTATCGAAAACAGGGAACGCATTGTGAAAAAAATACTATTACTGATTCTGGTTGTCATCATTCTTGCCGCGGGTGGCTGGTACTGGATGAAAGCGGGTAATCCGAATGCGTTGCGTCATATCGTTCTCAACCAGTGTCTGCCGAATCAACTCCAGCACCGTAACCCGGCCCCGTGCGCGCAGGTAAAGCCTGATGCGGGTTATGTGGTGTTTAAAGACCGCAACGGGCCGCTGCAGTATCTCCTGATGCCGACTTACCGTATCAAAGGAACCGAAAGCCCGCTGTTGACCGAACCGAATACGCCCAACTTCTTCTGGCTGGCCTGGCAGTCACGCAACTTTATGAGCATGAAGCGCGGGGCCGAGGTGCCGGACAGCGCAATTTCGCTCACCATTAACTCCCCGACAGGCCGTACGCAGAACCATTTTCATATCCATATCTCCTGCCTGCGCCCGGACGTGCGCGAGAAGCTTAATGCCGCGCAGGGGCAAATCAGTACCCAGTGGTTACCGTTCCCGGGCGGGCTGGAAGGGCATGAGTACCTCGCCCGTCGCGTGACGGAAAATGAGCTGGTACAGCGCAGTCCGTTTATGATGCTGGCTGAAGAGCTGCCGGAAGCGCGTGACCATATGGGGCGCTTCGCGCTGGCCATGGCGCAGCAGTCGGATGGATCGTTTGTCTTACTGGCGACCGAACGTAACTTGCTGACCCTGAATCGCGCGTCGGCTGAGGAATTGCAGGATCATCAATGCGATATCCTGAAGTGACATCACCATAAATAGCGTTTACTCGTCCTGCCTGTCGCCGTAGACTTGCTGAAAAAAACGACAGGAGACAGGAATGTCGCTCTGGTTAACGCATCCTCTGTTTGTGCCCTCATTGATAGTCGGCGTCACCATCGTGCTGTGGGCGACGTCGCTATTGCCGGAATTTATCACCGCGCTGCTGTTTTTCACGGCGGCGATGACCGCCAGAATCGCCCCGGCGGAGGTGATTTTTGGTGGTTTTGCCTCGTCTGCATTCTGGTTAGTGTTTAGCGGCTTCGTGCTGGGGGTGGCAATCCGTAAAACCGGTCTGGCGGACAGGGCCGCACGGGCGTTGTCGGCAAAACTCACGGATTCGTGGGTATTGATGGTGGCAAGCGTGGTGGGGCTGAGCTACGCGCTGGCGTTTGTGATGCCGTCGAATATGGGCCGTATCGCGCTGCTGATGCCGATTGTCGCCGCCATGGCCAAAAGGGCCGCCATCCCCGACGGTTCCCGCGCGTGGTATGGCCTGGCGCTGGCCGTCGGGTTCGGAACCTTCCAGCTCTCGGCGACCATCCTGCCTGCCAACGTGCCGAATCTGGTGATGAGTGGCGCCGCGGAGGGCTCGTACGGGATCCATCTGAACTATGTCCCGTATCTGCTGCTGCATACACCCGTCCTCGGGATCCTGAAAGGGGGCATTCTGATCGGCCTGATCTGCTGGTTGTTCCCCGGTAGCCCGAAACCGGCCACCGATCTTACGCCGTCTGAACCGATGGGCCGGGATGAAAAACGTCTCGCCTGGTTGCTGGCGGTGGTGCTGGGGATGTGGGTGACAGAGAGCTGGCATGGCATTGGACCGGCGTGGACGGGTCTTGCGGCGTCGGTCATCGTCATGCTGCCACGCGTCGGGTTTATCACCGGTGAAGAGTTTTCTGCGGGAGTGAACATGCGCACCTGCATTTACGTGGCGGGGATTCTCGGGCTGGCGATTGTAGTGACCCAAACGGGTATCGGTTCCGCGGTGGGGGAGGCATTATTGCGGATTATGCCGCTTGATGCCAACAGACCGTTCACCAGCTTCCTGGCGCTTACCGGTATTACCACGGCACTCAACTTCATTATGACCGCGAACGGTGTACCGGCGTTGTACACCACGCTGGCACAGAGTTTTTCGGACGCCACCGGTTTCCCGCTGTTGTCGGTGATCATGATTCAGGTACTGGGGTATTCCACGCCGCTGCTGCCATATCAGGCGTCGCCGATTGTGGTGGCAATGGGTTTAGGGAAGGTGCCTGCAAAGGCGGGGATGTTGCTCTGTCTGGCGCTGGCGATTGCAACGTATCTGGTGCTGCTGCCGCTGGATTATCTGTGGTTTAGCGTGCTGGGGAAAGTGTAATTTCCCTCCCCGGTGGGGGAGGGAAGTCGGTTTTTACGCCTGTTTAGCCGCTTCTGCTGCTTTAACGATCACCGCGAAAGCGTCAGCTTTCAGGGATGCACCGCCAACCAGCGCGCCATCGATGTCTGGCTGGGTGAACAGCTCAGCAGCGTTGGATGCGTTAACGGAACCGCCGTACTGAATAATTACCTGCTCAGCCACTTTCGCGTCCGCTTTAGCAATGTGGTCACGGATAAATTTGTGAACCGCCTGTGCCTGCGCAGGGGTTGCTGATTTGCCGGTACCGATCGCCCAGACGGGTTCGTACGCGATAACCGCGCCTTCGAATGCTGCAGCACCCTGCGTTTTCAGCACGGCGTCGATCTGACGAGCACACACTTCTTCCGTTTTGCCTGCTTCGTTTTCGGCTTCGGTTTCACCGATGCACAGAACCGGGATCAGACCCTGCTCTTTCAGCACCGCGAATTTCTTCGCGATAAATTCGTCGGATTCTTTGTGGTAAGTGCGACGCTCAGAGTGGCCGATGATGATGTATTTCGCGCCGATATCTTTCAGCATTTCAGCAGAGGTTTCACCGGTGAATGCGCCTGACAGGTTAACGTCAACGTTCTGTGCGCCCAGAATGATGTGGCTGCCGTCAGCGGCATGTTTAGCCAGATCCAGGTACATATCCGGCGGAGCGATAGCAACCGCGCAGCCCGTCACGCCCGCCAGCTCTTTACGCAGGTTCGCAACCAGTTCGTTTACCATGTGGCGGCTGCCGTTCAGTTTCCAGTTACCCATCACTAAAGGATGTCGCATTTCAATTCTCCACGCTAAATTAGCGAATTAAGGAATATGGCCGCCCTGTCGGGCAGCATGGTCTGTGAATCAGTATAGAGATTTTCCCTCGAAAGGCTTTGCTTTTTGTCATTAATTCGCCCCGCCGAGTGTGTCTGATAGTGCCAGCTTAATCGGTTCAACAGCGAAGGTCAGTCCTTTTTCGCCGTTATCTGCCACCACATAGCGTATGGCCCCTTCGGTATCGGCGTAGTAACGCTTGTTTTTACCGGCGGTGAGAAGTTTTTGCAGCTTTTGCTGGCTTTGCTTTTTGGTCAGCGCGGGCGTAAAAGCCTGCAGTATCGCGCTCATGTACTCGAGCGCTTTTGCCTTAGCGGCTTTCTGCTCTGGCCCCTGAATCGGCAGCCAGGTTATTTGCATGCTTTTGATTTTTAGCGTGCCGCGCTCCAGCGCAGTGGAGGCATATAAATTCTCGTTAATCTTGCTTGCAGCCCGGGTCAGGGTTGGCGTATCCCGGGAGCTGTCAATGGCGCGGAATTCATCCAGCGGTAGCGTGGGGTTGGTTTTATTGAAGGTTTCACGAAACTGGCTGATTGACTGATCGAACGAGGGTGCACCTGCCAGCAGATAGGGGGCTGTCGTCGGGGCAGTGGTTTCGGCGGCGTGCAGGGGGACACCCGCGATGAGCATCGCTAAACACAGGAAAAGAGAACGTGCCGAACTTTTCATCAACATTGCCCCTGGCCGTAAGTGTTCATGATTAAATCGATATCTGGTCGGCTTGTCAAAAGGTCACAACTCCAGGGTAAAATGCGCGCTATATGATAATAAGGAACCTTACATGACCATACAGCAGTGGTTGTTTTCATTCAAAGGGCGTATTGGACGCCGTGACTTCTGGATCTGGATGGCGGCGTGGATCGTTGCCATGCTGCTTCTGTTTTTCGTGGCCTTCAACGCATGGCTCAGCACACAAACGGCGGCGTTTGCGCTGGTCTGTTTACTGTGGCCAACCGCGGCCGTGGTGGTGAAACGTCTGCACGATCGCGGCCGTTCCGGCGCGTGGGCTTTTCTGATTATTCTGGCGTGGATGCTGGTGGCCGGGAACTGGTCGATACTTCCGTCCATCCTTCCCTGGGTGGTGGGCAGACTGCTACCAACCATTATTTTTGTCATGATGGTGGTCGATCTGGGCGCGTTTATCGGCACCCAGAGCGAAAACAAATACGGCAAAGACACCCTTGAGGTGAAATACCGCTGATCACCAGTAGTGTTCGGCGGTCATATGGCCCGGCCGGCGGCGAAGATGTTTCGTCATCTGCCGGGTATCCTTCAGAAGCTGCTGCGTGTCGCGAACCATCTGCGGGTTGCCACACAGCATGACGTGGCTGGTTTCAGCGCTCATCGGCAGGCCAATTGCGTCTTCCAGTGCACCACTCTCAATCAATGCCGGCACGCGGCCCGTCAGTGAACCTGCTGCGGTTTCGCGGCTGACCACGGTCTGAATTTTCAGTTTCCCGCCGTACTGCTTTTCCAGCGCCTGCATCTGCGGAAGATAGCTCAAGTCTGCGGCATAGCGCGCGGCGTGAACCAGCACGATGTTTTTAAAGCGCTCAAGGTCTTTGCCGTACTGCAAAATAGAGAGATAGGGGCCAATGGCCGTGCCGGTTGCCAGCATCCAGAGGGTGTCGCAGTCCGGGATTTCGTCCAGTACGAAGAAACCGGCCGCTTCACTCACAATTTGCACATCATCACCGGGCTTAAGCGCGGCAAGGCGTGGGCTGAGTTTGCCGTCCGGGACGGTGACCAGATAGAACTCGAGATCCGGGTTATCGGGGGCATTAACGTAGGAATAGGCGCGCTGCACGCGCTCGCCGTCAACATCCAGCCCCAGCTTCGCAAATTGCCCGGCCGTAAACGGGTGGACGGGAGCATGCAGGGTGAGACTAAATAGCGCATCGGTCCAGAACTGTATTTTTGTGACTTTACCTGTTACCCAGTCCGCCATGATCTTCTCCTGTGCTTTTTCTCTGTTCTATCTTCCGGACTTGTGGCGAAGATTTCCAGCCCATTTGGGCCGGAAAGCTCTATCGATCAAACGGTTTTACAGAATGTGCGCCTGCACGTCAGGGTCTTTACGATCCAGATAGTGAACAGACTGAATGCGGCGAATGGTGCGCGATTTACCGCGGATCAGCAGGGTTTCGGTGGTGGCCATATTGCCCTTACGGGTGATGCCATCCAGCAGGTCACCTTTGGTGATGCCGGTTGCGGAGAAGACAACGTTGTCGCTGCGCGCCATGTCATCCAGCGCAAGCACCTTGTTGGCTTCAATACCCATCGCTTCGCAGCGTGCCAGCTCTTTTTCCCCAATACGGCGATTCTCTTCGCTGTCGCCTTTGACTTCATGACGGGGCAACAGACGGGCCTGCATGTCGCCATCCAGAGCGCGGATCACCGCGGCGGAGACCACACCTTCCGGCGCGCCGCCGATGCCGTAAAGCACATCCACTTCGCTGTCTGGCATGCAGGTCAGGATAGATGCTGCCACGTCGCCATCCGGGATGGCAAAGACGCGAACGCCGAGCTGTTGCAACTGGGCAATGGTGGCATCGTGGCGCGGTTTCGCCAGAATGGTCACGGTGAGCGCGCTAAGCGGTTTTTCCAGCGCCCTGGCAACGTTACGCAGATTCTCTTCCAGCGGCAGGCTCAGGTCGATAGCCCCTTTGGCGCCGGGGCCGACAATCAGCTTTTCCATGTACATATCCGGCGCGTTGAGGAAACAGCCTTTGTCCCCTACCGCCAGCACGGCCAGCGCGTTGGCCTGGCCCATTGCCGTCATGCGGGTACCCTCAATCGGGTCAACCGCGATATCCACGGCATCACCTTTGCCGGTGCCCACTTTCTCACCGATATAGAGCATTGGCGCTTCGTCGATCTCGCCTTCGCCAATGACGATGGTGCCATCGATGTTGACCTGGTTAAGCACAATGCGCATTGCATGGACAGCCGCACCGTCTGCGGTATTTTTGTCGCCACGGCCGAGCCATTTATAGCCCGCCAGTGCGGCAGCTTCGGTGACGCGGGAAAACTCGATAGCCAGTTCACGTTTCATGAGGTACTCGTGCAATCAAAAGGAATTGCACGAAGTTTATCACAGAGTGGGGGTGGGTGCGGTCGGTCCCCTCTCCCCGGCGGGGAGAGGGGACGGGAGAAATTACTGCTCGTGCTCTTCCCACGCCAGGGCGCGTTTCACCGCTTTCTTCCAGCCGCTGTAGCGATAGTTACGCTCAGTGGTTTCGATGCCAGGGCGGAATTCGCGTTCGATAACCGCTTTTTCCTGCAGTTCATCCAGATTCTGCCAGAAGCCGACAGCCAGACCTGCAAGGTACGCCGCACCCAGCGCGGTGACTTCACGTACTTCCGGGCGCTCTACGCGGGTGCCCAGAATGTCGGACTGGAACTGCATCAGGAAGTTGTTGGCAACGGCGCCGCCGTCCACGCGCAGGGCGTGCAGACGAATGCCGGAGTCAGCCTGCATTGCTTCCAGTACGTCGCGCGTCTGATAAGCGATGGATTCCAGCGTAGCGCGGATAATGTGGTTCGAGTTTACCCCACGGGTCAGGCCGAAAATCGCGCCGCGTGCATACGGGTCCCAGTAGGGTGCGCCCAGACCGGTAAAGGCCGGAACCACATACACACCGTTGGTGTCCTTCACTTTGGTTGCGAAATACTCGGAGTCAAACGCATCGCTGATGAGTTTCATCTCGTCACGCAGCCACTGAATAGACGCACCTGCCATGAACACCGCACCTTCCAGCGCATAGTTCACTTCACCGCGTGGGCCGCAGGCGATGGTGGTCAGCAAGCCGTTTTCTGATTTCACCGCTTTCTCACCGGTGTTCATCAGCATAAAGCAGCCGGTACCGTAGGTGTTTTTCGCCATCCCTTCCTTAACGCACAGCTGGCCAAACAGCGCCGCCTGCTGGTCACCGGCAATACCGGCGATTGGAATACGCGTGCCGCCTTTGCCGCCGATATTGGTCTGACCGTAAACTTCAGAAGATTTGCGGACTTCTGGCAACATCGCGCGCGGGATATCCAGCGCGTCCAGCATCTTGTCATCCCACTCCAGGGTATTGATGTTGAACAGCATGGTGCGCGAGGCGTTGGTGTAATCAGTGACGTGGACACGCCCCTGGGTCATCTTCCAGATAAGCCAGGTGTCGACGGTACCAAACAGCAGCTCACCGCGTTTTGCACGTTCACGTGAACCCTCAACGTGGTCGAGGATCCATTTCACTTTGGTACCGGAGAAATACGGGTCAACGACCAGACCGGTTGCGCTACGCACATAGTCTTCCATACCGTCGCGCTTCAGCTGTTCGCAGATTTCTGACGTACGGCGGCACTGCCAGACGATGGCATTGTAAATGGGCTTACCGGTTTCGCGCTCCCAGACGATAGTGGTTTCACGCTGGTTGGTAATACCGATAGCGGCAATCTCGTCGGAACTGATATCGGCTTTCGCCAGCACTTCTACCAGCGTGGAGCTTTGTGAAGCCCAGATCTCCATAGGATCGTGTTCAACCCAGCCTGGACGAGGATAGATTTGCTCAAATTCGCGCTGTGACACGCTGACGATATTCGCGTCATGATCCATTACGACAGCGCGGGAGCTGGTAGTGCCCTGGTCGAGCGCAACGATATATTTTTTTTCGGTCATGGTATGTGTCCCGTAGTCAGATTACAGCGAAGCTTTTTGTTGTGCGGTAGAAGTCGTTTCCTTCTCCTCTTCCACACAGGTGTCGCACGGTAAATGGCGACCAATTAATTTGCGGTAGCTAAATGCACCCAGCGCAGCCCCGACAACCGGTGCAAACAGCGGTACCAGGAAGTAAGGGATATCTTTACCGCCGGTGAAGGCCACGTCGCCCCATCCTGCGATAAAGGCAAAAGCTTTAGGTCCGATATCACGCGCCGGGTTCATCGCAAACCCAGTCAGCGGGCCCATGGATGCGCCGATCACCGCAATCAGCAGGCCAATCAGCAGCGGTGCCAGCGGGCCGCGCGGAATGCCGTTTCCGTCGTCGGTCAGCGCCAGGATAACGCCCATCAGAATAGCGGTAATCACCATTTCAACTGCGAACGCCTGCACAAAATTGATATGCGGGTTGGGATAGGTTGAGAAAATGCCTGCCAGATCCAGACTTTCGACACTGCCACGCACCATATGATGAGTCTGTTCGAAGTCGATGAAAAGATTGTAATAAAGCCCGTAAACTAACGCCGCTGCGCAAAACGCGCCGGCAAACTGAGAAAGGATGAAGGGAACAACTTTGCGTCCGTCGAAGCACGCGAACAGCCACAGCGCGATGGTCACCGCCGGGTTAAGATGTGCGCCGGAAACCCCTGCGGTCAGGTAGATGGCCATCGCCACGCCCAGACCCCAGATAATACTGATTTCCCACTGACCGAAACTGGCACCCGCCACTTTCAGTGCAGCAACACAGCCCACTCCGAAGAATATCAACAACCCGGTACCAAGGAACTCGGCAATGCACTGGCCTTTTAAGGTTGATGTCTGACTCATAATCGGAATCCTGAAGAAATTGATGTTTATTGTTAGCATGACCGCCCGTGACAGCCACGATGCCCTGTAGACATAGTGTTAATTTATCGTTAACGAGCAAAAACGAGAAATATCGAAATCAAAATGTGTGGTCTGCGTCAATAAAATGAGCGTTTTCGCGCCATAAAGCGCATTTTTACACCAATAGCAAAATGTGAGCTGAATCATTTCATTAACGAATGAGTTAACAATTTAGGGGTATATGCCGCGAACGCACCAGGACGAGGCCGAAAAGTGTTGCAAACCACGATCTGCGCGGTCTGCCGCTGGACAGGGGCGACGGGGCTTCATACAATCGGCATATCTGTTGTGCGCGTTTACGTTAAAGCGTCGCCTTGCAATTCAGGAGAGGTAGGATCATGTCTTTAGAAGTGTTTGAGAAACTGGAATCGAAAGTACAGCAGGCGATTGACACCATCACGCTGCTGCAGATGGAAATTGAAGAGCTGAAAGAGAAGAACAACAGCCTGGCGCAGGAAGTTCAGAACGCCCAGCACAGCCGTGAAGAACTGGAGCGCGAAAACAACCAGCTGCGTGAACAGCAGAATGGCTGGCAGGATCGTCTGCAGGCGCTGCTGGGGCGTATGGAAGAAGTGTAATTTCTTTCGGGAAATGCAGAACAGGCCGGGTAAGGCGTCGCCGCCACCCGGCTTTTTTTATTACTCGATATCCAGTGGATCTTCGGAAAGGATAATCCCGGTGTTATCGGCATAGAGATGGTCACCGGAGAAGAAGGTCACGCCGCCGAAATTGACGCGCACGTCGCTTTCGCCGATACCTTCACCTGCAGCACCCACCGGAATGGCCGCGATAGCCTGAATGCCAATGTCCAGGTCTTCGAGATCGTCCACCTGGCGCACTGAGCCATACACCACAATGCCTTCCCACTCGTTCTGTACGGCAAGACGGGCGAGCTCAGCATCAATGAGGGCACGACGTACGGAGCCCCCGCCATCAACCAGCAGAACGCGGCCACGGCCGTTCTGTTCGAGCAGATCATAGAGCAACCCGTTATCCTCGAAACATTTCACCGTGACGATTTGTCCGCCAAACGACGACCGCCCACCAAAGTTGGAGAACAGCGGTTCAACGACGTTGACATCTTCCTGGTAGATGTCACAAAGCTCGGAGGTATCGTATTTCATAGGTTTAACGCTCAGTTGCTGCGAATGTGTTCAGTATATCGTGCTAAATGCGTTGTTGGCAAAATCATCAATTGTTAATTGATATTTGTCAGTTAACCCAGCGTCTGACTTAAGACAATCCCGATGACGAACAACAGGTTAGTCAGCAGCGCCCCTTTTACCGTACGCTCCAGCATTGGCGGCATGGCCGCAGGGCTGAGTTCACGCATGACGAATCGCGCCTGCTTAATCAGCAGCGGTGCGACGAGTACAAACAGCCAGCCCCATATGCTGTGCAGCGAGATAACGTTAAACAGCGCCAGGCACAGCAGAGCGCCCAGCAGCAGGCACGCATGATAACGGCGTGCATTAACGGGCCCCAGACGCACGGCCAGTGTGTTTTTGCCGTTCTCACGGTCGCTGTCGATATCGCGCAGGTTGTTGATGTTAAGCACCGCCGTCGCCAGCATGCCGCAGGCGGTTGCCGGCAGGAACAGGGCTGGGATCAGGGTATGTGCCTGTAAGTACCCGCTCCCCATCACGCTCAGCCAGCCGAAGAACACCAGCACGGAGATATCACCCAGCCCAATATACCCGTAAGGGCGGGTACCGACGGTATAGGTAATGGCGGCAATAATGGCGAGCAGACCCAGTACCAGGAAACCAATGAAATCGCTGGGGGTTTTAGACGCGACCGTTACCAGCGCCAGGCCGGAAAGACAAATCAGCGCCACGGTGATGATCAGCGCGCGCTTCATCTGCGCCTGGGTAATGACCCCTTTCTGCATACCGCGCAGTGGCCCGATACGGTCGGGTTTGTCGCTGCCTTTAACCGCATCGCCATAGTCGTTGGCGAGATTGGAGAGAATTTGCAGCAGACCGGCGGTAATCAGTGCCAGCCCGGCAACCAGCGGATCGAAATAGCCTTGCCACCAGGCAAGCGCCGTACCGACGATAATGGCGGCAAAGGCCAGAGGAAGAGTTTTAGGGCGCAGACTTTCGAGCCACGCCTGAGTACGGCTGATGTCAGTCATAGTAATTTAGCCAATAAAAATGGGGGCTTTAGCCCCCATTAAACGTGATGAGAATGCAGTAACCGCGATTATAGGATAAAACGGCTCAGATCTTCATCTGCCACTAACGCATCCAGGTGTTTACCCACATATTCTGCGTCAATGGTAATGCTTTGACCGTTCAGGTCGCTCGCATCATAAGAGATATCTTCCATCAGGCGCTCCAGCACGGTGTGCAGACGACGGGCACCGATGTTCTCGGTGGTTTCGTTGACCTGCCAGGCGGCCTGGGCGATGCGTTTGATACCGTCTTCAGTGAACTCGATGTTCACACCTTCGGTTGCCATCAGCGCTTTGTACTGTACGGTCACAGAGGCATTTGGCTCGGTCAGGATGCGTTCGAAATCTTCAGTGGTCAGCGCCTGCAGCTCCACGCGAATCGGCAGACGACCCTGCAGTTCCGGGATCAGGTCAGACGGTTTCGCCACCTGGAATGCGCCAGAGGCGATAAACAGGATGTGGTCCGTTTTGACCATACCGTGTTTGGTGGAGACGGTGCAGCCTTCAACCAGCGGCAGCAGGTCGCGCTGAACGCCTTCACGGGAGACATCCGGGCCTGAGGATTCGCCACGCTTACAGATTTTGTCGATTTCGTCGATAAACACGATACCGTGCTGCTCAACCGCGTCGATAGCATCCTGCTTCAGCTCTTCCGGGTTCACCAGTTTCGCCGCTTCTTCTTCGATCAGCAGCTTCATCGCGTCTTTGATTTTCAGCTTACGCGCTTTCTGCTTCTGGCCGCCCAGGTTCTGGAACATGGACTGCAGCTGGCTGGTCATCTCTTCCATGCCAGGCGGTGCCATGATTTCCACACCCATAGGGGCAGCAGCAAGATCGATCTCAATCTCTTTGTCGTCCAGCTCGCCTTCACGCAATTTTTTGCGGAACGCCTGACGCGCCGCTGACGGCTCAGCCTGCTGTTCAGCCTGGCCCCAGTTGTTTTTCGCCGGTGGGATCAGGACGTCAAGAATGCGCTCTTCCGCCATCTCTTCGGCGCGATAGCGGTTTTTCTCAATCGCCTGGACGCGCACCATTTTGATCGCCGAGTCGGTCAGATCGCGAATGATGGAGTCCACTTCTTTACCCACATAGCCCACTTCGGTGAACTTGGTGGCTTCGACTTTGATGAACGGGGCGTTAGCCAGTTTCGCCAGACGACGGGCGATTTCGGTTTTACCGACACCGGTCGGGCCGATCATCAGAATGTTTTTTGGCGTCACTTCATGGCGCAGCTCTTCTTCGAGCTGCATGCGGCGCCAGCGGTTACGCAGGGCAATAGCCACGGAACGCTTGGCGTTGTCCTGGCCGATAATATGTTTGTCCAGTTCGCTGACAATTTCGCGTGGGGTCATTTCAGACATGGGAGATCCTTACGCTTTAGACGGTAATTCTTCGATGGTGTGGTTGTGGTTGGTATAGATGCAGATATCACCTGCAATATCCAACGCCTTCACCGCGATATCGCGCGCGTTCATGTCGGTATTTTCCAACAGCGCACGGGCTGCAGCCTGGGCGTACGGGCCACCAGAGCCAATAGCAATCAGGTCGTTTTCAGGCTGAATGACGTCACCGTTACCGGTGATGATAAGCGAAGCGGTTTCATCGGCCACCGCCAGCAGCGCTTCAAGTTTGCGCAGCATGCGATCGGTACGCCAGTCTTTCGCCAGCTCAACGGCGGCTTTCACCAGGTGACCCTGGTGCATTTCCAGTTTGCGTTCAAACAGTTCGAACAGCGTGAAGGCGTCAGCCGTGCCGCCTGCAAAACCGGCGATCACTTTGTCGTTGTATAAACGACGAACTTTCTTCACGTTGCCTTTCATTACGGTATTACCCAGCGTGGCCTGGCCATCACCGGCGATTACCACGTGGCCGTTACGGCGTACACTTACGATTGTTGTCACGAGCAGACCCCCTGGTTACAGAATCGGGAAACAGAAGCCCTGAGCCTGTGCTCAGGGCTGAATAGAATGATAGATGGGGGGGAATTTGGGGGTTTCAACCCCCGGTAGCGAGTCGAATGCAGTTTGTGTGTCCCGCCACTTTCAAACGGGAAATGGTTCCGTCGGCATTTTCTTTGCCTTTGACCGGGCCAATCACCACGCGATTCCAGCCGTTATTGGTGGTAATGCGTGAATCAAACCCTTCAAAAGCCAGCTGTGCGCGCACCGTTTCCGCCTGCTCAGCACCTTTGAATGAACCACATTGAACCATCCAGCGGCGTTCGTCTTTTTTCTCAGCAGTCTGCTTCGGCGCATCGGTCTCTTTGGTTACCGGTGCGGCCTGCTGCGTTTTCGGCTGCTGCGCAGTGGTATGCGCCGGCGTCTGCAGCAGATCCTGATACGGCTGAGCCGCCTGTTTCTGCGGCTGGGCCTTCGGCGGTTGCTGCACTGGCTGGGACTGCGCCGTTCGCGTTTGCTGCTGATACGGCTGTTCCGTCACCCGTGGCTGCGTTTTAGGCTGCTGCACTGGCTGGGTTTGCGCCCACTGCTGTTGTTGCTGCTGTTGCTGTTGGAGCTGCTGCTGCGCCTGACGACGCTGCAGCGTTTGCTGACGCTGTTCCGGCGTCTGCTCGTTCCACGGCACTTCGTTCAGCTGCGTAGGCTGCTGGCGCATATCGGCCTGCATTTGTGCCAGCAACTGACGCTGTTCATCCGTCAACTGGCTGGCATTTTGCACTTCGCCACCCGCTGAAGGTTCGGTCGGCGCACGTACGCCAGGCTGACGGCTTTCCAGCTCTTTGATATAGCGCCAGCGCTCTTCAGGCTTCGGCGGAAGGCCGTTTCCGGCAACCTTGCTGGCCTGAAGCGCCTCGGACTCTTCTTTTTTATGGTGCGTGATAAAGTACAGACCACCAATAAAGGCCACGACTACAGCCGCAGCAATAGCGACCATCGCTGGCGAGACAGCAGGCAGGTTACGTTGCTTTTTCCTTGAGCTACTCTTTTTGCGTCGCGAAGGTGCCGGCTGGCCGCGACGTACATAATCTCGTTGTGCCACTATCGTTTCGCTGTATTTATTCGTTCGTCAGCCCGCCATGTTACTTAAGCGGCGGGGCTTTGACCAGATAAGGGTGTCTGAAAGACATTTACTTTAAGTCAATGCCTGGGTAGAACCGCGCACAATCAATTCACAGTCCAGCAACCGCGAGCCGCTGTTAACTGTTTGACCATGCAGCTGATCCAGCAGAAGAAGCATCGCTTCACGCCCAATATCATAGCGCGGCTGCGCCACGGTCGAGAGTGGAGGATCGCAAAATTCTGACAGCGAAATATTATCGAATCCGATGATCGACAAATCTTTCGGTATGCGCAGGCCGCGGCGCTTCGCATACGATAATGCCCCCAGTGCCATCACATCGCTGTGACAGAATACCGCGGTCGGCGGCTCGGGCAGATCCAGCAGCTTCTCCAGCGCCTGTCCACCAGCTTCAAAGGTGAAATCCCCGCGAGCAATGTAGTGCGGGTCGACGGTGACGCCGGTACGGCGCAGCGCCTGAACGTAGCCCTGCAGGCGGTAGTGGCACAATGGCATCTCTTCCGGCCCGGCAATGCAGCCAATACGCTTGTGCCCCAGCTCCTGAAGATAGTTGACGGCGTTGAACGCGGCGGTCAGGTTATCAATATGTACCGTCGGCAGCTCCAGCTCGGGTGCAAACTCGTTGGCCATCACCATCGGCGGTAAATTGCGCTGCTCTTCAATGCTGGCATCAAACGGCAGGCGAGACCCAAGCAGCAACATGCCGTCGATCTGCTTGGTGATAATGAGGTCGATAAAGGTTTTTTCCTGCTGGTTCTGGTGAGCACAGTCGCCAATCAGCACCAGATAACCTTGCTCTGCCGCCGTCACTTCGATACCGCGAATAATCTCGCTGAAGAAGGGATCGCAGATGTCCGGCACAATCACCAGGATGGTGCGCGACTCATTGCGTTTAACGTTTCGTCCCATCGCCTGCGGGAAATAGCCCACTTCCAGCGCAGCCTGCTCTACCCGGTTACGGGTCGCCTGGGAGACTTTATCCGGGTTCATTAATGCGCGGGACACGGTTGCCGTAGAGACTTGTGCTTTCTGGGCAACGTCTTTCATGGTCGCCGTGGCAACCTCTTTCCTGGACTTCAACGTCTTCTCCTCGCCTGAACACCGAACTTCTGACGCCACCATTTTTACAGATAGTTAATGGAATCGGTTACAGAATTTTCATAAAAAGTGTGAGGAGCGTTAAATTTTTCGATCCGTCTTCAGCCTTCGATAGGATCAACGTCCAGCACCCACTTCACTTTGCGCGCTTCCGGTAGGGTATTGATCAGCACCAGCGCGCCGCTGACGATATGTTGCAGGCGGATGCGCGAAGGGTGCTGGAGCAAAATCTGCCAGCGGAAACGTCCACCACGCTTTGGTGCCAGCGCCGGCACCGGCCCCAGTATCCACAGCGGGTTATCCACCAGCGGACTGGCCTGCAGGAGGTTTCTCAGCTGCTGCAGGAAAAGCGGTGCCTGCTGGTTGTTGTGATCTTCTGCGCGGATGATGACGTGGCTGGTCCACGGCGGAAGCTGCATCGTCTGGCGTTCTGCCAGCGCCTGCTCCGCAAACGCGTCATAGCCTTTATGCAGCAGGGTTTGCAGTAACGGATGTTCAGGATGGTGGGTCTGTAAAACCACCTCACCCTGTTTGCCTGCGCGACCGGCACGTCCGGCAACCTGGGTATAAAGCTGGGCAAAACGTTCTGCTGAGCGAAAATCGGCCGAAAACAGCGCGCCGTCTACGTCCAGCAGGGCGACCAGCGTTACGTCCGGGAAGTGGTGCCCTTTGGCCAGCATCTGCGTGCCAATCAGAATGCGTGCGCCACCGCGATGCACTTCCGCCAGCTGCTGTTCCAGCGCCCCTTTGCGGCTGGTGGTGTCACGGTCGATGCGGGAAAGAGGAACGTCAGGG
Source organism: Enterobacter sp. SORGH_AS_0287 (assembly GCF_031453695.1). Lineage (NCBI taxonomy): Bacteria > Pseudomonadati > Pseudomonadota > Gammaproteobacteria > Enterobacterales > Enterobacteriaceae > Enterobacter > Enterobacter sp. SORGH_AS_0287. The sequence goes on from NZ_JAVIZW010000001.1 coordinate 3,676,105, forward strand.
AAGAAAGGCTTAAGGGCCTCCTCCAGTTGCTCCGTCCCCAGACCGACCGGCACGATATGCGTTGAGCCACATGACGGACACTGGCGTGGTACCGGCCGCTGGCTGTCGCAGTGGTGGCAGCGCAAATGGCGCTGGGCCTGATGGAACGTGTAGTAGTGGTCGCAGCGCGGGCATTCGGCAATCCAGCCGCAGTCGTGACACAGCAGCGCCGGGGCAAACCCGCGGCGGTTAAGGAACAAAATGACCTGATTACCGGCCTGCAAATGCTGGCGCATCCGGGTGATAAGCGCAGGCGCTAACCCCGCCTGCACCTGCTGGCCTTTTAGATCCAGCACATGCTGAATGGCAGGGCGCGCGTTCCCTGCGCGCCGCGTCAGGCGCAGCATGTGGTATTTACGCTGGCGAACGTTATGCAGCGTTTCGAGGGCGGGCGTCGCGGAGCCAAGAATAATCGGGATTTGCTCGCTGTGGGCGCGATAAACGGCCAGATCGCGGGCGTGATAGCGCCAGCCTTCCTGTTGCTTATAGGAGCTGTCATGCTCTTCATCGATGACGATAACGCCGAGGTTTTTAAACGGCGTAAACAGCGAGGAACGGGTGCCAATCACAATCGCCGCTTCGCCGTTTTTGGCTTTCAGCCAGGCGCTGAGGCGCTCGCTGTCGTTCAGGCCCGAATGTAACACTTCAACCGGCGCATTAAACCGCTCGCGAAAACGAGCGATGGTTTGTGGCGTAAGGCCGATTTCCGGAACCATCACCAGCGCCTGTTTACCCTGCGCAAGCACGTTTTCCAGTACGCTGAGATACACTTCTGTTTTGCCGGAGCCGGTGACCCCTGCCAGTAGCCAGGCGGAGAAATGATCGGAGGCGCTGTGAATGGCTCCTACGGCGGTGGCCTGCTCGGTGTTGAGTCGCAGACGATCCCCTGAAACGGAGAAACTGTCCCGCCAGTCATAAAGGGCAGGCGCCTCGCTTGCCAGTTCGCTCAGCCCTTTTTTGCGCAGGGCCTGCAGCGCCGTTTCACTCACCGCAAGCTCATCAACCTGATGTCGCCAGATTTTCCCCTGACGCAGGGCCGCCAGCGCCTGCTGCTGTTTCTGCGAGCGTTTCAGGCTATTGATATCGACCGCCTGACCCTCCTCAGTGGCAAACCAATACCAGAGGGGAGCGTGGCTGGCACTTTTACCCTGACGAAGCATAATAGGCAGGGCGTGGAACAGGACATCGCCGATGGGATGATGGTAGTAATCTGCCGCCCACAGCAGGAGCCGCCAGATGCTGGTGGAGAACACGGGCTCGCTGTCCAGTACCTCCGCGACGGCTTTCAGCTCATTGAGCGGCAATTCGCTCTTATCGCTCACCGACACCACAATCCCAATACGCTGCTGTTTGCCAAATGGCACGGTCACGCGACAGCCCGCTTTGGCGCTCATGCTGTCAGGCAGCAGATAGTCAAAGGTGCGGGGAAGCGGAACGGGCAGGGCAACGTGAGCGACGGGCATCGAATCTTCCTGACTTGAAAAGTGGCGCGTTAGTATACACATTAGTGAAAGCGGCGTGCGGATCAGTTTGCATACGTTGGTCAAATTCTGTATGATTCGCCGCCTTTGGTGTACTTTACGCCAAAGAACTTACATTCAACATCGCGTGGTGTCTGGCGTTAGGGCTGGAAGAGCGACGCGGCCTTAACTGAGGTTCTCCCATGAAAAAAGATATTCACCCGAAATACGAAATGATTACTGCAAACTGTTCTTGCGGTAACTCTATCCAGATCCGCTCTACCGTGGGTCACGATCTGAACCTGGACGTGTGCGGCAAATGCCACCCGTTCTACACTGGTAAGCAGCGTGATGTTGCAACCGGTGGCCGTGTTGACCGCTTCAACAAGCGTTTCAGCATCCCGGGCGCTAAGTAAGTTTCCCGAAAAAAAGGCACCGCAAGGTGCCTTTTTTGTATCCGCTTCTCAGTATTCCCACGTATCCGGGTCGATACCCAGTTCACGCATGATCACCTTCGCCTCTTCCGGAATTTCATCACTACGCTCTTTGCGCAGATCTTCATCGTTTGGCAACGGTTGACCGGTAAACGCATGCAGAAACGCTTCGCACAGCAGTTCGCTGTTGGTCGCGTGGCGCAGGTTGTTCACCTGACGACGCGTACGTTCATCGGTGAGGATCTTCAACACCTTCAGAGGAATGGAAACCGTAATTTTCTTTACTTGCTCACTCTTCTTACCGTGCTCAGCGTATGGGCTGATATATTCGCCGCTCCATTCAGCCATGAGATACCTTTAATCCTCTCAGTCATTAATCTAAAGGTGCAAAACCCGTCATCGCCAGTTTTGACCGTAATCCAGCGTAGTTTACCGTAGAGACGATACCGTGGCACGGATATTGCCGCTGCAGCGTGCACTAAAGCATATAATTTTAACGGCTATTTGCGCATTGCTCAATCTATACGCAAAGAAGTTTAGATGTCCAGATGTATTGACGTCCATACTTTCAGTGTTTACTCTGGTGCCTGACTTTTCACCTCTTTTAGCCAGGAAGCCTTCACCATGACGCGTAAACAGGCCACCATCGCAGTGCGTAGCGGATTAAATGATGACGAGCAGTACGGCTGTGTTGTCCCGCCAATTCATCTTTCCAGTACTTACAATTTTACCGGTTTTAATGAACCCCGTGCGCATGACTACTCCCGTCGCGGCAACCCGACGCGTGACGTAACCCAGCGCACGCTGGCGGAGCTGGAAGGCGGTGCAGGCGCCGTGTTAACCAACACCGGGATGTCTGCGATTCACCTGGTGACGACGGTATTTCTGAAGCCGGGCGACCTGCTGGTGGCACCGCACGACTGTTACGGTGGTAGCTATCGTCTGTTTGACAGCCTCGCAAAACGCGGGTGCTACCGCGTGCTGTTTGTCGATCAAAACGACGAACAGGCGCTGAAACAGGCGCTGGCAGAGAAACCGAAGCTGGTGCTGGTGGAAAGTCCAAGCAATCCATTGTTGCGCGTCGTCGATATTGCGAAAATTTGTCAGCGCGCAAGGGATGCGGGAGCGATAAGTGTAGTGGATAATACCTTCCTCAGTCCGGCCCTTCAGAACCCGCTTGCGCTGGGTGCCGATCTGGTATTGCATTCATGCACAAAATATCTGAACGGTCATTCTGATGTGGTAGCGGGCGTGGTGATTGCAAAAGATCCCGACGTTGTCACCGAACTGGCATGGTGGGCCAATAACATTGGCGTCACTGCGAGCGCTTTCGACAGCTACCTGTTGTTGCGCGGTATCCGCACGCTGTCGCCGCGCATGGAAGTGGCGCAGCGTAATGCTCAGGCGATTGTCGATTTCCTGAAGACCCAGCCGCTGGTGAAAAAGCTCTATCACCCGTCGCTGCCGGAAAACCAGGGGCACGAGATTGCCGCGCGTCAACAAAAGGGATTTGGCGCGATGTTAAGTTTTGAACTGGACGGTGACGAGCAAACGCTGCGTCGCTTCCTGAGCGGGCTGTCATTGTTTACGCTGGCGGAATCATTAGGTGGGGTTGAAAGCTTGATCTCCCACGCCGCGACCATGACGCACGCAGGTATGGCACCAGAAGCACGTGCCGCCGCCGGTATTTCTGAGACGCTGCTGCGTATCTCGACCGGTATTGAAGATTCTGAAGATTTAATTGCCGATCTGGAAAATGGCTTCCGGGTCGCAGCCAAGGGGTAATCATGAGTGTGATAGCGCAGGCAGGGGCGAAGGGTCGTCAACTGCACAAGTTTGGTGGTAGTAGTCTTGCTGATGTGAAGTGTTACCTGCGTGTCGCAGGGATCATGACAGAGTATTCGCAGCCGGGGGACATGATGGTTGTCTCCGCGGCTGGCAGCACCACCAACCAGTTGATTAGCTGGCTCAAACTGAGTCAGACCGATCGCCTCTCTGCGCATCAGGTGCAACAGTCCTTACGTCGTTACCAGAGTGAGCTGATTGCCGGCTTACTGCCAGCGGACGTCGCGGACGGATTGATTAGCGCCTTTACGCATGACCTTGAGCGTCTGGCTGCCCTGCTGGACAGCGGTATTACCGACGCGGTGTATGCCGAGGTGGTCGGCCACGGTGAAGTGTGGTCTGCGCGCCTGATGGCGGCCGTGCTGCAACACCTGGGCGTGGATGCGGCCTGGCTTGACGCGCGCGACTTCCTGCGTGCCGAACGCGCCGCTCAGCCACAGGTGGATGAAGGCTTGTCATATCCGCTGCTGCAACAGCTACTGGTTCAGCATCCGGGCAAACGTATTGTGGTGACCGGCTTTATCAGCCGCAGCAGTGCCGGTGAAACCGTGCTGCTGGGACGTAACGGCTCTGACTACTCAGCGACGCAAATTGGTGCGCTGGCAGGCGTTTCCCGCGTCACCATCTGGAGCGACGTGGCCGGTGTCTACAGTGCTGACCCGCGTAAAGTGAAAGATGCCTGCCTGCTGCCGCTGCTGCGTCTGGACGAGGCCAGCGAGCTGGCACGCCTGGCGGCACCGGTTCTGCATGCGCGTACGCTACAGCCGGTTTCCGGGAGCGACATCGACCTGCAGCTGCGCTGTAGTTACACCCCGGATCAAGGCTCTACCCGCATCGAACGCGTCCTGGCGTCCGGTACGGGGGCGCGAATTGTGACCAGCCATGACGACATCTGCCTGATTGAGTTCCAGGTCCCGGCGGGCCAGGATTTCAAACTGGCACACAAAGACATCGACCTGATCCTTAAACGCGCCCAGGTGCGTCCGCTCGCCGTTGGCGTGCATAACGACCGCCAGCTGCTGCAGTTCTGCTACACCGCCGAAGTGGCGGACAGCGCCCTGAAAATTCTTGATGAAGCGGGCCTGCCGGGCGAGCTTCGCCTGCGTCAGGGTCTGGCGCTGGTGGCGATGGTGGGGGCGGGCGTTACCCGCAACCCGCTGCACTGCCACCGTTTCTGGCAGCAGCTGAAAGGCCAGCCGGTTGAATTCACCTGGCAGTCGGAAGAGGGCATCAGCCTGGTGGCCGTACTGCGTAAAGGACCCACCGAGAGTCTGATTCAGGGGCTGCATACCTCTCTGTTCCGTGCGGAGAAACGCATTGGACTGGTGCTGTTTGGCAAAGGAAACATCGGCTCACGCTGGCTGGAGCTGTTCGCTCGCGAGCAGGTGACCCTCTCAGCGCGTACCGGGTTTGAATTTATTCTCGCGGGCGTGGTGGACAGCCGCCGCAGCCTGTTGAACTACGAAGGGCTGGACGCCAGCCGGGCGCTGGCCTTCTTTAACGATGAAGCGGTTGAACAGGACGAAGAGTCGCTGTTCCTCTGGATGCGCGCGCACCCGTATGACGATCTGGTTGTGCTGGACGTGACCGCCAGTGAACAGCTTGCCGATCAGTATCTTGATTTCGCCAGCCACGGTTTCCATGTTATTAGCGCCAATAAGCTGGCGGGGGCGAGCAGCACGGACAAGTATCGTCAAATCCACGACGCGTTTGAAAAGACAGGCCGTCACTGGCTGTATAACGCCACGGTGGGCGCTGGCTTGCCGGTTAACCATACCGTGCGTGATTTGATTGAAAGCGGCGACAGCATTCTGGCGCTGAGTGGCATCTTCTCCGGCACGCTCTCCTGGCTGTTCCTGCAGTTTGATGGCACCGTGCCGTTCACTGACCTGGTGGATCAGGCATGGCAGCAGGGCTTAACGGAGCCTGACCCACGCGTTGACCTCTCCGGTAAAGACGTTATGCGTAAGCTGGTGATCCTGGCGCGCGAAGCCGGTTATGACATCGAACCTGATGCCGTCCGCGTTGAGTCGCTGGTGCCTGCTGGCTGTGAGGACGACTCTGTCGACCACTTCTTCGAGAACGGCGAAGAGTTGAACGAGCAGATGGTGCAACGTCTGGAAGCGGCAAACGAGATGGGACTGGTGCTGCGCTACGTGGCGCGTTTCGAAGCGAACGGAAAAGCACGTGTGGGTGTCGAGGCGGTTCGTCCTGAACATCCGTTGGCGGCACTGCTGCCGTGCGATAATGTTTTCGCCATTGAAAGCCGCTGGTACCGTGATAACCCACTGGTGATCCGTGGCCCGGGTGCGGGGCGCGATGTGACCGCCGGGGCCATCCAGTCTGACATCAACCGTCTGGCTAAACTGCTGTAATCTTTCTTGTTCCCTCTCCCGGTGGGAGAGGGACAGGGTGAGGGCATCAGACCGCACTCACCCGCCATCATGAACTCCCTTCATCTTCCCTGAGCATTCCTCACCATTCCTGGCGATTATTTCTGTTGACGTCCCTCCGCTTTTCCGTCATTTTTACATCTGGACGTCTAAACGTATAGAAGTTCGAAACACAACACACAATGACACGCGATTGATGAGGTAAGGTATGAGCTTTTTTCACGCCAACCAGCGGGAAGCCCTGAATCAGAGCCTGGCCGAAGTAAATGGTCAGATTAACGTCTCTTTTGAATTTTTCCCGCCGCGCACCAGTGAAATGGAGCAAACCCTCTGGAGCTCTATCGATCGCCTGAGCAGCCTGAAACCGAAGTTTGTCTCCGTCACCTACGGTGCTAACTCCGGTGAGCGTGACCGTACGCACAGCATCATTAAAGGCATTAAGGACCGTACGGGTCTGGAAGCGGCTCCGCACCTGACCTGTATCGACGCGACGCGCGATGAGTTGCGTGCCATTGCCCAGGACTACTGGAACAACGGTATTCGCCATATCGTCGCCCTGCGCGGTGACCTGCCGCCGGGGAGCGGTAAACCGGACATGTACGCCACCGATCTGGTCGCGCTGCTGAAAGAGGTCGCAGACTTCGACATTTCCGTTGCCGCTTACCCTGAAGTTCACCCGGAAGCGAAAAGCGCCCAGGCGGATCTGCTTAACCTGAAGCGTAAAGTGGACGCCGGTGCGAACCGCGCCATTACCCAGTTCTTCTTTGATGTGGAAAGCTACCTGCGCTTTCGTGACCGCTGTGTGTCCGCGGGCATCGACGTCGAAATTATCCCGGGAATTTTGCCGGTCTCTAACTTCAAACAGGCGAAGAAATTTGCCGATATGACCAATGTGCGCATTCCGCACTGGATGTCTAAAATGTACGAAGGGCTGGACGATGATCCGGAAACACGCAAGCTGGTGGGCGCAAACATCGCGATGGACATGGTGAAGATCTTGAGTCGTGAAGGAGTGAAGGATTTCCACTTCTATACGCTCAACCGCGCGGAAATGAGTTACGCCATTTGCCATACGCTGGGTGTACGGCCTGGCGCATAACAAATAGAAGCCCTCTTCGGAGGGTTTTTTGATTTATAAGGGTTTTATTTCCCCGCCATATCAGCAATGCTGCCTTTGACGTACAGAACGCACATACTTTCAATGGGAAATTAAACGGAATTAACTATCGAATCTGTGGGTTATCTCAACTATACCTTATCAACAAGGGCGTATATCGTAACGGTAACACTGTAAAAGGGAGCATAGCGATGAGCACGTCAGACGACAGCAATAATGCGGCATCAATCGGCAAGTGCCCGTTCCATCAGGGCAGCGTCGATCACAGCGCGGGGGCAGGCACAGGCAGCCGCGACTGGTGGCCAAAACAACTCCGCGTCGATCTTCTTAATCAACATTCCAACCGTTCTAACCCTCTGGGTGAAGACTTTGACTACCGCAAAGAATTCAGCAAACTCGATTACTCAGCGCTCAAGGGCGATCTCAAAGCACTTCTGACCGACTCTCAGCCGTGGTGGCCAGCCGACTGGGGCAGCTATGCGGGCCTGTTTATCCGTATGGCCTGGCACGGCGCAGGTACCTATCGCTCCGTTGACGGTCGCGGTGGCGCAGGGCGCGGTCAACAGCGCTTTGCCCCCCTGAACTCCTGGCCAGATAACGTAAGCCTGGATAAAGCGCGCCGTCTCCTGTGGCCTATCAAACAAAAATACGGTCAAAAAATTTCCTGGGCTGACCTCTTCATCCTTGCCGGTAACGTGGCGCTGGAGAACTCTGGCTTCCGTACCTTTGGTTTTGGGGCCGGGCGTGAAGATGTCTGGGAACCGGATATGGACGTGAACTGGGGTGATGAAAAAGCCTGGCTCACCCACCGTGACCCGGAAGCACTGGCGAAGCGCCCACTGGCAGCCACCGAAATGGGGCTGATTTACGTTAACCCGGAAGGGCCAAACGCCAGCGGTGAACCACTGTCAGCGGCCGCGGCGATCCGTGCCACCTTTGGCAACATGGGGATGAACGACGAAGAGACCGTTGCGTTGATTGCTGGCGGTCATACCCTCGGTAAAACCCACGGTGCAGGTGAAGCGACCCATGTCGGCGCCGACCCGGAAGCCGCGCCAATTGAAGCGCAGGGTCTGGGCTGGACCAGTACGCACGGTACCGGCGTTGGCGCAGATGCGATCACCTCCGGGCTGGAAGTCATCTGGTCACAAACGCCGACCCAGTGGAGTAACTACTTCTTCGAGAACCTGTTCAAATACGAGTGGGTGCAGACCCGCAGCCCGGCGGGTGCGATTCAGTTCGAAGCCGTGGATGCACCAGACATTATGCCAGATCCGTTCGACCCGTCGAAAAAGCGCAAACCGACGATGCTGGTCACCGATCTGACGCTGCGTTTTGACCCCGAGTTCGAGAAAATCTCCCGCCGCTTCCTGAACGATCCGCAGGCCTTTAACGAAGCCTTTGCCCGCGCGTGGTTCAAGCTGACCCACCGTGATATGGGGCCAAAAGCGCGTTACATTGGTCCGGAAGTGCCGAAAGAAGATCTCATCTGGCAGGATCCACTGCCGCAGGCGGTGTTCAACCCGACCAAAGAGGACATAGAGAGTCTGAAAGCGGAAATCATTGCCTCGGGTCTGTCCGTGAGCGACCTGGTTTCCGTTGCCTGGGCGTCTGCATCGACCTTCCGCGGTGGCGATAAGCGTGGCGGCGCCAACGGTGCGCGTCTGGCACTGGCACCTCAGCGCGACTGGGAAGTTAACGCCGCAGCGGTTCGCGCGTTACCCGCTCTGGAAGCTATTCAGCGTACCACGAATAAAGCGTCACTGGCCGATATCATCGTGCTGGCAGGTGTGGTGGGTGTTGAACAGGCGGCGAAAGAGGCCGGCGTTTACGTCAATGTACCGTTCACGCCGGGCCGCGTTGATGCGCGCCAGGATCAGACGGATATCGAGATGTTTAACCTGCTCGAACCGATTGCCGATGGCTTCCGTAACTACCGTGCACAGGTTGATGCCTCCACTACCGAGTCTCTGTTGATTGATAAGGCCCAGCAGCTGACGCTCACTGCACCAGAACTGACGGTGCTGATTGGTGGTCTGCGCGTACTGGGGGCGAACTTCGATGGCAGTCAGAACGGCGTGTTCACCCATCGTGAAGGCGTGCTGAGTAACGATTTCTTCGTGAACCTGCTGGACATGAATACCCAGTGGAAAGCGACCGATGAATCAAACGAGCTGTTTGCCGGCAGCGATCGCGCCAGTGGTGAAGTGAAATACACCGCCACGCGTGCCGATCTGGTATTCGGTTCGAACGCCGTGCTGCGCGCGCTGGCCGAGGTTTACGCCAGCAGCGACGCCCATGAGAAATTCGTCCGCGACTTTGTTGCCGCTTGGGCGAAGGTGATGGATTTGGATCGGTTTGATCTGCAGTAAATACAATCCCCGCTTCGGCGGGGATTTTTTTATTATCCGGCCATACCGGTTACGCCCACTCCCGCAGGAACCGTTGCCCGTACTGATCGGCCACCAGCAGCGCCGCGTAAACCTGATCAGGTGACACCCCGCCTGGCATGTTGTGAATGGTTTCCCCCTCTGCGCAGGCAGCCTCGGCAATCAGCCGCATTTTGACCGGAATATCCTCTTTAATATTCAGTTGTGCCAGCGTGATGGGCAAACCTACGCTGTGACACAGCGCCGCGACGGTTTCAATTTCCTCTACCGGGGCATTTTCCAGCACCAGTTGCGTCAGCGTCCCAAACGCCACTTTTTCACCGTGATAGAACGAATGTGCCTCCGGCACGGCGGTCATTCCGTTGTGAATGGCGTGTGCGGCCGCCAGTCCACCACTTTCAAATCCAACGCCGCTCAGATAGGTATTGGCTTCAATGATGCGCTCCAGCGCCGGTGTGACCACGTGCTGCCCGGCTGCGAGCATCGCTTTCTCACCCTCTTCAATTAACGTGTTGTAGCACAGCTCGGCTAGGGCTAGCGCAGCCTGGGTACATTTTCCGCCCGCCATGGTGATTGCGCCGCTACGGGAACAGGCGCGCGCTTCAAACCAGGTGGCAAGGGCATCGCCTATCCCGGCGGCCAGCAGACGCGGCGGAGCGCCAGCCACCACCCGGGTGTCGACAATCACCATGTTCGGGTTATGCGGCAGCATCAGGTAGCGATCGAATTCACCGCTGTCGGTATAAATGACGGAAAGGGCGCTGCACGGGGCGTCGGTGGAAGCGATAGTCGGGGCGATGGCAACGGGCACGTCCATAAAATGCGCCAGCGCTTTGGCGGTATCCAGCGTTTTCCCGCCGCCGATACCGAGCACCGCCATACAGTCGGCGCCGTCGGCCCGTTTTTTCACGCGATCGATCTCGTTTTGCGAACATTCGCCACCGAAGGGCGCGATTTCAGCATGAATTTCCGCTTTTTTGAAACTCTCAAGCAAGGTCTCTTGTGCAAAACCCAGCACAAACTTATCGCCCACAACCAGCCAGCGTGTTGCCAGTGGTTTCAGATAGTCGCCGAGACGGGTGAGAACATCAGCGCCCTGGATATATTTCCCCGGCGATTGAATGATACGGTCCATAACAGATCTCCCTTAGAGATTGAGGTTACCAAACGCGTTTTTCCAGTCGTGCTCAAACTTCTCTATGGCTGACTCTACCGCCGGGGTGCCGAGCATTTGTTGCGCTACATCTAAAGGAAGCGTGATTGCTTCACATCCGGCGAGCAGGCAGTCCAGCGCCTGACGTGGTGTTTTGAAGCTGGCGGCCAGTACGCTGCTTTCTGGGGCGTGGCATTCGAGCAGGGATTGCAGCTCCTGTACCATACGAATGCCGTCCCCGCCCTGAGCGTCGACGCGGTTAACATACGGTGCGACATATTTCGCTCCCGCCAGCGCGGCCAGTAAACCCTGGGCGGCGCTGTAAACGGCCGTGCCCAACGTGGTTATGCCCTCTTTTTTCAGCATTTTTATCGCCATAAGGCCCTGTGCGGTCACCGGGATTTTCACCACGATGTCAGGAATGGCGTTACTCAGGCGTTTGGCTTCTGCCACCATCCCTTCGGCTTCACGGCTCATGGTCTGGGCAAACAGCGTACCCTGTGGCCCGATGGCGTTTTGCAGACGCGGCAGTACGTTCCAGAGGGTTTCGCCGCTGGCGGCTACAATGCTCGGGTTGGTGGTGACGCCGGCAATCGGAAAAATGCGCGCCAGGCGCTCAACCTCTGCCACGTTGGCGGTATCCAGATACAGTTCCATTATTTTTCCTTAAGTCAGAAAGGTTAACTTAAGGATAAGGTGGGGCTGCTGGCCGGGGATACAGGTCAATTTTGCCAAATACTGGACAAATGTAATGTGCTTAGTGAAGTGAGAGGGCGATCACAATGCTAGTTTTTGGCAGTCAGCTGGCTGTGATACTGGCGGCGGTACTCGGAAGGGGAGCGTTCGGTATGTTTACGAAAGAGGCGGCAGAAGTAGTTGCTGTCTGTAAAGCCGCAGCGGGCGGCAATGTCTTTGATTTTTAGATCATAACCCTTGAGCAACTGGCGCGCGTGTTCCAGACGCGTTTGGGTCAGGTATTCATTGAACCCCACGTTCCCGGTCTTCTGAAACAGATGTGAAAGGTAGTTGGGTGAAATATAAAACGCCCGCGCCACGGAATCGCGGGTCAGCGGTGAGGCGTGATGTTCATCGAGATAGCGCCGGATGGCTTCAAACAAAGCACGACTGCGGCTGTCAGTATGAATGTCGCTGCCAAGAAGATCGCGACAGTGGCTGAGCATACTCAGTACCACCAGTCTGGCCGTTTCCTGTTCATCAGGCTGCATCTGCAGCTCGGCCAGCGTTTGCAGGAGAAACGCTCCGGTTCGGGGGCCGCGCCGGGCAACCTGCTGGTGCTGTATAAGCACGTTATCCCGATAAAGACGAAGCGACAGCTGCTGTTTACCGAAGCTGATGCTGAGCGCGTGACCGGTATGAAGTAACCCCTCCGCAGAGGAAGAAAACCACGCTTCGCAGGCATTATCGAGGTTAATGACCAGGCAAGGCGTTGTGCGGGAGTGTGGGTCGGGCGGGGCGACAAACCGTACGTCACGTAGCGCGACGGTGCCATTAATGAGGTCGGTCAGAAGGGTGCTGATGTCGTGGTGCATGGCGTGAATACCGGATATCGCCCGGCAGCGTTAGCGCTGCCGGGCCTGTATGAAGCCAATGGATTAGCCTGTGTTACGCATACCTGCCGCAACGCCTGCAATCGTCACCATCAACGCCTGTTCGACGCGTGGATCCGGCTCTTTACCTTCTTCTTCCGCCAGACGTGAACGGTGCAGCAGCTCCGCCTGCAGGACGTTCAGGGGGTCGGTGTAGATGTTACGCAGCTGGATGGACTCGGCAATCCACGGCAGATCCGCCATCAGGTGCGAGTCGTTAGCAATGTCCAGCACCACTTTGATGTCGTCTTCCAGCAGTTCGCGCAGCTCTTTACCCAGCGTCCACAGCTCAGGCTTCACCAGACGCTGATCGTAGTATTCCGCCAGCCACAGGTCTGCTTTCGAGAAGACCATCTCCAGCATACCCAGACGGGTGGAGAAGAATGGCCAGTCGCGGCACATGGTTTCCAGTTCGTTCTGTTTGCCATCTTCCACCACTTTCTGCAGCGCCGCGCCTGCGCCCAGCCAGGCGGGCAGCATCAGACGGTTCTGGGTCCAGGCGAAGATCCACGGGATGGCACGCAGAGACTCTACACCACCGGTCGGGCGGCGTTTAGCCGGGCGTGAACCCAGCGGCAGTTTACCCAGCTCCTGCTCAGGGGTAGCTGAACGGAAGTAAGGCACAAAATCTTTGTTTTCACGCACGTAGCCGCGGTACAGATCGCAGGAGATATCTGATAGCTCGTCCATGATATGGCACCAGGACTCTTTCGGCTCTGGCGGTGGCAGCAGGTTCGCTTCCAGAATTGCACTGGTGTAGAGCGACAGGCTGCTGATGGTCACTTCCGGCAGGCCGTACTTAAAGCGGATCATTTCACCCTGTTCGGTCACGCGCAGGCCGCCTTTCAGGCTTCCCGGCGGTTGTGACAGCAGTGCCGCATGCGCTGGCGCGCCACCACGGCCAATCGAGCCGCCGCGTCCGTGGAACAGCGTCAGTTCGATGCCCGCTTTTTCACAGGTTTTGATCAACGCGTCCTGTGCCTGATATTGCGCCCAGGATGCCGCCATGACGCCCGCGTCTTTTGCGGAGTCGGAATAGCCAATCATCACCATCTGTTTGCCCTGAATAAAGCCGCGGTACCAGTCGATGTTCAGCAGCTGCGTCATGACGTCGTTGGCGTTGTTCAGGTCATCAAGGGTTTCAAACAGCGGTGCAACCGGAAGGGCATAGTCGATACCGGCTTCTTTGAGCAGAAGGTGAACGCCCAGCACGTCAGACGGCGTTTTCGCCATGGAGATCACATAGGCAGCCACCGATCCTTTTGGCGCATCAACGATCGCTTTACAGGTGTTGAGCACCTCGCGGGTTTCGTTGCTTGGCTCCCAGTTACGTGGCAGCAGGGGACGCTTGGAGTTCAGTTCGCGGATCAGGAAGGCTTGTTTGTCCGCTTCGGACCAGCTTTCATAGTCGCCGATGCCGAGATAGCGGGTCAGTTCGCCCAGCGCTTCGGTATGACGGGTGCTTTCCTGACGGACGTCAATACGCACCAGCGGCACGCCGAAGCACTTCACGCGACGCAGGGTGTCGAGCAGTTCGCCATTCGCGATGATGCCCATTCCGCAGGCCTGCAGCGATTTATAGCAGGCATACAGCGGCTCCCAGAGCTGCTCGTTCTGGCTCAGCAGGCCTTCCGGCTTCGGCAGGCGCTGGCCTTTCAGACGCGCTTCCAGCCAGGCCTGCGTCGCCATCAGTTGGCCACGCAGTTTTTTCATCAGGAAACGATACGGCTCGCTGGCACCTTCTTCGCCGGCCAGCGCGCGCAGTTCCGGCGTGGCCTCTACCATCGACAGCTCGGAGATCAATACCTGAATATCTTTCAGGAACAGGTCGGTTGCTTTCCAGCGGCTCAACAGAAGCACGTGGCGGGTAATTTCCGCGGTGACGTTCGGGTTGCCGTCACGGTCGCCGCCCATCCAGGAGGTGAAGCGCACCGGCACAAAATCGACCGGCAGGCGGTAATCCAGATTCGCTTCCAGCTGCTCGTTCAGCTCACGCAGGTAGTTCGGCACCCCTTCCCACAGGCTATTTTCCACTACTGCAAAGCCCCATTTGGCTTCGTCGACCGGGCTTGGACGATGCTTACGAATTTCATCGGTGTGCCAGGACTGGGCAATCAGCTGGCGCAGACGGCGCATCAGCTGGTTGCGTTCGTAGTCAGCAATGTCTTTGTTATCCAGCTGCTTGAGGCAGTTGTTCACTTCCACCATTTTGTGGATCAGGGTGCGGCGAGTGATTTCGGTTGGGTGAGCGGTCAGAACCAGCTCCAGCGAAAGGGACTCCACCGCTTTTTTGATGATGTCTTCGTTGAGGTCTGGTTGGTCTTTCAGTTTACGAAGCGTACGGGCAATGACTTCCGGGTTGCTGGCAGCTTCGCCATTCGGCGAAATGCTGTGGTATTGCTCAGCGGTGTTTGCCAGGTTCAGAAACTGGCTGAAGGCGCGGGCAACGGGCAGCAGCTCATCGTTAGAAAGGTTCTGCAAGGTGGTGAGCAGCTCCTGACGACTGGCCTCGTTACCTGCACGGGAAGATTTTGACAGCTTGCGGATGGTTTCAACGCGGTCGAGGATGTTTTCCCCCAACGCATCTTTGATGGTATCTCCAAGCACTTTGCCGAGCATACTGACATTACTACGCAACGCGGAATATTGTTCGTTCATAAAAACCCAGTCACCCCATCATTTTTGTTTATGCCCAATCGAAAATCTTTTGGACAATATTTTGTCATCTCCCTTTATAAAGCCACGTAAAACCCCCGTCGTCAATTGCTGCGAAAACGGTTCAGCAAACGAATAAATGTGGGTAATTTACGAAATTTAATTCGCTTTGCGTCAGATAAGAGATGCTTATGGGAATGTGACGAAGATCGCGGGATTTGTTGCCCTTACCCTGACCCTCTCCCACCGGGAGAGGGAACCCTCAGGGGCATTTTAATGCCAGCAGAAGTGATGCACGACCTGAGTAATCAGTTCACGGGTCGGTTTGATAAAGCGCGTTTCCAGATATTCATCCGGCTGGTGAGCCTGGTTGATGGAACCCGGGCCAAGCACCAGCGTAGGACACAGGGTCTGAATAAACGGTGCTTCGGTGCAATAGTTCACCACGTCGGTTTTCTCGCCGAGCAGCTTTTCCACGACTTCAACCAGTTGATGATCCGGCGGACATTCGTAGCCAGGGATCGGCGGATGAAGCTCGGAGACCGTCAGGCGGCCCGGCCAGCGCTCGCTGACCGGCGCCAGCGCTTCGGTCAACAGGCCGTCGAGATCGCTCAGCGTCATGCCCGGCAGCGGACGGATATCCATATGCAGTTCGCAGCAGGCGCAGATACGGTTGGATGCATCGCCACCGTGCAGGCTGCCGAGGTTCAGCGTCGGGTAAGGCACGGTGAATGCGTCGTAGTGATAACGCTCTTTCAGCGAGTCGCGCAACTGCATGATGCGGCCGATGGCGTCGTGCATCAGTTCGATGGCGTTGACGCCGCGCGCCGGATCGCTGGAGTGGCCTGACTGGCCCAGCACGCGCACCGCCGTGGAGATATGGCCTTTGTGGGCGCGGATTGGCTGCAGTGACGTTGGTTCACCAATAATGGCGCAATCCGGGCGAATCGAGGTGTTTTCAGAGAAGTAGCGCGCCCCGGCCATGCTGGTCTCTTCATCGGCAGTGGCCAGAATGTAGAGCGGTTTCTTCAGCGTTGTCACGTCCACGTCACGCAGCGCATCGAGGATAAAAGCAAAAAAGCCTTTCATGTCGGCGGTGCCCAGACCGTAAAGCTTGTTGTCATGCTCGGTCAGGGTGAACGGATCGCGCGTCCAGCGACCATCGTCAAAGGGAACGGTATCGGTATGACCGGCCAGCAGCAGGCCGCCGGCACCCTGTCCGGTACTGGCGAGCAGGTTAAATTTATGGCGTGTTCCGGGGACGGGCTGAACCTCAACGTTAAACCCAATATCGCTAAACCAACCTGCCAGCAGATTGATTAAAGACTCATTGCTCTGATCCAGCGCTTCTTCGGTCGCACTGATGGAGGGTGTGGCAATCAGGGCGCGGTAAATCTCGATAAATGGCGGTAAGTTCATTTTCATTGTTGACACACCTTAGGTCGTGATAGTATCAATATTCATGCAATAAATGTGAATAAAAATACATTAACGTTGAGCATAAAGGAACCCGATGTTGAATACGCTGATTGTAGGCGCTAGCGGTTATGCGGGCGCAGAGCTTGTAAGCTACGTGAATCGCCATCCTCATATGACCATAACCGCTTTGACCGTGTCAGCGCAAAGCAATGATGCAGGAAAGTTAATTTCCGATTTGCATCCGCAACTTAAAGGCATTGTTGATCTGCCGCTGCAGCCAATGTCTGACATCCGCGCGTTCACCGACGGCGTCGACGTGGTGTTTTTAGCTACCGCGCACGAAGTCAGCCACGACCTGGTTCCGCAATGTCTGGCGGCCGGCTGTGTGGTGTTCGACCTCTCCGGCGCCTTCCGTGTGAATGACGGCGCGTTCTACGAAAAATATTACGGTTTCACCCATCAACACCCTGAACTGCTGGAAAAAGCGGTATACGGCCTGGCGGAGTGGAGCACAGATAAACTGAAGGAAGCGGATCTGGTTGCCGTGCCGGGCTGTTATCCGACGGCGGCACAGCTTTCTCTGAAGCCGCTGATCGACGCAGACCTGCTGGATCTGAACCAGTGGCCGGTGATCAACGCCACCAGTGGTGTCAGCGGCGCGGGGCGTAAAGCCGCTATCGCTAACAGCTTCTGCGAAGTGAGCCTTCAGCCGTATGGCGTGTTCAATCACCGCCATCCACCCTGAAATCACGACGCATCTGGGTGCGGATGTTATCTTCACGCCGCATCTGGGCAGCTTCCCGCGTGGGATCCTCGAAACCATCACCTGCCGCCTGAAACCCGGCGTGACCCACGAACAGGTGAGCGAAGCCTTTACGCAGGCCTATGCGGACAAACCGCTGGTGCGCCTGTACGACAAAGGCGTGCCGGCGCTGAAAAACGTGGTTGGCCTGCCATTCTGCGACATTGGCTTTGCCGTGCAGGGTGAGCACCTGATTGTGGTGGCTGCGGAAGATAACTTACTTAAAGGCGCTGCCGCGCAGGCAATGCAGTGTGCAAATATTCGTTTCGGTTTCCCGGAAACCCAGGCTCTTATTTAAGGTGTGATGATGAACCCATTAATTATCAAACTCGGTGGTGTACTGCTGGACAGCGAAGAAGCGCTGGAGCGTCTTTTTACCGCGCTGGTGAACTATCGCGAATCACACCAACGTCCGCTGGTGATTGTGCACGGCGGCGGCTGCGTGGTTGATGAGCTGATGAAAGGGCTCAACCTGCCGGTGAAAAAGAAAAATGGCCTGCGCGTCACGCCTGCTGACCAGATTGATATTATTACCGGTGCCCTGGCGGGGACGGCGAACAAAACGCTGCTGGCGTGGGCGAAGAAACACCATATCGCCTCTGTCGGTCTGTGTCTGGGCGATGGTGACAGCGTAAAAGTGACCCAGCTCGACGAAGAGCTCGGACACGTTGGACTGGCACAGCCTGGTTCGCCTAAGCTGATTAACATGCTGCTGGAAGGAGGATTCCTGCCGGTGGTGAGCTCTATCGGGGTGACCGAAGAGGGCGAGCTGATGAACGTCAATGCAGACCAGGCGGCAACGGCTCTGGCGGCTACGCTGGGCGCGGACCTGATTCTGCTCTCTGACGTAAGCGGTATTCTCGACGGCAAAGGCCAGCGTATTGCGGAAATGACCGCAGCGAAAGCCGAACAGCTTATCGAGCAGGGCATTATTACCGACGGCATGATCGTCAAAGTCAATGCGGCGCTGGATGCCGCGCGTACGCTCGGACGTCCGGTGGACATCGCCTCCTGGCGCCACGCGGAGCAACTCCCGGCGTTGTTTAACGGCACGCCGATTGGCACGCGTATTCTGGCGTAAGCAATTTACCGATTCTGCAGGCCCGGTCAGCGCAGCGCAGCCGGGCAATGAAATTCAAAGATATTAAGGAAGCATGTTATGGCACTTTGGGGTGGGCGTTTTACACAGGCAGCGGATCAACGGTTCAAACAGTTCAACGACTCTTTGCGCTTCGACTACCGCCTGGCCGAGCAGGATATCGTCGGCTCTGTGGCCTGGTCCAAAGCGCTGGTCACCGTGGGCGTTCTGACCGCAGACGAACAGCTGCAGCTGGAAGAGGCGCTGAATAACCTGCTGGAAGAGGTGCGTCTGGACCCGCAGCAGATCCTCGCCAGCGATGCGGAAGATATTCACAGCTGGGTGGAAGGGAAACTCATCGATAAAGTCGGCCAACTGGGTAAAAAACTGCATACCGGGCGTAGCCGTAACGACCAGGTCGCGACTGATCTGAAATTGTGGTGTAAAGATACCGTTGGTGAACTGCTGGCAGCCAACCGTCAGCTGCAGGGTGCGCTGGTGGAAACCGCGCAGAACAATCAGGACGCGGTGATGCCGGGTTATACCCACCTGCAGCGCGCGCAGCCGGTAACCTTTGCGCACTGGTGTCTGGCCTACGTTGAGATGCTGGCGCGTGATGAAAGCCGTCTGCAGGATACCCTGAAGCGTCTGGACGTGAGCCCGCTGGGCAGCGGTGCGCTGGCAGGGACGGCCTATGAAATCGACCGTGACCAGCTGGCAGGCTGGCTGGGCTTTGCTTCAGCCACCCGTAACAGCCTGGACAGCGTCTCTGACCGTGATCACGTGCTGGAGCTGCTTTCCAATGCGTCTATCGGCATGGTGCATCTGTCGCGCTTTGCCGAAGACCTGATTTTCTTCAAACTCCGGTGAAGCCGGGTTTGTTGAGCTGTCTGACCGCGTGACGTCAGGCTCCTCTCTGATGCCACAGAAGAAAAACCCGGATGCGCTGGAGCTTATCCGCGGTAAGTGTGGCCGTGTGCAGGGCGCGCTGACCGGCATGATGATGACCCTGAAAGGGCTGCCGCTGGCGTATAACAAAGATATGCAGGAAGACAAAGAAGGGCTGTTCGACGCGCTCGATACCTGGCTGGACTGCCTGCATATGGGCGCGCTGGTGCTGGATGGCATTCAGGTGAAACGCCCGCGTTGTCAGGAAGCGGCGCAGCAGGGCTATGCAAACTCGACCGAGCTTGCCGATTACCTGGTGGCGAAAGGCGTACCGTTCCGTGAAGCGCACCATATTGTCGGTGAAGCGGTGGTTGAAGCCATTCGTCAGGGTAAGGCACTGGAAGCGTTGCCGCTGACCGACCTGCAGAAATTCAGTGCGGTTATCGGTGATGATGTGTATCCGATTCTGGCGTTACAGTCTTGTCTGGATAAGCGTGCAGCGAAAGGCGGCGTGTCACCGAAGCAGGTCGCGCAGGCGATTGCGGATGCGAAAAACCGGCTGGTTTGATGAGTGCGGGCTGGTGCCCTCATCCCGGCCCTCTCCCACCGGGAGAGGGCGTAAACACTAAAAATGGCAACTTCGGTTGCCATTTTGCTTTTATCCCCGGGCTTTTTTACGCAAAAAAAAAGCGGACCACGGGGTCCGCAAAAGTTCACGTTGGCTTTAGTTGTTCGAGTTTTGAGAGAAACTCGCTGACGGTGCGGGGACGTCAAGGGTCAAGCACGTGCCGCCTCGTCTATGTGGTGTATTATTCAACAGAATGCTTGATAGGGATAATCGTTCGTTGCTATGCTATCTATCGCCATGAACTATCGTGGCGACGGAGGATGAATAATGAATATTCGTGATCTTGAATACCTGGTAGCGCTAGCCGAGCACCGCCATTTTCGCCGCGCGGCAGATTCCTGCCACGTCAGCCAGCCTACCCTGAGCGGCCAGATCCGCAAGCTGGAAGACGAGCTGGGCGTGATGCTGCTGGAGCGCACCAGTCGTAAGGTACTGTTCACCCAGGCAGGTCTGCTGCTGGTGGATCAGGCGCGCACCGTGCTGCGCGAGGTCAAAGTGCTCAAGGAAATGGCAAGCCAGCAGGGGGAGGCGATGTCCGGCCCGTTGCATATTGGCCTGATCCCAACCGTTGGCCCGTACCTGTTGCCGCACATCATTCCAATGCTGCATCAGACGTTCCCGAAACTCGAAATGTATCTGCATGAAGCGCAAACCCATCAGCTGCTGGCGCAGTTAGACAGCGGCAAGCTCGACTGTGCCATTCTGGCGCTGGTCAAAGAGAGCGAAGCTTTTATCGAAGTGCCGCTGTTTGATGAGCCCATGATGCTGGCGATCTATGAAGATCACCCATGGGCGAACCGCGATCGCGTGCCGATGGCCGATCTGGCCGGTGAAAAACTGCTGATGCTGGAAGATGGTCACTGCCTGCGCGATCAGGCGATGGGCTTCTGCTTCGAAGCGGGTGCTGACGAGGATACCCATTTCCGCGCAACCAGCCTTGAAACGCTGCGTAATATGGTGGCGGCGGGAAGTGGAATCACATTGCTGCCGGCACTGGCCGTGCCGCGCGAACGTAAACGTGACGGCGTGGTTTATCTGCCATGCATTAAACCAGAGCCACGTCGTACCATTGGTCTGGTTTATCGTCCGGGTTCACCGCTGCGCAGCCGCTATGAGCAGCTGGCAGAGGCCATCCGTGGTTCGATGGATGGCCATTTTGACAATGCGTTAAAACAGGCGGTTTAAACCGTTCAGTGCCGCGACCCGATAGGCTTCCGCCATGGTCGGGTAGTTGAAGGTGGTGTTAACGAAGTACTCGATGGTGTTACCACCACCTTTTTGCTCCATGATCGCCTGGCCGATATGAATAATCTCCGCCGCGCGTTCACCAAAGCAGTGAATACCGAGGATCTCTTTCGTCTCGCGATGGAACAGGATCTTCAGCGTACCCACGCTCATTCCCACGATTTGCGCCCTCGCCAGATGTTTAAACTGCGCGCGACCCACCTCGTAAGGCACCTTCATTGACGTCAGCTGCTGCTCGGTTTTCCCGACGGAGCTGATTTCCGGGATGGTATAAATACCTGTCGGAATATCTTCGATCAGATGTGCCGTCGCTTCGCCTTTCACCAGCGCCTGCGCCGCGATGCGTCCCTGATCGTATGCTGCAGAAGCCAGGCTTGGATAACCGATAACATCACCGACGGCATACACATGCGGCAGGGCTGTCTGGTACATGCTGTTCACCTTCAGCTGACCGCGGCTGTCGGTTTCGAGCCCGATATTTTCCAGAGCCAGAGAATCGGTGTTACCGGTACGGCCGTTGGCGTACAGCAGGCAGTCTGCTTTCAGCTTCTTGCCCGATTTCAGATGCATGATCACACCGTCGTCGCAGCCTTCAATTTTCTCGTACTCTTCGTTGTGGCGAATCACCACGCCGCTGTTCCAGAAGTGGTAAGAGAGCGAGTCTGACATTTCCTGATCGAGGAAGGCCAGCAGGCGGTCGCGGGTGTTGATCAGATCAACTTTCACGTCCATGCCCCGGAAGATCGACGCATATTCGCAGCCAATCACCCCTGCGCCATAGATAATCACATGACGGGGTTCGTGGTGCAGGCTCAGGATGGAGTCGCTGTCGTAAATGCGCGGGTGGGAGAAGTCCACGTCTGCCGGATGGTATGGGCGTGAACCACAGGCGATGACAAATTTTTCCGCCGTGATGGTTTCGACCGACCCGTCGTGGCATTCGAGTGCCAGGGTGTGTTCATCAACAAAGTGCGCATTGCCCTGCAAAATTTCACAGTGGTTACGCTCATAAAACCCCTGGCGCATCCGCGTCTGCTGGTTAATAACGGTATCTGCATGATTCAGGATGTCAGCAAAGGAGGAACGAAGAAGTCGGGAGTGGTCGCTGTAAAGAGGGTTCTGGTTAAATTCAATAATGCGGCTAACGGCATGGCGGAGGGCTTTGGAAGGGATGGTGCCCCAATGGGTGCAACCACCGCCAACGTTATGGTAGCGCTCTATCACCGCTACTCTGGCTCCCTGTTTCACCAGTCCCATAGCAGCGCCTTCGCCGCCGGGGCCGGAACCTATCACAATTGCGTCGTAATCGTAGGAATGTGGCATGGTAAGGCTTACCTGTTCTTATACATAAAAGCAACAGAATCATAACATCATTGCCCGAGTAACCCAATTATCGTTGTGCTTTTTTCCGGCAGTGGAGCACAAACCGTACGTAAACAATCATTCACAAAGCCAGGCAAACAGATTAATTTTATTCTCTGGTATAGTGCCATCAGGCCTTTGGAAGGATTCAACTATCGTGATGGGCGTAAGAGCACAACAAAAAGAGAAAACCCGGCGTTCGCTGGTGGAAGCCGCATTCAGTCAACTGAGTGCCGAGCGTAGTTTTGCCAGTTTAAGCCTGCGTGAAGTTGCGCGCGAGGCCGGGATTGCGCCAACGTCCTTCTATCGTCATTTCCGTGATGTGGATGAACTGGGTCTGACCATGGTCGACGAGAGCGGGCTGATGCTGCGTCAGCTTATGCGCCAGGCGCGGCAGCGTATCGCTAAAGGGGGGAGCGTGATCCGCACCTCTGTGTCGACCTTTATGGAATTTATTGGCAATAACCCCAACGCATTTCGCCTGCTGTTGCGGGAACGTTCCGGAACATCAGCCGCGTTCCGTGCCGCTGTGGCGCGTGAAATTCAGCATTTTATCGCGGAACTTGCCGACTATCTTGAACTCGAAAACCATATGCCGCGTGCATTCACTGAAGCACAGGCTGAGGCGATGGTGACGATTGTTTTCAGCGCGGGTGCCGAAGCGCTGGATGTCAGCATCGAACAACGCAAGCAGCTCGAAGAGCGACTGGTATTACAGCTCAGGATGATCTCCAAAGGCGCGTACTACTGGTATCGCCGTGAACAAGAGAAACTGGCACATCAAACCGAAGAGTGAAGGTGAGTAATGAAACAGTCAGGTCAGGATAAGGGTACGCTGTTGCTGGCATTGATCGCTGGCTTATCAATTAATGGCACGTTTGCGGCTGTGTTCAGCTCGATCGTTCCATTTTCTATTTTCCCGCTCATTGCGCTGGTGCTGACGGTGTACTGTCTGCATCAGCGTTACCTGAACCGCACCATGCCGGTCGGGTTGCCTGGGCTGGCCGCGGCCTGCTTTATTCTTGGCGTGTTGCTGTATAGCACCGTGGTGCGTGCAGAGTATCCGGATATCGGTTCTAACTTCCTGCCGGCGGTACTCTCTGTGGCACTGGTGTTCTGGATTGGCTCGCGCATGCGTAGCCGCAAGCACGAGCTGCCGGAGTAAGAGAGTGGGGTTGCAGGCAGGTTGACCTGCCTGCCATCACGTTACTTCGCGGTAAGAAGTACGCCGCACTCCATATGGTGCGTATACGGGAACTGATCGAAGAGAGCCAGACGTTCAACATTGTGCGTCTGGCTTAATGTTTCGAGATTCTTGCACAGCGTTTCCGGGTTACAGGAAATGTACAAAATACGCGGGTACGCCTGCACCATCTTCTCGGTTTCGCTGTCAAGGCCACTGCGCGGCGGATCGACAAAAATCGTCTCACACTGGTAGCTCTTCAGATCGATCCCCTCCAGGCGATTAAACTGTCGTACGCCATTCATGGCCTGCGTGAACTCTTCTGCAGACATACGGATGATCTGCACATTGTCGATGTGATTGGCGGCAATGTTGTACTGTGCAGCGGCAACGGACGGCTTGGCAATCTCCGTCGCCAGGACGCGCTCAAAGTTACGCGCCAGCGCCAGGGAGAAGTTGCCGTTCCCGCAGTACAGCTCAAGCAGATCGCCCTTTGACCCTTCGGTCGCCTTCAGCGCCCAGTCCAGCATCTGTACGTTCATTGCCGCGTTTGGCTGGGTAAAGCTGTTCTCAACCTGACGGTACACCATCTCTTTTCCCGCCACCGACAGACGTTCGTCGATGAAATCCTGATCCAGCATGATTTTGGTTTTTGTCGCACGACCAATCAGGTGAACGTTGATGTTCTGCGCGCGCAGGGCATCGCGCAGCGCTTCTGCCTGCTCGCGCCATTCGTCATTCAGCGCTTTGTGATACAGCAGAGAGACAATCGCCTGGTTGCTTTGTGTGGTCAGATAATCAATCTGGAACAGCTTGTGGCGCAGCACAGGGTTGTTGCGTACGCCGTCGATCATCAGCGTCATGAGCTGGTTGATGAGTTCACTCGCCGCCGGGAAGCTGTCGACCCGAATGCGGGACTTCGTCTGCTGATCGAAAATGATGTGGTACAGGTCGTCACCGTCGTGCCAGATGCGGAACTCCGCACGCATGCGGTAGTGGCTAACGGGCGAGCGGAACACCTCAGGAACGGGCGCGTTGAAAGGCGTCATCATACTTTGCAGGCGGACAACTTTCTCTGCCAGCTGTGCGTCGTACTGTTCTGTTGGGAGGTGTTCGGGGGTCATGATGCGTCCTGAGTGATAAAGAATTACGCGGGGATTGTAGGGATTGTGCAGTGGATGTCCAGATTTAATGGCCAATAGCTATCTGGACATCTATACGTGTCTAATTGTAGCATTCTGTTTCCGGTCTCCTGAGAGTGAAAAGGGAATCCAGTGAAAATCTGGAGCTGACGCGCAGCGGTAAAGACTGGCGGGATGAGAATTGTAGACACTGTGAAAATGGGAAGTCTTCATCCGCAAAACGCCACCTAGCCCGAAGACCTGCCGGGATCACGTCGCATTTGGTTTCGTCATCGCGTGCTATAGATGAAGCCTGCGGCATCCTTCTTATATTGTGGATGCTTTAACAATGATTAAAAAAGTATCGCTGTTGACGGCGTTGTCCGTCACGGCATTTTCGGGCTGGGCGCAGGATAGCGACGACTCGTTGGTGGTGACAGCAAACCGTTTTGAGCAACCTGTTAATACCGTTCTTGCACCAACGTCTGTGGTGACGCGCGAGGATATTGATCGCTGGCAGGCAAACACCGTCATTGACGTTATGCGTCGCTTGCCTGGCGTGGATACTGCCCAAAACGGCGGAATGGGGCAACTTTCCTCTCTTTTTATTCGGGGAACTAATTCCAGTCATGTTCTTATTCTTGTCGACGGGATCCGTCTTAACCAGGCTGGGGTAACGGGGTCGTCCGATCTCAGCCAATTCCCGATCGCCCTGGTGCAGCGCATTGAATATATTCGCGGGCCACGCTCTGCAGTCTATGGTTCTGATGCGATTGGTGGCGTAGTGAACATTATTACTACCCGCGCAAAGGACGGCACGACGTTGAATGCGGGCGTAGGCTCGCATGGCTACCAAAATTACGGCGGCAGCACCCAGCAAACCCTGGGTGACAGCACGCGCGTGACGCTGGCGGGTGATTATACCTATACCAAAGGCTTTGACGTGGTCGCGGATGGCAACAACGGTGGTCTGGCCCAGACCGATCGTGACGGCTTTATGAATAAAACCCTCTACGGTGCGCTGGAGCATGCTTTCTCTGATCAGTGGAGCGGGTTCGTTCGCGGCTATGGCTACAGCAACCGTACCGCCTATGACGGCTATTACAGTTCATTTACGCCTGATGTTTTGGTTGATACTCGCCAGCTCTATAGCCAGACCTGGGACGCTGGGCTGCGCTTTAATAATGACATTTTCCATTCACAACTTCTCACCAGCTACAGCCACAGCAAAGATTATAACTACGACCCGCATCTGGGACGTTATGATTCCAATGCCACGCTGGATGAGATCAAACAGTACAACGTGCAGTGGACTAACTCCGTTGAGGTGGGCCATGGCAATATTGGCGCAGGTGTCGACTGGCAGAAGCAGAGCACCGAACCAGGAACAAGCTATGTCACAAACGGCTATGACCTGCGTAACACCGGCGTCTACCTGACTGCGCTGCAGCAGTTTGGCGACTTTACCCTGGAAGGGGCAGCGCGTAGCGACGATAACTCTCAGTTTGGTCGACATGGCACCTGGCAGGGCAGTGCGGGCTGGGAGTTCATTGAAGGTTATCGATTCATTGCCTCGTATGGCACTGCCTATAAAGCACCCAACCTCGGGCAGTTGTATGGTTTCTATGGCAACGACCATCTTGATCCTGAGGAGAGTAAACAGTGGGAAGGCGCGTTCGAAGGCCTGACGGCTGGCGTAAACTGGCGCGTATCGGCCTATCGCAATGACGTTGATAACCTGATCGACTTTAATAACAACCTTCAGGAATACTACAACGTAGGCAAGGCGCGTATTAAAGGGGTTGAAGCCACAGCGTCCTTTGATACAGGTCCACTAACTCATACGGTCGGTTACGATTACGTGGATGCACGCAATGCGGCAACAAACCAGCTATTGGATCGCCGGGCTAAGCAGCAGGTGAAGTATCAGCTTGATACGCAGGTCTATGAATTCGACTGGAGCCTGACTTACCACTACCTGGGAACACGTTACGACACTGACTTTGGTACCTACCCGTCTGAAAAGGTGAAAATGGGCGGCGTAAGCCTGTGGGATGTCGCAGTTTCATATCCTGTCATCTCTCACCTTACAGTTCGTGGTAAAATAGCCAACCTGTTCGACAAAGATTACGAGACAGTTTATGGCTACCAAACTGCAGGACGGGAATACACCTTGTCTGGCAGCTACACCTTCTAATCCGCGTCCCACCGTGCTGGTATTTGATTCCGGCGTCGGTGGGCTTTCGGTCTATGATGAGATCCGACATCTTCTGCCGGATCTCCATTACATTTACGCCTTTGATAACGTCGCGTTCCCGTATGGGGAAAAGAGTGAAGACTTTATTGTTGAGCGTGTGGTTGAAATCGTCACCGCGGTACAAAAGCGTTATCCCCTCTCGCTGGCGGTCATCGCCTGTAACACGGCCAGTACAGTATCGCTTCCTGCATTGCGCGAAAAATTCCAGTTCCCGGTTGTGGGCGTTGTTCCTGCAATAAAGCCTGCCGCACGTCTGACGGCAAATGGCATTGTTGGTTTACTGGCAACGCGAGGCACGGTGAAGCGACCTTATACGCGCGAGTTAATCGACCGCTTTGCCAACGAATGCCAGATTGCGATGCTCGGTTCGGCGGAACTGGTCGAGATCGCCGAAGCGAAGCTGCACGGAAAGGCAGTGCCGCTCGAAGAGTTGCGCCGTATTCTCCGCCCGTGGCTGCGGATGCCGGAGCCACCGGACACCGTTGTGCTGGGGTGCACCCATTTCCCTCTATTACAGGAAGAGTTATTAGAAGTTCTGCCTGAGGGCACGCGGCTGGTGGATTCGGGGGCGGCTATAGCCCGACGTACGGCCTGGTTGCTGGAACATGAAGCCCCGGATGCAAAATCTGCCGATGCAAACATCGCTTTTTGTATGGCCATCACCAACGAGACCGAGCAACTTTTGCCCGTTTTACGCCGTTATGGCTTTGAAACGCTCGAAAAACTGGCGCTGTAGCACGATTTTGAGCAAAAAAGAGACGGTTGAACGTTTTTTTTAAAAGAGGGGTTGTCAACGTCTGAGAACTCCCTATAATGCGCCTCCACTGACACGGAACAACGGCTTACAAGCCGCCGGGTTAGCGGGGTTCAGAGATGAACACCAACAGAGAAAAGCAAAAATAAATGCTTGACTCTGAATGAGGAAAACGTAATATACGTGACCTCGCGACGGTGAGCTGTAAGCCGCGTCGCAACTGCTCTTTAACAATTTATCAGACAATCTGTGTGGGCACTCAAAGTGACATGGATTCTTAATGTCTTCGGACACTAAATGAATACCAAGTCTCTGAGTGAACATACGTAATTCATTACGAAGTTTAATTCACGAGCATCAAACTTAAATTGAAGAGTTTGATCATGGCTCAGATTGAACGCTGGCGGCAGGCCTAACACATGCAAGTCGAACGGTAGCACAGAGAGCTTGCTCTCGGGTGACGAGTGGCGGACGGGTGAGTAATGTCTGGGAAACTGCCTGATGGAGGGGGATAACTACTGGAAACGGTAGCTAATACCGCATAACGTCGCAAGACCAAAGAGGGGGACCTTCGGGCCTCTTGCCATCAGATGTGCCCAGATGGGATTAGCTAGTAGGTGGGGTAACGGCTCACCTAGGCGACGATCCCTAGCTGGTCTGAGAGGATGACCAGCCACACTGGAACTGAGACACGGTCCAGACTCCTACGGGAGGCAGCAGTGGGGAATATTGCACAATGGGCGCAAGCCTGATGCAGCCATGCCGCGTGTATGAAGAAGGCCTTCGGGTTGTAAAGTACTTTCAGCGGGGAGGAAGGTGTTGTGGTTAATAACCGCAGCAATTGACGTTACCCGCAGAAGAAGCACCGGCTAACTCCGTGCCAGCAGCCGCGGTAATACGGAGGGTGCAAGCGTTAATCGGAATTACTGGGCGTAAAGCGCACGCAGGCGGTCTGTCAAGTCGGATGTGAAATCCCCGGGCTCAACCTGGGAACTGCATTCGAAACTGGCAGGCTAGAGTCTTGTAGAGGGGGGTAGAATTCCAGGTGTAGCGGTGAAATGCGTAGAGATCTGGAGGAATACCGGTGGCGAAGGCGGCCCCCTGGACAAAGACTGACGCTCAGGTGCGAAAGCGTGGGGAGCAAACAGGATTAGATACCCTGGTAGTCCACGCCGTAAACGATGTCGACTTGGAGGTTGTGCCCTTGAGGCGTGGCTTCCGGAGCTAACGCGTTAAGTCGACCGCCTGGGGAGTACGGCCGCAAGGTTAAAACTCAAATGAATTGACGGGGGCCCGCACAAGCGGTGGAGCATGTGGTTTAATTCGATGCAACGCGAAGAACCTTACCTACTCTTGACATCCAGAGAACTTTCCAGAGATGGATTGGTGCCTTCGGGAACTCTGAGACAGGTGCTGCATGGCTGTCGTCAGCTCGTGTTGTGAAATGTTGGGTTAAGTCCCGCAACGAGCGCAACCCTTATCCTTTGTTGCCAGCGGTCCGGCCGGGAACTCAAAGGAGACTGCCAGTGATAAACTGGAGGAAGGTGGGGATGACGTCAAGTCATCATGGCCCTTACGAGTAGGGCTACACACGTGCTACAATGGCGCATACAAAGAGAAGCGAACTCGCGAGAGCAAGCGGACCTCATAAAGTGCGTCGTAGTCCGGATTGGAGTCTGCAACTCGACTCCATGAAGTCGGAATCGCTAGTAATCGTAGATCAGAATGCTACGGTGAATACGTTCCCGGGCCTTGTACACACCGCCCGTCACACCATGGGAGTGGGTTGCAAAAGAAGTAGGTAGCTTAACCTTCGGGAGGGCGCTTACCACTTTGTGATTCATGACTGGGGTGAAGTCGTAACAAGGTAACCGTAGGGGAACCTGCGGTTGGATCACCTCCTTACCTTAAAGAACCTGCCTTTGTAGTGCTCACACAGATTGTCTGATGAAAAACAGCAGTAAAAAACCTCTACAGGCTTGTAGCTCAGGTGGTTAGAGCGCACCCCTGATAAGGGTGAGGTCGGTGGTTCAAGTCCACTCAGGCCTACCAAATCTGTCATGCAGATTTGAAGAGGTTGGTCATACGATGGGGCTATAGCTCAGCTGGGAGAGCGCCTGCTTTGCACGCAGGAGGTCTGCGGTTCGATCCCGCATAGCTCCACCATCTTTTACTGCGAAAACAAGAAAACTTCAGAGTGAACCTGAAAAGGTGCACTGCGAAGTTTTGCTCTTTAAAAATCTGGATCAAGCTGAAAATTGAAACGACACACATGTTATGTGTGTTCGAGTCTCTCAAATTTTCGCAAGCCGGTGATGAATCGAAAGAAACATCTTCGGGTTGTGAGGTTAAGCGACTAAGCGTACACGGTGGATGCCCTGGCAGTCAGAGGCGATGAAGGACGTGCTAATCTGCGAAAAGCGCCGGCGAGGTGATATGAACCTTTGACCCGGCGATGTCCGAATGGGGAAACCCAGTGTGTTCCGACACACTATCGTTAACTGAATACATAGGTTAACGAGGCGAACCGGGGGAACTGAAACATCTAAGTACCCCGAGGAAAAGAAATCAACCGAGATTCCCCCAGTAGCGGCGAGCGAACGGGGAGCAGCCCAGAGTCTGAATCAGCTTGTGTGTTAGTGGAAGCGTCTGGAAAGTCGCACGGTACAGGGTGAAAGTCCCGTACACGAAAGCACACAGGCTGTGAACTCGAAGAGTAGGGCGGGACACGTGGTATCCTGTCTGAATATGGGGGGACCATCCTCCAAGGCTAAATACTCCTGACTGACCGATAGTGAACCAGTACCGTGAGGGAAAGGCGAAAAGAACCCCGGCGAGGGGAGTGAAAAAGAACCTGAAACCGTGTACGTACAAGCAGTGGGAGCCTCTTTTATGGGGTGACTGCGTACCTTTTGTATAATGGGTCAGCGACTTATATTCTGTAGCAAGGTTAACCGTATAGGGGAGCCGAAGGGAAACCGAGTCTTAACTGGGCGTTAAGTTGCAGGGTATAGACCCGAAACCCGGTGATCTAGCCATGGGCAGGTTGAAGGTTGGGTAACACTAACTGGAGGACCGAACCGACTAATGTTGAAAAATTAGCGGATGACTTGTGGCTGGGGGTGAAAGGCCAATCAAACCGGGAGATAGCTGGTTCTCCCCGAAAGCTATTTAGGTAGCGCCTCGTGAACTCATCTTCGGGGGTAGAGCACTGTTTCGGCTAGGGGGCCATCCCGGCTTACCAACCCGATGCAAACTACGAATACCGAAGAATGTTATCACGGGAGACACACGGCGGGTGCTAACGTCCGTCGTGAAGAGGGAAACAACCCAGACCGCCAGCTAAGGTCCCAAAGTCATGGTTAAGTGGGAAACGATGTGGGAAGGCACAGACAGCCAGGATGTTGGCTTAGAAGCAGCCATCATTTAAAGAAAGCGTAATAGCTCACTGGTCGAGTCGGCCTGCGCGGAAGATGTAACGGGGCTAAACCATGCACCGAAGCTGCGGCAGCGACGCTTATGCGTTGTTGGGTAGGGGAGCGTTCTGTAAGCCGTTGAAGGTGTCCTGTGAGGGGTGCTGGAGGTATCAGAAGTGCGAATGCTGACATAAGTAACGATAAAGCGGGTGAAAAGCCCGCTCGCCGGAAGACCAAGGGTTCCTGTCCAACGTTAATCGGGGCAGGGTGAGTCGACCCCTAAGGCGAGGCCGAAAGGCGTAGTCGATGGGAAACAGGTTAATATTCCTGTACTTGGTGTTACTGCGAAGGGGGGACGGAGAAGGCTATGTTAGCCGGGCGACGGTTGTCCCGGTTTAAGCATGTAGGCGGAGGTTCCAGGTAAATCCGGTTCCTTATTAACGCTGAGGTGTGATGACGAGGCACTACGGTGCTGAAGTAACAAATGCCCTGCTTCCAGGAAAAGCCTCTAAGCATCAGGTAACATCAAATCGTACCCCAAACCGACACAGGTGGTCAGGTAGAGAATACCAAGGCGCTTGAGAGAACTCGGGTGAAGGAACTAGGCAAAATGGTGCCGTAACTTCGGGAGAAGGCACGCTGATATGTAGGTGAAGCCCCTGCGGGTGGAGCTGAAATCAGTCGAAGATACCAGCTGGCTGCAACTGTTTATTAAAAACACAGCACTGTGCAAACACGAAAGTGGACGTATACGGTGTGACGCCTGCCCGGTGCCGGAAGGTTAATTGATGGGGTTAGCGGCAACGCGAAGCTCTTGATCGAAGCCCCGGTAAACGGCGGCCGTAACTATAACGGTCCTAAGGTAGCGAAATTCCTTGTCGGGTAAGTTCCGACCTGCACGAATGGCGTAATGATGGCCAGGCTGTCTCCACCCGAGACTCAGTGAAATTGAACTCGCTGTGAAGATGCAGTGTACCCGCGGCAAGACGGAAAGACCCCGTGAACCTTTACTATAGCTTGACACTGAACACTGGTCCTTGATGTGTAGGATAGGTGGGAGGCTTTGAAGCGTGGACGCCAGTCTGCGTGGAGCCAACCTTGAAATACCACCCTTTAATGGCTGGTGTTCTAACGTAGACCCGTAATCCGGGTTGCGGACAGTGTCTGGTGGGTAGTTTGACTGGGGCGGTCTCCTCCCAAAGAGTAACGGAGGAGCACGAAGGTTAGCTAATCCTGGTCGGACATCAGGAGGTTAGTGCAATGGCATAAGCTAGCTTGACTGCGAGAGTGACGGCTCGAGCAGGTGCGAAAGCAGGTCATAGTGATCCGGTGGTTCTGAATGGAAGGGCCATCGCTCAACGGATAAAAGGTACTCCGGGGATAACAGGCTGATACCGCCCAAGAGTTCATATCGACGGCGGTGTTTGGCACCTCGATGTCGGCTCATCACATCCTGGGGCTGAAGTAGGTCCCAAGGGTATGGCTGTTCGCCATTTAAAGTGGTACGCGAGCTGGGTTTAGAACGTCGTGAGACAGTTCGGTCCCTATCTGCCGTGGGCGCTGGAGAATTGAGGGGGGCTGCTCCTAGTACGAGAGGACCGGAGTGGACGCATCACTGGTGTTCGGGTTGTCATGCCAATGGCACTGCCCGGTAGCTAAATGCGGAAGAGATAAGTGCTGAAAGCATCTAAGCACGAAACTTGCCCCGAGATGAGTTCTCCCTGAGACTTTAAGTCTCCTGAAGGAACGTTGAAGACTACGACGTTGATAGGTCGGGTGTGTAAGCGCAGCGATGCGTTGAGCTAACCGATACTAATGAACCGTGAGGCTTAACCTTACAACGCCGAAGGTGTTTTGGCGATGAGAGACGATTTTCAGCTGATACAGATTACAGAATTTGCCTGGCGGCTTTAGCGCGGTGGTCCCACCTGACCCCATGCCGAACTCAGAAGTGAAACGCCGTAGCGCCGATGGTAGTGTGGGGTCTCCCCATGCGAGAGTAGGGAACTGCCAGGCATCAAATTACGTAGTAAGCCGGTGCATAAATCCGGTGGTTACAGCAGTCTTCGGTGGAGCGGTAGTTCAGTCGGTTAGAATACCTGCCTGTCACGCAGGGGGTCGCGGGTTCGAGTCCCGTCCGTTCCGCCACTTATTAAGACATTAAGCCTGCCTACCCGGCAGGCTTAATGGCAAAAGACTTTAGGGGCGTAGCTCAGTTGGTAGAGCACCGGTCTCCAAAACCGGGTGTCGCGAGTTCGAGTCTCTCCGCCCCTGCCATATATAATCCTTTGCTTCGGCAAAGGATTTTTTTTGCCTGAAAGACGCCAGTCCCCTCTTCAGACGTTGCCGCCAGCATTTCTGCTGGCGCATGCATCAATCCATAATGTTGATTTTTAGAAGATCTTTTATCTGCGATTGCTTATCGCTGTTCTGGAGCCAGATGGCATACAGCGGTCTGGAAAGCGTGGTGGAGTCCACAACGGTATGCAACCCGGGTTTCGTGTCTGCCCAGCGAACAGGTAACCAGGTGCACCCCTTCAGCAAGGAGAGCTGCTGACAGGCGATCTCCGCAGAGCTGGTTGTTAACTGTGGCACATCATCCGGAGCAATCAATCCCGCCTCGTGTTGCTGGAAATCTGGCCCCCACTCCAGACGCAGATAGGTCAGGTCGGCTTTCATCATTGATGGCTCGGAGGCATAAAGCGCAAGGCCAAACTGGCCAACAATCTGGCTGCTAAATTCGTCCATTTTGGGGGCTTCGGTCGTGATCAGAAGATCCAGCTGGCGCTCGTGCAGTTGCTTAACGAGCGACTGACGTTGCGCAATCCGCGCTTCAAATTGCAAATGGTTGTGGGAAGGGTAGAGCCGGGTCAGCCACTGACTGAGCATACATTCCCACAACGATGCGCTGGCCCCAATGGAGAACTCGTTATGCCTCGAGGTGTGCGCAACCTCTTTACGTGCCGCCTGCCAGGTGTTCATCAGGGTCTCTGCATACGGCAGAAGTTTTTCACCGGCTGGCGTGAGGCGTATGTTGTTGCGGTGGCGGGTAAAAAGGTTCACACCCAGTTGATTTTCCAGCTGTCGAATACGAAAACTGACCGCTGACTGCGTCAGGTAAAGGGCTTCCGCTGCTCGCCCAAAGTGGCGCGTCCTGCTCACTTCCAGGAAAGTTTTTAGCAATTCCGTATCCACATCTTTCTCCGCAAAATAATTTGTCGTTATGATTTAAATGTTTTGTTTTACACTCTGTCAAGCGTAACTAATACTCCGCGCCATAAATAGCTCGGCCAAAGAATTAGGAGCGTGTAGGATGGCGGAAAGCTTTACGACGACTAATCGTTTTTTCGACAATAAAAATTATCCACGCGGGTTCTCTCGTCACGGCGATTTCACCATCAAAGAGGCGCAGATGCTTGAGCGTCATGGTTATGCCTTTAACGAGCTGGATCTGGGTAAACGTGAGCCTGCAACTGAAGACGAAAAACAGTTTGTCGCAGTCTGCCGTGGCGAGCGTGAACCACAGTCTGAAGCAGAACGTGTATGGATCAAGTATATGGCACGCATTAAGCGTCCAAAGCGTTTCCATACGCTGTCTGGCGGTAAACCGCAGATGGAAGGTGCTGAAGACTACACTGAGTCTGACGACTAACAAGAAAAGGGGCTGTGGCCCCTTTTTTTATGCCAGTAACTTTTGCAGGTGCAGGAGCAAGCGATCGATCGCACGATAGCTTAACGCTTCCTGCAGATGCCGCCTCTCAATGTCAGGGCACTTTTCCACATCGGCGATGGTGCGGGCGACTTTTATAAGACGCTGCCATGCGCGAATGGAAAGCCCAAAGCGCGTCAACGTATCCTCCAGCCAGCATGAATCTTCAGTCTTAAGAGGACAAAACTGCCGAATCTCAGCGTTATCCAGACGGGCATTCAGCTTATGTTGACGCATATACTGCCGGGCCTGCGCGGCGATAACCCGCTCGCGAACCTCCACCGTACTCTCTCCTCTGGCGCTGCTCTGGCTGAGCAGGCCGGGAGGAGGCAAGGGGATTTCCAGCGACAAATCGAAACGATCCAGGAAAGGACCAGATAACTTCCCCAGGTAGCGTAGCGTCTGTTCAGGCGTGGAGCGATTGTGGTTTCCCTGATAATGGCCCGATGGGCTGGGGTTCATTGCCGCTACCAGCTGGAACCGCGCGGGATAGCTTATTTTGGCGCGTGCACGGGAGATGTGGATCTCACCCGATTCGATGGGCTCCCTCAGCGCATCCAGAACGCGGCGTTCAAATTCAGGCAGTTCATCCAGAAACAGGATGCCGTTGTGCGCCAGAGAGATCTCTCCCGGCCCTGGTATGGAGCCACCGCCGACCATGGCCGCCAGTGAGGCACTGTGGTGCGGAGAGCGAAACGGGCGACGTCGCCACTGTTTTTGCAATGACACTGAACTCACCAGACTAAATATCGCCGCGCTTTCCAGCGCTTCATGGTTATTAAGTGGAGGCAGTAAACCATTCAACCTGCTCGCCAGCATCGTTTTTCCTGTACCCGGTGGGCCAATCAACAACAGGTTATGTCCGCCGGCAGCGGTGATCTCCAGCGCCCGCTTCCCCTGCTCCTGGCCGTAAATATCGCTCAGATCGTCCGGGCTTTCTGCCAGGGGATCGCCTGATTCTTCCGGCTCTGACAGCACATGTTGCCCCTCAAGATACGCGCACACTTCCTGTAAATGCCCGGCTAGCAGATATCCTCTCTCGGCTATCAGGCTCACTTCTGCACCATTTTCATTGGCAACAATGATTTGTCGACCTGCGCGAATGGCCTCCAGCGCACCCGAGATGGCACCAGGAACGCCCCTCAGCGCGCCTGTGAGCGCCAGTTCACCGATGAACTCATATGCGCCTAGTCTGCTGCTGTTAAGCTGCTCAGAGGCGGCGAGGAGCGCTATAGCGATAGGTAAATCATATCGCCCTCCCTCTTTAGGCAAGTCTGCAGGCGCAAGGTTGATGGTGATTTTCTTTGCCGGAAAGGTATAACCGCTATTAATAATCGCACTGCGCACCCGATCTCTGGCTTCCTTTACCGTGGTCTCCGGCAATCCAACCAGCGTCAGCCCGGGCAGCCCGTTGCTGAGATGAACTTCTACCGAAATAAGCGGTGCTTTTACGCCAATGGCCGCTCGGGTATAAACAACTGACAGTGACATAAGCACCTCCTCAGGAGATGACTATGCCCGTGACCGATATGCATGTTTAGCCACATTTAGCGGATTTACGCATCCTCTTCCGAGGTTTTAACGTCAAGATGTAACCTTTTCTTTTCTGTGGAACCCTGCTCGCAAAAAAATGTACAGGTGACATACCGCTCTGTCCGTGCTGAAAAAATGAAAAATATTCACTATCTAATTTCTTTATATAAAACAATGCGTTCAGAAAATATGATTCGCAGACTAACGAAAACAGCCATAAATAAATCTTGTGTTTGATTTAAAAACTGTGATACCTCTTTAGGTATTCCTTCGAACAAGATGCAAAAAGAACTGAAAATGACAGCCCTTCTACGAGTGATTAGCCTGGTCGTGATTAGCGTGGTGGTGATTATTATCCCACCGTGCGGGGCTGCACTTGGACGAGGAAAGGCTTAGAAATCAAGCCTTAACGAACTAAGACCCCCGCACCGAAAGGTCCGGGGGTTTTTTTATGACTAAAAAACTTACACGAGGAGCAGAGAATGACTAATAGCACAAAATTCTGTTTCTCCCGATTTATGACGGGGAACTAACTATGAATGGTGCACAGTGGGTAGTACATGCGTTGCGCGCACAGGGAGTCGACACTGTCTTCGGTTATCCGGGGGGCGCAATAATGCCGATTTACGA
The DNA here is from genome assembly GCF_031453695.1 of Enterobacter sp. SORGH_AS_0287. Taxonomy (NCBI): domain Bacteria; kingdom Pseudomonadati; phylum Pseudomonadota; class Gammaproteobacteria; order Enterobacterales; family Enterobacteriaceae; genus Enterobacter; species Enterobacter sp. SORGH_AS_0287. The sequence continues at coordinate 3,713,223 of NZ_JAVIZW010000001.1, forward strand.
TGCATTGTATGACGGCGGCGTGGAACACCTCTTGTGCCGACACGAGCAGGGCGCAGCGATGGCCGCCATTGGCTATGCACGTGCCACCGGTAAAACCGGTGTCTGCATGGCAACCTCAGGGCCGGGCGCCACAAACCTGATCACCGGCCTGGCGGATGCACTGCTTGATTCCGTTCCCGTTGTCGCCATCACCGGTCAGGTGGCCTCGCCCCTCATTGGTACTGATGCCTTCCAGGAAGTGGACGTGCTCGGCTTGTCACTGGCCTGCACCAAACACAGCTTCCTCGTTCAGTCTCTGGAAGAGCTGCCGCGTGTGATGGCAGAGGCGTTTGAAGTGGCAAACTCTGGTCGCCCTGGACCGGTTCTGGTTGATATCCCGAAAGATATCCAGGTTGCTCTGGGCGATCTGGAACCGCACTTCTCCACCGTTGAAAGCGACGATGCATTCCCGCACGCCGCGGTGGAAGAGGCGCGGCAGATGATTGCCCACGCTAAACAACCGATGTTGTACGTAGGGGGTGGGGTTGGTATGGCACAGGCCGTTCCCGCCCTGCGCGAATTCATCGCGGTTACGCAAATGCCCGCCACCTGTACGTTGAAAGGTCTTGGCGCGGTAGATGCGGACTATCCGTACTATCTGGGCATGCTGGGGATGCACGGTACCAAAGCGGCGAACCTGGCCGTGCAGGCGTGTGACTTGCTGATCGCCGTAGGTGCCCGTTTTGATGATCGTGTCACCGGCAAGCTGAATACCTTCGCCCCGAATGCTAACGTGATCCACATGGATATCGACCCGGCGGAGATGAACAAACTGCGTCAGGCGCATGTGGCCCTGCAGGGCAATCTCAACGCGTTATTACCGGCTTTACAGCAGCCTCTGAAAATCGACGCATGGCGTCAGCACACTGCCGATATGCGCGTTGAACATACCTGGCGTTACGACCATCCTGGTGACGCCATCTATGCGCCACTGCTGTTAAAGCAATTGTCCGACCGTAAACCGGCAGACTGTGTGGTCACGACGGATGTAGGCCAACACCAGATGTGGTCAGCGCAGCACATGACTTACACGCGCCCGGAAAACTTCATTACCTCCAGCGGCTTAGGGACGATGGGCTTCGGTCTCCCTGCCGCGGTAGGGGCGCAGGTTGCCCGCCCAAACGATACGGTTATCTGTATCTCCGGTGACGGCTCTTTCATGATGAACGTTCAGGAGCTGGGCACCGTTAAGCGCAAGCAGTTACCGTTGAAAATCGTCTTGCTCGATAACCAGCGTTTAGGAATGGTTCGTCAGTGGCAACAGCTGTTTTTCCAGGAACGCTACAGTGAGACTACCCTGACGGATAACCCTGATTTCCTCATGCTGGCCAGCGCCTTTGGTATCCCTGGCCAGCACATCACCCGTAAAGACCAGGTTGAAGCGGCACTCGACACCATGCTGTCAAGCGAAGGGCCGTACCTGCTTCATGTCTCAATCGACGAGCTTGAGAATGTCTGGCCGTTGGTACCGCCAGGTGCCAGTAACTCACAAATGCTGGAGAAATTATCATGATGCAACATCAGGTCGCCGTGCAGGCTCGCTTCAATCCAGAGACATTAGAACGCGTTTTGCGTGTAGTACGTCACCGTGGCTTTCAGATTTGCTCTATGAATATGGAGACGGCCACTGATGCTCAAAATATCAGTATCGAATTAACCGTTGCCAGCCCGCGGTCGGTCGACTTACTGTTTAGTCAGTTAACAAAACTGGTAGACGTTGCACATGTTGCCATCTGCCAGAGCACAACCACATCACAACAGATCCGTGCTTAAGCGCGACAGGAAGAGAAAATGACGACAAAAAAAGCTGATTACATTTGGTTCAATGGTGAGATGGTTCGCTGGGAGGACGCGAAAGTCCACGTTATGTCCCACGCGCTGCATTACGGTACCTCTGTCTTCGAAGGCATCCGTTGCTACGACTCTCACAAAGGGCCAGTGGTGTTCCGTCATCGCGAACACATGCAGCGTCTGCATGACTCAGCCAAAATTTATCGTTTCCCGGTTTCTCAGAGCGTGGATGAGCTGATGGAAGCCTGCCGCGACGTGATTCGTAAGAACAACCTCACCAGTGCCTATATTCGTCCGCTGGTGTTTGTAGGTGATGTGGGCATGGGCGTGAACCCGCCAGCCGGTTATACCACCGATGTGATCATTGCTGCGTTCCCGTGGGGTGCTTATCTGGGGGCTGAAGCTCTGGAGCAGGGGATCGACGCAATGGTTTCTTCCTGGAACCGCGTGGCACCAAACACGATCCCGACGGCGGCAAAAGCGGGCGGTAACTACCTCTCCTCACTGCTGGTCGGAAGCGAAGCGCGCCGTCACGGTTATCAGGAAGGTATCGCGCTGGACGTGAATGGCTATATCTCTGAAGGTGCAGGTGAAAACCTGTTCGAAGTGAAAGACGGCATCCTGTTTACGCCGCCATTTACCTCTTCCGCTCTGCCGGGCATTACCCGTGACGCCATCATCAAGCTGGCAAAAGATTTGGGTATCGAAGTCCGTGAGCAGGTCCTGTCCCGCGAATCCCTGTACCTGGCCGATGAAGTGTTCATGTCCGGTACCGCGGCGGAAATTACGCCGGTTCGTAGCGTAGACGGTATTCAGGTTGGTGCTGGCCGCTGTGGTCCGGTCACCAAACGTATTCAGCAAGCCTTCTTTGGCCTCTTCACCGGTGAAACGGAAGATAAATACGGCTGGCTGGATCAGGTTAATCAATAAGCATAAATATAGGACGGCACGCACCGTCCCATTCAATAGTCAGACGGGAGTAAATAAAGCATGCCTAAGTATCGTTCCGCCACCACTACTCATGGCCGTAATATGGCAGGTGCCCGCGCACTGTGGCGCGCCACCGGGATGACCGACGCCGATTTCGGTAAGCCTATTATCGCCGTGGTGAACTCCTTCACCCAGTTTGTGCCGGGCCACGTGCACCTGCGCGATCTCGGCAAACTCGTTGCCGAGCAAATCGAAGCCTCCGGCGGTGTGGCGAAAGAGTTCAACACCATTGCGGTGGATGACGGTATCGCGATGGGTCACGGGGGTATGCTCTATTCACTGCCGTCGCGTGAGCTGATCGCCGACTCGGTGGAGTATATGGTGAACGCCCACTGCGCGGATGCCATGGTTTGTATCTCCAACTGCGACAAAATTACCCCGGGGATGCTGATGGCTTCCCTGCGTCTGAACATTCCGGTGATCTTCGTCTCCGGCGGTCCAATGGAAGCGGGTAAAACCAAGCTTTCCGATAAAATCATCAAGCTCGACCTGGTCGATGCGATGATTCAGGGCGCGGATCCAAAAGTTTCTGATGAGCAAAGCGATCAGGTTGAACGTTCTGCGTGCCCAACCTGTGGCTCCTGCTCAGGTATGTTCACCGCGAACTCCATGAACTGTCTGACCGAAGCGCTGGGTCTGTCTCAGCCGGGCAACGGCTCGCTGCTGGCGACCCACGCCGACCGTAAACAGCTGTTCCTCAATGCCGGTAAACGCATCGTTGAGCTGACCAAACGCTACTACGAGCAAGATGATGAAAGCGCGCTGCCGCGTAATATCGCCAGCAAAGCCGCGTTTGAAAATGCCATGACGCTGGATATCGCCATGGGCGGGTCCACCAACACCGTTCTCCACCTGCTGGCCGCTGCGCAGGAAGCTGAAATCGACTTCACCATGAGCGATATCGACAAGCTGTCCCGCAAAGTACCGCAGCTCTGTAAAGTTGCGCCGAGTACCCAGAAATACCACATGGAAGATGTCCACCGTGCGGGTGGCGTACTGGGTATTCTCGGTGAACTGGATCGCGCCGGGCTGATGAACCGCAACGTCAAAAACGTGCTCGGCCTGACGTTGCCGGAGTCGCTGGACAAATACGACGTCATGCTCACGAAAGACGATGCGGTGAAAAAGATGTTCCGCGCCGGCCCGGCAGGTATTCGTACCACCCAGGCCTTCTCACAGGATTGCCGCTGGGACACGCTGGATGACGATCGTGCAGAAGGCTGTATTCGCTCACTGGAACATGCCTACAGCAAGGACGGCGGTCTGGCCGTGCTCTACGGTAACTTTGCAGAAAACGGCTGTATTGTAAAAACCGCAGGCGTGGATGACAGCATTCTCAAATTCACCGGCCCGGCAAAAGTATACGAGAGCCAGGACGACGCGGTAGAGGCTATTCTCGGTGGTAAAGTGGTGGAAGGCGACGTGGTTGTCATTCGCTACGAAGGGCCGAAAGGCGGGCCGGGCATGCAGGAGATGCTCTATCCCACCACCTTCCTGAAATCCATGGGCCTCGGTAAAGCCTGTGCGCTGATCACCGACGGACGTTTCTCTGGCGGTACGTCTGGTCTCTCCATTGGCCACGTGTCACCGGAAGCAGCAAGCGGCGGCAACATCGCGATTATTGAAGATGGCGATCTGATCGAAATTGATATCCCGAATCGCGGTATTCAGTTGAAACTGAGCGACCAGGACATTGCGGCGCGTCGTGAAGCCCAGGAAGCTCGCGGTGACAAAGCCTGGACGCCAAAAGATCGCCAGCGCGACGTCTCCTTCGCCCTGCGCGCCTATGCGAGCCTTGCCACCAGTGCAGATAAAGGCGCGGTGCGCGACAAATCGAAACTTGGGGGCTAATGATGGCCGAGTCGCAACCGTTATCCGCCGCCCCTGAGGGGGCGGAATACCTCAGGGCGGTGCTACGTGCACCGGTCTATGAAGCCGTACAGGTCACGCCGCTGCAGAAGATGGAAAAACTCTCCTCGCGCCTCGACAACGTGATTCTGGTGAAACGCGAAGACCGCCAGCCGGTACACAGCTTCAAGCTGCGTGGCGCCTACGCAATGATGGCCGGGTTGACCGACGAGCAAAAAGCGCGGGGGGTGATTACCGCCTCTGCGGGCAACCACGCGCAGGGCGTCGCGTTCTCCTCAGCGCGCCTGGGGCTGAAAGCGCTGATTGTTATGCCGGTTGCTACTGCTGATATCAAAGTGGATGCCGTACGCGGTTTCGGCGGTGAAGTGTTGCTCCACGGCGCAAACTTTGACGAAGCCAAAGCCAAAGCGATAGAGCTGGCGCAGCAACAGGGGTTTACCTGGGTGCCGCCGTTCGATCATCCGATGGTCATTGCCGGACAGGGAACGCTGGCGCTTGAGCTGCTGCAGCAGGATGCGCATCTCGACCGCGTCTTCGTGCCGGTTGGCGGTGGCGGCCTCGCGGCGGGCGTAGCGGTGCTGATCAAACAGCTGATGCCGCAAATCAAAGTGATTGCCGTTGAGGCGGAAGACTCGGCCTGTCTGAAAGCGGCGCTGGATGCCGGTCATCCGGTGGACTTACCACGCGTCGGGCTGTTTGCTGAAGGCGTGGCGGTTAAACGCATTGGCGATGAAACCTTCCGTCTTTGCCAGGAGTATCTTGACGATATTATCACCGTCGACAGCGACGCCATTTGCGCCGCAATGAAAGATCTGTTCGAAGATGTGCGTGCGGTAGCGGAACCTTCCGGCGCGCTGGCGCTGGCGGGGATGAAGAAATACATCGCGCAGCACAACATCCGCGGCGAGCGTCTGGCGCATGTCCTTTCTGGTGCCAACGTGAACTTCCACGGTCTGCGCTATGTTTCCGAACGCTGCGAGCTGGGTGAGCAACGCGAAGCGCTGCTGGCGGTTACCATTCCGGAAGAGAAGGGCAGCTTCCTGAAGTTTTGTCAGCTGCTGGGCGGCCGTTCAGTCACGGAGTTTAACTACCGTTTTGCCGACGCCAGAGATGCCTGCATTTTTGTCGGCGTACGGTTAAGCCGTGGGCTCGAAGAGCGTAAAGAGATCCTCCACCTGCTCCACGAAGGTGGCTACAGCGTCGTGGATCTCTCCGACGATGAGATGGCGAAACTGCACGTGCGTTACATGGTGGGCGGGCGTCCGTCGAAGCCGCTGCAGGAACGTCTCTACAGCTTCGAGTTCCCGGAGTCACCGGGCGCGTTGCTCAAATTCCTGCATACGCTGGGCACGCACTGGAACATCTCTCTGTTCCACTACCGCAGCCATGGTACCGATTATGGGCGCGTGCTGGCCGCCTTCGAACTGGGCGAGCACGAGCCTGATTTCGAAACGCGGCTGAACGAGCTGGGCTATGAGTGTCACGATGAAACCCATAACCCGGCGTTCAGGTTCTTCCTGGCGGGCTAGTGGTTAGGCAGTATCTGCCAGAAGGCATCAATAAGCGGCTCCTGCAGCCGCTTTTTTTGTGCGCACACGCCAAGCTCAAACGGCGTTTTTTCGTCGCTGCGCTCCAGAATCATCACGCGATTACGCACCGGTTCCGGGCTGTTCTCCAGGACCACTTCCGGCAGCAGTGCTACGCCGCAGCCCAGCGCCACCATTGACACCATCGCCTCATGCCCGCCAACCGTCGCGTAAATCGACGGGTTGCTGATCTTCTGGCGACGAAACCAGAGCTCAATACGACGGCGCACCGGCCCCTGATCGGCCATGATAAAAGGCACCGTGGACCAGTCCGGTTTTTCCACCGACACCTGATTACGCACCGGGCAGGGTAACGCGGGGGCAATCAACACGACCGCCAGGTTCTCCAGCATTGAGAACGCGACAGCGCCCGGCAGGGTTTCGGGTTTCCCGGCAATGGCGAGATCCGCCTCGCCTGTCACCACTTTTTCCATTGCGTCGGCGGCATCACCGGTGGTGAGTTTAATTTCCACCGACGGTTGTTCTGCGCGAAAGCGGTCAAGAATCGGCGGCAGATGGCTATAGGCCGCGGTCACGGAGCAGAAAATATGCAGCTCGCCGGACAGCGATGGCCCTTTCTGGTCAATGGTGTGTCGCAGCTGTTGATACTGCAGCAGCGTTTGTTGGGCAAAGACCCGTAACTCCTCACCGGCTTCCGTTAGGGTGACGGTGCGGTTGTCGCGTACAAACAGGGGCTGACCGAGGTCTTCCTCAAGGCGCTGGATCTGGCGCGAAAGCGTGGAGGGACTGACGTGCATCGCCCGGGCGCTGCGCCCAAAGTGACGGCTTTCCGCCAGATGCAGGAACATTTTCAGATCGCGTAAATCCACTGATTTCACTTCCCCTTTTTACATTGCAAATATTGCAACGTGACGTTGTGAATATATCAATTTCCGCAATAAATTTCCTGTCATATAGTAAGTTCATTCTCGCAAAAGCGAACCGAACAATAAGCACAACAACACAACATCACGGAGTCCATTATGGCTAACTACTTTAATACACTGAATTTGCGCCAGCAGCTGGCGCAGCTGGGCAAATGCCGCTTTATGGCGCGCGACGAATTTGCCGATGGCGCGAGCTACCTTCAGGGTAAAAAAGTGGTCATCGTCGGCTGCGGCGCCCAGGGTCTGAACCAGGGCCTGAACATGCGTGACTCCGGTCTGGATATTTCCTACGCTTTGCGTAAAGAAGCGATTGCTGAGAAGCGTGCGTCCTGGCGCAAAGCGACCGAAAACGGTTTTAAAGTCGGTACCTACGAAGAACTGATCCCCCAGGCAGACCTGGTGGTTAACCTGACGCCAGACAAACAGCACTCTGACGTTGTGCGTTCCGTGCAGCCGCTGATGAAAGACGGTGCGGCGTTGGGTTACTCCCACGGCTTTAATATCGTTGAAGTGGGCGAGCAGATCCGTAAAGACATCACCGTTGTGATGGTGGCGCCGAAGTGCCCGGGTACAGAAGTACGTGAAGAGTACAAACGTGGCTTCGGCGTGCCAACGCTTATCGCCGTTCACCCGGAAAACGATCCGAAAGGCGAAGGTATGGCAATCGCCAAAGCGTGGGCTGCAGCAACGGGTGGCCACCGTGCGGGCGTTCTGGAATCGTCTTTCGTCGCGGAAGTTAAATCTGACCTGATGGGTGAGCAAACCATCCTGTGCGGTATGCTGCAGGCGGGCTCTCTGCTGTGCTTCGACAAGCTGGTGGAAGAGGGTACAGACCCGGCATACGCAGAAAAACTGATTCAGTTCGGCTGGGAAACGATCACCGAAGCGCTGAAGCAGGGCGGTATCACGCTGATGATGGACCGTCTGTCCAACCCGGCGAAACTGCGTGCTTACGCGCTGTCTGAACAACTGAAAACGATCATGGCACCGCTGTTCCAGAAACATATGGACGACATTATCTCCGGCGAGTTCTCTTCCGGCATGATGGCGGACTGGGCTAACGACGATAAGAAACTGCTGACCTGGCGTGAAGAGACCGGTAAAACCGCTTTTGAAACCGCCCCACAGTTTGAAGGTAAAATCGGCGAGCAGGAGTACTTCGATAAAGGCGTTCTGATGATTGCGATGGTGAAAGCTGGCGTTGAGCTGGCGTTCGAAACCATGGTGGATTCCGGCATCATCGAAGAGTCTGCCTACTATGAATCACTGCACGAGCTGCCGCTGATTGCGAACACCATCGCCCGTAAGCGTCTGTACGAAATGAACGTGGTTATCTCTGATACCGCCGAGTACGGTAACTACCTGTTCTCTTACGCTTGCGTACCGCTGCTGAAAGAGTTCATGACAACCCTGCAGCCGGGCGATCTGGGCAAAGCGATTGCGGAAGGTGCGGTGGATAACGCGCAGCTGCGTGATGTAAACGAAGCCATTCGCGGTCATGAAATCGAGAAAGTGGGCCAGAAACTGCGTGGCTACATGACCGATATGAAACGTATCGCGGTAGCAGGTTAATACCCGGGCGGGCTGATGCCCTGACCTGACTAAACGTACAAGGCCTTCTCTCAGAGAAGGCCTTGCTGTTATTTGCGGTACAGAACCTTAATAACATGGTAGCCAAACTGCGTGTGCAGTGGGCCTGTGGGTTCTAGCACCGGGCAGGAAAAGACCACTTTATCGAACGCCGGAACCATTTGACCCTGACGGAATTCACCTAAATCACCGCCGCGTTTACCTGACGGACAAATAGAGTGTTTCTTCGCCAGCTTGCCGAAGTCGGCGCCGTTTTTGATCTGCTCGAGAAGATCCAGAGCCAGTTTTTCTTCTTTTACAAGGATATGCAGTGCTGCCGCGGTTTTTGCCATGATCGTGCCTTGAGTGGTATGGATTAGGCTCGCTATACTACCACGCTGTTATTCTCCCCTCCTGACTTTCATTGAGTGATCATTTATGCGTTTAAACCCCGGACAACAACAAGCCGTCGAATTTGTCACTGGACCCTGTCTGGTGCTGGCGGGCGCGGGATCCGGCAAAACGCGCGTCATCACCAATAAGATTGCCCACCTGATCCGCGGCTGCGGGTATCAGGCTCGCCACATCGCGGCGGTGACGTTCACCAACAAAGCAGCGCGCGAGATGAAAGAGCGTGTCGGCCAGACGCTGGGGCGTAAAGAGGCGCGCGGTCTGATGATTTCCACCTTCCATACGCTGGGGCTGGATATCATCAAACGTGAATACGCCGCGTTGGGGATGAAATCCAACTTCTCACTGTTCGACGATACCGACCAGGTGGCCCTGCTCAAGGAGCTCACAGAGGGGTTGATCGAAGATGATAAGGTGCTGCTGCAACAGCTGATCTCAACGATCTCCAACTGGAAAAACGATCTGATGACCCCGACCCAGGCCGCGGCGATCGCCAAAGGCGAGCGGGATCGGATCTTCGCCCACTGCTACGGTCTGTACGATGCGCATATGAAAGCCTGTAACGTACTGGATTTCGACGACCTGATCCTGCTTCCCACGCTACTGCTGCAGCGTAATGAAGAGGTGCGTGAGCGCTGGCAGAATAAAATCCGCTACCTGCTGGTGGATGAGTATCAGGACACCAATACCAGCCAGTATGAACTGGTGAAGCTGCTGGTGGGACAGCGCGCGCGTTTCACGGTGGTCGGTGATGACGATCAGTCCATTTACTCCTGGCGCGGTGCGCGTCCGCAAAACCTGGTCCTGCTGAGTAAAGATTTCCCGGCGCTGCAGGTGATCAAACTGGAGCAGAACTACCGTTCCTCCGGACGTATCCTTAAAGCCGCGAATATCCTGATCGCCAACAACCCGCACGTGTTCGAAAAACGCCTGTTCTCCGAACTGGGTTACGGTACAGAGCTAAAAGTGCTCAGCGCCAACAATGAAGAGCACGAAGCGGAGCGGGTCACAGGCGAACTTATCGCCCACCACTTCGTCAATAAAACCGAATACAAAGACTACGCGATCCTCTATCGCGGCAACCACCAGTCACGCGTCTTTGAAAAGATGCTGATGCAAAACCGCATCCCGTACAAAATTTCGGGCGGAACCTCCTTCTTCTCGCGGCCCGAAATCAAAGATCTTCTGGCCTACCTGCGTGTGCTCACTAACCCGGATGATGACAGCGCGTTTCTGCGTATCGTGAATACCCCGAAACGGGAAATTGGCCCGGCGACGCTACAAAAGCTTGGCGAGTGGGCGATGACGCGTAATAAGAGTCTCTTTACCGCCAGCTTCGATATGGGGCTGAGTCAGACACTCACCGGACGCGGCTACGATTCATTAACCCGCTTTACCCACTGGCTTGGTGAAGTGCAGCGGCTGGCAGAGCGCGAACCTATCGCCGCCGTGCGCGACCTTATCCACGGTATCGACTACGAGTCCTGGCTGTATGAAACCTCCGCCAGTCCGAAAGCGGCCGAGATGCGCATGAAAAACGTTAACCAGCTGTTCAGCTGGATGACTGAAATGCTGGAAGGCTCGGAGATTGATGAACCGATGACCCTGACGCAGGTGGTTACCCGCTTTACCCTGCGCGATATGATGGAGCGCGGCGAGAGCGAAGAAGAGGCCGATCAGGTTCAGCTGATGACGCTGCATGCATCAAAAGGTCTGGAATTCCCGTATGTCTATCTGGTTGGCATGGAAGAGGGGTTACTGCCGCACCAGAGCAGCATTGATGAAGATAACGTCGATGAGGAGCGCCGTCTGGCCTATGTAGGCATCACGCGCGCTCAGAAAGAGCTGACCTTCACGCTGTGCAAAGAGCGTAGACAATATGGCGAACTGGTGCGCCCGGAGCCGAGCCGTTTCCTGCTGGAACTTCCGCAGGACGACCTCATCTGGGAGCAGGAGCGTAAAGTGATTACGGCTGAAGAGCGGATGCATAAGGGGCAGGCGAACGTCGCTAACATCCGCGCCATGCTGGCGAAAGCCAAAGAGAAGGGGTAGGTTGTTACACGCCCGGCAAGCGTAGCGCTACCGGGCATGTCCGCCCTGTTATTTCACCTCAAGCACCCAGTGTACGTAGCTTTGCCACTGACACTCCTGCTCGACCATCTCCGCCCCAAGCGGATGATTATCCAGCCAGTTTTCCGGCAACGTCAGCGAAAGTTTTTCGTCATCCGCCACCAGATTGAGTGCCGGCAGCAAATCATCGCGGCGGCGGCTGGCAAACAAAATAGCCAGACGCAGCAGGCGGCACATATGCTCGGCTACGCGCGGCGGTACGGCGTTTTGCTGATGCAAAGAGGAGAGGTCAACGGCATTGGTCTGGTTCAGCAGCAGCGTTGCCAGCAACTTTTTTTGCGCAGGGGTATAGCCGGGTAAATCAAGGTTACGCACCAGATAAGCGGCATGAGCTGGAGCCTGTTTAAAATCAATGCTCAACCCGATTTCATGCAGTGCACAGGCACTTAGCAGCAGATCGCGACTCAAAGGGTCCAGATCCCAGGCATTAGCCACATGATCGGCGAAGCGTGACGCCAGCTGTGCCACGCGGCCTGCCTGATCGATATCAACCAGGAAACGACGCTGCACGTTTCGCAGGGTACGGCTGCGAATGTCCTGATCGACCGACAGGTGCAACATCCCGTAGACCAGACCTTCACGCAGCGCGCCGCCCGCCAGCGTCATACATTTGATGTTCAGCTCGGTGAAAATGGCGATCAGGATCGCGAGCCCGCTCGGGAATACCAGCGCGCGTTCAAGCGTCAGGCCTTCAATTTCCAGCTCTTCCAGACGCCCGCACTGAATGGCCCGCTGTTTAAGCTGCTGAAGCTTGGCAAGCGTGATCCGCTCATCCATGCCCTGCGCCATCATAATTTCCTGCAATGCCTGCACGGTACCGGAGGCCCCCACGCAGACTTTCCAGCCGTGGTAGCGCAGTTCGTCCATCACCGGGCGTAACACCTCGCGTGCGGCAGTTTCCGCCTCGTCGAAGTTCTCCTGACCCAGATTGCGGTCAGTAAAGTAGCGCTCAAGCCAGGTTACGCAACCCATCGACAGGCTGAATAGCGACGTTGCCTGCGCACCGGTGCCGGTCACGAGTTCGGTACTGGCGCCCCCGATATCCACAACCAGACGACGATCGTCGCCTCCCGTGGTGTGCGCAACGCCCTGATAAATCAGGCGCGCTTCTTCTTCACCGCTGATAACCTGCACCGGACAACCGAGAATTTCCTGCGCTTTGGCAATAAAATCCACGGCGTTAACTGCCAGGCGGAGTGTTGCAGTGGCGACGACGGTGATTTGGGAATGCGGGATATCCTGCAGACGCTCTGCAAAGAGTCGCAGGCACTGCCAGCCACGTTCCATGGCTTCAGGAGAGAGGTGATTATCGCTGCTCAGGCCCGCCGCGAGGCGGACCTTGCGCTTAATGCGCGTCAGCGTTTGTATGCTTCCCGCCACCTCGCGCACAACCAGCATATGAAAACTATTCGAACCGAGATCAATTGCCGCATAAAGCGAGGTGGAGCTGAGCATAATTTTTTAACCTGAGCGACGACGATTACGCGGCGCGCCAGATCGACGCGGGCCATTGCCGGAGCGGGCGCGGGTAAGGCGCTTGGCCGGCGGCAGTTCGCTTAATAGCGCATCCGGGTTGTACTTACTCACCGGAATAGAATGGCCGATGTACGTCTCAATCGCCGGCAGGTTCAGCGCATACTCTTCACACGCGAGGCTGATAGAGTGGCCGCTTGCACCCGCACGACCGGTACGACCGATACGGTGTACATAGTCTTCACAGTCATCCGGCAGGTCATAGTTAAAGACGTGCGTAACGGCTGGAATGTGCAGGCCGCGCGCTGCGACGTCGGTGGCGACCAGAATATCGAGATCGCCACGGGTGAATTCTTCAAGAATACGCAGGCGTTTTTTCTGCGCAACATCGCCCGTCAGCAGGCCAACACGGTGACCGTCTGCAGCCAGATGGCCCCAGATATCTTCACAGCGGTGCTTGGTGTTCGCGAAGATAATGGCGCGGTCTGGCCATTCTTCTTCGATCAGCGTTTGCAGCAGACGCATTTTCTCTTCATTGGAAGGATAGAAGAGTTCTTCTTTGATACGGTGGCCGGTTTTCTGCTCGGGTTCCACTTCCACATATTCGGCGTTGTTCATCTGCTCGAATGCCAGTTCGCGTACGCGATACGACAGGGTCGCAGAGAACAGCATGTTGAGGCGCTGATTCGCGGGTGGCATGCGGCGGAACAGCCAGCGGATATCTTTAATGAAGCCCAGATCGTACATACGATCAGCTTCATCCAGCACCACAACCTGGATGGCACCAAGGTTAATGTGGTTCTGTTTTGCGTAGTCGATAAGACGGCCGGTGGTACCGATCAGGATATCCACACCGCTTTCCAGCACTTTCAGCTGCTTATCGTAACCATCGCCGCCATAAGCCAGGCCGATTTTCAGGCCCGTAGCCTGCATCAGGGGTTCAGCGTCTGCGTGGATCTGTACCGCCAGTTCTCGCGTCGGGGCCATAATTAGCGCGCGCGGCTGGTTAACTTTGCGGTCTGCAATCGCTGGATGAGAAAGTAAATAATGAAACGTTGACGTTAAAAACGCCATCGTTTTGCCAGTACCGGTTTGCGCCTGCCCTGCTACGTCACGTCCCGCCAGCGTCAGCGGCAGGGCGAGAGCCTGAATGGGCGTGCAGTTATGAAACCCTTTATTTTCAAGGGCTTCGATCACTTTTGGGTGCAGGGCGAAGTCGGAAAACTTCTGTTCTGTTAAATGTGTTTTGCTCATAGTGTGGTAGAATATCAGCTTACTATTGCTTTACGAAAGCGTATCCGGTGAAATAAAGTCAACCTTTAGTTGGTTAATGCGACATCAACACGTCGTTGATGAGGGCGAAACCAACGCACCAGGCTTATTCCTGTGGAGTTATATATGAGCGATAAAATTATTCACCTGACTGACGACAGTTTTGACACGGACGTACTTAAGGCTGACGGGCTGACACTCGTCGATTTCTGGGCTGAATGGTGTGGTCCTTGCAAAATGATCGCCCCGATTCTGGATGAGATCGCTGACGAATATCAGGGCAAACTGACCGTTGCCAAGCTGAACATCGACCAGAACCCGGGCACCGCACCAAAATACGGTATCCGTGGCATTCCGACCCTGCTGCTGTTCAAAAACGGCGAAGTGGCAGCGACCAAAGTGGGCGCACTGTCCAAAGGTCAACTGAAAGAGTTCCTCGACGCTAACCTGGCGTAAGGTTTCTTTGCTGCGCGTCCAGAGCGCCTAAATTATGTGGAACTCTGGACGCCCGGCTGAAGTCGTGCTAAGTTAGCTATGACTTCGTTTTAAACATATCTTGTTGTTTGAATCTTGTTTTACCCGATACTTCCCGTTGTTGACACAAACAGTGCGTGAAGTTGCTAAATTCCGGGCTTGTCACTCAATCCGTCTTGTCGTTTCAGTTCTGCGTTTTTTCCCTGTGACCAGACAGCGAACAGACATGAGTTGATGGCCGCTAAACAGGCATGGATGACCCTGCCATACCATTCACAACATTAAGTTCGAGTATCACCCCGAGTTTAAGAACCCACACCATTATGAATCTTACCGAATTAAAGAATACGCCGGTTTCTGAGCTGATCACTCTCGGCGAAAATATGGGGCTGGAAAACCAGGCTCGTATGCGCAAGCAGGACATCATTTTCGCCATCCTGAAGCAGCACGCTAAGAGTGGCGAAGATATCTTTGGCGACGGTGTGCTGGAGATATTGCAAGACGGATTTGGTTTCCTCCGCTCTGCAGACAGCTCCTACCTCGCCGGCCCTGACGACATCTACGTATCCCCTAGCCAAATCCGCCGTTTCAACCTCCGCACTGGTGACACCATTTCAGGTAAGATTCGTCCTCCAAAAGAGGGTGAACGCTACTTTGCGCTGTTGAAAGTGAATGAAGTTAACTTCGACAAACCGGAAAACTCCCGTAATAAGATCCTGTTTGAGAACTTAACGCCGCTGCACGCGAACTCTCGCCTGCGCATGGAGCGTGGTAACGGCTCAACTGAAGATTTAACCGCTCGCGTCCTGGATCTGGCATCGCCAATCGGTCGTGGACAGCGTGGTCTGATCGTCGCACCGCCAAAAGCGGGTAAAACCATGCTGCTGCAGAATATCGCGCAGAGCATCGCTTATAACCACCCAGACTGCGTACTGATGGTATTGCTGATTGACGAACGTCCGGAAGAAGTGACCGAGATGCAGCGTCTGGTTAAAGGTGAAGTGGTTGCTTCTACCTTTGACGAACCCGCATCTCGTCACGTTCAGGTTGCGGAAATGGTTATCGAGAAGGCGAAACGCCTGGTTGAACACAAGAAAGACGTGATCATCCTGCTCGACTCCATCACCCGTCTGGCGCGTGCCTACAACACCGTCGTTCCGGCTTCCGGTAAAGTGCTGACGGGGGGTGTGGACGCTAACGCCCTGCATCGTCCAAAACGCTTCTTCGGTGCGGCACGTAACGTGGAAGAGGGCGGCAGCCTGACCATCATCGCTACGGCGCTGATCGATACGGGTTCCAAAATGGACGAAGTTATTTACGAAGAGTTTAAAGGTACAGGTAACATGGAACTGCACCTCTCTCGTAAAATTGCTGAGAAACGCGTCTTCCCGGCTATCGACTACAACCGTTCCGGTACCCGTAAAGAAGAGCTGCTCACCACCCAGGAAGAGCTGCAGAAAATGTGGATCCTGCGCAAAATCATCCATCCAATGGGTGAAATCGACGCAATGGAGTTCCTCATCAACAAACTGGCGATGACCAAAACTAACGACGATTTCTTCGATATGATGAAACGCTCGTAACGCAAATAAAGCCAGCAAGCGCCACGTTTTTACGTGGCGTTTTTCTTTTATGGCTTATACGCTATTAATGCAGACTCCCATTTCAGACCAGTCAGTGCGACAATAAGACTGTTTGTGCAGTTAATGAAATAATTGATTGAAAAATATACAAAGGGAGTTGTAAGAAGCCTTCTTTATTACTTCTGAGGCAGGGGCTTCATGGTTATACTTCCGGGACTAACTTTTGTTGAGAGCAATCCATTGTGAATCTACTCACCGCCGTTACTGAGCTAATCAGTATTTTTTTATTCACAACCTGTTTTTTGTTCATCGCGCGTAAGGTGGCCAAAAGAATAGGGTTGGTGGATAAGCCTAATTTTCGTAAACGTCATCAGGGACTTATTCCTCTGGTTGGAGGGATTTCTGTTTACGCTGGTATCTGTTTCACGTTTGGTATTGCGGATTATTATATTCCACACGCCGCCCTCTACCTTGCCTGCGCCGGTGTCCTGGTGTTAGTCGGGGCGCTGGATGATCGGTTCGATATCGCGGTAAAAATTCGCGCCACCGTCCAGGCCGCCATTGGCGTGATCATGATGGTCGTTGGTGGGCTATATCTGAGAAGCCTCGGTTATGTGTTCGGACCCTGGGAGTTAGTACTGGGGCCCTTTGGCTTCTTCCTGACACTGTTTGCCGTCTGGGCGGCGATAAATGCGTTCAACATGGTGGATGGTATTGACGGCCTGCTCGGTGGATTGTCGTCGGTTTCGTTTGCCGCAATCGGCATCATTTTATGGTTCGATGGTCAGTACAGCCTGTCGATGTGGTGTTTTGCCATGATTGCCGCCATTCTGCCTTATATCCTCTTAAATCTCGGTGCGCTCGGTCGTCGCTATAAAGTGTTTATGGGTGATGCGGGCAGTACGCTGATCGGCTTTACCGTTATCTGGATTTTGCTGGAGACCACACAGGGTAAAACCCACCCGATTAGCCCGGTAACAGCGCTGTGGATTATTGCCATTCCGCTAATGGATATGGTGGCGATTATGTATCGTCGTCTTCGTAAAGGAATGAGTCCTTTCTCTCCCGATCGCCAGCATATTCACCATCTCATCATGCGTGCCGGTTTTACTTCACGTCAGGCGTTTGTGCTGATTACCCTGGCTGCCGCTATTCTGGCCGCAATTGGGGTGGCTGCGGAATATGCTCATTTCATCCCTGAATGGGTCATGTTGGTATTATTCTTGCTAGCGTTTTTCCTGTACGGCTACTGCATTAAGCGCGCATGGAAAGTGGCGCGGTTTATTAAACGTCTTAAACGCAGGATGCGTCGCAACAGTGGCAACAATACAACATTAACTAAGTAAAACCGGGACTATGATGACTCAACCGTTGGCGGGAGCGAAATCAGTGGTAACTGAGAATGAGCTGGATATTCGGGGTTTGTTTCGCGTGTTGTGGGCAGGCAAACTTTGGATTGCGGGGATCGCGCTGGGGTTTGCATTGTTAGCGCTGGCATACACCTTCTTTGCAAAACAAGAGTGGAGCGCTACGGCAATCACTGATAAACCAACGGTTAATATGCTCGGGGGGTTCTATTCCCAGCAGCAGTTCCTGCGTAACCTGGATATCAAAGCCAATCTGGCCACCCCAGATCAGGCTTCCGTCATGGATGAGGCCTATAAAGAGTTTGTGATGCAGCTGGCTTCCTGGGATACGCGCCGTGATTTCTGGAGCCAGACGGATTATTACAAGCAACGGATGGTGGGCAACAGTAAAGCCGATGCCGCGCTGCTGGATGACATGATTAACAACATTCAGTTTATGCCGGGAGATGCGCTGCGTAACGTCAACGACAGCGTCAAGCTGATTGCCGAAACCGCGCCGGATGCCAATAACCTGTTGCGCCAGTACGTTGCCTTTGCCAGCCAGCGTGCGGCAAGCCACCTGAATGAAGAGCTGAAAGGTGCCTGGGCTGCCCGTACTATCCAGATGAAAGCGCAGGTTAAACGTCAGGAAGAGGTGGCTAAAGCCATCTTCGCCCGCCGTGTACACAATATTGAGCAGGCGCTGAAAATTGCCGAACAGCACAATATTTCCCGCACTGAGACGGACGTGCCGGCAGATGAACTGCCGGATTCCGAAATGTTCCTTCTCGGGCGCCCAATGCTGCAGGCTCGACTGGAAAACCTCCAGGCCGTTGGCCCTGATTTTGACCTCGACTACGATCAAAACCGCGCGATGCTGAACACCCTGAATGTCGGTCCAACAATGGATCCGCTTTTTCAGACCTATCGTTATTTGCGAACGCCTGAAGAGCCTGTAAAACGCGATAGTCCGCGCCGCGCATTCCTGATGATCATGTGGGGGATTGTGGGGGCACTGACTGGCGCTGGCGTGGCGTTAACGCGTCGTCGCACTAACTAAAACGCCGTCTACGATGAAGGCTGCGGCCTTCATCGTCTAATCGAAGAGAATCGATGTGAAAGTACTTACCGTATTTGGCACCAGGCCGGAGGCCATAAAGATGGCGCCTCTGGTTCATGCGCTGGCCAGTGATCCTGATATTGAAGCGAAGGTGTGTGTTACTGCCCAACACCGTGAGATGCTTGATCAGGTCTTAACTCTCTTTTCTATCGTCCCGGATTACGATCTCAATATTATGAAGCCGGGGCAGGGGTTAACGGAGATAACCTGCCGTATTCTGCAAGAGCTCAAGCCGATTCTGGAGTCCTTCAAGCCTGATGTGGTTCTGGTGCATGGCGATACCACCACCACGGTGGCAACCAGCCTGGCTGCGTTTTACCAGCGAATTCCTGTCGGCCACGTTGAGGCGGGTCTGCGTACCGGCAACCTTTACTCGCCGTGGCCCGAAGAGGCCAACCGCACACTCACCGGCCATCTGGCGATGTACCATTTTGCGCCCACCGAAAATTCACGACAGAACCTGCTGCGTGAAAATATTGCCGACAACAAAATCTTTGTCACCGGGAATACGGTGATTGATGCCCTGATTTGGGTTCGTGACCGCGTGCTGTCAAACAACGATCTTCAGAAAGAACTCGCCGCACGCTACCCCTTCCTGAACAATGGCAAAAAAACCATTCTGGTCACCGGCCACCGTCGCGAGAGCTTTGGACGCGGTTTTGAGCAAATCTGTCATGCCCTGGCGGAAATCGCCGCGCAGAATCAGGATGTGCAGATTGTCTACCCGGTACACCTTAATCCTAACGTCAGCGAGCCGGTCAATCGTATCCTTGGGCATATAGAAAACGTCCTGCTGATTGTACCGCAGGACTACTTGCCGTTTGTCTGGCTGATGAACCACGCCTGGCTGATCCTGACCGATTCCGGTGGTATTCAGGAAGAGGCGCCGTCTCTCGGCAAGCCTGTGCTGGTCATGCGTGAAACGACCGAACGCCCGGAAGCGGTGAAAGCGGGCACGGTACGTCTGGTCGGCACCAATGCACAGCTGATCGTCGAAGAGGTAACGCGCCTGCTTCACGACGACGAGGAGTATCAGGCGATGAGCCGGGCCCATAACCCGTATGGCGATGGGCAGGCTTGTGGCCGTATTTTGCATGCACTTAAACACAATCGGGTATCGCTATGAGTTTTACTACCATCTCTGTCATTGGTCTTGGCTACATTGGCTTGCCCACAGCGGCAGCGTTTGCCTCCCGTCAAAAACAGGTTGTGGGCGTGGATATCAACGCGCGTGCGGTGGAAACCATTAACCGTGGCGAAATTCATATCGTGGAGCCCGATCTCGACCGCGTGGTGAAAGAGGCGGTTGATGGCGGATTCCTGCGTGCCAGCACGACGCCGGTCGAGGCGGATGCATATCTGATTGCGGTGCCAACCCCCTTTAAAGGTGACCATGAGCCCGACATGGCTTACGTCGAAGCGGCGGCAAAATCGATTGCACCGGTCCTGAAAAAAGGGGCTCTGGTGATCCTGGAGTCCACTTCGCCCGTCGGCGCTACCGAACAGATGGCGCAGTGGCTGGCGCAAGCCCGACCTGACTTACGCTTCCCGCAGCAGGCGGGCGAGGAGGCTGATATCAATATTGCTTACTGTCCTGAGCGCGTGCTGCCAGGTCAGGTGATGGTAGAGCTGATTAAAAACGATCGCGTGATCGGCGGCATGACGCCAGTCTGTTCAGCACGCGCCAGCGCGCTTTACAAGATTTTCCTTGAAGGCGAATGTGTGGTGACCAACTCCCGCACCGCCGAAATGTGCAAGCTCACGGAAAACAGTTTCCGGGACGTGAATATCGCCTTCGCGAATGAACTGTCGCTGATTTGCGCCGATCAGGGGATTAACGTCTGGGAGTTGATTAGCCTGGCGAATCGCCATCCGCGCGTGAATATCCTCCAGCCTGGCCCGGGCGTGGGCGGTCACTGTATCGCTGTCGACCCGTGGTTTATTGTGGCGCAAAACCCGGCGCAGGCCCGCCTGATCCGCACCGCGCGTGAAGTGAATGACAGCAAGCCACACTGGGTGCTCAGTCAGGTGAAAGCCACCGTAGCGGACTGTCTGGCTGAGAGCGGCAAACGCGCCAGTGAGCTGAAAATTGCCTGCTTTGGTCTGGCATTCAAACCGAATATTGACGACTTACGCGAAAGCCCGGCGATGGAGATTGCAGAGATGATCGCTGGCTGGCACACCGGCGAAACGCTGGTGGTTGAACCCAATATTCATGAACTGCCGGCAAAACTGGCGGGCCACTGTACGTTGACCGCGCTGGATGAGGCGCTGGCGACGGCGGATGTGCTGGTGCTGCTGGTGGATCATAAAGAATTTAAAGCGACGTCCGGTGATGCTGTACGCCAACAGTATGTGGTTGATACGAAAGGTGTCTGGCGTTGAGCCACCTGAAGGGGGTTCTCGAGTCCCTTGAGTGGGAGAGTGCCTTTTTTGGTCTGCCATCAGCCATCGTACGCCTGCGCGACGATGCGCCGGTTCTGACTGACGCCGACTTCACCGCCTGGCCGCGGGTACAGGCCAGGATCCCCGCAGACCGTGCCGACCTGCTCGATGCGCTCCAGCAACAAGGTTTTCAGCTGGTTGAAGGCGAGGTTGATCTGTCCATTACGCTCGTCTGCCATGATTCGCCCGGTGCGGAAGTGGCAACGGAGCAGGATATCCCCGCGCTGCGTCAGATGGCGGCGCAGGCGTTTGCCCGGAGCCGTTTTCGCGCACCGTGGTATGCACCGGACGACAGTGGGCGTTTCTACGCCCAGTGGGTAGAGAACGCGGTAAAAGGCACCTTTGACCATGTGTGCCTGGTGTTTCGCACTGCAGACGGCCAGATTGAGGGATTTGTCTCGCTTCGTAAGCTCAACGCGAACGAGGGGCGTATTGGTTTATTAGCCGGGCGCGGCATGGGCGAAAAACTCATGCAGGCGGCGCTTCACTGGGCGCAGCAGCAACAGCTTTTGACTCTGCGGGTGGCAACCCAGATGGGCAACACCGCCGCGCTTAAACGTTATATCGCGAGTGGTGCCAACATCGACGCCACCGCTTACTGGTTATACAGGTGACAAGATGATTCCATTTAACGCACCACCCGTCGTGGGCACTGAACTCGACTATATGCAGTCTGCTATGGGCAGCGGCAAACTCTGTGGTGACGGTGGTTTTACCCGTCGCTGCCAGCAGTGGATGGAGCAGCGGTTTCACAGCGCTAAAGTCCTGCTGACCCCGTCCTGTACCGCATCGCTGGAAATGGCGGCGTTGCTGCTGGATATCCAGCCGGGCGATGAAGTGATCATGCCGAGCTATACCTTCGTCTCTACAGCGAATGCCTTTGTCCTGCGTGGTGCGAAAATTGTCTTTGTGGATATTCGCCCGGATACCATGAACATCGATGAGACGCTGATTGAAGCGGCAATCACGGACAAAACGCGTGCGATTGTGCCGGTTCACTACGCGGGTGTGGCGTGTGAGATGGACACCATCATGGCGATCGCCAAAAAACATGACCTGTTCGTGGTTGAAGATGCCGCTCAGGGCGTGATGTCGACCTATAAAGGGCGAGCGCTGGGAACGATCGGCCATATCGGCTGCTTTAGCTTCCACGAAACCAAAAACTATACCGCCGGTGGCGAAGGTGGTGCGACGCTGATTAACGACCGTGCGCTGGTCGAGCGCGCGGAAGTGATCCGTGAAAAAGGCACCAACCGCAGCCAGTTCTTCCGGGGACAGGTAGACAAATATACCTGGCGCGATATTGGCTCAAGCTATCTGATGGCCGATCTGCAGGCGGCATACCTGTGGGCGCAACTGGAGGCAGCGGACCGCATTAATCTTCAGCGCCTGTCCCTGTGGCAAACTTATTACGACGCGCTGCAACCGCTGGCTCAAGCCGGACGAATTGAGTTGCCGACCCTTCCGGCTGATTGCGTCCATAATGCCCATATGTTCTATATCAAACTGCGCGATAACGACGATCGCAGCAAGTTGATTGCCTGGCTAAAAGAAGCCGAAATTCTGGCGGTGTTCCACTATATCCCGCTGCACTCCAGCCCTGCAGGAGAGGCATTTGGGGTCTTCGCGGGTGAAGATCGCTACACCACGAAAGAAAGTGAGCGTTTGCTTCGTTTGCCACTGTTCTACAACCTCGCGCCTGTTAACCAGCGTACGGTGATTAACACCCTTCTGAGTTATTTCGGCTGATATGTCTCTGGCAAAAGCATCGGTGTGGACCGCCGCGTCCACACTTGTCAAAATTGGCGCCGGGCTACTGGTCGTCAAGCTGCTGGCCGTCTCATTCGGCCCTTCAGGCGTCGGGCTGGCGGGGAATTTCCGTCAGCTTGTGACCGTCCTTGGGGTACTGGCCGGCGCAGGGATTTTCAACGGCGTCACGAAATACGTTGCGCAGTACCATGATGATGCGGCCCAGCTTCGCCGTGTTGTCGGTACATCCTCGGCGATGGTCACCGGCTTTTCGACCCTGATGGCGGTTATTTTCCTGCTGGCAGCGGCACCCATAAGCCAGGGGTTATTTGGTCATACCCATTATCAGGGGCTGGTTCGTCTGGTCGCGCTGGTTCAGCTGGGCATTGCCTGGGCTAACCTGTTGTTGGCGCTGATGAAAGGCTTTCGTGATGCGGCCGGGAACGCACTGGCGTTAATCCTCGGCAGCGTCATCGGCGTGATTGCCTACTATTTTTGCTATCGGCTGGGCGGCTATGAAGGCGCGTTGCTGGGGCTGGCGCTGGTACCGGCATTAGTGGTCGTTCCGGCGGCGTTCATGCTAATGCGTCGGGGCACCATTCCGTTGAGTTACCTGAAACCTCAATGGGATAAGGTGCTGGCAAGCCAGCTGGGAAAATTTACCCTGATGGCGCTCATCACCTCCGTCACGCTCCCTGTCGCCTATGTGATGATGCGAAACCTGCTGGCGGCGCATTACAGCTGGGACGAAGTTGGGATTTGGCAAGGGGTGAGCAGTATTTCCGATGCCTACCTCCAATTTATAACGGCTTCCTTTAGCGTCTATTTGCTGCCAACCTTATCGCGCCTGACCTCCAGGCAGGATATCACGCGCGAAATTTCCCGCTCACTGCGGTTTGTCCTTCCCGCCGTTGCGGCAGCCAGTTTAACCGTATGGCTATTGCGCGATGTCGCCATCTGGCTGCTCTTCTCCGCGAAGTTTACCGCCATGCGCGATCTGTTTGCCTGGCAACTGGTGGGCGATGTACTGAAAGTGGGGGCTTACGTTTTTGGTTATCTGGTGATTGCGAAAGCCTCGCTACGGTTGTATATCCTGGCGGAAATCAGCCAGTTTGCATTACTGACCGCATTCTCACACTGGTTGATCCCGGCACACGGTGCGCTGGGGGCGGCTCAGGCCTATATGGCAACCTATATCGTTTATTTCGCTGCCTGTTGCGGCGTATTTTTACTTTGGCGTAAACGCGCATGACTGCACTGATTCACATACTGGGATCGGATATCCCACACCATAACCAGACCGTTTTACGGTTCTTCAATGATGAACTGGCATCGGGGGATCCCGACGCTCGTGAGTTTATGGTTGCCGGTCAGGATAATGGCCTGAGCGTGGCGTGTCCGGCGCTGACTCTCTCTTTCTGGCCGGACAAGGCTGCGCTGGCGAAGGCGGTTGTTGCCAAAGCCAAAGCGGATCGTGAGCAACGTTTCTTTTTCCATGGGCAGTTTAATACCGGCCTGTGGCTGGCGCTCCTGAGCGGGGGGATCAAACCTTCGCAGTGCAGCTGGCATATCTGGGGAGCCGATCTTTACGAAGTCTCCAGTGGCTGGAAATTCCGTCTTTTCTACCCGTTGCGGCGCATGGCGCAGGGGCGTGTGGGATGCGTTTTCGCGACCCGTGGCGATCTCAATTATTTTGCTAAACGCCACCCTGATGTACGCGGTGAGCTACTCTATTTCCCGACCCGAATGAACCCGGCGCTGAACAACATGGCGAATGATACGCCGCGCGAGGGTAAACTGACGATTCTGGTGGGTAATTCAGGCGATCGCAGCAATGAACATCTTGCCGCGCTCAGGGCGGTACATCAGCAGTTTGGCGACACCGTCAATGTGATTGTGCCGATGGGGTATCCGGCCAATAACGATGCCTATATCAATGAGGTCCGCCAGCAGGCACTCGCGTTATTTAGCGCCGGGAATGTGCACATTCTCCACGATAAGCTGGAATTTGATGAGTATCTTGCGCTGCTGCGTCGGTGCGATCTGGGCTATTTCATCTTTGCGCGTCAGCAAGGAATTGGCACGCTGTGTCTGCTGATTCAGGCGGGTGTGCCCTGCGTACTCAATCGCGAAAACCCATTCTGGCAGGACATGGCGGAGCAGCATCTGCCGGTGCTGTTTACTTCCGATGTGCTTAACGAAGAGGTGGTCCGCGAAGCGCAGAGACAACTGGCGCTGGTGGACAAAAGTGCCATCGACTTCTTTAGCCCGAACTACCTCACGCCGTGGCACCGCGCGCTGCGTATCGCTGCAGGAGACAAAGCATGAGCCAGTTGCAATTCAGCGGCTTACTGATCGTTTGGCTTCTGAGCACTTTATTCATCGCCACGCTCACCTGGTTTGAGTTTCGTCGGGTGCGTTTTAACTTTAACGTCTTCTTCTCGTTACTGTTTCTTCTGACCTTCTTTTTCGGATTCCCGCTTACCAGCATTCTGGTCTTCCGGTTTGACGTGAGCGTTGCCCCGCCCGAGATCCTGCTCCAGGCGATCCTGGCAGCGACCTGCTTCTACGCCGTCTACTACGCCACCTATAAAACGCGCCTGCGTTCAGCGCAATCCACCGCGCCGCGCCGGGCGCTCTTCACCATGAACCGGGTGGAGACGCACCTGACGTGGGTGATGCTGATGACGATCGCGCTGGTAAGCGTGGGTATCTTCTTCATGCACAATGGTTTTCTGCTGTTCAAGCTCCAGTCCTACAGCCAGATTTTTTCTGCCGAAGTGTCGGGCGTGGCGCTTAAGCGCTTCTTCTACTTCTTCATTCCGGCGATGCTGGTGATCTTTTTCCTGCGTCAGGACAGCAAAGCCTGGCTGTTTTTCCTGGTGAGTACCGTCGCCTTCGGTTTCCTGACCTACATGATTGTGGGAGGGACGCGTGCAAATATCATCATCGCTTTCGCAATCTTCCTGTTTATCGGCATCATCCGCGGGTGGATCTCTTTATGGATGCTGGTGGCTGCTGGGGTGTTTGGCATTGTTGGTATGTTCTGGCTTGCCCTGAAGCGCTACGGGCTCAACGTAGCCGGTGACGAGGCGTTTTACACATTCCTCTATCTCACGCGCGACACCTTCTCCCCGTGGGAAAACCTGGCGTTGTTGCTGCAAAACTACGACAAAATCGATTTCCAGGGCCTTGCGCCTATTGTGCGCGACTTTTATGTCTTTATCCCAACCTGGCTGTGGCCAGACCGTCCCGGCGTCGTTCTCAACACGGCAAACTATTTTACCTGGGAAGTGCTGAACAACCATTCAGGCCTTGCGATCTCACCTACGTTGATTGGCTCGCTGGTGGTGATGGGGGGAAGCTGGTTTATCCTGCCGGGGGCGGTGGTGGTGGGGCTGATCATCAAGTGGTTTGACTGGCTCTACGTGCGCGGCAATGAAGAAACAAACCGCTATAAGGCGGCTATTTTGCACAGTTTCTGCTTTGGTGCCATTTTCAATATGATCGTTCTGGCGCGTGAAGGGCTGGATTCATTCGTGTCGCGCGTGGTTTTCTTCATGGTCGTTTTTGGCATCTGCCTGTTACTGGCCAAACTGTTGTACTGGCTGTTTGACAGTGCAGGGCTTGTGCATAAGCGCGAGCCGCAGGGCAGCACAACGCTGTCGCAAGTGTGAGTAGGGAAAGTCATGACGGATAAAACTTCTGCACCGCGCTATACGCTGCGCGGTCTGCAGCTTATTGGCTGGCGCGATATGCAACACGCGCTGGATTTTCTGTTCGCTGGTGGTCAGATGAAATCCGGTACGCTGGTCGCCATCAATGCGGAAAAGATGCTGGCGGTGGAAGACAACGCCGAAGTGAGAAGCCTGATAGAAGCGGCTGAATTTAAATATGCCGACGGTATCAGCGTGGTGCGTTCAATCCGCAAAAAGTATCCTGGCGCTAATGTATCTCGCGTGGCAGGGGCCGATCTCTGGGAGCAACTGATGGCACGCGCAGGGGCGGAAGGCACGCCGGTATTCCTGATTGGCGGTAAGCCGGAGGTACTGGCGCAGACCGAAGCGAAATTGCGCAGTCAATGGAATGTTAACATCGTGGGCAGCCAGGATGGCTACTTCAAACCAGAGGCCCGGCAGGCGCTGTTTGAACGCGTTCGCGACAGTGGAGCGAAAATCATCACCGTGGCGATGGGCTCCCCACGCCAGGAGATCCTGATGCGTGACTGCCGTCAGGTGTGTCCGGATGCCCTTTATATGGGCGTTGGCGGAACGTATGACGTCTTTACCGGCCATGTTAAGCGTGCGCCCAAAGTCTGGCAAAACCTGGGGCTGGAGTGGCTGTATCGCCTGCTATCTCAGCCGACGCGGATTACACGACAGATCCGTCTGCTTCGCTACCTTACCTGGCACTACACCGGGAAAATGTAATCAAAATGTAGCGCGATATGCTGTTCGCGCTGCAACTCCCCTGCAAAACTGCTGCGAATCTGTGCAATGCATTCATTTTTTTTATGCATCGTTTGCCATTTGCCGCATTTTAAGAAACCATTCGCCCCGTATTTTAGTACCCCTAAAAAACAATACCCGGCCTTAAGTCGGGAAACAGCAAACACAATCGAGGATCTATGGCAGAGAAAAAACCGGAGCTACAGCGTGGGCTGGAGGCTCGTCATATTGAACTGATAGCGCTGGGCGGCACTATCGGCGTGGGCCTGTTTATGGGCTCCGCAAGCACGCTCAAATGGGCAGGACCTTCGGTCTTGCTGGCTTATATCATTGCGGGATTGTTCGTTTTCTTCATCATGCGTTCGATGGGCGAAATGCTCTTCATGGAGCCCGTCACGGGTTCCTTCGCCGTTTACGCGCACCGATATATGAGCCCGTTCTTTGGCTACCTGACGGCCTGGTCATACTGGTTTATGTGGATGGCGGTTGGCATCTCTGAAATCACGGCGATAGGGGTCTACGTGCAGTTCTGGTTCCCGGACATGGTCCAGTGGATACCGGCGCTGATTGCCGTGGGGCTGGTGGCACTGGCAAACCTTGCCGCGGTTCGTCTTTATGGTGAAATCGAATTCTGGTTTGCGATGATCAAAGTCACCACCATCATCGTGATGATTGTGGTCGGGCTGGGCGTTATCTTCTTCGGCTTTGGCAACGGCGGGCACGCCATTGGCTTTGGTAACCTGACCGAAAACGGCGGCTTCTTTGCGGGCGGCTGGAAGGGCTTCCTGACGGCACTGTGTATCGTTGTGGCCTCTTATCAGGGGGTCGAGCTTATCGGTATTACCGCGGGTGAAGCGAAAAACCCGCAGGTTACGCTGCGCAGCGCCGTAGGCAAGGTGCTGTGGCGTATCCTGATTTTCTATGTGGGGGCGATCTTCGTTATCGTAACCATCTTCCCGTGGAATGAAATTGGCACGACCGGTAGCCCGTTTGTCTTAACCTTCGCAAAGATTGGTATCACGGCAGCAGCAGGCATCATTAACTTTGTGGTTCTGACGGCGGCGTTGTCAGGCTGCAACAGCGGGATGTACAGCTGCGGACGTATGCTCTACGCGCTGTCCAGAAACAACCAACTGCCAGCGGCAATGGCGAAAGTTTCGCGTGCGGGCGTGCCGGTTGCGGGTGTGGCGGTGTCGATTGTGATCCTGCTGATTGGCTCCTGCCTGAACTACATCATCCCGAATCCGCAGCGCGTATTCGTTTATGTCTACAGCGCCAGCGTGCTGCCAGGCATGGTGCCCTGGTTTGTTATCCTGATTAGCCAGCTGCGTTTCCGCCAGGCACATAAAAAGGCCATCGCCAGCCATCCGTTCCGTTCCATTCTGTTCCCGTACGCCAACTATTTGACGATGGCGTTCCTGGTTTGCGTATTAATTGGAATGTACTTTAATGAAGATACGCGCATGTCGCTGTTTGTCGGGATGATCTTCCTGGCGGCGGTGACCGCGGCGTATAAGCTTTTTGGTCTGGGCCGCCGCGCTACCTCGCAGAAAGTGGAGGAATAAGCGGCAAAATGTGCAAACCATAACCAAACGCGCATTTTTTTCAAAAAAGCACTAGACAGCGGGGTCGGAGGTACGTAATATCCAGCCCCGCAACGGCGCTAAGCGCCCGTAGCTCAGCTGGATAGAGCGCTGCCCTCCGGAGGCAGAGGTCTCAGGTTCGAATCCTGTCGGGCGCGCCATTTTAGTCCCGGCGCTAGAGCTGCGGTGGTCTGAGAAGTAGTCAGTACCGCGTGAAAGAATACAGTGGTGGCTATAGCTCAGTTGGTAGAGCCCTGGATTGTGATTCCAGTTGTCGTGGGTTCGAATCCCATTAGCCACCCCATTATTGAAAGAGTTGTGAATTGCGAAGGTGGCGGAATTGGTAGACGCGCTAGCTTCAGGTGTTAGTGTTCTTACGGACGTGGGGGTTCAAGTCCCCCCCCTCGCACCACGACTTTTTAATGAATTGAACTAAAAATTCAAAAAGCAGTACATCGGCGAGTAGCGCAGCTTGGTAGCGCAACTGGTTTGGGACCAGTGGGTCGGAGGTTCGAATCCTCTCTCGCCGACCAATTTTGAACCCCGCTTCGGCGGGGTTTTTTGTTTTCTACGCCTTTCTCTCTTCTGTAGTGATTCCACGACAACAGCCGGCTTCCTTGTCGCGATTCAGCGACACATAACACACTGAAAGTAAAAGATATAATAATTTGGCGGCTTTCGTGTCTCCTCCAGACGACATTTCGTCGTGTTTATCAGCAGGTTGTAGGGTCTAAGATACCGCTCAACAACATAATTTCCTTTTATCTTAAAATGTTGCGCGATGTAAAAGTTCTGCGTGTCAAGTTGGCACGTTACGTGCAATAATATACGTGTAGATGCTCATTCCATCTCTTATGTTCGCCTTAGTGCCTCATAAACTCAGGAATGACGCAGAGCCATTTACGGTGCTTATCGTCCACTGACAGATGTCGCTTCGGCCTCATCAGACACCATGGGCATAACGTTGAGTGAAGCACCAAATATGTTGTCTTACAGACCTGTTTTAACGCCTGCTTTTATAGCAGGCGTTTTTTTATGCCTTATTCCCGGTAAACGTACATGATCAGGGCGACAAGTATCAGAGCGGCTGACGAAACGCTGTAAAGCGCTTGTATGGAGCCAAATCCTGCCGCCGCCATCGCGGCAATACCGGTGAAAAGCGAGGCACTGAGCGTTTGCCAGCGCCAGGCTTTACTGCTGGCCGAAGCCATGTGCGTGGTTTGAAAACTGCTGAGTACGGCAAATGTGCCAGCCGCAAAGAGAACATTTGAGGCCAGGTGTGCGACAAAAATCATCCCCAGCGCGCATGACATCCACCCGGACAACAGCGGGAGCATCCCATACGCGGCAAGGAAGATGCCGAGACACAGTAAAATCCGTGGCGTGCGTGCTGCAAAACGCGTCAGGCTGTCTCTTTTTAGCAGCAGGGGACCGCAAAGTTGTCCCATGCTCCTTGCAAAAAGCAGTGGCAAAGCAAGGCTGGCCGCATCCTGAGGATGGATCTGCTGTGCCATTGCCGGAAGAAGTGCCATGGCCGGTGAACCGACGGCGGCCAGCGCAGGCAAAATCAGCAAATTGCGTTTCTGCCGGATGGTCAACATCTGCCAGCGTAAAGCCGCAGGCGCTTTCTCTTCAGTGGGGACTGCCAGTGTGGGCGCTAAATATACACGACCCGCCAGCCAGAGCATGAACAGCGATCCGAGAAAGCTGGTGGCATCAATGGCCAGCAAGGCGAGGATGGCGATCTTCTGGAAAAGTACCATCCCCAGCCCGGTGCCTAACAAAACCTGAGCGGCAAAAATCACATTCTCGAGGCAGGTTGCGGCAGGGAGTTCTGCTTCTCTGAGTCCGCGTTTAAAGAGCAGCGTCAGTCAGGGCAGGCCAGCTCATTCCGCTAAGCAGTGCTTCGGTGGACTGCACGGCCAGTAACGCAGGGATACTGTGATAGTGCACGCCGAGCAGGGGAAAGAGCAGGGCCAGTAAGCCAAGCCCCTCGGTGAGTATCAACAGGGATATCGGAGAATAGCGCGCGCACAGCTTTTCACTGATGAGGCTGCCGATAAAGCCAGGTAGCGTGGCGAAAAGAAAGGCGAGGGTAAGCAGCGCGGGCGGGGCGGACCATGCTAACAGTAAGCCGAAGACCACCACCTGGGTTACGCCATTTCCCAGTGATGTAAAGATAAAGGCACAGGCCAGCAGGCGCAGCCAGCGGTGGCAGCGCAGCGCTTCAATAAGCGCGTACAAAAGGGTGTTCATGACGATTTCCTTTCAAAAACGATTCAGTCCACGCGGCACTCGTCGCGTGTATGGAAAAAAGTTAATGAAAAGACGTCGTTACATTGGCGGGTTCGTTTTAGATGATGTGGTAAAGAATGTAGCAGGCGAAGGGGAATAAAAAAAGGAGGCCGTCTGGCCTCCTTGTTATTTATTGCTGGCTGCCATTATTTTGCAGCGTTAATAACAGCCCATCGCGGCGCATGGCGGCAGCCTCTTCCGGCTTGTGCTGCTTATCCAGCGAATCGGCAAGCCACGCGTAGTCAAATGCGTCCGGGCGCTGTTTCAGCGCTGCACGGAAGGCGAGACTCGCTTCCTGCCATTCACCGTGCTTCATCAGCGACTGGCCCAGCGTACTCCACAGCAGTGGACGGTCGCCGACGGCTTTAATCTGCTGACGCAGCATTTTTTCAATTTGCTCAGGGTTATTGGTTTTCAGACGCGGGATCACCATAACCAGGCGATCGTCATATTGTCGCTTCAGTCCGTCGAGGAGGATCTCCTGCGCCGTGTCATGATCGTCACATTCAATCAGATGTTCTGCCATCGCAACCTGCAACGGAACCTGCTGACGCGTTTTCCGGCTCTGATTCTTCCACCAGGTTTTCAGACCATCGCTGCCGAGATCGGCACGCGCCTGATCCATCAGGCCAATCCATGCCAGACGCTGGAGTTCATCACGGTGCTCATCATCACCGACGTCGGCTTTGGCCATCGACGGAATGATATCCAGCAGTGAACCCCAGGCACCGGTGCGAATATAGGCCTGCTCGGCAAGACGCAGCACTTCCGGGTGGCGTGGCGCAACTTCCAGCAGACGGTCGATACCGTGACGCGCGGCGTGGTTTTCGTTGCGGGCCAGCTGCAGGCGAACGCGGGTGATCTCAACGGGAATCGGGTCTTTCGGAGAAAGTTCTGACGCGCGTTCCAGGTGCTGGTTGGCGCGGGCTTCGTCACCCCGCTGTTGCGCTGCCTCGGCGGCCAGCAGATAGTTCACCACCGGCTGTTCGGCATGGTCAGCATTTTTCGACATCAGCTTTTCAACCTGCTGATAGTCACCCTCGGCCAGCTTAAGCAGTGCCTGCTCAGTCTGCTTACGGGCGCGGCGGCGTTTACGGCCAACGAACCAGCCACGCGTATGCGCACCGGTACGGAAAATTCGGCGCAGGATCCACTCAACCGCAAGGAGCACCACCACACCGAGGATCAGGATGATCACCAGACCCGTTACGCTGGTTTCAATGTTGTAGTTATCGGTCTGGATCAGGACGTAACCCTGATGACCAGCAAGCATCGGCCCCAGGACGATCCCGGCGATCAGCAGGATGAAGAGTAAGAGTACTTTAAGCATCATTACTCTCCTTGTGGCGCGCTTTCAGGCGCTGGCGCGGCGGCAGGGGCCTGGGCGTGAGGTTCTGCCGGAACGCCCGGCTGCGCCAGCAGGTTGCGCACGCGCGTCTGCATCAGTTTCTCCAGAATCGGCTGGCTTTCCAGCTTGTCCGGCACGTTCATGGTGATGTTCTGCTGGCTCAGTTTATCAATGTCATCGAGGAAAGCCGTGGTCGTGGCATCATCGGTATTGTAGTAAGCACGTACCCATGTCGAGACGTTATCAAGCGCCTGTTTGTAGGTTTCTTCCTGATGACGCGGTACGGCTTGGGCCGCCACCAGCAGGCGGGAGCGAATGTTTTCGCGCAGATAAATGTCCTGATTCGGCGCTAACAGCGGAACGGCGGTTTCGTCACGGCGGCGGATAGTAATGAAGCTATCCATAAAGTTCTGCCAGCTTTTTTGCAGGTTCACGCGCCATTCGCTCAGGGAGCTGGAAAGCTCGGTGCCGTCAGAATCCATCGGGGAGTCATCGTCGTTGTTATCCGCCAGCTGCAGGTTATCAATCTGGTTTGAAAGCTGATTGACCTTCAGGATGATGCCATCGTAGTCCACCTGCGAAACGGCAGAGAGGCTGGCGATATCTTCGGTAATGGCACGACGCGCGGTAATGAGGCTCGGATCGTTCATGTCTGCCAGGCTCGCATCAGCGCTTTTCAGCAGCGCGGCGGCGGTGGTGACGTCCTGATCGCTCCAGAGCTTACGTCCGGCCAGCTTCACCAGGAAATCGGCCTGCGAGAGCAGCCAGGTTTTGGCATCGGTACCGGAAATCGTGGCGACTTTCTGCTGCACGTCGTCCAGCTGTTTGGTCAGCTCTTCCTGTTTGCTGTTCGCCTCAGCGAGCGCCGCGGACTGCTGTTTAATCACCGTTTCCAGTTCAGTTTTCTGCGTCTCCTGCGCTTTTTGCAGGGCGGTAAGCTGATTGACCAGCGTGTCGTTGGTCGCTGTCTGGCTGGAACCTTGCTGTTTCACCAGACCATAGAGGCCAACGCCTGCGGCCAGCGCAATGGCGATGGCTATCGCGCTCAGCGCGAGGCTGGTTTTATTGCTGCCGTTCTTCTTCTCAACGGTTTTCTCAGTCGTTTCTGACTGCGGCGTGATGTCCACAGTCTCCCTGGTCTCTTCAACCACGGCGGAGGATTTATCGTGTTCCGTCATTATGGCTTCCCATTATGAGAGTTATTGTAATGCGCGCAGCAGCGCATCGTTGTCAGCGTTATCAGCGATCCGAATATCTTGCCAGCCCAGTTCCCGGGCCTGGTTCGCCAGACGCTCACTGACGACCAGAAGCCGGCAGTGGAGTAACCAGTTTTCACGATACCAAAGGGGCACCAGCGACCAGAGCTGCTGCAGCATTTCGCCGCTGGTCACCACCAGGGTCGTAATACCGCGCATATGCCAGCGCATCGCCTCTTCCGCACCATCGTAATGTTTTGCACAACGCTGATAGCATTCGCAGAACGTGACCTCAGCCCCGCGTTCCCGCAGCGTTTCGCCCAACAGTTCGCGCCCGCCGTTACCGCGTAAAATGAGTGCACGCTTTCCGGCAATAGTTTGTAATTCAGGTAATTGTAGCAAGACTTCGCTGATTTCCCGATCTAACGGGTAACGAACGTCTGTTCCGCTTACGGTATGCAACGCCAGTGCCGTTGTACGACCAATCGCAAAATAGTGAGGGGCGGTTGGCCAGTTAAGCCCCTGCTGTTGCAGCTGCGCCTGGGCAAATTCCACCGCATGTTGCGACAGCGCAAACAGCAAGTCGCCCTGCTGGAGGGTATTCATATGGTCGGCAAGCGCGGACAGCTCCCGACCGGGGGAGAATTCAATGAGCGGAAAACTCCAGGCCACCTGCCCCAGTGCGCGCAGACGGCTCACTAACTGCTCTCCTGCGGGAGAAGGGCGGGTGACAAGAATACTCATGCAGGGGGTTCTCCATTATAAACCTCAGCCAGGATCTCACGGGCGCCGTTATCCAGCAGCTCTTCTGCCAGCGACACGCCAAGCTGTTCGGCATCTTGCGCTTTACCACGACGTTCGCCGCGGACCATCTGTGAACCATCCGGTGCGCCAACCAGCGCTCGCAGCCACAGTTCACCGTTAATTAATTCAGCATAGCTGCCAATCGGCACCTGACACCCTCCTTCGAGGCGGGTGTTCATGGCGCGCTCGGCGTTAACGCGGATAGCGGTCTCGTCATGGTTCAGCGGGGCAAGCAGCGCGCGGGTACGCTCATCATCCAGACGGCATTCAATGCCGACGGCCCCCTGACCCACAGCCGGCAGCGACAGCTCAGGCGGCAACGCGACGCGAATGCGAGACGTCAGCCCCAGGCGCTTCAGACCCGCAACCGCGAGGATAATGGCATCGTAATCGCCGTTATCCAGCTTGCTCAGACGCGTACCAACGTTACCGCGCAGCGAACGAATGATCAGGTCCGGACGACGTTCTGCCAGCTGACACTGACGACGTAAACTGGACGTGCCAACCACGCTGCCTTCTGGCAACGCATCGAGCGAATCATAGTGATTGGAGACAAACGCATCGCGCGGATCTTCACGCTCGCAAATGGTCACCAGTCCCAGCCCTTCCGGGAACTCGACGGGCACATCTTTCATCGAATGTACGGCGATATCGGCGCGGTTCTCAAGCAATGCCAGTTCCAGTTCTTTGACAAACAGGCCCTTGCCGCCCACTTTAGCCAGTGGCGTATCAAGGATCACGTCACCGCGCGTGACCATCGGCACCAGCTCGACGCACAATCCACTGTGGCAGGCTTCAAGGCGCTGCTTAACATAATGTGCCTGCCAGAGCGCAAGAGGGCTTTGGCGTGTGGCAATTCTCAAAACATTGTCTAACATGCTTGTTACCGTCATTATCAATCGCTAACCATCCTAACATTGTTGACTCTGGGATGGCAGTTTTACGGTGATGAAGAAGAGAGGGACAGGGCGGGGTTCTCGTCAGCCACAGCCGTATTAAGGAATTTACACGTACAGAACGGTGCTACACTGTATGTAGCGCATCTTTCTTTACGGTCAACCGGCAAGGTGTTAAATTGATCACGTTTTAGACCATTTTTTCGTCGGTACCACCATAATGATAAGGGCGAAAAAAGGTAACGGTTCTCTTTTTGTAATACTGCGGGTCCGCTGTTATTTCTGTTTTGGATAGCGTGCGACACCCGGAAACATCAGGCGATACGTCTTGTACCTCTATATTGAGACTCTGAAACAGAGACTGGATGCCATAAACCAACTGCGTGTCGATCGCGCGCTTGCTGCTATGGGCCCTGCTTTCCAGCAGGTATACAGTCTTCTGCCGACATTATTGCACTATCACCATCCGCTGATGCCTGGCTACCTTGACGGTAACGTTCCCAGAGGCATCTGTCTTTTCACGCCTGATGAAACCCAACAACACTACCTGACCGAACTTGAACTCTACCGTGGCATGCCGCCGCAGGAATCACCGAAAGGTGAACTGCCGATTACTGGCGTTTACACCATGGGCAGTACCTCCTCGGTTGGGCAAAGCTGTTCTTCGGACCTGGACATCTGGGTCTGTCATCAGTCCTGGCTCGATAACGACGAGCGTCAGCTGCTGCAGCGAAAGTGCAGCCTGCTGGAAAGCTGGGCCGCGTCGCTTGGCGTAGAAGTCAGTTTCTTCCTGATTGATGAAAACCGTTTCCGTCATAACGAAAGTGGCAGTCTGGGTGGTGAAGACTGCGGCTCAACCCAGCACATCTTACTGCTGGACGAGTTTTACCGTACTGCCGTACGCCTGGCCGGTAAGCGTATTCTGTGGAATATGGTGCCGTGCGACGAAGAAGAGCATTACGACGATTACGTAATGTCGTTGTACTCCCAGGGTGTGCTGACACCAAATGAATGGCTGGATCTGGGTGGCCTCAGTTCGCTTTCCGCCGAAGAGTACTTTGGCGCGAGCCTCTGGCAGCTCTATAAAAGCATTGATTCGCCGTATAAGGCCGTGCTGAAAACCCTGCTGCTGGAAGCCTATTCCTGGGAATACCCCACGCCGCGTTTGCTGGCGAAAGATATCAAACAGCGTCTGCACGACGGAGAAATTGTCTCCTACGGGCTGGATGCTTACTGCATGATGCTTGAACGCGTCACCGAATACCTGAAAGCCATTGATGACACCACGCGTCTCGATCTGGTGCGTCGATGTTTCTATCTCAAAGTCTGTGAAAAACTCAGCCGCGAACGCGCATGCGTGGGCTGGCGTCGTGAAGTGGTCAGTCAGTTGGTGAAAGAGTGGGGATGGGACGAAGAACGTCTGTCTATGCTTGATAACCGCGCCAACTGGAAAATCGATCAGGTGCGTGAAGCGCACAACGAACTGCTCGATGCCATGATGCAAAGCTACCGCAACCTTATCCGCTTTGCGCGTCGTAACAATCTCAGCGTTTCCGCCAGCCCGCAGGACATCGGGGTGTTGACGCGTAAACTGTATGCGGCGTTTGAAGCATTGCCGGGTAAAGTCACGCTGGTTAACCCGCAGATTTCACCGGACCTGTCAGAACCGAACCTGACCTTTATCTATGTGCCGCCGGGCCGCGCAAACCGCACCGGCTGGTACCTGTACAACCGTGCGCCAAGCATGGACTCGATCATCAGCCATCAGCCGCTGGAATATAACCGCTACCTGAACAAGCTGGTGGCCTGGGCCTGGTTCAACGGCCTGCTGACCTCGCGTACCCGGCTGTTTATCAAAGGCAACGAGGTTGTCGATTTAGCCAAACTGCAGGAGATGGTGGCGGATGTCTCCCACCACTTCCCGCTGCGTCTGCCGGCGCCGACGCCAAAAGCGCTCTACAGCCCGTGTGAAATTCGCCATCTGGCGATTATCGTCAACCTGGAATATGACCCGACAGCGGCCTTCCGCAATCAGGTGGTCCATTTTGATTTCCGCAAGCTGGACGTCTTTAGTTTTGGCGAGCAGCAAAACTGCCTGGTGGGCAGCGTAGACCTGCTGTACCGCAACTCGTGGAACGAAGTGCGTACTCTGCACTTCAACGGCGAGCAGGCGATGATCGAAGCGCTGAAAACGATTCTCGGCAAGATGCATCAGGACGCTGCGCCGCCGGACAGCGTTGAGGTGTTCTGCTATAGCCAGCATCTGCGCGGTCTGATCCGTACCCGTGTGCAGCAGCTGGTTTCGGAGTGCATCGAACTGCGCCTCTCCAGTACCCGTCAGGAAACCGGTCGCTTTAAAGCGCTGCGCGTCTCCGGACAGACCTGGGGCCTGTTCTTCGAGCGCCTGAATGTTTCAGTACAGAAGCTGGAAAACGCCATCGAGTTCTACGGCGCCATTTCGCACAACAAGCTGCATGGCCTGTCAGTGCAGGTGGAAACCAACCACGTGAAACTGCCACAGGTCGTGGATGGCTTTGCGAGCGAAGGGATTATTCAGTTCTTCTTTGAAGAGTCGGGTGACGACGCCGGTTTCAACATCTACATCCTGGATGAGACGAACCGCGCTGAGGTTTATCACCACTGTGAAGGCAGTAAAGAGGAACTGGTGCGCGACGTCAGCCGCTTCTATTCGTCCTCACATGACCGCTTTACCTACGGCTCCAGCTTCATCAACTTTAACCTGCCACAGTTCTACCAGATTGTGAATGTAGACGGACGTTCGCAGGTGATTCCGTTCCGTACGCAGGCCGTTACGCCAGCGGTTCCCGCCACGCCAGGACACTACCCCGCTGTTGCAGCAGTATTTCTCCTGACAGTTTTTGCCCGGTATGCAGCGCACCACCGGGCAAAACAGACTCAACGAAAACGCACGTCTTCGCCTGCCTGCGCGGTCGCCGCCTGTTCCAGCAGATCCCAGAACGTTTCGCCGCTACGGTCACACACCCATTCGCCCTCTTTCAGATCGAAATGGTAGCCACCCTGTTTGGCGGCCAGCCAGACCTGGTGAAGCGGCTCCTGGCGGTTAATAATAATTTTGCTGCCGTTTTCGAAGCTCAGGGTCAGAATGCCGCCGTTGATCTCACAATCGATATCGCTGTCGCCGTCCCAGTCGTCAAGCCGCTCTTCGATGGTCATCCATAAGGTGTCTGCAAGGCGATGGAATTCACTGTCGTTCATGGTTTTGTTCCTGTTTTTCGTGATGCCGGCAGTATAACGCTAAATAATTCCCGTTGCAGGAAAGCGGCAAACTCTTGCTTTTGTGTCTTCTCCTGCGATGATAGAAACAGATTTGAACTTACGGGCAACTTTATAATGAAAAACGTTTTCCGAACGCTTGCCGTTCTCATCACGCTGTTTAGTCTGACGGGCTGTGGACTGAAGGGACCGCTTTACTTCCCGCCAGCGGATAAAACGGCGCCGCCGCCGACGAAACCTGTGCAAAGCGGTATTGAGTCTTCCACGCCAGACACGAACGATCGTGGCAATAATGGTGGTCCGACTCAGGTTAATCTCTGACGATTACGTTCTGTACCCGCGCAATGGAGCGAATGATGCAGTTCTCTAAGATGCATGGCCTTGGCAACGATTTTATGGTCGTCGACGCGGTAACGCAGAATGTCTTTTTCTCCCCGGAACTGATCCGCCGCCTGGCGGATCGGCATCTGGGCGTGGGGTTCGATCAGCTGCTGGTGGTTGAGCCGCCGTACGATCCTGACCTCGATTTCCACTACCGTATTTTTAACGCTGACGGCAGTGAAGTCTCCCAGTGCGGCAACGGTGCGCGCTGTTTTGCCCGCTTTGTCCGCCTGAAAGGGCTGACGAACAAGCGCGATATCCGCGTCAGTACCGCGAATGGTCGCATGGTGCTCAGCGTCACCGATGACGATCTGGTTCGCGTGAATATGGGCGAGCCGAACTTTGAACCTTCCGCCGTGCCGTTTCGCGCAAACAAAGCGGAAAAGACCTATATTATGCGTGCGGCAGAGCAGACAGTATTGTGTGGCGTCGTCTCGATGGGAAACCCGCACTGCGTGATTCAGGTTGATGATGTAGAGACCGCCGCCGTTGAAACCCTCGGCCCGGTGCTGGAAAGCCATGAACGCTTCCCGGAACGCGCGAACATTGGTTTTATGCAGGTGGTGAAGCGTGAACACATCCGTCTGCGGGTGTATGAACGCGGCGCGGGCGAAACCCAGGCCTGCGGAAGCGGTGCCTGCGCGGCAGTGGCCGTCGGCATCGCTCAGGGGTTACTGGCAGAAGAGGTTCGCGTGGAGTTACCAGGCGGTCGTCTTGATATCGCCTGGAAAGGACCGGGTCATCCGCTGTTTATGACTGGCCCGGCGGTACATGTCTATGACGGGTTTATCCATCTATGAAGCAACCAGGGGAAGAACTGCAGGAAACGGTGACGGAACTGGACGACAGTGCTGTTGTTGATTATCTGCTGAACAATCCCGCGTTTTTTATTCGCAATGCACGTCTTGTCGAACAGATGCGGGTGCCGCATCCGGTGCGCGGGACCGTGTCGCTGGTCGAATGGCATATGGCTCGCGCGCGCAACCACATCAATCAGCTTGAAGAGAACATGACGCTGCTCATGGAACAGGCGAACAATAACGAAAGCCTGTTCTATCGACTGCTGCATCTGCAGGCGCGTCTGGCCTCGGCCCACAGCCTTGACGAGTTTCTCAGCCGTTTCCACCGCTGGGCGCGAGAACTGGGGCTTGCAGGCGCAACCCTTCGTCTCTTCCCCGACCGCTGGCGCATTGGTGCACCGTCTGGTTTCACCCATCTGGCACTGAGCCGTCAGGCGTTTGAGCCGCTACGTATTCAGCGCCTGGGTCATCAACATCATTATCTGGGGCCGCTGAACGGACCTGAATTGCTGGTGGTATTGCCAGAAGCCAAAGCGATTGGCTCGGTGGCCATGTCATTGATGGGGCGCGATGGCGACTTAGGCGTGATGTTATTTACCAGTCGCGACGCGCATCACTATGAGCAGGGGCAAGGTACGCACCTGTTGCAGGAGATCGCCCTGATGCTGCCTGAGCTGCTGGAGCGCTGGATTGAGCGCGTATGACGGACGGACTTCTTGCCACTGACGTCGCGCGATTTCTGCGCTACCTGGGGGTTGAACGTCAGCTTAGCCCCATAACGCTGCTGAACTATCAGCGTCAGCTTGATGCCATCATGCAGATTGCCGATGAAATCGGCCTGAAAAGCTGGCAACAATGTGACGCTGCGACGGTTCGTGGCGTCGTCGTGCGTAGCCGCAGGAAAGGGTTAGGTCCGGCGAGTCTGGCGCTCAGGCTCTCTGCCCTGCGCAGTTTCTTCGACTGGCTGGTGAGCCAGGGCAGCCTTAAAGCCAACCCGGCGAAAGGCATTGCCACGCCAAAAGCACCGCGTCATCTGCCTAAAAATATCGACGTCGATGATGTCAATCGCCTGCTGGATATCGATCTTAACGATCCGCTGGCGGTGCGTGACCGCGCGATGCTGGAGGTGATGTACGGTGCCGGACTGCGTCTGTCTGAACTGGTCAATCTCGATATAAAACATCTCGATCTGGACACCGGCGAAGTGTGGGTGATGGGCAAGGGCAGCAAAGAGCGCCGCTTGCCGATTGGTCGCAACGCTGTCGCCTGGATTGAGCACTGGCTTGACCTGCGCGGGCTGTTTGGCGCGGAAGAAGATGCGCTGTTCCTGTCGAAACTCGGCAAGCGGATCTCGGCGCGTAATGTGCAGAAGCGTTTTGCGGAGTGGGGCATTAAGCAGGGGCTGAACAGCCATGTTCACCCGCACAAGCTGCGCCACTCTTTTGCGACCCACATGCTTGAATCAAGCGGCGATCTGCGCGGCGTGCAGGAACTGCTCGGCCACGCGAATTTGTCCACCACCCAGATTTATACCCACTTAGACTTCCAGCACCTTGCCTCGGTGTATGACGCGGCGCATCCACGCGCCAAACGGGGGAAATAATGCGTTTTTACCGCCCACTGGGTCAGATTTCAGCCCTTACCTTTGACCTTGATGACACCCTTTATGATAACCGCCAGGTGATCCTGCGTACCGAGCAGGAGTCGCTGGCGTTTGTGCAGAACTATCACCCGGCGCTGAAGACGATGCAGAACAAGGACTTCCAGCAGCTGCGTCAGTCCCTGCGGGAGACCGAGCCGGACATTTACCATGACGTGACCGAATGGCGTCGACGTGCGGTTGAACAGGCGATGCTGAATGTTGGCATGAGCGCGCGTGATGCGGCGATAGGGGCTGAAGCGTCCATGGAAAACTTCGCCAAATGGCGGAGCCGTATTGATGTGCCACAGGAGACCCACGATACGCTGGCCGCGCTGGCAGAGAAGTGGCCGCTGGTGGCGATTACCAATGGCAATGCCCAGCCTGAGCTGTTTGGTCTTGGCGATTATTTTGAGTTTGTGCTGCGCGCGGGCCCGCACGGGCGCTCGAAACCGTTTAACGATATGTATCACCTGGCGGCGGAAAAACTGAACCTGCCGCTCGGCGAAATGTTGCATGTGGGTGATGACCTGACCACGGACGTGGCCGGGGCGATCCGCTGCGGCATGCAGGCCTGCTGGATCAAGCCGGAAAACGCTGACCTGATGACAACGCCGGACAGCCGTCTTCTGCCGCACGTGGAAATTTCACGGTTGGCATCCCTCACGACGCTGATATAATCATCAATTGTTCTGTATAAATTAACAGGGTTTTGGCGAAGGAATCACATTCGCCTGCCTGACATTACGTGACGGTGCCAATGGACGTTTCTTACCTGCTCGACAGCCTTAATGACAAACAGCGTGACGCGGTTGCCGCTTCGCGCACCAACATGCTGGTGCTGGCTGGGGCGGGCAGTGGTAAGACGCGCGTGCTGGTACACCGTATTGCGTGGCTGCAGAGCGTGGAAAACTGCTCGCCGTACTCCATTATGGCGGTGACGTTTACCAACAAGGCGGCGGCAGAGATGCGCCACCGAATCGCACAGCTGATGGGCACCAGCCAGGGCGGCATGTGGGTGGGTACTTTCCACGGTCTGGCGCATCGCCTGCTGCGGGCGCACCATATGGACGCTAACCTGCCGCAGGATTTCCAGATCCTCGACAGCGAAGATCAGCTGCGTCTGCTGAAGCGTCTTATCAAGGCGATGAATCTCGACGAAAAGCAGTGGCCGCCGCGTCAGGCAATGTGGTACATCAACGGCCAGAAAGACGAAGGGCTGCGTCCGCACCATATCCAGAGCTTCGGCAACCCGGTCGAGCAAACCTGGCAGAACGTTTATAAAGCCTACCAGGAGGCGTGCGATCGCGCAGGTCTGGTGGACTTTGCTGAGCTGCTGCTGCGTGCGCATGAGCTGTGGCTCAACAAACCGCATATCCTGCAGCACTATCGTGAACGCTTCACCAATATTCTGGTGGACGAATTCCAGGATACCAACAACATCCAGTATGCATGGATCCGCCTGCTGGCCGGTGATACCGGCAAGGTGATGATCGTCGGTGATGACGATCAGTCCATCTATGGCTGGCGTGGGGCGCAGGTGGAAAACATTCAGCGCTTCCTCAATGATTTCCCCGGTGCTCAGACCATCCGTCTGGAGCAGAACTACCGTTCGACCAGCAACATTCTGAGCGCCGCCAACGCCCTGATTGAGAACAACAACGGGCGTCTGGGTAAAAAGCTGTGGACCGATGGCGTTG
This sequence comes from Enterobacter sp. SORGH_AS_0287, assembly GCF_031453695.1. NCBI lineage: Bacteria > Pseudomonadati > Pseudomonadota > Gammaproteobacteria > Enterobacterales > Enterobacteriaceae > Enterobacter > Enterobacter sp. SORGH_AS_0287. Next base: position 3,756,302 of record NZ_JAVIZW010000001.1, read on the forward strand.
ACGGTGAACCGATCTCTATCTACTGCGCATTCAACGAACTTGATGAAGCGCGCTTTGTGGTGAACCGTATTAAAACCTGGCAGGACAACGGTGGCGCGCTGGAGCAGTGTGCCATTCTCTATCGCAGCAACGCCCAGTCGCGCGTGCTGGAAGAGGCGTTGCTGCAGGTGAGTATGCCGTACCGCATTTACGGTGGCATGCGCTTCTTTGAACGTCAGGAGATCAAAGACGCGCTCTCGTATCTGCGTCTGATCGCAAACCGTAATGACGATGCGGCGTTTGAGCGCGTGGTGAACACCCCAACCCGCGGCATCGGTGACCGTACCCTGGACGTGGTGCGCCAGGCCTCCCGCGATCGCCAGCTGACACTCTGGCAGGCGTGCCGCGAGCTGTTGCAGGAGAAAGCGCTCGCCGGACGTGCAGCCAGCGCCTTACAACGCTTCCTGGAGCTGATTGATGCCCTGGCACAGGAAACGGCCGATATGCCTCTGCACGTACAGACCGACCGGGTGATTAAAGACTCCGGCCTGCGCACCATGTATGAGCAGGAGAAAGGCGAAAAGGGCCAGACCCGTATTGAGAACTTAGAGGAACTGGTGACGGCAACGCGCCAGTTCAGCTACAACGAAGAAGACGAAGATTTGATGCCGCTGCAGGCGTTCCTCTCCCACGCGGCGCTGGAAGCGGGCGAAGGGCAGGCAGACACCTGGCAGGATGCGGTTCAACTTATGACCCTGCACTCCGCCAAAGGTCTGGAGTTCCCGCAGGTGTTTATCGTCGGGATGGAAGAGGGGATGTTCCCGAGCCAGATGTCGCTGGATGAAGGTGGGCGTCTGGAGGAGGAGCGTCGTCTGGCCTATGTTGGCGTGACGCGCGCGATGCAAAAGCTGACGCTGACCTATGCCGAAACCCGACGCCTGTACGGTAAAGAGGTGTATCACCGTCCGTCGCGCTTTATCGGCGAACTGCCGGAAGAGTGCGTGGAAGAGGTGCGCCTGCGCGCCAGTATCAGCCGCCCGGTCAGCCATCAGCGTATGGGCTCGCCGATTGCTGAAACGGACACCGGCTACAAGCTGGGTCAGCGCGTGCGTCATGCTAAGTTTGGTGAAGGCACCATCGTCAATCTGGAAGGTAGCGGCGAGCACAGCCGCCTGCAGGTGGCGTTCCAGGGGCAAGGTATCAAATGGCTGGTGGCAGCCTACGCCAGGCTGGAAACTGTGTAACTTTCAGAAAAATATCATTATTTTGTAATAATCTGCTAGCCTTATACGTTGAAGGTCAATTAATGCCCTTCAGCGTTCCGTTGCGTGTTGACGCCACTATTACTGCTGGCGTAACATGCGCGCACGATTACGCTAAGAGGACATTCGCCTTGGACACACCCAGTAGATACTGGCTCAATTCCCTGTCATCCAGGAACAACTCCTAAGGCTATCTCCTCTTGCTGATGGCCTTAGTGGTTGTCAGCGACCTGCATTATTCCCGTCGCGCTGAGTCAGGCTGTTTAATGGTCTGAAACCCAATTTGTTTCTGTGTGCCCACCGAACTGTCCGATATTTTTTGCATTGGGAGTCCCGGTCATGTTGAGCGCATTTCAACTCGAAAATAACCGACTGACTCGGCTTGAAGCCGAAGAGTCACAGCCCCTCATTGATGCCGTATGGGTGGATCTGGTCGAGCCGGACGACGATGAGCGCCTTCGCGTACAATCTGAGCTGGGGCAAAGCCTGGCAACCCGCCCGGAACTGGAAGACATCGAAGCATCTGCTCGTTTTTTTGAAGATGAAGACGGTCTGCATATTCACTCCTTCTTCTTCTTTGAAGACGCCGACGATCACGCGGGTAACTCCACCGTGGCGTTTACCATTCGTGACGGTCGCCTGTTTACCCTGCGCGAGCGTGAGCTGCCCGCGTTTCGTCTCTACCGCATGCGCGCCCGTAGCCAGGCGATGGTCGACGGTAATGCCTACGAACTGCTGCTGGACCTGTTTGAAACCAAAATCGAACAGCTGGCGGATGAAATTGAAAACATTTACAGCGACCTGGAAAAGCTGAGCCGCGTCATCATGGAAGGGCATCAGGGCGATGAATACGACGAAGCGCTCTCGACGCTGGCAGAGCTGGAAGATATCGGCTGGAAGGTGCGTTTGTGTCTGATGGATACCCAGCGCGCGCTGAACTTCCTGGTGCGTAAGGCGCGTCTGCCGGGCGGTCAGCTGGAGCAGGCACGTGAGATCCTGCGCGATATCGAATCCCTGCTGCCGCACAATGAATCGTTGTTCCAGAAGGTCAACTTCCTGATGCAGGCGGCGATGGGCTTTATCAATATCGAGCAGAACCGCATCATCAAGATCTTCTCGGTGGTCTCGGTGGTCTTCCTGCCACCAACGCTGGTGGCCTCGAGCTACGGGATGAACTTTGAGTTTATGCCGGAACTTAAGTGGAGCTTTGGCTACCCTGGTGCGATTATCTTTATGATCCTCGCCGGGCTGGCGCCGTACCTCTACTTCAAGCGCCGTAACTGGCTGTAAACTTCAGGCGGGTGGCGTTGTGCCAGCCCGCCTCATCACCGCTTACAATCCTTTGCGCGTTCTGCGCTGGGTATAAAGGGCGTCTGCAACAAAAATCGCCAGCGCCACCCAGATAAAGGCAAACGTCACCATCTTATCTGCGCCCGGTACTTCGCCGTAAAACACTACTGCCAGCAGGAACATCAGCGTCGGACCGATGTACTGAAAGAAGCCCAGCGTGGAGAGACGCAGGCGCGTTGCGGCACCGGTGAAGCACAGCAGAGGAATGGTGGTTACCACACCGGCCGCCATCAGCATCAGATTCAACGACAACGGGTTACTGCCCATATGGCTGGTAGCGCTGTCGGCAATACCAAACAGGTAAATCGCAGCGACCGGCAATAGCCACAGGGTTTCAAACAGCATCCCGGTCTGCGCTTCAACGGCTATTTTCTTCCGGACCAGCCCGTAAAACGCAAAGCTGAACGCCAGGCCCAGAGCGATCACGGGCAGCGAACCGAAGGTCCACAGTTGAACCAGCACGCCGCAAAAAGCGAGGATGACCGCCAGCCACTGCATGCGACGGAAACGCTCGCCCAGGAAAATCATGCCCAGAACAATGTTGACCAGGGGATTAATAAAATAGCCCAGGCTCGCTTCGAGCATGTGATGGTTATTGACTGCCCAGATAAAGAGCAGCCAGTTGCCGCCTATCAGCACGGCTGAGAGGGCCAGCAGGAACACCTTTTTCGGCGTTTTCAGCAGCGTTTTGACGCCAGACCACTGACGGCTAACGCTCATCAGTGCGATCATAAAGAAAAACGACCAAATCACACGGTGTGTGAGGATCTCGTCAGCGGGTACGTAAGCGATAAACTTGAAGTACGCCGGTGCGATACCCCAAATAAAATAAGCGGCAAGGGCGAGTAGTACGCCCTGCCGCGTTTGTTTAGCATCCATCGGGATAATCCGTTACAAAAAAGTGAATCAATTTTACCCGATTTTAGGGTTTCAACCCACCATATAAGTGGCAGTTGCGCTGGCGATATAGACCTGCTCTTCGTTATGCAATTCAACGCGGGCGACGGCGACCTTATTCCCGGCGCGCAGCAGGCTGCTGGTGGCGGTAAAACGGTTTCCGCGCCCGGGACGCAGGTAATCGACGCGTAAATCGATGGTGCCCATACGCGACAAACGCTGGCGCAACTCGTCTTCATTGATGGTGTCATGGCGCGTCAGCGTACTGCCCACACAGACCAGACCCGCCGCCACATCCAGCGCTGAGGCAATCACCCCGCCGTGCAAAATACTCTGCGCCCAGTTGCCTACCATCATCGGCTGGTTGTTGAAGCTGAGCTGGGCAAACGCTTTCTCGTAGCGCTCGAGCTCCAGACCCAGTGCACGGTTAAACGGCATATGGTAAACAAAAATCTCGCCCACGAGTTTTAACGCTTCTTCGGCGGTAAGCATGGCTGACATGAGGCATCACATCCTTATTGTTAATAAAATGTTGATTTTATGCTTCAGAAATAAGGAATTCCACTTTCAGAAACGAGGATGCAGCAGTTGTCGCAGAAGTATGTAGAATATCCGCCACATAACAATTCAACTAATTAACTCTTTGCAGGAGAACACCACCGATGCGGACGTATCTGGCCTGGTTACTGGCGGCGGTTGCGCTGCCCCTCACAGCATATGCCCAGGAAGCGACGATTAAAGAAGTTCACGATCAACCTGCCGTGCAGGGCAGCATTATCGCGAACCTTCTTCAGGAACATGATAATCCGTTCACGCTGTATCCGTATGACACCAACTACGTGATATACACGCAGACCAGCGATCTCAACAAAGAGGCGATAAGCTCCTATAACTGGTCCGATAATGCGCGTAAAGACGAAGTGAAGTTCCAGTTAAGTCTCGCGTTCCCGTTCTGGCGCGGCATTCTGGGACCGAATTCGGTGCTCGGCGCCTCTTACACGCAGAAATCCTGGTGGCAGCTTTCCAACAGTGGCGAATCTTCACCGTTCCGTGAAACCAACTATGAGCCGCAGCTGTTCCTCGGTTTTGCGACCGATTATGAATTCGCGGGCTGGACGCTGCGTGACATCGAGGTGGGCTTTAACCACGATTCAAACGGACGCTCCGACCCTACCTCGCGCAGCTGGAACCGTGCCTATACGCGACTGATGGCGCAAAACGGCAACTGGATGGCGGAAGTGAAGCCGTGGTTTGTGGTGGGCGATACCGACGACAACCCGGATATCACCAAATATATGGGTTACTATCAGCTCAAAATCGGCTATCAGTTGGGTGACGCGGTGCTGAGCGCCAAAGGCCAGTACAACTGGAACACCGGTTACGGTGGCGCGGAACTGGGCCTCAGTTATCCGGTGAGCAAGCACGTTCGCCTCTATACTCAGGTTTACAGCGGCTACGGCGAGTCGCTTATCGATTACAACTTCAACCAGACCCGTGTAGGTGTGGGCGTGATGCTGAACGATATTTTCTAGGCAGCTCGAATGTTTTTTCGTTAAACGTTGAAGTTTCTCTCTCAGGCGCTGAAAATAGCGCCTGTTTTATTTCTGGCAAATGGGGTTAACGTGGCGCAGGCGGAAGTATTGAATCAGGAATCGCTGGCTAAACAGGTTTTGCATGAAACCTTTGGCTACCAGCAGTTCCGCCCTGGCCAGGAAACCATCATTGAAACCGTGCTGGAAGGCCGCGATTGTCTGGTGGTCATGCCTACCGGCGGCGGTAAATCCCTCTGCTATCAGGTGCCCGCGCTGGTGCTCAACGGCCTGACGGTCGTGGTATCGCCTCTTATTTCCCTGATGAAAGATCAGGTCGATCAGCTCCTTGCCAACGGCGTGGCGGCGGCCTGCCTTAACTCCAGCCAGACCCGCGAGCAGCAGCAAGAGGTCATGGCCGGTTGCCGTACCGGGCAGGTTCGCCTGCTGTATATCGCGCCGGAACGTCTGATGCTGGATAACTTCCTCGATCATCTGTCGCACTGGAATCCGGTCCTGCTGGCGGTGGATGAAGCCCACTGTATCTCCCAGTGGGGACATGATTTCCGCCCGGAATATGCGGCGCTCGGCCAGCTCCGTCAGCGTTTTCCCGAACTGCCATTTATGGCGCTCACCGCGACGGCAGATGACACCACGCGTCAGGATATCGTCCGGCTGCTGGGGCTGAACGATCCGCTGATTCAGGTCAGCAGCTTCGACCGCCCGAACATCCGCTACATGCTGATGGAAAAATTCAAGCCGCTGGATCAGCTTCTGCGCTACGTGCAGGAGCAGCGCGGGAAGTCCGGCATCATCTACTGCAACAGCCGCGCGAAGGTGGAAGACACGGCCGCGCGCCTGCAGAACCGTGGTTTTAGCGCCGCCGCCTACCATGCCGGGCTGGAAAACGCGGTTCGCGCCGATGTGCAGGAGAAATTCCAGCGCGATGACCTGCAGATTGTGGTGGCGACGGTGGCGTTCGGAATGGGGATCAACAAGCCGAACGTGCGCTTCGTCGTACACTTCGACATTCCGCGCAATATCGAATCGTACTACCAGGAGACCGGCCGCGCCGGGCGTGATGGGCTGCCTGCCGAAGCCATGCTGTTTTACGATCCGGCCGACATGGCGTGGCTGCGCCGTTGTCTGGAAGAGAAACCGCAGGGCCAACTGCAGGATATCGAACGCCACAAGCTCAACGCGATGGGCGCGTTTGCCGAAGCGCAAACCTGCCGCCGTCTGGTGCTGCTCAACTACTTTGGCGAGGGGCGTCAGGAGCCGTGCGGCAACTGCGATATCTGTCTTGACCCACCAAAGCAATACGATGGCCTGATGGATGCGCGCAAAGCGCTCTCGACCATCTATCGTGTGAACCAGCGCTTCGGCATGGGCTACGTGGTGGAAGTGTTGCGTGGGGCGAATAACCAGCGTATCCGCGACATGGGACACGATAAGCTGCCCGTCTACGGTATCGGCAAAGACCAGAGCCACGAGCACTGGGTGAGCATCATCCGTCAGCTGATTCACCTGGGCTTTGCCACGCAAAACATTGCCCAACATTCCGCGCTTCAGCTTACCGAAGCGGCACGTCCGGTGCTGCGCGGGGATATCGAACTGAAGCTCGCGGTTCCGCGCGTTGTCGCCCTGAAGCCGCGGGTGATGCAAAAATCGTACGGCGGCAATTACGACCGCAAGCTGTTTGCCAAACTGCGCAAGCTGCGTAAAGCCATTGCTGATGAAGAGAACATTCCGCCCTACGTGGTCTTCAACGATGCGACGCTTATCGAGATGGCAGAGCAGACGCCGCTCAGCGCCAGCGAAATGCTCAGCGTCAACGGTGTTGGTACGCGCAAGCTGGAGCGCTTTGGCAAAGAGTTTATGGCGCTTATCCGCGCTCATGTCGACGGTGACGATGAGGAGTAGTCAGCCAGCCTAAAAAATGTCAGGATGGTGACTCACTTAATTATTTCCCTGCGAGTTAATTATGTTAATGCTATTTCTTACCGTGGCGTTAGTGCACATCGTTGCGCTCATGAGCCCGGGTCCTGACTTTTTCTTCGTGTCCCAAACCGCCGTCAGCCGCTCCCGCAAAGAAGCGATGATGGGGGTGCTGGGTATCACCATGGGCGTTATGGTCTGGGCGGCCGTGGCGCTGCTTGGTCTGAACCTGATTCTGGCGAAGATGGCCTGGTTGCACAACATCATCATGGTTGGCGGGGGGCTTTACCTTTGCTGGATGGGCTACCAGATGCTGCGCGGGGCGTTGAAGAAAGAAGAGAAAAAGCCGGAAGAGCCGAAAGTTGAGCTGGCAACGGGCGGCCGGAGTTTTATTAAAGGGCTGCTCACCAACCTGGCGAACCCAAAAGCGATTATCTATTTCGGCTCCGTGTTCTCCCTGTTTGTGGGTGACAACGTGGGTGCGGGTGCGCGTTGGGGCATTTTCCTGCTGATCGTGGTGGAAACTTTTGCGTGGTTTACCGTGGTTGCCAGCCTGTTTGCCTTACCGGCGATGCGCCGCGGTTACCAGCGTATTGCGAAGTGGATTGACGGCTTCGCCGGCGCGTTGTTCGCCGGCTTTGGCATTCATCTCATCATTTCTCGCTAAGCATGACGCGCTGACGCAAGCAGCGCGCCTACCAGCATAAACAGCGAACCAAAGATTTTGTTCAGGGCCTTCATCTGCTTAGGCCCTTTAATCCACACCGCAATCCGCTGCGCCAGCGTCGCGTAACCAATCATCACGATGATATCGACAACAATGGTGGTCGCACCCAGCACCACGTACTGCATAACCTGTGGCTGATGCGGGACGATAAACTGCGGGAACAGCGCGGCAAGGAAAACAATACTTTTCGGGTTGGTCAGGTTCACAAACACCGCGCGTTTAAACAGGCGTCCGCGTGTTTGCGTCTGGGCGAGCGTATTAAGATCAATTGAGCCTGCCGCACGCCACTGCTGAATACCGAGCCAAATCAGATACGCGGCACCGGCCCATTTCAGCACGTCAAAGGCCAGTACCGAGCGGGAGAACAGCGTACCCAGACCAATGCCCACCAGCACGATATGAATGCCCAGACCGGTCTGCAAACCGGCAATAGATGCTGCGGCACCGCGATAGCCGTGGTTGATGGAGGTGGTCATGGTGTTAATGGCGCCTGAACCTGGGGAAAGGCTAAGGATGATGGATGTCAGCAGATAAGCGAACCACCACTCGAAGGTCATTTGAAACTCCCGAATTGTCTGTTTTTATGCCACAATACGCTATTGTTACGTCATTTTGTGACCGGTGACGAAAAAACGATATTCCTTGGCTTACGGGGGTGGAAACCCGATGTTTCAGCAGAAAAAGGACTGGGAAACACGAGAAAACGCATTTGCTGCTTTCTCTATGGGGCCGCTGACCGATTTCTGGCGTCAGCGTGAGGAAGATGAGTTTACGGGTGTTGGCGATGTTCCGGTACGCTTTGTGCGTTTCCATGATGAGAAAAACGATCGGGTGATCGTGGTCTGTCCGGGACGTATCGAGAGCTACATCAAATACGCTGAACTGGCCTATGACCTGTTCCATCTGGGCTTCGATGTGTTGATTATCGACCATCGCGGGCAGGGGCTTTCTGGCCGCTTATTGTCGGACACGCATCGCGGTCATGTGGATAACTTCAGCGATTACGTCGACGATCTTGCCGCCTTCTGGCAGCAGGAAGTTCAGCCGGGCCCATGGCGTAAGCGCTATATTCTGGCGCACTCTATGGGTGGGGCGATTTCGACGCTGTTTTTACAGCGCTATGACCACCAGTGTGATGCCATTGCGCTTACCGCGCCAATGTATGGCATCGTCATGCGTTTTCCGGACTGGATGGTGCGCCATATTCTCGACTGGGCTGAGGGCCATCAGCGCATTCGTGAAGGGTATGCCATCGGGACAGGGCGCTGGCGCGCGCTGCCGTTTGCCCTCAACGTATTGACCCATAGCCGGCAGCGTTATCGCCGTAACCTGCGTTTTTATGCCGATGAACCGCGCCTGCGCGTCGGTGGCCCGACATATCACTGGGTGCGGGAAGGGATCCTTGCCGGTGAACAGGTGCTTGCTGGTGTTGGTAAAGATGATACGCCGACACTTCTGATTCAGGCTGAAGAAGAGCGAGTGGTGGATAACCGCATGCATGACCGCTTTTGTGAACTCCGCGCTGCGGCCGGTCACCCTTGCGAAGGGGGTAAACCGCTGGTCATCAACGGCGCGTACCATGAGATCCTTTTTGAAAAGGACGCTATGCGCTCAGTCGCGCTCAACGCCATTGTTGAATTTTTCGACAGGCATAATTGATTGTTGTTTTACCACCAGAGGTTGAAATCCCTATGTACCAGGTTGTTGCATCTGATTTAGATGGCACGCTGCTTTCGCCCGATCATACCCTGTCGCCTTACGCGAAAGAGACCTTAAAGCTTCTGACCGCCCGCGGAGTGAACTTCGTGTTTGCCACCGGCCGCCACCACGTGGACGTGGGGCAGATCCGCGATAATCTTGAGATCAAATCGTACATGATCACCTCCAACGGTGCGCGCGTGCACGATACCGATGGCAACCTGATCTTTACGCATAACCTGGATCGCGACATTGCCGCCGATCTGTTCGGCGTAGTGCATAACAACCCGGACATTATCACTAACGTTTATCGCGATGACGACTGGTTCATGAATCGCCATCGCCCGGATGAAATGCGTTTCTTCAAGGAAGCGGTATTTAACTATTCCCTGTACGAGCCAGGCCTGCTGGAGCCGGAAGGGATCAGCAAGGTGTTCTTTACCTGCGAAAGCCACGAAGCGTTGCTGCCGCTGGAACAGGCGATTAATGCGCGTTGGGGTGACCGCGTCAACGTGAGTTTCTCGACCCTGACCTGTCTGGAAGTTATGGCCGGGGGTGTTTCCAAAGGGCACGCGCTGGAAGCCGTGGCGAAACGTCTGGGCTTCGAACTGAAAGACTGTATCGCCTTCGGTGATGGCATGAACGACGCCGAGATGCTCTCTATGGCGGGCAAAGGCTGCATTATGCAGAATGCACACCAGCGCCTGAAAGACCTGCACCCGGAACTGGAAGTGATTGGGTCTAACGCTGACAACGCGGTACCAAAATACCTGCGCAAACTGTTCCTTGAATAATCTTCATTTGATTGTTTATTGCTCAGTTGTCAACTAAAGAGTTCGCTACAATGCCTGTCCTTCTTTCTGAGAGACAAGCATTGTGGCGCTACTCATTATTACCACTATCCTGTGGGCCTTCTCTTTTAGCCTGATTGGCGAGTACCTCGCCGGGCACGTCGACAGCTACTTCTCGGTGCTGATGCGCGTGGGGCTGGCGGCGCTGGTATTCCTGCCCTTCCTGCGTACACGCGGGCAATCGCTGAAGACCATTTTGCTGTACATGCTGGTGGGGGCGATGCAGCTCGGCATCATGTACCTGTTCAGCTTCCGGGCTTACGTCTACCTGTCTGTCTCTGAATTTCTGCTTTTCACCGTGCTTACGCCGCTCTATATCACGCTGATTTACGATCTGCTCAGCAAACGTCGTTTGCGCTGGGGATATCTGTTGAGCGCGGCGCTGGCGGTGATCGGGGCGGCGATTATTCGCTACGACAAAGTGAGCGACCACTTCTGGACCGGGCTGATGTTCGTGCAGCTGGCGAACCTCAGCTTTGCCATCGGTATGGTCGGGTACAAGCGCCTGATGGAAACCCGTCCGATGCCACAGCATAACGCGTTCGCCTGGTTCTATATGGGGGCAGCTATCGTCGCGGTGGCGGCATGGTTTATGCTCGGCAACCCGCAAAAGCTCCCGACGACAACCCTGCAGTGGGGCGTTCTGGTCTGGCTGGGCGTGGTGGCATCGGGGCTGGGGTACTTCATGTGGAACTACGGCGCTACGCAGGTAGACGCCGGTACGCTGGGGATCATGAACAACGTGCATGTGCCTGCAGGGCTACTGGTGAACCTTGCCATCTGGCAGCAGCAGCCTCACTGGCCGAGCTTCCTTATTGGGGGAGCAGTGATTCTGGCTTCGCTGTGGGTCCATCGCCGTTGGGTCGCTCCGCGCTCCGCACAAACGGAAGATGATCGCACGCGTGGTTCCGCGCAGAGCGAATAAACGCTTCCGTAATCGGCTGACGCTGCTCGCCATCGCGCACGGCGGCGTACAGCCGGCTCCATAGTCCCTCACCCAGGGTTTTAGTGACAACCAGACCCTGGCGTTCAAAACTCTCCACAACCCAGTGTGGCAGCGCCGCGATGCCCATTCTGGCGGCAACCATCTGAATCAACAGCAGGGTGTTATCCACGCTTTTGAGCTGCGGGCTAATGCCGGCCGGCTGCAGGAAGTGACGCCAGATATCCAGCCGACTGCGCTGTACCGGGTAAATCAGCAGCGTTTCACTGGCTAAATCTTCCGGGGTGATACGCGTTTTACTGGCCAGCGGATGATCCGGAGCCAGCACCAGACGTACCTCATAATCAAACATTGGTGAATAGTGCAGGCCGCTGCGGGGCAGAATGTCTGAGGTCATCACCAGATCCAGTTCGCCCTGCTGGAGCGACGGCTGCGGGTCGAACGTCACGCCGGATTTGAAATCCATCTCCACCTGCGGCCACCTCTGGCGGAAGTTCTCAAGCGCGGGTGTCAGCCATTGAATACAGCTGTGACACTCAATGGCGATACGCAGTCTGGTTTGCTGCGGCTCGTTACAGGACTGCAGCGCGCTGGCTATTTGCGGCAGCACCTGATTAGCCAGCTGCAGCAGGATCTCGCCCTGAGGCGTAAAGCGTAGCGGCTGGCTCTTACGAACAAAAAGACGAAAGCCGAGGCGTTGTTCCAGATCGCTGAACTGGTGAGAAAGGGCGGACTGGGTCTGGTGCAGCGTGGCTGCCGCCGCCGCGAGAGAACCGCAATTTCGCAACGCTTGTAGCGTTTTCAGGTGTTTAATCTCGATCATGAAAGTCCTTCACTTCGCCATGAACATTTTGCGCTTGAGGAATATACAGTAACTGCCAATTATGGATGTGTAAACATCTGGATGGCTAAATACGAAAAATTCACAGGGGACACACCATGACAATTCGCAATCACACTCTCGGTTTCCCTCGCGTTGGCCTTCGCCGCGAGCTGAAAAAAGCGCAGGAAAGTTACTGGGCAGGTACCTCTGGCCGTGAAGAATTGCTGGCAGTGGGTCGCGAACTGCGTGCGCGCCACTGGGAACAGCAAAAGCAGGCGGGCATTGACCTGCTGCCCGTGGGCGATTTCGCCTGGTACGACCATGTTCTGACCACCAGCCTGCTGCTTGGCAACGTGCCGGCTCGTCATCAGAACAAAGATGGATCGGTAGATATCGACACCCTGTTCCGCATTGGCCGTGGTCGTGCGCCAACGGGAGAGCCTGCGGCAGCGGCGGAAATGACCAAGTGGTTCAACACCAACTATCACTATATGGTGCCGGAATTTGTGAAAGGCCAGCAGTTCAAACTGAGCTGGACCCAGTTACTCGACGAAGTCGATGAAGCGCTGGCGCTGGGCCACCAGGTGAAACCGGTATTGCTGGGGCCGGTAACGTATTTGTGGCTGGGTAAAGTGAAAGGCGAGCAGTTTGACCGTCTCAGCCTGCTGAACGATATTCTGCCGGTCTACAAACAGGTGCTGATTGAACTGGGTAAACGCGGAATTCAGTGGGTGCAAATCGATGAGCCTGCACTGGTGCTGGAGCTGCCGCAGGCGTGGCTAAAAGCGTTTAAACCCGCTTACGATGCCCTTACTGGTCAGGTGAAGCTATTGCTGACCACCTATTTTGAAGGCGTGACGCCGAACCTGAGTACCATTACTGCGCTGCCGGTTCAGGGTCTTCATGTTGACCTGGTCCACGGCAAAGATGACGTGGCCGAACTGCACAAACGTCTGCCCGAAGAGTGGCTACTCTCGGCCGGACTGGTGAATGGCCGTAACGTCTGGCGCGCCGATCTGAGCGAGAAATATGCACAGATTAAAGATATCGTCGGCAAACGTGAGCTGTGGGTGGCCTCCTCCTGCTCTCTGCTGCACAGCCCAATCGATCTGAGTGTGGAAACCCGCCTGGATCCCGAGGTGAAGAGCTGGTTTGCCTTTGCGCTGCAAAAATGTGAAGAGCTGGCGCTGCTGCGTGATGCGTTAAATAGCGGTGACACCACGGCCATTACCGACTGGAGCGCCCCCATTCAGGCGCGTCGTCATTCGGCACGCGTCCACAACCCGGCGGTCGAAAAACGTCTGGCGGCCATTACCGCGCAGGACAGCCAGCGTCAGAGCCCCTATGAGGTGCGTGCCGAAGCCCAGCGTGCCCGCTTCAACCTGCCAGCTTGGCCAACCACCACCATCGGCTCCTTCCCGCAGACGACGGAGATCCGCGGCCTGCGTCTGGATTTCAAAAAAGGCAACCTCGATGCGAATCACTACCGCACCGGCATCGCTGAGCACATCAGACAGGCGATTGTTGAGCAGGAACGTTTAGGTCTGGACGTGCTGGTACACGGTGAAGCCGAGCGTAACGACATGGTGGAATACTTCGGCGAACATCTGGACGGTTTCGTCTTTACGCAGAACGGTTGGGTGCAGAGCTATGGTTCCCGCTGTGTGAAGCCACCGGTGGTGATTGGTGACGTCAGCCGCCCGCAAGCGATCACCGTAGAGTGGGCAAAATTCGCCCAGTCCCTGACCGACAAACCGGTGAAAGGGATGCTGACCGGCCCGGTGACGATCCTCTGCTGGTCCTTCCCGCGTGAAGATGTGACCCGTGAAACCATCGCCAAACAGATTGCGCTCGCGCTGCGTGATGAAGTGGCCGATCTGGAAGCGGCGGGTATTGGCATCATCCAGATTGATGAACCGGCGCTACGCGAAGGTTTGCCGCTGCGTCGCAGTGACTGGGATGCTTATCTGAAGTGGGGTGTGGAGGCTTTCCGCCTCAACGCCGCGGTCGCGAAAGACGACACGCAGATCCACACCCACATGTGTTACTGCGAATTTAACGACATTATGGATTCGATTGCCGCGCTGGATGCCGACGTGATCACCATCGAAACGTCGCGTTCAGACATGGAACTGCTGGAGTCCTTCGAAGAGTTCGAGTATCCAAACGAAATTGGGCCGGGTGTCTACGACATCCACTCCCCGAACGTACCGAGCGTGGAGTGGATTGAGAGCCTGCTGAAAAAAGCCGCCCAGCGGATCCCGGCTGAGCGCCTGTGGGTCAACCCGGACTGCGGACTGAAAACCCGCGGCTGGCCGGAGACCCGCGCGGCACTCGCGAACATGGTCAGGGCGGCGCAGAATTTGCGTCAGGCCTGATAAATCCGAAGCCCGGCAAGGCGTAGCCGCGACCGGGCTTTTGTTTTACGCTTTTTTCCCGCCGTACTGGCTGAACCATGCCAGCATCCGCTGCCAGCCATCTTTAGCCGATTCTGCGTGATAGCTCGGACGATAGTCGGCATTAAAGGCGTGGCCGGCATCCGGGTAAACGATGATTTCAGCTTTTGCATTGGCTGCGCGGAGCGCATGGCGCATGGTCTCTACCGTATCAAGCGGGATCCCGGTGTCCTGGCCGCCATATAGCCCTAAGACTGGGGCATTTAACTCGGTGGCGATATCAACGGGATGCTTCGGCGAGTTCAGCGTTTTCTCCCCCACCAGTTTGCCGTACCAGGCAACGGCGGCTTTAAGCTGCGGATTATGTGCGGCATACAGCCAGCTGATACGTCCTCCCCAGCAGAAACCCGTCACCATCAGACGATGTGCGTCGCCGCCATTGCGCGCAGCCCAGCTGGCCACGTGGTCCAGATCGGCCAGTACCTGTGCATCCGGCACTTTGCTGACCAGGTTGCTGAACAGTGTCGGTATATCACTGTAGTCGTTCGGATCGCCCTGACGGAAATAGAGCTCTGGCGCAACGGCCAGATAACCTTCCAGCGCCAGACGGCGGCAAAGGTCGCGAATATGTTCGTGAACGCCGAAAATTTCCTGAACCACAATCACGATGGGCAGCGGGCCGTCGGCCGATTTTGGCCGCGCGTGGTAAGCAGGCATATTCTCCCCCTGCGAGGGGATGGAGGTCTCACCTGCCGTAATGGCCTCTTCAGGTGTTGAGACGATGGTTGATGCATGAGGGGCCGCTGCAGGTGCAAAACCGGTTTTTTCAGTCATGGCATTCTCCGTACCAATGAGTTAGCGCAAAGGTAAATATAGTCACCAGGTTAACAATTCACAGTGCCTGAAACGGTCTATCTTTTGTGCAGCACCTGACGATATAACTTGTTAATGTGATGTGAGTCACTATTTCATGGAAATTTACTGCAATCATTTTCATTCATGGTGAGATGTGTCACGTAATTCTGCTTACTGCTTCTGTAAAGTACCTTTTTACTTCTTCTGACTAACCGACCCACAGAGGAGTCACCTATGTCTAAGTCTGATGTTTTTCATCTCGGCCTCACTAAAAACGATTTACAAGGGGCTACGCTGGCTATCGTCCCGGGCGATCCTGAGCGTGTGGAAAAGATCGCCGCGCTGATGGATAAGCCGGTTAAGCTTGCTGCCCATCGTGAATTCACCACCTGGCGCGCTGAGCTGGATGGCAAAGCGGTGATCGTCTGTTCTACCGGTATCGGTGGCCCGTCCACCTCAATTGCTGTTGAAGAGCTGGCGCAGCTGGGCATTCGTACTTTCCTGCGTATCGGGACTACCGGTGCCATTCAGCCGCATATCAACGTTGGCGACGTGCTGGTGACAACCGCTTCCGTGCGTCTGGACGGCGCGAGTCTGCACTTTGCCCCTATGGAATTCCCGGCGGTGGCGGATTTCGAATGCACCACTGCACTGGTTGAAGCCGCGAAATCCGTTGGCGCAACCACCCACGTAGGCGTGACCGCCTCTTCTGATACCTTCTACCCAGGCCAGGAGCGTTATGACACCTTCTCCGGCCGCGTGGTAAGCCGTTTCAAAGGTTCTATGGAAGAGTGGCAGTCTATGGGCGTAATGAACTACGAAATGGAATCTGCAACCTTGCTGACCATGTGCGCAAGCCAGGGTCTGCGTGCCGGTATGGTGGCGGGCGTTATCGTCAACCGTACCCAGCAGGAGATCCCGAACGCGGAAACCATGAAGCAGACCGAAAGTCATGCGGTGAAAATCGTGGTTGAAGCAGCGCGTCGCCTGATCTAATCCCTTCTTATACGAAAAAAGGCCGACCCGTTCGGCCTTTTTTTTGCGTAGCGCCTCTCAGGAAAACCCTTTCAAACTGGACGTTTATACAGCACAATTCTATTTTGTGCAGGTAATACGTTGATGCAGGGGGCATTGTGGATATCTCAATCCTGATTTATGCAGTGATTGCGCTGGTGGGCGTGGGGGCAGGCTGGCTGATTTCCAGCTACCAGCACGCGCAACAAAAGGCCGATCAACTGGCCGAGCGCGAAGAGATAGT
The DNA here is from genome assembly GCF_031453695.1 of Enterobacter sp. SORGH_AS_0287. Lineage (NCBI taxonomy): Bacteria > Pseudomonadati > Pseudomonadota > Gammaproteobacteria > Enterobacterales > Enterobacteriaceae > Enterobacter > Enterobacter sp. SORGH_AS_0287. The sequence goes on from NZ_JAVIZW010000001.1 coordinate 3,772,808, forward strand.
CGCCGATTTAAGCGCGGCAAAACAGCAGGTTGCGCTGAGCGAACACTGGCGTGACGAATGCGAACTGCTCAACAACGAGCTGCGCAATCTTCGCGATATCAACACCTCGCTGGAGGCCGATCTCCGCGAAGTGACTACCCGCCTCGAATCCACCCAGCTGCATGCGGAAGATAAAATCCGCCAGATGATGAACAGCGAGCAACGCCTCAGCGAGCAGTTCGAGAACCTCGCGAACCGCATTTTTGAACACAGCAACCGCCGCGTAGACGAACAAAACCGCCAAAGCCTGAATAGCCTGCTAACGCCCCTGCGTGAACAGCTGGACGGCTTTCGTCGTCAGGTACAGGACAGCTTTGGGCAGGAGGCTCGCGAGCGGCACACGCTGGCGCATGAAATTCGTAATCTTCAGCAGCTGAATGCGCAAATGGCGCAGGAAGCGGTCAACCTGACCCGTGCGCTGAAGGGCGATAACAAAACCCAGGGCAACTGGGGGGAAGTGGTGCTGACCCGCGTGCTGGAGGCCTCTGGCCTGCGGGAAGGGTATGAATACGAAACGCAGGTGAGTATCGAGAACGATGCCCGCTCGCGTATGCAGCCTGATGTGATTGTGCGGCTCCCGCAGGGCAAAGATGTGGTGATAGACGCCAAAATGACGCTGGTGGCTTATGAGCGCTATTTCAATGCGGAAGATGACTACACCCGCGAGTCGGCGCTGCAGGAGCACATCGCCTCCGTGCGTAACCACATTCGTCTGCTGGGCAGAAAAGACTACCAGCAGTTACCCGGCCTGCGCTCGCTGGATTACGTCCTGATGTTTATTCCGGTTGAACCCGCGTTCTTGCTGGCGCTCGACAGACAGCCTGAACTGATTACCGAAGCCCTAAAAAATAACATTATGCTGGTGAGCCCCACCACGCTGCTGGTGGCATTGCGCACCATTGCCAACCTGTGGCGCTATGAACATCAGAGCCGTAATGCGCAGCAGATTGCCGATCGCGCCAGCAAGCTTTACGACAAAATGCGCCTTTTTGTGGATGATATGTCCTCGGTCGGGCAAAGCCTTGACCGCGCCCAGGATAACTATCGCCAGGCGATGAAAAAACTCTCTTCCGGGCGTGGCAACTTACTGGCGCAGGCCGAAGCGTTTCGTTCCCTGGGTGTGGAGGTGAAGCGCGAGATTAATCCGGAATTAGTTGAGCAGGCCACCGCCCAGGATGAAGAGTTTCGCCTGCGCGAAGGCGCTGGCGAACAAAAGACAAACAGTGAAGACAATACGTTAGCGACAGATTTAACGTCAGACGAGCGTCCGGCACGTTTCTTTCGCGAAGGTTGAAACGTAGGGCAAACGCGCCCAATCTGTTACACTTCACGAACATTTTACTGATAAGCAGGCTCTGAGATGGTTGACGATTCACAAGACACGACGCACTTTGGCTTTCAGACTGTCGCCAAAGCGCAGAAAGCTGATATGGTGGCCCACGTATTTCATTCCGTGGCGGCGAAGTACGATGTGATGAATGACTTGATGTCGTTCGGCATTCATCGCTTGTGGAAGCGCTTCACCATCGACTGTAGCGGTGTGCGTCGTGGACAAACGGTACTGGATTTAGCCGGCGGTACAGGCGATTTGACAGCAAAATTCTCCCGTCTGGTGGGCGAAACCGGTCGCGTTGTTCTGGCAGATATTAACGACTCAATGCTCAAAATGGGACGTGAGAAGCTGCGTAACATCGGCGTGGTAGGTAATGTCGAGTATGTGCAGGCGAACGCCGAAGCGCTGCCTTTCCCGGATAATACCTTTGACTGCATCACTATCTCCTTCGGCCTGCGTAACGTCACCGATAAAGAAAAAGCGCTGCGCTCCATGTACCGCGTGTTAAAGCCGGGTGGACGCCTGCTGGTGCTCGAATTCTCCAAACCGATTCTTGAGCCGTTAAGCAAAGCTTACGACGCATACTCATTCCATGTGCTGCCGCGCATTGGTGAGCTGGTGGCAAACGACGCGGAAAGCTATCGGTACCTGGCGGAATCTATCCGTATGCACCCGGATCAGGACACTTTAAAGGCCATGATGCAGGATGCGGAATTCGAGAACGTTGAGTATTTCAACATGACAGCAGGTGTCGTCGCGCTGCATCGCGGTTATAAGTTCTGAGTGGAGGTTTCCCGTGCCCTTTAAACCCTTAGTCACCGCAGGCATCGAGAATGTCCTGAATGCCTTTCTTTACCGCGCACCGGCGCTAAAAGCCGCACGTCAGCGGCTTAACGGCAAGGTGCTGTGTGTTGTTCTGAAAGAGTTCTCGACGCCGCTTGTGCTGGTTTTCAGTGAACGCCAGCTTGACGTTCTGGGTGAGTGGGAAGGTGAAGCCGACTGCTCCGTGATTACGCACATGAGCGTGCTGCCAAAATTACGTGACCGTCAGCAGCTTACGGCGCTTATCCGCAGCGGTGAGCTGGAAGTGGAAGGCAACATTCAGGTCGTACAGAATTTCGTTGCGCTCAGCGATCTGGCCGAGTTTGACCCGGCAGAGCTGCTTGCGCCTTTCATTGGCGACATTGCTGCCGAAGGGATCGGTAAAGCCATTCATGGCGGTACGTCTTTTCTTCGCAAGAGTCTGCAACGACAGCAACGCTATGCGGCGGAAGTGCTTACTGAAGAGTGGCGTATGGCCCCTGGCGCGCTTGAAGTTGCATGGTTTGCGGAAGAGACCGCAGCGGTTGAACGCGCGGTGGATGCCTTAACCAAACGGCTGGAAAAACTGGAGGGCAAATGACGCCTGGTGAAATTCGGCGCCTCTATTTTATCGTCCACACCTTTTTGAGTTACGGGCTCGACGAGCTTATCCCCAAAATGCGTATCACGCTGCTGCTTCGCATCTGGCGGCGGATGTTGTTCTGGATGCCTAATCGCCATAAAGATCAGCCGCTGGGTGAACGTCTTCGCCTGGCGCTCCAGGAGCTGGGCCCGGTATGGATTAAGTTCGGGCAAATGCTCTCGACTCGCCGCGATCTTTTCCCGCCGCAGATTGCCGATGAACTGGCACTGCTGCAGGACCGCGTTGCACCGTTTGACGGTGTGAGAGCGAAAAAACAGATCGAAGAGGCGATGGGCAATATTCCTGTCGAGACCTGGTTTGACGATTTCGAAATAGAACCTCTTGCTTCAGCCTCTATCGCCCAGGTGCATACAGCACGTCTGAAAGAGAACGGCAAAGAGGTGGTTATCAAAGTGATCCGCCCGGACATCCTGCCGGTAATCCGAGCGGACATGAAGCTTATCTATCGGCTTGCACGCTGGGTTCCGCGCCTGCTCCCCGACGGACGCCGTCTGCGCCCAATGGAAGTTGTGCGGGAGTATGAAAAAACGCTGATTGATGAATTAAACCTGCTGCGTGAATCGGCAAATGCCATCCAGCTGCGCCGGAACTTTGAAAACAGCCCGATGCTCTATGTGCCGGAAGTGTATTCGGACTACTGCAGCCAGAACATGATGGTAATGGAGCGGATTTACGGTATTCCGGTCTCGGATGTGGCAGCCCTGGAAAAGCAGGGAACCAACATGAAGCTGCTGGCCGAGCGTGGTGTACAGGTCTTCTTTACCCAGGTATTCCGCGACAGCTTTTTCCACGCGGACATGCACCCGGGGAATATCTTCGTCAGTTATGAGCACCCGGAAGACCCGAAATATATCGGTATTGACTGCGGTATTGTGGGCTCGCTGAACAAAGAAGATAAGCGCTATCTCGCTGAGAACTTTATTGCCTTCTTTAACCGTGATTACCGCAAGGTGGCCGAGCTGCACGTTGATTCTGGCTGGGTTCCGCCGGACACCAACGTCGAAGAATTTGAGTTTGCTATCCGTACCGTCTGCGAGCCGATTTTTGAAAAGCCGCTGGCAGAAATTTCCTTCGGACACGTATTGCTGAACCTGTTTAACACGGCACGCCGCTTCAACATGGAAGTGCAGCCACAGTTAGTTTTACTTCAGAAAACATTACTTTACGTTGAAGGTGTAGGTCGACAGCTCTATCCTCAGTTAGACTTATGGAAGACTGCGAAACCTTTCCTTGAATCCTGGATTAAGGATCAGGTGGGCATTCCGGCGCTGGTGCGCTCTATTAAAGAGAAAGGCCCGTTCTGGATAGAAAAAATGCCTGATATTCCTGAACTGATTTACGACAGTTTGCGTCAGAGCAAGAACCTTCAGCACAGCATGGATAAAATCGCCCGCGAGCTTCAGTCCAGCCGTGTTCGACAGGGGCAGTCGCGCTATCTCTTTGGCATTGGAGCAACGCTGCTGCTGAGTGGTACGCTGTTGCTGATTACTCGCCCTGACTGGCAGATGATGCCCGCCTGGCTGATGGCTGGCGGTGTTGTGGTCTGGCTCGCCGGCTGGAGAAAAACGCGCTGATTTTGCGTCGCTATCGACGGGTCGCCTACGTATAATGCGACCTGACTCATTAATCATCTATCCCTGAGGTACATGTATGGGTGGTATCAGTATCTGGCAATTGTTGATCATTGCCGTCATCGTCGTGCTGCTGTTTGGCACGAAAAAGCTCGGTTCTATCGGCTCCGATCTGGGCGCGTCTATCAAAGGCTTCAAGAAAGCGATGAGCGATGATGAGAGCAAGCAGGATAAAACCAGCCAGGATGCTGACTTTACTGCTAAATCCATCTCCGACAAGCAGGAAGAGGCGAAAAAAGAAGACGCTAAACGCCACGATAAAGAGCAGGTGTAATTCGTGTTCGACATTGGTTTTAGTGAGCTGCTGCTGGTCTTTGTGATTGGCCTGATAGTGTTAGGACCCCAGCGTCTGCCGGTGGCGGTGAAAACCGTTGTGGGCTGGGTACGCGCGCTGAGATCGCTGGCTTCGACCGTACAAAATGAGCTGGCGCAGGAACTTAAGCTGCAGGAGTTTCAGGAAAGCCTGAAAAAGGTGGAAAAGGCGAGCATGGATAACCTGACGCCTGAACTGAAAGCCTCAATGGATGAACTGCGTGAAGCGGCAGAATCCATGAAGCGCTCCTACAGCGTCAACGATCCTGAAAAGGCGAGCGATGAAGCCAACACCATCCATAACCCGGTGGTGAAGGACAGCGAAGCGCAGCGCGAGGGCGTTACGCCTGCCAGCGCGGAGCATCAGGCTACCGCGCCTGAACAAACGCCGCAGGAATCTGAACCGAAAAAACAGGCGCAGCCGGAAGCACCGGTGGTAAAAGCGGCTGACGTTAAGCCCGCCGCGCCTGTTTCCGAATCATCCCCCTCGTCGAGTGATAAAGCGTAAACATGGCAGTAGATGATACCCAACCGCTGATTACGCACCTCATAGAGCTGCGTAAGCGCCTGTTAAACTGCATTATCGCGGTTTTCCTCATTTTCTTATGCCTGGTCTATTTCGCCAATGATATCTACCAGGTTGTCTCTGCGCCGCTGATCAAGCAGATGCCGCTGGGGGCAACGATGATCGCAACGGACGTTGCATCACCGTTCTTTACCCCTATTAAGCTCACCTTCTGGGTATCGCTGATTGCCTCTGCGCCGGTCATTCTTTATCAGGTGTGGGCGTTTGTGGCGCCAGCGCTGTACAAGCATGAACGCAAGCTGGTTATCCCGCTGCTGGTATCCAGCTCGCTGCTGTTCTATATCGGCATGGCGTTCGCCTACTTTGTTGTCTTCCCGCTGGCCTTTGGCTTCCTGACGCATACCGCGCCGGAAGGGGTTCAGGTGTCGACGGATATCGCCAGCTACCTCAGCTTTGTGATGGCGCTGTTTATGGCGTTCGGTGTGGCATTCGAAGTGCCGGTAGCCATTGTGCTGCTTTGCTGGGTAGGAGTGACGACCCCTGATGACCTGCGTAAGAAGCGCCCGTATATCCTGGTCGGCGCGTTTGTGGTTGGCATGCTGCTCACACCACCTGACGTCTTCTCACAAACACTGCTGGCAATACCGATGTATTGTCTGTTTGAAGTCGGCGTATTCTTCTCGCGTTTCTACGTGGGAAAAGGGCGTCGGTCGGATGACGAAGACGATACGTCGGAAAAGACCACTGAAGAGTAAAACCAGCCGCCCGTCAGGGCGGTTGTGCTATGGGGAATCGCATGTTTGATATCGGACTCAACCTGACCAGCTCGCAGTTTGCGAAAGACTGCGATGAGGTCGTCGCGCGTGCTTTTGCCGCCGGGGTGAAAGGGCTGCTCCTGACGGGAACCAACCTGCATGAAAGCGAGCAGGCGCAGCAGCTTGCTCAACGCTATGATCGCTGCTGGTCAACCGCTGGCGTGCATCCTCATGACAGCAGCCAGTGGACGCCGCAGAGCGCTGAAATCATACACAGGCTGGCGAAAACCACTGAAGTCGTGGCCATTGGCGAATGTGGTCTCGATTTCAACCGTAACTTTTCCACGCCAGCCGAACAGGAAAATGCCTTCACCGCCCAGCTCGCCCTGGCAGCAGAGCTTGGAATGCCTGTGTTTATGCACTGCCGTGACGCGCATGAGCGCTTCCTCGCCTTACTGGAACCCTGGCTCGATAAACTGCCCGGGGCGGTACTGCACTGCTTTACCGGTTCACGGCAGGAGGCGCTGGATTGTCTGGAACGCGGGTTATATCTGGGCATTACCGGTTGGGTTTGCGATGAACGTCGCGGGCTTGAGCTTCGCGAGCTGTTGCCGGTGATCCCGGCGGACCGCTTGCTTGTTGAAACCGACGCACCTTATCTGCTGCCGCGAGATATGCAACCCAAACCGGCTTCTCGACGTAACGAACCGGCCTATCTGGGGCATATTCTTGAGAGCGTAGCGCGCTGGCGCGGAGAAGACCCGCACTGGCTGTGCGCACAGACGGATGACAACGTGCGTCGCCTGTTCGGGATAGACGTTTAAACTTTGCGGAAGTCGGTGTTTTTCACGCTCTGCAATACCTGCTTATTCAGCAGGTTGAGCAACAGCATGGAGCGTGCTTCACCGTCAGGCTCGGCGAAAATCGCCTGTAAGCCCTCGAAAGCCCCTTCAGTGATGACGACGCTGTCGCCTGCGTAGGGGGTTTCCGGATCGGTGATGCCTTCAGGTTGCTGGTACACCGAAAGCTGATGAATCACCGTTGACGGGACCGTGGCCGGGTGAGCGCCAAAACGCACAAAGTGGCTGACACCGCGTGTGGCGCTGATGGTCGTGGTGTGAATCACTTCCGGGTCGAACTCAACGAACAGATAGTTCGGGAATAATGGCTCACTAACGGTCGTGCGCTTCCCGCGCTGCATTTTTTCAAGCGTGATCACGGGTGTCAGGCAATTTACAGACTGACGTTCAAGATGTTCCTGCGCGCGCTGAAGTTGCCCGCGTTTGCAATACAGTAAATACCAGGCCTGCATAATCACTCTTTCCCTTAGTTCGGGGCGCAAGCATATCAAAACCCTGGCGGGATCGCTAAGTTGATTATAATGGGGGAAAAGGGAACAGAATGCATAAGTTCACGCTAATTTAACAAAATTACAGCATCAAGCAGGCTTACGCCGTATAATGAAGCGCTTACAGAGAGGCCATGACTAACTGCATGAAATACCACGATCTCCGCGACTTCCTGACGCTGCTGGAAAAGCAGGGCGAACTCAAACGCATTACACTTCCTGTTGATCCTTATCTGGAAATGACAGAAATTGCTGACCGCACCCTGCGTGCCGGTGGCCCCGCTTTACTGTTTGAAAACCCAAAAGGGTATTCGATGCCGGTGCTGTGCAACCTGTTTGGCACACCGCGCCGTGTGGCGTTGGGGATGGGACAGGAGGACGTCACGGCGCTGCGCGAAGTGGGTAAACTGCTGGCGTTTCTGAAAGAGCCAGAGCCACCGAAAGGTTTCCGCGATCTGTTCGATAAACTGCCGCAGTTTAAGCAGGTGCTTAACATGCCAACCAAACGTCTGCGCGGCGCACCGTGTCAGCAGAAAGTGCTGGAAGGCGATGCGGTGGATCTGACAAAAATTCCTGTCATGCAATGCTGGCCTGAAGATGCTGCGCCGCTTATCACCTGGGGGCTCACCGTCACTCGTGGTCCGCACAAAGAGCGACAAAATCTGGGTATTTACCGCCAGCAGCTGATTGGCAAGAATAAGCTCATCATGCGCTGGTTGTCACATCGTGGCGGCGCCCTGGATTTCCAGGAGTGGTGTGCTGAACACCCGGGCGAGCGTTTCCCGGTTTCCGTTGCGTTAGGCGCCGATCCGGCCACGATTCTGGGGGCGGTAACGCCAGTGCCGGATACGCTGTCCGAATATGCCTTTGCAGGCCTGCTGCGCGGAACCAAAACCGAAGTCGTGAAGTGTATTTCTAATGACCTTGAAGTTCCTGCCAGCGCGGAGATCGTTCTGGAAGGTTACCTTGAGCAGGGCGAAATGGCACCGGAAGGGCCATACGGTGACCACACCGGCTATTACAACGAAGTTGATAACTTCCCGGTGTTTACCGTCACGCACATCACCCAGCGTGAAGATGCGATTTACCACTCCACCTATACCGGACGTCCACCGGATGAACCGGCGGTACTGGGAGTGGCGCTGAACGAAGTGTTTGTGCCGATCCTGCAAAAGCAGTTCCCGGAAATTGTTGATTTTTACCTGCCGCCGGAAGGGTGTTCGTATCGCCTTGCAGTGGTGACGATGAAGAAGCAATATCCTGGTCACGCTAAACGCGTGATGATGGGCGTATGGTCTTTCCTGCGCCAGTTTATGTATACCAAATTTGTTATTGTCTGCGATGATGATGTTAACGCCCGCGACTGGAATGACGTTATCTGGGCCATTACTACGCGAATGGATCCGGCGCGGGATACGGTGTTAGTCGAAAACACGCCGATAGATTATCTGGATTTTGCCTCGCCGGTCTCCGGCCTTGGCTCAAAAATGGGACTGGATGCCACAAACAAATGGCCCGGCGAAACCGAGCGTGAATGGGGTCGACCGATCAAAAAAGATCCTGCCGTGACCGCGCGCATTGACGCGATCTGGGATGAACTGGCCATAATGAATAACGGTAAACCTGAAACAGGCCGTTAAGCCCTATAGACTTCACGACAGAGAGAGCGAATGACAACCTTAAGCTGTAAAGTGACCTCGGTAGATGCTATCACCGACACCGTATATCGCGTCCGTTTAGTACCTGAAGCGGCATTCTCTTTCCGCGCCGGTCAGTACTTGATGGTCGTGATGGATGAGCGTGATAAGCGTCCCTTCTCTATGGCTTCTACGCCAGCAGAGCAGGAATTTATTGAGCTTCATATTGGTGCGTCTGAGCTTAACCTGTATGCGATGGCCGTCATGGACCGCATTCTGAAAGAACGTGAAATCGTGGTGGATATTCCTCACGGTGATGCCTGGCTGCGTGAAGATGAAGACCGTCCGCTGATCCTGATTGCGGGGGGAACGGGTTTCTCTTACGTGCGCTCTATCCTGCTGACGGCCCTGGCGCGTAACCCGGATCGCGATATCACCATCTACTGGGGCGGCCGCGAAGAGAAACATCTCTACGACCTGTCTGAACTGGAAGCATTAAGCGTCAATCATCCACACCTGCGCATTGAGCCGGTGGTGGAGCAGCCAGAAGAGGGCTGGCGTGGGCGCAGCGGTACGGTACTGACGGCGGTGCTGCAGGATCACGGCACGCTGGCGGGACATGATATCTATATTGCTGGCCGTTTTGAGATGGCGAAAATTGCCCGTGACCTGTTCTGCAACGAACGTGACGCGCGTGAAGACCGTCTCTTCGGCGATGCGTTCGCGTTCATTTAAATAAAAAACCCGCCCCTGACAGGCGGGAAGAACGGCAACTAAACTTTATCTCTTCGCCACTGGCGCCATAACTGCGTTGGCTGCGCGTGCTCACCCGAATCCCTTACTTCCGTAAGCGCATCGGGCGCCGCTCGCGTGCCGCCGTGTTCTGGCGACACTGGCTGTAAGAACCCCTCGAAGAGTTACACTCGCTCAAATACCGTCGCGATACCCTGACCCAGCCCGATACACATCGTCGCCAGACCAAACTGAGCGTCTTTGCGTTCCATCAGGTTAATCAGCGTGGTGCTGATGCGTGCCCCGGAACAACCCAGCGGGTGACCGAGGGCGATCGCGCCGCCATTGAGGTTAATCTTGTCGTCTATCTGATCCATCAGGCCCAGATCTTTGATGCACGGCAGGATCTGCGCGGCAAAGGCTTCGTTCATCTCAAACAGATCGATATCACTGGTGGTTAAGCCTGCTTTTTTCAGCGCCAGCTTCGAGGCCGGCACCGGACCGTAACCCATAATGGACGGATCGCAACCCACCACCGCCATCGAACGCACCCGGGCGCGAGGCGTCAGGCCTAACTCGCGGGCACGGCTTTCACTCATCACCAGCATCGCGGCGGCCCCGTCAGATAGGGCAGACGAGGTGCCTGCCGTTACCGTACCGGTGACCGGGTCAAACGCCGGGCGCAGCGTAGAAAGGGTTTCTACAGTGGTTTCCGGGCGAATCACTTCATCGTAGCTGAACTGCTTCAAAACGCCGTCAGCATCGTGACCACCGGTTGGGATGATCTCATGCTTAAATGCGCCGGATTGCGTTGCGGCCCAGGCGCGTGCGTGGGAGCGCGCGGCAAAGGTATCCTGCATTTCGCGGCTGATGCCGTGGAGGCGGGAAAGCATCTCAGCGGTCAGGCCCATCATTCCCGCCGCTTTCGCCACGTTACGGCTCATACCCGGGTGGAAATCAACCCCGTGGCTCATCGGCACGTGGCCCATGTGCTCCACGCCGCCGACCAGACAGGCCTGCGCATCACCGGTCATGATCATGCGTGCCGCGTCGTGCAGCGCCTGCATTGACGAACCACACAGACGGTTAACGGTCACCGCCGGAACTGAATGCGGGATCTCCGCCAGCAGCGAAGCGTTACGGGCGATGTTAAAGCCCTGTTCGAGGGTTTGCTGTACACAGCCCCAGTAAATATCGTCGAGCGCAGCGGGATCCAGTGCCGGGTTACGCGCCAGCAGGCTACGCATCAGGTGCGCGGAGAGGTCTTCCGCGCGCACATTACGGAATGCACCGCCTTTTGAACGGCCCATCGGGGTGCGAATCGCATCAACAATGACAACCTTTTCCATTGTGACTCCTTAAGCCGTTTTCAGCTCGCCAACCGGACGGGCTGGCTCAACTGCTGGGTAATAGGGTTCGTTATGGCGCGCTTTGTTACGCAGACCTTCCGGCACGTCATACAGCGGGCCGAGGTGCTGGTACTGCTGAGCCATATCGAGATAACGGGCGCTGCCGAGCGTATCCAGCCAGCGGAACGCGCCGCCGTGGAACGGAGGGAAGCCGAGGCCATACACCAGCGCCATATCCGCTTCTGCCGGGCTGGCGATAATGCCTTCTTCCAGGCAACGCACCACTTCGTTGATCATTGGAATCATCATTCGGGCGATGATTTCATCGTCGGTGAAGTCACGTTTCGGCTGGCTGACATCGACCAGCAGGCCATCCACCGCCGCGTCTTCTTCTTTCTTCGGTTTACCTTTGCTGTCTTCTTTATAGCGCCAGAAGCCCAGGCCGTTTTTCTGACCAAAGCGGCTGGCGTCAAACAGGGCGTCAATCGCGTCGCGGTAATCTTTCTGCATGCGCTGCGGGAAGCCTGCCGCCATCACCGCCTGGGCGTGGTGTGCGGTGTCAATGCCGACCACATCCAGCAGATACGCCGGACCCATCGGCCAGCCGAACTGTTTTTCCATCACTTTGTCGACTTTGCGGAAATCCGCACCGTCGCGCAGGAGTTGGCTGAAACCGGCGAAGTACGGGAACAGCACGCGGTTGACGAAGAAGCCCGGACAGTCGTTGACCACGATTGGGGTTTTGCCCATTTTGCTGGCCCATGCCACGACTTTGGCGATCGTTTCGTCAGAAGTTTTTTCCCCACGGATCACTTCGACAAGCGGCATACGGTGCACCGGGTTAAAGAAGTGCATACCGCAGAAGTTTTCCGGGCGCTTCAGAACGCCTGCCAGTTCGCTAATCGGGATGGTGGAGGTGTTTGAGGCCAGTACGGTATCAGGACGAACCTTCTCTTCGGTTTCCGCCAGCACCGCTTTTTTGACTTTCGGGTTCTCAACGACCGCTTCAACGACCACATCCACACGGTCGAAACCGCTATAGTCCAGGGTCGGGTGGATTGTCGAGATCACCCCTGAGAGTTTCAGACCGTCAATTTTGCCGCGTTCCAGCTGTTTATTCAGCAGCTTGGCCGCTTCGGTCATGCCCAGCGTCAGGGATTTCTCGCTGATGTCTTTCATCACCACAGGCACGCCTTTCCAGGCCGACTGATAAGCGATACCGCCGCCCATAATGCCTGCACCGAGTACCGCCGCCTGTTTTGGCGTCTCAACATTTTTGGTCAGCTGTTTCGCCTTACCTTTCACGAATTGATCGTTCAGGAAGATGCCCACCAGTGCGCGAGCTTCATTAGTGTGCGCCAGCGGAACAAAGCTTTGGTTTTCCAGTTTCAGCGCTTCATCACGGCCAAAGCGGGCTGCGGCTTCAATCGTTTTAACGGCGGTAATGGGCGCGGGGTAGTGTTTGCCTGCCGTCTGCATCACCATCCCTTTGGCGATGGTGAAGCTCATGGCGGCTTCAATTTTGCTGAGTTTCAACGGTTCCAGCTTCGGCTGACGTTTGGCTTTCCAGTCGAGGTCACCATTAATGGCCTGGTGCAGAATGGCGAGGGAGCCTTCAATCAGTTTTTCTGGTTTAACCAGACCGTCCACCAGGCCTATTTTCTGTGCCTGTTCCGCCCCGACATCTTTACCGGCGGCGATGATCTCCAGGGCGCTATCGGCACCCAGCATGCGTGGCATACGTACGGAACCGCCAAAGCCTGGCATGATGCCCAGTTTTGTTTCCGGCAGGCCGATGCGCAGGTCTGGCGTGGCCAGACGATAGTCGGTTGCCAGCACGCACTCGCAGCCGCCGCCCAGCGCGTAGCCGTTAACGGCGGAGACTGTCGGAACAGGCAGATCTTCCAGACGATTAAAGACGCTGTTGGCAAAGTGCAGCCACTGGCTCAGCTGTTCTTCCGGGACCTGGAACAGTGAAAGGAATTCGGTGATATCTGCACCGACAATAAAAGCCGCTTTGTTTGAGCGCAGCAGCAGCCCTTTTAATTCAGATTGTTTTTCAAGCACATCCAGCGCCTGGCCAAGACTGGCCACCGTCGCGGTATCAAGCTTGTTGACTGAGCCGGGGGCATCGAACACCAGTTCGGCAATGCCATCTTCCAGCCAGTTGAGGTACAGGGTGTCGCCTTTGTAGAGCATGTCAGTCTCCTGAATCCAGCAAGTGGATCTGGTCATACCAGATGAGACGGAGTGTGGGATTTATGTTAATAAAATGCAAATTTCTCATTAAGAAATTGCTGCATTGATCACGGTCGGTGGAAATCACGCAGTCGGAGTCAGGTGTGCTAAGATGCGATGACTTGAGCTCAGAAAAATGAAAGGAAGAAAGATGGACTCACTGGCTTCGCTTTATAAAAATCATATCGTTACCCTACAGGAACGTACCCGTGATGTACTGGCGCGCTTTAAGCTGGATGCGCTGTTAATCCACTCCGGAGAGCTGATTAACACCTTCCTGGATGACCATGCGTATCCGTTTAAGGTCAACCCGCAGTTCAAAGCCTGGGTGCCGGTCACGCAGGTCCCAAATTGCTGGTTGCTGGTGGACGGGGTGAACAAGCCGAAACTGTGGTTCTATCTGCCTGTCGATTACTGGCACAACGTTGAGCCGCTGCCGACCAGCTTCTGGACGGAAGAAGTGGACGTTATCGCTTTACCAAAAGCCGATGGCATTGGCAGCCTCCTGCCAGCCGGGCGCGGCAATATTGCTTATATTGGCCCGGTTCCCGAGCGTGCGCTCGGTCTGGATATTCCGGCGGATAAACTCAATCCGAAAGGGGTTCTGGATTATCTGCACTACTATCGCGCTTATAAGACCGACTACGAACTTTACTGCATGCGTGAAGCGCAAAAAACGGCGGTAAACGGTCACCGAGCCGCCCATGAAGCGTTCCAGTCTGGCATGAGCGAGTTCGATATTAACCAGGCGTATCTGACCGCCACCGGCCACCGTGACACTGATGTCCCTTACAGCAACATCGTCGCGCTGAATGAGCATGCGTCCGTTCTGCACTACACCAGGCTCGATCACCAGGTGCCATCCGAGATGCGCAGCTTCCTGTTGGACGCCGGGGCAGAGTACAACGGCTATGCGGCCGACCTGACCCGCACCTGGGCGGCAAATGCGGATACCGATTTTGCACAGTTGATTAAAGACGTTAACGATGAGCAACTGGCGCTTATTGGCACCATGAAAGCGGGAACCAGCTATGTGGATTACCACATCCAGTTCCATCAGCGCATCGCTAAACTGCTGCGTAAGCACCAGATCGTGAAAGACATGAGCGAAGAGGCGATGGTGGAAAACGATCTGACCGGGCCGTTCATGCCGCACGGTATTGGTCACCCGCTGGGTCTGCAGGTTCATGATGTTGCCGGTTTTATGCAGGACGATACCGGTACGCACCTGGCCGCGCCGTCTAAATATCCTTACCTGCGCTGCACGCGTATTCTTGAGCCGCGTATGGTGCTGACCATCGAGCCGGGTATCTACTTTATCGAATCGCTGTTAGCGCCATGGCGTGAAGGCCCGTTCAGCAAGCACTTCAACTGGGACAAAATTGAAGCGCTGAAACCGTTTGGCGGTATTCGTATCGAAGACAACGTGGTGATCCACGAAAACGGTATTGAGAATATGACGCGAGACCTGAAGCTGGCCTGATGGATAGCTGGCTGATACCGGCTGAACCGGTCACCTTTGTTGAGGAAATTAAGAAGAGTCGATTCATTACGCTGCTGGCACATACCGACGGCGTTGAGGCGGCAAAAGCGTTTGTTGAGTCCGTTCGCGCGCAGCACCCTGACGCACGTCACCATTGCGTGGCGTGGGTGGCAGGGCCGCCGAACGATTCACAACAGCTGGGGTTTTCCGATGACGGTGAACCGGCAGGCACAGCCGGTAAACCCATGCTCTCCCAGTTGATGGGCAGCGGCGTGGGTGAAATCACCGCCGTGGTCGTTCGCTACTACGGCGGTATTTTATTAGGCACGGGTGGACTGGTTAAAGCGTATGGCGGTGGGGTTCAGCAGGCACTGAATATGCTGATTACCACCCGCAAAACGCCGCTCACCGAATATACTTTACTGTGCGATTACGGCCAGTTATCCGGCATTGAGGCATTGCTAAAGCAGTTTAACGGCGTCATCGCGCACAGTGACTATCAGGCAATGGTGCAACTGCGCGTGGCGCTTCCGCAGGCGGAACTGGCTGCTTTTTCAGCAAAGCTGGCGGATTTTAGTCGCGGTTCGTTGCAATTGCTGCCGATTGAAGAATAATCCCCACCTCACTTTTTTGAATACCAAAGGAAGCGGCAGAGATGCATTTTCGTGCCATTACCCGAATCGTTGGACTGCTGGTCATACTTTTTTCCGGGACGATGATTCTCCCAGGACTGGTAGCGCTTATCTACCGGGACGGCGCGGGGCGGGCATTTACCCAGACCTTCTTTGTCGCGCTGGCGATTGGCTCACTGCTCTGGTGGCCTAACCGTCGTCAAAAGGGTGAGCTGAAATCTCGCGAAGGGTTTCTGATTGTTGTTCTGTTCTGGACAGTACTGGGAAGCGTGGGTGCGCTACCCTTTATCTTCTCTGAACAGCCTAATCTGACCGTCACGGATGCGTTCTTTGAATCGTTTTCGGGTTTAACGACAACCGGGGCGACCACGCTGGTCGGGCTGGATTCCTTACCGCATGCCATTCTCTTTTATCGCCAGATGCTGCAATGGTTCGGGGGGATGGGGATCATCGTCCTGGCAGTGGCCATCCTGCCTATTCTCGGTGTCGGGGGGATGCAGCTTTACCGTGCGGAAATGCCGGGCCCACTGAAAGATAACAAGATGCGCCCGCGCATAGCCGAGACGGCGAAAACCCTGTGGCTTATCTATGTCTTACTGACGGTCGCCTGTGCGTTAGCGTTATGGTTTGCCGGGATGCCTGCATTCGACGCTATCGGGCACAGCTTTGCGACGATCGCCATCGGCGGGTTCTCGACCCACGATGCCAGCGTGGGTTACTTCGACAGCCCCACCATTAACACGATCATTGCCATCTTCCTGCTGATTTCCGGCTGTAACTACGGTCTGCACTTCTCCTTACTCAGCGGGCGTAGCCTGAAGGTGTACTGGCGTGACCCGGAGTTTCGCATGTTCATTGGTGTCCAGCTTACGCTGGTCATCATCTGTACCGTGGTGTTGTGGTTCCACGATGTCTATAACTCCGCGTTGACTACGTTAAATCAGGCATTCTTCCAGGTGGTGTCGATGGCAACCACCGCCGGTTTTACAACGGACAGTATTGCGCGCTGGCCGCTGTTCCTGCCGGTACTGCTGCTGTGTTCTGCGTTCATCGGGGGTTGTGCGGGGTCGACGGGCGGTGGCCTGAAGGTGATTCGTATTCTGCTGTTGTTTAAGCAGGGGAACCGTGAACTTAAACGTCTGGTCCACCCGAACGCGGTTTACAGCATCAAACTGGGTAACCGTGCCCTGCCGGAACGTATTCTTGAAGCGGTGTGGGGGTTCTTCTCGGCCTATGCGCTGGTCTTCATCATCAGTATGCTGGCGATTATCGCGACGGGGGTGGATGATTTCTCTGCCTTTGCTTCCGTCGTTGCAACGTTGAATAACCTCGGGCCTGGCCTGGGGGTTGTGGCGGATAACTTTGCCAGTATGAACCCGGTCGCGAAATGGATCCTCATCGCCAACATGCTGTTTGGTCGTCTGGAGGTCTTTACGCTGCTGGTGCTGTTCACCCCAACATTCTGGCGCGAGTAAGGAGTCGTCGGTGAAA
Source organism: Enterobacter sp. SORGH_AS_0287 (assembly GCF_031453695.1). NCBI lineage: Bacteria > Pseudomonadati > Pseudomonadota > Gammaproteobacteria > Enterobacterales > Enterobacteriaceae > Enterobacter > Enterobacter sp. SORGH_AS_0287. The sequence continues at coordinate 3,789,779 of NZ_JAVIZW010000001.1, forward strand.
ACACTTATTCTTTTCTCTACGCGGGATGGGCAAACGCGTGAGATTGCCTCATATCTGGCTTCAGAATTAAAAGAGCTGGGGATTTACTCTGATGTGGTGAACCTGAACCGCACGGAGCAGATAGCCTGGCAGGATTACGACCGTGTGGTTATTGGCGCGTCTATTCGTTACGGGCATTTCCATCCGGCGCTGGATCGTTTTGTGAAAAAGCATACGGCAGTGCTCAATAAACTGCCCGGGGCTTTTTACTCGGTCAATCTGGTGGCGCGTAAACCTGAGAAACGTACGCCGCAGACCAACAGCTATACGCGCAAGTTTCTGTTGAGCTCTCCGTGGCAGCCGGACATCAGCGCCGTCTTTGCCGGCGCGCTGCGTTATCCGCGCTATCGCTGGTATGACCGCTTTATGATTCGCCTCATTATGAAGATGACCGGTGGCGAAACCGATACGCGCAAAGAGGTGGTTTATACCGACTGGTCGCAGGTCGCCAGTTTTGCGCGGGAGATCGCACATTTATCAGGCGATTCGCGGCTTAAATAGGCGTGAAGTTTGAAAAGTGAGCGAACGAAAAGTTTTTTGTATTTTGTGCTTGTCACTTCAGAATAACTCCCTATAATGCGCCTCCACTGACACGGAACAACGGCATACACGCCGCCGGGTTAGCGGGGTTCAGAGATGAACACCAACAGAGAAAAGCAAAAATAAATGCTTGACTCTGAATGAGGAAAACGTAATATACGTGACCTCGCGACGGTGAGCTGTAGGCCGCGTCGCAACTGCTCTTTAACAATTTATCAGACAATCTGTGTGGGCACTCAAAGTGACATGGATTCTTAATGTCTTCGGACACTAAATGAATACCAAGTCTCTGAGTGAACATACGTAATTCATTACGAAGTTTAATTCACGAGCATCAAACTTAAATTGAAGAGTTTGATCATGGCTCAGATTGAACGCTGGCGGCAGGCCTAACACATGCAAGTCGAACGGTAGCACAGAGAGCTTGCTCTCGGGTGACGAGTGGCGGACGGGTGAGTAATGTCTGGGAAACTGCCTGATGGAGGGGGATAACTACTGGAAACGGTAGCTAATACCGCATAACGTCGCAAGACCAAAGAGGGGGACCTTCGGGCCTCTTGCCATCAGATGTGCCCAGATGGGATTAGCTAGTAGGTGGGGTAACGGCTCACCTAGGCGACGATCCCTAGCTGGTCTGAGAGGATGACCAGCCACACTGGAACTGAGACACGGTCCAGACTCCTACGGGAGGCAGCAGTGGGGAATATTGCACAATGGGCGCAAGCCTGATGCAGCCATGCCGCGTGTATGAAGAAGGCCTTCGGGTTGTAAAGTACTTTCAGCGGGGAGGAAGGTGTTGTGGTTAATAACCGCAGCAATTGACGTTACCCGCAGAAGAAGCACCGGCTAACTCCGTGCCAGCAGCCGCGGTAATACGGAGGGTGCAAGCGTTAATCGGAATTACTGGGCGTAAAGCGCACGCAGGCGGTCTGTCAAGTCGGATGTGAAATCCCCGGGCTCAACCTGGGAACTGCATTCGAAACTGGCAGGCTAGAGTCTTGTAGAGGGGGGTAGAATTCCAGGTGTAGCGGTGAAATGCGTAGAGATCTGGAGGAATACCGGTGGCGAAGGCGGCCCCCTGGACAAAGACTGACGCTCAGGTGCGAAAGCGTGGGGAGCAAACAGGATTAGATACCCTGGTAGTCCACGCCGTAAACGATGTCGACTTGGAGGTTGTGCCCTTGAGGCGTGGCTTCCGGAGCTAACGCGTTAAGTCGACCGCCTGGGGAGTACGGCCGCAAGGTTAAAACTCAAATGAATTGACGGGGGCCCGCACAAGCGGTGGAGCATGTGGTTTAATTCGATGCAACGCGAAGAACCTTACCTACTCTTGACATCCAGAGAACTTTCCAGAGATGGATTGGTGCCTTCGGGAACTCTGAGACAGGTGCTGCATGGCTGTCGTCAGCTCGTGTTGTGAAATGTTGGGTTAAGTCCCGCAACGAGCGCAACCCTTATCCTTTGTTGCCAGCGGTCCGGCCGGGAACTCAAAGGAGACTGCCAGTGATAAACTGGAGGAAGGTGGGGATGACGTCAAGTCATCATGGCCCTTACGAGTAGGGCTACACACGTGCTACAATGGCGCATACAAAGAGAAGCGAACTCGCGAGAGCAAGCGGACCTCATAAAGTGCGTCGTAGTCCGGATTGGAGTCTGCAACTCGACTCCATGAAGTCGGAATCGCTAGTAATCGTAGATCAGAATGCTACGGTGAATACGTTCCCGGGCCTTGTACACACCGCCCGTCACACCATGGGAGTGGGTTGCAAAAGAAGTAGGTAGCTTAACCTTCGGGAGGGCGCTTACCACTTTGTGATTCATGACTGGGGTGAAGTCGTAACAAGGTAACCGTAGGGGAACCTGCGGTTGGATCACCTCCTTACCTTAAAGAACCTGCCTTTGTAGTGCTCACACAGATTGTCTGATGAAAAACAGCAGTAAAAAACCTCTACAGGCTTGTAGCTCAGGTGGTTAGAGCGCACCCCTGATAAGGGTGAGGTCGGTGGTTCAAGTCCACTCAGGCCTACCAAATCTGTCATGCAGATTTGAAGAGGTTGGTCATACGATGGGGCTATAGCTCAGCTGGGAGAGCGCCTGCTTTGCACGCAGGAGGTCTGCGGTTCGATCCCGCATAGCTCCACCATCTTTTACTGCGAAAACAAGAAAACTTCAGAGTGAACCTGAAAAGGTGCACTGCGAAGTTTTGCTCTTTAAAAATCTGGATCAAGCTGAAAATTGAAACGACACACAGTTAATGTGTGTTCGAGTCTCTCAAATTTTCGCAAGCCGGTGATGAATCGAAAGAAACATCTTCGGGTTGTGAGGTTAAGCGACTAAGCGTACACGGTGGATGCCCTGGCAGTCAGAGGCGATGAAGGACGTGCTAATCTGCGAAAAGCGCCGGCGAGGTGATATGAACCTTTGACCCGGCGATGTCCGAATGGGGAAACCCAGTGTGTTCCGACACACTATCGTTAACTGAATACATAGGTTAACGAGGCGAACCGGGGGAACTGAAACATCTAAGTACCCCGAGGAAAAGAAATCAACCGAGATTCCCCCAGTAGCGGCGAGCGAACGGGGAGCAGCCCAGAGTCTGAATCAGCTTGTGTGTTAGTGGAAGCGTCTGGAAAGTCGCACGGTACAGGGTGAAAGTCCCGTACACGAAAGCACACAGGCTGTGAACTCGAAGAGTAGGGCGGGACACGTGGTATCCTGTCTGAATATGGGGGGACCATCCTCCAAGGCTAAATACTCCTGACTGACCGATAGTGAACCAGTACCGTGAGGGAAAGGCGAAAAGAACCCCGGCGAGGGGAGTGAAAAAGAACCTGAAACCGTGTACGTACAAGCAGTGGGAGCCTCTTTATGGGGTGACTGCGTACCTTTTGTATAATGGGTCAGCGACTTATATTCTGTAGCAAGGTTAACCGTATAGGGGAGCCGAAGGGAAACCGAGTCTTAACTGGGCGTTAAGTTGCAGGGTATAGACCCGAAACCCGGTGATCTAGCCATGGGCAGGTTGAAGGTTGGGTAACACTAACTGGAGGACCGAACCGACTAATGTTGAAAAATTAGCGGATGACTTGTGGCTGGGGGTGAAAGGCCAATCAAACCGGGAGATAGCTGGTTCTCCCCGAAAGCTATTTAGGTAGCGCCTCGTGAACTCATCTTCGGGGGTAGAGCACTGTTTCGGCTAGGGGGCCATCCCGGCTTACCAACCCGATGCAAACTACGAATACCGAAGAATGTTATCACGGGAGACACACGGCGGGTGCTAACGTCCGTCGTGAAGAGGGAAACAACCCAGACCGCCAGCTAAGGTCCCAAAGTCATGGTTAAGTGGGAAACGATGTGGGAAGGCACAGACAGCCAGGATGTTGGCTTAGAAGCAGCCATCATTTAAAGAAAGCGTAATAGCTCACTGGTCGAGTCGGCCTGCGCGGAAGATGTAACGGGGCTAAACCATGCACCGAAGCTGCGGCAGCGACGCTTATGCGTTTGTTGGGTAGGGGAGCGTTCTGTAAGCCGTTGAAGGTGTCCTGTGAGGGGTGCTGGAGGTATCAGAAGTGCGAATGCTGACATAAGTAACGATAAAGCGGGTGAAAAGCCCGCTCGCCGGAAGACCAAGGGTTCCTGTCCAACGTTAATCGGGGCAGGGTGAGTCGACCCCTAAGGCGAGGCCGAAAGGCGTAGTCGATGGGAAACAGGTTAATATTCCTGTACTTGGTGTTACTGCGAAGGGGGGACGGAGAAGGCTATGTTAGCCGGGCGACGGTTGTCCCGGTTTAAGCATGTAGGCGGAGGTTCCAGGTAAATCCGGTTCCTTATTAACGCTGAGGTGTGATGACGAGGCACTACGGTGCTGAAGTAACAAATGCCCTGCTTCCAGGAAAAGCCTCTAAGCATCAGGTAACATCAAATCGTACCCCAAACCGACACAGGTGGTCAGGTAGAGAATACCAAGGCGCTTGAGAGAACTCGGGTGAAGGAACTAGGCAAAATGGTGCCGTAACTTCGGGAGAAGGCACGCTGATATGTAGGTGAAGTCCCTGCGGATGGAGCTGAAATCAGTCGAAGATACCAGCTGGCTGCAACTGTTTATTAAAAACACAGCACTGTGCAAACACGAAAGTGGACGTATACGGTGTGACGCCTGCCCGGTGCCGGAAGGTTAATTGATGGGGTTAGCGGCAACGCGAAGCTCTTGATCGAAGCCCCGGTAAACGGCGGCCGTAACTATAACGGTCCTAAGGTAGCGAAATTCCTTGTCGGGTAAGTTCCGACCTGCACGAATGGCGTAATGATGGCCAGGCTGTCTCCACCCGAGACTCAGTGAAATTGAACTCGCTGTGAAGATGCAGTGTACCCGCGGCAAGACGGAAAGACCCCGTGAACCTTTACTATAGCTTGACACTGAACACTGGTCCTTGATGTGTAGGATAGGTGGGAGGCTTTGAAGCGTGGACGCCAGTCTGCGTGGAGCCAACCTTGAAATACCACCCTTTAATGGCTGGTGTTCTAACGTAGACCCGTAATCCGGGTTGCGGACAGTGTCTGGTGGGTAGTTTGACTGGGGCGGTCTCCTCCCAAAGAGTAACGGAGGAGCACGAAGGTTAGCTAATCCTGGTCGGACATCAGGAGGTTAGTGCAATGGCATAAGCTAGCTTGACTGCGAGAGTGACGGCTCGAGCAGGTGCGAAAGCAGGTCATAGTGATCCGGTGGTTCTGAATGGAAGGGCCATCGCTCAACGGATAAAAGGTACTCCGGGGATAACAGGCTGATACCGCCCAAGAGTTCATATCGACGGCGGTGTTTGGCACCTCGATGTCGGCTCATCACATCCTGGGGCTGAAGTAGGTCCCAAGGGTATGGCTGTTCGCCATTTAAAGTGGTACGCGAGCTGGGTTTAGAACGTCGTGAGACAGTTCGGTCCCTATCTGCCGTGGGCGCTGGAGAATTGAGGGGGGCTGCTCCTAGTACGAGAGGACCGGAGTGGACGCATCACTGGTGTTCGGGTTGTCATGCCAATGGCACTGCCCGGTAGCTAAATGCGGAAGAGATAAGTGCTGAAAGCATCTAAGCACGAAACTTGCCCCGAGATGAGTTCTCCCTGAGACTTTAAGTCTCCTGAAGGAACGTTGAAGACTACGACGTTGATAGGTCGGGTGTGTAAGCGCAGCGATGCGTTGAGCTAACCGATACTAATGAACCGTGAGGCTTAACCTTACAACGCCGAAGATGTTTTGGCGATGAGAGACGATTTTCAGCTGATACAGATTACAGAATTTGCCTGGCGGCTTTAGCGCGGTGGTCCCACCTGACCCCATGCCGAACTCAGAAGTGAAACGCCGTAGCGCCGATGGTAGTGTGGGGTCTCCCCATGCGAGAGTAGGGAACTGCCAGGCATCAAATAAGTGAAGAGGCCATCCGAAAGGATGGCCTTTTTGCGTTTTTATCCCTTCCTCGTTTCTCTAAACTAATCACCTATCCCCCCGTATATACGGTAAACTATCCCGGTTTTTGTCTCAGGATAGCGTCTATGAATCACTCCCTTAAGCCCTGGAATACCTTTGGCATTCAACGTAATGCTAATAAAATTGTACGTGCCGATACTGCACAGCAACTGCTGGATGCCTGGCAAAGCGCAACAGAACAAGACGAACCTGTACTGATTCTGGGCGAAGGAAGTAATGTCCTGTTTCTCGATGATTTTGCGGGAACGGTGATCGTTAACCGCATCATGGGAATTGATGTGGAAGAGCGCGCCGATAGCTGGCATCTGCACGTTGGCGCCGGTGAAAACTGGCATCATCTGGTGCAATACACCCTGGACAAAGGGATGCCAGGACTGGAAAACCTTGCCCTTATCCCTGGCTGCGCCGGATCATCCCCCATTCAAAATATCGGTGCCTATGGCATCGAACTGAAACACGTTTGTGAATACGTAGATTGTATTGAGCTGTCGACCGGCGCGGCTCAGCGTTTAACCGCTGAACAGTGCCGTTTTGGCTACCGTGACAGTATTTTCAAGCATGAATATCAGGATCGCTACGTGATTGTCGCCGTAGGCCTGCGTCTGTCAAAAAACTGGCAGCCGGTGCTGACCTACGGTGATTTAACGCGTCTCGATCCCGAAACGGCGACTGCCCGTGACGTCTTTGACTCGGTTTGCCATATGCGCATGACCAAACTTCCTGATCCTAAAGTGAATGGAAATGCGGGAAGCTTCTTCAAAAACCCGGTTATCAGCAGCGAAAACGCCCAAGCGTTTCTTGCAGGTTGGCCTGCCGCACCCCATTACCCACAGGCGGATGGTAGCGTGAAGCTGGCCGCGGGCTGGCTTATAGATCAATGCCAGTTAAAAGGTGCCTCCGTGGGCGGTGCGGCCGTTCATCGCCAGCAGGCTCTGGTGCTGATTAACCAAAACGATGCGACCAGCGAGGATGTTGTCCAGTTGGCCCATCACGTCCGTCAGCAAGTGGGCGAAAAATTTAACGTCTGGCTGGAGCCAGAGGTCCGCTTCATTGGCCGTACGGGTGAAGTGAATGCCGTGGAGGTTATCGCGTGAAGGACAATACTATCCCTTTAACCCTGATAAGCATTCTTGCTGACGGTGAATTCCATTCCGGCGAGCAGCTGGGTGAACACCTGGGCATGAGCCGTGCCGCCATTAACAAGCATATCCAGACCCTCCGCGACTGGGGTGTCGATGTCTTTACGGTACCCGGAAAAGGCTACAGCCTGCCGGAGCCGATTCAGCTGCTGAATGAAGAGCTGATCCGCAGCCAGGTAGAGCACGGCAATGTTGCGGTCTTGCCGGTGATCGATTCGACCAACCAGTACCTTATGGATCGACTCAGCGAATTATCTTCCGGGGATGCCTGTGTAGCCGAGTACCAGCAGGCCGGGCGTGGCCGTCGAGGCCGCAAGTGGTTTTCGCCATTTGGTGCCAACCTCTATCTCTCCATGTACTGGCGTCTGGAGCAGGGTCCCGCTGCTGCTATTGGCCTGAGTCTGGTCATCGGGATTGTGATGGCAGAAGTGCTGCACGATCTGGGCGCTGATGAGGTGCGGGTGAAATGGCCAAACGATCTTTATCTGAACGATCGTAAACTTGCCGGTATTCTCGTTGAATTAACGGGTAAAACAGGCGACGCGGCGCAAATTGTCATTGGTGCAGGCCTCAATATGGTAATGCGCAATGTACAAAATGACGTGGTGAATCAGGCGTGGACCAATCTGCAGGAAGCGGGGATCACCATCGATCGCAACACCCTTGCCGTGCGTATGATTAAAGAATTACGCAGTTCGCTTTCGCTCTTTGAACAAGAGGGGCTGGCATCCTTCCTGTCCCGTTGGGAAAAGCTGGATAACTTTATTAACCGTCCGGTGAAATTGCTGATTGGTGATAAAGAGATCTACGGTATTTCCCGCGGCATCGACGCACAGGGCGCGTTGCTCCTGGAGCAGGATGGCGTGATCAAACCCTGGGTGGGCGGTGAGATTTCACTGCGCAGCGCGGAATAACCCATTATGCGAAAACCCGCATGCGCCGCTCTGGCCGTCATGATGAGTTTACTGTTCTCCCCCCTCTCTCAGGCGGGCCAGGCCTGGGAGAGTTACAAAGCACGCTTCTTTACGCCGGAAGGGCGGATTGTCGATACCGGCAACGGCAATGTTTCGCATACTGAAGGCCAGGGCTTCGCCATGCTGATGGCGGTGGCTAACGACGATAAAGCCACGTTCGATAAGCTCTGGAAATGGACTGACGGTACGTTAAAGAACAAAGAAAATGGTCTGTTTTACTGGCGTTATAACCCTGCCGAGTCCAACCCGATTGCTGATAAAAATAACGCCGCCGATGGCGATGTCCTGATTGCCTGGGCGCTGTTGAAAGCGGATACGCGCTGGCATGACAAACAGTACAGCGCCGCATCGGATGCGATAACGAAAGCACTCATTAGCCACACCGTGACCCGTTATGCGGGTTACCGCGTGATGCTGCCCGGCGTCCAGGGGTTTACCCTCGACGGTGAGATCGTGCTTAACCCCTCTTATTTCGTCTTCCCGGCCTGGCAGGCCTTTGCCAGCCGCAGCCATTCGCCGGTCTGGGGCAAGTTGATTCAGGATGGCCATCGCTTGCTGGCAAAAATGGGATCGGGTAAAGCCAGACTTCCCACGGACTGGGTCTCACTGGGCTCTACGGGCACGCTGTCCCCGGCCAAAGCCTGGCCGCCACGGATGAGCTACGACGCGATCCGCATTCCACTTTACCTGGCCTGGTCTGATAAGAAGAGCCCGCTGTTAACGCCGTGGCGAGCCTGGTTCGGTCAGTTCCCCCGCGAACAAACTCCCGCATGGGTAAACGTGACGACCAATGAATATGCGCCTTACATGATGGAAGGGGGGCTGCTGGCGGTACGTGATTTAACGATGGGACAGCCATCCGGAGAACCCGAGATCACTGCAAAGGATGATTACTACTCCGCAAGCCTGAAAATGCTTGTATGGCTTGCTGAACAGCCATAACGGAACGGGTGAGCCCTCTCCCCTGGGGGAGAGGGAAATGCGGTTTACTGCGGATAAGGTACCCAGTCTCCACCGTTCAGTCGAACGTACGGTTTGTTCTGATACTGAATCACGACCGCGTTCGCGTTCTCAGAGACTTCGGCAGTTTGCGGCAGGTTACTGGTGAGCTGATCCCAGTTCACGCTGTCTTCCACAAACAGTTTGCCGTCAACCGCGCGGGCAACCAGTTCTGAAATGGCCAGATAGCTGGTTGGCTGAGCGATCTCAATCGGTGCGCCCTGATGAGGTGCCTTCATACCAAAGAATTTAATGCCTGCCGGTACGTTGGTAATAGACGGGCTAGGGATATCACGCAGACCTGACACCTGCATTCTGTCGCCTTTCAGCGCGGCGCCGTGTTCAGGTACCACAACCACCATCACTTTACGGCCCGATTTATCCAGCTCCGTAAAGAACGCGTCCAGTTCATCGAAGAATTTCTGCGCACGAACTTTATAATCGGCCGTTTTGCTCACGCCAGGGAAGTGGTTACCATCGTGAAGCGGCAGCGTGTTGTAGAACGTTGCACTGCGCGGATTACTGTCTTTTTCGATGGTCTTCAGCCAGCGTTGCAGCACGGCGGTATCGTCATAAACAGGTGAACCGTCAAAGCCCAGCAGAGTGACCGGCAGTCCGGTTTGATCCATCAGCTGTGCCTGCATACCACCCTGTTCGCGCACCTCTTTCAGGAAGTTACCGAACTGGCCGTTATGTCCCAGCATCAGATGCTGCGTGAAGCCCAGTTTTGATAGGTTATCGAACAGATAACACTGGTTGCCGGCGGGTTGATACAGGTTCTTATGCGATGTCTGACCGCAGCTTGCGCGAAGCAGGCGAATTGCCGCCGGGCCGCTGTACGAAGTGGCAGAGTTAAAGTCTTTAAACTGGATATCGAAATGGGACCACAGCGGGTGAGACATCAAACCCGCGGCATCGACGTCAGCCCAGGAGAGGGAACAGATGTTGATCACCAGCAGCTCAAACGGCTGAGCATCCGCCGGCAGGGCTTCCGGGAATTTGGTCTGACGTTTATCTTCCGCGGTATAGAAGCTGGAGAGCCAGGCGTTCAGGTTAGTGGACGTCGGCGGTGCGGTCTGCGTCGGGATATCGCCGACCACAGGCGTATCACCTGCCGTCGTGACGGTTGCCGCTGCACTTCCCCCAGTAGTGGTCACCGTGGTCGTGGGTTGACCCGCGGGCCACAGGGAGAAGTCTGGACCTGCAAGCGTTAGCACGTTCAGCCAGATCATAATGGCGACGACAAATACCGTGACGCGGATCCATTGTGACAGGAACAGCCAGGCCACCAGCAGCACAAAGACGGCACCTATCATTTGCCAGTTAATAAAGCGCTCGGTCAGGTCAAGGACATAGCTGGCGCTAAACCCTGCCACCTGCGAACCCTGACTCATAATGCTGTCCGGTCCCGGCAGCCAGGTGTCATGCCAGAACAGAGCAAAGCCGACAGGGATAGCAATCCAGTGACGCAAGCGATGCAGCCTGATATTGGGCAAAGGCATCAGCAGGAAAGCCATAAACACCAGGTTAAGCAGGGGATGGAAATTCAGATAGCCTGCCCACAGCAGACCAAACTTCACCAGAAAGTAGAAGTTCCAGCCGGAAAGGCCGCGCCAGTATTGCCAGAGCGGCGATGGTGACGAAGCGGTATAGGTAGAATTAGTCATGTTTTCGGTCTGCCTTGACGTGTGATGCCCGTGTCAGTGTTCCGGCTGGTTTTACATAGCGAGGTTTTACAAACAGCACTCTGGCCGTATCGCGGATACGGCGTATGGAATGGCGTGCATAGTAGCCAAGCGGGAAAAAGATCAGCGCACAGAATACGACCAGTTGAATGATATCGCTGATATTCATGATGGTGCGTTCTCCCCATTCTCAGTTAACAGGCGAAGGGGTTCCGGTATTCGCCGCCAGACGTGTCCGTCATGTCGGGCGTTGAGAATCGGTTTGGCATCGCTCTTCACGGTGAGCGGTTTCGCCCATTGTTCAGGCTCGAGGGCGCGCATCTGCACCAGCTCTGCACTGATAGAATTATCTTCGAACCAGATCATACGGTTCGAGAAAATATCCCCGGTTGGCAGGGGGAAGATATGGTTAAGGGCGGTATCAAGATCGTTTATCCGGCAAAAGGACAAGAACAGCACCAGGCGGTTGTCGCCGATGGTCATAATGTCTCCTGTGCGGTTCGGACGGCATAACGTGAGCGCCTGTTCAACGCGGATACCCGGTACCGGGCGCAGGGCAACCATCACCCCTTTCCCGTCTGCAGGAAGCAGCGTGTTGCTCATCATGTTGCCGACGGCGTCGCAGAAGGTATCCCATTTCTGGTATCCGCGCAGCTTCATCGGCTGCGTCATGGAGAGCAGGGTGGAGATATCTTCCGGTACGTGACGGTTGAACTGCTGACCCTGAACACTTTCGAGAAGCGTCAGGCAGCGTGATAACGGCGCATTCCACGGAATCACCATATTGGCACCGCAGCCCAGAAGCAGGCGCTCATCCGTGGCGCGAAGGCTGGTGTTATTTTCGCGCACTACTATTTTTAAGGCGCTTCCGCGCTGGCGACGTAAGGTATGGATCTGTCGCGCCAGCGTTTCAATCTGGTTATTTTGCATGAGCGAAAAAACAATGGTTGCCGCCTGGGTTGTGCGAGCTTCATTAAAAAGCGCTTCGTTAGAATCAAACAACGACCAATTTTCCGAGAGCGCAGGTGCCCCCTCTAAAACGGCAATATGGCTCAGGATTCGTTTTTCATCGCTGCGCGGTTGCACCACGGTTTCTTCCTGCTGCGCCAGATGCCATTCGCCCTCAATATGTTTAAGGGTGAGCTGTTGTCTGGCGCTTACGCCTTTTTCATTACACCAGAATGCAATATCGTAGAGATAGCTGTCTGCCTGGTTCCGAAGACTCGCCAGACCAAACAGGGAGCGATATTCGCCCATTAAAAGGGAAAACAGTTTGTCGTTATTACTGCCAGGATTGACTATCAATAGCGTGCAATTTTGAAATTTTGCCCATTTATTGATTTTTTCCAGCCAGGGCAGTAGTTTTTCAGCAGGGATATTTTGCAGGGCGTTATTTGAGCATTTCAGAATCACCAGATAGTGATCCGGATCAATAGAGCACTGAATGTCGCGGGACAAAAAGTATAGACTATCGGCCTCCGCAGGCATGGAAAATAATCGCACCGTCTGCGGACCACGATCGTTTTCAAGGGTGATAATTTTCTTTGGCTCTTCGCCCATGCTCACGACGGCCACGCGGGAATCCTTGCCCTGAGCGGCAATTGTCTTGTTTACCAGACTGATAGCATCTTCATTACGATCCGTATTAATCCACCAGACTCCTCCGACTGGCATGTGGCTCAATTCGTCCCATAATGACTGGATGCCAATAGAAAATATGGAGTCCACGGTGTCCCTCTTTTCGTTTAATTTCTCTGTATCTCAGTTTACTAGCGAAAGCGTAGAAATAAACCTAACATTGAAATTAAAGAACATCAGATTTAGCATGTAAATGAAATTTGATAGGGCAGGAAGCCTCGCTACTTCTGATTGTGCGATTTTACTCAAAGGGATGGAATAGAATGGATAATAACGAACCCGGCACCCCAGTCGACTCAACCCTGGGTTACACATTCCAGAACGACTTTCTGGCGCTGACGCAGGCGTTTTCATTACCTGAAATAGATTACACCGACATTTCCCAGCGGGAACAGTTGGCCGCGGCTATTAAACGTTGGCCGCTATTAGCTGAATTTGCCCAACAACAATAAGGGAGCCATTGATGGCCATACTAGGATTACAGGGCGTCCGTGGTGGAGTAGGTACAACATCCGTTACCGCGGCGCTGGCGTGGTCATTACAGCTTTTAGGTGAATCGGTATTGGTGATTGACGCCTGTGCCGATAATTTGCTGCGCATGTCGTTTAATGTCGACTTTACGCGTACAGAGGGTTGGGCTCGCGCGCTGCTTGATGATAAAGACTGGCGCGATGCGGGTATGCGTTATACCTCGCAGCTTGATTTACTGCCCTTTGGCCAATTGACCACTACCGAGCGTGAAAATGAAGCTGCCTATCAGCGTCTGTTTTCCCAGTTCACCGTCGCGCTGCAGGAGCTGAAAGAAAAAGGCCATTATAAGTGGATCCTTCTGGATCTGCCGCACGGCGCCGGCACGCTGACCCGACAGCTTATGGCGCAGTGCGATCGCGTGCTGTCGATTGTGAACGTCGACGCGAATTGCCATATCCGTCTGCATCAGCAAGGGTTGCCTGAAAATGGTCATATCCTGATTAACGATTTACGCATTGGCAGCCAGATCCAGGACGACCTGTATCAGGTTTGGCTGCAAAGCCAGCGCCGTCTGCTGCCGATTGTTATCCATCGTGATGAGGGCATGGCGGAATGCCTGGCCTCCAAACAGCCACTCGGTGAATACCGCAGCGATTCCCTGGCGGCAGAAGAGATCCTGACGCTGGCGAACTGGTGTCTGCTGCACTTTGCCAAAGGGGCAGAGCCTGCAGGGAGTTCTGTATGAGCCGTCTCGTCAGCTGGTTACTCATCCCGCCGGTCAGTTCGCGTCTGAGCGAACATTACCGGCATTTTCGCCGGCACGGAGCTTCGGCATTCAGCGCCGCGCTCGGCTGCTTCTGGATGATTCTGGCCTGGACGTTCATTCCTCTCGAACACCCGCGCTGGCAGCGCATTCGTGCGCAGCACAGTGAGTTATATCCGCATATTCATCCCGATCGCCCGCGACCCTTGGATCCGGCGCGTTATATCATTCAGGCTGTCTGGCTGGTGGCCACGTCGTCCCGCTCAGAACACAAAGCGCCGCGCTGGCGCAGCTTCTCCCGCGTGCAACATTTACGTGAGCGCTATCACCAGTGGCTGGACAGTTTGCCTGACCGCGTGGGTGACAAGACCAGCCATCTGGATAACCATAAAGAGCTCGGGCATCTGCACCCGGGCTTGCGGCGTTTTATACTCGGCGTAATCGTCGTTTTCTCGCTCATTCTGGCCCTGGTCTGTATTACGCAGCCCTTTAACCCTCTGGCGCAGTTCACCTTCCTGATCCTGCTGTGGGGCGTGGCATTGCTGGTGCGCCGTATCCCGGGACGCTTCTCCGCCCTGATGCTGATTGTGCTGTCACTGACCGTCTCCTGTCGCTACATCTGGTGGCGTTACACCTCAACGCTCAACTGGGATGACCCGGTCAGCCTGGTGTGCGGTCTGGTTCTGCTGTTTGCGGAAACGTACGCCTGGGTTGTACTGGTGCTGGGGTATTTCCAGGTCATCTGGCCGCTCAACCGTCAGCCGGTTCCGCTGCCAAAAGACACGTCACAATGGCCGTCTGTCGATCTCTTCGTGCCGACCTACAACGAAGACCTGAGCGTGGTAAAAAACACGATTTACGCCGCGCTGGGCATCGACTGGCCGAAAGATAAACTCAAAATCTGGGTCCTGGATGACGGCGGCCGCCCGGCGTTCCGCCAGTTCGCGGAAGAGGTGGGTGTCGAGTACATCGCCCGTACCACGCATGAACACGCCAAGGCCGGGAACATCAACAACGCCCTCAAATATGCCAAAGGTGAGTTTGTCTCAATCTTTGACTGCGACCACGTGCCGACGCGCTCGTTCCTGCAGATGACGATGGGCTGGTTCCTGAAGGAGAAAGAGCTGGCGATGATGCAGACGCCGCACCACTTCTTCTCGCCGGATCCGTTTGAACGTAACCTTGGCCGTTTCCGTAAAACCCCTAACGAAGGCACGCTGTTCTATGGCCTGGTGCAGGACGGGAACGACATGTGGGATGCGACCTTCTTCTGCGGTTCCTGTGCGGTTATTCGTCGTAAACCGCTGGATGAGATCGGTGGCATTGCCGTCGAAACGGTCACCGAAGATGCGCATACCTCGCTGCGCCTGCACCGTCGGGGCTACACCTCCGCGTATATGCGTATTCCGCAGGCCGCGGGTCTGGCAACGGAATCTCTCTCGGCGCACATCGGCCAGCGTATTCGCTGGGCGCGCGGCATGGTGCAGATTTTCCGTCTCGATAACCCCCTGATTGGGAAAGGGCTGAAACTCGCGCAGCGTCTGTGCTACGTCAACGCCATGTTCCACTTCCTGTCCGGTATCCCGCGCCTCATCTTCCTGACCGCGCCGCTGGCGTTCCTGCTTCTTCACGCCTATATCATCTACGCGCCTGCGCTGATGATTGCGCTGTTCGTTCTGCCGCACATGATTCACGCGAGCCTGACGAACTCGAAGATTCAGGGTAAATACCGCCATTCGTTCTGGAGTGAAATCTACGAAACGGTGCTGGCCTGGTACATCGCGCCGCCGACGATGGTGGCACTGATCAACCCGCACAAAGGTAAATTCAACGTCACCGCGAAGGGCGGTCTGGTGGAAGAGGAGTATGTCGACTGGGTCATCTCCCGGCCGTACATCTTCCTGGTGTTGCTGAATATCGTGGGCGTGATTGCCGGTATCTGGCGCTACTTCTACGGCCCGGAAAACGAGATCCTGACCGTGTTCGTGAGTATGGCATGGGTGTTCTACAACCTGATTATCCTCGGCGGCGCGGTTGCGGTGTCGGTGGAGAGCAAACAGGTCCGCCGTGCGCATCGCGTGGAAATCTGCATGCCTGCGGCAATCGCCCGTGAAGATGGTCACCTCTTCTCCTGTACCGTGCACGACTTCTCAGACGGTGGTCTGGGGATAAAAATCAACGGTCAGGCGAAGGTGCTGGAAGGGCAGAAGGTTAACCTGCTGCTGAAGCGCGGCCAGCAGGAGTACGTCTTCCCGACGCAGGTGGTGCGTGTAGCCGGTAATGAAGTCGGTCTGCAGCTGATGCCGCTGACGAAAAAGCAACATATTGATTTTGTGCAGTGTACGTTTGCCCGCGCGGACACGTGGGCTCTCTGGCAGGACAGCTTCCCGGAAGATAAACCTCTGGAAAGCCTGCTGGATATTCTGAAGCTGGGGTTCCGTGGCTATCGTCACCTTGCAGAATTTGCCCCGTCGTCGGTGAAATTAATTTTCCGGTCCCTTACTTCGCTGGTTTCCTGGATCGTATCGTTCGTTCCTCGTCGTCCCGAGCGGGATGAGGCGAAGCAGGCGGACCCGGTTATGGCTCAACAATGATGATAACGCGATGAAAACTAAACTTTCCTGGTTATGTGCAGTGGCAATGGGGGTAAGTGCGCTCCCCACAACGATGGCTAACGCAGCACCCGATAACGCAGCGGCAACGCCTGCTCCGACGGTACCTGTGGTCGCCCAGGCGACCGATCCGGTTATCACCGCGGCACCCGGTCAAACGGAAAACGTCATTCCGAACCAGCCTACGGACGGCAACACCCTGCCGGCAGACAGCAATGTCGTCGGTCAGGTGATGCCGGGCGTACAGGGAGCAAACGCGCCTATTGTCGCGGAAGATGCCCCGTCACGGGACGTGAAGCTGAGCTTTGCGCAGATTGCGCCGCCGCCGGGCAGCATGGTGCTGCGCGGTATTAACCCTAACGGCGGCATTGAGTTCGGTATGCGCAGCGATGAGGTTGTCTCTCACGCCATGCTGAACCTTGAATACACGCCATCACCGTCGCTGTTGCCGGTACAGTCTCAGCTGAAGGTTTATCTGAATGATGAGCTGATGGACGTCCTGCCCGTCACGAAAGAGCAACTGGGTAAGAAAACACAGGCCCAGGTGCCAATTAACCCCCTTTTCATCACCGATTTTAACCGCATACGTCTGGAGTTTGTCGGTCACTACCGTGACGTCTGTGAGAACCCTGCCAGCAATACCCTGTGGGTAGACGTAGGACGCAACTCTTCGCTGCAGATGACCTACCAGTCGCTGGCGCTGAAAAACGACCTCTCGTCGTTCCCGGTTCCGTTCTTTGATCCGCGTGATAATCGTCAGTTAGTGCTGCCAATGGTGTTTGCGGCGTCTCCGGACGTCACTGAGCAGCTGGCGGCCACCATTGTGGCATCGTGGTTTGGTTCACGTTCCGGCTGGCGCGGGCAGAACTTCCCGGTGATGTACGACAAAATGCCGGACAGAAACGCGATCGTGTTTGCGACCAACGCGAAACGTCCTGCCTTCCTGCGCGATCACCCGGACGTAAAAGCGCCGACCATTGAGATGATGAGCCACCCGGATAACCCGTACGTGAAGCTGCTGGTGGTCTTCGGGCGTGATGATAAAGACCTGGTGCAGGCGGCCAAGGGCATTGCCCAGGGTAACGTTCTGTTCCGTGGAAACAGCGTGGTGGTGGATGAGGTTAAACCGCTGCTGCCGCGTAAACCTTATGACGCACCAAACTGGGTGCGTACTGACCGTGCCGTCACGTTTGGCGAACTGAAAACGTATGAAGAACAGCTGCAGGCGACGGGGCTTGAGCCAGCCCCAATTAGTCTGTCACTGAATCTGCCGCCAGACCTGTACCTGCTGCGCACCAACGGCATTGATATCAATCTGAGCTACCGTTACACCGCGCCGGCAACCAAAGACAGTTCACGCATGGATATCAGCCTGAACAACCAGTTCCTGCAATCTTTCAGTCTGACAAGCACGCAGGATACTAACCGACTGATGCTCCGTCTGCCGGTGTTGCAGGGGCTGCTGGACGGGAAAACGGACGTCTCTATTCCGGCGCTGAAGCTTGGGGCGATCAACCAGCTGCGCTTTGATTTCCAGTACATGAACCCGATGCCCGGCGGCTCGGTGGATAACTGCATCACCTTCCAGCAAGTACAGAACCACGTTGTGATTGGTGATGAGTCAACCATCGACTTCTCGAAGTATTATCACTTCCTTGCCATGCCGGACCTGCGTGCATTTGCTAATGCCAGCTTCCCGTTCAGCCGTATGGCCGATCTCTCTGAATCCATTGTCGTCATGCCAAAAGCGCCAAATGAGGGCCAGGTGACGACCCTGCTGGACACCATGGCGTCCGTGGGTGCGCAGACCGGATTACCGGCAATTAACGTCACGTTGACTGACGATGGTAGCCAGATCCAGAACAAAGACGCGGACATCATGGTCATCGGTAACATCCCGGATAAGCTGAAGGATGACAAGCGTATCGATCTGCTGGTCAAAGCAGCCCAGTCCTGGGTTAACACGCCACTGCGTCAGACCGAGTTCCCGAGCATTATGCCGGATATTAACGATCGTCAGGCCAGCGTGCAGACAACCGTTACGTCTCAGGGACCAATGGCCGCGGTGGTTGGCTTCCAGTCACCTTACAACGAGCAGCGTAGCGTAGTGGCGCTCCTGGCGGACAGCCCGCGTGGGTATGCGTTACTCAACAGCGCGATGAACGACAGCGGCAAACGTGCCGCGATGTATGGTTCGGTGGCGGTGATCCGCGAGTCTGGGGTCAATAGCCTGCGCGTGGGCGATGTGTACTATGTGGGCCATCTGCCGTGGTTCGAGCGTCTGTGGTATGCGCTGGCTAACCATCCGGTTCTGCTGGCTATCCTGGCCGCCGTCAGCGTGGTGTTGCTGGCGTGGGTGCTGTGGCGTCTGCTGCGTATCATCAGCCGTCGTCGCCTTAACCCGGATGAGTAACAGGTGATGAAAGCGTTTCGCTGGTGTGTGTTAGCAGCGTTGATGCTGGCGGCGATCCCTCTTCGCGCCGCCTGCACCTGGCCTGCCTGGGAGCAGTTTAAAAAGGATTACATCAGTGAGAGCGGGCGTGTCATTGATCCCAGCGACACGCGCAAAATCACCACGTCGGAAGGGCAAAGCTATGCGTTGTTCTTTGCCCTGGCCGCGAACGATCGCAAAGCCTTTGATCAATTGCTGACGTGGACGCGCGACAACCTGGCCGGGGGCAATCTGAACGATAATTTGCCCGCCTGGCTATGGGGTCAGAAAGACCACGACAACTGGGCGATAATCGATACCAACTCCGCCTCGGATGCCGATGTCTGGATTGCATGGTCACTGCTTGAGGCGGGCCGGCTGTGGAAACATCCGGACTATACCCGCACGGGTAAGGCGCTCCTTAAACGCATTGCCCATGAGGAAGTGGTGAAAGTACCGGGACTCGGCTCCATGCTGCTGCCCGGGAAGGTCGGTTTTGCCGAGGAGAAAGCCTGGCGCTTTAACCCCAGCTATCTTCCCCCGCAGATAGCGAGCTATTTCACGCGCTTTGGTGCCCCGTGGACGACCCTTCGTGAAACCAATCTGCGCTTGTTGCTGGAAACGGCGCCAAAGGGGTTTTCGCCGGACTGGGTGCAGTATCAGAAAAACAGAGGCTGGCATTTGCAGCAGGATAAATCGCTGGTGGGCGGCTACGACGCCATCCGCGTCTACCTCTGGGTCGGAATGATGAGTGACAAAGACGCCCAGAAAGCCCGGTTGCTTACGCGCTTCCGGCCGATGGCGACAATGACCACGAAACACGGTGTACCGCCGGAAAAAGTGGATGTGGCGAGCGGGAAGCCTGCGGGCAAGGGGCCGGTCGGCTTTTCCGCTGCGATGCTGCCTTTTTTACAGCAGCGTGATGCGCAGGCGGTACAGCGCCAGCGCGTTGCAGATAATTTTCCCGATAATAATGCCTATTACAGCTACGTACTGACTCTCTTCGGGCAAGGATGGGATCAGCATCGTTTTCGCTTCACCGCTCAAGGTGAATTAATACCGGACTGGGGCCAGGAATGCGCAACTTCACAGTAAATCTTCTCAGTTTATCGCTTAGCCTGGCACTGATGCCGCTGGCTCAGGCCGCTAACTCCCCGCAGCAGCAACAGCTGCTGCAACAGGTGCGGCTGGGTGAATCGACGCAGCGTGAGGATTTGGTTCGTCAGTCGCTCTACCGCCTTGAGCTGATTGACCCGAACAACCCCGACGTCATTGCGGCGCGCTTTCGTTACCTGCTTCGTCAGGGTGATAACGCCGGTGCGCAAAAAGAGCTGGATCGTCTGAAAGGGATCGCGCCGGGCTCCAGTGCGTATCAGTCCTCGCGCAATACGATGCTGCTTTCTACGCCTGAAGGCCGTCAGCAGTTACAGCAGGCCCGGTTACTGGCTACAACGGGTCATACTCAGGAGGCCATTGCGGCCTATGACAAGCTTTTTGACGGTAATCCGCCGGGCGGTGACGTGGCGACGGAATACTGGAATGTTGTGGCGAAAGATCCTGCCCGCCGTAGCGTCGCCATTAATCAGCTGAAGAAAATTAACGCCAGCAGCCCGGGCAATACGCAGCTGCAGGGCACGCTGGCCCAGCTCCTGTTCCAGACCGGACGCCGCGATGAAGGCTTTGCGGTGTTGCAGGAGATGGCCAAATCCAGCAATGGCCGCAGCCAGGCATCTGATATGTGGTATGAGCAGATCAAAAATCAGCCTGTCAGCAACGCCAGCGTCAGCGCGCTGCAAAAATACCTGAGCGTCTTCAGCGACGGCGACAGCGTAGCGGCGGCACGTACCCAACTTGATACGCAGCAAAAACAGCTCGCCGATCCAACGTTCCGTGCAAAAGCACAAGGGCTGGCGGCGGTGGATGCCGGGCAGGGCGATAAGGCGGTGGCGGATCTGCAAAAAGCGGTCAGCGCAAATCATGCCGACAGCGAAGCCGTGGGCGCGCTTGGACAGGCGTACTCTCAGAAAGGCGATCGCGCCCGTGCGGTGGCGCAGTTTGAAAAGGCGATCGCCCTCGATCCGCAGAGCGATAACCGTGGCAAATGGGACAGTTTGCTGAAAGTTAACCGCTACTGGCTGCTGATCCAGCAGGGTGATACCGCCCTGAAAGCGAACAATACGGCGCAGGCGGAACGTTATTACCAGCAGGCGCGTACCCTCGACAATACCGACAGTTATGCGGTGCTGGGGCTGGGAGATGCCGCGGCGGCGCGTAAAGACACGGCTGCGGCGGAACGTTATTACCGTCAGGCGCTGCGTATGGACAGCGGTAACAGCAATGCCGTTCGTGGCCTTGCCAATGTTTATCGTGCGCAGTCCCCGGAAAAGGCCGCGCAGTTTATCCAGTCGCTCTCTGCCAGCCAGCG
This sequence comes from Enterobacter sp. SORGH_AS_0287, assembly GCF_031453695.1. NCBI lineage: Bacteria > Pseudomonadati > Pseudomonadota > Gammaproteobacteria > Enterobacterales > Enterobacteriaceae > Enterobacter > Enterobacter sp. SORGH_AS_0287. The sequence goes on from NZ_JAVIZW010000001.1 coordinate 3,810,973, forward strand.
CCGAAGCATTGATGACATTGAACGTAGCCTGACCAACGAGCAGCTGTCAGCCCAGGCGGAACAGCTGGAAAACCAGGGCCAATACGCTCAGGCGGCGGAAATTCAGCGTCGTCGTCTGGCACTCTCTCCGGGCGACGTCTGGATAACCTACCGTCTGTCGCGCGATCTCTATAGCGCGGGCCAGCGCAGCCAGGCGGATAACCTGATGCGCCAGCTTGCCAGCCAGAAACCGTCCGATCCGGAACAGGTGTATGCCAGTGGGCTGTATCTCTCCGGAAACGATCAGGACCGGGCCGCGCTCACGCATCTGGAGACGCTTCCGCGCAGCCAGTGGAACGCCAATATTAAGGAGCTTGCCGACCGCCTGCAGAGTAACCAGACGCTGGAAACGGCAAACCGACTGCGCGACAGCGGCAAAGAGCAGGAGGCGGAAAACCTCCTTCGCCAGCAGCCGTCCTCTACCCGTATCGACTTAACCCTTGCGGACTGGGCGCAGCAGCGTGGCGATCTGGAGGCCGCGAAAACGGCTTACAACACCGTGCTGGAGCGTGAACCGCAGAACGAAGATGCGATCCTCGGTCTGACCGAAGTGTATAGCGCCCAGGGCAACAAAGAGGCAGCCCGTGCCGCGCTGGCAAAACTGCCTGCCGCGCAAAACGGAGAGCCGCTGTCGCTCAATATGCAGCGCCGGATCGCGATGGCGCAGGCAGGCCTTGGGGATTCCGCCGCCGCAGAGCAGACGTTCAGCAAGATTATTCCTCAGGCGAAATCACAGCCTGCATCTATGGAAAACGCGCTGGTATTACGTGATGCCGCCCGTTTCCAGACGCAAAATGGTCAGCCTCAGCAGGCACTGGAAACGTATAAAGATGCGATGGTGTCGTCAGGCGTCACGACGACACGTCCGGCTGACAATGACAGCTTTACCCGCCTGACGCGTAACGACGAAAAAGACGACTGGCTGAAACGCGGCGTGCGTAGCGACGCCGGTGATTTGTACCGTCAGCAGGATGTTAACGTCACGCTGCAGCATGATTACTGGGGCTCCAGCGGCACCGGCGGCTATTCCGATCTTAAAGCGCATACCACCATGTTACAGGCGGATGCACCACTGGCGGATGGCCGTATGTTCCTGCGTAGCGATTTGGTCAATATGGATGCCGGGTCCTTTTCCACCGATAACGGTACCTACGATCCGAAATGGGGCACTTGTGCCGAAACGCCGTGTAGTGGCAACACGCATCAGTCAGCAAATGGCGCGAGTATTGCCGTGGGCTGGCAGAACAAAACCTGGGCGTGGGATATTGGTACCACGCCGATGGGCTTTGACGTTGTCGACGTAGTCGGTGGTGTAAGCTACAGCAGTGACCTGGGGCCAATCGGTTATACCGTTAACGCCCATCGTCGCCCGATCTCCAGCTCTCTGCTCGCCTTTGCCGGGCAAAAAGATACCAACACCGGCACCACCTGGGGCGGCGTGCGCGCAACCGGCGGTGGCGCGAGTATCAGTTATGACAAAGGTGAGGCGCACGGCGTCTGGTCGAGCCTGAATGCGGAAACGCTGACGGGTAAAAATGTGGAAGATAACTGGCGCGTCCGCTGGATGACCGGTTACTACTACAAGCTCATCAATAAAAACAATGAGCGTCTGACCGTCGGCGTGAGCAACATGCTCTGGCACTACGATAAAGATCTGAGTGGTTATACTCTGGGTCAGGGCGGTTATTACAGCCCGCAGGAGTATGTCTCCTTCGCGTTGCCTGTCACCTGGCGTAAACGTACCGAGAACTGGTCCTGGGAGCTGGGCGGATCGGTGTCATGGTCTCATTCTAAAACTAACGACGTGATGCGCTATCCCATTCAGGGACTGATTCCGACCGATGAGCCCGGTCGCTACACCGACAGAGGCGAAATGGAAACCGGCAGCAGCTCCTCAGGCACGGGTTATACCGCACGGGCCATTATCGAGCGCCGGGTCACGTCCAACTGGTTTGTGGGTCTCGGTGTGGATATTCAGGAAGCAAAAGATTATACCCCAAGCCACGCACTGCTTTATGTACGCTACTCTGCTGCAGGCTGGCAGGGCGATATGGACTTACCGCCGCAGCCGCTGATCCCTTACGCGGACTGGTAATCGGATTTAACTTAATCCATTTGTAAGTCTCTCTTAAAAGTACAGCAATCGGGTATACTCAGGCGCACCAGGTTTACACCCTGGTGCGCCCTGCGCTTCGAGTTTTGTGGAGAGTCATTTTGCGTGTCAGCCGTTCCTTAACTATCAAACAGATGGCGATGGTTTCTGCCGTCACAATGCTGTTTGTACTCCTTTTTTGCGTAATTTTGCTGTTTCATTCCGTACAGCAGAATCGCTATAACACGGCTTCGCAATTAGAAAGTATTGCCCGCTCAGTGCGTGGCCCGCTCTCTGCCTCTATTTTGAAAGGGGATATTCCCGAAGCGGAAACCATTTTAAAACGCATTCAGCCTGCCGGTGTCGTGAGCCGCGCAGACGTGGTGTTACCCAATCAGTTTCAGGCGCTGCGGATGAGTTTTATCCCCGAGCGCCCGGTCCCCATGATGGTGATGCGGCTGTTTGAACTGCCGGTGCAGATTTCGCTGCCGGTCTATTCGCTTGAGCGTCCCGCGAATCCACAGCCGTTGGCCTACCTTGTTCTGCAGGCGGACTCGTACCGCATGTATAAGTTCGTCATGAGCTGGGTTGTCACGTTAGTGACCACTTGCTTACTTATGACGCTTATTCTGAGCGTGGCGCTGACCTGGTGTATTAACCGTCTGATTGTGCATCCGCTACGCCGGATTGCCCGGGAGTTGAACACGCTTTCACCGCAGGACCAGGTGGGGCATCAGCTTCCGCTGCCACGTCTTCATCATGACGACGAGATTGGCATGCTGGTACGTAGCTATAACCTCAACCAGCAGCGGATGCAGCGCCAGCAGGATGAGCTGAACAGCAGCGCGACGCGCTTCCCGGTCTCGGAGCTGCCCAATAAAGCCTTCCTGATGGCGATGCTGGAACAGACTGTTGCCCGCCAGCAAACCACCGCGCTGATGGTGATTGCCTGTGAAACCCTGCAGGACACCGCCGGCGTGCTCAAAGAGAACCAGCGTGAAATGCTGCTCCTGACGCTGGTGGAGAAAGTGAAGTCCGTGCTGGCCCCGCGCATGGTGCTGACCCAGGTCAGCGGGTATGACCTGGTGGTGATTGCCAACGGCGTGAAAGAGCCGTGGCATGCGATCACGTTAGGTCAGCAAGTACTCACTGTCATTAATGAGCGGCTGCCCATTCAGGGCATCCAGCTTCGTCCAAGCGCCAGTATCGGTATTGCGATGTACTACGGTGACTTAACGGCGGAACAGCTTTACCGTCGTGCTTTCTCGGCGGCGTTTACCGCCCGGCGCAAAGGGAAAAATCAGATCCAGTTCTTCGACCCGGAACAGATGGAAAGGGCGCAGCAGCGCCTGACGGAAGAGAGCGACATTTTGACCGCGCTGGATAACCGTCAGTTTGCCCTCTGGCTCCAGCCGCAGGTGAATTTGCTGACGGGCGAGGTGATCAGCGCGGAAGCGCTGCTGCGCGTGCAGCAGCCGGATGGTTCATGGGAATTGCCGGAAGGGCTCATTGAGCGCATTGAATCCTGTGGCCTGATGGTCACCGTCGGTTACTGGGTGCTGGAGGAGTCGTGCCGACAGCTTGCTGCCTGGCAGGAACGAGGCGTGACGCTCCCGCTGTCGGTCAACTTGTCCGCCCTGCAGCTGATGCATCCGACCATGGTGTCTGAGATGCTGGAGCTGATCCATCGTTACCGGATCAAGCCTGATACGCTAACGCTGGAAGTCACGGAAAGCCGGCGTATTGACGATCCTAATGAGGCGGTCGCGATTCTGAAACCGCTGCGTAATGTCGGTATACGCATCGCGCTGGACGATTTCGGTATGGGCTATGCCGGGCTGCGTCAGCTCCAGCATATGAAAACCCTGCCGGTGGATGTGCTGAAAATCGACAAAGCCTTTGTTGAAGGGTTGCCGGAAGACAGCAGCATGGTCCAGGCCATTATCCAGCTGGCCCGCAGCCTGAAACTGCAGCTGATTGCCGAAGGGATTGAGACAGACGCGCAGCGCACCTGGCTGGCTGAAGCGGGCGTGGAGGGCGGACAGGGCTTCCTGTTTGCACCGGCTGTTCCGTCGGATGTCTTTGAACAACGCTACCTTTCCGGTGGGGACAATAGCGCAAACGTGTAATTTTGTTGCTGGCTTGTGCGAGCCAGCTCAAAGTTCTTAACATTTGTGTTTCAAATTTGAACTGGGTTTATTTCTGTCCTGTTATACGGGTGTTATTTTAGAGCCGCAGGTTAACCATAACCTTACAAAGCCTGTGGTTTTTCTTCCCAAGGACACCCTATGAAAACCTCACTCTTCAAAAGTCTCTATTTTCAGGTCCTGACAGCCATCGCAATCGGTATTTTGCTTGGTCACTATTACCCTGAACTTGGCGCACAAATGAAACCGCTTGGCGACGCATTCGTTAAGCTCATCAAAATGGTCATCGCCCCGGTGATCTTCTGTACCGTCGTGACGGGCATCGCTGGCATGGAAAGCATGAAGGCGGTAGGCCGTACCGGTGCAGTGGCGCTTCTCTATTTCGAAGTGGTCAGTACCCTTGCGCTGATTATTGGTCTTATCATCGTGAACGTGGTGCAGCCCGGCGCGGGGATGAACGTTGACCCGTCGACGCTGGATGCCAAAGCGGTCGCGGTGTATGCCGATCAGGCGAAAGACCAGGGGGTAGTGGCCTTCCTGCTGGACGTTATCCCAGGCAGCGTCATTGGTGCATTTGCCAGCGGCAACATTCTGCAGGTGCTGCTGTTTGCCGTCATGTTTGGCTTTGCCCTGCACCGTCTGGGCAACAAAGGCCAGCTGATCTTTAACGTCATCGAAAGCTTCTCGCAGGTCATCTTTGGCATCATCAATATGATCATGCGCCTGGCGCCTATTGGGGCCTTCGGTGCGATGGCATTCACCATCGGTAAGTACGGCGTGGGTACCCTGGTGCAGCTGGGCCAGCTCATCATCTGCTTCTATATCACCTGTATTCTGTTCGTGGTGGTGGTGCTGGGCTCAATCGCCCGCGCGGCAGGGTTCAGCATTTTCAAATTTATCCGTTATATCCGCGAAGAGCTGCTGATTGTTCTGGGGACCTCTTCATCAGAATCGGCCCTGCCGCGCATGCTCGATAAGATGGAAAAGCTGGGCTGCCGTAAATCGGTGGTGGGGCTGGTCATTCCGACGGGCTACTCCTTCAACCTTGATGGCACCTCGATATACCTGACAATGGCGGCCGTGTTTATCGCTCAGGCGACCAACAGCCATATGGACATTTTCCATCAGGTTACCCTGCTGGTGGTGCTCCTGCTCTCGTCTAAAGGGGCCGCAGGTGTTACTGGCAGTGGCTTTATCGTGCTGGCGGCCACCATTTCCGCGGTCGGACACCTGCCGGTGGCGGGGCTGGCGCTGATTCTCGGTATTGACCGCTTTATGTCTGAAGCCCGTGCCTTAACCAACCTCGTAGGTAACGGTGTGGCAACGGTAGTCGTGGCAAAATGGGTGAAAGAGCTGGATCACAAAAAGCTCGACGATACGTTAAATAATCGCCAGTCAGACAGCAAAACTCCTGGTTTATCCTCTTAATATTGTCACAAATGCCCGCATTCCCTTGTCGGGATGCGGGCTCCTGCGCATAATAACTGTTCGTACCTGTCATAATTCGACAAGATTTTTTTTGGGTATATTTCACTTCTGACCGTGACGTTTTGTAGAACACGCGGTCTAATCGACGTGTTTTCATCGTCATCTTTTAGAGTGAAACGCGTCGCGAGACACTCTCTTTAACCAGGAATGTTGATCAGGGGTTCACATGCAGGGCACAAAAATTCGACTCTTAACCGGCGGTTTGCTGATGATGGCAGCAGCCAGTTATGTGCAGGCAGATGCGCTCCAGCCAGACCCGGCCTGGCAACAAGGGACACTAGCGAACGGTTTTCAGTGGCAGGTTTTAGCCACCCCACAACGTCCAAGTGACCGTGTTGAAATCCGTCTGTCTGTCAATACCGGCTCCCTCACGGAAAGCACTCAGCAAACCGGTTTTAGCCATTTTATTCCCCGACTGGCGCTCACGCAGAGCGGCAGTTTGCAAGCAGTTCAGGTGCGTTCGCTCTGGCAACAGGCCATTGATCCGAAACGCCCGCTTCCTCCGGCTGTGGTCTCGTATGACTACACCATGTTCAACCTGAGCCTGCCAAATAACCGTAACGACCTGCTCAAAGAAGCCCTTACGTATCTCGCCGATGCGTCGGGCAATCTGGCGATTACGCCGGAAACTGTTAACTATGCGCTGAGCAACAGTGACATGGTTGCCACCTGGCCTGTGGACACCAAAGAGGGCTGGTGGCGTTACCGCCTGAAGGGTTCAACGCTGCTTGGGCATGACCCGGCCGAGCCGCTGAAACAGCCGGTGGACGCTGAGCAGGTAAAATCGTTCTACCAGAAATGGTACACCCCGGACGCGATGACGCTTATCGTGGTGGGGAATGTGGACAGCCGTGCGGTGGTGGAGCAGATCAACAAAGCGTTTGGCGAACTGAAAGGCAAACGCGAAACACCGGCCCCTGTCTCAACGCTCTCTCCGCTGCGCGCAGAGCCTGTCAGCATTATGACGGATACCGTTCGTCAGGACCGCCTCTCCGTCATGTGGGATAACGCCTGGCAGCCAATCCGTGAGTCAGCGGCGCTGCTGCGCTACTGGCGTGCCGATCTGGCACGTGAAGCGCTGTTCTGGCACGTTCAGCAGACGCTCAGCAAGAATAACGTGAAGAATATCGGTCTCGGCTTTGACTGCCGCGTGCTGTTCCAGCGTGCACAGTGTGCCATTAACGTTGAATCGCCGGGCGATAAGCTGAATGCGAATCTGGGCGTGGTGGCAAAAGAGCTGGCAAAAGTGCGCAAAGAGGGCCTGTCGGAAGAAGAGTTCAATGCACTGGTCGCGCAGAAAAAACTTGAGCTGCAGAAGCTGTTTGCAACGTATGCCCGCGCCGATACCGACATTCTGATCAGCCAGCGTATTCGCTCACTGCAGAATCAGGTGGTGGATATCGCGCCGGAGCAGTACCAGAAGCTTCGTCAGGACTTCCTGGAGGGGTTGACCGTCGATATGTTGAATCAGGACTTACGTCAGCAGCTGTCGCAGGAAATGGCGTTGATTCTTCTGCAGCCGAAAGGCGAGCCGGAATATGACATGAAGGAACTTCAGTCGACCTGGAATACCATTATGGCCTCCACGCCGCAGCCATCGCAGGCTGCTACGGCAGATGATTTGCATCAGGACGCAACGGATATCCCGCAGGGGCAGTAATGCCCCTCATTCAAAACCCTCTCCCTGTCGGAGAGGGTTTTTTTACTGTGGCATTGCTTCACGCGGAATAATTGCCCCGCGATACTGGATCACGGTGCTCGCCGTCAGGTGTCCACGCTGGGCCGCCGCTTCTGGCGTCCCGCCCGTCAAACGCACCGCCAGATAGCCCGCACTGAATGAATCACCCGCCGCCGTCGTATCAATCACTTTCTCTTTCGGCAACGTCACAGCAGGGACGTCGATGACGGCTTCACCTTCGATGGCGACCAGACACGAATCAGCCCCGCGCTTAATCACCACTTCACTTACGCCGGCGGCCTGCGTACGCGCAATCACCTCATCAACGGGTTTCTCACCCCACAGCGCATCTTCATCATCGAGCGTCAGGAAGGCGATATCGGTGCATTGCAGTATCTGCTGATAAACCTGCTGCGTCTCTTCACGGCTGGCCCACAGGCGCGGACGGTAGTTATTATCGAAAATAACCTTGCCGCCATTGGCGCGGCATTCACGCAGTAACGACAGCAGCTTTTCACGGCTGGCTGAGCTTAAAATAGCCAGGCTAATCCCGCTCAGATAAAGATAATCAAAGGTGGCTAACGCTTCGCAGATGGCAGCCGCATCGTCGCTCTCCAGCCAGAATTTGGCCGCGGCTTCGTTACGCCAGTAGTAGAAGGTCCGCTCGCCGGTATCGTCGGTTTCAATGTAGTAAAGCCCCGGCAGGCGGTTTTCCATACGCTGTATCAGCGAGGTGTCCACCTGCTCACTCTGCCAGGCTTCCAGCATTTGCTGGCTGAAACTGTCCGTCCCCAGGGCGGTGACGTAGTTCACGGTAAGGGCCTCAGGGGCAACCTGACGGGCAATATAAACGGAGGTGTTTAACGTATCGCCACCAAAACCGCGGCTGACTTCCGCGCCTTTTTGTGACAGCTCAATCATGCATTCGCCAATCACGGCAATTTTCTTGGTCATAGTCGTGAACCTGAACAGAGTAATTTTCGGTAGTGTGCGCTGAGTGAATTATGCGGTCAACTATATTAAAACGACGTTCCATTATTTTATTTGAGCCAGCGCGTGTTCCTGTTAATTTCTGCCCGCTTAATTTCATTTTCCCGGTGAATTGAACATAAAGTTCTCAATTGCCGGGCCGATAACCCTTTGACGAGTCCAGAAAGGCCATCCAACAACAGGACATCTGAAATGAAGTCAGAGCAGGTTATCCAGCGGCTGAGCACTACGCCTGAGGCAAGTATTGAGAACTTGCAGGAGCATCGCTACTGGCTGCAATGTGAGCGTGCGTACACCTATCAGCCGATCTACCGAACGGACGGTCGACTGATGGCTATTGAAATTTTGACCGTCGTGACGCACCCGTCAAACCCCTCACAGCGTATCGCACCGGACCGCTATTTTGCCGAAGTTGCTGTGCGCCAGCGCCTGGATGTGCTGGAAGAACAGCTCCGTATGCTGGCAACCAAACAGGCCTTTTTCGAACAGCACGCCATCCTCGCCTCGGTCAACGTCGATGGACCCACCCTGCTGGCGCTGCGCCAGAACGCGAAATTACAGGAGCTGATCGCCTCCTTACCGTGGATGCGCTTTGAGCTGGTGGAGCATGTTCGTCTGCCACAGGACTCATCATTTGCCTCAATGTGCGAATTCGGCCCGCTGTGGCTGGATGACTTTGGCACCGGGATGGCGAACTTCTCTGCCCTCAGCGAAGTGCGTTACGACTACATTAAAGTGGCCCGCGACCTGTTCATTATGCTGCGCCAGACCCCGGAAGGGCGGAATCTGTTTACGCTGTTATTACAGCTGATGAACCGCTACTGCCAGGGCGTGATAGTGGAAGGCGTGGAAACGCTGGAAGAGTGGCGTGATGTGCAAAATTCTCCCGCGGCAGCGGCACAAGGCTATTTCCTCTCTCGTCCGGTCCCAATGGATACCCTCGATTCCGTGATAACGATCCTCTGATCTGCCCGCTTCCCTTTGTCTGAACTATAGTTTTACAGGTAAGGTCATCAGGAAAGGGGATAACAATGACAAAAACAACCAGGGTAATCTCCTGGACAGCAGGGATTTTATTGTTGTTGATCGTGGTCGCCGTCGTCATTATCGCGACGTTTGACTGGAACCGCCTTAAGCCGACCATCAACCAGAAAGTCTCCACCGAACTCAATCGCCCCTTCGCCATACGCGGCGATCTCGGGGTGGTGTGGGAACGCCAGAAAGAGGAGACCGGCTGGCGAAGCTGGATCCCCTGGCCGCATGTCCACGCCGACGACATCATTCTCGGCAACCCGCCGGATATTCCTGACGTGACAATGGTGCATTTGCCCCGCGTTGAAGCCACGCTGGCCCCGTTAGCGCTACTGACCAAAACGGTTTACCTGCCGTGGATCAAGCTTCAGCAGCCCGATGCGCGTCTGATCCGCCTTTCCGAAAAGAACAACAACTGGACGTTTGATCTCGCCAGCAGCGACGAAAAAGATCCCAATGCGCAACCCTCATCATGGTCATTCCGTCTCGACAATATTCTCTTCGATCGCGGGCGGATCGCCATCGACGACAAGGTCAGCAAAGCTGATATCGAGATCCTGGTCGATCCGTTGGGCAAACCGCTGCCGTTTAGCGAAGTGACCGGCGCAAAAGCGAAGGGCGATAATGCCAAAGCCGGGGATTATGTTTTCGGCCTGAAGGCCAAAGGGCGCTACAAAGGGCAGCCCCTGACCGGCACCGGTAAAATTGGCGGCATGCTGGCGCTTCGAAGCGACTCGACGCCGTTTCCTGTGCAGGCGGATTTCCGCTCCGGGAACACGCGGGTGGCCTTCACCGGGACCGTCAACGACCCTATGAACATGGGGGGCGTTGATCTGCGGCTGAAATTTGCCGGTGATTCGCTGGGTGAACTGTATGAACTCACTGGCGTCCTGCTGCCAGATACGCCACCGTTTGAGACGGACGGGCATCTGGTGGCAAAAATCGACACGGAAAAATCGTCGGTATTTGATTATCGCGATTTCAATGGCCGTATTGGCGACAGCGATATCCATGGCTCGTTGACCTACACCACCGGAAAACCGCGTCCGAAACTGGAAGGCGATGTGGAGTCTCGCCAGCTGCGGCTGGCCGATTTGGGGCCGCTGATCGGGATTGATTCCGGTAAAGGCACGAAATCAAAAGAGGTGAAGAAAGATCGCCAGCCGGCGGGGAAAGTCCTGCCTTATGATCGCTTTGAAACCGATAAGTGGGACGTAATGGATGCGGATGTTCGCTTTAAAGGGGGCAAAATCGAACATGGCAGTACGCTGCCGATCAGCAATCTTTCGACCCATATCCTGCTTAAAAATGCCGATTTACGCCTGCAGCCGCTGAAGTTTGGTATGGCGGGTGGGACCCTCTCATCGAACATTCACCTCGAAGGCGATAAAAAGCCGATGCAGGGGCGTGCCGATATCAAGGCCCGCCGGCTCAAACTGAAAGAGCTGATGCCGAACGTGGAATTGATGCAGAAAACCCTGGGTGAAATGAACGGCGATGCCGATATCCGCGGCGTGGGGAATTCTGTGGCTGCACTGCTCGGGAGCAGTAACGGTAACCTGAAGCTTCTGATGAATGACGGGCTGGTGAGCCGTAACCTGATGGAGATCCTGGGGCTGAACGTCGGGAACTACGTCATCGGGCAAATCTTCGGTGATGATGAGGTGCGGGTGAACTGTGCGGCGGCCAACCTGGATCTGGTCAACGGCGTGGCGCGCCCGCAGATTTTTGCCTTCGATACGGAGAACGCGGTCATCAACGTGACCGGCACCGCCAGTATGGCCTCCGAGCAGCTTGATTTAACCATCGATCCGGAAAGTAAGGGGATTCGTATCATCACCCTGCGTTCGCCGCTCTACGTGCGTGGGACCTTTAAAAATCCTCAGGCGGGTGTGAAACCCGGTCCGCTGATTGCGCGCGGCGCGGTGGCGGCAGCACTCGCGACGCTGGTTACGCCAGCGGCGGCGCTGTTGGCGTTAATTTCGCCGTCAGAAGGGGATGCGAACCAGTGCCGGAACATTTTGTCGCAGATGAAAAAATAACGTGCGGCTTTCGGGACCTTTACCCTCTCCCTGGGGGAGAGGGTATCAGGCCGCGGTGAATTACAGAGACTGGTGCTTCGTCTCGTGGGTCAGCAGCAGGGCAATCAGCGTCAGTGCTGCCATGGCGGCCAGGTAAACGCCCACGTAGAACAGGCCATAATTTGCCTGCAGCCAGGTGGCGATATAAGGCGCAACGGACGCACCCAGAATAGAGGCAACGTTATAGGAGAACGACGCACCGGTATAACGCACTTCCGTTGGGAACAGCTCTGGCAGCAGCGCGCCCATCGGGCCGAAGGTCAGGCCCATCAGGCTCAGACCAATGAGCAGGTACGCCATGACCAGCGCAGGGCTACCTGAACCCAGCAGCGGCGGGAAGACGAACAGGGCAAACAGAATGATCAGCGTGGTGATAACAATCATGCTTGAGCGACGACCAAACTTATCCGCCAGCAGGCCGGCAATCGGCACCATGACGCCAAACCCAATGACCGCCATCATCAACATCCACAGCACTTCGTTACGCGGCAGGCCGAGCCCAACCGGCGCGGCGGCGGTGCTGAACGTCATTGAGTAGACCGTCATGATATAGAACAGCGTGTAGGTCGCGAGCATGATAAACGTGCCCAGTACCGTCACGCGGACGTGTTTAGTCAGCAGCGTACCCAGCGGCACTTTTACCTGTTTTTTCGCGGCGGCAACTTTAGCGAAAACCGGCGTTTCGTGAAGTGACACGCGGACATACAGGCCAATCAGCACCAGCACGGCGGAGAAGACGAACGGAATACGCCAGCCCCAGCTCATGAACTGTTCGTCCGTCAGCAGCCAGGAGAGCAGCAGGAAAGTCCCGTTCGCAAAGAAGAAGCCAATCGGTGCACCAAGCTGCGGGAATGAACCGTACAGCGCGCGTTTGCGTGCCGGTGCGTTCTCCGTGGCCAGCAGCGCCGCACCACCCCATTCACCGCCCAGCCCCAGACCCTGACCAAAACGCGCCAGCGCCAGCAGCATCGGGGCCAGAATACCAATGGTTTCGTAGGTAGGCAGCAAGCCGATAGCGACGGTGGAGATCCCCATCGTCAGCAGCGAGGCTACCAGCGTGACCTTACGGCCGATGCGATCGCCAAAGTGTCCAAACAGGGCAGAGCCAATCGGACGCGCAACAAACGCGATCGCAAAGGTAGCCAGAGACTGCAGCGTGGCTGCCGTCGGGTCACCCTGCGGGAAGAAAATATGCGGGAAGACAATGACCGCTGCGGTGGCATAAATGTAAAAGTCGAAGAACTCAATGGCGGTGCCAATCAGCGAGGCGACGACAACTTTGTTTCGCGAGTTAACCGGCGCGGTTTCCGCACCGGAGTCGAGTGTTGTGGCTGTTGCTTGCATAATATTTTCTTATTTTTAGTCGGACGAAAGGCCATATTACGCACAGCAAAAGCGACATTTCAATCTGTAACAAAGCCGCGCGCTGGTTATAAAAGCAACAAAAAGCGGATAATGTTCAGGCCAGACAAAACACTTCTATGAAATGCTTCACAGTTTTCAAATATCAGCTGATAAAACTGGTTTTTGGTTAAATAAAAGTTACGGACTGGATTTATATGCTGAAATGATGAAGCGGGCTGAAGTTTCAGCCCGGGAGAGACGTTATCGGTGTGTTTTACCCGGCATGCGCGGGTCGTCTTTGTACTCGGCGGTGGCAATCCATGCCGCGCAGAACAAGGTCAGGCGGGCGAAGAAGTAGAAGAACGCCATCAGCCCCAGCACCGAGCCAAACGCCGCGCCAGAAGGGGATTTCACCAGCGATGGCAGAGTGTAAGTCATCACAATTTTGATCACTTCAAAGCCTATCGCCGCAATCAATGTGCCGCGGATCAGCGCCTTCTTACGCGGACGATGGCGGGGTAAGCGCCAGAAGATCCAGAAGAACAGCAGATAGTTGGCGAAGATGGAAATAGCCAGTCCAATGCCGCGCCACGCGGGCTTCAGCCACTCGATGTAATCCAGATAGAGCGCAGAGATAATCATCTGCTGCGCCGAACCGGCGACGGAGGTGATGGAGAGCGTCACAATCAGCGCGACGAGCAGGCCAATCAGCGAAACAAAGTCGCGAAGATACTTAACCCAGATTTTCTCCTGGTCCTGAGGCTTACGCTCCCACACCTCGCGCGACTGGGCACGAATGGCCTCGCGGAGGTTGCCCATCCAGTTAATTCCGGAGTAAAGGGCAATCAACAGACCGACGATACCGACCGTCGTACGTTGCTGTACGGCGGTATTAATGGTGTTTTTGAGCGTGGTGGCGAGGGTCGGATCACTGACGTTATTCAGGATTTTATTGAAGATATCCTGCAGCAGCGTTGGGTGTGACGCGAGCACAAAACCGGCTGCGGCAAAGGACACCATCAGGATCGGGATCATCGATAAAAAAGAGAAATAGGTGATGGCAGCCCCAAACTGGTTACCCATGCGGTCATTAAACCGCTCTGTTGCGCGTATCAGGTGCGCAATCATGGGGAACTGCTGTATCCGCTCTGCCAGGCTGGTGACAGTCCCCAGCGCTTTGCTGGCGGTGCCTGGCATTTTTACTTCTTCAGGCCCGGTTTCCATCTTCTGGATGGGTTCGTAATCTAAATGTTGGGTAGGTCGTTGCGGGTTGTTTTCCGGCGTCACGCGACTTTTCCTTTTCGTTTGGCTGGATGTTATTGAATTATAGCTTGCGACTAATCCACGTAAGCTTTTGTGAGTGCAGTCAGCCACTCCATAAACAGATGTACCCGACGGGAGAGGTTGCGCCGGTGGGGATAAATCAGCGATACCGGCATCGGTTCTGCCCGGTACTGCGGGAGAACTTCAATCAACTTCCTGGTGCGCAGAGCGTCACGCACGCCAACGCGCGGCACCTGGATAATACCCAGCCCGGCGATGCAGGCCGCCTGATACGTTTCTGTGCTGTTGACGGTCAAAACCCCGCCCGTCTTCACCCACTGCGTCGACGTGCCGTTATAAAACTCAAAGCCCTGGGGACGTGTTCCCAGCGTGGCGGCGTAGTGAATGACGGCGTGTGAACCCAAATCTTCCAGCGTTTCCGGATAGCCAAAACGCGTGACATAATCCGGGCTGGCGCAGTTAATCACCGACAGCTTGCCCAGCGGGCGGGCGATAAGTCCCGAGTCTTTGAGCGCGCCGACGCGTACCACACAATCAAACCCTTCACGAATAACATCCACCAGGCGATCGCTGCTGCTAAGTTCCAGCTCGATGCCCGGATATTGCTGCAGAAAAGCAGGCAGTTTGGGGATGACTAAATTTCGAGCAACGCTGACGGGCATATCCACGCGTAACCGACCGCTGATGGTGGAGGGGTCATGCTGGAACATACCGTCCAGTTCATCCAGGTTTGTCAGAAGATCTTTTGCCCGCTCGTAATACACCATGCCGTCCTGCGTCAGGCTTACGCGACGCGTGGTTCGGTGCAATAGCTGGGTTCCCAGTCGGTTTTCCAGCGCCTGAATTTGCCGCGAAACACTGCCTTTCGGCAGCGTCAGTGACTCCGCCGCCCGGGAAAAACTCTCCAGTTCCGCGACACGAACAAACAGCTGCATTGCGTGAATTTTATCCATAGACGAAGCTCATTGTTGTTGCAATTGAAACAGTGAAGCGCTCTGCGACATCTTTATTGATCTTCTATCACCTAATAAGCTCTTTCTCAATCTCCACAACAGTCAAAACGAGGTTTCTTATGTCTGAACGTATTGCATTAGTCACAGGTGGTAGCCGTGGTCTGGGTAAAAACGCGGCGTTGAAGCTCGCAGCAGACGGAACGGGAATTATCCTGACCTATAATCGAAGCCAACAGGACGCGCTGGATGTTGTGCGCGAAATTCAGCAAAAAGGCGTTAACGCGGCCGCATTGCAGCTCAACGTCGGAGATATTGCCAGTTTCGACCTTTTTGCCGCTCAGCTTCAGGAAATCCTTAAGACCGTATGGCAGCGTGAAACCTTTGATTATTTATTAAACAACGCCGGGACGGGCTTGTACGCGCCCTATGCTGAGACAACGGAAGCCCAGTTTGATGAGGCGCTGAATATCCATTTCAAAGGGCCTTTTTTCCTGACGCAGCGTTTGCTTCCCTTGCTGAACGACGGTGGGCGGATCCTGAACGTCTCCAGCGGGCTGGCCCGTTTTACGCAACCCGGTTCCGGCACCTATGCAGCAATGAAAGGGGCGATGGAAGTGCTGACCCGCTACCAGGCGAAAGAGCTGGGCGCGCGCGGTATCTCCGTCAATATCATTGCTCCCGGTGCGATAGAAACCGACTTTGGCGGCGGACGCGTGCGTGACAACGCGCAGCTTAATCAGATGCTGGCATCACAGACGGCGCTCGGGCGCGTAGGGCTGCCGGATGATATCGGTGATGCCATTGCGGCGCTGCTCAGCGATAAACTGGGCTGGATGAATGCGCAACGTATTGAAGTGTCAGGCGGTATGTTCCTGTGATGCCTTCGCTTAAGGGGAGGGAACCTCTTAAGGAAATCCTCAAATTGAATGTGTCCAGATACTGGGAGATATAAATAACACTGGTGGATTTGTAACGTCTCCGTTCATTGAGTTTTTTCTTAAATAATGCCTCTGTAGAATCTCCCTTCGCAACTCTCAGAGGGAGAAAAACGATGCGGGTAATTATGTTTGACAGGCAGTCCCTGTTTATTCACGGAGCGATACACAGTCTTCAGAAATTAATTCCGGAAATAAATATTACGGGAAGCTGTCAGGCAGAAGATATACGGGCGCAAATTTCAGCGTCACCCTCTGCTATCGTCATGATTGACGGGAATTTAATTGAGGATGAGGGGATCGCCTGGCTGGAAGCGATCATGCAGCGTTTTCCGACGATACGCGTGGTAATGGTTCTGGCTAAAAAAGAGGCCCGATGGGTTGAACAATTGCTGCAGCGAAACGTGATGGCCATTGTTCCCCGCAATGCGCACCCGGAGCGCTTTTCCGCGGTGCTGGATTCGGTCTCCCGAGGAATGGTGTGCTTCCCCGGTGAGTGGGTGAGGCAACCGTCGGCGCCGCAGGCGTTATTATCCTTAAGCGAACGCCAGCGCGAAGTCCTGAAGTTACTGGCGGCGGGGGAGTCCAACAAAGAGATCGGGCGCAATCTCAACATCAGCGCCGCCACGGTGAAAGCGCACCTGGAAGCGCTTTTCCGCCGCCTGGAGGTGAAAAACAGAACCCAGGCCGCGATGTACTATACCCGGGCGACGGCCTGAAGAATTGCGGTCGGTAGTGAGGTCGTCTCACCGAAACTGAGCATCATCAACACCAGCGCGTCGTGCTGCTGTTGGGTTAACGGGCGTTTAAATTTTTCCCGCAGCAGCGTTTCGCACAGCTGAATATCATCGTAAAGTAAATATTCAGCCTGTAGCGGCGTGATAAGACGCTGAAAACATTCGCCCTGGCGAATAACATGGCCATAGCCAATAACCCATAAACCGTTTTCATCACGATATTTCTCCAGAGAAAGCCCCTGGTGTTTTTTTATTAACGCAATGGCGGCAGAAGATATCTTCAGCGCATGACCTTTCATATTCGTTTCCTCTTAATGGCAATATTGTAGAGGAAACGACACACGCGAAATATCCGCCAAATGGCTATAGGTCAGGAATAATTGCTGAGATATTCCTGCTTCAATAAACCGAACAGCCAGTCATTATGCCATTGTCCGCCAAGGTAATAACTCTCGCGTAACTCACCTTCCAGACGAAAGCCCGTTTTTTCCAGCAGGCGTCTGGAGGCGATATTCCCCGCCGTGACGGTGGCGGTGAGGCGGCGTATGCCGCCCTGATGAAAGGCGTAACCGCACAGCGCCTGCAGCGATTCGAAGCCGTAGCCTTTCCCCTGGGCCGCAGGTGCAAAAAGAAAACCCACTTCCGCGCAATCGTCATCGCGATGAATATAACCGGTGACGCCGAGCGGTACGCCGGAGGTGGCGTCACGCACAACGAGGCAAAGCCAGTGCGCGCTGCCCGGCGTCCAGGGCGTCAGACGAGATTCGAACGCCTCGCGGATCGCCTCCACGGGGCGATCTTCCGCGACAAAACGCATCACCTCGGGGTCGTGCTGTAACGCCAGGAAAAAGGGCCAGTCAAGGTCTTGCAGCGGCGAACAGATAAGACGCGATGTCGTTAAGACAGGCATTCAGATTCTCCTGAAACATTTAAAATGATTTTCGTGGTGTCACTTTATTTCAACAGAAAGT
Source organism: Enterobacter sp. SORGH_AS_0287 (assembly GCF_031453695.1). Classification (NCBI taxonomy): domain Bacteria; kingdom Pseudomonadati; phylum Pseudomonadota; class Gammaproteobacteria; order Enterobacterales; family Enterobacteriaceae; genus Enterobacter; species Enterobacter sp. SORGH_AS_0287. The sequence continues at coordinate 3,828,744 of NZ_JAVIZW010000001.1, forward strand.
CAGGTATGGTTAACCTCGTATAAATAAAAAGAAAAACGGCCATTACGGGCCCATTCTGGTTGTCTTCGTTGTCGCTTAAGGAAAACAATGACTCTCAGCACAGCACACCCTATCCGCGAACAGTTCGAACACTGTCTGGCGGTTATTCGCCAGGCCTCGGTTGAAATTTTACTTCTCCTGAATGTACATGTTTCTGAGGGAAAAGATCCACGCTGGTTTCTGGAACAACTGGACAGCGCGCGTTTAGGCCTGGGGGGCTGGAATGCGGTTGCGAAGACGCTCAATTTGAATGACGCGGAGATGTCCGAATTCACGCTGCAATTGCGTCTGCTTCAGCAGCGTGTTCCTCAGTACGAAAGCGGTCAGGATGTCAGTGAAAACCAGCTGATTGCCGCGATGCGGTTTGTGACCACCCTGGAGCACCTTCGTTTGCAGCAGCCTCTTCTGACCTACAGCACCGAAGTGGCACCTGGCAGTGAACTCCAGCAACAACAGGCGCACAAGCAGGTACGTACGATTGAGTTGATGATAAAAGGGCTGATCCAGCAGGCCTGGCCCGATCAGGTGCGGCTGAATAACCATCTTAAAACCCTGTTTAACGCGGACCGCGTGCGGCGCTGGCTGAAGCTTGGTGACATCAATGATGTGCTGAGCGGCATGATGTTCAGTGAGCTGGCACAGATGCTGGTGGATAAAAAAGAGTTCAGCCGCTACTACGCCTCGCTGTTTAACGATCCGTCAATGCTCACGCTGATGGTGGAACCGCGGAAAACCCTGCAAACCTTCCTCGATGATATTCGGCAAATCCGCAACAATATTACCGTGCAGAAGGCGTTAAGTTCGGCGCAAATCCAGCTGCTGGATAACTACTACACGCAGATCACCCGACCGGTTCAACGTGCTTTTGAAGAGGGGAGAACCCGCGTCAACCCGGCCGGACTGATGGCGGTGGATGCCAGCGAGCTGCATGCTTTCTGGGAAAAGGCGCAGAAAATGGATCGCGTGACCGGCGGGGATCTCTTTGAGGTTCGTGACACGATTGAAAAACCGACCCAGCGCGCACCGCGCACGCCAGAACAGCGTGAGCAGCTTATTTCCGGCGCGTTATGGGGGGCGGTTGGCGTGATGGTGATTGTCATTGTGGCGGGCGGCTTCTGGCTGGTAACCAGCAGTAAACCCCAGCCAGCAGCCGGGAACGTTGCAGAAACGGCCCAGCCTCAGGAGATGCGCGAAACCCCGTCCTCGCGCGAGACGCTGTCGCGCATGGGCGTGACCTGGGACGAGAATAATTTCCGCTCGGCGATTAACCGCAATGATACCCGGGTGGCACTGCTGTTTTTGCAGGGAGGGATGGACTGGAAGCTCTCCTGGACGGAAGAGGCGATGTCGGCTGACTATGACGACGTTCTGGAACTGATGTTGCGCTACCGACAGAACATGGTGGAACAGAAGCCGTGCCGGCGCTTTATCAACACGCTCAGCCATGCCATGTCGAATGGCGAGTCCCTGACGTCAATGCGTAAACAGTATCTGAAGGCGTTTTGCACCGTGCCTGCCGTGGTGAAGCGCCAGCAGCATGATCTGAATATGGCGACGCGTCGGGCACAGTCACAGCCGGATGCCACCACAAAAAAATGGCAGTCCATCCAGACCGCCATTTATGAAGTGATTCGTTAATCCTGTCTTCTCCCTCTCCCGGCAGGAGAGGGGTGGATACGGGCATCAGACCGCAGAAGGTCACGGCTCCCCATACAACCCAATCAACCGCCGTACCACGCCGTTAGTCCAGCCGAAGCCATCCTGCAGCGGGTACTCACCCCCGCCCCCTTCGCGCGGCGTACTGCTGGCGATGTGATATTTCTCAATCAGCTTATGGTGGGCTTTATAGAAATGATTCACCGTCTGCAGCCAGCTCCAGGCAATCTCATCGCCCAGCGAGTCATTGCCGTACTGTTTGAAGCCCTGAATCGCCATCCACTGCAGCGGCGCCCAGCCGTTGGGTTTATCCCACTGCTCGCCGGTTTCGTACTCGGTGGCCAGAATCCCGCCCGGCGTCAGCAGACGTGCTTTTACCGCATCCGACAAGCGTTCAGCCTGCTCGTGGGTCGCCATGCCAACGTACAGCGGCACAATGCTCGCCGCTGAGAACAGCGCCATGACCTCGCGGCGCCAGTCGTAGTCACGGTAACAGCCATTCTCGTCATCCCACAGATACCGGTTCACCGCGGCGCGGCGATCGCTGGCTTTCTGGCGGAACAGTTCCGCGGTCTCTTTATCCCCTTTCGATGCCGAAATATTGGCGATCGCGCTTTCCAGTTTGAACAGGAACGCGTTCAAATCGATAGGGATAAACTGCGTGGTGCGGATGCTGGCAAGTCGGCCAGGCTCCCGCAGCCAGCGCGAGGAGTAATCCCAGCCGGAGGCCGCACCTGCGCGCAAATCGCGATAAACCTCATTCGGCGGACGGCCAGAGTGACGGGCGGTTTCCACATCCTCAATCCATGATTCATCGCGCGGCGTGTCACGGTCGTCCCAGTAGCGGTTTAACAGCGAGCCATCCGGCATACGCACCGCGCTGCGATAGGCCTGATTAAGCAGCAGCGATTCCGCCCCGTCCATCCAGAAGGCGTGCTCCATTTTGAGGTGTTCAAGGTAGCGCTTTGCACCGCGCACACCATCCTCTTCAAACAGCTCCACCATCAGGGCAAATACCGGCGGCTGGGAGCGGCTGAGATAATAGGTACGGTTACCGTTCGGGATATGGCCGTAGCGTTCAATCAACCACGCGAAGTTATCCGCCATACATTTCAGCAGATCGTTACGTCCGCTCTCTGCCAGACCCAGCATGGAGAAGTAGGAATCCCAGTAATAGGTCTCACTAAAACGCCCGCCGGGCACGATATAGGCCTGCGGCAGCGCCAGCAGAGAAGACCAGGGGATGTGGTCCTGCGGCTCGCGCGTTAGCACGGGCCACAGGCTGTCAATGTGCTCTTTTAGCGACAGGCCGGGGTCGGAGACATATTCCGTGGTATAGGTCTCTGGCAGCCAGAAGTGGTTCTCCACGAACCGACGCAGGTCGAAATCCCGGTGGCGCCTGACCTTGCGATAGCGGATCAGAATATCCAGAGGATCCATCTTCGGGGCACAGTCGGGGAAGGTTTTGCTGTCCGCAAACAGCCGTGTCGACTGCACGTGCTCGAACAGTTCCAGATAGCGATCGGCGGGCGTCAGAGCATCAGAGGCGGGTAGCCCCTCAATCATTTCGGGTTCCGGCTCCGCCTCAATCATTTCATCCAGTTTTAACTCGCAGGGATCGGTCTCGTAGCGCAGCTCTTCTGCAATCTCGAACTCGATGTTCTCGGCAGCCTGTAGTTTCTGGTTGAACATGGCGATAAGGACCTCCGGTTGTGTGTTCAAAATAACAGTTTTTTCCGGGCGTCTTATAAGCGTAGACATTCGCTTCGGTGTTGGCTGAGGGAAATGTGCGGTTGATCACGTTTTTAAACGCGAGATATTTGCGGAGTTAAAACAGTAATTGCCTGAAAAATAAAGGCTAAAAGGGATTTTTAGAAAGATTTATGGGGCAAATAATTCAGAGCATTCGTTGTGCAACGATTTATGTCTGAAACAAACGCCCCTCCGCAGAGGGGCATTTTGCTTAACGCATGGTGACAAATTCTTCGGCCGCTGTCGGGTGGATCGCAACGGTGTTATCGAAGTCTTTCTTGGTGGCACCCATTTTCAGCGCCACGGCGAAGCCCTGCAGGATCTCGTCCATGCCAAAGCCAATGCCGTGGATACCGACAATCTTCTCTTCCGGACCCACGCAGACCAGCTTCATGCGGCATGGCTGACGGTGAGAGGTGACGGCGGTATACATCGCGGTGAACGCGGATTTATACACTTTCACCTGGTCGTCGCCATACTGCTCGCGCGCCTGAGGTTCTGTTAAGCCCACTGTGCCGATTGGCGGGTGGCTGAAGACCACGGTCGGAATGTTACTGTAGTCCAGATGCTCTTCCGGTTTGTTGTTAAACAGACGCTCAGAGAGGCGACGGCCTGCGGCAACCGCAACCGGCGTCAGTTCGACCGCACCGGTGTTATCGCCCACCGCGTAAATGCCCGGAACACTGGTGTTCTGGAATTTATCGACAACGATATACCCTTTCTCATCGGTTTTAACGCCCGTCGTCGCCAGGTTGAAGTTGTCGTTAGCCGGTTCACGACCAATCGCCCAGATCAGGCAATCCACGGTCTGGCTACGGCCATCTTCCAGCTCAAGCGTCAGGCTACCGTCTGCATTTTTCACGACCGCTTTTGGCACGGCGTGGGTGTGCAGCGTTGGGCCTTCGGTATTCATCACTTCGACCAGCGTATCGACGATCAGCGGGTCAAAGTTGCGCAGCGGCGCGTGTTTACGCACGAACAGGTGCGTTTCTGCGCCCAGACCATTAATCACACCGGCCAGTTCTACGGCGATGTATCCCGCGCCCACCACGGCAACACGTTCTGGCAGAGCAGGCAGCTCGAAGAAACCGTCGGAGTCGATACCGTATTCCACACCGGGAATATCCGGGTGGCTTGGACGCCCGCCGGTCGCGATCAGGATGTGATCGGCAGTGATCGTCTCACCGTTAACGTCGATCGTCTTCGCATCAACAAAGCGCGCAAAACCATGAATAACATCGACGTTGTTCTTGCCCAGCACATTGTCGTACGAGGTATGAATACGGTCGATATAGGCAGTACGGCTGGCGATCAACTTGTTCCAGTCAAAGTTATTGATGGTGGTGTCAAAGCCGTAATCCGGGCCATACATATGGATTGCTTCACGGATTTGGGCCGCATGCCACATCACTTTCTTCGGTACACAACCCACGTTGACGCAGGTGCCGCCCAGCGCTTTGGCTTCGATCAGCGCACATTTCTGGCCATACATGGCCGCGCGGTTGATGGAGGCGATGCCGCCGCTGCCGCCGCCGATTGCGATGTAGTCATAATGCTTAGTCATAGCTTTTATCCTTAATCGTGAATTGCCGCGATTGTATACCTGAAATCAATAGTTTCCACCGATGACTGCGATTACTCCGGCACGATCCAACTGACGGTGGCATGGCCCGTTCCGGCCGGAACCAGCGTCTTGTGCAGCCACGGCAGCACGTTGTTCATTTGCGCTTCGAGCTTCCATGGCGGGTTGATCACAATCATGCCGGAAGCGGTCATGCCGCGCTGATCGCTGTCCGGGCGCACGGCCAGTTCAATTTGCAGAATTTTGCGGATACCGGTCGCTTCCAGGTCTTTGATCATGCGTTTAATTTGCGCACGCAGCACCACCGGATACCACAGGGCATAGGTGCCCGTCGCAAAGCGTTTGTAGCCGTCGTTAATACCGCTCACTACCGCCTGATAGTCGGTTTTGATCTCATAAGGCGGGTCGATCAGCACCAGACCGCGACGGGATACCGGCGGCAGTTTGGCCTTCAGCTGCTGGTAGCCATCCGCCTTTTCCACACGGGCGCGGCTGTCTTTCTGGAATTCAGAACGCAGCAGCGGGAAGTCGCTTGGGTGCAGCTCGGTCAGCTGAAGGCTGTCCTGCTCGCGCAGCAGCTGGCGGGCAATCAACGGCGAGCCAGGGTAGTAGCGCAGCTGGCCGTTGCGGTTAAAATGATTCACCACACCAATGTAGGGCTCCAGCTCTGCCGGCAGGTCGTCCTGCTGCCAGATGCGGGCGATCCCTTCCAGGTATTCCCCGGTGCGTTCGGCATGTTCGCCGCTCAGCTGATAACGTCCCGCGCCCGCGTGGGTGTCCAGATAGAGAAACGGTTTATCTTTCTCTTTGAGTGATTCAATGATCAGGCTCTGAACGGTGTGTTTAAGGACGTCGGCGTGGTTGCCTGCGTGAAAGCTGTGGCGATAACTGAGCATGAATGATTGTGTTCCAGGTAGTAAACGTAGGCCTGATAAGCGTAGCGCCATCGGGCAAAAATAGAGCGTATCGCCACAGTATACAGAAAAGTTTATCCTGCCGCGAAAGCGCAACGTCTGGCATTGAAATCCTCTACACTTATCCCCATTCTAGATCGCATATGCACAGCGCCGGATGCGCGCTTCATTCATCTTATTCAACAGGACAGCGTTTATGACCAATCCATTACTGACGCCTTTTTCGTTGCCACCGTTTTCTAAAATCCTCCCTGAGCATGTGGTTCCAGCCGTAACACAGGCGCTGGACAACTGCCGTGCGGCGGTAGAAAGCGTGGTGGCGCAGGGCGCGCCGTACACCTGGGAAAATCTGTGTCAGCCGCTGGCCGAAGTGGATGACGTGCTGGGACGCCTCTTCTCCCCGGTAAGCCATCTGAATTCAGTGAAAAACAGCCCGGAACTCCGTGAAGCGTATGAACAAACCCTGCCGTTGCTCTCTGAGTACAGCACCTGGGTTGGTCAACACGAGGGGCTGTACAAAGCCTATCGCGACCTGCGCGATGGCGACCACTATGCCGAACTTAACATCGCGCAGAAAAAATCGGTCGATAACGCTCTGCGTGATTTCGAACTCTCCGGCATTGGTTTGCCGAAAGAGAAACAGACCCGTTACGGTGAAATTGCGGCCCGTCTGTCTGAGCTGGGCAACCAGTACAGCAACAACGTGCTGGACGCGACCATGGGCTGGACGAAGCTGATTACCGACGAAGCCGAGCTGGCCGGTATGCCGGAAAGCGCGCTGGCGGCGGCGAAAGCGCAGGCCGAAGCGAAAGAGCAGGAAGGCTTCCTCTTAACCCTGGACATCCCGAGCTACCTGCCGGTCATGACCTACTGCGACAATCAGGCGCTGCGCGAAGAGATGTACCGTGCGTACAGCACCCGCGCTTCCGATCAGGGTCCGAATGCCGGTAAGTGGGATAACAGCCCGGTGATGGCTGAAATCCTCGCGCTGCGTCACGAGCTGGCACAGCTGCTGGGCTTTGAGAGCTACGCCTCCAAATCCCTCGCCACCAAAATGGCGGAAAATCCACAGCAGGTCCTCGATTTCCTGACTGACCTGGCGAAACGTGCGCGTCCGCAGGGCGAGAAAGAGCTGGCACAGCTGCGCGCCTTCGCGAAAGCGGAATACGGTGTCGATGAGCTGCAGCCGTGGGATATCGCCTGGTACAGTGAAAAACAGAAACAGCACCTTTACAGCATCAGCGATGAGCAGCTGCGTCCTTACTTCCCGGAAAACAAAGCCGTTAACGGTCTTTTTGAAGTGGTTAAACGCATTTACGGGATCACCGCCAAAGAACGTACCGACATCGACGTCTGGCATCCGGACGTGCGCTTCTTCGAACTGTATGACGAGAAGAACGAGCTGCGCGGGAGCTTCTACCTGGATCTGTACGCTCGCGAGAACAAACGCGGCGGTGCATGGATGGATGATTGCGTCGGGCAGATGCGTAAAGCGGACGGCTCCCTGCAGAAGCCGGTGGCGTACCTGACCTGTAACTTCAACCGTCCGGTGAATGGCAAGCCTGCACTGTTTACCCATGACGAAGTGATTACCCTGTTCCACGAGTTCGGCCACGGCCTGCACCATATGCTGACCCGTATCGAAACCGCAGGCGTTGCCGGTATCAGCGGTGTGCCATGGGATGCGGTCGAACTGCCAAGCCAGTTTATGGAAAACTGGTGCTGGGAGCCGGACGCGCTGGCGTTCATCTCCGGCCATTACGAAACCGGCGAGCCGCTGCCGAAAGAACTGCTGGATAAAATGCTGGCGGCGAAAAACTACCAGGCGGCGATGTTTATCCTGCGTCAGCTGGAGTTCGGCCTGTTCGACTTCCGTCTGCACGCCGAGTTTAGTCCGGAGCAGGGGGCGAAAATCCTCGAGACGCTGGCCGAGATTAAAAAGCAGGTCGCCGTTATTCCTGGCCCAACCTGGGGCCGCTTCCCGCACGCGTTCAGCCATATCTTCGCGGGCGGCTATGCGGCAGGCTATTACAGCTACCTGTGGGCCGACGTGCTGGCGGCGGATGCGTTCTCTCGCTTTGAAGAAGAGGGCATTTTCAACCGTGAAACCGGCCAGTCGTTCCTTGATAACATCCTGACGCGCGGCGGTTCTGAAGAGCCAATGGTGCTGTTCAAACGCTTCCGTGGCCGCGAGCCGCAGCTGGATGCGATGCTTGAGCACTACGGAATTAAAGGCTAACCGTTACGTGAAGATCTGTTTAGTCGATGAAACAGGCGCCGGAGACGGCGCCTTATCTGTTCTGGCCGCCCGCTGGGGGCTGGAGCATGATGATGAAAACCTGATGGCGCTGGTGATGACGCCGGCGCATCTGGAATTACGTAAGCGTGACGAACCCAGGCTCGGCGGGATATTTGTCGATTTTGTGGGGGGCGCCATGGCGCACCGGCGCAAGTTCGGCGGCGGTCGCGGTGAAGCGGTTGCCAAAGCGGTTGGCGTCAAAGGAAGCTATCTTCCTGACGTGGTGGATGCCACGGCGGGTTTAGGGCGCGATGCGTTTGTCCTGGCCTCGATAGGGTGTCACGTGCGGATGCTGGAGCGCAATCCGGTCGTGGCCGCGCTGCTCGACGACGGGCTGACGCGCGGCTATGCCGACCCGGAGATTGGACCGTGGCTGCAGGCACGCTTGCAGTTGATTCACGCCTCCAGCCTGACGGCGCTGACCGATATCACTCCGCGTCCGCAGGTGGTCTATCTCGACCCGATGTTCCCGCATAAGCAGAAAAGCGCGCTGGTGAAGAAAGAGATGCGGGTGTTCCAGTCGCTGGTCGGGCCGGATTTAGACGCGGATGGTTTGCTGGCACCTGCTCGTCAGCTAGCCACGAAGCGCGTGGTGGTGAAACGTCCGGACTATGCGCCGCCGCTGGCGGACGTGGCCACGGCCAATGCGGTGGTCACCAAAGGGCACCGGTTTGATATTTATTCGGGAACGCCGGAACAGGAAGGTTAGGGTGTGCGGTTTAATGCCGTCACCCCAACCCGCGCTGGAAAGAGGCTCGAACGGTTCCCTCTCCCTTTGGGAGAGGGAAAGCAGACTTACTCGTCTTCTTCGTCACGCAGTGGAACAATCAGCATATCCACATGAACGGTGTTAATCAGCTGACGCGCTGAAGACATCAGTTTGCTCCAGAAGTCCTGGTGGTGACCACAAACGACCAGGTCCATATCGTATTTCTTAATCGCATCAACCAGCACCTGACCCAGATCGCCGCTGCCGCTTAAGGTTTCGGTGATAGGGTAGCCCGCGTTGGTGGACAGTTCGCTCAGGGCGTGGTGTGTCTCTTCAGAGATGCGTTTCTGCATATCACCGAGATTGACGTCAATCAGACCGGTATAAAGGTCGGAGTAATTCACATCAACGTGGATAAGAGAAACTTTCGCGTTGTAAGGGCGTGCCATGGATACCGCTTTATCAACCAGCACTTTACTCTCCGGAGAGAGGTCTACCGCGATGAGAATGTGTTTGTAAGCCATAGTGTTACTCCTTCCTTAAGTTATCGATGACTAAATGGAAAAGCCGTCGTCTGATGCTTTCATTACGGCCCAGTAAAACATATTTTTCAAGCTTTGGTGTTGATAACGATTAACCTTGTGGCAAAAAAATTAACGGATCTCCTACACTATTTAATGAGCCGTTCGGATATTAAAACGCGAACCGGATCGACTTTTGTTCATTCTTTCACTGAACTGTCTGTCAGGGCACTGGAGTGCGGTAGCTCAGAGGCCTTGCTTCGTGGGCGTACGCCGGGGAGGATGTATGATTAGCACCGTCGCATTGTTTTGGGCGTTATGCGTGGTTTGCATAGTGAATATGGCGCGCTACTTCTCATCGTTACGTGCGCTGTTAGTGGTACTTCGTGGTTGCGATCCGTTGCTTTATCAGTATGTGGACGGTGGAGGGTTCTTCACCTCGCACGGACAGCCCAGCAAGCAGATGCGTCTGGTAGGGTATATCTATTACCAGCGCTATCGCGATCACCACGATGAAGAGTTTATTCGCCGTTGCGAGCGTCTTCGCCGTCAGTTCATTTTAACCAGTGCCCTGTGTGGTCTGGTTGTGGTCAGCATGATTGCCTTGATGATTTGGCACTGAGCATAAAAAAAGCGGGTCAGTTTCCTGACCCGCTTTTTTATCGCGTTCTGCCGATTAGATAAGCTTCAGCGAAATCCAGTACAACCCACCAGACAGCAGGATAGAGGCCGGAAGGGTAAATACCCAGGCCATCAGAATGTTGGTCACGGTTTTGCGTTGCAGACCGCCGCCGTCAACAATCATGGTCCCTGCCACGGAAGAGGAGAGTACGTGGGTGGTCGAAACTGGCATACCGGTATAGCTCGCCAGACCGATTGAAACCGCCGCCGTCATCTGCGCGGACATACCCTGCGCATACGTCATGCCTTTCTTACCGATCTTCTCGCCGATGGTGGTCGCCACACGACGCCAGCCAATCATCGTACCGATACCGAGAGCCAGTGCGACAGCCATGATGATCCAGATTGGCGCGTACTCAATAGTATTGAGCATATCGCCTTTCAGTTTCTTCAGCAGACGCTGGTCGTCAGCATTCACTTCTGGCAGCTTCGCCACTTTATCCGTGACATCAGAGATGCACAGCATAATGCGACGCAGTTGACCACGTTGCTCAACGGACAGTTTGTCGTAGCTTTCGATATTACCCAGCATGCCTTTGGCACGTTCCAGCGCGTTAATCGCGTTTGCCGGATGGCAGTGGAATTCGCCCGGCGCAGTGGTAGCGCCTGCTTCAGGAGAAGGGATCAACTGGTCAACGCCGGTTGCCTTCTTCAGCAGCTCAGGGTGTTGCTGGAAATAGATTTCAACGTTGTTCACCGCATCACGGGTACGGGTGATTTCGTAACCGGAGGCGTTCATGTTGACCACGAATCCCGCCGGTGCGACGCCAATCAGTACCAGCATTACCAGACCAATGCCTTTCTGACCGTCGTTCGCGCCGTGAGAGAAGGCTACGCCGATAGCGGAAAGGATCAGGGCAATCCGCGTCCAGAATGGCGGCTTTTTCTTGCCGTCTTTCTTCTCACGCTCTGCCGGCGTCAGGTGAATACGGGAGCGTTTTTTCGTATTGCTCCAGTAACGACGCAGGATGAAAATCAATCCGCCTGCTACCACCAGACCCACGATAGGGGAGACAATCAGTGAGGCGAAAATTCCCAGCACTTTCGGGATGTTTAACGCATCAACAACCGAGGTACCGGTCATGAGGGCATTCGTTAACCCAATACCGATAATCGCGCCGATGAGGGTGTGAGAACTGGATGCAGGCAGGCCGAAATACCAGGTACCGAGGTTCCAGATAATTGCAGCAAGCAGCATTGAGAACACCATAGCGAGGCCATGGCCAGAACTAACGTTGAGAAGCAGATCCGTTGGCAACATATGCACGATCGCATATGCAACGCTCAGTCCACCCAGAAGAACACCAAAAAAGTTAAATACCGCCGCCATAACAACCGCGAGCTGCGATCGCATTGCGCGAGTGTAGATAACCGTTGCTACTGCGTTTGCAGTGTCGTGGAAGCCGTTGATCGCTTCGTAAAACAGTACAAAAACCAGAGCAAGCAATAATAAAAGCCCGGTATGTAAATCCAGGCCAGCAAACAAATGTAGCATAGGACGTTACGCCATTTTGAGGACATGAACGCGGCGCATTATCCAGGACAAATGCGCGGCGGGCAAAGTGAAATATAGCTTTTTTTTGATATAACTTCGGCTTTGTTGGCGTTAGGTAAAGAAATATATTTTATATTTCAAGTATATGACTGATATCTCGGTTAATTGCGCTGGTGTGACCACAGAGGAAACTTTACAATCCGCGGCAGTTAACGAAGAGGATTTTGACGTGGAAAGGTTTGATGCCGTGGTAATTGGCGCCGGTGCGGCGGGTATGTTTTGTGCGGCGATGGCCGGACAGGCGGGTCGTCGCGTGCTGTTGCTGGATAACGGTAAAAAGCCAGGACGTAAAATTCTAATGTCCGGTGGCGGGCGTTGCAACTTTACAAATCTCTATGTCGAACCTGCAGCTTATCTGAGCCAGAACCGTCATTTTTGCAAATCGGCCCTGGCGCGTTACACCCAGTGGGACTTTATCGACCTGGTGGGTAAGCACGGTATCGCATGGCATGAGAAAACGCTGGGCCAGCTGTTCTGTGATGACTCCGCCCAGCAGATTGTCGATATGCTGGTGGCCGAGTGCGAGAAGGGCGGCGTGGTGATGCGCCTGCGCACGGAAGTGCTGGAGGTGTCCCGCGATGAGCAGGGCTACACGCTGCAGTTAAACGGGGAAAGCGTCAGCGCCGATAACCTGGTGATTGCCAGCGGTGGCCTCTCCATGCCGGGGCTCGGTGCTTCACCATTCGGCTACAAGATTGCCGAACAGTTTGGCCTGAACGTGCTGCCCACCCGTGCGGGGCTGGTACCGTTCACCCTGCATAAGCCCCTGCTGGAACAGCTCCAGACGCTTTCTGGCGTCTCGGTGCCGTCGGTCATTACGGCTGAAGACGGTACGGTGTTCCGTGAAAACCTGCTGTTTACCCACCGTGGTCTTTCCGGCCCGGCGGTACTGCAAATCTCCAGCTACTGGCAGCCGGGGGAGTTTGTCACGGTTAACCTGATACCCGATTGCGACCTGGAGGCTTTCCTCAACGAGCAACGCGCGGCGCACCCGAATCAAAGCCTGAAAAACACGCTGGCCATGCAGTTGCCAAAACGTCTGGTGGAATGTTTGCAGGTGCTGGGGCAGATCCCCGATGTGTCGCTCAAGCAGCTTAACAGCCGCGAACAGGAGGTGCTGGTTGAGACGCTGACAGCCTGGCGGGTGCAGCCCAACGGTACCGAAGGCTACCGCACGGCGGAAGTGACGCTTGGCGGGGTCGACACCCATGAACTCTCCTCACGCACCATGGAAGCGCGCAACGTGCCTGGGCTCTATTTTATTGGTGAGGTGATGGATGTGACCGGCTGGCTCGGCGGATACAATTTCCAGTGGGCATGGGCAAGTGCCTGGGCGTGTGCTCAGGCGCTGGCAGAAGACAAGTGACATAAGAGCACTGCCACTCGTCACAGTTGGCTTTACGGGCTGACGGTGGTTACGTCTGTTACAGCAAGAATATTGCTCGCGGCCACGGTCCCCATCTTGATATATGACGCTGCGGTAACGCCGCCAATATGTGGTGAAATAACCACGTTTTCTACGGACTGCCAGAGGTGCGGCGCCGTCAGCGGCTCGTGGGTAAAGCTGTCCAGCGCTGCGCTGTGCAGCGTGCCATCCCTGAGCGCCGCCAGTAACGATTCATCGTCGATCAGTCCGCCGCGTGCCGTATTTACCAGAATTGCGTTCCGCTTGCAGTGTGCGAGCGTCTGGCTATTGATCATCCCCCGATTCTCATCGGTCAGCGGACAGTGCAAAGAGATGACATCGGAACGGGAAAGAAGTCCATTCAGCGTTTCTGCGCGTTCACACAGGGCAGGCATGGACTTAGCATAGGGATCGTAAGCCAGCACCTTCATGCCGAATGCGTGGCCAATATGTGCCACACGCGAGCCGATAGCACCCAATCCGATGAGCCCTAATGTTAAGCCCTCCAGTTCAATGGATTTATGCGTCGCCTTATCCCAGTGCCCGTCTCGCAGGCGCTTGTCCAGAGGTACCACCGACTTTGCGCAGGCGAGGATCTGCGCCCAGGTATGTTCAGCCACTGCCGCCGCGTTTGCACCTGGCGCAGCGCGGACGGCGATGTTGCGCTCGGCCGCTGCCGTCTGGTCTATCACATCGATCCCGCTTCCGTGCTTGGAAATAACCTGCAGAGCGGGGGCGGCATCCATGACTTTCGCGGTAATCTTGCCGTAACGTACCAGAATCGCCACAGGATTGTGTCGTTCACACAGCGCGATCAGTTCATCTTCTGTGGGCTGGCGGCCCGCAAACACCACCTCAAAGCCCTGCAACATCACCATGGCCTGCTCCGCCAGGTCGCTTCCGGTAACCAGAACTACGTCTTTGCCCCCCATCACAGCGTCTCCCCGTCATCTAACATACCTGCCTTACGAAGCGCGTCATCAAGCCAGTGTGGACGTAAATCGCCTTCACGGATGGCGGCAAGGCGTCGGGTCTCCATCTCCAGCTTTCCTTTTGCCAGCGCGATAATTTCCTGAACCTCATCGCGCGGGATGACTACCACGCCGTCGATATCCGCGACAACCAGATCCCCGGCCTGAACCGTCGCCCCGGCGACTGAAATGGGATGATTAACCCGACCAGAAATTAGCTTTGTCGGGCCGCAGGGGTTCAGACCGGCAGAAAAGACAGGGTAGTGACCTTTGCTCAAGGTATCGGCGTCTCGTACAGCGCCGTCAATAATAATGCCCGCAATGCCGCTCGCCTGAGCCTGAGTGGCCATGATTTCCCCAAGCAGCGCGCAGCTCAGGTCGCCTTTGCCATCGACGATCAGGACATCGCCGGGCTGCGCCACCGCCATCGCGGCATGAATCGCCAGATTATCACCCGGACGGACTTCAACGGTGATGGCCGGACCCGCAACGGACATGTGTGGGGCCAGCGGTTTGATGCGGCCATGAAGCGTACCGCGGCGACCGGCCACGTCGGCCAGAATAGCGGCCTGATACTCGGCAGCCCGACGAACGTCCTCGGCAGAAACGCGATCAAACTGGCGATTAATCGGTTTTTTTTCAGTAACGGACATGAATGCCTCCATATTGTTTTACTAAGTACAATGCAGGTGTACAGTGCAAAACAACTATAGCGGTGTTGCTTTCCTTTTAGCCAGACCCGAGATGGCGTTTGTGATGTAAACACGAAGTGACTCACAAAATTTGAGGTACACTCACTGCCGGGCTAACAAGGAGATAATGATGGGGAATGAAGGCGTTGTAGCGGTTGAAAAAGCGCTGGCTTTACTGGATTGCTTCCGTCCTGGAGATGAGAGCCTGACGCTGACCGCGCTGGCACAGCTATCGGGTTATCACAAAACCACGGTTTACCGCTTGATGAATTCTCTTGAACGGATGAATTACGTCGTCAGGCATGAAGACGGCAATTATGCGCTGGGCCCACGTCTGCTTTACCTCGGCAAGCTGTATGAACAATCTTTCCATCTTTCCCGAGTGGTTCAGCCAGAGCTTCAGGCCTTATCCCTGGCGTCTCAGGAGAGTGCCAGCTGGTATGTGCTGGAGGGAGGGCAGCGGCTTTGCCTGTTTCGCGCTGAAGCGTCGCATGGCCTGCGACACAGCAATCTTCCCGGTAGCCAGTTTCCGCTCGATAATTCGGCCATCAGTAAGGTATTACGCCATTGGGGGCTCAATGAGAGCCTGCCGGAGGGAGACGCTGAACTCCCTTTCTACACGTCAGGCGCACGCGATCCCCACACCGCTGCGTTTGCGATGCCTGTCTTCGGCGTTCACGACAAGCTGGTTGCGGCGTTAGCCCTGACCGGCCCCATCTCACGGCTGACGGAAGATTGTCGTGAGAAGGAGATAGGTCAGTTGATGAAGGCGGCAGCAAGCCGTCTGTCGCAGAAAATGGGAGCCAGTAAGCTCTTCTGTCAGCAGTTTTTTGGGGAAACGAGCGATACGGCGGAAGAACATCTTTAAATGCAGAAGCGGGACAGTTGTCCCGCTTCTGTCAACGCTAATGCGTGACCTGTTTTTCTTGTAGCTGAGCGTTGCGGGCCTGTCGGCCCATAATGAGCACCGCTATCCCCCCGGCCACGCACAGCGCGGCCAGCGGAAGCATCGCCAGCGTGTAGCTGCCCGTCCGCTCATTGATAATGCCGTACGCGTTTACCATCACCGCCCCGCCTATCAGGTTTGCGATGGCGCCAATCGCGGCCAGTCCCGCCGCCGCTGAAGTACTGCTCATCCAACCGGACGCCAGCGCCCAGAAAGGCCCTTTCATTGAATAGGCGCCTATCAGCATAATGCTGAGGATAACGATCGTGGCAGACAGCGAAACGCTCACAAAGGCGGCGAACACGCCGGCGGCAATTATGAATAGCGTGAGTGCGGTATGCCAGCGGCGTTCGTTGGTACGATCGGAATTCCGTCCCCATACAATCATGAGAACAGATGCCAGACCGTAAGGAATGGCGTTAAGCAGACCTGTCTCAAGATTATCGAGATGGAAGGATTTCAGCAGTTGAGGAGACCAGACGCTGATGGTGGTACCCGCGGACGATGCACCCGCGTAAATCAGCGCCATCAGCCAGATTTGGCGATGCTTTAACAACTGCCAGGTGGTCTGGTGTCCGATATTCTTTTGCTGATTGCGCTCGGTTTCCAGCGTGGTTTCCAGCCATTGTTTCTGTTCACTGCTAAGCCAGCTCGCCTGATGAGGGCGATCCCGGAGAATAAACCAGGCTGCAATACCCAGCAGCACCGCCGGCAAGCCTTCAATAATGAACAGCAGATGCCAGCCGCGAAGACCCAGCCAGCCATCCAGTGACAGTATCAACCCGGAAAGCGGGGAGCCAATGAAGTTAGCGAGCGGGATGGCGACCATAAAGGACGCAATAATGCGTGCGCGGTAGCGGGACGGGATCCACCAGGTCAGATACAGCACGACGCCCCGGGAAGAAGCCCGCCTCTGCAGCACCGAGAAGAAAACGGACGATATAGAGCGACGTGGCGTTCTGCACCAGGGACATACACATGGAGACGATGCCCCAACTGATCATAATGCGCGGGATCCACAGCCGGGCGCCGACTTTCTGCATGGCCAGGTTGCTGGGTACTTCAAACAGAAAATAGGCCACGAAATAAAGACTGCTGGCGAAGCCAAATGCAGCTTTGCTGAGGCCAAGGTCCTCATTCATCTGCAGCGAAGCCATGCCGATATTCCCGCGATCGATAATGGAGACCAGGTAACTGACAATCAGAAACGGGAGAATACGCCAGATCACCTTCCGCATCGTCTCTCTTTCTATGTCCTCGGTGGCGGTAGCACCGTTACGTAAATGTTCTGTCATTGTGTCCTCGCAGGGTATGTTCTTTGTTTTATTAGGTACAACTGAGTTTTATTAAACAAAACCACTATAGCGACGGCGCGTTCTTTTTATCCAGTTAATGGAAGGTTTAAATGATGTAAATAAGAGGTGACTCACAGATAGTGCGCTCCAGATATATCGCTCACAGCAGTCGAACCAGCCGCAAAGAGGAGACTCTATAAGGGTGATAATCACGCAGCGCAATTATTGCACCAACTTTTTTCCTCCGATCCACTAAGCTTCGACCAGGCCAGACAGCTCCAGGTGCCCCGCTGCGTTCGCGGGGTCATTTTTCTTCCCGGTCAGAGCACCTTTCATGCAGCTACTCAGCATCATTATTTTGCTTACCCTTACGGTGGTCATCCATTCGCTGTGGATGTTTTGCGTTTTAAAATTCATTAACTTAGAGGTCGACTCTGCGGTGCGCGTGGTTTTGCGTAACGTCGGGATCGTTATCTCCATGATCTTCGCCCATCTTCTTGAAGCCGGTCTGTTCGCCGGGTTTTATTTTGTTATTGATGCATTTAACGACTGGAACACCAGCTTCTACTTTTCGCTGGTCAGTTACGCCACGGTGGGATACGGCGATGTCACGTTGCCTCAGCACTGGCGGCTGATTGGGGGTGTGGAAGGCCTGGTCGGCGCCTTGATGGTGGGCTGGTCAGTGGCGGTTCTGGTGGCCGTACTGCAGCGTTTGCGCGGCATGAGCGCCTAAACGGCAGATGCGCGACCCCATGGAGTGCGGTAAAGTACCTCTCTTTGCCGGGCCTGGAAGGCCGCGGCTTTAAGGGTTAAAGGCTGGTAAACAGCCTGCCCCTTTCCGTTCCTGGTTTACGCCAGTTTGCATGGTGTTGTGTTTTGTCTGCCAAAAGGGTTGTGTATGTCTGCTGCTCATCTCGGTTTCCCGACTGAAACCGTTGTTGTCTTTGTAGTGATGGCCGTCGGGGCGATGTTTATCGACCTCTTTATGCACCGTCACGATAAACCGATCTCGCTGAAAAGCGCTGCCATGTGGTCCCTCTTCTGGGTCATGATGGCCATGGCTTTCGCCGGGTTCCTGTATGTTCACCACGGCGCAGAGATGGCGAGCCTGTTCCTCACCGGTTACGCGCTGGAAGAGGTGCTCTCCGTCGATAACCTGTTTGTGATGATGGCGATTTTTGCCTGGTTCGGCGTGCCGGATAAATATCGTCACCGCGTCCTCTACTGGGGCGTGCTCGGGGCGATTGTTTTCCGCGGTATCTTTGTGGCCATTGGGACCAGCTTGTTAAGTCTGGGGCCTTACGTCGAGGTTATCTTCGCGCTGGTCGTCGGCTGGACGGCGGTGATGATGCTCAGACGCAATGAAGAGAGTGACGAGGTTGAAGATTACTCCGGCCATCTGGCTTACCGTCTGGTGAAACGCTTCTATCCTGTCTGGCCTAAAATCAGCAGCAATGCCTTTATTCTGACCCAGAAAGAGGTGGACGCGGAGCTGGAGAAACCTGAAAACCAGGACGTGATGGTTGGCCGCGTGAAGAAGGCGAAGCGCTACGCAACGCCGCTGTTGCTTTGCGTGGCGGTCGTGGAACTCTCTGATGTGATGTTCGCGTTTGACTCCGTGCCGGCCATTATTGCCGTCAGCCGTGAGCCGCTTATTATTTACAGCGCAATGATGTTCGCCATCCTCGGCTTGCGTACGCTCTACTTCGTGCTGGAAGCGCTGAAGCAGTATCTGGTGCATCTGGAGAAAGCGGTGGTGCTGCTGCTGTTCTTCGTGGCGTTCAAGCTCGGATTAAATGCCACCGATCACTTCTGGCACCACGGTTACAGCATTGGTGCCACGGCAAGCCTGTTTGTGGTGCTTGGCGTGCTGGCGCTGGGGATTATCACCAGCGTGATGTTCCCGGGTAAAAAAGAAGCCCATTAAAAGCAAAACGGCAACCTTTGGTTGCCGTTTTCGGGTAGACAGTGTCTAACACTTAATCGGTGAATGTCGACGCTTGCGCGGTGGATGGAAGTGCCGCCAGTGTGCATCCTGCGCCGCCGCCAGCAGTTCATGGTCGCCGCGGGTATCGCCCCACGCGCGCAGGTGGTAGCTATTCAGATCGCCATACACTTTTTCCAGCCTCGCCACCTTCTGGGCACAGCGGCAGTTGTTGCCGGTGATACGCCCGGTCAGCTTGCCGTCTTTCACTTCCAGCTGTGTGCCAATCAGCTTAATCCCCAGCTTGTCAGCCCACGGCTGGAGCACCAGCGCCGGAGAGGCGGAGCAGATGGTCACTTCCGCACCGGAATTCACCTCTGCGGCGACGGCCAGTACGCCGGCAGGGCGCATCAGCTTGTCCCAGTATTTTTCGCAAAACGCTTCCGCCTGCTGGCGTAGCCAGTGTTCATCCACGCCCGTCAGGAACGTTTTAATCAACACTTCCTTCAGCTCATCGCGCGTCAGCTTACGACGCACGCAGTGGAGCGTGGGCAAGGCCATACGCACCAGGCGGCCCGCGAAGTAACGTTTACCAAAGGCAAAACGCAGGAAAGGGATAAAGCTGTCGTGGTGCGTCAGTGTTCCATCAAAGTCGAAGACGGAGAGCACGTTGGATTTGGCCACGGCCTCGTCGGCAATCATATTGGTCATAAATACGTCTTAGCTAAAATACACATTCTGTTGATTAGTTTACCTGCTTTACCCTGTCTGTCCTTCTGTCTTGAGCATTTTTTTCGCGATCTTGCGATCGGAAAGTGAGTCCATTTTTGGTCTCAATAATAATTGGTTGAAAAGCGAGCTGTCTATATTATCGCCACATTGAGCGCTATTTCGGGGGAACGTTGGCCCCCACCGGTAAGGAAAATATTCACTCACTGAATCTATTTTGATATGACGTTTAGATCGCTTATTTCAATCCTCTCGTTAAGTCTGGCTTCGTTTTCGGCATTGAGTTTTCAACTGCCGGCGTCGATGCTGTCAATGAACCGCGAGCTCGCCCTTTCTCCGGCAAAATCCGCGCTGCTGCACCAGGAAACAGGACCACTGCGTACCCGGATCCTTGATCAATACCAGAAGTGGAAAGGCACCCACTATCAGTGGGGCGGGACCACACATCGGGGCGTGGACTGCTCCGCGCTGATGCAGCATCTGTTCAGCGATGCGGCGCACCTTAATCTGCCGCGCACGACGGGCGAACAGATCCATCGCGGCGTGAAGGTGGCGCAATACCGTCTGAAGGCGGGGGATTTGGTCTTCTTTCAGACCGGTCCAGACCGAAGGCACGTGGGCGTGTACATCGGCAATAGCCAGTTTATTCATGCCTCACGCAGCCAGGGCGTAACCGTTTCAACCCTGACTGATGACTACTGGCAGGCGCACTATATTACTGCCCGACGGGTCACAGACCGTTCTGTCTGAGGGATCAGATGATGTCATCCACCACGCCGCCATCGACGCGCAGTGCCGCGCCCGAGGTGGCGGAGGCCTGGGGCGAGCAGACATACACCACCATATTGGCGACTTCTTCCACCGTCGCGGCACGCTGGATAACCGAGCTCGGGCGGTGAGTCATCACAAACTCTTTCGCCAGTTCCTCCAGCGATTTGCCGGTTCTCTCGATCTCGTCTTTCATCATGTCGGCAAAACCGTCTGAAAGGGTGGGGCCGGGCAATACGCTGTTCACCGTGACACCGCTTCCCGCCACGAACTTCGCCAGCCCGCGAGCGAGCGACAGCTGCGCCGTTTTGGTCACGCCATAGTGGATCATGTCCGCCGGAATATTGCAGGCCGACTCGGACGAAATAAACACCACGCGTCCCCAGCCTTTCTGCACCATACCCGGCAGCAGCGCACGGGAGATACGCACGCCGGACATCACGTTTGTCTGCCAGTAACGCTCCCAGGTGTCATCGTCGGTGCCATAAAAATCCTGCTGGCCGTAAATGCCGGCGTTGTTGACCAGGATGTCGACGTGGGTCGCCACGTTCAGCAGCGATTCCACCCCTTCAGCCGTGCTGAGGTCGGCAATTGCGGCGCGTACCTGCACCCCAGGCACAACCTGTTGTAGCTGCTGGATACCTTTATTCACAGATTCCGTGCTACGGCCATTGATGATCACTTCCGCACCGCTTTCAGCCAGCCCTCGGGCTATGGCGAACCCGATCCCGCCGGTAGAGGCGGTCACCAGCGCGACTTTCCCCGTAAAATCGATCTTCATCATCTGCTCCTTATCGTGTTTAACGTTCGGACCTTAAAGCGTAGCAGGTGAGGATGGCGGCTCCTGGCTAAAAAGGCGCAGCAGGGTTTCAACCTGTTCATCCAGCGGGCCGAGCGAGCGTTTCACAATCAGGTGCAGCGGCGTAGCCCGGCGCGCGCCATGGCTAAGCGGCAGGCGTTTAAGCACCCCCAGATCAAGCTGGGTCTGAATACGCTCCTCTGGCAGCCAGCCATAGCCGACCTGGGACATCACCGCCTCTATGGCTGCATCAATGGTGGAAAAGGTCCACGACTCGCCGGCCGCACGCGCGGCGGTCTGGCTGTCGGCTATCTGAATGAGCGGCCACGGGCGCAGCATATCGTCGTTAAGCGGCGCGTCGAGGCTAAAGAGGGGATGTTGATGATGCGCCACGGCAACAAAGTCGATATTCATCAGCCATTCGCCAAGACCGGTTATGTCCTGGCGGCGGGTTAACACCATCACGTCGGCTTCATCATTAATGACATCGGTGCGGCTATTTTCCAGCACTTCGGTGAGGCGGACCTGCGTTTGCGGATACAGCTGCTGGAACTGACGCAAAATAGCGAACAGGCGTCGGCGCGGGAAAATGCTGTCCACCACCAGATCTAACCGCGTGCGCATTCCGTTACGCAGGCTTGCCGCACGGGTCTCAACATAGGCGAAGGCTTTCAGCAACGGTTTAACCTGGTTGAGCAGGAGTTCGCCGGCCGGGGTTAAGACAGCCCGCCGCCCCTCGGGCACCAGCAGCGCCACGCCCAGCCGCTCCTGCAGCAGCGACAGGTTATAGCTGACCGAGGACTGGCTGCGGTTGGTCTCTTCCGCTGCTTTGGCAAAGCTGCCTGCCTCGACCACTCTTTCCAGTAATGACCATTGTTCAAGCGTCGTCTTATGCATGATTAATCTAAAATTTGGATGAATTTGATTTAAACATAGCGTTATTCATTCATTTTTTGAAGGGGTACGATCGTCTCATCAAAGCAAAGGAGACACATTATGAACACCTTCGACAAACATGACTTAAGCGGCTTCGTCGGCAAACACCTTGTATATACCTACGATAATGGCTGGAACTACGAGATTTATGTCAAAAATGAAACCACCCTTGATTACCGTATTCACAGCGGGATTGTGGCGAACCGTTGGGTGAAAGATCAGCAGGCTTATATTGTTCGCGTAGGGGAGAGCATCTATAAAATTTCCTGGACAGAACCAACCGGTACCGACGTGAGCCTGATTGCAAACCTGGGTGACAAACTGTTCCACGGCACCATCTTCTTCCCACGTTGGGTGATCAACAATCCAGAAAAAACCGTCTGCTTCCAGAACGATCATATTCCATTGATGAATGCGTATCGCGATGCGGGCCCGGCATACCCCACTGAAGTCATTGATGAATTTGCGACTATCACCTTTGTTCGCGACTGTGGGGCTAATAATGAAAGCGTTATTGCCTGTGCGGCGAGCGAGTTACCAAAAAACTTTCCTGATAATTTAAAATAAGCGCGACAATTAACTAAAAAGAAAAGTTCCCGGCTATTTCTTCTTTTAAAAGAAATAGCCGGGATTTTTTTGTTTGTTGATGTTATGTTTAAAAAATTGCAGGCAAAGGTCGAGTTTGATCACACAATAAATAATTCATAATAATTTAACTCTTTGTATTTTAAGTTGTTAATGGGTGGGCAAAGTGAATGGAATGTCTTTCTTAATTTTTCCCTAAGAAATGTTAGCTACCTTGATATAAGTTTATGGTTCGTTGAAATAAACGAGCCGGCATTTGGTTAATATCAAAAGCGTGCCATTCTTATTTCAAGGAAATTAATGATGAGTGATTTTTTGCCTTTTTCCCGGCCGTCCATGGGTAGCGAGGAATTAGCGGCGTTGCAGGAGGTATTAACCTCCGGCTGGATCACCACAGGACCGAAAAATCAGGCGCTTGAAGAGGCATTCTGTCAGCTAACCGGGAATCAACATGCGATTGCCGTCAGCTCAGCGACCGCGGGAATGCATGTCACGCTGATGGCGCTGGGTATTGGTCCAGGCGATGAAGTGATTACCCCCTCCCTGACCTGGGTATCCACACTGAATATGATTGTGCTGCTGGGCGCAACCCCGGTGATGATTGATGTGGACCGGGATACGTTGATGATCACGCCGGATGCGGTCGACGCCGCCATTACGCCACGTACAAAAGCGATTGTTCCGGTTCATTATGCCGGCGCGCCGTGTGACATCGACGCCATTCGCGCCATCGGGGAACGTCACGGTATCCCGGTCATTGAAGATGCGGCGCATGCAGCCGGCACGTACTACCACTCGCGTCACGTGGGCTGGCAGGGCACCGCGATTTTCTCATTCCACGCCATTAAAAACATGACCTGCGCCGAAGGCGGGTTAGTGGTCACGGACGATGCGCAACTGGCGCAGCGGATCCGTAGCCTGAAATTCCACGGCCTGGGTGTGGATGCCTACGACCGCCAGACGCACGGTCGTGCGCCGCAGGCTGAAGTTATCACGCCCGGCTTCAAATACAACCTGGCGGATATCAACGCCGCGCTGGCGCTGGTGCAGTTGGGCAAACTGAAAGAGGCCAACGCACGACGTCATGACATTGCTGAACGCTATCTGCGCGAGCTTGCCGATACGCCGTTCCAGCCGCTGCGTATTCCTTCATGGCCGCACGTCCACGCCTGGCACCTGTTCATCATTCGCGTGGATGAAGCCCGCTGCGGGATTTCTCGCGACAACCTGATGGCAGCCCTGAAGGAAAAAGGCATTGGCACCGGCCTGCATTTCCGCGCGGCGCACACGCAAAAATACTACCGCGAGCGTTTTCCTGATGTATCGCTCCCGAATTCTGAATGGAATAGCGCGCGTATTTGTTCTCTCCCCCTTTTCCCGGACATGACTCATGACGACACAACCCGCGTCATTACCGCGCTCCATCAGCTTGCAGGAAATTGATATGTTCAGCGCACCGCCTGTACAAAAAGTTTCTGTGGTTATCCCCGTTTACAACGAACAGGAGAGCCTGCCCGAACTGATCAGCCGCACGACGGCCGCCTGCGACACGCTCGGCAAAGCCTATGAAATACTGCTGGTGGATGATGGCAGTAGCGATAATTCCGCGCTGATGCTGACCGAAGCCGCGCAGGCCGAGGGCAGCCATATTGTTGCCGTGCTGCTTAACCGTAACTACGGTCAGCACTCCGCCATTATGGCCGGGTTCAGCCATGTGACGGGCGATCTGATTATTACGCTTGATGCCGATCTGCAAAACCCGCCGGAAGAGATCCCGCGTCTGGTTGCAAAGGCCGATGAAGGGTACGACGTGGTCGGCACGGTGCGGCAAAACCGTCAGGACAGCCTGTTCCGTAAGCTGGCTTCCCGCACAATCAACCGTCTGATCCAGCGGACCACCGGCAAAGCGATGGGCGATTATGGCTGCATGCTGCGCGCCTACCGCCGCCATATTGTCGACGCCATGCTGCACTGCCATGAACGCAGCACGTTTATTCCCATTCTCGCGAACACCTTTGCCCGTAAGGCGACGGAAATCCCGGTACTGCACGCCGAGCGCGAGCACGGGGAGTCGAAGTACAGCTTTATGCGTCTCATCAACCTGATGTACGACCTTATCACCTGCCTGACCACCACGCCGCTGCGCCTGTTGAGCGTTTTCGGCAGCATCATTGCCGTGTTCGGATTCGCGCTCTCCGTGCTGCTGGTGTTACTCCGCCTGATCTACGGTCCCCAGTGGGCGGCGGAAGGGGTCTTCATGCTCTTTGCCGTGCTGTTTATGTTCATCGGCGCCCAGTTTGTCGGGATGGGCCTGCTCGGGGAATACATTGGCCGTATTTATAACGATGTTCGCGCACGTCCGCGCTACTTTATTCAACGTGTTGTCCGCCAGGAACACAAAGCATCTCAAGAGGAAATTCACCCATGAAAGCTGTTGTCTTTGCCTATCACGATATGGGGTGTGCGGGCACGCTGGCCCTGCTGGAAGCGGGCTATGAAATCGCTGCAATCTTCACGCATCCGGACACAGCCGGAGAGAATAACTTCTTTGGCTCGGTGGCGCGTATCGCCGCAGAGCGAGGTATTCCGGTTTACGCCCCGGACGATGTCAACCATCCGCTGTGGGTGGATCGCATCCGGGCGCTCGCGCCTGATGCCATCTTCTCGTTCTATTATCGCAACCTGATTTGCGATGAGATTTTAAGTCTGGCCGCAAAAGGGGCATTTAATCTTCACGGCTCTTTGCTGCCCGCCTACCGTGGCCGCGCACCGCTGAACTGGGTGCTGGTGAACGGCGAAACGGAAACCGGCGTCACTTTACACCGTATGGTGCACCGCGCAGATGCCGGTGCCATCATCGCGCAGCAGCGCGTGGCTATCGACGCGGATGAAACTGCGCTGCAGCTTCATCAGAAGCTCTGCACCGTAGCGCAAAGCCTGTTACGTGATGTGTTGCCAGCGATCCTTAACGGCACCTTCAGCGAGACCGCGCAGGATGAGAGCAAGGCGAGTTGTTTTGGCCGTCGCCGGCCAGAAGATGGCCGTCTGGACTGGAACAAGCCGGCTCGTCAGTTGCACAACCTGGTGCGTGCCGTTACCGACCCCTGGCCGGGGGCGTACAGCTTTGCAGGCGTAAGTAAATTTATCGTCTGGAAATCCCGCGTACGCGACGACATTCCTGCCGCCAAACCGGGCACCGTTGTCTCGGCTTCCCCGCTGATTGTCAGCTGCGGCGAGCAGGCGCTGGAGATCGTGACCGGGCAAACCGATAACGGCGTTTACGTTCAGGGCGCGCAGCTGGCTCAGTCTCTGGGGCTGGTCACTGGCGCACTGATCACCAGCGCACCGGTTGTGGCCATCAAACGCCGCACCCGCGTGCTGATCCTCGGCGTCAACGGCTTTATCGGCAACCACCTGACCGAGCGTTTGCTGAAAGACGATAACTACGAAATTTATGGTCTGGATATCGGTGCTGATGCCATCAGTCGTTTCCTCGACAACCCGCGTTTCCACTTTGTGGAAGGGGATATCAGCATTCACTCCGAGTGGATTGAATATCACATTAAAAAATGTGACGTGGTGCTGCCGCTGGTGGCGATTGCCACGCCGATTGAGTACACCCGTAACCCGCTGCGCGTGTTCGAGCTGGACTTCGAAGAGAACCTGAAGATCATCCGCGACTGTGTGAAATACGACAAGCGCATCATCTTCCCGTCCACTTCTGAAGTGTACGGCATGTGTACTGACAAAAACTTCGACGAAGATACCTCTAACCTGGTCGTCGGGCCGATCAACAAACAGCGCTGGATTTATTCCGTCTCCAAGCAGCTGCTCGACCGCGTGATCTGGGCCTACGGCGAGAAAGCGGGTCTGCGCTTTACACTGTTCCGTCCGTTTAACTGGATGGGGCCACGTCTGGATAACCTTAACGCGGCGCGTATCGGCAGCTCACGTGCCATCACCCAGCTGATCCTGAATCTGGTGGAAGGCTCGCCCATCAAGCTTATCGAAGGCGGTAAACAAAAACGCTGCTTTACGGATATCAGCGACGGTATCGAGGCGCTGTTCCGCATCATCGAAAACAAAGAGGGTCGCTGCAACGGAGAGATCATCAACATCGGTAACCCGGATAACGAAGCGAGCATTCGCGAGCTGGCTGAGATGCTACTGGCAAGCTTTGAACGTCATCCGCTGCGCGATCGCTTCCCGCCGTTTGCCGGTTTCCGTGAAGTGGAAAGCAGCAGCTACTACGGTAAAGGTTATCAGGACGTTGAGCACCGTAAACCGAGCATTCGTAATGCGAAACGCTGCCTGAACTGGACACCGACGGTGAAGATGGATCAGACCATTGATGAAACGCTCGATTTCTTCCTGCGCACCGTGGAGCTGTCGGAACAGGTCTCATGAGAAAAGTCGGTTTACGCATTGATGTCGACACCTTCAGGGGGACGCGTGATGGCGTACCCAAACTGCTGGAACTGCTGAGCAAGCACAACGTGCGCTCATCCATTTTCTTCAGCGTGGGGCCTGACAATATGGGACGTCATTTATGGCGTCTGGTTAAACCGGCATTTCTGTTCAAAATGCTGCGCTCACGCGCAGCCTCTCTCTACGGCTGGGATATTTTGCTGGCCGGAACCGCATGGCCCGGCAGGCGCATTGGCGCGGGTAATGAAGCCGTTATCCGCGACGCGGCACAGCACCATGAGGTTGGACTGCATGCCTGGGATCACCATGCCTGGCAGGCCTGGGCTGGCGTCTGGGATATTCCACGCCTGTCGCGTGAAGTTGAGCGCGGCATGCTGGAGCTGGAGGCCATTACCGGTCAGACGATTCGCTGCTCCGCCGTGGCGGGATGGCGTGCCGACCAACGCGTGGTGAAAGCCAAAGAACCCTTCGCGTTTCGCTACAACAGCGATTGCCGCGGCACCGGGCCTTTTTTGCCGCTCATCGGGGAGAATCGCCTGGGGACGGTGCAAATCCCGGTCACGCTTCCCACCTGGGATGAAGTGGTTGGGCGCGAGGTCAGTGCCGGAGGGTTCAATCGCTATATTCTGGACTGCATTCATCGCGATACCGGTACGCCCGTCTATACCATCCACGCGGAAGTGGAAGGGATTGCGTATCAGCATGATTTCGATGCACTGTTGACGATGGCCGCTCAGGAGGGCATTCAGTTTTGTCCATTGAGCGAATTGCTGCCAGAGGATCTTAGCGTCCTGCCCGTGGGCAAAATTGTGCGTAATGAACTGGCTGGCCGGGAAGGCTGGCTTGGCTATCAACAAACCGTGAGTCCGGTATCATGAAAGCAGCCCGTTATGGCTTAGCGCTTCTCGCACTGTTTATCGTTTACTACCTCATTCCGATCGATATCCGCCTGCTGTGGCAGCCTGATGAAACGCGCTATGCGGAAATCAGCCGCGAAATGCTGGCGTCTGGAGACTGGATTGTCCCGCATTTTCTGGGGCTGCGTTACTTTGAAAAGCCGATTGCGGGCTACTGGATCAACAGTATCGGGCAACTGCTGTTTGGGCATACTAACTTTGCCGTGCGCGCCGGCGCCATATTCTCAACCGGGTTGACGGCTCTGCTGGTGATCTGGATGGCGTGGCGCCTGTGGCGGGATAAGCGCGTTGCCATTTTCTCCGGCCTTATCTTCCTGACCCTGTTCCTGGTGTATGGCATTGGTACGTACGCCGTGCTGGATCCCATCATTACCCTGTGGCTGGTGGCCGCTATGTGCAGCTTCTGGCTGGCCTCACAGGCTGAAACCGTGGCCGGAAAAGCGGGTGGCTACGTGCTGCTCGGGCTTGCCTGCGGCATGGGGGTGATGACCAAAGGGTTCCTGGCGCTGGCGGTGCCGGTGATAGGCGTGCTGCCGTGGGTGATTGCGCAGAAGCGCTGGAAAGAGGTGCTGATCTTTGGCTGGCTGGCCATCGTGAGCTGTGTGCTGATCGTCCTGCCCTGGGCGCTGGCCATTGCGCATCGAGAGCCTGATTTCTGGCGCTACTTCTTCTGGGTTGAGCATATTCAGCGCTTTGCCCAGAGCGATGCTCAGCACAAGGCGCCGTTCTGGTACTACCTGCCGTTCCTGCTGGCCGGCAGTCTGCCGTGGCTGGCGCTGTTGCCCGGCGCGTTTCGGCTGGGCTGGCGCGAAAGAGACAACACGGGCGGTGGCTTTTATCTGCTTGGATGGGTCGTGATGCCGCTGCTGTTCTTCAGCATTGCCAAAGGCAAACTGCCAACCTACATCCTGCCGTGTTTTGCTCCGCTGGCTATCCTGATGGCGCGCTATGCCTGCATCGCGGCGGACAAAGGGGCCAGAGCGTTACGCATTAACGGCGGGATTAACCTGGCGTTTGGTGTGATTGGCGTGGCGGCGGCGCTGGTGGTCTCGCCGTGGGGGGTTGCTAAGCATCCGGTCTGGACATCCGTTGAGCTGTATAAAGTCTTCTGCGCGGTGCTGGCGTTTCTCATCTGGGCGGCTGTCGGCTGGTTTACCGTGCGGCAAAGCGCGCAGCGCTGGTGGCTGGCGGCGTTGTGTCCTGCTGGCGTGGCGCTGCTGATTGGGTTTGCCATTCCTAACCTGGTGGTGGATTCCAAACAGCCGCAGTCGCTGGTGGATACCATCCGTGACCCGCTTCAGAGCAGCCGGTTTGTGCTGGCGAACAATGTTGGCGTGGCCTCCGGGCTGGCGTGGGAGCTTAAGCGTAATGACATCATTCTGTTTGGTCAGAGCGGTGAGCTGAGCTACGGGCTAGCGTACCCGGATGTGAAAGACCGATTTGTCGAGAAAGATAATTTTGCGCAGTGGCTGGCAACGCATCGCCAGCAGGGGGGCGTGTCACTGGTGATCCTGCTGTCAAAACACGACGATATTAAGCGGGCTCATCTGCCAGAACCGGACAGCCTGTATATTCAGGGCCGTCTGGCCTGGCTGCAGTATTTACCGCAATGACGACCTGGCTCTGGTTGATACTGGCAAGCCTGCTGACCTGCGCAGGGCAGCTGTGTCAGAAGCAGGCCACCCGTCCGGCGAAAGCCGGGCGGCGTGGCGCGCATATTATGCTGTGGCTGGGCCTGGCATTGCTGGCACTGGGCAGCGGCATGCTGGTCTGGCTGGTGGTCCTGCAGCGCCTGCCTGTCGGCGTTGCCTACCCTATGCTGAGCCTCAATTTTGTCTGGGTGACCCTGGCGGCGAAAGCATTCTGGCATGAAAAAGTCGCGTTGCATCACTGGCTGGGCGTCGGGTTCATCATCATCGGCATTGTTATCCTCGGAGGAAGCCTGTGAGAGGAACGTTCTGGGCGTTATGCAGCGTAATGCTGGTCAGCGCGGCGCAGCTGCTGCTGCGCTATGCCATGCAGGCCCTGCCACCAGTCAGCGAGCTTGATGCGTTTGTCTCCGCGCTCTGGCACTTCTCATCCGGTACTGGCGCGCTGCTGCTGGGACTCATGGGGTATGTGGCCTCGATGGGCTGCTGGTATCTGGCGTTGCATCGCATGGCGCTCAGCAAAGCGTATGCCTTGCTGAGCCTCAGTTACATTCTGGTGTGGGCCGCGGCCATTTTGTTGCCCGGCTGGAACGAACACTTTTCCTGGCACGGGCTGGCGGGGGTCGGGATGATTATTCTCGGCGTGCTGGTGATTTTTATGCCACGGACATCCCGTGGTGAGCAATCGTCCCGGCGGTAAGGGTATAAGGCGTTGAGGTGCAGACAGCAAGACTGAGCGAGCCGAACTGGAGCTGGCTTACCGAATGCGTCTGCGACGTGCTGTCGATGCTGACAATCTGCCAGGCGCTGCCGCCTCGCTGCTTCACGATGGCCTCTTTACGCGTCCAGATCCCCCAGAAAGCAGAAAGCTTTGTCTCCGGGTCTTCGCGCTCCAGCTCCGCATGTTCCGCCACGCTGAAGACGGCGTTAGCCAGCGCCTGCCAGTTTTCACGTGGGCGGATAACTTCGATATCACACCCCACTTCGCCTTCGTCGCTCAGCAGCAGCGCGATATTATCGCCGCTGTGACTCAGGTTAAACCAGAAGGGCTGCGCATCCACGAAGGTCGGCTTCCCTTGCTCACCATAGACGATCTCGGGTAACGGAGAAGGAGAAAGCGTTTTGGCGAGCAGGGTTCTCCCCGCCAGCCAGGATGCATTTCGTGCACCCGCAGGTGCCATATGTGCAAGCGTCGACGCCAGCGGGTCTGCGCTCAGGGTGGAGATCTTTCCCAGTATAAACTGGTACATAGTTACGCCCAGCGTTTGATGATTATCGACGTGTTGATGCCGCCAAATGCGAAGTTATTGCTTTGCAGATACTCGCAGTCAATCTGACGGGCTTCACCCATAATATAATCTAAAGCACCACATTGCTCATCCGGTTGTCTTAAATTGAGCGTCGGGGCAAACCAGCCCTCACGCATCATCTGTAGACTCATCCAGGCTTCCAGCGCCCCACAGGCGCCTAACGTGTGGCCAAAATAGCTCTTCAGCGACGAAATTGGCACGTTGTCGCCAAAGATGGCGGCGGTGGCCTGGCTTTCGGCGATATCACCGCGATCGGTGGCGGTACCGTGCGCGGAGATGTACCCCATGTCCCGCGCGCTTAACCCTGCTAACGCCAGCGACTGCTCCATACAAATTTGCATGGTGTCACGTTGTGGCTGGGTGATATGGGCTGCATCACAGTTGGTGGCGAAGCCAACGATCTCGCCATAGATAGTTGCACCGCGTGCTCTGGCATGCTCAAGCTCTTCCAGAATCAGGGTGCCTGCGCCTTCCCCAATGACCAGACCATCACGCTGCGTATCAAATGGCGAAGGGGTGGTTTTCGGCGCATCGTTGCGCTGGCTGGTCGCGAATAAGGTGTCAAACACCGCCGCCTCTGACGGACAAAGCTCTTCTGCTCCGCCTGCGACCATCACGGTCTGATAACCGTGACGAATGGCTTCCCAGGCGTAGCCAATGGCCTGACTGCCTGACGTACAGGCACTCGACGTCGGGATAACGCGACCCCGAAGGCCAAAGAACAGGCCGGTATTCACCGCGGTCGTGTGCGGCATCATCTGCACATAGGTCGTACCGGTGATGTTGTGGGTGTGTTTTTCGGTGAGCATGGTGGCGAATTCGCTGACCGGCCCGGTACTGCCTGTGGAGGAGCCATAGGCGATACCGGTTTGGCCATTCGTGAGCACCGCCTCGCCAATCAGCCCCGCCTGCTCCAGCGCCAGCTCGGTGGCGCGGGTCGACATCAACGACACGCGGCCCATGGCGCGAATACGCTTACGGGTATAGTGTTCCGGCAGGGTGAAATCATCAATCGGCGCGCCCAGCAGAGTGTGCAGGCCATCGTAAACCTGCCACTCCGGCATTTTGCGTACCGCGTTGTCATACGCCAGCAGCCTGCGGGAAACGGATTGCCAGTCCTCACCGAAGGCGGTAACGCCGCCCATACCGGTAATCACCACGCGACGCGTCATAGCATTCCTCCGTTAATGGAAATGACCTGGCGGGTAACGTAGCCTGCAATATCTGACATCAGATAGCTGGCAAGTCCTGCAACCTCTTCGGCCTGGCCCATCCGTTTCATGGGAATGATGGACATTGCCTCTTTCAGCGCAGCCTCTTCCATTTCAATCATGCCGGTATCAATCAGCCCCGGCGCAATGCAGTTCACGGTGATGTTGCGTTTTGCCAGCTCAATCGCCAGTGCTTTGGTCGCGCCAATAATGCCCGCTTTTGCCGCGCTGTAGTTCACCTGACCGCGGTTGCCCATCATGCCGGACACGGAGGATAAGGTGATAATGCGCCCCCCTTTTCGGGTGGCGATCATCGGCATAATGCAGGGTTGAATAACGTTATAAAAACTGTCGAGATTGGTATGGATGACGCTGTCCCAGTCGTCTTCGCTGAGGGCCGGAAACGCACCGTCGCGGGTGATACCGGCATTACTGACCACGCCATACCATGCGCCGTGGGCCTCGATATTCTGCTCCAGCACGTCACGGCACTGTTCGCGGTTACCTGCATCGAAAGAGAGCAGGCGACCCTGACCGCCCGCCTGTGTGATGGTATCCAGCGTCGCCTGCGCGCCTGCGGCGTCACGGTGGTAATGTACGCCTACGGTAAACCCGTCAGCGGCAAGCTGGCAGGCGATGGCACGACCAATGCCTTTGCTGGCCCCGGTGACCAGTACGGAACGACTCATGCGTGAGATCCCTGATTAAAAAGCGATGTTAATTCTTCTGCGCTCGGCTGGAAGGTATTGACCCGGCCCGTGGCCAGCGTCTCCTCACCTGAGGAGATCGTACATTCAAAACTGCCGAAGCGTTCATCCTGCATCAGCAGTCTGACGGTGATGTCCAGCGTCGCGTCTTTTGCGAAATGTCCACTGGCGCAGACCAACTCGCGCGCACCCAGCACCATGCCCAGCGCAATATGATCTTGCCCTTTCTGCTGGCGATGCCAGCCTGACCAGACGCCAACGGTCTGCGCCATCAGTTCGAGCGCGTACCAGCCTGGCAAATCGCCCTCGGCATTCAAAAAGGGCGCCAGTACGCTTTGGCCGTTGACCGCGACACGGCATACGGCGGAATCGTCTGTGACGCGTTCAACGGATCCCAGCAGCATCATTGGCGCATCGTGCGGCAGATAGTCGACGGGTGATAAGTAGCTCATGACACTCTCCCCAGCAGGATGCTGGCGTTGTTGCCACCAAACGCGAACGAGTTAGATAAAATGACCGGTTTTTTCAGCGCGGTGCTCTGGTGCAGCACGCCGCACGGCGACAGCGTCTCGTCCGGCGCGTAGCGGGCGAAATCCTGTGGGGGTAACGGCAGGTCACGCGTCAGAATAAGCCAGCTCAACGCCGCTTCGGTGATACCGGCAGCGCCCAGCGTATGGCCGGTAAGGTGTTTGGTAGAACTGCAGGGCACGTTTTCTCCAAAGAGGTCGTGTACCACGTGTGATTCAATCTGATCGTTGAGCGGTGTGGCGGTGCCGTGCAGGTTGATATAGCCAATATCCTCCGGCTGCAGACCCGCGTCATTGAGCGCCTGGGTAATGGCGCGAATGGCGCCTTCACCCTGCGGATGCGGCGCCGAAATATGGTAAGCATCGCTGGACTCGCCTGTTCCCAGCAGCGCGACCCCGGCGGGTTCACGGCTCAACACCATCAGCGCAGCGGCTTCACCAATGGTGATACCCCGACGGTCGCGGCCAAACGGCTCGCAGAGCGTTGGAGAAAGCGATTCCAGACTGTGAAAGCCATTGACGGGCATCCGGCTCAGGGTATCTGCGCCGCCCACAATGGCAATATCCACCAGCCCGGCGTCAATCAGACGCCGGCCGCTGATAATTGCCCGCGCGCTGGAGGAGCAGGCGGTCGAGAGGGTATATGCCGGGCCCTCGAGCTGTAACCAGTTAGCAAGAAAGCGGGACGGATCGCCCAGCTCCTGTTGCGGATACTGCCACCGGGTGCTGGCTTCGCCGTTGAGCGTTAATCGTACGTGCTCATCCCCTTCATCGAGGCCGGAGGTGCTGGTACCCAAAACCACGGCCACGCGGTCGCGGCCGACCCGGGTAATCGCGTCGTCAACGGTGGATTGAATCTGTGCCAGCGCGGCCAGCAGCAGCTGGTTATTGCGGGTGCGGTGCGCGGACAGGGTATCCGGTATGGACGGCAATTCACCTTCCACGCCACCCAGCACGGCGTCGGGCGCATCCTGCAACCAGCCGGACCGACAATGCATGCCAGGGGCTACGCCCGCCGTCAGGTTAGCGGCAATCTCATCCAGCGAGTTACCCAGCGCGTTGACCATGCCAACAGCAGAAATGTAAATCATCTCAGTCACCCAGATATTGAATGGTGATGTGGTAGTTAAAGACGTGTTGCTCGATGCTGATTGGCACGCGCTTGCCTTTGCGTTGCAGGTAGACAATGTCAGTCACCAGCTTGCCGCTGGCATTGCGTAGCTCGCGCCGATCGCCCTTGTCTTTAAGCGTCCAGCCCTTTGGCAGTTGTGGCTGCCAGGCGCTGAGTGGCCAATGGCTGAGCATCACATCGGCCAGTACCTGGCTGGCGGGAGGCAGCTGCGGCACAACGATCGACTGTTCGGTGTGGATCCCGGTATCGTCGTAAGTCGCCAGGAACAGACGGATACCGACGGAAGAGAGCCCGGCAAGCGTCACTTTGTGATCATCCGCGTTGAGCATGACCAGCAGGGACTGCGTTTGTCCGTTGAAGGTTCCGGTCAGCAGCTGCTGCGAACTGACCGCCGGGGTAATACCGGGCGGCGGCAGCGTCACTCGGGTTCCCGGCTGAAGCCAGGCCTGCGGACGTGTCCCTTCAGTATCGGTCGAATGGCTACAGCCTGCCAGCAGCAGCGTCGCGACCAGCGCGGCTGCGCGGTAAAAAGCATTCATTTTCGTTTTCTCTCTTTCTTAACAGGCATCGCCAGCGGCGCCAGCAGGAAGGCGGTAAAAATGCCGCTCACCAGCACAATACCGAAGCTGCTGATGGCCTGCGTGGTGCTGAACACGAGCATGCCTAACGTCAGCAGCGTGGTCATCATCGCCAGCGTGATGGCCAGCATCGACGTCAGCGGCGTACCGCGCGGGTTGCCGAAAAACAGCGTGTAGTTAATGCCAATGCCGAGTACCAGGACCAGCGCCAGCAGTGAAAACAGATTTACCGGATGCCCCGTGACGGCCAGCGCGGCCAGCCCGCAGCTGAGCGACAGCACGGACGGGACCAGACTGATAAGCCCTTTTCGCCAGCCGAGGCGTACCATCGCCCCGCAGGCAATCACCGCCAGCGCGACAAATAAGAGTCCCGTTAACAACGTGCGGTAGAGCGCAAACAGGCTGTCAAAACTGGCCTTGCGATCGACCCAGACGACGCCCGCATGACGGGCGGCTACTTCGCTGAGTGCGGCGCTGTTCCGGGCGTTGTCCACCGGCACTAACACACCGCTTTCGCCGTCAGGCAGGGTCAGCCACAGCAGACGCCAGCCTTCGCTGGCCGGGCTGGCGAGCCACGCCTCCACGCTCACGGGCATGGCATTCAGATTCGGTGTGACGGTGCTCAGCCCCGCGTTTCGCAGCGCGTTCGTTATGGCCGGCGCGGCCTGCTGCAACAGCAGCAGATCGCTTTTCTGGCGCGCCAGCGAATTTAAGGGCAGGGTCCGCCAGCGGGTAATATCCCCCGCTTTTTGGGCCTGGGCTAACGCCGGGGTAAAGGCTTCCAGCCGTTCCAGCGTTTGCTGCGGCGATGCGCCATACACCACAAACCATTTCTGATCGACACCTTGCCCGGTCAGGGCGGTAATGGTTTTCTCCTGCGCCAGAATGTCTTTGGGCAGCGCCTGTAGCTGGGCGATATCGTCGTTGACCTTCAGGGTGGCAAGCCCGGCAGCCGAGACCAGCGCCAGTACCACAGGCAGGCCCACAGAGAGTTTTTTAGTGCGTCGCCAGGCGGCCAGCCAGCGCAACATCAGGACCATAAACGGAACCGGGCGCACCGGCAAACCACGGCACAGCCAGGGATGCCAGAAAATCACCGTCAGGCAGGAGGCGCTCAGCCCCACCGCGGCAAACACCGCCATCTGGCGGATCCCGGGGAAGGGGGCCAGCATCATAATCAGGTAGGCGGCAACGGTCGTCAGCAGCGCCAGCAGCAGCGCATTACGCACTTTGGCCAGGCTTTGCCACGGGGAATGTTCTGCGCCGTGCACCATGCGTTCGGTCAGGTAATAGAGCGTGTAATCCGCTGAAATTCCGATGATGCTCATGCTCATCACCAGCGTCATCAAATGCAGTTCACCAAACAGCAGCAGCGTCACCACCGTGCCCGCCAGCGCACCTGTGGCAATGGAAATCAGACACAGCAGCAGGGGTTTCAGGGAACGAAACACTGCCAGGATGAGCAGGATAACCCCAAGGATCGTGACGATGCCCAGCGTGGAGATGTCCCGTTTTGCCTGCTGGCTGGCGTAATCACTGTAAAACACGGTACCGCGTGAGAGCAGCTGCGCCTGCGGAAAGCGTGTTTTCAGCGTCTCCTGCAGGGCGGTAAGGGTGGTTACCAGCTGATGGGTTTGCTGCATATCAAACGATGATCCCGCCAGCTCACCGTGCAGCATATACCAGTAATTTCCACTGGCATCCTGGGTAACCAGCCAGCCGTCCATCAGCCGTAGCTTCTGGCTGTTTTGCGCCAGCGCCAGCTGCGAGCCGCGCATCAGCATCAGGGGATCGTTTTGCAACTCTTTGCCACTCACGCCGGAAAAGGCCGAGTAAAGCTGGGATAAAATCCACTGCGCCTGTGCCTCACCGCCGTTTTGCAGGCGGGCCCGGGTGGCCGAATCAATCAGGCCGTTGCGATGCTGCCAGAAGAACTCGCCCCAGGCCTTTTGCCCGGCGGCGTCCATCGGGCCTTTAACCTCCCTGAGCGAATGGCTGTTTTTCAACAGATCCAGCCACTGCTGCGCCACCCGCGGATCGGGTTCTTTACCGGGACTGACCAGCCAGACAAGCTGGCGGTCAAGACGCTGTATAAACGCGTCGTTGAGTGCCGGCGGGATTGCCCCGAGCGTCTGCTTCGGCAGCATAGCCAGTACGCTGCTGTTCAGGCGCGCGCCGGGCAGCAGCGACAGCAACACGCCCAACAGAATCAGGCATACCGTCGCCCACAGCAGCGCCGGGCGCAGGGATTTACGGTGCGGCAAAGCGTTGGCGTTCGTCATCGGTCAGGCTGGCGGGCGTCAGTGTGTGGCGGGAAAGGACGATATCGGTACGATCGCCCTGCTTATCGTTGAGGCGAATCGTCTCAAGGTAGGTCGCGCCGCCCAGATCGAGGGTAGCGAAAATTTTGTCCAGCGGTGTCGTTGTGGGGGTCAGCACCAGCGACCAGCGGCCTTCGCCGAGATCGCGAAAATCGATGCGGAAGTTCTCTTCCAGCACCTTGCGGTCAGCCTGGAACAGCGCCCGCAGCAGGTGGTTGAACTGGAACATCTGCGGATTATTGTCGGCGGTGATGGTCTGCGGAGGCTGGCCGTTGATCGTCTGGATCATCCGTTTATCATCCAGCAACAACGTCATGTGGAAAGGCGCTTTTTGATCCCACAGCAGGCCGCTGTCGCGTGCGATCAACATTTCGCCCTGCGAGCGCAGCGGCTGCGGCAGATCCTTAATCGTCCGGACCTGTTCGAAATGCGCGCGCACGACAGGTTGCCCGGTAAACCGCTGCTGCAGCTCATCCAGCGTTACGGCGCTCACCAGCGGGCTGATCATCAGTGCTAGCACAGGCAACCATTT
This sequence comes from Enterobacter sp. SORGH_AS_0287, assembly GCF_031453695.1. Lineage (NCBI taxonomy): Bacteria > Pseudomonadati > Pseudomonadota > Gammaproteobacteria > Enterobacterales > Enterobacteriaceae > Enterobacter > Enterobacter sp. SORGH_AS_0287. Next base: position 3,866,814 of record NZ_JAVIZW010000001.1, read on the forward strand.
CATGGCGTAACTCCCATTCGTTCAAACAATATAGCCGGGCTGACAAAGCACATTTCACGGCTGGCTTCTTCGACGGCCACCTGGATGGTATAGCCGGTGGTGGTGCGTTTACCGGTTTGCGCGTCGAAAATTTGATAGGCGATGCGCAGACGGTTTTCATACTCTTCGATGTGCGCGCGCACACGGATGCGCTGCTCAAAGGTCACCGCATCGCGGTATTTCACCCGGGTATCGACTACCGGCCAGACATAGCCTGACGCCTTCATCTGGCGATAGCCGTAGTTAAACTGGTTGAGCAGCGCCTCGCGGGCAATCTCAAAGTAGCGAAAATAGTTGCCGTGCCAGACCACGCCCATCATATCGACATCGTGGAACGGAACGGTGATTTCTACTTCGGTCGTAAAGCGGGGATCGGTCAGCACCCTTTACTCCTTCTCTTTGGCATCCGGCAGGTGCCAGAAATCGAAAAAATTAAACCAGTCGAGCGGTGACATTAAGGCGTAATGCTCAAGCCGCTGTGCATAGCGATCGACGGCCTGTTGCAGCGCTTGCTGGCGCTCCCCGCGTGGCAGAAGCAGCGGGTCGGCAAACGGCTCGCAGTGTATCGTGAGCGCACCCTGCTGACGCAGGGCGTAAATCAGCACCACCGGGCAGCGCAGAATGGAGGCGAGAATAAACGGCCCTTGCGGGAACGGGGCGGGCTGTCCCATAAACGAACTCCAGATCACCCGCCAGTCGCCGCCGCGCTGTGGCGTGACCGCTATGCGATCGCCCACAATGGCGACCCATTCACCGCGCTCAAGCTTCTCTTTGATGGCGATGGCGGTATCCGGCCCAATGTCCGTCACGGGCATCAGGTTAACCCCCGCCTGGGGGGCCATCTCGGTCATGATCTGTTTAAAGCGCTGCGCGTTATCGCTAAAGACCAGCGCGTTGATGACTCTGCTGCCTTCCAGCTGAGCCAGTGCCCGGCAGGCTTCCACATCGCCAAGATGCGATGCGAGCAGCAGTTTGCCTTGCGATGCGTCAGCATCCAGCACGTCATACGCACCGGGAGCAAAGACCACGTCACGATGAAACTTCAGTTCGCCGCGCCAGCTGGCGACTTTATCCAGCATGGCGTTACCGAAGCGCATAAAATGGAAAAAGCTGTTAAGGCGTGGCGGAACAGGCATGTTCCGCTGCGTCAGCACCTGCTTCACTCGTGCTGTCCACTGCTGTGAAGCCTGTCGCGCCGGTCCGGCCGTAAGCCAGTACACTCCGATAACCGGCCACAGCAGCACGGTAAAGGCCCGGCGGCCAAACAGCTGCCAGACGCGCAGCATCAGGCGCATTCCCCACAGGCCTTTCACCTCGTCCTGCTGCGCCCAGTGCTGGCGGCGGCGACGAAACAGCAGGGCGGGAATGCGGGGCAGCATGCCGAAGAACAGCCGGGTGTGCATCAGCGAGATCCGCACGTTGTCTTTGAGCGCGTCGAAATGGGATAACCCGTCCGGCGGATAGGTAACGCGGGTCGGCAGAAAATAGCTGGTATTGCCCTGCCAGTAGAGACGGACCATCACTTCGGTGTCAAAGTCCATACGTTTGCCAAGCGGCACACGTGCGGCCAGCTGCAGCGTGGGCGAGACCGGGTAGACCCGAAAACCGCACATGCTGTCTTTAAGTTGCAGGGACAGGGTTTCAATCCATACCCACACGTGCGTTATCCAGCGACCGTAGAGGCGGGAGCGCGGAATGGAATCATCGTAAATGGGCTGGCCAGAAATCAGCGCCTCCGGGTGACGCTCAGCCAGAGCCAGCATTTTGGGGATATCCTCAATAGCATGCTGGCCGTCGGCATCCACCTGTACGGCGTGGGTATAGCCCGCGCGGGCAGACTCTTCCAGCCCCTTAATGACCGCGGCACCTTTACCTGCGTTTTGCGCCAGACGTACCAGCGTAACCTGGGGCTGCCCGGCGGCCAGACGCTCCAGAATGCGGCGCGTCTGCTCGTCACTTCCGTCATCGACCACCAGGCAGGGCAAGCCGAACGGCGCCAGCCGCGACAGTACTTTTGCCATCATCGCGCCATGGTTGTAGCACGGGATCAGCACGCAGGGGCGGAAGGTTACTGACACAGGCGAATCTTCCCGCTGCTGGCAGTATGGCGATCGTCACCGGCATGGCGCTGGTAGCTGAAGGTCAGTATCTGACGTTCGGCATGCCAGTTAAGGACCAGCGTGACCGTGGTATCCGGCAGCAGAGGGGCCTGGAATTTCACATTTTGGATGCTGTGAAAACGGTAACCCGGCGCCAGCAGCGTGGTGGCGTAGTGCATGACCCAGTCAATCTGTGCCACACCTGGCAGCAACGGCTGTACGGCAAAATGCCCCTGGAACCAGAACAGGGAGGGGTCAAGATGCAAAACGATTTCCAGGTGCTGCGGCTGTGCCTGGTGGCGTTCGATTTCATGAATTTTCATGAAACAACTCCTGTAACTGCGCATAGACACGCTTATTCATACTGTTTACCGGCATCTCATCGATAATGCGCCAGTAGCGGGGGACGGCGACCGGTTCAAGCCAGGGCCGCAGGGCGCGGCGCCAGGCCAGTTCCTGCGTTTTTTTGCCCTGCTGATGCCAGCGCTGACGGGTCTTCTCATCCAGAACCAGCAGGACACCTATACCCTGACGACCTCCGCGAGTAACCGGTAACGCTGCGGCTTCACATATGCCCTCAAGCTCCAGCAGGCGACGTTCAATCTCGTTCAGTGAGATACGCTTTTCTTCGATTTTGACCACCCGACCACGACGTCCGGCAATGCTAAAAAAACCGTTACTGTCGAAGTGCAGGATATCGTCCAGCTCTAACCCTGCGGCTTCGTGAATGAGCGGGGAGGTCACGCGGCAGATTTCCCCTTCACTGTGGAACACCACACCGGGGAAGGCGAACCAGGGTACGCTGTCCGCCTGACGGTGCCGCCAGGCGAGGATCCCGGTTTCGGTGCTGCCATAGATTTCATCCGGCCAGACGTTAAGCCAGCCATGGGTCTCCGTGACATCGCACCAGGGCAGCATTCCCCCAGCGGAGATCAGCATCACGACGGGAGGGGCAGTCAGCTCGGTATCCAGCCGTTTCAGGAACGCCGGACTGCTGATAAAAAGGTACTGCCTGTCGTGAGGGAGTGCCGCCAGCTGCTCAGCGTAATAAAGCATGGCGGCGTGCAGCGGAAGCCCCATCGCCATTGGCAACATGATGCGGAACGTCAGGCCATAGAGATGTTGTGGTACGACCGAGGCCACAATGCTGCAGCCCGCCAGGCGTTCGCCAAAACGGTTCGCCAGCAGGCATGCTTCACGGTCCAGGCTGGCGATGTGTTTAATGACCCGGCGCGGGGTGCCCGTGGAGCCCGAGGTAAAGAGTTCAACAAAGCGCGCGTCGTCAATGACGGGCAACGGTGCCCATTGGCACGCGCGCTGAGGGGAGGAGGTCACCACAATGACCTTTCCCTGAATATCCAGCGTCTGATCGCTCAGGACACCGCTAAACAGCGACTGCTGTTCGTCGAGCAGAGAGACCCGGCTATGGCCTGGAATGACCGGGGTTTTACCGGAATGCAGTGAGGCCAGCAGCGCAACAATAAACAGGTAGCTGTTTTCAAAGCACAGCGCCCAGCGTTCACCCTCCTGCTGTCGCAATGCTTCTACCAGCAAGGTGACATCGTGGCGCAACTCACCCAGCGTCCAGGTGCGATCGTCAAACCAGGCGATCGGCGTGTCGTCAGGGCGTGGAGCATTTAACCACTGGCCCAGCGGGAGGGGTTTATTCATCGAGCTTCTCTTTTTTCATCACCCGTTGACGCACCAGCCACTCTGTCGCCATCAGCGTGCCCATCAGAAAATAAGCCACCATACCGTTCCACACTGTCCAGACATGCATATCGCCGTGTAGCACGGTAAACAGGGCTATCGCACCGTTACCGAGGAAAAATCCGCACCACACCAGCGTCACCTTACGGGTATATCGCACACCCGCCGGAGGCAAATTCGGTTCACGCAGACGTGCCAGCCGTTCAACCAGCGGCATGGTTGTCCACAGTGAGCCGCCAAACACGGCCAGCATCACGAGATTAACCACCACTGGATAGAGCAGCAGCCACTGGTGCGCTTTCAGCAGATAGCTTGCCGCGCAGAGCGCCAGGCCTGCCAGCGCAATGCACTGCACCACATACCGCATCGGGCCTGCGTTTCGCCGCGCCTGATGCAGACGCAGCACCAGCACCAGGGCCATCAACGGCAACAGCCAGTGCAGACCGTTGTGCGTCAGCCCCAATCCAATCAGGAATGGCCACGCCAGCAACACGACTCCCGTCAGGAGTGGGATCGCCGGAAACGCTCGTCCTCCAGGCACGGTGGTTTACTCGTCGCGCAAAAGCTGAGCGACAGCGTCAACCACATCCTGCACGGTACGGACAGATTTGAAGGTTTCCGGTTTGATTTTCGTCCCCGTTTTCTTCTGCAGGTGAACAATCATGTCCACTGCATCGATACTGTCCAGATCCAGATCTTCGTACAGGCGAGCCTCAGGCGTGATTTCCTGTGGGTCGAGTTCAAACAGCGTAGCCAGGAGTTCGCAGACTTCCTGATAAATGGTTTCTTGTTCAGTCATAACGGATCACATCTCAGGCGCGTTGAGCGTTGATAAAAGAAGCCAGCGTGGCGACGGAAAAGAAGTGCTGACGCATCTCTTCGCTTTCGGCAGACAGCACCACGCCATACTGGTTTTTCACGGCCAGGCCAAGTTCCAGGGCGTCGATAGAGTCGAGACCCAGTCCATCACCAAACAGCGCAGCATCGGTATCGATATCCTCGGCGGTGAGCTCGTCCAGATTCAGCGTGGTGATGATGAGATTTTTAATTTCAAGATGAAGCGCTTGCATCATTAATTCCTGACAAAGATTGAAGGCCTGATGTTAATCGATGCTGCAGATGCCGGTTTAACTGCCTTGCCGCCAGTGCCGGTTCTTGTGTCTTTGCATCGTAAAAAGCGTCGATATTCACGCGATCGCGAACATCTACGGTGAAAACAGGTTTTACGGGCGGTACGTCGTACCAGTGACTTTTTTTATCCAGCAGAGGTTCGCTGCAGTGGATCACCACGATGCGCAGGTCGCTGTGGCAGCGCACGGCAATATTTGCCGCGCCGCGCTGGAGGGAGATTGCCTCTCCCGACCGGGTTCGTGTGCCCTCCGGAAAGATTAACAGCGTGTCGCCCTGGGCCAGACGCTGCTGGCTTGCACTGAGGAGCGTTTCCGCTTCGCTGTTAATCAGGTAATCCGCTGCGCGAATGACGCCGCTGACAAAGGGGTTGCGAAGCAACGCACTTTTCACCAGACAGTCGGTTTCGGGCATGACGGACGCCAGGATCACGTAATCAATCAGCGTCGGGTGATTGGCCACCACCAGACAACCGCGATCCCCGCGAAGGGCGTCAAGATTGTGAATGCGATAGTCCAGTACCCCGGTGCCACGGGCGACATGTAAGAAAAAGCGGAAGCTGGCCGCGATACTGCGACGCGCCAGGCGACGGCGTCTGGCGCGGTCGCGCTGAACCAGCAACAGCAGATTGAACCACACCAGCGACAGCAGCAACCCGCCCGTGCCAAACAGCACGAAGCAGAAGCCGGTCATCATCAGACGCCATAACCAGTTGATACGGGCAGTCAGGCGGCTCATTCGCGTGTCCATTGCCACAGCAGACGTTCGCCTGAAACCACAAACTGCCGTTCATCGCGGAGGTACCGTTGCAGGAACATCAGGCTCTGCGGCAGGGGAGGTTCTTCACCCGTGCTGCCGCTGCGGGTTTCGCACTGCAGTGTGCTCCCGGCTTCAATCACCAGGGCCAGTGCGTAGGGCCAGGTAGGCATCTGCGGCGGTAAACCCGGATGATAAAAATCGGGCAGGGCGCCGTCAAAATCGACCAGCAAGACGCGGGAATAGCCCGCCTGAAGCAGGCTCAACACTTCACATAATGCCTGCTGGAAGGTGTCCAGCCCGGCAGAAACAGAAGACGAGACGATGGGGTGTCGCGCAGTGATCGTCAGGTTGCCCACCGCCGAATTGTGCACGGACATGGCAAAGTCTGTCGGCGAGACGGCCTGACCGGTCGCCAGGGAGTGCAGGATGCGGAAATTACGCTCCAGTTCGCCATGACGGCTGGAATAGACAACGGCATCAATCGTGTGGCGGCGAAGCAGGGTGAGTCCAAGGTCTACCGCCAGCTTACTGCCCGAGTTGAGGCGGCGCGCGGTCATCATCGGCAGTTCGGTAAGCTTAGGCAGCGGCGCAGCCGGGTCGAGGGTAAGGTGCTGGCGTGACCACGCCTGCCACTCTGCGGCATCGCTCAGGCCTGGCGCTCTTGCCTGCCAGTCAATTATGTTCAGTGAAAATTTCATCTACGCGCGTCCGCGGAAAACCATCATTAAAAGACAGGCAAGCCTGCCGGGCAGTTCAACTGCTCTATTGTTCAATTTTTTGACAAATCAATAGGGTATGACCTACCCCAAGGTTGTCCAGCCGCTGTTCTACGTGGAAACCGGCCCGCTCCAGGTAGTGATAAAATTTCTCTACACTGTAAAACCGGCTGTTGCCGTTCGCCATACAGGTGAAATAAAGCGAGGTAGCATTCAGGCTGAATGAGGCGGCTTCAAATTTTTGGGCATCCCAGAACAGTTCCATGATGCACAGTCGCGCGCCGGGCTTCATAGCCTGTGCAACGCGAGTCAACATGGCGACAATCTGGTCCGGAGAGAAACAATCCAGGAACTGGCTCATCCACCAGATATCGGCTTCACCCGGCAATGTCGCATGACTAAGCATATCGACAGCATGGAAGCCAATGCGATGAGATAAACCTGCTTTTTCGATGTTTTCCTGCGCCAGCGTTATCTGCTGTGGCAGGTCAAGGATCGTCACGGCAACATTGTCGTCATAGCGGCAGCAGCGTAACGCCCATTTACCCGTATTTCCGCCCACATCGTACAATTTTGTCGGCGAGCTTGCGAATATATATGGCAGCGCCGCGTCGAAAGCGGCATCAGAATAGTAATGATCAAAAGCGAACCAGCTCTCTTTTGCCTGCGCGGGTAATTGTGATAATGCCGGATAGATGGTTGGCCAGTTGCCAAACACGGATAATCCCGCCGGTTTTTCTTCCTGCAGGGCATCGGCCAGATGGAATAACCCCTGGTAACAAACATCCTGCGTGAAATCCATATTCACGCGGGTCATGGTGTCATGCAATAAGAAATGGCCCACCTTTGCCAGGAAATAGCGCCCTTCTTTACAGGTAACGATCCGCCCGCTTAATCCCATATCCAGCAATACGCTTACGCTATAACTGCTCAGGGTACTGTTTTCGGTTATTTCCTCGAGACTTGCCCCTGTTTTCCCTTTTTTATCCAGCCAGGAAAGCACGCCCGAATTACGCAGACAACGCGCGGTCTGAAACAGCATCGGCGCAAAAGCGATGCGTTGCGCTTCGGTAATGGCGTCCAGCGCGTTGAGGGTGTCCTTTTCGTACATGCGTGCGTAACCTTATGAGGCCGAGAAAAACGTTATCGGGCCATGTCGGCCCGACATGAGGAAAATATTACAGCGCGGCGCCTGCAGAGAGGTTCATCTGAATATCGTGGTCGAGGTTATGAACCCAGCGGTTATAGTTCTTGTGGATTTTACCGTCGGCGGCTTTCAGGTTCATACTGCTTTCGTAATTAATTGAATAGCTTGTCGCAGAATAAGGAATACGGATTTCGACCGAGTGGTCGCGTGCCTGCAGACGGCCTTTAATTACGCCCGGGCCTGCTTCGCTCATGATCCAGTCGCGCTTCTGGCCTGCTTTCAGAATGGCGGTTTTCACCTGCTCAGCGGTGTGGCCTGTACTGACAGTAGCGTGAACCTGATCGATTGGGGCGGTACGCGCGCAACCGACCAGTGCGCCGACGACAGCAACAGCAGCAAACCATTTAATGATCTTTTTCATCAACAACTCCGTATCAATAATAACAATTTAAATCAGTAATTTTAAAAAATTATATTTTGGCGGGGTATTATCGCTAATGAGGATAATTTTTGTCGATATAAAAGTGGGTATTTATTTTACGCGAGGGGAGGTGTAATGCATTGAAACGAAAGGGTGAGAATTATATGTCATGTAATTTGCGTTAAATAAATATTTGCATGACAATTCATTTATTAGGGCGGGATAAATAACGCGAAATCCTCCTTACCGAAAATGAAAATTACCGCGCGGTGAGCGTCGCGGTAATTTTCGGTATGTTGCACAGTTACGCGTTGTGGGACCCGTTATCCCGGCAGACGGCTTTTCGGTCGCCCGGGACCCAACAGGATCGCCAGTTTGCTGCCACCTTTGGTGGTTTCCATCCAGATCTTACACACGCTGGTCAGCGGGACTGACAGTAACATCCCGACCGGTCCCAGCAGCCATCCCCAGATCAGCAACGACAAGAACACCACCAGCGTCGACATTCCGAGACGGTGGCCCATCATGCGCGGCTCAAGGATATTGCCCAGTACCATATGCACGACCAGGAACAGCGCCCCCACCAGCATGCACTCGTAAAAGCCATTGAACAGAAACGCCTGAATCATCGGCGGCACAGCGGAAAGCACCGCGCCGATGTTGGGTACGTAGTTCAGCAGAAAAGCCAGTACGCCCCACATCAGCGCGAACTGCACGCCCATCAGCATCAGTCCCAGCCAGACAATCACCCCGGTCCAGACGCTTAACAGCGTTTTCAGGGCCAGATATTTGGACACGCCCTTCAGGGCGCGGTGTAAACCCGCAATATGAATTTGCGGGTTATTCAGCGCAAAGCGCAGCTTATAAGGAACATGGCGGACTTCGAACAACATAAACACCACCGTCATCACCAGCAGCAGGATGCTGGCCATCGCGCCGGAAAGGCCGGTCATCAGGGTGGTGGCGTAGGTCATGACCTTCTCTGAATCCATGCGGCGTAACATCCGCTCGGGTGAGATATGCAGGTTAAGAAAAGGCATCATCTCCTGAAGCGAAACGATCTTACGCGTCAGCTCTTTGTTGTACTGCGGGAGCATGGTGGAGAATTCACTGAGCGACGCCGCGAGCACGCCGAAAAGCGCCGTCAGGGCAATCATCATCACGATGACCACGATAGTAATGGCCACCGGACGGCTGATGCCCCGGCGCAAAAACCAGGTCACCAGCGGATTAAGCACAATGGCAAAAAAGAGCGCCAGCAGGAGCTGGACAATGATGTCAGCGGCAGCATGGATACCTGCGAGGATAACCACCAGGCAGGCGAGTTTTAATAAGATGTGAAGTCCTGCTTTGTCGGACTGGTTCGGTATCATGCGGGTTCCTTAATGTGATAGCCCGTTAAGTGTAGTGCCCGGCGGCCGCTTCGTCTGGAGCCGATAATCTGAAAGTCAGTGCTGATTTTCTTATCCTGCCGTGGTAATAGTGAAACACTGTTGTAAAAATTCAGGTTAAACCCCATGCCAGAGCATGCCGCCGAACCGGCGCTGAGCGGATTGCGCCTCAATCTGCGCATTGTTTCCGTTGTGATTTTTAACTTCGCCAGTTATCTGACGATTGGCCTGCCGCTGGCGGTGTTGCCGGGCTATGTCCATGACGTCATGGGTTTTAGCGCATTCTGGGCGGGGCTGGTCATCAGCCTGCAGTATTTCGCCACGCTCCTGAGCCGCCCGCATGCCGGGCGCTATGCGGATCTGTTTGGGCCAAAGCGCATCGTCGTTGTGGGGCTCTGCGGCTGTTTTCTGAGTGGTCTGGGCTACCTGCTGGCCGCCACCACCAGCCACTGGCCGCTGGTCAGCCTGGCGCTGCTCTGTCTGGGGCGAGTGATTCTGGGTATCGGACAAAGTCTGGCGGGTACCGGTTCGACGCTGTGGGGCGTGGGTGTGGTGGGTGCGTCCCATATTGGCCGGGTGATCTCCTGGAACGGTATCGTCACCTACGGCGCGATGGCACTGGGCGCACCGCTGGGGGTGATCTGTTATGCCTATGGCGGGCTATCCGGGCTGGCTATCACCATTATGGTCGTCGCGCTGCTCGCGATTCTGTTTGCCCTGCCGCGCCCGAAGGTGAAGGCCAGCAAAGGCAAGCCGCTGCCGTTCAGGGCGGTGCTGGGGCGCGTCTGGCCTTATGGTATGGCGCTGGCGCTGGCAACCACCGGCTTCGGCGTGATCGCCACGTTCATTACTCTCTTCTATGACGCCAAAGGCTGGGACGGCGCAGCCTTTGCCCTGACGCTGTTTAGCTGTGCGTTTGTCGGCGCGCGTTTGCTCTTCCCGAACGGTATCAACCGTCTGGGGGGACTGAATGTGGCGTTGATCTGCTTTGCGGTAGAGATTGTCGGGCTGGTGTTGACCGGGATTGCCACCGCACCGTGGATGGCGAAAATGGGCGTTTTCCTCGCCGGCGCTGGCTTTTCGCTGGTCTTCCCGGCACTCGGCGTGGTCGCGGTAAAAGCCGTGCCGCAGCAGAACCAGGGGGCGGCGCTGGCGACCTACACGGTGTTTATGGACATGTCGCTGGGCATTACCGGGCCGCTGGCGGGGCTGGTGATGGCGTGGGCAGGGGTACCGGTAATCTATCTTGCCGCGGCGGGTCTGGTGGTTATCGCATTGATGCTGACATGGCGGCTAAAAAAATGGCCCCCGGTGCAGGCACCGGAGGCCACGTCATCATCGTGAAGAATTACTGGATCACGATGGTGTTAATGATGTTTTCAGCAGCCGTCTGCGCTTTCTGCTGATTTTCCGCCGGCAGAGTGATCTGCAGGGTCAGCAGTTTGTTATCGACCTTGCCAAGCACCACGGAAGAGTAAGCGGTCTGGCCTTTTGCTGAGATGATGCTGTCCAGCTGTTGCAGCGTGTGGCCTTTCAGTTCGATAGATTTATTGGTCACGACCTGCAGCTGCGGATCGCGGCTGCGCTGCTGATCTTCCAGACGTTTGGTCATGACGGCCAGGTCTTCGCTGGTGTCGTCGCCCACAATCACAATGACGGCTTTCTGCCCGGTTGCATCGGAGTAAACGTGCATATTGTTCGCCTGGGTACCCAGCTTGCCGCTCTGGTCAGTCATATCTGCCGGCAGAGAGAAACTGAGTTTACCGTCCAGCAGACTCACCGGCTGACCGGTGGCGTTGCTCTCTGCAGACGCGCCCTGAGCAGGCGTTTTCGTGTCGCTGTTATCACAGGCTGCAAGGCCCACAACCAGCAGGCCAATCCCGACATATTTAACCAGATTGCGCATTAACTTCTTCCTTTCGATAAACGGCCATAACGGCTGATTGGTTCATCTTATCACAACTGATAAAGCGAACCCTTAACCAGCCTGCAATGCTGTGATTTCAGATTTATCTGCGAGTCTTTTCAGCAGCATATTCAGCAGGACGCCGTACATCGGCAGGAAGAACACAATGCTGATAAGCACCTTGAAGCAGTAGTCCACAAGGGCGATTTCCATCCAGTGCTGGGCCATAAATGCATCCGGGCTACGCCAGAATGCGATAAAGAAGAAGGCCAGCGTGTCGCTGACGTTGCCGAACAACGTGGACGCCGTGGGTGCCATCCACCAGCGATGATTTTGACGCAGGCGGTTAAACACGTGAACGTCGAGGATCTGCCCCAGCGCGTAGGCCATAAAGCTGGCGGAGGCGATACGGGCGACAAACAGGTTGAAGTGCGTTAATGCCTCGAACCCCTGCCAGCTTCCCATATAAAACAGGGAAGAGATCACGTACGAAATGAACAGCGCCGGCAGCATGACCGCAAAAATAATGCGGCGAGCCAGCGGTGCGCCGAAAATACGCACGGTCAAATCAGTGGCGAGAAAAATAAACGGGAAACTGAACGCGCCCCACGTGGTATGAAAACCAAAGATGGAGATCGGGAGTTGCACCAGATAGTTGCTGGAGGTAATCACCAGCAAATGAAAAAGCGAAAGCCAGAACAACGCTTTAACGCGCTGCGAATCAGAAAACTGCATCATGTTGTAACCTTTTTATACGTTGGGGTGAGGGAACCCAATAAAAACCGCAGCATGATACTGCTTTGGCCGGACATTGCAATGGTTAGTTTTTACGCAATCGTTAACCTGGTTGCATTGCCGACGATGGGGCGTAAACTACAGCCGTTTTTACCTGACCGAGAAGAACATGACCGATCTGTTTTCCAGCCCAGACCACACCCTTGATGCTCAGGGCCTTCGCTGCCCGGAGCCGGTAATGATGGTACGTAAAACCGTGCGCAACATGCAGACCGGTGAGACGCTGCTGATCATCGCCGACGACCCCGCCACCACCCGTGACATTCCCGGTTTTTGTACCTTTATGGAACATGAGCTGGTGGCACAGCAGACCGAAACGCTGCCGTACCGGTATGTGATCCGTAAGGGGTAAGTGCGGCCTGATGGCCTCACCCCGACCCTCTCCCACAAGGAGAGGGAGAAAACCTTTCTAAACCATCGTTTCAAAATTTCACGCTTTTGTGAGGCGCTTCACCTCCGCTTTTCCGGCCGTAGTCTAGTTTTTAAGCGTACAAAAATAAAACACTGTTTTAACGCTTATCTCACTACCCTGGAGTTGACCCGATGAAAACGACCCTCAAGCCGTTACTGGCCGCCCTGTGCCTCTCCGCTTTTGCCTGCTCCGTCGCTGCGCAAACCATCAAAGCCGCCGATGTGCACCCTGAAGGCTACCCGAACGTGGTGGCGGTTCAGCAAATGGGTGAAAAACTCAAACAACAAACCGACGGCAAGCTGGAGATCAAGGTCTTCCCCGGCGGCGTGCTGGGGGATGAAAAACAGATGATTGAGCAGGCGCAGATGGGGGCGATCGATATGATCCGCGTCTCGATGGCGCCGGTGGCGGCCATCCTGCCCGATATCGAAGTCTTCACGCTGCCCTACGTTTTCCGCGATGAAGACCACATGCACAAAGTGATCGACGGGGATATCGGCAAGCAAATTGGCGATAAGCTAACTGCCAACCCGAAATCACGACTGGTGTTCCTCGGCTGGATGGACTCCGGCACCCGCAACCTGATCACCAAAGATCCGATTGTTAAACCCGACGATCTGAAAGGGAAGAAAATCCGCGTACAGGGCAGTCCGGTGGCGCTGGCGACGCTCAAAGATATGGGTGCTAACGCGGTGGCAATGGGGGTGAGCGAAGTTTACAGCGGGATGCAAACCGGCGTGATTGACGGCGCGGAGAATAATCCACCGACCTATGTCGCGCATAACTATATGCCGGTCGCCAAAAACTACACCCTCAGCGGCCACTTTATCACCCCGGAAATGCTGCTCTACTCAAAAGTGAAGTGGGACAAACTCAGCGCCGACGAGCAGAAAAAGATCCTGACCCTGGCCCGTGAAGCCCAGTTTGAACAACGTAAGTTGTGGGAAGCCTATAACGCCCAGGCGCTGGAAAAAATGAAGGCTGGCGGGGTGCAGTTCCACGAGATCGACAAAACGGTATTTATCAAAGCCACAGAGCCGGTGCGCGCCCAGTATGGCGAAAAGCATCAGGATCTAATGAAAGCCATCGCTGACGTCAAGTAACCGGAGTACGTATGTCCGAACTCTATCTGAAGTGGATGGACCGTCTCTACCTGCTGGCGATGGCCGTGGCGGGCATCTCGCTGCTGGTGATGACGATTGTAATCCCCATCGGCATCTTTTCGCGCTATGTGCTTAACCGCGGTGAATCCTGGCCGGAGCCGGTTGCCATCATCTGCATGGTGACCTTCACCTTTATCGGCGCGGCGGTCAGCTACCGTGCCGGTTCGCACATTGCGGTGAATATGCTCACCGACCGGCTGCCCGGGCCGTTAAAAACCGTCTGCGCACGGGCCGTTGATCTGCTGATGCTGCTGATCGCTGGCCTGATGTTCTGGTACAGCTACTGGCTGTGCGTCGAACTCTGGGAGCAACCGGTCGCCGAATTTCCGGTCCTGACCTCCGGCGAGAGCTATCTGCCGCTGCCGGTGGGCTCTGCCGTTCTGATCCTGTTTGTGATTGAGCGCCTGCTGTTTGGCTCGCAGGAAAACCGTCCCGTCGTGCTGATCGGCAACCACAGTTAAGGGGTGAACAATGGATGCATTCGTTTTGTTATTCACCCTCGCCATTTTGCTGGCGCTGGGGATGCCGGTGGCTTTTGCCGTCGGGCTAAGCGCCGTCGCGGGCGCATTGTGGATAGATTTACCCCTCGAGGCGCTGATGATTCAGATAACCAGCGGGGTGAATAAATTCACGCTGCTGGCGATCCCCTTCTTTATTCTCGCGGGTGCGATTATGGCGGAAGGGGGGATTGCCCGACGGCTGGTCAATTTCGCCTACGTGTTTGTTGGCTTTATTCGCGGTGGGCTGTCGCTGGTGAATATTGTGGCCTCCACGTTCTTCGGCGCGATTTCCGGCTCGTCGGTGGCGGATACGGCCTCCATTGGCAGCGTAATGATCCCGGAGATGGAGAAGAAGGGCTATCCGCGCGATTATGCGGCGGCGGTGACCGCCAGCGGGTCGGTACAGGCGATTTTGATCCCGCCCAGCCACAACTCGGTAATTTATTCCCTCGCGGCAGGCGGGACGGTCTCTATCGCGACGCTGTTTATCGCGGGGGTGCTGCCAGGGCTGCTGCTCGGCGTAAGCCTGATGGCAATGTGTCTGGGCTTTGCCCGCAAACGTGGCTACCCGAAAGGGGAAAAAATTCCCTTTAAGCAGGCGCTGAAAATCACGCTGGACGCGCTGTGGGGGCTGATGACCGTGGTGATTATTCTCGGCGGGATACTGTCCGGGATATTTACCGCAACGGAATCCGCTGCTGTGGCCTGTCTGTGGGCGTTCTTTGTCACCATGTTTATCTACCGGGACTATAAATGGAACGAGCTGCCGAAGCTGATGTGCAGGACGGTGAAAACCGTCACCATCGTGATGATACTGATTGGCTTTGCGGCGGCGTTTGGCGCGGTGATGACCTACATGCAGCTCCCGAGCCGTATCACCGAGTTCTTCACCTCACTCTCCGATAACAAGTACGTGATCCTGATGTATCTCAACATCATGCTGCTGCTGATCGGCACGTTAATGGACATGGCACCGATCATCCTGATCCTGACGCCAGTGCTGTTGCCGGTAACCAATTCGCTGGGCATCGATCCGGTGCATTTTGGGATGATCATGATGGTGAACCTGGGGATCGGGCTGATTACGCCGCCGGTCGGTTCGGTGCTGTTTGTGGCGAGCGCGGTAAGTAAACAGAAAATCGAGCATGTGGTTCGCGCCATGCTGCCGTTTTACGGCATGCTGCTGGTAGTGCTGGCGATGGTGACGTACATCCCGGCCATCTCGCTGTGGCTGCCGCGCGTGTTAGGGATGCAGTAACGCCGTTTTCCGCCCTCTCCCGGTGGGAGAGGGCATCTCGTGTTATTGTCGACGTAATAAGCGGAGCGCGTTCGCCGTCACCAGTACCGTCGCGCCGGTATCCGCCAGCACAGCCAGCCACAGGCCGGTTATACCGAGCAGCGTGGTGACCAGGAAAATCCCCTTCAGGCCCAGCGCAATCCCGATGTTCTGACGGATATTGGCCCGCGTGGCGCGCGCCAGAGCAATCATCTGCGCCAGCCCGGTCAGGCGGTTGTGGGTGAGCGCCGCGTCGGCGGTTTCCAGCGCCACGTCGGTGCCGCTGCCCATTGCAATGCCAATGGTGGCGGCTTTCATCGCCGGGGCATCATTGATGCCGTCACCCACCATTGCCAGTGGTGCATGATTGTTCAGTTCCGTTACGGCGCTCACTTTATCCGCAGGCAATAACCCGGCTTTAAACGCCAGCCCCAGCTCACCGGCAATCGCTGCCGCGGATCGCGGGTTATCCCCGGTGAGGATCACCCCCTGCACGCCCAGTTGATGCAGCGCGGCGACGGCGTCTTTTGCATCGTCACGCAGGGTGTCACGCAGTGCCAGCATCCCTATCGCCACGCCGTTTTGCACCACCATCACCACGGTTTGCCCGGCCTGTTCCAGCGCCTGGACTGGCTGGCTCAGCCCGGCCGCCGGAAACGTATTCGCGGCAACGATCAGGACGTTATTCCCTTCAACGTCGGCTTCAATCCCGGACCCGACCAGCGCCCGCTGTGCGGTGGCGGCAGGGATGTCCAGCCCACGCGACTGCGCCTCGCGAACTATCGCCTGTGCCAGCGGGTGGGTGGAGCCTTGTTCGACGGCAGCGGCCAGGGCGAGCAGCGTATTTTCACTGACCTCCTGAGGATAAATGCCCGTGACCTGCGGTTTACCCACCGTCAGC
This sequence comes from Enterobacter sp. SORGH_AS_0287, assembly GCF_031453695.1. NCBI lineage: Bacteria > Pseudomonadati > Pseudomonadota > Gammaproteobacteria > Enterobacterales > Enterobacteriaceae > Enterobacter > Enterobacter sp. SORGH_AS_0287. The sequence continues at coordinate 3,883,177 of NZ_JAVIZW010000001.1, forward strand.
GTACCGGTTTTATCGAAGGCGATATGTTGCACCTGGCTCAGCTGCTCCAGCGCCGCACCGCCTTTAATCAGCGCTCCACGACGCGCCGCGGCCGCCAGGCCGGAGGTAATGGCCGCCGGCGTGGAGATCACCAGCGCACACGGGCAACCAATCAGCAGCAACGTCAAACCTTTATAAACCCAGCCCTCCCAGGCTGCGCCCAGGAACAGCGGTGGAATAATTGTCACCAGCAGGGCGATCAGCATGATGGCGGGGGTGTAGATCCGGCTGAAGCGATCGATAAAGCGCTCAACGGGTGCGCGACGCTCCTCGGCCTCTTCTATCAGCTTCAGGATGCGGTCGATGGCGCTCTCACCCGGTCCGGAGAGGACCGTGAGTTGTACCAGACGATCGACGCTGGTGGCGCCTGCAGGCACTTTCTCGCCCGCTGAGCGTTCAACCGGAATCGACTCGCCAGTAAGGGCACTTTCATCGAAACTCGCCGTGGCGGTAAGCAGTTCACCGTCCGCAGGCAGACGCCCGCCGGCGGCGACCTCAATCACATCACCCGGGCGCAGCGTGTTAATTGCCACCGTCTGGCGTTCGCTGCCCGTCACCCGCGTTGCGGTTTCCGGTTTCAGCGCCATCAGCGCGCTGACCCCTTTCCGTGCCCGACTCGCCGCCCAGCCCTCAAGGCGCTCGCCAATTAAGAACAGCAACAGCACCATGGCCGCTTCCGCCGTCGCGCCGATAAACAACGCGCCGATCGCCGCCACGCTCATCAGCGTTTCGATGGCGAACCAGCTTCCGCTTTTCATCAGCCGCACGGCCTGACGGGCAATCGGGAACAGTCCGACAAGCGTCGTGGCGATGAACGCCAGGTTACCGAACGGGTGGTTAAATTGCTCCAGACCCCAGCTCAGGGCCATCATGATGACAAGGGTGATAATGGGCAGGTTTTCTCGCAGGGCTGACGTCTTTTCGACAGGTGCGGTTTCGCTGCGCAGGCTGTAACCGGCCTTACTGACGGCGGCTTCAACCAGCGTGCTGATGTCATTATCGGCGCTGACCAGCAGCTTCTCGGTGGCGAAGAGCACCTGGACGTGGCTGACGCCGGGGACCTGTTTTACCGCGTTTTCGACTTTACGGGCGCAGGCCGCGCAGTCCATACCGTTGACCACCCAGCTGTAACGGTTTGCGCTTTCCGGGAGCGGCAGCGTGTTTTGCGTTTCGCATGCGCCGTCGCAGCAGCAGTCGTCCTTCGCGGGAACAGGGCTGAGCTTAAGTGCCGAGAATTGTGGAACTTTTTTAGGTGTTTCTGGAGTCGACATGGCAGTCTCCGGTAATGATAATTTTCTCATTAACCGCAGCATACACTCTGGAGTCGACTCCAGAGTCAAGGCTTATTTAGATATACAGTGAACGCACAATCAGGAAGTGCCCGGCAAAGTAGCAGGCGGCGGCAATCGCGTTATCCGCACGGAAGCGGCGACGATAGTGGCTGCCCAGCCAGACGATATTCCCGAGTAACAGCAGCGTGGCACCAAAGAACGCGGACATTGCCGGTGCCGTCGGACGGAAGAACCACAGTTCACCCGCCAGCCATACCATCACCAGCGTCATGGCGATAAACGTGCAGACAGGCAAGCGCATCTCTTCCAGACGCGTCCAGATCACCGCGATCAGCAGCGCGCCAATGACCAGCAGCACCAGCGGCAGCGGCCAGAAGAAGGAGAGCGTCATCTGGCTGGCGAAGTAAATGGTATAAAGCAGATGCGACAGGAAAAATGCCCCAACGGCATACAGCAGGCGCTGTCGCGGCAACAGGGTTAAGGCATCACCAATCAGGGACGCACACAGACCGGCAAGAACCAGATAGCTGACGGCGTTAAACATGGGCGCTTGCCAGGCAAGCAGCAGGAGTAACAACAGCGTGACGGGTTTAAACAACCATCGCTGCCAGGCAGGGCCGCGATAGGATGCATCGACGTAAAGCCATGCGGAAAAACAGACAGCGATAAATGACCAAAGCATATTAACTCCCTGTAACTGTTGAGTCTGAATAATCAGTTTCTTATTCAGTGTAGTGATGGGGGCAGGCGTTTGGCAATGCCGGGGAAGGCAAGGTATCCTGAATTCCGTATAATCTGATGGGATTTTTGAATGAGCAAGATGCCGCTTTTTTTCGTTATCGTGGTGGCGATTATCGTCATTGCCGCCTCCTTTCGTTTCGTGCAGCAGCGCCGTGAGAAGGCGGACAACGATGCCGCGCCGCTGATGCAAAAACGCGTGGTGGTAAGCAATAAACGCGAGAAAGCCCTCAATGACCGACGCTCGCGCCAGCAGCAGGTTACGCCGGCGGGAGCCACCATGCGCTATGAAGCGAGCTTTAAGCCGGAAACCGGCGGGCTGGAGATGACCTACCGTCTGGAGGCGCAGCAGTACCATCAACTGACGGTGGGAGAAAAAGGGATGCTGAGTTACAAAGGGTCGCGGTTTGAAGGGTTTACGCCAGATCGGTAATGTTCCCTCTCCCGCAGGGAGAGGGGTAGGCTGAGGCTTGAGGCGCCTTACTTCTTCGCCTGGGCCTTAAATTTCTTCATCCACACCAGCAGTTCAAATACGCCAAAAATAAACACGCGCAGCTGCTGCCAGCCGGTCATCTGCGGACCGTCTTTTGGCAGGCCGTTTTTCAGCATCACCATCTGCAGGGCGTGCATGAAGGTGGTAAAGATAAAAGCCACGTTCACAAAGATGTTCATCGGGCGCGGGAACGGGTGCACCAAATTGAGGAGCAGAAATGCCCAGACGCCCAGCATCAACAAACGTCCCACATTAATCAGTACTGGCATTGGATTCTCCTTGTGCCTGACGGTGATACAGACGATAAGCGACCTGACCTGCCACTTTTTCTCGGTGCAGATCCCAGTGAACCGGGACCGGCGGTAAACCATTTTCGACTTCGCTTTCGACGTAGATTAACGCGTCATCCGCCAGCCAGCCGTTGTTTTCCAGCAGGGATAACGTCTCTTCCAGCAGCCCCTTGCGGAACGGCGGGTCGACAAACACCACGTTGTGCGGCGTGCCCTTTTGCGCGAGGAAGCTCAGTGTGTTGGTATTCACTACTTTGGCGTTGGTCGCTTTCAGCGTTGCCAGATTTTGCTGCAACGTCTGCGCAACGCCGCGCTCCATCTCCAGCAGCGTGGCGCTGGCGGCATAGCGCGACAGCGCCTCCAGACCCAGCGCGCCGCTGCCCGCGAAGCAGTCAAGGCAGTGGGCATCCACCATTGAGGGGGCCAGCCAGTTAAACAGCGTTTCGCGTACGCGGTCCGTGGTTGGGCGTAGTCCGGGGCTATCCGGCACCGGTAATTTCCGGCCTCGCCACTGGCCGCCGATAATACGAATTTGACCGGCTGGGGCGCGGTTGGGTTTCTTCATCTCTGGAAAGCTCTGTTAACAATTGGCCTGCGATTGCGGGCGGTGATGTCAATTAAGTAAAGTGTTAGACTATTTCATCATTTTTTTAGCTTCCATGTATATAGCGCCGCGAGGAGTGTAGTCGCAGATGGCAAAACAAAAAAAACGTGGCTTCTTTTCCTGGCTGGGCTTCGGTGAAAAAGAGCAAGAAACAGAGCAGAAAACCGAAGAACAACAAGCCGTTGAAGAGCAGTCTCAGCCTGAAACGCCGGTAGAAACTGCCGCCGTTGTCGACGCGGAAGAGCACGCGCACAGCAAAGAAGAGACCGAAGCCTTTGCTGAAGAGGTGGTGGAAGTTACCGAACAGGTTCAGGAAAGCGAGAAGCCAGAACCCGTTGTGGTAGAAGACGTTATCGATACGCCGCAGGCGATTATCGAGCATGAAACGTTGCCGCTGCCGGAAGAGGTGAAAGCCGAAGAGGTTTCAGCGCAGGAGTGGCAAGCCGAGGCAGAAACCGTCGAAATTGTTGAGGCGGTGGAAGAAGAAGCACAAGACGAGCCAGCGCTTACCGACGAAGAGCTGGAAGCCCAGGCGCTGGCGGCAGACGCGGCGGAAGAAGCGGTTATCGTCGTGCCGGTGGAAGCGCAACCAGAGCAGGGTGAAGAGGTTGCTCAGGAGCAGGAAAAACCCACCAAAGAAGGTTTCTTCGCCCGCCTGAAGCGTAGCCTGCTTAAAACCAAAGAAAACTTAGGTTCCGGATTTATCAGTCTGTTCCGCGGCAAGAAGATCGACGACGATCTCTTTGAAGAGCTGGAAGAGCAACTGCTGATCGCCGACGTTGGGGTGGAAACAACCCGTAAGATCATCGCCAGTCTGACCGAAGGGGCGAGCCGCAAGGAGTTGCGTGACGCCGAAGCGCTGTACGGTCTGCTGAAAGACGAGATGGGCGAAATCCTCGCAAAAGTTGACGAACCGCTTAATATTGAAGGCAAAACGCCATTTGTTATTCTGATGGTTGGTGTGAACGGTGTGGGGAAAACCACCACTATCGGCAAGCTGGCGCGACAGTTTGAGCAGCAGGGCAAATCGGTAATGCTGGCGGCAGGTGATACCTTCCGTGCGGCGGCGGTTGAGCAGCTGCAGGTCTGGGGCCAGCGTAACAACATCCCGGTGATTGCGCAGCATACCGGTGCGGATTCCGCCTCCGTTATCTTTGACGCCATCCAGGCGGCGAAGTCGCGTAACGTGGATGTGCTGATTGCCGATACCGCAGGGCGTTTACAGAACAAAGCGCACCTGATGGAAGAGTTGAAGAAAATCGTCCGCGTCATGAAGAAGCTGGACGAAGAGGCACCGCATGAAATTATGCTGACCATTGATGCCAGCACCGGGCAGAACGCCATCAGCCAGGCGAAGCTGTTCCATGAAGCGGTAGGGCTGACCGGGATCACGCTGACCAAACTGGACGGCACCGCGAAAGGCGGGGTGATCTTCTCCGTGGCCGATCAGTTCAATATTCCTATCCGTTACATCGGTGTGGGCGAGCGTATTGAGGATTTACGTCCGTTTAAAGCGGACGACTTTATTGAGGCACTATTTGCCCGAGAGGACTAACAATGATTCGCTTTGAACACGTCAGCAAGGCCTATCTCGGTGGGAGACAAGCGCTGCAGGGGGTGACATTCCACCTGCAGCCAGGCGAGATGGCATTCCTGACCGGCCATTCCGGCGCGGGGAAAAGCACCCTGCTCAAGCTTATCTGTGGGATCGAGCGGCCGAGCGCCGGGAAAATCTGGTTCAGCGGCCATGATATTAGCCGTCTGAAAAACCGTGAGGTGCCGTTCCTGCGTCGTCAGATTGGCATGATTTTCCAGGACCACCACCTGCTGATGGATCGCACCGTTTTCGATAACGTGGCCATTCCGCTGATTATTGCCGGTGCCAGCTATGATGATATCCGTCGTCGCGTCTCTGCGGCGCTGGATAAAGTCGGGCTGCTGGACAAAGCGAAGAACTTCCCGATCCAGCTGTCTGGCGGTGAACAGCAGCGTGTGGGGATTGCCCGTGCGGTGGTGAATAAACCTGCGGTACTGCTGGCGGATGAACCGACCGGTAACCTGGACGACGCCCTGTCAGAAGGGATTTTGCGTCTGTTTGAGGAATTTAACCGCGTTGGGGTGACGGTATTGATGGCGACGCACGACATCGGGCTGATTTCCCGTCGTTCGTACCGCATGCTGACCCTGAGCGACGGTCATTTGCACGGAGGCCTCGGTGAATAAGCGTGATGCAATAAACCAGATTCGGCAGTTCGGAAACCGGTTTGACCGCTTCCGTAAGCCGCAGGGCGGCGGTGACGGCAATCGTAATGCGCCAAAGCGTGCGAAAGCGGCGCCTAAGCCGAACTCCCGCAAAACCAACGTGTTCAACGAGCAGGTGCGTTATGCCTTCCACGGTGCGTTGCAGGACCTGAAAAGCAAACCGCTGGCGACGTTCCTGACGGTGATGGTGATTGCCATCTCCCTGACGCTGCCAAGCGTCTGCTACATGGTCTATAAAAACGTTAACCAGGCGGCGTCGCAGTACTATCCTTCTCCGCAGATCACGGTCTATCTGGATAAGGCGCTCGACGATAACGCGGCGGCGCAGGTTGTGGGGCAAATCCAGGCCGAACAGGGCGTAGAGAAAGTGAATTATCTCTCTCGTGAAGAAGCCCTGGGTGAGTTCCGTAACTGGTCAGGCTTTGGCGGTGCGCTGGACATGCTTGAAGAGAACCCCCTCCCGGCCGTGGCGGTGGTGATCCCGAAACTCGATTTCCAGGGGACCGATTCGCTCAACACCCTGCGTGACCGCATCACCCGTATCAACGGGATTGATGAAGTGCGCATGGATGACAGCTGGTTTGCGCGTCTTGCTGCGCTGACCGGGCTGGTAGGGCGCGTGGCGGCGATGATTGGTGTGCTGATGGTGGCGGCGGTCTTCCTCGTCATCGGTAACAGCGTGCGCCTGAGCATTTTCGCGCGTCGCGACACCATCAACGTGCAGAAACTGATTGGTGCGACGGATGGCTTCATCCTGCGTCCGTTCCTGTACGGCGGCGCATTGCTCGGTTTTTCCGGCGCATTTCTTTCACTGATATTGTCAGAAATTTTGGTGATGCGGCTGTCCTCTGCCGTAACCGAGGTAGCGCAGGTTTTCGGAACGAAGTTTGATATCAGCGGCTTAGGGTTCGATGAGTGCCTGTTACTGCTGCTGGTGTGCTCGATGATCGGCTGGGTGGCAGCATGGCTGGCAACCGTGCAACATTTACGTCACTTTACTCCCGACTAATAAAAGCGTGATATAATCTTTCCCTGCACCGAGATGTTCGCTCTGCAGGGAAAGCGTCCCTGTTGTCTCTTCCCCTGTTATCATCTCCATGTCACAATTTGTGCGTAATTTATTCACCGTTGCACCTGGAACTTGTGGATAAAATCACTGTCTGATAAAAGAGTGAATGCTAATCTCGTGGCTCAAACGCTTTGGCATGGTTGTTGCCTGATGGGGACAGCCTGGACCAGAAGAAACATTGAGAGGAATGAATGACCAAAGAAATGCAAACTTTAGCTTTAGCCCCTGTTGGTAACCTGGAATCTTATATCCGGGCTGCGAACACCTGGCCGATGTTAACGGCCGAGGAAGAAAAGGAGCTTGCTGAAAAGCTGCATTACCAGGGCGATCTGGAAGCAGCGAAAAAGCTGATCCTGTCTCACCTGCGCTTTGTTGTTCACATTGCTCGTAATTATGCGGGCTATGGCCTGCCGCAGGCGGACTTGATTCAGGAAGGTAACATCGGTCTGATGAAGGCTGTACGTCGCTTCAACCCGGAAGTGGGTGTGCGACTGGTCTCCTTCGCCGTGCACTGGATCAAAGCAGAAATTCATGAATACGTGCTGCGCAACTGGCGTATCGTGAAAGTCGCCACGACAAAAGCGCAACGTAAACTGTTCTTCAACCTGCGTAAAACCAAGCAGCGTCTGGGCTGGTTCAATCAGGATGAAGTTGAAATGGTGGCGCGCGAGCTGGGCGTATCCAGCAAAGACGTGCGTGAGATGGAATCCCGTATGGCCGCGCAGGACATGACCTTCGATATGTCCTCCGACGACGACGGCTCTGACAGCCAGCCAATGGCACCGGTTCTGTATCTGCAGGATAAAACCTCTAACTTTGCTGACGGCATTGAAGAGGATAACTGGGAAGATCAGGCCGCGAACAAGCTGACTTCAGCAATGGAAGGCCTCGACGAACGTAGCCAGGATATTATCCGCGCCCGCTGGCTGGACGAAGACAACAAGTCCACGCTGCAGGAGCTGGCCGATCGCTACGGCGTCTCCGCTGAACGTGTGCGTCAGCTTGAAAAGAACGCCATGAAAAAACTTCGCGCCGCTATCGAAGCGTAATTTCCGCGATGTCCCCGATAACCCTCGAATGCAAATTCGGGGGTTTTGTTTTTTTATCTCCCGCTCTGGCGAATTCCCTCCCCCTGGCAAACACTTACAGATGCGCTAAGCAGGTGACTTTCTCAGGGGGACAGGGTGAAAAACAGTGAACTGAATGACCGGCGTTTGCAGGCGACGCCGCGCGGTATCGGCGTGATGTGTAACTTCTACGCCGATAAAGCCGAAAATGCCACGGTGTGGGACGTCGAGGGTAACGAGTATATCGACTTCGCCGCCGGGATTGCGGTGCTGAATACCGGCCATCGGCATCCAAAAGTCATTGCCGCCATCGAAAAACAACTCCACGCATTTACCCATACGGCATATCAGATTGTCCCGTACGAAGGCTATGTGGCGCTTGCCGAGCGTATCAACCAACGTGTACCCGTTGATGGGCCTGCCAAAACGGCCTTCTTCTCTACGGGAGCAGAGGCGGTCGAAAACGCGGTAAAAATTGCCCGCGCGTATACCCGTCGCCCTGGCCTGATCGCCTTTGGCGGTGCCTTCCACGGCCGTACCTTTATGACGATGGCGTTGACGGGGAAAGTGGCGCCGTACAAACTCGGTTTCGGTCCGTTTCCCGGATCGGTTTATCACGCACACTATCCAAATGATCTGTACGGCGTCAGCACGGCAGAAGCGTTAAAAAGCCTCGAACGCATCTTCAAAGCCGACATTGCGCCGGACCAGGTGGCGGCCATTATCCTGGAACCGGTTCAGGGGGAGGGGGGATTCAACATTGCCCCCGCCGATTTTATGCAGGCCCTGCGCGAACTGTGCGATACGCACGGAATTTTGCTGATTGCCGATGAAGTGCAAAGTGGCTTTGCGCGAACCGGCAAGCTGTTCTCGATGGAACACCATTGCGTGAAGCCGGATCTGATCACCATGGCGAAAAGCCTGGCCGGCGGGATGCCGCTCTCGGCGGTCTCTGGCCGGGCGGAGGTGATGGATGCCCCCGCACCTGGCGGGCTGGGCGGGACTTACGCCGGCAACCCGCTGGCGATTGCCGCAGCCCATGCCGTGCTGGATGTGATTGATGAAGAGGATCTCTGCACGCGCGCGGCGCATCTTGGCCATCATCTGGTGGAAGTGCTGAACAAAGCGAAGGGCGACTGTCCGTTTATTGCCGATATCCGTGCCCAGGGTTCAATGGTGGCGGTGGAGTTTAACGACCCGCAAACCGGGCTGCCGTCGCCGGAATTCACGCGTCAGGTCCAGGAGCTTGCGTTACAGGAAGGTCTATTGCTGCTGAGCTGCGGCGTGTACGGCAACGTTATCCGTTTCCTCTATCCGCTTACCATCCCCGAAGTTCAGTTCCGTAAAGCGCTGGATATTATCTCCGCGTCGCTGACACGTTAAAGCCCTGGCCCGGCGGTGATCCCTGCCGGGCTTATCATATATTCATTTCAAATTAGCTATTCCAAAATCATAAAAATGGGGTATGTTTTAGCAGAGTATGCTGAAAAAGCGCGACTGTCATACCTATAACTGAAATAAAGCGCTACACAACAACATCACGACAATCGTAATAACCATAATAATGGGGAATCTCAGGATGAATATGAAGGGTAAAGCGTTACTGGCAGGATGTATTGCGTTGGCATTCAGCACGATGGCACAGGCCGATATTAAAGTGGCTGTCGTGGGCGCGATGTCCGGTCCGGTAGCACAGTACGGCGACCAGGAATTTACCGGCGCAGAACAGGCGGTTGCAGACATTAATGCTAAGGGCGGCATCAAGGGCGAAAAACTGCAGATCGTAAAATATGATGATGCCTGTGACCCGAAACAAGCGGTTGCCGTGGCGAACAAAGTGGTGAACGACGGAATCAAATACGTTATCGGTCACCTGTGCTCCTCTTCCACGCAGCCCGCGTCTGATATCTACGAAGACGAAGGCATTCTGATGATCACCCCGGCTGCAACGGCGCCGGAGCTGACCGCACGTGGCTATAAGCTGACCCTGCGTACCACCGGTCTGGATTCAGACCAGGGCCCAACCGCGGCAAAATACATTCTGGACAACGTGAAGCCGAAGCGTATCGCGATTGTTCACGACAAACAGCAGTACGGTGAAGGTCTGGCGCGTGCCGTGCAGGATGGTCTGAAGAAAGGCAATGCCAATGTGGTCTTCTTCGACGGTATCACCGCCGGTGAGAAAGACTTCTCCACTCTGGTGGCGCGTCTGAAGAAAGAGAATATTGATTTCGTTTACTACGGTGGCTATCACCCTGAAATGGGCCAGATCCTGCGTCAGGCACGTGCGGCCGGTCTGAAAACCCAGTTTATGGGTCCGGAAGGGGTTGCGAACGTTTCCCTGTCTAACATCGCCGGTGAGTCTGCTGAAGGCCTGCTGGTGACCAAACCGAAGAACTACGACCAGGTGCCTGCGAACAAACCGATCGTAGATGCCATCAAGGCGAAGAAACAGGATCCAAGCGGCGCGTTCGTCTGGACCACCTACGCTGCGCTGCAGTCTCTGCAGGCGGGTCTGAACCAGTCAGCCGATCCGGCTGAGATTGCCACCTGGCTGAAAGCCAACTCTGTCGATACCGTGATGGGTCCGCTTTCCTGGGATGCGAAGGGCGATCTGAAAGGCTTCGAGTTCGGCGTGTTTGACTGGCATGCTAACGGAACGGCGACCGACGCCAAATAAAAGCAAACGGCAACCTTTCGGTTGCCGTTTTAGTATTTGCACCCTCTCCTGTGGGAGAGGGGCGGGGTGAGGGCATCAGGCGGCATTCAGCAAACCTGACGTTTCTCCCACCCGTTTTCCTGCGCCGTAAACCCTAACGCCTGCATAAACGCCGCCATCACGCCGCGGTCTTCCACGCCCACGTCGGCCATCCACCAGGAGGTGACGTTCGGGTTTTCACGGATTATCTCTTCAATTAAATACTGCCCCACACCGCGACGACGGGTCACGTCACGTACGCGCAGTGAGTCCAGCGCCCCTTCGGTGCCGCTCAGCGTCACGCGAACCGCGGCGAGCAGACGCTCGTTAAAGCGCGCGGCGTAGATGCGGTGTGTCTCATCGACACGGAGCGACGAAGGGGAATATTCCGGCCAGATCTTGCCCAGGTCGATATGATCCTGGTCGCTAAAGGTCACCAGACGCACGATAGTCAGTTTCATTAGCTGCTTGTCCAAATCAAATTGAGTAGGGGCAGTGTACTCAATTTATTCCCTCAGCGGCTTCCTCTTTTTATCCCGGCTCACCAGGTGATTAGTTTTTTGGCAGCGCGAAGGGCAGTTTGAAAACACATGGATCGAAAAATAAGCAGAATTTTAACCTGAATGGCAGTGAATTATTCGGCGCTTTGTACCGTTATTTTATGCTGCAAACTGCAATTTTATTTGTTTATCTCTGCCTTGTTTCAGAATATTATCTTTGCTTAATCGCCTGAAAAATAGAGATTTTAGTCTGGTTTTTATGAAAAAACTGCGCTAAACCATTAAAGGCGCTGGTAAAAATAGCGTTGTGCATTAAAAGTACAGAATGCTTTTTAACCATAATAAAACAAAATATATACACGACATCACGAATGGGGATTCAGAGATGAAAAGGAACGCGAAGACGTTAATCGCGGGGATGGTTGCATTGGCGATTTCGCATGCAGCCATGGCGGAAGATATTAAGGTTGCTGTAGTGGGTGCGATGTCCGGTCCTGTTGCCCAGTGGGGGGACATGGAGTTCAACGGTGCTCGCCAGGCAATCAAAGACATCAACGCCAAAGGCGGCATCAAAGGCGACAAGCTGGTTGGCGTGGAATATGACGACGCCTGCGATCCCAAACAGGCCGTCGCGGTTGCTAACAAAATCGTGAACGATGGTATTCAGTACGTGATTGGCCACCTGTGCTCGTCGTCCACCCAGCCTGCGTCTGATATCTACGAAGACGAAGGCATTCTGATGATAACCCCGGGCGCAACCAACCCTGAACTGACTCAGCGCGGTTATCAGCACATCATGCGTACTGCCGGTCTGGACTCGTCTCAGGGACCAACCGCCGCCCGATACATCCTCGACACCGTCAAGCCGACGCGCATCGCCATTATTCATGACAAACAGCAGTACGGCGAAGGCCTGGCGCGTTCCGTTCAGGACGGGCTGAAAAAAGGCGGCGCGAATATCGTCTTCTTTGATGGCATCACCGCTGGCGAGAAAGATTTCTCCGCGCTGATCGCCCGCCTGCAAAAAGAGAATATCGATTTTGTTTACTACGGCGGCTACTACCCGGAAATGGGTCAGATGCTGCGTCAGGCGCGTTCGGTCGGGCTGAAAACCCAGTTTATGGGGCCAGAAGGCGTCGGTAACGCCTCCCTGTCGAACATCGCCGGGGACGCAGGCGAAGGCATGCTGGTGACGATGCCAAAACGCTATGACCAGGATCCTGCGAACAAGGCTATCGTAGACGCGCTCAAGGCGCAGAAGAAAGATCCAAGTGGTCCGTACGTCTGGATCACCTACGCGGCGGTGCAGTCTCTGGCAACCGCGCTGGATCGCACCGGCAGCAAAGAACCGCTGGATCTGGTGAAAGATTTAAAAGCACACGGGGCGAACACCGTGATTGGGCCGCTGAACTGGGATGAGAAAGGCGATCTGAAGGGATTTGAGTTTGGTGTCTTTAAGTGGCACGCCGACGGTTCGTCCTCGGTCGCCAAATAATTATCCCACCGCCCGGACCGCCGGGCGGGTATAAAAAGGTTTGCATATGTCCGAGCAGTTTCTCTATTTCCTGCAGCAGATGTTTAACGGCGTCACGCTGGGAAGCACCTACGCGCTGATCGCCATCGGCTACACGATGGTTTACGGCATTATCGGCATGATTAACTTCGCCCACGGCGAGGTCTACATGATCGGTAGCTATGTCTCCTTTATGATTATCGCCGCCCTGATGATGATGGGTATCGACAGCAGCTGGCTGCTGGTCGCCGCCGGGTTTGTCGGCGCGATTGTGATTGCCAGCGCCTATGGCTGGAGCATTGAACGCGTGGCGTACCGGCCGGTGCGTAGCTCCAAACGGCTGATTGCGCTGATCTCCGCCATCGGGATGTCGATCTTCCTGCAAAACTACGTCAGCCTGACGGAAGGCTCGCGCGACGTGGCGCTGCCAAGCCTGTTCAACGGTCAGTGGGTGGTCGGTGCCAGCGAGAACTTCTCTGCCTCTATCACCACCATGCAGCTGGTGATCTGGGTGGTGACCTTCGTTGCGATGCTCGCCCTGACGGTCTTTATCCGCTACTCGCGTATGGGACGCGCCTGCCGTGCCTGCGCAGAAGATCTGAAGATGGCGAGCCTGCTTGGCATCAATACCGACCGCGTTATCGCCCTGACCTTTGTGATTGGGGCAGCGATGGCGGCGGTCGCGGGTGTCCTGCTGGGGCAGTTCTACGGCGTTATCAACCCGTACATCGGTTTTATGGCCGGGATGAAAGCTTTCACCGCGGCGGTCCTTGGCGGTATCGGCAGTATTCCTGGCGCGATGATTGGTGGCCTGATCCTGGGCGTGGCCGAAGCGCTCTCCTCCGCGTATCTGAGTACGGAATATAAAGATGTGGTGTCGTTTGCCCTGCTGATTCTGGTTCTGCTGGTAATGCCTACCGGTATTCTGGGTCGTCCGGAGGTAGAGAAAGTATGAAACCGATGCATTTCGCAATGGCGCTCCTCTCAGCCGCCATGTTCTTCGTGCTGGCAGGCGTCTTTATGGGCGTCCAGTTAGAGCTGGACGGCACAAAACTGGTGGTGGATACCGCCGCCGACATTCGCTGGCAGTGGATATTCATTGGCACCGCGGTCGTGTTTCTGTTCCAGATGCTGCGTCCTGTGTTCCAGAAGACGCTGAAAAGTGTCTCCGGTCCGAAATTCGTCCTGCCGGCTCTCGACGGCTCAACCGTTAAGCAGAAGCTGTTCTTCGTGGCGCTGCTGGTGGCTGCGGTGGCGTGGCCGTTTGTGGTTTCTCGCGGTACGGTCGATATCGCGACCCTGACCATGATCTACGTGATCCTCGGTCTGGGCCTGAACGTGGTGGTGGGGCTGTCTGGCCTGCTGGTGCTGGGCTACGGTGGTTTCTACGCCATCGGGGCCTATACCTTCGCGCTGCTGAACCACTATTACGGTCTCGGCTTCTGGACCTGTCTGCCGCTGGCGGGCCTGGTCTCCGCCGCGGCGGGCTTCCTGCTGGGCTTCCCGGTCTTACGCCTGCGCGGTGACTATCTGGCGATTGTGACCTTAGGCTTCGGCGAAATCGTGCGTATCCTGCTGCTCAACAACACCGAAGTGACCGGCGGCCCGAACGGGATCAGCCAGATCCCGAAACCGACCTTCTTTGGTCTGGAGTTCAGCCGTACGGCTCGCGAAGGGGGCTGGGATACCTTCAGCAACTTCTTTGGCGTGAAGTACGATCCGTCCGACCGGGTGATTTGGCTCTACCTGGTGGCGCTGCTGCTGGTGGTGCTTACCCTGTTCGTGATTAACCGTCTGCTGCGTATGCCGCTGGGCCGTGCGTGGGAAGCGCTGCGTGAAGATGAAATCGCCTGCCGTTCACTGGGCCTCAACCCGACCCGCATCAAGTTGACCGCGTTTACCATCAGCGCCGCGTTTGCCGGTTTTGCCGGTACGCTGTTTGCCGCGCGTCAGGGCTTTGTCAGCCCCGAATCGTTCACCTTTGCTGAATCTGCCTTTGTACTGGCGATTGTGGTGCTCGGCGGTATGGGCTCGCAGTTTGCCGTTATTCTGGCGGCCATTCTGCTGGTGGTCTCCCGTGAGCTGATGCGCGACTTTAACGAATACAGCATGCTGATGCTGGGTGGTTTGATGGTGCTGATGATGATCTGGCGTCCGCAGGGCTTGCTGCCGATGACCCGTCCACAGCTGAAGCTGAAAAACGGGCAAGCGAAAGGAGAGCAGGCATGAGCCAGCCATTATTATCCGTTAACGGCCTGATGATGCGTTTTGGCGGCCTGCTGGCCGTCAACAACGTGAATCTGGATCTGCACAAGAAAGAGATTGTCTCCCTGATTGGCCCTAACGGCGCGGGGAAAACCACGGTCTTTAACTGCCTGACCGGTTTCTACAAGCCGACGGGTGGCACCATCAAGCTGCGCGACCAGCATCTGGAAGGGCTTCCGGGCCAGCAGATTGCCCGCATGGGGGTGGTGCGTACCTTCCAGCACGTGCGTCTGTTCCGCGAGATGACGGTGATAGAGAACCTGCTGGTGGCGCAACACCTGCAGCTCAAAACCGGCCTTTTCTCTGGCCTGCTGAAAACCCCGGCCTTCCGCCGTGCTCAGGATGAAGCGCTCGACCGCGCCGCCACCTGGCTCGACCGTATCGGCCTGCTGCAGCATGCGAACCGTCAGGCCAGCAACCTGGCCTACGGTGACCAGCGTCGTCTGGAGATCGTGCGCTGCATGGTGACGCAGCCAGAAATCCTGATGCTCGATGAACCGGCGGCAGGGCTTAACCCGAAAGAGACCAAAGAGCTGGACGAGTTGATTGCCGAATTGCGCGATCATCATGACACCACCATCCTGCTGATTGAGCATGATATGAAGCTGGTGATGGGCATTTCTGACCGTATCTACGTGGTAAACCAGGGCATGCCGCTGGCAAACGGGACGCCGGAAGAGATCCGCAACAACCCGGACGTGATCCGTGCATACCTGGGTGAGGCATAAGATGGAAAAAGCGATGTTAACGTTCGACAAGGTTAATGCTCACTACGGCAAGATACAGGCGCTGCACGATGTCAGCCTGCATATCAATCAGGGCGAAATCGTCACCCTGATTGGCGCGAACGGTGCGGGTAAAACCACGCTGCTCGGCACCCTGTGCGGCGACCCGCGCGCCACCAGCGGGCGGATTGTCTTTGATGGCAAAGATATTACCGACTGGCAAACCGCCAGAATCATGCGTGAAGCGGTAGCGATTGTCCCGGAAGGGCGTCGCGTCTTCTCACGCATGACGGTGGAAGAGAACCTTGCGATGGGCGGCTTCTTTGCTGACCGCGACCAGTACCAGTCCCGCATCAAATGGGTCTATGAGCTGTTTCCGCGTTTGTGGGAGCGCCGTATTCAGCGGGCCGGCACGATGTCCGGTGGTGAACAGCAGATGCTGGCGATTGGCCGCGCGCTGATGAGCCAGCCGCGTTTGCTGCTGCTGGATGAACCGTCGCTCGGTCTTGCGCCGATCATCATTCAGCAGATCTTCGACACCATCGAACAGCTGCGTAAAGAGGGGATGACCATCTTCCTCGTCGAACAGAACGCCAACCAGGCGCTGAAGCTCGCCGACCGCGGCTACGTGCTGGAAAACGGCCACGTGGTGCTCTCCGATACCGGCGACGCGCTGCTGGCAAACGAAGCGGTGCGAAGCGCCTATCTCGGCGGCTAGATAAAAGCAAAAGCAAAAAGGCAACGTCAGTTGCCTTTTTTCATGCAGGGTACCAGACCGCACCGAACTTACCCCAACCGCCTTCACACAACCATCATCCGCCTGACGTTTTGTTGTCATCTCACTGTAAAGAAACAGTTATTTTTCTGTCATTCGAGCATGTCATGTTACCTCGCGAGCATAAAAACGCGTGATATCGCGCATCCGGCACAATAAGAGAGATGACAATGACATCGTTACGACACACAGCTTTGGGTCTGGCAATGGGGCTGACTTTTGCGGCGAACGCAATGGCTGTCACCACCATTCCGTTCTGGCATTCCATGGAAGGGGAGTTGGGTAAAGAAGTTGACTCCCTGGCGCAGCGTTTCAACGACACCCATCCGGATTACAAAATTGTGCCGGTGTACAAAGGTAACTACGAGCAGAGCCTGAGCGCGGGCATTGCCGCTTTCCGTACCGGTAATGCACCTGCGCTGCTTCAGGTTTACGAAGTCGGTACTGCGACCATGATGGCCTCTAAAGCCATTAAACCGGTCTACGAAGTGTTTAAAGACGCAGGTATCAACTTCGACGAATCGCAGTTCGTGCCGACCGTGGCGGGTTACTACACCGATTCCAAAACCGGTCATCTGTTGTCTCAGCCGTTTAACAGCTCCACGCCGGTGCTGTACTACAACAAAGACGCCTTCAGGAAAGCCGGTTTAGATCCGGAACAACCGCCAAAAACCTGGCAGGATCTGGCGGCGTACACCGCTAAGCTGAAAGCGGCGGGGATGAAGTGCGGCTACGCCAGCGGCTGGCAGGGCTGGATCCAGATTGAAAACTTCAGCGCCTGGCACGGCCTGCCGGTGGCCACCAAAAACAACGGCTTCGACGGCACCGACGCGGTACTGGCGTTCAACAAGCCAGAGCAGGTGAAGCACATCGCTCTGCTTGCCGATCTCAACAAGAAGGGCGATTTCAGCTACTTCGGGCGTAAAGACGAATCCACCGAGAAGTTCTACAACGGTGACTGTGCGATTACGACCGCCTCTTCCGGCTCTCTGGCGGATATCCGTCATTACGCAAAATTCAACTACGGCGTAGGCATGATGCCTTACGACGCTGACGTGAAAGGTGCACCGCAGAACGCCATCATCGGTGGGGCGAGCCTGTGGGTCATGCAGGGCAAAGACAAGGGCACCTACAAGGGCGTGGCCGAGTTCCTCGACTTCCTGGCGAAGCCAGAGAATGCCGCCGAATGGCATCAGAAAACCGGCTACCTGCCTATCACCACGGCCGCGTATGACCTGACCCGCGAGCAGGGCTTCTACAGCAAAAACCCGGGCGCGGATATCGCGACGCGTCAGATGCTCAACAAGCCGCCATTGCCGTTCACCAAAGGCCTGCGTCTGGGGAACATGCCGCAGATCCGTACCATCGTAGATGAAGAGCTGGAAAGCGTGTGGACCGGGAAGAAAACCCCACAGCAGGCGCTGGATTCTGCGGTAGAGCGCGGTAATCAGCTGCTGCGCCGCTTTGAGCAATCAACAAAGTCTTAATCATTTTACCCTCATCCTGTCCCTCTCCCTGTGGGAAGGGCTGGGATGAGGGCTACCTACGCTGAGCTAAACTATGTCCTCATCCCGTCCGGTGTTCCGTTCGCGCTGGCTGCCGTATTTGCTGGTCGCGCCGCAGCTGGTCATCACCGTTATCTTCTTTATCTGGCCTGCGGGCGAGGCGCTCTGGTACTCGGTACAAAGCGTCGATCCGTTTGGGCTTTCCAGCCAGTTTGTCGGGCTGGACAACTTTACCGCGCTGTTCCATGACAGCTATTACCTCGACGCCTTCTGGACGACCATGAAGTTCAGCGCGCTGGTCACTGTCAGCGGCCTTGTCGCATCGCTCTTTTTCGCGGCGCTGGTGGATTACGTGGTGCGCGGCAGCCGTCTGTATCAGACGCTGATGCTGCTACCTTACGCCGTGGCGCCTGCCGTCGCCGCCGTGCTGTGGATCTTCCTGTTTAACCCAGGGCGCGGGCTGATTACCCATTTCCTGGCGGAGTTCGGCTACGACTGGAACCACGCCCAGAACAGCGGTCAGGCGATGTTCCTGGTGGTCTTCGCGTCGGTGTGGAAACAGATCAGCTACAACTTCCTGTTCTTCTTTGCTGCGCTGCAGTCTATTCCGCGCTCGCTGGTTGAAGCCGCGGCGATTGATGGTGCAGGGCCGGTCCGTCGTTTCTTTAGGCTGTCACTGCCGCTGATTGCCCCGGTGAGTTTCTTTCTGCTGGTGGTCAACCTGGTTTACGCCTTCTTCGACACCTTCCCGGTGATCGACGCCGCCACGGCCGGTGGCCCGGTGCAGGCCACGACGACGCTTATCTATAAGATCTATCGCGAAGGCTTTGCCGGTCTGGATCTCTCGGCATCCGCCGCCCAGTCGGTCGTGCTGATGTTCCTCGTCATCCTTCTCACGGTAGTGCAGTTCCGTTATGTCGAAAGTAAGGTGCGCTACCAATGATCGAGAACCGTCGCGGGCTGACGATGTTCAGCCACACCATGCTGATTTTGGGCATCATCGTTATTCTGTTCCCGCTGTACGTGGCCTTCGTTGCCGCCACGCTGGACACCAAAGCGGTGTTTGATACGCCGATGACGTTGATCCCAGGCGGGCATCTTTTCGAAAACATGAAAACCATCTGGACCCAGGGCGTGGGCGCTAACAGCGCGCCATTCTGGCTGATGATGCTGAACAGCTTCATCATGGCGTTCGGTATTACGGTGGGCAAAATCACGGTGTCGATGCTCTCGGCCTTCGCCATCGTCTGGTTCCGCTTTCCCCTGCGTAACCTGTTCTTCTGGATGATCTTCATCACCCTGATGCTGCCGGTCGAAGTGCGTATCTTCCCGACGGTGGAAGTGATCGCCAACCTGAAGATGCTGGACAGCTACGCAGGTTTAACCCTGCCGCTGATGGCCTCGGCCACCGCCACCTTCCTGTTCCGCCAGTTCTTTATGACCCTGCCGGACGAGCTGATTGAGGCCGCGCGTATTGACGGTGCCTCGCCGATGCGCTTCTTCCGTGACATCGTGCTGCCGCTGTCGAAAACCAACCTTGCGGCGCTGTTTGTCATCACCTTTATCTACGGCTGGAACCAGTATCTGTGGCCGCTGCTGATTATTCAGGACGTCAATCTTGGCACCGCCGTGGCGGGCATCAAAGGCATGATCGCCACCGGTGAAGGCACCACGCTCTGGAATCAGGTGATGGCGGCGATGCTGCTCACCCTTATCCCCCCGGTCGTTATCGTTTTAGCCATGCAACGTGCGTTCGTGCGTGGTTTAGTGGACAGTGAGAAATAAGATGGCAGGTTTAAAATTACAGGCAGTGACCAAAAGCTGGGACAACAAAACCCAGGTCATTCAGCCGTTAACGCTCGACGTGGCGGACGGGGAATTTATCGTGATGGTTGGCCCGTCAGGCTGCGGCAAATCAACGCTGCTGCGCATGGTTGCCGGGCTTGAACGTGTGACCAGCGGCGATATCTGGATCGATCGCCAGCGCGTGACCGAGATGGAGCCGAAGGACCGGGGCATCGCGATGGTGTTTCAGAACTACGCCCTTTACCCGCACATGAGCGTGGAAGAGAACATGGCCTGGGGGCTGAAAATCCGCGGGATGGGCAAAAGCCATATCGATGAGCGCGTGAAAGAGGCGGCGCGTATTCTGGAGCTGGATGGCCTGCTCAAGCGTCGTCCGCGTGAACTGTCCGGCGGACAGCGCCAACGCGTGGCGATGGGGCGCGCCATTGTGCGTGACCCTGCGGTGTTCCTGTTCGACGAGCCGCTCTCAAACCTTGATGCCAAGCTGCGCGTGCAGATGCGCCTTGAGCTGCAGCAGCTGCACCGTCGTCTGAAAACCACCTCCCTGTATGTGACGCACGATCAGGTGGAAGCGATGACCCTCGCCCAGCGCGTGATGGTGATGAACAAAGGCGTCGCCGAACAGATTGGCACCCCGGTGGAGGTATACGAGAAACCGGCCTCCCGCTTTGTGGCGAGCTTTATTGGCAGTCCGGCGATGAACCTGCTGGAAGGGCGGATCAGCAGTGCCGGTACGCACTTTGAGCTGGAAAGTGGGATGGCGCTGCCCGTAAACGGGTACTATCGTGGCTATGCCGGGCGTAAGATGACGCTCGGTATCCGCCCGGAACATATTGGGTTAACCTCACAGGCGGAAGGCGGCGTGCCGCTGGTCATGGACACGCTGGAGATGCTGGGGGCTGACAACCTGGCGCACGGACGTTGGGGTGAACAAAAAATGGTGGTGCGTCTGGCCCATCAGGAGCGCCCTAAAGCAGGCAGCACGCTGTGGCTGCATCTGCCGGAAAATCACCTGCACGTATTCGACGGTGAAACAGGACAACGTATATGAGTAACTGGCCTTATCCCCACATCGTCGCCCACCGGGGCGGCGGTAAACTGGCGCCGGAAAACACACTGGCGGCTATCGATATGGGCGCGCATTACGGTCACACGATGATCGAGTTCGACGCCAAGCTATCGAAAGACGGCGAGATTTTCCTTCTGCATGATGACAACCTCGAACGCACCAGCAATGGCTGGGGCGTGGCGGGAGACCTGCCGTGGCGCGATCTGCTGAACGTCGACGCCGGAAGCTGGTACAGCAGCGCGTTCAAAGGCGAGCCGCTGCCGCTGCTGGCAGAAGTGGCCGACCGCTGTCGCCTGCACGGCATGATGGCCAATATCGAAATCAAACCAACCACCGGCACCGGGCCGCTCACAGGTAAAGTCATTGCGCTGGCCGCGCGTGAGCTGTGGGAGGGCATGACGCCACCCCTGCTGTCGTCGTTTGACATTGATGCCCTGGAGGCGGCGCAGGCGTCCGTTCCGGCGTTGCCGCGCGGACTGCTGCTCGACACGTGGCGTGATGACTGGCGTGAGCTGACCAGCCGTTTAGGGTGTGTGTCGATTCACCTGAACCACGCGCTGCTGGATGAGGCGCGGGTAAAAATGTTGAAAGAGGCGGGGCTGCATATCCTGGTCTATACCGTCAACAAACCCCAGCGCGCGGCGGAGCTGCTGCGCTGGGGGGTGGACAGTATCTGTACCGATGCGATTGACGTGATCGGCCCGAACTTTAATTCTGCGAAGAATTAAGCATCCCGCCATTCGACGGTGACTGGGACGGCAGCATATGCTGCTGTCCGCTGCCCGACGAGGTCATCCCGCCCAGCATCCCGCCGTTCGGGTTAGGCAGCGGCTGCTCACGCACCTGACCCTGCTGTATGCGCTGGGTGTTGGTGTTCATCTGGTTTTGCAGGCTTTGCTGCTGCATCTGGGTCTGCGTTTTCAACTGCTGGTTTAGCATCCCTTTCTGCTGTTGCTGTTGGCTCATCATTTCCGTTTGCATACGCTGCTGGCTTGGAATGACGTAGCCCTGCTGGTTCGGGTTGTTCATCGTATTGAGTGGCTGTGCGAGCGCGGCAAACGGAAGCAGCGCCGTAAGAATCAGTAAGCGTTTCATTGTCATCTCCTTCTTTTGAGGCTTCTTTTAAGTTTACCCTGATTTCACCATGACGATGATTTTTTAGGAGTTGTGAACCAGGCTTAAGCGGGGAATATGGCCCTCTTCACCTGGAGAACAATAATGATGAAACCAACGTTTTTGCGCTGGATAGCGATCGCCGCGCTGATGGCAGGCGGCACATTTAGCGTGGCGGCCAACCCGCCAGCGGCTCCGCCAGTTTCGTACGGCGTGGAGGAAGATGTTTTTCATCCCGTGCGGGCAACGCAGGGTATGGTGGCGTCGGTGGATGCGCTGGCAACGAAAGTGGGCGTCGATATTCTCCGGCAGGGCGGTAATGCGGTGGATGCGGCAGTCGCGGTGGGCTATGCGCTGGCGGTGACGCATCCGCAGGCGGGGAACCTGGGCGGCGGCGGCTTTATGATGCTGCGGACCAAAGACGGCAAAACCACCGCCATCGACTTCCGTGAGATGGCCCCCGGACAGGCTTCCCGCGATATGTTCCTTGACGATCAAGGCAACCCGGACAGCAAAAAATCCCTGACCTCGCATCTCGCCTCCGGTACGCCGGGCACCGTCGCAGGCTTCTCCCTGGCGCTGGAAAAATATGGCACCCTGCCGCTCAACAACGTGGTACAGCCTGCGATTAAGCTCGCCCGCGAAGGTTTTGTGGTGAATGACGCCCTGGCTGACGATCTTAAAACCTATGGCAGCGAAGTGATTCCGAATCACGAAAACAGCAAGGCTATCTTCTGGAAAGACGGTGAACCGCTGAAGAAGGGCGATAAGCTGGTGCAGAAGAACCTGGCGAAAAGTCTGGAGCTGATTGCGGAGCACGGCCCGGATGCGTTCTATAAAGGGGCGATTGCCGATCAGATTGCCGAAGAGATGCAAAAGAACGGTGGGCTTATCACCAAAGCGGATCTCGCGGAGTACAAGGCCGTCGAGCGTGAGCCGATTCACGGAAGCTATCGCGGCTATGACGTTTTCTCGATGCCACCGCCGTCTTCCGGCGGCATTCACATCGTGCAGATCCTCAACATTCTTGAAAACTTCGATATGCACAAGTTCGGCTTCGGCAGTGCGGATGCCATGCAGGTGATGGCAGAGGCGGAAAAACGCGCCTACGCCGACCGTTCAGAATACCTGGGCGACCCGGACTTCGTGAAGGTGCCGTGGCAGGCGCTGACCAATAAAGCCTATGCCAAATCGATTGCTGATGAGATTGACATCAACAAGGCCAAACCGTCGAGCGAGATCCGCCCGGGCAAGCTGGCACCGTATGAGAGCAACCAGACCACCCACTTCTCGGTGGTGGATAAAGACGGTAACGCGGTGGCGGTGACCTATACCCTCAACACCACCTTTGGTACAGGCATCGTGGCAGGCAATAGCGGGATTCTGCTCAATAACGAGATGGATGACTTCTCGGCCAAACCGGGCGTGCCGAACGTCTACGGGCTGGTGGGTGGGGATGCGAATGCGGTCGGACCGAAGAAGCGTCCGCTGTCGTCCATGTCGCCTACCATCGTGGTCAAAGACGGTAAAACCTGGCTGGTGACAGGCAGCCCTGGCGGCAGCCGTATTATCACCACGGTGCTGCAGATGGTGGTGAACAGCATCGACTTTGGAATGAATGTCGCCGAAGCGACGAACGCACCACGTTTCCATCATCAGTGGCTGCCGGATGAGTTGCGCGTTGAGAAGGGCTTTAGCCCGGACACCTTAAAACTGCTGGAGCAGCGCGGGCAGAAGGTGGCGCTGAAAGAGGCAATGGGCAGCACCCAGAGCATTATGGTCGGCCCGGACGGCACGCTGTTTGGGGCCTCGGATCCGCGTTCGGTGGATGATTTGACGGCGGGGTTCTGATTTTATTGCCCGGTAAGCGTCGCGTTACCGGGCAATTTATCACTTCAGCCGCGCCATGTAATACGCGTCCACATAGTCGCCGTTACGCAGGGCGAAGTTCCTGCCGGTCCCTTCGATTTCAAACCCAAACTTCTTATACAGCGCCAGTGCCGCAGGGTTATCCGCAAAAACCGTGAGCTCAATGCGTTCAATGCGCAACCAGTTGTCGCAGAGATTGACCATTTCGCGCATGAGCGCACGACCCACACCGCGTCCCTGTACATCAGCGGCCACGCTAATGCCGAACGTTGCAACGTGGCTGCGGCGGGGATTTTCCATCACATCGAGTGCCATATGGCCAACCACTCGCTGGTCCAGACAGGCGACGAGATGCCGTCTTCCCGGTTTCGTCGCGACCCGGTCATGCCACATATCCATTGAGGGATGGGGAAGTTGTAGCGTGTCGTGATACACCCCAGGATGCGACATAATGTCACGTAGCGCTTCTGCATCGCGGGCTTCGATATGGCGTATCACAATCTCACTCATTCCTTCATCCTCAGTCAGTTAAACGTCCATTCCAACATCAGTGAGATTAAAATTTGAGTCAACTGCTAATTTTTGCAAAAAAGATTGGACAAGTGCGAATGAGAATGATTATTATTGCTCTGCGTTCAGGAAGACCCCTACGGGAACCTGAAAGCACGACATTGCTCACATTGCTTCCAGTATTACTTTAGCCAGCTTTACGCTGGCTTTTTTTTGTCTTTTTTCGCCCGCTCCCCATGGAAGAGGGCTGGGGTGAGGGCAAAACTTGCGCTATGGTTGCACTCAGTAACCTTAAAAAGGACTGAGCCATGACATTACATTGCGCATTTATTGGATTTGGCAAAAGCACCACGCGTTACCACCTTCCGTATGTTCTCAACCGCAAAGACAGCTGGCACGTTGCCCATATCTACCGGCGTCGCGCGAAGCCGGAAGAGCAGTCTCCCCAGTACTCCCATATTCATTTCACCTGCGATCTTGATGAGGTCCTCAACGATCCGCAGGTCAAACTGGTGATTGTCTGTACCCATGCTGACAGCCATTTCGAGTACGCAAAACGCGCGCTGGAGGCGGGCAAAAACGTGCTGGTGGAAAAGCCGTTTACCCCGACAATGGCAGAGGCGAAAACGTTGTTTGACCTGGCGAAGCGCAAAGGGCTGACCGTCACGCCGTACCAAAACCGCCGCTTTGACAGCTGCTTCCTGACGGCAAAAAAAGTGATTGAGAGCGGTAAACTGGGTGACATCGTCGAGATTGAAAGCCACTTTGATTACTACCGTCCGGTGGCCGAAACGCATCCCGGCCTGCCGCAGGATGGCTCATTCTATGGTCTGGGCGTGCATACGCTCGATCAAATCATCTCTCTGTTTGGCCGACCGGACCACATGGCGTACGATATCCGCAGCCTGCGCAACAAAGCCAATCCGGATGACACCTTCGAAGCCCAGCTGTTTTACGGCGACCTGAAAGCCATCGTCAAAACCAGCCATCTGGTGAAAATTGACTACCCGAAATTTATCGTTCACGGCACCCGAGGCTCGTTTATCAAGTACGGTATCGACCAGCAGGAGACCAGCCTGAAGGCGAACATTATGCCCGGCGACCCGGGGTTTGCGGCGGATGACTCCGTGGGCGTGCTGGAGTACGTCAACGCAGAGGGCATCACCGTTAGAGAGGACGTGAAACCCGAAGCGGGTGACTACGGACGCGTTTACGATGCGCTGTATGAGACCCTGACTAACGGTGCGCCCAATTACGTCAAGGAATCTGAAGTTATGACCAATCTCGAACTCCTTGAACGGGCCTTCGAACAGGCCTCTCCTGCCACGATAACCCTCGCCAGATAAGAAAACATGACTCCTCTTTGCTTGTTCTAAATTTTTGAACAGAGGAGTCAATTTTCACCCTCTATGATCCCAGGCCGTTTGCGTCCACACTTACTCCATCGAAACGAACTGAGGGTGAAACAATGATCTACTTACGCAAAGCAAACGAACGTGGTCACGCGAATCATGGCTGGCTGGACTCATGGCATTCATTCTCGTTTGCTGACTACTACGACCCGAACTTTATGGGCTTCTCCGCACTGCGCGTCATTAACGATGACGTGATTGATGCAGGCCAGGGCTTCGGTACCCACCCGCACAAAGACATGGAAATCCTGACGTATGTGCTGGAAGGGGCGGTTGAGCACCAGGACAGCATGGGCAACAAAGAGCAGGTTCCGGCGGGCGAGTTCCAGATTATGAGTGCGGGTACCGGGGTGCGTCACTCTGAATACAACCCAAGCAAAACGGAAAAACTGCACCTGTATCAAATCTGGATCATTCCGGAAGAAACCGGCATCACCCCGCGCTACGAACAGCGCCGCTTTGATGCTAAACAGGGCAAACAGCTGGTGCTCTCTCCGGATGCGCGTGACGGTTCGCTGAAAGTGCACCAGGATATGGAACTGTACCGCTGGGCGCTGGCAAAAGACGAACAGTCTGTCCATCAGATTGCCGCTAACCGCCGCGTCTGGATCCAGGTGGTGAAAGGCGAGGTGTCTATTAACGGCACGAAAGCTACCACGGCGGATGGTCTGGCAATCTGGGATGAGCAGGCACTGTCCGTGCATGCCGACAGTGAAAGCGAAATTCTGCTGTTTGATCTGCCACCGGTGTAATAAATCATAAATAAATGCCCATCCTTCCCTTTGACAGGGGAAGGATGGGCTTTGTCCGTGATAAACTGAGCAAATCTATCACTTACGATTTCTCAGGACGATGAAAAAGAAACGCCCCGTACTTCAGGATGTAGCCGATCGCGTCGGTGTGACCAAAATGACGGTCAGCCGGTTTTTACGTAACCCGGAGCAGGTTTCCGTGGCGTTGCGTGGCAAGATTGCCGCTGCCCTCGATGAACTGGGGTATATCCCTAACCGCGCCCCCGATATTCTTTCGAATGCGACCAGCCGCGCGGTTGGCGTCCTCCTGCCTTCCTTAACCAACCAGGTTTTTGCCGAGGTGTTGCGCGGCATTGAAAGCGTGACCGATGCCTTTGGCTATCAGACCATGCTCGCTCACTATGGGTACAAGCCGGAACTGGAAGAAGAACGTCTTGAGTCCATGCTCTCCTGGAACATCGACGGTCTGATTTTAACCGAACGTACTCACACCCCCCGTACGCTAAAAATGATTGAAGTGGCAGGCATTCCGGTGGTGGAGCTGATGGACAGCCAGTCGCCGTGTCTCGATATTGCGGTGGGCTTTGATAACTTCGAAGCGGCACGCCAGATGACGGCGGCCATCATCGCCCGCGGCCATCGGCATATTGCCTACCTGGGTGCACGTCTGGATGAACGTACTATCATCAAACAGAAGGGATACGAGCAGGCAATGCTCGACGCCGGTTTAACACCGTACAGCGTGATGGTTGAGCAGTCTTCATCCTATACGTCGGGTATTGAGCTGATGCGTCAGGCACGACGCGAGTATCCGCAACTGGACGGTATTTTCTGTACCAACGATGACCTTGCGGTCGGTGCAGCGTTCGAATGCCAGCGTCTGGGGCTGAAGATCCCCGAAGATATGGCGATTGCCGGTTTCCACGGCCACGACATCGGCCAGGTGATGGAACCCCGTCTGGCGAGCGTCCTGACACCGCGTGAACGTATGGGCCGTATTGGCGCAGAACGCCTGCTGGCGCGCATACGTGGCGAGACGGTGACGCCGAAAATGTTAGATTTAGGTTTCACCTTGTCACCGGGTGGATCTATTTAAGCTGACAAATTTGAAGTGGGTCACACTTATTCACTTCGCGCACGTTTGGATATTGCTTCTCTTTTGCCCCGGCAGGACAATGTTACCGATAACTGTTACCCGTAACAATTGACTGAGGGACACCCTTTGAGCACGACTAATCATGATCACCACGTTTACGTCCTGATGGGCGTTTCCGGTAGCGGTAAATCTGCCGTGGCCAGCGAAGTGGCGCATCAACTTCATGCGGCGTTTCTTGATGGCGACTTCCTCCATCCGCGCAGCAATATCATGAAAATGGCCTCCGGCGAGCCGCTGAACGATGACGACCGCAAACCGTGGTTGCAGGCGCTGAATGACGCCGCGTTCGCGATGCAGCGTACCAACAAGGTCTCCCTGATCGTCTGCTCCGCGCTGAAAAAAACCTACCGCGACCTGCTGCGTGACGGCAACCCGAACCTCTCTTTCATCTACCTGAAAGGCGATTTCGAGGTGATTGAGAGCCGTCTGAAGGCGCGTAAAGGCCACTTCTTCAAAACCCAGATGCTGGTGACGCAGTTCGAAGCGTTGCAGGAGCCGGGTGACGATGAGAAAGACGTCTTAGTGGTTGATATCGATCAGTCACTGGAGGGTGTTGTTGCCAGCACCATCGAGGTCATTAATAAAAGGCAGTAAGTTTTGAGTACATTAACGCTAGTTTTAACAGCAGTTGGTTCCGTATTGCTGCTGCTGTTTTTAGTGATGAAAGCGCGTATGCATGCTTTCGTTGCCTTAATGGTGGTGTCTATTGGTGCAGGTCTCTTTTCCGGTATGCCGCTCGATAAGATCGCAGCGACGATGGAAAAAGGGATGGGAGGCACGCTGGGTTTCCTGGCCATTGTGGTCGCGCTGGGCGCGATGTTTGGCAAGATCCTGCATGAGACGGGCGCAGTCGACCAGATTGCCGTCAAAATGCTCAAATCCTTCGGACACAGCCGTGCGCACTACGCTATTGGCCTCGCCGGTCTGATTTGTGCGCTGCCGCTGTTCTTCGAAGTGGCCGTGGTGCTGCTGATTAGCGTGGCGTTCTCGATGGCGCGCCATACCGGAACTAACCTCGTGAAGCTGGTGATTCCGCTGTTTGCGGGCGTGGCGGCTGCGGCGGCGTTCCTGCTGCCTGGGCCTGCGCCGATGCTGCTGGCTTCTCAGATGCACGCCGATTTTGGCTGGATGATCCTGATTGGCCTGTGTGCAGCGATCCCGGGAATGATTATTGCCGGCCCGCTGTGGGGCAACTTCATCAGTCGTTACGTTGAGCTTCACATTCCGGATGACGTCACCGAGCCGCACCTTGGCGAAGGCAAAATGCCGTCCTTCGGTTTCAGCCTGGCGCTGATCCTGCTGCCGCTGGTGCTGGTGGGGCTGAAAACCATCGCCGCGCGTTTCGTGCCGGTGGGGTCTACCGCGTACGAATGGTTTGAGTTTATCGGCCACCCGTTCACCGCGATCCTGGTGGCGTGTCTGGTGGCGATGTACGGCCTGGCGATGCGCCAGGGCATGCCGAAAGACAAAGTGATGGAAATCTGCGGCCACGCGCTGCAGCCTGCGGGTATCATTCTGCTGGTGATCGGTGCCGGCGGCGTGTTCAAACAGGTGCTGGTGGATTCCGGCGTGGGTCCGGCGCTGGGCGAAGCCCTGACCGGCATGGGGCTGCCCATTGCGGTGACCTGTTTCGTACTGGCTGCGGCGGTGCGTATCATCCAGGGCTCTGCGACGGTGGCATGTTTAACCGCCGTGGGTCTGGTGATGCCGGTGATTGAACAGCTTAACTACTCCGGTGCCCAGATGGCCGCGCTCTCAATCTGTATTGCGGGCGGTTCGATTGTGGTGTCACACGTCAACGACGCCGGCTTCTGGCTGTTCGGTAAATTTACCGGTGCGACCGAAGCGCAAACCCTGAAAACCTGGACGCTGATGGAAACCATCCTCGGCACGACGGGTGCCATTGTCGGGATGATTGCGTTTACGCTGCTGAGTTAAACCCGGCTAAAAGCAAAAGGACAACGTGAGTTGTCCTTTTTTGTTTTTACCTAGCCCTTCATCCACGCGCGGATCCCGTCCAGGAACATCTGCGTTGCCATCATCACCAGAATCAACCCCATCAGGCGCTCCAGCGCGTTTACGCCTTTCTCACCCAGCAGGCGCAGGAACAACGACGACTGCAGCAGAATGATAAACGTCCCGCCCCAGGCAATCAGCAAGGCAATCACCAGATGGCTCATCTGATTGGGGTACTGATGCGACAGCAGCATCAGCGTTGCCAGAATCGTCGGTCCGGCGACAAGGGGAATCGCCAGCGGCACAATAAACGGCTCTTCCCCCGCGGGCAGGCCGCTGCTGCTGCCTTCGGCGCTCGGGAAAATCATCTTAATCGCTATCAGGAACAGGATAATCCCACCGGAAATCGAAACCGTTTCGGCACGCAGATTCAGGAAGGCGAGGATTTTCTCACCGGCAAACAGGAAGATGAACATCACCAGCAGCGCGATAAGCAGCTCGCGGATCATGATCGCCCGACGGCGTTTGGGTTCGGTGTGCTTCAGCACCGACATGAAGATAGGCAGGTTGCCCAGAGGATCCATTATCAGGATCAATAAAACCGCCGCGGATATGATTTCACTCATTAAAATTATCCCTGAAACTCTCTATGGTTATTATGATGATTAGCGCTATTTCTGATTGGCGGGCCATCATCGATTAATTTCGCTTGCGACTTTGGCAGCATTTTGTAATGTGAAGCATATCCCAGTTGAATACTGGTTTGCACAATCAGCACACACCCTCTGCAGGAAAAAAATGCTATGAAAAACGTTGGTTTTATCGGCTGGCGCGGTATGGTCGGCTCTGTTCTCATGCAACGCATGGTTGAAGAGCGCGATTTTGACGCCATCCGCCCGGTCTTCTTCTCCACTTCCCAGCTCGGCCAGGCTGCACCTTCTTTTGGCGGCAGCACCGGTACGTTGCAGGATGCTTTCGATCTGGAAGCGCTGAAGGCACTCGACATTATTGTCACTTGCCAGGGCGGCGATTATACCAACGAAATTTATCCAAAGCTGCGTGAAAGCGGCTGGCAGGGCTACTGGATTGATGCGGCGTCTTCACTGCGCATGAAAGACGATGCCATCATCATTCTCGACCCGGTCAACCAGGACGTCATCACCGACGGCCTGAACAACGGCGTAAAAACCTTTGTCGGCGGTAACTGCACCGTCAGCCTGATGCTGATGTCCCTCGGCGGCCTGTTCGCACAGGACCTGGTGGAGTGGGTCTCCGTGGCGACTTACCAGGCCGCGTCCGGCGGCGGTGCGCGTCATATGCGCGAGCTGCTGACGCAGATGGGCCAGTTGCACCACAGCGTTGCGACCGAGCTGGCAAATCCGGCCTCCGCTATTCTCGATATCGAGCGTAAAGTCACCGAGCTGACCCGCAGCGGCGAGCTGCCGGTGGATAACTTTGGTGTACCGCTGGCCGGTGGTTTGATCCCGTGGATCGACAAACAGCTGGATAACGGCCAGACCCGCGAAGAGTGGAAAGGTCAGGCTGAGACCAACAAAATACTCAATACCGCGAACACCATTCCAGTTGACGGTCTGTGCGTACGTATCGGCGCGCTGCGCTGCCACAGCCAGGCCTTCACGATTAAACTGAAAAAAGATGTGTCGATTCCGACCGTGGAAGAGCTGCTGGCTGCACACAACCCGTGGGCGAAAGTGGTTCCAAACGATCGCGACATCACCATGCGTGAATTGACCCCGGCTGCCGTCACCGGCACGCTGACCACCCCGGTGGGTCGTCTGCGTAAGCTGAACATGGGGCCGGAGTTCCTTTCTGC
Source organism: Enterobacter sp. SORGH_AS_0287 (assembly GCF_031453695.1). Taxonomy (NCBI): domain Bacteria; kingdom Pseudomonadati; phylum Pseudomonadota; class Gammaproteobacteria; order Enterobacterales; family Enterobacteriaceae; genus Enterobacter; species Enterobacter sp. SORGH_AS_0287. Next base: position 3,914,489 of record NZ_JAVIZW010000001.1, read on the forward strand.
ATTCACCGTCGGCGACCAGCTTCTGTGGGGCGCAGCCGAGCCGCTGCGTCGCATGCTGCGCCAGCTGGCGTAATAATTTGTTAAACCCCGGGGGTGATTTTCACCCCCTTTTCCGCGTACTACATGGAGTAAAACGCATATGTCTTATTTTTTATCAGGAGTCATTTAGAGCGTTGGCTATGCTTTAAGGAAGAGTTATTTCTTACCTGAGGTTAGGACGGGGCTGAGAGGATGCCCGTTCAGGTCACATTAAAGTCGTCCCAGGCGCTAAAAAAGGACGACATAAAAAACAGGATGAATACCATGTCCGATCGTGTGGATAGAGACGTGATTAATGCGCTTATTGCGGGTCATTTTGCCGACCCCTTTTCCGTACTGGGGATGCACCGTACCGAGGCCGGGCTGGAAGTCCGGGCACTGTTACCGGATGCCACAGAAGTGTGGGTTATCGAACCCAAAACCGGCCGCAAGGTCGGCAATCTGGAATGCCTCGATTCTCGTGGCTTCTTTTCGGGCGTAATGCCCCGTCGTAAAAACCCTTTTCGTTATCAGCTTGCCGTTATCTGGCATGGTCAGCAAAATCTCATCGATGATCCCTACAGCTTTGGGCCTCTTTTACAGGAGATGGACGCGTGGCTGCTGTCTGAAGGTACCCACCTGCGACCTTATGAAACGCTGGGTGCCCATGCCGATACGATGGATGGCATCACCGGCACGCGGTTTGCCGTGTGGGCGCCTAACGCCCAGCGAGTTTCCGTTGTCGGCCAGTTCAACTACTGGGATGGCCGTCGTCACCCGATGCGTCTGCGCCGTGAAAGCGGTATCTGGGAGCTGTTTATCCCCGGCGCGCACAACGGCCAGCTGTATAAATTCGAGATGATCGATGCGCACGGCAAGCTGCGTATTAAGTCCGACCCGTACGCCTTCGAAGCGCAGATGCGTCCGGAAACCGCGTCAATGATTTGCGGCCTGCCGGAAAAAGTTGTCCAGAGTGAAGAACGCAAGCAGGCCAACCGCTTTGATGCGCCAATCTCCGTCTACGAAGTGCATCTCGGTTCCTGGCGTCGCCATACCGATAACAACTTCTGGCTCAGCTACCGGGAGCTTGCCGACCAGCTGGTTCCGTACGCGAAATGGATGGGCTTTACCCACCTTGAGCTGCTGCCAATTAATGAACACCCGTTCGACGGAAGCTGGGGTTATCAGCCGACCGGGATGTACGCCCCGACGCGTCGCTTCGGCACGCGCGATGACTTCCGCTATTTTATCAATGCCGCGCACGCCGCCGGGTTAAACGTGATCCTCGACTGGGTGCCGGGCCATTTCCCGTCCGATGATTTTAGTCTTTCAGAGTTTGACGGCACTAAGCTGTACGAACACAGCGACCCGCGCGAAGGCTATCATCAGGACTGGAACACGCTGATCTACAACTACGGTCGTCGTGAAGTGGCAAACTACCTCGTGGGCAATGCGCTGTACTGGATTGAGCGCTTTGGCATTGATGCCCTGCGCGTTGATGCCGTGGCGTCGATGATCTACCGCGACTACAGTCGCAAAGAAGGCGAGTGGATCCCGAACGAGTATGGCGGCCGTGAAAACCTGGAAGCGATTGAGTTTCTGCGCAACACCAACCGTATTATCGGCGAGCAGGTAGAAGGTGCGGTGACGATGGCGGAAGAGTCCACCGACTTCCCTGGCGTCTCCCGTCCACCGTCAACCGGCGGACTGGGGTTCTGGTACAAATGGAACCTGGGGTGGATGCACGACACGCTCGACTACATGAAGCTGGATCCCGTCTACCGTCAGTATCACCATGACAAACTCACCTTCGGGCTGCTCTACAACTACACCGAGAACTTCATGCTGCCGCTGTCGCATGACGAAGTGGTGCATGGCAAAAAATCCATTCTCGACCGCATGCCGGGCGATGCATGGCAGAAGTTCGCCAACCTGCGCGCCTACTACGGCTGGATGTTCGCCTTCCCGGGTAAAAAACTGCTGTTTATGGGCAATGAGTTCGCCCAGGGGCGCGAGTGGAACCACGACACCAGCCTCGACTGGCATCTGCTGGAAGGGGGCGACAACTGGCACCACGGCGTACAGCGTCTGGTGCGGGACCTGAACCTGACCTACCGTCACCACAAAGCCCTGCATGAGCTTGATTTTGACCCGTACGGTTTCGAGTGGCTGGTGGTGGATGACCATGAGCGCTCGGTGTTTGTCTTTGTGCGACGGGATAAAGCCGGCAACGAAATTATCGTCGCCAGCAACTTTACCCCTGTACCGCGCCATCATTATCGTTTCGGGATTAACCAGGCCGGCAAGTGGCGTGAAATCCTGAACACCGATTCCACGCACTACCACGGCAGCAATGCCGGTAACGGCGGTCTGGTGCAAAGCGATGCCATTGAGAGCCACGGACGACCGAATTCCCTGAGCCTTACGCTACCGCCGCTCAGCACCATCTGGCTGATCCGGGAGGGGGAATGACCCAGCTTACGGCAGGTAAACCCGAACCGCTCGGGGCACATTTTGATGGAAAGGGGGTGAATTTCACGCTCTTTTCTGCCCATGCGGAGCGGGTTGAACTGTGCGTATTTGACGGCGAGGGTAATGAACATCGTTACGACCTGCCGTCTCGCACAGGAGATACCTGGCACGGCTACCTGGCCGGGGGACGGCCAGGAATGCACTACGGCTATCGCGTACACGGCCCGTGGGCACCTGCGCAGGGGCACTGGTTTAACCCGGCGAAGCTGCTGATCGATCCGTGTGCGCACCGCGTGGATGGCGAGTTTAAAGACGATCCTATTTTCCATGTCGGCTACGGTGAACCCGACCACCGCGACAGCGCCCCCGTGGCGCCTAAAAGCGTGGTGGTGAACGATCTCTACGACTGGGAAGACGATGCCCCGCCGCGCACGCCGTGGGGCAACACCGTTATCTACGAGGCGCATGTTAAAGGGCTGACGTATCTGCATCCGTCAATCCCGAAAGAGATGCGCGGCACCTACCAGGCGCTCGGTCATCCGACCATGATTGCCTACCTCAAGCACCTCGGGATCACGGCCCTGGAACTGTTGCCCGTCGCGCATTTTGCCAGTGAACCTCGTCTGCAGCGGCTGGGGCTCAGTAACTACTGGGGCTACAACCCGCTGGCGATGTTTGCGCTCGAACCCCGCTATGCCGCTCATCCGGACAAGGCGCGGGACGAGTTTCGTGATGCGGTAAAGGCGCTTCATGCGGCAGGCATTGAGGTCATTCTGGACGTGGTGCTGAACCACAGTGCGGAAAGCGATCTCGATGGACCGACGCTCTCCATGCGCGGAATTGATAACCGTAGCTATTATTGGATCAGGGACGATGGCGATTACTTCAACTGGACCGGTTGCGGTAACACGCTCAATCTCAGCCACCCGGCGGTCATGCATTTCGCGTATGAATGCCTGAAGTACTGGGTGGACACGTTCCACGTCGACGGTTTTCGTTTTGATCTGGCACCCGTTATGGGGCGTACGCCGGCCTTCAGCCAGCAGGCGCCGCTGTTTGAAGCGATCAAAAACTGTCCGGTGCTGTCACAGGTGAAGCTCATTGCCGAGCCGTGGGACATCGGTGAAGGGGGTTATCAGGTCGGGAATTTCCCGCCCCTGTTTGCCGAGTGGAACGATCATTATCGCGATGCCGAGCGCCGCTTCTGGCTGGAACGGAATCTGTCGCTGGGGGAGTTCGCCGGACGCTTTGCCGGGTCCAGCGATCTTTTTAAGCGCGATGGCAAACGACCGTCTGCGACGATCAACCTGCTGACGGCGCACGACGGTTTTACGCTCCGGGACTGCGTTTGTTTCAATCAGAAACACAATGAAGCGAACGGCGAGGAGAATCGCGATGGCACTAACAATAACCATAGCTTCAATCATGGTATAGAAGGGTTAGGCGGAAGCCTTGATGTTATCGAGCGGCGACGCGCAAGCGTGCATGCGCTGCTGACAACGCTGTTATTGTCGCAGGGCACGCCGATGCTGCTGGCAGGCGATGAACATGGTCACAGTCAGCATGGTAACAACAATGCGTATTGCCAGGACAACACGTTGACCTGGCTCGACTGGGGTGAAGCGAACAGCGGGTTGATTCACTTTACCGCTGCGCTGATCCATCTTCGCCAGCAAATTCCCGCGCTCACCGCCGATCGCTGGTGGGAAGAGGGCGACGGTAATGTCCGCTGGCTGAATCAAGACGCGCAACCCTTAAGCGCGCAAGAGTGGCAACACGGCGTACCACGCCTGCAAATCCTGCTTTCGGAGAGGTGGCTGGTCACGCTGAACGCGACGGATGACGTCGCTGAGATTGTTTTACCTGACGGGGAATGGCGCGCTGTTCCCCCATTTGCCGGAGCGGATAATCCGGTAGTAATGGCTGTCTGGCACGGGCCTGCGCACGGAGTGTGCGTATTCCAAAGATGATAAAAAAGGAGTTAGTCATGGTTAGATTAGAGAAGAACGATCCCTTAATGTTGGCACGCCAGCTACCATTAAAAACTGTTGCCCTGATACTCGCAGGCGGGCGTGGTACTCGTCTGAAAGATTTGACCATCAAACGCGCCAAACCTGCCGTCCACTTTGGTGGTAAGTTCCGTATTATCGACTTTGCGCTCTCCAACTGCCTGAACTCAGGCATTCGCCGCATTGGCGTCATTACGCAGTATCAGTCGCATACTCTGGTGCAGCACATCCAGCGCGGCTGGTCATTCTTCAGTGAAGAGATGAATGAGTTTGTCGATCTTCTGCCTGCCCAGCAGCGCGTTCACGGTGAGAACTGGTATCGCGGGACGGCGGATGCGGTGACGCAAAACCTCGACATTATTCGCCGTTATAACGCGGAATACATTGTGATCCTCGCGGGCGATCATATCTACAAGCAAGACTACTCCCACATGCTCATCGACCACGTCGAAAAAGGGGCGCGTTGCACCGTGGCATGCCTGCCTGTGCCTGTTGCTGAGGCGACGGCATTTGGGGTGATGCATGTCGACGCCGACGACAAGATTATCGATTTTGTCGAAAAACCGGCGAACCCACCGACAATGCCTGGGGACGATACCAAATCGCTCGCCAGCATGGGGATCTATGTCTTTGATGCCGATTATCTTTACGCGCTGCTGGAAGAAGACGACAAAGACGAAAACTCCAGCCACGACTTCGGCAAAGATATCATTCCGAAAATTACCAAAGCTGGCATGGCGTATGCACATCCCTTCCCGTTGTCCTGCGTGCAGTCTGATCCGAATGCTGAACCTTACTGGCGCGACGTCGGAACGCTTGAGGCCTACTGGAAGGCAAACCTCGATCTCGCGTCGGTGACGCCTGAACTGGATATGTACGACCAGAACTGGCCAATCCGTACCCACATGGAATCGCTGCCGCCGGCGAAATTCGTTCAGGACCGCTCCGGCAGTCACGGCATGACGCTGAACTCGCTGGTGTCCGGCGGATGCATTATCTCGGGGTCGGTGGTGGTGCAGTCGGTGCTGTTCCCCCGCGTGCGCGTGAACTCATTCTGTAATATCGATTCGGCGGTGCTGCTGCCGGATGTCTGGGTCGGACGCTCATGCCGTCTGCGCCGTTGCGTTATCGACCGTGCCTGCGTCATACCTGAAGGCATGGTGATTGGTGAAAATGCGGAAGAAGACGCGCGTCGTTTCTACCGTTCGGAAGAGGGGATCGTGTTAGTAACACGGGAAATGTTGCGGAAGCTGCAGGTCAAACAGGAGCGATAATGCAGGTTTTACATGTATGTTCTGAGATGTTCCCGTTGTTAAAAACGGGCGGTCTGGCGGATGTTCTTGGCGCATTGCCTGCGGCGCAAATCGCCGGGGGTGTAGATACCCGAGTTCTGTTGCCCGCTTTTCCGGATATCCGGCGTGGTATTCCAGATGCAAAGATTGTCACTCGTCGTGAAACCTTCGCCGGACGCATCACCCTGCTGTTTGGACATTACAATGGCGTAGGCATTTACCTGATTGATGCGCCGCATTTATACGATCGACCGGGTAGCCCGTATCACGATACGAACCTGTTCGCCTATACCGACAACGTGCTGCGTTTCGCACTGCTCGGCTGGGTCGGTGCTGAAATGGCAACCGGGCTGGATCCGTTCTGGCGCCCGAATGTGGTACACGCTCATGACTGGCACGCCGGGCTTGCACCGGCGTATCTGGCGGCGCGCGGCCACCCGGCGAAATCGGTCTTTACCGTTCACAACCTGGCGTATCAGGGCATGTACTATGCCCATCACATGAATGACATCGATCTGCCATGGTCGTTCTATAACATGCACGGGCTGGAGTTTAACGGGCAGATTTCGTTCCTGAAAGCCGGCATCTACTACGCCGATCACATTACGGCCGTGAGCCCGACCTACGCCCGGGAAATTACCCAGCCGGAGTTTGGTAACGGTCTGGAAGGGTTGCTGCGACAGCGCCATCGTGAGGGCCGCCTGTCGGGGATCCTCAACGGCGTTGATGAGCAGATCTGGAATCCGGAGACCGATCTTCTGCTGGCGGCACGCTATGGCCGTGATTCCGTGGAAGACAAAGCGGAAAACAAACGCCAGCTGCAGATTGCGATGGGGCTGAAGGTGAACGATAAAGTGCCGCTGTTCGCCGTCGTCAGCCGTCTGACCAGCCAGAAAGGGCTGGATTTAGTGCTGGAGGCGCTGCCGGGCTTACTGGAGCAGGGGGGACAACTGGCGCTGCTCGGTGCCGGCGACCCGGTGCTGCAGGAAGGTTTCCTTGCGGCAGCGGCGGAACACCCCGGGCAGGTAGGGGTGCAGATTGGCTATCACGAAGCGTTTTCGCACCGGATTATGGGCGGTGCTGACGTCATTCTGGTGCCGAGCCGTTTCGAACCGTGTGGCCTGACGCAGCTCTATGGCCTGAAATACGGCACGCTGCCGCTGGTACGTCGTACTGGCGGGCTGGCGGATACCGTATCGGACAGTTCTCTGGAAAACCTTGCGGACGGTATCGCCAGCGGGTTTGTCTTTGAGGACAGTAATGCCTGGTCGCTGCTGCGGGCGATTCGGCGTGCTTTCGTCTTGTGGTCCCGTCCATCTCTGTGGCGTTACGTTCAGCGTCAGGCGATGTCTCTGGACTTTGGCTGGCACGTTGCGGCGCAGTCGTACCGCGACCTTTATCAACGCTTGATGTAACGAGGCGAAGTTACTGATATGAATGCTCCTTTTAGCTATTCTTCACCCACGCTCAGCGTTGAGGCGTTAAAGCACTCTATCGCCTATAAGCTGATGTTCACCATCGGGAAAGACCCGGTCATCGCCAACAAACACGAGTGGCTGAACGCCACGCTGTTTGCCGTGCGTGACCGCTTAGTGGAACGCTGGCTGCGCTCTAACCGCGCCCAGCTCTCGCAGGAAACGCGGCAGGTTTATTACCTGTCGATGGAATTTTTGATTGGCCGCACGCTGTCCAATGCGCTGTTGTCGCTCGGTATCTATGACGACGTCAAAACCGCACTGGAAGAGATGGGGTTAGATTTAGAAGAGCTGATTGACGAAGAGAATGACCCGGGCCTCGGTAACGGCGGCCTGGGGCGTCTGGCCGCCTGTTTCCTGGACTCGCTGGCGACGCTGGCCCTGCCGGGCCGCGGCTACGGGATTCGCTACGACTACGGCATGTTCAAGCAGAACATTGTGGAAGGCCGACAGAAAGAGTCTCCGGACTACTGGCTTGAGTACGGCAACCCGTGGGAATTCAAACGACACAACACGCGCTACAAAGTGCGCTTTGGTGGCCGTATTCAGCAGGAGGGAAAAAAATCCCGCTGGGTTGAGACGGAAGAGATCCTGGCCGTGGCCTATGACCAGATTATCCCCGGCTACGACACCGATGCCACCAATACCCTGCGCCTGTGGAGCGCCCAGGCCAGTAGCGAAATCAACCTCGGTAAATTCAACCAGGGCGACTATTTTGCGGCGGTGGAAGATAAAAACCACTCTGAAAACGTCTCCCGCGTACTTTATCCGGATGACTCGACCTATTCCGGACGCGAACTGCGTCTGCGTCAGGAGTATTTCCTTGTGTCCGCGACGATTCAGGACATCCTGAGCCGTCACTATCAGCTGCACAAAACCTACAGTAACCTGGCGGAAAAAACCGCGATTCACCTCAACGATACCCACCCGGTGCTTTCGATCCCCGAGCTTATGCGTTTGCTGATCGACGAGCACAAGTTCAGCTGGGATGATGCGTTTGAAGTGACCTGCCAGGTCTTCTCGTACACCAACCACACCCTGATGAGCGAAGCGCTGGAAACCTGGCCGGTCGACATGCTCGGTAAAATTTTGCCGCGCCATCTGCAGATTATCTTTGAGATTAACGACTACTTCCTGAAGACGCTGCAGGAGCAGTATCCGAACGATACTGGCCTGCTGAGCCGGGCCTCAATCATTGATGAATCCAACGGTCGCCGCGTGCGTATGGCCTGGCTGGCGGTGGTGATCAGCCACAAGGTGAACGGGGTTTCCGGACTGCACTCGAACCTGATGGTGCAGTCGCTGTTTGCTGATTTCGCGAAGATCTTCCCGACGCGTTTTTGCAACGTGACGAACGGTGTTACCCCGCGTCGCTGGCTGGCGCTGGCTAACCAGCCGCTCTCCGACGTCCTGGACGAACATATTGGCCGCACCTGGCGTACCGATTTGAGTCAGCTGGGCGAGCTTGAACAGCACCTGGATTTCCCGGCGGTGAACAAAGCCGTGCGTGAAGCCAAGCTTCTGAACAAGAAGCGGCTGTCGGTGTATCTTGCGCTGCACCTGAACGTAGTGGCCAACCCGAAAGCGTTGTTTGATGTGCAAATCAAGCGTATCCATGAGTACAAGCGACAGCTCATGAACGTGCTGCACGTCATCACGCACTACAATCGCATCAAAGCCGACCCAACGGCCGACTGGGTGCCACGGGTGAAAATCTTTGCCGGTAAGGCGGCGTCGGCATACTACATGGCGAAGCACATTATTCATCTCATCAATGATGTGGCGAAGGTGGTCAACAACGATCCGGATATCGGTGACAAGCTGAAGGTGGTCTTTGTCCCGAACTACAGTGTGAGTCTGGCACAGTTGATCATTCCGGCGGCGGACCTGTCTGAGCAGATTTCCACGGCCGGTACGGAAGCCTCCGGCACCAGTAATATGAAGTTTGCCCTGAATGGCGCACTGACCATCGGTACGCTGGATGGCGCGAACGTTGAGATGCTGGAACATGTGGGGGCAGAGAATATCTTTATCTTCGGTAACACGACGGAGGAGGTGGAGGCGCTTCGCAGGAAGGGCTACTCGCCGCGCGAGTACTACGAAGAAGATGAAGAGCTGCGCCAGGTGTTGACGCAAATCGCCACCGGCGTGTTTAACCCTGAAGAGCCGAGCCGCTATCGCGATTTGGTCGATTCACTGATTAACTTTGGTGACCACTATCAGGTGCTGGCGGATTACCGCAGCTATGTCGACTGTCAGGACAACGTGGACGAGTTGTACCGTCAGCAGGAGAAGTGGACCAGCGCCGCGATGCATAACATCGCCAATATGGGGTATTTCTCATCAGACCGTACTATCAAAGAATATGCTGAAACTATCTGGCATATCGATCCCGTGCGGTTATAAAAAAACAGAGCCGGGTGGCGGCTTCGCCTGACCCGGCTTATGCGATCTGCAGGCCCGGGAAGCGTAACGCCACCGGGCTTTTTTACATCACGATGCTAATGACAGCTCACGCTTTCCCGCGTTCTGCGCCAGCCACTGCGCCACGCGCGACTGCTGCTCGGCATCCAGCCACATCCCTTCTTTGGTACGACGCCAGATGGCATCATCCAGGCGGCGCACCCACTCGTTCTCCACCAGATAGCGCAGTTCGGCTTCGTAGAGTTCGTGACCGAAATGTTCCCCCAGGTCGGCAAGCGTTTTGGCTTCACCCAGGATCCATTCCGTATTACTGCCGTAGGTACGGGCGTAGTGACGCGCCATCCCTTCGGTGATGAACGGGTAGCGACGGCGCAGTTTCGCAGCATAATCATCGCGGTTATCCCCGATATCGCCGCCAGGCAATACGGCACCTTTAGTCCAGGCCGGGCCAATGCCTTTGTAGTACGGCACCAGTTTTTCCAGCGCGTGTTCGGCCAGCTTACGATAGGTAGTGAGCTTGCCGCCAAAGACCGACAGCAGCGGTGCCTGGCCGTCCACGTCATGTATATCCAGCGTATAGTCGCGGGTGATGGCCTGCGGTGAGTCCGATTCGTCATCACACAGCGGACGCACGCCGGAGTAAGTCCAGACCACGTCATCGCGTGCCAGCTGTTTTTTGAAGTGCGCGTTATACACTTTCAGCAGGTAGCTGACTTCACTTTCGTCGATCTCGACATTTTTCGGATCGCCTTTGTACTCCACGTCGGTGGTGCCGATGATGGAGAACTCGTCCATCCACGGGATCACAAACACGATACGTTTATCTTCGTTTTGCAGGATATAGGCCTGCTTCTGGGTATGCACGCGTGGCACGACAATGTGGCTGCCTTTGATCAGGCGGATGCCGTACGGCGAAGGCAGGTGCATTCCCTCATCAAAGAACTGTTTCACCCACGGACCGGTGGCGTTCACCAGGCCGCGCGCTTTCCAGCTGAACTTCTCGCCGGTATCCACGTCTTCCGCTTCAACAACCCACAGGCCGTTTTCACGACGGGCAGCCGTGGCGCGGGTGCGGGTTTTCACCTCGCCGCCCTTTTTCACCACCATCTGCGCATTGGCAAGAACCAGACGCGCATCGTCTACCCAGCAGTCGGAATATTCGAATCCGCGCACGATTTCAGGTTTAAGGACCGATTCTGAGCCAAAACGCAAACCGGTCGATCCTGGCAGGCTGGTACGTTTGCCCAGATGATCGTACATAAACAGACCGATTCGAATCATCCACGCCGGACGCAGATGCGGGCGGTGGGGCAGGCGAAAGCGCATCGGAATCGCCAGATGCGGGGCCATTTTCAGCAGCACTTCACGTTCGGCCAGGGCTTCGCTGACCAGGCGGAATTCGTAGTGTTCCAGGTAGCGCAGGCCACCGTGGATCAGTTTGGAGCTGGCGGACGAGGTCGCGCAGGCGAGATCGTTAGCTTCCAGCATCAGCACGGATAAACCGCGTCCTGCAGCATCGGCCGCAATCCCGGCACCGTTGATGCCACCGCCTATCACAATCAGATCTTTGGTTTCCATAACACCCTCACGCACTTTCGTTAAAGCTCAGAAATGTTCGATATCGCTCATAATAGCAAAGGAACGCGCTTTTGGTAACATCAAAAAAACAATTTAGAGTGATATGGATAACATAATGGCGTTTACCCGCCGCCAGGACGTACACTACGGGGTAAAATAGTGCCGCTTGATGCCCTCGCCCATCCTTCTCACTTCAGGAGAGAGTGGGGGTGAGAGGAAGCGCACCACACCTGAATATAAGATGAGAGCACCATGGATCAGTTTGAATGTATTAACGTAGAAGAAGCCCATCAGAAAATGCACCAGGGAACGGCTGTGCTGGTGGACATCCGCGATCCGCAGAGCTTTGCGATGGGCCACACGCCAGGCGCGTTCCACCTGACCAACGACTCCCTGGGCGCGTTTATGCGCGATAACGACTTCGACACGCCGGTGATGGTCATGTGCTACCACGGCAACAGCAGTAAAGGTGCAGCGCAGTACCTGCTTCAGCAGGGCTACGATGCGGTTTACAGCGTTGATGGCGGCTTCGATGCCTGGCATCGTCATTTCCCGGCAGAAGTTGAATACGCGTTTGAGCGCTGATACCGCTATACTGTCCCCTTTTGTGTGGAAATAAGCGACGGCTGCCCATGTTGATGATCACCTCTTTTACCAACCCGCGCGTCGCCCAGGCGTTTGTCGACTATATGGCGACGCAGGGCGTTATTCTGACCATCCAGCAACATCATCAGACCGATGTGTGGCTGGCCGACGAGAGCCAGGCCGCGAGGGTAAATGAGGAGCTGGCGCGATTCCTTGAGAACCCTGGCGACCCGCGCTATCTGGCCGCAAGCTGGCAATCAGGCCAGACGGGCAGCGGGCTGCACTATCGTCGTTTTCCCTTCTTTGCCACCGTGCGCGAACGCGCGGGTCCGTTTACGCTGCTGCTGATGGCGGCCTGCATTATCGTGTTCATTATGATGAACGTGGTCGGCGACCAGAGCGTCATGATCGCCCTGGCATGGCCCTATGACCCTTCACTGGACGTTGACGTCTGGCGCTATTTTACCCACGCGCTGATGCACTTCTCGGTGATGCATATTCTCTTTAACCTGCTGTGGTGGTGGTACCTTGGCGGTGTCGTCGAGAAGCGTCTTGGCAGCGGGAAGCTGATTGTGATCACCGTCATCAGTGCCCTGTTGAGTGGCTATGTGCAGCACAAATTCAGCGGCCCGTGGTTTGGCGGATTATCAGGTGTTGTGTATGCCCTGATGGGCTACGTCTGGCTCAGAGGTGAGCGCGATCCTGAAAGTGGCATCTATCTGCAACGCGGGTTAATAACCTTTGCGTTAATATGGCTAATTGCCGGATGGTTTGATCTGTTTGGTATGTCTATCGCCAATGGTGCACACGTCACCGGGCTGGCCGTTGGGCTGGCGATGGCGTTTGCCGACACGCTCCATGCGCGAAAACGAACATAATTCTCAGGGATAATTGATGAAACAAACACAACGTCATGACGCCATTATCGAACTGGTTAAAAAACAGGGATATGTCAGCACCGAAGAGCTGGTCGAGCAGTTTGCCGTCAGCCCGCAGACCATTCGTCGTGACCTGAACGACCTTGCCGATCAAAACCGTATTCTGCGCCACCACGGCGGGGCGGCGCTGCCGTCCAGCTCGGTCAATACCTCATGGCATGACCGTAAAGCCACGCAAACGGCGGAGAAAGAGCGCATTGCGCGGAAAGTCGCCAGCCAGATCCCTAACGGGGCGACGCTGTTTATTGATATCGGCACCACGCCGGAAGCGGTCGCCCATGCGCTGCTGGATCATGAAAACCTGCGCGTCGTGACCAATAACCTGAATGTCGCGAATACCCTGATGCAGAAAGACGATTTCCGCATCATCCTTGCGGGCGGCGAGTTGCGCAGCCGCGACGGCGGCATCATCGGTGAAGCGACGCTCGACTTTATCTCTCAGTTCCGTCTCGATTTCGGCATTCTCGGGATCAGCGGTATCGACAGCGATGGCTCCCTGCTGGAGTTTGATTATCATGAAGTCCGCACCAAGCGCGCGATTATTGAGAATTCACGCCATGTTATGCTCGTGGTGGACCACTCCAAGTTTGGCCGTAACGCGATGGTGAATATGGGCAGCATCAGCATGGTTGATGCGGTTTATACCGACGTGATGCCGCCGGCAGGCGTGATGCAGGTGATTAAGGATAATAATCTGCAGCTGGAACTGTGCTGACGTAAAAGCAAAACGGCAACCGAAGGTTGCCGTTTTTAGTTTCTGCAAAACAGGCCCGGGTGAGGGCACCCACGCGCACCAGAATTACACGCCGTACCCCATCATCTTCAGCAGCTGCTGTGCATGCTGCACCGCATCCTGACGATGGGCGACGCCCAGCTTCTGATAGAGATTGCGGATATGGGTTTTGATGGTCGTCGCTGCCACCGCCAGTTCACCGGCGATCTGCTCGTTGCTGTAGCCTGAGTAGATCAGCCCCAGCACCTGCCATTCGCGCTGAGTGAGCGGGCTGGTGCGGATCAGTTCCGGTACTTCCGGATGGTTCAGCAGACGTTCCACGAAGTTCTCATCAAAGTGCGCAAACTTATGGCGATGGTGCTGGTTAATTTCGCGCAGAATACGCTGGGCACGATGCTGATCCAGCTCTGGCAGCGTATTGAGTTGAATCAACTGTCGCAGCTGCTGGGCCATCACTTCACCTTCAATGACAAAGTGGCTGATAAACCCGGTGCGGTTCGCCAGCTGCAGCGCTTCCAGCAGGACGCGCTGGGCATCGTTTTTGCGGCCCGCCTGCCAGTAAAGCTGGTTCAGCAGAAGGAGGTTGCGGTTGAGATCGCTCATCAGCCGCAGGCTGCGGGCGTTTTCATTAAGCTCTTCCAGCACGATTTCGGCAGGTTCTAATTCACCGAGCAGGATCTGGACGCGGGCAATATTGCGCCACTGGCTCTGCAGGAAGTGGTTGTTGGCAAATTCCGGTTTAGGGGTCTGACGTAACCAGTTGGCGGCGGATTTTTTGTCGCCGGTCATCTGCCAGTAAATCACCCGCACCTTATCGGCGTTGGACACCCAGTCGCTGTGGTACTGACCGTTACCGAGCAGGTTTTCCAGACGGTTAAGGTGGTTGCGGGCGTTATCGAGATCGCCACGCGCCAGCGAGCACTGAACCAGCAGCGCCAGACACTGCAATTGCTGCTGTGGCTGGAAGCTGGAGAGAACGTCCACACCCTGACGGGCGCAGCTTTCCGCTTCATCCAGACGCGACCATGCCCAAAGGAGCTGTGCACGAATGCGCAGCAGGAACTCGTGCATCGGCAGCTGTTCCAGATGCTGCTCACGAATCAGCTGGAAGGCCTTTTCCTGATTTTCCCAGGCGGCCTGCAGGAACCCCTGCGCAAATAAAATTTCACTTTGCTGGATCAGGCTCCACAGCGCGTAATGCCAGACATCGTGGCGGCGGGCCATCTGTTCAGTTTGTTGCATGAGCGAAAGGGAGCGCGTCAGCTCGCCTTTGCAGTGCAGAACTTCACCGTGTACCGAGGTGGCCACAATACGGCTGTAGAAATTGGCCAGCGGCAGTTCATCCAGCGCAACCATCGCCAGGCGCTCAGCCTCTTCCGGGTCACCGTCGTTAATCGCCACCTGCGCCCGCAGGGCGTTGAATTCGCCGTGCAGGGTGGCATCCATATCGCTTTCCATCTCCTGCTCGGCACGTGCCAGCAGGGTATTTACTTCACTGTAGCGATGCTGGCTCTGCATCAGCCAGGCCTGCAGCAGCACCAGGCGCGGATTTTCCAGCAGGCTCTCCCACGGCAGGGCTTTCAGTGACTCTTCAAGCAACGTCAGCTCGCTGTGGTTAAACAAGCCCCATGCGTGGTTAAGGAGGATATCGCGCAGCATGCCGGCATCACCGGCGGCAAGCGCGTGGTGAATCGCCTCGCTCGGGAAACCTTGTGCCATCCAGCTTTCGGCGGCGGCGCGATGGATTTCCGGCAGTTCCGTTGCAAGCTCCCACTGACAGCGCTGGCGCAGGAAGCTGCCAAACAGTGGGTGATAGCTGAACCACTCGCCGGGATCGTCCATTCGGGTCAGGAACAGGCCCTGGCGTTCAATCTCTTCCAGCTGCAGTTGACCGTTTTCACAGCCGGTCACGCGCACGATCAGCGCGTCGTTCATGGAACGCAGCAGAGAACTTTTGAGTAGGAAATTTCGGGTCGACGGATCAACGCTGTTCAGCACTTCGTCGACGAGATAATCAGAAAGATGGCTCGCGTTAATCCCCGCCAGGCGACGCGCAGACTGGTGCGTCGGGCTGTTATTTTGCCGGGCAGAGAGAGCAATCAGCTGCAGCGCCGTCGCCCAGCCGGCGACATCATCACACAGGCGGCTGCTTTCGGAGGCCTCAATTGGCGAGTTCAGTCGACAGTCAAAAAACTGTTTGGCTTCCTGATGGGTAAAGGCCAGCTGCTGGCTGCCGACTTCCAGCAGCTGATCGCGCACGCGCAGGTTGGCGATGCCCAGTTGCGGCAGGTTACGCGACAGCACGACCAGGGTCAGGTTTTCCGGCTGATGACGCAGGAAGAAACGCATCGATTCATGGATAACCGGGTTAGTGATGAGATGATAATCATCAATCACCACGTACAGCGGGCGATGCCATTCGGCCAGTTCGATAAACAGCTGCGAGAAAAGGGAAGACAGGCTGGCGTACTGGCGCTTTTGCACCATGACCTCACTGGCGACGCAGTGTCCGTTGGTTGCCTGCTGAATGGCGGCAATCAGATAGCTGGCAAAACGCTCTTGCTGGTTATCGCCCTCATCAAGGGAGTACCAGCCAAGGTCGCTCTTACCTGCGGCCCATTGCGAAATGAGCGTTGTTTTTCCATAACCTGCAGGGCTCGTAACCAGCGCCAGTCGGAAATTATGCGCGCCGGAAAGTTTAGCCAGCAGACGCTCGCGGACCACTGTATGGTCAAGACGAACCGGGCGACTTAATTTAGACGGAATCAACATAGTTTTCACTTCACTGTGGGGAACGAGAGAATTTATTTTTTTTGCGCTTCGTAATTAATAGCTATAAGGTCGGCCAGAAAGAGAACTATTGCAAGTTATGTCTGGGTTTTGTGGCTCTGAATTTGCACTCTGTCACAAAACATTCAGGCGAGTACCGGAACTTTTCCAGAATGGCTTTAACACCGCGTCAGCGC
This sequence comes from Enterobacter sp. SORGH_AS_0287, assembly GCF_031453695.1. Classification (NCBI taxonomy): domain Bacteria; kingdom Pseudomonadati; phylum Pseudomonadota; class Gammaproteobacteria; order Enterobacterales; family Enterobacteriaceae; genus Enterobacter; species Enterobacter sp. SORGH_AS_0287. The sequence goes on from NZ_JAVIZW010000001.1 coordinate 3,930,979, forward strand.
TGGCTTGTCCCAGTGTCACACGGTTACGCTGAAACTGGTTTCAGAAAGGTATAGTGACGTCAAATTTAATAAAGTTCGGGTAAAGTTGAGTGAGATTAATAATCCCCTTAGGTAAGGCCCCATTGCAGAAATATTATTCTGCGTAAGTAATCATTTCGGCGCGGATTAATTTCATCCGAAACTGTATTTCATTTTTTTGACATTCTCCCCGGTTATCTTTTTTTCTTCCTGGCACACTCGCACTATGCTCTCAGAGTGGCCTTGATCACACTTTTATGCTCATCCCCGCTACTCCTCCCTGCCTAATCCCCTGCGGGATGAGGAAGAGGCGAAATGAGCCTGGCACACTAGCGCCAACATGTGTTTTCTCTCTACAGGATGCCAATTCCCTATGTCACAGCCTACCTTTAACAAAGCTCAATTCCAGGCTGCCCTGACGCGTCAGTGGCAGCGTTTTGGTCTTCACGCTGCAAACGAGATGACGCCTCACCAGTGGTGGCAGGCAGTGAGCGGTGCGCTCGCGGAGCAGCTGAATGCTCAACCGTTGGCAAAACCGGCGAAAGACCAGCGCCACGTTAACTACATCTCAATGGAGTTCCTGATTGGCCGTCTGACAGGTAACAACCTGCTGAACCTCGGCTGGTATCAGGAGGTGGGTGATGTGCTGAAAGAGCATGATATTAACCTGACCGACCTGCTGGAAGAAGAGATTGACCCGGCGCTGGGTAACGGTGGTCTGGGACGTCTGGCGGCCTGTTTCCTTGACTCGATGGCCACCGTCGGTCAGTCGGCCATTGGCTACGGTCTGAACTACCAGTACGGCCTGTTCCGTCAGTCGTTTGCTGATGGTCATCAGATGGAAGCGCCGGATGACTGGCACCGCAATACTTACCCCTGGTTCCGCCACAATGCACAGCTTGATGTGCAGGTGGGCATTGGTGGTAAAGTCACGAAGCAGGGGCTGTGGGAGCCTGCGTTTACCCTGACCGGCGAAGCCTGGGATCTGCCGGTGCTGGGCTACCGTAACGGCGTGGCGCAACCGCTGCGTCTGTGGCAGGCAAAGCATGCTCATCCCTTCAACCTGACCAAATTCAACGACGGCGATTTCCTGCGTGCCGAGCAGCAGGGGATTGACGCCGAGAAACTGACCAAAGTCCTTTACCCGAACGACAACCATCTGGCGGGCAAGAAACTGCGTCTGATGCAGCAGTACTTCCAGTGTGCCTGTTCCATTGCGGATATTCTGCGTCGTCATCACCTGGCGGGCCGCAAGCTGGCGCAGCTGCCAGACTTCGAAGTGATCCAGCTTAACGATACGCACCCGACGATTGCGATTCCTGAACTGTTGCGCGTGCTGATTGACGAGCACCAGCTGAGCTGGGATGACGCATGGGCGATCACCAGCCGTACGTTTGCCTATACCAACCACACCCTGATGCCTGAAGCGCTGGAGTGCTGGGATGAGAAGCTGGTGAAAGCCCTGCTGCCGCGTCATATGCAGATCATCAACAAGATTAACGACGCGTTTAAAAAGCAAGTGGATAAAACCTGGCCGGGCGACAAAGCGGTGTGGGCGAAGCTGGCTGTGGTACATGACAAACAGGTGCGCATGGCGAACATGTGCGTGGTGAGCGGTTTTGCGGTGAACGGTGTGGCGGCGCTGCACTCGGATCTGGTGGTGAAAGACCTGTTCCCGGAATACCACCAGCTGTGGCCGACCAAATTCCATAACGTGACCAATGGCATCACGCCGCGTCGCTGGATTAAGCAGTGCAACCCGCTGCTGGCCGGCCTGCTGGACAAAACCCTGAAGAAAGAGTGGGCCAACGATCTGGACCAGCTTATCAATCTGGAAAAGTATGCCGACGACGCGGCATTCCGCGAGCAGTACCGCGCCATTAAGCTCGAAAACAAAGTGCGTCTGGCGCATTTTGTCAAAGCGCGTACCGGCATTGAGATCAACCCGAACGCCATTTTCGATATTCAGATCAAACGTCTGCATGAGTACAAACGCCAGCATCTGAACCTGCTGCACATTCTGGCGCTGTATAAAGAGATCCGCGAGAACCCGCAGGCTGACCGCGTACCGCGCGTGTTCCTGTTTGGGGCGAAAGCCGCACCGGGCTACTACCTGGCGAAAAACATTATCCTCGCCATTAATAAAGTGGCCGCGGCCATCAATAACGATCCGAAAGTGGGTGACAAGCTGAAGGTGGTGTTCCTGCCGGACTACTGCGTCTCTGCAGCTGAGATGCTGATCCCGGCGGCGGATATCTCCGAGCAGATCTCCACGGCAGGGAAAGAAGCTTCCGGTACCGGCAACATGAAGCTGGCGCTGAACGGTGCGCTGACCGTCGGTACGCTCGACGGCGCGAACGTCGAGATCGCCGAAAAGGTGGGGGAAGAGAACATCTTTATCTTCGGCCATACCGTCGAAGAAGTGAAAGCCCTCAAGGCCAAAGGTTACGACCCGGTGAAATGGCGTAAGAAAGACAAAGTTCTTGATGCGGTTCTGAAAGAGCTGGAAAGCGGTAAGTACAGCGATGGCGATAAACATGCCTTTGACCAGATGCTGCACAGCATGGACAAACACGGCGGTGACCCGTATCTGGTCATGGCGGACTTTACGGCCTATGTGGACGCGCAAAAACAGGTCGATGTGCTGTATCGCGACCAGGAAGCGTGGACCCGGGCGTGCATTCTGAACACCGCCCGCTGCGGGATGTTCAGTTCTGACCGCTCAATCCGTGATTATCAGGCTCGTATCTGGCAGGCAAAACGCTAAGGAAGCGCGATGGAGAGTAAACGTCTGGACAGTGCCGCGCAGGCGGCGGGGATCAGCCTCAGTTACATTAATGCTCACGGCAAACCACAGTCTATTGGCGCCGACACCAAAAGACGTTTGCTGGATGCCATGCACAAGACCGACGCGAAAGCGTCGGTTGCTCCGGTGCCGAACGTGAAGGTGTTTACCGCCGGTAAAAAGATGCCGCTTACGGTAAACGGGCGCGGCGAATTTAGCTGGCTGCTCACGACCGAAGAGGGGCAACAGCACAAAGGCCACGCCACCGGTGGCAAAGCGCTTAACCTTCCGGCAAAACTGCCGGAGGGCTATCACACGTTAACCCTCACGCAGGACGGCCAGCGTTTTCATTGTCGGGTGATTGTTGCGCCAAAACGCTGCTATGAGCCGCAGGCGTTGCTCGAGGGTAAAAAGCTGTGGGGGGCCTGCGTGCAGCTCTACACGCTGCGCTCTGACAGCAACTGGGGTATCGGCGATTTTGGCGACCTGAAAAAGATGCTGGCGGATGTGGGCGAGCGCGGCGGTGCGTTTATCGGCCTCAACCCCATTCATGCGCTCTATCCGGCGAACCCGGAAAGTGCCAGTCCGTACAGCCCGTCATCCCGTCGCTGGCTGAACGTGATTTACATTGACGTGAATGCCTTAGACGATTTCAAAAGCAGCAAAGAGGCGCAGGCGTGGTGGAACCTCACGACCACTCAGCAGGCGCTGAAGCAGGCGCGCGAGACGGACTGGGTAGACTATGCCACCGTCACCGCACTGAAAATGGCCGCGTTACGTCTGGCGTGGAAAGGTTTTTCGCAGCGTGATGACGAGCAGATGTCGGCTTTCCGCCAGTTTGTAGCTCAGGAAGGCGAGAGCCTTTACTGGCAGGCGGCGTTCGATGCATTGCACGCTTATCAGGTAAAAGAGGACGAAATGCGCTGGGGCTGGCCGGTATGGCCGGAAGCGTATCAATCTGTCGATACGCCCGAAGTGCAGGCGTTCTGCAAAAAGTATGCTGACGAGGTGGACTTCTTCCTCTGGCTGCAGTGGCTGGCTTACAGCCAGTTTGCCGCCTGCTGGCAGGTGAGCCAGGGTTATAAAATGCCGATCGGCCTGTACCGCGATCTGGCCGTTGGCGTGGCGGAAGGCGGGGCGGAAACCTGGTGTGACCGCGAGCTTTATTGCCTGAAGGCCTCCGTGGGCGCACCGCCGGATATTCTTGGCCCGCTCGGCCAGAACTGGGGTTTGCCGCCGATGGATCCACACGTCATGGCTGCGCGGGCTTACGAGCCGTTTATCGACCTGCTGCGCGCCAACATGCAAAACTGCGGCGCGCTGCGAATTGACCACGTGATGTCCGTCCTGCGTCTGTGGTGGATCCCTTATGGTGAAACGGCTGACCACGGCGCGTATGTACAGTATCCGGTTGACGATCTGCTCTCGATCCTGGCGCTGGAGAGTAAACGTCATCAGTGCATGGTGATCGGCGAAGATCTCGGTACCGTGCCGGTTGAGATTGTCAGTAAGCTCCGCGACAGCGGTGTTTACTCCTATAAAGTGCTCTATTTTGAAAACGACCATGAGAAAACCTTCCGCGCGCCGAAAGCGTACCCTGAACAGTCAATGGCAGTCGCGACGACGCATGACCTTCCTACGCTTCGTGGCTATTGGGAAAGCGGCGATCTGACACTCGGTAAAACGCTGGGTCTGTATCCGGATGAAGAGGTCTTACGTGGGCTGTATCAGGATCGCGAGCTGGCGAAGCAAGGGTTGCTTGATGCGTTACACAAGCATGGCTGCCTGCCGAAACGCGCCGGGCATAAGGCATCACTGATGTCGATGACGCCTACGCTCAACCGCGGATTGCAGCGCTATATTGCCGACAGCAACAGTGCCCTGCTGGGTCTGCAGCCGGAAGACTGGATTGATATGGCGGAGCCGGTGAACATTCCGGGTACCAGCTATCAGTACAAGAACTGGCGTCGCAAATTGTCCATCACGCTTGAGAAGATGTTTGCCGATGACGGGGTGAACAGGCTGATTAAGGATTTGGATAAGCGCAGAAAAGCGGTGGGTAAAACGCGGTAGTCTCACAGAGAGAAGAAAGCCGGGTAAGCGCAAGCTACCCGGCTTTTTGATATCAGATAACCATGTTCAACAGCAGAACCCCGACCAGACCACACACCGAAATAATGGTTTCCAGTGCAGACCAGGACTTGATGGTTTCACCGATAGTCAGGTTGAAATATTCCTTGAACAGCCAGAAGCCCGGATCGTTCACGTGAGAGAAAATCACGCTACCGGAACCTACCGCGATAACCATCAGCTCAGGGCTCACGCCCGTCGTCGCAATCAGCGGTGCAACGATACCACCGGCGGTGATTGCTGCAACGGTTGCAGAGCCGAGCGCGATACGCAGCACCGCAGCGATAGACCACGCCATCAGCAGCGGTGACACATTGGTTTCATGCATCATGGCCGCGATGTATTTATCCACGCCGCTGTCGACCAGCACCTGCTTGAACGCACCGCCACCACCGATAATCAGCAGCATCATGGCAATGATTTTGATGGAAGAGGTCAGCGTGTCGTTAATCTGATCCATTGAACGACCACGGTTCAGGCCGAAGGTGAACATCGCAATCAGTACCGCAATCAGCGTCGCCATCACCGGGTCGCCCAGGAACTCGGCAACGGACAGGAACGGGTGGCCTTTTGGCAGGATCATTTCCGCCACGGCACGCATCGCCATCAGGATGACCGGCACCAGAGAGGTCCAGACGCTGACGCCAAAACCAGGCATCTCTTCTTCCGTGAAGGTTTTCGCGCTGTACAGACCTTCCGGGATAGGCTTATCAATCCCTTTCAGGAAGCGGGCATAAACCGGGCCGGCCAGGATCACCGTCGGGATTGCCAGAATCGTACCGAACAGCAGGGTTTTACCCATATCGGCATGGAAGATGGTGGCGATCGCGGTTGGACCCGGGTGTGGTGGCAGGAAACCGTGCGTAACGGACAGCGCGGCGGCCATCGGTACACCGACATACAGCAGTGGAATGTTCGCTGCCGCTGCGATGGTGAACACCAGTGGCAGCATCAGCACGAAGCCCACTTCATAGAACAGTGCGAAACCGACGGTAAACCCGGTTAACACAACCGCCCACTGGATATTCTTCTTACCAAATTTGGCAATCAGCGTGGTGGCAATACGCTGGGCGCCCCCACAGTCTGCCAGCATTTTGCCGAGCATAGCGCCAAAGCCCATGATCAGTGCCAGGCTACCGAGCGTGCCGCCGACACCGGCTTTAATGGAGCTGATGACTTTCACCAGCGGCATCCCTTGCATCAGACCGACTGCAAGTGCCACCAGAACCAGAGCGATAAACCCGTTCATTTTGAAACGGATCATCAAGAGCAGTAATAACACAACACCGATAGCAACGATGACTAATGGCATGATTTACCTGGCCTTTGAATTGTTATGGGTAACGTCATTGTTTCAACGACAAATTCCGATTGTCCCAACTGGGAACAGAGTGTTAACGGCACTAATACTGTTGCCTTGGAAACTATTAAGTTTAGTCGGCTGTTATGAAGGTGCTTAGTGCCCACGTGAATGATACGGGTAACATGTCGTGGTTGAGAATCACCCTGGGGGGCTAAATTTGAATTATGAGACGCAGGTCAACATATGGGGAGGCAAGGCAGGGAGGGGAAAGCAGGCCCGGTAAGCATAGCGCCACCGGGCAAAAGCAGGCGGACACTTAGTAGTAAGAGTGCTCGCCGCGCTGGTGTTCGGTCAGATCGCGCACACCTTTCAGTTCCGGGAATTCGTTCAGCAGCTGCTTCTCGATCCCTTCTTTCAGCGTGACATCAACCATTGAACAACCGTTACAACCGCCGCCGAACTGCAGGATCGCCAGGCCGTCTTCAGTGATTTCCATCAGGGAAACACGACCGCCGTGCCCCGCCAGCTGCGGGTTGATCTGAGACTGCAGCAGGTACTCGACGCGCTCCATCAGGGGGGCATCGTCAGACACTTTACGCATTTTGGCGTTTGGCGCTTTCAGGGTCAGCTGAGAACCCAGCTGATCGGTGACGAAGTCGATCTCCGCATCTTCAAGATACGGTGCGCTCAGCTCATCAACGTAAGCCGTGAGCTGTTCAAATTTAAGGGCAGTGTCAGTCGCTTCCACTGCGTCCGGAGGACAATAAGAGACACCACATTCTGCATTCGGAGTGCCTGGATTGATCACAAACACGCGGATCTGCGTCCCTTCTTCCTGATTTGCCAGCAGTTTGGCAAAGTGCGCTTGTGCAGAATCGGAAATACGGATCATAGCTTTGGCCTAATAGTTGACTAAATTACCTGGGTATAATCATACGCCCATTGAAGAAGGGCTACAAGGTACGGCACAGACACCATACCTGAACCGACGCGGCGCCGCTTTGCAAAAGCAGTCGGGAAAGTTCAGCAACGGTACTGCCTGTGGTGACAACATCATCCACAATCGCGATATGGAGGCCTTTGACCGGGAATTCAAGACGAAAGGCATTTTTGAGGTTCCTTTTGCGAAGCCGGGCCGTGAGCTGATGCTGGATGGCCGTGTTATGGACGCGTTTGAGCGCACGGGCGTCGTACCGGCAACCGAGCCATCGGGCGAGCGGGCGGCAGAGCAGGTCACTTTGGTTATAGCCGCGTCGCCAGTGTCGGCGACGGTATAAAGGCACGTTAACCACCATGTCGATGTTCGGCAGGCCGCGGGTGCGTCGCGCCTGTAAAACGGCCAGCAGTAACAGGCGGGCGAGGGGACGCGCCAGCACACTCTGGCCGGCAAACTTCAGCGCATGAATAAGGCCGCTTAACGGCGCAACATAATCATCCACAGCCACCAGGGCACACCACGGCGGCGCTTTTTTCAGGCAGCGGCCGCAGGGAACGTCTCGCCCGGTGGCATTTAGCCCACACTGCGGACACGTCATCGCCTGCCTTTTCAGCGAGCGGGTGCAAACGGAGCAGACGCCCCATGCGCTGAGGGCAAGCGGCATCCGGCATAGCCAGCACAAGCCAGGCACTGTTAACATGTGCAACCTCCATGTGAAAAAAGAGAACAGTAACTGATGAAGACGCTGTGGTGGCAGACCGTAGGGACGGGAAATTGCCATCTTGTGCTGCTGCACGGATGGGGCCTGAATGCCGAAGTATGGAATTGCATAACCGGGGAACTCGCCTCGCAATTTACCCTGCATCTGGTGGATTTACCGGGCTTTGGCCGCAGCCGCGGCTTTGGGGCAATGTCGGTCGAGGAGATGGCGCAGCAGGTGCTGGACGCTGCGCCGCAACACGCCATCTGGCTGGGCTGGAGCCTGGGCGGGCTGGTGGCGAGCCAGATTGCGTTGACCCATCCCGAGCGCGTGCGTGCGCTGGTCACGGTAGCCTCGTCACCGTGCTTCAGTGCAAAGGACGACTGGCCGGGCATAAAACCGGATGTGCTGGCCGGGTTCCAGAAACAGCTGAGCGAAGACTTCCAGCGGACCGTTGAGCGTTTCCTGGCCCTGCAGACAATGGGAACCGACACCGCGCGTCAGGATGCCAGAGCGCTGAAGCAGACCGTGCTTTCCCTGCCGATGCCGGACGTTGAGGTGCTTAACGGGGGGCTTGAGATCCTCAAAACCGTCGATTTGCGTGAGCCGCTGGCCGCGCTGGCGATGCCGCACCTGCGTATCTACGGCTACCTCGACGGGCTGGTGCCGCGCAAAGTGGTTCCAGTACTGGATTCACTCTGGCCACAAAGTGAGTCTCTGGTGATAAATAAAGCCGCGCATGCGCCGTTTATCTCTCATCCGGCGGAGTTTTGTTCAGCGCTCGTTGCGTTAAGTCAACGTTTAGACTGATTATTTTCTATCCAGCCTGGAAAAAGTTTCACACCGCAACCATACTCCAGATGTCGTTGCGGTTGTTCTGCCTACGATAATCAAAACAACAATCCTATGGAGAGTCAGGCTATGAAACTTGTTACAGGTATCGTCACTTCTCTGGTTATTGGGTCACTTTCATTTGGCGCCTTTGCGGCACAAGAGCTGGAAAAAGATAAAGTTGCCGGGATGAATCTGACCAAAGTTGGTGAGATTTCTACGTCTGACACGACCGCGCCGATGGACGCCAAAAGAGAGCTGTCTAAGAAAGCGGATGAGCTGGGTGGGAAGTACTACGTCGTCACCAGTGCAGAAAAACAGACCAAAAACGTGCGCGCAACGGCGGACGTCTATAAGTAATACGATAATGCCGGGCAGCGATGCCCGGCTTTATGCGCGCAGTGCCCACCACTCTCTGAGACAGGCTTTTCCTTCCGGGCAGCTTTTACAACTGCCGGACAGGCAGCCCTCCGCCTCTTCCTGAATACGCACCGCTTTTCCCATGGCTTCCAGTCTTTCCAGCATGGCATCGATCATCGGCTGCGGGGTATGCAGGGTGAGGCTCAGCTGTTTCGCCTCCATTCGCCCTTGTAACGCCAGCAGGTCACGTACCTGAATCAACGATGCCATGGCTTACCCCTTAGTGACAGTCGCCCGCCGGGCTGTTGCAGCAGGTGGCAGCCGTTTTGCGGTTTGCCAGCAGGTTGATATCAACCCGGCTGCGTGCCCGGCGTAGCAGGCCGAGAACGAGCACGTTAAACAGCACAACCGCCAGGATGCACACCAGGCTATACCGCGGGTGCTGGCTAAAGTTAACGGTCTGATAAAAGAGCGTCGCCAGCGAGTAAGCGATGTTGAGCCCCCACAGAATGGAGAAGCCCATCCAGCCACGGCTGGACTCGCGGGCAATCGCACCCATGACGGAGATGCACGGAATATAGAGCAGAACAAAGATGAGGTAGCTGTAGGCCGCAGAGGCGCTACCAAATTTCTCGCTCATCACGCCCATGGCACCCGTCGCCATTTCGCCGTCACCTTTACTGGCCTCGATAGGGTTCGCCAGCACGCTCAGGCTGAAGGTGTCTTTCAGACTCTGCCATGTCTCTTCGACGGCGCCCAGCAGTTCGTTACCGAGATGAAACTCTGCCGGATTGAACGCTTGCTCCTGGATGTTCTCCGCGGTGTAGAGCGTATTCAGGGTCCCGACGACCACCTCTTTCGCCATCGCACCGGTGAACAGACCGACGGTCGCCTGCCAGTTATCGTCATGGACGCCAATCGGTTTGAAGACCGGGGTTATGACGCGGCTGACGGAGGCGAGGGCGGAGTCGTTGATGTTATCCGCAGCCTGTCCGCTCAGGGTGAAGCTGTTCAGCGCGCTCAGGAAAATACTCACGATAACAATCACTTTACCGGCACGCAGGACGAAGCCTTTCAGGCGCTGCCAGGTCTGGATCACCAGGCTTTTAAGATGGGGGACGTGGTAGACCGGCAGTTCCATGACGAACGGCGACGCTTCGCCGCGCATGATGGTGTGTTTCAGCATCAGCCCCGTGAGAATGGCCATGACGATACCCAGCACGTACAGCGAGAAGACCGCCAGCGCCCCCTGCTGCCCAAAGAAGGCCGCGGCAAAGACCGCGAAGATAGCCAGTCGCGCACCGCAGGACATAAACGGTGCCATCATAATGGTCATCAGACGTTCACGCGGCGCATCCAGCGTACGGGCACCCATAACCGAGGGCACGTTACAGCCGAAGCCCACGATCAGCGGCACGAAGGATTTGCCTGGCAGACCGAGCGCCTGCATCAGGCGATCCATGACGAAGGCGGCGCGCGCCATGTAACCGGAATCCTCAAGGAAGGAGAGGAACAGATACATCATGCCGATTTGCGGCACCAGAGGCAGTACGGTGTTGATACCACCGCCAATCCCCTGGGCAAGGAAGATGGTCAGCCATTCCGGGAAATGCAGGGTGTAACCCACCCACTGAATGCCATGAACAAAGATAGCAACGGAACCGGCATCGAAAATCGGCTGGAGTGCGCCACCAATGTTAATGGCGAGCAAGAACATCAGGTACATCACCAGCAAGAAGACCGGCAAACCGAGGAAGCGGTTAAGCACAACCTTATCCACGGCCGCGGTGAAGCGGCTCGGTTCCGCCGTCAGGGCGTTACTGACCACGTCGCAAATCGCGGCGATGGCCTGATAGCGAGCATCAGCGATATGCAGGGCCGGGTCATCCAGCTCGTCGCTCAGACGGGCGAGGACCACGTCCAGTTTATCTGCCGCATGACCAGCATAGGCGCGGCTGTAGATATCCCCTTCCAGCATTTGCAGGCCGAGCCACAGGCGCTGTTTCGCGGGCATGCTTTTGTCCATCTCTTGCGCCAGCAGATCTGCTTCGCGCAGGAGCGGCTGGGCGTAGTGCACCAGCTCAACGTTACGATTTCCCGCGTGGCGATCGATAGCCAGTTTCAGGGCATCAATACCGCGGGCGCGCGTCGACACCAGCGGAACGACCGGGCACCCCAGCCGTGCGGAGAGGGCATCGACGTCGATACGCAGTTTCTGTTTCTCTGCAATGTCGAGCATGTTGAGCGCCACGATGCAGGGAATGCCCAGCTCCAGCAGCTGCAGCGTCAGGTAGAGGTTACGCTCAAGGTTTGAGGCATCAACCACGTTGATGAGCAGATCCGCGTCGCCGCTAAGAATATAGTGGCAGGCAATCTGCTCATCGAGCGAAGTTTGCGAGGAGATCGTGGTTAAGGAGTACGTGCCGGGCAGGTCAACCAGCGTGACCTGGTGATCTGTTGTTGAGAACAGGCCTTCTTTACGTTCAACCGTTACGCCAGCCCAGTTACCGACGCGCTGGCGCGCACCCGTGAGCTGGTTAAATAGCGTTGTCTTGCCGGAATTAGGATTGCCAATTAAGCCAATAGTTAATTTTTTCATTTTTCTGGACTCACTGAAACCGCTGGCTTGTTATCGGGATAAGGCTTCGACTTCTATTAATGCGAGATCTTTTTTACGCAATACCAGATTTACGCGTCGGGTTTCGATATGCACCGGATCACCTAACGGGGCGACGCGCACGACCTGAAATGACGAGCCGGGCAGCATGCCCAGTGACAGCAGCTTTTGTCGATAGGCCGGGCTAATTTCGTGGGTAAAACCGGTAATTTTCCATGCACTGTCTGGAGTGAATTGCATAATGCCTGATTCCACGAGAGGTTAAAATATCTACTATGGGATGATAATGAGAATAGTTTTTATCAGCAATAATAAAACTGTGACGGAATGTTGTTTGCGGTATTAATTTACGGCCTGTTTGACCTTGCTCAATATTTACGGATTCTGCGGCAGGGAGAGGAAAGGCTTATTTGTTAATAGTGTGATCACTGGTGGTTGAAATATAGATATACAACCGGTTTCATATTTTACAATTAATTTCGGCGGGATAACGGCCCGGTGAGTGACGCATCACCGGGCCTTTTTTATGCGGTTAGCGTTTCTTACCCATTGCTGCCGCCAGCGCATCCATCATGGCGCTGTTGCCCGCAGGCTGGGCGTCACGTCCGCGTGGCTTCGCCGCTTTTGCGGCCGGGCGCTGCTGCTCGCGTCCGCCGCCGTTACTGCCGCGGCGCGCGTTGGTTTCACCTGGCTGCTCGTCCAGACGCATCGTCAGGGCAATACGCTTACGCTGCAGATCCACTTCCATCACTTTCACCTTCACGATGTCGCCCGCTTTGACCACGGTATGCGGATCTTCAACGAATTTATCGGCAAGGGAAGAGATGTGGACCAGACCGTCCTGGTGCACGCCGATATCGACAAACGCGCCAAAGTTGGTGACGTTAGTGACCGCCCCTTCGAGTACCATGCCCGGAAGCAGGTCATTCATGGTTTCAACGCCGTCGGCGAAGGTCGCGGTTTTAAACTCAGGACGCGGATCGCGGCCCGGTTTTTCCAGCTCTTTGATGATGTCCGTGACCGTCGGCACCCCGAACTGTTCGTCGGTAAAATCGACCGCCTTCAGGTTGCGCAGCGCGCTGCTGTCGCCCATCAGGTCTTTCAGCGCCTGCTGGGTTGCGGCCAGAATGCGTTCCACTACCGGGTACGCTTCCGGGTGAACGGTTGAGGCATCCAGCGGGTTATCGCCGTGGTTGATGCGCAGGAAGCCCGCGCACTGCTCAAACGCTTTTGGCCCCAGACGGCTCACCTTCAGCAACTGCTGGCGGTTCTGGAACTGGCCGTTTTCATCACGCCAGGCAACGATGTTTTGCGCCATCATGCGGGTTAAGCCCGCCACGCGGGTCAGCAGGGGAACAGAGGCCGTGTTCAGGTCAACGCCGACGGCGTTTACGCAGTCTTCCACGACCGCATCCAGCTTACGGGCCAGTTGAGTCTGGCTCACGTCATGCTGATACTGGCCGACGCCGATGGATTTCGGGTCGATCTTAACCAGCTCCGCCAGCGGATCCTGCAGACGACGGGCGATAGAAACCGCACCGCGCAGGGAAACGTCCAGGTCCGGGAACTCCAGGGCGGCCAGTTCAGACGCCGAATAGACGGAAGCGCCCGCCTCGCTGACAATCACTTTCTGTGCGGTGACTTTCGGGAACTGTTTCTGCACATCGAGGTAGAAACGCTCGGTTTCACGGGAGGCCGTACCGTTGCCGATGGCCACCAGCTCCACGTTGTATTTCTCGCACAGCGCCGCAACCACGACGGCAGCCTTCGCCGCCTGGCCGGTATGCGGATAAATGGTGTCGGTAGCCACCAGCTTGCCGGTACCGTCAACCACGGCCACTTTTACGCCGGTACGCAGACCCGGATCGAGCCCCATGGTGGCGCGCAGGCCGGCAGGTGCGGCCATCAGCAGGTCGTGCAGGTTACGGGCGAAGACGTTGATTGCTTCGTCTTCGGCGCGTTCACGCACGGTGCCCATCAGTTCGGTTTCGAGGTGCATCAGCACCTTGATGCGCCACGTCCAGCTCACCACGCCTTTGCGCCAGCTGTCTGCCGGCGCGTTGTTCAGGCGCAGGCCGAGGTGGTCGATAATGATCTGCTCGCAGTGGCTCTCTTTTGGTGGCTCGTCAAACTGTGGGTCGGCATTCAGGGAGAGCTGGAGCACGCCTTCGTTGCGGCCGCGGAACATCGCCAGCGCGCGGTGTGAAGGGGTAGTAGAGATGGGTTCGTGATGATCGAAATAATCGCGGAACTTGGCACCTTCTTCCTCTTTCCCGCTGACCACGGTAGAGACGATGTGGGCGTTTTTCCACAGATAGTCACGCACTTTCGCGAGCAGGCCGGCATCTTCGGAGAAGCGCTCCATCAGAATGTAGCGCGCGCCGTCGAGTGCGGCTTTGGTGTCTGCAACCCCTTTATCGGCATCGATAAACTTCGCGGCTTCGGTTTCCGGGTCGTGGGACGGTTCGTTCCACAGCAGTTCGGCCAGCGGCTCCAGGCCTGCCTCAATGGCAATCTGTCCACGGGTGCGGCGCTTCGGTTTGTACGGCAGATAAAGGTCTTCGAGTTCGGTTTTGCTCAGGGTGCCGTTGATTGCGGTTTCCAGCTCGCTGGTCAGTTTTCCCTGTTCGCCGATGGATTTGAGGATCGCCTGACGACGGTCTTCCAGTTCGCGCAGGTAACCGAGACGGGTCTCCAGGTTACGCAGCTGCGTGTCATCCAGACCGCCGGTGACTTCCTTACGATAACGTGCAATAAACGGCACGGTGTTCCCTTCATCAAGCAGGCGAACGGCAGCTTCTACCTGTTCGGCTCTGGCCTGAAGTTCACCCGCAATAATGCGGCAGAGCGAATCTTTCATCATGGCTTTATCATCTGTTGAGTCGAAAAAATCAGGGGATAGTTATACGGGCTGACACGGCAAAATGCCAGCCGCGGAGGGCGCTCTCGGACTATTTAACGTACGTAATTTCGTTGACGTACCAGCTGGCTTCGCCGCCAGGGGTCTGCACGACGGCCAAATCGCCCACTTCCTTTTTCAGCAGCGCACGGGCCATTGGTGAGTCGATAGAGATGTAATCCTTACGACCAAAAATTTCGTCATAGCCGACGATACGAAAACGCAGGGTGTCGCCATCGTCGTTCTCAATCTCGACCCATGCGCCGAAAAACACTTTGCCTTCCTGCTGTGGGGAGTAATCCACTATTTTGAGGTTCTCAAGGCATTTGGTCAGATAGCGGACCCGGCGGTCGATTTCACGTAACCGTTTTTTGTTGTACTGGTAGTCAGCATTTTCACTGCGATCGCCCAGGCTTGCGGCCCAGGTCACTTTCTTGGTCACTTCAGGACGCTCTTCGCGCCACAGGTAATCCATCTCTTTTTTGAGTTTCTCATACCCTTCGCGGGTGATCAGGGGCGTTTTCATGGGGTGACCTTCAGACTCGACATCATTGCATTCTTTGCGCACATTACGTATCACGTAGTCTAACAGACAACGTTAATAATGATTTATGTGATGAAATGTGCAGATAAGCTGCTGTTAAATATGCTTTGTAACAATTTCGACTAGAATTTATACCAGAATTAGCTGGTCGAACACGTGCACTTTTTTAGAATACGCTGTTATTAGACTATCCGAACCTTTGGGAGTACACACAATGCAAGAGAACTACAAAATTCTGGTCGTGGATGACGACATGCGCCTGCGTGCGCTGCTTGAGCGTTATCTGACCGAGCAGGGCTTCCAGGTTCGTAGCGTGGCCAACGCTGAGCAGATGGACCGTCTGCTGACCCGCGAATCATTCCATCTTATGGTACTCGACCTGATGCTGCCTGGTGAAGACGGGCTTTCCATCTGCCGCCGTCTGCGTAGCCAGAGCAACCCTATGCCGATCATCATGGTGACGGCGAAAGGGGAAGAGGTTGACCGCATCGTTGGTCTGGAAATCGGCGCTGACGACTACATTCCAAAACCGTTCAACCCGCGTGAACTGCTGGCCCGTATTCGCGCCGTGCTGCGCCGTCAGGCGAACGAACTGCCTGGCGCACCGTCGCAGGAAGAAGCGGTGATTGCGTTTGGTAAGTTCAAGCTGAATCTCGGTACCCGTGAGATGTTCCGTGAAGATGAACCTATGCCGCTCACCAGCGGTGAGTTCGCGGTGCTGAAAGCGCTGGTCAGCCACCCGCGTGAGCCGCTTTCACGTGACAAGCTGATGAACCTGGCGCGTGGCCGTGAATACTCCGCAATGGAACGTTCCATTGACGTGCAGATCTCCCGTCTGCGCCGCATGGTGGAAGAAGATCCGGCGCATCCTCGTTATATTCAGACCGTATGGGGTCTGGGCTACGTGTTTGTCCCGGACGGCGCTAAAGCATGAGGCGAATGCGCTTCTCTCCGCGAAGCTCATTTGCCCGTACGCTGTTACTGATTGTCACCCTGCTGTTCGTCAGCCTGGTGACAACCTATCTGGTGGTGCTGAACTTTGCGATCCTGCCGAGCCTCCAGCAGTTCAATAAGGTTCTGGCATACGAAGTGCGTATGCTGATGACCGATAAACTGCAACTGGAGGACGGCACGCAGTTAGTTGTTCCCCCGGCGTTTCGCCGTGAAATCTACCGTGAGCTGGGTATTTCGCTTTACTCCAACGAAGCGGCAGAAGACGCTGGCCTGCGCTGGGCGCAGCATTATGAGTTCCTCAGTCAGCAGATGGCGCAGCAGTTAGGTGGCCCGACGGAAGTGCGCGTTGAGGTCAACAAAAGCTCGCCGGTCGTCTGGCTGAAAACCTGGCTGTCACCCAATATCTGGGTGCGCGTCCCGCTGACCGAAATTCACCAGGGTGACTTCTCACCGCTGTTCCGCTACACCCTTGCCATTATGCTGCTGGCGATAGGCGGCGCGTGGCTGTTTATTCGTATACAGAACCGACCGTTGGTCGACCTGGAGCACGCTGCGCTGCAGGTCGGTAAAGGGATTATTCCTCCGCCACTGCGTGAGTACGGCGCCTCGGAAGTGCGTTCCGTGACGCGGGCCTTTAACCATATGGCGGCCGGCGTGAAGCAGCTGGCAGACGACCGTACGTTGCTGATGGCGGGCGTGAGTCATGACCTGCGCACGCCGCTCACGCGTATCCGCCTGGCGACGGAGATGATGGGCGAAGAGGATGGTTATCTTGCGGAGTCCATTAACAAGGACATCGAAGAGTGTAACGCCATCATCGAGCAGTTCATTGACTACCTGCGCACCGGGCAGGAGATGCCGATGGAGATGGCCGATCTGAATGCGGTACTCGGTGAAGTGGTCGCGGCGGAAAGCGGCTACGAGCGAGAAATCGACACCGACCTGCAGGCCGGTGAAATTCAGGTGCGGATGCACCCGCTTTCCATTAAACGTGCGGTGGCCAATATGGTGGTTAACGCGGCCCGTTATGGCAATGGCTGGATTAAAGTCAGCAGCGGGTCTGAGCTCAACCGCGCCTGGTTCCAGGTCGAAGATGACGGTCCGGGCATTAAGCCAGAGCAGCGTAAGCATCTGTTCCAGCCGTTTGTGCGGGGCGATAGCGCGCGCAGTACCAGCGGAACCGGCTTAGGCCTGGCGATTGTGCAGCGTATTGTCGATAACCATAACGGCTTGCTGGAGATTGGGACCAGTGAGCGGGGCGGTTTAAGCATTCGCGCATGGTTACCGGTGCCGGTGACGCGCGGGCAGGTGAGAGAGAGTTAAAAAAGGGTGGCAAAAGCCACCCTTTTTTTTGCAGGTCGGGTCAGGTATTACAGCTTCGGTCCCGCACTCACCAGCGCTTCACCTGCCGGGGTATCGGTATACTTCTCGAAGTTCTCAATAAACAGTTTCGCCAGCGATTCTGCTTTCTCACGCCACTGCTCCGGTGAACCGTAGGTATTGCGTGGGTCGAGAATACGGGTCTCTACGCCCGGCAGCGCCGTCGGGATTGCCAGATCAAACATCGGCAGCGTGAAGGTTTCGGCGTTATCGAGTGAACCATCCAGAATGGCGTCGATAATGGCGCGGGTATCTTTGATGGAGATACGTTTGCCGGTGCCGTTCCAGCCGGTATTCACCAGGTACGCCTGCGCACCGGACGCCTGCATGCGTTTGACCAGCACTTCCGCGTACTGCGTCGGGTGCAGCGACAGGAACGCTGCGCCGAAGCAGGCGGAGAAGGTTGGCGTTGGCTCCGTCACGCCGCGCTCGGTACCGGCCAGTTTGGCGGTAAAACCAGACAGGAAGTGGTACTGCGTCTGGCTGGCGGTCAGGCGGGACACCGGAGGCAACACGCCGAACGCATCTGCCGTCAGGAAAATCACCTTCGTCGCGTGGCCCGCTTTTGACACCGGCTTCACGATGTTGTCGATGTGGTAGATAGGGTAAGACACGCGGGTGTTTTCGGTTTTCGAAGCATCGTCGAAGTCGATCGTTCCATCGGCACGCACGGTGACGTTTTCCAGCAGCGCATCGCGGCGGATGGCATGGAAGATATCTGGCTCCGCTTCTTCAGACAGGCGAATGGTCTTCGCGTAGCAGCCCCCTTCGAAGTTAAACACGCCGTCATCATCCCAGCCGTGCTCGTCATCGCCAATCAGACGACGTTTCGGATCGGTAGAAAGGGTGGTTTTACCGGTGCCGGACAGGCCGAAGAACACCGCCACATCCCCTTTTTCACCGACGTTTGCCGAACAGTGCATGGAGGCGATACCGCGCAGCGGCAGCAGGTAGTTCATCACCGAGAACATCCCTTTCTTCATTTCGCCGCCGTACCAGGTACCGCCGATCAGCTGAATACGCTCGGTCAGGTTAAAGGCGATGAAGTTTTCGGAGTTAAGACCCTGCTCTTTCCACTGTGGGTTCGTGCATTTCGCCCCGTTCATCACGATGAAGTCAGGGGTGAAATCCTGCAGCTCTTTGTCGTCAGGACGAATAAACATGTTTTTCACGAAATGCGCCTGCCAGGCCACTTCAGTGATAAACCGCACGGAAAGACGGGTGTCGGCGTTAGCGCCGCAGAAAGCATCAACGATAAACAGACGCTTGCCGGAAAGTTGATGGGTAACGAGCCCTTTCAGATGCTGCCAGGTTTCAGGAGAGAGCGGTTTGTTATCGTTCTTCCCTTTGCCTTTATCAGCCCACCACAGCGTGTCGCGGGTGGTCTCGTCTCGGACGATGTATTTATCTTTCGGCGAACGACCGGTAAAGATACCGGTATCGACGGCGATAGCACCAAGGTTAGTCAACACACCTCGCTCGTATCCTTCCAGTGCTGGATTGAGCTCTTCCTGATACAGCGTATCGTAATCGGGGTTGTAGACGATTTCCTGGACGTCGTGAATACCATAAGCCTTGAGATCTTGCGGGGTTAAACCAGTAACACGCATATCACTGCTCCTTAGCCAATATGTACTGTCTGAAATTGTAGGGTTTTTGTGAGGTTGTTAACCGCGACGGGGCTCATAGATTTACGCATCTGGACAAAACCCTTACTAACGGAAAACGCTGCGACTCCAGTCACAGGGCAGGCGGATTATCGCAGGAATCGCTTTTTGGTTGGGGAAAATGTTCCGAAAAGGTTAATGGCTGGTGATTTTATCGGAAGGAATGTGAATGTAATCGCATACACGTAAGAAAATTACGTAAGAGTTACAGTGTTAAAAACGATTCAGCCAGAGAGGGCTTTTTTGCACCTTGCCCTCTCGCAAAAGGGAGAGGGTAAGGTGAGGGCAGGCTTTGCTTAGTGGACCTGAGGATCCGCCGGGGAGGCGTTGTTGCGGATCTCAGCAATATCCATCGAATTGAACACGTAGTGCGTACCGCAGTAGTCACAGTGCATATCGATTTCGCCGTCTTCCGCCATGATGCTGTCGATCTCTTCATCCGGCAGGGTCTTCAGCGCGCCAGCGCAGCGTTCACGTGAACAGGTGCACTTAAATTCCACCGACTGTGGGTCGTAAACCGTCACTTCTTCTTCGTGATAAAGACGCCACAGGACATCGGTCGCCGACAGGGTGAACAGCTCTTCTGCTTTGACGGTTTCCGTCAGGGTCGCGAGGTGCTCGAAGTCGTTGGTCTGCGCGTCCTGCGCAGGCAGAACCTGCAGCAGCATACCGCCAGCAGCAGGCTGACCGTCTACTTCACCTGTGCGGATGAACAGACGCGTCGGCAGCTGTTCTGAACGCATGAAGTAATCTTCCAGGCAGGCCGCCAGCGTATCGCCTTCGAGGCCAACCACGCCCTGATAGCGCTCACCTTCCTCCGGGGAGATGGTGATGACCAGATAGCCATTACCCACCAGCGTTTTCAGGTCCGCGTTTTCAGGAACATCGCCCTGTACGCGCGCCACGCCGCGCATCTGCTGCTGGTTATTACCGTTGATGACCGCCAGGGTCATAGGGCCATCACCCTGCAACTGCACGGTGATATCCCCGGCAAATTTCAGGGTGGCAGTCAGCAGGCTGGTGGCAACCAGCAGTTCGCCCAACAGGGTTTTCACCGGCAGCGGGTAGTTGTGGTTTTCCAGAATCTGTTTCCAGGTTTCGGATACGGTGACCAGCTCGCCGCGCACGGCGAATTGTTCAAACAGGTAGCGGTGTAATTGGTCGTGTTGGGCCATAATAGTCTCTCGTGCAGGTGAGGGTTACTCGGTCTCACCGTGTTTAAATTTCATCAGATCGCGGCGCTCTTTTTTATCCGGACGCCGGTCCGGGTGGGGCATTGTCAGCGCATTCATTTTGCGCGCCAGCGCGGTCTTCTCGCGTTTTTCAATGCTCTCAGCCGTCTCTTCATACAGCAGTACGGCTTCGGTTGCGGGCCGTCGTTGTTCAGTAATGGCTTTAATCACCACGGTACGTTCATCGTTGCCCTGACGCAGCGTTAAGGTGGCATTCAGTTCGACCAGCTTGCTCGGTTTGCTGCGCTGGCCGTTGTAATGTACTTTACCGCCGTCGATCATGTCGCGGGCAAGGGCGCGCGTTTTATAAAAACGGGCCGCCCACAGCCATTTATCCAGTCTTACCCCTTCAGAGGGTTTTTCTTTCATGGCCTCTCCTTCACGGTCAGTGAGGGGATCATCTGGCGATAGTCGTTCAGCCCCGGATGGCGCAGATAGCTTTTTTCAGCCAGGCCAGAGTCAGGATTGGTAACGCCCAGACAATAGCGAATGCCAAACCTGGCCGCGGAATCCAGAATAGGCTCGCTGTCATCAATAAACAGCGTGCGTTCCGGCTGCAAACCGGTCTCTTCCGCCACCGCATGCCACAACCGCTGATCCTCTTTCGGATAACCAAATGTGTGGGTGGAAAGTAATAAATCAAGGTGCGAAGCAAGACCCGTATGCTTCAGCTTCACGGCCAGATTGTGAGGATGGGCGTTGGTCAGCAAGATACGGCGCTTGCCGCTCGCTTTCAGCGCATCCAGAAAAGGCACGGTATCCTCACGCAGTACGGCGCGCGGGCCCTGGGCGGTGGTCATGGCACAAATATCCAAACCGAGGCGCTCGCTCCAGTAGTCAAGACAGTACCAGTTTAGCGTATGCTGCACCGCGCTATATTGCGAACGAATGAATTCCTGCGCTTCTGCCGGGGAGATCCCCTGCTGTTCACCATAGGTTTCCGGAACCAGCTTTTGCCAGAAATAGTTATCAAAGGCGAGATCGAGCAGCGTGCCGTCCATATCCAGCAGAACGGTATCAACCTCCTGCCAGGCGATATCAAGATGCATAAGGGGGAACTCCAGCCTGAAGAAACGTGCGCGACAGGGTAGCACATCTTGTCGCGCATCGACGTTATCAGATCAGGCTCTCAGAGGAGGGGATCAGCTTAGGGTTAAGGCAATTTTCGTAATACTGCTGGATGTCGGCAAGCCTGGTGCGTGAGCGCTGATAGCGACGCAGCGCCATAAAACCGTTCCAGCAAATGCATACCAGCATCGCAATCATCAGCAGCGAGGTGCCGATGTAGCGCCACAGGCCTGCGCTGTCCGGCATGCGGTGCAGGCCGATGTGGCGCGTGCCGTTGGCATCGGTAAAGATACTCGTCACAATCCCTTCAGCGCTAAACGGCGTCTGCATCAGCATCTGCGCCAGGCGCTGGAACTGGCCCCACTGTTCCTGAGCCGGGTAGTCATAAAGTGCGACCTGCGGGTATGGCTGATCGACCAGGTCGCTCCCTTCATCACTGACGATCACAAAGCCACCCGGTGCCGGGCTGTTCAACGCCTGCGCCGCGCGGGTGGTTTCGCGCATCACGAAGGGTGCGGTTGACGTGGCGACCAGATTATCCAGCGACTCGGCGCTGACCGGACGCAGCAGCACGTTAACGCCATCCAGCCGGCCCGCTTCCGCGCGTTTCACCAGCGAATCCCAGTCTTTACTGTTACCCAGGTTCACAAGGGCGTTTTTGAGACGTACGCATTCGTCCTGAGCGGAACACAAATCCTGCGTTTTCAAAACGATGTCACCAAAGTCGTCCAGAAGCACCATCCCCGATTTCTGAATGGCCGAGCGCAGGGCAGAGCTCACGCGTGAGTCGTCATCGGGTTTCGGGTGCAGCTGGCGGTTGACCGTCTGGGTAAGCGACGTGGCTTTATTGACAACCTCAGATTCAGGCAGCGGCAGCGGCGGCGCATCATTCCAGATAATTTGCGAGCAATCGAACGGCATGAACGGCGAGCTCTGACGCGTATTCCATGCGCCAGGCGTATGAATGTTACACATCCCGGTGCCCTTCAGGCGCAGCGTATCACCGACCCGCACGCCAGCCTCGTCCAGTTGGTTGACGCTGGTTGCCTCAATGGTTTGCGCCCCTTTTATCCATGACAGGGTAAATTTAATGGGCATATCCAGCGGGACAAACAGCAGAAGCATGATAAAGACCAGCGCTGCCCCCCCGGCAATGACCGCACTGCGTAACCAGTGCTGAAGCGGGAAGTTTTTTACTTCATCATGCAGGGATAAAAAGCGCCCCTGGCGCACCACATGGCGGTCAAGGTAGATATCGATATCGGTTTTCTGCCCTAAATCCTGGGCAATCCACGGCTGCCAGTGGCGCGGGTAGATAAGATCGATAATACCAAGCGAGATATTATTGAGGTGCTCCTGGTCACTCTCACCGAACAGACCCCAGCGCTTAGGAGTACCGCGCAGGCAGTGGATCTCACGTAGCGAGGTTTTTGCCGGCGGGGCAAAGAGCCCCCACAGCCCGGCTGCCAGCAACAGCACCGCACCGCCAGCCAGCCAGGGGACAAACACATCCGGCGTCAGCAGGCAGATGAAAAAGAGCAGGAACGCGGCCACGATCAGAATCGCTTCGCGAATCCCGTCAGGGCGGCTCAGGGCGTACTCTTCATGCGTCTCCTGGCGAATGTTCAGCAGCTCGATCTGCTCTGTCTCTTCGCCACGAATGGAGGCCTGCGTTGAGCTTGCGCGTTCCAGCGCAAAACGCGGGGCTTCCTGAAGATATTCATTCAACGTATGGCCGTTGAGCGAGATAACCAGCGGCAACGAATCGGTATGGATCAGCTCTACGCTGTTTTCGTCATTAATGTACTGCTCCCAGGACGGGGGCAGATGCACTTCAACCGAATCCAGGTAATAGCGCCATTTATTGGGATCGTCTGTGGTGATGCCATAGCGGGTGATGGAGCGCGTCACACTGAGCACTGTGTCACTTTGCGCATTTAACTTGATCGCCACCGGCGCAGCAGTTGCCCCCGTCGGCCCAGGTGTTAACTGAGAACGGTTCAGTGTTTCGAGATAGTTTTCTACTGCATCGCGCTCTTCTTGCGTCAGTTTACGCGTCGTCGCACCGGCAAAGGCGTTTAAAAAGGGCAGCCGGTAACGACGCCTTACGCGACGCCTGTATACCCACCCTGCAACCAATGCGCCGGCCAGCATAGCAGCGAGAACAATCAAAATGGTGCTCATGCTTTCCCCATCTTACTTATCTTCTTACAGGTGTAGTCAGTAGCACCTTTAACATTGAATGAGAGTCTGTGGTTGGCTATCGGCAAGTATGGAGTCGAACTTGAGCATTCTGAAGCGCATCCCAGTGACCGATGATGATAGCAAAGCCTGTTATGGCGCGATATCAGCAAATTCCTGGAAACATTTCAACCTCTTGACATTTGTTTTGAATTGAGGATTGATTCCTGTTACGTTGCATAAATGTAAATACAGAACAATTGACATTGCCGAAACCGTGCGGCGTATCGCACAATAAAGCCAGTTCCCACTGCTAAGACCCCATCACGATGAGCAAACCACTACAAAAACCCACCATTCTGAATGTTGAAACAGTCGCAAAATCGCGCCTGTTTAATGTCGAAAGTGTGGATCTGGAGTTCAGCAACGGTGTGCGTCGCGTTTACGAACGTATGCGCCCTTCTTCGCGCGAAGCGGTGATGATTGTTCCTGTCGTCGACGACCATCTGATCTTAATCCGCGAGTATGCCGTGGGAACCGAATCTTACGAACTTGGGTTCTCAAAAGGGCTCATCGACCCGGGTGAAACGGTCTTTGAGGCGGCCAATCGCGAGCTGAAAGAAGAGGTCGGTTTTGGCGCGAACGAACTGACGTTCCTGAAAAAACTGAGCATGGCACCCTCCTATTTTTCCAGCAAAATGAACATTGTGGTTGCTGAGGATCTCTATCCAGAATCGCTGGAAGGGGACGAGCCGGAGCCACTGCCACAGGTTCGCTGGCCGCTGGCCCATATGATGGACCTGCTTGAAGACCCTGACTTTAACGAGGCCCGCAACGTGAGCGCGCTGTTCCTGGTACGCGAATGGCTGAAGGGGCAGGGGCGGTTATAGCGGCCTGATGTCCGCAACGTGTGAGAGAACAAAAAAAAACGGCAACCTGAGGTTGCCGTTTTTACGTTGTCCGTTAGAACAACTCGTGCGTTTCGCCGTTATCAATGATTTCTGTACCCACCTCATGCACCGCCTGTGTGGTCGGCTGCGTGCCCTCGATGAAATACTCTGCACGGCTATTGCCGCCATTGGCGAGCTGCCCGGTGCTGCGGTCGATATTGACGGTAACCACGCCCGGTGGTGGCGTCAGCGGTTGCTCCGGAACGCCTTCCAGCACGGATTTCATATAGGCATCCCAGGCCGGTTGCGCACTCTTCGCGCCGCCTTCGTAGCCAGAAATCTGATCTTTAATCGCGCCTGAAGCCGTGGTGCGGCCTAAATCACGGCGATGATCGTCAAAACCGATCCAGACTGACGTCACCACGCCCGGGCCGTAACCGGAGAACCACGCATCTTTCGAGCTGTTTGTTGTTCCCGTTTTACCGCCGATATCATGGCGCTGTAAATCACGTCCTGCCCGCCAGCCGGTCCCTTGCCAGCCAGGTTCGCCGAAGATGTTGGTGTTCAGCGCGCTCTTTATCAGGAACGACAGCGGCGTGTTGATGACATGCGGTGCATACTCCTGCGCCCCGCTCTGCGCCACCAGCGACTGATTAGCCTGTTCCAGCTGCGGCTGCGGCAACACAGGGTTCGTCTGCTCCTGAGACACGGCAACGTCTTCCATGTCCTTGTTTTCAATCACTTCAGATTTTGGCGTATTGCCGTAAATGACCGGAATATCGCAGTCAGGGCAGGCAATTTTCGGCTTCGCTTCAAACAGCACGTCACCCTGGTCGTTCTCGATTTTACTGATGAAGTACGGGTCAATCAGGAAGCCGCCGTTAGCCATCACCGAGTACCCCCGCGCCACCTGAAGCGGCGTAAAGGACGCAGAGCCTAACGCCAGCGATTCGGTGCGCACGATGTTCTGAGCCGGGAAACCGAAGCGTTGCAGATATTCCGCGGCATAGTCGACACCCATCGCACGCATTGCGCGCACCATCACCACGTTTTTCGACTGCCCAAGACCCTGACGAAGACGAATAGGGCCTGAATATTCCGCCGGTGAGTTCTTCGGCTGCCAGTCAGAACCGGCACCAGCATCCCAGCGGGAGATAGGCACGTCGTTCAGGATACTGGCGAGAGTCAGTCCCTTATCCATGGCTGCGGTGTAGAGGAACGGCTTGATGTTAGAGCCAACCTGACGCAACGCCTGGGTGGCGCGGTTAAATTTGCTCTGGTTGAAATCGAACCCACCGACCAGGGCCAGCACGGCACCGTTCTGCGGATTGATGGACACCAGGGCCGAGTTAACGTCTGGCACCTGCGCCAGCCACCAGCTGTCGCCCACCTTGCGTACCCAGATTTGCTGTCCGGTCTGGACGACATCAGTCACTTTACGCGGCGTCGGGCCTTGCAGGGTGTCTGAGCGGTACGGACGAGCCCAACGGATCCCGTCCATACGCAGGGAGACAGACGTTCCATCCGCCAGCGTTGCCACTGCTTCCTGTGGATCGGCCTGAGTCACCACGGCAGGAAGGAGCGGGCCATAGGTGGGCAGCGCTTTCAGCGTACTGGTGATTTTTTTGCTGTCCCAGGCGCTTTCGCCGACTTTCCACAGCACATTTGACGGGCCGCGATAACCGTGGCGCATGTCGTAATCCATCACGTTGTTACGCACCGCTTCCTGAGCCGCCTGCTGAACGTTGCGGGTCACGGTGGTGTAAACGCGGTAGCCATCTTCGTAGGCTTTATCGCCGTAGCGGCTCACCATCTCCTGACGCACCATTTCGGTGAGATAAGGGGCAGAGAAGGCAATCTCCGGCGCATGGTAATTGGCATCGATGACATCGTTGCGCGCCTGTTCGTACTCGCTCTGGCTGATATAGCCTTCGCTCAGCATACGTGACAGGACGACGTTACGACGCGCCGTAGCGCGTTCAAGCGAGTAGAGCGGGTTGAAGGTCGATGGTGCTTTAGGCAGACCGGCAATGGTCGCCATTTCGCTTAACGTCAGCTGCTCGACAGGTTTACCAAAGTACACCTGCGCGGCCGCACCAACACCGTAGGCGCGGTAGCCGAGGTAGATTTTATTGAGGTACAGCTCAAGGATCTCGTCTTTGCTCAACAACTGCTCAATACGGATCGCAAGGAACACCTCTTTGATCTTACGGGTCAGGGTCTTTTCTGGGCTAAGGAAGAAGTTACGCGCCAGCTGCTGTGTAATGGTACTTGCCCCCTGAGAGGCATGACCGGAGAACAGCGCAATACTTGCAGCACGGAAAATCCCCACCGGATCGACACCGTGGTGCTCGTAAAAACGGCTGTCCTCGGTAGCGATAAAGGCTTTGACCATCACGGGCGGAATTTGATTTAAGGTCAGCGGGATACGACGCTTTTCGCCGTACTGCGCCATTAACTCGCCATCGGCGCTGTAGACCTGCATCGGGATCTGGAGTCGCACATCGCGAAGCGTAGCGACATCAGGCAGCTGCGGCTCAATATATTTGTACAAACCATAAATCGAGCCTGCTCCCAGCAGAATGCAACAGACTGCAAGGATTAATAAATACTTTACGAACTTCACCGGAGATTTCCCATTTGGTTTCACTTGGGCAGTTTCTAAACAATCGCGCGGTAGTATAAAGGCAAGCCTGATTCATTGATATAGCCGTCACCTGACGGGCGATAAGGAGATCGTGAAGCATGGCTTTCAAAACATGGCAAACAGGCGTTCATATTCAACAGGATAGGGTGCAGATAGTGGCGCTGGCCCGGGAGCGGTCGGGCTGGCGTTTGTGCCGCTGGTGGGCTATCACTCTGGCCGAAGGGATTATCCGGGATGGCAAAATTTGCCAGCCTGAACAACTGGTTGACGCTCTGCGCGACTGGCGGAAAACGTTGCCCCACTCCCACCGGGTGTTTCTCTCATTTCCGGCGGCACGCACGCTGCAACGATCGCTTCCCCGTCCGGGCGTGGCGCTGCGCGACAGCGAACAGCTCTCCTGGCTGGGGGCGACGCTCGCGCGTGAACTGGAGATGGCTGCTGACACGCTCTGTTTTGATTATGCGCAGGATACGTTCAGCAATACATTCCATGTCACCGCTGCACAAAACAACGAGATTAACCCCCTGCTGACGCTGGCAAAGATGTTGCGTTTACGGCTCGTGACGATCACCCCGGATGCCAGTGCGCTGGCGAATCTTCTCCCTGCGGTAGCGCCGGCGCAGTGTGTCGCCTGGCGGGATGGGCATCAGTGGCTGTGGGCGATGCGCCATCAGTGGGGACGGCGTTTTACCACGGAAGCGGAAAACGTGGCCGATCTCGCGGCACTGCTGGCCCTCACGCCGCAGGACATTGCCCTCTTTGATAGCCAGCGAGACCCCTGGGACGCGCTGGTTCGTTGCCATGCTCCTCTGCCGGCGTGCGGCGCTGATTATACCGTCGCGCTGGCGCTGGCCATGAGTGAGGTGCCGGAATGAGCATGACGAACTTTCTGCCGTGGCGGCGGCAGCGACGTGTGCGCTGCCTGCGATTCTGGGGCGTACTGTTTGTCGCTACGTGGCTGCTGATACTGATGGGGGTTTTCAGCCTGCGGATGAATCCTCTCGTGATGACGCGTGCGTTGCATATTCAACTGGCGGGCATGCAGTCCGTGCAGCAGGCGCTGGTGTCTCGTACAAGGTCAGGCACAGAGACGCCAACGCCTGTGCCAGCGCCTCAACGACGCGCCTGGCAGCCGGTGCTGGAGTCCTTTGCCGGGATGATGCCATCCCAGGTCTGGCTGACCGAACTGCGCTATCAGCCCCCTTCACTGATGTTAACCGGATATGCCGCAACACTCCCCGCGCTCTCTGCTCTGCGGGATGGGCTCGGAAAGATGGCGGGGTTTACCCCCGGGCCTACGGGGGAATTACATCAGGATGACCTGGGGCGCTGGATGTTCACCTTTCATCTGCGAAGCGAGGGCTAATGCGTGGAAACCTTGTTCGAACGCTGGTGCGAAAGCAGCCCCCGATGGCGGGTGCTGTGCTGGTGTCTGAGCGTTCTCTTTCTGGGGAGTACGACATGGGGCATGGTGCTTCGACCGGTTGCAAAGCAGGTGGCTGAACTTCAGCGGCAGGTCAGCGAGGCCGCACAGGCTAATGTCTCGCTATGGCCCGCCGCCAGTCAGGTGCCGCGGCGTCACGCACCCCGTGAAGCCACGGTAATGACGCCTTTTTCGCCACTCGAGTTTCAGGGGGCGGGCACAAGACTGGTTCACTGGAAGCCGTTGCAAAACGGAGGGGAACTGACGCTGGATGCTGAATGGCAGGCCATCCCGACTGTTTTCAGCCGGCTGGCGCAGCGGGATGTTCAGGTTGCCGCCTTTGCTCTCTCTGCACAGGGTTCGGCATTACGCCTGCGGGTGGAGCTGGAGGAGCAGCATGCGAAATAGCGCGCGTTGCCTGCTGGTGTGTTGCGCCCTGTTAGTGACCGGGATGCGGGATCCTTTTCGCCCGCCGGATGACCCTTGTGCGGTAGGGCAACTGGCGCAGTGGCATTACCACGGGATGGTGGGCGGCACTCAGGACACTGGCATTTTACAGGACGGGCAAAAGCGCTGGCATCGCCTGACACCGCAACAGCATCTCCCGGTGGGCTGGCGGGTAACGGCCCTCAATGAAAGGGAACTGGTCGTCGATGTGGGGGATGCATGTGAACCCAGACAATGGACGTGGCAACGAGAAGGAACGAAAAGGAATGAACATAAGGATAACGCTGTGGCTGCTGGCGTTCAGTCATCCGCTGTGGGCCGCCGCGCCAAAGCCGGTCACGCTGGTGGTGGATGAGGTACCGGTGGTGCAGGTGCTACAGGCGCTGGTCGCACAGGAGAACCGTAATCTGGTGGTATCGCCAGATGTCAGCGGCACGCTGTCGCTCAATCTGACAGGCGTCCCCTGGCGACAGGCGCTACAGACGGTCGTCACCAGCGCCGGGCTTGTTCTGCATGAAGAACGGGGGATTTTTTATGTTCACACCGCAGCCTGGCAGCGTGAACAGCTGGAACGCAAAGAGCAGGAGCGGACACGCCGACAGCTTGATGCGCCGCTGGTCTCGCACAGCATACCTTTTTCTTACGCTGACGCCGGGGAGCTGCAAAAAGCGGCGGAAAAACTGCTCAGCCCAAAGGGGAGTTTGTCTGTCGACAAGCGCACGAACCGTCTGCTGATACGGGATAACCAGGCGGTGCTTGATACGCTGCAGCACTGGGCGACACAGATGGATATCCCTGTCGAGCAGGTGGAACTGGCGGCGCATATCGTGACCATCAATGAAAAAAGCCTGCGTGAGCTGGGGGTGAAATGGAATCTCGCCGACGCAACGGAGGCGGGCAAGGTCGGGCAACTCACAACGCTTGGCAGCGATCTGTCCGTGGCAAACGCCACCACCCATGTGGGTTTTAACATTGGGCGGATTAACGGCAGGCTGCTGGATTTGGAATTGTCGGCGCTGGAGCAAAAGCAGCAGGTCGATATCATCGCCAGCCCACGACTGCTGGCCTCGCATATGCAACCGGCCAGTATTAAGCAGGGCAGTGAGATCCCATATCAGGTCTCCAGCGGTGACAGCGGGGCGACCTCCGTGGAATTCAAAGAGGCGGTGTTAGGCATGGAGGTGACGCCGGTGGTGCTGCCCGGCGGTCGCGTACGCCTGAAGCTGCACATCAGTGAAAATATGCCAGGACAGGTGCTGCAGCAGGCCGATGGTGAAACGCTCGCCATCGATAAACAAGAAATTGAAACCCAGGTGGAAGTAAAAAGTGGAGAAACGCTGGCGCTGGGCGGAATTTTTTCGCAAAAGAATAAAACCGGAAGCGATCGCGTGCCTGGGCTGGGCAATATCCCGTGGCTTGGACAGCTTTTTCGCCATGACGGAAAGGACAATGAACGACGGGAGTTAGTAGTGTTTATTACACCACGACTGGTCGGTATTCGCTGAAGAGTCACGATCCTCCCAATGATTTTGCATTCAGATTGTTGCAGATGTTTGACGTGGGGCATGAATTAGCATACAAGGAGTACCGATTTGAGTTGGACTTACGTCTTATTGCCTTATGCGTCTGGTGCGGTGATTTAATCAGTTGCCAAACAAGCCGGAGTATTGAGATAATTTTTAGTCTGACTCTCGCTCTATTGCATATGAGGTTTCAGTTCATGTCCTGCTACGCCGGGTGTCTGCGAAGCGGGGATTACCATTAACGAATAGTCTTAGTAGTACCGATAAAATGGCAGAGAAACGCAATATCTTTCTGGTTGGGCCTATGGGTGCCGGCAAAAGCACTATTGGGCGTCAGTTAGCTCAACAACTCAATATGGAATTTTACGATTCTGATCAAGAGATTGAGAAACGAACCGGAGCTGATGTGGGCTGGGTTTTCGACGTAGAAGGCGAAGAAGGTTTCCGTGACCGAGAAGAAAAAGTGATCAACGAACTCACGGAAAAGCAGGGCATTGTTCTGGCAACAGGCGGTGGCTCTGTCAAATCTCGCGAAACCCGCAACCGTCTCTCCGCCCGTGGCGTAGTGGTCTATCTCGAGACGACCATCGAAAAACAGCTGGCACGTACGCAGCGCGATAAAAAGCGCCCGTTGCTGCAGGTTGAAACGCCACCACGCGAAGTTCTGGAAGCGTTGGCCGATGAACGCAATCCGCTGTACGAAGAGATTGCTGATGTGACCATTCGTACTGACGATCAGAGCGCTAAAGTGGTTGCAAACCAGATTATTCATATGCTGGAAAGCAACTGATTCTGGCTTTATATACAATCGCCTGCGGGTAAAAGCATTAAAGGTGGATGTCGCGTCATGGAGAGGATTACAGTTACTCTCGGGGAACGTAGTTACCCAATCACCATCGCGGCTGGTTTGTTTAACGACCCAGCTTCCTTTTTACCACTGAAAGCGGGTGATCAGGCGATGCTGGTCACCAATGAGACGCTGGCTCCGCTTTATCTCGACCGCGTTCGCCACCTGCTTGAACAGGCGGGCGTTAAAGTCGACAGTGTGATTCTGCCCGATGGCGAGCAGTATAAAAGCCTGGCGGTACTGGATACCGTCTTTACCGCATTGCTGCAAAAACCGCATGGTCGCGATACAACACTGCTTGCCCTGGGCGGCGGTGTTGTGGGCGATCTGACGGGCTTTGCGGCTGCAAGTTATCAACGTGGTGTGCGTTTTATTCAAATCCCTACCACGTTACTGTCTCAGGTCGACTCTTCTGTCGGCGGCAAAACGGCCGTTAACCATCCGCTCGGTAAAAATATGATTGGCGCGTTCTACCAGCCGGCATCGGTGGTGGTGGATCTCGACTGTCTGAAAACCCTACCGAAACGCGAGCTGGCTTCTGGCCTGGCTGAAGTGATCAAATACGGCATTATTCTGGATGGCGAGTTCTTTGACTGGCTGGAAGAGAATATGGATGCGTTGCTGCGCCTGGATGAGGCGAAACTGGCTTACTGCATTCGTCGTTGTTGTGAGCTGAAAGCGGAAGTTGTCGCTGCAGACGAGCGTGAAACGGGCTTACGTGCTTTACTGAATCTTGGGCATACGTTTGGTCACGCGATTGAAGCCGAAATGGGTTACGGTAACTGGCTTCACGGTGAAGCAGTCGCTGCCGGAATGGTAATGGCTGCCCGCACTTCTGAACGTCTGGGGCAGTTTAAACCGGAAGAGACGGCACGCATCATCACGCTGCTTGAGCGTGCGGGCTTGCCGGTAACCGGGCCGAAAGAGATGTCGGCACAAGCGTATTTACCCCACATGATGCGCGATAAAAAAGTATTGGCAGGTGAGATGCGTCTTGTACTCCCGCTTGCAATAGGGAAGAGTGAAGTACGCGGCGGAGTGCCGCATGATGTGGTTCTTGGCGCTATTGCTGACTGTCAGCAGGCGTAACAACTAGAAAGGTCAGGCCACTGTTACAGGTGGTCGTTTAGCTTCAGGCGAAATGCAAAGTCGTTGGCATAAGCCTTTGAGTGGGGTGTTAAATGGATGAATTCAAACCAGAAGACGAGCTGAAACCCGATCCCAGCGATCGTCGTACTGGTCGTTCTCGTCAATCTTCAGAACGTGATAACGAGCCGCAGATCAACTTTGACGATGTTGATCTGGATGCAGACGATCGTCGCCCTTCGCGTAGCCGCAACGCGCGTGATGAGCGAGAAGAAGAAGAGGGTTATGAGTCCGAAGAAGATTCAATGGACGAAGAGCCTGTAGAGCGTCGCCCACGTAAACGTAAAAAAGCCGCTGCGCAGAAACCCGCCTCCCGCCAGTACATCATGATGGGACTCGGCGTTCTGGTGCTCGTGCTGCTGATTGTCGGTATTGGTTCTGCGCTAAAAGCGCCTTCGACCCCTTCCGGTGAGCAAGCGGCATCCACTGAGAAGAGCATCAGCCTCTCTGGTAACGATGCGACCGATCAGGCGAATGGTGCACAGCCAGCGCCGGGTACCACCTCCGCCGAGCAGACTGCCGGAAATACAACACAGCCGCAGGATGTTTCTCTGCCGCCTGTTTCTTCTACCCCCGCACAGGGTCAGGCACCTGCCACGCCGGAAGGCCAGCAGCGTGTAGAAGTTCAGGGCGACCTGAACAATGCCCTGACGCAGCCGCAAAATCAGGCGCAGGTGGACAATGCCGTGGTTAACTCTACGCTGCCAACTGAACCTGCGACCGTTGCACCGATCCGCGGTGGCAACGCTCAGCCGCAAACGGCTGCAACCGAAACCAAACCGCGCCAGACGCAACCTGCGACCCGTCCTGAACGTAAGCAGGCTGTGATTGAACCTAAGCGTGAAACCAAACCTCAGGCAGTCGTCAAAGCGCCGGAAGTGAAAGCGCCGGCTCAGACAAAACGTACTGAAACGGCCACGGTGAGCGAACCGGCAAAAGCACCGGTTACGCAGACTGCACCGAAAGCAACGGCGACCACCACGGCACCGGCTGCCACTTCGGCACCAACTGCAACTGCACCTACTGCAACTGCACCTGCAGCCACGGCAACAACCAGCGCCGCAGCAGGCAAGACTGCAGGTAACGTCGGTTCGCTGAAGTCAGCCCCGTCCAGCAATTACACGCTGCAGCTGAGCAGTTCGTCTAACTATGACAACCTCAACGGTTGGGCGAAGAAAACAAATCTGAAAAACTATGTGGTTTATCAGACGACCCGTAATGGTCAGCCGTGGTACGTGCTGGTAAGTGGCGTTTATGCTTCAAAAGATGAAGCGAAACGTGCTGTCGCAACGCTGCCAGCCGACGTTCAGGCGAAAAACCCATGGGCTAAGCCAATTCATCAGGTTCAGGCTGATCTGAAGTAATGTTTAAAGCGCAGGATGCTGTCGGAGCTTTCTCCACAGCCGGAGAAGGTGTAATCAGTTAGTCAGCATGAAAAAAAATCGCGCTTTTCTGAAATGGGCAGGGGGGAAATACCCCCTGCTCGATGATATTAAAAAGCACCTGCCGAAAGGCGAGTGTCTTATCGAGCCCTTTGTGGGCGCTGGATCGGTATTCCTGAATACCGATTTTTCTCGTTATATCCTGGCGGATATCAACAGCGACCTCATCAGCCTCTACAACATCGTCAAGCTGCGGACCGACGAGTACGTGGAAGAGGCTCGGAAGCTGTTTACACCCGAGCACAATAATCCGGACGTTTACTACCAGTTCCGCACTGAGTTTAATCAGAGTCAGGATCCGTTCCGCCGGGCGCTGTTGTTCCTCTATCTCAATCGACACGGCTACAACGGCCTGTGCCGGTATAATCTTCGTGGTGAGTTTAACGTGCCGTTTGGCCGTTATAAGCGTCCGTATTTCCCACAGGATGAGTTGTATCACTTTGCTAAAAAAGCGCAGAATGCCGAATTCCACTGCCTCTCCTATGAAGAGTGCATGGAGCTGGCAGGCGTAAACTCGGTGGTCTATTGCGACCCGCCTTACGCACCGCTGTCCGCGACGGCAAATTTCACCGCTTATCACACCAACAGCTTCAGTCCGGCCGAGCAGGCCCGTCTGGCGGAGATGGCGGAAAAGCTGGTCAGCAAAAGAATTCCGGTGTTAATTTCGAATCACGATACCCCTGATACGCGCGAATGGTACAAAGCCGCGAAGCATTTTCAGGTCAAAGTGCGGCGTAGCATAAGCAGCAACGGCGGCACACGTAAAAAGGTGGACGAACTCCTGGCTCTTTATCGCCCCTGAGCCGTTTTGCCCGCCGGTAAACACATTTCAAGGAGATGCGGATGAAACAGTTTTTGATTGCTCCCTCAATTCTGTCGGCCGATTTTGCCCGCCTGGGTGAAGACACTGCAAAAGCACTCGCGGCGGGCGCGGATGTCGTCCATTTCGACGTTATGGATAACCACTACGTTCCTAATCTGACCATTGGCCCGATGGTGCTTAAAGCGCTGCGTAACTATGGTATTACCGCGCCGATTGACGTTCATCTGATGGTGAAGCCTGTTGACCGTATCGTGCCTGATTTTGCCGCTGCGGGAGCCAGTATCATCACCTTCCACCCTGAAGCGTCTGAACATGTGGATCGCACGCTGCAGCTCATCAAAGAGAATGGCTGTAAAGCGGGTCTGGTTTTCAACCCGGCTACGCCGCTGAGCTATCTCGACCATGTGATGGATAAGCTGGATGTCATTTTGCTGATGTCCGTTAACCCGGGCTTTGGCGGTCAGTCGTTTATCCCTCATACGCTGGATAAACTGCGTGAAGTGCGCCGTCGTATTGATGAGTCAGGTTACGACATTCGTCTGGAAGTCGACGGTGGCGTAAAAGTGAATAACATTGGTGAAATTGCGGCAGCGGGCGCGGATATGTTCGTTGCAGGTTCAGCGATTTTCGACCAACCGGATTACAAAAAAGTCATTGATGAAATGCGCCGTGAACTGGCGAAGGTAAGTCATGGATAAATTGCAGGCAACCCGGGGTATCGCATTTGACCTCGACGGTACGCTGGTCGACAGCGCGCCGGGCTTAACCAGCGCCGTAGACCAGGCGCTGTATGCTCTTGAACTGCCCGTTGCGGGCGAAGAGCGTGTCATCACGTGGATTGGCAATGGCGCCGATGTCCTGATGGAGCGCGCGTTGACATGGGCCCGCCAGGAGCGTGTGTCCCAGCGTTCCGCACAGGGTAAACCGAGCGTGGATCATGCGGATATCCCGCAGGAAGAACAGCTGCGTATCCTGCGTAAATTGTTCAATCGTTTCTATGAAGAGACGGTCGAAGAGGGCAGTTTCCTGTTCCCGGATGTCGCAGAAACGCTGAGTGCGCTTCATGCCAACGGCATTCCGCTGGGGTTGGTGACAAACAAACCGACACCTTTTGTCGCCCCTCTGCTGGAAGCGCTGGATATCGCGAAGTATTTTTCCGTCATTGTTGGCGGTGATGATGTGCAGAACAAAAAGCCGCATCCGGAACCGTTACTGCTGGTGGCAGGAAAATTATCCTTAACGCCTGCGGAGCTGCTCTTTGTCGGTGATTCCCGCAATGATATTCTGGCTGCCAGAGCGGCGGGTTGTCCTTCAGTGGGATTAACCTATGGCTACAACTACGGTGAGGCCATCACGCTGAGTGAGCCGGACGTCGTGTTCGACCACTTCAAAGATTTGTTGCCCGCACTCGGGCTTTCGCACAGTGATAATCAGGAATTGAATAATGACTAAGCCCATCGTTTTTAGTGGCGCACAGCCGTCAGGTGAATTGACCATTGGTAACTACATGGGTGCGTTACGCCAGTGGGTCAGCATGCAGGATGATTACCATTGCATTTACTGCATTGTGGATCTGCATGCTATCACTGCACGTCAGGATCCTGAGAAGCTGCGTAAAGCCACCCTGGACACCCTGGCGCTGTATCTGGCCTGCGGAATTGATCCTGAGAAGAGCACCATTTTCGTTCAGTCTCACGTTCCAGAGCATGCGCAGCTGGGCTGGGCGCTGAACTGCTACACCTACTTCGGCGAACTGAGCCGCATGACGCAGTTCAAGGATAAATCCGCGCGCTACTCAGAAAACATCAACGCCGGTCTGTTTGATTACCCGGTACTGATGGCAGCAGACATTCTGCTGTACCAGACCAACCAGGTGCCGGTTGGCGAAGATCAGAAACAGCATCTGGAACTGAGCCGCGATATCGCCCAGCGCTTTAACGCGCTGTACGGCGACGTGTTCAAAGTGCCTGAGCCGTTCATTCCGAAATCCGGCGCACGCGTGATGTCGCTGCTGGAGCCAACCAAGAAGATGTCCAAGTCTGACGATAACCGCAACAACGTTATCGGCCTGCTGGAAGACCCGAAATCGGTGGTTAAAAAGCTCAAGCGTGCGGTGACCGACTCCGATGAGCCACCTGTTGTGCGTTACGACGTGCAGAACAAAGCGGGCGTCTCCAACCTGCTGGATATCCTCTCCGGTGTGACGGGCCAGAGCATTCCTGAGCTGGAACAACACTTCGAAGGCAAGATGTATGGTCACCTGAAAGGGGAAGTGGCGGATGCTGTTTCCGGCATGCTGACCGAGCTGCAGGAGCGTTATCACCGCTACCGTAACGACGAAGCTTTCCTGCAGAAAGTGATGAAAGAGGGCGCGGAAAAAGCCAGTGCCCGCGCGTCTGAAACCCTTAAAGCGGTGTACCAGGCGATTGGGTTTGTGGGTAAACCGTAACCCTGTTTTGTCGGGTAAGCATGAGCGCTCCCCGACAAAAAACGCGCTGAGCCAGACAAAAAACCGGGACATTCCCGGTTTTTTTTACGCCTGAAAACGCTTACTGCTGTGCGGCCGGGCCGCAGCCACCGATGATCTTCGAAATGGAAATTGCCGGGTGCAGCAGGTAATCATAGCTGCAATTATTTTTGGTATTTTGAACGTGACCGGTGCAGGCGGTCAGAGTCGATAACATGCCTACCAGAACGGCGGCTTTTGCCAGTTTAAACATACGCATTCCTTGTCTGAAAAAACGAAAATTGGATCTAACGTGAGGGAATAAATGGAAAAATTCCATTTCGCGGGCGGTATGTTATCGGAAGCGGTAAGAGGGGAGTAGTCCGCATAAGGACTACTCCGGGAAGGGGGAATATGCGTTAGTGATTCGAGAACCAGTTCAGTTTATCGCGCAGCTCCACCACGCGTCCGACAATAATCAGCGCCGGGCTTTCAACCTGCTGTGCCAGCTCACCTAACTGCGTCAGCACGCCGTTCACCACGCGCTGCTTAATGGACGTACCGTTTTCCACCAGCGCGACGGACATATCCTCTTCCATGCCGTGCTCCAGCAGTTTGGCCTGAATGGTCGCGGCCTGGTTTTAACCCCATATAGAACACCAGCGTCTGTTTTTCGGCGGCCAGGTTATGCCAGTCCAGCTCACTGCCGGTTTTCAGGTGTCCCGTCACCAGGCGTACGCTCTGGGCATAGTCACGGTGGGTCAGCGGAATGCCCGAGTAAGCTGAGCAACCGGAGGCTGCCGTGATGCCCGGCACCACGGAAAACGGAATACCCGCGTTGCACAACGTTTCCAGCTCTTCACCGCCGCGACCAAAGATAAACGGGTCGCCACCCTTGAGGCGCACCACGCGTTTTCCTTTTTGCGCTTCGCGCAGCAGGATCTGGTTAATCTCCTCCTGCGGCACACAGTGGTACCCGGCACGTTTACCGACAAATACGCGGTCAGCATCGCGGCGGACCAGGTTCATTATCTCATCGGAGACCAGACGGTCATAAACCACAATATCCGCCTGCTGGATCTGCTGCAGCCCTTTCAGCGTCAGCAAACCGGCATCGCCCGGGCCGGCACCCACCAGCACCACTTCACCACGATGATCCAGCGGCTCGCAGAGCAACTGCGCCGTCGTCTCTTCCACCGCTTTATGATCCTGATTCGCCAGCGACTGGGCCAGCCTGTCATTCACAAAGAATTTTTCCCAGAAGCGGCGGCGTTCACCCACGGTCGCGAAGGTTTGCTTAACCCGGGAACGCAGCTGCCCGGCATAGTGGGCAATCTGGCCAAGATGCTGCGGCAGGATGGCTTCCAGTTTTTCCCGCAGCAGGCGGGCCAGAACGGGAGAGCGGCCGCCGGACGATACCGCAATCATCAGCGGCGAACGGTCAATGATCGACGGCATGATAAAGCTGGCCTCCTTCGGGGCATCCACCACGTTACAGAAGATGCGGCGCGCTTCACAGGCGTCGCTGACGCGCTGATTCACTTCATCGTCATCCGTGGCGGCAATGGTCAGCCAGCAGGTATCAAGCAGGGATTCATTAAACCCCCCCTGCACCAGCGTGAGCATCCCTTCTTTTTCCCAGGCCTCAAACTGCGGGGCAAAAGCCAGGGCGTTAACGGTGAGTCGGGCTCCTGCTTCTAACAGCAAGCGCGCTTTGCGTTCAGCCACATCGCCGCCGCCTACAAGCAGACAGTCGCGATGGCGTAATTGACAGAAAATCGGCAGGTGGTCCACGACATTACCTCACAGCATTCAAGGAGGGGGTAAGAAATTGAGGTCAGGATAACAGCAGGAATCGTACAGAACATACGGTTTTTCCTGCCGTTACCCATAAGGGGTCATAAGCTTTTCATATTGAAAAGGCGAGAGATTAGCCTTTCAGCTGCACCTTACCGTCCTTCACGCGGACATCGTAGGGCTTCACGGAATAATGCTCATCTTCCATGCAATACCCGTCGCGTAAACGAAAACGCTGTTTCTTCAACGGGCTGGCAACCCAGAGTTCACCCTGATGCTCTGCGATTAATCCCCGGGACAGGACGCTGGCCTCAAAGAACGGGTCGATATTGCTGATGGCAAAAACCTGTTCATCATGGCGAGGGCGGAATATCGCGACCTGCTCGTTACCCAGCAGGGCACAGACCCCGGTGGCAGGCAGAATGTCGTTAATGTTGCAGATGTTTACCCACTGGCTCATGCGTTTTCCTCCACCAGAGTCACCGGAATACGTTCATAAGGTGTCGCCGGACGATGCTGCTCGCGTTCTGCCACAACCTGCACATTCGGGTCGCGCTGGGTGCTGTTGATAAAGTGTCTGAAGCGAGTCTGCGTCGCCGGGGTGTTGACGGTTTCAGTCCACTCGCAGATCACCGCCTCGCGCAGGCGCGCCATTTCCGCTTCCAGATGGTCGTTCAGGCCCAGTTTGTCGTCAATGATGACCGATTTCAGGTACTCGATGCCGCCTTCCAGGTTATCGAGCCAGGACGCGGTACGGGTCAGCTTATCGGCGGTACGGATGTAGAACATCATAAAGCGGTCGAGATACTGAATCAGCGTATCGCGGTCGAGGTCTGCCGCCAGCAGGTCTGCATGGCGTGGTTTCATGCCGCCGTTACCACAGACGTACAGGTTCCAGCCTTTCTCGGTGGCGATGATACCCACATCTTTACCCTGCGCTTCCGCACATTCGCGGGTACAGCCGGAGACGCCAAACTTCATTTTGTGCGGTGTACGGATGCCTTTGTAGCGGTTCTCCAGCTCCACACCGAAGCCGACGCTGTCGCCTACGCCGTAGCGGCACCAGGTGCTGCCCACACAGGTTTTTGCCATACGCAGCGCTTTCGCGTAGGCGTGGCCGGTTTCGAATCCCGCGTCAATCAGCTGACGCCAGATTTCAGGCAGGTCATCTTTCTGCGCACCAAACAGGCCGATACGCTGAGAGCCGGTGATTTTGGTATACAGGTTAAATTCACGCGCGATACGGCCAACGGCGACCAGCCCTTCCGGGGTGATTTCGCCACCGGCGGAGCGTGGGATGACGGAGTAAGTCCCGTCTTTCTGAATGTTCGCCAGGAAGTTATCGTTGGTATCCTGCAGCGGCGTGTGCTCTGGTTTGAGAACGTACTCGTTCCAGCAGGAGGCCAGCAGGGAACCCACGGTAGGTTTACACACTTCACAGCCATAGCCCTGGCCGTGTTTCGCCAGCAGTTCGTCGAAGGATTTGATGCCTTCCACGCGGATCAGGTGGTACAGCTCCTGGCGAGAGTAAGCGAAATGCTCGCACAGGTTATTGTTGACTTCGATACCCTGTTTCGCCAGTTCTGTGTTCAGAACCTGTGTGACCAACGGGATACACCCACCGCAGCCGGTACCGGCTTTGGTTTCTGCCTTTAGGGCCGCGACGGTATGGCAGCCTTTATTGATGGCCGAAATCAGCATGCCTTTGGTCACATCGAAACAGGAGCAAATCTGCGCGCTGTCGGGCAGTTTATCCACGCCGATGGACGGCTTACCGCTGGACGCATGCGCCGGAAGGATCAGCGCGTCCGGGTTTTCCGGCAGTTCGATGGCGTTCAAGACCAGCTGGAGCAGGTTACCGTAGTCGCTGGTATCGCCCACCAGCACCGCGCCGAGCAGGGTTTTGTTGTCCTGACTGACGATAAGACGTTTGTACACCTCTTTGCTTTCATCGAGGTAAACATAGCTGCGTGCGCCCGGCGTGCGGCCATGCGCATCGCCAATACCGCCTACGTCTACGCCCAGCAGTTTCAGCTTGGCGCTCAGGTCAGCCCCTTCGAAGGCGTTCTGGTTGCCGAGAATATGGTCAACGGCAACCTGCGCCATTTTGTAGCCAGGCGCGACCAGACCGTACACGCGGTTGTTCCAGCTGGCGCATTCGCCGATGGCGTAGATATCCGGGTCGGAGGTCTGGCAGGTATCGTTAATCATGATCCCGCCGCGCTGAGCGACGGCCAGACCGCACTGGGTGGCCAGCTTGTCGCGTGGGCGAATACCGGTAGAGAAGACGATAAAGTCCACTTCCAGTTCGCTGCCATCGGCAAAGCGCATGGTTTTCCGCGCTTCGGTGCCTTCCTGCACAATCTCTTTGGTATTTTTGCTGGTGTGAACCTTCACGCCCATGCTTTCGATTTTACGGCGCAACTGGTCACCACCCATGTGGTCAAGCTGCTCTGCCATCAGCATCGGGG
This sequence comes from Enterobacter sp. SORGH_AS_0287, assembly GCF_031453695.1. Taxonomy (NCBI): domain Bacteria; kingdom Pseudomonadati; phylum Pseudomonadota; class Gammaproteobacteria; order Enterobacterales; family Enterobacteriaceae; genus Enterobacter; species Enterobacter sp. SORGH_AS_0287. Next base: position 3,972,487 of record NZ_JAVIZW010000001.1, read on the forward strand.
CAAATTCGATGACGTGGGTTTCAACACCGAGGTTTTTCAGCGCACCGGCGGCTTCCAGACCCAGCAGCCCCCCCCCGACCACGGCGCCACGTTTACTGCGGCGTGCACATGATTCGATCGCATTGAGATCTTCGATGGTACGATAAACGAAGCAATCCTGCGTTTCCGAGCCTTTGATCGGCGGGATCCACGGGTACGAGCCAGTCGCCATGATCAGCTTGTCGTAAAAAACCGTTCGTCCGGCGCTGGAGTGAATCACTTTTTCCTGACGGTTGATGGTGATAGCGCGTTCGCCCACCAGCACTTTCACGCCATGCTTCTCGTAGAAACCATCGCGCACCAGAGAGAGCTCTTCAGCGGTATGATGGGAGAAGTAGGAAGACAAGTGCACACGGTCGTACGCCTTGCGGGGTTCTTCACAGAACACGGTAATATCGAACTGGTTAGCATCGGCTTTATCGAGAAGATCCTCAATAAAGCGGTGGCCGACCATGCCGTTACCGATGATAGCGAGTCTGACTTTGCTCATTTTTGCCTCGATTTCTTTTCTATTACTGCCTACCTTAACGATTCAGCAGGGGCACTTATTGATGCAAATCAAATACGCCTTCGCCTACTCCTTAGGTGGTATATGACTGATTTGTCAGGATTTTTATAAGTTGTGGAAATCGCTGGCTTTTCGAGGTCGCCGATTTTGTGTACAAATTAAGGGGCGCGTTGTCAAAAATGCGTACTCCCAAATTTCAGCCGCGTTTTTCAGGGGAAAGGCATGTCTACAACACCGCTTGGGCTTATCCAGAATGTTCGCTTACCGGGTCGCGAAGGGCTGTGGCAAATCGCCATTGAGCAAGGCCGTTTTGGTGGCATTACGCCGATGGGCGATACCGAAGACGAAAACGTAAGAATCTTAAACGCGCGTGGCGGCCTTGCCATCCCCCCGTTTATTGAACCGCATATCCACCTTGATACCACCCAGACGGCAGGTGAGCCGAGCTGGAACCAGTCCGGTACGCTGTTTGAAGGCATTGAGCGCTGGGCGGAGCGTAAGGCACTGCTTAGCCATGAGGATGTAAAAGCGCGCGCCTGGAAGACGCTGAAAGGGCAAATTGCCAACGGTATTCAGTTTGTGCGCACCCACGTGGACGTCTCTGACCCGACGCTCACCGCCCTGAAGGCCATGCTGGAGGTGAAGCAGGAAGTTGCGCCGTGGATCACGCTGCAAATCGTGGCGTTCCCGCAGGAAGGCATCCTTTCTTACCCGGACGGCGCGGCGCTGCTTGAGGAGGCGTTGAAGCTGGGCGCCGATGTGGTCGGGGCAATCCCGCATTTTGAATTCACCCGCGAGTATGGCGTGCAATCGCTGCACATTGCCTTTGAACTGGCGAAGAAATATGACCGTCCGCTGGATATCCACTGCGATGAAATTGACGATGAGCAGTCCCGATTTCTGGAAACGGTGGCCACCCTGGCTTATGAATCAGGGATGGGTCCGCGGGTCACGGCCAGCCATACCACGGCGATGCACTCCTATAACGGGGCATACACCTCGCGGCTTTTCCGCCTGCTGAAGATGTCAGGCATCAACTTTGTCGCCAATCCACTGGTGAATATCCATTTACAGGGACGCTTTGACGATTATCCCAAACGACGCGGGATTACCCGAGTGAAGGAGCTGCTGGAGGCGGGGATCAACGTCTGTTTCGGGCATGATGATGTCTTCGACCCGTGGTACCCGCTTGGCACCGGCAATATGCTGCAGGTACTGCATATGGGGCTGCATGTGTGTCAGATGATGGGGTATTCGCAAATCGACAACGGTTTGAACCTGATAACCCACAACAGCGCCCGAACCTTCGGCCTGACGGATTACGGTATCGAAACGGGAAATCTGGCTAACCTGATCGTGCTGCCTGCGGAGAGCGGGTTTGAGGCGGTGCGCTGCCAGGTGCCGGCGCGCTGGTCGATTCGGGAGGGGCGAGTGATTGCCACGACGCAGCTTGCGCAGACGTGGATCAAAATGGACGACGTTGCGGAAGAGCACATCTTCACGAAAAACAGCCCCTTCGCTGAGCGCAAAGGGGCGTAGGGGATCAGTGGGACGCCGCTGCCGTATTATGCTGGCGGTGGCGGGTCACAAAGCCCAGAACCAGGCACATCACAAACACCACCGCGTACAAACCGTTAGCGGTATGCAGCGCGGCCAGTGGGCCGCTGTGGGCGACGATCGGGCCGGTGACCACGAAGGTCAACATGGTGCCGATGGTGCCGCAGGTCAGCACGAAGTTCACCAGTTTCGGTGACGCCACTTTGGTCTGCAGAGAGCCCAGCGTAATGATAGAGGTGTAAATCGCGCTGGAGAAGAAGCCCAGGGTCAGGATGAACCACGGCATATGCTCCGGTGAACCGTTAATGAACAGGTACATCAGCACGGTTGCCATGCCCGCCAGCACGGTCAGAATGCGCTGCAGGTCGAAGAAGCGCAGGATGAAGCTAAACGCCCACATGCCGAACATGTAAGACATCCAGAAATCGCTCACCAGTTTACCCGCGTCGTTCAGGCTCATGCCCAGGCCTTTGGCGTATTCCGGTACCCAGGAGATAAAGCCCAGCTGACCGAGGATGTAGCACAGTGCGGCAACGGAGAGGAACAGTACGCCGATACCCCATTTCTCTTTCGCGACCGGCTCGTCCGTGGATTGCGCTTTTTTGCCCAGAACCGGGAATTCACAGCCGAAGGTCAGAATAAAGATTGCCACGTAGACCAGACCGATACAGGCATAAACCCAGTACCACTCAATGCTGCGTGCCAGCAGAACGGCCGCTACCATCGGGAAAATCATCCCCGCCATGCTGAAGAAGGAGTCGGTAAACAGCAGACGTGCGCCACGCTGACGACCTTCATACATATGGGTAATCAGGAACGTACCGATGGACATCGTGATACCGCTCACCAGACCCAGCACAAACATGGCGGCAGAGAACAGGGCGATGCTGTGGCTCACCATTAAACCCGCTACCGCGGCGACCATCAGCACGAAACCAAAACGCAGCTGCGTTTTCAGTGGAACAATTTCCATCAGCCAGGCATTCAGGAAAATGGAGATCAGGATCCCGGCGTTGAGGAAGGTAAAGGTGTTACTCATGCTGGAAACGGGCAGCTGGAAGTAGTCTGCGATATTACCCATCACCATCCCGGTGACGATCACCAACGCGCCGGTCAGGGCGTAGGAGAAGAAGCTGATCCATGTGAGCTTGATACGATTGCTGTTAGTCATGTCTGGCCTGTTCAGGAAAAGAAAAGCGCCCGAGGGGCGCTGAGAGCGGGCAGATTTTAGACATTAAAGTGATCCATTCATATCTTTTAAGAGAAATTCGATCGCTATTGCAGGTTTTTATGTGATTCAGATCACATTAATAGGCGTCATAACCAATCGTTTGCGTGGTTACAACTGTTTCAATTTCGTAAAATTAGGTAAAAGGCTGGTCTCCGTTCATACTGCTCTTTAGAATCAAGCCATTCGCTTTTTATACTGCGCTTTGTTAAGGAATTCTCATGCTCAAATCAACGCTGGCGGCTGTCGCAGCTGTGTTTGCTCTTTCTGCCGTTTCCCCTGCTGCGCTGGCAGCCAAAGGAGACCCTCACGTTCTGCTGACCACCTCCGCCGGGAATATTGAGCTGGAACTGAATAGCCAGAAAGCTCCGGTTTCTGTGAAAAACTTCCTCGACTACGTGAATAACGGTTTCTATAACGGCACCACATTCCACCGTGTGATCCCGGGCTTTATGGTGCAGGGCGGTGGTTTTAACGAGCAAATGCAGCAAAAGCAGCCTAACGCACCGATTAAAAACGAAGCGGATAACGGCCTGCGCAACACCCGCGGTACCATCTCTATGGCGCGTACGGCAGATAAAGACAGCGCCACCAGCCAGTTCTTTATCAACGTGGCGGATAACGCCTTCCTCGACCACGGCCAGCGCGACTTCGGTTACGCGGTCTTCGGTAAAGTGGTGAAAGGGATGGATGTGGCTGACAAGATTTCTCAGGTGCAGTCCCATGACGTTGGCCCATACCAGAATGTGCCGACAAAACCGGTTGTGATCCTCTCTGCAAAAGTTCTGCCGTAACCTTCTTTGACACGGGCGCTTCTCGCCCGTGTTTCGCTCCCCTCCCTGCGAAAGCGCGTTTTGCTGCTTATACTTGTGGCACACGGACATCTTCAGGGAGGCGTTAAGTGAAAAAACTCACCGATAAGCAAAAATCCCGTCTCTGGGAGCAGCAGCGAAACAGTAATTTCCAGGCCAGCCGCCGCCTTGAGGGGGTTGATAGCCCGCTCGTTACGCTAAACGCCCAGGATGCGCAAAGCCGTCTTGAAGAACTCAGGAGGCACTATGAGCGATAAAATCGGTGACGATCGTGACCCGTATCTCTACCCGGGTCTGAATGTGATGCGTAACCGTCTGAATATCCGTCAGGCTGACCGTCTTGCAAAGGCATCCTATGAGATCACCGCGCTGCGGGTGGCGACGCTCGGCTTAGGCCCGTCGGCGCCGGGGTTGCCGCATCTCTGTGCAATCCACCGCCACCTTTATCAGGATATTTTTGACTGGGCGGGCGATATCCGCGAAATCGATATTTATCAGGGCGACACCCGCTTCTGCCACTTCGCCTACATCGAGAAAGAGGGCAATGTCCTGATGCAGGATCTCGAGGAAGAGGGGTATCTCAACGGTCTGCAGAAAGAGGAGTTTGTGGCCCGCCTGAGTCACTACTACTGTGAGATCAACGTGCTCCATCCCTTCCGGATTGGCAACGGTATCGCTCAGCGGATCTTCTTCGAACAGCTCGCCATCCATGCAGGCTATCAGCTGAGCTGGAAAGATATCGACCCGGGCAAATGGGCAGCGGCCAACCAGAGTGGCGCAATGGGCGATTTAACGGCCCTGAACGCCATCTTTGCCAAAGTAGTGAGCGAAGCGCGGGAAACTGAGTAGAATAGGGCGGCACGTTTTTCTGGAGCCGCCATGATTCTGCTGATTGATAACTACGATTCCTTCACCTGGAACCTTTACCAGTATTTTTGTGAACTGGGTGCAGAGGTGGTGGTCCGCCGCAACGACGACATCAGCCTGGCCGAAATCGACGCGCTTGCCCCGCAGAAAATCGTTATCTCGCCGGGGCCCTGCACGCCGTCGGAATCGGGCATTTCGCTGGATGTCATTCATCACTACGCCGGTAAGTTGCCCATTCTTGGCGTCTGCCTGGGCCATCAGGCTATTGGGCAGGTGTTTGGTGCCACCATTGTGCGCGCCGCCAAAGTGATGCATGGCAAAACCGCGCCGGTGACCCATACCGGCACGGGCGTGTTTACGGGACTTAATAATCCGCTTACCGTGACGCGCTACCATTCGCTGGTCATTGACCCGTCAACGCTGCCGGAATGCTTTGAGATTACCGCCTGGAGCGATACCCGGGAGATCATGGGGATCCGACATCGTGAATGGGACCTCGAAGGGGTGCAATTCCACCCGGAGAGTATCCTCAGCGAGCAGGGACACCAGCTGCTGGCAAATTTCCTCAATCGTTGAATAGTGGTTGCCTTGCTGTGATTTTTTATGCATATTTTGTGATTATATTTTCACAATCACTGTGACATAGAATGGATGGTCATGACATGGCAACTGAACAATCTGCAATTACCCGCGCGACATTCGATGAAGTCATTCTGCCGATTTATGCACCGGCTGAGTTTATCCCGGTAAAAGGGAAAGGCAGCCGAGTCTGGGATCAGCAGGGGAAAGAGTATGTTGATTTCGCCGGTGGGATTGCGGTGACGGCGCTGGGTCATTGCCATCCTGCGCTGGTGGAGGCGCTGAAAACCCAGGGGGAAACCCTGTGGCATACCAGCAACGTCTTTACCAACGAACCGGCGCTGCGTCTGGGCCGCAAGTTAATCAGCGCGACTTTCGCCGAACGCGTGCTGTTTATGAACTCCGGTACCGAAGCGAACGAAACCGCCTTCAAACTGGCGCGCTACTATGCCTCCACGCGCCACAGCCCGTACAAAACCAAAATCATTGCTTTCCACAACGCCTTCCACGGTCGCTCGCTGTTTACCGTTTCCGTCGGCGGACAGCCAAAGTATTCCGACGGTTTTGGACCAAAACCGGCCGATATTATCCATGTGCCGTTTAACGATCTCCATGCGGTAAAAGCGGTAATGGATGATCACACCTGTGCGGTGGTGGTGGAGCCGATCCAGGGAGAAGGCGGCGTAACGGCTGCCACGCCTGAGTTCCTGAAAGGGCTGCGCGACCTGTGCGATGAGCATCAGGCGCTGCTGGTATTTGATGAAGTGCAGTGCGGGATGGGCCGTACCGGCTCCCTGTTTGCCTACATGCATTACGGCGTGACGCCGGATATTCTGACCAGCGCCAAAGCGCTCGGCGGCGGCTTCCCGGTCAGTGCGGTATTAACGACGCAGGAGATTGCCTCCGCGTTCCACGTGGGTTCCCACGGCTCCACATACGGCGGCAACCCGCTGGCGAGTGCCGTCGCGGGTGCCGCGTTCGACATTATCAACACCCCTGAGGTTCTGAGCGGCGTCAACGCGAAGCGTGAGCTTTTCGTGAAGCATTTGCAGCAGATTGATGACCAGTATGACGTCTTCAGCGAGATCCGCGGGATGGGGTTACTGATCGGCGCGGAGCTGAAGCCACAGTACAAAGGCCGCGCGCGCGATTTCCTGCACGCCGCCGCCCATGAAGGGGTGATGGTGCTCAATGCCGGACCGGACGTGATGCGCTTTGCGCCGTCGCTGGTGGTCGAAAATCAGAACATTGAAGACGGGTTAAACCGTTTTGCCGCGGCGGTCGCGAAGATCGTAAACGCTTAAGACTCCGTTCGCGTTAAGCGACGGGTTAACCATATCCCGTGGTGAGGGCGCTGACGCCATGCTACCGACGAAATGGTGTGCATGGTGTTCAGATGCCCGAGAACGCGCTGCAGATGCTGCTCCAGGGTGCTCATTGGCCCGTGGGTGAGCGTCTCTGGCGCCTCCAGAATGTTCGAATCCCCTGACTCGCCAGGCGCGTCATACTCGAGTCGCTGCTGACACCGCTGCAGGGCAATCTCACACGACTGCAGGTAGCGCTGCGCCAGATCGGGCGTCAGCATCGTATGTTCCCGCGCCAGCGTGGTCATGGCGTTGATATGCTCAACGATAAACTGGCTGTGCGTCACCCAGAGCTTCATGTCCGCCAGATAGTGCGAGTTAAAGCCGGGCTCCTGCATGGCCTGATTCAGCGAGTTAAACAGGGCGTTATGCGCCTGGTTGACCTTCATCCGCTGATACGCCAGCGGAGAGGGCTGCGGGTCGTCGTCACTCAGGATCAGGCGAATGGCCTGCTGGTCGGCCTCCAGCGCATCATGGGCGTTCTGTCTGAGCAGCCCGCTTTGCCACTGAGGCCACAGCCAGACCATGCCGCCAAAGGCAATCAGGCAGCCGATCAGGGTATCGACCAGCCTGGCGATAATAAACTGCTCGCCGTTGAGCGTGAGCAACTGCAGGGTATACACCGCCGTTACCGTAAAGCCCACCATCGCCCAGCCGTAGTTTTTGCGGATGATCAGGTAGCTCACCATCGTGATCACCAGCATCCCTGCCAGCGTATAGCCTTCCGGCACGTGAAAGTGCAGCGTAACGCCCGCAATGATCAGCCCCGCCATCGTTCCGCCTGCCCGGTGCAGAATGCGCACCCGCGTCGCGCCATAGCCGTTCTGGGTGACAAACAGGATGGTCATTAAAATCCAGTACGGTTTGGGCAGATGCAGCGCCATGCCCATCAGGCTGGCAATGCTCAGCATCACGCTAATTCGCGCGGCGTTGCGCAGGGCAGATGATTTAAGGGAGAGGTAGCTTCTGAGCGCCGGCAGCAGCGGCAGGCGTTTTTGTTTGTCGGCCATCAGGTCGCGCGGATAAAGCGGACGCTGGGTTCGTAACACGCGGGCGATACGGCTGAAGTGCCAGGCGGCAAACTGACCCACTGGGTTGTCTTCATGCTGACGGGCAATCTTCTCCAGCGCGCCGAGCTGTTTGTCCATGTTAAAGCGCGTGGGGTAGCGGTGATACAGAATATCGTCAGCCAGCACCCGAAGGCGCGCGGAGACGGTTTGCGCGTTCCAGCGGATCACCGCTTCGGCATGGCTGCGCTCGACCAGTTTTTGCACCTCCTGCGGCTGGTGCAGGCTCACGGAGATATGCTCCTGTAAGTCCAGCCCCACCTGGAAGACGCGCAGCAGCCGCTTATATTCGTGGTTCTTATTGGCGGCGAGCATATGCAGCTGCTGATAACACTGGCTTATCAGGTCCACCACCTTTTGCTGACGCGTCAGCAGCGGCGGCAGTGATTTTTCTGGATCGGTATGCTGGGTGAGCAAGGTGTATTTGGCTTCACAGTAATCCGCCAGCTGCACGTAGAGCAGGCTCAGGGATTCCCGCAGCGGCTGTTCCCGCCACAGCCAGAACCAAAACCAGTTAAACAGCCCGTACCACAGCGTACCGAGGGCGTAGATCAGCAGCGGCTCCCACACCGGCATGTTGCCCGCAAGGCTCAGCGTGAAGATGGCGGCAATCAGCGACGCGGGAAGCAAACGCGCGTGCAGTGAGCTGATTTCAGCGGTTACGCCCAGGGTCATCGCCAGGACGGTGAGGATCAGCGGCAGCGGGATATCGCGGGCCAGCAAAAGCTGCACGGCGAGGCTACAACCCGCAAACAGCGAGCCGCCCACGATCAGCCGTTTGAAAAAGCGCTTATGCGGTGTATCCAGACCGGCAATGTTGCAGCAGGCGGGAACGAGAGAGAAGAGCAGACCTTGCTGAAGATGGCCCAGAATCAGGCCCACGGCCACAGGAAGGCACAACACCAGCGTTTGTCGCAGTGCGTAGTTAACTTCCGGGTGATAAATCAGCCTGCGCCACATGGGGAATAGAGACAAAAACGGCTTGACACCTTGCGATGGCACGCCGTTTTAGCGGAATTAACGCGTTCCGTAAACCACGATGGTTTTACCGTGTGCGGAGATCAGGTTCTGATCTTCCAGCATTTTCAGAATACGGCCCACTGTTTCACGGGAGCAACCGACAATCTGACCGATTTCCTGACGGGTAATTTTAATTTGCATGCCATCAGGGTGAGTCATCGCATCGGGTTGTTTCGCCAGATTCAGCAGGGTCTGAGCGATACGGCCGGTCACGTCCAGGAAGGCGAGGTTACCCACTTTCTCAGATGTCACCTGCAGACGGCGCGCCATCTGCGAAGAAAGACGCATCAGGATGTCAGGGTTAACCTGAATCAACTGACGGAATTTCTTGTAGGAAATTTCAGCCACTTCACATGCTGTCTTTGCACGAACCCAGGCGCTACGTTCCTGGCCTTCTTCAAACAGGCCCAGTTCACCGATGAAATCGCCCTGGTTCAGATAAGAAAGGATCATCTCTTTCCCTTCTTCATCTTTGATCAGCACTGCCACCGAGCCTTTGACGATGTAATACAACGTTTCCGCTTTTTCACCCTGGTGAATCAGCGTGCTCTTCGATGGGTACTTATGAATGTGGCAATGAGACAAGAACCATTCGAGAGTCGGGTCTGTTTGCGGTTTGCCAAGCACCATGCGCTGTTATCCTCTGTTATAAGCTGTCACCAGAGTCATAAGATGCATCCGGACTCTGGGGTTGCAATCGAATTCTTACCCATACCCTGGGAAGTCGGCTATCGTAACGTTTCGCAGCCAGTAAAGTTTGATGTCCTCTGCATACATGTGTAACGTCAATGTATTACTGTAGCATCCTGAGTGTTTTAGCATAGCTTTCGCCGCGTGTCTCCTGGTGTCTCGCTTCAGCATGACGCAGGTCGCCTTCCATTGCGAGAAATGTAACGCACGCGTAATCTGTCACCAAAAATGCAACGTTGGAGTGAGTGAATATGCAAGCGCGTGTGAAATGGGTTGAAGGTTTAACGTTCCTGGGCGAGTCCGCTTCAGGACACCAGATTTTGATGGATGGTAACTCCGGCGATAAAGCACCAAGCCCAATGGAAATGGTGCTGATGGCCGCAGGTGGATGCAGCGCAATTGATGTGGTGTCGATCCTGCAAAAAGGCCGGCACGATGTGACCGACTGCGAAGTAAAACTCACCTCAGAACGCCGCGAAGAGGCACCACGCCTGTTCACCCACATTAACCTGCATTTCATCGTCAGCGGGAAAGAACTGAAAGACGCGGCGGTCTCACGCGCGGTCGATCTTTCAGCGGAGAAATACTGCTCGGTCGCCTTAATGCTCGAGAAAGCGGTAAAAATTACGCATTCGTATGAAGTGATCGACGCCTGATATTGGGGGGCATCGTTCACCCCGATGCCCTCACCGAAGCCCTCTCCCACGCGGAGAGGGAAATCATCAGGCGATTTTCTTCCCTTCTATCAACCGCTGCACCAGCGGCATCATAATTAATTCCATTGCCAGCCCCATTTTTCCGCCCGGAACCACTAACGTATTCATGTGCGAAATAAACGAGCCCTGCAGCATCGCCAGCAGCCAGGGGTAATCAATGCCGTCGAGATTGCGGAAATGGATAACCACAAAGCTCTCATCCAGCGACGGGATACTTTTGGCCGCGAACGGGTTAGAGGTGTCCACTGTCGGTACGCGCTGGAAGTTGATATGCGTGCGGGAGAACTGCGGCGTCAGGTAAGTAATGTAGTCTTCCATGGAGCGCACGACGGAATCCATCACCGCCTCGCGTGAATGGCCGCGCTCGCTGATGTCACGCGTCAGCTTCTGGATCCATTCAAGGTTCACGATGGGCACCACGCCAACCAGCAGATCCACGTGACGCGCCACGTCATGCTGCGGCGTCACCACGCCACCGTGCAACCCTTCGTAAAACAGGACGTCGGTTGGTTCCGGCAGCGGTTGCCAGGGGGTAAAGGTACCGGGCACCTGGTTCCAGGGAACGGCTTCATCGTAGGTGTGCAGATATTTGCGTGACTGCCCCTTGCCGCTCTGGCCGTACTCCTGAAAGGTTTGCTCCAGCAGGCCGAAGTCATTGGCCTCCGGGCCGAAGTAGCTGATGTGTTTACCCAGATCGCGCGCCTTGCGGATAGCCATATCCATCTCCGGGCGCGTGTAGCGGTGAAAGCTATCGCCTTCGACCTCCGCCGCACGGAGATTCAGTTGGGCGAAAATCTTACGAAAAGCGAGGCTGGTCGTGGTGGTTCCCGCACCACTCGAACCCGTAACGGCAATAACCGGATGTCTGGCAGACATAGCAACTCCCTGACTGGAAAGGTTTAAAGATCAGCCATGAAACGCGTTGCGGGGCATGATATTGACCGTCTCATGCAGTTCAGACCATACCAGCACCACGTCGCCGCTTTTGAGCTGGCGCTTCACATCGTTGACCTTTTGCTCAAGCGAACGTTCATGTTCACCATAATCGGTACCTTCGCGCAAGACAAAGCTTTCAATCAGATTATCGAGCGTTTCGGGGGAGAGATCCTGCCACGGAATAATCATTTTGCACCGTCCAGATAAGGGGTAAGCCAGTCAGGAATACGCGACTCCAGCCACATTTTCGGGCGGCGCAACGTTCCACCGATGAACCCCACGTGACCACCATGCTCTGTCAGCTGGTAGTGAACGTTGGCAGGCAAAAATTCCTGCGCGGGGATAGAGTGATGATCCATAAACGGATCATCTTTGGCATGAATGATAAGCGTCGGTTGCGTGATCTTGCTGAGCAGCGGCATGGCGCTGCACTGACGATAGTAGTCAATCGCATCGGCAAAACCGTGAATTTTGGCGGTGATCAGATCGTCGAATTCGCGGATGCGACGGACCTTTTTCAACTGACGCAGGCTCACCGGCAGCGTATCCGGATAGGCCTTCAGCTTGCGCGCCGCGTTGGCTTTCAGCAGGTTGAGCAGGTAACGCTGATAGACCCGGGAAAAGCCTTTCTCCATATGGTAGCTGCACTGCTCCAGCATAAAGGGCGCGGAGACAATGACGGCCGCATCCAGCGGCACGGTGTCGCCCTCTTTTGCCAGCAGGCAGGCCAGCATATTGCCGCCCAGCGAGTAGCCCACGGCCGCTGTCGGGACGGTACCAAAGTTTTCCCGTAACCAGTGTAAAAACCAGGTGCCGTCTTCGGTTTCACCCGAGTGATAGATGCGCTTCTGGCGATTCGGTTCGCCGCTACAGCCGCGAAAGTGCATCACCACGCCGAGCCAGCCCCGCGCTTTGGCTGCCTGGATGAGCCCGTGTGCATAGGGGCTGTGCAGACTGCCTTCCAGACCGTGAAAAACCACCAGACGCGGCTTGTGGCGCGCCTGTTCTGGCTCTTCACTCCATGCCAGGTCCAGAAAGTCACCGTCCGGTAAGTCCAGCCGTTGCCAGTGCGGCGTAAACTGAACCTTACGGCGGATAAGTCGCGGCAGCATGGTCTGCAGATGGCAATTGGCCACGCCGCGCATGGGCACGAACTCGGTGCTGTCTTCGGCGATGATGTCGAAGTCTGATGGAATGATTTGGCTCATAACGGCGATGCTAATTCTTGTCAGTTATTTTCTGTTCTTTCCGAATTGTACCCCGTTTAGCCTGGTTTTCCGAAACATGAACTGATCTCGATCACAAATATTTACCTTGATTATTACTCTCAGGCTAATGATTCCGCCCTGCGCTTAATTGATGGCTTCCTCGCCACAGCGCACACTTTACTCAACGTTAAGCAAATCAGAATGATGTGCTGAATCAGGAGGTTAATAATGTTATCTGGGCAAACACCCACCCGGCAATGGAACACACGACGCACCGAGAAAGCGCGTCGTCTGGCCTCCGTACCGGTGCAGGGCAAGGTACTGCCAACCGGCGATCTTGTCGCCATGCTGGAAAAACTGATCGCGCCTGGCGACAAAGTCGTTCTGGAAGGTAATAACCAGAAGCAGGCCGATTTCCTTTCACGCTCGCTGGCTGAAGTGAACCCGCAAATCGTGCATGACCTGCACATGATTATGCCAAGCGTGGGCCGTAGCGAGCATCTGGATATCTTTGAGAAAGGTATCGCCCGCAAGCTGGACTTCTCCTTCTCCGGTACCCAGAGCCTGCGCATCTCGCAGCTGCTGGAAGATGGTCAGCTCGAAATTGGCGCTATCCATACCTACATAGAACTCTATTCACGTCTATACGTGGATCTCTCGCCAAACGTGGCGCTGATTGCCGGCTTTAAAGCGGACCGAAAAGGTAATCTTTATACCGGCGCAAGCACCGAAGATACCCCCGCGCTGGTGGAAGCGGCTGCATTCCATGACGGCATTGTCATCGCACAGGTGAATGAGCTGGTGGACGACGAATGCGACCTGCCGCGCGTTGATATTCCCGGCTCCTGGATTGACTTCGTGGTGGTGGCCGACAAACCGTTCTTTATCGAACCGCTGTTTACCCGCGACCCGCGTCTCATCAAACAGGAACATATCCTGATGGCGATGATGGCCATTAAGGGCATTTATGCGGAACATCAGGTGCAATCCCTGAACCACGGGATTGGTTTCAATACCGCGGCGATTGAACTGCTGCTGCCGACCTACGGTGAACAGCTCGGCCTGAAAGGCAAAATCTGTAAACACTGGACCCTTAACCCGCACCCAACCCTGATCCCGGCGATTGAAAGCGGCTGGGTGGAAAGCGTGCACTGCTTCGGCGGTGAGCTGGGGATGGAAGAGTACATTCGTGCACGTCCGGATATCTTCTTTACCGGTGCCGACGGCTCTATGCGTTCCAACCGCGCCTTCTGTCAGCTGGCAGGCCAGTACGCCGTTGATATGTTCATCGGCTCAACCCTGCAGGTTGACGGGTATGCCAACTCCTCAACCGTGACCCGTGGTCGTCTCTCTGGTTTCGGCGGTGCGCCAAACATGGGCCATGACCCGCATGGTCGTCGTCATGCCACCCCGGCCTGGCTGAACATGATCACCGAACCTGATCCGATGCAGCGCGGTAAAAAACTCGTCGTCCAGATGGTGGAAACCTTCCAGGCAGGCGTGAAACCGACCTTTGTGGAAAAACTCGATGCTGTTGACGTTGCGAAAGCGTCCGGGATGCCTCTGGCTCCGGTCATGATCTACGGCGACGACGTGACACATGTGCTGACGGAAGAGGGGATTGCTTACCTCTATCGCGCAGAAAGTCTTGAAGAGCGCCGGGCGATGGTTGCGGCCGTCGCGGGGATCACCGATATCGGTCTGGGCGTCGATGCCAAACGTGTGGCGCAGTTGCGCCAGAGCGGCAAAGTGGTTTACCCGGAAGATATGGGGATTCGCCGCACCGATGCCACCCGTTCTCTGCTGGCAGCAGGCAGCGTGTCAGACCTGGTTGAATGGTCTGGCGGTCTTTACAACCCACCTGCGAAATTCCGGAGCTGGTAATGAAACTTCTGCCCCAGATTCAGGTTGAAGGCGGTGCCGAATGGCTGGCGCGAACCGCCACGCAGTGTCTGATTGACGAAGCACAGTTAAGCCCGAAACCTGGTCTGGTGGACAGTCGGGGGAACGGCGCGCACCACGATCTGTCGCTCGCGTTGATGGAGCGTTCCGCGCGCAGCCTGACCCCCACGTTTCAGGCGCTGGCGCAACACAGCTGGCAGCGTCCGGCGGATATTGCGCTCAGGCAAACCATAGGGCGGCTCGGCCGTGAAGGTGAGCAGCAGATGATGGCGGCTACCGACGGTGTAAATACCCACCGCGGCGCGATTTGGGCGCTGGGGCTGCTGGTCAGTGCCGTGGCGATGCTCGGTGGCGATGCCAGCGCGCAGGCGGTAGCGAATACCGCGGCACAGCTGGCGAAACTGCCCGATGACGCGGCACCGAAAGTGTTCAGCAAAGGGCTACGCGCCACGCGCCGCTACCGGGTTCCGGGCGCACGTGAAGAGGCTCAGCAGGCATTTCCACACGTGATGCAGCGTGCTCTGCCGCAGCTTCGTCTGAGCCGTCTTAACGGCAGCAGCGAAACGTACGCAAGGCTCGATGCGCTGATGGCCATCATGACGTCGCTTACCGACACCTGCGTGCTGTCGCGCGCCGGGATGGCGGGGCTGGAGGCCATGCAGAACGGTGCGCGTGCGGTGCTGAGCGCCGGAGGATGCGCGACATCCGCAGGCCAGATGGCGCTGGCGAGATTAGACCGTCACATGCTGGCACTCAATGCCTCACCGGGCGGAGCAGCCGACCTGCTTGCCGCCACGCTGTTTCTCGATCGCATCGAAACGCCTTATTCAAAGCATTAAGAGGATGTTATGGAAAAAATCACATTAACCATGCCAGCGAGCCGCGCGTTAAGCGGCAAAGCGCTCGCAGGGGTTGTTGGTTCCGGGGATATGGAGGTGCTGTTTGCCGCCGAACCGGGCCAGACGTTAACCATTGATATCACCACGTCCGTCGACAACAGCCGCGGTCGCTGGGAGGCGTTGTTCAACCGCCTGCACACTGTCAGCAGCCTGCCTGCAGGAAAACTGACGATCCACGACTTTGGCGCGACGCCGGGGGTGGCACGCATTCGTATCGAACAGGTTTTTGAAGGGGTGAGCCATGCGTGATGATCGGAGTTTTATTGAATTAAAAGCTCGCCAGCGTGCGCAGGCATTGCTGGACGACGGGAGCTATCGCGAACTGCTGGATCCTTTTGAAGGCATTATCTCCCCGTGGCTGGGGCCGCAGGGCATCGTTCCTCAGGCCGATGACGGCATGGTGGTCGCCAAAGGCACCCTCAACGGTCAGCCTGCGGTAGTGGTGGCGATCGAAGGTGCGTTCCAGGGCGGCAGCATGGGCGAAGTGTCCGGCGCCAAAATGGCGGCCGCGCTGGAGCTGGCGGCAGAAGATAACCGCAACGGGATCCCGACGCAGGCGGTACTGTGTCTCGAAACCGGCGGCGTGCGTCTGCAGGAAGCCAACCTGGGCCTGGCGGCCATTGCCGATATTCATGCAGCAATTGTTGACCTGCGCCGTTACACCCCGGTGGTCGGGATTGTGGCCGGGACCGTGGGCTGCTTCGGTGGGATGTCTATCGCTGCTGCACTGTGCAGCTACCTGATTGTCACCCGCGAAGCGCGTCTCGGTCTGAATGGTCCTCAGGTTATCGAGCAGGAAGCGGGGATTGAAGAGTATGACTCCCGCGACCGTCCGTTTATCTGGAGCATGACCGGTGGCGAAGTCCGCTATGAAAGCGGCCTGGTAGATGCACTGGTTGGCGATGGCGTGAATGCGGTGAAAGCGGCGATGAACGACGCGATTGCCAAAGGCGTGCCTGCAAAACATCGCACCGATAACTATGACGATTACCTGAACCGTCTGACGAATTTCGACACCCGCAAACAGGCCGATGCCGAACAGATTAAAGCGCTCTTTGCCCGGGAGGTGAAATGATGACTAACTCAGTAAGCCGTGGCGAACTCTGGCTGCAAACGCTCGCGCCGAACGCCAGACGCCTGGAAGGGTTATGCCCGTCCGTACAGGCGGCCGATGGTGAACTTAACGGTGAAACGGTACGTTTTGTTGCCGTGGTACCGGATGCCAACAACCACTTCCCGCGCGCGGCGAAAGGGGAAGTCGGTCTGCTGGAAGGCTGGACGCTGGCAAAAGTGGTGAGCGAAACCGTTGCCGCCGATGCCAACAGCGCCGTGAAGCGCCCGATCGTGGCGGTGATTGACGTGCCAAGCCAGGCCTATGGCCGTCGTGAAGAGGCATTTGGTATTCACCAGGCGTTGGCCGGCGCGGCGGCGGCCTATGCTAACGCGCGTCTGGCCGGCCATCCGGTGATTGGGCTTATCGTTGGTAAAGCGATGTCCGGCGCGTTTCTGGCGCACGGGTACCAGGCAAACCGCCTGATTGCCTTTAACGATAAAGGCGTGCTGATCCATGCCATGGGTAAAGAGTCTGCGGCGCGTATTACGCTACGTACCGTGGACGCGCTGGAAAAACTGGCGGCAACGATCCCGCCAATGGCCTATGACATCAGCAACTACGCCACACTGGGGCTGCTTTCCAACCTGCTGGACATCAGCAACCCGGATGCCCCTTCTGAAAACGATCTGACGCAGGTGAAAACCACGCTGCAACAGGCCATCCATGACGCTCGTCAGGACAACACCCTGAAAAACCGTCTCGGTGCTGACAATCGCCGCAGCTCTGCCCTCGTACGCGAACGCATGCGGGCAAGCTGGTAAGTAAAAAGAGACCTGCCAGATGCACTCCCCGCGGACGTAACCGTTACGTCCGCGCGGGAACCTGCATCCTGAAAATAATAATCATCGCGCCAGTGCTTAAACTTTTTTACTACAGGTGAATTATGACTTACGTAATTGTTCATGCTCTTGCACCGATTTTCGTCATCATGCTGCTGGGATTCTGGGCCGGTAAGGCAAAGATGGTCGATAACAAAAATGTCTCCCTGCTTAATATCTTCGTCATGGATTTTGCTTTGCCTGCCGCGCTGTTCAGCGCTACGGTGCAAACCCCGTGGACCGGCATCGTAGCCCAGTCACCGCTGATTCTGGTGCTGACCCTGGCGATGTGGATAACCTACGCGGCCATTTACTTCCTCGCGACCAGCGTCTTTAAAAAATCCCCGCAGGATGCCGCCGTGCTTACGCTGACGGTTGCGCTGCCAAACTATGCCGCGCTTGGCTTGCCGATTCTGGGCAGCGTGCTGGGTGAGAGCTCTTCAACCTCACTGTCCGTGGCGGTCTCTATTGCCTGTGGTTCGGTACTGATGACGCCGTTCTGCCTGCTGATTCTGGAACGTGAAAAAGCGCGTGCCGAAGGCAATAACTCCGGTTCAACGCTCTCGATGCTGCCGGTGCTGATGTGGCGTTCGATTAAAAAACCGATTGTGATGGGTCCCCTGCTGGGTGTGATTTTGTCTGCTATCGGCATCAAAATGCCTGAACTTGTTCTGGCCGCCATTAAGCCACTGGGCCTTTCTGCAACGGCTGCCGCGCTGTTCCTGACCGGGGTGATCCTTTCTGCGCGTAAGCTGCAGATCAACACCATGGTGATTACCTCAACCGTAGCCAAGCTGCTGATCCAGCCTGCGATTGCCTGGGGTATCGTTCTGATCTTCGGTCTGCACGGCTCCGTGGCGATCACCGCTATCCTTATGATTGCGCTCTCTGCCGGTTTCTTCGGCGTGGTGTTCGGTAACCGCTTTGGCGTGCAGTCTCCGGATGCGGAAGCGGTGCTGCTGTTAAGCTCGGTACTGTGTATCCTGTCGCTGCCACTGTTTATCTCGCTGACTTCAGGAATGTAATTATGACCACAACATTACGCCCTCACGACCTCATCTGGCTTAACGCGCGTGACGCGCTGGAAGGCATCACTGACGACTGGGTGGATGCGGTATGGCATACCGGTTTACCGGTGGTCGTGCGGCGTGATGTTGATAATGCTGGCCGTATTCCCGTTGGCGTACGCGGTTTACGCCGCGACCAGCGGGCGGCCGGTTGGGTGAAGCCAGGCAACGTCGTGCGGGTGGTCTCACCCGAGGCGTTGAGCGTGACCGCCGATCTTCTGCGTTCACCGTTTGTGACTCAGCCACCGGTTCAGGTGGCGTTGCAACTTTCTCAGC
This sequence comes from Enterobacter sp. SORGH_AS_0287, assembly GCF_031453695.1. Classification (NCBI taxonomy): domain Bacteria; kingdom Pseudomonadati; phylum Pseudomonadota; class Gammaproteobacteria; order Enterobacterales; family Enterobacteriaceae; genus Enterobacter; species Enterobacter sp. SORGH_AS_0287. The sequence continues at coordinate 3,991,154 of NZ_JAVIZW010000001.1, forward strand.
AGTCATGGCCGTGGACGTGGGGAATTACGGGCAGCACGGGCTACGCCCTGGCGACCGGTATCCCGGTCATTCATGCCGACAGCGATCTCGATCTGCTGGTGCGAGCCCCTCAGCCTCTGTCGGCTGACGCTTTTCGTGTCTGGGCGTCACAGCTCAGCCGCGCGTTATGTCGGGCAGACACCCAGGTCGACACCCCTGAAGGCGGCTTTGCGCTGACGGAGTGGCTGCGCGACGGCAAAACGTTGCTGAAGACCCGCCGTGGGCCGCGCCTGGTGGCGGACCCGTGGCACAGGGAGGAGTGATGAAAATACTGTTTACCTTTCCAGGGCAGGGCACCCAGCATGTCGGTATGCTGCAAAACCTGCCTGGCACGACGCTGGAGCAGGCCCGCGAGGTATTGGGTGGCGAAGTCGATACGCTGGATACCGCGGCAGCGTTAACCCACACGCGAGCCGTTCAGCTTTCGTTGTTAATTGCCGGTGTTGCCTGGGCGCGTGAGCTTGAACAACGCGGCGTGGCACCGGATATCGTCAGCGGTCTGTCTATTGGCGCGTATCCGGCCGCGGTCATTGCCGGTGCGCTGGAATTTGCCGACGCGCTGAAGCTGGTCGCGCTGCGTGGCGATCTCATGGAGCAAGCCTATCCGCACGGTTATGGCCTGACCGCGATAATGGGTCTGACCCTGCCTCAGGTTGAAGCGTTGCTGGAAGGCACCGGAACGTATATCGCCAATCTGAACGCGGAAACGCAGATTGTGATCGCCGGCACCGATGAGGGGATGGCGCAGGTGGCGAAACGCGCGCTGGCAAAAGGGGCTAATAAGGCGCATCGGCTGACCGTCAGCGTGCCTTCCCATTGCGAGCTGTTGGCGGAGCCGGCGCACAAGCTGGTGGAGGCATTCACATCCGTCACGCTCACACGCCCGCGCTGTGCTTACCTGAGCGGCAGCACAGGACGCGTGCTCTGGACGCCTGAGAAAATCGCGGACGATCTGGCGATGAATATGGCGCGCACGGTGCGCTGGCAGGAAGCGGTGATTTCTGCCAACGAGCGTGAAGCTCGGCTGGCGATTGAAATGCCACCTGGCGGAGTACTGACCTGCCTGACGCGTCAGGCGGCCTGGGAAGGGGAATCAGTTTCGCTGGAGCGCAGTGGTGTTGACGTGGCGGTACACCTGGCTAAGCGGCTACAGCGGTAGGGTCTGCGCAGGGTCGATGGCGATACTGCGGGCATACATTCGCCCTTCGGCTGCCAGTGCCCGCAGGCTGGGGTCTTGCTCGCGGTTGCGGGCAAACACAATGGCAATCAACTGCTGCATCTGATACGGCTGGGCCAGCTTCAGTAGCTGTACTGAGTTCTCATACACTTTCTTCATTCTGCCTGGCATGAGCGTAAAGCCCACGCCCGCCTGCACCAGACTCAGCATCGAGAAAATGTCATTTACGCGGGTGACGATTTCCGGTTCGAAACCGGCAATATGAAACGCCTCCTGAAACCCGGCGTAGGTGGCAAACCCTTCCGACAGCGCGACAAACTTCTGGTCTTTGTAATCACGTAAGTCGGCAGGCCCGCTGGTGTTCAGCGTGGCAGAGGCCGGTGCGGCAAGAAAAATGTCGTCATGGAACAGGGGGAGCACTTCCAGACTGTTGCGGTCGATATCGCTTTCGGAAATAGAGATGAGGATGGCGTCGAGCAAACCGTCGTCCAGCATACGCAACAGGGTCTCGTTAGAGCCCATCGTCAGGTCCATCTCCAGGTCCGGACGGCGCAGTTTCATCCCCATAATCAGGCGTGGCACGGTTTCCAGCGTCAGCGAGTAGAGCGTGCCGACGCGCAGTCGTCCCTGGCCAACGCCGGCCGTTTTGCGCGCTTCTTCCAGCCCGCGCGCCATTACCTGCATCACTTCCTGACAATATTCCAGCAGCGTCCAGGCCGAAGGCAGCGCAATGAGATTGCGACCTTTATGCGTAAAGAGCGGGCAGCGCACATTTTCTTCGAGAGTATGCAGCGCGCGGTGCACGCTAACGCCGCTCAGGCCAAGCGCTTCGGCGGTACGGGCGATATTGCCCTTCTCCATAAAGGTCATGAAGATGCTGAGTTTACGAAATGTAATGTCGCTCGTGATATCGAAACTCATAACCCTCCCGGGGATTTAGTCGGCCTGCAGCATGGCTTCCAGCTGTTCCTGGGCGTCCAGCCACGCCATCTCGCATGCTTCGAGGCTGGATTTCGTCTTCGCCTGTGTCTGCAGGCAGTCGGTCAGTTCCGCCTTACGGCTCTGGTCATACAGACCGCTGTCGCCCAGCTTCTCTTCAACGGTAGCCAGCAGAGCGTTAAGTTTCTCCATCTCCTTTTCGAGACGGGCAATCTCTTTACGCAGCGGCTGGGTTTGAGTACGCAGTTCCGCTTCACGGCGCTTCTGGTCTTTACGCGCCTGGGCGCTGTTGGCGTTATCTTTCGACGAGTCGTCCGGCTGGTTTTCCTGCTTCTGCACGTCCGTTAGCCACTGCTGATAGTCTTCCAGATCGCCATCGAACGGCTCGACTTTGCCATCGTGCACTAAATAGAGATCGTCCGTTGTGGAGCGGATCAGGTGACGATCGTGCGAGACGACAACCAGCGCGCCTTCAAACTCAATTAACGCTTCGGTCAGCGCCTGACGCATGTCGAGATCGAGGTGGTTTGTAGGTTCATCGAGCAGCAGCAGGTTCGGGCGTTGCCAGACGATGAGCGCCAGCACCAGACGCGCTTTTTCGCCGCCGGAGAAACGTTCGGTGTTTTCGGTGACTTTATCGCCCTGGAAGCCAAAGCCGCCAAGGTAATCGCGCAGCTTCTGCTCCATCTCCTGCGGCGCCAGTCGCGCGAGGTGTTGGATGGGCGATTCATCCGCGCGTAAGAATTCCAGCTGATGCTGGGCGAAGTAGCCAAGCTTAATGCCTTTTGCCAGGCCGATCTCGCCGCTGACCGGGTTAAGCTCGCCCGCCAGCAGTTTTATCAGCGTCGATTTACCGGCGCCGTTACGCCCCAGCAGACCAATACGTGAACCCGGCACCAGGTTGAGCTTGATGGAGTCGAGAATAATGCGATCGCCGTAGCCAGCGCTCACCTTTTCCATCTTCAGCAGTGGGTTCGGCAGGCTCTCGGGCTCGCGAAAACTGAAGTGGAACGGGTTATCGACGTGCGCCGGGGCGATCATCTCCATGCGTTCCAGCATCTTGATGCGGCTCTGGGCCTGCTTGGCTTTAGACGCTTTTGCCTTGAAGCGGTCAACAAAGCTTTGCAGATGCGCCACGCGCTGCTGCTGGCTTTCGTACATCGCCTGCTGTTGAGCAAGGCGCGTCGCGCGCTGGCGCTCGAATGAGCTGTAGTTGCCGGTGTATTCAAACAGGCTTTGCTGTTCGATATGAATGATTTTATCCACCACCGGGTCGAGGAAGTCGCGGTCGTGGGAGATCAGAATCAGAGTGCCCTGATAGCTCTTGAGCCACTTCTCCAGCCAAATAACCGCATCGAGATCGAGGTGGTTAGTGGGTTCATCAAGCAGCAGCAGGTCGGAACGGCAAATCAGTGCCTGCGCCAGGTTAAGGCGCATACGCCAGCCGCCGGAGAAGTCGCTGACGGGGCGTTCAAGCTGTTCGTTGCTGAAACCCAGACCGTGCAGCAGGCTGGAGGCGCGGGAGCGAATGGTCCATGCGTCGATGGCGTCCAGCTTACCGTGGACGGTGGCGATAGCATGACCGTCATTTCGCTCGTTGGCGGCGTTCAGTTCAGCTTCCAGCTTACGGTATTCACGATCGCCGTCGATAACATAGTCGAGAGCGGGTTCGCTCAGGGCAGGCGTCTCCTGATTTACCCAGGCAAGCTGCCAGTTACCCGGATAGGTAAAGTTACCGCCGTCAGCGCTAATCTCGTTTTTCAGCAGCGCAAGCAGGGTCGATTTTCCGCAGCCGTTTTTGCCGACCAGACCCACTTTTTGACCGGGATTGATGGTGGCGGAGGCGTTATCCAGCAGGACGCGCACGCCGCGGCGAATTTGTAACGAGGAGAAAACAATCATAGAAGCGCCGTATGTTCCGACTATGTTAATTTGTCATTATGATAATGTAAGGTGTGGGCCATTTTCCGCACCGGGCCGCCATGGTAGCCCAAAACAACGACGATACACAAAAACAGAAACAGAACCGGGAGGGGAGTGATGTCTCAGACAGCGAAAGTGCTGCTGCTGTATGCCCATCCGGAATCTCAGGACTCGGTGGCAAACCGGGTTCTGCTTAAGCCGGCTACTCAGCTCAGCAATGTGACGGTGCACGATCTCTACGCGCACTATCCTGATTTCTTTATTGATATTCCTTACGAGCAGGAACTGCTGCGTCAGCATGACGTGATTGTGTTCCAGCATCCGCTTTATACCTACAGCTGTCCGGCACTGCTGAAAGAGTGGCTGGACCGTGTGCTGAGCCGGGGGTTCTCCAGCGGGGTGGGGGGCAACCAGCTGGCGGGAAAGTACTGGCGCAGTGTCATTACGACCGGTGAGCCAGAGAGCGCTTACCGCCACGACGGTCTTAACCGTTATCCCATGAGTGATATCCTGCGGCCGTTTGAGCTGACGGCTGCGATGTGCCGCATGCACTGGATGAGCCCGATTATTGTCTACTGGGCGCGTCGCCAGAAGCCTGAAGCGCTGGCGAGCCACGCCAGAGCGTATGGCGATTGGCTTGCATCACCGATATCGGCGGGAGGTCGCTAATGGAAGGATCGAATTTACTCCTGGCCGGCGTGCTGTTTTTATTTGCCGCAGTGGTGGCGGTTCCGCTGGCCGCCCGGCTGGGCATTGGCGCGGTGCTGGGCTACCTGCTGGCCGGGATCGCCATTGGCCCCTGGGGGCTGGGATTCATCAGCGATGTGGATGAAATTCTCCACTTCTCTGAACTGGGCGTAGTGTTCCTGATGTTCATCATTGGCCTCGAACTGAACCCGTCAAAACTGTGGCAGCTCCGGCGATCAATATTTGGCGTGGGGGCGGCGCAGGTCTTGTTCAGTGCCGCGATTCTGGCCGGGCTGTTAATGCTGACCAACTTCTCGTGGCAGGCGGCGGTGATCGGCGGAATAGGTCTTGCGATGTCGTCGACAGCGATGGCGCTGCAGTTAATGCGTGACAAAGGGATGAACCGCAACGAGGCAGGACAGCTGGGCTTTTCGGTACTGCTGTTTCAGGACCTGGCCGTGATCCCGGCGCTGGCACTGGTGCCGTTACTGGCAGGCTCCGGTGACGATCATTTTGACTGGGTCAAAATCTCCATGAAGGTGCTGGCCTTCGCCGGCATGCTGATTGGCGGGCGTTTCCTGCTGCGACCGGTGTTTCGTTTTATTGCCGCCTCTGGCGTGCGCGAGGTGTTTACTGCCGCGACGCTGCTGCTGGTGCTGGGCTCGGCATTGTTTATGGACGCGCTGGGGCTGTCGATGGCGCTCGGTACGTTTATCGCCGGGGTGCTCCTTGCTGAAAGCGAATATCGTCACGAACTGGAAACGGCTATCGATCCGTTTAAAGGGCTGCTGTTAGGGTTGTTCTTTATTTCGGTGGGAATGGCGCTCAACCTGGGCGTGCTCTATACCCATCTGCTGTGGGTGGTGATGAGCGTCGTTGTGCTGGTGGCGGTAAAAACGCTGGTGCTGTACGTCATGGCACGGATATACGGGCTGCGCAGTTCCGAGCGCATGCAGTTTGCCAGCGTCTTAAGTCAGGGCGGAGAGTTCGCGTTCGTGCTGTTCTCCACCGCTTCCTCCCAGAAGCTGTTTAAAGACGATCAGATGGCGCTGTTGCTGGTGACGGTCACGCTGTCGATGATGACCACCCCGCTGCTCATCAGGCTGGTGGATAAGCTGCTCTCACGGCGTTTAAATCCGACAGAGGATGAAGATGAGATGCCGTGGGTGGAGGATGATAAGCCGCAGGTGATTGTGGTGGGCTTTGGCCGCTTTGGGCAGGTGATTGGACGTCTGCTGATGGCGAACAAAATGCGCATCACGGTGCTGGAGCGCGATATCAGCGCGGTGAACCTGATGCGTAAATACGGCTACAAGGTTTACTACGGCGACGCGACCCAGCTCGAACTGTTGCGTTCAGCGGGAGCAGAAGCGGCAGAATCCATCGTGATTACCTGCAACGATCCGGAAGATACGATGAAGCTGGTGGAACTGTGCCAGCAGCATTTCCCGCATCTGCATATTCTGGCGCGTGCGCGTGGACGTGTTGAAGCGCACGAACTGCTGCAGGCAGGTGTGAAGCACTTCTCCCGTGAGACATTTTCCAGTGCGCTGGAGTTGGGACGTAAAGCGCTGATTTCGCTGGGCATGCATCCTCATCAGGCTCAGCGGGCCCAGATGCATTTTCGCCGGCTGGACATGCGAATGCTGCGCGAATTAATGCCGGTACACTCTGATACGGCGCAGATCTCCCGCGTGCGGGAAGCGCGTCGGGAGCTGGAAGAGATTTTCCAGCGAGAGATGCAACAGGAACGACGCCAGCTCGATGGCTGGGATGAATTTGAATAAAGGGTAACGAAAGATGGCTGTACGTAAACGCTTTATTGCGGGCGCAAAATGCCCGAGCTGCCAGGCGCAAGATACGCTGGCGATGTGGCGGGAAAATAATATTGATGTCGTAGAGTGTGTTAAGTGCGGTCATCAGATGCGCGAGGCGGATAAAGAAGCCCGCGATCATGTTCGCAAAGAAGAGCAAGTTATCGGGATTTTTCATCCGGACTAGCGATATGCCCTGAGTTTTTTTAAGCTAAAGGGTACACGGGTGCAGATTTCCGCTACAATCTGCGCCAGCAATTTTCCCTTGCTCAGGAGATATCATGAAAGTAGCAAAAGACCTGGTGGTCAGCCTGGCCTATCAGGTACGTACAGAAGACGGTGTGTTGGTTGATGAGTCTCCGGTGAGTGCGCCGCTTGACTACCTGCATGGTCACGGTTCCCTGATTTCCGGCCTGGAAAACGCGCTGGAAGGTCACGACGTTGGCGACAAATTCGACGTTGCTGTTGGCGCGAACGACGCTTACGGTCAGTACGACGACAACCTGGTGCAGCGCGTTCCTAAAGACGTGTTCATGGGCGTTGACGAACTGCAGGTTGGCATGCGCTTCCTGGCGGAAACTGACCAGGGTCCGGTTCCTGTTGAAATCACTGAAGTGGAAGACGACCACGTTGTGGTTGACGGCAACCACATGCTGGCTGGCCAGAACCTGAAATTCAACGTAGAAGTTGTTGCGATCCGTGAAGCGACCGAAGAAGAGCTGGCTCATGGCCACGTTCACGGTGCGCACGGTCACGACCATGACCACGATCACGGCCACGACGGCTGCTGTGGTGGTCACGGCCACGATCACGACCATGGTCACGACCACGGTAAAGGTGGTTGCGGTAACGGCGGCTGCGGTTGCCACTAATTCCGTTATGCGGAAAATAAAAAAGCGGGATAATAATCCCGCTTTTTTTACGCCTCAATAATGAGGTGGTGGCGTCTCTTCTGACTGAGAGGCAATATGTGACGGCTGTGTGGCCTTCAGTTTGTCCGTCAGCAGGCGCATGAGATCCCGCAGTTTCGCCATTTCCAGTTCATGTGCGGTCACGGTCTGGTTTAGCTCTTCGATGGTGATGTCCTGAAAAGCCAGGCGGCTTTCCAGCTCAGCCATTCTCGCTTCTAACATTGTGTCCTTCATCATTCACCTCGTTGTATCTCATTAACCACAATCGGCCAGCGGCGGCGAAGTTTAACTGAGTTTATCCTTAAGTTCAGTATCTATCCCCTTGGCAAGAAACTTATTTAAACAAAAATAGTCTGAAAAGTGGCGAGAATCGGGAGAGTCTGTCTGTAGATTTCTTCCGCAACGTTTTATAGTACGTAACTCATTTACGTTTAACGCTGGGGTGAGAGTCCCCAGGCCCTGGAGATATGGATGAAATCACTGTTTAAAGTAACGCTGCTGGCGACGACGATGGCTGTTGCGCTGAACGCGCCGCTGTCCTTCGCTGCTGATACTGCTGCGAAGCCTGCTGCAACTGCAGACAGCAAAGCGGCGTTCAAAAATGACGACCAGAAATCCGCCTACGCACTTGGCGCATCTCTGGGTCGTTACATGGAAAACTCTCTGAAAGAACAAGAGAAACTGGGCATTAAACTGGACAAAGCTCAGCTGATCGCGGGCGTTCAGGACGCATTTGCAGATAAGAGCAAACTGTCTGACCAGGAAATTGAACAGACTCTGCAGGCGTTCGAAGCACGTGTGAAAGGTGCCGCTCAGACTAAGATGGAAGCGGATGCAAAAGACAACGAAGCGAAAGGCAAAGCCTACCGCGATACCTTTGCTAAAGAGAAGGGCGTGAAAACCTCCTCTACGGGTCTGGTGTACAAAGTTGAGAAAGAAGGTACCGGTGATGCGCCTAAAGACAGCGATACTGTCGTGGTTAACTACAAAGGTACGCTGATCGACGGTAAAGAGTTCGATAACTCTTACACCCGTGGTGAGCCTCTCTCCTTCCGTCTGGATGGTGTGATCCCAGGCTGGACTGAAGGTCTGAAAAACATCAAGAAAGGTGGCAAGATCAAACTGGTTATTCCACCGGATCTGGCATATGGCAAAACCGGCGTTCCAGGTATCCCTGCTAACTCTACCCTGGTCTTTGACGTAGAGCTGCTGGATATCAAGCCAGCGCCGAAAGCTGATGCGAAACCAGAAGCGCAGGCAGAACAGAAAGCTGCGACAGACGCGAAGAAGTAATGGAATGAAAACCGCCGCCTTTAAGGCGGCGGTTTTTTTTATTGTGGGGCAGATATAATTAACACTGGAAAGCGTTATGCACGCTGTATTAATTTAGTTGTCCGTGTAGATAATGAGCCTGCCCTGAAAACCTAACGACAGGCTCCTGAAAAGGAGTGTTTTTTTCATGTCCAGGTCGCTTTTAACCAACGAAACCAGTGAACTTGATTTACTGGATCAACGTCCTTTCGACCAGACCGACTTCGATATTCTGAAATCCTACGAGGCGGTAGTGGACGGGTTAGCGATGCTCATTGGGTCCCACTGCGAAATCGTATTGCACTCCCTGCAAGATCTTAAGTGTTCCGCCATCCGCATTGCTAATGGTGAGCATACTGGCCGTAAAATTGGTTCGCCAATCACCGACCTTGCATTGCGTATGCTGCATGACATGACCGGCGCGGACAGCAGCGTCTCCAAATGTTATTTCACCCGCGCCAAAAGCGGCGTACTGATGAAATCAGAAACCATCGCGATTCGAAATCGCGAGCATCGCGTGATCGGTCTGTTGTGCATCAACATGAACCTTGATGTGCCGTTCTCGCAAATCATGAGCACTTTCATACCGCCTGAAACGCCGGACGTTGGGTCCTCAGTTAACTTTGCCTCCTCTGTTGAAGATCTGGTGACGCAGACGCTTGAGTTCACTATCGAAGAGGTGAATGCCGATCGCAACGTATCGAACAACGCCAAGAATCGTCAGATCGTGCTGAATCTCTATGAGAAAGGGATTTTTGACATCAAAGACGCCATTAACCAGGTGGCCGATCGCCTGAACATTTCCAAGCATACGGTCTACCTCTACATCCGCCAGTTCAAAAGCGGTGATTTCCAGGGGCAAGACAAGTAATGCGTTTTTCGCTGATGGTGACAGGCCCGGCGTATGGTACTCAGCAGGCCAGCAGCGCGCTGCAGTTTGCGCATGCGTTACTGGCTGCCGGACATGAGCTGGTGAGCGTCTTCTTTTATCGGGAAGGGGTGTATAACGCCAACCAGTTTACCTCACCGGCCAGCGATGAATTTGATCTGGTGCGCGCCTGGCAGACGCTGAACGAGACAAGGGGGGTTGCGCTGCATATCTGCGTGGCGGCAGCCCTGCGTCGCGGCGTGACCGATGCCACCGAAGCTGAACGTCTTGGCTTGCCAGGGGCCAACCTGCAGCCGGGGTTTACGTTGAGCGGTCTGGGCGCACTGGCACAGGCTGCGTTAACCTGCGACAGAGTGGTGCAATTCTGATGAAACGCGTGGCGTTTGTTTTTTCATCTGCTCCGCACGGTAGTGCGTCCGGCAGAGAAGGGCTGGATGCGTTGCTCGCAACATCAGCGCTGACCGAAGACATCGGTGTCTTCTTTTTAGGGGATGGCGTGTTTCAGCTTCTGGCGGGCCAGCAGCCGAAGGCTATTCTGGCGCGGGATTACATCGCGACCTTTAAAGTGCTGCCGCTTTACGACATTGAAACCTTTTTTGTCTGCGCTGATTCTCTGGCTGCGCGCGGTCTGAGCGATAAGACGTCTTTCGTGCTGGATGTCACACTCCTCCCGGCCGACGCGCTGCGCGACCAACTTTCCCATTACGACACTGTTCTGAATTTCTGAGGCTGACATGCTCCATACCCTGAGCCGTTCACCGTGGCATTGTGATATCGACGCATTACTGAGCATGCTGCGCGAAGGTGATGACCTGCTGCTGATTCAGGATGGCGTACTGGCTGCGCTTGAAGGGAGTCGTTTCGTTGAAATTCTCAGCAATGCCCCCATATCCGTCTCTGCGCTGAAAGACGATCTTGAGGCGCGAGGTCTTTCTGGTCAAATTTCAGCCAAAATTGACGTGGTTGGCTATACTGATTTCGTCAATCTTACTGTGACACACGCCAGTCAAATGAACTGGTGATCCGAGATCGCTGTATATTTCTTGACACCTTTTCGACGTAGCCCTAAAATTTCGCGTCCTCATATTGTATGAGGTCGTTTTATTACGTGTTTACGAAGCAAAAGCTAAAACCAGGAGCTATTTAATGGCAACAGTTAACCAGCTGGTACGCAAACCACGTGCGCGCAAAGTTGCAAAAAGCAACGTGCCTGCACTGGAAGCCTGCCCGCAGAAACGTGGCGTATGTACTCGTGTATATACCACCACTCCTAAAAAACCAAACTCCGCACTGCGTAAAGTATGCCGTGTGCGTTTGACTAACGGTTTCGAAGTGACTTCCTACATCGGTGGTGAAGGTCACAACCTGCAGGAGCACTCCGTGATCCTGATCCGTGGCGGTCGTGTTAAAGACCTTCCGGGTGTTCGTTACCACACCGTTCGTGGTGCGCTGGACTGCTCAGGTGTTAAAGACCGTAAGCAGGCTCGCTCCAAGTACGGCGTGAAGCGTCCTAAGGCTTAATGGTTCTCCGTTAAGTAAGGCCAAACTGATTTATCTTAATGTCAAACTAAACTCGTAGAGTTTTGGACAATCCTGAATTAACAACGGAGTATTCCCATGCCACGTCGTCGCGTCATTGGTCAGCGTAAAATTCTTCCAGATCCGAAATTCGGATCAGAACTGCTGGCAAAATTTGTAAATATCCTGATGGTAGATGGTAAAAAATCTACTGCAGAAGCAATCGTATACAGCGCGCTGGAGACCCTGGCTCAGCGCTCTGGTAAAAATGAACTGGAAGCTTTCGAAGTCGCTCTCGACAACGTGCGCCCGACTGTAGAAGTTAAGTCTCGCCGCGTTGGTGGTTCTACTTATCAGGTTCCAGTTGAAGTTCGTCCGGTTCGTCGTAATGCTCTGGCAATGCGTTGGATCGTTGAAGCTGCTCGTAAACGCGGTGATAAATCCATGGCTCTGCGTCTGGCGAACGAACTTTCTGATGCTGCAGAAAACAAAGGTACTGCAGTTAAGAAACGTGAAGACGTTCACCGTATGGCAGAAGCCAACAAGGCGTTCGCACACTACCGTTGGTAATCCCTTCGGAGTATTAGTCACCAGGCGGGCGCTTCAGCGAAGCTGCCCGTCCTGGGTTACTTAACTGAACGCCTAAAGAAACAAACGAGGAATCAAATGGCTCGTACAACACCCATCGCACGTTACCGTAACATTGGTATCAGTGCGCACATCGACGCCGGTAAGACCACTACTACCGAACGTATTCTGTTCTACACCGGTGTAAACCATAAAATCGGTGAAGTTCATGACGGCGCAGCCACCATGGACTGGATGGAACAGGAGCAGGAGCGTGGTATTACTATCACCTCCGCAGCGACTACTGCATTCTGGTCAGGTATGGCTAAGCAGTACGAACCGCATCGCGTTAACATCATCGACACCCCAGGGCACGTTGACTTCACCATCGAAGTAGAACGTTCCATGCGTGTTCTTGACGGCGCGGTAATGGTTTATTGCGCAGTTGGTGGTGTTCAGCCACAGTCTGAGACCGTATGGCGTCAGGCGAACAAATATAAAGTTCCACGCATCGCGTTCGTTAACAAAATGGACCGTATGGGTGCTAACTTCCTGAAAGTTGTTGGTCAGATCAAATCCCGTCTGGGCGCGAACCCTGTTCCGCTGCAGCTGGCAATTGGTGCTGAAGAAGGCTTCACCGGCGTTATCGACCTGGTGAAAATGAAAGCCATCAACTGGAACGATGCAGACCAGGGCGTTACCTTCGAATACGAAGATATCCCAGCTGAGATGCAGGACCTGGCTGACGAATGGCACCAGAACCTGATCGAATCCGCTGCTGAAGCTTCTGAAGAGCTGATGGAGAAATACCTGGGTGGTGAAGAACTGACTGAAGAAGAGATCAAAAAAGCTCTGCGTCAGCGTGTTCTGAACAACGAAATCATCCTGGTAACCTGTGGTTCTGCATTCAAGAACAAAGGTGTTCAGGCGATGCTGGATGCGGTAATTGATTACCTGCCATCCCCGGTTGACGTTCCTGCGATCAACGGCATCCTGGACGACGGTAAAGATACTCCGGCTGAACGTCACGCAAGCGACGAAGAGCCGTTCTCTGCACTGGCGTTCAAAATTGCTACCGACCCATTCGTGGGTAACCTGACCTTCTTCCGCGTTTACTCTGGTGTGGTTAACTCCGGTGACACCATCCTGAACTCCGTGAAAACGGCGCGTGAACGTTTTGGCCGTATCGTTCAGATGCACGCTAACAAACGTGAAGAGATCAAAGAAGTTCGTGCGGGCGACATCGCTGCAGCAATCGGTCTGAAAGACGTGACTACTGGTGACACCCTGTGTGACCCGGATCACCCGATCATTCTGGAGCGTATGGAATTCCCTGAGCCGGTAATCTCCATCGCGGTTGAACCAAAAACCAAAGCTGACCAGGAAAAAATGGGTCTGGCTCTGGGCCGTCTGGCGAAAGAAGACCCATCATTCCGCGTATGGACTGATGAAGAATCTAACCAGACCATCATCGCTGGTATGGGTGAACTGCACCTGGACATCATCGTTGACCGTATGAAGCGTGAATTCAACGTTGAAGCGAACGTGGGTAAACCTCAGGTTGCTTACCGCGAAGCGATTCGTGCGAAAGTTACCGATGTTGAAGGTAAACACGCTAAGCAGTCTGGTGGGCGCGGTCAGTACGGTCACGTTGTGATCGACATGTACCCACTGGAGCCGGGCTCTAACCCTAAAGGTTACGAGTTCATCAACGACATCAAAGGTGGTGTAATTCCTGGCGAATACATCCCAGCCGTTGATAAAGGTATCCAGGAACAGCTGAAAGCGGGCCCTCTGGCTGGCTATCCGGTTGTTGACATGGGTGTCCGTCTGCACTTCGGTTCTTACCACGACGTTGACTCCTCTGAACTGGCGTTTAAACTGGCTGCGTCTATTGCCTTTAAAGAAGGCTTTAAGAAAGCAAAACCAGTTCTGCTTGAGCCAATCATGAAGGTTGAAGTAGAGACTCCTGAAGAGAACACCGGTGACGTTATCGGTGACTTGAGCCGTCGTCGCGGTATGCTGCGCGGTCAGGAATCCGAAGTAACTGGCGTTAAGATCCATGCTGAAGTTCCGCTGTCTGAAATGTTCGGATATGCAACTCAGCTGCGTTCTCTGACCAAAGGTCGTGCATCATACACCATGGAATTCCTGAAGTATGATGATGCGCCTAACAACGTTGCTCAGGCCGTTATCGAAGCCCGTGGTAAGTAATCCACAGGATTAAAACCTAAGTCCCGTGCTCTCTCCGAAGGGGAGAGCACTATAGTAAGGAATATAGCCGTGTCTAAAGAAAAATTTGAACGTACAAAACCGCACGTCAACGTTGGTACTATCGGCCACGTTGACCATGGTAAAACTACCCTGACCGCTGCAATCACTACCGTACTGGCTAAAACCTACGGCGGTGCTGCTCGTGCATTCGACCAGATCGATAACGCACCAGAAGAAAAAGCGCGTGGTATCACCATCAACACTTCTCACGTTGAATATGACACCCCGACTCGCCACTACGCACACGTAGACTGCCCAGGCCACGCCGACTATGTTAAAAACATGATCACCGGTGCTGCGCAGATGGACGGCGCGATCCTGGTTGTTGCTGCGACTGACGGCCCTATGCCTCAGACTCGTGAGCACATCCTGCTGGGTCGTCAGGTAGGCGTTCCTTACATCATCGTGTTCCTGAACAAATGTGACATGGTTGATGACGAAGAGCTGCTGGAACTGGTAGAGATGGAAGTTCGTGAACTGCTGTCTCAGTACGATTTCCCAGGCGACGACACCCCAATCGTTCGTGGTTCCGCGCTGAAAGCGCTGGAAGGCGAAGCAGAGTGGGAAGAGAAAATCATCGAACTGGCTGGCTTCCTGGATTCTTACATCCCAGAACCAGAGCGTGCGATTGACAAGCCGTTCCTGCTGCCAATCGAAGACGTATTCTCCATCTCCGGTCGTGGTACCGTTGTTACCGGTCGTGTTGAGCGCGGTATCATCAAAGTTGGCGAAGAAGTTGAAATCGTTGGTATCAAAGAGACTGCTAAGTCTACCTGTACTGGCGTTGAAATGTTCCGCAAACTGCTGGACGAAGGCCGTGCTGGTGAGAACGTAGGTGTTCTGCTGCGTGGTATCAAACGTGAAGAAATCGAACGTGGTCAGGTACTGGCTAAGCCAGGCTCAATCAAGCCACACACCAAGTTCGAATCTGAAGTGTACATCCTGTCCAAAGACGAAGGCGGCCGTCATACTCCGTTCTTCAAAGGCTACCGTCCACAGTTCTACTTCCGTACAACTGACGTGACCGGTACCATCGAACTGCCAGAAGGCGTTGAGATGGTAATGCCAGGCGACAACATCAAGATGGTTGTGACGCTGATCCACCCAATCGCGATGGACGACGGTCTGCGTTTCGCAATCCGTGAAGGCGGCCGTACCGTTGGCGCGGGCGTTGTTGCTAAAGTTCTGGGCTAATTACTTATCCCTGAATTAAAAAAGGACGCTTCGGCGTCCTTTTTTGTTTTCTGCCGTTATATGTCTGTCACAAATTTTCGCATTTTTCGTCCTCTCCCGCCCCGTATACGGGTGTTTGTGCTATTGTAATCATAACCATTCTCACTTACACTTTGCGCATATTTTGAACGGGAGTCTTTATGTACGTTTGTTTATGTAATGGTGTAAGCGACAAAAAAATACGTCAGGCCGTTCGCCAGTTTCAGCCACAGTCCTTCCAGCAGCTTCGCAAATTTGTTCCAGTGGGAAATCAATGCGGTAAATGTGTACGTGCTGCACGTGAGATCATGCAGGACGAATTGATGCAGATCCCGGAATACAAAGAGATTGCGTAAGCGCCCATCTTTTTTTTGACATCCCTGTAGCCCGATCTACGCTTCAATGAGTGGAAGCGGAGGGACTATATAATGAAAGGTGATGTTAAAATCATAAGTTATCTCAATAAATTATTGGGAAATGAGCTTGTCGCGATCAATCAGTATTTTCTCCATGCGAGAATGTTCAAAAACTGGGGCCTGATGCGCCTCAACGATGTTGAATACCACGAATCCATCGATGAGATGAAACATGCCGATAAATACATCGAGCGTATTTTATTCCTTGAAGGCATTCCTAACCTGCAGGATCTCGGCAAACTCGGCATCGGTGAAGATGTTGAAGAGATGCTTCGGTCCGACCTCAGGCTCGAGCTTGAAGGCGCAAAAGATCTCCGCGAAGCCATTGCCTATGCGGACAGTGTTCATGACTACGTCAGCCGCGATATGATGATCCAGATTCTGGCCGATGAAGAAGGGCACATTGACTGGCTTGAAACTGAGCTGGATCTCATCAGTAAAATTGGTTTGCAGAATTATCTTCAATCCCAGATTAAAGTGGCTGACTAAACAGCGTCTGCCAGCCAACGCTTAAACCCGCTGCCGCCAGAAATGGCCCAAAAGGCAGTGGGTTTTTTAATGCCTGTTTATCAGGAGCCGGTAAAGCGAGGATGAGCTGGTAAAGAAGCGCCACCAATGCGGCGGTTAACACCAGTGCGGGCAATATGTGCCAACCGTGCCACGCCCCCAGTGCCGAAAGATATTTCACGTCGCCATAGCCCATCCCTTCACGTCCAGTCAGAAGCCGGTAGCCCCAGTAGATAATCGCAAAGCTCACATACCCTGCCATCGCGCCAGTCACTGCGTTCGAAAGAAAGTCAGGATGAAGGCAAAGCTGGAAGAGCAGGCCGGTCCATAAGAGGGGACAGAGGTATTTATCCGGGAGAAGGCCGGCACGAATATCTTCACGTACCAGTAAACCGGAGAGTGTGAAGTAAACGAGCAGAAAGGGGAGGGGAGTCAGCATACGCAAAGCCTCAAAGATGTTTGGCGCATACTCTTCTCATGATGCAAGGCCAGCAACGTCCGAACACAGGAATTGCGTGAGGGGTTCATAAAAAGAGATGAAAGCAGACAGGTTGCTGCAAATAATGGAATGCCCTACGCTTCGCATGTCTTTGGCGCTTAATTTCTAAACGGCACTTGCGTCTTGCTCAGATTTACGTATAATGCGCGGGCTTGTCGTAGTTGACGGCGGGTTCAATCTGAACCGGAGTAGCTAATTTTGTTACTCAACAATGCTCCCAATCGGGGAGCTACGTAAGAACGGTTACACTCTCCCATCAATCGTAATGGGTTTGAGGAGTAATCATTTTCGTTTATAAAATAATTGGAGCTCTGGTCTCATGCAGAACCAAAGAATCCGTATCCGCCTTAAAGCGTTTGATCATCGTCTGATCGATCAATCAACCGCGGAAATCGTCGAGACTGCTAAGCGCACTGGTGCGCAAGTCCGTGGTCCGATCCCGCTGCCGACCCGCAAAGAGCGCTTTACCGTTCTGATCTCTCCGCACGTTAACAAAGATGCGCGTGATCAGTACGAAATCCGCACTCACAAGCGTCTGGTTGACATCGTTGAGCCAACTGAGAAAACCGTTGATGCTCTGATGCGTCTGGATCTGGCTGCCGGTGTAGACGTGCAGATCAGCCTGGGTTAATCAGGTCATCGAGCGATTGAGAGGTTGAAACAATGATTGGTTTAGTCGGTAAAAAAGTGGGAATGACCCGCATCTTCACTGAAGATGGCGTTTCTATCCCAGTAACCGTAATCGAAGTTGAAGCAAACCGCGTTACTCAGGTTAAAGATCTGGCTAACGATGGCTACCGCGCTGTTCAGGTTACCACCGGTGCTAAAAAAGCTAACCGTGTAACCAAACCAGAAGCGGGTCACTTCGCTAAAGCTGGCGTTGAAGCTGGCCGTGGTCTGTGGGAATTCCGTCTTGCTGAAGGCGAAGAGTTCACCGTAGGTCAAGACATTAGCGTTGAGCTGTTTGCTGACGTTAAAAAAGTTGACGTAACCGGTACCTCTAAAGGTAAAGGTTTTGCTGGTACCGTTAAGCGCTGGAACTTCCGTACCCAGGACGCTACTCACGGTAACTCCTTGTCTCACCGCGTTCCGGGTTCTATCGGTCAGAACCAGACTCCGGGCAAAGTGTTCAAAGGCAAGAAAATGGCAGGTCAGCTGGGTAACGAACGTGTAACCGTTCAGAGCCTGGACGTAGTACGTGTTGACGCTGAGCGCAACCTGCTGCTGGTTAAGGGTGCTGTTCCGGGTGCTACCGGTAGCGACCTGATCGTTAAACCAGCTGTGAAGGCGTAAGGGGATAGCAATGGAATTAGTATTGAAAGACGCGCAGAGCGCGCTGACTGTTTCCGAAACTACCTTCGGTCGTGATTTCAACGAAGCGCTGGTTCACCAGGTTGTTGTTGCTTATGCAGCTGGTGCTCGTCAGGGTACTCGTGCTCAGAAGACTCGTGCTGAAGTAACTGGTTCTGGCAAAAAGCCATGGCGCCAGAAAGGTACCGGCCGTGCGCGTTCAGGTTCTATCAAGAGCCCGATCTGGCGTTCAGGTGGCGTGACCTTCGCTGCGCGTCCACAGGACCACAGTCAAAAAGTTAACAAAAAGATGTACCGCGGCGCGCTGAAAAGCATTCTGTCCGAACTGGTACGTCAGGATCGTCTGATCGTTGTCGAGAAGTTCTCTGTAGAAGCGCCTAAAACTAAGCTGCTGGCACAGAAACTGAAAGACATGGCTCTGGAAGATGTGCTGATCATCACCGGTGAGCTGGACGAGAACCTGTTCCTGGCCGCACGTAACCTGCACAAGGTTGACGTACGCGATGCGACTGGTATCGACCCGGTTAGCCTGATCGCCTTCGACAAAGTCGTAATGACTGCTGATGCTGTTAAGCAAGTTGAGGAGATGCTGGCATGATTCGTGAAGAACGTCTGCTGAAGGTGCTTCGCGCACCGCACGTTTCTGAAAAAGCGTCTACTGCGATGGAAAAAACAAACACCATCGTTCTCAAAGTTGCTAAAGACGCGACCAAAGCAGAGATCAAAGCTGCTGTGCAGAAACTGTTTGAAGTCGAAGTCGAAGTCGTTAACACCCTGGTTGTTAAAGGGAAAGTTAAACGTCACGGACAGCGTATCGGTCGTCGTAGCGACTGGAAAAAAGCTTACGTCACCCTTAAAGAAGGCCAGAACCTGGACTTCGTTGGCGGCGCTGAGTAAGTCGGAGGAGTAATACAATGGCAGTTGTTAAATGTAAACCGACATCTCCGGGTCGTCGCCACGTAGTTAAAGTGGTTAACCCTGAGCTGCACAAGGGCAAACCTTTTGCTCCGTTGCTGGAAAAAAACAGCAAATCCGGTGGTCGTAACAACAATGGCCGTATCACCACTCGTCACATCGGTGGTGGCCACAAGCAGGCTTATCGTATTGTTGACTTCAAACGCAACAAAGACGGTATCCCAGCAGTTGTTGAACGTCTTGAGTACGATCCGAACCGTTCCGCGAACATCGCGCTGGTTCTGTACAAAGACGGTGAACGCCGTTACATCCTGGCCCCTAAAGGCCTGAAAGCTGGCGACCAGATTCAGTCTGGCGTTGATGCTGCAATCAAAGCAGGCAACACCCTGCCGATGCGCAATATCCCGGTTGGTTCTACCGTTCATAACGTAGAAATGAAACCAGGTAAAGGCGGTCAGCTGGCGCGTTCCGCGGGTACTTACGTTCAGATCGTTGCTCGTGACGGTGCTTATGTCACCCTGCGTCTGCGTTCTGGTGAAATGCGTAAAGTCGAAGCAGATTGCCGCGCTACTCTGGGCGAAGTTGGCAATGCTGAGCATATGCTGCGCGTTCTGGGTAAAGCTGGTGCTGCACGCTGGCGTGGTGTTCGTCCTACCGTTCGCGGTACTGCGATGAACCCAGTAGACCACCCACATGGTGGTGGTGAAGGTCGTAACTTTGGTAAGCACCCGGTAACTCCGTGGGGCGTTCAGACCAAAGGTAAGAAGACCCGCAGCAACAAGCGTACTGATAAATTTATCGTACGTCGCCGTAGCAAATAATTTTAGAGGATAAGCCATGCCACGTTCTCTCAAGAAAGGTCCTTTTATTGACCTGCACTTGCTGAAGAAGGTAGAGAAAGCGGTGGAAAGCGGAGACAAGAAGCCCCTGCGCACTTGGTCCCGTCGTTCAACGATCTTTCCTAACATGATCGGTTTGACCATCGCTGTCCATAATGGTCGTCAGCACGTTCCAGTCTTTGTTACCGACGAAATGGTTGGTCACAAACTGGGTGAATTCGCACCGACTCGTACTTATCGCGGCCACGCTGCTGATAAAAAAGCGAAGAAGAAATAAGGTAGGAGGAAGAGATGGAAACTTTAGCTCAACATCGCCATGCTCGTTCTTCTGCTCAGAAGGTTCGCCTTGTTGCTGACCTGATTCGCGGTAAGAAAGTGTCGCAGGCCCTGGACATCCTGACCTATACCAACAAGAAAGCTGCGGTATTGGTCAAGAAAGTACTGGAATCTGCCATTGCTAACGCTGAACACAACGATGGCGCTGACATCGACGATCTGAAAGTCGCGAAAATTTTCGTAGATGAAGGCCCAAGCATGAAGCGCATTATGCCGCGTGCGAAAGGTCGTGCAGATCGCATCCTGAAGCGCACCAGCCACATTACTGTGGTTGTGTCCGATCGCTGAGACTCTGGAGACTAGCAATGGGTCAGAAAGTACATCCTAATGGTATTCGCCTGGGTATTGTAAAACCATGGAACTCTACCTGGTTTGCGAACACCAAAGAATTCGCTGACAACCTGGACAGCGATTTTAAAGTACGTCAGTACCTGACTAAGGAACTGGCTAAAGCGTCTGTATCTCGTATCGTTATCGAGCGTCCAGCTAAGAGCATTCGTGTAACCATTCACACTGCTCGTCCTGGCATCGTTATCGGTAAGAAAGGCGAAGACGTAGAAAAACTGCGCAAGGTCGTAGCGGATATCGCTGGCGTTCCTGCACAGATCAATATCGCTGAAGTTCGTAAGCCTGAACTGGACGCTAAATTGGTTGCTGACAGCATCACTTCACAGCTGGAACGTCGTGTTATGTTCCGTCGTGCTATGAAGCGTGCTGTACAGAACGCAATGCGTCTGGGCGCTAAGGGTATCAAAGTTGAAGTTAGCGGCCGTCTGGGCGGCGCGGAAATCGCACGTACCGAATGGTACCGCGAAGGTCGCGTACCGCTGCACACTCTGCGTGCTGACATCGACTACAACACCTCTGAAGCGCACACCACTTACGGTGTAATCGGCGTTAAGGTATGGATCTTCAAAGGTGAGATCCTGGGTGGTATGGCTGCTGTTGAACAACCGGAAAAACCGGCTGCTCAACCTAAAAAGCAGCAGCGTAAAGGCCGTAAATAAGGAGCGTCGCTGATGTTACAACCAAAGCGTACAAAATTCCGTAAAGTGCACAAAGGCCGCAACCGTGGTCTGGCGCAGGGTACGGATGTTAGCTTCGGCACTTTCGGTCTGAAAGCTGTTGGCCGTGGTCGTCTGACTGCACGTCAGATCGAAGCAGCACGTCGTGCAATGACCCGTGCAGTTAAGCGTCAAGGTAAGATCTGGATCCGTGTATTCCCGGACAAACCGATCACCGAGAAGCCGCTGGAAGTTCGTATGGGTAAAGGTAAAGGTAACGTGGAGTACTGGGTTGCCTTGATCCAACCGGGCAAAGTCCTTTATGAAATGGACGGCGTTCCGGAAGAGCTGGCCCGTGAAGCCTTCGGCCTGGCAGCAGCGAAACTGCCTATCAAAACCACCTTTGTAACTAAGACGGTGATGTAATGAAAGCAAAAGAGCTGCGTGAAAAAAGCGTTGAAGAGCTGAACGCTGAGCTGCTGAACCTGCTGCGTGAGCAGTTCAACCTGCGTATGCAGGCTGCAAGTGGCCAGCTGCAACAGACTCACCTGCTGAAGCAAGTGCGTCGCAATGTTGCGCGCGTTAAGACTTTACTGACTCAGAAGGCGGGTGCGTAATGACCGATAAAATCCGTACTCTGCAAGGTCGTGTTGTTAGCGACAAAATGGAGAAATCCATCGTTGTAGCTATCGAACGTATTGTGAAACACCCGATCTACGGTAAATTCATCAAACGTACGACCAAACTGCACGTACATGACGAGAACAACGAATGTGGTATCGGCGACAAGGTTGAAATCCGTGAATGCCGTCCACTGTCCAAGACTAAGTCCTGGACGCTGGTTCGCGTTGTAGAGAAAGCGGTTCTGTAATAGAGTACGCATTCTCAATACGAATAAACGGCTCAGCGATGAGCCGTTTATTTTTTCTACCCATATTGTAGAAGCGGTGTTATAATGCCGCGCCCTCGATATGGGGCTTTTTAACGGCTCTGATTTTAGAGTCTCAGGTAGTAGTTGACATTAGCGGAGCACTAAAATGATCCAAGAACAGACTATGCTGAACGTCGCCGACAACTCCGGTGCACGTCGCGTAATGTGTATCAAGGTTCTGGGTGGCTCG
The DNA here is from genome assembly GCF_031453695.1 of Enterobacter sp. SORGH_AS_0287. Lineage (NCBI taxonomy): Bacteria > Pseudomonadati > Pseudomonadota > Gammaproteobacteria > Enterobacterales > Enterobacteriaceae > Enterobacter > Enterobacter sp. SORGH_AS_0287. The sequence continues at coordinate 4,013,363 of NZ_JAVIZW010000001.1, forward strand.
CACCGTCGCTACGCAGGCGTAGGCGACATCATCAAGATCACCATCAAAGAAGCAATTCCACGTGGTAAGGTCAAAAAAGGTGATGTGCTGAAAGCGGTAGTGGTGCGCACCAAGAAGGGTGTTCGTCGCCCTGACGGTTCTGTCATTCGCTTCGATGGTAATGCATGCGTTATTTTGAACAATAACAGTGAGCAGCCAATCGGCACGCGTATCTTTGGGCCGGTAACTCGTGAACTTCGTACTGAAAAGTTCATGAAAATTATCTCTCTGGCACCAGAAGTACTCTAAGGAGCGAATCATGGCAGCGAAAATCCGTCGTGATGACGAAGTTATCGTGTTAACCGGTAAAGATAAAGGTAAACGCGGTAAAGTAAAAAATGTCCTGTCTTCCGGCAAGGTCATTGTTGAAGGTATCAACCTGGTTAAGAAACATCAGAAGCCGGTTCCGGCCCTGAACCAACCAGGCGGCATCGTTGAAAAAGAAGCTGCTATTCAGGTTTCTAACGTTGCAATCTTCAATGCGGCAACCGGCAAGGCTGACCGTGTAGGCTTTAGATTCGAAGACGGGAAAAAAGTCCGTTTCTTCAAGTCTAACAGCGAAACTATCAAGTAATTTGGAGTAGTACGATGGCGAAACTGCATGATTACTACAAAGACGAAGTAGTTAACAAACTCATGACTGAGTTTAACTACAATTCTGTCATGCAAGTCCCTCGGGTCGAGAAGATCACCCTGAACATGGGTGTTGGTGAAGCGATCGCTGACAAGAAACTGCTGGATAACGCAGCAGCTGACCTGACAGCAATCTCCGGTCAAAAACCGCTGATCACCAAAGCACGCAAATCTGTTGCAGGCTTCAAAATCCGTCAGGGCTATCCGATCGGCTGTAAAGTAACTCTGCGTGGCGAACGCATGTGGGAGTTCTTTGAGCGCCTGATCACTATTGCTGTACCACGTATCCGTGACTTCCGTGGCTTGTCCGCTAAGTCTTTCGACGGTCGTGGTAACTACAGCATGGGTGTCCGTGAGCAGATCATCTTCCCAGAGATCGACTACGATAAAGTCGACCGCGTGCGTGGTTTGGATATTACCATTACCACTACTGCGAAATCTGATGAAGAAGGCCGTGCTCTGCTGGCTGCCTTTGACTTCCCGTTCCGCAAGTAAGGTAGGGTTACTGAATGGCTAAGCAATCAATGAAAGCACGCGAAGTAAAACGCGTAGCTTTAGCTGATAAATTCTTCGCTAAACGCGCTGAACTGAAAGCGATCATTTCTGATGTGAACGCTTCCGACGAAGATCGTTGGAATGCGGTTCTCAAGCTGCAGTCTCTGCCGCGTGATTCCAGCCCGTCTCGTCAGCGTAACCGCTGTCGTCAAACAGGTCGTCCACATGGTTATGTGGGCAAGTTTGGGTTGAGCCGTATCAAACTGCGTGAAGCCGCCATGCGCGGTGAAGTACCAGGCTTGAAAAAGGCTAGCTGGTAATTACCAATTGAATCACGGGAGTAAAGACAGATGAGCATGCAAGATCCGATCGCGGATATGCTGACCCGTATCCGTAACGGTCAGGCCGCGAACAAAGTTGCGGTCACCATGCCTTCCGCCAAGCTGAAAGTGGCAATTGCCAACGTGCTGAAGGAAGAAGGTTTTATCGAAGATTTTAAAGTTGAAGGCGACACCAAGCCGGAACTGGAACTTACTCTCAAGTATTTCCAGGGTAAAGCTGTTGTAGAAAGCATTCAGCGTGTCAGCCGCCCAGGTCTGCGCATCTATAAGAAAAAAGATGAGCTGCCTAAAGTTATGGCTGGTCTTGGTATCGCAGTTGTTTCTACCTCTAAAGGTGTTATGACTGATCGTGCAGCGCGCCAGGCTGGTCTTGGTGGCGAAATTATCTGCTACGTAGCCTAATCGGAGGAAAGAATGTCTCGTGTTGCTAAAGCACCGGTCGTTATTCCTGCCGGCGTTGATGTAAAAATCGACGGTCAGGTTATTACGATCAAAGGTAAAAACGGCGAGCTGACTCGTACCCTCAACAAAGCTGTTGAAGTTAAACATGCAGATAATGCTCTGACCTTCGGTCCACGTGATGGTTTCGTGGATGGATGGGCTCAGGCTGGTACCGCGCGTGCCCTGCTGAACTCAATGGTTGTTGGTGTTACCGAAGGCTTCACTAAAAAGCTTCAACTGGTTGGTGTAGGTTATCGTGCAGCTATCAAAGGGAATGCAGTAGGCCTGTCTCTGGGCTTCTCACACCCTGTTGAGCATCCGCTGCCGGCCGGTATCACTGCAGAATGTCCGACTCAGACTGAAATCGTGCTGAAAGGCGCTGATAAACAGCTGATCGGTCAGGTTGCAGCAGATCTGCGCGCCTACCGTCGTCCTGAGCCTTATAAAGGCAAGGGTGTTCGTTACGCCGACGAAGTCGTGCGTACCAAAGAGGCTAAGAAGAAGTAAGGTAACACTATGGATAAGAAATCTGCTCGTATCCGTCGTGCGACCCGCGCACGCCGCAAGCTCAAAGAGCTGGGTGCAACTCGCCTGGTGGTACATCGTACCCCGCGTCATATTTACGCACAGGTCATTGCACCAAACGGTTCTGAAGTTCTGGTAGCTGCTTCTACTGTAGAAAAAGCTATTGCAGAGCAATTGAAGTACACCGGTAACAAAGACGCCGCTGCAGCTGTAGGTAAAGCTGTTGCAGAACGCGCTCTGGAAAAAGGCATCAGCAATGTTTCCTTTGACCGTTCCGGGTTCCAATATCATGGTCGTGTCCAGGCACTGGCAGATGCTGCCCGTGAAGCTGGCCTTCAGTTCTAAGGTAGAGGTGTAAGATGGCTCACATCGAAAAACAGGCTGGCGAACTGCAGGAAAAGCTGATCGCGGTTAACCGCGTATCTAAAACCGTTAAAGGTGGTCGTATTTTCTCCTTCACAGCTCTGACTGTAGTTGGCGATGGTAACGGTCGCGTTGGTTTTGGTTACGGTAAAGCGCGTGAAGTTCCAGCAGCGATCCAGAAAGCGATGGAAAAAGCCCGTCGCAATATGATTAACGTCGCGCTGAACAACGGTACCCTGCAGCACCCAGTTAAAGGTGTTCACACGGGTTCTCGTGTATTCATGCAGCCAGCTTCAGAAGGTACCGGTATCATCGCCGGTGGTGCAATGCGCGCCGTTCTGGAAGTTGCTGGGGTTCATAACGTTCTGGCTAAAGCATACGGTTCCACCAACCCGATTAACGTGGTTCGTGCAACTATTGATGGCCTGGAAAATATGAATTCTCCAGAAATGGTCGCTGCCAAGCGTGGTAAATCCGTTGAAGAAATTCTGGGGTAATTGACCATGGCAAAGACTATTAAAATCACTCAAACCCGCAGTGCAATCGGTCGTCTGCCGAAACACAAGGCAACGCTGCTTGGCCTGGGTCTGCGTCGTATTGGTCATACCGTTGAGCGCGAGGATACTCCCGCTGTTCGTGGTATGGTCAACGCGGTTTACTTCATGGTTAAAGTTGAGGAGTAAGAGATGCGTTTAAATACTCTGTCTCCGGCCGAAGGCTCTAAAAAGGCGGGTAAACGCCTGGGTCGTGGTATCGGTTCTGGCCTCGGCAAAACCGGTGGTCGTGGTCACAAAGGTCAGAACTCTCGTTCTGGCGGTGGCGTACGTCGCGGTTTCGAGGGTGGCCAGATGCCACTGTACCGTCGTCTGCCGAAGTTCGGCTTCACTTCTCGCAAAGCAGCGATTACAGCGGAAATCCGTCTGTCTGACCTGGCGAAAGTTGAAGGCGGCGTTGTAGACCTGAACACGCTGAAAGCGGCAAACATTATCGGTATCCAGATCGAGTTCGCGAAAGTGATCCTGGCTGGTGAAGTTTCTACTCCGGTAACTGTTCGTGGCCTGCGTGTTACTAAAGGTGCTCGTGCTGCTATCGAAGCCGCTGGCGGTAAAATTGAGGAATAAGTAGCAGATGGCTAAGCAACCGGGATTAGATTTTCAAAGTGCCAAAGGTGGATTTGGCGAGCTGAAACGCAGACTGCTGTTTGTTATCGGCGCGCTGATTGTGTTCCGTGTTGGCTCTTTTATTCCGATCCCTGGTATCGATGCCGCTGTACTTGCCAAACTGCTTGAGCAACAGCGAGGCACCATCATTGAAATGTTTAACATGTTCTCTGGTGGTGCTCTCAGCCGTGCTTCTATCTTCGCTCTGGGTATCATGCCGTATATTTCGGCATCGATTATTATCCAGCTGCTGACGGTCGTTCATCCGGCCCTGGCAGAACTGAAGAAAGAAGGGGAGTCTGGACGTCGTAAGATAAGCCAGTACACCCGTTACGGCACTCTGGTGCTGGCAATATTCCAGTCGATCGGTATTGCTACCGGTCTACCGAATATGCCTGGTATGCAGGGCCTGGTATTAAACCCAGGCTTTGCATTCTATTTCACCGCTGTTGTAAGTCTGGTCACAGGAACAATGTTCCTGATGTGGCTCGGCGAACAGATTACTGAGCGTGGTATCGGTAACGGTATCTCAATCATTATCTTCGCTGGTATCGTTGCGGGTCTCCCGCCAGCCATTGCCCACACTATCGAGCAAGCGCGTCAAGGCGACCTGCACTTCCTCCTGTTGCTGTTGGTTGCAGTATTAGTATTTGCAGTGACGTTCTTTGTTGTCTTCGTTGAACGTGGTCAACGCCGCATTGTGGTGAACTACGCTAAGCGTCAACAAGGTCGTCGTGTCTATGCTGCACAGAGCACACATTTACCGCTGAAAGTGAACATGGCGGGGGTTATCCCGGCTATCTTCGCTTCCAGTATTATTCTGTTCCCGGCAACCATCGCGTCATGGTTCGGGGGCGGTACTGGTTGGAACTGGCTGACAACAATTTCGCTGTATTTGCAGCCTGGGCAACCACTTTATGTGTTACTCTATGCGTCTGCGATCATCTTCTTCTGTTTCTTCTACACGGCGTTGGTTTTCAACCCGCGTGAAACAGCAGATAACCTGAAGAAGTCCGGTGCATTTGTACCAGGAATTCGTCCGGGAGAGCAAACGGCGAAGTATATCGATAAAGTAATGACTCGCCTGACTTTGGTTGGTGCGCTTTATATTACTTTTATCTGCCTGATCCCGGAGTTCATGCGTGATGCAATGAAGGTACCGTTCTACTTCGGTGGGACCTCACTGCTTATCGTTGTTGTCGTGATTATGGACTTTATGGCTCAAGTGCAAACTCTGATGATGTCCAGTCAGTATGAGTCTGCATTGAAGAAGGCGAACCTGAAAGGCTACGGCCGCTAAATGGTCGCCTGAGAAGTTACGGAGAGTAAAAATGAAAGTTCGTGCTTCCGTCAAGAAATTATGCCGTAACTGCAAAATCGTTAAGCGTGATGGTGTCATCCGTGTGATTTGCAGTGCCGAGCCGAAGCATAAACAGCGCCAAGGCTGATTATTTCGCATATTTTTCTTGCAAAGTTGGGTTGAGCTGGCTAGATTAGCCAGCCAATCTTTTGTATGTCTGTACGTTTCCATTTGAGTATCCTGAAAACGGGCTTTTCAGCATGGTGCGTACATATTAAATAGTAGGAGTGCATAGTGGCCCGTATAGCAGGCATTAACATTCCTGATCAGAAACATGCTGTGATCGCATTAACTTCGATCTATGGCGTCGGCAAGACCCGTTCCAAAGCCATTCTGGCTGCAGCGGGTATCGCTGAAGATGTTAAGATCAGTGAGCTGTCTGAAGAACAAATCGACACGCTGCGTGACGAAGTTGCCAAATTTGTCGTTGAAGGTGATCTGCGCCGTGAAATCAGCATGAGCATCAAGCGCCTGATGGATCTTGGTTGCTATCGCGGTTTGCGTCATCGTCGTGGTCTGCCAGTGCGCGGTCAGCGTACTAAGACCAACGCACGTACCCGTAAGGGTCCGCGCAAACCGATCAAGAAATAATCGGGGTGATTGAATAATGGCAAAGGCACCAGTTCGTGCACGTAAACGTGTAAGAAAACAAGTCTCTGACGGCGTGGCTCATATCCATGCTTCTTTCAACAACACCATCGTTACTATTACTGATCGTCAGGGTAACGCTTTGGGTTGGGCAACAGCCGGTGGTTCCGGTTTCCGTGGTTCTCGCAAATCCACTCCGTTTGCAGCTCAGGTTGCAGCAGAGCGTTGCGCAGAAGCCGTAAAAGAATACGGCATCAAGAATCTGGAAGTTATGGTTAAAGGTCCGGGTCCGGGTCGTGAATCTACTGTTCGCGCTCTGAACGCCGCTGGTTTCCGCATCACGAATATTACTGATGTGACTCCGATCCCTCATAACGGTTGTCGTCCGCCGAAAAAACGTCGCGTATAACGCTCGTTTTTTAGGTTAGTTGGAGATAGAAAATGGCAAGATATTTGGGTCCTAAGCTCAAGCTGAGCCGTCGTGAGGGCACCGACTTATTCCTTAAGTCTGGCGTTCGCGCGATCGATACCAAGTGTAAAATTGAACAAGCTCCTGGCCAGCACGGTGCGCGTAAACCGCGTCTGTCTGACTATGGTGTGCAGTTGCGTGAAAAGCAAAAAGTTCGCCGTATGTACGGTGTGCTGGAGCGTCAGTTCCGTAACTACTATAAAGAAGCAGCACGTCTGAAAGGCAACACAGGTGAAAACCTGCTGGCTCTGCTGGAAGGTCGTCTGGACAACGTTGTTTACCGTATGGGCTTCGGCGCGACTCGTGCTGAATCACGCCAGTTGGTTAGCCATAAAGCAATCATGGTAAACGGTCGTGTTGTTAACATCGCTTCTTATCAGGTTAAAGCGAATGACGTTGTTAGCATTCGTGAGAAAGCGAAAAAGCAATCTCGCGTGAAAGCCGCTCTGGAGCTGGCTGAGCAGCGTGAAAAGCCAACCTGGCTGGAAGTTGATGCTGGCAAGATGGAAGGTACGTTCAAGCGTCAGCCAGAACGTTCTGATCTGTCTGCGGACATTAACGAACACCTGATCGTCGAGCTTTACTCCAAGTAAAGCTTAGTACCAAAGAGAGGACACAATGCAGGGTTCTGTGACAGAGTTTCTAAAACCGCGCCTGGTAGATATCGAGCAAGTGAGTTCGACGCACGCCAAGGTGACCCTTGAGCCTTTAGAGCGTGGCTTTGGCCATACTCTGGGTAACGCACTGCGCCGTATTCTGCTCTCATCGATGCCGGGTTGCGCGGTGACCGAGGTTGAGATTGATGGTGTACTTCATGAGTACAGCACCAAAGAAGGCGTTCAGGAAGATATCCTTGAAATCCTGCTCAACCTGAAAGGGCTGGCGGTGAGAGTTCAGGGTAAAGATGAAGTTATTCTTACTCTGAATAAATCTGGCATTGGCCCTGTGACTGCAGCCGACATCACCCACGACGGTGATGTTGAAATCGTCAAGCCGCAGCACGTGATCTGCCACCTGACCGATGAGAACGCAGCGATTAGCATGCGTATCAAAGTTCAGCGCGGTCGTGGTTATGTGCCGGCTTCTGCCCGAATTCATTCGGAAGAAGATGAGCGCCCAATCGGCCGTCTGCTGGTCGACGCATGCTACAGCCCTGTAGAGCGTATTGCCTACAATGTTGAAGCAGCGCGTGTAGAACAGCGTACCGACCTGGACAAGCTGGTCATCGAAATGGAAACCAACGGCACAATCGATCCTGAAGAGGCGATTCGTCGTGCGGCAACCATCCTGGCAGAACAACTGGAAGCTTTCGTTGACTTACGTGATGTTCGTCAGCCGGAAGTGAAAGAAGAGAAACCAGAATTCGATCCGATCCTGCTGCGCCCTGTTGACGATCTCGAATTGACTGTCCGCTCTGCTAACTGCCTCAAGGCAGAAGCTATCCACTATATCGGTGATCTGGTACAGCGTACCGAGGTTGAGTTGCTGAAAACGCCGAACCTGGGTAAAAAATCTCTTACCGAGATTAAAGACGTGCTGGCTTCACGTGGTCTGTCTCTGGGCATGCGCCTGGAAAACTGGCCACCAGCAAGCATTGCTGACGAGTAACCGGATCACAGGTTAAGGTTTTACTGAGAAGGATAAGGTCATGCGCCATCGTAAGAGTGGTCGTCAACTGAACCGCAACAGCAGCCATCGCCAGGCTATGTTCCGCAACATGGCAGGTTCACTGGTTCGTCATGAAATCATCAAGACGACCCTGCCTAAAGCGAAAGAGCTGCGTCGCGTAGTTGAGCCGCTGATTACTCTTGCCAAGACTGACAGCGTTGCAAATCGTCGTCTGGCATTCGCCCGTACTCGTGATAACGAGATCGTGGCAAAACTGTTTAACGAACTGGGTCCGCGTTTCGCGAGCCGTGCCGGTGGTTACACTCGTATTCTGAAGTGTGGCTTCCGTGCAGGCGACAACGCTCCGATGGCTTACATCGAGCTGGTTGATCGTTCAGAATCTAAAGCAGAAGCTGCTGCAGAGTAATCTGTAGTAACGTAAAAAAACCCGCTTCGGCGGGTTTTTTTATATCCGCTGAATCCCCACTTCTCTACAATATCTGTATCTTTTCTGTTCATCCTCTGGAGTTATTCATGTGGTTGCTCGACCAGTGGGCAGAACGCCATATCAGCGATGCTCAGCGAAAAGGCGAATTTGATAACCTTGCGGGACGCGGCGAGCCGTTAGTGCTTGATGATGATTCGCATGTTGCCCCTGAATTACGGGCCGGATATCGCTTACTCAAAAATGCCGGTTGTTTACCACCGGAATTGGAGCAGCGTAAAGAGGCCATGCAACTGGCTGACCTGCTGAAAGGGATTCGCAAGGATGATCCCAGCCACCGTGAAATTAGCCGTCGACTGGCTCTCATCGAACTCAAAATGCGTCAGGCTGGAATGAGCACAGACTTTTTGCACGGTGAGTACAGTGACAGGCTAATGCAGAAAATAAATGAGGAATAACCATGTACCGTATCGGTGAACTTGCCAGGCTTGCTAACGTAACGCCGGACACTATCCGCTATTACGAAAAGCAGCAGATGATTGATCACGAGGTTCGTACTGAAGGTGGATTTCGACTCTATACCGATCATGACCTGCAGCGCTTACGGTTTATCCGCTACGCTCGCCAGCTTGGTTTCACGCTGGACTCGATCCGCGAGTTACTTTCGATCCGCATCGATCCTGAACACCATACTTGCCAGGAGTCGAAGAGCATCGTACAGGCAAGGCTTGATGAAGTTGAAGCGCGTATACAGGAACTGCAGACCATGCAGCGTTCTCTGCAACGGTTGAATGACGCCTGCTGCGGTACAGCCCATAGCAGTATTTATTGTTCAATTCTTGAAGCCCTTGAACAGGGGGCCAGTGGAACCCAGGGTAGTTGATTTTTACTTCATCCGGGACTAGACTCCCCTCGACATACACCATGCTCAGGAGAAATTATGAGCCGCTATCAGCATACGAAAGGGCAAATTCAGGACAATGCCATTGAGGCACTGCTCCACGACCCGCTTTTCAGGCAGCGTATTGAGAAGAATAAAAAAGGAAAAGGGAGTTATTTACGAAAAGGGAAACATGCAAAACGGGGTAACTGGGAGGCCAGTGGCAAGCAAGCGAATCGCTTTTTTACCACTGGCCTTCCTTTTTTCAACGTCTGATTAAGAGCGGTTATTTTGCTCTTTCAAAAGATCGCGAATTTCAGTCAATAACACTTCTTCTTTTGTCGGGGCAGGCGGCGCAGCCGGTTCTTCAGCCTTTTTACGGTTAAGCTTATTGATAAGCTTGATAGCCATAAAAATGGCGAACGCCACGATCACGAAATCAAATATGTTCTGAATGAAAACGCCATAATGCATAACAACGGCAGGGACATCACCCTGTGCATCCCGAAGCGTCACGGCAAACTGTTTAAAATCAATGCCCCCGATTAACAGCCCGAGGGGAGGCATAATAATGTCGGCTACCAGTGATGAAACGATCTTACCGAACGCTGCACCGATAATGACACCCACTGCCAGATCCACCACATTCCCGCGCATCGCAAATTCGCGAAATTCTTTAACTAAACTCATTTTCTTCTCCTTGAGCCAACTGACGATTATAAGTTTAACAAATGATTAGTTAATTTCCATTGGGGATAATTAATCGTTATGAAAAATAAAAGGCATGGGAATAAGAGGGTTAATAATCAGGTGCTCTTTTATAAGCACCTGATTGATTACAGGAAGAATGGACTTGGCTGGAATAAACGTTCGACGTCGGTAATAAACTTTTTATCGGTAAGGAACATAATGACGTGGTCGCCTTGCTCGATACGTAAATTATCATTCGCAATCATCACGTCGTTTCCACGCACCACGGCACCAATAATTGTTCCCGGTGGCAGTTTAATTTCATCGATAGCGCGGCCCACAACGCGTGATGTGGTTTCATCACCATGAGCAACGGCCTCAATGGCTTCAGCCACACCGCGGCGAAGGGAAGATACGCCAACAATATCCGCCTTACGAACATGGCTCAGCAGGGCTGAAATGGTTGCTTGCTGCGGTGATATCGCGATATCAATAACGCTTCCCTGCACGAGGTCAACGTAGGCGCGGCGTTGAATAAGCACCATGACTTTTTTTGCCCCCATACGTTTGGCGAGCATGGCGGACATAATGTTCGCCTCGTCGTCGTTAGTGACGGCAATAAACAGATCAACTTGATCAATATGCTCTTCTGCCAGCAGCTCTTGATCAGAGGCATCGCCATAAAACACGATGGTGTTTTGCAGCTTTTCAGCCAGCTCAGCCGCGCGCTGTTGATCGCGCTCGATCAACTTCACGCTGTAGTCTTTTTCCAGCCTGTGCGCCAGACCCGCGCCGATATTACCACCGCCAACGAGCATAATGCGTTTATACGGTTTTTCGAGACGCTGCAGTTCGCTCATTACGGCGCGAATATGCTGAGATGCCGCGATGAAGAAGACTTCATCACCTGCCTCGACTATGGTTGAACCCTGTGGGCGAATTGGCCTGTCATGGCGGAAAATGGCTGCAACGCGGGTATCAATATGCGGCATATGCTCACGCATGGTGGAGAGCGCATTACCGATCAATGGGCCGCCGTAATAGGCCTTAACGACCGCCAGGCTCACTTTACCTTCGGCGAAGTTCACCACCTGCAGCGCACCAGGATATTCGATCAGGCGGTAGATATTGTCGATAACCAGCTGTTCTGGGGCGATGAGATGGTCGATAGGGACCGCTTCGGAATTAAACAGCTTCTCTGCATCCCGGACATAGTCCGGGGAGCGGATGCGCGCGATCCGGTTCGGCGTGTTGAACAACGAATAGGCCACCTGACATGCCACCATGTTGGTTTCGTCAGAACTGGTCACCGCAACCAGCATGTCAGCATCGTCGGCGCCCGCTTCACGCAGGACACGCGGGTGCGAGCCATGACCTTGCACGACGCGAAGGTCAAATTTGTCCTGTAAAACACGCAGCCGATCGCCATTGGTATCGACAATCGTGATGTCATTATTTTCGCCAACAAGGTTTTCAGCCAGCGTCCCACCAACCTGTCCGGCGCCCAGAATGATTATCTTCATATCTCGTGACCTGTTCTCAACATCACTCTTTGATTAGCTTAGCGTAAAAGAAGCCATCACCTTCTTCAGCGGCCGGCAGATTCTGCAGGCCTGGGCGTTCAGGCGTGCCCGTGTCGTGTAGCACTGCATCCGGGGTACGTTTAAGGAAGGCTGCAATCTGCTGACTGTTTTCTTCCGGAAGGACCGAACAGGTCGCATAGACCAGTGTGCCTCCTGGCTTCAGGTGTGGCCAAATGGCATCAAGAATGTCGGATTGCAGTTGAGTCAGTTCCTTGATATCGCGATCGCGACGCAACCACTTGATATCCGGGTGGCGACGAATAACGCCGGTTGCCGAGCAGGGAGCATCCAACAAGATGCGATCGAATTGCGTTTCACCACACCATTCTGCGGGTTTACGGCCATCGCCTTGCTTAACCTGCGCTTTCATTCCCAGGCGCTTAAGGTTGTCATAGACGCGTGAAAGACGCTGCTCATCGACATCCACGGCCATGACGTTTGCCTGAGGGGCCACTTCCAGAATATGCGTCGTCTTGCCGCCTGGCGCGGCGCAGAGATCGAGGATGTGCTCGCCGTTTTTAGGTTCCAGCCAGGCCATGCAGCCCTGCGCGGAAGCATCTTGTACGGTCACCCAGCCTTCATCAAAACCAGGTAAAGCATGTACCGGAGCAGGAGAGGCTAAACGCACAGCGTCAGGATATGCTTCATGTGTGAAGCCGCTCATTCCAGACTCTTCCAGTAAAGCCAGCCAGGCATAGCGCGTATGGTGATTACGGTTGACGCGTAACCACATCGGCGGACGCTGATTATTCGCGTCGGCAATTGCCTGCCACTGCTCTGGCCAGGCTTTTTTAAGGCGATTCAGAAGCCAGTCAGGATGCAGATAACGTGCTTCACTTTGCTCGAACTCAGCCAGAAGCTCTTCCTGCTGTCGCTGGAACTGGCGCAGAACGCCATTAATCAACCCTTTCAGCATAGGACGTTTAATCACAACGGCACCTTCCACTGTCTCAGCCAGTGCGGCATGAGGCGGGATACGCGTGTGAAGAAGCTGATAGAAGCCAACCATAATCAAATAATGCAGGGTGCGCTGCTTGCCGGTCATTGGACGTGACATCAGCTTATTAACCAGCCACTCGAGCTGAGAAAGCGTGCGCAGGACGCCAAAACAGAGCTCCTGAAGCAGGGCTTTGTCTTTGTCGGACACTTTTTGCTGCAAAGCTGGCAGGATATTGCTCAATGACTGGCCCTGCTCGACAACCTGCTCAACGGCCTGAGCCGCCATACTGCGTAAATTTTGTTTTTTCATAACCGTAAAAATAAAAATGCCCGGAAACACCGGGCGCTAAAATTAAATGAGGTCAGGCAAGGCGATTGCCCGGGATAAACCATTCGCGACGAGAATTTAACAAATCCTGTGCGCTCATCGCCTTCTTACCCGCAGGTTGTAGCGATTCCAGATTCAGGATCCCTTGTGCGGTAGCTACCTGAATACCGTTCTTGCTGGCGTCGATAATCGTACCGGGATCAGCCGTTGTGTGACCGTCAATAAGGGAGGCTTTCCAGACTTTCACCGGCTGCTCGTCGATAACCATCCAGCTCATCGGCCATGGATTAAAGGCGCGAATGCAGCGTTCAAGTTGAGCCGCTGACAGAGACCAGTCAATCCGGGCTTCTTCTTTACTCAATTTTTCAGCGTAAGTGACCAGCGCTTCATCCTGAACTTCAGGTTTCGCCGTATTATTCGCAATCTGCTGGAGGGTTTCAATCAGCCCTTGCGGGCCAAGCTCTGCCAGCTTGTCATACAGGGTGGCACTGGTATCCTCGGCCGTAATGGGGCAGGCCAGTTTATAAAGCATGTCACCGGTGTCTAAACCTACATCCATCTTCATGATTGTGACGCCCGTTTCAGCATCACCCGCCCATAAAGAGCGCTGAATAGGTGCTGCCCCGCGCCAGCGTGGAAGCAGAGAACCATGCACGTTAATGCAACCCAGGCGAGGCATATCAAGCACAGCTTTTGGCAGAATTAAACCGTAAGCCACCACCACCATTACATCGGCATTCAGGTCAGCGACAAGCTGCTGGTTTACCTGAGGGCGCAAGGATGCTGGCTGGAAAACAGGTAACCCATGCTCTTCTGCCAGCACCTTAACAGGACCTGGCATCAGTTTTTTACCACGGCCAGCCGGGCGATCCGGTTGGGTAAACACGCCAACAACCTGGTGGCCAGAAGATAACAGCGCGTCAAGATGACGCGCTGCAAAATCAGGGGTTCCCGCGAAGATAATACGTAGTGATTTAGACACGATGATCCTTGTATCCGGGGGGACGTTATGCGCGAGAACGCAAACGATCCAGTTTCTCTACTTTCTGACGAATTCGTTGCTGCTTCAGCGGCGAGAGATAATCGATAAACAGTTTACCGACCAGATGATCCATCTCATGCTGAATACAGATCGCCAGCAGGTCGTCAGCTTCCAGTTCGAACGGATTGCCGTCACGATCCAAGGCGCGAATTTTCACTTTTTCGGCACGCGGCACTAAAGCACGCTGTTCCGGAATAGACAGACAACCTTCCTCAATACCTGTTTCGCCACTCTTCTCGAGCAGCTCAGGATTGATTAACACCAGGCGGCCATCGCGATTTTCAGATACGTCGATCACGATAATACGCTTGTGAATGTCGACCTGAGTGGCCGCAAGACCAATACCTTCTTCGGCGTACATGGTATCGAACATATCATCAACGATACGCTGAATTTCTGCATTCACTTCTTTTACCGGTTCAGCGACGATGCGAAGGCGCTCGTCCGGAATATGTAACACTTGCAAAACTGCCATAAATTTCCAGAGTCGTGTTCAGGAGTTGATAAGAATATTATCTCCTATTCTAGACAAAACCCCCATCGATTGACAGCATCAGTGACCAATCGCAATGATTGCGGAGGCCGCTTATGGCAGGGGAAAGGATGACATCGACTGAGTTATGGCTACGGTTAATACACACCGGTTCTCTTTATGGCGATGTGATGCTGGAAGCGGCAGCACGATTGCACAACCAGACAACCATTGACGGTCCCGTTGTCAGAGACGCCGGTCTGTCTGTCAAACAGGCTGCACGGTTCTTTGCGCTCAGAGAAAGTGAGCTGGAAAGTAGCCTGCTCTGGCTCGAACAGCCGGGTAACCATCTGATCACGGCGGAGCATCCTCTTTATCCTCCTTTACTCCGGACGATCCCGGATTATCCAGGCGCAGTCTTTGTTAAAGGCAACCCTGATGTACTGAATGCAGTTCAGCTGGCGGTTGTTGGCAGCCGTGCACCGTCATGGTACGGCGAGCGATGGGGAAAAATTCTCTGTGAACAGCTTTCTCAAAGTGGTTTAACGATCACCAGCGGGCTGGCCTGCGGAATTGACGGTGTCGCCCACAACGCTGCGCTATCGGCAAAAGGGCGTAGCGTTGCGGTGCTGGGTAACGGTCTCTTTAGTATTTATCCTCGTCGGCATCAGGCGCTGGCTGCGCGGCTTATCGATTCTGGTGGCGCGATAGTGTCTGAGTTTCCGCTGTCAGCGCAGCCCCGGCCGGGACACTTTCCCCGGCGTAATCGAATTATCAGCGGGCTAAGTCAGGGGGTATTCGTGGTTGAAGCAGCGGTACGCAGCGGTTCGCTTGTGACCGCACGGTGCGCGCTTGAGCAGGGGCGAGACGTGTTTGCCTTACCCGGCCCAATTGGTAACCCGGGCTGCGAAGGGCCGCACTGGCTGATAAAGCAGGGTGCAACACCGGTAACGGAAGTCAGAGACATTCTTGAAAATTTGCAATATGGATTGCAACGGCTGCAGGAAGATCCCGAAAAGCGACATTATTCATCAGATCAGGGAAAGGTGGCATTGCCATTTCCCAAGCTCCTGGCTAACGTAGGAGATGAGGTAACACCTGTTGACGTTGTCGCTGAACGTGCCGGCCAACCTGTGCCAGTTACGGTAGCACAGCTACTCGAACTGGAGTTAGCAGGATGGATCGCAGCTGTACCCGGCGGCTATGTCCGATTAAGGAGGGCAAGCCATGTTCGACGTACTGATGTATTTGTTTGAGACTTACATCCATAACGAAGCAGAAATGCGAGTGGATCAGGACAAATTGACACAGGATCTTACCGATGCGGGGTTTGAGCGGGAAGATATCTATAATGCGTTGATGTGGCTGGAAAAACTGGCTGATTATCAGGAAGGCCTCGCCGAACCGATGCAGTTAGCTTCTGACCCATTGTCTGTGCGCATCTACACAGCTGAAGAGTGTGAAAGGCTGGACGCGAGCTGCCGGGGATTCATTTTATTCCTTGAGCAGATTCAGGTGCTAAACCTCGAAACGAGAGAGATGGTGATAGAGCGCGTTATGGCGCTGGATACGGCAGACTTCGAACTGGAAGACCTCAAGTGGGTCATCCTGATGGTTCTGTTTAATATTCCAGGCTGTGAAAATGCCTATCAGCAAATGGAAGAATTACTCTTTGAAGTGAATGAAGGTATGCTGCATTAATTCAATGTGCAGCACCAAGAGTTGTTATGGCCAAATCAGCACTATTCACGGTGCATAAAAATGAGCCCTGCCCGCAGTGCGGGGCTGAACTTGTTATTCGGTCCGGGAAACACGGCCCGTTTCTCGGTTGTTCCCACTATCCGGAATGTGATTATGTCCGTCCCCTGAAAAGCCAGGCGGATGGACATATCGTCAAAATTCTGGAGGGACAGCTTTGCCCTCTTTGCGGCGGCGAGTTAGCGCTACGTCAGGGCCGTTTCGGCATGTTTATTGGCTGTAGCCACTATCCTGAATGTGAACATACAGAACAAATTGATAAACCTGATGAAACGGCTATTGCCTGTCCTCAATGCCAGCGTGGACAGCTCGTGCAGCGCCGTTCTCGTTTTGGTAAGACCTTTCATTCCTGCGATCGCTATCCTGAATGTCAGTTTGTTATCAATTTCAAACCGGTAGCGGGTGTCTGCTCTCATTGCAATTATCCGTTACTTATAGAGAAAAAAACGGCGCAAGGTTTGAAACGCTTCTGCGCCAGTAAACAATGTGGAAAGCCGGTTCCGGCGGATCAAAACAGTGAAGAATAACCTGCCATCAGGCTCCATTGCTCATGCGGTGGATGTCCTGAAAAATGAAGAAGTCATCGCCTATCCAACTGAAGCTGTTTTTGGGGTCGGTTGCGATCCTGACAGCGAAACGGCCGTTGGCCGACTGCTCACACTTAAACAGAGGCCAGTCGAAAAAGGGCTTATTTTAATCGCTGCTAACTATGAGCAGCTTAAGCCTTATATCGATGATTCCATGCTAACGCCGGAGCAGCGGGAGACTATTTTCTCAGCATGGCCCGGCCCCGTGACCTTTGTTTTCCCGGCGAAGCCGACAACGCCGCGCTGGTTGACCGGGCGCTTTGATTCCCTCGCCGTGCGCGTGACGGACCATCCGCTGGTGGTCGAACTTTGCCTGGCCTTTGGAAAACCACTGGTCTCAACCAGCGCGAATCTGACCGGGCAGCCACCTTGCCGCACAACCGACGAAGTAAGGGCGCAGTTTGGGAATGATTTCCCGGTTGCCGTCGGTGAGACGGGAGGGCGCCT
This sequence comes from Enterobacter sp. SORGH_AS_0287, assembly GCF_031453695.1. Lineage (NCBI taxonomy): Bacteria > Pseudomonadati > Pseudomonadota > Gammaproteobacteria > Enterobacterales > Enterobacteriaceae > Enterobacter > Enterobacter sp. SORGH_AS_0287. The sequence continues at coordinate 4,030,556 of NZ_JAVIZW010000001.1, forward strand.
CAATCCGTCTGAAATCCGCGACGCCTTGACCGGCGAACGTTTTCGCCAGGGGTAATCCAATGGAAACCTATGCTGTTTTTGGTAATCCGATAGCGCACAGCAAGTCACCGTTAATCCATCAACTGTTTGCCGAGCAACTGCAAATAAATCATCCCTATGGCCGCGTGCTGGCACCTGTTGATGCATTTATTCCTGCGCTGGAGGGTTTCTTCAACGCGGGTGGCAAAGGTGCGAATGTAACGGTACCGTTTAAAGAGGAAGCCTTCGAACGTGCGGATGAACTCACCGAGCGTGCTTCCCTTGCGGGTGCAGTGAATACCTTAAAACGGCTTGAGGATGGACGCCTGCTGGGAGACAACACTGACGGAATTGGGTTACTGAGCGATCTGGAAAGGCTCTCGTTTATTAAGCCTGGTTTCAGGGTTCTGCTGATTGGTGCGGGCGGAGCGTCGCGGGGAGTATTGCTGCCTCTGCTGTCACTGGATTGCGCGGTGACCATTACAAACAGGACCTTCTCGCGGGCAGAAGCGCTGGCTACGTTGTTCGCACATACCGGCAGCGTGAGCGCGGTCGCCCTGGATGAACTTGCCGATCGTGAGTTTGATCTGATCATCAACGCCACCTCCAGCGGTATAGGTGGTGACGTGCCGGCGATCCCTGCTTCGCTGGTAAGTGCCCATATTTACTTCTACGATATGTTCTATCAGAAAGGGAAGACACCTTTTTTGAGCTGGTGTGAACAGCACGGCGGAAAACACGTAGCCGATGGGCTGGGAATGCTGGTGGGACAGGCGGCACACGCGGTGCTGCTCTGGCACGGTGTATTGCCTTCGGTCGAACCGGTCATTGAAAAGCTGAAAAGGGAGCTCAGGGCGTGAATCAGGCAATTCATTTTCCGGACAGGGAAAGCTGGGACGAGAGTAAACAGGCGGTCTGTTTCCCGGTGCTGGTGCATGGAATGCAACTTACCTGTGCCATTCGTGGGGAAACGCTGTTGCGTCGCTTTGGTGGTTCAGACCCGTTAGAGGTGTTTTGTGAAAATCGCTGGGATCTTGAAGAGGAAGCCAGCGATTTAATCCGCGATCAGCAGGAAGACGATCAGGGCTGGGTCTGGGTATCCTGACTCAGATAGTCATTCTTCCATTTAACGTAGTTATTCGCCGAGTATTTTAATCCTTCGATCTCTGCCTCCTTCAGGGGGCGGATCTGTTTTACCGGGCTTCCCAAATAGAGATAGCCGCTCTCCAGTCTTTTGTTCTGGGGAACAAGGCTGCCTGCGCCAATCATCACGTCATCTTCTACAATGACGCCATCCAGCAAAATCGACCCCATGCCAACGAGAACTCGATTACCAATAGTGCAGCCGTGAAGCATCACTTTATGGCCGACGGTGACATCTTCTCCAATGATGAGTGGATTGCCCTGGGGGTTATAGGAGGATTTGTGGGTTACGTGCAGAACGCTACCGTCCTGAATATTGGTGCGTGCACCAATGGCCACATGGTTTACATCCCCCCGAATGGCGACGAGCGGCCAGATACTGACGTCATCGGCCATTCGAACATCGCCGATGACCACGCTGCTGGCATCGATCATCACGCGATCGCCTTTTTGGGGGAGAAGATCTTTATAAGGACGTAATACTGCGGACATATCTACCTCGAACGATGAGCACTATATAGAAGACTTGATCATATTATTGGATCGAGGCAAGGCAAAAAGCGTCAATATTTAAGCATATTGGGTGGGATTTCAGCGAAAAGCGCGGAAAATCGACAGTTGGAAAAAAAGATCCAAAAAGTACTTGTGCTAAAAATTGGGATCCCTATAATGCGCCTCCATCGACACGGCGGATGTGAATCACTTCACAGTTAACCCGGTCGGTTGAAGAGAAAAAATCCTGAACTTCAGGGTTGACTCTGAAAGAGGAAAGCGTAATATACGCCACCTCGCGACGGTGAGCTGTAAGCCGCGTCGCAACTGCTCTTTAACAATTTATCAGACAATCTGTGTGGGCACTCAAAGTGACATGGATTCTTAATGTCTTCGGACACTAAATGAATACCAAGTCTCTGAGTGAACATACGTAATTCATTACGAAGTTTAATTCACGAGCATCAAACTTAAATTGAAGAGTTTGATCATGGCTCAGATTGAACGCTGGCGGCAGGCCTAACACATGCAAGTCGAACGGTAGCACAGAGAGCTTGCTCTCGGGTGACGAGTGGCGGACGGGTGAGTAATGTCTGGGAAACTGCCTGATGGAGGGGGATAACTACTGGAAACGGTAGCTAATACCGCATAACGTCGCAAGACCAAAGAGGGGGACCTTCGGGCCTCTTGCCATCAGATGTGCCCAGATGGGATTAGCTAGTAGGTGGGGTAACGGCTCACCTAGGCGACGATCCCTAGCTGGTCTGAGAGGATGACCAGCCACACTGGAACTGAGACACGGTCCAGACTCCTACGGGAGGCAGCAGTGGGGAATATTGCACAATGGGCGCAAGCCTGATGCAGCCATGCCGCGTGTATGAAGAAGGCCTTCGGGTTGTAAAGTACTTTCAGCGGGGAGGAAGGTGTTGTGGTTAATAACCGCAGCAATTGACGTTACCCGCAGAAGAAGCACCGGCTAACTCCGTGCCAGCAGCCGCGGTAATACGGAGGGTGCAAGCGTTAATCGGAATTACTGGGCGTAAAGCGCACGCAGGCGGTCTGTCAAGTCGGATGTGAAATCCCCGGGCTCAACCTGGGAACTGCATTCGAAACTGGCAGGCTAGAGTCTTGTAGAGGGGGGTAGAATTCCAGGTGTAGCGGTGAAATGCGTAGAGATCTGGAGGAATACCGGTGGCGAAGGCGGCCCCCTGGACAAAGACTGACGCTCAGGTGCGAAAGCGTGGGGAGCAAACAGGATTAGATACCCTGGTAGTCCACGCCGTAAACGATGTCGACTTGGAGGTTGTGCCCTTGAGGCGTGGCTTCCGGAGCTAACGCGTTAAGTCGACCGCCTGGGGAGTACGGCCGCAAGGTTAAAACTCAAATGAATTGACGGGGGCCCGCACAAGCGGTGGAGCATGTGGTTTAATTCGATGCAACGCGAAGAACCTTACCTACTCTTGACATCCAGAGAACTTTCCAGAGATGGATTGGTGCCTTCGGGAACTCTGAGACAGGTGCTGCATGGCTGTCGTCAGCTCGTGTTGTGAAATGTTGGGTTAAGTCCCGCAACGAGCGCAACCCTTATCCTTTGTTGCCAGCGGTCCGGCCGGGAACTCAAAGGAGACTGCCAGTGATAAACTGGAGGAAGGTGGGGATGACGTCAAGTCATCATGGCCCTTACGAGTAGGGCTACACACGTGCTACAATGGCGCATACAAAGAGAAGCGAACTCGCGAGAGCAAGCGGACCTCATAAAGTGCGTCGTAGTCCGGATTGGAGTCTGCAACTCGACTCCATGAAGTCGGAATCGCTAGTAATCGTAGATCAGAATGCTACGGTGAATACGTTCCCGGGCCTTGTACACACCGCCCGTCACACCATGGGAGTGGGTTGCAAAAGAAGTAGGTAGCTTAACCTTCGGGAGGGCGCTTACCACTTTGTGATTCATGACTGGGGTGAAGTCGTAACAAGGTAACCGTAGGGGAACCTGCGGTTGGATCACCTCCTTACCTTAAAGAACCTGCCTTTGTAGTGCTCACACAGATTGTCTGATGAAAAGTAAATAGCAAGGCGTCTTGCGATTGAGACTTCAGTGTCCCCTTCGTCTAGAGGCCCAGGACACCGCCCTTTCACGGCGGTAACAGGGGTTCGAATCCCCTAGGGGACGCCACTTGCTGGTTCGTGAGTGAAAGTCACCTGCCGACATATCTCAAAACTCATCTTCGGGTGACGTTTGAGATATTTGCTCTTTAAAAATCTGGATCAAGCTGAAAATTGAAACGACACACATGTTATGTGTGTTCGAGTCTCTCAAATTTTCGCAAACCGGTGGTGAATCGAAAGAAACATCTTCGGGTTGTGAGGTTAAGCGACTAAGCGTACACGGTGGATGCCCTGGCAGTCAGAGGCGATGAAGGACGTGCTAATCTGCGAAAAGCGCCGGCGAGGTGATATGAACCTTTGACCCGGCGATGTCCGAATGGGGAAACCCAGTGTGTTCCGACACACTATCGTTAACTGAATACATAGGTTAACGAGGCGAACCGGGGGAACTGAAACATCTAAGTACCCCGAGGAAAAGAAATCAACCGAGATTCCCCCAGTAGCGGCGAGCGAACGGGGAGCAGCCCAGAGTCTGAATCAGCTTGTGTGTTAGTGGAAGCGTCTGGAAAGTCGCACGGTACAGGGTGAAAGTCCCGTACACGAAAGCACACAGGCTGTGAACTCGAAGAGTAGGGCGGGACACGTGGTATCCTGTCTGAATATGGGGGGACCATCCTCCAAGGCTAAATACTCCTGACTGACCGATAGTGAACCAGTACCGTGAGGGAAAGGCGAAAAGAACCCCGGCGAGGGGAGTGAAAAAGAACCTGAAACCGTGTACGTACAAGCAGTGGGAGCCTCTTTATGGGGTGACTGCGTACCTTTTGTATAATGGGTCAGCGACTTATATTCTGTAGCAAGGTTAACCGTATAGGGGAGCCGAAGGGAAACCGAGTCTTAACTGGGCGTTAAGTTGCAGGGTATAGACCCGAAACCCGGTGATCTAGCCATGGGCAGGTTGAAGGTTGGGTAACACTAACTGGAGGACCGAACCGACTAATGTTGAAAAATTAGCGGATGACTTGTGGCTGGGGGTGAAAGGCCAATCAAACCGGGAGATAGCTGGTTCTCCCCGAAAGCTATTTAGGTAGCGCCTCGTGAACTCATCTTCGGGGGTAGAGCACTGTTTCGGCTAGGGGGCCATCCCGGCTTACCAACCCGATGCAAACTACGAATACCGAAGAATGTTATCACGGGAGACACACGGCGGGTGCTAACGTCCGTCGTGAAGAGGGAAACAACCCAGACCGCCAGCTAAGGTCCCAAAGTCATGGTTAAGTGGGAAACGATGTGGGAAGGCACAGACAGCCAGGATGTTGGCTTAGAAGCAGCCATCATTTAAAGAAAGCGTAATAGCTCACTGGTCGAGTCGGCCTGCGCGGAAGATGTAACGGGGCTAAACCATGCACCGAAGCTGCGGCAGCGACGCTTATGCGTTGTTGGGTAGGGGAGCGTTCTGTAAGCCGTTGAAGGTGTCCTGTGAGGGGTGCTGGAGGTATCAGAAGTGCGAATGCTGACATAAGTAACGATAAAGCGGGTGAAAAGCCCGCTCGCCGGAAGACCAAGGGTTCCTGTCCAACGTTAATCGGGGCAGGGTGAGTCGACCCCTAAGGCGAGGCCGAAAGGCGTAGTCGATGGGAAACAGGTTAATATTCCTGTACTTGGTGTTACTGCGAAGGGGGGACGGAGAAGGCTATGTTAGCCGGGCGACGGTTGTCCCGGTTTAAGCATGTAGGCGGAGGTTCCAGGTAAATCCGGTTCCTTGTTAACGCTGAGGTGTGATGACGAGGCACTACGGTGCTGAAGTAACAAATGCCCTGCTTCCAGGAAAAGCCTCTAAGCATCAGGTAACATCAAATCGTACCCCAAACCGACACAGGTGGTCAGGTAGAGAATACCAAGGCGCTTGAGAGAACTCGGGTGAAGGAACTAGGCAAAATGGTGCCGTAACTTCGGGAGAAGGCACGCTGATATGTAGGTGAAGCCCCTGCGGGTGGAGCTGAAATCAGTCGAAGATACCAGCTGGCTGCAACTGTTTATTAAAAACACAGCACTGTGCAAACACGAAAGTGGACGTATACGGTGTGACGCCTGCCCGGTGCCGGAAGGTTAATTGATGGGGTTAGCGGTAACGCGAAGCTCTTGATCGAAGCCCCGGTAAACGGCGGCCGTAACTATAACGGTCCTAAGGTAGCGAAATTCCTTGTCGGGTAAGTTCCGACCTGCACGAATGGCGTAATGATGGCCAGGCTGTCTCCACCCGAGACTCAGTGAAATTGAACTCGCTGTGAAGATGCAGTGTACCCGCGGCAAGACGGAAAGACCCCGTGAACCTTTACTATAGCTTGACACTGAACACTGGTCCTTGATGTGTAGGATAGGTGGGAGGCTTTGAAGCGTGGACGCCAGTCTGCGTGGAGCCAACCTTGAAATACCACCCTTTAATGGCTGGTGTTCTAACGTAGACCCGTAATCCGGGTTGCGGACAGTGTCTGGTGGGTAGTTTGACTGGGGCGGTCTCCTCCCAAAGAGTAACGGAGGAGCACGAAGGTTAGCTAATCCTGGTCGGACATCAGGAGGTTAGTGCAATGGCATAAGCTAGCTTGACTGCGAGAGTGACGGCTCGAGCAGGTGCGAAAGCAGGTCATAGTGATCCGGTGGTTCTGAATGGAAGGGCCATCGCTCAACGGATAAAAGGTACTCCGGGGATAACAGGCTGATACCGCCCAAGAGTTCATATCGACGGCGGTGTTTGGCACCTCGATGTCGGCTCATCACATCCTGGGGCTGAAGTAGGTCCCAAGGGTATGGCTGTTCGCCATTTAAAGTGGTACGCGAGCTGGGTTTAGAACGTCGTGAGACAGTTCGGTCCCTATCTGCCGTGGGCGCTGGAGAATTGAGGGGGGCTGCTCCTAGTACGAGAGGACCGGAGTGGACGCATCACTGGTGTTCGGGTTGTCATGCCAATGGCACTGCCCGGTAGCTAAATGCGGAAGAGATAAGTGCTGAAAGCATCTAAGCACGAAACTTGCCCCGAGATGAGTTCTCCCTGAGACTTTAAGTCTCCTGAAGGAACGTTGAAGACTACGACGTTGATAGGTCGGGTGTGTAAGCGCAGCGATGCGTTGAGCTAACCGATACTAATGAACCGTGAGGCTTAACCTTACAACGCCGAAGATGTTTTGGCGATGAGAGACGATTTTCAGCTGATACAGATTACAGAATTTGCCTGGCGGCTTTAGCGCGGTGGTCCCACCTGACCCCATGCCGAACTCAGAAGTGAAACGCCGTAGCGCCGATGGTAGTGTGGGGTCTCCCCATGTGAGAGTAGGGAACTGCCAGGCATCAAATTTAGCGTGCTGATATGGCTCAGTTGGTAGAGCGCACCCTTGGTAAGGGTGAGGTCCCCAGTTCGACTCTGGGTATCAGCACCACTTTATACTTAGGTTAAAGTTCGGCAAGAAGTAAAAGAATTTGTCTGGCGGCTTTAGCGCGGTGGTCCCACCTGACCCCATGCCGAACTCAGAAGTGAAACGCCGTAGCGCCGATGGTAGTGTGGGGTCTCCCCATGTGAGAGTAGGGAACTGCCAGACATCAAACAAGTGAAGAGGCCATCCGAAAGGATGGCCTTTTTGCGTTATGTTTCCCGGAAAAAGTCAGACCCGGTAAGCGAAGCGCCACCGGGCTAAGACACGCTTAATGGATCACTTGTGACAGGAAAGCCCGCGTACGTTCAGATTTAGGATGTGCGAAGAACTCATCCGGCGGTGCCTGCTCAACGATTTCCCCACGATCCATAAAGATCACCCGATCGGCCACGGTTCTGGCAAACCCCATTTCGTGCGTCACACACAGCATGGTCATCCCGGACTGCGCCAGTCCAATCATGGTATCCAGTACCTCTTTCACCATTTCCGGATCCAGGGCGGATGTCGGTTCATCAAAAAGCATAATTTTCGGTTTCATACAGAGCGAACGGGCGATAGCCACGCGCTGCTGCTGACCGCCTGATATCTGGCCGGGAAATTTATTGGCGTGCTCTGCGATTCGTACCCGTTCCAGGTAGTGCATCGCCAGTGCTTCAGCCTCCTTTTTAGGCATCTTTCGTACCCAAATTGGCGCAAGCGTACAGTTCTGCAGAACGGTCAGATGGGGAAACAAGTTAAAGTGCTGAAACACCATTCCCACTTCCTGGCGCACCCGTTCGATGTTACGAATATCTTCATTCAGCTCGATGCCATCAACAACAATGCGCCCCTGCTGATGTTCTTCAAGGTGGTTAATACAGCGAATGGTCGTGGATTTTCCGGACCCGGAAGGGCCACAAAGAACGATCCGTTCTCCCTGCTTAACCTTGAGGTTAATGTCTTTCAAAACATGAAACTGCCCGTACCATTTATTCACGTTTTCCAGCGTAATCATCGCGTCGGCAGGTGTCATAGTAATCTGGCTCATAATTTCCTCAGTGCGGTGTACGCCCGGTGTTAAAGCGCTTTTCCAGATGCTGGCTATAGCGCGACATGCTAAAACAAAAGATCCAGTAGATCAGAGCAGCGAAGACATATCCCTCGGTGGACATACCCAGCCAGGCAGGGTCAACGGTCGCCTGTTGCACGCTGCTAAAGAGATCGAACAGCCCGATGATGATCACCAGGCTGGTATCTTTGAAGAGGGCAATGATGGTATTGACCAGGCCCGGGATAACCAGCTTGAGTGCTTGTGGCAATATCACCAGTCCCTGCGTTTTCCAGTAGCCAAGTGCCAGTGATTCCGCCGCTTCATACTGACCTTTAGGCAGAGCCTGCAGGCCCCCACGCACCACTTCCGCAACGTAAGCGGACTGGAAAAGGATGACCCCGACCAGGGCACGGATCAGTTTGTCTATCGTTGTCCCTTCTGCCATAAACAGCGGCAACATGACCGAAGACATAAACAGAACGGTGATAAGCGGTACGCCACGCCAGAATTCAATGAAAATAACGGAAAGCACACGTACGACAGGCATTTTTGAGCGCCGCCCAAGCGCGAGCAAAATACCCCATGGCAGTGCGCCGGCTATCCCAACGGACGCGATAATCAGCGTCAGCGTTAACCCACCCCACTGACGTGTTTCAACACGTTCCAGCCCCAGGAAGCCGCCATACAACAGCACCCAAACAATAATGGGATACACCACTGCCCAACAGGCAATATAACGGCCCAGATGAGGCAGTTTTTTCCAGAACATTACGGCGATGGAGAGCAGCCCGATGGCCAGTGCCAGATTAATCCGCCAGCGCTGTTCATGCGGATACAATCCATACATGAACTGGCCAAAACGCTCATGGATAAACACCCAGCAGGCCCCTGCTTTTGTGCAGTCTGCGCGAGTGGATCCCGACCAGTTAGCCTGTAAAAAAGCCCAGTTCAGCAGCGGTGGAATTAATTCCCACATAAGCCACAAACATACAATTGTCAGCAGGCTGTTACTCCAGCTGGAGAACAGATTCTTACGCGCCCAGAGAATAAAACGTCCGCCTGTCGAACCGGCAGGGCGCGAGGAGTGCGACAGTATCGCTTTTGTCATCATAGATCCTTAGCGCTCGACCAGTGCTATACGACGGTTATAGAGGTTCATCAGCAACGAAATCACCAGGCTGATGATCAGATAGACAGACATTGTGATGGCAATAGTTTCAATGGCTTGTCCAGTCTGGTTAAGCACGGTTCCGGCAAACAGCGACACCATATCGGGGTAGCCAATGGCGGCCGCCAGCGATGAGTTTTTGACAATATTGAGGTATTGACTGGTCAGCGGCGGAATGATGACCCGTAACGCTTGCGGAATAATGACCTGACGAAGCGTCACCGTATGGGGTAATCCCAGCGAGCGCGCCGCCTCGTGTTGCCCGTAAGGAACGGCCTGGATCCCCGCACGAATAATCTCGGCGATAAATGCAGAGGTATAAATCGAAAGCGCCAGCGTCAGGGCTGCCAGCTCAGGAATTAAAACCATTCCGCCCTGGAAGTTAAAGCCACGCAGCTGCGGAATATCCCAGTGAAGGGCGGCCCCAAACAGCCAGTGTGTCAGAAGTGGCAGACCAATGATAAGGATGGCGGCGGTTGGCCAGGTTTTACGAAGCTGCCCGGTTTTGAACTGATGCTTGCGGTTATAGCGGAACATGGCGGCTGAGAGAGCAAGCGCTATTACAAGGGCGGCAATGAAGGCATACAACCCTTCACCCGGCTGCGGAGAAGGAATATACAACCCGCGATTACTCAGGAAAAACAGATCAAGAGCGTCAATAGCCTGACGTGGCCCCGGCAGGTTGCGCAGCACGGCAAAATACCAGAAAAAGATCTGCAGCAGCGGCGGGATATTACGGAACGTCTCAATATAAAAAGTAGACAGTTTGCGCAGCAGCCAGTTTTCGGACAGACGTGCCAGACCAATAAAGAAGCCCAGTATGGAGGCAAAGACAATACAAAGTGCAGAGACCAGCAGCGTATTCAGTAAACCGACCACGAACACGCGTCCATACGTGTCGCCTTCCTGATAATCAATAAGGTGTTGAACAATGCCAAACCCCGCGCTGCGATCCAGAAAAGCAAAGCCGGAGGTAATACCGCGATTATTCAGGTTGGTTATAGTGTTATGGATGAGATACACGGCGATAAGAACAACCGCAATAATCGCAATAACCTGGAATAGCCAGGCGCGGACCGCGGGATGAGAAAAGGATAGCGATCCTTTTACGGCTGAGCGGCGATGGGACATAAAGAAACCTCGGTGACCATGACTCTGGGGCGGGCACTGCCTTAACAGTGCCCGTTACAGCAATGACTTAACGTACTGGTGGCGCGTACTGAATACCGCCGTTGTTCCAGAGATTGTTCTGGCCGCGTTTGATCTTCAGAGGGCTTTCCGATCCCACGTTGCGCTCAAAGATCTCAGCGTAGTTACCCACCTGTTTGATGATGTTGTAAGCCCACTTGTTATCCAGCTTCAGATCCTTCCCGAAATCGCCCTCTGTTCCCAGCAGATGAGCCATATCCGGCGTGGACGGTTTAGCGGCTTTCTCGTCGACGTTTTTCGAGTTGATGCCCATCTCTTCGGCATTCAGCATGGCAAACAGCGTCCAGCGAACAATGGAGAACCAGTCTTCATCGCCACGACGCACAACCGGTCCAAGAGGCTCCTTGGAGATCACTTCAGGCAGGACAATCCACTCCGCCGGGTTGCTCAGCTTAATACGCAAGGCGTACAGCTGTGACTGGTCAGAAGCCAGCGTGTCGCAACGACCGGATTCCAGCGCTTTGGCCGATTCATCGGAGCGATCGAATGTCACAGGGGTATATTTCATGTTATTTGCTTTGAAATAATCCGCGACGTTCAGCTCGGTATCGGTACCGGCCTGGATACAAACGGTCGCGCCATCCAGCTCTTTGGCGCTTTTCAGGCCCGCTTTATTGTGGGTCAGGAAACCGATACCGTCATAATAGGTCACGCCAGTAAATGCCATTCCCATGCCTGCATCACGGGAGGAGGTCCAGGTGGTATTACGGGAAAGCATGTCAACTTCGCCAGACTGTAATGCAGTAAAACGTTCTTTCGCCGTCAGCGGGGTATATTTTACTTTACTGTTGTCACCGAAAACGGCGGCGGCGACACCGCGGCAGACATCAACATCAATACCGGTAAATTTGCCGTTTGCATCGGCATAAGAGAAGCCAGGTAAACCGTCACTGATCCCACATTGAACAAACCCTTTCTTTTTAACGGCATCCAGTGTCGTACCCGCATGGGCCTGACCGGCTACAGCAAACAACATGCCCGCGGCGGCCAGGCTGGCTATCATCGTCTTTTTCATAATGCATCCTGTGTGGCGAAATTTATCGTTATAGAGGCGTTTTAAACGCTTTACCTGTCTGTGGCTTTGGCCAACGTTTATAAAGCAAACGTAATGCCAGGTTTTGCGCTCAACAAAATAGGTGACCAATGAACGCATAATGCTGAGTGTAGACAGGGTTAAATAAAGAGAGCGCCCCGAAACGGTGCGAAATTACAACCTGTGCCACAAATCGGAGCAAAACTTTCAGCGGCTATACCTTAAAAAGAAGAGATAGTTTCTGGGGTGAATATTGGCAGGGTATTAAATGTAATTAATATGTGAAAATCATCACGATAGAATATGTAATTTAACGCTGTGCATTAAAAATATGTGACTGTCCGCAGAATGAAATAAACAGTCTGGGTAAAGACGGGGCTATTTTTTTACTTATCTGAAAACGCTGCACTCTTTAAAAGCAAAAGCGCGGACAGAGCCGCGCTTTCTACACACATGATACGTTCTGATGTTACTTCGTCAGAGCAACGATACCCAGCGTCAAACCTGCCACTGCGGCAGCACCACCGGCGATAGCACCTGCTGTTTCCCAGTTGTCCTGAGTGGTGCCTTTCATACAGGTATTGGTATGAACCAGTCGGCCTTGATCGTCGTATACCGGTACACATGGAGAGTCGTGCGCGCATCCAGCAAGCAGCGCAGCGAGTAGTGCAACGGAAATGAATCTTTTCATGATGTTACCTCAGTATTATTTCTCATTCGCTATACAGCCAGGAGGGCTATTAACGAACTGGAGACTATTTTACCACCGGGATAAGGCAACGTTGCACGGGGAATAATCTCAAATTATGTTGTTTGTAAAAATCGTGGAGAAAAGTCGCTGTCAGGATGAATTAATGGAGAAAATATGAAGACGTAACGCGGCGTTTTTACTTAATGCAAATGGTTAACTATTAATGCTGTGAGTATGACATATCTAATTCATTGTTTATGCTAAAAATAAAAAAGGCACCTGAGGTGCCTTTTTTGAGAAACATTACTCTTTGTGTTTCGTAAACCGGCGCCGGACAACCACAAAGAAGACGGGCACGAAGAAAATGGCCAGAAGCGTTGCGGAAAGCATCCCTCCCATAACACCTGTCCCGACAGCATTTTGCGCGCCGCTCCCGGCTCCTCTGCTGATGACCAGTGGCATCACGCCAAGGATAAAGGCCAGCGACGTCATCAGGATCGGTCGAAGACGCATTCTGGATGCTTCCAGTGTGGCTTCAATGATCCCTTTACCTTCTTTATCCATCAGATCCTTAGCAAACTCGACGATCAGAATGGCGTTTTTCGCCGACAGACCAATCGTTGTCAGCAGGCCGACCTGGAAATAGACATCATTATTTAACCCGCGAATCGATGCGGCGAGAAGCGCGCCCGTGACACCCAGCGGCACAACCAGCATGACCGAGAAGGGAATAGACCAGCTTTCATAAAGCGCAGCCAGGCACAGGAACACCACAATCAGTGAAATGGCGTACAGGGCAGGTGCCTGGTTACCAGACAGTCGTTCCTGATAAGACATTCCCGTCCAGTCATGGCCGATACCGGAAGGCAGTTTTGCGGCGAGGTTCTCCATCAAGGCCATCGCCTCACCGGTACTTTTACCCGGCGCGGACTCACCGAGGATCTCCATCGAAGGCATTCCGTTGTAGCGCTCCAGGCGAGGCGAGCCATACACCCAGTGCGAGCTGCTAAAGGAGGAGAACGGCACCATTTCACCATTCGCGCTGCGCACGTAGAGGTTGTTGATGTCCCCTGGCAACATACGGAAGTGCGCGTCGGCCTGGACGTACACTTTTTTCACGCGTCCATGATCGATAAAGTCGTTCACATAGGTTCCCCCCAATGCCGTCGAGATCGTCTGGTTGACGTCAGAGAGGCTGACGCCCAGCGCCTGTGCCTTCTCCTGGTCGACATCCAGTTTGAACTGTGGGGTATCTTCCAGACCGTTAGGACGAACGCGAACCAGCAGATCGGGGTGCGCTTTCACCATGCCGAGCAGCTGATTACGCGCCTGAGTCAGTTGGGTATGCCCCAGGTTAGCTTGATCAATCAACTCAAAGTCAAAGCCCGTTGCGGTACCCAGCTCGATAATCGCAGGCAGGTTAAACGGGAACACGAGGCCATCTTTAATCTGACCGAAGGCCTTTGTCGCACGCCTTACGATCGCCTCAACGCTATTTTCTGCTCCGGGACGCGCTTCCCAGGGCTTTAGGCTAACGAACGCAATACCGGCGTTCTGACCCTGACCACTAAAGCTAAAGCCGTTCACGGTAAACACCGATTCGACGTTAGCCTTCTCGTTGTTGAGATAATAATTTTGAACCTGGTCAAGCACCTGCTGGGTACGCATCTGGGTGGCTCCGGCGGGGAGCTGGACCATAGTCATAAATACCCCCTGATCCTCTTCGGGCAGGAAGGAGGTGGGTAAGCGCAGGAACAGTACAGCCATACCACCGACGATGATGACGTATACCACCAGATAGCGCCCGGTCTTACGCAAAATGCCGCTTACGCTGTTGCTGTAATGCTCCACGCTCCGATCAAAGAGCGCATTAAACCAGCCGAAGAAGCCACCTTTCTTTTCGTGGTGATCGCTGGAAACGGGCTTAAGCAAGGTGGCGCACAGTGCCGGTGTCAGAATCAGAGCGACCAGCACTGACAGCGCCATAGCCGAGACAATGGTCAGCGAGAACTGACGATAGATGGCTCCCGTTGAACCGCCAAAAAAGGCCATGGGGATAAAGACCGCCGAGAGCACCATGGCGATACCCACCAGTGCGCCCTGTATCTGCCCCATCGACTTCTGCGTCGCCTCTTTTGGCGGCAGCTTGTCCTCAACCATGACGCGTTCGACGTTCTCAACCACCACGATGGCGTCATCAACCAGCAGGCCAATCGCCAGCACCATACCGAACATGGTCAGGGTGTTGATGGAGAAACCGAACGCCGCCAGGATCGCAAACGTACCCAACAGCACGACCGGCACCGCAATTGTCGGGATAAGCGTCGCCCGCAGGTTTTGCAGGAAAAGATACATCACCAGGAAGACGAGAATGATCGCTTCGAACAGCGTTTTCACCACTTCGTGGATAGAGATCTTCACAAAAGGCGTGGTGTCATAGGGGTAGACAACCTTCAGCCCCTGCGGGAAGAACTGCTGGAGCTGGGCCAGTTTGCTCTTGATGGCGGCGGCCGTGTCCAGTGCGTTTGCACCGGTAGCCAGCTTAATCCCCAGGCCGGTTGCCGCTTGCCCGTTGATTTTGGTGACCATATTGTAGTTTTCGCCACCCAGCTCAATGCGGGCCACATCTTTCAGATGAACCATGGAGCCGTCCTGGTTCACCTTTAGCGTCACGCGGCCAAACTCTTCCGGAGATTTCAGACGCGTTTGTGCAATGATCGAGGCGTTCAACTGCTGCCCCGGTACTGACGGCGTTCCGCCTAACTGGCCGGCCGCTATCTGATCGTTCTGCGTTTTCAGCTGATTAATCACATCCAGTGGCGTCAGCTGGTATTTGTTCATCGCGTTGCTGTCGAGCCAGATGCGCATCGCATACTGGGCACCAAACAGCTGCACATCACCAACTCCCGTGGTGCGGCTAATGGCATCTTTCACGTTAGACGCGACATAGTCAGAGATGTCATCCTGCGTGAGGTCTTTGTTATCGGAAACAAAGCCTGCGACCAGCAGGAAGCTGCTGCTGGACTTCTCAACACCGATCCCTTGCTGCTGGACCTCTTGGGGGAGCAGCGGCATGGCGAGCTGCAGTTTGTTCTGGACCTGTACCTGCGCAATGTCCGGGTCTGTTCCAGACTGGAAGGTCAGCGTGATGGTGACATTACCTGCGGAATCGCTGGTGGATGACATATACATCAGGTTATCGATACCGTTCATGTTCTGTTCGATAACCTGCGTTACGGTATCCTGCACAGTTTGCGCATCAGCACCCGGATACGTTGCGGTGATAGCCACGGCGGGAGGGGCAATGGTCGGATACTGCGCGATGGGCAGTTTGAGAATAGCCAGCCCGCCTGCAATCATCAAAATGATGGCAAGTACCCAGGCGAAAACCGGCCGTTGGATAAAGAAATTAGCCATGTCGTCGTCCCTTAACCGGCTGGAGTCGTGGTGGTATCAGGCGTCGCGACGACGGTAGCGCCCGGTCTGACTTTTTGTAAGCCGCTGACAATGACGCGGTCGCCATTTTTCAGCCCTTCCGTCACCAGCCAGCGATCGCCAATCGCCTGAGGGGCAACGACGGTACGTGACTCAACCTGGTTTTTATCGTTAACCACCAGAACGGATGCATCACCGCGCGGCGTGCGGGTCACGCCTTGTTGTGGGACCAGAATCGCATCAGGCTGTGTGCCTTCATCAATGCGGGCCCGGACAAACATGCCAGGCAACAGCAGGTGCTGTGGGTTTGGGAAAATCGCGCGCAAGGTGATAGAGCCGGTACTTTCGTCGACCGTGACATCCGAGAACTGCAGCGTACCTTTCAACGGGTAGGGCTGACCATTCTCCATCACCAGCTCAACGGTGCTGGTGGCCTCTCCTTTTTGCAGGCTCGTCTGCTTCAGACGCATAAAATCACTGCTGGACTGGGTGACGTCGACATACATCGGATCAAGCTGCTGAACCGTTGCCAGGGCTGCGGCTTGCCCGTTGGTCACCAGCGCGCCTTCGGTGACGCTGAATTTACCGATGCGACCCTCGACGGGAGACGTCACTTTGGTATAGGCAAGATTAATGCGCGCGCTTTCAACGCCTGCCTGTGCGGCAACGACGCTGGCATCTGCTTGCTGCGCTGTCGCCACGGCCTGGTCGTATTCCTGCTTGCTGACATACTGCGTGCCAACCAGCGTGAGATAACGTTTTACCGTCAGGTGCGCAATGTTAGCCGCCGCCTGGGCCTTCGCGAGTTCACCTTTCGCGTTGTCATACGCGGCCTGATAGGTGGCAGGATCGATCTGATAAAGTGACTCGCCGGCTTTTACATCACTTCCCTCTGTGAAGTTACGACGCAATATGATGCCGCTCACCTGAGGACGAACCTCCGCAACGCGAAAGGCATCTGTTCTGCCCGGGAGTTCGGTGGTGATAGCCAGAGGGGCGCTTTTCACTATATGCACGCTGACCTGAGGCGCCTGCGGATGTGGTGGTTGGTTTTCCTGACCATCGCATCCAGTGAGCAGTACCGCGCAGACAATAAAACCGGATAAGGGCAAACGTCTGAAATAATTCGTCATTACTGTTCCTTTAAATACCCATGAACCGATATTTGCCGTGAATCGGTAGCAGGGCAGAGGGATAAAAATAAAATGTAGGGCGTATAATAATGAGGGTAATTAATGTTTTTTAATTTATAAGTGCGAATGAACAGGCCTTAAGGCAAAAATCAGAATCAAACCTGGTGTTAGCGAGGATATAGTTCTGGCTGGTTAATCAGATAAATGGCATTTAACGTGGCTCAATTATTCATCTCATGAATTTAATTATATCTATGCATTTGTCTAAATTATTAATTAAGCGATTTGACTTTTTTTGTGCAAAATTAAAACGCAAAGTAGTGAATACTTTCGTGTATCTGACCCGTGTAAATATAAACCTTGTGAGTAACGAGTAGTCGTCTATGGCGCGTAAAAAGAAAGAAGAGGCTCAACAAACCCGTCAGCAGCTGATTGAAGCGGCTATCGGGCAGTTTGCGACGCGGGGCGTGGCGAACACGACGCTGACGGATATCGCGGATGCAGCAAATGTTACACGGGGTGCCATCTATTGGCATTTTACCAGTAAATCAGAAATATTTAATGCCATCTGGGAACAGCAATTACCGTTTCGTGACATCATTCGTGACAGACTTTCTCTTTCTGCGGGCAGCGATCCGTTGTTAATGCTTCGTGAGCAATTTATTGCTGCGTTGCAATATATTGCACATGAGCCTCGGCAATGCGCTCTTTTGCAAATTTTGTATCATAAGTGTGAATTTAATAGCGATATGATTTCAGAGTGTGAAATCAGAAAACGTATTGGTTTTAATTATGAGTCTTTACGTGCCACGTTGCAGGACTGTATTTCGCGGAACCTCATTTCGTCACAGGTAAATGTTGATCTGACCCTGATTGTTTTCCACGGTTTTTTCAGCGGAATCATTAAAAACTGGTTAATGAATAACAGCAGCTTTAATCTTTATCAGCAGGCTCCTGCGCTGGTCGATAGCATTCTGGCGACACTCCCTGTCGTGCGGGTGTCGCCTCATGAGGATGATTTTAGCTCAGCGCCAGGTAACATTTCCCCTTGCGCGCAGAGCGTTTCGATGGTCTGTGCACTGACCGGTTTGCCCAACAGATAGCCCTGAAGCGTGTTGCAGCCCAGCGCCGTCAAAAAGGTTTGCTGTGCTTCGGTTTCCACTCCTTCCGCCACGACTTTCAGATTTAGCGTTTTTGCCAGGGCCACGATCGCTGAGACAATGGTGGCGTCTTCGCTTTCACCGCTTAACTCTTTCACGAACGCTCTGTCGATTTTCAACTCACAGGCCGGCAGGCGCTTGAGATAAAGCAGGCTGGAATAACCGGTACCAAAATCATCAATGGACGCTTTCACGCCTGCGTCCGTCAGCTCTGTCAGCACGCGCACACTCTCATCCGGGTTGCTCATCGCCGTGGTTTCCGTCACTTCAAGGATCAGCATCTCCGGCGGTACGTTGTGACGCGTCAGGCAGTCGAGCACCGTTTTAACCAGTGAAGGTTGTTCAAACTGCAGTGTCGACAGGTTCACCGCCATCGACCAGTTTTGATGACCCTGAAGGTGCCACTCCCGCAACTGACGGCAGGCCTCATTAAGCACCCAGTTACCAATCGGGATGATCAGCCCCGTTTTTTCCGCCAGCGGCAGGAACAGGTCTGGCGTCAGTAATCCCTGCTTCGGGTGTTGCCAGCGCAATAGCGCCTCGAACCCAAGGACAGGACCCGCCGGTGCGTGGAATTTTGGCTGATAAAGCAGGCGCAGTTCATTACGATCGATAGCCAGCCACAGATCGTTCATCAACTGGAGATGGGTCTGCGCCAGGGTGTTCATGGAGGGCTGGAAAAAGTGATAACCGTTTCGGCCCATGTGCTTCGTGTGGTACATCGCCGCATCGGCGTTAAACATCAGCTCGCGCTCGGTTTTACCGTCGTGGGGATAGAGCGCGATACCAATGCTAAGGGTTACCACCAGTTCATAGGGATCCAGATTGAATGGGCTATCGATAGCGCGAACCAGCGAGTTGGCCAGCGAGGCCGCATCATCCGGACCTTCTCCTTCTGCCAGCAGAACAAACTCATCACCACCGATACGGGCAAGGGTGAACTGACCCTTCAGGGGCGTGAGCAGGCGCTGCGTCACGGCGACAAGCAGTCTGTCACCGACATCATGGCCGTACGCATCGTTGATGGTTTTAAACCCGTCGAGATCCATGAACATCAGTGCAAAATGGGTGCCTTCACGGTCAGCTTTGCTGATGGCCTGATCGAGTCGGTCCTCCAGCAAAACACGGTTCGGCAGACGCGTCAGCGTATCCTGCAAAGCCAGTTGAGCGAGTTCGCGGTTCGCTTCTGCAAGGGATGAGGCCAGAAGAGAGGTCCGTGCCTGAAGGCGGGCATCCAGCATCGAGACCAGCAGCGTGATCCCCAGTATGGCGAGTGCGACGACGCTGACCAGTACTGCCAGCCAGCTGCCGTTAATACCTTCATGGTGTGTCATGGTCGACATTGGGAACTGAGCGGCTTTCATCCCGGCATAGTGCATACCGGCAATGGCGATCCCCATCGTAACGGCGGCGGCAAGACGCATCAGAGACACCTGAGACGCTTCATGCCGCAAGCGGAACGTCAGCCATAATGCGGCGAGCGAAGCCGCAAGCGCAATGACAACCGAAATGGCCACCCATGTTTTGTCCCAGATAATACCGGGAGAGACTTCCAGCGCCGCCATGCCGGTGTAATGCATCGCCACAATGCCGCACCCCATCACTAACGCACCGGGCAGCAGACGGCGCAAACGTAACTGCTCACAGCTTACGAGCCACAGCGCAAACAGTGACGAGCCCACGGCGATAACCATGGATAGCACCGTCAGGGTTGCGTTGTAGCGCATGCTCATGGAGAGGTCCATCGCCAGCATGCCGATAAAATGCATGGCCCACACGCCAATCCCCATGGCAATACCGCCGCCGGCCAGCCAGACGCGCGCAGCTACGCCCTGACTCCCGGCAACACGAGC
Source organism: Enterobacter sp. SORGH_AS_0287 (assembly GCF_031453695.1). Taxonomy (NCBI): domain Bacteria; kingdom Pseudomonadati; phylum Pseudomonadota; class Gammaproteobacteria; order Enterobacterales; family Enterobacteriaceae; genus Enterobacter; species Enterobacter sp. SORGH_AS_0287. Next base: position 4,050,455 of record NZ_JAVIZW010000001.1, read on the forward strand.
AGCCATATTCAGCGCGGTATAGGCAGCAAGGATAGCAACAACAAAGGAGAGGACGACGAGGATATGGTTGTATTGGCTAACCAGCATGATCGGTTCTACTCGAGTGTGAGGTTACGCAGGCGCGGTTGAGAAGGGCGAGACATTATCATCGTAAGGTAACGGCTCAAAGGGATTTAAATCCCCGTTTTTAGTGGGTCATAACAGTGAGTTTAGCGACGTCAGGCGGTTAGTCGAGTTCTGAGCAGTTCACTAATTTTAGCGGATTTACGGAATTCATATTGCGACACTTATCGGCTTCAGTGCTCATCAGTTCAATCCACTGCATCAGGAGCGCATCGAAGAGGAAAACCGAGACAGCAAATACAACCAGCCACCAGTATTTACGAATCATGCGTATCGTTCCGGGCGAAGAGGTTCAGTGAGGTGGTGGAAATATACACGAAAAGTCGCGGTTTAAAAGGGGGATAAACGAAGGTTTACACAGCCTTGACGGTGACAGGCACGGGCAATAAAAAAGGCGCATCCCCATGCCAGGTAGCGCCTTTTTAAACAAGCATTTCGCTAATCGAAATTAGTTCATGCCGTATTTTTTCAGTTTCTTACGCAGTGTACCACGGTTGATACCCATCATCAGGGCAGCGCGGGTTTGGTTACCGCGGGTGTATTGCATCACCATGTCCAACAGTGGCTGTTCAACTTCAGCCAGTACCAGCTCATACAGGTCATTAACATCCTGACCGTTCAGTTGAGCAAAATAGTTCTTCAGTGCCTGTTTAACCGAGTCACGCAGGGGCTTTTGAGTTACCTGATCCTGAGAGTTAACGGTAGAAACGGTCAGTACGTCAGAATTTACGCGTTGTTCGAACATAGTTCTGTCAGCTCTTTATTTCATTACGCAAGATTTTCGAAGTATGCCTCCAACGCCTCCAGCTGTACGCTGGCATCCTCTATGGCGTTGAATGTGCGCCGAAACTGGTCATTTGGAGCGTGCTCCTGGAGATACCAGGATACGTGTTTACGCGCAATTCGGTACCCTTTTGCCTGACCATAAAAGTCATGCAATTCCCGAACATGCGAACAAAGCAAGCGCTTTACCTCTGCCAGTGGCAGTGGGGCAAGCAACTCCCCAGTGTCCAGATAATGCTGGATTTCCCGAAAGATCCAGGGTCTTCCCTGAGCGGCACGTCCTATCATCAGAGCATCAGCTCCCGTATAGTCGAGCACAGCTCTGGCTTTAAGCGGGTCAGTAATGTCACCATTCGCGATAACCGGAATGGAAACTTTCTGCTTAACTGCCCGAATGCTGTCGTATTCAGCTTCACCATTGAACAAACAGGCGCGAGTGCGTCCATGGATGGTCAGGGCCTGAATGCCACAGTCTTCGGCCAGTTGGGCAATCTCTACACAGTTACGGTGTTCCGGCGACCAACCCGTGCGAATCTTCAACGTAACAGGAACGTCCACTGCGCTGACAACCGCGGTCAGGATAGACTTCACCTGGTCGGGGTATTGCAGAAGGGCTGAACCTGCAAGCTTGCGATTCACTTTCTTGGCCGGGCAACCCATATTGATATCAATAATCTGGGCGCCACTTTCCACGTTAATCCGCGCGGCATCTGCCATCTCTTCAGGCACGCTTCCGGCAATTTGCACGGTGCGAATACCTGGTTCATCAACGTGCACCATCCGAAGGCGGGACTTATCGCTTTCCCACACTTGTGGGTTAGACGACATCATCTCGGAAACGGTTAAACCTGCCCCCATCTCATAGCACAGCGTCCTGAACGGCCGGTCGGTAATACCTGCCATTGGGGCTGCGATCAGGCGATTTCTGAGCTGGTAGTGTCCGATGCGCATGAGTTAAGAAATGACCATACTGTGACTGCAAGGCGGCGTATATTACGCATTTTTTGCACGAGATGAAAGGCCAAACTTTGAACAATCCACTGTTGTAGATCAAGGAATCGCCGCTCTGTCCTTCAGGTAAAAATTATAAACCTGTTAAATCATAAAGTTATGATGGAATGATTATTTTATAGCCGCTTACAATTTCCCGTAACTTCTCATCATTTCTGAATAAATGCATCACTTGAGCGGGATAATCTGCTGTTTTTAGCAGCAGATTATCCCGCTTGTTTGCGATCTGAGTCGCATTTTAGAACATGATCTGCATGCGAAAAATGCGCATTATTCGACGACTACGCGACCATGAAGGGGTTGTACCGGGCGGTTATTTTCGTGGTGCATCGTGTGGGAGAATTTCTCAAGCTGCTCTGCAGAGACGGTCAGCGGGTGCTTCAGTACAATCCAGGTTACCCCCTCTGAGCACGGCGGTGTGGTCAGCGAGCCGCTAAAGCGCCAGTACGTTTTATCTTTTGGAATCAGCTTGTTCAGATTGAGATCCTGCTTAATGGAGACGTTCTGTTCGGCCTGCTCAGGCATGACGCTCCACAGCTTATTCAGTTCCGGGTTTGCGGCCCCTTTATCGAACATGACCGCCACTACCGCCAGCTCACCGGCCGCGTTTTTGTGCACCAGATGCATTTCCATCGCAAATTTCTTGCCATGCACGGTGTTTTCGCTCGGCGCGTGGAAATGGAACTGTTGCAGGGTCCAGGTTTGCTTATCGAGGGTAAGGGTATCGCGGGTTTCCGGCTTTTCACTTGCCTGAATGGTGTGGCCGTTGTTCGTCAGCGTCACAGGGCCATCAATGTAATGCGTTTGCAGCGGGGAGAGGTGCGCGTTCGCAGTGGATTCAATGTTGATGGGGGACTGATTCATCCCGCTTTGACAGGTTTTATAAGCCTCGTCCAGTTCGCCCCAGTGTTCCGGTGCGCCTTCGCCTTCGTAGCTCCAGTGTGATGCGCAGGCTGAAGCCGAGATAATGCTCAGCGCAAAGAGCGCTGCCTTGCCAGTAAAGTGGGTCATAGTATTCTTCCGGTGAATTATTGTGGTTCAAACCATTTTTATCAATATGATTTGTGTGGGTATTTTACCGGAGAAGGGCACGGGAAGAGAGGATTATCGGAGGAAGAGAGGCGTGGTCAGATGACCACGCCAATGGCTTACTTTTTACGGCCCGTAATACGACACCACTCTTCTTTTTCGACCACCGGATCGAGGGCGAAAAGATCGGCGTAGGCTTCGCAAACGCTGTCAGCCTGGCTTGCCAGGATCCCGGAAAGCCCCAGCAGACCGCCGTCAACGGGCAGTACGCTGATTAACGGGGCCAGTTCGCGTAATGGGCCGGCCAGAATGTTCGCCACCACCACATCGGCTTTCATGGCTTCTGGCTGCGCATCCGGCAGATACAGTTCAAGACGGTCAGAAACGCCGTTGCGTTCAGCGTTATCACGGCTGGCCTGAATAGCCTGTGGATCGATATCGATCCCAATGGCTTTGGCCGCGCCCAGTTTCAGCGCCGCGATAGCGAGGATCCCGGATCCGCATCCGAAGTCGATCACCGTCTTGCCGTCCAGATCCAGACTGTCCAGCCACTGCAGGCACAGAGAAGTCGTCGGGTGAGTACCGGTCCCAAATGCCAGGCCCGGATCCAGCATCACGTTTACCGCGTTTTCATCCGGAACGTCACGCCAGCTCGGGCAGATCCACAGACGTTTACCGAACTGCATCGGGTGGAAGTTATCCATCCACTCGCGTTCCCAGTCTTTGTCTTCCAGCTGTTCGATTTTGTGTGCAAAACCCGCACCCAGCAGCGGATGATTTTCCAGGATCGCGACAACCTCTTTCATGTCAGTTTCTGCATCAAACAGGCCAATAACGTCGGTATCACCCCACAGGCGGGTTTCGCCCGGCAGTGGCTCAAACACCGGCGTGTCATGCGTGTCCTGGAAGGTGATGGAGACCGAACCGACTTCCATCAGCGCATCGCTTAGCTCTTCGGCGTTAGCGCCGGTTGTATTCAGTTTTAGTTGGATCCACGGCATGGCAAAACTCTTTATTTATCAGTAGAAATCGTAGCGGGCTGTGGGACAGGCTGACCGAAACGGTTCCCGACCACAAACGCCAGTAAACTTAACAGTAACGAAGGCACAATAGGATGGAAGCCCAGGTACTGAATTTTAAATGTAGCTAGCACGGCATACAGCACACCGCCGACAATCATGCCGCTCAGGGCGCCGGCAGCGTTGGCGCGCTCCCAGTAGAGGCCCAATACCAGCGGCCACAGGAAGACGGCTTCAAGGCCGCCAAACGCCAGCAGGTTCAGCCAGATGATCATCTCCGGCGGACGCCATGCGGCTAACAGCAGCAGCGCGCCTAAAACGAGCGTAATCACCGCCGACATACGCTTCAGGCGTCGTTCATTTTGAACCTGCTCAGGACGCAGGTTCAGATAGAGATCTTTAATGATCGTAGCGGAACTCTGCAGTAGCTGGGCGTTAATGGTCGACATTATGGCGGCCATTGGCGCGGCGAGGAATATCCCCGCGGCAAAAGGCGGAAGCACTTTGACCATCAGGGTCGGGATCACCAAATCGGGAACCGTAAGGTCGGGGATAACCGCACGTCCTAACGCACCCGCCAGATGCATGCCGAACATCAGGATTGCAACAACGACCGTCCCAATAATAATACCCCGGTGAACGGCTTTGCTGTCTTTATATGAGATACAACGCACGGCGGTATGCGGCAGGCCAATAACACCAAAGCACACCAGCACCCAGAACGACGTCATAAATGTTGGCGAAAGGATATCATCCGCACCCTGTGGGGAAATCAGTTTCGGGTCAATCGCTTCCAGAGTTTCAACGGCATGGCTCAGACCACCTGCGGCGTGAACAATTCCCACCAGCAGAACGATTGTGCCAACGAGCATCACCATCCCCTGCAGCGTATCGTTCAGCACGCTGGCGCGAAATCCGCCAAACGCGGTATACAGCGCAATGCTCACCCCAAAGATGATAAGGCCCGTCTCATAGGGGATCCCTGCAGCGGTTTCCAGCAGACGTGCCCCGCCGATGAACTGCACCGTCATTGCACCAATAAACGCGACCAGCAGGCTTAAGCTTGCCAGCCACACCAGCAGACGGCTCTGGTAGCGCGCAAACAGCATATCGTTGAGCGTCACGGCGTTATAACGGCGTGCCAGAATGGCAAATTTTTTACCCAGTATACCCAGCGAGAGCCAGACGGCAGGCAGCTGAATCATTGCCAGCAGCACCCAGCCTAACCCGTATTTATAGGCTGCACCGGGGCCACCGATAAACGAGCTGGCGCTAATATAGGTGGCGGTAAGCGTCATGGCCAGCACGACACCGCCCATCGAGCGACTGCCGAGGAAATACTCATTCAGGAAGGTGCCGGTCGTTCTCTTACGCATTGCATAAACGGACAAACCAAACACGACCACCAGGTACGCGACCAGCGGCAGAATGACTTCAAGCTGCATCATCATCCTCCAGCGGGATATCCCGGTAGATAAATTTCACCATTGCCCAGCACAGCAGGATAAAGACCAGCGGCACCAGCAGGCAGGCCATTTCGAACCAGTGAGGCAGGCCGGTAATGCCGATAGCTGAGTCAGGTAAGTAAGCGGTCACCAACCATGCGGCAAGATAGAGAAGGGTCAGCCACAGCGCCCATCGCGCTTCTTTATGGGCCTGAACAAAACGCTTGTCCATTTTTTGTCCCTTGTGGATGAATAAAGCGGGGATTGTACATGATGGGGCTTTCCGATCCCCAGAAATAAAAAAAGGCCGGATTATCCGGCCTTTTTGGCGTGACTGCGCGATTACTTCTCTTGCAGACCGAGTTTTTTCTCCAGATAGTGGATGTTAGTCCCACCATTCTGGAAGTGCTCGTCGCTCATGATACGCATCTGCAGTTCAACGTTGGTTTTGATACCGTCGATGATCAGCTCCTGCAGGGCGTTCTTCATGCGGGCAATTGCCACGTCACGGTTCTCGCCGTAGCAGATAAGCTTACCGATCATGGAGTCATAGTACGGCGGTACGGTGTAACCCGCGTAGATATGAGACTCCCAACGCACACCAAAGCCACCCGGCGCGTGGAAACGCGTGATTTTACCCGGGCTCGGCAGGAAGGTATTCGGGTCTTCGGCGTTGATACGGCATTCCACCGCATGGCCTTTGACCACAACTTCTTCCTGTTTGATGGACAGAGGCTGACCCGCAGCGATACGCAGCTGTTCTTTGATCAGGTCAACGCCGGTAATCATTTCGGTAACCGGGTGTTCTACCTGAATACGGGTGTTCATCTCAATGAAGTAGAACTCGCCGTTTTCGAACAGGAACTCGAAAGTACCCGCACCGCGATAGCCGATATCGACACAGGCTTTCGCACAACGCTCGCCGATGTAGCGACGCAGTTCCGGCGTAATGCCCGGTGCTGGCGCTTCTTCAACCACTTTCTGGTGACGACGCTGCATGGAGCAGTCACGTTCTGCCAGATAGATAGCGTTACCCTGACCGTCAGCCAGCACCTGAATTTCGATGTGGCGTGGGTTTTCCAGGTATTTTTCCATGTACACCATGTCATTGCTGAAAGCTGCTTTCGCTTCCGCTTTGGTCATGGAGATGGACTGAGCCAGTTCAGCATCGCTACGCACAACGCGCATACCGCGACCGCCGCCGCCGCCGGACGCCTTGATGATAACCGGATAGCCAATGCGTTTCGCATGAGCACGGTTAGCATCCATGTCGTCGGTCAGAGGACCGTCAGAGCCCGGTACGGTTGGAACACCGGCTTTTTTCATCGCGGTGATTGCGGACACTTTGTCGCCCATCAGGCGGATAGTGTCAGCTTTCGGGCCGATGAAGATAAAGCCAGAGCGCTCAACCTGCTCAGCAAAGTTGGCGTTCTCAGAGAGGAAGCCATAACCCGGATGAATTGCCACCGCGCCGGTGATTTCAGCGGCGCTGATGATAGCCGGGATGTTCAGATAGCTTTTTACGGACGGAGCCGGGCCAATACAGACCGTCTCATCCGCCAGCAATACGTGTTTTAAATCGCGATCCGCGCTTGAGTGCACAGCGACGGTCTTGATGCCCAGTTCTTTACAGGCACGAAGAATACGCAGTGCAATCTCGCCGCGGTTGGCGATAACAATTTTATCCAGCATGTTCGCCTCGTTACTCGATGACGACCAGCGGCTCGTCAAATTCAACCGGCTGACCACTTTCGACCAGAATCGCTTTCACAGTGCCTGATTTGTCTGCTTCGATCTGGTTCATCATTTTCATCGCTTCAACGATGCACAGGGTATCGCCTGCGTTGACTTTCTGACCCACTTCGATGAACGCTTTCGCGTCCGGGCTCGGGGTGCGGTAGAAAGTACCAACCATTGGGGAACGTACGATGTGACCACTGATTTCTGCTGCAGCGGCAGGTGCGGCTTCAGCTGCTGGTGCAACGGCTGCGGAAAGCGCAGGCTGCTGCACTGGCGCAGCATAAGCCTGCTGCATTACCGGGAAGCTAGCGGCTGGGGCTGCACGGCTGATGCGTACAGACTCTTCGCCTTCAGAAATTTCCAGTTCGGAGATGCCTGATTCTTCAACCAGCTCGATCAGTTTTTTAATCTTACGAATATCCATGAGTGGGTTCCGTACTCTTGTTTAGTGTGATTGTGACAAGCGTTTTACCGCTGTCTGTAAAGCGTATGAATAGCCGTCAGCGCCCAGTCCGCAAATAACGCCAGCGGCGATATCTGATAGATAGGAATGGTGGCGGAACGGCTCTCGGGCGTGCACATTGCTCAGGTGGATCTCGATAAACGGGATACTCACTGCGAGCAGTGCGTCGCGAATAGCAACACTGGTGTGCGTAAACGCGGCCGGATTGATCAGGATATAGTCCACAGTGTCTTTAGCCTGATGAATACGGTCGATGATTGCGTACTCCGCGTTCGACTGAAAATGATCCAAATCCACATTCAGCGACGTTGCTTCCGTGCTCAGACGGTTAACAATTTCACTCAATGTTAGCGAGCCGTACTTCTCTGGCTCGCGGGTGCCGAGCATGTTCAGGTTCGGTCCGTTTAAAACTAAGATATGGAACTTATCAGCCATTGTGCCGCTATCTCCTGCGATTCTCCGGTAAAAAACAAAATATACCTTCGAAGCACGATTGTCACCTTTTCAGAGGCCTAAAACCGCTGTCGGGTAAACCAAAGTCGCACATTATAACGATTTCGTAGCATTTGGCAGCTAAATACTGGTCTTATCAGGGAAGATTATCAACCGCTATCCGAAAAAGATTCGCGGTTGACAGGGATTCTGCGGGAAAACGCACAGTTTCGCGAATTATCGCAACCACTGACGGAACTTCTTGTAACGCCATGCTAAAAGCGCCACAGCCAGCAGCGCGTAGAGTATGGGCTGCGGGGAGAGGATCTTCACCGACCACAGATAATGGATGGGGGCGAGGATCGCGACAAGATAGACGAAGTTGTGCAGCAGTTGCCAGCGCCTGCCCAATGTACGTTGTGCATATTGCGTTGATGTCAGTGCTAATGCCAGTAACACCAGCCAGCTCACGATACCTAACGTCAGGTACGGACGGGTAACCAGTTCGCGGCCCAGCAGTGCCAGGTTGTTAACGCCCAGTTCCAGCAAGGCGTAGCTGGTCAAATGGAGCGTCGCCCAGGCAAAACACCATAGCCCCAAAAGCCGGCGGGTGCGTATCAATAATGGCTGTTTAGCGTAGCGCGCTAACGGTGACACCAGCAAGGTCGCCAGTAAAAATTTCAGAGCCATCCGACCGGTAAAGTGCTGGATATCCTTTGCCGGATCAGCGCTAAAAAGCCCCTGGCTGGCGGCCCAGAATAACCAGATAAAAGGAAGCAACCCGGCTAAGTGCAACAGCACTTTCAGCCAGGTTATCTGTTTTGCCGTTAAACGCACTCAGAAGTTCTCCCGTAAATTAAGGCCACGGTAAAGCGACGCCACTTCATCAGCGTAGCCGTTAAACAGCAGTGTCGGCTGACGCTTCACATCCAGCGCGCCGCCGGAACCGATAAATCGCTCGGTGGCCTGCGACCAGCGGGGATGATCGACGTGCGGGTTCACATTGGCAAAAAAGCCATATTCGTCGGGCGCCGCCAGGTTCCAGGTCGTGGGTGGACGTTCGCGGGTGAGCTTAATGCTGACGATAGATTTAATCCCTTTAAAACCATACTTCCACGGCACCGTTAAGCGAACAGGCGCGCCGTTCTGCGGCGGGAGTGCTTTGCCGTAAACACCGACGGTCAGCAGCGTAAGAGGATGCATCGCTTCGTCGAGCCGTAACCCTTCGACATACGGATACGCAAGCCCACCGCCGATAAACCGATCTTTCTGGCCCGGCATCTCGTCCGGGGCGTAGCGCGTCTGGAAAGAGACATATTTTGCGTTGCTGGTGGGTTCAACCATCGCCAGCAGTTTATGCAGCGGGAAGCCTACCCAGGGCACAACCATCGACCAGGCTTCCACGCAGCGCATGCGGTAGATACGCTCTTCCAGTGGAAAACGGGTGGTGAGATCGTGATGGTCCAGCGTCAGCGGTTTTGCCACTTCACCGTCGATTTTCAGCGTCCACGGATCGGTTTTCATACTCCCCGCGTTGGCCGCAGGATCGGCCTTATCGAGACCAAATTCGTAGAAATTGTTATAGCCGGTCACTTTGTCTTCCGGCGTGAGCGTCAGTGTGTTTTGCCACTGAGCGGGCTTCGTAAAGGTGAGTGGGGCGCCAGAAGGGGCTTTGGGGCGATCGTTACCTTTAAACCAGTCGAGCAGGTCGGCATGAGCCGCAGGGGAAAGCGTCAGTGCGGTGGCGCTGATGCCAAGCATTTTCAGGATCTGGCGGCGCTGTAACATAAAGACAGATTCAGACGTTACGTCGGCTTCCGTCAGTTTTCGGGTTTTCATGGCATCCTCCGTCATGCGTTTTTCTAAGCATGACGGAGGAGAGGGATTAGCGCGAATATGTCACGAAAATTTGAAGATTAGGCAATTTTCACCAGCGCGCGGCCGTGGAACTGGTTGTCCATGATCTTGCTGGCATATTCAGGCGCCTGGCTAAGCGTGATTTCGGTTGCGCTCTGAGTAAAGAACGTGTCCGGCAAATCGCGCTGCAGACGTTCCCAGGCTGCAATGCGGCGCGCCGCCGGGGTCATCACGGAATCAACACCCTGCAGGCGAACGTTACGCAGAATAAAGGGCATCACGGTGGTGGGCAGGGCAAAACCGCCCGCCAGACCACAGGCTGCCACGCAGCCGCCGTAGTTCATCTGCGCCAGCACTTTTGCCAGCACTTTGTCACCGACGGTATCTACCGCACCTGCCCAGAGCTGTTTTTCCAGTGGACGGGTTTCGGCAAACTCGTCGCGGCTCAGAATGCGATTAGCGCCGAGCTGACGCAGGTACGCGTGGGTGCTCTCGCGCCCGGAAACTGCCGCAACCTGGTAACCCAGTTTGTGCAGTAATGTCACCGCCGTGCTGCCCACACCACCGCTGGCACCGGTCACGACGATCTCACCCGATTCAGGGCGAATACCGGCATCTTCCAGCGCCATCACGCACAGCATGGCGGTAAAGCCTGCGGTACCGATGATCATCGCTTTACGACCATCCAGGCCTTGTGGCATCGGCACCAGCCAGTCGCCTTTCACGCGCGCCTGTGTCGCCAGCCCACCCCAGTGATTTTCACCCACGCCCCAGCCCGTGAGCAGCACCTGCTGGCCGGCATGGAAGCGCGGATCTTCGCTCGCATGAACCCGGCCCGCAAAATCGATACCTGGCACCATAGGGAAATTTCGGATGATTTTACCCTTCCCGGTAATAGCCAGCGCATCTTTATAATTTAAACTGGACCAGTCGATGTCGACGGTCACTTCGCCTGCCGGCAGTCGGCTCTCTTCAACGGCCTGCACCGAGGCAAGCGTTTTGCCGTCCTGCTGTTCTAAGATCAAAGCCTGCATACAGGGTCCTCACGACTCAGATGATTGGAAAATAGCTCCTGAAGACTATACTCCCTCAGGGAAAAGCAATGCCGATTTAACGCAATAAATTGCCAGATACGCCAGGTTTGATAGTATGCCGCATTTGAAATGCAAGTTAGCGCTTACTCGCTACCCCCTCAACCCACGGAGTTATCTCAAGGATGCGATTAACGACGAAGTTCTCGGCTTTTATCACCTTACTGACGGGGCTAACCATTTTTGTCACGCTCCTTGGCTGTTCTCTGAGCTTTTATAACGCCATTCAGGACAAGCTGGTTAATCGGGTGCAGTCTGTCGCGTCGGTGATTGATAATCGTCTCCTCACCACCCCGCTGCCGGCGCTGTCCCGCGAGCTGGATGAGTTGATGGTGCCTGTCGATATTGTCCAAATCGACATTCTGCAGGGAAAGCATAATGTTTTAAGCCATGCCCGGCAGGACAGCTATCGGCCTGCGGGCGTGGTAAGCCAGTACCGGGAAGTGACGGTGCATTCCCTTAAAAACCCGGGCATGACCATAAACATGGTCTACCTCGATCCGATGGCCAGCTACTTCCGCTCGATGATGACCACCGCGCCGCTCACCGTCGCCGTCGCGTTTATTGTCCTGCTGATTTTTCTCGCGGTTCGCTGGCTGCGCCGTCAGCTCTCTGGTCAGGAACTGCTGGAGATGCGTTCCGTGCGTATACTGAATGGTGAACGCGGCCCGCAGGTGCGTGGCTCGATCCATGAATGGCCTGCGCGTGCCAGCAGTGCACTGGATACGCTGCTCTCAGAAATTCAGTTCGCCAGCGACCAGCGCAGCCGTATGGACACGCTGATCCGCTCTTACGCTGCGCAGGATAATAAAACCGGGCTGAATAACCGTCTTTTCTTTGATAATCAACTGGCCACGTTGCTGGACGATCCGGAAAAAGTCGGGACGCACGGTGTTGTCATGATGATTCGCCTGCCCGATTTCGATCTGCTGCGCGACACCTGGGGACAGCGCGTGGCGGAAGAGAATCTCTTTACGCTGATCAACCTGCTCTCCACCTTTATTATGCGTTATCCGGGTGCGCTGCTGGCCCGTTATCACCGCAGCGACTTTGCCGTGCTGCTGCCTCACCGTACGCTGAAAGAGTCAGAAAGCATCGCCAGCCAGCTGCTGAAAGCGGTGGATGCGCTGCCGCAGAGCAAAATGCTCGACAGGGACGATATGGTTCATATGGGCATCTGTGCCTGGCGCGGCGGCCAGTCGACGGAACAGGTGATGGAACATGCTGAAGCGGCAACCCGCAACGCCGTGTTGCAGGGCGCTAACGGCTGGGCAGTGTACGACGATTCGTTACCAGAAAAAGGGCGCGGCAATGTGCGCTGGCGAACGTTAATAGAGCAAATGCTCAGCCGCGGCGGGCCGCGCATTTATCAAAAACCGGCGGTGATGAAAAACGGGAACGTTCATCACCGTGAGCTGATGTGCCGTATTTTTGACGGTACGGAAGAGGTCATCTCCGCGGAATATTTACCGATGGTGCTGCAGTTTGGGCTTTCTGAAGAGTATGACCGCCAGCAGATCACCCGACTCATGCCGTTTTTATCCTTCTGGCCCGAAGAAAACCTGGCGCTACAGGTTACCGTGGAGTCGTTAATTCGCCCGCGTTTTCAGCGGTGGTTGCGTGATACATTAATGCAATGCGAAAAATCGCAACGCAAACACATTATTTTTGAACTTGCTGAGGCGGATGTGGGTCAACACATCAGCCGGTTACGTCCGGTAGTACGGTTGATTAATGCGCTAGGTGCCCGTGTCGCGGTCACGCAGGCGGGTTTAACGCTGGTCAGTACTAACTGGATTAAGGAACTGGATGTGGAGTTATTAAAGCTGCATCCGGGGCTGGTAAGGAACATTGAAAAGCGCACGGAAAACCAGCTGCTGGTACAGAGTCTGGTGGAAGCGTGCAAGGGAACGCGAACACAAGTCTTTGCCACGGGCGTGCGCTCCAGAAGCGAATGGCAGATGTTGACAGAGCGCGGTGTGACGGGCGGTCAGGGGGATTTTTTTGCCTCCTCTCAGCCGCTTGACACCAATGTGAAAAAATATTTGCAAAGATACTCTGTTTGACCTGCCGTTTAATCCGTTTTCACGTAGAATATCGCGCCTGTAGCTTTGAGTATGACGAGCAAAAAGCCAGTGAACGACCTTTAGCGGGTTACAAATGTCAGTGAGGGACGCTACTGTGTACTCAGCCCTGAGGGAATCAGGGAAAGATTTGTAACATCAGGATACGTACTGCACAAATTTTCACCGCTGCAGATGATTTTTGCGCCTTGTCGCTGCTGCGTGTGGTTGGTAAAGTAAGCGGATTTTGTTTTCCGCCCCAGCTTTCAGGATTATCCCTTAGTATGTTGAAAAAATTTCGTGGCATGTTTTCCAATGACCTGTCCATTGACCTGGGTACCGCGAATACCCTTATTTACGTTAAAGGACAAGGCATCGTATTGAATGAGCCTTCCGTTGTGGCCATTCGTCAGGATCGTGCCGGCTCGCCGAAAAGCGTAGCCGCGGTGGGTCATGACGCGAAGCAGATGCTGGGACGTACCCCTGGCAACATCGCCGCAATCCGCCCAATGAAAGACGGCGTTATCGCTGACTTCTTCGTGACTGAAAAAATGCTTCAGCACTTCATCAAGCAGGTTCACAGCAACAGCTTCATGCGCCCAAGCCCGCGTGTTCTGGTGTGTGTGCCGGTTGGCGCCACCCAGGTTGAACGTCGCGCAATCCGTGAATCAGCCCAGGGTGCAGGCGCGCGTGAAGTGTTCCTGATTGAAGAGCCAATGGCGGCGGCAATCGGTGCGGGTCTGCCTGTTTCTGAAGCGACCGGTTCTATGGTGGTGGATATCGGTGGTGGTACCACTGAAGTGGCCGTTATCTCCCTGAACGGCGTGGTGTACTCCTCTTCCGTGCGTATCGGTGGCGATCGTTTCGACGAAGCCATCATTAATTATGTGCGTCGTAACTACGGTTCCCTGATCGGCGAAGCGACCGCTGAGCGTATCAAGCATGAAATCGGTTCCGCTTACCCGGGCGATGAAGTGCGTGAAATCGAAGTTCGCGGCCGTAACTTGGCTGAAGGTGTTCCACGCGGCTTTACCCTGAACTCCAACGAAATTCTGGAAGCGCTGCAGGAACCTCTGACCGGTATCGTGAGCGCAGTGATGGTTGCCCTGGAACAGTGCCCACCAGAACTGGCGTCTGACATCTCCGAGCGCGGTATGGTTCTGACCGGTGGTGGTGCGCTGCTGCGTAACCTCGACCGCCTGTTAATGGAAGAGACAGGTATTCCTGTCGTAGTTGCAGAAGATCCACTGACTTGCGTCGCCCGTGGTGGTGGCAAGGCGCTGGAAATGATCGACATGCACGGCGGCGACTTGTTCAGCGAAGAGTAGTCATTGTGAAAGGGTAGCGTATCGCTACCCTTTCTCTCTGACACGAGAATACGCATAGCCTATGAAGCCAATTTTTAGCCGTGGCCCATCGCTACAGTTTCGCCTCATTCTGGCGGTCCTGGTTGCGCTTGGGGTCATTATTGCCGATAGCCGCCTCGGTACGTTCAGTCAGATCAGAACGTACATGGATACCGCCGTCAGTCCTTTCTACTTTATTTCAAATGGTCCCCGTGAGTTGCTCGACTCCGTTTCTCAAACGTTGTCTTCACGTGACCAACTCGAACTCGAAAACCGGGCATTACGTCAGGAACTGCTGTTGAAAAACAGCGAGCTGCTGATGCTGGGACAATATAAGCAGGAAAACGCGCGTCTGCGTGAGCTGCTTGGCTCGCCGCTGCGTCAGGATGAGCAGAAGATGGTGACGCAGGTGATCTCCACCGTCAACGATCCTTACAGCGATCAGGTTGTGATCGACAAAGGAAGCGTGAACGGTGTGTATGAAGGTCAGCCTGTTATCAGTGATAAAGGCGTTGTAGGCCAGGTTGTTGCTGTGGCCAAACTGACCAGCCGCGTTCTGCTGATCTGCGATGCCACGCATGCGTTGCCGATTCAGGTACTGCGTAATGACATTCGCGTCATCGCGGCCGGTAACGGGTGTACCGACGATCTCCAGCTGGAACATCTGCCGGCTAACACGGACATTCGTGTGGGCGACGTTCTGGTGACGTCGGGTCTGGGTGGACGTTTCCCTGAAGGGTATCCGGTTGCGGTTGTCTCTTCGGTGAAGCTTGATACGCAGCGTGCCTATACCGTGATTCAGGCGCGTCCAACCGCGGGGTTACAGCGTCTTCGCTACCTGCTGCTGCTGTGGGGCGCCGACCGCAATGGTGCTAACCCCATGACGCCTGAAGATGTTCATCGCGTCGCGAATGAACGCCTGATGCAAATGATGCCGCAGGTTCTGCCGGCACCGGATGCTATGGGACCCCCTGCGCCAGTACCGGCCCCTGCTACGGGGCTAACGCAGCCGCTGCCGGATGCACCGCCACCGCCTAAACTCTCCTCGGGAGGGCAGTAGTGGCAAGTTACCGTAGCCAGGGACGCTGGGTTATCTGGCTCTCATTTCTCATTGCGCTGTTACTGCAAATCATGCCCTGGCCGGACGACATTCTCGTTTTCCGGCCAAACTGGGTATTGCTCATTTTGCTCTACTGGATCCTTGCCCTGCCGCACCGCGTAAATGTCGGCACAGGTTTTGTGATGGGTGCCATACTGGATCTCATTAGTGGCTCTACGCTTGGCGTGCGCGCCTTGTCCATGAGTATTATTGCGTACCTCGTCGCACTTAAATTCCAGCTCTTTCGTAACCTCGCGCTCTGGCAACAGGCGCTGGTGGTGATGTTGTTGTCGCTTGCTGCGGATATCGTTGTTTTCTGGGCAGAGTTTTTAGTGATCAACGTCTCTTTCCGACCGGAAGTGTTCTGGAGTAGTGTAGTAAACGGTGTGCTCTGGCCGTGGCTGTTCCTGCTGATGCGTAAGGTTCGCCAGCAGTTTGCTGTGCAATAAAAGGTTTCTATGACGTCTCTATATCTTGCTTCTGGTTCTCCGCGTCGTCAGGAGTTGCTCACTCAGCTGGGTGTCTCCTTTGAACGCATCGTTACGGGCATCGAAGAGAAACGCGCTGAAGGCGAAAGTGCCCAGCAGTACGTTTCTCGGCTGGCGCGTGAGAAAGCGCAGGCAGGCGTGGCGCAAACGCCGCGTGACTTGCCGGTGCTGGGGGCAGATACCATCGTTATTCTTAACGGTGAAGTGCTTGAGAAACCGCACGACGCTGAACATGCGGCGCGCATGCTGCGCAAAATGTCCGGACAAACACATCAGGTAATGACCGCCGTCGCGCTGGCGGACAGCCAGCACGTGCTGGATTGCCTGGTGGTGACGGACGTGACATTCAGAGTGCTTACCGACGACGAGATCGCCGCTTATATCACCAGCGGTGAACCGATGGATAAGGCAGGTGCATACGGTATTCAGGGGCTGGGTGGCTGTTTTGTCAGGAAGATTAATGGCAGCTATCACGCCGTAGTCGGCTTACCGCTGGTGGAAACGTATGAGTTGCTGAGCAATTTTAACTCACTGCGTGAGGGAAGGGATAATTATGACGGCTGAATTGTTGGTAAACGTAACGCCATCGGAAACCCGTGTGGCCTATATTGATGGTGGCATTCTTCAGGAAATTCATATTGAGCGTGAAGCGCGGCGCGGAATAGTAGGCAATATCTACAAAGGTCGTGTCAGTCGTGTACTACCGGGTATGCAGGCGGCTTTTGTAGATATTGGACTGGATAAGGCGGCATTTTTACATGCCTCCGACATTATGCCGCATACCGAGTGCGTCGCGGGCGAAGAGCAAAAGCAGTTTGCCGTGCGCGATATCTCCGAACTGGTGCGTCAGGGCCAGGATCTGATGGTGCAGGTCGTCAAAGATCCGCTGGGCACGAAAGGCGCCCGTCTGACTACCGACATTACCTTGCCTTCCCGTTATCTGGTCTTTATGCCTGGCGCGTCGCACGTGGGCGTTTCGCAGCGCATTGAGAGCGAAAGCGAGCGCGAGCGTCTTAAAAAAGTGGTCAGCGCTTACTGCGATGAACAGGGCGGGTTTATCATCCGTACCGCCGCAGAAGGGATCAGTGAAGACGATCTGGCATCTGATGCGGCCTACCTCAAGCGCGTCTGGACCAAAGTCATGGAGCGTAAAAAACGCAACCAGACCCGCTACCAGCTTTACGGCGAACTGGCGCTGGCTCAGCGCGTCCTGCGTGATTTTGCCGATGCACAGCTCGACAGAATTCGCGTGGATTCCCGCCTGACCTATGAAGCACTGCTGGAATTTACCGCCGAATACATTCCCGAAATGCCTGGCCTGCTGGAGCATTACACGGGGCGTCAGCCTATCTTCGATCTCTATGACGTCGAAAATGAGATCCAGCGAGCGCTGGAACGCAAGGTTGAACTGAAGTCCGGCGGCTATCTGATCATCGATCAGACCGAAGCGATGACGACGGTGGATATCAACACCGGCGCGTTTGTCGGCCATCGCAACCTGGATGACACCATCTTTAATACCAACATCGAAGCCACGCAGGCCATCGCCCGCCAGCTTCGCCTGCGCAATCTGGGTGGCATTATCATCATCGACTTTATCGATATGAGTAATGAAGACCATCGCCGTCGTGTGCTGCACTCGCTGGAGCAGGCGCTGAGTAAAGATCGCGTGAAAACCAGCATCAACGGCTTCTCACAGCTGGGGCTGGTGGAAATGACGCGTAAGCGTACCCGCGAAAGCGTGGAGCACGTGCTGTGCAATGAATGCCCAACCTGCCACGGACGTGGCACAGTAAAGACGGTTGAGACCGTCTGCTACGAGATCATGCGTGAAATCGTTCGCGTTCATCATGCCTACGACTCCGATCGTTTTCTGGTCTATGCTTCCCCTGCGGTGGCTGAAGCGCTGAAAGGCGAAGAGTCGCACGCGCTGGCGGAAGTGGAAATCTTTGTCGGCAAACAGGTAAAAGTTCAAATCGAACCGCTCTATAACCAGGAGCAGTTTGACGTCGTGATGATGTAAGACGCGGTACGCCGCGTGACCAAAGCTGACAAGGAGAGATGAGTGAGGCGATTGCCGGGGATTTTATTGCTTACAGGGGCAACGCTGGTCGTGATTGTCGCGTTGCTCGTGAGCGGGCTGCGCCTCGTTTTACCGCATCTGGACAGCTGGCGTCCGCAGCTGCTGGCAAAAATCGAATCCACCACCGGTGTCCCGGTGGACGTGAGCCAGATAAGCGCCAGCTGGCAGAATTTTGGCCCGACGCTTGATGTCCGGGATATCAATGCCAGCCTGAAAGATGGCGGCTATCTGAAAATCAAACGCGTCACCCTGGCGCTGGATGTCTGGCAAAGCCTGCTCCATTTTCGCTGGCAGTTCCGCGATCTCACCTTTTATCAGCTTCAGTTTCTGACCAATACCCCGCTGTCCGGCGGCGACAGCAATCAGAGCCTTGAAACCAACCGCTTCAGCGATCTCTTCCTGCGTCAGTTCGATCATTTCGATCTGCGCGACAGTGAAGTGAGCTTTATTACCCTCTCCGGGCAGCGCGCGGAACTGGCGATCCCACAGCTGACCTGGCTTAACGGCAAAGAACGCCATCGTGCGGAAGGACAGGTGAATCTCTCCAGTCTGAACGGCCAGCACGGCGTGATGCAGGTTCGTATGGATCTGCGCGACGACGACGGTTTGTTAAATAACGGCAAGGTATGGCTGCAGGCCGACGACGTGGATGTTAAGCCGTGGCTCGGCGACTGGTTACAGCAAAATATGCAGCTGGAAACCGCCCGTTTTAGCCTCGAAGGCTGGATGACCCTGACGAAAGGGGAATTTGCCAGCGGCGATATCTGGCTTAAGCAGGGTGGCGCAAGCTGGAAGGGCGAAAAACAGCAGCATCAACTTTCGGTCGATAACCTCACCGCGCACGTGACGAAAGAGAAAGAGGGCTGGCAGTTTGCCATTCCGGACACACGCATCACCATGGATAACAAACCCTGGCCGCGCGGTGCTCTGACGCTGGCCTGGATGCCGGAGCAGGATGTCGGTGGGGCGACCAGCAAACGCAGTGACGAGCTGCGTATTCGCGCCAGCAACCTTGATCTGGCCGCAATAGAAGGTCTGCGCTCGATGGCCGCCAAGCTCTCTCCGGACCTGGGTGAGATCTGGCTGGCAACGCAGCCAAGCGGAAAGATAGATTCGCTGGCGCTGGATATCCCGCTTCAGGCCACGGAAAAGACCCGTTTTCAGGCCGCATGGAAAGGTCTGGCCTGGAAGCAGTGGAAGATGTTACCGGGCGCGGAAAACTTCAGCGGTAAGCTGGAAGGGAGCGTTGAGAACGGCAGGTTAACGGTCGATATGCATGACGCCAGAATGCCTTACGAAACGGTCTTCCGTGCGCCGCTTGAAATTGAACAAGGCAATGCGGTGCTCAACTGGCTGCGTAACGATAAAGGCTTCCAGCTGGATGGACGCCATATCGATGTGAAAGCCAAAGCGGTACATGCGCGTGGCGATTTCCGCTATCTGCAGCCTGAAGGTGAAGAGCCGTGGCTGGGTATTCTGGCCGGGATCAGCACTAACGACGGTTCTCAGGCCTGGCGCTACTTCCCCGAGAACCTGATGGGCAAAGCGCTGGTGGACTATCTGAGCGGCGCGATCCAGGGCGGCCAGGCGGATAATGCCACCCTGGTCTACGGCGGTAATCCGCATCTTTTCCCGTACAAGCACAATGAAGGTCAATTCCAGGTGCTGGTGCCGCTGCACAACGCCACCTTCGCCTTCCAGCCGGGTTGGCCTGCGCTGAAAAATCTCGACATTGAACTTAATTTTATCAATGACGGATTATGGATGAAGGCAGACAACGTGGCGCTGGGCGGCGTAACGGCCAGTAACCTGACGGCAAACATTCCGGATTACTCAAAAGAGAAGCTTTTGATCGATGCCGACATTAACGGCCCCGGGAAAGCGGTCGGCCCCTATTTTGAAGACACGCCGCTGAAAGAGTCACTGGCAGCCACCCTTCAGCAGCTGCAGCTGGATGGCGATGTGAGTGCTCGCTTACATCTTGATATCCCGCTCGACGGTGAAATGACCACCGCCAAAGGCGACGTCCGTCTCAATAACAACAGTCTGTATATTAAGCCGCTTGAAAGCACCCTGAAGAACCTCAGCGGGCAGTTTAGCTTTGAGAACGGTAACCTGAAGAGCGAGCCGCTCACGGCCAGCTGGTTTAATCAGCCTGTGAATATCGATTTCTCGACCACCGAGGGAGAGAAAGCTTATCAGGTAGCCGTCAACCTGGACGGCAACTGGCAGCCATCGCGCATGGATGTTCTGCCAAAGCCGATTGAGGAGTCCGTTAACGGTGCAGTCTCCTGGAATGGCAAGGTGGCAATTGAACTGCCTTATCACGCCGGTGCGCGCTATAAAGTTGATATCACTGGCGATCTGAAAAACATTCAGAGCCAGTTGCCTGCACCGCTGGATAAATCGTCCGGTCAACCGCTGCCAATAAAGGTTAACGTCGATGGCAATCTTAACAGCTTCGCGCTGACCGGTAGTGCGGGTGAGAAAAACCATTTCAACAGCCGCTGGCTGCTTAACCGTAAGCTCACGCTCGACAGAGCAATCTGGACGACGGACAGCCGCACCACGCCGCCGCTGCCCGATCACACCGGCATTGAGCTTAATCTGCCGCCAATGGACGGGGCCGAGTGGCTGGCCCTGTTCCAGAAGGGCGTGGGCCAAAACGTTGATGAGGCTGCCCAGTTCCCGCAGAGCATTACTGTTCGTACGCCGTCGCTGATGCTGGGTGGACAGCAGTGGAATAACCTGAGCATTGTTTCGCAGCCGACGGCGAACGGTTCAAAAGTCGAAGCCCAGGGCCGGGAGATCAATGGCACGCTGACCATGCGCGACAACGCGCCGTGGCAGGCGGCGATTCGCTATCTTTACTACAACCCGGCCACCGCGAGCGGAAAAGATCGTCCGTCAAATACGGCGCCGTTGAATAACCCAACCCGTATCGACTTCAGCGGCTGGCCCGATCTCCAGCTACGCTGTGCTGAGTGCTGGCTTTGGGGTCAAAAGTATGGCCGTATTGACGGCGATTTCGCCATTAAGGGGAATACGCTGAGCCTTGCGGGCGGGCTTATCGACACCGGCTTTGGCCGTCTGAGGGCCGCCGGGGAGTGGGTTAATAACCCGGGCGAGCAGCGAACTTCTTTGAAGGGCGACATCAAGGGCAATAAACTGGATTCCGTGGCTAACTTCTTTGGCATCAGCACGCCGCTGCGGGGGTCATCATTTGACGTGAATTACGATCTCCACTGGCGTGCGGCACCGTGGACGCCGGATGAAGCCTCACTGAACGGCATTCTGAAAACCCGCTTTGGCAAGGGTGAGATTGCCGATGTGAGTACCGGGCATGCGGGCCAGATACTGCGTCTGTTGAGCTTTGATGCCCTGCTGCGTAAGCTGCGTTTCGACTTTAGCGATACCTTCAGCGAAGGTTTCTATTACGACTCCATCCGCAGTACGGCATGGATCAAAGACGGGGTGCTGCATACCGACGATACGCTGGTGGACGGCCTGGAAGCGGATATTGCGATGAAAGGCTCGGTCAACCTCGTGCGCCGCGAACTGGATATGGAAGCGGTGGTAGCACCTGAAATTTCTGCCACCGTCGGCGTCGCGGCGGCTTTTGTGGTGAACCCGATTGTCGGTGCGGCGGTGTTTGCCGCCAGTAAAGTGCTGGGGCCGCTGTGGAGCAAAGTCTCTATTCTGC
Source organism: Enterobacter sp. SORGH_AS_0287 (assembly GCF_031453695.1). Taxonomy (NCBI): domain Bacteria; kingdom Pseudomonadati; phylum Pseudomonadota; class Gammaproteobacteria; order Enterobacterales; family Enterobacteriaceae; genus Enterobacter; species Enterobacter sp. SORGH_AS_0287. Next base: position 4,072,230 of record NZ_JAVIZW010000001.1, read on the forward strand.
GCTATCGCATCACCGGGCCGGTGGATAAACCGCAGATTAATGAAGTGCTGCGCCAGCCGCGCAAAGATGCACAGCAATGATTTGACGTGGGCAGGTAATTGCCTCACTCTCAATAAATACGATTTATATACCGCCACGGGCGGCAACGAACGAGTAGCAATACGATGAGTCTGAACCTGGTAAGTGAACATTTGCTCGCAGCGAACGGCCTGAGCCATCAGGACCTGTTCTCCATTCTTGGTCAACTGACCGAACGCCGTCTCGACTACGGCGATCTCTATTTCCAGTCGAGCTATCACGAATCCTGGGTTTTAGAAGACAGCATCATTAAAGATGGCTCTTATAACATTGACCAGGGTGTCGGTGTACGTGCCGTCAGCGGCGAGAAAACCGGTTTTGCTTATGCCGACCAGATTAGCCTGGCCGCACTGGAGCAGAGCGCGCTGGCCGCGCGGACTATCGTGCGCGAAACCGGTGACGGTCGCGTGAAGACGCTGGGTGAAGTGCAGCACTCTGCACTCTATACCAGTATCGATCCCCTGCAGAGCATGAGCCGTGAAGAGAAACTGGATATCCTGCGCCGCGTGGATAAAGTCGCACGCGCTGCGGATAAACGCGTGCAGGAAGTCTCTGCCAGCCTGAGCGGTGTCTATGAACTGATCCTGGTCGCGGCGACAGACGGCACGCTGGCAGCGGATGTGCGTCCGCTGGTACGTCTTTCTGTCAGCGTGCAGGTTGAAGACGATGGTAAGCGTGAGCGCGGTTCAAGCGGTGGCGGCGGTCGTTTTGGTTATGACTGGTTCCTGGGCGATGTTGACGGTGAAGCACGCGCTGACGCGTGGGCAAAAGAGGCCGTGCGCATGGCGCTGGTGAACCTGTCTGCCGTGGCGGCACCCGCCGGTACATTACCGGTGGTACTCGGCGCAGGCTGGCCTGGCGTGCTGCTGCACGAAGCGGTGGGCCACGGCCTGGAAGGCGATTTTAACCGTCGCGGCACCTCCGTATTCAGCGGCCAGATGGGACAACGCGTCTCATCTGAACTCTGTACCGTGGTTGATGACGGCACGATGCAGGATCGCCGTGGCTCGATTTCAATCGACGATGAAGGTACGCCCGGGCAGTACAACGTGCTGATCGAAAATGGCGTCCTGAAAGGCTACATGCAGGACAAACTCAACGCGCGTCTGATGGGCGTTGCGCCAACGGGCAACGGCCGTCGTGAATCCTACGCGCATCTGCCGATGCCGCGTATGACAAACACCTACATGTTGCCGGGTAAATCCACACCGCAGGAGATCATCGAGTCCGTTGATTACGGCATCTTCGCGCCAAACTTTGGTGGCGGTCAGGTGGATATCACCTCTGGTAAGTTCGTCTTCTCCACTTCAGAAGCGTATCTGATTGAGAAAGGCAAAGTGACCAAAGCGGTGAAGGGGGCGACCCTGATTGGCTCCGGTATTGAAGCCATGCAGCAGATCTCCATGGTCGGTAACGATCTGAAACTGGATAACGGCGTTGGTGTTTGCGGTAAAGAGGGCCAGAGCCTGCCGGTTGGCGTCGGTCAGCCAACGCTGAAAGTGGATAACCTGACGGTGGGCGGCACCGCCTGACCTGAATCAATCTGAAAAAATGGCGCGACTGTAAAAGTCGCGCCATTTTTTTTAACGTGCGTTACCCAGCGGGATCTCCGGGTCGGGCTCGTGCGTGATGCGGTTGCGTAGGTCACGACGAATGATTTCAATCGACCAGAACCAGATCAAATGCCCCACGATCTCTGAGACGTGTTCGTACCAGGGCAGTTCGAACAGCGGGGGTGTCAGCCCCATCAGCGGGAAGGAGATCATGTGAACAAAAAGCTGTGCTAACGCACCCGCCAGTAAACCTTGCCAGAGTTTAATTTTCGGGAAGACTTCAGCAACTACACAATACCCTACAGCAAAGACGATAGAGAAAATAATATGTGTTACGCCGACCGCGTTAAATATATGGCCGGCAAAGGTATAAACCGCGGCGTTAGGGTCAGCAATGCCCAGCCAGTCGCGTAAAAATACATAAGGAGGATTTAAAAAATTGCGGGAGCAATCAATCTGACCTGCGGCTCTTATTAATTGCTCCGGTCCGCATGCGCTGGTGAATAAATCGGTAGGGCTTCGCGGCGGAAGCGGCACCTCTGCTCCCCATTTTACGAAGGCGGAGACAATCCCTGCAATCAAACCAATGAACGCGGCGAGTCCATAGCGCCTGCGTGAAGGCGGTGTTTGTTCAAATATATTCATTTCTTTTCCTTGTTTAACGTCATCCTGAGAAATACATTTTATTATTCATATCGGTAACAAATTAATAACAGCCTGACTGTCAGACTGTTTATAAGGTAAGGCGCAGATGGCGGCAGTGTCAATTCGCTATTCCTGGCAGGGGCGAAGGAATATTCCTGAATGACGGTCTGTATCATCCTGGAATATTCATCACAAATATACTTTTGGGAAATTAGAGGTTATTCCTTTCTTCTTTCGCGCATTCCCTGAAACAACTCCGCCACGTCCACAAAATACTCGGTCAGATAGTTTATGCACACCTGAACCTTGAGCGGCAGTTTGTCTTTCTCGGTGTACAACGCGTACACCGGACGCGGATCGGACTGATAGCGCGGGAAGAGGATCTCCAGTACACCGCTGTTGATCTCGTTGATTACCCACATTAACGGCACATACGCGATCCCGGCGCCGGCCACCAGCCAGCGCGAGATGGTCATCGGATCGTTGGTGACGAACCGTCCTTCCGGCAGCAGTCTGGTGGAAATCCCTTCCGGGGCAATCAGCTCAAATTCATTGTCGGGGCGAACGCTGTACTCCAGCCAGGAGTGGTTGGTGAGATCGGCGGGTTTCTCCGGTACCCCGTACTGAGCCAGATAGCTTTTCGAGGCGCAGACCACCATTGGCATACTGCCCAACCGCCGGGAGAAGAGGCTGGAGTCCTGCAATGCCCCCACGCGGATCACCACGTCCAGCCCGTCGGCAATCAGGTCCGGGGCGGGAATACCCGTGACCAGATTGACGGTTAATCCCGGGTACTCTTTCAGCATGTCAGCGGTCATGGCGGCGAGAACATTTTGTGCCATAGTTGAAGAACAACCGATGCGCAGCGTACCGATAGGCGTGTTGTTGAAGGCGTAAAGTTGTTCGTGCACATCCTGCACTTCGAGCAGCATGCGGCGACAACCCTGATAGTAAATCTTACCCGCTTCCGTCAGCCCAATGCTGCGGGTGCTGCGGTTGAGTAGCTTGACCTGCAGCTCATCTTCCAGTTTGGACACGGTCTGGCTGATGGAAGAGACGCTCATCTGAAGCTGACGTGCAGCGGCGGTAAAAGAGCCAAGTTCAACCACTTTGGCAAAGACCGACATCCGTTTTAGACGTTCCATTGTTAACTCTGACTTAAAAGTGATTTAGATCACATATTATAGATAACAGCATAACAGTTACGTTAATATATTATTAATTACATAACGGCTGCGCCATTCTCGCCCGGCGTTTCTTGCTCTCCTGCGGTGGCGTGCGCTAAAAAAGTCTGAAGCCTGCACTCTCTCTAATCAAGGTCAACATGAGTCTGTTTCCCGTTATCGTGGTGTTCGGTTTGTCGTTCCCACCGATATTTTTCGAGCTTCTTTTATCACTGGCGATTTTCTGGCTGGTGCGCAAGGTGCTGGTCCCCACCGGGATCTACGATTTTGTCTGGCATCCTGCATTGTTCAATACCGCGCTGTATTGCTGCCTGTTTTACCTGATATCGCGCATGTTTGTCTGAGGTTGATGTGAAAACGCTAACAAGAAAAATCTCCCGCACTGCCATCACCATGGCGCTCGTTATCCTCGCGTTCATCGCTATTTTCCGCGCCTGGGTCTATTACACTGAATCACCGTGGACGCGAGATGCCCGCTTTAGCGCCGATGTCGTGGCAATCGCCCCCGACGTGGCGGGTCTCATCACTGCGGTCAATGTCCACGATAACCAGCTGGTGAAAAAAGATCAGGTACTGTTCACCATCGACCAGCCGCGTTATCAGAAAGCGTTAGAAGAAGCCGAAGCGGATGTGGCCTATTATCAGGCGCTGGCTTCCGAGAAACGCCGTGAGGCAGGTCGCCGTAACCAACTGGGTGTTCAGGCGATGTCCCGCGAAGAGATTGACCAGTCCAATAACGTCCTGCAAACCGTGCTGCATCAGCTGGCCAAAGCGCAAGCGACGCGCGATCTTGCCCGGCTCGATCTTGAGCGCACCGTGATCCGCGCACCAGCCGATGGCTGGATCACCAACCTGAATGTTTATGCCGGGGAGTTTATCACCCGCGGCTCAACCGCCGTGGCGCTGGTTAAACAGAACTCCTTCTACGTGCTCGCCTATATGGAAGAGACCAAACTGGAAGGCGTGCGTCCGGGGTTCCGGGCTGAAATTACGCCGCTTGGCAGCAACCGTGTGCTGAAAGGCACCGTCGACAGCGTAGCCGCGGGGGTCACTAACTCCAGCAGCTCTAACGATACTAAAGGGATGGCGACGGTGGATTCCAACCTGGAATGGGTACGTCTGGCCCAGCGTGTGCCGGTGCGTATCCACCTGGATGAACAGCAGGGCAATCTGTGGCCTGCCGGGACCACAGCGACGGTGGTGATCACCGGTGAAAAAGACCGTGACGCCAGCCAGGACTCCATCTTCCGTAAAATTGCCCATCGCCTGCGCGAGTTTGGTTAATCGTTATGGGTATCTTTTCCATCGCCAGCCAGCACATTCGCTTCGCCGTTAAGCTGGCGTGTGCCATTGTGCTGGCGCTGTTTGTCGGCTTCCACTTTCAGCTGGAAACCCCCCGCTGGGCCGTACTGACGGCGGCGATTGTCGCGGCAGGGCCTGCCTTTGCTGCGGGCGGGGAACCTTACTCCGGGGCGATCCGCTACCGTGGGATGCTGCGCATCATTGGGACATTTATCGGTTGTTTCGCCGCACTGACCATCATCATATTGATGATCCGCACGCCGCTGCTGATGCTGATGGTGTGCTGTATCTGGGCGGGCTTCTGCACCTGGCTCTCGTCGCTGGTGAAAGTGGAGAACTCCTACGCCTGGGGGCTGGCCGGTTATACCGCGCTGATTATTATCATCACCATTCAAAGCGAACCGCTGCTTGCCCCACAGTTTGCCGTAGAGCGCTGCAGTGAGATTGTCATCGGTATTGTCAGTGCGATTGTCGCTGACCTGCTTTTCTCTCCTCGCTCCATTAAGCAGGAAGTGGATCGTGAACTGGATGCGCTGATTGTTGCCCAGTATCAGTTGATGCAGCTCTGTATTAAGCATGGTGACAGCGAAGAGGTGGATAAAGCCTGGAGCGCTCTGGTGCGCCGCACCACGGCGCTGGAAGGGATGCGCAGCAATCTGAACATGGAGTCTTCGCGCTGGGCCCGTGCCAACCGCCGCCTTAAAGCCATCAACACCGTCTCCTTAACGCTGATTACCCAGGCGTGTGAAACCTATCTGATCCAAAACACCCGCCCGGACGCGGTAACCGATACCTTCCGCGAGCTGTTTGCGGAGCCGGTGGAAACCGTGCAGGACGTACACAAACAGCTTAAACGCATGCGCCGGGTCATTGCCTGGACCGGGGATCGCGATACGCCAGTGACGATCTATACCTGGGTCGGGGCCGCGACGCGCTACCTGTTGCTGAAACGCGGTGTGATCAGTAACACCAAAATCAGCGCGGTAGAAGAAGAGGTGCTGCAGGGTGAAGTGGTGATCAAGGCAGAATCCGCCGAACGCCATCACGCAATGGTTAACTTCTGGCGTACAACGCTTGCCTGTATGCTCGGCACGCTGTTCTGGCTGTGGACCGGCTGGACCTCCGGCAGCGGCGCGATGGTGATGATCGCCGTCGTTACCGCGTTGGCGATGCGTCTTCCGAATCCGCGCATGGTGGCCATTGATTTCCTGTTCGGCACAATTGCTGCACTGCCGATTGGCGCGTTCTATTTTCTGGTGATCATTCCCTCGACCCAGCAGAGCATGTTACTGCTCTGTATTAGCCTTGCGGTGATGGCGTTCTTTATCGGAATCGAAGTACAAAAACGTCGGCTGGGTTCATTGGGTGCCCTGGCCAGTACGATTAACATCATTGTGCTGGATAACCCGATGACCTTCCATTTCAGCCAGTTCTTAGACAGCGCCTTAGGTCAGCTGGTGGGCTGTTTCCTGGCGATGATGGTCATTCTGCTGGTGCGGGATAACTCTCAGGCACGGACGGGCCGCGTGCTGTTGAATCAGTTTGTCTCGGCTGCCGTGTCGTCCATGACCACCAATACCGCGCGTCGCAAAGAGAACCACCTGCCGGCGCTCTATCAGCAGCTGTTTTTACTGCTGAACAAGTTCCCGGGTGACATCGCCAAGTTCCGTCTGGCCTTGACCATGATTATCGCGCACCAGCGTTTACGTAATGCCCCCGTGCCCATCAATGACGATCTGTCGGCTTTCCACCGCCAGCTGCGTCGGACGGCCGACCACGTGCTTTCTGCCTCCAGCGATGACAAACGACGTCGTTACTTTAAGCAACTGCTTGAAGAGCTGGATATCTACCAGGAGAAGCTGAAAGTCTGGGAAGCACCGCCTCAGGTGACAGAGCCGGTAGGACGGCTGGTGTTTATGCTGCATCGCTATCAGAACGCCCTTACGGATAACTGACTGAAGTAAAAAAGCCGACGCCAAAAGCGTCGGTTTTTTTGTGGCTATACTTATTCCAGCATGCTCTTACATTCAGGAAGGGAGGACACATGACAACCCAGGCGCTTCAGGATAATCACCTTTTTCAGACCGGTTATCTGGTCAACGGCATATGGAAAACGCTGGACACGACGTTTGATGTGCTGAACCCGGCTACCGGTGAGGTCATCGCCAGAGTAGCCAAAGCCGGCAAAGCAGAAACCGAAGACGCCATTGCCGCGGCGGCCAAAGCCTTCCCGGCATGGCGCGCCAAAACCGCGAAAGCGCGTTCGGCAATTCTCTACCGCTGGTACGAACTGATCATTGAGAACAAAAGCTGGCTCGGGCGTTTAATGACCACCGAACAGGGCAAGCCCTTGAAAGAAGCGGAAGGCGAGGGTGGAATACGCCGCGAGTTTTATCCAGTGGTTCGCCGAAGAGGCCAAGCGCGCGAACGGCGAAATTATTCCACCGATCAAACCGGGCTCCCGCATCCTGGCGACCCGCGAGCCCATCGGCGTGGTTGCGGCGATTACGCCGTGGAACTTCCCGATGGCCATGCTCACCCGTAAATTAGGTCCGGCGCTGGCGGCAGGGTGTACCGGGGTAATCAAACCGGCAAATAACACACCTCTCAGCGCCTTCGCGCTGCTTACGCTGGCAAAACAGGCCGGCGTACCGGATGGGGTACTCAACGCCGTAGCCGGGAATACGCATGAGATCAGTGACGCGATTATGGCGAGCCATGAGGTGCGGAAAATCTCCTTTACCGGCTCGACTTCCGTCGGCAAAACGCTGGTGCGTAACGCCGCAGAAACCATGAAGAAAGTGTCGATGGAGCTGGGGGGCAATGCGCCGTATATCGTCTTTGAAGATGCGGATATCGAGGCTGCCGTTAAAGGGGCTATCGCCAATAAATTCCGCAATGCCGGCCAGGTCTGCGTCAGCGTTAACCGTTTCTATATTCAGGAAACCGTCTACGACAAATTTGTGAATAAGCTTGCCGATGCGGTGAATGCCCTGAAGGTCGGGAATGGTCTGGAAGAGGGCGTCATCGTGGGGCCGCTGATCGAATCCTCCGCCGTCGATAAGGTGCGTGAACACGTTGAAGATGCCGTGGCCCGGGGTGCGACCGTTCTGGCGGGCGGTAAACCCCATTCGCTTGGCGGCAATTTCTGGATGCCAACTGTCCTGGGCGATTGCCATGAAGGCATGAAACTGGCTGAAGAAGAGACGTTTGGGCCGGTTGCGGCCTGCTTCCGTTTTACCTCGGAAGATGAGGTTATCCAGCGTGCCAACAACACGCCATATGGCCTGGCGGCTTACTTCTATACCCAAAATCTGGCTCGTGTCTTCCGCGTGTCGCAGGCCATCGAAAGCGGGATGATAGGAATTAACGAATGTGCCGTCTCCACAGAGCTGGGGCCGTTTGGTGGGGTAAAAGAGTCTGGCCTTGGGCGTGAAGGGTCCGTGCTGGGGCTGGAAGAGTATCTGGAAGTCAAAACCCTGCATATTGGGGGATTATAATAATCAGGGCGGCGCAGGCCGCTCGCCTGGACTGGGTGACTGGCAATGAAAACCTATACCTTTGATTTTGACGAGATCGACAGTCAGGATGACTTCTATCGTGAATTTATCCGGGTGTTTGATCTTGAACGGGAAAGCGTCACCAATCTGGACACGCTGTGGGACGTGGTGACCGGCAGCCTGCTGCCGTTACCGCTGGAAATTGAGTTTATCCATCTGCCTGAAAAGTTGCGCAGACGGTTTGGCGCACTCATTTTGCTGTTTGATGAAGCGGAAGAAGAGCTGGAAGGGCAGCTACGTTTCAACGCGCGCCATTGATCAAGCCATAAAAAAGCCCCTGACCAGAAGGCCAGGGGCAAGTCGTATGATGAGATACGACGAGGGTTTATTTATACAGTTGAGCCGTTGCATGCCAGTGGTCACCCTGATTCAGCTCGGTGACGCGATAGCTGCTGGCGCCTGCTTTTTCAGCTTTAGCGGCCAGTGCCTGACGGATATCCATTGGAGAGCCGGTAACGGACGTCACAGACACACTCCCCATAGACTGCAGATTCTGCGCCTGGTCAGCATTCACTTGCTGTACGGCGGCACTTGCGCCGAAAGAGAGAACGGATGCCAGACCGAGGGTTGCGATGATGAATTTGGTTTTCATAGTTTTTGCTCCTGAATAGGGTTTTTGCTCAACGGCGAGAAGGGTTGAACTGCTATTTTTATGCCTGGTGCCGTTGAGTAGAGATTTTGGTCTTCAGTTATTACTAAAACTTATTTGTACAGCTCAGCGGTTGCGTGCCAGTGGTCACCTGAACGCGCTTCAATGATGCGATAAGATGACGCACCTTGTTCTTCCGCTTTTTTGTTCAGCATCTCATGCATGTCCATTGGAGACGTGCCGATTGCGCCCACGGAAACCGTACCGATTGCCTGGCGGGATTGTGCCTGCTCGGCATTGATAGCGTCAGCGGCGAAAGCACCGAATGACAGGACAGACAGGACGCTGAGCGCCGCTACAGTAGTTTTGATTTTCATGATTCTTTACCTCGTCGAATTTTTAGTGGGGTCTTTGTTTCGTGACCCTCATCACAAAATCAAGTATACACTAATAACGGTAAAAATTAATACCAGACTAATTGTTTCTGTTGTTATTACGTATTAACTAACCTGTTTTTTATAACCTAATGGCATAGAATTGTGCGCTTATTGTTCAATGTGTGGCTGTATATCTAAGAAAATCATATGGATATCAGCTTTTGATTTTTTGTGCGATTTTTTGATTTATCATTCACCAAGTGAATGTTAATGGGCGGTAAAAAGCACTATTTGTTAAAGTAAAGGGCGGGATAAAGCAGGGGAAACGCGGCAGAAGCAGAATGATCCCCGCAGCAGGACGCCACGGGGAGGGTAATCAGAGTTCCTGCTCGAACAGGTCCAGAATCGCTTCGTAGAGATCTTTTACTGAGAAGCCATTGGCGGGGGTAGTGAAGATGGTATCGTCACCCGCAATCGTCCCAAGGATGCCTTTGGGCTTACCCAGCGAGTCCAGCATACGTGCAATCAACTGTGCAGCACCCGGGCTGGTATGGATCACAACAACGGCATCGTTGTAATCGATATCGAGAACCAGATTCTTCAACGGGCTGGAGGTGGTTGGCACGCCAAGTTCTGCAGGCAGGCAGTAGACCATCTCCATTTTGGCGTTACGCGTACGTACCGCACCAAATTTGGTTAACATGCGGGAGACTTTCGACTGGTTGATGTTATCGAAGCCTTGTTCCTGTAAAGCCTGAACAATTTCTCCCTGAGAACTGAATATCTCTTCTTTGAGTAGCGCTTTAAACGCCTTCACTAAATCTTCTTGCTTAGACGAGCTTCGCATAAGTCACCCGGAATATGACGAAAGAAACAACATTATTATGCATGTGGATGAATTTTTATGCAAATTATCTGCCAGCGGTTAGGCTGAAATAATGTTATGAAAGGGAGTGATTTTATCAGATTTCGTTATCAGAAAACATGCCTGGGTCACGGCAAGCAAATAAGCTTAAAAGTAAATTAAATGTTATCAAAATGATGTTGTTTTGGTGGCGTGGCAGGGTGTATTGTAACCCCCTCTTAATTCGTTGTCGTCTGTCGTCAGATAGCCTTCTGGTGAGAGATAAAGTCGCGCGACCTCAAATTATTTAGTGACGAAAATTGTAATTAATTACCTGCTGAATTATGGTCGCCGCAACGGAGTTACAGATACTTAAGTTAACCATAATAAGGAGTTTAGGATGAAAGTCGCAGTCCTCGGCGCTGCTGGTGGTATCGGCCAGGCGCTTGCCCTACTACTGAAAACCCAACTGCCTTCAGGCTCAGAACTCTCCCTGTACGATATTGCTCCGGTAACCCCAGGTGTGGCGGTTGACCTGAGCCACATCCCGACAGCTGTGAAAATCAAAGGCTTCTCCGGTGAAGATGCTCGTCCTGCCCTGCAGGGCGCGGACGTGGTGCTGATCTCCGCTGGCGTGGCGCGTAAGCCAGGCATGGATCGTTCAGACCTGTTCAACGTCAACGCGGGTATTGTGAAAAACCTGGTGCAGCAGATTGCTGAAACCTGCCCGAAAGCGTGCATTGGTATCATCACCAACCCGGTGAACACCACGGTTGCTATCGCGGCAGAAGTGCTGAAAAAAGCCGGTGTTTACGACAAGAACAAACTGTTCGGCGTGACCACGCTGGACATCATCCGTTCCAACACCTTCGTGGCTGAACTGAAAGGTAAACAGCCTTCAGAAGTTGAAGTGCCGGTTATCGGCGGTCACTCTGGTGTCACCATTCTGCCTCTGCTGTCGCAGATCCCTGGTGTTAGCTTCACCGAGCAGGAAGTGGCTGACCTGACCAAACGCATCCAGAACGCGGGCACCGAAGTGGTGGAAGCGAAGGCGGGTGGCGGTTCTGCAACCCTGTCTATGGGCCAGGCGGCGGCACGTTTTGGTCTGTCACTGGTTCGTGCACTGCAGGGCGAGAAAGGCGTAGTTGAATGCGCGTATGTTGAAGGCGACGGCGAACATGCTCGTTTCTTCTCTCAGCCGCTGCTGCTGGGTAAAAACGGTATCGAAGAACATCAGCCGATTGGCAAGCTGAGCGCGTTTGAACAGAACGCGATGGAAGGCATGCTGGATACGCTGAAGAAAGATATCACTCTGGGCGAAGAGTTCGTTAACAAGTAAAACGGATGTCCCCACAGGCCGGGTAAGCCGTCATGCCGCCCGGCAAAAAAAACGGAGCAATGCGCTCCGTTTTTTTATGCCTGTCAGTTGGTGGCCGGGTATTCCTGAATCGTCACCTGCAGCGTCAGCTTCTTATCGTTACGCATGACTTCAACCGGGATGATAGAGCCAGGACGGATCTCCGCAACCTGATCCATGGTCTCCAGCGCCGATACCGCTGGTGTGCCGTTGACCGACACGATGACATCATTAACCTGAATTCCCGCGTTAGCCGCCGGGCCGCCAGGCGACACTTCGTTGACCACGATGCCCTGAATCTGATCGATGCCACCGCCCTGCGAATGCATAGGCGCAATTTCACGACCGCCAATACCAATATAACCGCGGATCACACGGCCATCGCGGATCAGCTTATCCATGATCTTGGTCGCCAGCTGGAATGGAATGGCGAACCCAATCCCTTCCGGCGTCTCACCGTCATTGCTCTTATCGAACGAGAGGGTATTGATACCCATCAGTTCGCCCAGCGAGTTGACCAGCGCACCGCCGGAGTTACCGTGGTTGATGGACGCATCGGTTTGCAGGAAGTTCTGCCGTCCCGACGGGTTGAGGCCAATGCGACCGGTGGCACTGATAATCCCCTGCGTGATCGTCTGACCCAGGTTATAAGGGTTACCGATAGCCAGCACGACGTCGCCAATATGAGGGGTTCGTTTACGGTTAATAGGAATAACCGGTAAACCGCCCGTGGCGTTGATCTTCAAAACAGCCAGGTCGGTCAGGCTATCCGAGCCCACCAGCAGGGCCTCAAACACGCGGCCATCCTGCAGGGCAACGATGATCTGGTCGGCATCGTTAATCACGTGTTTGTTGGTAATGATGTAGCCGCGCTCGTCCATAATTACCCCGGAGCCGAGAGTGCGGATCTCCAGCTGGTTATGGGCTGAGCTATTGAGGCCACGGTTATAAACGTTAACCACGGCAGGCGCGGCACGGCGAACGGCCTGGTTGTAGGTCGCAGGCGTTTCATCCGCACTGTCGAACTGAGGCGCCGACAGCTTATTGAACTGGCGTAAAGACGGCATGACGACCAGCAGCAGGCCGGCAACAATCAAACCGATGACAATTGAACGAAAGAGCTTTAAAAGCATGATGCGCGTGTCGTTAATAAAGGAACGATTTGCAGCATAACATGAGTTATCCGGACATCACACGCAGCGGTGATGTCCGGAATCGCAAATGCTTAGCGCAACAGAATATAGATAGACTCGTTGCCGCGCATAACCTGCAGGGCAATGACCGCCGGTTTGCTTTCCAGCACCTTGCGCAGTTCTGCGATGGATTGCACGCGATTGCGGTTCACGCCGATGATCACATCATCCTGATGCAATCCGGCCTGCGCGGCAGGACTGCTCTTCTCGACGGTATCGACGCTAATCCCTTTCGTCCCGTCTTTCAGCTGTCCATCGCTCAGCGTTGCCCCTTGCAGCGCCGGGGCGATAAGCTCCGCGCTGGCAGAGGATGAGGTGCTCTTATCAAGCGTCACTTCGACATCCAGCGGCTTACCATCACGAATCAGGCCTAACTTCACTTTGGCACCCGGTTCGGTGGTGGCAATACGCGAGCGCAGTTCCGCAAAGCTGCTCAGCGGTTTATCGTTCAGGCTGACAATCACATCGCCCGACTTCACGCCAGCTTTTGCCGAGCCGGAGTTTGGCAGCACTTCACTGACAAATGCACCGCGCTGCACATTGATGTTGAACGCTTTCGCGATGTCAGCGCTCATCTCCATCCCTTTGATGCCCAACAGCCCGCGTTTGACCTCACCGAACTGAATGAGCTGCTGCGCCAGCGTTTTGGCCATATTGCTGGGGATAGCAAAACCGATGCCGATACTGCCGCCGCCCGGCGCCAGGATAGCGGTGTTAATCCCAATCAGCTCGCCGTTGAGGTTGAGTAAGGCCCCGCCGGAGTTCCCGCGGTTGATTGAGGCATCGGTCTGGATAAAGTTTTCCAGGCCTTCCAGATTCAGACCGCTGCGACCCAGCGCCGAGATTATCCCGGAGGTGGCGGTTTGCCCTAAACCAAACGGATTTCCCACGGCGACAGCAAAATCACCAACACGCAGTTTATCGGAGTCCGCAATGGCAATTTGAGTCAGATTGCTCGGGTTTTGCACCTGCAGCAGCGCGATGTCGCTCTGGTCATCGCCGCCAATCAGTTTGGCCTCAAACTCACGCCCATCGTTGAGCTGTACGCTGATTTTATCGGCCTGACTGATAACATGATTGTTGGTCAGAATATAACCTTTGGCCGCATCAATAATGACGCCAGAACCCAGACCTTCAAAAGGCTGCGCCTGCTGGTCGGGCGACTCATCGCCAAAATATTTTTTCAGTTCTTCAGGTACGCGTTGATTTTGTAATGCCGTGCCTTCTACCTGCACGCTCACTACCGCAGGCAGAACTTTTTCCAGCATTGGCGCAAGACTTGGAATTGCCGCCTGGCCGGGTACCTGGGAAGGCAGGGCGGCAGATGCAGGGAAGGACGCCGAGAGAGATAACCCGACACTTAACGCTATAGCGCTCAACAGCTGGTTTTTTTTCTTCATCGATGCTGACTCTCGTAACCTGGAATAAAGGAAAAACGGCCCTAAAACACGTTGATGTTATTGAATTTTAAACCGCTGAACAATGAAGTGCTTACTCAATAATAGCTGGGGTCATGAAGAAAGGACGGGCGCAATAGCAGCGCCCGTAAAATAAATTCAGGTTGTGCGATTAATCGCGTTTTGCACCGCCGCGCAGCAGGCCAGACGCACCATCTGAATAGTCGCGTGGCATCTGAACAGGGGCCTGATCGTTACCGGCTTCAGAGTCGGCCAGACGGTTACGGAATGGATTGGATTCCGCGGTCATTTCTGGCAGCAGGCTGCTGGAGCTTTTTGCCATATGTTGATAGAGCTGACGATAGTCGGTCGCCATGTTGTCCAGCAGCTCGGCGCTACGGGCAAAGTGGCTGACCAGCTCTTCACGATACTCTTCCAGTTCGGCTTTGTTCTTTTCCAGTTCGTACTGCAGTGACTGCTGCTGACGCAATTTGCGATTACCGAAACGCATGGCCACAGCACCAATGACGATGCCGACGACTAAACCGATTAGCGCATATTCCCAGGTCATGAACTTCTCCCGTTGTCTTGTTGTTCCGTAGGGTGTTGGCTCGGCTCCTGCCTGTGCCTGATATTGCCACTATAACCGCTATTTCCGCAGAAGTGGAATCCTGACGTATCATCGCGTAGTGTAGAACGGCCTTTTTTTCATCAGTCACGTCAGCTGGTGAGTATTATTTGAAGGAATAACAATACGTTTATGCAAAACCTGTCCCCTGCATCGCGATACCAACTTGCCCTTAATGAGGGTACACATCAGCCGGATGACGTTCAGCGTGAAGCGGTGAATCGTCTGGATACGATTTATCAGGAGCTCACGGCAAAACCTGCAGAGAGTGAACAGAGCGGTGGGCTGAAGGCGGCTCTGGGGCGGTTGCTCGGAAAAAAAGAGCCACAGACTCATGCGCCGGTGCGCGGTTTGTATATGTGGGGCGGCGTCGGGCGCGGGAAAACCTGGCTGATGGACCTCTTTTATCTGAGCCTGCCGGGTACCCGTAAGCAGCGTCTGCATTTCCACCGCTTTATGCTGCGGGTTCACGAAGAGCTGACGGCACTGCAGGGCAAAAGCGATCCGCTGGAGATTGTGGCCGACAGGTTCAAGGCGGAAACGGACATACTCTGTTTTGACGAGTTTTTTGTCTCCGATATTACCGACGCCATGCTGCTGGGTGGCCTGATGAAAGCGCTGTTCGCACGCGGGATAACGCTGGTGGCGACCTCGAATATCCCGCCGGATGAGCTATACCGCAATGGCCTGCAGCGCGCGCGTTTCCTGCCCGCTATTGATGCCATCAAACAGCACTGCGACATCATGAATGTTGATGCCGGGGTGGATTACCGCCTGCGTACCTTAACTCAGGCGCATCTGTGGCTCTCTCCCTTAAACGATGAGACCACGCAGCAGATGGATAAACTGTGGCTGGCGCTGGCGGGGGCAAAACGGGCTCATGCCCCTGAGCTCGAGATTAACCATCGCCCGCTGCAAACCCTGGGTGTCGAAAATCAAACCCTGGCCGTCTCCTTTGCAACGCTCTGTGTGGATGCCCGCAGCCAGCATGACTACATCGCGCTCTCGCGCCTGTTCCATACCGTGATGCTGCTCAACGTGCCGGTCATGACGCCGCTGATGGAAAGCGAAGCGCGCCGCTTCATTGCGCTGGTCGATGAGTTCTATGAGCGTCACGTGAAGCTTGTGGTCAGCGCCGAGGTACCTTTATATGAGGTGTATAAAGGCGAGCGGCTGAAGTTTGAGTTCCAGCGCTGTCTGTCGCGCCTGCAGGAGATGCAAAGCGAGGAGTATCTTAAGCTTCAGCATATGCCATAAATGCGACCTTCTCCCTGTGGGAGAGGGGCTGGGGGTGAGGGCGGCAGACCGCAAAAACCTTACCCCCGAAAAACCCGCCTCGAATCACATTTAAGGGTCGATCTTTGACCTCAACTTCTCTATAATCTTGCGACCCCACGTTACGAGAAGGTTTTTTTCCCGAAACTTTCTATGTGTCGGCATTAGCTATTCGAAGGGGTAGGTTTGCCGGACTTTGTCGTGTGAACCTCAACTGACTAAACGTTTGGGTGTTCACCAACGTGTAACTTATTATTTGGGTAAGCTTTTAATGAAAACTTTTACAGCTAAACCAGAAACCGTACAGCGCGACTGGTATGTTGTTGACGCGACCGGTAAAACTCTGGGCCGTCTGGCTACTGAACTGGCTCGTCGCCTGCGCGGTAAGCATAAAGCGGAATACACTCCGCACGTTGATACGGGTGATTACATCATCGTTCTGAACGCAGATAAAGTTGCTGTAACCGGCAACAAGCGTACAGACAAAATGTACTACCATCACACTGGCCACATCGGTGGTATCAAAGAAGCGACCTTTGAAGAGATGATTGCTCGCCGTCCTGAGCGTGTGATTGAAATCGCGGTTAAAGGCATGCTGCCAAAAGGCCCGCTGGGTCGTGCTATGTTCCGTAAACTGAAAGTTTACGCAGGTAACGAGCACAACCACGCGGCACAGCAACCGCAAGTTCTTGACATCTAATCGGGATTATAGGCAATGGCTGAAAATCAATACTACGGCACTGGTCGCCGCAAAAGTTCCGCAGCTCGCGTGTTCATCAAACCGGGCAGTGGTAAAATCGTAATCAACCAACGTTCTCTGGAACAGTACTTCGGTCGTGAAACTGCCCGCATGGTAGTTCGCCAGCCGCTGGAACTGGTTGATATGGTAGAAAAACTGGATCTGTACATCACCGTTAAAGGTGGTGGTATCTCCGGTCAGGCAGGTGCGATCCGTCACGGTATCACCCGCGCTCTGATGGAGTACGACGAATCCCTGCGTTCTGAACTGCGTAAAGCTGGCTTCGTTACTCGTGACGCTCGTCAGGTTGAACGTAAGAAAGTGGGTCTGCGTAAAGCACGTCGTCGTCCACAGTTCTCCAAACGTTAATCCTTTTCTGCTTACGCAGAAACGATTGGCGAAAAACCCGCTTCGGCGGGTTTTTTTTTATGGATAATGTGCAGGTTATCCACAGCATCACTGCATATATCTTCTCTTTTTCCACATTTCCAGAATCCCCTCACCACAAAGCCATCAAAATCTGGTAAACTATCATCCAATTTTCTGCCCAAATATCGGTGAATACTCGTTTTTTGTTCGATTCTTGAACAATGTGTTTTCTCTGGGATGGGCGATACAACATCTGGCTGGCCCTGTTTGGGCTGGTAGCAGTAAAAATTCTGAATATACCTGGAGGTTTTCATGGCTGTCGCTGCCAACAAACGTTCGGTAATGACGCTGTTTTCTGGTCCTACTGACATTTATAGCCATCAGGTTCGTATCGTGCTGGCCGAGAAGGGTGTCAGTTTTGAGATCGAGCATGTGGAAAAGGATAACCCGCCTCAGGATCTGATCGATCTCAACCCGAGCCAAAGCGTACCGACGCTGGTGGATCGCGAGCTGACCCTGTGGGAATCCCGTATCATTATGGAATATCTGGATGAGCGTTTCCCGCATCCACCACTGATGCCTGTTTACCCTGTTGCACGTGGTGAAAGCCGCCTGTACATGCAGCGTATCGAAAAAGACTGGTACACGCTGATGAACGTTATCGTCAACGGTTCCTCTTCTGAAGCAGACGCTGCACGTAAGCAACTGCGTGAAGAGCTGCTGGCGATTGCCCCTGTGTTTGGTCAGAAACCATTCTTCCTGAGCGATGAGTTCAGCCTGGTAGATTGCTACCTGGCGCCGTTGCTGTGGCGTCTGCCAACCCTGGGCGTAGAGTTCAGCGGTCCGGGCGCGAAAGAGCTGAAGGGCTACATGACTCGCGTATTTGAACGCGATTCTTTCCTTGCATCTTTAACTGAACCGGAACGTGAAATGCGTCTCGGCCGAGGCTAATGACTGTGGAAATGTCACAACTTACCCCACGCCGTCCGTATCTGCTGCGCGCCTTCTATGAATGGCTGCTGGATAACCAGCTCACGCCGCACCTGGTTGTGGATGTGACGTTGCCGGGCGTGCAGGTTCCTATGGAATATGCACGTGACGGGCAGATCGTACTGAACATCGCGCCGCGCGCGGTGGGTAACCTTGAACTGGCCAACGACGAAGTGCGCTTTAACGCGCGTTTCGGCGGTGTGCCGCGTCAGGTTTCTGTACCGCTGGCTGCGGTGCTGGCGATTTATGCGCGTGAAAACGGTGCAGGCACCATGTTTGAGCCGGAAGCGGCTTATGACGAGGATGTTGTCGGCCTGAATGACGAAAACGGCGCTTCGGAAAACGAAAGCGAAACGCTGATGTCGGTCATTGAGGGTGACAAGCCCGATCACAATGACGATCCTGATGACGATCCGCCGCCGCGCGGAGGCCGTCCGGCACTGCGCGTTGTGAAGTAGTAAAAGCATTTTTATCGACTATCCAGTTAGTTATTCAGACTAGCTGGATTTTTTTATGTCTTTTTATGTCAAAACGTTTAATAAAGTAAATTATATACATCCCTTCTTTTTTGCTTGCCCCCACCGTTCGGATAATTTCAAGCTATATCTCCGCTGAATATAATATGTCGTTTTAAAGCTATATACACTCTTATAAATAAATATCACTTATTGATAACGTTATTCTAAATCCATAAATTAATTTTTCTAAATTGCTTGTATTTATAAAGATTATATTATCTACGCATGCTCTCAAGCATGACGATAAACAGTATGGGGTAAATTTATTTATCCCTGCTGTATTTAATATTGCAATTACTCATATGTTAAGGAATAACAAGTGAAAAAGGTTTTACTCGCTACTGCGCTCTCTCTGTGTGTGACATCCGCTTTTGCGGCTAACCCGACTGCCGTTCTGAAAGTCAAAGGTACGCTGACTAATTCAGCCTGTACGCCTCAGTTAAGCAACGGCGGAACGGTTGACTACGGCACAGTTAGTTTGGGTGGTTTAAGCTCAACGGCAGTTAACCAGCTGGGCCAGAAAGACATCGATCTGACTATTACCTGCACCGCAGCAACAAAAGTGTCCTGGAATATGATTGACGATCGCGCTGATTCTAACGCGAAACTCACCGTTGAGAATGGCATGTTTGGTGGTGGTTCTAATTCGTCTGAAAGCCAGACTTACGGTGTAGGTAAAACAACAGGTACAACACCAGTGAACATCGGAACATACTCGCTGTTCGTTAAAACTGACAGCGTAATGGCTGACGGCGCTAAAGTTGACCCAATTTACCAGCAGAATGCTACCGGTAACTGGTCAAAGAGCACCAACGGTACAACTCAGGGCGATAACTATCGTGATTTCACCGTTGCAACTGTTGGCACCCTGGCTCCACTGGCGTTCCAGACCGCAACCTTCCCACTGGTGACCTCTCTGGCGATCCAGGATACCACCACGCTGGCGATCACTGATGACACCCAGCTTGATGGTCAGGTGACTATCAGCCTGCGTTATCTGTAAGACTTTTAATCGAGTAAACGTAATTTAATTAAACCGGAGAGTAAATGCGCTGCATTTACTCTCTTTTTAACGGCGCGATAAACATGGACTGTTCTGTTGTTGCTTTCAAGGAGATATTATTATGCATTGTTTAAAATCCACTTTATTTAACACGCTGATTACTGCCGCGTTATTATCTGCCAGTGTTGCTGTACATGCAGAAGGCATGGTGCCTGAAACCAGTCTGTTAATCATTGATGAAGCGACGCACAGTGGAACGATTAACGTCAAGAATACCGATTCGCATCCTTCACTTTTATATACAAATGTCGTTGACCTGCCGGACGATACCGGTCTTAAGCTTATTGCAACGCAGCCGGTGGTACGTCTTGAGCCAGGTCAGACGCAGCAGCTGCGCTTTATTCTTCAGAACAAACAGCCATTGGATGTAGAGCATTATAAACGCGTCACATTCGACGGTATTCCGCCTAAAAACGATGATAAAAAAATAAAGATTGGCATTAACATTCGCCAGGATATCCCCGTGCTTATTCGACCGGCATCTCTGGGTGTGGTCACTGATGCCTGGAAGTTCCTGAAGTGGTCCTCAAACGGCACGTCCGTCACCGTGAACAATCCCAGCAAATATGTGGTCCGTCTTGGGCAGAACGTGATGCTGCTGCCTTCAGGGGTGAGTGCCTCTCTGTCCAAAACCTACATTCTTCCTGGCGAAACGCTAACGGCTGATATGAGTAAGAAAGTCAGTGGTGACAGCAGCGTTAAGTTTTTCCCGGCCAGCCGCTATGGCGTTGAGGTCCCGAGCTTTACGTCGGAATTAAATAAATAAAATAGGGATATGACGGTGAGTAAACAAAGCCGCCTTGCACTTTGTGTCCGCGCCATTCTTTGCGGCACATTACCTCTGGTGTTACTTGATTCAACATCCGTACTGGCGAGGGAGGTCACCTTCGACACGGGGATAATGCAAACGCTGGGGTTGAATAAAGATCTCAACCATTACTTCGCAGAAGCACCGCGCTTTTTACCCGGAACCCACTCCGTTTCGGTGAAGGTCAACGGGAAAGAGCGAGGAATGGCTGCAGTTCGTTTCAACAAAGATGGCATGCTTTGCTTTGATAACGATCTCATGGAGTTTGCTGGGCTGATGCCTGTGTCAATAAAGTCCGGTGAGGAGTGTCATGATATTCGGGATAACTATCCTAAAGCCGTCATCAACGCCTTGCCTAACCAGGAGGCCGTTGAACTCTATCTGCCAGCTGAAGCGGTGAACAGTCTGTCGTCGGATATCAAAAACTTCCAGCATGGCGGAACGGCGGCGCTGCTGAACTATTCATTGTTCAGCACCCATAACGACTATGGTGACAATGACAGCAGCCGCTACTCTCAGGCCAGCCTGGAAGCCGGATTCAACACGATGGACTGGGCGCTGCGCAGCCGTTATATCCTGACGGATGACGACGGTAGCCGAAATGCCGAAAGCATTTACACCTATGCAGAGCATGTCTTTACCGCGCAAAAAATGACGATGCAGGTGGGTGAAATCAACGCCATGTCCAACGTGTTGAGCGGGGTGCCGATTACCGGCGTTCAGTTTATGCCGACCAGCGGTCTGGCGAGAGCAAGCTCTGGCGTGAGCGTTTCCGGTATTGCCCAGTCTTCCCAGGCACGTGTCGAAATCCGCCAGAACGGTCAACTGGTCTTCAGTACCCTTGTGCCAGCCGGCCCCTTCACGCTGGATGACGTGCCCGTGGTTCGCAACAATGTGGATCTGGACGTCTCAGTGGTGGAATCCGACGGCGCAACTAACCGTTTCATCGTCCCGGCGTCTCAGGTAAGGGCGCGCAACCTTTCACGCCCGCAGGGTCTAACCCTTTCTGTAGGTCAGGTGCGCAGCATCGACAGCGACTATAACGATCCGCTGGTGATGAACATCTCTGACGGCTGGCGTGTCTCTCCGTGGATGAATCTCCTGGCTTCAGGTGCCGCTGCGGAAAACTATCAGGCGGCAGGCGGCAGGACAGAGTTCCTGGTAAGCGATTACTGGACCCTTTCAACGGGTGCGGCAGTCAGCAATGCGAGCTTTGGTGACAGCAGCAGCGGGGTAAAAACCGAGCTGCAAAGTGATTACATCCTGAACGAGTACGTCGGTCTTTCAGGCAGTGCGACGCATTACAGCGGAGAGTATCGCGAACTGGCTGATGCGATGGACGATGATTATCAGGGATATGACAACACCTATTCCGGCAACGTTCGTTTCTCCTCCCCTCTGGCGGGGGTGTTTAGCGCAGGGTTCAACTACAACCAGACCAGCGGTGACGGTGAAGATTCACGTTACCTCTTGCTGTCATGGGGCAAGACCTTTACGTACGCGTCAGTATCCATGAACTGGCAAAGTGCGGTCGGTAATGTCGATGACGATCAGGACAATGAGATGTTCTACGTCAACGTGAGCATCCCGCTCGGCGGCAGTCAGTCCATCAGTACCTATATGCGTAAACAGGGTGATAGCACCTCCTATGGCGCGTCTAACAGCGGCTCGCTGGGAGACAATACGAACTATTACATCTCAGCCGATCGCGATCAGGATTCGAAAGACAACAGCTTCAACGGCAACATCAACACTAACCTGCGCTATACGCAACTGAGCGTGGGGGGCGGAACCAGTGGGGATAATCAGCGGAACTACAATGCGACATTGTCGGGTGGCGTGGCCATGCATAAAGAGGGTGTGACTTTCTCGCCGTATACGATTCAGGACACCTTCGCGATTGCCAGACTGAGCGAGAAGAAGAGCGGCGTTGAAATCTCCACTCCGCAAGGTACCGTCTGGACCGATCCATGGGGCCAGGCCGTGGTACCTTCACTCAACGAATGGCATAACTCCCGCATAGAAATTGATGCTAATAAGCTGCCGCAGAGTATGACGCTGGCTAACGGCACGAAATATATTGCCGCAGGCCATGCCTCGGTCAGCGAGATTGATTTCAAAGTACTTAACAGCCGCCGCGTCATGCTAAGCGTTAAGCAGGCTGACGGTCAGCCCCTGAGTAAAGGGATCTCGATTGTTGATGAGAAAGGTAACTATATCGTGACCACGGTTGATGATGGCCACGTCTTTATTAACGATGCCGATCAGCTGAGCGCGCTCTACGCGCTAGACGGTGACAATAACCGACTGTGTAAGATTGATTACACCCTGGCTGATAAGCGTGACGAAAATGCCTTCTATGAAGAAGTGAACGGAGTCTGCCGATGAACAGTCGACACTTATCGGGCTTAGTGGCCTTGCTGATGCTCGGTGTGACAGGAATAACCCATGCTGAAGATTGCCAGCTCAGCCTCTCACAGCCGGTGGTGGATTATCATGAGATGCGCCGGGATACGATCGAAACGACGCAGCAGGACTGGCATAAAATGGCCGATCGCGACATCACGGTAAATGTTTTTTGCCCTCAGTCTCAGCAGATGGCGGTGATACTGCGCGGTACAGCGGGAGATAAGGGGCGGTTTCTTTTTGGGCAGTCCGGCGGTGTCGCAGTCAAAATTGACAACATGACCGTCGATGGCAAAAGTTACACCGTGGGTAAAACGGTCGATCAGCTGAATTTTACGCCGGAAAATGGTACACCGACGCCGTTCTATCTGCGTAATAACGAGGCGGTGATTGCGCTTGAGAATAACCAGGTCCCTTCCGGCCAGCAGATGAGTTTCAACGTAACGCTCTCACCGGTTCTCAACGAAAGCGCGTTCAGCCATCTGACAGATCAAACTACGCTGGAAAGTGATTTGACCTGGAGCTTATTGACGAAGTAATCCTTCTTTTTGCGGCACCACAGAAAAGCGGAGCTGCAGGGGGAAAATCAACGGCGGTTAACCGCATAAAAAAAGCCGGATGGTATTTGCCATCCGGCTTATTTCTTACACTTCCAGGTAGTTCAGAATACCGTCAGCGGCTTTACGGCCTTCGGCAATCGCGGTAACGACCAGGTCGGAACCGCGAACGATATCACCGCCAGCAAAGATTTTCGGGTTGCTGGTCTGGAACGCGTTTTCGTTGCCTTCCGGCGCAATAACACGACCCTGAGAGTCCAGCTCTACGCTGTGCTTCGCCAGCCACTCCATGCTGTGAGGACGGAAACCGAACGCCATTACTACGGCATCGGCCGGGATCACATGCTCGGAGCCTGCCACGATCTCTGCGCGACGACGACCTTTCGCATCCGGTGCCCCCATCTCAGTGCGCGCCATTTTCACGCCGCTCACTTTGCCGTTGGCATTCACTTCAATACCCAGAGGCTGGATGTTGAACTGGAATTCCACGCCCTCTTCACGCGCGTTTTTCACTTCGCGTTTAGAGCCCGGCATGTTTTCTTCGTCACGACGATAGGCGCAGATCACGTGTGCCGCATTCTGGCGAATGGAGGTACGCACGCAGTCCATCGCGGTATCACCCCCGCCCAGCACCACCACGCGTTTGCCTTCCATGCTGACATACGGCTCATCGGCGGTTTCGCCATAGCCCATGATCTGTTTGGTATTGGCAATCAGGAACGGCAGTGCGTCGAATACGCCCGGCGCCTCTTCGTTTTCCAGACCACCGCGCATGGACTGATAGGTTCCCACGCCCAGGAAGACGGCGTCGTAATCCTTCAGCAGGTCGTCGAGCTGCACGTCGCGACCGACTTCCACGTTCAGTTTGAACTCAATGCCCATACCGGTGAAGATTTCACGGCGGCGGGTCATGACCTCTTTTTCCAGCTTAAAGGCCGGAATACCGAAGGTCAGCAGACCGCCGATTTCCGGATGGCGGTCAAAGACCACGGCCTTCACGCCGTTACGGGTCAGTACGTCCGCACAGGCCAGGCCCGCCGGGCCCGCACCGATGATCGCCACACGCTTGTCGGTTTGCTTCACGCCGGTCATATCCGGACGCCAGCCCATTTCGAAGGCTTTATCGTTGATATAGCGTTCGATATTACCGATGGTCACCGCGCCAAATTCGTCGTTCAGCGTACAGGAACCTTCACACAGACGGTCCTGAGGACACACGCGGCCGCACACTTCCGGCAGGGTGTTTGTCTGGTGAGACAGCTCGGCAGCTTCAAAAATACGTCCTTCGTTGGCCAGTTTCAGCCAGTTCGGGATGTAGTTATGGACCGGACATTTCCATTCGCAGTAAGGGTTACCGCAGGACAGGCAGCGGTCTGCCTGTGCTTTGGCCTGGCCTTCTGAAAACGGCTCATAGATTTCTACAAATTCAATTTTACGGATCTTCAGCGGTTTCTTTGGCGGATCAACACGCTGCAGGTCGATAAACTGGTATACGTTCTGGCTCATCTGAATTCCTTACTGCGCCTGCACACGCAGCTCTGCTGCGCTACGACTACGGTGACCCAACAGGGCTTTAACATCGCTGGACTTCGGTTTAACCAGCGCGAATTTCGCAGAGAACGCCGGCCAGTTGGCCAGGATCTCTTCGCCGCGCGAAGAACCGGTATGCTGCACGTGTTCGGTAATCAAACCGCGCAGGTGTTCTTCGTGGATAGCCAGCGTTTCAACGTCCAGCACTTCCACCAGTTCAGGGTTCACGCGTTTGCGGAACTCACCGTCTTCATCCAGGACGTAAGCAAAACCGCCCGTCATGCCTGCGCCAAAGTTCACGCCGGTTTTACCCAGGACGCACACAATCCCGCCCGTCATGTATTCACAACCGTTATCACCGATACCTTCAACCACGGTGATGGCACCGGAGTTACGTACGGCAAAACGTTCACCTGCACGACCTGCTGCAAACAGACGACCGCCGGTCGCGCCGTACAGACAGGTGTTACCGATGATGCTGGCATCGCAGCTACGGAAGGCTGAACCGACCGGCGGACGCACCGCCAGCAGACCACCCGCCATGCCTTTACCGACATAGTCGTTGGCATCACCGGTCAGATACAGTTCAACGCCGCCGGCGTTCCACACGCCGAAGCTCTGACCCGCGGTACCGCTGAAGTGCGCGGTAATCGGGTCGGCCGCCAGGCCCTGGTCACCGTGCGTTTGCGCGATGTAACCGGAAAGCGATGCACCGACAGAACGGTCAGTGTTGCGAATATCAAACCAGAACGTTTTGCTCTGCTTGTCATCCACATACGGCTTCGCTTGCTGCAGCAGCTGCGCGTTCAGCACGCCATTGTCGAACGGCGGGTTGTTCTCGGTGCAGTAGACCGCTTTGCCAGGATGTGGCTCGGCAGTTTCCAGCAACTTAGACAGCTCCAGCTTCTGCTGTTTGGCTGTGAAACCTTCCAGCTCTTTGAGCAGGTCGGTACGGCCAATCAGATCCACCAGGCGTTTCACGCCCAGCTGTGCCATCAGCTCACGGGTTTCGCGGGCGATGAAATCAAAGTAGTTCGTCACTTTGAACGGTAGGCCGTGGTAATGGTTCTTACGCAGCTTCTCGTCCTGGGTTGCAACACCGGTTGCACAGTTGTTCAGGTGGCAAATACGCAGGTATTTACAGCCGAGCGCGACCATAGGGCCCGTGCCGAAACCAAAGCTTTCCGCACCCAGAATCGCCGCCTTGATAATGTCGAGGCCGGTTTTCAGGCCGCCATCCACCTGCAGACGGATCTTATGACGCAGACCGTTAGCCACCAGCGCCTGCTGGGTTTCCACCAGGCCAAGCTCCCACGGACAGCCCGCGTATTTCACGGAGGAGAGTGGGCTTGCCCCGGTACCACCGTCATAACCGGCGATGGTGATCAGGTCCGCATAGGCTTTTGCCACACCGGTCGCGATGGTGCCAACGCCCGGTTCGGAAACCAGCTTCACGGAGATCATCGCTTTCGGGTTGACCTGTTTCAGGTCGAAAATCAGCTGAGCCAGATCCTCGATAGAATAAATATCGTGATGCGGTGGCGGAGAAATCAGCGTCACACCCGGTACGGAATAGCGTAATTTGGCGATATACGGCGTGACTTTATCACCCGGTAACTGGCCGCCTTCGCCCGGTTTTGCACCCTGAGCGACTTTAATCTGAATCACGTCGGCGTTAACCAGATACGCTGGCGTGACGCCAAAGCGACCGGATGCAACCTGCTTGATACGTGAGACTTTGTTGGTGCCATAACGGGCAGGGTCTTCACCACCTTCACCGGAGTTTGAATTGCCGCCGATGCTGTTCATCGCTTCAGCCAGCGCTTCGTGAGCTTCCGGGCTGAGCGCACCGATGGACATTGCCGCGGTGTCAAAGCGTTTAAACAGTTCAGTGGCAGGCTCAACGTCGTCAATGCTGACGGCTTCATCACCCGGGTTCAGCGCCAGCAGGTCGCGCAGCGTCGCCGCCGGACGGTTGTTCACCAGTTCAGCATACTGCTGGTAATCGCTGTACTCGCCGCTCTGAACGGCCTGTTGCAGCGTACGCACCACGTCCGGGTTATAAGCGTGATATTCACCGCCGTGGACATACTTCAGCAGACCACCTTGATCCAGCGGCTTACGTGCCAGCCAGGCGCGTTTCGACAGGTTCATCAGATCCTGCTGGAAGTCAGCGAATCCGGCACCGCCGATACGGCTGATAACACCCTGGAAGCAAAGTGTCGCCACGTCGTCATGCAGACCGACCGCTTCAAACAGCTTCGAGCAGCGGTAGGAGGCGATGGTCGAGATGCCCATTTTGGACATGATTTTGTACAGGCCTTTGTTGATGCCGTTACGGTAGTTCAGCATCACCGTGCGGTAATCTTTGTCGATAGCACGGGTATCCACGAGACGCGCCAGCGTTTCGTAGGCCAGGTACGGGTAAATAGCCGTCGCACCAAAGCCTAACAGCACGGCAAAGTGGTGCGGATCGCGGGCGCTGGCGGTTTCAACAATGATGTTGGCGTCGCAGCGCAGGCTCTTATCGACCAGACGCGTCTGGATAGCACCTACCGCCATTGGGGCCGGTACCGGCAGACGGTTTTTCGCAATATTGCGGTCAGAGAGCACCAGCAGAACGGTACCGTTACGCACCATCTGTTCCGCTTTGTCACACAGCGCATTCACCGTCTCTTCGAGGGTCGCTTCGGTCACGTCGAAAGTGATATCGAGCGTGTCGGCGCGGTAGTGATCCTCTTTCAGGGTGGTGAGCTGTTTGAAATCAGAGTACAGCAGGATCGGCGATTTAAAGGTCAGGCGGTGCGCCTGGCCTTCAGCTTCGCAGAAGACGTTCATCTCGCGACCGATGCTGGTGGCCAGTGACATCACGTGTGCTTCACGCAGCGGATCGATTGGCGGGTTGGTCACCTGCGCAAACTGCTGACGGAAGTAATCATAAATGATGCGTGGCTGGCTGGAGAGCACGGCAAACGGGGTATCGTCACCCATGGAGCCGACCGCTTCCTGGCCATTTTCACCGAGTACGCGGATCACGGAATCCAGCTCTTCGGCGCTGTAGTTAAACTGTTTCTGGAAGCTGGCGAGCGTATCGTCGTCCAGCTCACGACTGCCCACTTCTTCATCCGGCAGATCTTCGAATGGCACCAGGCGACGAACGTTTTTCTCCATCCACTCTTTGTACGGATGGCGGCTCTTCAGATCGTTATCGGTTTCAGCAGAGTGCAGAATGCGCCCACCGCGGGTGTCGATAACCATCAGCTCGCCCGGGCCAACGCGGCCTTTCTCAACCACTTCGTCAGGCTGGTAATCCCAGATACCGACTTCAGAGGCGCAGGTGATGAGCTTATCTTTGGTGATGACGTAGCGTGCCGGACGCAGACCGTTACGGTCCAGGTTACAGGCAGCAAAGCGACCGTCGGACATAACGATGCCCGCCGGGCCATCCCACGGCTCCATGTGCATGGAGTTAAAGTCGAAGAACGCGCGCAGCTCTGGATCCATATCCGGGTTGTTCTGCCATGCCGGTGGCACGAGCAGACGCATGGCGCGCACGATATCCATACCGCCTGCCAGCAGCAGCTCCAGCATGTTATCCATGGAGCTGGAGTCAGAGCCGGTTTCGTTAACGAACGGCGCGGCATCATGCAGGTCAGGGATCAGTGGCGTCTGGAACTTATAGGTACGAGCACGCGCCCACTGGCGGTTACCCGTAATGGTATTGATCTCGCCGTTGTGCGCCAGGTAGCGGAACGGCTGCGCCAGCGGCCAGCGAGGGACGGTGTTGGTGGAGAAGCGCTGGTGGAAGAGGCAGATGGCCGATTCCAGACGCAGGTCCGCCAGGTCCAGGTAGAAGCGCGGCAGGTCAGCCGGCATACACAGACCTTTATAGATGTTCACCAGGTTAGAGAGGCTACAGACGTAGAACTCTTTGTCGTCCTGGAGACGTTTTTCAATGCGACGACGGGCGATAAACAGACGGCGTTCCATATCACGCGGACGCCAGCCCGCAGGGGCATTAACAAAAATCTGTTCAATTCGAGGCAGCGAGGAGAGGGCGATTTCGCCGAGTACCCCTTCGTTGGTTGGCACATCGCGCCAGCCAACAATAGACAGGGTTTCACGTTGAAGTTCTTCTTCGACGATGCGGCGTGAGGCGGCAGCTTTTTCAGGATCCTGATTCAGGAACAGCATACCGACAGCGTAGTTTTTGGCTAAACGCCAGCCGCGCTCTTCCGCAACGATACGGAAGAAACGATCCGGTTTTTGCAGCAGCAGACCGCAACCGTCGCCGGTTTTACCATCAGCAAGGATGGCACCACGGTGCTGCATGCGGGCCAGTGCGTGAATAGCAGTACGCACTACCTTGTGGCTAGGTTCGCCTTCTATGTGGGCGATCAGGCCGAAACCACAGTTATCCTTCTCAAGGGATTTATCGTACAACATATCAGTGAACCTCCCCAGGCTCGTCGGGCTTCCCACTGAACCGTGGCGCACAGGCACAGAAAGAGCATGGCGACGGGGTTTGCGTTTCATACGCGTACCTCGCATTCGCCCTCTTTTTCATCCTTTCGCGCAGGTAAACAAGTTTGAGGACTTGCTTCAGAGGGAATCTCAATTACTGCATAAATATGATGAGCAGGCTGCTCATCCAGAAAGCTTCCAGCGGATTTCCAACTTATCGGGAATTGGTACACAGGTCAAATGGCAATCTTATTTATACAAAAATGTGCTAAAGAGCTATTAACTATTTGTATATAAAAGAAATTCAACTCTATTTACAACGTTTGTAAGCTGTGGTGAGACGCAGCGGAGTGTGATCTGACTCACTATATGAAAGCGGTATTATCGATGTAGCGTGCTGAATAGCCGTTTTTTAGCAGAATAATTCTCTACGATGAAATGCAAACCCGCATAAAGTCACTGTTTTTCAGTGCTGACGCTATAAGTGAAAAAAACAATCAGAACATAAGGAAAAGTAATCACAACTGGCGTGAATGAAATTGCAGTAATCTTGAGTATTTATTCATAGAGATAAAGGCCGTCCAGGGCGATTGATCCAGGTCATCGCCGACAGAGGCTAAAAATGGCAGGCTTGTCCCCTTTCTTTGGGACGGTCTATCAGATTATGCAGTTACAGAAATTAGTCAATATGTTTGGTGGGGATCTTTTGCAGCGTTATGGGCAAAAGGTTCACAAGCTGACGCTGCATGGCGGTTTTAGCTGCCCGAACCGTGACGGGACGATCGGGCGCGGTGGCTGTACTTTCTGTAATGTGGCGTCTTTTGCTGACGAAGCGCAGCAGCATCGTTCCATCGTCGAACAGCTGTCCCATCAGGCGAGTCTGGTCAACCGTGCGAAACAGTATCTGGCCTATTTCCAGGCCTACACCAGCACATGGGCGGAAGTACAGGTCTTGCGTTCCATGTATCAGCAGGCGGTAAGCCAGGCCAGTATCGTAGGGCTGTGTGTGGGCACCCGCCCGGACTGCGTGCCGGAAGCGGTACTGGACCTGCTTAGCGAGTACAAGGAGCAGGGGTATGAGATCTGGCTGGAGCTGGGCCTGCAAAGTGCGCACGACAAAACTCTGCACCGCATCAACCGTGGACATGATTTTGCCTGTTACCAGCGCACCACACGTCTCGCGCGTGAGCGTGGGCTGAAGGTGTGCTCGCACCTGATTGTCGGCCTGCCAGGCGAAGGGCAGCAGCACGGTCTTGAGACACTGGAAAAGGTGGTCGAGACCGGTGTGGACGGAATTAAGCTGCATCCACTGCACATCGTAAAGGGCAGTATCATGGCCAAAGCCTGGGAAGCCGGGCGCTTAACCGGTATTGAGCTTGATGCGTATACGATGACGGCGGGGGAGATGATTCGGCACACCCCACCGGAGATTGTCTACCACCGCATCTCCGCCAGCGCCCGTCGTCCAACGCTTCTTGCACCGCTCTGGTGTGAGAACCGCTGGACGGGGATGGTGGAAATCGACCGTTATCTGCAAGAGCACGGCGTACAGGGATCGGCGCTTGGTCGCCCCTGGGTTCCCCGCTTACCGGCGGCGACCGCCTAACAGGCTCCCCAGCATGCCGCGTACAATCTGATTCGTGACCTGCCGTGCTGCACTTTTCGCCATGGTCTGCACGACGCCATCGCGTTTGCCGCCGCGTGGTCCGGTTGTACCAAACAGGATATCCTTAAGCCCGCCCAGGATGCCGTCGTCCACGGCAACAGACTGGCCTTTGGCGGCAGGCGCGTCCTGGGATTCGGTGGTGGCCTGAACCCCTTTTTGCAGCATCTCGAATGCCGACTCGCGATCCACGTCGTCCTCATACTTACCATACAGCGGGGAGCGGTTAATCAGGCCGTTGCGTTCATCGTCCGTCACGGGCCCCATCCGGGAGCAAGGGGCAATCACCATTGCGCGTTCCACAACGGACGGGCTGCCTTTTGCATCCAGGAAAGAGATAAGCGCTTCACCGGTGCCCAACGCCTGGATGGCCGCTTCGGTATCAAATGCCGGGTTCGCTCGCATGGTTTGCGCGGCGGCTTTGACGGCCTTCTGATCTTTCGGCGTAAAGGCGCGCAGGGCATGCTGTACGCGGTTGCCAAGCTGTCCCAGCACGTTGTCAGGAATATCGGACGGGTTTTGCGAAACAAACCAGACGCCGACGCCTTTAGAGCGGATCAGGCGGATCACCTGTTCAATCTTATCCAGCAGAACCTGAGGCGCATCGTTAAACAGCAGGTGCGCTTCGTCGAAGAAGAAGACCAGCTTGGGTTTGTCGAGATCGCCGGCTTCGGGTAACTGCTCGTACAGTTCAGAGAGCAGCCACAGCAAGCTGGCGGCGTAGAGCTTCGGCATCTGGTAGAGCTTCTCTGAGCTCAGAATATTGATGATGCCTTTCCCGTTGCTGTCGGTGCGCATCCAGTCCTTGATATCCAGCATCGGCTCGCCAAAGAAATGTTCGGCACCCTGTTGCTCCAGGGTCAGTAACCCGCGCTGGATGGCCCCGACTGAGGCGCTGCTGATATTACCGTACTGGTTTTGGAACGATTTGGCGTTATCACCGATGTACTGGGTAATGGCCCGCAGATCTTTGAAATCAAGTAACAGCAGACCCTGGTCGTCGGCAATACGGAAGATGATGTTCAGCACACCGGACTGCACATCGTTGAGGTTGAGCAGACGAGCCAGCAGCAGCGGACCAAGATCGGAGACGGTTGCACGTACCGGGTGACCTTTCTCACCAAAGATATCCCATAACACGACCGGATTGTTGTGCGGTGTCCAGTCCGTGATGCCGATATTTTTGAGTCGATCGAGCAGTTTTTCGGAGGGAGTGCCTTCCTGAGCCACACCGGTTAAATCGCCTTTTACATCGGCCATAAAGACCGGTACGCCAATCTCTGAAAGCGACTCTGCCAGCTTCTGCAGGGTCACGGTTTTCCCCGTCCCGGTGGCCCCGGTGATGAGACCGTGGCGGTTGGCCATCGCGGGCAGTAAAAACAGCTCTTTGTCCAGCGTGCGGGCAATTAACAATGGTGTACTCATAATGCGCTTCCTCTCTTAGTCCTCGGTCGAGTATAGGCAACCTGACGGCAAAATGGCTGAGTAAATTGCTGACTTTGCGGCGCATTATCCAGCGCGGACTATGCTTTTGCATACGGTTCACAAAATTTTGGAAAACTATGTCCAGATTCTTCTTTAACGATCGCAAACAGCTGGTCAACGACGCCATCGAAGGCATACTGATTTCGGCACCACACGCTAATCTCGTCAAACTTGATATCGACCCGGCCATTCGGGTGGTGGCGCGCAGCGACTGGGATAAAAGCCGGGTGGCGGTCATTTCAGGCGGTGGCTCTGGTCACGAACCTGCACACGCCGGGTTTGTCGGCAAAGGGATGCTCACAGCAGCGGTGTGCGGGGATCTTTTTGCTTCGCCGAGCGTTGATGCGGTGCTGAACGCCATTGTGGCGGTAACGGGCGATCGGGGTTGTCTGCTGATCGTGAAAAATTACACCGGCGACCGGCTTAATTTCGGCCTGGCGGCAGAAAAAGCCAAGCGCTATGGCCTGAAGGTCGAGATGGTCATTGTCGCCGATGATATTGCCCTGCCGGAGAACAAGCAGCCGCGCGGTATCGCCGGTACGGCACTGGTACATAAAATCGCGGGCTATGCGGCAGAGCACGGCAAATCACTGACCGAGGTGCGCGATATCGCGCAACAGGCTTGCGATAATCTCTGGAGCCTGGGCGTGGCAATGCAAACCTGTAACCTGCCGGGCAGTGATGATGAAGAGGGGCGGATCAAGCAGGGGCACGTGGAGCTGGGGCTCGGGATCCACGGGGAGCCTGGTGCCTCGGTTGTCGATACGCAAAACAGCAAAGCCATCATCGACACGCTGGTCGAGCCGCTCAAAGCGCAGGCCGGTAACGGGCGTTTTGCCGTGCTTATCAATAACCTCGGCGGCGTGTCGGCGCTGGAGATGGCGTTGCTCACCAAAGAGCTGGCCCACTCGGCGCTGAAAGAAAATATCGCTTATCTGATTGGTCCGGCACCGCTGGTGAGTGCCCTGGATATGAAAGGCTTTTCGCTGACGTTGCTGAAGCTTAACGATCTGTTCGAAAAAGCTCTCCATGAAGAGGTGGAGACGTTGGGCTGGCAGAAGCCGGTGGCGTTTGCGCCGCTGCGCGTGCAGGAACATAGCGCGATCCATGACCGCGTGGAATATACCGCCTCGGACAATCCACGGGTCGCAGAGATCGTCTCCACGGTCACGCAGACGCTGATCCAGCTGGAAAACCGCCTCAATGCGCTGGATGCCAAAGTGGGTGATGGCGATACGGGCTCTACCTTTGCGCAAGGGGCGCGGGATATTGCGCAGCGTCTGGAGAAGAAACAGCTTCCGCTAAATGATGTGTCGACGCTGTTGCTGCTGGTTGGCGAGCGGCTGGCAACGGTTATGGGGGGCTCAAGCGGTGTGCTGATGTCGATCTTCTTTACCGCTGCCGGGCAGACGTTGCACGACGGTCAGCCGTTGCCGGAAGCGCTCTTCAGCGGGCTGGCGCAGATGAAGCAGTATGGTGGGGCAGATCTTGGCGATCGCACCTTGATCGATGCCCTGCAACCGGCGCTGGAGGCATTGCAGAAAGGCGACCTTCAGGCTGCTGCGCAGGCTGCGAACGCGGGCGCTGAGGCGACAGCGAATATGGTGAAAGCAGGTGCCGGACGTTCGTCGTATGTCAACAAAGAGAACCTGGAGGGTGTGACCGACCCGGGGGCCGTGGCGGTGGCAGAGGTGTTCAAGGCAATGACCGCAGCAAAACGGTAGCGTTTTGAGTATTACACCCTCTCCCGACGGGAGAGGGTAGAGATGCGTGCAATCAGGCCGCACGCACCCCGCGCGTTCACATCAAAAATCCGCTTTCAACACCACGCGATAACGGGCTTTACCGTCACGCACATGCTGGATAGCTTCGTTGATCTTAGACATCGGATACAGTTCGGTGGTGGGCGCCACTTTAGTGCGTCCGGCAAACTTCATCAGTTTGCGCAATTCGAACGGCGTACCGGTTGCTGAACCGGAGACGCTGCGATCCCCCCCGATCAGCGTAAACGCAGGCACCGGCAGCGGTTTCATCACCGCACCGACGGTGTGGAAGTTACCGCCGTGGGCCAGCGCTTCAAAGTACGGTTGCCAGTCGAGATCGACGTTAACGGTATTGATGATCAGATCAAACTGACCTGCCAGCGATTTGAGCGCTTGCGGATCGCGGCTGTTGACTACCTTATCCGCCCCCATCGCCAGCACTTCTTTCTCTTTGGCCGGGTTCGAGCTAAACGCCGTGACTTCACAGCCCATCGCATGCAGCAGTTTAATTGCGATATGGCCCAGACCACCAATCCCGATGACACCCACACGGCTGGTGGCGGTGACATGATGCATCAGCAGCGGTTTGAATACGGTGATACCGCCGCACAGCAGCGGACCGGCAGATTCGATATCAATGCTGTCCGGCAGGGGAATAACCCATTGCCAGTCGGCACGCAGTTTATCGGCGAAACCGCCTTTGTTCAGAATGGTAGGGACTGCGCCTTCGAGGCAGTTAATTTGGTTACCGCTGATACAGGCATCGCAGTGACCACAGCTGCGCGCCGTCCAGCCAATACCCACGCGCTGGCCGACCTTCAGCCCTTTGTCCTGTGCGGCGCTACCGAGCGCCACAACGCGGCCAATGACTTCGTGGCCGGCAATCAGTGGATACTGTGAGAAGCCCCATTCATTGTCGATCATGGAGAGATCGGAGTGGCAGATCCCGCAGTAATCAACCTGCACTTCGACGTCTTCTGCTTTTAGGTCGCCCGCATCGTATTCGTACAGCTCAAGTTCTGCACCCGCCTGCGGTGCGGCGTAGCTTTTTATCTTCGACATCGTGTTTCCCCCGTTATGGTGTGAACTGAGAGTGTAGAGCATTCAGTTTACAGTCGCTTAACAGAAGAGGGCAGGAATGCCCTTTACAGAGTTTTCAGCATTCTGACTTCGCAATCGACGTGGCCGGTACAGCCCAGCGGCGCATCAATATGCGTAAAGCCCAGATGTTCATACAGGCCAATGGCCTCTTTGAGGAAGGCGGTTGTTTCCAGGTAACAGCGTTTAAAACCCTGAGTACGCGCATGTTCAAGGGCGATAAGCGCCAGCTTTTTCGCCAGCCCTTGCCCGCGTACCGACGGCAGAAAATACATTTTTTGCAGTTCGCAGATATCCGGCTCGCTGCAGCTTAAAGGCGCCACGCCACCGCCGCCCACGACCTGGCCGTTCTGCTCAATAACCCAATAGGCGTAGCCCGGCTGGCTGTACAACTGAAACAGCTCATCCAGATTCGGGTCGGCAACGGTATAGCCTTTGTCGGCGGTCAGGCCATACTCTGCGGAAACCGTTCGGATAACGGCGGCAATAGCCGGGTTGTCCTGCTCAGTGATCCGACGCATCGTCGTCGCGACGGGGGTAATCACGCTCATAGTCTTACTCATTACAAAAATTGACACACAACTGCTGTTAATAGCACCGCAGTAAAGGGAGCGCAAGCGAGGAGTTTTCAGGAAGGATACCCCTTACGCCCTGAAGCGTAAGGGGTAAAAGCATTACAGGGCTGCAATAACCGCCTGCTGCTCGATCAGTTTGGTCTTAGCATCGGCGAAGGCAACCAGACGCTCACGCTCTTTCGCGATAACCGCTTCCGGCGCGCGGGCAACAAAGCCTTCGTTCGCCAGTTTGCTTTCGATTTTGCCAATTTCCACATCGACCTTAGCCACTTCTTTTGCCAGACGGGCCAGCTCAGCGTCTTTGTCGATAAGACCTGCCATCGGGATCAGCAGCTCGGCGCCGTCGATGATTTTGGTCACGGATACCGGACCTTTGTCATCCGCAGGCAGCACGGTGATGCTTTCCAGACGCGCCATGGTTTTCAGGAAGGTGTTGTTCTCGGTGACACGGCGAACAGCAGCCTCACTGCAACCGCGCAGCAGCAGCTCCAGAGGTTTACCCGGGGCGATGTTCATTTCGGCACGGATATTACGTACCGCCACGATCGCCTGTTTCAGCCATTCGGTATCGGCTGACGCCGCTTCATCGACCTTCGCTGCATCGAATTCCGGGAACGGCTGCAGCATGATAGTGTCGGCGTTGATGCCGGCAATCACTTTCACACGCTGCCAGATGGTTTCGGTGATGAATGGAATAATCGGGTGCGCCAGACGCAGCAGACCTTCCAGAACGGTAATCAGCGTGTTGCGCGTACCGCGCAGTTCCGCTTCAGAACCGCCGTTCATTACCGGTTTTGCCAGCTCCAGGTACCAGTCACAGAACTGGTTCCAGGTGAATTCATACAGAATGCCCGCCGCGATATCGAAGCGGTAGCTGTCCAGCGCTTCGCGGAAGGCTTTTACCGTCTGGTTGAACTCTGCCAGGATCCAGCGATCGGCCAGAGACAGGGTCATCTCGCCGCCGTTGAAGCCGCAATCCTGATCTTCGGTGTTCATCAGCACGAAGCGGCTGGCGTTCCACAGCTTGTTACAGAAGTTACGGTAACCTTCCAGGCGCTTCATGTCCCAGTTGATGTCACGACCGGTTGAAGCCAGTGCCGCCAGAGTGAAACGCAGGGCGTCAGTACCGTGAGGTTCGATCCCATTCGGGAACTGTTTCTCAGTACGCTTGCGGATCTTCTCTGCCAGCTGCGGTTGCATCATGTTGCCGGTACGTTTTTCCAGCAGCTCTTCGAGGGAGATACCGTCAACCATGTCCAGCGGGTCGATAACGTTACCCTTGGACTTGGACATCTTCTGGCCTTCGTCGTCACGAATCAGACCGGTCATGTAGACGGTATGGAACGGAACCTGTGGCTTGCCGTTTTCATCTTTGATGAAGTGCATGGTCATCATGATCATGCGGGCGATCCAGAAGAAGATGATGTCGAAGCCGGACACCATCACGCTGGTTGG
Organism: Enterobacter sp. SORGH_AS_0287; assembly: GCF_031453695.1. Lineage (NCBI taxonomy): Bacteria > Pseudomonadati > Pseudomonadota > Gammaproteobacteria > Enterobacterales > Enterobacteriaceae > Enterobacter > Enterobacter sp. SORGH_AS_0287. The sequence goes on from NZ_JAVIZW010000001.1 coordinate 4,109,695, forward strand.
GTGGAACTGACGCAGCGCGTCGGTGTTCTCCGGCCAGCCCAGCGTGGAGAAGGTCCACAGTGCGGAGGAGAACCAGGTGTCCAGTACGTCTTCGTCCTGACGCAGGGCGACATCGGCACTCAGGTTGTTTTCCTGACGAACTTCATCTTCGCTGCGGCCAACATAGACGTTGCCTTCGCTGTCGTACCAGGCCGGGATACGGTGGCCCCACCACAGCTGACGGGAGATACACCAGTCCTGAATATCACGCATCCAGGAGAAGTACATGTTTTCATACTGCTTCGGCACAAACTGGATGTCGCCGTTCTCGACCGCTTCAACAGCCGGTTTCGCCAGCACGTCGGCGCGCACGTACCACTGGTCGGTCAGCATTGGCTCGATAACAACACCACCACGGTCACCGTACGGCACGGTCAGATCGTGAGGTTTGATCTCTTCCAGCAGGCCGAGTGCATCCACTGCAGCGACAATCGCTTTACGCGCGGCAAAACGTTCCATTTTCTGGAATTCAGCCGGAATGTCGCTAGAGTAAACGTCGGATTCGTTACCTTTGGTGTCATACACTTCCGCGCTTTCACGGATATCACCGTCGAACGTCAGAATGTTGATCATTGGCAGGGCGTGACGACGGCCCACTTCGTAGTCGTTGAAGTCGTGTGCCGGGGTGATTTTCACACAGCCGGTGCCTTTTTCCATGTCGGCGTGTTCATCGCCCACAACGGGAATGCGACGGTTAACCAGCGGCAGCACCACGAATTTGCCAATCAGATCTTTATAACGCGGATCTTCCGGGTTAACGGCCACGCCGGTATCGCCCAGCAGGGTTTCCGGACGGGTGGTCGCTACCACCAGGTAATCTTTACCGTCTGCCGTTTTAGCGCCGTCGGCCAGCGGATAGCGGATATGCCACATGGAGCCTTTAGACTCACGGTTTTCCACTTCCAGGTCGGAGATAGCGGTGCGCAGTTTAGGGTCCCAGTTTACCAGGCGCTTGCCACGGTAAATCAGGTCTTCTTTGTACAGACGGACAAACACTTCTTTAACGGCGTTGGAAAGGCCTTCGTCCATGGTGAAGCGCTCGCGCTCCCAGTCCACGGAGTTGCCAAGACGGCGCATCTGACGGGTGATGGTACCGCCGGACTCTGCTTTCCACTGCCAGATTTTATCGATGAACGCGTCGCGACCGTAGTCGTGGCGGGTTTTACCTTCTTCAGCGGCAATTTTACGCTCAACCACCATCTGGGTCGCGATACCCGCGTGGTCAGTCCCCGCCTGCCACAGGGTGTTTTTGCCCTGCATGCGCTGGTAGCGGATCATGGTATCCATGATGGTCTGCTGGAAGGCATGACCCATATGCAAACTGCCGGTGACGTTCGGCGGTGGGATCATGATGCAGAAGGACTCTTTGCTTTCATCGCCGTTAGGCTTGAAATAGCCCTGCTGTTCCCAGTGCTCGTAAAGCGGCTGTTCGATATCGCGTGGGTTATATGTCTTTTCCATTATTTCCAGGTTGCCGTATTCAGGTTAAAACCAGCCAGGCGGTACGCTTTATAGCGTTCGCGCGCCAGTTGTTTCAAAGATTCTTCGTAAGGGACAAAGTCTACCACTTCTGTGAAAGCGGTGGCAAAATCTGCAAAATCTATCCGCAGGCTAATCAGAATATCGCGCGCGCTGCTGTTGCGCTTTTGCGGCCAGGCAATCTCTACCGGTGCGCCGCCACGAGGGCCTTCGCCAGACAGATTATGCGGAACAAAACTCTCCGGCGGGCGTGCCCAGAGTGCTTCGTCAAGGCGGATGGCCTGCTGCTCATCTTCGCAGGCAATCAGAACGCGTTTACCTGCGCGCCAACGTTCTGCGGCAATTTCACACACCAGCTGTTCAACTGCGCTGAGGCCGTCCTGATGGGTGTCGTTGTCCAGAAGGTAGAACGTTGCATTCTTCATATATGGGGCTTCTTGTTGTGGATTTAAATGCAAGGCCGGGCTGACCCGGCCTACAAACGGCATCTTTCCGTAGGCCCGGTAAGCGTAGCGCTACCGGGCATCTGACGGCAATTACTCTTCGCCGTTAAAACCCGCACGATTGAGCAGGAACTGCGACAGTAACGCGACCGGACGACCGGTTGCGCCTTTGGCCTTACCGGAACGCCAGGCGGTACCTGCGATATCCAGATGCGCCCAGTTGTACTTACGGGTAAAGCGCGCCAGGAAGCAGCCCGCAGTAATTGCCCCGCCAGGACGACCGCCGATGTTCGCCATATCGGCGAAATTAGACTCCAGCTGTTCCTGGTACTCGTCACCCAGCGGCAGACGCCATGCGCGGTCACCGGCCTGTTCGGACGCGCCAATCAGCTCGTGCGCCAGAGGATTGTGGTTCGACATCAGCCCGGTGATGTGATGGCCCAGCGCAATCACACAGGCACCGGTCAGCGTGGCCACGTCAATGACCGCTTCAGGCTCGAAGCGCTCAACGTAGGTCAGCACGTCGCACAGCACCAGACGGCCTTCGGCGTCGGTGTTCAGCACTTCAACGGTCTGGCCGGACATGGTCGTCAGAACGTCACCCGGACGGTACGCACGACCGCCAGGCATGTTTTCACAGCCCGCCAGCACGCCAATGACGTTAATCGGCAGCTGAAGTTCCGCCACCATACGCATCACGCCATACACTGCTGCTGCACCACACATGTCGTACTTCATCTCGTCCATGCCTTCGGCAGGCTTGATGGAGATACCGCCGGAATCGAAGGTCAGACCCTTACCAACCAGCACAATCGGACGCGCATCTTCAGACGGGTTACCTTTGTACTCGATAACCGACATCAGCGACTCATTCTGGGAGCCGTTGCCGACTGCCAGATAGGAGTGCATTCCCAGCTCTTTCATCTGCTGTTCGCCGATGACGCGGGTGATGACATTTTTACTGTAGGCGTCAGCCAGCTGACGTGCCTGAGAGGCCAGATACGCTGCGTTACAGATGTTAGGCGGCATATTGCCCAGATCTTTTGCGGCTTTAATCCCGGCAGCAATCGCCAGGCCGTGCTGAATAGCGCGTTCACCGCTGGTCAGCTCGCGACGGGTCGGTACGTTAAAGACCATCTTACGCAGCGGACGACGTGGCTCGCTTTTGTTGGTTTTCAGCTGGTCGAAGCTGTACAGGCTCTCTTTTGCCGTTTCGACCGCCTGACGCACTTTCCAGTAGGTGTTACGGCCTTTGACGTGCAGCTCGGTCAGGAAGCAAACGGCTTCCATTGAGCCGGTATCATTCAGCGTATTAATCGTTTTCTGAATAACCTGCTTATACTGACGTTCATCCAGCTCGCGCTCTTTACCGCAGCCAATCAGCAGAATACGTTCAGACAGTACGTTTGGAACATGGTGCAGTAACAGCGTCTGCCCAGGTTTGCCTTCCAGTTCGCCACGGCGCAGCAGGGCGCTGATGTAGCCATCACTGATCTTATCGAGTTGCTCGGCGATCGGGGAGAGTCGGCGTGGTTCAAAGACGCCCACAACGATGCAGGCACTCCGCTGTTTCTCCGGGCTACCGCTTTTTACACTGAACTCCATGCACTACGCTCCTGAATCTTAAAGACAACAGCGGCTGCTACAGATAGAATTGAAACCTTTCGTAACTCATGTCCGCTGTTGTGGTGACTTCGTGTTAATCTTACGTTACTACGGTTTCGACACGTCAGAAAAAGTCCTGAAGCGTGAATCCGCCGGATGTTTTAATCTTAGCGATGATTTCGACGACTCAAGAGAATAAATGACGTTTAAGCCATGAAACAAGCGATTTTCCAGCAAAGAGACGGGTTTTTACGGGCGTATTTAAAGTGATAATCATAAGATATCTGGTGCGGGAGACGCTCAAAAGCCAGCTGGCGATCCTCTTCATCCTGCTGCTGATTTTTTTCTGTCAGAAGCTGGTCAGGATCCTCGGTGCGGCCGTTGACGGCGAAATTCCTACGAATCTGGTGCTTTCCCTGCTTGGTTTAGGGATCCCGGAAATGGCGCAGCTTATCCTGCCGCTAAGTCTTTTCCTCGGTCTGCTCATGACGCTCGGCAAGCTTTATACCGAGAGTGAAATCACCGTGATGCACGCCTGCGGCTTGAGTAAAGCCGTACTGGTGAAAGCCGCTATGGTTCTGGCGCTTTTCACAGGTATTGTTGCAGCGGTGAATGTGATGTGGGCGGGCCCAACGTCTTCCCGTCACCAGGATGAAGTGCTGGCAGAAGCAAAAGCAAACCCGGGTATGGCCGCACTGGCGCAGGGCCAGTTCCAGCAGGCGACTGACGGGAATTCTGTTCTCTTTATCGAAAGCGTGGATGGCAGCCGCTTTAACGATGTGTTCCTTGCGCAGCTCCGCACCAAAGGGAATGCCCGTCCTTCCGTCGTGGTGGCCGATTCGGGTCAACTGTCACAGCGTAAAGATGGCTCTCAGGTAGTGACGCTGAATAAAGGCACGCGCTTCGAAGGCACTGCGATGCTGCGCGATTTCCGCATCACCGATTTCCAGAACTACCAGGCCATTATTGGTCACCAGACCGTGGCGCTCGATCCAAGTGATACCGAGCAAATGGATATGCGTACCCTGTTCAATACGGACAACAACCGTGCGCGTGCCGAACTGCACTGGCGTATCACGCTAGTATTCGCCGTATTTATGATGGCTCTGATGGTCGTTCCGCTGAGTGTGGTTAACCCACGTCAGGGACGCGTGCTGTCAATGTTGCCAGCCATGCTGCTGTACCTGGTGTTCTTCCTGTTGCAGACCTCAATTAAGTCTAACGGTGGTAAGGGTAAAATTGACCCGTTCGTCTGGACCTGGGTGGTCAATGGTCTGTATCTGCTGCTGGCGGTGGGACTCAACCTGTGGGATACGGTGCCTGTGCGCCGCATTCGTGCCCGCTTCTCGCGTAAAGGAGCCCTCTAATGCAGGCGTTTGGCGTTCTTGACCGCTATATCGGTAAAACTATTTTTTCCACCATCATGATGACGTTGTTCATGCTGGTGTCGCTCTCCGGCATTATCAAATTTGTCGATCAGTTGAAAAAAGCCGGGCAGGGGAGCTATGACGCGCTGGGTGCGGGCATGTATACCCTGCTCAGCGTGCCAAAAGATGTGCAGATCTTCTTCCCGATGGCAGCCCTGCTGGGTGCGCTGTTGGGCTTAGGGATGCTGGCACAGCGCAGTGAACTGGTTGTTATGCAGGCTTCGGGCTTCACCCGTATGCAGGTTGCACTGTCGGTGATGAAAACCGCGATCCCGCTGGTGCTGTTGACCATGGCAATTGGCGAGTGGGTGGCACCGCAGGGTGAGCAGATGGCGCGTAACTATCGTGCGCAGGCGATGTACGGTGGCTCATTGCTCTCAACGCAGCAAGGGTTGTGGGCAAAAGATGGTGACAGCTTCGTCTATATCGAACGTGTGAAGGGCGATGACGAACTGGGAGGCGTGAGTATTTACACCTTCAATGACGATCGTCGTTTGCTCTCCGTGCGTCACGCCTCTTCGGCCAAGTTTGACGCCGAGCATAAGCAGTGGCGGTTGTCGCAGGTGGATGAGTCAGACCTGACCGATCCAAAACAGATCTCCGGCTCTCAGACGGTGTCGGGTATGTGGAAAACCAAACTCACGCCGGACAAACTCGGCGTGGTGGCGCTGGATCCTGACGCTCTCTCCATCAGTGGTTTGCACAACTACGTGAAATACCTGAAGTCGAGCGGACAGGACGCCGGACGTTATCAGCTCAACATGTGGAGCAAAATCTTCCAGCCGTTGTCCGTGGCGGTGATGATGCTGATGGCACTGTCGTTTATCTTTGGCCCGTTGCGTAGCGTGCCGATGGGCGTGCGCGTTGTGACTGGGATCAGCTTCGGCTTTGTATTCTACGTTCTCGATCAGATCTTCGGCCCGCTGACGCTGGTTTATGGTATTCCGCCTGTTATCGGCGCGCTGCTGCCGAGCGCCAGCTTCTTCCTGATCAGCCTCTGGCTGATGCTGAAACGCTCCTGACAGACCTCTCCTCGCTTCCGGAGAACCGGAAGCGAGGCTAATCTCCTGTTTCACCCCGCACTTTTTCTCACAACCTTCAACGCCCCGCCGCGAATTTGAGTATTATTGAGCGATAAAGTCGTGAAGGGATCCTCTATGAAGCAAATTCGAATGCTGGCCCAGTACTACGTCGATCTGATGATGAAGCTTGGGCTGGTGCGTTTCTCCATGCTGCTGGCACTGGCGCTGGTCGTTCTGGCCATTGTCGTGCAGATGGCCGTAACCATGGTTCTGCACGGTCAGGTCGAGAGTATCGACGTGATCCGCTCCATCTTCTTTGGCTTGCTGATTACACCCTGGGCGGTCTATTTCCTCTCCGTGGTGGTTGAACAACTGGAGGAGTCCCGTCAGCGCCTGTCAAAACTGGTCGATAAACTGGAAGAGATGCGCGATCGCGATCTGAAGCTCAACGTTCAGCTAAAGGATAATATCGCCCAACTGAACCAGGAGATTTCGGATCGTGAGAAGGCGGAGGCTGAGCGCCAGGCGACGCTGGAGCAGCTGAAAATCGAAATGAAAGAGCGCGAGGTGACGCAGATCCAGCTTGAGCAGCAATCCTCTTTCCTGCGCTCGTTCCTTGATGCATCGCCGGATCTGGTTTTCTACCGTAATGAAGATAAAGAGTTTTCCGGCTGTAACCGGGCGATGGAACTGCTGACCGGGAAGAGCGAGAAGCAGCTGATTCACCTGAAGCCGCAGGACGTATACTCCGAAGAGGCGGCCGCCAAAGTGATGGAGACGGACGAAAAAGTGTTCCGTCATAACGTTTCGCTGACCTATGAACAGTGGCTGGATTACCCGGACGGGCGCAAAGCCTGCTTTGAGATCCGTAAGGTGCCGTACTACGACCGCGTGGGGAAACGCCACGGTCTGATGGGGTTTGGCCGCGATATCACCGAGCGTAAGCGCTATCAGGATGCCCTTGAACGTGCCAGCCGCGATAAAACCACCTTCATCTCCACCATCAGCCATGAACTGCGTACGCCACTTAACGGAATTGTCGGCCTGAGCCGCATTCTGCTGGACACCGATCTCACCGCAGAACAGGAAAAATACCTTAAAACCATCCATGTCTCAGCGGTCACGCTGGGGAATATCTTCAACGATATTATCGATATGGATAAGATGGAACGCCGCAAAGTGCAGCTTGATAACCAGCCGGTTGATTTCACCGGTTTCCTTGCCGATCTGGAAAACCTGTCGGGTTTGCAGGCGCAGCAGAAGGGGCTGAGCTTTGTCATGGATCCCACGCTGCCGCTGCCGCACAAGGTGGTTACCGACGGCACGCGTCTGCGCCAGATCCTGTGGAACCTTATCAGCAATGCGGTCAAATTTACCCAGAAGGGGCAGGTCTCGGTACGTATTCGCTATGACCAGGGCGACATGCTGCACTTTGAGGTGGAAGACTCCGGCATTGGTATTCCGCAGGAAGAGCAGGACAAAATCTTTGCGATGTACTATCAGGTGAAGGACAGCAACGGTGGCAAGCCCGCTACCGGCACGGGAATTGGTCTGGCGGTGTCTAAACGCCTTGCGAAGAGCATGGGCGGTGATATTACCGTCGCCAGCCATCCGGGCAAAGGCTCAACCTTCACGCTGACGGTGCACGCGCCGGCGGTGGCGGAAGAGGTGGAAGATACCTTCGAAAACGACGATATGCCGCTGCCCGCGCTGCATGTCCTGCTGGTGGAAGATATTGAGCTTAACGTAATTGTCGCACGCTCTGTCCTGGAAAAACTGGGCAACAGCGTGGATGTGGCGATGACCGGTAAAGCCGCGCTGGAGATGTTTAAGCCGGGTGAATATGATCTCGTTCTGCTGGATATTCAGTTGCCGGACATGACCGGGCTGGATATTTCCCGTGAACTGACGAGCCAGTACGCTGGCGACGAACTGCCGCCGCTGGTGGCGTTGACGGCGAACGTGCTGAAAGATAAAAAAGAGTACCTCGATGCCGGTATGGATGATGTACTTAGCAAGCCGCTGGCGGTGCCTGCCCTGACCGCCATGATCAAGAAGTTCTGGGATACCCATGATGAAGAGGAAAACACCATGACGTCTGTGGATAGCGCGAAAGCCCAAACGATACTCGATACCGCGATGCTGGAGCAGTACATCGATCTGGTTGGTCCAAAACTGATTACCGACGGTCTGGCGGTATTTGAAAAAATGATGCCGGGCTATCTGAGCGTGCTGGAGTCAAATCTGACAGCGCGGGATCAGAAAGGCATTGTGGAAGAAGGGCATAAAATCAAAGGCGCGGCCGGCTCGGTCGGCTTACGTCACCTGCAGCAGCTGGGACAACAGATTCAGTCACCTGATTTACCTGCCTGGGAAGATAACGTAGGTGATTGGGTTGAAGAGATGAAACAAGAGTGGCAGAACGATGTGGCGGTGCTTAAAGCCTGGGTGGACGCCAGAAAAAAATGACCCCGGCTTAACCGGGGTGCGCGAATACTGCGCCAACACCAGGGAAATTGTGGCTGCGCCTGTTTTTTTGTGTTGTTTTCGTATGGGCGCCGCCTGAAAATTTAGGCCGCACGCAAATAAGATAGCAAATCTTAAATGGTTTGTTACAGGAATCAGTGAAATGTGTGAAGCATAGCGTTTTAATCAAAATTAATTATGTGCTTCAGCGAGTTGCAGAGAAGGATCGTCATGATGAAAAAGATTGGTGTCGTACTGAGCGGATGTGGCGTTTACGATGGTTCTGAGATACACGAAGCCGTCATCACATTGCTGGCCCTGGCAAGAGAGGGGGCTGAAGTCATTTGCTTCGCGCCAGACAAAAATCAGGCTGATGTCATTAATCATCTGACCGGGGAGCCGATGGCAGAAACCCGTAACGTCCTGATTGAAGCCGCGCGTATTGCGCGTGGCGAAATTCATCCTCTGATTCAGGCGGACGCCGCAGAGCTTGATGCGTTAATTGTACCGGGCGGGTTTGGGGCGGCTAAAAACCTCAGCACGTTTGCCACGCAAGGCGCCGGGTGTCAGGTTGATCCGCATTTAAAAGCGTTATCACAGGCCATGCATGCGGCGGGTAAACCGCAGGGCTTTATCTGCATCGCTCCGGCCATGCTTCCCACAATTTTTGATTTCCCGCTGCGCCTGACCATCGGGACCGATATTGATACAGCGGAAATCATCGAGGAGATGGGAGGCGAGCACATCCCTTGTCCGGTGGATGACATTGTGGTGGATGAAGACAATAAAATCGTCACCACACCCGCGTATATGCTGGCGCAGACTATCGCGGAAGCCGCTTCAGGCATTGAAAAACTGGTGGCCAGAGTGCTGGTGCTGACTGAATGAGGCGTCAATTCGCCGCAGGCGCCTGGGTAAAACGTATTCTTTGGCGTGCCGTGCTGGTGCTGGCGGTGTTCTGGGGCGGCGGACTGGCATTATTCAGCATTCTGCCGGTTCCGTTTTCTGCCGTGATGGTTGAGCGTCAGCTGAGCGCGTGGTTCACCGGTGACTTCAGCTATGTTGCCCACTCTGACTGGGTGAGCACAGATGAAATCTCCCCGTGGATGGGGCTGGCGGTGATAGCGGCGGAGGATCAGAAATTCCCGGAGCACTGGGGGTTTGACGTGGCGGCAATCGAGAAAGCGCTCGCCCATAACGAACGCCATGAAAACCGCGTGCGCGGCGCATCGACGCTGTCACAACAGACGGCCAAAAACCTGTTTTTGTGGGATGGCCGCAGCTGGGTGCGAAAAGGGCTGGAAGCCGGATTGACCCTGGGGATGGAAACGGTCTGGAGCAAGAAACGTATTCTGACGGTCTATCTGAACATTGCCGAGTTTGGTGATGGCGTGTTTGGTGTCGAAGCCGCGTCGCAGCGATATTTCAATAAACCTGCCAGCCGGCTGAGCCTCTCTGAAGCTGCGCTGTTGGCCGCGGTCTTGCCTAACCCAATTCGCTTTAAAGCCGATGCACCCTCAGGCTATGTGCGAAACCGACAGGCGTGGATCATGCGCCAGATGCGGCAGCTGGGAGGGGAAGGGTTTATGGCGAGAAATAAATTGATGTAAGGCGGGTAAGCGTAGCGCTACCCGCCATGAAAGAGGGGTTAGTCTTCGTCAAACCCGGCGTTAAACAGCGCAATCACCGCCGCCAGCGCTTCCTCTTCCTGTGGACCGGTAGCTTCTACTTCAATCTGGCGGCCTTTGGCGGAGTCCAGCATCAGCAGCGCAATCACGCTGTTCGCTTCCGCCTCGGTACCTTCATCGTTACGCAGCAGAACGTCTGCATCGAAACCCTGCATCAGCTCAAACAGTTTCATCGCCGGACGTGCATGCATGCCCAGCTTATTGGTGATCTCAACGGTTTGTTTTACGGTCATGTTTTACGTTTTTCCAGCGTGCGATGACGGGACTGAACGTTCTTCCCGCGTGAGCGGAAATAGTCGGCCAGCTGTTCGGCGATATAGACCGAACGATGTTTACCGCCGGTACAGCCAATCGCCACGGTCAGGTAGCTACGATTGTTTGTCTCCAGCATAGGTAACCATAGCTCAAGGTAGCTTCGCGTCTGGTAGATAAAATTGTGAACTTCTGTGTGTCTGTCGAGGAAGGCCGCGACGGGCTTATCGAGACCGGTCATTGGACGCAGCTTCGGATCCCAGTGCGGGTTCGGCAGGAAGCGCACGTCGAAAACATAATCCGCATCGATAGGTATACCGTGCTTAAAGCCGAATGACTCGAACACCATCGTCAGTTCACGCTCGCGTTTGCCCAGTAAACGGGTACGCAGCATTTCCGCCAGCTCATGCACGGACATTTCGGACGTATCGACAATCAGGTCAGCACGGGAACGCAGCGGTTCCAGCAGATCGCTCTCTTCGTCGATAGCACTTTCCAGCGAGAGGTTCTTGCTGGAAAGCGGGTGCAAACGACGTGTATCGCTGTAGCGACGGATCAGAGTATTGCGGTCTGCATCGAGGAACAGCAGCTGAGGCGAGAATGAATCAGGCAGGTTGCTCATTGCCTGTTCAAAGATTTCTGGCGATTCAGGCATGTTACGAACGTCGATACTGACGGCGGCAGAGATTTGCCTCTCCGCAAGCGTGCGTGCCAGGTCGGGCAACAGCACGACCGGCAGGTTATCTACGCAGTAAAACCCCATGTCTTCCAGCGCGCGCAGGGCCACGGATTTCCCGGACCCTGAACGGCCACTGACAATCATCAGCACCATGTTCCGTTTCTCCTCAGGACAACAGATGTGAAGGCCATCTCCTGGTTATGCATCATCCTGATTGCCTTCTGCTTCAGTGATAATTTGATATAGCTCTTCATCACTTTGGGCTGCGCGCAGTCGACGGCAAATGGTTTTATCGGCCAGGCGTTTTGCGACCAGCGAAAGCGTATGCAAATGGGTTTTCGTCTGGTCGGCAGGCACCAGCAGCGCGAAGAGGAGATCGACGGGCTGATTATCGATGGCATCGAAGGCGATAGGCGTCTCCAGCTGCACAAACACACCGACGGCACGCAGGGTGTCCTCTTCCAGTTTGCCGTGCGGGATCGCGATGCCGTTGCCGATGCCGGTACTGCCCATTTTTTCACGGGTCAGGATCGCTTCGAACACGACCTGCGGCGGCAGGCCCAGCTGTTTTGCGGCCAGTTCACTGATGATCTCCAGCGCACGTTTTTTGCTCTGGCAGTGAACAGCACTGCGCGTACATTCCTGGTTAAGGACATTGCTCAGTTGAAGAGCGGAATCGTTGTTCATCATAATTTCACCTAAGCGCTAACTGTACAAACGGCCTGTTGTGTTTCACAACAGGCCTTCCTGCACCCGTTAACTGCCCGGACAATTAGTGTTGTTTCAGTTTGTCTTTATGTTTATTGAGCTGTCGTGCAAGCTTATCAATCAAGCCGTCGATAGCAGCGTACATGTCTTGCCCTTCCGCACTGGCATGGAGCTCACCCCCGTTGACATGCAGGGTCGCATCCGAGATATGAGTCACTTTCTCCACTTTCAATACAACATAGACCTGGTTGATCCTTTCGAAATACTGCTCGAGTTTCGCGAATTTAGCATTCACAAAATCACGTAAAGCCTCAGTAATCTCGACGTTATGTCCTGTGATATTGAGCTGCATAGTGTCTTCCTTATCGGTTGTGTCAGACCAGCTGTTTACGCTGGTTAGACGGCGGAATGGATAAAGACTCTCGATACTTCGCAACAGTTCGGCGTGCCACCATAATACCCTGGTCGGACAGTATGGTGGTTAACTTACTGTCGCTCAGTGGCTTCGCGGGGTTCTCCGCGGCGATCAACTTCTTCACCAGGGCGCGAATGGCCGTTGACGACGCTTCACCGCCGCCCTCGGTATTCACATGGCTGGAGAAGAAATACTTAAGCTCAAAAATACCGCGTGGACTGTGCAGATACTTCTGCGTGGTCACGCGGGAAATGGTTGATTCATGCATCTCGACGGCCTGGGCGATATCCGCCAGCACCATCGGTTTCATATACTCTTCGCCCTGCTCAAAGAACGCCTGCTGCTGTTCGACAATACAGCGGCTTACGCGGAGCAGCGTATCATTTCGGCTCTCCAGACTTTTGATCAACCATCGCGCTTCCTGCAAATTGCTACGAATGTATTGATTATCGGAGTCGTTACGCACGCTGGTGCACATGGAGGCATACTGCTGGTTGATTTGCAGGCGAGGGATGCTGTCTGAGTTCAGTTCAACGACCCAGCGGTCATTGTGTTTTCTGACCAGCACATCCGGGATGACGTACTCGGGTTCGCTGGTCTGAATGGACTGACCGGGGCGCGGATCGAGGGACTGAATCAGATTGACCGCCTCTTTCAGCACCTCTTCTTTCAGGCGCGTGACGCGCATCAGGCTGCGGAAATCGTGATTGGCCAGAAGATCCAGATGGTCGCTGATGATCAAGCGGGCTTCATCAAGCCATGGCGTCTCTTTGCTGAACTGAGAAAGCTGAATAAGCAGGCAGTCGCGCAGATCTTTTGCGGCCACCCCTACCGGATCGAAACGCTGAATGCGCTTCAGAACGGCTTCTATCTCCTCGAGTTCAATCTCTTCGTCACCCATGCTTTCCAGAATTTCGTCCAGCGTGACGGTCAGATAACCGGTGTCATCCACGGCATCGACAATGGATGTCGCAATCGCGCGGTCAGTATCGGAGAAAGGGGTAAGTTCTACCTGCCACATCAGGTAATCCTGCAGTGACTGGGTAGTTTCACCCTGATAAACCGGTAGCTCATCGTCCTGGTAGTCTGCACGCGTACCGGAAGGGGTTCCGGCGGTGTAGATTTCATCCCAGCTGGCATCCAGCGGAAGCTCGTCCGGCATCTCTTTTTGTTCGAGCGCATCGGCGGTGTCGAGTGCTTCAGTATCCTGCGACTGCTGGGTATCTACCTCTTCATGAAGATCGGCTTGCTCCAGCAACGGATTACTATCCAGCGCTTGCTGGAGCTCCTGCTGGAGTTCTAAGGTGGACAGTTGCAACAGGCGAATCGCCTGCTGTAGCTGCGGCGTCATCGCCAGTTGTTGGCTGAGCCGTAATTGCAAACCTTGCTTCATGTTCAGAGCATTTTTCTCCGGTTCGGCGTTACATTACCTCTACCCTATCAGAGTCTGAAGTCTTCCCCAAGGTAGACACGCTTAACATGATCATCTTCGAGGATCTGCTGCGGCGTACCGTGGGCGATCAGATTGCCCTGGCTCACGATGTATGCGCGTTCGCACACGGCCAGCGTTTCACGGACGTTATGGTCAGTGATCAGTACGCCAAGCCCGCTGTCGCGCAGATGCTCAATGATACGTTTAATGTCGATAACGGAGATGGGGTCAACGCCTGCAAACGGTTCATCCAGAAGGATAAATTTCGGGTTTGCAGCCAGCGCACGCGCAATCTCAACGCGACGGCGTTCACCGCCGGACAGCGCCTGACCGAGGCTGTCGCGCAGATGTTCGATATGGAACTCTTCCATCAGCTCGTTAGCCCGGTCCTGACGCTGTTCGCTGGTCAGATCGTCACGAATTTGCAGGACGGCCATCAGGTTATCAAAGACGCTCAGGCGGCGGAAAATGGAGGCTTCCTGCGGCAGATAGCCGATACCGCGACGCGCACGCGCATGCAGCGGCAGAAGACTGATATCTTCATCATCAATGACGATGTTGCCCGCATCGCGCGACACAATGCCAACGACCATGTAGAAGGTTGTGGTTTTGCCCGCACCGTTAGGGCCAAGCAGGCCTACAATTTCGCCGGAGTTGACGGTCAGACTGACATCTTCTACGACACGGCGGCCCTTATAGGCCTTCGCGAGATTTTTTGCAGTTAATGTTGCCATAACGAATTAGTTACTCTTCTTCTGTGCCGGGGCCTGACCCTTACCTTTGTCCTGCAGCTGCGACGGAACCAGCACGGTGGTTACGCGTTTGCCTTTCTCGCTGGAGGCCTGCATTTTTTGCTCTTTCACCAGATAGGTGATCTGGTCGCCGGTGATGTTGCTGTCCAGCTGTTCCAGATAAGCGTTACCGGTCAGGATGACCAGGTCCTTCGCCAGCTCATAGTGCATATGCGTGGCGCGGCCTTTCACGGGTTTGCCGTTATCCTGCATCTGGTAGAAGGTTGCCGGGTTGCCATAGCCATCAATGATCTCTTTGCCTTGCTCGCCACCGGGACGGGTAACGACCACTTTGTCGGCGTTGATTTTGATGGTGCCCTGGGTCATGACGACGTTACCGGTAAAGGTAACGACATTGCCTTGCATATCAAGCGACTGCGTGTCGGACTCGATATGGATAGGCTGGTCAGTATCGCCCGTTACAGCAAGCGCGGGAAGACTGGTCGCCAGCATCGCACTGGCGATAATTACTTTAAGGCTGAGTTTGTTTGTTTTGAATTTCATAGGAGGTTCTAACCTTTTCAATCAGCTCGGCGTTTTTGCTGCGTAAGTTCCCGCGCATTCTTAAACCGCTGGAATTAAATGTTGTGCCATACAGTGTGACCAGATCCTGCGACGTCACGTCCTGGGTCACGAGGTTGATCTGTGCATTATCCGTCGTGATTTTGCGCAGTTGTGAGTCAGCGGTCAGGGCGTTGACTTCAACGTGGCCATACAGATAAAGCATACGGTCATTCGTCAGTTTTGCCCGGTCAGATTTAATCGACCACGTCGGCACTTTGTCTTTATCAAACGTGGTCATGACTGGCTGGGTAAACCACGAAATACCGTCATCTGAAAAATATTCAACATGCTGGGCAATCAGGCGATAGTTCAGCGCACCTTCCGGGCTGTAGACCACGGTGTCACTGTGATCGCTTTTATAGGTTGGCTCGCTCGTATTGACCACTTCCGTCTGCGTATCGTCGCGATCGGCAAGGTTCACGCCAATCAATACCAGTGCGACAAGCGAAAGCAGAATGATAACCCAACGTCTGGTTTTACTCATATCGATTGCCCTTTGGCCTCATCAAGCTTGCCCTGCGCCAGCAAAAGCAGATCGCAGACTTCACGTACGGCACCACGGCCACCGTTGATATGGGTGACATAGTCAGCGCGCGGGATCAGCAGCGGATGCGCATCGGCCACGGCGATACTCAGACCGACTTCAGCCATCACCGGCCAGTCAATCAGATCGTCCCCGACATAGGCCACGTTTTCCGGCGCGACGGCCAGTTTACCCAGTAAATCGTTGAACGCCGCCATCTTATCGGACTGACCCTGATACAGATGGGTAATGCCTAACGTTTCACAACGGTCTTCAACCAGTTTAGCTTTCCGACCGGTGATAATGGCAACGTCGATGCCTGATGTGAGCGCACAACGAATACCGTAGCCATCGCGAACGTTAAACGCTTTCAGCTCTTCACCATTATTGCCCATGTAAATCAGGCCATCAGAGAGTACCCCATCCACATCCAGGATGAGCAGGCGAATGTTTTCCGCCTTTGCCATTATATGGGTACTGACCGGACCATAACAGGTTGCAAGGGATGCACCCGCATTACTCATTGTCTTATCCTTCATTACACTACGCCTGCGCGCAGCAGATCATGCATATGTACCACACCCAGCAACTGGTCGCCATCGGCAACCATCACTGAGGTGATATGACGGGACTGCATCAGGTTCAGCACATCCACCGCCAGCGTACCCGGACGAACACGGATACCGCCGGACGTCATCACATCAGCGATGCCCAGCGTGCGAACATCAACACCCATGTCGAACACGCGGCGCAGGTCGCCATCGGTGAAGATCCCCTGGATCTTCATCAGGTCGTCACACACAACCGTCATACCCAGATTCTTGCGGGTGATCTCCAGCAGCGCATCGCGCAGGGAGGCCTCTTTACTGACGTGAGGGATCTCATCGCCAGTGTGCATAATATCGTTAACCCGAAGCAGAAGCTTACGCCCGAGCGCGCCACCTGGGTGGGAAAGCGCGAAATCTTCCGGGGTAAAACCGCGGGCTTCCAGCAACGCAACGGCAAGCGCATCGCCCATGACCAGCGCAGCGGTCGTGCTGGACGTTGGAGCAAGACCCAGCGGGCAGGCTTCTTTAGGCACTTTCACGCACAGGTGAATATCCGCCGCGCGCGCCATGCTACTTTCCGGGCGGCTGGTCATGCAAATAAGCGGAACCCGCAGCCGCTTCAGCACGGGGATCAGCGCCAGGATCTCATTAGACTCACCGGAGTTCGACAGCGCGATGACGATATCCTGCGGCGTTACCATGCCCAGATCGCCGTGCGCGGCTTCCCCCGGGTGTACAAAGAAGGAAGAGGTTCCGGTGCTGGCAAACGTTGCCGCCATTTTGCGCCCAATGTGACCGGACTTGCCCATGCCCATCACCACGACTTTACCGGCACAGTAGAACATCTTCTCACATGCCAGACTAAAATCCTGATTAATGTACTGATCTAACTGCGCCAGACCTTCACGTTCAATCTCCAGAACCTCTTTGCCTGCTTTCTGAAAGTCAAAACCCGGCTGCAATTCTATTTGCGACATAATGCGTTTCCGTTTACCCAGAGAGAAGAGGCGAAAGCCAGTACAGCATCGCCATCCATACGATAAATCCACCCGTCAGCAGCGCCCCTGCGCCTTTGCCAATCTGTCGTTGCCGCCGCCAGCAGAGCAGGGCAAAAATGACGCTGACCAGCAACATCACCCCGTAATCGCGTGAGAATGCCAGGGGGTTAAAAGGCCCGGGCGTTATCAGGGCCGGCAGGCCCATCACGATGGCGATATTAAAAATGTTTGAACCGATAATATTGCCTATGGCAATGTCATCTTCACCTTTACGTGCCCCTGCGATAGCGGTGGCCAGTTCCGGCAGACTGGTGCCAATGGCAATGACCGTCAGGCCAATGGTGAGCTCACTCATGGCGAAATAGTTCGCCAGCACCGTGGCGTTATCGACGACCATGCGCGTGGCCATCGGCATGATGATCAGCGCGACGCCGAGCCACAGCAGCGCTACAGGCAGCGTGCCTTCACGCGGGAGTTCGGCGACCTGCTCTCGCGTCAGGCTATCCTGCCCCTGTTTTTCTGCCAAACGGGCGATTTTAACACTATACCGCAGCCAGATAACGGCCAGCGCCAGCAAGAAAATGCCGTCACCGTAGCTCAGTACGCCATCATAAAATACGCACCCTGCCAGCAGGCTTACGATTAACATTAGCGGCAATTCACGGCGCAGAACATCAGAATGCACGCGAAATGGATGGAGCAGGGCCGCCAGGCCAAGGATCAGTAAGATATTGACGATGTTGGAACCAATCGCGGTGCCGACGGCAAGGTCTAACTGACCGTGCAGTGATGCCGTGACAGAGACGATGATTTCAGGAAGCGAGGTTCCGACACTGACCACGGTCATCCCGATGACGACAGGCGGTACGCCAGTCAGGCGGCACAGGATAGATGCAGCAAATACCAAACGGTCAGCACTGTAGACCACCAAAAGTAAACCAATTATTAACAGTGCTGTTGCTAAAAGCATCAAAAGTCCTTTCTTCAGGTATACTCGTCGGTCCATCGCGCAGGAATGGAATGGCAGGACTGCATACAGTCTGAGGCGTAACGAATTCCTAATTTTGACTTTATGCGCCGGAAAAGTAAAACAAATGCCAGCTTTCGCTAACCTCAACGGCTAATATTCTGTAAAAATGCTGAGTTTAGGGCTGATTCAGTCTGCATGCTTAACGTGAGCAGGGTAAGAAAGGAACCATAAATGAGCCAAACTATGGCGAATTTAGTTGATGTCCGGGGTGTGAGTTTTTCTCGCGCCAACAGATTGATATTCGATGATATTTCGTTGACCGTACCGCGTGGCAAGATCACTGCCATCATGGGGCCGTCCGGGATCGGTAAAACGACCTTGCTGCGCCTTATTGGTGGCCAGATCCCACCCGATAGCGGTGAAATCCTATTTGACGGCGAAAACATCCCCGAGATGTCACGATCGCGCCTGTATACTGTTCGTAAACGCATGAGTATGCTTTTCCAGTCGGGAGCGTTGTTCACGGACATGAACGTCTTTGATAACGTGGCCTATCCGCTGCGCGAGCACACCAGTCTGCCGCCAGAGCTGCTGAAAAGTACGGTGATGATGAAGCTTGAGGCCGTGGGGCTGCGAGGGGCTGCAAAACTGATGCCCTCAGAGCTGTCCGGCGGTATGGCACGCCGCGCCGCGCTGGCACGCGCCATCGCCTTAGAACCCGATTTAATCATGTTCGACGAACCGTTCGTCGGGCAGGACCCTATCACGATGGGCGTGCTGGTGAAGCTCATCTCTGAACTGAACAGCGCGCTCGGCGTAACCTGTATAGTGGTTTCTCACGATGTACCGGAAGTGCTGAGCATCGCCGACTATGCCTACATTGTGGCAGACAAAAGGATCGTCGCGCATGGCAGCGCTCAGGCGTTGCAGGAAAACTGCGATCCGCGTGTACGGCAGTTCCTCGACGGCATTGCGGATGGGCCTGTGCCGTTCCGCTACCCGGCGGGCGACTATCGTGACGATTTACTGGGAATAGGGAGTTAAGCCACTGATGCTGTTAAATGCATTGGCCGCTCTTGGACACCGTGGCATAAAAACCATCAGGACGTTCGGGCGCGCCGGATTGATGTTGTTCAACGCGCTGGTCGGCAAGCCGGAATTTCGTAAGCATGCACCGCTACTGGTGCGGCAGCTCTATAATGTCGGCGTGCTGTCGATGCTCATTATCATTGTCTCCGGTCTGTTTATCGGCATGGTGCTGGGGCTGCAGGGCTACCTCGTTCTGACGACCTACAGCGCCGAAACCAGCCTCGGCATGCTGGTGGCGCTGTCGCTGCTGCGTGAGCTGGGGCCGGTGGTGGCGGCGCTGTTGTTCGCCGGGCGTGCAGGGTCAGCATTGACCGCTGAAATTGGCCTGATGCGTGCGACCGAGCAGCTTTCCAGCATGGAGATGATGGCGGTCGACCCGCTGCGTCGCGTGATCTCGCCACGCTTCTGGGCGGGGGTGATTTCCTTACCGCTCCTGACGATCCTCTTTGTCGCCGTGGGTATCTGGGGCGGCTCGCTGGTTGGCGTTCACTGGAAGGGCATCGATGCGGGCTTCTTCTGGTCGGCCATGCAGGACGCCATCGATCTGCGAATGGATCTGGTTAACTGTCTGATTAAAAGCGTGGTATTTGCCATTACGGTCACCTGGATCGCCTTGTTCAATGGCTATGATGCGATCCCGACTTCGGCGGGCATCAGCCGTGCAACTACACGTACTGTCGTACATTCGTCGCTGGCCGTACTGGGTCTGGATTTTGTGCTCACCGCACTGATGTTTGGGAATTGAGTTCATGCAAACGAGAAAAAATGAAATTTGGGTCGGCGTGTTCCTGTTACTGGCGTTGCTGGCCGCGCTGTTTATCTGCCTGAGAGCGGCGGATATCACGTCTGTGCGCACCGAGCCGACTTATCGCATTTATGCGACCTTTGATAACATCGGCGGGCTGAAGGCGCGCTCGCCGGTACGTATAGGCGGGGTGGTCATCGGGCGTGTCTCTGACATTACGCTTGATGAGAAAACCTATCTGCCGCGCGTGTCGATGGATATTGAAGAGCGTTATAACCATATCCCGGACACCAGCTCGCTTTCTATCCGCACTTCCGGCCTGTTGGGTGAGCAATATCTGGCGCTCAACGTCGGTTTTGAAGACCCGGAGCTGGGAACGACTATCCTTAAAGACGGTAGCGTAATCCAGGATACGAAGTCCGCGATGGTGCTGGAGGATATGATTGGTCAGTTCCTTTATAACAGTAAAGGAGATGATAAGAAGTCCGACGCTGCCCCTGCGCAGAGCGAAGATCCTGCCAGTGTCGCACCGACACCAGGCACGACGAATTAATTTCAGGAGAAGTCATTCATGTTTAAACGACTGTTAATGGTTGCCATGCTGGTCATTGCCCCTCTCACCGCGGCACATGCTGCGGATCAGAGTAACCCGTACAAACTGATGGATGAGGCTGCGAAGAAGACCTTCGACCGGCTTAAAAACGAACAGCCGAAAATTCGTTCCAATCCTGATTATCTGCGCGACGTGGTTGATCAAGAGCTGCTGCCGTACGTGCAGATCAAATATGCGGGTGCGCTGGTGCTGGGCCGTTATTACAAAGACGCGACCCCGGCGCAGCGCGACGCCTATTTTGCCGCGTTCCGTGAATACCTGAAACAGGCTTACGGTCAGGCACTGGCGATGTATCACGGTCAGACCTATCAGATTGCACCAGAGCAGCCGCTGGGCGACGCGACTATCATTCCTATCCGCGTAACGATTATCGATCCTAACGGCCGTCCGCCAGTACGCCTGGACTTCCAGTGGCGTAAAAACAGCCAGACCGGTCACTGGCAGGCCTATGACATGATTGCGGAAGGGGTGAGCATGATCACCACTAAACAGAACGAGTGGAGTGACCTGCTGCGCACTAAAGGCATTGATGGCCTGACCGCACAGCTGCAGTCTATCTCGCGTCAAAAAATCTCTCTGGATGAGAAGAAGTAATGTCGGATCAACTGAGCTGGTCGCGTGAGGGTGAGACGTTGAAGCTGACGGGTGAACTCGACCAGGATCTGCTGAACCCGCTCTGGGACAAACGTTTTGAAGCGATGCAGGGCGTGACGGTTATCGATCTGAGCGGCATTTCACGGGTGGACACGGCAGGCGTCGCGCTGCTGGCCCATCTTGTTGCCGTGGGGAAAAAGCAGGGTACAAGCGTTACGCTGCACGCGGCGAGCGATAATGTGGTCACCCTGGCCCAGCTCTATAATCTCCCTCAGGACGTACTGCCTCGTTAATATTTTCAGTGCGTTACTTCTGAAAGCCCTGACAGATTCATCGTCGGGGCTTTTTGCTTGTTTAAGACGACGCCACTTTGCTCTAAGATGTTGGGCTTGTTTTCACTATCAGATGATTAAGAACCCATGGAAAATCATGAAATCCAGACAGTGCTGATGAATGCACTCTCCCTTCAGGAAGCCCACGTCACTGGCGATGGCAGTCACTTCCAGGTTATTGCTGTGGGTGAGATGTTCGACGGTATGAGCCGTGTGAAGAAACAGCAGGCTGTGTACGCGCCGCTGATGGAATACATTGCGGATAACCGCATCCATGCCCTGTCGATTAAAGCGTTCACCCCTCAAGAGTGGGCACGCGATCGCAAACTAAACGGTTTTTGAGTTGTGGGCGACACGCCCGCAGCACGGTTGAATTTATAAGAGAGCACACAATGGATAAATTTCGTGTACAGGGGCCAACGCGTCTCCAGGGCGAAGTCACAATTTCTGGCGCAAAAAATGCCGCGCTGCCCATCCTCTTTGCTGCGCTGCTCGCGGAAGAGCCGGTAGAAATTCAGAACGTACCGAAGCTGAAAGATATCGACACCACCATGAAGTTGCTCAGCCAGCTGGGCACCAAAGTTGAGCGTAACGGTTCCGTCTGGATCGACGCCAGCAACGTAAACAACTTCTCTGCACCTTACGATCTGGTGAAAACCATGCGTGCATCCATCTGGGCGCTTGGCCCGCTGGTGGCACGTTTTGGTCAGGGTCAGGTTTCCCTGCCGGGTGGCTGCGCAATCGGTGCACGTCCGGTTGATCTGCACATCTTTGGCCTGGAGAAACTGGGTGCCGAGATCAAACTCGAAGAAGGTTATGTTAAAGCGTCTGTGAATGGCCGCCTGAAAGGCGCGCACATTGTCATGGACAAAGTGAGCGTTGGTGCCACCGTCACCATCATGTCTGCGGCAACGCTGGCAGAAGGTACTACCATCATCGAAAACGCCGCGCGTGAACCGGAGATTGTGGATACCGCGAACTTCCTCGTGGCGCTGGGTGCGAAGATCACCGGCCAGGGCACCGACCGTATCACCATCGAAGGCGTTGAGCGTCTGGGCGGCGGCGTGTATCGTGTCCTGCCAGACCGTATCGAAACCGGGACGTTCCTGGTTGCTGCCGCGATTTCAGGCGGGAAAATTACCTGCCGCAACGCGCAGCCAGATACCCTGGATGCGGTGCTGGCGAAACTGCGTGACGCAGGCGCTGATATCGAAATCGGTGAAGACTGGATCAGCCTGGACATGCACGGCAACCGTCCAAAAGCGGTAAACGTGCGTACAGCTCCGCATCCTGCTTTCCCGACCGATATGCAGGCGCAGTTCACCCTGTTAAACCTGGTGGCAGAAGGGACGGGGTTCATTACCGAGACCATCTTTGAAAACCGCTTTATGCACGTACCGGAACTGATTCGTATGGGCGCACATGCTGAGATCGAGAGTAATACCGTGATTTGCCACGGCGTTGAGAAACTGTCTGGTGCTCAGGTGATGGCAACCGATCTGCGTGCATCTGCAAGCCTGGTGCTGGCGGGTTGTATTGCGGAAGGGACGACGGTCGTTGATCGTATTTATCACATCGATCGTGGCTATGAACGTATCGAAGATAAACTGCGCGCGCTGGGTGCGAATATTGAGCGTGTGAAGGGCGAGTAATCGTTCCGGCAGCCCCCTGCCAGAAATGACCGGGGGGTTGCTGTTCCTGTCAAAAAAACCGCTATTCCTGCGGGTCTTTCTTCACTTTCCTCTGGCGGATCATGCGCGATCTGTCGATAAATTCATGGGTAATGGGATCGTGGTAACGCGAAGGCCAGATCACCCACGGATGCGTATCCAGCGCCGTCGCAATGATCAATTCTCCCTTCGGCCAGGGGCGCGTCAGGGCATTTGCCAGGGTTGAAGAACTCAGGCCATGGCGGCGAGATTCCGCAGCCAGTGATGTGCCTTTTTTGCGCAGTGCCGCAATGATATCTGCTGTGTGCCAGTCGATAAATTTCGTGTCCATAACGCTGTCCTTAAGTTCGGATTCACTTACGCCATTTCGTCTGAAACGACTGGCCTTACTATACCCATTTCAATTTCTTGTTCTAAAAAGTTCGCGTTACTGGTAGGGATATTCAGAATAAGGCATGGCTTTATTCATGCGGTCTGTAAACCGGTGCGTTTACGTGAAAGAGGAATATACAGGTGTGTACTGGAATCTCCCCGCGAGGGCCGCGGGGAGGGGAGAGCAGGATTAACGGTCGCGCTGAACGGCGATATGGGCAAGACCAATGAGCGCATCGCGCCATGGGCTGTCCGGGATGACCTGAAGTGCGGCGATGGCTTTATCCGCCTCTTCTTCGGCACGCTGACGCGTCCAGTCCAGCGATCCGCAAATGGCCATTGTTTCCAGCACGGGTTCCAGAAGATGACGACCATTTCCCTGCTCGATCGCTTCACGGATCATTTTCGCCTGGTCGGCTGACCCGTTGCGCATCGCATGGAGTAGCGGCAGCGTCGGTTTGCCTTCGTTCAGGTCATCACCCACGTTTTTGCCGAGCGTTTCGCCGTCTGCACTGTAATCCAGCAAATCATCAATCAGCTGGAATGCGGTACCCAGATAACGGCCATAGTCCTGCAGCCCTTTTTCCTGGGCTTCGCTACAGCCAGCCAGAATGCCGGAACACTGTGCAGCCGCTTCAAACAGGCGCGCGGTTTTACTGTAAATTACGCGCATGTAGTTTTCTTCGGTGATGTCAGGGTCGTTGACGTTCATCAGCTGAAGCACTTCGCCCTCAGCAATCACGTTAACGGCTTCAGACATGACCTCCAGCACTTTCAGCGAACCCAGGCTGGTCATCATCTGGAAGGCACGGGTATAGATAAAATCCCCCACCAGGACGCTGGCAGCATTGCCAAAGGCGGCGTTGGCGGTGGCTTTACCCCGGCGCATGTCTGATTCATCCACAACATCATCATGAAGAAGCGTCGCAGTGTGAATAAATTCGATCAGTGCCGCGATCGTGACGTGAGCATTTCCCTGATAGCCGACGGCTCGGGCAGCCAGGATGGCAATCATCGGGCGAATGCGTTTACCGCCGCCGCTGACGATGTAATAGCCCAACTGATTGATCAGCTGAACGTCAGAATTGAGTTGCTCCAGGATTGCTGCATTCACACCCGCCATATCTTGCGCGGTTAACTCGTTGATTTTTTCTAAATTCATCGCAAAAGCCGGGCTTTTTATCCTGTTTATCCCATCTTCAATGGGGTAACGAAGGGTTAGGTTTATCAATAGTAGTGCTGATTGTACTGAAAAAACGGCTCAGATAAACGTTACCTTACGCGTTGTGTTTTTTTTCTTCATGTATTGATGGTAGCACTTGTCAAAGGCTCGCGTTTTGCGTAATATTCGCGCCCTATTGTGAATATTTATAGCGCACTCTGATTCATACGAGGATGTGCGCGGAAGCGGAGTTTATATGTACGCGGTTTTCCAAAGTGGTGGTAAACAACACCGAGTAAGCGAAGGTCAGACCGTTCGCCTGGAAAAGCTGGACATCGCAACTGGCGAATCTGTTGAGTTCGCAGAAGTTCTGATGATCGCAAACGGTGAAGAAGTCAAAATCGGCGTTCCTTTCGTTGATGGCGGCGTTATCAAAGCTGAAGTTGTTGCTCACGGTCGTGGCGAGAAAGTTAAAATTGTTAAGTTTCGTCGTCGTAAACACTACCGTAAGCAGCAGGGCCACCGTCAGTGGTTCACTGATGTGAAAATTACTGGCATCAGCGCCTAAGACCTGAGGAGAGATTTAAATGGCACATAAAAAGGCTGGCGGCTCCACACGTAACGGTCGCGATTCAGAAGCTAAACGCCTGGGCGTTAAGCGTTTCGGTGGCGAATCCGTTCTGGCGGGTAGCATCATTGTTCGTCAACGTGGCACCAAATTCCACGCTGGCAACAACGTAGGATGCGGTCGTGACCACACTCTGTTTGCTAAAGCAGACGGTAAAGTGAAATTTGAAGTTAAAGGCCCGAACAACCGTAAATACATCAGCATCGTTGCTGAGTAAGGTTTTCTCGGTCCGGTAACGGATTAAAGCCCCGCAACCTGTTGCGGGGCTTTTTACATTGGAAACCCGGTAATTTTTTCTGTAGGGAAAACGGGCATGAAGCAGCAGGCCGGCATTGGTATTCTTTTGGCACTCACGACCGCAATGTGCTGGGGTGCGCTGCCAATTGCAATGAAGCAGGTACTGGAAGTGATGGAGCCGCCAACGGTGGTATTTTATCGCTTTCTGATGGCAAGTATCGGCCTTGGGGCCATCCTCGCGATCAAAGGTAAGCTTCCGCCGTTGCGTATCTTCCGTAAACCGCGCTGGCTGGTGTTGCTGGCTATCGCGACGGGTGGCCTGTTCGGTAACTTTATACTGTTCAGTTCTTCCCTGCAGTATCTTAGCCCCACGGCGTCGCAGGTGATTGGTCAGCTTTCACCGGTCGGCATGATGGTCGCCAGCGTCTTTATCCTCAAGGAGAAGATGCGTGGCACGCAAATTATCGGGGCGAGCATGTTGCTCTGTGGTCTGGTGATGTTCTTCAACACCAGTCTGATAGAGATTTTTACCCGACTGACGGATTACACCTGGGGTGTGATCTTCGGAGTGGGAGCAGCAACGGTTTGGGTGAGCTATGGCGTCGCGCAAAAGGTGTTATTGCGTCGTTTGGCCTCACAGCAGATCCTCTTTTTGCTGTACACTTTGTGTACAATAGCATTATTGCCGTTAGCAAAACCGGGTGTGATTACCCAGCTTAGCGACTGGCAACTGGCGTGCCTCATTTTTTGTGGGCTGAACACGCTGGTCGGTTATGGCGCGCTGGCCGAAGCGATGGCGCGCTGGCAGGCAGCACAGGTGAGCGCACTCATTACGCTTACCCCGCTGTTTACGCTGTTATTTTCAGATTTGTTATCAATGGCCTGGCCCGATGTCTTCGTCAGACCGATGCTCAACATGTTGGGCTATCTCGGTGCGTTTGTCGTGGTTGCGGGCGCGATGTATTCCGCCATTGGTCATCGTCTTTGGGGGCGTTGGCGCAAAAATGAAGCGGTCGTAGTAGTCCCCCGCTCAGGCGAATGAGTTACGGAGAGTAAAATGAAGTTTGTTGATGAAGCGACAATCCTGGTCGTGGCAGGTGATGGCGGCAATGGTTGCGTGAGCTTCCGCCGTGAGAAATATATTCCACGTGGCGGTCCTGACGGCGGTGACGGCGGTGACGGCGGGGACGTGTGGCTGGAGGCGGATGAGAACCTCAACACGCTGATCGACTACCGTTTCGAAAAATCCTTCCGCGCTGAGCGTGGTCAGAACGGTCAAAGCCGTGACTGTACGGGCAAACGCGGTAAAGACGTGACCATTAAGGTTCCGGTCGGTACGCGTGTGATTGACCAGGGGACGGGCGAAACCATGGGCGATATGACCAAACACGGTCAGCGTCTGATGGTGGCGAAAGGCGGCTGGCACGGTCTGGGTAACAGCCGTTTCAAATCGTCCGTAAACCGTACCCCACGTCAGAAAACGATGGGTACGCCGGGCGACAAGCGCGATCTGCAGCTGGAACTGATGCTTCTGGCCGATGTCGGGATGCTGGGTATGCCAAACGCCGGTAAATCGACGTTTATTCGTGCGGTCTCTGCTGCCAAGCCAAAAGTGGCGGATTATCCGTTTACCACGCTGGTACCAAGCCTGGGCGTTGTCCGTATGGATAACGAGAAGAGCTTTGTGGTTGCTGATATCCCGGGTCTGATTGAAGGTGCTGCAGAAGGTGCCGGTCTGGGTATCCGCTTCCTGAAACACCTTGAGCGCTGCCGCGTACTGCTGCATCTCATCGATATCGATCCAATCGACGGTTCCGATCCGGTAGAAAATGCCCGCATCATTATCGGCGAGCTGGAAAAATACAGCGAAAAACTGGCGAACAAGCCGCGCTGGCTGGTCTTTAACAAGATCGATCTGATGGATAAAGCCGAAGCGGAAGCGAAAGCGAAAGCCATTGCTGAAGCGATGGGCTGGGAAGATAAATACTACCTGATCTCCGCGGCAAGCCAGGTTGGCGTGAAAGATCTGTGCTGGGATGTGATGACCTTTATCATCGAGAACCCGGTTGTTCAGGCTGAAGAAGCGAAACAGCCAGAAAAAGTCGAATTCATGTGGGATGACTACCACCGCCAACAGCTCGAAGAGCTGGAAGTGGAAGAGGAAGAAGACTGGGACGACGACTGGGATGAAGACGACGAAGAAGGTGTCGAGTTCATCTACAAGCACTAATCGCAGTTTAAAGCCCCCGGAAGGGGGCTTTTTTATTGCAGGCTGGACGGCAACCAGCAGCTGGCGATTAAGCCGCCCTCAGCACCATTCTCCAGCGTCAGCTTGCCGTGGTGGAGCTGCACGATACGTTGCACAATGCTCAGCCCCAGGCCGCTGCCACCGTAGCGCTGGTCAAGACGACGGAACGGTTCAGTAATCAACTGGCGGTGCGCTTCATCTATCCCCGGCCCCTGATCGATAACGCTGACCTGTGTCCCCCCGTCAACGTCGGCCAGAGTCACGCGAATCGTTGTGCCTGACGGACTGTAGCGCCCGGCGTTCTCAAGCAGATTGCGCAGCATCAAACGCAGAAGCACCGCATCACCCTGCACCGTGAGCGGACTTTTGTCCGGCCATATCACCGTGTGCTCTTTGGCCTCATGTCCAAGACCGAGCGGCATGATGATATCATCTGTCCAGTTGACGGTTTCATAGTGACCGCTCGCCATCGCCTGTCCGGCACGGGACAACATCAGCAGTTGCTCAACCGTGTGCATCAGCTGATCGATACGGGTAATTAACGTCGTGGCCTGTGGAGAGCCAGACTGTGCCATTAGTTCCAGATGCAGTCTGATCCCCGCAAGCGGCGTTCGCAGCTCGTGAGCGGCGTCCGCGGTGAAGAGACGTTCCTGTTGAATGGTGTGATCCAAACGGGCGAGGAGCTGGTTGAGCGAGGTTGTGACGGCACCAATTTCTTCCATGTCGGAATAGACAGGGAGTGGGGTTAAGTTATCCGCCGAGCGGTTCGCCAGGCTGACGCGCAGTTGATTCAGCGGTCGCGTTATCCAGGTGACCGCCCAGAATGAGAAGCACAGCGTAAAACCGACCATCACCAGAGAGGGGACCAGCAGCGAGGCAATCGCTTCGCGAATCTCTTTCTCGACATGATTATTGCGCGATTTCGCCGAGAGCGTTTCGTTGACCAGAAAACCAATCTGTTCACGGCTTTCATGCCAGAGCCAGATCACGCTTATCAGCTGGAAAAATAACAGAATGACCGCCAGCAGAACCATTAATCGCCGACGCATGCTGTTCATTTCTGGCTCTCCAGACGATAGCCTACGCCACGGACAGTTTTAATCCGGTCTTTACCCAGTTTGCGACGCAGATTGTGAATATGCACTTCGAGGGTATTTGAGCCGGGATCGTCCTGCCAGGAATAAATATCCTGCTGCAGGGTTTCGCGGTGTACCGTTTGTCCGCTGCGCATAATCAGGCGCGTCAGCAACGCGAACTCTTTAGGGGTTACTTCAACCGGCAGGGACTGGCACAGCACCTGCTGGGTTTGCAGATTCAGCGTAATATCGCCGTCGGTCAGTAGGTTATCGCTGTGTCCCTGATAACGACGAATCAACGCCCGTACCCGCGCCTGAAGCTCCGCAAGGGCAAACGGTTTCACCAGGTAATCATCAGCGCCAGAATCGAGGCCGTTGATACGATCTTCAATGGCATCCCGTGCCGTCAGGATCAATACTGGATTGGCGATACCCCGGCGGCGCCATTGACTTAGCTGCGTAGCGCCGTCTTTATCCGGTAAGCCTAAATCGAGGATCACCAGACTGTATTCGCCGCTCTGGATCAGGGCATCCGCCTCAGCCGCCGTGGCGGCGCAGTCGAGGGCATATCCTTCATTGGCCAGCGCCAGAGCCAGCCCTTCCTGCAATAACAGATCGTCTTCAACTATGAGTAGTTTCATCGCTAGTTATTCTGGTAGATGTCCTTATAAAGCCTGCTTTCGAAGCGAACCAGTGGAATACGACGATTACGCTGGTCGGTCGGTTCGACGGCATAGCCGGAAAGATACTGCACGAATGCCATGCGTTGCCCGCTGGCGGTAGTGATGAAGCCTGCAAGGTTATAAACCCCCTGCAGTGAACCTGTCTTGGCTGAAACTTTTCCGTCCACCCCGGCCGCATGAAGGCCGGCACGGTACTGAAGCGAACCGTCATGCCCGGCAAGTGGCAGCATGGAAATAAAGTTTAGCTCAGTGTCATGTTGTG
This sequence comes from Enterobacter sp. SORGH_AS_0287, assembly GCF_031453695.1. Classification (NCBI taxonomy): domain Bacteria; kingdom Pseudomonadati; phylum Pseudomonadota; class Gammaproteobacteria; order Enterobacterales; family Enterobacteriaceae; genus Enterobacter; species Enterobacter sp. SORGH_AS_0287. Next base: position 4,139,455 of record NZ_JAVIZW010000001.1, read on the forward strand.
CAATGTACTGAAGTACTTGCATCATCGTTGCCGGGGAGATCAAATTATGCCGCGATAACCCGGAGCCATCGACGGCAATGGTGTTGCCAAGATCGATCCCCGCCTGTTGGCGCAGGATCTGACGTACGGCGTCGGAACCCGCACGCCAGGTTCCTGGCACGCCGAAACGCGCGTGACCAATCATACGGAACACCGTGTCAGCAATCATGTTGTCAGACTTTTTCAGCATAATCCGTAGCAAATCGTGCAGCGGCGCAGATTGTTTGCTGGCGATGACCGTACCGGGTTGATTAACCTGCGTCTGGCGCAGCAGGGTACCGGAATAGGTTATTCCCACCTGCTTCAGTTCATCCTTGAGAATGGCACCCGCATAGCTTGCGCCATCCTGTATCGCAAAGGCCAGCGGCAATGGGTCGGCGCGCTGTGTCAGGCACCCGGTCAGCGTGAAGCGGTTAAGATCGCCTGGCACCACGTCCAGCTCGCAATACTGCGCATCCGGGGAGCCTTTTGCGAGGGTACGAACCTGGCTGAACATCGTCACCGGGTAGTAAGACGCCACGCGAATAAATGCTAAGTCATCCGGTTTTGGCGCGCTGTAAAGTGAAATGGAGAAGCAGTTACGATCCACAATCGCGGCGGCTGGCGGAGCGCTAAAGCACTGCGTCATGTCGTTCCACGGCCATCCTGGCGCTTTATCGTGGCTGGCAAAAATAGAGGTGTCGATTAACACATTGCCATCAATCTTCTGCACGCCAGATTTTTTCAGCGACGCGACCATGTTGCGGATATCCTGGCGTTTAAACGTAGGATCTCCCCCGAAACGAGCGATAAGATCGCCTTTCAGTTCGCCACCCTCGATGTTGCCTTTGGTCTCGAGCGTGGTGGTAAAACGGAAGTCAGGCCCAAGCTGAAGCAGGGCGGCGAGTGCGGTGATCACCTTCTGGGTACTGGCAGGCAGCGCCATCTGTTGACTGTGATAGTCAATCTCTGGCGACTGCGCCCCGACCTTCTGCACCATCAAGGCAAGGTTGGCACCTGCGGGTAGCTGATTAATGTACTCATCAACATTCGCGGCCTGAACGCTGAACGCTATACTGGTAGTCAATCCGATGATAAATCTGGAAAATCGCATAATCTCGCGCTAACAACCCGAAAACAAACCGTCATACTACGGTGCATAGCACTGCAAAGTAAACGATGACCCATAGTGAACTTCGCGGTAAAATGCGTATCAAATTGAAAATTGTTGCTGACCTGGGGCTTCGCTCCCGGGTCGGTTTTCTTTTTGCTTCTGGCCCGCTCATGGGGGCCGGGGCAGGGAACACTGCTCCCAACAGGAATGTTTAAGAGGTATAACAAATGCAAGCTATTCCGATGACCTTACGTGGTGCCGAAAAACTGCGCGAAGAGCTGGATTTTCTGAAATCCGTTCGTCGCCCTGAAATCATCGCCGCTATCGCGGATGCGCGTGAGCATGGCGACCTGAAAGAGAATGCTGAATACCACGCGGCGCGTGAGCAGCAGGGCTTCTGTGAAGGGCGTATTAAAGATATCGAAGCAAAACTGTCCAATGCGCAGGTTATCGATATCACCAAAATGCCTAACAATGGCCGCGTCATTTTTGGTTCAACCGTTACCGTGCTGAACCTGGACAATGACGAAGAGCAGACTTATCGCATCGTGGGTGATGATGAAGCGGACTTTAAACAGAATCTGATTTCGGTGAACTCCCCGATTGCTCGCGGCCTGATTGGCAAAGAGCAGGATGATGTTGTCACTATCCGCACCCCGGGTGGCGAAGTGGAATACGAAATTATTAAGGTTGAATACCTGTAATTCGCATCTCGACTAAGATGTTGATACATTGTAAAGAAAAGAAAAAGGCCGCATAGCGGCCTTTTATCAACTCAAGGAGCGTGGCATTTTGCTCACCTGCTGACAGAAATCCCTCGTTTTACACAGAAAATGTGTTCGATTCAGGATATCCTTAGCGTGGCAGCGAGATTTTACGCTCTTTAGATGGGCGATAGAGCACCAGCGTTTTACCGATGACCTGTACATTACAGGCACCCGTTTCACGCACGATGGCTTCCACGATCAGGTTTTTAGTGTCTCGGTCTTCAGAGGCGATTTTCACCTTGATCAGCTCGTGGTGTTCCAGCGCTTGTTCAATCTCGGCAAGCACCCCTTCGGTCAAACCATTGTTGCCAAGCATGACTACAGGCTTGAGCGGATGTGCCAGACCTTTAAGGTGCTGTTTTTGTTTAGTACTCAGATTCATCGTATATTTTTGCTTACGTTGGGATTGAAAACGGTTCATTCTACCGCCATCTCCCTTATATCGCCAAATAGCTGCGTAGAAATTTACGTCACAGGCAAGTAACGATGAACCAGGACGGAAATGTTAAATGACAGGTAAAAAGCGTTCTGCCAGCTCCAGCCGCTGGCTTCAGGAACACTTTAGCGATAAATATGTTCAACAGGCACAGAAAAAGGGGTTGCGTTCCCGTGCCTGGTTTAAACTTGATGAAATACAGCAAAGTGACAAACTTTTTAAGCCGGGAATGACGGTTGTCGATCTCGGTGCAGCACCTGGCGGATGGTCCCAGTATGCGGTTACGCAGATCGGCGGAACGGGCCGAATCATCGCATGCGACCTTTTACCAATGGATCCCATCGTCGGTGTCGACTTCCTTCAGGGCGACTTTCGTGATGAATTAGTGCTGAAAGCGCTACTTGAGCGTGTAGGTGATAGTAAGGTCCAGGTTGTCATGTCAGATATGGCACCAAATATGTGTGGAACACCGGCGGTGGATATCCCCCGCGCCATGTATTTGGTGGAGCTAGCGTTAGAAATGTGTCGTGATGTACTAGCGCCTGGTGGTAGTTTTGTTGTGAAGGTGTTTCAGGGCGAAGGTTTCGAGGAGTATCTTAAGGAAATTCGCTCCCTGTTTGCGAAGGTTAAAGTTCGTAAGCCGGACTCTTCCCGGGCCCGTTCCCGAGAAGTGTATATTGTAGCGACCGGGCGAAAATGATAACCCGCGTCTTTCAGACGAAAGTTTGAATGACACGGGATATAGAGTATCCTGACGCTGTTTTTAACACAGTTGTAATATGAGGTTAATCCCTTGAGTGACATGGCGAAAAACCTAATACTCTGGCTGGTCATTGCCGTTGTGCTGATGTCAGTATTCCAGAGCTTTGGGCCCAGCGAGTCGAATGGCCGCAAGGTGGATTATTCTACCTTCCTGCAGGAGGTCAATCAGGACCAGGTTCGCGAAGCGCGTATCAACGGACGTGAGATCAACGTTACCAAGAAAGATAGTAACCGTTACACGACTTACATCCCGGTGAATGATCCTAAGCTGCTTGATAACCTTCTGACCAAAAACGTCAAGGTGGTAGGCGAGCCGCCAGAAGAACCAAGCCTGCTGGCTTCTATCTTCATCTCCTGGTTCCCGATGCTGCTTCTTATTGGCGTCTGGATCTTCTTTATGCGCCAGATGCAGGGCGGCGGTGGCAAAGGTGCCATGTCGTTCGGTAAGAGCAAGGCGCGTATGCTAACGGAAGATCAGATCAAGACCACGTTTGCCGACGTTGCAGGTTGCGACGAAGCAAAAGAAGAAGTGGGCGAACTGGTTGAATACCTGCGCGAACCGAGCCGTTTCCAGAAACTGGGCGGTAAGATCCCGAAAGGCGTTCTGATGGTAGGGCCCCCGGGTACCGGTAAAACCCTGCTGGCGAAAGCCATCGCGGGTGAAGCGAAGGTGCCATTCTTTACTATTTCAGGTTCTGACTTCGTTGAAATGTTCGTGGGTGTTGGTGCATCTCGTGTGCGTGACATGTTCGAGCAGGCCAAGAAGGCAGCACCGTGCATTATCTTCATCGATGAAATCGACGCCGTAGGCCGCCAGCGTGGCGCAGGCCTTGGCGGTGGTCACGATGAACGTGAACAGACGCTGAACCAGATGCTGGTTGAGATGGATGGCTTCGAAGGTAACGAAGGTATTATCGTTATCGCGGCGACTAACCGTCCGGACGTTCTTGACCCTGCGCTGCTGCGTCCAGGCCGCTTCGACCGTCAGGTTGTGGTTGGTCTGCCGGATGTACGCGGTCGTGAACAGATTCTGAAAGTTCACATGCGTCGCGTACCGCTGGCACCTGATGTCGACGCGGCAATCATCGCGCGTGGTACGCCGGGCTTCTCCGGTGCTGACCTGGCAAACCTGGTCAACGAAGCTGCACTGTTCGCTGCTCGCGGTAACAAACGCGTTGTGTCGATGGTGGAGTTCGAGAAAGCGAAAGACAAAATCATGATGGGTGCGGAACGTCGCTCCATGGTGATGACGGAAGCGCAAAAAGAGTCCACGGCTTACCACGAAGCTGGTCACGCGATTATCGGTCGCCTGGTGCCGGAACACGATCCGGTGCATAAAGTGACGATTATTCCGCGCGGTCGTGCGCTGGGTGTGACGTTCTTCCTGCCGGAAGGCGATGCCATCAGCGCCAGTCGTCAGAAGCTGGAAAGTCAGATTTCAACCCTTTACGGCGGTCGTCTGGCAGAAGAGATTATTTACGGTGCGGAACATGTTTCGACCGGTGCGTCCAACGACATTAAAGTCGCGACCAACCTGGCGCGTAACATGGTGACCCAATGGGGCTTCTCCGAGAAGCTGGGTCCCCTGCTGTATGCGGAAGAAGAAGGCGAAGTGTTCTTGGGCCGCTCCGTGGCGAAAGCGAAACACATGTCCGATGAAACCGCACGTATCATTGACCAGGAAGTGAAGCTGCTGATCGAGCGTAACTACAATCGCGCCCGTCAGATCCTGAACGATAACCTGGACATTCTGCATTCGATGAAAGATGCGCTCATGAAATATGAGACCATCGATGCTCCGCAGATTGACGACTTGATGGCTCGCCGCGAAGTGCGTCCGCCAGCGGGTTGGGAAGACCCAGGCGCTTCCAACAATTCTGACAACAATGGCACACCGCGTGCGCCGCGTCCGGTCGATGAACCGCGTACGCCGAACCCGGGCAACACCATGTCAGAACAGTTGGGCGACAAGTAAGTCACTGCTGTTGAAATCTATGTTTGCACCTCAAACCCTGGAGCTTGCTCCGGGGTTTTTCTTTTCTGTAAAACCATATTGATACCAGGGATTTGACCATGAAACTATTCGCCCAGGACTCGCATCTCGATCTCTCACATCCGCATGTGATGGGTATCCTGAATGTCACGCCTGACTCCTTCTCTGACGGCGGCACGCATAACACGCTTATCGAGGCTGTGAAGCACGCAAATTTGATGATTAACGCGGGCGCCACCATCATTGACGTAGGCGGGGAATCGACGCGCCCTGGGGCGGCAGACGTTTCGGTGGAAGAAGAACTGGCGCGCGTGGTGCCTGTGGTTGAAGCTATCGCACAGCGGTTCGAGGTGTGGATCTCCGTCGATACGTCTAAACCTGAAGTGATCCGTGAAGTCGCGAGAGTGGGTGCTCACATCATCAATGATATTCGCTCACTGACGGAGCCTGGCGCACTGGAGGCGGCCGCGGAGACCGGGCTACCGGTTTGCCTGATGCACATGCAAGGACAGCCGAAAACCATGCAGGAAGCGCCAAAGTATGACGATGTTTATGCCGACGTAAATCGCTTCTTTATTGAGCATATTGCACGTTGTGAACGTGCGGGTATCGCAAAAGAGAAATTGCTGCTCGACCCGGGGTTCGGTTTCGGTAAAAATCTCTCTCACAATTATGAGCTGCTTGCGCGCTTATCGGAATTCCATCATTTCGACCTGCCATTGCTGGTTGGTATGTCGAGAAAGTCGATGATTGGTCAGTTACTGAATGTAGGGCCGAGCGAACGTCTGAGCGGAAGCCTGGCCTGCGCTGTAATTGCGGCGATGCAGGGCGCGCACATTATTCGTGTCCATGACGTTAAAGAAACAGTAGAAGCCATGCGTGTAGTGGAAGCTACACTGGCAGCGAAGGAAAACAAACGCTATGAGTAATCGTAAATATTTTGGTACCGATGGTATTCGTGGGCGCGTGGGTGATGCGCCAATCACCCCTGATTTTGTACTGAAACTGGGCTGGGCGGCGGGTAAAGTCCTTGCACGTCATGGCTCTCGTAAAATCATCATTGGTAAAGATACCCGTATCTCCGGGTATATGCTGGAGTCAGCGCTGGAGGCCGGTCTGGCTGCCGCGGGGCTTTCCGCTTCCTTCACTGGCCCAATGCCAACGCCTGCTGTGGCATATCTGACGCGTACTTTCCGTGCTGAAGCAGGGATTGTGATTTCGGCCTCGCATAACCCGTTTTATGACAACGGCATTAAATTCTTCTCCATCGACGGCACTAAGCTGCCGGATGAAGTGGAAGAGGCGATCGAAGCGGAGATGGAAAAAGAGATCACCTGTGTCGACTCCGCCGAGCTGGGTAAAGCGAACCGTATTGTCGATGCCGCGGGTCGTTACATCGAATTCTGCAAAGGTACTTTCCCGAACGAACTGAGCCTGGCCCATCTTAAAATTGTGGTGGACTGCGCCAACGGTGCGACCTATCACATTGCGCCGAATGTTTTCCGCGAACTGGGTGCGAACGTGATTACCATCGGCTGTGAGCCTGATGGCCTGAATATTAACGAACAGGTGGGTGCGACTGACGTTCGTGCTCTGCAGGCGCGCGTTCTGGCGGAAAAAGCCGATCTGGGCATCGCACTGGATGGCGACGGCGATCGCGTGATCATGGTCGATCACGAAGGTAATAAGGTCGACGGCGACCAGATCCTCTATATCATTGCGCGTGAAGGTCTGCGTCAGGGCCAGCTGCGCGGCGGTGCAGTAGGCACGCTGATGAGCAACATGGGTCTCGAGCTGGCGCTGAAACAGCTGGGTATTCCGTTTGTCCGTGCAAAAGTGGGCGACCGCTATGTGCTGGAAAAACTGCAGGAAAAAGGCTGGCGCATCGGGGCTGAAAACTCAGGCCACGTGATCCTGCTGGATAAAACCACCACCGGAGACGGTATCGTCGCTGCGCTGCAGGTTGTTGCCGCCATGGCGCGCAACCATATGAGCCTGCACGATCTCTGCAGCGGCATGAAAATGTTCCCGCAGATCCTGGTGAATGTGCGTTTCACCGCCGGTAAAGGCGACCCGCTGGAAAATGAAAATGTGAAAGCGGTGATGGCTGACGTTGAAGTCGCGCTGGGCAACCGTGGGCGTGTTCTGCTGCGTAAGTCTGGAACCGAACCGCTGATCCGCGTAATGGTGGAAGGCGAAGACGAGGCGCAGGTGAATGAATTTGCGCACCGTATTGCGGATGCCGTAAAAGCTGCATAGTTTTTCACGTTAAGTGATTAAAAAGGCGGCGCTTGCCGCCTTTGTTTTGAGCAATTGATGGCTTTTTGCTGTTTTTTTCCGCAGTTGATACAATGCGTCAAAATTGCCCTTGCGAAGCACATTCGCTTTGGTTAGTATTCACACCCGCTTCAGTGGGAAACAAAAATCCTGCTAATTGGTCGAAGCATTGGTATGCGGCAAATCCGCAAGGAACAGGTTGATTATGTACGAAGCTCTTTTAGTTATTTTCCTTATTGTAGCCATCGCTCTCGTAGCGCTGATCATGCTGCAGCAAGGTAAAGGCGCTGATATGGGAGCCTCCTTCGGAGCAGGCGCTTCCGGTACGCTGTTTGGTTCAAGTGGTTCTGCGAACTTCATGACCCGCACAACGGCGATTCTGGCTACGCTGTTCTTCATCATCAGTCTGGCGCTTGGCAATATCAACAGCAACAAGACCAGCAAAGGAAGCGAGTGGGAAAATCTGAGCGCGCCAGCGAAAACTGAGCAGACTCAGCCAGCTGCACCGGCTAAGCCGACCAGCGATATCCCGCACTAAGTATTCAGTACCGAGGTGGTGGAATTGGTAGACACGCTACCTTGAGGTGGTAGTGCCCTAACGGGCTTGTGGGTTCGAGTCCCATCCTCGGTACCAATATTCCAGAAGAAAGACGTCGAAAGACGTCTTTTTTTTCGTCTGTAGATTTCGTCTGTAGAAGGGGCGTTTTCGTCGGCGGGTACGTTCGTGCCAGCGGGAACGGTTCTGTAGCGGTCGTAAAAAAGGCGCCCAGTGGGCGCCTTTTGCATTTCTGCGTAAGCCTTACTTCTTAACGCTGTGCTCCAGGTTTTCAACCTGCGGCAGGCCATTACCGGCGCTTGCGGAGAGCAGGCCATTCTCAACGTAGTTGAACAGCTTCTCACGGGTATCGGTGATGTCCAGGTTACGCATGGTCAGCTGGCCAATACGATCGTCCGGAGAGAACACGGATTCACCTTTCTCCATGGTCAGACGCTCTGCTTTATAAGTCAGGTTGTCGGACACGGTGTTCAGAATCGAGTAGTCATTCCCGCGACGCAGCTCCAGCGTCACTTCACCGGTGATCGCGCTTGCCACCCAACGTTGCAGTGCATCACGCAGCATCAGGGCCTGTGGGTCGAACCAACGGCCCTGGTACAGCAGTTTACCCAGCTGACGACCATGGGAGTGATACTGCTCGATGGTGTCTTCGTTGTGAATACCGGTCAGCAGACGCTCATAAGCAATGTGCAGCAGCGCCATCCCAGGGGCTTCATAGATGCCACGGCTTTTTGCTTCGATAATACGGTTTTCTATTTGATCGCTCATGCCCAGACCGTGACGGCCACCGATACGGTTAGCTTCCAGCATCAGTTCCACATCGTCAGAGAAGGTCTTGCCGTTCAGGGCAACCGGATGGCCGCGCTCGAAACGCACGGTAACTTCTTCCGCCTGGATTTTGACGTTTTCGTCCCAGAACTTCACACCCATGATCGGGTTAACGATCTTCACGCTGGAGTTCAGGAATTCCAGGTCCTTCGCTTCGTGCGTCGCACCCAGCATATTGGAATCGGTAGAGTAGGCTTTCTCAACGGACATCTTATAGTCGAAGCCACAGGCGATCATAAACTCGGACATTTCATGACGGCCGCCCAGCTCGTCGATAAAGTCGGTATCGAGCCACGGTTTATAAATCTGCAGCTCGGCGTTGGTCAGCAGGCCATAACGATAGAAACGTTCGATATCGTTTCCTTTATACGTACTGCCATCACCCCAGATGTTTACGCCATCTTCTTTCATGGCGGCAACCAGCATGGTACCGGTCACTGCACGGCCCAGCGGGGTGGTATTGAAATAGGTCAGGCCGCCGGTAGTATTATGGAAAGCACCACACTGAATAGCAGCAATACCTTCAGCGACCAGTTGCTTACGGCAGTCAATCAGGCGCGCGTTCTCTGCGCCATACTCTTTAGCGCGACGAGGGATTGCATCATAATCGTCCTCATCCGGCTGACCCAGGTTCGCAGTATATGCATACGGAACCGCTCCCTTCTGGCGCATCCACAGCAGTGCAGCGCTGGTATCCAGGCCGCCTGAAAAAGCGATGCCAATACGTTGTCCTACCGGAAGATGCTTGAGAATCGTCGTCATAAAATAAAACCCTGCTTGATTGACTGATTAAGAGACCGCTTTCGCTCTCGATGCATGTTTATGCAAAATAAGTGAGTATTCATTTAATCATCTTTTGTCGATGACCGGAAGAGACTCGTGCGTTTTTTGTAAAATTTTCCCTTTGTTTGACCTGGCGGAAACTGGCTTGACAGGTGGGGTTCACTATCAATATACTAAACGCCGATTTTACGTCCCGTCTTCGGTACCAAATCCCAGCATTATTTGCAAATTCTCTCCAAAACGCGTAGAATTTGCCACGTTTCAGGCGCGGGGTGGAGCAGCCTGGTAGCTCGTCGGGCTCATAACCCGAAGGTCGTCGGTTCAAATCCGGCCCCCGCAACCACTTTCCCATAAAGTTCTTTTTCAAATATACTGTGAAGACTTAGAGCCTTCGTAGCTGGATTTGAAAAAATTCTTTCGGAGAGTGCTCCAGGCCGCAGTTGCGGCTATAGGGTTCAGTTATCTAAAGCCCCGATTTATCGGGGTTTTTTGTTATCTGACTACAGAATAACTGGGCTTTACGCCCTTTTTTTATGTCTTGGGGGTGGGCTTGTCCACATTAGAGCAAAAATTAACAGAGATGATTACTGCACCGGTCGAAGCACTGGGCTACGAACTGGTCGGCATCGAATTCGTTCGCGGCCGTACATCGACGCTGCGCATCTATATTGATAGTGAAGATGGCATCAATGTTGATGATTGTGCTGATGTTAGCCACCAGGTGAGTGCGGTTCTTGATGTTGAAGACCCGATTACCGTTGCGTACAACCTGGAAGTTTCCTCACCCGGCCTCGATCGCCCGATGTTCACGGCCGAGCACTATGTGCGCTTTACCGGTGAAGAAGTGGCTCTCGTTCTGCGTATGGCCGTACAGAACCGCCGTAAATGGCAGGGAATTATCAAAGCCGTTGATGGTGAAATGATCACGGTTACAGTCGAAGGCAAAGATGAAGTGTTCGCGCTGAGTAATATCCAGAAGGCGAACCTGGTTCCCCACTTTTAACAGTCTGGATTGAGGTGAAAAGCCCGCGATGAACAAAGAAATTTTGGCTGTTGTTGAAGCCGTCTCCAACGAGAAATCACTGCCGCGTGAGAAGATTTTCGAAGCGCTGGAAAGTGCACTGGCTACAGCAACCAAGAAAAAATACGAACAAGAGATCGATGTTCGCGTAGAAATCGATCGTAAAAGCGGTGACTTCGATACATTCCGTCGTTGGGTAATCGTTGAAGAGGTGACCCAACCGACGAAAGAGATCACCCTGGAAGCGGCGCGTTTTGAAGACGAAAGCCTGAACGTGGGTGACTATGTTGAAGATCAGATTGAATCTGTCACCTTCGACCGTATCACCACGCAAACCGCAAAACAGGTTATCGTCCAGAAAGTCCGTGAAGCTGAGCGTGCGCTGGTTGTCGATCAGTTCCGCGATCAGGAAGGTGAGATCATTACCGGCGTGGTGAAGAAAGTAAACCGCGACAACATCTCTCTGGAAATCAAATCTGAAGGGCTGCCAGGTAACGCTGAAGCCGTTATCCTGCGTGAAGACATGCTGCCGCGTGAAAACTTCCGCCCGGGTGATCGTATTCGTGGCGTTCTGTATGCCGTACGCCCTGAAGCGCGTGGTGCACAGCTGTTTGTGACCCGTTCCAAGCCAGAGATGCTGATTGAACTGTTCCGTATCGAAGTACCGGAAATCGGCGAAGAAGTTATCGAGATTAAAGCGGCTGCCCGCGATCCGGGTTCACGCGCGAAAATCGCGGTGAAAACCAACGACAAGCGTATCGACCCGGTCGGTGCTTGCGTAGGTATGCGCGGTGCGCGTGTTCAGGCGGTTTCTACCGAACTGGGCGGCGAGCGTATCGATATCGTCCTGTGGGACGACAACCCGGCGCAATTCGTGATTAACGCAATGGCTCCGGCGGATGTGGCGTCTATCGTTGTTGACGAAGACAAACACACCATGGATATCGCTGTTGAAGCGGGCAACCTGGCGCAGGCAATCGGCCGTAACGGTCAGAACGTACGCCTGGCGTCACAGCTGAGCGGCTGGGAACTCAACGTAATGACCGTTGATGACCTGCAGGCTAAGCATCAGGCTGAAGCCCATGCGGCGATCGATACCTTCACGAAATACCTGGATATTGACGAAGATTTCGCCACTGTTCTGGTTGAAGAAGGTTTCTCTACCCTTGAAGAACTGGCCTATGTGCCAATGAAAGAGCTGCTGGAAATCGACGGTCTTGATGAAGCCACCGTTGAAGCCCTGCGTGAACGCGCTAAAAACGCACTGACCACCCTGGCACTGGCTCAGGAAGAAAGCCTTGGCGATAAGAAGCCGGCTGATGACCTGCTGAATCTGGAAGGTCTTGATCGTGCGATTGCGTTCAAGCTGGCTGCCCGTGGTGTTTGTACGCTGGAAGATCTCGCTGAGCAAGGCGTTGATGACCTGGCTGATATCGAAGGTTTAACCGACGAGAAAGCCGGCGAACTCATCATGGCCGCACGTAATATTTGCTGGTTCGGCGACGAAGCGTAATAAACTGTAGCAGGAAGGAACAGCATGACTGATGTAACTGTAAAATCGCTGGCTGCCGAGATTCAGACCTCCGTGGACCGCCTGGTACAGCAATTTGCTGATGCAGGGATCCCGAAGTCCGCTGATGACTCGGTGAACGCGCAAGAAAAACAAACCTTGTTAGCGCACCTGAACCGTGAACACGGTTCGACGCCTGACAAGCTGACGCTGCAGCGCAAAACGCGTAGCACGTTGAATATCCCTGGTACCGGTGGTAAAAGCAAATCGGTACAAATTGAAGTCCGCAAGACACGCACCTTTGTAAAACGTGATCCGCAAGAGGCAGAACGCCTTGCTGCGGAAGAGCAGGCACAGCGTGAAGCGGAAGAACAAGCTCAGCGTGAGGCAGAAGCGACTGCCAAACGTGAAGCAGAATTAAAAGCTGAACGTGAGGCCGCAGAAAAAGCGAAACGCGACGCAAGTGATAAAGTGAAGCGTGAAGCTGCGGAAAAAGACAAAGTGAGCAATCAACAGACCGACGAAATGACAAAAACCGCCCAGGCTGAAAAAGCCCGCCGTGAAAATGAAGCTGCCGAGCTGAAGCGTAAAGCGGAAGAAGAAGCCCGCCGCAAGCTTGAAGAAGAAGCTCGCCGTGTAGCTGAAGAAGCGCGCCGTATGGCTGAAGAAAACGAGAAGAACGGTGTGAACCCTGCTGAAGCGTCTGAAGACACCAGCGATTATCACGTCACCACTTCTCAGCATGCGCGCCAGGCAGAAGACGATAACGACCGTGAAGTTGAAGGTGGTCGTGGCCGTACTCGCAGCACCAAAGCTGCTCGCCCAGCCAAAAAAGGCAACAAGCACGCTGAATCTAAAGCTGACCGTGAAGAAGCACGTGCAGCGATCCGCGGTGGTAAAGGCGGCAAGCGTAAAGGTTCCGCACTGCAGCAGGGCTTCCAGAAGCCAGCTCAGGCTGTTAACCGTGACGTAGTGATTGGTGAAACCATCACCGTTGGCGATCTGGCCAACAAAATGGCGGTTAAAGGCTCTCAGGTCATCAAAGCGATGATGAAACTGGGCGCAATGGCCACCATCAACCAGGTTATCGACCAGGAAACTGCGCAACTGGTAGCCGAAGAGATGGGCCACAAAGTTATCCTGCGTCGTGAAAACGAGCTGGAAGAAGCAGTAATGAGCGACCGTGACACCGGCGCAGCGGCAGAACCGCGCGCGCCTGTAGTGACCATCATGGGTCACGTTGACCACGGTAAAACCTCTCTGCTCGACTACATTCGTTCGACGAAAGTGGCCTCCGGTGAAGCGGGTGGTATTACCCAGCACATCGGTGCGTACCACGTAGAAACCGACAACGGCATGATCACCTTCCTGGATACCCCGGGCCACGCAGCGTTTACCTCTATGCGTGCTCGTGGTGCTCAGGCAACGGATATCGTTGTACTGGTTGTTGCTGCAGACGACGGCGTAATGCCACAGACCATTGAAGCTATCCAGCACGCGAAAGCGGCGCAGGTGCCTCTGGTGGTTGCAGTGAACAAGATCGATAAGCCAGAAGCTGACATGGATCGCGTTAAAAACGAACTCTCCCAGTACGGTGTTATGCCGGAAGAGTGGGGCGGTGAAGCGCAGTTCATCCCAGTATCTGCGAAAGCCGGTACCGGTATCGACGACCTGCTGAACGCTATCCTGCTGCAGGCTGAAGTTCTGGAGCTGAAAGCGGTTCGTAAAGGTATGGCGAGCGGCGCGGTTATCGAATCCTTCCTGGATAAAGGTCGTGGTCCGGTTGCAACTGTTCTGGTTCGTGAAGGTACCCTGCATAAAGGCGATATCGTCCTGTGTGGTTTCGAATACGGTCGTGTTCGTGCGATGCGTAACGAACTGGGCCAGGAAGTTCTGGAAGCAGGTCCGTCCATTCCAGTGGAAATCCTGGGCCTGTCCGGTGTGCCGGCTGCGGGTGATGAAGTGACCGTCGTACGTGACGAGAAGAAAGCGCGTGAAGTTGCACTGTATCGTCAGGGCAAATTCCGTGAAGTTAAACTGGCTCGTCAGCAGAAATCTAAACTCGAGAACATGTTTGCGAACATGACCGAAGGCGAAGTTCACGAAGTGAACATCGTTCTGAAAGCCGACGTTCAGGGTTCTGTGGAAGCGATCTCCGACTCCTTGCTGAAACTGTCTACTGACGAAGTTAAAGTGAAGATTATCGGTTCTGGCGTAGGGGGTATCACCGAAACCGACGCCACCCTGGCTGCTGCATCCAATGCAATCCTGGTCGGCTTCAACGTACGTGCTGACGCGTCTGCACGTAAAGTGATTGATGCTGAAAGTCTGGATCTGCGTTACTACTCCGTCATCTATAACCTGATCGACGAAGTGAAAGCAGCGATGAGCGGCATGCTGTCTCCAGAGCTGAAACAGCAGATCATCGGTCTGGCTGAAGTGCGTGACGTGTTCAAATCACCGAAATTTGGTGCGATCGCGGGCTGTATGGTTACCGAAGGTATCATCAAACGTCACAACCCGATCCGCGTACTGCGTGACAACGTGGTTATCTACGAAGGCGAGCTGGAATCCCTGCGCCGCTTCAAAGATGACGTTAACGAAGTCCGTAACGGCATGGAATGTGGTATCGGCGTGAAGAACTACAACGACGTTCGCGTTGGCGACATGATCGAAGTGTTCGAGATCATCGAAATTCAGCGTACGATTGCTTAATCATCGATGCAGGCCGGGTAAGCAAAGCGCCACCCGGTAATAATTTTAAAAGGGGCTTTTTGCCCCTTTTTTGTCTGGAGAATTTATTATGGCGAAAGAATTTGGTCGCCCGCAGCGCGTAGCGCAAGAAATGCAGAAAGAGATCGCCCTCATCCTGCAACGTGAAATTAAAGATCCACGCGTGGGTGTGATGACCACCGTGTCCGGCGTGGAAATGTCCCGCGACCTGGCGTATGCCAAAGTGTTCGTGACCTTCCTGAACGATCAGGACGAAGCCGCGGTTAAAAACGGCATTAAAGCGCTGCAGGAAGCCTCTGGCTACATCCGCTCTCTGCTCGGCAAAGCGATGCGTCTGCGTATCGTGCCTGAGCTGACCTTCTTCTACGACAACTCTCTGGTCGAAGGTATGCGCATGTCGAACCTGGTGACCAGCGTGGTGAAACATGACGACGAACGTCGTGTTAACCCAACGGACGACAGCAAGGAGGACTAATGAGTCGTCCTCGTCGTCGCGGTCGCGACGTGCATGGTGTGCTGCTGCTGGATAAACCCCAGGGCGCTTCCAGCAACGACGTGCTGCAAAAAGTTAAGCGTATTTTTAACGCCAACCGTGCGGGCCACACGGGCGCGCTCGATCCGCTGGCGACCGGCATGCTGCCGATCTGCCTGGGGGAAGCGACAAAGTTTTCCCAGTACCTGCTGGACTCCGATAAGCGCTATCGGGTCATCGCCCGATTAGGCCAGCGCACGGACACCTCCGATGCCGATGGTCAGGTGGTAGAAGAGCGTCCGGTGACCTTCAGCGCGGAGCAACTTGATGCCGCGCTGGAAAGTTTCCGTGGCGACACGCTGCAGGTACCGTCAATGTATTCGGCGCTGAAGTACCAGGGTAAGAAACTGTACGAATATGCGCGCCAGGGCATTGATGTTCCTCGTGAACCCCGTCCGATTACCGTGTACGAACTGCTCTTTATTCGTCACGAAGGCGATGAGCTGGAGCTGGAAGTTCACTGTTCGAAAGGCACCTATATTCGTACCATCATTGACGACCTGGGTGAAAAGTTGGGCTGCGGTGCGCACGTGATTTACCTGCGTCGCCTGGCTGTCAGCACGTACCCGGTTGAGCGAATGGTGACCCTTGAACATCTGCGCGAGTTGGTTGAGCAGGCGGAAGCGCAGGAGATTGCGCCTGCCGATTTGCTCGATCCGCTGCTGATGCCAATGGACAGCCCGGCGGCCGATTTCCCGGTTGTTAATCTTCCTTTAACATCCTCCGTTTACTTTAAGAACGGAAACCCGGTTCGTACCACCAGTGCTCCTTCTGAAGGTCTGGTACGCGTGACCGAGGGGGATGAAGGTAAGTTTATCGGCATGGGTGAAATGGATGGCGAAGGGCGCGTCGCGCCGCGTCGCCTGGTCGTTGAGTATCCGGTTGAAGCCTGATAGCGATAACGGCTCGCCTTGCGATAAGCAGGGGAGACGAGTAGAATATCGCGGCTTAACGTTCGGCAAATTGTTTAACATATTGCGGGACGTATACTGGGATTGCTGAATTAGAGATCGGCATCCTTACATTCTTTATATTCTGGAGTTTGAAAATGTCTCTAAGCGTTGAAGCTAAAGCTAAAATCGTTTCTGAGTTTGGTCGTGGTACTAACGACAGCGGTTCTACCGAAGTTCAGGTTGCACTGCTGACTGCACAGATTAACCACCTGCAGGGTCACTTTGCAGAGCACAAAAAAGATCACCACAGCCGTCGTGGTCTGCTGCGTATGGTTTCTCAGCGTCGTAAACTGCTCGACTACCTGAAACGTAAAGATGTTGCACGTTACTCCGCGCTGATCGAGCGTCTGGGTCTGCGTCGCTAAGTCTTGCGAGTTTCAGAAAAGGGGGCCTGATGGCCCCTTTTTTCAACCAGACGGCAGCAATTCACTGGAAACTATTGTATTGTTGCTATAAATGATCTTCATTGCAGAGGTTCGCGCGGCTAATGAGAGGCTTCACCCATGGGGGTGTTGGTTGTCATTAGTCGCGAGGATGCGAAGAAGGTCGGGTTAAATCGTCAGCACACCGGTGGTGTGCTGTCATACATTTAAGAAAGGACAGAACTTTGCTGAATCCGATCGTTCGTAAATTCCAGTATGGTCAACACACCGTCACGCTGGAAACCGGCATGATGGCACGTCAGGCTACTGCTGCCGTTATGGTAAGCATGGATGACACTGCGGTATTCGTAACCGTAGTTGGCCAGAAAAAAGCAAAACCAGGTCAGGACTTCTTCCCGCTGACCGTTAACTACCAGGAGCGTACCTACGCTGCCGGTAAAATTCCGGGTGGCTTCTTCCGTCGTGAAGGCCGTCCAAGCGAAGGCGAAACCCTGATTGCGCGTCTGATTGACCGCCCGGTTCGTCCGCTGTTCCCGGAAGGCTTCGTGAACGAAGTGCAGGTTATCGCGACCGTTGTTTCCGTTAACCCACAGGTTAACCCGGATATCGTTGCGATGATCGGTGCTTCTGCAGCCCTGTCACTGTCTGGTATTCCATTCAATGGCCCAATCGGTGCTGCACGCGTTGGTTACATCAACGACCAGTACGTGCTGAACCCAACGCAGGAAGAGCTGAAAGAAAGTAAGCTGGACCTGGTTGTTGCTGGTACTGAAGCGGCTGTGCTGATGGTTGAATCCGAAGCGGAACTGCTGAGCGAAGACCAGATGCTGGGCGCGGTGGTCTTTGGCCACGATCAGCAGCAGATCGTTATTCAGAACATCAACGATCTGGTTAAAGAAGCGGGCAAACCACGTTGGGACTGGCAGCCTGAAGCCGTCAACGACGCGCTGAATGCACGCGTTGCTGCGCTGGCTGAATCTCGTCTGAGCGATGCTTATCGCATCACCGACAAACAGGAGCGTTATGCTCAGGTTGACGTGATCAAAGACGAAACTATCGCAACGCTGATTGCTGAAGACGAAACGCTGGATGCTAACGAGCTGAGCGAAATTCTGCACGCTATCGAGAAAAACGTGGTTCGTAGCCGCGTCCTGGCGGGTGAGCCGCGTATCGATGGCCGCGAAAAAGACATGATCCGTGGTCTGGACGTGCGTACTGGCGTTCTGCCACGTACTCACGGTTCTGCACTGTTCACCCGTGGCGAAACGCAGGCGCTGGTTACCGCGACCCTGGGGACAGCACGTGACGCGCAGAACATCGACGAACTGATGGGCGAGCGTACTGACAGCTTCCTGTTCCACTACAATTTCCCTCCATACTCCGTAGGTGAAACCGGTATGGTGGGTTCGCCTAAGCGTCGTGAAATTGGTCACGGTCGTCTGGCGAAGCGTGGTGTGCTGGCAGTGATGCCGGATGCTGACAAATTCCCGTACACCGTTCGTGTGGTTTCTGAAATCACCGAATCTAACGGTTCTTCTTCCATGGCTTCCGTGTGTGGCGCATCTCTGGCGCTGATGGATGCAGGCGTGCCAATCAAAGCCGCCGTTGCGGGTATCGCAATGGGCCTGGTGAAAGAAGGCGAGAACTTTGTTGTTCTGTCTGACATTCTGGGCGACGAAGACCACCTGGGCGATATGGACTTCAAAGTTGCGGGTTCCCGCGACGGTATCTCTGCGCTGCAGATGGATATCAAAATTGAAGGTATCACCAAAGAGATCATGCAGGTTGCGCTGAACCAGGCTAAAGGTGCTCGTCTGCACATCCTGGGTGTGATGGAACAGGCGATCAACGCGCCACGCGGCGACATTTCTCAGTTCGCTCCGCGTATCCACACCATCAAGATCAATCCAGACAAGATCAAAGATGTTATCGGTAAGGGCGGTTCCGTTATCCGTGCTCTGACCGAAGAGACTGGCACCACTATCGAAATCGAAGATGACGGTACGGTGAAAATTGCAGCGACCGACGGCGAGAAAGCGAAATTCGCTATTCGTCGCATCGAAGAAATTACTGCAGAAATCGAAGTGGGCCGTATCTACAATGGTAAAGTGACCCGTATCGTTGACTTTGGCGCGTTTGTTGCCATCGGTGGCGGTAAAGAAGGTCTGGTTCACATCTCTCAAATCGCTGACAAGCGCGTTGAGAAAGTGACCGATTACCTGCAGATGGGTCAGGAAGTCCCGGTTAAAGTTCTGGAAGTTGACCGCCAGGGCCGTATCCGTCTGAGCATTAAAGAAGCAACCGAGCAGTCTCAGCCGGCTGCTGCGCCAGAAGCATCGGCAGCAGAACAGCAAGGCGAGTAAGTTGCATTTGCCCTCCGCTTCGGCGGAGGGCCTATTATCAGGCAGGACGCCTTGTTAAGCCGCCGGGGGACAGGACGTTCATCCAATAGTTGTCTTCGGGAGTGGGAAATGAAGCCTTTTTTGCGCTGGTGTTTCGTTGCGACAGCTTTAACGCTGGCAGGATGCAGCAACTCTGCCTGGCGTAAGAGCGAAGTCCTCGCAGTGCCATTGCAACCGACTTTGCAGCAGGAAGTGATTCTGGCACGCATGGAACAAATTCTTGCCAGTCGGGCTTTAACCGATGACGAACGCGCACAGCTTTTATATGAGCGCGGAGTGTTGTATGATAGTCTCGGTCTGAGGGCATTAGCGCGGAATGATTTTTCACAAGCGCTGGCAATTCGACCTGATATGCCTGAAGTATTCAATTACTTAGGCATTTATTTAACGCAGGCAGGCAATTTTGATGCTGCCTATGAAGCGTTTGATTCTGTACTTGAGCTTGATCCAACTTACAACTACGCGCACTTGAATCGCGGTATCGCCCTGTATTACGGCGGTCGTGATAAGTTAGCGCAAGATGATCTGCTGGCGTTTTATCAAGACGATCCTAATGATCCTTTCCGCAGTCTGTGGCTATACATCGTTGAGCAGAAGCTCGATGAGAAGCAGGCAAAAGAAGCACTGAAACAGCGCTTCGATAAATCGGACAAGGAACAGTGGGGATGGAACATTGTCGAGTTCTACCTGGGCAACATTAGCGAAGCAACGCTGATGGAACGCCTCAAGGCGGACGCAACGGATAACACCTCGCTCGCTGAGCATCTCAGTGAAACCAACTTCTATTTAGGTAAGTACTACCTAAGTCTGGGGGATAAGGACAGCGCTACGGCACTGTTCAAATTAGCGGTTGCTAACAACGTACACAACTTCGTTGAGCACCGTTATGCATTGTTGGAATTATCGCTCTTGGGCCAGGAGCAAGACGACCTGGCAGAATCGGACCAGCAATAGCTGACGACATAAACATCAGCCCGTAATCTTTTGATTGCCATCACCTTAACTGGTGAGGGCGTTGTTGTTCGTCAATACATCTACTTTGAGCCGGTTCACACTTTTCAATGAAAATTGCTAATCATTTTCACGATGAGCTAAGTAGACTGGCCGCCATTGACATTGAGGCACTCGTACTACATGGCTGAATTCGAAACCACTTTTGCAGATCTGGGCCTGAAGGCTCCTATCCTTGAAGCCCTTACCGATCTGGGTTACGAAAAACCATCTCCGATCCAGGCAGAATGTATCCCACATCTGTTGTCTGGTCGTGACGTGCTGGGCATGGCCCAGACTGGTAGCGGCAAAACCGCAGCGTTCTCGCTGCCGCTGCTGCACAACATCGATCCGGAACTGCGCGCACCGCAGATCCTCGTCCTGGCTCCAACCCGTGAACTGGCTGTTCAGGTTGCAGAAGCTATGACTGATTTCTCTAAACATATGCGCGGCGTAAACGTGGTGGCCCTTTACGGTGGCCAGCGTTATGACGTGCAGTTACGTGCCCTGCGCCAGGGTCCACAGATTGTTGTCGGTACGCCGGGCCGTCTGCTGGATCACCTGAAGCGCGGTACTCTTGACCTCTCTAAACTGAGCGGTCTGGTACTGGATGAAGCAGATGAAATGCTGCGTATGGGCTTCATCGAAGACGTAGAAACGATTATGGCGCAGATCCCGGAAGGTCATCAGACCGCTCTGTTCTCTGCAACCATGCCAGAAGCGATTCGTCGCATTACCCGCCGCTTCATGAAAGAGCCGCAGGAAGTGCGCATTCAGTCCAGCGTGACCACTCGCCCGGACATCAGCCAGAGCTACTGGTCTGTATACGGTATGCGTAAAAACGAAGCGCTGGTTCGTTTCCTGGAAGCGGAAGATTTTGATGCGGCGATTATCTTCGTTCGTACCAAAAACGCGACCCTGGAAGTGGCTGAAGCGCTTGAGCGTAGCGGCTACAACAGCGCAGCGCTGAACGGTGACATGAACCAGGCTCTGCGTGAGCAGACGCTGGAGCGCCTGAAAGACGGTCGTCTGGATATCCTGATTGCAACCGACGTGGCAGCACGTGGTCTGGACGTTGAGCGTATCAGCCTGGTTGTTAACTACGATATTCCAATGGACTCCGAATCCTACGTTCACCGTATCGGTCGTACCGGTCGTGCGGGTCGTGCAGGTCGTGCGCTGCTGTTCGTTGAGAACCGCGAGCGTCGTCTGCTGCGTAACATTGAACGCACCATGAAGCTGACCATTCCAGAAGCGGAACTGCCAAATGCAGAACTGCTGGGCAAACGCCGTCTGGAAAAATTCGCCGCGAAAGTACAGCAGCAGCTGGAAAGCAGCGACCTGGACCAGTATCGTGCACTGCTGGCACAGATTCAGCCTACCGCTGAAGGCGAAGAGCTGGATATGGAAACGCTGGCCGCAGCACTGCTGAAAATGGCACAGGGCGAACGTACCCTGATCGTGCCACCAGATGCACCGATGCGTCCTAAGCGTGAGTTCCGTGACCGTGACGAGCGTTTCGAACGTCGTGGCGACCGTAACGATCGTGGTCCACGTGCTGACCGTCCAGAGCGCAGTGGCGAAGAGCGTCCACGTCGTGAGCGTCGTGACGCTGGCGAAATGGAACTGTACCGCATTGAAGTGGGCCGTGATGATGGTGTTGAAGTTCGTCATATCGTTGGCGCGATCGCTAACGAAGGCGACATCAGCAGCCGTTACATCGGTAACATCAAGCTGTTCGCATCTCACTCTACCATCGAGCTGCCAAAAGGCATGCCGGGCGAAGTACTGCAGCACTTTACTCGCACCCGCATCCTGAACAAGCCGATGAACATGCAGCTGATGGGCGATGCCCAGCCACGTACTGACCGTGGTGGCGAACGTCGTGGCGGTGGTCGTGGTTTCGGTGGCGAACGTCGTGAAGGCGGTCGTAGCGAAGGCAACCGCGCTGGCGCAGGCGAAGGTCGTCGTTTCTCTGGCGAGCGTCGCGAAAGCCGTGGCCCACGTCGTGAAGAAGGTACCGCTCGTCGTCGTTTCGGTGACGCGTAAGTCTTTCGTTTTGACGTAAAGTAATCTATACAGCCCCGATAAACATTGTCGGGGCTTTTTTTATTCCTTTTGTACTCTCGTACTGGTACAGTGCTGCACATTAACATGCATAACCGCATTATTGACTGGAGAAAAGGCTGTATGGCGACACTTACCACCACCCAAACGTCACCTTCGCTGCTTGGCGGCGTGGTGATCATCGGCGGAACCATTATTGGTGCCGGGATGTTCTCCCTGCCTGTGGTTATGTCCGGTGCGTGGTTCTTCTGGTCGCTGGCGGCACTGGTGTTTACCTGGTTCTGTATGCTTCATTCCGGGCTGATGATCCTCGAAGCCAACCTGAACTACCGCATTGGCTCCAGCTTCGACACCATCACTAAAGACCTGTTAGGCAAAGGCTGGAACCTGGTAAACGGCCTCTCCATTGCCTTTGTGCTCTACATCCTGACTTACGCGTACATCTCAGCAAGCGGCTCCATTCTGCATCACACATTCTCGGAGTTGTCGCTGAACGTGCCGGCAAGAGTGGCGGGCTTGTGCTTCGCGCTGGGCGTCGCGTTTATCGTCTGGATGAGCACCAAAGCGGTGAGCCGCATGACGGCGATTGTGCTGGGCGCGAAGGTGATCACCTTCTTCTTGACCTTCGGCAGCCTGCTTGGGCACGTTACGCCGGCCACGCTGTTCAACGTGGCGGAGACGAATACCGCTTACACGCCGTACCTGCTGATGACCCTGCCGTTCTGTCTGGCATCATTTGGTTACCACGGTAATGTGCCGAGCCTGATGAAGTATTACGGTAAAGATCCACGCACAATTGTGAAGTGCCTGATCTACGGCACGCTGCTGGCGCTGGCGCTGTACGTGATTTGGCTGCTGGGGACGATGGGCAATATCCCGCGTCCTGAATTTATCGGCATTGCGCAGAAGGGCGGTAACATTGATGTACTGGTACAGGCGCTGAGCGGCGTACTGAACAGCCGCAGTCTGGATCTGTTGCTGGTGGTATTCTCTAACTTTGCCGTCGCGAGCTCTTTCCTCGGCGTGACGCTGGGCCTGTTTGACTACCTGGCCGATCTGTTTGGTTTTGATGATTCCGCTATGGGGCGCTTTAAAACCGCGCTGCTGACTTTCCTGCCACCGATTGTTGGCGGTCTGCTGTGGCCGAATGGTTTCCTCTATGCCATCGGGTATGCCGGGCTGGCGGCGACCATCTGGGCGGCGATTGTGCCTGCGCTGCTGGCACGCAAATCACGTAAACGCTTCGGCAGCCCGAAATTCCGCGTCTGGGGCGGAAAGCCGATGATTGCGCTGATTCTGGTGTTCGGTATTGGCAACGCGCTGGTACATGTCCTGTCGAGTTTTAACCTGCTGCCGGTGTATCAGTAACACCACCTGTCACCCTCTCCCGACGGGAGAGGGGAACAAACCGCGCTAACCTGACACTTCCTCTTTCACCTGCATCGCCAGGTCAAACGAATGCAAGCGTGCCTGATGATCGAAAATCTGGCCGTTAACCATAATTTCATCCGCCTGCGTCTCACGCAGCACCGCCTCCAGCCCGTGACGCACTTTTGCCTTATCCCCCACCAGCGACATGCTCAGCGCCTGCTGAACGCCATACTGTTCGGATGCCGACCACAGCTGATGCATATTCTCCACCGGCGGCGGCAGCTGGCCGGTCTCACCGCGACGCAGCTTCACAAAAGCCTGTTGCATGGAGGTGAACAGGAATTCCGCATCGCGATTGCTGTCGGCGGCAACGATGTTAATGCACACCATCGCATACGGTTTTTCCAGACGCTCTGAAGGTTTGAAGTTTGTGCGATAGAGGTGAAGCGCCTGATGGAGCATATCTGGCGCGAAGTGTGAGGCAAAGGCGAACGGCAGCCCCAGCTGCGCGGCAAGCTGCGCGCTGTACAGGCTTGAGCCCAGCAGCCACACCGGGATCTTCTCACCGTAGCCTGGCACCGGGCGCACGTGCGGGTTAGGGTCACTCGCGTCAAACCAGTCCACCAGTTCAGCCACATCGCGCGGGAAGTTATCGATGTCGCCGCTCATATGGCGACGCAGGGCGCGCATGGTCGGCTGGTCGCTGCCCGGCGCACGGCCAAGACCCAGGTCGATACGGCCAGGATAGAGGGTATTCAGCGTACCAAACTGCTCGGCAATCACCAGCGGGGCGTGGTTCGGCAGCATCACGCCACCGGAGCCAAGGTGCAGCGTGGTGGTGTTCGCCGCCAGGTAACCAATCAGCACGGAGGTCGCGGCACTGGCGATACCAACCATATTGTGGTGCTCAGCCAGCCAGTAACGGTGATAACCGCGTTTTTCTGCCAGGCGAGCGAGATCGAGAGAGTGGGTAAAGGCTTCTCGTGCTGAGGACCCTTGAGGGATCGGTGCCAGATCCAGCACCGAAAACGGAATGGTTTTATCAGTCATAACAGCTCACTTTGTCGACGGTGAATCTTTTAATAGTGCATTAAAATTTAATAACCGTTGTTAACAAAGTGAGCTTTTACATTTCTTCTTCAGCCCTGTAACACCAGCCCGGGGAGGCGTTTCCAGTAGCCGTTACAGTCGCTGTTAGCGGTTAACGGCAGCGGAGCATCACCGTTTTCATTGGCGCGGAAGGCATCCAGCATGGCGAATACGCCCGTATCCACCGGTGACAGGCGCACCATATCGACCAGACCGTTCATCGACGCCAGTTCATTGCCGAGGTTATACACATAGCCGCTCATGGTCTGGATACCGTTCAGGACGAACACCTGCTGATTTTCCTGCGACAGCATGCTGCGCCCGTTCGGGTACTTGATGCAGCAGGTTTCACACTCGTCTTTCGGGCGGTCTTCAGAGCGGGCGGTGAAGCAGCGGGCAGAATAGGCCAGCGGCAGATGACCATAGCTCAGTACTTCCACCTCAAACTGATTGCGAATGCCCAGCGTTTCGCACTGGTTGAGCAGGTTAGCCAGCCAGTCGCGCGAGAGTTCGACCGGCATGCACCAGCGCGTCATCCCCTGTTTAAGCAGCAGGCGCAGCGTCACGGCGTTATAGCAGTTCAGCGCATGGCCTGCGACAAACGGCAGCCTGCGTTCGGCGCACATGTTCACTACGCCCAGATCGCTGGCTTCCAGCAGGAATTCACCGTTCTCTACGTAGCGTTTGAGTTCACCCAGTTCGGAGGAGGCCTGGACGAGGGCGAGCGTTGAGAGCACCACCTGTTTACCGCTTCCGGCGAGGCTTTTCGCCATATCCAGCCAGTCGCCCACTTTGGTGGCGCGGCGTTTGCTGCATACCGCTTCACCGAGGTAAATCACATCTGCGCTGCTGGTCGCGGCCTGGTGGTAAAAATCTTCCAGCGTCTCTTTTGGCCAGTAGTAGAGCACCGGCCCTAATGAATATTTCATGATTATCTCACTGCCATTTACGGTGATACGCGCCAAGCGTGGTTTGTGTACCCTCGGACATCGCACCGAGTGTCTCCATCCACGCCGGTTGCGGTGCGTAGTTCTGCGGGTCTGCCATGCAGCGATCGATAGCCTGGCGCCAGACTTTCGCCACCTGGCTGACGTACGCCGGGCTGCGCTGGCGGCCCTCAATTTTCACCGAGGCGATATTGGCGGCCAGCAGTTCTGGCAGCAGTTCCAGCGTATTAAGGCTGGTTGGCTCTTCCAGCGCGTGGTAACGCTCGCCGTCTACCAGATAGCGGCCTTTGCACAGCGTCGGGTAACCGGCATTTTCGCCATCCTGATAGCGGTCAATCAGCACGTCGTTCAGGCGCGATTCCAGCCCCTGCGGCGTCTGTTGCCAGCGAACAAAGCGGGCGGGTGAGCAGGCCCCAACGGTATTGGGGGACTCGCCGGTTAAATAGGAGGAGAGATAGCAACGGCCTTCGGCCATGATACACAGGCTGCCAAAGGCAAAAACTTCCAGTGGTACTGGCGTGACGCGCGCGAGTTGCTTAACCTGATGAATAGAGAGCACGCGTGGCAGCACCACGCGGGCAACATCAAAGTGACGATGATAAAAACGCACCGCCTCTTCGTTAGTGGCAGATGCCTGAACGGAGACGTGACGCTCAATATGGGGATAGCGTTCTGCCGCATACTCAAGCATAGCGAGGTCGGCGAGGATCAGCGCATCGGCGCCCAGCTGTGCTGCCATATCCACCGCGCGTTGCCAGCGGGCGTAGCCATCAGGATGGGCGAAGGTATTGATGGCGATATGCAGTTTGCGGCGGTGCTGGTGGACGAAGGTAACGGCTTCCTGAAGCTTTTTCTCCGTAAAGTTGAGGCCAGCAAAATGGCGGGCGTTGGTATCATCTTTCAGCCCGATATAGACCGCATCGGCCCCATTTTCGATGGCCGCCTTAAGCGCCGGAAGATTTCCGGCTGGGCAGAGCAGCTCCATAATTTATCCTGATGTAGTCGATCGCAAATTTGTTAACGAGCTGGGATTTTAATTAACCCATACGCGACAATTTTTGATTTAAGGCAGCTAATGGCGTATTGATGGCACCAATAATGAGGTACACCTGACGACAGTTTGTTGATTTACGCCGCTATGTTGTGCTTCGGATATGGCAAAATAGCAGGACTATAGCTATCAGGGAGTAAAGCTCGTGCTGGATAAACTGCGTTCACGTCTCGTACAATTTGGTCCATCAATGCTGAGCGTGCCGGTAAAACTGGCCCCGTTCGCGCTTAAACGCCAGGTGCTGGAGCAGGTGCTGAGCTGGCAATTCCGCCAGGCACTGCAGGACGGTGAGCTGGCGTTCCTGGAAGGGCGCTGGTTAAGCATTGACGTCCACGATATCGGGCTGCGCTGGTTTACCTCTGTTGAGAATGACCAACTGATCGTCCGTGAGTCCGCCGACGCGGATGTGAGCTTTAGCGCCAGCGCCAGCGATCTGCTGATGATCGCCGCGCGTAAGCAGGATCCGGACACACTCTTCTTCCAGCGCCGCCTGGTTATCGAAGGCGATACGGAACTTGGTCTGTACGTGAAGAATTTAATGGATGCCATTGAGCTGGAGCAGATGCCGAAAGCGCTGCGTGTGATGTTGATGCAAATGGCAGATTTCGTTGAGGCGGGGCTGAAAACCCCGCCGGAAAGTAAACACACTTCAGTAGGTGAGCCATGCTGATTCGAGTCGAAATTGGGATTGATGCACCGGGTATCGATGCGTTGTTACGCCGCTCTTTTGCGCGGGATGACGAAGCGCAACTGGTCCACGATCTCCGCGAAGACGGCCTGATTACGCTGGGGCTGGTTGCCACCGATGACGAAGGTCAGGTGGTGGGCTATGTTGCCTTCAGCCCGGTTACCGTTCAGGGCGAAGAGTTACAGTGGGTAGGAATGGCACCGCTGGCGGTTGATGAGCACTACCGCGGCCAGGGGCTGGCGCGCCAGCTGGTTTACGAAGGGCTGGACTCGCTCAACGAATTTGGCTATGCCGCCGTGGTGACGCTGGGAGATGCTACGTTCTATGGCCGTTTAGGCTTCGAGCCGGCAGCGCATTACGATCTCCGCTGCCGCTGGCCGGGAACGGAATCCGCCTTCCAGGTGCACCGTCTGGCGGATGACGCGCTTAATGGCGTGAACGGTCTGGTTGAGTATCACGACCATTTCAATCGCTTTTAATCAGGCTCTCGCGAAGCGCCTCAAAGGAGCCGTCTCCGGTGACGAGGCGCTCTTTCTGACGCTTCGTCAGTTGCTTAATGCGGTATTCCATTCTGAGCGCCAGCGATCTGTCGCCAACGGGCGCTGAAAAGGCGAGCTGTAATTCCCCTTTCCCCCGCAGCGCTTTGGCACCTTTCCCCGTTTGATGTTGCAGAAAACGCCGCGCCACATCGGTAGTGATCCCGGTGTACAGGGCGTTATCGGCGGTACGAACAAGATAGAGAAACCAGCACACGGTAAACAGATTCAGTATGTTAAGGTGAACGCACCTTAGCATGAGAGAGAGCGAAAATGGAAACTCTGACCACCATTAACCGCTGGCTGGCAAAACAGCATGTCGTCACCTGGTGCGTGTATGACGAAGGTGAAATGTGGTGTGCAAACGCGTTTTATTACTACGATCCCGAGCGTGTCGCCTTTTATGTTCTGAGCGAGGATAAAACCCGTCATGCGCAAATGTCGGGTCCGCAGGCGAAGGTGGCGGGCACGGTGAACGGCCAGCCTAAAACGGTCGCGCTGATTCGTGGCCTGCAGTTTAAAGGGGAGATCCGCCGCCTGGACGGAGAAGAGAGCGACGCGCAGCGAAAACGCTACACGCGCCGCTTTCCGGTTGCCATTGCGCTAAAAGCTCCGGTGTGGGAAATCCGCCTTGATGAGCTGAAATTTACCGACAACACCCTGGGCTTTGGCACAAAGCTTCACTGGCTACGCGCCGAGCAGGCGTAGCGCTTCACGGTTAAACGCGGGCAGATCGTCCGGGGTCCTGCTGGTGATCAGCTGGTCTTTGTCGTTCACAACCTCCTGATCGTAAAACTCAGCCCCCGCATTTTTCAGATCGATAACGATCGGTTTCACGGCCGTGAGTTTACGCCCGCGCACGACATCTGCGCTGATGAGCAGCTGCGGACCGTGGCAGATGGCAAAGACCGGTTTGCCCGTCGAGACAAAGTCTCGCGTGAAGGTCACGAACCGTTCATCCCCACGCAGGGAATCCGGTGAATGACCGCCGGGTAACAGCAGGGCATCGAAATCTGACGGGCTGACGTTATCGATGGTTTCATCGATGGTCACGCTGGCTTCGCCCTTATGGCCTTTCACCGTTTTACCCGCCTCTTTCTCAATGGTGATGACCTCATGTCCTGCCTTGCGAAATGCCTCGGCTGGCGAGGTGAATTCTGAATCTTCAAACTCGTCGGTGATCAAGACTGCGATTTTCTTGCCCATGCTTCCTCCGTTGTTTTGGCTTCAGACAGATTTTTCTCCGCTTGTGGTAAATACTTACCTGTAACAGACTTCTAAGTGTGGTCGACGACGCTGAGTTCGCAAACGGACAATTCTGTAAAGGGGAGATGAGATGAGTCAGGTACTGATTACCGGCGCGACCGGGCTGGTGGGCGGACATCTGCTGCGGCTGCTGCTTCAGGAGCACCGGGTTAACTATATTGCCGCCCCGACGCGTCGGCCTCTCGCGGATATCTCCGGCGTCTTTAACCCCCACGACCCGCAGCTTACCGACGCACTGGCGCAGGTACAGGATCCTGTTGATATCGCCTTTTGCTGCCTCGGTACAACGCTGCGTGAAGCGGGCAGTAAAGAGGCCTTTGTGCATGCGGACTACACGCTGGTGGTCGATACGGCGCTGACGGCTAAAAAGCTGGGGGCAACACATTTTGTGGTAATCAGTTCGCTCGGTGCCAATGCCGGGTCACCTTTTTTCTACAACAAGGTGAAGGGCAAAATGGAAGAGGCGCTGATTGCCCAGAAGTGGGAGCAACTGACCATTGTTCGCCCCTCCATGCTGCTCGGGCACCGGGATGAACGTCGTTTTAACGAATCGTTTTTCGCGCCTCTGTTCCGCATCCTGCCGGGTAACTGGAAATCCATTGAGGCAGCGGACGTGGCGCGTGCGATGCTAAAAGAAGGGCTCTCGCCATCGCAGGAGGGCGTGAATATCATCCCGTCGGCAAAACTGCGTGAAATCGCACAGGGCGAGGCGTAAACTCCCCCGGCTAATAACCTACTACTCTCCGGGGAATGCTATGACTGGTCAGTCTTCATCTCAGGCGGCTTCACCTGTTCAATGGTGGAAGCCCGCGCTCTTCTTTCTCGTGGTCATCATCGGCCTCTGGTATGTGAAATGGCAGCCGTACTACGGTAAAGCCTTCACGGCCGCCGAAACGCACAGTATCGGAAAATCTATTCTCGCTCAGGCTGATTCCAGCCCGCTTCAGGCGGCGTGGGATTACGCCATGGTCTATTTCCTTGCCGTCTGGAAAGCCGCGGTACTGGGCGTCCTGCTGGGCTCGCTGATTCAGGTGCTTATCCCGCGTCACTGGCTGGTGAAAACCCTCGGTCAGCCCCGCTTTCAGGGTACGCTGCTGGGGACGATTTTCTCCCTGCCGGGCATGATGTGCTCGTGCTGTGCGGCGCCTGTGGCCGCCGGGATGCGTCGTCAGCGCGTCTCGATGGGCGGTGCGCTTGCTTTCTGGATGGGGAACCCGTTGTTAAACCCGGCGACGCTGGTGTTTATGGGCTTTGTGCTGGGCTGGCATTTCGCCATTATTCGTCTGGTGGCCGGGCTGCTGACGGTGCTGGTCGTGGCGACCCTGGTGCAACATCTGGTGAAAGACAAAACCGTAGCGCCTGCGTCAGTTGACGTGGATATCAGCGAACCGCAGGGCGGCTTCTTCGCGCGCTGGGGCAGGGCGCTGTGGCAACTTTTCTGGAGCACCATCCCGGTCTATATCCTGGCGGTTCTGGTGCTGGGCGCGGCGCGCGTCTGGCTGTTCCCGCATGCGGACGGGGCTATCGACAACACGCTGCTGTGGGTCGTTGCAATGGCCGTTGCCGGTTGCCTGTTCGTGATCCCAACGGCCGCTGAAATTCCCATTGTTCAGACCATGATGCTGGCCGGGATGGGCACCGCGCCTGCACTGGCGCTGCTGATTACCTTGCCTGCAATCAGCCTGCCGTCGCTTGTCATGTTGCGTAAGTCATTCCCGGCGAAAGCGCTGTGGCTGACCGCGGGGCTGGTGGCGCTGAGCGGGGTGATGGTAGGAAGTATTGCACTGGTATAAAAAAAGCCCGGTAGCGTTACCGCTTACCGGGCTTTCTGTCAGACGTTCTGGTTACTTGATGTAGGTGAAGGCGGTGGTGACGTGTTTCACGCCGCTCACCCGGCTGGCGATATCGGCCGCCGCTTTCCCTTCACGGTCGGTGACCAGACCCAGCAGGAACACTTCGCCGTTTTCCGTTGTCACTTTCACGTTTGAGGATTTCACCTGGTCCGAGCCCAGCAGCTGGGAGCGAACTTTGGTGGTGATCCAGGTATCAGACGACGCGGTACCCAGGCTGATTGGCTGCCCCTGACGGATTTCATTGAAGACTTCCGTGGTGCCCTCAACGCCCATTGCGATCTGTTTTGCGCGGCTGGAGAGTTCGGTATTCGGCGACTGGCCCGTCAGCAACACTTTGCCCTGGTAGGCCGTGACGTTGATACGCGCTTCTTTCTTGATTTGTTCGTCTTTCGACAGCGCACTGTTGACGCGCAGCTCCAGCGTACCGTCATCGACCTGTGTCCCTACGGAACGCGGGTCGGTTGCCGCTTTAGTACCAACCGCGGCGGTACCCACGACAGCCGCAGCGATACATCCCTGAAGCAGTAATGCAGACATAAGGACTGCGAGGGTCGATAAAGCCTTCATAAGAACTCCTTAATCATCCTGGTGAGGGAAAAGCGTGTTATCGATCAAATCGCATAAGCAGTTCACCGTGAGCATATGCATCTCCTGAATGCGCGCGCTACGGTGAGAGGGAATGCGGATTTCCACATCCTGCGGCCCAAGCAAACCCGCCAGCTCACCACCGTCATAGCCTGTTAAGGCAACGATAGTCATGTCGCGGGTGACGGCGGCTTCAACGGCTTTGACAATGTCCCGGCTATTACCGCGCGTGGAGATTGCCAGCAGAACATCTCCGGCATGACCCAGGGCTCGCACCTGCTTTGCGTAAATCTCATCATGCAGACGATCGTTAGCAATCGCTGTTAAGACCACATTATCGGTATTAAGTGCAATGGCGGGTAAACTCGGTCGTTCTGTTTCAAAACGATTGATCATACTGGCAGCAAAATGCTGTGCGTTGGCGGCTGAAGTGCCATTGCCACAACAGAGGATTTTGTTGCCGTTGAGCAGGGATTGCACCAGCGTCATAGCGGCACGAGAGATAGCGTCCGGAAGGGCTTCCGCCGCTGCAATCTGAGTCTGGATGCTTTCAGTGAAGCACACTTTAATTCTTTCGAGCACGTTATCCCTTTTAAATCTTAATTATGCGTCTTCGCCAAAAGCGTTTTTCAGCCATTCGATCGCATTGCCGGTGAAGGCTACCACATCGAACCGGCAATCCACAGTATCAAAACTCCCATTATGGCGGGCAAGCCACAAGTGGGCAGTCTGTAATAATTTATGTTGTTTGGCGAACGTCACGCTGGCGGCAGCGCCGCCAAAACGGGAAGACTGTCGGTAGCGAACTTCTACAAACACGATGACCTCACCGTCTTTCATGATGAGGTCGATTTCGCCGCCACGTCCGCGAACGTTAGCGGCGATAAAGTGCAGTCCTTTGCCTTCAAGCCAGCGACGCGCTTTTAATTCCCACGCGTCACCGGTCTCTTTACGGCTTAACTGGCCGGGACGATTTGCCCCTGCTGGTATTTGAGCCATGATAACTTCCTGTTAATCACACAATCCTGAGTGGCCGTCAGATCGCCGGTATTGCCGTTAAGCTCAAAGCCCGGCACCTGACGCATCTGGGTAAAGTGGTTCGCCAGCGCCCAGGCATCGACACCCATGGCATACAGACGTGCCAGAGAGTAGTCGTTGCGGACGGTGCTCAGCGCCTGCTGCATCAGGGCCGGGTTGCTGCCTGCGAGCATGGGAATTTCGCTGTACTGCAGGCCGTCCATCTCCAGACGGAAATCCGGGCCGGCGGTACCTTGCGCGCTGCGTGAACTGGCGTACAGCGTTGCGCCGCTCTGGCTGCCGTTACGCATTGCAATCATCGGTTTGATGAAGGCGATTTCCTGCGGGGTGGCAACGATATACGCTGCATCCACTTTACCGCCACCGCTGATCTGCGCGTCGGTAGGTGGCGCAGGGATCGACAGACCGCCAATGGTCACACTCTGTTGCTGCGGCAGGCTTGCGCTGACCGGGCTGCCGTTGAGGGCAATGCCCGCTCCGCCATTGACGCCCGCGCGCAGTTCAGACGCGGAGCCGAATTTCTGCTGCAGCACAATACCGCCGCCCAACTTCTGCCACTCATCGGCAAAAGCATTAGCAACGCGATCCCCCAGCGTACTGCGTGGGATGAGCAACAGCGGAGCCTGTTTACCCTGCTCGTGAATATGACGCGCCGCATCGCGGGCTTCATCTTCCGGCGACAGCGCGAAGTAGCAAATATTGGCACGGTTCTGAACCTGCTCTGGCTGGTTGAGTGCCAGCACGTTCAGCGTGGTATTGCTCTTCATCAACTCTTCGACATTGTTTTTCAGCAGCGGGCCGACAACGATGCTCGCACCATCCTGTTGAACCTGCGCCAGTACCTGGTCAAGTGGCTTCGAACTGGTGTCGTAGATTTTCAGCTCAGCACCCGGGTTCGCGCTGGTGGTGGCCACCGACGGTGTTTGCGCGACAGGTTGTGCCGTTTGTTCTGCGGGCGGTGCAGGCTGAACGTTCTGCGGTTGAGGTTGTTCAGACGCGGTGTCAGTCGCCGGGGCTGCTTGAGTTTCAGCCGGCGCCGGCGTGGCGGGCGGTGCAGGCTGAACGTTCTGCGGTTGAGGTTGTTCAGACGCGGCGTCAGTCGCCGGAGCTGCTTGAGTTTCAGCCGGCGCTGGCGTTGCCGTCGTAGGGGCCGTTACCGGGTTCTGCATCGTTCCCTGTGCCGGCGTCTGCGCGGTGGTCAGGTCACTGGTTTCAGCGGCGGAAGGGCTGACCACGTCGTTCACGTTTGCCGCCTGTGCTGCCTGGGTCGGTACTGCGCTGCCCGTCACTGGCGTCGTGCCGTTTTTCGCGGCTTCAAAACCCTGCTGAATAGTGCGACCGAATACCGCCGCCTGACCGTTTAAGGGCAGAAGGAGTGCAATCTTGCTGGTCGAGGCCGGCTTAAAGTTATGCACGTTTACCAGCTGCGTCGGCAGCATTTTCGCGCCCGGATTCTGCGGGTAGCGGGTCTGCCAGTCAGTGATACCGGCTTTCAGCATCTTCGGATCGTTGCGGTTGTTAAACCACATCTGCTGCAGATCCAGCCAGCCCTGCAGGACGTTTTCATCTGCATTGATCACCAGTGCACGCGCCTGCTCCTGCGTCATAGAGGCCAGCGCCTGCCACGTGGCATCGATATTTTTCTGCTTATCAGCCCCGCCGAGCAGAGGCTCCTGGGCGATCAGCGCACGGAGCAGCGTCAGGGAAGGGCGGCCCTGTTCAGCGGTAATGCCCGCCTGCCAGAAGCGAGCCTGCTGATTTTTGTCCAGCGCGCTCACGTCGATATCCCCGAGGATCTTTTTCGCGGCATCGTAATCTTTCAGCGCGACTTTCAGCTCGGCAGAGAGCAGGCTCTGCTCACGACGCTGAACATCATTCAGATCTTTTGGCAACTGGTTGAACAATTCGGCAGCCTGCTGGGTTTTCCCCTCTTTCAGCAGTGCACGAATGGCGAGTAATTGCCAGTTGGTCTTGGTATCATTTGAGCTCTGCGACATTTGTTGCAGATAAAAGCCAGAGTCAGCCTGAGCAGAACCCTGCAAATGGGCGGTGCTCTGGTCGGGTGCCTGGGTGCCACAGCCTGCAAAGATCAGGGCTGCCAGCAGGAGCGGCACGCTGCGCGTGGCTTTTTTTCGAAGAAACGTTAACGGTACCATACTGTATCCAGTGATTTTTTTTACGCAATGCTCAATATTAAATCGGCAATACGGACGAAACAATGAAACAACACGAAACGGCAGATAATTCTCAAGGCCAGCTCTATATTGTACCTACTCCTATCGGGAATTTATCTGATATTACCCAACGTGCGCTTACCGTATTGCAGGCTGTTGATTTAATTGCCGCTGAAGATACCCGACACACAGGCTTACTGCTCCAGCACTTCGCCATTAGCGCGCGTTTGTTCGCGTTACACGATCACAATGAGCAACAAAAAGCCGAAACGCTGGTGGCGAAGCTGAAAGAGGGGCAGAACATTGCCCTGGTCTCCGATGCGGGTACGCCGCTGATTAACGACCCCGGCTACCATCTGGTGCGTACCTGCCGTGAAGCCGGGATCCGCGTGGTACCACTGCCTGGCCCATGTGCGGCTATCGCGGCGCTGAGCGCTGCGGGCCTGCCTTCCGACCGCTTCTGCTATGAAGGTTTCCTGCCTGCCAAATCCAAAGGCCGCCGCGACGTGTTAAAAGCGCTGGAAGCTGAACCGCGCACCCTGATTTTCTACGAATCTACGCATCGCCTGCTGGAAAGCCTGGAAGATATGGTGACCGTCTGGGGGGAAGCCCGCTACGTGGTGCTGGCACGCGAGCTGACCAAAACCTGGGAAACCATTCACGGCGCACCGGTAGGAGAACTGCTGGCGTGGGTGAAGGAAGACGAAAACCGCCGCAAGGGCGAGATGGTGCTGATTGTCGAAGGACATAAGGCGCAGGAGGACGCATTGCCTGCCGATGCGCTTCGTACACTTGCGCTGCTGCAGGCTGAACTGCCGCTCAAGAAAGCGGCTGCGCTGGCGGCAGAGATCCATGGCGTGAAGAAAAACGCACTGTATAAGTATGCGCTGGAGCAGCAGGGGTAATTTATCGGCCCGGCAATCACGCCGGGCCAGTTTATTTTACTTCGCGGGAATGGCCTCGTACACCAGCGTTTCCAGCGGCTGCAGCGTAATCACCACGGCCTTTTGATACTCTCCTGGTACGCTTGTGTTACTGCCGTACACGGCGTTCAGACTGAACTGCGCCATGCCCCCTGTGGGGATTTCAAAGTCTTTTGCCAAATCCAGATAATAGGTTTGCGGCTTATCTGACGGGTTTCGCAAGCCCAGAATGGCTTTGTCTTTGCTCCAGGAGGCCCAGCCGTAAACTTCAAGCGCCGTCGGGTCGCCACCGATCCAATGCGTATCCACCAGCACGCTGGCGTTATTTCGCGCCCATTTTGCTGCCTGCGCCAGGGTGTCCCATTTCACCTTATTCAGCATTGATGGCGTGATATATAACTCCTGCAGTTGCGTCCCTGTGGCGAAGTAGCTCCAGACCTGATCGGCAAAATCGCTGTCCGTTTGCACCTTCTCCAGTCCGTAATAGGCATTTTCCGCGCTAACTATCCCGTGGTACATCAGCGAGTTCAGCGGGAACAGTGGGCCTTTACGCACAATAGAGCGGTATGTTTCAGCATCGCGGTAGGTCATCCACTGCTGTACCGGCGTGCCGGGGCCGTAAAGGTTGATGTCATCCCCCTGACGCCAGATGGAGTCGGCATAGAACAGCCAGGACGGGCTGGCGTCGGTACCGGTCGTCAGGTTGATAAACAGATTGGGGTTTGCGCTGCGCATGTTATGCAGCAGGGCGATAGACGCATCAAAATCGGATGCGAACTGGCTGCCAGTAATATGCGAGTTGGCGTTGCCCATCCCGTCGAGCTTAAACGAGGTGATATGTTCGTTTTTAATCAGTTTGATGATCTGCTCATTGAAGTTTTTGAAGTAGCGCGGGCCCGAGAGAGCCAGCTTCCCGTCTACCGTTTCGAAGCCGTACTCTTTGGCATGGGAGACGCGAATATCGCGCGGCTTATTATAACCTCCCCACGGTGAGAGCCACAGCCCGACGGAGCTGTGCAGACTGTCCGCTTTTTCCCTGACCTTACCAAAGCCGTGGCTGAAGGCCGGGCCAAACAGCCAGCGTCCGGTACGATCGTCCCAGCCATCGTCCAGCAGGAACGCATCCAGCGCCACGCCGCGTCCGGTGATAAATTCTTTATTCCACTCATCCATCCGCCCCAGCACATCCTGTTCGGTGTAGGGGTTAAAGAAGCCGATATCCATCCAGCTGTTATAGTGCAGATAGGGTTTGTACGCCCGTGGGCGCACGGCGTCGATAAACTGGTTTACGCTACGGCGCAGCTGGCTGGTTTCCGGGAACGTGCCAAAGTAGGTGGTAAAGCTGACCGGTGCGTCAGGCTGAACCGGCGTTTTCAGCTCCACGTTCAGATTGGTCGTCGCTTCATAGGCATACGTATTAACGATTGGCTTATCCGGCAGGATAAAGAACGAATCAGCAATAATGGGCGAGCTGTTGATGGCGCCATCAACGTACGGCGCCTGAGACTGTTTTTTCGTCGGGAAGAAGGTGATTTTCGCCACCTCTCGCGGCTGGCCGACGGCCGCAATGGTGTAATCAATACTGGCGTATTTTCCCTTCACCAGATTCAGCTTCACCGTCACGTTAAAATCCGGACGGGTGAAATCAATGACAATCGCGTTGGCCTGTTTTTCTACATGCTTAATTGTAAAATCTGCGGTGTGAATTTTGGTCTCATCCGGCAGGGTCAGAAAGAACAGCTCCTGCGGCGTAAGCGGATGGTTAGCCGTTTTGTCTTTCACTACCACCGTTGAACTGGCGTCATCAAACGAGAGGGCAATGGAGTCGTTATCGAGTGCGTATTGCGCTGCCGCCGCGCCATGAGAAACACACAAGGCAAGCATCGAGAGTGTGAGCACTTTTTTCATCAGGGTAAGATCCTTATTAGTAATGCTTCAGCATTCGGGTGATGGACTGCTCCAGCCAGTAGCGCTGGGTGCCGAAATTAATGCGCAGGTAGTGTTCGCCGTTTTGGACGTAGTGGCTGCCATCTTCGAGGACGACGCCAGCCTGATGGGCGAAATGTCGGGTCAATTCAGTGGCGCTACGTTCATCTGCGCTGACGTCAACCCAGGCCAGATACGATGATTCCGGGTTCATCATTTTCCAGGCCGGAAAGTGGGTCTGGATGGCCTCTGCCAGATAGCCAGCGTTACGGCGCAGATAACCGTTCAGCGCGTCGAGCCACGGCAAACCATGCTGGTAGGCAAGAATAATTCCCCATATCCCGAATATATTGGGTGAGGTGATGGCGTTCTTCTCAAGCTGGTGGCGAAAGCGCTGGCGCAGGGTGGCATCCGGAATGATGGCGTAGGAGGTTTTCAGCCCGCCAAGGTTGAACGCTTTATTCGGGGAGGTCAGCAGGATCAGATTGTCCTGCGCCGCGCAGCCGGATGCCAGACAGCTGACGAAATGACCGTCCAGAATATGTTCGGCGTGGACCTCATCAGCCACCAGAAGGGTGCCGTAGCGTTGACAGAGGTCTGAAACCTGGCGTATCTCATCGGCGTGCCAGATCCTACCGGAAGGGTTATGCGGCGAGCAGAAGAACCACAGTTTTGGACGGTACGTTCTGAGCTGTTCTTCCACCAGATTAAAATCAAGCTGGTAGCGATTTTCCCTCACGCACAGTGGGTTTGCCAGTATCGCTACCCCCTGACGCTGGGCGGCCATGGCAAACGGATCGTACACCGGTGTGTTCATCATCACCGCGTCGCCAGGTTTACAAAACGCCTGAACCGTATAATGCAGCGTGGAGACAGTACCGTACGTCAGCGTGATCCACGATTCATCGACGTCAACATGATGTCGTTCGCGCTGGAAGGCGATAACCGCATCGTAAAATTCGTCAAAGCACCAGGTGTAGCCGAAGGTGCCATGCTCCACGATGCGCTGGAAACCTTCTGTCACGGCAGGTGGGGAGGTGAAATCCATATCGGCAATCCACAGCGGGATAAAACCTTCAGGCACATCACCAAAGCGCGAGCGGACAAAGGCGTGATCCCATTTTCGACACCGGTCGCTTTTACGCTCAATGATTTCGTCAAAATTAAACACCACAACCCCCTGTTAAATTAAGGCTTCAATGCCGGTTTTTACGCTTTGCACCTGCGGGCCGATGATCACCTGGACGCTGTGGGCATCCAGCACCACAACCGACAATGCACCGGCCTCTTTTAACGCCTGCTGGTCGATCAGACTCATGTCTTTCACCACCAGACGCAGCCGGGTAATGCAATTATCAAGCGACTCGATGTTCTCTTTACCGCCGAGCGCACGCAGGATAAGCCCGTGATCGTATTTCGATTTTCCGCGTGCCCGGGTATTGGCCTCGACGGCCTGCTGTGCACCCTGGGTGTCCACTTCACGGCCCGGCGTTTTAATATCGTGTTTGAGGATGTACCAGCGGAAGACGAAGAAGTAGAGGGCAAACCAGGCAATGCCTACCGGGAATACCAGATACCATTTGGTCGACATTCCTTGCATGACCCCGAAGATAAGCAGATCCAGAATGCCGCCGTCGGTGTTGCCGATGGTCACCCCCAGCAGAGCCATGACCATCAGCGCCAGGCCCGACATCACAATATGGAAGGCGTAAAGGGCAGGGGCGATAAACAAGAACAGGAATTCAATTGGCTCGGAGATCCCGGTGACGACGGAGACCAGCACGCCGGAGAGCAGCAGGCCTTTAATCACCGGGCGGTTTTCCGGGCGGGCCGTGCGATAGATGGCGTATGCCACTGCCGGTAAGCCGAAGATAAAGGTCGGCATAAAGCCCTGCGACAGGAACGCGGTAACGTGCGGGCTGAACGGCAGACCCGCTTTCAGTTCGGCGTAGAAAATGTTCAGCGCCCCGGCGACTTCATGACCATTGACCATTTCAATACCGCCCGCGGGCGTAAAGCGCACCATCGCCAGCAAAATATGGTGCAGGCCAAAGGGTTTGAGCAGTAGTACCCCCACGCCGTAGAGGAACGGGCCGAACACGCTGGTGCTCTGGATAATATGGCCAATCCCGGTAATGCCCAGCGCAACGTACTCCCACAGCAGGGGAATAAACAGCCCCACCAGTGAGAGGGTGAGGGCGGTGATAATCGGCACAAAACGAATGCCGCTAAAGAAGGCGAACGCGTCGTGTAAAACGGTGTCCTGAAAACGCTCGTGCAGGAAAAAGGTAATGACCCCAACCACGATACCGCCCAGCACACCC
The DNA here is from genome assembly GCF_031453695.1 of Enterobacter sp. SORGH_AS_0287. NCBI lineage: Bacteria > Pseudomonadati > Pseudomonadota > Gammaproteobacteria > Enterobacterales > Enterobacteriaceae > Enterobacter > Enterobacter sp. SORGH_AS_0287. The sequence goes on from NZ_JAVIZW010000001.1 coordinate 4,179,351, forward strand.
ATCTCCAGGGTTTGAATGCCCAGCACCATCGATTGCCCGACTTGTCTCATGGAGGCGGCATCGGCAAGCTGGTGGGTCGCAATCAGGTAATAATTGATGCTCATGTTCATCAGCATATAGCCAACAAACCCGGCAAAAGCGCCCACTGCTTTGTTGCGTCTGGCCAGCCCCATTGGGATCGCCATGGCAAACATGAGGGGAAGATAGGTAAAGGCGAAGCCGCCGACCATGGCAATAAAGCCAAAGGTGAGCTGAGTTAATTCGCCGCCCAGAAAGGGGAAACTTTTGAGGGTGGAGGGGCTGGTAACAGAACTACCGATACCCAGCAATAACCCCATAAAGGCCAGAAGGGAGACCGGGAACATAAAGGTCTTTCCCAGGCTCTGAAAAAACTCCCACGCTTTCGATTTAAACGACTTTTCCTGTGTCATGTAGGGACTCCTCGGAATTATTTATCGTAATGGAAGGCGCTGTCTGGCTTAAGGACGCGCCTTCATATTTGCGAGGCTTATAGTTATTTTTGAGTTATTGATGTTCTATGCGATGAGATCAGGCTTCCGCCGTGAGCAGCAATCGGTTCGCCGAGCCGCACACGGTGATTTTGCTTCTGACCACGTCTTTCATGGCATCCATGCCAACCCGCATGTAGAAACGCGGATCGTTGCCCTGCGGGTTCTCAGCAAACCAGGCCTTAACGGCGCCAGAGAACGCAATTTTTAGCTCGGTTGCCACGTTCACTTTGCAAACGCCCAGCTCTATGGTGCGGCGAACATCGTCATCCGGCACATCACTCGCCCCGTGCAGCACCAGCGGTACGCTCACCACGTCGCGGATTTCAGCCAGCCGCCGGAAGTCGATTTTCGGCCGTTTGGTATAAAGACCGTGAGCGGTTCCGATGGCCACGGCCAGGCTGTCGACGCCGGTCAGCGCAACGAAGCGTTTCGCTTCCTGCGGGTCGGTCAGAAACGCGCTTTCAGCGTCCACGCTCATGTCATCTTCCACGCCGCCCAGGCGGCCCAGTTCGGCCTCAACGCTGCAATCGTTGAGGTGGCAGAAGTCGACCACTGATTTCACCAGCTTTACGTTTTGCTCAAACGGATAGTGGCTGCCGTCGATCATCGCGCTGCGCACACCCGCGTTAACTTTGCGACGAATGTCGTCGAGCGATTCGTGATGATCGAGGTGCAGCGCCAGCGGCATGTCGTAAGTGGTGGAGTACGCGCTGCACAGGGCGTAGATCTCTTCCAGTGCAATGTGCTTAAAGGTGCCCGGCGTGCCCGCGAGGATCACCGGCGATCGCATTTCACTACACACTTCGAGGATCGCCTGGATCGTCTCCGCGTTATGGATGTTGAACGCCGGTACGGCGTAGCCTTTCGCCTGGGCGTCCAGCAGAAGATATTTTGTCGAAATAATACTCATGATCGGATCCTCTTAAGCCTGCCACGGATGAATAACGACGCCCTGCACGACACGGTTAACCGTGCCGCTGGCGGACGGTGTATCCGGGGTATTGCCCACACGAAGTGACTGAGACAGGGCAAAGACCTGGGCGTACATCAGGAAGCAGAAGGCCTGCTCCATATCGATAAACGTGCGGGCAGGGGGCAGCAGGATATGCGGGCCAGCCTCAACGACCGGATCGGTTTCGGCGGCAATGGCCACCACGCGCATGGCCTGACGATCGCGGCGCAGCTCAGCAAGCAGATCCAGATCGTACTGCCGCGTATAGGGGTGGCTGGAGACAAACACCACCACCAGCGTTTCGCGATCCACCAGCGATTTGGGGCCATGACGGAAACCGGTTGGGGAATCGTAGAACGCCGCCAGCTTGCCTGCCGTCAGCTCCAGCACCTTCAGCGCCGATTCACGAGCGGCTCCCTGCAGACCCCCGCTTCCCAGATAGACGATCCTTTTCCACGGATCGTTGCCAAAGACGCTCTGGCTGAAATCGCCCAGTGACGTGAGGATCGTCTGGCAGCGATCGGCCACATCGCGGAAGGTATGGCTGTTGATCGTCTCCGGGGCGAAGACTGCCAGGCAGCTTGCCATCATGGTGGTAATGCTGCTGGTCATCGCGAACCCGCGATCGTGTGTTTCGGCAGGCATCAGCAGCGCATACGCGTTATCGCTGTTTACCGCAGTCTGATAAAGGCTTCCCGCCTCATTACAGGTGATCGACAGGTGGTAGCACTCCGGCACACACTGGTTTGCCAGTTCAACGGCGGCTACGCTTTCCGGACTATTGCCGGAGCGGGCAAACGACACCAGCAGCAGCGGGTGTGCGGCGTTCAGGTAGTCCATCGGATTCGTGACCAGATCGGTCGTCGGTACGGCGGTAATGTTTTTCCCGGTGTGGCTGGCGAGCCAGGGCGAAATGATGTCGCCGATAAAGGCCGAGGTGCCTGCCCCCGTCAACACGATCCGCAGCTCGTGCTTGCGCAGCAGCGGCGCCAGGAAGTTATCGATCGACGCGCGCAGGTTATCGATATTGTTGAGTGAGCGGATCCAGCTGGCGGGTTGCTGGCGGATCTCTTCTTCGGTCCATGTGCCGGTGGTGGCGGTAGTGTTGGTTTCTGACATAACTCAGTCCTTAGTCGTGTGAATTCCACATCAGACGCTGGCAAACGTGTCGCTATCTTTCGTTTCGTTTCACTTGTTCACTTAAGCAGTTAAATAAAATCTATAGAAAAGAAATCGAAAGTTCAATGGAAGAAAAGAAATAAAACGAAAAGTGTGATCGGCAAAGAAAAGGCAATGATTAAGGAAAGGAAAAGAAAGACCTTGCGATCGCTTGCCGCAAGGCCCAATAACGGGACAATGAAAGGTCTAAAGGGGGAGAGCCAAACCCTGGATCCAGATCTGCTGAAGGTGGAAACCTTCATCCAGCGCAATCATATTGGCACGCTTGCCCGGTTTTAAGGAACCGAGCTGGTGATCAATACCCAGCAATCGGGCAGGGTGCAGCGAGGCCATATGGATCGCATCTGCTGGCGTTATTCCCGCCTGCGCCACCATATTGCGCACGGCGGCATCGAGAGACAGCGTACTGCCTGCAAGCCCACCGGAAGCGGTGCGTACCACCCCACCGTGCATGTTGACCTCGTCGCCACACAGCCTGTAACGTCCGTCGGGCATCCCTGCGGCCTGCATGGCATCGGTAATCAGAACGATCCGCTCTTTGGCGCAGCAGGCGCACAGCCGCAAAGCGCCCGGGTGAACGTGATGCCCGTCGGCAATCAGTTCCATCCATGCCCGCGGGTCCGTCAAACCTGCACCGACCATACCGGGTTCACGATGATGGAGCCCGGTCATGCCGTTATAACAGTGCACCAGCCCATCAGCGCCCGCCTCAAAAGCGGCAAGCGTTTGATCGTACGTCGCGGCGCTGTGGCCGAGCATGACCCGTATCCCACGCTGCTTAAGGTGGCGAATGGCCTGCAACGCACCGGGTTTCTCCGGTGCCAGAGCGACAACCCTGAGGGTGTGTTGCGATACTTCTATCAGCGAGTCCAGTTCGCTGACATCCAGCTCACGAAACAGCGCTGGCGGATGTGCTCCTTTGTTCTGTGGCGTAAAGTAGGGACCTTCAAGATAGCTGCCCAGTATCTGCGCGCCAGGACCCCCGGACATACAGCGCCGGGCGATGCGTGCGAGCGCCCGGTGGACAGTCTCCAGCGGTGCGGTGACGGTCGTCGGTAAAAAAGCCCCTGTGCCTTCACGCGCTTTATGCATCGCCAGCGTGTCCAGCACCTCTGGGGCATCATCCATCACGTCCACACCCGCGCCACCGTGAACGTGGGTATCGATATACGCCGGGCAAAGCTGGTCGGCATCCCGGGCATGCACGCCAGCTGGGATCGGCTCGATGGCGGTGATAATTCCGCTCTCCATGCGTAGCTGGTGATCGTCCAGCCAGCCCCGCTCGGTCAGCAGCCGACGCGCGCGCAGTACCTGGCTCATATCCCTTCCTCAGCGGGGGCTTCCTCACGACAGCGCCCCAGCTCATCCACCAGGCTGGTCAGGCCGCGATGCCCGCATTCCAGGGCCTGCAGACGAAAGGCTTCGCTGCTTAACCCGTCGCGCTCCAGCACCATCTCAAGCAACAGCTGCAGGTTTGTACCGGTAATCACTTCGCTGCCGGGTCTTTTCATGGCGAGTGTTGATGCCACCCGGAACGGCGTCCCCCCGAGCAGATCGGTGAGAAACACAATATCGTGCTGCCCGTCCAGTTCACTGACTGCCTGTTCAAGCTGCGCGGTCAGCCGCGCGGTGGTGGAGCTTTCAGGAAAATCGATGGCGATAAACTGCGGCTGCTCGCCGAGGATTTGTTTCATCGCCTGTTCAAGCCCGCTGGCAAACCCGCCGTGACCCGTCAAAATAATGCCTAACATTGCGACCTCTTTGCTTTACAGGAAGTGACAGAACTTACCGACAACCCCCAGCACAACGGTGATACCGATCAGGCGCAGTGGGGTCCAGCCGCGACGAACCAGCCAGAACATGGTCAGGGTATAGACCAGCGGCAGGAAAGCGGGCATCAGTTTGTCGATAACATCGGCTTGCAGCTTGACCACCGCATCCCCGGCCTTGATTTCAAGCGTGGTGTTGAGACGTACGTAGGTTGCCACCAGCGCGCCAATGACCGTCATCCCCACGATGGAAGCCGCGTGGCCGACCTTTTTGGTATTGGCTTTAATCAGCGGGATGGCTGCCACACCCATCCGGTAGGCGTAATGTGCCAGGCCAAAACGCAGGCCAAGATGCACTACGTTAAACAGCACAATAAAGACCACCGCACCCAGTATGGAGCCTTGCAGGGCAAGGCTTGCGCCGATCCCGCCGCAAATTGGCAATAGCGTAAGCCAGAACATGGCATCGCCAATGCCGCCAAGCGGTGCCCCCACGGCGATCTTGGTGCTCTGGATACTGTTGACATCCTGCTTGGAGCGCTCCATCGCCAGGATGATGCCAATGACAAATGTCACCAGAAATGGATGCGTATTGAAGAAGCCCATATGGCCTTTCATGGCGCGGGCCAGATCCCGCTTGTTGGTATGGATCTTTTTCAGCGCGGGCAGCAGGCCATACAGCCAGCCGGAAGCCTGCATACGTTCATAGTTAAACGAGGCCTGCAGCAGCATCGAACGCCAGGCGACACGGTTAATATCCTTTTTCGTCAGCTCGGCACCAATATGTTGATCTTCATAGACGTTTTCATTCACGCCCGTGAGCAGCGTCTCTTCGTGTTCAGAAACGCCAGGCAGCGTAGTTTGATTAGATGCCATCTTCGAATTCCTCTTTCTGGGCTGCAGGTGTCGCCGGTTCAGGCGATTTACGCATCAGGTCAATCAGCGCCATTGCCAGCGCGGCCGCGGCAATCGCCAGCACCGGCAGTTTCAACCAGGCTGCGGCAACAAAGCCGATGATAAAGTAAGGGATATAGACGTTTTTCATCATGATTTTCAGCAGTACGGCGAAGCCAATCGCGGGCATGATGCCGCCGGCGACGCCGAGGCCATCAATCAGACGTTCCGGCAGCACATCAATGGCGGTTTTCGCGTGTTCAGCGCCAAAGTAGATCGGCAGGAAGGCACACAGAAAATAGAAGATACCGAGCGCCAGCAGTGCCAGATAGTTGACCCTTTCGATGCCGTTCGTGTCCGCATTGGCTGCCATGCGGTCACAGCGGGACATCACTCCGGACATGACGGAGAACAGGAAAGTGATCCCCATCTGTACCGCAACCGCAAACGGGACGGCGACCCCAACGGCGACATCCGGCTTCACACCGGTGCTGATCGCAAACGTGGTGCCGACAATCGTGCCGATAATGACGTTTGGCGGTTGCGCGCCGGCCAGCGGAGCCAGCCCCATCCAAACCAGCTCCAGCGTACCGCCCGTTAAAATACCGGTGTGCAGATCGCCCAGAATGAGGCCAACCAGCGGCCCGAGCACCACCGGGCGGTGCATGTGTGTTAACCCGTTAAACATATCCAGGCCCGCGATAAAGGCGAGAATGCCCAGCGCGAATGCCTGCAAGAGACTAATTTCCATTGTGAATCCCTCAGAGCAGTTTAAAGAGATCCAAAGCAGTCTCAGTCGGAACACCCTGAACGAAGCATTCCACTCCGGCGGCTTTCAGGCCGTTAAATGCGGCAATATCGTTCGCATCGACAGAGACCGTTTTGGCAATTTGTTTTTTGCCACTGGCGTAATGCAGGTTTCCTACGTTGATACGGGTGATGGGCACGCCGCCTTCGACCAGCGTCAGAAAATCCGCGGGTGATTTGCAGACCAGCAGAATTTTCTGGCGCTCGGCAGCGCGATGAATGTTGTCGATCACTTTTTGCAGCGACCAGAAACGCACGGCGATCCCTTCTGCGAGCACCATCTCCATCAGGTTTTGTTGAACCGGATCCTCAGCGACTTCATCATTAGCGACCAGCACCAGGTTGGCCCCCGCAAACCCAACCCATTGCACACCTACCTGACCGTGGATCAGGCGTTCATCGATGCGGCATAAGACAATGTTTGGCATAGCGCTTTCCTCTTTTTAATTATGCGTTTTGAGTCGTTACGCCTTCGCAGGCGGCATGGTACTGCTGGAGTATGTCCTGAATGTGGTCGAGGATGAGGTCCCGTGGTGTCGACTTGAGAGCACCCTCGCGAACTTTGCTGTACTGCAACGGCAGGTACTGGCTGATCAGCGGCAGCGGGATCGGTTCGTCTGCCAGGTTGCGTACCAGTCGCGCAAAGGCTTCGTCAATCTGGCTGTCCGGCCAGTAATAGCGCACCCGATCGGAGTAGCTATATCCGCGTGCCAGGCGTCGCGCATTGCCATCACCGTGATAATGGCTTTGCCAGTATTCGGGGCGATCGAGCATCACGTTTTCCAGGACATGACGCAGGCCCGAACAGGCTTTTGCAGGCAGCAACTCTTCTTCAATGGCGGCCAGCGAGAACAACGCTTCACGCAGGGCAAAGGTCAGTGCCGGGCCAACTTTGAGGATGGCGAAGTGATCTTTCACCAGCTGGCGCAGCGCCTGCGGTGTCTGGTAGTCGGTAGAGTGCGCTTCAAATATCAGCGTGTCGTAAGCTTCAACCATATGGCTCAGGGCGACGGCGTTTTGCGGTTGATAGTCACACACATGTGCGTGGTCAAACTCAACGCCAGGCTGAACCACCAGGCCAATAATGCGTGGCCAGATGTCGCTTAACCCTTCTTTCTCGAACGCGTGGCGGTGAGCTTCAAGGGTGGCACGCGCGGCTTCAGGGGTCGTGACGGCAAGCTCGGTGAGCGTTTCATGCGCGCCGCCCGGAACCGGCACTTCCGTACCGATGACATAGACCAGGTCAGCGACATCAGCGTGCGCCAGGCTGGTTTTCTCCGCAATTTTCGCCAGGCGTGCCGCGCGTTCGGCAACGATGGCGTCGGTTAACGGAACCGGATCGTCTTCACAGGACATGCTGCAGTCGAGGTGGATCTTTTTAAACCCGGCAGCGACATAGCTTCTGATCAGATCTTCGGCATTCGCCATCGCCTGCCGGGCAGGCAGGTTTTGCCAGCGGTTTGGCCCTAAATGATCGCCGCCGAGGATCAGTTGCGATGTCGGGAAACCAAGGGATTCCGCGAGCTTACAGACGAACCCGTGAAAATCGGCGGGCGTCATACCGGTGTAACCGCCAAATTGATCCACCTGATTAGAGGTGGCTTCAATCAGCAGCGGCGTGTGATGCAGTTGGGCGTAACGAATTGCGGCTTCAAGTACCAGTGGATGTGCGGAACAAACGGCATAAATCCCGTTCGCATTCCCCCGTTTATGTTGTTCCACCATTTCTGTCAGATGTTTCACTTTCCTCTCCATTTCGGATGGTGATGGTTTTCATCTTTCGTTTTGTTTCATTTAATCCTGCATCATGGTGGTATAAAAATAAAACGAAAGATAATAGTTTTCCGATCTGTTTCACAAAAGAAACATAATGAAAGGTTTCAGCGACGAGAGAGTGCGCTGACTGGAAGCAGGCAGGGCTTGCATTCCCATAAAAGAAAGGCGTTAATAGACAAAACGAAATGAAACGAAAGACCATTTATTAAGGAGCTCGCATGAGCAGCACCGATTCATCCGCGGAGAAGCGCGTCACCGGCACCAGTGAAAGGCGAGAGCAGATCATTCAGCGGTTGCGGGCACAGGGAAGCGTGCAGGTTAACGATCTTTCTCATTTATATGGCGTTTCCACGGTGACGATCCGTAACGACCTGGCGTTTCTTGAGAAGCAGGGCATTGCCGTTCGTGCTTATGGCGGAGCGCTGATTTGTGAAGGCAATGCGCCTGGCACTGAACCCTCCGTGGAGGACAAAAGTTCGCTCAATACTGCAGTTAAGCGCAGTATCGCGCAGGCGGCCGCCGCGCTGGTGAAGCCGGGTCATCGCATCATTCTGGATTCCGGAACCACGACGTTTGAAATCGCCCGTATGCTGCGTCAGCACACGGATGTGATTGCCATGACCAACGGAATGAACGTGGCGAATGCATTACTGGAAGCGGAAGGGGTGGAGCTGCTGATGACCGGTGGGCACTTGCGCCGCCAGTCGCAATCCTTTTACGGCGACCAGGCAGAGCAGTCCTTACAGAATTACCACTTTGATCTGCTTTTTCTGGGGGTCGATGCCATCGACCTCGATCGCGGCGTCAGTACCCACAATGAAGATGAAGCCCGACTGAACCGGCGGATGTGCGAGGTGGCAGAGCGTATTATCGTGGTCACTGACTCCAGCAAATTTAACCGTTCGAGCCTGCATAAAATCATCGATACCCAGAGAATCGATATGATTATAGTCGATGAAGGGATTCCGCCTGAGAGCCTGGAAGGGCTGCGTAAGAGCGGAATAGATGTGGTGTTGGTGAAGGGATAAGTTGCCCCCTCTCTTCGGGAGAGGGGGAGAACGGTCACGTCACCGGTGCCGGGTTAAACACCGCCAGCTGGTTATGTAATCCCCATTGATCGGAGAACGTCTTCTTACGGCCGCTTGCCACGTCCAGAATGAAGTGGAACAGCTTCCAGCCGACATCCTCAATACTCTCTTCGCCAGTGGCAATGGTGCCCGCGTTGATGTCCATTAGATCATACCAGCGGTTTGCCAGCTCGGTACGGGTGGCCATTTTAATCACCGGTACCGCCATCAGCCCGTACGGCGTGCCGCGCCCGGTGGTAAAGACCTGTACCGTAATGCCGGATGCCACCTGCTGTGTGCCACAGACGAAGTCGCTGGCAGGGGTCGCGGCGTAAATCAGGCCGCGTCTGGTGGGGCGCTGGCCCGGGGAGAGCACTTCAACAATGGCGCTCTGGCCGGATTTGGCAATCGAGCCGAGGGCTTTTTCCACCACGTTCGCCAGACCGCCCTTTTTATTGCCCGGAGAGGGGTTGGCGCTGCGATCGGTTTGTCCCATGTCGAGATAGTTATCGTACCAGGCCATCTCCTCAAGCAGGCGTTTGCCCACCTCTTCATTGATGGCGCGTGGGGTGAGCAAATGGATGGCATCACGCACTTCGGTCACTTCGGAGAACATCACCGTGGCGCCACAGCGGACAAACAGATCCGAGGCATAGCCCACCGCCGGGTTCGCCGTGACGCCTGAAAACGCATCGCTGCCGCCGCACTGGGTGCCTATCACTAGCTCTGACGCCGGGCAGGTCTCGCGCTGGCGCTGGTTCAGTTTTTCCAGATGGCGCTCCGCCACCTGAAGGATATCGTCAACCATTGAACGGAATCCGACGTGATGCGCATCCTGTAAACGAACTATGCTGGCCTCGTCGACCGGAATGGCATTCACATCTTCGGTGCCCTGCAGCAGACGCTCTGGCTGCAGCTTTTCGCAACCGAGACCAATGACCATCACTTCGCCACCGAAATTCGGGTTCAGCGCGATGTTATGGATGGTACGAATCGGTACCACGGCCGCCGGAGCATTGATGGCCACGCCGCAGCCGTACAGATGGTTCAGACCTACCACGCCGTCGACATTCGGGTATTTCGGCAGCAGGTCGCGCTCAATGATTTTCACCACGTAATCCACCACGCCTGCCACACAGTGCACGCTGGTGGTGATACCGAGCAGATTCTTGGTGCCTACGCTGCCGTCCGCATTCCTGTACCCTTCGAATGTGTACCCTTCCAGTGGGGGCAGTGGCTCAGGAACCCGGGTGGCCAGGGGGAGCGTGTTCAGCGGCGGCGCTTCGGGTAGCTCAACCAGCGACTCCTCAATCCAGCTCCCCTGAGGAATAGCGCGAACCGCATACCCGATAACTTCGCCATACCGCACGATTTCACCGTGGGCCGGGATATCCACCAGAGCGACTTTATGCCCCTGCGGAATATGTTCAGTCAGCTCCAGCCCATCCGGGAAACGGGTACCCGCTTTTAGACCGTTGTCGTTAACAATTATCGCCACATTATCCGTGTCGTGAACTTTGATATAGAACGCCGTCGGCGACGCTTGTCGAATTTCAATGTCGGCCATTGTTCAATATTCTCCAGCAAAATGTCTGATAGTAAATGCAGCCAGGGGATGTTTATTTTCTTATCGCAGAAATAAAGACGCGGCTTGAGTCAATAAAGAATGTCAGGAGACGAGATATCAAAATGTGATCCCGATCGCTCCTTAAAACCGGCGCAGATGCCACCCGGCCAGCAATGCCTGATTCTGTGCATCAGCGCCCATCACGTTGTGCATATGCTCAAAATATTATCAAAACACGCCGCAATGCTTGAGCATTAAAACAATGTGCTGTCATGACGTGAGGATTATACTGAATGACGATTTTATAACGCCTAAATTAAGTCAGGAAATAAATATAACGCTGACGCTGCGTCTGAAAATATAAATATGAACCTGAATAAGACTGCGGAATTAAAAAGGTAAACGTGATGAATAATGATATCTTCCCGAATAAGTTTAAAGCGGCCCTCGCGGCGCACCAGATCCAGATTGGCTGCTGGTCCGCGCTGGCAAGCCCCATCAGCACCGAAGTCCTGGGCCTGGCCGGTTTCGACTGGCTGGTGCTGGACGGCGAACATGCGCCGAACGATATCAGCACCTTTATTCCGCAGTTAATGGCGCTCAAAGGGAGCCATAGCGCGCCGGTGGTTCGCGTCCCGACCAACGAGCCGGTAATCATCAAACGTCTGCTGGATATTGGGTTCTACAACTTCCTGATCCCGTTTGTGGAAACGGAAGAGGAGGCGGTGCAGGCCGTGGCGTCAACACGTTATCCGCCGGAAGGGATCCGCGGGGTCTCCGTTTCCCATCGTGCCAACATGTTTGGCACCGTCCCGGACTACTTCACACAGTCCAACAGCAACATCACCATCCTGGTACAGATTGAGAGCCAGCAGGGGGTCGATAACGTCGACGCTATCGCTGCCACCGACGGTGTGGATGGCATCTTCGTTGGCCCAAGCGATCTTGCTGCGGCATTCGGCCATCTGGGCAATGCGAGTCATCCGGAGGGTGCAGCGCGCTATTCAGCACATCTTTGCCCGTGCCAACACGCACGGCAAACCGTGCGGCATTCTGGCGCCGGTTGAGGCTGATGCCCGCCGCTATCTGGAGTGGGGCGCGACCTTCGTTGCCGTCGGTAGCGACCTCGGCGTATTCCGCTCGGCCACGCAGAAGTTAGCGGACGCCTTTAAAAAATAACCATCATTGAGGAAACGAATTATGACGCTGAAAGTGGGTTTTATTGGCCTTGGGATCATGGGTAAACCCATGAGTAAAAACCTCATCAAAGCAGGTTACTCCCTGGTGGTTGCAGACCATAATCCGCAAGCCGTGGCCGAGGTGATTGCCGCTGGTGCAGAAACCGCAGCAAACGCCAAAGCGATTGCTGAGCAGTGTGATGTCATTATCACCATGCTGCCAAACTCCCCGCATGTGAAAGAGGTGGCCCTGGGGGAGAACGGCATCATTGACGGTGCCAAACCCGGCCTGGTGGTAATTGACATGAGTTCTATCGCGCCGCTGGCAAGCCGTGAAATCAGTGAGGCGCTAAACGCGAAGGGCGTCGATATGCTGGATGCCCCGGTCAGCGGCGGAGAGCCCAAAGCCATCGACGGCACCCTGTCGGTGATGGTTGGCGGCGACAAAGCTGTTTTCGACAAATACTACGACCTGATGAAAGCCATGGCGGGATCCGTGGTGCATACCGGCGATATCGGGGCGGGTAACGTCACCAAGCTGGCAAACCAGGTGATTGTGGCGCTGAACATTGCCGCAATGTCGGAAGCGCTGACGCTGGCCACCAAAGCGGGCGTTAACCCTGATCTGGTGTATCAGGCGATCCGTGGCGGCCTGGCGGGCAGCACCGTGCTGGATGCCAAAGCGCCCATGGTGATGGATCGTAACTTCAAGCCCGGTTTCAGAATCGACCTGCACATTAAAGATCTGGCGAATGCCCTGGATACCTCCCACGGCGTGGGCGCGCAGCTGCCGCTGACCGCCGCCGTCATGGAGATGATGCAGGCCCTGCGAGCGGATGGTCTGGGCACTGCCGACCACAGCGCGATTGCGTGCTACTACGAAAAACTGGCGAAGGTGGAAGTCTCTCGCTAATAAAAACGGACGCGGGAACGCGTCCGCTATTTTTGCCGAGTGCGGTAACAGGCGACAACTATGAAAATCGTAATCGCGCCAGATTCCTGGAAAGAAAGCCTTTCTGCCTCCGGGGTTGCTCAGGCGATTGAAAAAGGATTTCGGGAAATTTTCCCCGACGCACTTTATGTTTCGGTGCCGGTTGCCGACGGCGGGGAAGGTACGGTTGACGCGTTGATCGCCGCCACCCAGGGCACAGAACAGCATGCCAGGGTCACGGGCCCGTTGGGTGAACAGGTAAACGCCCGCTGGGGCATGTCCGGCGACGGCCGCACGGCATTTATTGAGATGGCCGCAGCCAGCGGTCTGGCACTGGTCCCGGCCACCCAACGTAACCCGCTCGTCACCACGTCCCGGGGTACCGGGGAGCTTATTCTCAGCGCGCTGGATAAAGGTGCCCGACATCTCATTATCGGCATTGGCGGCAGTGCCACCAACGACGGCGGCGCCGGAATGATGCAGGCGCTGGGGGCCACGCTCCGCGACGCCAACGGCACTGAAATGGGTTATGGCGGCGGCAGCCTGATGGCGCTCAACAGCGTCGATCTCTCCGGCCTCGACGCCAGGCTAAAAGATTGCACAATCCACGTCGCGTGCGACGTCACGAATCCGCTGGTTGGCGAGAGAGGCGCTTCCCGTATCTTTGGCCCGCAAAAAGGGGCGACAGAGGAGATGATCCTCACTCTCGACGCTAACCTCAGCCACTATGCCGATGTGATAAAAAAATCTCTGCGAATTGACGTGAAACAGGTTCCCGGTGCGGGTGCCGCGGGGGGCATGGGGGCGGCCCTGATGGCCTTCCTCGGCGCGGAACTGAAGAGCGGTATTGAGATTGTCACCCAGGCACTTAACCTCGAAGAACATATTCACGACTGCACGCTGGTACTGACGGGCGAAGGGCGCATTGACAGCCAGAGCATTCAGGGCAAAGTGCCCGTCGGTATCGCCCGTATCGCCAAAAAATACCATAAGCCGGTGATCGGCATTGCCGGCAGTCTGACCCGGGATGTGGGGGTCGTGCATCAGTATGGCATCGACGCGGTGTTCAGCGTGCTGAGCCGCGTCGAGTCGCTGGAAGAGGCTTACCGTGGGGCGTTTGACAATATTTACCGCGCCTCGCGCAATATCGCCGCCACTTTGCAGATAGGGATGCACGCCCAAGGGTGACAGCGGGGCACAAACCCTCTATACTGCGCGCCGAAGCTGACCAGACAGTCGCCGCTTCGTCGTCGTCCCCTTTCGGGGGGAGACGGGCGGAGGGGAGGAAAGTCCGGGCTCCATAGGGCAGGGTGCCAGGTAACGCCTGGGGGGGAAACCCACGACCAGTGCAACAGAGAGCAAACCGCCGATGGCCCGCGCAAGCGGGATCAGGTAAGGGTGAAAGGGTGCGGTAAGAGCGCACCGCGCGGCTGGCAACAGTCCGTGGCACGGTAAACTCCACCCGGAGCAAGGCCAAATAGGGGTTCACATGGTACGGCCCGTACTGAACCCGGGTAGGCTGCTTGAGCCAGTGAGCGATTGCTGGCCTAGATGAATGACTGTCCACGACAGAACCCGGCTTATCGGTCAGCTTCAACTCTTACAAAACCCCGCTTCGGCGGGGTTTTTGCTGTCTGCGCTAAACGAGATGAATGACTGTCCACTCCGCTTTCTATGAAAGAACGCGGCTTATCGGTCAGCTTCAACTTTTTACAAAACCCCGCTTCGGCGGGGTTTTTGCTATCTGCGCTAAACGAGATGAATGACTGTCCACTCCGCTTTCTATGAAAGAACGCGGCTTATCGGCCAGCTTCAACTTTTTACACAACCCCGCTTCGGCGGGGTTTTTGCTATCTGCGCTAAACGAGATGAATGACTGTCCACTCCGCTTTCTATGAAAGAACGAGGCTTATCGGCCAGCTTCAACTTTTTATAAAATCCCGCTTCGGCGGGGTTTTTGTTTTTATCGGCCTTGCAAATTGCAAGCAAGTGCCACCCGATGCATCGCTCACACGACATCAATTATCATATTTGCGACATTAAGCACATTTCACTGCTTTCACCCCTTCAGTGTCTTTTTCGCATCTGCTGGCGATCGTAATCACAAAATTTCACGCTAAAAAATCCTGATTATGCAGTATTGTTAATTTGTTATGAATGTTGCTTTTATGATCGTGAATGTTTTCTTATTTGATATATGTATATTGAATTCAAAAACATTTAGCTCATGAATGTGTGATGCATTCCACTGTTTCCCGAAAGTCAGCAAAATCACCCCAGACAAATTTGATAAATTGAAAGAATGTTTTAAACGAATTACGGTTATTTATTAATCTTTAATTGCCTGAAAGATAGTCTTTATCGATTTTTTTAGCGCCGAAAAATTTACCTGTGTTATCGCCATAAAATAAATTTATTACTGCTCTTTTTGTTGATCAATATCAGCGTTATGGCGTATTTATTTTAATGTAACTTATTGATAATAAAGTGTTTTAATGGATTATCGTTATGCTGATTAAGGGTGTGAAAAAGCAAATTGTGAGTAACAGCACATACCCCCGTCAGCCATATTGAGTAGAATCCACCCCGTCATAGGGAAATAAGCGCAGAATATTATGAACACTATTATTCTACCGAAAACACAGCACCTCGTGGTATTTCAGGAAGTCATTAAAAGTGGCTCCATTGGTTCTGCTGCAAGACAACTGGGCCTGACGCAACCTGCCGTCAGCAAAATTATCAGCGATATCGAATCTTACTTTGGCGTTGAAGTCATGGTGCGCAAAAACACCGGCGTTAAACTGACTGCGGCAGGCCAGGTATTACTCTCGTATTCTGAGTCGATCACCCGTGAGATGAAAAACATGGTGAGCGAGATCAACAGCCTCAGTTTCAGTACCGTCATGGATGTCTCCTTTGGTTACCCGTCGCTCATTGGCTTCACCTTCCTGTCCGAAATGATCAAAAAATTCAAGGAAGTGTTCCCGAAAGCGCGCGTCTCGATGTACGAAGCTCAGCTGTCCTCTTTCCTGCCGGCCATTCGCGACGGTCGGCTGGATTTTGCCATCGGCACATTAAGTGATGAAATGCTGCTGCAGGATCTTCATGTCGAGCCGCTGTTTGAGTCTGAGTTTGTCCTGGTAGCCAACAAATCACGAACGTGCACCGGCTCGACTACACTGGCATCACTCACGGATGAACAGTGGGTGATGCCGCAAACCGATATGGGCTACTACAAAGAACTTCTGACCACCCTGCAAGACAATCACATCAGCATTGAAAACATCGTCCAGACCGATTCCGTCGTGACCATTTATAACCTTGTCCTGAATGCCGATTACCTGACGGTTATTCCCCGCGACATGATTGCGCCATTCGGTTCCGACCAGTTTATTGTACTGCCGGTGGAAGATGAATTACCCATAGCGCGTTATGCCGCGGTGTGGTCAAAAAATTACAGAATTAAGAAATCGGCGTCAGTATTAGTCGAACTGGCAAAACAATACGCGTCACTGACCAGTGAAAGACGACGATGATTAAATAACCCTCTGATAACGCGTTAACCTGTTTAAAAACACCCAGAGCTTATTTTATCCGTGCTCTGATACCCTGACTTTGCCTGAAGAAAATGAATTATTATAACGAGGATATTATGCATATTACCTACGATCTCCCGGTGACCATTGAAGATATTCAGGACGCCAGAAAACGACTGGCAGGCAAAATATATAAAACCGGCATGCCGCGCTCAAATTATCTCAGCGAACGCTGTAAAGGTGAGATATTCCTGAAGTTTGAAAATATGCAGCGTACTGGCTCCTTCAAGATCCGCGGTGCGTTTAATAAATTAAGTTCGCTGACCGAAGCTGAAAAACGTAAAGGCGTGGTCGCCTGTTCTGCAGGCAACCACGCGCAGGGCGTGTCGCTCTCCTGTGCAATGCTCGGTATCGACGGCAAAGTGGTCATGCCGATGGGCGCGCCGAAATCTAAAGTCGCCGCCACCCGTGACTACTCGGCTGAAGTGGTGCTGCACGGCGAAAACTTCAACGACACCATCGCCAAAGTCAGCGAAATCGTGGAGCTGGAAGGGCGCATTTTTATCCCGCCGTATGACGATCCGAAAGTGATTGCCGGCCAGGGCACCATTGGCCTGGAAATTCTCGAAGATTTGTATGATGTGGATAACGTGATTGTACCCATCGGCGGTGGCGGTTTAATTGCCGGAATTGCAACGGCCATTAAATCCATCAACCCGACCATTAATATTATCGGCGTGCAGTCTGAAAACGTACATGGAATGGCCGCATCGTATCAGGCAGGAGAAATCATTAACCACCGCGTTACCGGTACACTAGCCGACGGATGTGATGTGTCTCGCCCGGGTAAATTAACCTTCGAGATTGTTCGTGAATTAGTCGATGACATTGTGCTGGTCAGCGAAGACGAAATTCGTAACAGCATGATTGCCCTCATTCAGCGAAATAAAGTGGTTACAGAAGGTGCTGGCGCACTGGCCTGTGCGGCGTTATTAAGCGGCAAGCTTGATCACTATATTCAGGGTCGTAAAACCGTCTGCATTATTTCCGGCGGCAATATCGATCTCTCCCGCGTATCCCAAATTACCGGCTTCGTTGACGCATAAAGGATGACCTATGAGCAACACAGAAAGCATTATCGTTGGCCAGACAAAAACGTCCTCCTGGCGTAAGTCTGATACCACCTGGACGCTTGGCCTGTTTGGAACCGCCATTGGCGCAGGTGTGCTGTTCTTCCCGATTCGCGCAGGATTCGGCGGCTTGATTCCTATCCTGCTGATGCTGGTTCTCGCTTTCCCGATTGCGTTTTATTGCCACCGGGCGCTGGCACGCCTGTGTCTGTCCGGCAGTAACGTGTCTGGCAACATCACCGAAACGGTGGAAGAGCATTTTGGTAAGACCGGTGGGGTGGTGATTACGTTCCTCTACTTCTTCGCCATTTGCCCGCTGCTGTGGATTTACGGCGTCACCATTACGAACACCTTTATGACCTTCTGGGAAAACCAGCTCCAGCTGCCCGCGCTTAACCGCGGCGTGGTGGCGCTGTTCCTGCTGCTGCTGATGGCCTTTGTTATCTGGTTTGGTAAAGACCTGATGGTGAAGGTGATGAGCTTCCTGGTGTTCCCGTTTATCGCCAGCCTGGTGCTGATTTCCCTGTCGCTGATCCCTTACTGGAACTCGTCGGTGATTGACCAGGTCAATCTGAGTGATATTGCGTTTACCGGGCATGACGGCATTCTGGTGACGGTCTGGCTGGGGATCTCCATCATGGTCTTCTCCTTCAACTTCTCGCCTATCGTCTCCTCGTTTGTGGTCTCGAAACGTGAAGAGTATGAACCCGAGTTCGGTAAAGCGTTTACCGAGCAGAAATGTTCCAAAATCATCGGTCGCGCCAGCTTGCTGATGGTCGCGGTGGTGATGTTCTTCGCCTTTAGCTGCCTGTTCACGCTCTCGCCGCAGAACATGGCCGATGCCAAAGCGCAGAATATTCCCGTGCTCTCTTACCTGGCGAACCACTTTGCGACCATGTCAGGCACTAAATCAACGTTTGCCACGGTGCTGGAATACGGTGCCTCCATCATTGCGCTGGTCGCTATCTTCAAATCCTTCTTCGGCCACTATCTGGGCACGCTGGAAGGGCTGAACGGCCTGATCCTGAAGTTCGGTTATAAGGGCGATAAGAAGAAAGTCTCCGTAGGCAAACTGAACACCATCAGCATGGTATTCATCATGGGGTCGACCTGGGTCGTTGCCTATGCCAACCCGAACATTCTCGACCTTATCGAAGCCATGGGGGCGCCAATCATCGCCTCTCTGCTGTGCCTGTTGCCGATGTATGCCATTCGTAAAGCGCCGGCAATGGCGAAATATAAGGGCAGACCCGAGAACATCTTCGTCACGGTTGTGGGCCTGCTGACCATCCTGAACATCGTCTACAAACTGTTCTAAACCCTGGCTCAGGAAGAGCGGAGTAACACCATGATTGAGTTTCCGGTTGTATTGGTTATTAACTGCGGATCGTCCTCTGTTAAGTTTTCAGTACTCGATGCCAGCAGCTGTGATGCCCTGATGACGGGCATTGCAGACGGGATTAACACTGAAAAAGCCTTTATTTCCGTGAACGGGGGTGAGCCAGCCAGACTGGCTCACCATGACTACGAAGGGGCGCTGGCAGCCATCGCCCTGGAGCTGGAGAAGCGTGACCTGATGAGCAGCGTGGTCCTGATTGGCCATCGTATTGCGCACGGCGGCGACCTCTTCAGCGAGTCGACCCTTATCACGGAACAGGTTATTGAGCAGATCCGTCAGGTTTCCTCGCTGGCACCGCTGCATAACTACGCCAACTTAAGCGGCGTCGAGGCAGCCGAACGCCTGTTTCCGGGCATACAGCAGGTGGCGGTGTTTGACACCAGCTTCCACCAGACGCTGGCCCCGCAGGCCTATCTGTACGGGCTGCCGTACCGCTATTTTGAAGAGCTTGGCGTGCGGCGCTATGGCTTCCACGGGACGTCCCACCGCTACGTTGCCGGGCAGGCGCATGCCCTGCTCGGGATTTCGCCTGAGGACAGCGGGCTGGTGATTGCCCATCTCGGCAACGGGGCATCCATCTGCGCGGTACGCAATGGTGAGAGCGTGGATACCTCCATGGGCATGACGCCGCTGGAAGGGCTGATCATGGGAACCCGCTGTGGCGACGTTGATTTCGGCGCCATGGCCTGGATAGCCCAACAGACCGGACAGTCATTTGAGGATCTGGAACGCGTCGTCAATAAAGAGTCCGGCCTGCTGGGGATCTCGGGAATATCCTCCGATCTGCGAGCCCTCGAAAAGGCCTGGCATGAGGGACATCAGCGGGCACAGCTGGCGATCCAGACCTTTGTTCACCGTATCGCACGGCATATTGCCGGGCACGCGGCGTCGTTACACCGCCTGGACGGTGTGGTGTTCACCGGCGGGATTGGTGAGAACTCCAGACTGATCCGCACCCTGGTGGCGGAACACCTGGCCGTCTTTGGCATCACCCTCGATGAAGCCAAAAATGCCCTGCCGGGCAGCGCAGGTGAGCGTGTGATCACCACCGATTCGTCCCGCGTGGCCTGCGCGGTGATCCCAACCAACGAAGAAAAAATGATCGCGCTGGATGCCCTCCGTCTTGGGAAGGTCATTCCGGCTGCGGCTTATGCCTGACAGAGCGAGAAATTCATGAAAGTAGCAATCGATACGCGCGTTGCCCCTTACAGCGACGCATGGGCCGGGTTTCGCGGTGAAGAATGGAAAGACACCGTCAACGTGCGCGATTTTATTCAGCATAACTATACCCCTTATGAAGGCGACGAAACTTTCCTCGCGCAGGCGACGCCAGCAACGACGGCGCTCTGGGAGAAGGTAATGGTGGGCATTCGTCAGGAGAATGCCACCCATGCGCCGGTGGATTTTGACACCAACATTGCCACCACCATCACGGCCCACGGACCGGGCTATATTGACCAGCAGCTGGAGACGATCGTCGGCCTGCAAACCGATAAGCCGCTCAAACGTGCGCTGCATCCGTACGGCGGGATCAATATGATCCGCAGTTCATTCGAAGCCTATGGCCGCGAGATGGATCCGCAGTTCGAATATCTCTTTACCGAACTGCGCAAAACCCATAATCAGGGGGTCTTTGACGTTTACTCCCCCGAGATGATGCGCTGTCGTAAATCAGGCGTGCTGACCGGGCTACCGGACGGCTACGGACGCGGGCGCATCATCGGTGATTACCGTCGCGTGGCGCTGTACGGCATCCGCTATCTGGTGCACGAGCGTGAGCGCCAGTTCGCGGATCTGCAGGGCAAACTCGAACGGGGTGAAGATCTGGAGGCGACGATCCGCCTGCGTGAAGAGCTGGCGGAACACAAACGCGCACTGCTGCAGATCCAGCAGATGGCAGCGAACTATGGCTTCGATATTTCTCGCCCGGCGATGAATGCGCAGGAAGCGGTACAGTGGGTTTACTTTGCCTATCTGGCCGCGGTGAAATCCCAGAACGGCGGGGCGATGTCGCTGGGACGCACGGCCTCGTTCCTGGATATTTATCTCGAGCGCGATATGCAGGCGGGTCGCCTGAGTGAGATCCAGGCGCAGGAACTGATCGATCATTTCATCATGAAGATCCGCATGGTGCGCTTCCTGCGTACTCCGGAGTTCGACACGCTCTTCTCCGGCGATCCTGTCTGGGCCACCGAAGTGATTGGCGGAATGGGGCTGGATGGCCGCACGCTGGTCACCAAAAACAGCTTCCGTTACCTGCATACCCTGCACACGATGGGACCCGCACCGGAGCCAAACCTGACGATCCTGTGGTCCGAACAACTGCCCGTCGCATTCAAGAAGTACGCTGCACAGATGTCGATCGACACCTCGTCGCTGCAGTATGAGAACGACGACCTGATGCGCGTGGATTTCAACAGCGACGACTACGCCATTGCCTGCTGCGTCAGCCCGATGGTGATCGGCAAGCAAATGCAGTTCTTTGGCGCCCGTGCTAACCTGGTGAAAACGCTGCTGTATGCGATCAACGGCGGGATGGATGAGAAGCTGAAGATCCAGGTCGGGCCGAAAACCGCGCCGCTGTTGGATGAGGTGCTGGATTACGACACCGTGATGGCGAGTCTGGATCACTTTATGGACTGGCTGGCGGTGCAGTACATTAGCGCGCTGAATCTCATTCATTACATGCACGATAAGTACAGCTACGAAGCCTCACTGATGGCGCTGCACGACCGGGACGTTTATCGCACCATGGCCTGCGGTATCGCCGGGCTGTCGGTGGCGGCGGACTCGCTGTCCGCCATCAAATATGCCACGGTAAAACCCGTACGCGACCATACCGGCCTGGCGGTCGATTTTGTGATTGAAGGGGACTACCCGCAGTACGGTAACAATGATGACCGCGTGGACAGCATTGCCTGTGACCTGGTGGAACGCTTTATGAAGAAAATTCAGGCGCTGCCGACCTACCGCAACGCGGTGCCGACCCAGTCGATCCTGACCATTACGTCGAATGTGGTCTACGGCCAGAAGACCGGCAATACGCCGGACGGACGCCGCGGCGGTACGCCATTCGCACCGGGCGCGAACCCGATGCACGGACGAGACAGGAAAGGGGCGGTGGCCTCGTTAACCTCCGTCGCTAAGCTGCCGTTTACCTATGCGAAAGACGGGATCTCTTACACCTTCTCCATCGTGCCTCAGGCGCTGGGCAAGGATGAGAGGGTGCGCAAAACCAACCTTGTAGGGCTGCTGGACGGGTATTTCCACCACGAAGCGGCCATTGAGGGGGGACAGCACCTCAACGTTAACGTCATGAACCGGGAGATGCTGATGGAGGCGATTGAGCACCCGGAGAACTATCCCAACCTGACCATTCGTGTCTCAGGGTATGCGGTGCGCTTTAATGCGCTGACGCGCGAGCAGCAGCAGGACGTGATCTCAAGGACGTTTACCCAGGCACTGTGATCGTCGTCTGAAACAGGCCCCCTTTGGTTAAGGGGGCTTTTTTGTCCGCGGAACATACAAAAATGTTTATATAATTACTCACACATCTTCATCCGCTTCTGAAAAACAATGCGCCTGCTTTTTCCCTGAAACAGTATGTAAGGACAGTAAGATGATGAAAATGACCCGTATCACCCTGGTTGCTGCCTCGCTGGTGGCGTGCAGTTTTGCCGCACAGGCCGCTGACGTTGAAGCTGCCCCCTCTCCGGCGCAGGATCCGCTAGTGCAACACCTCAAGCTGAGCAACGATCAGATTAAGAAGATCGACGCGCTGCACCAGACGCTGGAACAAAATGTCAGCAAGATCCCGATGACCGGCGTGAAAGACGGTGCGCTGATCGAGATGTTCCAGACCGGGAAATGGGATGAAAGCACGGTGAAAAACCAGCTTGCCGCGTTCAGTAAAATTGAAGAGCAGACCCGCTATTACCGCGTCAAATACTACTTTGATGTCAGCCAGGTTCTGACAGCGGAGCAGCGTAAACAGGTGAAAACCGATATGGCGAACGCGCTGGCTAACTGATGACACACCCGCGCATGTCGCGGGTTTTTTATTTCTTGATCGGCGTCACTTTTAGAAAATCACCTCCATTATTCCTCATCTAAGAGTATTTTTTTCTCTCGCTTGCGAAAAGCCTTATAAATATTGTGACTTTTTTCTCCCGCTCTCCACGTATGATTTGTCCATTCCAATAACACACACCTGCAGCAGTCTGGCTCATTATCGCTGGTGGTCAGAATCCCATAAAAACAACTGGTTACCCTACAAAATAAGCGAGTGCCTTATGGATACGGCAACAAACAGCAGTGTGATTGTGAACGATTCACCCGCGGCAAAGCGGGCAGGGATGAGTGAAAGCGAGTGGCAGGAGGCCATTAAATTCGACAGCACCGATACGGGCTGGGTCATCATGAGTATCGGAATGGCCATCGGCGCGGGGATTGTTTTTCTCCCGGTACAGGTGGGGCTGATGGGACTGTGGGTGTTTCTGCTTTCGTCAGTGATTGGCTATCCGGCCATGTACCTGTTTCAGCGGCTGTTTATTAACACGCTGGCAGAATCGCCGGAGTGCAAAGATTATCCGAGCGTCATCAGCGGCTACCTCGGTAAGAACTGGGGCATCTTATTAGGTGCGCTCTATTTCGTGATGCTGGTTATCTGGATGTTCGTCTACTCCACCGCCATCACCAACGACAGCGCTTCCTATTTACACACCTTCGGCGTGACGGAGGGGCTGCTCTCTGAAAATCCGTTCTACGGTCTGTTCCTGATCTGCATCCTGGTGGCGATCTCCTCCCGTGGCGAGAAACTGCTGTTTAAAGTCTCCAGCCTGATGGTGCTGACCAAGTTATTTGTGGTGGCGGCGCTCGGGTTGTCGATGATTGGCCTCTGGCATTTAGCCAACGTGGGCATGCTGCCACCCGTGGGGCTACTCATTAAAAACGCGATTATCACGTTGCCGTTTACCTTAACGTCGATTCTGTTTATTCAGACATTAAGCCCGATGGTGATCTCCTATCGTTCACGCGAAAAATCGGTTGAAGTGGCGCGCCATAAAGCGCTGCGGGCGATGAACATCGCCTTCGCGATCCTCTTCGTGACGGTCTTTTTCTACGCGGTCTCGTTCACCCTGGCAATGGGGCATGATGAGGCGGTCAAAGCCTACGAACAGAATATTTCCGCACTGGCAATTGCCGCGCAGTTTATCAGTGGCGACGGTGCCGGCTGGGTCAAAATTGTCAGCGTTATCCTGAATATTTTTGCCGTCATGACCGCGTTCTTCGGCGTGTACCTGGGCTTTCGTGAAGCGACGCAGGGCATTGTGATGAACATTCTGCGCCGCAAAATGCCGGCAGAGAAAATCAACGAAAACACCGTACAGCGCGGCATCATGCTGTTTGCCATTCTGCTGGCATGGAGCGCGATTGTGTTAAACGCGCCGGTACTGAGCTTCACCTCTATTTGCAGCCCCATCTTCGGCATGGTGGGGTGTTTGATTCCGGCGTGGCTGGTCTACAAAGTGCCGGCGCTGCACAAATATAAAGGCGTGTCGCTAGTGATCATTATCATCACCGGTCTGCTGCTGTGTGTTTCTCCTTTCCTCGCGTTTTCTTAAGGGCAAACAAGGTCGTAACGATGTCAGAGCAAACTCAATCTTTATGGAATCAATTTATTCGGGCGGTGCAGGAGGAAGTTAAACCTGCACTGGGGTGTACCGAGCCGATCTCTCTGGCGCTGGCTTGTGCGATGGCCGCGGAGCTTCTGCCGGGTGACGTCACACAGATTGAGGCGTGGGTTTCACCGAATCTGATGAAAAATGGCCTTGGCGTGACGGTACCTGGCACCGGGATGGTCGGGTTGCCGATTGCGGCGGCACTGGGGGCCATTGGCGGCAACGCGCACGCCGGACTGGAGGTACTGAAAGATGCCACTGCCGATGCGCTGGTGCGTGCCAAAGCGCTGCTGGACGCCGGCCAGGTGCAGGTCAAGCTGCAGGAGCCGTGCGATGACATCCTCTACTCCCGCGCCTGCGTTCACGCCGGACAGGCCTCGGCGATGGTGACCATCGCCGGTGGGCATACGCGGGTGGTGGAGATTGTCTGTCAGGGCGAAACCCGCTTTACGCTTGATTCTCAACCCGACGAGAGGAATGACGACCCGCTGGCGGTACTTTCAAACGCCACGCTGTCGCAGATCCTTGAGTTTGTGGAGCAGGTGCCGTTTGACGCGATCCGCTTTATCCTGGCTGCCGGACAATTAAATGATGCGCTCTCCCGTGAAGGTTTAAGCGGAAAATGGGGGCTGCACATTGGCGCGACGCTCAATAAGCAGCGCGCTCGCGGATGGATAGCGCAGGATCTGGGCTCGGATATTGTCATTCGCACCAGCGCGGCCTCGGACGCCCGAATGGGCGGGGCGACGCTGCCGGCAATGAGCAATTCCGGATCGGGCAACCAGGGGATCACGGCCACCATGCCGGTTGTGGTGGTGGCGGAGCATGTCCAGGCGGATGATGAACGCCTTGCCCGGGCGCTGATGCTTTCACATCTTTCGGCTATTTATATCCACGCCCAGCTTCCGCGCCTGTCGGCGCTGTGTGCGGCTACCACGGCGGCGATGGGGGCGGCAGCAGGCATGGCCTGGCTGATGGGCGGAAGCTATCAGACGCTCTCAATGGCAATCAGCAGCATGATTGGCGATGTCAGCGGGATGATCTGCGATGGCGCGTCCAACAGCTGTGCCATGAAGGTCTCAACCAGCGTCGGCAGTGCCTGGAAAGCGGTGATGATGGCGCTGGATGATTCGGCTGTAACGGGCAATGAAGGGATTGTGGCGCACGATGTGGAGCAGTCGATCGCGAACCTGTGTTCGCTGGCGTGCCGCGCCATGCAGGCGACGGACCGGCAGATTATTGAGATTATGGCACGTAAAGTGTAACGGTTTCCTCTCTCCCCGCCGGGGAGAGAGGAGCATCGGGTGTTAAACCGGTAAATCAATTAACAGCGCGCGCAGCGGCGAATCAGCAACCAGCGTGATATTCGCTTCGTCGCGAATAAACGCCCCGTCACCGCAGGTGAGCGCTTCTTTCTCTTCCGTATGCGTCACCGCATGCACCGTACCGTGAATCGATTGCAGATAGGCGCGCGGACCATGAAGCTGGAAGCTCGCCTGTTCCCCTTTCTTCAGTTCGATATGGTGCAGCCACACCTGCTGGCGCAACTGCAGGCTGCCTTGACTGCCGTCCGGGGAGGCTATCAGCTGCTGCCTGTCGCCCGTCAAATCTAACTTCTGTACCAGCGGGTTTTCCCGCTCAGGGCAGGCATCCAGCCACAGCTGCATACGGGTCAGCGTTTTATCTTTGCTGAGGTTATGCTCGCTGTAACTGATGCCCGGCTGCGTGGAGATTAATAATGCTTCGCCGGCCTTCGCCTGGACATGATTGCCCTCGCTGTCGCGGTATTCTGCTTCGCCTTCCAGGATCAGGTTCAGGATATCGACTTTCGGGTACGTACGCGGCTGGAAGGACGCGCCTGGGGCGAGCACTTCCTGATTCAATACGCGCAATGAAGCGTAACCGAGCAGTTTAGGGTCAAAGTAGTGTCCAAAGGAAAAGGTGTAGCGGGCCTGCAGCCAACCGAAATCGGCTTGTCCGCACTGTTTAGCTGTTCTTGTCGTAATCATAAACTTGACCTCTCTTTACACTAAACAATGGTAAAGGTATGGACGCTTCATTGTTAGCCAGATATTCTGCCCGGTATGTTCAAATTTCCTGAATGAGAACGAGATGGCTAAAGAGAGAGCATTGACGCTTGAGGCGCTTCGCGTCATGGACGCAATTGATCGGCGTGGCAGTTTTGCCGCGGCGGCAGATGAACTGGGGCGCGTTCCGTCTGCGCTCAGCTATACCATGCAGAAGCTGGAGGAAGAGCTGGACGTGGTGCTCTTTGACCGCTCCGGTCATCGAACAAAATTCACTAACGTCGGACGGATGCTGCTGGAGCGTGGTCGCGTCCTGCTGGAAGCGGCGGACAAGCTGACGACGGACGCCGAAGCGCTGGCGCGCGGCTGGGAAACCCATCTGACGCTGGTGACGGAAGCGCTGGTGCCCACCGAGGCGCTGTTCCCGCTGGTGAACCGGCTGGCCGATAAAGCAAATACCCAGTTATCGATCATCACCGAGGTGCTGGCCGGGGCCTGGGAGCGACTGGAGACGGGCAGGGCGGATATCGTCATTGCCCCGGATATGCACTTCCGTTCCTCATCTGAAATCAATTCCCGCAAGCTCTACAGCGTGATGAACGTCTATGTCGCCGCACCCGATCACCCGATTCACCAGGAGCCGGAGCCGCTCTCGGAAGTGACGCGGGTGAAATACCGCGGGGTCGCGGTCGCAGATACCGCCCGCGAGCGTCCGGTGTTAACGGTGCAGTTGCTGGATAAACAACCGCGTCTGACCGTCACGTCGCTTGAAGACAAACGTCAGGCGTTGCTGGCGGGCCTGGGCGTGGCAACGATGCCGTATCCGTTTGTCGAAAAAGATATTGCAGAAGGGCGGCTACGCGTGGTCAGCCCGGAGTACACCAGCGAAGTGGACATCATTATGGCGTGGCGGCGCGACAGCATGGGTGAGGCCAAATCGTGGTGCCTGCGCGAAATACCCAAGCTCTTTGCCCATCACAACAAATAAAAAATCGAGCCCGGTACGCGAAACGCCACCGGGCTTTGTTTTATGCGTTGAGTTTTGGATCGGGCCCGAAGCGGTTTTCGCCCGGCGTGCCGGCCTGACAGTTGAAGACCAGAATGACCAGCCAGCCCACAATCGGGATCAGCAGCAGCAGTAACCACCAGGCTGAACGATCGGTATCGTGTAGCCGTCGGAACAGCACGGCCCATGAGGGAAGCAGGACCAGCAGGCCGTAAATCGTGGTGAGAACACCTTCACCGCCGGCTCGTTCCCAGCCAAGAATTTTATCGATAATGCCCAGCACCATGATGAGGATGAAGTTCACCAGAACGAACATCCAGTACTCTTTACGGCGAGCGCGGCCACCAAATCCAATGTAGTTGCGCAGTACTTTTAAATACCAGTCCATTTTCCTTGCCTCATTAGTCAGTCAATCACTTGTTTTTTAAGCGATCGAGGTAAGGATAGATGGAGATTGTGAATTAAAAAAGGGCATCAATTGATGCCCTTGATATTTATCCGAAACGCACGTCGCGACCGTGCGGTTCATCCAGGTCCTGCCACGGACCCACCGAGATAATACCCGTCGGGTTGATGGTCTTATGGCTGCGGAAATAGTGGGTGCGGATATGGTTGAAATCGACCGTTTCAGCAATGCCCGGCATCTGATAAATATCGCGCAGGAAACCGTACAGGTTCAGGTAATCGCTGATGCGGTGTTTATCACACTTGAAGTGGGTAACATACACTGGATCAAAGCGAACCAGCGTTGTCCACAGACGAATGTCTGCTTCCGTCAGGCGGTCGCCCGTCAGGTAGCGATGCTGGCCGAGGATCTGCTCAAGACGCTCCAGCGATTCAAATACTTTTCCCACCGCGTCGTCATACGCTTCCTGGCTGGTGGCAAAGCCGGCCTTGTAGACACCGTTATTCACGTTGTCGTAAATCCAGCTGTTCAGCTCATCAATCTTATCGCGCAGCTCAACCGGATAGTAATCCCCGGCGCGGGCCCCGTGGGCATCAAACGCGGTGTTGAACATGCGGATGATCTCTGCGGACTCATTGCTGACAATGGTCTGGTTTTTCTTGTCCCACAGCACGGGTACGGTCACGCGTCCGGTGTAGTGCGGATCGGCGCGCAGATAGAGCTGATAGAGAAAATCGTGGTGGTAGAGGTCATCACCGGTGGCGGCCGGGAAATCACTGTCAAACGTCCAGCCGTTTTCCAGCATCAGGGGGTTGACCACCGAAACCGGAATTAAGGATTCGAGTCCTTTCAGCTTGCGCACAATCAGCGTGCGGTGCGCCCACGGGCAGGCCAGAGAAACATAGAGATGATAACGGTCTTTCTCAGCCGCAAAGCCGCCTTCGCCGCTTGGGCCCGGTGCGCCATCGGCGGTTAGCCAGTTACGGAAGGCCGAAACAGAGCGCTTGAAGCGTCCCCCGGTGGATTTGGTGTCATACCAGACATCCTGCCAGACGCCGTCTACGAGTTGTCCCATTTTTTTCTCCTCCGTCAATAAGCAAAAGCGAGGAGATATCTCCTCGCTTTGTGTTCATTCAGTATAGCGTGCTTACCACTTCTTATTCAGAACGCGGTCGATGCTGTATGCGCCTGGGCCAGTGATGGCCAGCAGCAGGAAGCCACCCGCGATGGTCAGGTTTTTCATGAACATCAGAGAGTTCACGCCTTCCGCAAAGTTACTGTGGAAGATGAACGCCGTCAGCAGGGTGAAGCCTGCGGTAAACAGTGCCGTGGTGCGGGTCAGGAAGCCGAACAGAACCGCCAGGCCGCCGCCGAACTCAAGGAGAATAGTCAGTGGCAGCAGGAACCCGGGAACACCCATGGCTTCCATGTATTGCTGCGTGCCCGCATAACCGGTGATTTTGCCCCAGCCTGCGGTGATAAACAGAACCGGCATCAGAATACGCGCTACCAGAACACCAACATCTTCTAATTTTTTCATTTTACTCTCCAGGAAACCACATCAGCGGCTGAACTTTATTTGTGTGCAAATTCGGGTAGATACCGCGTCTTTGCTGTCGATGGAGAGGAGTGTAAACGGGGCAGATGGGAATTGTTAGCAAGGAAAACTGTCAATCTTCTTCAAAGATATTGAGTAACGGGGAAGGGGGAAAGTGTGCCGGGTAAGCGAAACGCTACCCGGCATAAGAACTAACGCAGCTGTTGTTGACGAATCGTCGCTTTCACCAGACGCCAGGCGCTCCAGGCACCAAAGCCGCGGCGGGCCCAGCGGATCAGCATATTTGGATGACGAACCGTCCAGATAGCCATCACGCTGCTTCCGACCAGCGCCCATGAGCGCAGGCTCAGGAAGGTATTCCAGCCCCGGTCAAAACGACGCGTCGCGTCAACCCAGTCGCGACGACTGGCAGACAAATCCAGCCGTTGCTGCTGGATCTGACTGAGCAGGAATGCTTTTCGCTTCTGACGTTCGGCTTTATCGCTCACGGCTTGTCATCCTCCAGCAGGGCGCGATCGTTGGCCAGTTCCTGGCGCGTATGGCGCAGGAAAGTGGATTTGCGTGCTTTACGCATCGTCCATATGCCGCCAATCAGTGCCGCAACCAGCAGAACAACGGTGGTGGCAATCATCGCGTTGAGTCGATATTGCGGGTCAATGGCCCAGATGATTAACACCATCAGGCTCATCAGACCAAACGCGGCGAAGAGCATGGTAAGCCCGAGCATCAGCAGCATCTGGAAAAGGTTCGCTTTCTCCTCTTCCAGTTCAACCACTGCCAGTCGGACGCGCGTTTCGGCAATCCCGACCAGCGTCGTCAGAATACGCTGGCCGATGCCGAGGACGTTATTAGCAGGCCCTTGTGCGTGACGAGGATCTTCCATATTAACGACGCGTCAGGAGGACACCCAGTACCACACCTACCGCGGCACCAATCCCTACACCCGTCCACGGATTATCGCGAACATATTCGTCCGCGCGAGCTGCCGCTTCGCGGGTCTGTTTCGCCAGTGCATCACCGGTTTCACCCAGGCGATAACGGCTCTCTTTCAGCGCCTGCTCAGCTTTGCTGCGCAGTTTGCTGACCTCTTCTTTTGACTTATCTGCAGAGGAGTTCAGCACCTCTTCCAGGGTATCGGCCAGGGATTTCAGTTCAGCGCGCAGATTTTCAGACGTCGTATCTTTTGACATGATTCTCTCCTGTTGAGATTTCCGTTAACTCAATAATCGCGAGCTTCCAGCGCTTTCAGGTCGTCCTGCGCTTCTTTCAACTTCTTCTCGCGCTTAGCAATTTTTTCCGCATCCCCTTTCTCTTTCGCTTCCTGCAGGTCGTGACGGCGCTCGGCTATCTCGTCCTTCTGTTCAGCGATTTTTTTCTGGTGATCGGCACGTAGCTTGCTGTCAGAACAGTTCGCTTTCACTTCGCTCAGCGCTTTTTTGAGACCCTCAACACGATGCTGATTGTTATGCTTTTCGGCATAACTGATCTCACGCTGAATATCCTGTTCTTTCTCCTGACAGAGAGAGTTGGCGAAGGACGCTGTGCTTAAAGAAAAAAGGGCCAGAGCCAGAGTAATGCGGAATTTCATTATCGAAACCTTCCATTGTGTTGCGGCGTGAGCCGCTATCCAGAGTCAAGCGGAGTACATACATGGGGTGCTCCGCGTACTTAAGCATAGTAAGTAAACGGGGGATTCACCAAAGTGAGTGAAAAGATTCGGAATCCTGGTAATTATCCAAATCTATGCGACGAATCGCGAATCAGTGACAGCCAGGCTGCAGGCTGGTTGTCATCTTCCTGCTGGGCAATGATATAACCGTGCGGCAGCGTACGGTCGAGCACCACTTTCGCGGCGGCACTCTGCGCGCGGGAATCAAACTTAATCAGTAAAACATCGTCCTGCGGGGTGATGCTCTTAAAGCGGATGCCGTTGGCATCAAGATGATGCCACACCGAAAAACCGTCAGGCACGCTGACACCCTGACTCACCGGGCGAATTGCCAGCGTCGATTCCTGATGCGAAAGCGTCGTCCAGGCCAGGAACATGAGGCTGAGCAACCCCAGGGCAATCATGGCCACGGCAAAACGGCGCACGGCAAGCGGTGAGATAACCATCGTTAACCTCTGGCTCCGTATTTCTTCTTCCACAGCACCACCAGCGAACCGACCAGACCAAAGACCAGCAGAACCACCGGTAACAGCATCAGGCAGGACATGAGCTGATCTTCATATTTCATGAAGACCGGCGTTTTGCCCAGCGCATAGCCCAGCGTGGTCAGGATCAGAACCCACAGCAGGCCACTCATCCAGTTGAAGAACTGGAAGCGGGTGCTGCTTAATCCGGAAAGACCCGCAATGGTAGGCAGCAGGGTGCGTACAAAGGCGATAAAGCGGCCGATCAGGAGCGCGGAAAGCCCGTGCTTATGGAAAAGATGGTGCGCCCGCTGGTGATAATGCGCAGGAAGGTGGGAGAGCCAGTTCTGCACCAGACGCGTATTGCCCAGCCATCGCCCCTGGATATAGCTCACCCAGCAGCCAAGGCTGGCGGCGATGGTCAGTAATAAAATGGTTTGCGGAAAGGCCATTGCCCCTTTGGCACACAGCACGCCGACGAGCACCAGTAAGCTGTCGCCAGGTAAAAAGGCGGCAGGCAGTAAACCGTTCTCAAGGAACAGAATCATAAATAAGACGAAGTAGAGCATGCCAATCATGGAAGGGTTGGCCAGCGTTTCAAAATCCTGCGCCCAGAGGGCATGCAGTAGTTGGGTCAAAAGTTCCATTCAGTGTTCCTGGAAATCGGTTAACGTCACGCCTGTTATCCGGGACAAACAGCACGGCGACATTGTTGTGATTTCATTATGGTCGCTCGCGGACACATTGAGGTGTGGCCAACACTGTTCCCTGTTAATTGGCTGGTTAGCAAGCACTAACTTACAAAATAACGAATTGAATCCAATTGTAACAAAGCCCAAGGTTCTGCGTCACAGAATTTGCAGGGGTGTGATGATTTTGGCGTAAGCCATGGAGGGGAGCGAGGGGATTTACAAAGGCTGACACTATATATGTTTTGCTTACCCACCTCTGCCAGAAGGCGCAGCGAAGCGCCTGCCAGAGAAAAGGTAAACTATTTTGCCGCACTGGCTGCCGTATCGAGATGAACGACAGGATTATCGGCAAAAAGATAGCGGTCAGCGTTAAATTCGAAGTCATCGCTGGTTTCATTGAACAGCATCTGCTTGGTGTTTTCCAGGTGCTGCCACATCGCCAGTTTTGCCGCATGGGGATCTTTGCGAATCAGCGCTTTAAGGATCTGATCGTGATCGTCGCACCAGTTATCCACGGTGCGGGAATCGATGTGATCGTGCAGTTTTTTCCAGTACGGGTTGTGAACGCGCTGAGTCCACATTTTTTCCACGATTGCCGCCAGCGCCGTGTTTTGCGTTGCCAGCGCGACCTGAACGTGGAACTGCAGGTCCCACTCTGAATCACGGAAACATTTTTCCTTGCGCGCGTTTTCCTGGATTTCCATCAGCTTCATGATGTCCTGCTTGGTCACCTGAGTCGCTGCAAATTCCGCAATATTGCTTTCGATAAGCTGGCGCGCCTGGAGCAGTTCAAACGGACCGTAGCTGGCGAATTCGAGACTTTCGTCGGCGACCGGGGAGTGTTTCGGCTGATTAGAAATCACGTGAATGCCGGAGCCTTTGCGAACTTCAACGTAGCCTTCCACTTCCAGCATGATAATCGCTTCACGCACCACGGTGCGGCTTACGCTTTTTTCATCAGCGATAAAGCGCTCAGCGGGGAGTTTATCACCGACAAGGTAGACACCTTGCTCGATGCGATCTTTCAGCTCGGCAGCAAGTTGTTGATATAAACGACGTGGTTCGGTGATTTCCATATGCGCTCCAGGCAGGGTACGGCGGATTATTTGTTATACCACTTTTGCGTGCCAGTCTCCAGATTTTGCCATGAAAAAAGCCGCCCGGAGGCGGCTTCTGTGACAGCAGGAGGGGCGCTAACTTTGCGTTGCCGGTCCCCCCAGGGACTCTTTTAGCACCTCTTCTGCCGACTTACTTTTCAGCACCGTCCAGATAACCACTGCACCCATCAGGTCGAAGATAGCCAGTACGGCAAACAGCGGGCTGAAGCCGATAGTGTCCGCCAGCGCACCCACCACCAGAGCAAACAGGGTGCTTGCTGTCCAGGCAGCCATACCGGTCAGGCCGTTAGCGGTAGCCACTTCGTTACGCCCGAAGACGTCAGAAGAGAGCGTAATCAGCGCACCGGACAGTGACTGGTGAGCAAAACCACCGACGCACAGCAGGGCGATTGCCACATACGGGCTGGTGAAGAGGCCGATCATGCCCGGGCCAATCATCAGCACTGCGCCCATCGTCACGACCATTTTACGGGAAACGATCAGGTTCACGCCAAACCAGCGCTGGAACAGCGGTGGCAGATAACCGCCAACGATACAGCCGAGATCGGCAAACAGCATTGGCATCCACGCGAACATCGCAATCTCTTTCAGGTTAAAGCCATAGACCTTAAACATGAACAGCGGGATCCAGGCGTTGAAGGTCCCCCAGGCGGGTTCGGCGAGGAAGCGCGGCAGGGCGATACCCCAGAACTGACGGGTACCCAGAATCTGCCAGACCGTCATTTTTTTGCCGTTGTTGGTCTGATGCTGAGCTTCCTGACCCCCAATGATGTATTCGCGTTCGTCTTCAGACAGTTTTTTCTGATCGCGCGGGTGTTTATAGAAAATCAGCCACGCCATGGCCCACGCAAAGCTCAGTACACCAGAGATAATGAACGCCATCTGCCAGCTGTGCATCACGATAGCCCACACCACCAGCGGTGGTGCAATCATCGCACCGATGGAAGAACCGACGTTGAAATAGCCGACGGCAATAGAACGCTCTTTCGCCGGGAACCACTCAGAGCTGGCTTTCAGCCCGGCCGGGATCATTGCCGCTTCCGCCGCACCTACCGCACCACGTGCCAGCGCCAGACCGCCCCAGCTGCCCGCCAGCGCCGTGGCGCCGCAGAAAATAGCCCAGGCGATGGCGAAGAAGGCGTAGCCGATTTTGGTCCCGAGAATATCCAGAACATAGCCTGCAACAGGCTGCATGATGGTGTAAGCCGCGGAATAAGCAGCAATGATGTAGGAATATTGCTGAGTGGAGATATGCAGCTCTTCCATCAACGTCGGGGCTGCGGCTGCCACGGTGTTACGTGTCAGGTAGCCCAGCACGGTGCCTAACGTCACCAGTGCGATCATATACCAACGTAACCCTTTAATTTTACGCATCTAAAACCTCATCGTTATGTTAATTCCGTGCCTTGCACGGCAACCTCTCGACCGTGTCCGGGAGCGGTTGTGTAACGGGAGGGGCATAACCGGGAGATGTCCCGGAACGGCCCGAACCTTGCCATAAGTAAGCGTGCATAAGTCGGTATCCGTACCGTTAAAACCGATGTTTTCACACCGGGAATGCATTCCGTCGGCTTAGTGTTTGCGACGGCGAAAAGATAACTTGTCATACAACTTTAAAAGGTGAGTGACATCACAAATGCATGATTATTTGTAGGGACATTATGTGTTACGGATAAAGCCAGTTCTGGCGTGGCCTGGCGAAGGGTTTACCTCATTTGAGGTAATTAATTTGTCTGCGTTTATTGATCTAACTCACGAAAAAATGTTCTGTCTCTGGAAATTGGTGTGATAACTTTGCAGCATCTGAGCATAAGCTTTCTGACGCTCTCGTTACGAGGAAGACGATAATGACACCGTTTATGACCGAAGATTTTCTGTTAGATACCGAATTTGCTCGCCGCCTGTACCACGACTACGCCAAAGACCAGCCAATTTTCGACTACCATTGCCATTTACCGCCGCAGCAGGTTGCCGAAAATTACCGTTTCAAAAACCTGTATGACATCTGGCTGAAAGGTGACCACTACAAATGGCGTGCGATGCGTACCAACGGCGTGGCTGAGCGCCTGTGTACCGGTGATGCAAGCGACCGCGAGAAGTTTGACGCCTGGGCGGCGACCGTTCCGCACACCATCGGCAACCCGTTATATCACTGGACGCACCTTGAGCTGCGCCGTCCGTTCGGCATCACCGGAAAGCTGCTCTCCCCGGCTACCGCCGATGAAATCTGGGATCGGTGCAATGAATTACTGGCGCAGGATACCTTCTCCGCCCGCGGCATCATGAAGCAGATGAACGTGAAGATGGTGGGGACCACTGACGATCCGATTGACTCCCTGGAACATCACGCGGTGGTCGCCCGCGATACCTCGTTTGATATTAAAGTGCTGCCAAGCTGGCGTCCGGATAAAGCCTTTAATATCGAACAGGCAACGTTCAATGATTACATGGCGAAGCTGGCGGAAGTGTCTGACACCGACATTCGTCGTTTTGCAGACCTGCAGAGCGCGCTGACCAAACGTCTGGACCACTTCGCGGCACACGGCTGTAAAGTCTCTGACCACGCGCTGGATGTGGTGATGTTTGCGGAATCGAACGAAGCCGAAATTGATAGCATTCTGGCACGTCGCCTGTCCGGTGAATCCCTGAGCGAGCACGAAGTGGCACAGTTCAAAACGGCGGTGCTGGTCTTCCTCGGTGCGGAATATGCTCGTCGCGGTTGGGTGCAGCAATACCACATTGGTGCCCTGCGCAATAACAACCAGCGTCAGTTTAAACTGCTGGGCGCGGACGTGGGCTTCGACTCCATCAACGATCGCCCGCTTGCGGAAGAACTTTCTAAGCTGCTGAGCAAACAGAACGAGCAAAATCTGCTGCCAAAAACCATCCTCTACTGCCTGAACCCGCGCGATAACGAAGTGCTGGGTACCATGATCGGTAACTTCCAGGGTGAAGGTATGCCAGGCAAGATGCAGTTCGGTTCCGGCTGGTGGTTCAATGACCAGAAAGACGGGATGGAGCGTCAAATGACGCAGCTGGCACAGCTGGGTCTGTTAAGCCGCTTTGTGGGCATGCTGACCGACAGCCGTAGCTTCCTTTCTTACACGCGCCACGAATATTTCCGCCGCATTCTGTGCCAGATGATTGGCCGCTGGGTGACCGCGGGTGAGGCCCCTGCCGATATTCAGCTGCTGGGCGAAATGGTGAGAAACATCTGCTTTAACAATGCGCGCGACTACTTCGCCATTGAACTGAACTAAGGCCGTTTGAGGTTGATATGCAATACATCAAAATCCATTCGCTGGATAACGTTGCCGTCGCGCTGGCGGATCTGGCCGAAGGTGAAGTTGTCACCGTTGATAACCAGACGATAACCCTGCGTCAGGCGGTGACTCGCGGGCATAAGTTTGCCGTGAAGCCGATCGCCCAAGGAGACAACGTTGTTAAATACGGTCTCCCGATTGGTCATGCGCTGGCGGATATTGCGCCGGGTGAGCATATTCATTCCCACAACACCCGCACCAATCTGAGCGATCTGGACGAGTACAGCTATCAACCTGATTTAGCGGCAGAAGAAGCGCAGGCGGCGGATCGCGAGGTACAGATCTACCGCCGGGCGAACGGTGAGGTGGGGATCCGCAACGAGCTGTGGATCCTTCCCACCGTCGGCTGCGTGAATGGGATCGCGCGTCAAATCCAGACACGTTTCCTGAAAGAGACCCACGACGCCGAAGGTACGGACGGTGTGCACCTGTTCAGCCACACCTACGGCTGTTCTCAGCTTGGCGACGACCACATCAACACCCGCACCATGCTGCAAAACATGGTCCGCCACCCGAACGCGGGCGCGGTGCTGGTGATTGGCCTGGGCTGCGAGAACAATCAGGTGGATGCGTTTCGCGACACGCTGGGTGAGTTTGACCCCGAGCGCGTGCACTTTATGGTGTGTCAGCACCAGGATGATGAAGTGGAAGCGGGCATTGAGCACCTTCACCAGCTGTATGAGGTGATGCGTCACGACAGGCGTGAGCCGGGCAAGCTGAGTGAGCTGAAGTTTGGCCTGGAGTGCGGCGGGTCTGATGGCCTGTCCGGGATCACCGCGAATCCGATGCTGGGCCGCTTCTCAGATTATGTGATCGCCAACGGCGGTACGACGGTGCTGACAGAAGTGCCGGAAATGTTCGGCGCTGAACGTATTCTGATGAGCCACTGTCGCGACGAAGAGACGTTTGAGAAGACCGTCACGATGGTGAACGACTTCAAACAGTACTTTATCGCCCACAACCAGCCGATTTATGAAAACCCGTCTCCGGGTAACAAAGCGGGCGGGATCACCACGCTTGAAGAGAAGTCTCTCGGTTGCACGCAAAAAGCGGGTGCCAGCCCGGTGGTTGATGTCCTGCGCTACGGTGAACGTCTGAAAACGCACGGTCTGAATTTGCTCAGCGCACCGGGTAACGATGCGGTTGCGACCAGCGCGCTGGCCGGCGCCGGCTGTCACATGGTGCTGTTCAGCACCGGGCGCGGGACACCGTACGGTGGCTTTGTGCCGACGGTCAAAATCGCGACCAACAGCGAGCTGGCAGCGAAGAAAAAACACTGGATCGACTTTGATGCAGGCCAGTTAATCCACGGCAAAGGGATGCCGCAGTTGCTGACGGAATTCGTGGATACCATTGTGGAGTTTGCCAATGGCAGACAGACCTGTAACGAGAAGAATGACTTCCGCGAACTGGCGATCTTCAAGAGTGGCGTGACGCTGTAAGTGTGGTGCGGGTGATGCCCTCACCCCTGTGGAGAGGGTCAAATACTAAAACGGCAACCTTCGGTTGCCGTTTTGCTTTACGTTTTGTCACCGGGCTTTTGTTTACCCGCGTAACGCGTTCTTCGCTAAACGCGCGTCTTCCGCCTGGCATGCCGCTGCGGTGAACAGCACGTCCGTTGAGGAGTTCAGCGCGGTTTCGCAGGAGTCCTGCAATACACCGATGATAAAGCCGACGGCCACTACCTGCATGGCAATCTCATTCGGGATACCGAACATATTGCACGCCAGTGGGATCAGCAGCAGCGAACCACCCGCCACACCCGATGCACCACACGCACACAGCGACGCCACCACGCTCAGCAACAGCGCCGTGGGCAGATCGACCGGAATGCCCAGCGTATGCACAGCCGCCAGCGTCAGCACGGTAATGGTAATTGCCGCACCCGCCATATTCACGGTCGCACCCAGCGGGATGGAAACCGAGTAGGTGTCGCGATCCAGATTCAGCTTCTCCGCCAGCGCCATGTTAACCGGAATGTTTGCCGCAGAGCTGCGGGTGAAGAACGCATACACACCGCTCTCGCGCAGGCAGGTTAACACCAGCGGATACGGGTTACGGCGGATCTGCCAGAACACCAGCAGCGGGTTAATCACCAGCGCAACCAGCAGCATGCAACCAATCAGTACCACCAGCAACTGCGCATAGCCCAGCAGTGCGCCAAAGCCGGTGGTCGCCAGCGTGGAAGAGACCAGACCGAAGATGCCGATTGGCGCAAAGCGAATCACGATTTTGACCATAAAGGTCACGGCGTTCGACACGTCGTTGACCAGGTTTTTCGTTGTTTCGTTGCCGTGACGCAGGGCAAAACCAAGACCGATCGCCCAGACCAGGATGCCGATGTAGTTAGCGTTCATCAGTGCCGTAATCGGGTTAGAGACCATGCTCATCAGCAGGCCGCGCAGCACTTCCACAATACCGGATGGCGGGGTGATATCACCCGCAGCGCTGGTCAGGTGCAGCGAGGACGGGAACAGGAAGCTGAAAACGACGGCTGTTAAGGCTGCAGAGAAGGTGCCCAGCAGATACAGGAACAAGATAGGGCGAATGTTGGTTTTTTGTCCGTGTTGATGATTGGCAATTGACGCCATGACCAGCATCAGCACCAGCACCGGTGCCACGGCTTTCAGTGCGCCAACGAAAATGGTGCCAAGCAGCCCCGTCGCTTCCGCAGCCGGTTTTGACACCATTGCCAGCAGAATCCCCAGTACCAGCCCTACCAGAATTTGTTTAACGAGACTGCCTTGCGCCAGGCGCGCAAAGAGACCAGTTGATTGTGTGCTCATAAAAATTCCTAAGTGAAATTGCGTTCCATCCTTTATGTGCTCTAAGTCACATTTATGTCCGGATGTAAGAAAATGTTTGCCTGGTTGAGTATAGGGAAACCGGATGCGGAGGGAAGCGTAAAATGCTGCATTTTACGTGTTGCGTCATAGTTTTTAACTATTCATTTACAAAAGTGTGCTGACCCTCTCCCTGGGGGAAAGAGGGCCAGCGTAAAGGCAGCAGGAAGGACCGTAATTACTCCACCTGTTGCTTCTTATCGTGCTGACGATTAACCCAGGTATTGATAAGCAACGTCACGATCAGAATGCCAAACACCACACCGAGCGAGATAGCGATAGGGATGTGGTAGAAATCGACAATCAGCATCTTGATACCGATAAACACCAGAATCACCGACAGACCATATTTCAGCATTGAGAAGCGCTCAGCCGCGCCTGCCAGCAGGAAGTACATGGCACGCAGACCGAGGATGGCGAACAGGTTAGATGTCAGCACAATGAACGGGTCAGTGGTGACCGCGAAGATAGCCGGAATGCTGTCTACCGCGAAAATCACATCGCTCAGCTCAACCAGAATCAGCACCAGCAGCAGCGGCGTGGCAAAAAGCAGGCCGTTCTTACGCACGAAGAAGTGCTCGCTCTCGATCTTGTCGGTCATGCGCAGATGACCACGGATCCACTTCACCAGCGGACGGTCGCCAATGGCGGAGCCATCTTCTTTTGCCAGGGCCATTTTGATCCCGGTGAACAGCAGGAATGCGCCGAAGACATACAGCAGCCATTCGAACTGCGTGATCAGCCAGCTTCCGGCGAAGATCATAATCGTACGCAGGATAATCGCACCCAGCACGCCGTACACCAGCACGCGACGCTGCAGGGCCGCAGGCACGGCAAAGTAGCTGAACAGCATCAGCCAGACGAAGACGTTATCGACCGCCAGGGCTTTTTCAATCAGATAGCCGGTGAGGAACGCGAGCGCCTGAGGATCGGCAACCGCGCGGCCTTCCGTTGAGGCCAGGTACCACCAGAAGGCAGCACAGAAGAGCAGGGAGAGGGTGACCCACACCAGTGACCAGGCCGCAGCCTGTTTCATGGTCATGCCATGTGCGCCGCGACGCCCCTGCAAAAAGAGGTCGATCGCCAGCATGATGAGCACGAGAACCGCGAATCCGCCCCACAACATGGGAGTGCCGACAGAATGCATACTATTTTCCTTACACATAAAAAACAAAAACGGCCATGGTCAGAAGACGATAGCCGTTAGCTTTTTATGCATAGACCTCGCCTTCCGGCAAGGTCTCACTTACAACCAAAAAGACGGGCTTTTTGATTGCCCGGCGACCGGATGCGGTTTTGCACGCATCGTAATGACGATCCACCGGCAAGGAAGTTACTCCCCTTTGCAGGTAACAAAATATGTCAGACCAGTGATTTCGTCAATGGTCTGCACCGTTTCATTACACAGCTTTACGCGATAGCTTCTGCGCCCACGCCATCTGCAGGGAAGACCACGCCGGTTTGACGGCGGATCTCGGTTTGCAGTTTCGCCGTGGTGCGGCTGACCGCCAGCCCAGGGTGATTCACTTCGTTGTCTTCCACCAGACGGGCGAAGACCTCTGCCTCATAGAGCATAGTGTTAATATGCTGAGGCTGCGTCAGCTCCTGCGCTTTGCCGCCGCGTGGGACAATGCTCAGCTTCTGACACTCGGAAATCTTCTCGATAACCAGTGAGCCCGCTTCGCCCTGAATTTCGCTGGGCAGAACGGAATCGCTCACCTTGGAGTGCTGCAGCGTAACGCTGAAATCACCGTAATCCAGCACCACGATGCCGTGCGCATCCACACCGCTTTCCAGCAGGCTGGCCGTGGCGGTGACGCCGTGCGGCTCGCCCCACAGCGCAACGGCAGAGGCCAGACAGTAAAAACCGATGTCCATAATCGAGCCGTTAGAGAAGGCCGGGTTAAAGGTGTTCGGGTTTTCACCGTCCAGATAACGTTGATAGCGCGACGAGTACTGGCAGTAATTAATAAACGCTTTACGCACTTTGCCAATCTTCGGCAGAGACTGCTGTAACAGCAGGAAGTTTGGCAGGCTGGCGGTTTTGAACGCTTCGAACAGCACCACCTGATTGTCGCGGGCAAGCTGAATCGCGGCTTCCACTTCCTGAATGTTCGAGGCCAGCGGCTTCTCGCAAATCACATGTTTTTTATGGCTAAGAAACAGCGACGTTTGCGGAAAGTGCAGGGAGTTTGGGCTGGCGATGTAGACCGCGTCAATGGCGTCACTTTGCGCCATCTCATCGAGCGACGTGAACAGATGTTCAACCAGATAGTCGTTCGCGAAACTCTGCGCCTGCTCCAGGCTGCGGGAATAGACTGCGGTGAGCTTAAATTTGCCGGTTTCATGGGCGGCGTCGACGAACTGGCGGGTGATCCAGTTCGTGCCAATAACTGCGAAACGTATCATAAACGTTTACGTACTCCGTAGCAGGGAACCTTTAGCCACTGTAGCACGTGATTATTGCAAAACCAGTGCGCTACTGCGCATTACTCTTTAACGATAAATGCGTAAGCCATAAACGGGTATCGAACTCCAGCTGGTGGTACTGAGGCTCCATATGGCAGCACAGAGAATAGAAGGCCTTGTCGTGCTCTTTTTCCTTCAGGTGTGCCAGCTCATGCACCACGATCATCCGCAAGAACGCTTCCGGCGCGTGACGAAACACGGTGGCAACGCGGATCTCCGCTTTCGCTTTGAGTTTGCCGCCCTGAACACGGGAAACGGCAGTGTGCAGGCCGAGCGCGTTTTTCAACACATGGATCTTGTTGTCGTACATCACCTTGTTGATGGGTGGCGCGCTCTTCAGATAGGTGTTTTTCAGATCCTGGGTATACTGCCAGAGCGCCTTATCGGTCGCGAAGTCATGCGTACCCGGATAGCGTTTTTCCAGCACCGCGCCCAGCTTTTGCTCGGCAATTAAGCTGCGAACCTGAGAAAGTAAGTTCTCCGGGTAGCCCTGGAGATAAGTTAGTTGGTTCATCAACGCCCCAATTTGACAATAAAACGGGTATACTCACGCACCCTTTTCAGGGATAACGCCGAAATTTTACCATTCAGGAGGGCCGATGAGCCACTTAGACAACGGTTTCCGTTCACTCAACCTTAAACGTTTCCCGGAAACGGACGACGTTAACCCGCTTCAGGCGTGGGAAGCGGCGGATGAATATCTGCTGCAACAGTTGGATGACACTGAAATCAGCGGCCCGGTTTTGATCCTGAATGACGCGTTTGGCGCGCTGGGCTGTGCTCTGGCAGAACACACGCCTTACAGCATCGGTGATTCCTACCTGAGCGAGCTGGCGACGCGGGAAAACCTGCGCCACAACGACATCGACGAATCCAGCGTTAAGTTCCTCGACAGCACCGCGGACTATCCGCAGGCGCCGGGCGTGGTGCTGATCAAAGTGCCGAAAACAATGGCGCTGCTGGAACAACAATTGCGCGCACTGCGCAACGTCGTTACCCCACAAACGCGTATTATCGCGGGGGCCAAGGCGCGTGATATCCATACCTCAACGCTGGAACTGTTCGAGAAAGTGCTCGGCCCAACCACCACGACGCTGGCCTGGAAAAAAGCGCGCCTCATTAACTGTACTTTCAGTGCCCCCGAACTGGCCGACGCGCCAGAAACCCTGAGCTGGACGCTGGAAGGCACTGACTGGACAATCCACAACCACGCGAACGTCTTCTCCCGCACCGGCCTTGATATCGGGGCGCGTTTCTTTATTGAAAATCTGCCGGATAACCTGGAAGGCGAAATCGTCGATCTGGGCTGTGGTAACGGTGTGATTGGCCTGACGCTGCTGGCGAAGAACCCTGAAGCGAGCGTTGTATTTAGTGATGAGTCGCCGATGGCGGTGGCCTCCAGTCGTCTGAACGTTGAAACCAACATGCCGGACGCGCTGGATCGCTGCGAGTTTATGATTAACAACGCGCTGTCGGGCGTTGAGCCGTTCCGCTTTAATGCCGTGTTCTGTAATCCCCCGTTCCACCAGAAACACGCCCTGACGGATAACGTCGCCTGGGAGATGTTCCACCATGCACGCCGCTGCCTGAAAATTAACGGCGAGCTGTATATCGTGGCGAACCGTCACCTGGACTACTTCCACAAGCTGAAGAAGATCTTCGGTAACTGCACCACGGTTGCCACCAACAACAAGTTCGTGGTGCTGAAATCCGTCAAGCTGGGTCGCCGCCGCTAACGCGGGGCGCTGAGTTTACACCGGCCTGCCTCGCGTGCAGGCCCGGTGAGCGTTGCGTCACTCAGAGACTCAAGGCCAGCGTTGTGCCCTGCGCAATGGCGCGTCGCGCATCCAGCTCCATCGCCACGTCGCATCCGCCGATCAGGTGCACCGTTTTTCCCGCCTCACGCAGCGGATCCACCAGATCGCGCTTCGGCTCCTGACCCGCACATAAAATCACATGATCCACCTGCAGCAGCTGCGGCTCACCGCCGATCAGCACGTGCAGCCCCGCGTCATCGATCTTCTGATAGCTCACCGACGGTATCATCTTCACCCCGCGAGAGAGCAGGGTTGCGCGATGGATCCAGCCCGTGGTTTTGCCCAGTCCTTCACCGGGTTTGCTGGCTTTACGCTGCAGCATGACGATCTGACGCGGGCTTTTCGGCAGTTGGGGTCCTTCCGGTCGCAAGCCGCCGGACTGGTTAAGGCTGGTGTCGATACCCCATTCCACGCAGAAGTCGGCAATGTTCTGGCTGGTGGGTTCGCCGGGCTGACTTAAGTACATCGCGGTATCGAACCCGATCCCGCCGCAGCCGATGATCGCCACTTTTGCCCCCACCGGCGCTTTG
Source organism: Enterobacter sp. SORGH_AS_0287 (assembly GCF_031453695.1). NCBI lineage: Bacteria > Pseudomonadati > Pseudomonadota > Gammaproteobacteria > Enterobacterales > Enterobacteriaceae > Enterobacter > Enterobacter sp. SORGH_AS_0287. Next base: position 4,223,651 of record NZ_JAVIZW010000001.1, read on the forward strand.
TCACGCAAAACGTCCAGATAGCTCAGGACTTTCGGATGATCGATGCCCTCGATCGCAGGCCTGCGTGGTGCGATCCCGCTCGCCAGGATCACCTCATCGTAATCCATTACATCCGCCGGGTTTACAAACTGGTTGAGGCGCAGATCCACGCCCGTCAGGTCGATCATTCGGCGGTAATAGCGCAGGGTTTCGTAAAATTCTTCTTTGCCCGGGATCTGTTTGGCGATATTGAACTGCCCGCCAATCTCAGCGGCGGCATCGAATAACGTCACGCTGTGGCCGCGCGAGGCGGCATTCACCGCAAACGCCAGACCCGCCGGGCCGGCACCGACCACGGCCAGGCGTTTTTTATGCACCGCCGGGAAAATCGGCATTTTGGTTTCGTGGCAGGCGCGGGGGTTGACCAGACACGAAGTGACCTTGCCAACAAAAATCTGATCCAGACAGGCCTGATTACAGCCGATGCAGGTGTTAATCTCATCTGCACGCCCGCTCTGCGCTTTGGAAAGCAGCTCGGCATCTGCAAGGAACGGACGCGCCATGGAGACCATGTCGGCATCACCGGCGGCGATCACATTTTCCGCCACCTGAGGGTCGTTAATGCGGTTAGTGGTCACCAGCGGGACAGACACTTTCCCTTTCAGCTTGCGCGTGACCCAGCTGAACGCCGCGCGTGGCACCGGCGTGGCGATGGTCGGAATACGCGCCTCGTGCCAGCCGATGCCGGTATTGATGATGGTCGCGCCGACCGCTTCAATCGCCTGCGCCAGCTGTACGGTTTCGTCGAACGTCCCGCCGCCCTCCACCAGGTCGAGCATCGACAGGCGGTAGATAATAATAAAATCCGCCCCGGCACGTTCACGCACGGCGCGCACCACTTCCACTGCAAAGCGCATGCGGCGCGCGTGATCGCCACCCCACTCATCGTCGCGCTGGTTTGTGCGGGCCGCGAGGAATTCGTTGATCAGGTAGCCTTCCGAGCCCATCACCTCAACACCGTCATAGCCCGCTTCACGCGCCAGCGCTGCACAGCGGGCGAAGTCGTCAATCAGCGTCAGGATCTCATCGTGGCTGAGGGCATGGGGCGTAAAGCGGTTAATCGGGGCCTGAATGGCCGACGGTGCGACCAGATTCGGTTGATAGCTGTAACGCCCGGTGTGCAGGATCTGCAGGGCAATTTTCCCGCCCTCCCGGTGAACGGCGTCAGTGACCACGCGATGATGCGGCAGCTGACTGGCGTCGTTCAGCACCGCACCGCCTTCCATCCCCACGCCAGAAGGCGCAGGGGCCACCCCGCCGGTAACAATCAGCGCCACCCCGTGACGTGCGCGCTCGGCATAGAAGGCCGCCAGACGTTCGGCCCCGTCCGGATGTTCTTCAAGCCCGGTATGCATTGAGCCCATCAGCACGCGGTTTTTAAGGGTGGTGAACCCCAGATCGAGGGGGGCAAATAACGACGGGTAGTGGCTCATAGTCTCTTCCAGTGTAAAATTATTGTTATGTGGTCGGATGAGTTACTAATTTAGCCAGCGATGAGTAAAAGGGAAAAGGGGAATGCGGCGATTGTGATGGGATTCAAATATTGGTGTGGCCTGATGCCCTCTCCCTGAGGGAGAGGGGGCGTTATAGCTCTCAGGGAGAGGGGGCACGCACTAAGCCCGGTGCCTGCCACATCGATGTCGTCAGTCCGCTGTCCACCAGCCCAAGCTGGTCGGCATAAACGGCCTGCCACTTCTGCATCATACCGTCATACAGCTCCCGGTGCGCCGGGTTTGGCGTGAACTCGCGGCTCCACTTCACCAGCCGTTCGCCTGTCGCCGCCATATCCGAAAACAGCCCGGCTCCCGTTCCGGCAGCAATCGCACAGCCCAGCGCTGTCGCCTCTTTCACTTGCGGGACGCGTACCGGCAGACCGGTCACGTCGCTTAAAATCTGGCTCCACAACGCGCCTTTCGAGCCACCGCCTGCAAACACCAGACCGTCGAACGTTACCCCTGAGAACCGTGAGATCTGCGTCAGGTTACACGCCGAGACAATTGCCGCGTTCTCTTCCAGCGCACGGAACAGCGTGGCTTTGTTGCATTTTTCCGGGTCGATAGAGAGGTTAATAAACGACGGCGCGGCGTGATACCACTGCTTGAAGTGCATAGCATCTGAGAAGATCGGCATAACACCGTGTGAACCGGCAGGCACGCGGCTGGCCATCTCCTCAAGCAGGGAGTAAGTGTCCATTCCCATCCGCTCCGCGATGAGTTTCTCTTCCGCGCAGAAGGCGTCACGGAACCAGCGCATGGTCAGGCCGGTAAAGAAGCTGATCGACTCCGCCTGCGCCATGCCGGGGATCACATGCGGATTCACGCGGATGTTCATCTCCGGGTCGGTGCGTACCTGCGGCAGGTTGACCACCTGCTGCCAGAAGGTACCGCCCAGCACGGCCGTTTGCCCGGCCCGCACGACGCCTAACCCAAGACAGCCAAGCTGCACGTCGCCACCGCCCATCACCACCGGCGTGCCTTCGCGCAGGCCGCTCTGCTGTGCGGCATCTTTGGTGATCGTACCGAGCACGGTACCGGTCTCCTTCACCGGAGAGAGGATATCGGCACGCAGCCCGGCCATGTCGAGCAGCGCCGGACGCCAGTCGCGGGAGAAGAGATCCAGCATACCGGTAGTCCCGGCATTGGACGGATCAACGGCCAGCTCGCCGGACAGTTTTGCCGCCAGCCAGTCGCTTATCATGGTGATCGTGGCGGCTTTGCGGTAGATGTCCGGACGATGGTGCGCCAGCCACAGCAGGCGCGGCATGGCGCTCAGGGCCAGGGTTTGGCCAGAGACGTCATACACTTCGGATTCAAAACGGTAGTCGTGGATCTCTTTGAGTTCGGCTACCTCGCGGCTGGCGCGGGCATCGACGTTGGCGCACGCCCAGATGGCGTCGCCGTTGCGGTCATACAGCACGATCCCCTCGCGCATTGAGCAGCAGGCCACGGACTGGATATCCGCTGCGCTCAGGTGGGCGCGCTCCAGCGCCTGATGAATACACTGGCAGGCGAGCCGCCAGTTAATGTCGAGATCAAACTCCATCGAGCCCGGCACATTCTCCACGCTCAGGTGTTTCCACTCGGCCTGGCCGACGGCAACCTGGTTGCCCTGCAAATCGAAAATTACGGCGCGAACGCTGCCTGTCCCTGCATCTAACGCTAAAAGGTAACTCATGAGCATGCCTCGTGTCAGGCGCAGGACAGGCTCTTAGCTCGCCAGAGCCAGCACCGCGCGGGCTGTCGTCTCCTCCGTCACCAGGCCATTAATACGGCGGCCTTTGAGTGCGGCATAAATCGCATCGGCTTTCTCTTCACCTCCGGCCACGCCAACGATGGTGGGCAACTGCGCCAGTTCATCGAGCGTGACGCCCAGTAATTCCCGGTGGATCTCCAGCTCGTGCACGCATTCCCCTTCGGCGTTCAGGAAATAGCCGAGGATATCGCCCACCGCCCCTTTACGGGCGTACATCAGCTGTTCACCTTCGCTGATATAGCCGGAGCGCAATATGGTGGCGTCCCGGCGCTGGTTCACCGAACCAATGCCTACCACCGCCACATCGGCCGCGGCGGCGGCGAGGATCACGTCCCGCACGCTGGATTCGCGTTTTAGGATCCCGGCCACTTCGGCGGAGGAAACGCGAAGCGGGGCGGGGATCATGCTGACGCTGCAGGCGGCATCAAGCTGACCGATGCCCGTCATATACGGCCCAACACCGCCGGAGAGCGTCACCAGGCGGATCTGCTGCGAGCTGATAAAACCGCTTAAGTGCTGCAGGCTGCTCATGGTGGTTTCACCAAATCCCACCGCCAGCAGCTGGCCGGGCTCCAGCACGCCCATCAGCGATTGTGCCGCACCAATGCCCAGCCGGACATTCATGGGCGGGGTATTCAGGGCCGGCAACACGCGAACCAGCTTGAGCCCGAAGCGTTGCTGCAGCTCGGTTTCCAGCGCCAGACACCCCTCATAACGGGAGTTGATCTGCACGCGGATCACCCCGGACTGGCGTCCTTTCTCCAGCAGACGCGAGATCTTCAGGCGCGGCAGTCCGAGCCGCTCGCCGATGTCATTCTGGGTTAATCCGTCGTGGTAGTAGCACCAGGCGACGCGGGCAACCAGCTCCTCTTCCGCCAGTGCCAGCCCGGCAAAACGACCTTCTTCCGCAGTGCGTTTATCGCTCATAATTGAACTCTTATAAAAATTTAGATCATATGTTCGTGATCGCGCAGAAAGAAAGTGTGAACCACGCGACAAAACAGATCTTTTAGATTGATTTGTGTCTGTGTGGATCTTAATCGATAAATTTGTGATCCCTGCACGGTTCTAAATATAGTTCACCGTCTACGCTTTTGAACATTATTAAATCTAAAAATCATTTGTTCAATAGCGGAGCGATAATGACGCCACTTATCGAAGCACGTGATATCAGCAAGCAGTTCTCCGGCGTACCGGTCCTGAAAGGTATTCATTTCACGCTGCTTGCGGGTCAGGTGCATGCGCTGATGGGCGGTAACGGCGCGGGAAAATCAACGCTGATGAAAATCATCGCCGGGGTGGAAACGCCGGACAGCGGTGAACTTTCGGTTGACGGCCACGCGTTTGCGCGGCTTTCGCCCGCGCAGGCCCACAGGCTGGGGATTTATCTGGTGCCGCAGGAACCCCTGCTTTTCCCCAACCTGACGGTGCGGGAAAACATCCTTTTCCGCCTGCCGCGTGAGGCCGGTATGGGGGAACGGCTGGCGGAGAAACTCCAGCAGCTGCAGTGTCAGCTCAATCTTGATGCCACCGCCAGCACCCTTGTAGTGGCGGATCAACAGATGGTGGAGATCCTGCGCGGCCTGATGCGTAACGCGAAGATCCTGATCCTTGATGAACCCACGGCGTCGCTCACCCCGGGGGAAACCGAACGGCTGTTCCGCCAGATCCGCGCGTTGCAGGCGCTGGGCGTCGGCATTGTTTTTATCTCGCACAAATTACCGGAGATCCGCCAGCTGGCGAGCCACGTCTCGGTAATGCGCGACGGCGCGATCGTGCTCAGCGGTGAAACTGCACAGTTTGACGATAACGCCCTGATTGCGGCCATGACGCCGGTGAGCCGCGAAAAAGGATTAAGTGATGCACAAAAACTGTGGCTGGCGCTGCCGGGCAATCGCCGCACGCAGCCGCAGGATTTCCCGGTGCTGCGGGTGGAAGAGCTTACCGGTGAGGGATTTATCGATCTCAGCATGGAAATCTATGCCGGGGAAATAGTTGGCCTCGCCGGGCTGGTCGGCTCCGGGCGCACCGAATTTGCGGAAACGCTGTATGGGCTGCGCCCGGTGCGCGGTGGACGAGTCTGGCTGGAAAATCAGGAAATAACCGGCGAACCCGTGGCGGCACGGCTGGAGAAAGGGCTGGTCTACCTGCCAGAGGACCGACAGGTTTCCGGCTTGTTCCTGGATGCGCCGATTCGCTGGAACACCGTGGCGCTGAATGAGCCCTCGGTCTGGCAGCAGCGCAAACGGGAGTCGGCGGTGGTGGAGCGCTATCACCGGGCGCTGGGGATCAAGCTTAACCATGCGGATCAAACCGTGCGCACGCTTTCCGGCGGCAACCAGCAGAAGGTGTTGCTGGCGCGCTGTCTGGAGGCGAACCCGCTGCTGTTGATCGTCGATGAACCGACACGCGGAGTGGATGTGTCGGCGCGGGCCGATATCTATCAGCTCATCAAAAGCGTGGCGGCGCAGAACGTGGCGGTGCTGATGATCTCAAGCGATCTGGATGAGTTCCCCGGGCTTGCCGATCGCGTGCTGGTGATGCACCAGGGCGTGCTGAGCGGCGAGTTGTCCCGGCACGCGGTCAGTCTCGACAGAATGATGGCGCTGGCATTCGGAGGGCAGTCATGAAGACCTTACTGAAAAATCGCGAACTGAGCGCGTTCATCGCCATTCTGGCGTTGTTCGCGGTGCTGGTGGGGCTCAATCCGGCCTATTTCAGCCTGCAAACGCTGGGGATGATCTTCGCCAGTTCGCAAATCCTGATCCTGCTGGCGCTCGGCGCCGCGCTGGTGATGTTGACCCGCAATATTGATGTTTCCGTCGGCTCTACCGTCGGGCTGTCTGCCATTGCCGTGGGGGTGGCTCTGAACAGCGGCTACACCCTGCCGGTATCGATCCTCTTTGCGCTGTCGATTGGCGCACTGGCGGGAGCATTTAACGGTTTTCTGGTGGTGGGGCTGCGTATTCCGGCAATCGTGGCCACCCTCGGCACGCTGGGCCTCTATCGCGGGGCGATGCTGCTGTGGACGGGAGGAAAGTGGATTGAAGGGCTACCGCCGAGCCTGAAATCGCTCTCTGAACCTGCCGCTATGGGTATTTCACCGCTCGGAATGGGCGTGGTGTTTTTAGCCGCGGTCGGCGCATGGACGTTGTCGCGCACCGCCTTCGGACGCGATTTCTACGCCGTGGGCGACAACCTTGCCGCCGCACGCCAGCTGGGCGTGGCGGTGAACCGGACGCGAATGATCGCTTTTACGCTGAACGGCATGCTGGCCGCGTGTGCGGGGATTGTCTTCGCTTCGCAGATTGGCTTTGTACCTAACCAGACCGGCAGCGGGCTGGAGATGAAAGCCATTGCCGCCTGCGTACTCGGGGGGATCTCTCTGCTGGGCGGTACCGGGACGCTTATTGGCGCCTTACTGGGGGCTTTTTTCCTGACTCAAATCGACACCGTGCTGGTGCTGTTCAGGCTGCCCGCGTGGTGGAATGACTTTATCGCCGGGCTGGTGCTGCTCGGTGTGCTGGTGCTCGACGGGCGTTTGCGCCAGGCGCTGGCCCGGCATCAGCGGGCACTCAAGTACAGCCGCTTCCAGCCCGGTAACAAAGGGGGGAAGCATGTCACCCCGTTTACGAAACACAAAAAAGAGGTGGCGTAAATGAAGCTTAACTGGGAAAGCGCGCTGCTGATATTACTGGTGCTGGAAATTCTGCTCTTTGGGGCCATCAATCCGCGCATGCTCGATATCAACATGCTGCTGTTCAGCACCAGTGATTTTATCTGCATTGGCATTGTGGCGCTGCCGCTCACCCTGGTGATCATCAGCGGCGGCATTGATATTTCTCTCGGTTCGACCATCGGCCTGTGTGCCATCGCGCTGGGGGTGATGATGCAGGCGGGCTGGCCGATGGCGCTGGCCATACCGTTGACGCTGCTGCTCGGCCTGCTGTGCGGTCTGGTCAACGCTGCGCTGATCCACTACACCGGCATCAGCCCACTGGTTATCACCCTTGGCACGCTCTATCTCTACGGCGGTGGCGCACTGTTGCTCTCCGGCATGGCGGGGGCGACCGGTTACGAAGGCATCGGTGGCTTCCCGGACAGCTTTACCGCGTTCGCTAATCTCACGTTCCTGGGGTTGCCAATCCCGCTGGTGCTGTTCGCCGTGATTACCGTCTTCTTCTGGCTGATTACCCATCGCGGACGCTTTGGCCGCCATCTGTTTTTGATTGGGCAAAACCCGCGCGCGGCGCGCTATGCGGCGCTCTCGGTCAACGGGATGCCCTACGCCCTGTATGGCCTGGTGGGCGTCGCTTCGGCCATTGCTGCGCTGGTGATGGTCTCCTATTTCGGTTCGGCGCGTTCGGATTTGGGACGCGATTTACTGATGCCTGCACTGACCGCAGCGGTCCTCGGCGGCGCCAATATCTATGGCGGTTCGGGGTCGGTAATCGGTACGGCCCTGGCGGCGTTGCTGGTGGGGTATCTGCAGCAGGGTTTACAGATGGTCGGCATCCCCAACCAGGTGTCGAGCGCGCTGTCAGGGGCGCTGTTGGTTGTGGTGGTGATGGGACGTTCACTGAGTTTGCACCGTGAATGGGTGCGCTCTCTCCTCACAAAACATACCCGGAGCGTAAGATGAAAACAAAACTGATAGTCCTGGCGATGGCACTCAGCTTCGCGTCGGCACAGGCCGCGGACCGCATCGCCTTTATCCCCAAGCTGGTGGGCGTTGGCTTCTTTACCAGCGGCGGCAATGGCGCGAAAGAGGCGGGTAAAGATCTCGGCGTGGACGTCACCTACGACGGCCCGACCGAGCCCAGCGTCTCAGGCCAGGTGCAGCTCATCAATAACTTCGTTAACCAGGGCTATAACGCCATTATCGTTTCGGCGGTGTCGCCGGATGGCCTCTGCCCGGCGCTGAAGCGCGCGATGCAGCGTGGCGTCAAAGTTCTGACCTGGGACTCCGACACCAAACCGGAATGCCGCAGCATCTACATCAACCAGGGCACCCCGGCGCAGCTCGGCGGCCTGCTGGTCGACATGGCCGGTAAACAGGTCACCAAACCGAATGCCAAAGTGGCGTTCTTTTACTCCAGCCCGACCGTTACCGACCAGAACCAGTGGGTGAAAGAGGCGAAGGCCAAAATCGAGAAAGATCATCCGCAGTGGCAGGTCGTGACCACGCAGTTTGGCTATAACGATGCCACCAAATCGCTACAAACCGCCGAGGGGATCTTAAAAGCGTATCCGGATCTGGATGCGATCATCGCCCCGGATGCCAACGCCCTGCCGGCAGCGGCGCAGGCGGCGGAAAACCTGAAGCGAGAAGGGGTGGCGATTGTCGGCTTCAGCACGCCTAACGTGATGCGCCCGTACGTAGAGCGCGGCACGGTGAAAGCCTTCGGCCTGTGGGATGTGGTGCAACAGGGCAAAATTGCGGTCAATGTCGCCGATCGGTTGTTGAAAAAAGGCGATCTTAACGTTGGCGACAGCGTGGACGTGAAAGATATCGGTACGCTGAAGGTCGAGCCGAACAGCGTGCAGGGCTACCAGTATGAAGCGAAGGGCAACGGCATTGTGCTGCTGCCGGAGCGGGTGGTGTTTACCAAAGAGAACATCAACAAATACGATTTCTGACGGGGGAGCAAATGGCTGATTTAGACGACATCAAAGACGGCAAAGATTTTGGCATCGGCACACCGCAGCAGAACGTGCCGTTTACCCTGAAGGGATGCGGCTCGCTGGACTGGGGAATGCAGTCCAGGCTGGCGCGCATCTTCAACCCAAAAAGCAACCGCACGGTGATGCTGGCCTTTGATCACGGCTATTTCCAGGGACCGACGACCGGCCTTGAGCGTATCGATCTCTCTATCGCCCCGCTGTTTGGGGAAACCGACGTGCTGATGTGCACCCGCGGTATTTTGCGCAGCCAGGTGCCTGTCGCCACCAATAAACCCGTCGTGTTGCGCGCCTCCGGCGGCAATTCGATTTTAGGGGAACTTTCCAACGAGTGCGTGGCGGTGGCGATGGAAGATGCGCTGCGCCTGAACGTCTGCGCGGTGGCGGCGCAGGTGTACATCGGCAGTGAGTTTGAACATCAGTCGATCAACAACATCATCAAACTGGTGGATGCCGGTGCGCGCTATGGCATGCCGACCCTGGCGGTAACGGGCGTTGGCAAAGAGATGGCGCGCGACGCGCGGTATTTCTCGCTTGCCAGCCGTATCGCGGCCGAGATGGGGGCGCAGTTCGTCAAAACCTATTATGTCGACGAAGGGTTTGAAAAAGTAACCGCCAGCTGCCCGGTGCCGATCGTGATTGCCGGAGGCAAAAAGCTGCCGGAGCACGACGCGCTGGAGATGTGCTGGCGGGCGATTGACCAGGGGGCGTCCGGCGTGGACATGGGCCGCAATATCTTCCAGTCCAGCGCCCCGCTGGCCATGCTGAAAGCGGTGAAAAAAGTGGTACATGAGAACATGAGCGCGCGGGACGCGTTCCAGTTCTGGCAGGAAGAGAAACAGGGAGAAGCAAAATGAACGTGACATTAGTGGAAATCAACATCAAACCCGAGCGGGTCGATGAGTTTCTGGAGGTGTTTCGCGCTAACCACGAAGGGGCGATTCAGGAGCCGGGCAATCTGCGCTTTGATGTTTTACAGGATCCGCGCGTGAAAACCCGGTTCTTTATCTACGAAGCCTACAAGGATGAAGAGGCGGTGCTGGCGCACAAGAAAACCCCGCACTATCTGGCCTGCGTGGATAAGCTTGAGGACCTGATGTCAGAGCCGCGCAAAAAACGCAGTTTTGTCGGGTTGTTGCCGGCGTAACAGACCGCCGGGTAGCGCTTACGTTAGCCCGGCGATGCTCAGGCGAGGGCCAGTTCCGCCAGGATCGCCGCCAGCGTTTCGCGCGGTTTCCCGCTCAGCGACGCAAGCGGGAACGGCAGTGCAGGCGCGGCCACTTTCCCTGACATTTCTGCTGCTGCGGCCATCACCCGCAAACTGCCGTACTGGCGGAACAGCGCCCACAGCGGTGCCAGCCGGTCTGAGGGGGCGGTGTCTTTGGCTCGGGCAATCGCCAGTGCCGTCTGCGGATAGAGCCCTGCGATAACCGAATACCAGACATCGAACCCGGCCTGCAGGGCTGACGCCGCCCGCCAGTCGCCGCTGATGCCCAGGGTGACGTTTTCAGGAAGACGGGCACGCATGTGGGCGATATTGTCCGGTGTGCGCCCGAGCTTGACGGATTTGACGTTCGGTAGCGCCGCCACGGCATACAGCAAATCGTCGTTAAACTCGAACCCGGTGGTGGCCGGGTTGTCGTAAATGCACAGCGGAACAGAGATCCGGTGGGTCACCGTCTCATACAGGGTAAACACTTCCTCTGCCGTCAGGCGCTGGTACGACACGGGGGCCAGTAACACCCCGCGGGCGCCAGCGTTTTGCGCCTCATCCGCCAGACGGAGAATATCGTCGAGGCGAAGCGCGCCAATACTTACGCTCACCGGAATGTTGTCGGCATGCGCCACGGCACAGCGGGTGATATGCGTGCGCTCTTCAGGCGTCAGATACGCGTAACTGCCCGTCGAACCGAGGATCCCCAGCGAATCGACACCGGCATCCACCAGCGGGCGCAGCAACTGCACAAACGCCTGCTCATCAAATTTCCCCTCTCGCAATGGCGTCAGAGGGAATGCGCTTAACCCGTGAAACATCCGCTTATCCTTTTAGAGTTCAATCAGTTGAAGGTGAGCAGTGGAGCCCGGCATCAGCCGCTGCAGGTTGCTGACTAACTCATCGCCAGCCTCCTGCAACGCCGATAACGGCATCGACGGCAGACTTTCGAGAATAAACCACATGTGTTGCGCCTGGCTATCGAGACGTGTACGCACGCCCTGGCGCCAGTTCCAGCGACGGCAGGTGACGCCAATATCATCGCGCCAGATAACTTCGCCCGCATCCGGGTATTCGATAACCGGCTGGCCCTCTTTCAGGGTATCAAACGGTTCATTACCTTCGGCAAGCGTCAGACGCGGTGCGCCTGCATAAGCGGCAAGGTTCTCACCCCCGACGGGAATGGCGTAACGAATGCTGATGGCATTGTAAATATCGACCACTGGATCGAGCGGGGGCAGTGCGCCCTCTTTCAGCACTCGCTTACGCAGGGCCGATGCCGAGCAGGGCGTGCGTTTCGGTTTCGCACCAAACGCTCTGAACACGTCATCCCAGGCGCTGAGGTGCGCTTCCGCCCAGGCGACATCATCAGTGAGGACCTGCTGGCAGGCCTGTACCAGCGCGGCAGAGGCCACGTCCGGCTGGGTTATCGGGGCGGCTTCAACCAGAATGCTCAGCGCCCGAAAGCCGGGGGCAATCCCGGTAAGACGCGGGTCTATTGACGGCGTAACGAGAGACATAAATAATCCTGTATTGACTGTTTTATACTATGGTAGTGACCAATGACTGATAAAGTCAATATAATGACCGATTCGGGTGCCGATATCGCCCAGGTAAGCCTGGCCGTCGCCACCCGCATTCGCAACTGGCGCAAAGAGAAAAAACTGTCGCTGGATGAGCTTTCACGCCGCGCCAGCGTCAGCAAAGGCATGCTGGTGGAGATTGAAAAAGGGGCGGCGAATCCCAGCATTGCCATTCTCTGCAAGCTGGCTGCCGCGCTGGGCGTTTCGGTGGCGGATATCGTTAACGTCTCCAGCGAGCCGCGGGTGCACGTCATAGAAGAAGCGGCGATCCCGGTTCTGTGGCAGGGCCCACAGGGCGGATATGCCCGGCTGCTCGCGGGCACGTCTGGCCCGGATATGATTGAACTCTGGCAGTGGGTGATGCATCCGGGGGAGCGTTTTACCTCGCCGGGGCATCCGGCGGGAACGTTTGAGCTGCTGCATGTCACTGAGGGAGGATTGACCCTGACGGTGGAAGAGACGGTGACGCAGGTGGCGGCAGGCGCTTCGGCGGTGGCGAAAACGGAAGCGGCACACGGCTACGCGAATGAGGGCGAGAATGTGTTGCGGTTTACCATGACGGTGGCGGAGTTTCACCGCTAAAAACGCCCCCTCCGTCAGGAGGGGGAGGGGATATCACGCTTCTTCCACGCTTACCCGCAGGGCTGCCAGCGCTTTACGCGCCGCTTTCAGCACCTGCTCACACTGTTCAACCGTCAGCGTCAGCGGCGGTTCAATGCGAATGGTCTTCGAGTTGTTGAGCGTTCCGGCAACCAGGACCCGCTGGCGGAACATCTCGCTCGCGAAGCTGTAGCCGATTTCGTTGTCGACAAACTCAATGGCCATCAGCAACCCTTTACCCCGCGCATCCTGCACCAGATCCGGATATTCCCGGCCCAGCTGGCGGAAACCGTCCAGCAGCATATCGCCTTTCTGTTCCGCCTGTGCAGGCAGGTTTTGATCCAGTAGCACGTTGATGGTCGCCAGCGCGGCCGCGCAGGCCAGCGGGTTACCGCCAAACGTAGTGGTGTGCAGGAACGGGTTGTCGAACAGCACCGAGAAGACCTCTTCGGTCGCCACCGTCGCGCCAATCGGCATCACGCCGCCGCCCAGCGCTTTTGCCAGACAGAGAATGTCCGGCTGGACGTTCTCATGCTCGCAGGCAAACATCTTGCCCGTACGCCCCATCCCGGTTTGGACTTCGTCGAGGATCAGCAGTGCGCCAAACTCATCGCACAACTGACGCACGGCAGGCAGATAGCCCTGCGGGGGCAGGATCACGCCGCCCTCACCCTGAATAGGCTCCAGGATCACCGCTGCCACGTCGTCGCCGGTTTTACGGCATTCGCTCAGCATGGTGCGCATAGCGCTAATGTCACCAAACGGCACGTGGCGGAAGCCCGGCAGCAGCGGCATAAACGGTTTGCGGAAGGTGGATTTGGCGGTAGCCGACAGTGCGCCCAGCGATTTTCCGTGGAACGCGCCGCTGGTGGCGATAAACGTGAATTTGCCGCGCGGCGACTGGTACGCTTTAGCGAGTTTAATCGCCGCTTCGACCGATTCCGTGCCGCTGTTGCTAAAGAAGCTGTACTTCAGTTTGCCGGGCGTTAAGGCCGCGAGCGTTTTCGCGAGCATAGCGCGAAGCGGATCGAGCAGTTCCTGGCTATGGAGAGGTTGTTTCGCAAGTTGATTCTGTACGGCGGAAACCACAACTGGATTACGGTGCCCCACGTTGAAAATTCCAAAACCACCCAGGCAATCTATAAACTCCTGTCCCTGGGTGTCGACAAGCGTATTAAGACTTCCCGCTTGCCACTCTACGGCTCCGTAATCCCCGCCGGCGGTAACAGATTTGCGATACTCCAAAAACCCTGGATTGACATGCTCTTTAAAGTAATCGATGACCTCTCGGTTAAGTTGTTTCATCTCCTCATGATCAAGCGTTCGCTTCTCAATGAGATTCAGTGCGTGCGCGGTACAGGCAAGAGCCGAGGCGCTGGAAGGTAACCTGTTCAAAATGTGCTCCCGGGGATCGCGTATCACATGATACTGGATTAAGTATTGCAGGGATTACGCCACTTCAGATGCCTTAACGAAAATCAGGATAAACACCAGGTTAACATTATGTTGCGCAAAATTTAATCATGCCGATATAACCGATACGGGATTTAGCGGTACGGCGGAAAAGGCCTGGGAAGGTGCGATTAAAAGGCCATTGCACTTATAGAGTGCAGACGCTGCGACTTAAGTGGGCGTTAACGCGTCATACTCTGCAGGTAATTTCTCTACGAAAGTATTTGAAATCAATGAATTATAAAATCTCACAAAAAGTGCGGTTTAAGTGAAATCTGCGATCTCTATCAACTTTAACAACTAAAGATAAATTCTTTACCGCCGAAAAAACATTAATCCACAAAATTAACATTCAAATAACCTGCAAGGGATGCTCACGATGTCCGCTCCAACCTTTGTCACCCAGAATGAATATCCTCTGGACGATGACACCACCTTAATGTCGACCACCGATATCCACAGTTACCTGACCCACGCCAACGACACCTTTGTGCAGGTGAGTGGCTATCAGCTTGATGAGCTGATGGGCCAGCCGCACAATCTGGTACGCCACCCCGATATGCCAAAAGCGGCGTTTGCCGATATGTGGTACACCCTGCAAAAGGGCGAGCCGTGGAGCGGCATTGTCAAAAACCGACGTAAAAATGGCGACCACTACTGGGTGCGCGCCAATGCGGTGCCGATGGTGCGTCACGGGCAGGTGACGGGCTATATGTCGATTCGTACCAAAGCCACGGCAGAAGAGATTGCTGGCGTGAAGCCGCTCTATCGGGCTCTGAATGACGGGCGCTGCAAGAAACGTATACATAAAGGACTGGTGGTAAGGAAAGGCTGGCTGGGGAAACTTCCGGCTATGCCGCTGCGCTGGCGTGTGCGCAGCGTGATGGCGGGGCTGTTTGCGGTGCTGGCTGCCACGCTGGTGGCCACCTCAGCGGGTGCGTACTCGCTGGCTGCCGCCGCGGTAGTCATGTTGCTGGGCACGCTGCTGTTCGAGCAGCAGATTGTTCGTCCGATCGAAAACGTGGCGCGTCAGGCGCTGAAAGTCGCCACCGGCGAGCGCAACAGCGTGCAGCACCTGAACCGCAGCGACGAGCTGGGGTTGACCCTGCGTGCGGTCGGGCAACTGGGGCTGATGTGCCGCTGGTTGATTAACGATGTGTCAAGCCAGGTGGTGAGCGTGCGTGATGGCAGCGACAGGCTGGCAAAGGGGAATGAAGATCTGAACGATCGGACGCGTCAGACCGTGGCCAATGTGCAGCAGACCGTGGCGACAATGAATCAAATGGCCGCCTCCGTGCAGAGTAATTCAGAAACCGCCGCCGAAGTGGACAAGCTGTCAGTGGCCGCCAGCAGCGCGGCGACCAAAGGCGGAAACGCGATGCAGACGGTGGTGAAAACCATGGATGACATCGCGGATAGCACGCAGCGGATTGGCTCGATTACCTCCCTTATTAACGACATCGCGTTTCAGACCAATATTCTGGCGCTGAATGCGGCGGTGGAGGCGGCAAGAGCCGGTGAGCAGGGGAAAGGCTTTGCGGTTGTCGCCGGCGAAGTGCGCCATCTCGCCAGCCGTAGCGCCAGTGCAGCCAACGATATTCGCAAGCTGATTGATGCCAGCGCCAGCAAGGTGCAGTCCGGCTCTGATCAGGTTCATGCCGCCGGTCGTACAATGGATGATATCGTCGAGCAGGTGAAAAACGTGACGCAGCTTATCGCGCAGATCAGCCACTCCACCTCTGAACAGGCTACCGGCTTGTCAGAGCTCACCCGTGCGGTGGCCGAGCTGGACAGCATCACGCAGAAAAATGCCGATCTGGTTGAGGAAAGTGCCCACATATCCGCAATGGTGAAGCATCGCGCCGGGCGTCTTAAGGATGCGGTCACCGTGCTCCATTGAGCCAGTAAGGTTCCAGAAAGCCGTTTATTTCATCAGGAATAAGCGGCTTTATTTTTTCTGAATGTAATTATTAATGTCTTTTATTGTTAACTTTATATTAAGTAACTAAAGAAAGCACATCAGATATTTACCCCAGCCTAAGTCCGTTTTTCCCGATGCTATTTTGAAAATGCCTCATCAGAGGGTGACGTAACGATCGATTTACGGATATTAATAGCCTGCACCTATCCATTGTTGTGGTTATGAAATAAAAAAACGATCAAAGTCATAAAGTTAGCGGTTTCGTTACCGATAACGGTGATCGTCTGAGAAATAATCACATCGATGGAGAAAATATGTTCTTACATGACGTAAAGATCGGCACGAAATTATTTCTGGCGTTTGGATTCTTTATTGTCCTGATGGTGGTCAGTGCGAGTTTATCCTTGCTAAGCCTGAACCGGGCGAACAACGGAATGCAATCCATCATTACCCGTGATTATCCGACCACGGTAAAAGCGAACCAGTTAATTGACAACTTCCAGGAATTTATTGGCACTCAGCAGCTGATGTTACTGGATGAACAGGGAACGTATACAGCGCAGTCACAGCAGCGTCTAAAAGCGATCAGCGAACAGATTACGGTGATCCTCGGCGAGCTGAATACTGCGCTGCAGGATCCAGAATCACAGCGGGTTCTTGCTGAGATACGCGGCGTGCGTCAGCAGTATCTGGACTCGCGTTATCGCATTTTGCAGGCGGTGCAGAATAACGATCGGGCGGGCGCTATTCAGGAGATGATGACCAACACCCTGAAGCTACAGCAGGCCTATAAAGCCAACGTGCAGGCGCTGATCGCGATTCAGAACCAGGAAATGCAAAGCGCAGGAGTGCAGGTCGAGGGCGATTTCAAATCGAACCGCCTGCTGCTGATCCTGATCACGCTCTTTAGCGTCGCGACCGGCAGCCTGATTGGCTGGTTTATCGTGCGCTCAATCACGCGTCCGCTGGGCGAGGCGGTGGATTTTGCAAAAGCCATTGCTGAAGGCGATCTGACCGGCAGCATCACGCCGCACGGTAAAGACGAAACCGGCCTGCTGCTGCATGCGCTGATGGAGATGAAAACGCGTCTGCTGGACATTGTGCAGCAGGTTCAGACCGGTTCGGAGAATATCTCGAGTGCCGCCGCGCAGATTGTCGCGGGGAACCAGGATCTTGCCGCGCGCACTGAAGAGCAGGCCAGCTCTGTTGAACAGACCGCTGCCTCGATGGAGCAGATCACGGCGACGGTAAAAAACACCGCCTCACACACCGGAGAAGCAACTCACCTCTCGGCGGACGCCGCCATGGTGGTCAAAAACAACGGCGAGATGATGAAGCAGGTCACCAGCAAAATGCGCCTGATTAACGAGACCTCTAACCGGATGTCCGACATCATCGACCTGATCGATGCCATCGCTTTCCAGACCAACATTCTGGCGCTGAACGCGGCGGTGGAAGCGGCACGTGCGGGCGAGCACGGTCGTGGTTTTGCGGTGGTGGCGGGCGAAGTGCGTCAGCTTGCGCAGAAGAGTGCGTCATCTGCCAGTGAAATTCGTCAGCTGATCGAAAGTTCTACCAGCCAGACGCAGGACGGGATGAACCTGGTCGAGAAAGCGAGCGAGTTGATTAACGGTATGGTCGGCAACGTGGAAGAGATGGACGTCATTCTGCGTGAGATCCGCCAGGCCAGCCATGAGCAGACGGAAGGGATCTCGCAAATTAACAGCGCGATTGGTCTGATTGATGCCACCACGCAGCAGAACTCCGCCCTGGTGGAGGAGTCTGTCGCGGCAGCAGCGTCCCTGAACGAACAGGCGATGCACCTGAAAGACCTTGTCCGCGTCTTCCGCGTGAGCGATCGCGTACTGGCTTAATCCAGCTGGGAGATCTCCAGCGCTGCGCGGTCGATCACGCCGATGATCTGCTTGAGCTGCGCATCGCTGAGTTCGCCCTGGTTCACCTTCAGGTCTAACACCGCTTTGAAGTTATCCAGAGCCCGCTTCATTTGCGGGTTTTTTCTCAGCTGGAAGCCGACGGAGCGCGCTTTAATACGCGCCTGAATCTGCGCCAGCTGCTCCTGATTTTTATCCAGCCACTGCTGACCGGCCACGGTAATCGCAATTCTCTTGCGGCCATTCTCTTCTTCGGTGATGGTGATATAGGTCTGATCCTGAAGGTAATCGAGGGTCGGGTAGATAACGCCAGGGCTTGGGGTGTAATTCCCCTGCGTCATGTTCTCGATCGCCTTGATCAACTCGTAGCCATGGCTCGCGTTGTGGGTCAGGATATCCAGTATCACCAGACGCAGATCGCCGTGACCAAAAAAGCGTGGTCGGCGTCCGCCGCCGTCGTGTTCGTTTCGCATACTCATCCCTTCAAATTGATATATCTAAACTATATCTTAGATATATTCAGATGCAATCTAAAAGATCTTGCATTCTTTCTGATTAGCAATCATTATCATTTAAAATTAATTTAGATATATCGTATTCACCTGAGAAGGGTCTCACCATGACATCCACCCGTTACCCACAACGTGTTCGTAATGATCTCCGTTTTCGCAAGCTGGACGTGCTTCGCGTTGAGCGTGTCAGCGCAGGTTTCCAGCGCATTGTTTTAGGCGGCGAGGCGCTGGAGGGCTTTAGCTCTCGCGGTTTCGACGACCACACAAAAGTGTTTTTCCCGGCCCCGGGGGCGACCTTTGTACCACCGGTTGTTACCGATGAAGGTATCGACTGGGGCGACGGTGTGCGTCCGCAGGCGCGAGACTATACGCCCCTGTACGATGCCGAACGGCATGAGCTGGTGCTCGATTTCTTCATACACGATGGCGGCGTTGCCAGCCACTGGGCGACAGAGGCAAAAGTGGGTGACACGCTCACGATTGGCGGCCCGCGCGGTTCGCTGGTTGTGCCGGAAGATTATGCCTGGCAACTGTACGTGTGCGATGAATCCGGCATGCCCGCGCTGCGTCGTCGCCTGGAAAGCATCGCAACACTGCCGGTTCGCCCGGACATTCATGCGGTGGTGACGGTCCGAGATGCGTCGTATCAGGACTATCTGGCCCATCTGACCGCGTTCAACATCACCTGGGTTGTCGGCCACAGCGAACAGGCGGTGGCCGAGCGTCTGGCGGCGTTGACGGTGCCTGCGGAAGATTATTTTATCTGGCTGACCGGGGAAGGGAAGGTGGTGAAAAACCTGAGCCGTCAGTTTGAAACCGACGCAATCGACCAGCAGCTGGTGCGTGCCAGTGCATACTGGCACGCTAAATAATCAGGCTGCGGACTCCAGCTGCGCTTCGCTCACCTGATGTTCGAGCGAGGCGCGAACGTCGTGCAGCGCCTTCTCCTGCTGGGCAAAGTAGGCTTCCATATTGCTTAGCGACGAGACCAGCAGCCAGGACTCCTCTTTCTCCAGCTCCGCCAGCTCGTTCACTAACGTGTCAATCTGCTCGCGAACCTGCGCCATTTTTTTGCGGATACGTTCCAGATCGTTCAGCCTGTCGCTGGCCATCAGCGGCTCAAAGCCCTGCTGCAGACGTGCCACCAGCGAACGAATGGCTTTAACGTCACCACGCTGTTTGGCCTGGTTGAGTTGCACCATCATCGCGTTGGCTTCTTCTTTCAGATCGTCAGCGACCAGGTCCGGATGGCAGAGCTTGCTCGCCTGACGCCAGAGACGCTTCAGTTCGTTCTGATCTTCCTCGGAGAGGTTCTTACCTTTACGCAGACGCATTTCGGCATCGTGATGCTGCTCGCGGTATTTCTCGTACTCTTCATTGGCCTCGTCGCGCGCCTGACGTGCAGGCTCTTCTTCGCGCGTTAAGCCACTCTCCAGTTCCAGCGCTTCGGCCAGCAGGTTAGCAATCAGATTGCTTTGCTGCTGCAGTTGCTTACGCGCCTCGGCGGCCTGTACGGAATCCGCAGGCAGATCGCGCCAGCGCTGGGTCAGTATCGCCAGCACTTCCACCGCCTGCGCCATATAGCGCTGGCAGCGACGGTAATCTTCCTCACGTCGACGCGCCTCCGCCTGCTGACGTCGCAGGTTCAGCTCCGCCAGCGTTTTACGCAGGGCGAGGATCTGCTGCATCAGCGGTCCGAGGCGTGAGAAATAGAGATCGTTGAATTCATCGAGCTGTTGCACGCGGGCATTGCGACGGTCAATCAAATCCCTGAGGCGCTCTTCCAGCGCTTTTAGCTCCATCTTGCTGGCCGCCACCTGCGGGTCACGCCATTGCGTCATGGCGCGCTGGCCCTGTAGCCAGGCAGCGATCGCCGCCATGGCCACGGTATAGTTTTTCTGCTCAAGCGCCGCGACGATTGCCTGTAGCTCATCGTCAAACGCTTCATTTTTCAGCCGTGTCAGCTGGCTCTGGATGATGTCGTCGTCTTCCAGTTCAATCGCATTTTTTATGATTTCTAGCCGTTTGATCGGTGTGCTCATGATGCCTTTCGCTTTGGCGCTTAAGTATTTGAGTTAAGGTTAATTGTTGTAAACGCTACAGGAAATAATACACACGGATGATGATCGGCGCGATGGGGGATTTCTTTAGTTTTTAGGGTTTGTGAAGAAGAGTGGCACGAACAGGAAGCCGAAAGGCTGGCGGGGGAGCGTTGGCCCCGGTTCTTGTTCTGCCATTCCTGAAGGAATACCTAAGGCTGAATGCCCTGCATAGCGAAATCGAAAGATGCCATACGAACCATATGTACCGTCATCAGTTCACCTCGCTGTAGATGCCCACCACACGGCCCAGTGTTTTTATCTCATCGATACCGCATTCAAAGGGAACTTTGCCGCCCGCGACGTGGAGTTTTTTCCCCGGCAGCAGGGTTAAATCACGAAGACTGGTGGTGCCTTCAATCTCAACCAGCCATAGCCCGTCGGTTAATGACGCCCCTTTTTCAACAAAGTGGAGCTTTGCCTCAGACCGGACTGCGATACCGCGAGTGAGCGGTTTGCTAAAGAGATGCGAATCGATACTCAAAGTGGAATTTTCTTCCAGTTGACCATCACTGAGAGTGAATGTGACAACCGCAACGGGATCGCCAGGCGCAGGGTTACCTTCAAACTGGGCACCCTGTCCGGTCATCAACCAGCGCAGGCTGGCCCCTGTGTCCAGTGCACACTGTACCGCGAAGTCGTAGGAGATGGTGCCGCGCGCGTAGCGGTTCTGAAGGGAACTGGCGGCAATATTGAAGTGCCGGGCCAGCTGGATTTTTTGGGTAAAACCATATACCTGACAGATTCTATCGAGTAACTCTTCATTATTCACTTGAGAATCTAAAATCAAAATATATTCCTTTGGGTATTTACTAATACTCAATTGGGTATTAGTATCAATGCGAATTCGGGCAATCAGCGGCAGACGTTGGCAAACAGAGGCTAATGATTGCAGACATTATCAAAATGGGAATCATGCAACATGGCTTCTGAAATCGCAATCATCAAAGTGCCAGCCCTGTCGTTAGGCTGGCGCAGTTCGCTGCGCTGGAAAGCGGCGTAACGCGTAGGCCAATCCCGTTTTCAGCCCGTTACGGGTGAGTAATTCACACAGTGTGAATCAACGCGAGGGTCGTTATGGCAATAGAAGCGACACGTGCAACGGTCCCACTCAAGGTGGGGGCACGTCTTTCCGGGCTGAATCACGTGGCCGAACTGCGTGCCAGGTACTGGGGCGATAACGAGAAAGCGCTGGCGCGGTTTTTGGCCGAGATGCGTGATAAGCGCGATCCCTGTTTTGAAGAGAATAACAGGGCGCTGGCCGCCATCTTTTTCCTGGCTAAATTACCCGCCGCCCGTCACGAATGCGGTATCAATGAGCTGACGACTGAGGAGAAAAGAGCGCTTATCGGAGCCATGAATCATTTCCGTGCAGTCGTGAGTTTATTTCCTGAACGGCTGACCATGCCGCTTTAATCCACCCCAAAACGTAATGGCGTAAACCCGCCGGGCATTTTATTGCCTGAATTAAGGAGAATGAGTGATGCGAAATAGCGAAAACCGCACTTTTCTGAACGGGCGCGAGGAACTCCAGCGCCTGCTGGTGCAGGCGAAGATGGAGGAGCGCAGGGCGCGCGCACTCGCCGTCTCCCTGCGTCTGGAGGCATTAGCCAGTCACATCTATAAAACCGGAATGTGTGGCGAAGACGCAGCGGAACTGCTGTGTCACGAGGCTGCCCGTTACGAACGCGAATCCCAGGAGCTGCACTGATGGCCGATTTTATCGATCTGGCGCAGGAGCGTGAGCTTGAAGATCGCGAACGTCATATTAATAGCGCCCGCCAGCGATGCGCATCGCCCTCGCGTTTTACCTGCGAGGAGTGCGACATCCCCATCCCCGAGGCGCGGCGAAAGGCGTTACCTGGAGTGGCCTTATGCGTCACTTGCCAGGAGATAACGGAGCTGAAAAACAAACATTTCCGGGGAGGATAAGTTGGTGATGTCATTTGCTTATCCGTGGAATGAACCCCGATCGGCTATTGCCAGCCCCTACCTGACTCACCCCCAATTACAGCGTCGCGACCGTCTGTTCGCGGCGCTGCAGCAAGCCAGAAAAGCGCTCGCTCTGCAGCCTGACTGCGTGCGTTTTGACGTCTGGCGCACGGTTGATGCTCTTGAACTCCATCAGGGCAGCCTGCGAGCCAATGCCTTTTTGATTCGGTTCTGCAACAGGGTATTACCACGTCTGCAGCAGGTCTCTGCACGGTATGCCTGTTCAGGTGTTGACCGTAACGTCTCCACCGCCGTTTTTGGTGGACACTTCGACACGCCGCTTTCGCAATATCTTGCATCGCGGATGGTTACGCTGATTGCCCGCTTCAACCGTCTCCCGGATATGTCCCGCGCCGATATTGATTTGCTGGCCGCTGACATCGCTGGCTTTATTCGTTCCGAGCTGGCGAATATCAATGACGCTGGCCTCGGCGAATTTCAAACCCTTCATGTCTGGTATCAGCGAGCTGGATTAATCACCCGCCAGTTCAATGTACTGCCTCCTCACTGGGAGCGCGTGTCGAAGATACTCTTTAACAAAGAGGACATTGCGCCAGCGGTGATCCGCATGTTTTCCGAAGACTGGTGGCGTGGACGACTGCGTCGCATGGCGGCCGCCTGGCGTGAGCATGTGCAGATTGCACTTGGAAACGTCAGCAAAAAGAAGTCTGCCTATGCGAGTAAACGCTGCATCACTGACTGGCGTGAACAGAAGCGGCGCACGCGTGAATTTCTTAAAGGTCTGGAACTGGAGGATGAAGAGGGCAACCGTATAAGCCTGATTGCCAGGCACGATGGCTCGGTGGCCAATCCCGCGATACGTCGCTGCGAACTGATGACCCGCATCCGCGGGTTTGAAAATATCTGCCATGAGCTTGGCTACGTGGGCGAGTTCTATACCTTAACCGCGCCGTCGAAATATCACGCCACCCTGAACACCGGCTATCGTAATGGCAAATGGAACGGGGCGAGCCCTGCGGATACACAAAGCTACCTGACAAAACTGTGGGCGCGGATCCGGGCAAAACTCCACCGGCAGGCGATTCGTCTGTTTGGCATCCGCGTTGCTGAACCCCACCATGACGGTACGCCTCACTGGCACATGCTGATGTTCATGCTGCCCGAAAACGTTGAGCGCGTTCGCCGCATTATGGAGGAATACACACAGGAGGAAGACGCTTTTGAACTGCAAAGCGATAACGCCAGAAAAGCTCGCTTTCACGCTGAAGCTATAGACCCGCAGAAGGGCAGCGCCACCGGTTATATCGCTAAATACATCTCCAAGAATATCGACGGCTATGCCCTTGATGGCGAGACAGATAACGAAAGCGGCGAGTTGCTTAAAGTGACTGCATCTGCTGTTTCGGCCTGGGCGGCGCGCTGGCATATCCGTCAGTTTCAGTTTATCGGCGGTGCACCGGTGACCGTCTACCGTGAGCTGCGCCGTTTGACTGATACGCAGGCCGCGCACGGTCTGAGCGTAGAATTTGCAGCAGCGCATGACGCCGCGGACGCCGGAGACTGGGCAGGATACGTCAATGCACAGGGAGGACCGTTTGTCCGTCGGGACGCGTTGCAGGTGCGCACGCTGTATGAGCCCCGTGCCGAATACAATCAGTACGGCGAAGAACGAGTCTGTATTCGCGGCGTTTACGACGCCGCACTCGGCCCGGGCTCGCCGATTTTGACCCGGCTCACGCAGTGGAAAATTGTGCCGAAGCGTGCCGTTGATTTGACCGTTGACCTTAACGGCACCGCTGCGCGCTCTTGGAGTTCTGTCAATAACTGTACGGTGAGCGACGTCTCTCAACCCCTCAGCCGGCGTGCGAGACGCGCGTTAGCCGCACGCATAACCCTCCCCAGACCGGTTGCAAAGACTCCCTTTGTCTATGACAAGGATCCGCAGAACGGAGTGGCAGAGAGAGTGATTGATGAGATACGGCTCGCCACCGGAATATCGATCAGCCGGGGGGAAGCCCTGCATCTTATGGCGGGGGGCATTAGCCGTTTTAACGACAAATGGTGCCGGGGATCTGCAGACGGATCGCTATTTCCTGCGGCACCGTCTTATCAGCAAAAGGCCCGGAAAATCCTTGAACGTATAAGGTATTTAACGCATCTGATAAGCAAAGGGATTCGCTAATCTTCATCGATATCATGTACATACCTCGCATGGTTCTGATTTTTTGCTTCACTCTTTTTATGAATACATGATACTGTATGTTTATACAGTATCTCGTGGTGGAGGTTGTGTGGACAGAGAGTTGAACGAGCAAGTCATGATTGAACGCGTCGAGATGATTGCGCGGCTGACGACAGAAGGAACGTGTCAGGAAAGAGATCGTGAAATTGCCCTGAATTTGATCGCTGAGATTGCGAGAGGAAATTTAATCAGGAACAACGCGTTTACCGTGGTTTTCTCGGCATCACCCGTTCCGGACAGAATCAAAAAAGAGGCCAGCGTGCGGGTGAACATTACCCTGGATAAGGATCAGCTTATTGGTCCGTCCGTCGTGGAGGCGTTTCAGGACGAATTAACCCGCAGGATAAGATCCGTGTTTCCGTCAACGCTGGTTACCGTCAAAAAAGGATCCATGACCGGCGTGGAGTTGCAGGGGATTGAAAGAGAGGCCGATCGCGAAGCGCTGGACAATATCCTCCGGGAAGTCTGGGAAGACGAGAGCTGGCGCTAGGCCCTCTGCCATCTCGCGGGCAGTCTGTTGTGTCCGCGATTGTCCATCCTGCAGTGATAGCAAAAAGGGCGCCAGCGCTGGAAACTCAACGGTACCTGGAAATCCGGATGTTGGGAGCGTCTGATGAAAATCTATGCAATGCAGGGGGACACGCTTGATGCCATCTGTGCCCGTTATTATGGGCGCACGGCAGGGGTGGTTGAAACCGTTCTGAACGCCAATTCTGGCCTCGCGGAGTTGGGGGTCATCTTACCTCATGGCACGCCGATAGACATGCCAGAGGTTGATAGCGCACCGACTAAAGAATCAGTGAACCTATGGGACTGAGTCTTGAGAAAATCACCACGTTTATCGCCTACTGGCTGGCCGTAGCGCTGGCCTGGTTCGGGGCGATGTCTCCTGAAAAAGTCGCGCTATACGTGGGAAGCCTCTGCGCCATTTTTACCGCGCTGACGAATTACTGGTTTAAGCGGAAAACCTATCGCTATCTGACCTCTCTTGGACTCGATAAGAAGAGTATTCGTGAACTCAATCATTAAGCGTTGCAGCGCCGCGGGCGTACTGGCCCTGGCGGTGCTGATGCCTGACTTCCGGTTACTGAACACCTCACCGGAGGGGTTGGCGCTCATTGCTGATCTCGAAGGGTGTCGCCTGTCGCCTTATCGTTGCAGTGCGGGCGTATGGACATCAGGCATTGGCCATACGTCAGGCGTCGTGCCGGGACGGGAAATTACAGAGCGTGAGGCGGCAGCGAACCTTGTTGCCGACGTGATGAACGTTGAAAGACGGTAAAGACGGCTGGCGGTATGCGCACCGGTGGAGATGCCACCCCGTGTCTATGATGCGCTGGTGAGTTTTGCCTTTAACGTTGGAACAGGGGCTGCCTGCCGTTCCACGCTGGTGTCATTCATAAAGCGTAAACAGTGGCCGCAGGCGTGCAATCAGCTTACCCGCTGGGTGTACGTCAATGGAGTCAAAAATGCCGGACTGGAAAACCGTCGAGCTCGTGAGAAGGCCTGGTGCCTGAAGGGGATGCCATGAAACCTCTTCTGCTGGTACTGGCCGTTCTGCTGGCCATCACGCTGTGGTTTCGTCATGACAACGTGAACCTGTCCCGCTCTCTTGCTAAAGCCAACCAGATCGCCCGCGATCAAAAAAACACTATCAACACGCTGCTTCAGCAGTTATCCGAAGCACAGCGGATTGCCAGGTCGAACGAAGATGCGCAGGTCAGGCTCCGCGAGGATCTTGCTGCCGTCGGCGAGGAGATGGCACGACGCGAAGCGGCTATCGGGAAATGGGTAAATGAAAATGAAGAGTTACGCCGCTGGTATAACGCTCAGCTGCCTGATGCTGTGCGCAGGTTGCACACCCGCGCCGCCTGCGCCTCCGCAGCACATTGTTTACAACGCCTGCCCGAAGGTGAGCGCCTGTCCGATGCCGGGAAGTGAGCCCATCACCAACGGCGATCTCAGTGCTGATATTCGTCGGCTTGAGCATGCCCTTATCGCCTGCGCGCTGCAGGTCGAAACCATAAAAGACTGTCAGGATAAACTCGATGCACAAACTCAACAGCCTGCGTCAGGCATTAATTGACGCCGTTCCTCAACTGAACGCTCACCCTGATCATCTGCAGATGTCGGTGGGGAGCGGAAATATTGACGCCCGCCTCGCGTCCTCGCTCTCCTTTGAAAAAAAGTATGAACTGAAAGCGAATATCAGTAGCTTCGCCGGCGACAGCGAGGGGGTCTTCGTCCCGGTACTCGCCTGGCTGCGTGAAAACCAGCCAGATATTTTTACCCTCGATGACGGGCGAAAAAACGGGTTTCTCTTTGGCGTCACCATCAACGACGATGGTACGGCGAATATCAGCTTTAGCCTGCAGCTCACCGAGCGCATTCTTGTTTCGCAGGAGCAGGGAACGTTGCATGCCACCTATTCCCCGGAGCCGCCGTTGCCAGAGCCCGTCACACGTCCGCTGGAGCTGTACATCAACGGTGAACTGGTCAGTCAGTGGAAAGCGTAAGTTCACCGCGCTGATGGCTGTCCAGCCATCAGCGTGAACGATTGTTGTTTCATCCCGCATAAAACCCCGTCTCGTTGCTGCCGATCCCCCTGAAGGGCATTCTCTTCTCATGAATACACTCACTTCCATGCACGGTATCGCTCGCGCGATCCGTAACCTGATTCGTATCGGTGTTGTCACCGATGTTGACCTCAACAGAGGGCTCTGCCGCGTCCAGTCCGGAGGGATGAAAACCACCTGGCTGAACTGGCTGACCTGTCGCGCCGGCCGTTCGCGCGTGTGGTGGGCGCCGTCCGAGGGAGAACAAGTGCTGCTGCTGGCCATCGGCGGTGAGCTTGATACCGCCTTCGTGCTGCCAGGTATCTTTTCCGATGACCACCCGGCGCCGTCAGGTTCCCCTGACGCACTCCACGTCTCGTTCCCTGATGGGGCGGTTATCGAGTACGAGCCCGGGAGCGGAGCACTCACGGCCACAGGCATTAAAACGGCTGACATCACAGCCTCTGAATCACTCACCGCCACCGTACCGGTGGTCCTGGTGAAGTCTGAGACGCGCATCACCCTGGATACACCTGAGGTGGTGTGTACCAACAAGCTAATTACCGCCTCTCTTGAAGTGCAGAAGGGCGGGGTAATGGCCGGCAATATTGAGCATTCCGGCGGTAAATTCACCTCCAATGGGGTGCAGGTGGACAACCATGCTCACGGCAGTGTGCAAAGCGGCGGAAGCTGGACTAAGGGGACGCAATGACGGTGCGCTACAGGGGAATGAACAGTCAGACCGGGCTCAGAATTTCAGAGGCTGAACATATCAGACAAAGCGTGCGGGACATTCTGGTTACGCCGATTGGCTCGCGGGTGATGCGCCGCGAGTACGGTTCACTGCTGGCGGCAATGATCGACAGGCCGCAGAGTCCGGCGCTGCGCCTGCAAATCATGGCCGCATGTTACTCCGCTATCCAGAAATGGGAGCCGCGGATCAGCCTGACGGCCATCACTTTCGAACGTTCGGAGAATGACGGGACGCTGTATGTCGATCTCACCGGCACCCGCCAGACCTCCGGGCATTCCTTTTCTATCACTATTTCATTGAGTTAAACGCTATGGCTATTGTTGATCTGAGCCAGCTCGCCGCGCCGGATGTCGTGGAGGAGGTGGATTACGAAACGCTGCTGGCAGAACGAAAGGCCACTTTTGTCTCGCTCTATCCCGAAGAAGAGCAGGAGGCAATTGCACGAACGCTGACGCTTGAGTCGGAACCGATTGTGAAACTGCTGCAGGAGAATGCGTATCGGGAAGTTATCTGGCGCCAGCGCGTTAACGAGGCCGCGCGTGCGGTCATGCTGGCCTACGCCACCGGTAGCGATCTCGACCAGCTTGGTGCTAATGCTAACCTTGCGCGTCTGGTGATAACGCCTGCCGACGACACGACGTTTCCGCCCACGCCGGCTGTGATGGAGTCTGACACCGACTTTCGTTTGCGCATCCAGCAAGCCCCGGAAGGGCTGAGCGTGGCGGGATCGACGGGGGCTTATCAGTTCCATGGTCGCAGCGCGGATGGCCGGGTGGCGGATATCTCTGTCATCAGTCCTCAGCCTGCGAACGTTACCGTCTCCGTGCTGTCTCGGGAGAATAACGGCGTGGCGTCTGAAGAGCTGCTGGCCATTGTGCGCAACGCGCTGAACGATGAGGACGTCAGGCCCGTTGCCGATCGTGTGACCGTTCAGTCCGCCAGCATTGTCGACTACCGCATTGCGGCTTCTCTTTTCCTCTTCCCAGGTCCCGAAAGCGAGCCAGTGCTCAACGCGGCAAGGGGCCGGCTGCAGGCCTATATAACGGCACAGCACCGGCTCGGGCGGGATATTCGTAAGTCCGCCATTTACGCTGCACTGCATGTTGAGGGTGTACAACGCGTCGAACTGACCGCGCCTGCGGCCGATATTGTGCTTGATGAAACCCAGGCCTCATGGTGCAGCCAGTACAGCGTAACCGTTGGGGGAAACGATGAGTAATGCCCGATTGTTACCGGTGGGGGCGTCGCCGCTAGAGGCCGCGGCGGCGCGCGCCTGTGCCGACATTGAGAATACCCCCGTCCCGCTTCGTCACCTCTGGAATGCCGACACCTGTCCGGCAAATCTGTTGCCCTGGCTGGCGTGGGCGTTTTCGGTTGACCGCTGGGATGAAAACTGGCCGGAGGCCACCAAGCGCGATGTTATCCGCAATGCATGGTTTATCCATGCACACAAAGGAACGATCGGCGCAGTACGCCGCGTGGTGGAGCCACTTGGCTATCTGATCAACGTGACGGAGTGGTGGCAAACCAACGACCCGGCAGGCACGTTTCGCCTGGACATTGGCGTGCTGGAAACCGGCATCACCGAAGAAATGTATTACGAAATGGAGCGGCTTATTGCTGATGCAAAGCCCGCCAGCCGACATCTTATCGGCCTCAATATCATTCAGGACGTTCCGGGCTATCTCTATACCGGTGCCCTGAGCTATGACGGCGACATCATCACGGTTTACCCCGGATAAGTGAGAGCACAATGACAGTGAAGTATAAAACGGTTATCACCAAAGCCGGCGCCGAAAAACTGGCTGCCGCAACCGTCCCGAACGGGAAGAAAGTGAATTTTACGGCGATGGCGGTGGGTGATGGCGGCGGCACGTTGCCGATGCCGGATGCCAGTCAGACCAGGCTTGTGAATGAAGTCTGGCATCATGCCTTGAATAAAATCAGTCAGGACAACAAAAAGCGGAACTATGTGATCGCAGAACTCCTCATTCCTCCCGAAACAGGCGGTTTCTGGATGCGAGAAATGGGGCTTTATGATGACACCGGGACGCTAATTGCTGTCGGGAACATGGCTGAAAGTTACAAGCCATTGTTGGATGAAGGCTCAGGTCGCGCGCAGACTGTGAGGATGGTGATCATGGTCAGCGATATCGCCTCGGTCGAGCTCTCAATAGATACTTCTATGGTCATGGCGACGCAGGAGTATGTAGACGAGAAGCTTGAAGAGCATGAACAATCCCGCCGTCATCCGGATGCCACGACCAAGGATAAAGGCTTTACACAACTCAGCAGTTCGACCGACAGTACGTCTGAGGCACTCGCCGCAACACCGAAAGCGGTCAAGGCCGCCTATGATCTTGCAGCCGGGAAATACACGGCTCAGGACGCCACTACAGGACAAAAGGGTATTGTTCAACTCAGTAGCACAATTGATAGTGTATCCGAGTCTCTTGCAGCAACACCTAAGGCTGTGAAAATAGTTGGCGATGACCTCTCAAAACTAAAAAGCAGCCTGGGTACGGCAGCAACCAAAAACATACAGGAAGCTCCAGACGATATTACTCCAGGTCGGGTGCTGGTAAATGGTGGTGCAGTTGCTATCAGAGGAGTGTCTGCGAGAGCCAGCACGGGACTTTCAAATGCCGATGCTCTGCCATCCAATTCAGTTAGCTTTTGTTATTCGAATGCAACAAATTCACCAGGTTATGAGGCAACTATCCTCGATATTGGTGGGCTTAGCGGTTATCGGGTGCAGTATGCTGCATCTTATGGTGATGGTGGTAAACAGCTTAAATTCCGCTCCCTTAATGGCGATAACAATGTCTGGGGGGGCTGGACAAAGGTCATCACTAATCATGGCGGAAGTGTTTCGTACTTGTCAGATGCAACTTATTACCAGACGAATCCCACAGGTTGGTACGGCTCTGGCGCTTTTGCTGATCAGTATCAAAACAATGCTGCACCATTTTTGATGCCAAAAGGATATCAATCTCCTAACGGTACTTCTATTTATCTACCGATAATTAAGGGCTTTTCGGAAACTGTCGGTCATGGTTATGGAACAGCGATAAGTTTTGGCGTTTATCGCACTGGCACCAACGCTTTTGGAGCGGCGATTATCAATTTAACTGGCGATGCCAGGAATAGTGTTAATTTTCTGTTTGATATTAACGGTAATTTTGATGCCCCAGGGCAAGTTACTAGCGGTGGCAATATTGTTGCCGGGCAGGGTTTATTTGAATCAGGCGGAGCGGTACGAGTTTACTCGTCAAATAACCCACCTCCACAACAGGATTTAAGTCCTTATGCAAGGCAAGACTGGACGTTGCAATACTTTGTTCGAGATGTAGCAATGGGGGCAGAAGGGTCATTCATAATTATGCAAAACGGTTGGCAACGGGTTCCGGCTGGATGCGCAATGACTGGATGGAATGCAGAAGGTCAAAACCCCGGCGGGGATACTATTTTTTATCGTCCGATTCAAAAATACATGTCTAATATTGGATGGATTACGGTAGGTCATACAGCATGATTACACTTAAAAATTTCGTTCAATATGAACCAGAATATAAAGAATTTTTGTTTAATGCTATATTTATTCAATCAGAGGAGGGGCTGGACTGGTATTACCATATGTCACGTTTTCAGCCTGATACACTGAAGATTTGCTTTGACAAAAATAATATTATTCGCTCTTTCAGTCATCAGGTTGATCGCCTCTTTCCTCTGGGGATGTCTGTTTCGGAAGTCGAACCAACAGAAGTGCCAGAAGGGCTGAATATACACGGTGACTGGGTGTGGAATGGCACTAAAATTATTCCACGTCAGTTGACAAGGGAGGAATTAATTCAACAGGCGGAAACCAGAAGAAGTGAATTGCTTGCCGAAGCTTCGGATACTATCGCCCCCCTTCAGGACGCTTCAGAACTCGGCATTGCAACAGACGAGGAAGCTGCCACGCTGTTGCTCTGGAAGCACTATCGGGTGATGCTAAACCGGCTGGATCTCAGCACTTCACCAGAAATTGAATGGCCAGAACGCCCTGCCTGACCCCAAACCCTCCATCCGGAGGGTTTTTCGTTTGTTGTGTAATCCTTTCTCCAACCCCAATACGTCGCATCAATCGTGCGCGCCACAGACAATAGCCTCACCACTAAACGAAGGAGTTAAACGGATGGGCGACTATCATCACGGCGTGGAAGTCATCGAAATCAACGATGGCACCCGCACCATTTCCACCGTCTCGACGGCAATCATCGGCATGGTCTGTACGGCCAGCGATGCGGACGACAAGACATTTCCTTTAAACGAGCCTGTGCTCATTACCAACGTGCAAACCGCGATTGCGAAAGCCGGGAAAATGGGGACGTTGTCCGCTTCCCTGCAGGCGATTGCCGATCAGTGTAAACCGGTTGTTGTTGTCGTACGTGTCGCTGAAGGCACCGCTGATACCGCTGAGGAAGCACAGAAAGAGACTATCTCTAATATCATCGGTACAACCGATGAAAACGGTAAATATACCGGTCTGAAAGCGCTCCTTACCGCGAAAACGGTCACTGGCGTTAAGCCACGTATTCTCGGTGTTCCGGGGCTGGATTCTCAGGAAGTGGCGACCGCGCTGGCCGCCATGTGCCAGAGCCTGCGCGCGTTTGGCTATGTCAGTGCATGGGGTTGTAAAACCATTTCAGCCGCTATCGATTACCGCAAAAACTTCAGTCAGCGCGAGCTGATGGTGATTCACCCTGATTTTCTGGCGTGGGATACCACCACCAACACGACGACCCACGCCTGGGCCACTGCACGTGCTCTCGGCCTGCGCGCCAAAATCGACCAGACGATTGGCTGGCACAAAACCCTGTCCAACATCGGCGTTAACGGTGTCACAGGTGTAAGCGCCTCCGTGTCCTGGGATCTGCAGGAACAAGCGACCGATGCGAACCTGCTTAACCAGGCCGGCGTCACCACGCTTATTCGTAACGACGGCTTCAAATTCTGGGGCAACCGTACCTGTTCAGACGATCCGCTCTTCGTCTTTGAAAACTACACCCGTACCGCGCAGGTGTTGGCCGATACCATGGCCGAAGCACACGCATGGGCAATGGATAAACCCATTACGCCAACGCTCATCCGCGACATCGTTTCCGGTATCAATGCCAAATTCCGTGAGCTGAAAACCAACGGCTATATCGTTGATGGCGCTTGCTGGTATGACCCGGAATCAAATGATGCATCGACCCTGAAAGCGGGGAAATTGTACATCGATTACGACTACACCCCTGTCCCGCCGCTGGAGAACCTGACCCTGCGCCAGCGCATCACCGATACCTATCTGGCAGACCTGTCCGATTCGGTTAACAGCTAAGGAGCTGAAGCATGGCGTTACCACGCAAACTTAAATATCTGAACATGTTCAACGATGGCCTGAGCTATATGGGCGTTGTTGAGTCTGTCACCTTACCGAAGCTCACCCGCAAACTGGAGAAGTATCGCGGCGGCGGTATGCCGGGCTCGGTCTCTGTCGACCTCGGCCTGGACGATGATGCCCTGGCGCTTGAGTGGACCATTGGCGGTCTGCCGGACGTCGCGCTGTGGGCACAGTATGCCTCTCCGGGCGCGGACAGCGTGCCTCTGCGCTTTACCGGCTCCTTCCAGCGTGACGACACGGGCGAAATCTCCGCCGTCGAAATCGTCATGCGAGGCCGTCATAAAGAGTTTGATGGTGGTGAAAACAAGCAGGGCGAGAGCGGCACCACCAAGATGTCCACCGAGTGCGCTTACTACCAGCTGACCATCGATGGCAAAGAGATCATCGAAATTGACATCATCAACATGGTGCTGAAAGTCGACGGCGTCGATCGTCTGGCGGAACACCGTAAGGCGATTGGCCTGTAAACCTTTAACCGGCCGGGACTGCCGGCCGGTAAGTTAACTTTCTGAAGAGTAAAGAAATGGAAAATATCAACGAGACCGTCATTAACGAAAGCGAAAACCCGAACACCATTACGCTCGACACCCCCGTTCTGCGCGGCGAGCAAAAAATCGAAAAGGTGACCGTCGTAAAACCCAACGCGGGGACTCTGCGTGGGGTATCGCTGGCGTCGCTGGCACAATCTGACGTCGATGCGCTGATTAAAGTGCTGCCGCGAATGACCTCGCCGGCCCTGACCGAGCATGAGATTGCGCGTCTGGATGCTTCCGATCTGCTCTCTTTTGCGGGCAAGGTGATCGGTTTTTTGTCACCGGCTTCGGCTCGCTAACATTTCCCGAAAACCTGTCGGTCGATGATCTGATGGCGGATATCGCGGTGATCTTTCACTGGCCGCCGTCAGAGCTGTACTCGCTGAGCATGACCGAACTCCTTATATGGCGCGAAAAGGCGCTGCAGCGAAGCGGAAACTACCATGAGTAATAATGTCAGACTTCAGGAGTTGCTTAAGGCAGTCGACCGGGCAAGCCGACCGCTTAACGCTATCCAGAACGCCAGTCTCTCTCTCGCGGCCAGTATCCGCGATTCTGAGGCGGCGTTGCGCGCGCTTGATGAACAGGCGGGCCGCATTAACGGCTTCAGAAAAGCCAACGAACAGCTCGCCGTGACGGGGCAGTCTCTTGCCCGGGCGAAACAGCAGACCGCGGAGCTGGCGCTCCAGCTCAAAAACACCCAGAACCCAACCCGTGACCAGGCGGATGCGCTGGCGGCAGCCCGCCAATCTGCCGCTGCGCTTAAGCTTGAGTACAACAATTTACGCCAGTCAGTGCAGCGCCAGCGCGGTGAGCTGGCGCAGGCAGGGATTAATACGCGCACGCTGTCGTCAGATGAGCGTCGTTTAAGACAGGGTATCAGCGAAAAAACGCTACAACTAAATCGACATAAAGAGGCGCTTGCCAGGGTCAATCAGCAACAGGAGCGGCTTAATACCGTCCAGAACCGCTACGAGTCTGGCAAACGTTTTGCCGCAGGTGTGCAGCAGTTTGCTAATGTGAGCGCAGGAATGGCAAAGGCGGGCTTTAATCAGACGTCCCGCTTTATTGCCCCAGGCATCCGTTTTGAAAAGCAGATGTCTGCCATACAGGCAAGCCTGGGTCTGCAGAAGGGGGATACCAGGCTGGAGGCCATTCGCCAGCAGGCACGGGAAGTCAGCGTCAGTACAGGAACCTCTACAGATGTGGTCACCCGGGCGCAGGGCGAGCTGGCCCGATCAGGCTATGACGCCGACGGGGTGGTGGCCGCCACTGTGCCGACGGTCAACCTCAGCCTCGCTGGGAATATTGATGCCGCCAAAGCGGTCGACATCATCCGCAGCACGCAGGCCTCGTTTAACCTGGCGAATACGGATGTTGAACGCGTTGCAGATGTCCTTACCCGCGGTTTCACTGCGTCAAATACCAGTCTCACCGAACTGAGTACCGCCGTTGCATCCGCCGCACCTGCCGCCGGAGAAGCCGGCGCCAGCCTTGAGGAGACCACCGCGCTGCTTGGTATTTTGATGGAAAAGGGGATGAAAGGGGCAGATGCCGGCGCAGAGGTTAGCGCCATGTTGAGCCGCCTGCAGACGCCGGATGGGCAGCGTTCTGCAGCGCTGAATGAACTGAAGGTGCAAACCCGGGATGGCGAGGGTAATCCACTGCCGACAGAGAATATCCTCAAGGCGATCTCTGCCTCATTCGAAAACAGCAAAATCGGTGCGGCTCAACAAACTGAATACCTGAAGGCCATTTTCGGTGCGGATGCGATGCAAGGCGCAGGCGTACTGGTTTCAGCGGCTGGGAATGGAACTCTGGATAACAAGCGCCAGACACTCCAGGGCGCGAGGGGGAGCACCGCGCTGACAGCCTCGGTTCAGGGCGATAACCTCGAGGGTGATATCAGCAAGTTCCAGGCTGCATTAAACGGCCTGAAGATTGATGTCTTTGATAAGGCCGATGGTGCCCTGCGCACGCTGATCTCAACCGCGACCGGATGGCTTAGTACGCTCTCTCTCTGGGTCAATGCTAACCCTGCACTGACGCAAGCCCTGGTCAGCGTGGTTATGGGCGCACAAGCCTTTGCCGGTGTCCTGGGCACGCTAGGTATGGTGGTCGCCCCCATTGTGTCAGGCCTGAATCTGGTGATAACCGCTGCCGGGATGCTGGGCACGGTATTCAGCGTAGTGGGGGGGAGCATCATGACGGTGCTGGGCGCCCTGAGCTGGCCCGTTATTGCTCTCGGAGCGGCAATTGCCGCCGGCGCTTTACTGATTCTTAAATACTGGGAGCCCATTAGCGCCTTCTTTGGCGGGGTGATTGAGGGGCTTTCTGCGGCCTTCGCGCCGCTGGGCGAGCTGTTCTCTCCGCTGTTACAGGCCTTTGGTTTCATTTCAGAAAAACTGGGCGGGATCTGGCAGTGGTTCATCGATCTGATTGCGCCGATTAAGGCGACGCAGGAAACGCTCGACAGCTGCAAAAATGTCGGCGTGGCGTTCGGTCAGGCGCTGGGAGATGCGCTAATGGCGCCGCTAAATCTCTTTAACAGCCTGCGCGGCAAGGCCAGCTGGCTGCTGGAGAAACTCGGCGTCATAAAAAAAGAGTCGGGCAATATCGACTCGGCTGTACCGAAAGAAGGCACCTCCTCTGCTGACGCCGGCAGTGCCTGGGACCCGGCGTCACCTGTTTACAGCGGCTTCATGGGATACCAGCCGATGGCAGCAGCGGGAGGGCGTTCTTACATCGATCAGAGTAAAAGTGAATACAACTTCACGCTGCAGGGAAGCGCAGCCTCCGGAACGGATCTGACTCGTCAAATCCGGGAGGCTATAGAGAGCAGTGAGCAGGAAAAAGCGAGACGGCAGCAATCCAGCTTTATGTATGGTTAAGGAGAGAGAAAATGTTAATGGTGCTGGGTCTGTTTGTCTTTGAACGACGAACCTTACCGTATCAGTCAATGGTATTTACAAAAGACTACCGCTGGGCATCCAACGAACGCATCGGGAAAACCCAAAGCCTGGCAGTACCTTGGCGAAGGTGAGACATCCTTTAACCTTTCCGGATTACTTTACCCGGAACTCACGGGAGGGCGGCTTTCTCTCAAGGCGGTTGAGCTGATGGCGAATGAAGGGCGGGCATGGCCGTTGATAGACGGTACCGGCATCATTCACGGCATGTTTATCATTGAGAAAGTCACGCATACGCATTCGGATTTTTACAGCGATGGCACTGCCCGGAAAATTGATTTTACCCTGGTACTGAAACGCGTGGACGAATCGCTGATGACGACGTTTGGCGACCTGAGAACGCAAGCCTCAGAGCTGGTGGAAAGCGCACGTAATAGCATTGGAGGGCTGGTGGGATGATCACCGAAATGAATATCCGGGCGGGTGGGAAAATCGCCCCTGATTTTATGCTTAAGCTTGACGAGCGCGATATCACGCAAAATTTCAGCCATCGTCTTATCAGTTTGACCATGACCGACAAACGTGGGCTGGAAGCCGATCAGCTGGATATTCTACTGGATGATTCCGACGGGTTGTTAGACCTGCCTGCCCGGGGGGCAAGACTGTCCTTATGGCTGGGATGGGAAGGAACACCGCTCCAGCCGAAAGGGGACTTTACGATAGATGCGATTGAATTCCGGGGCACGCCGGACACGCTGACCATCCGAGGATGCAGCGCCGATTTTCGTGGGAAGCTCAACGTGCGGCGCGAACAGTCGTGGCATGACACGACGATCGGCGCGATAGTCAACACCATTGCTCAGCGTAACCGGTTTACCGCCAGCGTCGGGGCGGGACTTGCATCCATCGCCATTTCTCATATCGATCAGTCTCAGGAGACTGACGCGGCGTTTCTCTCCCGCCTGGCCGAACGTAATGGTGCATTTGTTTCAATCAAAGCCGGGAAGGTTATTTTTATGAAAGCGGGCCATGCCGTGACGGCCAGTGGCACACCGCTTCCCTTAATGATGATTGAGCGTGGAGATGGCGATCGGCACCTTTTTTCCGTCGCTGACCGTGAAAATTATTCCGGCGTGACGGCCAAATGGCTGCAAACGCGTGACCCAAAACAACAAAATACTCAATTGAGTATTAATCGTCAGCCCGGGGGGCAGCCGACAGAAGGACTACAGCACCCGGATGCCGCTACACCGGTAGCGGGAGCAGGAGGCAAGGCAGAGAAGCCGCAAGAGAGGCTGGTGGGATCGGCGGAAAACGTTTTTGAGCTCACCACGGTTTATGCCTCTGAAGAGCAGGCGCTCAGGGCTGCAGAGGCGAAGTGGCGCGCGCTTCAGCGGGGTACCGTGAATTTTTCTATCCAGCTGGCGCTGGGACGCGCCGATCTGTATCCCGAAACGCCGGTGCTGGTCAACGGCTTTAAACGGGTCATTGACGAGCAGGCGTGGATTATCAACGAGGTGGTTCATACTCTCAGCGAGAGTGGATTTACCACGCAACTTAAGCTTGAGCTGAACGTCGCCGATGAAAAATTTTCTATCGAAAATGAGTAATGTATTTGCTATTGAGTTCTTTTTGGGTATTATAAATTCACAAATTGTGAATTACGTGGAGGGGTACATGTTTCATTGTCCTAAGTGCAAGCATTCCGCGCATGCGCGTACCAGTCGCTATTTAAGTGAAAATACCAAAGAGCGCTATCACCAGTGCACCAATGTGGACTGCAGCTGTACGTTCGTGACGATGGAGTCCGTGGAGCGTCTGATTGCGACACCTGGCGCCGCTGAGCGTGTCCGAACGGCTTCGCAGACCCACGGTTAGCGACTGCGCCACCGGCTCAAAAAACCAATAAAAAAGCCACTCAATAGAGTGGCTTAATCATTTGATTCTACAGCTAAATTTGGTGGCCCCTGCTGGACTTGAACCAGCGACCAAGCGATTATGAGTCGCCTGCTCTAACCACTGAGCTAAGGGGCCGTGGCGGTGAATTATAGAGGAACTCCCTTCAGCAATCCAGCCATTCACACCTGCCTGCTGTTTTTATAAACAATGCATAATCAATCCTTTATACTTCCATAAGGATGTATCAATGGGAGTAGAGATGATCAACGATATTCTGGCCCCGGGCTTGCGGGTGGTGTTTTGCGGGATTAACCCGGGGAAGTCCTCAGCGCACACCGGTTTTCACTTTGCCCATCCGGGGAATCGCTTCTGGAAGGTTATCTACCAGGCCGGGTTTACCGACAGGCTACTGAAGCCTGAAGAGGAGCAACACCTGCTGGATACGCGCTGCGGGATTACCATGCTGGTCGAGCGGCCCACGGTACAGGCGAGTGAGGTGAACCTGCATGAACTGCGCAGCGGTGGGCGGGAGCTGATTAAGAAGATTGAAGATTATCAGCCGGCAGCGCTGGCCATCCTGGGCAAGCAGGCTTACGAACAGGCGTTCAGTCAGCGCGGTGCGCAGTGGGGCAAACAGGCCATCACCATTGGCGTCACGCAGGTGTGGGTGCTGCCGAACCCGAGCGGGCTTAACAGGGCAACGCTGGATAAGCTGGTGGAGGCGTATCGGGAGCTGGATGAGGCCCTGGTTGTGCGTGGGCTGTAGGGCGGTGTTTCCTTGTCCCTGAGGGGCGGAGAAAATGCAAAAAAAAAGCTCCCTAAAGGGAGCTTTTTCACTGACAGGATCGATTAATCGTCCAGGAAGCTACGCAGTACTTCAGAGCGGCTTGGATGGCGCAGTTTACGCAGCGCCTTCGCTTCGATCTGACGGATACGTTCGCGGGTAACGTCGAACTGTTTACCCACTTCTTCCAGCGTATGGTCGGTGTTCATATCGATACCGAAACGCATACGCAGCACTTTTGCTTCACGGGCGGTCAGGCCAGCCAGAACGTCGTGTGTTGCAGCACGCAGGCTCTCGGTCGTCGCAGAGTCCAGCGGCAGCTCGAGGGTGGTATCCTCGATGAAATCACCCAGATGCGAATCTTCATCATCACCGATTGGTGTTTCCATGGAGATTGGCTCTTTGGCGATCTTCAGCACTTTACGGATCTTGTCTTCCGGCATCAGCATGCGCTCAGCCAGCTCTTCTGGCGTTGGCTCGCGGCCCATCTCCTGCAGCATCTGGCGGGAGATACGGTTGAGCTTGTTGATGGTCTCAATCATATGCACCGGAATACGGATGGTGCGCGCCTGATCCGCGATAGAGCGGGTGATAGCCTGACGGATCCACCAGGTAGCATAGGTGGAGAACTTATAACCACGACGGTATTCAAACTTATCAACCGCTTTCATCAGACCGATGTTGCCTTCCTGAATCAGATCCAGGAACTGCAGGCCACGGTTGGTGTACTTCTTGGCGATAGAGATAACCAGACGCAGGTTCGCTTCAACCATCTCTTTCTTCGCACGGCGGGCTTTCGCTTCACCGATGGACATACGACGGTTGATGTCTTTAACCTGCTCAATGGTCAGGCCGGTCTCTTCTTCAATCTGATGCAGTTTCTGCAGGCCGCGGAACACGTCTTCTTTCACGTCATGCAGTTTTTCAGACCACGGCTTGTTCATCGCGATAGCCGCGTTGAACCAGGTTTCGCTGGTTTCGTTGCCGGTGAAGAGGGTGATGAAGTTCTTCTTCGGCATTTTGCACTGCTCAACGCACAGTTTCATGATGATGCGTTCCTGGGTACGTACGCGATCCATCATCACGCGCATGCTGTTAACCAGGTAGTCGAACTGTTTAGGCACTAGACGGAACTGTTTGAAGACTTCAGACAGTTTCAGGATCTCTTCCTGTGCGGCTGCGTGGCTGCGACCTTTTGCTTTGATGGTGTCACGCGTGACTTCGTACTGGGTACGCAGCTCGGCAAACTTCTCGCGCGCCAGTTCCGGATCGATGCTGTTGTCATCATCGGCGGTGTCGTCGTCGGCATCTTCCTCATCTTCGTCTTCGTCATCATCCATCTCTTCCTGAGACAGTTCAGAACCCACGTGAGTGGCGGTCGGTGCCATATCTTCTTCAGCGTTCGGGTCGACAAAACCGGTGATCAGGTCAGACAGGCGCGCTTCTTCCGCTTCAACACGATCGTACTGCTCCAGCAGATAGGTGATCGCTTCAGGGTATTCGGCAACAGAGCACTGAACCTGGTTGATCCCGTCTTCGATGCGTTTCGCGATGTCAATTTCGCCTTCACGGGTCAACAGTTCAACGGTACCCATTTCGCGCATGTACATGCGGACCGGGTCAGTGGTACGCCCGATTTCAGATTCCACGCTGGACAGGACCTGTGCAGCAGCTTCTTCCGCATCTTCGTCAGTGTTGTTGGAGGTTTCAGCCAGCAACAGATCATCGGCATCAGGTGCTTCTTCCATCACCTGAATACCCATGTCATTGATCATTTGGATGATGTCTTCGATTTGATCTGAATCGACGATATCTTCCGGCAGATGGTCATTGACCTCGGCATAGGTCAGATAGCCTTGCTCCTTACCGCGTTGGACAAGAAGTTTCAGCTGTGACTGCGGGTTTTGCTCCATAAGACGGTATCCACACTTAATTCGTTTGATTGGTGTCGGCGATGGGGCTGCCAACCTTTAAAGCGAGGGCGTACTTATATTTGTGCCGCTGCCTCTCAGTGCGGCTGCCGGGGGCTTCCCGATCGATATTCGGCACTTAAGCCGTTGAATTCATTTTTTTGCCAGCTCCTGGTTCAGCATCCAGAGTTCCCGGCGTTCTTCG
Source organism: Enterobacter sp. SORGH_AS_0287 (assembly GCF_031453695.1). Taxonomy (NCBI): domain Bacteria; kingdom Pseudomonadati; phylum Pseudomonadota; class Gammaproteobacteria; order Enterobacterales; family Enterobacteriaceae; genus Enterobacter; species Enterobacter sp. SORGH_AS_0287. Next base: position 4,265,068 of record NZ_JAVIZW010000001.1, read on the forward strand.
CTGCTTAAGCCGTGTGTGCGCTCGCGAGCTATCAACTCTTCCTGGCGCAGCTCAAGCATCGAATCAAACATATGGTTGAGTGAGTCGGTGAACGTTTTTTCTGCAATATCCTTATCTGCTATATCGTCCCACATCGACAGTTTTTCAAGGGTAGCAGCCTCTTTTGTGCCGCGATAATGTTCTAAAAGTTGTCCGGTGGTCAGACCTGGCTGAGACAAACAAGTGTTGACCAATTCTGAAAATAAGCCAAGCCCGGGCAATTTTTCGTGGTTCAAACCCGCCAGCGATGGCACTTGCGGAGCAAGTTCGGGGTTTTGAACCAGTAACCCTATCAGTATACGCATGGTTGTGCGTTTTAGCTGAGGCGCGGGACGAACCGCACCGTTTTCAGACTGTTTAGGCATTAAACGTTCAAGCTGGCTGTCATCCAGAATGCCGAGTTTGTTGCCTAGCTCCTGACGCAGATAGATGCGCAGCGTTTCGCCGGGCACCTGACTGATTAACGGCAGCGCCAGCGTGCTGAGCTGCGCGCGCCCGTCAGGGGTACTCAAATCGACCTGCGGCATCAGGCTGTTAAACAAAAACGTGGAGAGCGGCTGAGCCTGCTCGATCCGCGCTTCAAACGCCGCTTTGCCCTCTTTACGCACCAGCGTATCCGGGTCTTCACCGTCGGGCAGGAACATAAAGCGTAACTGACGCCCGTCGGTCATATAAGGCAGTGCGGTTTCCAGCGCACGCCAGGCGGCGTCGCGCCCTGCACGGTCACCGTCGTAACAGCAGATGACATTGTTAGTCACCCTGTACAGCAGCTGAATGTGATCGGCTGTGGTCGAGGTGCCCAGAGATGCAACCGCATAGTTGATGTCGTACTGCGCCAGCGCGACGACATCCATATAGCCTTCGACGACCAGAAGGCGCGGAGGTTCCGCGTTATCCTTCAGCGCCTCATAAAGACCGTAAAGCTGGCGGCCTTTATGAAAAATATCGGTCTCCGGGGAGTTGAGGTACTTCGGCAGGGCATCACCCAGCACGCGACCACCAAAACCAATCACCCGGCCACGCTTGTCGCGGATCGGGAACATCACCCGTTCGCGGAAGCGGTCGTAGCTTCGTCCCTGGTCGTTGGTGACCAGCATGCCGGCATCGATAAGAGACTTACGATCTTCGCTATTGCCGCCAAAACGCTTTAACACGTTGTCCCAGCCGGGCGGGGCGTAACCAATAGCGAAACGCGCAATCACATCGTCACTCAGTCCGCGCGCTGTCAGGTACTGACGCGCAGGCTCAGCAGCAGCGTGCTTAAGAGACTGTTGATAAAACGAGTTCAGACCATCCATCAGTTGGTACAGCGTTTGCCGTTGATGGCGCTCGATCTGGCTTGGCCCACTGCCTGCTTCATACGGCACTTCAAGGTTGTGCATCGCCGCCAGCTCTTCGACGGTTTCAACGAACTCGAGTTTGTCGTAGTTCATTAAAAAATCGACAGCATTACCGTGAGCACCACAGCCGAAGCAATGGTAAAACTGCTTTTCACCGTTTACGGTGAAGGAGGGGGTTTTTTCGTTATGGAAAGGACAGCACGCATGGTAGTTCTTGCCCTGCTTTTTCAGCTTTACCCGCGCGTCGATGAGATCGACGATGTCGGTTCTGGCTAGCAGGTCATTGATGAATACGCGTGGGATTCGTCCGGCCATATGCCCCAAAAATTTTAGTAACTCATAAACGAAAACAAGCCGCGCATTCCTTCCGGAAGCACGGCCTTACGACTACAACTCTGTCTGTCATTGAGGGCTGAGGCCCTCAATTGATTAGTACAGACGAGTACGGCGTGCGTTTTCGCGAGCCAGTTTCTTCGCGTGACGTTTCACAGCAGAAGCTTTAGCGCGCTTACGTTCGGTCGTTGGTTTTTCATAGAACTCACGACGACGAACTTCAGCCAGAACACCTGCTTTCTCGCATGAACGTTTGAAGCGACGCAGTGCAACGTCGAACGGCTCGTTTTCACGTACTTTAATTACCGGCATGTAACTCTCACCTTTGATAAATTCGGTTTGCCGCTGGCATCAACGCCAGCTTATTTCAAAATGGTGCGGAATTTTACTGCAAATGCTGCTGCTTTGTAAAGCACCGACGCGTTTTTGAAAGGGACTTTAATAAGGGTGAGGAGTATACACGAGGCTTCTTCCTGGGGCGAACAAAGTTTTACATCAATCCGCATTGGCCCTACACTGCGCGGTATTGAAACGAGGTAAAACAAGTCATGCGTGTACTGGGTATTGAAACATCCTGCGATGAGACCGGCATCGCCATTTACGACGACGAAAAAGGGCTTCTTGCCAACCAACTGTATAGTCAGGTGAAATTACACGCTGACTACGGCGGCGTCGTGCCTGAACTGGCTTCTCGTGACCACGTGCGTAAAACGGTTCCCCTGATTCAGGCGGCGCTGAAAGAAGCCGGGTTGAGCTCTACTGATATTGATGCTGTAGCGTATACCGCAGGCCCAGGCCTGGTGGGTGCGCTGCTGGTCGGCGCAACGGTGGGCCGTTCGCTGGCATTCGCGTGGGATGTGCCGGCCATTCCGGTTCACCATATGGAAGGGCATCTCCTGGCGCCGATGCTGGAAGATAATCCGCCTGCGTTTCCTTTTGTGGCGCTGCTGGTTTCAGGTGGCCATACCCAGCTGATTAGCGTAACGGGGATTGGCAAGTATGAGCTGCTCGGCGAGTCCATTGACGACGCAGCCGGTGAGGCCTTCGACAAAACGGCCAAACTGCTGGGTCTGGATTATCCTGGCGGTCCGATGCTCTCGAAAATGGCATCGCAGGGCACGGAAGGGCGTTTCGTCTTCCCGCGTCCGATGACTGACCGTCCAGGGCTGGATTTCAGCTTTTCCGGTCTGAAAACCTTCGCGGCCAATACCATTCGCAATAACGACGATAGCGAGCAGACCCGTGCTGATATCGCCCGTGCGTTCGAAGATGCGGTGGTCGATACCCTGATGATCAAATGCAAACGCGCCCTGGAAAAGACCGGCTTTAAGCGTCTGGTGATGGCCGGGGGCGTCAGCGCCAACCGCACGCTGCGTGCAAAACTCGCGCAGATGATGCAAAAGCGTGGTGGGGAAGTATTTTATGCCCGTCCGGAATTCTGTACCGATAACGGGGCGATGATCGCCTACGCGGGTATGGTACGTCTGAACGCTGGCGCGACCGCCGATCTGAGCGTCTCTGTACGTCCACGCTGGCCGCTGGCGGAGTTGCCGGAGGCGTAATGTCTGACCCTCTCCCGCCAGGGAGAGGGGATTTATACGGTTACACCCGCAACATCCCTTTCTCTTCCAGAAATGTCACGATCGTCGCCAGTCCGTCGCCCGCCTTCAGATTGGTGAAGGTCCACGGGCGCTCGCCGCGCATGCGGTGGGTGTCACGCTCCATCACCTCCAGTGAGGCCCCCACATAGGGTGCCAGGTCGGTTTTGTTGATCACCAGAAAATCGGATTTGGTTATCCCTGGGCCGCCCTTACGCGGGATCTTCTCCCCTTCAGCGACGTCAATCACATAGATCGTCAGGTCAGCCAGTTCCGGGCTGAAGGTGGCGCTCAGGTTGTCACCGCCGCTTTCAACGAAGATCAGGTCCAGATTGCCGAACTTTTCGCTTAACGCTTCCACTGCCGCCAGGTTCATTGAGGCATCTTCGCGGATTGCGGTATGCGGGCAGCCGCCCGTCTCCACGCCCACGATGCGCTCTGGCTCAAGGGCGCCCGCTTCGGTGAGAATGCGCTGATCCTCTTTGGTGTAGATATCGTTAGTCACCACTGCCAGGTGATAGGTGTCGCGCATTGCTTTGCAGAGTGCTTCCAGTAACGCGGTTTTGCCCGACCCTACCGGGCCGCCCACGCCCACGCGCAGGGGATGTTTGTAATCAGCCATGTTGTCTCCTCAGGAACGGAATAATCGTGAATATTGTGTTTCGTGGCGCGCAGAGGCGATGGCCGACAGCGGCGTTGCCGCACCCAGCGCGTCGTCGCCACGCAAAAATGCCGGTTCAAGCCCGGCAGCAAAGTGGTCGCTCAGGTCGATAATCAGCTGCTGCGCCGCCTGTTGCCCGAACGGCACCAGCTTGACGCCCGCCATGACCGCGCTCTCAATCCAGCTGTAGCCCAGGCTCAGGGCCAGCTCATGGGCGCTAATGCCCCAGCGTACTCCGAGCCACGCCATGCCGCTGAGCTGGCTTTGCATAAACAGCGTCCGCCACTCTGCCGGACAGTCCGGCTCCCAGCTTTTGATTAGGCGCGTAAAGGCCGCCCCGCGGTTGCGTTCCTCTTCACGCAGTTCACGCGTTTCACGGCAGGCGAGAAGGTAGGCCGTCCAGCGTGTTGCCATCGCCAAATCGTTTTGCTCGCACGCCTGATAAAGTCGGGAAAACAGCGGCAGATCGACACAGAAAAAGCTCTGCTCCATCTGCAGGATCTGCCAGTTTTTGAACGCCTCAGCATCGGGGACCCAGCCTGCTTCTACGGCCCACTCCAGCCCCTGCGACCAGGTGAATGACCCGACCGGAAGGCTGCTGCTGGAGAGCTGCATCAGGCGCAGCCGCTGGCGGACGTGCTCCATCAGCTCATCAGCGCCAGCAGCGCAGAGACAATCAGCCCGCCACCAAAGGTTTTACGTAACCCGTCGTGACGGCGCAGCAGTAACCCGGCGGCGAAGCTGGCGCACAGCACCGTGGCACTGGCAAACATAAAGCCGCTGGTGAAGAGCCAGAAGTTGTGGCCAGACATCTCTACCCCGTGCGCCCAGCCGTGGAACATTGCCAGCGCCGGCACGGCCAACAGCAGGCGATTTTCGGTTTTAAACATCATTGCGCCGCAGACCGCCAGCGAGGCGATAATCAGCATTTCCATGCCGCTAAAGCCGCCAAGCAGGCTGCCTGCAACGGCCCCGGCCAGCATCATGCCGAGAGTGGCAAGGGGCAGCAGCAGCTTGCGCCCGCTCAGGGCCGAAAGTACGCCCGCACCGGTTAGCATCAGCAGATGATCAAGACCCGTCAGCGGATGGAAAAAACCGGCCTGAAAGCTGTCTGTGCCATGTCCGGGATGCGCCAGGGCAGGAAGAGAAAAGGCCAGCAGTAACAGAGGTAAAAACGTACGCATGATGAATCCTTAATGTGAATGAGCGTGAGAGTGACTATGGCTGTGGGCATCGCTGGTATACGCCCCTGCTTCCGGTTCAAACGGGAGGGTGGCAAATGTCACCTCGAGCCCGAACTGGCGCAGCATGTCATCGAGCACATGATCGTGGTGATAGCGCAGCTCGCCGGGCATGATCTGCAGCGGCACGTGGCGGTTGCCGAGGTGGTAGCAGGCGCGGGCGAGCAGGAATGGATCGTCGCAGCGCACCACGGAGACCGATTCCGGCGCGGCGATCACCTCGATCACCTCGCTGCCGTCGTCAGTGGTCAGCAGATCTCCCCCGCGCAGCAGCAGGCCGCGCGGCAGCATCAGCCCGGCTTCGCGACCGTCATTCAGCGCCACGCGGGCACGGCTTTTCACCCGGACATCAATCGGCAGCGTGACGCTGGCGGTTATCGGATGGGCATGGTCAAGGCGTTGGGTCAGGTAGATCATCGTCACTCCTTAAAACAGGAAATAGCGTTGGGCCATCGGCAGAACGTCTGCCGGCTCGCTGGTAATGAGCTCGCCATCAACGCGAACCTCGTAAGTTTGTGCATCAACGGTGATGTTGGGCTGCAGGCTGTTGTGGATCATGTCGGCCTTTTTCACCGTGCGGCAGCCTTTGACGACGGCTATGCCGCTCTGCAGGCTGAGCTGGTGCGAAATGCCCTTCGCATCGGCAGCCTGGGAGACAAACGTCAGCCGTGTTGCATGGCGTGCGGCACCCAGCGAGCCAAACATCGGACGGTAATGGACCGGTTGCGGCGTTGGGATAGAGGCGTTGATATCCCCCATCGGCGCGCAGGCGATCATCCCGCCTTTCACAATGGTGGCGGGTTTGACGCCAAAGAACGCGGGGGACCAGACCACTAAATCCGCCAGTTTCCCGGCCTCAATCGAGCCCACTTCATGGGCAATCCCGTGGGTCAGCGCCGGGTTAATGGTGTATTTGGCGATATAGCGTTTCACGCGGTAGTTATCGTTGTTCCCGGTCTCTTCCGGCAGTGCGCCGCGCTGAACCTTCATACGGTGCGCCACCTGCCAGGTACGAATAATCACTTCGCCGACGCGACCCATTGCCTGGGAATCGGACGAGGTCAGCGAGAAGGCGCCGATATCGTGAAGGACATCTTCCGCAGCGATGGTCTCCCGGCGAATGCGTGATTCAGCAAAGGCGACGTCCTCGGCGATATCCGGGTCGAGGTGGTGACACACCATCAGCATGTCGAGATGCTCGTCGATGGTATTCACCGTGTAGGGCAGCGTCGGGTTAGTGGAGGAGGGCAGAATATTCGGGTGCGCGCAGGCAGTAATAATATCCGGTGCATGTCCGCCGCCCGCCCCTTCCGTATGGAAGGTGTGAATGGTCCGTCCGCCGATAGCCGCCAGCGTGTCCTCAACAAACCCGGATTCGTTCAGCGTGTCGCTGTGCAGCGCCACCTGAATATCCATCTCCTCCGCCACCGCCAGTGAGCAGTTGATGGCGGCCGACGTCGCGCCCCAGTCTTCGTGGATCTTCAGCCCGATGGCACCCGCTGCGATCTGCTCGCGCAGGGCATCAGGGTTGGAACCGTTACCTTTGCCAAGCAGGCCGATATTCACCGGTAGTGTATCGGCCGCCTGCAACATCCGTGCGATATACCAGGGCCCCGGCGTACAGGTCGTGGCGTTGGTGCCTGCCGCAGGGCCCGTGCCCCCGCCAATCATGGTGGTGACGCCAGAGACCAGCGCCTCTTCCGCCTGCTGCGGGCAGATCCAGTGGATGTGCGTGTCGATCCCGCCGGCGGTGACAATTTTCCCTTCGGCGGCGATCACTTCTGTCGCTGCGCCAATCGGGATCGTGACCCCGGGCTGTATATCCGGGTTGCCGGCTTTACCCACGGCAAAGATCCGCCCGTTTTTTACGCCAATATCGGCTTTAACGATCCCCCAGTGATCGATAATCAGCGCGTTGGTCAGCACCAGATCCACGCAGCCGTCGGATGTCATCTGCCCCTGGCCCATACCGTCGCGGATCACCTTCCCGCCGCCGAATTTGACCTCTTCGCCGTAGACCGTGAGATCGTTTTCCACTTCTATCCACAGCTCGCTGTCGGCCAGACGCACTTTATCGCCAGTGGTGGGGCCGAACATATCGGCGTAGGCCTGGCGTGAAATTTCAGCCATTTTTCACCTCTCCCATCACCTCGCCGCGAAAGCCGAAAATACGCTGCGCGCCGCTGACCTGAACCAGCGTCACCTCGCGCTTCTGTCCGGGTTCGAAACGCACGGCGGTGCCTGCCGGAATATTCAGCCGATAGCCTTTGGTGGCTTCCCGGTCGAATTTCAGCGCCGGGTTAATCTCATAAAAGTGGTAGTGCGATCCCACCTGGATCGGCCTGTCGCCATGGTTTTCGACGATCACGTTTTGCGTGTCTCGCCCAACGTTGATCGCAATGTTTCCGGATTGGATCTGGTATTCGCCTGGGATCATCACGCGCTCCTTATACGATCGGGTTATGGACGGTGACGAGCTTTGATCCGTCCGGGAACGTCGCTTCCACCTGAATGTCGGGGATCATCTCCGGTACGCCTTCCATCACCTGGTCGCGCGTCAGGACGTGACGGCCCGCTTCCATTAGTGAGGCGACGGTTTCGCCATCGCGGGCGCCTTCCATAATAAACGCGCTGATCAGCGCGACTGATTCCGGGTAATTCAGTTTTACCCCGCGCGCAAGGCGGCGTTCGGCAACCAGCGCAGCGGTAAACAGCAACAGCTTGTCTTTTTCTCTGGGGGTCAGTTCCATAACGTTTCTCTTATGTCTGCCAGATACGCGGCGAACAGGCGGTTTTGGGGGTTAAAAGCGGGCGAAGCGACTGCCAGATATCGCGCATCACCCGCTGGCAAATCAGGTTGTCGTGGGAGAGAAAACGCACCGACAGCAGATCGTCTGTGAGCGTTGCCCCGGCAAAGTGGCTCAGCGGCGTCAGCAGCTCGCGCACCGTTTCGAGGTGCGCTTCCCTGGCCGGAAAGAACAGCAGCGTGCCGACCCACGGGAGACCTGCAACGGGCGTGAGATCGCCATTGCTGAGGTGCTGACGTTCAATCAGCCGTGGCTCATCGTCGACCCAGATCTCAAGGCGGCTTTCCAGCGTGCCGTGGCTGAAGGTTTCGCCGATCACCGGGCGACCCAGACAGTACAGCTCCCACGCCAGCAGCGTACTGGAGGCCTTCAGACGAAAAACGGAACGCAGGGCGGCATTCGCACCGGGAAAGATAATGGTGTCCTGCGGCAGCCACTCCAGCGTAGCCTCATCGTCGAGCCAGAAGTGCTGATTGAGACAGGCCTGCGGGCCGCTGCTGCGATAGAACTTGCTCGCGCCGGGCATGGTGATCAGCGCATGGCTTTTCGCGTCCAGATGCACCGAAATATCCAGCGTATCGCCGCCGACTATCCCGCCTGGCGGGTGCAGTAAATACAGGTGACAGGTGTCGCCTTCGGGATAAAAAGGTCGCTGTACGGTGAGGGGCCCGATGTGATGAGCAGCGTGCAGGAGGGTTTTCTCAGGGGTGTAACAAAACTGCAGGGCAAGCGATGCCTGCCAGCCTTTGTAAGAATTATCAGTGACCTGAGCTGCTAACATGCTGCATCCATCTGCTCATCATCGGGAGACGTTTCAGTATGCCCTGGCAGAAATGAAGGCTGTCATATGAGTCGCTTATGGATAAAAAAACCGGCTCAAGGAGCCGGTTGAGAAGGTTATCGATAATCCTCTGCATCCACATCATAGCCGGACGGCTCCCAGCGGATCGCCAGCAGCGAAGCCAGCCCGATAAACGGTGCCAGGGCGATCACCCAGAACACGGCGGTATCAAGAGAGGCCACCAGCAGCGGGAACAGAAACAGCGAGAGCGTAGAACTGCTGCGCATCAGCGTCTGGTTAAGGCCCACGCCCACGCCGCGCAGAGAGGTGGGATAGCTCAGGGACGCAAACGTCATGGTATGGGCACCGGGCCCAAATCCCTGACCGAACAGGAACAGCGCCAGCATCGCGACGGCGATAACGCCTTCCGATACGCCTTCCGGACGACCAATCAGCGCCAGCCCCAGCAGAGCAACAAGCTGACAGGCGTAGCCCGCCAGTGACATCCGCCACGCGCCGAAGCGCGGAACATAGCGCACCGCCAGCAATCCGCCGACGAAGGCAAACAGCAGGTTTAGCACCAGCGAGATCAGAATAGTGGTCAGCATCGACTGCACAAAGAAGCTGGAGATAATGACCGGCAGACCAAATGCGACGGCGTTATAGGCGAAAGACGACACCACCGAGAGCAGGGTAGCGAGCGTGGTACGTCGCAAATAGACGCCACGGAACAGGTTCAGATAATTTGCCCACTTCGCCTTGTTGACCACCGGTGCCGGTTGGTTAAGCGCATCCTGCGGCACGTGGGCGTTGATGTTATACGATTGCCGCAAGATAGCGGCCGCCTCTTTCAGGTTGCCCTGATTCGCCGCCCAGACCGGGGACTCGCTCATGTAGCGGCTACGAATGGCGATAATCACCAGCGCTGGCACCGCGCCAAACCCCAGGATTAAGCGCCACAGCCAGTCGCTGTGACTTTCTGGCAGTACGGCGTAGAAGAATAACACCAACAGGTAAGAGATGCTGATTGCGGCATACCAGGTTGGGCACCACATTGCGACGCTGGAGGCCTTGTTTCCGGGGCCTTTGAGCCTGGCGAACTCGCTAAGAAACGCCATCGCCACCGGCAGATCGATCCCCACGCCGAGGCCCATCACAAAGCGTGCGCCCGCCAGCGCATATTCGTTGGGTGCCAGTGCACAGGCGATGGCCGCTACCACAAAGAACAGCATGTCGGCCATAAAGACGCGGTAGCGTCCGATCTTGTCCGTGAGGTAGCCACCCAGCAGCGCCCCGACAATCGCGCCAAAGGTAATGGCCGAGGCCACCATGCCGGTACCGGCGGGGGTGAGATTAAATTCGCGAGTGATGTCTTTGATGCCGAACGCCAGCGCACCAAGGTCGTACGCATCAAGGAAAATACCGCCCAGCGCGATACCGACTACGATGCGGGCGTTGGCCCGACCCTGAGAACCGTCGTTGACCAGACGTGAAACGTCAGAGGCGTTACGTACCCACTTGATGTCGCCATCAGGCGAATGTCCTGCCGTTGAAAGGGGAGTTGTGTCTGTAATGTCTGCCATTTTCTTTTTGTGTGGTTGTGTTGTGTCATTAACAGTTACCACAGGCAGAGGGTGACCAAAATCACATTTGGTTATAAGGCATAACTAACCCCTTACGGGGCGTCTTTTTTCTTTCTCTTGAGCTTCGACCAGATTTTGGTCTCCTGGCGACGCCACAGGCGCTGAATATTATCGTGATGGCGCAGCAGGATGAGGCAGGAGAGCATCGACACCGGGAAGGTGAACTGCGGTTTGAACCACCAGACATAGAATGGCGCGATCAGCGCGCTGACGATGGCGCCCAGTGATGAGTAACCGCTCAGAAGAATGGTCAGTAGCCAGGTGCCGGCCATCACGCCGGTTAAGTCCCAGCCGATTGGGGCAATAGCACCAAAGGCGGTGGCGACGCCTTTACCGCCTTTAAAACCAAAGAATACAGGCCAGATATGGCCGACACAGGCGGCGATAGCAATGAGCCCCAGCCAGAACGGCGTAACGCCCAGCGCATACGCTCCCCAGACGGGTAACATTCCTTTCAGAACATCAAAAATCAATACCGCTACGGCTGCTCCCTTGCCGCCAATTCGTAGTACATTGGTCGCCCCCGGATTCCCGGAACCACTTTCGCGCGGGTCAGGTAACCCGGCAATGCGGCAGACCAGAATGGCGCTGGAGATTGAGCCGCAAAGGTAGGCGAGGAGGATCATTCCAGGCGCGATTGCACTCATAACGCTGTTCCGTTTTGAAAATGTATCTGTATTCTCAGCATCTGTGGATAATACGCATAATTCGCCGGAAGTGGTATCCGGTTTAGCCAAAAAGCAGGCAGGTCGTGATGGATATTGTATTTATAGAGCAACTTTCGGTAATCACCACTATTGGTGTTTACGACTGGGAACAGACCATTGAGCAGAAACTCGTGTTCGATATCGAAATGGGCTGGGATAACCGCAAGTCAGCAAAAAGCGACGACGTGAATGACTGTCTGAGCTACGCCGATATCAGTGAAACGGTCGTGGGCCACGTCGAAGGGCAACGTTTTGCGCTGGTGGAGCGTGTGGCAGAAGAGGTGGCTGAGCTGCTGCTGAGCAAGTTCAACGCACCGTGGGTACGCATCAAGTTGAGCAAACCGGGTGCCGTGGCGCGTGCTGCTAACGTCGGCGTGATCATTGAGCGTGGCACAAATCTGAAAGGGAAGATTTAACGTCATAATAGCTAAACCATTTTAGGTTATACCGGTCTTAAAGCTGTATCTTTCACGGTTGTCCGCGTGGGACACCGTTTTTTTTATATCTTTTTAGGGGTTTATAGATGAGCGATATGCACTCGCTGCTGGTGGCGGCAATACTGGGTGTGGTCGAAGGATTGACGGAGTTTTTGCCGGTTTCCAGTACGGGCCATATGATTATCGTTGGCCATCTGCTGGGCTTTGAAGGCGATACCGCAAAGACGTTTGAAGTTGTCATTCAGTTGGGGTCTATTCTGGCGGTCGTTGTGATGTTCTGGCGTCGTCTGTTCGGGCTTATCGGTATCCACTTTGGCCGTCTTCCTCAGCGCGAGGGTGAAAGCAAAGGTCGCCTGACGCTTATCCATATTCTGCTTGGCATGGTTCCGGCAGTGGTTCTGGGCCTGGTTTTCCACGACACCATTAAATCGCTGTTTAACCCGATTAACGTCATGTATGCGCTGGTCGTCGGCGGTTTCCTGCTGATCGCGGCAGAACTGCTGAAGCCGAAAACGCCACGCGCGGAAGGTCTGGATGACATGACCTACCGTCAGGCGTTTATCATCGGTTGTTTCCAGTGTCTGGCGCTGTGGCCGGGCTTTTCACGCTCAGGCGCGACCATCTCTGGCGGGATGCTGATGGGCGTTAGCCGTTATGCTGCGTCGGAGTTCTCGTTCCTGCTGGCGGTACCGATGATGATGGGCGCGACCGCACTCGACGTCTATAAAAGCATTGGCTTCCTCACCACGGGTGACATTCCGATGTTCGCCGTGGGCTTTGTCACTGCCTTTATTGTGGCGCTGATCGCCATCAAAACCTTCCTGCAGTTGATTAAGCGTATCTCGTTTATTCCGTTCGCGATCTATCGCTTTATCGTGGCGGCTGCGGTTTACGTGGTCTTCTTCTGACCGACGGCCCTCAGTCTTTAGGCTGAGGGCAATGCTTTTCCTTCCAGTCCGTCACCGCCTGAATTCGACGTTTCGTCAGCTCTTCCCGGATTTCCGGTCCCTTGAAGCCCGCCTCGACAACCGCTTTAGTCGGTACCGCTTTTGCCACTTCCCACGCTGCGCGTAACAGCCGCCCCTGCGGATAATCGCAGGCTTCAAAACCGGTGCGGCCACGTACGTCGGCTTCGCTGGTCAACGCGATCTGCTCGACGCGCTGGGGTTTGCGCCATGCGTCGATGTTATCAAACAGCTTAACGATGGTGGCCGGTTTGAGGATCGGGAAGGTGTGGATCAGGTCGTGAAATTCCGCCACCAGTCTGGCGAGATCGCGGATCTCGTTGGGTACCCGCAGGCGCTGGCAAAGCCCTTCGACCAGCTTCACCCCGGCAGGACCGTGGCCATGGTGGCGCGGCCACATGGCTTTTGGCGTTAATCCTTTGCCGAGATCGTGGCACAGCGTTGAAAAACGCACATCCACCTCGGGGCTGAGCATGGCAGCCATACTCAGGGTCATCAGGGTATGCACGCCGGTATCGATTTCCGGGTGCCATTTCGCCGGGGCGGGCACGCCGAACAGCGCGTCAATTTCCGGGAACAGCACTTTCAGTGCGCCACAGTCACGCAGCACCTGGAAAAAGACCTGCGGGTTGCGGGTAGTAAGGGCGTTTTCCGTCTCTTTCCAGACGCGCTCTGGCGTGAGGTGGGCCAGTTCGCCCGCCTCGGTCATGGCGGTCATCAGTGCCAGGGTCTCATCGGCAATGCGGAAGCTCAGATGCGCGTAACGCGCCGCAAAGCGCGCCACGCGCAGCACGCGGAGCGGATCTTCAGAAAACGCCGGGGAGACGTGACGCAGCAGTCGATTACGCAGATCGTCCTGACCGCCATACGCGTCAATAATCTGGCCGTCTTCGTCCTGCGCCAGCGCGTTGATGGTGAGATCGCGACGCAGGAGATCTTGCTCCAGCGTGACGTCCGGTGCGGCATAGCAGGTGAAGCCGGTATAACCCGAACCGGATTTCCGTTCGGTACGCGCCAGGGCGTACTCCTCACGACTTTGCGGGTGCAGAAACACGGGAAAATCGCGGCCTACCTGCTGGTAGCCCGCGTTAAGCATTTCTTCAGGTGTGGCTCCCACCACCACCCAGTCTTTATCTTTGACCGGCAGACCTAACAACGCATCACGTACCGCACCACCGACCAGATAACTCTTCACGCCCTGTACTCCCGTTTTCTCTTTTCGCAAGATAATACGTAAGTCTGGCAGAGAAGACGAATTAGTTCATCCAGCGGTCTTTACGCTTACGGCTTGGGATCAGGTGAGGAAGCACCAGACCCAGCACCAGGCCAACGCCCAGCACACCGCCACCGTACATAAACCACTGCATGATGATGGTACGTTGTTTGTCATCAAGTTGCAGATTGGCGGCGTTCACCTTCTTCTGCGCGACAATCAGCTCGTTTTTCAGTTTCTGATTCTCGTCTTTCAGACCGTTAATCACGCTGTCGCTCTGGGCCACTTTCTGCTGCATTTCCGCGGTGCGCTGGTTCCAGGTACCGTCGATATTGTTCAGCTTGTCGGTCAGCGTTTTCACCTGATTTTCCAGATCCGGCACGCGGGTGCGCAGGCTTGGCACCGCACTCAGCTCTTTCAGTGGGATCCAGGACGTGCGGCCGGTACTGTCGCGAACCTGACCATAATTGGTCTCCGCGTTGGTCTGTAACAGCGTCACTTCCTCGCCGGCATTGACCGTACCCACGAGGCGATAATTATCTCCAGGGCCACTGCGTACCCAGGTGTTCAGTTCGTCAGAAACGTAACGCTTCTCTTCAGCGTGCACTGCGGTTGCGGCGCTAAAAGCGAGGAAAGTAAGTCCAATCAGGCGTAATTTAAGCATCATTAGTCGTTATTTTCATAAATAGTGGAACGATAGTAGTGGCAACAGTGTCTCTACGCAAAGCATTCGTCAGCAATCAGAATCATCTGTGTCACGACCCTAAACATTTACGCCCGTCAAATTGCTCATTGCGTGGCAATTTGGCGCAAAATACTATGTACTGACAAACAAATGGCGAGGAAGTTCGCCCTCATTGACGCGTCTGTGACGCCTGCAAAAGTACAAGGCTATGGCTCAAGAAATCGAATTAAAATTTATCGTCGAAAAAGACAGCGTTGACGCACTCCGTCAGCATCTGCAGACCCTTTCCGGCGAACACCATGAACCGGTACAACTGCTTAATATCTATTACGAAACGTCAGACAACTGGCTGCGCCGCCATGATATGGGGCTGCGCATCCGTGGCGCGAACGGGCGCTACGAGATGACGATGAAAATCGCTGGCCGCGTGCTCGGCGGTTTGCATCAGCGCCCTGAATACAATTTCGACATCAATCAGCCAGAACTTGAGCTGGATCGTTTCCCGGCAGAAGTCTGGCCGGACGGCGTGCTGCCAGAAACCTTATCCGCTGAGGTGAAACCGCTGTTTAGCACCGATTTCTGGCGTGAAAAATGGCTGGTAACGGAAGGGAAAAGCCGCATTGAAATCGCCCTCGATCAGGGTGAGGTAAAAGCGGGTGAGCTTCAGGAGCCGATTTGCGAGCTGGAGCTTGAACTGCTGGAAGGTGAAGTCCAGGACGTACTGAAGCTGGCGCGTAAGCTGGTAAGTCAGCCGGGCCTGCGTCAGGGCAGCCTGAGCAAAGCGGCGCGGGGGTATCATCTGGCCGCCGGGAATGCGCCGCGCCTGCTGAAAGAGACGACTATTTTGCACGTGCCACCGAAAGCCAGCGTTGAGCAGGGCATGGAGGCGGCACTGGAGCTGGCGCTCTCACAGTGGCTATATCATGAAGAGCTGTGGGTGCGTAATGTGAAAAACGCAAAAGCGCACGTGTTAGCGGCGATGAGCCTTGTGCGTCATACCCTGGCGCTGTTCGGCGGCATCGTACCTCGTAAAGCGAGCGCTCACTTACGTGACCTGCTGACCCAGACCGAAGCGCTGCTGCTCTCTGACGTATCCGCACAAACGGCGCTCTACAGCCCGCAAAACGCCGCCGCCAGGCTGGCGCTGACCGAATTTCTGGTGACGCGTAGCTGGCGTGCCTTCCTGGATGCAAAAGCGCAGGCCAAAATTGAAGATAACTTCAAACGTTTCGCGGATATCCATCTTTCACGCCACGCGGCGGAGCTTAAAACCACCTTTGCGTATCCGCTGGGAGACCAGTATGGCGATCAGCTGATCCGCCTGTCGCGCAATATCGACAGCATGCTGCTGCTGTCGGGTGCCTATGACGGCCCTAAAGCGCAGGCCTGGCTGGAGAACTGGCAGGGGCTGAAGCATGCTATCGAAACCCGTCAGCACATTGAGATTGAGCATTTCCGCAATGAAGCCATTTCGCAGGAGCCGTTCTGGCTGCACAGCGGAAAACGTTAACTCTGGCAAGGAACCCTATAATGCCGCTTTCTTCGCAGTTACAGCAGCAGTGGCAGACCGTTTGCGAACGTCTGCCTGAGTCATTACCGGCGTCATCGTTAAGCGAGCAGGCCAGGAGCGTGCTCACCTTCAGTGATTTTGTGCAGGAAAGTATCACCGCTTACCCGGACTGGCTGGAGGCGCTTGAGAGCACCCCGCCGCAGGCAGACGAGTGGCGGCATTATGCGGGCTGGTTGCAAACCGCACTTGAAGAGGTCGCGGATGAAGCGACACTGATGCGCGTCCTGCGCCAGTTCCGCCGCCGGGTGATGGTGCGTATTGCCTGGGCTCAGGCGCTGGAACTGGTCAGCGAAGAAAGTACCCTGCAGCAGCTGAGCGAGCTGGCACAGACGCTGATTGTTGCCGCACGGGACTGGCTCTATGCCGCCTGTTGTAAAGAGTGGGGCACGCCGTGCAATGAGGATGGGGTTCCTCAGCCACTCTTGATTCTGGGCATGGGCAAGCTCGGGGGCTGCGAACTGAATTTCTCCTCGGATATCGACCTGATTTTTGCCTGGCCGGAGAACGGCTCCACACGTGGGGGCCGCCGTGAACTGGACAATGCGCAGTTCTTTACCCGTCTCGGGCAACGTCTGATTAAAGCGCTGGATCAACCTACCCAGGATGGTTTTGTCTATCGCGTGGATATGCGTCTGCGCCCGTTTGGCGACAGCGGTCCGCTGGTGCTGAGCTTTGCGGCACTGGAAGATTATTACCAGGAGCAGGGGCGCGACTGGGAGCGTTACGCGATGGTCAAAGCGCGGATCATGGGAGACAGCGACGATGCCTACGCCAACGAGCTGCGCGCCATGCTGCGCCCGTTCGTATTCCGTCGCTATATCGACTTTAGCGTTATTCAGTCGCTGCGCAACATGAAAGGAATGATCGCCCGTGAAGTGCGTCGCCGGGGTCTGAAGGACAACATCAAGCTCGGCGCGGGCGGCATTCGCGAAATTGAATTTATCGTTCAGGTCTTCCAGCTGATCCGCGGCGGACGTGAGCCCTCACTGCAATCCCGTTCGCTGCTGCCGACGCTGTCAGCCATAGAGCAACTGCATCTGCTGCCGGAAGGCGACGCGCAGATCCTGCGTGAGGCCTATCTGTTCCTGCGTCGCCTGGAAAACCTGCTGCAAAGCATCAATGACGAGCAGACCCAGACTTTGCCAGGCGATGATCTGAACCGGGCGCGGCTGGCCTGGGGGATGCACGTCGACGACTGGTCAACGTTGACCGGGCAACTGGATGCGCATATGGCCGGCGTGCGGCGTGTCTTTAACGCGCTGATTGGTGACGATGAAAGCGAATCGCAGGACGATACGCTCTCTGAACACTGGCGCGAATTGTGGCAGGACGCGCTGCAGGAAGATGACACCACGCCGGTGCTGGCGCACCTGAGCGACGACGATCGCCATCGTGTGGTGGCTTTAATTGCTGATTTCCGTCTCGAACTGAATAAACGGGCCATTGGTCCGCGCGGTCGTCAGGTGCTGGATCATCTGATGCCGCACCTGCTGAGCAACGTCTGCTCGCGTGCGGATGCGC
This sequence comes from Enterobacter sp. SORGH_AS_0287, assembly GCF_031453695.1. NCBI lineage: Bacteria > Pseudomonadati > Pseudomonadota > Gammaproteobacteria > Enterobacterales > Enterobacteriaceae > Enterobacter > Enterobacter sp. SORGH_AS_0287. The sequence continues at coordinate 4,282,609 of NZ_JAVIZW010000001.1, forward strand.
CGGTCCCGCTGTCGCGCATGATGCCGCTGCTGAGCGGGATCATCACCCGTACGACCTATCTTGAGTTGCTGAGCGAGTTCCCGGGCGCGCTCAAGCATCTGATTACGCTTTGCGCCGCCTCGCCGATGGTGGCCAACAAGCTGGCGCGGTATCCGCTGCTGCTGGATGAGCTGCTCGATCCCAATACGCTCTACCAGCCGACGGCAACGGACGCCTACCGTGACGAGCTGCGTCAGTATCTGCTGCGCGTACCGGAAGAGGACGAAGAGCAACAGCTGGAGGCGCTGCGTCAGTTCAAGCAGGCGCAAATGCTGCGCGTGGCGGCGGCAGATATCGCCGGAACGCTGCCAGTGATGAAAGTGAGCGATCACTTAACCTGGCTTGCAGAAGCGATCATTGATGCGGTGGTGCATCAGGCATGGATTCAGATGGTGGCGCGCTACGGCCAGCCGAAACACCTTGCTGACCGCGAAGGCCGCGGTTTTGCCGTTGTGGGTTACGGTAAGCTCGGCGGATGGGAACTGGGGTACAGCTCGGATCTCGATTTAATCTTCCTGCATGACTGCCCGGCAGACGTCATGACCGACGGCGAGCGTGAAATCGACGGGCGTCAGTTCTACCTGCGTCTGGCCCAGCGTATTATGCATCTGTTCAGCACCCGCACGTCATCCGGCATTTTATATGAAGTGGATGCGCGTCTGCGTCCTTCCGGCGCGGCCGGCATGCTGGTGACCTCAACGGAGTCCTTCGCTGAGTACCAGAAGAATGAAGCCTGGACGTGGGAACATCAGGCGCTGGTGCGAGCCCGCGTGGTGTACGGCGATCCGTCGCTGAAAACGCAGTTTGATGCCATTCGTCGGGAGATTATGACAACCCCGCGTGACGGCAGCACGCTGCAGACCGAGGTGCGTGAGATGCGCGAGAAAATGCGCGCGCACCTGGGCAATAAGCATCGCGATCGCTTTGATATTAAAGCGGATGAGGGCGGCATTACCGATATTGAATTTATTACGCAATATCTGGTGCTACGCCATGCGCACGCTAAACCGAAGCTGACCCGCTGGTCTGATAATGTGCGTATTCTGGAACTGCTGGCGCAAAACGACATTATGGATGAGCAGGAGGCGCAGGCCTTAACGCGCGCCTATACCACGCTGCGCGACGAGCTGCACCACCTGGCCTTACAGGAGCAGCCTGGCCACGTCGCGCTGGACTGTTTCGCCACTGAACGCGCGCAGGTCACCGCCAGCTGGCAGAAGTGGCTGGTGGAACCGTGCGTAACAAAACAAGTGTGATATTATCGCGCGCAAATTGTGAATCTTTCTGGAGTCAGGAATGAAAGTAACACTGCCAGAGTTTGAACGTGCTGGAGTTATGGTTGTCGGGGATGTCATGCTGGATCGCTACTGGTACGGGCCGACCAGCCGCATCTCTCCGGAAGCACCGGTACCGGTAGTTAAGGTCGACACCATTGAAGAGCGTCCTGGCGGCGCGGCAAACGTGGCGATGAACATTGCCTCTTTGGGCGCGCAGTCGCGTCTGGTTGGCTTAACCGGCATTGACGATGCGGCGCGTGCGCTGAGCAAGTCGCTGGCGGACGTGAACGTGAAGTGCGACTTCGTTTCGGTTCCGACACACCCGACGATCACCAAACTGCGCGTTCTGTCGCGTAACCAGCAGCTGATCCGCCTCGACTTTGAGGAAGGCTTTGAGGGCGTTGATCCTGAGCCGCTGCACGAGCGCATTAACCAGGCGCTGAGCACTATCGGCGCGCTGGTGCTGTCCGACTACGCCAAAGGTGCGCTGGCAAGCGTACAGCAGATGATTCAGCTCGCGCGTAAAGCCAATGTGCCCGTGCTGATCGACCCGAAAGGTACTGACTTTGAGCGCTATCGCGGCGCAACGCTGCTGACGCCAAACCTCTCTGAGTTTGAAGCGGTGGCGGGCAAATGTAAGACGGAAGAAGAGCTCGTTGAGCGCGGCATGAAGATCATTGCTGACTTCGAACTCTCCGCACTGCTGGTGACCCGCTCCGAGCAGGGGATGACGCTGCTGCAGCCTGGCAAAGCGCCGCTGCATATGCCGACCCAGGCGCAGGAAGTGTATGACGTGACCGGTGCCGGCGACACGGTCATTGGCGTTCTGGCGGCGACGCTGGCGGCAGGGAACTCTCTGGAAGAAGCGTGCTACTTCGCTAATGCTGCGGCAGGCGTGGTCGTCGGCAAGCTGGGGACTTCCACCGTTTCGCCGATCGAACTGGAAAACGCGGTGCGCGGTCGTGCCGATACCGGTTTTGGCGTGATGAGCGAAGATGAGCTGAAAGTGGCCGTTGCCGCCGCCCGTAAACGCGGTGAAAAAGTGGTGATGACCAACGGCGTGTTCGACATCCTGCATGCCGGTCATGTCTCTTATCTGGCCAATGCGCGTAAGCTGGGCGACCGTCTGATTGTGGCGGTGAACAGCGATGCGTCGACGAAACGTCTTAAAGGTGAAACGCGTCCGGTGAACCCGCTGGAGCAGCGCATGATCGTGCTGGGTGCGCTGGAAGCGGTGGACTGGGTGGTGTCGTTTGAAGAAGATACCCCGCAGCGCCTGATTGCCGGTATTTTGCCGGATCTGCTGGTGAAAGGCGGCGATTACAAACCGGATCAAATCGCAGGCAGCGAAGAGGTCTGGGCTAATGGTGGTGAAGTGATGGTGCTCAACTTTGAGGACGGGTGCTCAACCACCAACATCATCAAGAAGATCCAGAAAGACAGCAAATAAAGTCAGCAAATAAAGTCAGCCAATAAAAAACGGGCCATCTGGCCCGTTTTTTTTCACCCTCTCTTTGCAGGAGAGGGTATCTTCGCAAACAGCCCGTTATACGCGGCTGTTATTCTGCTTCATCAACCGGTGGAATGGCCGGTGCCGGTTTTACTTCCGCTGGCGTATTGCGGTTTTCCAGCTCGTTCAGACGCTGCTCCAGCAGGGCCAGCTTCTCGCGGGTACGCAGCAGAACCTGCGTCTGCACGTCAAACTCTTCGCGGCTGACTAAATCAAGGCGAACCAACTGCGCCTGCAGCGTCTGGCGGATTTTCTTCTCTACGTCATCTCCAAACTCACGAATACCTTTTGGCATAGACTCATGAACCTGACGCGCAATTTGCTCAATTTTCTTCGGGTCAATCATTGTGGCTTCCCTTGATAAGACGGTGTTAATGAACATTGTAGCGCGTCATGCCCCAGGATAAAGGAGATTTTATGTCTGCGCATTGCCCAGGGTAATCAATCGCGTTATAGTTATCTCGTTTATTCTCAGGGCGGGGCGAAATTCCCCACCGGCGGTAAATCAGCGTAACGCTGAAAGCCCGCGAGCGCTTTGAGTCACCACTCAAAGGACAGCAGATCCGGTGTAATTCCGGGGCCGACGGTTAGAGTCCGGATGGGAGAGAGTAACGATCAAGTCGGGCCTGGCCCGCTCACGTTATCTTTTTGCCGCTAATACGGCGCTCCTAAGACTGCCCTGATTCTGGTAACCATAATGTTAATGAGGTTTTTTTACCATGAATCAGACGCTACTTTCCTCTTTTGGCACTTCTATTGAACGTGTTGAACATGCACTGGATGCACTGCGCGAAGGCCGCGGCGTGATGGTGCTTGACGATGAAAACCGTGAAAATGAAGGCGACATGATTTTCGCCGCCGAAAACATGACCGTTGAGCAGATGGCGCTGACCATCCGTCACGGTAGCGGCATCGTGTGCCTGTGTATCAACGAAGACCGTCGTAAGCAGCTCGACCTGCCCATGATGGTTGAAAACAACACCAGCGCCTTTGGAACCGGTTTTACCGTGACCATCGAAGCGGCACATGGCGTGACCACCGGCGTGTCGGCGGCTGACCGTCTGACCACCGTACGTGCCGCGATTGCCGATGATGCGAAGCCATCAGACCTGCATCGTCCAGGCCACGTCTTCCCGTTGCGTGCGCAGGCTGGCGGTGTATTGACCCGTGGCGGTCACACCGAAGCGACCATTGACCTCGTGACCCTGGCAGGCTTTAAACCTGCGGGCGTACTGTGTGAACTCACCAACGACGATGGCACCATGGCACGTGCGCCGGAGTGCATCACCTTTGCCCGTCTGCATAATATGCCCGTGGTGACGATTGAAGATCTGGTGGAGTATCGCCAGGCGCACGCGCGCAAAGCCAGCTGAAAGGGCTGATGTGAAAAAGCCGGGGAAACCCGGCTTTTTTGTTGTGAGACGTTAATGCGCGATTGTTTTAGCCGATCCCTGCCGTTTGCAGCAGCACCAGGCTCAAGCCCATCACCGACATGCCGCACAGCACGCCATAGCTCGGGTTATTATTCGGATCGATCTCTTTCGCCAGCGGCATCAGCTCATCCACGGAGAGCGCCACCATTATCCCGGCCACGGCGGCCATGATAGCGGCCATCACCACAGGCGAGACCAGGCTGCCCAGAATCAACCACGCCAGCACGCCGCCGAGAATTTCGGCCATCCCCGAGATCCCCGCCCAGAAGACCGCGGTCCGTTTCGAGCCCGTGGCGGCATAAACCGGCCCGGCCACCGCCAGTCCTTCAGGAATATTGTGCAAAGCTACCGCCAGGGCGATACCAAAGCCCATCTCCAGATTGCTGCTGGCGGTGACATAGGTTGCCACGCCTTCCGGGAAGTTGTGCAGGCTTATGCCGAGCGTTAACAGAATGGCCGTGCGCTTAATATTGCGCGGTATCGGGGTCACGCTTTTTTGCATTAAATCCTGCGGATGCGCGTGCGGCAGCATGCGGTCGAGGGCAAAGTAGCCAAGCAGGCCGAATACAAACATGCCATACCCCAGCACCGGAGACATGCCTTCGGTGCCCAGTGCGGCAGGGAGCATCTCCATCAGAGAGATGAGCAGCATGATCCCGGCAGCAAAGCCCAATGAGAAGGCCAGCACGCGGTTAGACGGCTTTTGACCAAGCACACCGAGAATGGCACCGATGAACGTTGCGGCGCCCGCCAGTATAGTCAGGATCAAGGGGACTGACATGCATTGCTCCTTATGATAATGATTATCATTAATATTAATGGTTCATTTCGGTCAAAGCGAGAGGCGAAACCCTGCTTTACACATTCCTTACATTCAAATTTCCTGATGATGATCTTCACGCTTATCAGCGTTCATCCGGGCGAGATTGCGCGTAATGTAGAACCATTAAATTGACACCTTCTGTAAGGATATCACCATGACTTCTTCCCGTATGCCAGCACTGTTTTTAGGCCACGGTAGCCCAATGAACGTTCTGGAAGACAACGTCTATACCCGAGTATGGCGTCATCTGGGCGAGACGCTACCGCGTCCGAAAGCGATTGTGGTGGTGTCTGCGCACTGGTTTACCCGGGGCACGGGCGTGACCGCAATGGAAACGCCAAAAACCATTCATGATTTCGGCGGCTTCCCGCAGGCGTTGTACGACACGCACTATCCGGCACCCGGCTCGCCAGCGCTGGCCCGACAGCTGGTGGAATTACTCGCGCCTGTGCCTGTGGCGCTGGATAACGAAGCCTGGGGCTTTGACCATGGCTCGTGGGGCGTACTGATAAAGATGTATCCCGAGGCGGACATCCCAATGGTGCAGTTGAGTATCGACAGCACTAAACCGGCGGCCTGGCACCTGGAGATGGGGCGAAAACTGGCGACCTTACGCGACGAGGGTATCATGCTGATCGCAAGCGGCAACGTGGTACACAACCTGCGTACAGCGCGCTGGCACGGTGAGAACACGCCATACCCGTGGGCGACATCTTTTAACGATTACGTGAAAGCAAATCTGACCTGGCAAGGGCCGGTTGAGGAGCATCCGCTGGTGAACTATCTGGATCACGAAGGCGGTTCACTCTCTAACCCGACGCCGGAACACTTCCTGCCGTTGCTGTATGTACTGGGCGCGTGGGATGGTCAGGAGCCGATCAGCATACCGGTCGATGGCATTGAGATGGGAAGCTTAAGTATGTTGTCGGTGCAGATTGGATAACGTATGCGTGCCTTTCCCAAAGAGAAAGGGCCGGGGTGAGGGCTTCCACTCGCACCCCGGCACACCCGATCACTCGACGAAAATGTGCGGATAGAACCGTGACAGATCCTGCGTGATCAGCGCGCGATCTTCGCGGATGCCAATCCCGGCGGGCTGATCGTTGATGAGCCAGCTGCCAATCAGGGTATAGCTGTCACCAAACTTCGGCAGTTGATAAAACGCCTGGACGATCATTCCTTCCTCGCCATAAGGCCCTTCAACGGCTTCCAGCGTTTTGCCATTTTCAATAATCGACACGTTCGCCCCTTCGCGGGAGAAGATCGGTTTAACGACGTATTTCTCCATCGGCGGGTGATCGTCTTCCGCAAAGTAAGCCGGCAGCAGGTTCGGATGGTTCGGGAACATCTCCCACAGCATCGGCAGCAGGGCTTTGTTGGAGATAATGCTCTTCCACGCCGGCTCCAGCCAGCGCACGCCGGCGTCTTCCAGCTTGGTGGAGAACATTTCACGCAGCATGTATTCCCACGGGTAGAGCTTGAACAGGTTGCTTATCACCTGATCCTGCAGGTCAGTAAACTGACCCTTCTCACCCAGGCCGATATCTTCGATATAGAGGAACTCGGTCGCCACTTCAGCTTCGGCCGCGCAGTCCTGCAGATATTGCACCGTGCCACGGTCTTCTTCCGTGTCGCGGCAGCAGGCAAGGTGCAGCAGATTAAAACCATGCTGTTCGCGCAGTTCGGCGAAACGCTCAATCAGCTTTTCCTGCAGGCTGTTGAACTGGTCGCTGCCTTGCGGCAGGTTGCCGGCATTGGCCTGGTCTTCCAGCCAGATCCACTGGAAGAACGCCGCTTCGTACAGCGAGGTTGGCGTATCAGCATTGTTTTCCAGAAGCTTAGGATCGCCCACGCCGTCCCACGCCAGATCCAGACGTGAGTAAAGCGAAGGCTGGTGGGTTTTCCACGACTGGCGGACGAAACTCCAGGTGTGCTTCGGAATGCGGAACTTCGCCATCAGCGCGTCGCTGTCGATGACTTTATCCACCACTTTCAGGCACATCTGGTGCAGCTCGGCGGTCACCTCTTCCAGTTTCTCAACCTGGGCAAGCGTGAGCTTGTAGTAAGCGTCTTCACACCAGTATGGCTCGCCGTACATGGTGTGGAAGTTAAAACCGTATTCGGTCGCTTTTTCGCGCCAGTCCGGGCGCTCGGTGATACTGACTCGTTCCATGATCAGCCGCCCATTGAGCGAGTGGACGTGCCTGACGCGCTACGCTGCATGCTGGTCTGTTTCGCCACAGACTCACCGAACCCGCCACGGGTAATGGTGCTGGTGGTCGCGGGTTTCGGAGCCATCGCCGTTTTCGGTACGGTTACGGAGCGGCCAGGGGTGGCTGCGCCATAGCCTTTGCCGCTGGCATCGGTATATTGACCATAAGCCGGGCTGGCCGGGTTTTTCGAGCTAAACAGCGGCTGCTGCTGGTAACCCGCACCGCCACTCATCAGGCGGCCCATCATGTAACCTGCCATCAGCGGCATCCAGAAACTGCCGCTGGACTGGGCCTGTGCCTGGTTTTCAGGGGCCGTGCCTGCCTGAGCCGGTGCCTGCTGACACTGACCTTCACCGAACTCTGCTACGCAGTCTTCACGTGAAGCATATTTCGGAGCCGTACGTTCCGCCTCTTTCAGGGCGTTGGTATACGCCGTTTTACACTCTGCGGCGTTGCCGGTTGCAGCAGAACAGTCGTCCGCGTTTTGATAAAGCGAAACTGTTTCATCGCTTTTCTCACAGCCTGCAAGCATAAAGACAGCCGTGACGGCCAGCGCAACAGGGGTGAGATGACGCGCGTTCCAGCTTTTGCGGAACGAAGCGTGATTGATAGATTTTGTCCGTTTCATCGTTGTCTTCCTGGACCCAGTGGTAATAACGCTCAGGATAGAGGATGAGTGGTTGAAAATGAAGCGATGATGGCCGGAATGAGGGGGATCTTTACGTTGGCTTACGTTCAGGTGTGATTTGCGTACGCCCTCTCCCGAAAGGAGAGGGGTATGGCGAAGGCATCAGGCCGCAGTGGGCCCGATGACATGCTTAATTGCGGAACGGATTGTTACCGCTGCTGGCGGGGGCAGTCGTACGTGCGGCAGCTGGCTGCGCAGCAGGTGCAGCACCGTTACCGTTGAAGTTATCAACGGCGGCAACCTGCTCAGGGTTCTCTGGCGCAACATTTTCCGGAGAAGTAGAGACAGGTTTACCCAGGGTGCTGTTCAGCATCTGCAGATCCTGCTCGTTCAACGTACCCAGCGCCTGTTTGATGTTCAGCTGGTTAATCAGGTACTGGTAACGTGCGCTGGAGAGCTGCTGTTTCGCGTTGTACAGCGTGGTCGTTGCGTCCAGGACGTCAACGATGGTACGCGTACCCACGGAGTAACCCGCTTCCATGGCATCAAGAGAGCTCTGCGCAGACACAACGGCCTGTTTATAGGCGTTGATGCTGCTGATAGAGGCATTCACGTTGTTGAAGGACGAACGAACGGTCTGTACCACGTTGCGGTGGGCACTTTCCAGCTGTTCGCTCGCGCCAACAAAGTTGTACTGCGCCTGTTTCACCTGAGAGGTCACCTGGCCGCCCTGGTACAGTGGCAGCGAGAAGTTCAGACCCACTTTGTTCTGACCCATGTTGCTGTCGTCGTACTGGGAGGTGTTCGTTTTAGAACCACTGTAAGTGGTATCAGACACGCCGGTAGACGCGCTCAGGCTCAGGGTCGGCAGGTGGCCGTCCTGTGCCTGACGGATTTGCTCGCGGGCCAGATCCTGGCTCAGACGCGCCTGCAGTAACGTCAGGTTGCGGTTTTCCGCTTCTTTCAGCAGGGCGTTAACGGCCTGCGGTTTATCCGTTTTGAAGCTGTCGACGTTCAGAGACGCCAGCTCAGGGTAGTAATTCCCGGTAACCTGACGCAGGGATTCCAGCGCGTTATCGAGGTTGTTACGTGCGGTCACTTCGTTGGCCAGGACGCTATCGTATTGTGAACGGGCGTTCTGAACGTCAGTGATTGCCACCAGACCCACGTTGAAACGCTGGGTGGTTTGATCTAACTGGCGGTAAATCGCCTGTTTCTGCGCTTCGGTGTAGGAGAGCGAGTCGATTGCGCTCAGCACGTTGAAGTATGCGGTGGCGGTGTTCAGGATCAGCGTCTGCTGATCGGTCTGATACGTCACATCCTGGATGCCCGCGCTCTTTTCCTGCAGGGTCAGGGCACGCCATTTGGACATATCAAACAGCGTCTGTGTTAATTGCAGTGAGGCGCTGGTAGCATTGGAGTTAACGCCATTGGCGTCGCGGAAGCCGTTGCTGTAGGTATAATCTGCACCTAAACCTAACTGTGGCAGCAATGGGCTACGCGCTTCGTTAATCTTTTCAAACGCAGCATCACGATCGGCCGCTGATTTACGTAAATCAGGGTTGCCCAGACGTGCCTGCTGGTAGACCTGTAACAGGTTTTCCGCCTGGCTCATTGCACTGAAGCCCGTCAGGCTCAGGCCGATAAGGATGGGGAGCAATTTCTTCATTTGCATTCCTTGTTGTGAAGCAGTATTAGCGCTGATCTAATTAAAAAATAATTGCCGATTCTAACAGAATCTTCCATACCAAAAGGTTGGCGTTACGTGCCATCTGGCGGTAATTTGCACCAATCTACCATATAGCCTTACAAACGGCAGCCAAACAGCCTTGAAATTCATAATTTCATCACCATTGCTACCAGGACTCGACTCATGCAAAAACCAGAAAACTTGCCCGTGACATTCGCGAAAAACGATGTAGAAATTATTGCACGAGAAACGCTTTATAGCGGTTTTTTTTCAATGGAACTTTACCGTTTCAGGCATCGCCTGTTTAACGGCGAAATGAGCGGTGAAATCAGACGCGAAATTTTTGAGCGCGGGCATGCGGCAGTCTTGCTACCCTTTGACCCAGTGCGTGATGAAGTCGTGCTGGTGGAGCAGATCCGTATTGCCGCGTATGACGTCAGCGCCAGCCCCTGGTTGCTGGAGATGGTGGCCGGCATGATTGAAGAGGGCGAATCGGTCGAAGACGTTGCCCGCCGCGAGGCGCTGGAAGAGGCGGGGCTGGTGGTTGGCCGGACAAAACCGGTGCTGAGTTATCTGGCAAGCCCAGGCGGCACCAGCGAGCGCTTGTCCATTATGGTGGGCGAAGTGGACGCCACGACGGCGGAAGGGATCCACGGTCTGGCAGATGAAAACGAAGATATTCGGGTTCATGTGGTGAGTCGGGAGCAGGCTTATCAGTGGGTAGAAGAGGGGAAAATCGACAACGCAGCGTCTGTCATCGCTCTGCAATGGCTGCAACTGCATTATCAGACTTTACGAAACGAGTGGAAAAAATGAAGCGTTATACACCTGACTTCCCAGAAATGATGCGCCTGTGCGAAACCAATTTCGCACAATTGCGCCGCCTGCTGCCGAAAAACGACGCACCCGGCGAAACGGTGAGCTATCAGGTGAGCAACGCGCAGTATCGATTAACGATAACAGAATCAACGCGCTACACTACGCTTGTCGAAATTGAACAAACGGCGCCCAGCATTAGCTACTGGAGCCTGCCGTCGATGACGGTGCGCCTTTACCATGACGCGATGGTCGCTGAAGTGTGTTCAAGCCAGCAGATCTTTCGCTTCAAAGCGCGGTATGATTATCCGAATAAAAAGTTGCATCAACGCGACGAAAAGCATCAAATTAACCAGTTTTTAGCCGACTGGCTAAGATATTGTTTAGCACATGGAGCAATGGCGATTCCGGTTTGTTAGCGTCATAAACCTACCTAAGGACACCATTTGGAAAGCCTGTTGAACCTGACTGTTGCTGGTGGGGCACCAGTCAGGATATTACAAATCACCGATACCCACCTTTTTGCCGAAAAGCATGAAACTCTGCTTGGGGTGAATACCTGGGAGAGCTATCAGGCGGTACTTAGCGCCATTCACGCTGAAAATCGCCCATGCGATCTGATTGTCGCGACGGGCGATCTGGCGCAGGACCAATCCTCCGCGGCCTACCAGCATTTCGCTGAAGGCATCGCGAGTTTTAGCGTGCCTTGCGTCTGGCTACCGGGAAACCACGATTTCCAGCCTGCCATGTACAGCTCGCTGCAGGATGCGGGGATCTCTCCGGCAAAATGTGTTTTTGTGGGTGAGCACTGGCAGATCCTGCTGCTGGACAGCCAGGTCTTTGGCGTCCCACACGGTGAGTTAAGCGACTTTCAACTCGACTGGCTTGAGACCAAACTGTCTGCCGAACCTGAACGTCATACGCTGCTGTTGCTGCATCATCATCCTTTGCCGGCGGGCTGTAGCTGGCTTGATCAACACAGCCTGCGTAACTCTGCTGCGCTGGACAGAGTGCTGGCGAAATTCCCGCGGGTGCAGAATCTCCTGTGCGGACACATTCATCAGGAACAGGATCTCGACTGGAATGGCCGCCGACTGCTGGCCACGCCCTCGACCTGCGTTCAGTTCAAGCCGCATTGCGCAAACTTTACCCTGGACACCATCGCACCGGGCTGGCGCTGGCTCGAACTGCATCCCGATGGCCTGCTCACCACGGAAGTCTGCCGTTTAACCGGCGCAAAATTCCGCCCGGACACCGCTTCAGAAGGCTATTGATGTCTACGCTCCTCTATCTGCACGGATTCAACAGTTCGCCACGTTCTGCGAAAGCGACGCAGTTTCGCCAGTGGCTGAGCGAACATCACCCGCACGTTGAGATGATTATCCCTCAACTGCCGCCTTACCCGGCGGAAGCCGCAGAAATGCTGGAATCGGTAGTGATGGAACACGGCGGCGAATCGTTCGGCGTGGTCGGTTCTTCGCTGGGCGGATATTACGCCACCTGGCTCTCGCAATGTTTTATGCTGCCTGCGGTGGTGGTTAACCCGGCGGTTCGGCCATTTGAGCTGCTGCAGGACTTTCTCGGGCAAAACGAGAACCCCTACACCGGCCAACAATATGTGCTAGAGTCACGCCATATTTACGATCTCAAAGTTATGCAGGTAGACCCGCTTGAAGCGCCCGATCTTATCTGGTTGCTGCAACAGACGGGTGATGAAGTGCTGGATTACCGCCAGGCAGTGGCGTATTACGCATCCTGCCGCCAGACTATAGAAGAAGGCGGAAACCATGCTTTCACGGGCTTTGAGAATCATTTCACCCAGATTGTCGATTTTCTTGGACTGCACAGCCACTGACAATCAATGCGAACTGCTAGTTTAAATCATGACGCAAACCTATAACGCTGATGCCATTGAGGTACTCACCGGGCTTGAGCCGGTTCGCCGCCGCCCTGGGATGTACACCGATACGACACGCCCAAACCATCTGGGCCAGGAAGTTATTGATAACAGTGTGGATGAAGCGCTGGCTGGCCATGCCAAACGCGTCGACGTCATCCTCCATGCCGATCAGTCGCTGGAAGTCATCGACGACGGACGCGGCATGCCGGTGGATATCCACCCGGAAGAGGGTGTGCCAGCCGTTGAGTTGATCCTCTGTCGTCTTCATGCGGGCGGTAAGTTCTCCAACAAAAACTACCAGTTCTCGGGTGGTTTGCACGGCGTGGGGATCTCCGTGGTTAACGCCCTGTCGAGACGCGTGGAAGTCAACGTCCGCCGCGACGGTCAGGTGTATAACATCGCCTTTGAAAACGGCGAGAAGGTGCAGGATCTGCAGGTCGTCGGCACGTGCGGCAAGCGCAATACCGGAACCAGCGTCCACTTCTGGCCTGACGAAAGCTTCTTCGACAGTCCTCGTTTCTCTGTTTCACGCCTGACGCACCTGCTGAAAGCCAAAGCGGTACTGTGCCCTGGCGTAGAAATTACCTTTAAAGATAACGTCAACAACACCGAACAGACCTGGCGCTATGAAGACGGTCTGAACGACTATCTGTGCGAAGCCGTTAACGGCCTGCCAACCCTGCCGGAAAAACCGTTTGTCGGTAATTTCACCGGTGATACGGAAGCGGTGGACTGGGCGCTGTTGTGGCTGCCGGAAGGCGGCGAGCTGCTGACCGAAAGCTACGTCAACCTGATCCCGACCATGCTTGGCGGTACGCACGTCAACGGTCTGCGTCAGGGGTTGCTGGATGCAATGCGCGAGTTCTGCGAATACCGCAACATTCTGCCCCGCGGCGTGAAGCTGTCGGCGGAAGATATCTGGGATCGCTGCGCCTACGTCCTGTCGGTGAAGATGCAGGATCCACAGTTCGCCGGTCAGACCAAAGAACGTTTGTCCTCACGTCAGTGTGCAGCGTTCGTCTCCGGCGTGGTCAAAGATGCTTTCACCCTGTGGCTGAACCAGAACGTACAGGCCGCCGAGATGCTGGCAGAAATGGCCATTTCCAGCGCCCAGCGACGCCTGCGTGCTGCCAAGAAGGTGGTGCGTAAAAAACTGACCAGTGGCCCGGCGCTTCCGGGCAAGCTGGCGGACTGTACCGCGCAGGATCTGAACCGCACCGAGCTGTTCCTCGTGGAAGGGGACTCGGCAGGGGGCTCTGCCAAGCAGGCGCGCGATCGTGAATATCAGGCGATCATGCCGCTCAAGGGTAAGATCCTGAACACCTGGGAAGTGTCGTCGGATGAAGTGCTGGCCTCGCAGGAAGTGCATGATATCTCCGTTGCGATCGGTATCGATCCGGACAGCGACGATCTGAGCCAGCTGCGCTACGGTAAGATCTGTATCCTCGCGGATGCGGACTCCGATGGGCTGCACATCGCTACGCTGCTGTGCGCGCTGTTTGTGAAGCACTTCAGGACGCTGGTGAAAAACGGTCACGTCCATGTGGCGCTGCCGCCGCTCTACCGTATCGACCTCGGCAAAGAAGTTTACTACGCGCTGACGGAAGAGGAAAAAGCGGGCGTACTGGAACAGCTCAAGCGTAAAAAGGGCAAACCGAACGTGCAGCGCTTTAAAGGGCTGGGCGAGATGAACCCGATGCAGTTGCGCGAAACCACGCTGGATCCAAACACCCGCCGCCTGGTGCAATTGACCATCAGCGACGAAGACGAACAGCAAACCAACGCCATGATGGATATGCTGCTTGCCAAGAAGCGTTCGGAAGACCGACGCAACTGGCTGCAGGAAAAAGGCGATATGGCGGATATTGAGGCCTGATGCCCTCTCTTTACTCCTCTCCCACCGGGAGAGGGGATGGAACGAAGGCCCGGTAGGCGCTAGCGCCACCGGGCTTTTTTACATCAAAATTCCATCTTCACCGTAAACTGCACTTCACGCGGATCGCCTGGCTGGTTGCCGAGGTTATTGGTCGCAATCGACGAGGTGTAGTAGGTCTTATCAAACAGGTTCTTCACGTTGACCTGCAGCGTCACCGGATACTGTAGCTTCATTTTATAGGCCGCAAAGGCATCAGCAACAACGTACCCTGGCAAATAATAATCCGCACCGTTGGTCGCGGAGCGACGGCTCACGCCGTGTCCACCGCCGCCGATTGTCAGGGTATTCCCGCCGATGACGTTGTGAATATCGTACGTCAGGAACAGCGAACCGGTATGGCGCGGCACGTTTGGTAGCGGTTTGCCGGCGTAGTCCGGGTCTTCCAGCACTTTCGCATCGGTGTAGCCATAGCTGGCAATAATATTGGTGTTCTCGGTCAGAGAGCCAGCCAGATCCACTTCCACACCCTGCGAGCGCACGCGGCCAGCGGTTTTAGCAATGTTTTCACCCGCCACGCTTTCGGTGTACAGCACGTTGCGCTTGTGGATATCAAACAGCGCGATGTTGGCGGTAATGCCGTTGAACAGGTCAAATTTAGCGCCGACTTCGTAGGCATTGGACGTTTCTGGCGGCAGGTCGCCAATGTAGCTCGCGATGGACGATTGCGGCATAAACGTCTGGGCGTAGTTCGCAAACAGCGAGACGGATGGCGTGAGCTTGTAGACCAGCCCCAGCTTCGGCGTCCACTGCTCGTCGCGGCTGTCGGTATTGACGTTGAACGGCCGGCCCTTGCCCGCGTACTGGGTGTAATACTGATAACGCAGCCCCGCGACGGCAATCCATTTATCCGTCAGGTACAGGGCGTCCTGAGCATAAGCGGAGTAACTCTCCTGCTTGAGCGTCTGATCGCTGTCCGCGGCGGAAACGGTCGTACACTTGCTCAGATTGCCGTAAGACGGATGGTAAATATTGAAATCTTTTACATTCTTACAGCGAATCATATCCGTGCGCAGCAGGTCGTAATTCTCATACGACACGCCGGTCAGGATCTCATTGTAAAAGCCCGCGATATCCACGTTCCCCTGCAGGTCTGCACGGGTGGAATGCATGCGCTGCGTTGATCCTTGCGTCGCATCGACACGACGGGTCAGGTTGCCGGTTTTCGCGTCATAGGCCATCACCCGCGCCTGGTTATCGCTGTATTTATCCTGGCTGTAGCTGTAATCGAACTTCGCCGTCCACTGGCTGTTAAGGCGGTATTCCGCGTTGAGCTGCGCCAGATCGGACTGGCCATCGGTAATGTTGAACGGCTCGTCAAAGCGGGTTTTACGGTCAACATTCACCGGCTGTTTGGTCGTGAGATCGAAGATCGTGCCGCGATCGAACGGCGTCTTATAATCACGATGTGAATAGAGCACGGTCACGGTGGCGTCATCACCAAACCAGGTCAGCGAGGGCGCGATAAAGGTACTGCGCGCCTTGCCGAAACTTCGCCAGTGTAATCTTCGTCCTGGTACTCGCCCGTCAGGCGGTAAGCCAGGCGCGTTCCTTCAATGGGACCCGTGACATCGACCTGGCCGGTACCGCCGCCAAAACTTGAGGAGGTGCCCGAGATCGAACCGCCAAACTGTTTTTCCGGACGTCGGGTGACTACATTGATAAGCCCTCCCGGATCGAGGATGCCGTACAGCGTTGAGGCCGGTCCCTTGAGGACTTCCACACGCTCGGTGGCCGCGTTAAAGCTGCGCGGCAGCACGGTGCGCAGGCCGTTGGTCATGATTGAACCGTCGCGGTTCGCGCCAAATCCACGGCGTACAAACGCATCCTGCGTGCCGCCCAGCGTGTTGGTCTGCACCACGTTACTGACGTTATAGAGAGCCTCATCCAGCGTAGTAGCGTGCTGATCTTCCAGCACTTTATCGCTGACAGTATTTACCACCTGCGGGATATCCAGCATCGGCATGTTGGTCAGTGTGGCGGTGGAGGTGTTCAGCGGCTGATAGCCGTTGGTGGCATCGGCCACGGCATTAGGATCGGCGGTGACGGTAAGCGTTTCACCGTCCTGAGCCGCAGTGTTGTCTGCTGCCTGCACCAGCGGCGCCATAAACAGCAGTGAAAAGAGCGCGCGCCCTTTTACCCCAGAGAGCGAAGGAGTGAACGTAGCCATTACATCTGTTTTCCCGAAATATCCCGCGAATGAAGCGTCACGGAAGAATGTGTGAGTCATTGCCCTTTACGGTCTGCTCGTTAGCCATCGCTGGCATCGAACATGTAATTGAGAATCATTCAATCATGCACTGATGTAGTAGTAAATGGAAAAAAGCAAAAATCAACTACAGCAGCATGTCCTCTCTGGTACTTAGCGTGGTAAGTAATTAACTTGTTGAAAATAAACTAATTAATGCGTTTAGCGGTTTTCCCGTTCCTGCACGATAACCCTGGGGTTTTAAGGGTGTTTCTTCTCTTGACTACTACATGACGCAGCGGCAAACTCTCAAAAGAGAATGAGTTTTATTTTTATTTGTTAGTTTTTTATTAAGTTGGCGTTCACGTGGCTCACAACACGAATAAGTCAGGGCTGGTTCTTGAAAACCTCTCTGCTGGCTATCAGAAAAAAATCATCGTCGATGAGATCTCGCTTGCGATCCCCCCACAGAAAATAACCGTTCTGGTGGGCGCGAACGGCTGTGGAAAATCCACGCTGCTGAGCACGATCGCACGTTTGCTGCAACCTCTCGGGGGAGCTGCGCTGCTGGATGGCAAAGCCATTCACCAACAGCCAACCAAAGCGGTCGCCCGTCAGCTGGGCATTCTGCCGCAGTCACCGCTGTTGCCGGAAGGGTTAACCGTGTTTGAGCTGGTTTCGCGCGGGCGTTTCCCCTGGCAAAATTTTATGCGCCAGTGGAGTGACGAAGACGAGCAGGCCGTGGAAGAGGCACTGCGCCTGACCGGTACGGCGGAGTTTGCCCATTTGCCGGTGGAAAGCCTTTCCGGCGGCCAGCGTCAGCGCTGCTGGATTGCGATGGCGCTGGCACAGCAAACGCCCTATATCCTGCTCGACGAGCCGACAACGTTTCTTGACCTCCGCTATCAGGTGGAAATCCTTGAACTGCTGCATACGCTGACCCGCCAGCACGGGCGCACCGTCGTGGTGGTGCTGCACGATCTTAACTTCGCGGTGAACTACGGTGATTCCCTGGTCTTTTTACGCCAGGGGAAAGTCGAGGGCGTGCTTCACGAGGGCGATACCTGTACGCCGGAACTGATCAAAGCGGTGTTTAAGGTTGACGTACATATGTCAGTTAATCCGCTCACCGGCAAACCGTTCTTCATGCCGTTTCGCAGGGTCGCAGAAAAATCATGATGCGAACGTCACTGGCTTTTCTGCTCTTTGCGCTGCTGCTGGTGATGGGCGCAATTGCACATTTGGGCACGGGCGCGCGCGTTATTTCTCCCCTGACGGTCGTGCAGGCTTTTGTCGATTTCGACCCGCGCAATTTCGACCATAACATCATTATCAGGCTGCGCCTGTTACGCCTCCTTGCGGCCATGCTGACCGGCGCTGCACTTGGCGTGGCAGGCGTCTTGCTGCAGTCCGTTATCCGTAACCCGCTGGGTGAGCCACATATTCTGGGGCTGAATGCCGGCGCCGCGCTGGCTGTCGTGCTGACAAGCGCACTCGGGTTCACCCTGCCGTTTGGTCGCCCGCTGATTGCCGCCACCGGCGCCGCCGGGCTGTTTCTGCTGGTACTGATGCTCTCCTCTTCGGGACGCACCGGGTTGACGCCGATGAAAGTTACCTTGTGCGGGGTGGCGATGTCGGCGTTCGCCTCCTCGATTACCGCCACGGTCCTGATCCTTGATGAGCAGACGCTTCTCGCCTTACGCACCTGGCTGGCGGGGGATTTGGCCGGGATAACAGAAGGGACGCTTCGCAGCGCTTCGTGGGCCGCTGGCGCGGGTTTCGCCCTTGCGCTCTGGCTGTCGCCGTCACTCAATATGCTGGCACTGGGAGACCGGATGGCCCAGGGGCTTGGCGTATCGCTTCTCAGGACGCGCCTGTTCGCGCTGCTGGCAATCGCGCTGCTGTGTGGCGCGGCAGTCTCCGTTGCCGGGCCGATTGGTTTTATTGGCCTCGTGGTGCCACAGCTGATACGGCGTCTGGTGACGGTGGATCTGCGCGTGATGGTGCCGCTTTCAGCCCTGTGTGGAGGGTTGGTTTTGCTGCTGGCGGATCTCGCCGCCCGCACGCTGTTTACCCCTAATGAACTGGCGACCGGCATTATGACCGCGCTGGTCGGTGCTCCCGTCTTTATCTTTATGGCCTCGAGGGCGTTCAAATGAGCCGGGCCGGACTGCGCGCGTTGCGTATTGGCACCTTTTCAACGCTGGTACGCCCGAGGGCGCTGGCCTGCCTTGCGCTGATTTCGCTCGCGGCCTTTATCCTGCTCGGGTTTGGCCTGACGCACGGCTCGCTGCCGATCCCGACGTCGGCCATCGGACGGGCGCTGTTGTATCCGCAAAATCTGGAGGCGGATACGCGCTACATCGTGATGGATATCCGTCTGCCGCGTCTGCTGATGGCGGTGTTATGCGGTGCCATGCTCGGTATGGCGGGGGCAGCGATGCAGTCTGTCACCCGTAATGGCCTTGCCGACCCGGGGCTTATCGGCGTGAAAGAGGGATGTAGCGCGGCGGTGCTGGTGCTGATTTTTCAGTTCCCGGCGCTCAGCCTGGCCTGGCGACCGCTGGCGGGAATGGCGGGGGGCATACTCACCGCGCTGCTGGTGGTGGCGCTGGCGCGCGATATTTCGCGGCCGCGATTTATCCTGACGGGGATCGGTGTTTCCTGGGCGTTTGCCGCGGCAATGGGGGTCTTTATGACCACCGCCGACGTGCGTGACGTGCAGACGGCGATGCTGTGGCTGGCGGGAAGCCTGCATGCAGCAAACTGGACGCTGGTGGGCATTGCGGCAGCCTGGACGCTGCCGGCATTTGCGCTATTGCTGTTGACCGCGCGCGCCGCAGACGTGGCCCTGATGGGCAACCCCACCGCAACGGGGCTTGGCGTACACACCTCACGGCTGGCGCTGCTGCGTGTGCTTGCCCCGGTGGTGCTGACTGCGGCCTGCGTCTCCTGCGTGGGCAGTATCGGTTTTGTGGGACTGATTGCGCCACATATGGCACGCCTGCTGCTGCGCGGCGGACAAACCGCGCTGCTGACGGGAAGTGCCGTGCTGGGGGCGCTGCTGGTTCTGCTGGCAGATAACGTCGGACGTCTGGCTTTCCTGCCGCTGCAGCTGCCGGCAGGCGTAGTCATTTCATTGATTGGCGGACCGTTTTTCCTGTTGCTGCTCTGGCAGCGACGGGACAGATTTTAGGGGATGGTGATGCGTATACTTTTTTCGATGTTGTTGCTGGTGGGGTTTACCGTGAGTGCGGCGGAGCCGACGCAGACGTTTACCGACGATCTGAACCGCAAGGTGACTGTGCCCCTTCACCCAAAGCGGATTGTCTCGCTGCACGATCTGGATATCACCATTCCGCTGATTGAGCTCGGCGTGCCGCCAGTGGCAAGCCACGGGCGCACGCGGCCGGACGGTAGCCATTTTCTGCGCGCCAGCGGCATGCTGACGGGCGTTGATTTTGATAACGCCGACATCAAATTTATCGGCTCCGCGGATATCGACATCGAGGCCATCGCCGCTGCAAAGCCGGATCTGATCATCACCGAACCGACCCGTAACACGCCGGTTGAACAGCTGGAGAAAATTGCCCCGACGGTGAGTATCGATCATCTCGATGGCGGCGCGCCGGAGATCTACCGCAAGCTGGCACAGCTCACGGGCACTGAAGCCCGGCTGAAGATCCTTGAACGTCGCTATCAGGAGCAGATTAACGCCCTGAAAGCGACCATCGACACCCGCAACATCACCGTGTCGGTGATACAGGCCAACCAGGGCAAAATCAACGCCATGCACAGCTACCACTCGCTGGGGCGCGTGCTGCGTGACGCAGGATTCACATTCCCGCCGCTGATTGAGTCCATCCCTGACGGCGGTCGAATTGACGTCAGCGCCGAGCGTCTGCCCGAGCTGGATGCAGATTTTGTCTTTGCCACCTGGCGCGGGGATACCGGCGGCAAACCGCAGGATGAGCTGGCAGCGATGGATGCCGTGATGCCTGGCTGGTGTCAGTTCCTCAATGCCTGTCGCACCGGCCACTACATACTGATCTCCCGTGAAGAGGCCATCTCGAACTCCTTTGCCTCCTTAGGCCTGATGGCCGCCCAGGTGCAGTCGCAGATTGCCGGTCGACCGCTGCCGGAGGCGTCACAGTGATCAGAAAAGACAAAGCCCGGGTTGATGTCTATGGCGACCGCTTTCGCTCGCGGGCGCACCAGCTCACGCCGCGCCTGCTGCAGGTTGCGCGTTACATCAATGAAAACCGCGAAGCGGTGATGGAGCAGACGGCGATGGAGA
Source organism: Enterobacter sp. SORGH_AS_0287 (assembly GCF_031453695.1). NCBI lineage: Bacteria > Pseudomonadati > Pseudomonadota > Gammaproteobacteria > Enterobacterales > Enterobacteriaceae > Enterobacter > Enterobacter sp. SORGH_AS_0287. The sequence goes on from NZ_JAVIZW010000001.1 coordinate 4,303,356, forward strand.
TTGCCGCGTTGCTGAAAACCTCGGACGCTACGGTGGTTCGCGCCATTCAGGCTCTTGGCTTTGCCGGGCTGCGTGACCTGAAGCAGACTCTGGAGCAGTGGTTTGGGCCGGTGGTCTCCTCCAGCGAAAAAATGTCCACCACGGTGAATACGCTCACCAGCGACGTGAACGCGAGCATCGATTTTGTGCTGGAAGGGCATCAGCATACCTGTGACGTGCTATCCGAGCCGCACAACCGCTACGCAATGGCGCAGGCGGTTTCGTTGCTGGCGCAGGCACGTCAGGTCGCGATCTTTGGGATTGGGGCTTCCGGCATTCTGGCCGAGTACACTTCCCGGCTGTTCAGCCGTATCGGCCTGCCCGCTATTGCGCTCAACCGTACCGGCATTGGTCTGGCAGAGCAGTTGATTGCCTTACAGCGCGGCGACGTGCTGGTGATGATGGCGCAAAAATCGGCCCACCGGGAAGGACAAACCACGCTGCGTGAAGCGAAACGGCTGGGTATTCCCACGATATTGCTGACCAATGCTACGGACTCGCGCTTCAGCAAAGAGGCCAGCGTGGTGATCCACGTTCCGCGCGGCGGTGAAAAGGGCAAAATTCCGCTCCACGGCACGGTGCTGCTGTGTCTGGAGATGATTATTTTATCTGTAGCGTCAACGGAGCCCCAGCGCACCATCAGGTCGATGAAGCGCATTAACGAATTTCATCGCGGGTTAAAACCGGGCAAGAAGAGCGGGTGAGGGGTTCACGCCGCGCCATGATTTTTCCGGTACTGCAGCGGCGTCTCACCAATCCCTTTTTTAAAGGCGCTGATAAACCACGTCACATCTGAAAATCCCACCCGCGCGGCAATCTCACGCACGCTGGCATCGCTGTGCAGTAAGTACTCGCAGGCTTTTCGCAGCCGTAGCGTATTCAGATAGTCGTGGATCTTCTCGCCTGTTTCCGCATGGAATTTTCGCGATACATAGCTGCGTGATTTCCCCAGCTCAGCCGCCAGCGCATCCAGGCGAAATTTCTCCCGATAGTGCTCATCCAGCCAGAACATCACCTGGCTTGCCACGCCCTGACTGCTCCCCGGGGCACCGTCGTTATCATCCGGCAGCATGGCAAACAGGCTAATCAACAGCCCGGCAATGTTTTCGCTGTTCAGCGGCGGCTGATAACAGCCAAGAAGATAATCGATATGCTTCTGGCAATGCGCCAGGTCAGCGACCCAGGCCTCGCCGCCACGACGAGACAGCTTCTGCAGACGCTGCTGAGCCTGCGGAAAATCACGCAGGGTTTTCAGTACGGCATGCTGGTCGAGATGAATAATGGTGCGCCTGTAAAGGGCTTCTGCCTTCTCGTCCACCATCACCTTATGCAGGGTAAACGGTGGGAAGAAAAACAGCCGCCCGGGGCGCATGGTGTAATGACGGTTATCGACAATCGCCACGCCAAAGCCTTCTTCCACATAGAGAATTTCCAGACACTGATGCCAGTGGTGATAGCGCACCGTATTGGCGAACAGGCGGCTAAACGACACCACGGTGTCATTTAAGGTAATCAGCTCCAGATGATCGGATGTTGGCGTGTCGCGCATAGTGCAATAAAACTCAACTTTTTCCCGTCAGAATCTCTTTATAAACCACCTTTTTAAATTTTCTTAACTGCGGGTTTATTCATCGCTCTTAGCTGTGACATGGCTAACATTTCTGCCCCGTGTGGATTCACTATGCTTTGCCGCAGTTGATTACGAGGGTGAGCGTATGTGGGCGGCAAATAAAGAAAAATCAAATCCGTTGTCTTCACGCCAGGATATCGTGGCGTCATTGAATACCCTGTTGAGTGCGCTGGATAAGGCGTTTGCGCCGGGCAGTTCACGATTTTCGCTGGGTGAAACCTGTGCGCATTACAGCACGGATATCGCGCAGATGGAGGGACTCTCACGTGCGTTATGGGGGCTGTTTCCGCTGCTGGCATCCGGCGATGCCAGCCCCTTTTGCGAAAAATACCTTACCGCGATCAAACTTGGCACCGATCCGCACAGTGACGGTTACTGGGGCGAAACCGGCCCCTACGATCAGCGTCTGGTCGAAATGGCGGCCTACGGTCTGGGGCTTGCCCTGCTGGGGGATAAACTCACCGCGCACTTTACCCGGCGCGAGGTCATGAACCTGCACGCATGGCTCAACCAGATCGCCCATGCGCAAATGCCGGACAGCAACTGGAACTACTTTGCCATTATGGTGCAGCTCGGTTTTAAGCGCGCCGGGCTGCCGTATGACCAGACGGCGATTGACCGACGGTTTGCGATGATGGAGGCCTATTATCTGGGCGATGGCTGGTATTCCGACGGGCCGGGGCGGCCGAAAGACTATTACATCTCGATGGCATTCCATTTCTACGGCCTGATTTACGCCACCCTGAGCGGTGACGAGGAGAGGGCGCAGGTGCTGCGAGCGCGTTCGCGTCTGTTCGCCGAAGACTTTATCTACTGGTCAGCCGCCGACGGTGCCTCGGTACCGTTTGGTCGCAGCCTGACCTATCGCTTTGCAATGGTCGCCTTCTGGAGTGCGGTCGCCTTTTCCGGTCTGGAGGTGTTCACGCCGGGGATTGTGAAGGGCATCGTGCTGCGCCATCTGCGCTGGTGGCAGCAACAGCCCATCACCGATCGGGACGGCATTCTGACCCTCGGTTTTGCTTATCCGAACCTGGCGATGTGTGAGGACTATAACGCCCCCGGCTCGCCATACTGGGCGCTGAAAACCTACCTGATTCTGGCGATGCCGGAGGACCATCCGTTCTGGCAGGCTGAAGAGCAGCCGCTGCCCGCGCTTGCGGAAAAACGCGTCATCCCGCATGCACAGCAGATCCTGATGCATGCCGGTCAGTCGCAGCACGTCACCCTGCTTACCGCCGGGCAGCTTGAGCTGAATAACTACGTGAATACGGAAGCCAAATACACCAAATTTGCCTACTCCAGCCGCTTTGGTTTCACGATTGAGCGCGGAAGGTTTGGCCTGAAACATGCCGCCTGCGACTCCATGCTGCTGCTGGCAGACGGGGATAACTATTTCCGCGGTCGCCGCGAATGTGAAGCGGTGCGGGTCACTGAAGATTATCTCTACTCACGCTGGTCTCCGTGGCATGACGTCCATATCGAGACCTGGCAAGTGCCGTTTGGTGAGTGGCACCTGCGACTGCACCGTATCAACAGCGCCCGTCGACTGAATACGGCGGAGGGCGGTTTTGCGGTGATGGACACTGAACCGCAGATCCGTGAGAACGGATGCTGGCTTGTCGCCGGTAACGGCACCAGCGTGCTGGTCGATCTCTCTCCGGTGATTAACCGTGAACCGGACAGCATTGTCACACCGCCGAACAGCAGCATTATGTTCCCGGAATGCGCTGCCATTCCGCTGTTGAAAACCACGCTTGCGCAGGGGGAGAGCTGGCTCTGTTGTGCCGCCGTCGCCGGCGAAAGCCAGCCGGTTATGGCAGTCCCACAACTGAATATCAGCGAGAACCGGGTTGTTATCCGCGAGCCCGGCAGTGAGCGACAGCTGTCGTTCTCATTATAAAAACTCTGACCCTACACGTCGGCGAGGATGATATGAAAAAGACCGCTACAACAAACAGAACTGAATATTACAAAATCAGCAGTTTTATATTTCTCTATTTCTTTACCTGGTCTGCCAGTATTGGCCTGCTGGCTATCTGGTTAGGCCAGAAAGCGAACCTCAGTGGTTCGGTGATTGGTACCGTATTTGCGGTGAACGGTATTTTCTCCGTCATTCTGAAGCCCATCTATGGCTATATTCTCGATAAGATCGGCATGAGCAAATACCTGCTCTATTTTGTGGTGGCAATGTCTGCCCTGATGGCGCCGTTCTTTATTTATGTCTATCAGCCGCTGTTAATGTCCAACACGCTGCTGGGGATTATTATTGGCGCACTCTATTTAAGCTTTGCCTGGTATGCGGGCGTGGCGGCGTGCGAATCCTATTCTGACCGTTTTAGCCGTTTAAACGGTATGGAGTTTGGTCAGATCCGGATGTGGGGCTCCCTTGGCTGGGCAGTGGCGTCTTCCTTCTCCGGCCTGCTGTTTAATCTCTCGCCAGCGTATAACTTTATGATGGGCAGCGTGGCATCGGTGGTGATGCTGATTGTCCTGTTGAGCCTGAAAGTGAATACTAACTCCGCACATGCCGGCGAAGTGCTGACGAAAGAGAAAATTGCCCCGTCAGACGTTTACGCGCTGCTGCGTAACCGTAAATTCTGGGCTTTCTGTCTGTACGTGGCGGGTGTGGCGTGGATGATGTTTATCGCCGAGCAGCAGTTTTCGCGCTATTTCGTGACCTTCTTTGATGATATTCACCAGGGCAATGCGGTGTTTGGTTATCTGGGGACCGTGCAGTCGGGAATGGAGTTTGTCATGTATATGGTGATCCCGCTGCTGGTGAACGCTATTGGTGCCAAACGTGGGCTGTTAATTGTCGGGCTGGTGGTCGGTGCGCGTCTGATTATTTCCGGTCTGTGTGATTCACATCTGTTAATTTCCATTCTTAAGCCGCTGTACGGTCTGGAAATTTGTCTGCTGCTGGTCTCCGTCTTTAAATATATTGCCGAACATTTCGATAAGCGCGTTAACGCCACTATGTATTTGCTGGGATATCAGGCGATGCTGTACGTCGGCAATGTCGTGGTCTCGTCGCCTGCTGGCTATATGTATGACCGCATCGGTTTCGAGAACACCTATATCATCATGGGCGCCACGGCGCTGATCTTCACGTTTATTTCTGCCTTTACGTTATCTGCCTGCCAGAGTAAATGGCGCGGCCCCCGCGCGCTGAACGTAGCAGAACCCTCATCACGATAATTAAGCCGTCAAAGAAGGAACCGAAATATGTTAAGTCGTATCGCAGAGGAACGCCTGCCCGCTATCCCCGTGCCCGTTGATTCGCGCGTATTCCGCGATGAACTGAGTTCAGCGCGCGACCATGTCCTCGCGCTGATTAGCCGCCATTTAACGGCGTTTGGTGAGCAGTTCCCGGCGGAAACCTGCCAGCAGGGTTTTTATCCGCTGACCGACAACGTGGAGTGGACCACCAGCTTCTGGACCGGGCAGCTGTGGCTGGCGTGGGAGATGAGCGGCGAAGCGAAATTCCGCGCGATGGCGGAAAAACATGTGCGCTCGTTTGGCCTGCGTATCGCCGGGCGCCACGACACTAACACCCACGATCTGGGCTTTTTGTATACGCTCTCCTGCGTGGCGGCCTGGCGACTGACCGGTAACCGTGAGGCGCGTGGCTTCTCGCTGCTGGCGGCAGAGGCGCTGCTGGAGCGCTTCCACGAGAAGGCAAAAATTATTCAGGCGTGGGGCGATCTGGCTGACCCGGAACAGGCCGGGCGGATGATTATCGACTGCAATATGAACCTGCCGCTGCTCTACTGGGCGAGCGAACAGACGGGCGATCCGCGCTTTGCCGATGCTGCTAAAGCACACGTGATGCAGGCAGCGAGGTACCTTATCCGTGAAGATGCCTCAACGTTCCACACCTACTATATGGATGTGCACACCGGCGCGCCGCGCTACGGCAATACTCAGCAAGGCTATGCCGATGACTCCTGCTGGTCACGCGGGCAGGCGTGGGGAATTTACGGCTTCCTGTTGAGCTACATCTATACCGGTGATGCGACGATGATTGCCCTGTCGAAACGGCTGGCGAACTACTTCCTCAACCGTCTGCCGGAAGATTACGTCTGCCACTGGGATCTGGCGCTGGTCGGCACGGATGCGCTACGCGACGCGTCCTCGGCGGCGATTGCGGTATGTGGCCTGCTGGAGCTGGTGAAGCACCTGCCGGTGACCGATCCGGATCGCGAGCGGTATTCTGAATGGGCAAAAGGAATGATGTCGTCACTGACGAAACACTACCTGATGGGCAAAGATGAGAAGGGCACTGGGCTGCTGAAGCACTCCGTTTATCATCTGGCAAGCAATAAAGGCGTGGACGAGTGCGCGAGCTGGGGGGACTACTTCTACGTGGAGGCGTTGGTCAGGTTTACCCAAAGCTGGAAGTTGTACTGGTAATATGCCTCCCTGACCCTCTCCCGGAAGGGGGAGGGCAGGAATCAGGAACAGGGTAAACTTACACCCCTTGCTCCAGAATGCGGATATGCGTTTCCAGCACATCGCCCTTCACCGCGTCGCTCCACGCTTTCATGTGCGCGGTCTGCAGGTGGGCTTCAAGATGGGCCACGGTTTCCCACTGCTCAATCATAATGATCGAGTCTGGGGCCGTAGCCTGGAAGCTGGCGGTAGTGGTGGCGTCGACCATCGGCGCGTAACCGTGGCAGCCTTCTTCCTTCAGTACAGTGGGGATAATTTTCACGAACTCATCCAGCACCGCCTGGCGGTGATGTTGGCCTGGACGAGTACGGATTTCAGCAATAACAGTAAGCATGGTTAACTCCTTCTAATTCCAGGTTACCAGTTAAGCAAAAATTTCCGCGAGATGCTTGCGATATTCTGCGATATAGCGCGGGACGTCAGGCATTTTGATGACGTCGTTCACGATAAAGGTTGGCAGCGGCGTCATTCCGAGGAACTGGTTAGCTTTGTGGAACGGCAGATATGCGCCGTCAACGCCCACCCCTTCGAAGAACTGATCTTTCTCGGTGAACGCTTCCAGCGGTGCGTTCCAGGTCAGGGACAGCATATATTTTTTGCCCTGAATCAGGCCGCCAGAACCGTATTTTTTGGATGCGTCGGAGCGGGTGCGACCGTCGCTGGCGTACAGTGCGCCATGGCCTTCGGTGAAGACATCATCCATGTATTTTTTCACGGTCCAGGGGGCGCCCATCCACCAGCCAGGCATCTGCCAGATAATCACGTCAGCCCACAAGAAGTTCTGCACTTCCGCGTTGACATCGTAATCGCTGTCCGCGCGCACGATCTTAACATCATGCCCGGCGTCGCGCAGAAAACCGTCCGCGACCTCGGTCAGGGTGTCATTCAGCTGGCCTTTAGAGTGCGCAAATTCTTTTGCACCGTTGATAATCAGAATGTTGCTCATGAGGTGTCCTCGAAGATGAAAGTATGGCGAGGATTCTACGCGCGCGAGCGATGCGGTTAAATGAGCAAAATGTGCAAAGTCTTTTGCATTAAACGCAATAATCCCTTACCAGCTGACCTTCACTTCGAAGCCGCCTTCTGCCGCATTGCCCAGCGCGACGCGCATACCATGCAGGGCGGCAATGCGCCTGACGATAGATAACCCCAGGCCGCTACCCGTTGCATCCTGTCCCGGTGGGCGATAAAAACGCTCACCAATACGCGCCAGCGCATCGGTGGAAACGCCGGGGCCGGTGTCACGCACGGTAAAACGCCGGGTGTCCAGCGTGACGTCCACCACGCTGCCATGCGGGCTATAACGCACGGCGTTGTCCAGCAGGTTACGCACCAGCAGGCTCAGCAGCAGCGGCTGGCCCTGACGTGTGACCTGCGGGGCATGAATGTTCAGGCGAATATCAATCCCGGCCTGCTGTGCCGGATGCCAGATATCCAGCACCGCCGACTGCAGGAGATCGGCCATCACGATCGGTTCGATATCGTCGAGGTTATCCAGCGAGTCCAGACGCGACAGCGTAAGGAGCTGATCCACCAGCCGGGATGCGCGATCGATACCCGCATGCAGCTGCGCCAGCGCTTTTTGCTGCGCCTGCGGATCGTCCTGATACAGTTGCGCCACGTCGGTTTGCACCTTCAGGGCCGCGAGAGGGCTGCGTAGCTCGTGCGCGGCATCTGAGGTAAAACGACGCTCGCGAGTCATCATCTCCTGGGTTCGCGTGAACAGATGGTTCAGCGAGTCGAGCAGCGGGCGCACTTCAGTGGGAACCCCCTGAGTCGGGAGCGCGTCGGTGGCATCCGGTGAGCGGGAGCGCAGGGTCTGCGCCAGTTTTTTTAACGGTTTCAGTTCCCGGCTCAGCAAAACGATCAGCAACAACAGCATCAGGGGCAGCGCCACCAGCCACGGGGTCAACTGGGAGCTGACCACATCTACCGCCATCTCCTGGCGATACTCCCACTCTTGGCCGACCACCACGCGGTACTTCCCGTCGGGTGAGGTGAGCCATAAAAAACGCCACTCGTCGTTGTCGCCCTGTAGCCGTCCATTATCAAACCCGTCGCGGCGATAGTGGTACGGAATGTCCCGCCCGTTTTCGCCGTCATTTAACATCATCTTGCCGTCGGTGGCGTAGATGGCGAAGGCCAGCGCGTCGTCATCCAGACGACCGTGCTTCGCTTTTTTGGGGATCTCACGCATCCGTTCGGGGGCCCGGATCTCATCCAGATCCATGGTCAACAGCCGTTTGGCAAACAGCATCTGCTGCGTATCGAACAGCTTATCCAGCGTGTGGGTGGTCTGCTGCCAGGCGACCAGGCTTGCGGCAAACCACGCCGTCAGCGACAGCACTAAAAAGAGGAGCGTCAGGCGCAGCTTCAGGCTCAGGCGTTGGGTCAGTTTCATGCGTCACCCAGGGTATAGCCGATACCGTGCACGGTGCGGATAAATTCGCTGCCCAGTTTACGACGAAGATGGTGGACGTGGACTTCAACGGCGTTGCTGGAGACGTCGTCGTCACAGGTGTAGAGCTTTTCCTCGATCAGCTTGCGCGGCAGCACGCGGCCCGCGTTACGCATCAGCAGCTCCAGCAGGGCGAACTCTTTCGGCTTGAGCGTCAGCGTTTCGCCGTCCAGCGTGGCCACGAGACTGGAGGGATCGAGCGTGACCTTTCCGTGGTGCAACTCGCTGCGGGTCTGGCCGTGGCTTCGGCGCACCAGCGCCTCAAGGCGGGCAGCCACTTCGATCAGTGCAAAGGGCTTGCACAGGTAATCATCCGCCCCCAGACGCAGCCCTTCGACACGCTGGTTCAACGCATCCCGCGCCGTCAGAATCAATACCGGCTCGCGGCGTCCGCTTTCGCGCCAGGCGCGCAGAATCTCCAGTCCGTCGATTTCCGGCAGCGTCAGATCCAGCACTACGGCATCATACGGTGCAGAATGAAGCGCGGTCTGGCCGGTTTTTCCGTCGGTGAACCAGTCCACGCTAAAGCCCATTTTGCTTAAACCCGCCTTGATGCCATCGCCGATCAACTTGTCGTCTTCAACCAGTAAAATGCGCATGTTCCCTCCTTGATAACGTCAGTAAACCCTCTGCATCAGCCTGCTGTACAGTAATAATAAATAAATTTTTCCCTTAAGAAGTTGTTAAGGTTTACCCTGTTAAATGGACTGCGAAACCACATTAAAGGGAGAGTTAATATGAAAAAATTCGCTGCGATTGCCGCCATCATGATGATGACCACTGCCCCTGTTTTTGCTGCACAGGGCGGATTTAACGGCCCCTCTGCCGCACAAACCCAGGCCCAGACGCAGGCGGGCGGTTTTGTCGATAATGACGCGAACCTCACCACCGCGGTGAAAGTGAAGGACATGAAGGACGACAGCTGGGTGAAGCTGCGCGGGAACATCACTCAGCGCCTGTCTGATGACCGCTACACCTTCCGCGATGAGACCGGTACGGTTAACGTGGAGATTGACCACAAGCGCTGGAACGGCGTGACCGTAACCCCGCAGGATAAGGTGGAAATTCAGGGTAAAGTCGATAAAGAGTGGAACGATTTTGAAATCGACGTGAAGCAGGTTATCAAACTGAACAAATAACCCCGAAAGGGCCGCGGATGCGGCCCTTTTTCTTTGTGACTCAACACGCCAGATAAGGTAGTATCTGCGGCAATATTGCCTGAAACCTTTCGGTTTCTGAGTTGAGGAATCACACATAATGAGCGATATGGCAGAGCGCCTCGCGCTACATGAATTCACGGAAAACGCCTACCTGAACTACTCCATGTACGTCATCATGGACAGGGCGTTGCCGTTTATCGGGGATGGCCTGAAGCCCGTTCAGCGCCGCATCGTCTATGCGATGTCCGAACTGGGGCTAAATGCGACCGCCAAGTTCAAAAAATCCGCCCGTACCGTCGGTGACGTACTGGGTAAATACCATCCGCACGGCGACAGCGCCTGTTATGAAGCGATGGTGCTGATGGCACAGCCGTTCTCTTACCGTTATCCGCTGGTGGATGGTCAGGGGAACTGGGGCGCGCCGGACGATCCGAAATCCTTCGCAGCGATGCGTTATACCGAATCCCGTCTCTCCCGCTACGCTGAAGTGCTGCTGGGCGAGCTGGGTCAGGGAACCGTGGACTGGGTGCCAAACTTCGACGGTACGATGCAGGAGCCGAAAATGCTGCCTGCGCGTCTGCCGAACATCCTGCTGAACGGCACTACCGGTATCGCGGTGGGTATGGCGACGGACATTCCGCCGCACAACCTGCGTGAAGTGGCGAAAGCCGCCATCACCCTGATTGAACAGCCGAAAACCACGCTGGACGATCTGCTGGATATCGTGCAGGGGCCGGACTACCCGACCGAGGCCGAAATCATCACCTCGCGCGCGGAAATCCGCAAAATCTACCAGAACGGCCGCGGCTCCGTGCGCATGCGTGCGGTGTGGACCAAAGAGGACGGCGCAGTTGTCATCACCGCGCTGCCGCACCAGGTCTCCGGCGCGAAAGTGCTGGAGCAGATTGCCTCCCAGATGCGCAATAAAAAGCTGCCGATGGTGGATGATCTGCGCGACGAATCCGACCACGAAAACCCGACGCGTCTGGTGATCGTGCCGCGTTCCAACCGCGTGGACATGGAGCAGGTGATGAACCACCTGTTTGCCACCACCGATCTGGAAAAAAGCTACCGCATCAACCTGAACATGATCGGCCTCGACGGTCGTCCGGCAGTGAAAAACCTGCTGGAGATCCTGAGCGAATGGCTGACGTTTCGCCGCGATACCGTTCGCCGCCGTCTGAACTATCGACTGGAAAAAGTGCTTAAACGCCTGCACATCCTTGAAGGTTTGCTGGTGGCGTTCCTCAATATCGACGAAGTTATTGAGATTATCCGTTCCGAGGACGAGCCGAAGCCGGCGCTGATGTCGCGCTTTGGCATCAGTGAAACCCAGGCCGAAGCGATCCTTGAGCTGAAACTGCGTCATCTCGCCAAACTCGAAGAGATGAAGATCCGCGGTGAGCAGAACGAACTGGAAAAAGAGCGCGATCAGCTGCAGGCGATCCTCGCGTCCGAACGCAAGATGAACAACCTGCTCAAGAAAGAGCTGCAGGCTGACGCCGATGCATTCGGTGACGACCGTCGTTCTCCGCTGCATGAGCGCGAAGAAGCGAAGGCGATGAATGAGCACGACATGCAGCCATCTGAGCCGGTCACCATTGTGCTGTCTCAGAGCGGCTGGGTGCGCAGTGCTAAAGGTCACGATATCGACGCGCCAGGGTTGAGCTACAAGGCGGGCGATAGCTTTAAAGCGGCCGTGAAAGGTAAGAGCAACCAGCCGGTCGCCTTTATCGACTCGACGGGGCGCAGCTACGCCATCGACCCGATCACGCTGCCTTCTGCCCGCGGACAGGGCGAACCGCTTACCGGTAAGCTGACGCTGCCGCCGGGTGCGACGGTTGACCATATGCTGATGGAAGCCGATGACCAGAAACTGCTGCTGGCGTCTGACGCGGGGTACGGCTTTATCTGTACCTTTAACGATCTTGTTTCCCGCAACCGTGCCGGTAAGGCGCTGATCAGCCTGCCTGACAACGCGCATGTGATGCCGCCGCTGGTAGTGGAAAACGACAGCGATATGCTGCTGGCGATCACTGCCGCCGGACGTATGCTGATGTTCCCGGTCAGCGACCTGCCGGAATTGTCAAAAGGCAAGGGCAACAAGATCATCAGCATCCCGTCAGCGGAAGCGGCGAAAGGGGTAGATGGTCTGGCGCACCTCTTTATTCTGCCGCCGCAGAGCACGCTGACCATTCATGTCGGCAAACGTAAAATCAAGCTTCGTCCGGAAGAGTTGCAGAAAGTGGTGGGCGAGCGCGGTCGACGCGGCTCGCTGATGCGCGGCCTGCAGCGTATTGACCGCGTGGAGATTGACTCTCCTGCGCGCAGTACCGCGGGCGACAGCGAAGAGTAACGCCGTTATCTCCCCCTCTGTTCCGGAGGGGGAATTTCAATAAAATTTCCCGTAAAATCGTTGTTAATTCGTGCGTTGCGATTAACAATACGCGCTCGTAATAAAGTCCTTACCTGGCCACAGGTGAAGTATAATTGTCAGCTGTCAGGGCTTCAGAGGTCGCTATGCTATTCATTGTTCGTTTAATTCTTACCATTATTTACTGCATTCTGGTCTGTATTTTCGGCTCTATTTATTGCCTGTTCAGTCCGCGCAATCCGAAACATGTCGCCACCTTCGGCCATATGTTCGGCCGCCTTGCGCCGCTGTTTGGCCTGAAGGTAGAAAAACGCCTGCCGGAAGGGGCTGAGAACTTCGGTAACGCCATCTTTATCGCTAACCATCAGAACAACTACGATATGGTGACGGCCTCCAACATTGTTCTGCCACCGACCGTGACCGTGGGCAAAAAGAGCCTGCTGTGGATCCCTTTTTTCGGCCAGCTGTACTGGCTGACCGGTAACCTGCTGATTGACCGTAACAACCGCGCGAAAGCGCACAGCACTATTGCTGAAGTGGTTAATCACTTCAAAAAGCGCAGGATCTCAATCTGGATGTTCCCGGAAGGGACGCGCAGCCGTGGCCGTGGCCTGCTGCCGTTCAAAACCGGTGCGTTTCATGCTGCAATTGCGGCAGGTGTTCCAATTATTCCTGTGTGTGTTTCCAATACTTCTAATAAGATTAATCTTAACCGCCTGAATAACGGGCTGGTGATTGTCGAAATGCTGCCGCCGGTGGATACCAGCAAATACGGTAAAGATCAGGTTCGCGAGCTGGCAGCACACTGCCGTGAACTGATGGCTCAGCATATTGCGCTGCTCGACAAAGAAGTCGCAGAGAGAGAAGCCGCCGGTAAGAAGTAAGCCGGCGTTAAAAGGGAAAACGAATTCCCGCGTTGTTAGTCGTTTCAGATGGAGCTTATATGTCATTCAGTCGGCGTCAGTTTATTCAGGCTTCCGGGATCGCCCTTTGTGCGGGTGCGCTGCCGCTGACAGCCAACGCCGCCGGGCAGCAACAGCCGCTGCCCATTCCGCCGTTAATAGAATCCCGTCGCGGGCAGCCGCTTTTCCTGACGCTACAGCGCAGCCACTGGTCCTTTACCCAGGGCACGCGTGCGCCGGTGTGGGGCATTAACGGACGTTACCTTGGGCCGACCATACGCGTGTGGAATGGCGATGACGTTAAGCTGATCTACAGTAACCGTACGACAGAAAATGTCGCCATGACCATCAGTGGCTTACAGGTGCCTGGCCCGCTGCTTGGCGGCGCGGCACGCATGATGTCGCCTAATGCTGACTGGGCGCCCGTTCTGCCGATTCGTCAGAGCGCGGCGACGCTCTGGTATCATGCCAATACCCCTAACCGCACGGCCCAGCAGGTATATAACGGCCTGGCCGGTATGTGGCTGGTGGAAGATGAAATCAGTAAATCCCTGCCAATCCCGAACCACTATGGCGTGGATGATTTTCCGGTCATTATTCAGGACAAACGGCTGGATAATTTCGGTACGCCGGAATACAGCGAGCCGGGCAGCGGTGGCTTCGTTGGCGATACGCTGCTGGTTAACGGCGCGCAAAGTCCGTATGTCGAAGTGTCGCGCGGATGGGTACGTCTGCGTCTGCTGAACGCCTCTAACTCGCGCCGCTACCAGCTGCAAATGAGCGATGGCCGTGCGCTACACGTCATCTCCGGCGACCAGGGTTTTTTACCGGCCCCGGTTTCCGTGAAGCAGCTGGCGCTGTCGCCAGGCGAACGCCGCGAAATCCTTATTGATATGACCAACGGTGATGAGGTGTCGATCACCTGTGGCGAAGCGGCCAGCATTGTGGACCGCATTCGCGGTTTCTTTGAGCCGTCGAGTATCCTGGTCTCCACCCTGGTGCTGACCCTGCGTCCTACCGGCCTGCTGCCGCTGGTGACCGACAGCCTGCCGATGCGCCTGCTACCGCAGGAGATCATGAGCGGTTCGCCGGTGCGCAGCCGCGATATCAGCCTGGGCGACGATCCGGGGATCAACGGCACGCTGTGGGACGTTAACCGTATCGATATTACCGCGCAGCAGGGTACCTGGGAGCGCTGGACCGTTCGCTCGGACATGCCGCAGTCGTTCCATATCGAAGGGGTGAGTTTCCTGATCCGCAACGTCAATGGCGCGATGCCGTTCCCTGAAGACAGGGGCTGGAAGGATACCGTCTGGGTGGATGGGCAGGTCGAACTGCTGGTCTACTACGGACAGCCTTCGTGGCCGCACTTCCCGTTCCTGTTCCACAGCCAGACGCTGGAGATGATGGACAGGGGATCCGTCGGCCAGATGCTGGTCAACCCGGCACCCTAAACCACGATACGATTCCCGGTTCGCCGGGAATGTTTATGCCCGCCAGAAAAAAGCGTGAGCACAGGATCAGTACCGGATAAATTTCCAGACGCCCCATAATCATCGCCGCACACATCAACAGCTTGGCCTCGTCTTTTAACGTCCCGAAGGTTGATGCCGTTTCGCCGAACCCCAGCCCCATATTGTTAATGCAGGCCGCAACGGTGGCAAATGACGTGAACAGATCGTATCCCAGCAGGTTCAGCGCCCAGACGAAAAAGCCCGTTATCATCACGTAGAGAAAAAAGAAGCTCCACACCGAGCGCAGAACGCGTTCATTCACGACGCTTTTGCCGACCTTAATGCTCAGCAGCGCGCGCGGATGCGCAAGTTGATTCATCTCCTGAATACACTGCTTAAACATGATGAGAAAACGCAGCGCTTTGATCCCGCCGCAGGTAGAGCCGACGCAGCCGCCAAAAAAGCTGGCGCTCAACAGCAGGAAAATGGTGTGGGGAGGCCAGTGAGCGTAATCGGCCGTCGAAAGACCGTTGTCGGTCATCATGGAGCTGGCCAGAAAGAAGGCATGTACCAGGCTGTCGGTACCGTTGTACATCCCCGCGTGCCACACCTGCCAGGCGGTGATGGCGATAATGACGGTGGCGGCACCAAGAAAGAACTTCACCTCCGGGCTGCGCCGAATCGGTTTCAGCGTGCGGCGCGCGATGACGACATACCAGAGGGTAAAGTTAAACGCGGAAAGCAGTGAAAAAGCCCCGGCGACAAGCTCAATCGCGTGGCTGTCGTAAAACCCGATGCTCTCACTTCGGGTTGAAAACCCACCCAATGAGACGGTGGAAAGCCCGTGACAGACGGCGTCAAAAAAAGGCATGCCCGCCAGCCAGTACGCCAGCGTGCAGACCAGTCCCAGCGCCAGATAGGTTACCCACAGCGTACGCGCGGTATCGGCGAGTCGGGGCGTCAGGCGTTCCTCCTTAAACGGCCCAGGCATTTCCGACTGATACAGCTTCATGCCACCGATACCGAGCAGCGGCAGGACCGCGACGGCCAGTACGATGACCCCTAATCCGCCAATGAAATTGAGCTGAGCGCGGTAATAAAGGTACGATTTCGGCAGGGCACTGACGTCTCCAATCACCGTCGCCCCGGTGGTGGTGATCCCTGAGACCCCTTCAAAGAGCGCATCGGAAAAGGAGAGTTGCAGACCGTCATCCATCCATAACGGCATGGCGCTAATCAATGAAAACAGCAGCCAGAACAGAACGATAATCACGAAACCGTCACGGGTGCGCAGCTGTATACCGGAATGACGTGTTGCCCGCCAGGTAAGTCCGCCAAGGGTAAAAAATGTCAAAAAGGTGGTTAAAAAAGCAAAGTAGGTTCGCTCTTTATTCAGCAGGGCGATAACCATCGGCGGCAGCATGGACAGGCTGTACAGAAGAACCAGAAAACCGCAGAGGTGAAGCACAACCCGCAGCTGGGACACATGTAACGAATCGTTGAACTTCACAAAGAAACTCCGTGCCAGAATGCATCCCGGTAACTGATTACCGCAAGATATAGTGGATATTATGATCCAAAATTAACAGTGCGCTGTATTTTAACGGCTTCCTGGATTTTCTGTTTACTTCTTGCATCCTTTTCTTCAAATCCGGCGGACTAACAGCGTATAATCCCGCTCCTTTTGTCTATTTTTTCTTCGGAAGCACTATGAGCGCAATTTCCCTGATCCAGCCGGATCGTGACCTCTTCTCCTGGCCCCAGTACTGGGCGGCCTGCTTTGGACCGGCGCCGTTCCTGCCGATGTCCCGGGAAGAGATGGACCAACTGGGCTGGGACAGCTGCGATATCATTCTGGTGACGGGCGATGCCTATGTCGACCACCCGAGCTTTGGCATGGCTATCTGTGGCCGTATGCTTGAAGCGCAGGGCTTCCGTGTGGGGATCATCGCCCAGCCTGACTGGAACAGCAAAGACGACTTTATGCGTCTGGGGAAACCCAACCTGTTCTTCGGCGTGACCGCAGGCAACATGGACTCGATGATCAACCGCTATACCGCCGACCGTAAGCTGCGTCATGACGATGCCTACACGCCGGATAACGTCGCGGGTAAACGTCCTGACCGCGCGACGCTGGTCTACACCCAACGCTGCAAAGAAGCCTGGAAAGACGTGCCGGTTATCCTGGGCGGCATCGAGGCGAGTTTGCGCCGTACCGCGCACTACGACTACTGGTCAGACACCGTGCGCCGTTCGGTGCTGGTGGATTCCAAAGCCGATATGCTGATTTACGGTAACGGTGAACGTCCGCTGGTGGAAGTGGCGCACCGTCTCTCACAGGGTGAGCCGGTGAGCAGCATCCGCGACGTGCGCAACACGGCGATCATGGTGAAAGAGGCGCTGCCGGGCTGGAGCGGGGTGGATTCCCGTATCATTGATATGCCGGGTAAAATCGACCCGATCCCGCACCCGTACGGCGACGATCTGCCGTGTGCGGATAACAAGCCGGTAGAGCCAAAGAAAGCCGAAACGAAAGCTATCGTTGTTCAGCCACCGCGCCCGAAACCGTGGGAAAAAACCTACGTGCTGCTGCCTTCCTTTGAGAAGGTCAAAGCCGATAAAGTGCTCTACGCGCATGCGTCCCGTATTCTGCACCACGAAACCAACCCGGGCTGCGCGCGTGCGCTGATGCAAAAGCACGGCGAGCGCTTTATCTGGATCAACCCGCCGGCAATCCCGCTTTCCACCGAAGAGATGGACAGCGTCTTCGCGCTGCCGTACAAACGCGTGCCGCATCCGGCATACGGCGAGAGCCGAATCCCGGCGTATGAAATGATCCGTTTCTCAATAAACATCATGCGCGGCTGCTTCGGCGGCTGCTCCTTCTGTTCCATTACCGAGCATGAAGGGCGCATTATTCAGAGTCGCTCCGAAGATTCGATCATCAATGAGATCGAAGCCATTCGCGATACCGTGCCTGGCTTCACCGGGGTGATCTCCGATCTGGGCGGCCCGACTGCGAACATGTACATGCTGCGCTGTAAGTCACCCGCGCGCGGAACAGACCTGCCGTCGTCTGTCGTGCGTGTATCCGGATATCTGTCAGCACATGGATACCAATCATGAACCGACGATCAACCTTTACCGTCGTGCACGTGACCTGAAAGGGATCAAGAAGATCCTGATCGCTTCCGGGGTGCGTTACGATATTGCCGTGGAAGATCCGCGCTACATCAAAGAGCTGGCGACGCATCACGTGGGTGGCTACCTGAAGATTGCCCCTGAGCATACCGAAGAAGGCCCGCTGTCCAAGATGATGAAGCCGGGTATGGGCAGCTACGATCGCTTTAAAGAGCTGTTTGACACCTACTCGAAGCAGGCGGGTAAAGAGCAGTATTTGATCCCATACTTCATCTCCGCGCACCCTGGCACGCGCGATGAGGACATGGTGAACCTGGCGCTGTGGCTGAAACAGCGTCGCTTCCGTCTGGATCAGGTGCAGAACTTCTATCCATCACCGCTCGCGAACTCAACGACCATGTATTACACCGGCAAGAACCCGCTGGGTAAAATTGGCTATAAGAGTGAAGATGTAGTGGTGCCGAAAGGGGATAAACAGCGCCGTCTGCATAAAGCACTGCTGCGCTACCACGATCCGGCTAACTGGCCGCTGATCCGTCAGGCGCTGGAAGATATGGGTAAAAAGCATCTGATCGGCTCGCGCCGCGACTGCCTGGTGCCTGCGCCTACGCTTGACGAGATGCGTGAAGCGCGCCGCCAGAACCGCCATACGCGTCCGGCATTGACCAAGCACACGCCGATTGTGCATCAGCGTTCAAACGGTAACGCCAGTGCGAAGAAACCCGTGAAACGTAAAGCGTAAAAAATAAAAACCCCGGCGAGCCGGGGTTTTTTTATTCACCCGCCAAACTGATCGGGATCCGGGCCTAAACGCTTGCCCTTGTCCAGCTTCGCAATTTCACTCAGTTCATCTTTATCCAGGCGGAAATCCCAGACGTCGAAATTCTCAGCGATACGCGATGGCGTGACCGATTTCGGGATCACCACCAGGCCGTTATCCAGATGCCAGCGAATAACGATTTGCGCCGGCGTCTTGCCGTATTTATCCGCGAGATCGCGAATAATTTTCTGGTCGAACACCCCTTCACCGCCCTGTGCCAGCGGGCTCCAGGACTCGGTCTGGATCTTGTGCGTGGCGTTCCAGGCGTGAAGCTGACGCTGCTGCATCAGCGGGTGCAGCTCAATCTGGTTGATAACTGGCGCGACACCCGTCTCGTCAATCAGGCGCTGCAGGTGGTGAACCTGGAAATTACACACGCCGATGCTTTTCACCAGCCCTGCCTGCTGCAGCTCAATCATCCCTTTCCAGGCGTCAACATAGTGATCGATAGCCGGGACTGGCCAGTGCATCAGATAGAGATCGACGAAATCGAGCTGGAGTTTGTCCAGACTCTCCTGCAAGGCTTCGCGGGGGCGTTTTTGATCGTCGTTCCACAGTTTGGTGGTAATGAAAAGGTCGTCGCGGGGCATGCCAGCGCTGGCCAGTGCCTTACCCACGCCGTCCTCATTTTTGTACGCGGCGGCGGTATCAATCGACCGATAGCCGACTTCCAGTGCTTTATGAATGGCGGAGACGACCTCGTCGTTACCGGCTTTCCATACACCTAGCCCCAGTTGGGGCATCACGTTGCCATCCTGCAGCTTGATTACGGTTTGGTTTGCCATTTTTCCTCCTTCAGGTGCTCATCGTCGGAGGGAACCCCCGACGATGTGATGTGCATTAAGTCTGGACGAAATGTCAAAAAACGAAAGGCGGGATGTCAAAAACGCTTAGCGTGCCGCTTCGTAGATACGACGGCTCACTTCCAGCGTAATGTCGCCGTGCTCGCCCAACTGGGTCATACCGTGTTCTTCAAGTTTCGCCAGCAGGGCAGGGATGGAGCTGCCATCCAGGCCATAGCCGGACAGACGCGTTGGCACGCCCAGACCTTCAAAGAAGCTGCGGGTTGCTTCGATAGCCGCGTCGATACGCGCATCGTCAGAACCTTCGGTGATGTTCCATACGCGCTCAGCGTACTGCAGCAATTTAGCGCGTTTGGTATCACGTTTTTCGTTCCACAGTGCAGGCAGGACGACGGCCAGCGTTTGCGCGTGATCCAGACCGTGCATGGCCGTCAGTTCGTGGCCCAGCATATGGGTTGCCCAGTCCTGCGGCACGCCGGCACCGATCAGACCGTTCAGCGCCTGGGTTGCCGCCCACATCACGTTGGCGCGCACATCGTAGTTTTCCGGCTCTTTCAGCGCTGTCGGGCCGTCTTCAATCAGCGTCAGCAGAATGCCTTCCGCGAAGCGATCCTGAATTTTGGCATCTACCGGGTAGGTAACGTACTGCTCAACGGTGTGCACAAACGCATCAACCACACCGTTCGCGACCTGACGTGCAGGCAGGGTGTAGGTGTAAACCGGATCGAGGATGGCGAATACAGGCTGAACGTGATCGTTCATAAAGGCCTGCTTATCACCCGTGGTTTTACGGGAGATAACGGCACCTTTGTTGGATTCAGAACCGGTCGCAGGCAGGGTCAGCACGGAACCCATTGGGATCGCGCTTTTGATATCGCTGCCGCGGGTTTCCAGAATGTGCCACGGGTCAATACCGTCCGCGTAGTGCGCCGCAGCGGCGATGAATTTGGTGCCGTCCAGGACGGAGCCGCCGCCGACTGCCAGCAGGAAGGTGACTTTTTCATCACGGGCGATCTTGACCGCGTTCATCAGTGTTTCATAAGACGGGTTAGGCTCGATACCGCCGAACTCACGCACGTCCAGACCTTCCAGCGCGCTGTAAACCTGATCCAGTACGCCGGTTTTTTTCACGCTGCCGCCACCGTAGGTGATCAGTACGCGGGCATCAGCGGGGATCTGTGCGCGCAGGTCGGCGATAGCGCCTTTACCAAACAGAATGCGGGTTGGGGTGTGGAGATTAAAATTATTCATTGCTCGTTCCCTTATGTGGGTGAAAAACCGTGGTGGCGCTGAAGGCGACCTGATGCTGCACATTGTGGCCGTCCGGGGCTATCCTCTCAATGCACATTCCTGCCGATGTCTTGCCCATTTCTACAGAGCGCTGGAGAAAACACGGTAAACTGCGCACACTGTCAACGTCGGAAACCGTAGCCGGAGTAACGTAAAATGAACCGTGAAGCGATCTGCCTTCAGCTTACTGCGCAGATTAAAAGACTGATTGATAAAGAAAATGGCGTCGGTGACATGTTGCCTGACATTCGTCTTCTGTATGGGACGCAGCCAGGGACACGCACACCGGTCATGTACCAGCCGGGCATCGTTTTTCTCTTTTCAGGCCATAAAATTGGCTATATCAATGAGCGCGTGTTCCGGTATGACACCAATGAATATCTTCTGCTCACAGTACCTTTACCCTTTGAATGTGAAACTTTCGCGACAGAAGCGGTACCGCTGGCGGGCATTCGTTTAAATGTTGATATCCTACAGCTGCAGGAACTGCTGATGGAGATTGGCGAGGACGCATTGTTCCGGCCGTCGATGCCCGCGAGCGGGATTAACTCCGCGACGTTATCCGAGGAGATCCTCTGCGCCATTGAGCGTCTGCTCGACGTTATGGAACGGCCGCTGGATGCACGCATCCTGGGCAAACAGATTATCCGCGAAATTCTTTACCATGTGCTGCTGGGGCCGGGCGGTGGGGCATTACTCGCGCTGGTCAGCCGCCAGACGCACTTCAGCCTGATTAGCCGCGTGCTCAAGCGTATCGAAAGCCAGTACACGGAAAACCTGAGCGTTGACCAGCTGGCGGCGGAAGCAAACATGAGCGTCTCGGCGTTTCATCATAATTTTAAGTCGGTGACCAGCACCTCACCGCTGCAGTATCTTAAAACCTATCGGCTGCATAAGGCTCGTATGCTGATGATCCACGACGGCATGAAGGCCAGCGCGGCGGCGATGCGGGTGGGCTATGAAAGTGCGTCGCAATTTAGTCGGGAGTTTAAGCGTTACTTCGGCGTCACGCCGGGGGAAGATGCGTCGCGCATCAGAATGATGCAGGGGACCTGAGGGGAGAGTCCAGCCGGGTAAGCGTAACGTCACCCGGCTTTTTTATATCACGCGCTGCAGTATTTCTTCTTAATCACAACCGCAATCGTCCCGAGCAGTCCCGCGACCAGCAGGAAAAGCGGGAGGATCATCAGGAAGGTCATTACCTGGTCTTCGTGGTGTTTCACAAAGGGGATCATATTCAGCGCGTAGCCAAGCGTGGTCACCACGCCTACCCACAGCAGGGCACTCAACCAGTTGAAGAACTGGAAGCGGCGGTTTGACAGCCCGGAAATGCCTGCCATGGTCGGCAGCAGCGTGCGAACAAACGCCAGAAAACGCCCGGCCAGCAGCGCCAACAGACCGTGGCGGTCAAACATGCAGGTCGCACGTTGATGATATTTATGCGGTAACTGCGCCAGCCAGCCTTTCACGACGCGCGTATTGCCGAGCCAGCGGCCCTGCAGATAGCTCAGCCAGCAACCGAGGCTGGCAGCGGAGGTGAGTATGACCATCGTCGGCGTGAAGTCCATGACGCCTTTACCGATTAACGCCCCGGCCAGTAAAAGCAGGCTGTCACCGGGTAAAAATGAGGCTGGCAGTAATCCATTTTCCAGAAACAGGGTTGCGAACATCACGAAATAGACGATACCTACAACGTGAGGGTCCGCCAGCGCGGCAAAATCGTGTTGCCAGAGCGCCGCAATAATATCTTGAATAACAGCCATGGACTTTCCTGTGGAACAGCAGATGCAGATATAGCGCTATTGTACTCCCTAATTCGCCTGTGGGGTTTGATCGCGGGCGCAACTAATGCAGACTTTTCTGGTGGCAGTGTTCACAAAAGCGTCCAGGGAGTACATTTTCAGCATGCACTCTACACGATACGTTCAAACCCTGCCGCTAAATCCGCAATTAAATCGTCAACATCTTCTAAACCAATATGCAGTCGAATCAGCGTGCCGCTGAAATCCACTTCTCCACCGGGGCGCAGAGCCGCAATTTGCTCCGGCTGGTTAGGCAGGATCAGGGATTCAAACCCGCCCCAGGAGTAAGCCATGCTGAAGAGGGTAAAATGATCCAGGTAGTTCGCCAGTTCGTCGTTATTGAGCCGTTTTTTAAGAACAAATGAGAACAACCCGCTACTGCCCGTAAAGTCACGTTGCCAGAATTCATGGCCTTTGCTGCCCGGAAGCGCCGGATGATTAACGCGCTCGACCTGCGGGTGCCGGGCCAGCCATTCGGCCACCTTCAGACTGCTTTCATGGTGCTGACGCAGGCGCACTCCCAGCGTACGGATACCGCGGCTGGTCATGTAGGCCGTATCCGCATCCACCATCTGGCCCATCAGGTAGGCATTCTCCCGAAGTTGATCCCAGCAGCGCGCGTTGGATACGGCAGTACCGATCATGCCATCAGAGTGGCCAATCAGATATTTGGTCGCTGCCTGAATAGAGATATCAATGTCGAATTCCAGCGCCCTGAACAGCACGCCCGCCGCCCAGGTGTTGTCGATCATGATGATTGCCTCGGGGGCTTTGCTGCGCACTGCTTTCACAATAGCCGGGACGTCGTGCACTTCCATGGTGATAGAGCCTGGGGATTCCAGAAACACAATGCGCGTGTTCGGCTGGATAAGTTCAGCGATACCTTCGCCAATCAGCGGATCGAACCAGCCGGTGGTCACGCCGAGCTTGCTGAGGATTTTGGTGCAAAAATCCTGGCTTGGTTCATAAGCGGTATTGGTCATCAGGATATGGTCGCCCTGTTCCACAAACGCCAGAATGGTATTGGCAACTGCCGCCGCACCACAGGGGAACAGGGCGCAGCCCACGCCGCCTTCCAGTTCGCACATGGCTTCCTGAAGTGAAAAATGGGTTAGCGTGCCACGACGGCCATAGAACAGCCCGCCTTTGGCGCGGTTGCGCGTGGCGATTTTTTTATCCTCGACGGTATCAAATACCAGCGAGGAGGCGCGTTGAATCACGCTGTTGACCGATCCCTGTGTGTATTTTTTGCTGCGTCCTGCCTGTACCAGCGTGGTATCAAGATGCTTCTTTGTCATGTTCGCTAACCCTGTTTTTATACGTCTGGACGTCCAGACTACCACGATTGTAAAAATCTGCACCCGGGGGCTTATCGAATAAGCAGAAAATATTAGCAAAAATACGCATAAGAAATTTTTACTGCGTAAGCGCAAGGAAAGTGAACGAAAATTACGGCAGTATGTAAATACTAATGAGAACTACTATCAATTCGACGACGTTTTGATATTATTACGGTCAGATTTTGTGATTTGCGTCCTGGAGATACAGAGTGGGTAATAATTTGATGCAGACGGATCTCTCCGTCTGGGGCATGTATCATCATGCTGACATCGTGGTTAAGATTGTGATGATCGGCCTGGTTCTGGCGTCCGTGATCACCTGGGCTATCTTCTTCAGTAAGAGCGTCGAACTGCTGTCGCAGAAGCGTCGCCTCAAGCGGGAACAACAGCAACTGGCTGAAGCCCGCTCCCTGGATCAGGCCTTAGACATGACCTCATCCTTCCATGGAAAAAGCCTGACCACCCTGTTAGTCAACGAAGCACAGAACGAGCTGGAACTCTCCGCAGGCAGTGAAGATAACGAAGGTATTAAAGAACGTACCGGTTTCCGCCTGGAGCGTCGCGTTGCTGCCGTTGGCCGCCATATGGGCCGCGGTAACGGTTATCTGGCCACTATCGGGGCGATCTCACCGTTTATCGGTCTGTTCGGTACGGTCTGGGGCATCATGAACAGCTTTATCGGCATTGCGCAGACGCAGACCACCAACCTGGCGGTGGTTGCGCCAGGGATTGCCGAAGCGCTGCTGGCGACCGCAATCGGTCTGGTCGCGGCCATTCCTGCGGTCGTCATCTATAACATCTTCGCGCGTATGATTGGCAACTATAAAGCCACGCTCGGTGACGTCGCCGCGCAGGTGCTGTTGCTGCAAAGCCGCGATCTTGACCTCAATGCCAGCTCCGTTAAACCGGTGCATGCGGCGTCTAAACTGCGCGTAGGTTGATTGTATGGCGATGCGTCTTAACGAAAATCTGGACGATAACGGTGAAATGCATGAAATCAACGTGACGCCGTTTATCGACGTCATGCTGGTTCTGCTGATTATCTTCATGGTGGCTGCGCCGCTGGCGACGGTCGACGTGAAGGTGAATCTGCCTGCCTCTTCCAGCCAGCCGCAGCCGCGTCCTGAGAAACCTGTCTATTTGTCGGTGAAAGCGGATAAATCGATGTTCCTCGGCAACGACCCGGTGACGGATCAGTCTGTTATCCCGGCGCTGGATCAGCTCACCGGCGGCAAGAAAGACACCACGGTCTTCTTCCGCGCGGATAAAACCGTCGATTACGAAACCATGATGAAGGTAATGGACACGCTGCATCAGGCGGGTTATCTCAAGATTGGGCTGGTCGGCGAAGAGAAAGCGGCCGCGAAATAACAAAGAAGCTGGCGAAAGCCGGCTTTTTTTATGCGTGTCGGGCGATCAGTTTTTTGTCTCAGTGGACGCAGGCGCAGGCGCGTGGGACGCCAGCGCGTCTTCATCAAGCGCAACGCAGGTGACGTTTGACGTGCGGTACTCGCCGTCGGACAGTTTGCGCGTCAGGCGCAGGGTGGCCACTTCTCTGGCGAGCAGATACTGATAATTGGCCTCCAGACGCCCGAGAAGCTTCTCTTTCAGCTCAGGCCGCTGTTCGATGAGGGTATTCATCACCGCGCCGTATATCTCTTCCTTCACCTGCAAAGGATAAATCTCGCGGCGATTATGCCATTTCAGGCGTACCAGCGTCGCCGGGATCGATACCAGGTCCTGAGTTATTCGCGTCATCTCGGCATTTTTTGTGTTTCGCAGTGCATCGAGATTTTGCTTTAAGATAAATTCATCACTTTTTTTGTTATCTAAAGCCAAATAAACGTCGTTATCTTTAATTTCTTTCACGTTACTCTTCCCCCAGGTTATAAAAAATAGGGTTATTGGTTTCGCGCGTAATGAGATTAAGCCAAATTTCATTGCCGGCTTCGTTTATTTCTTTGGTTTTTTCCGCGATTATTTGACTTAATTTCTGGGCATCTATTTCACCTTCGGCCTGCAGGTCATTCAGCAGGTGGACAAAGGCTTCTATTTTAACGGCGCGAAATAACCGGTCCTTTATATGACGGTCGTGCTCTTCCAGTAACATATTACGGGATTTACCGGTGCGAGAAACGCCTATTAATATGTCAGACTCGTAATCAGAGAGCTTTCTTTTCCCCTGAGTGAAATTAGCCTCTTTTTCTGCTTCCGTCGTTTGCTGTTCCACAGGCGCAATGTGGTACTTAGCCGGGACGAGGTAGTCGGGCAGCATTTTAATTTCCTTTAATTACAACAGGGTGGGGTTGGTAAAGGCGTGAGATTCGTTGACAATATCATGAGGCAATTTTAAAATCAAAAAAAATGGAGCCTACCCATGAACAGCATTTTTTTTACGGTCATCACATTACTATTACTGACCGCTGGTGTTCTTTTATTGATGCAGGAGTTCAATAAAACGCAAGTGTCGAAAGACGCCAGTGAACCTCCGCTACCTGAACTGATGACAAAAGAGGAAGGCGAAGACCATTTCTCCGTATTGATGAACTCGGTTACACCGGTTTGGTACTGGCGGGTGAACCATGAATATATCGACTTTTTGCACGCGACAATTAAGCGAATGAAAATGTCGGAAATTAATGACACGCCTGGGTTGTTTGAAGCGCAGCGCCGCTGCAGCGACCTGAATTCCGCGGTGTATAAATATTATGACAATATCAAAAAGCGTTGCCTTAACGGTGAGAAGGTCTCCTGTTCCGATCTGGACGTATTAAACCTGCGCCAGTGTTTTCGTGAGTTCAGCCTGGAGGCGTATCCGGAACTGGTGGTGCTGGTCTGGCCGGAGTATGCGCGCCCGGACGTCAATCCTGACAATGTCTGAACGTACAACGAGTGAGTTGTTGCAAACAGTCAGCGCCGTTGAGATATACTGGGCGCTGGTTTCGTTTGCAGACAGGACTTTATGGAACGCTTCTTTGAAAACGCGATGTACGCCTCTCGCTGGATACTGGCACCCGTCTATTTTGGCCTTTCGCTGGCGCTGATTGCGCTGACGATTAAGTTTTTCCAGGAAATCTTGCATGTTCTGCCGAACATCTTTTCCATTGCCGAAGCAGATTTGATTCTGGTTCTGCTTTCGCTGGTGGATATGACGCTGGTGGGCGGATTACTGGTGATGGTGATGTTCTCCGGCTATGAGAACTTTGTCTCTCAGCTCGATATCGACGAGCGCAAAGAGAAGCTCAACTGGCTGGGCAAAATGGATGCCTCGTCGCTGAAGAATAAAGTGGCCGCGTCGATTGTGGCGATCTCATCTATCCACCTGTTACGCGTATTCATGGACGCCAAGAATGTCCCGGACAACAAACTGATGTGGTACGTGATTATCCATCTGACGTTTGTGCTGTCTGCGTTCGTGATGGGGTATCTGGATAAGATCAGTAAGAAGTAATTTTCCCCCCTCTTCCCAAGGGAGAGGGGGGGCGTGAGCGCGACAGACCGCGCTATTTATCCGACGACGCCTGCCACAAATTCAATTCCCCATCCGCAACATGCTGGTCAATCCTTTTCAGCTCATCGTCGCTAAAGCGCAGGTTATTCAGGGCCTGCACGTTCTCTTCGATCTGCTCCGGACGGCTCGCACCAATCAGTACGGACGTCACGCGTTCATCCTTCAGCAGCCAGCTCAGTGCCATTTGCGCCATCGTCTGACCACGGGCCTGTGCCATCTCATTCAGTAAACGCAGGCTGTTCAGGTTGGCTTCAGTCAGCATGTTCTCCGTCAGACCGCGCACCTTCTTGCCTTCACGCTGCATACGAGAATCTTCAGGAATACCGTTCAGGTATTTTCCGGTCAGCAGACCCTGCGCCAGCGGCGTAAACGCAATGCAACCCGCCCCATTTTTCTCAAGCGTATCCAGCAGGCCGGTGTGATCGACCCAGCGGTTGAGCAGGTTGTAAGATGGCTGGTGGATAAGCAGCGGGATCTTCCACTCATGTAACAGGTCCGCCATTTTCTGGGTGCGCTCCGTGGAGTAGGAGGAGATACCGACATACAGCGCTTTACCGCTCTGCACAGCCTGGGCCAGCGCAGCGGCGGTCTCTTCCATCGGCGTATTTTCATCCACGCGGTGAGAATAGAAAATATCCACATACTCCAGCCCCATGCGCTTGAGGCTCTGATCGAGACTGGCGAGCAGGTATTTGCGCGACCCGCCCGACCCATACGGCCCCGGCCACATGTCATAGCCTGCTTTGGTTGAGATGATCAGTTCATCGCGATACGCGGCAAAATCTTCCCGCAGCAGACGACCCATGTTTTCTTCCGCGCTTCCCGCCGGCGGGCCGTAGTTGTTGGCAAGATCGAAATGGGTAATGCCGAGGTCGAAGGCTTTATGCAACAGCGCCCGCTGAGAGTCGAGAGGCTGTACGTGGCCGAAACTATGCCACAGACCAAGCGACAGCGCCGGCAGGCGCAGGCCGCTTTTTCCGCAATAGCGGTACTGCATATTTTCGTAGCGGGCGGGGTAAGGGTGCCAGGACATGATGTCTCCTTTCTTGTCGATGAATTTTCGAAACAACGTTTTCATTCTGTGCTTATCAAATCACAAATCCTGTTGATAAGCGATGACATGCCTGACCACCCTGAATGATTAAAGCCCGGCAGCATCAGACTGACCGGGCGTTCACTCGTCAGAAGCTGTAGCTCATCCCCGCCTGCACGCTGGCATCGTTGTCCACGTCACCGGTGCCGACATACACCCCGGTATTGAGCGTGAAGTTATGCGCTATCGTTGCATTGATGCCTGCTCCGAAGATCCCCATCGTGTTGTTATGGCCGGAGGTGGTGTGGTAATCCGCCGCCTGAATATCAGTATCGTCGCTGAACTCTTTCTGGAAGCGTGCGTCGATCCACGGCATCATCTGCACGTTCTTGCTCAGATCGCGAAGCGTTGTGGTGAGTCTCAACCCGACCCCACTGTTCCAGGAAGAGACCTGACTGTCGGCGAAGGCCACTTCACTGTCGGAGAAGCCGTTTGCTTTGGTTTGATCCCAGCCTAAGGTGGCGTAAGGCTGCAGCAGGGTTTCACCTGGCAGCAACACGTTCACACCGGTACGCGCCTGCGCCATATACAGGGTGCCATCCGTCGAACCGTGCAGTGCTTCGGTCATGCCGCTGGTATTCCCCGTCACGTTATTCGCAGACAGGGTGTACCGCATATCGCCATAGCTGAAGCTACCGTCGGCAAACATACCCCATGTTCTGCCGTTAAGCGCCTGCTGCCAGCCACCGTACAGGCTGTAGTAATTTCCGTAGACGCTGTCATTAAAGCTATCA
The DNA here is from genome assembly GCF_031453695.1 of Enterobacter sp. SORGH_AS_0287. Lineage (NCBI taxonomy): Bacteria > Pseudomonadati > Pseudomonadota > Gammaproteobacteria > Enterobacterales > Enterobacteriaceae > Enterobacter > Enterobacter sp. SORGH_AS_0287. The sequence goes on from NZ_JAVIZW010000001.1 coordinate 4,332,359, forward strand.
GCGCCGTCATGGGTATCCTGCACGCGGCTGCGTGTCCATGCCAGTGCAATACCGCCAGTGACGCTATCACCGTTGTCCAGATGCGCCGTCCAGTCCACCCCACCCTGAGCGCCCTGGGTGATGCTCTTATAGTCAACATCATTGCTGAAATTGCCATTCTGATAGAGGAAATCACCCCAGACCTGCGCACCTTCCTCCTGCTTGCCGAGCAGGTTAGCCAGATGCACCTGATTCATATGGTTGCTGATATCATCAGCCACCTGATGTCCGGCCTGCTCGGCAGCGTCCAGACCGGCAACAAGGCCCTGAACGTCGCTCGCGAGGCTGCCCTTCTGGCTGTTAAATTCGATATTCCACGACTGCGTATTATCGGCGGTAAGGCGTGTCTGCGGCGCGGTATCTGCGGCCACAATATTCAGACTGTTGTCATAGTTATAAGCGCCGCTACGGTTTTCAACATTCTGTTGGCCATTTGTGAAGGTGGCCGCCGCATAATTTTGCGGGGTGCTGGTGCCTGAAGTGGTGAACGTACCCAGAATCACGTTCTGCTGATTTTGTGCCGAGGGAGTAATGCTGTTGACGACAACGGCGTTATTAACCCCGGTGATATTGCCGAAATCAACAAAGCTGTCGGTGCTCATATTTACCATCGCATTACTGCCGGTGGTAGTAGCGACAAGCGTTGAGCCATTTTGCAAACTCCAGTTGGTGGCATCGTTAATTTTATCAATGGCGATGCTGTTATTGCTGGTCGTGTTCACCGTCTCGAACTGACTAATTTCACCAGAAACAGAACTGCCGGCATCCATTGACAGCGTGTCGCTACCGTCACCGCCATCAACATTGCCGTTAACATGAGAATTATTGGTCAGCACGACCGTATCATCGCCCGCACCGGTTGTAATATCACCATTTACAGTGGCATTGTTTTGCAGCGTGATGGTGGTATTGCCGCTGTTTTGACCGGTATTTACCGCACCATTAATGGTGCTGTTATCCACCAGAACAGAATTCGCTGAACTGCCGTTCAGGGTAATATTGCCATTCACGACGCTCTTATTAGTAAACGTAAGTGATGTCGACCCCTTTTCATTAATAACGCCAATATCGCCAGTGACGGTACTGTTATTCAGGGCCAGGGAATCGGCCTGGGTGCCGTACATGGCGATAGCAAGATCGCCCACGCCATCCAGGTTGATGTCACTGAACGGCTTATACTCGCTGAGTTTTTCGGCCAAATGATCCATGTTCTGCGCGATTTCACTCTGCGAGGCATCGACGGTGGCTCCGGTCAGCGTAATGCGGGTATTTGATTGATCGCTCCCTGCATAAATACCGCCCTTATCCATTGTACTGTTGCTGAGGGTAATATCCTGTTCGCCAGCACCGGCGCTTACAATGCTGCCGTGCAGCACGCTCCCATTCTCAATATTGACGGTGTGGTAGCCTTTATCCAGTGGATCGAGATAAATCGCTGAGCCCATCATATAGGTTTTATCACGCTGGTAATTGCCTGTGCTGTTTTCACCGTTCAGCGTCGCGCCATCAACCGTCACGGTGGTATTGGTGGTCGCGCCTCCGCTACCGACTTCAATCATATCGGCCGTAGCGCCGTTATTCAGGGTGATATTCGCGGTACCGCCGTTGCTTCCCTGGATATAGTGGCCTGACATATCCGTTCCGGATACCGTTAATGACTGCGTGTCGCCATCACCTCGATGACCATCCATGAAAATATTATTCGCCGTGGCGTCGGCCATAACCGCATTTGTCACACCGGGATTTTGATAAAAGCTGTCATCGGTATATTTCGTTAATCCACAGGTTTGCGTCGTCACGCCATCCTCACACGGTGTCGCTGTCGTCATTGCTGCCTGGGTACCGAAAGAGGTTAAAGCCATTAAGACACACTGCGAAAGCAATGTGCGGTTCATAAATTTACGCATCTGAAACTCCGTTAATAAAAAATCGTCGACATCCTTGTAAAGGAATTTATTTAATTTAAGAAATTTCTCATAAGTAAAGGATGTAATGAAATTTAAAAGATAAGGAGTAAGTTATTGGGGTATTTAAATCAGGAAATCTGATAATTAGGTGTTAATATATTTATGTGATAAATAGAACTGAATAGTTACCCTGCAAATTAAGCGGGTTTTCGCGAAAGGGTAGCGCTATTGATTGACGCAACCTGTTGATGATGTACTCCTCAGGAGGTATGGCCGTTAATTTAATGCGCTGCAGTTTTACATTTATTTATCCACTGACAAAGTAAAACACATTCTTAGCAGGGTAATTTTCCCCTTCGAAAATGTCTCTTTTTTCTGAATGAACGCAGGGGCAGTAAAAATTTTAATAAAAATAATGCGTGAAAGGTGATGAATTTGCTCATTCCTGCCGATAACGAGGGTAAGACTCGCCTCTGGGCGAATTCACCCTCACGGCAAGGAAGACTTATGAATATGTTGCGTAATTTCACGATCCGTTTCGTCATGCTGACGATTCTCGGGATCTTTTGTTTAATGTGGGCGGGCGTGGGGCTTTACAGCACCTGGTCTCTGTCACGGGTATCAGAGGGCAATGAGGTGGATCGCCAGCTGGTCAAACAGATGACCATACTCAGTCAGGGTAACGATCAGTATTTTCGCTTTGTGACCCGGTTGAGTCGCGCGATGGAAGTGAAAGCCGCGGGCGGCACACCGGACCTGGCCCCTGCCCAGCAGGCGCTGGACAATATGGGGAAGAAACTGGCTGAGATGAAGGCAATCTCACCAGGACCGATGGATGAGCAAGTTTCAGCTCAGGTGATCGGTAGCTGGCAGGCTTTGCTTGAGCAGGGCGTAACGCCGCAAATGCAGCAGGCGAAGCAGTCCTCTCTGGAGGGCTACCGTCAGCAGGCGAATAACATCACCCCTCCGCTGAGTCGTGCGTTTGGTGCTGCTGCGGAGAACTTTAACAACGCGGCCGCCCGGGCACTCGACAGCACCCGAGTGGTCGTGGACAGCCTGACCAGCATGACCCGCACGGTAATTATCACCGCCACGATTATTGGCCTGTTAATACTGCTCTTCACCGACCGTTACCTGGTGGCGATGCTGGTAAAACCGCTGGCTCGCATTCGCCAGCAGTTCCGCCAGATTGCCCAGGGCGATCTCAGTCAACCGATTGAACCGTTCGGTCGCAACTGCGTGGGTCAACTGGTTCCTCTGCTGAGCGCGATGCAGGATAGCCTGCGAGAAGCGGTGAGCTCTATTCGCTCCGGCAGCGAGAATATCTGGCGCGGCGCGACGGAGATCTCCAGCGGTAATAACGATCTCTCGTCCCGTACCGAAGAGCAGGCCGCCGCACTGGAAGAGACGGCGGCCAGCATGGAACAGCTGACCGCCACCGTGAAGCTGAACGCGGAAAGCGCGCGTCAGGCCAGCCAGCTGGCGGATGTGGCGTCAACAACGGCCAGCCGCGGCGGCTCGCTGGTGGAAGAGGTGGTGACCACCATGAGCGGTATTTCTGAGAGCTCGAAGAAGATTGCTGAAATCACCAATGTGATCAACAGCATTGCCTTCCAGACCAATATCCTGGCGCTCAACGCTGCCGTGGAAGCGGCGCGCGCGGGCGAGCAGGGACGTGGGTTTGCCGTCGTGGCCGGCGAGGTGCGTAGCCTGGCAAGCCGCAGCGCCAACGCGGCAAAAGAAATTGAGGGATTGATTACCGATTCCGTTTCCCGCGTTGAGCAGGGCGCAAAGCTGGTGGGCGACACGGGCACCACCATGGATGCCATTTTGCGTGATGTGACGGAAGTGACGACCATCATGAAGCAAATCGCGTCTGCGTCTGAGGAGCAAAGTAAGGGGATTTCGCAGGTGGGTATTGCTATCACGCAAATGGATGGCGTGACACAGCAAAACGCCTCGCTTGTGGAAGAGGTCTCGGCAGCGGCCTCCGCGCTTGAACGTCAGACCGAAGAGCTTCAGCGGTCGGTGCAGAAATTCCGCCTCTCGGCATAAACACTGCTAAAAGGCCGCCGTGTGCGGCCTTTTTTTCGATTAAATGCAGGCGAGCCAAACGGAGCGCCGCCCGCCGCTTATCAGTGGGTGGCTTCACCAATCAGTGCGCCAGAGCCGGCACCGACGGCGGCCCCTTTCAGTACGCTGTTGCCTGTTACCGCCGCAGCACCTGCACCCACCACGGCACCCACCGCACCGCCTTTACGCGCAGCTTTACCTTTGTCGCCGTTTTTGAACATCGCACCGGTACCCGCGCCAACGACCGCACCGCCTACCGTGGATTTCAAATCTTTGCCCGTGGCTGCGCCAATTGCTGCACCGGCCACTGCACCGGCGGCGGTTTTATCTATCGCCATACCAGAAGTGGAAAAGATCAGGGTGCTGATAATCAGCGCTGTTTTCATCAATTTCATAACAAATCCTTTGTGACTGCTGTCGGTTGAGTCCGCTTTTCTCGTCATCTGACCTGAGAAAAACGTCCGCATAGTGCCAGTAATATCGGCTCAACCCTTAAGCAAATCATGCCCCTGGCAGGGATCCCTGTTGCCGGGCGGTGGTCCGCCCGGCAGAGAATTACGCCTGACGCTTGTCTTCCGTATTGGTCTCGAAGTCGCTCGCCGCGTGGCGTTCGTGGAGCTGCTCGTTGAGCTCGCCGCTGGTGCGGTTAACGATACGCCCGCGCTTCACGGCAGGGCGGTGTGCCACATCTTTCGCCCAGCGCTGAACGTTGGTGTACTTCTCAGCGTCGAGGAACTCTGCGGCGTTATACACGCTACCCAGTGCCACGCAGCCGAACCACGGCCAGACCGCCATATCGGCGATGGTGTACTCTTCACCGGCCACGTAGCGGCTACGCGCCAGCTGTTTATCCAGCACGTCGAACAGGCGTTTGGCTTCCATCGTGAAGCGGTCAATCGCGTACTCAATCTTCACCGGTGCGTAGTTATAGAAGTGGCCGAAACCGCCGCCGAGGAACGGGGCCGCGCCCTGCAGCCAGAACAGCCAGTTCAGGGTTTCCGTACGTCCCGCCGGATCTTTTGGCAGGAAATGGCCGAACTTCTCTGCCAGATAGAGCAGGATGCTGCCGGATTCAAATACGCGCGTGGGCGGTGTCGTGGAGTGGTCACGCAGCGCCGGTATTTTCGAGTTCGGGTTCACTTCAACAAAGCCGCTGGAGAACTGGTCGCCTTCACCAATGCGAATCAACCATGCATCGTACTCGGCACCCGTCACGCCAAGCGCCAGAAGCTCTTCCAGCATGATGGTCACTTTCTGCCCGTTTGGTGTGCCCAGAGAATAGAGCTGCAGCGGATGCGAACCCACGGGTAACTCTTTCTCATGCGTCGCACCGGAGATCGGACGGTTAATATTGGCGAACGCGCCGCCACCGTTCTTTTTCCATTCCCACACTTTGGGTGGCTGATAGGTATTTTCGTCTGACATGTTGGCCTGCCTTTTTTGTGATGTGTTGAGGGAGTGTAGCAGGAGTTCATGGGAGGGTTTAGCGAACTGAGCGCAATACATTTCCCCTTCGCGCCACGCTACACAGACAGCGGAACGGGTGTATGATAAATCCCACCTCTGTCAGGTTAATTACAACGTGCAGACGACGACAACCCTTTCAACATTGCCGCCTGCCCGTCTTAGGTTGGATACATGCGTAAAGGAAAGTTAAGCAGTGACGCGCCATTCGGGACGTTATTAGGTTATGCGCCGGGTGGCGTGGCGATTTACTCTTCAAACTACGGCAGTCTCGATCCGCGTCGTTATCCGGAAGACGCGGATTTTCGCAGCTATATTGGCAATGAATACATGGGCCACAAGTGGCAGTGTGTTGAGTTCGCCCGCCGTTTTCTGTTCCTCAATTATGGATGTGTTTTCACCGACGTCGGTATGGCGTGGGAGATCTTCTCTCTGCGCTTTTTGCGCCAGGTCGTGAACGATAACATCCTGCCGCTTCAGGCCTTTGCCAATGGGTCGAAACGTGCGCCGCAGGCCGGGGCGTTGCTTATCTGGCAAAAGGGCGGGGAGTTTCATGAGACCGGCCACGTTGCCGTGATCACGCAACTGTTAGACGATAAGGTGCGCATTGCCGAGCAGAACGTTATTCACTCCCCGCTCCCGCTCGGACAGCAGTGGACGCGCGAGCTGCGAATGACCGTTGAGAACGGTACTTACACGCTCCATGACACCTTTAACGATACCGAAATTCTCGGCTGGATGATCCAGACGGACGACACGGAGCACAGCATCCCGCAGCCGGAACTCGACGGTGAACTGCTCAAAATCAGCGGTGCGCGGCTGAAGAATAAACGTCAGTTTGACGGGAAATGGCTCAACGAAAACGACGCCCTGCAGCAGGCGTATGTCCGCGCAAACGGCCACTTTATCAATAAAGATCCCTGCCAGTATTTTACCATCACCGAAAGTGCCGAGCAGGAGCTGATCAAAGCGACCAATGAACTGCACCTGATGTACCTGCACGCGACCGACAAAGTGCTGAAAGACGATAACTTACTGGCGCTTTTTGACATCCCTAAAATCCTCTGGCCGCGTCTGCGCCTCTCATGGCAGTGGCGTCGTCACCATATGATCACCGGTCGTATGGATTTCTGTATGGATGAGCGTGGCATCAAGGTTTACGAGTACAACGCCGATTCCGCCTCCTGCCACACGGAAGGGGGATTAATCCTCGAAGAGTGGGTGAAGAACGGTTACCGCGGTAACGGCCACAATCCGGCGGAAGGTTTGCTGGAAGAACTTACCGGCGCGTGGAAGCACAGCCATGCGCGTCCGTTCGTGCACATCATGCAGGACAATGACGTCGAAGAGGATTATCACGCGCTCTTTATTCAGCGCTCTCTGCTGCAGGCCGGGTTTGAAACCAAAATTCTGCATGGACTTAACGCTCTCAGCTGGGATGCAGCCGGGCAACTGATTGACGATGAAGGCCGTCACGTTAACTGCGTGTGGAAAACCTGGGCGTGGGAGACGGCGATAGAGCAGATCCGCGAGGTGAGCGAAACCGAATACGCCGCCGTGCCGATCCGCACCGGGCATCCGGCAGGTGACGTACGGCTGATTGACGTCCTGCTGCGTCCGGAAGTGCTGGTGTTCGAACCGCTGTGGACGGTTATTCCCGGCAACAAGGCGATCCTCCCGGTGCTCTGGCAGCTGTTCCCGAATCACCGTTATCTGCTCGATACCGATTTCGAGGTTAACGACCTGCTGAAACAGACCGGTTACGCCATCAAACCGATTGCCGGACGCTGCGGCAGCAATATCGATCTGATTAGCGCCGGGGATGAAGTGCTGGACAAGTCGAGCGGCAAGTTTGTCGATCGCAAAAATATCTACCAGCAGCTGTGGTGCCTGCCGAAGGTGGATGGCAAGCATATCCAGGTCTGTACGTTTACCGTGGGCGGTAACTACGGCGGCACCTGTCTGCGCGGGGATGATTCGCTGGTGGTGAAGAAAGAGAGCGACATCGAACCGTTGATTGTGGTGAAAGACAAGTAAGCTGTTCCGGCTGTCAACACACACCCGCAAGTGTTCCTTGCGGGTGTTTTTCGTTTTCTGGCGGCTCAGGGATGCTCGTCGTGCTGCTGACTTATCTTCAGGTCAATGATGCGGCCGATCTGGTCATGATAGACCGTCAGCAAATTGTACTGACTCATCTCTGAAATGATTTGCGGGGGGACGTTAAAGCTTCTCGCCAGCTCATCGTGACGCCAGGCATCGGGACGCCGCCGCCTTACCTGAGCGCGACGGCGATTGTACTGATACCACAGAATGAGCAACCAGCCGTTTAGCGCGGCGATCAGCAAATAGATCAGCACCGTATTAAACGAGGCAATAATAATGCCCCAGCGGTAGTTGCTCTCCTCGGTTACCTGCATCCACAGATTGGCATAGAGGAAAAACAGAAAACCTCCCCATGCCAGCAGCGTCAGCACCGCATCAAAAAGACGGGGCAATAGCCGATGTTCAGTCAGAATTAGCGTATTTTCGTTCATTGAATGCTTCCTTTTCCCCGGTCCGGACTGATCCAGCGCGCACGTGCACGCTGACGTTTAAGCATGACTTTTGGAAAGGCGACGAGGGTGGTGAACAGACCAATCATCCAGTACACCATCGGGAACCAGATCACCCAGAAAAGTGAACTCGCCACGTTTCTTTCATAGCGCCGCTCGATATACAAACTGACGAGGAATTGCATCAGACACATGACCCCCAGAAGCAACCCGGTAAATTCAGGAGGAAACAGACTCTCGACGGTCAGGTTTGTGGGTAACGTAATGATATGGCTGACAATGAACAGCAACACGGTTACCGCATAGGCGAATGCCCACAGCGTTGACAACGCGTACTCTAAAAACAGCGGCCACATGCGATGATGTTCCCAGCGCACGATCTTGCGAAGGTTAACCAGAAAGACCTCTGCACCGCCCTGCGCCCAGCGTAAACGCTGTTTCCACAGACCTTTTAACGTCTCTGGCATCAGGATCCAGCACAGTGCCCGCGGCTCAAAAAAGATATCCCAGTGTCGAAGCTGAAGCTTCCAGCTGATGTCGATATCTTCGGTGATCATATCCGGGCTCCAGTACCCCACATCTGCCAGCGCCTGTCGGCGAAAGGCCGCAATAACCCCGGAGACGGTAAAGACCCTGCCGTAGATCCGCTGCGTCCGTTTGATGAGACCAATAATCGATGAGAACTCGCCTACCTGAATACGGCCAATCAGCGTTGATCGTGTGCGAATACGCGGATTCCCGGTGACGGCCCCGACGTGGGGATACTTAATCAGCGGCTCTACCAGATAGGCTGCGGTATCACGATCGAGCAGGGCGTCGCCATCAATACAGACCAGCAGATCGCCGCGCGCCGCCGCCGCACCGGCCTTAAGCGCCACCGCCTTCCCCTGGTTTTCTGCGAGGTGAATGACGCGCAGGCGCGGCTGTTCCTGCGCCAGCTGCTGCAGCACCTCTGCGGTGTTGTCAGAAGAACCATCGTTGATCGCGATAACTTCGATATGGGGGTAGCGCTGATCCAGCGCGGCGCTAATGGTCTCCCGGGCATTTCTTTCCTCGTTGAAACACGGGATCAGGATTGAAATTAACGGATCGCCGGCTAACGTGGGAGCAGGCGTCTGCTTATCCCATGACCAGTGCCGTTCAAGCTGAAACCAGAAATAGAGCCCCCCGGTTATCCAGAGCACGGACATGAACAGTGGCCAGAAGAAGACAAAATCCAGAATCAGTTCTCCGGTAAAAAGGGCAGCCACGCCCAGAGGCAACCCGAATACCAGGCATAAAATAGAGAATGCGATAATGCGATCAGTCATTGTCAGGGTACCAGTACGAAGAGAATTCAGGCCTGATGCGTGAAATATCAGGTTGGTTGTTGATGAAATCGTCGGGGTAGTAACCATAATTTTTGATGCCGTTCAGCTGGAGTATGCGCATCCACTGCGCCAGACGCGTGTCGGGCACGGCACGTTGAGGTTTCTGCTCCCAGTCCCGGGCCTGTAGCTCGAAAATGGTTTTATTGAGCGCACTGGGCCGTGCGGCAACGGCGGCGATCAACCGCGTGAGCCAGGCATCGCTTTCCTCTGCCGGAACGGATTCCATCAGCGGCATAGCCATCGGAACCGTCCAGTCGTAGGTCATCAGAAAATCATCCAGATTTTGTGCAAACCACGCTTCGCTCTCGGGCTGCAGGATGGGCAGGGCGAACATATTCCGCGCAGTTTTAATCTGCGGGCCGCGTATGTTTTTTACCGCCTGGCTAAGGCTGCGGGTAAAGCCGATGAGCGTCTGACTTTTAAAGCGACTCCAGGCATGAAGGGCGGCCGGATCGTGTTGCATTGCGGCGATGCTGCGGTTATTCCAGGCGCGCAGGGCATCCGGGCCGGCATCTTCAAAGTCTGTCAGTACCGCATCGTCGTGAAATAAGATCCCATTGAAGCTGGCGTAGCGGGCAAGATCTTCATAGATTTCCGTGACCTGCTGACGAACCTCGGGGTTCCACGGGGAGAGGCGGATGTAGGGGTCGGTAGCCTCGTGCAATTGGCCCGTTTGACGATCCCAGCGCTGTACCCGCGGGAGTGCGGGGGAGAGATCGAAAGAGAGCACCGGCATCCACGCATAGACTTTTACGCCTGCACGGGTTTGCAGCTGCCAGGCGACAAAATTAAACAGATCGGCGCGCACCGGAAGCCGGCTGTTAGGGAAGTAGAGCGCTTTGATCGTGCCATCGCCCAGCGGATCGGAAAACGCCTGCAGGAAAACATGACTGATTTTCATGTCGTAAACCCGCTGGACAAGTTTGTTGATGTTGTTGGTTTGCTGGGCCGGATCGGGATCGTAAACATAATCGAGATCGACATGCATGACGCGCACGGGATCGGCCTCCTGAATCTGGCTGACCGTGCTGGCAAAGGATTTGAGCGAGGGATTTCCGGAAATCAAAAGACGCGGAATATTGCCGAGATCGCGCACATCCGCCAGCCCATCCTCAAGGGTAAAAGCCAACTGATAACCCTGCTTTCTGGCGATGGCGAGCGATGTGCCGTTCGCGGCGCCATAGGGCCAGACCCAGGCGCGGGGCGCTTTTCCCGTCACCCGGGTAATTTTGTCGGTAACTTTGCGCACGTCATCAGCGATCCGCTGGTTGAACTGCCGATCGGTTTCATAACGCCCCGTCGCTTTATCGTAAAAGCGGTTGGCGATGGCGGGTTCACGGCTTCCCTGTGGGTTAGCCGGTATGCCGTAATGCGAAGCCCAGGTATGCGAGCCAATCTCAACCAGCGGAGACTGGCTTAGCTCCCGCACCATATCCCAGGTTGCAAAGCGCTCGCGGGGTGTCATCAGTCCGCCGAAATTGACCTGCTGATTCGCTGGCGTATCTACCCAACTGCCCACCGGTGCCCACAGCGCAGGGACGTTCCAGGCCTGAAGGAGTGGCCAGACGCGGGTGTAGAAACTGCTGTAGCCATCATCAAAACTGAGTAAATAGGCTCTGGGCGGCAGCGTTTTTTTGCCCTCATGCGCATCCAGAATATCCTGCACGCTAATGGCGTGATAACCGTGATGCACAAGCCAGCCGATCTGCTCGTTTAGGGCGCTGGTACGAACGGACAGGTAGCGCTGATCGGCTGCATCATCTTCAACGTCATGGTAGGCCAGAACCAGAAAATGGTTTTTTGGCCAGGGTTTACTCGCCTCAGGCTGTGGTCGTTCCTGGGGGGACATAAACGAGAGGGCCTGAGCGCAGACGCTCGCGCTGAGGCATAACCAGCCGATAATTATCAGGCTCACAGAAAAACGTTTGTTCAGCATATTCATCCTTAAAAGCGTAAATTCGCATCAAACGTGACGGAGAGATTGCTTTCTCGTTTACCGTCGAAAGGGCGCTTGTCCCAGTTCAGCATCACGCCGCTATCAATGACGTTGTTCCATTGAATGCGCTGCCCGTAACCCAGCAGGGCGATGGCACCAGCGGGCTGATTTTTCTGCCAGTATTCCCCGCCTCCGAGAACGACCTGCTGGCTCCAGAGCGTGTCGTAATGGCGGTACATCTGGTGATTGACGGACAGGGCCGCCGTTACGGAGAGATCCCGCTCCGGGTTGTAATAGAGCGTGTCCCGCAGGGTGTTGGTACTCGCTGATATACCCGGTTCGAGATCCAGCGTCAGGGTGGGTGTCTGCCACAGCCGCTCTTTACCCGTAAGGGCGAACTCCTGGCGGCGGTTATGGTCGGAAAAGTGGCTGGCAGAGGCGTTAAACTGGTACTCACGGCGTTCGTTTTGATACCAGCGGACCCAGCCTTCTCCCCGGTTTGCGCTGACGCCATTACGCAGTGCCCGTAAAGGCGTCGTGCGTGAAAGACGTTCGAGGTTTCCACCCACCTGCCAGCTATCGTTCAGGCTGTACGCCGCCGAGAGGCGAGCACCGGGCTTGTTTGCACCGTGATAATGGTTACCGGAGAGTTCTGCTTCGACCAGAAGGTCGCGAGGCCGCCATTCGATGCCGGCAAACAGGTGGCTGCTGCTGCCTTTGCCTTCGTCGAAATTGCCCTGCGCAAATCGGGTTCCACCAAACAGCCGCCAGTTATCCGCGACGGGCGGACCGTAGATCGTGGCATCCCAGCTCAGATCGTGTGTGCCGCTGACGGGGTTATCAGAGTGCAGTCCTTTGCCCGCGTTCAGACGCAGTTCGGACAGATGATGGACGTTTCTGAGCCTGTCCAGACGTCGGGCGCTCCCGTCGACAGGCGCGCGGGCGATAACGTCATCGGCCAGTAAGTCCATCTGTCGCCACTCCTGCAGATCCATTGCGACGTAGGCCTGCTGCCGTTCCAGCTCGATATTGGATGGCTCCAGCGTCTCGGCCATTTTGAGCTTTTGCTCCGCCGCCCGCGGCAGACCCCGCGCCTGAAGTAAGGTGGCGTAGTCAATCTGTAATCCCTGATTTCCCGGCGCTGACGCAGCCAGACGTTGCGCCAGCTTTTCGGCTTGCGGAAGGGCATTGGTCATCAGCAAATAGTTAAAGGTGAGCGATTGCCCGATGAGCCATTGATCGTTGGGTTGCGGGGTTGGCGAACCGAAATCGTAGCGGGTCCAGGGCGTGTTACGGGTTATCTTCTCAACATACTGGCGAGCGGCCTGATACTGCCCGGTATCCAGCCAGGCGTAGAAAAGCGCATGATCGTCGTCCTGCGGATCCGGCGCATAGTCTGGATAACGTTTGAGAAGCGAGAGGGCGGCATCGGCATTTTTCTCCTCCAGATACGCGGAGATAACCCAGCCAATTGCCCAGGTCGGCACGGGATGCTGAGCCGACGTTAACGCCTGATATTCCCTGATGACCTGTGGATAATCACCGTGGGCGTAAAGCGCGCCAAGCCGATCGACACGGGCCCGGATAACGTCCTCCGCTGCCTGAGGTTCGTTTTGCCAGCGGGACAGCAGCTCGTCATAGCGGTTCAGCGCCGCTTGCGCGAGCTGCAAACGCTCTGTTTCAGTACGGGCAGGCACATCGGCAAGGCGTACCATTTCAGCAGCGGCGTTGAGTGCCAGACGGCGGCGTTGCGCGGGGAGCAGCGTCACCGTTTGTGAAAGCCGCAGGGCAGGCGTGTCGGCCCGGTTGTCTGTTAACGCATCAATCAACTCAGTACGAAGGGCGTCATCCGCTGGCGCACTATTCAACGCACGGATGTCTGCCAAAAGCCGCTCCTGGTTTTTCCCCTGACGTGAATAGACATAAGAGAGCGTCTGGAGGTGAGCCAGAGAGGGCTTTTCCGCCACCCGTTGCCGGGCTTCCTGCAGAGCCAGTGTATCCATGTGGGCGTCGGCGAGGGTTTTGATGTAGCCGATGCGATAATCGTCGTTATCCGGTGCAAGGTTACACGCCTCCTTCCAGAGCATTAACGCAGGTTGCCACGCCTTTTGGTTTCGCCTTGCCTGAGCAGCAGCAGCCACGCCACGGGCAGGAAGAGGCATATAGACCTTATAACGCAGCCAGACCTGAATAACGTCGTCATCACGACCCGCCCAGGACGCCACCTGCAACCAGTCCGCAACCTGCTCAGGCGTCAGGGCATGTTGCTGCTGATAACGCTGAAGATATTGCAGAAAAGGTGCGTAATTACCGTTACGCGCCTGCTGAATCTGTTGTTCATATACTGATTCTGCTGCCTGAACCAGAAAGGGGAAAAGTAATAACAGAAACAATAAAGCGGGAGTGCGGTAAAAGAATAACGTATTGAAGCGAAGTGATCTTTCCATATCTATTTGCCATTTGTTTATCATAAATCCATTGCATAACACGGCCGCCTTTAAGCACGGGGTTAAAGGCCATAAATGAGAACGTTTAATCTGAATGCAGTTACGTTATGGGGTACTTACTTAAAGGTAATTATGGGTCCTTATGGTCAGGGCTAAGTGGCTGGTAATGTACACCCGATATGTTGGCAGATAAATATGTTGAAAAGCAGGGTGGTTGTTTTGAGATAATTCTGTAATGAGCTGTCCTAAGCGATTATTTTGAAATGAGTTTATATTTGTAAGTTTATGATTTTGTTGGTTTTTATTTATATTGTGACAAATTTGTTTATATTTTTAATGTGCCTTATTGGTGTGAATTAAAGTACTTTCCGGTGCATGTTTGGGAAGTTTCATGACAAAAATTCTTAATATCCATAAAAGTGACTTTTCTGAGATTGTTTTTTACTTATAATTAATGGCAGCCATTGAATGATAGTCTATGGGAAGACGTATCAATGAATGTGCGAATTGAGGGTCAATCAAAGCCAGAATACATTTATCGTTAATATAAAAGCGCTATAAAACGAAGGCGGACTTCTTTCCGAAGGGTCGTTCTTGCTTTAATCTAAAAGGGATGGTTAGTGGCAACTTCAATAGTGTTAGTGACACAGGATCGCTACCTTGTCAGGGGGATGAGGATATTTTTTCCGGATATAATCCTGCTGGACTCCATTGACAGAAAGATATTTGATAACGGCGCAGATGAATATTCTGTATTGATTGATAGCCGTGCACCGCTGCGTTTATATGATTACCTGATACGCCATCCGGCCAGAACGAAAAAAACAATCTGCTGCGTTATGCTCGATATGCGGCATCGCGAGGAGAATCTGCTCAGCATGAAGTTGTTCATGAACACGTCGCTCACGGCACCCGATATGGCGTCGTTATTCAACCTGGTGCTCAACATGAAGGGCAAACGTCTGACAACAAAGTGGCTGCTGAACTTACGGCTGAGCACGCATGAAGCCATTATGCTGCGGTTGCTCAGGGCTGGCATGGCGATGGAAGAGGTGGCACAGGAACTGAATACGTCGATTAAAAGCCTCTACCGTAAACGGACCGCGCTCTCAGAACGGCTGGGGGCAGAGAACTTCAACGAGGCTTGTTTGTTTATCTTTAAAAATAAACTGCTGGATTCGGATGGGAACGATCCCTAGCTTTGCTTTACCCCAAAAGCAAAAACCCGCCACGAGGGCGGGTTTTCTGAAGAGTGGTGCCCCGGACTCGGAATCGAACCAAGGACACGGGGATTTTCAAAACTCGTGTCAGCTGTAACTACCGCGAACGAGCATCCAACTGTCCAAAAAAGGCTTCACAGAAAAAGAGCTTTCTCTTACTCTGTACTAAGTTTATCAGTAACACTGATTTAAAAGAAAAAGTAGGCCTCTTATTAATTCAAATTCAAGGATGTCCCATGAACCTAAGCATTCCTTCAAAAGATGATGATCATTATGAACTTAACGAGCTGCTGAGACGCATTGTTGGGGGGAATGCAGTACTCTTTCTTGGATCAGGTTTTTCTGCTGATGCAAGAGGTGTGACCGATGAGGAAATGCCCTTAGCTGGCCCTCTTGCAAATGCTATAGGTGAATTAGGCCATTTTGATGGCGAGAGCGATTTGCGCTATGCAGCAGATCGCTATATAGATGAAAATGATCCTCGTTCCATGGTTGATCTTCTTCGCCAAAAATTTACAGTCAAAACTGTCGGACAGCATCATAGAGACATTGCTAATGTACCGTGGCGATGCATTTATACGACAAATTATGATCTTTGCATTGAACGTGCTGCCTCCGATGTGGGAAAAATAATTACGACTGTTGATGTTTCTGATTCTCCTGCATCTTTCACTGGTATGAGTGATATTTGTGTTCATCTGAATGGCTCCCTTAAAAATTTGAGCACAGAAACCCTAAATAATGATTTTAAACTATCTACTGCATCATACCTTTCACCTGAATCCTTCCTGACATCTTTATGGCATTTTCCATTCCAAAGGGATCTTGAATTCTCAAGTGCAATAGTTTTTGTTGGTTATTCAATGTATGATATCGAGATTCAAAAAATTTTGCATCTGAATGCGCATTATGCTGAAAAAACCTACTTTATAACTAGGAAGTCTACGAACTCTCGCTCGACATATACTTTGTCTAAATATGGTAAAGTTCTTCCCATAGAAACAAAAGGGTTTGGGCTAGCGTTATCTTCTTATATAAAAAATAATCCTATTGGAAAAACAGAGTTCTTTCTAACAAGCTTATGGCGCTACGAGAGTACTCCATATGATAAAGCTATTAGGGATTCAGATGTTGATAGTTTTTTAATGAGGGGGGATATAGCGGATTCTATTATCGACGCATCTCACTCAGAACAAAATGGGTCCCCAATATTGATCAATAGAGTAATGTTGAAATATGCAAAAGAATTATTATATTCTGGTGCAAACATTGCTGTTATAGGTGATTTTGGAAATGGCAAATCTGTTTTCATTCGACAGTTACGATCATTATTGACAGGGCAGTCTTTTGATGTTTACACGGCAGATCACAAAGATATCCATCAACATGATGATCTTGATAAATTAATAAAAAGTGGTGTTAAAGCATTCCTTGTTGTTGACTCGTACGAGCAGAATATGGAACTTGTGCAGCATTTTGCCGAACAAAGTCCACCGAACATTCAACTCATTTTGGGTGCCCGTACTAATAATCATGAACGATGCAGAAAAACTCTTCTTCAGCAGGGACTAAACCTCAGTGAAGTTGCAATAGATGATCTGGAGGAAGAGGATGTCAGAGAATTTATAAATATAGTTAGCAATGCGGGTTATTGGGGGGATAAGGCCGCAATATCCATGGCTGCTAAGCGTAATCTAGTAATTCAAGATTATAGAAGGCATTTATCTTTAAATTTGTTAGGGCTACTTGAATCTCCTCAAATGGTTAATCGCGTTCAAGTATTACTGACTGATTTGATTAAAAATAAGGACAAAAAGGATACAATCTTTGCGATTGCACTCCTCTCAATAATTGACTTCCCATTGACATCAAGCCTAATTTCTGACGTGGCAATGAATGCAGAGATCTATAGTTCTGAATTACGGAGTGATGAAAATTTTAGCCAGTTATTCCATATACATGGCTCTCTTATTACTACGAAATCTAGCCTTTTCGCACTTGCAATGATCACCCATCAGTTCACTTCAGCTTATATAGTTGATCAACTTTTAAAAATTGTGGAGATGTTAGGCGATACTCGTGCTGAAGTACAAGAAAGGAAAGATATACAAAAAAGTTTGCTTCGATTCTCTGTAGTAGAGCGTTTACTACCTGAGAAACAAAAGAAAAACAATCTTGTTCGTTATTATGAACAAGTTAAATTGAAAGTTTCATGGCTTCAACATGACCCACATTTTTGGCTTCAATACGGAATGAGTCAAATTACGTACAAAGAGTATGAAAAAGCTCAAGATTTCTTTAAACAAGCATATGCCCTTGCATCACGGAGAGACGGGTATCACACGATTCAAATTGATACGCAGCAAGCGCGCCTTTATTTACTTCGTTCATTAGAGTCGCAGGATAATGCTCAGACTCAAAAGTACTTCGTCGATGCAAATCAACTAATAAGAAAGTTGCCAAATGATTCACACACATATCGCCAAGTTGAATTATATCGAAATGTGTTTGAGCAAAACTATCCCAATTTTTCAGGTAGTAGCAAAGCTTATTTTGAACAAGCCTGTCGTGCAATATTGCAAGATATAAATAATGTGATTCGTGATCAAGAGAGATCCACTCAGCCTTCCAAAGTCCATGAAAGAGTAAAAAGAATGCTTGAGAAAATTCTAGATGAGGTCAAAACAATGCGAGTGAAATGAAGGTTATCTTGCAGATTGAACAATGTAGTCCTCAATCATTAGCACTCTTGGATGACATCATTTTAATAAAAGGATAGTTACATGGATTTGCAATACTCTATCAGGATTAATTTCGACGAAGAATTGATGGAGAGACCTGAAAGGGTTTTTGAGGCAATGGGGCTTTATGTAAAAGGATTTAATGGACTTTACACTGCTTTTGTCAAGGGGGTCGATCACAATCTTAACATTCAATATGGATTAAGGAAAACTAGAGATGGTTCTTTAATTGCAGACGTTGGCCATATATTAAAGGATAAAACTAAGCATTTAAATATCTTTTCAGTTTGGGATGGTATTTATAGGGGACTAGAAAAAGCTATTGTTGATGTAGGAAAAATAGATTGTGAAGGCGATGTAAAATCATTTGTCGATAATGTCAATGCTCAATTACCAGCTAATGACAGCCGTATTTGTGAATGTGATGCGAATCTTTATGAAGTGGCAAAAAACCTTAAGTTAGTTTTTGAAGGGATGCAAAAATTGTCACCAAATGAAACGACCGAGTTTGGTATAAATGATAAGTTTCATAAAATTAGCTCAAGTTTCAATTTCCCTCGCGCCCCAGATGAGCTTTTTGAGGATAAGATAATACCTTTTCCGTCTCGGGATTTACTCACTATTAAACGACCTGATTATGTCGGTAACGCCCAATGGGATTTTCTAAGTACTAAAAGGAAATCAAAAAAAATCAGTGCTAAAATTTTAGATGAGATATGGATAAATCGTTGGAGAAATCATGAGGTTCAGTTTTGGCCTGGTGATGCACTTCTTGTTAAAATAATCACGAGGCGCTATGTGAGTGGTACTGATGGCGTTGTAAGTTATAAAGATGAAATCATTAATGTTCTGGATGTAATATCTCAGGATAAAATAGAACAGGCACTTTTGGATTTGAAAGATGAATAATCCAAAATACTCTTCCGCTATTACTGATGCTCTATTTATATTACTCCCGTTTTTCGTGTTGTTTTTAATTAAATTTATGCAAAGTGATATTTATGCAATGTTCAGGTTATCTGATTATTCTCTGGCTATTTCAATTATGTATGGGCAGTTATTGGGGAAGACATTGAGTGTACATGAACGAAAGAAAAAAGATGGTAACTTTCAACTCTTTCAGGTGATAGTATTTATTGTGTCTATATTAAGTATTGTTCTTTATGCAGGATTCCAGTTAATAGTTAAAGTCCCTGACTTTGTTTATACCACCCAGTTGATAATTTTTGTTTTAGGCGTTTTCTTTTACATTCCAATTGGAACGTTAGTGAATAAAATTATAGACAAGTGAGTATGTAATTGTCAGGTTATTATTCCCCCTCCCGAAAAATATAAGCATCGCGGTAAAGCGAACCATTCACTTTTAGAGAGCTCCCGACATATTGTGACCTGCCCCCAAGATTAGATACAACCTTCAGCTAGTAATGTCGGTTGTTTTTTCTTCATATTTCCCGTTTCTCCAGTCCGCTGCAAATACAGCCGGAGTCTGGTAGTTCAGCGAAGAATGTGGACGGCATTCGTTATAATCCTGTCGCCAGTCATTAATCGTTTTCCTGGCATGAACAATATCGCTGAACCAGTGCTCGTTCAGGCACTCATCTCTGAATCGTCCGTTAAAACTCTCAATAAATCCGTTCTGAGTCGGCTTGCCTGTCTGGATAAGACGCAATTCCACGCCATGCTCATAGGCCCATTGATCCAGTGCGCGACAGGTGAACTCTGGTCCCTGATCGGTTCTTATCGTAGCCGGATAACCACGAAACAGCGCGATACTGTCCAGAATACGCGTGACCTGCACGCCTGAAATCCCGAATGCGGCGGTAATCGTCAGGCACTCCTTCGTGAAATCATCCACGCAGGTCAGGCACTTGAACCTGCGACCGTTGGTCAATGCGTCCATCACAAAATCCATCGACCAGGTCAGGTTCGGTGCATCTGGGCGCAGAAGCGGAAACCGTTCGGTCGCCAGCCCTTTACGGCGTCGTCTGCGTTTTACGTTCAGTCCATTAAGATGGTAAATGCGGTGTACCCGCTTATGATTGACGTTAAGACCCTCCCGACGCAGTAGCTGCCAGATGCGCCGATAACCAAAACGTCGGCGTTCAAACGCCAGCTCAGTGATACGCCCTGATAAATGCGCATCAGAAGATGGAGGCTGAGCATCATAACGGCAAGTCGACAGAGACAAACCTGTAAGCCTGCAGGCACGACGTTGCGACAGACCGGTCGCATCACACATCACCACCACGGCTTCCCGCTTCTGGCCTGTCGTCAGTACTTTCGCCCAAGAGCCACCTGAAGCGCCTCCTTATCTAGCATAGCTTCGGCAAGTAACTTCTTGAGTCGGGCGTTCTCCTCTTCAAGCGACTTAAGTCGCTTTACCTCAGGAACTTCCATGCCACCAAACTTCTTGCGCCAGGTGTAGAAAGTAGCGTCTGAAATAGCGTGCTTACGGCAGAGTTCCCGGGCAGAAACCCCGGCTTCAGCCTCACGGAGAATACTGATGATCTGTTCGTCGGAAAAACGCTTCTTCATAGGGATGCCCTCACGTTGCTGATGAAGACATTACTAACATCACGGTGTATTAATCAACGGGGAGCAGATCAGAGCCTCTTTAGGAAAATATCCTTTTGATAATAATTTCTCTAATAAAGTCATTTTTGTATTTCTCAATTCAATGTCATTATGGTTCTAATCGCAGTGGACTAGCTATATTGTCGATACATCAAAATGCTAATAATGTTGTACCTTATATAATGCCGCCAGAATCAGTTTATTAATCGCCTTTCGCCCACATTCTCAGTGCAGCATTCCCCAGCAACTCGCTTCGGGCGAGAATTTGCTCCTCATCCCATTTATCCATAGCGATCAGTGGCACGTTCAAGCGCAGGCTGGTATGGGTAATAAGACCATCCCGTTTCTTAAGGAACGCAGAGTGTTGGGCCGAACGATTCACGCTGAGGTTGAGCAAGGTTAGATTTCCCAGCGTTGCGATAGCTTGTTGCCGTTTCCAGACAAGTTGCTGCTCGTGTGTAAGCTCAGCGCCGGCCAGAACTATCTGATTCACTGACGTAGCGTCTAAATTTGTCACGGTATACCCATTTTCGAGAGGCCAATGGGAGTACCAGTTTTGAGGCATGAGGTGATCAATATCGAGACTGGAAAGGTTTGGAACAACTGGCTCCTCAGTTTTCACCGAGCGACGAAGTTCCCCCTCAAGCTCGGTTAGCATTGAGCGCATCTTCTGCGCATCAAGCCTGCCAGGGTAAAGTCGTGCAGAGGTGCAAGCATTGAGGAATTCTGAGTCAGTCGGCCAACGGGAGGCCTCACCATTCAAGCTATTAAGGGTGCTGCGTAACTCAATACTGGAAATGCCGGTTTTAGCTAAGTGACGCACGACATTCATAAAGACGTTGTTATAGTTCTTGGGCGTCAGGCCACACACCGCTCTTCGTACCACATACGAGACAAGATCGTTGTACATGGTTGTCTTTTCAGCATCAGAAATGTCAGCAACTGAAATGAGCAATGCAAGAGGATAAATCGTGGTCACGTCATAGGCTGAGATACGTCGACCAAGGCACGCGATAGGAGTTGTGCCCAAACCACCGATCAGTTCTTTGTATTGAAGAGCATATCTATTGAGGAGTTCAACCTGCTGATCGGCTCGGTGTGAAGGCGAGCCCTTAGTTACATAGTCCCGATATTCATTGTAAAGGCGAGAAAGGTCTACTTCACGTTGCTTTTCTGCTTGCAGTGTTGCGTGAATTAGCCACTCTAGGCGAGGTTTGTTTATACGACCACGGCGTTGTTTTTCAGTCCAGTACGAGTCTTCAAAGGGTTTCCAGTTATTTTCATACAACGTAGCGGCATTGATGCCATCATGTTCAGCGCGCATAAAAATATAGTTGCGAATGAGGTCCGTCGCATGAAGTTCAGCGCCCCGGCCATTTAACGTTTCAAAAATGATTTGAGCGTCGTCTTCTGCCTCAAGAGATATGCTGACCAGTTTCAGGTCTGCCATGACAGCTTCAATCAACGCCTCTGCATTTTGTTGTAAGGAGTGACCCTCCGAGCTAATCCACTTGATAAAGTTGCCACTAAAGAACCACAGCGCCTCCAGTGACGGAGGATGGCTGAAATGCTTACGCAGTGTGCCATGCAATGTAAAGCTATCAGAGAAAACCTTACGGAGGTCATCGAAATTATCAACGTTAAGACTTTTAATAAAGTGAGCTTGATCGCGAAATGTTGGCCACAGCTTGAAGCGTTCGACCTCTTTATTTCGCATTGTTGCTTCGTTTGTGTTTTGCAAGCAAGGCAGCACTAGCATCTCTAAATCGGAAAGGCCAGTTGCACGCAAGGCCAGTCGGATGGATGCCAGAATATATTGGAGCGTAGTCAGTCGTTGCTGACCATCGATAATGTGCAGAGTGTCCACGCCCATCAAGCCGTTCTTGAGTTGTGGCTCCAGCACTACCGCGCCAAGAAAATGGGGAGTCGGTTTTGTACCCGAGAGGCGGATCTGAGCTTTTTCGGTGATATCCTCCAGCAAAGCAGACCACTGATTTCGTTGAGTCCATACATAGGCTCGCTGATAGAAAGGAACGCAATATTGTCGGCGATCCTGGAATATTTGCTGGACAGTTAGCGTCTCGGATTTCATGGGTTACCTTTATGCGGCATAAAACAACAGTGAGAGATTCAGGAGCGTCAGAAACGGTTTCAGCTAACCGCCATCCTTCGGTCATAGTTTGTGAGTCCACTGGTTCAATGGATTAAATTACACATATTCGATTTTACCTATAATCAACTGATTTTATTAACTTCATTTGGATAATACAAACGAATAGTACTGCCAGTACTGTACAGGTCGTGTGGTTCCTGTTGAGGTATATCAAGGATATAAAAAGATACTGGTTCTTTCGGGGGGGCAGTCTAGTGGCCTAGTAAAATTGTCTATCTAAATAGTGGTGTAAAATGCCCTCTTATGGCTGCGAGTTCACAGCATCACTTACTGGAGACGGGAGAAAGTTGGTTGAAGGAGGGCTGGTAACCGATTGTATTGAGGACCGTGAACAAGGTCGGGAATCCTTCCCAGGGTTGTGAGGGGTTGAGCAAGCCTACCGGCGCAGTAGAGTTTTGCACACATCAAAAGTGAAGTGATGCTGCTTACCTTCTCCTGACCGGACAAAGACCGGATTCTGTCTTGCTGTGATGAATCCACCAGATAGGCATACAAGTTGGAAATAGTGTTTATTGACCGTTTGAAGTCGAACAGACAACGACACTGTGACCGGAAGGGCAGGGAGTCGCTAAAGGGAAATGCTCGAGTGGGGCACAAGGGGTAAAGCAGCGGGCATCTGTGACTAGAACACCCAGAAATCTACCGGAACCCTGAAAAGCAAAAACCCGCCTTGTGAGCGGGTTCTTTAAATAGTGGTGCCCGGACTCGGAATCGAACCAAGGACACGGGGATTTTCAATCCCCTGCTCTACCGACTGAGCTATCCGGGCAACGGGGCGCATTAAACCTGATATGCCCTCTGCCGTCAACGAAATTTGTTGTTTTCGTAACGGACTGCACACTCTCTCACCAGTTCGCCGTAAACTTAAGCAAAAAAGTGCGTCCAGAGCGCGGATAGCGGCATTGCAATCAACAACGCGGGCAGCATATTCACCACCGCAAACATCTTTATTCCGCATATCCGCAGCCCTGTCGCCAGCAGCAGCAGGCCACCGACGGCGGTGAAGTCGGCCATCATCGCCGGCGTGGTGAGAGGAAGGATCAGTGTGGCGCAGGTAGCGAGGGCCAGCTGGATAAGCAGCATGGGCACGCAAATCGCGGCGACGGCGATGCCGAGGGTCGTGGCGAAAATGGTGGCCGTGAAGAAATCAAGAAACGCCTTCGCAATCAATATGCTGGGGTCGCCAGTCATGCCTTCCTGCATTGAACCGAAAATGCCTGTGCCGCTGGCGCAAAAAAGAATAATTATCGCGACGTAGTTCTGAATAAACGACTCGTGAGTGCCGTTTTTCGCCTTGCCCGGGTGGGCAATCAGGTTTTTGGCTTTGCTGACCGCATTGTTAATACCCTTTTCCAGATAGCAGAACTCGCCAATGAGCGCGCCGAGCAGGGTAGCAAGCACCATCACCGGCAGGTTGGCGCACTTAATCACCAGCAAAATGCCGATACCTAACGAGGCCAGGCCGAATATTGAGGGCATGGAAGAGCGAATACGCTCCGGCAACCGCTGACTTAATACGGCGCCAAGTACGCCGCCCAGCAATACGGCACCGGCATTGATAAAGGGTCCGATAACCACCGTGAACTCCTGTTAGTTAATCATGGGTATTGCAGGATTATGACACGCCAGGGGCCTGTTAAGCTTAGGTTTAGGCGGGTTAACACATACTGATTGCTTCTTGCACCTCAAAATAAAAGGTGACATGATTGCGCGAAATTTCTCCTTCCTGTGTACGGAGCCGCCAATGATGATGTTGTCTGTCGCTGCGCGAACGCTCACCCGTATCGATATTATCTACTCCTGTCTCACCGTTCGGTGAGGGTAACTGCACTTATGAAAACCATGAAAATCGCCGTCAGCCGCGAGCTGGTCTCTACTGTGTCTACGCACCGCGAAAAGGTGACGCTGGATAACACTGATTTTACGGATGTGGCGGCAGTCGTCATTACCCCCACGGAAAGTTGCAGCGGCATTCTGGCATTGCTTAAACGCACGGGCTTTCAGCTTCCGGTGTTTATTTACTCGCAAGAGCCGTCTGACGTTCCTGATGGCGCAACGGCAGTGATATCAGGTAAAGCTCAGGAGTTTCTGGAACTGGAGACGGCGGCCAGCCGGTATGAAGAGAATCTGTTGCCGCCATTTTTTGACACCCTGAGCCAGTACGTGGCGATGGGCAACAGTACTTTTGCCTGTCCGGGACACCAGCACGGTGCATTTTTTAAAAAACACCCTGCGGGACGGCAGTTCTATGAATTCTTCGGTGAGAACGTATTTCGCGCCGATATGTGCAATGCCGATGTGAAACTGGGCGATCTGCTGATCCACGAAGGCTCCGCCAAGCATGCCCAGAAGTTCGCAGCAAAAGTCTTTAATGCTGATAAAACCTACTTTGTGCTGAACGGCACTTCCGCTGCAAATAAGGTGGTCACCAATGCGCTGCTGACCCGCGGCGACCTGGTGCTGTTCGATCGCAACAACCATAAGTCCAACCACCACGGTGCGCTGATCCAGGCGGGTGCTACGCCGGTTTATCTCGAAGCAGCGCGTAACCCGTTTGGTTTTATTGGCGGGATTGACGCGCAGTGTTTTGACGACGCGTACCTGCGAAATCAGATCCGTGAAGTTGCGCCGGAAAAGGCCATGGAGAAACGCCCGTTTCGTCTGGCGATCATTCAGCTTGGCACCTACGATGGCACGATCTACAACGCCCGTCAGGTGATCGAGAAGATCGGCCATCTTTGTGACTACATCCTGTTTGATTCGGCCTGGGTGGGCTACGAGCAGTTTATTCCGATGATGGCGGAAACCTCTCCGCTGTTACTGGATCTGAACGAGAACGATCCGGGCATTTTCGTGACGCAGTCGGTGCATAAACAGCAGGCCGGGTTCTCGCAGACTTCGCAGATCCATAAAAAGGATAATCACATTCGCGGCCAGGCGCGTTTCTGTCCGCACAAGCGCCTCAACAATGCGTTCATGCTCCATGCCTCGACCAGTCCGTTCTATCCGCTGTTCGCAGCTCTCGATGTGAACGCGAAAATCCATGAAGGGGAGAGCGGGCGCCGGCTTTGGGCGGAGTGTGTTGAGCTGGGTATTGAGGCCCGCAAGGCGATCATTGCCAACTGCCATATGATCAAACCGTTTATTCCGCCGATGGTGGCCGGGCGTCCGTGGCAGGATCATCCCACTCACGCCATCGCCAGCGAGCGCCGCTTCTTCAGCTTTGAGCCGGGGGCTAAATGGCACGGGTTTGAAGGCTATGCCAGCGAGCAGTATTTCGTCGATCCGTGCAAGCTGCTGCTGACCACGCCGGGTATTGATGCGGAAACCGGGGAATATACCGAGTTCGGCATTCCGGCGACCATTCTTGCGCACTACCTGCGTGAAAACGGCATTGTGCCGGAGAAATGCGATCTCAACTCGATCCTCTTCCTGCTGACGCCTGCCGAAAGCAGTGAGAAGCTGGCGCAGCTGGTGGCGATGCTGGGTCAGTTTGAACAGCATATTGAAGACGATACGCCGCTTGCTGACGTCCTGCCGACCATCTACCAGAAATACCCGGTACGGTATCGCGATTACACCCTTCGCCAGCTCTGCCAGGAGATGCACGATCTCTACGTGAGCTTTGACGTTAAAGATCTGCAGAAGGCAATGTTCCGTAAAGAGAGTCTGCCAGAACGGGCGATGAATCCGCAGGATGCGAATCAGGCGTATATTCGCGGGAAGGTGGAGCTGGTGCGCATCCGTGATGCCGGCGGACGCATTGCCGCCGAGGGCGCGCTGCCGTATCCCCCTGGCGTACTGTGCGTGGTACCGGGTGAAATCTGGGGTGGGGCGGTACAGCGTTACTTCCTGGCGCTGGAGGAGGGAATCAACCTGCTGCCTGGCTTCTCGCCGGAACTGCAGGGCGTTTACAGCGAAAAGGATCCCGACGGGATTAAACGACTGTACGGGTATGTTTTGTCATAGTCGCCGTCATCCGTAATCCCGGCCCTCTCCCCAAAAGAGAGGGTCAGGGCTCACACCGCACTTCTTTTATACATCCTGCGTGGATGCCCAATCTTCCCGTACAACATCTCTACGCTCAGAAACCCCGCCTCCACGCAGTGCTCCAGATAGCGTCGGGTGGTGGTTTTACTTAATCCTGTCTCCTGCACGACCTCGTCGACGGAAAAACAGTGTGTCGCCTTGTCGTTAAACAACGCCTGCACCCGTGCCAGCGTATTCTCCTCAATGCCTTTGCTGCCGTTATCCAGACGGTAGTTTTTCGCCTGCAGCTGGTAGAGCGAGTCGACGTTCTGCTGGTCGACAATCTTCCAGACCCGCTGTTGTTCGGCAAACTGCACAAAGCGTTCAAGCGACTGGCTGAGGCGTTTCCAGGAGACCGGCTTCAGGATGTAATCAAAGGCGCCATTCCGGATGGCCTGGCTGCAGGTGTCCATGTCGCTGGCAGCAGTAATGAAAATCACCGAACAGTTGGCGCGGGTGAGCATGGGGTCATTGATCAGTGTGATCCCTTTACCGTCCGGCAGATAGTTATCCAGCAGCATAAGCTGCGGCTGTTTGCTTTCAAGCTGGACCTGGGCGGCAGCGAGAGACGAGGCGATCCCTACCAGCCTCAGGCGCGGATGTTTACCGATAAGTTCCGCGTGCAGTTGCGCCAGTTCGTTCTCGTCTTCAACAATCAATACGTCGATAAGTTCATGTTGCATAGTCGGTATCTTCCAGTTGCTGGGCGGGACGCCGGGCGGGAATAAACAGTGAGAAAATGGCGCCGCGCGGGGTGTTATCGGCAATTTCTATCGCGCCGCCAGCCTGCGTAACAAAGCTTTCGATCAGATACAGGCCAATCCCGTGATCGCCGCGTGTTTTGGTGGTGATGCCGCGTTCAAATATCCTGTCACGGATCTCCGGTTTGATGCCAACGCCCTGGTCGGCCACTTCGATAATCAGCTCCTGCTCGCTCAGTTTGATCAGCACTTCGACCGGTGCATGGGGAAGCGGTGAGCGCTGCGTTGCTTCGATGGCGTTATCCAGCAGGTTGCCGATGATTGAGATCAGCTCTTCTTCAGCCAGCGACGGGAACGGCCTGTCCAGCCGGCAGGCCGGGTCAAAACTGAGCTCGACTCCTTTCTCCCGCGCGCGGGCGGCTTTACCCAGCAGCAGGCCACACAGGGTCGGGGAGCTGAAGCGGGAAGAGATAAAGTCCAGCAGCTCCTGAGCGTGTTCCGACTGCGCCTGAATATAGCCAATCGCCTCTTCATAGCGGCCCATGTGCAGCAGGCCGGACAGAGTGGTCATGCGGTTCAACTGCTCATGACGCATGATGCGCAGGTTATCGACATAGCGTTTAACCTGGCTGAGCTGGGCGCTAAGCGAGTCAATTTCATTCCGATCGCGGAAGGTGATCACCCAGCCCTGCAGCGAATCCTCAAGCATGATGCGCACCCGGCTGGCAATCACCGTGAGGGTGTTAAAACGGCAAATTTCATCATGGGTATCTTTCGCCAGCATCGTCTGCGTCGAGAAGAACGGGACAGGGTCGATAACCTGGCTAATCAGCTGCCCGCGCAATTCACGGGCTGGCTGGCTCAGGCCAAGCAACTTGCGCGCCGCCTGGTTGATCACCTCAATGCGCAGCTCATCATCGATGGCGATCACCCCTTCATAGATAGACTCCATCATCGCCTTTTGCTGGCGCACCAGCAGGCCGATTTCTCGTGGCTCCAGGGAGAAGATCTGCTTCTTAATACTGCGGGTAAAGAACCAGGAGAAGATAAAGAGCGCAATCAACAGCAGCACGGCGGCCAGCAGGATATTGACCACTTTGCTGACGGTAATGGTATCAAGGTAGCTGGTGAGATAACCCACCGAGACAATCCCCACCACTTGCCCCGCATCGTTGAAGATGGGCGCTTTGCTGCGCAGCGAAATACCCAACCCCCCTTTGCGGATGGTGGTGGTGCTTTTTCCCAGCAGGACCTCCTCATTGTCTCCACCGATAAGCGTCTTGCCCACTCTGTCGGCAAAGACCGAATGAAAAAGATGCAGACCTTTATTATCTCCAATCACAATAAAGCTGGCGTCACTGTGAGCGGCAATTTTCTGCATAAAATCATGGATGGCTTTGATATCTTTTTGTTCAACCTCATCACGTAATGAGGGAATAAGTGCGATCTCTTCCGCCTGTATTTTGGCACGTGCGCTCATTTCCTGATAAAGCTGCTTGCCGACATCGACGTAATAATATCCGCCCAGTAACGCAAAAAGTACTGAGAAAAAGGCGACCAGCGAAATAAACAGCTTAATCTGAAACGATACTTTCATAACTATCACGCGAGGTAGCAGCAAAGATTGCCAATATATCATCTTTTTTCGCGCGGATACCCGGTTTGCCGAAAACTTGTGATCCCTTGCACAGCAGGCCCTGTAAAAGAATTTTCCGAATAGCCTATGCGCCTGAAGCCGTCTGGAGAAATGTTATTTGATTGTTCGTTTTAGAAAAGAAACCATAAAAACCACGGCAATAAATAAGGCGTAAATCACATTAAATAAAAGAAACCATTAAAACCATAGCTGCCATAAAAACTTCGCTTTTAATATGCCATCCCTCACATAAAGTAAGCCTTTGTGACTCTAAGCTGAACGCACAAAATAACTAAGGGGCTTATTATGAGCACAACTGACGATTCTTTCTCTGTTACCCACGACCCGATTGATATTCAGCGACCATCACTCAAAGAGCGCTGGTGGCATATTATGGATACGTGGAAAATCGGAATTATCCCTCTGCCACTGTTTGTCCTGGCCGGCGCGCTGATTGCCATTGATTGCCTCGGCGGCATACTGCCCAGCGATATCGTGGTGATGGTCGCCACGCTCGCGTTCTTCGGCTTTGCCTGCGGTGAGTTTGGCAAGCGCCTGCCGATTGTCGGTAAACTCGGCGCGGCGGCGATTTGCGCCACCTTTATTCCTTCGGCACTGGTCTATTACGGTCTGCTGCCGGATGTGGTGGTGGAGTCCACCACGAAGTTCTACAAATCCACCAACATTCTGTATCTCTACATCTGCTG
Source organism: Enterobacter sp. SORGH_AS_0287 (assembly GCF_031453695.1). Lineage (NCBI taxonomy): Bacteria > Pseudomonadati > Pseudomonadota > Gammaproteobacteria > Enterobacterales > Enterobacteriaceae > Enterobacter > Enterobacter sp. SORGH_AS_0287. The sequence goes on from NZ_JAVIZW010000001.1 coordinate 4,361,928, forward strand.
CATCATTGTCGGCAGCATCATGAGCATGAACCGCACCGTGCTGATTCAGGGCTTCCTGCGCATCTTCTTCCCGATGCTGTGCGGCGAAATTGTCGGCATGATTGTTGGCATGGGCGTAGGGATAGCGCTGGGCCTTGAGCCATTCCAGATCTTCTTCTTTATCATTCTGCCGATCATGGCGGGCGGTGTTGGGGAAGGGGCGATCCCGCTCTCCATCGGCTATGCCACCCTGCTGCATATGGACCAGGGCGTGGCGCTCGGTCGCGTTCTGCCTATGGTTATGCTCGGCGGCCTGACGGCAATCATCATCTCCGGCTGCCTCAATCAGCTCGGTAAACGTTACCCGCACCTGACCGGCGAAGGCCAGCTGATGCCTAACCGTGCGAATACCGATGAAACCACCGCACAGCCTGCGTTCTCCGGTAAAGCAGACGTCACCACGATCGCTTCTGGCGCACTGCTGGCCGTTCTGCTCTACATGCTGGGGATGCTCGGCCACAAGCTGATTGGCCTGCCTGCGCCGGTTGGCATGCTGTTTATGGCGGTGCTGGTCAAGCTTTGCAATGGTGCTTCTCCGCGTCTGCTGGAAGGCTCTCAGGTGGTGTATAAATTCTTCCAGACGTCAGTAACCTACCCCATTCTCTTCGCCGTGGGCGTGGCCATTACCCCCTGGCATGAGCTGGTCGCCGCATTCACGCTGACCAACCTGCTGGTGATTGTCAGCACCGTCTCCGCGCTGGTGGCGACCGGTTTCTTCGTGGGCAAAAAGATTGGCATGCACCCGATTGATGTCGCCATCGTCTCCTGCTGCCAGAGCGGCCAGGGCGGTACCGGTGACGTGGCGATTCTGACTGCAGGCAACCGTATGAGCCTGATGCCCTTCGCCCAGATTGCTACCCGTATTGGCGGCGCGATTAACGTCTCCATCTCTCTGCTGATACTGGGCAACTTCCTCGTTTAAGTTTTCAGGAAAGAACAATGAAACTCGCAAGCTTTTTATACCAGGGAACACGCAGCTACGGCATCGTTCAGGCCGAAGGTGTGATTGATTTAGGTCGCCGTCTCGGCGACCGCTACAGCGACCTCAAAGCGCTGCTGCAGGGCAACGGGCTGGCCGAGGCCACCCGTTATCTCAACGACGCCGTGGATGTCCCTCTGAATGCCATCACCTTCTTACCGGTGATTGAGCAGCCGGAAAAAATCCTCTGCGTGGGCATGAACTACGCCGACAAACGCAAAGAGTTTGACCAGCACAACCCGGCGCCGACGCTGTTTGTCCGCTTCCCGGATTCACAGACCGGCCATAACGAACCGGTGCTGAAGCCGCGCCATTCCAGTGAATTCGACTACGAAGGAGAGCTGGCGGTCATTATCGGCAAAGCCGGAGAGAACATCAGCCGTGATGAGGCGCTGCGCCATGTGGCGGGTTACAGCTGCTATATGGACGGCTCCGCCCGCGACTGGCAGCACACCTGGTTTACGGCAGGCAAGAACTGGCGTCAGACCGGAGCGTTTGGCCCGTGGATGGCGACGGCTGATGAGATCCCGGACCCGCACCAGCTGGCGATCCGCACCTGGCTTAACGGCCGTATGGTGCAGGAAGACAACACCAGCAGCATGATCCACAAGGTCGCGGAGCTTATCGAATACATCAGCACCTTTACCCGCCTCAGCCCGGGCGATGTGATCATCACCGGCTCCCCTGGCGGCGTGGGCAAAAAGCGCAACCCGCCGCTGTTCATGAAAGAGGGCGATCGCATTGAGGTTGAGATCGAGCATATCGGTCATCTGAGCAATGTGATCATGGAAGCGCCCGCCACCGGGCTTGCGGCAGCACACTGAGTAGAACGGCATGAACAGTCAACCCACTATTGATTTTCGCCACACCCTTGTGGCGAAACACCCGGAACGCTTAAGCCAGATCCGTTACCTGCTGGCAGACAGCGGCCTTGGCCTGGACAACGACATCACGCTGTTTGTCGAAGCCTGGTCCGGCACGCAGCTGGTGGGTTGTGCCGGGCTTGCCGCTAACGTCATCAAGTGCGTGGCGGTAAACGAGCAGCTTCGTGGGGAGAACCTCAGCGCACGGTTACTGGCAGAGGTGGAAAATGCGGCGCTGGAGCGCGGCCATTTTCACCTCTTCCTCTGCACCCGTCCGTGCAACAAGGAGCGCTTTGGCCGCAGCGGCTTCTGGCCGATTGCCCAGAGCGGGAACAACGCGGTGCTGATGGAGAACACCCCGCAGGGGATCCAGCGCTACTGCCGCGCGCTCAAGTGTCAGCGCAAGGCCGGGAAGAAGATTGGCGCGATCGTGATGAATGCGAATCCGTTTACCCTCGGCCACCGGCATCTGGTCGAGCAGGCCGCGGGGCAGTGCGATGCGCTGCATCTGTTTGTGGTGCGCGAGGATGCCTCGTTCTTCCCGTTCAGCGCCCGGCTAGAGATGGTACGGGCGGGCGTGGCGCATCTGCCGAACGTGATTGTGCATGAAGGATCGCAGTACATCATCTCCCGCGCCACGTTCCCGGCCTACTTCCTGAAAGAGACCGGCAAAGTACAGCAGGCGTGGAGCGAAATCGATGTGCTGATCTTCCGGGACTTCATCGCCCCGGCGCTGGGTATTACGCATCGCTTTATCGGTTCGGAGCCGTTTTGCGATATCACCCGTCAGTACAACCAGACCCTGCACGACCTGCTGGCCTCACAGATTGACGTGGTGGAAATGCCGCGCATCAAGGTCACCGGCAACGCTATTTCCGCGTCGGAAGTCCGCCGCTTGCTTAAGACACAGCAGTTTTCCCGGATCCGGGAGATTGTCCCGGACTCCACCTTCGCGCACCTCGAAACGCATTACCGTGCGAGTGCGGAAGTCGCATAACTATCAGGAATTTATCATGAAAATTGTAAGGGAGGCGCTGGCCGGTACACAGGAGTCCAGCGACCTGATGGTAAAAATTGCCCCCGCTCAGGGTGAGCTGGAAATTATCATCCACAGTGAAGTGATTAAGCAGTTTGGCGAACATATTCGCCAGGTCGTTAACGACACATTGCGCGCCATGAACGTGCACCAGGGATTAATTATTGTTGAAGACAAAGGGGCGCTGGACTGTGTGATCCGCGCCCGCCTGCAAAGCGCGCTCCTGCGCGCAGCCGATGAGCCAACACTTAACTGGGGGGCGCTGAAATGAGCAAACTCCGCCGCAGTATGCTGTTCCTGCCGGGCGCAAACGCCGCCATGCTCTCTACGGCATTTATCTACCGCCCGGACTCCATCATGTTTGACCTTGAAGACGCCGTCGCCCTGCGCGAGAAGGATACCGCGCGCATGCTGGTGTTTCATGCCCTGCAGCACCCGATGTATCAGGATATCGAAACCGTGGTGCGCATTAACCCGCTGAGCACGCCGTTTGGCTTGCTGGATCTGGAAGCCGCCGTGCGGGCAGGGGTGGACGTGATTCGATTGCCGAAAACCGACACCCCAGAGGATATCGATGAGCTGGAAGGGCATCTGGCGCGTATTGAGCGTGAATGCGGGCGCGAGCCGGGCTCGACCCGCGTCATGGCGGCTATTGAGTCGGCGATTGGGGTGATTAACGCCGTGGCCATTGCCCGCAGTTCTCCGCGCTTAATCGGGATCGCGCTGGCCGCCTTTGATTATGTGATGGACATGCAGACGGAACGCGGGGATGGCACTGAGCTGTTTTATGCCCGCTGTGCCGTGCTGCACGCCGCCCGCGCCGCGGGTATCGACGCTTTCGACGTGGTGTGGTCGGACGTTAACGATGAAGCCGGCTTCCTGCGTGAGGTCGATTTGATCCGCAAGATGGGCTTTAACGGTAAATCGCTGATTAACCCACGTCAGATTGACCTGTTACATAACGCCTATGCCCCAACCCAGCAGGAAGTGGATCACGCGAAACGGGTGATTGAAGCGGCAGAAGAGGGGGAGCGTAACGGCCTGGGCGTCGTGTCGCTCAACGGCAAAATGGTCGATGCCCCTATTATTAACCACGCGCAGATGGTGCTGGAACGCGCGGCGGCCTCCGGCGTGCGTCGTTAAGGATTACACAATGAATCAGACAGAACTTCTCCATGTGAATTTCCCCCATCTGCGGGACTTAAAACCGTTTGATACCGCCCACAGCGCAACGCCATGGCTGAACAGCCCTGACGAAAAACACACCCGTAAGCTCTGTGCTTCGGTCGAAGAGGCGGTGTTACGCAGCGGGTTACAGGACGGGATGACCGTCTCCTTCCACCACGCGTTTCGCGAAGGCGACCGGGTGATCAATACCGTCGTGGCGCTGCTTGCGCGTATGGGCTTTAAAAACCTGACGCTGGCTTCCAGCTCGCTGATGACCTGTAACGACGCGCTGATCGAACACATCGAAAGCGGCGTTATCACCCGGATTTATACCTCCGGTATGCGGGGCAAGCTGGCAGACGCTATCTCACACGGGTTGATGGCCGAGCCGGTACAAATTCACTCCCACGGCGGGCGCGTGAAGCTGTTGCAGGACGGTGAGCTGAATATCGACGTGGCGTTTCTTGGCGTGCCGTGCAGCGATGAATTTGGCAACGCCAACGGCACGCGCGGGAAATCGTGCTGCGGCTCGCTTGGCTATGCAATGGTGGACGCGCATTTCGCCCGCAAGGTGGTGCTGCTGACCGAAGAACTGGTGCCGTTCCCGAATATGCCCGCCAGCCTGGTGCAGGATCAGGTGGATTACATTGTGCAGGTGGAGAGCGTGGGTGACCCGGCGAAAATCAGCGTCGGTGCAGCTCGCGTGACCAGTAATCCGCGTGAGCTGATGATTGCCCGCTACGCGGCGGATGTGATTGAACATTCAGGCTATTTCAAACCCGGTTTTTCCATGCAGACCGGCTCCGGTGCGGCGGCTACCGCCTGTACCCGCTTTATGGAGGAGAAAATGGAGCGCAGCGGCGTGAAGGCGCGCTTCGCGCTCGGGGGCATTACCGGCAGCCTGGTGGATCTGCACGAGAAAGGCCTGATCGAAAAGCTGCTCGATACCCAGTGTTTCGACGGCGAGGCTGCGGCCTCGCTGGCACGAAATCCGAATCATGTGGAGATCTCCACCAACGTTTATGCCAACCCCGGCAGCAAGGCAGCAAGCTGCGACCAGCTTGATGTGGTGATCCTCAGCGCCCTGGAAATTGACGTCGATTTTAACGTCAATGTTATTACCGGCTCTGACGGCGTAATGCGTGGGGCATCCGGCGGACATTGTGATGTGGCCGCGGCGGCGAACCTGACCATCGTGGTCGCCCCCCTGCTGCGTAGCCGTATTCCAACCGTCGTGAAGCGGGTGACCACCCGGCTGACGCCCGGGGAGAGCATCGACGTGCTGGTTACCGATCACGGCATCGCGGTTAACCCGGCACGCCCGGAAATCCGCGAACGACTGCTTGCCGCAGGTCTCAACGTTGTCGATATCAACGCGCTTTTCGAGCGGGCGATATCACTGACCGGCGTACCAAAACCCATTGAGTTTACCGACAAAATCGTTGGTGTGATCCGCTACCGCGACGGCAGCGTCATCGACACCGTTCGACAGGTGAAGGAGTAATGATGACTGTAGCGACACCCGTGCGGGCGGGTGTCAGCCTGGAGGAGCTGCTGGCGGCGAAAGAGCGCCGTGCAGCACGCCAGACTGACTGGCTCACGCACTATCAACAACCGGTGATTTCTCTCACGCTCGTCACCCCCGGGGAGATCAAAGACAGCCTGCGCTATCGCAATACGATGGGCGTGGCATTGCAGATGTGCGACCAGCTGCTGTGGGAAAACCGCTGGCAGGTGCTGGACCGCCAGGTGCTGTGGCTGCCCACCGGGCCAGAAGCAATCTGGTGCGTGGCGCATCCGGCGGCGGAAATCAAAGCGCACTGTACGGATCTGGAGCAGACTCACCCGCTCGGCAGGCTGTGGGATTTGGATGTGATCTGCCCGGCACAGGGGCATGTGGGGCGCCAGTCTTTAGGGGCACACCTCCGGCGCTGTCTGGTATGTGATGAGCCTGCCCACGCCTGTTCCCGTTCGCGTAAGCATCCTGTAGAGCAGGTGGTGGCTCGCGTGGAGAAGATGATCGATGACTGGTTTGCTCGCGACTAACCCGCAGCCATGCGATGTGCCAGGGCTCGCCGAAGAGGCGTTATGGCAGGAGCTGGCGTTGACGCCCAAGCCGGGTCTGGTCGATAAGCTCAACAACGGTGCACACCGCGATATGGACCATGCGCTGTTTGCCCGCAGTATTGCGGCTATCACCCCGTGGTTTGCGCGCTTTGCAGAGCTGGGTCATACCCATGCGGATAAACCCGCGGCGGAACAAATACGGATCATTCGCCCGATGGGCATTGCCTGTGAACAGGCAATGTACGCTGCAACGTGCGGGGTGAACACGCATAAAGGCGGCATTTTTGCCCTTGGTTTGCTGTGCTTTGCCGCCGGACGTGTGAAACACGCCACGGCTGAGAGCCTCTGTAGTGAGGTGAGTCACCTCTGTCGCGGGCTGGTGGCGCGTGAGCTGGCAGCGCGCAGTGGACAGTCGACGGCAGGGGAGCGGCAGTTTCAGCGGTATGGGTTAACCGGCGCGCGGGGCGAAGCGGAAAGCGGTTTTGCCACGGTGCGTGCAGCGCTGGCGCAATGGAACGGGCACGCGCTGCATGACCTGCTGCTGCGCCTGATGGCGATGAATCAGGACAGTAATCTGGTGTCGCGCGGCGGTATGGAAGGGCTGCGTTATGTGCAGGGTTATGCGCGGGCATTACTGACGCGTGGCTGGGATCGTGATGCGTTAATACAGATGGACAATGCGCTCATTGAACGGAATTTAAGCCCGGGGGGCAGTGCGGATTTATTGTCGGTAGGATGGGTGCTGGCGAAATTACCCCTCTCCTGAAAGGAGAGGGGATAATCATTAATGCGCGATAGGCTGCGCAGCGTGCGGTTCGCGTACGTGCTTGTACTTGAACAGTGCGATAAACGCGAAGAACAGTACCAACGAGTATGCGGCGAAGATAAGCCACACGGGCTGCCAGTTGGTGATGCCGTTAGTGGTGTACATCTCAACCACTTTACCGCTCACCACACCGCCCAGAATACAGCCGAAGCCGTTGGTCATCATCAGGAACATACCCTGAGCACTGGCGCGAATTTCAGGTTTCACCTCTTTTTCCACAAACACCGAACCAGAGATGTTGAAGAAGTCGAAGGCGCAGCCGTAAACAATCATCGACAGAACCAGCAGCACGGTACCGAACGGGCTTGGGTCGCCGTAGGCAAACAGACCGAAGCGCAACATCCATGCAGCGATACTGATCAGCATGACGTTCTTGATGCCGTAGCGGCTCAGGAAGAACGGGATGGTCAGGATGAACAGCGTCTCAGAGATCTGAGAGATGGACATCATCACTGACGCATGTTCAACGATAAAGCTGCCAGAGAACAGCGGGTTATTGTCGAAGCTGTGCAGGAAGGTGTTGCCGAACATGTTGGTGATCTGCAGTTCCGCACCCAGCAGCATGGAGAAGATAAAGAAGATCGCCATGCGTTTGTTTTTAAACAGCGCAAAGGCGTCCAGACCGAGCATGGTGCTCCAGCTTTGGTTTTTCTGCTGGTTAGACACCGGAATATGCGGCAGGGTCAGGGTGAACAGCGCCAGCACCACGGAGAGTGCCGCCCCGATGTAGAGCTGCATATGGCTCAGTTCGAAGCCTGCGAAGCTCACGCCCCACATTGCCATGATAAAGCCGATGGTGCCCCAGATACGGATTGGCGGGAAATCGGTGACGATTTCCATACCGGCAGATTTCAGGCGGTAGTAGGAGATGGTGTTGATCAGGCCAAGCGTTGGCATGTAGGCTAGCGAGTTAAACAGGATCACCATGAACATCGCCCCCGGCGTGGTGACCTGGGCTGCCATAAACAGCGTCCCCGCACCCACCAGATGGCAAAGCATGTACAGCCATTTCGCACTTAACCATTTATCCGCCACGATCCCCAGCAGCGTTGGCATAAAGACAGCCGCAATGCCGAGCGAGCTGTAGACGGCACCGATAGACGCACCATCGAACTTGAGCGTCACAAACATATAGGAGCCGAGTGTAGTCAGCCAGCTACCCCACAGGCAGAACTGCAGAAACGACAATATTTTAAGCTGCAGCTTAAGGTTCATGTTACTTTCCTCACAAGTGAGCGGGAGATATGTTGTTATAGGAACATTCAGGGTTGTTATTTGATGCAATTCTATCAGCAGGCGAGGTTATGTTTTGTTACCTCCCGCAAAAAAATGCAATCCACATTAATTTGCAGTTTGGATTGTGATGCAAATAACATTTTCGTATGGGTGGGAGCGGGGAGGGAGCGGTCTGATGTCCTCACCCTGGCCCTCTCCCACAGGAAGAGGGCAGGGTAAAGGGTTTAGCGTCGACGGTAGTTTTTTTGCGCCGTGTTCACTTTATACAAATAACGACGCGATTCCGCAGACGGGTGTCGGGTGGTGAGCGTGGAATAGACATCCCCCGGCGCCATACTGTTGATGATATTCGCCGCCTGCACTTTGTCACTCGAGAAGACGCGCAGGACGCTGCCCGCCCCGCCGTTATACGCGGTGATCACCGCATAGCGACGTGATGTCGGGTTATCAATTCCCCCCAGGTAGACATTGTTGAGCATCGCCAGGTAGGCGGTACCGGTATCAATGTTGCTTTGCGGATCGAACAGATAACTGCGGCTCGGCGTACCGGATTTCCCCTGAGCGCGGAAGACGTCTTTACCTGCGCTGTGCTGCACGACCTGCATCAGTCCCAGCGCGTCGGAACGGCTTACCGCGTACGGGTTAAACGACGATTCGGTCTGCATGATCGCCAGGATCAGCGACTCATCCACGCCGTACTTACGCGAGGCCTGACGCACCATGCCAATGTACTTATGCGCACGTTTGTCGAGGTGGTTCGGCACGAGGTTAATGGTGACGCTGTAGATGATCTTCAGGCCGTTAGAGCGGCTTTTCAGGCGCGTCTGCAGCAGATAATCGGCAAATTTTGTGGCACGCCCTTCCCAGCGAATGGCCTGTCCGGTCTGATCGACAACCTGGCCGTACAGGAACGGTTCTTTGGAGATGGTGATGTCATCGGCGTCGGAGTAGAGATCGATTGAGCCTGGATCATCACCCATCAGTAAGGTTTTCACGATCGCCTGACGTAACCGTGCGGCAGGTTCGGTGCCTGCGATGGTTTCAACCGTGATAGTCCCCTCATCAAAGTTGATGTGGCTACGGGTCTGATAGGCGTCGGTGTACTTAACGTAGTCCTTAGGTCCGGCAATAAGAACTTCGTTAAATCCCCATATATTTTCGATGTTATGGGCAAACTGCCCCATTAAAATGTCAAAACCGTTGGTGTCCTTTATCCAGGCTTCGTTGTAATCATCGCCTTTTTTGGAAGAACAAGAGACAAGCAACGGCGCAACAAGGGCTAGCGCTAAAAATTTTTTCATCATTCCGGGAGTGCGTGTTGTGTTTGCTTGTACGGCGGAGTTGCCCCCGCACGCTGTTATTGTTCCGGCGGCGTATAGCCTTCGATGTGGACGTCTTTGCCTTCGAACAGGAAGTTCACCATCTCCTGCTCAAGCAGCTTGCGGTGCTCCGGGTTCATCATGCTGAGTTTCTTCTCGTTGATCAGCATGGTCTGTTTTTTCTGCCACTGTCCCCAGGCTTCTTTGGAAATTTCGTTATAGATGCGCTTACCCAGTTCGCCCGGATAAAGCTGGAAATCCTGGCCTTCAGCGTCACGCTGCAGGAAAGTACAAAAAATAGTTCTGGCCATACTCATTCCTCTGTTGGTGGCTGATGCTAAACCATTGCACCGGCACGTAATTGCTGTAACAGGCGCTCCACGGGAGCCGCCAGCCCGACTGATGGCGGTTGCGCTAAGTTATACCAGAGAGCCGCTCCTTCATCCATGCAGGCGGTGATTGAGGACACGGGAAGCCACATCGGTACAATATCCAGATGGAAATGGCTAAAGGTATGACGAAACGCGGTCAGCTGCGTCAGGTTATCGGCAGCGATGCCGCGCTGTTTAAGCCATTCCCGTAACAATTCTTCATCTTCAAACTGTGGGAAGCAGTATAGACCACCCCACAGGCCGCTCGGCGGCCGCTGCGCCAGAAAGACGCCTTCGCCATGCTGCATCAACAGCATGTAGCCGGTGCGCTCTGGCAGCGTCTGCTTTGGCTTTTTGCCCGGATACTGCGCCCATGCGTGGTTCGCATAAGCCACGCAGAGATTATTAACCGGGCAAAGTTCGCATTTCGGTTTTGATCGCGTGCAGACCATGGCCCCCAGGTCCATCATCGCCTGGTTAAAGCGCTCCACGCCTTTTGCCGGGGTAACCGCTTCGCTGATCTCCCACAGCCGTTTTTCGACCTCTTTTTTTCCCGGCCAGCCGTCAACGGCATAGCATCGTGCGAGGACGCGCTTCACGTTGCCGTCGAGGATCGGGAAATGTTTACCTAAAGACAGGGAGAGGATCGCGCCTGCGGTTGAACGTCCGACGCCGGGCAAATCAGCCACTTCATCGAAGGTTTCCGGAAATGTGCCGTGGTGTCGGGTCGCCACCTGCTGCGCGGCTTTATGCAAATTGCGCGCACGGGCGTAGTAACCGAGACCGGTCCACAGGTGCAACACCTCGTCTAATGGCGCATTGGCCAGGTCGGTCACCGTTGGGAAACGTGCCATAAAGCGCTCGAAGTAGGGAATCACCGTAGCGACCTGCGTTTGTTGCAACATCACTTCGGAGAGCCATACTTTGTAAGGCGTTTTTTCAATTTGCCAGGGCAGGGTTTTACGCCCGTATTTGTCGTACCAGTCCAGCACCTGGGCTGAAAATTGAGAGGCTTGCATGGTCATCGATTCGTATAATCAGGGACGCCGATTGCAGCACAGCGTCAATCTGCTGTAAACCGGATCTTTCCCATGCTTGCATAGAAGCCTTAACTTTGGATAATGCCCGTTTCCCGAACATTCTCACAAGCAGACAACTCTTTTATGAAAAACGACGTCATTTCACCGGAATTTGATGAAAACGGTCGCCCGCTGCGCCGTATTCGCAGCTTTGTCCGCCGTCAGGGTCGCCTGACCAAAGGGCAGCAACATGCGCTGGACAACTACTGGCCGGTGATGGGCGTTGAGTTCAGCGAGCAGCCTCTGGACTTTACCGAGCTGTTTGGTCGCGACGCGCCGGTAACACTGGAGATTGGCTTCGGTATGGGGTCTTCACTGGTTACCATGGCCCACGCGCGCCCGGAGCAAAATTTCCTCGGCATTGAGGTGCACTCACCAGGCGTAGGCGCATGTCTGGCAACGGCTCATGAAGAGGGCGTTGAGAACCTGCGCGTTATGTGTCACGACGCGGTTGAAGTGCTGCACAAAATGATTCCTGACAATTCTTTGACCATGGTTCAGCTCTTTTTCCCTGACCCGTGGCACAAAGCACGGCATAATAAACGCCGTATCGTTCAGGCGCCGTTTGCTGAGCTGGTAAAAAGTAAGCTGAAACTGGGCGGTGTCTTCCATATGGCGACCGACTGGGAACCTTATGCGGAACATATGCTGGAAGTCATGTCGTCTCTGGACGGGTATAAAAACCAGTCTGCAAGCAACGACTATGTACCGCGTCCGGATTCACGTCCGGTGACAAAATTTGAACAGCGTGGCCATCGTCTTGGTCACGGCGTATGGGACTTAATGTTCGAGAGGGTGAAATAATGGCAAAGAATCGTAGCCGTCGTCTGCGTAAAAAAATGCACATCGAAGAATTCCAGGAAGTGGGCTTCTCCGTTGCGTGGCGTTTCCCGGAAGGCACCAGCGTAGACCAGATCGATCAGGACGTAGATGCGTTCATTAATGAAGTGATCGAGCCAAACAAGCTGGCCTTTGATGGTAGCGGTTACCTGGCATGGGAAGGTCTGATCTGCACCCAGGAAGTCGGTAAATGCACCGAAGAACATCAGGCGCTTGTGCGCAAATGGCTTGAAGACCACAAACTGGAAGATGTCCGCGTCAGCGAACTTTTTGACGTTTGGTGGGACTAATTAAGCAGTAAGGGGCCAGCATTAGCTGGCCCATTTTGTCTGAGGGAGTGTTTAAGATGCGCAAAACGTTGCTGGCTGTTGCCTTAATGGCAACCGGATTCACCGCTCATGCGGAGTATAAATGTAGCGTCACCCCGCGTGATGACGTGGTGTTAAGCCCGCAAACCGTGCAGGTCAAAGGCGAGAACGGTCATCTGGTGATTACGCCGGACGGGAACGTCACATTTAACGGTAAACAGTACAACCTGACCCCCGCTCAGCGTGAGCAGGCGAAAGACTACCAGGCCGATTTGCGTACCGCGCTGCCGTGGATTGATGAAGGTGCCCTGACGCGCGTAGAGAAGAGCCGCGTCGCGCTGGATAAGATCATCACCAAAGAGGTGGGAGAGAGCAGTAACATGCGCACCCGCCTGACGAAGCTCGACAAACAGCTGAAAGAGCAGATGAACCGCATTATTGAGCATCGCTCCGACGGCCTGACGTTCCATTACAAGGCAATCGATCAGGTTCGTGCCGACGGTCAGCAGCTGGTGAACCAGGCAATGGGTGGCATCCTGCAGGACAGTATTAACGAGATGGGGGCTAAAGCGGTGCTGAAAGGCGGCGGTAACCCACTGCAGGGCGTGCTCGGTAGTTTGGGTGGGCTGCAGACCTCGATTCAGAACGAGTGGAAGAACCAGGAAGACGATTTCCAGCAGTTCGGCAAAGACGTCTGTAAGCGCGTGGTGTCGCTGGAAGATAGCCGCAAGGCGCTGGTGGGAACGCTGAAGTAATTTCCCCTCACCCTAACCCTCTCCCCAAAGGGGCGAGGGGATGGTTTGCGCCCTCTCCCTTTCAGGGAGAGGGCCGGGGTGAGGGTTGCAGCATTTGCAGTGTTTCAAGGATCTTTTCTAACACCGCTTCTTCGTTATTCCAGAGTTCGTTGTTCCAAAATCGAATGACATACCAGCCTTTCTCGTTAAGCCAGCACGTTCTTTGACGATCGTATTCCTGCTTTTCATCATGTTGCCCGCCATCCAGTTCAATAGCCAGATGAGCCGCACAGCAGGCGAAATCCAGAATGTAGTGATCTACAGGATGTTGTCGACGAAATTTATAATTTTCGAAGCGGCGGCTGCGCAGTAGATACCAAAGCCGTCTTTCTTCTTTTGTCAGCTCCCGTTTGAGCTGTTTTGCATAAGTACGAGTAATATCCATCCCCACACTCTGCCAGCCTTTTCCTCAGCCGGCAGAATGGGGTGCAAAATCCTGAATAAGCCTTCAGGAATCATCTGCGAGGAACAACTCAAGCAGGGAGTTTAAAAACAGTTTGCCGTGCTCGGTGATTTGCCAGTAATCCTCACACTCGGTGAGATATCCCTGCGCCAGCGCCTCGTCAATCTGCGGACGAATCGTGGCTTCCGGCAATCCGGTATAACGCGCAAACTCCGCACGTGGTGCGGGTTCCAGCAAGCGGAAGCGGTTCATAAAGAACTCAAACGGTTTATCCGCCGCCTCAACATCATGCTGACGTTCAAGGTAGCGGCCTTCCATGTAACCACGCGGATGACGCGTTTTGGCGGTACGCAGGATGCGCCCGTCAGGGAAGGTCACTTTACCGTGTGCGCCACAGCCAATCCCCAGATAATCACCAAAGCGCCAGTAGTTCAGGTTGTGCTGACACTGGTAACCCGGCTTCGCGTATGCGGAGGTTTCGTATTGCTGATACCCTGCCGCGGTCAAAAGCTGATGACCTTGCTCAAAGATATCCCACAGGGCGTCATCATCCGGCAGCACCGGCGGACGGGAACCAAACAGCGTGTTTGGCTCAATAGTCAACTGATACCAGGAGAGATGCGGTGGGTTAAGCGCGATCGCCTGACGCAGATCGTCCAGCGCTTCCTCCAGCGACTGGTCCGGCAGGCCGTGCATCAAATCCAGGTTAAAGCTGCGCAGGCCTAAGCCAGTGGCCAGGTTTGCCGCGCGCTTTGCCTCTTCCGGGCCGTGAATGCGCCCCAGACGTTTCAGCTTCGGCTCGCTAAAGCTCTGGACACCGATCGAGATGCGGTTTACGCCTGCACGTTGATAATCGACAAAACGGTCGGCTTCAACGGTGCCGGGGTTGGCTTCCATTGTTATTTCAGCATCCGCGGCCAGGTTCAGGCGCGCACGCACGCCGTCCAGCAGCGTTTGCATCGCCGGGCCAGAAAGCAGGCTCGGCGTACCGCCACCAATGAAAATGGTCTTAACTTCACGTCCCTGTGCGTAAGGTACATCGGCATCGAGGTCGGCCAGCAGATGCGCAACGTAGTCATCATGCGGCACTTCACCTTTCAGCGCGTGCGAGTTGAAATCGCAGTACGGGCATTTCTGCACGCACCACGGGATGTGAATATAAAGACTCAGAGGCGGCAAATTAGCCATTACGCAGTGCTTCCAGTAACAGTTTCAGGGCGCGTCCACGGTGGGAAATCGCGCTTTTCTCTTCGCGGGACAGTTCCGCAGCGGTTTTGCCCTCAGACGGGACAAAGAAAACCGGGTCGTAGCCAAAGCCACCACTGCCTGCCGCTTCACGGGTAATCACACCCGGCCAGCTGCCGTGGCAGACGACTGGTGTAGGGTCTTCGGCATGACGCAGATAGACCAGTACGCAGTGGAACTGAGCCTGGCGTTTATCATCTGGCACGTCTTTCAGCGCGACAAGCAGCTTTTCCAGATTCTGCTGGTCGGTGGCATCGATACCTGAATAGCGTGCGGAGTAGATACCCGGCGCACCGCCAAGGGCATCTACCGCCAGACCGGAGTCGTCGGCAATCGCGGGCAAACCGGCAATCTGTGCGGCATGGCGCGCTTTCAGGATCGCGTTTTCGATAAACGTCAGCCCTGTCTCTTCGGCGGAATCCACACCCAGTTCGGTCTGTGCAACGACATCCAGTCCAAAATCATTTAATAGCGAGGCCAGCTCGCGCACTTTACCGGCGTTACCGGTAGCGAGAACAACTTTCTGCATGGTTTAATCCTGCTCTGTCAGCGCCGCGACTTCCGTCGGGATAGATTGCGGGTTGAGAATTTTTACCTGTTTATGCCGCCCAAGTTCACCTTTCTCGATGATCACCTGGCTTTTGGCGACACGAAACTGTTTTGCCAGATATTTGGTCAGATGCGCATTCGCCTGGCCATCAACCGGTGGGGCAGTGATGGCGACTTTTAGCTCGTCGCCATGCAGTCCAACAATACTGTCACGGCTGGCTTTCGGCTGAATATACAGCCGTAAAACCAGCCCGTCAGCGCAGGTGCTCACTGCACTCATAGCGCCATCCACAGCCCCGGCAGCAGCATATCGCCCGTGGACTGTAACAGCTCAGCGATCCCCATATTCACGACGTACAGCAGCAGAACTAGGATCATCGGAGAGAAATCGATGCCGCCCATAGACGGAAGCAGGTTACGGATTGGACGCAGCAGCGGTTCAGCCAGCTGAATTAACGCGTACTCCACCGGGCTACGGCCCTGGCTCACCCAGCTCATGATCGCCATGACCAGCAGTACCCAGAAGATCAGCAGACCGACGGTTTTTATCAGGATCAGAACAGCGGCAATCCAGATTATCGGCTGGAAGGTGATAACCATAAACAGCACAATCGCTTTGATAACGCTCAGAATAAACGCGACCAGCAGAGAAGCACTGTCAATGGGGCCCATCGCCGGAATGACGCGACGCAGCGGTCCTACGATAGGTTGCGTGATTTTCACGACAAACTGCGCGAACGGATTGTAAAAATCACAGCGGGCCCACTGCATCCAGACGCGCAGTAACAGCGCCATCGTATACAGCTCAATGACCGTTGAAAGCAGGAAAGTCAACGTCTTCATGGCGTTCCTCAGGTTTCCTTATTATTGGGTGTAATCGCGCGCACCGAAAATTGCCGTGCCGATGCGTACCATAGTGCTGCCTGCCGCGATGGCGGCTTCCATATCATCCGACATGCCCAGAGAAAGCGTGTCTACCGTTTCATAGCGCGCTTTAAGCGCCTCAAATGCTACAGCCATTTGCTGTGCCACGGCAAACTGCCTTTCATAACTTGACTCCGGTGCCGGGATGGCCATTAACCCGCGCAGGGTTAAGCGCGGCAGTGCCGCGACGTCTGCTGCCAGCGCATCCAGTTCTTCCAGCGCTATACCGGACTTGCTGTTTTCGTCACTGATGTTGACCTGAATCAGCACATTCAGCGGCGGTAACGCTTCAGGGCGCTGGTCGTTCAGACGCGAAGCAATACGCAAACGGTCAATGGTATGGCACCAGTCGAAATGTTCAGCGACCAGACGGCTTTTGTTCGACTGCAAGGGGCCAATAAAGTGCCATTGCAGATCCGTCTTCCCCTGTTCCTGGAAGAAGCGAATTTTATCCACGCCCTCCTGCACGTAGTTTTCACCAAACGCATGCTGACCCGCCGCAATCGCATCTGCGATGGCGCTCGCAGGCTTGGTTTTACTCACTGCAAGTAACGTAATTTCTTCTGAAGCACGGCCGCAACGTGTTGCTGCAGCTGAGATTTTGTCCCGGACCTGTGCCAGGTTGTGCGCAATGTCGTTCATTTTCCGAGGAGTATTGTATGGATGTGGAAGAAATTGTGGCCCTTAGTGTAAAGCATAATGTCTCCGATCTACACCTGTGCAGTGATTCACCACCGCGCTGGCGCAGAGCAGGTCGTCTTGAACCCGCGCCGTTTCCGCCTCCCGAAGTCGATACGCTATTAAAGGCGTGGCTCAACGATGAACAGCAGGGAACGTGGTGGGCGAACGGGCAGGTGGATTTTGCCGTCACCCTGGCGGGCAACCAGCGCCTGCGCGGAAGCGCGTTTAAACAGACAAGCGGCGTCTCAATGACGCTGCGGCTGTTGCCCGGGGTCTGCCCGCAACTCTCCGCGTTGGGGGTGCCCCGGGTTGTTCCTGAGCTGTTATCCAGTGACAACGGGTTGATCCTGGTCACCGGGGCAACCGGCAGCGGTAAGTCCACTACGCTGGCAGCGATGGTGGATTTTCTTAATCACCATACTGACGGGCATATTCTGACGCTCGAAGACCCGGTGGAGTTTCTGTACCAGAGCGAACGGTGCCTGATCCAGCAGCGCGAGATTGGCCAACACAGCCCGTCATTTGCCGACGCGCTGCGCGGGGCGTTACGCCAGGATCCTGATGTCATACTGCTGGGAGAGCTGCGCGACAGTGAAACAATCCGCCTCGCGCTGACGGCGGCAGAAACCGGACATCTGGTGCTCGCGACACTGCATACACGCGGGGCAGCGCAGGCGATTGAGCGGCTGGTCGATACGTTTCCGGCGCAGGAGAAAGATCCGGTGCGCAATCAGCTGGCCGGCAGCCTGCGGGCGGTGCTGGCGCAAAAGCTCCTCCCCGATGCGCAGGGCGGGCGCGTGGCGCTTTATGAGCTGCTGGTGAATACTCCGGCGGCGGCGAATCTCATTCGCGAAGGAAAAACGTGGCAATTGCCCGGTATTATTCAAACCGGCCAGCAGGCGGGGATGCAGAACTTTGACCAGAGCCTGGCTGAAAGACGGGCGCAGGGGCAACTCCAGGCCCCGGCGCTCAATAACCCTGTTCGAAATAGCTTTCGAGAATGATGACAGCGGACGCGGAGTCAACGCTGCCTTTGTTGAGAGCCCTGAAGCCGCCGTGTTCAAAAAGACCTGCACGTGCTTCAACGGTGCTCAGACGCTCGTCGTGGAGCTTCACGGAGACGCCAAAGCGGCCATGGATTTTATTGGCGAACTTACGCGCTCGGGCGGTAAGCGGTTGTTCAGTGCCATCCATGTTCAGCGGTAACCCAACGATGACGTCATCCGGCTGCCACTCTTTTAGCAGGCGCTCGATGAGGTTCCAGTCCGGTGTGCCGTCACTGGCCTTCAGGGCCGTGAGCGGGCGTGCGGTACCCGTGATTCGCTGACCCACGGCGACGCCTATGCTTTTGGTGCCAAAATCGAAGGCCAGAAGTGTTCCGCTCATCAGGCATGCCCCGCTACGCCAGGCATAGTCAGGATATCAATGCCGATCAGTTTCGCGGCGTCACGCCAGCGATCGGCAATAGGGGTTTTAAACAGAATGTTCATGTCCGCAGGCGCGGTCAGCCAGGCGTTATCGAGGATCTCTTGCTCAAGCTGGCCTTTCTCCCAGGAGGAGTAGCCCAGGGCCACCAGCACTTCCGACGGCTGCTCAGCGGTACCCAGCGTTTCGAGCACGTCGCGAGAGGTCGTAATGACGGTGTTGTCAGAGATGCGAATACTGGAAGAGAAGACCGGCGGCGTATGCAGGATAAAACCGCGATCCTCTGCGAGTGGCCCGCCCAGCATCACCGGTTTATCAAGCCTGATTTCCGGCAGACGCTCTTCAGCCGAAATTTTCAGCTTGTCCAGAATCCCTTCAACCTGCAGGTTTTCCAGCGGTTTGTTGATGATAATGCCCATCGCGCCGTCTTCATTGTATTCACAAATATAAACCACAGCGCGGCGAAAAATCGGATCCTGGAGAGCAGGCATGGCAATAAGAAAGTGATGCTGTAAATTCATTGTCAGAGGTACTGTTTCCTGGTTTAAAAAGCGACAGCCCCAGTATGCGGACAAACCGGGGTGCTGTCACTAATAGTATTGAAAGGTTATTTCTGTAAACGTTTCTCGATGGCGTCCATCAGCATTCCGGTGATCGAAATCGGGAATTCCGCTTCGATTTCACGAATACAGGTTGGGCTGGTCACGTTCACTTCGGTCAGACGATCGCCGATGATATCCAGGCCGACAAAAATCAGGCCCTTGGCTTTCAGTGTCGGGCCAACGCGGCGGGCAATTTCCCAGTCGCTTTCACTTAACGGGCGCGGCTCACCGCGGCCACCGGCCGCCAGGTTACCGCGGGTTTCGCCGCCCTGCGGGATACGCGCGAGGCAATACGGCACCGGTTCACCATCCACCACCAGAACGCGTTTATCGCCATCTTTAATGGCCGGGAGGTAGTTTTGTGCCATGCAGTAACGCGTGCCCAGCTCGGTCAGCGTTTCGGCAATCACCCCAATATTCGGGTCGCTCTCTTTCACGCGGAAAATAGATGCGCCACCCATGCCGTCCAGCGGTTTCATGATGATGTCGCCGTGTTTCTGCCAGAACGCTTTCAGCTGTGCCTTGTTGCGGGTCACCAGCGTTTCAGGCGTCAGGTCAGAGAACCATGCGGTGTAGAGCTTCTCGTTACAGTCGCGCAGGCTCTGGGGTTTGTTGACGATCAGCGTTCCTTTCTCTTCCGCGCGCTCAAGGATATAGGTGCAGTAGATGTATTCGGTGTCGAACGGAGGGTCTTTACGCATCAGAATGACATTGAGGTCGGCAAGGGCAATATCCTGCTCGGTGCCGAATTCATACCATTTGTCGTAATTCTGCTCGACGTTAACGATGCGGGTGCGTGCGCGGGCTTCACCGTTGATCAGGTAAAGATCGTTCATCTCCATGTAGTGGAGTTCATAGCCGCGACGCTGCGCTTCCAGCAGCATCGCGAAGCTGGAATCTTTCTTGATGTTAATGTTTGCGATGGGATCCATCACGATGCCGAGCTTGATCATTTTCATCTCCGTTAAAAGCCTGAGGGCTCAGGCTTAGCGTTAACCCAGATCGCCAAAACGCACCTGTAGCGCGGTAATGGCTGTGAGTGCCGTTGTCTCAGTACGCAGAACGCGAGGTCCCAACAGAATATCAGTAAACTGGTAACGCGCCGTCATGGCAATTTCGTCAGCGGACAAGCCGCCTTCCGGACCAATTAGCAGGCGAACACGTTCAACGGGTAGCGGCAGCGTATTGATGCTGGCGCTGGCGCGTGGATGGAGATTGAGCTTCAGCCCGCTTTCCTCTTCAGCACACCAGTCCTCCAGATCCATCGCCGGGCGGATCTCCGGAATACGGTTGCGGCCACTCTGTTCACAGGCAGCAATGGCAATTTTCTGCCACTGCTGGATCTTTTTATTCAGACGTTCCGCATCCAGTTTAACGCCACAGCGCTCAGAAAAAAGTGGCGTAATGAGGCTTACACCCAGTTCAATGGATTTCTGGATGGTGAATTCCATCTTTTCTCCGCGCGACATCACCTGTCCCAGGTGTATGTGCAGCGGAGATTCACGGTCATCCACTTCGCCGCGCAATATCGTTACGTGCACGCTTTTTTTATCAGCACGCGTAATTTCCGCGTCGAAAACCTGATTAGAACCATCAAACAGCTGAATAGCTTGTCCTGCTCCCATGCGCAGTACGCGACCAACATGGTTGGCGGCATCGTCAGAGAGGGCAATTTCGCGGCCGACGGTAATCAGCTCAGGGTGGTAGATGCGAGGAATGCGCATAGTCAGAAATTCCATATGTCATGCGGTGTAAGCGAATTGCCGCTAGTGTAGGTTAGCTCTTTTGCGCCTGGCAAGCCCGCTGGACGTAAGGGTTGTGATTACCCTGAACTTTCGCGATGCGCGCGTCACGCTGGCATTCCCATTCCGTCACCGGATATTGCTTGTCCCATGCGTTGAACAGCTGCGTCTGCTGGCGGGAAAGGTTGAGGTCGTAACGGTCACGCATATAGAAATAGGTGCGGGCGATACTGCCGCGCGCGCGGGCTGGGGGCTCAGCGACTTTCTCTTTAAAATCAACCTTCATGCCGCACTGGCCGTACTGACCCTCTCCGCCGTTCCACTGGCTGTACATAAAGTTGCCGCGATCGCCATTCACCTCGCCAACCGCGGGTTGCAGGTTGTGCATATCGCTTTCCATCTGGCGATAGACCGGATCTTTGGCGCAATTTTTACGACCGCCATCCTGCCAGCACTGACGCTGGTGGCCAAACTGCCATGCCGGCACCACATGTTCCCACTCGATGCGGCTGGCGCGGTTTTCATTCTTACGCACTTTATAGCCGCAGGATTCGAGATCAACGATCCCTTTTTTACCCTGCCAGTTAATCTTACAACCGCAATAAAAATCACCGGGAACATCCGCGTTGACCTTTACGCCTGCCGCTTTTGCCTGGGAGAAACTGTTAATACCGTCGGCCAGAGCCTGGCCGGAGAGTGCTGTCGCCAGAAAAGCGACCGCGAGAGAAAAATTACGGGACATCTTACACTCCGTGTCAAAACGAGCCCGCAACGTAACGAATGTTGTTCCTGTATGCAATCAGTCAGATCAGGAAAGTTCCTGAAAGTTCAGTTGGTTATTCCGCGACCAGCGGTTCACCACATTTGACGCAACGGTAGGTGGCCTCGCCGCGCACCACGCGATTATGACGGCGGACGGTAAGCTGATGCTGCTGACACTGGCAGCGGTAGGGGAAGGTATTGCGGCGTACCGACTCAAGTTCAAACTGATGGGTTCTGCGTGCCGGAACGCCCAGCACGGCTTCCATCATCCACTTCCACTCTTTGCCGTGGGGTGCCACGCGGCCAAAGTGTTTCCATACCAGCAGGTGCGCCAGCTCGTGCGGCACCACTTCCTCAATAAACGCCTGCTGATTTTCCAGCATCAGCACCGGGTTCAGACGGATCTCATAAGATTCGAGCCACGCTGTGCCCGCCGCCGTGCCACGCTGTTGATAGACGAGTTTCGGCTCAGGGTAATTCCGGCCGAGTTTCAGGTTGGCCTGGGCGAGTTTTTCCCGCAGGCTGCGCATAACGGCTTGCTGAAGGGCGATGGGGAGACGGGGTGCTTTCATAGGGGCAGAGCATAAAGCGCGAAGCGGGGAGGTGCAAGAGGCACCTCCCGCCAGAGAATTAGTCGTGTGCGCCAATCTCGCGCAGTGGACGACCCTTCATCAGGTTACGTTCAATATGTTCCAGTGACACGTGTTTGGTTTCAGGAACCAGCCACAGCGTCAGAACAATAAAGAAGATGTTCAGGCCGGAGTAGACCCAGAAGGTGTTCGCGTTGCCCAGCGTATTGAGCATGGTCAGGAACGTCGCACCGACAATCATGTTGGCAATCCAGTTGGTCGCGGTGGAGCAGGTGATACCGAAATCACGCCCTTTCAGCGGCTGGATTTCAGAGCACAGCACCCAAATCAGCGGACCGGCGCTCATCGCAAACCCGACGATGAACATCAGCAGCATGCCCACTGCGAAATACTGGGCGGTTGGAGAGTGAATCCCCACGTGCATCATCGTGCCGAGAACACCCATACCGGCGGCCATCACCAGGAAGCCCAGCGTCAGGGTTGGCTTACGGCCCCAGCGGTCCACCAGACCGATAGCGATAAAGGTCGCCAGAACGTTGGTCAGCCCAACGATGACGGTCCCCCACATCTGCTCGGTGGTGTTGGTATACCCCGCCAGTTCAAAGATTTTTGGCGCGTAGTACATGATGACGTTCATCCCGGTGAACTGCTGCATCACCTGCAGGAGCACGCCCAGGAATACCGCACGACGGAAGTTGCTGTTTTCTTTAAACAGCGCCCAGCCTGACTGTTTTACCTTCAGGCTCTCGCGGATCTCTTCCAGTTCGTTTTTCGCTTCCGCGCTGGTATCGCGCAGTCGCAGCAGCACGCGTTCGGCATCGACGAAACGACGCTTCGCTGCAAACCAGCGTGGGCTGTCCGGCAGGAAGAAAACGCCAATCAGCAGCAGAATGGCAGGGATAATGATCACGCCAAGCATCCAGCGCCATGCGCCGCTGTAGCTGAACGCGGTATCGGAAAGGTAAGCTCCGAGGATGCCGATGGTGATCATCAGCTGGTACATCGAAATCATACTGCCACGGATTTTCTCGGGTGCGATTTCAGAGAGATAGAGTGGGGCGGTATACGACGCCACACCCACGGCCAGACCAAGCAGCACGCGAGAAAGCAGCAATACCTCAACGTTTGGAGCCGCTGCTGAGAAGAGCGAACCGGCAACAAACAGGATTGCACCGATCATCAGGCTCTTTTTGCGGCCCAGCCTGAAAGAGAGCCAGCCGCTGCCCACGGCACCCACGGCCGCACCAAACATCATGGAACTTACTACCCACTCCTGGGTGTGAGCGCTTATCTGGAACTCTTCAGTGATAAAGGGTAACGCACCGGCAATCACGCCAATGTCCAGGCCAAAAAGTAATCCTGCCAGGGCGGCGAGGAAGCAGACGAAAAATGTCATCGCCTTATTGGACGTACGCCCCTGTTTTTTATTGTCAGGCATTATGCCCTCCAGTTGGGTTATCAGTTTTATCGATGTTAAGGGTAAGTGAGCAACCCGTATAAATATGTGAGATAAATCACATTGGTGTAATCGGTTACACTGGTGTGCAACCGTAAATAAAATTAAAGCTTTGAAAATATAGAGGTAAATTAGTTGATGTGCATCGCGTTTGAATGAATTTCAGACTTAACTGAAAGGAAATGTAACAGCATAAGACATGCGATCATGCAAAGAGATTATTCTGAAAGCGGGGTATATCGGGTGGGGTGTAATCGGTTTCACGCAAAGCGCAATGTCAGGCTCTCTGGCTGACAAAAGCAAAAGGCCAGCACGGGGCTGGCCTTTTTTAACATTCGCTGTCAGTCGATTATTTCAGACCGGCAGCTTCACGCAGCAGAGCGGCTTTGTCGGTTTTTTCCCATGGGAAATGTTCACGACCAAAGTGACCGTATGCAGCGGTTTCTTTGTAGATTGGGTGCAGCAGATCCAGCATCTGAATCAGACCGTATGGGCGCAGGTCGAAGAACTCGCGCACTAGCAGCGTCAGTTGCTCGGATGGCACTTTCTCGGTACCAAAGGTTTCAACCATGATGGAGGTCGGTTCAGCCACGCCGATAGCGTAGGAAACCTGAATCTCACAGCGGTCAGCCAGGCCAGCAGCAACGATGTTTTTCGCAACATAACGCGCAGCATACGCAGCAGAACGGTCAACTTTAGACGGATCTTTACCGGAGAAGGCACCGCCACCGTGACGTGCCATGCCGCCGTAGGTATCAACGATGATTTTACGGCCGGTCAGACCGCAGTCACCCATTGGGCCGCCGATAACAAAGCGTCCGGTTGGGTTGATGAAGTATTTGGTTGCGGAGCTCAGCCATTCAGTTGGCAGAACCGGCTTGATGATCTCTTCCATCACTGCTTCCTGCAGGGATTTCTGGTCGATCTCTTCGGAATGCTGAGTAGACAGAACGACCGCGTCAATACCGACGATTTTGCCGTCGTCGTACTGGAAGGTCACCTGGCTTTTCGCATCAGGACGCAGCCACGGCAGGGTGCCATTCTTGCGCACTTCAGCCTGACGCTGCACCAGACGGTGTGCGTAGGTCACTGGCGCTGGCATCAGCACGTCAGTTTCGTTGGTTGCATAACCAAACATCAGGCCCTGGTCGCCCGCGCCCTGTTCCAGCGGATCGGCACGGTCAACGCCCTGGTTGATGTCCGGAGACTGTTTGCCAATTGCGCTCAGTACCGCGCAAGAGTTGGCATCAAAGCCCATATCAGAATGGACATAACCGATCTCACGAACCGTGTTACGGGTGATCTCTTCGATATCCACCCATGCGCTGGTGGTGATCTCACCGCCAACCAGAACCATGCCGGTTTTGACGTAGGTTTCACACGCGACGCGCGCTTTTGGATCCTGCGTCAGGATCGCATCAAGCACCGCATCGGAGATTTGGTCAGCAATTTTATCTGGATGTCCTTCTGATACGGACTCGGACGTAAACAGGTGTTTTGCCATGTTTTATTTCACCTAAAAGGAATTTGTTTAGCTCAAGCTGCTGTGTGGAATAGCCAAAGGAGATAATTCTACCAAGGCCTGCAGGTTAATGACACTGGCAGTCTGAGTGTTAATCAGTATGGATGGATTAACATCTGGATGGCTATTTTAGGTCAGTTCTTCGCCCGATTTCCAGTTTTTTTTGACTAACCTCTCACTGAGTTGAATTCGCTGCTGGAAATTTTTCCTGACGGGGCTGGCAACCCGCGCATTTATCTTTTGCAATTTACCCCTGTTCTCGGTATAAAACGCGGCGCGCGGCTCATACCAATAAGCGCTCGATGAACTCATCGTGTCGCCACTTCCAGCCGGGTTAAGCAGTGAACTTTTAGCTTTGGCTTGTGGTCCGTTTCAGCAGGAGCGGCCGTGGAGGTGATACGAGATAATGAACCAGTGTTTTCCGCTAATTCAGCGCAGCCGTTCTGGCGCGTATTTGATTCCCGCAACCCGCATTTCTAATCTGCAAACCTGCCGATGTTATACCCATCTCGGGGCTTCTCAGGATTCCAGGGCCGGTCACGCTTTGTGAAAACTGAACAAGGGCGCTCTTGTTAAGACAAGAGTTTTCTCGTGGTTTCGCCGAACGTTGTCATAATTAAGTTCGGACACGTGTTTACAATGATATGAATATGAAACCGGTCGCACGGTCTGGTTTTCAGCATAGTCTGCTGGGAAATGGATCCGTTTATGGGTTGTTATCGCCGTATAACGCTGCGATAGTAGTCAACTGTTTTACACTTAATACAAAGAGTTGAGGTTCGCTATGTCTGACGACATGTCTTCGCTTTCGCCTTCGTCAGCGGGCGAACAGGGTGTACTACGTTCCATGCAGGAGGTTGCGATGAGCTCCCAGGAAGCCAGCAAGATGCTGCGCACTTACAATATTGCCTGGTGGGGCAATAACTACTACGACGTCAACGAACTGGGCCATATCAGCGTTTGCCCGGATCCTGACGTTCCTGAAGCGCGCGTGGATCTCGCCAAACTGGTGAAAGCACGCGAGGCGCAGGGCCAGCGTTTGCCTGCACTGTTCTGCTTCCCGCAGATCCTGCAACATCGTCTGCGTTCCATTAACGCCGCGTTTAAACGCGCGCGTGAATCTTACGGCTATAAAGGCGATTACTTCCTGGTTTACCCTATCAAGGTGAACCAGCACCGCCGCGTGATTGAATCCCTGATCCACTCCGGTGAACCGCTGGGCCTGGAAGCGGGTTCCAAAGCGGAGCTGATGGCCGTGCTGGCACATGCTGGCATGACCCGTTCGGTGATCGTCTGTAACGGTTATAAAGACCGTGAATACATTCGTCTGGCGCTGATTGGCGAAAAGATGGGCCACAAGGTCTATCTGGTTATCGAGAAGATGACAGAGATCGCTATCGTGCTGGAAGAGGCGGAGCGTCTGAACGTTATCCCGCGTCTGGGCGTGCGTGCGCGTCTGGCGTCGCAGGGCTCCGGTAAGTGGCAGTCCTCAGGCGGCGAAAAATCCAAATTTGGTCTCGCGGCGACCCAGGTTCTGCAGCTGGTTGAGATTCTGCGTGAGCGTGGTCGTCTGGACAGCATTCAGCTGTTGCACTTCCACCTCGGCTCGCAGATGGCCAACATTCGCGACATCGCCACCGGCGTACGCGAATCAGCACGTTTTTACGTTGAGCTGCACAAGCTTGGCGTAAACATTCAGTGCTTCGACGTGGGCGGTGGTCTGGGCGTGGATTATGAAGGTACCCGCTCGCAGTCCGACTGCTCCGTGAACTACGGCCTGAACGAATATGCCAATAACATCATCTGGGCGATTGGCGATGCCTGTGAAGAGCACGGCCTGCCGCACCCAACGGTGATCACCGAGTCTGGCCGCGCGGTTACCGCACACCACACCGTGCTGGTATCGAACATTATCGGCGTTGAACGCAGTGAAATTTCCGAGGTAACCCCGCCGGCTGAGGACGCGCCTCGTGCGCTGCAAAGCATGTGGGAGACCTGGCAGGAGATGCACGAGCCGGGTACCCGCCGTTCGCTGCGCGAGTGGCTGCACGACAGCCAGATGGATCTGCATGATATTCATGTGGGGTATTCATCGGGCACGTTCAGCCTGCAGGAACGCGCATGGGCAGAGCAGCTTTATCTGAACATGTGCCACGACGTACAGCAGCAGCTGGATCCGAGCAACCGTGCTCACCGTCCGATTATTGACGAACTGCAGGAGCGCATGGCGGATAAAATGTACGTCAACTTCTCGCTGTTCCAGTCGATGCCGGATGCCTGGGGTATCGATCAGCTGTTCCCGGTTCTGCCGCTGGAAGGGCTGAACCACGCCCCGGAACGTCGTGCGGTGCTGCTGGACATCACCTGCGACTCCGACGGTGCTATCGATCACTACGTCGACGGCGACGGTATCGCGACCACGATGCCTATGCCAGAGTACGATCCGGAGAACCCGCCGATGCTGGGCTTCTTCATGGTCGGTGCTTATCAGGAGATCCTCGGCAACATGCATAACCTGTTCGGTGACACCGAAGCGGTTGACGTGTTTGTCTTCCCTGACGGCAGCGTGGAAGTTGAGCTGTCCGACGAGGGGGACACCGTGGCGGATATGCTCGAATACGTTCAGCTGGATCCGAAAAAGCTGCTGACCCAGTTCCGTGACCAGGTGAAAAATACCGGTCTGGACGATGCGCTGCAGCAGCAGTTCCTGGAAGAGTTTGAAGCGGGTCTTTACGGATACACCTATCTGGAAGACGAGTAAGTAAACCTGCCTCTCTCTGTTGGAGAGGGGCGGCGTGAGGGCAAGGGGCACTACCCTCGCCTATACTCACTTGAACCCGTATGAATTAGCGGCGATAATTCGCCCCAATAAGCGATTTACAAATCAATCCCTTCCTCGTCGGGTTTAACGACGCGGAGGGGATTTTTTTTCATCTGTTTTTAATGTATCGACTTTAAAGAGGTCAGGACATGAGCACTTTAGGCCATCAGTACGATAACTCTCTGGTATCTAACGCGTTTGGTTTTTTACGTCTCCCGATGAACTTCCAGCCGTACGACAGTGACGCTGACTGGGTGATCACCGGCGTGCCGTTTGATATGGCCACGTCAGGCCGTGCTGGTGGCCGTCATGGTCCGGCAGCTATTCGTCAGGTCTCCACTAACCTGGCCTGGGAGCACAACCGCTTCCCGTGGAACTTCGACATGCGCGAGCGCCTGAACGTGGTTGACTGCGGTGACCTGGTGTACGCCTTTGGCGACGCGCGCGAGATGAGTGAAAAACTGCAGGCCCATGCCGAAAAACTGCTGGCTGCCGGTAAACGCATGCTCTCTTTCGGGGGTGACCACTTCGTCACGCTGCCGCTGCTGCGTGCTCACGCGAAGCATTTCGGTAAGATGGCGCTGGTGCATTTTGATGCCCATACCGACACCTACGCGAACGGCTGTGAATTCGACCATGGCACCATGTTCTTCACCGCGCCAAACGAAGGTCTGATCGATCCAAACCACTCTGTGCAGATCGGTATCCGTACCGAGTTTGATAAAGACAATGGCTTCACCGTGCTGGATGCCGGCCAGGTGAACGATCGCGGCGTGGATGACATCATCGCTCAGGTAAAACAGATTGTCGGCGATATGCCGGTTTACCTGACCTTCGATATCGACTGTCTGGATCCGGCGTTTGCCCCGGGCACCGGCACGCCGGTGATCGGCGGCCTGACCTCTGACCGCGCCATCAAACTGGTGCGCGGCCTGAAGGATCTGAACATCGTGGGTATGGACTTGGTGGAAGTGGCTCCGGCTTACGACCAGTCAGAGATCACTGCTCTGGCAGCGGCCACCCTCGCGCTGGAAATGCTCTACATCCAGGCCGCGAAAAAAGGCGAATAAGCCTTACGCCCGGATTGCTGCTGCGCGACGCATGCGCAGCAGCAACATGCCTCCTGCCAGCAGGGTGATAACCTGCGAGACGACCAGCACCGAAAAACCGGAGCTGACTGAACCCACCGATTTCATCACCATCCCCATCAGCAGCGGAATAAACGCCGCGCAAATATTCCCAATCCCGTTGATGATCCCGTAGGCACTGCCAACGGCTTCCCGCACCGCATGATGCTGGATAACCGCCGGAATGGCCGCCCCCTGAAGTCCCCAGAAAATATTGGCCGAGAGCATAAACAGCGCCAGCCAGCCGGGCTGGTGGCTCAGCATCAGCATGACGACGGAACTCGCCGTTAAGATCCCGCCCACCACAAACAGCAGCGGTGCCTTGTCCGGGCGCATTTTGTCGAGCAGCACACCGCCCAGAAACTTTGAGCCAAGACTCAGCAGAAAGGGGATAGCCGCGAGAAAGCCGGTCGCGTGCAGGGAGAAGTGGTGTTCATCGCGCAGCCAGGCCGGAAGCCAGGCGCTGCTGCCCCAGAGATAACTCAGCGTGGCGATTTCAACCAGCAGGATCCAGCCCAGAAGCGGCGTCTGCCAGGCAAGCGTAAAGGTCTGCACAAACCCGGACGTTCGGCGCTTTTCCGTATGTTGAGGGGCCGGCAGGAAACGCCAGATTAACCCTCCACCCAGCGCCAGATTGATCGCCGCGAGGGCATAAAATGAGCCCGCCCAGCCAAGGTGTGCCATCAGCCAGGTGATCAGCGGAAAGCCTACCGCCAGCCCCAGTGAAACGCCCAGCGCGGTAATGGCGTTGGGCTTACCAATTTCCCCGGCGCTAAAGTTATCGCTGATAAAGCGTGTTTTCAGTGAAAAGAGTGGGCCTTCGGCAATGCCCAAAATCAGTCGGGCGATGAGCATGCCCATCAGCGACCCCAGCAGTGGCGAGATGGCGCAGACCACGGCCCATATCGCAATGCTGGTTAACAATCCCTGTCGGTAATGTAATTTGCTTTCGATAACTGGGGTCAATAGTAAAGCGGAAAAACCATAACCCAGCAAAAAGCAGGTCATGAGCATTCCTTGTAACATTCTGTTTTCATTTAGCTGAAAATGTTCGGCAAATTCAGGGTTTAAAATCATCACCGAGATATTTACGCGGTCAACGTAGGAAATAATAATGAGCACCAGAAGTGCCAACGTGCCTTGCCATCTTGCCGTCATTTAATCCGCCTTAATCGTGCTGTCTGTTTATATTTTTTATGAACGTTATTGTCACGTAACTAAAATGATTCACCTGTGAAACTCATTGTTTTAATGAGATAAATTAAATTAAAGTTTCACAGGTGAAACACCAGAGGTATGCGCACATATAATTTTTAAGGAATAAAAATAAAAGAAGTCAATCTCTATTTAAAAAATAAAAGATCATCAAAAAAATGTATTCATTCACGCCTGAATAATGAAAATTTCATATCGCTGCATTTTTTCGTGATCGCTTGCACACTTAGCTAATTAAACCTCTACTGATTAACAAATTCGTCACATTCGCGCTTGACGAAACATTCTTCGCTTTTATATTGACCGTATTAAATAAGAAACAGAGTTTCATATATGAAACAAAAGCCTGGAGGATCGTGATGAGCTGGATAGGCGTATGTGACGCAGAACAAGTACAGGAAGATTTCCCTTTTAGCGGTAACGTCGAGGGCAAAGAGATCGGCGTTTATTTGATTGATGGCGAATATTTCGCGCTGGAAGACGTATGCCCGCACGCTTACGCGCTGCTGAGTCAGGGTTTCGTCGAGGACGGTAAAGTGGAATGTCCGCTGCATGAGGCGGTTTTCGATGTCAAAACCGGCCAGTGCCTGCACGGCCCTGGCGGACGTAACCTCAATCGTTACCCGGTTCGGGTATTTGAAAACCAGATCCAGATTACCTTCGTCGAGGAGACAGTGGCATGAGCGAAAGTCTGAACTTCAACCCGGCGCTGCCGGAAAGCCGTCAGTTTACCCCTCCGGCTGAGGGCGGTAACGGCGCCATCCATAAGCCCGGTGATTACCAGAACCTGATCTGGCAGACCCGCAGCCGCGTACCGGAAAACTGGGAAATCACGCTTATCTCCACGCTGGAAGACCTTTTCGAACAGGGCGCTGAAACCGTGCCGGAACTGGTCAACGGGCTGAACGCGGTACGTATGCACGATCAGCAGGGCGAGCCATGGAGCGATGCCAGCTTCCAGGCTTTCTTACAGGTTAACGGCTACTGAGGGCAATGCGATGACGACTACCGTACAAAACTATCTTGATAAAGGTCTGCGCGGCCTCTGGTACCCGGTGCTGGCCAGCTGGGAAGTTCAGTCTGCGCCCGTGGGGATCACCCGTCTGGGCGAACAGATTGTGGTCTGGCGCAACAAGGATGGCCAGGTGCAGGCGCTGGAAGATCGTTGTCCGCACCGTGGCGCGCGTCTGTCGATGGGCTGGAATCTGGGCGATCGTATCGCCTGCTGGTATCACGGCGTGGAAGTGGCGGGCAACGGCGAAGTGAAGGATGTGCCTGCGGTGGACAAATGTCCGCTGGTCGGCCAGCAGTGTGTGCGCAGCTACAACGTGCAGGAAGTACACGGGGCCATCTTCCTTTGGTTTGGCGTTACCGCCGATCAGCAACCCGACGAACTGAGCTTCCCGGACGAACTGGCTGACACCGACGCCTACAGCAATTTTCTCTGCACCGCCGCGTGGAAATGCAATTACCAGTACGCACTGGAAAATGTGATGGACCCGATGCACGGCACCTATCTGCACTCTTCGTCGCACTCCATGGCGGAAGGGGATCGCAAAGCGGATATGGTTCTGCAGCCGACGAAAACCGGGTTTATCTTCGAGAAAAAAGGCCAGAGCGGCGTCAACTTCGACTGGGTTGAGCTGGGCAACAGCGGCACCTACTGGATGCGTTTGTCCATTCCTTATAAGAAGCGTTTCGGGCCGGGCGGTCACTTCTTCATTGTTGGCATGGTGGTTCCGGAAGATAACGATAACTGCCGCGTCTTCTTCTGGCGTATCCGCCGCGTGCAGGGCTGGCAGCGCGATATGTGGCGTTTCATGTACCGTAACCGTCTGGAAAAACTGCACTGGGAAGTCCTTGAGCAGGACCGCGTGGTGCTGGAGAGCATGGCGCCAGATGCACGGGAACATGAATACCTTTACCAGCATGATGTGGGCCTTTCGCGCCTGCGCCGCATGATGCAAAAAGCGGCGAAAGAGCAGTTGGCGGCGCGTGAAGCTCAACAGGGAGCCGCCTGATGAATGGGCTGCTGAACGGGAAACGCATCGTGGTGACCGGTGCCGCGCGTGGGCTGGGCTTTCATTTCGCGAAAGCCTGCGCAGAGCAGGGCGCGGCGGTGGTGATGTGCGACATCCTTCAGGGCGAGCTGGCTGAAAGCGCGCATGGCTTAAGTGAGAAGGGCTATGCGATTGAATCACACGTTATCGATCTGGCCGATCCGCTCTCCATTTCGCGGGTGTTCAGCGCCATTGGCGAACAGGGACCGATCGACGGTCTGGTCAATAACGCAGCGATGGCGACCGGGGTCGGCGGCAAGGACATGCTTGATTACGATCCGGATCTGTGGGACCGGGTGATGAGCGTTAACGTCAAAGGCACCTGGCTGGTTACCCGGGATGCGGTACCGCTGCTGCGCGAAGGGGCAGCCATTGTCAATGTGGCTTCCGATACCGCGCTGTGGGGCGCGCCGCGCCTGATGGCCTACGTGGCCAGCAAGGGTGCCGTGATTGCCATGACCCGTTCAATGGCACGTGAGCTGGGTGAAAAACGCATTCGTATTAACGCCATCGCCCCGGGCTTAACCCGCGTCGAAGCGACGGAATATGTTCCTGCAGAGCGGCATCAGCTTTACGAAAACGGCCGGGCGCTCACCGGGGCGCAGCAGCCGGAAGACGTCACCGGCAGCGTGGTCTGGCTGTTAAGCGATCTGTCGCGGTTTATCACCGGCCAGCTGATTCCGGTCAACGGCGGTTTTGTCTTTAACTGAGGTAAAGCAACTATGGCAAGCGATCACGAAGTGAAGTACCTGGTGCCGGGGCTGGAGCGAGGCTTACAGCTGCTGCTGGCCTTTGGCGAGCAGCACCGTGAACTGA
The DNA here is from genome assembly GCF_031453695.1 of Enterobacter sp. SORGH_AS_0287. Lineage (NCBI taxonomy): Bacteria > Pseudomonadati > Pseudomonadota > Gammaproteobacteria > Enterobacterales > Enterobacteriaceae > Enterobacter > Enterobacter sp. SORGH_AS_0287. Next base: position 4,394,792 of record NZ_JAVIZW010000001.1, read on the forward strand.
CCTTTGCCGAGCTGCACAGGCTGGTCGATATGCCGAAAGCCACCGCCTACCGCGTGGTACAAACGCTGGAATACATGGGTTTTCTGGAGCGCAACACGCGAACCAATACCTTCTCGCTTGGCATGAACGTCCTGCGTCTGGGCTTTGAATACATCGCCTCACTGGATGTGGCGCAGGTCGGTCAGCCGGTCATCGAGCAGCTGCGTGACGTCAGCCAGTGCAGCAGTCATCTGGCGATCCGCGACGGGCGCGACATCATCTATATCGCCCGCGTCAGCGCCGCCGGTTCTCGCATCAATCAGGTGAGCATTGGTACCCGTTTGCCGGTGCACTGCACGTCGCTGGGGCGCATGCTGCTGACTGATATTTCGCGAGCCGATTTCGAACAGCTGTTCCCGCACGAGCGTCTGCCGGGCAACACGCCGGGCCAGATCCACGACCGTGAAGCGTTGTGGCAGATGGTGCAGCAGGACAAAGCACGCGGCTATGTGATCGGCGAATCCTTCTTCCGTCATGGCATCTCCTCCATCGTTTATCCGGTGTATGACCGCAGCGGAAGGGTGGCAGCCGTGGTGAGCATTCTGGTGCCTTCGGAGGAGATCCCGCAGACCGATCGCGAGCGCCTGCAAAACGATGTCCGCATGGCGGCGGATAAAATTTCTGGCTTCTTAGGGTATTTGTCACAGGCCAGTTAAATCATCAGGTTAACGCCAGGCGCTTCATTGCGTCGGGCATGTTTTACGCCCAATCTGGGCCAGACGAGGCAACGAACGATGTGTATAACCGGAATTGAAAAGCTGGAATTTGGCGTCGAGAACCTGACGCACTGCGCCAAATTTATGCGTGATTTTGGCCTGACGGGCGATGCCAGCGGCCAGCGTTTTACTACCCTGAGCGGCGCGCGCGTGGAGCTTAATCCTGTCGACAGCCCTGACCTGCCGCCAGCGTTTGAAGAAGGAAATACGTTGCGCCGGATGACCTGGGCAGTCGCCACCCGGGACGATCTGGAGGCGCTGCGCCCGAAGCTTGAGAAGCAACCCGGTTTTCGTGAGGTGGGCGACACGCTGGAGTGCCGCGATCCGAACGGCATGACCCTGCGCGTACAGGTCAGCCATCAGGTGCCGGTGGAGCTGAACGTCGAGCCGATTAACCAGTGGGGCGATGCCCGCCGTATCGACACGCCAAGCCCGGTCTACGATCGCGCCCAGCCTATTAACGTGGGCCACGTGGTGTTCTTCGTGGAGGAGCTGGCGGCGGTGGAGACGTTCTACCGTGAGGTGCTTGGGTTCCAGGTGTCTGACCGCTACATCAACCGTGCGGTGTTCCTGCGCTGTGGCGTGCGCGGCGGGCATCACAACCTGTTCCTTCTTCAGCTGCCTCACCGTAAGCGGGGTCTGAACCACGTGGCCTTTACCGTACGCGACATTCACGAGGTGATCGGCGGTGGGATAGCGATGAACAAAAACGCCTGGAGCACCTTTATTGGCCCGGGGCGTCATCCGGTCTCCTCGGCCTATTTCTGGTACGTCAACAGCCCAACCGGCGGGGCGTTTGAATACTACACCAACGATGATTACCTCACCGAAAACTGGCAGCCGCGCGAGCTGGAACATTCGCTGGTGTCGTTCACCGAGTGGGCGGTTGAGGGTGGGATTGACCACGACACTCGCCGTCAGCAGAAAAAGCCGGAGGCGGTATGACCTCGCGCATTGTCATTATTGGCGGCGGTCAGGCAGGTGGCTGGGCGGCGAAAACCCTGCGTGACGAAGGCTTCGACGGCGAGATTTGCGTCGTGGCGGAAGAGGCGTGGGATTTCTACGAACGCCCGCCGCTGTCCAAGGCTGCGTTACTGGAGCCGGACGCGCCGCTACCGCGTCTCTTTCCTGAAGCGGCGCAACAGGCATTGAACCTGACATGGTGCCGGCCGGTGCGCGCGGAATCTCTCGATTGTCACGCGAAAACGGTGCGCTTAAGCAACGGTGAATGCCTTAGTTACAACATTCTTTTGATCGCTACCGGTGGTCGGGCGCGTCTGCCGGGCGACGCGTGGGCGGCCCACCCGCAGGTCTATACCCTGCGCCACTGGCAGGACGCACAGCGGCTGAAGGCGCGCCTGGCAGAGAGTCAAAACCTGGCGATTATCGGCGGAGGCTGGATTGGCCTGGAGATTGCGGCCTCCGCGCGTAAATGTGGCGTCGACGTGACGCTGTTTGAGCAGCAGCCCGCGCTGTGCATGCGTTCGGTGAGTGCCGAGGTATCGCAGCAGCTGGAAACACTTCACCGCGAACAGGGCGTGGATATCCGCACCGGCTGCGGAACGCTGGAGCTGGAAGATAACAATGGTCTGCCGGTCATTCACTGTGACGGCAAGCGTGAAACCTTTGATGCCGTGGTCGTCGGGATCGGTGTTGATCTCAATCTGGAGCTGGCGCGCGATGCGGGTCTGCAGACTGAGCGCGGGATCGTGGTGGACGCTCAGGGGCGAACGTCGGATCCGTTTATTTTTGCTGCCGGTGATGTGGCCCAGCACCATCACTATGGGCTGTGTATTCAGTCGTGGGCCTTTGCCCAGAATCAGGCGGTTGCCACGGCAAAGGCGATGCTCAATCCCGGTGCCCCCGGCTATGACGACGCGCCGTGGCTGTGGTCGGATCAATACCAGCACAACATTCAGATCCTCGGTATTCCGCAGGCCGGCTGCACAACCCTTGCCCGGGATAATGCGCTGTTTTTCTCACTGGATGAAAACGGACGGCTGACCCAGCTGGTGGCGTTCAACGATGCGCGTACCGTCAAGCTGGCGAAACGCTGGATGGCTGCCGGAAGGGATCTGTCCGCGGTGCCGCTGGCTGACCCGACTTTTTCACTGATGTCATTGCGATAGCTAACCCGCACCCGTAGGGGGAGACATGACTACATTTGAGACTAACACCGCGCCGGTTGAGGCAAGCGGTGAGGGCACCCGCACGCCCGAAAAAGCGGTGCGCTGGGCCATCCCGCTGTCATTGCTGGCCTGCGTACTGCTGGCATTTTTCGACAAAATCAGCATTGCGGCGCTCTTTTCCGACAGCCATTTCCAGCAGGCGATGGGCATTGATTTTGACACCACGCGCCTCGGCATTCTGATGAGCGCCTTCCTGCTGAGCTACGGCTTCTCATCGGTCTTTTTAAGCGGACTGGGGGACAAGATTGCGCCGCTTCGCCTGCTCACCGGCATGATGGTGGTGTGGTGCGTGCTGATGGTAGCCATGGGGTTTACCCATAACTACACGATCATGATCGTCCTGCGCATTTTGCTGGGCGTGGCAGAAGGGCCGCTGTTTCCGCTGGCGTTTGCCATTGTGCGGCATAACTTCCCGCAGCATCTGCAGGCGCGAGCCACCATGTTGTGGCTGCTGGGTACCCCGGTAGGCGCGGCGATTGGTTTCCCTCTCTCTATCTGGCTGCTGAATGCCTTCGGCTGGCAGAGCACCTTCTTTGTGATGGCGATGCTCACCGTGCCGGTGCTGGTGTTCGTGCGCATTGGCCTGCGCGGGATCCGTCTGGGTGCCAAACCGGCTGCGGATCGCGAATCACAGGAGGAACGACGTGCCGCGCGGCGCGAGCTGTTTGTCAGTCCGCACTTCTGGATTATCTGCATCTTTAACATCGCGTTTCTCACCTACCTGTGGGGGATCAACGGCTGGCTGCCGGGCTACCTGATTAAAGGGAAAGGCATTCATCTTGAACACGCGGGCTGGCTGTCGTCGATGCCGTTTATCGCCATGCTGGCGGGTGAGGTGATTGGCGCATGGCTTTCTGACCGGGTCGATAAACGCGCGGTGGCCTGCTTTATCTCGATGGCTGGCGCGGGGTTAGGCCTGACGGCGGTCATGCATCTTGATACCCCGCTGGCCGTTATCGCGGCGATGAGCTTTAGCACCTTTATGTGGGGCACCGGTGCGCCGAACATTTTCGCACTGCTGGCGAAGGCTACCCATCCCCGGGTGAGCGCGACGGCGGGCGGTATTTTCAACGGGCTGGGAAACTTTGCGGGCGCGCTGTCGCCGGCGGTGATGGGCGCGTTGATCGCCTTCACCCACAGCATGGATTCCGGGCTGATTTTTCTGGCGGTGATGGCGGCGGTGGGCTGCGTCCTGTTACTGCCGCTGCTGAGACGTTACTGAGGAGAGTGTCATGACTGATTCAACCGTAACTGCAAAACCAGGCATTAAACCTGACCATCTGACCATGGAAGAGTGGATCGAGTCGCGCATTGCGCGCTTTGAAGGGCGTAAATATGACTGGAACGCGCTGAAGTTCCAGGCCGATTTCGATCCTAAATACCGCCGTGCGCAGATGCGCTACATCGGTACCGGGGCGACGGGCGTGGCAAGCGATACCAATACCGTGCCGGCTGAGCACTTTACCTTCTCCACCATGGTGCTGCCGTCGAAGTGCGAGGGACCATTGCATCTGCATGACGACGTGGAAGAGGTGTTCTTCATGCTTAAAGGGCAGATCACGCTGATGATCCAGGACGGCGATCACTACACCGAAACCGTGCTGCGCGAACGAGATCTGATCTCCGTTCCGCCGGGCATCTATCGCGGTCTGTTCAATCATGGTGAAGAAGAGGCGCTGATGTGCGTGATGCTCGGCACCAACAAGCCGGAAATCCCGACCTATCCGGCCGATCACCCGCTGTCGAAAGTGAAGCGGAACTAAGGGGGCGCGATGACGGGCTTTCGTGAACAGGGAAGCGGCATCCCGCTGATGCTGCTCCACGGCATCAGCTCCGGCGCTGCCTCCTGGCATAAACAGATGGCGCTGAACGGTTTTCGCGTGCTGGCGTGGGACATGCCCGGTTATGGCGAAAGCCCGATGCTGGTGGTTGAGCGCGCCAACGCGGGGGATTACGCCGACGCGCTGGCGGCCATGCTGGACCGCGCGGGCGTCTGGCAGGTCGTTCTGGTCGGGCATTCGCTTGGGGCGCTGGTGGCAAGCGCCTTTGCGGCGAAGTATCCCGAACGCGTACTGCATCTGGTACTGGCCGATGCCGCGCAGGGTTACGGCCAGGCCGAGCCGGCGCAGCGCGAGCAGGTCTGGCGTAACCGGGAGCAGCAGATGGCGCTTGGGGGCGAGATCCTGGCGCAAACCCGGGCCGCTAAATTATTACGCCCGGGCGCGCGTGAGGACGATATTGCCACCGTTGCGGCGGGCATGCGCAAACTGCGCCCGGAAGGCTACCTCGCTGCCGCATGGATGCTGGCACATGACGATATTCACGGCTGGCTGAAGCGTTACGCCGGTGACTTTGAAGTCTGGTGCGGCGAGCAGGACGCCATTACCCAGCCTGAGCTGGTTCAGGGGCTGGCGCTACGTTACGGCATGCCGTTTACCGCGATTCCCCTGGCCGGGCACGCCAGCTATCTCGATAACGACGCGTTTTTTAATCAACAGCTTTTACGTATCAACGAAGAGGTGCGCGATGAATGCACAAATTGACGGGCGCGTAGCGGTAGTCACCGGCGGTTCTTCTGGCATTGGTTTTGAAACACTGCGCTTGCTGCTGGGCGAGGGGGCAAAAGTGGCGTTCTGTGGCCGCGACCCGGACCGGCTTGCCAGCGCGCATGCGTCGCTGCAAAACGAATTCCCTGATGGCGAGATTTTCTCTCACCGCTGCGACGTGCTGGACGCAGACCAGGTTCAGACCTTTGCCCAGGCCGTTAAGTCCCGCTTTGGCGGGACAGACTTGCTGATTAATAACGCCGGACAGGGGTATGTGGCGCACTTCAATGACACCCCGCGCGAGGCCTGGCTGCATGAAGCCGAACTGAAACTGTTTGGGGTGATTAACCCCGTGCAGGCTTTTCAGCCGCAGCTGGAGCAATCGGATATTGCCTCCATTACCTGCGTGAACTCGCTGCTGGCGCTGCAGCCAGAGGAACACATGATTGCCACCTCCGCAGCACGTGCCGCGCTGCTCAATATGACGCTCACGCTCTCGAAAGAGCTGGTGAGTAAGGGTATCCGCGTGAATTCCATTTTGCTTGGCATGGTGGAATCCGGCCAGTGGCGGCGTCGCTTTGAGAACCGGTCGGATAAAAGTCAGAGCTGGCCGCAGTGGACGGCGGATATTGCCCGCAAACGCGGCATTCCGATGGCGCGTCTCGGTAAGCCGCAGGAGCCTGCGCAGGCTCTGCTGTTCCTCGCTTCGCCGCTGGCTTCGTTTACCACCGGTGCGGCGCTGGACGTTTCCGGCGGCTTCTGCCGTCATCTGTAAGGACACATCATGAAAAAAATCATGTTAATCGGCTACGGTGCCATGGCGCAGGCGGTCATTGAGCGCCTGCCCGAGCAGGTTGCCATCGGCTGGATCGTGGCGCGCGAGACGCATCATGCTGCTATCCGCCAGCAGTTTGGCGATGCGGTGGTGGCACTGACCTCGCCCGCATTATGTACGGATACTCCCGATCTGGTGCTGGAATGTGCCAGCCAGCAGGCGGTGGCGCAGTACGGGGAAGCGATTTTACGCCGTGGATGGCATCTGGCGGTGATCTCCACCGGCGCGCTGGCAGACAGCGCGCTGGAACAGCGTCTGCTCAACGCAGGCGGAAAGCTGACGCTGCTCTCCGGGGCGGTGGCGGGCATTGATGGCCTGGCAGCGGCAAAAGAGGGCGGGCTTGAGAAGGTGACCTACCAGTCGCGTAAAAGCCCGGCCAGCTGGCGCGGCAGCTATGCCGAGCAGCTTATCGATCTTAACGCCGTGTCCGAGGCGCAGATCTTCTTTGAAGGCAGCGCACGTGAAGCGGCACGACTGTTTCCGGCCAACGCCAACGTGGCGGCGACCGTGGCACTTGGCGGCGTGGGGATGGATGACACCCGCGTGCAACTGATGGTCGACCCGGCCACTCAACGCAATACCCACACGCTGCACGTCGAAGGGATGTTTGGCGAGTTCCATCTGGAGCTGAGCGGGCTACCGCTTGCCAGCAACCCCAAAACCTCCACCCTGGCGGCACTCAGCGCGGTTCGCGCCTGCCGTGAACTGACGCAGCGCTGAGGAGCGACGATGGACGATCTTAACATTTTCATTGGCGGCAACTGGCGGCGTGGCGGCGGTAACCTGATGCAGAGTCATTTCCCGGCAGACGGTGCGGTGAACGCCACGCTCCACGCGGCAAGCCTGGAGGATCTGCAGGAGGCTATCGACGCCGGAGAGCGCGCGTGGCGCGATCCTGCCTGGCGTAACAGCCTGCCGCATGCGCGTGCGAAGATCCTGCATAAGGTGGCGGATCTGATCGAATCCCGCGTCGATGAACTGGCCCGCATGCAGAGTCGCGACAACGGTAAACCGCTGGCGGAAGCGCGGGGGCTGGTGATGAGCGCGGCAGGCACGGCGCGTTATTTTGCCGCCGCCTGCGAGCTGCTGGAAGGTGAACTGCCGACCCCACGCCAGCCTGATGTGCTTACCCTCAGCCGATATGAACCGCTCGGCGTGGTGGCGGCTATCACGCCCTGGAATTCCCCCATTGCCAGCGAAATGCAGAAAGTGGCGCCGGCCATTGCTGCCGGTAACGCGGTGGTTCTCAAACCAGCCGAAGCCACCCCGCTGATGGCGCTGGAGCTGGCGCGTATTTTTGAGCAGGCAGGCTTACCCGCCGGGCTGCTGAGCGTGCTGCCGGGCAAAGGCTCGGTGATTGGCGATGCGCTGGCGCGTCACCCGAAAGTGCGAAAAATCTCCTTTACCGGTGGCACCACCACGGGCCGTCATCTGGCGCACGTGGCGGCGGAAAAATTGATCCCGGCCTCGCTGGAACTGGGCGGTAAATCCCCGACCATCGTGCTGGAAGATGCCGACGTTGAGCTGGCTGCGCGCGGGATCTGCTACGGCATTTTCAGCTCGGCAGGTCAGGCCTGTATTGCCGGTTCGCGGCTCTTTATCCATGAGCGCCTTTACGCCCCACTGATGGCGAGGCTGCTCGAGTTAACGCGCGGCCTGCGGGTCGGGCATCCCTTTACCGACGGCACCCATGTGGGACCGCTGATTAACGACGCGCACCGCAAGAGCGTGCAGGCTTACGTTGAACTGGCAAAGCGTGAAGGGGGCCGCGTGCTGTGTGGCGGGGAGATCCCTGCCGATCCACTGCTGGCAAACGGCAGTTACTTCCAGCCCACCATCATCGAAGGCCTGACCAACAGCGCGCGCGCCTGTCAGGAGGAGATCTTCGGCCCGGTGCTGGTGGCGATGCCCTTTAGCGATGAAGCCGCGTTGATCCGTGAGGCGAATGACTCCGTTTATGGCCTTGCCGCCGGGATCTGGACGCGGGATACCGGGCGCGCCCTGCGCCTGAGCGAGCAGCTTGAAGCGGGCACGGTGTGGATAAACACCTACAAAGTGTTTGCAATTTCGACCCCGTTCGGGGGCTTTAAAGAGAGCGGTCTGGGCCGCGAAAAGGGCATTCAGGGGCTGAAAGCCTGGATGCAGCAAAAGAGCATTTATCTGGCGACGGGTAACAGCGTCAACCACTGGTGCGACTGAGAAAGGGTGAGTAATGAGCGAAATGATAACCGTCGGCGACGCCATCGCCAGAACGCTGGAGCAGTATCAGGTTGAGGCCATCTACGGCGTCATCTCCATCCACAATTTACCCATCGCCGATGCGGTAGGGCAGCGCGGGAATATTCGCTTTGTACCCGCACGTGGCGAAGCGGGGTCGGTCACCATGGCCGATGCCCACGGCCGTTTTTCCGGGCTCGGTGTGGCGCTGACCAGTACCGGCGCCGGGGCGGGTAACGCCGTCGGCGCGCTGGTGGAAGCCATGAATGCCTGCACGCCGCTGCTGCATATCACGGGCCAGGTGGAAAAAGCCTGGCTGGATGCCGACACCGGCTTTATCCACGAAACCCGCGACCAGCTGACCTTCCTGAAGGCCAGCTCAAAACGGGCATACCGCATCAGCAACGCAAACCAGGCGATAGCGATCCTTCACAAGGCCATTCAGGAGGCGCAAACTCCGCCGTGCGGGCCGGTCTCCGTGGAGATCCCGATTGATATTCAGGGGGCGAAAATCCCCGTGTCGCTGATCACCGCTCCGGTGAAACCGACGTCGGTTTCCGCGGTTGATACGGCAGTGGTCGACACGCTGTGGGCGCAGCTTAAACAGGCCAGACAGCCGCTGCTGTGGCTGGGTGGCGGAGCGCTCGGTAGCGCTGATGCGGTAAAAAAACTGGCGGATGCGGGAGTGACGGTTATCTCCAGCACCCACGCGCGCGGCGTGCTGCCGGACAGCCATCGCGCCAGCCTGCGGGCGTTTCATAACTCGCCATCAGTTGAGGCGTTGATCGCGCAGTGCGACTTTACGCTGGTCGCTGGCTCACGCCTGCGCAGCAACGAAACCCGCTCGTGGACGCTTGAATTACCGCATCCCCGCGTCCAGATTGATATCGACCCCGCGGCGGCGAGCCGCAACTATCTGATGGACACAACCCTTGTGGCCGACTGCGCGGCGCTGTTAACCGCGCTGGCGGCTAAAGCTCAGGGGCGTGAATGGGGCGATGCACAGTGGGATACACAGGTGCAGCAGGCGCTGGCGAAAGCCGTTGCGGGACTGCGTGAGCAGTGCGGTGCTTATGCGAAGCTCAACGACGCCATCGAGAACGCGCTGCCGCAAGATGGCCTGCTGGTCCGTGATATCACCGTATCCGGAAGCCTGTGGGGCAGCCGTTTGTTCCGCGCCAACGGACCGCTGATGAACATTCACTCGCTGGCAGGCGCCATCGGCATGGGGCTACCGATGGCGATTGGCACGGCGATTGCCAACCCGCAACGCAAAGTGGTGGGGCTGGTGGGCGATGGTGGCGTAAGCCTGAATCTGGGCGAGATGGCAACGCTGGCGCAGGAGAAGGCCAACGTGACGCTGCTGGTGATGAACGACGGCGGTTACGGCGTCATGCGCGGCATTCAGGATAAGTATTTCGGCGGGCGTCAGTATTATAACGAGCTGCATACCCCGGACTTTACGCAGCTGGCGCATGCGATGGGGTTACAGGCGTGGAGCGTCGAACGGGCTGAGGATTTTGACGCGGTGATGACCGAAGCGCTTGCCATGCCAGGACCGTCGGTAGTGGAAGTGCGGATGGGACAGATTGGCGCGCTGAAGTTTGCCGGGCCGCCGCAGAAGACGTTGTACTAAGCGTGTTTACCCTCACTCCAGCCCTCTCCCTTAGGGAGAAGGGCGGGTGAGGGGCTTAATCAGAACACGTTAAACGGGTATTCCACGTACGCGCGGATCTCATCCCCGCCCACGTTATAGTCGCTGGCGTTGCTGGACACGCGCAGGACGGAGTAACGGAGTTTCAGTTTCAGATCTTTAGCCGGGCCGTCCTGCACCTGATACTGGATCTGGTTAAACCACTCATGCTCTTTACCGTTGCTGGTTTCAGAGGTCTTGATGTTGTCGCCACGCACGTAAGCTGTGGTCCAGCTCAGGCCCGGTAAGCCCAGACCGCCGAAGTCCAGCGCGTAAGAAGCCTGCCAGGAGCGCTCGTCTTCGCCGTTGAAATCAGACCAGTACGAGTTCGCCAGCCAGATGGTATTGCCGCCGTCACCTACGCCACCCTGATCGCGATAGCTACCATAATGATAGCCGGTGCTGCCGCTGCTCTGCTGATACGCCACCTTGAAGGTATGAATATCCCAGATGTAGCTTGCCGCCAGGCTCCAGATGCTATTGCTGCGTCCGGTATCAAGGCTGTCTGCGTAGCGCTGATCCAGGCGTGAGTTATAGCCGTTAAAATCGAGCACCAGCTGTTGCCCGGTGCTGAACGGCTGTTTGAAGTTCATTCCCAGGTACTGCTTGTTCATCACCTCTTCCACATGAGAGGCATACAGCGCACCGCTGAACTGGTCGTTGAACTGGTAGCTCGCACCGCCGAAGGAGAGGCTCTTCAGGCCGCTGTCGTGGCGGTCGTCACTTTTGCGCTGCTCATCGGTGAAGTAACCGGCGTTCACTTCCAGACCCGCGATCTCTTTTGAGGTCAGCATGGTGCCGGTAAAGCTTTCAAACAGCAGACGGGAATTGTCGGCATTCACAATCGGTAATTCCGGACGCTGGTTACCGTAGCTCAGCACGGTATTGGAAATACGCATTTTTGCTGTGGCGCCAAATTTCGCCAGATCGGATTTAGCCCGGCCATCATCTTCCTGTTTAAAGAAGTCAATGCCGCCCGCACCGCTCTTCCCACGACCGCCGTCCAGACGCACGCCATACTGGGCAATGCCGTCCACACCAAAGCCAACCAGCCCTTCGGTATAGCCTGATTCAAACGTGGCAACGATGCCCTGACCCCATTCGGCTTTGTCCTGCTGGCCCTGATGATAATCACGGCTGATATACGCATTGCGTAAAAACAGATCTAAATGGCTGTCATCAACAAACCCTTTGCTGTCGGATTGCTGGCTTGCAACGGCGGGTAATGCGGCGAATAAACTTAACGCAATTAATGATAATTCTTTTTTCACGGAGGGAACGTCTCTGTCTTAATATTGTAAATTGAATTACTGCGAGCTCGATAATTACCCGAATGGTAAATGATTGCAATAATTATGTGACGAGACGTTTCAGGGAAATAAGCCAGTGTTTGCGCGGCTTAGAAAGGTGCTAAAGTGCTATTACCGATATGTGCGGTTAAATTAACAATTCATGCGAAATAAAAAGGAGGCAAATATGCCTCCTTCTGAATTATTTAATTCCGTCTGCGGCCATACGGTCGCGAATATGCTGTGCGCGCTCTTCTGACGCCGGGTGGTCATCAAACATAGAGCTCTGGCGACCGGCTTCCAGTTTGGCCAGTTTTTCGAAGCTGGTGGCTAAACCTGATGGATTAATGCCGCGTTTGCGCAACAGATCGTAGGAGTAGTCATCCGCTTCGGATTCCTGACGCTGCGAGAACTGAGAGTTAACCAGCTTTTCACCCACATCGCCAAGCTGCGACTGTGACAGGCTGCCGACGATACCGCCCGTAGACGCCGCCGCGGCGCGGATGGCGTTAGTGCCTAACGCAACCTGCATGCCTTTCTTCACGTGGCCAAGTGCAACGTGGCCCATTTCATGGCCGATAACCGCTTCAACTTCGTTGTCGGTCATCATATCCATCAGCCCGCTGTAAACGCGGATGCAGCCGTTCGCCATCGCGAAGGCGTTTACATCTTTGGCCATGTACACCTTATAGTTCACCGGCTGGCCGTTAATGTTATCACCCAGCGCGGAGGCTATCTTATTCAGACGCTGCGTGTAGGTACTATTGGCCGGGGCAAGCGTGGCTTTTCCGTCCATATCTTTACAGGCCTGGTCGCTCAGCGCTTTAACCTGTGCGTCGCTCAGGGAGTAGGCCTGAAAGGCTTCTGCGCCTGAGGACATCAGGCCGTTAGAATCCATATTCTGACAGCCGCTCAGCAGGAGCGTTGTACCCAGGGCCAGCACTATTGCACGCATTTTCATGATGTCGCTTCCGTACTCGTTAATCTGAATAAAATCTGAAAAGTGCACCGGCAACGAAGCCGGGGTCGGGCTAAGTATAAGGAATATCTACGGGGCCGGGCGAGCAGATTGCGCAACATGCGAGCATGATCCAGAGATTTCTTAAGCTGCAAAAGAATGCTCCATGTACATGACATGCCGCTTGGGTTACATTGTTGGCACTTTTTTCCGGCGTAGCCCAAAACGCGCTGTCGTCAAGGGCATGGCCTTTAACAGTCCGATCTGGAGTTAAAATGTCCTCACGTAAAGAGCTTGCTAATGCTATTCGTGCGCTGAGCATGGACGCAGTACAGAAAGCCAAATCCGGCCACCCGGGCGCCCCAATGGGTATGGCTGATATCGCCGAAGTCCTGTGGCGCGATTTCCTGAACCACAACCCGCAGAACCCTTCCTGGGCTGACCGCGACCGTTTCGTGCTGTCTAATGGCCACGGCTCAATGCTGATCTATAGCCTGCTGCACCTCACTGGCTACGATCTGCCAATTGAAGAGCTGAAAAACTTCCGCCAACTGCACTCCAAAACGCCAGGACACCCGGAAGTGGGTTACACCGCAGGTGTAGAAACCACCACCGGCCCGCTGGGTCAGGGTATTGCTAACGCGGTGGGTATGGCGATTGCCGAGAAAACCCTGGCCGCGCAGTTCAACCGTCCAGGTCATGACATTGTTGACCACTTCACCTACGCATTCATGGGCGACGGCTGCATGATGGAAGGCATTTCTCACGAAGTGTGCTCCCTGGCAGGTACCCTGAAGCTGGGCAAACTGGTTGCGTTCTATGACGACAACGGCATCTCCATCGACGGTCACGTTGAAGGCTGGTTCACTGACGACACCGCGAAGCGTTTCGAAGCTTACGGCTGGCACGTTGTGCGTGGCGTTGACGGTCACGATGCTGACTCGATTAAACGTGCAGTAGAAGAAGCGCGCGCTGTGACGGACAAGCCGTCACTGCTGATGTGCAAAACCATCATTGGTTTCGGTTCCCCGAACAAAGCGGGTACCCACGATTCCCACGGTGCGCCACTGGGCGACGCGGAAATCGCTCTGACGCGCGAAGCGCTGGGCTGGAAATATCCTGCTTTCGAAATCCCATCTGAAATTTACGCGCAGTGGGATGCTAAAGAAGTGGGTCAGGCGAAAGAATCCGCATGGAACGAGAAGTTCGCTGCCTATGCGAAAGCCTTCCCACAGGAAGCGGCTGAATTTACCCGTCGTATGAAGGGTGACATGCCGTCTGACTTCGACGCCAAAGCGAACGAGTTCATTGCTAAACTGCAGGCGAACCCATCCAAAATCGCCAGCCGTAAAGCCTCTCAGAATGCGATTGAAGCGTTCGGTCCGCTGCTGCCAGAATTCCTGGGCGGCTCCGCTGACCTGGCGCCATCTAACCTGACAATCTGGTCTGGTTCTAAAGCAATCAACGAAGACACTGCCGGTAACTACATCCACTACGGTGTGCGTGAATTCGGTATGACTGCGATTGCGAACGGTATCTCCCTGCACGGTGGTTTCCTGCCGTACACCTCTACCTTCCTGATGTTTGTCGAGTACGCGCGTAACGCCGTGCGTATGGCTGCGCTGATGAAACAGCGTCAGGTGATGGTCTACACCCACGACTCCATCGGTCTGGGCGAAGATGGTCCAACTCACCAGCCGGTAGAGCAGGTGGCTTCCCTGCGCGTGACGCCAAACATGAGCACATGGCGTCCATGTGACCAGGTTGAGTCCGCCGTGGCGTGGAAATACGGTGTTGAGCGTCAGGACGGTCCAACCGCACTGATCCTCTCCCGCCAGAACCTGGCACAGCAGGAACGTACTCCAGAGCAGCTGGCGAACATCGCCCGTGGTGGTTACGTGCTGAAAGATTGCGCGGGTCAGCCAGAGCTGATCTTCATCGCGACCGGTTCTGAAGTTGAGCTGGCTGTTGCCGCATGGGAAAAACTGTCTGCCGAAGGCGTTAAAGCGCGCGTGGTTTCCATGCCGTCTACCGATGCGTTCGACAAGCAGGATGCCGCCTACCGCGAATCCGTACTGCCTAAAGCCGTTACCGCGCGCGTGGCAGTAGAAGCAGGTATCGCTGACTACTGGTTCAAATATGTGGGCCTGAACGGCGCAATCGTCGGCATGACCACCTTCGGTGAATCTGCTCCGGCAGAGCTGCTGTTCGAAGAGTTCGGCTTCACCGTTGAAAACGTTGTCGCGAAAGCAAAAGAACTGCTGTAATTGTTTGTAGGGGAGGGGCGCGAGCCCCTGTCCGTGCTCTCACTGAGAAGAGGGCGCAAACACCCTAAACGGTAACCTTTGGGTTACCGTTTTGTTTTTTTCACGCTATCCGCCTTATATGTCCACTATTCCTCAAACATGTAACGTTCCTGTGAATTATTCCATCCAAAATGTGACGCAAGTCATATAGCGCGCTTATTGCTCTGGACAGACATTCCTTTTATTCCCTGATTCGCTTATTCTAGCTGAAGCGTTTCAGTCGATTAAATGTTCGACAATTGACCAATCAATCGCAGTTTGTGACAGCAAGGATTCCCCTTCGGGCGTAGCTGGATTACTCTTTCAGCCACCTCAAACTCAGGGATAGCTTTGCAGGAGATCTATGACCGTACGCGTAGCGATTAATGGCTTCGGTCGCATCGGGCGTAACGTGGTTCGTGCTTTATATGAATCCGGGCGTCGGGCGGAAATAACCGTGGTGGCTATCAACGAACTGGCGGATGCTGCGGGCATGGCGCATTTGTTGAAATATGACACCAGCCACGGACGCTTTGCCTGGGATGTTCGCCAGGAAAGAGATCAGCTGTTTGTCGGCGACGATGCCATCCGCGTGCTGCATGAGAGCAGTATTGCCGGGCTACCGTGGCGTGAACTGGGTGTGGATATCGTACTTGACTGTACTGGCGTATACGGTAACCGCGAGCATGGCGAAGCGCATCTGACAGCAGGTGCGAAAAAAGTCCTGTTTTCCCATCCTGGCAGCAACGACCTCGACGCGACCGTCGTATTTGGCGTGAATCAGCATGAGCTGCAAGCCGAACACCGCATTGTTTCCAACGCCTCCTGCACCACCAACTGCATTATTCCGGTCATCAAACTGTTAGACGATGCGTATGGCATTGAATCCGGCACCGTAACCACGATTCATTCAGCGATGCACGATCAGCAGGTGATTGACGCCTACCACCCGGACTTACGACGCACGCGAGCCGCGAGCCAGTCAATCATTCCGGTGGACACAAAACTGGCGGCAGGTATCACCCGTTTTTTCCCGCAGTTTAACGATCGTTTTGAAGCAATTGCCGTACGTGTACCGACGATTAACGTCACCGCAATTGACCTGAGCGTGACGGTGAAAAAACCGGTAAAAGCCTGTGAAGTCAACCTGTTGCTGCAAAAAGCGGCACAGGGGGCATTTCATGGTATAGTTGACTATACGGAATTACCGTTGGTCTCAGTAGATTTTAACCACGACCCGCACAGCGCCATTGTCGATGGCACTCAAACGCGCGTCAGTGGCGCACACCTTATCAAGACGCTGGTCTGGTGTGATAACGAATGGGGCTTTGCTAACCGAATGCTCGACACCACGTTAGCAATGGCCGCTCAAGGTTTCAGGTAAGACGCATCGTGCGTCTGCAAAACTTTAAGAATCAACGAGAGGATTCACCATGTCTGTAATTAAGATGACCGATCTGGATCTGGCTGGTAAACGCGTTTTCATCCGTGCTGATCTGAACGTACCGGTTAAAGATGGCAAAGTGACCAGCGACGCGCGTATCCGTGCATCTCTGCCAACCATCGAACTGGCTCTGAAGCAGGGCGCTAAAGTGATGGTGACCTCCCACCTGGGTCGTCCAACTGAAGGCGAGTACAATGAAGAGTTCTCTCTGCTGCCAGTTGTTAATTACCTGAAAGACAAACTGTCCAACCCGGTTCGCCTGGTAAAAGATTACCTGGACGGCGTAGACATCGCTGCCGGTGAACTGGTTGTTCTGGAAAACGTTCGCTTCAACAAAGGCGAAAAGAAAGACGACGAAGCGCTGTCCAAAAAATACGCTGCACTGTGTGACGTATTCGTGATGGACGCCTTCGGTACTGCTCACCGTGCGCAGGCTTCAACCCACGGTATCGGTAAATTCGCAGACGTCGCGTGTGCCGGTCCTCTGCTGGCTGCTGAGCTGGACGCACTGGGTAAAGCGCTGAAAGAACCTGCTCGTCCAATGGTTGCAATCGTTGGTGGTTCTAAAGTTTCTACCAAACTGACCGTACTGGATTCCCTGTCTAAAATCGCTGACCAGCTGATCGTTGGCGGTGGTATCGCGAACACCTTCGTGGCGGCACAAGGCCATAACGTCGGTAAATCCCTGTACGAAGCGGATCTGGTTGACGAAGCAAAACGTCTGCTGACTACCTGCGATATCCCGGTTCCAACGGATGTTCGCGTCGCGACTGAGTTCTCTGAAACAGCGGCTGCGACCCTGAAATCTGTTAACGACATCAAAGATGATGAGCAGATTCTGGACCTGGGCGACGTTTCTGCACAGAAACTGGCTGAAATCCTGAAAAACGCAAAAACTATCCTGTGGAATGGTCCTGTTGGCGTGTTCGAATTCCCGAACTTCCGCAAAGGTACTGAAATCGTTGCTAACGCTATCGCAGACAGCGAAGCGTTCTCTATCGCAGGCGGCGGTGATACGCTGGCAGCAATCGACCTGTTCGGTATTTCTGACAAGATCTCCTACATCTCCACTGGTGGCGGCGCATTCCTCGAGTTCGTGGAAGGCAAAGTACTGCCAGCAGTAGCAATGCTCGAAGAGCGCGCTAAGAAGTAAGCCATTCAAGGGCAGGGAAACCTGCCCAATTTTCAGCGCGCTTTAAGAGCTCGCACCTTTTCTAACGGCCGAAGATACAGGACTAAGCAACATGTCTAAAATTTTTGATTTCGTAAAACCTGGCGTGATCACTGGTGATGACGTTCAGAAAGTGTTCCAGGTAGCTAAAGAAAACAACTTCGCTCTGCCAGCAGTTAACTGTGTTGGTACCGACTCCATTAACGCCGTACTGGAAGCTGCTGCAAAAGTTAAAGCACCGGTTATCGTTCAGTTCTCTAACGGTGGCGCAGCATTCATCGCTGGTAAAGGCGTGAAAACTGACGTTCCTCAGGGCGCGGCAATCCTGGGCGCAATCTCTGGTGCGCACCATGTACACCAGATGGCTGAACACTACGGTGTTCCGGTTATCCTGCACACTGACCACTGCGCGAAGAAACTGCTGCCGTGGATCGACGGTCTGCTGGACGCGGGTGAAAAACACTTCGCAGCGACCGGTAAGCCACTGTTCTCTTCTCACATGATCGACCTGTCTGAAGAGTCCCTGCACGAAAACATCGAAATCTGCTCTAAGTACCTGGCGCGCATGGCCAAAATGGACATGACCCTGGAAATCGAACTGGGTTGCACCGGTGGTGAAGAAGACGGCGTGGACAACAGCCACATGGACGCTTCTGCACTGTACACCCAGCCAGAAGACGTTGATTACGCTTACACCGAGCTGAGCAAAATCAGCCCACGCTTCACCATCGCAGCGTCCTTCGGTAACGTACACGGCGTTTACAAACCAGGTAACGTGGTTCTGACCCCAACTATCCTGCGTGATTCTCAGGAATACGTTTCTAAGAAACACAACCTGCCGCACAACAGCCTGAACTTCGTCTTCCACGGCGGTTCCGGTTCTTCTGCTCAGGAAATCAAAGACTCCGTAAGCTACGGCGTAGTGAAAATGAACATCGATACCGACACCCAGTGGGCAACATGGGACGGTATCCTGCAGTACTACAAAACGAACGAAGCTTACCTGCAGGGCCAGCTGGGCAACCCGAAAGGCGAAGACCAGCCGAACAAGAAATACTACGATCCACGTGTATGGCTGCGTGCTGCGCAGACTTCCATGGTGGCGCGTCTGGAGCAGGCTTTCAAAGAACTGAACGCGGTTGACGTTCTGTAATTTAAGCAGCTCATAGCATCAGAAGGCCCGCAAATGCGGGCCTTTTTTTATGCTTTTTCAATGGTCTGCCCGGTCCGTTTATGTGATCTGTTTGGCAAAACCGGTCCTTTTTGTTTACCCTTTACTGACCTGCCTGTCTCCATGGGGGATGGATTTTGTGTTTTTGGGATAACAAAAGGAAGACTAAATGGAACAACTCGATGTTGTAGACAGCATCAATAATGCCGGTAACTGGCTGGTGCGCAACCAGGCGCTGCTGCTGAGCTATGCCGTTAACATCGTCGCGGCGATTGCCATCATCATCGTCGGGATGATCGTGGCGCGTATCGTATCAAACGCCGTAAACCGCGTGATGCTGGCGCGTCACATTGACGCCACTGTGGCTGACTTCCTCTCTGCACTGGTGCGCTACGGTATTATTGCCTTTACGCTGATTGCTGCACTGGGGCGTGTTGGCGTACAGACTGCCTCGGTGATTGCTGTTCTCGGTGCCGCCGGTCTGGCCATTGGTCTGGCGCTGCAGGGGTCGCTCTCGAACCTGGCAGCGGGTGTGTTGCTGGTAACCTTCCGTCCGTTCCGCTCTGGCGAGTACGTTGACCTGGGCGGTATTGCCGGCACAGTACTGCAGGTGCAGATTTTCTCAACCACTCTGCGAACTGTGGATGGCCGTATCGTGGTGGTACCGAACGGGAAAATCATCGCGGGCAACATCATTAACTTTTCCCGCGAGCCGGTGCGTCGTAACGAGCTGATTATCAGCGTGGCGTATGACTCTGATATCGATCAGGTGAAATCGCTGATCGCCAATATCATTGCCTCCGACGATCGTATTCTGAAAGATAAAGAGCAGACCGTTCGCCTGAACGAGTTGGGGGCATCCTCCATCAACTTTGTCGTGCGCATCTGGAGCAAAAGTAGCGATCTGCAAAACGTTTACTGGGATGTTCTGGAACGTATCAAACGTGATTTTGATGCCAACGGGATCAGCTTCCCGTATCCACAGATGGACGTGAACCTTAAACGCGAGAAAGAAGCCAAGTAATCCTCTTCCTCAGCAGGCCCGGTGAGCGGCATCGCCACCGGGCCTTTTATTAGCAATACTAATCACCAATTAATATTATCAATTTCCTCTAATAAGGTTCTCGCAGTATAGTCAGCTCCCACGACAACTTGCTGAGAATTTATTCATGTTATCTTACTATTTTCAAGGCCTTGCATTAGGCGCGGCCATGATTCTTCCCCTTGGCCCGCAAAACGCGTTCGTGATGAACCAGGGCATTCGCCGTCAGTATCATCTCATGATTGCCCTGCTGTGCGCGGTGAGCGATTTGCTGCTGATCTGCGCCGGAATCTTTGGCGGCAGTGCGCTGCTGATGCAGTCTCCCTGGCTGCTGGCGCTGGTGACCTGGGGTGGCGTGGCGTTCCTGCTGTGGTATGGGTTCGGGGCGCTGAAAACGGCAATGAGCAGCAATCTCGAACTGGCGAGCGCCGAGGTCATGAAGCAGGGCCGCTGGAAGATTATCGTCACCATGCTGGCGGTCACCTGGCTCAACCCGCACGTTTATCTGGATACCTTTGTGGTGCTGGGCAGCCTGGGTGGACAGCTCGACGTTGAGCCAAAACGCTGGTTTGCCCTGGGTACCGTCAGCGCCTCATTCCTGTGGTTCTTCGGTCTCGCGATTCTGGCGGCATGGCTGGCCCCGCGTCTGCGTACCGCTAAAGCCCAGCGGATCATCAACACGCTGGTGGGCGTGGTAATGTGGTTTATCGCCTTTCAGCTGGCAAAAGAGGGGATTCATCATGTTCAGGAATTGCTCAACTAAGCGTTGTCTTATGGACAACTGAGCGTGAGCCGCTAAGCTTGCTGGCATGCGCCCTGTTGTTGGGCACTCTTCGCAACATGGAGGAATGACAGTGAAGTTTAAAGTGATGGCCCTGGCGGCATTAGTGAGTTTAGGTGCGGTGTCGGTGCAGGCAAGTGAATTGCCTGATGGCCCGCACATCGTCACTTCAGGCACCGCAAGCGTGGATGCGGTACCCGATGTTGCAACGCTGGCAATTGAAGTGAACGTAGCCGCGAAAGATGCCGCTTCTGCCAAGAAGCAGGCTGACGATCGTGTTGCGCAATATCTCTCTTTCCTGGAGCAGAACGGTGTCGCTAAAAAAGACATCAGCTCTGCCAACCTGCGTACCCAGCCTGATTACGACTACCAGAACGGTAAAAGCATCCTGAAAGGCTACCGTGCCGTGCGCACCGTTGAAGTGACCGTGCGTCAGCTCGATAAACTGAACTCGCTGCTGGATGGCGCGCTGAAAGCGGGTCTGAACGAAATTCGTTCCGTCTCACTGGGCGTTGCGCAACCGGAAAAATACAAAGACCAGGCGCGTAAAGCCGCCATTGATGATGCAATCCATCAGGCGCAACAGCTGGCGTCCGGGTTCAACAGTAAGCTCGGTCCGGTATACAGCGTGCGTTACCACGTCTCAAATTATCAGCCAAGCCCGATGGTACGGATGATGAAGGCCGACGCGGCACCGGCGTCTGCTCAGGAAACTTATGAGCAGCCGACGATTCAGTTCGACGATCAGGTTGATGTGGTATTCCAGCTGCAGCCGACCCAAAGTCAGCAGACTGAGCCGGCAAAAGCGCAGTAATCTGTCTTCACTTTCCCCCTCTCCCGTCAGGAGAGGGGAATTGTTCCTTAATCCTGTCTCAACACCTTATGCCCATACGCCAGCAGCGCGTCGGTGACGTTGCGCATCATGCGGCTTTCTGGCGCAAAACGGTGCCAGTAGAGCATCCGGCGCTGATACAGCCCCGGCGTTAAGTCAATCAGCTCACCGCTTTTCAACTCTTTCTCTATCTGCAGGTGCGGGATCATACAGCAGGTGGTGCCCTGACGTGCGAGCTGCACAAACGCTTCAGACGAGTTCACGATATGACATGGCACGCTGCCCGGCGGCAGATCGAAGTTTTGCTGCAGGAAGGCCTGATGCATATCGTCCAGATGGTCGAACGCTACCGCAGGGGCTTTCAGCAGCGCGGCGCGGGTGACGCCGTTCGGGAAGTAGCGCTCGGCAAACGCTTTTGAGCCGACAAACAGGTAGTCCAGTGCGCCCAGCTGATCGACAAGACAGCTCGGCAGCGCCTGAGGCTGGATACTAACCGCCCCAACCACTTCACCGCGACGCAGGCGCTCCTGCGTACGGGTTTCATCTTCAACCTGCAGATTCAGGCGAATCGGGGAGTCTGCTAATACCGGCGCAAGGGCTGGCAACAGCCAGGTTGCCAGACTGTCGGCGTTCACCGCCAGCGAGAGCAGCAGCGGCGTTGAGCCGGTCTGTTCGTCGCCCAGCCACTCATCTTCGAGCAGTTCAACCTGGCGCAGCAGGGCGAGGAGCTTTTGCCCTTGCTCCGTTGGACGCGGTGGAACGGTACGTACCAGCAGAGGCTGCCCGAACATGTTCTCCAGCTGTTTGATGCGTTGTGATACGGCGGACTGAGTGATACAAAGCTTTTGCGCTGCGCGCTCAAAACCGCGTTCACGAATAACTGCATCAAGTGCCTGTAGTGTTCTGTAGTCCGGACGTTTCATTGCTCTGGCTGACTCCTTAATTTTGCTTAATCTGCACTATGACACAATTTTCCCTTCGTGGCAGACGAAATCCACCCGACGTGTTCTATAATGCGGCCTACGTTTTCACACCACAGGCTAAACGATCATGACGCAGGATGAACTGAAAAAAGCAGTAGGATGGGCCGCTCTCCAGTATGTGCAACCGGGTACCATTGTCGGTGTTGGTACGGGCTCGACGGCGGCACACTTTATCGATGCGCTGGGCACGATGAAAGGGCAGATCGAGGGCGCAGTTTCCAGCTCCGACGCTTCCACGGAAAAGCTGAAAAGCCTTGGCATCACCGTTTTCGATCTGAATGAAGTTGACCGTCTTGGCATCTACGTTGATGGCGCGGATGAAATCAACGGCCATATGCAGATGATCAAAGGCGGCGGTGCGGCGCTGACGCGTGAAAAAATCATCGCCTCCGTGGCGGATAAATTCATCTGTATCGCCGATGCGTCAAAGCAGGTTGATATCCTGGGTAAATTCCCGCTGCCGGTAGAAGTGATCCCAATGGCGCGTAGCGCTGTGGCGCGTGAACTGGTGAGACTGGGTGGACGCCCGGAATATCGTCAGGGCGTCATCACTGACAACGGCAACGTGATCCTCGACGTTCACGGTCTGGAAATTCTCGACGCCATTGCGCTGGAAAATGCCATTAACGGTATTCCAGGCGTAGTGACTGTGGGGTTATTCGCCAACCGTGGCGCGGATGTCGCGCTGATCGGCACGGCAGATGGCGTGCAAACCATTGTAAAATGATCTGATGGGGGGAGCCCTCCCCCCGCTAAAAAAATTTTGAAAAGCTAAATTCGGTGACTTGTGTCACGCTTTTTACCTCTCGTTTGCCGATCCTGCCGCATTCGCAAATTTCTACAGCATTTTCCTCTGTCATTTTGCTCTGTATGACTTTTCTTCAGAGTGCCGGCGCAAACGTTCATATTGCTGCAATAGTTTTTTTTGATATGTTGGCTACAGCGGATTTAAATCCAGCACAACATCAGTTCAGACAAAAACAGGGTCGGGTAAGGTAAATGGCAAAGGTATCACTGGAGAAAGACAAGATTAAATTCCTGCTGGTTGAGGGCGTGCATCAGAAAGCGCTTGATAGCCTTCGTGCAGCAGGTTACACCAACATCGAATTTCACAAAGGCGCGCTGGACACCGAAGAGCTGAAAGCGTCCATCCGTGATGCCCATTTCATTGGCCTGCGATCCCGTACCCAACTGACTGAAGACGTGATTGCCGCGGCGGAAAAGTTGGTTGCCATCGGCTGTTTCTGCATCGGTACCAACCAGGTTGATCTGAATGCCGCCGCAAAACGCGGTGTGCCTGTCTTTAACGCCCCCTTCTCCAACACCCGTTCCGTGGCGGAGTTAGTGATTGGCGAGCTGCTGCTGTTGCTGCGTGGTATTCCGGAAGCTAACGCCAAAGCGCACCGCGGCGTGTGGAACAAACTGGCTGCGGGTTCATACGAAGCCCGTGGTAAAAAACTCGGTATCATCGGCTATGGTCACATCGGTACTCAGCTGGGGATCCTGGCTGAATCCCTGGGTATGCATGTCTATTTTTATGATATCGAAAGCAAACTGCCGTTGGGCAACGCCACTCAGGTTCAACACCTCTCTGACCTGCTGAACATGAGCGACGTGGTCAGCCTGCATGTGCCGGAAAATGCGTCGACGAAAAACATGATGGGTGCTGAGGAACTGGCGCTGATGAAGCCGGGGTCACTGCTGATCAACGCCGCGCGCGGTACGGTTGTCGATATTCCGGCGCTGTGCGATGCGCTGAAGCGTAAGCATCTGGCGGGGGCGGCAATTGACGTCTTCCCGACTGAGCCTGCTACCAACAGCGATCCGTTCACCTCTCCGCTGTGCGAATTCGACAACGTGATCCTGACGCCGCACATCGGCGGCTCGACGCAGGAAGCGCAGGAAAATATCGGTCTGGAAGTCGCGGGCAAGCTGAGCAAATACTCCGACAACGGTTCTACGCTCTCTGCCGTGAACTTCCCGGAAGTGTCTCTGCCGTTGCACGGTGGCCGTCGTCTGCTGCACATCCATGAAAACCGTCCGGGCGTGCTGACTGCGATCAACCAGATCTTTGCCGAGCAGAGCGTCAACATTGCCGCGCAGTATCTGCAAACGAACTCTCAGATGGGTTACGTGGTGATTGATATTGAAGCGGACGAAGATGTAGCGGAAAAAGCGCTGCAGAGCATGAAGGCTATTCCGGGTACCATTCGTGCCCGTCTGCTGTACTGATTCTGTTTCTGTGAGCATAAAGCCGGGTCGCTACCCGGCTTTATTTTACCAGCGCCAGGTTTTGCCCGGCGTCACTACCGCAGGCAGCGGAATATCCCACTTCTCTACCGGCAAGGCTTCCACGCCCTGGCAGTCATGTGCGTACCCCACAGGCTGTAAATGATACTGCTGCCAGTTTTGCAGCGTCCTGTCATAAAAACCGCCACCCATCCCTAAGCGCTGACCCTGCTCATCAAACGCCACCAGCGGCGTGATCAGCACATCCAGTTCTGAGAGGGGGAGGACGTCGCGGACGTCGAGTTTTGGTTCGGTGATTTTCAGACGATTCACCACCAGTTCGCTGTGCGGATGGTAGTGTAAAAACAGCAGATTTCCCTGGCTAAACGGGTGCAGCACCGGCAGATACACTCTCTTCCCGGCGCGCCACAGTTGTTCGATCAGCGGTTGAGTATCCAGCTCGCCATCAAACGAGAGGAACAGGGCGACGGTACGCGCCATCACAACAGGGGGATAGGCCATCATACGGGCTGCGCCTTGCTGGGCAAACTGTGCTTGCTGTTCGGGAGTTAACGCACGACGGCGTTGACGCATGAGTTGACGGATGTCCTGGCGTGAGGAAGAGACTTCAGGGAGTTGGGTCATGGTAGTCGGTAGAAGAAAAAGAGAGGGAATCTCCGAGATGCCGCCGCAGGCTGTAACCCTTGAACCCTTGGTTCAAGGTGAATGTGTCGTCATAGTTTTAAGGCTTCTCGGACGAACCGAGCATGCTCACCAACCATGGAGCGCCACATTCTTGTGGTATGAAATATCGGCTCAGGGGACTGGCCCGCTTGCGAACATCTCAGAGAAATTTTGTCTTCACAGTTACTCTACCATAGTCAACTGAGAAGTGTTATTCAAACTTTGGTCCCGGTCTTTCGGGATTGCGACCTTGATCAAGCAATGCCTGTTCAATGGTCTGCTGGAGCATTTTAATGCGCTGCTCCATGCTTGCCGCGTAATCGCGGGTCTTCGCTTTTTCCTGAGCCAGTTCATAACTGATGTTCAACGCGGCGATGAAAACCAGCTGCTCAGTATTTGTGACTCTAGTGCGTTCTTTGAGATCTTGCAACCGCTGATTCAAATCGTCCGCAGCCTGATTCAAGGCATCCCTTTGTTCAGGCGGACAATTCACTCGCAGTGAACGGCCAAAAATCTGGAGATCGACGGGTTGTGCAGACATGCCACCTTCCTGCTGATTGACTGCGCTGCCTTCGCTTACTGCCCCGGGGGCTGCGAAGGGGCGACACTATAGCTACCCTGATGTGAAGATACAAGCCCTTTTCTGGTATCACCAGGGTCCAAAGTGGTAGCATATCATGAATATTCCTCCCAACGATGACGAATGCGCATGTCTATACAGAACGAAATGCCTGGTTACAAGGATTTAAACCAGTTACTGAACCAGCAGGGAGTCGGTTTAACCTCTGCGGAAATGCACGGTCTGATCAGTGGCATGCTGTGCGGCGGAAACAGCGACAGCTCATGGCAGCCGCTGATCCACGACCTGACGAACGAAGGGCTGGCGTTTGGTCACGAGCTGGCGGAAGCCGTGCGTAAAATGCACTCCGCGATCAGCGATTCGCTGGAAGACGATGGCTTCCTTTTTCAGCTTTATCTGCCTGAAGGCGATGACGTCAGCGTCTTCGATCGTGCCGATGCGCTCGCAGGTTGGGTCAACCACTACCTGTTGGGGCTGGGCGTCACGCAGCCGAAACTCGATAAAGTGACCGGCGAAGCGGGTGAGGCGATCGACGATCTGCGTAACATTGCGCAGTTGGGCTACGATGAAGACGAAGACCAGGAAGAGCTGGAAATGTCTCTCGAAGAGATCATCGAATACGTTCGCGTTGCTGCTTTGCTGTGCCACGACCACTTTACGCGTTCGCAGCCGACCGCGCCGGAAGTCCGAAAGCCAACCTTACATTAAGAAAAATAACGCACAGGAGGGTGTCATGGTTATCTCAAATCAAGAGTATTCGCGCCGTCGTCAGGCGCTGTTGGCCAATATGCAGCCGGGCAGCGCCGCGCTGATTTTTGCTGCGCCAGAAGTGACGCGCAGCGCCGACAGCGAATACCCCTATCGCCAGAGCAGCGATTTCTGGTACTTCACCGGCTTCAACGAGCCGGAAGCGGTACTGGTGCTGATTAAGAGTAATGACACCCACAACCACAGCGTGATTTTTAACCGCGTACGCGATCTCACTGCCGAAATCTGGTTCGGCCGCCGCTTAGGGCAAGAGGCTGCGCCAGAGAAGCTGGGGGTGGATCGGGCGCTGGCATTCAGTGAGATCAACCAGCAGCTCTATCAACTGCTGAATGGCCTGGATGTGCTTTACCACGCGCAGGGCGAGTATGCGTATGCCGATGAGATTGTCTTTACCGCTCTGGATAAGCTGCGCAAAGGTTCGAGGCAGAATCTGTCCGCCCCGGCCACCCTGACGGACTGGCGTCCGGTGGTGCATGAGATGCGTCTGTTCAAATCGCCGGAAGAGCTGGACGTGATGCGCCGCGCGGGTGAAATCAGCGCGCTGGCGCACACCCGCGCCATGGAGAAATGCCGCCCGGGAATGTTTGAATACCAGTTGGAAGGGGAGATTCATCACGAATTTAACCGCCACGGCGCGCGTTATCCTTCTTACAACACCATTGTCGGTGGCGGTGAAAACGGCTGCATTCTGCACTACACCGAAAACGAAAGTGCGCTGCGCGACGGGGATCTGGTGTTGATTGACGCCGGATGCGAATTCCAGGGGTATGCGGGCGATATTACCCGTACGTTCCCGGTGAACGGTAAATTCACCCCCGCACAGCGCGCGGTGTATGACATCGTCCTCGAATCGCTCGAGACGGCGCTCAGGCTGTACCGTCCAGGCACGTCTATTCAGGAAGTGACCGGCGAAGTGGTGCGCATCATGATCACCGGTCTGGTGAAGCTCGGTATCCTGAAAGGCGACGTGGATACCCTGATTACCGAGAACGCGCATCGTCCGTACTTTATGCACGGCCTGAGCCACTGGCTGGGGCTGGATGTGCATGACGTGGGAGCATACGCTGCCGATCGTTCCCGCGTGCTGGAGCCAGGCATGGTATTAACCGTTGAGCCGGGGCTGTATATCGCGCCGGATGCCGACGTGCCGGAAGCATACCGCGGGATTGGCATTCGTATCGAAGACGACATCGTCATTACCGAAACCGGCAACGAAAACCTGACCGCCAGCGTCGTGAAAAATGCTGACGATATCGAGGCGCTGATGGCAGCGGCACGCGTATGAGCGTGATTATCGTTGGCGGCGGGATGACCGGAGCCACGCTGGCACTGGCCATCTCGCATTTTACGCAGGGAAAACTGCCGGTGCATCTGGTGGAGGCCGTTGCGCCAGAGGCCTCTGATCACCCCGGTTTTGATGCCCGCGCCATTGCACTGGCGCAGGGTACCTGTCAGCAACTCTCACGCATTGGCATCTGGCAGGAGATAGCCGACTGTGCGACGGCGATTAAAACCGTTCACGTCAGCGATCGCGGTCATGCCGGTTTCGTTACCCTGGATGCGCATGATTACCGTATAGATGCGCTGGGCCGGGTCGTGGAGCTGCACGACGTCGGGTTACGCCTGTTCCGCCTGCTTAAGGATGCGCCAGGCGTGACCCTGCATTGCCCGGCGCGTGTGGCCAGCTTTAGCCGCAGTGACGCGTCGGTCAACGTGGTGCTGGATAACGGTACCGTCCTTGAAGGCCAGCTTCTGGTAGCGGCAAACGGTTCGCGCTCTTCGCTCGGCACGCAGTGCGGCATGGAGTGGCGACAACAGCCCTACGGGCAGGTGGCCGTCATTGCTAACGTTTCGACAGCGGGCGCTCACAACGGCCGCGCTTTTGAGCGTTTTACCCAGCATGGCCCGCTGGCGATGCTGCCCATGTCCCACGATCGCAGTTCGCTGGTGTGGTGCCATCCGCAGGACAACGCGGCTGAGATACAGACCTGGTCTGACGAACGTTTTTGTACCGAGCTGCAAAAAGCCTTTGGCTGGCGGCTGGGACGTATTACCCACGCGGGAAAGCGGAGCGTATACCCGTTGTCGCTGACCACCGCCTCGCAGTCCATCTCCCATCGCATGGCGCTGGTCGGCAATGCTGCGCAGACATTGCATCCCATCGCCGGGCAGGGGTTTAACCTCGGGCTTCGCGACGTGATGAGCCTGGCAGAAACGCTTTCGCAGGCGTGGAGCGAGCAAAAAGACTGTGGTGCCTGGTCGGTGCTCAGCCATTACCAGAAGCGACGCCGGGCAGATAAAGAGGCGACGATTGGTGTGACGGATGGTCTGGTGCACCTGTTTGCCAATCGCTGGGCACCCCTGGTTGCAGGCCGCAATCTTGGGCTAATGGCGATGGAATTATTCATTCCGGCACGTGACGTGCTGGCGCAGCGGACTCTTGGTTGGGTCGCGCGTTAAGGAGTTATCACCGTGCAAAATGTTGATGTCGCCATTGTTGGCGGCGGAATGGTAGGACTGGCGCTGGCCTGTGGTTTACAGGGCAGCGGCCTGCGCGTTGCGGTACTGGAGCAAAACGTGCCTCAGCCTGTCGCGCAGGACGCGCCGCCGGAACTGCGCGTCTCGGCAATCAATGCGGCCAGTGAAAAGTTGCTGACGCACCTTGGCGTCTGGTCAGAGATCGTGGCGCAGCGTGCCAGCTGTTATCACGGCATGGAAGTGTGGGACAAAGACAGCTTTGGTCATATCGCGTTTGATGATGAAAGCATGGGCTACAGCCATCTGGGACACATCATCGAAAATGCCGTTATCCACCATGCTCTGTGGCAAAAGGCGCAGTCCTGCAGCGATGTCACGCTGCTGGCACCGGCGCAAATCCAGCAGGTCGCCTGGGGAGAAAACGACGCCTTTATCACCCTGCAAAGCGGTGACATGCTGACCGCGCGACTGGTCGTGGGCGCTGACGGTGCCAACTCCTGGCTGCGTAACAAGGCGGATATTCCGCTGACGTTCTGGGACTATCGCCATCATGCTCTGGTGGCAACGATTCGCACTGAAGAGCCGCACGGTGGGGTGGCGCGCCAAATCTTCCACAATGACGGCATTCTGGCATTCCTGCCGTTGAGCGATCCGCACCTGTGTTCGATTGTCTGGTCTCTGGTTCCTGATAAAGCGCAACAGATGCAGGAAGCGACTCCCGAGGCATTCAACCAGGCGCTGTGCGTCGCGTTTGATAACCGTCTTGGGCTATGCACCCTTGAGAGCGAGCGGCTGATGTTCCCGTTAACCGGACGCTATGCGCGTCAGTTTGCGGCGCACCGTCTGGCGCTGGTGGGTGACGCGGCACATACGATCCATCCGCTGGCCGGGCAGGGCGTGAACCTTGGCTTTATGGACGCGGCAGAGCTGGTAGAAGAGTTGCGTCGCCTGCATCGCGAAGGCAAAGATATCGGCCAGCATCTCTATCTGCGTCGCTACGAACGTAGCCGTAAGCACAGTGCAGCGGTGATGCTGGCAGGCATGCAGGGTTTCCGTGAGCTGTTTGCCGGCGCGAATCCAGCGAAAAAACTGCTGCGCGACCTCGGCCTTAAACTTGCCGATACCCTTCCGGGCGTAAAACCTCAACTCCTTCGCCAGGCGATGGGTCTTAACGACCTGCCGGACTGGCTGCGCTAATATAGACCCCCGTCACACTTTGTTTTCCCGGCCTCTGCGCCGGGGAAATTCGCTCGTTTGAAATAATCTAATTTCACCGCATTTTTCGCATTAGAAAATCTAATCTTACTATTTTTTTGTTACGGAAATTCCGCCCGTTTTTCCGCATGAAATATCACCATCTGCTAAATCCTGTTAGAGCAATGTTAATTTTATGCGGGTTTAATCGCAGTTTGCCAGTGAATAACTCTGTAAGCTTTTTCGTGTTTTTAGGTCATAAGCTAATGTGATGACCCGTTTTACCTTATGGTTAATCGCCGGTTTCGGTGGTAAGTTCAGGTAAAAGAGAACGTTTGCGTCGGGGTCCAGAAAGCGATCGCGGCGCCGGGTTTCGTGGCACTGTTCAGGTGTGCGAAACGCAAGACAGCCCTGCTTATTCAACGAGGAAAAGATGGCTCAACAGACTCCTTTGTACGAACAACACGTGTTATGCGGCGCACGCATGGTGGACTTCCATGGCTGGATGATGCCGCTGCACTACGGCTCGCAGATTGATGAGCACCACGCGGTGCGCACCGATGCCGGTATGTTCGACGTGTCACACATGACGATTGTCGACCTGCATGGCAGCCGCACCCGGGAGTTTTTACGTTATCTGCTGGCAAACGACGTCGCCAAACTGAAGACGCCAGGCAAAGCGCTCTACACCGGCATGCTGAATGCCTCCGGCGGCGTAATTGATGACCTCATCGTCTATTACTTCTCTGAAGATTTCTTCCGCCTCGTTGTAAACTCCGCCACCCGCGAAAAAGACCTCTCCTGGATTACCCAACACGCTGAACCTTACGCCATCGACATCACCGTCCGCGATGATCTGTCGCTGATCGCCGTACAGGGGCCGAACGCGCAGTCTAAAGCCGCCTCTCTGTTCAGCGATGAGCAGCGTAAAGCCACCGACGGCATGAAGCCGTTCTTCGGCGTACAGGCGGGCGATCTGTTTATCGCGACCACCGGCTACACCGGTGAAGCGGGCTATGAAATTGCCATGCCGAATGAGAAAGCCGCCGATTTCTGGCGTGCGCTGGTGGAAGCTGGCGTTAAGCCGGCAGGTCTGGGCGCGCGCGATACGCTGCGTCTGGAAGCCGGTATGAACCTCTACGGGCAAGAGATGGATGAAGGCGTGTCACCGCTGGCGGCCAACATGGGCTGGACCATCGCCTGGGAACCGGCTGACCGTGAGTTTATTGGCCGTGAAGCGCTGGAAATGCAGCGTGAAAAGGGCACTGAACAACTGGTAGGCCTGGTGATGACCGAGAAAGGCGTGCTGCGCGGCGAGCTGCCGGTGCGTTTTACAGATGCTGACGGCAACCCGCGTGAAGGCGTGATCACCAGCGGTACCTTCTCCCCGACGCTGGGCTACAGTATTGCACTGGCGCGTGTTCCGGCGGGCATTGGCGAAACGGCAGTGGTGCAAATCCGCAACCGTGAAATGCCGGTCAACGTGACCAAACCGATTTTTGTTCGCGCCGGTAAGCCGGTCGCCTAATCATTTTTATCAGGAGAACTTCAATGAGCAATGTGCCAGCAGAACTGAAATACAGCAAAGAACATGAGTGGCTGCGCAAAGAGGCGGACGGCACTTACACCGTAGGGATCACCGAGCATGCGCAGGAGCTGCTGGGCGACATGGTGTTTGTCGACCTGCCTGAAGTCGGCGCATCCGTGGAAGCAGGCGATGACTGCGCCGTGGCCGAGTCCGTTAAAGCGGCTTCTGATATCTACGCCCCGGTAAGCGGTGAAATTGTTGCCGTGAACGACGCCCTGAGCGACTCCCCGGAGCTGGTGAACAGCGAGCCTTATGAAGGCGGCTGGATCTTCAAGATCAAAGCCAGCGACGAATCGCAGGTCACCGCGCTGCTGGATGCCACCGCGTACGAAGCGCTGTTAGAAAACGAGTAAGCCTTAACCCTCTCCCCTTTGGGGGAGGGTAGGGTGAGGGGAACAGACGACACCCTCACCCCAGCCCTTTCCCTCCGGGAGAGGGAGAAAACACATTCACTGCACGTTTCAGGAACCATCGCTCATGACACAGACTTTAAGCCAGCTTGAAAACCGTGGCGCCTTCATTGAACGTCACATTGGGCCGGATGCTCAGCAACAGCAGGAGATGCTGAAGACAGTTGGCGCGGATTCATTAAATGCACTGATCGGCCAGATTGTGCCAAAAGACATCCAGCTTGCCACGCCGCCTCAGGTGGGTGAAGCCACCACTGAATTCGCCGCTCTGGCGGAGCTGAAGGCGATTGCCGGCCTGAACAAGCGCTATAAGTCTTACATTGGCATGGGCTACACCAACGTGCAGTTACCCCCGGTTATTCTGCGTAATATGCTGGAAAATCCGGGCTGGTACACCGCCTACACCCCGTATCAGCCAGAAGTTTCTCAGGGCCGTCTGGAAGCGCTGCTGAACTTCCAGCAGGTTACGCTGGATTTGACCGGCCTGGATATCGCGTCCGCTTCACTGCTGGATGAAGCCACCGCCGCCGCCGAAGCAATGGCAATGGCGAAGCGCGTGAGCAAACTGAAAAATGCCAACCGCTTCTTCGTGGCAGCGGACGTGCATCCGCAAACGCTTGATGTGGTTCGTACCCGTGCCGAAACCTTTGGTTTTGACGTGATTGTCGACGACGCCGACAAAGTCCTCGATCATCAGGATGTGTTTGGTGTGCTGCTGCAACAGGTCGGCACCACCGGCGACGTTCACGACTACAGCGCACTGATTGCTGAGCTGAAAGCCCGCAAAGTGGTTGTCAGCGTCGCGGCTGATTTTATGGCGCTGGTCCTGCTGACGGCTCCAGGTAAACAGGGCGCGGACATTGTTTTCGGTTCTGCACAACGCTTTGGTGTCCCGATGGGCTACGGTGGCCCACATGCGGCGTTCTTTGCCGCAAAAGATGAATTCAAACGCTCCATGCCTGGCCGTATCATCGGCGTTTCAAAAGATGCCGCCGGTAACACCGCGCTGCGCATGGCAATGCAGACTCGCGAGCAGCATATTCGTCGCGAGAAAGCGAACTCCAACATCTGTACCTCGCAGGTCCTGCTGGCCAATATCGCCAGCCTGTACGCTGTCTTCCACGGTCCGGTTGGCCTGAAACGCATTGCCAGCCGTATTCACCGTCTGGCGGATATTCTGGCCTGTGGTCTGCAGCAGAAAGGCCTGAAACTGCGCCACGCCCATTACTTTGACACGCTGTGCGTTGAAGTGGCTGAC
This sequence comes from Enterobacter sp. SORGH_AS_0287, assembly GCF_031453695.1. NCBI lineage: Bacteria > Pseudomonadati > Pseudomonadota > Gammaproteobacteria > Enterobacterales > Enterobacteriaceae > Enterobacter > Enterobacter sp. SORGH_AS_0287. The sequence continues at coordinate 4,428,172 of NZ_JAVIZW010000001.1, forward strand.
AAAGCCGCGGTGCTGGCTCGTGCTGACGTGGCAGAGATCAACCTGCGTAGCGACATCCATAACGCGGTAGGCATTACACTGGATGAAAGCACTACCCGCGAAGATATCGTTAACCTGTTTAACGTCTTGCTGGGCGATGCGCACGGCCTGGACATTGATACGCTCGATAAAGATGTCGCGCTCGACAGCCGCTCTATCCAGGAAAGCATGCTGCGTGATGATGCGATCCTGACTCACCCGGTGTTCAATCGCTACCACAGCGAAACCGAGATGATGCGCTATATGCACTCTCTGGAGCGCAAAGACCTGGCACTGAACCAGGCGATGATCCCGCTGGGCTCCTGCACCATGAAGCTGAACGCTGCGGCAGAGATGATTCCAATCACCTGGCCTGAATTTTCCGAGCTGCACCCGTTCTGCCCACCAGAGCAGGCGGAAGGTTACCATCTGATGATCAACCAGCTCTCCGACTGGCTGGTGAAGCTGACCGGTTACGATGCACTCTGCATGCAGCCAAACTCCGGGGCGCAGGGGGAATACGCGGGCCTGCTGGCAATTCGTCACTATCACGAAAGCCGCAATGAAGGGCATCGCGATATCTGTCTGATCCCAAGTTCTGCGCACGGCACCAACCCGGCGTCTGCCCAGATGGCGGGTATGGAAGTGGTGGTGGTGGCCTGCGACAAGAACGGCAACATTGACCTGGCCGATCTGCGTGCGAAAGCCGAGCAGGCGGGCGAAAAACTCTCCTGCATCATGGTGACCTACCCGTCCACCCACGGTGTGTACGAAGAGACCATCCGTGAAGTATGTGAAGTGGTCCATCAGTTCGGCGGTCAGGTTTATCTCGACGGTGCGAACATGAACGCACAGGTTGGCATTACCTCTCCGGGCTTTATCGGCGCGGATGTGTCGCACCTGAACCTGCATAAAACCTTCTGTATTCCGCACGGCGGTGGTGGTCCAGGTATGGGCCCAATCGGTGTGAAAGCACACCTGGCGCCGTTTGTCCCAGGCCACAGCGTAGTGCAGATTGAAGGCATGTTAACCCGTCAGGGCGCGGTCTCTGCGGCACCGTTCGGTAGCGCCTCAATCCTGCCAATCAGCTGGATGTATATCCGCATGATGGGCGCGGAAGGGCTGAAGCAGGCAAGCCAGGTGGCTATCCTCAATGCTAACTACATCGCAACGCGTCTGAAAGAAGCGTATCCGGTGCTCTACACGGGCCGTGATGGTCGCGTGGCGCACGAGTGCATCCTCGATATCCGTCCTTTGAAAGAAGAGACCGGTATCAGCGAGCTGGATATTGCTAAGCGTCTGATTGACTACGGATTCCATGCGCCAACCATGTCGTTCCCGGTGGCGGGTACGCTGATGGTTGAACCCACCGAGTCTGAAAGCAAAGTTGAGCTGGACCGCTTTATTGACGCGATGCTGGCTATCCGCACTGAAATCGAGCGCGTGAAAGCCGGTGAGTGGACGCTGGCTGATAACCCGCTGGTTAACGCACCGCACACCCAGAATGAGCTGGTCTCCGGGTGGGAGCACGGTTATACCCGTGAGCAGGCGGTGTTCCCGGCTGGCATAGCAAACAAATACTGGCCGACCGTGAAACGTCTCGATGACGTCTACGGTGACCGTAATCTGTTCTGCTCTTGTGTGCCAATGAGCGAATACCAGTAATCGTTCCGCGGTTATAACGTGTTACAGGCCGGGTCAGCGTTAACGCTACCCGGCTTTTTTTATAAGGAGACATAGATGGCAATTGCACTGGTCACCGGCGCCAGCCGCGGTATTGGTAAAGCCACCGCGCTGCAGCTGGCGCGCGAAGGCTACACCGTGGCGGTGAACTATCACCACAACATTAAAGCCGCGACGGATGTGATCACGATGATTACCGACGCGGGGGGTAACGCGTTTGCCGTACGTGCAGATATCAGTGATGAAGCTCAGGTGCTGGCGATGTTCGACAGTATCGATCGTGAAGCCGGACCGCTTACCGCACTGGTGAACAACGCCGGGATCCTGTTTGAACAATCCACGATTGAACACCTCTCCGCTGAACGGATCAACCGCGTGTTAGCCACGAACGTGACCGGTTATTTCCTCTGCTGCCGCGAAGCGGTAAAACGCATGTCGTTCAGACATGGTGGCAAAGGCGGCGCGATCGTGAACGTGTCATCCGCGGCATCGCGCCTCGGTGCTCCGGGTGAATATGTGGATTACGCCGCGTCCAAAGGTGCTGTCGATTCGTTGACGACGGGATTATCGCTGGAAGTGGCAGCGCAAGGGATCCGCGTAAACTGCGTGCGTCCCGGGCTGATTTACACCGAGATTCATGCATCTGGCGGTGAGCCGGGCCGGGTGGATAGGGTCAAATCCATGCTGCCTATGCAGCGTGGCGGTCAGCCGGAAGAGGTGGCGCAGGCGATTGTCTGGCTGCTGAGCGAGAAAGCCTCGTATGTGACGGGAAGTTTTATTGAGCTGGCGGGTGGGAAATAAACATCTCCTCTCCCCGTCGGGGAGAGGAGGGAAGCGTTAAAGCGTCTCGCCGTTGCTGGCAATCACGTCTTTGTACCAGTTAAAGCTCTTTTTCCGCGAGCGTGACATATCGCCGGTACCGTCGTCGTGCTTGTTCACATAAATAAAGCCGTAGCGCTTGCTGTACTGACCGGTAGTGAACGACACGCAGTCGATGCAGCCCCACGGGGTATAACCCATCAGATCCACACCATCATACGTGACGGCTTTCATCATCTCTTCCACGTGCGCACGCAGGTAGTCGATGCGGTAGTCATCATTGATGCTGCCGTCTTCTTCTACTTTGTCGTAGGCGCCAAAGCCGTTTTCCACGATAAACAGCGGTTTCTGATAACGCTCGTACAGTTCGCACAGGGAATAGCGCAGACCCACCGGGTCAATCTGCCAGCCCCAGTCAGAGGCTTTCACATGCGGGTTCGGTACGCTGCCTTCAAAGCCTGAGATAGCATCGCCAGTACCGCCTTCCGCTTTCACGGCGTTGGTCATGTAATAGCTGAAGCCCAGATAGTCACAGGTGCCTTCACGCAGGATCTGCTCGTCACCCGCTTCCATATGGATGGTGAAGCCACGGCGTTCCCATTCATTAAGCACATAGGATGGGTAGTAACCGCGCAGCTGGACATCGGTAAAGACATAGCGTTCACGCATGGATTCCTGTGCAAACATCACGTCCTCTGGTTTACAGGAGAACGGGTAGAGCGCCACCATTGCCAGCATACAACCGACTTTCATTTCCGGGTTAATGCGACGCGCCGCTTTCACCGCCAGCGCGCTGGCAACGAACTGGTGGTGCAGCACCTGGTACATGGTCTCTTCCGGATTGTCATGCTCGGTATAAACCACGCCTGAGCAGCAGTAGCCAAACAGCGGCGCACGCCAGTTACGCTGGTTGTTGATCTCGTTAAAGGTCATCCAGTATTTGACCTTATTTTTGTAGCGCTCAAACACCACTTCCGCGAAGCGCACAAAGAAATCCACCACTTTACGGTTGGTCCAGCCGCCGTACTCCTGCACCAGGTGCAGCGGCATTTCGAAGTGGGAGAGGGTAATGACCGGTTCAATATTGTATTTCAGCAGCTCATCGAACATGTCGTCGTAGAACTTCAGGCCTTCTTCATTCGGCTGTGTTTCATCCCCTTTCGGGAAGATACGCGTCCAGGCGATAGAGGTGCGGAAACATTTGAAGCCCATCTCAGCAAACAGCTTGATGTCTTCTTTGTAATGGCCATGGAAGTCGATAGCTTCGTGGTTAGGATAGTATTTCCCCGGCACGACTTCCTGCGTGATTTCGCGCGGCACGCCGTGCGCACCGCCCGTTAAGACATCACAGATGCTCGGCCCTTTACCGCCTTTGTTCCAGCCGCCTTCAACCTGGTGAGCGGCCACTGCACCGCCCCATAAAAAGTCTTTTGGTAGGGTAAGTTTTTTCATCGCTGCTATTCTCAGTAAATGACATATTGCGTTCGAGTCTAGCAAAGCGGAATTAAATGTCACGATATAACAATTCGCTGAAAATGTAATTTGTCACATCGAAAAAACAGGGTGTTTTATTCTGTCAGTTTCTTTGCCAGTTTCCGGCCAAGCGATTCGAGAATATAGATGACGGGTATTTGTGTGGTGATATCGTACACGCCGCCTATCCGCATCTGAGGGACATGCCAGGAGAGGTTAAAGTCCGCGAGCTTTGCCAGGCGCGAGTGCTCGTGGCTGGTAATGGAGAGCACTTTGCAGCGATGCAGGCTAAACTGGCTGGCAAAGCGCAGGATCTCTTCGGTTTCACCGGATACTGACAGCACAATCGCCAGTGCGTTTTTAGCCATATCATTGGTGACCGGGAAATAAGGATCGTCGATGTGGTTACTGAATTTACCGATATTCGAAAAGAAGCGTGCGCCATATTTTGCCAGCGAGCCAGACGTGCCCGCGCCGACAAATATAATACGTTCGGAAGATAAAATAATATCGACCGCCTCATCTAATAAAGCATCGAACTCTTCGTTATTAACGCCTTTAAAGAAGCTGATAATTTCACTGGCACCAAAATTTGCCTGCTGAGGTTCGTTCTGCTCTAAATAGAGCTTAAAGCGCACGCGGAATTCAGAGTAGCCTTCGCAGTTGAGTTTGCGGCAAAAGCGCAGGATAGTGGTCGTTGAGACGCCAGCCGCATCCGCCAGCTCGCGGATGGTCATGTACATGACTTTGTCACGATTTTTAATGACATAGTTGTAGACCATCATTTCCAGATTATTGAGACTGGCAATGGCGGCGTGGGTGAACATACTCACAATGGCGAAACTCTCATTCAGACATCATTTATCCATCATAACATGCAGCAAGTCGGCAGGATCCAATTTTATGCCCTTGATTCTTAATGATTAAATTTTAATGTGAACAAATGTTAGGTGAATAATTTGTTTATGTTCATGATTTATAGATAAAAATTATGTTTGTGAAATTATTTTAGCTAACAGGTGTTCACTGGAATCATTCTCAGTTAGCATAGACAGGTGATGAATATTCATCGTTAGTTTTCCCGGAGTTTTGTATGGTGAGCAGACCATTAATTGCACAGGGATATTCGCTGGCTGAGGAAATAGCCAACAGTATTAGCCACGGTATTGGCCTGGTTTTTGGGATTGTCGGTTTAGTGTTATTGCTGGTGCAGGCGGTGGATACGAATGCCAGCGCAATGGCCATTACCAGCTACAGTCTGTATGGCGGGAGTATGATCCTGCTGTTCCTGGCGTCGACGCTGTACCACGCTATCCCGCATCAACGGGCCAAGATCTGGCTCAAGAAATTCGACCACTGCGCTATCTATCTTCTTATTGCAGGTACCTACACGCCTTTCCTGCTGGTGGGTCTTAACTCGCCGCTGTCGCGTGGCCTGATGATTGTTATCTGGAGCCTGGCGCTGCTGGGGATCCTGTTTAAGCTGACCATTGCGCACCGGTTTAAGGTGCTGTCGCTGGTGACCTATCTCACGATGGGCTGGCTTTCGCTGATTGTGGTTTATCAACTGGCGATCAAGCTGGCGGTAGGGGGCGTGACGCTTCTGGCCGTTGGGGGCATCGTCTACTCGCTGGGCGTCATTTTCTATGTCTGCAAGCGTATCCCGTACAATCATGCTATCTGGCATGGGTTTGTGCTGGGCGGTAGCGTGTGCCACTTTTTAGCGATTTATCTCTATGTGGGGCAGGTTTAATTTCAGAACGTTGATCTTCTTGCCTCAGCCCTCTCTTTGTGAGAGTAAGCAAAAAAAAACGGTAACCGTCAGGTTACCGTTTTTTTATCTCGTCGCCGGGCAATGACGCCTTACTCTTCCAGCGAATACGGCAGTGGCTCAATGCTCAGCGTATTGGCATCGTCACGCACGCGGAACACGCTGTCGGCTTCCATATCGTTGTTCATGACGGCCTGAACCAGAAGGCGGCCATCATCCAGTTGAACTGCGGCTAACACCGTGCCGGTACGGCGCCAGTTCTCGCCCATCTTCAGCTCTAAATCTTCACCAGCGTCAGGCACGCGGCTGGCGTGGCCCGCCAGGGTCCACAGTGCGCGTTTGTTGGCTCCGCGGAATTTGGCGCGTGCCACCATCTCCTGGCCGGTATAGCACCCTTTCTTAAAGCTAATGCCACCCAGCGCCTGCAGGTTGGTGGCCTGAGGAATGAACTGCCCGCTGTTTGCGGCGTCAATCACCGGCAGACCGGCTTCAATGTTCAGCGCCAGCCACTGTTGGCTGTTATTAAACTGGGCTTCACCGCGCAGCGCCTCGGTGACGCGTTCGGCGGTCGCGGTATCCGTGACTAACAGAAAGCGTTCCGCCGGGTGTTCAAACCACAGGATAGACGTTGCGCCTTCGCTGACGACCTGTTTCTGGGCATCCGGGAGCTCACTGAAGAGATTTTTCAGCGCCGCACGGGCCTGGAAGCCTGCCACGCCCAGCAGAACGTGTTCATCATCCGCGGCGATAGTGACTTTTGAGAAGACCGCGTATTTTTTCAGCTCGGTAAGCTGCGCGTCCCGCAGGCTGCGGCGCTCAATAAAGGCAAAACCCTCCTGTCGACGGAACAGGCGCAGGTTGCTCCACATCTTCCCTTTTGGATCGCAGTGTGCGACCAGCAGATGCTGATGTTCGTCCATCTGGCTGACGTCGGCGGTTACCTGGCCCTGCAGGTATTTTTCGCTGTCTGCACCGGTGAGTGTCGCCAGCGCCCAGTCATCAAGAGTAATAAGCGTCAGCGGCAGACGCGCAGAGGCGGCGGGCTGGCGAGGAGAAAATGGTGTAAAGGCCATAACGATATCCTGAATTGCTTAACGCTTTGATAATGCCTAATGGTAAAAGAGCCTGCTGGCATTGCAAGCGCTTTCAACAGGCCATTTGTGCCATAACCCGGTTATGCGTAGTGCCACGCAAAATAGTGTAATCCGCTGTCTTTATAGGGTTTATTGTGGAAGCGCGCTCGTGGTTCGCAATATTCCAGTAAAGAAACGGTCAAAAACACGTTACACTAGCTGGTGTCCCCGCAGAGAAATCAAGAACACTGGACGGGGTGCCGACTGTGCCAAACGTAATGCAGGAAACAGAACATGGATATTAACAACAAGGCCCGTATTCACTGGGCGTGCCGTCGCGGCATGCGTGAACTTGATATTTCCATCATGCCTTTCTTCGAATATGAGTATGACAGCTTAAGCGATGATGATAAGCGTCTGTTTGTTCGCCTGCTTGAGTCTGACGATCCTGATTTATTTAACTGGCTGATGAATCACGGCAAACCCGCCGACACCGAGTTGCAACGGATGGTGCAATTAATTCAAACACGGAATCAGGAACGTGGTCCTGTGGCAATCTGACCTTCGCGTCTCGTGGCGCTCGCAGTGGATGTCGTTGTTGCTCCACGGCCTGGTCGCGGCCTTTGTGTTACTGATGCCGTGGCCGCTTAGCTATACGCCTCTGTGGCTGCTGTTGCTGTCGTTTGTGGTGTTTGACAGCGTGCGCAGCCAGCGCCGCATTCATGCCCGTCAGGGGGAGATCAAATTACTGATGGATTCCCGCCTGCGCTGGCAGGGAAAAGAGTGGGAAATTCTCGGTATGCCCTGGATGATCGCTTCCGGCATGATGCTGCGGCTACGTAGCGTGGACAGCGGGCGTCGCCAGCATCTGTGGCTGGCTGCGGACAGTATGGATAGCGCTGAGTGGCGGGACCTGCGTCGGATGTTATTACAGCAGCTGACGCAGGAGTAATTCGCGTTAGCTGAACTGTTCTGCCATTTCGCCCAGAATCTGCTCACACCAGCTTTGCAGGCGCTCATCGCTGAGATCGTACTGGTTGGTTTCATCCAGTGCCAGCCCGACAAACAGCTGCCCATCGGCAATAATCGGTTTCTTACTGGTGAACTCGTACCCTTCGGTTGGCCAGTAACCGATAAACGTGACGCCCTTCGGTGCCAGTTTGTCGTGCAGCATGCCGAGTGCGTCCAGGAACCACTCACCGTAACCCAGCTGATCTCCCATGCCGTACATGGCAATGATTTTGCCGTCGAGGTTAAGCGTATCAAGCTGGTCCCAGATGGCTTCCCAGTCTTCCTGTATTTCGCCGAAATCCCAGGTCGGGATGCCGAGGATCAGCACGTCGTACTGCTCCATCAGCGTAAGCGCGTCATCTTTCAGGTTATGCAACGTCACCAGTTCCGGGCCAATGATGTCCCGAATTTTCTCTGCCGCCATTTCGGTGTAGCAGGTGCTGGAACCATAGAACAGACCAATATTCATCGCGTGACTATCTCAATTCTTGCTTTGACTTTGCGCGTAGTGTACCAGAAACCGATCGCAATCAGGCATAATGGCCTGACTGCAGAATCAAAGGGGCTGATGTGGAAAAGGATCTCGCACTCATCGAACAGTTTCTCGATGCACTGTGGCTGGAGAAGAACCTGGCCGAGAATACGCTCAGTGCCTACCGGCGCGATCTCACCATGCTGGTGGAGTGGCTGGCGCACCGTGGGCTGTCGCTGGCGAACGCCCAAAGCGACGACCTGCAGGCGCTGCTGGGCGAGCGGATGGAAGGGGGCTACAAGGCCACCAGTTCCGCACGTTTGCTCAGCGCAATGCGTCGGCTGTTCCAGCACCTCAACCGTGAAAAAATTCGCGAAGACGATCCCAGCGCGCTCCTGGCCTCCCCGAAACTCCCGCAGCGGCTGCCGAAAGATCTCAGCGAAGAACAAGTTGAGAGATTATTACAGTCACCCGCAGTTGACCTGCCGCTGGAGTTACGCGATAAAGCCATGCTTGAGCTATTGTATGCTACCGGTTTGCGTGTTTCTGAACTGGTCGGCCTGACGATGAGCGACATTAGCCTTCGTCAGGGCGTGGTTCGCGTAATCGGTAAAGGAAACAAGGAAAGGCTGGTGCCGCTGGGTGAAGAGGCGGTGTACTGGCTGGAAACGTATCTGGAGCACGGTCGTCCATGGTTGCTTAATGGCGCTTCAATCGACGTCTTGTTCCCCAGCCAGCGCGCACAACAGATGACGCGGCAAACGTTCTGGCATCGCATCAAACATTACGCCACACTGGCGGGTATCGACAGTGAAAAGCTTTCGCCACACGTTTTGCGTCATGCCTTTGCGACGCATCTGCTGAACCACGGCGCCGATCTGCGCGTAGTGCAGATGCTGCTGGGACACAGCGATCTTTCCACGACCCAAATTTATACCCATGTCGCGACGGAACGGCTGCGGCAGCTACACCAACAGCACCACCCACGAGCGTGAGTGCCGACGAATTAGGATCTTATATGAAAAAGTCTTTCGCGCTGTTCACCCTGCTGGCAGCCTCATTTACCGGTTTTGCCCATGCGGATGACGCCGCTATCAAACAGTCTCTGGCGAAGCTAGGCGTCACCAGCAGTGATATCCAGTCTGCACCGGTTGCCGGCATGAAAACGGTTCTGACGAACAGCGGCGTGCTGTACGTGACCGAAGACGGAAAACACATTATTCAGGGGCCAATGTACGACGTGAGCGGTGCACAGCCGGTCAACGTAACCAACCAGCTGCTGATGAAAAACCTGAACGCGCTCGAAAAAGAGATGATCGTTTATAAAGCGGCGCAGGAAAAACACGTCATTACCGTCTTCACCGACATCACCTGTGGCTACTGCCATAAGCTGCATGAAGAGATGAAAGATTACAACGCGCTGGGGATCACCGTGCGTTATCTGGCCTTCCCGCGCGCGGGCGTTGAGAGCAAGCCAGAGCAGGATATGAAAGCTATCTGGTGTGCGAAAGACCGCAACAAAGCCTTTGATGACGCGATGAATGGCAAAGGCGTACAGCCTGCATCCTGCGACATTGATATCGCTAACCACTACGCGCTGGGTGTGCAGTTTGGCGTGAACGGTACGCCAGCGATTGTCCTGAGCAACGGCTATGTTGTTCCGGGTTATCAGGGACCTAAAGAGATGAAAGAGTTCCTCGACGCGCACCAGAAACAGTTTGGTGGTAAATAATTCGCGTGAAAGCCCCAATAAAACTGCGCCGCCGCGAGGCGGTTGAACATGCTGATTTGCCTGACGACCTCCCGCCGCTGCTAAAGCGGCTATACGCCAGCCGTGGCGTGCGTACCGCCGCCGATCTTGAGCGCAGCGTTAAAGGGATGTTGCCATGGCAGCAGTTAGACGGCATCGAAAAAGCCACAGAAATTCTCTACAACGCGCTGTGTGAAGGTACGCGCATTGTGGTGGTGGGGGATTTTGATGCTGATGGCGCAACCAGTACCGCGCTGAGCGTGCTGAGCCTGCGCGCGCTGGGCTGCGACAACGTGACATATCTGGTGCCGAATCGGTTTGAAGATGGTTACGGCCTCAGCCCGGAAGTGGTCGATCAGGCCCATGCCCGCGGCGCACAGCTTATCCTGACCGTAGACAACGGGATCTCTTCCCATGCGGGCGTCGATCATGCGCATCAGCTGGGGATCCCGGTGCTGGTTACCGATCACCACCTGCCGGGTGAAACGCTGCCTGCCGCGGAAGCGATCATCAACCCGAATCTGCGCGACTGCGATTTCCCGTCGAAATCACTCGCAGGCGTCGGCGTGGCATTTTATCTGATGCTGGCGTTACGCACGCTGCTGCGTGATAAGGGCTGGTTCGACGCCCGCGGTATTGCCGTGCCGAACCTGGCCGAGTATCTCGACCTGGTCGCACTGGGGACCGTCGCAGACGTGGTGCCGCTCGATACCAATAACCGTATTCTGACCTGGCAGGGCTTAAGCCGCATCCGGGCGGGCAAATGCCGTCCCGGTATCAAAGCGCTGCTTGAGATTGCTAACCGCGATCCGCTCAAGCTGGCGGCAAGCGATCTGGGCTTCGCTCTGGGGCCTCGCCTGAACGCGGCCGGCAGACTGGACGACATGTCCGTTGGCGTCGCGTTGCTGCTGTGCGACAACATTGGTGAAGCGCGCGTGCTGGCTAATGAGCTGGACGCCCTGAACCAGACCCGTAAAGAAATTGAACAGGGAATGCAGGTTGAAGCGCTGACCCTGTGCGAAAAACTGGAACGCAGCGGCGATACGCTGCCGGGCGGCCTGGCGATGTATCACCCTGAGTGGCATCAGGGCGTGGTGGGCATTCTGGCTTCGCGTATTAAAGAGCGTTTCCACCGCCCGGTCATTGCGTTTGCACCGGCTGGCGATGGCACCCTCAAAGGCTCCGGGCGTTCGATTCAGGGGCTGCACATGCGCGATGCGCTGGAGCGTCTGGATACCCTCTACCCGGGTTTGATGCTCAAGTTCGGCGGCCATGCCATGGCGGCAGGTTTGTCGCTGGAAGAGGCGAAGTTCGACGAGTTCCAGCGTCTGTTCGGCGAGCTGGTCACCGACTGGATTGACCCGGCCCTGCTGCAGGGCGAAGTGGTTTCCGACGGTGAACTCACGCCGGTTGAGATGACGATGGAAGTGGCACAGATGCTCCGGGATGCAGGGCCGTGGGGGCAGATGTTCCCGGAACCCCTGTTCGATGGCCGCTTCCGTCTGCTGCAACAGCGCATTGTTGGTGAGCGCCATCTGAAAGTGATGGTCGAGCCTGTAGGCGGTGGCCCGCTGTTGGACGGTATTGCCTTTAACGTCGATACCGCTGTCTGGCCGGACAACGGCGTGCGCGAAGTTGAGCTGGCATACAAACTGGATATAAACGAGTTCCGCGGTAACCGCACCCTTCAGATCATCATCGACAATATCTGGCCAATTTAGCGGCAGTAATCTCTATAAAAAAGGGCGTGGATTCGGTACAATCCCGCTCTTATCACCGCATTTTGACAAGTCCATAAAAGAAAACAGACCATGTTTGAAATTAATCCGGTAAAAAACCGTATTCAGGACCTCACGGAGCGCTCTGACGTTCTTAGGGGGTATCTTTGACTACGATGCCAAGAAAGAGCGTCTTGAAGAAGTAAACGCCGAGCTGGAACAGCCGGACGTCTGGAACGAACCTGAACGCGCGCAGGCGCTGGGTAAAGAGCGTTCCTCTCTCGAAGCTATCGTAGATACGCTGGATCAAATGGCTCAGGGGCTGGAAGATGTTTCCGGTTTACTGGAGCTGGCCGTCGAAGCTGACGACGAAGAAACCTTTAACGAAGCCGTGGCTGAACTCGACGTGCTCGAAGAGAAGCTGGCACAGCTTGAATTCCGTCGCATGTTCTCCGGTGAATACGATAACGCTGACTGCTATCTCGATATTCAGGCAGGTTCTGGCGGTACCGAAGCCCAGGACTGGGCCAGCATGCTGATGCGCATGTATCTGCGCTGGGCGGAAGCCCGCGGCTTCAAAACCGAAATCATCGAAGAGTCTGAAGGTGAAGTGGCCGGTATTAAATCTGTCACCATCAAGATTATTGGCGATTACGCCTACGGCTGGCTGCGTACCGAGACGGGGGTTCACCGCCTGGTGCGTAAGAGCCCGTTCGACTCCGGCGGCCGTCGTCACACCTCCTTCAGCTCCGCGTTTGTCTATCCGGAAGTTGACGAAGATATCGATATCGACATCAACCCGGCGGATCTACGTATCGACGTTTACCGCGCATCCGGCGCGGGTGGTCAGCACGTTAACCGTACGGAATCTGCGGTGCGTATCACCCACATTCCAACCGGGCTGGTGACGCAATGCCAGAACGACCGTTCCCAGCATAAGAACAAAGACCAGGCCATGAAGCAGATGAAAGCGAAGCTTTATGAGCTGGAGATGCAGAAGAAAAATGCTGAGAAACAGGCGATGGAAGATAACAAATCTGACATCGGTTGGGGCAGCCAGATCCGTTCTTACGTCCTTGATGACTCCCGCATCAAAGACCTGCGTACCGGGGTTGAAACCCGTAACACGCAGGCGGTGCTGGACGGCAGCCTGGACCAATTTATCGAAGCAAGTTTGAAAGCAGGGTTATGAGGAACCAACATGTCTGAACAACAAGCACAGGGCGCTGACGCGGTAGTCGATCTTAATAACGAACTGAAAACCCGCCGCGAGAAGCTGGCAGCACTGCGCGAGCAGGGCGTGCCGTTCCCGAACGATTTTCGTCGTGACCATACCTCAGACCAACTGCACGCTGACTTCGACGGTAAAGAGAACGAAGAGCTGGAAGCGCTGAACATCGAAGTGGCCGTTGCTGGCCGCATGATGACCCGTCGTATCATGGGTAAAGCCTCCTTCGTGACGCTGCAGGACGTTGGCGGCCGTATTCAGCTGTACGTCTCCCGTGACGACCTGCCGGAAGGCATCTACAACGAGCAGTTCAAGAAGTGGGACCTGGGCGATATCCTGGGGGCGAAAGGTAAGCTGTTCAAAACCAAGACCGGTGAGCTGTCTATCCACTGCACCGAACTGCGTCTGCTGACCAAAGCCCTGCGCCCGCTGCCGGACAAATTCCATGGCCTGCAGGATCAGGAAGCGCGCTACCGTCAGCGTTACCTGGATCTCATCTCCAACGATGAATCCCGTAAGACCTTCAAGATTCGCTCTCAGATCATGGCCGGTATCCGTCAGTTCATGGTTAACCGCGACTTTATGGAAGTGGAAACCCCAATGATGCAGGTGATCCCAGGCGGTGCGTCTGCACGTCCGTTCATCACCCATCACAACGCCCTCGATCTGGACATGTACCTGCGTATCGCGCCGGAACTGTACCTGAAGCGTCTGGTCGTCGGTGGTTTTGACCGCGTGTTCGAAATCAACCGTAACTTCCGTAACGAAGGCATCTCCGTGCGTCATAACCCAGAGTTCACCATGATGGAACTCTATATGGCGTATGCGGATTATAAAGATCTGATCGAGCTGACCGAATCACTGTTCCGTACCCTGGCGCAGGACATTCTGGGCACCACTAAAGTGCCTTACGGTGAAGAAGTCTTCGACTTCGGCAAGCCGTTTGAAAAACTGACCATGCGCGAAGCGATCATGAAATACCGTCCAGAAACCAACATGGCCGATCTGGATAACTTCGACTCTGCGAAAGCGATCGCGGAAAGCATCGGTATCAACGTTGAGAAGAGCTGGGGTCTGGGCCGTATCGTGACCGAGATCTTCGAAGAAGTGGCCGAAGCGCACCTGATTCAGCCGACCTTCATCACCGAATACCCGGCAGAAGTTTCTCCGCTGGCGCGTCGTAATGATATGAACCCGGAAATCACTGACCGCTTTGAGTTCTTCATCGGTGGCCGCGAAATCGGCAACGGCTTTAGCGAGCTGAACGATGCAGAAGATCAGGCTCAGCGCTTCCAGGATCAGGTTAACGCGAAAGCGGCGGGCGATGACGAAGCGATGTTCTTCGACGAAGACTATGTGACTGCGCTGGAGCACGGTCTGCCACCAACCGCAGGTCTGGGGATTGGTATCGACCGTATGGTTATGCTGTTCACTAACAGCCACACCATCCGTGATGTGATCCTGTTCCCGGCGATGCGCCCGGTGAAATAAGCCGTTAAGACAGTAAAAAAAGCCCCGAAAGGGGCTTTTTTATTGCGCCGCGAAGGCCCTGAGCGCATCGCGGGCGACCGTCGCTTCCTGCACCATCCACGGGCTAAAGCTCCAGGGGGCAGCGTCCAGTGCGCGGAACAACGCTTCCAGCTCGACCCATTCATACTCCATCACTTCATCGTGATTAATATGCAGTTCGCTGGTGACGCGTGCTGCGAATACCGGGCAAATCTCGTTCTCCACGATCCCCGAAGGATCGGCTTCACGATAACGGAACTCAGAGGCGATGGGAGTGATATTGGCGATCTCCGCGCCAACCTCAAAGCGGCAACGGCGGATGATAGCCTGTTCCGTCTTTTCACCAGACTGAGGATGTCCACAAACGGAGTTGGTCCAGACGCCTGGCCAGGCTTTTTTGCTTAAGGCGCGTCGGGTAACCAGACACTCACCTCTGGCGTTAAAAAGCCACGATGAGAAAGCCAGGTGCAGCGGGGTGTGGGCGGTGTGCGCGGCGTACTTTTCCTGAGTGCCAATCACCATTCCCTGGTCATTTACCAAAATAACGTGTTCTTGAATACTCATTGATGCTCCAGTGCCAACGATGCGGATGGCTCTGCACCATCAGCAGCTGCATTATACTGCATTCCTCCATGCGCCGTTTGCTCTCAAGAGCGGAAAAGGGCTGACCCATATCAGTCTGGGCTGGTATCATAGTGCGCCATTCACGCTGACCGAGGATCTGTTTTGTTTGCAGGAAGCCTGACGAGAAATCCCATTACCGCCGTTTTTTGTCTGACGCTGACGCTATTACTGGCAGGCTGTTCAGGAAGCAAGTCGTCGGATATGGGCAGCTATTCCGGTGCGGTTTATACCGTTAAGCGCGGGGATACGCTGTATCGGATTTCGCGCGCAACGGGGACCAGCGTGAAGGACCTGGCGCGTCTGAATAACATCTCTCCACCCTACACCATTGAGGTGGGGCAGAAACTGAAGGTTAACGGTGGCGCGTCTTCAACGAAGAAACCCTCAAAAGGCAAAACAGCTAAAGTGACGCCGTCTTACGCGGTGCCGCAGTCCTCATGGCCTCCGGTCGGCCAGCGTTGCTGGGTCTGGCCTGCCAGCGGCAAGGTCGTGTTGCCTTACTCCTTGTCTGAGGGAGGCAATAAAGGCATTGATATCGCTGCTGCGCGCGGCACGCCAGTCTATGCATCAGGGGCAGGGAAGGTGGTCTACGTCGGCAACCAGCTGCGCGGTTACGGTAACCTGATCATGATTAAACATGGGGAAGATTACATCACTGCCTATGCCCACAACGATACGATGCTGGTGAACAACGGGCAGAATGTGAAGGCTGGGCAGAAGATTGCCACCATGGGCAGTACCGGTACGGACTCGGTGAAGTTACACTTCCAGATCCGCTATCGCGCCACAGCCATCGATCCGCAGCGTTATCTTCCGGCGCCAGGCAGTAAGCCAAAGTGCTAAGTGATTATATATTCGCCATTTAGTTGCAAAGAGGCTTGTATGAAGAGGCGTAAGGTCTATAATGCCTTACGCACCTCAAAGCGGGCGTAGTTCAATGGTAGAACGAGAGCTTCCCAAGCTCTATACGAGGGTTCGATTCCCTTCGCCCGCTCCAGATTACTGATAAATAAGATTATTGTTTATCAGATAGTTAATTTTCTCCGCTAATGCAGATACCGCCGTAACTACACATTGCACGATCGCCGCGACTGTCGTGTGGTTGGTATGGAGTAGTCGGGAGCATAGCGATGGGCTGCTAGTTATTTCAACATTCTTTCTGCGACACTCTGGTAACCAACAAAAACCACCTACAGCATCATCCTGAAGACTTTTAGTGAAGTGCATTTTATCCCGATTCCCTTGCTCGATCGCCGCGAGATGCCGCAGGAAATAAACAGGTTTATGGTGTACACGGTACTTGCAGACCATATGCAAGCGTTGCCAACGGTTCGGCCTCGTTCCCATTGGGTTTATGGATCCTGATAAGTCTCGCTAATTGATATAACCCTGCTGAAGTTGTTGATGAAGTCGGTGACAATGTACGACTCAAAGTACTATCTAGGATTGCAGATTGCAGATTGCAGATTGCAGACATCCTGACTGGGGTTGCGAACTCCGGGTTTTTGCAGTATCTGAATACAAGGTTAGAACTATCAGTGGCTAAATAGCTTGCCTTTGCACGGATGGCTGCTCTGTTTGGCTGGTATATCTTCCATTACGATACGTTCCCGAATAAGAATTTTAATAGTTGGTATTTTCCACAAGAGGTGCGAGCTATACCGGGCCCCAGGAGTATTCGCCCAGATTATAGCGTTCCGGTGGTTAAGTGGGGGGAGCTGGTCTGCTCTACCATTAACACAAGATGGATGTGAGTGGAAAATTTGATGACTTACAATGAACCAGACCCCGTAACAAAACGTGTATTGCCGCGAGCTGAGTACACGAGAAACTATGTAGCAAAGTTGGCACAAATAGCGCGGATAAAACAGCTCACTGCGTATATGAATTGTTTTGCTGAGCGAGGTGATTGAAGCGCCCCGAATCCTTCTACGAAAGAAGACTCACTCAAGCTACTGCATGTACGCCAAATGCGTATGAGATAGGATGCAAGTGCTGGAGTGTAACTTTGAGGAACTGTACGAACATGCAGATGCTGGCTTGAAATGTGCTGGCGTGGAGAGACTTTTGAGTTGAAGAGTGGGCGGCTGAGTTTGATATTACTGAACTGAATGCGTTATAGGAGTGGTTCTTAAACTGTGCCAGATTTTTGTTGGACTTTTGCTGCATACCAGTAACCCTCCCTCGTCGGCTTCTCCGGTATGGGCAATGGCTTCAGCGGTCTGGTGACGGGGATTCTCTGAACTAAAAGGGAGTAGCCACTTACGATGCTGTTATGCGAAACTTACCGCTTCTGAAAAAATGTGGTGGGACCCGCTCAATGTCAGAACATTCTCCGCAATGTCTTTTTAATGAAGGACTCATAAATTTTCCTGATGGTTATCAGGATCGTACCGTCAATGTTTTCGTTCCGCCAGTTGCTGAAGCTCCGGCATTCAATATCTCCCGCGATACCCTCAATCCCGGCGAAGCGCTTGCAGCCTATATCGATCGCCAGTTAGCCCTGATGGAAAAACACCTCAAGGGCTGGAAACAGAGCGCGCGCAACGCTGTAACACTGGGCGATAACCTTTTACAGGGTGAAATCGTCCATGCCAGCTACCTGCGCGACGGTAAACGCATCTGGCAGCAGCAGGCCGTATTTAATGCCAACACTGATAAGGTGTTGGTTTTTACCATGACCTGTTCTCGCACACTGAGTGATGCTGACAGCACACTGCTAGGTGGTCTTCTCAGGAGCTTTCGCTTCCACAATTAACATCAGGGACAGTTGTTATGTTTGAAGCTGCGCGCGTTGATGATGATATCGGGCACTCCGGTGCACTGGCTGGGATGATTGCCGGAACGATTGTCGGCGGCCTGATTGCGGCAGCCGGGGGAATTCTGGCAGGCGCGATGTTTATAGCTGGCCTTGGTGCGTCTTGTCTTGGCGTGGGCATCCTGCTTGTTGGTGCCAGCCTTGCTGTCGGATATTACACCGGGGAGTTGGCGACCGCCGCCAGGGATAGTATTGCGGATGCAGGTGCATCGAGTATGACGAAAAAAGGCGTCATAACCTCCGGCTCGCACAATGTTTTTATCAACGGTAAAGCCGCCGGCATTGCCACTGACAGCACCGTCGATTGTTCTGACGACGGTTCGCAGCAGATGGCTGAAGGATCCTCGCGCGTCTCTATCAATAACATGCCTGCGGCGCGCATCGGAGATCGGACCACCTGCGATGCGAAGGTGATGACCGGTTCAAACAATGTCATTATCGGAGGTGACCCGCAGCAAACTCTGCCCATTCAGTCTGAGGTCCCCGAGTGGCTGTATAAAGTCTCGGATCTTACCCTGCTGTTCGCCGGACTGCTCGGCGGCTGGGGCGGTGCGGCCGGTAAAGTTGGGGCACTGTCGAAGCTGCTGGGTAAAATCCCCGGCATCAATAAACTGGCCCGTATCGCCTGCCGTGCCGGCACGCTTATGACCGGTGTTGCCGCGGCGGGGATCATTGCCCGCCCAGTGGATATCGTCAGTGGACAGAAGTTTCTCAGCGGGGATGATGAGCTGGATTTCGTCCTGCCTTCGCGTCTGCCCGTGCGATGGCAGCGCTACTGGCGTAGCGGCAACCCCAGTGACAGCGTTCTTGGTCGCGGCTGGAGCCTGTTCTGGGAAAGCCGTTTGGAGCATTATCAGGACGGCCTGGTATGGCGCGCACCGTCCGGCGATTACATTACCTTTCCGAGGGTGCCTAAAGGGCTGCGAACCTACTGCGAAAGTGAAAAAAACTGGCTTGAACATCACCAGGACGACAGCTGGTCGGTGTATGGCGTCAGCGGTGAGCGCTGGCACTATGCACCGCTGCAGGATGGTGCCCCGTCACTGCTGCAGCGCATCTCCGAACCCTGCGGTAGCGCTATCCTTTTCGAGTGGAATGCGGATAGTACCTTACATGCACTAACCGACAGCGCAGGCCAGCGTGTGGTCTGCCGCTACGACGGTGACAGGCTCGCCAGCACCTGGCTAGATGACGAGATATGCCTGGTCAGTTACGCTTATGATGAACAGCGCCAACTGGTCTCCGTGATCGGCCGGGGCGGCAGCGTGCGCCGATGCTTCCGCTGGCAGGACGGGCTGATGAGCGCCCATGAAGATCCCAACGGACTGCTGAGCGAATACCGCTGGCGGGAGATTGACGGTCTGCCGCGCGTGGTCGGCTTCCGCCATAGCGGCGGCGAACAACTGACGTTCGAATATGATTTTGAGAGTGGGATTCGTCGGGCCATCCGTGATGACGGCGCGCAGGCGCACTGGCTCATTGATGACGATGATAACGTCGCACGCTTCACGGATTACGACGGCCGCCAGACGACGTTTGTCTACCGCGACGGCGAACTTTGCGACGTCATTCTGCCCGGCGGTGCGATGCGCCGCAGCACGTGGGATAAATACGGACGCATGACCAGCGAGACGGACCCGGCTGGCCGCCGCACGGAATATCACTGGCATCGTCTGAGTGACCGTATCACCCGGACGGTGTACCCGGACGGTACATCCTTGCAGGCCATGTATGACTTCCGAGGTCGCCTGCTGTCGGAAACGGATCCGGCCGGTAACGCCACCGCGTATCGCTATCCCGATGATGAAGAAAGGCTGCCGGAGAGCATCATCGATGCCATTGGTGGCGTGGTGCATCTTGTCTGGAACCATCAGGGGCTGCTGATGCAACGCACCGACTGTTCCGGCAGCGTGACCAGCTTCACATATGACCGTTTCGGACAGTTGATAACCAGTGAGGATGCGGAAGGGAATATTACACGTCGGGAATGGAGCCGTGCCGGGCTGCTGAGTGCCGTGATCCACCCGGACGGAAGTCGCGAGTCGCTGATGTGGAACGAACGCGGCCAGCTCACGGGCTGGCGTGACCCACTGGAAAGCGAGGTAAGCTGGGCATATAACGCGCTCGGCCTCCCCATAAGCCTCACCGACCGAATTGGCCGCGTGCGCCGCTGGGACTACGACCCGCGCGGTAACCTGCTACGACTCGATAACGGCAACGGCGCGGAATACCGCTTCACTTATGACGCCGTGGGACGCCCACTCAGCGAAAGGCGCCCCGACGAGATCGTGCTCCATATGGAATGGGACGCGCGGGGTTTCCTCTGCGCGCTCGAAGAAAACGGACAGCCTGCCGCCGATGGTGGCATCGCCCGTCGCGTCCAGCAGTTCAGATATGACGATAGTGGGCTGCTGCTTGGGCGCACTCACCGCCACGCGGAGTATAGCTTCTTCCGCGACCTGAGTGGCCAAATCACCCGCATCAGCCGCACGCCTACGGCCGAAGGCGTTGCTTTGGGTATCGAAAGCGATGAGATCGCTTACCGCCACGATGCCGGCGGGCGCGTGCTGAGCGAATCCGGCATCAACGGCGAGGTGGGCTACGAATGGGATGCGCTGAGCAATCTGACCACCCTGAAGCTGCCCGGCGAACAAAAGATGTCCTGGCTGCACTACGGCTCCGGCCACGTCAGCGCCATCCGCTTCGGGCAGCAACTAGTGACCGAGTTTACCCGCGACCACCTGCACCGAGAAGTTCGCCGCACTCAGGGCGCGCGCGAGCAGTTCCGCCGGTATGACAGCCTCGGCAGGCGAACCATGCAGCGCAGCGAATTGAGTACGAACGTCACCCTGCCGGAGCAGTCGCTCCTCGAGCGCCTGTATCGTTACACCGCGCGTGGTGAGCTTTCGGGTGTCAGCGACACCTTGCGGGGCGAAGTAAATTATGGTTACGACGCAGAAGGGCGTCTGCAGAAGCACTACGAAGCCCGCCTGGGGCATAAAAGCGCGCATTTCAGCTATGATGCTGCGGATAACCTCGCAGCTAGCGATGAAGATGCGCCGGTAACCGATAACCGCTTGCAGCACTGGCAGGCGCTGTTTATGAAATACGACCACTGGGGTAACCTGGTGAGTCGTCGCAATGGGCTGTATGAACAGCATTATGCTTGGGATGCCGAGAACCGGCTGGTGTCCGCGCGGGGAACCGGACCGGAAGGACGGTTTGAGGCTCGCTATCATTATGACGCGCTGGGCCGCCGTACGCGCAAAATCGTCACCACGGCGCATGGCATCACCGAGACGCGCTTCCTGTGGCAGGGCTACCGCCTGCTGCAGGAGCAGCAGGAAACCGGGATGTGCAGCACTTATGTTTATGACCCGAATGAAGCCTGGAGCCCGCTGGCACGGGTGGACCATCTTCGTAGCCAGAGCAGCGGTGAGATTTACTGGTTTAGTACTGACCTGAACGGCGCGCCGCTGGAGGTGACTGACGAACGTGGCGCGGTGCGCTGGAGCGGCCAGTATGGCAGTTTTGGAGAAGTCCGCTATCAGACTGTAGGGGCTACAAAGTTTGTTCAGCGCACGGCGATGGCGATGCCGCATCAGCCGCTTCGTTATGCTGGGCAGTATGCTGACGGTGAAACGGGGCTACACTTTAACCTGTTCCGCTACTACGACCCACAGGTTGGGCGGTTTATTGTCCAGGATCCTATTGGGCTGAATGGTGGGTGGAACCTTTATCAGTATGCGCCTAATCCGTATGGGTGGATTGATCCGTGGGGACTTTCTGCGCAAGATTTGGTTCGTTACAAACCAGATCCCACTCTTAGCGCGCAGCCGGGCGCCAGGGCGACAGCAATAAGCCGAGCATGGGGAGAAGAAAGAGAACTGGTTGCAGCTGGAGGAGGAAGCCGGGACTGGACGGCCGCTGAACGCGAAGTAATACTAAGTACAAAAAATAATCGCCAATTATCGTCGGTTATGTCCGAAATGGGCTATACAGGCCATCATATCAATAGTGTGAAAGGGAACGGTGTTTTAGGAGGAAAATGGCAAGGCGATCCAAGGAATATTGTATTTCTCCAGAATGCTAATCATCCAAGCGGCTATGATGAACATTTACATGGTTTGCAAGGTCACCGAGGAAGTTATGACACTCCAGGTAAAGGTCGATTGATAGACCGTAACCTGACCCGTAAGAATTTAAAGAGCTGTCAATAATATCAGTGAATGTGATAAATATGAGGTGTTATTATGAGTGAAATTGAAGAGTCATTAAAAAAATTTGTTGCTATTTGCAATAAATTTTCACTGTCCGGGAGTTTCAATATCGTTAATGACATTGACAACGTATTCCCCTCCAACTTACCTCGCTCGGCAGAGTTGGATTATTTATATGGAAAAAATAATCCTGAGAAGTTAAAAATAGAAACAGGTTTTACGCCAATTAAATTTTATTCAGTCAGTGAACTTGCAAAAGCTCAAAGTGGTTATGAATACTTACCAGATAATTATCTTGTAATTGGCGATGATTTAGGTGGAGGTAAGCCTATAATTGCTGTTGTAGATGAAGGTAATACCTCTATTTATGCGTCTTATGACGTAGTTGAACCGTTTAAAATAGCTGACAATCTCTCTGGCTTTTTACTTTCTCTAACAGAGCTCATTGATTTGGTATATGGTTATTACGATATTTTTGATATAGCAGATGATAATGATGAAGTAAAAAAAGATTTTATGGATGAGTTAAAGGTAAGGGTTGTTCCATTTATCGGAGATGAAAATTTCAATGCATTTTATGATTATTTTTATGGATGAATCTCTGTGTTTCCTTTGATGGGGGATGTGGGGGTATAATTATACGGGCCGTCTTGTAGGTGGTCCGCCTGATTATTTTTGATCTATAATACGATGCTTGATATTATTTTCTTGGAGAAATTATATTATTCCACGTCAGATGAAAGGTCATGAGCTAGTCAGCAAGTTACAGTTGAGTTGATAAGAAAGTTTGACCCAGCCTGCGTGTGAATAACTGCACCCACTTTGCCTTCATCCCCATCTCCAGCGCTAATCGGGAGTTAGCCAATTCTACTACATCAATATCCGATTAGTCTCGCTTGATATCTACTGTAAGGACATTTCCCTTCGTAAATGCAAGCCTCATGCCGGTGCTAATTATTACTGGTACCTTTTCCGTATAGCTGCGATCGGTATATTGGGGGTAATATTCACGTTAAGAGCAAAAGACCGGTTCATTAATGAAGATGTAAATGTTTGCCGGTCAAATGACTTAGAAAGTGAAATAGGAACGGTATTTTGCTCCGCCCCCCAAAAAAACAGCATCCTATCTGCAATCAGGACTGTTTTGCCGCTTTACTCTGTGGGCAATCGTTGCCGCCCTGCATCACAACTTTTTCACTGCGCGAAGCATCGCCATACACGCATAACGTACCTTCATCGGTATGAATTTGCTCTTTCAGCGGCAGGGGCGTTTCCTGGGCGATGGCATAGCAGGAGAGCGCCGGGAAAAGGGTGAGGGCACTTATGAACAGAAAGGTTTTCATCATCTCGCTCCAGAACAGGGATAACGTTTATTGTGTTATCACACCCTTAAGCCGGCAATCGCTGCGTACCCGCTAGCTTTTTTCCATCACCGACTGGCGAGGTGTGAGTTTACCAATCACGGGGGAGAGCTCTGACGTGCGAACAGGTCGGCCATCCACCAGGCTTTTAATGCGCTCAACGCACTGAGTGAGCAACTGATCCATTGGCCACGAGATACAGGTCAGCTGTGGATAGAGCTGGGTTGCCAGAGGCGAATCTTCCAGACTCAGCAGCGATACTTCCTGCGGAACGGAAATGCCAAATTCCCGGAACAGACGCATCGCTTCAGCGGCATAGGCATCGCGTTTAACCACAATGGCGGAAAACTTGCTCAGGCTGTTGATAAGCGTCAGCAGCGCCTGTTCAACATCTTCATTCGCCGTTAACACCAGCTGGCGATTAAACGGCAAAGAGTAGTTTTGCAGGACGTTGCGATAGCCTTCCACCATCTTTTTACTGTTGTCATCGTGTTCGCTGTCAATCACCAGTGCGATATTGCGATGGCCCTTGCCCGTCATGTAACGACAGGCGCTTTCCGTCGCAAAGGCAAAGTCATATCCCTGAGGTTTCGCATCCACCACGGGACGATCGAAGGAGATAACATTCTCTGCGCTACCGGCCGCAACCGGCCCAAAGACTACGACAGCAACGCACTGGCGCTGAAGATCATCAACGGTGACAGCCTGCTCAACAGGATCATTTACGTACTCTACGATGAGCGTTTTATTCAACGCTTTCATGGCGCGGGAGAGCGCAGGCAGCAAACGTGCACCGCTGCTTTCATCCTTCGCAGAGAGAACCAGACCAACGTAGCTTGATGACTGACTTGCCAGGTTTTGCGCGGCAAAGCTTGGGCGATAATTAAGCTCTTCTACGGCGCGCAGCACGGCTTCACGGCTCTCTTCGCGCACGCCGCGCGTCCCCGTCAACACGCGTGAGACGGTTGCTCGTGAGACATTGGCTAATCGTGATACATCGTCAATCGTTGGCATAGCATTTTCTGCGTGGTGGGTTTTGGTTATCTTAACATAACCCACCTTAAGAATCTTAGCGCCCCCCACAGGCGGTTTCACGTCTGCGCGGCGTGCAAACCCGGTAGCCACGCCGCACCACGCACGCCACTGGCGTCGCCGTAACGGGCCGGGACGATACGGGTACGGCAGCTTTCCGAGAAGATGTAGGGCCTGATGGCGGCCGGAAGTTCGTCGTACAGTTGGCTGACATTTGATAACCCACCACCCAACACAATAACCTGCGGATCAAGAATATTGATCACCGAGGCCAGACTGCGGGCAAAGGCGTCGATAAAGTGGCGCCAGTGGGCCCGCGCGGTCAGGTCTCCCTGGGCCGCCGCTTCCATGATGGCCTGCGCGCTCAGTTCGCTGGGATAACGGCGGGCAAAGCCGGTGCCAGAGATAAAGGTTTCGATACAGTTATGTTTCCGGCAATAGCAGGACTGCGCCGGACCATCCGTCTCGGGGGCATAGCCAGGCAACGGGTTATGTCCCCATTCGCCAGCGATGGCGTTTGGCCCCTGAAGCAGACGCTTATGTACCGCCACGCCACCGCCGCATCCGGTACCGACAATTACGCCAAAGACGGTTTCTGCTTCTGCGCCTGCGCCATCAACCGCTTCAGACAGCGTGAAGCAGTCCGCGTCATTGGCTATCCACACGGGCTGATTGAGCTGCTTTGCTAAATCATGCTTCAGGTCTTGACCGTTGAGCACTAGGCAGTTGCAGTTTTTAATTAGCCCGCTTTGTGGGTCGATGGCCCCCGGCAGGCCAATACCGATACTGAATGGCACTTCACCTACCGCGCGCGCTTCACCGATAAACGCCAGCAGATGGTGCATAAAGGCGTCATAACTCTCTTTTTGCGTCGGACGACGCTCACGCCAAAGGCATTCGCCCTGAGGCGAAAGCAGGACGGCTTCCATTTTTGTGCCGCCAATATCGAGTCCAAGATAGTGCATACGTTCCTCGAAAAGGAGAGGCCAGCGCCTCTCCTGAATGGTTATGCCTGACGAGTGCGGTACAGTTCGATCAGCTCCGTCACCAGTTCTTTCGCCAGAATTGAGGTCATCAAATGATCCTGAGCGTGCACCATCACCAGCGTCATTTTGGTTTTGCCTTCCCCTTCGTCAGCTTCGATCAGTTGGGTTTGCACCAGATGCGCTTCACGGGCGAAGTGCGCCGCCTCTTTCATTCGCGCGTCGGCTGAAGCAAAGTCACCTTTTTTTGCGAAGCCAAGCGCTTCGTAGCAGAGACTGCGTGACTGACCGGCATTGATAATAATGCCCATAACCTGTTCTTCTAATTCCATCCGTAACCTCTGTGTTTTCACTATCAGGCGGACTGTGCCGCTTCTTCAGATTGTTCAACCGCATTTTCATGCTCTTGTTCCAGCAGCTGCTTCTCGTACGCTTTGAGGAACGGGAAGTACATGGCCGCTGAGGTAACCATACACAGCAGGCAGAGGATCACCGGGCTAAAGCTCCAGTTGGCCGCCCAGGATGCGCCGATAGGGGCAGGCGTTGTCCACGGTGTCATCGAGACCACGCGACTGACCAGGTCGAAATCAAGGGCAAAGTAGGCGAGGGTGGCATTGACCATCGGAACCAACACGAACGGCAGGAAAAAGAGCGGATTCATGATGATAGGGGCACCGAATAAAATCGGTTCGTTGATATTAAACATCCCCGGTACCACGCCCATACGCCCAATGGTACGCAGATGCACCGCTTTGCTGCGCAGCAGCAGTAACGCCAGCGGCAGCGTGGAGCCGACCCCGCCAATCAGCAGGTAGTGATCCCAGAATCCCTGAACGTAAATGTGCGGGATCGCCTGACCGGCAGCCATTGCTGCCTGGTTAACCGACAAGTTCGCCATCCAGAACGGGTTCATAATTCCGGTGACAATCAGCGCGCCGTGGATGCCCGCAAACCACAGAACCTGACACACCAGCACCGAGAGCAGAATGGCAGGCAGCGTATCGGAGGCGGCAACCAGCGGTTTCACCAGCGACATAATCGCTTCCGGAATAATCATGCCGAGCTGGGCCTCAATGAAGAGGTTGAGCGGGTGCAGAGTGACAACAATTGCCAGCACCGGGATCAGAATTTCGAACGAACGCGCAACGCCCGTAGGCACTTCTGGCGGCAGGCGGATGGTAATATTGTGACGCTTCAGGAAGGCATACAGCTCGGTAGAGTAGATAGCCACCAGAATGGCCGTGAAGATCCCTTGCCCGGAGAAATAGGCGGTAGAAATCTGCCCGTCTTTTAACGGCGCAGCTACCAGCAGAAATGCCATCAGCGACAGCATGCCGGCGGTAAGGGCATCCAGATCGTGATGTTTGGCCAGGCTCGCGGCGATCCCGACTGAAATGAAGATCGTCATGATCCCCATGCTGAAGTTGAACGGCAGCATCAGGGCTTCACGGTGATCCAACGAGAATTGCAGCCATGCCCGGGCGAAACCCCAGGACGTGTCGGGTGAGAAGGGCGGGAAAATAAACACCAGCATAAAGGAACCGACGATCATGAACGGCAGGGCGGTGATAAAGCCGTCACGAATCGAGGTCACATACTTCTGCTGCCCGACGGCGCCTGCCATCGGGGTAATTTTCTGTTCAATGACCTGGATAAGTTTCGCGTACAGAGAGCTCATGGGTTTTCCCTTCGTTATTTGTTATCTATCAGGGAGAGGGCGAAATCGAGAACGGCGCCCCCTTTTTGCATGCCGTAATCCATCATGTTGATAGGCTCAACACGGATCCCGTATTTACCAGCTTGTTTCTGAAGATCGCTTTGCATGTACTTCACCTGCGGTCCAAGCAGCACCACCTGATAGTGACCGACCTGCTCGGCGAATTCGGCCACGCCAAACGCTTTGATCTCCGCTTCCAGGCCACGCTTTTGCGCTTCGTCGACCATTTTTTTCACCAGCAGGCTGGTGGACATCCCGGCAGAACAACACAACATGATTTTTTTCATAACGTCTCCTTTGAACTTATGGCTGGAATATAGTCATCATGGAACAAAACGGAAAGCGCTTTCCATTGGTGGATAAGGTAATTGTGACCGCGATCACCTGAGGGAATCTTTCACTTTGTCCGGATGTGCGAGAGATCATCGCGGCTATTCACGAACTATTAAGGTCGAGTTATGAACATTCATTTGATGAATGTTGCTGTGGATTTGATTGAGCAACGTCTCACACCAGCAGCCAATATAATCACCAGAAATCAACATATTACTGCGATGCGGGACGGCTTTTCCCTCGCCATGCCTTTTGTGATTGTGGGAAGCCTGATGGTGCCACTGCTGTTTCCACCGTTCGCCATTTCAAGTGCATCGCGCCTCGGGCACGTCTATCTGCTGCTGCGTCCGATGCTGTTGCCAACCTTTGAGCTGACGCTCGGACTGGTGGCGCTGATTGTCGCGTTCGGTGCCAGCGCCAGTCTGGCCAAGCAGTATCAACTGCCGGAACGGCTGTGTGGACTCACCGGCTGCCTCTCCTTTTTGCTGTTCATTGGCTTTCGGGATAACGGTGCAACGAATATTTTTCTGGGCGGGATGGGGCTTTTTACTGCGCTCATTTCAAGCGCTTACTCTATTGAAATAATAAGGTTTTTCTACAAAAGAGGGTGGTGCATTCGTCTGCCGGAGGAGGTACCGGTGATGACGCGAAATGGTTTCCAGCTGCTGATGCCGCTGCTGGTGATCATGCTCTCCATTAGCGTAATGAATGCCGTGATGCTGCAGACGACCGGACAAATTTTGCCGCAGCTGATTGGCGAGGCGTTACGCCCGCTTATCGTGGCATCTGATACCCTTACGGCGGTGCTTATCTCCTTGTTTCTGTGTAATCTTTTATGGTTCGTCGGTATTCATGGCGCCCTGATCATTACGGGCATCATGAACCCGTTCTGGCTCACCTATCTGTTTGAAAACCAGCGGGCCCTGGCCGCCGGGGAAGCCGTGCTGCCCCATATTTATCTGCAGGGATTCTGGGATTTTTATCTGCTGATTGGCGGTATCGGCTCTACGCTGCCGCTGGTCTTTATGGCGATGCGAAGCCGATCCCGGCAGTTGAAGAGCGTCGGGAAAATTGGCCTTCTGCCGTCGCTGTTCAACATTAACGAGCCGATATTGTTTGGTTTTCCCGTCATCATGAACCCGGTTTTTTTACTGCCCTTTGTGTTTGTACCACTGATAAATGCCTGTATAGCTTGGTATTTAACCCAGCTTGGCGTGCTCGACAGAGCCGTCGCCATGCTGCCCTGGTCTATGCCTTCACCGCTGGGCGCAGCCTGGTCGGCGAACGGCAGCTGGAAAAATATGTGCATGTGCCTGTTCGCCTTTTTCAATGCATGGATGCTCTATCGCCCCTTCTTCAAGGTTCATGAACGCCAGTTGATGCAGCTGGAAAAATAATCCCCGCCTCCCTGCTTCTGCCCGTTCCTGATGGGCAGAAGATTATTTCGTGACATTCTTCACAAAAATTTTCTCTTTGATCTTAAATTTGTGATTCAATCCGGCAAACATGGAAAGCGCTTTCCGTTTGTGGATGTACATTTCCAGATTTGATCCTTACATTTCCCCTGCACGTTTAACCGTGAAAATAAAAATTCAAAGGGAACCTATGCAAACGTTAATGAAATCAATACCTCTGTCCTTGATTGCTCTTACTGTCATCAGCGGTTATGCCAGCGCCGATGAGAAATATGATTTCGCCCTCCACGGCTATTTACGCTCGGGTATTCTTGCCAATAGCGATGGCAACCGGGTCGATTCGGTGGGGCTGATGCCTGACGGGAAATGGCGTCTGGGTAACGAAGAAGATACCAAAATTGAGCTGATCCCGACGGTAACGCTGAAGTCGGATTCAGGCGCAGTCGCACGTATTCAGGCCAACCTGACGCACCAGACCAAATGTACCGCCGACTGGAACTGTACTGACGATGATGGCAAAGAGACCCAGTTCCGCGAAGGGTTTGCTGAATTAACGAATCTCGATTTTGCCCCGGACATGACCTTCTGGGCCGGTAAACGCTACAGCAGCTCCAACCTTTCCAGCCACCAGTTCGACTGGGAGTACATTCAGTACAACGGAACCGGGGGCGGGTTCGATAACCTGGACTTAGGCTTCGCGCGCTTTGATGCGGGTGTGTATGCCTTCTCGACCACCGACGAAGCCAAAGCTTATCCGGTAGATCTGGGGGATCAGGGCTATCCGGACGACTATTCGCTTAACCTGTGGTTTAAAAAGATTGGCGGCACCGGGCTCGACGTCGAACTTATCGGCCACCACATGAACCGCAATGAAAACCATCCTACCTCGGCTGAGAAGGGATACGGCGTGACGGCGCTGTACAACTTTGACAGCTTCTACGGCCTGACTAACGGGTACTCCCGCATCGCTTTCCAGTATGGCAAAGGCCTGGCCGCCGCAGATTCGCTGGGTAAAAACGGCTGGGGCTGGGCAAACCTTGAGGATACGCAATCCTGGCGCGTCGTGCTGGACAGCATGGCCAACCTGGGTGACGTGGAAGTATCGACCTTTGCGTTTTATCAGAAAGACAAAAACTACCGCTGGTGGACCAACGACGATGACGGCTGGGGACGGTCCATGTGGGTAGCGGGTATCCGTCCGTATCATCAGATAACCAAAAACTTCGCCATGCAATATGAGGTGGGCTACGAATATCTGGATGATAAAAACTACATGGGCGTAAACGGTAAAGGGAAAGGTGGCCTGACCAAGGTGACCATTGCGCCGACCCTGACCTTTGATTCAGGTTTCTGGAGCCGTCCGCAGCTGCGCTTCTTTGCCACCTACGCAAAATGGGATAAAGGCGTCTCGGATGCAATGGACAGAAATTACGACTGGAGCACTGGCACCCTGAGTCCGGGGGGATATTCACGTAGCGGCGATACCGATACGCTGAATTTTGGTGTGCAGGCTGAAGTCTGGTTCTGAGGAGAAAAGAGATGGCTTTCCCGATTCGAAAACTGCTTCTCGTCTCCTTACTCTCCGCGCTGGGAAGTGCGGGGGCTCTGGCGGCCGAGCAATCCCATTTTGAACACTTTATTACTCGCGATGGCGCAGCGTTAAAAGATGGCGATCGCGTCTTTCGCTTCGCCGGGATCCACGCCCCGGAGCTGCATCGTATAGAAGATGACGCGCGCGGAACCTGTAAGGCGGATCCGCGCGGCTGGGGGCAATACTTTAGATGGCCGACTGTTGAAGAGCAGGAGAACTGGATCAAAGCGCTGGTGCAAACCGGTGCTAAAGCACAGCGCGTATATGTGCTTTCCGTGCAGCAGGAAAATGATGCTGCCTGCGGACGTGAGACACATATTCTGGCACCGGCAACGCCGGACGGCATGCCGCGGCTGAATGAAACGGCCATGAAAGTGTATGACAACATGATTGCCGAGGCGGATAAGCAGGGGCTGCGCCTGATTCTGCCGTTTATTGACCACTGGTGGTGGTGGGGAGGACGCGAACAGCTGGCCGCGTTTTATCATGAAAAGCCGGAAGATTTTTATCGAACCGACAGTAAAACCTACCGTGCTTATCAGGATGTGATCCGTCAGGTGATTACCCGTACCAACACCATTACGGGACGCCATTACTACGATGAAAAGGCGATCATGGCCTGGGAAACGGGTAATGAGCTGGAAAACACCAATGCTGATTTCCTGCAGAAAACGTCGGCCTGGATCCGCAAGTGGGCGCCCCATCAGCTTGTCGTCGATGGTACCTATAAAAAGGTGAATGATTTCGCGCTCAACGATCCGAACGTCGACATCATCAGTAACCACTATTACACCAACGCCGAGAACAACCACCCCGAGCAGGTTCGTAAAGATCTGGAGGCGATTGGCGGCAAAAAGGTCTATCTGGTTGGCGAATTTGGTCTGCTCGATCAAAAAGACCTTAACACTATCATGCAGGCCATTGTGCATACCGAGGTCAATGGCGCGCAGGCGGCGGGGGGCTTTATCTGGGGCTTCCGTGGTCATCGTCATGATGGCGGTTTTTATTGGCACAAAGAGTTTACCGGGCACTACAGCTACCACCTGCCTGGCTTCCCGGTCGAGGGTAAAGCAAACCAGGAGATGGAGGTCGTCAATCTGGTGCGAACCGCCTCGGCGCAAATGGCGGGGCTGAGCCAGGCGCCGGCTCTGCCGGTCCCGGAAGCGCCTAAGCTGCGCGAGAGTAACTCACCGTTTGCCATTAACTGGATGGGATCCCCCGTCGGGCGTTATTACGATGTGGAGAGAGCGACTCAGCCACACGGCCCGTGGACCCGCGTTGGTCAGGATATCTCTGACGGCAAAAATGAGTGGGATCCGGCAAAAATGGATCTCTTCCGTGATGACTATCGCAGCCTGACGCTGGGCCAGACTTACTACTACCGGGTGATCGCAAAGAACGAAAGCGGTCAGTCTGCGCCTTCAAACGTGATTCGCCTTGAGCATACGCAGAAAAACCTGCCACCGGTCATCACTCTGCAGGATGCGCTCTCTACCACCGTGGATAAAGGCGTTCAGCTCACCGCGGCCTGGCAGGATGACAATCTGCCGGAGCCGAAGGTCAGCGTGGCATGGCATCACGAAGGCAAGGATAACGTCCACTTTTGTGACAGCACCAAAGCGGAAACCCGTGCCTGGTTCTCGGCTCCCGGTGACTATGCGTTGACCTTTACCGCTGACGATGGACTGCTGAAAAGCAGCAAGACGGTAAACGTTAGCGTGAAGGCCGCGGCGGGAGCCGTGCCGGCGGACTACTGTCATTTTGGCGGCGGAACGCTGGACGTCAGCAAGGGGAAACTGAACATCACCAAAAGCGATAAAGATACGTTAGCGATTGGTGAAGACGGTTTCCTTGGTCCTTTTGCCAATGACGGAGACAGCGTGACCTGGCAGGTTAACGCCCCCTGGGACGGTAAGTTTGCCCTGCACGTGAAATTTAACGGCAAATGGGGGAGTAAGAAAAACTCGTTCATTGTGAACGGCGGAACGCCGGTGAGCATTGAATTCCCGCAAACGGATGAGAAAGGCCAGACGATGATCGTACCGGTCATGCTCAGGGCAGGGGACAACACCATTAGCTTTGGCAAGTTCTCTGGCGACTGGGGATATATGTTCATCAAATCAATTGAAGTCACTGCAGAGTAGTTATTTGGCTGCCCTGTTCGGGGCAGCCCTTTTTTTCATTCAGGAGGCGTTATGAACCGGTATCAATTCCCGGAAGGTTTTTTTTGGGGCGCAGCGGCATCAGGTCCGCAGACGGAAGGCATAGCCAATAAGCCGCACCGTTCTGTCTGGGACAGCTGGTTTGCCGAACAACCGGAGCGTTTTTTTCAGCAGATTGGTCCGCAGCACGTTTGTGAAACCTACAGTAAATATAAAGAAGACGTAGCCCTGATGAAGCAAACGGGGTTTAACTCGTTTCGAACCTCTATTCAGTGGTCGCGTCTGATCGATGATTTCAAAACCGGACAGCCAAACCGCGACGCCGTCCGCTTCTATAACGATTACTTCGATGAAATGATTGCCAACGGCATCGAGCCCATCATCAATCTTTACCATTTTGATATGCCCGAGGCGCTGCAAAAAGCATATGGCGGTTTTGAGTCATCCTACGTAACCGAGCTTTTTGCCCGCTTCGCCCGCACCGCGTTCGAGCTGTTTGGCCATAAGGTGAAATACTGGATAACCTTTAATGAGCCGATCGTGCCGGTGGAAGGCGGTTATTTATATGACTTCCATTATCCGTGTAAAAAAGATGGCAAACTGGCGGCTCAGGTCGCCTTTAATATTATGCTGGCGCACGCCAGGGCGGTGAATGTCTACCGTGAAATGGGCTTGCCGGGTGAGATTGGTGTCGTGCTCAACCTCACGCCTTCTTATACCCGCAGCGACAGCGAGGCCGATAAAAAAGCGGCCTGGTATGCCGACCTGCTGTTTAACCGTAGCTTCCTCGACCCGCTGGTTAAACATGAATTCCCCAAAGAACTGTGCGAAATCTTAACTGCAAACGGCTGCTTACCAGAGGTTTCACGGCAGGATGTGGAGACGATCCTGCAGTCGAGAATTGATTTTCTGGGGGTGAATTATTATGTGCCGAGAAGGGTGAAAGCGCGGGAAAGCGTTTACGCGCTCGATTACTTCACGCCGGAAGTCTATTTCGAAAATTACGTCGATCCTCAGGGACGGTTTAACCCTTATCGCGACAATAACGAGATCCACCCGGAAGCTATCTATGACATTGCCTGCAATATTCGCGATAACTACGGCAACATCAAATGGTATCTGGCGGAAATTGGCATCGCGATGGATCTGCAGTCCGAAGGGCCGGTGCAGGCCGATGGCGTGATAGATGACACCTTCCGTATCGCTCTGATGGAGGAACATCTGGCTCAGCTGCATCGTGGTATCGCTGACGGCGCCAACTGTTTTGGTGTTCATCAGTGGACCTTCATTGATAACTGGTCCTGGATCAACAGCTTCAAGCGGCGATATGGCTTCTGGCGTCTGGATTTAGCTACCGGGGAGCGACAAATCAAACGTAACGCATTGTGGTTTGCGCAGCTGGCGGCTGAAAATGGCTTCACCCCTGGCGAATGTGAAAAGGATACGCAATGAGTCAGCCTTTTTACCGGATGCGTAACGGCATCAAAAATTACGCCTGGGGCAGTCGCGTAGCGCTTAATCATCTTTTTGGCCTGCTCAACCCTGACGATCAACCCCAGGCCGAGGTCTGGATGGGAAGCCACCCCGCAGGCTGCTCGGAGATTGAAACCGATACAGGGTTACGCTCTTTACAGGACCTTATTTCACAGAGGCCGGCAGAGATGTTGGGCGCGTGCGAGGGAGAAACTGCGGGGCAGTTGCCTTACCTGCTGAAGTTGCTGTCAGCGGAGCGCGCACTGTCGCTGCAGGTACATCCCAATAAGCGCCAGGCAGAAGACGGGTTCGCCCGTCAGTGCAACCTGCCCGGAGAGGATTACACCGATGCGAACCATAAGCCCGAGCTGGTTTTTGCCCTGACGCCTTTTATGGCCATGAACGGCTTCCGGCCGTATCAGGAGATTGCTAATCACTTTTTGCGCCTGGATGCCCCGGCCCTGACGTCCGCACTGTCGCTGTTTCGCAACAACCTGCATGCTGAAGGGCTTAAGGCCTTTTTTACGCGTCTGATGGCGCTTGAACCGGCGGAAAAAGAGGGCGTGCTGACGTGTCTGGAAGCGCGACTTGCATGCGGGGTGTTTGCTCCGGTAGCGCCCTTTATCGAACGGCTACTGCGAGACTACCCGGGGGACATCGGGGCTCTGGCCCCGCTGTATCTGCACTGCATTACGCTTGCGCCGGGTGAGGCGATGTTCCTGCGCGCCGGTACACTACATGCCTATGTGAACGGTACGGCGGTAGAAGTCATGGCCAGTTCTGACAACGTGCTGCGTGCGGGCTTAACCCCCAAGAACATCAATGTGGCAGAATTGGTGCGCTATACGGTGTTTGACGAAACCCCAGCCGACCGCCTCAGGATGCATCCGCAGCGGGAAGAGGGGATGCAGCAATACCCGATCCCGGTAACGGATTTTCGCTTTAGCGTCATTGAACATTGCGAGCAGCAAAGCATCCGGACAGACCGTGCGCAAATTCTGCTGGTGCTGAAGGGGAGTGCCACGCTCAGCCACGCCGAGGGTGCCACCATGACGCTGAACGCCGGTCAGTCCGCGTTCATCCCGGCGGTCACAACCTTATGGACGTTGACTCAGCGCGGGCAGTCTTGCCTGGTAAGCTGATGACGTAAGGCTTTCACTGCCGTGTGCAGGCAGTATGTCGGGTATAAAAAAGGCTGCTTATCGCAGCCTTTTTACATTTAGTTTTTCGGGAAGATCCACACGTGCTTTTCAGGCAGCGAAAGGTGGCAGTGCAGCGGGTCCCGGGCCTCGTGACCATAGGCGCGAATGACAAAATCATCCCCCGGCGTGCGGAACAGGTATTCCCAGCGGTCACCGAGATACATGCTGGTCAGTAACGGGAGCGCCAGCTGGTTTTCACCCGGCCCCTCGACCACCGCCACGCGCTCGACGCGGATCACCGCGGTGGCGTCTTCACCGCTTCGTACCCCTTCACCGGCCTGACCCCACAGCACCCAGCCTTTGCCTTCGATACGCGCTTTACCG
The DNA here is from genome assembly GCF_031453695.1 of Enterobacter sp. SORGH_AS_0287. NCBI lineage: Bacteria > Pseudomonadati > Pseudomonadota > Gammaproteobacteria > Enterobacterales > Enterobacteriaceae > Enterobacter > Enterobacter sp. SORGH_AS_0287. The sequence goes on from NZ_JAVIZW010000001.1 coordinate 4,463,952, forward strand.
TCACGTACTTCCGTTACTTTGCCGTGCAGGCGATTATTGCTGCCCATAAACTCAGCGGTAAACAGCGTTTTCGGCGAGCCGTACATCTCCTGCGGTGTGCCCTGTTGCTCGATTTTACCGTTGTTAAGCAGCAGGATACGGTCGGAAATCGACATCGCCTCATTCTGGTCGTGCGTTACCATCAGCGCGGATAAGCCCAGCTTGATAATCAGCTCACGCAGGAATACGCGAGCCTCTTCGCGCAGCTTGGCGTCGAGGTTAGAGAGCGGTTCATCCAGTAAAATGACCGGCGGGTTGTAGACCAGCGCCCGGCCAATTGCCACGCGCTGCTGTTGTCCACCGGAGAGCTGGTGCGGGTGGCGTTTGCCCAGATGGCCCAGGCCGAGCTGGTCCAGCACGTCCTGTACGCGCTGCTGGATCTCTTTGGCCGGAACCTTGCGCAGCTTGAGCGGATAGGCCACGTTTTCAAAAACGGTTTTGTGCGGCCACAGCGCATACGACTGAAACACCAGGCCCAGGTTACGCTCTTCCGCCGGGATCTCACTGCGCGGCGTGCCGTCATAGACTTTGTTTTTGCCAATGATAATCGAGCCCTGAGTCGGTTTTTCCAGGCCCGCCACCGCACGCAGCAGGGTGGTTTTCCCGCTGCCGGATGGCCCCAGCAGGGAAACCACTTCGCCGCGGTTGAGGTTCATGGAGACCCCTTTTAAAACAGGATTGTCACCGTAGGTCAGGTGCAGATCGTTAACCGCTAATTCAATCATGTATTTTGACTCCGAAACGAAGGGCAATGCCCAGACCTACCACCACCAGCAGGATGTTAATAAAAGAGAGCGCCGCCACAATATCAATGGCTCCCGCAGCCCAGAGGGATACCAGCATCGAGCCGATGGTTTCCGTGCCGGGTGAAAGCAGGTACACACCCGTTGAATATTCGCGTTCAAAAATCAGGAACATCAGCAGCCACGAACCGATAAGGCCGTAGCGGGAGAGCGGGATCGTGACATGGCGGGTGATCTGGCCACGTGTAGCCCCCGTACTGCGGGCAGCCTCTTCAAGCTCCGGCGCGACCTGCAGCAGGGTGGACGAGATGAGTCTCAGCCCGTACGCCATCCAGACCACCGTATAGGCCAGCCAGACGCTGAAAATGGTGCTGCGCAGTGAACGTAGCCAGACAATCAGGTTTTCGCGCATCCAGTCGCTCCAGGCGAACCCGGAAAGCCAGCCCGATTTCAGCGAGTTATCCAGCCACATTGGCAGGAACAGGAACACCCAGAGAAAAGCCAGACCCGCGAGCAGGCCAGGCACGGCGCGCGGCACCAGGACGCTGTAATCCAGAAAACGCGTGGTATTGTCCGGTTTGCGGTGCATGGCGATACCGACAAACAGGTAGCACGCCACGGCCAGCGCGCCGCCAATGACCCCAATGGACATGGAGTTGACGATGGCGCGCAGCAGGTTCGGCTGCGCCCATATCGTGCGAAAAGTACTCAGGGAAAGCTCGTCCCACAGCGAAACGCCCACGCCCCAGTTTGAGATAAACGCGCGCAACACCACGCCGAGCAGGGGAACGCCGATCGTGACGGTAAGCCAGAAGGCGACCACCGCGCCCGCCACCCAGCGCCATTTACCCAGAGGTAAGGCCCGGGCCTGGGACGCTTTGCCTTTCATGGTCACGAAACGGTTGGCGGTGCGCATCAGGCGACGCTGCAGCATGACCAGCGGAATGGTGATACAGATAAGCACCACCGCAACCGCCGCCATCAGGTGGTAGGAAGGGGTACCAAGCTTGTTGGTCAACTGGTACAGGTAGGTTGCCAGCACCATGTTGCCTTCCGGATCGCCGAGGACCAGCATCAGACCAAACACTTCAAGACCGAGGAAGAACAGCAGAACGATGGCGTACAAAATGGACGGGCGCACCATCGGCAGGCTGACCGAGGTCATCACCTGTAACGGCGACGCGCCCGCGGTACGTGCGGCCTCTTCCACATCGGAACCGACGCTTCGCAGCGCGGACGAAATATAGAGATAGGCATGCGGAACATGCGTCAGGCCAGCAATGACCACGATGCTCGACATGTCGTAGATATTCCACGGTACGAAACCAATCAGCGCCTGCGCCCAGAGGGATAAAAAACCCACCGGACCGGCGGCCACCACGTAGCCGAATCCCAGCACCATTGGCGACACGAAAACCGGCACGAGGATCAGCGGTTCAATCAGGCGGCGGCCGGGCAGGTCGGTACGCACCATCAGAAAGGCCAGCACGCCCCCTAACGGAATGGCGATGATGACCAGCCCGAAAGCGAGAATAAAACCGCTTTTCAGCGCCTTATAGAAATCAGGGTCGGTGAAGATAAAACCAAATGATTCAAGGCTCCACTCTTTTGCCGGTGAAAAGAACGGGGCGGACAAGAAGCTCTGTATCACGATAAACGACAGTGGCGTGTAGATAACCAGGGCGGTTATCAACACGACAATACCGCGCGGCAGGCTTTGCCACTTTCTGCGTAATGTATTCATGGGGTATCCCTGGTGTTGCAGCCCAGCAAAACGAACTCAGGTAACAGGAGCGCGACGACCCGCGTCGCGCTCAGACGCTTATTTGGCGGCGGCGGTACGCCACTGTTTGATGTACTCCAGGCGTTTTTTCGGCTGCAGATACTCCAGCAGGCTTTCATCAACCGGGATAGGTTTCAGCGCATTGCCGAGCACTTTCGTCAGGCCATCGATATCATTTTTGCCGTCGATATCGTTACGAATGGACGGGATATCCGCCTGGCTTGCCAGAATACTTTGTCCTTTTTCAGACAGGACGTAGTCCAGCCACAGTTTCGCGGCATTGCTGTTTTGCGCCTGCTGGCTGATGAACGACACGCGTGATAACACCAGGGTGTAATCTTTTGGATAGGCGATCCCCAGCGACGGATCGTTCTTCGCACGCGCTTCCGCGTAGGATCCGAGGATATTAAAACCGATCAGGTTTTCCCCTGATGACACCCTCTCCATCATGGTGCCGGTTGAAGACTGAACGGCTAAACCCCCTTTGGCGATATCGGCCAGGGTTTTGAAGTAGTTAGGATCGGCCTTGTGATCCTGCACCGAGAGCATAAAGCCCAGACCCGATTTTTCGATGTCGTAGGTGGTGACTTTGCTCTTGAATTTATCCGTCTGGCTGGCAATAAGCTTAGCCAGCGCCGCATGGGAATCAGGCACGTCGCCCGCCGGGATCAGCCGTTTGTTGTAGATAAACACGACGGGTTCATAGGTGGTGCCGTAGGCTTTATCTTTCCAGACCGCCCATTTCGGCAGCTGGCTTTGCTCCGGTGATTTGTACTCCATGGCGTAGTCGGTAGCGAGCTTCAGCCCGGTGTCCATGGAGGAGCTCCAGACCACATCGCCGCTTCCGCCACCCGAGGCCTGTTCGCTGATAAAACGGTTGTACAGCTCGGTGCTGTTCATGTCGTTATATTCAACTTTGATGCCCGGATAGGTTTTTTCGAAGCCCTCAATCAGCGGCCCGGCAGCTTTGGTGTCGGTGGTGGAGTAGATCACCACTTTGCCCTCTTTGGTCGCGGCATCGACCATTTTTTGATAGTCAGCAGGGTAGCCCTGCGGCAAAGCAGACAGTGCGGAAGCAGAACACAGTACGGTAGCGGTAATCAGAGAAATTCGGAAAATGTTCGACATTATAGTTAACCTTTTAGTTACATTTGAGGAACTAATTGTCAACATAGCGCATAGCTCCGCGCCGACAATAGGGGGGCGCGGGTTGCGGTTCCGAAGTGTGATTGTCGGCGTCGTTTCAGCAATTAACACCATAAAATCCGCGACGCTTAGCAAACGAACGGTTGCGGATTACGTTTTCTCTGCCGCTTTGCGGTAAAGCCTTCTGGGATGACCGATATTGCCATACAGCATTTCGATGCTGATTAACCCACTTTCCACGCAGTATTCCAGATAACGGCGGCCCGTGGTTTTGCTGATCCCGACGTATTCCACCACCTCTTCCACCGACATTGTTTTTTCGGGGTGTTCCGCAAATAAACGCTTAATACGGTCCAGGGTGTGGGGCTCAATACCCTTTGTGGACGGGGTCTGCGAGGTGTCCGCGGCGGGGAGGTTAAACAGGCGATCCAGCGCATGCTGGTCGACAACCTTCACCTGCTGCACGGTGTGGATGAAACGCATAAAACGCTCCAGCGAGGCGTGCAGACGCTGGAAAAAAACGGGCTTAATCAGGTAGTCAAACGCGCCGTTGCGCATGGCATGGCTACAGGTCTGCATATCGCTGGCTGCGGTGATAAAGATCACCGAGCATTCATAGCTTTTCAGGAGCGGGTTATCGATTAACGCCACGCCTTTACCGTCCGGGAGATAATTGTCCAGCAGTATCAGCCTCGGCTGATGCTGGCGTATCAGGTTACACGCCTGCTCAATCGACGCGGCAATGCCCACCACGCGCAAATGGAAATTTTGCTCGATATACTCGCGATGCAGTTCCGCCAGGTGCGGCTCATCCTCAACAATCACAACATCAAGTGCTCGGGTCGTGGTCATGCGTTAGCCCTGTCGAACGGGGAGTGGATTGGGAATAAACACAGAGAATATCGTGCCTTGAGGAGCGTTATCCGTTATCTCAATGCTGCCGCCCGCCTTGTTGATATAGCCTGCCACCAGAAACAGGCCAATACCGTGCTCTGTGCCAACAATGTCGTTCTCGCTTTCCGGCTTGCTGCTGAATCCCTGGCGGAAAAGATGCGGTTTCATCGCCTCATCCACCCCGCAACCCCGATCGGCCACCTCTATCAGCAACTCCTGGTTGCGATCGGAAATGTAAAGCTCTACAGGTGCGGGAACCGGGGCTTTCAGGGTGGCGTCAACGGCGTTATCCAGCAGGTTGCCAATCACCGACACCAGCTCCGTTTCCGTGATGCTGGCAGGCATGCGGGTGAGCTGGCAGGCGGGATCAAATTGCAGTTCAACGCCCTTTTCCCGGGCGCTGACATATTTCCCTAGCAGCAATCCGCACAGGGCCGGCGAGACAAAATGGGCTGAGACGAAGTCCAGCACGCGCTGCGCCCCTTCTGACTGTGCCTGGATGTAACGGATCGCCTCGTCATAGTGTTTCATCTGCAGCAACCCCACCAGCGTGGCGGTCCAGTTCAGTTGTTCATGACGCATAATGCGCAGGTTATCCGCATAGCGTTTAATCTGGCTTAGCTGGCTGCTGAGAGTGTTGATATCATTCTTGTCGCGAAAGCTGTAAACCCAACCGCTTTCAACACCAGGTTCAACCTCAATCGCCACGCGGTTCACAATCACCTCGCGCTGGTTAAGCACCGCAATCTGGTCGTGACTGCCGCGGCTAACCGAGGCGTAGCGCTGAGATAAAAAACCGGGGGACGTTTGCAGAACGTCTTCCAGCGGTTTGCCGATAAGCGCTTTCTCACTTTGATGAATATCCAGCATCTCTCTGGCGGCACGGTTAATTAAAATCAGCTGCTTTTCTTCATTGACGGCAAATACCCCTTCATACATTGCTTCCAGCAGCGCGCGTTGCTGTAAGACCAGTTGTGCAATATCTTTTGGCTCAAGGCGGAACATTTGCTTTTTAAGATTGCGGGTAAACAACCAGGAAAAAATAAACAGTAACAGCAACAGACCCATACCGTATAACCCGGACTGCCAGAGAATACGCGCATTGATATTCGCAATGTACGACGTCAAATAACCGACCGAGACAATCCCAATCACCTGATGCTGCGCATTAAAGATGGGCGCTTTGCTGCGCAGTGAAACCCCAATCCCACCCTTACGCACCGAAATAATTGTTTTGCCTTGTAATACCTCCGCATTATCCCCGCCGATCATCGGTAAATTGATGCGCTCCGGTGATTCTGAATGATAGAGATGCTGTTCCCGGGTATCGCCAATGACAATATAACTGGCATCACTTTCGGCCCGTATAGGCTGAATTAAACGGGCGATGGCGGGGATATTTCTGGACGCGACGTTTTCCGCCAGACCCGGCATCAACGCGATTTCGCTGGCCTGAACCCGGGCGCGCTGGCCGAGATCGTGATGCAATTGCCGGTCAATAAAATGAAACAGGATGGTTCCCAGCAGAACTAACAGCAGGCAGGAGAAGCACACCAGCGCTAAAAAAAGTTTTACCTGAAAAGAGAGTCTGCGTTTCATACGACCTGATGCGGGGAGTCTGATTAGAGCGGTCTGCGCAGACTGACATGAGGAAATGGGGGATGCAATCTGGCGAAAACAGAGTTGTGACCTGGCTTTTCGTTTTGGGGGTTATAGCTATCAGGATCGCGTAAGGCTATGCTTCATTCAGCACCCGAATAATTACAGAGGCAATGTCGTGGATAAAGCGCTACTGGATGCAGGCTACCGGGCCTATACCGGAGAGAAAATTGACGTTTACTTCAACACCGCGATCTGCAAACACTCAGGAAATTGCGTGCGCGGGAGCGCTAAGCTCTTCAACCTGAAACGTAAACCGTGGATTATACCGGATGAAGTGGACGTCGAAACGGTTGTACATGTGATTGATACCTGCCCGAGCGGTGCGCTGAAGTATCGCCAAAAATAAGCGAGGAACCATGGATATTCTGGAAGGCCATAACAAGTTTTACGTCAACGATGCTGACGGTAACCAGGTTGCAGAGATTGTCTTCGTACCGACCGGTGAACATCTGAGCATTATCGAGCACACCGATGTGGATCCGAGCCTGAAAGGGCAAGGTGTGGGTAAACAGCTGGTGGCAAAAGTGGTCGCGAAGATGCGCGGTGAAAATCGAAAAATTATCCCGCTATGCCCGTTTGCCAAACATGAGTTTGATAATACGCGGGAATATGACGATATTCGGGCGTAGAAACACACCGGCGATGGCCGGTGTTTTTTTATCTGATCTGTTCAAACAGCAGCACCACCGCAATCACTACCATCATTCCTCCTGATGCTCTGCTCACCAGACGCGCGGCCTGCGGGCGGGTGGCCAGGATGGCTTTTGAACCGTATCCCACCAGCAGATAGACCAGCGTACAGGTGATGAGGTGTAGCAAGCCCAGCGCGGACATCTGCATCGCAACCGACCAGCTTCCCGTCGGGTCAGTAAATTGTGGAAGCAGGGCCAGGAACAGCAAAAAAACTTTCGGGTTAAGGCCGCTGATACATAATCCCTTCACCGCCCACTGTTTCCAGTTTGCCGCCGAGGTTGTGGCGCTTTCCGGTGCGCCAGGAGCGCGTAACAGTGAGATACCAAGCCACAGCAAGTAAAGTGCGCCCGCTATTGTCAGCCCGGATAATGCCAGCGGATGTTGCGCCATCATGACGCCCACGCCCGCGACCACAATCAGTGTCGCCAGCAGATGCCCGGACATGAGGCCCATCACTGCGGGTACCACGCGCCGCCCGTGGATGCCGGCGCTAATGGCGTAAGCCCAGTCGGCGCCCGGTGTCATGATGAGCAGGAAAGACACCACCCAAAACCCGGCCACAATACTCATTTCCATCGTCTGTAAAACTCCAGAATTTCACCCGTCAACAGAGAGAAAGCATATCGGTATCCGGACGAAATGAGTTTTCAATGTTATGCTCAAAAGACGGTGAAATTGACAAAATCTTCCACATGGACAGCATCGATCGAAAAATTCTTGCGCAGTTGCAGGCTGATGGCCGTTTATCTCTTACGGAGCTGGCTGAACGGGTGAACCTGAGCCTCTCGCCGTGTCACCGGCGCGTGCGGGCACTGGAGCAGAGCGGGGCCATTACGGGATACCGGGCCAGTCTCGATCCCGCCAAAATGGGGTTTAACTTTCTGGCGATCGTGTTTGCGACGCTAAAAGAGGGCGACAGAAAGGCGGTGAGCGCATTTGAGGAGGCGGTGGAAGAAATCCCGCAAATTGTGCTGGCGCAGCGTTTATTTGGCGATCCTGATTATCTGATGCACGTCGTGACCCGCGACCTGCCGGCTTTTCAGAAACTCTATGATGAGAAGCTCTCTGCGATGCCCGGCGTTCAGCATCTTCGCTCAACGCTGGTCATGAAAACGGTCGTGCAGGACAGGCCGTTTCCGCTCGACATCTCAGGGCGTGACGAATAACGCGCCCGGCAGAACGCCGGGCGCAGGGGAGTTTAGCCTACAAACATCACTGACACGCACAGTACGCCAACGATCAGCGTCAGCAGGTTGCCGACAGATCGGTACGGTTTCAGGGACGGGATCAGGTACGTCGACAGCGTCGGCATGATAAACAGGATCATGGCGATAAGCGGACCGCTGATGGCATAAATCATCGAAATGGCATTCGGATTAATGCAGCACACCGCAAAGGTGATTAACGATACCCCCATGATGGAGATCGCGCGGTTAAAGGCGCGGCTCTTTTTCACGCCCACCTGGTTCAGCGATGACTTCACAATCTCCGTCGCCCCTTCGATCACCCCAAAATAGGTGCCGAGGAACGATTTCGACATGGCGATAATCGCCACAATAATCCCGGAAATCCCCAGCCATGCCGGAGAAGAGGGCATCATCGACAGCGCCGACAGAATGGTTACCCCTTCCTCTTTTGCCGAAACGATATAGGACGGTGGAATAGAGAGCAGGCAGCTGAACACGAAGAACAGCACGCTCAGGCAGATAATCAGGTACGCCACCTTCATGATTTTCTTGCACTTGTCCATGGCGGCGTCGCCAAACTTCTCACGGCGGTCAACGGCAAACGTCGAGATAATCGGCGTATGGCTGAAAGCGAATACCATCACCGGGATCGAAATCCAGACCTGATGCAGCGTATGGCGGTCAAATGCCATCTGGCTTGTGAGCAGCGCGGGTTGCCAGCTTCCGGTCAGATAGAGCGAGACAAACAGGAAGTAGGCGATCAGCGGAAACACCAGGAAGCCCATCACTTTTATGGTGATATGCCGTCCCATCAGGAAGATCAGATTTAACACCAGCACCACGCCAAAACTGACCAGCACGCGAACGGCGGTATCCACCGTCATGTGTTTTGCCAGCTGCTCAGTTAACGAGTTGGTGATGGCCACTGCATAAATCTGCACCACCACGAAGAAGGCGATGAAATAGAGCGTGGTGATCAGGTTGCCTATCTTCCTGCCGTAATAATGGGAAACGGCGCCGGTGATCCCTTCATTGCCTTTTGTTTTCGACGACAGGATGAATTGTGCCAGCGCGCGGTGCGGCCAGTAGGTTAATGGGTAGGCCACAAGGGCAGTGATAAACAGGACGATAGCGCCTGCGGAGCCCAGCTGAATGGGCAAGAACAGCGTTCCTGCGCCCACGGCCGTGCCATAGAGAGCGAAACTCCAGAGAGTCTCATCTTTTGACCAAATTTTCGACATTAGAGCAACGTATCAACTATCAAACCAACAGAATGGAGCGCAATTTACCATAATTATGGGTTGAGAGCGCAGTTGCTTCGACGGAGTTTGGCCGGAGCGGGCGTCCGGCCAGAGGGAATTAGCCTGCGAGGGCGCGTCGCTGCTGGCGACGTTTAAGGAATTTCTCGCGCAGCGTATCGTAAGCCCAGTTATAGAACATGGTGTACGGCAGGAAGAACAGGAAGAAACCAATTTCCAGTGTGAATGCCTGCAGCAGCGTGACGCCCAGCACCGCGGCGACTATCGACACGCCGATCACAATAAACCCGCACTCGAATCCCAGCGCATGCAGTGCGCGGATTTTTGCCGTGCGTGTGATGCGGTGAACCGGCCAGAAACGGTCGAAGCCGACGTTATAGATAATGTTCCAGAGCATGGCCGTGGTTGCCAGGATAATGGTCAACCCACCCATCTCCACCACGGAACGTTGCATAAGCCACGCCGCCGTCGGGGCGAGGATCGCCGTGGCAATCCCTTCGAAACAGACGGCATGAAAGATCCGCTCCGGCAGTTTACGTTGGAGTGCATCCTGATGTTGCATAGTTTTAGACCTCGTGAATACGCATTTTGGCGTTGATGCGGCCTATTGTTATCGCTAAAGGTGATATATTAAAGATGGTATCCATCGATAAAGTAGATAGTGCATGCGTTATTCACCTGAAGCCCTTACCGCATTCGTTGAGACCGTCGCGGCGGGCTCTTTTTCTGCCGCCGCGCGTCGGTTACGTAAAAGCCAGTCGACCGTGAGCACATCGATCGCCAATCTTGAAGCCGATCTGGGCTTCGATCTGTTTGACCGTTCGGCCCGTCAGCCGGTGTTAACCGCCCAGGGCGAACAGGTGCTGGGTTATGTGCAGGCGATCCTCGCGGCCAGCACGCGGCTTGACGAGCTGGCGGTGTCGTTAACGGCACAAACGGAGGCGCGCCTGACGTTTGTTCTTTCCGATACCCTCAACCCGGACGTGCTGGAAGACCTGATGAACCAGTTCGACCAGCGCTTTCCCCATACCGAATTTGAATGCCTGATTGGCGAGGAAGAGGACGTTATCGATCTGCTGCAGAAGTCGCGTGCGCAGGTTGGTCTCACGGAAGCGCGTGACAGTTATCCGACCGATATTGGTTTTACCCGGTTGCCGATACAGACCCGGATGGCAATCTATGTCGCGACCAACCATCCTCTGGCCGGGCAGCAAGAAATCCAGGCCGATGAGCTGCACGGCTGGCGGGAATTGCGGCTCAGCACCTATCTGGAGCGGGAGGCAACGCTCGCACGCGGACCCGTCTGGTCGGCACCCAACTACCTGTTACTGCTGAGTATGGCCGTGCAGGGATTTGGCTGGTGCGTGCTGCCGTGCGCGCTGGTGGATGAATTTGCCGCCGCGAAATCGCTGGTGCAGCTGAATGTCCCCGGCTGGCCACGGGCGATCGGTATCGATCTGCTCTGGAATAAACGATCCCCGCCCGGCGTTGCCGGAAGCTGGCTGCGGCAGTATCTGCAGGATGCGCGCTAATCCTTGTGATTAAACTCACTATTTTTAAACAATTAAGATAATTGCTAATAACAATCCACTACTATCGTCATGTCATTTAACACAGAGGTTGTGATGAAAGATGTCGTTATAGTGGGTGCGTTGCGTACGGCTATCGGCTGTTTTCAGGGGGCGCTTGCACGCCACTCGGCTGTTGATTTGGGCAGCGTAGTGGTGAAAGCGCTGGTGGAACGCAGCGGGATTGCAGCACATGAAATTGATGAGGTGATCCTGGGACAGGTGCTGACCGCCGGTGCCGGGCAAAACCCTGCCCGTCAGGCGGCGCTCAAGGGTGGCCTGCCCAATACCGTCTCCGCTATCACCATCAACGACGTCTGTGGCTCAGGGTTAAAAGCGCTGCATCTGGCGACGCAGGCCATTCAGTGTGGTGAAGCGGATGTCGTGATTGCCGGCGGACAAGAAAATATGAGCCGGGCACCACACGTGCTGACCGACAGCCGTACCGGCGCGCAGCTGGGCAACAGCCAGTTGCTCGACAGTCTGGTGCATGACGGTCTGTGGGATGCGTTCAATGACTATCATATGGGCGTGACGGCGGAAAATCTGGCACGTGAGTATGGTATCAGCCGTGAGTTGCAGGACGCTTACGCGTTAAGCTCGCAGCAAAAAGCGCGCGCGGCGATTGATGCCGGACGCTTTCGGGATGAAATCGTCCCGGTCAGCACGCAGCGTCAGAACGGTGAGGTTGCCGTGGTGGATACCGATGAGCAGCCGCGCACCGACGCCAGCGCTGAAGGGCTGGCGAGGCTCAATCCTGCGTTTGAAACTCAGGGCTCAGTGACGGCGGGAAACGCCTCCTCCATTAATGATGGCGCTGCGGCCGTGATGATGATGAGTGAAAGCAAAGCCCTCGAGCTGGATCTGCCCGTTCTGGCCCGCATTAAGGCATTTGCCAGCGTGGGTGTTGATCCTGCGTTAATGGGTATCGCCCCGGTTTATGCTACCCGTCGCTGCCTGGAACGCGCAGGGTGGCAACTCTCTGATGTGGATCTGATTGAAGTCAACGAGGCCTTTGCCGCACAGGCAATCTCGGTTGGCAAAATGCTGGAATGGGATCCCCTGCGGGTAAACGTGAACGGTGGGGCAATCGCACTGGGTCATCCTATCGGCGCGTCCGGTTGTCGAATTCTGGTATCGCTGGTGCATGAGATGAAAAAGCGCAATGCCCGCAAAGGCATTGCGACGCTCTGTATCGGTGGTGGACAAGGTGTCGCCCTCGCCATTGAACGCTAAAATCCCGCCCGCATAAAAGAGCCTCCCTTCAGGAGGTTTTTTTTTACATAACGTATGACGAATTAACCGTTATTAGCACACTCTCACTCTGTTATTGAATAATTACGGCCTTAATTATTATCGTTGTTAACATCTTAGTGTGATCCCCCTCCGGTAATTTCACGTTAATACACCCTGTTTGTTGATGGGTGTCACGTCCATCTTTGCCAAAAAAAATGAAACAAATAATTACGATCTTTGTCACTAAAATAATGTTCTTTAAAAAATAAACTGCAGTTTCATAAATAAGAAACATTATTTCAGTTGAGGGTTTTTTCATGTTTAAGAAATCTCTGGTCCTTACTTCCCTTATCGGTACGTCCTTCATGGCTCAGGCCGTTACCGTCGATCTGCGCCATGAATATATCGACAGTGGTGCCAATGCTGACCGTGTCTCGGTCTCACATCGCTTTGCTAACGGGGTCGGTTTTTCTGTAGAAGCTAAATGGAAATCCGGTGGTGATAAAGCCGACCAGCCGTTTGCGGATGTGGTGGGTAACGGGCATGAAGATCAAATTAGCTGGCGCTGGAAAGCGACTGAGAATATTGCACTGACGCCGGCGTTTACCCTTGAAAGTAACGACAGCCGCACAATATATAAACCGAATCTGCATCTGCAATATAGTTTCGACAATGGCTTCTACGTTGCCGCGCGTTATCGTTATGAATATACCCGCTACCCGTCAAGCTCGAATAAAGATGACGACAAAGTTAACCGTGGTGATGCCTGGGTTGGCTGGGTAATGGGTGACTGGCGTACCGAACTCAATTATGTTTATGCGAAGAGTTCTGAAGGTATGGTTCGTAATAATAACAAAGATTATTCCAACGAATATAACGCCAAGCTGGCGTATAAATGGGATAAAAACTGGGCACCGTATGTTGAAGTGGGTAACATCGGCGTGAAAGACACCGATGAACGCCAGACCCGCCTTCGTTTAGGCGTGGCCTATTCTTTCTGATATCACGTTATTCCGCTGAACATTGCCGGGTAGCGCCAGTGCCTACCCGGCTTTCCCATGTCTGATAAGCGCCGCCCAACGGGCAAAAGCCCACTGAAAAAAAAGCCCTCCGAAACGGAGGGCAAGGCCAGTTACAGAAACACAAACTCAAATCATGCATGCAACATTTCAGGTTGCTCAGGAAGTTTCGCGATATAGAGGGCGGGTTGACCGTCTTTATCGGAACTGAACAGCACCGCTTTCTCGTCCGGAGTAAAGGAGGGATGCGGGTGGGTGACCTGGCGGCTATTTGCCACCGTTGCCCAGGAGGTGTCGTGACGGGCAATGCGGAAGTAGCTTTTTTTCGCCACGTCAAAGGCGTACAGATAAGGATCGTTATCGATGGTGTAACCGTGCGTATCCTTCACATCAACCGGCGTGCCTGAACCGTCGCCCACCAGCAGGGAGCCGTCAACGTTGCTCATCAGATGGGAACAGGCGGGCATTGGCATGACTGCGTCATTGACGCCCGTATCCGGATTGAAGCTGCAGATGGTGCGGCCCTTTTGGCCCTTCAGATAAGAGACATACACAAGGGCAGAACCGTTCGGCACCCAGAATTCATGGGTACAGCTTTCGCCTTCCGCATGCGTTTTCACTTTGCGCACGTGCGTACCATCTTCGTTGACCAGCCACATGCGGGCGTCGACCAGGTCGTGCGGCCCTTCATGGCAAAACGCCACCGTGTTGTCATCAAACGGACGATAGATAGGGTGGCCAAGCCAGTTTTTCTCTTCGTGGATTGTGGTGCTTAAACCGGTTTTCAGATCCACCCGCAGCAGTCGACAGTGCGGCCCCTTATGGAAGAAGTCGTGGAAAATTTTCCAGTCGTTGAGCGGCGTCCAGTCACGTCGGGCGATTTCTATCCCAACCAGTTTGGTGCAGTCGCTGTTGGCGACCCAGGTACCGTAACCGACCCAGTCATCGGGGACACGGTACACCTCGCGTTCTACCAGGGTATGGAGATCCACCTCCAGCAGCGTGCGGTCGTTCTTCACATAGTAGAAGGATTTATCATCCGGAGAGAGGAACCCGCCAAAGGTATTATCCCCCGCGCCTTCCGTCAGCTGTACCGCTTCGGCCTTCTGCAGATCCAGCAGGTAGTAGTTCCAGTGACCGTCAAACGCTCCTGCGAACAGCAGGTGGCTGCCATCATTAAAGAAGCACTTCTGGTAGAAGTAGTTGCGGTGACAGGTCACGTCGGGTGGGGTCAGGCGGGTGACTTCCACGCCTGTATCCGGATCGTGGCTGACCTCGTAGTTCAGCTTGACCCGCATACCTTTAGCCATAATGCACTCCTTTGAACGATAAAAGTAGATTAAAAAGTGAGTATTAAATTATCAAAACAATGTTTCATTATGTGTGACTGATGGCGCACTTTGTCTGTTTCATTGGCGAGATTAATGTCTGGCTCTCTTTATCGTGATCCGAACGCCATTTCTGGTATAAACAAACAGAAAAAATGAAACGTTGTTTTAAATGTAATTGAAAACCCCCTTCTCTGGAGCTAGACTGTGCTCATCATTAAAACGGAACGTCGTTTCGTTAATTTTCTGCCTGCGGGCACGATCATTTCTGGAGGTTACGGTGGACGTCAGACAAAGCATCCACAGTGCGCACGCCAAAACGCTGGATACTCAGGGGCTGCGCAATGAGTTTTTAGTCGAGCAGGTGTTCGAGGCCGATAAGTACACCATGGTCTACAGCCATATCGACCGTATTATCATTGGCGGGATTATGCCGGTGACGCAGACCGTCTCCGTGGGCGGTGAAGTGGGTAAACAGCTTGGTGTGAGCTATTTCCTTGAGCGTCGCGAGCTGGGCGTGATTAACATCGGTGGCCCCGGCACCATCACTGTAGACGGACAGTGCTATGAGATAGGTCATCGCGACGCGTTGTATGTCGGTAAAGGGGCGAAAGAGGTCGTGTTCGCCAGCATCGACAGCGGTAAACCGGCGAAGTTTTACTACAACTGTGCGCCCGCACATACCCCGTATCCCACCAAAAAAGTGACCCCGGCGGATGTCGCCCCGGTGACGCTGGGTGACAACCTCACCAGCAACCGTCGTACCATCAATAAATACTTTGTTCCGGATGTGCTGGAAACCTGCCAGCTCAGCATGGGGCTGACCGAGCTTGCTCCGGGCAACCTGTGGAACACCATGCCGTGCCATACCCACGAGCGCCGTATGGAAGTGTATTTCTACTTCAACATGGACGAGGACGCCTGCGTGTTCCACATGATGGGGCAACCGCAGGAAACGCGCCATATCGTGATGCATAACGAGCAGGCGGTGATTTCGCCGAGCTGGTCTATTCATTCGGGCGTAGGCACGAAAGCGTACACCTTCATCTGGGGTATGGTCGGTGAAAACCAGGTCTTTGATGACATGGACCACGTCGCGGTTAACGAGCTGCGCTAGCCGCAGGCAGTTAAGCATAAACCTGCCTGTTGGTGACAGGCGCTGAAAGATTAAGGAACAAACATGATTCTGGATGCATTTTCTCTGCAGGGTAAAGTGGCTGTGGTGTCCGGTTGTGACACCGGACTGGGCCAGGGTATGGCGTTAGGGCTGGCGGAAGCGGGCTGCGATATCGTCGGGATTAACATTGTTGAGCCTACTGAAACCATCGAGCGCGTCACCGCGCTGGGGCGTCGTTTTCTGAGCCTGACCGCCGATCTGCGTAAAATTGACGCCATCCCTGAACTGCTGGATCGCGCGGTGGCGGAATTCGGCCATATCGACATTCTGGTGAACAATGCCGGACTGATTCGCCGTGAAGACGCGATTAATTTCAGCGAGCGCGACTGGGACGACGTGATGAACCTGAACATTAAGAGCGTGTTCTTTATGTCCCAGGCGGCGGCGAAACACTTTATTGCCCAGGGGAAAGGCGGCAAGATCATTAATATCGCCTCTATGCTCTCCTTCCAGGGCGGTATCCGCGTGCCGTCTTATACCGCATCCAAGAGCGCGGTGATGGGCGTTACCCGTCTGCTGGCAAACGAGTGGGCGAAGCACAACATCAACGTCAACGCGATTGCGCCGGGGTACATGGCGACGAATAACACTCAGCAGTTGCGTGCTGACGAACAGCGTAGCGCGGAAATCCTCGACCGTATCCCGGCGGGCCGCTGGGGCCTTCCGGACGATCTCAAGGGGCCGATTGTATTCCTGGCCTCTCCGGCATCCGATTACATCAACGGCTATACCGTGGCGGTCGATGGCGGCTGGCTGGCGCGTTAATTGCGTATTCCGTCTTAAACCTCTGCCGGTGGGTGGAGGTTTTTTTTGCCCAAAAATTGCCATTATCCATATGGCTCAAGACGAAAAATCCATACTAAAAAATCATAAATGATATGCATCACAGTTTTATTGCTTAAAAATTAAATGATTAATAAAAACTGGCGGTATTTCATCGTTAGTTGAAATTGTAATGTCCATCACAGATCGCTATGCCACAGCGAAATAATCCATATCTTCGCGAATTACGGCCTGACACTTTTCCGCGCTATCTCGTAATTTCAGTTAACGAATTTCGCTGTTCAGGCAGGAAAATATGACATCTATAAATGACTCTACCCTTATGCCCGCCGCGTTGCGTGATACCCGACGCATGAATCAGTTTGTCTCCATCGCGGCTGCAGTGGCCGGTTTACTGTTCGGTCTGGATATTGGCGTGATCGCCGGGGCGCTGCCCTTTATCACCGATCACTTTACGTTGAGTAACCGCCTGCAGGAGTGGGTGGTCAGCAGCATGATGCTGGGTGCGGCCATCGGCGCGCTGTTTAACGGCTGGCTTTCGTTCCGCCTCGGGCGCAAATACAGCCTGATGGTGGGGGCGATTCTGTTTGTCGCCGGCTCTATTGGGTCAGCATTTGCCACGAACGTGGAAATGCTGCTGCTCTCCCGCGTGCTGCTCGGCGTGGCGGTGGGGATTGCCTCTTACACTGCGCCGTTGTACCTCTCCGAAATGGCGAGCGAGAACGTGCGCGGCAAGATGATCAGTATGTACCAGCTGATGGTAACGCTGGGTATCGTGCTGGCGTTTCTGTCTGACACTTATTTCAGCTACAGCGGCAACTGGCGCGCGATGCTGGGCGTGCTGGCGCTCCCGGCGCTGGTGTTGATTGTTCTGGTGATTTTCCTGCCAAACAGTCCGCGCTGGCTGGCGCAAAAGGGCCGTCATGTGGAAGCGGAAGAGGTGCTGCGGATGCTGCGTGATACCTCAGAAAAAGCACGTGAAGAGCTGAACGAGATCCGCGAAAGCCTGAAGCTGAAGCAGGGGGGCTGGGCGCTGTTTAAGATCAACCGTAACGTTCGCCGCGCGGTGTTCCTCGGCATGCTGCTGCAGGCGATGCAGCAGTTCACCGGGATGAACATCATCATGTACTACGCGCCACGTATCTTCAAAATGGCGGGGTTCACCACCACGGAACAACAAATGGTTGCCACGCTGGTGGTGGGGCTGACCTTTATGTTCGCCACCTTTATCGCGGTGTTCACCGTGGATAAAGCCGGACGTAAACCGGCACTCAAGATTGGCTTTAGCGTCATGGCGCTCGGTACGCTGATCCTTGGCTACTGCCTGATGCAGTTTGATAACGGCACGGCCTCAAGCGGTCTTTCCTGGCTCTCTGTTGGCATGACCATGATGTGTATTGCCGGATATGCGATGAGCGCTGCGCCCGTCGTGTGGATCCTGTGTTCCGAAATTCAGCCGCTCAAATGCCGCGACTTTGGTATCACCTGTTCCACGACCACCAACTGGGTGTCGAACATGATCATCGGCGCGACCTTCCTGACGCTGCTGGATTCAATTGGCGCGGCAGGAACCTTCTGGCTCTATACGGTGCTCAACGTCGCGTTTATCGGGGTCACGTTCTGGCTGATCCCTGAAACCAAAGGTGTCACGCTGGAGCATATCGAGCGCAGGCTGATGTCCGGCGAGAAGCTGCGTAATATTGGCGTGTAATCTGTTGCCGGGTGGCGAAGAGGCCACCCGGCTTTTTGTTAGCGCATCGCGCGTTTCAGAATACGTTCAGCCTGACGCTGGAAGTCAGCGGCGGTCTCTTCCACGGATTTCTGTCCATAATCGATGTACTGCAGAGAGGTGCCGAACTGGGCCACAATCTGCGGATCGTCAAAGTAAGGTGACACGGAAAGTTTGGCCGGCAGAGACTGCGCCAGACGCAGCCCCGCGACCGACGGATCGCTCTCTTTGATGGTGCCGTCTTCGGTCAGGAACTGCACCGCGGCTTTACTCAGCGGCACGCCACGCTCCAGACCCAGCGTGTCTACTCCCTCTTTGCTGTTCAGCAGGAAGTTAATCAGTTTCGCCGCCGCTTCCGGGTTTTTGGTGGATTTACCAATCGAGAGCATCTGCGCCGGTTTGAAGAAAAGGCCCGCATCGGTTGCGCCCGGCAGCATCGGGTAACTACCCAGCACCAGTTTTGCCGGTGGCTTCAGGTTATCGGAATACTTATTGATGGTGGAGTTCCACATGTAGGTTCCCGCCCATTCTCCCTGGATCCACGGCTTCATCTCATACATGTTACTCTTACCAAACGACGCATAGTATTTGGTGTCCGGCATGACGTGGCTATCCACCAGCGTTTTGTAGGTCTGGAAGAATTCCACCCACTGCGCTTTGCTGTAGGCGAACTTCTTGGTTTTTTCGTCCACGGCAGGGATGTTGTACTTCTGAATCATGTACGAGTTCAGCAACGCCAGCGTGTCCTGATGCTCCAGCACGACCGGGTAATACTGCTTGCCGAGTTTACTCTCGAAGGTTTTACCCGCCGCCATTAGCTCGTCCCAGGTTTTCGGGTATGCAATACCGGCTTTTTTCCAGGTCTCGTCGTTGAAGTAGAACACGCGTGCGGTGACGGAGATCGGAATGCCGTTCAGCTTGCCGTTGATGGTGGTGGACTGAAGTTCTTTGGGATCGAACTGGGTCAGGTCGATCACGTCTTTCATTTTGTTCAGGTCGTAGAACCCGTCGCCGGTTTTCGAGAAGATTGGCAGCCAGTTCCAGTTGGTCTGCATCACATCCGGCTCGGTGCCGCCCGCAATTTGAGTGGTCAGGCGGGAGAGGTGCCCATCCCAGCCGGTGTACTCTGCCTTAACGTTGATATCCGGGTTCTGCTTATGGAATTCCTCCAGCGCTTTCAACGTCACCTGATGGCGGCCATTACCGCCCCACCAGGACATGCGTAATTCGACATCTTGCGCCATCGATGGCAAAGCGGTAAGGCCCAGCGTCGCGGAGATTGCTGCGCTTAAAAGCACTTTTTTCATTTTTATAAACTCCATCAGAGAGAGAGGTTCTGTTCAGTTTTTGCGTCAAAAATATGACATTTATTCATATCAAATTTGAAATACACCTTGCGATGAAGGCCTTTATCAATCATTGGCTTAGCTTCATCGGATGGAATTCTGGCGGTCAGTTCGTAGTCCGCAACCTTCAGATAGACGAAGAATTCGTGGCCCATGTTTTCCACGCGAACCATTTCGCCACTGCAGCCCCCGTCAACGAATGGTGCGTCGGAGAGGGAAACGAATTCCGGACGTACGCCGTAGTAAATGGCCTGCCCGGCATAAGCGGAGACTTTCTCCTGCATCCCGGCGTTCAGCGGCATGGTTTCATTGCCGATGGCGATGTGCAGTTTCCCGGCGTTTTCCACCAACTGGCTTTGACGAATGTTCATCTCCGGCGCGCCGATAAAGCCTGCCACGAACATGTTTTTCGGCTTGTGGTAGAGGTTGTCCGGGGTATCAACCTGCATGATGTGGCCGAGTTTCATCACGCAGATGCGGTCGCCCATGGTCATCGCTTCGGTCTGGTCGTGGGTGACGTAGACGGTGGTCGCCGGTTTACCGGATTTCTTCAACTGCTTGTGCAGGTCGGAAATACGAATGCGCATTGAGGCGCGTAGTTTGGCGTCGAGGTTTGACAGCGGTTCGTCGAACAGGAATACATCCGGCTTTTTCACAATCGCACGGCCTACCGCCACGCGCTGTGCCTGGCCGCCGGAAAGCTGGCGTGGCAGGCGGTCGAGTAACTCTTCCAGCTCAAGGATTTTGGCCGCTTCGTTGACCTGAGATTCAATCTGATCTTTTGGCAGTTTGCTCAGCTTCAGACCAAAGGCCAGGTTTTCGCGCACCGTCATGTGGGGATAGAGCGCGTAGTTCTGGAACACCATCGCAATCCCGCGCTCTTTCGGCGCGAGGTTGTTCACAATCTTATCGCCGATGCGGACTTCACCTCCGCTGATGGTTTCCAGGCCAGCCAGCATGCGCAGGGTGGTGGATTTGGCGCAGCCGGAGGGGCCAACGATCACCATGAACTCTCCTTCAGCGATTTTCAGGTCAATGGCATGTACCGCTTTAAAGCCGTTGGAGTAGACCTTTTCCAGTTTGTTGAAGATAACTTCAGCCATAATATTTCCCTCTTAACCTTTAATTCCGCTGCTGGTAACGCCCTGGACGAAGTAGCGCTGTGCCAGGAAGAAGACAATGATGGATGGCAGAATGGAGATGCTCGCCATTGCCAGAATTTCGTTCCACGGCGCCCCTTCGGTGACGTCGATGGACATTTTCAGCGCCAGTGCAATCGGGTATTTATCCACGCTGTAGACATAAATCAGCGGCCCGATAAAGTCGTTCATTGACCACATGAACTGGAACAGGGCGACGGAGATAATGGCCGGTTTCAGGATCGGCACCACCACGTACCACAGCACCTGAAGCGAGTTACAGCCGTCAATTTGTGCCGCCTCCTCCATGTCACGCGGCACGCCGCGCAGGAACTGGATAAGCATGAAGACGAAGAACCCCTGGGTGGCGAAGGCCAGCGGCAGGTACAGCGGCATATAGCTGTTGAGCATGCCCATTTCACGGAACATCAGGTACTGCGGGATCAGCAGCACGGTGCTGGGGAGCAGCATGGTGGTGATGAGGGTGGCGAACCAGAATTTCTTCCACGGTATTTCAAAGCGCGCAAAGCCGTACGCCACGATGGTGGAGGAGATAATGGTCAGGATCACTTTCGGGATCACATACTTAAAGGTGTTCAGCATGTAATGGCCGAAGTTGTATTCGGTGCCGGTTTTCCAGCCATTCACAAAACCGTCCCAGGTCGCATGGGCAGGCCACAGGCTGAGAGTGGTGAAAATCTCGTGGTTCGGTTTGAACGACGCTGAGAACATCCACACCAGCGGATAAAGCATCAGCAGGCCGACAAACAGCAGGATCACGTAGCGCACAGCGGCGTTAATTTTCTCTCTGCGCAGCGTGCGGGCGACTTCACGCTCGGCAATCGCCCTCGCTGTGGAAAGTTGTTGGATATCAGCCATTTTTGCCTCCTTTATCGGCGGAGTAGAACACCCAATATTTCGATGACTTAAAGGCGATACCGGCAAAAATGGCCACCACCAGGAACAGGATCCACGCCAGTGCTGCGCCGTAACCCATGTCAAAGTATTTAAACGCGGTGTCGTAGATGTAGAGTGAGAACAGGTAAGTGGAATACGTTGGCCCGCCGCCGGTAATGACATACGGTCCGGTAAATTCCTGGAACGCCTGGGTGGTCTGCATAATGAAGTTGAAGAAAATCACCGGCGTGATCAGCGGCACGGTCACTTTCGTGAACATTTGCCATTTGGATGCCCCATCGATCATCGCCGCTTCATACTGCGACTGCGGAACGTTTTGCAGCGCGGCCAGGAAGATGACCATCGCGGAACCGAACTGCCAGACGCGCAGCAGGGTGACCGACATCAGGGCCAGCGAGGGCTCACCCAGCCAGTTCACCGGGTCAAAACCAAATACGCCAATAAAGCTGTTCAGCAGACCATCAATGGCAAAGAGCGCGCGCCACAAAACAGCAATGGCCACGGAGCTGCCGAGGATCGACGGAATATAGTAGGCGGTACGGAAGAATCCAATACCGCGTAATTTAAAGTTCAGAACAAACGCAATCCCTAATGCAAAGGCGAGCTTCAGGGGAATGGTCAGAAATACATACGCAAACGTCACTCCCATTGATGTCCAGAAGAGCGTGTCTTCCGTAAACATGTAGCGATAATTTTCAATGCCGTTAAATACCGGCGGGCTCATCAGGTCGTAATCCGTAAAACTCAGGAAAAACGATGAGACGAAGGGGAAAGCCGTAAAGAGTATCAACCCAATGATGTAGGGTGATATCCACGCGAGCCCCAGCAGCTTGTTTTCATTCATACTTACCTACCTGGTAATCAATGGTTTAAAACGGAATCTGCGTCTGTAACAACCTTTCAGGCTGTCGAAACCGAGCCTGAACGGCAATGTTCTGGGTAATACGTGTCACGGTTACTTCATTTAACTTTGTTTTATAAGACTTTTTCCGATTTCATCGTTGAGCGAAACGCCTGGGTTTCAATACGGTAGAACTCGTGTTCCTGGATAATAAAACGCCGTTTTATTTTATATTATTGCTATTTGTTTCTGCGTCATTCGCTTAATAGCGGAAATGTGATCAAAGTCGAAACGGTGTTTCAATAAGGTGATGAGGATGGCATTTTTGCGCTATTTCAGGCGTTCAAAGAAGAGAGAGGAGGGCGGGCGGAAAGAACCGGATGATTAATAAAGACAATACCGTGGAGAAACTAACTACTAATTCTGATAGCAGGTCTACAGCTGGATCATTCTTTCGTTCAGATAATTCTTACTTTCTTGTATCATCGGACCACTGTAACCAATCAGGCAGAAATGGTCTGCACCCTCAAAAGAAGAATGGCTATGTCAGCAATGGATTTCAAAAAAAATACGGATCTCGACTTCCCCCATTACGCGGCCCCGGCAGTCAGTTCCAAAGAAATTGACCTTCTGGGACTGTTAGAAGTTCTTCTGGCGGCAAAAAAACGTATCGTCGTGATTGCCTTCGCATTCGCACTGGTTGGACTGGCCATCGCGTTCTTACTGCCACAAAAATGGACCAGTAAAGCGGTGATCACACCGGCGGAACAGACGCAGTGGAACCCGCTGCGCCAGATGATGGTCGCCCTGCAGGTGCTCGACGTGGACGTGAAAATTACCCGTCCGGACGTGTTTAACCAGTTTATTAAAAAGTTCCAGTCGCAGTCGTTGCTTGAGGAGTACATGAAATCCTCACCTTACGTGATGGCACAGCTGGAAGGCACTGATGTGGATCCGCTTGAGCTGCATCGTGCGGTGGTCAATATCTCCGAAAAGATGAAAGCGGTAGATAACACCCTGGCAAAAGACGCGGATAAAGCGCCGTACGTCTCGTGGACATTGAGCTTCACCGCGCCGACGGCGGGGGATGCGCAAACGGTTCTTAAAGGTTACGTGGATTACATCTCGCAGATTGTTGAGCAGGAAACCATGGAGAATATCCGTAACCAGATCACCCTGAAAACCAAAGTGGTGGAGCAGCAGCTGGAGCTGGATCGGGTACGTCTGACGAATGTTCACAACACCAATCTGCAGCGTCTTAACTATTCTCTGGAAGTGGCCAACGCGGCGGGCATCAAAAAGCCGGTCTACAGCAACGGTCAGGCGGTTAAAGACGATCCGGATTACTCCGTCGCGCTCGGTGCCGACGGTATCGCGCAAAAACTGCAGATTGAAAAAAATCTCAAGGACATCGCTGAGCTGAACGCGGACTTCCAGAACCGGGAATACTACCTGGCGCAGCTGAAAAAGCTGTCTGTCGAAGACGTCAAACTTGAACCGTTCAAGTATCAGCTCTCTCCATCCATGCCGGTGAAAAAAGACGGTCCGGGCAAAGCCCTGATTGTGATCCTGGCGGGACTGCTGGGCGGGCTGTTTGCCTGTGGCAGTGTATTACTGCGTGAGGCCATGCTCAGCCGCAATCCTCTGGTCGAGCCTGTAACGGAATAAAAAACGCAGACGAGAAGGGCGCTGTCATCAGCGCCCTTTTTTATTTCAAAAAATCCTCACGTACCGGCGTGAAGGTATCCAGCAGCGTGCCGGGTTTAAGACACACGCAGCCGTGCATCACATGTGGCTTTTTGTAGAGGGTATCCCCGGCCGTCACCACATGTTTTTCATCTCCAATCGTGAACTCAAACTCGCCGGACAGCACATAGGTTAACTGTTCATGAGGATGGTTATGCAGTGGGCCTGTCGCGCCCTGTTCAAAATTCACCTCCACCGCCATCATTTTACCGCCATGGGCAAGAATACGGCGCGTCACGCCGTTCCCCAGATCGTCAAGCGTGGTTTCGTTGTGGAAAATAAACATATCGTTACCCCCGAATGTATTAAAACAATGTTTCATTTAATTTATATCACCAGGGGTTAAAAAGAAACGACGTGACAAAGAACTGGAAACACGATCACAAGTTTGCTTCACTGGGATAAACACATAAGGAGGGATGATGAAAACGATCGGCCTGTTAGGGGGGATGAGCTGGGAATCGACAATCCCCTATTACCGCCTGATTAATGAAGGGGTGAAGCAACGTCTGGGGGGCCTGCATTCTGCCAGCCTGCTGCTGCACAGCGTAGATTTCCATGAAATCGAAGCCTGCCAGTCGAGCGGTGAATGGGATAAAGCCGGGGAAATACTGGCCGAGGCCGCGCTGGGGCTGGAGCGTGCGGGAGCAGAGGGGATTTTGCTCTGTACCAACACTATGCATAAAGTCGCGTCCCATATCGAAGCGCGCTGTTCGCTGCCCTTCCTGCACATTGCCGATGCAACCGGGCGGGCCATCACCGCATCCGGGTTACGTCGTGTGGCGCTGCTGGGAACGCGCTACACCATGGAGCAGGATTTTTACCGCGGTCGGTTGAGCAGCCAGTTTGGCATTGAAAGCCTGATCCCGGATGAGGCAGACCGGGCCCGCATCAACCAGATTATCTTTGATGAACTCTGCCTCGGCACCTTTAGCGAATCATCCCGGGCATATTACGTCAGCGTGATTGAAAAACTCGCGCAGCAGGGGGCGGAAGGGGTGATCTTCGGCTGTACGGAAATCGGTTTACTGGTGCCGGTTGAGCAAAGCCCGATTCCGGTCTTCGATACCGCCGCGATTCATGCCGCCGATGCCGTGGAGTTTATGCTGTCATAAACTTTGCCGATCGGATAAACGAAGCGCCACCTGACGGGCATGGGCTATCAGGTGCTCCGTAAACGCCTCCACCAGCGCTGAGACCGGGCGATGGAGGGGGCGGATCAGGCTCACGGTGAACGGGACTGACAGGCTAAACGGGCGGATGACAATATCGCGCCCGGCGTAATCCAGCGCCGTCAGTGGATTCACCACCGAAACGCCCACCCCGGCGCGCACCATGGCGCAAATGGAGGCCGCACTGTGGGTCTCGACCACCATCCTGCGCTTCACCTGATGCTCAGCAAACAGTGAATCCAGCAGCTGCCGGTAGCTGTCGGTTTGTGACAGGCTAATGTAGTTCTCACCGTGAAAATCCGCTGGCGTCAGAATCTGCTTGCGGGCAAGCGGGTGCCCGGCTGGCAGCACGCACACCTCATCTAAAGAGAGCAGTTCCGTGCGTTCCGTTCCAGCGGGCGTAGAGAGGGTTTCGGTCAGGCCTAAATCATGGCGCTGTGCGGAGAGCCACTCCTCAAGCAGCGGTGACTCCTGCGGGACAATCGTGAGATTCACCTCCGGATATCGGGCCAGAAAAGGCTGGAGCAGCGTCGGCAAAAAAGACTGTGAAAAGACGGGCAGGCAGACAATCGATAGCTCGCCCTGCCGAAACTCGCGCAGGCTTTCCGCCGCACTGACAATGCGATCCAGGCCATACCATGAGCGCTGCACTTCCTCGAACAGGCGCAGCCCCTGTACCGTTGGGTGAAGCCTGCCCCGTGTGCGTTCGAACAGCTTCAGTCCCAGCACTTTCTCGAATCGCGCCAGCTCGCGGCTGACCGTTGGCTGCGAGGTATGGAGCATCTGCGCAGCCTCGGTGAGGTTGCCCGTGGTCATCACGGCGTGAAAAATCTCGATATGGCGTAAATTGACGGCGGGCATAGGTCACCTGAATACAGAGAACTGTCCATATCATTTTTGCATAGACTCGCGATAAAACGATATTTTTTATTCTCTTCCTGCTGTGGCGTAATCATAAAAAA
The DNA here is from genome assembly GCF_031453695.1 of Enterobacter sp. SORGH_AS_0287. Taxonomy (NCBI): domain Bacteria; kingdom Pseudomonadati; phylum Pseudomonadota; class Gammaproteobacteria; order Enterobacterales; family Enterobacteriaceae; genus Enterobacter; species Enterobacter sp. SORGH_AS_0287. Next base: position 4,490,322 of record NZ_JAVIZW010000001.1, read on the forward strand.
ATATCACCCCGGAGAAAGACCATGCCACGCCCGCTTAACCAGACTGATACCGATTTGAATGCCGAAAACCTGCTACGCCTGCCTGCCGAGTTTGGCTGTCCGGTGTGGGTCTACGACGCGCAGATTGTTCGCGAGAAGATTGCTGCCCTGCATCAGTTTGACGTGGTGCGTTTTGCCCAGAAGGCGTGCTCCAATATCCACATTCTGCGTCTGATGCGTGAGCAGGGTGTGAAGGTCGACTCCGTCTCCCTGGGGGAGATTGAGCGCGCGCTGGCGGCCGGGTTTGATCCGAAAACCGATCCTGACGCGATTGTGTTTACCGCCGATGTGATCGACGACGCCACGCTTGCTCGCGTCCATGAGCTACAGGTGCCGGTAAACGCCGGGTCCGTGGATATGCTGGAACAGCTTGGGCAAGTTTCTCCGGGCCACCGCGTCTGGCTGCGCGTGAACCCTGGCTTTGGTCACGGTCATAGCCAAAAAACCAATACCGGGGGCGAAAACAGCAAGCACGGTATCTGGTATGCCGATATGCCCGCTGCCCTGGACGTACTGCAGCGTTACAATCTGAAGCTGGTGGGGATTCATATGCACATCGGCTCCGGCGTGGATTACGCGCACCTTGAGCAGGTCTGTGGCGCAATGGTGCGCCAGGTGATCGAGTTTGGTCAGGATCTGGAGGCGATCTCCGCCGGGGGCGGTCTTTCCATTCCTTACCGTGAAGGGGAAGAGGCGATCGACACCGATCACTATTACGGCCTGTGGAGCGCCGCGCGTGACCAGGTCGCCGCGCATCTTGGTCATGCCGTGAAGCTGGAAATTGAGCCGGGTCGTTTCCTGGTGGCTGAATCCGGGGTGCTGGTGGCGCAGGTTCGCAGCGTGAAAGAGATGGGCTCGCGCCACTTTGTGCTGATTGACGCGGGCTTTAACGATCTGATGCGCCCGTCAATGTACGGCAGCTATCACCACATTTCGGCTCTGGCTGCCGATGGCCGCGATTTAACTCACGCGCCGCGTATCGAGACGGTTGTTGCGGGCCCGCTGTGTGAGTCTGGTGATGTCTTTACCCAGCAGGAAGGGGGGAAAGTGGAAACCCGCGCGCTGCCGGAAGTTAAACCAGGCGACTATCTGGTGCTGCACGATACCGGTGCCTACGGGGCGTCAATGTCCTCAAACTACAACAGCCGCCCGCTGCTGCCAGAAGTGTTGTTTGATAACGGCAAGGCGCGGCTGATCCGCCGCCGCCAGACCATTCAGGAGCTGCTGGCGCTGGAACTCGTCTGAGTGAAGTACGGCCCCGTCGTGACCGAGTCGCGTAATACCAGCGTACCGGTGAACGGCGGGATCGCGTCGACCGGTTGGTTTTTTGCCAGCCGGATCGCCTGATCGATAGCCGTAACGATCATATTGTCGATAGGCAGATAAACCGACGAGAGCGCTGGCTCCAGCCATTTCGCGCATGGGGCATCGTCAAAGCCAAACAGGGAAATATCCTGTGGGATCCGCAGCCCCGCCTGGTGTAGCGCCTTGGACGCACCCAGCGCCATATCATCGTTACAGGCAAACAGAGCGCTAAACGCTATACCGTCGGCAATCAGCTCTTTGCAGAGCTCATATCCTCGCGTCATTCCCGCATCGCCATACTTAATCCGCTGCTCGTCCAGACGAATGCCGTGCTTTTCCAGCGCCTTACGGTAGCCCATTAGCCTCGCTTTCCCGGTTGGCGTGTGGATCGGGACGGTGATACAGGCGATCTCCCGGTGGCCCTGGTTGATCAGGTAATCCACGGCCTTAAAGGCGGCATCCTGCTGTTCGAAGAACACGCAGCGATCGGGCGCCTGGCTGACTTCACGATTGATGACCACCAGCGGGGTTTGCACCGAATGGATCAGCTTCATGATCGCTTTTTCGCTCATGTAGCGGGTGTAAAGCACGATGGCATCGCATTTGCGATCGGCCAGCATTTGTACCGCCTGCTCTTCCTGCTCCGGGGCGTCGTGACCATCCGTGACGATCAGCTGCTTGCCGTGGGTTTCCGTCTGTCGGGAGGCCTGCTGAAGAAGACGACCAAAGTAAAAACCATCAAAGGTAGAGACCACCAGACCAATGCTGTTGCTGGTCTGGTTCGCCAGCGAACGCGCGAGAAAATTCGGGCGGTAGCCCAGCTCTTCCATCGCATTAAACACCTGCTGACGCGTACTCTCTTTAACCTGACCTGTGCCGTTCAGCACGCGCGATACCGTGGCTTTCGACACGCCCGCGCGCAATGAGACATCCAGCATTGTTGCCATTAGACATTCCTGATTCCACGTAACGATCTGCAGTTTAACACAGACCATCCGGTGCATAAGCGATGCGGGAAGGGCAAAACTTCCAGCACGATCACGCTTTTAGGTAACGATCGGTCAGTTCGAAATACAGGATTTTAAGTGGTATGCCAAAATCGATATAAACCGCATTTTGGAATACCTGTTACGTCGTTGAGAGCTTAATCACAGAACAAAACCCGACATGAAGCTATTTTTGGTATGCCAATAGTATCCGGCTGTACACCTTATCCAATAAAAGCCCTTTTACTGAGGTATTACCCTATGGCATTACAGGAAAAACTGATCGACGCTCTGGGCAGTTTTGCCACAAAATTCAACAGTTATCGCTATATCATGGCGATCAAGTCTGCCTTTATTACCTTAATGCCGGTCATCATCGTTGGGGCATTCTCTGTCTTGATCTCCAATATGGTACTGGATCCGAAAAATGGCCTGGCGAGCTTCCAGTCCCTCTCTTTTCTCGCCACGCTAAAACCCATCACCAGCGCGCTCAATTACGCCACCCTGAATTTCCTTAACATTGGCGCGGTGTTCTTAATCGGCATCGAACTGGGCCGCATCAACGGGATCAAATCCTTATTCCCTGGCCTGCTGGCGGTGATCTGCTTTATCTGCGTGACGCCGACAACCGTTGAGATGCTGGTGGATGGTGAAATGCACGTGGTGAAAGACGTGCTGCTGCGTCAGTTCTCTGATACCCGCAGCCTGTTCCTCGGTATGTTTATCGCGATTCTGTCGGTAGAAATTTACTGCTGGCTGGAAAACCGCAAGGGGCTGAAGATCAGGATGCCGGACACCGTACCGCCAAACGTGGCGGCATCGTTCTCCGCGCTGATCCCGGCGATCATCACCACTACCGCGATTGCCACATTGGGTTTCGTCTTCCATCAACTCACCGGCATGTATCTCTATGACGCGGTCTATCAGGTGGTGCAACAGCCGCTGGAGCGCGTGGTGCAAAGCCTGCCGGGCATTCTGCTGCTGATGTTTGTCGCACAGCTTTTCTGGGTGATTGGTATTCACGGCAACCAGATGATCAAGCCGATCCGCGAGCCGCTGCTGTTAGGCGCCATCACCGTTAATATGAGCGCCTTTGAGCAGGGCAAAGAGGTGCCGAATATCATCACCATGCCGTTCTGGGATGTGTACATGAGCATCGGCGGGTCGGGGCTGACCATCGGCCTGCTGATCGCGGTCATGATTGCCACCAAACGCAAAGAAATGAAAGAGATCGCCAAGCTTTCCATTGGTCCGGGGCTCTTTAACATCAACGAGCCGGTGATCTTCGGCATGCCAATCATGCTTAACCCGATCCTCGCCATTCCTTTCATTATCACGCCGCTGGTGACCGGCTCTATCGGTTACTTTGCCACTGTGACCGGCTTTGCCGGTAAAGCCGTGGTGATGGTGCCGTGGACCACGCCGCCGCTGATCAACGCCTGGCTCTCCACCGCCGGATCGATGGGGGCGGTCATCACTCAGCTTATCTGCATTGTGACTGCCGTCATTATCTACCTGCCGTTTGTGAAGATTGCTTCACGACGTGCCGAACAGGCCGCGCTGCAACAGGCGACCGACAATGCATGAGGATGTGATGACGACAAAACAGATAACCATTCCGCAGGATTTCATTCTGGGCGCGGCTGCGTCAGCCTGGCAAACCGAAGGCTGGAGCGGCAAAAAGGCGGGGCAGGATTCGTGGATCGATCTCTGGTACAAAAACGATCGCCACGTCTGGCACAACGGCTATGGCCCGGCGGTGGCGACCGACTTTATCAACCGCTTTCGCGAGGATGTGGCGCTGATGAAGCAGGCAGGGCTGACGCACTACCGAACCTCGATTAACTGGTCACGTTTTTTAACCGACTATGAAAAAGTGACGGTGGACGAGGAGTACGCCGCCTATTACGACGCGTTGTTCGATGAGATGCACCGTCAGGGCATTGAGCCGATGATCTGCCTTGAGCATTACGAGCTGCCGGGCGTGCTGCTTGACACTTACGGCGGCTGGGCTTCCAAGCAGGTTGTCGACCTGTTTGTCCGCTATGCGGAAAAAGTCTTTGAACGCTACCACGGTAAAGTCACCCGCTGGTTTACCTTCAATGAACCGATCGTGGTACAGACCCGCGTTTATCTCGATGCGCTGCGCTGGCCCTACGAGCAGAATACCGGTAAATGGATGCAGTGGAACCACCATAAGGTTCTGGCGACGGCAAAGGTTGTACAGCTGTTTCGCGCCAAAGGCTACCCTGGCTCGGTTGGCTGTATTCTCAACCCCGAAGTCACCTATCCTCGATCGTGCGCACCGCACGATGTTAACGCCGCAGAGAAGTACGATCTGTTCTATAACCGCGTATTTCTCGATCCGCTGGTGCACGGGCGCTACCCGCCAGAACTGTTTACGCTGCTGGAACAGCATCAGGTGGCGTGGGACTACACCGCAGAAGAGCTGGAACTGATTGCGCAGAACACCGTCGATGAGCTGGGGATAAACCTCTATTACCCGCATCGAGTGAAAGCGCCGTCTCGTGCCTGGCACCCGGAGACACCGTTCCACCCGGCGTACTACTACGAACCGTTCGAACTGCCAGGACGGCGAATGAATAAATCCCGCGGCTGGGAAATCTACCCCCGAATTATCTACGATATGGCGATGCGGATAAAAAATGACTACCGCAATATCGACTGGTTCGTGGCGGAGAGCGGGATGGGCGTGGAGAACGAAGCGCAATTTCGCAACAGTGACGGGGTCATTGACGACGAGTACCGCATTGCGTTCATTCGCGAGCACCTCTATTACACGCTGCTGGCGCGGGAGGAGGGGGCAAACTGTCATGGCTATATGCTGTGGGCCTTCACGGACAACGTATCGCCGATGAACGCCTTCAAAAACCGCTACGGGCTGATTGAGATCGATCTTAATAACAATCGCGCCAGGCGGGCGAAAAGGTCGGCGAGCTGGTTCCGGCAGCTGCGCGATGCGTGCGCGCTCACGCTCCCGGTCGATGATGAATGGAAGTAAGCGAAAACCATGCTGGTTCTGGTAAAATAGCGCACAAACTGGCCGGGAGGACGCCCGGCCTGCGCATTAACTGAAAAAACAGGTGAAAACGTGGATAAGGCTGTCATCCTGCCGGAAAAAAAACAGTACCAGGAAATTGGCGAGGATTTACGGGCGCAAATTATCCAGGGGCACTATCCCGTAGGTTCCCGTCTGCCGCCCGAGCGTAATATTGCTGAGAAGTACGGCGTAAGTCGTACCATCGTGCGTGAGGCATTGCTGATGCTGGAGCTGCAGGGCACGGTGGATATCCGCCAGGGGTCTGGCGTTTATGTGATGCGCATTCCTGAAGAACACGAAAACGAAGAAGAACGTTTTCTGAACAGCGACGTCGGCCCCTTTGAGATCCTGCAGGCGCGCCAGCTTCTCGAAAGCAACATCGCCGCGTTTGCTGCCAAAATGGCGACACGCGCAGACATCGACAATCTGCGCCGTATTATTGAGCAGGAGCAGCGCGCCATTGCCGCCAACGATAACAGCCAGGACAATAATAAAATGTTTCACCTGGTGCTGGCGGGGGCAACGCAAAACCAGATGCTGCTGGCAACGGTAGAAAGTATCTGGCACCACATGGACAGCAGCCCGCTGTGGCAGCAATTCAATGGGCATATCGCCAGCCGTGCATACCGCCTGAAATGGCTGGGCGACAGGCAAACTATCCTCGCGGCGCTTCGTCGTCGTGACGTGATGGGTGCCTGGCAGGCGATGTTCCAGCATCTGGAAAATGTGAAAAAGAGCTTACTTGAACTCTCCGATGAAGATGCGCCGGATTTTGACGGTTATCTTTTTGAATCTGTGCCCGTGTTTCAGGGGAAGCTGGTGTGACTATTCTGCCTCTCTATGCCGCGCCTCAGTATGCGGAACAGGTAACTGACTGGATCTGGCAGGCGTTCGGTGACGGGCTTACGCGGGCGTTTTTCCAGAGCATCGTTGAACATAGCCAGACGCCGGGCGCGTTACCGTTGACCTTTATTGCTCTGGAGGGCGAACAGCTTCTGGGTACGGTTGGGATCTGGCGCTGCGATTTAATCACCCGACAGGATCTTTGTCCGTGGCTGGCTGCGCTGTACGTTGATGAAGCGGCGCGTGGTAACGGACTGGCGGGAAAACTGCAGCAGCATGTTATCGCCTATGCCGCACAGGCCGGGTATCACGAACTGCATCTGTGGTCTGCCTGCCGCGACTTCTACGAACGTTACGGCTGGCAGTACATTGGCGATGCGCTCGAATACCCGAACAAAACGGTACATCTGTATCGCTATTCCTCTCCCGCTTCTGCTGGCGAACCTACAGAGTGACGGCGGACTAAGGTGGGGCTGAACAGGTGGGTGATATCCGGTGGCTGGCGTTGTTCGGCCAGCGCCAGTGCCAGCTCCGCAGCCTGCGTTGCCATTGTGATAATCGGGTAACGTACCGTGGTCAGGCGGGGACGCACGTAGCGGGACACCAGCACATCATCAAAGCCAATGAGTGAAATTTCTCCCGGCACCTCGATTCCGTTGTCATTTAACACCCCCATTGCCCCGGCGGCCATCGAGTCGTTATAGCTGGCAACCGCCGTGAAATTCCGTCCACGCCCCAGCAGTTCTGTCATTGCCTGTTCGCCGCCACTCTCATCCGGCTCGCCGTAGGCCACCAGCCGGTCATTACACGGCAAACCGTTTTCGCGCAGGGCATCGTAGTAGCCCTGCAGGCGATCTTCGGCATCGGAAATCGGGTGATTGGAGCAGAGATAACCAATGCGGGTATGGCCCTGCTGAATCAAATGGCGGGTAGCAAGCCAGGCGCCGTAGCGGTCGTCGAGTGCCACGCAGCGTTTCTCAAAACCGGGAATAATTCGATTGATGATCACCATGCCGGGGATCTGCTTCATCAGATGAATGAGTTCAGCATCGGGGATCATTTTGGCGTGAACAACCAGCGCAGCGCAGCGGTGGCGCATCAGCTGTTCGATAGCCTGGCGTTCTTTTTGTTCGTTGTGATAGCCATTGCCGATCAGCAGAAAATTGCCGGTCTGATAAGAAACCTGTTCAACCGCTTTTACCATGGCGCCAAAAAACGGGTCAGACACATCGCCCACCACCAGTCCGATGGTTTCAGTAGACTGTTGGGCAAGGGCGCGGGCGTTGGCATTCGGATGATAATTCAATGATTCCATGGCGTTTTGCACCGCCTGGCGTGATGCGTCACTGGCTTTAGGGGAGTCGTTAATCACGCGTGAGACGGTCGCCACGGAAACACCAGCCAGACGGGCCACATCCTTTATTGTCGCCATTACATACCTTCTTAGTGGGGGTAAGCGTTTACACACGAAATAGTGTTGCGGAAAAGCGCGGTGCATTCAAGGGGCGCGGGGGTTCGCCCTCCACAAACGTGACGCAGCACAACCCTGGCCGTGTAATCGTTACACGGGCAGTCATGTCTGAATAATGTCAATCTGAACCTTTAGTTACACTTTGCCTCAGGCTGTTGCGATTGTCCGATGGCGAGGATGAGGGGGAGATTGATAGAGTCGAGATCCCAGAGGTATTGATTGGTGAGAATTCTTAGTACGGTTTCGTACTCTTCTCTTGCACCAACCTGCGCGGATGCGCAGGTTTTTTTTCGCCTCAACTTTGCAGTCGCTCCCGTATCACTTCTCGTGTAATCTGCCACCATTTACTATCAACCCTTCACACTGGCTGGCAAAGGGAGTTGAGATGCTTTTTGGGTTCTTCCGTACACTCTTCCGTATTCTCTTTCGCATTCGCGTCACTGGCGATGCTCAGGCGCTTCGCGGCGAACGCGTTCTTATCACACCAAACCATGTTTCCTTTATCGACGGCATTCTGCTGGCGCTATTTCTGCCCGTGCGTCCGGTGTTTGCGGTTTATACCTCCATCAGCCAGCAGTGGTACATGCGCTGGCTCACGCCGCTGATTGATTTTGTGCCGCTCGACCCGACCAAACCGATGATGATTAAACATCTGGTGCGTCTGGTAGAGCAGGGGCGTCCGGTGGTTATTTTCCCGGAAGGGCGCATCTCGGTGACCGGTTCACTGATGAAAATCTACGACGGCGCCGGGTTTGTCGCGGCGAAGTCAAAAGCAACCGTGGTGCCACTGCGTATTGAAGGGGCGGAGCGCTCCTATTTCAGCCGTCTGAAAGGGCTGGTAAAGCAGCGCGTGTTCCCAAAAATTACGTTGCATATCCTGCCGCCAACGTCGTTACCGATGCCTGACGCGCCCCGTGCACGCGATCGCCGTAAAATTGCCGGAGAGATGCTGCACCAGATTATGATGGAAGCGCGTATGGCGGTCCGCCCGCGCGAGACGCTGTATGAATCCCTGCTGTCGGCACAGCACCGCTACGGCGCGAAGAAAAACTGCATCGAAGACATCAACTTTACCCCGGATACCTATCGCAAGCTGCTGACCAAAACATTGTTCGTGGGCCGTATTCTTGAGAAGTACAGTCAGCAGGGCGAAAAGATTGGCCTGATGCTGCCCAACGCAGGCATCAGTGCGGCGGTGATTTTTGGTGCCGTTTCTCGTGGCCGTATTCCGGCGATGATGAACTACACGGCGGGCGTGAAAGGGCTGACCAGCGCCATCACGGCAGCGCAAATCAAAACCGTCTTTACCTCCCGCCAGTTCCTCGACAAAGGCAAACTGTGGCATCTTCCTGAACAGCTTACCCAGGTACGCTGGGTCTTCCTGGAAGATCTTAAAGCGGACGTGACGACAGGCGACAAACTGTGGATTTTTGCTCATCTGCTGATGCCGCGTCTGGCTCAGGTGAAACAGCAGCCGGAAGACGACGCGATTATCCTCTTCACCTCTGGCTCTGAAGGCAACCCGAAAGGCGTCGTCCACAGTCACAAGAGTATTCTGGCGAACGTTGAGCAGATCAAAAGCATTGCCGACTTTACCGCGAAAGACCGGTTTATGTCAGCGCTGCCGCTGTTCCACTCTTTTGGCCTGACGGTGGGGCTTTTCACGCCGTTGCTGACCGGTGCCGAAGTCTTCCTTTATCCAAGCCCGTTGCATTACCGCATTGTGCCTGAGCTGGTGTATGACCGTAACTGTACCGTGTTGTTTGGAACCTCAACCTTCCTCGGAAACTACGCGCGTTTCGCCAATCCGTATGACTTCTTCCGCGTGCGCTACGTGGTTGCTGGCGCGGAAAAACTGCAGGAGAGCACGCGACAGATCTGGCAGGACAAATTTGGTCTGCGTATCCTCGAGGGGTATGGCGTGACAGAGTGTGCGCCGGTGGTCTCTATCAACGTGCCAATGGCGGCGAAACCGGGGACAGTCGGCCGAATTCTGCCTGGGCTGGATGCTCGTCTGCTGGCGGTGCCTGGCATTGAAGACGGTGGACGTCTGCAGCTGAAAGGGCCAAACGTGATGAACGGCTATCTGCGCGTGGAAAACCCCGGCGTGCTGGAAGCACCGACCGCAGAAAACGTTAATGGCGAGATTGAAACGGGCTGGTACGACACCGGCGATATTGTACGTTTCGATGAGCAAGGCTTTGTGCAGATCCAGGGGCGTGCAAAACGCTTTGCCAAGATTGCGGGTGAAATGGTCTCGCTTGAGATGGTTGAACAGCTGGCATCGGGCGTCTCCGCCGACAAGATGCATGCCACGGTTGTGAAGAGTGATGCAAGTAAAGGCGAGGCGCTGGTGCTGTTCACCACCGACAGCGAGCTTAAGCGCGACCAGTTACTGAGCTATGCCCGCGAGCACGGCATCCCGGAGCTGGCGGTACCTCGTGATATTCGCTACCTGAAACAGCTTCCGGTGCTCGGCAGCGGTAAGCCCGACTTCGTGACCCTCAAGGGCATGGTTGAACAGGCGGAACAACATAATGCGTGAGTCAGTACACACTAACACCTCTCTGCGCTCAAAAGGCATGATGGCGGTGATTGCCGCCCAGTTCCTCTCCGCCTTTGGCGATAACGCGCTGCTGTTTGCCACGCTGGCACTGCTCAAGGCTGAGTTTTACCCCGACTGGAGTCAGCCGGTTCTGCAGATGGTGTTTGTGGGCGCTTACATTATCTTTGCACCGTTTGTCGGACAGGTTGCGGACAGCTTCCCGAAAGGCCGGGTAATGATGTTTGCCAACGGTCTGAAACTGCTGGGAGCCGCCAGCATTTGTTTTGGTTTCAATCCATTTATTGGCTATACGCTGGTCGGCATTGGTGCCGCAGCCTACTCCCCGGCGAAGTATGGCATCCTCGGGGAGCTGACCACCGGTGATAAGCTGGTGAAAGCCAATGGGCTGATGGAGTCCTCCACCATTGCGGCAATCCTGCTTGGCTCCGTCGCAGGCGGTGTCCTCGCTGACTGGCACGTGCTGGCGGCCCTCGGCGTGTGTGCCGTGGTGTACGGTGGTGCGGTAGTCGCTAACCTGTTTATTCCGAAACTGCCGGTGGCGCGTCCGGGGCAATCCTGGCGCTTTAAGCCGATGACCGGCAGCTTCTTCAATGCCTGCCGCGTGCTGTGGCGTAACGGTGAAACGCGATTCTCTCTGATGGGCACCAGTATGTTCTGGGGCGCTGGCGTTACGCTGCGCTTCCTGCTGGTGCTGTGGGTGCCGGTGGCGCTGGGGATCACGGACAACGCGACGCCAACCTACCTTAATGCGATGGTGGCGATCGGGATTGTGGTGGGCGCGGGGGCAGCGGCAAAACTGGTGACGCTCGACACCGTTGCTCGCTGTATGCCGGCAGGGATCCTGATTGGCGTTGCGGTACTTTTTTTCGCGCTGCAACACGCGTTATTGCCAGCCTACGTACTGCTGATCCTGATTGGTATTCTGGGGGGCTTCTTCGTGGTGCCGCTGAATGCCCTTTTGCAGGAGCGTGGCAAGCAGACGGTCGGGGCGGGCAATGCTATTGCGGTGCAAAACCTCGGTGAAAACCTGGCGATGCTGCTGATGCTGGGCCTGTATTCGCTGGCGGTTAAAGCCGGTGCGCCGGTGGTAGGGATTGGCGTCGGGTTCGGTGGACTGTTCGCGCTGGCGATTGCCGGCTTGTGGGTCTGGCAGCGCCGCCGCTGATTCGGGTCGTCTTCAGCGCCTTTTCACAAGCGGGTGCAAACATTAAAAACGGCAACAGGGGTTGCCGTTTTGCTTTTTTTACGGTGCCGGATAGGTATAAACCTGATGCACCGCGTCAATCTCCGCCAGCACATCCTCGCTCAGGTCCAGATGGAAACTCTCAATGTTGGTTTTCAACTGTTCCATCGTCGTTGCGCCCAGCAGGGTGCTGGCCACAAACGGCTGACGGCGTACGAAGGCCAGTGCCATCTGGGCAGGATCGAGCCCGTGACGCTTCGCAATATCAACGTAGGCCGCGACGGCTTTCTGCGTCTGCTCGCCGCTATAGCGGGTAAAGCGGCTGAAGAGCGTATTACGCGCGCCGGCTGGCTTCGCACCGTTCAGGTATTTACCCGTCAGCGTACCAAAGCCCAGGCAGGAATAGGCAAGCAGCTCAACCTCTTCATATTGCGTCACTTCGGCCAGACCCACTTCGTAACTGCGGTTGAGCAGGCTGTAGGGGTTCTGGATGGTGACAATGCGCGGCAGATCGTGTTTATCAGCCAGGTGCAGGTAGCGCATAACGCCAAAAGCCGTTTCGTTAGACACGCCGATGTAGCGGATTTTGCCCGCTCGCTGGCATTCGGTCAGCGCTTCCAGCGTTTCAAGCAGCGTAACGGCGGGAGCGCTTTCGTTCCAGTTGTAGCCGAGCTTACCAAAGCAGTTGGTTGGACGCTGCGGCCAGTGTACCTGGTAGAGATCAAGATAATCGGTTTGCAGGCGCTTCAGGCTGGCATCCAGCGCGGCACGGATATTCTTGCGATCGAGGATCTGGTTTGGGCGGATCCCGGCATCGCTGTTACGCGCAGGGCCGCTGACTTTCGAGGCGATAACCAGTTTTTCGCGGTTGCCGCGTTTTGCCAGCCAGTTGCCGACGTAGGTTTCGGTAAGCCCCTGCGTTTCCGGGCGTGGAGGAACAGGGTACATCTCTGCGACATCAATCAGGTTAATGCCCTGGCTGACGGCATAATCGAGTTGTGCATGGGCATCGGCTTCGCTGTTTTGTTCACCAAATGTCATCGTGCCCAACCCCAGTTGGCTTATCTCCAGAGAGCTGTGGGGGATACGGTGATAATGCATAGCCGGCTTCCTTCAATAGACATGTAGACCGCGTCAGGAACCTCCCGACAAAGGAATATAAACATGGCAGAGGGGAAGCAAAAGGGGAAGAAAAAAATCAAAAAGGCCAGCAAGGTACTGACCTCTCTCTGTTTATCGCTCGATAATTTGCGAGACTTCGTCGCGATTGATCTGCATTTTATTCCCGGACTGATCGCGGTAGCTGACCAGACCGGTGTCATCATCGACTTCCGGCTTGCCGTCTGTCAGGATCATCCGGCCATCTTTTGTCGCCATCACGTAATCGCTGCTACAGCCCGATACTGCAAACGCTAATCCGACTGCTGAAATTAACACTGCCCATTTTTTCATCGTTATCGTCCTCACCTGGCTCGTATCAAATCATAGTGTAGTAATAACCCGATATTTCGACAGGAGGAAGCGGTAAAATCTTAAAAACCAGGTGATTATGTTTGAGAGCTCTCAAAATAAGTAAAAAACTACGTTTTGAGTAAGAAATGGCGAGCAAGCAGCGCCCCGGTAAAGTTCTTTTTGAGATAAAAACCGCGTGGCAATGTCAGTATCGGCTCGCCCCGGGCACCGATTGCTTCCGTGAGCGCTTTACTGTTCGCCGCCTTTGGCCGCAGCTGTAACACCTCTCCGTGTCGGGCGGTGATGCGCTCAACCTGACCGAGGACAATCATATCCATCAGCTCTTCCCAGTCCAGACGCAGCTGATGCTCTTCATCTTCATCCGGACTCCACAGCAGCGGTGCGCCAACCCGGCGTTCAGCCAGCGGGATCTGACGTTCTCCTTCTACGGGGACCCAAAGCACGCGCTTCAGTTTATGGCGAACGTGACTGGTTTCCCACGTCACACCGGTATTCCCGGTTAACGGTGCAACGCAGACAAATGTCGTTTCCAGGGGCTTACCAAGGCTATCGATGGGAATGGTTTTTAACTCTACGCCCAGGGCGGCGAAATCCTGCTCCGGTTTACTCCCTGCGCTTGCACCCAGCCACAGCTCCAGCAGCATGCCGATCCAGCCTTTATCCCGCTTCAGATCCTGAGGGATCGGCAGGCCAGCCATTGCCGCCAGCTCGCCAAGCGAAAAGCCAGCCAGACGCTGCGCCTGCTGTAGCAACTGGGTTTCGCTGGACGGCGGTGAAAGCAAGGGTAAAAGCGAATGCATGAAGGTAACCTTTTGATTAAAAAATACACTAAGAAATTGTCCCCTGTGGATAGAGTTTAACTTTTTCTGTACGAATATGCCATGTGCATGATTTATAGGTTTTTTTAGCACACTAAAAATGGATGGCGAGGGACAAAAATTCGGTTGTTCAATTCTGGTCACTGACAATGAACAGGATCTTACACCATGTTATCCACAGAAAAGTGGGATAACTGGGCATAACCCTGACTACTGTTTCAATTTACAGCCTTGACGTGCGACGAAAATCCAATTTTCAAACAAATTGTGCCTAACTTATTGGCACAATCTGTGGATAAAACCGACGCTGTTCGATCTTTCATCAGCACAACGATCCCTGATGTGACGATCGTCACGCTTAAGCGGTGTGGGTTGGTTTTATGACGATTAACTTTATGAAAGTAATGATTTTATTTTTTATTGGTAATGGAGGGAGATTGACGGCGGCTGAGGTTGTTCATCGGTAATCAGACACTTCTTCACAACTATATCCACAGAAAAGGTGAATAAAATTCCCCTCAGAGCCGCTCATCTGTTTATAACTCTGCCTGTATTTGTGAGTTATTCAAATGTTATTAGGTTGCAGCCCTGTAAGAGAGTGGTTTACCGCCTCCCTGTAGTGTGAAACAATCATTCATATATAAGGTTTAGTTTGGGGTAGTCCGGTGATTGATGACGATGGCTACCGCCCGAACGTAGGAATAGTAATTTGTAATCGTCAGGGCCAGGTGATGTGGGCCCGTCGATATGGTCAGCACTCCTGGCAGTTCCCGCAAGGCGGGATCAACCCGGGAGAGTCCCCAGAACAAGCGATGTACCGGGAGCTGTTTGAAGAGGTTGGTTTAAGCCGAAAAGATGTTCGCATCCTGGCTTCGACCCGCAACTGGTTGCGTTACAAGTTACCGAAACGTTTGGTGCGTTGGGACACAAAGCCGGTTTGTATCGGCCAGAAACAAAAATGGTTTCTACTGCAGTTGGTGGGCAACGATTCAGATATCAATATGCAAACCAGCAGTACGCCGGAGTTTGATGGCTGGCGTTGGGTGAGCTATTGGTATCCTGTTCGTCAGGTCGTGTCATTTAAACGCGATGTTTACCGTAGGGTGATGAAAGAGTTCGCAAGTGTTGTCATGCAGCTTCAGGAGATCCCGCCTAAGCCGCAGAGCGCACCTGCCTGGCGACGTAAAAGAGGTTAAGCTACGCAAATCATGCTCACCCGCTTGCGAGAAATAGTCGAGAAGGTGGCCAGTGCGCCGCGTCTGAATGAGGCGCTGAACATTCTGGTTACCGACATCTGTCTTGCGATGGAGACCGAAGTCTGTTCGGTGTATCTGGCCGACCACGATCGGCGTTGCTATTACCTGATGGCGACCCGTGGTTTGAAAAAGCCACGTGGACGCACCGTAACGCTCGCGTTTGATGAAGGTATCGTTGGTCTGGTTGGGCGACTCGCCGAACCTATCAACCTTGCCGACGCGCAAAAACACCCCAGCTTTAAATATATCCCCTCCGTAAAAGAAGATCGTTTCCGCGCCTTCCTGGGCGTGCCGATTATTCAGCGCCGTCAGCTGCTTGGTGTGCTGGTGGTACAGCAGCGTGAGTTGCGTCAGTACGATGAAAGCGAAGAGTCTTTCCTCGTCACGCTGGCCACGCAGATGGCCGCGATCCTCTCCCAGTCCCAGTTGACGGCACTGTTTGGTCAGTACCGCCATACGCGTATTCGCGCGCTTCCGGCGTCGCCGGGCGTCGCTATCGCCGAAGGCTGGATGGACGCCACTCTGCCGTTGATGGAGCAGGTGTACGAAGCCTCAACGCTTGATGAAGCGCTTGAGCGTGAGCGTCTCACCGCCGCGCTGGAAGAGGCGTCGAATGAGTTTCGTCGTTACAGCAAGCGCTTTGCCGCTGGGGCGCAAAAAGAGACGGCGGCCATTTTTGACCTCTACTCGCACCTTCTCTCCGATGCACGTCTGCGCCGCGAGCTTTTTGACGAAGTCGATAAAGGTGCGGTTGCGGAGTGGGCGGTTAAAAAGGTCATCGAAAAATTTGCCGAGCAGTTTGCGGCACTGACCGACGGTTACCTGAAAGAGCGGGCCGGTGATTTACGCGCCCTGGGGCAGCGTTTACTGTTCCATCTTGATGACACTATTCAGGGCGCGAATGCCTGGCCAAAACGTTTTGTTCTGGTTGCCGATGAACTCTCCGCGACAACGCTGGCTGAACTGCCTCATGACCGCCTGGCGGGCGTAGTGGTACGCGATGGCGCGGCGAACTCGCACGCGGCCATTATGGTGCGCGCGCTGGGAATTCCCACCGTTATGGGGGCGGATATCCAGCCATCGGTGCTGCACCGACGCACCCTGGTGGTCGACGGTTATCGCGGTGAGCTGTTGGTTGATCCTGAGCCGGTTCTGCTTCAGGAATACCAGCGCCTTATCAGCGAAGAGAATGAATTAAGCAAGCTGGCAGAGGATGACGTTAATCTGCCCGCGCAGCTCAAAAGCGGCGAGCGAATCAAAGTCATGCTCAACGCAGGTTTAAGCCCCGAGCATGAAGAGAAGCTCGGCAGCCGCATCGACGGTATCGGCTTATACCGCACCGAAATCCCGTTCATGCTGCAAAGTGGCTTTCCCTCTGAAGAGGAGCAGGTCGCGCAGTATCAGGGCATGCTGCAGATGTTTAACGACAAACCGGTCACCCTGCGCACCCTTGATGTCGGGGCAGATAAACAGCTGCCGTACATGCCGATCAGTGAGGAAAACCCGTGCCTGGGCTGGCGTGGGATACGCATTACGCTCGATCAGCCTGAGATCTTCCTGATCCAGGTGCGTGCCATGCTGCGCGCGAATGCGGCGACGGGTAACCTCAGCATTTTACTGCCGATGGTCACCAGCATTGATGAGATTGACGAGGCGCGGCGGCTGATTGAGCGTGCCGGTCGTGAAGTCGAAGAGATGATTGGCTATGCGATCCCCAAACCACGAATTGGGGTGATGCTTGAAGTGCCGTCTATGGTCTTTATGCTGCCGCAGCTGGCTAACCGTGTCGACTTTATCTCGGTCGGTACCAATGACCTGACGCAGTATATTCTGGCCGTCGACCGTAACAACACGCGTGTTGCCAGCATCTATGACAGCCTGCACCCGGCGATGATCCGGGCGTTAGCGATGATCGCGCGAGAAGCCGAACAGCACGATATTGATTTGCGCCTGTGTGGTGAAATGGCCGGAGATTCGATGTGCGTTGCAATCCTGATTGGGCTGGGGTACCGCCACCTCTCCATGAACGGCCGTGCGGTTGCCCGCGTGAAGTACCTGCTGCGGCATATCGATATTGAGGATGCCCGCGAGCTGGCTGAACGCAGTCTTGAAGCGCAGCTGGCCGCCGAAGTGCGTCATCAGGTGGCTGCTTTCATGGAACGACGCGGTATGGGCGGCCTGATTCGCGGCGGTCGCTAATACGTACTTTTCCCCTCACTCCGTCCTCGTCCTTTGTGACAGGGCGGAGGTGAGGATATAACACACTCCTCTATACACATCTTTTACATCTCTGGCGCATCCTCCGCGTCCGCCTTATGCTATGATTCGCAACTTTGGAGCCTCTGCTAACAGCAGAATCGCATTTCTACCGCTGTCCACTTTCAGCGGAATAACAACATCTTGTGGTGACAGATGAACAGTGGTTATCTGCATTTTCCGGAATTTGATCCGGTCATTTTCTCAATAGGACCTGTTTCGCTTCACTGGTACGGTCTGATGTACCTGGTCGGCTTCATTTTTGCCATGTGGCTTGCTGGCCGTCGCGCCAGTCGTCCCGGCAGTGGCTGGACCAAAAACGAAGTCGAGAACCTGCTGTATGCAGGCTTCCTTGGCGTGTTCCTGGGCGGCCGTATTGGGTATGTTCTGTTCTATAACCTCCCGGTATTCCTGAACGATCCACTCTACCTGTTCCGCGTCTGGGATGGCGGCATGTCCTTCCACGGCGGGCTGATTGGTGTGATCCTGGTGATGGTGATTTTTGCCAAACGCACCAAACGCAACTTCTTCCAGGTGTCAGATTTTATCGCGCCACTGATCCCGTTTGGTCTGGGAGCAGGACGTCTGGGCAACTTTATCAATGGTGAGCTCTGGGGGCGTGTCGACCCGAGTGTCTCCTTTACCATGCTGTTCCCGGGCTCGCGTGCAGAGGACATGGCGCTGCTGCCGTCTCATCCTGAGTGGCAATCCCTGTTCGATACTTACGGTGTTCTGCCGCGCCACATGTCTCAGCTTTACGAGCTGGCGCTGGAAGGTGTGGTGCTGTTTATCATCCTGAATCTGTTTATCCGTAAACCGCGTCCGATGGGGTCTGTCTCCGGTCTGTTCCTGATTGGCTACGGTGCATTCCGTATCATCGTCGAGTTCTTCCGCCAGCCGGATGCACAGTTCACCGGCGAATGGGTACAGTACATCAGCATGGGGCAGATCCTCTCCATTCCGATGATTGTCGCGGGTGTCATTATGATGATTTGGGCGTATCGTCGTCGTCCACAGCAACAACTTTCCTGAGGAACCATGAAACAGTATCTTGAACTGATGAAAAAAGTGCTCGATGAGGGCACGCCGAAAAATGACCGTACCGGTACCGGCACGCTCTCCATTTTTGGCCACCAGATGCGCTTCAATCTGCAGGAAGGTTTTCCGCTGGTGACGACAAAGCGCTGCCACCTGCGCTCGATCATTCATGAACTGCTCTGGTTCCTGCAAGGCGATACCAACGTTGCGTATCTGCATGAAAACAACGTCTCTATCTGGGACGAATGGGCAGATGAAAACGGCAACCTGGGCCCGGTGTACGGTAAGCAGTGGCGCGCATGGCCTACGCCGGATGGCCGCCATATTGACCAGATCACCACCGTGATGAACCAGCTGAAAAACGATCCGGACTCGCGCCGTATTATCGTTTCCGCCTGGAACGTCGGCGAGCTGGATAAAATGGCGCTGGCACCGTGCCATGCGTTCTTCCAGTTCTATGTGGCAGACGGCAAGCTCTCCTGCCAGCTCTATCAGCGCTCCTGCGACGTGTTCCTCGGCCTGCCGTTCAACATTGCCAGCTATGCGCTGTTAGTGCATATGATGGCGCAGCAGTGCGATCTGGACGTGGGCGATTTCGTCTGGACCGGTGGGGATACCCATCTCTACAGCAACCATATGGAACAGACGCATCTCCAGCTGACCCGCGAACCGCGCACCTTGCCTAAGCTGATTATCAAACGCAAACCGGAATCCATTTTTGATTACCGCTTTGACGATTTTGAGATTGAGGGTTATGACCCTCATCCAGGCATCAAAGCGCCCGTCGCTATCTGAGGCCGTCAATCGTGACATAACCGGTGCTGTTTAGCGCCGGTTTTTTTTCGCCTTCTTCCCGCTTTCCGACGCGTTATCCAGAACGTATGCAACACACTGCAACCGCTTAACTTTCCTTGATAAGGGCTCGTAAAACGCTCCTCCGTTGCTCGTCAATTCCAGGCCATTTCGCCACACTCCCGGCATGAAAAAAGAGAACGGTTTTACGCTTATCGAAACCCTGGTGGCTATCTCGCTGGTGGTCATTCTCAGCGCCTCCGGGCTATACGGCTGGGACAACTGGCAACGGCAGCAACGGCTCTGGCAAACCGCCGGGCAGGTGCGCGATTACCTGGCATTTCTGCGCAATGACGCAAACCGGCACAACCGTGACCACCAGGTCACACTGCGGCGCGACAGGGGCGTCACCTGTCTGATGAGCGCATTCGTGCAGGGCTGTGATAAGGGCAGTCCGTTTGTATTTATTCCCCTGTGGCCGGAGGTCACGGTAAGTGAAATAACGCCGTTATTTGGCTTCTATGGACTCAGGGATACGGCATGGGCAGGGCGAATACGCCTGCAAAGTCGTGCAGGAGAATGGCTCGTCATTGTCTCGAATGGAGGGCGAATCAGGATGTGCAATGTCACAGGAGAAGGTTCATGTCCCTAAACCAGCAGGGTTTCTCACTGATGGAAGTTTTGATTGCCACGGCGATCAGCAGTCTTTTACTGATAAGCGCCTCGCGCTTTTTACCGGGCTTGCAGCGGGCTGTTTTACAGCAATCCGGTCAGCGGGAGCTTGAGGAGGAGGTGTGGCAACGCCTTTTTTCCCTTGGCAAACAGCTTCAGCGTGCGGGGTATTGCGCCGGAAACTGTGCGGGGCAGGGACTGACGATCGGCAGGCAAGGTCGCTGTGTCATTGTACGGTGGGATGCAAACAGTAACGGTAACTGGGATAGCTCGTCTTCGGAAAACGACAGCACAGGTTTTCGTCTGGAATCAGGTGCACTGGAGATCCTGCATGGGGCGACCTCGTGTGAGGGTAAAGGATGGGAGAAACTCACTGACCCCAACAGGCTTCTCATCCAGCACTTTGTGGTGAGTCAAGTTGAGCATGCGGGGTTTGCCCCCCAGTTGAATATTGAAATGACCGCCCTTCGTCAGGGCGAGCAGGGGGCCCCCTGTCAGGCTTTTTATGGCGTCACGGGGTACAACCTGTGAACCGGCAGCGCGGGATGTCCTCGCTGGCGCTGGTATTACTTTTACTGGTGTTGGGCACGCTGATCCTCACCGGCCTCAATCAGCAGCTGACCACGTTTAGCGCACTGGTGGGCGGTGAGAGCCGCTCGGTTCAACAGCAGGCATCCGTGCAGTCAGCGCTTGAATGGGGACGCGTTCAGAGCTGGTTATCTGAGCCTGAGATCCAGTGCAAAAAGGTATCGGCGTGGCGAGTTTGCCTGCGACTACTGAATGAAGCGCGTGTGCTGCTTATCGCCGGGAGTGATGACCTGCTGCTATGGCGCAGAGGCGAAATCATCGACGGTAAGATCTATTTCTCGCCACACGGCTGGAGTGATTTTTGTCCGCTTAAGGAGAATGCGTTATGCCAGCTGCCGTGAGCAGAGAAAAAGGCTTTAGCATGGTTGAGGTATTACTGGCGATGATGCTGCTGGTGATGATCGTCACGGCACTGTCGGGTTATCAGCGAGCACTGGCGACGCGGTTCTCTATGTTTAATCAGTATCGTCAGCTCTGGCACCATGCCTGGAATCAGTCTCAGCTTTCAACAATTGCTCTCCCGGCAGGCTGGCAGGTCAGTCGGGGGCAGACAACACTCTCTGGATGTGTCAGCATCACGGTTACACTTATTTCTCCTCTGGGGCGGCGCGGCGAGATGACGCGTCTGCATTGCCCGGTTAGCCAGTAGTCGGGAGCGTCTATGTTAAGGGTCTACCACTCAAATCGTCTGGATGTGCTGGAAGCGCTGATGGAATTTATCGTTGAGCGCGAGCGGCTTGACGATCCTTTTGAGCCAGAAATGGTGCTGGTGCAGAGCACCGGTATGGCACAGTGGCTGCAGATGTCGCTTTCGCGTAAATTCGGCATTGCCGCAAATATCGATTTCCCGCTGCCCGCGAGTTTTATCTGGGAGATGTTTGTCCGCGTGTTGCCGGACATCCCGGAACAGAGTGCCTTCAACAAGCAAAGCATGAGCTGGAAGCTGATGGCATTGTTGCCGGACATGCTGCAGCATGATGAATTCGTCATGCTACGCCACTACCTCAATGACGACACCGATAAACGCAAGCTGTTCCAGCTGGCATCGCGCACCGCCGATCTCTATGACCAGTATCTGGTGTATCGCCCGGAATGGCTGACTCGCTGGGAAACGGGCGAGCGGGTCGACGGGTTACCGGAGGCGCAAGTCTGGCAGGCGCCACTCTGGAAAGCGCTGGTGGAACACACTGAGAAACTTGGCCAGCCGAAGTGGCACCGTGCAAACCTCTACCAGCGGTTTATCTCCATACTGGAAAACAGCGCTGAGCGACCAGCCCGGCTGCCCTCTCGCGTGTTTATCTGCGGCATCTCGGCGCTGCCACCGGTGTATTTGCAGGCGCTGAGTGCGCTGGGTAAACACATCGACATACATATCCTCTTTACCAATCCGTGTCGCCAGTACTGGGGCGACATTCAGGATGAACGCTGGCTTTCGCGGCTGGTGTCTCGCCAGAGACGACGCCTGTTTGAAGAGCGTACCGTGCCACTGTTTAAAGACAGCGCGTCTGCCGCACAGCTATTTGATGAGCACGGCATTCAAAACCTGCCAAACCCGCTGCTTGCCTCTTGGGGAAAGCTGGGCCGTGACTACATTCACATGCTCTCAGACATCACGTCGTCAGGCGAAGGGGATGTGGATGCCTTCGTCGAGATCGCTCCGGATAGCCTGCTGCATAATATCCAGCTCGACATTCTGGATCTCGAAAACCGCGCCGTCATGGGCGTTACGGCGAAAGAATTTGAACGCAGCGACAGTAAGCGCAAGCTGGACGGCGACGATCGCAGCGTCACGATCCACGTTTGCCACAGCCCGCAGCGCGAGGTTGAAGTCCTTCACGATCAACTGCTGGCGATGTTGCAGGACGATCCTGAGCTGACGCCACGTGACATTGTGGTGATGGTGGCGGATATCGACAGTTACAGTCCCTTTATTCAGGCTGTTTTTGGGAGTGCGACGGGTGAACGCTACCTGCCGTACGCCATTTCTGACCGACGGGCCCGCCAGTCTCATCCGGCCTTGCAGGCCTTTATTACTTTGCTTTCATTACCGGATAGCCGGTTTATCTCCGAAGATGTCCTGGCATTACTGGATGTCCCAGTCCTGGCCGCACGTTTCAATATTAATGAAGAGGGGCTGCGCTACCTTCGTCAGTGGGTTAACGAGTCCGGCGTACGCTGGGGCATTGATGATGACAACGTTCAGGCGTTCGAGCTTCCTCCTACCGGCCAGCACACCTGGCGGTTTGGCCTGACGCGTATGCTGCTGGGCTATGCGATGGAAAGCAGCCAGGGCGAGTGGAATGAAGTCCTGCCCTACGATGAGTCCAGCGGGTTGATCGCTGAGCTGGTTGGTCATTTAGCTTCCCTGCTGATGCAACTTAACCGCTGGCGGCTTGAGTTGATGCAGCCGCGTCCGCTGGATGCGTGGCTCCCGGTTTGCAGGGCATTGCTCAATGATTTCTTCCTGCCGGACAGTGATACCGAAGCCGCTATGGCGCTCATTGAAACGCAGTGGCAGGCGATCGTCGAAGAGGGCGTGAGTTCCCACTATAACGAGGCTATTCCGTTGTCATTGCTGCGCGATGAGCTGACGCAACGGCTCGATCAGGAGCGAATTAGCCAGCGTTTCCTGGCAGGCCCAATCAATATTTGCACCCTGATGCCAATGCGTTCTATCCCGTTCAAAGTGGTGTGCCTGCTCGGAATGAATGACGGTATTTATCCACGCGCCTTGGCGCCGCTGGGTTTTGATCTGATGAGTGCGAATCCAAAGCGGGGTGATCGTAGCCGTCGTGACGATGACCGCTATCTCTTCCTTGAGGCGCTCATTTCGGCTCAACGTCAGCTGTATATCAGCTATATCGGCCGCTCTATCCAGGACAACAGCGAGCGCTTTCCTTCTGTTCTGGTGCAGGAACTGGCGGATTATATCGGGCAGAGCCACTATCTGGCGGGGGATGAAGCCCGTAACTGTGATGAAAGCGCGCAGCGAGTGAAGGCGCATATCACCCGCTTCCATAGCCGCATGCCGTTTGACCCGGTGAACTACGTGGTCAGCGATCATCAGAGCTATGCCCACGAATGGCTGCCTGCGGCGAAAAAAGAGGGGAGAGCGCATACCGATTTCATTCAGGAGCTTGATCCTCGCCCGATAGACACCCTGACCTTTGAACAGCTTCAGCGGTTTTGGGGGCATCCGGTACGCGCTTTCTTCCAGCAACGGTTGCAGGTCAATTTCCGTTCTGAAGAGAGTGAAATTCCTGATGCAGAGCCATTTACGTTGGAAGGGCTGGAGCGGTATCAGTTAAACCAGCAGCTGCTGAACGCGCTGGTTGAAGAGGAAGATGCCGACAAGCTTTACCGCCGCTACCGTGCTGCGGGGCAGTTACCCTACGGGGCGTTCGGAGAAATTGTCTGGGAGGCGCAGCGCCAGGAGATGGAAGCTCTGGCAGAACGCGTGAGGGAATGCCGGCAACCCGGAACCAGTCTTGAAATCGATCTCAACTGCCAGGGTGTGCAGCTCACGGGCTGGCTAACTCAGGTACAGCCGGATGGGCTCCTGCGCTGGCGTCCTTCCATGCTTAGCGTTTCACAAGGTTTGCAACTCTGGCTCGAACATCTTGTCTACAGTGCTGGCGGCCATAAAGGCGAAAGCCGTATTTTTGTCCGCAAAGAGGGCGAATGGCGCTTTCCACCGATGGACGCAGAGCAGGCGTTACGTTATTTATCCTTGTACGTTGAAGGCTACCTGCGGGGAATGAATAAACCGCTCCTGCTACTGCCCGAGAGCGGTGGCGCCTGGATAAAAGCTTGTTATGACGCACAGAATGATGCCATGTTAACGGATGACGCTTCACTGCAGAAAGCACGGAGTAAATTCATGCAGGCGTATGAAGGTAACATGATGGTGCGCGGCGAAGGTGAGGATGTTTGGTATCAACGTTTATGGCGAACGCTTGAGCCTGAATACTTCGAGGCTATCACGGAAGAAGCACAACGCTACCTGTTACCGTTGTTCAAATTTAATCAGTCCTGAGTGCTGTATAAAAATTGCGCAGCATGGGGTGTTCATTTATGATGCACTTCTTATCACGGACTGATGTACCCAAAGAAAGAGATGTTGGTGAGTCCAGCACGCAGTTTGTTAATGATGTAGCCGTGATAAAGAGGTCGTAATGCCAGGCAGCACCTTGTTCAAAGCGTTTGTTTTGTTTGTCGCCCTTTGGGCACCTTTCACTCAGGCAGGCTCCGGTTGGCAACCCATTCAGGAAACTATCCGTAAGAGCGAAAAAGATACCCGTCAGTATCAGGCTATTCGCCTTGATAACGGGATGACTGTGCTGCTGGTTTCCGATCCGCAGGCGGTAAAATCCCTGTCGGCACTGGTGGTGCCGGTTGGGTCGCTGGAAGATCCGGAAGCCCACCCTGGGCTTGCACACTATCTGGAACATATGACGCTTATGGGTTCCAAAAAATACCCACAGCCAGATAGCCTGTCCGAATTTCTCAAAATGCATGGCGGCAGCCACAACGCCAGCACGGCGCCGTACCGTACAGCCTTCTATCTCGAAGTTGAGAATGATGCGCTGGGAGGTGCAGTGGATCGTCTGGCGGATTCTATCGCGGCTCCCCTGCTGGATAAAAAATACGCTGACCGCGAACGCAATGCCGTTAATGCTGAACTGACCCTTGCCCGTACGCGAGACGGGATGCGCATGGCGCAGGTGAGTGCAGAAACCATTAACCCGGCGCACCCGGGATCGCGTTTTTCCGGTGGTAACCTGGAGACGCTGAGCGATAAACCGAACAGCCCGGTGCTGGATGCCCTGCATGCTTTTCGCGATAAATACTACTCCGCCAATCTGATGAAAGCGGTCATCTACAGCAACAAACCGTTGCCTGAGCTGGCAAGCATGGCGGCACAGACGTTTGGCCGGGTACCGAATAAAAATATCGACCTGCCGCAGATAAACGTTCCTGTGGTCACGGACGCGCAAAAAGGGATCGTTATCCACTACGTTCCTGCACTGCCGCGTAAAGTGTTACGCGTTGAGTTCCGCATTGATAACAATACGGCGCAGTTTCGCAGCAAAACCGATGAACTGGTCACCTACCTGATTGGCAACCGTAGCCCGGGAACACTTTCTGACTGGCTGCAAAAACAAGGGCTGGTGGAAGGTATCCGTGCCGACTCCGATCCGGTTGTGAATGGCAACAGCGGCGTGCTGGCGATCTCCGCCACCCTGACTGACAAAGGTCTGGCTCACCGTGATGACGTCGTGGCGGCTATCTTCAGCTACCTCTCTTTGCTGCGCGATAAAGGCGTCGATAAACGTTACTTTGATGAACTGGCGCACGTGCTGGATCTCGATTTCCGTTATCCGTCCATTACCCGCGACATGGATTACGTTGAGTGGCTGGCGGATACCATGATCCGTGTGCCGGTGGAACATACCCTCGACGCGGTCAATATTGCCGACCAGTATGACGCCGACGCGGTAAAAGCCCGCCTGGCGATGATGACGCCGCAGAATGCCCGCGTCTGGTATATCAGCCCGAACGAACCGCATAACAAAATGGCCTATTTTGTCGATGCCCCTTACCAGGTGGATAAAATCAGTGACCAGACCTTCGCCGACTGGCAGAAAAAGGCTGGTGAGATCGCGCTTAAATTGCCGGAGCTGAACCCCTACATTCCGGATGATTTCTCGCTGATTAAAACCACGAAAGCTTATCCGCACCCGGAACTTATCGTTGATGAGCCGACGCTGCGCGTGGTGTATACGCCAAGCCGCTATTTCGCGAGTGAACCGAAAGCCGATGTGAGCGTGGTTCTGCGTAACCCAAAAGCAATGAACAGCGCTAAAAATCAGGTGATGTTTGCGCTCAATGACTACCTTGCCGGTATCGCACTCGATCAGCTTAGCAATCAGGCGGCCGTCGGCGGGATAAGCTTCTCGACCAACGCCAATAACGGTCTGATGGTCAATGCCAACGGCTACACCCAGCGTCTGCCGCAGCTGTTCCAGGCGTTACTGGAAGGTTATTTCAGCTATACCCCGACGGAAGAGCAACTTGAGCAGGCCAAATCCTGGTATGCGCAGATGATGGATTCTGCCGAGAAGGGTAAAGCGTATGACCTGGCGCTCATGCCGACGCAAATGCTTTCGCAAATTCCCTATTTCCAGCGCGAAGATCGCCGGGCGCTACTGCCCTCTATCACCTTAAAAGATGTGCTGGCGTATCGTGATGCGCTGAAAACGAACACGCGTCCGGAGTTCCTTATCGTCGGAAACATGAGTGACGTACAGGCTAAAACACTGGCAGAAAATGTCCGTACGCAGCTTGGTTCGAAAGGCGACGAGTGGTGCCGCAACCAGGACGTACTGGTTGAGAAAAAACAGAATGTGATTTTTGAAAAGGCGGGTAACAGCACGGATTCAGCCCTGGCCGCTGTGTTTGTACCCACGGGTTATGATGAATTCACCAGTACCGCGCAGAGTGCTGTGCTGGGGCAGATTATTCAGCCGTGGTTCTACAACCAGCTGCGTACAGAAGAGCAGCTTGGTTACGCGGTCTTTGCCTTCTCCATGAACGTGGGTCGCCAGTGGGGGCTGGGCTTCCTGCTGCAAAGCAGTGATAAACAGCCTGCTTATCTCTGGCAGCGTTATCAGGCATTCTTCCCACAGGCGGAAGCGAAGCTGCGGGCGATGAAGCCGGAGGAGTTTGCTCAGATTCAGCAGGCCGTCATCGCGCAGGTGATGCAGCCGCCGCAGACGCTGGGTGAAGAAGCATCACAACTGAGCAAAGATTTTGATCGCGGTAATCTGAAATTTGATTCGCGTGATAAAGTAGTGGCCGAGATAAAACAGCTGACGCCGCAGAAGGTTGCTGATTTCTTCCACCAGGCGGTGGTTAAACCGCAGGGAATGGCGATTCTGTCGCAGGTTTCCGGTAGTCAGAACGGGAAAACGGACTACGTTAACCCGAAAGGCTGGACGATCTGGAAGAGCGTCAGCGCGCTGCAGCAATCTATGCCCTGGAGTAAGAAAGAATGACCGATACCGCTGAGCCCCTTAATCCCTTACGTTTACCTCTACAGGGTGAACGATTGATTGAAGCCTCAGCGGGAACGGGAAAAACCTTCACCATTGCCGCGCTCTATCTGCGTCTTCTGTTAGGGCTTGGTGGTAACGCCGCTTTTCCACGTCCGTTAAGTGTGGAAGAGCTGCTGGTGGTCACCTTCACCGAGGCTGCTACCGCTGAGCTGCGCGGTCGTATTCGTGCCAATATTCATGAGCTGCGCATCGCCTGCCTGCGCCAGACCACGGATAACCCTCTCTACGCCAGCCTTCTTGAAGAGATTGCAGATAAGCAACAGGCCGCCCAGTGGCTGCTGTTGGCGGAACGGCAGATGGACGAAGCGTCCGTTTTCACCATTCATGGTTTTTGTCAGCGCATGCTGAGCCTGAATGCATTTGAATCCGGAATGCTGTTTGAACAGCAGCTCATTGAAGATGAATCTGTGCTTCGCTATCAGGCCTGTGCGGATTTCTGGCGTCGCCACTGTTACCCTTTATCGCGCGATATCGCTGAAGCGGTCCATGCGTTGTGGAAAGGTCCCGAAGAGCTTCTTCGCGCTATCGACCGTTATCTTCAGGGCGAAGCGCCGGTTATCAAATCTCCGCCGCCTGCAGACGAAACGCTGGCTTCACGTCATGAAAAGATTGTCGGAAAAATTGCTGCGCTCAAGCAACAATGGAATGCGTCCGTCGGTGAGATTGAGGCGATCATCGAAAACTCCGGGATCGACAGGCGTAAATTTAACCGCGGCAACCAGGGTAAATGGATCGAGAAGATCAGCGCCTGGGCGCAGGAAGAGACGCGCGGTTATCAGCTTCCGGACGCACTGGAGAAATTCTCGCAGCGTTTTTTGATTGAGCGGACTAAAGCCGACGGCATTGTGCCTGAGCATCCCCTGTTTGTTGCGATTGAATCGCTGCTCGCTGAGCCACTCACGCTCAATGACCTGATGATCACCCGCGCCATGACGGAAATTCGCGAAGCCGTATCACGTGAGAAACGTCGCCGTGGCGAACTGGGTTTTGACGATATGTTGAGCCGCCTTGATGCGGCGCTGTGCAGTGAAAACGGCGAAGCCCTTGCCTGCGCGATCCGTACCCGCTTCCCGGTAGCGATGATTGACGAATTTCAGGATACGGACCCTCAGCAGTACCGTATTTTCCGCCGCATCTGGCGACAACAGCCCGACACCGCGCTGTTGTTAATCGGCGATCCGAAACAGGCCATTTACGCCTTCCGCGGTGCGGATATTTTCACCTACATGAAGGCCCGCAGTGAGGTAGAGGCGCACTATACGCTGGATACCAACTGGCGCTCTTCCCCGGGCATGGTGCAAAGCGTCAATGCGCTGTTTAGCCGCATGGATACGGCGTTTATGTTCCGTGAGATCCCCTTTCAGCCGGTAAAGTTTGCCGCAAAAAACAGCTCGCTGCGTTTCGAATTCAACGGGGTGACGCAGCCAGCCATGAACTTCTGGCTGCTTGACGGTGAAGGCTGTGGCGTCGCGGACTATCAAAATGCCATGGCTCAGCATTGTGCCGCGCAGATCCGTGACTGGCTCAGCGCTGGTGCGCGTGGCGAGGCGCTGTTGTGGAAGGAAAATGAGTCAGCCCCCGTGAAGGCGTCTGATATCACGGTGCTGGTGCGCAGTCGTCAGGAGGCGTCGCTGATCCGCGATGCGCTTACCCTGCTGAACATCCCGTCCGTGTACCTCTCAAACCGTGACAGCGTTTTTGAAACCTTGGAAGCACAGGAGATGTTGTGGCTGCTTCAGGCCGTGCTGTCCCCGGAGCGCGAAAGTACGCTTCGCAGTGCACTAGCCAGCGCCATGCTCGGTCTGAACGCCCGTGACATTGATGCACTCAATAATGACGAAGCCGCATGGGATGTGGTCGTCGAAGAGTTTGTTCACTACCGTGAACGATGGCAGAAGCGCGGTGTGATGGCGATGGTGCGTGAGCTCATGGCGAAGCGACACCTTGCGGAGAATATGCTCGCGACAGCAGGCGGTGAACGCCGTCTGACCGACATTTTACATATCAGTGAGCTGTTGCAGGAGGCGGGCACGCAGCTTGAAAGCGAACATGCTCTGGTGCGCTGGCTGGCGCAACAGATTGCCGACCCAAACAGCAACGCCTCCAGCCAGCAGATGCGTCTTGAGAGTGATAAACATCTGGTACAGATCGTCACGATTCACAAGTCGAAAGGCCTGGAGTATCCACTGGTCTGGCTGCCGTTTATCGCCAATTACCGCGTGCAGGATCAGGCCTTTTACCACGATCGCGAGTCGTTCGACGCGGTGCTCGATCTCAGTAAAGCGGAGTCCAGCGTTGAGCTGGCCGAGGCCGAACGTCTGGCGGAAGATTTACGCCTGCTCTACGTGGCATTGACCCGTTCGGTCTGGCACTGCAGCCTGGGCGTGGCGCCGCTGTTCCGCCGTCGTGGCGACAAGTCGGGGGAGAGCGATTTCCACCTGAGCGCGCTGGGGCGACTCATTCAGCTCGGCGAGCCCAAAGATGCTGCCGGATTGCGCCAGTGCATCGAGTCGCTGTGCGGCGAGCATGTTGCCCTGCACATTCCGTCGCCACCCGATAACAGCCGCTGGCAGATGCCGGACTGGCGGGAATCTGAACTGGAAGCCCGGCAGATTCTGCGCACCATTGCCGACGACTGGCGCGTTACCAGCTACTCCGGGTTACAGCAGCACGGGCAGAGCATTGCGCAGGACCTGATGCCAAAGCTGGATATTGATGCCGCCGGAGCCGGTAGCGTGCCGGTTGAGCCTGCGCTTACGCCGCATCAATTTCCACGCGGCGCGTCACCGGGAACCTTTTTGCATAGCCTGTTTGAAGAGCTGGATTTTACCCAGCCGGTCTCTGACGAATGGGTCCTGAAGATGTTACAGAGTGGGGGCTATGATGCACAATGGCAGCCGGTCCTCACCGAGTGGATCCGCGCTATTCTGCACGCCCCGCTCACGGCAGAGGGCCTCTCTCTCAGCCAGTTGACCGCCAAAGATAAACAGGTGGAGATGGAGTTTTACCTTCCCATCGCCAGCCCGCTGCGGGCTGACGCGCTTGATGCGGTGATCCGCGAGTATGACCCGTTGTCCGCCGGTTGCCCGCCGCTGAACTTCCGCCAGGTGCAGGGGATGTTAAAAGGCTTTATCGACCTGGTTTTCCGTCACGAAGGGCGCTACTACCTGCTGGATTACAAATCAAACTGGCTGGGTGAGAACAGCGAAGCCTACACCCAGCAGGCGATGGCATCCGCCATGCAAATGCATCGCTACGATCTGCAGTACCAGCTCTATACTCTGGCGCTGCATCGTTATCTGCGCCATCGCATTGCTGACTACCGTTACGAAGAGCACTTTGGTGGGGTGATTTACCTTTTCCTGCGCGGTGTGGATGCGGCTGACCCGCGTTCAGGCATCTTTAGCACACGCCCGCATGCGGCACTGATTGAGAAAATGGATAACTTATTTGCAGCAAACACGGAGGAAGTGGCATGACGATGCAGGAATTGTTGCTGGAAGCGGTAGAACAGCGACTACTGCGCCACCTGGACGTACAGTTCGCCATGATGGTGTCCGGTGATGAGCCTGCCGTGATGCTCGCCGCTGCCATCCTGAGTAAAGACGCAGGGGAAGGGCACGTTTGCCTGCCGCTTTCGCGTCTGGTGATGGATGAGAAAATGCCCGCGGCCCTGCAGTCCTGTTTTGCACTGCTGGGAGAATCCGTGGACTGGCCGACGGTGTTGCACCGTTCGCCTGCCGTCAGCGCAGCCGATAGCCAGACACCCATGATCCTGACGGGCGATCGTTTGTATCTCAACCGACTGTGGCGTAATGAACTGGCGGTCGCGCGTTTTTTCAGCGAGACCAATGCGCCTCTTCCCTGCGATGAAGCCCAACTGCGGCAAACGCTGGATACCTTGTTTACCTCTGTTGAGGCGACAGACTGGCAGAAAGTGGCGGCAGCCGTGGCCTTAACACGGCGGATCTCCGTCATCTCTGGCGGCCCGGGAACCGGTAAAACCACCACCGTGGCCAAACTGCTTGCCGCCCTGATTCAGTTATCAGGTGAGCAAAAGTGCCGTATTCGTCTGGCGGCCCCTACCGGCAAAGCGGCGGCGCGCCTGACCGAGTCGTTAGGTGGTGCGCTGCAGAAGTTGCCACTCACCGGGGAGCAGCTTGCCCTTTTCCCAAACGAAGCCAGCACGCTGCACCGGCTGCTGGGCGCTCAGCCGGGAAGTCAGCGTCTGCGCTATCACGCCGGTAACCCGTTGCATCTGGATGTGCTGGTGGTGGATGAGGCGTCAATGATCGACCTGACGATGATGGCGCGGTTGATTGATGCTCTGCCAGCGCACGCCCGCGTCATTTTCCTGGGCGATCGCGACCAGCTTGCCTCGGTGGAAGCCGGGGCGGTGCTGGGAGATATCTGCACTTATGCAAGCCTGGGATATACCGCTGAACGCGCTGAGGAGCTGTCCCGTCTGACCGGCTGTTCGCTCGCCAGTGAAAACCATTCCCTGGCGGGGGCGCTGCGCGACAGCCTGTGCCTGCTGCAAAAAAGCTACCGTTTCGGCAGCGACTCGGGCATCGGTCAGCTGGCTTCGGCTGTGAACAGAGGCGACCGGCAGACGACCTGTGCGGTATTTGACGGTCAATTCACCGATATCGAGAAAAAATCGCTGCAAACCGGGGAAGAGTATCAGGCGATGCTTGATGACGCCCTGCAGGGGTATCAGCATTTCCTGACGGGTGTACAACAGCAATGCACGCCGGCACAGGCGCTCGCCGCCTTTGGCGAGTATCAGCTACTGTGCGCACTGAGGGAAGGGCCATTTGGCGTAAGCGGTCTGAACGACAGGTTCGAACAGCTCCTGGGCCAGAAACGCAAAATCCACCGCACCCCGCACTCGCGCTGGTATGAGGGACGCCCGGTGATGATCGCCCGCAACGATAGCGCGCTGGGGCTGTTTAACGGGGATATCGGGATTGCCCTCGATCGTGGACTGGGGCTGCGCGTCTGGTTCCAGATGCCGGATGGAAGCGTGAAATCCGTTCAGCCCAGCCGTCTGCCTGAACATGAAACGGCCTGGGCAATGACGGTGCATAAGTCTCAGGGCTCCGAGTTCAACCATGCGGCGCTGATCCTGCCGACACAGCTTTCGCCCGTCATTACCCGCGAACTGATTTATACCGCCATTACGCGCGCGCGTCAGCGCCTGTCGCTGTATGCCGATGAACGTGTGCTGCTACAGGCGATTGCCACCCGCACGGAACGTCGAAGCGGCCTGAGCGCGATATTTGAATCCCTTTAAGCGATAGCCCCCACCGGGTGGTGAGGGCTTCGTATTATCCCAGATCGGCCATCAGCACTTTTGATCGGCGCTGATAGTTGTACATCTCTTTCTTACTCTCCGGCAGTGATTCAATGTCCACCGGTGTAAATCCGCGCTCCTGGAACCAGTGAATGCTGCGCGTAGTCAGCACGAACAGCTTGTTCAGCCCCATCTGACGCGCCTGAGCCGCCACGCGCTCAAGCAGCATTTCACCCCGTGAAGAGCTCCGGTAGTCAGGATGCACCGCCACGCAGGCCATTTCTCCGATCTGCTCTTCCGGGAACGGGTAGAGGGCGGCGCAGGCAATGGTCAGGTTATCGCGCTGAATAATGGTGAATTTGTCGATCTCCATCTCCAGCTGTTCGCGGGAGCGCCGAACCAGAATGCCCTGCTGTTCCAGTGGGCGAATCAGCTCCAGAATTCCGCCGATATCATTGATGGTGGCGCGACGGATTTGCTCCGCGCTCTCCATCACAATCTGGGTGCCGATACCATCGCGGGAGAACAGTTCCTGCAGCAGGGCACCGTCTTCCTGATAGCTGATCAGGTGGCTACGACGCACGCCGCTGCGGCAGGCCTTCACGGCACCGCGCAAAAAACGCACGGTACCCGAGTGGTAATCCCCTTCGGCTTCCAGCGCTTCCACGCGAGCCTGGGCCTCATTCGGGAAGAGCTCTGGCACAATCACCCCTTCATCATTCACGACGCCCTGGGAAGAGCAAAACCCAATCATTTTCTCCGCCTTCAGCTTGATGGCCAACTGAGTGGCAATCTCTTCTGAGGTGAGGTTAAAGCTTTCACCGGTCACGGACACTGCCACAGGCCCCATCAGCACGATGGCACCGCTGTCCAGCTGGCGGTGAATGGCTTCTTCATCGATACGACGAATACGTCCGCTATGGCAATAGTCCACGCCATCGTCCACGCCGAGAGGCTGAGCGATGATAAAATTGCCGCTCACAACGTTGATGTGCGCGCCCTGCAGCGGTGTGTTGTTAAGGCTCATCGACAGGCGAGCGGTGATATCCAGCTGCAGCAGACCCGCCGCCTGTTTCACCAGCTCAAGGGTTTTCGCATCCGTGACGCGGGTATGTTTATGGTAAATCGGCTCGTGGTGATGCGCGGCCAGGTTGGCATCAATCTGCGGGCGCGCGCCATACACCACAACCAGGCGGATCCCGAGGCTGTGCAGCAGGCCAATGTCATTGACGATGCTGGAAAAGTTTTCATGCTCAATGGCTTCGCCGCCGAGCATGATGACAAACGTTTTTCCCCGATGGGCGTTGATATAGGGAACAGAATGGCGGAATCCCTGGACCAGTTCGGTTCTACGTTCCTTCACCATGACACAACCCTTAATGAATGTTTATTCGTAATTTCTGTATTTTTATTCGATTGTGGCCGTGTGTGCAAGCCTAAATTTTCTGCGACCCACAGAAATTGATAAGTAATCCGTGCGTTAGCGTATGAATGTTTACCCTTTTATAGATGACAGTTTATGCGTCATTCGTTAAAGTTTTCGGTCAATTTAGCGATTTTGTAAATCAGTCACTTTTCTTGCTCGGGAGAAGCATGTCGGGATCCAATTCAGCAATAAGCCGCCGCCGGTTGTTAAAAGGGGCAGGGGCGATGTGGTTGCTTAGCGTCAGCCAGGTGGGTCTTGCCGCCACCAGTCAGGTGGTGGCGGTGCGCGTCTGGCCGTCGTCGACCTATACACGTGTCACGGTAGAATCCAATCGGGTGCTGAAATATAAGCAATTTGCCCTCAGCAATCCTGAGCGTGTGGTGGTGGATCTCGAAGGTGTTAACCTCAACTCTGTGCTTAAGGGAATGGCGGCGCAGATCCGCGGCGACGATCCGTTTATCAAATCGGCGCGCGTGGGTCAGTTTGATCCGCAAACCGTGCGCATGGTGTTTGAGCTGAAGCAAAACGTTAAACCGCAGCTGTTTGCCCTGGCACCTGTTGCGACGTTCAAAGAGCGTCTGGTCATGGATCTCTATCCGGCGAATGCGACGGATATTCAGGATCCGCTGCTGGCATTACTGGAAGACTACAACCAGGGCAACCTGGAGAAGCAGGTGCCACCGGCCCAGAGCGGTCCGCAGCCCGGAAAAGCAGGGCGCGATCGCCCGATTGTGATCATGCTTGATCCTGGCCATGGCGGCGAAGACTCGGGCGCAGTGGGGAAATATCGTACCCGGGAAAAAGATGTGGTGCTGCAAATCGCCCGCCGGCTGAAGGCGCTGATCGATAAAGAAGGCAATATGCGCGCCTATATGACGCGAAACGAAGATGTCTTTATTCCACTGAAAGTCCGCGTGGCGAAAGCCCAGAAGCAGCGTGCAGACTTGTTCGTCTCGATCCATGCCGATGCGTTTACCAGCCGCCAGCCGAGCGGTTCGTCGGTGTTTGCGCTCTCGACTAAAGGGGCAACCAGCACCGCCGCAAGATTCCTGGCTGACTCTCAGAACGCCTCGGACCTGATTGGCGGCGTGAGCAAAAGTGGCGACCGCTATGTCGACCACACCATGTTTGATATGGTGCAGTCGCTGACCATCACTGACAGCCTGAAATTTGGTAAAGCGGTGCTGGGCAAGCTAGGCAATGTTAATAAGCTGCACAAAAACAGCGTTGAACAGGCCGGGTTCGCGGTGCTGAAGGCCCCGGATATTCCGTCGATTCTGGTCGAGACCGCGTTTATCAGTAACGTGGAAGAGGAGCGTAAGCTCAGGACGGCAAAATTCCAGCAGGAAGTGGCAGAGTCGATTCTGGCA
Organism: Enterobacter sp. SORGH_AS_0287; assembly: GCF_031453695.1. Classification (NCBI taxonomy): domain Bacteria; kingdom Pseudomonadati; phylum Pseudomonadota; class Gammaproteobacteria; order Enterobacterales; family Enterobacteriaceae; genus Enterobacter; species Enterobacter sp. SORGH_AS_0287. The sequence goes on from NZ_JAVIZW010000001.1 coordinate 4,525,879, forward strand.
GGGATCCGGGCGTATTTCTCAGATGGGGCGACGCTGGCAAGGCTTGGGTAGTTGAGTGCGCCGGGTAAACGCCCGGCAGTTTCACACACCGCAGATACAAAAAAACACCCTGAAGGGTGTTTATTGTTTTAGAAGTGTTGGTTGCGGGGGCCGGATTTGAACCGACGACCTTCGGGTTATGAGCCCGACGAGCTACCAGGCTGCTCCACCCCGCGTCCGTCTTTCTACTCTTGTAGAAACTTACTTCTTCAAATTTGATTGGTTGCGGGGGCCGGATTTGAACCGACGACCTTCGGGTTATGAGCCCGACGAGCTACCAGGCTGCTCCACCCCGCGTCCGTCTTCCTACTGTCGTAGAAGATACTTCATCAAATTTTAATTGGTTGCGGGGGCCGGATTTGAACCGACGACCTTCGGGTTATGAGCCCGACGAGCTACCAGGCTGCTCCACCCCGCGTCCGTGGAAGCGCACTATACTCGGTTAGGTTTGTGATGCAACCCCTTTTTCACATAAATCATTAACTTTGTATGTAAATTGAACGGCGTTGCGATATTTGGACTATTTTTTGCTCAGAATTTGCCAAAGGGCATGTGATTCCGTTTCTTTAGAACAGTGGGTTTGTTATCTTCATCACGCGGTAATGGGCAACTTTAAGACGAGATATAATGAAAGGACGTTGGGCGAAGTATCTAATGACAGGGGCAATGGTAGCCATTCTTGCGGCCTGCTCTTCTAAACCGACCGATCGCGGTCAACAGTATAAAGACGGGAAGCTATCCCAGCCTTTCTCTTTAGTTAATCAACCTGATGCCGTTGGCGCACCGATCAACGCCGGAGACTTTTCCGAGCAGGTTTACCAGATCCGCAACGCGTCGCCACGTCTGTATGGCTCACAGAGCAGCGTTTATAACGCGGTACAGGACTGGCTACGCGCGGGCGGTGATACGCGCAATATGCGCCAGTTTGGTATCGACGCCTGGCAGATGGAAGGTGGCGGATAACTATGGCAACGTCCAGTTTACCGGTTACTACACCCCGGTTATCCAGGCGCGACACTCGCGTCAGGGCGAGTTCCAGTATCCCATTTACCGAATGCCGCCTAAACGCGGTCGTCTGCCGTCCCGCGCTGAGATCTACTCCGGTGCGCTGAGCGAAAACTACGTTCTGGCCTACAGCAACTCGCTGATGGACAACTTCATCATGGATGTTCAGGGCAGCGGCTATATCGACTTTGGCGATGGCTCCCCCCTGAACTTCTTTAGTTATTCCGGTAAAAACGGTCATGCCTATCGCAGCATTGGTAAAGTGCTGATCGACAGAGGCGAAGTGAAAAAAGAAGACATGTCGATGCAGGCGATCCGCGAGTGGGGTGAAAAACACAGCGAAGCCGAAGTGCGTGAGCTGCTGGAACAGAACCCGTCGTTTGTCTTCTTTAAACCGCAAAACTTTGCGCCAGTGAAAGGGGCAAGTGCCGTTCCACTGATTGGCCGCGCCCTCGGTAGCTTCGGATCGTTCTATTATTCCTGCGGGCACCACGCTGCTGGCGGAAGTGCCTCTGCTGGATAACAACGGCAAATTTAACGGTCAGTACGAGCTACGTCTGATGGTCGCGCTGGATGTCGGCGGTGCGATTAAAGGTCAGCACTTCGATATTTATCAGGGCATTGGCCCGGATGCGGGGCACCGTGCAGGCTGGTATAACCACTATGGGCGCGTATGGGTGCTCAAGGCAGCCCCTGGTAGCGGTAACGTATTCAGCGGCTGATTGTGGTATTCTGAGTCGTACTGAATTAACAGAGAAGGGTGAGGAATAACCTCACCCTTTTGACATCTGAGGTTTTATGTCTGTAGTAATCAGCGATGCCTGGCGTCAGCGTTTTGGCGGCACGGCACGTCTATATGGTGAAAAAGCCCTGCAGCTGTTTGCGGATGCGCATGTCTGCGTCGTGGGGATTGGCGGTGTTGGCTCCTGGGCGGCGGAAGCGCTGGCGAGAAACCGGCATTGGCGCGATCACGCTGATTGATATGGATGACGTTTGCGTCACCAACACCAACCGTCAAATCCATGCCCTGCGCGATAACGTCGGGCTGGCGAAATCTGAGGTGATGGCGGAGCGTATTCGCCTGATTAACCCGGAATGCCGCGTGACGGTGATCGATGACTTTGTGACGGCAGATAACGTCGCCGAATACATGAGTAAAGGCTACAGCTATGTCATCGACGCGATTGACAGCGTGCGTCCAAAAGCGGCGTTGATTGCCTACTGTCGGCGTTACAAGGTTCCTCTGGTTACCACCGGGGGGGCTGGCGGGCAAATCGATCCCACGCAGATTCAGGTGGCCGATTTGGCAAAGACGATTCAGGACCCGCTGGCGGCCAAGCTGCGCGAGCGCTTAAAAAGCGATTTTAACGTCGTGAAAAACAGCAAAGGCAAGCTGGGCGTTGACTGTGTCTTTTCGACTGAAGCCCTGGTCTACCCGCAGGCTGACGGTTCGGTGTGTGCGATGAAAAGCACGGCGGAAGGGCCAAAAAGGATGGATTGCGCCTCAGGCTTTGGCGCGGCCACCATGGTGACCGCCTCTTTCGGCTTTGTAGCCGTCTCTCACGCCCTGAAGAAAATGATGGCGAAGGCGGAACGTCAGGCCTGAGCCTGACGCGCGGCATCCTGTACCGCCTCACTGAGTGCGACCAGGCCCTGACCGCGCGAGGCGCTGAGCTGCGCCCGTAGCCCCAGTTCATCGAACAATGCCAGCGGCGAGTGCGTCAGCAGCTCCGCCGCGCTCTTCCCTTCCACAGTGGTTAACAGTACCGCCAGCAGCCCGCGAACGATACGTCCTTCGCTGTCGCCAAAGAAATGCAGTTTTTCACCGGATACCGTGCATCCCAGCCAGACGCGGTTCTCGCAGCCGGAAATCTCTTTCGCCTGCGCTTTGCGTTCGTCTGACAGCGCCGGCAACTGCTTGCCGAGCAGGATCAGCTGGCGATATTTGTCTTCCCATTGCAATAGCGGGGCAAAAGTCTGTTTTAAGGTCTCTTCTGTGATAACCGTGCCAAACGGATGTTCGGCTAACGCTGAACTCGTCATTAATCCACCAGTATTTCAAGGGCGCGGTCAACGGCATCAACCAGCGCATCCACATCGCTTTGCGTATTATACGGCGCAAACGATGCACGCAGCGTACCGCTAACACCCAGTGCGGCCAGTAATGGTTGCGCGCAGTGCTGGCCGGCACGCAGGGCAATGCCATACCCGGCAAGCAGCGTAACCATATCGCTATGATGAACGCCGGCAAAATCAAAGGCCAGCAGGCTTGAGTCCTGCACGCGGAACGATCGAAAACCCGGACGTTTCTGCAGCGCCTCTTCTGCAAGCGTCGCCAGACCCCGGCTCCAGCGTTCTGCCTGAGCGATATCCGTTTCAGCCAGCCATTCAAGCGCGGCACTCAGGCCGATGACGCCTGCGACGTTCGGCGTTCCGGCTTCCAGACGGTAAGGGACATCCTGAGTTTTAAAGCCCTCAAAGGTCACCTCGGTGATCATTTTGCCTCCCCCAAGCCACGGTGTCATTTGCGCCAGCAGGGCCGGTTTTCCGTACAGCACTCCGATCCCGGTTGGGCCGTACAGCTTATGTCCTGAGAAGGCATAAAAATCAATATCCAGCTTTTGTACATCAGCGGGGAAATGCACCACGCCCTGGGCACCGTCGACCATCACCACCATGTCGTTAGCGTGGGCCACGTCGATGGCCAGAGCCAGATCCGGGCAACCCCCTGTGACGTTCGACATTTGTCCGAGTGCCAGAATGCGGCTGCGGGGGGTAATGAACTCAGATAAGCGCGCTACGTCTGGCAGAAGATCTGCACCCAGCGGCAGTTTCACAATGCGCGCGCCCGTTTGCTCAGCCACCATCAGCCATGGAACCAGGTTGGCGTGATGTTCTGCCTCGCTGACAATAATTTCATCACCGGGCTTAAGCCGCGGGCGCGCATAGCACTGGGCTACCATGTTAATGGCTTCAGTTGTGCCTCGCGTCCAGACGATGTTTTTCCCGCTTTCGGCGTTGATCAGGCGTGCGACCTGATCGCGTGCGGCTTCATAGCGCGCGGTTAATCGCTGTGCTTCGGCAAACTGGCTACGGTGCACGTTCCCGGCGCTCAGGCTGTAGAACTGCTGCGTCGCCTCAATGACTGCCTGAGGCTTAAGGGCTGTGGCAGCGCTATCAAGGTAAATACCGGCATCGGCCAGCGCCGGGAACTGTGCGCGAAACTGCGCGGGACTGAAAGCGTTCATGGAATTCCTCATCTCAATAGTGAGATCGTCGCGCAATTTCATCGGCAGGGCAAGGAGGTTGATATCTATCAGATTTGTCTGCTAATCCTTACTTATCCTGGCGACTCTGAAAAAGCAGGTTATGCTAAATAAGGTTAGGTGAATGTTTAAGCCTGTTATAAATCGATGTTTGAATAGCATTAATTGCTAAAGGAGAATAAGCATGAAAAAGACAGCCGCCATTATCTCTGCCTGTGCGTTGACCTTTGCCCTGAGCGCCTGTTCCGGTAACAACTACGTAATGCATACTAACGATGGCCGTTCTATCGTCTCTGAAGGGAAACCGACAACCGATAACGACACCGGTATGATTTCGTATAAAGATGCGAACGGGAACAAGCAGCAGATTAATCGCACTGACGTGAAGGAAATGAAAGAAATCGAGCATTAATCGATCGCAGGCGAAAAAAAAGCACCGCAAATTGGCGGTGCTACATTAATCACTATGGACAGACAGGGTAAATGTACAGGAAGTGAAAAATTGGTAGCGTTGCTACCGTGGTCTGAATCGCAGACCAATTGCAAACACAACAACACAACATCACAACCGTAAGCCAAAAGCCCTTCAGAACACGCATTCCGAAAAAAGCTCTTCGTTCCGGCTCAGGAAGTGCCGCCACTATAGGTATTTGCTGGTAGTTCCTCAACGGACAAATTATAATGGCTCAGATAAAAAAAACTAATAGGTTAAACATTGTTTCCTGTTTGTTAAATCTCGTTAACATCTAAGCCAGATAACCATGTCGAAGCGATTGCCACCCCTAAATGCATTACGTGTTTTTGATGCAGCAGCACGTCACCTGAGTTTCACGCGCGCAGCCGATGAGCTTTTTGTGACACAGGCCGCAGTAAGTCACCAAATCAAGTCTCTGGAGGATTTCCTGGGCCTTAAGCTGTTCCGTCGGCGCAACCGTTCATTACTGTTGACCGAAGAGGGGCAGAGCTATTTTCAGGATATTAAAGAGATTTTTTCCCAGCTCACGGAAGCCACGCGCAAGCTGCAGGCCCGCAGTGCAAAAGGCGCGCTGACGGTAAGTTTATTACCCAGTTTTGCCATTCAGTGGCTGGTGCCAAGACTCACAAGCTTTAACTCAGCTTATCCGGGAATCGACGTTCGAATCCAGGCGGTGGACCGTCAGGAAGACAAGCTGGCCGATGATGTGGACGTCGCCATTTTTTATGGCCGCGGTAACTGGCCAGGCTTGCGTGTGGAAAAATTATACGCAGAATATCTGCTGCCGGTCTGTTCACCGCTGCTCTTAACGGGCGAAAAGGCGCTGAAGACCCCCGCTGACCTGGCACGACATACGCTTTTACATGATGCTTCTCGCCGTGACTGGCAAACTTATACCCGTCAATTAGGTCTTAATCATATAAACGTGCAGCAGGGCCCCATTTTTAGCCACAGCGCAATGGTGTTACAGGCTGCCATTCACGGGCAAGGCGTGGCGTTGGCGAATAACGTCATGGCGCAGTCCGAAATTGAGGCAGGCCGTCTGGTTTGTCCATTTAATGATGTGCTGGTCAGCAAGAACGCGTTTTATCTGGTTTGTCATGACAGTCAGGCAGAACTGGGTAAAATAGCCGCTTTCCGACAGTGGATTCTGGCGAAAGCGGCGAGTGAGCAAGAAAAATTCCGCTTCAGGTATGAACAGTAACTTTTGTGTGCCGGGCACGCATCACTTTAGGATTTAAACATGACCAGCCGATTCATGCTGATTTTTGCCGCGGTGAGTGGCTTTATTTTTGTTGCACTGGGCGCCTTTGGCGCACATGTATTAAGCAAGTCGTTGGGGGCGGTAGAAATGGGCTGGATCCAGACCGGCCTTGAATACCAGGCATTCCACACGCTGGCGATTTTTGGGCTGGCGGTGGCAATGCAGCGCCGCATCAGCATCTGGTTTTACTGGAGCAGCGTATTCCTGGCGTTAGGCACCGTGTTGTTCAGCGGTAGTCTGTACTGCCTGGCGCTTTCGCATTTACGCCTGTGGGCGTTTGTTACACCTGTCGGCGGCGTCAGCTTCCTGGCAGGTTGGGTATTAATGTTTATCGGAGCCATCCGTCTGAAACGCAAGGGCGTTGTTCATGAATAAGGTTGTTTTATATTGTCGCCCGGGGTTTGAGAAAGAGTGCGCCGCGGAAATTACTGATAAAGCGGCGAAGCGCGAAGTCTTTGGCTTTGCACGCGTTAAAGAAAATGCCGGCTACGTCGTATTCGAGTGCTACCAGCCTGAGGATGCGGATAAACTCGCGCGTGAGCTGCCGTTCAGCTCACTGATCTTCGCTCGCCAGATGTTTGTCGCCGGTGAACTGTTAAAAGATCTTCCGCCGGAAGACCGCATCACGCCGGTTGTGGGTATGCTACAGGGCGTCGTGGAAAAGGGTGGCGAGCTGCGTGTTGAAGTCGCGGACACCAACGAAAGCAAAGAGCTGATGAAGTTCTGTCGTAAGTTCACCGTACCGCTGCGCGCTGCACTGCGTGACGCAGGCGTGCTGACAAACTACGAAACGCCAAAACGTCCGGTGGTGCATATATTCTTTATCGCCCCCGGCTGCTGCTATACGGGTTACTCCTACACCAATAACAACTCTCCCTTCTTCATGGGCATTCCGCGGCTGAAATTCCCTTCAGATGCGCCAAGCCGTTCGACCCTGAAGCTGGAAGAGGCGTTCCACGTGTTTATCCCGGCGGATGAGTGGGATGAGCGTCTGGCGAACGGCATGTACGCGGTCGATCTCGGCGCGTGTCCGGGCGGCTGGACCTATCAACTGGTAAAACGCAACATGTGGGTCTCTTCGGTTGATAACGGCCCGATGGCCCAAAGCCTGATGGATACCGGACAGGTCACCTGGCTGCGTGAAGATGGTTTCCGCTATCGTCCCACCCGCAACAACATCTCCTGGATGGTATGCGATATGGTTGAGAAGCCGGCAAAAGTGGCCGCGCTGATGGCCTCCTGGCTGGTGAACGGCTGGTGCCGTGAGACTATCTTTAACCTCAAGCTACCGATGAAAAAGCGCTATGAGGAAGTCTCGCAAAACCTGGCCTATATCCAGGCGCAAATGGATGAGCACGGCATTAACGTGGAGATTCAGGCGCGCCAGCTGTATCACGACCGCGAAGAAGTGACGGTGCACATTCGTCGCTGGTGGGCTGCTGTCGGCGGACGTCGCGACGAGCGATAATACGCGTTACATTGCCCGGTGGCGTTTTGCTTGCCGGGCGATTCATCTGAAAACGATTTAACGTTCTAAGCGCAACTGCTGCAAGTTCCCGTCCAGCTGCAAATCCGTCTGTAACGTCGCCACATCCCGGCAGATAAAGGCCATCTCTTTATGCGCCTCCAGCTTCTTGCGCCATTTTTCCGGGACCTCGTCCAGCCTGGCGTAAATCCCTTCCAGACTCTGAAAATCCGTCAGCAGTTGGGCGGCACTCTTCGGCCCGATGCCTGCCACTCCCGGAACCTTCGAGCTGCTTATTCCGGCCAGCCCCCAGTAGTCAGGAAGTTGTTCCGGCGAGACGCCAAACTCACTGGCGATAAAGGGGGCATCAAGCCAGCGCTTCTGGAAGTAATCGCGGATGCGGACGGTGGGCGAAAGCAGCTGGCAGTAGCCTTTATCGGTTGAGACGATGGTGGCCTGATGCCCGGCGTTCGCGACCTTGACGGCTAACGTGGCGGCCAGATCATCGGCTTCATTGCCATGGGCTCCCCAGCAGGGAACGCCGCGCTGTTCAAAGGCGGCGCGAATGGCCGGCATTTCGGCATGCAAATCGTCAGGCATCGGTGCGCGCCCGGCCTTGTAGTCGGGAAGGCGCTGGTGTCGCCAGCCGCTGTTACGCGCTTCGTCATCAAAAACGGCAACCACATGGGTCGGTTCGCTATGGCGGATAAGTTGCTCCAGCGCGTGCAGACACGTGTCCTTACAGGGTGTACCTTGCACCGCATGGATCCGGCGAATGAGGTTGAGCGCATCGACGATAAGCAAATGAACAGCCACAGATAATCTCCCTTCTGTTTAATGGGGGAAGGGTAACATTGTCAGCGGTGGGAAACTATGTGCGGTGGGGAAAACAGGAAGAAGCCTCGCAAAACGAGGCTTCCTGAAAGGCTCAATCGCAGGTCACAATCTTCATCGCCAGACCGCCGCGAGATGTTTCGCGGTATTTGGCGTTCATATCTTTACCTGTTTCGTACATGGTTTCGATAACTTTATCGAGGCAAACGCGCGGTTCACTGGTACGACGCAGCGCCATACGTGCGGCGTTGACCGCCTTCACGGAGGCGATGGCGTTACGCTCGATGCAAGGCACCTGTACCTGTCCGGCAACCGGGTCGCAGGTCAAGCCCAGGTTATGTTCCATGCCGATTTCAGCCGCAATACAGACCTGTGTCGGGCTTGCGCCCAGCAGTTCTGCCAGACCCGCCGCAGCCATGGAGCAGGCGACGCCAACTTCACCCTGACAGCCTACTTCTGCACCGGAAATGGAGGCGTTCATCTTGTACAGTGAACCAATCGCACTGGCGACCAGCAGGTAGCGTGCCAGCGAGTTGGCGTTCACTTCGCGGATAAACTTGTCGTAGTACGCCAGTACCGCCGGAACGATACCGCAGGCGCCGTTAGTCGGTGCTGTCACCACGCGGCCACCCGCAGCGTTCTCTTCGTTTACCGCCAGCGCGAACATATTGATCCAGTCAACGACCGCCATAGGGTCCGTGGTCGTTTTGTCGGTGCTCACGAGCATCCGACGCAGCGCTGCCGCACGGCGTGGTACGCGAAGCTTACCGGGCAGAACGCCTTCGGTAGTGATCCCGCGTTCGATACCGCCGCGCATGACTTCCCAGACGCTGGTGAAGTGCTGCTCCAGTTCCGCTTTGCTATGCAGGGCCAGCTCGTTTTTCATCATCAGGCCGGAAAGGGAGAGCCCCGTTTCCTGGCAGTGACGCTGAAGATCTGCCGCGGTTTTGTACGGATAAGGCACGTCAACGGAAGATGTGCTGGTTTCACCAAAGTGGTCTTCGTCGACGATAAACCCGCCGCCGATAGAGTAGTAAGTCTGGCTGTATACCGCTTTGTCGCCTGCCAGTGCGGTAATACGCATTCCGTTTTCGTGCAGTGACAGGTTGTCTGCATGGAAATTCATGCAATGATCAACCGGGAATTCCACTTCATGTTCGCCATTTGCCAGCAGCAGGCGACCGTGGGTATTGACGTCCTGGATGAAACCAGGGATCGCATCAATATCAACGGTATCCGGCAGGTTTCCTGCCAGGCCCATGATAATGGCGATATCGGTATGGTGGCCCTTACCTGTCAGGGAGAGAGAGCCGTACACATCGACAACCACGCGGGTTACGTCGTGCAAAATGCCGCGCGCAATCAAGTCATCCGTGAACTGCTTACCGGCTTTCATTGGTCCGACGGTGTGAGAGCTGGAAGGACCAATACCGATTTTGAAAATATCGAATACGCTAATCATGATGCGTCCATTGCTTTCAGTCAGAGGGGGAGGAGTGCGCCGTCCTGAGACGGCGCGGGTGATAATCAGAACATGGTGTACAGGGAGTAGAAGATTGCGGAGATAGCGATAAGCCCCATGATAACCACGAAGATATTGCTAATCTGACCGCTGTACTTGCGCATGGCAGGTACTTTCTGAATCGCGTACATCGGCATCAGGAACAGAATCATCGCGATAACCGGGCCGCCCAGGGTTTCAATCATGCCCAGGATGCTTGGGTTCAGCGTGGCAACTGCCCAGGTGGTGACCAGCATGAACAGCGCGGTCATCTTGTTCAGTTTGTTGACTTCAATGCTCTTACCTTTACCGCGCAGAGATTTAATCACCATACCGTTGAAGCCTTCACGTGCGCCCAGGTAGTGGCCGAGGAAGGATTTGGTAATGGCGATGATCGCGATGATAGGTGCCATCCACGCGATGACCGGTGCGTTAAAGTGGTTCGCCAGGTAAGACAGAATGGTGATGTTCTGCTCTTTCGCTGCTGCCAGATCCGCCGGGGAGAGGCTCAGTACGCAGCTGAAGACGAAGAACATAACGGTCAGCACCATCATGATGTGTGCACGCGCCAGGATGCTGGAGCATTTCTTCTCTGCACCGTCGCCGTACTCTTCACGCTTCGCCACGGCGAAGGAGGAGATGATCGGTGAGTGGTTAAAGGAGAATACCATCACCGGGATCGCCAGCCACAGGGTCATCAGCAGGCCGTTACCGGTTGCAGATGCGCTGCTCAGGGAGAGCGTTTCCAGCGCGGCACCGTGCCACTGTGGAATCAGATACAGCGCCAGTACCATCAGTGCAGCCACAAACGGGAACACCAGGATGCTCATCGCTTTCACGATCATCTGCTCACCGAAACGGACAATGGTCATCATGCCCACAATCAGGATCAGAGACAGAATGGCACGCGGTGGTGGCGTCATGTGCAGCTGGTGCAACATGAAGCTTTCAACGGTGTTAGTGATTGCAACGCTGTAAACCAGCAAAATGGGGTAAATCGCGAAGAAGTAGAGCAGGGTAATCAGTTTACCTGCGCCCACGCCAAAATGTTCTTCAACGACTTCAGTAATGTCTTCGCCAGGATTTTTACCGGACAGCACGAAGCGGGTCAGGCCGCGGTGCGCAAAGTAGGTCATCGGGAAGGCAATGATAGCCATGATGATCAGCGGAATCAGACCGCCGACGCCTGCGTTAATAGGAAGGAACAATACACCAGCGCCGATAGCTGTGCCGTAAAGGCCAAGCATCCACATGGTATCTGATTTGCGCCAACCACTTCGGGATTCAATCGAAGCAACGGTGCTGGTTTGAGTGGTTTCCATCTGTATCTCCTGGAGGAAGCAAATTGTCAGGTTTGTAGTCAAATCCGATGAAAAAGTGCCTGACGGTAATATGAAATTCGTTCAGTGACGGTTTTTTAATAATTTTCGCCCGTAACTATTGGCGGGCGGAAAGATACATTCTCGTTATGAATCTATCAGTGATCCCGATCCCAATTGCAATAATCCACTTTTGATGTGGGCATCTTTAGACCATTTATCTATTAAAAAAACATCGAATAGGATTTACGGGCGCGAAGGCTACCATCAACAACATGTGAGCTAAAAGAGAACCCGCGAAGATAGGTGTCTTACGCTGTAAAGAAATGGGTTTTTAGGATTTTCTGGCAGGTAATTTAGTTTAAGGCTGATAATTTACGGTTGTAAAAACGAGGTAATCGTTTGCGTGGCTTCATAGTTTGTAAAAGGTATAAGCAATATCTATGAGTTGTTTCGGTAATAAAAAAGCCGGGCCCCACAGCATCGTGGCCCGGCTTTTATCAGGAGAGTGAAAATGTTACGTGCAGATTTCGTAGCAAGGAATGTACGCTGACCCGGGTAGCTTCATGCGGTGCTGGGCAACAAAGCCCTGCAGCATGTCATCCATGCGGCGCATCATTTCGCGATCGCCATGAATCTTATACGGACCATACTTCTCGATAGCACGGATGCCCATCTCTTTCACGTTACCCGCCACGATGCCGGAGAAGGCGCGTCGCAGGTCGGCAGCCAGGACTTCTACCGGCTGGTCCGGGTACAGTTTCAGGTTGGCCATGTTTTCGTGCGATGGTTCGAACGGGATCTGCAGGTCTGGCGCGATGCGGATTGACCAGTTAAAGCTGTAGGCATCTCCGGTGTCGCGACGGTTCTCTTTAACCAGCGGCATCGCTTTTTTCATCTGACGCGCCACTTCTGCCGCATCGTCAATGATGATGCGATAGTGACGACGCGCGGTTTCCCCCAGCGTATGCACGATAAACTCGTCCAGTACGCGGAAGTAGTCAGCGCTCTCTTTCGGCCCGGTCAGGATCAACGGCAGAACCTGATCTTTGTTAGCCGGGTTCATCAGAATACCCAGCAGGTAGAGCAGCTCTTCTGCGGTTCCCACGCCGCCCGGGAAGATGATTATCCCGTGGGCGATACGGACAAACGCCTCAAGGCGCTTCTCGATATCCGGCATAATAATCAGTTCGTTAACCAGCGGGTTAGGTGGCTCAGCGGCGATGATCGACGGCTCGGTCATGCCGATAAAGCGCCCTTCTTTGTAACGCTGCTGAGCGTGTCCCACTGCCGCGCCTTTCATTGGCGCTTCCATCGCCCCGGGACCACAGCCGGTACAGATATTCAGCTCACGCAGGCCGAGTTGGTTACCCACCCGACGGGCATAGAGATATTCGGTTTCGTTAATCGAGTGACCACCCCAGCAGACGACCATATTAGGGGCTTCGCCCACATGCAGGGCGCGGGCGTTACGTAAAATGGAGAACACCAGATTGGTGATATGTACCGAGCTTTCCAGGTCGAGATGCTGGAAGCGGCCTGCGTTGTGGATCTGCCCGTTAACAAACAGGATGTCACGCAGCACGGCAAACAGGTTGGCCTGAAGGGAGCGAATGATGCGCCCGTCCACAAAGGCCTCTTCCGGCGGGTTGATCACTTCAAGTTTCACGCCACGCTCGCGGCGCAGCACGTTGATATCAAAGCTTTCGAAGCGGGACAGCAGCTCTTTACTGTTGTCGGTCAGGCTTCCGGAGTTCAGTACGGCAAGTGAACAGTTACGAAACAATTGATAAAGATCGCTGCTGGCCGTGCGTTTAAGCATGTCCACTTCCAGCTGCGACAACATATCCATTGAGCCAAGAGGGCTAATATGTGTAATCAAGTGAGCTCCTTACGGGACGATTATCGTCTTTCCCTGTTGATTACAATAGCCCTGGCTTACGACGTTTCACAACCTAAAGCGCGGAATAGACCGCGCATATTGCGAAAATATTTAGGTTACTGGCGTACAAGACGGCCGGTGGCAGGCACAAAGTCTGTGTTGGTGCGCCATGGATTGATATCCAGACCACCGCGGCGGGTGTAGCGCGCATAAACGCTTAACGTTTCGGGATGACAGAAACGCTGAATATCATTAAAGATGCGCTCCACGCACTGCTCGTGGAATTCGTTGTGATGGCGGAACGACACCAGGTAGCGCAGCAGTTTTTCCCGGTCAATCTTCGGACCGCGATACTGGATCTGCACGGAGCCCCAGTCCGGCTGATGGGTGATCAGGCAGTTGGATTTCAGTAAATGACTTACCAGCGTCTCTTCAACGGTCTTTCCGCTTGCCGCATTTTCGAGGTAATCGGTACTGAATTCGTAATTATCCACTGCGATATCCTGATCGTCGATGCAGGTGCCGTTGAAGTGGGCAACCGGCTGCCCTTCCAGCTCATTCAGACGATAGAGTGACACGCTCACCTTGCCCTGTGCGCAGGCGCTTAAATCCCGCTCCAGGGTATGCTGAACCTCTTCCTGACTGTCAAATTTGGTCTGGTTAAAGCTGTTGAGATAGAGCTTAAAGCTTTTGGATTCCACCAGGTTTTGGCTGGCATAATCCAGTTCAACATGGCCCACAGCAACCTGCGGCAGACCGCGGGCGTTGAGCCAGGAGAGCTCGTACAGCGTCCAGATATCACCGCCAACAAACGGCAGCGCGTCAGCGCGCAGGCCCAGAGGATCGCGATTCAGACTGCGCGGTACGCCCTGCAGCAGGCTTGCATCGTAGGTGTCGCGGTAATCGGTCGATTTACCCAGCGTTAAGCCCGTTAACGCCTGATGATTTTCGTAAGACATGTTTCATAGCCACTTTACAGGTACACTTATGGGCTGAGTTTATCCTGTCTTACAAGAAGAGAGAAATCGGTGGACATCGAAACTGCAAATGCCCTCACTGCCTTCACGACCCGCTATTGCGATGCATGGCATGAAACGCACGGCACATGGCCGCAAAGCACTGACTTATATGGTGTACCTTCGCCATGTATTATCTCTTCTCCGGATGATTACGTTATCTGGCAACCGCAACCCCCGACGGGTGAGCAAAATGTAAATGCGGTTGAACGGGCAATGGACATTGTGGTACAACCAGCGGTTCACGCGTTTTATACCACGCAATTTGCAGGGGATATGCCTGCGCGATTTGCTGATATCACGCTGACGCTGTTGCAGACCTGGAGTGAAGACGATCTGCAGCGTGTTCAGGAAAACCTGATTGGTCATCTGGTCACGCAAAAACGCCTTAAGCTTTCTCCGACGCTCTTTATTGCCACGCTGGACAGTGAACTGGACGTTATCTCAGTCTGCAACCTGTCTGGTGAAGTGGTTAAAGAGACCATCGGTACCCGCAATCGCGAGACTCTCGCCCCCTCACTTGCGGAATTCCTCACCCGACTTGAGCCACTTCTGTAATCCACGATGCCATCGCGCGTGTGAGAGATCTCTTACAGAGTTGTGAGAGATCGCTGGATCATTCAGTATTGCCTTATTTAATTAAGATTAACATTACTCTATTTTTCAATACGTTAATGAGATATCGCCGCGTCCAGGGGGGCACGGGACGGCTTACAGCGCTGCCAGCATGGGTTGTAAGACGAAGCAGAATAGCGGATTCTAGTTGTGTCGACAGGACGCCGACACGAGAAACGAACATCAGGATGATGGCGTTTCTCACCAGGAACACGTCAGGATGACGCTGCAGGAAGGCTTCAGGATGAAGCAAAAGGATCGCGCAGGATGCGTAAGGGACACCTCCAGGAAGGGAGAATGAGAGCCGGTCAGGATGGTCGGTGGGTCAGGATGGCCAGGACGTTTCAGGATGAAACAAACACATCAGGACGATGTGAGCAGGATGCATAAGGTGAAGGATGACCAGGCCTTCGGGCTTCAGGAAAAGTTGTCACGGATGAGCAGGGAGCACGAATTGTAGCTGGATTGCTGCGGAACGAACCGGGAGCACTGTTTTTACAGTGCTCCCTTTTTTTATTTCTGCCTCCTGCAATGCTATGCTGCGCGCCGTTCACTTTTTCAGTTGAGGTTACTATGACGCAACACGATAGCGTTCGTGCCCGGTTGCACGCCATCGAGGCATTATTGCGCCAACATCAGCTGTGGCAGGAGACCGCGCCGCAGCCAGAAGCCTTCGCAAGCACTCAGCCGTTCTGTCTGGATACGCTGGCACCGTTCGAATGGCTCCAGTGGGTATTAATTCCGCGCATGCACGCGCTGCTCGACGGCGGCCACCCGCTGCCGCAGGCGTTCGCTGTTGCGCCTTATTATGAAATGGCGCTGGACGCGACCCACCCTGCGCGCGATGTCATGCTGATTGAGCTGGAAAAGCTGGATGCTGTGTTTGTCGGTGAAGATGCATGACGCTTGAGATCCTCTATCAGGATGAGTGGCTGGTCGCGGTAAACAAACCGTCTGGCTGGCTGGTGCACCGAAGCTGGCTGGACCGCGATGAAAAAGTGGTGGTGATGCAAACCGTGCGCGACCAGATTGGTCAGCACGTCTTTACGGCTCATCGTCTCGACAGGCCAACCTCCGGTGTGTTGCTGATGGGGCTTTCCAGCGAAGCGGGCCGCCTGCTGTCGCAGCAGTTTGAACAGCACCAGATCCAGAAACGCTACCACGCGATCGTTCGTGGCTGGCTGACGGAGAGCGCCACGCTCGATTATCCGCTGGTGGAAGAGCTGGACAAAATTGCCGATAAATTTGCCCGCGATGACAAAGGCCCGCAGCCTGCCGTGACGGATTACCGCGGCATGGCCACCACGGAAATGCCGGTGGCAACCAGCAAGTTTCCGACCACCCGCTACAGTCTGGTTGAGCTGTTGCCCAAAACCGGGCGCAAACACCAGCTCCGCCGTCATCTGAAACATCTGCGTCATCCGATTATCGGTGACAGCAAGCACGGCGATTTGCGCCAGAACCGCAGTGCTGCCGAACATTTTGGCTGCGACCGCCTGATGCTGCATGCCAGTGAACTGAGCCTGACACACCCGTTTACTGGCGAACCGCTGACTCTCTATGCGGGGCTGGATAACGTCTGGATGCAGGCCCTGTCACAGTTTGGCTGGCTGGGGCAACTCCCCGAAAATGAAAGGGTTGAGTTTGTATCGGGCAACGTTCAGGATGAACAGCAAGCGCAATAATCAAGGAAATACATCATGGCTGAAGTGGGCATTTTTGTCGGCACAATGTACGGCAACTCGCTGCTGGTAGCAGAAGAGGCTGAGGCGATACTCGCAGGTCAGGGCCATAAAGCCACGGTCTATGAAGACCCGGAACTGGCAGACTGGGAAAAGTACAAAGATAAATACATTCTGGTGGTTACCTCCACTACCGGGCAGGGCGATCTGCCGGACAGCATCGTGCCGCTTTTCCAGGCAATCAAGGATCAGCTTGGCTATCAGCCAGATGTTCACTACGGCATCATTGCTCTGGGCGACAGTTCTTACGCCAATTTCTGTGGTGGCGGTAAGCAGTTCGATGCGCTTTTGCAGGAACAGAGCGCGCAACGCGTCGGTGAGATGCTGCTGATTGATGCCGGTGAACACCCTGAGCCAGAGAGTGAATCGAACCCGTGGGTTGAACACTGGGCCACGCTGCTTAAATAACCCTCTGGCCGGGCAGCCCTTCGCATACCCGGGCCCCCGCGCCCACGTGGCGCGAGCGCAAACACAAAACGGTAACGTCGGTTACCGTTTTGCTTTTCTCCCGCCTTCCGGCGAATTCCGTGAACTACCTTCCACTGCTTTGGGCTTATGCCCCAAACAACTTCTCATTGACCCCTCAATGTTGTGTTCATGCACGGTGAGGGACAGAGGCACTTCTCCCTATACTTTTCCGGTCAGTCATCAAAAAGGCAGTGCGCACTATAAAACGGCATCAAGCCGTACCAAAACTGCCAAATACTAACCCTCATTCTGGTTACCCTACCGGTGCTGTACAGAATGAACTGGCGAGAGCCTGGATTCAGGAGTGCAACAATGAGTACATTAAGCCACGCGGCGAGCAGCGCTGAGAAGCGCACAAATGCGCGCTACTGGATAGTGGTGATGCTGTTTATCGTCACATCCTTTAACTATGGTGACCGTGCCACGCTGTCGATTGCCGGTTCTGAAATGGCAAAAGACATCGGTCTTGATCCGGTTGGCATGGGCTACGTTTTCTCCGCATTTTCATGGGCCTACGTTATAGGCCAAATTCCTGGCGGCTGGCTGCTTGATCGTTTTGGCTCCAAACGCGTCTATTTCTGGTCCATCTTCATCTGGTCGGCATTTACCCTGTTGCAGGGCTTCGTCGATGTGTTCAACGGATTTGGCATCATCGTTGCGCTCTTCACCCTGCGCTTCCTGGTGGGCTTAGCCGAAGCACCTTCCTTCCCCGGTAACAGCCGTATTGTGGCGGCGTGGTTCCCGGCGCAGGAGAGGGGAACGGCGGTGGCAATTTTTAACTCTGCGCAATACTTTGCGACGGTGATCTTTGCACCCATTATGGGCTGGCTGACGCATGAAGTGGGCTGGTCACATGTCTTCTTCTTTATGGGTGGGCTTGGGATCATCATTAGCTTCGTCTGGCTGAAAGTGATCCACGAACCGAACCAGCATCCCGGCGTGAATAAAAAAGAGCTGGAATACATTGCTGAAGGCGGGGCGCTGATCAACATGGATCAGAAATCGGCAAAAGCAAAAGTGCCGTTCAGCCAGAAATGGGCGCAGATCAAACAGCTCGTCGGCTCGCGCATGATGATCGGCATCTATCTGGGCCAGTATTGCATTAACGCCTTAACTTACTTCTTCATCACCTGGTTCCCGGTTTACCTGGTGCAGGCGCGCGGGATGTCGATCCTGAAAGCGGGCTTTGTGGCGTCAGTCCCGGCTATCTGCGGTTTTGTAGGGGGCGTGCTGGGGGGCGTGATTTCCGACTGGCTGATGCGTCGTACAGGCTCTTTGAATATCGCGCGTAAAACGCCGATTGTGCTCGGTATGCTGCTCTCCATGACCATGGTGTTCTGTAACTACGTCAGCGCTGAGTGGATGATTATTGGCTTTATGGCGATGGCCTTCTTCGGTAAAGGGATCGGTGCCCTCGGCTGGGCGGTCATGGCGGATACCGCACCGAAAGAGATCAGCGGCCTGAGCGGTGGACTGTTCAATATGTTTGGCAACATCTCCGGGATTGTGACCCCCATTGCCATCGGCTACATCGTGGGAACCACCGGCTCCTTCAACGGCGCGCTGATTTACGTTGGCGTACACGCGCTGGTGGCGGTCCTGAGCTACCTGGTTCTGGTGGGTGATATCAAGCGAGTGGAACTTAAACCTGTAGTGGAGCGCGGCTGATGACGACTCAATCAAGCCCGGTGATTACCGACATGAAGGTCATACCGGTGGCCGGACAGGACAGTATGCTGCTCAACATCGGTGGCGCACATAACGCCTGGTTTACCCGTAATATCGTGGTGCTGACGGACTCCGCGGGCCACACCGGCGTTGGGGAAGCGCCGGGTGGCGAGGTTATCCACCAGACGCTGGTAGACGCCATTCCGCTGGTCGTCGGGAAGGAGGTAGCTCGCCTCAATAACGTGGTGCAGCGGGTGCACAAGGGCAATCAGTCGGCAGACTTTGACACGTTCGGCAAAGGCGCCTGGACGTTCGAACTGCGCGTCAACGCTGTCGCCGCGCTGGAGGCTGCTCTGCTTGATTTACTGGGTAAGGCGCTGAAGGTCCCGGTCTGCGAACTGCTGGGGCCAGGAAAACAGCGCGACGCGGTGACGGTGCTCGGTTATCTGTTTTACGTTGGCGATCGCAACAAAACCGACCTGCCTTATCTGGCGCATTCCCCTGGCGACCACGAGTGGTACCACCTGCGTCACCAGGAGACACTTTCCGGTGAGGCGGTGGTTCGGCTGGCGGAAGCCGCGCAGGATCGCTACGGATTTAAAGATTTCAAGCTGAAAGGCGGCGTATTGCCCGGCGAGCAGGAGATTGAAACTGCCCGCGCGCTCAAAAAACGCTTCCCGGATGCGCGCATCACGGTGGATCCGAACGGTGCATGGCTGCTGGATGAGGCCATTGCCTTATGCAAAGGGCTGGACGACGTGTTGACCTACGCGGAGGACCCGTGCGGGGCCGAGCAGGGCTTCTCGGGCCGTGAAGTGATGGCGGAATTCCGGCGTGCCACCGGTCTACCGGTGGCCACCAATATGATCGCCACCAACTGGCGTGAAATGGGCCACGCGGTGATGCTGAACGCGGTCGATATTCCGCTGGCGGACCCGCATTTCTGGACACTCTCAGGTGCCGTTCGCGTCGCACAGCTCTGCGACGACTGGGGACTGACCTGGGGTTGTCACTCCAACAACCATTTCGACATTTCGCTGGCGATGTTCACGCACGTTGGCGCGGCGGCTCCGGGCAACCCGACCGCCATTGATACCCACTGGATTTGGCAGGAGGGAGAAGCCCGCCTGACGAAAGAACCGCTGGTAATCAAAAATGGCAAGATTGCCGTACCAGATGCACCGGGGCTGGGCGTTGAGCTTGACTGGGATCAGGTTCATCACGCACATGAGGCGTATAAAAAACTGCCAGGTGGCGCGCGTAACGACGCGGGGCCGATGCAGTACCTGATCCCCGGCTGGACATTTGATCGTAAGCGCCCTGTTTTTGGACGTCACTGATAAAAGGATTGAACGATGAGTACTTTTACTACCCCTGTAGTCACTTCCATGCAGATCATTCCGGTCGCCGGCCATGACAGCATGTTGATGAACCTGAGCGGAGCGCATGCGCCGTTTTTCACCCGCAATATTGTCATTATCAACGATAACTCCGGGCATACCGGCGTGGGTGAAATCCCCGGTGGTGAGAAGATCCGCAAAACGCTGGAAGAGGCCGCTCCGCTGGTGGTGGGAAAAACGCTGGGCGAATATAAAAATATCCTCAATACCGTGCGAAGCACCTTCGCTGACCGTGATGCCGGCGGTCGTGGCCTGCAAACCTTCGACCTGCGAACCACCATTCACGTGGTCACCGGTATCGAAGCCGCGATGCTGGATCTGCTGGGCCAACACCTGGGCGTTAACGTTGCGTCGCTGCTGGGCGAAGGCCAGCAGCGCAGTGAAGTGGAAATGCTGGGCTATCTGTTCTTCGTTGGCGACCGCACGCTGACGCCGCTGCCGTACCAGAACCAGGCGGATGAAAAATGTGACTGGTACCGACTCCGCCACGAAGACGCGATGACCCCGGATGCGGCGGTGCGCCTGGCGGAAGCCGCGTACGAAAAATATGGCTTTAACGATTTCAAACTGAAGGGCGGCGTGCTTGCGGGTGAACAGGAGGCGGAAGCCATTACCGCACTGGCAAAACGTTTCCCGCAGGCGCGCGTCACGCTCGACCCGAACGGTGCCTGGTCTCTGGATGAAGCTATCCGCATTGGTAAACAACTGAAAGGCGTGCTGGCGTACGCGGAAGATCCGTGCGGGGCTGAGCAGGGCTTCTCGGGCCGTGAAGTGATGGCGGAATTCCGTCGCGCCACCGGTTTACCCACCGCGACCAATATGATTGCCACCGACTGGCGTCAGATGGGGCACACCCTGTCGTTACAGTCTGTCGATATTCCGCTGGCAGACCCCCACTTCTGGACGATGCAGGGGTCGGTGCGTGTGGCACAGATGTGTCATGAATTTGGCCTGACCTGGGGCTCGCACTCCAATAACCACTTTGATGTCTCGCTGGCAATGTTCACCCACGTGGCCGCTGCTGCACCGGGCACGATCACCGCTATCGATACCCACTGGATCTGGCAGGAAGGAAATCAGCGACTGACCAGAGAGCCGTTTGAGATCAAAGGAGGCATGGTGCAGGTGCCAACTACGCCGGGTCTGGGCATTGAGCTGGATATGGATCAGGTGATGAAAGCCCACGAGCTGTATCAAAAACATGGTCTGGGGGCACGCGACGATGCGATGGCCATGCAATATTTGATACCTGACTGGAAATTCGACAATAAACGCCCGTGCATGGTACGATAAACGCATTGGGACCGCTCCCATGGGCGGTCGTTTACGTGGTGTATGCTTAACGTAATGACTATGCGTAAGGATGGCTTATGAAGATTGTTATCGCACCGGATTCGTATAAGGAAAGCCTGAGTGCCCTTGAGGTAGCCACCGCGATTGAGCAGGGTTTTCGCGAGATTTTCCCCGCGGCTGACTTTGTGAAATTGCCGGTCGCCGATGGTGGAGAAGGTACCGTAGAAGCTATGGTGGCGGCGACGCAGGGGCGCATTGTCCATGCCTCTGTCTCAGGCCCGCTGGGTGAGCCTGTGGACGGGTTCTATGGCATTTCCGGTGACGAACAGAGCGCGTTTATTGAAATGGCGGCGGCAAGCGGTCTGGAGCTGGTCGCGCCTTCGCAACGCAATCCCCTTCTTACCACCTCCTGGGGGACCGGCGAGCTTATCCGACACGCGCTGGATGCGGGCGTTAAGCATATTATTATTGGCATTGGCGGCAGCGCCACCAATGACGGTGGTGCCGGCATGGTGCAGGCGCTGGGGGTAAAGCTGCTGGATACCAACGAGCAGCCCCTTGGACAGGGGGGCGGCGAGCTGGCAAAACTGGCCCGTATCGACCTGAGCGGGCTGGATAAGCGTCTGGCGGAGTGCCGGATTGAAGTCGCCTGTGACGTCACTAATCCGCTCACCGGAGACGAAGGGGCATCCGCGGTCTTTGGCCCGCAAAAAGGCGCCACGCCGGAGATGATTGTGACCCTGGATAACGCCCTGGCGCATTACGCGCAGGTCATTGCCCGGGATCTGGATATCGACGTCATCAACCTTGCCGGCGGCGGTGCGGCGGGTGGGATGGGGGCGGCACTCTACGCTTTCTGCGGTGCGCAGCTTCGTCAGGGGATTGAGATTGTCACCGATGCGCTGCATCTGGCAGAGCAGGTGGCTAACGCCGATCTGGTGATTACGGGAGAAGGGCGCATTGACAGCCAGACGATCCACGGCAAAGTGCCGGTGGGCGTCGCGAAGGTGGCTAAACGCTTTAATAAACCGGTCATCGGTATTGCGGGTAGCCTGACGGCGGATGTCGGGGTGGTACATAATCACGGCATCGACGCGGTATTCAGCGTGATTTATACCATCTGTTCGCTGGAGGACGCGCTGGAAAATGCCAGCGACAATGTGCGGATGGCCGCTCGCAATATCGCTGCAGTGCTGAAAGTGGGGCAGGCGTTCAGGCTCTGAACGGCGGGCAATCCTGTTTGCCCTCTCCCGGCGGGAGAGGGCAACGCTAGTTACCTAACACCTTCATGGCTTCCCGCGTCACATTATCCATCTCGTCCAGCAGCTCCAGAAATTCCGGTTCAAGCTCTGTTTCCGGCGTGCCCGCGCGAAGCTGTTGCTCCAGCAGCTGGCAGAGATTCTTCAGCCGCGGCACACCGCTGTAGCCGCAGCTACCGTGCAGCTTATGAATGGCTTCCAGCAGATCTTCCGGGTTTTCACCCACCAGCTGCTCTTCGACCTTATTACGAATTTCTGGCAGAAACGCGACCAGCATTTGCAGCATATCGCGGGCCAAATCAGGCTTACCCGCCGCCTGGCGCAGCGCAAGCTGCCAGTCAAAAGTGGCGTTTTGATTGACGCTGATTTCCACCGGTTCGGACGATACCGTGTACGTTCCGCCGATATGCCCCGGCTTATAGCGTAACAGCAGGCTATGCAGCTTCTCTTCGTCGATAGGTTTGGCCAGATAATCATTCATTCCGGCGCTCAGCAGCTTCTCTTTCTGACCGGCCATCGCGTGGGCGGTGACCGCAATCACCGGCGTTTGCTGCTGATGCGGGAGCTGACGGATCAGCTCGCAGGCACGAATGCCATCCATGCCGGGCATTTGAATATCCATCAGAATTAAATCGAACTGCATCTGTTTCGCATGCTCAACCGCCTGCGCACCGCTGGTACACAGCTCTACGTGCTGAACCTGATCTTCAAGCAACACGCCAATCAGCTTCAGGTTGGCCGGATTATCATCCACCGCCATTACGCTCATCGGCAATTTTTGTTCATCGTCAATCAGCGGCAGGGCGTGCTGGCTCAGACGACAGTATTCCGTCAGTGCTGGCAGCAGGCGGGTCGCGGTAAGTGGCTTAAGCAGGCAGGCGGCGGCCCCGTCATTTTTTAACTCTTCTGCATTGATCTGGGCATGACACGGCAGGGCCAGCAGCAGGTAGTCGGTCATCGATGCGGCTTTCGCCAGCCGTTCCTGTTGCATGGTGAGCTCGCCGGTAAAGGTGACCGGGACCCCCAACAGCAGGATGTCGTAATGCTCCACGGCAAGCGCTGAGAAGGTAGGGCTGTAGATCACCTCCAGCGGCGTGGTGCTTAAGATATCAAGCGTACACTGCGCCGCTGCGGCGTTCGGCTCAACGTAGGCAAGGCGCATTCCTTTCAGGCAATTGGTTACCGGACCGTCGGTCAGCACGTTCGGGTTAAGGTCCAGATTGATATGGAACCAGAACGTGGAGCCCCGGTTTGGCTGGCTGTGGAAAGAGATATCTCCCCCCATCTCCTTAACCAGTTTCTGTGTGATAACCAGACCCAGCCCCGTGCCGCCATGACGTCTGGAAATACTTGCATCGGCCTGACGAAACGCCTGGAACAGACGGGACTGATCCCGCTCCGGAATACCGATGCCGGTATCGCGGATCTGAACTTCAATCTGAACCTTGTTATTACTGATGGAGCGCTTTTCCACCAGAATATCAATGTTGCCGCTTTCGGTGAATTTGATGGCGTTACCGACAAGGTTTGTAATCACCTGCTGCAGGCGCAGCGGGTCGCCAATGACGTTATCCGGCACGTCATTTTTAATGTTGAGCGTCAGCTCCAGGCCTTTATCGTGCGACGAGTGTGCGAGCAGCGTCACCACTTCATCGAGCGTGCTGCGCAGCGGGAACGGGATGCTCTCCAGGATCAGCTTGCCGGCTTCCAGCTTGGAGAAGTCCAGCACATCGTTGATGATCGCCAGCAGGTTGTTGGCCGAGCGCTCAATGGTGTGCAGATGATCGCGCTGGGTTGGGTTCAGCTCGCTTTTTAGCGTCAGACGGGTAAAGCCAATCACGCCATTGAGCGGCGTACGCAGCTCGTGGGACATATTCGCGAGGAACTCGGATTTGATACGTGCGGCTTCCTGCGCGCGTTTTTTCGCCAGATCCAGCTCAACGTTCTGAATCTCCATCTGCTCCAGGGTTTCGCGCAGGTCAGAGGTCGCCTGGTCGACGTTGTGCTGCATCTCTTCGTGATACGCTGCCAGCGACATCGCCATCGAGTTAATGCCGTTTTTGAGCATATCGAGCTCGCCCAGCATAAACCCTTCCACCCGGCTGTCGAGCTGGCCCCGGCGAATGCGGTCGACGGTGTTAACCATGTTGCGAATGGGCCCCGTCACGTCACGCATCAGGCGCCAGCCGAAGATAAGTGCAATCCCGATACAGAACAGCATCATAACGCCGGAGATGAAAATTTCTTTGTACTGCTGCAGACGCACCGACTTGAGATCCAGCTCCAGCGCCACATATCCGAGCATATTGTCGCTGGATTTGGCGTCAGACTGGGCGGATTCATCGGGTGAGTAGCTTTCCGAAATAATCGGGGTGCGCAGGATCATGATATCGCCGCGTCGCAGCACGGTGAGGTGGCGCGGGAAGGGCGTACCGTCAGGAATTTTCAGGGCCGCTGGATCCAGATGAAAATTCGAGGTGACAAAGAGGCGGTTATGCTCGTCGTAAACGGAGATGGCACGCACGATATCCGAATGACGGCGGTGCAGCACGCTGATTAACTGACCTATCGATTCGCGGTTTTGCAGGTTCATCCCATACTCACTGGAGACGGCCAGCGGTTCGATAATGCTGGCACCGGCATCTTCCAGTTGCCGCTGCAAATCGTTATAGCGGTGCACCACAAAAAAGATACTCAGCAGCAAACCGATGAGAACGGTGGGGGCGAGGATCAAAATCATCATGCGCGCGCGCAGGCTGTAGTTGGTCATGGCGTTCCGTTATGGGACAATTAGGATAATTATGTTTATGTGAGAAAAATCTCGGCGATGGCGCAATTCTACTCTGCAAAGCGACGCGTGACGACGCGTCAGATCATAACTGTTGAAGCCACTGACCTCGATCCCTTTGGCCAGGGGGTTGCGCGTCATAATGGTAAGACACTGTTTATAACAGGTTTACTGCCAACAGAACGAGCAGAAATTACGCTGACGGAAGATAAACGCCAGTTTGCACGCGGGCAGGTTAAGCATCGTCATAACGATAGCCCGGACCGCGTGAAGCCTCGCTGCCCGCATTTTGGCGTCTGTGGTGGCTGCCAGCAACAGCATGTCAGCACAGAATTACAGCAAAAAAGTAAAAGCAGCGCCCTGGCCCGCCTGCTTAAGCACGACGTCAACGAGATCATCGCCGACCAGCCCTGGGGCTATCGTCGTCGCGCGCGTTTGAGCCTGAGCTATCAGCCAAAAACTGAGCGGCTGGAGATGGGGTTTCGCAAAGCCAGCTCCAGCGATATCGTCGATATCAGGCAGTGCCCCATTTTGGTGCCCCGTCTTGAGGCATTGCTTCCTGACGTGCACGCCTGCCTCTGCGGACTGGACGGCGTTCGTCACCTCGGGCACGTCGAACTGGTCATGGCCAACAATGGCCCGCTGATGGTGCTGCGCCACACCGCGCCGCTGTCGAAAAAAGATCGCGAAAAACTGGAACGCTTTTCGCATTCCCACGAGCTGGCGCTTTTCCTTGCCCCCCAAAGCGAGATACTTGAGCAACTGACAGGTGAAGCGCCCTGGTATGCGTCAAACGGGCTACGCTTAACGTTCAGTCCGCGCGATTTCATTCAGGTAAATGATGGCGTCAATCAGCAAATGATTGAGAAAGCGCTGATGTGGCTCGATGTGCAGAAGAGCGATCGGGTACTTGACCTGTTCTGCGGAATGGGCAATTTCACGCTGCCTTTGGCCCGGCAGGCGGCAAGCGTTGTGGGCGTCGAAGGCGTTGAGGCGCTGGTGGCTAAAGGGCAGGAGAACGCACGACAGAACGGCTTGCAAAATGTGACATTCTTTCACCAAAATCTTGAGGAAGATGTGACACAGCAGCCGTGGGCGACGCAGGGGTTTGACAAAATTCTTCTCGACCCGGCGCGCGCAGGTGCGCCGGGTGTAATGCAACATATAATTAAACTCGCGCCCAGGCGCGTGGTCTATGTTTCCTGTAACCCGGCAACGCTTGCCCGAGACAGTGAGGCATTAATCCGTGCGGGTTACCAGATTCAGCGTCTGGCAATGCTGGACATGTTCCCGCACACTGGGCATCTGGAATCGATGGTGTTGTTTGAGCACATCTAATTAGTTTGGCTTGTCGACTTCGACAGGCCCTGGTCCCTAAAGGAGAGGACAATGGTTGCGGTAAGAAGTGCACATCTTAATAAAGCTGGGGAGTTTGACCCACAAAAATGGATAGCAAGTCTGGGGATTTCCAGCCAGCAGTCGTGTGAACGCTTAACCGAAACCTGGGCCTACTGTCAGCGCACCACTCTGGGGCATCCTGACGCCGAACTGTTATTGTGGCGCGGCGTGGAGATGGTTGAAATCTTATCCATGCTGAACATGGATATCGAAACGCTGCAGGCCGCGCTTTTGTTCCCTCTTGCCGATGCGGATGTCGTCACTGAAGACGTGCTGCGCGACAGCGTCGGGCAATCCGTCGTGGCGTTGATCCACGGCGTACGGGATATGGCGGCAATCCGCCAGCTCAAAGCCGCACATACCGATTCCGTCTCCTCAGAGCAAGTTGATAACGTTCGCCGGATGCTGCTGGCCATGGTGGACGATTTCCGCTGCGTGGTCATCAAGCTCGCTGAACGCGTTGCCCACCTGCGCGAAGTAAAAGATGCGCCGGAAGACGAGCGCGTACTGGCCGCGAAAGAGTGTACGAACATCTATGCACCGCTGGCGAACCGCTTAGGGATTGGTCAACTGAAATGGGAGTTGGAGGATTACTGCTTCCGTTACCTTCACCCGGCAGAATATAAGCGGATTGCAAAACTCCTGCACGAGCGCCGCATTGACCGCGAGCACTATATTGAGGAGTTCGTCAGCGGATTGCGCCAGTCGATGAAAGAAGAGAATGTGCGGGCTGAAGTCTATGGTCGACCCAAGCACATCTACAGCATCTGGCGCAAAATGCAGAAGAAACATCTCGCCTTTGATGAGCTGTTTGACGTGCGCGCCGTGCGCATCGTTGCGGAGCGTCTGCAGGATTGCTACGCCGCGTTAGGGATAGTACATACTCACTTCCGCCATCTGCCAGATGAGTTCGATGACTATGTCGCGAACCCGAAACCTAACGGTTATCAGTCTATTCATACCGTGGTGCTGGGGCCTGGCGGCAAAACGGTCGAGATTCAAATTCGTACCAAACAGATGCACGAGGACGCTGAGCTTGGCGTCGCGGCGCACTGGAAATACAAAGAGGGGACGTCAGGTGGCGTGCGCTCTGGTCATGAAGACCGCATTGCCTGGCTGCGTAAGCTGATTGCGTGGCAGGAAGAGATGGCGGATTCCGGCGAAATGCTGGATGAAGTGCGAAGCCAGGTCTTTGACGACCGGGTCTACGTCTTTACGCCGAAAGGTGACGTGGTCGACCTGCCAGCAGGCTCCACGCCGCTGGACTTTGCCTATCACATCCACAGTGATGTGGGGCACCCGCTGCATCGGGGCGAAAATCGGCGGGCGTATCGTACCGTTTACCTATCAGCTGCAGATGGGCGACCAGATTGAAATCATCACGCAGAAGCAGCCTAACCCGAGCCGTGACTGGCTTAACCCGAACCTGGGCTATGTTACCACCAGCCGCGGGCGCTCAAAAATTCACGCCTGGTTCCGTAAGCAGGATCGTGACAAGAACATTCTTGCCGGTCGCCAGATCCTCGACGACGAGCTGGAACATATCGGCATAAGCCTGAAAGAGGCCGAGAAATTCCTGCTGCCGCGCTACAACTTCAACGAGCTGGATGAGCTGCTGGCGGCGATTGGCGGCGGTGATATCCGTCTTAATCAGATGGTGAACTTCCTGCAGGCGCAGTTCAACAAGCCAAGCGCGGCGGAGCAGGATGCGGCGGCGCTGAAGCAGCTGCAGCAGAAAACCTATGCGCCACAACAGCGCAGCAAAGACAATGGCCGCGTTGTGGTGGAAGGGGTGGGTAATCTGATGCACCACATTGCCCGCTGCTGCCAGCCAATCCCGGGTGATGATATCGTTGGCTTTATCACTCAGGGACGCGGGATTTCCATTCACCGTTCAGACTGCGACCAGCTTGCTGAGCTGCAGTCGCATGCACCGGAACGTATTGTGGAAGCGGTCTGGGGCGAGAGCTACTCGGCGGGGTACTCGCTGGTGGTTCGCGTCACCGCAAACGACCGTAGCGGCCTGCTGCGTGATATTACGACCATTCTCGCGAACGAAAAGGTCAACGTGCTGGGCGTGGCCAGCCGCAGCGATACGCGCGAGCAGCTTGCCACCATCGATATGACCATCGAAATATACAACCTGCAGGTGCTGGGCCGCGTGCTTGGCAAACTGAACCAGGTCCCGGATGTGATTGACGCACGTCGTCTGCACGGCGGGTAAGCCCACCTTTCTGTAAGCCGGGTAAGGCGTAGCCTTTACCCGGCATTTATTTTTAATCAGGACAGAATTATGACCCAAATCGACCGCCTGCTTGGCATCATGAAACGCCTGCGCGATCCGGAAAACGGCTGCCCGTGGGACAAAGAGCAGACTTTCGCCACCATCGCCCCGTACACCCTCGAAGAGACCTATGAAGTGCTTGACGCCATTTCACGCGAGGATTTTGACGACCTGCGTGGCGAACTGGGTGACCTGCTGTTCCAGGTGGTGTTCTATGCGCAAATGGCGCAGGAAGAGGGGCGTTTTAACTTCGAGGACATCTGCGCTGCCATCAGCGACAAACTGGAACGCCGTCATCCGCATATCTTTAGCGATGCCACCGCAGGTGATAGCGCGGAAGTGCTGGCGCGCTGGGAACAGATTAAAAGCGCCGAGCGCGCGGAGAAATCCCAGCACTCGGCACTGGATGACATTCCCCTGAACCTGCCTGCGCTGATGCGGGCGCATAAAATTCAGAAACGCTGCTCCGCGGTTGGCTTTGACTGGACGTCTCTTGGCCCGGTGCTGGAAAAAGTGCATGAAGAGATCGACGAAGTGATGCACGAAGCGCAACAGGCCGTGGTAGATGAAGCAAAGCTTGAAGAAGAGATGGGCGATTTGCTGTTCGCGACCGTCAACCTTTCTCGCCATCTGGGTGTAAAAGCGGAAACCGCCCTGCAAAAAGCCAACATTAAGTTCGAACGACGCTTTCGCGAAGTTGAGCGGATTGTGGCCTCGCGCGGCCTGGAAATGAGCGGAATTGACCTCGATGCGATGGAAGAAGTCTGGCAAGAAGTAAAACGCCAGGAAACTGATCTCTAACGAAATTTTGCGATCAAGCGCAATTTGTGTGATTTTTTAAATGACAAGCGCTTGATTTGCGTCAAAAACATTTACCCAAAAGGGGCTATTTTCTCACTCCTTATGTTTGTCATTGGCTGAACAGGAGACGGAGAATGAAAGTTTGTGGCGCTCGCCGTGTTCGGGTATACTACTTTCCCGTCCTGGTTATTCCATCGTTTCACCCTAACTTCTCAGGTTCAGCATGACAACGAACTATATTTTTGTGACCGGCGGGGTCGTATCCTCTCTGGGTAAAGGCATTGCCGCAGCCTCCCTCGCAGCCATTCTTGAAGCCCGTGGCCTCAATGTGACCATGATGAAACTGGATCCGTACATCAACGTCGATCCGGGCACCATGAGTCCAATCCAACACGGGGAAGTGTTCGTTACTGAAGACGGCGCTGAAACCGATCTGGATCTTGGCCACTACGAGCGTTTCATCCGCACTAAAATGACCCGTCGTAACAACTTCACGACAGGCCGCATCTACTCCGACGTTCTGCGTAAAGAGCGCCGTGGTGATTATCTTGGTGCTACCGTTCAGGTTATCCCACACATCACTAACGCTATCAAAGAACGCATTATTGCGGGCGGCGAAGGCCACGACGTGGTGCTGGTTGAAATCGGCGGTACCGTGGGTGATATCGAATCCCTGCCATTCCTGGAAGCGATTCGTCAGCTGGCGGTTGATATTGGCCGTGAAAACGCGCTGTTCATGCACCTGACGCTGGTGCCTTACATGGCAGCCGCAGGTGAAGTGAAAACCAAACCTACTCAGCACTCCGTTAAAGAGTTGCTCTCCATCGGTATTCAGCCAGACATCCTGGTTTGCCGTTCCGATCGCGCGGTTCCGGCGAACGAACGCGCGAAAATTGCATTGTTCTGTAACGTGCCGGAAAAAGCCGTTATTTCAATGAAAGATGTCGATTCCATTTATAAAATCCCGGGCCTGTTGAAATCACAGGGCCTGGACGATTATATTTGTAAACGATTCAGCTTGAACTGTCCGGAAGCTAACCTGTCTGAATGGGAACAGGTTATTTACGAAGAAGCGAATCCGGCTGGCGAAGTGACTATCGGCATGGTTGGCAAGTACATTGAACTGCCAGATGCCTATAAGTCAGTTATCGAAGCGCTGAAACACGGTGGTCTGAAGAACCGCGTCTCCGTTAACATCAAGCTGATTGATTCGCAGGATGTTGAAACGCGTGGCGTTGAAATTCTGAAAGATCTGGATGCGATCCTTATCCCTGGCGGCTTCGGCTACCGTGGTGTAGAAGGCAAGATCGCCACCGCACGCTATGCGCGTGAAAACAATATTCCATACCTCGGTATCTGCCTGGGTATGCAGGTTGCGCTGATCGAATTTGCGCGCAACGTAGCGGGAATGGAAAACGCGAACTCTACGGAATTTGTGCCAGACTGTAAGTACCCTGTCGTGGCGCTTATCACTGAATGGCGCGACGAAGAAGGTAACGTCGAAGTCCGTACCGAGAAGAGCGACCTGGGTGGCACGATGCGTCTTGGCGCACAGGCCTGCCAGCTGTCCGACGATAGCGTCGTTCGCAAGCTGTATGGCGAGCCGGTTATCACCGAACGTCATCGTCACCGCTATGAAGTCAACAACATGTTGTTGAAACAAATTGAAGCTGCGGGTCTGCGTGTTGCGGGCCGCTCCGGGGATGATCAGTTAGTCGAGATCATCGAAGTGCCAAACCATCCGTGGTTTGTCGCCTGCCAGTTCCACCCGGAATTTACTTCAACGCCACGTGACGGGCATCCGCTGTTTGCAGGCTTTGTGAAAGCCGCCAGCGATTACCAGAAGCGTCAGGCGAAGTAAAAAAAGTTAGAACGGCAACGCGTACCTCTGGTACGCGTTGTTTGTCTGGAGTTTTAGTTTAACTTGTACTGAGGAAAATCTAATGTCCAAAATCGTTAAAGTCATCGGTCGTGAAATCATCGACTCCCGTGGTAACCCGACCGTTGAAGCCGAAGTTCACCTGGAAGGTGGTTTCGTCGGTATGGCAGCTGCTCCGTCAGGTGCTTCTACTGGTTCCCGCGAAGCGCTGGAACTGCGCGATGGCGACAAATCCCGTTTCATGGGCAAAGGCGTACTGAAAGCTGTTGGCGCCGTAAACGGCCCTATTGCTCAGGCAATCATTGGCAAAGACGCTAAAGACCAGGCTGGCATCGACAAGATCATGATCGATCTGGACGGTACTGAAAACAAATCTAACTTCGGTGCTAACGCAATCCTGGCTGTTTCCCTGGCGAACGCCAAAGCTGCAGCGGCTGCTAAAGGTATGCCACTGTTCGAACACATCGCTGAACTGAACGGCACTCCAGGCAAATACTCCATGCCTGTACCGATGATGAACATCATCAACGGTGGTGAGCACGCAGACAACAACGTTGATATTCAGGAATTTATGATTCAGCCAGTTGGCGCGAAATCCCTGAAAGAAGCAGTACGTATGGGTTCTGAAGTGTTCCACAACCTGGCTAAAGTTCTGAAAGCTAAAGGTATGAACACTGCTGTTGGTGACGAAGGTGGCTATGCGCCAAACCTGGGTTCTAACGCAGAAGCACTGGCTGTTATCGCTGAAGCGGTTAAAGCAGCAGGCTACGAGCTGGGCAAAGACATCACTCTGGCGATGGACTGTGCAGCGTCTGAATTCTACAAAGACGGTAAATACGTTCTGGCTGGCGAAGGCAACAAAGCGTTCACCTCTGAAGAGTTCACTCACTTCCTGGAAGACCTGACCAAACAGTACCCAATCGTTTCTATCGAAGACGGTCTGGACGAATCTGACTGGGATGGCTTCGCATACCAGACTAAAGTACTGGGCGACAAAATCCAGCTGGTGGGTGACGACCTGTTCGTGACCAACACCAAGATCCTGAAAGAAGGCATCGAGAAAGGCATCGTTAACTCCATCCTGATCAAATTCAACCAGATCGGTTCTCTGACCGAAACGCTGGCTGCGATCAAAATGGCGAAAGACGCTGGCTACACCGCTGTTATCTCTCACCGTTCTGGCGAAACTGAAGACGCTACCATCGCTGACCTGGCTGTTGGTACCGCGGCTGGCCAGATCAAGACCGGTTCTATGAGCCGTTCTGACCGTGTTGCTAAATACAACCAGCTGATTCGTATCGAAGAAGCACTGGGCGAAAAAGCACCATACAACGGTCGTAAAGAGATCAAAGGCCAGGCATAATCGCTAAGCCTTAAAATGAAAATGCCAGTCGCAAGACTGGCATTTTTTAGGCTATTTAAAATCGACCGCCATTTGTTCCGGAATGGTCAGCCCCTGAGTGGTTTGCACGCAGCGGGCAATATAGTCCGTAAAGCGGGGTGGCTTAGGCATGCCCATGCTAAGCAGCTTATCATTGCTGAAGCGCACGTTGAGTGTGGCAAAAGCACCGTATAAACGCATTGCTTTCAGCATCAGGCGCTCGT
Source organism: Enterobacter sp. SORGH_AS_0287 (assembly GCF_031453695.1). NCBI lineage: Bacteria > Pseudomonadati > Pseudomonadota > Gammaproteobacteria > Enterobacterales > Enterobacteriaceae > Enterobacter > Enterobacter sp. SORGH_AS_0287. The sequence goes on from NZ_JAVIZW010000001.1 coordinate 4,559,145, forward strand.
TGCACGGCCCAAAAATATCCTTCAGTTCGCGGCGCATTCTGACCAGCGTTTCGTAACTCACCTGGGCGTATCGATCTCCGACAGGGGCTTTCTCCAGCGCCTGCGCCATTGCCTTATCAATATCAGCAAAGCGAACGCTGTTCTCTTCCCCGGCAGAAATATGTACCACTTCCCCTGAACGTGCATTACTGGTAAGCAGCATTAACAGCGCGTCGGCACAATAGTCCACCGGAACGACATCGATTTTGTCTTCCATCGAACACATGAATTTTTGCAGCATTAACCCCATGCTAAAGACCCAGAAAATACTGCTTGAAGGTGTGCAGCCGTGACGGGTATGGCCGACGACGATAGACGGGCGGGCGATGAGCAGCGGCAGGTCAGGACAGTGCTGGCGCATCAGCTGTTCAATGGTGGATTTCGAATAGGTATATTCCACCAGATGCTCGGCGTTCTCTCTGAATTCTGCACTTTCGGCGACCAGCGAATCCTGCTCCGGCGTGCAGGACATCGCCGTGCCAACGTGCAGGAAGCGCTGTAGGGTCGACACCCGTTCCATGCGGCGCGCCAGCGCCAGGGTTCCCTCGACGTTCACCTTCCAGATAAGCGGGTTGTTGCCAAATGACGCGACGGCCGCGCAGTTAACGACATGCGTCACCTGTTCAAGGCGCGGATCGTTCAGGAAGGCTTCCGGCTGGCTGAGATCACCAATGAGGATATTCTCCACGCTCAGCGAGGCCAGTGCATGCTCAGGCACGTTGAACTTACGCATATTCTCCTGCACTCGCGCCAGCCCACCTTGCGGGTCACTGGCGCGCGCAAGCAGAAGTAAATTTACGGCGCTTTCGCCGGTCAGGATTTTTTCAAGTACTGCACCACCCAGAAATCCGGTCACGCCTGTAATCAGTAAGGTTTTCATTGATACCGTCTCATTATGATTGATGAGGCGGATTGTAGGCGGGCGAAAGTAAACGGCGTTTAAATAAAAAAATGGGCAGCCTTACCGTTTCTTAAGCTTATTTTAAGGTAAGGAATTCAGGGGGTGAGATTGGACATTGCAGGAGGGAAGAAAATTCAATTTATAAAGATATTTATTTTAAATTACTGATTTATATATTATTAATGTGCTTCCTGTGTCGTGGGAATATTAAGTCAAAATGTAATTATAAAAATACTTTGTAACATCATTCATTGATGCGGTAAATAATTTAACGGATGCTTAAGTACACTTAAAATAACGAACTCGCAGGCTATTGATATATAGCCTGCGAAGGTTTTTTACAGCAACAGCGGAAGCGTTGCGCTGGCGGTTTGTTGGCTGACCTCGCCGTAATGACCGTCTATTGCAATAAGGGAGTGGGTAAGCAACTCGACCAGCAACATAACGCCCACTTTGGCATTGAGTGCGCCTGCGCTAAGAGGCCCCTCGGGTTTGGCTGCAACCAGTAGCATATCGCTCAGGGACGCCAGCGGGCTACGCGGCGTATTGCTGAGCGCCAGCACGGGGACGCCACGTTTGCGCGCAAGTTTTACGACGTGAAGTAAATCCCGCGTTGAGCCTGAACTGGAGATGGCTACCACCAGCGACGCTTTAGAGAGGGTGGTCGCATTCATGGCTGCACGGTGCATATCGCTGAAGAGCTGCACAGGTTTGCCCAGGCGCAACAGCTTATAATGCAGATACTCGCCGAGGATCGCACTGGCAGCGACCCCATAAATCTGGACTGACTGCGCCTGATGCAGTGCCTGCGCCGCCTTTTCCAGCAGCGCTCTGTCGAGCAGTCTGGCGGTATCCTGCAGAGCCTGTACAGACTCTTCCACTACGCTATCAATTTCATCCCCGGCCTGACGCTCTGGCTGACCCTGCTGAATGTCCAGCGCAAGTGCCATTTTGAATTCCGTGTACCCCTTACAGCCCAGCGTGCGGCAAAGACGCGTCACGCTGGCTTCGCTGGTATGACTTTCGCGCGCCAGCTCAGTGATCGTCAGGTAAAGCACCCGGGCAGGATCGTTGAGGACAAACTCACCCAGTTTTCGTTGTGTTGGGCTGTACCCGGAAGCCTCCTGGCGTAGCTTCAGCAGCAGGTTTTCATGGTCTGACATGCGAGATCCTTAATGCATTCTTCTGTCGACTAGTGTGGCGGAAAGCGGGGGAAAGATGCCAGTCATTTCGAAAAAGTATGATCGTCCTCCTGGTTATTGATGATAATTTTCACTATTAATAATTAATGTGGTAAAAATTTTCATCTATACACGAGGGGATGAAAAAATGATGCAAATGTTCAGTGGGGCTTCTTCTGGCGGATGGTTTGAGAAAGCGCAGCGCTTTGGCAAATCATTTATGTTGCCCATCGCCGTCTTGCCCGCGGCGGGTTTGTTGCTGGGGATTGGAGGCGCGTTATCAAACCCCAATACCCTCACGGCCTACCCGTTTTTAGATGTTGCGTGGCTGCAGGCCATCTTTACCATTATGAGCAGTGCCGGTTCGATTGTGTTCGCCAACCTCTCGGTGCTGTTTGCTGTCGGGGTCGCCGTCGGGCTGGCAAAAAATGATAAAGGAACCGCGGGGCTGGCGGCATTGCTCGCTTTTCTGGTGATGAATGCCACCATCAATGCGCTGCTGATCCTGACCGGAAAACTGGCGCTTGAGAACCCGGGTGCCGTAGGGCAGGGAATGACGCTGGGGATCCAGACGCTGGAAACCGGCGTATTTGGTGGGGTCGTCATCGGGCTTGTGACCTGCGCGTTACATCATCGGTTCAATAAGATCGCGCTTCCGCAGTTCCTGGGTTTCTTTGGCGGCTCACGTTTTGTACCGATCGTCAGCTCGCTGGCGGCAATACTTGTCGGGGCATTAATGACCGTCATCTGGCCGCATTTCCAGAAGCTGATCTTCGGTCTGGGCGGGCTTGTGGATGCCACCGGTTATCTGGGGACGATGCTGTACGGTTTCATTTTGCGCATGCTCGGGCCGTTTGGTTTACACCACATCTTCTATCTTCCCTTCTGGACGACCGCGCTTGGCGGCAGCGAGATCGTTAACGGTCAGTTGGTTGAAGGTACGCAGCGGATCTTCTTCGCCCAGCTTGCCGACCCGACAACACGCCAGTTTTATGAAGGCACGTCGCGTTTCATGTCCGGACGCTTCATCACGATGATGTTTGGTCTGCTGGGTGCCTGCCTCGCGATGTACCACACGGCAAAACCGGAGAACAAAAAACGCGTCGCGGGGCTGTTACTTTCGGCGGCATTGACCTCGTTCCTGACGGGGATTACTGAACCTATTGAGTTCTCATTCCTTTTTGTTGCTCCTGTGCTGTACGTCATTCACGCCCTGTTTGACGGGCTGGCGTTTATGCTCGCCCATATTTTACACATCACTATCGGGCAAACCTTCTCAGGCGGTTTTATCGACTTCGTGCTGTTCGGCATTCTCCAGGGCGAGGCCAAAACCCACTGGATGTTCGTACCGCTGGTAGGGGTGCCGTGGTTCTTCCTTTATTACTTTACGTTCCGTTATCTGATTAATCGCTTTGATTTTGCCACGCCGGGGCGTGAGAAAGAGGCGATGGCGGATGAAGTGACCTTTTCGCAGAGCGAGCGTGCCGTTGCAGTGATCGCCGGGTTAGGTGGCAAAGACAATCTCGAAGAGGTGGACTGCTGCGCGACGCGTCTTCGCGTCACGGTGAAGGATGGCAGCAAAGTGAATGAATCGGCGCTGAAAGCGACCGGCGCGCGCGGCGTTATCGTCCGCGGCAACGGTGTTCAGGTCATTTATGGGCCGCATGTCACGATTATTAAAAACGAAGTGGAAGAGATCTTATCGTAATGAAAACTGTACTGGATAACCTGAAGGGAAAATTGGTCGTCTCCTGCCAGGCGCTGGAGAATGAACCTCTGCATAGCGCGTTTATTATGTCACGAATAGCGCTGGCCGCCGCGCAGGGTGGGGCGGCAGCGATCCGTGCCAATAGCGTGGTGGATATCGAAGCCATCAAGCAGCAGGTAGCTCTGCCGGTTATCGGCATCATCAAACGCGATTATCCGGATAGTGAGGTGTTTATCACCGCCACGATGAAAGAGGTGGATGAGCTGATGACGGTTTCTCCGGAAATCATTGCCCTGGATGCGACTGCGCGACAGCGCCCTGGCGGCGAAGACCTGGCGACGCTGGTCGCGCATATCCGCACGCGGTACCCGTCGGTACGCCTGATGGCGGATATTTCCACAACAGAAGAGGCCGTGACGGCGCAGGCGCTGGGTTTTGATTGTGTGGGGACCACGCTTTACGGTTATACGACAGAAACCGCAGGCCATGCGCTACCGGACAATGACTGCGCGTTTCTGAAAGAGGTGCTGGCTGCCGTCGACATTCCCGTGGTGGCCGAAGGCAACGTTGATACACCTGAACGGGCGGCGAGGTGCCTGGAACTTGGTGCCTTTATGGTCGTTGTCGGCGGGGCCATCACCCGTCCACAGCAAATTACTGCACGGTTTATGGCAGCGATTGGCGCTCAAAGCACCGATGGAGCATGACCATCTGACGGGGATCTGCGATACTTATCGTTTATCCCCTTAACTGAGATGACTATGCAGTACCCGATTAACGAGATGTTCCAGACCCTGCAAGGCGAGGGTTACTTTACCGGCGTTCCCGCCATCTTTATTCGATTACAGGGATGCCCGGTTGGCTGTGCCTGGTGTGATACCAAACATACGTGGGATAAACTCGCAGATCGGGAAGTGTCGCTGTTTAGCATTCTGGCTAAAACCAAAGAGAGCGATAAGTGGGGCGCGGGAAGTGCAGAAGATCTGCTGGCGATCATTGGCCGTCAGGGCTGGACGGCGCGCCACGTGGTGATTACCGGGGGTGAACCCTGCATCCACGACCTGACGCCGCTGACCGAGCTGCTCGAAAAGAACGGCTACAGCTGTCAGATTGAAACCAGCGGCACGCATGAAGTGCGCTGTTCTCACACCACCTGGGTGACGGTTTCGCCGAAAGTTAACATGCGCGGCGGCTACGATGTACTCTCTCAGGCGCTGGAGCGTGCTGATGAGATCAAACACCCGGTTGGCCGCGTGCGTGATATCGAAGCGCTGGATGAACTGCTCGCCACGCTGACGGATGAAAAGCAGCGGATCATCGCGCTGCAGCCTATCAGCCAGAAAGAGGATGCCACGCGCCTGTGTATTGAAACCTGTATTGCCCGCAACTGGCGGCTGTCGATGCAGACGCACAAGTACCTGAACATCGCCTAAAAAAAAGCCCGGATATTCCGGGCTTTTTTTACTCACCGCGATAGATACAGCCCGCGGTGCAGGTCTCTTTGATCATCACCGCGCTCAGCAGAGGCACCTGCGGTTTCATCTGATCCCAAATCCATTTAGCCAGCACTTCACTGGTCGGGTTTTCAAGGCCCGGGATATCATTCAGATAGTAGTGATCCAGACGATCGTAGGTCGGTTTGAATGCCGCCTTCAGCTCGGCAAAGTCCATGATCCAACCGGTATGCGGATCGACGTCACCGGTTATCTCAAGACGCACCATAAACGAGTGCCCGTGCAGACGGCCACATTTATGCCCTTCAGGAACATGCGGAAGGTGGTGGGCGGCTTCGAAGGTGAAATCTTTAAACAGTGTGGTGGACATTATTGCTCTCAGTAATGCGGAAAAAACCGCCGCATAGTACCGGAAAGCACAATTTTTATCATTAACTAAAACGGCTCTGTTGCCGCAACGTGGTGCATACGAGAAAGGACTACCGTTTTATTAATAAATTTCAATGCGTTAGTTAATCGTTTTTATCGTTAAGAACGATAACTAAAACAGGTTAGTCCATTTGGTTATTTATTATTTCCATCCCTTCTTTAATTGTTATTATCCTCGCCGTTAACCTTATCTTCAGTTTGGATTTATTCGCTTAAAGTCCGCTTGGCTACTGGAACATAACGACGCATGACAACACAGGCCCCACCTTCAAATTTGCTTCCCCTGAACCCGGAGCAACTGGCGCGCCTTCAGGCTGCCACCTCTGATTTTTCTCCCACCCAGCTTGCCTGGGTCTCCGGCTATTTCTGGGGAATGCTTAACCAGCAACCGGGCGCTGTGGCTGCTGCACCGGCAACTGCGGTAGAAATTCCGGCGATTACGCTGATTTCTGCCTCGCAGACGGGCAATGCTCGCCGTGTGGCCGAAGCGCTGCGCGACGACCTGCTGGCCGCCAAACTGAACGTGAACCTGGTGAACGCCGGGGACTATAAATTTAAACAGATCGCGTCCGAAAAACTGCTGGTGGTGGTGGCTTCAACCCAGGGTGAGGGTGAGCCGGCTGAAGAAGCGGTGGCCCTGCATAAGTTCCTGTTCTCGAAAAAAGCCCCAAAACTGAACGGGACGGCGTTCGCCGTGTTTGGCCTGGGCGACACCTCCTACGAATTTTTCTGCCAGTCCGGTAAAGATTTCGACAGCAAACTGGCGGAACTGGGCGCTGAGCGCCTGCTGGACCGCGTTGATGCGGATGTGGAATACCAGACCGCCGCCGCTGAATGGCGTGCGCGCATCGTTGACGTGCTGAAAGCACGCGTGCCAAAAGAGACGCCAGCGCAGGCTGCCGTCACCGCGGCGGGTGCAGTCAATGATATTCACACCAGCCCGTATACCAAAGAGGCACCGCTGGCAGCGAGCCTGGCGGTTAATCAGAAAATTACCGGTCGCGCCTCTGAGAAAGACGTGCGGCATATTGAAATCGATCTCGGTGATTCCGGTCTGCGTTACCAGCCGGGCGATGCACTTGGGATCTGGTACCAGAACGATCCGGCGCTGGTTAAAGAGCTGGTCGAACTGCTGTGGCTGAAAGGCGATGAGCCTGTCACCGTCGACGGTAACACGCAGCCGCTTTCTGAGGCGCTGCAGTGGCATTTCGAGCTGACGGTCAACACGCCAAACATCGTTGAAAATTACGCCACCTTAACGCGCAGTGAATCGCTGCTGCCTCTGGTGGGGGATAAGGCGAAGCTGCAGCATTACGCCGCGACGACGCCGATTGTCGATATGGTGCGTTTCTCTCCGGCACAGCTGGATGCGGATGCGCTAATCGGCCTGCTGCGTCCGCTGACGCCGCGCCTCTACTCCATTGCCTCTTCGCAGGCCGAAGTGGAGAGCGAAGTGCATATCACCGTGGGCGTGGTGCGTTATGACATCGAAGGCCGTGCCCGTGCGGGCGGGGCATCAAGCTTCCTGGCCGATCGCGTGGAGGAAGATGGTGAAGTGCGCGTGTTTATCGAGCACAACGACAACTTCCGTCTGCCTGCGAACCCGGAAACACCGGTCATCATGATTGGGCCGGGGACCGGTATTGCACCATTCCGCGCCTTTATGCAGCAGCGCGCTGCAGATGAGGCGCCGGGTAAAAACTGGTTGTTCTTCGGCAACCCGCACTTTACGGAAGATTTCCTCTACCAGGTTGAGTGGCAGCGTTACGTCAAAGAAGGCGTCCTGACGCGCATCGACCTGGCCTGGTCCCGCGATCAGCAAGAAAAAGTATACGTACAAGACAAACTGCGCGAACAGGGCGCAGAGCTGTGGCGCTGGATCAATGACGGTGCCCACATTTATGTCTGCGGCGACGCCAATCGCATGGCGAAAGACGTTGAGCAGGCATTGCTGGAAGTGATTGCCGAATTCGGCGGTATGGATGCCGAAACGGCGGATGAATTTTTAAGTGAGCTGCGCGTTGAGCGCCGTTATCAGCGAGATGTCTACTAATGAGCGAAAAACATCCAGGGCCACTGGTGGTCGAAGGTAAACTGACAGACGCCGAGCGCATGAAGCTGGAAAGCAACTATCTGCGCGGCACCATTGCTGAAGATCTGAATGACGGTCTCACCGGCGGCTTTAAAGGCGACAACTTTCTGCTGATCCGTTTCCACGGTATGTATCAGCAGGACGACCGTGATATCCGCGCCGAACGTGCAGAACAGAAGCTGGAGCCGCGTCATGCGATGCTGCTGCGCTGCCGTCTTCCGGGCGGGGTGATCACCACGAAACAGTGGCAGGCGATCGATAAGTTTGCGGGTGAAAATACCCTTTATGGCAGCATCCGTCTGACCAACCGTCAGACCTTCCAGTTCCACGGCATTCTGAAGAAGAACGTGAAGCCGGTACACCAGATGCTGCACTCTGTCGGGCTGGACGCGCTGGCCACGGCCAACGACATGAACCGTAACGTGCTCTGCACCTCGAACCCGTACGAGTCCGAGCTGCACGCCGAAGCCTATGAGTGGGCGAAGAAGATCTCTGAGCACCTGCTGCCACGCACCCGCGCCTATGCGGAGATCTGGCTCGATCAGGAAAAAGTGGCCACCACCGACGAAGAACCGATCCTCGGCCAGACCTATCTGCCGCGTAAGTTCAAAACCACCGTGGTGATCCCGCCGCAGAACGATATCGATCTGCACGCCAACGACATGAACTTCGTGGCGATTGCCGAAAATGGCAAGCTGGTGGGCTTTAACCTGCTGGTGGGCGGCGGTCTTTCCATCGAACACGGTAACAAGAAAACCTATGCCCGCACCGCAAGCGAGTTTGGTTTCCTGCCGCTGGAGCACACGCTGGCCGTGGCTGAAGCGGTTGTCACCACGCAGCGCGACTGGGGTAACCGTACGGACCGTAAAAACGCGAAAACCAAATACACCCTGGAGCGCGTGGGCGTAGAGACGTTCAAAGCGGAAGTGGAGCGTCGCGCGGGGATTAAGTTTGAGCCGATCCGTCAGTATGAATTTACGGGACGTGGCGATCGTATTGGCTGGGTTAAAGGCATCGACAATAAATGGCACCTGACGCTGTTTATTGAAAACGGCCGTATTCTTGATTATCCGGGCCGCCCGCTGAAAACCGGTCTGCTGGAAATTGCGAAGATCCATAAAGGTGAATTCCGTATCACCGCTAACCAGAACCTGATCGTTGCCGGCGTGCCGGAAAGCCAGAAAGCGAAGATTGAGAAACTGGCGCGCGACCATGGGTTGATGGACGCGGTGAAGCCGCAGCGTGAAAACTCAATGGCCTGCGTGTCGTTCCCGACCTGCCCGCTGGCGATGGCGGAAGCAGAACGTTTCCTGCCGTCATTCACCGATAAGGTGGAAGCGATTCTGGAAAAACACGGTATTCCGGACGAGCATATTGTTATGCGTGTCACCGGCTGCCCGAACGGCTGTGGCCGTGCGATGCTGGCCGAGCTGGGTCTGGTGGGTAAAGCGCCGGGTCGCTATAACCTGCACCTCGGCGGCAACCGTATCGGAACGCGTATTCCACGCATGTTCCGTGAGAACATCACCGAGCCGGAAATTCTTGATTCTATCGACGAGCTTGTCGGGCGCTGGGCGAAAGAGCGCGAAGCGGGTGAAGGCTTCGGCGACTTTACGGTGCGTGCGGGCATTATTCGCCCGGTGCTCGATCCCGCAAGGGATTTCTGGGAGTAAACACGAGAGGTAATTATGTCCGTACTCGATCTAAACGCCCTAAACGAACTGCCAAAAGTCGATCGCATTCTGGCGCTGGCAGAAACCAATGCGCAGCTTGAAAAGCTCGACGCCGAAGGCCGCGTGGCATGGGCCCTGGAAAACCTGCCGGGTGATTATGTGCTCTCGTCGAGTTTTGGTATTCAGGCAGCGGTGAGTTTGCATCTGGTGAACCAGATTCGTCCGGACATTCCGGTGATCCTGACCGATACCGGCTACCTGTTCCCGGAAACCTACCAGTTTATCGATGAGCTGACGGACAAGCTCGGGCTGAACCTGAAAGTCTACCGCGCGGAGCAAAGCGCGGCCTGGCAGGAGGCGCGGTATGGCAAACTGTGGGAACAGGGCGTTGAGGGCATTGAGAAATACAATGAGATCAACAAGGTCGAGCCGATGAACCGGGCGCTGAAAGAGCTTAACGCGCAGACCTGGTTTGCGGGGTTACGCCGCGAGCAGTCCGGAAGCCGCGCCACGCTCCCGGTGCTGGCGGTTCAGCGCGGGGTGTTTAAAGTGCTGCCGATCATCGACTGGGATAACCGTACGGTTTACCAGTACCTGCAAAAACACGGACTGAAATACCACCCGCTCTGGGACCAGGGTTATCTGTCAGTGGGCGATACCCATACCACGCGTAAATGGGAACCGGGCATGGCGGAAGAAGAGACGCGATTCTTTGGACTCAAGCGCGAGTGCGGATTGCACGAAGGGTAAATTCTGTTCCCTTTTCCCTCACCCTCTTACAAAGGGTGAGGGACATGTTCTGTTCTACGCTTTCCCAGCTTTTGCCAGCTCTTTCACCAACGGCAGCATCACTTTAACCACATCCCGACTGCGGTGTTCAACTCGCTGCGGCAGTGCGCTATCAATATGCTGCTGATTATCCAGCAGCACGTTATGCCAGCTCGTCCCGTCCGGGAAAGCCTTCGATTTCACCCGCTGCTGATAACCGTCTTTCTTACCCAGCATCCAGTTAGTGGCTTCCACGTACAGAACAGGAATGCCCGCTTTATCGAACACTTCACCATCGTTACAGCAGCCAGTTCCGCGAGGATAATCGGGATTCCCGCCCGGGTTGCTGGTGGCATACACCCCATGGCTGCGGGCAATCGCCAGCGCGCGGTCGCGCGTCAGTTTACGCACGGTACCCGGCGTACTCTGTCCGCTGTTGAAATAGAGCTTATCGCCGACGATCAGGTTATCGAGGTTAATCACCAGCAGCGTATTTTTCCTCTCCTCGGCACTCATGCGTTTCAGGAGATTCTCCGCGCCAAGTTTTCCCTCTTCTTCACCGCTGGTGGCAACGAAACGGATCCCGTATTGGGTTGGAATGTCTTTCATTCGCTCTGCCAGTTCGAGCATCACACCCAGACCCGCCGCGTTATCGTCCAGCCCCTGTAACGTCAGCCCGCCGAGATTATTGTCGGTATCGGCGTCGCTCATTGGCGCGTAGGTGTCCAGGTGCGCCATGATAATGATCTGTTCCGCCGCGCTACCTTCATGGGCCGCAATGACCGTACTGCCGGTCACGTTATGCCAGTTTTTTGTTTTATTGCGCGAGGTATAGACGTAGCGGCTGTGAAACGATCGGATATCGCTCTGGTAACCCATGTCAGCAAATTGCTGGCGAATATAATCGGCGGAAAGCATTTCCGCTGGCGTGCCGGTCATACGACCCGGAAAGACGGTCGCAATATGCCGCGCCTGCATATTCGCGATTTCACCATAGGGCTGATTTTTTGCCTGGGCCGGAAGGATAAAGCAAACGCCGAGCGCCAGGGCAGCGATACGGTGGCGCGTTGCGGAAAACATAGTGAGTCCTTAAAAACAGAGCAAAATTTTAACCCGCCTAGTATGAAACTGTGATCGACCATACACAATTTGAATTGCTCTTAAATGCCCGAAAATTCGCGTGTTAAGCACTTTTTGATCTTTGCTTTTCCACGGCGTTATTCCATTGAGTAACTACTCATTCCAATTCGTAATTTCATTCGATCTAAGCCGCCCCCTATAGTCCCACTATTCCTTGTTGTTAGTGAGTTGTAGCTTGTGGACTATCTGCCCCTTTTTGCCGCGATAAAAGACAGACCTGTGCTGGTAGTCGGCACCGGTGAGGTTGCCGATCGCAAAATCGCGTTTCTGCAGCGAGCGGGGGCGCAGGTACGGGTAGTCGACGAGGCGGATTTCGACGAGTCGCAAATCGACACCGTGGTGCTGGTGATTGCGGCAACCGATAATCGTGAGCTCAACCGCCGTATTTCAGAGGCGGCTCAGGCCCGTCACCGTCTGGTGAACGTGGTGGACGATCGGCCGCTGTGTTCGTTTATCTTCCCGTCGATTGTTGACCGTTCGCCATTGCTGGTGGCCATCTCCTCCGGCGGGACCGCGCCGGTGCTGGCACGCGTGCTGCGGGAAAAAATCGAAGCGCTTTTGCCTACCAGCCTTGGGCGGATGGCGGAGAAAGCGAGCTTCTGGCGCAACCATCTGAAAACGCGCCTGAACAGCGTGACGGAACGCCGTCGCTTCTGGGAGCGCGTGTTCCGCGGTCGATTTGCCAGCCTGATGCATGCCGGAAATGAAACGGCGGCGCAGCAGATCCTCGAAGATGAGCTGGATAACCCTGGCAGTAGCGGCGGCGAGATCATTCTGGTCGGTGCGGGGCCGGGTGATGCCGGGCTGCTGACCCTGCGCGGCCTGCAGGTGCTTCAGGATGCCGATGTGGTGTTCTATGACCATCTGGTCACCGACGGGGTGCGCGAATTGATTCGCCGTGACGCAGAACAAATCTGCGTTGGCAAACGGGCGGGCGAGCACTCTGTACCGCAGCATGACACCAACCAGATGCTGGTGGCGGCGGCAAAAGCGGGCAAAACGGTGGTGCGGCTTAAAGGTGGCGACCCGTTTATCTTTGGTCGCGGCGGGGAAGAGCTGCAGGCGGCGGCTGAAGCGGGCGTGCCGTTCCAGGTCGTCCCGGGTATCACGGCGGCTTCCGCAGTGACGGCCTACGCCGGTATACCGCTTACTCACCGCGATTACGCCCAGAGCGTGACCTTTGTCACGGGCCATTACAAGGCGGACAGCACCCCGTTTGACTGGTCGCATCTGGCCCAGAGTCGTCAGACGCTGGCTATCTATATGGGCACGATGAAGGCGGCGGACATCAGTGAACAACTTATTCAACACGGTCGAGAGGCAACCACGCCGGTCGCCGTAATTTCTCGCGGCACGCGCGTCGATCAGCATGTGGCTATCGGTACGCTACAGGATCTTGCCACCCTGGCGAAAGAGGCCCCTATGCCCGCGCTTATCGTGGTAGGGGAAGTGGTGCACCTGCACAGCACACTCGCCTGGTTTCAACATACAACAGACTCAGAGGGGTTTGGCTCCTCTGTGGTGAATCTGGCTTAAGGAACGGTTATGGACCAAAAACGACTTACTCACCTGCGGCAGCTCGAAGCGGAAAGTATCCATATTATCCGCGAAGTGGCAGCCGAATTCTCTAACCCGGTGATGATGTATTCCATCGGTAAAGATTCCAGCGTGATGCTACACCTGGCGCGTAAAGCGTTTTACCCGGGTACGCTGCCGTTCCCGCTGCTGCACGTTGATACCGGCTGGAAATTCCGTGAAATGTATGAATTCCGCGACCGTACGGCAAAAGCCTACGGCTGCGAACTGCTGGTGCATAAAAACCCGGAAGGGGTGGCGATGGGCATTAACCCGTTCGTGCACGGTAGTGCCAAACACACTGACATCATGAAAACCGAAGGGCTGAAGCAGGCGCTGAACAAATACGGTTTTGACGCGGCCTTCGGCGGCGCACGTCGTGACGAAGAAAAATCCCGTGCGAAAGAGCGCATCTACTCTTTCCGCGACCGCTTCCACCGCTGGGATCCAAAAAACCAGCGTCCGGAGCTGTGGCATAACTACAACGGCCAGATCAACAAGGGCGAAAGCATTCGCGTGTTCCCGCTCTCCAACTGGACCGAGCTGGATATCTGGCAGTACATCTATCTGGAAAATATCGAGATCGTGCCGTTGTACCTGGCCGCTGAACGTCCGGTGCTGGAGCGTGACGGCATGCTGATGATGATCGATGACGATCGCATCGACCTGCAGCCAGGCGAAGTGATCAAAAAACAGATGGTGCGTTTCCGTACCCTCGGCTGCTGGCCATTGACCGGTGCAGTGGAGTCCAGTGCGCAGACGCTGCCGGAGATCATTGAAGAGATGCTGGTGTCGACCACCAGTGAGCGACAGGGCCGCGTGATTGACCGCGACCAGGCAGGCTCCATGGAGCTGAAGAAACGTCAGGGTTATTTCTAAGGAGCCGCCATGAACACGACCATTGCTCAACAAATTGCCAATGAAGGCGGCGTAGAAGCTTATCTGCACGCGCAACAACACAAAAGCCTGCTGCGCTTTCTGACCTGCGGCAGCGTCGATGACGGGAAAAGCACGCTGATCGGCCGTCTGCTGCACGATACGCGTCAGATTTACGAAGATCAGCTCTCGTCCCTGCACAACGACAGTAAACGTCATGGTACCCAGGGCGAGAAACTCGACCTGGCGCTGCTGGTGGACGGCCTGCAGGCCGAGCGCGAGCAGGGCATCACCATTGATGTGGCGTATCGCTATTTCTCCACCGAGAAGCGCAAATTTATTATTGCCGACACCCCGGGGCACGAGCAGTACACCCGTAACATGGCGACCGGTGCGTCTACCTGTGAACTGGCGATCCTGCTGATTGACGCCCGTAAAGGGGTACTGGATCAGACTCGTCGCCACAGCTTTATCTCCACGTTGCTGGGGATCAAACACCTGGTGGTGGCGGTCAACAAAATGGATCTGGTGAACTTCAGCGAAGAGAAGTTTGATGAGATCCGCCAGAGTTACCTGACGTTTGCTGAACAGCTGCCGGGTAACCTGGATATTCGCTTTGTGCCGCTCTCTGCGCTGGAAGGCGACAACGTGGCTTCCCAGAGCGCGAACATGCCGTGGTATAGCGGCCCGACGCTGCTCGAAGTGCTGGAAACCGTGGAGATCCAGCGCGTGGTCGACACCCAGCCGATGCGCTTCCCGGTTCAGTACGTTAACCGTCCTAACCTTGATTTCCGCGGTTTCTCCGGCACTATCGCGTCGGGCACCGTGGCGGTCGGTCAGCGCGTTAAAGTTCTGCCGTCTGGTGTGGAATCCACCATCAGCCGTATCGTCACCTTTGATGGCGATCTGCCGCAAGCCGGTGCGGGTGAAGCGGTCACGCTGGTATTGAAAGATGAAATTGATATCAGCCGCGGCGATCTGCTGGTGGACGCTCAGGAGACGCTGGCAGCGGTGCAGGGGGCTTCCGTTGATGTGGTGTGGATGGCTGAACAACCGCTGAGCGCCGGTCAGAGCTACGACATTAAAATCGCGGGTAAGAAAACCCGTGCCCGCGTGGACGGTATCCAGTTCCAGGTGGACATCAATAACCTGACCCAGCGCGACGTCACCGAACTGCCGCTGAATGGCATTGGTCTGGTCGACGTGACCTTTGACGAGCCGCTGGTGCTAGATCCCTACCAGCAGAACCCGGTAACGGGTGGGCTGATCTTTATCGATCGCCTCTCCAACGTGACCGTGGGTGCCGGTATGGTGCGTGAGCCAAATGAACAGGCTACGGTGGCCTCTGAGTTCAGCGCTTTTGAGCTGGAGCTGAATGCGCTGGTGCGTAAGCACTTCCCGCACTGGGGTGCGCGCGATCTGCTGGGAGGCAAGTAATGGCCGCCCATGATGAGAACGTCGTCTGGCATCCTCATCCGGTCACCGTCGCGCAGCGCGAGAAACTTCACGGTCATCGTGGCGTGGTACTGTGGTTTACCGGGCTATCCGGCTCTGGTAAATCCACGGTAGCGGGCGCGCTGGAAGAGGCGCTACACCAGCAGGGGGTCAGTACCTACCTGCTGGATGGCGACAATGTGCGCCACGGCCTGTGCAGCGATTTGGGCTTCAGCGACGACGATCGTAAAGAGAATATTCGCAGGGTGGGGGAAGTGGCCAGCCTGATGGCGGATGCCGGGTTAGTGGTACTGACCGCGTTTATCTCACCGCATCGTGCCGAACGCCAGATGGTGCGCGAGCGCGTCGGGCAGGATCGCTTTATCGAAGTGTTTGTTGATACGCCGCTGGAAATTTGCGAAGCGCGCGATCCCAAAGGGCTATATAAGAAAGCGCGTGCGGGAGAGCTGCGAAACTTCACCGGCATTGACTCGGTGTACGAAGCGCCTGAATCGCCTGAAATTCACCTGGAAGGTCAACAATTGGTAACAAATTTAGTAAGCCAATTATTAGACCTGCTCAGACGGGACGATATTATCAGATCCTGAGACGGTATCGTTCGGGAGCTGTCTTCCCGAACGATCAGTCACGGTCACAGGATCAGCTATGCGCAACAGTGAGAACTACATTATTACCACCGGGTCGGAGCCGTTAGCGACCGACGACGAGACGACCTGGTCCTTTCCTGGGGCCATAGTCGGCTTCGTCTCGTGGTTGCTGGCCCTGGGCATCCCTTTTCTTATCTATGGCGGTAATACGCTGTTCTTCTTTCTCTATACCTGGCCTTTCTTCCTGGCGCTGATGCCTGTGGCGGTTGTCGTCGGTATTGCGCTGCACTCGCTGCTTAATGGCAAACTCCTTTACAGTACCGTGGTCACGATTGTGACGGTGGTTCTGATGTTTGGTCTGTTATTTTTGTGGCTCATGGGCTAACTTCAGCCATAATTCAAACCGTAAACAACTGTGTGACGATATTGAGCAAGGCGATTCTGCGGAAAAAATGTGGTACATTTGCCCGCGATGTTGCGGCATCTCTGTTACCCCGGCAAAAAGATCTGGGGGCGTTTTGGGATGATGATGCCGTTTTTCAGGGGGCAGGATGGGTAAACTAACGCTGCTGTTGCTGGCTTTGCTGATCTGGCTGCAATATTCGCTGTGGTTCGGTAAAAACGGACTGCACGACTATAGCCGGGTAAGCGATGACGTCGCGGCTCAGCAGGCAACAAACGCCAAACTTAAGGCGCGAAACGATCAACTCTTTGCTGAAATTGATGACCTCAATGGTGGGCAAGAGGCGATTGAGGAACGCGCACGCAATGAACTCAGTATGACTAAGCCGGGCGAAACTTTTTATCGTCTGGTTCCGGATGCGTCTAAACGCAATCAGGGCTCAGCACAAAACAATCGATAATCAGGCCCAGGATTACGACATGGCAGTAACTTTTTCGGACGTATGCGCCGTGGTGCCGGCTGCGGGTTTTGGCCGGCGCATGCAGACAGAATGTCCCAAGCAATACCTCTCTATTGGCGATAAAACGATCCTCGAACACTCTGTGGCGGCGCTGCTGGCGCATCCGCGGGTGACGCGCGTGATTATCGCTATCAGCCCGGGTGATGCGCGTTTCGCGCAGTTACCGCTGGCAAATCATCCGCAGATTACCGTTGTTGACGGCGGCGCCGAGCGTGCCGATTCCGTGCTGGCGGGCATTCAGGCCGCCGGTGATGCACCATGGGTTCTGGTCCATGACGCTGCCCGTCCGTGCCTGCATCAGGATGACCTTGCGCGCCTGCTGGCGCTTAGCGAAACCAGCCGGGTAGGCGGTATTCTTGCCGCCCCGGTACGCGACACCATGAAGCGCGCTGAGCCGGGCAAGCAAGCTATCGCGCACACCGTTGAGCGCGTCGATTTATGGCACGCGCTGACCCCCCAATTTTTCCCCCGCGAATTACTTCACGACTGCTTAACGCGTGCGCTTAAAGAAGGTGCGACCATCACGGACGAAGCCTCGGCGCTGGAGTATTGCGGTTTCCATCCTGAGCTGGTTGAAGGACGCGCTGATAATATAAAAGTGACGCGTCCGGAAGATTTACAGCTCGCGGAATTTTATCTTACCCGTTCGACCCATCAGGAGAAGGCATAATGCGAATTGGACACGGTTTTGATGTACACGCCTTTGGCGGAGAAGGCCCAATTATCATTGGCGGCGTACGCATTCCTTATGAAAAAGGGCTGCTTGCGCATTCTGATGGCGACGTAGCATTACATGCCCTGACCGATGCATTGCTGGGTGCTGCGGCACTGGGCGATATCGGTAAGCTGTTCCCGGACACTGACCCGGCCTTCAAAGGTGCGGACAGCCGTGCGCTGCTGCGTGAAGCCTGGCGTCGTATTCAGGCGAAAGGCTACACCCTCGGCAACGTGGATGTGACGATCATCGCTCAGGCCCCCAAAATGCTGCCGCATATCCCGCAGATGCGCGTGTTCATTGCAGAAGATCTGGGTTGCCACATGGATGATGTTAACGTCAAAGCGACGACGACAGAGAAACTGGGCTTTACCGGTCGTGGTGAAGGGATTGCCTGTGAGGCCGTGGCGCTGCTGGTGAAGGCAAGCCAATGACGGACTTCGACAACCTGACCTGGCTGCACGGTAAACCGCAGGGGAACGGGCTGCTGAAAGCCAGCCCTGAAGATTTTGTTGTGGTGGAAGACCTGGGATTCGCGCCGGATGGCGAAGGCGAACATATCCTGGTACGCATTCTGAAAAATGGCTGCAATACCCGTTTTGTGGCCGATGCGCTGGCAAAATTCCTCAAAATTCATGCCCGCGAAGTGAGCTTTGCCGGGCAGAAAGATAAACACGCCGTCACCGAACAGTGGCTCTGCGCGCGCGTGCCGGGTAATACGATGCCTGATTTAAGCAAATTTGAGCTTGAGGGCTGTAAGGTACTGGAATACGCACGCCATAAGCGCAAACTGCGTCTGGGCGCGTTGAAGGGCAACCATTTTACGCTGGTACTGCGTGAGATTTCGGACCGTGACGATGTGGAAAAACGCCTGAACGCTATCAATGCGTGCGGCGTACCAAACTATTTTGGCGCACAGCGCTTTGGTATCGGCGGCAGCAACCTGCTCGGCGCACTGCGCTGGGCGCAAAGCGATGCCCCGGTTCGCGACAGGAATAAACGCAGTTTTTGGTTGTCGGCGGCCCGCAGTGCGTTGTTTAATCAGATTGTGAGCGAACGGCTGAAAAAACCGGACGCGAATCAAGTTGTTGTCGGCGATGCGCTACAATTAGCGGGACGCGGGAGCTGGTTTGTGGCAACGGCTGAAGAAATGGCCGATGTGCAGTCGCGCGTGGATACTCAAACGCTGATGATTACCGCAGCCTTGCCCGGCACGGGCGACTGGGGTACGCAGGGCGATGCGCTGGCTGCTGAGCAGTCTGCCGTCGCTGATATGCAGGCATTACAAACACTGCTGGTGCGGGAAAAAGTCGAGGCGGCACGCCGTGCGATGCTGCTCTATCCGCAACAGTTGAGCTGGAACTGGTGGGACGACGTAACCGTCGAGTTACGCTTCTGGCTGCCGGCAGGTAGCTTTGCCACCAGTGTTGTCAGGGAACTTATCAACACGTCGGGTGATTATGCGAATATTGCTGAGTAACGATGACGGGATCCATGCGCCGGGTATACAGACCCTGGCGAAACACCTTCGCGAATTTGCGGAAGTGCAGGTCGTGGCCCCCGATCGTAACCGCAGTGGAGCGTCTAACTCTCTGACGCTGGAGTCGTCGCTTCGCACCTTTACCTTTGAAAATGGTGATATCGCCGTCCAGATGGGCACGCCGACCGACTGCGTTTTTCTGGGCGTGAACGCGCTAATGCGCCCGCGCCCGGATATCGTCGTCTCCGGTATTAACGCCGGGCCCAATCTTGGCGACGATGTGATTTACTCCGGAACCGTGGCCGCCGCCATGGAAGGGCGCCATCTGGGGTTCCCTGCGCTGGCCGTTTCGTTAAACGGCCACACGCACTACGACACGGCGGCAGCGGTGACCTGTTCTCTCCTGCGGGCGCTCAATCGCGAGCCGCTGCGTACCGGGCGCATCCTCAATATTAACGTGCCGGATCTGCCGTTGAGTGAAATCAAAGGCATTCGCGTAACGCGTTGCGGAAGCCGACACCCGGCTGACCAGGTGATCCCGCAGCAGGATCCGCGTGGCAATACGCTTTACTGGATTGGTCCTCCTGGCGACAAGTGTGACGCCGGACCGGATACCGACTTTGCCGCCGTTGATGAAGGATATGTCTCGGTTACGCCGCTGCATGTAGATTTAACCGCGTATAGTGCGCATGATGTGGTGTCGGGTTGGCTGGATCGCGCAGGAGTGAACGCGCAATGGTAAGCAAACGTGTACAAACTCTTCTGGAACAGCTACGCGCTCAGGGGATACGCGACGAGCATGTGCTCGACGCGCTCGCCCAGGTGCCGCGTGAGAAATTTGTAGACGAGGCGTTTGAACACAAAGCGTGGGAAAACGTGGCGCTGCCTATCGGGCAGGGCCAGACGATTTCACAGCCTTACATGGTGGCGCGTATGACGGAGCTGCTGGAGCTCACGCCCCATTCGCGCGTGCTGGAAATTGGCACCGGGTCGGGGTACCAAACCGCGATCCTGGCGCATCTGGTGCATCATGTTTGCTCCGTTGAGCGTATTAAAGGTTTGCAGTGGCAGGCGCGTCGTCGCCTGAAACAACTTGATTTACATAACGTTTCGACACGACACGGTGATGGATGGCAGGGTTGGCAGGCACGCGCCCCGTTTGACGCGATCATCGTGACGGCTGCTCCACCTGAAATTCCCGCTGCTCTGTTATCGCAGCTGGATGAAGGCGGCATTCTTGTTCTGCCTGTCGGGGACGAGCAACAGCTCCTGAAGCGCGTTCGTCGGCGTGGCGGCGAGTTTATTATCGATACCGTGGAAGCCGTGCGCTTTGTTCCTCTGGTAAAGGGGGAGTTGGCCTGAGACTCAGAATTATCCAGGGTTATTAAGGCAAATTCAGCGTATGGTGTGGCGCGAAAGATTCGTGTCATCACGGTAAATTTTAAGTCACTGGTAGTTAACACATTCCTGGGGGATAAATGAGCGCGGGAAGCCCTAAATTCACCATCAGCCGTGTTGCGGCATTATCACTGGTTTCGCTCTGGCTGGCAGGCTGTACAAGTTCTAATAATGCACCTGCGCCCGTCAGTTCCGTGGGGGGATCCAGCAGCTCGGGTAACACGTCCAGCGGAATGTTGATCACGCCTCCGCCTAAAATGGGCACTGCTGCGGCACAACAAAATCCGCCCATTCAGCCAATGCAGCCTCCTGTTACGCAGCCAACACAGGTTCAGCCAGTGGAACACCCTGTGCAGACTCAAAATGGCCGCATAGTGTATAACCGCCAGTATGGGAACATTCCGAAAGGTAGCTATACCGGTGGGAGCACCTATACCGTAAAACGCGGCGACACGTTGTTCTATATTGCGTGGATCACCGGGAACGATTTCCGTGACCTGGCGCAGCGTAATAACGTCCAGGCCCCGTATGGTCTGGAAGTCGGCCAGACGCTCCAGGTGGGCAATGCGACGGGTACGCCGCTCACGCCTGGCAACACCGTTTCAGCGGCCGATGTCACTGCGCAAAATAACAGCGTTAAGCCTGCACAAAAATCCACCACGGTGGTTGCTTCACAACCGGTAATTACGTATTCTGAGGATTCAGGTGATCAGACTGCTAACAAAATGTTGCCGAATAATAAAGGGACTGCGACTGTTGTCACAGCACCGACTACGGCACCTGTGGTTAGCTCTACTGAACCGACTGCCAGCAGTATGACCTCCAGTTCGCCAATTTCTGCATGGCGCTGGCCAACTGACGGCAAGGTTATCGAAAACTTCTCTTCCTCCGAGGGAGGAAATAAAGGGATCGATATCGCAGGGAATAAGGGACAGGCTATTATCGCGACCGCAGACGGTCGTGTTGTATATGCCGGTAACGCTCTGCGCGGTTACGGTAATCTTATTATCATCAAACATAACGATGATTACCTGAGTGCCTACGCCCATAACGACACAATGCTGGTCCGGGAACAACAAGAAGTTAAGGCGGGGCAAAAAATCGCTACCATGGGTAGCACCGGCACCAGTTCTACACGCTTGCATTTTGAAATTCGTTACAAGGGGAAATCCGTAAACCCGCTGCAGTATTTGCCGCAGCGATAAGTTGACGGGGCATGCCAGCCAGGGTGTCTCGTTCAGGGATCACGGGTAGGAGCCACCTTATGAGTCAGAATACGCTGAAAGTTCATGATTTAAATGAAGATGCGGAATTTGATGAGAACGGAGCAGAGGCTTTTGATGAAAAAGCCTTAGTAGAAGAGGAACCCAGTGATAACGATTTGGCTGAAGAAGAGCTGTTATCGCAGGGCGCCACACAGCGTGTACTGGACGCGACTCAGCTTTACCTTGGGGAGATTGGTTACTCCCCACTGTTAACGGCCGAAGAAGAAGTCTATTTCGCACGTCGTGCTTTGCGTGGTGATGTTGCCTCGCGCCGTCGCATGATTGAAAGTAACTTGCGTCTGGTCGTGAAAATTGCCCGTCGTTACGGCAATCGAGGTCTGGCTCTGCTGGACCTGATTGAAGAGGGCAACTTAGGTCTCATCCGCGCAGTTGAGAAGTTTGACCCGGAACGCGGGTTCCGTTTCTCAACCTACGCGACCTGGTGGATTCGTCAGACCATCGAACGGGCGATTATGAACCAAACCCGTACGATTCGCCTGCCGATTCACATCGTCAAAGAGTTGAACGTCTATCTGCGTACTGCGCGCGAGTTGTCCCATAAACTGGACCACGAGCCAAGCGCGGAAGAGATCGCCGAACAACTTGATAAACCGGTTGATGACGTAAGCCGTATGCTGCGTCTCAACGAGCGCATTACCTCCGTTGACACCCCGTTGGGTGGCGACTCCGAAAAAGCGCTGCTGGACATCCTGGCCGATGAAAAAGACAACGGTCCGGAAGACACCACGCAGGACGATGACATGAAACAAAGCATCGTCAAATGGCTGTTCGAACTGAACGCCAAACAGCGTGAAGTGCTGGCACGTCGTTTCGGTTTACTGGGGTATGAAGCTGCAACACTGGAAGACGTCGGCCGCGAAATTGGCCTGACCCGTGAACGTGTTCGTCAGATTCAGGTTGAAGGTCTGCGTCGCCTGCGTGAAATCCTGCAGGGACAAGGTCTGAATATCGAAGCGCTGTTCCGC
This sequence comes from Enterobacter sp. SORGH_AS_0287, assembly GCF_031453695.1. NCBI lineage: Bacteria > Pseudomonadati > Pseudomonadota > Gammaproteobacteria > Enterobacterales > Enterobacteriaceae > Enterobacter > Enterobacter sp. SORGH_AS_0287. Next base: position 4,581,790 of record NZ_JAVIZW010000001.1, read on the forward strand.
GAATAAGCAATCTTTCATCAAAAAAGGCCCGTCGTGAGACGGGCCTTTTTCTTTTGCGTTACGGTTGTGCCGTTTCGTGCAGCAAACGCCACGTTATCTTGCCATCCTTCTGATTGAGCACGGCGGTTGACCAGCGCACATTGACGGGCTGATCCGGGCGAGTTTGCGTTTCCCGGTAGTGAAGCACTGCGCCGTTGGCCCACGTCTGTAGCGTCGTTATCTCATCAAGAACAATCTCCAGACCAGGACGGCTGCCGCGCTGAAGGTCCAGGAAACCGACAAGCGCGTTATAGTCAAAATGGACGCCACCTGGGGTGAGCATCATAAAATCCGGCTGAAAGTGGGCAAGCAGGGCGTCAACATCCCCTTCGCCCTTACCCAACCAGTTCTCCAGCATAACGTGAACGTCGATAATGTCCTGTTCGAAATGGGTCATGGTTTCTCCTGTTGCACCTCTGAAAGCACCTGCGTGTTGTTAAGACGAAAGACGTACACGACGGGCAGTAATGTGATGGCCGCAGCAACACTAAACATCCCGTGCCATGCGGCGAGCGGCGTGAAAAACGCCAGTGTCAGGTTCAGCACCTGCGAGAGCAGGAATGCCCCGGCAAAAAAACTGATCTGACGATTAAGATTCCATAGCGCGCTGGCGTCAGGCATATCGTCGCGCGCCGTCGTTAAAAATGCGCTGCTTTGCGCCGTACTGCTGCAAAGACTGCCGCCCGCGCCCATTAACGTAAACGCGACGCCAGGTAACAACACTGTGGTAGTCGGGCTGACGTTAAACAGCAGTAAAACGCCCAGCGCCTGTAACAGGCAACCCACGACAATGAGAGGCCGGGGACCCACGCGGTTAAAATAACGTCCGGTCGCGGTGATCGCCATAAACGAGGCCAGAGACCATGGCAGCATCAGCATCCCCGTTGCGGCAGGTGTCATGTGCGCCTCGCTCTGAAGATAATACATCCCCGTGACGTTCACCCCAATAAACATGCCGGGTACGCACAAATAGACAAGCATGGAAAAACGCAGCAGCGGGTCGGCCAGCAGGGGCAGGTTTAACAGCCTGCTCGCTTTCACGGGGGGGCTCTCATTCTTAAGCCACACGCAGGCCAGGAAAAACGTCACGGCGGCGACAGGCGTTGTGGCAAAAAATATCCATCGCCAGCTGAGTGCCTGAACCAGCACTCCCCCCACGGCGGGTGAGCATGCAGGCGCAAGCAATGCAACCAGCATGACCGCTGAGGAGAGCCTGGCACGCTCATGGGGTTTAAACTGTTGCCAGGTCAGCGCTTGTCCGACCGGGATCAGTAAACCCCCTCCCATGCCCTGCAGCACTCGCCAGGCAATCAGGCTCTCAAGTGAGGATGACAAACCTGCCGCAACGGAGGCGGCGCTAAAGAGAAAAAGCGAAAGCAGAATGACATGCTTCGGCCCGAGCCTGCGCGTCAGCAGGGTACTGAAGGGGATGACGAGCGTCAGACCGGCAATATAGCCGTTACTGACCCAGGCAAGCGATGAGGGCGTGGCGTTGAACGCCTGAGCCATTGCCGGGAAAGCGACGCTGGCGATAAACATATTAATTAAATCAAGAAAAAAGCCCAGCAGATAGACAACGGCGACTTTGCTGCGATACGACATGGCGGCACCTCCAGTGAGGGGCGTATCGTATCGGGCAGGGAGGTACGGATAAACGTTATAAAGCGCGATATACTGTCAAAAAATTTTTGACAGTAATAGGGCTGACAATGATTAATTTGCAGCGTACCGCGATGTTTGTCGCCGTCGCAGATACCGGGAGTTTCACCGCCGCAGCAGAGGCAATGGGGCTGACAAAAGCGGTGGTCAGCTTCAATATCCGCCAGCTGGAAGATGAACTGGGTGTCACCCTGTTGCTGCGTTCCACCCGTCGACTGACGTTAACCGAGGCAGGGAGGCTTTTCCATCAACGGAGCGTCGCGCTTTTAAAGGACGCGGAACGCCTGAAGGACGACGTCCGTGCAAACCATGCAGGTCTTACGGGGGAGTTGCGGATCACCACCACACCGGAGTACGGCTCGCAGGTTGTGGTCCCGTTACTGGCTGAGTTTAGCCAGCAACACCCGGACCTTCGCGTGCGTCACGTTTCGTCTTCACTGCATGCCGATTTGATTTCAGAGCGCTTTGATGTCGCCATCCGGCTGGGAACCCTTGCCGATTCACGCTACCACGCGGCATTGATAACGCAGTTCACTATTTTCCCCGTAGCGACGCCCGGCTGGCTGCGTAACCATCCTGTAGAATCGCTTGAACAGCTGGCGAAAGCTGACTGGATTATTCATGAGCGCTTAGCCTCGCCGCTGCGCGGGCAGGTGAACGATGCCAGCGGTGAGCCCGCCACGCTGGAAATTAAAAAAGCACCGCGTTTGTTTGCGGACAGTGCTCAGGCGCTGATGGCTTTTGCGCTCGCGGGATGTGGCGTGGCGCTGTTGCCGGCGTGGCTGGTGCGCCATGCGCTTGATGACGGCAAGCTGGTGTCGGTTTTACCGGAATATACCTTTGCGCGGCAGGGCATCTATGCGGTTTATCCCGATGCCACGCATGTGCCTGCGAAAGTGCGCACCTTTATCGACTTTATGCGCACCCGGGTTAACTAGTCGCGCATCATTTTTTTGACGAGTGCGGAGAATTGCGCCCGCTCGTCGTTGCTCAGCCGCCCTAAAAACGCCTCGTCCACGTCATTGCCGAGCGGTTTACAGCTGGCAAGCAGCGCTTCACCTTCCGGCGTCAGGAAGACGAAACGACGGCGCTTGTCCGCCGGATCGTGCTCGCGTTTTACCAGTCCACGCGCCTCCATGCGGCTCAGCATCTCCGCGAGCGTCGCCTTTGTGCTGACCGCCACTTCTGTCAGCGCAACTTGCTCAATCCCCGGATTTTCGGCAATAGACCGCAATACCGCGTACTGCGGTTTGGTCAGTTCCGGCAATGCATGTTGCCAACGGGCAGTATGCTGTTGAAAAAGCTGGCGTAACAGGTGAAACGCCTCTTGTCTCAGTTCCATGAACACTCCGACGAAAAATTCTCTCCCTATGATAGCCGCTCTTGCCCAGGATTTTAACGCGGCAATTTTTAGCAATTAATGTGATCGTGTACGAACAATGTTGTCAGAAACAGGATCCGGGAGTAACGTACCTAACATGTTCGTATGCGAACGAATTAATTGAGGTGCTGAATGAGATTGATAGTTGGAATGACGGGTGCAACGGGCGCGCCGCTGGGCCTAGCGTTGCTGCAGGCATTACGTGACATGCCGGCGGTGGAGACCCATCTGGTCATGTCGAAATGGGCAAAAACCACCATTGAGCTGGAGACACCCTACACCGCACAGGATGTGGCTGCGCTGGCCGATGTTGTCCATAGCCCGGCCGATCAGGCTGCCACTATCTCATCCGGCTCGTTTCGCACCGACGGCATGATCGTCATTCCCTGCAGTATGAAAACCCTGGCAGGCATTCGCGCAGGCTACGCCGAAGGACTGGTGGGCCGTGCGGCAGATGTGGTGCTGAAAGAGGGGCGCAAACTGGTGCTGGTTCCTCGTGAAACCCCGCTCAGCACCATTCATCTCGAGAATATGCTCGCACTGTCCCGTATGGGCGTGGCAATGGTGCCGCCGATGCCCGCGTATTACAACCACCCGCAGACCGCCGACGATATCACCCATCACATTGTGACCCGCGTGCTCGACCAGTTTGGTCTGGAGCACAAAAAAGCGCGCCGCTGGAACGGGTTGCGGGAAGCAAAACATTTTTCACAGGAGAATAAAGATGGCATTTGATGATTTGAGAAGCTTCCTGCAGGCGCTCGATGAGCAAGGGCAACTGCTAAAAATTGAAGAAGAGGTGAATGCAGAACCGGACCTGGCCGCGGCAGCCAATGCCACAGGCCGTATTGGTGACGGCGCACCGGCGCTGTGGTTCGATAATATTCGCGGGTTTACCGATGCCCGGGTGGTAATGAACACCATTGGTTCCTGGCAGAATCACGCCATTTCTATGGGACTGCCCGCGAACACCCCCGTCAAAAAACAGATTGATGAGTTTATTCGCCGCTGGGATAAATTCCCCGTCACGCCAGAGCGCCGTGCAGATCCCGCCTGGGCTCAAAATACGGTGGAGGGTGAAGGCATTAACCTTTTCGACATCCTGCCGCTGTTCCGTCTGAACGACGGTGACGGCGGTTTTTACCTCGACAAAGCGTGCGTCGTTTCGCGCGATCCGCTTGATGCGGATAACTTCGGCAAGCAGAACGTCGGTATCTATCGCATGGAAGTGAAGGGAAAACGCAAGCTGGGTCTGCAACCGGTTCCGATGCACGATATCGCCCTGCATTTGCATAAAGCGGAAGAGCGCGGTGAAGATCTGCCGGTCGCGATTACGCTTGGCAATGATCCGATTATTACACTTATGGGCGCGACGCCGCTGAAATACGATCAATCTGAGTATGAGATGGCCGGTGCGCTGCGCGAAAGCCCCTATCCCATTGCGACGGCACCGCTGACCGGCTTTGATGTACCGTGGGGATCTGAAGTCATTCTGGAAGGGGTGATTGAAGGCCGCAAGCGCGAAATCGAAGGACCCTTTGGTGAGTTTACCGGGCACTACTCTGGTGGCCGTAACATGACGGTGGTGCGTATTGATAAAGTGTCTTACCGCACAAAACCCATTTTTGAATCCCTCTACCTCGGCATGCCGTGGACCGAAATTGACTACCTGATGGGCCCGGCTACCTGTGTACCGCTCTACCAGCAGCTGAAAGCAGAATTTCCGGAAGTGCAGGCGGTCAATGCCATGTATACCCACGGTTTGCTGGCGATTATCTCCACCAAAAAACGCTACGGTGGCTTTGCCCGTGCAGTCGGCTTACGTGCTATGACCACGCCGCACGGCCTGGGCTATGTGAAGATGGTGATTATGGTGGATGAAGACGTTGACCCGTTCAACCTGCCGCAGGTGATGTGGGCGCTGTCCTCGAAGGTGAACCCGGCGGGCGATCTGGTGCAGTTGTCGAATATGTCGGTGCTTGAACTGGACCCGGGCTCCAGCCCGGCAGGCATTACCGACAAACTGATTATTGATGCCACCACGCCTGTTGCACCCGACAACCGGGGCCACTTCAGCCAGCCGGTACAGGATTTACCTGAAACCAAGGCCTGGGCCGAAAAACTGACTGCGATGCTGGCTGCACGCCAATAAGGAGGAAAAGATGATATGTCCACGTTGTGCTGATGAGCATATTGAGGTGATGGCAACATCACCGGTGAAAGGGGTCTGGACTGTCTATCAGTGCCAGCATTGTCTGTATACCTGGCGTGACACGGAGCCGCTACGCCGGACCCACCGCGATCATTATCCGCAAGCGTTTCGCATGACGCAGAAGGATATCGATGACGCACCTCAGGTACCGACGATCCCGCCGTTACTGGCCGACGATAAGCGCTAAAAAAAAGCCGGGAGGCGGTTTCGCCTTACCCGGCCTGTTTGTTTCAGATATCGCTACTTCCCGGCAGGCCCGGTAAGCATTGCGCCACCGGGTGCAGACTACACCAGGCTTTTCAGGCGATAAATCCACTCCAGCGCCTGACGCGGCGTGAGCGAGTCCGGATCGAGATTTTCCAGCGCCTCAACGGCCGGTGACGTCTCTTCTGCCGGGGCTAGCAACGACATTTGCGTGCCATCAATCTGCGTGGCCGCGGCATTCGGTGACAGGCTCTCCAGCTCACGCAATTTCTGGCGCGCACGTTTGATCACCTCTTTGGGAACCCCCGCCAGCGCGGCCACGGCCAGACCATAGCTCTTGCTCGCGGCACCATCCTGTACGGTGTGCATAAAGGCGATGGTATCGCCGTGTTCCAGCGCATCGAGGTGGACGTTTGCCACGCCTTCCATCTTTTCTGGCAACTGTGTCAGCTCGAAATAGTGGGTTGCGAACAGCGTCATTGCCTTGATCTTATTGGCAAGGTTTTCAGCGCAGGCCCATGCCAGTGACAGACCATCATAGGTTGATGTTCCGCGCCCGACTTCGTCCATTAACACCAGGCTGTATTCGGTCGCATTATGCAGAATATTGGCGGTTTCGGTCATCTCCACCATAAAGGTTGAGCGACCGCTGGCCAGATCGTCCGCTGCCCCGACACGGGTAAAGATACGGTCGATAGGGCCAATCTCCACTTTTTGCGCAGGAACGTAGCTGCCGATATAGGCGAGGAGGGCGATAAGCGCCGTCTGGCGCATATAGGTACTTTTACCGCCCATGTTTGGACCGGTAATGATCAGCATTCTTCTCTGCGGCGACAGGCTTAGCGGGTTGGCGATGAACGGCTCGTTCAGCACCCGTTCCACAACCGGATGACGGCCTTCGGTGATGCGAATACCGGGTTTATCGGTAAAGGTCGGGCAGGTGTAGTTCAGCGTTTCAGCGCGTTCTGCCAGGTTGACCAGCACGTCCAGCTCTGCCAGCGCGCTGGCGCTTGACTGCAGGTCTGCAAGGTGCGGCATCAGCATGTCGAACAGCTCTTCATACAGCTGTTTCTCCAGCGCCAGCGCCTTGCCTTTCGAGGTGAGAACTTTGTCCTCATACTCTTTCAGTTCAGGGATAATGTAACGCTCAGCGTTTTTCAGCGTCTGGCGGCGCACGTAGTGGATGGGGGCCAGATGGCTTTGTCCACGGCTGATCTGAATGTAGTAACCGTGAACCGCGTTATAGCCCACTTTGAGGGTATCGAGCCCAAGGCGTTCGCGCTCGCGAATTTCCAGCTTATCCAGGTAGTCCGTGGCACCGTCGGCCAGCGCACGCCATTCATCCAGCTCTTCGTTGTACCCCGGGGCAATTACACCGCCGTCACGCACCAGAACCGGAGGTGCGTCAATAATGGCGCGTTCGAGCAGCTCGCGCAGCTCGCTAAATTCACCCATGGTTTCACGCAGTTTCTGCACCGGCGCGCTATCCACATCGGCGAGCAGGCTGCGCAATTCCGGCAACTGCTGGAAGGCATGACGCATGCGGGCGAGGTCGCGCGGACGTGCCGTACGCAGTGCCAGACGCGCAAGAATACGTTCCAGATCGCCGACCTGACGCAGCACGGGCTGCAGTTCACTGTAGCGATCCTGCAACGCGGCAATCGTCTGCTGACGACAGGTAAGCGTGTCGGTATCGCGAATGGGCATATGCAGCCAGCGTTTTAACATACGGCTGCCCATCGGCGTCACCGTGCTGTCGAGGACGGAAGCGAGGGTGTTTTCCACGCCTCCGGCCAGATTCTGGGTGATCTCCAGATTTCGACGCGTCGCGGCATCCATAATGATGCTGTCCTGCTGACGCTCCATCGTGATCGAGCGGATATGCGGCAGGGTGGTGCGCTGAGTATCTTTGACGTACTGCAGAAGGCAACCCGCGGCACACAGTCCGCGCGGGGCGTTTTCCACACCAAAGCCAATCAGATCGCGGGTGCCAAACTGCAGATTCAACTGCTGGCGCGCGGTATCAATTTCGAACTCCCACAGCGGACGACGGCGCAGACCGCGGCGGCCTTCAATCAGCGCCATCTCGGCAAAATCTTCGGCATAGAGCAGTTCTGCCGGGTTCGTGCGCTGCAATTCAGCCGCCATCGTTTCACGATCTGCCGGTTCGCTCAGACGAAAACGTCCGGAGCTGATATCCAGCGTCGCATAACCGAAACCTTTGCCGTCCTGCCACAGTGCTGCCAGCAGGTTATCCTGACGCTCCTGCAGCAGGGCTTCGTCGCTGATCGTACCAGGCGTGACGATGCGCACGACTTTGCGCTCAACCGGCCCTTTTGAGGTTGCCGGATCGCCGATCTGTTCGCAGATGGCGACTGACTCACCCTGATTCACCAGTTTCGCAAGGTAGTTTTCTACCGCGTGATGCGGAATACCGGCCATGGGAATGGGCTCGCCTGCAGATGCGCCACGCCGGGTCAGCGAGATGTCGAGCAGCTGCGACGCACGTCTGGCATCGTCATAAAATAGCTCGTAAAAATCGCCCATACGGTAAAACAGCAAGATTTCCGGATGCTGTGCTTTCAGCTTCAGGTACTGCTGCATCATCGGCGTATGTGCGTCGAAATTGTCGATTGTGCTCATGGAGTTATGATGTCCATTTCTTTGAAAATAATACGCTTTGGGCGGCTCAGTGGCCGTTAGTTCCTTCTATTGTCGCATGAAAAAAAGGTACGGCGCAGAAAAATGTCGCGGCTTTACGAGGTGCCTTCCTGCACTAACTCAATGACAATTTTTCCATGCTCAACCCCCACTCTGACCTGCGAATGGGTGGTAAACCCCGCTTTTTCAAGCCAGTCGCCCTTTAAGCTCAGCGCCGCATGCACGCTGTAGCGTTTGGGTATCTTGGTGTTACGGTCTTCATGACGCTTTCTGAAATATCCCACTTTCAAATGACGATAGGATTTGGTGATAGCGATCTCGTGCATACGGCCTCCGGACAACGTGGACAAGGGTCATTTCTGATGCTGTATAAAATACCAGTGATTTACTGCAGGCGTGGGCTTAATACTGGAATCAGCCTTCAGAAAACAGAATGCAACACCTGAAATCAGTATCTGAAAGGCGTATTATAAATGCACTTTATTGTCTGGTGAGCCGTTATGTCCGGAAAACGCATTGCACGTGAGAAAGAGACGATCGCGAAAATGATCGCGCTGTATGAAACACAGTGTCCTCAGGCTTCGCAGGAAGAGGGGCATTATCAGGCGCTGAAAGCGTATGCCAATAAGCGCCTGGATAAATGCGTTTTTGGTGAGGAAAAACCCGCCTGTAAACAGTGCCCTGTTCACTGCTATCAGCCTGCCAGGCGCGAAGAGATGAAGCAGGTGATGCGCTGGGCTGGACCACGCATGTTATGGCGTCATCCCATCCTGACGGTACGCCACCTGATGGATGACCGTCGCCCGGTACCGGAATTACCGGAAAAGTATCGCCCGAAAAAGTAACCGTTCAGGCGCTTCGCTGACAACCGTATCCCAACGCCTGCATGCGGGATCTCAGCCAGAATGACGCTACACCAGGCTCTCTTTATCAATCCCCAGACGCTTCATCCTTGAGAGCAGCGTGGTGCGTTTTAGCCCCAGACGTTGGGCGGCACCTTTCGGCCCGGCCACGACACCGTTAGTCTCTTTCAGCACGCGCATGATCAGCTGATATTCGTCTTCACCTTCCTGCGCCACGTCGGTGGCTGTAACCGGGGTTTCAGGCAGGGAAACTTCGGGCAGGGAGAGTTGCAGTACGTTACCGCGCGTCAGCAATACCGCACGTTCAATGACGTTTTCCAGTTCACGGACGTTACCCGGCCACTCCATCGAGGAGAGGGTACGTAGCGTCTCGGCGGGGATACTGTCGATGTTGCGGCCCATCCGGCGGGCTATTTTGGCGGTAAACGCTTTGACCAGCAGAGGGATATCTTCCGGCCGTTCACGCAGGGGCGGCAGGCAGATTGGGAAGACGTTCAGGCGATAATAGAGGTCGCTTCGAAACTCGCGGTCGGCGACCATTTTTTTCAGGTCGCGGTTGGTGGCGGCAATGAGCCGGACGTCTGTCTGGATAAGTTTGTTACTGCCAAGACGTTCAAACTCCTGCTCCTGCAGGACGCGAAGCAGTTTGGGCTGCAGCTCCAGAGGCATGTCACCCACTTCATCAAGGAACAACGAGCTTTTGTCCGCCAGCTCGAAACGGCCCAGGCGCTGGCTGCTGGCACCGGTAAACGCGCCGCGTTCGTGGCCAAAGAGATCGCTTTCCAGCAGGCCTGCGGGCATAGCGGCGCAGTTCATCTTCACCATGCGGCGGCTGTTACGGTTGCTGAGGTTGTGGATCGCACGGGCAATCAGCTCTTTACCGGTGCCGGTTTCACCGAGGATCAGCACCGTACTGTCACTTTGCGCCACCATCTCCACCTGTTTCAGCACGCTGTACATGGCATCGCTGCGGCCGATGATTTCGCCAAACTCGCTGTCCACGTTATTGAGCTGTTCCGTCAGCGCCAGGTTTTCATCCACCAGCCGTTCTTTCAGACGGTGGATCTCCTGATAGGCCAGCGCGTTATCCAGTGCGATGGAGATACGCTCGGCAATCTGGCGCAACAGTTTCAGGTTGGCGGTGGTAAAGACGCCCTCTTCACACTGCGCCAGCTTCAGAACACCAAGCATAGTATTGCCGGACATCAGCGGCAGCAGGCACAGCGTCTGGATTTTATTCCCCCAGGTGTTAAACAGCATCCGCTCATAAGGCGCGAGCGCATCCTGCTCGTTGAGGTTGAGCAGCAGGATCTCTTTGCTTTTAAATACCCGCTCAGAGAGCGTGCCCGCCTCATCCACTTCACTCTGTTCGTGGGCGGGGTTTGCCTCATCAAGATAGTGGGTGGAGTAGATGTTCAGCTTGCCTTTCCGGTGCCCCCGGAGCGCAATACTGATGGCGTCGATTTTGAAATAGTGGTGGATCTCTTTTGAGACTTCGCTGACCAGCTCATCCATATCGAGGCGCGAAAGCACCGCGTTGGTGATGGCCACCAGAATCCGGAAATTGTCACGTTCGCGGCTCAGCAGGTCATAATCCACATTATTGGTGACGCGGCTTTGAATTTGCTCTGCGACCACGGCCACAATCTGGGTAAAGGTGTGCAGACGCTCGTATTCCGCCTCGCTCCACGGCTGGTCGGTGTGACGAATAAACTCGCAGCCGCCGAAGATATGCCCTTCCACCGCCAGTGGCAGCAGGCTGTAGTGGCCGAAAGGCGGGTATAACTGACTCTGCGCCAGCATCGGCCACGCTTCGCGGAATTCCTCAAAATTGCAGTGCAGCGCCTCCGGGCGGGAAAGAATACGCCGGACAGGACCATGAGCGAGGTAGGTTTCATCCTCGTACTCAAACGCTTTGCCATTGTCGCGCGTTGAATAGTAGCTCGCGCGATGGCTTGCGCTATGCCAGAGCACAATTGCGGCGCTGTCTGCCAGCGCTGATTGCCTGACCAGCCGCGTCAGGGCATCGCTCAGCGCGCCAAGATCGGGCTGCTGTAAAAGCGTGCGCGTAATGTCAAACAGGCCCTGCTGTCCAAGATCGCTCATCGGTGTATACGGCATATTGCTTTCCAATAGAAACTGGCAAAAAAGAGAAAGTCAGTGCTGACCGCTTTTGGCGCGGTTCTAGCAAATGCGGGGTAAAGGTTCCGCGTGCGGCAGATCCAGCGTCCGCTTGACGCCATACAGCCCGGTCAGGCGCACCCCTTTGCGCTCAACCACTTCACCAATCAGCGCGGCCTCTTTCCCGAAAGGATGTGCCCGCAGCTGTTCGAGTACGGATTCGGCCGCCGCGCGCTCCACGCCAATGACCAGCTTGCCTTCATTTGCAAAGTTTAGCGGGTCGAGCCCGAGGAGTTCGCACAAGCCGCGAACGGCAGGCTTAACGGGCAGCGCGCGTTCAGTGAGTTCGATACCCAGACCGCAGCGCGCCGCGAACTCATGTACCACGGCGTTAACCCCGCCGCGGGTCGCATCGCGCAGGGCTTTCACGCCTGGAAGGGAACGCAGGGTCTGGATAAGCGGGGTCAGTACCGCGCAATCACTGCGTAATTCTCCGTCCAGCCCCAGGCCTGCACGCAGGTTCAGGATCGTCGCCCCGTGGCAGCCCAGCGATCCGCTGACGATCAGCACGTCGCCGACGGCAAGCTGCTGCGCGCCCCAGTGAATGTCGGCAGGGATCGCCCCCATGCCGGCGGTATTGATGAACAGTTTGTCGGCTGCGCCACGCTGGACCACTTTGGTGTCGCCGGTGACGATGGCGATACCCGCCTCGCGTGCCGTGTGCGCCATGCTGCTGACGACCGCAGAGAGCGTCTCCATCGGCAGCCCCTCTTCAAGGATAAAGCCGCAGGAGAGAAAGCGCGGAACAGCACCGCTGACGGCCACGTCGTTTGCCGTACCGCAGACCGCGAGCTTGCCGATATCACCGCCCGGGAAGAACAGCGGGTCAATCACGTAGCTGTCGGTGGAAAAGGCCAGCCTGTCGCCCTGCGCGGTCAGGGTAGAGAGGTCAATGCGGGCCTGATCCTCCTGTTCCGCCAGCCAGGGGTTATCAAACGCGTCCATAAACAGACGGTTAATCAGCTGCTGCATCGCCAGGCCGCCGCTGCCGTGTGCCATTTCAACCGTATTCATGCTTCAGACTCCTGATTGCGATACTGATACCACGCGGCACACGCCCCTTCGGAAGAGACCATCAGCGCGCCAAAAGCCGTTTGCGGGTTACAGGTGTTGCCAAATAACGGGCAGTGATGGGGTTTGCATTTGCCGGTGAGCACTTCGCCACAGCGGGCCCGCGGGTCGTCACACACCTGTTGCGGCTGCGGGCGGAAGTGGGCTTCGGCGTCGAACGACCGGTATGCTGGCGTCAGGCGCACGCCGGACTCTGCAATCAGCCCCAGACCACGCCATTCGCTGTCGCCCTCGACGCTAAATACCTCGGCTATCGCCTGCTGGGCCACCACATTTCCACTGTCGGGGACGACACGGCGGTACTGATTTTCTACTGCACTCTGGGCTGCTATTTTCTGCTCAACCAGCATGGTCACGCCTTGCAGTAGATCAAGAGGTTCGAAACCAGCCACCACTAAAGGCCGTTCGAACTGTTCAGCGATAAAGCCGTAGGCCGCCGTCCCGATAACCATGCTGACATGGCCCGGCGCCAGAAAAGCGTCAATTCCGTTGTCCGGCTCTTCAAGCAGGCTGCGTAACGTCGGAATGAGCGTAATGTGCTGGCAAAAAAAGAAAAAGTTATCAATGTTGCGGGCTTTGGCCTGCTGCAGCGTGATGGCCGTGGCGGGCATGGTGGTTTCAAAACCAAGTCCGAAAAAGACGACCTTGCGACCGGGGTTATGGGTGGCCAGCGTCAGGGCGTCCATCGGCGAGTACACGATCCTGATATCCGCGCCCCGGGCTTTTGCCTGCAGCAGCGAGCCGTTTTTGCCCGGCACGCGCATCGCATCGCCAAAGGTACAGAAAATCACGTCAGGCTGGTGGGCTATCTCAAGGCAGGCGTCGATGCGTCCCATCGGCAGGACGCACACCGGGCAGCCGGGGCCATGGATAAACTCGATGTTTTCCGGCAGAAGCTGGTCGAGGCCAAATTTAAAGATGGCATGCGTGTGCCCGCCGCAGACTTCCATAATACGCAGCGGCTTTTCGGCGGTATAGCTCAGCCGTGCCGCCCGTGTTTTCAGATGTTCAATCAGCTGCATCACCTGCTCAGGCGCGCGATATTCATCAACGTAGCGCATGGTTTACCGCTCCTCGCCGTACAGCAATGCCCCGACGTCCGGCTCCACGTCGAACATATTCTGAAGGGCATCAAGCGTGTCGCGGGCCTCCGCTTCGTTGATGATGCTCATGGCAAACCCCACGTGCACCAGCACCCACTGACCGAGGCGTGAGGCGCCGGTTTCGTCGGTGCTGCCGACGAGCGTCAGGTCGACGTCGCGCAATATGCCGCACACTTCAACGCGGGCCTGATTCCCGTCAATGGCGTGAATTTGTCCGGGGACGCCTATGCACATCGTTCGCTCTCCAGCCAGTTCAGCCAGGCGTCCATCCCGTCACCGCGGGTGGCGGACACCAGCATGATGTCAATCTCCGGGTTCACTTCACGGGCATAGGCCATGCATTTATCCACGTCGAAATTCAGGTACGGCAGCAGGTCAACTTTGTTCAGCAACATCAGCGAAGCGGCGGCAAACATATGCGGATATTTAAGCGGCTTGTCTTCACCTTCGGTCACCGAGAGCACCGCGACCTTATGTCGCTCACCGAGATCGAAGCTGGCCGGACAGACCAGGTTGCCCACGTTCTCAATAAACAGGATGCCGTTGTCCGCCAGCGGCAAGCGCGGCGTGGCGTCGGCAATCATTTGTGCATCCAGATGGCAGCCTTTACCCGTATTAACCTGAATGGCGGGCGTGCCGGTTTCGCGTATACGCGCGGCGTCGTTCACCGTCTGCTGATCGCCTTCGATGACCGCGCAGGAGATGCGCCCGTTCAGGCGGTGGAGCGTTTGTGTCAGCAGCGTGGTTTTGCCGGAGCCGGGGCTGGAGACCAGGTTCAGGACCAGCTGTTTACGCGTGGCAAAGCGGGCGCGGTTGCGTGCTGCAATCTGGTTGTTTTTATCCAGAACGTTGATTTCCACCTCCAGCATCTGACGCTGGCTGAGCCCCGGCGCGTGGGTACCGGCGACGCCATGCCCGTAATGCAGGTCGCCCGCAGCGGAGTGTTGGGGGGCGAAGGTGATACCGGTTAATGCCGCTGCAGGACGAGGGGCAGGTGAAAAGGGTGCGGAGCGAAACGCGGCGTGAGGACGGTGTTCATCCCCTTCTATATACAGGTTGCCTTCAGCGCAACCGCAGGTACTACACATATTTTACTCCTTCTCGATTTCGAGACGTTGGATCTGCATGCCGTCATCCGCCACGATGCGAAGCTCGCTGCTCTGGCACTGCGGACAGCGCTGAACCTTCGATGAAAGCAGAGTGACGTATTGCTGACACTGCGCGCACCAGCACTCCGCCTGCTGTTCTTCAATATGAAGTTCACAGCCTTCCGCCAGCGTGCCGCGGCACACCAGCTCAAAGCAGAAGGTCAGGGCGCTGGTTTCAACGCAGGAAAAGGCCCCGACCTGTAGCCAGACACCGGTGACGCGTTTTGCATTGTTTGCCCGCGCCTGCTGTTCAATTAACTCGACGGCCCGCTGGCAGAGGGTGATTTCGTGCATGACGCCTCCTCAATGAATTGCCCCGATAATGCAATAACGGTGCCAGCTTGATTTTTGTTAAGGCGTGACGATGTCAATGCTGTCGAAATGACACGTCGACACGGCGCGATTGACACGCTTCTTTTGATTAAAATAGTTAAAAATCAATGCATTAAAAACTGGCATGGAATCTGCTTAACAGCCGCTATCTCCATTAACCGGATACCTTTTATGACTATTTGGGAAATTAGCGAAAAAGCGGATTACATTGCGCAGCGCCATCAGCAGTTACAGGAGCAGTGGCACCTTTACTGCAACTCTCTGGTTCAGGGCATCACCCTGTCAAAAGCCCGTCTTCACCACGCCATGAGCTGTGCAGCGCAGGGGGATATGCGCTTTGTGCTCTTCGGCCATTTCACGATAAACGTCACCCTGGCAGACACCTTCAACAGCCACACCATCGAGTACTACGTCGAAACAAAAGAAGGTGAAAAACAGTGTATTGCGAAGGCGCAGCTGATGGCCGACGGGATGGTCGATGGTCACGTCAGTAACCGCGATCGCCAGCAGGTGCTGGAGCACTATCTGGAAAAAATCGCGCCGGTTTATAACGGCCTGTACGCCGCTGTTGAACACGATCTCCCGGTCAACCTGAAACAGCTGATGGATGGAAATACCTCAGCGAACGTGGCCTGACCATTGCGTGTCGAGAAGTGTCGACAAGACAGTTTTTCGTCAAAAATGACTATCACCAGAGGATGACCCGGTGAACCGTTTTGTAATTGCTGACTCGACGGTCTGTATTGGCTGTCGAACCTGTGAGGCGGCCTGTTCGGAAACGCACCGTCAGCACGGGCTACAGTCCATGCCGCGCTTGCGCGTCATGCGTAATGAAAAAGAGTCTGCGCCGCAGCTCTGCCACCACTGTGAAGATGCCCCCTGCGCGGGAGTCTGTCCTGTTAATGCCATCACCCGTGTCGAGGGGGCGGTGCAGCTGAATGAAAGTCTGTGCGTGAGCTGCAAACTGTGCGGCATTGCCTGCCCGTTCGGCGCGATTGAATTTTCCGGCAGCCGTCCGCTGCATATCCCGGCGAATGCCAACTCCCCGAAAGCGCCGCCAGCGCCACCTGCGCCGGCGAAGGTGAGCACGCTGCTTGACTGGGTTCCCGGCGTGCGTGCCGTTGCGGTCAAATGCGACCTGTGCAGCTTTGATGAACAAGGGCCAGCCTGTGTGCGCACCTGCCCGACGAAGGCGCTGATTCTGGTCAATATTCGCGACATCGTTCGCACCAGTAAACGTAAGCGTGAGCTGACCATTAACAGTGATTTCGGCGATCTTTCTCTGCTTCAGGCGCTGAACGAGGGGGCGAAATGAACGCGGTGATGATGATTACCAGCGCGGTGGCCTATTTTGCCGCCGCCGCTGTGTTGGCCTTGATCTTCTCTTTCCATAAAACCCTGAGCGGCTGGATAGCCGGTATCGGCGGGGCGGTTGGCAGCGTGATGACGCTGGTGGCCGGTGGCCTCGTGTTAACAGGCGGACAATCCGTCGAAGCGGTGATGCCGCTGATACGGCACACCGTTGAAATTACGCCGCTGAATGCCATCTGGCTGGTGACCTTTGGTCTGTGCGGCGTGTTTATCAGCCTGTTTAATATTGACTGGCACCGCCATCAGCACACCCAGCCCAACGGTCTGCTGGTCAATCTGCTGATGGCCGCGGCGGTCTGTACCGTGACTGCCAGCAACCTCGGCGCGCTGGTGGTGATGGCCGAGATCATGGCGCTGTGCGGCGTATTCCTTACGGGCTGTAGCACCTCCGGCAAACTGTGGTTTGCGCTGGGGCGTCTTGGCACGTTGCTGCTGGCACTGGCCTGCTGGCTGGTGTGGCAGCGCTTCGGCACGCTGGACTTCTCCGCCCTTAACGGTCAGTCGCTGGGGAATGATGTCTGGCTCCTTGGCGTGATCGGCTTTGGCCTGCTGGCCGGGATTATCCCGCTGCACGGCTGGGTGCCACAGGCACATGCACATGCCTCCGCGCCTGCCGCAGCGCTCTTCTCGACGGTTGTCATGAAGGTTGGTCTGTTCGGCATTCTGACGATAACGCTCACCGGTGGGCAGCCACCGCTGTGGTGGGGCGTTGTGCTGCTGGTCGCCGGGATGATCACCGCCTTCGTCGGCGGCCTGTACGCCCTGATGGAGCACAATATCCAGCGTCTGCTGGCGTACCACACCCTTGAGAACATCGGCATTATTCTGCTGGGTATTGGCGCAGGCGTTACCGGGCTGGCGCTCAATCAACCGGCGCTGATTGCGGCCGGCTTTATCGGCGGCCTGTATCACCTGATCAACCACAGCCTGTTTAAAAGCACTCTGTTCCTCGGGGCCGGTAGCGTCTGGTTCCGCACCGGTCATCGCGATATCGAAAAACTCGGCGGCATCGGCAAAAAAATGCCCGTTATCTCTCTGTGCATGCTGGTGGGGCTGATGGCAATGGCTGCGCTGCCGCCGCTGAACGGCTTTGCCGGTGAGTGGGTTATCTATCAGTCCTTCTTCGCACTCGGTCAGAGCGAAGTGTTTATCGCCCGGTTGCTCGGCCCGCTGCTGGCGGTTGGGCTGGCGATAACCGGTGCGCTGGCGGTGATGTGTATGGCTAAAGTTTACGGCGTGACCTTCCTGGGTGCACCGCGCACGCGTGAGGCCGAAAACGCCTGCTGTGCACCGGCATTGATGGGGGCGAGCGTTGTCGCGCTGGCGCTGTGCTGCATCGCGGGCGGGGTGGCCGCCCCGTGGCTTCTGCCGCTGCTGGGTAACGCCATTCCTCTGCCGCTCACCACGGCGCATACCACGGTGTCCCAGCCGATGATTGCGCTGCTGCTGATTGCCGCGCCGCTGCTGCCGTTCATGCTGATGCTGTTCTTCAGACGCGACCGTCTCTCCTCCCGCGCACGCGGTACCGCCTGGGCTTGCGGTTACGCACACGAGCAATCCATGGTGATCACAGCGCACGGCTTTGCCATGCCGGTCAAAGAGAACTTTGCCGCGGTGCTGAAACTGCGGGACTGGCTTAACCCGGTGGGGTGGGTGCCGGGCTGGCAGCGCGCTGCCGTGCCCGTGCTGTTCCGCCGACTGGCGTTGATCGAGCTGGCGGTACTGGTTGTGATTGTGATTTCACGAGGAGCCTGACATGAGTCTGTTACTGGCAATACTTCAGGCGCTGGTGCTATTTGCCATGGCGCCGTTGCTCTCCGGGGTGAGCCGCGTGGCGCGTGCCCGGATGCATAACCGTCGCGGGCCTGGTGTACTCCAGGAGTACCGTGATTTGTTCAAGCTGATGGGACGTCAGAGCGTTTCCCCGGACGCGGCAGGATGGGTCTTTCGCCTGACACCGTTTGTGCTGGCTGGCGTCATGCTCACCATCGCCACGGCGTTACCGGTCGTCACCGTCGGGTCGCCGCTGCCGGTGCTGGGCGATCTCATTACGCTTATCTACCTCTTCGCTATCGCGCGTTTCTTCTTCGCGATTGCCGGCCTCGATACCGGCAGCCCGTTTACCGGGATTGGTGCCAGCCGCGAGGCCATGCTCGGCGTGCTGGTTGAGCCGATCCTGCTGCTCGGCCTGTGGGTCGCTGCGCAGGTCGCGGGGTCAACCCATATCAGCTTTATCACTCATACCGTGTATCACTGGCCCGTGGACCGTTCCCTTCCGTTGCTTTTGGCGCTCTGCGCCTGCGCTTTCGCGACGTTTATCGAGATGGGCAAACTGCCGTTCGACCTCGCGGAAGCGGAGCAGGAGCTGCAGGAAGGTCCGTTGACCGAGTACAGCGGTTACGGCTTTGCGGTGCTGAAATGGGGCATCAGCCTCAAACAGCTGGTGGTGCTGCAGATGTTTGTCGGTGTCTTCTTCCCGTGGGGGCAGATGACGCACTTTTCCGCGGCCGGCCTGGTGCTGGCGGTGGTCGTTGTCGCGCTCAAGCTACTTGTCGGCGTGCTGGTGATTGCCCTGTTTGAGAACAGCATGGCGCGTCTGCGTTTTGTGGCGACGTCGCGCATCACCTGGGCCGGTTTTGGTTTTGCATTTTTAGCGTTCGTCTCCTTGCTGGTGGCGTGATTAAAGAGAGTTTTTATGTCTGAAGAAAAGAAAGGTCAGCAGTATCTCGCCGCGTTGCACCAGGCCTTCCCGGGCGTGGTGCTGGAGGAGTCCTGGCAAACCAAAGACCAGATAACGGTGACCGTGAAAGTGAACTACCTGCCGGAAGTGGTGGAGTTTCTCTACTACCAGCAGGGTGGCTGGCTGTCAGTGTTGTTCGGCAACGACGAGCGTCAGCTGTGCGGAAACTATGCGGTTTACTACGTGATGTCGATGGAGCAGGGCGAGAAGTGCTGGCTCACCGTGCGTGTCGAAGTGGATCCCAACAAACCGGAATACCCGTCTGTCACCCCGCGCGTGCCCGCCGCCGTCTGGGGCGAGCGTGAAGTGCGCGATATGTATGGTCTGGTCCCGGTTGGGCTTCCGGATGAGCGCCGTCTGGTGCTGCCGGACGACTGGCCAGACGAACTCTATCCCCTGCGTAAAGACAGCATGGATTACCGTCAGCGTCCGGCCCCGACCACCGACAGCGAGACTTACGCGTTCATCAATGAGCTCGGCAGCAAAAAGAACAATGTGGTGCCGATAGGCCCGCTGCACGTCACGTCTGACGAGCCGGGCCACTTCCGCCTGTTTGTCGACGGCGAGAATATTATTGATGCCGACTACCGCCTGTTCTACGTCCATCGCGGGATGGAAAAGCTGGCGGAAACCCGGATGGGATATAACGAAGTGACATTCCTCTCTGACCGCGTGTGCGGCATCTGCGGGTTTGCCCACAGTACCGCCTACACCACCTCGGTGGAGAACGGCATGGGGATTGTGGTGCCGGAACGCGCGCAGATGATCCGCGCCATCCTGCTGGAAGTGGAGCGTCTGCACTCGCACCTGCTGAACCTCGGTCTGGCCTGTCACTTTGTCGGTTTTGACTCCGGCTTTATGCAGTTTTTCCGCGTACGTGAAGCCTCCATGAAGATGGCGGAGATCCTGACCGGGGCGCGTAAAACATACGGTCTGAACCTGATCGGCGGGATTCGTCGCGATCTGCTGAAAGATGACATGATCCAGACCCGCCAGCTGGCGCAGCAGATGCGTCGCGACGTTCAGGAGCTGGTGGATATGCTGCTCAGCACGCCGAACATTGAGCAGCGTACCGTCGGTATTGGCCGGCTGGATCCGCAAATCGCCCGCGATTTCAGTAACGTTGGCCCCATGGTTCGTGCCAGCGGCCACGCCCGCGATACCCGCGCCGATCATCCGTTCGTCGGCTACGGCCTGCTGCCTATGACCGTGCACAGCGAGCAGGGCTGCGACGTTATTTCGCGTCTGAAGGTGCGTATCAACGAGGTCTTCACCGCGCTGAACATGATCGACTTCGGTCTGGATAATCTGCCGGGCGGTCCGCTGATGGTTGAGGGCTTCACCTACATTCCAAACCGCTTTGCGCTGGGGTTTGCCGAAGCCCCGCGTGGAGACGATATCCACTGGAGCATGACCGGTGACAACCAGAAGCTCTACCGCTGGCGCTGCCGTGCGGCAACCTACGCCAACTGGCCAACCCTGCGCTACATGCTGCGCGGCAATACGGTATCCGATGCGCCGCTGATCATTGGCAGCCTCGATCCGTGCTACTCCTGCACCGACCGCATGACGGTGGTGGATGTGCGCAAGAAGAAAAGCCAGGTGGTGCCGTACAAAGAGCTGGAGCGCTACAGCATCGAGCGTAAGAACTCGCCGCTGAAATAGGGGATTTTGTGCAGGCTGATGCCCTCACCCTGACCCTCTTTTTGATGAGAGATCCGGGGTGCGGAGCACAGGCAGCACATAAGCAGGAGTCAACATGTTTACCTTCATCAAAAAAGTGATCAAAACCGGGACGGTGACCAGCCGCTATCCGCTGGAGCCGGTGCCGGTCGATAAAAACTTTCGCGGCAAGCCGGAGCACAACCCGCAGCAGTGCATCGGCTGTGCTGCCTGCGTTAACGCCTGCCCGTCAAATGCCCTGACGGTGGAAACCGATCTGAAAACGGGCGAGCTGGCCTGGCAGTTCAACCTCGGGCGCTGCATTTTCTGCGGCCGCTGCGAGGAGGTTTGCCCGACGGTGGCGATCCGTCTTTCGCAGGAGTACGAGCTGGCGGTCTGGAAGAAAGAGGATTTTCTGCAGCAGTCGCGTTTCGCGCTGTGCAACTGCCGTGTCTGCAAACGCCCGTTTGCCGTACAAAAAGAGATCGACTACGCCATCGCGCTGTTGCAGCACAACGGTGATGCCCGCGCGGAGCATCATCGCGAAAGCTTTGAAACCTGCCCGGACTGCAAACGGCAGAAATGCCTGCTGCCGTCGGACCGCATCGATATTACCCGTCATATGAGAGAGGCCAGCTGATGGAAAACCTGATCGGCCCACGCGGCGCTAACGGCATTCCGGTGCCGATGACGGTGGAGGAATCCATCGCCAGCATGAAGGCCTCGCTGCTGAAAAACATTAAACGTTCGGCCTATGTGTACCGCGTGGACTGCGGCGGCTGCAACGGCTGTGAGATTGAGATCTTTGCCACGCTGTCGCCCTTGTTCGACGCCGAGCGCTTCGGTATTAAAGTGGTGCCTTCGCCGCGTCATGCGGACATTTTGCTGTTTACCGGTGCCGTTACCCGCGCCATGAGATCGCCAGCATTGCGTGCCTGGCAGTCCGCACCGGATCCAAAAATCTGTATCTCTTACGGTGCCTGCGGCAACAGCGGCGGCATCTTCCATGACCTGTACTGCGTCTGGGGCGGCACCGATAAAATTGTTCCGGTGGATGTCTACATTCCCGGTTGTCCGCCAACGCCTGCGGCCACGCTGTACGGTTTTGCCATGGCGCTCGGGCTGCTGGAGCAGAAAATACATGCCCGTGAACCGGGTGAGCGCGACAACCAGGCTGCCGCAATTCTGCACCCGGATATGGTGCAGCCGCTGCGCGTGAAGGTCGATCGCACGGCGCGCCGGCTCGCGGGGTATCGCTATGGTCGCCAGATTGCCGACGATTATCTGCGTCTGCTGAGCCAGGGCGATCATCAGGTCACGCGCTGGCTGGAGGCGGAAAACGATCCTCGTCTTAATGAGATCGTCGCGAACCTGAATCAGGTGGTGGAAGAGGCGCGTATCCGATGAGTGAAACGGTGGTGTTCAGTCAGCTGAGCCGTAAGTTTATTGATGAGAACGATGCCACGCCGGATGCGGCGCAGCAGGTGGTCTATTACAGCCTGGCCATTGGGCATCACCTCGGGGTGATAGATTGTCTCGAAACGGCATTAAGCTGCCCGTGGCCTGACTATCTGGCGTGGATCGCCACGCTGGAGGAGGGCAGTACGGCGCGCCGCAAAATGGAAGGCGTGCCGAAGTACGGTGAGATCGTTATCGACGCCAACCACATTGCGATGCTCGCCAGTGCCTTCGACGCCGCGCTGAGCGTGCAAACCCCGCAGCAGCAGGCCTGGAGCAAAATTTTGCTCAGCATGCTGCATGATATTCATCAGGAGAGTGCCATCTACCTGATGGTGAGGAGATTACGTGACTGATGTTTTACTGTGTGTCGGCAACAGCATGATGGGCGACGACGGCGCGGGCCCGCTGCTTGCACAAATGTGTGCCGCGCATCCGCAGGGCGAATGGGTGGTTATTGACGGCGGCAGCGCACCGGAAAACGATGTGGTGGCGATCCGTGAGCTGCACCCGGACAGGCTGCTGATTGTGGATGCAACCGATATGGGACTTAATCCGGGGGAAACCCGCCTGATTGATCCGGATGACATCGCCGAGATGTTTATGATGACCACCCACAATATGCCGCTGAACTATCTGGTCGATCAGATTAAAGACGACGTGGGAGAGGTATTGTTTCTGGGCATTCAGCCGGACATCGTTGGGTTTTATTATCCGATGACGCCGCCGGTGAAAGAGGCCGTCGAAGAGGTTTACTCCCGGCTTGCCGGATGGCGTGGGGACGGCGGTTTTTCCCGACTGTGAGCAGTGCCGGGTGGTGGTAGCTTCCACCCGGCCTGGACACCTCCTCGCCCGCATCCTGTGGGAGAGGGCGGGGGAGAGAGCAACAGGCTACGCCAGATCCGCGCCGTTACTTGCAATGACCTTCTTATACCACCAGAACGATTTCTTACGCGTTCTGTCCAGCGTACCGTTGCCCGCGTCATCGCGGTCAACATAGACAAACCCGTAGCGTTTGCTCATCTCGCCCGTGGATGCGGCCACCAGGTCAATGCAGCCCCAGGTGGTGTAGCCCATCAGCGGCACACCGTCTTCTATGGCATCGCCCATCGCACGAATATGTTCGCGCAGGTAGCTGATACGGTAGTCGTCATTAATCTCACCGTGTTCATCCATGACGTCTTTCGCGCCGAGGCCGTTTTCCACCAGGAACAGCGGCTTCTGATAGCGGTCGTACATCATGTTCATGGTGATGCGCAGCCCCAGTGGGTCGATACCCCAGCCCCATTCGCTGACCTGGATGTGCGGGTTGCGCAAGGATTTCACGATATTCGCCGCATTGGTATTACTGGCGTTCATGTCCGCCGACGCGCAGCGCGAGGCGTAATAGCTGAACGACACAAAATCGACGGTGTTTTTCAGCAGTTCATCGTCGCCAGGGTCTTTGACAATCACCACCCCTTTTTCGCGGAACACGCGGGCAGAATAGGCCGGGTAGCTGCCGCGCGCCTGCACGTCGATAAAGAACAGGTTTTCGCGGTCTTTCTCCAGCGCCATCCACACGTCTTCCGGCTTGCAGGAGTAGGGGTAGAAGTTGCCGCCGGCCAGCATACAGCCGACCTGGTTTTCCGGGTTCACCTCATGGGCGATTTTGGTCGCCAGCGCGCTTGCCACCAGTTCGTGATGCGCGGCCTGATATTTCACCTGATCTTCGTTCTCACCCTCTTCAAACACCAGACCCGCGCCGGAGAACGGGCTGTGCAGCATGATATTGATTTCGTTGAAGGTGAGCCAGTACTTCACCAGACCGTTAAATTCTTCGAAACAGGTACGGGCATAGCGGGCGAAGAAATCGACCATCTTGCGGTTGCGCCAGGATCCATACTCCGTGACCAGATGCATCGGTACGTCGAAATGGCACAGGGTGACCAACGGTTCGATGTTGTATTTTTTGCACTCTTCGAACACTGCGCGGTAGAAGGCAATCCCCTCTTTATTGGGCAGTGGCTCATCGCCGTTCGGATAGAGGCGGCTCCAGGCAATCGAGGTACGAAATACCGTAAAGCCCATCTCCGCCATCAGGGCGATGTCTTCTTTGTAGCGATGGTAAAAATCAATCGCCTCGTGGCTCGGGTAAAACTCGTCGTCACGCAACGTAAAACGTTTTTCCTTACCGACCTTCACCGCCAGACGATTCGCGCCGTGGGGGATCATATCGACCGTCGTCAGTCCTTTGCCGCCTTCACGGTAAGCCCCTTCACTCTGGTTGGCGGCAAGCGCGCCGCCCCATAAAAATCCTTGTGGAAAAACAGACATCTTTACCTCGCTATAAATTTAGACTTGTGCTGCTTTGGCCTGAACCGGAGCGCTCTGCAGGGCGCGTGCTTTCTCAGCGTCGTCTTCGACCGGGATATCTTCAAAACCTAAAATCAGGGTCAGAACAAACGAGAGCACAACCGCCAGCGCCATGACCCCGAATACCCAGACGATGGTCATTGGGTTGGCCGGATCGAAGAACTGTACGCTGGTAAACAGCCCCGGCGCCGCCATTGAGTGGCTGGCAAGACCGGCTATGCCAGCCACTGCCCCGCAGATGAAGCCGCTGATAAGGCTCGCAATCAGCGGGCGTTTCAGACGTACCGCCACACCATAGAGGGCAGGTTCTGAAATGCCTGCCATGATGGCAGAAGCCGCTGCCGCCAGCGCCGTCTGGCGCAGTTCCGGGTTTTTCGTTTTCCACGCCACCGCCAGCGATGAACCGCCGAGCGACAGGTTGGCTCCGATTTCCGACGGCATAACCATTCCCTCTTTGCCCGTCTCGGCAATGGTCTGAATGATCGTCGGCGTAAATACGCGGTGCATCCCGGTCATCACCAGCAGCGGCCAGAGGGCACCCATAATGGCCACGGAGAGCCAGCCCAGATAGCCGTGAATAGTGTAGACCAGCGCTGAAATCGCGCTCCCGATCCAGATCCCGAGCGGCCCTATCAGCACAATGGCGAGCGGGGCGGCAATCAGAACGATCAGCATCGGTTTAAGGAAGTTTTTCGTGACCGCCGGCGTAATACGATCAACCCAGCGCTCGATGTACGACAGGCACCAGGTCATCACCAGCGCCGGGATGACCGTGTAGGTGTATTTCACTGCCGTCACCGGAATAAAGGCGAATTCAACGTGCTCGCCCTGTGCGGCTTTCGCCATCAGTTCGATAAAGCCCGGGTGTACCAGCACGCCCGCGATGGCAATCGCCAGCGACATGTTGGTTTTGAATTTCACTGCGGCAGAGGCGGCGACCATCAGCGGCAGGAAGAAGAACGCGCCATCGCCAATCAGCGTCAGAAGGGTGAGCGTCGGTGCCCCTTTTTCCAGCGCGCCGGTCATCTCCAGGATCATTGCCAGCAGTTTGACCATTGAACCGCCGATGATCGCCGGGATCAGCGGTGACATGGTGCCGATCAGCGCATCGAGGATCCCGGCACCGATGCGGCGCAGGGTCATTTTTTGCGGGCCTTCCGGTACGGCAGGCTGCAGGTCGGTGGGCAGCAGGCTTACCACTTCGCGGTAGGCCTGAGACACGGTGTTGCCAATGATCACCTGGCACTGGTTGTCGTTGCGGACCACGCCGAGCACGCCGTTAATGCTTTTCAGGCGCGGGGCATCGGTGAGGCTTTCGTCTTTGAGGACGAAACGCAGTCGCGTCATGCAGTGGGTGACGGCGACGATGTTGTCTCTGCCGCCGAGCGCGCTGACAACGTCATTCGCCAGCGCAGCGTAATTTTTGGCCATCGGATGTAATCCTGTTATCGTTGTGAGAAATGTAGGAAACCGGTTCCACATAATCATCAATAGTTTCTTTGAATGAAACAAGATCACATTTTGTACATTTTTTCATTTCGTGATGATGATCACCTGAAGGGGTAAAAAGCGTGATATCGCCGCTGCGACAATTTTTCTGCAGTGCAGTACACTGCGCCCTGGTAGTTTCAAACGGAAGATTACGATGACCACGATGCTTGAAGTCGCGAAGCGGGCAGGCGTTTCGAAAGCGACGGTTTCCAGGGTATTGTCGGGCAATGGCTACGTCAGCCAGGAGACCAAAGACCGGGTGTTTCAGGCGATTGAAGAGAGCGGCTATCGCCCGAATTTGCTGGCACGAAATCTGGCGACCAAACGTACCCAGACGCTGGGTCTGGTGGTCACCAACACCCTTTATCACGGCGTCTATTTTAGCGAACTGCTCTTTCACGCCGCCCGCATGACGGAAGAGAAAGGGCGGCAGCTGATCCTGGCGGACGGTAAGCACAGTGCGGATGAAGAGCGCGAGGCCATTCAGTATTTGCTCGATATGCGCTGTGACGCGGTGATCATTTACCCGCGTTTCCTGAGCGTGGATGAGATGGACGATATCGTTGAGAAATGCGAACAGCCGATTATGGTCCTCAACCGCCGCTTACGGAAAAACAGCAGTCACAGCGTCTGGTCAGATCATAAAGCCTCCTGCCAGGACGCCGTGTCGCAGCTTATTCAGAAAGGGCACCGGGAGATTGCGTTTATCACCGGTTCGCTGGATTCCCCCACGGGCGTTGAGCGTCTCTCGGGCTACAAAGACGCCCTGGCACAACACCAGATCCCGCTGCGCCCGTCGCTGATTGCGCAGGGGAAATGGAACCCGGCCAGCGGTGCGGCAGCGGTGTCTGAGCTGCTTTCGCGCGGTGAAACCTTTTCGGCGCTGGTGGCGAGTAATGACGATATGGCGATAGGGGCCATGAAACAGCTGCATGAGCGCGGGATCGCCACCCCGGATGCCGTGTCGGTGATTGGCTTTGACGATGTGGCCATCGCCCCCTACATCGTCCCCTCGCTCTCCAGCGTGCGCATTCCGGTGACGGAGATGATCAAAGAGACCATTAGCCGCCTGATCTTCCTGCTGGATGGCGGTGAGTTTAAGTACCAGCAAACCTTCTCCGGCGAGCTTATCCTGCGTGACTCGGTTACTGACGGGCCTCACCGCTGATGTCGACAGCTGTCATCGTCACTTCTGACGATGACAGCCCTGCTGTCATTTTATAAACCGCATAAAATCAACAGGTTAATAATTGGCACGGTTTATGTATATCTCCGCGCAGGACTGTAATGCTGGAGAAGCAGATGAACCGTTTTATTATGGCCGATGCCAGTAAATGCATTGGTTGCCGTACCTGTGAAGTGGCGTGTGTGGTTTCCCATCAGGCGGAGCAGGATTGCGCGTCGCTCACCCCTGATACCTTTTTACCGCGGATCCACGTCATTAAAGGCGTGAATATCTCCACGGCCGCTATTTGTCGCCAGTGTGAGGATGCGCCGTGCGCTAACGTCTGCCCAAACGGGGCCATCAAACGTGAGAAAGGATTCGTGCATGTGATGCAGGAGCGCTGCATCGGCTGCAAAACCTGTGTGGTTGCCTGCCCGTACGGTGCGATGGAAGTCGTGGTGCGTCCGGTTGTGCGCAACAGCGGCATGGGGCTGAGCGTGCGCGCGGAAAAAGCGGAAGCCAATAAATGCGACCTCTGCTACCACCGTGATGCCGGCCCGGCCTGTATGGAAGCCTGCCCGACGCACGCCCTGGTCTGCGTGGATCGCGACAAGCTTGAGCAGATGAGCGCGGAAAAACGCCGTCGTGCCGCGTTCGACACGTCATCGTCACTGCTGTTTTAAGTCGCGATGGGCGATAACGGCGTACAGTTGCGGGTGCGCGGCAAGGTGCAGGGGGTAGGGTTTCGTCCCTTCGTCTGGCAGCTGGCGCATCAGCTACAGCTGACGGGTGACGTTTGTAATGACGGAGAGGGCGTGCTGGTGCGTCTCGCGGGTAATGGGGGGGCCTTTACCGCGAGGCTGCATCAGGACTGCCCACCGCTGGCACGTATCGATGCTGTCGACAGCCAGCCGTTCACCTGGGCAACGGTGCCGCAGGCGTTCACCATTCGCCATAGCGCGGGCGGAGCGATGGACACCCAGATTGTGCCGGATGCCGCTACCTGCCCGGCGTGCCTGGCTGAAATGCGCGATCCCCGAGCGCGGCGTTATCGCTATCCGTTTATCAACTGTACCCATTGCGGTCCCCGTTTTACCATCATTCGCGCCATGCCCTATGACCGCCCGGCCACGTCAATGGCGGCATTTCCCCTCTGTGAACCGTGTGAAACCGAGTACCGCAATCCCGCTGACCGCCGTTTTCACGCGCAGCCGGTAGCCTGTCCGGATTGTGGACCCGAGCTGGAATGGCGCGCGGGCGAGACCGTTGCCACCCGCGAGTCTGCGCTGAGTGCGGCGGTCCACATGCTCAAACATGGCGGGATTGTCGCCATCAAAGGGCTGGGCGGTTTTCACCTTGCCTGTGACGCAGCCAACGCGCAGGCGGTGGCAACCCTGCGGGCGCGCAAACAGCGCCCGATGAAGCCACTGGCGGTCATGATCCCGCAGGCGGAGGGACTGCCGGAATCAGTGCAAACGCTGCTGCGCTCGCCTGCAGCGCCCATCGTGCTCACGCCAAAAGCATGGTGTCCTCCGCTTCCTGACGCGATCGCGCCAGGGCTGGACACCGTTGGACTGATGCTGCCCGCTAACCCGCTACAGCATGTGCTGATGATGGACTGTCAGCGCGCACTGGTGATGACCTCCGGCAACCTCAGCGGGCGTCCGCCGGCCATCACCTGCCAGCAGGCACTGGATGAACTGGGCGACATCGCTGACGGATTCCTGCTGCACAACCGCGACATCCTGCAGCGTATGGATGATTCCGTGATGGATCAGGACGGTATGATGCTGCGTCGCGCGCGCGGTTTTGTGCCGGATGCCATCACGCTGCCCGCCGGTTTCAGCGCTGTCCCGGCGATGGTGTGCACCGGTGCTGATATGAAAAATACCTTCTGTCTGGTGCGCGGTAACCAGGCGGTACTGAGTCAGCACTTTGGCGATCTGAGTGACGACGGTGTCGAGGCCCAGTGGCGTTCTGCGCTGTCGATGATGCAGCAGATCTATGCGTTTCAGCCGCAGCGCGTGGTATGCGACGCCCATCCGGGCTATCACGCCCGACAGTGGGCGCAAGCCCAGGCTTTGCCGATCGACACCGTGCTTCACCACCACGCTCACGCGGCGGCATGCATGGCAGAAAACGGCTGGCCGCTTGAGGGCGGAGATGTCATTGCCCTGACGCTGGATGGGATCGGCATGGGCGAAAACGGCGCGCTGTGGGGCGGAGAGTGCCTGCGGGTAAACTATCTCGACTGCGAACGTCTGGGCGGTCTGCCTGCGGTTGCGCTGCCGGGCGGAGACAGGGCTGCCATGCAGCCGTGGCGCAATTTACTTGCCCACTGCCTGGCGTTTGTGCCGGACTGGCAGCAGTACCCGGAAACGCGTGACGTTCAGCGGCAAAACTGGCCGCTGCTGGCTACGGCCATTCAGCGCGGTTTAAACGCGCCGCTGGCCTCATCCTGCGGCCGTCTGTTCGACGCGGTGGCCTGCGCGCTCGGCATCACGTCAGAAACCCAGAGCTATGAAGGTGAGGCCGCCTGCCGGCTTGAAGCGCTGGCCGCGCAGTGCCACGACGTTCAACATCCGGTTACGCTTCAGGCCGAAAACCTTACGCGCTTCTGGCAACAGTGGCTGAACTGGCAGGCGGAACCCTGCGAGCGGGCATGGGCGTTTCACGATGCGCTGGCGAAAGGGCTGGCGGAGCTTGTCACCTCCCATACCCGGCGACTGGGGCTTTCCACCGTATGCTTCAGCGGCGGCGTGTTACATAACCGTCTGCTGCGCGCGCGACTGCGCCATTACCTCTCAGACTTCACGCTGCTTTTTCCTCATCATCTGCCGTCAGGTGACGGCGCTATCTCCTTCGGGCAGGCGGTAGTTGCTGCCGCCCGGTCATGTTCACAAAGGATGTAAAATGTTACGACTCTTACGCAATGAACCCCGCGCGGCGTTTCTGCTGCTGGCTCTGGTAATGGCTAATCTTCTGGCATGGGGCTGGGCATGGCAAACCTTCAGCGGCAGTACGGCGCTGATGGCCGCCAGCCTGCTGGCCTGGTGTTATGGACTCCGTCATGCGGTGGATGCCGACCACATCGCGGCCATTGATACCGTCACGCGTAAGATGATGCAGCAGGGTAAACGCCCTTCCGGCGTGGGGGCGTGGTTCTCTCTGGGACACTCCACCATTGTGGTGCTGGCCTCCATTGCCATTGCGGCCACCGCCACGGCGTTTCAGAAGAATATGGCATGGTTTCATGAAACCGGCAGCCTGATTGGCACCGCCGTTTCTGCAACGTTTCTGCTGGCGATGGCGCTGGTCAATCTGGTGATTTTGCGCGGCGTGTGGCGTAATTTTCAGGCGCTGAAGAACGGTCAGGTCACGCGTGACGACATCACGCTTCCGGCATCAGGCGGAGTCATGAACTGGCTGTTTGGCGCAACGTTCCGCCTGGTGAACAAGAGCTGGCAGATGTACCTGGTCGGTTTCCTGTTTGGTCTGGGGTTTGATACCGCGACGGAAATCGGTGTGCTTGGGATTTCAGCCGCCAGCGCGTCAAACGGGATGTCAGTCTGGTCCATCATGATCTTCCCGGCGCTGTTTGCCAGCGGTATGGCGCTGGTCGATACCCTCGACAATCTGCTGATGGTCGGCGCTTACGGCTGGGCGTTTAACAAGCCGCAGCGCAAGCTTTACTACAACATGACCATCACCGGCACCTCCGTGGTGGTGGCGCTGTTTATCGGCGGGCTGGAAGCTTTGGGTCTGTTGATGGATAAGTTTGCCCTCAGCGGAGGCCTCTGGGATCGCATTGGCGCAGTTAATGACAACCTCGGTAACGCCGGGTTCGTGGTGGTCGGGCTGTTCGTTGCCTGCTGGCTGATTTCCATGATCAACTATCGCTGGCGCGGCTACGATACGCTTGTCGTGCGTTCCTGACGCGGCGTCTGAACATCATTGTCGTTATCTGGCTAAACGACGTTGAAAAAAAAGCCCCGGGACATCGGGGCTGTGGACCATAAAATCCAAAGGTTACGTTAGCGTGGCAGGCGAATCAGCGTTAAGCGGGTAATGATTTCAGCAGAGCGAAAGCCTCTTTCATCCTGTCTTCGCTCACCACAAAGGCGCGCATCTGTCCTTCGCTGTCGCACCCACGAGCCACCATTCCCTGAGGTTCAATGGAGAGTTGCCAGTGCAGGTCCGGACGCTCGGTTTCGCCTGCCAGGTGTAGCGGGAGTGCCGGCGTTTTTACTTTTACCAGCATGGCGGGTAATTTCAGTGGCACACTGCCGCCAGACAGGTTTTTCGCCAGGTACATGGCGCTCAGTTGAATGGGCTGCAGGAAGGGCAGGACCTGTCCGTTAATTTCAGCGCAGTCACCCAGGGCGTAAATATCGGGCTGCGTGGTTTGCAGGTAGCTGTCTACCTTCACGCCACGGCCTGTTTCCGCACCGGCGCGATGCGCCAGCGCCGTTTCCGGACGCAGGCCCGTGGCGGCAACCACCACATCCACCTCAACGCTGCGGCTGCGGTCGAGCGTTACATGAATCCCACTCCCGGTTTTCTTCAGGCTTTGCAGCTGGGATTTCAGCAGCAGATGTACGCCCATATCGGTCAGACGATGCTGTAAGCGACTACTTACTTCTGCGGGCATCAGCGCCGACAAAATGCTTGCCGCATGGTCGGCCAGGGTGACGGTTTTGCCCGCCCGGCTAAAGTCCATCGCCAGCTCTGTGCCAATCAACCCTGCGCCGACAATCATCACCCGCTTTGCGTCACGCAGCAGGGTTTCACTGGCCTGATACGCCTGCTGGCTGTTGAGGGTGATCATCAGTTCCCGGCCTTCCACCGGCGGCACAAAAGCAGACGCCCCTGTCGCCAGCACCAGTTTGTCGTACTGCCAGGTTTTGTCTTTTGCTTTCACCACATGGGCGGCGGCGTCGATATCGGTTATCCAGGTGTGCGGAAATAACCGCAGACTAAACTGTTCCGCGAACGCCCCCGCGGTCTGGCGGGTGAGGTCTTCGGCTCGCTGATTCTGGCTGATAACGTGGCTTAAATCAGGCTTGTTGTACTCGTCCATGCTGTCGGCGGCAATGAGCGTCAACGGCACGCTGGCGTCTTGTTTGCGAATGTTTTTCACCAGCTGGCGGGCGGCAAAGCCCGAGCCGATGATAACGATACCGTGGTTCATTGTGCCTCCGTCGCCAGTTCGTCAAAGACCTCTTTTCCCAGGGAACATTCCGGGCAGAGGAAATTGTCCGGCACGTCGCACCAGGGGGTACCGGGGGCAACATCCTGCAGCGGCTCGCCCTGTGCCGGGTCGTAAATCCACTGGCAGACGCTGCACTGCATGCGAGGGCCACCGTCAGCGACCGCTGTGGCGCAGGCTTGCTGCGGCGCGGGGTTTTTAGCGTTCATATCGGGGAGCGGCGCGAGCGCCCACTGACGCGCAATGTCACGGCCATGCTGGCGGCACAATTCAAGCGCGTCGATGTCCGGACGCCATTTCGCCTTCAGGCTCATGGACATCTCAAAACCGGCGTCCTGCAAACGTGTGGAGAGCCGGTCTACTGCGCCGCCGCTCCAGCCGTGGGAGCCAAATGCGCTGGCCCGTTTATTACGAAAGCGCAGACCGGTCATCTCTTCTACAAGGCCCGCAATTTTTGGCATCATCACGTTGTTCATCGTGGAGGTGCCCACCAGCACGCCCTTGGAGCGGAAGACGTTGGTCAGGATCTCGTTTTTATCGCTACGCGCCACGTTGAAGATTTTCACCGCCACGTTCGGGTCGACTTCATTAATACCCTGCGCAATGGCGTCCGCCATCATGCGGGTATTATTAGACATGGTGTCGTAGAAAAGCGTGATACGGTCTTCCTGGTAATCCGCGGCCCATTTGAGGTACAGCTCCACGATCTGGGTGGGGTTTTCGCGCCACACCACGCCGTGAGAGGTGGCTATCATATCCACGGGCAGGTTAAAGCCGAGGATTTCGGTGATTTTTGGCGTCACCAGACGGCTGAACGGCGTCAGGATATTGGCGTAGTAGCGCTGACATTGTTCAAATAGCTCAGTTTGATCCACTTCGTCGTTAAACAGGCGCTCGTCACAATAGTGCTGGCCGAAGGCATCGTTGCTGAACAGCACCGCATCGCCGGTCATGTAGGTCATCATACTGTCGGGCCAGTGCAGCATCGGGGTTTCAACGAAGATCAGCTGTTTGCCGTTGCCGATATCCAGCGTGTCGCCGGTTTTGACGGTGTTGAAATTCCACTCCGGGTGGTGATGGTGGCCGTTAATCGAGTCGATGGCGTTGGTGGTGCAGTAAATCGGGGTGTCGGGAATGCAGGACATTAACTCGGTCAGCGCCCCGGCATGATCCTCTTCCGCATGGTTAATGATGATGTAGTCGATATCCGCAAGATCGATTTCACTGCGCAGATTTTGCACGAACTCCCGGCTGAATTTGTGATCGACGGTATCGATGAGCACGTTTTTGCCTTCACGGATGAGATAGCTGTTGTAGCTGCTGCCGCGCAGCGTTTTGTACTCCGTTCCGTGGAAGTCACGCACTTCCCAGTCACGTTGGCCAACCCAATGAATGTTATTTTTAACCAGAATAGACATAGCAACCTCAATTAATACGGCGTTTTTCAAATAAGATGTCTAGCCTTTATCAAGTTGCGTGCCAGTTTTTCATGTTGCTGTTTTTTATGGTTTTTTAATTTTATCATCCGTAATGGGTAGTCAATATGACTATCTGATTTATGGTCATTGTGACAATATGAATGGTCAAAATGACAGTGAGGCGCAGATGAGCTTTTCCGTGGACGTACTGGCAAAAATTGCCATTGAACTGCAAACCGGTATCGGTCATCAGGACCGTTTTCAGCGGCTGATTTCGACGCTGCGCCAGGTGCTGGCGTGCGATGCGTCGGCACTGCTGCGCTACGACGCCCGGCAGTTTATTCCGCTGGCTATCGACGGGCTGGCGCAGGACGTTCTTGGGCGACGCTTCTCCCTGGAAGGCCATCCGCGTCTGGAAACCATCGCGCGGGCCGGTGACGTGGTGCGCTTTCCGGCGGACAGTGATTTGCCCGACCCTTACGACGGGCTGATCCCGGGGCAGGAGAGCCTGAAAGTTCATGCCTGTATCGGTCTGCCGCTGTTTGCCGGACAAAACCTGATTGGGGCATTAACCCTCGACGGCCTGTCGCCGGATCAGTTCGACACCTTTAGCGATGAAGAGCTGCGGCTGATTGCCGCGCTGGCCGCCGGTGCGCTGAATAACGCGCTGCTGATCGAACAGCTTGAGAGCCAGAACATCCTTCCCGGCAGCCCGTCGGCGTTTGAACCGGTGGCACACACGGAGATGATTGGGCTGTCACCGGGGATGGTGCAGCTAAAAAAAGAGATCGATATCGTGGCGGCCTCGGATTTAAACGTGCTGATTTTCGGGGAAACCGGCACCGGTAAAGAGCTGGTGGCGAAGGGCATCCACGAAGCCTCGCCGCGCGCGGTCAACCCGCTGGTGTACCTCAATTGCGCCGCGCTGCCGGAAAGCGTGGCGGAAAGTGAACTGTTTGGTCACGTCAAAGGGGCGTTTACCGGGGCGATCAGCAACCGCAGCGGCAAATTCGAAATGGCGGATAACGGCACGTTGTTCCTCGATGAAATTGGCGAACTGTCGCTGTCGCTTCAGGCCAAACTGCTGCGCGTCCTGCAGTACGGCGATATTCAGCGCGTCGGCGACGATCGCAGCCTGAGAGTCAACGTGCGTGTGCTGGCGGCAACCAACCGCGACCTGCGCGAAGAGGTGTTGGCCGGGAATTTCCGCGCTGACCTGTACCATCGTCTGAGCGTGTTTCCGCTTACCGTGCCGCCGCTACGCGAGCGCGGTGACGATGTGGTGCTGCTGGCGGGTTTTTTCTGCGAGCAATGTCGGTTACGAATGGGCCTTTCCCGCGTGGTATTAAGCCCCGGCGCGCGAGCCCATCTGATGCGCTACGGCTGGCCGGGTAACGTACGCGAACTGGAACATGCGATTCACCGCGCCGTGGTGCTGGCGCGGGCGACACGTTCGGGAGATGAGGTGGTGATCCACGCGCGGCATTTCGCATTGCACGATGACACCGCTTCGTTCGTTACGCCTGCCGCGCCGGAAATGGCCCATGAGAACCTGCGGGAAGCAACAGAAGCGTTTCAGCGTCAGACGATCGCCCGCGCGCTGGAGCAGAATAACCGCAGCTGGGCGGCGTGCGCGCGAGCGCTGGAAATGGACGTCGCCAACCTGCACCGGCTGGCGAAACGTCTGGGACTCAAAGGTTAAATAATCCCGGCCTGGTAGAAATCCTGCAGGTTGATGGCGCCGCACAGCTTGCCGTGCTCATCCACCACCGGCGCGGCGGTGATTTTGCGTTTCATCAGCACCTCTTTGGCTTCGATGGCGCGGCTCTCGGCGTTCAGGGTCAGCCCGCCCCGGGTCATCGCTTCCGAAACCTGGGATTCCAGCTTGCCGCCGCCCACCAGCCAGCGGCGCAGGTCGCCGTCGGTAAACACGCCTTTAACGCTACCGGTTTCATCGCATACCGCTACCAGACCCAGCCCGGTGCGGCTCAGTTCCAGCATCGCATCCATTACGCTGGTGTTGAGTTTGACCTGCGGAATGGCCTCGTCGGTCCGCATCAGATGATGAACTTTATTGAGCAGTCGCGCTCCGAGCGCGCCCGCCGGGTGCGAGCGGGCAAAATCTTCTTCGTTAAAGCCGCGTGCCTGCATTACCGCCATTGCCAGCGCGTCGCCCATCATCAGCGTATTCACGGTGCTGGAGGTGGGGGCGAGGTGCATCGGGCAGGCTTCGCGCTCAACGGAGATATCAAGCGTGGCCTTGGCCGCCAGTGCCAGCGGTGAGCGGGATTTACCGGTCATCGCCAGCAGCGCGACCGATTTTTCCTGCAGACGCGGGATGATGAGATCCAGCTCTTTGGCCGAACCGGAGTAGGAGATAAACAGCATCACGTCGCGGCTTTCAATCATCCCCAGATCGCCGTGCAGCGCTTCGGCCGGATGCACGAAGAACGCCGGTGTGCCGGTGCTGGCAAGCGTAGCGGCAATCTTTTTGCCGATATGACCGGACTTGCCGATCCCGGAGACCACCACTTTACCTTCGCACTGGATAATGGTGTTTGCCGCGCGCACAAAATCCTCGCCCAGACGTTCCGGCAGGCGGCTGGCTTCCTGCAGCTCCAGCATCAGGGTCTGGCGGCCTGCGTTTAACAGAAAATCACTCATCTCTCTCTCCGGTTACAATCACGTCGATCCCTTTCTCTTCCAGCGCTTTTTTGAACGCCGGGTCGATACCTGCGTCGGTAATGAGCTTATCGACGCTTTCAAGGCTGCAGACAATGTTGGGACTTTTACGGCCAAACTTCGACGAGTCTGCCATCAAAATCACTTCGCGCGCGGCGTTGCACATCGCTTTGCTGACGCTGAACACCTCGTTAAAGGTCGTCACACCGGCGTTCAAATCGATGCCGTCCGTGCCCATAAAGAGTTTATCAAAGCTGAAGTGTTCAAAGGCGTTTTCCGCCAGTTGACCGTGAAACGACGCAGATTTTTTACGGAACGTCCCGCCGGGCATCAGAATGGTTTGCTCGCTGTCGAATTCCGACAGGGCGTTGACGATATGCAGACTGTTGGTCATCACCGTGATGTTGTTGAAGCGGCTGAGCATCGGGATCATCTGCAGCACGGTGCTGCCTGCATCAAGGATAATGGAGTCGCCATCATGGATAAATTTTACGGCGGCCTCGGCAATCAGCGCTTTCTGGTGAGTATTGATCAGCGTTTTGTGATCGATAGGCGGGTCGGCTTCATCTTTGTTGAGCATCACGCCGCCGTAGGTTCGGATGACTGCACCAGAGTTTTCGAGCAATACCAGATCCTTTCGTATTGTCGTGCCGGTAGTGTCAAAGTAGTGGGCCAGTTCTTCTACCGAGCATTTTCCCTGCTTTTGCAGATGCTCCAGAATGGCCGCCTGACGCTGACGTGGTTTCATAGGCGCTCAATTCCTTAGGTTGCGAAATGATAATTTCGCAAGCTTATCGCGTTCACAACGAAATTATCCATGTTTCAGATTAAGCGCTAATGATAGAGCATTCTGACAGAGCGAATCATGGGGAAAGATCACATCGGGTTGTAATTCCTGCAGCGATATCCCGTTAATCGCCTGGATTTTCGCCGGGCGGGCAAAAACGGTCATCCCGCGCATGATGAGGGAATCGCAGACCGTATTGTGTTCGTCCAGCGCAATGGCAACCACCACGCGCGGTTTGAAACGCCCGCCGGAACGCCCGACGCCCACGCGCCCTTTCTGACACAGGGCATCAAACGCGCGGTTAAACTGGCGGATTTGCCAGCCGCCAAAGATCAGCTGGCACATCCAGGCGATGGCGGCAACGGTAATGAGTGCGGTAACCATACGAGCTCCTTGTTGTTCCCTCTCCGGAAGGAGAGGGGGATACGGGCATCAGCGTGTTCGATCAGAACATCACCTGCCCGCCGGTGACATTAATGGACTGCCCGGTGCAGTAAGAGGCTTTGGGGCTGGCATAAAACAGCAGCATGTTCAGCACGTCCTGATAATCGCAGCCGCGCTTCAGCGGCACTTTGTCGATGTAATACTGCTCCACTTCCTCTTCTTTCAGCCCGAGCTTGGTGGCATATTGCGGCAGCAGGGACTGGAACATCGGCGATTTCAGCAGGTTGCCCAGCATCAGCGAGTGAACGGTAATGCCATATTCGGCCAGATCGAGGGCCAGAGATTGCGTCAGCCCTACGCCGCCAAATTTCGCCGCGCTGTAACCGGAGTTGTGTTTGCTGCCCACTTTGCCCGATTTCGAGTTGATCTGGATGATGCGCCCCTGAATGCCATCGCGGATCATCAGACGGGAAAACTCGCGTGCGCAGAGGAAATAGCCCACCAGGTTAACCTGCAGGGAGCGGTCGAAGTCCCCCAGTTCGAAATCGCTGATAAAGGCCGCTTTGGCTATTCCTGCGCTGTATACCAGCAGGTCGGTACGGCCAAAAATCTCGTCCACGCCGCGGGCCAGCGCCATTACGCTCTGCTCGCTGGTGGCATCAGCACCAAATCCGTAGGCCATCCCTTCACCCAATTCGGTGTTGATGGTGTCCGCCACGCGTGCGGCTTTTTCACTCTGAATATCCACTACCGCCACGCGGTAACCCTCTGCAGCAAGCCCACGGCAGAGGAACTCGCCTAAGGTTTGTCCCCCACCAATGACAACGGCAACCTGACTCATATCTTTCTCCTTAAATTACGCAACAAACTTCAACGTGCAGCCTGGGGTGACAGCCTGCGGAACCGGGCCATCCACATGAACCGTACCGGGATATTCCGCCTGCGGCTGGCCATCAAAACGCAAAGTGATATGGCCGAGCTCCCGCAGGTTTTGTTCGGCCACGTCGCCGACGGCGGTCACGGCGTAGCGCGCGTCACCCAACTCCAGCTGGCTCCCGGCCTTCAGCTCACCGTTCATCTCGCCGTGACAGTGGATAAAGCAAAACTCTTCGATATCCGCGGGCGCACCTTCGCGGAAGGTAATCAGCATCTTGTCGCTGAGCGCATCGGCCGCGCTCTGGCCAATGCGGGTGATGGTGGTCTGGTAAATTACGGTCATCACAGGAACCTCTTATTGGTAAATAAAGCCGGAGACAAACCAGGCGATCAGCACCGTCGGTGCGCCGGTCAGGAAACGGCTGACCAGTACAGACGGCACGCCAACGCGTACGGTGTCCTGGCGCGCTTCCGCCAGCGACAGCCCGACAGGAATGAAATCACACGCCGCCTGGGCGTTAATGGCAAACAGGGCGGGCAGAGCCAGATGCGGGGGAATGTTGCCAAGGCCAATCTGCACGCCAATCAGCACGCCGATAACCTGCGCAATGACCGCGCCTGGGCCGAGAAACGGCGACAGCAGCGGGAAGGAGCAGATCAGCGCCAGCGTCACCAGCCCGAGCGGGTGGCTCGCCAGCGGGGCGAGGCCATGGGCAATCCAGTCGCCAAGACCCGAGGCCATGATGATGCCGATCAGCGCCGAAACGAATGCCATAAACGGCAGAATGGTTTTCAGCACCGTGTCGATGGTGTCGCGCCCGGACTGGAACAGCACGGCCACGGCAGAGCCCATCCCCATTCCGACTTTTGCCAGCAGGCCGTCACTCTGTTCGGTGATTTTTTTACTCGTGTCGTAATCACGCGGGGCCGCTTTCTGAGGGGCAGCAGACCCCTGTGCCAGGTGAATGTTTTCCTCCTTCACGCCGGAGACATAAATGTCCTCCAGGATGTACTGCGCCAGCGGACCTGATTTACCGGTGGAATGGATATTCACGGTAGGAATACGCCGCTTGGGGTAGATGCCGCAGCGCAGCGTGCCGCCGCAGTCAATCACCGCCACGCCAATTTCCGCTTCAGGCGGTTCGCCCTCTTTGAAGCCGTCGACCGCTTCCCAGCCGGTCAGCTCACGCAGTTTGTCGACAATGGCCGGACGTGTGCCTGCGGTGATATAGACGATTTTTTTGCCTTCAGTGGCGTCGAATTCCAGTGGGCCGCCCCAGCCGCCCGTTCCTTTTTCAATGCGAATACGGCTCATGCTGCGGCTCCTGAAAGATGGACTTTCTGTTCAAGCTGGATACCCATTTTCTTCTCGAAAATGGCGGTGGTGAGGTCCGTGACCCAGCCGCGGAAAAAGTTGGTGACCAGACCGACCAGCAGATAACTCACCGCCAGCGGACCGAGCGGCAGGCCAAGCGTGGTCAGGCCGCTGGCAATGCCCAGATAGACAAACAGCTCGCCGGGGTTGATATGCGGGAACAGGCCATTCATGGAGTGGCAGCTGTAGGAGGCTGCGGCGTAATAGCTGGGTTTGTACTTTTCAGGCATAAAGCGGCCGAGGCTCAGCGTCATCGGGTTGCAAAAAACAAACGTACCGATGAAGGGCAGAACCAGGTAACGGGACAGCGGATTGCCGGCGCAGCGCTGGGCAAAACGTTCAATGCGTTGCTGGCCGATAAAGTTAATCAGCGCGTTCATGATGACCAGCAGGCTAATCAGCAGGGGCAGGATCCCGGTCACCATGCCGGTGAACACTTCTCCGCCTTTCTGAAACAGCCCGATGAACCACTCGGCGCCGTGGGTGATGGTTTCTATCATTCTTCTCTCCTGTGGGGCTTTTTTGTTTTTGTATAACCGAGGCTAATAATAATCACTTTGAAAGGTTTTAAAGTGTTAATTAGATCTCACAATGAAAGAAAAATGGATTATTTTGAAAGTTAATTGCCGTCGGGAGTCTTGGGTGGACGAAAATTGCACAGATTTGCGATGGGGAGCGTAAAGATTTGGTGGGGGAGGTGCGTACCACTTCCTTGAGGTGTTGCGGATGCTTTACCATACTGGGTTCTTATCGAACCCGTTAAATGGATGTCACATGTTCAAGCGTCGTTATGCAGCGTTGTTACCTGCGCTTATTCTGCTGTCTGCCTGTAGTAGCAAACCCAAGACCGAAGCCGTGCAGCAAACGGCTGGCGCGCCTTCCGGAGGATTCCTGCTGGAGCCGCAGCATAATATGATGCAGATGGGCGGCGACTTTGCGAATAACCCGGCGGCCGAGCAGTTCATCGATAAAATGGTGAGCAAACACGGTTTTGACCGCCAGCAACTGCATGAAATTCTGTCGCAGGCGAAGCGACTGGATTATGTTCTGCGTTTGATGGATCGCCAGGCACCGACGGCTCAGGTACCGACCGGGCCAAATGGCGCATGGCTGCGTTATCGCAAACAGTTCATTACGCCGGATAACGTGCAAAATGGCGTGGTCTTCTGGAACCAATATGAAGATGCGCTGAACCGTGCGTGGCAGGTGTATGGCGTACCGCCTGAAATCATCGTCGGGATTATCGGCGTGGAAACCCGCTGGGGCCGCGTGATGGGCAAAACCCGTATCCTCGATGCGCTGGCGACGCTCTCCTTTAACTACCCGCGTCGCGCTGAATATTTCTCGTCTGAACTGGAAACCTTCCTGCTGATGGCGCGCAATGAACAAGATGACCCGTTAGATCTCAAAGGCTCGTTTGCCGGTGCGATGGGCTACGGCCAGTTTATGCCGTCCTCCTATAAGCAATATGCCGTCGACTTTAACGGAGATGGTCATATCAACCTGTGGGATCCGGTGGATGCCATCGGCAGCGTGGCGAACTACTTTAAAGCGCACGGCTGGGTGCCGGGCGGTCAGGTGGCGGTGCAGGCTAACGGCCAGGCACCAGGGCTTGAGAACGGCTTTAAAAC
Organism: Enterobacter sp. SORGH_AS_0287; assembly: GCF_031453695.1. NCBI lineage: Bacteria > Pseudomonadati > Pseudomonadota > Gammaproteobacteria > Enterobacterales > Enterobacteriaceae > Enterobacter > Enterobacter sp. SORGH_AS_0287. Next base: position 4,623,249 of record NZ_JAVIZW010000001.1, read on the forward strand.
CAACTACAGCGTTTCGCAGCTGGCCGCTGCAGGCTTAACGCCAACGCAGCCGCTGGGAAATACGCAACAGGCGAGCCTGCTGCGTCTGGATGTCGGTACGGGTTATCAGTACTGGTACGGACTGCCTAACTTCTACACCATCACCCGCTATAACCACAGCACCCACTATGCGATGGCCGTATGGCAACTGGGGCTGGCGGTGTCACAGGCGCGCGTGCCTGCCGCGTCGCCGTTCAGTCAGTAACGCTTGATGTTCAACCCTCTTCCGCCGGGAGAGGGTTGGGCTGATATCCAGAAACATTTCGCCACACTCCCGGTAATCTCCGCTCATTTACATCCGCATTATCTTTCATTATTGTTATGTTATAACATTAGATGTGGTGATGAGATGTCTACTTCCTTTTTTTCTCTGTCTGCGCCGGTCCGGCTTCTGATGGCGCTGGCGCTGATTGTCTTTATCGGGCTGGCCGTGTGCTGGGCGGTGGCATTGCCATGATTGTGATGAATCAACTCACGGCGGGTTACGACCGCGAGCCGGTCACGCGTCCTCTGTCCGGGGTGATTGAATGCGGGAGCATGACCGCCATCCTCGGGGCCAACGGCTGCGGTAAATCAACGCTTCTGAAAACCCTCGCCGGGTTTATCCCGCCGGTAAGCGGCAGTTTTCACTGGCAGAAAAAACGTCCGGTAATGGGCTGGCTGGCACAGCGTCATGCCCTGGAGGCGCAATTTCCGCTAACCGTACAGGATGTGGTCAGCATGGGCTGCTGGCCTGAAGCATCGCTTTTTTCTGGCCTTCGCCGTGAAATGCGGCTGCGCATTGCCGGCGCGCTTGAGCGGGTGGGGCTTGGAACGATGGCGCTAACGACCATTGATGAGCTCTCCGGCGGTCAGTTTCAGCGCATGCTGTTCGCGCGGGTATTGGTGCAGCAGGCACCGCTGGTCATGCTCGATGAGCCCTTTACCGGCGTTGATGAAGCTACCTGTAATGTGCTGATGGACCTGATGCTGGAAATGTATATGCAGGGGCAAACGGTGCTTGCGGTGCTGCACGACAGCGAGCGTGTATCGCGCCACTTCCCGCAGACGTTACGGCTGGACGCTGACATTCCCCAGTGGAAAACCGAGCGGGTGAGGGTGGCATGATCTGGCATATCTTTTTTCAGCCTTTTATTGAGTATGGCTTTATGCGCCGCGCGCTGGTGGTTTGCCTGGCGTTGTCCGTCAGTACCACTGCTCTGGGCGTTTTCCTTCAGCTGCGCCGGATGAGTCTGATGGGCGATGCCCTCTCTCACGCCATTTTGCCCGGTGTCGCGGTGGGGTATTTGCTCAGCGGTATGTCGCTGCTGACCATGAGCGTGGGGGGCTTTATTGCCGGTATTACCGTGGCGCTGGTGGCCGGGCTGGTCAGCCGTCGAACGCCGCTTAAAGAGGACGCCAGTTTTGCCGGGTTCTATCTTGGCTCGCTGGCGCTGGGCGTCACGCTGGTATCACTGCGCGGTTCGAACGTCGATCTTCTGCACCTGCTGTTTGGCTCCATCCTGGCGGTGGATAACGATGCCGCGCTGTTTGTGGCAGGCGTTTGCATGTTCACCCTTATCACGCTGGCGATTTTCTACCGTGGGCTGGTGACCGAGGCCTTTGACACCGCCTGGCTGCAGGTAAACGCCCGCCATGTTCCCGGCTTATTACACGGCCTGTTTCTGGCGCTGCTGGTGCTTAACCTCGTTGCCGGTTTTCAGGTGCTTGGCACGTTGATGGCGGTCGGGCTGATGATGCTCCCTGCGGTAGCGGCACGCTGCTGGGCACGCACCTTACCCCGACTGCTATTGATGGCGGGTATCAGCGGTATTTTCTGCGCGTGGCTCGGACTCAGTCTCTCCTGGGCCGCCAGCCTGCCCGCGGGGCCGTCCATCGTGCTTACCGCCAGCGCGCTGTTCTTTATTTCCATTTTATTTGGCACGCGCAGCAGGCTGGCTGGCAGCCTGCGTGCGCTTTTTTAACGGAAGGGGAAACGATGAAACGTACGGGATTCGTAGTGGCGCTCGCGCTGGGGATGATGTCGCAAACGGTGATGGCGAAAACGCTCAATGTGGTGACCAGCTTTTCCATACTGGGGGATATGACCCGGGAGGTGGGCGGTGACCATGTGAACGTCACGACGCTGGTGGGTCCGGACGGCGATCCGCATACCTTCGAGCCCTCGCCAAAAGATAGCGCGGCGCTAAGCAAGGCAGATGTTGTGGTGGTCAATGGTCTGGGACTGGAAGGGTGGCTGGATCGCCTGGTGAAAGCCTCCGGGTTCAAAGGCCAGCTGGTGGTGGCGTCGCGTGGTGTGCAGACGCATACCCTCGAAGAAGAGGGCAAAACCGTCACTGACCCGCACGCCTGGAACAGCGCGGCGAACGGGGCGCTGTACGCGCAAAATATTCTCAACGGGCTGGTGAAAGCCGACCCAGAAGATAAAACCGCGCTGGAAGCGACCGGAAAACCGTACATCGCGCAGCTTAAGCAGCTGGATAGCTGGGCCAAAACGCGTTTTAGCCAGATCCCGCTGGTGAAACGTAAAGTGCTGACCAGCCATGACGCGTTCGGCTATTTCAGCCGCGCCTACGGGGTGACGTTTATGGCGCCCCAGGGGTTGTCGTCAGAGAGCGAGGCCAGCGCGGCACAGGTTGCTGAGATCATTAATCAGATTAAAGCGGACGGCGTGAAAAGCTGGTTTATGGAAAACCAGCTCGACCCGCGGCTGGTTAAACAGATTGCTACAGCCACCGGCGCGCAGCCGGGAGGCGAGCTTTACCCGGAAGCGCTCTCGGCAAAAGGGGGCGTGGCAGAGACCTACGTTAAGGCGTTCCGCCACAATGTGGATACCCTCGCTGACAGCATGAGATAATCCTCGCCACCGCCGGTGCGCTCGCATCGGCTTTTTTCTGAAGCCCCCTCGTAAATCCTGCAGCGCATCCCCATATCTGACGAGAAAGTGCTATCTTGTGCTGCATGTTTTTCTAAGGCCTGGAGCGAGAATGACTGACCATGAATTGATGCAGCTTAGCGAAGTGGTAGGGCTGGCGCTTAAGCAACGCGGGGCGACCCTCACCACCGCGGAGTCCTGCACCGGCGGCTGGGTGGCGAAAGCGATTACCGATATTGCCGGCAGTTCCGCCTGGTTTGAACGTGGTTTTGTGACCTACAGTAATGAAGCTAAAGCGCAAATGATCGGCGTGCGGGAATCTACGCTCGAACAGCATGGCGCGGTCAGCGAGCCGGTGGTGATTGAGATGGCTATTGGTGCGCTCAAAGAGGCGCGCGCGGATTATGCAATATCGATTAGCGGCATCGCGGGCCCGGACGGGGGCAGTGACGTGAAGCCTGTCGGCACCGTCTGGTTTGGTTTTGCTACCGCCAGAGGTGAAGGGATCACCCGCCGGGAGTGCTTTAGCGGCGATCGCGAAAGCGTGCGTCGTCAGGCAACCGTTTATGCATTAAAAACGCTCTGGCAACAATTTCTACAAAATACTTGATACTGTATGACCATACAGTATAATTGCACCAACAGAACAGAAATCCACGGTGAAGCACAGTCGCTTCTCCCGGCATGACAGGAGTAATAATGGCTATCGACGAAAACAAACAGAAAGCGTTGGCGGCAGCACTGGGCCAGATCGAAAAGCAATTCGGTAAAGGCTCCATCATGCGCCTGGGTGAAGACCGTTCCATGGATGTGGAAACTATCTCCACCGGTTCGCTTTCTCTGGATATCGCGCTGGGCGCTGGCGGCCTGCCAATGGGCCGTATCGTAGAAATCTACGGGCCCGAGTCCTCAGGTAAAACAACCCTGACGCTGCAGGTTATCGCTGCGGCACAGCGTGAAGGTAAAACCTGTGCGTTTATCGATGCCGAGCACGCGCTGGACCCTGTTTATGCTCGTAAGCTGGGCGTTGATATCGACAACCTGCTGTGTTCTCAGCCGGACACCGGTGAACAGGCGCTGGAAATTTGTGACGCGCTGGCACGTTCCGGTGCGGTTGACGTTATCGTGGTCGACTCCGTTGCTGCTCTGACGCCAAAAGCTGAAATCGAAGGCGAAATTGGTGACTCTCACATGGGCCTCGCGGCACGTATGATGAGCCAGGCAATGCGTAAGCTGGCCGGTAACCTGAAGCAGTCCAACACGCTGCTGATCTTCATCAACCAGATCCGTATGAAAATTGGTGTGATGTTCGGTAACCCGGAAACCACTACCGGTGGTAACGCGCTGAAATTCTACGCTTCTGTCCGTCTGGATATCCGCCGTATCGGCGCGGTGAAAGAGGGTGAAAACGTGGTGGGTAGCGAAACCCGCGTGAAGGTTGTGAAGAACAAAATCGCAGCGCCGTTCAAACAGGCTGAATTCCAGATCCTCTACGGTGAAGGCATCAACTTCTACGGCGAACTGGTTGACCTGGGCGTGAAAGAGAAGCTGATTGAAAAAGCGGGCGCATGGTACAGCTACAACGGCGACAAGATTGGTCAGGGTAAAGCAAATGCAATCTCCTGGCTGAAAGAGAACCCGGCTGCGGCGAAAGAAATTGAGAAGAAAGTGCGTGAGCTTCTGCTGAACAACCAGGACGGTACGCCTGATTTCGTGGTGGATAACGCGAGTGCTGAAGAAACCAACGAAGATTTCTAATTCTCTCGTTTAAAGATGAAGGGCTGCTAATGCGGCCCTTTTTGCATTTCTGAATCAGCAGGTTTTTTATGAGTGAATCGACTTCACGCCGCCCTGCCTATGCACGCTTACTGGACCGTGCGGTGCGCATTCTTGCCGTCCGTGACCACAGCGAACAGGAGTTGCGGCGAAAACTGTCGGCCCCCGTCATGAGTAAAAACGGGCCGGAAGAGATTGATGCGACCGCGGAAGATTACGACCGCGTCATTGCCTGGTGCTATGAGCACCGCTATCTGGATGACGAGCGTTTCGCTTCCCGGTTTCTTGCCAGCCGCGGCCGCAAAGGATATGGCCCCGCGCGTATCCGCCAGGAGCTGAACCAGAAAGGGGTCGCCCGTGAAACCATTGAAAAGGCCATGCGCGAATGCGACACAGACTGGTGCGCGCTGGCAAAAGAACAGGCCATTCGCAAGTACGGCGAACCCTTGCCACGTGAATTTTCAGAAAAAGTTAAAATCCAGCGCTTTTTGCTCTACCGCGGCTTTCTGATGGAAGATATTCAGGATATCTGGCGTAATTTTGCGGATTGAACGCATGCGGGATTTTACTTCCCACTAAAGAAAACTTATCTTATTCCCACTTTTTCCAGTAGCTGGTCTGTCCAACGTTTTACCGATACAGGCTTGCTACGACATTTCGTTAGCTTGATTTCAGGATAATTATGAGCAAGAGCACCGCTGAGATCCGTCAGGCGTTTCTCGATTTTTTCCATAGTAAGGGACATCAGGTAGTTGCCAGCAGCTCCCTGGTACCGAACAACGATCCGACTCTGCTGTTTACCAACGCCGGGATGAACCAGTTCAAGGATGTGTTCCTTGGTCTCGACAAACGTAATTATTCCCGCGCCACAACCTCACAGCGTTGCGTGCGTGCGGGCGGTAAACACAACGACCTGGAAAACGTCGGTTACACCGCGCGTCACCACACGTTCTTCGAAATGCTGGGTAACTTCAGCTTCGGCGACTATTTCAAACACGATGCCATTCAATATGCGTGGGAACTGCTGACCGGTGAAAACTGGTTCAACCTGCCGAAAGATCGTCTGTGGGTTACCGTCTATGAAACCGATGACGAAGCCTACGAAATCTGGGAAAAAGAGGTTGGTATCCCGCGCGAGCGTATTATTCGCATCGGTGATAACAAAGGCGCACCTTATGCGTCTGACAACTTCTGGCAGATGGGCGATACCGGTCCTTGCGGTCCGTGCACCGAGATCTTCTACGATCACGGCGACCATATCTGGGGTGGTCCTCCAGGCAGCCCGGAAGAAGACGGCGATCGCTACATTGAGATCTGGAACATCGTCTTCATGCAGTTCAACCGTCAGGCTGACGGTACGATGGAGCCGCTGCCGAAACCGTCCGTTGATACCGGTATGGGTCTGGAGCGTATCGCGGCTGTTCTGCAGCACGTTAACTCCAACTACGAAATTGACCTGTTCAGCACTCTGATTAAAGCCGTTGCGCAAGTGACGGGTGCAACCGATCTGAACAACAAATCGCTGCGCGTTATTGCAGACCATATCCGTTCCTGCGCGTTCCTGATTGCCGACGGCGTGATCCCGTCGAATGAAAACCGTGGCTATGTGCTGCGTCGTATCATTCGTCGTGCTATCCGTCACGGCAACATGCTGGGCGCGAAGGACACCTTCTTCTATAAACTCGTTGGGCCACTGATTGGCGTGATGGGCGCAGCCGGTGATGAGCTGAAACGTCAGCAGGCGCAGGTTGAGCAGGTTCTGAAAACGGAAGAAGAGCAGTTTGCTCGTACTCTGGAGCGCGGACTGGCGTTGCTGGATGAAGAGCTGGCGAAACTTAAGGGCGATACGCTGGACGGCGAAACCGCTTTCCGCCTGTACGATACCTACGGTTTCCCGGTTGACCTGACGGCGGACGTTTGCCGTGAGCGCAACATTAAAGTGGACGAAGCAGGCTTTGAAGCCGCAATGGAAGAGCAGCGCCGCCGTGCGCGCGAGTCCAGCGGTTTTGGTGCTGACTACAACGCGATGATCCGCGTTGATGGCGCATCAGAATTCAAAGGCTACGAAAATCTGGAACTGACTGGCAAAGTGACCGCCCTGTTTGTTGACGGTAAAGCCGTAGACAGCATCAACGCGGGTCAGGATGCGGTTGTCATTCTGGACAAAACGCCGTTCTACGCGGAATCCGGCGGCCAGGTTGGCGATAAAGGCGAACTGAAAGGCAACGGTTTCAGCTTCAGCGTAAGCGACACGCAGAAATACGGTCAGGCGATTGGCCATCAGGGCAAACTGACTGCCGGTTCTCTGAAAGTGGGCGAGGGTGTCCAGGCGAACGTTGATGAAGCTCGTCGTGCGCGCATTCGTCTGAACCACTCAGCTACGCACCTGATGCACGCTGCCCTGCGTGAAGTTCTGGGAACGCACGTTGCACAGAAAGGTTCTCTGGTTAATGATAAAGTGCTGCGCTTCGACTTCTCTCATTTTGAAGCGATGAAGCCGTCAGAAATCCGCGCGGTGGAAGATCTGGTGAATGCGCAGATCCGTCGTAACCTGCCAATCGAAACCCATATCATGGATCTCGAGGCGGCGAAGAAGAAAGGCGCGATGGCACTGTTCGGCGAGAAATACGACGACCGCGTTCGCGTGCTGAGCATGGGCGACTTCTCGACTGAGCTCTGCGGCGGGACGCATGCCTCCCGTACCGGCGACATTGGTCTGTTCCGCATTGTTTCCGAATCAGGAACGGCGGCGGGCGTGCGTCGTATTGAAGCGGTAACCGGTGAAGGCGCGATTGCCAGCCTGCATGCGCAGAGCGATCAGCTGCACGACATCGCGCAGTTGTTGAAAGGTGATAGCCAGAACCTGGGCGAGAAAGTGCGCGTTGCGCTGGATCGTACGCGTCAGCTGGAAAAAGAGCTGCAGCAGCTGAAAGAGCAGGCTGCGGCGCAGGAGAGTGCAAACCTCTCCAGCAAAGCTGTAGACATTAAGGGTGTTAAACTGCTGGTCAGCGATCTGGCGGGCGTTGAGCCTAAGATGCTGCGTACTATGGTCGACGATCTGAAGAACCAGCTCGGTTCCACAGTTATCGTGCTGGCGACAGTGGCAGAAGGTAAGGTTTCTCTGATTGCGGGCGTCTCTAAGGATGTGACCGACCGCGTAAAAGCAGGGGAACTGATTGGTATGGTCGCCCAGCAGGTGGGCGGTAAGGGTGGCGGTCGTCCGGACATGGCGCAAGCCGGTGGTACGGATGCGGCGGCACTTCCTGCGGCATTGGCCAGTGTTGAAAGCTGGGTGAGCGCGAAACTGTAATAACTACAAAGCACAAGCAGACGCCATAGCGGTAACGTTATGGCGTCTTGTTCACTGCGCTATCGATAACGATAAAGTCAGGTTGAGTTTGTGTATATCGGCTAAACTTACGTTTAACAGAATGTGATGCCGTGACTGCTTACACTTTACGTGTTTGTCATCGCTTACTTTTTGGCGTTATATGATGGATAATGCCGGGATACAAGAGACCCGACTCTTTTAATCTTTCAAGGAGCAAAGAATGCTGATTCTGACTCGTCGAGTTGGTGAGACCCTCATGATTGGGGATGAGGTCACCGTGACAGTTTTAGGGGTAAAGGGTAACCAGGTACGTATTGGTGTAAACGCTCCTAAAGAAGTATCTGTCCACCGTGAAGAGATCTACCAGCGTATCCAGGCTGAAAAATCCCAGCAGTCCAGTTACTGATATTGTCGCGTCTCGCTGTCGGGCGAGACGCAACCTCTCCCGCCATTTTTCCTGCTTAAAGTTACCGTTTAATTTCAATCGCTCTGTTTTTAACCACTCTCTTACTCTTAACTCGCCTCAACATCACTATTCTGTCATCAGTTTTCTGAGAAGATGCCTGCAAAATCCGCTTATAAAACACCCTCTTTGCAGCTTTTGCATGCGAATTGCGTGTGATTTGTGCAAACGATAAAAGCTTTTGGAAAATTGTTTGACTTATAAGTCCCAGAAAGTAATATATGCGCCACGCAGCGACGAGAAGCTCTTAACGAGTTACTCGGAGCACTCGAAAGAGGCGTTGTGTGGTGAGGTGGCCGAGAGGCTGAAGGCGCTCCCCTGCTAAGGGAGTATGCGGTCAAAAGCTGCATCCGGGGTTCGAATCCCCGCCTCACCGCCATTTTGCATCCGTAGCTCAGCTGGATAGAGTACTCGGCTACGAACCGAGCGGTCGGAGGTTCGAATCCTCCCGGATGCACCATCTATTACTTCATATTGCTTTCGAAGTGATATGAATATCGAGTAGTACAATAGTAAATCCCGATGCATCCGTAGCTCAGCTGGATAGAGTACTCGGCTACGAACCGAGCGGTCGGAGGTTCGAATCCTCCCGGATGCACCATTTACTATTTCTGAAAGCAGTACCCTGATGCATCCGTAGCTCAGCTGGATAGAGTACTCGGCTACGAACCGAGCGGTCGGAGGTTCGAATCCTCCCGGATGCACCATTTACTGTTTCAAAAGCATTTCCCGATGCATCCGTAGCTCAGCTGGATAGAGTACTCGGCTACGAACCGAGCGGTCGGAGGTTCGAATCCTCCCGGATGCACCATCTTCTTTTCTGTATCACTCTCTTTCTCCCTGGTTATTCCTTCGACGTTCCGTCAGCAATCATTTCTCTTTGAGCGACAAAAACCACCGTTTACGATAAAGTAATGCTTTGTTAATCGTTTAGCGAGAGCACGATGTACGCACAGTATGACGGTTTGATCTTCGATATGGATGGCACTCTCCTGGATACCGAACCCACGCATCGTCAAGCCTGGACTGATGTCCTTGCTCGTTACGGTATGCGTTTCGATCTTCAGGCGATGATCGCCCTCAACGGAGCCCCAACCTGGCGTATAGCGCAGGCCGTGATTGAACGTAATCATGCCGATCTCGACCCGCACCTTCTGGCCCGTGAAAAAACCGATGCGGTAAAAGCGATGCTTTTAGATACCGTGCGCCCGTTACCGTTAATTGACGTCGTAAAAGCATGGCACGGGCGTCGCCCTATGTCCGTTGGCACGGGCAGTGAAAGCGCTATTGCGGAAGCGCTGCTCACCCATCTTGGCCTGCGCCATTATTTCTCTGCGGTGGTTGCCGCCGATCATGTTCAAAATCACAAGCCCGCACCGGACACCTTCCTGCGTTGTGCAGAACTGATGGGTGTGCCTGCGGTGAAATGTGTTGTGTTCGAAGATGCTGATTTTGGTATTCAGGCCGCGCGCGATGCCGGGATGGATGTTGTGGACGTCCGCTTACTGTGAGTGACGCGCTGTCACTTTTATCATTATTCGCCAGCAGTTTTTTAAGCGCCACGCTCTTGCCGGGAAATTCGGAAGTGGTGCTGGTAGCGATGCTGTTGTCTGGCGTGAGTCAGCCCTGGTTGCTCGTGTTAATAGCAACAATGGGTAATAGCTTTGGAGGGCTGACTAACGTTATTCTTGGGCGTTTCTTTCCGCTGCGTGAAAAATCGCGCTGGCAGGAAAAGGCAGTCGGCTGGCTAAAACGCTATGGCGCTGCCACGCTGTTATTAAGCTGGATGCCTGTAATAGGTGATTTACTGTGCCTGCTGGCGGGATGGATGCGCATCTCCTGGGGGCCAGTGCTCTTTTTTTTGTGCCTTGGCAAGGCGTTGCGCTATGTTCTCGTGGCATGGGCAACACTACAGGGTATGACGTGGTGGCACTAATTGGTGGAATGAATACGCGACCTTCAATCGTCAACCATTACAATTATGCTGAGTAACAATACTTTGACAGGCGGGAGGTCAATTTGATCCCGGACGTATCTCAGGCGCTGGCCTGGCTGGAAAATCACCCTCAGGCACTGAAGGGTATTCAGCGTGGTCTTGAGCGTGAAACGCTGCGCGTTAACGCGGACGGTAGCTTAGCGACAACGGGTCACCCGAAGGCGTTAGGCTCGGCGCTGACACATAAATGGATCACAACCGATTTCGCTGAAGCGCTGCTGGAATTCATCACGCCAGTGGATGGTGATATTGATCATATGCTAACGATTCTGCGCGACATCCATCGCTACACTGCCCGCAATCTGGGTGATGAGCGTATGTGGCCGCTCAGCATGCCGTGCTATATCGAACAAGGCCAGGAGATTGAACTGGCGCAATACGGCACGTCAAATATCGGTCAGCTGAAAACGCTCTATCGTGAGGGGCTGAAAAACCGCTACGGTGCGTTGATGCAGACCATCTCTGGCGTGCATTACAATTTCTCTTTACCCATGGCGTTCTGGCAGGCGAAGTGCGGCGAAACGGATAAAGACGCGATCTCCGCGGGTTATTTCCGCCTGATCCGCAACTACTATCGTTTTGGCTGGGTCATTCCGTATCTGTTTGGCGCATCGCCTGCGATATGCTCGTCATTCCTGCAGGGGAAACCGACCACGCTGCCGTTCGAGAAGACAGAGTGTGGAATGTACTATCTCCCGTACGCCACCTCTCTGCGTCTTAGCGATCTGGGTTATACCAATAAGTCGCAAAGCAATCTCGGTATTACGTTTAACGAATTGCATGAATATGTGGCAGGATTGAAGCGGGCGATCAAAACGCCGTCGGAAGAGTACGAGAAAATCGGCCTCGAAAAAGACGGTAAGCGCCTGCAGATCAACAGCAATGTGCTGCAGATTGAAAATGAACTGTACGCGCCTATTCGTCCGAAGCGCGTTACGCGCAGCGGTGAAACCCCGTCGGATGCACTGCAGCGCGGCGGGATTGAATACATAGAAGTGCGCTCGCTGGATATCAACCCGTTCTCACCCATCGGCGTTGATGAGCAGCAGGTTCGCTTCCTGGATCTGTTTATGGTCTGGTGCGTACTGGCGGATGCGCCGGAAATGAGTTCAGAGGAACTGCTCTGTACCCGTACCAACTGGAACCGCGTGATTCTGGAAGGGCGCAAGCCGGGTCTGACGCTGGGTATTGGCTGCGAAACAGCGCAGTTCCCGCTGACGAAAGTGGGTAAGGATCTGTTCCGCGACCTGAAGCGTGTTGCCCGGACCATGGACAGCATTGACGGTGGGGAAGCCTATCAGAACGTGTGCGACCAGCTGGTTGAATCGTTTGATAACCCGGAACTGACGTTCTCAGCGCGTATTCTGCGTTCTATGATTGATCAGGGTATTGGCGGCACCGGGCGTTCGCTCTCTGCGGAATACCGCGAGATGCTGAAGCAGGAGCCGTTAGAGATTCTGAGTGAAGCCGATTTTGTGGCGGAACGAGACGCGTCTGTCGTGCGTCAGAAAGAGGTTGAAGCGGCGGATACGGAGTCGTTTGAGGCGTTTCTGGCGAAACAGGCTTAACAGAAAAGAAAAAGGCCACATCGCTGTGGCCAAAATATACATCTCTGAATTCAGGGATGATGATAACAAATGCGCGTCTTTCATATACTCAGACGTGCATTTTGTAGAAGAGTTCAGTTTATTTTAAAAAAAATCACTATCGGAGGTGACGTATGCCGTTATTAGATAGCTTTACTGTCGACCATACCCGTATGGAAGCACCTGCAGTACGTGTGGCGAAGACCATGCACACCCCGCACGGCGACACGATCACCGTATTCGATCTGCGCTTCTGCGCGCCCAACAAAGAAGTGATGCCAGAGAAAGGCATTCACACCCTGGAGCACCTGTTTGCCGGGTTTATGCGTGACCACCTGAACGGTAATGGCGTGGAGATCATCGATATCTCTCCGATGGGTTGCCGTACCGGTTTCTACATGAGCCTGATTGGTCAGCCTGAAGAGAAACGCGTCGCGGATGCCTGGAAAGCGGCAATGGAAGATGTGCTGAAGGTGAAAGAGCAGAACCAGATCCCTGAGCTGAACGTATATCAGTGCGGAACTTACCAGATGCACTCTCTGGAAGAAGCCCAGGAGATCGCGCGTCATATCATCGAGCGTGACGTTCGCGTAAACAGCAACGAAGAGCTGGCGCTGCCAAAAGAAAAACTGCAGGAACTGCACATCTAGTGCACCTTTTCCCTCTCCCTCAGGGAGAGGGTAGGGTGAGGGGCGTTTAACCTCATGACCACAACCTCAACCTTCTCCTTTACCCATCGCCCACTTGTTCCTTATGCCCATGATTACCTTCATGGCGACAGCGAGCCGTGGCATCAGCATGACTGCGCGCAATTGCTGCACACCCTGAGTGGGGTGGTGAGAGTCGATACCGCATCAGGTTGTTGGGTGGTGCCGCCCGGACGCGGCGTCTGGCTACCCGCGGGCACTCCGCACTCTTTGCGTATTACCGGCAACGTTGCGGCGCGCACGCTGTTTATCGATCCCCTGGCGCGAGCCGATCTTCCGGCAACCTGTCAGATAGTCCAGATCTCCGGTCTGTTACGCGAACTTATCCTCACCTCGCTGACGCTTGAGGCGTCCTACTCGCCAGGCAGTCGTGATGAGCGCGTATATGAGCTCATTCTGGATGAAATCCGCACGATGCGGGTGCTGCCGTTTCACCTGCCTGAGCCGGAAAGCGAGCCGTTGCGTACCCTTTGCCAGCAGATCCGGCGGTTGCCGGGGGAAAGCTGGGGCAGCATGCAGGCCGCAAACACGCTTGGTATGAGTGAACGTACGATGAACCGCCATTTCAAGCAGCAGACGGGGTTAAGCTACGGTGAGTGGCTAAGAAGGGCGCGCCTGCTGGAAGCGCTGCTGCGCCTGGGACAAGGTCAGCCAGTGCTACGTGTGGCGCTGGATCTGGGCTACGGCAGCCACAGTGCCTTTACGGCGATGTTTCGCCGGGTGATGGGGATATCACCCAGCGATTATTTCAAAGACAGCTAGCTGACAGCATTGAACAGGGCCTGAAGAGACGCGCGGGCCACGTCGCTGTCAATGCCGACGCCCCAGCGGCTGCTACCATCCTGAAACAGACAGCGGATATACGCCACCGAGCGGCTGTCGCTGCGCTCCCCAAGCGTATGTTCGTGATAGTCCTTAATCACAAACGGGGTCGTGACCCAGCGGCTTATACCATTGGCCGCCGCGGATAACAGCCCGTTGCCTTGCCCCTCCAGCTGGCACATCCCGCCCTGCGTCGTGACGCTTGCCGTCAGATGCAACTGCCCGTCCTGCTGGCTGTCGCTACGGTAAGCGTGCAGGGCAAAGCCCGGCGTCTCTACCAGCCCATAACGTGTGCGGAACAGTTGCCACAGCGCATGCTGCGTCATTTCTTTACCGTGCTGGTCGGTTTCCTGCTGTACGTGCTGGCTAAAGTCCTGCTGCAGGGCGCGGGGTAATTTCAGACCATGGTTTTGTTCAATAAGCCACGCGCTGCCGCTTTTTCCTGACTGGCTGTTAACCCGGATCACAGCTTCGTAGGTGCAACCAATATCCTGTGGGTCAACCGGCAGATAGGGCATCTCCCAGCGTTCGTCAGGCTTGCGGGCATCAAAGCCTTTCTTGATGGCATCCTGATGTGAACCCGAAAATGCGGTATACGCCAGCCGTCCTGCCCACGGATGGCGCGGATGCACCGGCAGCTGGTTGCAGGTTTCTACCACCTCCACCACGTGATTCATGTCGCTAAAGTCCAGATTCGGGCTAATCCCCTGGCTGTAGAGGTTCATCGCCAGCGTGACCAGGCAGACGTTACCGGTTCGTTCGCCGTTCCCAAACAGACACCCTTCGACACGGTCTGCACCGGCCATCAGGGCCAGCTCCGCGCTGGCGACACCGGTGCCGCGGTCGTTATGCGGATGGACGCTGATGCAGACATCACTGCGGCGGCTGAAATGACGGCAGAAATACTCAATCTGATCGGCATACACATTCGGTGTACTGACCTCAACGGTGGCCGGTAAGTTGATCACCATCGGGCGTTCGGCGCACGGCTGCCAGATGTCCGCCACGGCTTCGCAAATCTCCAGCGCAAAGTCCGGCTCGGTAAAGCAGAAAGTTTCCGGAGAGTATTCGTATTGCCAGCGGGTGGCGGGATTCTCTTCGCACAGCGTGCGGATAAGACGCGTGGAACGGGTCGCCAGCTCAACGATTTGCGCTTTCTCCATGCCGAACACCAGGCGGCGGAACAGCGGGGCGGTGGCGTTATACAGGTGTACGGTGGCCTGCTTCGCCCCGCGCAGCGACGCAAAGGTACGCAGGATAAGGTCTTCTCGCGCCTGGGTTAATACCTGAATGGTGACGTCATCCGGAATGCGGTTTTCGTCGATCAACTGACGCACAAAATTGAAGTCCGTCTGTGAGGCAGAGGGGAAAGCGACTTCGATTTCTTTGAATCCGCAACGCAGTAACAACGCCCAGAACTGCAGTTTGCGGTTGCTGTCCATCGGCTCGGCAAGGGCCTGATTACCGTCGCGTAAATCGGTGGAAAGCCAGCGTGGCGCCTGCGTGAGGCGTTGCTCAGGCCAGCGGCGATCGGGCAGGGAAATAGCAGGTTGAGGTTGGTATTTGTCGGAAGGTGTTTTCAGCATGGTGCGCTCCTGTTGTCTTTTCACTATCGTGAATCGATTTCAGGAGCGCTGCTTTATCGTTACTGACAATCGCTGTCGCGATCTGGACACCGCACGTTAGTGCGCACCGCCGCCACCGCCTCCGGCGCCAAACGGTGGTCGGGCAAACCATACCAGTCCCAGCAGGATGATAAAGATCCCCGCCGATATCCAGAATATCTCGTTTGCCGAGATAATCAGGCCCTGGTTGGTGATCTGCTGGGCGATCCAGCCGGATGCCTGCTGCTCCGTCATCCCCATTCCCTGAAGCTGACTGTACATCTGCTGCGAGTTAGGGTTGAACGGGTTCACCGCTTCGGTCAATTGCGCATGGTGCATCGACTCGCGGTTGGT
This sequence comes from Enterobacter sp. SORGH_AS_0287, assembly GCF_031453695.1. Lineage (NCBI taxonomy): Bacteria > Pseudomonadati > Pseudomonadota > Gammaproteobacteria > Enterobacterales > Enterobacteriaceae > Enterobacter > Enterobacter sp. SORGH_AS_0287. The sequence goes on from NZ_JAVIZW010000001.1 coordinate 4,638,802, forward strand.
CCAAAGGGTCGTGGTGATCGACGTCCCGATGGAGCCTGCCAGCGTACGCGTAAAGTTCGACAGGCTTGATGCCGCCGCCATGCGCTCAGGCGGCAAGCCGGAAAGCGTAATGGTCGTCAGCGGCATAAAGAAGCACGCCACGGCGAAGCCCTGAATGAACTGCGGCCATGCGGATGCGCCAAAGTCCATGCCCGGCTCGAACGTATACGCGCGCCAGTAGAAGCACACCGCGTACATGATAAAGCTGAAGGTCACCAGCCTGCGCATGTCGAGCTTGTGAGCGAAGCGGCCGATAATCGGCGACAGCAGGACCGGAATTAACCCCACTGGCGCAGAAGCCAAACCTGCCCAGGTTGCGGTGTAGCCATATACCTCCTGCAACAGCTGCGGCAGCAGAACGATTGCGCCGAAGTAGAGCATGTAGGCCAGGCTGATACACAGGCAGCCGATGGTGAAGTTTCGCGACTTAAACAGCGAGAGATCGACGATCGGATTATCGTCCGTCAGCTCCCAGACGATCAGGAAGCTCAGCGATATCACCGCCACAACGGTCAGGATGATAATCTCTGTCGAGTTAAACCAGTCCAGCTCTTTACCCTGATCGAGCATCACCTGCAGGCTACCGATCCCGACCACCAGCAGTGCCAGGCCAATGGCGTCAATTCGCCGCTGCTCTGTTCGGGTTTCGCGACCGCGCAGCGTTTGCAGGGTCAGCATCACCACCAGCGCACCAATTGGCACGTTGATGAAGAAGATCCAGCCCCAGTGGTAGTTGTCGCTGATATAGCCGCCGAGGATAGGCCCGCAAATCGGTGCGACAATCACCGTCATTGACCACAGCGCCAGCGCGATAGAGCGCTTAGCGGGCGGATAGTTGTTCAGCAGCAAACTCTGCGACAGCGGAATCAGCGGCCCGGCCACAATCCCCTGAATGACGCGGAAGATGATCAGCATCGTCAGGCTGTTGGACATGCCGCACGCCCAGGAGGCGAGCACGAACAATACCGTTGACCACAGGAACAGCTTTACTTCACCGACGCGCTTCGCCAGCCAGCCGGTGATAGGGATGGAGATGGCGTTTGCCACCCCAAACGAGGTAATGACCCAGGTCCCCTGGCTCAGTGACGAGCCAAGGTTACCGGCGATGGTTGGGATCGCCACGTTTGCGATGGTAGAGTCCAGCACCTGCATGAATGTCGCCAGCGACAGCGCAATGGTCATGATAACCAGTTGCGCCCCCTCCAGCGGTTTTTGCGGCTTTTGCTGTTGCATAACGCTCACCTTCGGATTAACCGGCGTTTGCCTTCACGATGTCATCGATCAGTTTATTGACCGGATCGAGGCTAATTTCACGGGCGTTACTTTCATAAGCCGGGGTGCTGCGCACCTGACTTGCCAGGATCTGACCATCGCGGTTGGCGGTATCAACCGTTACCAGCGTAGAGAGGCCAATACGCAGCGGATGGTCCGCCAGCTGTTTTGCATCCAGTTCAATACGTACGGGCAAGCGCTGAACCACTTTGATCCAGTTCCCGGTGGCGTTTTGCGCTGGCAACAGGGAGAAGGCACTGCCGGTCCCCATATCCAGGCCGACCACTTTCCCGGTGTACTTCACGTCATCACCGTAAATATCGCTGATCACCGTCGCGGTCTGGCCGATACGCATATGGGCAAGCTGCGTCTCTTTAAAGTTCGCATCAACCCACAGGTTGTCCGCCGGAACGACCGCCATCAGCGGCGTGGTTGGGCTAATTTGGGCGCCAGGCTGGACGGAACGACGAGAGACGTAGCCGGTCATCGGGCTGACAATTTTAGTACGCTGCAGGGCAAGCCACGCGTTGCGCACGTCGGTGGCAGCCTGTTGCACGGCAGGCTGGTTTTCCAGGCTGGTGCCCAGCACCATCGCCTGGTTGGCGTTGTACTGTTGAATCGCCACGTCCAGCTGCGCCTGTGCGCTGGCAACGGCATCACGCGCGTGCTGCAGCTCTTCACGGCCAATCAGGTTGGCAGTGCCGAGGGGAACGCGACGGTTCAGGTCGCTCTGCGCCTGCGCCAGTGCGGTTTTCTGCACGTCGATGTTGGCCTGCAGCTGCTTGCTGTTGATCATCAGCTGGCGGGTCTGACGGACGCTGGAGGCCAGCGCGGTCTGGGCTTTTTCAAAAGCCTGTTGGGCGTCGGTCGGATCGAGCGTGACCAATACATCCCCTTTTTGCACAAAATCGGTGTTATCAGCCCAGACTTTCGTCACGCTGCCCGATACCTGCGCCATAATTTGTACCTGGTTCCCTGCCACGTATGCATCGTCTGTCTCTTCAGCATGACGCAATACTAAAAACCAATAGATCCCATATGCCACGGCAATAATAATAAAGAGCAATGTCAGTACAATAAGGGCGCTTTTGCGTTTGCCCTTTTTATTGACCGGTTGCTGCGGGGTAGTGCTCTCCGCATTTGCGCTCATTGTTGTTCTCCACGATCTTCTTATTTTCACATCGGCTGAGCCGAGCTGTTGTCAGAAAGGCCAGCAGTGTGACGTGCTGGCCTGTCGGTTTTCTTATGAGTCTGGGATTGTTGAGCGTGTTGTCGCGTTAGCGCAGCGCCTCTAGAACAGCGCCGTCTTCATCCATCTGGTCCAGACGGGTCAGCAGCTTGCGAGTAATGTGCTCAAGCTGGTCGCGCTCGGTGGTGCTGAGGGCAGACCACAGTTGATGCAGGCAATTATGCTGAGGTGGCAGCACCTCACGCAGGAATTGGTGACCTTTGTCGGTCAGCTGCAGATGCAGGCAGCGGCGATCGTTATCGCTTTCACGGCGTTCAATCCAGCCGCGTTTTTCCAGTTCATCGGCAATACGGGTGGCATTAGTACGGGATGAACCCAGCGCGCAGCTCAGCTCTGACGGCTGAATGCTGTGATTTTCCTGAGACTCCAGCGTAATTAACGCCATAAACAACGTCTCGTTAATCCCTTGAGCTTTCAGCATTTTATTACGATTTTCCAGTAGCTTACCCTGCATGTGCATGCACAGGCGGGTCAGCAGGATCTCCTGATACGGGAAGTCCTCATGACGACTGGCGCGGAATTTAAGCATTTGTTCAATGGGCGTAAACGAACTATCCATTTGGGCATAACCTCATTAATTACAGCCGATATAGTAACGATAGTGACAAATAATGTAAATGAATTATTTGTGCGGTTATATCCGCCAAACTTATGTCACCATCAGAAAGCGCCGGGTAAGTCCGTGACCCGGTGAGCACAGAGAGCGTTGGGAGTGAACCCGCGGAAGAGAGGATGTGAGGACGGGGGTCTGAACTATTCATGCCGGTAGAAAATATGTCACCCACATTAAAATTTCTGGGATAAATGATTACGTTTACATTAACAGACTGCAGGGCCCCTTTACACCCTAAGAGGCCCAAAGCAATGTAAAACTTAGTTAATTACGTCCTGGCGATGGTACCCACGCCACCATACTAGCAGATTCAGCGCGGCGACGATTGCCCCTATCCCACACACGCCTGACCAACCGGCATGCTGCCACGCCGAGGCTGAAATTAACGAACCCGCTGCGCCGCCAATAAAATAGCTGGTCATGTATCCGGCCGTGAGGCGGTTACGCGCCTCTGGCTTCACGCGGTAGATGACGGTCTGGTTAGTGATATGCACACCCTGCACGGTGAGGTCGAGTACCAGAATACCGACGATCAGCGCCAGTACAGAGGTATGGCCATACCAGATGGCTGCCCAGGAGAGCAGGAGCAGAATCAGCCCGGCAGAGGTCGTCAGATGGGATTTGCCTTTATCCGCCAGTCCGCCCGCCGGACGCGCGCCCAGAGCTCCCGCAGCGCCCGCCAGACCAAACAGACCAATCACCGCTTCGGAATAATTGAACGGCGGCGCGGCCAGCAGAAACGCCATTGAGGTCCATAAGATGCTGAAGTTGGCGAAGGTCAAACAGCCCAGCAACGCACGCGTACGCAGCAGTTTATCGTGTGTGAAGAGGCTGAAAACGGAGGCGAGAAGCTGTGGATAATTAAGGTGATTTTCCTGCTTCACCTTTGGCAGCCCGCGCCACAGGGCAAGCGCCATCACGGCCATCAGTACGCTCGCCACCCAATACACGGTACGCCAGCCACCAAGACTCGCCAGCAGCCCGGCGACGGTCCGCGCCAGCAAAATCCCCAGCAGCAGGCCGCTCATGATTGTTCCCACCACCTTGCCGCGCTTTTCCGGTGAGGCGAGAGTGGCGGCGAGCGGAACCAGAATCTGCGCCACGACGGAGAACAGACCCGTTAACGCGGTGCCGATAATCATCATCGTTAACGAGTGGCTGCTGGCGGTGATCAGCATCCCGCCTGCGGCCAGCAAGGTCATGGAGACAATCAGCATCCGACGCTCAAACATATCGCCCAGCGGCACGAGGAAAAGCAGCCCGGCGGCATAGCCAAGCTGCGCGGCGGTGACAATAAAGCCAGCGGAGCTGGCAGAAAGGTTAAACGCGCGGGCGATGGTATCGAGCAGTGGCTGCGCGTAGTAGTTACTGGCGACGGCCAGACCCGTTGCCACGGACATTAAAAGGATGAGTGCCGGGCTAAGCCCTTGAGTTGTTTTAGTCATCAGGTTCAGGAATCGTGAGTTAAGTGATTATTTTTCCGTGAACCATAATAGCGAATGATTGTGAATGTGGTGGGATTGTTACGTGCTGGATTGTGCGGTTTAGGGGAGTTAACCCTCTCCCGTGGGGAGAGGGCAGGTCTGAAGGGCTCTTATGACTTCTGCGCATCCATCGCTTCTTTTACCCAGCCATCAAACTGCTGCTGGTGGGCTTTGATCCAGCCATCCACGTGGCCTTTGATGTCAGCTTCGGACGATTTCCCCGCGTGCATCATTGCGTTCTGGGCGTTGATGTCCGCCAGAGGCAGTTTCATCACCGAGAACAGCTTCGCTGCCGCCGGGTTTTTCTCAGCCCAGGCTTTGTTAGCAACGATATGCATCGTGTTGACCGGGAAGCCATAGTTCATGCCGTTTGGCAGTTTGGTGTCGATATCTTTCTGCTCGCCCGGCAGGGAAGAGAAGGGGACCTGCAGCCACACCACGTCTTTCCCCGGCTTCAGCACGTCGCTCACCCAGTACGGTGTCCAGGTGTAATAGATAACCGGTTTACCCTCTTTGAAGCGGGCAATGGTGTCGGCCATCATCGCCGAGTAGTTACCGTGGCTGACGTCGACCGTTTTCGCCAGGTCAAAGGCTTTGTTCTGGTGATTAATCACCGCCTCACAGCCCCAGCCCGGCGAGCAGCCGATCATGTCAGCTTTGCCGTCACCGTTAGTGTCGAACAGTTTGGCAATCTTCGGATCTTTCAGCTGCTCGATATTGGTGATGTGGTACTGGTCGGCTGTTTTCTTGTCGATCAGATACCCCTGCGCTGCGCCGGTCACGAAGGTGCCTTCGCGGTAGAATTTCTTATCCCCGCCGGCGGCGGCATACATGTCGTCGTGCAGCGGCTGCCAGTTGACGGCGGTAAAGGTGGCATCACCGGAGGCAATCGAGGTGTAGCCCACGTTGTAATCCACTTCACTTGGGGTGTTGACCGTATAGCCCAGTTTTTCCAGCGCGCGGCTGACTAACAGCGTCTGGAAGGTCTCTTCTGAAATGGTGCTCTGCACCGGTTGCACGGTAATGCCTTTGCCCGGCAGGTCTGCAGCAAACGTGCTGGTGGAGACAAGGGTGGCAAACGCTGTGGCAAAAAGTACGCGATGTCGCATCGTTGTTCCTTATTTTCTGAATGGGCGGGTGATTAACCCGACAGGGCCGGTGCTATACCAGCGACGGTTGCCGCGACTGCGTGAATCACGACCGACAGCCTGCGTCAGGCGGTCAAGGATAATGGCGAGGATCACAATGCCGACGCCGCCCACGGTGGCCAGTCCCATATCAAGACGACCAATGCCGCGCAGCACCATCTGACCCAGTCCGCCGACGGCAATCATTGAGGCAATTACTACCATGGAGAGGGCCAGCATCAGCGTCTGGTTGACACCCGCCATGATGGTTGGCATCGCCAGTGGAAGCTGAACTTTAAACAGCATCTGGCGCGGGCTGGCACCAAATGAACGCGACGCCTCGATAAGATCGGCCGGTACCTGGTTAATCCCGAGTATCGTCAGACGAATGACCGGCGGCAGGGCGAAGATAATGGTCACCACGACGCCCGGCACGTTGCCGATACCAAACAGCATCACGATCGGCACCAGGTAGACAAACGCGGGGGTGGTCTGCATTGCATCCAGCAGCGGACGAATAATCTTCGCCGCCCGCGGACTGCGCGCCAGCCAGATCCCCATCGGCAGGCCGATAGCGACGCAGAAGAGCAGGGCGGTGAGCACCAGCGCTAAGGTGATCATTGCCTGCGACCAGGCGCCAATCGCGCCGATGGCAATCAGTGAGATCAGCGTGGCGACACCCATGCCGGCGCTGCCAAACTGCCAGGCAATCAGGGAGAAGAGCACAATAGCGACCGGCGCGGGCATGCCGAGCATCAGCTGCTGGAAACCGTTCAGGATGTAATCCACCGGTACGCGGATCCCCTGGAAGACCGGACGGAAGTGAGTCACTACCCAGTCGATCCCCTCCGTGACCCAGCTATCCAGCGGGATCAGCGTCTTATGAAACGGATCCATAATATTGAAGTGCTCTGGCGCAGGAGCCGGTGCACTGTTGAGCCAGTCCGCCGCGCCGCCATCGGTTGGCGCAGACGTGGAAGACCCCCACGCATCGGCAGATTGAGCAGCGCTGTCCGCCGCCTCGGTGGTTCCCCACGGGTTAGATTGATCAGCCATTGTTTGTCCCCTCGCGATCTAAAGCCTGCAGCAACATGCGTTTTGAGATGATGCCGACGTACTGTTGTTCCTCACTGACTACCGGTACGGCACACGGGGCCTGACCAACGTGAGAGAGCAGCTCGCTGAGCGGCGTTTCGGCGTCCACGGCAAGCGGGGAGTCGATAACCGCCGCATCAATGCCCTGATTTTCGCTGAGTGCGGTTTTCAGGGAGTCGATGGAAACAATGCCAACAAATTTATTACCGCGTTCGATCAGATAACCGTATTCCCGATCTTCATCCTGCAACAGTTTCAGTGCAGAGCGCGGACCAAAGCCCGGTGTTTTGCGGATAAGACCGTTCGGTGAACGACGGGCGATATCTTTCGCACTAAAGACCTGACTAATATCCACGCCGCGGAAGAAGGTGCGCACATAATCATTGGCCGGATTATTCAGAATTTCATCCGGCGTGCCGACCTGCACCACTTCACCATTTTGCATAATGGCAATACGGTCACCAATACGCATGGCTTCATCAAGATCGTGGGAAATAAAAACAATGGTACGTTGATGTTTAGCCTGTAATTTTACCAGCTCATCCTGCATCTCGGTGCGAATTAATGGATCGAGTGCCGAGAAGGCTTCATCCATTAATAAAATGTCTGGGTTAATGGCTAATGCGCGGGCTAATCCGACACGCTGGCGCATCCCGCCAGAAAGCTCATCCGGGTAGGCATGCGCATAATTCTCGAGGCCCACCTGACGTAATGCATCCAGCGCTTTTTCCTGACGTTCATTAGCGGTAACGCCCGCTAATTCCATGCCAAAGGCGGCATTATCCAGCACCGTCATATGCGGCATCAGCGCGAATGACTGGAACACCATTGCAATCTTCTTTCTGCGCACCTCGCGAAGTTCAGCCTCTGATATTCTGGCGATATCAACACCATCAATCAGTACCTGTCCACGGGTGGGTTCAATCAGGCGATTGAGAAGGCGAACCATAGTGGATTTACCCGAACCGGATAACCCCATGATGACAAAAATCTCGCCTTCTTCAATGGCCAGACTGGCGTCTTTAACGCCAAGCGATAGCCCGGTTTTTTCCAGAATTTGCTCTTTTGAAAGGCCTTTCTCAATATATTTGAATGCGCGCTGAGGATGCTCGCCAAATACTTTATAAAGATTTTTCACTTCTAATTTAATTGCCATGCAATAGAGAGTGTCCTGTTATTTGTTTATGTCGATATCATTACCATGGTAAATAGTTAACTGGCATTACCCTAACATACTGAGAATCTGAGACAACCCTGGGTTTGCTTATGGCAGGAATTTTGCCGTAAGCGAAACGGCTGAATTTCCCATGAGTAAAGGGCTGAGCGTGGTTTGAATTTTTCTGAATTTTTTGCTTTTGCACAGCGAAATTTCGCCTGAATCGGAGTGATTCAGGCGAATATGAACGGGGAATTACAGTGTAGTTGCCCGTGAAATATTAGGGAGGAAATTGTTAGATTTATATTAAATTAATGAACGTTAATCCGCTCATTAAAAATCCCAGTCCTCATCTTCGGTCTCCACCGCTTTGCCCATCACATACGACGAACCAGACCCGGAGAAGAAATCGTGGTTTTCATCGGCGTTGGGTGACAGTGCCGCCAGGATCGCTGGGTTCACGTCGGCCATTTCCGGTGGGAAAAGCGCTTCGTAGCCGAGATTCATCAGCGCTTTATTGGCGTTGTAGCAAAGAAACGCTTTTACCTCCTCCTCCCAACCGGTACCGGCGTACAATTCTTCGGTATAACTCAGTTCGTTCTCGTACAAATCCATCAGCAAATCGAGGGCAAAACCTTTTAACGCTTCGCGCTTTTCTTCGCTGACGTTCTCCAGCCCTTTCTGATATTTATAGCCGATGTAGTACCCGTGTACGGCTTCATCACGAATGATGAGGCGAATTAAATCGGCGGTGTTGGTCAGCTTGCCGCGGCTGGACCAGTACATCGGTAACCAGAAGCCCGAATAGAACAGGAAGGATTCGAGAAACACGCTGGCAATTTTCTTCTTCAGCGGTTCGTCGGCTTGATAATACTCCAGCACCAGGCTGGCCTTTCGCTGCAATGACTCGCTTTCTTCGCTCCAGGTGTATGCCGCGTCCACATCTTTGGTCTGGCACAGCGTCGAAAAAATCGAGCTGTAGGAGCGGGCATGGACCGCCTCCATAAAGCTGATGTTCGACATCACCGCCTCTTCGTGAGGCGTCAGCGCGTCGGCCATCAGCGCAGGGGCACCGACGGTATTTTGAATGGTGTCCAGCAGCGTCAGACCGGTGAACACACGGATCGTCAGCTGCTGTTCGGCGTGGCTGAGGGTTTGCCAGGCCGGAATATCGTTTGAAAGCGGGACTTTTTCCGGCAGCCAGAAGTTGCTGGTCAGGCGGTTCCACACCTCCAGGTCTTTATCATCCTGAATTTTATTCCAGTTAACGGCACTCACGCGTGACAGTTTCATCCTTTCTCCTTACAGCGCGCAGGACACGCAGCCTTCAATTTCGGTACCTTCCAGCGCACGCTGGCGCAGGCGAATGTAGTAGAGGGTTTTGATCCCTCTCTTCCAGGCGTAAATCTGCGCCCGGTTGATGTCGCGCGTGGTGGCGGTGTCCGGGAAGAAGAGCGTCAGCGACAGCCCCTGATCCACGTGTTTTGTCGCCTCGGCGTAGGTATCAATAATTTTCTCAGGGCCAATCTCATACGCGTCCTGATACAGGGCCAGATTGTCGTTGGTCATAAACGGGGCAGGGTAGTAAACGCGCCCGGTCTTACCTTCCTTGCGGATCTCAATCTTCGACACAATCGGGTGGATACTCGACGTGGCGTGGTTAATGTAAGAGATTGACCCGGTTGGCGGTACGGCCTGCAGATTCTGGTTATAGATGCCGTAACGCATCACATCGTCCCGCAGCTGCTGCCACATCTCGCGGGTAGGCAGGAGAACCCCGGCATCGGCAAAAAGCTGGCGCACTTTGTCGGTTTTCGGCTGCCAGTCTCCTTCCAGATATGGCCTGAAGTACTCACCGCTGGCGTAACGCGACTGTTCAAAGCCCGCAAAGCGCTGGTTACGCTCGCGCGCCAGCATCATTGAGGTATGCAGCGCATGCCAGGTAATGGTGTAAAAATAGAGGTTGGTGAAATCCAGTCCTTCCGGGCTACCGTAGGCGATACCTTCCCGCGCCAGATAGCCGTGGAGGTTCATCTGCCCAAGGCCGATGGCGTGCGAGGCGGCATTACCGGCTTCAATGGACGGCACGCTGCGGATGTGGCTCATGTCTGACACCGCGGTCAGCCCGCGAATGGCGGTTTCCACCGTGCGGCCAAAATCGGGGGAATCCATGGTGTGGGCAATATTCAGCGACCCGAGGTTACAGGAGATATCTTTGCCGATGTCGGCGTAGTCCAGGTTTTCGTCATACGTGGATGCGCTGTTCACCTGCAATATCTCCGAGCACAGGTTGCTCATATTGATTCGCCCGGCAATCGGGTTCGCACGGTTGACCGTATCTTCATACATGATGTACGGATAGCCGGACTCAAACTGAATTTCGGCCAGCGTCTGGAAGAAATCGCGGGCGTTAATGTACTTCTTACGAATGCGATCGTCGGCCACCAGATCGTGATACAGGGCGCTTATCGCCACATCACCAAACGCTTTCCCGTAAATACGCTCAATGTCGTATGGGGAGAAGAGCGCCATCTCGGCATTTTCTTTGGCGAGCGCAAAGGTGATATCCGGAATCACCACCCCAAGCGACAGGGTCTTAATGCGGATTTTTTCATCGGCGTTTTCACGTTTGGTATCCAGGAAGCCCAGGATATCCGGATGGTGCGCGTGCAGATAGACAGCCCCCGCGCCCTGACGCGCCCCCAGCTGGTTGGCATACGAGAAAGCATCTTCCAGCATTTTCATGACCGGAATCACGCCGGAGGACTGGTTTTCAATGCGCTTAATTGGCGCACCGGCTTCACGCAGGTTCGACAGCAGAAATGCCACCCCGCCGCCGCGTTTAGAGAGCTGCAGCGCCGAATTCACCGCGCGACCAATCGACTCCATATTGTCTTCGATGCGCAGCAGGAAGCAGGAGACCAGCTCGCCGCGCTGGGCTTTTCCGCAATTGAGAAAGGTCGGTGTGGCGGGCTGGAAACGGCCGGAGAGCATCTCATCCATCAGGCGTTCAGCCAGGGTTTCATCGCCCTGCGCGAGCGTCAGGGCAACCATCACCACGCGGTCCTCGAAGCTTTCAAGATAGCGTTTGCCGTCGAACGTTTTCAGGGTATAGCTGGTGTAAAACTTCCATGCGCCAAGAAACGTCTGGAAACGAAAACCGCGGCTATGGGCCTGCCCGAACAGCGTCTCCACAAAGGCACGATCGTACCGGGCCAGCACGCGCTCTTCGTAATAGCCTTCCTTGACCAGATAATCGAGACGTTCATTCTGGCTTGCAAAGGTCATGCTGTTGGGGCGGACGTGGGTGGCGATAAACGCCTCCACCGCCTCATGATCTTTGCCAAACTGAATGTGCCCCTCACGGTCATAGAGGTTCAGCATCGCGTTTAATGCGTGGTAATCCGGTGTCGCCTGAATTACACGTTCTGCGGTTGTCGTTGCCAAAATTCGTTCACTCCTTTACGCACGTTCTCTACGTCCTGCTGTGTCCCCATCAGTTCAAAACGATAGAGATACGGCACGCCGCATTTTTTGAGAAATGACATCCCCGGCACGGCCAAAGGCATCGCCGAAATTGCGATTGCCCGCCGCGATAACGCCGCGAATAAGCTGTCGGTTGTGGGGATCGTTGAGAAAGCGGATCACCTGACGAGGCACGGCCCCCGCGGTGCCACCTCCACCATAGCTCGGGACCACCAGAATGTAGGGGGCGTCTGCCCGGATTCGTTCCCGCTCATTAAGCGGGATACGTATCGCAGGCAGCCCGACGCGCTCAATAAAGCGGAGCGTGTTTTCCGAGCTGCTGGAGAAGTAGACCAGCCCACTCATGCCCTGGTGGCCTGGGCGGCGAGGCGGTTAATCATGTCGGGGCGAAAGCCGGACCAGCTGGTCTCCCCGGCGACGACGACCGGCAGCTGGCGAAAACCTTGCGCCCGCAGGGTATCGGCAGCTTCGGGCTGCAGGTCTATGTTCACCATCTCAAAGGCCACTCCACGGCTTTCCATTGCACGTTTTGTCGCGTGGCACTGAACACAATCGTTACGAGTGTAAATAATAATGCTCATGATTCGTATTTCCATTTAAAATGAGAGAGCGGCGCGAATCATCGCGTCAGGTTGTGTGTATCTTGCTAAAGGGAATACTAGATGTAGTTGTCTTAAGATTCAACCATACAAGATATGGGAATTTCAGATTAATATGGCCCCGATGATGAGCACAGCGGGGCAGGGCGGGCTGTACGGCTTTTTCAGGCGCGCAGGCAAAGAAAAGCCCCGGGGGCTGACGCGACCGGGGCGGATACGGACAGGCTGAGACGACTATTTGCGCAGGCTAAGCAGCGCCCCCACGAAGATACCCACCGCGGCTACCGTACCAAGCGTACAGAGGGGTTTTTCGCGAACGAAGGTATTGGCACAGCTGATGGCATCGCAGGCAGCCTGCGTGGTGCGCGAACGCCCATTCATGCGGGCGCGGGTTTCACGTAGCAAAGACTGAGCCTTACGTTTTGCGGCATCCGCTTCGTCCTTCGCACCGGAACCCCAGGATTTCAGCACTTCTTCCAGCGAGTCCGCTAATTGGCTGACATCGTTACGAATATCCTGTGTGTCGTCGTTAATATCGTTTCGGTTCGGTCTGTTAAACATACGATCCTCCGTAATTTTGCGTTCCCGTTTAGTTTAGTCCAGAAATTTAATATCTGAAGCGCGTCACGCGTTATCTGGCAGTTTATGGAATATTCTGAAAGCCCTGCTAATGCTGAATACTGTAAGGTTGCCGGGCAGGAAAAGATAACGAGGAAAAGATATGTATTTACGACCTGATGAGGTGGCGCGCGTTCTTGAAAAAGAGGGATTCACCATGGATGAGGTGACATCAAAAGCGTATGGATATCGCCGTGGCGAGAATTATGTTTACGTTAATCGTGAAGCAAGAATGGGACGTACCGCTCTCATTATTCACCCGACGCTGAAAGACAGAAGTTTGTCCTTTGCTGAGCCTGCCTCGGATATTAAAACCTGCGATCATTATCAGCAATTCCCACTGTATTTAGGTGGTGAAACGCATGAACATTATGGTATTCCGCATGGCTTCAGTTCGCGTATGGCGCTGGAGCGGTTTTTGAAGGGACTGTTTGGCGACGTACAGTAAATCTGCGACTGGCATTCGCCAGTCGCCTCACATCATGCTTTGGCCTGGCTGTACTGGCTGACCTTAAACAGGCGGCGACAGTAGTCGAGAAAATAGCCATACACCGCACCCATCAGCATTGAAATCACGATATTTGAACTGACCGCAGCGACGATTTGATGCCAGTCTGCGCCCACTGTCAGCAGAATAGCCACGTAAACCGGCGACTGGAACGTCACGTATGCCAGAACGTCGGCGAGGTTTTTCACCCACCCTGACGGGCTAATACGACGCGCAAAGCGCATGACCGCATCGCGGTATAATCCATAAGGCCACGCAATAATAATGTTGACCGGAATTGCCACCAGACGAGAAGAAAGTGACTGCTCAAAGGACATTCCGGAGAGGAAAATTTCGATCAGCATGTTCACGACGGAACAGTAAACAACCATCGCGAAGGTATCCGCTACCGCATGGCGCAGGCGAGATTGCGGTGAGAACATGTCTGAACTCCTTGAGAAGAACACAATAGAAACGATTTTCCCTCAGCGGTTAGTGCTTTAGGTTGGTTTGTCAAGCGTGTATAGCGTATATCTCTGCCTTTGAACTAACAACTAGTTATTAATTTTTATTTAGTCGCGTTTTGTCCACAAAATTCTCTAAAATTGCGTGTTTTTTGTTCGGTTCGTTATAATCTGTCCCTGCCGTCAGTTTTTGTATGTAAATCAATCTGTTGATCTTGAGCGTGTCGAAGCGAACGTTCTGCCCGAACGACGGCAGTGCGGCATGCTTTGATTTGGATTAAATCTAACCGTTTATACTGAGATAAAGATTGAATCCGGCGGTATCGACAGTTATCCGCGGATATTATTAAACGCGATATTTTAAAACATTTACATTTTTAGCAAGACGTGCCCGCGGGTAGATATTCCAGGCGAAATGAATTATTCTCTTGTCGATTTTTCGATTTACCCTAAAGAAAAGGTTTTCAAATATATGTCTTTGACGTTACAGAATCTTAATAATATCCGAACTCTGCGTGCGATGGCGCGTGAATTATCCCTGGACGTTCTTGAAGAAATGCTGGAAAAAGTCAGGGTCGTTGCTGAAGAGAAACGGAGTGAGCTGGCGGAATTAGAGCAACAACGCGCTGAGCAGCAGGAAAAAATTAATGCCCTGCTGGAACTGATGAAAGCTGATGGTATTTCACCGTCCGATCTCCTCGGTTCAGATTTGGCGCAGGCCGGTAAGCCAGCGAAAAAACGTAAACCGCGTGAAGCGAAATATCGCTTTATTGATCTCAACGGTGAAGAGAAAACATGGACCGGTCAGGGGCGTACGCCAAAGCCTATTGCCAATGCGCTGGCAAACGGTAAATCACTGGATGATTTTCTGATTTAATCCATGAGCCGGGCGGAGGACTCCGCCCGGTTGCCTGTTTAGCAGACGCCGAAATCACCCTCTTCGGTATACAGGGCCAGGTCTGCGGCCTTCAGGGTAAATTTCTCGCCTTGCTCATTGCTGGCCTGAACCGCCACAACGCTATCGCCGTTCACTTCGAGTACTTTCAGTTTTGGGCCGCCTTTACGCGGTTGCACATAATCACCGACAGAAAACATACTACCTCCTCATCGTTTCAATGATCTTCACCTTAGCCCACGTCTGATACCGGGTACAGCGTATTTCACCGATTACTGCTTACGAGGTACGCCGGTTCCAGGGCATCACTTTCAGCAGTCTCGCCATTCCGCAAAACCCGGTCAGCCCGGCAAACAGCAGCCCGGCCCCCACAAAGCCGCTCAGCAGGAAAAAGCCGCTGGAGAGCGTAAAGCCCAGCACGACCCCGCACAGGGTGAGCAGCCCGGCGGCAATTTGCACCTGACGCATCAACGGCAGCGGCTGTGACGTGTCTTCCTGCGTGATCAACCCAGCCTGCTTCCACCCCTGAATTCCGCCTTCAACGATAAATGCCTGAGCAGGCGCGGCAGCCTGAGCAAGGCGGGCTGCGTTCGAGGATGTCCGGGCGCCAGACTGGCAGTGAAAAATCACCGTTTCGCCCGCGTGCGTCTCAAGCCCGCCGGGTAAGGTGTCCAGCGGCACGGACCGGGCGGCGGGAATATGCTCGCGAGCATATTCGTCGGGATCGCGAATATCGATCAGTTTTGCACCTTCAGAAACGAGCGCATTGGCCTGCTGGGGTGAAATGAGCGGTAGTGACATGGTGGCTCCTTACGGGCAATAGAGGCTTTTCAGGGTACTGATAAGCTGATGCACCGCATCGTTTTTAATGAAATACAGAATGCGCTGCGCTTCACGGATGCTGTCGATAAGCCCCTCTTCACGCATACGCGCCAGATGTTGTGACGTGGCGGATGGGCTAAGCCCCGTCGCCCGCGCCAGATCGCCCGCGCTGGTACCCGGTGTACCGCACAGCATGCAGAGGATCAGCAACCGACGCGGATTGCTCATCGCTTTTAACAGGGCTGCGGCCTGTCCGGCGCTGGCCTGAAGTTGTTCCAGTTCAGTCATATTAGTTTAGTCTTTACTTAGTTAAGTAAACTCTAAACTAATGGGGAGGATTAAGCCAGTGTCAAAAGCGTAAAAGAGGGTAAAAGGGCGATAAAGAGATGGCGCAGGCCGTTAAACTGGCTACGCTTAGAGGATGTTCTCTTTTGTATTTTCAATTGGTTAGCTTGCACGGAGTCGTTATGGGTTTTTGGCGTATTGTCTTTACTATTATCCTGCCCCCGCTGGGCGTGCTGCTCGGCAAAGGGTTTGGCTGGGCGTTTATCATTAACATCGTTCTGACCTTACTGGGCTACATCCCTGGTCTTATTCACGCGTTTTGGGTGCAAAGCAAAAACTAAGCGCGCCACAGTAGATCGCTGTATATCCCGGTCAGCACGCCCTGTGGATCAAACTGCTGTTTGATCCAGCGCGTGACCTGGCCGGTCGCCGCATGCTGCGTGGCAAGCAGCATGCGTGAATCCTGACGCGGATTATTGATTCGCCGCGTGACCAGCAGCCCGTCCTCCACCGCCTCGCGGGCCATATACTCCGGTAAAAAACCAATCCCGTCCCCAAGGATCTGACACTGGCATTTGGTGTTGAAGTCGGGCACCAGAATCGCCTCCTGGCCGTGCAGCAGCCAGCCGACCTTCTTGTTTATAGTGTGCGCCGTGTCTTCCACCATGATGTTGGGGTACAGACGCAGCTGGCTTTCGGCTATCGGCTCCGGCACGAAGGCCAGCGGGTGTTCCGGCGCGATGGCGAATACCCAACGGATGGCACCGATCTCGGTGTAATCAATGCCGCCGCCGTCGAGCAGCGTATCCGGTGCGCCAATCGCGATATTGGCCTGGTTGTTGATGATGGAGTCCCAGACGCCGTTGTAGACCTCGGTCGTGACGGTGATCTGGCAGGTAGGAAACTGTTTTTTCAGCACCTGCAGCAGCCGCGCCGTATGGCGTGGGGTGTACAAAAGCTGATTGATGCAGATGCGGACCCGCGCCTCAATGCCCTGCGAAATGGTGTCTATCCCGCGCTTAATGGCATGAAAATCATTCAGCAGGTCGGTCGCTTTACGGTAAAAGTAAAACCCCGACTCGGTCAGCTCAATGCTGCGCGTATTGCGTACAAACAGCACCACATCCAGCCCGGTCTCCATTCGCTTGATGGTGTAACTGATGGCAGAGGTGGTTACGCCAAGCTCGGTGGCGGCTTTGCTGAAGCTGCCAAAGCGTGCCGCCGTGGTGAAGGCCAGCAGGTTCTCTTCAGTAAAGATGGAATTCATATTACGGCTCCTGTTAGCCATCAGTTTTGAACATATTTTAACAGCGCTGTTACAACGCATATGACGGCGGTCACAGTTCTGATTATTCGCGTCGAGCCGCGTCATGTCAGGCTTCATCAGGCATAAGCAGAATGCTGCCTGAGGCGAATAAAAGCGCTAAAACATAAGTAAAAGATTGCACGGCCGCACATTTTGGCTGAATTGTTGAATTTAACTCAATAATGAATTGACTGTCGATGAATGATTTTTAAGCGGATTCTTTTCTCACCAGGCTGTTGCTATTCTCAGGTCATGAGCAATACATCATGGGGAGTCTGAATATGTCTGCGAACGAACTCGTTACTGAATTTTTGCTGGCGGCAGAGCAGGGCAATATTGACGGGCTAAAAGCCTGCCTTGAAAAAGGTGTCGATATTAATGTCACTCAACGCCAGAAAAGAACGGCCGTTATTATTGCCAGCCTGAAAAAGCATTATGACTGCGTGGCATTTTTAATTGCCGCCGGAGCAGATATTGATCAACAGGATCAGACCTGTTTTAACCCCTTCCTGATTAGCTGCCTGACAAATGATTTAACCCTGCTGCGGATAGTCTTACCCGCCAATCCGGATCTTGATCGCCTGACCCGCTTCGGTGGTGTCGGCATTACGCCTGCCAGCGAGAAAGGGCACGTTGAGATTGTGCGCGAGCTGCTGGAGAAAACCGATATTAACGTCAACCACACCAACTTCGTGGGCTGGACGCCGCTGCTGGAAGCGATTGTCCTCAACGATGGCGGCGCGAAACAGCAGGAAATTGTAAAGCTGTTACTGGATAACGGCGCAAATCCGCACATGACCGATAAATACGGCAAAACCCCGCTCGAACTGGCGCGGGAAAAAGGCTACCACCAGATAGCAGACCTGCTGCTGGCTGCAGGCGCGTAATTCCTTCGGCCAGCCTTTTCCGGCTGGTCGCTCATTCAGACAGTATTTTACCGACGTGCCTATTGCACGACGGCGGCCCCCTTTTATCCTCATTCAGGAGAAAATAATGCCCACCAAAATCGTCATAAAAAAGAATACCTATTTTGACTCGGTGTCATTGATGTCGGTTTCCACGAAGGCCAATAAATTGCCGGGCGTTGAGCAGGCTTTTGTGGCTATGGCGACAGAAATGAACAAAGGCGTATTAAAAAATCTCGGGCTATTAACGCCGGAATTAGCGGATGCCAAAAACGGCGACTTAATGATTGTGATTAAAGGCGAGGCGGCGAATGACGAAACGCTGGCAGCCATCGAAGCGCTTTTCACCCGCAAGGAGAGCGGCGGGAGCCATGAAGCGCGTTATGCCACCCTTGCCAGTGCGAAAACCCATCGTCCTGAGAGCAACCTGGCGGTGATTTCGGTAAACGGCACGTTTGCCGCCCGCGAAGCACGTCAGGCGCTGGAAAACGATCTCAACGTCATGCTCTTCTCCGACAACGTCAGCCTTGATGATGAACTGGCGCTGAAGCAGCTGGCACACCAGAAAGGGCTGCTGCTGATGGGGCCGGACTGCGGCACGGCCATTATCAACGGTACCGGGCTGTGCTTCGCCAATGCGGTGCGCCGCGGACCGATCGGTATTGTCGGGGCGTCCGGGACCGGCAGCCAGGAGCTGAGCGTGCGGATCCATGAATTCGGCGGCGGCGTGTCGCAGCTGATTGGCACCGGCGGGCGCGATCTGAGCGAAAAGATAGGTGGCCTGATGATGCTGGATGCCATCGCGATGCTGGACGCTGACGACGCCACCCAGGTGATTACCCTCATCTCTAAACCGCCTGCGCCGTCGGTGGCAGAAAAAGTGCTGGCCCGCGCCCGCACCTGCCGCAAACCGGTGGTGGTCTGTTTCCTCGGTCGTCATCAGCCGCCGGCTGATGACGGCAACCTGCAGTTCGCCCGTGGCACCAAAGAGGCGGCGCTGAAGGCCGTGCTGTTAACGGGGGTGAAAAAAGAGTCTCTCGACCTGCATCCGCTGAACTGGCCACTGATCGACGAGGTGCGTGCCCGGCTGACACCCCAGCAGAAATACATCCGCGGCCTGTTCTGCGGCGGCACCCTGTGCGATGAGGCCATGTTCGCCGCGCTGGAAAAGTTCGACGACGTCTACAGCAACATTCAACCCGATCCGGCGAAACGGCTGGACGATATCAACGTCAGTAAAGCCCACACCTTCCTTGATTTTGGCGATGACGATTTCACCCACGGCAAACCGCACCCGATGATCGATCCGACCAACCGCATCAGTCGCCTGTTGCAGGAGGCGCGTGACCCCGAGGTGGGCGTGATCGTGATGGACTTTGTCCTGGGCTTTGGCGCGCACGAGGATCCGGTCGGCGTGATGCTTGAGGCCATAAAAGAGGCGCAGGCGACGGCGAAAGCTGATAACCGTCCGCTGGCAATTCTCGGCTATGTGCTCGGAACCGACCAGGACTCACCGTCCCTGGCACAGCAGTGTCAGCTTCTGACCGAGGCAGGGGTGATCTGGGCGAGCAGCAGCACCAACACCGGATTACTGGCACGTGAATTTGTCTTTAAAGGGGAGACTGCCTGATGACGACCTTATTTAACCAGCCGTTAAACGTGATTAACGTCGGTATCGCGCTGTTCAGTGCGGATCTCAAAAAGCAGCATATCCCCGTGACCCAGCTCGACTGGACGCCGCCGGGGCAGGGGAATTTGCAGGTTGTAGAGGCGCTGGATCAGTTGGCCCTTGCGCCACTGGCTGACAAAATCGCCGCCGCCAATAAGATTGCCCTTGAGCGCATTATCCAGTCCCATCCGGTGCTGGTGGGCTTCGACCAGGCGATGAACGTTGTGCCGGGCATGACCCGCACCACCATTCTGCACGCCGGTCCGCCCGTCAGCTGGGAAAACATGTGTGGCGCAATGAAAGGGGCCGTGACCGGGGCGCTGGTGTTTGAAGGGCTGGCACGCGATATCGACGACGCGGAGCGCGTGGCGGCGTCAGGGGCGATCACCTTCTCGCCCTGCCACGAGCATGACTGCGTAGGTTCAATGGCGGGCGTCACTTCGGCATCGATGTTTATGCACATCGTTGAGAACAAAACCTACGGCAACCGGGCGTTCACTAACCTTAGCGAGCAGATGGCGAAGATCCTGCGCATGGGTGCCAACGACCAGAGCGTTATTGACCGCCTGAACTGGATGCGTGACGTGCTCGGCCCGATGCTGCGCGATGCCATGAAAATCATCGGTGAAATCGACCTGCGCCTGATGCTGGCCCAGGCGCTGCACATGGGCGACGAGTGCCATAACCGCAACAACGCCGGCACCACGCTGCTGATCCAGGCGTTGACGCCCGGGCTGATTCAGGCCGGGTATCCGGTGGCACAGCAGCGTGAGGTGTTTGAGTTCGTCGCCAGCAGCGATTACTTCTCCGGCCCGACGTGGATGGCGATGTGTAAAGCCGCCATGGATGCCGCACACGGTATTGAGTACAGCACCGTGGTCACCACCATGGCGCGTAACGGCTACGAGTTCGGCCTGCGCATCTCCGGGCTGCCGGGGCAGTGGTTCACCGGCCCGGCGCAGCAGGTGATAGGGCCCATGTTCGCGGGCTACAGGCCGGAAGACTCCGGGCTGGATATTGGCGACAGCGCCATTACCGAAACCTACGGTATCGGTGGTTTTGCGATGGCTACAGCCCCTGCGATCGTCGCACTGGTGGGTGGCACGGTGGATGAAGCCATCGATTTCTCCCGTCAGATGCGCGAGATCACCCTCGGTGAAAACCCGAACGTCACCATTCCGCTGCTCTCGTTTATGGGCATTCCAACCGCCATCGACATCACAAAAGTCGCGGGCAGCGGCATTCTACCGGTCATTAATACCGCCATTGCTCACAAAGATGCAGGCATTGGCATGATTGGGGCGGGCATCGTTCACCCGCCGTTTAGCTGTTTTGAAAAGGCGCTGTTGACCTTCCGCGATCGCTACTTTTTATAAGGCATGCATCCATGAAAAACATGAAACTGGAGTGGAAAAGAGGTGACTGGGCGGCGTATTTCGGGTTGATGACCAACAACCTGACCAATTTGCTGACCATGATGGGGCTGCTCATTTTTGTCGTCGGCATCCCGAAGGAGATTGTTTATGGACGCATTGCGCCAGCCTTCGGGCTGGCGGTGCTGGTCGCGAGCGTCTGCTACGCGTGGTTTGGCCTGCAGATGGCGCGCCAGACCGGGCGTACGGATGTCACCGCGTTGCCGTCTGGCCCAAGCGCGCCGTCAATTTTCACCGTGACCTTTCTGGTGCTGATGCCGGTCTACCAGCAAACCGGTGATGCGGATTTCGCTATCCAGATTGGTCTGGTGTGGTGCTTCGTGGAGGCGATGATTCTGGCGGGCGGTTCGTTCCTGGGGGAAACCATCCGCAAGATGATCCCGCGTACCGTCCTGCTGTCTTGCCTGTCCGGGCTGGGCCTGCTGCTGCTGGCGATGAACCCGATGCTGCAGGCGTTTGAGGCACCTACCGTGTCGTTCATCGTGCTGCTGCTGATCTTTATTAACTGGTTTGGTAAAAAGCCGATCTTCGCCAAAATCCCGACCGGCCTGCTCTTGCTGATTGCCGGTACCGCGCTGGCGTGGATCTCCGGTCTGCAAAGCCCGGAGGCCATCAAAGCCTCAATGTCGTCGTTTGGCTTTAACCCGCCGGAAGTGCATGTCGACAGCTTTATGCAGGGACTGCCACACGCATTACCGTACCTGGCCTCTGCCGTCCCGCTGGGTCTGGCGAACTACATTTTTGACCTGGAAAACATCGAAAGCGCCCACGCGGCGGGGGATGAGTACCCGACCCGCAAGGTGATGCTGGCAAACGGGCTGGCCTCCATGCTCGGGTGTCTGATGGGTAACCCGTTCCCGGTGACGGTTTACGTCGGCCACGCGGGCTGGAAAGCGATGGGGGCCAGCATTGGCTACACGCTGGCCTCCGGTGTGACCATGTTTATCGTGCCGCTGTTCGGGCTGGGGGCGTTTATGCTCGCCATCATACCGATGACCGCCATCGTGCCGATTCTGGTGTTTATCGGGGTGGTGACCGCCAACCAGGTAGTAAGGGAAACGCCCAAAGTGGAGGTCCCCGTGATCTTCATCTGCCTGTTCCCGTGGATCGCCAACTGGGCGTTGACCATGATGAACAGCGTGATGGGCGCGGCGGGGACCAGTGCGGCGAAAATTGGCACCGACGTGCTGCACAGCAAAGGTATCTACTACCAGGGACTGGTGCATCTGGGTAACGGCGCACCGCTCGCCAGCATGCTGTGGGGCTGCATCGCTATCTTCGCCATCATCAACAAACCGCTGCGCGGAGCCGTGGCTGCCGCCGTTGGAGCGTTGCTGGCGCTGTTCGGCGTGATCCACGCGCCAGTGGTTGGCTTTGCCGAAGGCAGTTCGCTGATGTTTGTCACGGCCTACCTGATGATGGGGGGCATGTTTGTGGTGAAGCATTTTCTTGATAGCCGCGACGCGGTGAGCGCGGCAGCGCCGGTTTCGGAGTCCTGATAATGGCTGATGTCCTCACCCCGCACCATTTCAAAGGAAACACTATGAAAGAGCTCATGGTCGTCGCCATTGGCGGCAACAGCATTATCAAAGATAACGCCAGTCAGTCCATTGAACACCAGTCACAGGCCGTGAAACTGGTTGCAGAGTCAGTGCTGGAGATGCTGGCGTCTGACTATGACATCGTGCTCACTCACGGCAACGGCCCCCAGGTGGGGCTGGATCTGCGCCGCGCTGAAATTGCTCACGAGCGGGAAGGGCTACCCCTCACGCCGCTGGCAAACTGCGTGGCGGATACCCAGGGCGGTATCGGCTACCTGATTCAGCAGGCGCTCAATAACCGCATGGCCGCCCACGGCGAGCAAAAAGCGGTCACGGTCGTCACGCAGGTGGAAGTCGATAAACACGATCCGGGTTTCGCCCATCCCACCAAACCTATCGGCGCGTTTTTCAGTGAGACGCAGCGTGATGCGCTCCAGCATGCCCATCCTGACTGGCATTTTGTTGAAGACGCCGGGCGCGGTTATCGCCGGGTGGTGGCCTCGCCGCAGCCGCTGCGTATCGTTGAAGCGGAGGCTATCAAGACCCTGACGCAAAAAGGCTTTGTGGTGATCGGGGCGGGCGGTGGTGGTATTCCGGTGGTGCGCACAGCGCAGGGGGATTACCAGAGCGTCGATGCGGTGATTGATAAAGATCTCTCGACCGCGCTGCTGGCCCGCGAGATCCATGCCGACGTGCTGGTGATCACCACCGGGGTGGAGAAAGTGTGCATCAACTTTGGTAAGCCGGACCAGCAGGCGCTGGATACGGTGAATGTGGCGCAGATGAAACGCTACGTGTCGGAGGGGCACTTCCCGGCGGGCAGCATGCTGCCGAAAATCGTCGCCTCGCTGGCGTTTCTGAACGACGGCGGCAAGCGCGTGATCATCACCTCGCCGGACTGCCTGCCTGCGGCGCTGCGCGGTGAGACCGGTACCCACATTGTGAATGCGTAAGTAAAAGGAAGAGAAGATGAGTGAGAATAAAAGCCGACGCGAGTTTATTAGCCAGAGCGGCAAAATGGTTACCGCCTGCGCCCTGTTTGGCACCACTGGCTCCGTCGCGTATGCTGCAGAGACCGCGAAACCACGTTGTGAGACAGGCAAACCGATGAACATTACCGCCAGACACTACTACCTGGATAACGTGCTGCTGGAGGCCGGGTTCAACGTTGACGGCGGCGTGGCGACAAGCACCCGCACCGAACTGAAAACACTCGAAATTAATGACGGCAAAATTGTCGCCCTGCGTGATAACAAAAGCCATGCCGATGCCACGCTGCCACACTATGATGCAGGCAGTAAGCTGATGCTGCCGGCGATGCGCGACATGCATATCCACCTGGATAAAACCTTTTACGGTGGTCCCTGGCATTCCCTTAACCGCCCGGCGGGCACGACCATTCAGGACATGATCCGTCTTGAACAAAAATTGCTGCCAGAGTTACAGCCCTACACGCAGGAGCGTGCGGAAAAGCTTATCGATCTAATCCAGTCGAAAGGCTCCACCCTCGCCCGCAGCCACTGCAATATTGAGCCGACATCCGGCCTGAAGAATCTGGAAAATCTCCAGGCCGTCTTAGCGCGCCGCAAGCCGGGGTTTGACTGTGAAATTGTCGCCTTCCCGCAGCACGGCTTGCTGTTATCGCACTCCGAAACGCTGATGCGCGAGGCCATGCAGGCTGGCGCACACTACGTGGGCGGTCTGGATCCAACTAACGTGGACGGTGCGATGGAAAAATCCCTCGACACGATGTTCCAGATTGCGCTGGATTATGACAAAGGGGTGGACATCCACCTGCATGAAACCAGCCCGGCAGGCGTCGCGGCGGTGAACTACATGGTAGAGACCGTGGAGAAAACGCCCGCGCTGAAGGGGAAACTGACCATCAGCCACGCCTTCGCGCTGGCCACGCTCAACGAGCAGCAGGTCGATGAAATCGCCACCCGCATGGCGGCGCAGCAGGTGACCATTGCCTCTACGGTGCCGATTGGCACCCTGCATATGCCGCTGAAGCAACTCCGTGACAAGGGGGGGTTCGTCATGACCGGCACCGACAGCGTCATTGACCACTGGTCGCCGTATGGACTGGGGGATATGCTGGAAAAAGCCAATCTTTACGCCCAGCTCTATATTCGCCCGAATGAACAGACGCTCTCCCGCGCGCTGGGTATCGCCACCGGTGATGTGCTGCCGTTGAACGACAAAGGCGAGCGCGTGTGGCCAAAAGCGCAGGACGATGCCAGCTTTGTGCTGGTGGACGCTTCCTGTTCCGCCGAGGCCGTGGCGCGGATTTCACCGCGTACCGCGACCTTCCATAAGGGCCATCTTGTGTGGGGCACCGTCTCCTGACGCCACGTCGGGGTATTGCTACAGGTGATACCCCGACAGACGCAGCTCGCGATCAATCCATTCAACAAACTGCTGGATCTTCCAGGTGCGTTCGTTCATGTGCGGCATCACCAGATGATGCGCATTAATGGCGATCCCCGTTTCATCTGGTAGCACCTGCACCAGGGAGCCATCGTTCAGGTGATCGGTGGCCATCATCTTGCTTTCCAGAATAAATCCCAGCCCCATGCGCGCGGCTTCAAAGCTCATGTAAGAACGATCAAAACTCAGGCTGAAGTTGAGCCAGGGGCGGTCGATATTGTGCCAGGCAAACCATTTTTCCCAGTTGACGAGAGTGCTGGTCGACGAGATAAGCGCCTGTGAAAGCAGGTCCTGCGGCGTGTTGACGGGATGTGCACGCAGATATGCCGGTGAGGCCAGCACCACCAGCGCATCGTTTTTAATGGTCATGACCCTGTAAGCGTCCCAGTCCGGGATGCCGTGGCGAATATCAATATCGATGTTATCGCGTGCAAACTGCAGGTTCTCATAGGAGCAGGAAAGATTGACCGTAATATCCGGGTATTCACTGCGAAATTTGCCGAGCCGGCGCAACAACCACGTCAGGCCAAACGTTGGTGAAGAGTGAACGCGCAATACCGGATTATCAGCCTCTTTCATCACCTGTTCGGTTGCACGGCCGATGGCGCTCATCGCTGCGGAGACGTCGCGCAGATATTTTTCCCCCGTCGGGGTCAGGGTCACGCCTTTGCCGCTGCGGATAAATAACTTCTTCCCCATCCAGGATTCCAGCGAGGCGATCTGATGACTGACGGCTGACGCGGTGACGTTAAGCTGTTCGGCTGCCAGATGGATACTGAGAGAGTTGGCCACGGCGATAAAGGACTGAATATTTCGCAGCGAGGGTATGGGGAGGGTCTGGCGATCCTGCGCGGGCATGGCCCACTCCTTTTAAACGAGACAATTTTAAAAAACATAACATTGCGGCATCGTGTCAGCAATTTTTACCCAGCTGAATGGATTAAACATGATCCTGTTCACAGTGTTTTATCGATGAATATTGATGAGGGTTACATTTTATTTTTATGACCTGCATCGCGTATCAAATTTATCTCAGCAATAAATGAGTTTTATTGAATGGTGTTTCGTTCGATAGCCGATATATTGACGTTGAACGCATAAATAAAACGACTCACGTTGTTCGAATAATGAGGTAAAACATGTCTCGTATAGAACAAGTTGCCCCCTACATAGCGACAAAGAAAACCAATTACCGTTTCGTTGTGCTGGCATTAATTTTTATTGTGTATGCCATTAACTATGCCGACCGAACAAATATTGGTGCTGTACTTCCTTTTATCATCGACGAGTTTCATATCAATAATTTCGAAGCCGGTGCGATCGCCAGTATGTTCTTTTTGGGATACGCCCTGAGCCAAATACCGGCGGGCTTTTTTATCGCCAAAAAGGGCATTCGCGGGATGGTGGCGCTGTCGATATTTGGCTTCTCGGCGTTTACCTGGTTGATGGGGACTGCGACCTCAGTGCTGGGCCTGAAGTTTATCCGCCTCGGGCTGGGGTTAACCGAGGGGCCATGCCCGGTGGGGTTGGCATCAACGATCAATAACTGGTTTCCACCAAAAGAGAAGGCCACGGCGACCGGCGTCTATATTGCTGCCACCATGTTTGCCCCCATTCTGGTGCCGCCGCTGGCAGTGTGGATTGCCATGACATGGGGCTGGCGCTGGGTCTTTTTCTCTTTTGCTATTCCGGGGCTGGTCATTGCTGTCCTGTGGTATTTACTGGTACGTACCCGGCCTTCCGAGAGCCCTTTCGTGTCAAAGGCCGAACTGGAGACCATCACCGCAGGTCAGGCGACACCGGATGCCAGACGGGAAAATATCGTGATTTCCCCCGGCTTCTCCCGCCTTGACCGTTTGATTCGCGTACGGGATCTGTCGCCCATCAGCACGGTAAAAGGTCTGTTCACATCGAAAAATATTCTCGGTGACTGTGTGGCCTACTTCATGATGGTCAGCGTGCTGTATGGCCTGTTGACCTGGATACCGCTTTATCTGGTGAAAGAAAAAGGCTTTACGTTCATGAGTATGGGCCTCGTCGCGAGTATGCCGTGTATCGGCGGTTTTATCGGCGCGATTTTTGGCGGCTATGTCTCCGATAAATGGCTCGGGCGCAGGCGTAAACCGACCATGATGTTTACAGCCATCAGCACCGTACTGATGATGGTCATCATGCTGAATATCCCGCAAAGCACCGTTGCGGTTTGTGTCGGCCTCTTTTTTGTTGGTCTCTGTCTGAATATAGGCTGGCCCGCCTTCACCGCTTATGGAATGGCCGTCGCGGACAGCAAAACGTATCCCATCGCCGCATCAATTATTAATAGCGGCGGTAATCTCGGCGGATTTGTTTCGCCGATGCTGGCAGGTTATCTGCTGGATAAAACAGGAAGCTTTAATTCTGTCTTTATTTATTTCGGTATTTGTGCAGCAATTGGATTAGTCATGATTATCTTGCTGGAAGAACCGAAATAATAAATAAAACCTCTCTTACAATACTGGAGTAAATATATGCTTCTGAAAGATAAAGTCGCCGTGATTACCGGCGCGGCTTCTGTGCGCGGTTTGGGTTTCGCCACGGCAAAATTATATGCCGAGCAGGGCGCGAAAGTGGTCATTATTGATTTAGATGCCGAGGCCAGCCAGCATGCGGCTGCATGTCTGGGTGAAGGGCATCTGGGGCTTGCGGCAAACGTCAGCAACGAGTTGCAGGTGAACGCAGCCATTGAGCAGGTTCTGGGTAAATATGGGCGCATCGACATTCTGGTGAATAACGCCGGGATAACCCAGCCGCTCAAACTGATGGATATTAAGCGCGACAATTACGATGCCGTACTGGATGTCAGCCTGCGCGGTACGCTGCTGATGTCCCAGGCGGTGATTCCCACTCTGCGCGCGCAGAAGTCCGGCAGCATTGTCTGTATCTCTTCAGTTTCGGCACAGCGCGGCGGCGGTATTTTTGGCGGCCCGCACTACAGCGCTGCAAAAGCCGGCGTGCTGGGGCTGGCCAAAGCCATGGCCCGTGAGCTTGGGCCGGATAACGTGCGCGTGAACTGCATCACCCCGGGGCTTATCCAGACGGACATCACCGCTGGCAAGCTGAGCGATGAGATGAAAACCGCCATTCTGGCGGGTATTCCGCTCAACCGTCTTGGTGATGCACAGGATGTTGCCCGTGCCGCGCTGTTCCTGGGGAGCGATCTCTCTTCTTATTCCACCGGTATCACGCTCGACGTGAACGGCGGCATGCTGATCCATTAAGGGGAGACGAGAATGACGAATACGACAGTTCAACAGGTTGCCGCGGCCGCGTGGCGCATTCGCCGCTACGCGCTGCGAATGGGCGAAGTACAAGGTCAGGGCTATATCGGTCAGGCGCTGGGCTATGCCGACGTGCTGGCAACTGCGTTTGCGCACGGTATGACTTTCAGGGCTCAGGAGCCGGAGTGGGAAGGCCGCGACCGCTTCCTGCTCTCCCACGGACATTACGCCATTGCGTATTATGCGGCGTTGATCGAGGCGGGGATCGTTCCTGAAGAGGAACTTGAAACCTACGGCTCGGATGACAGCCGCCTGCCGATGTCCGGCATGGCAACGTATACGCCCGGCATGGAGATCTCCGGCGGTTCTCTGGGGCAGGGACTCAGCATTGGTGTGGGAATGGCGCTGGGGCTGAAACACAAACAGAGCACGGCGTGGGTAATTAACTCCATGTCTGACGGTGAGCTGGACGAAGGTTCGACCTGGGAAGCCGCCATGTCAGCCGCGCATCATGGGCTCTCGAACCTGATTGTGCTGGTGGACATTAACCGGCAACAGGCGGACGGTAATTCACATAACATCCTCGGTTTTGAGCCGCTGGAAGATAAGTGGACCTCCTTTGGCTGGTATGTACAACGCGTTAACGGTAACGATATCCCCGCGCTGGTGTCGGCGTTTGATAATGCCAGACGCTATCCCGAACAACAGCCGCGCGTCATCTTGTGCGACACGCTGATGGGCAAGGGCGTGCCTTTCCTCGAGCAGCGTGACAAGAACCATTTTATTCGCGTGGATGCCGATGAGTGGCAACAGGCGCTCGCCGTGCTCGATGCGAATAAACCAGAAGGAGTCCTGTAATGAGCCAGCCCGTCGAAAATAAACCGCGTTTAACCACCTCCGCCATGATTGCCTCAATTGCAGAGGAAGGGCAGGAAACCCGGGCCGCGCCGTTTGGCCACGCGCTGGTGAAACTGGCGGCTCAGCGCCAGAACATTGTCGGCATGACGGCAGATTTATCGAAATATACCGACCTGCATATCTTTGCTCAGGCATACCCTGAACGTTTCTTTCAGATGGGAATGGCGGAACAGCTGTTAATGGGGGCGGCAGGTGGGATGGCCAAAGAGGGCTTTATTCCCTTTGCCACCACCTATGCCGTGTTCGCCACCCGCCGTGCCTACGATTTTATTCATCAGGTCATTGCTGAGGAACACCTCAACGTCAAGATTTGCGCCGCGCTGCCGGGGTTGACCACCGGCTACGGGCCAAGCCATCAGGCAACGGAAGATATTGCGATCATGCGCGGCATTCCGGGCATGACCATTATCGATCCTTGCGATGCGATTGACACCGAACAGGCGGTGCCTGCCATTGCCAGCCACGAAGGGCCGGTTTATATGCGTTTGTTACGCGGTAAGGTTCCGGTGGTGCTGGATCAGTACAATTACCGGTTTGAAATAGGCAAAGCCGCGCTGCTGGAAGAGGGCAGTGATGTGCTGATTATCGCCTCAGGGCTGATGACCATGCGCGCACTGGAGGCGGCAAAGCAGTTGCGCAAGGATAATGTCAGCGTGGCGGTACTTCACTCACCCACGATTAAGCCCCTGGATGAAGCGACCATTCTGGCGCAAGCCGCGAAACCCGGACGTCTGGTTATTGTGGCTGAAAACCACAGTAGCGTTGGCGGGCTTTGTGAAGCCGTGGCGTCGCTGTTGATGCGCCATCGCGTTAACGTCGACTTTGATACCGTTGCGTTGCCGGATGCGTTCCTTGATGCGGGTGCGCTACCGACCCTTCACGCGCGTTACGGGATTTCGACTGCCGCCATGGTGGAGAAGATCCGGCGCAGGCTCTGATTTTCAGACGGGTATGTTGTCAACGGGCGAGGGGTGTTTTACCCTCGCCTCTGTTGCGATAAAGGAGTCCGTCATGGCACAAAACATCTACGACAACCCGGCGTTTTTTGAAGGCTATGCCCGGCTACCGCGTTCGGTGCAGGGTCTGGACGGCGCACCGGAATGGCCTGCGCTGAAAAGCATGCTGCCACCGTTATCCGGCAAGTCAGTTATCGATCTTGGCTGCGGTTACGGCTGGTTCTGTCGCGCTGCACGCGCGCTGGGGGCGACAGAAGTGACCGGCGTTGATCTCTCCGAAAAGATGCTCGCCCGGGCGGCTGAACTGACGGATGACGCGCAAATTCACTATCAGCGCAGCGATCTGGCATCTCTGGCGTTACCTGAGAACAGCGTTGATTTGATCTACAGTTCACTGGCGCTGCACTACCTGCCGGCGCTGGAGACCCTGTTTGAGAAAATCCGGCGGGCGCTTAAACCCGGCGGCAGCCTCGTCTTTTCAATGGAACATCCGATTTACACCTGCGCCACACGTCAGGGCTGGCTAACCGACGACAACGGCGAGCGTTTCTGGGGCGTTAATCGCTATCAGGATGAGGGCGAGCGCGTCAGCAACTGGCTGGCGGACGGGGTGATCAAATACCACCGTACGCTGGGTACCACGCTCAATGCGCTTATTAAGGCGGGGCTGACAATAACGGAAGTGAACGAATGGGGACCAACGCAGGCACAAATTGATGCCTGGCCCGCGCTGGCCGAAGAGGCGGAACGTCCGATGCTGGTCCTGATTTCTGCCGCTAAGGCTCAGTAACCCACTTTATACACCCGTCCATTCTGCACTCCTTCCACGCTGCGACGATAGGCCTGCGCCACCGTTGCGGCGGGAACACTTTCAAAGCCCGGGAAGAAGCCTTCGTACGCTTCCGCTGATTCGGTAAGCACCGTCGGGCTAATCAGGTTGATGCGGATCCCGCGCGGCAGTTCACAGGCCGCGGCGCGGACAAACCCTTCCAGGGCGGCGTTCACCGTGGTGGCATTCACCCCCTGAGCGATAGGCTCATGCGCCACGATCCCGCTTATCAGGGTGATGGAGCCGCCTTCGTTGAGATAATGCTGGCCGGTCAACGCCAGACGAACCTGTCCCAGCAGCTTATCCTGCAAGCCCTGGTTGAAATCGCTGTCTTTCATGGTCGCGAGCGGGCCGAAGTGCAGGCCGCCACTGGCAGAGACAATCGCATCCACCGCACCGATGTTTTCAAACAATGCCTGGACGCTTGCCTGAGAGGTGATATCCACCTGGTAGTCGCCCTGCGTGCGACCCACGCGGATCACGTCGTGGCGACGGCTCAGCTCTTCTGTTACCGCAAGACCGACCGTACCGCTGGCACCAATAATCACGATTTTCATAGCTGACTCCTTAGGTTGTGAGCCTTCATTCTTTAATAAATCAAAACTCAGATAAACTGGGCTAAAGTTAGAGGATTGCTAACCAAGGGTTTGGAATATGGATAAGCTTCGCAGCATGGAGACCTTCATTGCTGTCGTTGAGAGCGGCAGTTTTACCGGCGCGGCAGGCCGGCTGGAGATGTCGGCGGTGATGGTGGGGAAGTACATTGCGTTGCTGGAGTCTCAGCTCGGTACCCGGCTGCTGGAGCGAAACACGCGGCGTCAAAGTCTGACGGATGCCGGGCGGGTCTATTTCGACGAGGCGAAGCGGGTGCTGGAGCAGGTCTCTATCGCCGAAAGCGCGGTTGAGCGACTGCGTGCCGCCCCAGCCGGGACCTTGCGGGTCACGGCGCCCACCTCGTTTGGGGGGTGTGTGATAGCCCCTCTCACCGCGACCTTTTTGCAGCGCTACCCGGACGTGCGCGTGGAGCTGGATCTGACCAACCGGATGGTGGATCTGGTGGATGAAGGGGTCGATCTGGCCATTCGCATCGGTGACATTCATAACGACGATCTGGTGGCGAAGTACCTCTGCCCGTACCGAATGGTGATCTGCGCGGCCCCGGCGTATCTGGCGCGTTACGGCACGCCGCGAACGCCTGCCGATCTGGCGGATCATCTCTGCCTGTCACACACGGTGTGGACCGCACGTAACGAATGGCGGCTGCCGGGGGTTGAAGGCGAGATGCGCTGGAAGCGCGATGCCATTCTGCGCTGCAACGATGGCTATGGGCTACGGATGGCGGCGAGAGCGGGGGCGGGATTATTACTGCAACCCGAAGTGCTGGTGGCAGAAGAGCTGGCGAGCGGCAGGCTGGTGCAGGTGCTGGAGAACTACACGCCTGCGCCACGACCGGTACATTTGCTGTGGCGCCAGGATTTACGTCCGCTACCCAAGCTCACGCAATTTGTCGCGCATATTCTGCAGGGCGCGGAATATTTCGGCCATGCAGTTGAAGAAAAGTAATTATCAAAGCCGCAGACTTATGCTACTAAGATTAGGCACATTATAAAAAAGAAGGTAAGCAAAGAATGTCTGTGAATAAACTCGCCAGCAGCGCACAGGGCCTGCAATCATCAGCCATCCGTGAATTATTAAAACATAGCAAAATGGCCGGGGTGATTTCGCTGGGTGGCGGTATTCCTAACCCTGCACTGTTCGATCATGAAGGCCTGAAAATTGCCGCTGATGCCGTATTATCACAGCATTTTGGTGAAGCTTTTCAGTACGGTCTGACCGAAGGCATCCCGGGGCTGCGTGAAGAAATTAAGCTCATCTGTGAAGGCCGTGGGATCGCCTGCAAGGCCGATGACGTGGTCATTACGTCCGGTTCGCAACAATCTCTTGACGTGCTGGCGCGGGCGTTAATTAACCCGGGCGACACCGTCGTCGTCGAACGTCCAACGTATCTCGCGGCACTGCAGGTATTTGGTCTGGCACAGGCCAAATTTGAATCCGTGGGCACCGATGGCGACGGAATGAAAGTGGATGAACTTGAAGCACTGGTGGCGAATAAAACCATCAAGGCGGTTTATATTGTTCCGACATTTGGTAACCCGGGTGGGGTAACGCTTTCTGAGGTGCGTCGTAAACAGCTGGTGGAATTATCGAAGCGCTATGACTTCGTTATTATCGAAGACGATCCGTACAGCGAAATTAATTATACCGATGAAGTGTTCCGCCCGTTAATTGCCCATGCCAAAGATATCGGCAATGAAGAGAACGTTGTCTATACCTCGACCTTCTCCAAAATCCTCGCCCCGGGCACTCGTGTGGGCTGGGTGCTGGTACCGGAGTGGCTGAAACGCGCGGTGGTTAATCTCAAGCAAACCACCGATCTGCACACCAGCACGCTGTCACAGCTGATGACCTATGAGTACCTGAAAACCGGTCGTCTGGCCGATCAGATTAAAATGATCCGTGAAGCATACCGCCAGAAATACCAGACCTTTGCAAATGAACTGGAGGCGGAACTGGGTGATGTCATGTCGTTCCATAAGCCGAAGGGCGGAATGTTCCTGTGGGCCAAAATGAACAATGGCATCAACACCACGCGCTGGCTGGAAAAAACGTTAAGCAACGGCGTGGTTTTTGTGCCGGGTGAGTTCTTCTTTTGCAATGAGCCAGACCATACGACGCTGCGCATGTCGTTTGTCACGCCAACCGATGAAGAGCTGAAAGAGGCGGTTCGTCGCCTGAAAAAATCGCTGTAACAGACCTGCGCATAATGGCACCTGTGCTGTTATGCGCATTACTTGTGCAGTGCGGCCAGCGCCGCAAGCGTTCATGGTGAATCCCATGTTTGAATTTCTGATCGGTATCCTCACGCACACCCCCGTCTGGGTGTGGGTTCTGTTTATCTTTCTTATCTCACGCGGCCTCAATGCCCGTAAGCCTGCCACCGTTACGCTGGAAAGGCTGGCCATCATTCCTGCCATCTTTCTTATCTGGGATATCTACGATCTGGTGGTCTATCGCGATCTTACTCTCGCGACGGTGGCCCTTTGGGTTGCGGGGATTGTGGCGGGCGCGGCGCTGGGGTATGTGCTGATTAAGCAGACGGTCATCACCCGCACCGACGCGCCGCGCACCCTTTATCGCCAGCCGGACTACACGGCACTGCCGTTTATGATGCTGGCATTTGGGGTGAAATACGTGCTGGGGGTGATGAACGCCCTCTCTCCCCAGACGTTGCAACAGCCCGCCATGAGCGCGCTGGCGATAGTCTCCGGCGGGGTATTTGCCGGGGTCTTTATCGGGAAGTTTACGCGCTATGTAGGGGTATATCTCAGCAGCGCACCGCAACCGGCTGAGTAACGTTAGCCCGTTGCATGGGCCAGCGCGCGAGCAGAAGCTTCACCGTTGGCTACTCGCGTGACTTCGTGGATCCGGCAGATTTTTCCTGCGCACAGCGTGGCAAACATATAAACCTCTATTTCAGCCTGATGGCCTTCGGGATACGTGACGGTCACGATATGCCGGTCAGCCAGCAGTGTGTCATGACACCCTATCTGTTCCACGCGGAAGGCGATATCGCGGATCTGCGAACGCACGTGCTCCAGGTGCTGAATAAAGCCAGAATAATCAAGAGAGTGACCGTCCGTGATCTGCTGATACTCTGGCGAAAAAACGTCTTTCGGATCAATTTCGCCTTTAAACAGGCCGGTCAGTAAACGGGACATTTCCTCACGCAAAATAGCATTGTCAGACTGGGTAATCAGGCGGGTGATGATGTTCATGGTGATTCCTCGTTGCGTTGAGCCGCCATTATCCTTGACAGACAGAGACGTAGTTTCTGTAATAAGCCAATGAATAACGATTTTCGGCCAAATAACGTGGTCAGCTTCGAGACACTTTTGCATTCAGGTGGATACCATACGCCGTGGCACAGCCATCAGGCCGGTCAGCTCTGGCGGATTACGACGGGTCTGCTGGTTGTCGAAACAGCGTCTGGGCGTTCGGTTGTACCGGCGCAACATATCGGCTGGATCCCGCCTGGTCAGGAGCATGCTGCCTTTTCCGGAAGTGCGATTGACGGTCGTGCGATCTATCTGGATCCCGCAGGGTGTGACGCGCTGCCCGGTGAAACGACGCTTTTCGAACCCGACGAGCTCACCAGCGCGCTGTTTTCACGCTTAAACGCTGAAGGAAGCGGGTACGATCCGCGAAAGCTCACCCTGCTGCTGGATGAACTGGCGCGGGGCCGTCAGGTGCGCTATCTGCTGCCCATGCCAGCCGATCCCCGATTAAAGAAGGTAGCCAGCCATCTGATGCAACGTGTGGACGACAACCAGACGGTTGAGCACTATGCCTCCCTTGCGGGAATGAGCGTGCGGACATTCCACCGTCGGTTTAGCGCGGAAACGGGAATGAACGTTGTTAACTGGCGGCAACTTGCCCGCGTCATGCGGGCAATGGAGTGGCTGGCAGCAGGTAAACCGGTTGGCTGGATCGCGCTGTCGTGCGGCTACAACAGTATCAGCGCGTTTATTGAGGTTTTCAGGGCCTTTACCGGCAAAACGCCCGGGCAGTGGGCGCTTAAAGAAGCCCCTTCTGTGCGAAGGTAATGCGCGTGGCTTCGTTCAGATCCAGTGCTTTAAGTGCTTCCGGGCGAACCCAGGCAACCTCCTGAAACTCGTCGTTAAACGTTACCTGCCGATTTGCGCTGATGCAGTCGAAAATCAGGTAAATCATATAAATCTCTTCCGTGGTGCCATCGGCATAGGTTTTCACCCGAATGTCGTCGCGAAACGCCCAGGGTTTGACCTCCGTGATCTCCAGCGCGTCGCCCAGCTCTTCGCGAATTTCACGGCGCAGCGCCTGCTCCATGGTTTCTCCCGGCTCCATCCCGCCGCCCGATAACGCCCACTGGCCGGGAAATACGCCGCGGTCATCGGCCATTTTGCACAGCAGATACGCCCCGTCGTTCTGAATGATGGGGCAGACAATAGTTCGTTGACGCATGGTTTCTTCCTGAAAAATGAGTTTGGGCTATTTTAACAGAAGGCGGAAAGGGAAGAGGTAAACGAGGTCAGACTTTCGCCGCTGGCTTAAGCGGTATTGTTGCGGGTTATGGATGCCATGACTCCGGCCCTCTTCCACGAGGAGAGGGCCGGAGAAACAAACCGCCAGTGATTAGCGCTCTCGCAGCGCCTCTTTCGCCCGGTTGAACGGCTTGATCATGTAATCCAGCACCGTTTTCTCACCGGTTTTAATGTCCACCGTCGCAATCATCCCCGGCACGATTGAGAAGTGCCTGCCTGCTTTATTCACCAGGTAATCCTGGCTGGTGCGGATAAATACCCGGTAATAGAACACCTCCGGCTTGGCTTCGTCCTGAATAGTGTCCGGCGAAATGGTTTCAACCACGCCGTGCAGCCCGCCATAAATGGCGTAATCGTAGGCGGTGATTTTTACCAGCGCTTCCTGATTCGGGTGGATAAAGGCGATATCGCGCGGGGAGAGACGGGTTTCGATCAGCAGGTGATCGTCCACCGGTACAATCTCCATCAGCTCGCCGTTAGGCGGGATGACGCCACCGATGGTGGTGACTTTGATGTTTTTCACGATCCCGCGCACCGGAGATTTCACCGTTAAGCGGGTCACTGAATCCTCGCGGCCTTTGAGGATCGCCGAGACCATATCCACTTCAGCGTTGGCCTTGGATAACGCCTCGCGGGCCTGAACATAGTACTGGGATCGCACGTCGGTGAGTTTCAGCTCCAGATCGCTTTTCTGCCGCTGCAGGCGCAGTACCTCCACGTGGCTGGCGGCGCCGGTTTTCACCAGACGCTGAGTGATCGCCAGCTCCTTATTCGCAAGATCCAATGCCGCACGCAGCTCCCGCTGGGTATCTTCCAGCTGCGCACGGCGTGAGTTATAGAGCCGGGTTTCGGCGGCGGTCAGATCGGTCCACTTCGCCAGCGAAGGGGGAAATTTCAGCGGCAGATCGTTTACCTCGGCGTACAGTCGCACGCTGGAGGCCAGCGAGGCACGGTAGCGCGCCGCGCTTTCACCAACGTTAGATTCTGAACGCGTGGGATCGAGCCGCGCCAGCACTTGTCCGGCCTGCACCTGGTCACCCTCATGGACGTTCAGCTCGGTGAGGATCCCCCCGTCGAGCGACTGTAAAACCTGCTCGCGCGAACTGGGGATCACTTTGCCCGTGCCGGTTGAGACTTCATCCAGCACGCCAAACCACGCCCAGACGCCAAGTACCACGAACATCAGTAAAGAGAAGATAACAATCCGCCGCGCACCGGTGTAGCCGCTTTCGGAGTCGAGCGCATTGTCCAGGTCGTCCATTGCGGCGACGTCACGCTGACTGATTTTCATTTTTCCACTCCCGTCCGGTTGCTGCCTGCTGCTGTTGCTGCTGCATGCGGCTGTTGTTCAGTGCCTGTGCTTTCGGCGCGTCCATCACCAGCATTCCCTCTTTGAGCACCACGACGCGCTCCACCAGTTCCAGCACCGGCACGCGATGCGTGGCGACAATCAGGGTGCGGTTGCCAAGCCAGGCGCTCAGACGCTGGATAAATTCCCGCTCGGTGTGCTCATCGAGCGACGCAGTCGGTTCATCCATCAGCACAATATTGGGGTCGCGAAGCAGCATGCGCGCCAGCAGAATGGATTGCCGCTGGCCGCCGGATAACCCCACGCCGTTCTCCATAATTGGGTAGTCCAAACCCTTCGGCAGTTTCTGCACAAAGCCCGCAGCGCCGGTTAACTCCAGCACCTCGAAAATCTCCTCATCGGTGGCGCGCGGCATGCCGAGGGTGATGTTTTCGCGCAGGGTGCCGTAAAAGAGCCGGGCGTTCTGGGTCATAAAGCCGACGTTACGCCGGACATCGGCGACATCGAGGTGCGGGAGGCTGAAGTTATCGAGCCGCAATTCACCGCCGGCGAGATCCATTCCGCCCGCCATCGCCTGCAGCAGGGTCGATTTTCCGGCGCCGTTACGCCCGAGGATCGCCACTTTTTCACCTGGCTTAATCTCCAGACGGTTAATGCGCAGGGCCATGCGCGGATCTTCCGGGTGATAGCGGAACTGTGCCTGCTCGAAAAGATAGTGACCGCGCAGTACGTCCTGGCGGATCGGCGTCTCCTCACGCTGGTTTTCTGTGGGGAGCTGCATAATGCTGTCCAGTCCCTCTTTCGCCGCTTTGACCTGCTGCCAGCGCGCCAGCACGCCGCACAGGGTAGCCATCGGAGCGATCATGCGCGAGGCCAGCATCGAGGCGGCGACCACCGAACCGGTCGTCAGCGTGCCGTCGATCACCATCGGCGCACCGACCACGATCACCCCGGCATAGACCAGGCTCTGAATCGTCATTCCCCAGCTGATCAGATTCTGGGTCAGTTCACGGGTGCGCAGGCCAGATTCAGCGGTGATCTGGATGTAGCTGTTCCACTGCTGCAAAAAGCGGTTTTCCGCCTGCATCAGCTTTATGTCCTCCAGCCCCTGCACGCTCTCCACCAGCACGGCGTTGCGCAGGGTGGATTCATGCGCCGACTGCTTCGCCAGCTCTGCCAGCTTTTTCTGCAGCAGCAGACCGGGCAGGACCATGATCACCGCGGCGACCGGTGCGATCCACGCCAGTTGGGGAGCGATGATCGCCAGCACCACCACGAACAGGAAAAAGAAGGGCAGATCGACAATTGTGGAGATGGTGGAGGAGGTGACCATCTCGCGGATCTGCTCCAGCTCGCGTAGCTGGGAGATAAAGCTGCCGGTCGAGCGAGGAATGGCGCTGTTGCGCAGCCGCAGGGCGTGACCGAAGACCCGATCCGATACGCGCAGATCGGAGCGTTTGCCCAGCAGATCCATAATGTGCCCGCGTGCCACGCGTAGCACAAAGCCAAACAGGGTGGCGATCAGCACGCCGATGGTCAGGACATACAGCGTCGGGTAGGACTGCGCGGGGATCACCCGGTCATACACCTGCATGGAAAAGACAATCCCCGACAGGGACAGGACGTTAATGAACAGCGCGGCGAGCATTACCCAGCTGTAGGGGCGCAAGTCGCGCATCACCAGCCGGTAAAGCCAGTCCGGACGGTATTTCGAAATATAGGCATCCACGCGGCTGTCTTTCAGCGCGGCCAGTGGGCGCAGGGCAATGACGTGGCGGATGGCGGGCAGCATGGCGGTCATCGAAAGCCGGTTGGTGTAGGTCTGATCGTCGAAAAAGCTGACCTCCAGCGTATCGTCGCCATCGAAATGTTCGATCACGCCGATCCTGCCGTCGTTCATTGCCGCCACGACCGGCAGACGCCAGCTGTTGATCGCCTGCTGATCCGCCGTCAGCAGCTGAAACGACAGCCCTGCTTCACGGGCCAGCTGAGTCAGTGCGGGCACCATCGGTTTGCCTTTTAGCCACGGCGCGCCCGCGAGCAGCGCACCGGGGGAGCAGGCGACGCGGTAGCGCGTGGCGACAAAACCAAAGGCCTGCGCCCACTGCGCCAGGGCCTCATCCGTCATGGTCTCACCTTGCGGGATATCGCGTTGCTTCATGGCTGGATCTCCACGGTCTGGATGGGTGCGGTTATCAAGATCGAACGCGTGACGCAATTGCCCGGTGTTATAGAGGCAGTTGAGCTGCAGCTGGTGCAACTGTCCGAGGGTCTGCTGCTGGGTAAAACGCGCCTGATAGACCTCCTGCTCGGCGTTAAGCACATCGAGCAGCGGGCGAGAACCCAGATCCAGATATTGCTGCTGATAGAGTTCACGGGTGCGGGCGCTGAGCGCCTCCTGACGGCCCTGAATCTACAGCGTGCTCAGCAGGCTTAATACCTGGCTGCGCGACTCCAGCAGCTTCTGGCGTACCTCGAGGCGGGTACGCTGAATGGTGGACTGTGCGGCTTCTACCGCGTGGCCTGCGGCATTACGCCGGGCGGTGAGGCCGCCGCCCTGATAGAGCGGCATCTGCACTTTCACCCATGCAGAGTATTGGGTGCGATCCCGCGTTTCGTTACCCGCATAGCGTTCGTTCAGGTAGTGGCGCACCTCCGGCTCCAGCGAGACGGTCGGTGTCATCTGGGCGTCGGCGTAGTCGAGATTGGCCTGGGCAACGTTAGCCTGCGCCCAGGCGGCTAATACTGCCGGGACCAGGCGATCGTCCGGCTCGGCAATGTCGCAGCTGCGGGCCAGCTTTTGTGGAAAATCGTTGCTGATCGTGTTGAGGGTGTTCCAGCCAAGGAAGCTCATCAAAGTAGCACGGGCGCTGTCGAGGCTGGCCTGGTACTGCATCAACTGGGCGCGCGCGCCTTCGATACGTGCATCGGTCTGCACCACGTCAGAGAGTGAGGTGGCGCCTTCGTCATTACGCTGGCGGGTGAGGGTACCAATCGAGGAGAGCGCCTCAAGCTGCTCTTTGGCGGTGTCGACCATTTGCTGCCAGGTTTGCACCTGCACCATCGCGATGGCGGTATCGTGAGCGATAGTGTCGATGCTGACCAGCACGTTGGCCTGCTGCTGGGCGACGCCGGCACTTTCTGCACGCACCTGGCTTGCCACCTTGCCAAAGTCGTACAGCATTTGTGAGAGGGAGAGCACCAGCGACGGAGTAAAGCCATTATCGTCGCCATCATGGGTATAACCGTTATCCATGCCGGCATTAATTTGCGGATAGTATTTCGATTTGGCGACGTCCACCTCTTCGCTTTGTTGGTAGAGTTTCCCCACGGCTTCACTGATGGCCGGGTGCCAGGTGACGGCGCGGTTGACGGCTTCGCCAAGCTGCAGCGTGCCGGGGGCAGCCTTGCCGACGACAGGCGCCACGCGGCCATTCAGAGAGGGGAGTTCCTGCGTTTCACGGAGTTGTCCGGTATTGATCATCGCCGCCGGCGTCGCGGAGAGGGCGGGCACAGATATCAGGCAGCACGAGAGCCACCAGTAAGGCATCTTCATTCCCATGTCTTATCCCTAATAAAAATGTACTGCTTTATTGTTTATGCCCGGGCGCTGTGCGCCCGGGTCATTTGTGCAGGTGCTATCAGGTAACGATGTGTTGCTGGTTCACTAACTCGTCGTAGGTGGTCTGGACGTTATCCAGCGTCACGAGCGTCGTATTAGTGTAGGTGCTCCCTGAACCATCACGGTCGATGGAGATCACGGTATTGCCATTACTATTAGTAACATGCAGATAATTACCGAGCGTTGAGCTGCTCCCGTTCCAGCCCACCAGCAGATCGCCGATATCGATTTTGTCCCCCTGCGTGAGCGAGAAGTTGGTCCAGTGATCGCCGGCAGTGCTGCTGACGTTGCCCGCGGTGGCGTTGCCTGCGGTGGCGTTCAGCACCTGGTAAATCAGGGTGTCGCCGTAGGCGGTGCCGGTAATGACGTCGTTATGTTCCGAGCTGATGAACTGCGGCGCCATATTGATGGTCAGCGTGGCACTGTCTGTTTTCCCGTCGGCATCTGTCAGGGTGTAGTTGAAGGTCTCCTTCGAGGTGATGGTTGAGAGCGACACCCCGGTGTTGAGGGTGTAGGTGTAGTGGCCGTCCGCAGCAATTGCCAGCGTGCCGTAATGGCCGACGACGTTGACCGTTGCGCTGCCGGTGTACGGATCCAGCGTGGTGGTCACGCCGTTGTAGCCGGTCACGCTGAGGCGGGTATCCACTGAGTGCAACTGATCCATCGCCCCGGCAGAGTCGGTGCCATCGAAGATGTTGCCGTCAACGGTGTGGCCGCTGGTAGAGTCGAACTGGGTCAGCGAGTAGGTGGTGCCGTTCACGCTTGGGGTAATGGTAATGTTCCCCACGCTGAGCCCCGGTACGCTACCGGTATAGCTCAGCGTATAGGTTCCGGCATTCAGATCCAGCCCGGAGAGCGCGATGTCGATATTGCCGCCCAACAGCGAACCGCCGCTGAAGGAGCCGCTGCGAACAACATTCGAACCGTCACTGATTGACCAGTTCACCGTCAGGCCGCCCAATGCCAGCAGCGATGCCACGTTAAAGTGCAGCGACACGTTATGCAGCGCGGTGTTCGGATCCACCACGAAGGTTCCGCTCCCGCTGCCCTGGGTTGATGACAGCAGCGCGGTTGTCCAGCTGGCCGTCCCGACGGTGGTATCCGAGTAGGTCGTCGTGTGATGCACTGAGGTGACGTCCATCGCGGTACTGACATCGTTGACCGCATCCATCGCCCGCGCGGTTGGGGTGATGTTGAGCGATGCCGTATCCTTCGCCCCATTTGGTGCGGTGATGGTATAGACGAACGTATCCGGCGTACTGATCGCGTCAGCACCCACACCGGCTTTCAGGGTGTAGGTGTACTGTCCGGACGCATTGATGCTCAGCGTGCCGTATTCCCCCTGGATGTCGGTCAGGCCGCTGCTGTTCACCGCCACGCCGTTCACTTCTGATACCACCGCGCCGGTTGCGACATCGTTATCCAGCACATCTCCGGTGGTGGTCTCGCCCACGCTCGACACGCTGTAGACATGATCTTCCAGCACGTTCAGCGTGTAGGCGGTCAGGGCGGTGATCCCTGCAGCCGTATTCAGCAGGAAGAGGTACTCCCCGGCAGGCAGGTTCAGCGTCAGCTGAGACGAGGTACCGCCCAGCAACGGCGCACGCAGCCAGCCCGGTTCGACGCGCATCTGCTCGAAGGTCTGCGTCGCGTTATTGAACTTGTAGACATACAGGTCGAATACCGACGCCAGCGCCACACCGCCCACGGAAGCCTGAATGGTCATGGTGCGGGTGGTACCTTCCTCCACGTTATAGATGATCGGATTGCTCAGATCGTCCAGCAGGTTCAGCCCCAGCGTGTTGCCGAGATTGATCCCCACCACGGTAAAGCCGCCCTGCGACGAGGTGCCGTTATTGATTTCATGGACCGAGGTGTCAAAGGTCAGCGAGGCCGTGTCATCTACCGCCACAATACCGTTAGCGGTAGTACCGGCACCCAGCGACAGTACCAGGTTCGCCGACGCGCTGACGCCGTTATGGGTGATGGTGTAGGTGAAGCTCTCTGTCCGGCCTACGACCGAGGCGCTGGTGTCGGTCAGGTTGTAGGTGTAGCTGCCATCGCGGTTAATGGTCAGCGTACCGTACTGGCCCTGAACAACCGTGCCGTCGGCGTTCACGCTGGTGGTGACACCCAGCGCGTTGGTGACAGCAGAGACCGTGGTGCCTGCCGGGGCGTTGTCGCTGCCCGCGGTCGGGTCGGCGTCGAGAATTACGTTACCGTTCAGGCTGGTGTCGCCCGTCACGGTACCGGCGCTGGTTTCTTTCACCGCCACATCGAGGCTGGTGTAGGAGCCGGTCGCCAGCAGGTTAGTGTTATAGCTCAGCACCCGGTAGTCGCCGTTCGCCAGCCCGGTCAGGTTCAGCGATACGCCGGTAGCCCCGAGGGTCAGCAGATCGGCAAACTGGGGTTGTCCGGTATCCACCACGGTAGTCCAGGTACCGTTGACGCTGTCCCAGCGCTGTACCACCAGCTCAAGGGTATTGAGCAGGGAGAGCACCGCACCCGTGGCATTGGCGTTCACCACAATATCCGCATTGCCGCCGCTGCCCACCGTGAAGTCCACCTGGGCAGTATCATTACCCAGCAACGTGAGGACGTTGCCTACGGCACCCACCAGCAGGAAGCCATAATCACTGTACTGGCTGTTGGTGACGGTGGCCGTGGTGCTGATATCCAGCTCTTCGACGTTATTGCTGGCGGAGAGCGGGACGACCGGTGCGAGGGCTGAGCCGGGCTGCGACGTATTACCTGCGGCATCGGTGGCGGTGATCTGCAGCGTCTGACCTTCCGTCTGTTTATTGAGGAAGGTATAGCTGTAGGTGCCGTTGCTGCCCGCGATTGTGGTCACCGTGCTGCCATCGCCAAGACGGATAGAGACGGTGCTGCCTGCCTCCGCGTTACCGGTCAATACGCTACCGTCAGCGTTAAAGGTTCCGGTTGGGGCCGTTGGTGCCGTCAGATCGACAATCACGCTGGTGGCGGAAGAGACCGGGCTGGTGCCCGAACTGTTCGTCGCCGTGGCGGTAAAGGCGTGAGAGCCTTCGCTTAACGCCGGGGTGGTGAAGGTCCAGTTGCCTGAACTATCTGCCACTGCCGTTCCCATCGACACGCCGTTGTTATACAGCGTGACGGTGGTGCCTGGCAGGGCTGTACCACTCAGGGTTGGCGTGGTGTCGTCAGTGGTTTTACCGTTGGTCAGGTTACCGGTGACGGTGCCGACGTTATCGTTGATGGTGGTGATAAGCGGTGCGTTCGGCACCGGCGTCGCAGGGGCAATCACCGACGTGCTGACACCTGCGTTACCCGCCTTATCGGTGGCATAGACCAGCAGTGATTCACCGTTGGTTTGGGCCGGCGTGATTGTCGCGTTAAAGTTTCCGCTGCCGTCAGCCGTCGCGGTACCGAGTACTGTTCCGGTACTGGTGGTGATGGTAACGGTGCTACCCGCTTCGGCGGTCCCGGTGACGTGCGTACCGTTGGTGATCACGGCAAGGCTTGCCGGCACGTTCGGTGCAGTCAGATCCACGGTAATGGTGGTGGTGGCCGATGGCGTACTGGTGTTGCCCGCGGCATCGGTGGCGGTGGCGGTGAAGTTATGCGTGCCTTCCGTCAGTGTGGTGGTGGTTTGCGGTAGCGTCCAGTTGCCGTTCGCATCGGCGGTGACCGTGCCGACAAGCGTCGTGCCGTCATAGATGCGCACCGTCGCGTTGGCTTCGGCGGTCCCGTTCAGCGCTGGACGCGCGTCATTAGTCGGGTTATTGCCGGTTACCGGTCCGGTGATGCTGCCGACATCATCGACAACCGCACTGATGACCGGCGCAGCTGGCGCGGCGGCATCCACGTTGATCACATAGGCGGTGGTCGGGGCGCTGGTATTGCCCGCGGCATCGGTGGCGGTAAAGGTCAGGCTGTGTGACCCGTTGCTCAGCGCCGGAGAAGGGGT
Source organism: Enterobacter sp. SORGH_AS_0287 (assembly GCF_031453695.1). Taxonomy (NCBI): domain Bacteria; kingdom Pseudomonadati; phylum Pseudomonadota; class Gammaproteobacteria; order Enterobacterales; family Enterobacteriaceae; genus Enterobacter; species Enterobacter sp. SORGH_AS_0287. The sequence goes on from NZ_JAVIZW010000001.1 coordinate 4,683,755, forward strand.
AAAGCTCCATGCCCCGCCTGTCGCGACCGCGCTACCAATCTGGACGCCGTTATCGAAAATTTTCACCGTGGCGCCCGCTTCCGCCGTACCCGTGAGGGTAGGCTGCGCGTCGTTAGTCAATCCGCCATTGGCAATCGGCGTAGCCGCATTGCCCACATCATCCACAATGCTGCTCAGCACCGGCAGGGCTGGCGGCGTCGTGTCGATAGTCAGGCTAAAGGCCGCTGACGAAACGCTGGTATTACCCGCTGCATCCGTGGCCTGCGCGGTGAAGCTGTGCGCGCCCGTGGCTAAGGTGGTCGTGAGCAAGATACTCCAGTTGCCACTGGCATCCGCGGTGCCCGTTCCGACAAGCGTTGTGCCTTCGTAGATATTCACAGTCGCAAACGGCTCACTGGTCCCGACAAGCCGCGGCACGGTGTCGTCGGTCGTCTGCCCTGAACTGAGCGGGCCGGTGATGCTGCCCGCATCGTCAACGGCCTGGCTGATAACCGGCGCATTGGGTGCGCTGGTATCAACAACCAGCGTAAAGCCAGGCGACGCCGGGCTGACGTTCCCCGCCGCGTCGGTCGCGGTCGCGGTCCAGGTATGACTGCCATTGCTCAGCGCTGATGACGGCGTAAAGCTCCATGCTCCGGTGCCATCCGCCAGCGCGGTGCCGACCGGCTGTCCGTTCTCATAGATGGTCACCGTGGCGTTGGCTGCCGCGGTGCCCGTCAACGTTGGCGTGGTGTCGTCGGTACTTTGCCCGGAAGTCAGCGGCGTCTGTACGCTGCCTGCGTTGTCTCCCGCGGTCGTGATGGCCGGTGCCGCCGGTGGTGCCGTATCCACTGTCAGGTTAAACGGTGCCGTCGTGCTGCCGGTGTTGCCAGCCGCATCGGTGGCATTGAAGGTGATGGCATGAGGCCCGTCACTCAGGGCGGTGTCAGGCGTGTAGGTCCAGTTCCCCTGAGCATTAACCACCGCGGTGCCAATCTCGTTGCCATCCACAATGATATGCACTGTGGCACCCACTTCGCCCGTACCGTTGAAGGTCGGACGCGCGTCGTTGGTGCTGTTGCCGGTAGTGAGCGTACCGGTGACCGGGCCGACGTCGTCAATCACACTGCTGACCAGTGGCGCAGCAGGGCCTGCTGCATCCACGGTAAAGGCAAAGACCGACGAGTTTGCTGACGCATTGCCTGTCGCATCGGTGGCGTAGGCGCGAAGGAGATAGTTGCCGTCACCCAGCGGCGTGCTCGGGGTAAAGGTCCAGTTACCACTTCCGTCGACGGTCGCAAGGCCAATTTGCGTACCGTTATTCATGATATGGATTGTACTACCCGGTTGTCCGGTGCCGCCGATCGTCGGGGTGGTGTCGTTGGTGACTTGCCCGCTGGTCAGGTTGCCGGTCACGCCGCCAGGGGCATTGTCGTTAACCGTATCCAGCGTTGGAACCGTTGGCGCCGTCAGGTCAACCACGACGTTCCAGCCGTTAGACACCTGGCTGACGTTGCCCTGTGGGTCGGTGGCGGTAACGGTGAAGGCGTGAGGCCCTTCGCTGAGCGCGGTGTCAGGGGTGAATGTCCAGGCACCGGTGCCGTCAGCCGTGACCACGGCAATCTGGGTACCGCCGTCGAAAATTTTCACCACGCTGTTCGCTTCCGCCGTCCCCGAAAGGGTTGGCGTCGCGTCATTAGTCGGATCGCCGCTCACAATCGTGGTTGCAGCATTGCCCACATTATCCGTTACGTTGGTGATCGCTGGCGTGGTGGAAACCGTATCAACGACGATGGTGAAGCCTGTCGACAGACCACTTTCATTGCCCGCGGGATCGGTCTCGCGGATGGTCAGAACGTTATTGCCCTCCGCCAGCGCGGGCGGTGTGAAGACCCAGGTCCCCGTATTGCCGACCAGTGCGGTACCCAGCAGGGTTCCGTTGCTGTAAACGGAGATGGTATCGCCCACCGTGCCGGAGCCGGTAAGGGTAGGCTGGTTGTCGTTGGTGGTCTGCCCGTTGGTGAGTTGACCAGTGCCAGGGCCGACATCATCAATCACTGAGCCAATGGTCGGCGTGTCCGGTGCAGTGAGGTCAACGGTGACGGTTGCAACCGGCGAGCGGCCGCTGGTCGAGAGCCCGACTGTCGCGGTCACTTCAAAGGTGTGCAGCCCTTCACCCAGCGCAATCAGTGGGGTATAGCTCCAGTTACCGTCCGCATCAGCAATCACGTTGATCAGCGGAACCGCGATGCCGTCCTGGTAGATGGTGATAATGCTGCCCGCTTCGGCCGTACCCACGAGTGTCGGGGTAATGTCGTTGGTGGTTTTGTCTTTCACGTCGCCGGTGACAGGCGTTTCATCATCGTTAATCGCCGTAATGATGGGCACATCCGGAAGATTCGGCAGCGTACCGGTGACGGTGTAGGATGCCTCAGGACTGAGGTTGCCCGCGGCATCGGTCGCGGTCACCGTCAGCACAGCGCCATCCGTTTGGGCTGGGCTGAGCGCGATGGAGAAGGTGCCACCGGTGGCTACGCCTGTACCGAGAACATTACCATTGTTATCGGTTACAGTGATGGTAGCCCCCGCTTCGGCGGTGCCGGTCAATGGAGTACCTTGAGCGGCTATGCCAGTAACCGCGGGAGCGGCCGGATCCAGAGTATCGACGTTAACGCTAAGCGGTGCAGAGCTACCGGACGTATTGCCGGCCGGATCGACCGCGGAGACGGTGAAGGTATGCGGGCCTTCCGCCAGCGTGCTGTCGGCGGTCCAGCTCCAGTTGCCGTCCGGCTGTACCGTTACCGGCACCGTGGATGCTGTACCGTCTATGGAGACGATAATGGTGGTACCCGGTTCGCCGGTGCCCGTGAGGGTCGGCGTGCCATCACGGGTATAAAGCACATTGCTTGTGAGCTGGCTGTCAGACACCGCGTTAATCAGCGGGATTTCTGGCGCAGTGGTATCAACGGTGACGGTGAAGACCGGGCTGAGGCCGCTGACGTTACCCGCAGCATCGACTGCCGCAACGGTGATGTTGAGTGGGCCATCAGTCTGGGTCGGAAGATCGAGAGACCACTCGCCATTGCTGCCGATTTCGACGCGTCCTAGTTCAACGCCATTGTTATAAACGATGACCGTTTCGCCCGCAGGGCCGGTACCGCCCACACCGGGGGTAGTATCCGTGGTAACACCACCGTCTGGCTTACCGCCAACGGCGCTAATGACAGGCGTATCAGGTGCCACGGTATCAACGGTAATAGTGATCCCCGGTGACGCCGCCGAAACGTTACCGGCTTCGTCGGTGGCGGTGGCGGTAAATTCGTGGCTTCCCTCATCAATGCTGGCGTCAGGGCGCCAGCTCCAGTTGCCGTTGCTGTCTACGGTGACGCGACCCACTTCGGTGGCAGGCTGACCATTTATGCTGTCATAAATAATAACCACATCGTTCGCTGTGCCGGTGCCGCTCAGGACCGGACGCGGATCGTTCGTGGTTTCCCCGTCGGCAACCGGTCCGGTTATCTGGCTGACGCTGTCCGTAATCACCGGTGCTGCTGGCGTAGCTGGCGGGTCGGTGTCAATGGTGATGGTCACCGGCTGGGACGGGGCGCTTTCGTTGCCCGCGCCGTCCTTGTTGGTGACGGTCAGGGTGATGTCGTAGGTACCGTTGGCCAGTGGGGTATCCGGTGTCCATGTCCAGTTACCGTTGCTGTCCACCTCGGCGTCACCAATTTTGTCGGTGCCGTTGTAGATAGTCACGGTATCGCCCGGATTGCCGGTGCCGCTCAGCGTCGGCGTGGTATCGCGGGTGGTCTCTCCCGGGTTCAGCGGGGTTTCTGTTGTGCCGCCGTCAGGGTTCACGGTGATTTCTGGCGTCTCCGGCGTGGCGGGTGCCACGGTATCGACCACCAGCACAAACGGGCTGGAGACGGTCGTATTCCCGGCGGTATCGGTCGCATGAACTGTCAGAGAGTGCGAGCCGTTGGTGAGCGGGGTGGTAGGGGTGAAGCTCCAGCCGCCGGTACCGTCGAGTGTGGCGGTACCGAGCAGGGTATTGCCATCATAAAGCGTAATAACCGTACCTGCCGGCGCGCTGCCCTGCAGCAACGGTTGCGTGTCATCCGTGGTGTCGCCGCTGGTGAGCGGGCCCTGAACGTCACCGACGTCATCGGTTACGGTTGTGATGGTCGCCGCCGGTGGCGGGGTGATATCGACCGTAAAGGTGAAGCCGCCTGACGGCAGGCTGATGTTACCTGCCGCGTCGGTGGTGACGGCGGTCAGGGTATGCTCACCGTTACCAATCGGTGTGCCTGGCGTAAATGTCCACGCGCCGCCGCTACCGACCAGCGCGGTGCCGATATCAACACCGTCCAGACGAATAGTGACCGTTGAGCCCGGTTCGGCAGTGCCGTTGAGTGTCGGGGTTGGATCGTTCGTAATGGCACCTGCGGTGAGCGCGCCTGTACTTCCCTGAACATCGTCCACCACTTGCGAAATTACCGGTACTTCGGGTGCGGTACCGTCAACAGTGATACTCCAGGCATTTGATGGCCCGCTTGGGTTACCGGCGGCGTCAACTGCCGTTGCGGTCAGCACGTGGCCGCCATCAGCAAGCGGTGAGGATGGCGTGATGCTCCATACGCCAGATGCCGGAACGAGTACCGTGCCGATGACCGTGCCGCCGCTGGAGAGCGTGATGGTTGTGCCAGGCTCGCCCGTTCCGTTTATGGTTGGCGTTCGGTCATTAGTGAGCCCGTTCTGGGCGACAGGGCCCGTAGTGGCAGAGGCATCGTCGTCCACTGAAACGATAACCGGCGTTTGCGCGGCGGTAATATCCGGCGCAATGGCAGGGGTTGTTGGCCCGGTATTGCCGGCGGGATCGGTGGCATCTGCGGTCAGGGTTTCACCGTTGGCTTTTGGTGGGGTCAGCGTGACGGTGAAGCTGCCGTCGTCATTGGCTTTCGCCTCGCCAACCGTGACGCCATTTTCACGGATGGTCACGGTGCTGCCCGGCTCTGCGGTACCTGTCACTTTGGTACCGTCATCTGAGACAACAACGTTATCCGGAGCCAGTGGCGCCGTGGTATCTGGTGCATCGGCTGTAGCGGGCAGGCTGGCGTTACCGCTGCCGTCGGTTGCCACGACCGTCAGCACTTCACCGTTGGTCTGTGCAGGACTAATAACCGCCGTAAAGGTGCCATCGCTGTTGGCGGTGGTTTCACCGATGACCGCGCCGTTAGGATCTTTAATGGTGACGGTGCTGCCTGGCTCCGCCGTGCCGCTGACGCTCTGGCCGTTATCTGCCACCTGAAGGTTTCCGGGGGCGACAGGAGGGGTTGTGTCCGTAGCCGTGACGGTCGCAGGTGTGCTCTGGTTACCAGCAGCATCAGACGCCACCACGGAGATCTGCTGGCCGTTAGTTTGCGCCGGCGTTAACGTGGCAACGAAGTTGCCGTTGCCGTCCGTTGTCGTCCGGCCAATTATGGTGCCGTCGCTGCTGGTGATGACAATGCTGCTGTTTGGCTCGGCAGTGCCGGTAATCTGCGTGCCTGCCGGATTAAGCGTGATGTCGGGCGTTTCCGGCGGCGTGGTATCGACAATGAAGTTGATTGGCTGCGACAACCCACTCTGGTTCCCGGCAGCGTCGGTGACCTGCACCGTTATAGAGTGAGCCCCCTCCGAAAGCGGTTTGTCCGGTGTGATGCTCCAGGTGCCGTTGGGCTGAACTTTAACGGTCGCAATGGGCACGCCGTTATCAAAAATCGTAATTGTCCCACCGGGCTCTCCTCTCCCTGCAAGAACAGGTTTAGCGGCATCAGTGAACAGGCCAGAGGTAATTGCGCCTTTGATGGCACCCGTTTCATCGTTCAGCACGATGGCGGTTGGCGCAGTTGGTGCGGTGAGATCGATGGTAACGGTGAACACCGGGGAAGCCGGTCCGGTGTTACCGGCGGCGTCGGTTGCCCGGACGGTGAGCTGATGCGTGCTTTCGCTGAGATTGATCGAAGGGGTAAACGTCCAGGTGCCGTTGCTGGCAACGACAGCGGTGCCAATCGCGATCCCGCCATCATAAATGGTGACCGTAGATCCGGCTTCCGCGGTGCCGGTAAGCTGTGGTCGCTGATCGTTGGTGCTACCACCGTTACTGACCGAGCCGGTGACCGGATTGGTATCGTCTGACACGAGCGTGATGGCTGGCGCTGTGGGGGCGACGGTATCCACCACAAAGGTCACGGCGCCGGAGGCTGGGCTGGTGTTACCTGCCGCGTCGGTCGCGGTGGTGGTAATGGAATGGCTTCCGTTAGCGAGATTTGTACCCGGGGTAAAGGTCCAGTTTCCGCTGGCATCAACCTTGGTCGTGCCAATCGGCTGACCATTATCGTACAGGGTGATGGTACTGCCTGCTTCGCCGATGCCGCTGAAGGTGGGGCGGGCATCATCGGTACGCTGACCGTTAGTCAGCGGTCCGGTTTCTCCGCCAACGTCGTCATTCACAATTACGATATCGGGCGCATCGGGTGCGGTGGTATCCGGTGCTGTAACATGGCCGGCCTGGCTGGTATTGCCTGATGAGTCGGTTGCTGTGGCGGTAAGTTGCTCGCCATTCGTCAGCGGTGTGCCCAGAACAATGGTGAATTTGCCGTCGCTACCGGTTTTACCCGTGCCGACCAGATTGCCGTCCGCGTCTTTCAGCGTAATCGTACTGCCGGGTTCGGCAGTACCTGTGACAGTTTTACCATCTGAGGAGAATTGAAGGTTGGAAGGCGCATTTGGCGGTGTGGTATCCGGATCGGAAGGATTGCCCGGCGTGCCGGGGTTCGTATTGTCATCATCATCGTCGCCACCCCCTCCGCCGCCGCTGCTTGCCGCGACAGCGATCCCGCCTGCGACAGCAAGACCACCGAGTACCCATGGCCAGATGGCTGCGCCACCGGTATCACCGCCTGAGGCCGCCAGTAATACGTCCGTGGAGGCGATAGATTCGTAGGTAGCAGCCCCGGTAGGATCTTCAATCCACCACAGCGCACCGTCACTCTCTTCCAGGACCAGCTGACTCACCCCCTCCGCGTCGGTGACGTAGAAATTCTTCAGGGTAATGACCTCGCCAGAGTGCAGCGTGACCACCAGATCGTTACCACTGCGGGCGAAGTGGGAGACATCGGCTCGCTCTACATGAAGCTCAACGATAGAGGAATGGCTCAGCGTAACCTGTGTGCCTTCCGTGGTAGTTTCCACGCCAGTAAGTTTCGATATAACAGAGATTTGGCTCATTTAGGTATTACTCCAGCAGAGTTGTCGTGAACGGCGTGCAAGATGCGCCATCTCTGCGGAAGGTAAAGCACGCCCCCGGCGGAGTTGCTGTTATTTACGCAGCACTCACCGTTATTTTTTTTAGAGCGAACGATGCCCGCCATAATCCAGAGTGGCAACATCAGAGCGAATCTAATTACTCATGAGAGAGCATGTCGTTTATTTGTATTTTTGTGTTGTATAAAACCCTGTAATTAATAGAGGTATTGGTTTTGACGATATAAAAATGATATAGCCAGAAAAGTCTGAATGTGCAAATTAAGCATCTGTAAACACTGTGTGAAGCGTTGAAGGGGGCATTAATTCATAGCTGGCTATTATAATTTAAAAAATATAAATTGTTGTATTTATTGTATTTTTATTTGTTTGTAAATTTCGGTGTTTTATCATTTGCCATGAATAAATATTTAGCAGGGGACTTTTTATAGGATGGCGTTAAACGCTATTGTTTATGCCAGCTTAATGTGCGTTTAAGTTAGGGTAACGTTTTTGATATAACATATATTATGTTGGTAATTAATTAAAAATATATTCTTGTGCGGTGCCGGGATTCTGCTACTGAGAGAAAAATAATAACTAACAGGGAGTAAAGATAAAATATCCCGCTCAACATTTAATGGGGATACGACGTCAACATGATTCTGAGAAAAAAAGAGGGGCCCGGGAATGAATAAAATGCATCGCTCACGCGTTTACTGACGTCATTCCCATTCACCCTGGAGCCTTTTATGAACACGACCTCTGTGCGTTTGATCCCGGTGCTGATTTTTTCCCTGTTGTCTCCTCTCGCGCTGGCGATGGGCGATAATAGTACCGAGAGTAAAACTCCCGACTGTCCGTCCGGACAGGTGTATGACAGTGCAACTCAGAAATGTGTGCCCGATAAGAGCAGCAGCCTTAGCGATCAGGACAAAACCAACTATGCCTATCACCTTGCTAAAAAAGGCGAGTACCAGGCGGCGCTGAACCTTCTTGATTCGCTAAAAAATAACAACACGGCTGAAGCATGGAACTATCGCGGGTATGCCACCCGCAAACTGGGTCGTACGGATGAAGGTATCGGTTACTACCAGCGTGCGCTGGCTATCGCCCCGGATTATGCCAAAGCCCGTGAATACCTGGGCGAGGCGTGGATGGTCAAGGGACGTCCGGATCTGGCCAAAGAGCAACTGAAAGTGATTGCCGGTATTTGCGGCCAGTCCTGTGAAGAGTACCGTGACCTGCAGGCTGCCATTAACGGACATCCGGAATCCTGATTTTCTCGTGGAGGGAAAACACATCGCTACCCGTGAGGTTCGCCAACAGTTAGCCGCACACCTCTCACGTCTCTGGCGTTATGGGCTGGTGTTGTCGCGAAACAGGGATGTCGCCGAAGAGCTGGTTCAGTCCACCTGCGTCCGCGCGCTTGAAAAAAGCAGTCAGTACATGCCCGGTACGCGTATCGACAGGTGGCTGTTTGCGATATTGCACTCCATCTGGATCTCTGAGCTTCGGGCACGCCATGTTCGTCAGGGGCAGGGGTTTGTCGCCAGCGACGAGCTTCTGGCACCGGATACCCGTGAACAGGATGAGACGCACCTGCATTACCTGAAGGTGATGCAGCGCGTCAACGCGCTCCCGGAAGCCCAGCGCAACACGGTTTTTTTGGTGTATGTCGAAGGCTTTACCTATCAGGAAGCCGCGAACACCCTGGCGGTGCCGATCGGTACCGTAATGAGCCGACTGGCGACGGCACGGGCAACGCTGGCAGCGTCTGCCGATGCCTTGCCCCCGGTTAAGGAGAAACGCTCTTGAACGCGCACCGTTTTACAGCGCCCTATAACGATGAGGCTATCGTGGCATGGATAGATGGCGAGATGTGTCATGCCGACGCGCAAAAATTTGAAGAACAGTTGAGACGTGACGAGCGCCTCTCCGGGCGGACCGCCGAGTTAATGAAAAGCAATGCGGATTACCCCGGCGCGTTTGGCGCTATGCTGGATGATGCTCCTCTGGAGAAGATGCAGGCCCGGCTGGCGGAACTGCCCGATCCGAAGCCCGCTACCCCGGCTGGCGTAAGCCGGCGCGCACTCATTGCCGCGTCGGTCAGTTTCCTGGTGGTCGGTTCCGGCGTGGGATATGGGTTGCGACCCGCTTTCGCACCTTCTGATGAAAACGCCCATATTCGTGACCTCGAAGCGCAATACATGTCGCTTTACAGCGTCGAGACATTGCTGGATATGGACAGCGCGCCGCATGTTCTGCAGCGTGGGCTGGAACGGGCAGCGCAGGATATCGGCCTGCAACTTCAGGCGTCACAGCTTATCCTGCATGGAGCAGAGCTTAAAATGGTCCGCATGCTGCGCTATGAAACCACCTCTATCGCGCAAATAGCCTGGATAAATGCCGACTACGGCCCAATGGCGCTGTGTATCTCCCCGACAGAGCAGACAACGACAGCCGCTCAACAGGAACAGCGGCACGACATGAACCTGGTGTGGTGGCAGAAAGCGGGATATCAGTTTGTGCTGATCGGCCGCAACCCGCTCCCACAGTTGCGGGGCAATGCAGAGCAGCTGCAAAGCCTGATTTCAGGATGATGGGATACCGTTAGCCTGAATCGCAATGGTGATGGCAATCCTGTCATCAACGACCAGCGCAAATTTATCCATGCCGTAGGCCGCGCGTGAAATGGTCGTCGTCGCATCCAGCGTGAGGACCGGCGCGTGCGGATCTTTCACGACGGCGTCCAGAATGACCGGGCGGGCAATGTCGCGTACGGTCAATGTTCCGAACACCCTGAACGTTCCTGAACCCTGAGCGACCACGCGTGAGCTGATAAATTCGATAACAGGATAACGTTCAGATTCAAAAAACATGTCGCTTTTCAGTTGCCAGGTGAGCAGGCTGTTTGAGGCAACCAGGGTGGCCACTGGAAGGGTGACATGAATATGGTCATCGATATCCTTATCCGGGTTAAGCGTTACGGAACCCGTGACGCCACTGAATTTGGCCCAGGAGAGGATCCCCCCGAAGGCGTGCCAGGATAACCGTATGGCGGTGTTTTCAGTATCAATGGTATAGCTCTGCGGGGCGGCCTGCGCCAGCGGACAGAGCAACACGAACAGAATAACCAGGCGTCGCAGCATCTCAGGATCTCTTTAGGGGTGGCAAGGCGTTAACGCGCAACCCCGGGGATCTATTCGGCTTTTAGGCGTCAGGACGTCTTAATAATATCCACCGAGATCTCGACGGCGGTTACCGGACCCCGGTTTTCCAGCCAGTGGACCGTGTTGTGATCTTCCGGCCAGCCGACACCGGGACCGTAATCAGTCGCAATACCGTGACGATGATCGGTGATGGTACCTTCAAGGATAAATACGGTGCCGGGTCTGTCGATATGATTATGCACCGGACCAAAGACCGCGCCGGGAGCGAGAGTGACTCTGCGCATGCGAAGCTGACGACCGACCATGCCCGCTATTTCCGGACCCAGATCGACGACGGAGAGTAATTCAACGGTAACGCCCTGGGTTTCAGGTGCGGTGTGTTTGCTGTTCATGATGGAGTCCCCCTGAGTCAAGTTTAGTCTGCAGGGAGCAGGGCAGGAGGGAATAAAAAAGGCCGCGTCTGCGGCCTTTCGAAGGGATTACTCAGTGACTTTCTTTTCCAGCTCGCTGGCACCTTCTTTGGTCTTATTCCAGCCTTTCTCAGCACCTTCTTTGGTGGCATCCCACCCTTTCTCGGTGCCTTCTTTGGTTTTATGCCAGGCTTTCTGGGAATCTTCGCTGACCTTGCTGCTTAAGTTTTCGGTTTTACCCTCTGCAGCATGCTTCTGTTTCAGCTTCAGCTCTTCGCCTTTATTCTGCTCTTCGTGCAGTTTTTGCTTCGCGTCGTTGGCGTTTGCCTTCGCCGCAGCGACGGTATCGTCAGTTGCATGTGTGGTCGTAGCAAATACTGGGGAAGCCAGCAGAACGGCAGATAATGCGATAATTGTTTTTTTCATAATATCCTCATTTAACGTTATCGGTTATGAGCGTGATTCAGCATGGCACAGACGAAGCGGCGTGGCTTTAGGAAAAAACTGTAATGTTATTTTGGCGTTATACCGTAAAGCGTATTTAGTTACGCAGAGGAATTAATTATTTTCAGGTTCAATGCCGTGTACCAGGGGCGTGCATATCCCTATTACTGGTGGCTTTTGGCCATGAGTAAAGTTAATTAACTCACTGAGCTTCGCAAAATATATTTTGACTCTCCCCGCTTGTTGGGGAGAGTTCGCATAACAGTTTCACGTTGTCGTTCCTGGAATAGCCTGAAAAAGGCCCGCCAAAGCGTTGGGAGGTGTAAATATCGCGTTTTTGTCCCTGAGGGTCGATTGTTGTCAGTGTCCAGCTACTCAGGCGATCTTGCGGTCCGATGGGTATAAAAACATGCCAGTCTCCCTGCGGTACGAAAGAAAAATACCCGTTATTATCCGTTTGTGTCGTGGCTATTTGTCGGTCGAATTCCAATAACGAAACGGTTACCCGGGGCAGCGGTTTCCCTGCGTTATTCAATGTGCCCTCAATACGAGGGGAGGGATAATCATGGTAAACGCAGCCGCTGAGCAAAAACGTGAGAGCCACGATAGCCTGGCTTGCGATGCGGTTTGAGGACGCTGTCATGGGTGCGAATCCTTTTGCGTTCAGGTGTTTTTCGGTGGCGTGAATGCAGTATACGCGGGTGGTGTAATTTCGGAACTGTAGATTCTGTTAAGGATGTTGATTTACTGAGTTTTTCCAGACTTATGCCTGGATAAATTGAGCGTGTGAATAGACATTGGCACCTCCAGGAGAATGTAGCTTTACGAGCTACATAATAAGAGGTCTTGTCGTTGCCTTTACAATGTTAACGTACTGACGTTGCGCTTTGCAGAAAGTCGCATCAACGAACTTTCTCTGGCGCAGGAGTGGCTGAAATCGTCATGTATTTTTTCAGGCCAGCCTCTCGTTTTACACCTTGGGGTCTGAACCAAAAGGAAGCCTTAAGCGCGGGGAGTCGACGGTGTTCACTGTCGAGAGAAAATTACCAATGAATCTGAAATTGATACTAGCTACTGTAACGGATAATACCTCAAAACTTCCCGTCGAATACTCATTACCCAAACGGACGATTTCTTTAACGCTATCCTTAACATCGATAAGAGCAATTGTCAGTGACTCCTCGAAAATAATGTCATCCGTTAAAAAAAGATATAGCGATGATCATTAACCTGAACAGCTGCTTCCAGTATTTGCCCTGGTACAATAATGTCTGTGCTATTGCCATTGATCACTACGTTAGGCTGCGCCTGGGATAAACCTGTCGCTTCCTGACCCTTTACCAGAGATATTAAATTAACCTGCTGCATAATCAATTCCACACACTCCCCATCTCCCATACTGCAAGAGCACCGCTGACAAAACCACCAATAAGTACACAAACAGATGCATCTGGCCCACACATCAATCCCACCATTGCGCCGCCTGCGGCGTTTATCGCTATTTTCCGCCCCGATTCTGAGACCTTATTCTCAGCGGTATAAATTTCGTAAACAGAAATTGCAATCGAGGGCACGACGAGCCCTTTTCCTAAACGCGAAAGCTGCATCAATTTCTCTGGATTAAGCTGGTTGCCCTCGGACAACGACAGACACAAAAAAAGCCCGCAGGGCTTGCGCCGTGCGGGCTCTTAGGACTTCATCGGATGACTCTGGTAATCACCGATGGAGAATTTTGGTGGGCTGGCGGAGTCTGAATTGGTTTTATAACTGTTTGTTTTATATGTGCTAATAATCAATTCAATTTTCATTTTGGTCCCATTGTTGGTCCTAAAAGAAAATGTCAGGGTTTTTGCAGGGGAGGGGAGATTACAGCAGGAGTCTCTTTGTCTACGAGATTAGCATTTTGCTTTCCTTTAGTCTGCTCTGTATTTAAGCGTTTATTTCACGTCAATTTTTAGCAAGCCGGTAGAGCGTCTTGCTCGCAAAATATCCACTACGGAAAGATACGGGCTCTGCTCTTGCCATGAAAATCCCTTTCGGTCGATACGGACAAGCCCGTATTTTTCGACAAGAAAGTTCACCGCATCGCTGAGCGATACTCCAGCATTAATATATTCCTGAATAACTGTTTTATCACTAAACGGCGTGTCGTTCAGTGTCAGGCCATAGTGTTGTTCCAGCAGGGGTGTCAGTAACATTTGCCAGACAGCCACTGGCGACAGACAGGGCTTCGCCGCCGGCGAAATTGTAGCAGGTAGAGTGTTCATGCTTGCTCTCGTGAAATTAGTTAAGCAGCGATGTATACGTAGCCGCAACTACCAAGGGTATCGGCTTCGCAGGTGAAACCGTTGTGGTACAGGGTGACACAGTGGGCATGGCGGGGATTCATTTCACCAGTGGTCAGCATCGATTCCATCTGGCTGATAAAGTGCGGGAATGTTTCATCCAGCTTCCGGCATTCGGCGTCACTGAATTTACCGGTGATACTGGCCTGGTCAGCCAAATAATGCAGTTGGTTCCCCTCCTGTACCAGACGGGCTCCCAGACGCGGCATGGCATCCCGCTTCTCTTCCACACGGTCAAAAATACCCAGCACTTCATACGCCCCCTCAATCACCTGACTTACGACATCTCCTTTGTGCGGCACCCGCACCTCGCCAAACGACTCACCGCAGACAAGTCCGTTCTGGCATACCGCACGGAATAGTCCCGGTAGCATCTGATACGAACTGGAGCCATCGTGAGAATTGAGTAGAATAATTTCCGGCACCTGCTTACCGGTAATCTGCTCCTCCCGACGCAGGCACAGCATATGCTTCGTATGTCACGACGACCCGGATCACGCAAGCGGGTCTGACAGGCAAAGAACGGCTGAAAGCCCTCCCGCTGCAGACTGTCCAGCAGAGAGATGGTGGGTATATATGTGTATCGTTCACTGCGGGATTCGTGTTTGTCCCCGCTGAAAACGCTGGGTACCACAAGAAACAGTTCTTCGCGGGTTAACGGACGGTCACGACGGATAAGATTTACTGCGCCAAAGCGCGAAGCCAGACGGGTCATAAGCAGACTCCTCATGATGGAAAATAAAGACGAAAAGCCCCGCCGCAAAGTCGCGGCAGGGCTCAGGAAACTACGGGTTAGAAGGGTTAAGTGTTCAGAAAAAGAAATTCCAGACGGCACGAGCGACCGATACCACGGTGTCGTGTGCAGCCTGAATGATTGCCCGAACCGGGGCCGGTATCAGGGGCAGGGAAGTTACTGTATCCAGTACCGAGCCGACTGTTTCACCAAAATCGTCACGGGCTTTTTTATTAACGAAATCGGTACGAAGTGGCGTACTGAGCTGGACCACAACCGGACTGCTGGCCTCACGCGGCAGGTACTTTATCATCCGCTCGGACATCACCCGCAGTCCCCACTGTAGTCGGACGGACACGGCACATACCGGATGCACGGGCTGGAACAGCTCATGCAACAGGCAGATCTTTCGGCTGATGTTTTGCTTCTGCTCTGTGGATAATCGTTCTCCTCCGCTGGTAGGTTCTGCTTTGTCTCACTGGCTGATAACAAACAGCACCTTATGCCGGTATGCTTCACCAATCACCTGACGGTAAAAATGCTCATCCACTGCCAGTGCCCGGTCATCAGCTTTAATCAGCCACAGCACAAGGTCGAGCCGGGGTAGCTGTTCGCGGTACAACGCAGCATACTCAGTATCGCGTGCACCACTTTCCCCCACTCCGGGCAGGTCCACCAGCGCCATATAGCGCTCACCGACTTGCAGACGAAAGCGCAGAGGTTCACGTCTACAGGCCGCAACATCGCTGACCGGCGACACTTCACCGCCAAACAGGGCATTGCACAGCGACGATTTTCCTGCCCCTGTTTTCCCATAATGCTGATAACTGGCTCGTAGTTTGTGAGCTGACGAATTTGCTTCATGACCCGTTCTGAGGCCCATTCAGGTAAGCCCTTAAGTGAGCCCTACAAGGGCTGCAACCCTCCCAGATTATTCATGGTATCTCTTGAAACAAAGAAAACAAAAACGGCGAATCCTTATGGATTCGCCGTTATAGTGATATGTTCAAGATGATGATATATATTTGAAAAGTTTTGGAATGCGTTCTCTTTGCGAACGGTATAAAATTTCTGGCGTTCCCTTTCATAATTACATTTTTTAGGATCAGGCAGGCACAATCTATGCAATGTCTGAGATAACTACATCCATTTTACTTGACTACCACCAACAAAAATTTAGTGGTGCAGGAGAAAACGTGAAGTATCAGATAGTAGGTGGTGCAGGCCTGCACCGCAGCGAAACCAAAACAGTTGATATGATGGTTAAGCAGTTACCAGATAGTTGGTTTGGCTATGCTGGCTTGGTTGTTACTGATAGCCAAGGATCGATGGAAATCGATACGCTAATTATTACTGCTGACCGGCTGCTATTAGTCGAGCTTAAAGAGTGGAATGGTAACATCACATACGAAGGGGGGAAGTGGCTGCAAAATGGTAAGCCACGAGGCAAAAGTCCCTATCAGATCAAGCGTGAGCATGCACTGCGACTAAAAGATTTGTTGCAGGAAGAGCTATCTCGTAAGTTGGGTTACTTTTTGCATGTTGAGGCTCATGTAGTGCTGTGTGGCACTGCAGGTCCTGAGAACTTGCCATCAAGTGAGAGTCGCTATGTTCATACCCGTGATGAATTCTTGACTATAGGCAACCCCAAAAATTACGAAAAGCTGGTGCAAGACACTAACTTTTCTCACCTTTTTGAGGGGGGGAAGCCTCGGCCAAATTCAGATGAGGCATTACCGATCATTAAGTCCTTCTTTGAAGGCCCAAAAGTCAGGCCTTTACCACTTAAAGAAAGCGGTTATCTTGCGAACGATAAGCCATTCTTTAGTCACCCTCACATGGTCTACAACGAATTCAGGGCTACCCACAAAGATAATAGTCAACACAGAGGTCTGCTACGTCAGTGGAACTTTGATGCCCTGGGGGTAGCAAACGCAATGCAAACATTGTGGACTGAGATAGCTCTGCGTGAGACTCGAGTAGGTCGCTTAGTTCGTCATGGCAGTGCAACTATGCAGGATTATATGTTGCGTGCGGTAAGGGAACTATCCGAGGAGGATATAACTGATGATGCCCGTGAGCTGTATGAGTTACGCCGTAGTTTTAGCCGATTGGATGAGATACTAGATAGCGAAGCTGACGGATGGAGTAAGTCTGATCGTATTGATCGCGTTCGTGCATTATTGGCTCCATTTTCTGAATTACATAGCCTAGGTATCGGTCATTGTGATATTGACCCGCACAATCTATGGTACGCAGGGGATCAAAAGAGCATTGTCGTTACTGGTTTTGGCGCAGCCTCGCTGGAGGGACATAATAGCCTGGAGGCATTACGTCCGACATTGCAAAGTGCTCCATATACTTTGCCCGAAGATGCTTTTGAAGAGGCAGTTGAGCCCTATCGCCTAGATGTATTCATGTTGGCTGTAATTGCTTATCGTATTTGTTTTGCAGGCGAATCATTACTAACTCCTGGACAGATGCCTGAATGGCGAGCTCCATTAACTGATCCTTTTAGCGGTATTTTAAACAGCTGGTTTGAACAAGCTCTTAACCTTGAGCCAAGTAAACGCTTTCCACGTGCGGACATAATGCTCAATGAGTTTAATGCGGCTACTAAGGAACATAGCCAAGACTTTGATGAAGCTAACCAGATTTATCAAGAGTTAAAGCAAAACAAATTCTTTCGCGAAGGGATGAACAGCGTTGGTGTGTTAATTGAATTTCCTCCGCTTCCTGAACAGTTGTCTATGGTTTACCCTGCTCTTGCTGCTATTGCTACGACTGGCAGCATCAGTTATCACTGTGAACAAGGTGGGAAAGCCCTGCAGGTAAAATTGTGGGATGGCGTGATTTTGAATCCTCAGCAACCTGGTGTTAACCGCCGTATCCACGCTTTTAAGCAGCGAATCGATAAGATTACGCATATTAATCTGCCAACTCCTAAGGTGCAGTCCTGTGGACTATTAGGACAAGGCGGCTTGTATGTAGTGAGCGAGTATGTGGATGGTCTACCGTGGTCACAGTTTATTGCTGAGAACGTGTTAGAACAATCCCAACGTTTCACAATAGCGGAGACGTTGATCAACACCATTCATGCTTTTCATGAAAAGCAGTTACCTCATGGAGATCTTTGCCCAGAGAAACTGCTGGTACAAGTCGGGGAGCAGACAGCAATTACCCTGATTGGATTGCTTGAATTCAGTGATGAATTAACTGCAGATAATCGCTACCAGCCAGATAATCCTGAAAGTACTGATGCTTTTGGGCGAGATTGCTTTGCAGTATATCGTATGGTGGAGGAGCTATTTAGTGATGATATGCCAGTATTGCTGCAAGCTGAGTTAGAACGTGCAAAGCAAACCGTTGACGGTATACCTATCGCGCTCGATCCTTTGCTGCAGTCACTTCGAGCACCGGAACAAGCTGAGATTAAGCAAGTTGTGGAGTCTGAGTTACAGGATAATGTAATTCCTGTTTGCTGGGGCGCAGATGATTGGCCGCAAGAAGTGAAGCTTCTAGAACAAAATGATGGGATCTATCATTTTCAATGTAACTGGTCAGCTAACCCACGCTTTGCGCATGAATTGCGTTGTTACATCACTGGCCTAGGTGAGCGGCTATTGGTAGACCTGGAT
Source organism: Enterobacter sp. SORGH_AS_0287 (assembly GCF_031453695.1). NCBI lineage: Bacteria > Pseudomonadati > Pseudomonadota > Gammaproteobacteria > Enterobacterales > Enterobacteriaceae > Enterobacter > Enterobacter sp. SORGH_AS_0287. The sequence continues at coordinate 4,701,761 of NZ_JAVIZW010000001.1, forward strand.
CCTGATAATCGCACTATTAATAGAATAGTGTATGAAAAAGGATTATCGATCGAAGAAAGTATAAAGGCTGGAAAATATTCCCAGGCTAAAATTAATACTCAACTTTCATTACAGCGTGGCTCACTTAATCAGCGTAATACTTTTATTGAACTACTGTTTAATCTCGAGCCAGTAATTGACGCCATCATTGAGCGAGCTAATCCTAATCAAGAGATGGATGAAGATGACTTCGATAGCAGTGAGTCAAGTCCAGTTGAGTTGTGGCAGGCATTGTCTGACACAGAAGTAGACCTACGAGATATAGTCAACATCGATTCAACTGACTTTCAGGAATCACCAAGTGGTTGCTTACTCTACCCATATACTACGGAATCCGGTGCTGACCTCAGCTTTGAACTTGATGATAAGATCATTGTTTATATTAAAGATAAGCGTGAATCGGTGCAGTTAGGGGAGCTGCGGCTAAGTGAGACTACGCCGAATCTATTGGCTATTCGCTTTGATTTCGATGCTGCTCGTAAGCGAATTAGTAGCGGCAGCCAGCTACAATTGGAGTCGATCCGTGACAAATCATCAAGAGAGTTGCGTCAAAGAGCCCTTCAACGAGTAATTGAAAACAAAGCAGAGATCCAGCATCTGCCACAGTATTTTGATTACCATCAGAAACCCTGTATGCAGCAAATGCAACCGCGGCCATCCGCGGAGACATTACGCGAGCTTTATGATCAGCCTGGACAACGTTTTAATGATCAGCAGCTCATGGCGTTTCAGCAGTTGGTCGAGTTGGGACCTGTTGGAGTTCTCCAGGGACCGCCAGGTACAGGTAAAACAACCTTTATTTCAAAATTTATTCACTATCTGTATCAACATTGCGGTGTGAATAATATTCTTCTGGTCGGCCAATCCCATGCGTCTGTTGATAATGTAGCCATCAAGGCTCGAGAGCTCTGCCATACAAAAGGAATGGAACTGGATACAGTACGTATTGGTAATGAACTTATGATTGATGAGGGTATGCTAAGTGTTGCAACTAAAGCTCTTCAGCGACAGATTCAGCATAAATTTCACCGTGAATATGACCTGCGAGTTAGCTCCTTAGGAAAGCGTCTAGGGATGGCTCCATTATTAGTCAAACAGTTATGTCAGTTACATCGTACGCTGAATCCCTTGATGGTGACATATGGCCAATATAGCCGTGAGCTGGATAAAGTAGACCAGACAAAGAGCAGTAGTATTAGTCATCAAGAGCGACTGACTGAATTATTAGAACAAAGCAATCAGCTTAAACTGCGAACACAAGAAATTATTAACTCAATATTCGATGACAGCTTGCAGAAAACTCTTGTCTATGATGAGACCTTGATAAGACAGTTGGCTGAGCAAATTGCCATACAATGCAGTTATAACAATCCAGAGAACCTTGAACGTTTTATGCAGTTATTGGAAATGAGCCAAGAGTGGATGGATGTATTACGCGGCGGCGAGGCTGGATTTGATCGATTTATGTTCAAAAGTAAGCGATTGGTTTGCGGAACTCTTGTTGGTGTTGGGAATCGTCGACTAGAGCTAGCTGAGTCCAGTTTTGATTGGGTAATAGTTGATGAGGCTGGCCGAGCACAAGCTGCTGAATTGATGGTAGCGCTGCAATCAGGCAAGCGAGTGTTGCTGGTAGGGGATCATAAACAATTGCCACCATTCTATCATCAACAGCATCTTAAGTTAGCCTCTAAGAAGTTAGAACTCGGGAAAGGGATCTTTTACGAGTCTGATTTTGAACGTGCTTTTAAAGCAACAGACGGCGTAACGCTCGATACTCAATATCGAATGGTAGAACCAATTGGCGAGTTAGTATCGGAGTGCTTTTACGCTCAAGATATCGGTAAATTGCATTCATCGAGGAAAGTCTCGCCAGATTGGTATTCCGAGTTACCAAGTCCTTGGAACAAAACTGTTACTTGGATCGATAGTTCGAGCCCTAATGAAGCCGGTGCAGAAGAGCAAAAGGGTAATGGCCGTTACTATAATCAACGAGAAGTCCGGCTACTGTTAGAGGCTTTGCAGTCATTGTCGAGCGATGACTGCATTGCACAGCTTGAGCAAACTATTACCACAGAGCAGCCATATCCTATTGGTATAATCACTATGTATCGTCAGCAAAAAGAGGAAATTGACAATGCTATCAGTCGGGCTGAATGGGATAATACAAGAGCAGCCATATCCTATTGGTATAATCACTATGTATCGTCAGCAAAAAGAGGAAATTGACAATGCTATCAGTCGGGCTGAATGGGCAGCATCGTTACGTGGTTTGATTAAGATCGATACCGTTGATTCATATCAGGGCCAGGAGAACAAGATAATTATTCTCAGTCTGGTTCGCGATAATCCCAACAAACTACAAGGTTTCCTGCGCGATGCGCCGCGAATAAACGTTGCTATTTCGCGAGCTCAAGAAAGGTTATTGATTCTGGGAGCTAGGCGTATGTGGTCAAAGACCAATAATGATTCAGCCCTTGGAAACGTTCATGAATTTATTAGTAAACAGGTTGCCGTAGATGAACCCAACTACCAAATCCTGTGTGGTCAAAGTCTGCTTGGAGATAACAACTAATGTCAGAACCACGTCTGGGTAATCTGATTACCGTTTTACTACCTGCGCGTAGTTACAAGATCAACTGCGCTTTGACCACTGAAAAACTGATGCCTGGAATTGAACAGTTTGCATGTCGCTTGCTGCTGATTTTTGATCAGCTCTATCCCAGCGAGTTACAAAATTACTTTGGTCTAACCGATCATGAGCGAGAGGTATTGCTTGATGGCTTGCTGGCTAACAGACTGATCAACATTAACCCTGATGGGCATATTGAGGCTAGCTCATTTCTACGTAAGCATGCAGCTAGTAATGGTGGGAGGCCAAGTTTAGTTAAGTATCAAGAACGTACGGAGGAAGTGGCATTCGATCTACTAACTCTTTCGATATGTAAACCGCAACCGAATCGTCGTTTTACTTCTGGACTGCCAGAGCTATTGCCTCGGCATCAGATCGGGGGAGATGCTGCTGCGGTAACAGAGGCTTTTAGCTCACAGTTTCGCCACCATCTTTTGCTCAGCCGCAACAGCGAGTATGAGCGTCAAAGGACTAGATTATATAAGATAATGGGCTGTAGTTCGCATGAGATGGTGCAGCTCCCAATAGAGATAGAGGTTAGCTACGATGCTTCTGCTGGTAGCATTGAGCCGCAGAAGTTTACTCGCTCCTATGAATATTTAGGTAACACCCGGCTGCCGCTTTCAAACGAGCTGGAGGCTCATATCGCAGATTTTTTGGGAGAACATAAACTAGATGAATTTGGTATCGACTGTGAAGATTTCTGTAAACTAGCAAATGATAAAGTATTGTTACAATTTGCTAATGGTTATAAGTTCGACTATTCCGGCTGGATAGAGGCTCGCGAACAACGGAAAACTGGCTACGGTACTTCATTGACTACCGGTATGTTAGGGGCTATTTATTTACCGCACAACTCTAAGCTGTTCATTAGTATGTTGCATAATGCATTACGTGATTATGTAGGTAAAACAGCTCCAAAAGCGCTGTGGTATAGCAGTAAAGTACCACTGTGGGGAGCTAATGGCAGTCAACTTTCGCGTTTTACTCGCGATCTAGGCGACATACTTGGCAATTATTCCGATGATAAGATTGGTCGCATTTCGCTTTTACATCCAAGTGCTGATGAAGGTGAGAAACGTCAAGAACGTAAGCGACACTTAGGTCGTTTTCCAACCGGTATTGGCCTTACTTCGGAGGCTAAGTTTGATCGTTTGGAGATCCTCTTAATTCCCGATGTGATTGCTTTGGTGCAATACCACGGTCAACCTAATTCTGATAGTGCATTAACCCTGCCGATTGGTTATATAACCGTTGAGCCAGAGCGTTTAGAATTACTTAACAACCTAATGATTAAGCGAATTGAAGGGGTTGTTGCAACCATCAATTGGTCTGAATCAAAACTTGAAAATTTAACTTCGCTATTACCTGTTGAGTTTCTGATTAAATTGAATAAGAAAAGTGGTGAAGATGTGGATGCTGCAATACAAAAAATACAAATTGCTAACCGTGCTGAAACCGCACGGGCAATTTTATCGCTACGCAAGTAGCATTTATATTGCAGTGAATGAATTTTTCTAGGTTGCTATGAACTAGGTAAAGGACAACAAATAGGTGAACGGCGTTATTCATGTCAAATGAGATAATGCTAAATTGATAGGACTTTTTACCCCTCCGACCATTTTGAATGGTCGGAGTTCATAAGGTTTCTTTTTAAATTTTAATTCTAAGGGCTAACGATAACTCTTATATCCGATCCGGAAATGCTTTTAATATACGAATAACTAGTTCCAAGCACTGCTAACTGACCGCTAGAAATTTTTGTAGCTGAAATAGCAGGTTCTACTATAGCAAACTTGAAAACCAGTTCGTGATCATGACACTTATTTCGCAATATCTCGAGTTGTTCTGGGAGTCCTTTTAGAATTCTATCAAAGCCGGTTGGAAGCGACTTTTGATAATGCTCCATCGAACGCTCAAAAAACTTCTCACCCGTATATAACCATTTTACAAATCTGGATGCCTGAACACACACTTCGTAAACATCGTTCATGCGGGCTCCTGTGACCTGCTCCCCGTTGATTAATACACCGTGATGTTAGTAATGTCTTCTTCAGCAACGTGAGGGCATCCCTATGAAGAAGCGTTTTTCCGACGAACAGATCATCAGTATTCTCCGTGAGGCTGAAGCCGGGGTTTCTTCCCGGGAACTCTGCCGTAAGCACGCTATTTCAGACGCCACTTTCTACACTTGGCGCAAGAAGTTTGGTGGCATGGAAGTTCCTGAGGCAAAGCGGCTTAAGTCGCTTGAAGAGGAGAACGCCCGACTCACGAAGTTACTTGCCGAAGCTATGCTGGATAAGGAGGCGCTTCAGGTGGCTCTTGGGCGAAAGTACTGACGACTGGCCAGAAGCGGGAAGCCGTGGTGGTGATGTGTGATGCGACCGGTCTGTCGCAACGTCGTGCCTGCAGGCTTACAGGTTTGTCTCTGTCGACCTGCCGTTATGATGCTCAGCGTCCATCTTCTGATGCGCATTTATCAGGGCGTATCACTGAGCTGGCGCTTGAACGCCGACGTTTTGGTTATCGGCGCATCTGGCAGTTAACGGCTTGGTTTTTCTTGCCATGGGGAGTGTCCATGCGTTTAGGCCCAACGAAAACAATAGAGCTTTTCGTTGGGCCTATCAATGGGCCTAAAAGGTTCGGATTTAATTAGTTCTCTTCGGACTTCGCGGGACAAATTGCAGGCACAAAAAAGCCCGCATGGCTTGCGCCGTGCGGGCTCTTAGGACTTCATCGGATGACTCTGGTAATCACCGATGGAGAATTTTGGTGGAGCTGGCGGGAGTTGAACCCGCGTCCGAAATTTCTACATCCTCGGTACTACATGCTTAGTTTGTCTTTACATTCGCACGCCAGCTGCGAACAAACACGCCACTAACGTACTAGCCTGATTAGTTTTAACGCTTCAACCCCAGGCAGGGCTTCCACGCGATCTCTTTTGGGTTTGACCTCTCTTGAATCCCCGTCTTAAGAGCGGAAGCTAGGGAGAGAGGGCTCAGAGCAGGTTATTAAGCTGCTAAAGCGTAGTTTTCGTCGTTTGCGACTATTTTTTTGCGGCTTTTTACGAGGCAAACCGCCCCTCGGCATGCACCTTGGGTTTCGCAAATCCCGTCGAATCCAGAATCAGCCCCAATAGTGTTGAACTGAGTATACCAGATTTTAGATCCTGGATACCAGCCCGGAACGCTAACTTATTGAATAGTACAATAAGTGCGCAGAATCAACGTCCTGCGTTTTTCATAATACGTGCTTTGTCGAGCTGCCATTCGCGCTCTTTCAGATCGGTACGTTTGTCGTGCTGTTTTTTACCCTTCGCGACGCCAACTTTCACTTTGCACCAGGCATTTTTCCAGTACAGCGACAGGGCAACCACGGTGAAGCCTTCACGGTTAATGCGCCCATAAAGGGACTCCAGTTCACGCTTGTTCAGCAGCAGCTTACGGGTACGCGTTGGGTCACACACGTAGTGTGACGAGGCGACGGTCAGCGGCGTGAAGTTGGCACCGAACAGGAAGGCTTCGCCATCTTTCAGGATCACGTAGCTATCACCGATGTTGGCTTTCCCGGCGCGCAGCGATTTTACTTCCCAGCCCTGCAATGCAAGGCCAGCTTCGAATTCTTCTTCAATAAAATACTCGTGGCGAGCACGCTTGTTGAGCGCAATGGTCGCCGAGCCTGGTTTATGTGCTTTTTTCTTCGTCATAAGTATCGTAAAGCCATCGGTAATCTGATTTCAAAAAGTCACCTCATTGCGTCCTGTGAGGTCTAACGCGCTATATTAGCACGAGATGAGGCTTAGCGTTTTTTTAACAGGTGATAAATGTTATTATTTGTCGGTTGTGTGACCATGGGAAATGCTATGCCTCAGATTAGCCGTACTGCGCTTGTTCCATACAGCGCGGAACAAATGTATCAGTTAGTGAACGACGTTCAGTCTTATCCAGAGTTTATTCCGGGATGTACCGGGAGCCGAGTGCTGGAGTCTGGCCCGACGCAGATGACGGCGGCGGTCGATGTCTCCAAAGCGGGGATCAGCAAGACGTTCACCACCCGCAATACGCTGACGAGCAATCAGAGTATTTTGATGCATCTGGTAGATGGTCCGTTTAAAACCCTGATGGGTGGCTGGAAGTTTACCCCCCTCAGCGCTGATGCCTGTCGCATCGAGTTCCAGCTGGACTTTGAGTTTACCAATAAACTGATTGAGCTGGCGTTTGGCCGCATCTTTAAAGAGCTGGCCTCGAATATGGTTCAGGCGTTCACGACCCGCGCCAAAGAGGTTTACAGTGTCGCATAAGATAGCTGTCGAGGTGGTGTATGCGCTGCCGGAGAAGCAATATCTGCAGCGTGTGATGCTGGACGAAGGTGCGACCGTTGAGGCGGCTATTCGCGCTTCTGGCATCCTTGAGCTTCGTCGTGACATCGACCTGGCGAAAAATAAAGTCGGCATTTACAGCCGTCCGGTCAAACTGGCTGATGTGGTGAATGAGGGTGACAGGGTCGAAATTTATCGCCCGCTGATTGCCGACCCGAAAGAGCTGCGTCGCCAGCGTGCGGAGAAATCGGGTAAGTAGTTCGCTCTTCACCTTAAGCCTGATCTCAAAGGGGCGAGGGGGATGAAGGAAAACAAAAAAGGTGCTCATTGAGCACCTTTTTGCGTCTCTGACACCTGATTATTTGGTCAGGGCAGGCTTGTTGTCGATGTTGGTCAACACACCGGCGCTGCTGAAGGTCAGCGTCAGGGTCTGCTGGGACGCGTCTTCATGGCCCGGCTGCTGACGGAATACATAGAACCAGGTGTTTGTGCCGAACGGATCGGACATCATTGGGGTTCCAAGTGCATAAGCGACCTGCTGTTGTGTCATCCCCACACGGATTTTGGACACATCGTTAGGGGTAAGGTAGTTCCCCTGGTTGATGTCAGGACGGTAAACCACTTTCTCCAGAGTGGAACAGCCTGCGGTCAACATCAGAAGAACCGCTGCGGCAGCGGTCAGCATTTTACAACGCATAGTGATTTGATTCCTTTTCGGGCCCGAGCAGAACGCGGCTCATATGTTATATGCCGATGATAATAGACCTTGCCCCACTTTGAAACCGGTCTGGCGGCGTTTTTGTTGTTCTCTATGACCCTGAGATCCCGAAAAAGTTTATGCCGCCAGCAGTTCTTTCGCGTTCGCGAGCGTATTTCGCGTGACTTCACTGCCGCCCAGCAGGCGTGCCAGCTCCTGCAGACGTGCGCGTTTATCCAGTGGCTTCATATGCGTTTCTGTCATTTCACCGTCAGTTTCTTTGCTGACGATAAAGTGATGATGACCACACCCGGCCACCTGCGGCAGGTGGGTAACACACATGACCTGCGTTGATTCACCCAACTGGCGCAACAGTTTGCCGACAACCGCCGCCGTAGGGCCGCTGATCCCCACATCCACTTCATCGAAAATCAGCGCTGGGGTTTCCATTTTACGTGCGGTAATCACCTGAATCGCCAGCGCGATACGCGACAGTTCACCGCCGGAAGCCACTTTAGAGATGGGCTGCAACGGCTGCCCCGGGTTGGTGGTGACGCGGAATTCAATACGGTCCGCACCTTCCGCCGTCAGATGGTTCTCTTCGAAACGGACATCGATGGTGAATACGCCGTGCGGCATCGCCAGAGTGTGCATGCTGTCGGTGATGTGCTGACTCAGTTCCTGGGCGTAATGTTGACGGATCTCATGCAGCTGTTTCGCCGTCGTCAGCGCCTGTTCATGGTGCAGGTTCACCGCCAGTGACAGGGTTTCCAGCGAGTCAGCCTGATCGTCAAGCTGCTGTTGTTCATCAAGCAGGGACTGATAGTAGCCAGGCAGCTCTTCTGGCGTAACGTGGTGCTTACGCGCCAGCGAGATCTGACGGGAGATGCGTTGCTCCAGTTCAAACAGACGGTTCGGGTCGAGATCCAGACGTTCACAGTAGTGGCGCAGTTCGTCACTGGCTTCTGAAATCTGAATCGCGGCCTCTTCCAGCATATCCAGTACGCCAGAGAGTTTGCTGTCCATGCCGGCCAGCTCGGTGATGAGCTGACGAACATTATACAGCTGGCTCTGCAGGTTCACGTCTTCACCGTCAGCCAGCATGTTAAGGGCATTCTGGCTGGTTGAGAGCAGGTGACCGCTATTAGCCAGGCGCTTGTACTCTTCGTCGATAAGCTCAAATTCACCCGCCTGCGGGCTAAATTCGTTGAGTTCTTTAAGCTGGTATTCCAGAAGCTCAGCGCGGGCGGCACGCTCCTGGCTTTGCTGCTGGTGCTGGGCAAGCTCACGGCAGCTTTGATGCCACTGGCGATAGTGCTCCGCCATGAGCTGAGTAAGTGCGTACTCACCTGCATAGCCATCAAGCAGCGTTTTCTGCTGCTCCGGTTTAATGAGTTGCTGGTGCGCGTGCTGGCCGTGGATCTGAATGAGTAACTGGCCGAGCTCGCGAAGCTGGGAAAGCGGGACTGCAGTGCCGTTGATAAAGCCGCGGGAACGACCATCGCTGCTGATAACGCGACGAAGTAAACACTCACGTCCGTCTTCCAGCTGGTTCTCTTCGAGCCAGCGCAGGGCGGCAGGGGTATCTTTCAGGGAGAAGCGAGCGCAGAGATCGGCACGGTTTGCGCCCCTGCGCACCATGTCACCTTCTGCACGGCCGCCGAGGCACAAGCCGAGGGCATCTATGGCAATGGATTTACCCGCACCGGTTTCCCCGGTGATCGCCGTCATGCCGCTGTGGAAATCGATCTCAAGCTCACGAACTATGGCAAAGTTGCTGATGGTCAGTTGTGCCAGCATAATTGTTTTCCTGTATGAAAAACCATGACTGTGTTTTCATACAGTATAAACTGGTTTTATATACAGTAAAGTACTGGATGCAAAATCAGAACAATTTTTTTGACCAGCCAAGCTTCGAGCTTAATGTATTGAAATAGCTGTAATCTTTCGGGTGAATAAGATTCAGGTGGTAATCACACCGACGAATAAGAACATCTTCACCTTCCTGAATAGGCAGCGCAATCTGGCTGTCGCAGCTGATCTCCAGATCGTTACGGCGGTGCGAGAAACGCAGACGAATGGTGCTGCTGCTGTTGATCACCAGCGGACGTGCCGAGAGCGTGTGCGGGAACATCGGTACCAGGGTGATGGCATCCAGTGAAGGGGTGAGGATCGGGCCACCCGCAGAGAGCGAGTAGGCAGTCGACCCTGTCGGCGTGGAGATAATCAGCCCGTCAGAACGCTGCGAGAAGGCGAAGATTTCGTCGATATAGACTTCGAACTCAATCATGTGTGCCACTTTGCCGGGATGGAGCACCACTTCGTTAATCGCAGTGCTGATGCGCTTCTGGCAGTCCTGCTGACACACCTGCGCTTCCAGCAAAAAGCGTTTTTCGCTGATATAATGACCTTCCAGCACGTCGGCCAGCTGCTGCTGGGCGTTGTCCGGATCGAGGTCGGTCAGAAAGCCGAGATTGCCGCGGTTGATACCAATGACCTTGATGTCATAACGCGCGAGCGTTCGGGCCGCGCCGAGCATATTGCCGTCGCCACCGACCACCACGGCGAGATCCGCCTGCTGGCCAATTTCCGCCAGCGTGCCGGTTTTGACGCTCTTCAGCTGCAGCTCCTGAGCAATCTGCTGTTCGACCATCACTTCATAGCCTTTGCTACACAGCCAGCGATACAACATTTCATGTGTCGTCAATGCGGTAGGGTGACGCGGATGCCCGACGATCCCAATACACCTGAAATGATTATTCATTTTCTGGAGGTCCTTGTGCCTGATGAATGATGACAATCTGTCTTGTTCCCTTGAATCCCGGAAACTGATCCCCATAATAAGCGAAGTTAGCGATATGAATGCAGAAAAACGCGGAGAAATTCATGAGTAGTAAAGAACAGAAAACGCCTGAGGGGCAAGCCCCTGAAGAAATTATCACGGAACAGCACGATGATGTTGAGGCTGTAGAGCCGGACGCATCTGCTGAGCAGGTGGACCCGCGCGATGAAAAAATTGCGAATCTGGAAGCTCAGCTGGTAGAAGCACAGAATCGCGAACGCGACAGTGTTCTGCGCATCAAGGCGGAAATGGAAAACCTGCGCCGTCGTACCGAGCAGGACGTTGAGAAGGCGCATAAATTTGCGCTGGAGAAATTCATCAACGAACTGCTGCCGGTGATTGATAGCCTGGATCGCGCGCTGGAAGTGGCTGATAAAGCTAACCCGGACAACACCGCGATGATCGAAGGTATCGAACTGACGCTGAAATCCATGCTGGATGTGGTACGTAAGTTTGGCGTGGAAGTGGTTGGCGATACCAACGTTCCGCTGGATCCAAATGTGCACCAGGCGATTGCGATGGTGGAATCAGAAGACGTTGAAGCCGGTAAAGTGCTTGGCGTGATGCAGAAAGGTTATACCCTGAACGGTCGTACCATTCGTGCTGCAATGGTTACCGTGGCGAAAGCGAAAGCGTAATTTGCCATCTGTAGTGCCGGGTGGCGGCTTGCGCCGTACCCGGCCTACTCTCTACTCAGCAATACTTTCCCGAATCGGTTTTACCGGCAGGACTTTCACCTGCTTAATCATATTGTCCTGCACGTCCAGGATATCAATATCGTATTGCTCAATGCGCACCCGCGTGCCCGCCGCCGGGATCTCTTCCAGTGCTTCCAGAATCATCCCGTTTATGGTGCGTGCTTCATCTTCCGGTAAATGCCAGTTAAAGGCTTTATTGAGCTCTCGAATGTTCGCGCTACCGTCGATCAGCACCGAGCCGTCGTTTTGCGGGGTGACTTCTTCCGCAAGGGAAGGGGACATTGAGGTGGTAAAGTCGCCAACAATCTCTTCCAGAATATCTTCAACCGTCACCAGCCCCTGAATATCCCCGTACTCATTGACCACCAGGCCGACCTTCTTCTTATTACGCTGGAACTTCACCAGCTGGGTGCTGAGCGGCGTTCCTTCCGGCACGTAATAAATTTCGTCGGCGGCGCGGAGCATCACCTCTTTGGTGAACTCTTTTTTCTCGGTCATCAGACGATAAGCTTCGCGCACGCGCAGCATGCTGATGGCATCGTCCAGAGAGTCGCGGTACAGCACGATACGGCCGTGCGGGGAGTGGGTCAGCTGGCGGACGATGGCTTTCCAGTCGTCATTGATATCAATGCCGACGATCTCGTTACGCGGCACCATGATGTCGTTAACGCTGACTTTTTCCAGATCCAGTACCGACAGCAGCATGTCCTGATTACGCCGGGAGATCTGCGAGCGCGATTCATGCACGATGGTGCGCAGCTCTTCTTTGCTGAGCGCGCTGCTGATGGTGACGTCTGCTTTGATACCGATCATCCGCATCAGAACACGCGTCACCATGTTCAGTAACCAGACCAGCGGCATCATCAGGATCAGCAGCGGTGCCAGCAGGAAGCTGCTGGGGTAGGCCACTTTTTCCGGGTAGAGCGCGGCGATGGTTTTAGGCAACACTTCTGCAAACACCAGCACCACAAACGTCAGCACACCGGTGGCAATGGCGACGCCGGCGTTGCCGTACAGGCGCATCCCAACGATAGTACCGAGCGCAGAGGCAAGAATGTTGACGAGGTTGTTACCGATGAGCACCAGACTGATCAGACGATCCGGTTGACGCAGCAGTTTTTCGACGCGACGGGCGGCACGGTTACCCTGCTTAGCACGATGACGTAACCGGTAGCGGTTTAAGGTCATCATGCCGGTTTCCGAGCCGGAGAAATAGGCGGAGATGACCACCATGACGATCAGCGTAATGATCAGCGTGGTGGTAGAGATGTGTTCCAGGGGGAACTCCTTTGTTACTTAGCCAGCAAATTGCTGTATGAAGCGGCTGCCAAAATAGGCAAGGGTGAGAATGCCCGCGCCCGCGACGTTGAACCAGACCACGCGCCGACCGCGCCAGCCTTCATGATAATGGCCCCATAACAGGACAATATAGACAAACCACGCGATGATGGAGAGGACCGCTTTATCGATATTCTCCACGCTGAACAGGTTCTTCATATAAAACAGGCCCGTGCACAGCGTTAACGTCAGCAGCACGACACCAACCTGCGTGATGTGGAACATCTTACGCTCAATCACCATCAGCGGCGGCATCTCATGGTTAAAGGCCAGCTTTTTGTTTTTCAGCTGGTAGTCAATCCAGGCGAGCTGCATGGCATAGAGCGCGGCGATAATCAGCGTTGCGTAAGCGAAGAGTGACAGGCCGATATGCACCAGCATTCCCGGCGTCGCTTCCAGATGCGTAATAAACTCATTGGGCATAAACGTGGCCAGGGCCAGGTTGATCAGCGCGAAGGCATACACAATCGGCAGTAGCAGCCAGCCACGGTTTTTAGAGGCGACAATGGTCATCACCGTGCAGATCATCAGGCTGACCAGCGAGCCGACGTTGAGCACGCTCAGGTTCTGTACGCTGCCATCGCCGGGGATAATGCGCGATTCCAGCGCGAACGCATGGCTTATCAGTGCGATCACCGCCGAAAGAATAGCCATGCGTCGCCAGCCGCTGTTTTTTTGCAGCAGTCCAGGAATGATCAGCGCGAGGCTGACAGAGTAGGCAACAAGGGCGATCAGTGCGAAAACAGGCATATAGGCATCGACAGTTGTCTTAATAAGAAAGAGAAGCAGTATAACGTTACGTGACGCCTGCTCCAACCGTTGCATAACAACAAAGCCGCCTTCATGTTATACTCCGGCAAAATTCTGTGTATGTGTCGCTGCCAGCGACCCAACGTTTCTACTCAGGCGAGAGACAATGTTTGATAATTTAACCGATCGTTTGTCGCGCACGCTGCGCAACATCAGCGGCCGCGGACGCCTTACCGAAGACAACATCAAGGAAACGCTGCGCGAAGTGCGCATGGCGCTGCTGGAAGCAGACGTCGCGTTGCCGGTTGTTCGTGATTTTATCAACCGCGTTAAAGAGAAGGCGGTTGGTCATGAAGTTAACAAGAGCCTGACCCCGGGTCAGGAGTTCGTCAAAATCGTCCGTAACGAACTGGTTTCGGCGATGGGCGAAGAGAACCAGGTGCTTAACCTGGCAGCACAGCCACCGGCCGTCGTGCTAATGGCGGGCCTGCAGGGTGCGGGTAAAACCACCAGCGTGGGTAAGCTGGGTAAATTCCTGCGTGAAAAGCACAAGAAAAAAGTGCTGGTCGTTTCTGCGGACGTCTATCGCCCGGCGGCGATTAAACAGCTGGAAACCCTGGCGCAGCAGGTCAGCGTGGATTTCTTCCCGTCTGACGTTGCCCAGAAGCCTGTCGACATCGTTAACGCGGCGCTGAAAGAGGCGAAGCTGAAATTCTACGACGTGCTGCTGGTGGATACCGCCGGTCGTCTGCACGTTGACGAAGCGATGATGGATGAGATCAAACAGGTGCATGCCGCTATCAATCCGGTAGAGACCCTGTTTGTTGTTGACGCCATGACCGGTCAGGATGCGGCGAACACTGCGAAAGCGTTTAACGAAGCGCTGCCGTTAACGCGGCGTAGTGCTGACCAAAGTGGACGGTGACGCCCGCGGCGGTGCGGCGCTTTCGATTCGTCATATCACCGGCAAGCCGATTAAATTCCTCGGTGTGGGTGAGAAAACCGAAGCGCTGGAGCCGTTCCACCCGGACCGTATCGCCTCCCGTATCCTCGGCATGGGCGACGTGCTGTCGCTTATCGAAGATATCGAGAGCAAGGTTGACCGCGCCCAGGCTGAGAAGTTGGCCAGCAAGCTGAAAAAAGGCGACGGCTTTGACCTGACCGATTTCCTTGAGCAGCTGCGTCAGATGAAAAACATGGGCGGCATGGCAAGCCTGATGGGCAAACTGCCGGGCATGGGCCAGATCCCTGACAACGTAAAAGCGCAGATGGATGACAAGGTGCTGGTGCGTATGGAGGCGATCATCAACTCGATGACCCTCAAGGAACGTGCTAACCCGGACATCATCAAAGGGTCCCGCAAACGCCGTATCGCAGCCGGTTGCGGCATGCAGGTGCAGGACGTAAACCGCCTTCTGAAACAGTTCGACGACATGCAGCGCATGATGAAGAAAATGAAGAAAGGCGGCATGGCGAAGATGATGCGTGGCATGAAGGGCATGATGCCGCCAGGATTCCCTGGCCGTTAATCGCCTGGCAGCTGGCTATTTTGATGCCAGGGTGTGCCCGAAAAGCACACCCTGGCCGTGTTTTGCAGCAGAGTTTTAACTGCTGATTGCATTTTCCCCAGAAATCAGTAAAATTTTCGGGCTTTTAATATGACACCCGGGCTCCGTTCCTCGATGGGGCCCGGTTGTTTTATTCACACAAGAGGATGTTATGGTAACTATTCGTTTAGCACGTCACGGCGCTAAAAAGCGTCCGTTCTACCAGGTTGTTGTTACTGACAGCCGTAATGCACGCAACGGTCGCTTCATTGAGCGCGTTGGTTTCTTCAACCCGATCGCTTCTGGTTCTGAAGAAGAAACCCGTCTGGATCTGGATCGTATCGCTCACTGGGTTGGCCAGGGCGCTACTGTTTCCGATCGCGTTGCTACGCTGATCAAAGCAGCAAACAAAGCAGCTTAATCTGTCACGGTGGTCATGATGAGCAATAAAGCACCTGTTGAACCGATTGTATTGGGCAAAATGGGTTCTTGCTACGGTATTCGTGGTTGGCTCAGAGTGTTTTCCTCCACTGAAGACGCTGATAGCATTTTTAATTACCAGCCCTGGTTTATCCAGAAAGCCGGTAAGTGGGAAGAGGTCGAGCTGGAAAGCTGGCGTCACCACAATCAGGACATCATCATCAAGCTGAAAGGCATTGACGATCGTGATGCCGCGAATGCACTGACTAATTGTGAAATTATCGTGGATTCGTCGCAGTTGCCGCAGCTGGAAGAGGGCGACTACTACTGGAAAGACCTTATGGGTTGCCAGGTGGTCACCACTGAAGGTTATAGCCTGGGGAAAGTCATCGACATGATGGAAACCGGGTCAAATGACGTTCTCGTCATTAGGGCAAACCTGAAAGATGCATTTGGCATCAAGGAGCGGTTGGTTCCGTTCCTCGATGGACAGGTTATCAAGAAAGTCGATCTCGCTACTCAAACGATTGAAGTAGATTGGGATCCTGGTTTTTAAATTCTCCGGATAAACGGTAAAAGACGGCGCTATGTGGATTGGCATAATTAGCCTGTTTCCTGAAATGTTCCGCGCGATTACCGATTACGGGGTAACTGGCCGGGCAGTAAAGAATGGCCTGCTGAACATCCAGAGCTGGAGTCCTCGTGACTTTACGCATGACCGGCACCGTACCGTGGACGATCGTCCTTACGGCGGCGGACCGGGGATGTTAATGATGGTGCAACCCTTACGGGACGCCATTCACACAGCAAAAGCCGCGGCAGGTGAAGGCGCGAAGGTGATTTATCTGTCACCTCAGGGACGCAAGCTTGATCAAGCGGGCGTCAGCGAACTGGCGACGAATCAAAAATTGATTCTGGTCTGTGGTCGCTACGAAGGGATAGATGAGCGCGTAATTCAAACCGAGATTGACGAAGAATGGTCTATCGGCGATTACGTACTCAGCGGTGGTGAGTTACCAGCGATGACGCTGATTGACTCCGTTGCCCGGTTCATTCCGGGTGTACTGGGCCATGAAGCTTCGGCAACGGAAGATTCCTTTGCTGATGGGTTGCTGGACTGTCCACACTATACTCGTCCTGAAGTGTTAGAAGGGATGGAAGTACCGGCGGTGTTACTGTCAGGAAACCATGCTGAGATACGTCGCTGGCGTTTGAAGCAGTCGCTGGGCCGAACCTGGCTTAGAAGACCTGAACTTCTGGAAAACCTGGCTCTGACTGAAGAGCAAGCAAAGTTGCTGGCCGAGTTCAAAAAAGAACACGCGCAACAGCAGCATGAACATGATGGGAATGCGTAATACGCTCCCGAATATCAGTTTACCCAGGATAAGAGATTAAATTATGAGCAACATTATTAAGCAACTTGAACAAGAGCAGATGAAGCAGGACGTACCTTCCTTCCGTCCAGGTGACACCGTGGAAGTGAAAGTATGGGTTGTTGAAGGTTCCAAAAAACGTCTGCAGGCATTCGAGGGCGTGGTTATCGCTATTCGTAACCGCGGTCTGCACTCTGCATTCACTGTTCGTAAAATTTCCAACGGCGAAGGCGTTGAGCGTGTCTTCCAGACTCACTCTCCGGTAGTTGACAGCATTGCTGTTAAACGTCGTGGTGCTGTACGTAAAGCTAAACTGTACTACCTGCGTGAGCGTACTGGTAAGTCTGCTCGTATTAAAGAGCGTCTGAACTAAGATTCGCTTAAGCGACATCCTGTTAAAAAGGGCTGGCCGAAAGGCTGGCCCTTTTTTATTCCATCGCACCTCTCGCATTAACCCTTTCGTCATAAATCATTTACAATGCTGGCCTCTTAACGGGAGGGAAAGTGGATAACGTACTGCATCGGCATAACTGGAAACGCGCAGCGGCTTTGACCGCGCTGTTTGCGATCCTGCTGATCGTGGTTGCGCCGCTTATCTCCATCTCGCTGCAAAAAGATCCCATGAGCGCCATGCCGGGAATGCATCATGACATGAGCATGATGTCGATGGATGAGCACCATGGCGATATGCCGCACTCGATGCCCGTCGACCATGCGGAAGCGTGTGGCTACTGTGTACTGTTAGCGCATGTGCCGGGCATGATGCTGGCGCTGATTGTACTGCTCAGTGTGGTACTGCAAAGGAGTCGCGTTACACCGCCGCAACCGCCGGTCAGCCACTGGCACTTTTTCCCCTGGCTCTTTCCTGATACCCGCGCGCCGCCGCGGCAGTCTGCTTTTTCCCTTTAAAAAAAATCGATAACTTTTTGCCTTAAAAAGGAAAAGTATGACTACCTGCACTCCGCGCGCGGCATGGGGAAACCTGCTGCGTCGACTCCATTTCTATGTCGGGCTGTTTGTTGGCCCGTTTATCTTCTTCGCCGCGCTGACCGGTACGCTGTATGTGGCGACGCCGCAGCTGGAAAACACGCTTTACCGGCACGCGTTGCACACGGATTCGGTGGGAGAGGCGCAGCCTCTGGCCGAGCAGATTGCCGTGGCGGAAAACGCCGTGGGTTCAGATCTGCGCCTGCATGCCGTTCGTCCGGGGCTGGTTGACGGTGATACTACCCGCGTAATGTTCGCTGACCCGGCGCTTGGCCCCTCGGAGAACCGCGCTATCTTTGTGGATCCCGTGAGCCTTGAGGTGCGGGGCGATATGACGGTGTACGGCACGAGTGGCATTCTGCCGTTGCGCCAGACCATCGATTATCTGCACACCTCGTTGATGCTTGGCGATGTCGGGCGTCTCTATAGCGAGCTGGCCGCCTCCTGGATGTGGGTTGCCGCGCTGGGTGGAATCGCCCTGTGGTTTTACACCCGACCAAAACGTCGGATGGACAACCGTTTCCAGAACCGCCGTCGTGTGCATGTGGCACTGGGCTGGGTGTTGCTGGGGGGGGAATGTTATTGTTCTCAGCGACAGGCCTGACGTGGTCTCAGTGGGCGGGCGGTAACGTGGATACACTGCGTGCCCGGATGAACTGGCTTACGCCGCAGGTCAATACTACGCTCTCCGGTGTGCCTGCTATCATGGACGAGCACGCTGAGCACCGGGGGCATCATAGCGGGATGATGATGCCCGCGATGGTGATGGATCCGACGCTTTTTGATGACGTCCTGCATGCCGCCCGTACGGCGGGTATAGATGCCAGCAAGCTCGAAATCCGCCCGGCGAAAACGGCTGAACAGGCCTGGACCGTGACGGAAATCGATCGCAGCTGGCCGACTCAGGTCGACGCGGTGTCGGTCGATCCGCACTCCCTGCACATTCTGGACAGAACCCGGTTTGAAGATTTCCCGTTAATGGCAAAACTGACCCGCTGGGGTGTGGATTTCCACATGGGGATCTTGTTTGGGCTGGCCAATCAGCTGTTGCTGATCGCGTTCGGTATTGCCCTGTGCGTGCTGATCGTCTGGGGATACCGGATGTGGTGGATGCGTCGTCCGGCGCAATCGGCCGTGAACCCGGTTCAGACGCTCTGTCAGAGCTGGCTGGCGCTATCGGGATGGGGAAGAGCCGTCACGGCGATGGTGAGTGTCCTGCTGGGGCTGGCGATGCCGGTGATGGGGGTGAGTCTGGCCCTGTTTGTGCTGGTCGACTGGCTGCGCTGGCGAGCGGCAACAGGCGTGTCGCTCGCAGAATCATCGGTTAAATAACCTTATGGCGTGCTGATAACCACCGCAACCCGGCGGTTTTCAGCGCGCCCTTTTGCAGTACTGTTGCTCGCAACAGGGTATTTTTTGCCTAACCCCTGCGTGGTGAGGTTGCTGCGCGGGATATTGGCTCCCTTCGCCCAGGCGTCGGCTACCGCATTTGCACGTTTCAATGACAGCGCTTCGTTGTAGCGCTCTTCGCCGTAGTTGTCCGTGTGACCGTCCATACGCGCGTGGTTCAGACCGGTTGCCGCGAGGCGAGAGGCCATGGTCTTGATCTGCGTTTCACTTTCCGCACGCAGCCTGGCGTCGTTTTTATCAAACAGGATGGTATCTGACAGGCCAAGGGACCAGTCGCCGTTCAGTTCGTTAAAACCGTAAGACTTCATCGCCGCAATCTGCTCAGGAGTGAACTTGCCTTGCGGCGGTGACTGGCAACCTGCCAGCACGACTGAGGCTAATAACAACGGCGCGAAGTATCGCTTTAACATATCGTTTCCCTTCTAATTTATCGTTTTTGTACGCTGGTTTTTAACCAGGTACATATTGCGGTCGGCTTTCTCCAGTAATGCTTCCACAGAACCATTTTCCCACGCCAGAGCAAAGCCAATACTGAGTGACATTGATGCTTTTTGCCCGTTATGCAATTCGAACGGGCGGATAAACTGCTGCGATAAGGCAGCACAAAGATGTTGAACCTCAGGCTCTGAATGGACGCCGTACAGCACCATGGCAAACTCGTCGCCGCCAAGGCGGTATGACTGATGGCGCTTATCACCGAACTCGACCATTCTTCTGGCGACTTCAATCAGCACACAGTCTCCTGCCGCGTGTCCCCAGGTGTCATTAATAAACTTAAAATTATCACCGTCGAGGAAGAGCAGGGCCGAGTTTGTTTTTGCTGAGGGGTCATTCATTAATGCCGCGATGCTGTTACGAAACGCCGCACGGTTGGCAAGACCCGTCAGCGGGTCGTGCATGGCGGTGCGTAATAGCTGGGCGTTTTTCGCCTGCAGTTTAAGCTGCCACTCCTCCATTTCATCCAGAAGGCTGTTGAAGTCCTCGCCAAACTGGTGAAATTCTTCAATGCGCCCGTCTTTCACCCGTCGGGAGAAGTTACGGTTAGTGCGTACGTCATGAACGACGTCAGTAATGTTTTGCAGCGCTGTAACCATGCCGTGATGCAAGGATTGCGTAATGGTCAGTGCGACCACCGTCGCAAACAGAATACAGCCGGTGAGAACGGCAAACGACATCCAGATGAAGTGGCTTATCAGGCTGTCACGCGCGGTAAGGCGTATTTCGCCAATCGTTGAGCCGTTATGGAATACGGGCTGGGAAATCGGTTCGGGGAAAAGCCAGCGGCTGACCAGTGCCCCCAGGGTGTCGTTGTTATCCGCCGGGTTCCACGACCAGTACGCAAAGCGTTTTTTGTGCACGTTGAGGACTTCAGCCACGGCAAACTGACCCTGTTTGCCAAGGGCAGCAAGCGTTTCATTGGCTGCCACTGAATCGTTGAACACCAGGGAGGCTTCAAGGCTGTGGCTCATGGTGGCGCCGGTTAATTCGAGATTCTTTTGTGCGTATTGCTTTAATGTCACGACGGAGGCAAAACAGAGGAGCAGCCATATTAATGTCATCGTGATGATGACGCTTATCATGCTGATTCGTCTGAGTGTTCTTTTAAACGTCGGACGTGGCGCTGAAGTGAAATCTTTATCCATGCTGCTTATTCCGTGCGAGCATTAATACATCCGGATTGACTCTCACGCCACTGCGAGTCAGCGCATCCAGATTGACGGAAAACCGGACATGGTTGCGATCAATTATCAGGCAAAAGGCGCTGCCAATAATACATTCCGGATTTTGCTCTGAGATTAATAGCAATGCTCTGCCCTGATACTGACTTATTAATTCACGTTGTTTTACGGGGGATTCCGCCCCGAAATAAATAGCATCACACGTCGCGGACAGGGCTTCCTGATCGTTACGCACAATAACGGGGGTATAAGGTAATTCGCTTTGCCCGTCCTTGCTGGTGAGTGCATGCGTGTAGTGAGAAGAAGCATAAACACAGAGTTTTGGCTGGCCGGAAAGTGACGGCCATCGGGTGTAGCTCACAATACCTGAAACGATCGAACGTACCGATTTATCGGTTTCGGTGAACGTGCCTGCCGCCGCTGCGCCCACCATAAGGAACAGCATTAGCACCAGAGTGAGTCGGAAAAAAGAGATCAAGAATAAATTTCTCACCAGAATCCGCCACTTCGCTCCGGAAATAGATGTCCTTAAGAGTTGTGGGCAGAATACCATTGTTTATCAGAGCCGTCATTATGTCAGAATTTTCCCTGCCTCGACCTAAGCTAAATCCTACACTTTGTTATATTCCGGTGAATAAAAAGAGGCTTAATTAAGTCTGCTGGAGCGCATGCTTTCATCCATGCCTTTTTGCCATGACTCGTGCAGTTTTGCTGCATTTTCAGCAGTATCGCAGCTGGCAGGAAAAGATTTGCCCGCTAATCCCCAGGCGTGGAGAAAACCTTCTTCACACACTTTCTTCTGTCCGTCTGCATATCCCCGGAGATATTCACTACGATCAACTTGTGGATCATTAAAATTATCGGCCAGCGTCTGGTTATCTTTAACCGGCAGACCATTCATGGCGTCTTCTTTACCTGCATCAAACCAGCTGGGGCTGGTCCAGTCCGGGTGGAAGGTATAAGGATTGATTTGGCAACCCGATAAAATGAGCGACAACAGCACCAGAGCAATTGAACGCATAGCCATTCTCCTTTTTTCTTCAGCATAGCCTGGTAACGGAAAGTAAGTGGTGTAATTTAAAGTTTACGGATATGGCGGCTGATTTTTGCAATAAATTGGCATTCGTAAAGAAAAGTGTACGTATTTTGGATTGAAATCTTTACTTGTTATGGTATCGTTGTTTCACCTCTTCGAGGAAAACAACTATCGCAAACGAGCTCTACAGGATCGCAATCATGCAAAAAGACGCGCTGAACAACGTACATATCACTGACGAACAGATTTTGATTACTCCGGATCAACTGAAAGCGGAATTCCCGCTGAGCGTCGCGCAGGAGGCTCAAATTGAGCACTCGCGTCAGACCATTTCAGACATTATCGCTGGCCGCGATCCACGCCTGCTGGTGGTATGTGGTCCTTGTTCTATTCACGATCCTGAAGCCGCCATTGAGTACGCTCGTCGTTTTAAAACATTAGCGGAGGAGGTCAGCGATAGCCTCTATCTGGTAATGCGCGTCTATTTTGAGAAGCCACGTACCACCGTTGGCTGGAAAGGGTTGATTAACGATCCGCACATGGATGGCTCGTTTGATGTGGAAGCAGGGCTGAAAATTGCGCGTCGCCTGCTGGTGGAGCTGGTCAGCATGGGGCTGCCGCTGGCCACTGAAGCGCTGGATCCGAACAGCCCGCAGTACCTGGGCGACCTGTTTAGCTGGTCTGCCATTGGGGCACGCACCACAGAATCACAAACCCACCGCGAGATGGCGTCTGGCCTGTCGATGCCGGTTGGTTTTAAAAACGGTACCGATGGCAGCCTGGCCACTGCAATTAACGCCATGCGTGCCGCGGCAATGCCGCACCGTTTTGTTGGCATTAACCAGGCGGGGCAGGTTTGCCTCCTGCAAACGCAGGGTAACCCGGATGGTCACGTGATCCTGCGCGGTGGTAAAGCACCAAACTACAGCCCGGCAGATGTGGCACAGTGTGAAAAAGAGATGGAGCAGGCGGGACTGCGCCCGGCACTGATGGTAGATTGCAGTCATGGTAATTCGAATAAAGATTACCGTCGTCAGCCTGCGGTTGCGGAATCTGTGGTGGCACAGATAAAAGACGGCAACCGTTCTATTATCGGTCTGATGATTGAGAGCAATATTCACGAAGGCAATCAGTCATCTGAACAACCGCGCAGCGCAATGAAGCACGGCGTATCCGTCACGGATGCCTGCATCAGCTGGGAAACCACCGACGCGCTGCTGCGTGAGATCCATAAAGATGTAAGCGGCCAGCTGGCGACGCGTCTGGCTTAAGAGGGTAGTTATGGTTGCTGAATTGACCGCGTTACGCGATCAAATTGATGAAGTGGATAAGGCGTTGCTGGACCTGCTGGCGCGCCGTATGGCTCTGGTTGCCGAAGTGGGTGAGGTAAAAAGCAAATACGGCCTGCCGATTTACGTCCCGGAGCGTGAGGCATCCATGCTGGCTTCGCGGCGCAAAGAGGCCCAGGCGCTGGGCGTCTCGCCGGATCTGATTGAAGATGTCTTGCGTCGCGTAATGCGGGAATCCTATTCCAGCGAAAACGATAAGGGCTTCAAAACCCTCTGTCCGTCCCTGCGCCCGGTGGTTATTGTGGGTGGCGCGGGCCAGATGGGGCGTCTGTTTGAAAAAATGCTGACGCTTTCTGGTTATCAGGTTCGCATTCTGGAAAAAGAGGACTGGGAACACGCGCCAGCGCTGATGGCCGATGCGGGGATGGTTATCGTCAGCGTGCCTATCCACGTGACGGAGCAGATCATCGGCAAGCTTCCACCGTTGCCGAAAGATTGTATCCTGGTTGACCTTGCATCGGTCAAAAATGGCCCCCTGCAGGCGATGCTGGCGGCGCATACTGGCCCGGCGCTTGGCCTGCACCCGATGTTTGGTCCGGACAGTGGCAGCCTGGCGAAGCAGGTTGTGGTGTACTGCGATGGTCGTCAGCCGGAGGCCTATCAGTGGTTCCTGGAACAGATCCAGGTATGGGGTGCCAGGTTGCACCGGATCAGCGCGGTAGAGCACGATCAGAACATGGCGTTCATTCAGGCGCTGCGCCACTTTGCGACCTTTGCCTACGGTTTGCATCTGGCGGAAGAGAATGTGCAGCTTGAACAGCTGCTGGCGCTCTCTTCGCCGATCTATCGCCTGGAGCTGGCGATGGTCGGGCGTTTGTTCGCTCAGGATCCACAGCTTTACGCCGACATTATTATGTCCTCTGAGAACAACCTGGCGCTTATCAAACGTTATTACCAGCGGTTTGGTGAAGCGATCACCTTGCTGGAGCATGGCGATAAGCAGGCGTTTATCGACAGCTTCCGTAAAGTCGAGCACTGGTTTGGCGATTATGCGCAACGTTTTCAGAGTGAGAGCCGCACGCTTTTGCGTCAGGCAAATGACAGTCGCCAGTAATGCGATGATGTATATACTAAAAGCCAGCAATGCTGGCTTTTTTCATTTTGGGGAACTGTTATGGCCGAACCGCAGCCGCTGTTGAATTACACCGGGCATTTGCCCGAATGTCCGACGTGGAGTGCCGAAGAGCATGCGCTCTACTGGGCAGATATTCTGGAGGGGGAGATCCACCGTTATCATCTGCCTACCGCGGAACACACGGTACTCTCTTTCCATGAAGAAGTAGGCTGTTTCGCTCTGCGTGAGCGTGGCGGCTTTATCGTCGCGATGCGCAATGGCATCTGGCTTGCTGACAAGCACGGCCTGCTTCAGCGCAAGGTGTGTGATAACCCCTCTAACCCGCAACTGGCGCGTTTTAATGATGGAGGTACCGATCATCATGGACGGTTCTATGCGGGAACCTTCTGGGGGCCGGGGGATTACAACGGCGCCATGCTGATGCGTATCGATAATGACCTGACGCCGAAAGTGATCCAGTGTGATATTCACGGGCACAACGGTCTGGCATTCAGCCCGGACAAACAGTGGATGTTCACCTCTGACACGCCAAATGGCGTTATCTACCGCACGCCGCTTGATGAGCAAGGTGAGCCGGTGAAACGCGAGATATTCCGCCGCTTTAAAGAGGGGGAGGGCATACCCGACGGTGCTGCGATGGATGAAGAAGGCTGCTACTGGAGCGCAATGTTTGATGGCTGGCGTATCGCACGCTTTTCACCGCAGGGGGAACAACTGGAAGAGCATCGCATGCCGGTTCGTTGTCCGACGATGGTCTGCTTTGGCGGCGAGGATATGAAGACCCTGTTTATCACGACCACGCGGGAAAATATGGATGCGGATGAAGTGGCGCAGTATCCGCTCTCCGGCGCCATCTTCACCCTGCCCGTTAGCGTGGCAGGGATGAAGAAAAGCCGCTTTATCGAACGTTAAGCGGGGTCAACCGGCACGACGTTTTCGCTCGGATAGCAGCCCAGCACTTTCATTGAGCGGGTGATTTCACCCAGTTCACGCAGGGCTTTCTGCATGGATGCAGATTCCAGGTTGGCCTGGATATCCAGATAAAACATCTCTTCCCACGGATTGCCATGAATCGGGCGAGATTCCAGCTTCGTCATGATCAGGTTGTGGTTACGCAGTACCAGCAGGGCCTCAACCAGCGCACCCGCCTGCTGCCCGGTCGCCATCAGCAGCGTCGTTTTAGCCGGAACCTGCTCAGAGACATTGATGGCTTTACGGGCCAGTACCACGAAGCGGGTGATATTTTGCGTCTGGTTCGCCAGGTTGCGTTCCAGCACCTGCAGCCCATACAGCGCTCCGCCCGCCTCGCTGCCAAGCGCGGCCACCGTCGGAGAATTGGCCTGCATCACTTTTTCCATCGCCGCAGAAGTGCTTTCGGTGTACTCAATTTTCCAGTTCGGATAACGGTTGAGGAACTGACTGCACTGCTGGAACGGTTGTGGGTGACTGTACACCGTCTCGATTTGGCTCAGGTCGGTTGAGCCAGAGACCAGTACGCAGTGATCGATAGGGATGGTCATCTCGCCAACCAGCGACAGCGTAGTGTGCTGCAGAAGATCGTACACGTCGTTAATGGCGCCAGAGCTGGTGTTTTCAATCGGTACGACGGCGTAATCCGCCTGTCCGGTTTCGACCTGATTGAAAATATCAGCAAATTTTGCGCAGCCGCTTTCAATAAACTCTTCGAAATGACGCGCTGCGTACTGGCGTGCGGCAAGGTGAGAGTAAGAGCCTTTTGGGCCGAGGAAGGCGACACGTGCAGAGTGCGGGTTCGTTTTATTCAGATGCTGCTGGAGTAGCGCTTGCTGGGTCAGAACGGAGTCTTCGATGATGAGCTGGAACAAACGGGTGATGTAATGGGCGTCGAGGTGGTGCGCTTTGCCAAGCTGAATCAGGCGTTCCAGCAGGTCGCGTTCACGGTCGATATCACGCACCGGCCGATGGGAGTCCAGCTTGGCTTTTCCCACTTCGATGGCGAGTGTGCGACGTTCTGCCAGCAGGGCCAGTAATTTTTCGTCCAGTGCGCTGATTTTCACTCGCAGGTCCAGTAACGGGTTTTCCGGTGTCATAGTGTTGCCTGTCTCGTTTATCGTTATTAATAAAAAAGGCCTCCCGGTGTGGGAGGCCTTGTTGTTCGTCTTCGCATTCTTTATCACACGACGAAACGCCTCCCAATCAGGGGAAGGTAAAAAAGAATGCGAAGAAAAACGGTGTGTGTTTCATGAAATCATCCTGTCGTTGATACCGTTAAAGTACCCGTACTGTTTTCATGCTGTCAATAAAAAACGCGCCCGAAGGCGCGTTGGCGGTAAACTCAATTTAAAGGATTACTCTTCTTCAACTTCTTCCGCGAAGCTGGCGTCTTTCACCGACGTTGCGGCGCGACGGGCTTCACCTTTGTGTTGCACTTTATTGAGCTGCCGTTCCAGCTTGTTGATCAAATCGTTAATAGCGGTGTACATATCCTCGTGTTTTGCGCTGGCGACCAGATGGCCGTTTGGAGTATTGATAGTTGCGTCAGCGATGAAACCTTGCGGCTCCTTGGACAGGATGATATGTGGGTTAATCAAATGTGTTTGCCATTTATCCAGTTTGGCGAGACGGTCTGCGACGTGTTGGCGGATTGCCGGAGTAATTTCCATTTGTTTACTGGTAATGTTCATTGTCATAAATTTTACCTCTTGTCTTTCCGTCTTGGTGATTCCAGCATACCTGTCCTAATGTCAAAATGTGTGATTTAGATCACGTTATTTTGTCGGTTTTTGTCAGGGAATGTTTTTTGTGAGGCAGGGCAGGAAGAGGTGATATTTACCTTGTGGAAGGCCCGATTTCCGGTCATAGTTGATAGGATGTGTTGAGGCTAAACCGCTTCAGCTGATCTCTGAACGCATAAAAAAACGGCAGCCCGAAGGCTGCCGTTTTGCTTTGAGGCAATATCAGGTGTTGCTGCTGTTCGCGGCGATGATTTTCGCCACTTTGTCAGCCTGTGCGGTCATCTGCATCTGACGGTAAGCATTTTCCATCAGCTTCAGGCCATCACGCGTTGCCTGTGTATCCGGGTAATCACGCAGCATACCTTCTACACGATTAACCACGGCAACCCATGCGCCACGGCGGGTATAGTATTCCGCAACGGAGTATTCGTATTTCGCCAGACGATCTTTCAGGAACACCAGACGTTTGGTCGCGTCAGTGACGTACTGGCTGTTCGGGTAGCCGCGCACCAGTTTGGAGAAGTCGTTGAAAGCATCACGCGCATGCTGCGGGTCACGGTCAGAACGATCCACACCGAAGAAACCTTGCAGGGCACTGTCGTCCAGCGCCATGTTGGTAAGACCGCGCATGTACATGACGTAATCGATGTTAGGATGAGTCGGGTTCAGACGCATGAAACGATCGATGGTTGCCTGAGCCAGCGGCAGATCGGCATTTTTATAGTAGGCATAGATGAGATCTAACTGTACCTGCTGCGAATACGGACCAAATGGATAGCGATTATCCAACGCTTCCAGTTGCGTTATCGCCTGTTTCCAGTTACCGTCCTGCAACTTTTGTTGTGCAGTCGCATAGATTTCATTCGGCGGATTGTCAGGGACCTGTTCATTTGAACCGGAGCAGCCCACCAAAGCCAGGCTCAACGTGGCCGCTGCCACCAGATATTTCATGCGCGTCATGACGTTTTGACTTTCCTCAAATGTTTGTCCGGGAGAAACTCTGTTCCTGCTCCCGATTAAGACCAGCTACAATAGCACACTATATTAAACGGCAAAGCCGTAAAACCCAACGTTAAACGAAGAAGCAGTTTATGGCACAACGAGTAGAACTCACCGCAACAGTCTCCGAAAATCAGCTCGGTCAACGCTTAGATCAGGCTTTGGCCGAATTGTTCCCTGATTATTCGCGTTCACGCATAAAAGAATGGATCCTTGACCAGCGCGTGCTGGTAAACGGCAAGATCTGGGACAAACCAAAAGAGAAAGTGTTAGGTGGGGAAGCCGTCGCCATCAATGCTGAAATCGAAGAGGATATCCGCTTCGAGCCGCAGGATATCCCGCTGAACATCGTCTATGAAGATGATGACATCCTGGTGATCAATAAGCCACGTGACCTGGTTGTTCATCCGGGCGCGGGGAATCCTGATGGCACGGTCCTTAACGCACTTCTCCATTATTACCCGCCTATCGTGGATGTTCCGCGCGCCGGCATCGTTCACCGTCTGGATAAAGACACCACGGGTCTGATGGTGGTGGCAAAGACCGTTCCAGCTCAGACACGTCTGGTGGAATCTCTGCAGCTGCGTGAAATCACCCGTGAATATGAAGCGGTGGCCATTGGTCATATGACCGCTGGCGGCACGGTGGAAGAACCTATCAGCCGTCACCCAACCAAACGTACCCATATGTCGGTGCACCCGATGGGTAAGCCTGCGGTAACGCACTACCGCATTATGGAACACTTCCGCATTCATACGCGTCTGCGTCTGCGTCTGGAAACCGGTCGTACTCACCAGATCCGTGTTCATATGGCGCACATTACCCATCCGCTGGTGGGCGATCAGGTCTACGGTGGTCGTCCGCGTCCGCCAAAAGGTGCATCGGATGAGTTCATTAGCGTACTGCGTAAGTTTGATCGCCAGGCGCTGCACGCAACGATGCTGCGTCTTTACCATCCTATCACCGGTATTCAGATGGAATGGCACGCGCCGATCCCACAGGATATGGTCGACCTTATTGACGCCATGCGTGTTGATTTTGAAGAACATAAAGATCAAGTGGACTGGTTATGACCAAACTGATTGTCCCGGAGTGGCCACTGCCTGAGGGCGTGGCTGCCTGCAGTTCAACCCGTATCGGCGGTGTGAGCCAGGGCGCGTGGGAATCTTTGAATCTCGGCGCACACTGTGGTGACAACCTGGAGCACGTTGAAGAAAACCGCAAACGCCTGTTTGCTGCCGGGAATTTACCGTCGAAACCGGTCTGGCTGGAACAGGTTCACGGTAAAACGGTACTGCCGTTAACGGACGAACCCTATGCGTCTAAACGGGCCGATGCGTCTTACAGTGATACTCCGGGAACGGTATGTGCGGTAATGACTGCCGATTGCCTGCCGGTTCTGTTCTGTAACCGTGCCGGTACCGAGGTGGCAGCAGCGCATGCGGGCTGGCGTGGTCTGTGTGAAGGTGTGCTCGAAGAGACCGTCGCCTGCTTTAAAGATGACCCTGCGAATATCATGGCCTGGCTCGGCCCGGCCATTGGTCCTCGTGCGTTTGAAGTGGGACCCGAGGTCCGCGAAGCCTTTATGGAGAAAGATCTGCAAGCCGCGGATGCTTTCCTTCCTGCCGGTGAAAAATATCTGGCCGATATTTACCTGTTGGCCCGCCAGCGCCTGAATAATGTCGGCGTGACGCAGATCTTCGGCGGCGATCGCTGTACCTTCACCGAAAAGGGTGATTTTTTCTCTTATCGCCGCGACAAGACGACAGGTCGTATGGCAAGTTTTATTTGGCTGATATAACCTAAAGAATCAAGACGATCCGGAACGTGCCGTTTTCTTTTCACATAATTCAGGTCATTAACCTTGAATAATTGAGGGATGACCTCATTTAATCTCCAGTAGCAAATTTGACCTGTTATGGGAGGAGTTATGCGTCTGGATCGTCTTACTAATAAATTCCAGCTTGCTCTCGCCGATGCCCAGTCCCTTGCACTGGGGCACGACAACCAATTCATCGAACCTCTTCATTTAATGAGCGCCTTGCTGAATCAGGAAGGGGGATCGGTACGTCCGTTATTAACGTCTGCCGGCATTAATGCTGGCCAGTTACGCACCGCCATCGATCAGGCTCTGAGCCGTTTACCCCAGGTAGAAGGTACCGGTGGCGACGTTCAGCCGTCTCAGGATCTGGTGCGTGTGCTGAATCTTTGCGACAAGCTGGCGCAAAAACGTGGGGACAACTTTATTTCGTCAGAACTTTTCGTTCTGGCGGCGCTTGAATCACGCGGTACCTTGACCGACCTGCTGAAATCTGCCGGCGCAACCACCGCCAATGTGACTCAGGCGATTGAGAAAATGCGCGGAGGTGAAAGCGTGAACGATCAGGGAGCCGAAGACCAACGTCAGGCTTTGAAAAAATTTACGGTCGACCTGACCGAGCGTGCCGAGCAGGGCAAGCTTGACCCGGTGATCGGCCGTGATGAAGAGATTCGCCGTACTATCCAGGTACTGCAGCGTCGTACCAAAAACAACCCGGTGCTGATTGGTGAGCCGGGGGTCGGTAAAACCGCCATCGTCGAAGGTCTGGCGCAGCGCATTGTGAACGGTGAAGTGCCGGAAGGGCTGAAAGGTCGTCGTGTACTGGCGCTCGACATGGGGGCGCTGGTGGCCGGGGCGAAATACCGCGGTGAGTTCGAAGAGCGTCTGAAAGGCGTGCTTAACGACCTGGCGAAACAGGAAGGCAACGTCATTCTGTTTATTGACGAACTGCACACCATGGTCGGCGCAGGTAAAGCGGACGGCGCGATGGATGCCGGTAATATGCTAAAACCAGCCCTGGCACGTGGGGAACTTCACTGCGTAGGGGCTACCACGCTGGATGAGTACCGTCAGTACATCGAAAAAGATGCTGCGCTGGAGCGTCGTTTCCAGAAAGTGTTTGTTGCTGAGCCAAGCGTTGAAGATACCATCGCGATTTTGCGTGGGCTGAAAGAACGTTATGAACTGCACCACCATGTGCAGATTACTGACCCGGCGATTGTTGCAGCGGCCACGCTTTCGCATCGTTATATCGCTGACCGTCAGTTGCCCGATAAAGCAATCGACCTTATTGATGAAGCGGCCTCGAGCATTCGTATGCAGATTGACTCGAAACCGGAAGAGCTGGACAGGCTCGACCGTCGCATCATCCAGCTCAAACTGGAACAGCAGGCACTGAAGAAAGAGTCTGATGAAGCCAGTAAGAAACGGCTGGATATGCTCAACGAAGAACTGGACGATAAAGAGCGTCAGTACTCTGAGCTGGAAGAAGAGTGGAAAGCGGAGAAAGCTTCACTCTCGGGTACTCAGACAATTAAAGCTGAACTGGAACAGGCGAAAATTGCCATTGAGCAAGCGCGTCGTGTGGGTGACCTGGCGCGAATGTCTGAACTGCAGTACGGCAAAATTCCTGAGCTTGAGAAACAGCTTGAGATCGCCACACAGTCGGAAGGCAAAACGATGCGTCTGTTACGAAACAAAGTAACAGATGAGGAGATCGCTGAAGTGCTGGCTCGCTGGACCGGTATTCCGGTTGCGCGCATGATGGAAAGCGAACGCGACAAACTGCTGCGCATGGAGCAGGATCTGCATCAACGCGTGATTGGTCAGAACGAGGCGGTTGAAGCGGTCTCTAATGCCATTCGCCGTAGCCGTGCAGGGTTGTCTGACCCTAATCGTCCAATCGGTTCGTTCCTGTTCCTGGGGCCTACGGGGGTCGGTAAAACCGAACTCTGTAAGGCGCTGGCTAACTTCATGTTTGACAGCGATGACGCGATGGTCCGTATCGATATGTCCGAGTTTATGGAGAAACACTCCGTTTCGCGACTGGTTGGTGCGCCTCCAGGATATGTGGGTTATGAAGAAGGTGGCTACCTGACAGAAGCGGTGCGCCGTCGTCCTTATTCCGTCATCCTGCTGGATGAAGTGGAAAAAGCGCATCCGGATGTGTTCAACATTCTGCTGCAGGTTCTTGACGATGGACGGCTTACTGACGGACAGGGGAGAACGGTCGACTTCCGTAACACGGTAGTGATCATGACCTCGAACCTGGGTTCCGATTTGATTCAGGAACGTTTCGGTGAACTGGACTACGGCCATATGAAGGATCTGGTGATGGGCGTGGTAAGCCATAGCTTCCGTCCAGAGTTCATTAACCGTATTGATGAAGTGGTAGTGTTCCATCCTCTGGGTGAGAAACATATTGCGTCGATTGCGCAGATTCAGCTGCAGCGTCTGTATAAACGTCTGGAAGAGCGTGGATATGAAATTCACATCTCCGATGATGCGCTGAAGCTCTTGAGCGCAAATGGGTACGATCCGGTTTATGGGGCGCGTCCGCTGAAACGCGCAATCCAGCAACAGATCGAAAACCCACTGGCGCAGCAGATACTCTCCGGGGAGCTGATTCCGGGCAAAGTTATCCGTCTGGAAGCCAACGACGACAAAATTGTGGCAGTGCAGTAAGTCACAAAACGCAAAAACGGGCCGCTTGCGGCTCGTTTTTGTTTAAAAACCAGGCCAGAATTGAGGTCTGGGATGCAAATTGCCTGGAAAGTGAGCAGTCAGTAAATAATTTTCACTTTATCCTTGCAGCTTCAGAATTACCCC